>CATOSZ010000003.1 GCA_951812805.1 uncultured Alphaproteobacteria bacterium | reverse complement strand
CTCGCCGATCGCCCGGCTGAGATCGGCCTGCTCATCCGTGCTGGCGGCGGCCGCGAACTCGTCCATGGTGACGTAGCGGCCCTTGGGGATGACCAGGACATGTACCGGCATCTGCGGGCTGATGTCGTGGAAGGCGAGCGCGTGGGTGTTCTCGAACACCTTCTTGCAGGGGATCTCGCCGGCGATGATCCGGGCGAAGATGTTGGTGTCGTCGTAGGCCATCGCCGCATCCCGCTCCTACTTGCCTTCGCCCGCGCGCGCGGCGAGCTCGGTCCACACCGCGTCGGGCTCGATGTCGCGCGCCTTCAGCATGACCAGCAGGTGGTAGATCAGGTCGGCGCTTTCGGAAACCACGCGCTCGTCCGATTCGGAAAGCGCGGCGACCACGCATTCCGTCGCCTCCTCCCCGACCTTCTGGCAGATCTTGCCGAGGCCGCGGTCGAACAGCCGCGCGGTCCGGGAATCCTTGGGGTTGGCGCCCCGGCGTGTCTCGATCACCGCCGCCAGGCGATCGAGGACGAGGGCGCTCTCAGCGGTCGATTGGGTCACGGTCTCTCTCCACGTGCGTCCGGTTCGAACCCATATCGGGCGCCGGCCGCGCCCGGGTCAAATATTTTGTGCGACCGTGGGGACAAGATACGGATGGCGGGGCCGCCCGGCGCCGGCCAGGATCGGCGCTCCAACAGCGGGAGCGATCCGATGACCATCCAGTTCGAAGCCTTGCCCGGCGACGCGGTCGCGCAGCTGCGCGCCGGCGCGCCTGACGCCTACGGCCACTCGCCGGAACGGCGCATCTCCGAGGGTGACGGCACGCCCTGCCGTCATTGCCTGGAGGGAATTGCCGAGGGATCGGCCTTCCTGGTGCTGGCCTGGCGCCCCTTCACGACGTTGCAGCCCTATGCGGAGACGGGTCCGATCTTCCTGCATGCCGAGGCCTGTTCGCGGGCCGAGCCGTCGCCCGAGATCCCGGCGATGCTGGACAGCCCCGAATACATCGTGCGCGGCTATTCGGCGGACGAGCGGATCGTTTACGGCACCGGCGGCATCGTCGCCACGGCGGATATTCCCGCCCGCGCGGCGGACCTGCTGGCGATGCCGGACATCGCCTTCGTGCATGTCCGCTCCGCCCGCAACAACTGTTTCCAGTGCCGGATCGAACGGGCCGCCGCCTGACGCCTTCCACCGGGCGCCCGAGTCGGCCAGGATGTCCCCGGGGAGAGTTGGGGGCAAAAGCATGGCGGACAGCAAGGCGCGGTTCCAGATCCGCCTGTCCCACGGCCTGCTGATCGGTTTCGGCGGCCTGGTGTTGCTGGCGGTGGCCACGGTCCTCGCCCTCGGCCTGTGGGCAGCCCGGCAGAACACCATCACCCTGCTGCAGGACAAGGGCGAGGCGACCCTGGCGGTCGTCGTTGCCCGCATCGCCGACTATCTCGAACCGGCGGAACACCAGCTGATCCACCTCGCGCGGCAGATCGAGGGCGGCGCTCTGGATGCGGCGGACGACGCGGTCCTCGGGCGCCATCTCTCGGGCGCCCTCGCCGCGACGCCGCAGGTCCGCGCCCTGGTGTTCGTCCGCACGGACGATTCGATGCTCTTCGCGCTCCGCCGCGAGGACGGCATCGACCTCCAACGGCTTTCCATCGCCGACCAGCCGCTGATCGTCGGCGCGCGCGAGGCCGGCCGCGAGCGGCTGGGCCTCGAGTGGGGGGAGCTGTACCGGCCGGACAGCCTGGAGACCAGCCTGTTGAACCTGCGCTATCCGATCCGGCGCGAGGGCGTCTATTTGGGTCTGCTGGCAGCCACGGTCCGCGTCGACACCCTGTCGGCGGCGCTGCGCCAAACGGCCGAGGCCTTGGGCGGCGGCGCCTTCGTGGTCTACGGCGACGACAAGGTGCTGGCCCACCCCCGCCTGGTGCGCGCCCTGCCCGGCCTCGGCCCCGAGCGACCCCTGCCGACGGTCGCCGACCTCGGCGACGCCCGGCTGGCGGCGATGTTGGCCGCCGCCCGCCGCGTGCCTGCCGACCGGTTCGAGCGCGATACGGGGATCCGCCTCCTCGCCCACGCGGGACGGGAGATCGCCCTGCTGACCGAGCGGACGACCCGGTACGGCGAAACGCCCTGGCTGGTCGGCGTGCACCTGCCGGCCGCCGCCCTCACCGACGAGGTGGGACGCCTGCGCTGGGCGGGACTGGCCGGCGCCCTGGTGCTGCTCGCCGCGCTCGTGGTCGCCTGGCTCTTCGCCCGCGGCCTGAACCGACCGCTCGGGCGCCTCGCCCGGGCGGCGGAGCAGGTACGCGCCTTCACGCTCGCCGAGGTGCCGGTCCTGCCCGGTAGCCGCTTCAAGGAGATCTCCAGCGCCGACGAGGCCTTCAACGCTATGGTCCGCGGCCTGCGCTGGTTCGAGACCTACGTCCCGCGCCACCTGGTGCACCGCCTGGTCGGCCAGGGCGACGATGTCGGCCTCGCCTCCGAAGCGCGCGAGCTGACGGTGATGTTCACCGACATCGCCGGCTTCACCGCGCTCTCGGAACGGCTGAGCGCCGAGGAGACGGCCGCCTTCCTGAACGAGCATTTCGCCCTCCTGGCGACGGCGATCGAGGCCGAGGGCGGGACCATCGACAAGTTCATCGGCGATTCGGTCATGGCCTTCTGGGGCGCACCGGAGGCGATGGCCGACCACGCGGCGCGGGCCTGCCGGGCTGCCCTGGCGATCCGGCGGGCGATCGAGGCCGACAACGCGCGGCGCCGCACCGCGGGTCGGGCCGAAATCCGCGTCCGCATCGGTCTGCACGGCGGCCCGGTCGTGGTCGGCAACATCGGCGCCCCCGGCCGGATCAACTACACCATCGTCGGCGACGTGGTGAACACCGCCAACCGCATCGAGAGCCTGGGCAAGGACGGCGAGCCATACGAAGTGGCGATCCACGCGAGCGCGGCGACGATCGACGCGGCGGGCCCCGGGGTGGACGCACGGGCGGTGGGCGTCCGGACGTTGCCGGGGCGTGCGGGTGGGGTGGAGGTGTTTGCGCTTTGAGGGGTGGTGGTGGGGTGGAGCACGACACCAGGACGCTGGCGGCTGCCTGCGGCATCCACGACGGTCAGTTTGCCTTCTGGATGATGGTCCGTGCCGCCGCGTGTATTGTATAATAGGAATGTGACGTTTCTTTAGGCCGTTCGTCAAATTCCGGCTCAAGTGGTGCGTGGCCCATGATTTATACAACACTCTCTCAAATCCCAATTTTCTGGGCTTTTTTAGGGGTGCAGGGGACGGCGTGTCAGAGCCGTCGAATCGGCGACAGGCTCTGACTATCTCCACCCTTTGTGATATTGAGTGGGTTGTTGCCGTGGTGAACGAGCCGGCGCCGCTCAAGATTGTCTTGGAAGTGTGACATTGAGAAATGAACCTGGTTCCCATCCTGGATTTGCAGTTTTTTGATCCATTAGTAATCCATGGCTGGGAACCGGGTCAGAGGTCAGTAGTCATTCCTGTTGCCGCCTGTGCCCAAACCACTTGCCGGGTTGCATATCGTTGTCATCTGTTTCAAGCTGATGATGTCGAGGAAGGTTGCTGGGAATTCATATTCGAAATGCATGTGGAGTGGATGGATGACAGTGAGCTCCCATTCATAACTATGGATAGAGATATGGCGACGCCATATCTTCCAGAAAGTGTTAGGGCGGCGATCATGCCAGCAGTGGAGTTGTGCATTGGTGTTTTAGTTCAAGACGTTAACCCGGTATCAATCTATCGCGTGGCAAAAAATGGAGGGATGCCTGAAAAGGCCCTCAAGAAGCACCATATAGTTGGTGAAGCATTTGTGCGCTTTGGGTATACCCGCGTTGACACGGGCATGGACAGGGCAGGTCGGCCGTACTGGCGAATGTACAAATAGGGATTGACGCTGGCCTTGATTCGTGCTGATGATGCCCGATCGGAGAAAAGGAGCCATACGATGTTGGCCCAGAAGACTGACCGCTTGACGGCTGATGGATACATCAGCAATCGGGTGTATAGTGGCCGCCGGCAGATTTCCAAGCAAGATGCAGATGTGAATCGTCGCGCTATCAACGACGCGTTCACGCGCATGGAAAACAACGCCGTACGCGAGGAGGATGCCCACCTCGCGAGCTGATGCCCATTTGAATCGCGTTAGATGGGCTCCGCTTCGGCGGAGCCTTTGCTTGTGTGCCTGGCATGGCGTTGATCTAGGAGATGGAAGTTCTCTACGGGCCGTAACGACCGGAACCGTTAGCTGAAGGCAACTGCGTCGCCGCGAGGTGGGGTGGGGAGGAAGCCGGAGGCAAAATCCGGAGCGGACGAACAGAAACCGGATATCAGGCCGGTGCGATGGGGTAAGCCAGCAATGGATGGCGATGCCCGATAGTCGTTCGGACATCGCATTGGTAAATCCGGCCGCGACCGGCGGAAAGATCAAGGTTTTACCCAGGGAGATCTCCAGCGCTCTCGGGGGAACCGAGTAGCGACCCGGCGACGGGGAGCGACGGCGGTGGAGAAGTCAGCCGAGGCCATAGTAGGGGCCGCGAGGCGCCGAAGGGCCGAATCCGAATAGCAAGGAGCAGTCTGGACCAACTCGATGAGCATGGAGCGGCAGCAAGGCGGTGGCTATCAATTGGACCTTTTCGACGAGGCCCTGATGAAGGCGCTGCGCCCCGAGGCCCCTGGTGACGGCGGAACCGGAACTGGAGCCTGCGAGGTGCCACAAGTGCGCACGGCGTTGGACCGGCAACGAGCCTTGACGCAAGACCTGATGGAACGGGTGGTGAGTTCCGCCAACCTGAACCAAGCCTACAAGCGGGTGAAGGCGAACAAGGGGTCGGCGGGCGTGGATGGGATGACCATCCAAGACCTGCGGCTCTGGCTCGTCGATCACAAGGACGCGCTGGTGGCGGCGTTGTCGCGAGGCGACTATCGGCCCCAACCGGTGAAGGGGGTCTCGATCCCCAAGCCGGGAGGCGGGATGCGGCAATTGGGCATCCCGACGGTGCTGGATCGTCTGGTTCAGCAAGCCATCCTGCACGTCCTTCAGCCGATCCTCGATCCGGGTGTCAATCAGCATTTAATTCTGACCCCCTATCGGCGTGCAAAATTGACCCCCCCCCCTTGCTTCGACGGAGGTTGTCCCGGTAGTCCACGGGAGGGCCCCGCGCGGCTTCGTGTAGCGCTTTGCGTTACGCGGAGCGAAGCCGCGTGGGAGGGGCCTGTGGGCCCACCGGGACAACCGGGCCGGCGGCGGAACGTGGGGATCAGGTGGGGTTCTTGAAGTGGCAATGAGCTTTTGAAGTAGTGTCCAGACTGTTCTGCAAGTTTGTCATGGCTGCCGATGAGGGCCACCGGCATGCCTGGCGCGGAGATTTCGATTGCTCGGAGCGCCAGGCATGCCGAGCCGCCGTCAGGCGGCTTTCTGGATGCGTTCGCTTTTGCTCTCCTTGAGATGGATCATGTTGAGCTAGCGGTTGGCATCCAGCCAGTCCTCATGGATTTCGATCGCGAGAGCCCGGACCAGCCGGAGGCAGCTCATCCACCCCATCGGCCCGGACTTGTGCCCCAGCTACGAAACCCCTTTTGCAGAACAATCTGTACAGGACCCGTTTTGATTTGCCCGCCTTTGCGATGAAAGCCCCCAGGCTGATTGGCTCCATATAGCGGATCAGCCTGGGGCTTTGCTTACAGGGCGGCTACTTTTGTCGTCGCTGTTTGCTTTGTGCGAAGCGGTAAGACATGTTGCCTGTTTCGATGATTGCGCAGTGATGCGTTACACGATCCAGCAACGCGGTTGTCATTTTTGCATCTCCGAAGACGGAGACCCATTCCCCGAACTCCAGATTGGTGGTGATGATGACGCTGGTCTTCTCATAGAGTTTGCTGATCAGGTGGAACAAGAGCGCACCGCCGGATTTGGGGAATGGGATATAGCCCAGTTCGTCGATGATGACGCAATCCATGGCCGTCAGTTGCCGGATGATCTTGCCGGCGTTGCCTTCGGCCTGTTCCTTGATCAGCGCATTGATCAGATCGACGGCGTTGAAGAAACGGACCTTCTTTCCCTGATTGATCAACAGCGTCCCCAGAGCAATGGCGATGTGGGTTTTGCCCGTACCGGTTCCGCCCACCAGAATGAGGTTGTGGGCCTCCTGGGTGAACTGCCCTGAGCAGAAGGGGTCGATTTGCGCTTGGGTGACGGCGGCTAGGCCGTAATCGAAAGTGGCGAAGTCCTTATGGTGGGGGAACTTCGAGGCCCGCATTTGGTGCTGGATAGAGCGCACCCGGCGCTCTACAGTCTCGGCGTCGATCAGTTGCTTTATCGCAGTGGTCAGACTTGGCGGCTTGCGCGCGGCCAGCAAAGCTTCGGCGCAAGCCGCCATTCCATACAGCCTCAGGGCGATCAGTTGGTCTATCAAAGCTTTCATGCGACGGCCTCCCCGGCAACGCACAGCGTCTCATAGCGCTTGCAGTCCGCTTCGGGCCGCAAGGTCAGTTGCGGATAGGCGTGGCTCTCGCCCCATGGCGCGATGACCGGCTCCACCAGTTGGTTGATCAGATTGATGATGGCCGGAAGGCGCAGCGTGTTCTGCTCCACGGCCAGTTCACAGGCTATCTCGACCACCTCGATCCCGTGATCCTGGGCCAGCAGGAGCAGATCGACAAACTCCCGGTCCCCGCCTTTGCCGGCCATGTAATGCGCCCTGACCCGGTGCATCGCCTCAGGCAATTGCCAACCCACAAAGGGCGCGCCATCTCTCAGCGCGCCGGGCTTGCGGTCGAGTAGGGGCAGGTAATGCCAGGGCTCGAAATAGCTGGCGTTGCGGGTAAAGCGGCGCTTGTGCTCGGCAATCACATTCTGCCCTGACACAACCACGATCCGGTCCGCATAGGCGCGCAGAGAGACAAGCTCCCCGGCGAACCGGGAGGGGACGCTATAGCGATTGGTGGCATATTGGACCAGACAGGTAGAGCGGACACGAGCGGCCTTCTCAACATAGCCGTCAAAAGCCCGGCCCAGGGGACGCAGTTCGGCGCACTCGTCTGCGAACACGTCCGAGATCTTGCGATCCGATTGTTCGGGGTGGGCGCGATTCGCCAATTCCTCGCAGCGCAGACGCAACCAGCCGTTCAGCGCATCCAGATCGTCAAAGGCGGGCTTGGGCGCAAACAGCTGTCCCCGCAGGAACCCAACCTGGTTCTCAATCTGACCCTTCTCCCACCCCGCCGCGGGTGTGCAAGCAACCGGTTCCATCACATAGTGGTTCATCAACGCCAGAAAGCGCGGATGGAACACACGGTCCTTAGAGCGCGAAACATAGGTTACCATCGTCTTGGGGTTGTCGATGATCACCCGGCGCGGTACGCCGCCATAGAAAGACATCGCCCGTGCAAAGGCGTCCAGCACCATCTCCTGAGATTCGCTGGGATAGGCAACAACAAAGGGCTTGCGGCTATGACATAGGCGGAAGTGGGCAACCTTTACCTTCTGCTCGACACCGCCCAGGACAGCGTATTCCGTGCTCCAGTCAAACTGGAGCGCGTCACCTGCCGTAAAGTGCAACGGAATGAACGCATCCCCCGATCCGGCGCCAGAACGCTTCAGGTCGCGGACAAACCTCTGAACCGTCGAGTAGGATCCGCTATAGCCTTCCGACACAAGCTGCTCATAAAGCTTCTTGGCCGTCCGGCGCTCACGGCGCGGGCGCCCCAGGTCCTGCTCAAAGAGCGCCCGAAGCCGGCTGGCGAAGCCATCGCTAAGCTTACGCCGGACGGGTGAAACGCGCCGCTGATAGCTCGGTGGATCGCCGTCCTTCAGATACTTCTTAATCGTGTTCCGCGACAAACCAGTCTGACGAGATACAGATCGGATACTCCGACCCTCCCGTAATATCCAACGTCGGATCTTCAATACGCTTTCCATCAATACCACCTGCTCTTTCCTCCGCACTGTTCCGTGCGGATGCTAGCGTTCCAGGTGGGTCAATTCTTACCGCTCATAACCCACCAAAGTGGGTCAGTTTTGCATGCCGATTCACAACCAACGCATCGTGGCCGATTTTCCAGGCCGGAATGCCCCCAAAATCACGGCGATTTTCCAGACGGTTTCGACCGTGAAAAAATATTTCCGAACATGATTCTTAATTATTTCTGTCCCGCTACAACGTCGGCGAGCCAACGGTAGCGATGGGTCTGGAAGCCACGGCCTTTCTTGACCCGTTCCTCGTGGATCGGCAGTTCGATGCCGTCGAGCCATTCGTGGAGCGTCGGATGCGAGCCTGGCTTGGCGACGAACAGGAAGTTGCCGCCAACCGCTTGAACGGCCTCGCAAATCGGCTGGCGGGAATAGAGATCGTCGCCGAGATAGATCGGCTTCAGCCGGGCCAGGCCGGGCCCGTGCGCGACCAGCCAGCGCCGCGTCGCCCGGCTTTCGCAGTCCTGCTTCTCCCCGCCATCCTGGGGAACGACGAACTCCGGAGCCAGCGGTATCGCCCGGGCGTGGCCCGGGGCGACAAGCGCTGCCGTGACCATGTTGTGGTGATACTCCACGGCCCCGTCGTTGCGCTTGCGCTGCGAGCAGTTGGGGCAGGAGATCTTCCGCGAGCAGAAATATTCGGTGCCGTCGAGCGCGACCAGGAGATGGCCGTCCAGGCGTCGGAAGGGGCCGAGCCCACCGCCCGCCTCCAGACGTTCCAGCAGGGACGAGAAGAGCGGATAGAGCCTGTCCGGCACCACCGGGTCCAGCATCGCCCGGATCTGGTTGTCCGTCGGGATCCGCGACATGGAGAACAAGCTCTCACAATTCGAGCGCCCGTGCGCCCGCGCCAACGTGCGCTGATGGGACAGGAACGAGGGGCTCTGCATGAAGAACAGCGAGAAGGCCGAAAGCCCGAAGTCGGCCATGTCATAGCGGCTGTTGCTCCCCGTCCACTTGTCCGGGAAGGACCCGCAGAGCGAGCGCAACTCCAATATCAGGTCTTTGAGCACCTTCATCGCCACTTTGAATCAGAAACCGGGCTCCTTGCATAGGAAAAAATCAACGCAAATCGCCAAAATGAGAATTGCTGGGCCGGCGGCGATCTGCGCGACCACCGTCGGGATGACCGCGCGGGCCGACTGGCGTGGCCCGTAGGTATTGAACGGGCGGGCGACGACGACCGGTACGTCGAAAGCCGCCTGGTAGGAAAGCGCCATCTGGTCCGCCCCGATCTTGCTGGCGGCGTAAGGCGACTGCGCGGCCAGGGGATGGGCCTCCGTGATCGGCACGAAGCGGGCGGTGCCGTAGACCTCGCTGGTCGAGGTCTGGACGAAGCGGCGCACCCCGTGGCGCCGGGCCGCGTTCAGCAGGTTGAGGCTGCCGGTGACGTTGACGTCCACATAGGAGGCGGGCGCCCGGTAGGAATAGGGAATGCCGATGAGGGCGGCCAGATGCAACACGGTGTCGCAGCCGGCCAGCGCCGCCTCGGCGCAATCCGCGTCGCGCACGTCGCCGGCGACGACCTCGATGCTGTTCCGCACGCCGGGTTCGATCGCCTCCAGCCAGCCTTCCCCGCCGCGCGCGTCATAGAGGACCATGGCGCGCACCTGGTGACCGGCCCGGACCAGGCGTTCGACCAGGTGGGAGCCGATGAAGCCGTCGGCGCCGGTGACCAGTGCCTTCACGATCGTCCCGCCTCCAGCATGGCGAGGCCCTGCTCGACGTCGATCCGGGGAAAAAGGCGATGGTTGCTGGCCGGGCAGCAGTTATAGACTTCGGGGACGGGCAGGCCATGCAATACGGCGATCGTGCGCATCGAGAGGCCGACGTTCTGATCGCAGTCCCAGGCTTCGTTGGCGAGGCGGCGATGAACCTCCGCGATGGTCCGCGCCGAGGCCTCGGCGACGCCGCCGGTCTTCGCGAAATAGGCCTCGTGTTCGTCTCCGGGCGCGCCGCCGTCCGCACCAAAAAGGAAGATCCGCCCGGGCGCCGCCGCGACCAGGAGGGGCAGCAGCACGGAGAGCGAATTTCCCGGCATGACGTGCAGGGGATCGGTGGGGAGCGCCGGCACCGGGCGGTCGGAATAGAAATACAGCAGGGACGCATCGAAACGGCGCACGAAGGCGCCGGGCCCCGAGGTCTCCCGCGGCAGGCCGGAGACGGCATAGTCGGAGGTGATCAACAGCCCTGTGCCGGCCTCGAGATAAGCTTCATAGGCGGCCCAGCGGCCGGCCAGCTCCGCCGGATTGCCGGTGAACAGGATATCGAGTTCGCGCCGAATCGGCGCCAGCAGACGTTCGACGACCGGCTCGAACTTGTTCACCGTGGCGAAGCGGACGTCGAGCGGGCGCAACCGTTCGCGCGCCGCTTCCAGCCCTTTCAGCGAGGGCCCCTGTAGCAGCACGACGATGTCGCGCCCGCCGACGCGCCGGCGCAAACGTTCGAGACGGCCGGGCGTGTCGGGCAGATAGCGCGCGGGATCGTAATGCGCCGCCGAAACGGGCAGCAGCTCGACCAAGGCCTGATAGAGCGCGGTCACCTCACCGTCGCGACCCGCCCCGTGCAGGGCGCGGGCCTTCAGGGCGATGCCGACCAGCTTGGTCTGGGTATCGCCATGATCGATCAGCAGATCGGCCGCCCGCCGCGCGCCCTCGAACGCGGCCTCGGCGCCGTCGTCGCGATTGAGCGCGCGCAACGCCTGCCCTTCGATCAGGGACAACAGACAACGGCTCGATTCCGACAGGTTCAATTCACGGCCCCGCGCCGCCAGCTCGATCGTGCGGGCGAAGCGGCCTTCCTGGAACTGGAAGCGGGCCACCTCACAGAGTACCTCACCATCGCCGTCCGCCGCCGCCAGCGCGTCCTCGAAGGCCGTCTCGGCTTCCTCGAAACGCCCGTAGGAGCGGGCCAGCGCCCGCCCGAGCGCCAACCGGATCGCTCCGTCCTCCGGCGCCAGCGCCAGCTCCGCCTCGAAAGCCTCGGCTGCGGCCTCGAACTTCATCAGGCCGGCCCGCACATGGCCGAGCAGCCCGCTCAGCCGCGGCACGCCGGGAAAGCGAGCGCACAGCCGTTCGAGCGAGCGTTCCAATTCCTCGGGCACGCCGCGGCCCCGCTCGATCAGCCAGAGGGTGAGATCGAGATGGGCGCGATCGTCGTCGGGATCCCGGGCGAGCCGCGCGCGCAGCCGCCGCTCGACATCGCCCGTATCTCTGGTGGCCGGTTGCTGCATCATCGCCGACGATTAAAGGCCGGCGGGGCCTAAGACATGGTTAACGACGGGTAACTTGGGTGGTTGGACGATGTCTCCGCTCTCCGTCTGTTGGACTGGTAGATCGACGGCTGGGTCGGTAAGTCCCGGCGCCGGGAAATCCCGCATGAGCCTCGAAAGCCGGACCCGAAAAAGAAAACATAAAATCGCCTAAATTCGCGTCTATCGATTGGCCTTCAGTTCATGGAGGGCGACGGTAATGCACTCTTCTTTGCCAAACTTCCCCGCGAAGTACCTCGTTCCCATCAGTGCAGCATCCTGGTTTCTCTGCTTTCTCCTTGCGGTATCTGTGCCGGCGTTTTCGCTGTCGTTGAGCAATGATCCCGAACCGCCCTGGAGCGACGTAGCGCCCCCTTGGGATACGTCGCAAATGCGTCATCCCTGCGAGCACCATCCCGACGCAGAATGTCTTTTGCGGCATGCGGCTGACAGCGCGGCCGCCATTGGTAACGATCGCGTGCGCGCCGACAGCTACAAGATGATCGGCGGCGCCTGGGCGGTCGTCGGCAACATGGACGCCGTCCGGGAGATGTATGGCCGGGCGCTCCACGATATTCGGCAGGGGAAGCGGATAAATTACCGAGAAGAACGCCAGCGCGACATTGCGAGCCGCTTTCTCCAATTCGGCGATCTGACGTCGGCGCTCAGCGTTGCGCGAGGCATAGAGGATGAAGGCGTCCGAGGTGATACGCTCGCCACTATCGCCTCAGCACTCCAAGGTGACGCCAGGGAGGGCGTCGCAGTTTTGATCGCCCGTAGCATCGAATTTGCGTGGTCCCGTGCCACCTCATTTGCGCAGATAGCCGCCGCGCGCCGGAACGGCGGTCGCGCCGGTTGGCGGAAATTGCTCATGTTGGCCGAGAGCGCAGCATGGTCTGTCGAAAGCGTGGCCAGCAGGGCTTCCGCTTTGAACCAGATTGGGCATATCTGGTGCGCGGCGGGGCTTGTCGACAAATGTCGCGCTCTTCTCGTGGCCGCGTCGGATGATGCACTGTCGTCACGCCAGCCGAACGCGCATAGCTTGGCTCTGCCAACGATTGCCGAGGCCTTGTCGCGGGCAGGCTTTCTGGATCCCGCGTTGCAGATCGCCGCGGCGGTGCATCCCCGACACCGGGATCGGACCTTGGTGAAGGTTATCGTCGCATATCCTCCCGAGAAGCCGGTCGACGACCTCGTCGACGCCTTGGATGGGATCGCCGAGGCTTCCGCGCGCACTCGCGCCCTCGTGTCACTCGCCCTGAAGAGTGTGACCCCGATGACCGAGGCTCGAGAATCGCTCTTCAGGGCCGAGATGTTGGCCGCTGGTCTCGACCATCCGAGTAGCCGGGACAATGCCTGGACAAGCATTACGGTGGCCTGGATCCGCCTGGGCGACGTTGGGCTCGCGCTGGACGCGTCACGGCGAGACGCCGACGCAGAGCAGCGGGCGGCGCGCCTGCTCCGGGCGGCCCGTGTCGCGGCACGGCGGGGAATGGTGGACCCGCAACATCTACTCGGCCTGGCCCGAATCGCGGCCGAAGAGATCGAGGGCCCCTCGGATCGTTCGCAGTTCTTCGTGCGTCTGTTCGACCTCTGGGCCGACAACGACAGTGCTCGACAGGTACTTTCGTCTTCCTCTGAAGCGGCGTTGGCAATGCCTTCGGGCCAAAGCAGGGATCTGCAGATTTCGCTCATCGCAATGCGACATCTCAAGCTGGATGATCCGATTGCCGCGAGCCGCCTGGCCACCGAAATCGAAGATGCGGTGGTTGCCCGCCGCCTCGCAGTGGAGGTCGCAATGCACCTTGCGCGAAATGGCGATTCGACGAGCGCCCTCGCGATGGCACGCGACATGCGGCCAGGAACCGAGCGGATCCATCTCCTGCATCGGCTCTCGGTCATGTTGGATGAGCACGGCGCGCGGGAGCAGGCGAACCGTCTGCGAGAGATGGCGATAACCGAAGCCTTTCACCTGACATCGGCTTCGAAACGCGCCCAGTCTCTAGCCCGGATCGCCACCGGCGAGTAGCGGTGGGGAGAGCGCTACTGTTTGCCCATGTCGTTCACGGCGGATATCGGCGCCTCAATCCACGAACGGATCGCGGACCAGGATCGTGTCCTCGCGTTCCGGGCTGGTCGACAGCAGGGCGACGCGGACGCCGATCAGTTCCTCGATGCGGACGATGTATTTGATCGCCGTCGCCGGCAGGTCGGCGAAGCGGCGGGCGGATTGGGTGCTCTCGCTCCAGCCTTCCAGGGTTTCGTAGATCGGTTCGACCCGGCCCTGTTTGACGCTGTCGGCCGGCAGGTAGTCGATCGGTTGGCCGTCGAGCGTATAGCCGGTGCAGACCCGCAGCTCGTCCATCCCGTCCAGCACGTCGAGCTTGGTGAGCGCGATGCCGTGCATGCCGGAGACGCGGGCCGCCTGGCGGACCATCACCGCGTCGAACCAGCCGCAGCGCCGCGCCCGGCCGGTGACCGTGCCGAACTCGTGGCCGCGCTCGCCCAGGTGCTGGCCGATCTCGTTCGCCTGTTCGGTCGGGAACGGGCCCTCGCCGACGCGGGTCGTATAGGCCTTGGTGATGCCGAGGACGAAATTCACCGCGTCCGGGCCGATGCCGCTGCCGACCGCGGCCTGGGCGCCGACCGTGTTGGAGGAGGTGACATAGGGATAGGTGCCGTGATCGACGTCCAGCATGATGCCCTGCGCGCCCTCGAACAGGATGCGCTTGCCGGCCTGTCGTGCCTGCTCGAGATCGCGCCAGACGACCCGGCTGTAGGGGGTGATCCGCTCGGCGATCGCCGTCAGCTGGGCGATCAGCGCATCGCCGTCGACCTCCGCGCGGCCGAGGCCGCGACGCAGCGCGTTGTGGTGCAGCAGCAGGTTGTCGATCTTGGAGGGCAGGTCCGCGGGATCCTGCAGGTCGCAGATCCGAATGGCCCGGCGCCCCACCCGGTCCTCGTAGGCCGGGCCGATGCCGCGCCGGGTCGTGCCGATCGGCTTGCCGGTGTTGGCCTCTTCCCGCATGACGTCGAGTTCGCCGTGCAGCGGCAGGATGAGGCTGGCGTTGTGGGCGATGTGCAGATTGTCCGGCCCGACCTCGACCCCCTCGGCCCGCACCGCCTCGATCTCGTCCAGCAGGGCCCAGGGGTCGACGACGACTCCGCCGCCGATGATCGACAGCTTGCCGGGCCTGACGATGCCGGAGGGTAGTAGTGAGAGTTTGTAGACATGGCCGTCGATCACCAGGGTGTGGCCGGCGTTGTGGCCGCCCTGAAAACGCACCACCACGTCGGCCCGGTTGGAGAGCCAGTCGACGATCTTGCCCTTGCCTTCATCGCCCCACTGGGAGCCGATCACGGCGACATTGGCCATCGGAGTTGCCTCCTCCTCGTTCCCGCGCGCGCCTCCCCCTAGCGGGACAGCGGGCGCGGCGTCCCTTGTTCGAAAATATGCGTGCAGCCGAGACGCCGGGCCTCGGCCTCCGCCTCGCCACCTTCGGCGAGATCGCCGACCACGCGCCAGCCCTGACGGCGAAGCCCGGCCGCGGCGGCCGCCTGTCCGCGCGGCAGGAACAGGCGCGGGACCGCCTCGGGGGCCGGTACGGCGCGCAGCAGGCTGTCGAGATAGAGCGAGAAGCCGGTCGCGGTCTCGCCGTTCGAGAGGGTATAGCGCCCGCCGCGGCCGAGCTCGCCCCGGACCCCCAACGCCAGGAGCGCGAAGCTGATGCCACTCTGATATTCGAAGCCCCGGCTTTCCCCCGGATCGAGGGTGAGCGCGAAGTCTCCCCCAGAGCCCCCCTCGGCGCTGAGGTCCGCGACCAGCGCCGCCACCCGGTCGAGCAGCGCCCGGCCCGCCGCCGGCAGCGGCACGTCGGCCAGCGCGGTCAGCGCCGCCTCCGTCGGGCCGGCCGCGTCGATCAGGCTTTTGAGGCGGTCGCGCGCCGTCGCCGCCAGGCCGATGAGTGCCGGCGCGTCGCGCTGGTCGAGCGCCTTGCGCGCCATCGCCGCGGCCGTCTCGTCGAGGCCGAGGTCCGCGCAGACCATTGGCACCAGGGCCGGCACGGTGAGATCGATGGTGAGCTCGCCGACCCCGACCTCGGCCATGACGGTGGCGGCCAGGCGGACCATCTCGGCATCGGCGGCGACGGAATCGACGCCGATCAATTCGGCGCCGGCCTGGGTGAACTGGCGTTCCGGGCGCAGCTGGCTGCCCCGGATCCTGAGCACCTGGCCGGCATAACAGAGCCGCAGCGGCCGCGCGGTATGGGCTAGGCGCGTGGCGGCGATGCGGGCGACCTGGGTCGTCATGTCGGCCCGCAGGCCCATCATCCGCTGGCTCACCGGATCCATCAGGCGGAACATGTGGCGCGAGATGCCGGCACCCGGGCCGACCAGCAGGCTTTCCTCGAACTCGACCAGCGGCGGTTTCACCCGCTCGTAGCCATGGCCCTGAAAGCCGGCGATCAGGCGGCCGACGATATCGGCCTCCCGCTCCGCCGTCGGCGGCAGGTCGTCGCGCAGGCCCTCCGGCAACAGGGCGAGATCGGCGGAATCGGTCATGGCGGCGGCAGTGTATCGCACCGTCGTCGCCGGCGACATGGCAGCGCTGTCGAGAGGCGTGCGCATTAAAAGGCCAGCGCCTTGACCTGCACGACATGGGGCAGGGCGCGCACCCGCTCCAGCACCTCGGGCGCCACCGCCTCGTCCACGGCGACCAGCGCGATGGCATCGCCCCCCGCGTCCGCCCGGCCGAGATGGAAGGTGCCGATGTTGACGCCCGCATCGCCGAGCGTGGTGCCGAGCGCGCCGATGAAACCGGGGCGGTCGTGATTGGTGACATAAAGCATGTGCGGTGCCAGCTCCGCCTCCAGAGGGATGCCCTTGACCTCGGTCAGGCGCGGCCGGCGGTCGGCGAAGAGGGTGCCGGAGACGGAGCGGACCTGCCGCTCCGTCGTCACGGTGAGGCGCATCAGCGTCAGATAGTCGCCACGCCGTTCGTTCTTGGTCTCGCGGATGTCGATGTTGCGCTCGCGCGCGATAACAGGCGCGTTCACCATGTTGATGCCGGCCATCAGCGGGCTCAACAGGCCCTCGACGGCGATGGCCGTGAGCGGCCGGGTGTTGAGGGTGGCGACATGGCCTTCGTATTCGATGTGGATCGACTTGACGGCCGACTCGGTCAGTTGCCCGGCGAAGCCGCCCAGCAGACCGGAAAGCGAGGTATAGGGCTTCAGCCGCGGTGCCTCCTCGGCCGTGACCGAGGCCATGTTGAGGGCGTTGGTCACCGCACCGTCGATCAGGAAATCGCTCATCTGCTCGGCCACCTGCAGGGCGACGTTTTCCTGCGCCTCCTCGGTCGCCGCGCCGAGATGCGGTGTCGCCACCACGTTCGGATGCCCGAAGAGGGGGTTCTCCCGCGCCGGCTCCTCGACGAAGACGTCGAAGGCGGCGCCGGCGACATGGCCGGAATCGAGGGCCGCGCGCAGGTCCGCCTCGACCACCAGGCCGCCGCGCGCGCAGTTGATCAGGCGGACGCCGGGCTTTGTCTTGGCGAGCGCCGCGGCATCGAACAGGCCTTGCGTGCCTTCGGTCAAGGGCGTGTGCAGGGTGATGATGTCCGCGCGGGCCAGCAGGTCGTCGAACTCGACCTTCTCGACGCCGATCTCGAGTGCCCGCTCGGCCGAGAGATAGGGATCGAAGGCGACGGCCCGCATGCGCAGGCCGAGCGCCCGGTCGGCGACGATGGCGCCGATGTTACCGCAGCCGACGATGCCGAGCGTCTTGCCATAGAGCTCCATGCCCATGAAGGCGTTCTTTTCCCACTTGCCGGCCTGGGTCGAGCGGTCGGCGGCGGCGATCTGGCGGGCGAGCGCGAACATCAGGGCGATTGCGTGCTCCGCCGTGGTAATGGCGTTGCCGAAGGGCGTGTTCATGACGCAGACGCCGGCCTGGGTCGCCGCCGGCACGTCGACATTGTCGACACCGATGCCGGCCCGCCCGATCACCTTCAGGCTGTCCGCCCGGGCCAACACCTCGGGCGTTACCTTGGTGGCGGAGCGGATGGCGAGGCCGTCGTAGGCACCGATCGCCTCCAGCAGCTCCGCCGGCGCCATGCCGGTACGCTCGTCCACCTCCAGGCCGCGCTCGCGGAAGATCTCGCCGGCGCGCGGACTCATCTTGTCGGCGATCAGAACCTTGGGCATCTCGATGTCTCCGAATTCAGGCGGCGGTGCGGCGGGCGGCGAGGGTCTCGGCGAAGGCCCATTCCAGCCAGGCCGGCAGGCGGGCCATGTCGGCGGCTTCGACCGTAGCACCGCCCCAGATGCGCAGGCCCGGCGGCGCGTCGCGGTAACCGTTGATGTCGAAGGCGACGCCCTCGTCCTCCAGCAGGCCGGCCATGGCCTTGGTGAAGGCGGCCTGCTCGCCCGCCGGCAGGTCCCGGAACCAGGGATCGGTGATCGACAGGCAGATCGAGGTTTCCGAGCGCGTCGCCGAATCGGCGGCGAGGAAATCGATCCACGGCGTCTTCGCCACCCAGTCCTCCAACGCCGCCAGGTTGGCCCGGCACCGTCCGAGCAGCGCCGACAGTCCCCCCAAGCCCTCGGCCCACTTCAAGGCGTCAAGATAGTCTTCCAGGCACAACAAGGACGGCGTGTTGATGGCGCCGCCGTCGAACAGGGAGGCATCCAGCTTGCCGCCCTTCACCAGGCGGAACAGCTTCGGCAGCGGCCAGGGCGGGGTGTGCGTCTCCAGCCGTTCCACCGCCCGGGGCCCGAGCACCAGCATGCCGTGCTGCGCCTCGCCCCCCAGCACCTTCTGCCAGGAGAAGGTGGCGACATCGAGCTTGTCCCAAGGCAACGGCATGGCGAAGGCGGCGGAGGTGGCGTCGGCGATCACCAGCCCCTCCCGGTCGTCGGCGATCCACGCCCCGTCGGGCACCTTCACGCCCGAGGTCGTGCCGTTCCAGCAGAAGACGACGTCGCGCGCGAAGTCCGTCGCCGCCAAATCCGGCAGCGCGCCGTAATCGGCCGCGCGCACGAGCACGTCCTCGATGCGCAGCTGTTTCACCACGTCGGTCACCCAGCCCTGGCCGAAACTCTCCCAGGCCAGGATTTCGACGCCGCGCGCACCCAACAGGGACCAGAGCGAGAGTTCGACCGCGCCCGTATCGGAGGCCGGCACGATCGCCACCCGGTGGCTGTCCGGCAGTTCCAGCAGCGTGCGGGTCCGGGCCAGCGCCTCGGAAATCCGTGCCTTGCCGGGGGCGGAACGGTGCGAACGGCCGAGCAGGGCGTCGCCCAGCACGTCCGGCGTCCAGCCAGGCCGCTTGGCGCAGGGGCCGGAGGAAAAATGCGGTCTCGCCGGCCGTTCCTGCGGCCGGGCATTGGGGCTGGTCATGACGTGTCGTCGCCTCGAATTATGCGGTGCAGCATTCGGCGCCGCGAGGCGGAATATTCGATTGTCGGCGGCGTCTGTCAACGGGCGGATTGTCGCGGTGGCGTGCGGGTGGTGGGACGATTTCCGCGACCTTGGGTGAGAGTGTTGAAATCAGGCATGCTCGGGTTGGTCCCGGCGCCATGCGAAAAGTCCCAACCTGATGAAAGCAGACGAACCGGCGTTCAGTCGCCTTGTCGCCTTGTCGCCATGATTTTCCGCCGAGCCTGACGCCGGCATCTTCGATGGTTTCTGTTTCCGATCGCCACGGCCTCGGCTAAACTGCCTCCTTATCCGAGGCCGTTCAGTGCGGATTGGCGGTTATCGTTTCGACCGAAATTAGCGGCTAAGTTTAACAAAAGTTTTGGTCGAAACGACTCCTTGCGACGATGACATTGGGACCATGGGTAGATCACAAATGGTCGAGTCCTTCGATGATGGCCGGGGCTGGGCGTTCAACCAGAAGCGGACCCGGGCGGCGCGGTGCCGCGGCCTCGGGTCTTTTGACCAGTATGGGCTCAAACAAGAACAACTGATCGAGGTTTGGCACGTCTCGGCAAGGCGGCTGATCGCGGAATATCGTGAGGACTATTTCGAGGACATCGAGGGCAATATCGTCAGCGCCTACGTATCCGACCTCTCGTTTTCCGAAGACGGGCGCGAGCTGATCATTCGCAGATCGGACGGCGTTGAAAGACGAGAAACATTCCCACACGTCCGTGATTACCGCGCCGAAATCAATTCATACGTCGATGCGCTCATGGATGCGCTGAGCGAGGAGCAGCTGGCGCGCCTCGAGGACGTCGATGGCAAGGGAGATCTCCCAGGCGATGCCAGGGGCGCGGTCGCCGATTCCAATGACCTCATTCTCCTCCTCGCGGACGCGGCGTGCCGACGGTTCGCCCCACCCGCATTTGACGCGGCCGGGCTGCCCGACACCGCCCGGCGGCTCCGCGCCCTATCGCCCGTCACGTCAAGGGAAGCGGCCAGGCAAGCCTTGGAGGCTTGCAAGGCGTTTGGGGACGATTGTGGCCGGGAGGCGTTGAAGGATCTCCTCTCCACGGCCGTGTTGGCGGTGGAAGCCGCCACGGGGTTCAGCTCGTCCGCCGGCGAACATGCCGCGGAGGTAGCGAAGCGCGCCCAGGCAGTCGTCGGAGAGGGGCTGGAAATCACCGATGCCGCCATTGAACTCGTCGGAGAGTTGACTGCCCTCAGCGGCCGAATTCCGCTACCCCGCTATGTCGAGGGTTTTATTGAACAGACCCGCGACGTCTCCCAACTGGTGATGCTCAGGAAATACTATCGATCCGAGATCACGCTGGTCCTGATAGACATCAGAATCGGCGATCTGTCGGAGCCGAGCCATCAGGTCGCCGCCGAAAGTGCCAGGCGCAGAAAATTGAGTTTCGAGGAGAAGGCGAGGCAGGCCGAGGCGAAACTACGAGCGTTGAGCAAGCCTCGAAATCCAAAGCCACCAGCGCCTCCAGGGGTGGAAAATCGGGAGAGGATCGAGGCTCGAAATTCACAAACGCCGGCGCGTTCCGCCCACCGGAAGCAAAAGCTGAACTTCGCTGCCTTTGAGAAGGCCGTGCGGAACGCACAATCGGAGCGCGACGTCGTGGCTGTGGACGAGACGTACCAACCCGACTCGCGCCCAAGGCGCATACAGATGGCTGAATCGAACAAGCAAATGTACGAAGAAAAAGCCCGCAACGCCGAAGCGTGTCAATCAGCATTTAATTCTGACCCCCTATCGGCGTGCAAAATTGACCCCCCCCCTTGCTTCGACGGAGGTTGTCCCGGTAGTCCACGGGAGGGCCCCGCGCGGCTTCGTGTAGCGCTTTGCGTTACGCGGAGCGAAGCCGCGTGGGAGGGGCCTGTGGGCCCACCGGGACAACCGGGCCGGCGGCGGAACGTGGGGATCAGGTGGGGTTCTTGAAGTGGCAATGAGCTTTTGAAGTAGTGTCCAGACTGTTCTGCAAGTTTGTCATGGCTGCCGATGAGGGCCACCGGCATGCCTGGCGCGGAGATTTCGATTGCTCGGAGCGCCAGGCATGCCGAGCCGCCGTCAGGCGGCTTTCTGGATGCGTTCGCTTTTGCTCTCCTTGAGATGGATCATGTTGAGCTAGCGGTTGGCATCCAGCCAGTCCTCATGGATTTCGATCGCGAGAGCCCGGACCAGCCGGAGGCAGCTCATCCACCCCATCGGCCCGGACTTGTGCCCCAGCTACGAAACCCCTTTTGCAGAACAATCTGTACAGGACCCGTTTTGATTTGCCCGCCTTTGCGATGAAAGCCCCCAGGCTGATTGGCTCCATATAGCGGATCAGCCTGGGGCTTTGCTTACAGGGCGGCTACTTTTGTCGTCGCTGTTTGCTTTGTGCGAAGCGGTAAGACATGTTGCCTGTTTCGATGATTGCGCAGTGATGCGTTACACGATCCAGCAACGCGGTTGTCATTTTTGCATCTCCGAAGACGGAGACCCATTCCCCGAACTCCAGATTGGTGGTGATGATGACGCTGGTCTTCTCATAGAGTTTGCTGATCAGGTGGAACAAGAGCGCACCGCCGGATTTGGGGAATGGGATATAGCCCAGTTCGTCGATGATGACGCAATCCATGGCCGTCAGTTGCCGGATGATCTTGCCGGCGTTGCCTTCGGCCTGTTCCTTGATCAGCGCATTGATCAGATCGACGGCGTTGAAGAAACGGACCTTCTTTCCCTGATTGATCAACAGCGTCCCCAGAGCAATGGCGATGTGGGTTTTGCCCGTACCGGTTCCGCCCACCAGAATGAGGTTGTGGGCCTCCTGGGTGAACTGCCCTGAGCAGAAGGGGTCGATTTGCGCTTGGGTGACGGCGGCTAGGCCGTAATCGAAAGTGGCGAAGTCCTTATGGTGGGGGAACTTCGAGGCCCGCATTTGGTGCTGGATAGAGCGCACCCGGCGCTCTACAGTCTCGGCGTCGATCAGTTGCTTTATCGCAGTGGTCAGACTTGGCGGCTTGCGCGCGGCCAGCAAAGCTTCGGCGCAAGCCGCCATTCCATACAGCCTCAGGGCGATCAGTTGGTCTATCAAAGCTTTCATGCGACGGCCTCCCCGGCAACGCACAGCGTCTCATAGCGCTTGCAGTCCGCTTCGGGCCGCAAGGTCAGTTGCGGATAGGCGTGGCTCTCGCCCCATGGCGCGATGACCGGCTCCACCAGTTGGTTGATCAGATTGATGATGGCCGGAAGGCGCAGCGTGTTCTGCTCCACGGCCAGTTCACAGGCTATCTCGACCACCTCGATCCCGTGATCCTGGGCCAGCAGGAGCAGATCGACAAACTCCCGGTCCCCGCCTTTGCCGGCCATGTAATGCGCCCTGACCCGGTGCATCGCCTCAGGCAATTGCCAACCCACAAAGGGCGCGCCATCTCTCAGCGCGCCGGGCTTGCGGTCGAGTAGGGGCAGGTAATGCCAGGGCTCGAAATAGCTGGCGTTGCGGGTAAAGCGGCGCTTGTGCTCGGCAATCACATTCTGCCCTGACACAACCACGATCCGGTCCGCATAGGCGCGCAGAGAGACAAGCTCCCCGGCGAACCGGGAGGGGACGCTATAGCGATTGGTGGCATATTGGACCAGACAGGTAGAGCGGACACGAGCGGCCTTCTCAACATAGCCGTCAAAAGCCCGGCCCAGGGGACGCAGTTCGGCGCACTCGTCTGCGAACACGTCCGAGATCTTGCGATCCGATTGTTCGGGGTGGGCGCGATTCGCCAATTCCTCGCAGCGCAGACGCAACCAGCCGTTCAGCGCATCCAGATCGTCAAAGGCGGGCTTGGGCGCAAACAGCTGTCCCCGCAGGAACCCAACCTGGTTCTCAATCTGACCCTTCTCCCACCCCGCCGCGGGTGTGCAAGCAACCGGTTCCATCACATAGTGGTTCATCAACGCCAGAAAGCGCGGATGGAACACACGGTCCTTAGAGCGCGAAACATAGGTTACCATCGTCTTGGGGTTGTCGATGATCACCCGGCGCGGTACGCCGCCATAGAAAGACATCGCCCGTGCAAAGGCGTCCAGCACCATCTCCTGAGATTCGCTGGGATAGGCAACAACAAAGGGCTTGCGGCTATGACATAGGCGGAAGTGGGCAACCTTTACCTTCTGCTCGACACCGCCCAGGACAGCGTATTCCGTGCTCCAGTCAAACTGGAGCGCGTCACCTGCCGTAAAGTGCAACGGAATGAACGCATCCCCCGATCCGGCGCCAGAACGCTTCAGGTCGCGGACAAACCTCTGAACCGTCGAGTAGGATCCGCTATAGCCTTCCGACACAAGCTGCTCATAAAGCTTCTTGGCCGTCCGGCGCTCACGGCGCGGGCGCCCCAGGTCCTGCTCAAAGAGCGCCCGAAGCCGGCTGGCGAAGCCATCGCTAAGCTTACGCCGGACGGGTGAAACGCGCCGCTGATAGCTCGGTGGATCGCCGTCCTTCAGATACTTCTTAATCGTGTTCCGCGACAAACCAGTCTGACGAGATACAGATCGGATACTCCGACCCTCCCGTAATATCCAACGTCGGATCTTCAATACGCTTTCCATCAATACCACCTGCTCTTTCCTCCGCACTGTTCCGTGCGGATGCTAGCGTTCCAGGTGGGTCAATTCTTACCGCTCATAACCCACCAAAGTGGGTCAGTTTTGCATGCCGATTCACACTCCAGGTAGCCCATGCCGGCGCCGCCGTACTCCTCCTCCACCGTGATCCCGTGCAGGCCCAGCGCGCCGATCATCGGCCAGAGGTCACGGGGGAAGGTGTCGGTGGCGTCGATCTCCTCGGCGCGGGGCGCGATGTGATCGGCGGAAAAGCTGGAGACGCTGTCGCGCAGCAGGTCGGCGCTCTCACCGAGATCGAAATTCAGGGTGGGGTAGGCATTGGGCAGCATGGTCGCGCACCTCCGGGGCGGCTCGAACGGTCGGGCCACCATAGCCCTCCTCCGCGCGCCCATGCTAGTGATCACGCCGGTCAATCGGCGGAGGGCAGGGTCATGCGGATCGTCATTATCGGCGCGGGCGCCATGGGGGGAACCTATGGCGCGCTCATGGCCCGGGGCGGGGCGGACGTCACCCTGATCGATAGCTGGGCGGAACATGTGGCGGAGGTGCGGGCGAACGGCCTGCACCTGGACGACGTCGGCGGACTGGTCCATATCGAGATGCCGATCCACGAGACCCTGGACCGGCCGGGCGAATACGATGTCGCCTTCGTGCAGACCGATACTAACAACCGGGGAGACGCGGCCGTGACGGCCAAGGCGGCGCTGAAGCCGGACGGGGTCGCGCTCACCTTGCAGAACGGCATCGGCAACATCGAGGCGTTGGTAGCGGAACTGGGGGCGGAGCGGGTGCTGGGCGGCGTCAGCTACCATTCGGCCTTCATGCACGGGCCTGGGCGGCCGGCGCACGGCCACGCCGGCACGACCTACCTGGGTGAGTTGGACGGGCGCACCAGCCAGCGCCTGCAGGCGGTTGCCGCCGCCCTCGACCGTGGTGGCCTGAACCCGGAGATTTCCGACAACGTCATGGGCATCGTGTGGAGCAAGTTCATCCACAACTGCGCGCTCAACCCGCTCTGCGCGCTGCTCGACATCCGCATCGGCGAGATCCCGATGCACGAGGGCGCCGACATGATGCAGACGAAATGCGTCGAAGAGGCCCTCACCGTGGCCGCGGCCAAGAACATCCGCCTGGCGACGGCCGAACCGCTGGCGACGATCAAGGCCTATACCTGGAAGTTCTCCAAGCCCTCCATGATGCAGCACATGGAAGCCAACCGGTTGACCGAGATCGACGCGCTGAACGGCGCGGTGGTGACGGAGGGCCGCGCGCTCGGCATCGCCACACCCTACAACGAGGCGCTGACCTGGATGATCAAGGCCCGCAACGCCCAGCGCCGCCGCGTCGCCGCGGCGGGCGAGATCGACTATGCCGCCCTCGAGGCCGAGGCGATGGCCAAGCGGGCGACGTGAAACTCGGCGTTCTCGACCAATCGCCGATATCCGAGGGCGATACGGCGGCGGGGGCCATCGCCGAGACCCTCGCGCTGGCGCAGGCCTGCGACCGGCTCGGCTATCATCGCTATTGGCTGGCGGAACATCACAATGCGGTCGGCCTGGCCGGGTCGGCGCCGGAAATCCTGATCGCCCGGGTCGCCGGCCTCACCCGGCACATGCGGATCGGTGCCGGCGGCGTCATGGTGAACCATTATTCGGCCCTCAAAGTGGCCGAGTGTTTCCGTATGCTGGAGACGCTGTATCCGGGGCGCATCGACCTCGGCCTCGGGCGGGCGCCCGGCAGCGACCGGCCGACGGCCCGCGCGCTGAGCCCGACCGGGGCGGTGCTCGACATCGCCGGCTTCGAAGGTCGGGTCGGCGCCGTGCTGGATTTCCTCGCCGACGCGCCGCGTGACGACGGCGTGCGGGCGGAGCCTCGCGGCCCCGGGTTGCCGGAGGTCTGGATGCTCGGCGCCAGCGACCGCACGGCGGGGATCGCCGCGCGCCTCGGCCTGCCGTTCTGCTTTGCCCACTTCATCACCGAACGACAGGGACCCGAGATCATGGCAGCCTACCGGCGGGATTTCCAGGCGTCGCATCCCGGTCGCACGCCGCGATCGGCGCTTGCCGTTTTCGCCATCGCCGCGAACAGCGACGCGGAGGCGGAACGTCTGGCCATGAGCCGGGACCTCTGGCTGCTGCGCCTGCAGACCGGCCTGCCGGGCCCGGTGCCCTCGCCGGACGCCGCCGCGACGGCAGCCGCGCGCTTCACGCCGCCTCAGGCGGCCGTGGTGCGGGCCGCCCGGCGGCGTCTGGTGGCAGGCGCCGGTCCGGCCGTGGCGGCGCGCTTGCGGACGCTCGCGCAACAACACGTAACAGGGGCAAAACCCCGGGCGGTCAAGCCATTTCGATGCAGCGTTGTCTGACGAGGATCGGCAGTGGGGGCACGGGTGGGGCGCCGGGGACCTTGAGGCGGTCGCCGAGATAATCCCAGAAGGAGAGGCCAAGTTTCTGGCAGGTCTTGTAGAGGCCGAGGAATGTGTCTCGGGCCTGCTTGCCGTCCTCGGAGCGTGTGCCGCCGGAGAATTTTCGCCTTGTGACCATGGCGCGGATGTCGCGTTCCGCGCCGTTGGTGTTGAGCGGGACCTCCGGGCGGTCGAGGACGACGAGCAGTTCGTCGCGGTTGGCATGCAGGCGAGCCAGGAGCCGGTCGAGGCGGAGGAATCCGGTCTTGGTCGCGAAGAGCGCATCGAAGCGGCATGCCAGGTGGGCCCGCCGTCCTGGCGCCGGCCTTTCGCGATAGGCTTTGAGATCGGCGTAGAGTTGCCAGAGCCGTGCCTGGATGTGTTCCTTCTCGCGCCGCTGGCTCCGGGAGAAGGTCATCAGCTTGTGGATCAAGCGCTCCGCATGGACCCAGCAGAGCGCGTGGCGGCCGACGTTGAACTGGCCAGCATCGTCACTCAGGACGACGCAGGCGCCCGCGGCCGTGCCCCTGAGCAGGCCGTGCGCGGCGATGGCGCCCCACAGCGCCCCCTCGGTGGCGGTCCGCGCGGCCCCGCGCCCGTCCCCGTGCCCGGTGATGGCGAGCCGCCCCAGGTGGGCCAGCCAGGCATCTTCGTTGGTGAAGCGCCGCGGGCAGCCCTCGGCCAGACGGGCGATCACCGATGCGGCCAGGTCGCGCTCGGCCATGTAGGCGAAGGCGGCGGCATTGAGCACATAGTCCGCGTGGCCGGCCCGCAGCCGTTCCAGGAAGTTCAAGCGGCTCTTGGAAAACGTCGTGGCGAACCAAGCGAAGGCGTCGTTGCCGATCCCGCTCGTCACCCCGTTGCGGTTGGCGTGGCGGGCGCCGGTATCGTCGACGCTGATCCAGGGCGCCGTCTCCAGGCCGGCGCGCAGCACCGCCTCGCCCTCGGCGACGAAGCCGTCATGGCCCTCGTTCAACAACCGCACCACCTGGCGCTTGGAGATCTTGATGCCGAGGTCGTCCAAGAGCCGCGCCAAGCGCTCCGCGCTGGTCTGGCCGCCATGATAGAGCGCCAGCACGAAACGCCTGAGCGCCGGGCCGAAGTGGCCGCGCGTCCCCGCCGGCAGCGGCGCCACGATCGTGGCCCCCTCGGGCGTCAGCCAGCGCTCGCGGCGTAACAGGACAGTGTTCGGCCGGCAGAGCAGGTCCTGAACCAGATAGTCTTCATAGCCCTTGAAGCGCGAGCCCGCCGGCACGGCGGCCCGGACGATCCGCCTCTCGTCGATGGGAACCCGGCCCTTCTTGGCCCGCCGTCCCGCCTTCCGCCCCGTCCGGCCCCGGGATACGGCCTGCTTGTCCATGCCGCTCGGCTTGATATCCGGTGGCCCGGAAAGGCCTTTGAGACGGCGGATCTCTTCGCGCAATGTCGCGTTCTCGGCACGCAGGGCCGCCTGCTCCTCAAGCAGCGTCAGAACCAGCGCCTTCAGGGCGGCGACATCAAGATCGTCGAGATCCGGAAGCGATTCGGCCATGACGGGATCGAATCACAGACCTCCCGCCGCGAACATCGATATCTGGTCACTTGACGCGGAAGCCTCACAAGATGTGGCCGTTGAGACTCACCCCTATACCCAGGCCAGATCCCCCCGTCCCCAGGCCCGGCCTTTTGCCCCGGTTACAACAACACGGCGCCGACGAACTCGTCATCGTCTGCGTCACACACGATTTCGAGGCCCGGCTCGCCACCTACCGGCACCTGGCGGAGGCTTTCGCGTTGGCGTGAAGGATCCCGTCAGGCCCCGTCCCTGGGCGCCGCCAGGCGAGCCAGCAGGGCATCCGCCGCCGGTCCCGGCCGATTGACGGGAAGCCGGGCGTCGGCGTCGCGCTTGCGCAGGCGATAGGCGACTTCCTCGGGCAGCTGCCCGTAGTCGTCGCCGACGCCGAGCGCCTTGGCCGCATGCGCCGGCCAATAGGGGTTCCATTGCAGCTCGCGCGCGATGGCGATCAGATCGGCCTGGCCCGCCTGCAGGATCGCTTCGGCCTGGGCCGCCTCGGTAATGCCGCCGACGGCGATGGTGGGGACGCCCGCCTCGCGGCGCACCCGTTCGGCGAAGCCGGCCTGATAGCCCGGCACCCGGGGGACGATCGGCATTTCGCTGTCGCCGGAAATGCCGCCGGCGGAACAATCGACCAGGTCGACGCCGCGCTCGCGCAGCCCGCGGGCCAGCCGCACCGTGTCGTCGAGCGACCAGACGCCGCCCTCGCCGTCGACGGAGGACACCCGGTAGAACAGCGGAACCTCGTCCGGCAGCGCTGCCCGCATCGCCTCGGTCACCTCCAGCACCAGGCGGGAGCGGCCGGCGAAGTCACCGCCATAAGCGTCGCCGCGCCGATTGCTGAGCGGCGAAAGGAACTGGTGCAGCAGATAGCCGTGTGCGCCGTGGATCTCGACCAGCTCGAAACCGGCATCGAGGCTGCGGAGCGTGGCGGTGCGGAAGTCTTCGATCAGCTGCGCGATGTCGTCGCGGTCCATCTCGCGCGGAATATGCTTGCCGGGGGCGGCGAGAAGCGGGCTCGGCGCCAGGCCCTGCCAGGGCGGCAGACCATCGGCCGCGTCGGCCTCGCGAAGCGGCGCCCATTCCGCCCGGGCGCCGTGCACCGAGGCCTTGCGCCCGGAATGGCCGAGCTGTATCGCCGGCACGGCGCCCTGGTCGCGAATGAAGTCGGTGATGCGGCGATAGGGTCGGATGTGGGCGTCGTCCCAAATGCCAGCGCAGCTATGGCTCTTGCGCCCGCGCGGCTCGACCGCCGTCTCCTCGCAGAAGACGATGCCGGCGCCGCCGACGGCGAACTGGCCGAGGATGACCATGTGCCAGTCCGTCGGCCCGCCCTCGACGCTGTGGTACTGGCACATCGGTGAGACGACGACGCGGTTGCGCGCTTGCATGCCGCGCAGGCGCAGCGGCGTGAACAACAATGGCGGCGCACTCGGCTCGGGCATGGTCTCGCGTCCTCGGTCAGCGGATCGGAAGCGGGCCGAACCTGCCCGCTTCCGCCACGCCCCGCAAGCGGTGTAAGGTCTGGCTTTCCGAGGTCCGGGGATATCGTGATCGTGGCGACCGAGTACGAGGTCGAGTCGACCTACGCCTGTCTGCGCGCGGCATCCTCGCTGGCGTTGATGACCTGTGGCACGGTCGGCATGTATGCCGCCGTCGTCGCCCTGAAGCCGGTATCGGCGGAATTCGACGTTGCCCGCAACATGGCCTCGATCCCCTATGCCGTCACCATGATCGGCTTCGGCCTCGGCGGCATCCTGATGGGACGCTGGGGGGACCGGGTCGGCGTGATGCCGCCGGCCATGGTGGGTGCCGTCATGCTCTGCATCGGCTTCATCGCCGCCGGCAACGCCCAGAGCCTGTGGCAGCTGTGCCTGGCGCAGGGATTGCTGATCGGCCTGCTCGGCAACGCGGCCGTCTTCACGCCGCTGGTCGCCGACATCACCCATTGGTTCGATCGCCGCCGCGGCCTGGCGATCGGCGTCGTCATTTCGGGCAACTACATGGCCGGCGCCATCTGGCCGCCGATCATCCAGCACTTCATCGACGATGTCGGCTGGCGCCAGACCTTCGTCGGCATTGGTTTTTTCTGCCTCTGTTTCATGCTGCCCTTGAGCTTGATGCTGCGCCCCCGCCCGCCGGCGCTGGCGGCGGGGGCCGAGGCGCGGGGCGGCGATCCCCGGCGCGACATGGGGTTGAGCCCGGCGACCCTGCAATCCGCGCTCTGCCTCGCCGGGATCGCCTGTTGCGCGGCAATGGCGATGCCGCAGGTCCATCTGGTGGCGCATGTCTCCGATCTCGGCTACGCGGCGCAACGCGGCGCCGAGATGCTGGCCCTGTTGCTCGCCTGCGGGGTGGTCAGCCGGGTCAGCTCGGGCTGGATCTCGGACCGGATCGGCGGCCTGAAGACCTTGATCCTGGGCTCCGCCCTCCAGGCGCTCGCCCTGTTGATCTTCATGCCGACCCAATCGCTGGTGGCGCTCTATTTCGCCGCCGCCTTTTTCGGTCTTTCGCAAGGCGGGATCGTGCCGTCCTACGCGGTGATCATCCGTCGCTACTTTCCGATCGCCAGCGTCGGCTGGCGCATCGGGGCCGCCATGTTCGCAACGATGTTGGGCATGGCGCTCGGCGGCTGGATCGCCGGCGTGCTCTACGACCTCACCGGGGACTACACCCTCGCCTTCATCAACGGCATCGCCTTCAACCTCGCCAACCTGGCAATCGCCGCCTGGCTGCTGCATCGCGCCCGGCGGGACCTGCCGGGCGGCGGCGCGATCCGGGCTTGAGCGTGGGATCATCAAATTGTGAAGAGTCGAACTCGGCGCCGGGACGCGGTACACTGCGCACGATACTGAATCGGCGTGAAAGCTCTCGGTGAAGGATATTTGCGATGGAGCTGGCGAACAGTCGAACGATTATCGATGCGGTGCGCTTGCAGACCGCGGCGCGGGCGGGGCTCAATTCCCTGTCGGAGGTGGAGGGGCGGCGCAATGTGATGTTGGCCGCGCAAGTCACCGCCTATGACGATACCGGGATCGCCGGGCGCGCGGTGGAAGTCCGCCTGCAGGGGGAGACGGCATTGATCGTGATGGACGCGATACGCCATGCTCTCGAAACCACGCTCGCCGACGCCGAGGAGGCGTTGTCGGACCAGATGAACAACGGGGACTGATCCGGTTCCCGCCACGCCACGGGGGAACCAGATGCGTTGTGAAATCGTCGCCATCGGCACCGAGCTGCTGCTGGGACAGATCGTCGATACCAATTCGGCCTGGATGGGGGAGCAATTCGCCCTCGCCGGCATCGATTCGCACTATCACACCACGGTCGGCGACAACCGCGCCCGCATGGTCGATACCCTGCGACTGGCGCTCAGCCGTTCGGACGCGGTCGTGGTCTGCGGCGGCCTCGGCCCGACCCAGGACGACATCACCCGCGAGGCGATCGCCGAGGTGATGGGCGTCGAACTCGAACGCGACGCGGACATGGCGGCGCATATCCGGCGGATCTTCGAATCCCGGAACCGGCGGATGAGCGAGAACAACCTGCAACAGGCCGATCGGCCAACGGGGGCCCGGGCGATCGCCGAGATGCCCGGCACCGCGCCGGGCCTGGTCTGTCCGGTGGGCGACAAGGTGATCTATGCCGTGCCGGGCGTGCCTTACGAGATGCGCGAAATGCTGAACGGCACGGTGCTGCCCGACCTGCGCCGGCGCGCCGGCGTCAGTGCGGCGATCCGCAGCCGGGTCCTGAAGACCTGGGGCAACTCGGAATCGGGTCTCGCCGAATTGCTGCACGACCGCATTCTGGAACTGGACGAGATCGGCAACCCGACGCTCGCCTTCCAGGCCAGCGGCATCGAGGGCCTGAAGGTCCGCATCACCGCCAAGGCGGAGGATGACGCGGCGGCGACCCGGATCCTCGACGCGGAGGAGGTCCGGGTGCGCGAGATCCTCGGCGACGTGGTCTTCGCCCTCGACGGCGCCAGCATGGAATCGGTGGTGCTGGATATGCTGAAGGCGCGCGGGCTGACCCTGGCGGTGGCGGAATCGATGACCGCCGGCCTGGTCGGCGCCCGCCTCGGCGGCATACCGGGGGCGAGTGCGGTGTTCCGCGGCGGCATCATCTCCTACGCGAGCGAGGTCAAATTCGACCTGCTCGGCGTGCCCGAAGGCCCCGTGGTGACGGCGGCCTGCGCGGAAGCCATGGCGGCCGGCGCGCGCCGCGTGCTCGGCGCCGACATCGGCCTGGCGACGACCGGCGTCGCCGGCCCGGACAAACAGGAAGGCCAGCCCGTCGGCCTGGCCTTCCTCGGCCTCGCCACGGCGGAGGGCAAGAAGTCCCTCGAAGTCCGCCTGCCGGGCGACCGCAACCGGATCCGCGAATACGCGGTCATCAACCTGCTGAATTTTCTTCGGCGCGAGCTGGGATGAGCGTCATTTTGGCATTGTACTGAATGAATGTGATATATATTTTCACGAAGCGAGGATATGCCGTGCCGAGAAAAATAAGCGATAATGAGCGGTTGCGATCCGGCGAAATGGTGCTGGTTCCCCAGGCAGAAGTGTCGCTTGAGGCTCGTGCCGCGCTGTGGAAAGTGGAGCAGATTCATCTCTCCGAACGCGATAGTCTCCGAGTCATGGAACTGCTCGAAGATTCGCCGGCGCCGACGAAACGATTGAAGCGCGCGGCAATGATGGGCTACCGATTAGCTTGAATGCCTAGCAGCCTGTCGGACTCGGGCATGCAAGGATTGGTAAAATTGGCTTGGCGGGCGTCGATGTCATGGATTTACCCCCATGAAGTTGCGAACGCGGGTTGGCCCGCCCGTTCAGGCGTGGCTGAGGACGAACATCCGCTTGATGTTCCAGGAGAGCGTGGCCAAGGTCCATTCCCCCTTCGCCTTGTCGAGGCCGCGCAGGCTGAACTGACGCAAGCCCATCACCGATTTGATGATGCCGAACACCGGCTCCGGCGTCTGCTTGCGAAGCGCGTAGAGCGCCCGGCCCTCGGGTGTGGCCAGGCGATGGCACATCGCCTCGAGCGGCGTCGGATCCTCGGGCGCTGGCGGCGCCTCGGCGAAGCGGTCCCGCCAGGAAAGATGGTGGTGCTCCCGGCCGAGCGCGATCAGCGGCGCGATCTCCGCTTCCCCGCAGGCCTCGACGTTGGCCTGGCTGAAGTAGCCGCTGTCCGCCAACAGGGTCTCGACCTCGCCAAGCCCGTCCGGCAGGCCGGCGAGTGCTTCGAGCGTCGGTTCGATCTGCTGCTTGTCGTTCGCCGCCTGCACCACGTCGGCGCTGACCACCAGCAGGCTGCCGGCGGCCACCGCAGCCTGGGCGTTGTAGCACTGCTCGAAGCCGCCGCCGGCCACCGGCATGATGCGCGAGTCCGGGTCCGTCAGGTTGACCTGGTCCTTCGCCCGTGGCCCCGGCTCCGGCGGCTTCGGTGGCCGCCCGCCCGGCTTGCGGCCGGTCCGCGTTTCCTTCGCCTCGCGGGCTGCCAGCTTCTCTTCGTACTCCGCCTGCTCCCGCGCATGACGCTCGGCCGCCCGCGCCTCGATCTCCGCCTTCGCCGCGGCGATCGCCGCCAGCCGGTCCTCGCGCCGTGCCAGCTCCTCCGGCACGCTCATGCCGTCGGGAACCTCGGACCGGTCCGCCGCTTCCGCCAACGCCATCAACTCCGCCACCTCGGCCCGCAGCCGGGCTTCGATCTCGCCCGCACGCTGCCACGACAGGGCGCTGTGCCGGCTCGCGTCGGCATGGATCTTCGTCCCGTCCAGCGCCACCGTGCCCAGTTGCAGCATGCCGGCCTGCCGCGCCAGCAGCAGAACCTGCACGAACAGCCCCTCGATCAGCGGCAGGAAGCGACGGCGGAACGTGGCGATCGTGTCGTGGTCGGGGTGGTCGTTTGCCGCGATGAAGCGGAAGGCCACCGAATCATAGCTCGCCCGCTCCAGCTTCCGGCTGGAATGCACCCCCGTCGCGTAGCCGTAGATCAGCAGGCCCAGCAGGACGCTCGGGTGATGCGCCGCCGAGCCCGAACCACGATAGGCCTTCACGAACGCAGAGAGATCCAGCTGCTCCAGCACATCGACCACGAAGCGCGCCAGATGACGATCAGGCAGCCATTCGTCCACCGAAGGCGGCAGAAGATAGCTGGTCTCCCGGTCAACCTGTCGAAAGTTGCTCATCACAAAATCACCGCGCAGGAGAGAATCAGACCGTGACAGTGAATCTCATCTCGAAACTCGGCTCAAGTCCGACAGGCTGCTAGGGCCGGCTCAAGGCGGCGCTCACCTAAAGCTTCTGACCCTCTACCGGGTGGTGAGGCGATGAGCCTGACAGGTGACGTCTCCGCCGAGGCGGACGCGCAGGATATGGTCGCCCGCACACTTGCCGCCCATGGCCGCATCGACGTGCTGGTGAACAACGCGGGCGCACCGCACGGGCGCGATCGCGGGCAGCTGGAGACCGTGTCGCTGGAGGCCTGGGAAGCGGTGATGGCGATCAACGTGCGCGGGCCCTTTTTGATGAGCCGCGCGGTCGTGCCGCACATGAAGGAACGCGGCTACGGCCGGATCGTCTCGCTCGCCTCCGTCGCCGGGCTGGAGCCGCTGCCCGAACGGGCCGCCTATTGCGCCTCCAAGGCGGCGGTCATCGGCTTTACCCGCTCGCTCGCCTACGACCTGGCACCCTTCGGCATTACGGTCAACTGCGTTTGCCCCGGCTCGGTCGCGACGGACCGGGCGATCAGCTCGACGCTGCGCGCCGGCTGGAGCGACGTCCAGGCCGGCCTGGCGGAACGGGCGAAGGACATCCCCGCACGCCGCCATGGCCAGCCCGAGGATATCGCCGCCACCATCGCCCACCTCGCTTCCAAGGACGCCGGCTACATCATCGGCCAGGCCATCGCCGTCGACGGCGGCGGCCTGCCGCCACACACGCTTTAACAGCGCCGCGGGGGCGACCGGCGATCGGTTTCGATTTTGCCGCCCGCATGCTTTAGACTGGGTTTACCGTGCGGCCGGACGCCGCCTCCACATATTCAGGGAAGGAACGCAGCGCGTGACCATCGAGCTTTACACCTGGAAGACGTCGAACGGCCGCAAGGCCACCATCATGCTTGAGGAGTGCGGGCTGGACTACAACCTGCACCCAATCAACATCGCCACGGACGATCAGTTCACAGCCGAATTCATCGCCATCAACCCGAACAGCAAGATCCCGGCGATCGTCGATAGGGACGGCCCGAACGGCCAGCCCTATACGGTGATCGAGTCGGGCGCCATCTTGATGTACCTCGCCGAGAAGACCGGCAAGTTCATGCCGAGCGAGATGGCCGCGCGCTACGAGGTCATCCAGTGGTTGATGTTCCAGATGGGCGGCATCGGCCCGATCTTCGGCCAGGTGCATCACTTCAAGCGCGCCGCCAAGGAAGAAGTCCCCTACGCCATCAACCGCTATTACACCGAGGCCAAGCGGCTCTACGGCGTGCTGAACGCCCGGCTGGAGGGACGCGACTATCTCGCGGGCGACGTCTCCATCGCCGACTTCGCCACCCTGCCCTGGGTCTTCCGCCACGATTGGCAGGAGGTCGACCTGGCCGAGTTCCCCAACGTGAAGCGCTGGTACGACACCTTGATGGCGCGCCCGGCGCTGGCACGCGGCATGGAACTGCCAGCGTAAACCGGTTCTGCATCATAAACCCGTCGTTAACCGTTAACCGGCCAGACTTTTCCTCGACATCGCCGGGCGCGCCCAACCGCGCCCGGCGGGAGGAGGAGAGGAGAGACGGCCATGCAGACACGCAACGGAAAATTCGAATTCACCCAGAGCGCGGCGGAAGCCGGCGCAGCCGATGCCCAGTTCCATCTCGGTCTCAGCTATTCGACCGGGGCCGGGTCGGTCCCGCTTGACTATATCCTTGCGCACAAGTGGCTCAACATCGCCGCGAGCTCCGGCATCGGCGCGGCGGCGCAGCTGCGCCGCGAGATCGCCGACGATATGAGCCGGGATGAGATCGCCGAAGCCCAGCGGCTCGCGCGCGAGTGGCTGCAGACGCACTGAACTCCGTTCACAAAAATTTGAAGCCAGGCGTGCGCAATCCGCACGTGTCGTCGCGAGCCGATGTGTAACTCTCCCTCCCTTCGTAACGATGCCGGGCATGGGGGCCCGGCCGCAGGGAGGAAGAACGACATGAAGACCACGATCCAGCACTTCGCCGGCAGCACCATTCTCGCCGGCGCCTTGGCCCTCGCCACGATGGGCACGGCCGCCGCCGCCGACACATATGCCCTCGACCCGGGGCATACCGAGGTCCGCTTCGAATACCTCCACCTCGGCATTTCCACGCAGTCCGGCGAGTTCGACAAGGCCTCCGGTACCCTCGTCTTCGACAAGACGGACGTCGCCAAGAGCAAGCTGGACGTCGAAGTCGATGTCGCCAGCGTCTCGACCGGCGTGCCCGCCCTCGACAAGCACTTGAAAAGCAAGGACTTCTTCGAGGTCGAAACGCACCCGAAGATGACCTTCACCTCGACCAATATCGTGCGCACCGGCGTCGACCAGGGCCGAGTGACGGGCGACCTGACGATGAAGGGGATTACCAAGCCGGTCACCCTCGACGTCACCTTCAATTTCGAGGGCACGCATCCCCTCTCGCCCTACATCAAGCATTACAAGGACGCGCACTACACCGGCTTCTCGGCCCGCGGCAGCCTGCTGCGGAGCGATTGGGGCATCAAGTTCGCGGCCCCGCTGACCTCCGACCGCATCGACCTGGTCCTGGAGGTGGAATTCCGCAAGCAATAGGCTCGAGCGACGTCGCCCGATCATGACGACGACGCGCGACGACAGCGGGGCGGTCCGGCGCTACAGCCGGCCCGCCCGGCTGTTTCATTGGCTGACGGTCGTGATGGTCGTCGTGCTGGTGATCATCTCCCTCTTCATGGAGGCGCTGCCGCTGGGGCCGGAGAAATTCCTGCTCTACAACTTTCACAAGTCGCTCGGCCTGACGGTGATGGTCATCGCCCTTCTCCGCCTGGTCTGGCGGCGGATCACGCCACCGCCGCCGCTGCCCGTGGCGATGAAACCGTGGGAGCGGTCCTGCGCGCGGGCGAGCCATGCGATGATGTACATCCTGCTGCTGGTCCAGCCCGTGGTGGGCGTCGTGCATTCCTGGGCGACCGACTATCCCATCGTCGTCTATGGCCTGTTCGCCATTCCCAACCCGATGTCGGCGGACGCCGCCTTGAAGGAGCTTCTGGAGGAAGTGCACGAGATCCTCGGATGGGGCCTCGTCGCCCTCGTCGCGGTGCATGTCGCGGCGGCGTTGAAGCATCACATCATCGATCGCGACGATGTACTCCATCGCATGCTACCGTCGATCAAACCGAGGGATGGAGGCTGATCGCGTGATGCCGCTCGCTAGACTTTTCCTCGCCGCGGTTCTGGCGATCGGCTGCGGCCCGCCTGCCATCGCCGGTCCGCCCGCCTGGGTCCTGGCGGAGGACAGTAGCGTCGGCTTCACGACCTCGCAGGCCGGCGCACCGGTGACGGGAAGCTTCGAGGTCTTCGAAGCGCAGATCGCATTCGATACCGCGGACCTCGCCGCCGGCACCGTCGACGTGTTGATCGCCATGACCAGCGTGACCACCGGTGCCGCCGATCGGGATACGGCGATCCGCTCCAAGGACCTGTTCGACGTCGAAGCCTTTCCAACGGCCTATTTCGAAACAACGTCGTTTCGCCACGAGGGCGGCGAGCGCTACCGGGCCGAAGGCCGCTTGACCATGCGGGACGTGACGCGGGACGTCGTCCTGCTCTTCACCCTTCACATCGCGCCGGACGAGACACCTGGCCAACTGCGCGCGCGGGCGCGCGGCAGCCTCGCCATCGACCGCCTGGACTACGGCATCGGCAAGGGGCTGTTCCGGGACACCTCCGTCGTGCCGAACGCGGTGGAAATCCACTTCGACATCCAGGCCATCCGCAAAACCCCGTAAGCCGGACTTACCTCCCGGGTAGTTGAGGGCCGCCGCCCGAGCCCGCATCGTCGCCTCCATCGGAAATAGGAGGGACGAATGGGCGAAGGACTGGGCGTGGTGATGGCGCTGATCTCCAGCGCGCTCGGCGGCTCGGCGGCGGCGGTCACCCGCTTCCTGGTCGCCGACGGCGATGCCATCCTGCTCGCCAATCTGCGCTTCGGCATCGGCTTTCTCTGCGTGCTGCCGATCGCCGTCGCACTGCGGGCAACCTGGCCGCGGGCGCGGGACTGGCCCGCCGCCGCCGCCCTCGGCGCTTTGTTCTATGGCCTGGCGATCGTCCTCTACAACGTTTCGCTCGACTACACGACGGTGGCGCGGGCGACCCTGGCGCTCTCGACCCTGCCGTTCCAGACCATGATCGTCGGAGCCCTGCTGGGGCGCGAGGCGCTGACGCGGCGCAAGACCGCGGGCGTGCTGATCGCCATGGCCGGCATCGCCACCGCGCTTGCCGGCGACCTCGCCCATGCCCCCGACGGCGCCTGGCGGGGCGAGCTGGTCATGCTGGCCACCGCCCTCATCATGTCGTTCTACAACGTCTGGTCCCGCCCCCTCATCCAGCGCTCCAGCGCCTTCGGCTTCCTCGCGGTCTCCATGGGCGGCGGCGCGCTGGTGCTGCTGCTGGCCGGCGTCGCCGCCGGCTCCTTCGCCGCGCTCGGCGATTTCGGGCCCGCGGAATGGACCGCGGCGGCCTACCTCGGCCCCGGCGGTGGGGCCGCGGCCTTCATTCTCTGGATTTTGGCGCTGGAACGGGCGAGCCCGACCCGCGTCGCCATCACCATGACGGTCAACCCGTTGGCCGCCGCCCTGCTGGCCGCCGCGCTGCTGGCCGAGCCGATCACGCCGATCTTCCTCGCCGGCCTCGCCACGGTCGCGCTCGGCATCTGGCTCGCGAGTACCATGGCGCGCGTGCGGTAATGCTTTGCAACCGCCGATTTTCCCTCTAGTTTCCGGCCGCCTTGACGAAACGCGAAGCGAGGCTGTGCCCGATGCTGCGGATCGTTTCCGCCCTGCTGGCGATACTGCTCGCGCCATGGCTGGTCCCGGCCGTGAGCGCTGCGACCTGTGGCGGCGCCGGCGCGCCGGCCTGCGCCCATGCGCCGGCGGACCGGGTCACCGATGCGCGCTGCCCCGAGGGAGGAACGCTCGACGTCGCTGGCGGCGCGTGCTGGTCCTGCCCGACCGGCTACCAGCGCGCGGGCGGCCCGATCACCAGTGCGCGGGCCTGCATCAAACCCGGCCGGACCCTGGTTCGGCCCGCCCGGCTGCTCGGCCGCCCGACCTGCGCACGCGGCTTCTGGGACGAGGAAAGCGGGGCCTGCTGGGAATGCCCGGCCGGTTTCGATCGGGCCGACGGCGTGCTGACCTCGTCGCGGGCCTGCGTCAAGCCGCGGCGGACCTACATCTCCCGTGCGCGCCACCGTGGCCCCTCCCAGGCCTTCGAATGCCCGGCCGGCCAGTTCTATGTCGGGAATCGGGGCGGCAGCTGCTGGTCCTGCCCCGTGGGCTATCGACGCTCGGCGAGCCTGGCCACGGCCTTGGACGCCTGTCGCCTGAGAACCTCGCGCGAGCAGTCCGAGGCGCTGCCCCTCGGCCCCACGACCTGTGCGCAGGGTGGCCTCGAGGCCGAGCGCGGCGAATGCTGGGCCTGTCCGATCGGCTATCGCCGCGGCACGAGCGCGGCGGATCGGCCCGACGCCTGCGTCGGTCATGTCTCGGTGCGCCGGCGCCCGGCGACGCACCACGGCAGCGCGGTCTGCCCGGCCGGCAGTTTCCATGCGGACGCCAGCGACGGCTGCTGGACCTGCCCCGACGGCCATATCCGCTCGGACGCGTCGGTCACCAGCGCCCGGGCCTGCGCGGCAACGGCGCGTTGCGCGCCGGGCTTGCTGGAAATCCGCGGCGTCTGCGAGGTGCGCGGGCGCTGCGGCGGCGAAGGCGAGCGGCCCTGCCTCGGCATCGAACGAATACCGGCCTGCGAAGCGGGTCTGTATGCAGACGAGGCGAGCCATCGCTGCCGCGCCTATGGACCGGGCGAAACCGTCTTCGATGTCGGCATCGCGGCACTTCGTCACGCCGTGGCCGCCGATGACGGCGTCTGCGGTGCCGTCCTGCGCGCCATTGCAACCGTCGACGACGACATTCCGACGAGCGACCTCGGCCCGTCCTGCAGCACGGCGATGAAGCGCGGCTTTGTCTGCGCCGTGCCCGCGGCGGCGGGCGAGAGACGGGGACACGCGGATCTCGCGGCACGCTTCGCGCAGGAGTATCGCCGCTCCCCCTGCAACGATCCCCGGCGCTGGTACCACGCCCGGGCATCACGCGGTGCCCGGCCGGGCCCGAAAGGCTGTCCGGCGGGACAGGTCTTCGACACGGTCTTCGGCGGTGGCTGCTGGTCCTGTCCGGCGGGCTTTACCCGCTCGGACGAGCCGGTCACCTCCTCCGCCGCCTGCCGGCGCGCCGACGCGTCCCCCGCGGCGTTCCAGGCCGCCTGCGCCGGAACGCTCGCGGTCACCCGGGATTCAGCGCGCGAGATAGGCTGCCTGACGGCGCTGGTCCGCACCGGCCTGCTGGCCGAACTGGTCGAGGGCCCGCGGACCGCGCTCTGCCGACGCGCGGGCGCGGAGGCCTACCACGCGACCCTCGACCGCCTCGCCGGGGCGAGCCACGGTCCCGTCTCCGCCTTCGCGCGACTGGCCCGACGCCTCGGCAGCGACGGCGACGACGCGGCGCTGCGCCAACGCTTCGACGACCTGCGCGAATGCCATGGCGTGTTCGGCAGCGCGGCGCCGAAGGTGCGAGAGATCACTCGCGAGAAATAGCCGTGGCGGGCCGCGCTGGCTAAGATCACGCCGAGACTTCACTATGTGTTGCCCGGGGGCCGTCGCCATGTACCGTTTCTTTACGCCCGCCGTCGTGATGACGGCGATCCTCGTTCTGTCGGCCTTTGCTCTCTCGACGGAGGCGGCCGCGGCTTGTGGCGGCAAGGATCAGAAGGCCTGTGGCTTCTCATCGGCCAAGCGGCACACCAAGGGCCTCTGTCCCCGGGGCAGCTTCCTCGATATCGGCCGGCAGGAATGCTGGTCTTGCCCCGCCGGTCATGACCGAACCGTCACGGCGGTCACGGCCGCCAAGGCGTGCCGCAAGCCCGGGCGAACCGTTCCGGCCAAGGCCAAGTACCACAAGAACGTCGGCTGCTCCGGCGCGCGCGTCTTCTACGACCCGCGCAATGGCGGAGAGTGCTGGCGCTGCCCGAGCGGCTATGGCCGAACGCTCGCGGCGGTCACCGCCAAGAATGCCTGTGCCAAAGGCGTCCTGGGCAAGACCGCGCGGGCGAGCTATGTCGGCAAGCACGGCTGCACGGGTAAAGGCGTCTTCTACGACCCCCGCAAGGGCGGCCAGTGCTGGTCCTGTCCCAAGGGCTATGATCGCGGCGTGAGCGCGGTGACCTCGAGCAACGCCTGCTACCGCCCGGTCGCGGCGGCGCATGCCAAGGCGACCTTCCGCTCCCGCGCCGGCTGCCCGCGAGGCGGTTTCTACGATATCGGCCGCGGAGAATGCTGGTCCTGTAACGCAGGTTACGACAGAAGCGTTCTTCCGGTGACCGGCTCCCGCGCCTGTGTCGCGGCCCGGCATTGCGGCAAGGGCCTGATCGAAATCGGCGGCGTTTGCCGCAAGCGCGGCCAATGTGGCGGGCGGAACCAGCGACCCTGCCTCATCGCCGAACGGGTGCCGTCCTGCAACAAGGGGCTGCGCGAGGATTTTCGCAAGAACCGCTGCCTCGCCCTGAAGAAAGGCGAGACGCCGTTCACCGCCGGCCTCGCCTCCCTCGCGGGCGAAGTCTCCCGCACCTCCGAGATTTGCAATTCGGTTCTCCAGGCGATGCCGTCATTGAAGTCGGGTATTCCGGCGGTCGATGCCGGCGCGGCCTGCACCCGCAACATGCAGATCGGCTTCGTCTGCGCCCTGCCCAAGGCCGCCGACAAGGTGAAGGACACGGCCGAGCTGTTCCAGCGGGTGAACCGGGAATACCAGAGCTCGCCCTGCAAGGATCGGCTGACGTGGTACCACGCCCGGGCCCGCAAGCACGGCAAGGCGAAGGGGCTGAAGTGTCCCGGCCGGCAGTTCTTCGACCTGACGGCCGGCGGCAGCTGCTGGTCCTGTCCCCGTGGCCATACCCGTTCCCTCGAACCGGTGACGTCCCGGGCGGCCTGTGTGCGCGCGAGCGGGACGCCGGCGATGTTCCGCAGCGCCTGCGCCGGCACCATGGCCTTGGTCCGCGATGCCGGAAAACAGCTTCGCTGCCTGGCGGCGATGGTCAAATCCGGGGTTCTGGCCAGGGGTTTTCGCGGCAAGCAGCGCGAAATGTGCCAGTTCGCCGGCGAAGAGGCCTACTTCACCACCCTCGACATCCTGACGGCGACGACCAATCCCAAGACCCGGCTGGAACGCCTGGTGAAGAAGCTGCGCAAGGTGAACAGCGCCTTGAACAAGGCGAGCACCGCCAACGACTTCATGAACAAGGTGGATGCGCTGCGCGCCTGCGAAGGGGTTTTCGACCGCACCGCCAGCAGCGGCAGGACCTATAACATCGGCGTCGGGGCCGGCGGCAAGAAAGAAACAAAACCCGGAAAGAAAGAAGACCAGCGATATAATATCAAGGTGAAGTAAGCGCCCGCGCGAAATCCCCGGCATCGAAAGGCTGGAGGTCGTCGACACCCTCGCCCACGCCGATGAAGTGGATCGGCAGGCCGAAGCGGGCGGCGACGGCGACCAGCACGCCACCCCGGGCGGAGCCGTCGAGCTTGGTCATCGCCAGGCCCGAGACGGCGGCGACGTCGCGGAACACCTCGACCTGGCTGATCGCGTTCTGCCCGGTCGTCGCATCGAGTACCAGCAGCACGTCGTGCGGCGCCGTTTCGTCCAGCTTGCCGATGACGCGGCCGATCTTCGCCAGCTCCTCCATCAGACCCGTCTTGTTCTGCAGCCGGCCCGCCGTGTCGACCAGCAGGATATCGGCATCGATCTCGCGTGCCCGGGCGAGCGCCTCGTAGGCGACGGCCGCCGCATCCGCGCCGACGTCGCGGGCCACCACTTCGGCGCCGACCCGTTCCCCCCAGATGGTGAGCTGTTCGATCGCCGCGGCGCGGAAGGTATCGCCCGCCGCCAGCACGACCTTTTCACCGGACTCGATCAATACCTTGGCCATCTTGCCGATTGTCGTGGTCTTTCCGGTGCCGTTGACGCCGACGACCAGGATGACGTGCGGGCGATTGGAACGGTCGATGTTGAGCGGCAGGGCCACCGGCTCCAGGGTTTCCGCGACCACGCCGGCCAGCGCCTCGCGGACCTCCTCGTCCGTGACGTCGCGGTCGAACTTGTCGGCCCGCAGCCGCTCGGTCACCTCGCCCGCCACGACGGGGCCGAGGTCGGCGGCGACCAGCAGGTCCTCCAGCTCGTCGAGCGCGGCCTGGTCGAGCTTGCGCTTGGTGAAAACGGCACCGATCTGGCCGCCGAGGCGCCCGGCGCTACGGCCGAGCCCGGCGGTGAGGCGCGAGAGCCAGCCGCCGCTCAAGACGTCGCCACTCCCGCGAGACGTTCGCCGTCGCTGGCGACGATGCGCGCCGATACCAGATCGCCGGGCGCGGCACCCGGCGAAAGATCGACCAGATCGAACTGCGCCGAACGGCCGGTCGTGCCGGTCTCCATGATCAGCTCCGCCTGGCGGCCAACGAAGCGGTCGAGGTGGCGCCGCCGTACGGCCGCGCCCGCCGCGCGCAACCGCCGGGCCCGTTCGCGGCGTACCGGCTTGGCCACCGCCGGCATCCGGGCGGCCGGCGTGCCGGGGCGTTCGGAATAGGCGAAGACGTGCAGGTGCGCGAGGCCCGCTTCCTCGACGAAGTCCAGGGTGTTGGCGAACGCCGTCTCGTCCTCGGTCGGGAAACCGGCGATGAGGTCGGCGCCCAGCGCAATGTCGGGACGCAAGGCGCGCAGCCGATGACAGAGCGCCAGCGCCTGCGCCCGGCCGTGGCGCCGCTTCATCCGCTTTAGAATCATATCATCGCCCGCCTGCAGGGAGAGATGCAGGTGCGGCATCAACCGCGCCTCCTCCGCGACGAGGCGCAGCAGGTCCGCGTCGACTTCGGCCGGGTCGATCGAGCTCAACCGCAATCGCGCGAGATCGGGCACCTGGGCGAGCAGCCGGCGCACCATCTCGCCGAGCGGAGGGCGCCCCGGCAGATCGGCGCCGTAGGAGGTCATGTCGACCCCGGTCAGCACGATCTCGCGGTAGCCGCGCGCGACGAGATCCTCGCATTGCGCGACCAGCCGGCCGAGCGGCACGCTGCGGCTCGGCCCGCGGGCGAAGGGGATGATGCAGAAGGTGCAGCGATGGTCGCAGCCCTGTTGCACCTGCACGAAGGCGCGGGCCCGGTCGTCGAAACCTTCGACCAGATGGCCGGCGACGTCACGGGCTTCCATGATGTCGTTGACCCGCACGCGCGCCTCGTCGTCGGGAATGAAGCTCGCCTGTTCCAGCTTTTCCGCGTTGCCGAGAACCGAATCAACGCCGGGAATGGCGGCGAAACGATCCGGCTCGAGCTGTGCGGCGCAACCGGTGACGATGAGGCGGGCGCCGGGCCGTTCGCGCCGCGCGCGCCGCACCGCCTGGCCGGACTGGCGGACCGCCTCCGCGGTCACCGCGCAGGTGTTGACGATCACCGCGTCCTCCAGGCCGGCGCGGGCGGCCTGCTGGCGCATCATCTCGCTCTCGAAGATGTTGAGGCGGCAGCCGAGGGTGACGACGTCGAGGCTCATGCCGCCCGCCCCGGCGCGGCGCCGACAAGGCCCGCGTCCAGCACGCCGCTGAAACTGGTCGCCACCGGCCCGGTCATGACGACCTGGCCATCGCTTTCGCGCCATTCGATGACCAGACGGCCGCCGTCGACCTCGATGGCGACGGTACGCTCGACCAGGCCACGCCGCATCGCCGCAACGCCCGCCGCGCAGGCGCCCGAGCCACAGGCCTGCGTCAGCCCCGCGCCCCGTTCCCACACCCGCAGGCGCAGCCGGTCGGCGGCGATCACCTGGGCGATGCCGATGTTCGCGCGTTCGGGAAACAGCGGGTGGTGTTCCAGCATCGGGCCGACGGTGGCGATATCGACCGCGTCGACGTCGTCCACGAAGAAGACCGCATGCGGGTTGCCCATGGAGAGCGCCACAGGATCGGCGAGCACCGGCGCACTCGCCGGTCCGATCGCGAGATCGAGATGCAGGGTGTCCATCTCCTCCGCCAGCGGCACCTCGCGCCAATCGAGCCCCGGGACGCCCATGGCGACCGAGACGGCGCCGCCCGGCGCCCGTTCCGCCGTCAGGATCCCGGCGAGCGTCTCGATGGTGATCGAATCGCGCGTCGTCTCGTCCATCACCAGTGCCGCCACGCAGCGCGCACCGTTGCCGCAGGCCTCGACCTCGCCGCCGTCGCTGTTGCGAATCCGCATGAAGACGTCGGCGGAATCCGAGTTTTCGACCATGATGAACTGGTCGCAGCCGACCCCGGTCCGCCGGTCGGCGACGCGGCGCGCGACCTCGGCGTCGAGGACCAGCGGCCAACGGCGCGCGTCGACGACGACGAAGTCGTTGCCGAGACCGTGCATCTTGATGAAACTTCGCTCGCTCATGGCGGGGATATACGCCCAATGTCCGGGCAAATCCAGGCTTCTCACAACCCCATCCGCAGACGGCGGATTGCTTGACAGCACCGGGGACCGCGCCTAAATAGCGGGGCTTCTCGATGCTGGCGCCGATTGCGGCTCCGGCCCTGCTGTCGTGGGTGGGAATGGGTCTTCGGCATCGAGCCGACCAGAGACGGGGAAAGTTGCGATGTTCGACAGCCTGTCGGGCCGTCTGAGCGAGGTATTCGAGCGCTTGACGAAGCGCGGCGTCCTCTCCGAGGGGGACGTCGACGCGGCGATGCGCGAGGTGCGCCTGGCCCTGTTGGAGGCCGACGTCGCGCTGCCCGTCGCCCGCGACTTCATCGAAAAGGCGCGCGCCCAGGCGGTCGGCCAGGACGTGCTCCGCTCGGTGACGCCCGGCCAGATGGTGGTCAAGATCGTCCATGACGAGCTGGTCACCATGCTGGGCGAGGAGAGCGCGGAACTCGACCTCAACGCCCCGCCGCCGGTCGCGGTGTTGATGGTCGGCCTGCAGGGCTCCGGCAAGACGACGACGACGGCGAAGATCGCCAAACGCCTGGTGGAACGCGATCGCAAGCGGGTCCTGATGGCCTCGCTCGACACGCGCCGGCCGGCAGCACAGGAACAGCTGAAGATTCTGGGTGAGCAGGCCGGCGTGCCGACCCTGCCCATCGTCGAGGGACAAACGCCGGTCGCCATCGCCAGGCGCGCCATGCAGGCGGCGAAACTGCAGAGCATCGACGTCGTCATGCTCGACACCGCGGGTCGTCTGGCGATCGACGAGGCCCTGATGGCGGAAGTCGCCGAGGTCAAGGCGGAAAGCCAGCCCTACGAAACACTGTTGGTGGCGGACGCGCTGACCGGCCAGGACGCCGTTACCGTCGCCGACAACTTCAACAAACGGGTCGGCCTCACCGGCATCGTGTTGACCCGGGTCGACGGCGACGGTCGCGGCGGCGCCGCGCTCTCGATGCGGGCGGTCACCGGCTGCCCGATCAAGCTGCTGGGCGTCGGCGAACAGCTCGACGCACTCGAAGGCTTTCATCCCGATCGCATCGCCGGTCGCATCCTGGGCATGGGCGACGTCGTCAGCCTGGTCGAGCGCGCGGCGGAGACGATCGAGGAGGAAGAGGCCGAAAAGCTCGCCCGCAAGGTGCAGAAGGGCCAGTTCGACCTCGAGGACATGCTCGGCCAGTTGCGCCAGATCACCAAGATGGGCGGCCTCGAGGGGCTGATGGGCATGCTGCCGGGCGTCGGCAAGATGAAGCAGCAGATGGCCGACGCCAAGATCGATCCCGCGCTCATCAAAAAGCAGGAAGCGATCATCCTGTCGATGACGCAGGGCGAACGGCACAACCCCAAGGTCATCCACGCCTCACGCAAGCGGCGGATCGCCACCGGCTCCGGTACCTCGGTGCAGGAAGTGAACAAGCTGCTCAAGCAGCACAAGCAGATGGTCACGACCATGAAGAAGGTCAACAAACTCGGCAAGAAGGGCCTGATGCGCCACGGCTTGCCCGGCCTGTCCTGAGCGGGACGGCCGACACCCGACGTCTATAGAGAAGGACCGCGAACCATGACCCTGAAGATCCGTTTGGCCCGAGGCGGCGCCAAGAAGCGCCCGCACTACCGCATCGTCGTCGCGGACAGCCGTTCGCCGCGCGACGGCCGCTTCATCGAGCGTGTCGGCACCTACGACCCGCTGTTGCCGAAGGACCATGCCGACCGCATCAACCTGCAGGAAGAGCGCGTCCGCTACTGGCTCGAGAAGGGCGCCCAGCCGACCGACCGGGTGGCCCGCTTCCTCGGCCATGCCGAAATCATCCCGATGCCGGCCCAGCGCAACAACCCGCAGAAATCGAAGCCCAAGGCCAAGGCCCAGGCGCGTCTCGACGCGGCGGCGGAGGCCGCGGCCGAAGGCGCCGAGGGCTGACGCCCGCCCGGCCCATGGACAAGGGGCGACGATCATGGCCGAACGCGAGGCCAACGCGGTCTGCCTCGCCGTCATAGGCGCCCCCCATGGGCTGCGCGGCGACGTCCGCGTGCGCTGCCACACCGAAGTGCCCGAGGATATCGCGGCCTACGGCCCCTTGCGCGACGCGCGGGGTCGCGAATGGCGGCTTCGCGTCAAGGAACGACGCAAGGAAGGCATGATCGTGGCGCAAATCGAGGGCATCGGCGACCGCGCCGCGGCCGAGGCGCTGAACGGTGTCAAGCTGTTCGTCGATCGCGACCGCCTGCCGGCGCCCGAAGACGAGACCTTCTATCACGCCGACCTGATCGGCCTCGCGGTGCGCGACGCGGCGGGTGGCGAGCTCGGGATCGTGCGGGCGCTCTACGACTTCGGCGCCGGCGACATTCTCGAATACCGCACGCCCGACGGCCGCCTGGAGATGGTGCCCTTCACCCGCGAGGCGGTGCCGGTGGTCGACGTGGAGGGCGGCTTCGTCGGCCTCGATATCGCGGCGATCGAGGCCGCGCCATGAGGGCGCCCGCATCGGTCCCCTGGCAGGTCTGGGCCCTCACCCTGTTTCCGGAGATGTTTCCGGGCCCGCTCGGCGCTTCGCTCGCCGGAAAAGGGCTGGAAAGGGATCTTTGGCGCCTGGAAACAGTGGACATTCGCGACTTTGCAAGCGATAAACACCGCTCTGTGGACGACTCGCCATTTGGCGGGGGTCCCGGCATGGTCATGCGACCGGATGTTCTGGCGGACGCGATCGATGCCACCCGTGATCAAGCGCGGGCGGCGTTGTCCAGCGTACCGCCGCTCGTGTGCATGACGCCGCGCGGTATGCCGCTGACCCAGGACCGGGTTCGCGGGTTTGCCGGTGAGCCGGGGCTGATCGTCGTTTGTGGGCGCTTCGAGGGCATCGACCAGCGTGTGCTGGAGGCCCGCGACGTGATCGAGGTTTCGATCGGCGACTTCGTCCTCTCGGGCGGGGAGCCGGCCGCGCTCTGTTTGATCGATGCGATCGTCCGGATGCTGCCGGGCGTCATCGGCGATCCGGATGCGCTGGTGGAGGAAAGTTTTTCGGGGGGGCTGCTCGAGTACCCCCATTACACGCGCCCCCAGGCCTGGGAGGGACGCGAAGTGCCGGCGGTTCTGCTGTCGGGACATCATGAACGGATCGAAGCCTGGCGCCAGGACCAGGCGGAAGAGGCGACGCGGACCCGCCGGCCGGATCTCTGGCAACGGCGGGAAGAGGCGTCGCGGCAGACGCGAGGAACGGACAGATGACGTTGTTGGAGCAATTCGAACGCGACCAGACCGCGAAACTGGTCGAGGGCAAGGAGATCCCGGACTTCGGCCCGGGCGACACCGTCCGCGTCCACGTCCGCGTGGTCGAGGGCACGCGCGAGCGGGTGCAGGTCTTCGAGGGCGTCTGCATCGGTTTGAAGCGGGCCGGCCTGAACTCGGGCTTCACGGTGCGCAAGATCAGCTACGGCGAAGGCGTCGAGCGCGTCTTCCCGCTCTATTCGCCGCGTTTGGAGAAGATCGAGGTGATGCGCCGCGGCCGGGTGCGCCGGGCCAAGCTCTATTACCTGCGCGGGCGCACCGGCAAGCGGGCCCGCATCGCCGAAAAACAGGATCACAAGGGAACCGGCCGGCGCGCCAAGCAGGGCGCCAAGGCCTGAGCGAAGGCCCCACCCGGGGCCGCTTCGCAGACAATCACGACCAGACCAGGGAGGGACCGCGTCGCCATGGCCACGCCGCGTACGCTTTACGACAAGATCTGGGACAGCCACCTCGTGCACGAGCGCGACGATGGCTTCTGTGTGCTCTATATCGACCGGCATCTGGTGCACGAAGTCACCAGCGCCCAGGCTTTCGAAGGCTTGCGGACCGCCGGTCGCAAGGTGCGCCGGACCGACGGCACGCTCGCCGTCGCCGACCATAACGTGCCGACGACGGAGCGCAGCGGCGGCGTCTCGCAGATTCTGGACGACGAGGCGCGCCTGCAGGTCGAGACGCTGACCCGCAACTGCGAGGAGTTCGGCGTCCAGCTCTTCGAGATGAACGATCCCCGCCAGGGCATCGTGCACATCATCGGCCCGGAGCAAGGCTTCACCCAGCCCGGCAACACCATCGTCTGCGGCGACAGCCACACGGCGACCCACGGCGCCTTCGGCGCGCTGGCCTTCGGCATCGGCACCTCCGAGGTCGAGCATGTGCTGGCGACACAGACGTTGATCCAGCGCCGTTCCAAAAACATGCGCATCAATGTCGAGAGCGACCTGCCCCCCGGCTGCACCGCGAAGGACCTGATCCTGGCGATCATCGGCAAGATCGGCACCGCGGGCGGCACCGGCCATGTCATCGAGTACAGCGGCCCGGCGATCCGCGCCCTCTCAATGGAAGGCCGGATGACGGTCTGCAACATGACGATCGAGGGCGGCGCGCGGGCCGGCCTGATCGCGCCGGACCAGACGACGGTCGACTATATGCGCGGCCTGGCGATGTCGCCGACGGGCGCCGATTTCGAGCGCGCGGCGGAATACTGGCTGAGCCTGCCGAGCGACGAAGGGGCGACCTACGACACCGAGGTCACAATCAACGCGGCCGAGATCGTCCCGCATGTCACCTGGGGCACCAGCCCGGAGAACGTGCTGCCGATCACCGGTTCGGTGCCGAACCCGAACGACGCGCCGGACGAGGACCGCAAGGACTCGATCACCCGGGCGCTGAACTACATGGGCCTCGAGGCCGGCATGGCGTTGACCGACATCAAGATCGACCGGGTCTTCATCGGCTCCTGCACCAACGGGCGGATCGAGGACATTCGCGCCGCCGCCGAAATCGCCAAGGGCCGCAAGGTCGCGGGGCACGTGAACGCCATGGTCGTCCCGGGCTCCGGCCTGGTGAAGAGCCAGGCGGAAAGCGAGGGCCTGGACCGCATCCTGGTCGAGGCCGGCTTCGAGTGGCGCGAGCCCGGCTGCTCCATGTGCCTGGCGATGAACGACGACCGGCTGGAGCCGGGCGAGCGTTGCGCCTCGACCTCGAACCGCAACTTCGAGGGCCGGCAAGGCTTCGGCGGCCGCACCCATCTGGTGAGCCCGGCGATGGCGGCGGCCGCGGCCGTCGAAGGCCATCTGGCCGACGTTCGCGATCTCGGCTGAGGGAGGAAGACATGGACAAGTTCACCAAGCTCGACAGCCCGGCGGCGCCGATGCGGATGATCAACATCGACACCGACCGGATCATTCCCAAGCAGTTCCTGAAGACGATCGAGCGTTCCGGCCTCGGCAAGTTCCTCTTCAACGACATGCGCTACACCGCCGATGGCGGCGACAATCCCGACTTCGTGTTGAACCAGGCGTCCTACAAAGGCGCCGAGATCATCGTCGCCGGGGACAACTTCGGCTGCGGCTCCAGCCGTGAGCATGCGCCTTGGGCGCTGCTCGACTTCGGCATCAAATGCGTGATCTCGTCGAGCTTCGCCGACATCTTCTTCAACAACTGCTTCAAGAACGGCGTGCTGCCCATCATGGTCTCGCCGGAGGAACTGGAAGAGCTGTTGGGGGACGCGGAGAAGGGCGGCAACGCCCGCCTCACCGTCGATCTCGAAAGCCAGACCATCACCCGGCCGGACGGCAGCACGATCGCGTTCGAGGTCGATCCATTCCGCAGGCATTGCCTGCTGGAGGGGCTCGACGACATCGGTCTGACCCTGCAGCACGACAAGGCGATCGACGATTTCGAGGCCAAGCAACGCTCGGGCCAGCCCTGGCTCTACGACGCGGCCGAGTAGGTACGGACAGGTTCCGCAGAACGAGGGGAGGCTCACCATGAGCGCCAACAGGAAGCTTTTGATGCTGCCGGGCGACGGCATCGGACCGGAGGTCATGGGCGAGGTGCGCCGGGTCATCGACTGGATGGACAAGCGCCGTGCCGTCACCTTCGGCATCGACGAGGACGATGTCGGCGGTGCCGCGATCGACGCCCACGGCACGCCGATCACGGACGAGGCGATGGAAAAGGCAATGGGTGTGGACGCCGTCATCTTCGGTGCCGTCGGCGGCCCGAAGTGGGACGACCTGCCCTTCGCGCAGAAGCCGGAGCGCGGCATCCTCCGCCTGCGCAAGGACATGGACCTGTTCGCCAACCTGCGCCCGGCCATGTGCTTCGACGCACTGACCTCGGCCTCCTCCCTCAAACCGGAACTGGTGAGCGGCCTCGACCTGATGATCGTGCGCGAGCTGACCGGCGGGATCTACTTCGGCGAGCCGCGCGGCATCGAGGACCTCGGCGACGGGCAGCGTCGGGGCTACAACACCCAGAGCTACACGACCAGCGAGATCCACCGCGTCGTGCGCGTCGCCTGTGAACTGGCGGAGAAGCGCCAGGGTCGGGTGACTTCGACCGAGAAGGCCAACGTCATGGAGTCGGGCATCCTCTGGCGCGAGGAAGCCCAACATATCCGCGACAGCGAGTTCCCGGGCATCGAGATGGACCATCTCTATGCCGACAACTGCGCGATGCAGCTCGTGCGCTCGCCGAAGCAGTTCGACGTCATCGTGACCGACAATCTGTTCGGCGACCTGCTGTCCGACGTCGCGGCGATGCTGACCGGCAGTCTCGGCATGCTGCCGTCGGCCTCCCTCGGCGCGGCGGACGCGACCGGCCGGCGCAAGGCGCTCTATGAGCCGGTGCACGGCTCCGCCCCCGACATCGCCGGCCAGGGTGCGGCCAACCCGCTCGCGATGATCCTGAGTTTCGCGATGGCGCTGCGCTATTCCTTCGACCTCTCGGAGGACGCCAAGCTGATCGAGGACGCCGTCGATAACCTGTTGGCCGGCGGCATGCGCACCGGCGACATCATGGAAGCCGGCATGGCCAAGGTCTCGACCTCGGTGATGGGCGAGAGCCTGGTCCGCGAACTCGACAAACTCGCGGCCTAGGTCCGGTAGGCGGGCGAACGGCCATGGAACTGTTCGACCTCGGCGGCCGGGTCGCCATCGTCACCGGCGGCAACGGCGGCATCGGCCTCGCCATGGCGCGGGGCATGGCCCGGGCCGGGGCACGGCTCGTCATCGCCGGGCGCAACGAGGAGAAGAACGCCCGCGCGGCCGAGGAAATGGCCACGACCGGCGTCGAGCTGATGACCCACGTCATCGACGTAACCGACGAGGCCGACTGCTATGAAATGGTCTCCGCCACGCTCTCCCGCTTTGGCCGTCTCGACATTCTGGTGAACAACGCCGGGATGAGCATCCGCAAGCCGCCCGAGGACCTGGCGCTCGCGGAATGGCGCCAGGTGCTGGACACCAACCTCACCGCTGCCTTCGTCTGTGCCCAGGCCGCCTACGAGCCGATGCGAGACGCCGGCGGCGGCAAGATCATCAACATCGGCTCGATGATGTCGCTCTTCGGCGCACCCTTCGCCGCCCCTTACGCGTCTTCCAAGGGCGGGATCGTGCAGATGACGAAGGCGCTGGCCACCGCCTGGGCCAAGGACAATATCCAGGTGAACGCCGTGTTGCCCGGCTGGATCGATACGGAGCTTACCGTCAACGCCCGGCGCGAAGTCGCGACGTTGAACCAGCGCGTACTCGACCGCACGCCCGCCGGCCGCTGGGGCCTGCCGGAGGACCACGAAGGTGTCGCTGTGTTCCTGGCCTCGCGAGCTTCCGACTTCGTTACCGGCGCCACGATCGCCGTCGACGGGGGTTATTCCGCCAATATTTGACCATGGCGGCACGGCAACAGCGCCCACGCCATCGCATGTGGCGCGTTGACAGTCGCTGGGACCGGGTTTAGGGAATATCGGGGAGCGAGACGACAATCGGCGGATGATTGTATTCTGGCGACGGCTCCCAGTACGAGCCTGCCATGTGGCGGGCCATAAAGGCCGGGGCCAGTGAAACAGCAAGCCTATCTCAGCCTCATCGGAATGCCGCGTTCTCGCAAACGCTACATCCTGATGGCAATGGATCTCATCGGCTTGCCCATCTGCCTGTGGCTCGCCGTCGCGCTCCGTCACGGCCACCCCTTTCCGGCCGCCCTTCCCGATCCCTGGGTCTTCGCCATCGTTGCCGTCGTAACGATCCCGGTCTTTCATGCCTTCGGCATCTATCGCTCGGTGCTGCGCGCCCTCGGGGCCCCGTTCCTGCTGACGATCGCCGCCGCGAATATGCTTTCGGCCTTGCTGGTGATCGTCGCCGGACAGCTTCTGGCCTCGCCGCCAATGGATGCCACGGTACCGGCCATTTACTGGATGACGGCGGTATTGGCGATGGTGGGCAGCCGGGCCGTCGCGCGATTGGCGCTGGAATATCTCGGCCGCGAATCCGGCGACAAGGAGCCGATCGGCATTTACGGCGCCGGCAAGGCAGGCGTGCAGGCGATCGCCGCGCTCCGCTTCGGGCCGGAGTACAATCCGGTGTTCCTGTTGGACGATGATCCGGCGCTGCAAGGCACCATCGTCAACGGTATTCCCGTATGGGATCCGGGCGCGCTGCCCGACCTCGTCCGGCGCTATGGGGTCAAACACGTCGTGCTGGCGATGCCGTCGGCGGGGCGAGCGCGCCGGCGCGACATCGTCGAGCGGCTGCAGACCCAGCCCGTCCGCATGATGACGATGCCGGGCCTGGCGGACCTGGTTTCGGGCGAGGCGCAGGTCGACGAACTCAAGGAAGTAGAGATCGAGGATCTGCTCGGCCGTGACCCGGTCCCCCCGATCCACGACCTGCTGGAGCGCAATATTCGCGGGAAATTGGTATTGGTCAGTGGCGCCGGCGGCTCGATCGGCAGCGAACTCTGCCGCCAGATCATCCGCAACGGCCCGCGACGCATCGTCCTGCTGGATCTGAACGAATACGCCCTTTACGCCATCGAGGCGGAGTTGCGGCAGCTCGACGAGAGCGAGGGATTGGCCGTCGAAATTCTGGCCTTGCTCGGCAGCGCCGCCCGCAAACGGCGGATGGTCCATATCATGCGGCGCTTTGCCATCGACACGGTGTACCACGCCGGCGCCTACAAGCATGTCCCCCTGGTCGAGCAGAACGTGGTCGAGGGCGTACGGAACAACATCTTCGCCACCCAGCATCTGGCGGAAGCGGCCATCGAAAGCGGCGTCGACACGTTTGTTCTGATCTCCACCGACAAGGCGGTGCGGCCTACGAACGTAATGGGCGCGTCCAAACGGGTGGCGGAGCTGATCCTCCAGGGTTTGGCGCGCGAGCAATCGACGACGCGGTTCACCATGGTCCGCTTCGGCAATGTACTCGGCTCCTCGGGCTCCGTGGTGCCGCGCTTCCGTGAACAGATCCGCGCCGGCGGTCCGATCACCGTCACGCACCCGGATGTGACACGCTACTTCATGACGATCTCCGAGGCGGCGAGCCTGGTCCTGCAAGCAGGCGCGATGGGCACCGGCGGCGACGTCTTCCTGTTGGAGATGGGAGAACCCGTCCGCGTCCTCGACCTCGCGCGCCGCATGATCCGCCTGATGGGCCTGGAAGTGCGCGACAAGGAAAACGCCTCGGGGGATATCGAAATCCAGTTCGTCGGCTTACGGCCCGGCGAGAAACTCTTCGAAGAACTCCTGATCGGCACCGATGCCAGCGGCACGACGCATCCCCGCATCATGCGAGCCGAGGAGCACGCCCTGAGCTGGCCCGAGGTCGTCGCCCTGTTGGAAGAGTTGGATGCCGCCTGCATAACCGTCGACGTCGACGGCATTCGCAACATTCTCGCCCGTGTCGTCGATGGCTACAGCACCGAAAGCCCCACGGTCGATCCGATCGTACGCGTGATCCCCGACAGCCGGGACGCGGAAAGCTTCGGCCCACCCCGATCCGATAGCATCCATTGACTTAATCGGCGGCGTGCCGGGCAGCTCTACGCTTTGCTCTGCAACTCGACCCTGTCCCGCCCGGCGTTCTTTGCCCGGTAGAGGGCGACATCGGCCCGGCGTAACAACGAAACGGCGCCGTCGTCCGCCATCGACGTGGCAATACCGATCGAGACGGTGACGGGCACCCGGCCCGCCTCGCCGGATACCGTGAAAGGAACGTCGGCGACTTCGCCACGGAGTCGTTCGCCGACGGTAATGGCCGTTTCGCCGTCGGTATCCGGCAATACGATGACAAACTCCTCGCCGCCGTAGCGAGCCGCCAAATCGACACTGCGCAGCACGCCTTCGATGCGTTGTGCCAGCTCACGCAAGACCTCGTCACCGACGACATGACCATGCCTGTCGTTCACGGCCTTGAAGTGATCCACGTCGAGCAGCAGCATCGCGACAGGCTTGTCCACGTCCGAGCGGCGCAGCACGCGATCCAGATGCGCCTCGAAATAGGCCCGGTTGTGCAGCCCCGTCAGGCTGTCCGTCATCGCCAGCTCCATGCCCTGGCGATACTGCCGTCTCAACCATTGTTCCGCGCGGCGGCGGCGCAACTGGGTCCGCACGCGGGCGCGCAGTTCCGCCGGGTCGGCCGGCCGCATGACGTAATCGTTGACGCCGAGTTCCAGGCCGGTATCGCGCCTGCGGTGCTGCTCCGGCGTGTCGGGCACCAGGATCAGGACAGGGACGCGCCGGGTCGCGTCCGCGCCGCGCAGGCGGGCACAAAGCCGCAGGCCGTCGACCTCGCGCAGTGCCAGGCTGATGGCCACGAGGTCGCGGTCGTCGACCAGTCCGACAATATCGTCTTCGCCCGCATGTGAAACGCGGTGCACGTCATGCTCGCCGGAAAGCGCGTCCCGTATCCGGGCCGCCTCGATATCGCGATCCTCGACGACGAGCAACCTGCCGCGAAGCGACGCGGAATCCAATTCCGGTTCCCGTGCCAGGCCCAGGGCGTCCCGGGTCTCCAGCCGCAGACGCAACTCGTCGGCGACGAACTTTGCGCGTACGAGGGAACGAACCCTGGCCAACAGGGCCGTGTAGTCCACCGGCTTGGAGAGAAAATCGTCGGCCCCCGCCTCGAGCCCGCGTACCCTGTCCGCCCGCGCGGTGAGCGCCGTCAGAATGACGATGGGGATGTGTGCCAACTCCGGATCCGCCTTCAGGCGCCGGCAGGTCTCGAATCCATCCATGCGCGGCATCATGGCATCGAGCAGAATGAGATCGGGCCGTTCCTCTTGCGCTCGTAGGAGGGCCGATTCGCCGTCGCCCGCCGTCATTACGGTGAAATATTCGCGGCCGAGCTTCGCCTCGAGGAGCTTGAGGTTCATTTGCTCGTCGTCGGCAACGAGAATACGCGCTGTCATCAGCCCTACCGGATCGAATACAAGCCGCGAACCTTATTCGCCGACAAACTGGCGAACGGTTGCAAGAAACGTCTTAACTGAAATCGGCTTGGCGAGATAGGCCTCGCAGCCGCCCGCGCGGATCTTGTCCTCGTCGCCCTTCATCGCAAACGCGGTGACGGCCACGACGGGTGTCGCCTTCAATTCGTCGTCTTCCTTCAGCCACTTGGTGACTTCCAGGCCGGAGATCTGCGGCAGCTGGATATCCATGACGATGAGATCGGGGCGATGTTCACGCGCCATGGACAGGGCCTCGAGGCCGTCGCCGGTCTGCAATGTCTCGTAGCCGTGAGCGACCAGGAGATCATTGAACAGCTTCATGTTGAGGGCATTGTCCTCGACGATCAGTACGGTCTTGGTCATCCACGGTGCCTCAAAATGAACGGTTTTCGGCGCCCCCTTCTTCGGAGCCCTGGCCAAGCTTAGCAAATTGGGACTAAGAGTCGGAATCCAAGGGATACAAAGATCACAATAGCGGGGGACGAGGGCGTGGAAGAGGCAAGCGAGGCGGTCCGCCGGCAGATCGCGGAGATCGACATCGATTCCAGCCGGCCGCTGCTGATCACGGATGCGGACGAGGTTTTGCTGCAATTCGTCCGCGCGCTCGAAGCCCATTTGCAAAGCAACGCGCTCTACCTCGACCTCACCTCCTTTGCGCTCACCGGAAACATCAAGCGACAGTCCGACGACCATGCGCTCTCATCCACAGAAGTGAGACGGATTCTTTCCGGCTTCTTCGAGGAAAAGACCGAACACGTAGCACCGGTCGACGGGGCCGCCGAGGCGCTCGCGGCCCTCTCTAAGCGGGCCCGGATCGTCGTGCTCTCGAATATCGCGACGCATTTGGGACCGGCGCGGCAGCGCGGCCTGGCACGACATGGCATGGACTATCCGGTGATCGCGAACTCGGGCCCCAAAGGCCCGTCGGTTCGCCATCTCGCCCGACTGGCGGGCCCCGCCCCGGTCTTCTTCTTGGACGACATTCCCGGCAACCATGAATCGGTGGCCGCGGCCGCGGACGATGTCATCCGCCTGCACTTCGTCGCCGATCCACGGCTGGCCCGCCTCGTCCAAACGGCCGAGAGCGCGCATGCGCGGATCGACGACTGGCCGGGCGCGCGCGCCTTCATCGAAGCGCATCTGGACGGCACGGGCTGACCGCCCATGCGGATCGGCGTCGACCTCGGCGGGACCAAAATCGAGGCGATCGTCCTTGCGCCCGACGGCAAGATCCTGGTCCGAGACCGAATCCCGACGCCACAAGGCGATTACGCCGCGACGGTGACGGCGATCCGCGATCTGGTCGCGACGATCGCCGCTCGGGTCGGGGTCGACGCGTCCGTGCCGGTCGGTGTCGCCATTCCGGGCACGATCTCGCCCGCCACGGGACTGGTGAAGAACGCCAATTCGACCTGCCTGATCGGCCGCGCCCTCGATCGGCACCTGGCGGAGGCGCTGCACCGACCTGTGCGCCTCGCGAACGACGCCAACTGTTTCGCCCTTTCCGAAGCGGCCGACGGCGCCGCGCAGGGCGCGGAGGTGGTCTTCGGCGTTATCCTCGGCACCGGGGTCGGCGGCGGCCTGGTGGTCCGGGGGGCGCCCCTCGCCGGCGCCAACCTGATCGCCGGTGAATGGGGCCACAACCCCCTGCCCTGGCCCGACGCCGAAGAGCGGCGCGGCGCCGCGGCCTGCTATTGCGGCAAGAGCGGCTGCATCGAGACCTACCTCTCCGGCGCCGGCCTGTCACGCGATCATCAACGCCGCGGCGGCGCCGTGCTGGAGGCGCCGGAGATCGTCGAACTGGCCGCGGCCGGCGATGCCGGCGCCATGGCGAGCCTCGAACGGCACGAGCGACGCCTGGCCAAGGCGCTGGCGAGCGTCATCAACATCGTCGATCCGGACGTGATCGTGCTCGGCGGTGGCCTCTCCAACCTGCCGGGCCTGGCCGATCGGGTGCCGCGATACCTGCCGACCCACGTCTTTTCCGACGAGGTCACGACGAGCCTGCGCCGAGCGGAGCACGGCGACTCGAGCGGCGTGCGGGGCGCTGCCTGGCTGTGGCCGGCGGCGGGAAAGGGCGGTGGGACATGAGTAATGTCCCCGCCTTCTGCCGCGACTGCGACCATGTGATCACCACGGGCCAAAAGCGGTGCCCGGCGTGCGATAGCCCCCGCGTCCTCTCCCATCCGGAACTGGATCGCCTGGCGATCGCCCATATCGATTGCGATGCCTTTTACGCCTCGGTCGAAAAACGCGACGACACGAGCCTGCGGGCCAAGCCGCTCATCGTCGGCGGTGGCCGGCGCGGCGTGGTCAGCGCCGCCTGCTACATCGCGCGGACCCGGGGCGTGCATTCGGCGATGCCCATGTTCAAGGCGCTGAAGGCCTGCCCGGAGGCCGTGGTCGTTCGCCCGGACATGGCGAAATACGCCGCCGCCAGCCGCGAGGTGAAGGCGATCTTTCGCGAGCACACCCCCCTGGTCGAGCCATTGTCGCTGGACGAGGCCTTCCTCGATCTTTCCGGCACCGAGACACTGTTCGCCCGGTCGCCGGCACGCACCCTCGCCGCCATTCAGCGCCGTATCGAAAGTGACGTGGGCGTTACCGCCTCCGTCGGGTTGTCCTACAACAAATCCCTGGCGAAGATCGCCTCGGACCTCGACAAACCGCGCGGTTTCGCCGTGATCGGCGAGGCGGAGGCCGTCGACTTCCTGGCCGAGCGGCCGGTCGGCCTGATCTTCGGGGCCGGCAAGGCGCTGCAACGTCGGCTCGCCCGCGACGGCATCACCCGGATCGGCCAGCTCGCCCGCATCGACCCGGGTGAGTTGATGGCCCGCTACGGCGCCATGGGGCAGCGCCTGGCCGAATTCTCGCGCGGGCGCGATCCCCGCCGGGTCAACCCGAACGCGCCGACCAAGTCCATCTCGGCCGAAACCACGTTCGAGCGCGATATCACGGACTTCCAGACCCTCGACGGCATTCTCTGGCGCCTCGCGGAAAAGGTCTCCGCCCGCATGAAACGCGCCGATTTTGCCGGCCGAACGGTCACGCTGAAATTGAAGGGGGCCGATTTCCGCATCCGCACCCGCTCCAGCACCTTGATGGATCCGACGCAGCTCGCCGATGTCATCCACCGGGGGGCGGGAGAGCTATTGCGCCGCGAGTGCGACGGCACCGCCTACCGGCTGATCGGCGTCGGCCTGGCGACGTTGGAGCCGGCGGGGAGCGACGACCCCGTCGATCTCGCCGATCCCGGCCGGGAGCGCCGCGCCCGGGCCGAGCGCGCGATGGACAGGGTCCGCGACCGCTTCGGTGGCGACGCCATTCTCAAGGGACGTGGGCTCAGCACCCAGACGCCGGCAGCGCCTCCAGCGTCGACAGGGCGCCGGAAATCGCATAATCCTGAAAATTAAGATTAAAATCGTCTGCCACACCATTGGAAAACAGCGTAAACTCTATCTCCTGCTCAGGAATTCCTTCCCGGGACTTCGCGGAAAAATAGGCCAAGGTCACAGGCCAGGACGGCAGGCCGGACACCAGCTCCGGGGCATCTTCGCGCGGCGCCTTCTTCGCGCCGATGACGGCGGAGACGTCGTAGAACGAGTCGACCTGGCCGCCGTCGAACAGGCGATAGCTGCCGGACCGCTTGCCGGACAGCACATCGCCCATGACCGCGACCATCAACTGTGTCGGAAACAAGGTGGCTTTCGGCAGATCGAAGGGATCAATCTCCGGCGCCTGGAATTCGACCGTGATGCCGTCGGCGGATTTGGTCGCCTTGCCGCGTACCGTTTCCAGGTTGCGCTGATTGATGTCGTGGCGGGTCGAGAAACGGAACCTGTCGCCCGCGCGGCTCTCCCAGCTGGTGACGTTGATCTCGTTCAGGACCTGGTTGCCGTTCACGTCGCGGAGGACGGTGACCATTTCCTGCGTGGTGACGAAGCCTTCGCAAGCCTCCGACCATTCCGTCAACAGCTTGCCGTCGAGGGAGGCGATGCCGCTGCCGGAATCGGCGGAAATGAGTTTCAAGTCGTAGCCCGCACGGTGCGAGAGCAACCGGACATCGACCGCCACGGCCTGGCCGCACCACAAGCCCGCAACGATCACCGTAACCACCAGGCGCCACATTGTCGCAATCTCCCACATCAGGTTCGCTTCCCATATTAGGTGCTTCCCGCCGCCATGAAAGGCGCGTGCCGGCAAATTCTCCCCCGACCCGGCAAAATGGTGCCACCTCCCCGCCCGAAACAGGTGCGAAACGCCCAGGATCGCCCCCCTCGCCGTGGCATCCGGCTTGCAATGCAAGACCACCCGGTTCGTGGAGGCGAGGAGCACATGTCCAACGTCAAACCGTTTACGCCCGCCCCCGGCGACTTTCGCTGGACCTGCACCCCGTTGCCCGAGGAAGCGCACCACCATGTCGGTCGGCTCCGCGCTTCCCTCGCCACCTTGGAGTTGGATCCCTGGACCATGGCGACGACCGCGATCGACATGGCCGTCGCGGCACGCCAGACGATCGAGGATCAGCGCCGCCGGATCGCCGAGTTGGAAGACCTGGTGGTGAAGGACGAGCTGACCGGCCTCACCAATCGACGGGGCTTTCTCGCCGCGCTACGCCGTATCCTGGACAGCGCCGAGCGTTACCAGGAAGGCGGCGCGCTCGCCTATCTGGACGTCGACGCCTTCAAGCTGGTGAACGACACACACGGCCACGCCGTCGGCGACGCGGTGCTGCGCAAGGTGGGCGAGGTCCTGATCGCCAACACGCGGGGCAGCGACGTCGTCGCACGGCTCGGCGGCGACGAATTCGCGGTGCTGCTGTTTCGCCTGGGCGAACGCGATGCGATGGCCCGGGTGGACGTCCTGCACGCCCTGTTGAACAGCTCCACCGCTCGCCATGGCCTGACCGAGATCGCGGTGCGGATCAGCCTCGGCGCCACGCCGTTCGGGCCGGGCGACGACGCGGACGCCCTGTTGAGCCGGGCCGACCGGGCCATGTATGCCAACAAACGAAGCTCCGGCCCGCGGCTGGTGGCGGTTCAGCGATCGCGGCCATCCTGCGTCAGCAGCACGTCGTAGAGTTCCGGGCGGCGGTCACGGAACAAGCCCCAGGAATCGCGCGCTTCGGCGATTGCCGCGAGATCGAAACGGTGCAGCGCGACCTCGTCGACCGCGTCCGCAAGGTCGGCGACCACGGCCCCGGTTTCATCCGTGATAAAGGACTGGCCGTAGAAGGTGATTTCACTCTCCGCGCCCCGCTCGACGCCGATCCGATTGGCGGCGGCCAGCGGCAGCAGGTTGGCGGCGGCATGGCCCTGCATGACGCGGCGCCAATGCGCACGGCTGTCGAGGCTCGGATCCTGCGGCTCGGAGCCGATCGCCGTCGGATAGAGCAGCACTTCGGCCCCGCGCAGCGCCATGGCCCGCGCCGCCTCGGGAAACCACTGGTCCCAGCAGATGGCGACGCCGATGCGCCCCACCGCCGTCTCCCAGACCCGGAAACCGGTGTCACCGGGATTGAAATGGAACTTCTCGCGGTAGCCGGGCCCGTCGGGGATGTGCGACTTGCGATAGACGCCGAGGCGGCGGCCATCGGCGTCGATGATGGCGATGGCGTTATAGCGCGCCATGTTGGCCCGCTCGAAGAAGCTGATCGGCAGGACGACGCCGAGTTCCGCCGCCAGGGCGGAAAAGCGGTCCAGCGTCGGATGTCCGTCCGCCTCGCGGGCCAAACGCAAGTTCTCCCCCGCCTGGTCCTGGCAGAAATACGGCGTCTCGAACAGTTCCTGCAGCAGGATCAGCCGGGCGCCCGCGCCGGCCGCGCGGCGAACCAGGATTTCGGCCCGGTCCAGATTGTCCGCCGCGTCGCCGCCGCAGCGCATCTGCACCACCGCCAGCGCCAGCTCGCGCCCGCTCGCCATCAGGCTGGCTCCTGCAAGGTAATGCAGTGCAGGCCGCCGCCGCCCGGGATGATATCCGCCGCGTCGAGCGGCACGATATCGCGATCCGCGAACTGCTCGGCGAGGATGGCGCAGGCACGCTCGTCCATGGGATCGCCGAAGCTCGGAACGAAGACGGCCTGGTTGGCGATGAAGAAGTTGCAGTAGCTGGCCGGCAGCTGTCCGTCGCCGACGCGGATCGGCGCCGGCAGGGGCAGCTCGATCACCTCCAGCGCCCGCCCGGATAGCGTGACGCCGCGCAGCAGCTCGAGGTTCTCGGCAAGCCCGCCTGTGTTGCGGTCCGACGGGTCCGAGGTCACGGCGGCGACGACACGGCCGGGTGCTACGAAACGGGCGACATTGTCGACATGGCCGTCGGTCATATCGTCGACCAGCCCGCCCGGCAGCCAGACGATCCGGGCCGCACCGAAGTGCAGGGCCAGCCGCTCCTCGATCTGGCGCTGGTCCAGCGTCGGATTGCGATTGGCATTGATCAGCGTCGGCATGGTCGCCATCAAGGCGCCCGCGCCGTCGACCTCGATGGCGCCCCCCTCCAGCACCATCGGGCCCTCGTAGACCTTCAACTCCAGCGAGGTCAGCAGGTCGGCGGCGAGGCGGGCGTCCTTGTCGTGGGGATGTTCCCGGTTGCCCCAGCCATTGAAGCGCCAGGCGATACCCGCCCGTCCCCCGGCATCGTCGACCAGGAAGCTCGGGCCGGTATCCCGCGTCCAGGAATCGTCCAGATCGACCAGGCGGATCTCGACCTTGCGGCCGAGTTGCAGCCGCGCCTCCGCCTCCAGCGCCGGCGGCGCCAGGACGACGACGGGCTCGACCTCGGCGATTGTGCGGGCGATGCGGGCGGTCGCGCGGCGCGCGGCATCGATCCCCTCACCCCAGAGCGAGGGCCGGCACGGCCAAGCCATCCAGCAGCGCACCTGCGGCGCCCATTCGGGCGGCATGCGGTACCCGTCCAGCGCCGGCAGAGCCCCATCCATCGCGTTCCTCCCCGCCCTTGGCTTCGGCGCCGAGCATAGGCCAAGCCGAGCGCCGACACGAGAGCTCGCAAGCCCCGCTTTTTCCCTTGCGGGCACGCCCCGGGGCGATATCATCCGCGCCGACGGATCACGGCTTTCGAGGGAGAGGACGACATGGCTGGACAGGTCGCGGCACGGCTCGCGGAACTCGGTATCGAACTACCGGCGGCGCCGGCGCCCGCCGCCAACTACGTGCCCTATGTGGTGAGTGGCAACACCGTCTACATCGCCGGCCAACTGCCCTTCGTCGACGGCGCGCTGCAGCATGCCGGCCGGGTCGGCGAGCGCTACTCCGTCGCCGAGGCCAAGGCGGCCGCCCGGCTCTGCGCCCTCAACATCCTCTCGCAGCTGCAGGCGGCCTGCGGCGGGGATCTCGATCGGGTCGTGCGCTGCTGCAAGGTCGGCGGCTTCGTCGCCTGCGTCGACGGCTTCGGCCAGCAGCCCGAAGTGGTCAACGGCGCCTCCGACCTGATGGTCGAGGTCCTGGGCGACGCCGGCCGCCACGCCCGCTTCGCCGTCGGCACCAACGCGCTGCCGCGCAACGTGCCGGTCGAGGTCGACGCGATCTTCGAGATCGCCTGAGCCGCGCCCGGTGCGCCCGCTTCCCGACTGGCTGACGACGGGCGCCATCGCGCACCGGGGCCTGCACGATGCGCGGGCCGGCGTGCCCGAAAATACGCTCGCCGCGTTCGATGCGGCGATCCGGCATGGCTATCCGATCGAGCTCGACCTCAACCTCTCGGCCGACGGGCGGGCGATGGTCTTCCATGATGCCCGCCTCGACCGTCTGACCGACTGGTCGGGCCCGCTCGGCGAACGCACGGCGGGCGAACTGGCGGACGCCCGCATCCTCGGCACCGGCGAGCGGATTTCGACCCTGGAGGACGTGCTGGCGCATGTCGCCGGCCGGGTGCCGCTGTTGATCGAGCTGAAGACCTGGAGCCGGACGCCCGGCGCGCTCGAGGGCGAGGTCGCCCGACGGCTGGAGGACTACCGCGGCGAGGTCGCGCTGCAGGCCTTCAATCCGCTCTCGCTCGCCTGGTTCCACCGACACACGCCCGGCCATCTGCGCGGCCAGCTTTCCGGCGACTATCGCCGCTACGGCGATCCCGTCACGCCGAGCCTGGGCACCGCCCTCGCCCGCCTGCAGCTCAACCACCTCAGCCGGCCGGACTTCATCGGCTACGACGTCCGGGCGCTGCCCTCGGCACCCGCGGCGCGGATCCGCCGGGCGGGCCTGCCCCTCTTCGCCTGGACCGTGCGCAACGCCCGCGACCGGGCCCGCGCGCGGGCCCACGCGGACGGCGTGATCTTCGAGGGCTACCTCGCCTGACGGCGCGCGCTACTGCGCCGTATAGCCACCGTCGACGACGATCTCGGCCCCGGTGATATAGGCCGCCTCGTCCGTCGCCAGGAACAACACCGCATAGGCGACATCGATCGCCTCGCCATAGCGGCCGAGCGGGGTCGCCCGTTCCGCCCGCTGGCGCAACGCCGGATCGGACCAGGCATCGACGGTCATGTCGGTGCGGATCGGCCCCGGATGCACGGAGTTCACCCGGATCCCCTCGCCGGCATGCTGCACGGCCATGGACTTGGTCATGATGTGCACGGCACCCTTCGAGGCGTTGTAGCCCGCATGCACGTGCTTTTGGCCGACCAGGCCGGAGATCGACGAGATGTTGACGATGGCGCCGCCGCCCGCCCGGCGCATCGCCGGGATCGCCGCCAGCATGCCGGCATAGGTGCCACGCGCGTTGACCGCCATCAGCCGGTCGTAGTCGCCGAGGCCCTCGGCGTCCCCTTCGGCGTAGCGCACGATGCCCGCGTTGTTCACCAGCACGTCGAGCTTGCCGTATGTCGTCTCCGCCAGCGCGACCGCCGCCGCCCAGGCCGCCTCGTCGCCGACGTCGAGGCGGACATAGCTCGCCGTACCGCCAGCTTCGCGGATCTCGGCGGCGACCGCCTCGCCCGCCTCGTCCAGCAGATCGCCGAGCACGACGCGAGCCCCCTCGCGCGCGAACAGCCGGGCCTCCTCGGCCCCCATGCCTCGCGCCGCACCGCTGATCAGCGCGACCTTTCCCTCTAACCTCATGACATCCTCCTTCGGCATCCCGCCACATTATCGCTCGAGCCTACCCCCTTGCGGCCTCCCGTTGAAAGCAATCCCCGGCATCGCGTGCCCGGACCAGGATCGACCGATTTGTGGGCAACGGTGCCCGTCGGCTAGACTTGCGCCGCAGAAGTGATCGACGGGTGCAAGGCTCGCCGGTAGAGATCAGTTCACCATGTCATGGAACAGCAACGTTCATGCATAGCTACATCATTCGTCGACTGTTCGCCGGGGCCGTCACGATCCTCGGAGTTTCCGTCCTGGTCTTCATCATCATGCGGATCATGCCAGGCGATCCGCTGACGGCGATTTTCGGACTCGAGGGCATGACCAAGCTGACGCAGGCGCAGCGCGACAGCTACATGGCCGAACTCGGTCTGTCGGATCCCCTGATCGTGCAGTATTTCAATTGGATCGCCGACATCGCGCGCGGGGAACTTGGACGTTCCTTCTTCCGCGCGGAAAGCGTCGGCGAGATGATCGCCCGCCGGGGTCCGTTGACGGCACAGATCGCCGTCCTCTCGGTCATCCTCTCCTGGATCATCGGGCTTCCCGTCGCCATCGTCAGCGCGCTTCGCCCCAACAGCATCGGCGATAATCTCGGCCGTCTGGTCTCGATCACTTGCCTGGCCGTACCGGGCTTCTGGCTCGGCATGCTGATCGTGCTGGCCCTATTGTTCGGCTTCGGCTACCGGGCGCCGCTCACCGCCAACGGCGCCTCGGTGTTCGAGGACCCCTGGACCATCTTCCAGATGGTGATCGGCCCGGCCTTCGTGCTGGCGCTCGGCCAGGCCGCCTATATCACCCGCATGGCGCGCTCCAGCCTGCTGGAGGTGGTGCGCGAGGACTATGTCCGCACCGCCCGGGCCAAGGGGCTGAACGGCAGGCTGGTGATCACGCTGCACGCGCTACCGAACGCACTGCTGCCGGTGATCACGCTTTCGGGCATTCTGCTGGGCTTCGTGCTGGCGGGCTCGATCCCGGTCGAGCGGGCCTTCGGCACCCCCGGCCTCGGCTTTGCCATGTTCAACGCGGTGAAGGAACGCGACATCTTCGTCATGCAGAACCTGGTGTTTCTGTTTTCCGTGGTCTTTGTCTTCCTGAACATCATGGTCGACCTGATCATCGCCTGGTTGGACCCGAGGATTAGATATCAATGACCCCGCCCACCGAAGTGCCATCCATCGCAACTCCGCCCGCCGCCTCGGGGAAGAACTCTTTGCCGGCCCGGGTCCTCGCCGGCCTGCTTGGGTTCGCCCGCCGCTCACCGCTCTCGGCGTTCTGGGGCGTGATCTCGTTGTCCATTCTGGCGATGGCCGTCGCGGCGCCCTTGATCTCGCCCTACGATCCGCTCAAATCGGATTTCCGGCGCATGCAGAAGGCACCTGACGAGATCAATTTCTTCGGCTCCGACCAAATCGGGCGCGACAACTTCAGCCGGGTGATCCACGGCAGCCGGATTTCCCTCACCGTAGCGATCGCGGCGGTGCTGCTCGGCACCACGCTCGGCTCGATCTGGGGCCTCGCCAGCGGCTATTTCGGCGGCCGCTTCGACATCATCAGCCAGCGCATCATCGAATTCCTGCAGGCCTTTCCCGACCTCATATTGGCCATGGCTATCGCCATGGCGCTCGGCTCCGGCACCGGGACGGTGATCATCGCCATCGCCATCACCCGAATACCCTTCGGCGGGCGGGTCATCCGTTCCGTCGTGCTCTCGACCAAGGAGTTGAGCTTCGTCGAGGCCGCCCGCAGTCTCGGCGCCTCGCATCTGCGGATCATGGCGCGCCATATCCTGCCGCAATGCATCGCGCCCTTCCTGATCCTGGCGACCACCCATTTGGGCGTCGCCATCATCATCGAGGCCTCACTCGGCTTCCTCGGCGTCGGCATCCCGCCGCCAACGCCGACCTGGGGCAACATGCTGGCCGACGCCCTGAACGCCGGCATCGTCCCGCCCTGGTGGCTGGTGCTGTTTCCGGGCCTGGCGATCACGATCACGGTGCTCGCCTTCAACCTGCTCGGCGACGGCATTCGCGATATCCTGGATCCGAGGCTGCGCGGCTCGGTCTAACCGCAGCGCGCGTGCCTCAGTCGCCGGCCGGCGTCGCCAGCGGCAGCGCCGGGCCGTCGTCGTGCAGGTGGCAGGCCGCCTGGTGGCCCGGCAGAATCTCGCGCAGCGTCGGCGCCTCGACGCGGCAGCGATCGTGAGCGTAGGGACAGCGTTGGTGGAAGTGGCAACCAGGCGGCGGGTTGATCGGGCTCGGCACGTCGCCGGCCAGGATCGTCCGTTTACGCCCGCGCGAACGCGCCTTGGGGATCGGCACGGCCGATAGCAACGCCTCGGTATAGGGGTGCAGCGGCGTCTCGAACAGCTTCGTCTTGTCGGTGATCTCGACGATGCGGCCGAGATACATCACCGCGACCCGGTGCGAGATGTGCTCCACGACCGCGAGATCATGGGCGATGAAGAGGTAGGAAAGCTCGAACTCCTCCTGCAGGTCCTTCAGCAGGTTGATGATCTGCGCCTGGATCGAGACGTCGAGGGCGGAAACCGGCTCGTCGCCGACGATGAGGTCGGGATTGAGGGCCAGTGCCCGGGCGATGCCGATGCGCTGGCGCTGGCCGCCGGAGAATTCATGCGGATAGGAGTGCATGTGACGCGCCCCGAGACCAACCCGCTCGAACAGCTGGGCAACACGCTCGGTCCGCTCGGCCGCGGCGCCGACGTCGTGGATGATCAACGGCTCCTCCACGATCTGCGCCGCCGACATCCGGGGGTTGAGCGAAGCGTAGGGGTCCTGGAAGATCATCTGCATCTGCTGGCGGTAGGGCATCATCGCGCGGGCATTGAGGCCGGTGATATCGGTGCCGCGCACCTCGATCCGCCCGTCCGTCGGCTCCAGAAGCTTCAGTACCGTGCGTCCGACCGTCGACTTGCCGCAGCCGCTTTCGCCGACGAGGCCGAGCGTCTCGCCCGGCTTGATCTCGAAAGAGACGCCGTCGACCGCATAGACCTGGCCGACGACGCGGGAAATCACGCCGTGATGAATCGGGAAATGCTTCTTGAGGTCGTGCACGGCGAGGAGGGGCGCCTCCCCGTCCGCGCCATTGCCGGTCGCCGGGGCACTCACGACCCGGCCTCCAGCAGGCGGCCCGCATGCCAGCAGGCGACCCAATGGCCCGGCCGCTCCTCCGTCAACGGGGGATAGGCGCTTGTGCACTGATCCGTCGCGAAGCCGCAGCGCGGCGCGAAGACGCAGCCGGGCGGCAGATTGGCGAGCGAGGGCACCATGCCCTTGATCTCGTTCAGCCGGGCCTGACCGCCCTCGTCATGCGCCGCCTCCTCCAGGTTGGGAATGGCGCTCAACAGGCCCATTGTGTAGGGGTGGCCCGGATTGTCGAACAGCTCGTCGACCGGCGCCTCCTCGACCTTGCGACCGGCATACATCACCACGACCCGGTCGGCGTTCTCCGCGACGACGCCCATGTCGTGGGTGATCAGGATGATCGCCTGGCCGAGCTGCTCCTGGATCTCGCGCATGAGGTCGAGAATCTGCGCCTGGATGGTGACGTCGAGGGCGGTCGTCGGCTCGTCGGCGATCAGGATCTTCGGGTTGCAGGACATCGCCATGGCGATCATCACCCGCTGCCGCATCCCGCCGGACAGCTGGTGCGGATAGGCCTGCGCCCGGCTCGCCGGTTCGGGGATATGCACGCGGTTCAACATCTCGATAGCGAGTTCCATCGCCTCCCGTTTGCCCAACCCCTGGTGCAAGGAAATCGCCTCGGCGATCTGGCGGCCGACGGTAAACAGCGGGTTGAGCGAGGTCATCGGCTCCTGAAAGATCATCGAGATCTCGTTGCCGCGGATCTCCTCCATTTCGCTTTCGCTCATTTCCAGGAGGTCGCGGCCCTCGAACCGGATGGCGCCGCCGACGATCCGGCCCGGCGGATTGGCGACCAGACGCAGGATCGAGAGGGCGGTGACGCTCTTGCCGCAGCCGCTCTCGCCGACGACGCCGAGCGTCTCTCCCTTGCGCACCGCATAGGACACGCCGTCCACGGCACGGACGACTCCGTCGTCGGTGAAGAAGTGCGTTTGCAGGTCGGCGATCTCGAGAACCGCGTCCTCGAGAGCGGCGAACTCACGGGGCGCAACTTGCCCGCTGGGCTCGACCTGGGTCAAGATGTCCATCCTTGTGCTGGCGGTGACTTGATGTCGGCAAGTTTCATTGGTGGGCGAAAACATTATCACGGATCACCGCCCGTGATGCCAGGAGGCAGTTCGCCCAGGGAGGAAAGCATGTTCAAAGACGGTTTAATACCCCCACCTACAACGCGGCGCAGCTTCCTGAAAGGCAGCGCGGCCATGATGATCGCCGCCTACGGACTCGGCGCGAGCGGCGGCGCACGCGCGGCCGTACCGATGCAGATGGACGGTTCCAAGTTCAAGCTGGCGGCACCCGAGCCGGGCGCCAAGTCGGGCGGCGTCATGCGCTATGGCATCACGATGCGCCCGCCGCATCTCGACTTCCACCAGTCGGGCACGGTGAACAACCTCGGCAGCCAGGGCTCTCTCTACGACAACCTGATCCGCCGCAATCCGCTCGACAGCGGCCAGACCATCATTCCGGATCTCGCACACAGCTGGGATATCTCGACGGACGGCAAGACCTACACCTTCTTCCTGCGCAAGGGCGTCCTGTTCTCCGACGGCGCGGAACTCACCGCCGATGACGTGAAGGCGACCTTCGATCGCATCACCAAGCCGCCCGAAGGTATCTCGATCCCGCGCAGCGCTCTCTTCCCCTCGGTCGAGTCGGTCAATGTGCGCGACAAATACACGGTCGAGTTCAAGCTCTCCGTCCCGCGTCCGCCCGACTTCATCATGGGCGCGATCGCCAGCGGCTGGAACGGCATCGTCCGCAAGAAGACGCTCGAGGACAACAACTACAACCTGCGCAAGACGCTGGACGTGCCCGGCACCGGTCCGTTCCGCTCCGTCCATCGGGTCGAGCAGGAAATCTGGACGATGGAGAAGAACAAGGACTATTGGAACGAGGGCCTGCCCTACCTGGACGGCATCGAGTTCCTGCACGCCCTGCCCTTCTCGCCGGAGCTGGGCTCGTCCCTGCTGTCGGGCCGGGTCGACTATGCCCGCCTGATCGATCCGGTGACCCGTCGCGAGGTCGACAAGCGCGACGACATGACCGCGACCGACTACTTCCAGAGCGTGATCCAGGCGGTTTGGGTCAACTCCAAGAAGAAGCCGTTCGACGATCCCCGGGTGCGCCGTGCCATGCATCTGGTGTTCGACCGGCCGGTGCTGGTCGACGTGGTGAAGGACGTGGCGCCGATGATGGTCGGCGGCTTCATCTATCCCTTCTCCGACGTCGCCACGCCGAAGGACGAGCTGTCGAAGCGGACCGGCTACCAGCCGGACACCAAGGCCTCGATCGCCGAGGCCAAGGCCCTGCTGGCCGAAGCCGGCTATCCAAACGGCATCCAAGGGCTGGACTTCGTCGTCCGCGACGTTGCCTCCTTCAAGCTCTGGTCGCAGGCGATCCAGGCGATGCTGCAGCAGGCGCTCAACATCCAGTGCAACCTGCGCACGGTGGTCGAGTCGGTGTGGTTCGACGATACGAACTCCGGCAACTTCGACCTCTCGATCGGCGCCATCGTCTCGACGCTGATCGATCCCTCCGACTACTTCAACACCTGGTATGGCCAGAACGGTCCGCAGAACTATTCCCAGTGGGAGCACCCCGAGTTCAACGCCCTGCTGGGCAAGATCGACAGCGAGGTCGACGCCAAGAAGCGCCTCGCGCTGATCCGCCAGGCGGAGATGATCATGGAGGCGAACCCGCCGTTGCTGCCCATCAGCTGGGAGAAGATCAACGACGGCTGGTTCAACTATGTGAAGGGCCACAATCCCTACAACTACTTCGGCATCTACGATGTCGTCCGCATGGATACGTTCTGGCTCGACAAATAGCCGGAGCTACCACGCCCCTCGCCCCGTCCGGCCGCGCGCCGGGCGGGGCGTTTTCTTTTGGCGGGGTGAATTGCCCCGCCCGCGCGCCAGCTGCTAGCATTCTTTCCATCAGGCACGCCCAGGAGGAGGACGAGGGTCATGAAGGACGGAATGCGCTTTGTCGATTGCGATATGCACATCATGGAACCGGCCGATCTGTTCGAGCGCTATCTCGACAAGGCGTTTCGCGAGCGGGTGACCCTGCCGATCGACGCCAAGGGCAACATCAAGCGCGGCACGATCTACATCGACGACGAGGCGACGACCTGGGACATCGAGATGCAGCAGCATCGCAAGCCGAACAAGGGCGTGCTCGGCGATCGGGCCGAGCATACGACGCAGCCGCTTTCCGGCTCGCGCATCGCGGCGGGCGGCCACCTCGATTTCGCCATTCAACGCAACTACGACGGCGAAGCGCAGATCATGGGGATGGAGCTCGAAGGCATCGACATCGCCGTGCTGTTCCCGACCATGGGCCTCAGCCTGCTGGCCCGCGACGGAATGGACCCCCGCCTCTCCCTCGCACTCGCCCAGGCCTACAACAACTGGATTTACGAGTTCTGCCAGCACAGCCCGGACCAGCTGAAATGGGCCGCCCTGCTGCCGCCGCACGACGTGAACATGGCCTGTGCCGAGCTGCACCGCTGCGTCACCGAGTTGGGCGCCGTCGGCTCCTGCGTGCGGCCGAACATGGTGAACGGCCACTTCTGGCATTCGAACTACTGGAACCCGCTCTTCACCATGCACGAGGAGCTGGACGTCACCATGGGCTTCCACGAGGGCACCGGCGCCGCCTACAGCCATATGAACAAGCTCTATGGCGAGAACCGCTTCTATCGCCATGTCGCCAGCCACTGGATCGAGATGCAGCAGACGCTGATCGCCATGCTGATCGCCGGCGTCTTCGAGTTCCATTCCAACCTGCGGGTCGGCTTCCTCGAGGCGCAGAACTCCTGGGTGCCGGGCATCCTGACAAGGATCGAGTGGGACTATCCGCAGTATCGCGATTCCCACGCCCCCTATCTCTCGCTGACGCCGCGGGAGTATTTCCAGCGCAACTGCTGGGCCGCGGTCGAGGGCAGCGAGCCCGAGATCGCCGCCACCGCCGGCCTGATCGGCGCCGATCGCATGTGCATCTCGACCGACTATCCGCACTTCGATTCGAACTTCCCCAACGTCTCGAACAACCTGATCGGCAACGTCGGTCCCGAGATGGCGGGCGAGATCCTGATGGGCGGCGCCCATCTCTACGGCTTCGACGAGAGCCACTTCGCCAAGGCGGACGAGGCGGCGAAGCGGCACGCCCGGGCCGCGGCGGAATAGGGCGCGGACGCACGATGGAGGCGCCGGGGCGACGGGACATTCTGGACAGCGAACCGCTCTCGAAGCGGGCGATGGTCTTCGAGCGGGGCAAGCGCCTCACCACGCCCGAGGCGCGGGCCGGCATGGCGGCGGAGACCGAGACGCTGGCGCGTGAGGGCTGGGTCGTTCTGCCGGGCCTGCTCGGGGCTGAAAAGCTCGCCGAGGTGCGGGCGGTGTTCGAGGGGCTGCATCGGGAGACGCCGGTGGGCGAGACCGGCTTCGCCGGCCACCGGACGCAACGGGTCTACAACCTCGCGGCCAAGACCCGGGCGCTGGACGATCTGCTGCTGCACCCCAAGGTCCTCGCCCTGATCGAGGCGCATCTCGACGATCAGATCCAGCTCTCGATCGCCACCTCGGCCAACCTGTTGCCGGGCCAGGCGGGGCAGGCACCGCACCGGGACGATACCTACTTTCCGCTGCCGCGCCCGCACGTCCCGCTCACCACCACCGTCATGTGGACGATCGACGCCTTCTCGGCGGAGAACGGCGGCACCCGGTTCGTGCCGGGCAGCCACCTGACCGACGCGGAGGAGACGCCGACGACGGCGCAGCTCGTCGCGGCCGAGGCGCCGGCCGGCTCCGCCATTCTGTGGACCGGCTCCCTCTTCCACGGCGGCGGCGAAAACCGCAGCACGGCCGCCCGCCTCGGGATCATCTGCGGCTATTCCCGCGCCTGGTTGCGCCAGCAGGAGAACCAGTTCCTGGGCGTGCCGCCCGACCTCGTGCGCACCCTGTCGCGACCGCTGCAGAAACTGCTCGGCTATTGGGTCGTCAACAACTTCCTCGGCTATATCGAGAACGGTAGCCCCCGCGCCTATCTCGACGCCCGGGAGGACGGGTGAGCCGGGCCTATGTGCACGGCTATGAAGATCGCGAGGTCCGCCGGCTGCGCGATCAGGCCGCCTCGCTGACCGAGCTGTTGCATTGGGATACCGCCTTCCCGGCGGGCGCAAGCGTGCTGGAGGCGGGCTGCGGCGTCGGCGCGCAGACCGTGACGCTCGCCGCCAACAGCCCGGGCGCGACCATCACCTCGATCGACATCGCAGCCGACTCGCTCGCCCGCGCGGAGGCGACGGCTCGCGCCGCCGGCCACGACGACGTCCGCTTCGCGCAGGCCGACATCTTTGCCCTGCCCTTCGCCGACGCGGTCTTCGACCATGTCTTCGTCTGTTTCGTGCTGGAACATCTCGCCCGGCCCGGCGCGGCGCTGACGGCGCTCCGGCGGGTCCTGAAGCCGGGCGGGACGATGACGGTGATCGAGGGCGACCACGGCTCGACCTATTTCCATCCCGGCAGCGACTATGCCCGCCGCGCGGTCCAGTGCCAGGTCACCCTGCAGGCCCGGGGCGGCGGCAACGCCGACATCGGCCGCCAGCTTTTCCCCCTGTTGACGGGCGCGGGGCTGGAGGCGGTGCAGGTCTCACCCCGCATGGTCTATGTCGATGCCAGCCGGCCGGCGCTGGTCGAAGGCTTCACCCGTAACACCTTCACGGCGATGATTGAGGGCGTCCGCGAACCGGCGCTGGCGGCCGGGCTGATGACCGCCGAAGACTTCGACCGCGGTATCGCCGACCTCTACCGCGCGGCCGAGCCGGACGGCACCTTCTGTTACACCTTCTTCAAGGCCGTGGGCGTGGAGCCGGACGGGCGTCAAGGCTTGGCGTAACGCTCCCGCAACGCCGTCTTCAACACCTTGCCCGTCGCCGTGTGGGGCAGCTCGTCGACGAAGACGATCTCGTCGGGGAGCCACCATTTGGCGACCTTCGTCGCGAGGAAATCGCGCAGTTCCTCCGCCGTCGGCGCGCGGTCCGGGCGGGGGACGATCAGCAGCAAAGGCCGTTCCTGCCATTTGGGGTGGGGTACGGCGATGACCGCGGCTTCCAGGACGTCCGGGTGGCCGGCCGCGGCGTTCTCCAGGTCGATGGAGCTGATCCACTCCCCGCCCGATTTCACCAGGTCCTTGGAGCGGTCGGTGATCCGCATCGCGCCGGCTGAATCGATGGTGGCGACGTCGCCGGTTTCCATCCAGCCCTCGTCGTCGGTCAGCCGCACGTCGTCGCGACGGAAATAGTCGCGGACCATCCAATGCCCCTTGATCTGCAGGTGGCCGATGGCGGCACCGTCGCGCGGCAGTGGGTGGCCCTCGTCGTCGACGATTCGCACTTCCGAGCCCTGCATCGGGATGCCCTGGCGAGCGCGGATGGCGATGCGGTCGGCGGGCGGCGTGCCGGGCGGGATGTGGGAATAGGTCGCCATCGCCGTCGTCTCGGTCATGCCCCAGGCATGGATGCTGCGCACGCCGTAGTCGCGCTCCAGCTCCGCCATCATCGCTTCCGGCGGCGCGGTGCCACCGGTGACGATACGGCCGAGCCGGCCTAGGTCGCCGCCTTCCTCGCGCAGGATCTCCAGGATCGAGAGCCAGACCGTCGGCACCGCCATCGCGAAGGTCACGCCCTCCTCGACGATCAGGCGGAGCAGACGCGCCGGCTCCAGCTCGCGCCCGGGAAAGACCAGGCGGGCGCCGGTCATCGGGCAGGTGTAGGGCGTGCTCCAGCCGTTGCAGTGGAAAAGCGGCGCGGGCACCAGCAGCACGTCGTCGGCCCCGTAGGCCTGCACGCCGGCGCCGGCCACCGCCATCGCCTGCAGGACCGAGCCGCGATGGCTGTAGAGCGCACCCTTCGGCGGCCCGGTGGTGCCGGAGGTGAAACAGAGGGTCGACGCGGTCCTCTCATCAAAGCTGGGCCAGGCCCAGTCCGCTTTGCCCGAGGCCAGCAGATCCTCGTAGCAGAGCGGGTCGGGCAGCGTCGTCGTCGCCGGCATGTCCTCAGGCCGCGCCAGCAGGATCCAGGTCTCGACATGTTCGAGGTCCGGCGCCAGCCGTTCGGCCAGCTCGAGACAATCGGGGTCGACGAACAGCCAGCGCGCCCGCGAAAGGTTCAGGGCATAGGCGATCTGCTCGGGAAAGACCCGGGGGTTCGCCGTGTGCAGCACCATGCCGGCGCCCGGCACGGCGTGGAAAACCTCCAGATGGCGATGATGGTTCCACGACAGCGAGCCGAGCACCTCCCCCGGCCGGCATCCCTCGGCCAGCAGGGCCGAGGCGAGCTGGCGGCAGCGCTGCGCCAGGGTGCGGAAGTCGAGCCGTTCGATGCCATGGTCGAGCCCGGCGGAGACCACGAGCTGGTCGCCGTGATAGCGGGCGCCGTGCTCCAGCATGCCGCTCAACAGCAGCGGCGCGTCCTGCATCAAGCCGAGCATCGCAGGCCTGCCCCGCCGCCTCAGTGCTTCCAGCCGCCGCGTTCCGGCCAGGCGAGACCCAGGTGGTCGCGCAAGGTCTTGCCGGCATAGTCCTGGCGGTAGAGGCCGCGGCGCTGCAACTCCGGGATCACGTGGCGGACCATATCCTCGAATGTGCCGGGCGTGATGGTGCCGCCGATGACGAAACCGTCGCAGGCGGGCGCGGTGAACCATTCCTCGAAGCGGTCGGCCATTTCCTTCGGGCCGCCGACCCAGGTGTCCTTCATCTGGCCGCGGCCGCTGTATTTGATGAAGTCGCGCACCGTCGGATTGGGATTGCCGCTCGCCTCCAACACCCGGTCGCGGATCGCCTGCAGGCCGGAAATCGACGCCAGCTCCTCCGCGCTGAAGGGCTCGTCCATATCCTTGGCGGCGAAATCGAAATTCAGCGCCTCGGACAGCAGGGAGAGCACGTCGATCTCCCGCACCAGGCCGTGCAGGACGCCGGCCTTGTCTTCCGCCTCGCCCAAACTCTCCCCGATGATCGGATAGGTCAGGTTGGCGATTCTCATCTGCTCGGGATCGCGCCCCTGACGGGCGGCGTTCTCCTTCAACTCCGCGTAGGCCTTACGGCCGTACTCGATGCTCGGATAGTGGACGAAGATCAGCTCGCCCCACTCGGCGGCGAAACGCCGGCCGCGCCCGCTTTGCCCGGCCTGGATGACGACGGGATGGCCCTGCGGCGAGCGCGGCACGGTGAAGGGCCCGCGCGACTTGAAATGCTTGCCCTCGTAGTCGAGGCGATGGACCTTGTCGCCGCGGGCGAACAGGCCGCTCTGCTTGTCAACGACCAGGCTGTCGTCCTCCCAGCTGTCCCAATGGCCGAGCACGACTTCCATGAACTCATCGGCCCGGTCGTAACGCTCGTCATGGGCGGCGACCTCGTCGCGGCCCATGTTGCGCGCCTCGTTGTCGTTGAGCGAGGTGACGACGTTCCAGGCGGCCCGCCCCTCCGTCATCAGGTCGAGGGTGGCGAAGGTGCGGGCGACGTGAAACGGCTCGTAGTAGGTCGTCGAATAGGTCGCGCCCAGGCCCAGCTTCTCCGTCGCCATGCCCATGGTCATCAGCACGGTGATCGGATCCATCTTCACGCAACGGATCCCGTTCTCGACGGTGTGGCGATGGTCGCCCGAATAGAGATCCGGCATCGCCAGGCGGTCGTCGAAGAAGCCGAGGTCGAACTTGCCGGCCTCCAGCGTGCGGGCGATGCGGCGAAAATACTCGGGCGTGGTGAAGTCGGTGGCCGAGTCCGGATGGCGCCACGAGGCGGGATGGGTCGTGCAGTTCTGTGCTTGCAGGAAGGCGACCAAGGAAATCTGACGCACGGGCTGAGCACTCCTGAAGAGGGGACGGGCGAAGATGCGACGGGCAATATAATCGAGCCGCCGGCGGGCATCCAGGCGAGCCCGTGTTGCGCCTGTCGGCCGGCGCGCTTACCTTCGGGGGCAACCTGTGACGATGCGAGGGGCCGTCCCGGATCATGCTGCAAGCCAAGCGAATCCTGCTGATCATTTCGGGTGGCATCGCCGCCTACAAAAGCCTCGACCTGATCCGCCGCCTGCGCGAGCGCGAGGCGAACGTGCGCTGCGTGCTGACCAAGGCCGGCAGCCAATTCGTCACCCCGTTGAGTGTCCAGGCGCTGAGCGAGAACAAGGTCTACCAGGAACTGTTCTCCCTCACGGACGAGAGCGAGATGGGCCATATCCGGCTGAGCCGCGAGGCCGACCTGGTGGTGGTGGCGCCGGCGAGTGCCGACCTGCTGGCCAAGATGGCGCACGGCCGGGCCGATGATCTCGCCTCCACCCTGCTGCTGGCGACGGACAAGCCGGTGATGGTGGCGCCGACGATGAACGTCGAGATGTGGAAGCACAAGGCGACGCAGCGCAACGTGGCGACGCTGCGCGAGGACGGGATTCATATCATCGGGCCCGCCGACGGCGACCTCGCCTGCGGTGAGTTCGGGTCCGGCCGGATGTCCGAGCCGGCCGATATCCTCGCCGTGATCGAGCGTTACTTCGGCATTCAGGCCGCCGGCAGCCTCACCCTGGTCGGACGGCGCGTCCTCGTCACATCCGGCCCGACCTACGAGGCGATCGACCCGGTCCGCTATATCGCCAACCGATCCTCCGGCCGTCAGGGCCACGCGATCGCCCGGGGGCTCGGGCAGCTCGGCGCCGAGGTGGTATTGGTGAGCGGGCCGACCAACCTGCCCGACCCGCCGGGGATGGAGGTCGTCCACGTCGAATCCGCCCGCGACATGCACATCGCCTGCCATCAGGCCCTGCCGGTCGATGCCGCGATCTGCGCCGCCGCCGTCGCCGACTGGCGTGCCGCCGCGCCCGCGCAACAGAAGATCAAGAAGGACGGCAGCGGCAAGGCGCCGCCGATCGAGGTGACGGAGAATCCCGACATTCTGCGCGACCTCTCCAACCACAAGGTCAACCGGCCGGCCCTCGTCATCGGCTTCGCCGCGGAAACCCAGCTCGTCGCCACCCACGCCCGCGAGAAGATGGAACGCAAGGGCTGCGATTGGATCGTCGCCAACGACGTTTCCGAGGGCACCGGGGTCATGGGGGGAAGCCGCAATACGGTGCACCTCATCGTCGGCCACGACGTCGATTCCTGGCCCACCATGACCAAGGAAGACGTCGCCGCCAGGCTCGGCCGGCGCATCGCCGAACACTTCCGCCGACAATGACGCCACCGCTCGAACTGACGCTCCGCCGCCTGCCGCACGGCGACGGCCTGCCGGCCCCCGCCTATGCCAGCGCCGAGGCAGCCGGCCTGGACCTGCATGCCGCCTGCGAGGACGAGGTGGTGCTGGCGCCGGGCGCGCGCGCCTTGATCCCGACCGGCATCGCCGTCGCGTTGCCGCCCGGGCACGAAGCCCAGCTCCGCCCCCGCTCCGGCCTGGCGCTTCGCCATGGGCTTACCGTGCTGAACAGTCCCGGCACCATCGATGCCGACTATCGCGGCGAGATCGGCATCCTGCTGGTGAACCAGGGCGAGGCGCCGGTGACCGTCCGCCGCGGCGACCGCATCGCCCAGATGGTCGTCGCCCCCATCGCCCGCGTCGCCGTGGTCGAGGCGGACGCCCTGCCCGACAGCACGCGCGGTGCGGACGGCTTCGGCTCCACCGGGACGGGCGCCCAATGACATCGCTGGCCAAGCCCGGGGAGCCGCCCGTCGTCATCCACACGGACGGCGCCTGTTCCGGCAACCCGGGGCCCGGCGGCTGGGGCGTGCTGTTGCGCAGAGGCGCACACGAGAAGCGGCTTTCCGGCGGCGAGCCGGCGACGACGAACAACCGGATGGAGATGCTGGCCGCGATCCGCGCGCTCGAGGCCCTGAAAAGATCCTGCCGGGTCGAGCTTCACACCGACAGCACCTACCTGCGGGACGGCATCACAAAGTGGATCCACGGCTGGAAACGGAACGGCTGGCGCACCGCGGCGAAAAAGCCGGTGAAGAACGCCGATCTTTGGCAGCGCCTGGAGACGCTCGCCGCCGGACACGAGATCGACTGGCGTTGGGTCAAGGGCCATGCGGGCGACCCCGGCAACGAGACCGCCGACGAGCTGGCCCGCGAGGGCATGGCGCCGTTTCTTTGATACCGTGCCGCGCGACACTCAGGAAAGCAGGCCGAGGGACTTGAAACTCGAGTGCTGGCCGTGCCCGACGATCACATGATCGTGCACGAGGATATCCACCCCTTTCGCCGCCTCGACGATCTGGCGGGTCATCTCGATATCCGCCCGGCTCGGCGTCGGATCGCCCGAGGGATGGTTGTGGACCAGGATGAGGGCCGTCGCGTGCAGCTCCAGCGCGCGTTTCACGACTTCACGCGGATAGACCGGCGTATGGTCGACGGTACCGCGCTGCTGCACCTCGTCGGCAATCAGACAATTGCGGCGATCGAGGAAGAGGATGCGAAAACTCTCCGTCCCCTCGTGACCCATGACGATTTGCAGATAATCCTCGAGCGCGTTCCATGAACTCAATACAGGCCGATCCTTGAGCCGGCCGAGCGCCAGGCGGCGGGCGCCGGCCTCGACCGCTTTCAATATCGAGGCGGCACCGTCACCGACACCGTCCACGCGCGTGAGCCGTTCCACCGGCGCGCTGACGACGCCGGCGAAATCGCCAAACTCGGCCAGAAGCCGTTTCGCCAGCGGCTTCACGTCGCCCCGGGGATTGGCGCCGAACAGCAACAACTCCAGCAGCTCGTAATCGGGCAACGCGTCCGGTTCGGCCGCGAGAAACCGCGCCCGCAGACGCTGACGGTGGCCGTGATAGTGGGGTTTCTCGGCCATCGGCGCCCTCAATCGAAGGGGGGCTGATGCTTTCCGGCGGGGGAGGTGGTGAAGATCTCGACCCCGTCCTCGGTCACGCCGATGGAATGCTCGAACTGTGCCGAGAGGGAGCGATCCTTGGTCACCGCCGTCCAACCGTCGCTCAGGATCTTCACCTGGAACTTGCCGAGGTTGATCATCGGCTCGATCGTGAAGAACATGCCGGCCTTCAGCTGGATGCCTTTCTCCGGTTCGCCGTAATGCAGGACGTTGGGCGCGTCGTGGAAGACCCGGCCGAGGCCGTGGCCGCAGAAGTCGCGCACCACGGAATAGCGCCGCGCCTCCGCATAGACCTGGATCGCATGCCCGATATCGCCGAGATGGGCGCCCGGCCTGACCTGCGCGATGCCGAGCATCATCGCTTCATAGGTGACCTCGACCAGCTTGCGCGCGCGCAAGGGCACCTCGCCGACCAGGAACATCCGGCTGGTATCGCCATGCCAGCCATCGAGGATCACGGTGATGTCGATGTTGACGATATCGCCGTTCTTCAGGACCCGGTCGCCCGGGATGCCATGGCAGACGACATGGTTGATCGACGTGCAGATCGACTTGGGAAATCCCCGGTAGTTGAGCGGTGCCGGAATGGCGCCGGAATCGAGGATGTAGTCGTGGCAAATTCGATCGAGCGCCTCCGTGGTCACGCCCGGCTCGACATGGGGGATGATCATGTCGAGCACTTCGGCCGCCAGCCGGCCGGCCCGCCGCATTCCCTCGAACTCGTCGGCGCCGTGCAGCTTGATCAGCCCGGTATTGCGATCCGGCGCCTCGGCCGCCGTGACATAGGTCATGTCCCGCGCATCCTCGGATTGTCTAGACATCAATGACAAGGGCGGAACCCAATTCGATTCCGCCCGTGCGCATCATACAGGAATAACATAAGGCCTCAACGCCGCGTGCGCGGGCCTCGGTGAAAGCGGCCGCATAGCCCGGATCGATATCGCCGGCGAGGGCGAAGCGCGTGCAGTCCTCGCGTTGCACCAAATAGAACATGACGGCACGCCCGCCGGCCGCAACGACGTCACCCAGCTCGACCAGGTGCTTGGCACCGCGCGTGGTGACGGAATCGGGAAACTCGGCCAGGCCCGGCTCGCGACAGAGGTGCACGTTCTTGACCTCGACGTGCACCGGCCCTCCCTCCTCGCGCTCGAGCAGGATGTCGATGCGGCTGTTCTTGCCGTATTTGACCTCGCGGCGCAGCGTCGCGACGTGGCTGAGCTCCGGCACCCGGCCCGCCGAAATCGCCTCGGCGACGATGGCGTTCGGATGGGCGGTGTTGATGCCGACGAGGGCGCCGTCGGCACGGATCAGCTCCCAGGTATAGCGCAGCTTGCGGGCGGGATTGCGCGCCGGCGACAGCCAGACCTCGGCACCGGGTTCGGTCAGGCCCAGCATGGCGCCGGGGTTGGCGCAGTGCGCCACGACGACCTCGCCGTCCGCCACCTCGACGTCGGCGAGGAACCGCTTGTAACGACGGACCAGGCGGCCGGGAATGAGGGGATCGGGAAATTCCATCGCGTCCGTCGCCCCTAGAACAAGGTGTAGATGAAGGGCGCCACCGCCGAACCTTCGGCAAAGACGATCAGACCGCCGAGGATCAATGTCATGATCAGGATCGGCAGCAGCCAATATTTCTTGCGCGCCCGCATGAACGCCCAGAATTCGATGAGGAATCTCATGCCTTGCGCGAAGCTCCGTGCCCGGGTTCGAATTTCGGCGCTGGTTTACCCGCCGCCATCCGTCTTGCCAAGGGTTTCCGCGACGGCACCGGCGATCCGGGCCTGGCCGGTCGCGTTGGGGTGCCCGTCGCCATCCCCGAAATAGGGCTGGGACGGGGCCCGGCGCAGGACGGGCAGCAGGTCGAGATGGTCGATCTTTCGCGCCGCCAGATACCCGGCGATCTCGGCCCGCAGCCGCGCCTCCTTCGCCGCCAGGTCGACCAGGCCTATATGCGCCGCGGGTTCGGCAACGCGGCCATGGACGACACTTTCCTTGGTGGGCACCAAAAGAACCAGAAAGCGGGCACCGGCGGCGTCGACCCGCGCCGCCATGTCGGCCATCGCCTGCTTTCCCACCTCGATACCGGCCCGAATGCGGGGATCGGAGTCGTCGAGCGCGCGTAACCGGTAGGGCGCGGTCAGGATGGTCCGCCACGCCCCATCGTCATGGGCGGAAGCGAACGTGCTCGCCGGCCCGGAGAGCGCGGCGCGCGCGCGTTCGAACTCGCGCCCCAGCAGGGCGGGCGTATCGGCCGACCCGTCGTGCCCTTCGATCGCTCGAACGAGATTGCGGATCAGGCCGAAAACCCGGCTGCGCGCCGTGAACCAGGCGACGACGGCATTCTTCTGCGAGGTCTTCCGGCCGCGGCGATAGAGATGGACGATCTCGTCCCGCAGCGGGCGCGCCGTTTCCCGCCGTTCGACCTTGGCCAGACGATTCGGTGGATTGCCGCGGGCGAGTTCGCCCCGCGTCCGGGCCAGCTGAAAATCATCGAAGAAGTCGTTCCCGAAATAGAGCGCGAAAAGCACGACGTCGGGTTTCAAGGCCAGGGCCTCGTCCAGGTGGATCCGGTTGGCAATCGCGCCGTAGCCGCCGAAGGCCATGTTGTAGACCGGCCGCCCGATGTGTTCGGCCAGCACGGCGGGCCAGGCCTCGCCCGGTGCGACACCGCTGCCATAGGTCTGCGAATCGCCGAGCGCGACGATGTCCGCCTGCCCAACGGCATCGTCGTTGCGAAAGCCGCGGGCATCGATGCCGGGATAGGCGGGATTGCCCCGGTGACCGACCTGCTCGTCGACCAGGGTGCGCGGAATCTTCGGCCGGGTGCGGTCCTCGACGACGGGGAGCACGAGGCTCGCGCCCTGCAGCACGAATTCGAACACGACGATCGCCGCCAACACCAGGCCGGCGTTCCGCAGCCATCCCCCGATTGCGCGCACCGTCGGGGTCGCCTCAGCCCATCGCCGCGCGGATCTCGTCCGCCAGCTCACCGATTCGCGCCATGTCGCCCGGCTCCTGGCGCCAGTTCAGCATGGCGCCGTCGCCCGCGCGGCGCGGGAAGACGTGGATGTGGAAGTGAAAGACGCTTTGACCCGCGCCCACACCGTTGGCCTGGACGAGGTTGATGCCGTCGGGTGCGACGGCCCGCTCGACCGCGCCGGCGACCCGCTTGGCGGCGGCGATGCAGGCGGCGAGGTCGTCGTCGGCGGCGGCGTGCAGGTTTTCGGCATGCGCCTTGGGAATGACGAGGCAATGACCGTCATTGAAAGGGTTGATGTCCATGAAGGCGAGCACCCGCTCGTCCTCAAGCAGTTTGAAGCACGGGATGTCACCCGCGATGATCTTGCAGAAGATACAGTCGTCGTGCGGCGCGGCCATGGCATGTCCCCTCCTCGTCCGTTCCCTCGGCACAGCGCCAAAGCTATGCCACGGACGACGGCGTGCGTCAGCCTTCCAAGTTGTGATTAGGCGAATTTACCGCACTGGCGTACGCTCGATTTTAGAGGTACGGGAATTTGCTCGAAACCTGGGTTTGGCTGCTCTTCACTTGCCTGGTTGCGGCGCCGGTACTCGCCGCCACGGTGCTCGGCCTGCTCAACCGCCGGCTCGGCGCCCGGCGCGAGGCGGTCGCCGCATGGCGCCGCAAGGGCATGCCGCAACGCCAACCCGCCACTATGCGCGACCTCGCCCGCGTCGCCGAATTCGACCGGCGCTGGCGGCGCTGTTTCCTCCTGACGCTCGCCGGCTGGGCCGGCGGTGCCGTCCTGGTCGCGCTCTCGCTGCCGGTGAGTGGTATCGCGCTTGGCATCCTGACGCAGATCTACGCCCGGCGCCTGCATCTGCGCTGTCCGGAATGCGACGCCTCGCCCGGGATGAACGGCATGCGAGGCCCCGCCTGGGTCCGGGGCTGTCCGGGCTGCGGCGCCAAGCTCAGGCCCTGACCGGCTCGAGCCGTCGCAACACCAACGCCAACACCAGCCCCAACGCGCTCGCCACGACGAAGAGGATCGTCGCATCCGCCCAGGCGCCGCCATCGCCGACGAGCAGGGCGAGGACCGGCGGGCCGAACAGGCTGCCGCACTGGGCCGCCTGCATGACGATGCCGCTGGCCGCCGCGACGTCTCCCGGCGCATGGCGGACGGCCCCGGTCAGCGCCGCGGCAGGCGTCACGCCGACCAGTATGGAATAGAGGATCGTCGCGGCGATCTTGACCATGTCCGGCGCCGGGCTCGCATAGATCACCAACCCACCGGCCAGACTGGCCACGGCGGAAAAGGCGATCAACTTCCAGCCGGGCACGCCGCGGCGCAACGCCCATGTGCCGGCGAGGTTGCCGAGGATATTGACCATCACCACGAGCGCCGTCAGCACGGCGGCGGTCTCCGAAGCCATGCCCTGGCGCTCGATCAACAGGGTAGGCAGCCAGGCCATGATGGCGAACCATTGCAGGCTGTAGAGCGTGAAGGAGAGGCCCAGCAACCATGGGGCCGGCAGGCGCAGGACGCGCAGTACCGCGGCGAACTCCCGCGGGGCCGCCCGCACGGCGCCGGCCGGATAGCGCCGGGGCGCCGTCGCCCAGAGGAAGACCAACCCGTAGCCCAGGGCCAGGACCGCATTGACCAGCCACAGGCCGTGCCAGCCCACCGCCCCCAGCAACGGCGGCGCCGCCAGCAGCATGATCGAGAAGCCGGCGGGCAGATAGCTGCTCCAGAAGCCGACGGCGAGGTTGCGATCCGCGGGCCGGGTGGCCTGGGCGATCAGCGCCGGCGCGGCGACGATCAGGGCGACGAAGCCCAGGCTCTCGACCATCCGGCCGGCGAACAGCCACGCCGCGTCGCCGCCGAGACCGCCGGCGGCGCCCCCCGCGGCCATGGCGAAGAGGGCGAGGACGATGGTCCGGCGGGGCCCGATACGATCAGCGGCAAGCCCGAAGACGATACCGAGGCTGGCGGCGGTCAGGTTCAGCAGCGAGGCGAGCCAGCCCCCGTCGACCATCGACAGCCCGAAGGAATCACGCAGCACCGGCAGGGCGGGCGGCACCTTGCCCATCTGGAAAGCCGCGATCAGGCCGCCGCCGATCGCGAGCCAGACGACATCCCAGCGCGTGGCCGGCCCAGCCGGCGCCGGCGTCACGCCTCGCCGGTCCCGTAGCGCGGCGGCCGTCGCTCGGCGAAGGCGAGCAGGCCCTCGCTCGCGTCCGGCTCCCGCGTCGCATGGCGGTGGACGAAGTCGCGTTCCATCGCCAACCCGGCCGCCAGGTCCATTTCCAGCGCCCGGTTGAGGAGGTGCTTGGCCCCGGCAAGCGCCGCGCCGCTCTTCTCCAGCAGGCCCGCGACCGTGGCGTGGATCTCGGCCTCGAAGACGTCATCGTCGACGACACGGCCGACCAGGCCGATCCGCTCGGCCTCCTCCGCCGCCAGCAGGTCACCGGTAAACAGCAGGTGACGCGCGCGGACCGAGCCGACGGCGCGCGGCAGGCGCTGCGACCCGCCCGCCCCGGGCAACTGCGCAAAGTTCAGGTGACCGTCGCCGATCCGCGCCGAACGGGTGGCGATGACCAGATCGCAGGCCAGCATCAACTCCAATCCGCCGGCCACCGTCAGGCCGTTCACGGCACAGAGATACAGCTTGGCCGAGGCTTCGATGGCGGCGCAGAGCGCATGAAAATCCTCGAGAAAGCGGCGGAAGCCGTCCTCATCCCGGTAAAGCGCGACGTAACCCTTGAGGTCGCCGCCCGCCGAAAACGCCCGCCCCTTGCCGCTCAGCACCACGACGCGCACCTCGCCCGCCGCCTCCAACTCGCGAACCAGAGCCAGCAATGCGCCGATGGTAGCGGCATCCAGGGGGTTCAGCTGTTCGGCGCGGTCGAGCGTGACGCGAACACAGGCGCCGTCGCGTTCGACGATCAGGCCGGGATACTCGGTCATTCCTGGGCTTTTCCTCCTGGCTACAAGCCACTAGCCTAGCCGAATTCCGAAGTGGCGGCGCGGGTGAAGAAACGAAGATATGGCGGAACTCGGCGAAATTCTGCCGGCGGCGCGGATCGAGGCCATGCGCGAAGCCGGCTGGTGGCATGACCGCACCGGCCTCGATTATCTGGCGGACGCGCTTGGCCGCGATCCCACCGGCCCGGCGATCGTCGCCTACGAGGCGGAGGGCGAGCGGGTGCACCGGCTGTGCTGGCGCGAGGTCGACACCCTCTCGACCCGCTTCGCGTTGACCCTTTTCGACCTCGGCATCCGGCCGGGCGATGTGGTTTCGTTGCAGCTGCCGAACTGGTGGCAGTTTTCCGTGCTGCATCTCGCCTGCCTGAAGGCGGGCGCCATCACCAATCCCTTGATGCCGATCTTCCGCGAGGCGCAGCTTCGTTTCATGCTGGGGTTCGCCGAGACCAGGCTGCTGATCGCGCCCGCCCGTTTCAACGGGTTCGACTATGCGCCCATGATCGACGGCCTGCGTGCCGAACTCCCCGCCCTCGACCATGCCTGCTTCATCGGCGCAAGCGGCCCGGCGTCCTTCGAGGCGAGCTTCCTCGACGCGACACGAAACGACGACGGCCGCCTCGACGGCCTGGCGCGCGGCCCGAACGAGGTGACGGAGATCATCTATACCTCCGGCACGACGGGCGAGCCGAAGGGCGCGATGCACACGGCCAATACGTTGTTTGGCCATTACCACACCCTGAACGACATTCTCGATCTCGGCCCCGGCGACACCTTCTACATGGCCTCGCCCCTGGCCCATCAGACCGGGTTTCACTGGGGCATCTGCCATCCGCTGCAGCTCGGTTGCACCGCGGTCCTACAGGACAAGTGGGACGGCGGCAGGGCGGCGACCATCATCGCGGCCGAACGGCCGACCTTCACTGTCGCGGCCACGCCGTTCCTGAACGACCTCTGCAACGTCGCCGAAGCGGGCGGACCGGACCTCTCCTCGCTGCGCTATTTTGCCTGTGGCGGCGCCCAGGTTCCGCCGGCGCTGGTCGAGCGGGCCCGCAGCGGTATCGGCCTCCGCGTCCTCTCGATCTGGGGCATGACCGAATGCGCCGCCGCCACCATCTGCCGACCCGAGGACCCAGACGAGAAGATCTTCGGCAGCGACGGCCGCGCCATCGATTGCTGCGAGGTGCAGGTGGTGGACGAGGCCCGTCGCCCGATCGGGCCCGGCATCGAGGGTGAGTTGCAGACGCGGGGCTCCACCCTCTTCATCGGCTACCTGAAGCGGCCGGAGCTGTTCGCCACCGATGCGGAGGACTGGTTCGACACGGGCGACCGGGCGCGGATGGACGAGGACGGCTATATCCGCATTACCGGCCGCTCGAAGGACATCATTCTGCGGGGCGCGGAAAACATTCCCGTCGTCGAGGTCGAAGCGATGCTCTACGGCCACCCGGGTATCGACGATGTCGCCGTGGTCGCCATGCCCGACCCGCGCCTCGGCGAACGGGGCTGCGCCTATGTCACGCTGAACGCCGGGCACGAGATGAGCCTGGTCGACATGGCCGCCTATTTGACCGCGCGGGGCATGACCCGGCAGTACCTGCCCGAGCGGTTGGAGATCCTGGACGCGTTTCCCCGCACGCCGAGCGGCAAGATCCAGAAATTCGTCCTGCGAGAATGGGCCCGCGAGCTGGCGCCCGAGTGAGAAGGAGAGGACCCGATGAGTGACGATGTGAGCGCGCGCCTGGCCGCGCTGGAGACCAAGGTCCGTGAACTCGACGATATCGAGCAGCTGCGCCGCCTGCGCTGCGACTATCACCAAGCGATCAACGAGGGCTGGTACGATCAGATCCCGAGGATGTGGGTGGCGGACGGCAGCCTGGACTTCTCCTACATCGGGCGGGCCCAGGGGCACGCGAAGATCACCAAATTCTTCGGCGCCGCGCCCGACGTCTTGCCCTTCATCAAGCAGTTCATCCACAACCATGTGGTGACGGTGGATGGCGATACGGGCAAGGGCTACAGCTACATGGAGGCGCGCACCATCAACAACGGGCGGGCCTTCAACGTCGCCGGGCGCTATGATGACGACTATGTGCGTATAGACGGTGTGTGGAAATTCCGTCACATGAAGTTCGACGCCTACTTCACCGTGCCCTTCGAAGAGGGATGGGCGCAGGACGACGTCTTGAAAATGGCCCGCCGCGACACGAAGTAGGGTTCGGGCATAGGGCAGGCCGCGCGGTTACGCCGCGCGGTGAGCGAGGATAACGCGTGCCGGAGTGCCCAGGTGAGTGATACCCAACTCGATCTGCTGAAAAGCCGACGCTTTCTGCCACTTTTCGTGACGCAGTTCTGCGGCGCCTTCAACGACAACGTCTACAAGAATGCGCTGATCATCCTGATCACCTTCAGGGGTGCCGCCGAGCTCGGCCTCGATGCGGCGATCCTGGTCGCGCTCGCCGCGCTGATCTTCATCCTGCCGTTCTTCCTGTTTTCCGCCACGGCGGGACAGCTCGCCGACAAGCTGGAGAAGGCGCGGCTGATCCAGATCGTCAAGTTCGGCGAGATCGTCATCATGGGCCTCGGCGCCCTCGGCCTCTTCCTCGGCGACGTCTGGATGTTGATGGTCGTGTTGTTCCTGATGGGAACGCAGTCGGCCTTCTTCGGGCCGCTCAAATACTCGATCCTGCCCGACCATATCGACCGCCACCATCTGCTCGCCGCCAACGGCATGATCGAGGGCGCGACCTTTCTCGCCATCCTGCTCGGCACCATCACCGGGGCGGTGCTGATCCTGATGGACCAGGGCACGCTCATCGTTTCCGTGCTGATCCTGGCCATCGCCGGGCTCGGCTTCGCGACCAGCCTGCAGATTCCCAAGGCCGGGCCGGCGATCCCCGATCTCGAAATCAACGCCAACTTCCCGGCCGAGATCGGCAACATCATCGCCCACGCCCGCACCCGGCGGGAGGTCTTTCTCTCGATCCTCGGCCTTTCCTGGTTCTGGCTGGTGGGGGCCGTCTACATTTCGGAATTGCCGGCCTACGCCAAGGACGTCGTCGGCGCCAACGAGCATGTGGTGACGCTGTTCCTGGCGACCTTCGCGATCGGCATCGCGGTCGGCTCCGTGCTTTGCAACCGGGCGCTGAAGGACGACATCTCGGCCAAGCTCGTGCCGGTTGGTGCCATCGCCATGGCGGTCTTCGGCCTGGACCTGGTCTGGGCCAGCGCCAGCCTCGACGGACCGGGCGGCAGCGGCCTGATCGGCGTCGCCGGCTTCCTGCTGTCCTTCACGGGCCTGCGCATCACGGTCGACCTGTTCTTGATGGCGGTCGCCGGCGGCTTCTACACCGTACCGCTCTACGCCATTCTGCAAGCCGCCAGCACGGAAGAGCATCGCGCGCGCAATATCGCCGCCAACAATATCCTGAACGCGCTGTTCATGGTGCTCGGCGCCGGCGCGGTGATCGTCCTGCTGAGCCTCGGCAGCACCATCCCCGAAGTGTTCTTCTACATGGCGGTTCTGAGCGTGATCGCCGCCGGCTACATCTGCAAACTGCTGCCGCGCGAGACCGTCAACGCCGTCATGCGCTGGATCTTCAACCTGCTCTACCGGGTCGAGCTTCGCGGCGAGCGGAACTTCCGCAACGCCGGCAACAAGGTCGTTATCGTCGCCAACCACACCAGCTATCTCGATGGCGCCCTGCTGTCCGCTTACCTGCCGCGCACGCCGACCTTCGCCATCAACAGCCATGTGGCCGAGAGGTGGTGGGCGAAGCCCGCCTTCTGGCTGTTCGAGCTGCTGGCTCTCGATCCGACCAACCCGATGGCCGCCAAAACGCTGGTCAGTGCGGTGAAGGCGGGCAAGCGTTGTCTGATCTTCCCCGAAGGCCGCATTACCACGACCGGCGCCCTGATGAAGATCTACGAGGGGCCCGGCGCCATCGCCGACATGGCGGGGGCGAAGATCCTGCCCGTCAGGATCGAGGGTGCGCAATACACGCCCTTCTCGAAGCTGGGCGACAAGCTGCGCCTGCGCTGGTTCCCGCGCATCTCGATCACGATTCTGGAGCCGCGCGAGCTCGAGGTCGCCGACGAGGTGAAGGGCCGGGCGCGACGCCACCAGCTCGGCGAGCAGCTCTACGACATCATGGCGACGATGATGTTCCGCACGGCGGACATGGACGCGACGCTGTTCCAGGCGCTTGCCGACGCCCGCGCGGTGCATGGCGGCGGGCGGGAGATCCTGGAAGACGTGGAACGCACGCCGCTGTCCTACAACCGCTTGATCCTGGGATCCCTGGTGCTCGGCCGGCGCCTGGCTGCGAGCAGCAAGGCGGGCGAGTATGTCGGCCTGCTGCTACCGAACACCAACGGCGCGGCCGTGACCTTTTTCGCGCTACAGGCCTTCGGCCGCATCCCGGCGATGTTGAACTTCACGGCCGGTGTGGACAACGTCCGCTCCGCCTGCCGGGCCGTGCGCGCCGAAACCGTGCTGACGTCGCGCCGTTTCGTCGAACTCGCCGAGCTCGGCGATCTCGTCGCCGGACTCGAGGACGAGGTGCACGTGGTTTACCTGGAAGACCTGCGCGGGCAGATCTCGATTCTCGACAAACTGTTTGGCCTGGCGCTGCGCCCGTTCGCCCGTTTCGTCGGCCCCTATCTCTCGGAGAAGGCCGCGCCGAGCGACCCGGCGGTGGTTCTCTTCACCTCCGGCTCCGAGGGGGTGCCGAAGGGCGTCGTCCTCAGCCATCGCAACCTGCGCGCCAATCATCACCAGCTTTCCGCCCGGGTCGACTTCAACCCGAGCGACCGGGTGTTCAACGCCCTGCCGCTGTTCCATTCCTTCGGCCTGTCGAGCGGGCTGCTGTTGCCCGTGCTCTCGGGCGTCGGCGTCTTCCTCTATCCTTCACCACTGCACTATCGCATCGTGCCGGAGCTGTTCTACGACACCAACGCCACGATCATGTTCGGCACCGATACCTTCCTCGCCGGCTATGCCCGTGCGGCGCATTCCTACGATTTCTTCAACTTGCGCTACGTCTTCGCCGGGGCGGAGAAGGTGCAGGCGGAAACCCGCCGCGTGTGGGCCGACAAGTTCGGCAAGCGGATCCTGGAAGGTTACGGCGCCACCGAATGCGCGCCGGTGATCTCGACCAACACGGCGATGCACTTCCGCGCCGGCACCGTCGGCCGCCTGCTGCCGGAGATAAAGGCGGAGCTGGAACCGGTGCCGGGCATCGAGATCGGCGGCCGCCTCTTCGTCCAGGGCCCCAACATCATGCTCGGCTATCTGCGCGAGGGCGGGTTCGGGCGCATCGAGGCGCCGGGCGAGGGCTGGTACGACACCGGCGATATCGTCGAGGTCGATCCCGACGGTTTCATCACCATCGCCGGGCGGGCCAAGCGGTTCGCCAAGATCGGCGGCGAGATGATCTCCCTCACCCAGGTGGAGGGCCGCGCGAGCGAGCTGTGGCCGGACGCACGCCATGCCGCGGTCAGCCTGCCGGACCCCCGGCGCGGCGAACAGATCATCCTGCTGACCGAACAGGCCGCCGGCGAGCGGGCCGAGATCCAACGCCATATGCAGGAACGCGGCGACGCCGAAATCGCCATTCCCCGCACCGTCATGCCCGTCGACGAGGTCCCCCTGCTCGGCACCGGCAAGGTGGATTACGTGACCGCCACGTCCCTCGCCACCACCGCGCTCGCCAGGACGAATTGACTTTTGCCGCCCGCGCGGAAAGCATCGCGTCTTTCCGGGGGAACAGGGCGGGAGCAGCATGTCCGTACATATCGGCGTCGACGTCGGCGGCACCTTCACCGACATCGCCATCAGCGTGCCGGAGGAGAACCGTCTCGTCCTGCACAAGACACCCTCGACCCCGGACGAGCCGGATCGCGCCATCGTCGAGGGCGTGTCTACGGCGCTTTCCGAACACGGCATCGCCGCCGCGGATGTCGTGCTGCTGGCGCATGGCACCACCGTCGGCACCAACGCGCTGATCCAGCGCAAGGTCGGCAAGGTCGCCGTGGTGACCAGCGAGGGCTTTCGCGACCTGCTGGAGATCGGCCGGCAGATCCGTCCCAAGGTCTACGACATGCACACCGACTTCCCCGACCCGTTGGTGCCGCGCAAGCTGCGCCTCGAAGTGGCGGAACGAACCCGGGCCGACGGCATCCAGCACCGCGCCCTCGACGAAGCGGCGGTGCGCGCGGTGGGTGAACAGCTACGCGCCGAGGGGGCGGACTGCGTCGTCGTCTGTTTCCTGCATTCCCATCTTCATCCGGCGAACGAGGCCCGGGCCGCGGAAATCCTTCGCGAGGTCATGGGCAACCAGAGCCGGGTCATCACCTCGGCCGAGGTCTATCCGGAATTCCGCGAGTACGAGCGCTTCTCCACCGCCGTGCTGAACGGCGCGTTGCTGACGGTGATGGACGACTATCTCGATCGCTTCACCCACGCGGTCGAAAGCCTCGGCATCGCCTGTGAACCGACCGTGAGCCAGAGCGCCGGCGGCCTGATGTCGGTCTCGATGGCACGGGAGTTTCCGATCCGCTCCGCCCTCTCCGGCCCCGCGGCGGGCGCCATCGGCGCGGCGCAGCGCGCGGCGCTCGCCGGGTTTGGCGATATCATCACCCTCGACGTCGGCGGCACCAGCGCCGACGTCAGCCTGCTGTCGAACGGCGAGCCCGCCCTGGTGGCGAGCCGGCGTCTCGCCGGCTTTCCGCTTCGCCTGCTGACGCTGGACGTCAACGCGGTCGGGGCCGGCGGCGGTTCGATCGCCTGGATCGACCGCGACGGCCTGTTGAAGGTCGGCCCGGGCAGCGCCGGCGCGGACCCGGGCCCGGCCTGCTACGGTCGCGGCGGCGAGGAGGCGACGGTGACCGACGCCAACGTGCTGCTCGGCCGCCTGCCCTCGGGCGCGCTGCTCGACGGCCGCATGGCGATCCGGCGCGAGCTGGCGGAGGTGGCCGTCGACCGCCTCGCCGAACGCCTCGGCCTCGAACGGATGGAAACGGCGCACGGCATCGTCCGCGTCGCCTCCGCCGTCATCGTCAAGGCGATCCGCACGATTTCGATCGAGCGCGGCCACGACCCCACCGCCTTCGCCCTCTTCGCCTTCGGCGGCGCCGGGCCGCTGCATGCGGGCGACGTCGCCACGGAACTCGGCATCCGCCGGATGGTCATCCCGCCCAACCCGGGCATTCTCTGCGCCGAGGGGCTGCTCGGCTCCGACATGGCGGCCGACTTCGTGCGCTTTGATCTCACCCGCTTCGATGCCGACCTGCGCGCGGTCCTTGCCCGCCGGGTCGACGAACTGGGCGGCCAGGTCCGCGAATGGGCGCGGCGCGAAGCCGTGGCCGACGGTGATCTCGGCGCAGCCTGGAGTGCCGACATCCGCTATGTCGGGCAGAATTTCGAGCTGTCCATCCCCTTCGATGCGGACGGAATCGACGCCGACACGATCGAGCGTCTCGCCGCCGACTTCCATGTCGCGCATGAACGGGCCTATGGCTTCGCCCAGGCGGACGAGCCGATGGAGCTGGTCAGCCTTCGCGTCAAGGCGACGGGGCGGCGCGACAAGCCCGCACTTCCCGAACTGCCGAGCGGCCAGGCCCCGGCGACGGCGAGCGGCACGCGCGAGGTGATGTTCACCGGCGATACCTGGTCCAAGGCCGAGGTCTGGCGCCGCGACGCCCTGGTCCGCGACCAGGTCATAGAAGGCCCCGCCGTCGTCGAGCAGATGGACAGCACGATCCCCCTCTTCCCCGGCGACCGCGCCCGGGTCGACGCCTGGGGCAACCTGGTGATCGAACGGCCGGCTATTTAGGCATCGGCCCGGCCAGCAGGGCCGGATCCAGGCGTTGGGTGAACCAATTGACGCGCCAGTCGAGATGCGGACCGGTCGAGCGCCCCGTCGAACCGACGGTGCCCAAAGGATCCCCTTGGCCAAGATGGGTGCCCAGTTTCACCGTGACATCGCGCAGGTGGGAAAACACCGAGGTCACGCCGTGGCCATGGTCGAGCATGACGGTCCCGCCGGTGAAATAGAGATCCGCTTGGGCGAGCGCGACCCGGCCGGCGGCGGGCGCGCGGACGATGGTGCCGGCGGGCGCCGCGATATCGATGCCGTAGTGCGGGCGGCGGGCTTCGCCATTCAGGACCCTCTGGCTGCCGAAGACGCCGGTGATGACGCCCTGCACCGGCCAGCCGAAGCCTTCGGCGAACCAGGTATCGGGCGTATCCAGCGCGCGCACGGCGCGGATTTTCGCGGCCTCGCGGCGAATGCGCTTCAAGGCCGCGGCACCCGGCGTCACCATCTTCGGCGGCAGGCCGTCGATCCGCTGGATCTTGTAGGCACGCCTGGCGACCGCGATGTCATGGCGCCGACGGCTGCCGTCCGGTGCGCGCAGGGTCAGGCGCGCGGTCGGCCCATGGTCGCGCCCGAAGCCGATGACGAAAAGCCCGTCGGCGGCCTGCCGCACCGCACGACCGTCGAGATCGAGGGTGCTGCCGACCGGGGCATGGCCGATCATCATGCCGCCTTGCACGGCGTCACCGTCGAGAGAGAGCGTCTCCGCGACCGCCGCGCCGGCCAGCGCGAAGGCCGCGAGGATGGCCAGCAGGGCGAGCCTCAAAACAGCTCGCCCTGGCCGGGCTTCGGCTTGGCCCGGCGACGGACCGGCGCGCTCGACACGCCGCCGTCGACGCTCGCCGCCACATGACCGTCGTGGAACTCGAGGTCGAGGGCGAGGCCGGGCGTCGCAGACCCGGCCGTGGTCAGGGGCTGGCCGTCCGCCGTGCGCGCCACCGCATAGCCGCGCGCCAGCACGTTGCGGTAGGAGAGGTTTTCCAATCTCTGGCCCAGGCCGCGCAACCGTTCCACCGTCCGTTCCCGCCGGTTGCGTTCCGCCCGCCGCGCGCGGGCGTCGAGCTCCGCCAGCCGTTCCCCCTGGCGGGCGACCTCGCCGGCCAGCAGGCGCGGGCGAAGCTGGGCGGCCAACTCACGCAGGCGGCCGTGGCGCTCGCGGGCCAAAGCCGAGAGGGCGCGTGGCAAGCGTTCCGCCAGGTCGTCGAAGCGCTGGCTCGCCAGGCCGAGCAGTTCGCGCGGTCCCCGCAGGCCGCGGGCCAGGCCCTCGACGCGATGGCGGCTTTCCTCCAGCCGGCGACGCAAGGCGGTGTCCTGGCGACGGCCGAACTCCTCCACCTGCCCGGCGAGATCGAGGCGCACCGGCACCGCCATTTCCGCCGCCGCCGTCGGCGTGGGCGCACGCCGGTCGCTCGCGTGATCGATCAAAGTCGTGTCGGTCTCGTGGCCGACGGCGGAGATCAGCGGGATCTCGCTTTCGGCCGCGGCGCGCACCACGACCTCCTCGTTGAAGGCCCAGAGATCTTCGATGCTGCCGCCGCCGCGGGCCACGATCAGCACATCCGGGCGCGGCAACGGCCCGTCCTCGGCGAAGCGATTGAAGCCGCGGATCGCCGCCGCCACCTGTTCGGCCGCCCCCTCCCCCTGCACCAGGGTCGGCCAGAGCAGGACCCGGCGGGGGAAGCGGTCGCGCAGCCGGTGCAGAATGTCGCGGATGACCGCGCCGGTCGGCGAGGTGACGACACCGATCACCTCGGGCAGGTAGGGCAGCGGCCGCTTGCGTTCCTCCGCGAACAGGCCCTCGGCGCCGAGCTTGCGCCGCCGTTCCTCCAGCAGCGCCATCAGGGCACCGACGCCGGCCGGCTCCATCCGCTCGATCACCAGCTGATAGCGCGAGCGGCCGGGATAAGTGGTGAGCTTGCCGGTGCAGATCACCTCCAGCCCATCCTCCGGCCGACAGCCGAGGCCGCGGGCCGTGCCCCGCCAGCAGACCCCGTCCAGGACCGACTTGTCGTCCTTCAGGCTCATGTAGAGATGGCCGGAGCGGGCCTGCACGAAGCCCGAGATCTCGCCGCGCACGCGGACATAGGGGAAGGCGTCCTCGACGATCCGCTTCAGGTGGAAGGAGAGCTCGGAGACGCTCAATTCCGGTAGGTTGGCGCTTGGTTCTGGTTGGTCCATCGGCTCGTTTGTCCTCGAATCCGAGCCCATGATACAAGAGCCCGCGCCCACGGGAAGTGCGGAGGGAAGCATGGACATTCTTGTCGTCGGCTCGGGTGGGCGGGAGCACGCGCTCTGCTGGGCGATCGCCGATTCCCCCCTGACCGAGCGGCTGTTCTGCGCGCCCGGCAACGCCGGCATCGCCGAGATCGCACGGACCGTCGACATCGACCCCATGGACTTCGACGGCATCCTCGGCTTCTGCCGTTCCGAGGCAATCGACTTCGTCGTCGTCGGGCCGGAAGCGCCGCTGGTCGCCGGCCTGGTCGACCGGCTGGACGCCGCCGGAATCAAGGCCTTCGGCCCGAGCGCGGCGGGCGCGGTGCTGGAAGGCTCGAAGGCCTTCACCAAGGAACTCTGCGCCGAGGTCGGCATTCCCACGGCCGCCTACGAGCGCTTCACCGACCTCGAGGCCGCCGCCGCCCATATCCAGGCGATGGGTGCGCCCATCGTCGTCAAGGCGGACGGCCTGGCGGCGGGCAAGGGCGCCATCGTCGCCGAAGACGTCGAAACGGCGATCCAGGCGGCGGGCGAGATCCTGGGCGGCCGCTTCGGCGCGGCCGGCGCCGAAATCGTCATCGAGGAATTCCTGCACGGCGAGGAGGCGAGCTTCTTCGCCCTTGCCGACGGAGAGAGCGTGCTGCCGCTCGCGACCGCGCAGGACCACAAGCGGGTCGGCGACGGCGATACCGGTCCCAACACCGGCGGCATGGGCGCCTACTCCCCCGCCCCGGTGATGGATGACGCGATGGTCGAGGCGACGATGAGCCGCATCATCGAGCCGACGATCCGCGCCATGGCCGAGAAGGGCAGACCCTTCAAGGGCGTGCTGTTCGCCGGCCTCATGATCAACGAGGCGGGCCCGCACCTGATCGAATACAACTGCCGCTTCGGCGATCCGGAATGCCAGGTGCTGATGGCCCGGCTGCGCTCCGACGTCCTGCCGGCCTTGATGGCCACGGCCGACGGTCAGCTGCGCAACGTCGACCTGCGCTGGCGCGACGACGCGGCGATGGTCGTGGTGATGGCCGCGAACGGCTATCCCGAAAGCTACGAGAAGGGCAGCGAGATCGCCGGCCTGGGCCCGGCCGGCGAACTGCCGGGCGTCACCGTCTTCCATGCCGGCACGCTGCGCGACGACGGCCGCCTGTTGGCGAACGGCGGACGGGTCCTGGGCGTGACGGCGAGCGGCGCGGACATCGAGGCGGCGCGGGCCCGGGCCTATGAAGCCGTCGACATCATCGACTGGCCAGGCGGCTTCTGCCGGCGCGATATCGGTGCCCGCGCGCTTCGCCGGTAACGCCGTACAACCTCGGCGTCAGGCTCTGTCCTGCATGACCTGATGGATCGTCGACGTCAGCTCTTGGATATCGATCGGCTTCGTCACCACGGCATCGATGCCGGCGTTGCGAAAGACTTCGATGCGATCCGTCATCGCATCCGCGGTCAGCGCGATAATGGGGATGGACTTGCCGATCGGACCGCCGGCACGGATCTTCTCCGTCGCTTCGACGCCGCCCATGCGCGGCATTTGTATATCGGTCAGGATCAGGTCGACGTCGCTGCGGGGAAACTTCTCGACCAGTTCACTGCCGTCACGCGTCATTTCGCACTGATGACCCAGGCTCGTGAGAATCTTCGCAATGAGCACCTGGTTCACCGGATGGTCCTCGGCCACCAGGATCCGCAAGGGTGAACAGGATGGCGCCGCGTCGTCGTCGCCGGCCGCGACGTTCGCCGTCGCGTCGGACCTGGCCGAGCGCACGGGTATGGTGAACCAGAACGTGCTTCCCACCCCCGGCGCGCTTTCGACACCGATCTCGCCGCCCATCAATTCGACGATCTGTTTCGAAATGGAGAGGCCGAGACCCGTCCCACCGAACTGCCGCATCGTGCTGCGATCGGCCTGTTCGAAGGCGTCGAACAGGCGCCCGACGGCATCGGGATCGATGCCGATCCCGGTATCGACCACTTCGAACCGCAAACGCATGTCGGTGGCCGAGCCCGAGGTCCGATGGACACGTGTCGTGACGCTGCCCGCGGCCGTGAACTTCACGGCGTTGCCGATCAGATTGAGCAACACCTGCCGCAACCGACCGTGATCCTGACGCACGAATTTCGCAACGTCGTCGTCGATTTCGACGATCATCTCGACGCTCTTGTCCCGGGCCTGGATCCGCAGGGCTTCGGCGCAGGCGGTGACGGCGCCCGGCAGATCGAAGTCGGTCGGATCCAGATCCATCTTGCCTGCCACCAGCTTGGCCTGGTCGAGAACATCGTTGATGATCGTCAGAAGCGCGGCGCCGGAACGACGGACCTCTCCCGCCAAATCGCGCTGTTCATCGTCGAGTTCGGTTTTCAGCAACAGATCCGCCATGCCGAGAACGGCCGTCATCGGCGTGCGGATCTCGTGGCTCATGGTGGCCAGGAAATTGGATTTGGCGTGTTCCGCGGCTTCGGCCGACTGTCGCAGGAAACTCTCGTTCTCCGCCAGCTCGGTCAACTGCGTTGCCTGCGATTCCAATCTCTCCTCCCGATCGCGTCGTTCGGAGATCTCGATCTCGAGTTGCTCTTTGCTCTGCCGCAGCTCCTCGATCATGGTGTTGCGACGGCTGATATCGCGCCCGACACCCCGGTAGCCGGCGAAGACCCCGTCCGCATCATAAAACGGCCGGCCGGATACCGACCAATCGTGCAAGCCGCCATGCGGATCCGCGACCCGGTACTCGAAGGCTCTGAATTCGCGCCGCGCCTCCAGATCCGCGAGATGCCTGTCCCACGCCGGCGAGCTGACGCCACCGCGTATATTCAGCTCCTGGCGCGTCAATCCATAGGTCCCGCTCGGGTCCACCCCGCCGTTGTATTTCCGGATACCGTCGGTGACCATCGTAAAGCGCAGCTGCTCGTCGACCTCCCAGAACCAATCGGATGCCACATCGGCGAAATCGCGAAACCGTGCCTCGCTTTCGCGCAGTGCCAATTCGGCCCTCTTGCGTTCATTGATATCTATCTGCGTTATCAAGATGCCGCCGCCGGCGAAGGGTCGAACCGCGATTTCATACCAGACCTTGCCGCGCACCAAGACTTCGACACGCGAGGGCGTGCCGCTCCAAACCACGCGCAGGCGGTTCTCGGTCAGTTCCGCTGGATCTCCGGGGCCGTAGTCCCCGCGCTCAGCAAGGAAACGAAAGATCGAATAGCAGGACGCTCCGACCTTCATGACGTCATCGGGGAACCCGAATCCGGTCCGCAGAGCCGGGGTCGCGACAACCAGGCGCCGTGACGCATCGAAAAGCGCGACGCCCTGGTCGAGCGTATCCAGGATATTCTGCAATACCGTGGGAGAGCACACGGGACTCTCCGTATTGTTTTTGTCGATCTGCATGCTCAGTTGCAATTCATCGCGGACCCGGGAACGTCGATGCTGATCGGAAGGGGCTAAGAATCCGTCAACGTTCCAACGCCCGTCCGGACGAAGACGGCCCCAGCCTCTAGGAAGCCCGCGCCGCCTATGCGATAATGCAGCAGATCGAATTGGAGGCACACCATGAACGAGCGCAAAGTCATCTCCGGCCATGATGCGGTGGAAGCGGAGGGGTCCGTCTACGTCCCGACCCTGGAGCGTACCGAGGGCCAGCCGCCGCCCATCGCAGCCAACGACGGCCTGTCCTACATGGCCTTCGACGTCGATGGCGACGCCGGCACCGCCAAGGCGATGGACGCCGCGCTGAAGCAGATCGCCGACGGCGAAGGCCAGGACGTCATCGACATGCTCGATAACGGACCTCCCGGCCCGATCGAGACCAAGTGGGGTGTCGGCTTCCGCGAGTATGACGAGTGCGTCGACTACATCCGGGCCAACGGCATCGAAGCGCCGGAGGGCGGCCTGGCGCTGCCGCTGCGCTATACGGTCAACGAATATCCGTCCTATTCCATCGTCTCGTCCAATGCGCTCTGGCACGATCCGTCGCGGGAGGCCGATGCCGAGGCGCTGCGGAAGATGGAGAAGGACAACGCCAAACGCTGCCTCTACTTCCCGCAGGTCATGCGCGACGCGCGCCGGATCGAGGAGTATTACCCCGGCCTGTCGCCCACCAGCCCCGAGAGCATGGACAGGCTCGGCGTTTCCCTGGCGCATATCGAATCGAAGTGCCAGAACTTCTACGATTCGGGCGAGGTGGAGCGGGTCTTCTATCCGGAGATCGAGCAGCTTCTCCTCGATTTCTTCCCCGGCGCCACAGACGCCCTGGTCTACAACCACGACGTCTTCGACAAGGACTACACGGGCGACCGGACCGAGGACCAGGACGCCAAGAACCCGGGCGTCAACGCCAATTACGCCAACCTGGTGCACAACGACCTGAACGACAACAGCGGGCGCGTGCGCTGCCGTGAGTTGTTGACCAAGAACCTGCGCAATTTCGGGCGTGAACAGCATTACACCGAGGCCGAGGCGGACGCGAAGATGTCGCGCCGCTTCATGTCGATCAACCTCGCCAAGCCGATGGAGACGGTGGAACAGTATCCCTTCGTGCTGTGCGCCTGGCCGTCGTTCGCCGACCAGCCCTACGTCAACAACTACCGCATCTACGACGACCGCGTCGGCGAGACGACCCGCTTCACGCACCGCGCCGACCACGAGTGGTACTGGATCCCGCAGCAGCAGCCGAACGAGATGTCGATGCTGAAGTGCTACGATTCCATCACCGACGGCTCGGTCTCGCGCTGGTCCTTCCACACCGCCTGCGTCGATCCGACGGTGCCGCTGGACGCGCCTTGCCGCAAGAATGTCGTGGTTCGTTCCTACGTCTTCTTTTGAGACGACGTCGGCCATAGATCACGCCCCCATAGGGCCACGCGCGGCGCAAGAGTTAACGTTTTGGTTTCGCGCGCCGTCGTGGCTCGCCTTGGCTTGGGGCATGGATTAGGCTTCCCACGGGCGGGGCCAGGCCTCAGGGAGCAAGCCAGACATGTCGGAACAACTGACCTACGATCCGGCCTATGATGTCGTCGATCCGAAGGATTTCCGCCGAATGTTCGAGGTGGAGCGCTACAATCGCCGCTCCGACGCCTTCGATACCATCATCTCCGCGACACACGAGCATTTCTGGGATCCGACCGACCGTCGCTATCTCGATTTCTCCGAACCGTTCGACCTGACGCGTGACAGCATCATGCCGATGCAGCGCCTCGCGGAATTCCGCAGTCCTCTTGTCCAGGCGCTGTCGAAGGAGGACCAGACCCGCCTTGCCAATGAGGTCATGCGCTGGCAGCTGTCTTCCATTCTGCATGGCGAGCAGGGTGCGCTCTCGCTGTCCGCCGGGCTGTGCAGCTTGTTGCACGATGTGGGCGCGCAGGAATACGCCGCCAACCAGGCCCGCGAGGAGGCGCGCCACGTCACCGGTTTCGCGATGTATGTCGAAAGCCGCTGGGGTACCGCATTTCCGATTGGCGAGACATTGGGCGACCTGCTGGAAGAGCTCGTTCACACCGACGTCGTCTGGAAGAAAGTGGTCGGCATGCAGATGCTGCTGGAGGGCCTGGCGATGGGTACCTTCGCCAACATCCACGCCCACACCAACGATCCCGTCCTCAAACGCCTGGTCCAGCTGGTGATGACGGACGAGGCCTTCCATCATCGCTTTGGCAAGATCTGGGCCGACCGCACCATGCCAGCGCTCAGCCAGGCGGAACGCCATTCGATCGAGGACTGGGCGGCGGAATGTTTCGAATCCCTGCTGTTCAATCTGGTCAACATCCGCCAGAAGCGCGCTGTCTACGGCCAGTTCGGTATCGACTGGAAGGAGTTGCGCGACAGCATCCGCGAGGTCTATGACGAGAGCGACCGGCGGGGCGAACTGAAGGAAGGAACGAACATCTTCCGTGTCCTGGTCCGCACCCTGGTCAAGGCCGGTATCGTCACCAAGCGGACGCGCGGCCTCTATGCCAACTGGGTCGACATGGCCGAGCTGGAGGCGGAGGGCGACGAGATGGTAGGAGATGCCATCGCACGGGACGGTATCGACTATTTGCTGGCGATCAACAGCGGGCGGCGCGACATCGCCGCGAAAACCGCCGCCTGAGCCAGCGTCGCCGAAGGGGGGCCGACATGGCGGATCGTGGCGCCGAGATGCAGCGCAACTTCTCGGGCACCATGGCGGTGCGCGAACAGCATCGCTTCGAGGTGGCGCGCCTGCAGCGCTATATGGAAGCCCATGTCGACGGGTTCTCCGGCACCCTGGAGGTCGAGCAGTTCAAGGGCGGCCAGTCCTGCCCGACCTACCGCTTGAGCGCCGGCGGCGCGAATTACGTGCTGCGCCGCAAGCCGCCCGGCAAGCTGCTGCCGTCCGCCCATGCGGTGGAGCGTGAATACCGGGTGATCACCGCGCTCGCCGATACGCCGGTGCCGGTGCCGCGAACCCACGTGCTGTGCGAGGACGAGGACATCGTCGGCACCGCCTTCTACATCATGGAGTGGGTCGAGGGCCGGGTGTTCTGGGACCCGACGCTGCCCGACCTCTCAAAGCCGGAGCGCTATCGGATCTACGACGCCATGGGCGAGGTCATGGCCGATCTGCACAAGGTCGACTACGAGGCGGTGGGCCTCGGCGATTTCGGCCGGCCGGGACAGTATATCCAGCGCCAGATCTCGCGCTGGACCAAGCAGTACAAGGCCTCCGAGACCGAGACGATCCCGGAGATGGATCGCCTGATCGAGTGGCTGCCGGCGACACTGACGGCCGAGGACGAGACCTGCCTGGTGCATGGCGACTACCGCCTCGACAACATGATCTTCCACCCGACCGAGCCCCGCGTGCTGGCGGTGCTGGACTGGGAGCTGGCGACGCTCGGCCATCCGCTGGCGGATTTCACCTATCTGCTGATGGGCTGGCGCCTCGGCGGTGACCTCTTTCGCGGCGTCGGCGGCCAGGATATCGAGGCCCTCGGCATTCCGAGCGAGGCCGACTTCGTCGCGGCCTATTGCCGGCGCACCGGCCGGGCCGGTATTGACGACATCGACTGGTATCAGGCCTACAACATGTTCCGCCTGGCGGCGATCCTGCAAGGCATCATGGGCCGCGCGCTGGACGGGACCGCGGCGAGCGAGCATGCGGCGGAGGAAGGCAAGCGGGCCCGGCCAATGGCCGAGGCGGCCTGGGCGCAGGTGGAGAAGATCGCGCAATGAGCCACGAAGCGGAATATCAGGGCGTCGAGATCATCCCGGTTCGCCCGGCCCATGTGCTGGACGAGGCGGCGTTGGCGCGTTACCTCACCGCTCATCTCGAGGGCTACCAGGGCCCGCTGATCGTCCGCCAGTTCGAAGGCGGACAGTCCAACCCGACCTATTTCCTGGAGGCGGGCGGACGCTACTACGTCATGCGCAAGAAACCGCCCGGCAAGCTGTTGCCGTCCGCCCATGCGGTCGAGCGGGAATACCGGGTCATCACCGCGCTTCGCGACACCGCCGTGCCGGTGCCCGAGACTTACCTGCTGTGCGAGGACGAGAGCATCGTCGGCACGCCCTTCTTCCTGATGAGCCACGTGCCGGGCCGCCTGATGGTCGACCCGCGCCTGGACGAAGTCCCGAAGGCGGAGCGCAAGCCACTGACGATGAATTTCATCGAATGCCTGGCCGCCCTGCACAATGTCGATCACGCGGCCGTCGGCCTCGGCGAATTCGGCCGGCCCGGAAACTATTACCGCCGTCAGTACGACCGTTGGGCCAAACAGTATCGCGCGTCGGAAACGGAGCCGATACCGTCGATGGATCGATTGATCGACTGGCTGCCGGACAACATCCCGGAGACGGACGAGACCACGCTGGTGCACGGCGACTACCGGATCGGCAATTGCCTGGTGCATCCGAACGCGCCGCGCGTCGTCGCGGTGCTGGACTGGGAACTCTCGACGCTCGGCCATCCGCTCGCCGACCTCGCCTATACCTTGATGGTCTATCACGTGGATACGGGACGTACCGGCAACTTCCTGGACACCGACTTCGAGGCCACCGGCATCCCCACGGAGGAAGAGCTCGTCACCCGCTACTGCGAGCTGACCGGGCGCGGCGACATCGAGAACTGGCATTTCTATGTCGTTTTCGCCATCTTCCGCATCGCGGCGATCGTGCAGGGCGTCTACAAGCGGGGCCTCGACGGGATCTCGGCTTCGGCGCAGTCGATCGAATACAAGGATATCTGCCGCTTGCGGGCCGATCAGGCCTGGCAGATGGTCGAGCGGATGTGAGCGACGGATAGAACGGCATGCAACTGACCCAGGGACTGAAACGCGCCGTGCAGATGAACGGCGACGGTATAGCCGTCGAGGGCGAAGGCTACAAGCGCAACTGGCTGGAGACGATGGCGCGGATCCAACGTCTCGCCGGCGGGTTGAAGGCGCTCGGCCTCGAGGACGGCGACCGGGTCGCGATCCTCTCGCTGAATTCGGTGCAGTATTTCGAGATGCTGTACGCCATTACCTGGGCGGGCGGCGTCTTCGTGCCGGTCAACTCACGCCTCGCCGGGCCGGAGGTGGTGCACTGGCTGAACGATTCCGAGGCGCGCATCTTCTGCGTCGACGCGACCTTCCTCGAACTCTGGCAGGGGATCGCCGACGCGGTGCCCTCGGTCGAACGTCTGGTCTATTTGTCCGAGGGCGAGACGCCGGCGGGCATGAACGCGCACGAAACGCTCATCGCCGATAGCGCGCCCGCGCCGGACGCCGGCAAGGGCGACGACGATCTCGCGGGTCTGTTCTATACGGGCGGCACCACCGGGCGCTCGAAGGGCGTGATGTTGAGCCACCGGAACATCGTCGCCAACGCCATGCAGGTGCTCTACAGCCTGGAGATCGGTCGCGACTCGTGCTGGCTGCATATCGCGCCGATGTTCCATCAGGCCGACGCGCTCGGCACCTTCTCCTTCACCATGTCCGGTGGCCGGCATTGCTTCGTGCCGGGCTTCAGCGCCGAGGGCGCGCTGGAGGCCATGCAGCGGTTTCGCATTACCCACACGATCTACGTGCCGACGATGCTGAACATGATCGTCAACCACCCCGATGTCGGCGACTATGACCTGAGCGCCGTCGAAACCCTGATGTACGGCGCCTCCCCCATGCCGGAGGCGGTCGTGCGCCAGGCCCTGGAACTGATGCCGACGGTGCGGTTCGTGCACGGCTACGGCCAGACGGAATCCGCGCCGATCCTGACCATGCTGCCGACCGATTACATCGCCGGCCGGCACGCCGACCTCGGCAAGATCAACTCGATCGGCCTGTCTGCGATGATGGTCGACCTGAAGATCCTGGACGAGGACGGCAACGAGGTCCCGCCCGGCACCGTCGGCGAGATCTGCGCGCGCGGGCCCAACGTCATGCTCGGCTACTGGCGGCAGGAGGAGCTGTCGGCCGAGACCCTGCGCGAGGGCTGGCTGCACACGGGCGACGGCGGCTACATGGACGAGGACGGCTTCTTCTATATCGTCGACCGGATCAAGGACATGGTGATCAGCGGCGGCGAGAACGTGTTCTCCGCCGAGGTCGAGAACGCCCTCTATCAGCACGACGGCGTGCTCGAATGCGCCGTCATCGGCGTGCCGGACGACAAGTGGGGGGAACGGGTACACGCCATCGTCCGCATGAAGCCCGGCACGAACATCGGCGAGGACGAGCTGGTCGAGCATTGCCGCGCCCTCATCGCCGGCTACAAGGTGCCGCGCAGCCTGGAGTTCCGCGACGAGCCGCTGCCCTTGAGCGGCGCCGGCAAGATCCTGAAGACCGACCTGCGGGAGCCCTATTGGCAGGGCCGAGATCGGCAAGTGAGCTGATGCGCGCCACCGGCGACCCGGAATCGACCGGGCGCCACATCGCGATCACCGCGATCGGCTTCTACTCCGCGACCGTGGCCTGGGGCGTCACCTTCTATGGCCTGAGCGTCTATCTGGCCGCCCTCGGCGACCTGCATGGCTGGCCGGCCAGCTGGATTTCCAGCGCCGTCTCGCTCGGCTGGATCGTCGGCATCGCCGCGACCATGTTCTATGCCCGCCTGATCGAGGCGGGCCGCGGCGCCCTGGTGGTCACGCTCGGCACGCTCGCCACCGCCGTCGCGGTGACCGCGCTCGGCCATCTGACGGCGCCCTGGCAGCTTTTTCTGGTCTTCCCCCTGATGGCCTGCGGCTATCCCGCCCTCGCCGCGCCGGCGATCAGCGCGCTGCTCGCCGACTGGTTCCAGCGCCGCTACGGCCTGGCGCTGGCGCTGGCGCTGTCGGGCGCCAGCCTCGGCGGCGCCGTGCTGCCCCCGGTCATGGTCTGGGCGATGGAACGCTGGGGCTTCGCCGTTATGGCGGCGGGCGTCGGCGTCTTCGTTGCCGGCACCATGCTGCCGCTCGCCGTCGTCGTGCACGCGCTCGGCGAGGGCTCGGTGCGCCGCGCGCGGGCGGCTTCCGACGCGGCCGCTGAGGACTGGGACCGCGCCCGGCTGTTTCGTGATTTCGCCTTCTGGCGCATCGCCGTCGCCTGCGGCCTGGCGCTGTTCGCCCAGGTCGGCTTTCTTGCCCACCAGGTGCCGTTGCTGGCGGTCGAACTCGGCGTGCAGACCGCGGCCCTGACGGTGAGCGCCACGGCACTCGCCGCGGGCGTCGGCCGCCTGCTGGTCGGCTGGCTCGCCGATCGCATGTCGCTCGCCTGGCTGACGGCGGCCTGTCACCTGGTCCAGCTCGCCGGGTTTCTCATCGTCCTCGAGGCCACCAGCGAGGCCGCGCTGTTCCTGGGCGCCGCCGTCATCGGCCTTCCCGTCGGCGCCATCGTCATGCTGCCCGCCCTGCTGCTGCGCGAGGCCTTCGGCGCCCACCACTACGGTCGGATCTACGCGCTCGCCAACATCGGCATGGCGCTCGGCATCGGCGTCGGCCCTGGCGTAGTCGGATGGATGCGCGATCTCGCGGGCGGCTACGGCCCGGCCCTGTGGCTGCTGGCGGCCGTCCATCTGGCCGCCGCGATCACGATCCTTTGTCGTCGCGCTCCGCCTCGAACACATCCTTGACGAAAGGCATGGACTTCCAGTCGGGATCCGGCGGCGTGTGGCCCTCGCGCGGCGTGTAGACGGAGGCTTCTTCCATAGCCATGCGCGGGATGTAGCGTGGACAGTTGGAGAAGATATGCTCCGCCGTCACCCGGATCAGCCGCTTGGCGCCGGGCAGGTCGCAGATCGCCTCGGGCGAATCGTCGAATTCCGCCAGGCCGTTGATGCGCAGGCGGCCGGCGCCGTTGAACAGTTTGCCGTCGAAACGGATGAACAGCAGGCCAACCCTGGAATTGGCGGTGATGTTGCCGAGACTGCGGTACATCCGGTTGCCGTCGTAATCGGGCCAGGCCACCGCATTGTCGCCGACGACACGCACGAAGCCCGGATCGCCGCCCTTGAAGGAACAATCGACGCTCTCCGCCGACGCGGTCGAGAGAAAGAAGAAGGGCGAACTTTCGATGAAATCGCGATCCGCCTCGTTGAAGGCACGACGCATCCGGTTGGCTTCCAGCCGATCGGGCACCGCGCGTCCCTCGTATCGATCCTGCAGGGCCCGCATGCCGTCGTGATAGTAGGCCATGTCCGCGCCCTTTCCCTCAGCCGTCGCCCAAATGATGGGCCAGCGCCGCGCGCGTCGCCGGCGTCACATAGCAGATGCCGTCGACGATCGCCGTACGCTCCGCGTTCCAGCGGGTCGCGTCGAAGTCCCAACCCATCAGGTGGATCTTCTTCTCCCGGTCGGCCAGCAGGCGGCGCAACTTGCGGCTGACCGCGCCCTGGAAATAGGACAGCACGCGGATGTCGCTGTCGCCCGTCACCGCGAGCAGATCGTGGATGGAGACCCGCTCGCCCTCGCGGGCGAAGACCTGGAGGCGGTTGCGATGATTTTCGGCGAGGCCGCTCAACAGCCGGCCGGCCAGGTCCGGCGTCAGATCCACGGGCCGGCGCCAGAGATCCGAGCCCGTGCGCACGCGCCGCGCAGGCCCTGCCGGCCGGCGACGACGCACGGGAAGTTTGACGACATTGCCCTTTGCCGGGCCGGTGGGTTCCGACACAACGGGTTCCGCTTCTCGACCATGTTTGGCGCCGGACCAGCGTAGCCGCTCGGCCTGCCGGCGGCAAATCGGCGAGCCGGTGCCTCGGCTCCAATGATTCATGCGACGTCACGATTCTGCCATAGCAAAATCAAAACGCCGCCTGGCTTCGCCGCCATTCTTGCCGGAGACGGCTGGGCCCCGGAAGCGCGGCGCTGAATGACGGCTGGGCCAATGGGGAGAAATCGCGGCCATGTCCTTAATCTGTTTCTTTCTCATCGGCTTTGTCGCTTTACTGCAAAGTCTCGGCAGGACCGGAACGTGCACCCAAGGCGCGATAACCCAATTCACGTCGGGCATGCTCTTGAGCGCACCAATCCTCCTGATCGTCACCGCGGTTCTCTTGCTGTCCTGGCTTGCTTGGCGACGCCGGCCATCGTTTCTGTATCATTGGCTGGAGGCGACAGGCTCGTGCCTTTCGTTCGTTGCCGCGGCAGCTCTTGCGTCCTTTAATGGCGACATTTGGATCGAGGCCTTGGTCCATGGTGGATCACCATGTGGGCCCGAGTTTTCGTATTACGTCGTTTCGGACTCGCTCGTGCGCACCGAGGAAGCGATCGCACTTGTCTATGGCCCTTGGCCGGTACTGATTGCGATTCTATCCCTGTTGACCCTGTCGGCACTCATCGGCCAACCAAGGTGGCGGGAGGTTGCCTTGAGCCGTCCACAGGACGACAGTTCCACACCTGACGCCATAATGAGAATTGTCATGTCCAACCCCGTTCACCAGGTCACTGGCACCGACGACGTCGCGCTGCACGTGCGCGAGTTCGGCGACCCCGACGGTCTGCCGATCCTGTTCCTGCACGGCTACGCCCAGTCGCTCTGGTGCTGGCGGCGGCAGTTGGAGAGCCGGGCGCTCACCGGTTTTCGCCTCGTCGCCTTCGATCTTCGCGGACACGGCCGCTCGGGCCGGCCGGACGACGCCCGGGCCTACAACGATGCGCGCCTGTGGGCGGGCGACGTGCAGGCCGTGATCGAGACCTTGCGGCTCGACCGCCCCGTCATCGCCGCCTGGTCTTATTCCGGGCTCATTCTCTGCGACTATCTCCGCCACCGGGGCGACGGCGATCTCGCCGGCCTCGCCTTCGTCAGCGCTCGCACCATGGTCGGCGACGCGCGGGCCCGCGCCATGTCCGGGCCCCTCTTCGTCGAATTGGTCCCCGGCTTCCAGGCGCGCGACGCCACGGCGCGGGAGGCGGCGGTCCAGCGCTTCCTCGAGAACCTGACGGCGGGCGACATCACCGATCCGGATTTCTACACCATGCTCGGCTACAACCTCGCCGTCTCGCCCGAGGTCTGCACTTGGATGCTGGACCGGGTGGCGGACAACGACGACGTGCTGGGCGCGATCAGCGTGCCGACCCTGGTCGTCCACGGCGATGCCGACACCTCGGTCCTGCCGGCGATGGCGGCACACAATGCGAACGTCATTCCGGGCGCGTGCTACCGGCTTTATCCGGGCGTCGGCCACGCACCGTTCTGGGAGGCGACGGCGCGCTTCGACACGGATCTGGCCGCTCTACGCCGCGACGTCGTCTGAGCGGGAGGTCTCTCCGGCACCGTCTTCGGAGTCGCGGAGGATGCGCCGCAACTGTTCGGCGAGATCGGTGATCGAGGTGAGGATCTCCCGCGAGGATCGCGAGACGTCCCCCGCCAATCCGTTGGTCCGGCCGGAGGCTTCCGAAACCCGGGAGATGTTGCTCGACACCTCCTGCGTGCCCTGGGCGAGCTGACTGGCATTGGCGGCAATCTCGTGCGTCGTCGCCTCCTGCTCGTGGATCGCCGCCGAGATCACGCGGGAGATTTCGTCCATACGGCCAATGGTCTCGCCGATCCCGTCGATCGCGCCCGCGGCGTCACGGCTGACCGTCTGCACCTCGCGGATCTTGCCGGCGATACTGTCCGTCGCCTTCGCGGTCTGGTTGGCGAGGTTCTTGACCTCGGACGCGACGACGGCGAAGCCCTTGCCCGCGTCGCCGGCACGGGCCGCCTCGATCGTCGCGTTCAGGGCCAGCAGGTTGGTCTGCTCGGCGATGTCGGTGATCAGGGAGACGACGTCGCTGATCCCCTCCGCGGTCTGCATCAAGCCCTTCACCGTCTCGTTGGTTTCCGCCACCTCGCGCTTGGCATGCTCGGCGATCGACGTCGCTTCGCTGACGTTCTGATTGATCTCGCCGACCGTCCGGGCGAGTTCGTCGGCCGCGCCGGCGACGCTGCCGACGTTGGCCGAGGCCTGCTCCGCCGCCGAGGCGACGGTACGGCTCTGCTCGCTCACCTGGGCGGCGGCGCCGGTCACCTCGTCGGCCGCACCGCTCATCTGATCGGCACGTTCGGCGATGTGGGCGACCGTGGTGTCGACTTCGCGTTCGAGCGCGGTGGACAACGACCGCATTTCCCGCCGGATCGTGTGCTGGCGTTCCGCCGCCTCGCCCTCGCGCTGGGCGCGGAGCGCCTCCACCTCGCGGGCGTTGTGTTGGAAGATCTCCACGGTTTGCGCCATCCGGCCGATTTCGTCACCCCGGCCGAGGCAGGGAACCTCCAGCTCGAGTTCACCGTCCGCCAGGCGTCGCATCGCACCGCCCAGCGCCTCCAGGCCCCGTGCTACCCGGAAGCGGGTAAACCAGATGAACCCGGCGACCAGCATCACCAGCAGCCCGGCGATGAGGCCGCCCATGACCTGGACGAAGCCCTGCAAACCGGTGATCGAGGCATCGACGGCCGCGCGGCTCTCGCCGCGGCGCGCCACCAGGATCGCGTCCAGGGTGGCAAGCGCGGCCAGCGCCGGACGATCGTCGACCTCGATCTGCTCGTCGATGATCTGCGAGGGCGCGCCGTCGGCCGCCAGGCGTTCCGCTTCGGCCAGCGCGTCGCCATACTCGGCGAACTTCGCCTGGATCACGTTCACGGCCTCGGCCTCGGCCTCGGACATCGCCATCGTCCGGTAACTCACCAGCGCGACCGTCAGGTCCAACAATCGGTCCTGGGCCTCGACGATGCGGTCGCGCTCCTGGCTCAGCACGAAGGTCTTGTAGTGGTGAATCATGCCGCCATAGCCGATGGCGTCGCGCATGGCGTTGAGAATGGCGACCTTGCGTGCCGGTCCGGCCTCGAAATCGTGCCAGGTCTTCTCCACGCCCGCCGTCTCGCGGAGCGTTTCGAACAGAATGAGGCCCGTGAGACCGGCGACGACGACCAGGCCCAGCGAGAAGACGACGCCCAGGAACTTGACGGAAAGGGTTTTGAAAATCGGCATGGCAATATCTCTGGCGAAAGGGGAAATCAGCTATCGATGGCGTCGAGCAGCCGCTCGATCCGCTGGGTGGCGAGATCGACGGCCGCGAAGACATGGCTCAGCGTCCTATCGGTGATTCTTCGACGTTCGTAGAACGGGCTGACCAGCTGGCTGGCGTCCGTGCGCACGACATACCAACCGACGGCGCCGCTGCGAATGTAGCCTGAGTTGATGAAGACGATGCTCGGCGTGATCTCACCATCGCCATTCCCGGGAACGCGCGTCGCCTCGAGGCCGTCCAGGGCGCGCAGCCGGTCGAGGTGGCCACGAAACACCCGAACCTTCTCCAGTACATCCGCCGGCCGCTTGTCCGAGACCCGGTCGGCCTTCATGGCCGCCAATTCCTCGCGCAACGCGTCATCCCCGGATAGGGCACCGGCGGCGACGATACAATCGTTGATGTTGCGCCAGAGGCCGTAGACGTGATTGGGCGTCAGGCCGGCACTTTGGGCACTAGCGGCGCCGGCGGAAAAACCGAAAAACAGAGTCAGTACAAAGACAGAAACGTATCGCATGACCGAGCGAGCCCCGCTATGGCGAGTGGCAGCTGCCCCTCTTAAGGTGCATTTATCAAACCTCATACTTCCTAAGTTTGTGTAAACTCGCCGCCGACGGTGATCCCGGGGTTGCCAGACCCGCCCCCATGGCCCAGGGTTTTCCCGGGTATCGAGAACACGGGGCCATCCGATGACCAGCAGCAAGAGCCGCATCCATTCCTTCCATCCTGAAAGCTACGGCGACGTGAAGAGCGCGGTGCGTGCCCTCCTGCACGCATCCGGCGGCGAGGCGCGGGCGGCGGAGCGCTGCCGCGTCTCCAAGTCGACGCTCTCGGAATACGGCAATCCGGGCCATCCCGACCGCCACATGCCGGTCGACGTCGTCGAGGCGCTGGAGGCCGCGGCGGGCGAAATGCCGGTGACCACCCATCTCGCCGCGGCACACGACTGTCTGCTGCTACAGCTCCCCGACGGCGACGCGGAGCCCGAATGGCTCGCCCATCTCACCTCCATCGGCAAGGAGGCGGGCGACGTCTTTAACCGGGCGGGCGAGTACCTCGCCGACGACGGCGACATCGACGAGAACGAGGCCCCGGTGCTGATGCGCGAACTCGACGAACTGCTGGCCGCCGTCGCCGCCATGCGTGCCGCCGTGCGCCAGCGGATGCCCGAGTAGTCGGAGCAGGCGCACAGGGACACCACGGGATAGGTCAACGAAAAGTTGACCAAAGCGTTACCGCATATCCTTTCCTGATTATGTACCTTCGACCTGCGTCGTCGAGCGGAATTTCCCATGACATTCTGACCGACGGGCACCTGGTCCGTAACATGGCCGCCCGCTTCGGGCCGCCGGGGAGGTAAAACAATGAAACATTTGGCTTGTTTGGGTCTGGCGGTTGCGCTCGGCCTCGGTTTCACCGCGTCGGCCAGCGCCGACAGCATCGCCCTCAGGTTCCTCGGGACGGGCGTCGCCGGTTCTTTGTCGGATGCCCTCGATTCGGCCGGCATCGACCTGGCTACAGACACCAACTTGAGCCCAGAAGTAATCGAAAGTTTAGAGGCAGCGGAAATTGCTTGCTTCGACATTCCGCTCATCGAGCCGGCGAGCGAAATCGTCCTTGGCAGGGGGATCGACTGTCTCGAGGTCGTGGAGGCCGTTGCATTCGTCGATGACGCCGACGTCAGTCTTTCGCTCCGGGCGTTGTCGCTGTTCGTCTTCGAATCCGGCACGGTGGTGACATTGGGATCGACCAGTGTTCGTCCCTTCCGCCCGGGCGTCGGCGATGCCGCTGGTGGCGTAACTCATATGACGGGCTCGATCCCGAGCGACAGTGGCGGCGTGATCGGTGGCACTGGTGCCTTCGCCGATAAGGTAGGCGCGGCACGGGTGTCCGGCGCGGTCAACCTGTCGAATTTGGCCGCAGCGGGAGAAATATTCTTCGATTGCCTCTGGATCATTCAGGTCGAGGACACACCGCCCCCAGGACTTCGGGTGCGGCGGAACGGCTGAGCAACCTCTAGTGTTCCAGCGGGACGGGTGGCGGCCGCCATCCGTCCCGTTCGTGTACGCGCCGCGTCAATCCATGACACGGGGCACGACGTAAGGCCCCTCGGGGATGACCGCGACCCGGTTCGAACCGGTGCGGGCCACGGCGGCGGTGACGCTCGCCGCCAGGTCTTCCGTCATCTCGACGCCGGTGAGGCCGCGGTCCTCGCCTTTCAGGCCCTCGCTGTAGAGATGGATATTGCCGATGCGCATCGGCTTCAGCTGCATCTCGGTCTGCCACTCGTCGATGTCGGCGTGACTCTTCGCCTCGATCTCTTCCAGGAAACGATCGGGCCCGCCCGCCACCAGGCGGCGCTGCGCCTCGACGTAATGGGGCGAGCCCATGCCTTCGGCGCATTCGGAGGCGATGATGAGGTCGCCGCCGGGGCTGAGGATGTCCATCGCCGCGACCATGCCCTTCACCGTCTGGTAGTAGGTCTTGTCCAGCGGATAGCCGGCGGCGCTGGTCAGGATGGTCGGGAACGGCGCCTCGACCTCGACCTCGGAATAGGCCCGGGCATGCGCGACGGCGGCCATGTGGCTTTCCACCACCTCGCCGAAATTGACGAAGGAGAGCTCGCGGTCCTCCGTGATGACGGTGTTGAGCGCCAGCGCCCCGCCGAGCATTCGGATGATCTCCAGCTGCTCCTCGTGCAGGGGGTTGCCGTCGAGCACGCAGTTGGCGGCGCGGGGATGCTCCATGAAGCGGGCCGCGTGGAAGGTGGTGATGGTTTCGGCATGCGCTACCCCCGGCGCGATGACCTTGCGGCCGCCGGAATAGCCCGCCATGAAGTGCGGCTCGACCAGGCCGGTGGCAATTTTCAGGTCGGCGTCGACCAACCGGCGGTCGAGGCGGACGACGGTGCCGCGCGTCGCGGTGCGGCCGAGGTCGACATGCGCCGCGTCGTCCGTGGCGAAGTGGTTTTCGACGCGGACCTGTTCCAGCGCCCAGGGATCGCCCACCAGCTCCGCCAGTTCCGCCCCCTCGTTCGGGCGGTGCAGCCCGGTCGCCACCAGCACGGTGATGTTCTCCGCCGCCATGCCCGCCGCCATCAGCCGGCGGATCAGGATCGGCAGGAACAGGCCGTTCGGCACCGGCCGGGTGATGTCGCAGATCAGAATGCAGGCGGTCCGCGCGCCGCGCGCCAGTTCCTCCAGCGAGGGCGCACCGAGCGGCGCGGTGAAAGCCGCCTCGATCGCGCTCGCGGGATCGGCGAGGCCGGGCATGTCGCGCTTGGCGATCACCGTCACGTCGAGCCCGTCGGGCAGGCGCACCGGCAGCTTGCCCTTGCCGTAGTTGACCTCGATTTTCATGGCACCCTCCCGCTGCTCCGTCGGCGCCGGAGTATAGCCCGATTCATGCTACCATCGCCGGGGATAAGGAGCCGACCCATGCACCTCACCGCCGACCAGATCGCCCGCTTCGAGCGCGAGGGTTATCTCTTGAGCGAAGGCTTCCTCGGTGCCGAGGAAGTCGCCCACTTGCGCGCCTGCTACATGGAGACGGCGGAACGCCTGGCGGCCGAGCGGGCGTTGGAAAACGTGCAGTCGGGCGGCGACCGGGACGAGGACTATCAGGTCTGGCAGATCCGCACCGCCCATCTCCAGCATCCGATCTTTCGCATGCTGATCCACGATTCCCGCCTGCTGGACCTGGTCGAGGGGCTGATCGGCCCGGACATCCGGCTGGTCCACTATCAAGGAATCTACAAGCCGGCGCGGACCGGCGGTGCCGTCGGCTGGCACCAGGATAACCACTATTTCAACGTGCCCGAGGACCGCACCGTCAGCGTGTGGCTCGCCCTCGACGACGCGACGGTCCGGAACGGCTGCATGTGGTACCTGCCGGGCCGACACGGCGAGCGGCTGGCGCACGAACAGCTCTGGGATACCTCGGTCAAGAAGGGCTTCTACTTCGCTATTCCCGAGATCGACGAGGCCGGTGCCGTCGCCGCGGAAGTCCCGGCCGGCGGCCTCGCCATCCACCATTGCCGGATGCCGCACAAGTCGCTGCGCAACGAAACCGACCAGCCGCGCCGCGGCCTCGCCATGCACTTCATGGACGCCAGGCTCGCCGACCCGGAGATGGTCAAGATCCTGCCCGAGGGCGCGACGCCCGTGCTGCGTCGCGCGCGGGTTGCGGCCTGATCTCGGAAGGAGCGGAACGGATGAGCGATACGGATACCGACTTCATGGACCGCTGCCTGGAAGAGGCGGCGGCCGGCGAGGTGGCGGGCAATATTCCCGTCGGCTCGCTCATCGTGCGCGACGGCGAAATCCTCGGCATCGGGCGCAACCGGGCGCGATCCGACCACGACCCGACGGCGCATGCCGAGGTCGACGCGGTGCGCGACGCCTGCCGCAAGCTCGCCACGACGGATCTCACCGGCGCCACCTGCTACACGACGATGGAGCCCTGTCCGATGTGCTGCTGGGCGCTGCAGGAGGCGGGCGTGGTCCGTCTCGTGCTGGGGGCCCGCCATGTCGACCTGCAGCGCACCGACTATGGTGATTATGCCGTCGAGGCCCTGATGGCCCTGACCAAGCGAAACCTGGAGGTCGTCCCCGGCGTCCGTCAGGCGGAATGTATCGAGATCCGGCGCCAGTGGGCCCGGACACAGGGAGGAAGCTGAACCATGCACAAGCGGATCGATCACATCGTCGTCAGGGTCGCGGACCTGGACAAGAGCCTGGAAGACTACGAGGGCAAGCTCGGTCTGAAGCGGCGGGAGGATCCGGTGGAACAGCCGGAGATCGGCCTGCGCCGCGCCATCCTGCCGCTCGGCGACAGCGGCAATTTCATCGAGCTGGCCGAACCCCTCGGCGAGGGCGCGATCGCCAACAGCCTGGCGAAGAACGGCGAAGGGCTGCATCTGGTCGCCCTCGAGGTCGACGACCTGGAAGCCGCCAAGGCCGAGATGACGGCGAACGGCGCGCGGCTGATCCAGGCCGGCCGCATGGTCTTCGTGCATCCCCGCGACGGCCACGGCGTCATGTACCAGCTGGTCCAGCGTGACTAGATGACGGGCGGCCCCTTCGTCCCCGACGGCGAGTTCCGTATCGAGGGTCGCGCGGGCGGTCCGCTCGCCGACCTCACCTTCGCGACCAAGGACCTGTTCGACGTGGCCGGCCGGCCGACCGGTGGCGGCAACCCCGACTGGGAACGCGCCAACCCGGTGCCGGAGCGCCACGCCTGGGCGGTCGAGGCCCTGCTGGCGGCGGGTGCCAGCCTGATCGGCAAGACCATCACTGACGAGGTCTCCCTCGGCATTTTGGGGGAGAGCGCGTTCTTTGGCACGCCGGTCAATCCGGCGGCACCCGGACGAGTACCGGGCGGCTCGTCCTCCGGCTCCGCCTCCGCCGTCGCCTCGGGCTTGTGCGATACGGCGCTCGGCACCGATGCCGGCGGCTCGGTCCGCGTGCCGGCGAGCTTCTGCGGCCTCTATGGGATCCGGCCGACCTGGGGCCGCCTCGACCTCACCGGCATGATGGGCCAGGCACCGAGTTCCGATACCGCCGGCTGGTTCGCGCGCGACGCGGCGACGTTCGCCCGGGTCTCAGGGGTCCTGCTGCGCGAAGAGATCCCGGATACTCTGCCGACCCGCCTGCTGGTCGCCGTCGACGCCTTCGGCTTCGCCGACCCGGACGTGGCAGCGGCCCTCGCCCCCCTCGTCGACCGGCTCGCCGAGCTCGTCGGCGGCGGCCGGGAAGAGGTGACGATGGCGCCCACCGGCCTTTCGACCTGGGCCCGCGCGCAACGCACCTTGCGGCCCTGGGAAGGCTGGCTGACCTTCAAGGACTGGATCGAGCGGGACAATCCGCGCTTCGCCTATTCTGTCGCCCGCAACCTGTTCCTCGCCTCGACGATTTCCGAGACGGACCGGATGTGGGCGACGCAGATGCGGGCCGAAGCGCGCGCGCGCATGGTCCACCTGCTGCCTGCCGGCAGCGTGCTCTGCCTGCCGACGACCCCCTTCCCCGCCCCGCCGACCGGCCTCGGCGTCGCGGCGCAGGAAGGCCCCCGCACCCGTATCGCCGTGCTGGCGAGCCATGGCGGCCTCACCGGCGTGCCGCAGGTCAGCCTGCCGGGCGCCCTGGTCGACGACCGGCCCGTCGGCTTGTCCCTGGTCGGCGGCCATGGCACGGATGCCACCCTGGTCGCCCTGGCGCGCGCGTTTGGAGATCCCGCATGACCGACATGACCCCCAACCTCCCCGACGTCGTCGCCGAGGTGCGCGAGCGGTTCGAAGCCTATGAAACGGCCCTGATCGAGAAGGACGTCGAGGTCCTGGACGCGACCTTCTGGAACAGCCCGCACACCATCCGCTATGCGATGGCCGAGCACGGCTATGGCTTCGACGAGATCCACGCCCACCGCGTCGCCCGCCCGCCCGGGCCCGGCATCAAGGAAAGCCGGCGGCGGCTGGAGATCCTGACGCTGGGTCGTGACTACGCGGTGGTCAACCTGGAATTCAAGGTGCGCGGCAAGGACCTGATCGGCCGCCAGAGCCAGACCTGGGCCCGCCTTCCCGACGTCGGCTGGAAGGTGGTGGGCGCGCACGTCTCCACCACCGACGGCTCCTCGCTCTGGTAGGGGGAAGCGCCGCCGATGTGCCGCTGGCTCGCCTACCTAGCAGCCTGTCGGACTCGGGCATGCAAGGATTGGTAAGATTGGCTTGGCGGGCGTCGATGTCATGGATTTACCCCCATGAAGTTGCGAACGCGGGTTGGCCCGCCCGTTCAGGCGTGGCTGAGGACGAACATCCGCTTGATGTTCCAGGAGAGCGTGGCCAAGGTCCATTCCCCCTTCGCCTTGTCGAGGCCGCGCAGGCTGAACTGACGCAAGCCCATCACCGATTTGATGATGCCGAACACCGGCTCCGGCGTCTGCTTGCGAAGCGCGTAGAGCGCCCGGCCCTCGGGTGTGGCCAGGCGATGGCACATCGCCTCGAGCGGCGTCGGATCCTCGGGCGCTGGCGGCGCCTCGGCGAAGCGGTCCCGCCAGGAAAGATGGTGGTGCTCCCGGCCGAGCGCGATCAGCGGCGCGATCTCCGCTTCCCCGCAGGCCTCGACGTTGGCCTGGCTGAAGTAGCCGCTGTCCGCCAACAGGGTCTCGACCTCGCCAAGCCCGTCCGGCAGGCCGGCGAGTGCTTCGAGCGTCGGTTCGATCTGCTGCTTGTCGTTCGCCGCCTGCACCACGTCGGCGCTGACCACCAGCAGGCTGCCGGCGGCCACCGCAGCCTGGGCGTTGTAGCACTGCTCGAAGCCGCCGCCGGCCACCGGCATGATGCGCGAGTCCGGGTCCGTCAGGTTGACCTGGTCCTTCGCCCGTGGCCCCGGCTCCGGCGGCTTCGGTGGCCGCCCGCCCGGCTTGCGGCCGGTCCGCGTTTCCTTCGCCTCGCGGGCTGCCAGCTTCTCTTCGTACTCCGCCTGCTCCCGCGCATGACGCTCGGCCGCCCGCGCCTCGATCTCCGCCTTCGCCGCGGCGATCGCCGCCAGCCGGTCCTCGCGCCGTGCCAGCTCCTCCGGCACGCTCATGCCGTCGGGAACCTCGGACCGGTCCGCCGCTTCCGCCAACGCCATCAACTCCGCCACCTCGGCCCGCAGCCGGGCTTCGATCTCGCCCGCACGCTGCCACGACAGGGCGCTGTGCCGGCTCGCGTCGGCATGGATCTTCGTCCCGTCCAGCGCCACCGTGCCCAGTTGCAGCATGCCGGCCTGCCGCGCCAGCAGCAGAACCTGCACGAACAGCCCCTCGATCAGCGGCAGGAAGCGACGGCGGAACGTGGCGATCGTGTCGTGGTCGGGGTGGTCGTTTGCCGCGATGAAGCGGAAGGCCACCGAATCATAGCTCGCCCGCTCCAGCTTCCGGCTGGAATGCACCCCCGTCGCGTAGCCGTAGATCAGCAGGCCCAGCAGGACGCTCGGGTGATGCGCCGCCGAGCCCGAACCACGATAGGCCTTCACGAACGCAGAGAGATCCAGCTGCTCCAGCACATCGACCACGAAGCGCGCCAGATGACGATCAGGCAGCCATTCGTCCACCGAAGGCGGCAGAAGATAGCTGGTCTCCCGGTCAACCTGTCGAAAGTTGCTCATCACAAAATCACCGCGCAGGAGAGAATCAGACCGTGACAGTGAATCTCATCTCGAAACTCGGCTCAAGTCCGACAGGCTGCTAGGGCAACCGATCTTCCTCTCCGAGTTGCTGTTCGAGCCGGAGAATTCGCTGATCGATCAAAGCCTGCATGCCCGTGAATCGATCTCGACCACCAACGGCGACGGCTTCGGCATCGGCTGGTACGCGCACCGTAGCGAACCGGGCGTCTTTCGCGACGTGCTGCCGGCCTGGAACGACGAGAACCTGCAGGGCATCGCGCGGCAGATCCGCTCCGGCCTGTTTTTAGCGCATGTCCGCGCCTCGACCGGGACCTCGACCAGCCGCTCCAACTGCCATCCCTTCCGCCATGGCCGCTGGCTGTTCATGCACAACGGGCAGATCGGCGGCTGGTGGGAGGTGCGGCGCGCCATCGAGGCCCTGATCGCGCCGGAGTTCTATCGCCTGCGCACCGGCACGACGGACAGCGAGGCGATGTTCTGCCTGGCGCTCTCCAACGGCCTGGACGAGGACCCGGAGCGCGCGCTGGCCCGCACCGTCGGCCAGGTCGAACGCCAGATGGAAGAGGCCGGGGTCGAACGCCCGTTGCGCATTTCCCTGGCGCTGAGCGATTCCGAGCGCATCATCGCGCTGCGTTATTCGAGCGACCGCCGCTCGCCGACGCTTTATGCCGGCACCGGGGCCGAGACCCTGGCGGCGACCGGCCTCGGCGGGGTGGGGCGGAACTGCCTGCTGGTGCTCTCCGAACCGCTGGACGATATCGACGACAGCTGGACCCGCATCGAGGAGGCCAGCCTGGTGATCGCCGACAAGGACGGTATCGAGGTTCGGCCCTTCGCGCCGGAACCCGCCTGACAGGAGAGAACGACATGGCCGCCAACATGGGACAGACCGCGCCGGACGACACCTGGCTCGACCAGGTCCGCGAAGAGGTGCTGGAGCCGGACCTCGCCATCATCGATCCGCACCACCATCTCTGGCTGCGGGGCGACTATCTCTATCTGCTGCCCGAACTCGCCGCCGACCTCGACTGCGGCCACAACGTCGTCGCCACGGTGTTCGCCGAATGCCATTCGATGTACCGCGCCGCCGGGCCGGAGGCGGAGCGCAGCTTGGGCGAAACCGAGTTCGTGCGCGGCCAGGCGGCGATGAGCGCCAGCGGCCAGTTCGGCCCGACCCGGGCCTGCGAGGTGATGTTCGGCAACGTCGACATGACGCTCGGCACCGAGGTGCGGCCCTTGCTGGAGAAACATATCGAGGCGTCCGGCGGCCGCTTCCGGGGCGTGCGCTTCTCGACCGGCTGGGACGCGGACGAGCGGATCCGTAACGTGGCACCGGCCGAGCACATGCTGACCGACGACGCGGTGTTGGCCGCGGCCGGCGTGCTGGCGGAGATGGACCTCGCCCTCGATGCCTGGCTCTATCACCCGCAACTCGACGACGTGGCCCGGCTGGCCGACGCGCGGCCCGACCTGCGCATCGTGCTCAATCACGTCGGCACACCGATCCTCGGCGGCCCGAACCGGGGCAAACGCGACGAGGTCTTCGCCGAGTGGCGCACCGGTATCGCCCGGGTCGCGGAACGGGAGAATGTCTTCATCAAGCTCGGCGCGCTGCCGATCCGCATGCCGGACTACGAGGGCGATCGTTCGCAGCCGCCCGGCTCGGCCGAGGTGGCAGCGGCCTGGGCGCCCTGGATCGCGACCTGCATCGAGGCCTTCGGTCCGGCACGTGCGATGTTCGAGTCCAATTTTCCCGTGCAGAAGCGCTGGTCCGGCTACCAGGTCTGCTGGAATGCCTTCAAACGGCTGGCCGCCGACGCCTCGGCCGACGAGAAGCGCGACCTGTTCGCCGGCGCGGCGGCCCGGGCCTATGCCATGGACGTTACCTGGAATTGATTTCCCGCGACGGCCGGGCTATGCGGTGGGGCGCAATGCTGCACTGCACAAGAGGCGAGGCATGTCCGGAACCCCGTTGCGTATCGCGCGTACCGTCGCCGATCTCCGCCGCGAGATCGGCGCCTGCCACCAGGCCGGTGAGCGGGTCGCCCTGGTGCCGACCATGGGCTCCCTGCACGAGGGCCACCTCTCCCTCACCCGGTTGGCCGCACCCATGCGGACAAGATCTGCGTCACCCTGTTCGTCAACCCGGCGCAATTCGCCCCCGACGAGGACTTCGACACCTATCCCCGGGGCGAGGCCGAGGACATCGCCAAGCTGGAGGCGGCGGGCGTCGAGCTGTTGTACGCCCCCAACGTCGCGCAGATGTACCCCGACGGTTTCGCGACGACGGTGCGCGTCGAGGGTCTGACGGACTGCCTGTGCGGCGTTTCCCGCCCGGGTTTTTTCGACGGCGTGGCGACGGTGGTGAGCAAGCTGCTGCTGCAGGCGATGGCCGACGTCGCGATCTTCGGCGAAAAGGACTATCAGCAGCTGCTCGTCGTCCGCCGCATGGCCCGCGATCTCGACATCCCGGTCGAAATCATCGGCGCGCCAACGGTGCGCGAGGCGGACGGCCTCGCCCTTTCGTCCCGCAACGCCTATCTCGACGTGGACGCACGCGCGCGCGCCGCGACCCTGATCCGGGCGCTGCGCGACGTCGCCGTGCGGCTTCGGGGCGAACCGGGCGACGTCGCGCCCGCCCTGGCGGCGGCGCATCGCGATTTGGCGGCGGCGGGCTTTGCGCCGATCGATTACCTGGAGGCGCGGAATGGCGACAGCCTGGCGACGGCCGAGCGGGCCGGGCGCGGCACCCGCCTGTTCGCCGCGGCCTGGCTCGGCGAGACCCGGCTGATCGACAATATCGCGGTTTTCGACGATTGAACGCTTTCCCCACGCTCCGGTTCCTTTAGGATGCCGCCGAAACCTGGGGAGAAATGGTCATGGCAACGGTTGGCTTCGTCGGCGTCGGTGTGATGGGTGCGCCAATGGCGCGCAACGTGATGAAGGGCGGCAATACGGTCCGCGCCTTCGACCTGAGCGGCCAGGCGCTGGGCGCCATCGTCGCCGACGGCGCGGTGCAGGCGGCCTCGCCCGCAGACGCCGCCAAAGGCGCGGATGCGGTCATCACCATGCTGCCGGCCGGCGCGCATGTGAAATCGGCTGTGTTCGGCGCGGACGGCATCGCATCGGGCATCGAGGCCGGCGCCCTCTATATCGACATGAGCACGATCCTGCCGATGGACACCGACGAAATCGCCGCAGGCCTGGCTGAGCGCGGCATCGCCATGGTCGACGCGCCGGTCGGGCGCACCTCGGCGCATGCGATCTCGGGCGAGCTGCTGATCATGGCCGGCGGCACGGCGGCGGACGTCGCGCGGGCGACGCCGGTGCTGGAATGCATGGGCGACCAGGTGGTTCATTGCGGCGACGTCGGCATGGGCGCGCGCATGAAGATCGTCAACAACTACATGTCGGTGGCGCTGAACGTCCTCTCGGCCGAGGCGTTGGTGATGGCGGAGGCGAGCGGCCTCGATGTCGAGGTCGCTCGCGAGGTGATGAACGGCACCACGGCCGGGCGCGGCCACCTGTCGACCACCTATCCGGCCCAGGTCCTCCAGGGTAACGTCCAGCCGGGTTTCATGGTCGACCTAGCCGACAAGGACATGGGCCTGGCGCTCGAGTTCGCCGGCCGCCTGGGCGTTCCCGCCGCCGTCGGCGCGCTGGCCCGCCAGACCTATGCCACGGCCCAGGCCATGGGCCACGGCCGCGACGACTGGACCCGGATCTACCTGACGGTGCGCCGCGCGTTGGAGACGTAGTGCGGGAGCGCTACTCCGGCATGCCGGCTTCGGCCAGCACCTGAAGGGCGACTTCGACCGCCTCCGGGTTGCGGGGAAAATTGAAGGCCATATTGCCTCGGGCGCGGCCGAGAGAAGCGTCCGGGAATCGCGCCCGTAGCTCGACCACGGCGGTCTTCGCCTCGTCGAGACGGCCCAGCTGTACCAGCGCGCAGGCCGCGCACATGAACGCGCCCCGGCGAGCATTCGGCAGCCGGCAAGCCCGCTGGCCCAGTTCCAAGGCCTGATCGTAGCGGCCCGCAAGCAGATGCATCATCGCCGTGAACGTGACGAACCCGGCTGAAAACTGGTCGCGGGGACTGAGTTCAAGGGCCCGGTCGAGATGGGGTAGCGCATCGTCGGGTCGACCGGCACGGCCGAGGACGAAGCCGAGCGCATAGTGCGCCATGGCCAGGTTCGGGTTGAGGTCGACGGCCTCCCGGGCAAGGGAGACGGCACTGTCGTGCCGGCCCAGGACACTTTGTACTCGGGCGCTCACCCAGAGATTGGTGGGGTCGCGGGGGTCGAGGTCGATGGCCGCGCGGGCCTTCTGCTCCGCCATCTCCAGGACCGAGCGTTCCGTTCTGTAATCGTTCACGGAAAGTCGCAAGCGCGCTTCCGCAGACATGGCAAAGCCGGGGGCGAAGCCGGGATCGAGGACAGTTACGCCGTCGAAGGCCGCGATCGCCACCGTCAGAGTCTCGGACCGGGAGGCGTAATAATCCACGAGACCGCGCTGATAGAGGCTCCAGGCGTCGAGACTTTCGGGCGGTTGGCGGCGCGCGCGCTCGATCTCCGCATGCCCGATCTCGGGCGCGATCGCCGCGACGATCGCGCCGGTGACCTCGTCCTGCAGCGCGAAGATATCGTCGAGGTCGCGGTCGTAACGTTCCGCCCAGATGTGGCCACCACCTTCCGCGTCGATCAACTGCCCGGTGACCCTGATGCGGTTGCCGCCACGCCGGATGCTCCCCTCCAGCACATAGCGGGCGCCCAGTTCCCGCGATACTTGGCGCACATCGACGGATTGACCCTTATAGGAAAAGCTCGAATTGCGGGCGATGACCGTCAGCCAGCGAAAGCGTGAAAGACCGGTCAGGATATCCTCGGCCATGCCGTCGGCGAGAAAAGCCTGCTCCGCATCGCCCGAGAGATTGTCGAACGGCAGCACTGCGATCGACGGCCGTTCCGTCATCGATTGCCCGGGCGTTGCCGGCGCGGGCGTCCCGCCTCTGATCCGATGCACGACGACCGGGTCCTCGATCCCCTTCAGATGCTGGGGTCCAAGCTCCTCGATGGCAACATTGAGCTTACCCTTCACCTGTTCCGCCGCCGCGCCCGAGAGCGCAATGCCGCCAGGCTCGGCTATTCCCTCCAGGCGAGCCGCGACGTTGACGCCATCCCCTTGGATATCCTCACCGTCGATGATGACGTCGCCGAGGTTGACGCCGATGCGGAAGACGATACGTCGGCCTTCGTCGATGCCGGCGTTGCGCCTCGCCATACCGGCTTGCAGCTCGACGGCGCAGCCGACCGCGTCAACGACGCTGGCGAACTCGGCCAGAATACCGTCGCCCATCAGCTTGACGATGCGGCCGTCGTGGCGCGCCGTCAGCGGTTCGATCAGCTCCGCCAGATGCCCCTTCAGCGCCGCGTGCGTTGCCGCCTCGTCCGCCGCCATCAGGGAGGAATAGCCGACGACGTCGGCGGCCAGTATGGCGGCCAGGCGGCGGCGTATGCGGGGCTCGGTCATGGGCCCGGATCATGCGTCGATCCCCGCGCGAAGTCGAGGCGGTGCTATTCGGGCAAGCCGGCCTCGGCCAGGGCCGCGACGATACGTTCGTTGGTGTCGGGATTGCGCGGAAATACCCAGCTCAGTGTCGTTTTCGCCTGTTCCACGGTAAACTCGGGATAGCGGGTGCGAAGCTGCTCGAGGGCCTGGCCGGCCTCTTCCGGGCGGTTTGCCAGGACCAGTACCGCCGTCAGGAGCATGAACGAGGCACGGCGCGGTTTCGCATGTTGGCAGCTTCGCCGCGCATGCACGATCGCCCTGTCGTACTCGCCGAGTTGTATGAGCGCGGTGGCGGTGAGCAGCGCGAACCCGGACGAGAACAGATCGCGGGGGCTGAGCTCGAGCGCGCGCTCGAGATGGCCTATGGCTTGGTCCGAGAGACCGGCGCGGGTGAGCACGAAGCCGAGCGTGTAATGCGCCATCGCCAGATTATCATTGAGGGGTACCGCGTCGCGCGCCAGCGTGACCGCCTCCTCGTGCCGTCCCAGCGCGCTGCATACACGAGCGCCGACCCAAAGATTGTTCGGATCGCGGGCATCGAGTTCGATCGCGCGGCGCGATTTCTTCTCCGCCGCGGCCAACCCGCTCGCACCGTCCTTCGGGAAGTGCAATGCGAGACGCACCCTCGCATCCGCCGCCATGGCAAAGCCCGGCGCAAAGTTCGGATCGAGGTCCGAAACCCGATCGAACTGCTCGATCGCCGCCTGGAGGTCCTCCACTTCGTTCGAATAGTAGTTGGCAAGGCCCTGTTGATAGAGGCTCCAGGCATCCAGGCTTTCCGGTGGCTGGCGCCGCGCGCGCTCGATCTCGGCATGGCCGATCTCCGGCGCGATGGCCGAGACGATGGCGCCGGTGACCTCGTCCTGCAGCGCGAAGATATCGTCGAGGTCGCGGTCGTAACGCTCGGCCCAGATGTGGTTGCCGCTCACCGCGTCGATCAACTGGCCGGTCACCCGGATGCGACTTCCCCCGCGCCGCAGACTGCCTTCCAGCACGTAGCGCGCGCCGAGCTCGCGCGCCACCTCGCGCACATCGAGGGAACGGCCCTTGTAGGCGAAGCTCGAGTTCCGCGCGATGACCGAGAGGGTGCGAAAGCGCGACAGCCCCGTGATGATGTCCTCGGCCATGCCATCGGCGAGAAAGGCCTGCTCCCCATCGCCCGAGAGATTGTCGAACGGCAGCACGGCGAGGGCGGGACGCTCGGCCAGCTTCGCCGTCGTGGCCTCCGGTACCGGCGCGGACCGGGCAGTGCGAACTCGGTGCACCACCACCGGAGCGTCGATCCCTTTGAGCCGCTTGGCGCCGAGTTCTTCGATCTCGACGTCGAGCTTGCCGCGCACCTGCTCCGCCGCCGCACCGGATAGCGCGATGCCGCCGGGCTCCGCCAGGCCTTCCAGGCGGGCGGCGACGTTCACACCGTCGCCCTGGATGTCCTCGCCGTCGATGATGACGTCGCCGAGGTTGACGCCGATGCGGAAGACGATGGCCGGGGCCTCGTCGATACCGGCGTTACGCGCCGCCATGCCGGCTTGTAACTCGACGGCGCAGCCCACCGCGTCGACGACGCTGGCGAATTCCACCAGGATTCCGTCGCCCATCAGCTTGACGATGCGGCCGTCGTGGCGCGCCGTCAGCGGTTCGATCAGTTCCGCCAGATGCCCCTTCAACGACGCATGCGTTCCCGCCTCGTCCGCCGCCATCAAGGCGGAATAGCCGACGACGTCGGCGGCCAGAATGGCGGCCAGGCGGCGGCGTATGCGGGGCTCGTTCATGAATTGGAATATGCGGCGCGGACCGGGCAAAGTCGAGACGGCATGGCGGCGACGGCCGTCCAAGGCTAGTCTCTCGCCTGCGAGGGAGGGACGGCAAATGGTGATGGCAATCGAAGACGCGGTGGCGCGCCTGATCGCGGCGCGCGCGGCGAACGAGGCGGCGGACCTGCTGTCGGCCGGGGGCGAAATCACGCTGGCGCATGCCTACGACATCCAGGACGCGCTGCGCGCCGAGACGATCCGGCGCGGCGAAATTCCGGCCGGCTGGAAGCTGGCGGCGACCGGCTCGGCGGGGCAGGAGCTGTTCGGCATCGAGGAGCCGATCTGGGGCTTCCTCCGGCCGACCGTCTACGACAGCGGCGCCGAGGTCTCCGCCGCCGGCATGATCAACCTGCATGTCGAGGCGGAGGTGGCGTTCCGGATGGGCGCCGATCTCGCCGGCCCTGGCGTCACCCCCGCCGATGCGGCCCGCGCCGTCGACCGGGTGCTGCCGGCGATCGAGGTGCCGGACCTGTTCTTCACCAGCACACCGCCGGTCGGCGACGCCATCGCCAACAGCGCGCTCGCCGGCGCCATCGTCCTCGGCGACGGTGTTCCGCTCGGCGATCCCGACGCCCTGGCGGCGGAGGAGGTCGTCTTCACCAGCGATGATACGGTTGTCAGCACGACCCATGGCCACGAGATCATGGGCAATCCGCTGAACGCGCTCGCCTGGCTCGCCAACCAGCTGGCGGTGCGAGGGCACGGCCTGAAGGCGGGCGAGATCGTCATGTCGGGGGGCATCTCGAAGCTGTTGCGCCCGGAGGTCGGCGCGCGGATCGCCGCGGATTTCTCGACGCTCGGATCGGTCTCCCTGACCGTAACGCCCTAACGACGGCCCGGCACGCGGCGGACCTTGCGCGGCGCCGCGATCCAGATGGCGGCGATGGAGAACAGCGACAGCCCCATGCCGAGCCAGAACGCGCCCGCGTAGCTGCCCGTGGCGTCGTGCACCAGGCCCGTGATCCAGGGCCCCGCGGCGCCGCCGCCGATCAGCGCGACGGTGGCGCTGCCGAAGATCGCGCCGTAGTGCGGGCCCTCGTAGATCTCGGCGACGATCGGCCCCATCACCGAGGTGAGTGCGTAGCCGAAGAAACCCTGGCTGCCCACCATGACGGCCAGCAGCACCAGCGAGGGTTCGCGGGCGAGCGCGATCAGCGCGGCGAAGCACACCGCGAAGCCGAGACACGACGCGGTCCAGATCCATTCCCGCCCAATCCGGTCCGACAACCAGCCGAGCCCGATGCCGCCAGGAATGGCGGCGACGGAGACGATGCCGAGCGCCCAGGCCGCCAGGATCGGGCTGAAGCCGACCTCGACCAGGTACTTCGTCTGGTGCACCAGGATCGCATACCAGGCATAGAGCGCGCAGAAGTATCCGGCCGCGAGCCACCAGAACCGCCGGGTGGCCAGCGCCCGGCGCAACGTCCACTCCCGCGCCGCCCATTCCGGGTCGACCACCCGTGCCGCCGCCCGCTCGCCCGCACCGCCCGCGTCGACCGGGCCGCCGTCCGGTGCCAGCCCCACATCCTCCGGCTTGTGCCGCACGAAGAGGTTGAGCGGGCCCAGCACGAGCAGCACCAGCCAACCCATGACCCGGCAGGCCGCGCGCCAGCCCTCGGCCTCGATGATCGATTGCAGCCAGGGCAGCAGCACCAGCGCGCCGACGCCGACGCCCGAAAACGCGATGCCGATGGCGAGCCCGCGCCGGCGCTGGAACCAGTTCGGCAGATAGAGCGACTGCGCGGTGAAACTCATCAGGTTGGCCCCGGCACCGACCAGCAAGCCGAGCGTCAGATAGAGCCGCCACGGCGTCTCGATGCCGGGGCTGAGGAACAGACCCGAGGCCAGCATGACGACGCCGGCCAGGATGACGACGCGCGGCCCGTGGCGATCCATGATCCCACCGACGATCGGCCCCAGCAGGGCCGAGACCAGAAAGCCGAAAGAAAACGCCCCCGCCGCCAGCCCCCGATCCCAGCCGAACTCGTCGATGAGGGGCCCCAGCAGCAACGAAAACGCGGTCCGCGCCGTAACGCTGATGGCCATGGTGACGAAGGCGACAGCGACGATGCCCCAGCCGAAATAGAACGGCAGGCGCGCCTGCCAGGGCATCGATCGTACACTCACGGGACCACGGGACCGCCTTGCCAAACCACGAGCCAGGAGACGCCTACGCCGCAAGGCTTGTCAATGTCGGGGAAGATCCATAATGCCCCCGGCGGAAGCCTTGTGCGGAATCGGTGTCGAAGACGTCGACAACCATTCGCGGTTTCCAGTCGAGCCCGGCGCGGCTACCATCCGGGCCGGCCGAAGAGTTATCTGCCGAATGTCCGGGGAGGCGCGTGATGGCAAGAGAAATCTCGATCAATCCACTGACCGCGCATGGGTTTTTCGCGGAGATCGTCGGCGCGGACCTTGCCGATCCTAGCGACGACGCGCAGTTCGCGACGATCAAGGCGGCGCATCTCGCGCACGGCGTCATCGTCATCCGAGATCAGAGGCTGACGCCGGACCAGCAGATCGCCTTCTCACGCCGCTTCGGCCCGCTGGCGATCCACGTGCTGGAAGACCAGCTCCTCGCCGGCCATCCCGAGATCCTGTTGGTTTCGAACAAGACCGAGGACGGCAGATACGTCGGCCTGCCGGATGCCGGCCGCTTTTGGCATACGGATCAGTCCTACGAGCGCAGGCCCGCCCTCGGCTCCCTCCTCTATGCGCTGGAGGTCCCCTCGGACGGCAGTGGCGACACGCTGTTCTGCGACATGTCGGCGGCCTACGCGGCGTTGCCGGCGGCCACGAAGGACCGGCTCAACGGCCTGCGCGGCATGCATATCTACGACCACGGCCACAAGGCCTTCGCTCTGGGCGAGGCGCAGAAAGCCCGTCTGCCGGGCCACGACCATCCGCTCGTGCGCACGCACCCCGAGACGGGGCGAAAGGCGCTCTATCTCGGCGGCAAGGTCCTGAAGCACGTGATCGGGCTCGAGGCCGACGAAAGCGCCGCCCTGCTGGACGAGCTCTATGCCCACTGCCAATCCGAGACCTTCGTCTACCGTCACAAGTGGCGCCTCGGCGACCTCGTCTTCTGGGACAACCGCTGCACCATGCATTTCGCCCAGCCCTACGACGACGCGACCTATACACGGCATATGCATCGCACGACGGTACAGGGCGATATTCCCGTCTAGGGTGGGGGAGGCGCGCGGTTCATCGCGGTGGCGGAATCCATCCCTCCTCGCGTGGAATGGGGTCAGCGGCTGGAAAGGGGTCAGGACTTGAATGTTGAATTTGCGCCCTCTTCCCATACCCCGATAATTTTCGGGACAGAGGTAGAGATGAACATCTGCCGCCCTGTTATCTTCACCAATTCAATATTCAAGTCCTGACCCCAACCCGCGCCGCTGACCCCAACCCGCGCCGTCGAGCGTCAGCACGGCGCCGCATCGCCAAATTCAAGCTTGAACGCTTGGTGTTTGCCCTGGATGCCTTGCAGTTCGGCTGGTGGCATGTGTGTGAACGTAAGTTCGTCGATGTCGCCGGCCATACCGCGGACGATATCGGAGACCAGAATGCTACCGGGCTCTGCGATGGCGGCGATCCGGGCGGCTTTATTGACCACGGACCCGAAGAAATCTCCGTCACTCTGCACAACATCGCCGGAATGCATGCCGATGCGGACTTGAAAGGCTGGATTGTCGCCCGAATTCGTGACCAATGCCTGGATAGCAGCGGCGGCCTTCAACGCACCGCCGGCGGAACCAAAGCTGGACATGGTCCCGTCGCCTAGCAGCCTGTCGGACTTGAGCCGAGTTTCGAGATGAGATTCACTGTCACGGTCTGATTCTCTCCTGCGCGGTGATTTTGTGATGAGCAACTTTCGACAGGTTGACCGGGAGACCAGCTATCTTCTGCCGCCTTCGGTGGACGAATGGCTGCCTGATCGTCATCTGGCGCGCTTCGTGGTCGATGTGCTGGAGCAGCTGGATCTCTCTGCGTTCGTGAAGGCCTATCGTGGTTCGGGCTCGGCGGCGCATCACCCGAGCGTCCTGCTGGGCCTGCTGATCTACGGCTACGCGACGGGGGTGCATTCCAGCCGGAAGCTGGAGCGGGCGAGCTATGATTCGGTGGCCTTCCGCTTCATCGCGGCAAACGACCACCCCGACCACGACACGATCGCCACGTTCCGCCGTCGCTTCCTGCCGCTGATCGAGGGGCTGTTCGTGCAGGTTCTGCTGCTGGCGCGGCAGGCCGGCATGCTGCAACTGGGCACGGTGGCGCTGGACGGGACGAAGATCCATGCCGACGCGAGCCGGCACAGCGCCCTGTCGTGGCAGCGTGCGGGCGAGATCGAAGCCCGGCTGCGGGCCGAGGTGGCGGAGTTGATGGCGTTGGCGGAAGCGGCGGACCGGTCCGAGGTTCCCGACGGCATGAGCGTGCCGGAGGAGCTGGCACGGCGCGAGGACCGGCTGGCGGCGATCGCCGCGGCGAAGGCGGAGATCGAGGCGCGGGCGGCCGAGCGTCATGCGCGGGAGCAGGCGGAGTACGAAGAGAAGCTGGCAGCCCGCGAGGCGAAGGAAACGCGGACCGGCCGCAAGCCGGGCGGGCGGCCACCGAAGCCGCCGGAGCCGGGGCCACGGGCGAAGGACCAGGTCAACCTGACGGACCCGGACTCGCGCATCATGCCGGTGGCCGGCGGCGGCTTCGAGCAGTGCTACAACGCCCAGGCTGCGGTGGCCGCCGGCAGCCTGCTGGTGGTCAGCGCCGACGTGGTGCAGGCGGCGAACGACAAGCAGCAGATCGAACCGACGCTCGAAGCACTCGCCGGCCTGCCGGACGGGCTTGGCGAGGTCGAGACCCTGTTGGCGGACAGCGGCTACTTCAGCCAGGCCAACGTCGAGGCCTGCGGGGAAGCGGAGATCGCGCCGCTGATCGCGCTCGGCCGGGAGCACCACCATCTTTCCTGGCGGGACCGCTTCGCCGAGGCGCCGCCAGCGCCCGAGGATCCGACGCCGCTCGAGGCGATGTGCCATCGCCTGGCCACACCCGAGGGCCGGGCGCTCTACGCGCTTCGCAAGCAGACGCCGGAGCCGGTGTTCGGCATCATCAAATCGGTGATGGGCTTGCGTCAGTTCAGCCTGCGCGGCCTCGACAAGGCGAAGGGGGAATGGACCTTGGCCACGCTCTCCTGGAACATCAAGCGGATGTTCGTCCTCAGCCACGCCTGAACGGGCGGGCCAACCCGCGTTCGCAACTTCATGGGGGTAAATCCATGACATCGACGCCCGCCAAGCCAATCTTACCAATCCTTGCATGCCCGAGTCCGACAGGCTGCTAGGGTCTTGACGACACGGCCGTCATGTTTCTCCACGATGTCGCGCACGCTCTCAAAGTGAAGGGCAATCGACTGAGACCAAGCGCGATCGCCGACGTACGCGACCAGCGTGGTGGAGTTGGCAACATCGGTAAACATTATTGTTGCGGTCCCCTCGACGCCGAAGGCCTCTTCCTCCGCGGCATCGGATTGCGCCGCCGCCAACAATCGTTGGAACGTCGTGTGCTCGATGCCCGTCAAATCTCGGTTCGCTCTCGGGGTCGACGTATGGACGTGAACGATCTTCCAAATACCCAATTGCATGGCGAAGACGAAAGAGAAACGGTATGCGAAAGTTTCATCCCGATCGGGAAAATGCAATGTGCCAACCCATACCGACCAGCCCGTCTCACCGTGGGAAAAGGCTCTCAACTCCTGACAATGGGCCGAAAAGTCTGGAACAGCCTCGACATGGTCAACATAACCTTCCCGCAAAAGACCGCCTTCGAATGTCTCGTCTTTGTCGGAACCGACGTAGAAAAGAAAATCAGATTCGGAAAACAAAGCACGGCAAACTTCGCCCCGCTTCGAGGAGAAGGCTTCTACCCACCGCTGGGTAATTGCCTCCAGCTCCGGTGACACTTCGATACTTCTCTCTTGCGCATCGTTAGACGCCATCTCGACCTCGCACGTTCAAGCCGTGGTCCGACATGATACCGCTTCGGCAATCCCGGCGACTCTAACGGACGCGAGAGCCACGGACCAAATCAGGCCCATTGCTGACGGCGAATCTTGGCTGCACTCCGACTCGGCCCCTCGGGACTTGTCAACACACGGCGAGCGCGCGAGGTTGCCGGCGGGGTGAACGACAGGACGGAGTGCCGCCATGGGTTGGGAAGCGGAGATCGAGGAGCTGCGGCGGCGCGAGGCGCTGGCCCGGCGGATGGGTGGGGAGGAGAAGCTCGCCCGCCATCACAACCAGGGCAAGCTCGACGTCCGCGCGCGGGTCGACCAGCTGCTGGATCCGGGCTCGTTCCATGAAATCGGTGCCATCGCCGGCAAGGCGAGTTACGACGAGGCGGGGGAACTCACGGACCTGCTGCCGGCCAACCTGGTCGCCGGGCGCGGCCGGATCGAGGGCCGGCCCGTCGTCGTCTCCGGCGACGACTTCACCGTGCGCGGCGGGGCCAACGATGCCGGCATCCGCGAGAAGATGGTTCACATGGAGCGCATGGCGAACCAGCTGCGCCTGCCGCTCGTCCGCCTGGTCGACGGCACCGGCGGCGGCGGCTCGGTCAAGTCGCTGGAGATCGAGGGGCGCAGTCACGTGCCGGCCGTGCGCGGCTGGGAAGTCTCCATGGACAATCTCTCGACCGTGCCCGTGGTCGCCCTGGCGCTCGGCTCCGTCGCCGGCCTCGGAGCCGCGCGGGTCGCCGCCAGCCACTATTCCGTCATGGTCAAGGAGACGAGCCAGATGTTCGTCGCCGGCCCGCCCGTCGTCGCCCGCGTTTCGGAGGCGATTACCAAGAACGATCTCGGCGGCAGCGACATCCACACGCGGAACGGCGCCGTCGACGACGAGGTCGAAAGCGAGGCGGCGGCCTTCGAGGCGACCCGGCGTTTTCTTTCGTACCTGCCCGCCTCCGTGCACGAGCTGGCCGAGCGGGGCCCGGTGACGGACGATGCGAACCGGCGCGAGGACTGGTTGATCGACGCCATCCCGCGCGATCCCCGCCGGGTCTACAAGATGCGCCCGATCATCGAGGCCCTGGTCGACCAGGGCAGCTTCTTCGAGATGGGCCGGCGCTGGGGCCGGGCCGTCATCACCGGCTTCGCCCGCCTGGACGGCTGGCCCGTCGCCCTGCTGGGAAGCGACCCGCATGTCTATGGCGGCGCCTGGACGGCGGACGCCTCGGAGAAGGTGACCCGCTTTGTCGACCTGGCGGAGACATTTCATCTGCCGGTCGTCCACCTCGCCGACATTCCGGGCTTCCTCATCGGGCGGGAGGCGGAGGAGGCAGCGACGATCCGCCGGGGCGTGCGCGCCATGGCGGCGGTGTTCCAGGCCCGGGTGCCCTGGTGCGCGGTCCTGGTGCGCAAGATCTACGGCGTCGCAGGTGCCGCGCACATGAACTCCTCGCGCTACAACATGCGCTATGCCTGGCCGTCGGGCGACTGGGGCTCGCTGCCGATCGCCGGCGGGTTGGAGGCGGCCTACAAGGCGGAGCTGGAAGCCTCCGACGACCCGGCCGCGCACCTGAAAGCCATCGAGGAGCGGCTGGAACGCTTCCGCTCCCCCTTCCGCACGGCGGAGTATTTCGAGGTCGAGGAGATCATCGATCCGCGCGATACCCGCGCCCTGCTCTGCGAGTTCGCCAACCTCGCCGCCCCGCTGCGCGAGACCGGCAAACCCAGCTTCGGCTTCCGGCCTTGAGCGACCTCAGCCGCCCGCCCGTGCCGCCTGCTTGATCAGGTCGGCCCCCTTCTCGGCGATCATCATGGTCGGCGCGTGGGTGTTGCCGTTGGGCATTGCCGGCATGATCGAGGCGTCGATGACCCGAAGGCCATTCAGGCCGTGCACGCGGAGCTGGTCGTCGACCACCGCCATCGGATCATGGCCCATCCTGCAGGTGCCGATCGGGTGATAGACGGCGGCGCCGGTGCTGCGGCAATAGTCGAGCACCTCCGCGTCCGTGTCGACGCCCGGCCCGGGATGGATCTCGCGGGCGACATAGGGGCGCATGGCATCACTCTCCATCACCGCGCGGGCCTGGCGGAAACCGGCGACGGTGATCTGCCGGTCGTATTCCAGGCTCAGGTAGTTGCCGACGATATGGGGCTGGCGGCGCGGGTCCGGCGCGGTGATGTGCATGGAGCCCTTGCTCTCGGGCCGGGTCTGATAGACGCCGATGGTCAGGCCCGGCTCGTCGTCGAAATCGCGCAGGATGGGATCGCTGTAGCTCGCAGGCGCGATGTGGAACTGGATATCGGGAATGTCGAGTTCCGGGCGGCTCTTGACGAAGCCGGCGATGACGGCGGTCGGCACCGTCAGCAAGCCGCGACGGCCGAAGACGTAGCGGAGCGCCTCGCGCGCGAGCGGCACGGGCCGGCGCATCTCGTTCAAGGTGAGGGGTCGGTTGATCCGCCAGCTCGGCCGGAACATGAAATGGTCGATGTAGTTTTCCCCGACGCCCGGAAGCTCGTGGCGCGGCGTGACGCCGGCGGCCTGCAGCTTGTCGGGCGCGCCGATGCCGGAGAGTTCGAGCAACTGCGGTGACTGCACGGCGCCGGCGGCGAGGATGACTTCGCGACGCGCCCGAACGATCTCGACGGCGCCGTCGCGCTCATAGACGACGCCGGCGGCGCGGCCGTTTTCCACCAGGACGCGGGCTGCCAGCGCCTTGGTCAGCAGCTTGATGTTGCCGCGTTTGAGGGCCGGCTTGAGGAAGGCGCGGTAGGCGCTGTGCCGACGCCCGTCCTTCTGCGTGACCTGGTAGTAGGCGAAGCCGTCCTGGACGGGACCGTTGTAATCGGGATTGGGGGCGTAGCCGAGTTCGCGGCCGGCCTCCAGCACCGCGTCCATCAATTCGTAGCGCTCGGGGAATTCGGCGATCTCCATCGGGCCGTCGCCACCGCGGTATTGGCCGAAGCCGTCCTTGTAGCTCTCGGTCTTCTTGAAATAGGGCAGCACGTCTTCGTAGGACCAACCCTGGTTGCCCATCTGCGCCCAGTCGTCGTAGTCGCGGGGATTGCCGCGCACGTAAAGCATGCCGTTGATCGAGCTGGAGCCGCCCAGCACTTTGCCGCGGGCGAGATACATAGGCCGCCCGCCGGTGTAATCCTCGGGCGCGATCTCGAAGCCCCAGTTCACCGTCTTGGAATTCAGGGTATGGACGAAGCCGACGGGGATGTGGATCCAGGGATTGAGGTCGGCGCCGCCCGCCTCCAACACCAGAATACGAGCGTCGGGCATCTCCGAAAGCCGCGCCGCCACGACCGAGCCGGCCGAGCCCGTGCCGACGACGATATAGTCGAAATCCATGATCTGTCCTCCCTCACTGCACCCTCGGATGCTAGCCAGTTCCGCGCTTTCGCGCATCCTGCCGTGGATTGTGCTAGATCGGAACGATGGACGACGACATTCTGCGTGGAATCGAGGCCCGGGCGGCGGAGCGGGAAACCTTTCTCGCGGCGTTGGTGCGTCAGCCGTCCGACAACCCGCCGGGCGACTGCGCACCGCATGCGGTGACGACACGCGCGCTGATCGAAGCGCTCGGCTTCACCGTCGAGAGCCATGCGGTGCCGGACGACCTCTGCCGTGCCCACGGCATGACAAGCGCGATCAACCTGGTGGTTCGCCGCCGCTTCGGCGACGGCCCCGTCATCGCCCTCAACGCGCACGGCGACGTCGTGCCACCGGGTGAGGGTTGGAGCCGCGACCCCTACGGCGCCGAGGTCCACGCGGGCGAGATGTACGGGCGCGGCGTCGCCGTCTCCAAGTCCGACATCGCCACCTATTGCTTCGCCCTGCTGGCATTGGAGAGCGTCGCGGAGCATCTGGGCGGCGCCATCGAGATCCATGTCACCTACGACGAGGAAGTCGGCGGCATGATCGGCCCGAAATGGCTGCTGGACGAGGGCCTTTCCAAGCCGGACCTCGCGCTTTCGGCGGGCTTCTCCTACGCCGTGGTGACCGCACACAACGGCTGCCTGCACCTGGAGGTGAGCTTCACCGGCCGTTCCGCCCACGCCGCCGAGCCCGCCTCGGGCGCCGATGCCCTGGAGGCGGCGAGCGCCGTGCTGGCCGCCCTCTACGAGGAGCGACGCGGGTATGCGGCCGCGGTCTCCGCCGTTCCCGGCATCGGTCACCCGAACCTGGTCGTCGGCCTGATCGAAGGCGGCATCAACACCAACGTCGTGCCGGACAAGGTGGCTTTGCGGCTCGACCGCCGCATGGTGCCGGAGGAGGACCCGGGCGCGGTGGAGAATCGCCTGCGCGACCTGATCGAACGGGCCGCGGACGGCGTCACGGGGGTCGAGGTCGCCATCCGTCGCGTGATGCTGGCCCGGCCGTTGGAGCCTCTGCCCGGTCACGAACGTCTGGTCGCCCCCCTGGTTGCCCGCGCGGGCCAGATTCTCGGCGCCGAGATCGCCAGTTCCGGCGTGCCGCTCTATACCGATGCGCGGCATTACGCCGAGCGCGGCATTCCCACCGTGCTCTACGGGGCGGGCCCGCGCAGCTTCCTCGAAGCGAACGCCCACCGGGCCGACGAGAAGCTGGCCCTCGCCGACCTGGACGCGGCGACCAAGGTGGTGGCGCTGGCCCTCTCGGACCTGTTGCGGATCGACTGAGCTCCCTCAGGCGAGATCCGGCTCGATCGAACTCGGATGACTATTGCGCGGCGGCCAGCAAGGTCGCGGCCAGGACCCGCGCCCCGGCGGCGAGGTCCGCCGGCTCGGCGCTCTCGGCCGGGTGGTGGCTGACGCCACCCGCGCAGGGCACGAAGATCATCGCCGTCGGACAGCGCCCGACGAGGAAGGCGGCATCGTGAAACGCGCCGGAGACGAGTGCCTCGTGGCCGAGGCCGAGTTCACGGGCGGCGGTCGCGATCCTGTCCTTCAGGCCGGAATCGAAGACGCAGGGCGCACGCGTAAAGGTCTCGACGACCCGGGCTTCGCAGGGGCCGGCATGGCGGGTCGCCAGGTCCGGAATGGCGTCGCCGAGGCGGGTCAGCGTCGCCGCATCGGGATGGCGCAGATCGACCGAAAAATTCACCCGGTCCGGCACCGTGTTCGGCGAATTCGGCGTTACGTCCAACCGACCGACGGTGAAGCGAACGGCATCTTCCGCATCGTCGGTATGCGCCTGCAACGCGGCGATCACGGCGACGGTGGTACGTAGCGCATCGCGACGCTCGGCCCGGGGCGTGGTCCCGGCATGCGCGGCGCGGCCGATGATCTCCACCTCGAACCAGCGCGAGCCCTGAATACCGCTGACCACGCCGATGGGATTGCCGTGCGCTTCCAGGATCGGGCCCTGCTCGATATGCGCCTCGACATAGGCGTGATAGGGCGTGCCGGTCGGCCGGCGCGCCACCTCGGGCGTCGCCGCCAATGTTTCGGCCAGTGCGTCGGCCAGGCGGATACCCGCCGCATCCACCGCCCCCAGGCAGGTCCCGAGCGCCACGTCGCCCGCAAAGACCGCCGAGCCCATGGCCCCCGGCTGGAAGCGTCCCCCCTCCTCGTTCGACCAGGCGATCACTTCGATGCTGCGTTTTGCCTGCACGCCGGCGTCGCGCATCGCGCGTAGAACCTCGAGACCGGCGATCACGCCATAGATGCCGTCGAAGCGGCCGCCGAGCGGCTGGCTGTCCATGTGCGATCCGGTCGCAACGGCGGGCAGGTCCGGGGCCGTCCCGGGCAGGCGCAGATAGAGATTGCCGATCTCGTCCACGGCGCTCTCCAACGCCAGGCCGGCAGCGATGTCCAGCAAATGACGGCGCGAGGCGATGTCCTCGGCCGAGAAGGCGGCGCGATCGACACCACCGTCGTCGCGCGCGCCGAATTCGGCCATCTCCATCAGCGTCGACCACAGTCGCGCTTCGCTCACCGCCCGGTGGACCGTGTCCATCGCCATCGTTCCCTCTCCCGCCCTGCTCGAAACGCGAAAATTCGTATTCTTCACCTTGAAAGCCGCTTAGCCTTAACCATATCCTTAGACAAGAGAAATAAGAATACATGGGTTGAGGACACGTAACGCGAGGCCATGTGGCTCCGCGCTCCGGAGGCTTTCCCACCCATGTCGACCGCTCCCGCCGACACCGATCTTTCGAACAATATCTTGCCGTTTCCCCAAGAACGTCGCGCCGGCTGGCGCGTGCAGGATCATTGGGAGCGCGCGCGGCGCGACGATGCGACCCCGCCTTCGTTGGGCGAGCTCGATCTCGGCCACAACGCGGCGCTGGAAGACGTCAGTTTTCTGCTGCGTGAAGACGAGAGAATCGAAGAATCCGTCTTCGTCCTCTGCGGCTCGGCGTTGATCCCCGCTTTCGACCTGGATCCGGTCGGCCGTTCGCTCGGCGACGTCATGCCGCCCGAAATCCTCCAGAACATCGCCCGCGCCAGCGAACAGGCCCGCGTCGAAGGCCGCCCCGTCACCTGCGAGGGCCGCTACGAACGGGCCCGGGACGGCGCCGATATACGCTTTCGTTCCGTCTTCATGCCGGCGCGCTCCGCCAATTCGGGACCTCATGGCGGTGGCTATATCTATGGCACCTTTGGCCGGCGCGACTTCACCGAGCGCGCGGCCTGAACGGGACGTGCGGGTGGCGCCGCGACCCGAAGGCACATAGGCTATAGGGCCCGATCGATCCTTTCGGAGCCTGCCGCCGAATGTCCAAACCCGAGAGTCGAACCGTTCCCGCCCTGCTGGAGGAGATGGCGCGCCGGCGCGGCGACGCCCCCTTCCTGGTCGACGGGACGCGCCGCTGGAGCTATGCCCAATTCCGCGACGCGGTGGATGGCTTTGCCGCCGGGCTGCACCGCCTGGGCGTCGAGGCCGGGGACAAGGTCGCCATCCTGATGGGCAACCGGGCGGAATGGCTGATCGCCGATTTCGCCATCCTGAAACTCGGCGCCGTCATGGTCTCCATCAACACCTGGGCGACGCGGCGCGAACTCGCCTATCAACTCCGCCATTCCGATACCAGCGTGCTGATCACCCAGGCCGCCTTCCTCGGCCACGACTACGCTCGGATGGTGCGCGACATTCGCGCCGCCGGTGAGGCCCTGCCGGCGTTGGCCCATGTCGTGGTGCTGGACGGCGAGGCCGGGGACCTGACGTGGGAGGCCGTCGCGAACGGCGACGCGGAACCGCCGGTCGAGGCGGCGATCCGGCCGAACGACGTCGCCTACATCCTCTACACCTCCGGCTCGACCTCGACGCCGAAGGGCGTGCAGCTGGTGCACGAGAAACTCATCGACAACATGTGGGACATCGGCGAGCGGATGCATATCCGCGCTGACGACCGGTTGTGGCTGGCGGTGTCGCTCTATTGGGGGCTCGGCTGCGAGAACGCGCTGTTCGCGGTCATGACGCACGGCGCGGCGATCGTCCTGCAGGAAAGCTTCGAGCCGGGCGCGGCGCTGGCGCTGATCGAGGCGGAGCGGTGCACCCTGCTCTATGCCACGCCCAACATGGTACGGGCCCTGCTGGACGACCCCGACTTCGCCACGCGCGACATCTCCAGCCTGCGGGCCGGCGGCACGATCGGGACGGGGGAGCAGATCGCCCTCGTCACCCGCGACCTCGGTGCCGGGGAGGTCTCGAACATCTACGGCCTCACCGAAAGCTACGGCAATGCCGCCGTTTCGGATGCGCACGATCCGTTGGAGGTGCGCATGGCCAGCGTCGGACGCCCGCTGCCGGGCTTCGACCTGCGGATCGTCGATCCCGAGACCGGCGAGGAGCGACCGGCCGGCGCGATCGGCGAGATCCGCCTGAAGGGCAACGTCACGCCCGGCTACTACAAGGACCATGACAAGAACGCGGACGCCTTCGATGCGGCGGGGTACTTCAAGACCGGCGACCTCGGCCTGCTCGACGACGATGGCCGTTTGTATTTCCGTGGCCGCATCAAGGAGATGATCAAGACCGGCGGCATCAACGTCGCGCCCATCGAGGTCGAGGAGGTGCTGGCCGAACACCCCGGCGTCGAACAGGCCTTCGTCGTCGGCGTGCCGGATCCGGTGCGCGAGGAGCTCGTCGCCGCCGTCGTCGTCGGCGACGCGGACGAGGGCGAGCTGAGGGCGCGGGCGCGCGAGGCGCTCGCCGCCTACAAGCGGCCCCGCGCCTACCGCTTTATACCGGCGGACGCCCTGCCGCTCACCAGCACGGGCAAGGTGCAGAAGGCGGCTTTGCCCGCGCTGTTCACGGGCGAGGCCGACGGCGATGACTGAGGGCCGGAACCTGGTCGAGGTTTTCTACGCCGAGGTCTGGAACCGGGCCGACGAGGACAGGGCGCGCGACATCCTGGCGCCCGACTTCCGCTTTCGCGGTTCCCTCGGCGCGGAAAAGGTCGGGCCGGAGGGCTTCATCGCCTATATGCGCGACGTGCACCGCGGGCTCGGCGACTACACCTGCATCATCGACGACGTGGTGGTCGAGGGCGCGCGGGCCGCCGCCCGCATGCGCTTCACCGGCCGCCACCGGGCGCTGTTTCAAGGGGTCGCGGCGACGGGCCGCCAGGTCACCTGGGCGGGCGCCGCGTTCTTCGAATTTCGCGACGGCCGGATCGCCGACCTCTGGGTGCTGGGCGACCTGATCGAGTTAAAACGCCAGCTGGAAGCCTGAGGGAGATCGAACCATGCCCGACGTTCTGAGCCCGGACGAAGTCGCCCAATATCGGGAGGAGGGGCTGGTGGTCCCCGACTATCGCATGCCCGATGCCATGCTGGCCGAACTGCGCGATATGCTGGCGCGGTTCCTCGCCGACAATCCCGACGTCCCACGCGATCAGATGTTCACGCCGCATCTCCAGCGTGGCGCCGCCCAGGACACCCGTGGCGATACCGCCTGGCTGGACGCCATCCGGCATGGCCCTATCCTCGACATCGTCGAGCAATGCATCGGACCCGACTTTCTGCTCTGGGGCACGACGATCTTCGGCAAGCCCGCCGGCACCGGCAAGACCATTCCCTGGCACCAGGACGGCGAGTTCTGGCCGATCCGCCCGCTTGCCAACACCACCGTGTGGCTCGCGCTCGACGATTGCACACTCGAGAACGGCTGCCTGCGCTATATCCCCGGCTCGCATAAGATGGGTCGCATCGGCCGCCATGTTCCGACCGACCAGAGCGAGGTGCTGTTGGAACTGGGCCTCGACCACAGCGAGTTCGACGAGGGCCAGGCCCGCGACCTGATCTTGGAAGCCGGACAGATGGCCGTCTTCGACGTGTTCATGGTGCATGGCTCGCAAGCGAACCGCTCCGCCACGCGCCGCGCCGCCTTCATCATGCGTTTCATGCCGACGACGTCGCACTATGACCATGACTGGGGCGCCGAACTGGCCGAGCGTATCCGGCCGAGCGATATCGGCACCCGGCCGCTGTTTCTGCTGCGCGGCGTCGACCGCTGCGGCCGGAACGATTTCGACCTCGGGCATGCCGCGGCGCGATGACCGTCCCGGTTCACGAACAACGACGCCACGCGCGTTACCTGCGCGGCGGGCGCCTGTTCGTCGCCCTCGGCCTGGTCGCCATAGGGCTCGCGGCCTGGAGCGGCGGCAAGGAATGGCATATCCGTTTCAACGGCGTGGCGGGGGAAGCCCTGGTCCTGGACAAGCAACGCGCGCCCCGCCACGGCCGGGAGGACACCTATACGATCGCTTACCGCTTCGAGCCCGAGGGCGGCGTGGCGGCGCGATACGAGGCGACGGTGCCGCCCTGGCTCTGGCGATCGCTCGAGCCGCAGCGCGATACCATCGCCCTGGTCTATTTGGCGGACCGACCGGCCACGCACTCGATCGACGGGAAGTACAGCCGGCGACGCATGGATATTCTCGCCGCCGCCGGCCTTCTGTCGATCGTCGCGGGCGGCCTGGCGATCCGTTATGTCAGGCGACGCCAGGCGCGCGAGCGTGACGCTGCGACGTCTTCCACCTGAAAGGACCGTCCCATGGCCAAGCCCAAGGGCAAAATCGTTCCCGGCATGATCTTCCTGCTCGCCGGTCTCGGCGTCATGATCGGTGGGGTCTGGACCAAGCTGCACGAGATGCATATCCAGAACAACGGCGTACCCGGCGTCGTCCTGGTCACTGAAAAGTGGGAGGAGGACGACAGCGAGGACGGCACCTCCTATTGGATCTCCTACGAGTTCGCGCCGCCCGGTACCCGGCTCATCGAAGGCGACACGACGCTGACCCGCGAGGCCTGGCGCGCCATAAAGCCCGGCAGCAGCGAAATCGGCGTGGTCTACCTGCCCGACGATCCCACGACCCACAGCATCGAAGGCTCGTGGGATGACTTCTTCTACGTCATGCTCGGCGTCGGCGCGATGTTCGCCCTGGTCGGCGGCAACGTCGCGCGCGCCGCGTTCCGGGAGTAGCCGGCCTCAGGCCTGCTCGCCGCTGCCGGCCGGCGGCAGCGGGCCATCGTAGCCGTCGATCAGCGAGAGACCGACCATGGCCCCCTGGATGTGGCGCACCGTGGCGGCCATGGTGCCATAGCCCGGCAGCTCCATGACCACGTCGCTTCCCGCCACCAGGCGCCCCGCCTCGTCCGAGGTCGCACCGGCGCCGGAGCGGGAGAGATTGACCACCGTACAGGCATGCTTGCGCGCGCCGGCGACGATGCGCGAGGGGATCGCGCAGGAATAACGGATCTGCCGCCGCTCGGGCCGGGTATCGACCAGCCAGGTCGACAGCGCCGCCTCGCGCGACGCATCGTGCAGGAAACGCAGGCCGACGATGCCACCCGCCTGGTGGCGAACCTCGGCCTCGACATGGCCGAAGAACTCGAGGTCGAGGCTCACCCGCGTGCCGACGGGCAATTCATCGCCTTGTAACGGCCGCACCCGCGCGCCGCCGGGCGAGATATCGTAGACCGAGCAGTAATGGGTCTGGTCTTCCGCCTCGATGAAGATCGGGATGTCGACCTGCCAGCGCCGAAAGCGGCGAAGTCCGTCTGTTTCGTCCACGTCAACCTGCCAACCGAGGAATCGTCATCATCCTGCCATACTCCGCCCGTCGACTCAGCCTCGGGCCTGAATTCTCTCCAGCACCGGTAGCAGGTAGCCGCGAAAGCCTTCCGGATTCTCCGACATCGGGAAATGGCCCATCTCGCGCATGACCTCGAAATGGGTAGCACCGATCTCGTCCGCCAGCGCCCGCCCCATCTCCGGCGTCGCGGAGACGTCGTATTCACCGCTCAGCAGATAGATCGGGCAGACCGCCGGATCGATACCCTTGGTGCCCCCGTTCCGGAGATCTCCATCGTCGAAGTAGTAGTGCAGGTCGCCGAGGAAGACGCCCGGGCCGCCCTGCATGTAATGCCACATGGTCTCCCAACGTTCGACCGCAGGCGACTGCGGGGCGATCATGCCGGCCATGGAGGCGCCGGCGGTCTTGCCGCCGTGGATGTCGGGGCGGTGCATCGCCTGCAGGGGATCGGCCTCGCCCTTGGTGTTCACTTCGGCGAAGAGCGCCGACTGCAGGCCGATCGCCGCGCGGAACGCCGCGCCGTGCCGCTTGGCCAGATGCAGCACCGCCCGCCCGCCGATCGAGCAGCCCATGACCACCGGCCGCTGCAGCCCAAGCGCGGCGGCGATCGCCATGACGATGCCGACATAGCCGTCGGTGGTCAGGCGGTAGACCTCGCGCTCGAAACCCGGCGGCGGCGAGGACTTGCCGTGCCAGGGCAGGTCGAAGGCGATAACGCGGAAATTCCGGGTCACCGCCTCGTCGTTCAACAGCGCGCGGAACTGCCGGCCGTCGGCCCCGGCGGTATGCAGGCAGAGCAGCGGGATCCCTTCGCCCGCCTCTTCGAAATAGATGCGATGCGGCCGGCCCTCGAAATCCAAATGCAGGTAACGGCCGGTCACCGGCTCGATCCAGGCCTCGCCGACCGCCGGATAGTCTTCCGCCACGGGATGCTTCAGCAAGGCGAACAACATTTCCAGCAGCAACAAGTGCTGGTGGAACCTGAGGAGGTTGCCCTCGACGACCAGTTCCCCGATGCGGCGCATGGCGCTGAGCGTTTGATATCCCGGCCGCGGTGCCGGCGCGGCGAGTTCGCGCCAGGCCGCCTGGCTGGCGATCAAGCGCAGGTCGGGATCGCCGGTCCGGGCCTCATCGCCGACGCGGGCGCCGCTCTCGTCGAGATGGACGTATTCGCTCTCGCCGTCGCTCAGCAGTTCCAGCGTCAAGGGTCCGAAGGCGCAATGCAGCGCCACATTCTCGTTCGCCCGCGCCCGTTCAGCCAACACCTCGAACATCTCGTCTCCTCACCTCTGCCGCTTGAACGCAACATAGCGATGATTGCGGAAGCCGTCAGCCGGCGCCATCATGTCGCCTCCGGCAATCGAGGGGAGGCGCCGTCGCGATGCACATCGAACCCCTGACCCCGAGCGGCTTCGGCGCCCTCGCCAAGATCGACCCCACGCTCCACGGCGCCGGGATCGCCGCCTTCGGCAAGGCGAATGCGGCGGCGCTACGCGACGCCCTGCATGGGGCGAACGGCCTGCTGATTCTGCCCGGCCTGGTCGGGCTCTGCCGCACGCCCGACGCCCTGGTCCGCCTCAGCCGGCTGTTCGGCGACGAGGTGGAAGACTACCGCGAGACACCGATGGCGCGAAACCACATCCATCGCGACGCGGGCGAGGTTTTCATCGTCTCCAACGCAGCCCCCTCGAACCGCCAGCCGCCCGCTCGACCGACACCGCCGCGCCTTGCCGACGGCGGCCTGCCCGTCAGCTTCCCGCACCGGCGCGGCTGGCATACGGACCAGAGCTACCGCCGCCCGCCCCCGGACATCTCCCTCTTCCTCTGCGTGCGCCCAGCGCCGCGCGACCAGGCCCAGACCCTTTATGCCGACGGCACCCGCGCCTATGCGGCCCTGTCCGATGCGATGAAGGCCCGCATCGCCGGCCTCGAAGGGCTGCACGCCAAACCCGGCACCGGCCGCTCGGAAACGGCGATCCGTGCCGGCGAAACCCCGCCAGTGCTATCCCCGCTCGAACAGCCGCAACGCCAGCCGCTCGTCCGCCGGCACCCGGTGACGGGACGCCCCGCCCTCTTTCTCTGCGAAGCCGGCCAGATGGACTGGCTGGAGGGGCCGATCGTCGGTCTCTCGCCCGGGCCCGAGGGCGAAGGCGCGGCACTGGTCTATGAGTTGATGGCGCACTTCACCCGGCCCGAGTTCGTCCATGTCCAGGAATGGGCCGAGGGCGACCTCGTGATCTACGACAACCGCTGCCTCATCCATGCGGCGACCTGGTTCGAGGCGGACCGCCACGAGCGCGTCATGTGGCGGACGACGACCCGAGGCAACCCGGGCGCGCTTTACGCCGGCGAAGCACCGAATTGGCGACCCGCGCCGACGAACGACGACTAGCCCGCATTTCTCACACCCTCCATGGCCTCAGTCGACCTGGGCCGAGTCGATTCGGCGAGGTGCGGGCCCGAAAGCGTAGCGGGGCTACGCCGAGGGACCGCGCCTCGCCGAGCGGCCGGCCCAGGTCGACCCTCCGGGCGGTGCTGTCGGCCCGACAGCACCGCTGAGGGCGTGGAGGGTGTGAGAAATGCGGGCTAGCGGACGACGCGCAAAGCCACGCTGGAACGGATCCGCGAGATGCCCGGCAGCCGCGAGAGATGGGTCCGGTAGATCCGCTCGTAATCCGCCATGTCGGCGGCGGCGATATGCAGGAGATAGTCGGCGTCGCCCGTCATGAAGAAGCAGGAAATGACGTCCTCGCATTCGCGGATCGCTTCCTCGACCCTGTTGAGATCACCCTCGCCCATTTCCGAGAGCGTGATCTCGACGAAGAGATCCACGGGCTTGCCGAGGGCGGCCCGGTTCACCACCGCCGTATAGCCTTCGATCACGCCGGCATCCTCCAGGCGACGGAGACGACGATGGCAGGCGGATTCCGATCGATTGACCCGGTTCGCCAGGTCGGCGTTGCTCAACCGGCCATCGGCGATCAGCGACCGGACGATCTCATGGTCGATGTCATCCATGCTCATTATTCGAAGAATCCTCGAAAAATCTAGAAAATACTCGAACTAGCTTTTGGAAAGATCGCCGATGTCGACGCATTTCGCAAGGACATTCGTGTCATAGCGCTGCTAGCGTTTGCAGATAGGGGGAATGGGTTCGCCGCCGGGTGTTCGGCGTTTCGGGCCCGACAACGGGTGCCGCCCGCGGCGGCGACAAGGGGAGGCTGTCATGGAAGTCTTGAGTAATATCGTCGGTGAAATCAACGGGGTGGTCTGGGGGCCGCCCATGCTGATCATCATTCTGGGGGCGGGTTTCTTCCTACAGGTGGGCTTGAAGTTCCTGCCGATCCGCAAGCTCGGCGTCGGTTTCGCACTGCTCTGGCAGGGTCGCGAGAAGGGCTCCGAAGATGGCGAGATCAGCCCCTTCAACGCGCTGATGACCTCGCTGTCGGCGACGATCGGCACGGGCAACATCGCCGGCGTGGCGACGGCGGTCTTCCTCGGCGGACCGGGCGCGCTGTTCTGGATGTGGGTGACCGCCCTCGTCGGCATGGCGACCAAGTATGCCGAAGCGGTCTGCGCCGTGCGCTACCGGGAAGTCGACGAGCTCGGCAATCACGTCGGCGGGCCGATGTACTACATCAAGAACGGTCTCGGTCGGAAATGGCTGTGGCTGGCGCCGACCTTCGCGGTCTTCGGCGCCATCGCCGGCTTCGGCATCGGCAATACGGTGCAGGCGAATTCGGTGGCCTCCGTCATCGACAGCAACTTCGGCGTGCCGCCGCTGGTGACCGGTGTCGTGCTGCTGATCCTGACCGCCGCCGTCATACTGGGCGGCATTCAGCGCATCGGCGCCGTGGCCGGCAAGCTCGTGCCCATCATGGCCATCGCCTACATCCTGTGCGGCCTCGTCGTCCTGGGGGTGAACGCCGGCGCCATTCCGGGCGCGATCGCGCTGATCTTCGAGCACGCCTTCACGCCGGCGGCGCAAGCCGGCGGTTTCGCCGGCGCGGCGGTCTGGGCGGCCATTCGCTTCGGCGTCGCCCGCGGCGTGTTCTCGAACGAGGCCGGCCTCGGCAGCGCCCCGATCGCGCACGCCGCAGCGGCGACCAAGGGTCCGGTCAACCAGGGCCTGATCGCGATGCTGGGCACCTTCATCGACACCATCATCGTCTGCTCGATCACCGGCCTGGCGATCATCGCCAGCGGCGCCTGGATGAGCGGTGAGACCGGTGCGGCGCTCACCTCCGCCGCCTTCGAGCTCAGCCTGCCCGGCGTCGGCGGCTACATGGTCGCCGTCGTGCTGGCGGTCTTCGCCTTCACGACGATCCTCGGCTGGAGCTTCTACAGCGAGAAGTGTTGCGAGTATCTGTTCGGCGTGAAGTCGATCATGCCGTTCCGCATCCTCTGGTGCCTGGCGGTGCCGTTGGGGGCGGCGGCGGACCTCGGCTTCGTCTGGCTGTTGGCCGATACGCTCAACGCCTTGATGGCGATCCCGAACCTGATCGCCCTGCTTCTGCTGAGCCCGCTGGTCTTCCGTCTTACCAAGGCCTTCTTCGACAACGGCATGGTCGAGGGAACGCTGGACCCCGACAAGGGCGGCTGACCGGTATCGATATCGGGGCGCGGCGGGCTTCGGCCGGCCGCGCCCCCCAGCGACGAAGAGGACATGAGCATGTTCAACAATATCCTTTTGCCCATCGACCACACCGCACCGTCGAGCTGGAAGACCGCCCTGCCGTTGGCCCGGGAGGAGGCCAAACTGCGTGAGGCCCGGCTTTCGGTGATCTGCGTCATTCCCGAGATCCTGAAGCTGCCGAACCTGCCGGACAACTACGGCGACGGCGCCGCGGCGCATGTCGAGGCCGAGCTGCGCACCATCATCGGTGACGACCTGCCGATCATGGTCCGGCAAGGCAGCATCTACCGCGAGATCCTGAAGGAGGCGCACGCCTCCGACGTCGATCTGATCATCCTGGCCTCGCCCAAGGGCGACTTTCCGGACTACATGCTCGGCCCCAACGCGGCCCGTGTGGTCCGCCACGCCAACTGTTCGGTGCTGATCGTCCGTAGCTGACGACACCATTGCCGGTGCGTCCCGTCCAAGCTTGCCCGGGGGGGACGGCTTGCTATGCTCCCCCCGCTCCCGGTCGCGGTCCGCCGCCGGGCGGCCACTATCCGGGGATCGGCGGCGATAGGGTGATTTGGGGATGATCGCATTCGAGGGACGGGTCGCGCTGGTGACCGGCGGGGGAACGGGCATCGGACGGGCCGTGGCGCAGGATCTGGCCGCCGCGGGTGCCGAGGTCGTCGTCTGCGGTCGACGCCTGGCACCGCTGGAGGAGACGGTCCAGGCGATTGCGGAAGCGGGCGGTAACGCCCGGGCCGACAGTTGCGATCTGACGGACCCCGCGGCGATCGAGGGTTATGCAGCCCGCCTGCTGGAACGTCACGGCGGCATTGACATCCTCATCAATAACGCGGGCTTCAGCTCCCACGTCCGCAGCGCCCGCTACATCGGCGCCGAGGAATGGCGCGACGTGATGGACGTGAACACCCTCGGCCCGGCGATCCTGACCCGCGCCCTGCTGCCGGCGATGATCGACAAGGGGGCGGGCGATGTCGTGATGATCTCCTCGATGGCGGCGATCCGCCCCAACGTCATGGCCGGCGCCGTTTACTCCGCTGCGAAATCGGCTGCCCGCGCCTATATGGAAGTGCTCGCCTCCGAAGTGCGCCGGCACGGCATCCGCGCCATCACCATATTTCCAGGCGAGGTCGACACACCGATCCTCGACAAGCGGGCCCTGCCGCCGGACGAGGAGAAGCGCGCGACGATGATGATGCCGGAGGACATTTCGGCCGCCGTCATGCTGGCCGTCGGTCTGCCGCGCCGCGCCATGATCAGCGAATTGGCCATGGTGGCGACCGAGCCGCGCGACCAGGCCCCCGACGTCGCCGCCGCGATGGCCAAGGACAGGATCGAATAACCGGCGTCAGGCGATGGCGCAATAACGCCCGGGGATGGCGATGTCGGCGAGCCCGGCGGCGCACGCCTCGAGGGTGGCCAGCGACGACCATTCGTAGGAGATCAATTGCAACGCCTCCCCGCCCAGGCGCATGCCGCGTTTGGCCCCGAAGGCGCCGCCCATGCGTTCATAGAAGCAGCGGGCGGGCTGGTTTTGCTTCAACACCCAAAGAATCGCGTCGGTAAAGCCGTCGGCCTGCATCTGCTCCGCCGCGCCGGCCATCAGGCGGCGGCCGACGCCGAAGCTCTGCTGGCGGGGCAGAACGTAGAGGGTATGGATTTCCCCCCGCCGGCGACCGGGACCGGCCCGCTCCGCACCGAAACTCGCGAAGCCGATGATGCCGTCGTCACCCCGTTCGACAACGATCACATGGTGGAGGGGATCGCGCCTGGCGATGGAGCCGCGCCAATCCCGTGTCTCCCGCCGCAGGTCCATACGCTTGAGGATGTGATCGGCGATGATCCCGTCGTAGGTCGCCCGCCAGGTCGCGATATAGAGCCGCGCGATGTCCGCCGCGTCGCCGTCGACGGCCACTCGCAGGGTCACATCTCGACGCTCGCTCATCTCCGTACCCGTTCCACCCGCGCCGTCTGCGGCGCCAGGCTCGAAGCTTAACCAGGACACGTCGCCGCGTTCAAGCTTCCGGGGTGTCGTCCTGGCCCAGGACGTCCTTCACCTTCGCCGCCAGATCGGCGAGGCTGAAGGGTTTCGGCAGCAGCTCGTAGTTGCCGCCGTCCTCCAGACTCTCGCGGAAGGCCTGCTCGGCATAGCCGGAGATGAAGATCACCTTGAGGTCGGGATGATCGGCCCGAATGTTTCGCACCAGGGTCGGGCCGTCCATTATCGGCATGACCACATCGGAGATCACCAGGTCGATCCCGCCCTCGTGCCGGCGCAGGGTCTCGAGCGCGATCTCACCGCCGGAACAGTCGAGCACCACATATCCCTTGTTGCGCAGCGCCCGGGCGGCAAATGTCCGCACGGCGTTCTCGTCCTCGACCAGCAAGATCGTCCCCTTGCCGGAAAGGTCGCGCGGCTGGCGCTGGAGCGGGACGACGGCCGCGGGCTGCACGCCATCGCGGTGGTGCGGCAGGTAGATATGAAACGTCGTGCCGACGCCGAGCTCGCTCTCGACATGGACGAAGCCGCCGGTCTGGCGCACGATGCCATAGACCGTCGACAGGCCGAGACCCGTCCCCTCGCCTTGCGGCTTGGTGGTGAAGAAGGGATCGAAGATCTTGTCCAGCATGTCCTGGGTGATACCGCTGCCCGTATCGCTCACCTGCAGTTGCACGTAGGAGCCGGCGGGCACCTCGGTATCGCCCAGGCCCTGAGCTTCCTCGAAGACGACGTTGCGGGAGCGGATCTCCAGCCGCCCGCCGCCGGTCATCGCGTCGCGCGCGTTGACCGCCAGGTTGATGATCACCGTCTCGAGCTGGCTCTTGTCCACCTTGATCAGGCCGAGGTCGCGGCCATGCGCTACCTTCAGCTCGATATTCTCGCCGATCAGCCGGCGGAGAAGATGCGTGATCTCCGCCATTACTTCGGTGAGGTCGAGTACCGTCGGCATCAAGGTTTGCCGCCGTGAGAAGGCCAACAGCTGGCGGACCAGATTGGCCGCCCGATTGGCGTTCTGCTTGATCTGCATGATGTCGGGGAAGGCCTCGTCGCCCGGCTGGATCCGCAGCATCAAGAGATCCGTATGACCGATGATCGCCGTCAGCAGATTGTTGAAGTCGTGCGCGACGCCGCCGGCGAGTTGCCCGACAGCCTGCATCTTCTGGGCCTGGGCGAACTGGTTTTCGATGCCACGCTGCTCGGTGACGTCCATGGCGTGGATTAGAATTCCGGCGCCGTCGTCCGGTCCCGCCGCCAATCGACTGGCGAAGAGGCGAAGCTCGCGCTTGCCGATCAGGTGGCTGTCCGAGCGAACATCGACGCCCGCCTCTTCCGCCCGGTCGGCCAGGGTTCTTTCGAGCATGGTATCGACGATTTCCCGATCGTCAGCCTCGATGAGCTCGGCGAGCGGTCGGCCCACCAGGGGCAAATTCGGCTCGAGATTGCGAAATGCGACGTTGGCCTGGACGATCCGACCCTCGCCATCGAGGGTCGCGGCCGCCATCGGCGCGCCGTCGAACAGCATGCGGACCTGCTGCTCCGCGATTTCCAAGGCCGCCAGGCGGTCACCCTCCCGGCTGAGATTGCGGATCAGGGCACGGGTATGACGGTCGCTGGACGACGGCGCCTCGAGCGCGGCGCGAACGACGCTCACCTCGATCGGCTCGTCCCCGACGCCACGCAGGCGGCCGACGAGCGGCGGCGCCGTATCCCCGTCCGTGCCGATCGGCCCGCCGAGCAAGTTGCGCGCGCCCGGCCCCATCAACGCCTCTACGTCGCGAAACAGCATCTCCTCCGGCTGCAAACCGAGCCATTCGGCCAGGCACTCGCTGGCGGAGTGCACGCGCCCTTCGTCGTCGAGCACGCAAATGCCGACATCGAGATCGCGGAGCGTCCGGGTGAACGCTTCATGTTCGGTAGCCCGCGCCACCTCCTGCCGCCGCGCCGCCGTGACGTCCTCGAAGCACCAGATCAGGGCCGGTGCCGGATACTCGATCCGCCTGGCGGAGATGTCGTAGCAGCACTCCCGCCCGTCGCGCGACAGGGTTGCCGTCCGGACCGCAAAACCGTCGCGATCACCGGCCCGGGCCAGCGCCTCCAGATCGTCGGTCATCGACGACAACGCACGCGAAAGCGTGACCCCGATATCGAGCGGCCCGAGCCCGGCCAGCGCCGCGTCGTTGGCCAGTCGGATCCGGCCCGCCATGTCGGTGACGACGTGGGGTGTCCGCGCCGTCCGCACGATTTCGGCCGCCAGCCGATCTTCGCCCCGGATCCAGTCGCGCAGCCGGTCGAGCGGCCCTCGCCTCGCGGGAGCACGAAGCGTCGTATCGATCCCGGCGTCTTCGAACGCGGTCATGTTTCGCCCGCCAACCTGATCTTCATCCGCCAGAAGCTTACCCCGCATGCCGCTCACGCTCCATGGCCTCAGCCGGGCACGCGGCGGCGGCGGCGCAGGCCCATGACGTAGCCGATCACTTCCGCCACGGCCTTGTAGAACTGCGGGGGAATCTCGGCATCGATCTCGACATCCGCGTCGAGGGCGCGGGCCAGCGGCGGGTTTTCCACGATCGGCACGTCATGTTCCGTGGCGATTTCGCGAATCCGTCGCGCGATCAGATCGTGACCCTTGGCAACAACCCGGGGGGCGGCCATGGCTTCCTCGTCGTAACTCAGTGCCACGGCATAATGCGTCGGGTTGGTGATCACCACGTCGGCCGTCGGCACGGCCGCCATCATGCGTTTCCGCGCGCGCTCCATGCGGACCTGACGGATCCGCGCCTTGACCTGCGGGTCGCCTTCCGACTGCTTGTTCTCGTCCTTGATCTCCTGCCGGCTCATCTTCTGGTTCTGATGGAAATCCCACTTCTGGTAGATCATGTCCAACATCGCGAGGGCGGTGAGCACGCCCACCACACCCGCTGCCAGCAGCAGCGCGATGTGCAGAATACGCTCCGCAACCTCGGCGAGCGGCAGGGTCATCATCGTCGGCAGGCTGTCCAGTTGGGGCCAGATCAGGAACATGGCGATACCGCCAATGACCACGATCTTCACCGCCGCCTTGGCCAGGTTGACCACCGACTGCAGCCCGAACATCCGCTTCAAGCCCTTCAGCGGAGAAATCTTCGAGAATTCCGGCTTCAGCTTCTCCAGTGAGATCATCGGGCGATGCTGGATCATGTGACCGGCGATGGCGGCGCTCGCCAGGATGACGAGCGGGGGCAACAGCAGCAGGCCGATGCTCTCGCCGAGATGGGCTAGCATGGCGACCACGTTCTCGACGTCGATGCGCATTTCGTAGCCCGACGCGATGAAGGGCATGATGTTCGCGACCACGCCGCCGGCAATGCCTTTGGCGAAGATCGCCACGACCAGGGCGGCGGCGCTCAGCACGAACCAGTTGGAGACTTCCTGGCTCTTGGCGACCTGGCCCTTCTCGTGCGCCTCGGCCAGGCGCTTCGGGGTCGGCTCCTCCGTTTTCTGGCTTTTGTCCTGATCGGCCATGGCGCCCTCAGCGAACCGCGCGCAATTCGACGGCGATGCCGGCGAAGTATTCCAGGAACCAGGTCGCCGCACCGGCGAGCGTCAGGGCGATCAGCACCAGCCCCAGCGTCACCTGCAACGGCATGGCGACGAAGAAGATCTGCACCTGCGGGATCAGGCGCTGCAGCAGGCCGATGCCGGTATAGAAGGCGATGCCGAAGACGAAGAAGGGCGCGGCGATCTGGATGCCGACCTTGAAGGCGCCGGCGACGATGGTCGTCGCCAGCTCGGCGAAGCCGGCGACGGGCGGGGCGGCGCCGGCGGGAAACAACAGATAGCTGTCGCGCAATGCGCCGATCAGCTCGTAATGCAGGCCGGAGGTGAAGACCACCAGCAGGCCGACCAGGGTCATCAAGGTGCTGACCAGCGCGCTCTGCGTTCCCTGGTTGGGATCGAGGGTCTGGGCATAGGCGAGGCCGCTCTGGAAGGCGATGACGGCGCCCGCCGTGTGCATCGCCGACATCATCAGCCGGGCGATGCCGCCGACGAAGACGCCGTGCAGGACTTCGGACGCGATCATCGCCACCATGCCCGGCGCGGAGGCGGGCGCCGCGGGCAACTGGTCATGGACGAGCGGGTAGACGACGACGGTCAGCGCGAGCGCGATGCCGAGGCGGGCCCGGGCGAGGACATAGTTTTCACCGATGCCCGGCAGAACCATGGCCCCGGCGCCGAGGCGCGCGAAGACCAGGAGGAAGCCGAAAACCTCCGCCGTCAGCAGCTGGCCCAGCATCTCGTCACGATTGGCCGGCGATGCGCAGCGCGGCTCGTTCCATGAAAGCGGTCAGCGTCGCGATCATGAAGGGCAGCAGCAGCAGCAGGGAGATGAAGATGGCGATAATCTTGGGCACGAAGACCAGGGTCATTTCCTGAATCTGGGTCAGCGCCTGGAACAGCGCCACGGTCAGACCGACGGCGAGACCGACCGCCATGATCGGCGAGGACACCAGCAGCAGGACCCAGATCGCGTCCTGCCCGAACTCCAGTACGTCGGCGGTGCTCACCTCCGCTCCCCCCGCCTAGATCGGCATGCGGATGACGTCCTGATAGGCCTGGACCACCTGGTCGCGGATCGCGACCACGGTCTCCAGCGTCAGTTCCGCGTTGGCGACGGCGGTCACCACGTCCAGCAACTCGCCCTGTCCGGCGGCGGCCTGGATGCCGGCGGTCTCGCTCGCCCGGGCCGCGTCCATGCCGGTTTCGACGACGTCGCGGACCATGTCGGCGAAGTTCGGTGCGCCCTCACCGCCGGTCGCCGGTGCGGCCTCGCTTTTGCGGGCGAGGGCCTGTGCGTAGGCCTGTCCGGCCTCGATGCCGTTGATGCTCATGCCTTGTCGTCTCCCTCGCGTTCACCCGCTCCGCATCAACCGCGGAGCAGCTCGATGGTGCGCCCGATCATCTTCTTCATGGACTCGATCACCATGGCGTTGGCCTCGTAGCTGCGCTGCGCCTCGCGCATGTCCATCATCTCGACCAGCGCATTGACGTTCGGTAACAGGGGCAAAACCCCGGGCGGTCAAGCCATTTCGATGCAGCGTTGTCTGACGAGGATCGGCAGTGGGGGCACGGGTGGGGCGCCGGGGACCTTGAGGCGGTCGCCGAGATAATCCCAGAAGGAGAGGCCAAGTTTCTGGCAGGTCTTGTAGAGGCCGAGGAATGTGTCTCGGGCCTGCTTGCCGTCCTCGGAGCGTGTGCCGCCGGAGAATTTTCGCCTTGTGACCATGGCGCGGATGTCGCGTTCCGCGCCGTTGGTGTTGAGCGGGACCTCCGGGCGGTCGAGGACGACGAGCAGTTCGTCGCGGTTGGCATGCAGGCGAGCCAGGAGCCGGTCGAGGCGGAGGAATCCGGTCTTGGTCGCGAAGAGCGCATCGAAGCGGCATGCCAGGTGGGCCCGCCGTCCTGGCGCCGGCCTTTCGCGATAGGCTTTGAGATCGGCGTAGAGTTGCCAGAGCCGTGCCTGGATGTGTTCCTTCTCGCGCCGCTGGCTCCGGGAGAAGGTCATCAGCTTGTGGATCAAGCGCTCCGCATGGACCCAGCAGAGCGCGTGGCGGCCGACGTTGAACTGGCCAGCATCGTCACTCAGGACGACGCAGGCGCCCGCGGCCGTGCCCCTGAGCAGGCCGTGCGCGGCGATGGCGCCCCACAGCGCCCCCTCGGTGGCGGTCCGCGCGGCCCCGCGCCCGTCCCCGTGCCCGGTGATGGCGAGCCGCCCCAGGTGGGCCAGCCAGGCATCTTCGTTGGTGAAGCGCCGCGGGCAGCCCTCGGCCAGACGGGCGATCACCGATGCGGCCAGGTCGCGCTCGGCCATGTAGGCGAAGGCGGCGGCATTGAGCACATAGTCCGCGTGGCCGGCCCGCAGCCGTTCCAGGAAGTTCAAGCGGCTCTTGGAAAACGTCGTGGCGAACCAAGCGAAGGCGTCGTTGCCGATCCCGCTCGTCACCCCGTTGCGGTTGGCGTGGCGGGCGCCGGTATCGTCGACGCTGATCCAGGGCGCCGTCTCCAGGCCGGCGCGCAGCACCGCCTCGCCCTCGGCGACGAAGCCGTCATGGCCCTCGTTCAACAACCGCACCACCTGGCGCTTGGAGATCTTGATGCCGAGGTCGTCCAAGAGCCGCGCCAAGCGCTCCGCGCTGGTCTGGCCGCCATGATAGAGCGCCAGCACGAAACGCCTGAGCGCCGGGCCGAAGTGGCCGCGCGTCCCCGCCGGCAGCGGCGCCACGATCGTGGCCCCCTCGGGCGTCAGCCAGCGCTCGCGGCGTAACAGGACAGTGTTCGGCCGGCAGAGCAGGTCCTGAACCAGATAGTCTTCATAGCCCTTGAAGCGCGAGCCCGCCGGCACGGCGGCCCGGACGATCCGCCTCTCGTCGATGGGAACCCGGCCCTTCTTGGCCCGCCGTCCCGCCTTCCGCCCCGTCCGGCCCCGGGATACGGCCTGCTTGTCCATGCCGCTCGGCTTGATATCCGGTGGCCCGGAAAGGCCTTTGAGACGGCGGATCTCTTCGCGCAATGTCGCGTTCTCGGCACGCAGGGCCGCCTGCTCCTCAAGCAGCGTCAGAACCAGCGCCTTCAGGGCGGCGACATCAAGATCGTCGAGATCCGGAAGCGATTCGGCCATGACGGGATCGAATCACAGACCTCCCGCCGCGAACATCGATATCTGGTCACTTGACGCGGAAGCCTCACAAGATGTGGCCGTTGAGACTCACCCCTATACCCAGGCCAGATCCCCCCGTCCCCAGGCCCGGCCTTTTGCCCCGGTTACGACGTTCGGCAGACGGACGTAGCCGTTCTCGTCGGCGCCTGGATGCTGCGGGTCGTAGCGAAGCCCGAAATTCGCCTGGTCGCTGCGCGTCTGCTCCACCTGAACGAGGGAGGCGCCGACCTCGCGGTCGAGCACGTTGCGGAAACTGACCAGCTTGCGCCGGTAGGGTTCCTGCCCGGGATCGAGCGGCAGGGTATTGGCGTTGGCCAGGTTCTCCGCGATCACCCGCATGCGATGGCGCTGCGCGCGCATGCCGGAGGCCGAGATCATGATGGTCTGGTCGAGATCCACGGAACACCTCTCCTTGATCGATTCACCGCGTCAACGGCCGCGACCGATGACGCTCTTCAGCATCGCGATATGCTTGCCGTAGAGCCCGCTCGCCAACTGATAGGCGGCGCTGGTCTCGGCGATCTTCAACATCTCCTCCTCCAGCACCACGGAATTGCCGGTCGGCGAAACGTCGAAGCCGCCGCTCTTTGGCGCCTCGTCACGGAAGTCCGGGGCGCCGGCGCCGGCGCTCATGTGATCAGAGTGCGTCGTCGCCGCCGTCATCCGCTCGCTCGAGCGGCGCAACAGCGCTGCGAAATCCGGCTTGTTCAATTCCCGGGCCCGGTAATCGGGTGTGTCGGCATTGGCGACATTGGCCGCGATCACGCCCTGTCGCTCGTGCAGCCAGCGCATCCGCGTCGTCAGGGCCTGAAAGAGCGGCATGTTTTCGAGTTGCACGTCTGCCCGCCTCGTGGTTGCCGGTTCGTCGCAGGTCCGAATCTGCGGGCCACACGCTTAAGAAAACGTAAATCGAATTGCGACGCCGGGATCGGTTTTCAGATTTTATTAAGCATAGTGGGTGAAGTTTGGCGTGAAGGAGAACCGACGCGCCATGCATTCCCCGCCCGAACGACTTGAAGACCGCGTCGCCGCGATCACCGAGGCGCTGAATACCGCCAGCTTCGGAACGGCGAGCGAGGTCGAAGCGGAACTGAAAGGCCTGCGCCAGCGCGCCGACGCCGTCTGCCAGGATCTTTCGCAGGCGCCCCTCGAACGCGCACAGGCCTGCGTGCCGGCCCTCGAAACCCTGCTCTCCCAGCTCGATCGCCTTGCCCGCGATACCGAAAAGCGACGCGACCAGCTCGCCGCCCGCCTCGCCCGTCTGACACCGCCCGACCCGGATCTCGTCCGCTGATGGCGTGGGACGATTATTTTCGCTTCGCCGCCGCGCTGGTCTTCGTCCTGGCGCTGATCGGCGGGCTGGGGCTGCTGCTGCGGCGCTTCGGTCCGGGCACGAGGGTCACGCCGGGCGGCGCCGGTGGACGACTGGGAATCGTCGAAGTGAAAGCCATCGACGCCAAGCGCCGCCTGGTCCTGTTGCGCCGCGACTCGGTGGAACATCTCGTCCTTCTCGGCATGGACCAGGACCTGGTGATCGAACGGCAGATCCCCGCCCCGCCGAGCGAGGCGACGCCATGATCCGGCGCCTCCCGCTCTTCGCATTTGCAATGGGTGCATGGCTCACGGCCACGCCGACGATCGCACAAAGTATCAACATCGATCTCGGCGACGGCGGTTTCAGCGGCCGGCTTCTGCAACTCTTCCTCGCGGTGACGGTGCTGAGCCTGGCGCCCTCGATCCTGATCATGGTGACCTCGTTCACGCGGATCGTCGTCGTGCTCTCCCTGCTGCGCAGCGCCCTCGGCGTGCAGCAGACGCCGCCCAACGTGGTGCTGATCAGCCTGGCGCTGTTCCTCACCGCCTTCGTCATGGCGCCGACCTTCCAGCGCGCCTATACCGAGGCCGTGGCCCCCCTTGTCGCGGAAGAAATCGACGAGATGGAAGCCTTCGAGCGTGGCACCGCCCCGATGCGCGACTTCATGCTCACCCATGTCCGCGAGAAGGACCTCGCCACCTTCTTCGAGCTGGCGGAAACGCCCCCCGCCGCGACCCCGGCCGAAACGCCGCTGCATGTCCTGGTACCCGCCTTCGTGATCTCCGAGTTGCGCCGCGCTTTCGAGATCGGCTTTCTCGTCTTCGTCCCCTTCCTGGTGATCGACATGGTCGTGGCCTCGGTGCTCATGTCGATGGGCATGATGATGCTGCCGCCGATCATGATCTCGCTGCCCTTCAAGCTGATCTTCTTCGTCCTGGTGGACGGCTGGAACCTGATCGCCAGCAGCCTGGTGCGAAGCTTCGGCGGCGGATAGTCGCCGTCAGTTCTGCCCGCCGACCGGATATTCCGGATTGCCGGGCGTACCGGACGCCTCGGGCTCGCCGAGCGCTTCGACGATGCGGCGCAGGAAGCCCGGCGCCAGCGCGGTCAGCGGATTCATGCGTATAGCGGGCGACTCGGCACTGCCCTTGACCTTGTAACTCATAGCGAAGATGCCCTCGCCCTCCCGGCCGACGAAAATATTGCCCAGCACGGGAATTTCCCCCAGCGCCGTATTGATGCCGTGCGCCGGCGCGATGGCCCCCTTGAAGTCGATCAGGTCGCGATCGCGGTCGACGAAGCCGGAGATCGTCAGCACCACCGAAGGACCCTTGGCCTGCCCTTCGGGCAAAACGATGCGGCTCGGGCTCATCTGGAAGGGGGCGGTGAAACGGTCGAACAGAATACCGTTGTCCCGCACCAGCTTGCGCACGCCTTCGACCGAGTCCGCCGCCAGCGCCTGGCTCAGCACCGAGGCCTGGGCCAGCACGAAATCGTCGACGCGGACCCGGCCCTCCAACATCAGGCCGACGGCGGACCGCTGCTTCGGCATCAGCGCGTCGATCTTCAAGCGGCCACCGACGACGCTCGAAAGATATCCCGACGCGGCGAGCGCGGCACCGGCATCGGCGCTTTCGAGCTGGACGCGGCGATGCGCCTCGCCCGACGGGCTTACCTTCAAGTCGATCGGCGCCTGGCCGTTCAGCAATCCGGTCATCATCATTTCCGGCCAGTCGCCGCCGACCCGGCGCGCCTTGGCCGTGGCGTCGTTCAGCGTGTGGCTGTCGGAAACGACGAGGCGCAACAGCTTCGCCTCGATGTCGAGCGACGTCGTGGGCGTGGGCCCGTCGAGTGCATCCAGCATCGGGCGAAGATCGAAGGATCGGCCCGACAGCGCCACCGTCGTGGCACCATCCGAGGCGATGGCGATGTCCGCCGTCACGTCGTTCTCGGCGAAGCGGGCCCGGCGCACGCGCAACGTCGTGCTCGACGCGGTTCCCTCGCCCTCGCCGGCGAAAAAGCCACCGCCCCCTTCGAAATTGAAATCGGTGACGCGCCAGCGCCCGTCGGGTTCATGCACGAAGGAAAACTTGGTGCTGGCCTCCTCGCCCGCCGGCTTCTTCCAGTGCAGCGCCGGGAGATCGACCTCGCCTTCCTTCAGATTGATTCCGGCCGCCCCCTCGTAGCGGCCCGAGCGATGGCGCGAGAGACGCAATTCCGCACTCACCGGCCCGCGCAGCACATCGGCGAGCGGCAGGGAAAGCGCCTTGCATGCCGCGTCGTCCAATATCGCGCCCAGGCCATAGCGGCTGGGGAACTCGCTGTCCTCGGCGAAGTCGCGGCGCCAGTTGACGTTGACCGGCACCCCGTTCAGGACCACCTGGCCCTTGCCGTCCAGGCCCTCCTCGCCGACCTGCAGCTGCATCCGTCCCTTGCTGATCGCCAACCCGTCGAAGGCATCATCAACGCCGATGTCCTCGAGATTGGCGAGGGCGCGAAACTTCACGTCGTCGATGCCCGCTTCCTCCTCCAGCGGCACGACGAGGGCGACGACCGCATCGACATCGCCCCTTACGCCCTGGCCCTGGATGCCGAAACGGCGATCGAGCTCGATCGGCTCGCGCGAGAGCAGATCGAACGCGACGGGCGCGGGCGCACGGGCGCGAAAGGCGATCTCGGCGGGTTCGTCGTCACTCTTCGCCAGGTCGATAATGACCTTGCCTTCGGAAAGATCGATGCCGCCCATACGCCCGCTCTCGATATCGATCTCGAACTTGTCGGCATGAATTCGACCGGAGCCGCGCGCGTCGCGCACTTCCGGATAGCCGGACAGGTAGGCGACGCGGACGTTGTCGGCGTTGAAGCCGAGCGCGAGGGAGGATGCGGTCAGTTCACCGCTGGAGAAGACGTCGGGTGTGATGTCGAGGGAGATCTTTCCTTGTCGCACCGTGCCCGCGCGCACCCGTTCCGCAACCCAGCTCCGCGCCGCGGGCGCCACACCCCGCGGCCAGAAGCGCAGCAGTTCCTTTCGGGCGAAGGTCGAAAAACCGACCTCCCCCGTGATCGCCAGTCCGGTCTCGGCGCGGCGCATCGTCCCGGCGAACACCGCCTGCAAATTCTCGGCAAAGTTCACATCGACCTTCTCGACGACGATGCGTTCGCCCAGGTTTTCGATTCGGCCCTGGGCATGCACCTTGTCGATATCGATGGGTTCGGAATATTGCTCCGGCAGATCGAAACGGCCGCCCGTGGCGTTCAACTCGAATTTCGCGTCGATCAACGACATGTCGGCGGTCAGTTGCGTCGTCACCCGGCCCGACAACGGCACGTCGAGGGCGGCGAGCGGACCGAGGTCGTTCACGGCGAACTCGCGGGCGAGGAACGCCGGCGTCATGCCGGTGAAGGCGAAATCGATGCTGATCGGCCGCAACGCGTCGCGATAAAGCGCGTTCACATTCAGCGTCGCCGGCCGGCCGTCGACCTCGATGCGCGCGGCGAGTTCGACGGACAGCCCCGCAGCTCCTCGCGTCAGACCCAGCGTCGAGCGCGCCGCGTGCCAGCGTTGCCCGGTCAACTGGTCGTCGATGACCAGATCAGCATCGACGATGGAGATACGGGCGAGCGAGCGCGTGGCGGCCGGAATGTCGCCGGCGAGCCAGCTCTCCACGAGGTCGACGTCGTCGCCGCCCGCGCCGCCGCCCAGACCCAGTTCAATGCCGCCATCGATGTTGCGCACCAGGCGGACGCTCGGGGCGAGCAGGGTCACCCGCTCCGGCTCGACCCGGCCGGCGACCAGGGCGAAGGGATCGAGATCGACCGTCATCGCCGGCGCCGTCGCGATCATCCGTTGCTCGGCACCGGTGATCCGCAGCTCCATGACGCGGACTTCCAGACGCCGTCGCTTCGGCTCCCAGGCGAGCATGGTCTCGCCGATGCCGATCCGGACGGGCGCTTCGATGTCGTTCAGCGCCGCCTCGACGTAGGGCTTGGCGGTATCGAGCGTAATTGGACCCCGTGCGAGCAGAACGATGGCGGTCACCGCGCCGACCACGAAAAGCGTCATGATCGCGGTTAGAATTTGGGCAAGGAACCTACCTACTTTTTCGAGCACCGCCTGTTGCCTCGCCGCCCAATGGACGCCCCCGCGCCTCGCCATCCCGTTGCCGGGAGCGACGACCATCAGTATGACTCATAGCCGAGCCGAATGCCCATCGTCGAGTGCGCGCGCGATCACTATTCCCGGCATTTGCGTTACGCACCGACCGACCCCGAAGGGAATCGACAACCATGGCCCTGCCCCCACCTGCCGAAATCGGCCTGCCGCTCGAGGATGTCGACACGCCCGCGCTCGTCGTCGATCTCGATGCCTTCGAACGCAATCTCGAAAAGATGGCCGCCATGATCCGCGCACAGGGTATCCGCGTGCGGCCCCATGCAAAGACCCATCGTTCCGCCGTCATCGCCATGAAGCAGATGGCGCTCGGCGCCGTCGGCGTGTGCTGTCAAAAAGTCTCGGAAGCCGAGGCGATGGTCCGCGGCGGTGTCTCGAACGTCCTAATTTCCAACGAGGTGGCCGGAACGCGCAAGCTGGCCCGGCTGGCGGCGCTGGCCCGGCATGCCAAAGTGGGGGTCTGCGTCGACCACATGGACAACATCGCGGAGTTGAGCGGCGCGGCGCGCGACTACGGCGCCGAGCTCGACGTGCTGGTCGAAATCGACGTCGGCGCCAACCGGTGCGGCGTCGCGCCGGGCCGGGACGCCCTCGACCTGGCCCGCGGCATCGACGAAGCGGCGGGACTGCGCTTCGCCGGCCTGCAGGCCTATCAGGGCCGCGCCCAGCACATTCGCGCCTTCGAGGAGCGACGCCAGGCGATCGAGGCCGCGGTAGCGGCCACCCGGCTGACCGTGGACCTGTTGGCCGAGCACGGCCTCGCCTGCGACACCGTCGCGGGCGCCGGCACCGGCACGCACGGTTTCGAAGCGGCGAGCGGCGTCTACAACGAGCTGCAGCCCGGATCCTACATCTTCATGGATGCCGACTATGCCCGGAACCAGAACCCGGACGGTTCCGCCTACGACGAGTTCGAGCACGCCCTCTTCGTGCAGGCGACGGTGATGAGCACGCCGAGCCCCGATCGCGCCTGTGTCGATGCCGGCCTCAAGGCGTTCAGCGTCGATGCCGGCATGCCGACGGTCTGGGCGCACGAAGCCCTCGACTTCGTGCGCGCCTCGGACGAACACGGCGTCCTCGCCTTGGCGCCGGGCGCCAACGTCGCGCGGGGCGCCAAGCTGCTGTTCGTGCCGGGCCATTGCGACCCCACCGTCAACCTGCACGACTGGTACGTCGGCATCCGCGCAGGCAGGGTCGAAGCGATCTGGCCCGTGGACGCGCGCGGCGCCGGGTATTGAGCTGCGCCCGCACGGTTGACCCCGGGCGCCGGCGGCGCTACGACTCCGCCAGCCGTTCGGGGAGTGAGGCAAGCGCATGAGTGACAGGGTTAAAGAAGGCGATAAAGCGCCTGATTTTAAACTGAAAACCGATGGTGATGGCGAGGTTTCGCTGAAAGCGATGAAGGGCGCGCCGTTCATCCTTTACTTCTACCCGAAGGACGACACGTCGGGCTGCACCAAGCAGGCCATCGGCTTTACCGAACAGTTGGCGGCGTTCGAGGGCCTGGGTGCCAAGATCATCGGTGTCTCCCCGGACAGCGTCAAAAAGCACGACAAATTCAAGACCAAGCACGACCTCGCCGTCACCCTCGCCTCCGATGAAGACAAGGCGATTTGCGAGGCTTATGGCGTCTGGGTCGAGAAAAGCATGTACGGCCGCAAGTACATGGGTGTCGAACGCTCGACCTTCCTGATCGACGGCAAGGGCAAGGTGGCCACCGCCTGGCGCAAGGTGAAGGTTCCCGGCCATATCGATGCCGTCTTGCAGGCGACGAAAGATCTTGTTGGTTAAAAACAAATGCTTACAAGGCAGTCATAAGAAGCTGCCTTAAGAACACGCGCGCGTCGAAGGCGCCGCGACGTCGGGAGGGGACGAGAGGGATGGACGGCAAAGCCGGCAAGCTCGGGCAACGGATCGAGGCGCTGTTCCCGGAACGGCAGATCTTCATCCGTGCGAACGGCCGGGTCCGTTTTTTCACGCTGGGTCGCCGGCCGCAGATGGCGATGGCGCTGGTCCCTCTCCTCGTGGCGCTCGCCGTGCCGAGCGCTATCGGTCTGAAGATTTTCGACGAATGGACCATGTCGCGGATGGAGGAGAGCCGGCGCGTGCAACTGGCCGGCCTGGACGCGACCTGGGAGGAACGTTACCGCGCCCTGGCGGTTGAGCGCGACGACCTCGCGCGCACCCTCGAGACCAGCCAGGCGACGCTGGTGGCCGAACGTCGGGCGGCCGACAGCAAGTACCGCGAGGCGATCGACGGTCTGGCGGAACGCCAGCGTCGCTTCGAAGCGCTGCTGGAACTACGTCGTTCCCTGGAAGCGGAGACCAAGCGCCTCGGCGCCGCCCTCGACAGCGAGACCCGGCGCCTGAGCGCGAAGGTCGCCCGGGCCGACGCGAAGCAGAAGTCCGCGGAACGGTCGGCACACGCGTTCGAGGCCCGTTATCGCGAGACCCGGGAGCGGCTGACGCGGACCGGCGTCACCCGGCTGGAGCCGCGCGGCAGTTTGCCGACCGATGATACCCCGAGCCGTCTCGTCGTCGGTGATGGGGCGTCGGGCGCTGACGGGCCACGACAAGAGACGGTCGCCACGGCCCTGACCCTCGAAGGCATCGGCACGGACAGGCTGTGGCGCGACGCGGTCGCCGACCGGCGGAGCGCCGAAACGCTCGCGCAATCCCTGCGGAGCCAGGTCAACCGGCTGGAGGCCCGCCTCGCCAACCTGCGTGATACCCAAAGCAGCCTGATCGCGCAGATCGAAGGCGGCGCCGAGGGCCGCATCAACGAGATTGAGGACGTGATCCAGCGCACCGGCCTCAGTGTCGAACGACTGATCGGTCGGGTTCGGACCGCGGCCGCTTCCGGTACGGGCATCGGCGGCCCCCTCGCCCTGGTCGCCGGCCTGCCGAAGGGGCCGTGGGAACGGGGTGCGACGCCCCGGACGCATCCCGACCTGGCCCTGACGCTGGAGGGTGGCATGGACCGCTCGATCGCCCGCATGGGCGCCCGGCTCACGCGCTGGTCCGCGCTGAACGCGGTGATGGAGCGCTTGCCGCTGGCGGCCCCGCTCGCGACCTACCGGGTTACCAGCCGGTTCGGCAAACGGCGCGACCCGTTCAACAAGCGCCTCGCCTTCCACAGCGGCGTCGATCTCGGCGGGCCGCGGCGCAGCCGCATCCGCGCCGCCGCGCCCGGCACGGTCAGCTACGTCGGCTGGAAGGGCGCCTATGGCCGGATGATCGAAATCGACCATGGCTATGGCTTGAAAACCCGCTATGGTCATCTCTATCGTACACGTGTGAAAAAAGGCGAGAGCGTGACCCTGGGTCAGGCCATCGCCATCATCGGCAGCAGCGGTCGCAGTACCGGTCGTCACTTGCACTACGAGGTGCGCTTCGACGATCAGCCGCTCGATCCCAGGACATTTCTGAAGGCGGGAAAACATGTTCTCAAAGACGGACAGAAATGAGAAGCCGGAACGCAACGATCGTCCCGGCGTCGAGGCCGCGCCCCGCGCGGTGAGCCCCAGCGCACGGGGCGCCGCCCCCTCTCTGGTGAGCGCCAACCTGCAAGTCGTCGGTAACCTCAACACCGAGGGCGAAATCCAGATCGACGGCATGGTCGAGGGCGACGTCGCCTGCAACAAGCTGACGGTCGGCGAAACGGCGACGATTTCGGGCGAGATCAACGCCGATGAAATCGAGGTTCGCGGCAAGGTGCAGGGTCGGATCCGGGCCCGCGCGGTGCTGCTGACCAAAAGCGCGAACGTCACCGGCGACGTCTGGCACGATTCGCTCTCGATCGAGGCGGGCGCCTTCCTCGAAGGCCACTGCAAGCGCAACGATTCGGCCCCGGCCACGCCCAAGGCGGCCGCACCGGCCCCCGCCGCGCCCAAGGCCGAAGCCGCGGAAAAGCCGGACGCCAAGGCCTGATCGCGGCTCCTGTTCGAGGGACCGCCCCGGCGATGTCGTCGGGGTGGTTCTTTTTCGCTTGACCAATAGAACAAACCGCGAACATACTGCCACCACAAGGCCCGGATCGCGGCCGGCGTTGCGGTGGAGAGGTTCTCGACACCCCGGCAGTCGGTCCCCGATGACCGGGCCTTTTTATCGTCGCGCACGCGCGCCGGGGCCTATGATTTAGCGCTGAAGCCGGCAAAGCACGCGACATCTTGTGGTCCGGCGCCAGGCGATGCCCTATAGTGCGGCGCCGTAACGCCATCGTTGTCGTGCCAGCCAGGGTGTGCCGCGTCCATGAATGAACCGCCAAACGCCGATCTTTTCTCGTCCTCCGACGGCAAAGCCTCCGACTACAACGCCCGCGACATCGAGGTTCTCGAGGGGCTGGAGCCGGTGCGCAAGCGCCCGGGCATGTTCATCGGCGGCACGGACGAACGTGCCTACCATCACCTCGCCGCCGAGATCCTCGACAATTCGATGGACGAGGCGGTGGCGGGCCACGCCGGCCGGATCGAGGTCGAATTGCTGGCCGACGGCGCACTCATGGTGTCGGACAACGGCCGCGGCATTCCGGTCGACCCGCACCCGAAGATGAAGTCGAAATCGGCCTTGGAAGTCATCGCGACGACGCTGCATTCCGGCGGCAAGTTCTCCGGCAAGGTCTATCAGACGGCGGGCGGCCTGCACGGCGTCGGCCTTTCGGTGGTGAACGCACTTTCCGAGACCATGACGATCGAGGTCGCGCGCGAACGCAAGCTCTGGGCGCAGAATTTCGAGCGCGGCAAGCCCATGGGCAAGGTCGCCCAGATCGGTGCGGCGCCGAACCGGCGCGGCACCCGCGTGGTGTTCCGCCCCGACCCGGAGATCTTCGGCCCAACACTGGGCTTCAAGCCCCGCCGCCTGTACGAGATGACCCGGGCCAAAGCCTATCTCTTCCACGGCGTCGAGATCCGCTGGAAATGCGCCGAGGAATTGCTGGTCGACGGCGACGATACGCCGGGCGAGGCGCTGCTGCATTTTCCGGGCGGCCTCGCCGATTTTCTGGCCGAGAGCATGACGGGACGGCAGACGGTCACCACGACCGCCTTCGCCGGCCGCGCCAAGGGCACCAACGGCCATGCGGGCGAGGTCGAATGGGCGATCCACTGGCCCCTCGATACCGACGGCTTTCTCAGCGCCTTCTGCAATACCATCCCGACGCCCGAGGGCGGCACCCACGAGACCGGCCTGCGCCAGGCGTTGACCCGCGGCCTGAAGGCGCATGGCGAGTTGATCGGCAATCGCAAGGCCGCGCGGCTCACCGCGGAGGACGTGACGGCGGGGGCGGCCTGCCTGCTTTCGATCTTCATTCCCGAGCCGCAGTTCGCCGGCCAGACCAAGGAAAAGCTCGCCAATTCCGAAGCCCAGCGCCTGGTCGAGGGGCTGCTGCGCGACCATTTCGATCATTGGCTTTCGGGCGATCCGGACGGCGCGCGCCGGCTGCTGGAATGGGCGATCGAGCGGGCGGAAATGCGCCTCGCGCGGCGCCAGGAGCGTGAGGTCAATCGCAAGAGCGCGACGCGCAAGGCGCGGCTGCCGGGCAAACTCTCCGACTGCACGCGGGATTCCAAGGACGGCACGGAGATCTTCATCGTCGAGGGCGACAGCGCCGGCGGCTCGGCCAAGCAGGCCCGCGACCGGGCGACGCAGGCGGTGCTGCCGCTGCGCGGCAAAGTGCTGAACGTCGCCAGTGCCGGCAGCGCCAAGCTGGCACAGAACCAGGAACTCTCGGACCTGATGCTGGCGCTCGGCTGCGGTACCCGGGCGCGCTACCGCGACGACGATCTGCGCTACGACAAGGTCATCATCATGACCGACGCGGACGTCGACGGCGCCCATATCGCCGCCCTGCTGATGACCTTCTTCCAGCGCGAGATGCCGGAGCTGATCTCCAACGGCCATCTCTATCTGGCGCTGCCGCCGCTCTACCGGCTGAGCCAGGGCGGGCAGACCCTCTACGCCCGCGACGACGCCCACCGGGAGGAACTGCTGAAGACCGTCTTCACCGGACGCGGCAAGGTCGAAGTCAGCCGCTTTAAGGGCCTCGGCGAAATGCCGCCCGCGCAGCTGAAGGCGACCACCATGCGGCCCGCAAACCGCACCCTGCTGCAGGTCGTCGTGCCCGCGGGCGAAGAACGCCAGACCGAGGACACGGTCGAGCGACTGATGGGCAAGAAGCCGGAACTCCGCTTTCAGTTCATCCAGGAAAACGCCCGCTTCGCCAAGGACCTGGATATCTAAACTGCAAGAGCGCGGGCGACGGTCCGCGCCGCGGTGACGCCGTCCGCCATGACCTGCAACAACTGGCCACCACTGCCGGCCCGCACGGCGCCGGCGGCATAGAGGCCGGGCTGGGACGTCCTGAGGTCGCCGTCGACGACGAGGGCGCCCTCCCCGTCCCGCGCCACCTCGGCCGATGCAAGCTCCGTGTTGGGCGCGCTGCCGATGAAGACGAAGGCGCCGGTGCAGGCGATCTCCTCACCGCCGACGAGGCGCACACCCTCGACCGTCTCCGTGCCCACGATCTCGGCCACCTGCGCCTCCCAGCGAAAGCGGAATTTGGAGTCGTCGGCGGCACGGGCGACCGCGGCGGGCTTGGCGCGCAGGCGGTTGGCGCGATGGACGAGCGTGACGCTTCGACAGCCCTCGGCCAGATGCAACGCCTCCTGCAGTGCCGCGTCGCCGCCACCGACCACGACCACGTCCTCGTCCCGGAAGAACCCGGCGTCGCAAAAGGCGCATTGCGAGACGCCGCGCCCGGTCAACCGGTCCTCCCCCGGCACGCCCAGCTTGCGCAAGCGGGCGCCGGTGGCGAGCACGATATGGTCGCTCACCAGGCGCTTGCCCTCGGCCTCGACGACGGCACGACCGTCCGCGAAGTCGAGGCGTTCGATGACGCCTGGATGATAGGCGGCGCCGGCGTTCATCGCCCGGTCCAGCAGCCGGTAGGCGTATTCCGCGCCGCCGACCGCCTCGTTCGACGGCACGCCCTCGACCGCACCGACATTGGCGATGAGCCCGCCCGGCATCTCCCCCTCGCACAGGGTGACCGAGAGGCCGAGCGCACGGGCGTGATCGGCCGCGGCGAGCCCGGCGAGGCCGCCGCCGATGACGACCAGATCGTCGGTGATCCGTTCAGGCGCCATGGCGCTTCTCCCCCTCGCCTCGTCTCAAAGCTCGACCGCGCGCGCCACCCGGCAGGGCGGAAAGCCCCAGGACGGCAGATAGGCGCATTGCGGGATCGGCACGTCGCCGCCGGCGACGACGACCGTGATGTCGTCCGGCGAGGCGACCGCGGGAATGGCGCCGTCGGCCGCCGCCGCGCGCACCCAATCGGGCCAGCGTTCCGCCTCGATCAAGCGCTCGGTGATCCAGCTCCCCCGCCAATCTTCGGCCGGCATCCGCGCGGTTTCGAACAGGTGGCGCCGCACGTCCGCCTTGCGCCAGCCCCGCGCCGCCAGCTCGGCGGCGACGAAGGGCGCGATCACGACAGTGACGATGCCGTCGTACAGCATGGTGAAGAGGGAGGCGGCCGAGCCCATCACGCTGGCGACGTCGGCGAGGCCGCCGGTCACGTTGACGCAGGTCTCCGCCCGCTGCACGACGACCACCGTTTCCTCCGGCCCGTGGCCGAGTTCGACGCCGAGCGGTTCCCACGGGTTCCCTTCCCCCGTCTCGGCCAGGCAGAGCGTATAGCGCCCCGGCTGGCCGAGGCCGGCGAAGGACACCGCGGCCGGCCAGCCGCCGCCGATGTTGTGCATGACCAGCCGCAACGCGCGCCCGACGGTGGCGTTGGCCCGCCAGCCGGGTCCGAGCGCACCGAAGAAGGCGTTGAAGCCGGCGGCTGCGGCGCCGGGCCCGCTCACCAACAGCAACGGCGCGACGTTCTCGTCCGTGGTCTGCACACCGCGGAGGTTGAACTCGGGCGCCGCCACCCCCTCGAGCGCGGCCAGCACGAAGGGGAATAGATCCGGCGTGCAGCCCGCCATCACCGCGTTGGCGGCGATCCGTTCCACCGTCGCCACGCCCAGCAGCGGCTCCAGCACGCCGACGACCTCGCGGGCATCGCGCGCCGTGGCGCGCAGCATCGCCTCGACCCGGCCGAGCGTCGGCGGTACCACCGGCAGGCCGTCGGTCCAGCCGCGCCGGTAGTACAGCTCCGCCACCTCGCGCGCCGGGTCGACGCCGCGCAGCACCTCGACCCGCTGGCGCGGAAACGCGCCGACCGCGTTCAGCCGGCCGGCCTGACCCGCCTCCGCCACGCGCTCGCGCAGCACATCGTCGATCCAGCCGCCGTCGCGGCGCTGCGCCGTCGGCACCAGCAGCCAGAGACTCTCCGCCGCCGCCACCCGTTCACATCTCGCGCGCGCGGTCGAGCTTGCCGTCCCAACCGTCCGGCAGCTGCACCGGCTTGCTGGTCGGGAAGCCGAGAATGCCGTTGTGGGCGAAGACGAAGGCGTTGGTCCGCAGGGGATCGCCGGCGACGGCGATCATGAAATCCTCCGGCTCGCAGACGATCGGCACCAGGCGTTCGGGATCGCTCGACTCGGCGAAAATACGCGGCGCCTTGCCGAGGTTGACCAGGTCGACGAGGCTGCGTCGGCCCGGCACCAGGTTGGTCCAGGCACCGATATAGTTCTCGAACTTCCAGGCCGGCATCCGCGCATGCTCGAAGAACCAGGCCTTCACGTCGGCCTTGGAGAAGCCGGACTTGGCAATGGTCTCCGCCAGCACCGGGCTTAGCACCAGGAGCGGTTTGTAGCCCCCGGTCGAAAGCCCGATGGTGAAGCAAAGCTGCCAGCCGGTCGCCTTGACCAGCGCGTCGGCGAGATAGGGCAGCATCTCCTCCGCCGTCTGGCCGTAGACCGAGACGATGCAGTCCCCGCCGGTGAAGCGCGAGACGGTGACGGCGCCGCCGTCGCCATCGACGCCCTGGTCGGCGGCGATGGTCGGCCAGCCGATGCGCCGCAGCACGCTTTCGTTCTCGGCCAGCACGACCCGCCAGGTCCCGCCGTAGGTCCCCTTGTCGGTCTCGTGCGGCAGGAAGCCGGCGACGTTGCGCAGCATCAACCGCCAGAAGCGGCCGATCGCCGTGTTGGCCTGGAAGCCGTCGCGCAATACGCCCTGTTCGTAATTGAAGCCGAGATCGCGGATGATCGGGCCGTTGGCGACGATCAGGGTTTCCGCACCGGGCGTGTTGCCGCTGTGCTCGACGCCGTAACTCGCGTCCGCCATCGCCTCGACCAGGGCGAGGAGGACCGGCATGTATTCCGGCCGGCAGCCGGCCATGACGCCGTTCACCGCGACGTTCCACGGCGTCGCCGCCCGGTTGTCCGGCGCCAGCACGCCGATCTCGGCCTCGGGGTCGCGGTCGGTGAATTCCAGGAACCGTTCGACCTTGGCACGGGTCGGCGGGACAACGGGCAGGCCGTCGCTCCAGCCGTTCTCATAGAAGAACCGGTTCACCTCTTCGAAGCCGCCGGTGAAGACGGTATCGCTCGCCGCGGGCTCGTTGATCGGCGCCGCCTCGGCCGGTTGCCTCAGCAGATTGTCGATCACCGCGTCGAGGGTGACGGAGGTGACGTTCGCCCACAGCTCCTCGTCCGACTGGCTGTCGACATGGCCCGGCACCAGGGCAACCGGCAGGTTCGGCAGGCCGATGCCGACGGAGGTCGTGGCCGCCTGGCCGATAAAGCCCTCACAGACAAGGGAGGAGGTCGGGACACCGACGTTCTCGGCAATCGCACTCGCCCGCAGCACGGCGGGCGTGCAGCTGCCTCAGCAGCCCATGCCGGAGATGACGGCGTCGACGCCGAGCTCCTCCAGCCGTTTCGGCAGACCGGCCAGGATCTCGGCCTCGTCCTCGCCGTGGGTCGAGCCGAACTCGCTCCAGCGGATGAACTTGACGCCGGGATAGCGCTCTTCCAGCTTGCCCTCCAGCATCTCGAAGATCTCGTCGCCGCGGAAGAGATAGTCCCACAGCTGGCAGACCGTCTTGCCTTCGAGGGTGTCGAGGCGCGGCGCCAGCGGCGTCACCTCGATCGTCTTGCCGCCGCGCGGCCACAGCGCGTCGTAGCGCCCACCGTCGTCCATGCTCATCGGATATTCCTCCCCGGGGTCGAACCATGCTCGAATGGGCATTCTACCATGACGGCGGAGGGGAGACAGGGGATGGAGAGCACGGCCAACCGAGGCCCGACGACGTTTCTGGGCGCCCCGTTCACCTGCGACTACGCCGGCGCCCAGGCGGTCTTTCTCGGCCTCCCCTTCGATTGCGGCACGGACCCGGACCGCATCGGTTCGCGCCTGGGGCCGGAGGCGATTCGCCGAGCCTCCGCCCTGCTGGAGACGAACGAGCCCGAGCGCGAGGACAATCTCGTAACCCGCCTCGGCCTCGTCGACGGCGGCGACGCCCCCGTCGTCGCGAGCCGGATCGAGCCGTCCTTCGCGGCCATCGAGGCGGCGGTGGGCGCGGTCCACGCCGCCGACGCCATCCCGGTGACGGCGGGCGGCGACGGCGCCGTCACCCTGCCGCAATTGCGCGCCGGCGCCGCCCGCCACGGCCCGCTCGCCGTGCTGCATTTCGATGCCCACACGGACAGCTATCCCTACGAGGGCTACAACACCGCGACCACCTTCACCCGTGCGGGCGAGGAAGGCCTCGTCGTCCCGGGCGCGGTCTGGCATGTCGGCCTGCGCGGCATGACCGGTTGCGCCAACGTCTGGAACCATGCGCGTCAGCTGGGATTCCGCACGATCACCATGGACGAGGTGGTCGAGGCCGGCATTGCCGCCACCGCCACCCGTCTGCGCGCCGCCGTCGCCGGTCGGCCGGTCTATCTCTGCTGGGACATGGACGTGTTCGATCCCGCGGCCGCGCCCGGCGTTTGCGACCCGGTCTGGGGCGGCCTGTCCGCGCGGGAGGGGCTGGCGCTCGTCCGCGGCCTCGCCGGCCTCGACATCATGGCGGTCGACATCAACACGACGAGCCCGCCGCACGATGTCGCCGGCATGACCGCGCTGCTGGCGGCGAGCGTCGCCTGCCAGGCGCTGCGCCTGATTGCAGGGTCTTTCACGCCTGCGTGAAGCCCATTGCCGGGCCGGCATTCGGCTGGCAGTATTCGGGCAACGCCGCTCGCGGATGCGACGGCGCGCTCCTTCCCCGCCTGGGGAGGAACGCCTCGCGCGTTTCGCCAGGACCCCGGACGACCCGCCGCGACGACGCGGACCGGGCACGAACCGGGCGCGGCGAGGAAGGAGACTGCAAATGTCCATTTCAACCTTTCGTACCCTCGCCATCGGCCTGACCTCGGCCGGCGCGCTTTTGCTGACCCTCGGCGGCGTCCAGGCCGCACCGCAAGCCCTTGCCCTGGTGGCGACCAAGGGCGAGGTGCCGCTGCATTGCGAGAACGGCGTCTGCAAGGCCGAGTTCTCGACCTTCTGCCTGCAACCGGATCGCCACACGCCGGTCCGCGGCACGCGCTATTTCGTGGTGGAAGGTGCCGATCTCGAGTTGGTCGGCCGCGACGCGACGGGCCGCCAGATCACTCTGCCGGCCTCGGAAAACCTCGACTTCCACTCCAAGCGGACGCACGTCGCCCTGGAGATCAGCCTGCCGCAGGCCCGCTTGCACAAGCTCGGGCTGAAGGATGTGACGATTTCGGTCGGCCGCAACGTCTCGCTGGTGCCGGAGGCGCAAGCCGACGATCCCCGGCCGATGACGGAGGGCGACCTGGCAATGGCCGGCCAGCTTCGCACCCTTGGCGCCAAGCTGATCGATCGCAACAAGGACCATATGGTCGCCGCCCATATGACCAGTCGCATGATCAACGCCCTGCCGCCGAGCGGCACGCTGACGACCGACGCCAACGACGCCATCTGGCAGGCGGCGGTGAAGGCGGGCGGCGGCGAGATCTCGCCGCGTGCGGACGAGCTGGCGCGGCGCGCGGTGCGGTTCTGCGAGTTCGTGGCCGAGAACCGCACGCTCTATGGCGGCATGCGGCGCTGCCTGCAGAAAGAGCACGACAACATGCTCGACATTCTGAACTCCCGCTACTGGGATGCGGTCAAGACGGGAAGCTAGATGCGGCGCAACTTCGCGACATCGTTTCTTCGACTTCCGGCGGCGGCCTTGGTCGCCGCCGGTTTTTTGCTCACCGGGCCCGAGACCCTCGCCGCCGACCAGGCGACCCTGGAAGCCTGCGTCGAAGGCACGGGTGTGCCGGAGCGGGATTTCCAGTATTGCACCCTGGCGATTCTGAGCGGCGGCAAGGAGGGGATCGAACTCGCCTCCCTGCATGTCGCGCGCGGCCTGGCGCTCGCCGCCGTCGGCTCACACGAAAAGGCGATCGCCGACTACGACCATGGCCTGACGCTCAACCCGCATTCGGCGGCGGCCCTGCATGCGCGCGGCCTCTCGCACCAGGCGGGCGGACGTTGGGCCCAGTCGATCCGGGATTTCGACCAGGCGATCGAGCTCTTCCCGAAATACTTCAACAGTTTCCGCCACCGCGGCACCACGCGTCTGCTCTCCGGTGACGCGGAGGGCGCCGGAATCGATTTCGACAAGGCCATCGCCCTGGATCCGTCCAAGCCGGAAGTCTTCATGCTGCGCGGCATCGCCCGCTATCTCGCCGGTCCCGAGGCCGCCGCCGTCGCCGATTTCGAACGCACGGCGGGCATGGCCTATCCCCAGGTCCACCTCGACATCTGGCGCCGGCTCGCACGCCGGGGCGCGGACGAGACGACGGCGGCGGCGCTGCCGAAGCTTCCCACCGAATTCGACGAGGATTCGCCGCCCTGGCTCGGCGCCCTGACGGCCCTGGTCGAGGGGCGGGGCGAGGCCGCGGCGGTCTGGGCGACGCTGGAATCGGTGCGACCCGGCGCGCAAGAGGCGGCGCGGGAGGCGATCGGCTTCTACCTGGCGCTCGCGGCGCGGGCCCGGGGCGACGGGGCCGCCGCGCGCGAGGCACTGGCCGAAGCGACCCGGGGCGAGCGCCATCGAAGCATCGAGGGCGCGTTGGCCCGGGTCCTGCAAAAACGTGGCGAGTGAACGGAGCAACGGCACATGGTGAGTTACGGCGTCTTCAACCTCGCCCCGCAACGGCATACCGCGACGACGGACCGGAACCTCGTCGCCGACGTGGTGGAACAAGTGCGGGTCGCGGAGGCGCTCGGCTATGACATCGCCTGGATCGCCGAGCATCATTTCTCCAATCTCTCGCTCTCGCCCTCACCGCTGATGACGCTTGCCCATCTGGCGGGGGTGACGGAGCGGATCGGCCTCGGCACCGGGGTCGCGGTGCTACCGCTCTACCAACCGATGCGCCTGGTGGAGGAGATCGCCTACGTCGACATCCTGTCGGGTGGACGCTTGCATCTCGGTATCGGCAGCGGCAGCCAGAACCACGAGTCCCGCGGCCTCGGCACCGACCTCGCCGAGGCCCGCGCCTGCTTCGAAGAAGTTCTCGACATCCTGGAAATGGCCTTCGATCAGGGCCGCGTCGCCCACGAGGGCCGGCATTTCCAGATTCCCGAGACGGTGCTGTCGCTGCGCCCGGTGCAGACGCCGCATCCGCCGGTCTATTTTGCCGGCCTCTCCGGCGACGCCCCGCTGATGGAACGGGTCGCACGGCGCGGCTATATCCCCTTCGCCTCCGCCTCCTGGATGCCGGTCGCCGCCGTGGCGGCGAAGCGGGATGGCTATGTCGAGGGCCGCCGGGCGGCCGGCCTCGATCCCACAGCCATGCCCTTCGCCGTCCAGCGGTTGATCTATGTCGCCGACGATGCGGCCGATGCGGCCGATGCGGCGGAACACGCGGTCTACACCTACCGCGTCGTCGCCGCCGCCAAGTCGGGCGCCGCACGCTTCGACGGCCACGTCATCCAGGCCGAGCCTGTGCCGGGGGAGGACGATGTCGCGACCATCCTCGCCCAGGGCATGGTCGGCAGCGTCGAACACGTGGCCGAAAAACTGGTCGCGGACATCCAGGGCCTCGGCCTCACCCACATGAGCTGCTTCATGAGTTTCGGCGGCCTCTCCCATGCCCGTGTCGTCCGCTCGATGGAGCGCTTTATGGGTGAAGTCGTGCCGCTGGCCGAAGCGGCGATCAGCGGGGGCGGACACCGCGCGGCGGGGGATTGATAGGGCGGCGGTCATGCGCCTGGCGCTCCGCATCCTTGCCCTGGCTATCGTCGTTCTGGTCGCTCTCGCCGCGATGGCGTTTCAGCTGCCATTCCTCAAGGAAGGCTATGCGTGGGCGGAAATTCCTTTTGTGGCGGCCGGCGGTGTGGGCCTGCTGGCCGTCGCGCTGGCGTGGTGGTGGGGCAGCGGCAAACGCCTCGCCTGGGCCATTCCGGGATGGATCGTCCTGGCACCACCGGCCCTCGCCGCACTCGCCGTGTCCTGGCAGTTCGCCATGGCGCAGCTCGACGGGGCGCAGGCGACGCGCGAGGGGAGAATTCTCGGATACGATGAAACGCCCCTCGCCTGGCCCGGCTTCGACGGACCGGTCGGCCTCCGGGTCCGCATTCGCATCGCACTGCCGGAGGGGATCGATGGCCATTTCCGCTCGCCGCAACTCTATATGGGACCGGCAATTGCGGTCCCGCGCAACGAGCTGCTGTCGATTGCGCGGCCGGGCGACGGTTATTTGGACGGTCGGTACATCGATACCGGCGAGCCTGAATTGATGCTGTTGAAGGAGGTCCTGTTCGACCAAACAGCGGGTCGGCGCGGACGCCCGGCGCGGACGATCGCCGAGGGCACGACAACGCTCGACTTCGATCTCTATCCAGGCGTGATCGATCTGTTGAACGCGCCTACATGGATCTGCCTCGGCGCCGCAACGCCCAGCCTTCCGAGATGCGCCGAAGACCAAAAACCGCAAGAAGGCTGCCTGCGCAAGGGTTATCGCCGGCCGGCCGCACCCGTGGCGAACAGTGGCACGAAGCTCTCGGCCCTTTGGCCGGCCGTCGGCCCGAACGGGCTGCGCATCGACCTCAGCCGGCAATTGACCGCCACTCTGCGATCCGCAAGCACGCTGCAAGGGGACCCGGATGCCTGGCAGGTGATGCAACGACGGATGACGCCGGAAGGCCTCACCAAGGCAGGCTATGGCCTCTGCCCGCCCGGCCGGCATTCGCACAACGGATTTCGAGTCTGTTACTGCCGAGAATAGCCGCTGCAAGCGTTGGGGCCTATTTCTTGACTTCATTGAATCTGCGAATGAATGTAGTTTCCTTCAATGAAAGAGAAGCAGAGGGGCAGGCTTTGTGTTGCCGCGGCAGTCTCGATGGGCGCCGTGTTGATATACTTCTACCAGATGCTGACCCATGCGCATTCGGATTTCGGGGTCCGCGACCTCCCGGGCCTGATCGCGATTGTTCTCTTCCTTGCTGCCTTCGCCGTCACCTGGATCGGCAGCATGACCGACTGGCGGACGGTCGCGGCACTGCTCGTCGGCATCCCACTCCTCCTGCATGGCGCTCTGATTGTGATGATCCTGTTCGGCGAGGCACGTATTCTTGCAGGTCATCGCACTTTCCTCGACACGACTCGGGAAATCCGCATTGCCGGCGATCCTGTCGGTCTCCAGGCCTCGACTACACCGGACCACGCCTGCTCCTCTCGCCAACAGTCGTAACGAACGATGCTTCGCCCCTCCCCCGGCATCGGCACTGTCTGCTATTCTCCCACCTGACGACCAGTGGTTGGGAGGGAGAGATCCGATGATACCAATGCCCGAAGTGGTGCCGACGACGATCCATGCGGCGCTGCCGCCGGAGATGCTGTTGACGGAGCGCGATAGCGCCCTCAGCCGGGACATGTTCCGCGGCCGGCCGATCGGCTCCTTCCTCGAAGGGCCGTCGTTCGATGCCGACGGCAACCTGATCATGGTCGATATCGCACACGGGCGGATCCTGAAACTCTCCCCCGGCGGCGACTGGTCGACGGTGACGCAATACGACGGGCAGCCGAACGGCCTGAAGATCCACAAAGACGGCCGCTACTTCGTCGCCGACCGGCAGAGCGGCATCATGGAAATCGACCCCGTGAACGGCAAGGTCCAGACGCTGTTGGGGCGCGACGACCTGCCGGGTTTCAAGGGGCCGAACGACCTGTTCTTCGATTCCAAGGGCAACCTCTATTTCACCGACCAGGGCGAAACCGGCCTGCACGACCCCACCGGGCGGGTCTTCATGCGCAGCCCCGACGGCGCCTTGCGCTGCATCCTCGACAACGTGCCGAGCCCGAACGGCCTGGTGATGGATCCGGCGGAGGAGCTGCTCTATGTCGCGGTAACCCGGACCAACTCGGTCTGGCGGGTACCGATGCGGGCCGACGGCTCGATCCATAGGGTCGACGTCTTCGTCCGCCTGGTCGGCGGGCGCGGGCCGGACGGGCTGGCGGTCGACGTCGAGGGCAACGTCGCGGTGGCGCACGCCGGCTTCGCCTGCGTTTGGCTGGTCTCCGCCAACGGCGTGCCGACCCACAGAATCGAAGCCTGCGACGGCGGCCATCACACCACCAACATCGCCTATGGCGGGCCGGACGGGCGCAGCCTGTTCATCACCAACTCCTTCTCCGACAACGTCCTGCGGGCGGAGCTGGAGGTGGCGGGCGAGCCGATGTTCGCCCAAATGGACTGAGGGCGGGCCGATGAAACTGGTCGAACTCGCCAAGGTGATCCGTTCCAAAAACGCGGGCCCCCTGAAGATCACCATCGACATCATGTTCGAGACGGCGGCGGACTATGAGCGGGCCCGCGGCTCGGCGGGCATGTCGCCGAGTGCGATCGCCGGCCGCTACGGCCTGCGCCAGGGCGCCGTCGAGGTCCTGCCCTATCCGCAAGCCAACGCCATCAAGCTGGTGATGGACCGCGGCGTCGTCGCCGGCAGCCCGGGCGACAGCGACGTCTACGGCGCCCAGCAACACCGCCCCCTACTCGACCTGGAGATCTGAACCATGAGCGCCATCGACCGCCTGCGGGATCGTTTCGCCAATGGCCGCAAGGGCACGCCGCTGAAGGCGATCTCCGCCTCCGGCCAGCTCGGCTACGGGGTGCTGGAGCCGGCCTTTCGCACGGCACTGACGCGTGAGCCGGACTTCATCGGTGCCGACATGGGCTCGGTCGATCCCGGGCCGAACTATCTTGGCGCCGGGCATATGGCAACCTCGGGCCCGACGACGATCCGCGATCTCAGGCTGCTTCTGAACGGGGCGCGGGCGAACGACGTACCGCTCGTCATCGGCAGCGCAGGCACGGCCGGCGCCCGCCCGCACCTGGAGGCGACCCTCGACCTGGTCCGCCAAATCGCGGCCGAGGACGACCTGCATTTCAAGCTGGCCGTCGCGAGTGCCGATATCGACAAGGCGGTGGTGAAACAGGCCGCGGCCGAGGGCCGGTTGACGCCGCTCGCCGACAACATCGAGGCAGGTGCTACGGATATCGACGCCTCCGAGCACATCGTCGCGCAGATGGGGACGGAAGCGATCTGCCGGGCGCTGGAGACCGGGGCCGACGTCGTCGTCACCGGGCGGGCCTGTGATACGGCGATCTATGCGGCGATCCCGCGCATGCTGGGCTTCGAAGAAGCGAACGCCATGCACATGGCGAAGATCATCGAATGCGCTTCGCTCTGCTGTACGCCGGGCGGACGCGATTCCATGCTCGGCAGCCTGGACGCCAACGGCTTCGTGCTGGAGAGCATGAACCCCGACCGGCACGCGACGCCGATGTCCGTCGCCGCCCACAGCCTTTATGAACAGGCGACGCCCTATCTGGTGATCGAGCCCGAGGGCACCTTGCACCTGGAGGGCGTCGATTACACCGCCGTCGATCACCACCGGACCCGGGCCCAGGGCGCCGAGTGGCGCCCGGCCGAGCAGTTCACGGTGAAGCTGGAGGGTGCCGCGCCGGTCGGCGAGCGCATGCTGATCCTGGCCGGCAGCGCCGATCCCCGCTTCATCGCCGGCCTCGACGACATTCTGCCGGCGGTTCGCAACCTGGTGGCGGAAATCGTCCCGCCGCGGCCCGAGCGGCCCTACAACCTCGATTTCCGGGTTTACGGCCGAGGTGCCGTCTCCCTCTTCGGGCACGGCCGCAACGAGGAACCGGCGGAGGTCTTCATCCTGGGCGAGGTGCTGGCCGAAACCCTGGAGGAGGCGAAGACCGTCGCGGCGACGACCAAGCAGTATCTATTGCACCACGGCTTCGAGGGCCGGCTGTCGACGGCGGGCAACCTCGCCTTCCCCTTCACGCCGCCCGAAGTCCCCTTCGGCACGGCCTACCGCTTCAGCCTCTACCACGTCATGGCCGTCGACGCGCTGGCGCCGCTGTTCCCGGTGGAGACGGAGGTGCTCTAGCCCATCACCAGGGTCGGCAGGAACAGCGCCAGGCTCGGGAAGTAGACCAGGATCGCGATCATCACGAACATGGTGACGACGAAGGGCGCCGCGCCGACGATGACGTCGTTCATCGAACCACCGCCGGTCCGGATGCCGTGCACGATGTAGAGGTTGACGCCAACAGGCGGGGTAATCAGCGCCGTTTCCAGCAGCAGCGTTACCAGGATGCCGAGCCAGACCGGATCGAAACCCATGGCGACCAGGATCGGCACGATCAGCGGCGTCGTCGTGATCAGCATGGAGAGGGTCTCCATGAAGCAGCCGACGACGATGTAGAACACGATAAAGACCCAAAGGGTCTGCATCGGGCTCATGCCCAGGTTTTCGATGAAGCCCACGAGCTGTGCGGTCATGCCGACCATGCCGAGCACGAAGTTCAGGAACAGGGCGGCGAAGATGATCAGCATGATCATCGCCGTCGTCTTGAGCGTACCCTCGAAAACCTCCCGCAACATATTGATATTGAGTGCGCGGAACGATGCCGCCAGCAGCAACGACGCGACCACACCGACCGAGGCCGCCTCCGTCGGCGTCGCCCAACCGGCGTAGATCGAGCCGACGACGACCACGAAGATGCCGAGCGGCGGCAGCAGATGCGGCAGGGTACGCACGCGGCCGTCCCAGCTGGTCTCCACTTTCGAGCCACCCCAGTTTGGCCGCCACAGGACGAAGATCACCACCGTCACCATGAACAGGCTGGCGAGCACGAAGCCCGGGATGAAGCCGGCCAGGTAGAGCCGGGGCACCGAGGTATCGGTCAGCAGGCCATAGATGATCAGGTTGATCGAGGGCGGGATCAAAATGCCGAGCGTACCGCCCGCGGCGAGAGTGCCGAGGAACAGCGGCTCGTTGTAGCCGCGCCGGCTGATCTCGGGATAGGCCACCGTGCCGACCGTCGCCGCCGTCGCCACTGACGACCCCGAGGAGGCGGCGAAGATCGCGCAGGAGCCGATGTTGGAATGCATCGTGCCGCCCGGCAGCCACGAAAGCCACTGCACCATCGCCGTGTACATCCGCTCCGCGATGCCGGCACGCAGCAGGATTTCACCCAGCATGATGAAGAGCGGGATCGCGACCAGAACATATTCGACGGCGTTCTGCCAGATGATTTCGCCGAAGGCGAGATGCAGCCTGGCCTCCGAGCCCATCTGCGCCCATTGCAGGATGAGGCCGAGCCAGGCCAACGTCGCCGCGACGGGGACGCTGGCGGCGAGGAGAACGAGTAGAACGGTGCCCGTGAAAGCGAGCAGCGCCGTGCCGGTAAACGGGCCCACGTCAGTCCTCCCTCTTGTCCATCAGTTGATGTTCGCGCGCGAGTTCCGCCTCGGCATGCGCCATTTCTTCCGCCACCTCTTCCTCGAGGCTGCGGGCGCCGACCAGTTGCGTGATCCGCGCCGTATCGCGTTGGAAGATCGCGACGATCAGGCGGATGAGCACCAGGAGGACGATCGCCATGGCAAAAGCGAGGCCGACGAACCAGAAGCCCTGGGGCAGCGCCAGGGGCGTCACCAGGGGCGTGATCGAGACCGAGTCGTTTTCCAGACTGTTTGTCCAGACATCGAACGCCCGCTCGGTCATGAATGCCATCAGACCGGCGAGGAGCAGGAAGCCGAACACGTCGAGGCCGAGCCGAACGATGCGGGGCAACACGAGATAGAGCGCGTCGATCCGCACGTTGCCGCGTTGCAAAATCGTGTAGGCGTAGGCCAAGGCCGTCGACACCGCGAAGAGATAGCCCGCGATTTCGTCGGCGCCGGCGAAGGAGAAGCTGATCAGTTTCCTGAGAATGACGTCCGTCGTCGTCAGCAATGCCGCAAACACCAGCAGGCTGCCGCCAACCCAGACGAGCACCCGCGAGAGCCGTGTGGTTCTTTCCAGCAGACTATCGAGCATCATCTCCCCGCTCCCTTGAACTTGCGGGCGCCGCCCCGGGTGGGAGCGGCGCCCGCTGTTCGTTCGCCGTCGAAGTGCGTTACTTCTTGGCCTTCACACCGACGACCGAGGCGGCCGTGGCGTTCCAGTCGTTCACGCACTCGTCACTGCACCGGTTGGCCCAGGCCTTGAGAACGAAGTCCGAAAGGATCGTCTCACGCGCCTTGAGGTCGGCCGGACCCGGCTGCAGCAGCTTGACCGTGCCGGGCGTGCCCTTGGTGCACTTGCCCCACTTGGAGTCGCCCGAGAGGCACGCGAAAGCCTCGTCGTCCTCGGCCTTGGCGTTGGCCCACTGCTCTTCGCCGAGCTTGTTGTACTGGTCGAGGAAGAAGCGCTGCGTGTCGCCGTTGAGGGCGTTCCACTTCTTGTTGCTCATCGCGGCGAAGCCGAGGCCGGCGCCGACGGGAAGCAGCATGGCGTGGGTGATCACTTCGTGCCACTTGGCCTGGAAGGCCGGCATGGTGCCGGTGATACCGCAGTCGGCGACGCCCTTCTGCAGGGCGGGCACGACCTCGGCGAAGGCGATGGTGACGGAGGTGCCGCCGACGCCGTTCACGAAGTCACCGAGCGTGGTCGAATAGACGCGGATCTTCTTGCCCTTCAGGTCCGCCAGGGAGTTGACCGGCGCGTTGCACCAGATCATCTGGCTCGGCCAGCGGAAGGTGTAGAGATACTTGGCGCCGAAGACCTTGTCGAAGCGCTTGGCGATGACCGGCTCGTAGGCCTCGACCACCTTGCGGCTCTCGGCGAAGTCCTTGGAGGCGCTGGACAGGTCCACGCCCTCGAGCGCCGGATCTTCCGACGCGACATAACCGTAAACGCCGTGGCTGACGTCGAAGACGCCGAGCTTCAACAGCCGCATCACTTCCCAGCCCTTCAGGCCGAGTTCGGTGATCGGGTTGATCTGCGCCTTGACCTTGCCGCCGGACGCCTTGCCGAGCCGCTCCTGATAGAAGGGCTTCTCGTAGTCGTAGTAGTTGGTCAGGTTGGCCCAGGTGCCGACAGCCTTGAGGCTGACCTTCTGGACCTCCGCGCCCGCGGCGCTCGCGGCCAGCGCGAAAGCGCCGCCGGCGAGAACGGCCGTCGCGCGCGAAAGGATCGATTTCGCCATGTTAGACGTCTCCCTATATTCCATATCCGGGACCCCCTGGTCCCGGCTGTGGTCCTCGGTCGAGGTACCCCCCGCTCCCGATGTTCCAGCCTTGTGGCGGCACGTGAGTCGAAAGTCGGCGCATTTAAACGTGCTGGCGCGGAAATAGTCAAACCGGTATTCGAAATGTATTCATCGAACCGCCGTCAATGATGACTACCGCTGGTTCCTTGCCCTCAATTGACTTGCACCGCTGCGCCGCGCCGAGCATCGTGAGCCCCGGCACAGGAACGGGAGGAACGGGTCATGGCAAGGCTTGACGACAAGGTCATCGTGGTAACGGGCGCCGCGTCCGGCATCGGTCGGGAAACGGTTCGCAAGGCATTGGCCGAGGGCGCACGGGTCATCGGCGTCGACCGGGACGAGGCGGGCCTCGCCGCGCTCACCCCGTCCGCAGGCCTGACGACGCGCGCCGGTGACGTCACCGACGAGGCGTTCATCGCCGAGGTCATGGGCGGCACGGATCGGCTCGACGGTCTCGCCACCATCGCCGGGATTTCGGAGAGCGGCCTGGCGCTCACCGAGATCGATCCCGAGGTCTGGGATCGCATCTTCGCCATCAACGTGAAGGCGACCTGGCGCTGGATGGTCGCCGCGGTTCCGATGATGCGGGCGGGCGGCGGCGGATCGATCGTCACCATCGCCTCGCAGCTGGCCTTCGCCGGCGGCAAGATGAACGCGGCCTACATCGCCTCCAAGGGTGCCGTCGTCAGCCTGACCAAGACCGCCGCCTTCGAGCTCGCCGAGGACGACATCCGGGTCAACGCGGTGGCACCGGGCGCGACGGAGACCGCGATGTTCCAACGCTCCATGTCACGCCAGTCGGACCCCGGTTCGGCACGGGAGCGGTCGCGAACCCGCCACGCCATGCAGCGCTTCGGCCGCCCGGAGGAGATCGCCAACGGGGTCTGCTGGCTGCTCTCCGACGAGGCGACCTTCGCCAGCGGCTCGACCCTGGTGCTGGACGGCGGCTGGCTGGCGGCGTGATGATACGAGGCGGAACGGGGAGGATGCGGTGATGGACAGGTTCGCGAACAAGGTAGCGCTGGTGACCGGCGCGGGCACAGGCATCGGCCGGGCGACGGCCGCCCGCCTGGCGGCCGAGGGCGCCACGGTGGTGGCCGGCGTGCTGGACGAGACGCAGCTGGCCGGCGCGGAAGGACACGACGCCATCGTCCTCGACGTCACCAAAGCCGAGGATTGGGAACGCGCGGGCGCGCATGTCGACGCGGCGCACGGCGGCCTCGATATCCTGGTCAACAACGCCGGCGTCATCGAGTTCGGCACGGTCGAGGAGGCGAGCGAAGAGTCCTGGTGGCGCGTGCTCGACATCAACTTGGCCTCGGTGTTTCGCGGCGGCAAGATGGCCGTACCGCGCCTACGCGCGCGGGGTGGCGGGGCGATCGTCAACCTCGCCTCGATCAACTCGATCCGCGGCAACACCCGCACGGTCGCCTATTCCGCGTCCAAGGGCGGTGTCATGGCGCTGACCATGGCGATGGCCCTCGACCATACGGCCGACGGCATCCGGGTGAACTGCGTCTGTCCGGGCTCGATCGACACGGAGATGATCCAGTCCATGTTCGACAGCGTCAACGACGCCGAGGCGATGCGCCAGGCCGTCGTCGCCAAGCATCCGATCGGCCGCCTCGCCCGCCCCGACGAGGTGGCGGCGCTGATCGCCTTCCTGGCGTCCGACGACGCCTCTTTCATGACCGGGCTCGCCGTGCCGGTCGACGGCGGGAGGTCGATCCGATGATCCTCCAGAACAGTTTCCGCAAGGTGCTCGACGCCGGCAAGCCGACCTTGTCCACGCATCTGCTCTCGCCCGACCCGGACCTGGCGGAGATCGTCGGCGATCTCGGCCTGTTCGACTATGCGGAGTTCGGCGCGGAATACGCCAGCTTCACCATGGACGGGCTGTATCACCTGGCCCGCGCGGCGCAGTGCGCGAACCTGCCGATGATGATCAAGCTGGACCAGGAATCGCAGGGCTTCTGGGCCCAGGCGGCGATCGGTGCCGGCTTCCATTCCGTGCTGTTCACCGACATCCGCACCGACGACGACGTCGCCGCCTGCCACGACACCATCCGCATCGACACACCGAAAAGCGGCGGGCGCATGGGCGTGAAGCTGCGCCGCCCGGCGCTCGCCGGCTACGAGCCGGAGAGTTATCTCTCCAGCCTCGCCGACGTCGTCTTCGCCATCATGATCGAGAAGGCCGCGGCGGTGGACGATATCGACGCGGTGCTCACCCGCGCCCGCGAGCTCGGCGTCGACATGACACAATGGGGACCGGCCGATTTCGGCGTCTCCCTCGGCCGGCCGGGCATGATGTTCTCCGAAGACATCCGGCCGCACGAGGAACGGGTGATCGCGAAATCGCTCGAATACGGCATCGCGCCGCGCATCGAGATCGCCGAGCCGGAACAGGCCAAACGCTACCTAGACCTCGGCGTACGCCACTTCTGCATCGGCTGGGACCGCATGATCCTCAAGGCCGCCTTCGGCCGTCTCGGCGAAGACATGCGCAAGCTGCTGGAAACCGTTTGAGGCCCGCCATGACCGAAAGCTACGTCCGCACCACCTGCCCGCGCGACTGCTACGACAGTTGCGGCATCCGCGTCGTTCTGAAGGACGGCGAGATCGACCGGGTGACCGGCGATGGCGACCACCCGGCCAATCGCGGCTCGCTCTGCGGCAAATGCACGCTCGCCTACAACGGCGTCTGGCGCGACCCCGCGGCACGGCTGACCACGCCGCTGCGCCGAAGCGGCCCGAAAGGCAGCGGCGCCTTCGAGGAAATCTCCTGGGACGAGGCGCTCGGCGACATCGCCCGGCATCTCGGTCGGCTGATCGACGACGAGCGGCGCCACGACATCCTGACGGCGCATTACACCGGCACCTGCTCCGCCCTCGCCAACCAGTTCCCCATGCGCTTCTTCAACCACATCGGCGCGCGGGAGGTGGAACCGGACTCGATCTGCAACCTCTCCGGCCACGTCGCGCTCGGCTATGTCTTGGGCGAGAGTGCCACCGGCTTCGACCCGAGGACCGCGCGGGACTCGAGCTGCCTCGTCGTCTGGGGCGCCAACCCCTCGGCGAGCGGCCCGCACGCCGACAAGCATTGGCTGGCGGAGTTTCCCGGCACGCTGATCGTCATCGACCCGATTTCGACCCCGACGGCGAAGCGTGCCGACATCCACCTGCGCCCCTTCCCCGGCACGGACTCGGCGCTGGCCTTCGGGCTGCTGCACGCGCTTCGCGCCACCGGGCGCCTGGACGAGGCCTTCATCGCCGCCCACACGACCGGCTTCGAGGCGCTGGCCCCCCTGATCGAGGCCTGGTCCCCCGCCCGCGCGGCCGAGGCGACCGGCGTGCCCGCGGCCGATATCGAACGCGCGGCAGCGGCCTACGGGGCGGGGCCGGCGATGCTGTGGCTCGGCCAGGCACTCTGCCGGGCGCCGACGGGCGGCAACGCCTTCCGCGCCGCGGCGATGCTGCCGGCGCTCACCGGCAATATCGGCAAGCCCGGCTCGGGGCTCTGTTTCCTCAACGGCAAGGGCACGACGCGCGGCGTCGACATGGGCTATGTCGGCCGCGCCGACCTGCGCCGCCACCAGGCCGCGCCATTGAGCCACATGGACCTCCGCGCGCATCTGGAGACGGCGCCGCCGGATACCGCTCTCCTCCTCTGGAACATCAACATCGCCGCCTCCAACCCGGACCAGCAGCGGCTGCTGGCGGCGCTCCGCTCGGAAGAGCTGTTCACCGTCGTCGCCGACCTCTTCATGACCGACAGCGCGCGCCATGCGGACATCGTGCTGCCGGCGGCGAGTTTCCTCGAGTTCGACGATCTCGTCGGCTCCTACTTCCACCTCTCCCTCGGTGCGCAGAGCAAGGCGGCGGAACCGCCGGGCCAGGCGCTGCCCAACCAGGAGATCTTTCGCCGCCTCGCCACGGCCATGGGCCTGGACGAACCGGCGCTCTACGAAAGCGACGCGGACATCCTCGATCACCTGCTGGCCCCCTTCGATTTCGACTTTGCCGAGCTCAAGGCGCAGGGCACGATCTATCCCTCGCCCGAGCCGGTCGTGCTGTGGTCCGATCTCGCCTTCCCGACGCCGTCGGGGAGAATCGAATTGGCGAGTGCAGCGGCCGAGGCCGACGGCCATCCCCGCACCCCGCAACCCGACCCGCTGCCCCGCCCGGCCCCCGACATGTTGCGCCTGCTGACGCCGGCGAGCGAGTGGCACATGAACTCTTCCTACGACAACGAGGCCCGCATCCGCGCCCGCACCGATCCCGCCACCGTCACGTTGCATCCCGACGACGCCCGCGCCCTCGGCCTCGCCACCGGTGCGACGGCACGGGTGTGGAACGAGACGGGCGAGCTCGCCATGGCCGTCGCCGTCGACGCCCTGACGCCGAAGGGTGTCGCCTGGGCGCCGAAGGGCCGCTGGCCGGGCCATGCGGCGGAGGGTCTGAACGTCAACGCCCTCAACCCGGGCCTGCGCAGCGACATGGGCGACAGCACGGCGCTGCACGGCGTGGACGTCCGCGTTGCGGCCGTCACCCTGTAGGGCGGAGCGAACGTCATGTATCGCCTGGGCGTCGACGTCGGCGGCACCTTCACGGACTTCGCGCTGCTGGCGGGGGCGAGCGGAGAGATCCGCGTGCACAAACGTCTGACCACGCCGGACGATCCCTCGACCGCCGTGCTCGCCGGCATCGAGGCGCTGACGCGCGAGCAGGGCTGTGCGCCCTCGGAGATCGGCGACCTCGTCCATGGCACGACGCTCGTCACCAACGCGGTGATCGAACGGCGCGGCGGCCGAACCGGCCAGCTGACGACGGCCGGCTTTCGCGACCTGCTGACCATCGGCAAGGAACAGCGCTACGACATGTGGGACCTGCGGCTCGGCTTTCCCGAGCCGATCGTGCCCCGGCCCCGGCGCCGCGAGGTCGCCGAAAGGGTCCTGCATACCGGCGAGGTGGAAACACCCCTCGACCTCGACGGCGCGGTTTCGGCGGTCGAGGACCTGGTCCGCGAGGAAGGCATCGACGCGCTGGCGATCTGCCTGCTGCACGCCTACGCCAACCCGGCGCACGAGAAGGCCGTGGCGGAGGCCGTCGCGGCGCGCTTTCCCGACCTCTATCTCAGCCTGTCGAGCGAAGTCTCCCCCTTCATGTGGGAGTTCGAGCGCTTCACCACGACCACCGTCAATGCCTATACCCAGCCGCTCGCCGATCGATATCTCGCGCGCCTGGAGGATGGGCTGCACGCCCTGGGCTTCACCGGGGCCTTTCGGCTGATGACCTCGAGCGGCGGGGCCGCCGCGCCCGCGACGGCGCGCCGCTTTCCCGTCCGCCTGATCGAATCCGGTCCGGCGGCGGGCGCGCTGATGTGCGCCATCCTCGGCCAACGGCTGGACCAGCCGGACCTGCTGTCCTTCGACATGGGCGGCACCACGACCAAGGGCGCCCTCATCATCGATCACCGGCCGATGCGCCAGGACAGCCTCGAGATCGCCCGCGTGCACGGCTTCAAGAAGGGCAGCGGCCTGCCCCTGAAGATCCCGGTCATCGACATGATCGAGATCGGCTCCGGCGGCGGCGGCATCGCCCGGGTCGACCAACGCGGCCTGATCCGGGTCGGACCGGAAAGCGCCGGCGCCGACCCGGGCCCGGCCTGCTACGGCCGCGACGGCGCGGCCGCCACGCTCACCGACGCCAACCTGGCGCTCGGCTATCTCGATCCCGGCTTCTTCCTCGGCGGGACGATGGCGCTCGACGCCGCGGCCGCCGACGGCGCGATCCAGGCGACCCTCGCGGCACCACTCGCGCTCACCGCCACCAGGGCCGGCTGGGGCGTGCATGAAACCGTCAACGAGGACGTGGTCCGCGCCTTCCGCGTCCACGCGGCGGAGCGCGGCATCGATCATCGCCGTTGCGCCATGGTCGCCTTCGGCGGCTCGGGCCCGGTGCACGCCGCCCGCATCGCCCGCAAGCTGAAGATCGCCCGGGTCGTCTATCCCGCCGGCGCCGGCGTCATGTCCGCGATCGGCCTGCTCGCCTGCCCGATCAGCTACGAGATCATCCGCTCCGACAAGCGCGCGCTCGCCGACCTGGACGGCGCCGGTTTCGCCGCGAAGTTCGCCGATCTGGCGGCGGAGGCCGCCGGCTATCTCCAGGCCGCCGGTGTTGCGGCGGCGGACGTCCAGCTCGACCGCCGCCTCGACATGCGCTACCGGGGCCAGGGCTACGAGGTCGAGGTCGTTCTGCCGCCGGAGGTCGATCCGGCGGACGCGCTGGCGCGACTGGAGGCGCTGTTCGAGGATGCCTACGAGGCGGTCTTCGCCATGCGGGGCCTGCCGCGCGGGCTGGAAATCGTCAACTGGAAGCTCGCCGCCAGCGGCCCCATGCCGGCCATCGCCGAAACCGGCTATCGCCTGGTGGCGCGCGCGGGCGATGAAAACGCGACGGCCCGCAAGGGCACCCGGCAGGTCTATTTCCCGGAGACGGGGCCGCTCGATTGTCCGGTCTTCGACCGCTACGCCCTGGCGGCCGGCGACGAGGTCGCGGGCCCGGCCCTGGTGGAGGAGCGGGAAAGCACCTGCCTGATCGGCCCGGGCGACCGGCTGTGGGTCGACGCCATGGGAAATCTCGTCGCCGAAATCGGCGGAGAGGGGGAGTAGCGCCATGCGGGACTTCGATTCCGTCGAACTCGGCATCATGTGGGACCGGCTGGTCTCCATCGTCGACGAGATCGTCTCCGCCCTGGTGCGCAGCGCCTTTTCGACCAACACGAAATACGCGGGCGACCTCAGCTGCGTGCTGTTCGACGCGCAAGGCAATTCGCTGAGCCAGGGGACCTTCAGCCAGCCGTCCTTCACCGGGACCGCGCCGCCGACCTTGCGCCACATGCTGGCGCGCTTTCCGCCCGAGACGCTCGTCCCCGGCGACGTCCTGATCACCAACGATCCCTGGATGGGCACCGGCCACCTGTTCGACGTGAACGTGATGCGGCCCGTCTTCCGGGGCGAGCGGCTGGTCGGCTACACCATCTCCGTCACCCACCTGCCGGATATCGGCGGCCTCGGCTTCGGCACCGGTGCCAGCGACGTCTACCAGGAGGGGATCCAGATCCCGATCAACAAGCTCTACCGGGCCGGCGAGCTGAACGAGGAATTGCTGGAGATGGTGCTCGCCAACGTCCGGCTGCGCGACATGGTCTCGGGCGACATCATGGCCAACGTCACCTGCAACGAAGTCGGCGGCCGCGCGCTGCTGGAGTTCATGGACGAATACGGCCTCGACGATCTCGCCCCGCTCGCAACGGCGATCATCCGGCAGACCGAGCAGACCATGCGCGCCGCGATCGCCGAAATCCCGGACGGCGTCTACCGCAACGAGATCGAGGCCGAGGCGATCGAGGGCAATGTCACCCTGGCGGTCACCGTCACCGTCGCGGGCAGCGACATCACCCTCGACTACGCCGGGACCGGGCCGGCCGTGCCCTACGGCATCAACGTCCCGCTCTGCTATACCCGCGCCTACACCAACTATGCGGTGAAGACCCTGACCATCCCCGAGGTGCCGAACAACGAAGGCGCGGGCAATCCGATCACCTTGCGCGCACCGGAGAATTCGATCCTGAACGCCCAGCCGCCGTTCCCGACCGGCGGCCGGCACGTCATCGGCCATTTCGTAGCACCCCTGGTGTTCGGCGCGCTCGCCGACGTGCTGCCCGAACGGGTCCCGGCGGAAAGCGGGATGATGACCCAGGTCAACTACTTCGGGACCCGGCCGGACGGCGAGGCGTTCTCCTCGATCCTATTCTCCGCCGGCGGTTACGGCGCGCTCGAGGGCATGGACGGCTGGGCGACCGTGTCGGCACCCGGCAACATGATCAACGTCCCCGTCGAGGTCTGGGAGAGCGAGATCGGCGTCACCTACCTGCACAAGCGCCTCCATCCCGACAGCGGCGGCGCCGGCGAATATCGCGGCGGCACCGGGCAGGACATGCTGATCCGCAACGACACGGGCAATCCACTGACGCTGTCCTGCTTCGCCGGCCGCACCGAGGTCGCGCCCAAGGGCCACCTCGGCGGCCACCCGGGCGGGCGGCGCGAGCTGCAGGTGAACGGCGAGATCGTCCACCCCAAAGGCCGCTACGTCCTCGCCCCCGGCGACGTCATGCGCACCCTGGAGGCCGGCGGCGGCGGCGTCGGCGACCCGCGCAAGCGCACCGCCGACGCGCTGCGCCGCGACATCGCCGAGGGTTTTCTGACGCCCGAAGCGGCGCGCACGCTGCACGGCCGCGACGAGGGATGACCCGGCGGCGGGGGTCGTGGCAAACTCCCCCGGCTATCGCGGGAGGAGGAGACGATGTCAGACAGGATACCGGCCGGTGCCGTCGACGCGGTGCGTGCGCCCGTCGCGAGAGCCCATCACGCGCCCGGCGCCATCTATGCCTCGCCCGAGATCTTCGCCCGCGAGGCCGAGGTGTACTTCAGGCACGACTGGCTCTGTGTCGGTCGGGTGGAGGAGCTGGCCGAGCCCGGCGACTATTTCACCATGCGCATCGTCGGCGAGCCGATCATCGTCTCGCGGACCCGCGATGGCACCCTCAACGCCTGTTACAACATGTGCGTCCACCGGGGCGTCGAGGTCGCCCAGGGCAAGGGCAACACGCGCAGCTTCAAATGCCCCTATCACGGTTGGGTCTATGGTCTCGACGGCCAGCTGACCGGCGCGGCCTATATGAAGGAGAGCGAGGGCTTCGACCTGAAGGCCTGCCGCATGCGCCCGCTTAGAATCGACGTCTGGCGCGGCTGCATCTTCGTCAACTTCGACTTGGAAGCGGCACCGCTGGCCGACCGGATGGCGGTTTTCGAGGCTGACTTCGCCCATCTCGGCTTCGAGAAATGCCGCATGGGCAATCGGATCGAGCTGGATCTCGCCTGCAACTGGAAGTTCGTGCACGAAAACCTGATGGACTTCTATCACGTGGGCGTGCTGCACGCGGGCAGCTTCGGCGCCAAGTTCGCCTGGAAGGACGAGGCGGTGAAGGCCAAGACCGACGGCGGCCTGACGATCTATTACGACGCGGCACCGCCGACGCCCGGGGGCGAGCCCCTGCTGCCCAAGATGCCCTGGCTGGAGGACAAGCCGCACAGCTTCGCCTGCACCGGCTATCTCGCGCCCAACCTCACCTTCTTCGGCCGCATCGATTGCCTGCGCCCGATGATCGCCTGGCCGGAGAGCGAAAGCCGCACCCGGATGGTGATCTACCACCTCTTCCCCGAGGCGGTGTTCGAGCGCCCCGACATCGAGGAGGTGCTGAAGGTCTATGCCGACTACCAGGTCCTGGTGCTGGAGGAGGATCGGATGATGATCGAGTCGATGCAGCTCGCGATGTCCTCGCCCGCCTACCGGCCCGGCCGGATGAGCGCGCTGGAGACGCCGCTGCACAACTTCCTCACCGGCTATTTCGAGCGCATGGACCTGGCCGCGCCGGAGGCCGCCCAACCGGAAGCCGCCCCATGAGCGCCGATGCCTCCGCCCTCGCGCACGCCGCCGACGTCCTGGTCGCCGACTACATGGCCGTCGCCGGGGCCGAGGACGTGCTGATCACCGCCGACACCGCCGGCGCGGGCGAGGTCGCGGCGGCCGTGCTGACGGCGGTCGAGCGGGCGGGCGGACGGCCGCTGCTGCTCACCCTGCCGCAACTGCCCTTCCAGGGCCGGCTGGCCGATCCCTATCTGACCGCACCGCTCAGCGGCGCCGTGCTGGCGAGCGACGTGTGGATCGACCTCACCTTTCCCTATCTCGCCGGCTCCGAGCTTTACGACCAGGCCATGGAACAAGGGCGTTGCCGCTATCTGCTGGGCGGCGACATGACGGCCGAGGGCCTCACGCGGCTGTTCGGCCGGGTCGACCTCGACCGTTACTACGCGGTGCACAGCGCCGTCGACGCCCTGGTCAACGACGCCCTCGGCAAGACCGTGCGGATTACCGACGGCGGCGAGACGGACGTCGCCTTCACCCTCGGCAAGCGCGGCTTCGAGAAACCGCGCCGGGCCGACAAGCCGGGGATGTACCTGGTCCCCGGCTCCTGCACCATGTTCCCGGAAGTCGAGAGCGTACAGGGCCGGATCCAGGTCGATTCCATGTTCCACGAATATTACACCGCGCTAAGCCAACCGATGGTGCTGGAGGTCGACGGCAAGATCCGCGCCCTGCATGGCGGCGGCAACGAGCGGATCGTCGCCGACCGGGCGTTGCGTCGGGCGGCGGGCGGAGAATACGGCTACGTCATTCATTTCACCCACGCGATCCACCCGGCCGCGCGGACCACCGGCGGGTCCTTCATCGAGGACATGCGCTGCCTCGGCAACGATGCCATCGGCATGGGCCTACCCTGGTGGGTGCCGGGCGGCGGCGAGAACCACCCGGACGGAATCCTTCGCATGCAAACCATCGAGATCGACGGCACCCGCGTCGTCGAGGACGGCCGCATCGTCGGCCCGCCGGCGCTGGCCGCGCTGGACGCCGAATTGCTTCCCCTGCACGGGCGAGGTGGGGCATGAAACCGGCCCCCTTCGCCTTCGCCCAGCCGGACGACCTGGCCGGCCTGCTGCTGGCGCTGGGCGAGCATGGCGAGGACGCGCGTATCCTCGCCGGCGGGCAGAGCCTGGTTCCCCTGATGAACCTGCGCATGGTGCAGCCGGCCATGCTGATCTCGCTCAACCGCGTGGACGCCCTCGACTTTGTCGATGTCGAGGACGACCGCATCGTCATCGGCGCCCGCGTCCGCCAGGCCCAGGCGGAGGAAGACGAGGCGGTCCGCCGGCATTGCCCGCTGCTGGCAGACGCGCTGTCTTTCGTCGGCGGCCAGTCGAACCGCAACCGCGGCACCGTCTGCGGCAGCCTGGCGCACGGCGATCCGCTCGGCGAGCCGCCGGCCGCGGCCCTGGCACTGGACGCCGAGATGCGCATCGTCGGCCCGCACGGGCGGCGCACCGTGCCGGCGAGCCAATTCTTTCTCGGCGCCCTGGAAACGGTAATCGCAGCGGACGAAATGCTGGAGGCCGTCGCCGTCGAGCGCACGCGGGGGGATGAACGCAGCTGCTTTCTCGAGGTCGGCAACCGTGCGCATGGTTTCGCCGTCGCCGGCCTGGCGTTGCGCCTGCGCTTCGATGCGGCGGGCACCGTCACGCTGGCCCGCGTCGCCATGATCGGCGCCGGCGACACGGCGCGACGCATCGCCGGCGCGGAAACGGCGCTCACCGGCCGCGCCCTCGACGAGGCGGCGATCGCCGAGGCGGTCGCCCATGCCCGCACCGAGGTCGATCCGCCGAGCGACGTGCACGCCGACGCCGGGCACCGGCGCCATGTCCTGGGCGTGCTGCTGGATCGCGGGCTGCGGCGCCTCGCCGAGGGGGACGACGCATGATCGAAAAGCTGGACATCACCCTTATCGTGAACGGCCGCGAACGGCACGCCCGGGTCGAGCCGCGCCGCCTGCTGGCCGACGTGCTGCGCCACGAGCTCGGCCTCAAGGGCACGCACATCGGCTGCGAGCATGGCGTCTGCGGCGCCTGCACGGTGCTGCTGGACGGCCGCAGCGCGCGCAGCTGCCTGCACTTCGCCGTCGCCGTCGACGGGGCGGAGATCACCACGGTGGAGGGACTGGGCGGCGGCGACGAGCTGACGCCGATCCAGCAGGCCTTCCACCGCAACCACGCCTTGCAGTGCGGCTATTGCACGCCGGGAATGCTGGTCACGGTGCAGGAGTTCCTGGCGCGCGAGCCGGACCCGGACGACGCGGCGATCCGCCGCGCGCTCTCCAACAACATCTGTCGCTGTACCGGCTACGCCAACATCGTCGCCGCGGTGCGCGAGGCGGCGCGGGCCTTGCGGGAGGCGGGAACATGAACGAATTCGTCGGACGCGCCCTGCTGCGCCGGGAAGACGCCCATCTGCTACGCGGCGAGGCCCGCTTCATCGACGACGTGCCGGAGCCGGACGGCACCTTGCATCTGGGCTTCGTGCTGAGCCCGCATGCGCACGCCCGGATCCTGGAGGTCGACACGGCCGCCGCCGCCGCCCTGCCGGGCATCCAGGCGGTGCTGACCGGCGCGGATATCGCCGCACACGTTCAGCCGATCGTCGCCGAGGTCGAGATCGAAGGCTACCGCCGCCATGGCCGCGACGTTGTGGCGCGGGACCTCGTACGCTTCGTCGGCGAGGCGGTCGCCGTCGTCGTCGCGGAGGATCCCTACGTCGCCCAGGACGCCATCGAGCTGGTCGAGGTGAGCTACGAGCCGCTCGCCGCCTCGATCGACATGGAAGCGACGACGGCGGCGGATGCGCCCCGGGTGCACGAGGCCGTGCCCGGCAACCTGGTCTTCGAAGGGCGTTTCGCGACGGAGGGCTTCGACGAGGCCTTCGCCGCGGCGCCGCATGTCCTGAAGGAACGCTTCAAATCCGGCCGGGTCGGCGGCGTGCCGCTGGAGCCGCGCGGCTGCCTGGCGGTGCCGGAGCCGGGCGGCGCGCTCACCTTCTACACCTCGACGCAGATCCCGCACATGTTGCGCACCGCGGTCGCCAAATACATCGGCTGCCCGGAATCCCGCCTGCGCGTCGTCGTGCCTGAGGTCGGCGGCGGCTTCGGCACCAAGGCGCAGATCTACCCGGAAGAGTTCGTCACCGCGGCGCTGGCGCGCCACTTCCGCCGCCCGGTGAAGTGGATCCAGGACCGGCGGGAGGAGCTGATCACCGACATCCACTCCCGCGACCATATCTACGAGGTCGAGGTCGCCTTCGACGGCGAGGGGCTGGTCCAGGCCCTGCGGTCGCGCGTTCGGACCAACGCCGGGGCCTATTCCACCCTGCCCTTCGGCTGCACGCTGGAGACAACCGGTGGCGCGCGGATGATCGTCGGGCCCTACCGGATCACCAACTATGCCTATGTCGCCCAGGCGGTGGTCACCCACACCGGACCGGTCGGCGCCTACCGGGGCGTCGCCCAGCCGAGCTGCTACATGGCGATCGAGGGCATGATGGACCGGATCGCCCGCCACCTGGACATCGATCCGGCCGAGGTCCGCCTGCGCAACATGGTCCCAACGGCGGAGCTGCCGTGGACCAACGTCGTCGGCGTGCGCTACGACACCGGCAGCTACCAGGAAAGCCTGCGCGCGGCGATGGAGGCCATCGACTACGAGGGTTTCCGCGCTGGCCAGCCGGCGGACCGCCTGGTCGACGGCAAGTATCGCGGCATCGGCATCTGTTCCTTCACCGAGGTCAGCGGCACCGGCGCGCCCGGCTGGCGGGCCCGCGGCCTGGTGCGCCTGCCGGGCTTCGACACCGGGCTGGTACGGGTCGAGCCCTCGGGCGAAGTCACCGCCTTCGTCTCCCACGCGCACGCCGGCCAGGGCCATTACACCACCTTCGCCCAGGTGGTGGCGGACGCGCTCGGCGTCGACTTCGCGGACGTGACGATCATCGAGGGCGATACCGCCGCCGTGCCCTACGGCACCGGCACCTTCGCCTCGCGCAGCGCGGTCACCGGCGGCGGCGCGTTGATCCGGGCCGCGACCAAGGTGCGGGATAAGATGCGCCGCATCGCCGCCCATATTCTGGAGGCGGCGGTGGAAGACGTGGTGTTCGAGGCGGGCCGCGCTCATGTCGCCGGCGTCGAGGGCCACGGCGTCGATATGCGCCGCATCGCCGAGACCGCCTATGCGATGAACGAGCTGACCCTGCCCGAGGGCGAAGACTTCGGCCTGGAGGAGACGGACTTCTACGACCCGCCGCTCGTCACCATGGCCAACGCCAGCCACATCGCCCGCGTCGCCGTCGATGCCGAGGACGGCCGGGTCGAGATCGAGGCCTATGCGGTGGTGCACGACTGCGGCCGGCTGATCAATCCGATGATCGTCGATGGCCAGATCCACGGCGGCGTCGCGCAAGGCATCGGCGAAGCGCTGATGGAGGAGTTCGTCTACGACGACGAAGGACAGATCCAGAACGCGACCCTGCTGGACTATCTGCTGCCGACGGCGGAAGACATCCCGGATATCACGCTCGGCCATATCGAAAGTCCGACGATCGACGCGGTCGGCGGCTTCAAGGGGGTCGGCGAAGGCGGCGTCATCGGCGCCGTGCCCGCGGTCCTCAACGCCGTCGGCGACGCGCTTTCGGGCCTCGGTATCGAGATCGCGACCAAGCCGCTACGCCCGAGCCTGCTGGCCGGCGAGATCCGCAAGGTGCGCGACGGCTCAGCCTCGTGACAGGATGGCCTTCAGGTCCGGGGGCGATTTCCCGGCGTCGACATCGAGGCGCAACCGGCCTTCGATATGGACCAGATGCGCCTCCATCAGGCACGAGGCGGCACGGCCGTCCCGGAATTCCAGGGCCTCGATAATACCGCCGTGATGCTCCACCGAGCATTCGGGACCGTCCGCTTCGCCGAAGGTCGCGATGATGAGGGAGGAGCGCGAGACCAGCTCGCGCTGGAACCCGGTCAGCACGTCGTTGCCGGCGATCTCGGCCAAACAAAGGTGAAAATCGCCGGAAAGCTTGATCGACGCCTCGCGGTCGCCGCGGGCCAGGGCCTGGCGGTCCTCCTCGACGATCGCGCGGAGGCGGTTCAGGGTGGACGTCGTGACCCGGTCTATCGCGCGTTCGACGATCGCCGCTTCCAGGGCACGGCGCGCCTCGAAGACGTTGCGCGCCTCCCGCACGGAGGGCTGCGCGACATAGGCACCCCGGTTGGGCCGAAGCTCGACCACCTTGCTGTGCGACAACTCCACCAGGACGCGGCGGACCTGCCCGCGTGAGAGTTCGTAGATCTCGCAGAGCGCCTCCTCGCCGAGCTTGGTGCCCGGTTGCAGGCGGCGCTCGATGATCGCGGTGTGGATCTCCTCGAAGATGGCCCGCTCCGACCCTTTGCCGCCCTCGTTCATTCTCGCCACGCGCCCGCGCCCATTTTCATCCCGTCCGCCGAGAGTGTGGGGCTACCGGAAAATTGTCAACAAAATGACATCGGTTTATTGACAACTCCAACAGCCATTGTCCATCATTTCTCGTGCACTTTTGCATGAGCGTGCTCCCTCAGCTCTGTCGTTGGGCCTGGGCTGGTCGCGGGGAGCTCGCACCTTCACAACGAAGAGAGAGAACCATCATGATCACCAAACGCTCGGCACGCCTGAGGCACGTTCTCGTCGGCCTGGTCGGCGCCGTCGCGATCGCCGCCGGCAGCGTCGCGGCCCAGGCCGCGAACAAGGAATTGAAAATCGGCTTCGTCGGCGTCACCAGCGGCCCGGCCGCCGCCTGGGGCATCTCCAACGTGCGCTCCATGCAGGCCCGTGCCGCCTGGATCAACGAGACCGGCGGCGTGAAGATCGGCGGCACCACGTACGACGTCAACATCGTCACCTTCGACGATCAGAAGGATCCCAAGCGGGCGATCGCCGGCATGGAGAAGATGGCGCAGGAAGGCATTCACTATGTCGTCGGCCCGAACGTCGACGACGGCGCCGCGGCCGTCCGCCCGGTCGCCGAGCGCAACGGCATCATCTACTTCCCCTACGCCTTTCCCAAGGCGCTCTATACCAAGCCGGCCTCGAACGCCGTCCTGGGGATGGTCGCCAACTATCAGTCCGGCCCGGCGATCTACACGTATCTGAAGGACAAGAAGGGCGTGAAGACGGTCGCCTTCATCGCCGCCAACGAATCCGATCCGCTGAGCCAGCGCGACGGCGGCGTCGCGGCGGCGAAGGCGCTGGGCCTGAAGGTCGTTTCGGACAGCGTCACCTACCAGGTCGACACGACGGACTTCACGCCGGTCATCACGCCGGTGATCAAGACCCGCCCCGACCTGCTGGTGCTGTCCGGCGTCGCGCCGGCCAACGCTCCGCAGATCATCCGCTCGGCGCGCGAGCTCGGCTTCCAGGGCCTGATCTCGACGGAGACCGCGCAGGACGCGACCGTGCTGAGGGAAGGTGCGGGCTCGCTGGCGGACGGGTTCATCTCCGTCGGCGGCGCCTCCACGCCGGAAATCGCGTCCGACGCGATGAAGGAGTTCGTCGCCCGCTACACCAAGATGTTCGGTGAGTACAACGACGAGTCGAACACCAAGGTCTACGCGCTCGAGTATATCCTGGAGACGCTAAAGGCCAACCCGGCGGCGATGAACGACGTCGAGGCCTTCAAGACCACCATGGACACGTTCAGCGCACCGAACCCCTACATGAAGGGCGACGCCGTGCTGAAGTATGTCGGCACGAGCTCGTTCGGCCAGCGCCGCCAGGTCGCCGTGCCGCTCGTCGTGAACGAATATCGCGACGGCAAGTTCGAGACCCTGTTCGTGGCGGAAGTCGACTAGCATCCCGCGTTCGGGCGGCGGGACCGGGGCGTCATTCCCGGTCCCGCCCTCCAGGGACACCGCACCGCCATGGAACAGATCATCGCCAACGGGCTTTATCTCGGCGCGCAATACGCACTCATCGCCCTTGGCCTGACCCTGATCTTCGCCCTGATGAACGTGCTGAATTTCGCGCACGGTCAGCTTTACGTCATCGGCGGCTTCGTCACCTATACGATCTACGGGCAGTTGGGCCTGCCCTATGTGGTCGCCCTCGCCGCCACGGCCATCAGCCTCGCCCTGCTCGGCGGCATCATCGAGAAGTTCCTGTTCCGCCCGGTGATCCGCCGCTCCTCCCGCGAGGAGAGCACGATGCTGCTGGCGGCCGGCATCGCCTTCCTGCTGGATGCGATCATCCTGCTGGTCTTCGGCGAGAAGCAGCGCGGCGTGCCGAAGATCCTGAACGGCGTGCTGAACCTCGATTTTCGCCTGATCATGCCCTACGACCGCATTCTCATCTGCGGCCTGGCGATCTTCTTCATCACTGCCTTCATCCTCTACATGCAGTATTCCAAGACCGGGCGGGCCTTGCGCGCGCTGGCGCAGGACCGCACGGCGGCCTACCTCATGGGCGTCGACGTCGAGCGCTATTCGATGATCGGCTTCGCGCTCGGCGCCATGCTGGCCGGCATCGTCGGCGGGCTGCTGGTCACCATCACCGGCGTCAATCTCGGCATGGGCGGGCCAACCTCGATCAAGGCCTTCATGATGGTGATGATCGGCGGCGCCGGGGTCATATCGGGGGCCATCGCCGGCGGGTTGATCCTGGGCATGATGGAATCGGTCGGTCTTTCCGTCTTCTCGGAATACGGCGACGTCACCTACCTGGTGATTTTCGCCACACTCATGGTCTTCCTGGCGATCCGCCCGCAAGGGTTGATGGGCAAGCCCTGGGGCTAGCGGATGGGGCGGACAGGCAGGTTTCTCGGTGTCGGCATTTTCCTCGTCGCGGTTCTCGGCCTGGTGCCATGGCTGATCGAGGCCACGGGGCGCTGGGATTTCTACTACACGCTGACCTCGGTGGCGCTGCTGTCGATCGCCAGCGCCGGCGTCTGGCTGACCTTCTACATCGGCCGCATCAACATCGGGCAAGGCGCCTATGCCCTCGCCGGCGGCTATGTCTCCGCCATCCTGATCACGAAATACGACGTCTCCTTCTGGCTGACGGTGCCGCTCGCCGGCCTGTTCTGCGCCGTGTTGAGCGTCTTCATCGGCCTGCCGATCCTGCGCCTGCGCGGCGTCTATTTCGCCATGGTGACGCTGGTCTTGACCGAGGTCGCCCGCCTCACCGCGCTGGCCCTGCCGATCACCAACGGCGCCAAGGGGATCGCCTCGATCCCGCTGCCGAGCGCGGTGACCGTCGGCGGCATTACGTTGATCCCGGACTTCGCCGAGCTCGCCAACGTCAAGCTGGCGTTCTACTACGTGGCCGTGGTGTTGATGATCGCGTGCTACGCTGGCCTCTACCGGCTGGTCAATTCCAGGCTCGGCCATCTCTGCCGCTCGCTGCAGCAGAACGAGGAACTGGCCGCCTCCATCGGCGTCAACGTCACCTACCTCCGGATCGTCGCCTACGCGATTTCCTCCTTCCTCGGCGGCATCGGCGGCGCCATCTTCATCTCCATCTCGCAGTCGGTCTATCCGTCCAGTTTCCAGGTCGCCGATTCGATCAACTTCATGCTGAACTGCTTCCTCGGCGGTCTCGGCTATGTCTTTGGACCGATGCTCGGCACCCTGGTGCTGTATTTCGGCTGGGACCTGCTGTTCGAGGCCGGCCGCTTCCAGCTGCTGATCTACGCCAGCCTGCTGATCTTCTTGATGGTGGCCCTGCCGAACGGCCTGTTGAGCCTGCGACTGCCGGCACGCTGGAGGCGCGGGGGATGAGCGCGCTGCTGGAAGTCAACGGCGTCACCAAGCGCTTCGGCGGCCTGACCGCGGTCAACGACGTCTCCTTCGCCGTCGCCGAGGGGGAAATCCTCTCCGTCATCGGGCCGAACGGCGCCGGCAAGTCGACCCTGTTCAAGCTGATCGCCTCCTTCCTGCGGGTCAGCGCCGGCGAGGTCCTGTTCCGGGGCGAGCGGATCTCCAACCGGGCGCCGCATGTGGTCGCGCGCAAGGGCGTGGTCCGCACCTTCCAGGAGACGACGATCTTCCGCGCCATGACCGTGCGCGAGAACGTCGTCGTCGCGCATCACTTGCGATCCACCGCCTCGCTCGCCGGCTACTTCCTGGCCACCGCCGGCGCCCGGCGGGACGAGGGCACGTTCGGCCGCTCCGCCGACGACATCCTGGCCTTTCTCGGCCTCAACGAGATTCGCGACGAGGTGGCGAGCAACCTGCCCCAGGGCCATCTCCGCGCCCTCGGAATCGCGATCGGGCTGGCGACGGACCCGAAGGTGCTGCTGTTGGACGAGCCCTTCGCCGGCATGAACCACGACGAAACCATGCGCACCGTCGACCTGGTCCGCGGCGTGCGGAACCGCGGCGTCACCGTCCTGCTGGTCGAACACGACATGGCGGCGGTGATGAACATCTCCGACCGGATCGTCGTCTTGAATTTCGGCGAGAAGATCGCCGAGGGCCTGCCGGCCGAAATCCAGAAGAACGAACGTGTCATCGAGGCCTATCTCGGCATCGCCGACGATTCGATCGGGTTGTAGGCGATGGATGCCATGCTCACCCTGGACGCGGTCGAACTCTACTACGACCATGTCTACGCCCTGAAAGGCGTTTCCCTCGCCCTGAACGAGGGTGAGACAGTGGCCCTGATCGGCGCCAACGGGGCCGGCAAATCCTCCATCCTGCGGGCCATCACCGGCCTCGCCCGGATCCAAAGCGGCCAAATCGCGTTTCAAGGCCAACGGCTCGACGGCGCCAAGCCCGCCGATATCGTCAAGCGCGGCATCGCCATGGTGCCGGAAGGCCGGCGCGTCTTCCCCTTCATGAGCGTCAAGGACAACCTCCTGATGGGCGCCTTCGCGCGCACCGACAAGTCCGGCATCGCGCAGAGCCTGGAGATGGTGTTGGCGCGCTTTCCCCGTCTGAAGGAACGCTTTGGCCAGGCGGCCGGCACCATGAGCGGCGGCGAACAGCAGATGCTGGTGATCGGCCGTGCCCTGATGGCCAAGCCCCGGCTGCTGCTGTTGGACGAGCCCTCGCTCGGCATCGCGCCGAAGCTGGTGCAGGACATCGCGCGCTCGATCGTCGACATCAACCGCGACGAGAAGGTGAGCGTGCTACTGGTCGAGCAGAATTCCCGCATGGCCTTGCGGATCTCGCACCGGGCCTACGTGCTGGCGACGGGCAACGTGATGTTGAGCGGTAACTCCAAGGATCTGATCGAGGACGAAAGGGTCGAGGCGGTCTATCTCGGCGGAGAGGTGTGAAGATGTCGGCGCCCGAGACGCGTATCCTGGTGGTCAATCCGAACTCCACCACTTCGATGACGGAAAAGATCGCGATCTCGGCGCGCGCGGCCGCCGGGCCTGGCGTCGCCATCACCGCGGTCAATCCCCTCGACGCGCCGGCCAGTATCGAGGGCTACCATGACGAGGCGATGTGCCTGCGCGGCCTGCTGGAGGAGATCGCCAAGGGCGAAGCCGCGGGCCATGACGGCTTCGTCGTCGCCTGTTTCGACGACACCGGCCTCGGGGCTTGCCGCGAGGTGGCGAGCGGCCCGGTCGTCGGCATCTGCGAGGCGGCAATGCATGCCGCGGCGATGATCGCCACAAGCTTTTCTGTCGTCACCACGCTACCGCGCTCCGTCCCGATCATCGAGGACCTGGCCCTGACCTACGGGATGGAGCGGCGCTGCCGCCGTGTCCGCGCCGCCGACATCCCGGTGCTGGCCCTGGAAGACGAGGGCAACGAAGGCAGAGCCGCGCGCGACAAGGTTCGCGCCGAGGTCGAACGCGCTGTCGCCGAGGACGGCTGCGAGGCCGTCATCCTCGGCTGCGCCGGCATGGCCGACCTCACCGCCTGGCTCAGCCGGGAGACGGGGGTGCCGGTCATCGACGGCGTGGTCTGCGCGGTGAGAATGGTCGAGGCCCTGGTCGGCGCCGGTCTCGCCACCTCCAAGGTCGGAGCCTACGCCCGCCCCCGGGTCAAGTAGCGCGGACGAAACGCGCACCTTCGCCGGGCCTCGCCGGCATCGCCATCACCGCGAGGCTGGCGCCCAGGCCCAACAAGCCGGCGCCGAGGATGGGCAGGTCGTAGCTGCCCCAGATGTCGAAGGCATGGCCAGCGAGCCAGGGACCGAGGAAGGCCCCGATGGCGATGCTCGACATGAAACAGCCGAGCAGGCTGCCGATCCGCGAGATCCCGAAGTATTCGGCGATGATCGGTGCGATCATCGCGACATAGCCGCCATAGCCGAGGCCAAAGATCACCATGGCGACGATCAGCATCGCCAGGTTGGGCGACATGATGAGGCCCCCGCCCCACCAGAGCAGCAGGCCCGCCCCCATGGCGAGGTACATCACGGCGAGCGAATTTCGCCGCCCGAACCGGTCCGAAGCCCAGGTCAGGAAGATCCGGCCGATCACGCTGGCCCCGCCGATGGTGGCGATCAACAACACGCCCGCCCCTTCGCCGAGGCCCTGGTCGGTCGCATAGGCGACGAGATGGACGAAGGGCACGAAGACGCCGAAACAACAAAGCACGGATGACAGGTAAAGCATGACATAGCCGCGACTGGTGAGCGCCGCGCGCAGGTCATAACCGGCGCCGCCGTGCGTCCTGCCGCGCGGCGTGCCCGGCGGGTCCCCCATCAGCAGCCCGGCGAGACCACCCAACGCCAGGGTCGCGAGCCCAAGCGCCAGCATGGCGCCGCGCCAGTCCCAAATGTCGATCAGCAGCGCCGCCAGGTAGGGCAATACCAGTATCGAAAGGCCGACGCCGGTCGTGGCGATGCCGGAGGCCAGGCCGCGCCGCACCGTCACCCAGCGCTGCAAGCCCGCGTTGGCCGGCGCGAAGTTGCAGCCCATGCCGAGGGAGACGCCGATGCCGAAGCCGAGATAGACCTGCCACAGCGCCGTCGCCGAACTGGCGAAGATCAAGCCCAGCCCCGCCGCGAGAATACCGAACAGGCAGACGGGCCGGGTGCCGAAACGGTCCGCCGCCGGCCCGCTGATGATGCCGAGGCTTGAATAGGTGCCGCCGACGATGGAGAAGACGAGCGCGGTCTCCGCCCGGTCCGCGTCGAAGGCCTCGGAGAGCGCGGGGAAGAACACGCCGAAGGTATAGGCGCCACCATAGGCGAGGAACAGCAGCACGAAGGCGGCGCCCGTGACGACCCCCGCCCAGGCGCCGTCGATCCGTCGCTCGATGACGCGCACCCCGGCCTAGTAGAAGACCAGCGCCCGCATTTCGATGCTTTGTCGTGGTGCCGCATCCGGGGCGGAGGTCGGGTCGTCGAACCCGGAATGCGCGGTGAACCGGGTGCCGGCCGAGGCGTCGGAATCGAAGACCTTGAAGACGATCGCCTCGTTCCGCCGCATCTCGGGGAAATAGAACCAGCGATGATCGGGGTGGTGGGTGATGTGATAGGTCTCCGCCACCCGGTCGCGGTAGACGCGCTGGTTGGACACGAAGCCGACCTCGGGGATCGTTCGCCCGTCACACAGCGCCAGGGGTTCCGAATCGACCTTTTCCGCGATGGAACGCCAGGTCTGGATGATGCCGAAGCGGCCCTGCAGCAGCTCGTCCGCCTCCTCCAGCAACACCTCACGCACCCGCTTGGGCGCCGAGCGCTCGGTGTAATCGTTGTGCACCGAGCGCACCGTGTTGCGGACCCAACGGTCCCTGTGGAATTTGGGATCCGTCGTGCGGATGGTGTGGTCGAAGACGACGACGCGTTTGCAGCCGCTCTCGCGTTGGATCAGCGCCTCGGTCTCCGGATAGTAGACGCTCCGGACCTAGTCCTCGTCGAAGAAATCCTCGACCGTCGTTTCGTGATCGACCAGGCGGAAGCCCTGCACGGCGAGCGAGAAGGGCTCGATCAACGCGCTCTGCCGGCCATCGGCAATCCGCATTTGCCGGGGTTCGTAGTCGGGCAGCTGGTCGGCATGCTGCATTTCCGGCCAATCGATATGACGGATCGAGGGGCGGCCATTGTCGACGATGTAGCGCAGCTCGGCCTCGACATGGCCGACGTCCGGCAGGACCTGGGCGGCATTGCTCATGATCGCTTTCTCTCCCTTACCTCGGGCTTAGACGATAGACGCGTTCGGCCGTGTCGTGGAACAGCAACGCCTTTTCCGCGGCCGATCCCCCGGCGGCGATACGCTTGAAAGCGTTCCACAGCACGCCATAGCCGCAGCTCGTTTTGTCGACGGGGAAGTTGCTCTCGAACATGCAGCGCTCGGCGCCGAAGCGTTCGATGAGGTGGGTGTAGAACGATCCCGTCGCGGCGGCCAGTTCCTCGCTGGTCGGCGGCCGTTGCTGCTTGTGCCAACCGAAGCCATTCACCTTCATGTTGAGGCCGCCGAGCTTGGCGTTGACGTTGGGGCAACTCGCGAGCTCGGCGATATCGGCCCGCCATTTGTCGAGATAGTCGTCGCGCTTGCCGGCATAGGGGCCGATGCCGAGGGGGCCGCCGAAGTGATTGAGGATGATCGTCGTCTCCGGGAAGGTGCGGGCGAGCGCCGTCACGTCGGGAATTTGTGGGTGATAGCACCAGGCATCGAAGCTCAGTCCCAGCGGCGCCAGGCAGGCGAAGCCGGCGCGGAATGTTTCGTCGAGGAAGATCCCCCGGCCGGGGTTCTTGTGGCTGACGCGGATGTCCGGGCTCGGATCCCAGGCGCCGGAATGGCGGATGCCGCGAAAGCGCCCGCCACCGACGGCGATATGCGCTTCCAGAACCTCGCGGGCCGCCGCACCCCGTGTCAGGTCGGCGAAACCGACGATCCCGGCGCCGACCCGGGTCCGGCCGTAGAGGCCGCTTTCGCACATGGCGGCGATACCGGCGACGAATTCCGTCTCGCCGACGGGGCGCATCTCCTCCGGCCCGCCGGCCCGGTACATGGACTCGCATTCCAGGAACACGGTGGAGACGACGTTGTGGCCGCTGGCGAGATCGGCGAGCAGCTCGTCCAGCAGATAGCGGTTCGGGATCGTCGCGCCACTGGTCCAGGTCGGCGGCTCGTAGCCGAAGTCCCACAAGTGATGGTGCGTATCGCAAATCGGCAGGTCCGGCTCCAGCGCCTCTTCGCGGGTTTGGTCCAGCCAGTCGTCGTTCAGGGCCATGCTCCGGCCTCCCCTGGTCGATCGGTCGCCGCGAGCTTACGAATTACGCCGTGCCGACGCCAGTTCGTGGCACACTACTCGCGACCCTTTTGCCAACGGAGGATGCCACGCCATGTCCGAAGCCGCCGCCTGTGTGCTCGTCGTCACCGCCGAAATCGACCCCGACCAGGAAGAGGCCTGGAATACCTGGTATGACGAGGTACACCTGCCGGACGCGCTGGCCTGTCCCGGCGTGCTGCGCGGCCAGCGCTATCTCGCCGCCCGCCCGGCAAGCCTCACCGACCATGGCACCTTCGCCAGCGACGACGCGCGCACCTACGTCACGATCTACGAGCTGGCCTCGCCCGAAGCCTTGGACACGCCCGAGTTCCAGGCGATGCGTGGTTGGTATCAGTTCGTGCCGCACATCAAGGCGCGCACCCAGGTCTATTTGCGCCGCTAGCTAACCGGCGAAAGCCGTCTCGACCCGACCCAGGACGCCGAAGTCCATTGTCACCCGCGCACCGGGGCCAACCGGGATCGGTTGCAGGCAGGTCCCCGTGGTGACGAACTGCCCGGCGGCAAGCGTGACGCCCAGGCTCGACAGCTCGTTCACCAACCAGGCGAGCGCGACGCGGGGATCGCCCAGCACGTTGGCGCCGATGCCGTCGTGGCGGGGACCGCCCGCGACCGCGCCGACGACGGGGTGCGCGGCGAGGTCGATCGCCCGCCAGTCCACGGCGCAGGCCGGGCCCAGCACGAATTCATGCGCGCAGGCATTGTCGGCGATCAGCTGCGCCGCGCCGACGCTGGCGAAATCGTCGAACCGGGAATCCGGGATTTCGATCGCCGGGTGCAGGTCGGCCACCGCCACCAGGACCTCGTCCACCGTATAGGCCTCGGTGCGGGGCGGCAGGTCCCGGCCCATGCGAAAGCAGAACTCGGCCTCGACCACGGCCATGTGGTTGGCACCGAAATCGAGGATGGCGCCGTCCTCGAAGACCCGAGCCGCGGGCAGGCGGCCGGCGAGCGGCCCGTCGACACCGATATGCGCCTGGCCCGCGGCACTCGTCGCCGCGATCTTCCAGCCGGCGATCGGCCCGCAGGTCGCCTCCAACCCGGCCTGAATGGCATAACCCTCCGCCCGGGTTGCCGGACGCAGCTCGGCCGGCAATTCGCCGATCCGTTTCCCCCGCTGCCAGAGGTCGAGGAGAACGTCGTGGGCCGCCCGGCTCACGTCAGCAGATGGCGGCGGAAGAAGGCCGCGACGGGATCGTGGCTGGCGTGGCCGCCGCGGGTGTCCTGTTCGATATAGACAAGGTCGATCTCGCCGCCGGCCTTGCGGTAGTTGGCGACGAAGCGCTCCGGCTCGTTGCCGGGGATCGGGCTCTCGGGATCGGGGTAGTCGTGGATCTCGTCCGGCGTGCCCTGGACCCAGAGCGCGGGCGGCGTCCGCACCGCCTCCCCCCGCTCCAAGGCCAGCATGGGGTTGCCTTCGGACATCGTCGCCTCGTCGCCCCAATAGCGGTCGTGACGCTCTGGGATGTTGGCGGCCCAGGCCGGCGGCGCGTCGCTCGAGCGCCGGCGCAGCGCATGGCGATAGCGCGAGAGCGGATTGATCACCGGCCAGGTCATGCCGACACAAGCGACCTCCGCGCCGAAGCCGCCGTCGAGGGGAAGCGCGCCATAACGCGCATCCCCCGGGCGCATCGCCGCCAGCATGGCGAGGTGCCCGCCGCTCGACTGGCCGGTGAGCGCGATGCGCGCGGGATCGATGCCCAGTTCGCCCGCCCGGCTACGCGCCCAGCGGACCGCATAGTTGATGTCCTGCAACGACGTCGGATAACCATCGTCGCCGTCTCGGAAATCGATCGCACCCGCGGCGATACCGGCCCGCGCCAACACCTGGTCGCGTTCCAGGCAATCCGCCTTGTCGCCCGCGGTCCAGGCCCCGCCATGCAGGTCGATGACCAGCGGAAACGGCCACCGCCCGGCGGGCCGACACAACACCATGTTCAGGCCTCGGTCTCCATGGCGGAGATATTCGATTTCCTCGACGGCGACGTCTTCGGCGATGATCGACATGCAATGTCCTCCCTTTGCCGGTGGACTATAGCGCGGAACCGGCCTGCGGTGAGCCCATCCGGCGATCATCCCGCAGCCTTCCGGCAATAAGGAGAGTGCGTTCAAGAAGGCAGCGCGAGAACGGCGAGCTTATACAGCGCTGTAAATGAAGTATGCGGAGGGCAGACATTCGACGGCGAGAATCAGCAGGAAGTACGCTGACGTCCGTGCCCAACCGGCATCGAGCGCACAAGCGATCGCCCGATACATGACGACCAGCCACCACACAGATATCGCAAGACTGACCACCAAATAAAGGATGGCGTGGACGACCGTCGCGGTCGTTCTCTTCGGGTCGTTGATGGCGTCGAGGTCGGGGTAAAATCCCGTCGCATGCAATGCCGTCTCGAAGCCGAAGTACAGGAGCCATATGGGAAGCGTCCCCGCCACAATCGCAATCACAAGCGCGCCGAACGCCAGGACCCGACGCTCGATGACGGCAACAATCAGGTAGCCGATGAGCATGAAGAGAATTGCGACAAAGGTGTATGTCGGATCAAACTCCGTATCGGAATTCGGCACCAAGGTCATGGTGACGTCCACGGCGATATAGAAAGCGTTCAAGAGCAGCAGCCAGATTATCGTCTGCGGGACGGTAACCTCGAAATCCTCGCTATCGAGTTTTCGCAACATCGCGAGTTCCAAACCGCTCACGAGGTTCTGTCGGAATATCTCCATGTCCAAACAATCACAATCAAGGTTCTCACAATCAATACTTGGTAACATATTATTTGCAAATCTAAAAAACGGCACAGCGAGCAGTCCAATCACCCACCCCGTCCCGTCACCGCCTATGCCCGACAATCTCGTATTTGCGCCAGAACTGGTTGCGAAAGGCACCGTGCACGCGCCTCAAGTGCAGAACCAGATGGCGTTCCGCACCGCCGCCGAGGGCAACTTCGACATCCACCGTGAAGACTTCATTCTCGTAAGCTAGTATTTCATAGCCGCGCAGGGCGGCGGCGAAGGCCGAATCCACATCGCCGTCTGAAAGGATGTTTTCCCTCTGGTCATACGTCTCGATTTCGTTCAGGAACTCCGCCGCGCTGTTTTCGAAATAATCCTCCAGCAATTCCATCTCCTCCTGCCGCGGATCGATCGCCGCGACATCGACCTCTTTCGGGGCCGTGAGGCGCTCGATCCGAGTCCGGGCGAGCGGTGCGAAGACGCCGGTGGGAAACTGCTGGAGATAGGCCCGGTAGTCGCCGGCCTCCGTACTGTTCTGGATCGACTGCCAGAAGACCGTCTCCGGGTCGGGCGGCGCGGGCGCGGGCGCCGCTGGTGCCGCGGCCTTCGGCGGCGTCGCCCGGGCGCGGGACAACGGCACGAAGAGGAAATCGCCACCTTCGTCGCCGGCAAAGCGGATATCGCCATAGGTCGGCGTCTGCTCGGCATTGACGACGACGTTGCGGCGCAGCTGGCGAAACAGGCCGTAGCCATCGAGGACTTCACGGTTTCCGCGCAGCGCGCGCAGCAAGGCCCGGCTGAAGACGGAATGGCCGTCCCCGCCACCGTCCCAGACCGGCTCCAAGCCGCCGGAGGTCAACGCCTTGCGGGCACGGAGCGAGGCGATCCGGTCCAGTTCCACTTGCCTGGCGGTGGACGCCAGGGGTGCCGGGGCATCGCGCGTCAGCGTACCGGAATAGCAACTGTCGGCAATGACCAGGACATGCTTCGCCGTCGCCGCGCGGAGCATGCCGGTCACGGTCGAGACGGGCACCCACTCGACCTGGCTGTCCGCCTCCGCGTCGACCGGCAGCCAGAACCCGTTGTCCGCCGCGCGGTCGAGCTGGCCATGGCCGGCATAGAAGATCAGCAGATTGTCGCTATTCGACAGCTCCTCCCGCGCGCGTTCCAAGGCGCGCAGCATCTGTGCCCGGGTCGGATCGAGCAGCAAGGTCGTCGAATAGCCGTATTCGCGCCGCAGCACCTCATCGACGGCGCGGGCATCGTTCACCGCGGACTTCAAGCGCGGCAGATGGCGATAGTCGTCGATACCGATGATCAAGGCATGATATCGCCCGAACGCGACGTCGGCGCCAAACGCCGGTGTGGCCGTCAGAAGAGCCGCGAACAGGAGCCATGGCAGCAGACGCATTACGTCTCCTCGAACAGGCGGCCCCTCGCCTCACAAGGAATGATAGCCGAATTGCGCGCCCTGCACCCTCAACTCTCGACCTCGCCGCCGGCATCGACCCAGCCCTGAAAACCACCGAGATTGCGCACGTCGCCATAGCCGAGGTCCTGGAGGGCCTGGCCGCCGAGCGCCGAGCGGCCACCGGACGCGCAATAGAGGATCACCGTCTTGTCCCGGGCGAAGGCCGGATCGTGGAGGGGCGTGGAATCGTCGGCGCGAAACTCCAGCATGCCGCGGGAGACGTGCACCGCGCCCTTGACCTTGCCGCTCGCCGCGACCTCGTTATCCTCACGAACGTCGACGATCAGCACGTCCTCGCGCCCCAGCAGGGCCTTGACCTCGTCCGCCGAAATCTCCGGCACCGCGGCCTTGGCCGCCGCGACACGCTCCATGATCGATTTGGTCATCCAACCCGTCTCCCTCGTCCAGAACGCTTCAGAGGCGGCGAGCTTAGCAAACTTTGGACTCGTTGCATTACCGTCGCCTCCAAGCACCAAAGATATCGAAGAGGCTAGGATCAAGAATACTGGACAGAGAGAGAGGCAAATAGCCCAGGAAGGAGACCCACAAAGTAGAGGATGAAATATACAACTCCCCTCAATCGTCCGGCGTCGAGAGAATAGCGTATCGCCAGAAAGACGACGACCAGGCCCCAGCACATGATCGCCAAATGGAGGAGCGCAACGACGAGACCCAATGTGCTTCCCTCTTCTTGCGCATCCATTGCGGAATAGATCCCACTCGCATAACAAAACGCATCGATAACAAAAAGCAGTGCGAAGAAAGGGACATAAGCCGACGTTGTCCCGATTACGACTGCACCAAAGGCTGAAGCCCTCCGATCGATGAGGGAGATCAAGGCGCACGCGACGACAATCCCAGTCACATCAGAGATGATTATCGAAGTATGGAACATCGTGTCAGAATTCGGCATCAGAGCCATGCCCATCTCATAGGCGACATCCATCCCGACGGAAAGAACGAGCCACAGGATCGTCTGAGTGGTCGTGATCACAAAATCCTCGCTATCGAGTTTTCGAAAAACCGCGAGTGCGAGGCCGTTGGTGAAATTTTGTCGGAATGCTTCCATTTGCCCTTAAACAATACCAATAGGCGCCAAAAGCTGCGTGGAACCAACAATCGCATGACCCTTCTCAATAGAACAAGAAAATTCTTGATAAGCCGATGCCATGCCCAACGCCCCCCGCGTCTGCCGCAGGAATCCCGTCGTCCAGTCGTCGCAGGCGCCGCACGGTCGACTTCCGAATCCGCCGCCTTGAATCCGAGCAAATTTTGCGCCCGTCCCGCCGCTCCCTATACTCGACGCGACGAATTTCAGGGAGGACTTGAGCATGTCGGTCGCGATGCAGGATCAGGGCGCGAGCGGGGGCCGCCGGGCGCCCGCCTATCAGTTGCTGGCGGAAGACCTTAAGGCGCACGGCGTCGAGGTGGTCTTTGGGTTGATGAGTGACGATACGGCGGTTTTCGCCGTGACGCTCGACACCATGGGGATCGAGTTCAAGGGCGCCCGGCACGAAAACGTCGCCGTTGCGGCGGCGGACGGCTATGCCGCCGCCACGGGGCGGATCGGCGTCGCGATGATCGGGCGAGGGCCGGCGACGGCGAACGGCCTGCATGGCTCCGTCTTCGCCAGCCGGGGCGGCAACCGGGTGCTGATCATGTATGGCGAGGCGCCGGTGACCGACGGGGCGATCAACACGCTCGGTCCCGACTACAAGGGTTTCAACGCCGTGGGCGTGCTGAACGCCGCGGGCCTCAGGACCTTCGTCGCGACCAGCGCCGACGCGGCGCGCGCGACGCTGGCCGACGCGCTCGCCGCCGTCGCCAAGGGCGGCGCCGCGGCGCTGCTGCTGCCGACCTCCGTGCAGTTGTCCGAGACGGTGGTGGCGGAGGAGTCACCGCCGCCCGCGCGCGACATGACACCGATTGCCCCACAGCCCGGCCGGCCGCAGGCGGTCGAGGCCGCGGCCGCGCTGCTCGCCCGCTCGAAGCGGCCCTTGATCATCGGCGGTCTCGGCGTACATCGCGGCGGCGCCAAGGACGCGTTGGAGGCGCTGGCGGAGAAGGTCGGCGGCGTGCTGGCGACCACGGCGCGCGGCAACGGCATGTTCCGCGGCAATCCCTACAATGTCGGCATCATCGGCTCGTTCTCCCATTCCGCGGGGCGGCGGATGATCGAACAGGCGGACTGCGTGCTGGCCTTCGGCGCGGGGTTGAACTTCTTCACCACCAGCTTCGGCGAGAGCCTGCCCGACGCGCCGCTGGTGCATATCGACCGCAACCGTGCCGCCATCAGCCAATGGTCGACGGCCGACATCTCCATCGTCGGCGACGCCAGGCTGGTCGCGGAACAGATCACCGCGGCGGTGGACGAGCGCGCGGGCGAAGACAAGCCCTTCCATGTCGAGGAAACGCGCCGGGCGCTCGCCGACTTCGACAACACCAAGGATTTCCAGCCACAGAACACCGCCCGCACCCTCGATCCGCGGACCGTCGGCGTCGAGATCGACAAGCTGCTGCCGGCCAAGCGCAATCTGGTCTTCGATGCCGGCAACTTCCTGGGCGTCGTGCCCTATCTCACCTGTACGGGGCCGGACCATTTCAAGTTCACCAACGACTTCGCCTCGATCGGCATCGGCTTCGGCGCGGCGCTCGGCTTCGCGCGGGGCCGGCCGGACGAGACGACGATGCTCGTCATCGGCGACGGCGGCTTCTTGATGACGCTGGGTGAGTTGGAGACCGTGGTCCGCGAAGACCTGCCCCTCGTGATCCTGGTGATGAACGACTGTGCCTACGGGGCCGAGGTGCATTTCCTGCGCATGTGGCAGCTGCCGATCGCCAAGTCGGTGTTCCCGGACGTCGACTATGCGCCGATCGCCGAGGGCTTCGGCTTTGAGGCGGCGACCGTGCGCACGGTCGAGGACATCCGCGCGCTGCAACCCCTGCTCGCCAATCCCGACGGGCCGATCCTGATCGACGCCAAGCTGAACGCCGACGTCGCCGCCGCCTTCATGCACGAGTTCCATGCGCATGAAAGCAAGGGGGACTGAGGGCGGGAGTGACGGCGCTTTTCATCCTGCACGGCGGTCGGCCGACACCGGTTTCGAACCATCTGCTCTGCGCGGTCCTGGCGGCCGCAGGCCCGTCCTTCGCACGTGTCTTCGGCCTGCCGAACGGCTTTGCCGGTGCTGCGCGAACGGATCTCGTCGAACTGACGGACCTGATGGCGGAGGACGCGGGCGAAATGCGGGCGGCGCTGGCCCGAACGCCGGGAGCCTGGCTCGGCAGTTCGGTCCACTCGCCGGACGAGGTCGACTATTCCCGCATCCTCGACCTCATGCGGGCACGGGACGGGCGGAAGCTGCTCGCCATCGCCGACCGTGCGGCGCTCGCCGCCCTGGCGGATTTTGCCGCTTTTGCCGAGACACAGGGCTGGCCCGTTGCGGTGACCGGCGTGGCGAACACGATCTGCAACGACATCGAAGGCCGGGACTTCACCCCCGGCTTCGCCAGCGCCGCGCGCGCCCTGGCGCTCGCCGTGCGCGGCGTCGACCGTGACCTGCGCGCGACGCGGGAGGGCGAGCGGGTCGCCCTGGTCGAAGTGCCGGGCGGCGGGACCGGGTGGTTGGCCGCGGCCGCCTGCGCCTTCCGGGCCGAGTATGACGATCCGCCCCATCTGGTCTTGACTCCGGAACGCGGCCTCGACCCCGAACGCCTGCCGGGCGACGTCGACCGCCTGCTCGGCCTGTTCGGGCGTGCCGTCGTCGTCGCCAACGAAGGCGCGGTGGCGGGCCCGGTGCCCTGGCGGCGCCTGGGCCTCGGCCCGCTGCTGCGCACCGCCGAGGCGATCACGGAAGACATCGATCTCGCCACTGAAGCCGCCCGCCTCGCCATGGCGGAAGACGACATGCCGTCTGCGGGCCCGGTCCGCCCGTTCCCCGCCGATCTGCTGTCCGCCCGGCCGCCGCATGTCTCCAGCCGCTACGCCGACCGGCTGGCGCCCGTGATCGGCACGGCCCCGCCCTTTTTCCGACCCGCCGCCTGAGTTGTTTGCCGACCACCGCCGCGATAAAATCGAACGCGGCTTAGAAACCAACCGGAGGGCCGGACAATGACGATGTCCATCCGCCAGGCGGGTCCCTGCTTCGCGGGCGAGGTCAGCGGCCTCGATCTCCGCACGCCGATCAGCCCCGACGACGCGCTGGCCATCCACCGGGGCATGGACGAATACGCCGTCCTCGCGATCCGCGGCCCGGTGCTGAGCGCGGAACAGCAGATGGACTTCACCCTCAAGCTCGGCGAGATCGAGCATGCGATCGGCACCAGCCTGCGCGCGCCGGAGGATTATCGCTGGCCGACCAGTTTCGCCGACGTCTCCAACCTCGATCGCCACGAGAAGCCGCTGCCCCGCGACGACCGGCGCCGCCTCTTCGCCATCGGCAACCGGCTTTGGCATTCCGACAGCTCCTTCAAGCCGACGCCAGCCAGGTATTCCATCCTGCATGGTTTGTCCGTGCCCTCGAAGGGCGGCAACACCGAGTTCGCCGACATGCGGGCGGCCTGGGACGCGCTCGACGCGGAGACACAAGCGGAATGCGAGGGCCAGGTCTGCGAGCATTCACAGATGTACTCGCGCAGCCTCATCGGCTTCACCGATTTCACGGCGGAGGAGCGGGAGCGTTTCGCACCCGTACGCCAGACCCTGGTGCGCACCCACCCGGTGACGGGGCGCAAGTCGCTCTATCTCTCCAGCCATGCAGGCGGAATCATCGGCTGGCCGGTGCCGGAGGCCCGCGCCTTCCTGCGCGACCTGATCGAGCACGCGACGCAACGCCAGTTCGTGCACGCGCACGAATGGCAGGTCGGCGACATCGTCATGTGGGACAACCGGCAGACCATGCACCGGGCCCGTCCCTTCCCCGACCAGGAGCCGCGCGACATGCGGCGCACGACACTGGCGGGCGACGGGCCGACGGCGGCGCAGGCGGCCTGATCCAAAATCACGCGTACAGAAAGGCCTAGATGGGCATGAAGTTCGGCATTCTCTTCACCTCGCACCCCGACCCGACGTCGGAGCCCTATCCCCACCAGGCGATCCACGCCCGGGTCACGCGCGAAATCGTCGAGGCGGAGCGGCTGGGCTTCGACAGCGTCTGGATCGCCGAGCATCACTTCTCGAACACCTACGGGATCCTGCCGGATCCCTTCAGCTACCTTTCCTATCTCGCGGCCAAGACCTCGCGCATCAAGCTCGGCGCGGCCGTCATGGTGGTGCCGCTGCACCATCCCATGCGCATCGTCGAGAATGCCGCCTTCGTCGATATCCTGAGCGAGGGCCGCTTCCAGCTCGGTCTCGGCTCCGGCTACCGGCCCTATGAATTCGAAGGGCTGGGCATCGATTACGAACGCCGCCGCGAAATCCAGGAAGAGGCGATCCCGCTCATCCTGCAGGGCTTCCACGAGAAGCGGGTGAACGCCGCCGGCACCCACTTCCAGTTCAAGATGGACGAGGCCTACGAGATCTTCCCGCAGCCGATCCAGCAGCCCCATCCGCCCTTCTACATGGGCGCGGGCACGGAACGCTCGATGGCCAATGCGGCACGCAACGGCTTCGGCCTGATGCAATCCTCGCTGCCCTCGGTCGAAACCATCGGCGAGCATGTCGAATTCTATCGCAAGCACATGCACGAGGCGCCGGCGCCGCTGAACCAGAACCCGGCCTTCGGCCAGGTCGACGTGGTCCGCATGGTCTATGTGGCGCCGACCGACGCCAAGGCCCGGGAGGAGAGCGAGGCGGGCATTACCCACCACATGCGGACCTTCCTCTCCGGCGGGAACACCGGCGGTTACCTGGGCGACGTCACGGAGAAATCCGACGACGATCAGTTTTCCTACGAGCATCTGAGCGAGACGACGATTCTGCACGGCTCCCCCGACACGGTCATCCGTAAGATCGAAGAATTCCGCGCCGTCGGCATCACGTCGATCATGCTGCATTACCCGCCCTACTACGGCCAACAGCAGACCCTCGACATGCTGCGCCTGTTCTCGGAGGAAGTGATGCCGCATGTCGGCGGCAGCGATCCCGCGGACAGCGAGGCGGCCTGACCGGGCATCGGCGCATGAGCTGGGGTCAGATCACCGAGGAACGCCTGGCGGAGGCGGCCAGCCTGATCGGCGAGCCGCTGCGCCGCGCCCGCATGCAGTGGATCGAGACGACGAGCCGCGATGCCATCCGCCATTTTGCCTGGGGCGTCGGCGACGATAATCCGCTGTGGCTGGACCCGGATTACGGCCCGGCATCGGCGGCCGGCACCATGCTGGCGCCGCCATGTATTCTCTATGCGGTCGACAGCACCATCGTGGCGCCGAAGCTGTCCGGCGTGCAGTGGGTCTATGCCGGCACCGATTGGACCTGGTACGAGCCGATCCGCGTCGATGATCGTTTCCATGTCGACGTGCGGATGATCAGCCAACAGGTGAAGTCCGGCCGGCGCTTCAAGCGCTGGGCTCTGCAGTCGGGCGAGGTGCGCTATTTCAACCAGCACGACCGCCTGGCGGCGACGGCGATCGGCCATTGCGCCCGCACACCGCGCGGCGACGCCCTGAAGGCCGAGCGCGGCGATGCGGCCCCGCCACAGATGGCCGAACCAGAACGCTACACCCCCGAAGCCCTGGCCGAGATCGAGGCCGAAGTGCTGGCGGAGCCGCGCCGGGGCGCCGAGCCGCTCTACTGGGACGATATCGAAGACGGCCAGGAGATCCCGCCGGTGGTCAAAGGGCCGCTCAACATCACCGATATCCTCGCCTATTACGCGGCGACCCAGGGCGCGCTGCCCTACGGCGGTGCCCATGGCGACGCGCTGCGCTACCGCCGTCGGCATGCCGACTACCACATCAATCCCAAGACCGGTGCCAAGGACGCCGCGGGCCGCGGCCATCTGGAGGCGGAGACGGGACGCGACGTCGGCATGGGCGGCGCCTACGACATCGGCCCACAGCGCATCTCCTGGGCACAGCACATGCTGACCAACTGGATCGGCGATCACGGCTTCTTGCACAAGCTTTCCGTCTCCGTGCGCCGGCCGAACCTGGTGGGCAACACGATCTGGTGGCGCGGCACGGTGACGGGCAAGCGCCGACAAGGCGCCGCCCATCTAGTCGACCTCGACGTGGTGGCGGTGAACCAGAAGGGCGAGCATTCGGCATCCGGTACCGCCGCGGTCGCGCTGCCGACGCGGGCCGGCGGCGCGGTGCCGCTGCCCCTCGCGGAACCGGCGGAGTGAACGGCGCGCGCGCCATCGCCTTCGAGGCGCTGAACCGGATCGGCGTCGAGGCGGGCAACACATCGACCCGTCACGCGGCGCACTGGCTGCGCCGGCTCGGCGCGCGCGATCCCCTGAAGAACGAATCCGGCGCCGACATCTGGATCACCGGCGGCGGCGAGGCCCGGCATCGGTGCGAAATACGGCTATGGGATTTCCAGGTCGGCCAGGCGGGCTCCGGCATCCTCGCCAGCGCCGCCGGCGGCGCCGCGGCGGTAATCGGCCGGGCCGACGGGCCACCCCTCCCCCTGCCCGCGGAGATGCCGGAGAAGTGGTGTGCGCTCTATGGCGTCATCCTCGCCCTCGCCGAACTCTGGCGCCGTCCTCGCGCCGGCGACGGGCCGGCCGTGCGGTACGACGTCTCCGCCGCGGATATCGTCCGATCCTTCGCCTTGCAGAATTCCGGTGGCGCCGAGGAGATGCGCCATAGCTGGAAGCGCAACGGCCGCGTCTGCGTCGACCATGGCGGCATCTTTCCCATGGGCTTCTTCGCCTGCCGCGACGGCCATGTCGCCCTGCTCGGCCGTTCGCGCCGCGACTGGCGGGCGATCCGGAGCGCTCTCGGCAATCCGGAATGGGCCGGTGGGGACGCCTTTTCCGATCCCTTCACGCTCGCCCGCGACAGCGCCGAGGCCGACCGGCGGTTGGAGGAAACGCTCGCCGGCTTCAGCCGGGACGAGTTGCTGGCCCGCGGCCTAGAGCACGGCGCGGTCATCGCCCCGGTCTACAGCCAGGCGGAGGCGGCGGAACGCCGGGTCTTCCGCCAGCACTTCATCGACGACGAAGGCCCCCTGCTACCCGCGATCTGCCGGGAGAGTCCGACCGCAGCGCCACTCGCCGCCGCCGCCGGCGGAGACGGGTCGCCGCTCGCCGGTCTGCGCTGTCTGGAGCTCGCCTGGGTCTGGTCGGGGCCGATGGTGGGGCAGATCCTCGCAGACCTCGGCGCCGAGGTGATCAAGCTCGAGTCGCCGAACCGCTTCGACCTCTATCGAACGCGCGGGAACGAGGCGCTCCGCGGCAAGATGGACCGGCGGGCCTGGGTCGAATCCTCGCTCTATTTCCACAGCCTCAACCGCAACAAGCACGGCCTCGCCCTCGACCTCAAGCACGACGACGGCAAGGCCCTGTTCAAGTCCCTCGCGGCGCAGAGCGACCTGGTACTGGAGAACTTCACCGTCGGCACCATGGATCGCTTGGGCCTAGGGGTGGAGGCATTGTGGGCTTGCAATCCAAGGCTCTGCCAGTTGTCGATGAGCGGACCGGGCCAAGGCTCGGCCGTGGAGAACCTCCGCGCCTACGGGCTGGTGTTGAGTGCGCTCGCCGGCGCCGAAATCGACATTTGCGACGCGGGGGAGTTCGTGGGCTCGCCCACGTTCTCGCTGAGCGATCCCAACGCCGCCGCCTTCGCCACCATGTGCGCGCTCGCCGGCATGCTCGCCGCGCGGGAGAGCGGGCGGGGCCACGCCATCGACCTCTCCCAGATCGAGGCGGCGGCGGCCCTCGCCGGATCACCCCGCCAGGGGGAGCCACGGACCGGTGCCATCGTCCGTGCCGATGACGGCCGGGACTTTGCCCTCGACCTGCCCCGCGGCGCCGACTGGCTCGATCTCGACGGCCTGCCGGCCGATCGCATCGAGACCGTTGCCCGGGCCCGGCGCGGCGCGGTTACCAAGGTTCTGGCACTGGAGGCGACGGACGACGCGCCGGCCTTCGCCGGTTGTTCCGGTTGGCTTGCCGCTTCGCACCCCTATACGGGCGAGGAACTGCTGGTCGCCGCACCGTGGCGCGTCGACGGCGCGCGGCCACCGCTCCGCAAGACGGCGCCGCTGCTGGGCGAGAGCGACGATTACGTGCTGCGCCGCATCCTCGGCAAGGACGAGGCGGCCCACACCCATCTCGCCGCGAGCGGCGTCGTCGGCCTGGGCGAAGCCGGCAAGAAGGAGGATCGTGCATGATCGATATTCTCGGCCACGAGCCTGTCGCCACCACGCTTCGCGAGTTGATCGTCATGCGGGCGGAGAAGGGCGACAAGCCGTTCCTGATCTGCCGGGACGAGGTGTTGACCTACGCCGAGGCCGACCGGCTGTCCAACCGGATGGCGAACCGCCTGGCCGACGAGTACGCCATCGCCAAGGGCGATGTCGTCGCGACCTTCATGTACAACTGCGTCGAACAGGCGGTGATCTGGTTCGCCTGCGCCAAGCTCGGGGCGATCTACGCCTCGCTCAACGTCTCGCTGGTCAAGGACGACCTCGCCTACAGCCTGAACGACACCGGGGCCAAACTGCTGGTCGTCGACGAGGAGCTGGCCCCCGCCCTCAACGCCGCCCGGGGGATGCTGGAGCTGGCGCCGCGCGTCTTCGTCAAGGGCGACCTCGCTTCGGTCGAAGGGGGTGGCGCCCTTGCGGTCGAGGATCTGCTGGAGGGCGGCGAGAGCCTGCCCGAGGTCGACGTCCAGCCGACGGATCCGATGGCCATCGTCTATACCGGCGGCAGCACCTCGATGCCGAAGGGCGTGCTCGTCTCGCACCTTTATTACATCGCTGCCGCCATTCGTTACGGCGAGATCGCGGAGGCGCGCGAGGACGACGTCCACTTCGCCAACTCGCACTTCTTTCATATCGGCGGCCAGCAGTTCGCGATTACCAGCCCGCTCTACTGGGGCATGACCGGCGTCATGGAGAAGTGGTTCTCCGCCTCCAACTACTGGAACACCGTGCGCAAGTACGGCGCCACGGTGATCGATCCGCTCGGCACCATGATGGCGGTGCTGCTGCGCCAGCCGGCGAGCGAGCGGGACCGCGAGCACAAAGTCCGGGTCGGCGTCGGCATCGCCGCCGGCCAGGTCCGCCGCGACCTGCGCGACGAGTTCGAAGCGCGCTACGGCACGCCGATGCTCGAGGTCTATTCGATGACCGAGATGGGCGTGCTGATCTGCTCCGAACGGGTGCACGATCGCAAGCTCGGCACCTGCGGCCGGCCGCACGGCTGGGCCGACATCATCGCCGTCGACGACGACGACAACCCGCTGCCGCCCAACACCACGGGCCAGCTGCTGGTTCGCCCAAAGGTGCCGAACACCTCGATGATGCGCTACATCAACAAGCCGGAGGAGACGATCGCCGCCTGGCGGAACTTCTGGTACCACTCCGGCGATCTCGGCTATCTGGACGAAGACGGCTACGTCCATTTCGTCGGCCGTGAGGCGCACTGGATCCGCCGGCGCGGCGAGAACGTCTCCGCCTTCGAGGTCGAGAAGGCGATCACCTCGCACCCGGGCGTCATCGACTGCGCCGTGGTCGGCGTGCCCTCGGACGTCGGCGAGGAAGACATCAAGGCTTATATCCACGCCGCCGACCCCGCCGACCCGCCGCCGCCGGCGGAGATCGTCGCCTGGTGCAAGGAACGGATCGCCTATTTCAAGGTGCCGCGCTATGTCGCCTTCGTCGAGGCCTTCCCGCGCACCATGACCAAGAACGAGATCGCGCGCCACGAGCTGCGCGAATGGGGTGTCGGCCGGGCCTGGGATTCGAGCGTCACCGACTGGATCGGCCCCGCTTCCGACTAGGATTTGTTCGCGGCGACGGTTTCACCGGTCCGCCGCTTGCGCTATCACCCCCGGGCGCCATTGCCGGCGCGGCAGCCTCGGAGTTTCAGCACGATGAAATTGGGCGTGGTGATGATCCCCTCCCCCCGGGAGGATGGCGGTTCGGTGGCGGAACGGGCCGCCGGGATGGCGAGTCGGGCGGAAGCTTTGGGCTTTTCCGGCCTTTGGGTGACGGACGCGCTCGGTCGCGGCTTTCCGACCGTCGACCCGCTGCAACAGCTCTCCCTGCTCGCCGGCGTGACGAACCGCATCGAGCTCGGTACTTGCGTGCTGCAACTGCCGTTGCGCCATCCGGTGGAGCTGGCACACCGGGTCGCCACGCTCGATCTGCTGTCGGACCGCCGCCTGCGTCTCGGCATCGGTGCCGGCTCGACCGAAGCGGACTTCCGCGCCGTCGAGGCCGACTACGACGGCCGCTTCCGCGCCCTGCCGGAGTTGCTGGCGACCATGCGGCGAACCTGGGCCGGTGAGGCGGTGTACGGCCCGGCGCTCACGCCCTGGCCCGGTGCCGACGCGGGCCCGCCCGTCATGCTCGGCGCCTGGCGCAGCCGGCGCTGGATCGACATGGCGGCCACGCAATGCGACGGCTGGATCGCCTCCGGCATCTATACGACGCACGAGGACCTGGCGACGGGCATCGACATGTTCCGCACGGCGGGTGGCGGGCGAACCGTGCTGGCGAACATCTTCACCGATTTCCGGGCCGAGCCGACGATCACCCCGCTGATCGCGCGCACCACGATCAACCTCGTCTGCCCCCCCGCCGAGGCGCGGAACCGGCTACGGCGGTTGGAGGACCTCGGCCTCGACGACGCCCTGTTGGTCATTCCCTTCGCCGATCCCGACCAGCTGGAACAGGCGCGCGAGCTGCTGCCCGCGTGAGCCGCAAGGGGCCCCTGGGCCGGGCCATGCCGTGGGCGCTGATCGTTGCCAGCGGATTCTCGATGCTGGTGGTGACGGCGGGCGGCACCACCCGCGCACCCTTCATGCTGGTCATGGCCGACGACCTCGCCGTCGACGTCGCCGATGTCGCCTTCCTGCTCGCCGTCGCCTCGGTCGCCTGGGGTCTCGCCTCGTTCGTCTCCGGCGCCGGCTCCGACCGTTGGGGACGGCGCGGCTTTCTCGTCGGCGGTACCGCCGCCCTCGCCGTGGCGCTCTCGGGCGTCGCCTGGGCGGAAAGCTACTGGGGCGTGCTCGGCTGGTCCTTTCTCGCCGGCGCATGCAGCGGCATCTATACCGGCGTCAGCCTGGCCGAGATCTCGTTGCGCGTCGACAAGGCCCGCCTCGCCCGCGCGCTCGGCTGGGTCATGAGCGGGCAATCCCTCACCCTGCTGATCGGCGTGCCGCTCGCCGCCTGGGTCGGCGAGACGATCGGCTGGCGGGGCGTACATCTCGGCGTTGCCGGCCTCGCCGTAGTCGCCGCCGTCGGCCTCTTCGCCACGACCCGGCCGGTGACGGCGATGAAACGGGACGGGCCGGCCGCTGGCGCCGCCCGCCCGCCGCCGCTGCGCCAGATCCTTTCCGCCCCGGTGATCCGCCTGCTGGGAAGCGTATTGGGCGAGCGGATCTGCTTCGGCATCGTCTCCGTCTTCTACGCCACCTTCCTGCAAACCGCGCATGGTCTCTCGATCCGCGACGTGGCGATTCCGCTGGCAATCTATGCGCTGGGCAATATCGCCGGCACCATCATCGGGGGACGCATCGGCGACGCCTTCGCCAACCGTCGGCTGACCTTCGCGCTCTCCCTCCTGGCCTCGGGCGCCGTCGCTTTAGCCCTGTTCGGCCTCACCGACTCGCTTACGCTGACCGTCGCGCTCGGCGTCGCCTATTCCTTTACCAACGCGCTTTCACGCCCGGCCCTGATGGCTGCCATGGCGGAGGCGCCGGCCGACGTTCGCGGCACGGTGATGGGTCTCAACAGCACCTCGGCCTCGGCGGGCTGGTTGCTCGCCGCCACCGTCGGTGGTTGGACCCTGGCCGCCATCGGCTTCGCCGGCTTCGGGCCCCTGATCGCCGCCCTGACCTTGTGCGCCGCCCTCACCGCGCTGGCTTGAGCCGTCCTCGAAATTGCCGCAGGCTGGCCGAAAGATTCGCAGCGAAACAATCGACGAGGTCGCCAGCGGCCTATGGCCCGTGCGCTCAAGCTTCTGCCCTATGCGGTTCTCCTCCTGATCCTGATGATCCGGATCTGGGATCCCGCATTGGTGCAACAGATCCGCAGCCTCACTTTCGACGCCTACCAGCGGGAGTTACCCCGCAGCTGGGACCCGACGGTACCGGTGCGCATCGTCGATATCGACGCGGCATCGCGCACACGGCTCGGCCCCGCCCCTTGGCCACAGAAGCGCCTGGCCGAGCTGATCGCGAACCTTGCCGATGCGGGTGCGGCGGCGATCGTCCTGGACGACATCTTCTCGCCGCGCGAGGCGGGAAAGAGCGACGACGCAGCGCTGCTCGCGGCCATGGCATCGGCACCCGTCGTCACGGGCTTCCTGCTGACCCAGGGCCGGGAAGCCGGTCTCGGGGCGACCAACTCCGATGAGCCACCGCCAAAACCGGGTCGGCAGGCGGGCTTCGTCAGCCTCGGTGACGATCCGACGCACTTCCTGCCCCGCTACCGGACGGCGATCGTCAATCCACCGGCGTTCCAGGCCGTCGCCCGCGGGAACGGCGCCTTCAATGCGATCCATGTCTACGACCGCGTCACCCGGCAGATGCCGCTACTGCTGCAGCTGGGTGATCATCTCTACCCGACGGTGATCGCCGAAGCGCTCCGCGTCGCCCAGGGCGTCAAGGGCTACGCCGTTCGTTCGTCCGGTGCCGTCGGGGCCGAAGCGCTCGGCGAGCGAACCGGCATCGAGCGGGTGAAGATCGGTCGGCTGGAAATCCCGACGGATGCCCACGGACAGGTCCTCGGCCGCTTCACCCGGCACGAGCCGCAACGCTACATCCCGGCCTGGCGCGTGCTGGCCGGCGAGATCGCCGAGGGCGAAATCGCCGGCAGAATTATCTTTCTGCGTACTCAGGCCGCGCGCCTGCTGGACAATGGCGCGACGCCGCTGGAGATCGCCATCCCCCATGTCGAGATCCGCGCGCAGATCGCCGAGCAATTGCTGGCCGGCGACCATCTGTTGCGCCCGGCTATCGCGGATGGGGTGGAGATCACCGCCATGGCCGTCCTGGGTTTGCTGTTGATCGTGCTGCTGCGCCGCTTCGGCGCCGTCACGGGCCTGACGATCGCCGTGCTCGGCGGCGTCGCGACGCTCGCCGTCTCCTGGTTCGCCTTTGCCGACTATCACTGGCTGCTCGATCCGGTAGCACCGCTGGTCGTCGTCTTTTTTGTCTTCGCCAGCGCGCAGGGTACGTCCTATGCGGGCGCCGAAACCGCCGCCCAACGCGCGGAGGAGGCCAACCGCGCCAAGTCAGATTTTCTGGCGATGATGAGCCACGAGGTCCGCACGCCGATGAACGGTGTCCTCGGCATGGCGCAGCTACTGCAGGGCATGAAACTCGAAGCCGAAGCCCGGGACTGTGTCGAGGCCATCCTCGGCTCCGGCCGGGCCCTGGTGCGCGTTGTCGACGACATGCTGGATATGGCGCGGTTGGAGGCGGATCGACTGACCCTGGAGGCCATCCCCTTCAATGCCCGCGACGTCGTCGCCGAAGCCGCGCGGCTGATGACGCCCGGCGCGGAGGCCCGGGGACTGGCGCTGGTTTGGGATGTCGCGGAAGACGTCCCCCCTGCCCTCGTCGGCGATCCCTTCCGCCTCCGCCAGGTACTGCTCAACCTCGTCTCCAACGCCATCAAGTTCACCGACGCCGGTACTGTCTCCCTTCACGTCGAAAATGTCGCAAAGGGAAATCGCGACGGCGCGGTCGAACTGGCCTTCTCCGTCCGCGATACCGGCGTCGGCATTTCGGCCGACACCCAGGCCCGGCTATTCTCGCCCTATCAACAGGATGGAGCGGATACCGCACGGCGGTTCGGCGGGACGGGCCTCGGCCTCGCCATCTGCCGCCGGCTGGTCCGCCTGATGGACGGCGAGATCGGTGTGGAGAGCACCCCCGGGGCGGGCAGCCGGTTCCATTTCACCGCGCACTTTCCCCGCGCCGCGGCGGAGGCCGCGACGGCCGACGAGGCGATACGACCCCAGGCGGTGCCCGACCGACAGCTTCGGCTGCTGAACGTCGAGGACAACGCGGTGAACCGGCAGGTCGCGAACCGGATGCTGAGCCGGGCCGGACACGAGGTCGTCGATGCCGTCGACGGCGAAGCGGCCATCGCCTGTATCGAGGCCGCGACCGAGGCGCCCTTCGATGCCGTGCTGATGGACCGGCATATGCCCCGTCTCGACGGCATCGCAGCGACCCGGCGCCTGCGCGCGTCCGGCTTCGCCCCGCCGATCCTCGCCATGACCGCGAGCACGAGCGAGGAGGACCTGCAGCTTTGTCTCGACGCGGGCATGAACGCGGTGGTGAAGAAACCCGTCCGCTTCGATCATTTGATGGCGGTCCTCGCGCATTGGACCGGAACCGGCGAAGCGCCCACGACCCCCGCCACGACGGCCGCCCCCCGCGTCCTCAATGCCGCCCGTTTGGAAGAAGTCTACGGCGCGATAACGAGCGAGGCGCTGGAGATCGTGACCTTGTTCGAGGAGACGGCGCGGGCCGCCCTCGCCAAATATCGCGCCGCCCGGGAGGCCGGCGACGACGCGGCGGCGATGGATGCCGCCCATACCCTGGCCGGCGCCTCGGGCAACGCCGGGGCGGAAGTGCTCTCGCAGCTCTTCACCGGGATCGAAGAGAGCCTGCGTGCGGGGCAACCACCGACGGCGACGGACGAGGCGCGGATCGAGGGCGCCTGGCGGGACGTGGAAACGGCCTTGGCGGAACTACGAGCCGGCTGACCGCCGCTGCGCCCGCAGATCCCGCGTCGCCATGGCATCGACCACCGGCGGCGTTCCGGACAGCACGACGCCATAAGCCGCCGCCGCATGGTCGGGCGTCACCTTGCCGTCGACGACATCGGCCAGCACGCGGGCGGGATCACGGTCCAGCGGGTCGCCGAAACCGCCGCCCGAAGGCACCCGGACGGCCAGGACGTCGCCGCTTCGGACCGAGTCGCGAAAATGACCGTCGTGGCGATCTTCGCCGCCGTTCGCCCGCAACACAGAGAGCGCTGCGTGGGCGCCGGGCGCACCGCCGGCGAGGCCATAGGGTGCGAAGTGATGGTGGTCCGAGCGGACCTGCACCATGGCCTCGTCGGCCAGGAAGCGGATATGTCGCTCCAGCGCGAGGCCACCGCGAAATCTTCCGGGGCCCCCACTGTCCGCGACGAAGCCATAGCGCTCGATACGCAGGGGCTGGTCCGCCTCCAGCATCTCGGCCGGCGTATTGGAATAATTGACGATGGTGCCGGTGCAGGCGTCCATGCCGTCGCGGTCCGGTCCGCCGCCCCAGGAGCCGACGATGCCTTCGACGAACACGAAGGGCCGGCCTTCCGCGTCATGGCCACCGAAGCTGACGGCGGTGTCCGGCGCGGTCTGGCCTGCCGCCGGCACCCGGTCGGGGGCCACCTGCGCCAGCGCACCGAACACGGCGTCGGCCACCCGGTCGGCCGTCAACCCGCGTGCCGCGACGGCCGCCGGCATGACCGGGTTCACCACGCTGCCCTTCGGCGTCGTCACGGTGATCGGGCGGAAGTAGCCGTCGTTGTTCGGGATGTCGGCATCGAGGATCGAACGCACCACCGCCCAGGTCGCCGACGCGGTGAAGGCATGCACCGAGTTGATCGCCCCCTTCACCTGGGGCGAGGTGCCGGCGAAATCGATTTCCATCTCCTCACCGGAAACGCGGACGGCGACCTGGATGGTGATGGCGCCGGCCTCGATCCCGTCGCCGTCGATATGGTCGGTGAAATGAAAGACACCGTCGGGAAGCTTGGCGATTTCCGCGCGGGTATAGCGTTCGGTGTAGGCGATCAGCACCTCCGCATAGGTCTGGAAGTCGTCCAGACCCATCGCGGCGATCATCTCCAGCAGACCGCGTTCACCCGCCTCGCAGGCGGCGACCTGGCTGCGCAGGTCGCCCAGCACCTTGCCCGGCACCCGGACGTTACGTTCGATAATGCGGAAGACGCTGTCCTCGGCCTGGCCGCCGGAGAAGAGACGCACGGGCGGCAAACGCAGCCCTTCCTGGTAGATCTCCGTCGAGTCGGAGGCCATGGAGCCCGCAACCCGCCCGCCCATGTCAGTCTGGTGCGCCAGGCACATGGCGTAGCCGACCAGCCGGCCCGAGAGGAATACGGGTTTGGTCGCAATGATATCGGGCAGGTGCGTGCCACCGTCGTAAGGATCATTGAGGATGAAGAGGTCCCCCGGCGCCATCGCGTCGCCGAATTCGGCCAGGACGGCATCGAGGGCCGCCGGCATCGAGCCGAGGTGCAGCGGCAGGCAAGTGCCTTGCGCGATCAGCCGTGCTTCGGCGGTAAACAGCGCCGTCGAAAAATCCAGGGCTTCCTTGACGATGAAGGAACGCGCCGTGCGCACCACGGTCATCGCCATCTCGTCCGCGATGCCGATCAGGCGGTTCTTGACCACCTCCAGGGTGAAGGGATCGTAGGTCACGCCGGATCCCCCTCGTCGAGATAGACCCGGGGCAGCGTGCGGGCCAGGCGCGGCAGCAGCTCCATCAACGGCAGGCCGAGCCAGCCGCCGAGTTCCGCCGCCGTGACCACTGCTTCACCCTGCCGGCCGAGCAGCACGACCTCGTCACCGCGCGCCACGTCTTCGAGCGCCGTGACGTCGAGAACGGAATGCTCAATTCCCCGCCGTCCGGCGAGCGGCACCCGCCGGCCCCGAACAATCGCCTCGCCGAGCGGTGCCCGGTGGTTGAGCCCGTCGCCAAAGCCGATCGGGGCCACCGCCAGCCGGGTCTCGCGGGCTAGCGGCTCGGGGCCGAGGAAGCCGGCGACGGCGCCGGCCGGGAAGCGCTTTACCTGGATGATACGGCTCTTCACCGCCGCGACCACCGGCTCCGCGCCCGCGCGCTCGGCCCATTCGCCCTCGACCAGGTCGAACAGACAGCGCCCGGGATTGACCGCCTCGAAATTCAGCTCCGGGTAGGCCAGCAGGACATGGCTGCTCGCGACCATGCGGACGAGATCGCCATGACCGGCGGCCCGCGCGGCGGCACAGGCAGAATCGAAGGCGGCCATCTGGCGGGCGATCGCCTCGGAATCCTCCGGCCGGTTGAGGTGGGTGTAAAGACCCGTCAGGCGAAGGCCCCGCGCCGCTTCGAAGGCCTCGGCCCAGTGGGCCGCCTCGACACCCAAACGGCCGAGCCCGACCTCGATCTTCATGAAGATCTCGGGCGGCGCCGGCAGGGCGGCGTAGGCGGCCAGGCTCTCGAGGTCGTGCACGGTGGCGATGATGTCGAGGGCTGCGACCTCGCCCGCGGCCTCCGGCGGCGTCGCGGCATAGAGCAGGACGGGTGCGTCGATGCCCGCGGCGCGCAACGCGCGGGCGTCTTCGGGGTTGCCCACGGCGAGCGCGTCGGCGCCCGCGGCCAGCACGGCGCGCGAGACCTCGACGACGCCGCAGCCGAAGCCACCGCTCTTGACGACGGCGAAGAGACGCACGCCCGCACCGATCCGCGCGCGCACCCTGGCCGTGTTGCGCCGTAGCGCCGCCAGATCGATCTCCACCCAGGCCGGCCGGCTCATCGTTCGCATCCCTCCCGCACACCAACCTATCAGCTGCGCGGGACCTTTTGACAGAACCGCGCGGCGACCGCTAAACACGACGCGGCGCCAACCGGTGCCGGCCCTCGCGACGTTCTATGGGGTGCTGAATCGTGGCATGTGAATCATACCTCGACATCCGAGCGATCTCCGGCGCACTCGGCGCCGAGGTCGGCGGGATCGACCTCGCCTCGCCGCTCACGCCCGCGCAGGCCGACGCGCTGCGCGACGCGTTGCTGACCCACAAGGTCATCGTCTTTCGCGACCAGTCCCTGACGCCGGCGCAACTTCTCGATACCGCCGCCGTCTTCGGCGACGTGGACGTCTATCCCTTTCTCCAAGGTCTGCCGGATTGCCCGAAGGTGATCGAGATCCTGAAGCTGGAGGGCGAGGCGAAGAACTTCGGCGGCGCCTGGCATTCCGACACCAGTTATTTCGAGACGCCGGCGGGCGCGACGTTACTGCTGGCCCTGGAAACCCCGGCGGCGGGCGGCGACACATTGTTCGCCGATACCGGCCGGGCCTACGACGCCCTCTCACCGGCGATGCGGCGAATGCTCGACGGCCTGGTCGCGCACAACAATTCAGACCACGGCTATACAGGCGGACGGGCCGCCGGGATGGCCCGTCTCGACGGCATGAAATCCGCCTTCGTCGCGGAATCGGGCGGCTACGAGGCCTGCCATCCGGTGGTCCGTACCCATCCCGACACCGGCGCACGGTCCCTCTACGTCAACGGCTCCCACACCGTGCGGTTCGCCGGCATGAGCGAGGCCGAAAGCAAGCCGCTGATCGACTTCCTCTGCGCCCAGATCATCCGGCCCGAATTCACCTGCCGCGTGCGCTGGGCCCCCGGCACGCTCACCGTCTGGGACAACCGCGCGGTGCAGCACAAGGCGATCAACGACTATGCCGGCCAGCGCCGCCGCATGCACCGCGTCACCACCCGGGGCGAGCGGCCTTGCTGAGGAACGAGGACCTCGCCAACCGCCGCCTGGTCGCGATCACGGCAAGTACGCTCACCCTCGCCGTCCTCGCCCTGGCGGCCCTGCCCCTGCTGCCCGATGCCTGGGCACGGCCCGGCAGCCCGCTGTTGCAAAGCGCCGCGATCCTCGGCTCCCTCCTGCTGCTGGCCGGCTTTTGGGCCGCCATGGGCAAGCGGTTCGGCCGGCGGGGAAAGCGCGGTTTCGGCCTGCACGTGATGCTGTCCTGCACAGGCCTGGTCCTGGTGACGGCGCATTCGACCGGGTCCTTCCTGCATTTCCCAGCGCTGTTGTTGGCGACCCTCGCGGCGCTGGTCGTCCTCGGCCTCTGGGCCCGTCTCGCCGGCGCCCGGCGCCTGGCCGGCCGTTTCGCCCGCAAGCCCCGCGCCTTCGCCGTGCCGGACGCGGCGACCCGCGCGCAACTGCGGGCGCTGATCGACCGCAAGACGGCGCTGCTGGCGGACCTGGAGCCCGGCGCCGACGAAGCGCAGTTCTCGCTGCAGCCCCGGCACTGGCGCCGCCGGCCGGGCCGCGCGCTCGCCTATTGGCGCCTGGCCGACGCGGAAGCGCGCCTGACAGGCGCCGGCACGCTCGCCGATCGCTGGCGCCTCGTCCACCAGCTGCTGGCCTGGGGTTTCGTCCTCGGCCTGGCGATACATGTGATCATTTCCCTGTTTTTTGCCGGCTGGGTCGCCGAGGGCCGCGAGGTCTATTGGTGGCACGTCACGGCCTGGGGTTAGCGAGAGCGCCATGACCCGTCCCGCCCTGATGATCGACCTCGAACGCTGCATCGGCTGCAAGAGCTGCGAGGTCGCCTGCAAGACCGAGCACGGCCTCGGTCCCGGCGAACGGCGCAACCGCGTCGTCTGGCTCGGCGACGGCGCACACGGCCTCGATTTCCTGACCGTCGCCTGCCAGCACTGCGAGCGGCCGGCCTGCCTGCGCGCCTGCCCGGTGCAGCCCAAGGCGATCACCAAGGACCCCAAGACGGGCATCGTCCAGGTGCACGAGGACCGCTGCGTCGGCTGCGGCGAGTGCGTCGCCGCCTGTCCTTACGGCGCCATGGGCTTCGACGCGCCCGGCCACCATGCGGTGAAATGCGACCTCTGCGTCGATCGCCGGGCGGAGGGCGCGGCGACGACCGCCTGCGCCAGCGTCTGCCCGGGCCTGGCGATCCGCTTCGGCGAGCACGAGGAGCTACGCGACCAGGCCGTGGCCGAGGGCCGGCGCCTCGTCGACAACGACGCCTTCCTGCTGGGCCCCGGCACGATCTATCTCGACCGCGTGGACGGCACCCGCGCACCGTTCGACCGGGCAGCGCGGGCCGAACCCGTCGTCGTCGATGCCGGCGAAAGCCTCGCGCCCGCCGTCGCCGGCTTTCCCTTCGGCGCCGAGCGGGCCGATCGCCTGCCCGACCGGGTCGAACCCGGTGGCTGCAACCTCTGCTTCAACGCCTGCACCACCAAATTCCACTTCAAGGGCGATGAGCTGGTCAAGGTCACCGGCAACGAGGACGACCCGGTGCTGGGCGGCCGCGTTTGCCCGAAGTCGCAACTGACGCTGCAGCTGCACACCAGCCCGGAACGTGCGATGCGGCCGATGAAGCGCGTCGGCGAACGTGGCCAGGGCCGTTTCGAGCCGATCTCCTGGGACCGGGCGCTGGACGAGATCGCCGCCCGGCTGCAGGCGATCCGCGATAAGGACGGGCCGGAAGCCCTCGGCATCTTCTCCGGCACTCGGACGGGCTTTCTCGAGAACAAGGGCTATATCCGGCTGTTCTCCCAGCTCTGGGGTACGCCGAACGTCGAGACGACGGAACCGTTCTGTTCGGCCGGCAAGAACCTCGCCAATTCCATGGTCCAGGGCATCGGCGGCCCCGGCAACAGCTTCACCGATAGCGACCTCGGCGCGGCCGAACTCTACGTCTATATCGGCGACAACCAGGCCGAGACCCGCCCCGTACACTTCGGCATGGTCAACGACTGGCGGCTGAAGCGCGGTGCCCGCCTCGTCGTCGTCGACCCGCGCCTGAGCGTCACCGCCAGCAAGGCGGACCAGTACCTGGCGATCAGGCCGGGCGGCGACCTGGCGCTGGCCCTGGCCCTGGCGCACGAGATCCTGAGCCGGGACCTGCACGATACGGCCTTCTGCCGTGATTGGGTCGTGGGTTTCGACAACTGGCGCGACTTCATCCTGGCGAAGGGCTACACGCCCGAGTGGGCGGCACCGATCACCGATCTGGCGGCCGACGATATCCGCGCCCTGGCGCACGAGATCGCAGCGGCGGACGGCTGCGTCCTCTTCGCCAGCCGGGGCGTCAACCAGCACACGAACTCGGTACAGGCCAACCGCGCGCTGATGTTCGTCGCCGCGATTACCGGCAACTGGGGCCGCCCGGGCGGCGCGTTCTTCAACATGTCCGCCGCCGTGCCGGCCGAAGCCAACGCGCCGGCCGAGCGCCGGGCGAGCGCCCGCCGGCCCAAGCTGCGCTCCAGCCCCGTCGGCTGGATCGAGGCGATGACCGAGGGGCGGCCCTATCCGCTTCGCGCGCTCATCGCCTGCAACAATCCCGCCGCCCTCTGGCCAGCGCAGGACGAGGCGCGGCGCGGCCTCGCCGCCCTCGAGCTGTTGGTGCACATCGCCGTCTTCCCGAACGAGACCAGCGCCTATGCCGACTATGTCCTGCCGGCCGCGACGGGGATCGAAAAGGGCGAGATCGGCCGCGCCTGCGAGGACCGGCGCATCGTCTGGATCGACCGCATGATGGACCCGCCGGGGGAGGCGCAGACGGATGCCTGGATCTGGATCGAACTCGGCAAGCGGCTCGGCTTCGCCGACGTGTTGCGCGAGGAATGGAAGGACAGCGCCCGCTTCTGGGACGAGGCAATGATCGACAACGACCATATGCGGGGCGTAACCCAGAAACGCCTGCATTCGGTGCCCTGGCGCTGGGTCCGTTTTCCCGTCGCAGACGAGGCGGCGGCGGAGATCGACACCCTCTATACCGAAGGCACGACGGCGACCGGCGCGCCCGAGGGCCATCGCTTTCCGACACCGAGTGGCAAGCTCGAGTTCTGGACCGAGGAACAGGAAGCCGGCTTCCAGGCGCAGGGCCTGAGCGCGCTGCCCGAATTCTACGGCGAGCGTGAGAGCCTGCACGACATGCCCCATGTCGAGCCGTTGGACCGCGACGGCGACGAGGGCGTGGCCGCCGCCTTCTCCCGCGGCCCGACCCTCGGTGTCCGTGCCCGCATCGTCCAGCCGGCCGAGGCGCGGCCCGCCGAGGCGCTGAGGGCCCAAGGCTTTACGCTGGAGCTCGTCACCGGCCGGCCGCCGGCACCGCAGTTCCATTCCTGGACCCACTATGCCTGGCAGGCGCAGGAGATGTGGCCGGACCTCTATGTTCAGATCCACCCGACGGTGGCGGACGAATTGAAAATCGCCGACGGGCAGAAGGTGCGCGTCGAAACGGCGCACGGTGCCATCGAGGCCCGCGCCTGGCGGCACGGCGGCATCCGCGAGTGCGCGGTCTATATTCCCATCGGCTGGGGCGAACGCCAGCCGTTCCATCCCTGGCGCGGCGTCAACTTCCTGACCGACAAGAACCAGCGCGACCCGATTTCCGATCAGACCAATCTGAAAAGCCTGCTCTGCCGGGTCCAGGCCCTCTGACCGTCACCTGACGCGCTCTAACCCCGGACGTAGGGCATGATCTCGCGGACCATGCTTTCGAGAACCCGCGGCCCATCCGCGATATAAGCCAAACCGGCCTCGGCGCTCCGCGCGACGGCGGCGCGATCCCCGAGCAGTGCGAGCAACGCATCGCCGAGGGCCTGGGCATTGTCGATCTCGTGCACCGCCCCTTTGCCGACGAGTTCGCGCACCAGATCGTCATGGTCTTCCATGTGTGGGCCGCAGATGACTGCGCTGTCGAGGCTGGAGGCTTCCAACGGATTATGGCCACCATAATCCGCCAGGCTGCCGCCGATGAAGACGATGCGCGCCAGCCGGTAGAACAACCCCATGTCGCCGACCGTGTCGGCCACATAGACCTCGCTTTCGGGGCGGATCGGCTCCAGCCCCGAGCGGCGCGCGACGTTCAAGCGCTGTCGGCGATAGCTCTCGCTGATCGCTTCGCCGCGCCCGGTATCGCGCGGCGCCACGATCGTCAGCAGGTCCGGGACGTCCTCCCGCAACCGAATGTGGGCCCGGGCGACGGCGCTCTCCTCGCCGGCATCGATGCCGGCGGCGAGCCAGGCCGGACGTCCGCCGATACTACGCAACAAACGCTCCAGCACCCGCTCGTCGGCGGGCAGCGGCGGCGCCGCCGCCTTCAGGTTGCCGACACAGGCCGCGTTGTGCGCGCCGAGCGTCGCCAGCCGGCCGACGTCGGGCAGGCTTTGCGCGATACAGAGATCGAAGCAGGCCAGCATGTCGCGGATCATGTCCGGCGCCCGGCGCCAGCCGCGGAAGGAATCCTCCGAGATCCGTGCATTGATCAGCAGCATCGGAATGTCGAGCGCCCGGGTCGCGGTCACCAGGTTGGGCCAGAACTCGCTCTCGACCCAGATCGCACCGTCGGGATGCCAATGGTCGAGAAAATTGTCGATCGCGATGTCCTGGTCGTAGGGTAGATACTGATGCACGGACCGCTTGGGCAGGTGCTCCTGGATCAGACGGGCCGACGCGGCCGTTTCGCTCGTCAGCAGGGCCGACAGGGCTTCATCGGCCTCCAGCAGGCCCGTGATGAGGGTGAGGGCCGACATCGCCTCGCCCTCGCCCGCGGCGTGGATCCAGAACATGCGGCCGGGGGGTCGGGGACGCGAGGGATACCCCTGCCGCTCGCCAAAGCGGGCCGGATCCTCCATGTCCTGCTCGACCCGCTTGCGCATGCGCAAGGCGACCAGCGGCGCGAGCAGTCGACCGCCCCATTCCCGTCCCCTGGATGCCATGCCGCTTCGCCGTTCCCATACCTCGTCGAGGACGCCAGGATACCGCCGGCGGCGGGAAAGCGCACCCGTCGATCAGCGCAAATGCCGGCGCAACCGTTCCGGGTAACGGGATCGCAAATAGTTCCATTGCTCGATCTGGCCGCGCCGGCCCATGCGCCGCGTCGTTTGCCGCCACTGCCGGGCGGTGCGTCGCAACGCCTCCGCCACCGTCGCCTCGCCCCGTTTGGCCATCATCAGGCCTTCGCGCAAAGCATCGAAATACTCCCCCTGCCCCTTCAGGTAGAGGTCGGGAATGCTGTGCGCCATGCTTTCGCGGTGGGCCGTCAGGAAATCCTGGCTATAGGAGTCCACCACCCGGGGGGCGGTGTAATGCTCGTCCCGGAAAGGATCGAAGAAGCCGCCCGCCTCGGCAACGGCCCGGGTCGACATCTCGGGCCCGCAGGCGAACAGGGCGAAGAGATAGGCGATCTCCGGCTCCGTCGAGAGCTTGGAAACCGTATAGTTCCAGCCCCAATTGAAATAGGGTACGGGAACGATCTCGTCACCGAACTCGCCGCCGGGCGTCGGCGAGAAGGCCAACCGGCCGCGGACCTGCGATTGCGGCCCGTTGAGAAACTTCTGCGTGCCGCCCCAGCCGATATTGCAGAAAATGTTGCCTTTGGCGAAGGCCTTCCAATTGTCGAACAGGCCGTTCTCGCCGGCCTGGGGATAGAGGTGGCGGGAGGCTTCGATCAGTTCGCTCGCCGCTTCCATGGCGCCCTCGCCATCGATTCTCGGCTCCATTTCCGCGTCGAAAGGCCAGATCCCCTTGGCGTGGAATCGCACCCAGAACTCCCACACGATGTAGTTGGGCGTCCGGAACAGGGCACCCCCGAAGCGATCCTCGTCCGGGCGATGGAAGAACGCCATCATGCGGTCGAGCTCCTGCCAGCTGCGGGGAATCCGCAACGACTCGCCATGCCTATCGGCGAAGCGCTTGGCCTCGTCGGCGGCGTCCAGCCAATCGCGGTTGTAGAACATCAAATAGGCGTCCCCGTCGGTCTGGTAGCCGTAGAGTTCCCCCTTGTAGTAGTCGCCGATCGTGAAGAGGGCATTGTCCTGATAGCCGCTCGGCTGGTGGCGGGCGGCATAGCCGTCCAGATTGACCAGCACGCCCGCCTCCACGAGATCGGGAATGCCGAAGGTGGCGGGAAGCGCCAGGTCGAACGACCGGGAGCCGGAAAGCGTATCGAGCAGCATCCTGGGATTGATCTCGTCGACGGGAACCTCGTCCAGAAGCACGGTGATGCCGGTCGCCTTGCCGAAGGCCTCGACGACAGGCCGGACATTCGCCGCACAACCGGTCGGCAACAGTAGACGAAGCGAGATCTCGCGCCCCGACGCCAATCGACGAACCTTAGCAGCGATATCGTCGCCGAGCGTGGCGAGCGCCGCCCGGGGCGAGGCGGCGTCGGCGCCGGTCACGGCGAACAGCCCGGCCGCGGTAGATTGGAGGAGAAATTTTCGTCTCTCGATCATTGTTCGAGCCTTCCGATCGGAACCTTTCTTTAAGGCGAGCCACGTACCTTTTATCGTCGGAATGTGTAGAAAGTCTTGCCGCCACTGGCATGGGAAGCATAATCGCGAACGTCATGGAATTAATGGACAATGTTCGATAGAGCTTCGGGCGCCGGGAATAGCGGCACCCGGCCGACAACCAGTGTTCGCGCCAAACTCCGCATGGCCTGCATCGGCATTTCGATGTTGTCGGTCCTTTCGGCCCTGGTCGCTCTGGCAACCTACCAAGGAACACAGAACGCCCACATCGGCATCGGCCGAACAAGCGTCCCCGCTTTGAACAACGTCCATCGCCTGGCACGCGATACCTTCGCCCTGCTGGCGGGCGCGCCGGCCTTGCTGCAAACCCATGACCTCGCCGGTCTAGCGCGCGAAATGGCGGCCATCCGACTTGCGCTTTCTCGCCTGGACCAGACGTTTTCCGAAATTCGCGATCTGCCGTTGGACGAGGCCGGCAGTTCGGCGATGAAGCGGATCAGTCGGGACCTGACGAGTCTCCGCAACGATCTAGAACGCCAACATCTCCTGACAGAGACCCGGATTACCAAGCAGATCCGACAGGACGAGCAGCGCGACGAGGCCGTGCTGCTGATCGAACGACTGCGACGCGCCCTTCGCCCCCTGCACATCGACGCATCCATGTCCGTCGACGAACGCCTCACCGTCATCCAGGACGACCTGGAGGCGGGGACGAGCCCCCGCAGCGATCTGGCAGACGCCATCGGGGACCTGACATCGCGCGACATGCAGGTAGCGGAAGCCACGACGGTGATGGAATTCCGACTGGACGAGCTGGGAGGAAGGATCGCCGGCCTCGACCTTTTGGCGAGCCCGAGCGCGCTTGCCCGAGCGCGCGGTGAACTGAGCCTGAGTATCCGCGCCCTGGTCCGAGCATCTCAATCTCTGCCGGCCGACGCCGGCCAGAAGGCGATCCTGCGAACCTTGCGAGATCTGGTCGCCCTCGTTCAAGGCCCCGACAACGTCTTTCAAGGGCGCGCCGACCAGATCACCATCGCCGAGCGCGTCGGCCGCCTCAGCGAGAACAACTTGGCGCTGGCACGCGATTTGGATAGTGCGGCCGGAATCGTCCTGCAGGCGGTCGAGGCCCGCATTGCCGGCGACATCGCCCATGTCGACGAGCTTTTCGCCTGGGGCCGCTGGTCGCTCGTCGCAATCGCCCTGCTGGCGATCGTCTCCGCGATCTACGTCACCTCGCGCTTTGTGATTCGCGACGTGGCCGACCGTATCGATCTGCTGGCGGACGATGTCCGCGCGGTCGCCCAAGGCGACATCGACAGCCCCGGTCGGGTCCGTGGCGGTGACGAGATCGGCGAGATGGCCGCGGCTGTCGAGGTATTCCGCGACAACGCCCGCGAACTCAGACGGTCGAACGCCGATCTCGAGACGTTCGCCTACGTTGCCTCACACGATCTGAAATCGCCGCTGCGGGCGATCGGCAACCTGGCGCGGATGCTTCGCGAAGAGCTCGACGAGGCGATTACCGGGGACACGGCACGGATGTTCGATCTTTTGCAACGTCGCGTCGCCCGCCTGGACGCTTTGCTCGACGATCTTTTGCAGTACTCGCGCGTCGGCCACGTCGAAGATGCGACGCGGGACATGGATGTCGGCGAACGGCTGCGTGAGGTGTTCGACAATGCGAATGGGGAGAACGCGTTCCAGCTGGACCTCGCTGTGGACGGTTTGCATATCGAGGGGCCGCCGGCGCCCTTCGAACAGACCTTCCGCAACCTTTTCGACAACGCCATCAAGCATCACGACGGGCCAACGGGAACGATAAGTGTCACCGCCGTGAATGAAGGGGAGCATATCGCCTTCACCGTCGCCGACGACGGTCCAGGCATTGTCCCGGAGAATCACCATAAGGTCTTCGAACTGTTTAAAACCTTGAAGAGCCGGGACCAGGTCGAGGGCAGCGGTATGGGGCTCGCGATCATCCGAAAGATCATCCAGAACGCCGGCGGCGAAATTCGCGTCGATTCGGATCCCGACGCCGGCCGGGGGTGCCGCTTTCACTTCACCTGGCCAAGGGTTTGGAACCAAGCGGCAGAAGATGATATAGCCACGCCAACAGCATCGACGTCATAGCCGCGTCGCCGTTTCCGAAGGCGCCGGCGGCCGCCGAAATTGGAGTTCGTCATGTCGACCAAAGAGGTCAGCTTTCTGCTCGTCGAGGACGATGAAGTCGATCTCATGATGATGCGACGTGCGTTCCGCGAACTGAAGATCGCCAACCCGCTGATTCATGCCGAAAACGGCCTGGTCGCGCTGGACCATTTGCGTGGCACCAATGGCGTCCAGCAGTTGGCCGCGCCCTATATCATCATGCTGGATCTCAACATGCCGCTGATGGGGGGCCTGGAGTTCCTCGACGTCGTCCGCGAGGACGCGAGCCTGCATCGCTCCATCGTCTTCGTGCTGACCACGTCCGGGGCCGAGCGTGACCGCCTGTCCGCCTACGACAAGCATGTCGCCGGTTATATCGTGAAATCAAACGCGGCTTCGGGGTTCCTGGATGCGGTCACGATGATCGACAGCTATTGGCGCATCGTCGAGCTGCCGTAGCCGCCCGCCGGTTCACGCCGCCTGGCGCAGCAGCTTGTCCCGCTCTACCGCATACCATTCGACCAGATCCAGGGCCTTCAGCGGCTTCACGATCAGATAGCCTTGCACCTGATCGCAGCCGTGACGCTCCAGATACTCGAACTCCGCCATGTGCTCGACACCCTCGGCGACCACATGCATGCCCATGGCATGGGCGAGCGTGATGCTCGCCTTGACCGCCGCCGCGTCGGAGGAGCGCGTCAGCATGCCCGAGACGAACGACTTGTCGATCTTCAACTGGTCCGCCGGCAAGGTCGTCGCCAGGGCGAGCGACGAATAGCCCGTGCCGAAGTCGTCGATCGCGATCGAGATGCCCATGTTGCGCAATGCCGTGATCCGGTCGATGCCGGCTTCCAGGTCTTCCAGTGCGGTGGTTTCGGTGATTTCCAGCGCGAACTCGGAGGGGCGGATGCGGTAGCGGCGCATCAGGTCCTTGACCGTGTTGACGAGATCGCCGTTCTTCAATTGCACGGCCGAGACGTTGAGCGCGATCGGAACGTTCTCCAATACCGAGCCACGCCATTGGCAGATCGTCCGGAAGGCCGCTTCCAGCACCCAGTCCGAAAGTTCCAGGATCTGCCCGGTCATTTCGGCGAGGGGGATGAATTCGACCGGTGAGACCACCCCCAATTCCGGATGGGTCCAGCGGGTCAGCGCCTCGACCCCCTTGATCGATTTGGTGGCGACATCGATCTTCGGCTGGAAGACCAGATGGATCTGGTCGGTACCGATGGCCTTCTGGATTTCCTGCTTCAGGAGATTGTTGCGCAGGATGACGCGGTTCAGCTCCTCGTCGAAGAACTGGTACTGTTGACGACCGCTGTCCTTGGCCCGGTAGAGGGCGAAATCCGAACGCTGCATCAACTCGTCCGGCGTGACCTGCTCGAAGCCATCGAAGACGACGACGCCGACGCTGGCGCCGCTTTCGATGTGATGGCCATCGACGACGAAGGGGTCGGCCACCGCGTCGATGATCTTCTCCGCCGTCACCGAGGCCGAGGCTTCGCGATCGAGGTTGGTGGTGATGATGGCGAACTCGTCGCCGCCGAGCCGCGCCAACGTGTCCGTCTTGCGCAGGAAACGGCTGAGGCGGCTGGCGAACTGCACCAGCAAGCCATCGCCGATCTTGTGCCCGTGACTGTCGTTGACGAACTTGAAGCGATCGAGATCGATCATATACAGCGCCATGGCCTGGCCGGAACGCTCCGCGCTGGCGAGGTCCTTCTGCAGCTGGGCCAGGAACAGCGATCGGTTCGGAATTCCGGTCAGCAGATCGTGCTGGGCCAGCCAACGATACTGCTTCTCGCCATTTTCTGCGCGGACCAGGGCCTGGCGCAGATCCCCCTGCATCTTGCGCAGCGTGCGCGCCATGTCGAGGTATTTGCGCGCGTCCTCGGCGATCGCCGACTTGGCGAGACGCAATTCCGTCGCCTGATCGATCAACAACCGCTTGTGCTTCAACATCTCCCAGGCGTAGCGCAGCGAACGCTCCAACCGGCTGACGTCGAGTTCCGACTTCATCAAATAGTCGGCGGCGCCGACGCGGGTCGCCTCCAGGTCGATGCTTCGACTTTCCTGCCCGGTCAGCAGAATGAACGCGCGATCGGGCTCGCCGCGGGTGCCGCGCTCGATCAACTCGATACCCGTACCGGCGCCGAGGAAATGGTCGACCAGGTAGATATCGTGCCCGCCCGCCTCGACGGCGGCGACGGCCTGATCCCAGTCCGCGATCGTCTCCAGGTCGAGGTCGTCGCCGAAGATCCGACCCAGCAACCGTTTCGTGATCAGGCGATCGGCCTCGTCGTCGTCGATGACGAGCAGACGTGGAGAGACACGTTGTCCCGCCGCGTCGTTCCCGCCGTCTGCATCCCAGTTCCACATACCGCATCTCATCGAATGCTCATCAAGCTCGACAACTTTGCAGCACGCACCCTTAAGAGAGAGTTACCCCTTGACGATCGGTCGCAGTGAGCGGTGGCTCAGCCCTCGTCCTCGGCGACGGAATAGCGGAAGTCGCAATGGCTGGCGCCGCCCATGATGGTCTGGCCGCGTTCCAGCTTGATGTCGGCGTTGAAGCCCTCGCAGAAGGCCCCGTCGCGGTTGCAACTCAACAAATGGCCGATTTCGCCGAGACCCATGTCGCGGTACATCTCGGCATAGCGGCAGCGCACGACATTGAAGTCGAACCGTTCCGCCGATTCTTCCAGTACATCGATTTTCAAGGCGTCCTCTTTCTGCCAGTTGGGCAGCAGACGCGCGAAGGCCGCGAGGTCGGCCGGGCCTTCCTCGCGCTCGGCCAGGCCTTGGCCATGCTCGATGGCGTTGCGGCGAATCGCGCGATCCAGCACCTCCCGCGCGGCCGTTTCGCCGAAGGTTGCGACCATTTCCTCGTAGATCGGCTTGATCACGTTCGCCTCGATACGGCGCAGTTGAATGATCGGCAGGTCTGCCATGTCGTCTCTCCCTCGGTACGGGCCGGCGGATGTCCGGCGGGGCGCGCAGTATAGCGTGGGGAGGATGGCGCGGGGCGCCGGGAAATGGCTATTGTAGTGGGGTTCTCTCCGTCTCGAGGAAGATCCGACATGGAACGCATACTCATCACAGGTGCCGCCGGCGGCATCGGCACCGGCCTGCGCCGCACACTCGCCGGCGTCTACCCCCACCTCCGCCTATCCGACATCCAGCCGATGACGCCCGCCGGCCCGGGCGAGGAATGCATCCCGGCCGATATCGCCGATCTCGCCGCTGTCGAGGCGCTCTGCGACGGCGTCGACGGAATCATCCACCTGGGTGGGATTTCGGGCGAAGCCTCGTGGGAACGGATCCTGGAGGCCAACATCGTCGGCACCCGTAACGTCTTCGAGGCGGCGCGGCGCCAGGGCGTGCGCCGGGTGATCATGGCGACCTCCAATCACGCCGTCGGCTTCTATCGCCGCGACCAGACGATCGACCACGAGGTGCCCGTACGACCCGACAGCCGCTACGGCCTCTCCAAGGCCTTTGGCGAGGCGATCGGCGCCCTCTATGCCGACCGGCACGGCCTCGGCGTGCTTTGCGTCCGCATCGGCAACTACGGCGACGCGCCGATCGACAAGCGCCGGCTTTCCATCTGGATCAGCCCCCGTGACCTCACCCAATTGATGCGCATCGGGCTGGAACACCCCGATATCCACTACGAGATCGTCTACGGCGTTTCCGACAATGCGCGGAGCTGGTACGACAATTCGAACGCTCACCGTCTCGGCTACCGGCCGGAGGATCGCTCGGAACCGCATGCCGAGGCGGTGCTGGCGGCCGAGCCGGAACACGCGTCCGACGATATCGGCGAAATCTATCAAGGCGGCGGATTCGTCGTCGACCCGGAACTGTAGGGAGGTTGCCACCTTGGACGGCATGGAAATCGAGAAATACGCCATCGGCCAATCCGTTGCCCGGGGCGAGGACCCACGCCTGCTCACCGGCGGCGGCCGCTTCACCGACGATGTGATCGCCGACAATGCGGCGATCGGCTACCTGCTGCGCTCGCCCTATGCGCACGCCGATCTGCGCGGGCTGGACCTGGCGGCGGCGCTCGCGGCGCCGGGTGTGCTGGCGATCCTGACACTATCCGACCTGGAGGCGGCGGGCTTCGGCACCTTGCAGAACAAAATCCCGCTCGAGGGGCGGGGCGGGGCCGCGATGATCAAGCCGGCCCGCCCGTCGCTGGCGGCGGACCGGGTCCGCTATCAGGGCGAGCCGATCGCCCTCGTCGTCGCCGAAAGCCTGGCCGAGGCACGCGACGCGGCCGAACTGATCGAGCTCGACGCGGAGCCACGCGCCGCCGTGACCGATCCCCGCGCCGCCGGCGAGGCCGCGGCGGCCCAACTGCACGACAGCGCGCCCGCGAACCTGTGCGTTGATTGGGAACACGGCGATGGCGACGCGGTCGATGCGGCCTTCGCCGCCGCCGCCCATATTTCCCGGCTCGAAATCGAGAACAACCGCATCGTCATCAATCCGATGGAGCCGCGCGCGGCCCTGGCGGAATACGACGCGGGCGAGGACCGCTTTACCCTGCATGTCGGCAGCCAGGGCGTTTTCGGCCTGCGCAACAGCGTCGCCGGCGACATTCTCAACGTGGACCGTGAGAAGCTTCGCGTGCGGACCTACGACGTCGGCGGTTCCTTCGGCATGAAATCGGCGCCCTATCCGGAATACGGACCGTTGCTGCTGGCCGCCAAACGGATCGGCCGTCCGGTGCGTTGGCGCGACGACCGCTCCGACAGCTTCCTTGCCGACCAGCACGGGCGCGGCAGCGTCGTCGAGGCCTCGATGGCCTTCGATGCCGAGGGCAAGGTCCTCGCCGCCCGCGTCATCGGCCACGCCAATGTCGGCGCCTACGTCAGCCAGACCGGCCCGATGATGACGACGCGGAACATTCTGCGAAACTTCCCCAGCCTCTATCGCCTGCCCCTGCTGTACATCCGGACCTATTGCCGCTTTACCAACACCGGGCCGATCGCGGCCTACCGCGGCGCCGGCCGGCCGGAGAGCAACTATTACGTCGAACGGCTGATGGACACGGCGGCGCGGGAGATGGGCCTCGACCGGATCGAGCTGCGCCGGCGCAACATGCTGACGCCGGGGGAGATCCCGTTCAAGGCCGTCTCCGGCATGACTTACGATTCCGGTGATTTCCCCGCCGTGCTGTCCGACGCCCTCGCGCGCGCCGACTGGGACGGATTCGCGGCCCGCCAGGCGGAAGCGGCGGGCCGCGGCAAGCTGCGCGGCCTGGGCCTCGCCTGCTACCTGGAGGCGACGGGCGCGCCGTCGACCGAGATGGGCGGCATTCGCTTCGACGAGGACGGCGGCGTCACCATCACCAGCGGTACGCAGAACTACGGCCAGGGCCACTCGGCGCCCTTCGCACAGATCCTGTCGAGCACGCTTTCGATCCCCTTCCCGCTGATCCGGCTGGCCCAGGGCGACAGCGACGCCCTATTGGCGGGCGGCGGTACGGGCGGCTCCAAGTCGATGATCACCGGCGGCGGCGCGATCCTGGAGGCCGCCGAACAGGTCGTCGAAAAGGGCCGACACCTCGCCGCGAGCGCGTTGGAGGCCGCCGTCGAGGATATCGGCTTCGAAGACGGCGCCTTCCGCATTCTCGGCACCGACCGCGCCATCACGGTGATGGCGCTGGCCGCTCGCCTGCGCGAGGACGGCCTCGGCGGCGCGCAGGAGAAGGACGCCCTCGACGTCGCCCTGACGCACGAGCCCGCCCCCTCCACCTTCCCCAACGGCTGCCATGTCGCCGAGGTCGAGATCGACCCGGACACCGGCGTGACCCGTGTCGTGCGTTACATCGTGGTCGACGACTTCTACCAGTCGACATTGATGTCAACTCGCGGTTGGATTCCCTTGCTGGCTGATTTCTGACTCAATTGTGGTGATTCGGAAGAGGGGGATCACCATGGGTCGGGGTATTGCCTTGCGCGAGGATTTCGATGCGGCGGCGTTGCGACGTCTGGCCAAGGGATCGAGGGATGCTAAACAGATCCGGCGCTTGCTTTCGCTTGCTGTGATCTACGAGGGCGGGAGTCGGACGGAGGCCGCGCGGACGGGGGACGTCGGCCTTCAGGTGATCCGTGACTGGGTGCTGCGTTTCAACGCGGAGGGCCCGGCCGGCCTGATCGACCGCAAGGCGCCGGGCGCGGCGAAGAAACTGGACCCGGCGCAACGGGACGCCTTGGCGGCCCGGGTGGAAGCGGGACCGGATCCGGCGCGCGACGGCGTCATGCGCTGGCGGCTAGCGGATCTGGTCGACTGGATCGGCGAGAGCTTCGCGATCACGCTCGACCAGCGGACGGTGAGCCGGGAGCTGAAGGCGATGGGCTTCGCCAGGATGACGATGCGGCCGCGCCATCACGCCCAGGAGCCGGGGGTGATTGAGGACTTCAAAAAAAATTCCCCGAGCTGGTCGCGCGGGCTCGCAAAGCACTCCCCGACGGCACCGGGATAGAGATCTGGTGGCAGGATGAAACCCGCGTCGGACAGAAGAACAAGCATGCCCGGCGCTGGGCCCGGCGCGGCACACGGCCACGCACCCCGCACGATCAGCGCACCAAGTCGGCCTATATCTTCGGCGCCATCTGCCCCGAGCGCGGCACCGGCGCCGCCATCGTCCAGCAACGCTGCAACACCGCCGCCATGCAGCAGCATCTGGAGGAAATCTCCGTCCAGGTTCAACCCGGAGCCCATGCCTTGATGCTGCTCGACCGGGCCGGCTGGCACACCACGAAACGGCTCGACGTCCCGGCCAACATAACCCTCCTGCCGCTGCCGCCGAGATCGCCCGAACTCAATCCTGCCGAGAACGTCTGGCAGTACATCCGAAACAACTGGCTCTCCGACATCGTCTTCGAAGACCAGGACGACATCACCGATCATTGCTGCAAGGCCTGGAACAACCTCATCGCACAGCCGGACAGAATCAAATCCATCGGACGAAGATCATGGGCCATCGGGTTCTGATCATTGTCGATTGGTATTCGGTGTTTTGATCAACCCCATGCTGGTTCAGGGCCAGGTGCACGGCGGCGTCGCCCAAGGCATCGGCCAGGCCTTGATGGAGCGGACCTGCTTCGATGCCGAGGGTCAGATGATCAGCGGCTCCTTCATGGACTATGCGTTGCCACGCGCCGTCGACATGCCCGATATCGTCTTCCACGAGCACCCGGTACCGGCGACGAGCAACCCGCTCGGCGTGAAGGGTTGCGGCGAGGCGGGATGTTCCGGCGCGCTCGGCGCGGTGATGAACGCGGTGGTCGACGCCCTCTCGGTCCGCGGCATTCACCACATGGATATGCCGGCAACGCCCGACCGGGTCTGGGCGGCGCTTCAGGCGGCGGGTTGAGCCGCGGGGACGGAACCCTCCACCGCTTCGTTCGCCACCATCGTCTCGGCCGGATCACTCCAGCGGCGGATGGCGGCGTGCAGTTCGGCCACGTCGACGGGTTTGGTGACGAAATCGTCCATGCCCGCCTCCGCGCAACGCTCACGGTCGCGCTGCATGGCGTTCGCCGTCATGGCGACGATCGGGATACGGACCCCGGCCTGCTCGATCGCGCGAATGCGCCGGGTCGCTTCCAGGCCGTCCATCTCCGGCATCTGCATATCCATCAGGATCATGTCGTAGGGGAAGCGGCGATGCATCCGCACCGCTTCGATGCCGTTCGCGGCGACATCGACCCGGTGACCCGCCTTCACCAGCAGGGTCATGGCCACCATCTGGTTCACCTTGTTGTCTTCCGCCAGCAGCAACCGGAGACGCCGCAACGGCACCTCCGAGGCCGAAGCCTCCGGCGGGGCCGACGTCTTGCCCCGCCGTTCGATGCCGAGAAGGCCACACACCGCCTCCAGCACCCGGGACCGCTGCAACGGTTTGGCGAGGATGGTCTCGAAGCCGTGCCGCCTGGCCGTCTCCAGCGCCGTCGCGTCGGCATGGCTGGACGACAGCACGAGGCGGAGATGCGCGAAACTCGGCTCGGCGCGGATCCGGCGGATCAGCTCGATGCCGTCGACGTCCGGCATCATGTGATCGAGAATGACGAAATCGAAGGGATGGCCGTGCAGCATCGCGAGCGCGGCCTCGGCGCCGTCGGCCAGCATGACGTTGGCCGATAGCGCGCCCATGTAGGCACGCGCCACCTCGCGATTGACCGCGTTGTCGTCGACGATCAGGACGCGCTTCCCCGCCATCCCGCGTCGCGCCCGGGCGAAGGTCGCCTGGCCGCTTGCCGTGCCGCGTTCCAGCCGGATGGTGAAGGTGAAGGTGCTGCCGTGGTCCACTTCACTTTCCAGGGAGATCTCGCCCGCCATGTGGCGCACGAGCTCGCGGCAGATCGCCAGGCCCAGCCCGGTGCCGCCGAAACGGCGGGTGGTGGTGCTGTCGGCCTGTACGAACTTTTCGAACAGCTGGTCGCGCCGATCCGCGGGAATGCCGATGCCGCTGTCGGCCACACGGAATTGCAGGCGGACCACATCCCCATCCTCGCCGTCGAGAGACGTCACCTCGACCCGGACGCCACCCTGTTCCGTGAACTTGATGGCATTGCCGACCAGGTTCAGCAGGATTTGCCGCAGCCGCCCGGGATCGCCGCGCAGGCGCAGCGGCACGCTCGGATCGATGAAGCTCGCCAGTTCCAGGTCTTTCTCGGCGGCACGGACGGCCATCAGTTCCACGACGCTCTCGACCACGGGAATGAGGTCGAAATCGATGGTCTCGAGTTCCAGCCGGCCCGCCTCGATCTTCGAGAAGTCGAGAATGTCGTTCAGGATCGACAGCAGCGCTTCGCCCGAACGCTGGATCGTCTCCACCTGATTGCGTTGTCCGGAATCGAGTTCGGTGTCCAGCAACAAACTCGCCATACCCATGACACCGTTCATGGGCGTGCGGATCTCGTGGCTCATCGTGGCGAGAAACTCGCTCTTCGCCTGGTTGGCGATTTGCGCTTTCTCGGCCGCCGCCTGCTGCGCCGTTTCCGCCTGGCGGCGCTGCTCGACCTCGGCGCGGAGTTCACGGGTACGGGCGCGGACCGTTTCGTCGAGCGACTGGTTCGCGCGCTGCAACTCGCGTTCCATCTCCCGATTGGCGACCACGTTATCGCGGAACACCCTGAGACTGCGGGCCAGGGCGCCGATCTCGTCCCGCCGCTCCGTATGGATCTCGGATACGTCGAGGTCGTTCGCCGCGAGGCGTGTGAGCTGGCCACTGATCTCCTCGAGCGGGCGAACGACGAGACGCCGGAGCAGCAACACCACCAGCAGAATAACGATCGCCGCGGCGGCGAACGCCAAGGTAATGCGCGTGCGCTGGTTCGAGGCGAGCGCCGCGCGCTCAGGCCCGACGTCGAGACGGATCGAGTAGGCGCCGATGGTCTCGCCCTTGCGAATACCCATGAGGTCCATATGGCATGCCAGACACTTGTCGTGGCCCGCCGCGCCTTTACCCAACACCACGGGCAAGGTCATGCGGTAGGTCGTGGCATCCGCAAAACCGGCGGCGATCCGGCCCGTCTCGAGCGCCCGGCGATCATGGGCATCCGTGGCCGGCTCGATTTCCGACTGTCCCGCGGCCAACTGATAGTCGATGACCTTGCGCCCCATGACGAGCCAGAGGCGGAACCGCCCCTGTTCGGTGCTGAACTGTTCCATGGTGCCGTTCAGCGTGTCGATGGCCGGATCGCCGTCCTCGTTCCGGTCGCGGTTCAGCATCGCCTGCGTGTGCACGGCCTGCACCAGGTTCAGGATGTCCTCCGCCTGCATCCGGACCGCCTCGCGAAAGCCGGCGCTTTCACGGTAATTCAGCACCAATGCCGTGGCGAGCAGCAGCGCCACGAGCACGGTGGAGACGATCAGGGTAATCTTCTGGCTGATATTGAATGCCGGCATGGGCCTTGTCATCGCGCCAAAGGGAACGAGGCAGCCTAGGATGGCGTCCTTAACGAAGCGTAAACCCTGGTTGACGATGACCAGGCCGGATCGGAGCCCGACAAGGGCAAGCAAGCGGGAGAGAGATCATGACCGTTCCCCTGGAAGCGCACATGAAGTACGGCGTGCAGACCATCCATCGCCGCTCCGAGCCGGCCGAAGGCCCATGGCTGCCGGATCCGGACTATGCGCGGGAACTGGTCGAACTGGTGGAAGGTCTCGGCTACGATTCACTCTGGGTCGGCGATCATGTCGCCTTCACCATTCCGATCCTTGATCCGCTACTCCAGCTGGTGCACGCCGCGGCCTATGCGAAGACGCTGCATTTCGGTACCGGCGTCTATCTGGCGCCGCTGCGCCATCCGACCCCGACGGCCAAGATGGTCGCGACCATCGATCACCTGACCGGCGGCCGTTTTATCTTCGGTGTCGGCGTCGGCGGCGAGTTTCCGGGCGAGTATGCCGCCTGCGGCGTACCGGTGGGCGAGCGGGGCGCGCGGCTGAGCGAGATCATCGAGGTCCTGCGCAAGCTCTGGAGTGGGGAGACGATCAGCCACGAGGGCCGCTTCTACACCCTGCCGGAAACGCTGATGCTGCCGGCGCCGCGCCAGGCGGGCGGGCCGCCGATCTGGTGCGGCGGACGGCAACCCGCGGCCCTGCGCCGCGCCGGCGCCATGGCCGACGGCTACATGAGCTATGTCATCACGCCCGAGATGTATGCCGACGCGCTCGCGAAAATCACCGAAGCGGCGGATGCGGCCGGCCGCGGCGACAAGGTCTTCTCCACCTCGCACCTGCTGTTCGCCCGCATCGACGACGACTACGAAACGGCGCTGGAGGAGGCGACCAAGACCTTGAGCGTGCGCTACAACATGGACTTCCGCCGGGCCGCCGAACGCTACGCGGCGCTGGGCACGCCGAGCGACGTGGCCGCCGCCATCGATCGCTTTCGCGCCGCCGGCGTCCGCCATGTGGTGATGGACTTCGTCGGTCCCTACGAGGACCGCGACCAGCAGATCCGTCGCTTCGCCGAAGAGGTCCGCCCGCTACTGTCTTAGAGGGCCGTCGTCACGCGTAGTCGACCGGCGTCGCGTGCCAGCCGGCCTCGCGTTTGGACCAGTAGAGGTCGCGCAGGCGCAAGGTTACCGGGCCGGGCCGCCCGTCGCCGATCGCCGCCCCTTCGACCCGAGTGACCGGCATGATGCCGCCTGCGGTCGAGCAGATGAACACCTCGTCCGCTTGGCCGAGGCTGTCGGCGGGCAGCGCCGCCGCCCGGTGGCGCAAGTTGGTTTCGACGCAGAGTTCCCAGATGGTGCGCCGGGTCATGCCGTCCAGCACGCCGTCGTCCGGCGTGGACAGCACGCCGTCCTTGACCAGGAAAAGGTTGAAGCCGGGCCCTTCGGTGAGGTTGCCGTGCCGGTCGATCAGCACCGTCGAATCCCGGCCCTGGTCATAGGCGGCGAACAGCGACATCTGAAAGTCCAGCCAGTGATAGTGCTTGATCGTCGGATCGACGCTTTCGGGGGGAATCCGCCAGGTCGAACTGATGGCGAGATCCAACCCCTCGGCCTGCTTCTCCGGCGTGGCGATCCAGACATAGGGCAGACAGAAGGCGACGTAATTGTTCGTACAGAGGCGGATATCCCGGCTGCCGACCGGCGGACGGCCCCGCGTCATCAGCATCTGCACATAGGCCTCGCGCAGGCCGGTGCGGCGAACGCATTCCATCAGCACCGCGCGCTGTTCGTCGCGATCCAGTGGTGCCGTCATGCGCAATCGCCCGATGTTGCGTTGAAAGCGGTCGAGATGATCCTCGAGGCGGAAAAATTGGCCCCGCCAAACCGATACCGTGTCCTGATTGGCGTCCGAGCGCAGGAAACCCAGATCCAGGAGGGAGATCTTCGCCTCCTCGACCGGGACATAGTCCCCATCGACATAGGCGACACCGCCCGGCAACAGTTCCGTCATGTTTTCATTCCCCCAATTTCGTCGAAGCGGCGGGGGCGCGGGCCGAGCGGGTCCGGCCGACTAGAGCACGTCAGGTTTGGTCCCGGCCACCCGCTCCCCCGTCCCAACCACCCGTGGAGTGTACCCTTGGGGTGGTTGGGACGGGGGAGCGGGTGGCCGGGCGGTTCGGATCAAACTTGATCCGCTCTAAACGACCGCCTTCGCATAGCCGGCGACGATCGCCCCGATCGTCGCATCGTCGAACTCGACGCCGAAGCCACTATCCGCGACGACACGGCGCACGCCGGCGGTTCCCGTCACATCCTTGTCCGGCAGGTGGAGGCGCACATGCTCCCCCAACTCGACCCTGAGCGTGCCGTCCGCGATGAAGGCGCCGGCCCCTTCCAGCGAGATATCGCCCAATCGGCATTGGTAACTGCCGTCGCTCAGCTCGACGACGATTGGAATATCGACCTGGATACGGGCCTGGATGCGGCGCTCGTCAGCGACCTTTTCCATCGTTTCCTCTTCACGCGACGGCACGAGGGTAGCGATAGGTTCGACATTTGCCATGATTATTCAGCCCCGTCTAGTCGTGGACCCAGCGGGCCGCCAGCCAGTCTGGAGCAAGCGCGTTAACAAAGGCTAAGCACGCACAGCGACGATCATCTCGACCTCGACGGCGATCTGGAACGGCAGCGAGCCCATGCCCACCGCCGAACGCGCGCCCCGGCCCGCCGCCTCGCCGAAGACCTCGACCATGAGGTCGGAAAAGCCATTGATGACGCGCGGGTGTTCGTTGAAGTCCGGCACCGCGTTCACCATGCCGAGGATCTTGACCACGCGCTCGACGGAATCGAGATCGCCGAGGTCGCGGCGCAGGGCCGCCAGGGCGTTGAGGCCGACCAGCCGGGCCGCCTCGTAGCCCTGTTCGATCGAGAGGTCGCCGCCGACCTTGCCGGTCATCGACGTGCCGTCGGCCCGGCGCGGGCCGAGGCCGGAGAGAAACAGCAGGCCGCCGTACGCGACCGAGCCGACATAGTTGCCGATCGGCTCCGGCGCCGGCGGCAGCACGATGGCGAGATCCGTCAAACGTGATTCCACACTCATGAGATTTCTCCTTCCCAGCCCCGCCGGCGACTCGTTAACCGCGGCGGTGGAAACTATACTCCGCCGGACATGAAAGACGATGAAGCAAAACCGGAGGCGGAGGGGGAAGCGGACCTTGCGCTCCGGCTGGCCGATATGGCGCGGCGCTGGTGGCGCCCGCATTTCCGTGGCTATGTCGCCCTCAATATCGCGCTGTCGGTGATCAACTGGCTGGTTTCCGATTACTGGTGGGGGTTTTGGCCTTTCTTCGCCACGAGCATCCTGGCGGCCCTGCACTTCTTCCTGGTCAAGAGCCTGGATCCGGACAAGCGCTGGATCGAGGAACGCGGCAACTGGATCCTCTCGAAAAGCTACGACATCGACCATGTCCGGCGAATCGAAGAGAGCTATCGCACCGGTACCATGCCGGGGCGGCACGACCTCAATCACGGGGACGGGGAAAAGAAACCCGACGCGTGAGGCCTCACGCCCCGCCTGCATCCTCCTCGGGACCGGGCTCTTCCGGCCATGCCTCCGGCATGTCGCCGTAGGCCTCGCAGATCTTCGTCACCCGATAGAGGTAGCGCAGCCAGCCGAGCATCACCGCGACGAGGACGAGCGTATCGAACAGCGCCACATCGGTATGCTGCTGGCGCAGATAGAGATAGGCCAGCAGGGCGAGCGGCAAGCTCATCGTGTAATAGGCCGCCAATGTATGCTTGCGCACGTGCAGCAAGCCCGCGGCAATGCCGAGCGTCAGCGCATAGATCGCAAACATCGCCGCCGTGCTCGAGCCCGAGTCCAGCACGGACGTCGTCGTCGCCACCGTCACGAGCATTGCCGGCACGCCGACGAATAGGGCGTAGATGAAGATCTCGTTATGCGCCTGGATCCGCGTCAGGCGCGGCACGGGCACGAAATAGGGCGTCTTGTTCGTGTCCCAGACGTACTTCTTGACGTAGTGATGCCAGTCCACTCAGCCGTGGCCTCCGCGTTCGGGGACGGCCGGGATGCGGGCGCGTTTCCCCGGAAACCGCGCCCGGCCACCTAACCGGAGCGCTGCTGTCCGCCGTCGCCGCCCTCGCTGACCACGGCCACGTCGCCGTCCTCGTCCAGACCTTCGACGACGATGCGATGATCGTCGCGCTCTTCCGGCCAATCCATGGTCATGAGACGGAAGCGAAGATCACGCGGGCCGAACAGAATCACCGTAAGCTGCAACCACACCGCGATGCCCGAGGTCAGCGCCACGCCCAGACCCACCAGCAGGATCGACTTGATGATCCAACGGTGCGTCAGGCCGACCTGAGAGGCCGAGATTTCGCTGGTCTGCCAGGATTCGAGGGCGAACTGGAAGGCGAAGAAGATGACGATCGCCGTGTAGGGGATCATGCCGATCGTGGTGCCGATCCATTCTATCCAGACCTGCTTGCGGAACTGCAGCTTCTCACGCACCAGATCGACGCGGACGTGGCGGTTGTAGACCGTGCCGAAACCGAGCACGAGGGCGAAAAGCCCCGTGTGGAAATGCCACTCCAGCTCCTGCAGCAAGGTCGACTCGAAGAACTTCGAGACATGCTCCACCAGGAAGATCTGGATCCAGATCAGCTTGCGCGCCGTGACGTCGAAGATGGTGATGATGATCAGCGGGATGATCAGGAAGGAAGCGTACTGGCCGACCACCTCGACGATGCGGCGCAGGCCGAGGCTGAGCTTGACCATCGCCGGCAGGTCGCCGATCGGGCCATAGTCACGTTCAATAACCGACATCGAATGCGCCTCCTAGAGTCCGTGAACCACTTTTGGCAACCACAGGGCGACCTTGGGGAAGGCGATCACCACGATCAGCCCCACAAGCTGCAGCGACACGAACGGGATGATGCCGAGATAGATACTCTCGATCTTGATCTCCTTCGGCGCGATGCCCTTCAGATAGAACAGCGCGAAGCCGAAGGGCGGCGTCAGGAACGAGGTTTGCAGATTGATCGCGATCAGCACCGTGAACCAGTAGACCATCGCGGCTTCCGGCACGTGGTCGCCGAATTCCATGTCGACAATCATGCCCGCAAACACCGGCAGGATGATCAGGGTGATCTCCAGCCAGTCGAGGAAGAAACCAAGAGCGAAGACGATGCCCATGATCAGGAACAATAGGCCCCAGGAGTCGAGGCCGGCCTCGAAGATGAGATGCTCCACGATATCGTCGCCGCCGAGGGAGCGGAACACATAGGCGAAGCAGGTGGCGCTGATGACGATGAAGAAGATGAAGGAAATCGTCAGACCCGCCGAGTGGCAAACGCCCTTGAGCGTGTCCCAACCGAGCCGACCGTTTACGAAGGCCAGTAGGCTGGCACCGAACGCCCCGACCGCACCAGCCTCGGACGGCGTGGCCCAACCCAGCAAGATAGAGCCCTTGATGAGCGCGATCAGGAAGACGGGCGGGAAAAAGCTCTTGAACAGCAGCTTGGGCATTTCGTTGCGCGGCACATAAAGCAGGTCGGGCGGCAGCGGCGGCGCCACTTGCGGCCGTAACGAGGCGAGTGTGACGATGTAAATCAGGTAGATAATGGCAAGCATCAAGCCCGGGACCAGCGCCGCCATGAAGAGGTTACCGACCGACACGGCCAACAGATCGGCCATGATGATCAACATGATCGACGGCGGTATGAGGATGCCCAAGGTGCCCGATGCGGCGATCACTCCCGTAGCCAGGCCATGGCTGTAGCGCTGGCGCAGCATGGTCGGCAGGGCCAGGGCGGTCATCATGGTCACGGAGGCACCGATGATGCCGGTCATCGCGGCGAGGATGGTGCCCATGATCGTGACTGAGAGCGCAAGGCCACCCGGCACCCGCTTCAACAGCACCTGGCAGCAATAGAGCAGATCGTTGGCGATACCGCTCCGCTCCATCATCACGCCCATGAAGACGAATGTCGGCACCGCGACGAGCACCAGGTTTTCCGCCGCCGTACCCCAGATCCTGGGAACGAAATTGAAAAATTCGATCAGCGCGAAGATATCGAGAAACCAGCCGATCACCCCGAAGAGAAAAGCCAGGCCACCCAGGATGAAGGCGACGGGATAGCCGGTGAACAACAGACAGGCCAAGGTACAGAACATGAAGATCGGGAGGTAATCCTCCACAAAATACCTGAACTCCTCCATGGCGCTACTCCCGCGGTTGTCGTTCGACCATTTTCGCCCAGCTATCGCGGCGCGCATGAAACGGGATCGGAAAAAACGATCCGGCCACTTCCCCTCGAAGCTGCCGGTCCGGGATCGACGTCCATCGATCACCACCCCGCCGCACGCAATGCGACACCCCTCGCACGAGGGAACCCCACATGCGATGGCGAGGTATGCCAAGAGTATCGCACAAGCGCAACCTCAAATCTCCGCGAGCAGGGCTTTTGAGAGTAAGTGCCCCCGCGGCAACACCCCTCGCCCGTCGTTTCGGTCTATAGTGCGCGCCCTTGATCCGACGCCGGACCCCCGCATGAGCGCCATCGCCGAGAGCGGCCCCCAGGCCCTCAAATCACATCGCGGAGAGAATTTTCCCGTCGCCTCGGTCCTGCTGCCGGCGGCGCTCCGCCCGCATGTCATGGCGTTCTATCATTTCGTCCGGCTGGCCGACGATATCGCCGACTCGGGCGAATTGGCGCGGGAGGAGAAACTCGCCCACCTCGACCACCTGGACGCCGTGCTGACCGGCGGGGCGCCGGCCGAGCCGTGGTCCACGGCCGGGGCGCGCCTGCGCGAGAGCCTGGCCGAAAGCGGGGTCGAGGCCCGCTTCGCCCGCGAACTCCTCGTCGCCTTTCGCCGCGACGCGGAGAACGCGCCCTGCCGGACCTGGGACGACCTGATCGACTATTGCCGCTATTCGGCGATGCCGGTCGGGCGCTATCTGATGGCGCTGCATGGAGAGGACGAGACGCCCGGCCCGGCTTCCGACGCGCTCTGCACCGCCTTGCAGATCCTCAATCATCTGCAGGACTGCGGCGACGACTGGCGCGCGCTCGGGCGGCTCTACGTCCCGCTCGACTGGCTGGAGGCGGAAGGGCTCGGCGCCGACGACCTGCTGGCGCCGCGAAGCGACGCCCGCCTGCGCCGGGTGCTGGACCGCACGCTCGACGGCGTCGACGCGCTGCTGCTCGAGGCCGCACCGCTGGCCCGGCGCATGCGCCATCGCCGTCTCGGCCTCGAATCGGCAGTGATCGTCAACCTCGCCCGGCGCCTGCGCGACGAACTCCGCCGCCGCGATCCCCTGGCCGAGCGCGTCGAACTCACCAAGGGTGCTCGCCTCGCCGCCGGCCTCGGTGGCATCGCCGCCGCCCTGCTGCGGCGCTGAGCCGACATTGACCCGCGTCCACGTCGTCGGCGCCGGCATCGCCGGCCTTGCAGCGGCCGAACGGTTGAGCGCCGCCGGCAAACGCGTCGTCCTGCACGACAGTGCGAAGCGGGCCGGCGGGCGTTGCCGGTCCTATCACGACGCCCATCTCGACCGGGTGATCGACAACGGCAGCCACCTGATCCTGACCGGCAACCGGACCGTCCTCGACCTCATCGCCGCCGCCGGCGCCCGGGACAGGATCCGCGAGATCCGGCCCGCGCGGTTTCCCTTCCTGGATCTCGCAACCGGCGCCCGCTGGCAGCTGGCCCCGGCGGCGACGCGGCTGGGTGCGCTGCTCGGGTATAGCGCCCTGCCCCCCGAGGTCGGCCTCGTTGCATTGGCCCGCGACATGGCCCGCCTCGCCCTCGCCAAACCGGGCGCGAGCGTGGGCGAGGTCCTCGATACCCGCCGGCCGGCCTACCGACGCCTTTGGGAGCCCCTCGCGCTCGCCGCCCTGAACGTCGCCGCCGAAACCGGCACGGCGCGCGGCCTGTGGGCCGTCGTGCGCGAAACCCTGGTCGCGGGCGAAGCCGCCAGCCGGCCCGTCCTGGCCCCCGGCGGACTGTCGCACGCCCTGATCGAACCGTTGGCCGGACTACTGCAAACACGCGGCGTGGACATCCGCTTCGCCAGTCGCCTGCGCACCATCGAGGGGGCGGACGGCCGGGCAAGCCATCTGCGGTTCACCGACGACGACGTGGCCCTCGATCCCGGCGATGCCGTCGTCCTCGCGGCCCCGCCCGCCGTCGCCGCCGACCTGATGGCGATGTCCAGCTATCCCGACGCGTTCAGTGCCATTGTGAACCTGCACTACCGGCTGCCGGACGCCCGCGGGCTCGACCCGGACGTTCCCTTCGTCGGACTGCTCGGCGGCACGGCGGAATGGATCTTTCAGCGTGGCGACGTCGCCTCCATCACGCTGTCGGACGGCAACCGTTTCCTCGAACAGGACGACGAGACCCTGGCCGGCACGATCTGGCGCGATGTCGCCCGCGCACTCGGCCGGACCGAAGCGGCACCGCCGCCCTATCGCATCGTCAAGGAACGCCGCGCCACCATCGTCCAGACCCCGGCGATGGAGGCGCGCCGCCCGGGCCCGCGCACTCGTTTCGACAACTTGGCACTCGCCGGCGACTGGACCGACACCGGCGTGCCGGCCACCATCGAGGGTGCCGCACGCTCCGGTCGGCGGGCGGCGGACCTGCTGCTCGGCTAATCCGCCATCCGGGCGCCACGCCAGTAGTCGTCCGGCTCCGCGGTCAGGTGGTGGAGGCCGCTGCGCGCCAGCATCTGTTCGCATTCCACCGCCGCCTCGGCCAGCACCTCGCGCTCGTCGACGTTCGCGACCCGGCGACCGCGCATCAGGATCTCGCCATCGACGATGACCGTGTCGACATCGGCGGCGTTGGCGAAATGGGCGATGCGGGTGACCGGCATGTTCGGCGGGTAGAGATGCGGTTTGGCCATGTCGACCAGGACCAGGTCGGCCCGCTTGCCGACCTCGATGGAGCCGATCTCGTCCGCGAGGCCGAGGCCGCGGGCCGCGTCGATGGTCACCATCTCCAGCGCCTTGCCGGGCGGCAGCACGAGGGGATCGCGGAAGTGGCGGCGGTGGTAGTGCATCGCCTGGGCCATGTGGCGGAACATGTCGTAGCCGCGGTCCGGTGCCGCGCCGTCGGAGCCGATCAGCACGCAGACGCCGGCCTCGATCAACTCCGTCACCGGGCAGCGGCCGCGGATCGACATCACCGCGCTCGGATTGTGCACGATGGCCGCTCCGGTCTCGATCACCGCGGCGATATCCGCCTCGGTCAGATCGACCGAGTGGCTCATCAACGACCAGGGACCGAGCAGGCCGAGCGTCCGCGCCGCGGCCAGGGTGCCGGAATGATGGCCGTCCTGGGTCAGGCGCAACCCGTGTGCCGCCCGCAGTTCCAGCACCGTGGCGACCAACCGCTCGATCTCCGCCGCCGGGGCGCCGTCGCCCTTGTCGGTTCGGCCGAAAACCGGCGTCGCCAGCGCGACTTGCAAGCGGCCGTCCTGCGCGCCGTGCCAGGCCTCGACCAGATCGCGGCTGACCGCCAGCTGATCGTCGAGGCCGACGGTGCGGGCTACCCCCGTCCCGCTGTCCCAGCGCAGGTACTCGCGCGGGAACGGCGGCCGGCCGGGACCGACGGCCAGGACGCCGCGGATGCCGACCTCGGCGACGGCGCCGGCCCAGGCATTGCCGTTTTCCACATCGTCGGTCGCCATGATGTCCGGGCCGCCGCCCATCAGGGAGAGGCCGCAGGTCACCCCGGCCTTCAGGCGCTCCAACGCCGAGAGGCGCGCCTCGGCCCGCCAGAAGGAGGCGCTGGTGGCCCGGGTGTAGATCCGCTCACAGGCTTCGAACCAGGTGCCGCTGCGCCCGGCGCCGAGCGACTTCACCAGGCCGTGGCCGGCATGGGCGTGACCGTCGATCAGACCCGGCAGGACCACCATGTCGGTGCCGTCCAACCGCTCCCGCGCCGGCCGGCCGTCGTCGGCGCCGACCGCGACGATGCGGCCCTTGTCGACGAGGACCGCACCGTTTTCGATCACCCGTCGTTCGGCATCGACCGTGATGATCGTCGCGCCGTCGATCTTCAGATCGACGGCCGGGCCCGCCGCGGGATCAGCCATCCGTTTTCGGCTGCATCTCGCGGGCCTTGCTCTCGAGCGCCGGCAGCAGGGACGCGACCAAGCCTTCGTCGAGATCGGCCGCGACGCCGGGATAGCCCGCCGCCTCGATCATCGGCTTCAGCTTGCCGGACTTCAGCACGCCGAGGGTCCATTCCAGGGGATCGGGGATGATGGTCTGGTCCCAGTAATAGCGATGGTTCTTGTTGCGGGGGCCGTAGTGATAGTGCGGCTCGCCGCGGAAACAGTCGAAGGCCAGGATCTCGGTCTCCTCGGCGTAGGAATCACCGGTGGTGCCGACCAGATCCGAGAGCACATGGATCGCCAGGCCGCCGTCGCCGCCGAGATCGCGCATCTCCAGCCCGAAGCGGATGTTGCCGGCCTCGAAAATGTCGGTGCCGCGATTGTGCTTCACGGTTCGGCGGCCGCGGATGTAGGCCTCGCGCGCCGCCGCTTCGACCCGGTCCAGCGTCTCGCACAGACCCGACGCGTCGAGCCCGTCGGCCAGCGCCGCCGCGCCGGCGCGACCCAGCATCGGCGCCAGCTTGTCGCGCATCTGCCGCACCGACCAGCCGACCGGGTTGCCGTCGACGATGGGATCCATCTGGCAGACCTTGTGCTCGCCGTCCGGATCGTAGACGTAGCTCCGCTCGACGTCGCAGCAGTTGAAGCGCAGCAACGCCCGCTCCCGCCCGTCGACCGGCGCGCTCACCTCGATGATGGCACCCTGGTCGGCGTGGCTGTGAATGTTGGCGTCCCACTGCTCGTGACGGACGGAAAACACCAACCCGCCCGCTTCGAAGCGCTGTTCCTCGATTCCCATATCATGCCCCTCCTTCTGCGCCCTCCGGCGCCAACCTTGAGAAAAAACACTATCAATCCCGCAAGGCCCGGATCAACATGGATAACCTCATCGAATATCCGTCCATCGTGCCAAGCGGGGAAAACCTCATGATCTACGAACTCAGAGTCTACCACTGTGTGCCGGGCCGGCTGCCGGCACTGCTGAAGCGCTTCGACACCATCACACTCGGCATCTGGGAACGCCACGGCATCCGCCAGGCGGGCTTCTGGACCGTCGGCATCGGCGAGAGCAACCAGGATCTCTACTATCTCCTGGCCTGGGAATCGCTTGCCGAGCGGGACGAGAAGTGGGTTGCCTTCCAGGCCGATCCCGAATGGAACGAGAAGCGCGCCGAGACGGAAAAGGACGGTGCCATCGTCGCCTCCGTCGCCAACCAGATCCTGCTGCCGACGGCGTTCTCGTCCGTCCAATAGGACGACGGGTTGGCTACGCCTCGCCGTAGTGGACCCGGCGATAGCTGCGCGAGGCGATGAGATCGTCGGTGTGGACGTCCCACAGGCTGGCGTTGTTGGCGGCGCGGTGTTCGGCGAACAGGCCTTCCATGCGGCCCATCGCCGACACGGTATCGCCGCGCAGGCCGAAGCCGCCGGCGACGCCCGCCAGGTCGCCGCGGCCGTGCATCGCCTCGCGCACGCCGGTCTCCATGCCGTGGGCGCGGAACTTGTGGAACTCCGCCCCGTAGCCGCCGTCGTTCATGATCGCGATCAACATTTGCAGGCCCTGGCGGCGAACCGTCTCCAGCTCCTGGACATGCATCAGCAGGCTGCCGTCGCCCTCGATCAGCGCGACCTTGCCGTCGCCGCGCGCCGCGGCCACGCCGATCGCCGCCGGCAGGCCGGAGCCGATGGCGCCGAAATCGACGACGACGTGATATTTCTCCGGCGCCCGCCCGCTCATGTGGGTGAGTGCGATCGAGAAGTAATGGCCGCCGCCGATCACCACGTCCCAGTCCTTCGGGATCACCGCGTCCAGCTCCTGGATGGCCCGGCGCGGGTCGACGGTGTTCGCCTGCACGGGGAATTCCTTGCCGTCGGGCGAGGCGGCGGCGATGCCCTCGGCGATGCCGGGCGCCCGGCTCCCGGTCTTGGCGATGCCGCGGCGATCGAGCGCTTCGACCAGGCTCTCGGCCGCGGCGCGGGCGTCGGCCTGGATGTGCAGGTCGGCGGTGCGCAGCCCCTGCCAGAGGCCGCGGGGTGCGGTGTCGATCTGCACCACCTGGGCGCCCGGATAGAGGTAGCCGCCCTCCGTCGTGTAGTGGCCGAGGCCGGCGCCGACGCCGATCACCAGATCGGATTCGACGAACCGCTCGCGCGCATGGTCGTTGGCGAAGGCGCCGGCGATGCCGAGGTGATAGGGATTGCCCTCGAACAGTCCCTTGCCGAGCAGCGAGGTCGCCAGCAGCGCGCCCGAGCGTTCGGCCAGCGCCTCCAGGGCCGCGCGCGCGCCGGAGCGCACGGCGCCCCGCCCGGCCAGCAGGATCGGCCGTTCTGCCTCCTCGATCATGCCCACCAGTCGTTCGACGAGGGCGGGGTCGGGCAGCGGGCGCTGGGCGACGGGCCCGAGATCAGCCGAGGGTATGTAGTCGGCCATGTAGGGATATTCCTGGCGCTGCAAGTCCATCGGGACCGACAACACGACGGGCCGGCGCTCGGTCATGGCGACGTGGAAGGCCTCGCGCACATTATCCAGCATGCGGTCGATCGAGCGCACGGCGATGTAGTGCGCGCCGGTCGCCCGCGCCAACGGCGCCATGTCGAGCTCCTGCAGGTACCAGGCGGCGCCCATGGGGGAATCGCCGGCGAAGACCACCAGCGGCACGTTACCCCGTGCCGCCTGGGTCAGCGCCGTCATGATCTGGGTGAAGCCCGGCCCGCAGGTGGTCGAGGCGACGCCGACCTTGCCGGTGGCGAGCGCGTAGCCATGCGCCATCGAGCAGGCGCAATGCTCGTGCCGGGCATGCACCAGCTTCATGCCGGGGTGATCGGCCATGCGCGCCGACCAGTACATGTTGGCGTCCCCCATCAGGGTGAAGAGATGGTCGACCCCCTCGGCGACGAAGGCCTGGGTCAGGACGTCGGTGACCAGAAGTTTGCTCATGCCGGTTAACTCCCCCGCATTATTTTGACTTACCGAGAAGGCCTTTCAGCCAAGAGAGGAAGGCCCGCCACAGCAGCCCGCCCGCGCCGAGTTCGCCCGCCGAAGGTTGGGGAGCCGGCTGTTGGGGTGCCGCCGGCGTCTCGGCGACCTCGGGCGTGTCCGGCGTCTCGACCGGGGCGCCGACTTGGGCGGCCATGTTCTGCGCGAATTCCGCCAGCAGGGCGCGGGCCACATGGACACCGCCCGAATTGACAAAGGGTTCGATGGGGCCGGTGACGTTGAATTCGCCCGCCACGGCGAGCGTCGTGCTCTCGCCCCCCGACGCGGCGACGGTGCCGGAGGCGAGCGCCCGCGAGGCGCCGCGACCGTCGATGCCGCGACCTTCGATCTCGATGCGCCGCGCCTCCGCGTCGAAGGTCAAGGTCGCCTCGCCCCGGAAGATCACCGTGGTCGGCCCGAACTTGACCCGGATCGTGCCGCGCCACAGGCCATCGCCCTGGTCCGGTGCCAGCTCGGCGCCGGGGATGCAGCCAGCGACCACGGCCGGATCGCTCAACAGCGGCCAGACCCGCTCGGGCGGGGCGGCAATCGCGATCTCTTCGTTCAGGCTGACCATGGGCCGGCGGCCGATCTCAGCCCTCGAGCCGGGGGAAGCGGGCCAGCACTAGCTCCAGCCCCTCAGGCCCCGCCTCGATCTCGACCGCGCCTTCATCGGGGGTCGCGAACTCGACCGACAGCGGGCCGAGGCTCGCGCCATCACGGGCGAGCGCGCCGGAGATGACGATATGATATTGCCCGCCGCCCTCGCCCGCGTCCGGCAAGCGGTGCCGCGCACCCGGCGGCAGCGTGAGGCACTCGGCGAACAGGCCGTCCGCCTCGGGCGCGATCAGCGTCTCGTGGCCGATCTCGCCGGCGGGGGCCGGCGGCGCGTCGTCGGCCTTGACGCCGACGACCTGGCGGAAGCGTCCCCGCTCCAGCAAATCGCGGCTCGCCGGCAGATACTTGGCGCCGCTGTCCCAGGCCTGGCGCAGGGTGAAGTAGTCGACGCCCGACGTTTCGGCGTGGATTGGACCGTAAGGCGTGTGGGCGCCGGCATACTGCACGGTCACCGGATCGACCCGGGTTTCTCCGACCGTGCCGCCGCCGCCGACGAACAGCTGGAACTGGTTGGTCTGATGGAAGTGCGGTCGGGTGACGCTGCCCGGCGGCTGCATGACCAGATAGGCTTGCGGGACCGCCGCCCCGGCGACGTCCTGGCCATAGCCGGGCGTGCCCGGCTTCGGCGCCTGGCCGATGTATTCCCAGCCCTTGTAGGGCTGATCGTCGACCATATAGGTCGCTTCACTCAGCTTTGCGGTCTCCGTCCCGGTCGAGATGAGCATGGCGATCCCTCCGCAATAGATTGGATCGGCCGGACTATAGGACCCCCGCCGCGAGAGGCAACCGGACGCCGGGTCCCGCGATCACGCTTATGTGGTCGCCCCTCGCTTTGTTTCCCGCCCGGCGCCACCTACACTCGATGGGACGCCGCGCCGCCGCCTGGGCGGGCGCGAGACGAGGGAGGACACCCCATGAGCAAGATTTCCGGCGGCTGCCTGTGCGGCGCGCTCCGCTATACCAGCAGCGCCGAGCCGGTAATGGTGGCGATCTGCCACTGCACCGACTGCCAGAAACAGAGCGGCAGCGCCTTCTCCGTCAATGTCGGCGTTCCCGAAGCCTCGATCGAAATGAACGGCGATACGATCCGCGGCTATGCGGTCACCGGCACCTCCGGCCAGGCCGTGACGCGCTACTTCTGCACCAATTGCGGCGGACCGACCCACACCGTACCGGAGGCCTTCCAGGGCCTGGCCGTGATCAAGGCCGGAACCCTCGACGACAGCTCCTGGGTGAAGCCCGGCGTACAGATCTGGTGCGATTCCGCGCAACCCTGGGGCGTGATCTCCGACGACATCCAGAAGGCGCCCGGCAACCCGGGATAGGCTTGCCAGCGCCCGATCGGCTTTCGTGGTCTCCCGGGGGCCCCTATTCCGCCATGCCTGGGCGAGAACGTCGATGGCTAGCAGCCTGTCGGACTCGGGCATGCAAGGATTGGTAAGATTGGCTTGGCGGGCGTCGATGTCATGGATTTACCCCCATGAAGTTGCGAACGCGGGTTGGCCCGCCCGTTCAGGCGTGGCTGAGGACGAACATCCGCTTGATGTTCCAGGAGAGCGTGGCCAAGGTCCATTCCCCCTTCGCCTTGTCGAGGCCGCGCAGGCTGAACTGACGCAAGCCCATCACCGATTTGATGATGCCGAACACCGGCTCCGGCGTCTGCTTGCGAAGCGCGTAGAGCGCCCGGCCCTCGGGTGTGGCCAGGCGATGGCACATCGCCTCGAGCGGCGTCGGATCCTCGGGCGCTGGCGGCGCCTCGGCGAAGCGGTCCCGCCAGGAAAGATGGTGGTGCTCCCGGCCGAGCGCGATCAGCGGCGCGATCTCCGCTTCCCCGCAGGCCTCGACGTTGGCCTGGCTGAAGTAGCCGCTGTCCGCCAACAGGGTCTCGACCTCGCCAAGCCCGTCCGGCAGGCCGGCGAGTGCTTCGAGCGTCGGTTCGATCTGCTGCTTGTCGTTCGCCGCCTGCACCACGTCGGCGCTGACCACCAGCAGGCTGCCGGCGGCCACCGCAGCCTGGGCGTTGTAGCACTGCTCGAAGCCGCCGCCGGCCACCGGCATGATGCGCGAGTCCGGGTCCGTCAGGTTGACCTGGTCCTTCGCCCGTGGCCCCGGCTCCGGCGGCTTCGGTGGCCGCCCGCCCGGCTTGCGGCCGGTCCGCGTTTCCTTCGCCTCGCGGGCTGCCAGCTTCTCTTCGTACTCCGCCTGCTCCCGCGCATGACGCTCGGCCGCCCGCGCCTCGATCTCCGCCTTCGCCGCGGCGATCGCCGCCAGCCGGTCCTCGCGCCGTGCCAGCTCCTCCGGCACGCTCATGCCGTCGGGAACCTCGGACCGGTCCGCCGCTTCCGCCAACGCCATCAACTCCGCCACCTCGGCCCGCAGCCGGGCTTCGATCTCGCCCGCACGCTGCCACGACAGGGCGCTGTGCCGGCTCGCGTCGGCATGGATCTTCGTCCCGTCCAGCGCCACCGTGCCCAGTTGCAGCATGCCGGCCTGCCGCGCCAGCAGCAGAACCTGCACGAACAGCCCCTCGATCAGCGGCAGGAAGCGACGGCGGAACGTGGCGATCGTGTCGTGGTCGGGGTGGTCGTTTGCCGCGATGAAGCGGAAGGCCACCGAATCATAGCTCGCCCGCTCCAGCTTCCGGCTGGAATGCACCCCCGTCGCGTAGCCGTAGATCAGCAGGCCCAGCAGGACGCTCGGGTGATGCGCCGCCGAGCCCGAACCACGATAGGCCTTCACGAACGCAGAGAGATCCAGCTGCTCCAGCACATCGACCACGAAGCGCGCCAGATGACGATCAGGCAGCCATTCGTCCACCGAAGGCGGCAGAAGATAGCTGGTCTCCCGGTCAACCTGTCGAAAGTTGCTCATCACAAAATCACCGCGCAGGAGAGAATCAGACCGTGACAGTGAATCTCATCTCGAAACTCGGCTCAAGTCCGACAGGCTGCTAGGCGCGCCGCGGATGACGTGCGGTCGGCTGGCTTTGCCGCAGCCTGCGAGACACGCGAGCGCATCGCGGCCGCCTGTTCACATCGGGCCGCTCGAACATTCTTGCGATGCCCTGCGCAAGCCGAAGCGCGCGGCCCATGTCCGGACATCCCCTAGCTTTCGCCGTGAAACCGGCAGGCGGTCCATTTCCGTAGATGACCCAACTTGGAACTTCTAATGGTGCAGCCTGCCGCTGACCCCTTGGTCGTCAAGCAGGCTTTCTCGCAACGAAGATGAAACGATTTATGCTGAAAAAGTAATCTCCGTTTCGGCCTGTCTCATGCAGGTCCGCAACCCATGCGTCCACCTCCTCCTGTGCCAGCCCATCGCCGGTGGGGAGCGATGAGGCGATCATTCCGATCAAGCCGTAACTGTAAGTTTCCGGGTCGTATTCGGGATTGAAGATTGGGAAAGCTGCGCGGTCGATGATTTCGAACCCGGCCGCCATCAGCCTCGGCGTCAATGTCATTGGTAGGAAGGCGTCGGCACTGTGGCTCACAGCAATCTTCATGATCTTCGACATGCGCTCCGGATCACTGCTGTTCCAACTCATCGTGTTCCAGTCGGTATCCAGCAGAACGAAGTGGCCACCCGGTTTCAGGATTCGGTATGTCTCACGCAAAGCCGCATTGACATCGGGGATGTAGCTGAAAACTTGCGCTGAAACAGCCGCGTCAAACGATGCGTGGCCAAACGCCAGAGCAGTCGCATCCCCCACCTCGAAGCGAACCCAAGGCTGATCTGCGCAGCGTGCCTGGGCCATGGCGACCATACTTTCGCTTGTGTCGATCCCGACGATTTGACCAGTCTCGCCAACCCTGTCACCCAACTCACCAGCGAGAAATCCGTTGCCGGCTCCAATATCGAGAATGCTCTCCCCCTCGGCTGGTCTCAGGGCCTCCACCGTCGCAGCGCGCTGTGCAACGACATCAGGGGTCGTGTACATTTTCTCAAGCCGTCGAGCCGCTTCATCATCGAACTGCAAAATGCTAGCCATACATCTCCCCATTCGCGTTCAGATGGCCGAGTAGACAAGCTGCCTTACCCGGCATCGGCAAGTCCCGAGTTTGCTAAAGTTCCAGTCTGCCTACCTCCGTGAGGTTATCCACATTCCGTTGGAGCGCAACGTCTCAAAGTGGCTACCAATCACCTAGGCGGCCATGCCGGATCTACGGGCACTGTACCCTTGAATGACGACATCCATCCTCCGCCGCCAATGGCGTAGACTCGGGGAGATCCATCGACCCGCCATGCGATGCCTGTTACCAGTGGCGAAGACTCACCAAGGGCGCCGCGCAGGCCACGCTCGTCACCCTGTCCTCGCTCGTGCCGCTCTTCGCCCGCCGGGCCCCGAGGCTCACCGGCCCTGGAAGACCGGGTCGCGCTTTTCGACGAAGGCGCGGACCGCCTCCTTGTGATCGTCGCTTCGGGCGACGGGGATCAGGCGCTCGGCCTCGCCGTCGAGGGCGGTGAGGAAATCCGCCTCCAGGGCGACGTCGAGGTTCTGCTTGATGGCCCGGAGCGCGATCGACGGACCGTTGGCCAGCCGCTTGGCGTAGGCCAAAGCCTCGTCGCGAAACGCATCGTCGGGGAAGACGTGATTGACCAGGCCGAGTTCTTCGCAGCGCGCGGCCGGGACCCGCTCGGCGGTGAACAGCAGCTGGCGGGCCCGGGCGGAGCCGACGGCGCGGGTTAGCAGCCAGGCGATGCCGTAATCGCCGCTGAGGCCGACGCGGGCATAGCCAGTCGAGACGAAGGCCGAAGCAGCGGCGAGGCGCAGGTCGCAAGCGAGCGCGATCGCCAGGCCGGCCCCGGCGGCGGGCCCCGGCAGCGCGGCGATGGTCGGCTTTTCGCAGGCCTGCAAGGTCCCGGTGAGCGTGCGCTGGCGAACCTTCAGCTGCTCGATCTTTTCCTCCGCCGTCATCTCCGCCTTGCCGATGCCGCGGCTCGCCATGCCCTTGACGTCGCCGCCGGCGCAGAAGGCGGCGCCGGCGCCGGTGATCAACAGGGCGCCGACCGCCTCGTCCCCGGCGAAGCGCGCGATCATGCTTCGAAGCGCCGGCGTCAACTCGTCGGAGAGGGCGTTGCGCGCCTCCGGCCGGTTGAGGGTGATGACCCCGACCCGCTCGTCGATGTGGGCCAGCAGGGTGTCGGTACCGGTGTCGATGGCGTCGGTCATGGCGTGTCCTCCGTAAAATCGGTCGCACTCTAGCGTTGGTGGAGAGGGACGGATACCCTGCCGCTCGCATGCCTGAAGAGCGAGGGAGGAACCAGTGATGGCGAAAGTCGGATTCATCGGTGTCGGCAACATGGGCGGGCCGATGGCCCGCAATCTGGTGAATGCCGGGCACCAAGTAAAAGTGCACGACCTCTCGGCCGAGGCGGTCAACTTCCTCACCCAGGCAGGCGCGGAGGATGCGGGCTCGATCCAGGGTGCGGCGGGCGGTGTCGACGTGCTGGTCACCATGCTGCCGACGGGGGTCGAGGCGCGCACGGTGTTCCTCGACAACGAGGCGATTGGGGCCGCCGATCAGGACACGATCCTGATCGACGCCTCTACCATCGACGTCGCCACGGCGCGCGAGGTGCACGCGGCCGCGGCCGCGGCGGGACGGCGCATGTTGGACGCGCCGGTCTCCGGCGGCACCGTCGGCGCCGAGGCCGGCACCCTCACCTTCATGTGCGGCGGCGACAAGGCCGTGTTCGAGGAGGCCAAGGCCGTGCTCGGCGGCATGGGCAAGAACCTGGTCTATTGCGGCGGCCCCGGCATGGGTCAGGCGGCGAAGATCTGCAACAACATGATCGCCGGCATCACCGTGCAGGCGGTGGCGGAAAGCTTCACGCTCGGCGAAACCCTCGGCCTCGACCGCGACACGCTGTTCAACGTGCTCTCGACCTCGACCGCCGACAGCTGGTGCCTGCGCAACCTCTGTCCGGTGCCGGGACCGGCGCCGGCGACGCCTTCGAACCGGGACTACCAGCCGGGCTTCGCCGCCGCCTTGATGCTGAAGGACCTGCGTCTCTCCCAGGCGGCGGCGCAACTGGCCGGCGTCGCGACCCCGCTCGGCGCCGCGGCGACGGCGACCTATGCCATGCACATCGCCAACGGCGGCGGGCATCTGGACACTTCGTCGATCATCAAGATCATCCAGGGCGACAAGGACTAGGAGCTGAGGACTACGGCCATGGCGATCCGCATCACCAAACGCCACCCCCACCTGATGGGGGAGGTCGAGGGCGTCGATCTCTCGAAGCCGGTCGACGCCGAGACCGTGGCGGAGATCGAAGCCGGCATGGACGAACACGCGGTGCTGCTGTTCCGCGACCAGCCGCTCAGCGACGAACAACAGGTGGCCTTCTCCCGCAACTTCGGCGAGCTGCAGATCGCGACCGCGTCCAACGTCACCGCGCTTTCCGATCGGCGCCTCGGCCTCGACCTCGCCGATGTTTCGAACCTGGACCGGCAGGGGCGGATCTTCGCGCGCGACGACCGGCGCCGGCTGTTCGGGCTCGGCAACCGGCTCTGGCATTCGGACGCCTCCTTCCGTGCCGTGCCGGCGAAATACTCCCTGCTCTCCGCCCGTTCCGTGCCGGCGCAGGGCGGCAATACGGAATTCGCCGACATGCGCGCCGCCTACGACGCCCTGCCGGCGGAGACGAAGGCCGAAATCGAAGACCTCGTCGCCGAGCATTCGATCATGTATTCCCGCGCCCTGCTCGGCTTCACCGAATACAGCGACGAGGAACGAGAAAGCTTCGCGCCGGTCCGCCAGTCGCTGGTCCGCCGCCATCCGGTCACCGGGCGGACCTCGCTCTATCTCTCGTCGCATGCCGGCACGATTCTGGGCTGGCCGATGCCGGAGGCGCGCGGCTTCCTCTTCGATTTGATGGAGCATGCGACCCGGCCCGAATTCGTCCACGTCCACGAATGGCGGGTGAACGACTTCATCATCTGGGACAACCGCCAGGTCATGCACCGGGTCCGACGGTTCGCCGAAACCGAGGTGGAACGCGACATGCGGCGGACGACCATCCGGGGCGATGGCCCGACCGCCGAACAGGCCGCGGCCTGAGCACCGAGAAAGGACAGCGCCATGGCCATTCGCCGGATCGCCCGCATGGGCAACCCCGTCCTGAACCAGGTGGCGACCCGGGTCGATGATCCGACGGCGCCGGACGTCGCGCGCCTGGCCGGGGACATGAAGGACACGCTCGTCGACATCGGCGGCTCCGGCATCGCCGCGCCCCAGGTCTACGAGAGCGTCCGCCTCGTCGTCTATCGGCTGACCAGCCGGCTGGCAGAGGACCAGGAGATCGCCGCCGATCCCTGGACCGTCATGGTCAATCCGGAGCTGACGCCGCTCGGCGCGGACACCTTGACCGGGTGGGAGCGCTGCCTTTCCATTCCCGGCCTGCACGGCAAGGTCAGCCGGCCCGCCCGCCTGCGCCTCGTCTACACGACGCTCACTGGTGAAACCGTCGAGCGCGAGGTCGACGGCGCGCACGCGACCCTGCTGCAGCACGAATGCGACCACCTGGACGGCATCCTCTATCCGATGCGGATGGACGATATTTCCAAGCTGGAGTTCGACGCCGAGCCGGGCCATCTCGCCGCCGACATGGCGGCGGGCGTGAAGATCTGGCCGGTGCTGCGCAAGCTGGTGGAGGACTGGCCCGGGCGCGAGCAATGGATGGATCGGCGGGCGCAAGAGTAATGGCGCGAGCATGAGCGAGAGTTTCGACTACATCATCGTCGGCGCCGGGTCGGCGGGCTCGGTGCTGGCCAGCCGATTGAGCGCCGATGGCAAGAGCACCGTCTGCGTGTTGGAGGCGGGGCCGCCCGACCGCTCCATCTTCATCCACATCCCCGCCGGCTTCATGAAGACCATCCTCGACCCGAAGGTGAACTGGCTCTACCAGTCGGAATCGAGTGACGGCACGGCCGGGCGCCGGATCGCGACGCCGCGGGGCAAGACGCTCGGCGGCTCCTCCTCGATCAACGGCAATATCTACAACCGCGGCCAGCGGATGGACTACGACACCTGGGCGCAGCTCGGGAACAAAGGCTGGGGCTTTGCCGACGTGCTGCCCTATTTCAAACGCTCCGAGGGACGCGTCGGCGATGCGGACGAAACCTTCCGGGGCCGCGACGGGCCGCTCGTGATCACCGATCCGATCTGGTCGCATCCGTTGTGCGACGCCTTCATCGCGGGCGCCGCCGGCCTCGGCATCCCGCGCAACCCGGACTACAACGGCGCCGTACAGGACGGCGTCTCCTACGCCCAGCGGACGATCCACAAGCACCGCCGGATGAGCACGGCCCGGGCCTTCCTGCACCCGGCGATGGCGCGCGGCAATCTCGACGTCCGCACCGAAGTGCTCGCCTCGCGCATCCTGTTCGAGGGCAAGCGCGCCGTCGGCATCCGTTATCTGGCGGGCAATCGCGAACACGAGATCAAGGCCCGTCGCGAGGTGATCCTGTGCGGCGGCACCGTGAACTCGCCGCAACTGCTGCAGATCTCCGGCGTCGGCCCGGGCCGGTTGCTCGGCGAGATCGGCGTGCCGGTGCACCACGAGCTGCCCGGCGTCGGTGAGAATCTGCGCGACCACTACGCCGCGCGCATGACGGCGCGGGTGAAAGGCATCGAGACCATCAACGAAAGCTCCCGCGGCCTGCGGCTGGGGCGGGAGATCGCGAAGTATTTTCTCGGCCAGCCCTCGATCCTCGGTCTCTCGCCGACGGTGGTCTATCTCTTCTGGAAGTCCGACCCGGCCCGCGATACCGGCGATGTCCAGCTGACCTTCACACCGGCGAGCTACAAGGAGGGGGTGCAATCCCGCCTCGACGACTTCCCCGGCATGACGGTGGCCTCCTGGCAGCAGCGCCCCGACAGCCTCGGCCATATCCGCGCCCGCTCCGCCGATCCGCGCGAGGCGCCGGCGATCCAGCCGAACTATCTGGCGGCGGAGGGCGACCGGCGGGTCATGCTGGCGGCGATGAAGCTCGGCCTGGCGCTATTCCGGACGCCGGAGCTCGCGCCCTATCTCGACCATATCCAGGCCCCGGCGCCGGAACTGCAAAGCGACGACGCGTTGATGGGCTTCGCCCGCGAGCGGGGCACCACCTGTTTCCATCTGATGGGCAGCTGCCGCATGGGCCCCGACAGCGATACGAGCGCGGTCGTCGACGATCAGCTGCGCGTGAAGGGCCTGGAGGGCCTGCGCGTCGCCGACGCCTCGGTCATGCCGACCATGCCGTCCTCGAATACGAACGCGCCCGCGATCATGATCGGCGAAAAGGCCGCCGACCTGATTGCGGGTAAACCACCGCCGCCGGCCGTCGACTTCGGCCCGGCCGCTTGACACTCGAAACGAAGACAAAGGGAGACTACGACTCATGGGCATGATGGATGGACGGGTGGCGATCTGCACCGGCGCGGGCCGGGGCGTCGGCGCCGAAGTGGCGAAGATGATGGCGGCGAACGGGGCTTCGGTGATCGTCAACGATCCGGGCGTCAGCGGCGAGGGCGCCGGCGGCGACCAGGGCCCGGCGGAGACCATCGCGGCGGAGATCCGGGCCGCCGGCGGCAAGGCATCGTCTAATTTCGGCTCGGTCACCAGCTTCGAGGACTGCCTGGCCATGGTGCAGCAGGCGCTCGACGATTTCGGCGGACTGCATGCCCTGTTCACGCCGGCCGGCATCCTGCGCGACCACATGTTCCACAAAATGTCGCCGGACGATTGGCAGGCGGTGCTGGACGTGCATATGAACGGCCACTTCAACATCACCCGCGCGGCCATCAACCTGTTCCGCGACCAGGAATACGGCCGCATCGTCATGGTCTCCTCGACCTCCGGCCTGCTCGGCAACGTCGGCCAGGCGAATTACGGCGCCGCCAAGATGGGCATCGTCGGCCTCAGCCGCATCGTGGCGATGGAGAACGGGCGCAAGAACATCACCTCCAACGTGATCTGCCCGTCGGCCGACACCCGCATGACCCGCAGCGTGCCGACGCCGAAGGATCCGGCCGCCGCCGCCCAGCGCGAGGAACGCCTGCGCCGCAGTCCGGCCGACGCGATCGCCCCGCTCTGCACCTATCTCGCCTCCGAACAATCGGCCGGCGTCAATGGCCAGATCTTCCATCAGCGCGGCGGGGAGCTTTCGCTCTACAGCCAGCCGCGGCCGATCCGCATGGTGCATCAGAACGGCGGCTGGACGCCGGAGACCATCGCCGAGAACGCGATGCCGGCTCTCGAAGGTCAGTTCTTCGACGTCGCCGACAGCCGCGCCGTCCATCCAGGCATGCCGCTCGCCTGAGCGCAGACCCCGGCCGCAACGTTAAAGAGCCCCCCGGGTCGGACCCGGGGGGCTCTCTTTGTGGGACCGGCGTGCGCCGCGGGGTATCAGAAGTCGAAGCGCTTGGTGACCAGCATCTGGGCCCGCCAGTTTTCGTAGGAGAAGTTCGAGATGTTCGACTCCGACCTCAAGTAGCCGCCGGTGAAGGAAACCACGATGTCGCGCACCAGCTCCGGCAACGGATCCTGGTCGAGGCGGAACAGCGCCAGTGCGCTCACCGGCATGCCGTAGGTGAGCGAGATGCCATAGTCCGTGTCCTCGCGCGTCTGGGCGGAGATGAAGGGGTCGGGCCCGTCATAGTCCTGCCATTCGACGCTGGCATCCAGGACGACGAACATCTGGCGCGGCATCACCCAGGTCAGGCGACCCGAGATTAGGTGGGAATCATAGGCCTCGTAATCCTGGTTCGCGTCCTTCTGGCGGAAGCGGTAACGGCCGTCCAGGCGAACATTGTTGGTGACCGCATAGCCGCCGCCGACGGTGAAACCGTAGTAGAGGCCGCTCTGCTCGTTGGCGAAGGGCGTTTGGAGGCTGTTCTCGAATTTCTCGCTCCCGGCCTCGCCTTCGACATAACCGACGAAGTTCGGCGAGAACAGGCGCCGCGACAGGCGGACGGAGCCCGAGACCTCGTCCTTGTAGCCGGCATCGCCGAGGAAGATCGTCTCGAGATGCAGCTTCGGCGTGATGGTGGCGAAGGGCGCCTCGTAGACGACGCCCGTATCGACCAGGAAGGCCAGCGTGTCCAAACGGTCGATATCGTGCTGGTTGTCGATGACCGTGGAAAAGGTGACGAAAAACTCCCGCAGCCGCTGCAGGTCGGTGTCGAAGCGAACGTCGAGGGTGTTCGCCACGATCATGCCGATGTCGTCCTCCCTCCGCCCGAGGCCGGAACATTCAACACCTGGAGGACGCCGCTTTCGGGAAACGCCGTGCGGTTCGAATCGAAGTGAAGGCCCGCCGTCGTCGTCGACGAGCCCTTGACCCGCTTCTGCCGCTTTTCGATGAGCGCGATGTAACGCTCGACCTCGCGTTCCTCGCGGCGGGCGAGCTTGCGTTTGGCCAGCAGGCGGAACTCGGCCTCGGCCTCGTCGACACTGTCGAGGCGGAACAGGACCACCGCGTACAGCAGGCGAATTCGGTCGAGCTCGGGATGCAGAATCAGGATCCGCTCCAGCGTCGTGGCGGCGACGTCGAGCCGGCCCTTCTGGATCATCTCCTGCGCATAGCGAAAATTCGTCCCGGCATCGTCGGGACTGGCCAGCACATCGTCGAAACTGATCGTACTCGTCGAATCGACGATATCCGCGGTCGTCGTGCCGAGTTCTGCCGTCGGCTGGACCTGCTCGCCGGCGCGTTTCGCCGCCTCACTCTCGGTCTGCGACCATGCCTCGCCGGCGGATAGCGCCACGGCAAACACCGCCGCCATCGCGGTTGCACACGCGAGATTTCGCATCACCATCACACTTACCCGCATCCCCGACCTCGATCCGCTTCGCCACGTGCATATCACTAAGCCACGTGCATATCACAAGGTGCCGGCATCACGACCGATCCCAGCCGGCCGATATTAGCCTTAACCGCCGCATCATAGCCATACGGAGCGGTTGCCGCCCAGCTTTTTGCCTGATCCGATGCGGATTTCACACATTGTGATCAACTGTGAAAAAGACGGCCTTGCCGTTTCTGCTCGACGGAGGGCATAATCGCCACAATATAAAAGCGGGTGCAGCGCCCGCGTGCTAGCGGCCCATCGTGATCGAACTCATGGGCGCGCACACCGTCCGAGGGAATTTTGGAGTGCATGGCATGACGTTTACCGGCAAGACCCTGGGTCTTATCGCCCTGGCGGCGACGGTTTCCTTCGTTTCCGTCGCGGCGAATGCGGCGACGCAGAAGGCGGGCGTGGCCGCGGCCGTACTCGGCGAGGTCGCGGTGTCCAGCGAACAACGGGCCGCTGCCGTACAGGCGACCTCGGGCATGGATGTTTTCCTCGGCGACCGGGTGGTCAGCGAGGAAGATTCGCGCATGCAGGTCCTGTTGATGGACGAGACGGTGTTCTCCGTCGGCCCCAACAGCGATCTGGTTATCGACGAGTTCATTTACGATCCCAAGACCGGTGACGGCGCCGTGGCGGCGAGTTTCACCCGAGGATTGGTCCGCTACGTCTCCGGCAAGATCGCCAAGGCGCGGCCGAAGAACATCAAGATCAAGATGCCGGTCGGTACCATGGGCATTCGCGGCACGTCCCTGTTCATGGCGTGGGACCCGAAGCAGCAAGGCTTTTTCATGGGCCTCCTGGGCCCGGGTCCGCGCAACAACGTCAACAGCGATGCGGGCGGTTTCGTGTTCACCGACGTGAACGGCAACACCCTGACCGTCCTGCGCCAGGGCTACGGCATCATCGCGACGGAGAACGGCAGCAAGATCATCCGCACGCCGAGCCGTCTGATCGCTCTGCTGCAGCAACAGTTCACGTCCGGTCGCGGCCTCAATCCGCGTGTCCTGGCCGCCAGAAGCGGGGGGCGTAGCGCCAGCGCACAGTCGGGTCAGACGGACGCCGCCGGCCGGACGATCGCCGGCGGACAGGCCAGCATCAATGCCGACCTGACGGAAAACAACGAATCCACCTTCGACGCCAGCGAAGACACGAACAACGATCTCATCCGCAACGGTCCCCGCGTGATCTTCAATCCCGGCGAGGGCGGCCCGAAGGACTCCGACAACCCGACCCCGATCCAGATCGTCACGCCACTCGACAATTTCCTGCCGACGCAGAGCGTTGCGGTGAACCAGGGTGTCGGTCGCCTACCCTCCGGCATCACCCTGCCCTTCGCGGTGCAGGCGACCTGGAACAATCCCGCCGCCGAGGGTACCTTCTTCGACATCGACGTGCATCTGACGGGCCCCGCACCTGCGGGTGGTCGGTTCCATGTCTTTTTCGATGATATTGGCAGTTTCGAGAGTGCGCCCTTTGCCCTGCATGACGCGGACGCCTTCGGCGCGTCGGCTTCTGAGGTCATCGGCATCAGCCAGTTGACGCCGGGCGATGTCTACCGCGCCTCGGCCTTCAGCTTCTCCAACGCCGGCCCCAATTCGACGGTACTGGCGAACGACTCGGACGTCGTGCTGACCTTGTTGCAGAACGGCGTGATCTCGCGCGGCCCGGGCGGCAGCGCGGTGATCAACGGCACGACGCTCGCGACGGCACGGCCGCCGGCCGACGTCGCTGGCAACACCTTCGTCGGCTTCGAATTCGATCCGACGACCCTGGCCGTGACGCAGATCGAACAGATCACCAACAACGCCAACGCCGCCGACGTTCAGTAGGCCTCGATCGCCGCCGCCGCCGTTCGCCCCTGCGGACGGCGGCGGCGGCGACTTTCAATCGAGATTGAAGTTCCTGGCTTTGAGAAAGGCGGCGAGCCGCTCGCGCTCGAGGTGGCGAACCTGGCGGGCCTTGTCCTCGGACCAGCCATAAAACGCCGCCTCGCCGAGGCTTTCCCGATCGCGCTGTTTTTCCGCCGGGATCGAGAAACGGCCGTCGCGCCGCCGGTCGTAGGCGTCGATCTCCGCCTCCAGGTTCGAATCGTCGTAACGATCGACATGCACGGTGACGGCGGGCGGCAGCCGCAGGCTGACCCAACCCGGTTGTATCGGGTGACCGATGCAGAGCCCGGCCAGGGGAAACACCCAGTCGGGCAGGTCCAGGATCTCACCGACCGCGTCGATATGATTGCGCACCACGCTGATCGGGCAGCAGCCGAGGCCGAGCGCTTCCGCCGCGCGGATCGTGTTTTGCAGGACCATCGCGGTGTCCGAGGCCGCATTCAGGAAGGCATCGAGATGGTCGTTGGCGAACTCGAGACCGCGCATCTCGGAGATGCGCCGGATCCGCCGGCTATCGCCGCAAAACACCATGAAGACGGGCGCCGTGCCGATCCAGGGCATGGACGGAATCAACTCCGCCATCCGCCGGCGCTGCGCCGCATCGCGCAACACGACGACGGAGGCCTGCTGCAGATCCGATTTCGACGGTGCGGAAAACCCGCAGGCCAGGATCAGCTCGACCGTCGCATCGTCCACCCCCGAGTCGGTAAAACGACGGTGGGTGCGATGGCCGAGCGCGCCGGCCAACTCGCCCTCGGCCGGGAGATCACGACCGACCTCCGTCGCCAGGCCGAATCGTGCCTCGATCAGATCAGCCAGCGTCTGCGTCATGGGGTGCCTCCTCCCTCCAACGAACCGGTCGGCGCGACGCGCCGGAATGTACCGGTGAGCGGGATATGTTAACCTGTTCCCATCCGGTGAATCGGCGCGGCGCCGGGAATAGGACCATGACGGACGGTCCCGGGCCGCGCAAGCGAGGGAGTGACCGTAGGCATGCTGTTGGGCGACATCCTGGTGGCGAAGGGACTGGTTTCGCCGGCCGATATCGAGCAGGCGATGGAACGGCAGGTCAACAACGGTGGCCGGCTCGGCGACAATCTCGTGGCGCTCGGCGTGGTCACGCAGGAACAGCTGGACGACGTCTTCAACGAAACACCGCAATCGCCGCGCAATCTGGACGACCTCGACGTCGACCCGATGCTGCTCCTCCAGCTCATCGTCAAGGGAATGTACTCGGAAAGCCTCGAGACCCCCTCGTCGATCGTCGAGGCGACGCGGCTGCCCTCGATCATCGTCAACGCCCTGATCAAGGATGCGGTCGACCGCAAACTGATGGAGGCGATCGGCAGCGCCCAGACCGGCGGCGTGGCGCTCGCCGAAATGCGCTACGCCCTCAGCCGCGCGGGCCGCGACTGGGCGGTCGATTCGCTGGAGCAGAGCCAGTATTTCGGCCCGGCCCCGGTCAGCCTGGACTCATTCCAGGACCGCATCATGCGCCAGCGGATCACCAACGAATGGGTCAGCCGGCCGATGATGGACGAGGCGTTCTCCGAGATCGTCATCCCCGACCGTTTCGTCAGCCGCCTCGGCCCGGCGGTGAACTCCGGCACCGCCATCCTGATCTACGGCCCGGCCGGCAACGGCAAGACCACGGTGGCCGAAATCGTCGGCCAGATCTTCCAGAACGTGATCTACGTTCCCCATTGCTTCGAGGTCGACGGCCAGATCATCAAGGTGTTCGACCCCTCGATCCACAAGGTGATCGAGGACGCGGCGCCCACCGGCGGCGTGCGCACCGTGCGCCGCGACCAGAACGACAAGCGCTGGGTCCCCTGCTACCGCCCGATGGTCATTACCGGCGGCGAGCTGACCCTGGAAATGCTGGACCTCAAGTTCAACTCGATCGCCAAGTTCTACGAAGCGCCCATGCATATTAAGGCGATCAACGGCACCTTCCTGATCGACGACTTCGGCCGCCAGATGGTGAAGCCGGAGGAAATCCTCAATCGCTGGATCGTTCCGCTGAACAGCCGGGTCGATTACCTGGCCCTGCACACCGGCAAAAGCTTCCAGATCCCCTTCGACGAGCTGGTGATCTTCTCGACCAACCTGCACCCCAACGACCTGATGGACCCGGCCTTCCAGCGCCGTATCGCCTACAAGCTCGAAACGGTGGAACCGCCGGAGGATCTGTTCCGACGCGTCTTTGAAGGCATGGCAAAGAAGCAGGGCCTCAACCTCGATGAAACGATCTATGATCAGGTGATCCAGGTCATCCGCGAGAACGATGCGCCGCTCGCCTATTTCCAGCCGAAGTTCATCGTCGAGCAGGTCCTGGCCTCGTGCAAGTTCGAGGGCATCGCGCCCCAGTTCACCCCGGACAACGTGGAGGACGCGATGCTGAACCTCTTCGTCAAGTCGGAAAGCAACATGTTCGGCGTCGCCCGCTGAACGCGAAGTCCGACGGCAAAACGATGATGACGTCAGGCCTTCGGGCCCAGGGCCAGCTTCGGAATGTTCTCCCAGTTCTCGCCGGTCGCCATCAGGCAGGTGGTGCCGTCGGGCGCCGTCACCAGGATCGTCCAGCTCCCGCCCCGGGAGGTGAGCAGTTCCAGAACACTGCCATTGTCGATCACGCCGAGGGCCGCCGGCGCCTCCTTGTAGCGTTCGTCGAGCTGGTCGAGGAAGCGTGCCCGTTCGCCGCAAACGGACTGCGCCAGGCTCGGCGTCGCGAGAATCAAGGAGGCCAATGCCGCCGCGATAACGCCTGTATGCTTCATCATGACAGTCTCCTTTTCCCAGGGTCTTCGGGACGTTTCGGTCATGATATTGATATGGGATTTATGAATAGTTATGGAAAGTGACGACAATCACCCGGAAGCGGTCGTGCCGCCGTCCGCGGTAAAATCACAAAGGAACCCAAGCACGTGTCCGTGATCTATGTCGATTGCCGGCCCGACGCCCGTGCCCTGCTGGCCGACGGGCTCGACACCATTCTGCCGGACCTGGTCGTGCACGACGGCGACCCGGCCCCGGCGGCGCTCGCCGCGCTGGTCCAGGGCCATGCCGGCATCCTCACCGACCATACCGTGATCGACGCGACCTTGATCGAGGCCTCGCCGGCATTGCGCGTGGTCGTCTTCCTGGGGGTCGGCGCCTCGACCTATGTCGACATGGCGGCGGCGGCACGCCACGGCGTCGTGGTCGAGAACGTCGCCGGCTATGGCGGGCGGACCATCGCGGAGCATGCCTTCGCCCTGATGCTGACGGCGGCGCGCAACGTTGCCCGCATGGACCGGCACATGCGCGCCGGCGGCTGGACACCGAAATTGGGGGGGCCGGAACTGGCGGGCCGACGCTTGGGCATTCTCGGCCTCGGCGACGTCGGTCGCCGGCTGGCGGCAATGGGCGACGCCTTTTCGATGGAGGTGGTGGCCTGGAATCGCAGTGGCGTGCCCGAGGGTGTGCCGGCCCGCGCCCTGGAGATCGACGAGGTGATCGCCACGTCGGACGTTCTCAGCCTCAACCTGGCGACGACGCCGGAGACCACAGGACTTCTGGATCGACGGCGGATCGCCCTCATGCCGCGCCACGCCATCTTGGTCAACACGGCACGGGCCGCGCTGATCGACGGCCCGGCCCTGGTCGAGGCTTTGGCCGAGAACCGAATCGCCCATGCCGCACTCGACGTCTACGACACCGAGCCGCTTCCCGCGGACGACCCCCTGCTGGGGCTGGAGAACACGACCTTGACGCCGCATACCGCCTGGCTCTCGCCGGAAGCCGCGCGGCGCCTGCTTCGCACCGGCCTCGAGAAGATGGCCGCCCGGCTCGCGACCTGAAGCCGCCGTCGTCGGGCGCAAAGCTCGGTTGTCGGTGGGCGATCCTCGGGTATAGTTGGCCGAGTTTGTTCATGAACAGCAACCCGACGTGAGCCCGCCATGACCGACCCTGCCAGCGCTATTGGAAACGTCATCGCCGCCTCGGGTGCGCGACTGACCATCGCCCTCGACACGACCGGAGGTCGCGGCGCGCCGGAAATATCGATCGGCGACATGCTGAAGACACCGAGCGCGGGCCCGCGGACCTTTGCGCTCGCCAGCGATATCGAAACCATCGTCGGTGCCGACGGCCGCGCACAGGTCCTGATCCAGGCGGAACTGCTGGGTGAGGTCGACGAAGGCGGTACGTTCGACCGCGGCGTCAACCGGCACCCGCCCCTCGGCGCGCCGGTCTTCATGGCCGATGATAGCGATGTCGCCACCTTGTACGAGGGCAGAGGCGAGGACCGGATTCGCATCGGCACCATCGTGCGCAATACCGACCTCACCGCCTATGCCGACGTGGAAAACCTGTTGAGCCGCCATTTCGCCGTCCTCGGCTCGTCCGGCTCCGGCAAGTCGACGGCTGTAGCGCTGCTGCTCCGGGCCATCCTGGAAAATCACCAGGGCGGTCATGTCGTCCTGCTCGACCCCCACGCCGAGTATGGCTATGCGCTGGCCGACGTCGGCGAGACCGTCGACATCACGGCCCTTCACCTGCCCTGCTGGCTGCTCAACCTCGAGGAGATGATCGGCATCATGGTGCCGCCCTCCGAGATGTTCGAGCGCGAGACCCAGATCGCCATCCTGAAGGACGTGATCCTGGAAGCGAAGATCAACTACGCCGGCGAGGGCACGGACGTCAGCCACATCACCGTCGACACGCCGGTGCCCTATCGGATCGGCGATCTCTCACGACTGATCGACAAGGCGATGACGCGGCCGAACCGGCCGACCGGCGTCTCCCCCTATCTTCGCCTGCTGGAGCGTCTGGAGCATCTCGATCGCGACCGGCGCTACGGCTTCATGTTCTCGGGCTTTCTGGTGCGCGACGAGCTGCCGGGGCTGATCAGCCGAATTCTGCGCATTCCGGTCGCCGGCAAGCCGCTGACCATCCTCGACCTCTCGGGCGTGCCCTCGGAAATCGTCGAGGTCGTGGTGTCCGTGCTCTGCCGCATGGTGTTCGATTTCGCCCTCTGGTCGGACCATACCCGCACGCCGCCGATCCTGCTGGTGTGCGAGGAAGCGCATCGTTACGTGCCGAACCGCCCGGGCGAGGGCTTCGATTCGACCCGGCGCGCCATTTCCCGCATCGCGAAGGAGGGACGGAAGTACGGCGTCGGGCTGGGCCTGGTCAGCCAGCGCCCCTCGGAGATCGATCCGACCATCCTCTCGCAGTGCGGCACCATCTTCGCCTTCCGTCTGTCGAACGAGCTGGACCAGAGTTTCGTCGATTCCGCCCTGCCCGAGAACGCCCACGGCCTCGCCGCCGAACTGCCCGCGCTCCGCCGCCAGGAAGCGATCGTCGTCGGCGAAGGCGTCCCCGTCGCCATGCGGGTGAAGTTCGACTTCGTCGAGGAGGGCAAACGGCCGCAGGTCACGCCGAGCGCCTTCTCCACCGCCTGGCAGGTCGACGATCTCGATCAGAGCTTCGTCGCCGATGCCATCCAGCGCTGGCGCCTGCAAACCCGCCAGGGCCACGGCTCCTGACGGGCACCGGCCGCCGCGGCGCGAAGGTGTTCAGATCCGGTAGACCCGCGCCGCGGTATCGTGGAACAGAGCCGCCTTTTCGTCGGCCGAATAGTCCGCGACCAGCCGCTTGAAGGAATTCCACACCACGTCGTATCCGGCGCTCAGCTTGTCGACGGGGAAGTTGCTTTCGAACATGCAACGCTCCGGTCCGAAGAGGGCGATGGTTTCCTCGTAGTAGGGCCGCGTCGCCTCCATCAGTGCCTGGCTGGACGGCGGGCGGTCGTTTTCATGCCAGGCATAGCCGTTCACCTCCATCGCCAGACCGCCGAGTTTGGCCATCACGTTGGGGCATTGCGCGAGGTCGGCGATCGCCGAGCGCCAGGCTGCATACACTTCGTCGCGCCGGCCGGCGTAGGGGCCGATGCCGATCGGCCCGCCGAAATGGTCGAGGATGATGGTCGTGTCGGGAAAGGCGCGGGCGAGGTCCGCGAGCTCGACGATCTGCGGGTGATAGCACCAGCCCTCATAGGTCAGACCGCGGGGTCCGAGATGTGCGAAGCCGCGCCGGAACGTCGTATCGAGATAGAGGCCGGACCCGGGTTCGGTCCGATGGTTGCCGACCTCGGGGCTCGAATCCCAGGACGCAGCCTGGCGGATGCCCCGAAAGCGACCACGCGCCAGCTCCGTCTGCGCATCGAGCACGGCGCCGGCGCTATCCCCTTCGGTCAGAAAGACGGTGCCGACAATGGCGGCGGCGACGCGTGTCGAAATCGCCGGGTCCCGGTCCGCCGCCTCGGCGATCTCGACGACGAACTCGGTCTCGCCGAGCGGCGCGTGGGCGCGCGGGCCGTCGGTGCGGAACTCGGCGCCGCATTCGATGAAGACGGTGGAGACGATGTTGTGACCAAGGCGGATATCCGCCAACAGCTCGTCGAGCAGGTATTGCGGCTCGACCCCGCCCTGGCGGGTGCGCCAGAAATGATGATGGGGATCGCAGATCGCCAGCTCCGGCAGCAACGCCTCTTCCCGCCCCAGCGCCAGCCATGCTTCGTTCGTCGCCATATCTACTTCCCTCCCATCACTTTCAATGTGGCGGCGATACTAGCGTGAAACGATGACGCCGCGCGACGATTTGGGGGATGCGTTCCCGCGTGAAATGCGCTATGCAATCGCCCAGCGCCGCCTTAGCTCAGTTGGTAGAGCATCGCATTCGTAATGCGGGGGTCGGGTGTTCAAGTCACCCAGGCGGCACCACCCTACCTTTTCTGCCGAAATCCTGTCCCTCAGCTCCTGTTTGGCCAACCGGTCGCAGCCGCGATTCGGCCTGAATTAATCCTGGACATGCGCCCCTGGTATCCGTTTCCAGGCGGACGTTCCGAGCGTAATCCCGGGTGGACACCATGCAATGGCGTTCATAGGATCCCCCGATCCGAAACGATGGAGGCCGAGGATGAGTGAGCCGATCCATAGGCATACCGGTCGTTGCCATTGCGGGGCTATCGTGATGAAACTGGCGTTCCGGCTTCCCGCGGAAGAAATGCAGGTGCGCTCCTGCCAGTGCGGGTTTTGCAGCCGGCAGGGATCGCGGACGGTATCTGCGGCCGACGGGCGGGCGACGATCACGCTCAGCGCCGACCAGCTGACCACCTACCGGTTCGGCTCGGAGACCTGCGCGGCGCTGATCTGCAAGCGATGCGGCGTCTATGCGGGCGTGATCATGGAGGACGGCGAGCGGGTGCTGTCGATCGCCAATGCCCGCGGGCTCGGCATCGAGGCCTTCAAGGACCGCAAGGGCGTGGCGCTGAGCCATGACGGCGAGGCGACGGCCGACCGCCTGGAACGGCGCCGATCGCGCTGGACGCCGACGGAGATCCGCTACCAACTCTAGTCCGGCGACAGGACGGCGGGGTGGAAGCGGGGGTGCCTCGCGTCCGGCATCCGCGTAGTATCGCGCCCGCCGGTTTCTTCCAAGGAAAGGGGCGCCATGACCGCCACCGCCGACAGCGCTTCCGCGCCGCAACGCATCAAGACCTATTGCCCGCTCTGCATCGCTCGCTGCGGCGCCGTCGCTACCGTCGAGGACGGGCGGCTGCTGGGGTTGGAGGCGGACCCGGAGCATCCCACCGGCCAGGCGCTCTGTGCCAAGGGCCGGGCAGCAGCGGAGATCGTCGAGAGCGGCGACCGCCTGCTGCGGCCGATGAAGCGAACGCGGCCGAAGGGCGACGACGATCCGGGCTGGGTCGAGATCGGCTGGGACGAGGCGCTGGATTTGACCGCGAGCGCCTTCCGCCGCATCGCCGAGCAACATGGCCCCGCGGCGGTGGCCTTCACGCTCGCCTCCGGCTCGACCACGGCCGTGGCGGACGCCACCGGCTGGATCCGCCGGCTGATGAACGCCTTCGGCACGCCGAACGCCGTCACCAGCGTCGAGGTCTGCGGCTGGGCCCGCAGCTACGCGACGCGCTTTACCTATGGTGTCGCCGGCCTCGGCAGCGCCGCCGGCGGCGCCATGCCGGAGATCGACAAGGCCGGCTGCATGGTGCTGTGGGGCTACAACCCGTCGATGACGCGGCTCACCCACGGCACCGCCGTGGCCGAGGCAGTGAAGCGCGGCATGCGGCTGATCGTCGTCGATCCGCGCCACATCGGTCTCGCCGCCAAGGCGGACGAATGGCTGCGCGTGCGCCCGGGGACCGACGGGGCGCTCGCCCTCGGCCTCGCCAACGTGATGATCGCGCGGGGCTGGTACGACCGGGACTTCGTGCGGGACTGGAGCAACGGGCCCGTCCTGATCCGCGACGACAACGAGGCGCCGCTGGTCGAGGACGACCTCGCGGCGGGCACGGGCGACCGGCCGCTGGTTTGGGACGAAGCCACGGGCGGCCCCGTCGCCTGGGACGCGGCGGCCGGGGCCTATGTCCAGCCCGATGTGCGCCCGGCGCTGGAAGGCGCCTTCACCGTCGCAACGCGGGACGGCGACGTCGCCTGCCGGCCGGTCTTCGCCCGCTACGCAGCACTTTGCGCCGACTACACGGCGGACCGGGTGGCGGAAATCTGCTGGATCCCGGCCGAGCAGCTCATACGCACGGCCGACCTGCTGTGGCATGCCCGGCCCAGCGCCTATTACGCCTGGAACGGTCACGAGCAACACGCCAATACGACGCAGACGGCGCGCGCGATGTCGCTGCTCTATGCGCTGACCGGCTGCTTCGACCAGCCGGGCGGCAACGTCCTGCTGCCCGCGGTGCCGAGCGCGCCCATCACCGGCGAAGACCTGCCCGCCGCCCGCGCGATGGCGCCGGCGGTCGGGCGGGAGAGCCGCCCGCTCGGCCCGGCGGCGCACAACAACGCGATCACCCAGGATCTCTATTCGGCGATCCTCGACGGGGCGCCCTATCCGGTGCGCGGCCTCGCCGGCTTCGGCGCCAATCCGCTGCTCGCCCATGTCGACGGGGCCCGCGGGCGCGAGGCGCTCGCCGCCCTCGACTTCTATGTCCATGCCGACATGTTCGTGAACCCGAGCGCTGCGCTTGCCGACGTGCTGCTTCCCGTCGCCGCACCGTTCGAGCGCGAAGGCCTGAAGATCGGTTTCGAGGTCAGCGCGCGGGCGCAGTCGCACGTGCAGTTGCGCCCGGCCCTGGTCCCGCCGCGCGGCGAATGCCGTTCGGACGTGGAAATCGTCTTCGCCCTCGCCGAGCGTCTCGGCCTTGGCGACCACTTCTGGGACGGCGACATCGATGCCGGACAGCGCCACCAGCTGGCGCCGTCGGGCATCGCGCTGGAGGCGTTGCGGGCGGCGCCGGGCGGCCTCACGGTGCCGCTCGAAACCCGCTACGCCAAATACCGGGCGCCGGGCGCGGACGGCATCGCCGCCGGCTTCGCGACGCCCTCGCGCCGGGTCGAGTTCTGGTCGGAAAGCCTGCGCGCGGCCGGCTATCCCCCGCTTCCCGTTTTCGAGGAGCCCGCTGTCGGGCCCACCGCCGCACCGGACCTGGCGAAGCGCTATCCCCTGGTGCTGACCAGCGCCAAGAGCGCCGTCTTCTGCAACAGCCAGCATCGCGGCATCCCGGCGTTGCGCCGCCGCCAGGCCGATCCCCAGGTCGAGCTGCACCCCGACGCGGCCGCCGCGCGCGGCATCGCCGCCGGCGCCTGGGTGCGGATCGCCTCACCCACGGGCACTGTTCGCGCCCGGGCCAAGCTGAACGCCCGGCTCGACCCCCGCGTCGTCGTCGGTCAGAACGGCTGGTGGCAGGCCTGCGCCGAACTGGATGCCCCCGCGCGCGACCCCTTCGGGCCCGAGGGCACCAACTACAACCAGCTGATCGGCGACGCGGTGCGCGATCCGGTCAGCGGCACGGCCTCGCAGAAGGCCTGGCTCTGCGAGGTGAGCGCGCTGTGACGCACCGCATTGAAACCACGGGCGAAGCCTGCGGCGCCGTCGTCACCGGCCTCGACCTCGCGCGCCCGCTCGACGCCGAAGGCGTCGCGGCGCTGCGCCGCGCCTGGCTCGACCATCATGTCCTGATCTTTCCGGGGCAGCGTCTCGACAACGACGGCCTCGAACGGTTCGCGGCATATTTCGGCCCGATCGGCGACGATCCCTACTTCGCCCCCATTCCCGGTCATTCCCGGATCGCCGCGGTCCGTCGCGACGCGGCCGAGACGGGTCGCCTGTTCGCCGATTCCTGGCATTCCGACTGGAGCTTCATGGCCCGCCCGCCGGCGGGCACCTGCCTGCTCGGCCTAACCATTCCGCCCCACGGCGGCGACACGCTGTTCTGTAACCAGATCAAGGCCTGGGAGGCGATGCCCGACGCGCTGCGCCGACGCCTCGAGGGGCGCCGTGGCTTGCATTCGGCGGCCCGTGCCTATGCCAACGACGGCAAGTATGCCGCCGACAAATACGACGGTGCCATGGACATCGTCACCTCCGACGAGGCCAAGGCGGTGGGCGCACACGACATCGTTCGCGCCCACCCGGAAAGCGGCCGGCGCGGGATCTTCGCCGGCTCCTACGTCTTCGACCTGGAGGGTGGCGACGCGGCGGGCGTGCTGGGCGAATTGAACGACTGGCTGGCCCGGCCCGAATTCGTCTATCGCCACCGCTGGGCGGCCGACATGCTGGTGCTCTGGGACAACCGCGCGGTGCTGCACAAGGCGACCGGCGGCTACGAGGGCCACGCCCGCCTGCTCCACCGTCTGACGATCGCGGACGATCCGCAGTTCCATATCTGAGGCCCGGCACCTCGGCTTGACGACCTCTCCGCCGGCTAACGTATAGTCGCCCGATCGCAAAAATGGTGTCGGACACAATGGCCCGGGACGAACAGGAAACGGACCGGGCCACGCATGGCCGCATCACGCCGGGGCTCGCCACGGCCGTCGTCGTCGTCATCACCGTCGCGGCGATTTCTCTTTCCGTCGTGCGGCTGTTCCACCCCTATGTCAAGCTGGGCGGGCTGCTGGAGGCGACGCACTTTTTCTATCTGCTGTCGATGCTGATGCTGCCGCCGATCTTCCTGTTCCTGCCGGCGAACAAACGGGCGCCGCGCGACCGCGTGCCCTGGTACGATCGGTTGCTCTTCGGGCTCTGCTTCGCCTGCATGTTCTATTATCTCTGGAATGCCCACCCCATCCACGTCGAGGGTTGGGAGTTCGATCCGCCCGCCACTGCGCTCGGCGCGGCCATCCTCGGCTGGCTGCTGCTGCTGGAAATCGGCCGGCGGGCGGGCGGCATTCCCATCCTGCTGATCGCCGGGGTGACCTCGCTCTATCCCCTGGTGGCGGACGACATGCCGGCCCTGATCGACGGACAGACCTATGATTTCGCCGGCGCCGTCAGCTTTCACATCTACAGTGTCGAGAGCTTCCTCGGACCCACCCTGCAGGCCTATGCCGAGCTGGCGTTCGGCTATCTGATCTTCGGCGCCGCCTTGCAGTATTCCGGCGGCGGGCAGTTCTTCCTCGATCTTGCCTATGCGCTGCTCGGCAAGGTCCGTGGCGGCCCGGCGAAGGTCGCCGTCGTGGCGAGCGGCCTCATGGGCTCGATGAGCGGTTCGGTCGTCTCCAATGTGCTGACCACCGGCGCGGTCACCGTGCCGGTGATGCGACGAACCGGTATTCGCGGCACCTATGCGGGCGGGGTGGAGGCGGCGGCCTCGACGGGCGGCGTCCTGATGCCCCCCGTCATGGGCGCCGCAGCCTTCGTCATGGCCTCGGTCATGGGCGTGCCCTACGGCGAGATCGCGCTGGCCGCTGCGATCCCCTCCCTGCTGTTCTTCTTCGGCCTCTTCGTGCAGATCGACAGCTACACGGCGCGCCACAAACTGCCGGGCCTGGCGCCCGAGCTGGTGCCCGACTTCCGCCCGACGCTACGCGCAGGCTGGCACTATCCGCTCTCACTTATCGTCCTGGTGACGCTGCTGCTGGTCGCCGGCTGGCAGCAGGCCGCGCCCTATTGGGCGACCCTCGTGCTGCTGGCGAGCCATGCGCTCACACGGCGGACGGGCGTCCGCTGGCCCGAAGCCCGGCGTTTCATCCTCGGCACGGCCGAACAGCTGGTAACGCTCGCCGGATTGCTGGCGCCGGTGGGGCTGATCATCGGCGCGCTGATGATGACCGGCATGGTCGGCAACTTCACCTACGACATGCTTTCGGTGGCCGGCGACGACGTTCTCATTCTGCTGGTGCTGGGCGCCGTGACGAGCTTCGTGCTCGGCATCGGCATGACCGTTGCCGCGGCCTACCTGTTCCTGGCGATCACCCTGGCGCCGACCCTGATCGCCGTCGGCATCGAACCGATGGCGGCCCACATGTTCATCCTCTATTGGGGCATGCTGTCCTACATCACGCCGCCGGTGGCCATCGGCGCCTTCGCCGCGGCCGGCCTCGCGCAGGCGCCACCGATGCGCACCGCGCTCGAGGCCATGCGCCTCGGCACCGTGATCTACTTCATCCCCTTCTTCTTCGTCTTCAATCCCGCCCTGCTGGCCATGGGCAGGATCGAAGAGATCATGCTGGTCACCATCATGGCGGCGGGCGGCGTGCTCGTCGTCGCCGGTGGCCTGCAGGGCTATCTCGTGTTCTTCGGCGTCCTCGGCGAAGGCCTCCGCGCGCTCCCCGGCCGGGTGACCCTGGTCGCCGCCGGTCTCACCTTGATGGCGCCGCCGGGCACCTTGGGGATGAAGGGATGGCTGCCACCGGCGATCGCGCTCGCCCTCTTTCTCGCCGGGCTCCAACTCTGTCACCTGGCACGGCGCGCGAGTCGTTGATCGCAAGTGATGCGATCAATGATTGCCACCGCCTATGGTCTGGTCCAAGATCGCCGCGGAAGAACAAGAAACGAGACAGAAGCGGTGAAATCGCCGCGATGCACGAACAGGGGAGTGCTATGAAAAGGCTAATTGCAACATCGATCGGGCTCGGCGTTGCCGCGTCCATGCTCGCGGGCGCCGCGTCGGCGGCCGACCTGCCGAAGAACGTCTCGTGGACCGCCTATGGCACCACGTCCTCCGGCTATGCCAACGGCGTCGCCATCGGAAATGTGCTGAAGAAGAAGTACGGCACCGAAGTGCGCCTGATTCCGGGCAAGAACGACGTCTCGCGGATGATCCCGGTGCGCAAGGGCAAGGCCGATCTCTGCGCCTGCGGCGCCGCCGCGATCCTGCTGCAGGAAGGCGTCTTCGACTTCGCCAAGAAGAAATGGGGCCCACAGCGGGTCTTCAACCTGTTCAACAACTCGAAGGGCCGCAACGGCACCACGCTGGCACTGGCGAAAGACACCGGTGTCAAGAAGATCTCGGATCTCAAGGGCAAGCGCATGGCCTTCGTGCGCGGCGCACCGGCGCTGAACGCCAACATGGCGGCGGTGCTGGCTTTCGGCGGCCTGACCTGGGACGACGTCAAGCGGGTCGACTTCCCGGGCTGGCGCCAGTCGGTCGACGGCGTCATCAACGGCCAGGCCGACGCGGTCATCGTCTCCACTGTATCACCGCACGTGCAGCGCCTCGCCGCCTCGCCGCGCGGGCAGATCCACCCGGTGTTCGATCATGGCGACGACGCCGCCTGGGCCCGGGCGCGCAAGGAAATGCCGATTTGGAACAAGCGCATGGTTTCCGTCGGCATCGACCTGCCGAGCAACATGTCGGGCAAGACCCCTTACGAGGGGATGGGCTATCCCTATCCGATCTATGTCACCTACGGGGACCGCTCGGTGGACTTCGCCTATGCGCTGACCAAGGCGGTGGTCTCCAATCATTCCGACATCACCGCGGCGCTGAAGAACGCCGACGGCTACGGCATCGATCGCCAGGTCCTGAAGTGGGTCATGCCGTACCATCCGGGTTCGATCAAATACTACAAGGAGATCGGCGCCTGGACGGCGGAGCATGAGGCCAACAACCAGGCGCTGCTGAAGCGCCAGGACGTGCTGGCGGCGGCCTGGGAGAAGGCCATGGCCATGAAGCTGGACGGCGATGCGCATCTGGCGGCCTGGAAGAAGATCCGCGCCGAGGCGCTCGACGCCGCGGGAATGGACGTTCCCTTCCGTTGAGCCAACCTTCATTGCCTTAAACGGGGTGGTCGGCATCCGCCGGCCACCCCGCTTTGCCTTCTCCTGAATCTCATTCCGGAGGCATGCCGCCGTGTCCAATCCGCCGAGCGATAATATCACCGTCGAAGAGGCGCAGGCCCAAGCCGCGCAGGCCACGGACCGGCATAGAAGCCTCTCGTCGTTCTGGATGACGTTGACGCTGCTCTCGGCGATGAGCTCCGTCGCGATGTCGATTTACGTCATTTTCAATCTCGGCATCTTCACCGGCATCGTGCCGCTCGACACACAGTATTTCTACGCCATGATCGCGGCGCTGCTGCCGCTGGTGTTCTTCCTCTATCCGGTCTGGCCGGGCGTCGGGCCGATGAATAAGGTGCCCTGGTACGACGTCCTGCTGTCGGCGGCGACCTTCGTCATCGCCGTCTATTTCACCTATGCGGGCGAGAGCATCATCGATTCCGGCTGGGAGTACGACGCCCCCGATCACGCGGTCTACATGACCTATGTCCTGTGGGCGATCTGCCTGGAGGCGACGCGGCGCGCCGGCGGGCTGGTGATCTTCATCATCTGCCTGCTGTTTTCGCTCTACCCGATTTTGGCGCCCTATGCACCGGGCTTCCTCGAGGGCGAAGCGAACGACTGGGCCGACACGGCGACCTACCACGTCTTCGGCACCGAGAGCCTGATCGGTATTCCGATGAACGCGTTCGCCAACCTCGTCGTCGGCTTCCTGATTTTCGGTGTCGCGCTGCAATTCACCGGCGGCGGCTCGTTCTTCCTCAACCTCGCCTTCGCCCTGCTGGGCAAGCGCCGGGGCGGGCCGGCGAAGGTGGCGATCTTTTCCTCCGGGCTCATGGGCTCGATGTCGGGAAGCGTCATCACCAACGTGCTGACCACCGGCGTCATGTCGATTCCGGCCATGAAGCGGGTCGGCTTCCGTCCGGCCTATGCCGGCGGGGTCGAGGCCTGCGCTTCGACCGGCGGCGTGCTGATGCCGCCGATCATGGGCGCGACCGCCTTCGTCATGGCCGTCTTCCTCGAGATCCCCTATTCCGACATCGCCATCGCTGCGGTCATCCCCTCGCTGCTCTACTTCTTCGCCCTGTTCATGCAGATCGACGCCTATTCGGCCCGTTTCCGTCTCGCGGGCCTGCCCCGGGAGGAACTTCCGACGCTGCGCCAGGTGCTGCGCGAGGGCTGGTATTTCATCGCGGTGTTCCTGCTGCTCATCATCATGCTGCTCTACATGCAGCAGGAGGCGCAGGCACCCTACTACGCGACGGCCTTGCTGCTGGTGATCAATCAGTTCGCCAAGCGGCATCGCTGGGGCATTCGCCGGCTGTTCGAATTCATGGTGGGCGTCGGCAAGCTGTTTACCGAGCTGGCGGCGATCCTGGCCGGTATCGGCCTGATCATCGGCTCCCTCTCGCTCACCGGCAAGGTCGGCACCATCGCCTATGAGCTGGTGGACTTCGCCGGCGACAGCACGCTGCTGCTGTTGATCATGGGGGCGGTGACCTGCTTCATCCTCGGCATCGGCATGACGATCACGGCGGCCTATTTGTTCCTCGCCATCACGCTGGCGCCGGGCCTGGCGAAATCGGGCCTGAACGACCTGGCGATCCACATGTTCATCCTCTATTGGGCAATGATCAGCTTCATCACGCCGCCGGTGGCGATCGGTGCCTATGCGGCCTCGGGCATCGCGCAATCGAACCCCCTGAAGACCGGCTTGGAGGCCATGCGGCTCGGCACCATCATCTATTTCGTGCCGTTCTTCTTCGTCCTCAACCCGGCCCTGATCGGCATCGGCGAGCCGCTGGAAGTTCTCATCGTCTTCTTCTCGGCCCTGGTCGGCATCGTCCTGGTTTCGGCCGGGCTGCAGGGCTATCTGATCGGCGCCGGAACGCTCGGCGGCGGTACCAACCCGCTGCACTGGCTGCTGCGCGTGGCACTTTTCATCTCGGGTATGACGCTGGCCCTGCCGGGCGGCGAGATCATCGGCTTTACGCACCTCCAGCTGAATACCGCTGCCGTCATCATCGGCATACCCGCGGTCTTCCTGACCTGGATGATCAACCGGGGTGGCGGGCGGGAGCCCGGCGTGGCGGCAACATAAACCGGGGTTCGCGACACTCTGTTTACAACTCACGGCGCTTCGGCGCTGGCGACGGCCCGTGGTCCAGGCTATGGTGGAAACGTGGAGGCTGAGATTCCCCTTTCGAGGAGCTCGCCATGCGTATCCTACTCGCCGCCGTCGCCGCGCTTTCGCTGATGCTCGCCATGACGCCGCCCACCGAGGCCGGCCATCGCGGCCACGGGGTGCATGGCGGCGTGGTCTTCAAGGGCAGCTTCGGCAAGCATCGCCGCCATGGTCATCGCCGCCACGGTCGCCGTGGCAAGCGGCGCGGCTTCAGCAGCGGTGCGATCGTCGCCGGCGCCATTCTGGGCGGGCTGGTGATCGGCCACCTGCTCACGCGGCCCTATCCCCGCGATTACGCTTCGCGGCGGCCGGCCCGCGTCGGGCCGGTGCCGGCGGCACCACCCGCCGGCCTCGGCAACTGCAAGCCGACGACGGGGACACAGCGGACGGCGTCGGGCCGAACCGCACTTATGGCCGGCACCTGGTGCACGGATGCCGCGGGCCGGGGCTTCATCCTGAACGACTCTGTTCGTTTCGTCCGCTACCTCGATTGACCGGCTTGCCCTGCGACGATCGGCCGTTTGACAGCACTCGCCCCCTGGCCGACAACTCGGATGACATCGCGGAACCGAGGAATGGCACGAGGAGGAAAACCGATGAGTGATCGTTACGCCAAATACCAGAGCCTGGAGATCGACTACCCGATGGACCGGGTACTGCGGATCACCCTGAACAAGCCGGAGACCTACAACTCGCTCGACAAGGTCGGGCACAAGGAGATGGCCTACATCTGGCGGGACATCGACGACGATCCGGACATCTCGGTCGTCCTGCTCTGCGCCAAGGGCAAGGCGTTCTCGTCGGGCGGCGATTTCGGCATGATCCAGGAAAACATGGACAGCCACGAAGCGCTGACCAACGCCTGGAAGGAGGCACGCGACCTCGTCTACAACATCATCAACTGCGGCAAGTCGACGGTGTCGGCGATCAACGGCGTCGCCGTCGGTGCCGGCCTGGTGGCGGCCCTGCTCTCCGATATCTCGATCGCCGGCAAGTCGGCCCGCATCGTCGACGGCCACACCCGGCTCGGCGTCGCGGCGGGCGACCATGCGGTCATCAACTGGCCGTTGCTCTGCGGCATGGCCAAGGCCAAGTATTATTTGATGCTGTGCGAGCAGATGAACGGCGAAGAGGCCGAGCGTCTCGGCATCGTCTCGCTGTGTGTCGAGGACGACGAGCTGGAGGCCAAGTCCCTGGAGGTCTGCGAGAAGCTGGTGAACGGCGCGCAGAACGCCATCCGTTGGACCAAATACTCGTTGAACAACTGGTACCGCATGGCGGGGCCGACCTTCGACACCTCGCTGGCGCTGGAGATGCTGGGCTTCGCCGGACCGGAGCCGCGCGAGGGCCTGGCCAGCCACCTGGAGAAGCGCCGTCCGAACTTCCCCAAGGACAGCAACATCTAGAACGATGAGCGATTCCGCGCGCGTCGAGGGGGCCGATGCCGCCTCGCCGCGCGCGGTCGCCGACTGGCTGAAGGCGCGGGCGTTGGCCTTCGGCTTCGATACGGCCGGGATCACGACGCCGGCGGGAATCGGGCCGGCGGGTGCGCGGTTGCGTGAATTCCTCGCCCTCGGCCGCCAGGGCGAGATGGCCTGGCTGGAAGGCCGCGCCGATTGGCGGGCCGATCCGTCGACACTCTGGCCCGAGGCGCGCGCGATCCTCATGCTCGGCCAGAACTACGGGCCCGAGGACGACCCCCTGGCGGTGCTGGCGCGGGGCGGCGAAGGCGCGATTTCGGTCTACGCGCAAGGCCGCGACTATCACGACGTGGTCAAGAAGCGACTGAAGGCACTGGCCCGCGAGCTGGTGGCAACGCACGGTGGCGAGGTCAAGGTCTTCGTCGACACGGCACCGGTCCTGGAAAAACCCCTCGCCGCCGCCGCCGGGCTCGGCTGGCAGGGCAAGCATACCAATCTGGTAAGCCGCGAGTTCGGCTCCTGGCTGTTCCTGGGCGCCCTCTTCACCACCCATCCGCTGCCCCCCGACGCAGCCGAAACCGACCATTGCGGCGGCTGCCGCGCCTGCCTCGACGTCTGCCCGACGCAGGCCTTCCCGGCGCCCTACCAGCTCGACGCGCGGCGCTGCATCTCCTACCTGACGATCGAACATCCAGGTCATATCCCGGAGGAATTCCGCGCCGCCATCGGCAACCGCATCTTCGGCTGCGACGATTGCCTGGCCATCTGTCCCTGGAACAAGTTCGCGCGCACCGCGGCCGAGCTGCGCCTGCGCCCGCGCCCGGAGCTGACCGCACCGCGCCTCGCCGAACTCGCCACCCTCGACGACGCGGCCTTCCGCAAGCTGTTCACCAAGTCGCCGGTCAAGCGTCTCGGCCGCGATCGCTTCGTCCGCAACGTGCTGATCGCGATTGGCAACAGCGGCGACGCGACGCTGGCATCCACAGCGGAAAGCCTGCTCGACGACCCCTCCCCCCTGGTGCGGGCCATGGCGGTATGGGCGCTCCGCCGCCTTGCGCCGACCGACGTCTTTGCGCGTAAGAGGGAGGGCCATCTCGAACGAGAACGCGACACGGACGTGCGTTCCCTTTGGAAAAGCGGGGATTAGATCCGGCCGAAAATGCATCAGGTGGCGTGCCGGTGATTTTGCACCGATTGCCGTCAAAACGACGCTGAAATGGTAAAATTAGACGTATTTTGGTTCATTCGCGATTTGCGAATACCTACGTATGCAGATAGGGTCGCAACCATCGCGGGAGCGGAACGTCCTCCATGGTCTCGAAGATAAACACCGTCGCGTTTCAGGGCATCGATGTCGTCGACGTCGACGTGCAGGTTCAGATCGCCGGCGGCTTGCCGAGCTTCACCATCGTCGGCCTCCCCGACAAGGCGGTGGCGGAGAGCCGGGAGCGGGTGCGTGCCGCGTTGTCGGCCATCGGCCTGGCCCTGCCGCCGGAGCGGATCACCGTGAACCTGGCGCCGGCCGACCTGCCGAAAGAAGGCAGCCACTTCGACCTGCCGATCGCGCTTGGCCTGCTGGCCGCCATGCGGGTGCTGCCGGCGGACGAGATGGCGGGCTATGTGGCACTCGGTGAACTCGGCCTCGACGGTGCCTTGACGCCGGTCGCGGGCGTGCTGCCGACGGCGATCCACGCCAGCGGACGCGAGCTCGGCCTGATCTGTCCCCGCGCCCAGGGGGGTGAAGCCGCCTGGGCGCGGAGATCGAGATCCTGGCGCCGGGCGATCTACTCGCCGTCGTCAACCACATGAAGGGCGACCAGGTTCTGACGCCGCCGGAGCCACGCCTGGTCGAAACCCCGCCGAGCGGCCTGGACCTCGCCGACATCAAGGGGCAGGAGAGCGCCAAGCGTGCCCTCGAGGTGGCCGCGGCGGGGGCGCACCACCTGTTGATGATCGGCCCGCCGGGCGCCGGCAAGTCGATGCTGGCGGAGCGGCTCTCCGACATCCTGCCGGACCTCGACGCGCGCGAAGCGCTGGAAGTCTCGATGATCCACAGCCTGGCCGGATCCCTGCCGGAGGGTGGGCTGATGCGCAAGCGGCCGTACCGCAATCCACACCACTCGGCCTCGATGGCCGCCCTGATCGGCGGCGGCCGGCGGGCGCTGCCCGGGGAAATCTCCATGGCGCATATGGGGGTGCTGTTCCTGGACGAGCTGCCAGAATTCCAGCGCCCCGCCCTCGAGGCGCTCCGCCAACCCCTCGAAAGCGGGCGGGCCGTCGTCGCCCGCGCCGACACACACGTCGCCTACCCGGCCCGCGTCCAGCTGGTGACCGCCATGAACCCCTGCAAATGCGGTTTCCTCGACGATCCCGCCCAGGCCTGCCCCCGGGCGCCGCGCTGCGCGCGCGACTACCAGACGCGGATATCCGGGCCGCTGCTGGACCGGATCGACATCCACATCGAAGTCCCGCAGGTGAGCGCCGCCGACCTCTCGCTGCCGGCGCCGAGTGAACGTTCCGCCGACATCGCGGCCCGGGTCGCGGCGGCCCGCGCAATCCAGCGCGAACGCTATGGCGAGGGCGGGCCGCGCACCAACGCAGAAGCCGACGGTGAATTGCTGGAACGGGTCGCGGCACCCGATGACCAAGGCCGGAAACTGCTCACCGAGGTCGCGGACTCACTCCATCTTTCGGCCCGCGGCTATCACCGCGTCCTCAAGGTCGCCCGCACGCTGGCCGACCTCGACGGCGGCGGCCCGGTCGGCCATATCCACATCGCCGAAGCGGTCAGCTACCGCCGGCCGCTGTTCCGCAACTAACCCGACGAGAGCATGCGCCGCACCGTCCGGTTGGCGAGCGCCAGGCGGGCGACGTCCATGTCGCCGGACTGCCGGAAATCCTCGACCAGATCGGAACACCGGGTGATGACGCCGGCGCTGGCTTTGGTCCAACCCTCGACGATCGCCTCCGGACCGGCGCCGTTCGCCGAGGCCAGGACCTTGGCCGAAAGACTGCGCTGCTGGTCGTAGAAATCGTCGACGATCGAGGTGATCGCTGTCCGCTCCCAGAAGTCGGCGGGCCGGATGCCATCGGCGGCACGGCGCAGCCAGTCGAGGCCGAGACGGGCGCCGAGCAGGAAATAGACCCGGCCGACCTCGGCGATGTCGCGCCCGCTCTGTTCCGCCGCCAGGACGATGTCGGGCGCGGCGGCGAGCAACGGCAGCCCCGCGACCCGGGCCGCCAACTCGGCGCCGACGCCGCGCGCGCTCAAACGCTCCGCCCGGGCCGCCATCGCCGCGACCTCGTCGGGGCTCGCCAGATCCGCGAGCGCTTCCGCGACCTGGCCGATCCCCGGCGTGAAGCGTGCCAGCGTCTCTGCGATGGCCAGGGGCTGGGGCTGGTTGCGCAGGAACCAGAGCGTGCCGTGGCGCAACAGGTCGGAAACCGCAACGCCGACCTCCGCCTGCACCGACGCATCGACCCGGTTGTCGAGCGCCTCGATCGCGCCCCAGATTTCGCGCAGCGCGAAGGCGTCCCGCGCCGCGGAATAGGCCCGGGCGATCGCCTCGACATTCTCGCCCGTCTCCTCCACCAGGTCGTGCACGAAGGTAATCCCCACCCGGTTGACGACGGAGTTGGCGACGATCGTCGCGATGATCTCCTTCTTCAACGGATGGTCGGTGATCTGCGGCCCGAAGCGTTTGCGCAGCGGTCTCGGAAAGTACTTCACGACGTCGTTCAGCAGGAAGTCGGAGTCCGTCAGGTCGCTGGCGAGGAATTCCTCGTAGAGCACGTTCTTCGCATAGGCGAGCAGGACCGAAAGCTCCGGCCGCGTGAGGCCCTGACCGGCGCCGCGGCGTTCCTCCAGGACTTCGGCATCGGGCAGGTATTCGACCGTGCGATCGAGCTTGCCCTGGCGTTCCAGCGACCGCATGTAGCGGACCTGCGATTCCAAAAGGTCGAGCGACCGGCTCTCCGTCATGGTCAGGGCCTGGCCCTGCAGATAGTTGTTGCGCAGGACCAGCTCGCCGACCTCCTCGGTCATGTCCGCCAGCAGCCGGTTGCGCTGTTTCTCCGTCAGCTCGCCGTCGTCGACGACACGGCCGAGCAGGATCTTGATGTTGACCTCGTGATCGGAGCTGTCGACGCCGGCCGAGTTGTCGATCGCATCGGTATTGAGGCACCCGCCCCGCAGCGCGAATTCGACCCGGCCGAGCTGGGTACAGCCGAGATTGCCGCCCTCGCCCACCACCTTGCAGCGAAGGTCGCCGCCGTCGACGCGCAGCCCGTCGTTGGCCCGGTCGCCGACCTCGCCGTGACTCTCCCGCTCGCCCTTCACATAGGTGCCGATGCCGCCGATCCACAGCAGGTCGACCTCCGCCTTCAGCAACGCGTTGATCAACTCGTTCGGCGTCATCGCGTCGACGCCGACCCCGGTCATCGCTTGCAACTCCGGCGTCAAGGGAATCGATTTCGCCTTGCGATCGTAGATGCCGCCACCCTTGGAGATCAGGCTCTCGTCGTAATCCTCCCAGGAACTGCGGGGCAGCGCGAACCGTCGTTCCCGCTCGGCGAAGCCGGCGGCAGCATCGGGGTCGGGGTCGATGAAAATGTTGCGATGGTCGAAGGCGGCCAGCAGGCGGGTATGGCGCGAGAGCAGCATGCCGTTGCCGAACACGTCGCCCGACATGTCACCGATACCGACGACGGAGAAATCCTCGTTCTGGATGTCGCGACCCATCTCGCGGAAATGTCGCTTGACCGATTCCCAGGCGCCGCGCGCGGTGATGCCCATGACCTTGTGGTCGTAGCCGGTCTTGCCGCCGGAGGCGAAGGCGTCGCCGAGCCAGAAGCCGTAGTCGAGCGAGATGTCGTTGGCGATATCCGAGAAGGTCGCGGTGCCCTTGTCGGCGGCGACCACCAGGTAGGGATCGTCCTCGTCGTAGCGGATGACGGCGGGGGGCGAAATCACGGCGCCGGCGGAAAGATTGTCGGTGATGTCCAGCAGCCCGCGGATGAAGGTCTGGTAGGAGGCGATCACCTCCGCCTGCACGGCCTCACGGCCGCCGCCGGGGGGAAGCTGTTTGGGGAAGAAGCCACCCTTGGAGCCGACCGGAATGATCACGGCGTTCTTCACCATCTGGGCCTTCATCAGGCCCAGCACCTCGGTGCGGAAATCCTCGCGCCGGTCGGACCAGCGCAGACCGCCGCGCGCGACCTTGCCGCCGCGCAGGTGCACGCCCTCGACACGGGGCGAATAGACGAAGATCTCGCGGAAGGGGCGGGGCAGCGGCAGATCGGTGATCTTCCGGCTGTCCAGTTTGAAAGAGAAATAGGGTTTGTGTCCGCCGTCCGCCGCCGGTTGATAGAAGTTGGTCCGCAGCATCGACTGCAGCAGATTGAGATAGCGGCGCAGGATGCGGTCCTCGTCCAGGCTCTCGACCGCCTCCAGGGCCTCGAGGATTTCCTCGACGATAGCGGTCGAGCGCACCGCCCGCTTTTCCTCCAACGCGGGATCGAAGCGCAGCTCGAACAGGCGGACGAGCGTGCGGGTGATCGCCGGGTTGGCGGCCAGCGCGTCCTCCATATAGGCCTGGGAGAAGGACACCCCGGTCTGGCGTATGTACTTGCAGAAGGCGCGGACCGCCATCACCTGGCGCCATTCCAGGCCGGCGCGCAGCACCAGCCGATTGAAGCCGTCGTCCTCCAGCTCACCCCGCCAGATGTGCAGGAACGCGCCTTCGAGCTTCGGTTTCAACTCGCCGAGATCGAAGGCGTTGCCGTCGGCCTCGCGCATCTCGAAGTCCTGGATCCAGTAGCTGGCGCCATCCTCGAAGGTCAGGTGGAAAGGTGCTTCGCCCAGCACGCGGAAGCCCATGTGCTCCAGCATCGGCAGGCAGTCCGACAGCGCCACCGCATCGCCCGGGTGATAGACCTTGAAGCGGACCACCTGGTCCGGATCCTCGATCACCCGGTAGAAGTTCAGGCCGACCTCGGCGCCGGCGCGCAGGGCCTCGATCTGTTCGATGTCGCCGATCGCCCGTTCGGGACTGAAGGCTTCGGCGTAGGAAGCCGGGATCGCCCGCCCGTAAAGCGCGCGCAACGAACTCGCCTTCTCCTCGCCGAAGCGGTCCTCCAGCGCGTCCCGCAGGTTGTCGTTCCAGGTGCGGGCGGCGGCGACCAGCTTCGCCTCGATGGCCGGATAGTCGGGCTCGGCGGGCGCATCGCCGGCGTCCGTTCCGATGATGATGTGGATGCGGGCCAGCGGCGATTCGCCGACCTGGACATAGTCGTTCGACAAGCGGCCGTTCAGCTCGGAAACGAGGATCGAGATGAAGCGCGCGCGCATCTCGGAGGTCAGACGATCGCGCGGCACGAAGATCAGGCAGGAAAAGAAACGGTCGAAGGGATCGCGCCTGGCGAAAAGCTTGATCCGCGGCCTCTCCTGCAGGTCGAGAATACCGGTGGCGATATCGTGCAGGGTCGCGATATCGATCTGGAACAACTCGTCGCGCGGAAAGGTATCCAGGATATGGGTCAGCGCCTTGCCGTTGTGACTGGCACCGCCGACGCCCGCGCGGGCCACCACATCGGCGATACGTTGGCGCAGGATCGGGATGTCCCGGGCGCTGCGGCTGTAGGCCGACGAGGTGAAGAGGCCGACGAAGCGCCGTTCCCCCACCACGTTGCCGGCCGCGTCGAAACGTTTCACGCCGACATAGTCCATGTGGACGGCGCGGTGGACGACACCGCGCACGCTGGTCTTGGTGATCAGCAACAGCTCGGGGCGGCGGAAGAACTGCTGCACGAGCGGCGCCAGTCCGGAACCATCCCCGTCCCGCAGCACCTGGCGTTCGGGATTGCGCAGGATGCCGTGACCCGATCCCTCGACGATCGCGAGGTTCTCGGCCCCATCCGCCGTCTCGTAGGCAAAATCACGACAGCCGAGGAAGGTGAAGTGGTTGGAGCGCATCCAGTGCAGGAAGGCGCTCGCCTCCGCCGCCTCCGCCGCCTCGACCGGAACCCCCGCTTCGACTTCGGCGATCGTGTCGTCCAGCCGCGCCAGCATTTGCGGCCAGTCCTCGACCGCCGGGCGCACGTCGTCCAGCACACCGACGAGAAGACGTTCGATCTCCTCCAGCGCGCGGCGATCGCTGTGCTCGCCGATCTGGATGTGCATGACGGACTCGGCAAGAGCACCATCACCCTCGGCCGCCAACGCGGTGCGTGTGCCGTCCTCGTCGCGAACGACCCGGACCACCGGATGGACCAGGAGATGGAACTCGTGACCATGGCGCGCCAGGTTGCCGACCACTGAATCGACCAGGAACGGCATGTCGTCGTTGATGATCTCGATCACCGTGTGCGCGGCCTGCCAACCATGTTCGTCGATGCGGGGCGTGTAGACCCGGACGGACGACTCACCCGGACGGCGCTTGGCGGCGAAACGCCAGAGCGCCAGGGCGGCGCCGTAAAGATTGTCGGCGGATATCTCCAGCAGGTCCTCCGGCGTCACCCGGTCGTAGAAGGTGGCGACGCAGGCGCCGAGATCGCGTGCCTCGTCCCCGGCCAACCGTTCGGCCACCATGGCCCGGACGTGGTCCAGGCGCTCCGCCTTCTCCTTGAACGCACGATTTCCGGCCATGACATCGTCTCCTGAACCCGGTGGCGTAACGATGCTCCGCACGCACACGAAGGGTGCGAGGCGTCATCAACGTTAACCTCAATACCCACACCTTAAAAGCTCGGTCTTGCCAAACAGTTACGTCGCTTTTATGGGAGACTCTGAATGATCGGCAGGGCAATCGCATTTCAGAATTTGCCGAGGAGTGACAGGAGATAGTCGTTGTTCCAAGCGGCGATTTTGAACTTGGCGCGCAGCGAGTCTTTTCGTGGATCCTTTCGCATGACATTGAGCGCCATGTGGCGCAGGACGGCGAGATTGTGCGGTCCATTGTCCTTGCGGGTTCTGTCTTGGTCTTCGTTCATTTGGACATCGAGGCACCAGTGCAGGCGGTTTTCGACCCCCCAGTGCGCCCGGGCAACGGGATTGAAGCGCTCGGCGTCGAGCGGCTGGCTGAGCAGGTAGTAGGCGGTTTCGCTCGACGTCTTCTCCGCGCACTCGCGGGTCCGGGTGACTTTGGCGACCGCCTTCAGGCCCGGCCAATGATGGCGCTCTTGCAGCCACTCGACGTGGCTGGAGACGAGAGCGGCACGGGTCTCGATGCGGCCATGATCGCCATCGACCGTGGTGTCGGTGGTGGTCGCTTCGGCTTTCGGATCGTCGAGGAAGGTTCTCACGTCGTCATGCAGCGTGCCTTGATTGCCCTTCAACGCCAGGGCGTAGTCACCCCCCTGCTCGATAATCTGGCTGGCGATGGCGCGCTGGCAATTGAGGGCGTCCACGGTCACGATCGTCCCCTCGAGGCTCAATAGTTTCAACAGCTTCGGCACGGCGGTGATCTCGTTGGACTTGGCGTCGGTGGCGACTTGCCCCAACACCAGCCGCTGATCACAGCCCCAGGCCGAGACCATATGCAGCGCCGACGTGCCGCTCGCCTTGTCGTAGGATCGCCGCACCACCTTGCCGTCGATCGCAATGACCCCTTGGCAGGTCTCGGAAAAGCGCGCCATGAAGCGCTGGAAGCAGGCGCCGAACGCCTCCGGATCCAGCAACCGGAACACCCGGCTGAAGGTGTCGTGGCTCGGCACGCCATGTTCGAGTACGAGAAATTCCCGCAGGAACGCCTCCTTTTCACGCGCGAAGATCGCCATGTCGACCGCCGTCTGACCGCCCGAGAGGACCGTGCACAGGGCGATCGTCAAGATCTCCAGCAGATCGTGACGCCCGGCATTGCCAGTCCGCGGATCCTCGAGACCCTCAAAGCACTCCAGAAAGCCTTCCATCGCAACCTCCACCCGTGAAAAGACCGGGTAGAATCGATTCGCGCCAATACCTCAAGATCAAACACGCACGTCAAGGCAATTCCAAATGCGATTCCCCTGGAATGATCGGCGTTGTAAGTACCTGCCGCGACTGTCACAATGAAGCGTCGATTAGTATGATTCGTCGCGCCGAGGAACTTCATGTCCGAAGAACGACCCAATCCGATGGCGGCACGCGTGGAGGATGTTCTCTCCCGCATGCCACAGGATGTGTACGAGACGCTGACCGAGGACCAGCTCGCCGCGCTGCGCGAGGCGATCGGCGCGGCACGGCCCTGGCGTCGCCATCCGATCGATATCCGCGTGGCCTTCCCGCTCGGCGGGCGGCGCGCGTTCCTCACCCTGATCGGCGGCAGTGACCGTCGCGGCGGCCAACGCCGCGGCCAGGACCGCCAGGCCAATCCGCTCATCACGCCCGGCAATATGGTGTTCCTCGGAATTATCGTTGTCGCGCTCTATGCCGTCGCGGGCATCGTCGCCTTGTTGATCGGTCTGGCCATCAAAGGCTGAGAGGCGCAGGCTGACACCTATGCGGTGAGGGCCATGGGCTGTGCGCCGGGACCCGGCTTGGGTCCCGCATCCACTTTTCGACGGATACGCCAGAAGCGCATGGCGCGCTTGGCCGCGGCGTCCGGGATCTTGTTGTAGAGTTCCAGCAGATCCGCCACCTCGGCCCCCTTGCGCGTCGTGCCGTCGGCGTCGGCCAGCAGGACGATCGCGGAAAAGGTCGAGAGATCGAACTGGCTCGCCTTGCAGGCGACGGCGACGGCCTCGGCCGAACGGTCGGAGAGGACCCGGTCGGCGGTCTGCAGGTCGATCTCCGCCAGCCGCGAAAAGGCGGCGACGAAGACTTCGCGCTCGCCCTGGCGCAGCGACTGCACCATGAAATCCTCGTTCAGCTTGCGCTCGCGCTCGCGCCGGAGCACGACACGCAGGCCCTTGCGCATCTTGGCGTCGTAATCCTCGATCTCCTGGGCGAGGGAGACGCGGGTCTCCTCCAGGACGTCGTCGATCACGCTCTCGTCCATGTCGGCTTGCGTCAGGATGTAATCCTTCAACTGCGAGGACACCCAGAAGTACATGTCGTGCATCAGGTCAGCCGGCAGATCGCCACGCTTGACCAGCGGCTCCTGCAAGGCCGAAGCATTCTCGGACCGGGCGACCAGGGTTTCCATACCACCGCGTGAGATCTGCGCGCCGGCGTTTTGCACGAGATTGACCAGGACGTTGTCGTCGCCGCGCTCCACCAACACGTCGGAAACGGCCTCGGGGATTTCCTCGCGACGGGTCACCGCCATCATGTGGGCCTGGCCTTTACTGCGCACGATGGCGACCAGGTCGGCCTCGTTCAGGGCCCGGCTTTCCTCGAGGATCGGCGCGGCCACTTCGATCTCGTCGTTGGCCAGCATGCGCAACAAGGTCGGCGGCGCCGAGGCGGAGGACGCGAAACGCTCCGCCAGGCCGGCACGGACCTTCATTTCGACGTCATGGGCGACCTTGGTCAGGATCTCATCCGCCAGGCCCGCCTCCCGGCTGTTCATGGCGCCGGAATCATCGATGAAGAGATCCGCCACCTCCTCGAGCAACTCACGACGCTTGTCGCTCGAGTCCTCGTTGGCGAGGTTGACCAGTCGAAGTAGACGCTCGTTCGATGGGGACATGGGTACCGATTCCGTTGGGTCCAGCCGCGGAAGCGAATCTGGCCGGAATAGGTAAAGATTTCGTCACTACGCTATCCCGACGGCGTCGCGTCGAGGCCGATCCGACGGCCTTCAACGACCGATCGCGCGGGCCGGGCGCCGCGGATCCGCCGCGCCCCAGAGGCGGCCGTTCGCCCGATCCGCCGAAATCGCGCAAATACCGCCGACACGGCTGGAAATGGCCGGTTCTTCCACCACCCGGTGCCCACGGGCGGCGAGTTCGTCGCGAATCGCGGGTGAAATGCGATCCTCGATCTCCAAGCGTCCCGGCTGGTAGGTGTGCGGCTCGAAAGAGCCGGGGAAGGCATGGGTGATGAAACGCGGTGCCTCCACCGCCTCCTGCGCCGACAGGCCGAAAACCGCGTGGCCGAGAAACACTTGCAGCATCGCCTGGGTCTGCGCGTCGCCGCCGGGCGTACCGAACGGCATGGCGACGCCGTCGTCGCGGAAGGCGATCGCCGGATTGGGCGTCAGACGCGGCCGCTTTTCGGGCGCGACGGACGAGGCGTGACCGGGAAGTGCGAAGGATTGCGAGCCGCGGGCCGATGGACAGAAACCGAGGCCCGGAATGACCGGGCTTTCGAAGGAGACGTCGCTCGGCGTCGCCGAACACACGTTGCCCGCCGCATCGACCGCGCAGGCATAGGAGGTATCGGGCGAGGCGACGGCGATATCCGGCGCGGGCACGCCTATTGCCAAGGCGCCGGGGGTCGCGCCGGGAACGACGCCGGGCGCCGGCATCTCGAAGCTGGCCCGGTCCATGGCCACCTCGGCCCGGCGGCGACGGGCGTAATCGTCGGACAGCAGGCTCGCCAGCGGCACCTCGACCCGGCGCGGGTCGCCGTAATACCCCTCCCGGTCCGCGAGCGCGAGCTTCATGACCTCCACCAGCAGATGAATGTAATCGGCCGAATTATGGCCGAGCGCCGCCAAATCCTCGCCGTCCAGCATCGCCAGCATGGCGAGGAGCGCCGGCCCCTGACACCAGGCGCCGCAGCTCACCACGTCCCACGCGGCGAAGCGGCGCCGCGGCGGCGTTTCGATCTCGGAGCGATATTCGCTCAAATCTTCGGCCGTCAGCCAACCACCGTTTTCCTGGTGATAGGCGACCATGGCGCGGGCCAGGTCGCCGCGGTAAAAGGCGTCGCGCGCCGCCGCCAGTCCGCCGAGCCGGCCGCCGCGCGCCCGTGCCGCCCGGTCCTCGTCGGCCATATACTGGATCGAGGCGGCGAGATCGCTCTGACGGAACAGCTCCCCCTCCTCGGGCGGGCGGCCCTCGGGCAGGAAAATCGCCGCGTTGGTCGGCCAGCGGGCATAGTTCGCCTCGTAACGGCGAATGAACGACGCCATGAAGGGATGCATCGGAAAGCCGTCACGGGCGTAGTCGATCGCCCGTGACGCGACCTCGGCGAAACCCATGGTGCCATACCGCTCCAGCGCCAGGATCCAGGCGTCGGGCGCCGCCGGTACCACGGTACGCAGCAGGCCGAGGGGGATCTCGCCGCCGCACTCGTCGATGAAATACTCGGGCCGGGTGGCCCGGGGCCATGGGCCGAGGCCGGCGATCGACACGGTCTCGCCCGTCTCGGCGAGATGGATCAGCATCGGTGCCACGCCGGAAAACTGCACCTGGTCGCTGTGTACGACGCCGAGCGCCAAGCCGGCGGCAACCGCGGCGTCCACCGCATTGCCGCCCGCCTCGAGGATTTCATAGCCGGCCTGGGCCGCCAGATGATGGCCCGCCGACACCATATGCCGGTTGCCGACGATTTGCGGTTGCCAGGGCATGCTCCCCTCCCCTCGCTCAAGTATCACTCGGCAGGACGATCGGCGGCACCGACAGCAGACCGCGTCTGACCAGAAGCCCGGCAGCGCCCACGGCCCGAAGCGCCGGCGCCCGGCCATCCGGCCGGCGCAGCCAGGCGAAACGGCCATGGCGGCCATCACCGTCCTCGACCACGCCGTCGACGACCAGGATTTCCTCCCCGCCCGAAATGTCCCGTTCCGGCAACGACGCCCCGTCCGCCAGGCGCAAAAACTCGACCACCTCGTGGCGCCAGGCATGCAAGGCCTTTGCCGTCACTCCGGGCGAGACCTCCTGCCAGCCCTCGGCCGAGGTCGTGTCGATGCGGACGAAGTCCTGGTCTTCCGGTTGCATCCACCACAGCTTGACGAAGATCAGACAGCCCTCGTCGCTGTGCGGCGCATGGCGGGAGCCGACCGGATTGCGCACATAGGTCCCGGCCGGAAAATCGCCGTATTGGTCCGAAAAGGTCCCGTCGAGCACCAGAAAGTCTTCACCGCCGCCGTGGACATGCTCGGAAAAGCGGCTTTCCGGCGCATACCGCACCAGGCTGGTGACGCGTGCGACTTCGCCGCCGTCGCGCTCCAGCATACGACGATCCACCCCCGGCAAGGGCGAGGCGATCCAGGGCAGGTCGCCGCCGGCGACGATGGCGGGTTCCGCATAGTCGGCATTGATTCGCATGGCGGGCTCATAGTCCTCGCCATCTCACCGCCGATCAAGTGGGATTTCCACAACGCCACCCCTTCAATCAAAGTTAACGTATCGTTAATCTCCTGGTGTCAATTTGTTAAGACTCGTAGCTTGTATGCAGAATTCGGTTCGTGACGAGTACCGGGGCCGCGACTCTCCACCGAATGGCGACGACGGCAAGGGAAGGGCATCATGACAGCACTCGGTTTCGCGACACCGATCCCGGAGAACGAGGCGCTGCGCGTCTCCACGCTTCACGGCTACGAGATACTCGACACGCCGACGGAGGAGCAATTCGACCGCATCGCCCGGATCGCCGTCGCCAGTCTGAAGGTGCCGATGGCCTTCATCACCTTCATCGAGGGCGATCGCGTCTGGTTCAAGTCGGCCGTCGGCATCGAGATCGAGGTCTGTGATCGGGAAGGCTCGTTCTGCGGACAGACCATCAATCATTCGGGGCCGATGATCGTCAAAGACGCAACCCGCGATCCGCGCTTCATGAACAACCCCTTCGTCGTCCCGGAAGGCGGCATCCGTGCCTATGCGGGCGCCCCATTGCGAGCAAGCGTCGGCGTCAATCTCGGCACCCTGTGCATCTTCGACACGGTGCCACGCGACTTCGGCCCGGAAGAACAGCAGTTGTTGAGCGATCTCGCGGCCATGGTCGTCGACGAGCTGGAGCTGCGTCAGGCGAGCCGGCGTGCCGTCACGGACCGCGAGGAGCGGCTCGCCGACATCGCCACGCATCTCCCCGGTATCGTCTTTCAGTACATGATCGACGCGGACCGCGTGCCGCGCTTTACCTATGTCAGCCCGGCGGTATCCGACCTGCTCGGGGTGGAGGCGGGGCAAATCCTCGCCGATCCCCGCGCCTGGCTCGCCCGGGTCCATCCCGACGACCTGGCCGGTATCGAAGCGACGACCGCGGCGTCCTACCAGGCTCTCGAGAGCTGGCACTGGGAAGGCCGTTGCCGCAAACCCTCGGAACAATACGGCTGGTTCCGGGGCGCCTCGGTACCGCGCCGCCTTCCCGACGGCGCGGTGGTCTGGAATGGCTTCATGCTCGACATCACGCAGGAGAAGCGGGTCGAGCTGGGCCTGCGCCAGGCCCAGAAAATGGAGGCGGTCGGCCAGTTGACCGGCGGCATCGCGCACGACTTCAACAATCTCCTGGCCATCATCCAGGGCAACGCCGAGATGCTCACCCACCGTGTCGGCGAGGACGACCTGCTGGAGGCGATCACCCGCTCGGCCCGGCGCGGGGCCGAGATGACGGAGCGGTTGTTGGCGTTTTCACGCCGCCAGCAGCTCGACCCGCGCAGCATCGATCCGGGCGATATCATCACCTCGATGAACGCCCTGCTCAGCCGCACGCTCGGGGAGACTATCGATGTCAGCATCGAACGTTCCGCGGCCCTCTGGCCCGCCGTCGCCGATCCCGGACAGCTGGAGAACGCCATTTTGAACCTGGCGCTGAACGCTCGGGACGCCATGCCGGGCGGCGGGCGTCTCGCCATTCGCTGTCGCAACATCCACTGCGACGACAACCCGGCCTGCCAGGACGGCAAACGCAGCGACTTCGTCGTGATCGAAGTCTCCGACGACGGCGAAGGCATGAGCACGGACATCGCGGCCCGCGCCTTCGATCCCTTCTACACGACCAAGGAGGTGGGCCAGGGCAGTGGCCTCGGCCTGTCCATGGTCTATGGGTTCGCCGAGCAATCGGGCGGCTTCGTGCTGCTCGACAGCACCCCCGGACGCGGTACGACCGTCCGCCTGCACCTGCCGCGCTCCGCCGAGCCATCGAGCCCCATGGACACCGCGCGCAAGGATTTCGCACCGGCCGGTGGTGGCGAGACGGTCCTGGTCATCGAGGACGATGCGGATGTTCGCGCCACGTTGGCCCTGATGCTGGACGCCCTCGATTACCGGGTCCGCGAGGCCAGCACGGTCGCCCATGCCCGCGAGGTGCTGGCGGACAACGGAGACATCGACCTCGTGCTGTCGGACGTCGTGCTGCCGGGCGGTGAAAACGGCGACCAGCTGGCCGACGAACTTCGGCAGACCCGGCCCGGCCTCCCCGTCGTCCTGATGTCGGGCTACACGCGGGAGGCGGTCAACCGGGACGCGGACGGCCGCCGGCTATTGAACAAGCCGTTTTCCGAAAGCGCCCTCGCCGATGCCCTGCGCGAGGCGTTGGTGGGCTGAGGCCGTGGAGGGTGTGAGTAAGGCGGGCTAGACTGGCCGGTGTAGGTTCCTTCACTGCCAGGAAAGCGTCCCGGAGGCCATGTCCGACACGACGACGCGTTCCGTGCCGACCACCCTGCCCCCGGCGCTCGCCCGCTGGTTCGAGAGCCGGGGCTGGCAGCCGCGCGCGCATCAACTGCAGGTCCTCGAAGAGGTTGGGCGCGACCGGCATGTGTTGCTGCAGGCGCCGACGGGGGGCGGCAAAACGCTCGCCGGCTTCATCGCGGCGCTCGCGCGCCTGGCCGAGGCCCCGAGCGACCGGGCGCCCAGCCTCAATACCCTCTATGTCTCGCCGCTGAAGGCGCTTGCGGTCGACGTCCAGCGCAACCTGCAGGCGCCGGTGCAGGAGGCGGGGCTTCCCGTCAGCATTGAAACCCGGACCGGCGACACGCCGCAGAACCGGCGTCGGCGCCAACGCGAACGACCGCCCGACATCCTGCTGACGACGCCGGAACAGCTCGCCCTGCTGTTGAGCTACCGCGACGCGCCGCGCTTTTTCGGCCGGCTGGAGCATGTGGTGGTCGACGAATTGCACGCGCTCGCCGGCGGCAAGCGGGGTGAGCTGTTCGCCCTCGGCCTCGCCCGGTTGGCCCGGATCGCCCCGGCGGCGCGCCGGATCGGCCTGTCCGCCACGCTCGCCGATCCGGGCGCACTCGCCCGCTATCTCGGCCTGGGCGAGGCGGTAACCCGGATCGACGCGGGCCCCGGTCCCCGCCCGGAAGTCCGCGTGCTGGCCTCCGAGGCACATGTTCCCTGGTCCGGCCACATGGCCCGTTTCACCTTTCCCGAGGTCTATGCGGCGATCCGGCAGGCCCGGACCACCCTCGTCTTCGTCAACACCCGCGCCCAGGCGGAGGTCGCGTTTCAGGAGCTGTGGCGGCTGAACGACGACAATCTGCCGATCGCGCTGCATCACGGCTCCCTCGCCGTCGAGCAGCGACGCAAGGTCGAGGCGGCGATGATCCGCGGCCAGCTGCGCGCGGTGGTCTGCACCTCGACCCTGGATCTCGGTATCGATTGGGGCGATGTCGACCTGGTCGTCCATATCGGCGCGCCGAAGGGCCTCAGCCGGCTGACCCAGCGGGTCGGCCGCGCCAACCATCGCCTGGAGACGCCGTCGCGCGCCCTGCTGGTCCCGGCCAATAGGTTCGAGGTGCTGGAATGCCGCGCCGCCGCCGATGCGGTCGCCGAGGGGGAGTTGGACGGCGAGACGCCGCGCGCCGGTGGCCTCGACGTGCTGGCGCAGCATATCCTCGCCATGGCCTGCGCCGCACCCTTCGAGGCGGGCGAGTTGTTCGCCGAGATCCGCCGTGCCGAACCCTACAGCGCGCTGTCCCGCGCCGATTTCGACGCGACGCTCGACTTCGTGTGGACCGGCGGCTACGCGCTGCGGCGCTACGAACGCTATCAGCGCCTGACGCGGGACGCGGAGGGCCGCTTCAGCGTGGCCGATCCCCGTGTCGCGCGGCAATACCGCCTCAACGTCGGCACCATCGTGCAAGCCCCGATGCTGAAGGTGCGCCTGCGCCGCGGCCGGATCCTGGGTGAGGTCGAGGAAGGCTTCATCGAGCAGCTTCGCCCCGGCGATACCTTCGCCTTCGCCGGGGAGATTCTGTGTTTCGAGGGACTTCGCGAGATGACGGCGGTGGTCACCCGGGCCAAGGGGCGGGAGGCGAGCGTGCCGGCCTATTACGGCGGTAAATTCCCCCTCTCCACCTTCCTCGCCGCCCGCGTGCGCGAGATGCTTGCCGACCCGGCCCGTCAGAACACCCTGCCCCGGCCGGTTCGCGAATGGCTCGGCATTCAGCGCTGGCGCTCCCTCCTGCCGGCGGCGGACGACCTGCTGGTCGAGATCTTCCCCCGCGCCGGCAAGCATTATCTCGTAGCCTATCCCTTCGAGGGGCGGCTCGCGCACCAGACCCTCGGCATGCTGCTGACCCGCCGGATGGAACGGGCGGGATTTCGCCCGCTCGGCTTCGTTGCCAGCGAATACGCCCTCGCCGTCTGGAGCCTGGAGGAGCCGCATTCCCTCGCCGACCTCTTCGCCGAGGACATGTTGGGCGACGACCTCGAGGAATGGCTGGTGGAAAGCGCATTGATGAAGCGCAGTTTCCGCAACGTCGCGGTCATCGCCGGGCTGATCGAACGCCGCCATCCGGGCCAGGAGAAGACCGGCCGCCAGGTCACATTTTCGTCCGACCTGATCTATGACGTGCTGAACCGCTATCAGCCGGACCATGTCCTGTTGCGCGCGACCCGGGCCGATGCCGCCACCGGCCTGCTCGACGTGAAACGTCTGGGCGACATGCTGGGCCGGATCCAGGGCCGCATCCGTCACCGCCGCCTCGATCGTGTCTCCCCGCTGGCGGTGCCCTTGATGCTGGAAATCGGCCGCGAACCCGTCTATGGCGAGGCGATGGACAGCCTGCTCGGCGAGGTCGCGGAGGAACTGATCGAGGAGGCGACGCGGCTTCTCTAGCGGCCAGCGCAGCGACGTCGTCCATTCGACATAAACGCTTGATCCACTGGAATAATTTTCATCCACAGTCTAACATGTCGCAGAGAGTCGCGATGTTCGAGGCGAGGCATCGGCGGTATCGAATTGACCCGTCCGGCCCCCATTTGGGGGGCAACGCGCAAGCCTTGATCGGCGACAATCCCGTCTGGAGTCGCTTGACCGCGATAAACAGACCGCGCCATGTCGGGGGAGCCGCGCGAAATGAGTCGAGGCGAACATTCAGGACCGCATGACGGTGCCGGCGTCGTAACGCTGGACGCGGGCGCGCTCGCCGGCGGCAAGCTGGTCGTCCCGCTGGCGGATTTCCTGTTGACGGCGGACTTCACGCGCAGCGGGACGACGCTGGAGATCCGCGGGACCGACGGCACCCTGGTGCGCATCGAGGATTATTTCCGCCACGACGAGGTCGCCGACTTGTGGACGCCCGGCGGCGCGGTGATCCCGGGCGAGTTGGTCGAACGGCTGGCTGGCCCCGCGGCCGAGGGTTGGGCCCAGGCGGCCGGCACCGGCGGGCGGCCGATCGGCGTGGTCGAGCAGGTCATCGGCAGCGTGCAGGCGGAACGCGCCGACGGCTCGACCGTGAACCTGTCCGAGGGCAGCGCCGTCTTCCAGGGCGACATCGTGAGCACGGGCGCCGGCGCCCGGCTCGGCATCCGCTTCGCCGACGAGACCGCCTTCGCCATGGAAGGCAACGGTCGCATGGTGCTGGACGAGCTGGTCTACGACCCCTCGTCCGGAGCCGGTTCGGCCAGTGTTTCGATTTTGCAGGGCGCCTTCGTCTTCGTCACCGGGCAGATCGCCAAGACGGACCCCGACAATTTCGAGGTGAAGACGCCGCTGGCGACGATCGGCGTGCGCGGCACGCTGTTCGGCGGCATCCAGGGGGAGCAGCTGGACGTCTTCTTCGATGACGGCCGGGGCTTCGTCTTCAACCTGGCGGGACGGGAGAATATCGAGGCAGGGCAGAACCTGACCGTGCTGTCGGCGGAGCAGGCGCCGGGCGCAGCGCAGGCGACGCCGGCCGGCCAGTTCGACCAGATTTTCGCGCTGTCCCTGGGCGTCATCCCGACGACGCCCTTCACGCCGCTAGAGCGGCGCGGCGACGGCGGCCAGCCCGGGCAGCAGGACGGCCAGGGCGGCGGGCAACAGGGCGAAGGACAGCGCGAAGAACAGCAGGGTCGCAGTACGACCGGCGACGGCACCACCACGACGGCGCTGATCGAAGAGGCCGTCGGCACGGAATTCCGCGAGGAGCTTCAGGAAGACACGGTCGTCGAGCTGGAACAATCGGGCGAGCCGGAGCTTTTGCTGCTGGAGGCGGCGACGGAGCCGCCGACCGGGATCACGGACATCGGCACCCTGGCGCCCGGCTTCGGCGACCCGGTGGCCGAGGTCACCGATCCCATCCTCGCCGCGACGACGATCCAGGACCCGAACAGCGGGTTGCCCACCGGCCCCGACCTGACACCGCAAAACATCGTCGGCTCCAACCTGCCGGACAACCTCGTCGGCGGCGCCGGTCCCGACACACTGGACGGCGGGGCCGGCAACGACATCCTCGACGGCGGCCCCGGCGACGACGTGGTTCTGGGCGGCACCGGAAACGACACACTCATCGGCGGCACCGGCGAGGGTAACGACAATCTCGACGGCGGCGACGACATCGACACCGTGATCTATTCGAGCGCTGTACAGCCCCTGGTGATCGACCTCGGCGCCGGCACGGCGGTGGGCGATCCGGTCGCGATCGGCAACGACATTCTCGCCAACATCGAGAACGTCGTCGGCGGCCAGGCGGCGGACATGATTACGGGTTCGGCGGCGGCCAACGACCTGCAAGGCGGCAACGGCAACGACACCCTGCTGGGCGCCGGCGACAACGACACGCTCACCGGCGGCGCCGGCAACGACCGGATCGAGGGCGGGGCCGGCATCGATACCGCCGTCTTCTCGGGCAACTTCGCCGACTATAGCTTCCTCGCGGGCAACCTGGTTTCGGGCCCGGACGGCACGGACACCGTCGTCGAGGTCGAGTTCCTGCAGTTCGCGGACGGCCCGGTCACCGCCGCCGATCACATCATCGAGACGGCGGCGAACGTCACCGGCACGGCGAGCGCCGACGTGCTGGCGGGCGCGATCGGACCCGACGTCATCGCCGGCCTCGACGGCAACGACACCTTGATCGGCGGCAGCAGCGGCGACCAGCTGCTGGGGGCCGGCGGCGACGACCTGCTGGACGGCGGCAGCGGTGCCGACACGCTCGACGGCGGCGCGGGCACGGATACGGCGGACTATCAGAACGACCCGGCGGCGGTGAACGTCGATCTCGGGACCGGCACGGCGATCGACGGCTCCGGCGCCGTCGATACCCTGATCGGGGTGGAGAACGCCACCGGCTCCGGCTTCAACGACACCATCACGGGCGATGGCGGCGCCAATACGCTCGCCGGTATCGGCGGCAACGATTCGCTTGCCGGCGCCGGCGGCGACGACATACTGCAAGGCGGTCCCGGCAGCGACACCCTCGACGGCGGACTCGGCAACGACGCGGCGCTCGGCGGGGGCGGCAACGACCTGCTGATCGGCGGCACGGGCGAGGGCAACGACAACCTCGACGGCGGCGCCGACATCGACACGGTGACCTATGCGAGCGACAGCGTCGGCGTCAACGTCAACCTGACGCTCGGCACGGCGACCGGCGGCCCGCTGATCGGCACCGACATGCTGAGCGGAATCGAGAACGTCATCGGCGGTGCGGGCGAAGACACCATCGTCGGCGACGCCAACGCCAACGTGCTGAGCGGCGGCCTCGGCAACGACACGCTCCGCGGCAACGGCGGCAACGACCAGCTGAACGGCGGCGACGGCGTGGACCGCGCGGTGTTCTCGGGCAACTTCGCCGACTACACCATCACCACGATCGACGCGACGACGACCATCATCAGCCACAACAATCTCGGCGCCGACGGCACCGACACGCTGAACGGCGTCGAGGTGTTCGAGTTCGCCGACCAGATCGTCGAGCCCCTGCTGCTGAGCGTCTCGGATATCGTGGTGAACGAGGGCGACGGGACGGCGGTCTTCACGGTCAGCCTGAACCAGATCGGGCAGAGCGACGTCACCTTCAACCTGGCGACGGCGCCGGGCACGGCGACGGCGGGTGGGGACTACACGACGCAGGTCGGCAACGCGACGATCTCCGCCGGCGATCTGTCGACGACGGTCGCCATCACCCTCAACGACGATACGGCCTTCGAGGCGGACGAGACCTTCTTCCTCAACCTCGGCGCGGTGACCTCGAACAACGGTTTCGTGTTCGACGGCCAGGGCCAGGCGACGATCCAGGACAACGACGTCCTGTCCTCGCGCCTGTCGGTGAACAACGCCAACGGCCTCGAAGGCAATGCGATCACCTTTACCCTGCAGCTCGACAGTCCGACGGTTGCACTGCCCTTCACACCGACGGTCGTGGGCCTCGATCCGACGGCGACATTCCTGCGCACCGACAACGATGCCGGATCCACGGACGCGACGGCAATCGACCTCGCCGCCCTCGGCATCGCGCCCGGCGAGGAGATCACGCTTCGCACGCTCGGCGATTTCGACCTCGGTTCGGGCACCCAGAGCACGACCCTGCTCGGCGTCTTCTCGTCCAGTCCGACCCTGCTGGCGGCAACCGAACAGGCCCGCGTCCAGGACGCGATCGAGGCGGGCAGCGATGTCGCCACCTCGCCGACCTTCAACGGCGGCCTGGCGACGGATATCGCGGAAGACTTCCAGGTCGACGAGACCGGCGTCACATTGGTCGTGCCGACAGGCGCCGCCTATCTCTTCATATCGCCGAAGGACAACCTGTTCGGCGACAATTCCGACGGCGATGGCAATCTCCAATTGCTGATCGGCGGGGCGGTGGCGGACGATGTTCTGGTCGACTTCACCACCAGCGACGGCACCGCCGTGGCGGCGGGCGACTTCACTGCGGTGAGCGGCACGGCCACCATCCCGGCGGGCTTTACGACGACGACCGTCACCGTACAAACGACGCAGGACGCCGCCGGTGAAGGCAATGAGACCTTCACCCTGGATCTTTCCAACATTCAGGGGCCGGCTTCGCTGGTCGATGCGCAGGGCGTCGGCAACATCATCGGTGACGACCTGCTGCCGGTGGTGCTGGTGTCCGACCCCTTCGTCACCGAGGGCGGCGACCTGACCTTCACTCTTTCGCTGAACCGCGTGGCGGCGACGGACGCGGTGATCAATTTCCAGACCGGCGACCTGACCGCTACGGCCGGGTCCGACTATACGGCCGCCGCGGGCACGGCGACCATCACCGCCGGCACCTTCTCGACCAATGTCGTCGTAGCGACGGCCAGCGACGCGGCCCTGGAAGGGACGGAGACGGTCGCCCTGAATCTGACGCTCGTCTCCGGCGATGTGGTGCTGGGCGAAAGCCAGGGTGTCGGCTCGCTCCTCGACCAGACCGCGAGCGTCGCCAACACCTCCGTACCGGAGGGGGATACCGCGACATTCACGGTTTCGCTCAGCCGAACAGCGGTATCGGCCGTCACGCTCGACTATGCCACGATCGACGACAGCGCGGTTGCCGGCAGCGACTTCGTCGCGGCGACCGGCAGCGTCACGATTCCCCAGGGCTCGATCTCCACCACGGTCGCTGTGGCCACCATCGACGACGCCATCGACGAACAGTTCGAGAGCTTCATCCTGAGGCTGACCGGCGCGCAGACGGGCAATGCGGCGATCGCGAACGCCGACGGCGTCGCCAACATCCAGGACAACGACATCCGTGCCTTCGCCATGGTCGACGACGTCGCCGTCGACGAGGGCGGGGTCGCGACCTTCACCGTCACCCTGGACCAGGTCTTGCCGACAGAGGCGCGGATCAGCTTCGCCACCAGTTCCGCCAGCGCCACGTCCAGTACCGACTTCCTGCCCTCGATCGGCGTCGTCGTCATTCCGGCGGGCCAGGTAACGGCGACGGCGACGGTGACCACGCTGCAGGACCTGGCGCTGGAAGCGGACGAGACCTTCAATTTTGACCTATTGTCGGCCACCGTCGGCAACGTCAGCTTCGCCGACGCCCGGGGCATCGGTACCATCCTCGACGACGACACCGGCAACACCGGCCCGAGCGCCGCGAACGATCCCGACTACGCCGTGAACGAGGACCAGAACCTGTTCGTGGCGGCCAATACCGGCGTGCTGGCGAACGACAGCGACCCCGACGGCAACATTTTGTCGGCCGTGCTGGTGGCGGGTCCGACGAACGGCACCCTGGCGTTGGCCGCTGACGGCGGCTTCACCTATACGCCGAACGCGGACTTCAACGGCACCGACAGCTTCACCTACCAGGCGAGCGACGGGCTCGCGCAAAGCGCCGTGGCGACCGCGACCATCACGATCAATCCCGTCAACGACGCGGCCCGCGCCGATCTGAACGGCGCCGACGAGATCGGCCTCGGCTTCGACAATCTGTTCGCCGCGGGCGGTGCGGCGGTCGCGGTCGCGGATGGCGATGCCGCCATCATCGATCCCGATCACACCAGCTTCGCCTCGATGACGGTGCAGATCCTCAACCGGCCCGACGGCGCGAGCGAAATTCTGGGCGCCGTCACCGCGGGTACGGCGATCTCCCAAAGCTTCGATGCCAACAATGGCGTGCTCACCTTCTCCGGCGTCGACAGCCGGGCCAACTACGAGGCGGTGCTGCAAAGCGTCACCTACGACAATCTGGCTACCACGCCGGACGCACAGACCCGCAACATCCGCGTCATTGTCAACGACGGTGTGAACGGCGGCCAGATCTCGGATGCGCAGATCTTCATCTCCGGCGCGACGGACGTCACCTGGACCGGTGCGGCCCTCGACGGCTCCTGGTCCAATCCGGCGAACTGGAGCAGCGGCGCCATTCCGACCAACGGCCAACACGTGCAGGTGCCGAGCGTTCCCGGCGCCGTCACCTTCGACGCGCCGTTCGTGGCCCTCGGCAGCCTCGTCGCGGACGAGCCGATCAGCATCGGCGCCAGCGGCTTCACCGTCGACGGGCGGCTGGTCCTCACGCAACCGGGTTTGGCACCGATGCCGGGCTCGCTCTCCCTCGTCGGCTCGTCCAGCTTCATCAATCTCACCGGCACGCGGACGCTGGACTTCGCCCAGATCACCTTCGATCCGATCGGCGGCGCCGGCGAGCGGGCGATCAACGGGCCGACGAACGACGGGACCCTGACACTCGGCTCGCAACTGTCGATCGTCGGCGGGACCGGTCGGCTCTCGGCCAGCAACATCCACAATCTCGGCATCATCGACGCCAACGTCTCCGGCACCACGATTCGCATCCGCAGCGGAGATTTCCTGAACGACGGCACCGTGATCGCACGCGGCGGCACGACGATCGACTTCCAGAACTTCACCGGCGGCGCCGGCGTGGTCAACGCCGCGGGCGGCACGATCCAGGGCACCGACGCGACCATCAGCTTCAACAACTCGGCCACGACCAACCTCGGCAACATCACATTGGACGGCGGCGCCCTGAACCTGCGGGGCGACTGGAGCAATCAGGGCGTCGTCAACACGACCGATACGGCGATCCGCCTCGGCGGCACCTTCACCCAAGCCGACTTCGGCGCCTTCAATCAGAGCGGCGGCTCGATCACCCTGGACGGCACGCTGGAAAACGCGGGCCAGACCCTGGACTTCACTGCCGACGACACGATCTGGGTCATCCAGAACGGCCGCATCAACGGCGGCACGATCCAGCTGATCCAGGGCAATGGCACCGACTTCACCAGCGCCAGCAACATCCTGGACGACGTGACGGTCCAGGGCACGCTGAACCTGACGCGAAGCTCGGCCGACGTGCGCATCTTCACCGACGTCACCTTCCTCAACGAGGCGGGCACGGGGCCGGGCGCCGTGCGTCTCGCCGGCGGCGGCAGCGCCATTTCCTTCTCCGGCACGCACAACATCGACGATGTCACCTTCACCTTCGACACGGTCGCCAACGCGTCCGAGCGCGCGATCGCGGCCGACGGTGCGGGCGCCGTCCTCACCCTCGGCCCGAACGTGCTGGTGCAGGGCGGTGCCGGGGCGCTGCGCGACAGCTTCTGGCAGGGCGGCCAGGCGACGATCGTCAACCAGGGCACGATCCGCTCTGAAGTCTCCGGCCACTCGATCCGCATCTTCCCGCACAGCTTCATCAACGAGAACGTCGTCCAGGCGACCAACGGTGCGTCGGTCCAGATCCTCGCCACCAACTTCCTGAACGCGGTCGGCGCGACGATCGCCGGCATCGCCTCGGCGGTGACGGTCGGCGCCAACGGTAGCGTGTGGACCAACCTCGGCGACATCTCGGTCAACGCCGCGACGCTGACCTTGGACGGCGATTGGGACAATCAGGCGACGATCTCGATCACCGACGGCACGCTCAACCTCGACGGCCGCTTCGACAATGCCGAGGTCGGGACGATCGCGGCGACCAACAGCACGGTCAACATCACCGGCATCATCGACAATGCCGGCGCGACCTTGACGCTCGACGCGACCACCGGTTCGTGGCGGATGAACAACGGCAGGATCGACGGCGGCACCGTGCAATATGCGGACGGTGAGCAGTTGGTCTTCCTCAACAGCTCCAACATCCTCGACAATGTCGCGATCCGTGGCGACATGAACATCACGGTTTCGTCCGGCGACGTCAGGATCTTCACGCAGCTGCTGCTGACCCAGGAGGACGGCAGTTCTCCCGGCCGCCTCACCCTCTCGGGCAGTGGCAGCTCGATCTCCTTCCAGGGGACCCAGACCTTCGACAACGCCGTCGTCACCTTCGATCCGACCGGCGGCGGATCCACCCGGGTGCTGGCGGCGGACGGCAACGGCACCGTCCTGACACTCGGCCCAAATCTCTTGATCCAGGGCGGCCTCGGCCAGATCCGCGACAATTTCTGGGTCGGCGGTCCGACGACCATCGTCAACCAGGGCCTGATCCATTCGAACGAGAGCGGTTTCCTCCTGCTCGTCACGCCGACGACCTTCCGCAACGAGACCACCGTGCAGGCGACGGACGGCGGATCGCTGACGGTCGCACCGACCACGCTGGTGAACGAGGCCGGCGCGACGCTCTCCGTGACCGGCGGCGGCAACCTGTCGATCGGCGCGAACAACACCACGTCCACCAACCTCGGCATGATCTCGGCGGATGGGGGCACGCTGACGCTGAGCGGCGTCTGGGACAACAGTGCCGGCACGATCGATGCGACGAACTCGACGGTCAATCTGCGGGGCACGTTCGCCACTGCGGACATCAGCACCTTCAACCGTACCGACGGCACGGTCATCCTGGGCGGCGTGCTGGACAACAGCGGCGATACGCTGACCCTGGACATGACCAGCGGCGATTGGCGGATCCAGAATGGCCGGATCGACGGCGGCACGGTGCAGCTGGCGAACGGCCGGGAGCTGAGCTTCACCAGCGCCTCGAACATCCTGGACGGCGTCACCTTCAACGGCGATCTGACACTGGATGTGAACTCGGCCGATCTCCGCGTCTTCACCAGCCTGGATCTGAACCAGGCCGACGGCAGCGGACCCGGCCTGCTGACTCTCGCCAATTCGGGGACGGCGGTCGCCTTCAACGGCTCCCAGACCTTCGACGACGTGACGATCCGGACCGATCTCACGCTCAGCACCTCCAACCGTAATATTGCGATCGACGGCAGCGGTTCGGTGCTGACGCTCGGCCCGAATGCCAGGGTCGAGGGCGGCGCCCTCACCCTGCGCGACGCCTTCTGGGTCGGCGGCCAGGCGACGATCATCAATCAGGGCACGATCCTGGCGAACGAGGCCGGGCACCGCATCACCATCTCGCCGACCAACTTCACCAACGAAGGCACGGGCCTGCTGCGGGCCGAGAACGGCGGCATCCTCCGGCTGGAGGACAACTGGACCAATACCTCCAATATTCAGGTCGACGGCGCGACGCTCGAGCTGTTCGGCACCTATGGCAATGCCGGCGGCACGATTACCGCGACCAATTCGACCGTGAACCTGAACGGCAGCTTCACCCGGGCGGAGCTCGGCACCTTCACCCGCACCGACGGCACGGTGAACCTGAGCGGCACGCTCGACAATACGGGCGGCACGCTCACCTTCGACGCGGCCAGCGGCAGCTGGCGCATGAGCAACGGCCAGATCACCGGCGGCACGGTCGAGCAAACCGGCGGCGAGGGACTGATCTTCCTGAACGCCTCCAACATCCTCGACGGCGTCACCGTCGTCGGGGATATCGACCTCGACGTCTCGTCTGCCGACATCCGCGTCTTCAACGGCCTGACGCTCAACCAGACGGGTGGCGGCGCGGGCACCCTCAAGCTCAACAGTTCCGGTTCGGCGATTTCCTTCCAGGGCACGCAAACCTTCGACAACGCGACGATCATCGCCGACCCGTCGTTCGGCGGCACGCGGACGATCGCCACGGACTCGACCGGCACGGTTCTGACCTTCGGCGCCGGCCTGACGATCCGCGGTGGCGGCCTGAACATCCGCGACGGCTTCTGGGTTGGCGGACAGGCGACCATCGTCAACGAGGGCACGATCCTGGCGAACGAGGCCGGGCAGCGCATCACTGTCACGCCGACCAACTTCACCAACCAGAACACCGGCCTGGTCCGGGCCGAGAACAGCGCGATCCTCCGCCTGGAGGACAATTGGACCAACACGGCGAACATCCAAGCCGATGGCGCGACGCTGGAACTGCTCGGCAATTGGGACAACAGCGCCGGCACCATAACGGTCACCAACTCGACCCTCTCGCTCGGCGGCAACTTTGCGACGGCGGACCTCGGGACCCTCACCCGGACCGGCGGCACGGTCACCCTGAACGGCGTCGTCGACAATGCCGGCGCCACCTTGCGGATCGACAATACGACCGGCAGCTGGAATGTCAGCAACGGCCGCGTCGACGGGGGCACCATTGAACTCGCCGACGGCGAGCGGCTGAACTTCCAGAACACCAACAACATTCTCGACAGCGTGACGGTCAACGGCGCGCTGGAGCTGGCGGTCAGCTCGGGCGATGTTCGCATCTTCAACGGCCTGACCGTGAACCAGGCGAACGGCGATCCGGGCGGCACGGTGACGCTTTCGGGATCGGGCGCCGCGATTTCCTTCCAGGGCACGCAGACCTTCGACAATGCGACGATCCTCGCCAATACGACGCTCGGCACCTCGCGTTCCATAGGCGTGGATGCTGCCGGCACGGTCCTGACGCTGGGCGCAAACACCACGGTCGAAGGTGGCGAGCTGAACATCGGCAACGGCATCTTTGTCGGCGGCGCCGTCTCGGTCATCAACCAGGGCACCATCCGCGCCAATCTCTCGGGCGAGATCATCGACATCCGCTCCGCCACCTTCTCCAACGAAGGCACGTTGGAGCAGATCGACGGCGGCGCGATCCGCATCCGCTCCGCCACGCAGAGCAGCGAGGCCGGTTCCATCATCCAGGGCACCGGCACGCTGACGAACGACAACGCGCTCACCAGCGCCGGCACCATCAACCCGGGCACCTCCGCCGGCACGTTGACGTTCTCCGGCGACCTGACGATGGCCGACAGCAGCGTGCTGAACATCGAGCTCGGCGGCGAGCTGGGAAGCGAGTTCGACCGACTGAACATCGGCGGTACCGGCACGCTCGACGGCACCCTGAACGTCTCGCTCATCAACGGCTTCACACCGGGCGTCGGCGACGTCTTCACCATCCTCACCGCCGGCACGCTCGGCGGCGCCTTCGATACGCTCAACGGGCTCAACCTCGGCGGCGGCCTGGTGCTGACGCCGACACAGGGCGCCGGAAGCCTGACGTTGACGACCGTGTCGAACAGCCCGGTCGCCGACCTGAACGGCGCGGACCAGGCCGGTTTCGACGCGGGCGGCGCCTTCCTCGCCGGCGGGCCGGCTGTGGTCGTCGTCGACGCGGACGCCAGCATCGACGACAACGACTCGACCTCCCTCGCCTCCCTGACCGCGACGCTCACCAACCGGCCCGACGGCGTTTCCGAAGTCCTGGCGGTCGACACGACGGGTACGTCGATCGTCGCCAACTACGATCCGGGCGTCGGCGTCCTCTCGCTCACCGGCGCGGACAGCGTCGCCAACTACGAGCAGGTGTTGCGCACCCTCACCTATCAGAATGGCGCGACGACGCCGGATAGCGCCGCACGGACGATCTCGATCGTCGTCAGTGACGGGGTAAATACCGGCGTCGCGAGCGAAAGCACGGTGGTGATTTCGTCACTCGCGCCGAACAACACCTTCACCAACGGCGCCGCCGACGGGCTGTGGATCACCGACGGCAACTGGAACACCGGCACGGCGCCGGTCGGTGGCGAGAACGTCGTCGTGCCCGCAGGCCTCGGCGAGGTGAACTACACGGGCGGCACCTTGAACCTAAACAGTCTCGTCGCCGGCGGCCCGCTGAAGCTTTCCGCCGGCGCCATCAGCGTCGCCGCGGCCTCGAGCTTCGCGGATACGGTCTCGCTCGCCGGCAGCTCCGCCGATCTCGGCTATATCGGTAGCCATACCGTGGACAATGGCCACTTCGTGTTCGATTCCACCGCCGGTGGTTCGGCCCGCACGCTCAGCGTCAACAATGCCGGTGCGACCCTGACGCTCGGCGCCGGCGTCAGCATCGTAGGCGGGCTCGGCGCGATCCGCGAAGGGATTTTCGTCTCCGGCGCCGCGAGCATCGTCAACCAGGGCGAGATCAAGGCCAACGTCAGCGGCCAGGCGATCACCATCAATCCCTCCACCTTCCAGAACCAGGCGACCCTGATCGCCGAGGAAGGTGGCATCCTGATATTGAGCGCGGCCAGCTGGTCCAACACGGGCACGATCACGGCCGACGGTGGCCGGGTCGACCTCGCCGGCACGGTGGCGACCGCCGACCTCGGCACCATCGATGGCACCAACGGCACCGTCCGCATCACCGGCACCCTGAACAATGCCGGAGAGACCCTGACCCTCGACGGGACGAGCGGATCCTGGACGATCCAGGGCGGCACCATCGACGCTGGCAATCTGGTCTTCACGGGCGGCGAGCGCCTGATGTTCGGCAATTCGTCGAACAACGTGCTGAGGAACGTTACGACGGAAGGCACCTTCGATCTCTCCGGCGCCAGCGCGCGGATCCGGATCGAGGGCGGGATCGACGTCAACGCCAGCGGCGGCGGCAACGGCACCATCCGCCTCAGCGGCAGCAATGCCGGCGTCACCTTCCGCAATACCCAGACGTTCGACAACGCGACGATTGAGTTCGACGTCACGCCCGGCCTGTCGGAGCCGGACATCGCACTGTCGCGCAGCGGCGAGACGAATTCCACCCTGACGCTCGGATCCAACGCGGTGATCAGCGGTGGCTTCGGCCTGATTTCCGGCGTCTCCAACTTCGCGCTGGTGAACCAGGGGCAGATCCTCTCCAACCAGCCGGGCGAAACGCTCCGGATCGGCGTGTCCAGCTTCACCAACCAGAACCTGGTGGAGCAATCGGGCGGCGGCAACATCACGCTGGGCGTATCCAACACGGCGTGGAGCAATACCGGGACGATCCGGGCCACCGGGGGGACGCTTCGCTTCGAGGGGTCCTGGGACAACTCGGCCGGCACGATCGAAGTAACCGACGCCGCCTTGCAACTGGCCGGCACGACGACGACGGCGGGGCTCGGCACGCTGACCCGGTCCGGCGGCACCGTCACGCTTTCCGGCACCGTCGACAATACGGGCGATACCCTCACCCTCGATACCGCGAGCGGTTCCTGGACCCTGCAGGGCGGGCGCATCGAGGGCGGCACCCTGGTCTTTGCCAATGGCGAAGGGCTGGATTTCACCAACAATTCGAACAGCACGCTGTTCAATGTCGACATCGACGGCGACCTCACCCTCGATGGCAGCTCCGAACGGCTGCGGTTGGAGGGCGGCACCGTCGTTCGCGGCGCCGACGGTGCCGGTCCGAACCCGGGGACCATCACGATTTCCGGTGCCAATGCCGAACTTCAATTCCGCAATACGCAGACCTTCGACAACGGAACGATCCGGCTCGATACACCGACCCAGCTTTCGGAAGCGGACATCACGCTCTCGCGCAGCGGCGAGGCGAACTCGACCCTGACAATCGGGCCGGACGGCCATATCGTCGGCGGCAATACCCTGATCAGCGGCTCGAGCCTTTTCACCCTGGTCAATCAGGGCACGATCACCTCGAACGTCGCCGGCGAGCAGCTTCGCATCACACCGAGCGGCTTTACCAACCAGGGCACGCTCAGCCAGGTCAACGGTGCCTCGATCCAGCTCGGCAACAGTTCCACGGTGTGGACGAACGTCGCCATGATCATGGCGGTGTCCGGTACGCTGGACCTGCGCGGCACCTGGGACAACAGCGGCGGCACGATCAGCATTACCGATGCGACGGCGCTACTGGGCGGTAACACGACGACCGGCGGGCTCGGCACGATCACCCGCTCGGGCGATACCACCCTGCGCCTGCAGGGCGTCCTGGACAACACGGGCGATACGCTCACCTTCGATGCCACGTCCGGCTCCTGGCAAATGAATGGCGGCACGATCCAGGGCGGCACCGTACAACTCTCGCAGGGTGAGGGACTGGACTATCTCAACAACGGCAACAGCCGATTGGACGGCGTGACGTTCAACGGCGAGATCGAACTTTCGGGGGCAAGCGGCCAGATCGAAATCCTGAACGGCATCGACCTGCATGGCGAGAACGGCACGGACGACGGCTCCATCCGTCTGACCGGCAGCAACGCCCGCCTGGAATTCCTGAACGACACGACCCTGCAGGACCTAACCGTCACCTTCGCCGCTGCAACGCTCGGCTCCGAGCCGGACATCCATTTCGGCCGCACCGGCGTTACCACCTCCACCGTGACCCTCGGTTCGACGGCCTCGATCGTCGGCGGCAAGGGCCTGATCTCCAGCACCTCGAACGTCACCTTCATCAACGACGGCCTGATCCACGCCAACGTCGCCGGTGAGATGATCCGTATCCATCCCCTGAACACCGTCAACCGGGGGACCATCCAGCAGACCGACGGCGGCCGCATCGAGCTCGGCGCCTCGTTCACCAGCTGGACCAACGAAGGCCTGATTTCGGCCAACGGCGGCACGCTGAACCTGCGGGGCACCGGCGACAACACCACCGGGACGATCACCCTCACCGACGCGGCGCTCAACCTCGGCGGTAACCTGACGACGGCCGGGCTCGGCACGATCAACCGGTCGAATTCCTCGATCACCCATGACGGCATCCTCGACAATTCGGGCGAGACGCTGGCCTTCGATGCCGCGAGCGGCTCGTGGAACGTCAACGGCGGGCGGATCAACGGCGGCACCGTGACCTTCGCCGACGGCGAGGGGTTGAACTACAACTCCAACGGCAACAACCGGCTGCAGGACGTGGCGGTGCAGGGCACCCTGACCCTGGCCGACACCAACGACCAGCTCGACATCGGCGGGACGACCAGCTTTCGTGCCGACGGCGTGGGGACCGCCGGCCTGCTTCGCGTAGCGGGTTCGAACGCCGGGCTTACCATCATCGACGACTATACCTTCGATATGGCCACCCTCGCCTTCGAGGCCGTCGCCGGCCAGTCGGAACAAGATCTATTCCTAACGCGGAGTTTCGCGGGTCCGACGACCGTCGTGCTCGGCGCCGACGGCCGGATCGAGGGGGGCAACGCCCTCATTTCGAGTTCCTCCAACGTCGTCTTCGTCAACCAGGGCATGATCGTCGCCGACACGCCGGGCACGAACCTGCGGATCGGCCCCATCCTCTTCGACAATCAGGCGACGTTGCAGCAGAGCGGTGGCGGTAACCTGATCCTCGGCGAATTCTTCACGGCCTGGAGCAACAACGGCACCATCATCGCCGACGGCGGAACCCTGCGGCTGCGGGGCGACATCGACAATACCAACGGCCTGATCGACCTGAACGACGCGGCCCTCAGCATCGAGGGTACCCTGCCGCTCGCCAATATCGGCACCATCGACCGCTCGGGCGGTTCCGTCACGCTCACCGGCGAGTTGCAGCTCGGCGGCGGCACCTTCACCCTCGACGACACCACCGGCAGCTGGGCCGTCGCCGGCGGTCAGATCAGCGGCGGCACCGTGCAATTCAGCCAGGGCGAAAGCCTGGCCTTCAACAGCAGTGGCGGCAACAGGCTGACGGCGGTAACGCTGAACGGCGATCTCGATCTCTCGGGCGGCGGCGCCGTGCGTCTGGTGAATTCCTTTACCCACAACGACGAGGCGGGGACCGGGCCGGGCACCCTGACCTTGAGCGCGAGCTCCAGCCTCACGCTGGTGAACGACCTGACCATCGACGACATGAACATCGAGGCGGTGACCGGCCCCTCGACCCCGACCTCGTTCATAACGCTCACCCGCGAGGTCGGTTCGACGAACACCATCACCTTCGGTCCCAACCTGACGCTCGAAGGTGGCAACCTGCTGATCTCGGGCTCGAACAACACCGACTTCGTCGCCACGGGCCGGATCGCCTCGGACCTCGAGGGGCATTTGCTCCGCATCGAGACCGCGAGCTTCACCAACACGGGCGTCCTGGAGGCGAGCGGTGGCGGCACTTTGCGTGTCAATCCCTTCTCCGGCGCCGCCTGGACCAACGCCGGCTCGCTCCGGGTGCTGGACGGGCGGGTGGACATCTTCGACCCCGTCACCAGTTCAGGCGACATCCTGTTGTCGAGCCAGTCGCTCTTCGGTGGCGCGCTGATCTCGCTCTCCTCTGGCATCACCCTGACGAACACGGGCACCATCAATGTCGAGGCCGGCGCCGGCGGCAACGGCGCGCGGACGATTTCCGGCCTGCTGGACAACAATGGCGACATCAATGTGAACGAGTCCCTGCTGCTGGCGCAGGGCGCCGCGGCGGGCAGCAACGCCGGCACGATCACCATCGCCGCCGACGAGAGGCTGACGATCGAAGGCGGCAGCTACCTGAACGAGGCGACGGGCGTCATCCAGGGCGCCGGGCTGCTCGACATCGGCGGAACCATGTTCACCAACAACGGCACGGTCACCGCGGGCACCTCACCCGGCACGCTGACCATCACGGGCGATTACGCCAGCGGCGGCGAAGCGGTCCTGGTGATGGAACTCGCCGGCACGGACCGCGACGACTACGACCTGCTCGCGGTCAGCGGTACCGCCAGCCTCGATGGCACCCTCGACCTGGTGCTGCTGGACGGCTTCCGTCCGGCGGCGGGCGACAGCTTCGAAATCCTCACCGCCGCGGCGATCGAAGGTGATTTCGCGCTCTACGACGGCCTCTCCCTCGGCGGCGGCCTGGTGCTCGACCCGGTGTTCTCGGACGACGCGCTGCAATTGGTGGCGGTCGATACCGGGGCCGGCGCGGGCGACGACATGCTGATCGGCGATAGCGCCCGCAACACCCTCGACGGCCTGGCGGGCGACGATGTGCTTTCGGGCGGCGGCGGTGCCGATACGCTCATCGGCGGTGCCGGCGCAGACCGCTTCCTGCTGGACGGCGACGGCGACGACCTGGTCGCCGATTTCGAAAGCGGCATCGACGTCATCGAGATCGACGGCTCCGTCTTCCACGTGAACGCCGACGCCGACCTCGCCGTCGCGGCGGGCGCCTACGACGGCGGCAATGCTTCGGGCGAGGCTTGGACGGCGGGCGAAGCCAGCCTCGTCGCCGACGGGGAAGGCCGGCTCTTCTACGACCCCAACGGCGTCGGCGAAGGCTACAGCCTGGTCGGCACCGTCACGGGCGACGGGGTTACGGCGAACGACATTCAGGTGGTCTGAGGCGTCGGCACCGTGCTGCGTGTCGTTAGCTGATCCGTGCCAGGTCGAAGCCATAGAGATCAGCCGTCGTGTGGCAGACGATCTGCGCCCGTTCCGCCTCCGGCACGCCGACGAGGATTTCGTCCAGCACCTCGCGTGAGCGGGGGAAGGTCGACTCGCTGTGCGGATAGTCCGAGCCCCACATCATGCGATCGACACCGATGACGTCGCGCAGGCGGACACCGACCTCGTCTTCCTGGAAGCTCAGATAGACGTTCGAGGCGAAGACGTCGCTCGGCAGCCGGTCGCCCTTGAAGCGGTACGCCGCCTCCTGGTGCCGTTCCCGGTAGGTGTAGTCCATGTTGGCCAGGACATAGGGCACCCAGGACAACTCGAACTCGACGATGGCGAGCTTCAGGCTCGGGTGGCGCTCGAAGACGCCGGAGAAGATCATGTCGCACATCGACATGGCCGGCAGGAACACCTTGGTGGCCCGCCGGCTGGCGTCGCGCACGCTGCGCTCCGCCAGGGCGGAATTGCTTTGTACCCGCCGGGTCGCCGTATGCAGGCTGAGCGGCATGTCGTGCGCGGCCGCCGCCGCCCAGAGCGGCTCGTAGTCCGCATGGTCGTAGCGCCGGTCCTCCGGCGGATACTCGGTGATCATGGCGCCGACGAAGCCGAGCCTGGCCGAGCGCTCCAGCTCGGCAACCGCGCTTCCCACGTCGTCGACGTTCAGCATGGCGACGGCCTTCAGCCGGTCGGGATCGACGGCGCAGAACTCGGCGAGCCAGTCGTTGTAGGCGCGGCAGACGGCGGTGAACAGCTCGGGATCCGCGATCTTGTAGCAGAACAGGCCCTGGCTCGGGTACAGCACCTCGCCCAGCACGCCGTCGATCGCCATATCCTCGATGTGTCGCGCCGGATCCCAGCCGCCCTCGTGCACGCTGTCGATGGTGGCATGGTCCTGAATGGTCTCCGGCGCCTCGTAGCGCGCGCCGGCATTCGAGATCAGGCCGATGCCGGCGAACATCCGGCCGTCCTCGATCACCATCTGGTCGATATCACCCGCCCGTTCGATGCGTGGCTCGCGCCCGCGGAAGGCCTTGTCGATCCGCTGCGTCCAGAGATCCCCCGGCTCGAAGACATGGCTGTCGGAGGAGAGAATGAGCTTGTCGGGCATGGCCGGCTCCCGTCCCTTGTCGATAGGTTCGGGGGCAGAGCGTAGGCACTTCACGCGCCGCCGGCAAATGGGTGGCGCCGAGCGGCCTAACCGCCGACTTCGGCGCGGTGGGCCGCGGCCAGTTCGGCCATGGAGGTAAAGCGGAAATCCCAACGCGGCGTTTCGCCGGGGTCCATGGTCGCGCCGAAGCCTTCTTGTTCGTGGCGCCGGTAGATCCAGCAGGATGCCAGGCCGAACCGATTGGCAGGACCATGGTCGTGGAACAGGCTTTCCGCCGTGTGCAGGATCGCCGATTTTTCGATGCCGAGACCGCCGAGCTTTTCCAGCATGTAGGTGAAGTTCCGGTCCGAGGGCTTGTAGGACCCGGCATCCTCGGCCGTATAGACCGCGTCGAACGCGACACCCAGCCGTTCGTTGGACGCCGCGAAACTCGCGTTGTCGACGTTCGACAGGATGACCAGCTTGTAGTGATCCTTCAGATATGCGAGCGCCTCGCGGGAATCGGGAAAGGCCGGCCAATCGGCGACGGACCGGCCGTAGGCCGCGCAATCCTCCCAAGAGACGGACACGCCCCACTCTTCCGCCAGGCGCCGGTAGACGATGGCCAGCAGGTCGCTGTAGGCCATGGCCGGGGTTTGCGCCTGCTGAAAGGATTCATGGCGCGCATGCGCTTCCAGGATCTGGTCGCGGGTGAGCGCCGCCGGCACCTCGGCAACCAGGGGCGCCACGCCCGCGACCATGCCACTTTCCCAATCGATGAGTGTGCCGTAGCAATCGAAGGTGAGCGTCGAAAAATCCGTGAGTTTCATCCTGGACCCGCTATTGGGCGGCCTGCGCGACGCCGAGTTCCTCAAGGATCGCGGCCCGGTCGCGGTCGAGATCGGGCGCGCTTTCCCGGCTGGCCGGATCGTCGAAGCCGGAGATCTTGATCGGGTTGCCGGCGACCTTGAGGGTTCCGGTCGTCTCGTCCGGCACGTCGACCAGCATGTTGCGCGGCTCGACCTGCGGGTGGGCGGAGACCCGCGCCATGTCGTTGATCGGGCTCGCCGGCACGCCGGCCGCGTCGAGGATCTCCAACCAGTGATCCGTGCTCTCGCCCGAAAGCTCCGTGTTCAGTTCCGGGATCAGCGCGTCGTGGTTCTCGTTGCGCAGCGGGTTGGTCTGGAAGCGGGCGTCGGCACCGAGGTCGGGCCGCGCGATCGCCTCGCAGAGGCGCTGGTACATGGTGTCGTTACCGGCGGCGATGATCAGGTGGCCATCCGAGGTCGGGAAAACCTCGAAGGGGGTGATCGAGGGATGGCGCGCCCCCAGCGGGCCCGGCACCTCGCCGGTGGCGCTGTAGCGTACCAGCGCGTTCTCGCAGAGGCTCAATTGGCAATCCAGCATGCCGATGTCGATCTTGCGCGCCTCACCCGAGATCTGCCGGTCGTAGAGGGCGGCGTTGACGCCGACCGCGGTGAACAGGCCGGCGCCGATGTCGCCGATCGACATGCCGACACGGGTCGGCGGAGAGTCCGGTTGGCCGGTGATGCTCATGATGCCGCCCATCGCCTGCACCACCATGTCATAGGCCGGGCGCTGGCTGTGCGGGCCGGTGTGGCCGAAGCCGGAACAGGCGGCATAGATCAGCTGGGGAAAGCGGGCGTGCAGGTCGTCCCAGCCGTAGCCGAGCTTCTCCATCGTGCCGGGGCGAAAATTCTCGACGACGACGTCGGCCTTGGCCAGCAGCATCTCGAAGACGTCGCGGTCGCCGTCGTCCTTCAGATTGAGGGCGATCGATTCCTTGCCCCGGTTGACCGAGACGAAATAGACCGATTTGCCGTTGACGAAGGGGCCATAGGCGCGCGCGTCGTCACCGGTACCCGGCGTCTCCACCTTGATCACCCGGGCGCCGAGTTCGGCCAGCATCAGGGTGCAGAAAGGGCCCGCCAGCACGCGGGTCATGTCGATCACGGTAATGCCCGAAAGGGGGCCGGACTTGCTCATCACGCATCTCCCTCGTCGTGTCGTTGTTCTCGGCATTTGCCGAAGGACCCGGCCGGCCCGCGCCCCCTTCCCAACCACCCGTAGAGTGTACCCTTGGGGTGGTTGGGAAGGGGGCGCGGGCCGGCCGGGTCGAGACTTGCAGCCGACCTAGCCTTCCGGCAAGTCGATCAATATGTCGTCGCCTTCGACCTTCACCGGATAGGTCGCGATGTCGACCTCGACCGGGGCGCCCTGGGCGGCGCCGGTGGCGATCTTGAACAGGCCCATATGCAGCGGGCACTCGATGCAGCCGTCCTCGACATAACCGTCGGACAGCTTGGCGTATTCATGGGTGCAGATGTCGTGCGTGGCGTAATACTGACCTTCCAGCTGGTACACCGCGACCGGCGTTCCCGCCACCTCGACGCCTACGACCTCGTCGTCGTCCAGTTGGCTGACGGACGCCGCTTTATGCCAGGCCATCGAACCCCTCCTCGTCGTTGAAACAGGACCAGCGCGCAGGCGCGCCGTCGGCCCTGCTCTACCGTCTCACCATCGCGCGCGCAAGGGTCAGGCCGTCAGGTTGCGGCCCATGGTGCGGGCGAAGGCGGCGAACTCGTCGGGCGGCAACGGCATGGAGAACAGCGCACCCTGGCCCTCCTCGCACTGGAGTTCGATCAGATAGCGCAGCTGCTCCTCGTTCTCGATACCCTCGGCGACGACGGCGAGGCCGAGGCTCTTGCCCAGCATGACCACGGCGCGGGCGATCGCGGCGGCGGCCTCGAAGCGGTCGACCTCGACCGTGAAGGAGCGGTCGATCTTGATCTTGTTGACCGGCAGCTGGCGGAGGTAGCTGAGCGAGGAATAACCGGTGCCGAAATCGTCGATCGACAGATTGACGCCGAGCGCGTGCAGGTCGACCAGGACGTCGACGGCACCCCGCATGTCGCCCATCACCGCGGTCTCGGTGATCTCCAGCTCCAGGCAGCTCGCATCGAGGCCGGTTTCACGCAGCACGTCGCGCACCATGGCCGGGATGTCGCGTTCCTTGAACTGCACGGCCGAGAGATTCACGGCGACCACCAGGGGCGCCTCGCCGTCGACCTGCCATTTCTTGAACTGCCGGCAGGACTCGTAGAACATCCATTCGCCGATCTGGCTGATGGTGCCGGTCTGTTCGGCGACGGGAATGAACTCCGCCGGCGAAACCATGCCCTTCTCCGGATGCCGCCAGCGCACCAGCGCCTCGGCGCCCGCAAGCGTGCGGTCGTGCAGCTTCACCTTCGGCTGGTAGTAGACGAAGAACTGCTCCTGGGTGACGGCGATGCGCAGCTCCCGCTCGAGGAACATACGGCGCTGTACCGTGTCGTTCAGGTCGGAATCGAAAAAGCGGAAGGTGTTCCGCTGCTCTTCCTTGGCCTGGTACATGGCGAGGTCGGCGTTGCTTTGCAGCTGTTCCGCCGTCTCCGCGTCCGCCGGCGCCACGGTGATGCCGATCGAGGTCCCGCTGTAGATCTTGTGCGCGCCGATCTGGAAGGGCTCGGTCAACTGCTCGAGGATCCGCTGCGCCTGGACGTGCGCGTCGGCGGGATAGTTGAGGCCGACCTGGATGATGGCGAACTCGTCGCCGCCGAGGCGCGCGACGGTGTCCTGACTGCGCACGCAGTCGGTGAGGCGCTGGGCCACGGCCTTCAGCAGATCGTCGCCCACCGCGTGGCCGAGACTGTCGTTCACGCTCTTGAAATGGTCGAGATCGAGGAACATCAGGGCGACGGCGAGATCCGTGCGCTTGGCGCTCGCCAGGACCTGCTCCAGCCGGTTGTTGAACAGGTTGCGGTTCGGCAGGCCGGTGAGCGCGTCGTGGTTCGCCATATGCTCCATGTGCGCGAGGGTTTCGAGACGCTGCTCCATCTCGCGCTGCAACGCCCGGTTGGCGTCGCGGGCGGCGGCGGCCTGCCGCTCCGCCTCCTCCTTGGCGGCCATCAGGGCGGCTTCGCGGTGGCGCCGCTCGACCAAATCGCCGAGCTGGCTGGTGTAACGCTCCAGCATCGAGCCGCCGCTGCCGGATTTCCCGAAGGTGTCGTACATTTCGCCTCACTTACCGTCGAATCACGACGATTTTACCAGATATTCCCGCGAAGGTCGGATGATCGGGTGAGCGGGAGCCGGGCGGCGCCGTTTGGGCAAGGGCGTGCCGCCCGGATCCTCGCTCAGACGCGGCCGTCGCCGGTCGCGTCGGGCTTGTCGTCCGCCGACACGGCCGGCGTCGACCTCGCAAACTCACAGGTCACGCGGCCATCCGCGCTACTCGCGACGCCGCCCGCCGCCGCGCAGTTGGCGCGGGTAATGCTGACCGGCGTCGGCGGCTCCGCGACGACGTCCTTCAGCACGCTCAGCGAAAGCACGAGAACGCAGGACAGGGCCCCGACCAGGGTGCACAAGCGCAGGAAGAAACCGCCTGAGCCGGCCGAGCGGGCAAACATGTCGATCAGGAACCAGGGGATGAAGAGGTAGATCAGATGCGCTGCGGCGCTGACGAAGAAGAGCATGGCGCTGAAGGGATCGCTGGGCGAGAACTCGGGCCAGATCACCTGAAAGAACATGAACGAGTTGCCGATCGCCGTCGCCAGCAGGACCGCGATGACGACAAACCCGCTTGCCCGACCGCCGGCCCGCTGTTGCTCAACCCGCCCGTATGCCATCTGGTTCCGTCCTTCGCTGGTCGCCCGTCGGGGCGCACTGTCGATCCGTTGTGTCCAATTATTTCGTGATGCCCGGGATCTTTTCAATTTTTTTCTCTAAATTTCGTTTCGGAACTCATTGATATTTAACGCGTTTTTCAGGGATATTCGATTCAAATGCCGCAAGAACTTTCAAAGATAATCCCTAAAATTTTATCTATGTCCCGGGGCTGCGACGGCGGCGAACGGGCGCGGGGAATCCCCGCCCCGCGCGGGGGACGTGCCGGGAGGTTGGGGTCGCTACGACCGGTAGTGAACCAGCGTCCCCGCCAGCATGTCGTGCAGGCCGCGCTTGCGGTCGGTAAAGGCGACCATGATGAAGCCGATCAGCAAGACGATGTAGGAGACGATCTTGGCCAGCGTGCGGCCGATCGAGCGGCCGATTCCGATACGTTGACCGTTCGCGTCCGACACCCGAATGCCGACGACCAGCTTGCCCAGCGTCGCCTGCAGCTTGGAGGCTTCCAAAACGACGAAGTAGCCGAGATTGACCACCACCAGGATTAGCCCGATGACGCCCGCCGCACTGCCCGCGGCTTCGGGACTGCCGGTATCCAGGGCGAAGACATTCACGCCCGCGATGCCGAACAGAATTCCGTTGACGACGTTCAAGATGATTCCGTCGATGATATAGGCGACGACCCGGATCCAGAATCCAGCCGGCCGTCCCTCGCCCCCGGTGGTGGCGTTTCCATCGCTCATGCCCGATGCCCCCCATGACTGCGCGCCGAATCGGAACGCGGCGCTATTATACATAACCCCGGACCATTTTGCCGCAGCGGTGCGAGATGTGTAGGTTGCCGAGGACGCGGGTCGAGCAAGGAGAAATATGGCGATGTCGATGGCCATGGAAACCGGCGGCGGGGTTTCCGCCGTTACCGGCGACGCCGTCTGGCGCGGCGACGAAATGCGTCGCGACGACACTTGGATACGGCCCTTCAGTGCGGCCGAAATCGACGAACTGGAGGCGGCACTCGAGGCCTCCAAACGGTCGGCCACCGACATTATCGACATCGACGCCCTGAACTTCCCCCTGCCGACCCTCGGCCCGATCCTCGACGGCCTGCGCCACGAAATCCTGCGCGGGCGCGGCTTCGTCCTGCTGCGCGGCCTGCCGGTGGAGGGCCGGGAGATCGAGGATATCGCCCGGCTCTATTGGGGGCTCGGCCGCCACTTCGGCCATCCGGTATCGCAGAACGGCAAGGGCCATCTGCTCGGCCATGTTCGCGATCTCGGGATGCACGCGGACGACCCGAACGTCCGCGTCTACCAGACGACGGAACGGCAGTTCTATCACGCCGACAGCTGCGACATCGTCGCCCTGCTCTGTCTCCGCCCGGCGATGGAGGGCGGGGAGAGCCGCATCGTTTCCTCCGCCACCCTCTACAACGAGATGATGCGCCGCCGTCCCGACCTCGCCGAACTGCTGACCCGTCCCCTGGCGGTCGACCGGCGCGGCGAAGTGCCGGAAGGCGCCCTGCCCTATTACCTGGTGCCCGCCTTCAATCATCACGACGGGCTGCTGACGACCTATTACATCCGCCGCTATGTCCTCTCCGCCCAACGCTTTGCCGACGCGCCCCGGCTGAGCGAGGCCCATATCGAAGCCTTCGACCTGCTGGACACGCTGGCCGACGATCCGGCGATCCATCTCGACATGGAATTCCTGCCGGGCGACGTGCAGCTGCTGCACAACCACACGATCCTGCACGACCGCGGCGCCTATCGCGACTGGCCGGACGGGGAGGCGAAGCGTCACCTGCTGCGTCTCTGGCTCTGCCCGCCGGACGGACGCCCGCTGCCCGAGGCCTATCGCCAGCGCTGGGGCGAAATCGAGATCGGCGCGCGCGGCGGCATCGTCACCGCGGGCCAGCGGCCGACGCTGCCGCTGGAGGCGGTCTGAGTGCCGCGCGTCGGTTTCGACGTCGGCGGCACCTTCACCGATTTCACGCTGAGCGACGCGGCCGCCGGCACGCTCACTCACGTGAAGGTCCCCTCGACCCCGGACGATCCGTCGCGAGCCATCGGCGACGGCCTCGCGCGCCTGCTGGCGGCGCACGGCGCCGAAGGGCGCGACGTCGAGTTCCTCGGCCACGGCACCACCGTCGCCACCAACATGGTGATCGAGCGGCGCGGGGCGGCGACCGGTCTGCTGACCACCAAGGGTTTTCGCGACGTGCTGGAGATCGGCCGGCAGACCCGCCCGCACCTCTATGATTACGGCCAGCGCAAGCCCGAGCCCCTGGTGCCGCGCCGGCGTCGGCTGGAACTGGACGAGAGAATCGCGGCCGACGGCGAGGTGCTGCGCCCGCTCGACGAGGCGGCGGCGCGCGAGGCGATCTTGGAGCTTCGCGAGCAAGGCATCGAAGCCCTGGCGATCGCCCTGCTGCACAGCTACCGGCGTGGCGAGCACGAGGCACGCCTGGCGGAACTGGCCGCCGAACTGGCGCCCGAGCTCTACGTCAGCGTCTCCGCCGAGGTGACGCCCGAGTTCCGCGAGTTCGAGCGGACCTCGACCACGGTGCTGAACGCCTTCGTCGGCCCCCGGATGAGCCGTTATCTCGCCCGCTTCGCCGAGGCGACGGCGGCCCTCGGCATTCCGGGGGAGCCCTATACCATCCATTCGAACGGCGGCCTGATGTCGATCCCGACGGCCAGGCGACATCCGGTCCGCACTGCGCTTTCGGGCCCGGCGGCCGGCGTCGTCGGCGCCGCGCGGATCGCCGGGGAGGCGGGCTTCGGCAATCTCGTGACCTTCGACGTCGGCGGCACCAGCACCGACGTCTCTCTCGTGCACGAGGGCCGCCCGCTCGCCACGTCTGAGCGGGAGATCGCCGGCTATCCCGCTCGCAACCCGATGATCGACGTGCATGTGATCGGCGCCGGCGGCGGTTCGATCGCCCGCATCGACGAGGCCGGCGGCCTGAAGGTCGGCCCCGAAAGCGCCGGCGCCGCACCGGGACCGGTCGCCTACGGCCAGGGCGGCGAGGCCGTAACCCTGACCGATGCCAACATGGTGCTGGGCCGTCTGGGCGCTAGCGGTCTGGTCGGCGGGGACATGCCGCTCGATGCCGAGGCGGCGCGGGCGGCGCTCGAGGCCCGTATTGCCGGGCCGCTCGGGCTGACAGCGGAACGGGCGGCGGCCGGCATCGTCCGGGTCGCGCTCGCCAACATGACGCGGGCCGTGCGCGCCGTCTCGACCGAGCGGGGCCACGATCTCGCGGGCTTCACCCTCGTCGCCTATGGCGGGGCGGGGCCGCTGCACGCGGCGGAGATCGCACGGGAGCTGCGCCTCGCCCGGGTCCTGGTCCCGCGCGAGCCGGGCACGCTGTGTGCCCGCGGCATCCTGGTCTCCGACATCGCCCTCGACTTCGTCCGCACGGAGATCCGCCAGGCGACGCCGGCCGACTGGCCGGAGATCGTCGCCCGCCTGCAGGCGATGCGGGCGGAGGGCGAAGCCTGGCTCGACGGCGAGGCGGTGCCGCCCGCCCGCCGGGCGCACGAGATGGCGCTCGATGCCCGCTATCTCGGCCAGAATCACGAAGTGCGCGTGCCCTGGTCGCCGGAGGCCGGCGATCTCGACGATTTCCTGGCGCTGTTCCACGCCACCCACCGCCGGGTACACGGCCACGCGCTCGACGGCCGGGTGGTCGAGATCGTCAACTGCCGCTTGCGCGCCATCGGTCGCATCGAGGCGGCGGGCGGCGGGGAAGCGCTGCCGCGAGGTGAAATGCCGGCCCCGGTCTCCGTACGCGAGGTCTATTTCGACGGCGAACACGGCTGGCTGGCAACGCCGGTGCATGATCGCGGCGGCCTGCCGGTAGGCGCGGTGCTGGACGGACCGGCCATCGTCGAGGAGATGAGCGCGACCACGTTGATCCTGCCGGGCCAGTGCGCCACCGTCGACGCGCACGGCAACATTCTGATCGAGGAGCGTTACAGATGAACGAGGCGACGGCCCTGCACGATCCCATCCTGATGGAAGTGTTCTCCAACCGCCTGCTCTCGGTCACGGAGGAGATGGGCCATACCCTGGTGCGCTCCTCCTTCTCGACCAACATCAAGGAACGCAAGGACTGCTCCGTCGCGTTGTTCGACGCGGAAGGCCGGCTGGCGGCGCAGGCGGCGCACGTGCCGCTGCATCTCGGCTCGCTGATGGGCGGCGTGCAGGCGGCGCTGGCCCTGGTCCCGGTCGAGGACATGGTCGAGGGCGATGCCTTCGTCTGCAACGATCCCTATGCGGCGGGCGGCACCCACACCCCGGACATCTCCGTTGTGACGCCGCTGTTTCACGACGGCCGGGTCTGCTTCTTCGCCGCCAACATCGGCCATCACGCCGACGTCGGCGGCAGCGTACCGGGCTCGATCTCCGGCCAGTCGCGCACGATCTACGAGGAGGGCCTGCGCATTCCGGCCGTGCACATCGCGCGGGCCGGCGCGCTGGAGCATGACGTCATCGACTTGATCGCGCTCAACTCCCGCGACGCTGTGGAACGCCGGCTCGACCTCCAGGTCCAGGTCGCCACGAACGAGCGCGGGCGCGAGCTGGTCGCCGACCTGATCCACGAGATGGGCTTGCCGGCGGTGGAGCGCGCCCTCGACGACCTGCTGGCCTACACCCACCGGCGCCTGGCGCGACGTGTGGCGGCTCTGCCCGACGGGCGGCATCTGGGCGAAGCATCGCTCGACGACGACGGCTTCGTCGGCCGCGCGGTACCGATCGCCGTCGAGGTCGAGGTCTCGGGCGAGGACCTGACCGTCGACTTCACGCGAACCGGCGCACAGGCGCGCGGTGCGATGAACGTCGCGCCGAGTGCGACGCACGCCACCGTCTATTATTGCGTCAAGGCCCTGCTTGACCCGGACCTGGCACCCAACAGCGGCATGTTCCGGGCGATCCGCGTGGTGCTGCCGCCGGCGAGCCTGGTCAACCCGGACGCACCCGCCGCCTGCGGCGCCCGCTCGATCACCTGCAACAAGATCGCCCGGGCGCTGTTCCGCGCCTTCGCGCCTCTGCTGCCGGCCGAACGGGCGATGTCCGCCGGGCACGACATCGTGCCGGCGATCGTCTACTCGGGGCCCCGGCCGGCCGACGGCGAGCCCTTCGTCTATCTGGAGACGGTCGGCGGCGGCGGCGGTGCGACCCTGGACGCCGACGGCATGGAAGCGGTCCAGATGCATATGACCAACACCTCCAACCTGCCGGCCGAGGCGCTGGAGCACGAATACTGCCTGCGGGTCGTCGAATACGCACTGGTGGAGGATTCGGGCGGCGCCGGTACCCGGCGCGGCGGCCTCGGCATCGCGCGGGAAATCGCGGCGACGCGCGACGGCATCGTGTTCTCCGCGCGCTCCGATGGCCACGAGACGGGGGCGCCCGGGCTCGATGGCGGCGGCGAGGGCGCGCGGGCGCGGATGCTCTACCGCCGGCGCAATGGGGCGGAGGAGGAGCTGTCCTCCAAGCCCTCGCGCATCGTGCTCTCGGCCGGGGAGTCGATCCGCATGGAAACGCCCGGCGGCGGCGGCCTCGGCGATCCCGGCGCGCGGCCGGCGGCGGCGCTGGCGCGGGACCTGGCGGACGGCAAGCTGCACGAGACGAACGCCTATGGGGAAGTGCTGGCCAGCCGGGCAAGGGACCTGATAAAGAGGGCGCGCCTGGCGCAGGACGAGGACGGACAGAGCGATGGATTTTGACTTCAGCCCCGAGGACGAGGCCTTCCGCACGGAGGTCCGCGCCTTCATCGCCGAGGAATACACCGAGGACATGCGCCGGCGCACGTCCAAGTCGACGACCGGCTACCTGGAGAAGGACGACCACGTCCGCTGGCAGAAGGCGCTCTATGCCAAGGGTTGGATTGCGCCCAACTGGCCCAAGCAATACGGCGGCGCCGAATGGTCGCCCTCGCGCAAGTACATCTTCGAGACGGAGCTGCAACGCGCCGGCGCCCCGCGCCCGGTGTCCTTCGGGCTGAAGATGGTCGCACCCGTCATCATGCAGTTCGGCACCGACGCGCAGAAGGAACGCTTCCTGCCGGATATCCTGGCGACCAATGTCTGGTGGTGCCAGGGCTACTCCGAGCCCGGCTCCGGCTCCGACCTCGCCAGCCTGCAGACCCGCGCGGTGCCGGACGGCGACGACTACATCGTCACCGGGCGCAAGATCTGGACGACCCGGGCGCAGGACGCCGACTGGATCTTCTGCCTGGTCCGCACCAGCAACGAGGGCAAGCGCCAGGCCGGCATCACCTTTCTGCTGATCGACATGACCGCGCCCGGCGTCGAGGTCCTCCCCCTGCCGATCCTGGACCAGACACCCGCGCCTCTGCAGGAGGTGAACGAGGTGGTGTTCGATGAGGTCCGGGTGCCGCAGAGCAACCGGATCGGCGAAGAAAACCAGGGCTGGACCGTCGCCAAGTACCTGCTGGAGTTCGAGCGCGGCAACGCGTCTGCCGGCGGCCTCTACGGCGCCATCGCCAAGGTACGCCACATGGCCGAGCACGAAAGCGCCGGCCAGGCGCCGCTGATCGCGGACGACAGTTTCCGCCGCCGGTTGGATTCGCTGGAGATCGAGACCCGCGCCGTCGAGGTGACGGAGCTGCGCATCCTGAGTTCGCTGTCGAGTGGGGAGCGGCCGGGCGCTGAATCCTCCATACTGAAGACCCGCGGCACCGAGGTCAGCCAGGCGATCAGCGAGCTGGCGGTCGAGGCGATCGGCTATTACGCGCAGCCCTACGACCACGACGTCCTGGCCTTCGGCGCCAACATGCCGCCGATCGGCCCGGATTATTCGATGAACGTGGCTGGGCGTTATTTCAACCTGCGCAAGGCCTCGATCTACGGCGGCTCGAACGAGATCCAGCGCAACATCATGGCCAAGCTGATCCTCGGGCTCTAATCACGGCAATGACCGGGGACGAGGGAACGACGGGGGCCAGCCTCGCGGACCGGGCTTACCGGGAGCTGGAGGAGCTGATCGTCACCCTGACGCTGGCGCCGGGTACCGCGCACTCGGAGGGGCAGCTGGCCGAACGATTGGCGATCGGCCGCACGCCGGTGCGCGAATCCCTCCATCGCCTCGCGCGTGAGGGCCTGGTGGTGATCCTGCCGCGGCGTGGCATCCTGATCTCCGAGATCGACATCGCCGCGCAGCTTCGCCTGCTGGAGGTGCGCCGCGAGATCGAACGGCTGATCGCCCGCTCCGCCGCCCGCCGCGCCAATTCCGGTGAACGCCATGCCTTCGCCGAGATCGCGGCCGGCATGCGGCTGGCGGCGGCGGAGAACGACGACCTCGGCTTCATGCGGCTCGACCGCCGCCTGAACCTGCTGTCGGCAGCAGCAGCACGCAACGAGTATGCGGCCAAGACCATGGGTCTAATGCACGGCCTCTCGCGCCGCTTCTGGTACCGCCATCACCGCCAGGTCGCCGACCTGCCGCTCTCCGCACGCCTACACGCCGAACTCGCGGAAGGCATCGCCGCGGGCGACGGCGGCCTGTCGGCCGAAGCCTCCGATGCCCTGCTCGACTATATCGAGAGCATTACGCGTGCCGCCTTAGACACGTAACGGACGTCCCAGCACCGTACGTACTGCGTGTTTTGTTGAAATATCTTGAGTAACAAGGTTCATTTATGTTCCTATCAGCCCGAAAGGGTTGTCAAAATGAAACCTTGTACTACTATTGTATTCTCCCTGGTGATAGCGACCCTATCGGTGACGCGAGCCTTCTCTTGGACGCTGGATGTCACCATCGCCGGCTTGGCCAGTGTTCCCAATGCCGAGAGTCATCTCACGTACGTCTTGGAGGGCGGCCGCGACAGCAATGGCGCCTGGCAGCCGGCGATATCGGTTCAATTGGCGCTCAAGCAGGCAAATCGGCGAAACAGCCAATTCCGATATCGGGAGAATTCACTGACCTGGCCGCAAAACGGCAAGCGCGGTTTCGTTTACGGCAAGCTCGTCGAGCCCGGTACCGACAAGGTCCTGCGATTGATTCCGCTCACCCTCTTTCATCAATCCAACCTCGATGATCGCCAGCGCCTGAGACTGACCCTGCGGGCTCGGCTCCCCGGCGGGGCCGCGTTTCGCGAGAGCGCGCCGCTGACCGGCCCGGATCGCGACCTGTTCAACGACGACGATCTCGGGCTCGTCCTCTCGAAACTGCGGGTCCTGATCGACGAAGGCTACGTCGCGTCGCCCGTGGAATGGAAACGCATCTTCGGAATCTTCAATGCCAACTTCGACTACCTGGAATCGGGTCAACCGCACAATGTCGAGAAGCTGCTGCGCTTCATCGACGAGTATTACCAACGCAGCGTCTCGGATGCCGGCAGGTCGGGCGATTATGGCGCGTTCTATCTCGACTTTCTGACGAAGATCCATATCAAGGACTTCGGCGGCGGAAAGGGTGGCGAGGGTTTGACCCTGGAACAATATGCCCTGAAGAAGAAACGCGACATTTTCAAATCCGATCTCGCCCGCGTGCTGGGCAAGATCACGATCATTCTGGCCAACCTGGACAGCCTGCGGATGGACGAGCTCTGCATGGCGATTTCGACCTCGGCCATGCAGGCCCTGGTGACGAACACCGCCTTCATGAACGGCGTCGAAGACCGCTCCGCCGCGGAAAAGCGGATCAAACGGGTCCTGAAGAGCGCCGTCGACTGCGCGCAACGCTTCTACGTCACCTGGACGAACGATACGGACGCCAGTCGGGGAAATCTCAGCGGCGGCGTCGACTTCCTGCGCAAGGCGACACCGGCATCGATCATTCACCTGCAAAGCTTCGAGGAACTGTTCAGGGCCATGGAGCAGCGTCGTCTGTTCCCGCGTCCCGAACGCCACGGAGACTGGTTGCAGGTCTACCAGTACTTCGACCTCATCTCGAACTGATCGCCGAACGGAACGCATCCCATGAACGCCCAGAGATTTTCGATGTTCGTCGGCCTGGCAATCGTCGCCGTGCACATCGGAATAACGTTCTTTCTCTTCCTGAAATTCGACGCGCCGGCCGACTCGAAAGTCGTCGAAATCAACACCCCCGTGACCTTGGCCTACGTTTCCTCCATTGCCATGTGGTTCTTCGAAAACAAGGGAAACGTGACATCGCGGGAGACCGTCGGGCTCCCCTTCGTCATCCTGGTGATCATGATCGTCGGCGCCATGCTGTCGGGCCTGCTCGGTGTCCTCGTCGCTTTCGAGCACAACTTGGACATGACCGTCGAGCAGCTGAACAAGACCTTCCTCTATCTCGAGGGTGCCTTCGGCGGCATCTTCGGCTTCGTATTGACGAAGCTCTTTGCGGTCAAACAGTCGGACGGCGCGGCCGCCAACAACGGCGGGTGACCGTCACCGCCCGACGATCGGAAAACTTCAAAACCAAAGTGAAACAGGCGTATTTTTACTAGAAATCTTTCCATCTATATTGTATTCATAACGTTGGAGGGACGAGAAGATGTATTCGGCGGCCTTATTCTCAATTGTCTTCATCGTCATGGCCGTCGGGGCGCAGGCGCGGCAGCTCCATCTCAACGTCATCGTCTCCGGCATTTCGGATATCAAGAACGCCACGGCGACGTTGCATTATGTTCTCGAGGGCGGCATCGACGAGGCGGGCGGCCTGCGTCGCCATCACGCGAATTCCATGACCCTGTCGCCGGGCGAGCGAACGCAGGGTCAGTTTCACTTCTCCATCCGCGATCTGCGCTGGCCCGGCAACGTCACGAAGGGCTTCATCTATGGCGCGGTCCACGATCCGCGAACCAACGAGCGGCTTCGGGTTATCCCGGTGACCAACTTCAACGGCGCCGACCTGTTCGACGGCCGGATCGCCCGGATCTCCGTCAAGGCCCAGCCCGACGCCGGCACCGCGTTCCGCGAGAGCTATCCCATGGTCCACACGGACCGGAATCTCATTCACGACGACAACCTGGATTCCGTTCTCCTGGCCATCAAGCTGCTGATCGACCATGGCTACGTCGCCACGCCGACCGAGTGGGTCCGCCTGTTTGGCATCTTCAAGGCAAACGTCACCTACCTCGCCCGGGGCGAGGCCCGCCGCATGCAACGGTTTCTGCGGTTTCTCGAGGATCTCTATCAGGACGATCTCGGCCCCGGCGCGGCGGACCACCAGTTCGCCAAGTTCTTCATCGCCTTCATCAACGAGATGTTCCAGCAGCGCATCGGCGGTCGGCCCGGACCCGGCGGCAAGACGCTGGAGCTGTACGGCATCCGGCGCATACAGGCGATCCACGAGAAGACGTCCTTCACCCTGCTGAACGAAATGGCGGCCACACTCGCCGTTCTACGCCGTGCCCGCCTCGCCGATTCCTGTATGCGATTCTCCGTCTTCGTAATCACCCACGTCGGGGACGGCACCACGCCGCCGGACCGGCAGAAAGACGGTGCGGAAATCAAGCGGATCCTCAAACGCGTGGTCGACTGTGCACAGCTCTACTACTCCGACAACGCGTCGGAGGACGACGGGGGCAGGGGCAACCTGCGCGCGGGCGTGCGCTTTTTCGCCAAGAAGGACGAGGGAACGGCGGGCTTCCTCAAGAACTTCCAGGACCTGTTCGAGGCGATCGAAACCAAGGGCCTGTTTCCCCGCAAGGAAAGCCGCGGCAGCTGGAAACAGGTCTATCAATACTACGATCTCATCATCGAGGCGACGACGACGGGTTGAGAGGACGAGGGACTTCGCATTGCGCGAAGGACCGTCTGGCGGGTAGATAGAGCCATGGACCCTTCTCCCCTCACCGTCCTGCACGATGTCTTCGGCTACCCAGAGTTCCGGGGCCCCCAAGGGGCCATCGTCGAACATGTGGTGGCGGGCGGCGATGCGCTGGTGTTGATGCCGACGGGCGGCGGCAAATCGCTCTGCTACCAGATCCCGGCGCTCTGCCGGCCGGGCGTCGCCGTCGTCGTTTCCCCGTTGATCGCGCTGATGCAGGACCAGGTCGCCGCGCTCGAACAGTTGGGCGTCCGGGCCGCCGCGCTCAATTCCGCCCTGCCGCCGGGCGAGGCGCGGGCGACGGAGCGCGCGCTCGCCGAGGGCGTGTTGGATCTGCTCTATGTCGCGCCCGAGCGACTGGTGACCGACGACTTCCTCGAGCGGCTGGACCACACGCACCTCGCGCTCTTCGCCATCGACGAGGCGCATTGCGTCTCGCAATGGGGGCACGACTTCCGCCCGGAGTATCGCCGCCTCGACATCCTCGGCACGCGCTATCCCAAAGTGCCGCGCCTGGCGCTGACCGCGACCGCCGATGGGCCGACCCGCTCCGACATCGTCGAGCGCCTCGATCTCTCCCGGGCCAAGCGGTTCGTCGCCGGCTTCGACCGGCCGAACATCCGCTATACCGTGGTCATGAAGGACAACGCCCGGGCCCAGTTGAAGCATTTTCTGAGCGAGGGCCGGCGCGGCCAGTCGGGCATCGTCTACTGCCTGACCCGCAAGCGCGTGAACGAGATCGCCGCCTGGCTGGCGAGCGAGGGCTGGACCGCACTGCCCTATCACGCGGGTCTGGAGCCGGAGGTGCGCTCGCAAAACCAGGAACGCTTCATTCGCGAGGACGGCGTCGTCATCGTCGCCACCATCGCCTTCGGCATGGGCATCGACAAGCCGGACGTCCGCTTCGTCGCCCACCTGGACCTGCCCCGCAGCCTGGAGGCCTATTATCAGGAGACGGGGCGGGCCGGGCGCGACGGGCTGCCCGCGGAAGCCTGGTGCGCCTATGGCGGTCAGGACGCGTCGCGCCACCGCCAGCTGATCCAGATCTCCGATTCGCCGGAAGAGCAGAAGCGGATCGAGAACCAGAAACTCTCCACCCTGCTCGGCTATTGCGAAACGACGCGCTGTCGCCGCCAGGTCCTGTTGGAATATTTCGACGAGACGCTGGCCGAGCCCTGCGGCAATTGCGATACCTGCCTCACGCCGGTGGACAGCTTCGATGGCACGGTGGAGGCGCAGAAGGCACTCTCCTGCGTCTATCGCACCGGTCAGCGCTTCGGCGCCGCCCACGTCATCGACGTGCTCGTCGGCAACGCAAACGAACGCGCGGAACGCCTGCGCCACGACCAATTGCCCACCTTCGGCGTCGGCGCCGACCATTCCGTGAAGGCCTGGCGGTCCTACATTCGCCAGCTGGTCGCCCTGCGCCTGTTGGAGGTCGACGTCGAGGGGCACGGCGGCCTGCGCCTCGGCCCGGAAGCCGAGGTTCGCCCGGTGCTGCGCGGCGAACGAAACGTCGAATTCCGCCTCGACCCCGCGACCAAGCGTCAGCCGCGCGAGAAGAAGCGCCAGTCGGCAACGGCCTCGGTCATCCAGAACCCGGCGGACGAGGCCCTGTTCCAGGCGCTCCGCGAAGCGCGGATGGAGCTGGCGAGAGCCCAAGGCGTCCCGCCCTATGTGATTTTCCATGATGCGACCCTGGTCGAAATCGCCGTGCGTCGGCCGGGCGGCCTGCAGGACCTGGCGGACATTCCCGGCATCGGCGCCGCCAAGCTGGAACGCTACGGCGCGGCCATCCTGGAGGTCGTCGCACATGGGGTGGGCGCGTGAAGCTCTACGATTTTCTCGAATCCGGCAACGGCTATAAGTGTCGCCTGCTGCTCTCCCAGCTCGGCCGGCCGTTCGAGCTGGTGCTGCTGGACATCCTGCGGGGCGAGACCCGCACGCCCGACTTCCTGGCGCGCAATCCGAACGGACGAATTCCGTTGCTGGAATTGGACGACGGCCGGCGCCTGGTGGAATCGGGCGCGATCCTGCTCTACCTCGCCGAAGGCACGCCGTTCCTGCCCGACGATCCCTTCGCCCGTGCGGAAGTCTGCCAATGGCTGTTCTTCGAGCAATATAGCCACGAGCCGAACATCGCCGTCGCCCGCTTCTGGCGCCATTTCCAGTGGGCGGAGCGGGCCGGCGACCCCTATTGGGAACGTGCGCTGGCAGAGCGTCAGGCCCAGGGACGCGCCGCCCTCGAGGTCATGGAAACGCACCTCCAGAGCCGGGATTTCTTCGTCGACGAGCGCTATACGATCGCGGACGTCGCCCTCTACGCCTACACGCACGTGGCCGACGAAGGGGGATTCGACCTGGCACCACATCGCGCGGTGCGGGCCTGGCTGGACCGGGTCGCGGACCAGCCGGGGCATGTGCCGATCACCCAGGCGGACTTCGACGCCTAACCCGCGAAGCATCGGAGCAAGCGCTAACATACGGGTGATTTCAGGGCGTTGAAGGCACGTGTCGGCGAGGGTGCGGCAGAACCGCGCGGGGGGCACCCTTCCAAGAGCCCGGACTTTATGATAGTGTCATCTCATCGTCATGCGAAAGGGATGTGGCGATCCGCGCCGAGGATTGTACGGACCCGCGCGGGGAGGGAGATGTTTTGACAATCGAACGACGGGGGACGGTGTATCCGGAAGGAAACGCCGAGGGTCCTTTTGTCGCGAAAAAAGCGGAGTGAAACTGCATGGCGAAGAGCACGACGAAATCCAAGGCGACCGCGAAGCCGGCGGCCAAGAAGCCGGTCAAGGCGAAGGCCAGCCCCCGCAAACGGCAGTTCGCTTTTTCGATCGACGAGTACGTCGTCTATCCGACCCATGGCGTCGGCAAGATCACCGGCATCGAGGAACAGGAGTTCGCCGGCGCGAGCCTGCAGCTCTTCGTGGTCGACTTCGACAAGGAGAAGATGACCCTGCGGGTGCCGGTCACCAAGGCCGACCAGACCGGGATGCGCAGCCTGAGTTCGCCGGAAAAGATGAAGACGGCGCTCGCCACCCTCAAAGGCCGGGCCCGGGTCAAGCGGACCATGTGGAGCCGCCGGGCGCAGGAGTACGAAGCCAAGATCAACTCCGGCGATCCGCTGTCGATCGCCGAAGTGGTACGGGATCTGCATCGCGCCACCGGCCAGCCGGAACAGTCCTACAGCGAGCGGCAGATCTACGAGGCTGCGCTTGATCGCCTGGTGCGCGAGTTCGCCGCGGTCGAAGGACTGGACGAGGAACAGGCGACGGAGCGGCTGGAAAAGGTACTGCAAGCGGCGTGAAGCGTCGTCCTCCAGGACGATTGGACATATGGCCCGGCGCCCGACGCGTCGGGCCTTTCCTTATGGTCGTGAGGCGGCACCGGGGCCATGGTCGACAGGGGTAATGAACGATACGCGGTGCTGGAAGCGCCCGGCCGCATCTGGGCGGTGGGTGCCATCCAGGGCGAGGCCCGCCGCCTTCGGTCTCTGCATCGCGCCCTCGAGGACAAGCTGCGGCCCGGCGACCGGCTGATCTACCTCGGCAACCTGCTCGGCGTCGGCGGTGACGGCGCGGCGACGATCGACGAAGTGCTCCGCTTTCGTCGCCTGGCGCTGATGCTGCCGGGGGCCGAGCCCTGGGACGTCGTGGTGCTGCGCGGCGCCCACGAGGAAATGTGGCAGAAGCTGCTGCTGCTGCAGTTCGCCGTGGCACCCTCGGACGTCTTGGAGTGGATGTTGGGCCAGGGCCTGGAGACGACGCTCGCGGCCTACGGCGGTACCGTCGCCGAGGCGCGTCATGTGGCGCGTCAGGGACCGTCGGCGATTACCCGCTGGACCAGCGACCTGCGCGACGCCATGCATGCCCGGGCAGGCCATGAAACCTTCATGGCGACCCTGCGGCGCTTTGCCGTGGATCAGGACCGCCGGCTTCTCTTCGTCGCGGCCGGGCTGGATCCCGACCGCCCGCTCGATGGCCAGGGCGACCGGTTCTGGTGGGGCGGCGGCGGCTTCGACGCGATGCGCGGCCCCTATGGGACCTACCTCCGGGTCGTTCGCGGGCATGATTCGCGACGCCACGCCCCGATCGCCGACAGCCATCGGCTGAGCCTGGATGGCGGGGCCGGCTTCGGGGGCCCGCTGATCGCGGAATGTCTCGCGCGCGACGGCACCTCCCTCGAACGCCTGACCACTTGAAACCATTTAGATAGGACGAGCGGCGCGCTCGGACCCTTGGCGAAGCGGGCTTCGCGGCGCGCCGTGCCTGCCGACGTGACGCCATGCCGTTCGACCGTCAAGGTGACGGGAACTTTGGACTTCGGGGCAAAGATCGCTGGAATCCGGCGGTTATTCCTAGATCGCAACAAACCTACTCGCGAGAAAATTGCCGGTCGCGCCGACACATTAGGGAGCCATGAGGCGAATCTCGGCGGTACCAAACCCGGCAAGGCCGTCGAGCGCGCGCAAATTCAGGCCCATTTCCGATCCGATGGATTCGCATCAATAAACCGTTTGTTGTAAAAAATGATTTATTGTCGATTTTGTGCAAAACGACGAACAGTTGCCTTGGTCCAAACCGGCTTGACATATGAGGTTACATTAATTTACAGTACAAATGTACTGCATTCAGTGCCATGCTCGATTGTCTGGGCAGTGACGTGACGTCACGTTGCGGGGATGGACGGAGCGGATGATCTTAGGGGACTCACGGGAGGCCGTTCGGGCCGATCGGCATTTTATCGAGCGCGCTATGCGCGTGCCGTTGCTGAGCCTGGAGGAAGAACGCGACCTTACGGACCGCTGGCATCGCGAGCGGGACGAGGAGGCGCTGCACCAGCTGATTCAAGCCCATGTCCGCCTCGTCGTCGCGCATGCGGTCAAATTTCGCCATCACGGCCTGCCGATGGGCGATCTGGTGCAAGAGGGCAATCTCGGCCTGCTACAGGCCGCCGCCAAGTTCGAGCCGGCCCGTGACGTCCGCTTCTCGACCTACGCCGGCTGGTGGATCCGGGCGACCATGCAGGATTATGTGCTGCGCAACTGGTCGATCGTGCGCACGGGCACCACGGCCAGCCAGAAATCCCTGTTCTTCAATCTCCGCCGGCTACGGGCCCGCATTCAGGCCGAGCGCGACTGCTCGCCTGCGGATACCCGGGTCCAAGTGGCTCGCGAACTCGGTGTATCGCTCAACGATGTCGAGCGTATGGAAACCCGGCTGTCGGCCCGCGACCGCTCGCTGAACGTGCCGCTGGTAAACGACGGTAGCACCGAAGCGATCGAAATCATTCCGGACGATCGCCAGGGGCCCGAAGGCATGGTCGCGGAAGCGAACGATCGACCGAAGATCGAACGGCTGATCGCGGAGGCGGTCTCCGACTTGAACGAGCGGGAGCAGACCATCATTCGCGAGCGCCGGCTGAGCGCCGAGAAGATTCCACTCGACGCCCTCGGCGAGCGTCTCGGCCTGTCCAAGGAACGGGTCCGCCAGATCGAACACCAGGCCATCGCCAAGTTGCGCGAGGCCTTGGAGCCGATGCGCGACGCGCTGGTGTGACGCGCCGGCCCACCCCCTCACCGTCAAACGACGTCCAGTCCCTCCGCCGGACCGTCTTCGCGCGGCACCAAGGGCAAGCTCACCGTCACCTCGGTGCCTTGATCGACATCGCTCTTCAGCGTCACGTCGCCGCCATGCAGCTCGACGAAGCTCTTGACCAGGGCCAGTCCCAGACCGGCACCGTATCCGCCCCGCCCCCGGTCGCCCCGCTCGAAGCGTTCGAAGACCCTGTTCTGCTGTTCCGCCTCGATCCCGATCCCCTCGTCGCCGACGGTTACGGTGACGCCGTCGGCGGTACGGCGCGCGCGAACCACCACCTGGCTGCCCTGCGGGCTGTACTGATAGGCGTTGGAAAGCAGGTTCATCATCACCTGGCGCAACCGGCGGGCATCGCCCGTGATCTCGCCGAGATCCGGCGCCGCGTCGAGTTCCAGGCCAATGCCGCGGGCGCGCGCGTTCTCGCGCGTTAGATCGATGACGCTGGCCAACAGGGCCTCGACGTCGAACTCGCTCAGATCCAGCTCCAGTTGTCCCGCCTCGACACTGGCGAGATCGAGAATGTCGTTCACCAAGGCGAGAAGACGGTGGGACGAATCGATGATCCCCTCGCAATAGGTCTTCTGCTTTTCGTTCAGCTCGCCAAAATATTCCTGGTCGAGGATTTCGATGAAACCGAGGATCACGTTGAGCGGTGAGCGCAGCTCGTAGCTCATGTTGGCGATGAACTCGGTCTTCAGGCGATCGGCGGTCTGCAGGGCCTCGTTCCGCTCGCGCAGCGCGCGCTCGATGCGCACCCGGTCGGTGACGTCGATATAGGTCGCCAGCAGATTGCCGTCGGGCAGCGGCTGCGTGGCAAAGTCGACGACGCTGCCGTCGGGCCGATCGACGCTGACGTGCAGCGCGTGGCGCTCCGCGATCAGGGCGGCGGTGCGTGGGAACTGCTCGGCCCACTCGCTCGGCCGGCCATAGGCCTCGTTGATCGAGGCGAGGATATCCGTCACGTGCGGCTCGCTTTCGAGATCGCTCTCGTCGAGGCGCCACATCTCGCGAAACTGCGAATTGTGCAGCTTCAGGCGACTGTCCGCGCCGAACACGGCAACGCTCTCGTGCAGGTTTTCCAGGGTCTCGCGCTGCACCGCGATCAACGTGTTGTAGGACCGTTCGAGACGCATGCGGTCGGTGACGTCCTCGTGCACGATCAACAATCCGCCGAGCGGATGGGGCGCCACCAGCGAACGGAGGGTTCGGCCGTCGGGGAGGTACTCGAACTCCTCCGTCGTCTCCAACAGATTGGTGTACAGCCCCATGACGCGGGCCTTGTAGGCGGGATAGTCGGCTTGCTCCGGCAGCAGGCGGCGTTCGAGGATTTCGTCCAGCAGCTGCGCATGCGTCGGCGCGCCGGCGAGCCAGTCCTCGTCGAGGTGCCAAAGCCGGGCATAGGCGCGGTTGTGGAAGACCAGGCGCCGATCGGCACCGAATATCGCAATCGCCGAGTTCAGATTGTTCAACACTTCGCTCGTCGCGTCGACGAAACGGCGATGTTCCACTTCCAGTTCGTCCCGGTCGGTAACGTCGATGGCGCACCCGATGGTGCCCGCGCCGGCGGGGCAAGGCGTTTCCGTCGTCGCCAGGTTCCGACGCTGGTCGTCGACGACGAAGTGGCGCTCGGCGCGCCCCGCCACACCGCTCGTCAGCACGTCTCGCGCCAGGCGCCGGGCCTCGCCCGCGTCGATCTGCGCCTCGATTTCAATCCCGCCGTCCCGCAGGACCTCGTCGCGTGAGGACCCGACAACCCGCGCATAGGCGGCGTTGCACCAGTCGATCCGTTGCGCGCCGTCGCGCCGCCAAAGGGGGATGGGAACGCTATCGGCCACATCGCGCAGATAGCCGTGTGCCGCCTCCGCCCGCTCGGCCCGGGCCTCGGCCGCCGTGAGGCGTTCGTGCAATGACGTGACGTCGTGAAACGCGAGCAGGCGTGCCTCGCCGGCGCCGATGACGACCACCTCGTGGCAACTCGCCGTCGCCTCATCGTGCAAGAGGAACCGCCCGCTCTCGTCGCCACCGGCGGCGGCCCGTTCGAGGCGTGCGCGCGTGTTGGGCGAGAGCGGCACCAACAGGCTGGCCAGCGGTTGCACGCGGGCCTCGCCGGCGCCGAGTTTGGCGGCCAAGGCGCCAAAGGCCACGGCACCGTCCGCGTCGACACGCAAGCCGCCGTCGGGCCAGGACTCGAGACGATGGTTCAATGCGTCGAAGCGGCGACGCAAAGCCGCCATCGCGTCCGCTGCCTGCCGCGCAGCGGTCCTGCCGCGCCACCACAGGACCGGCGCCGCCAGACCCGCGAGCATCAGTACCGACATCGCAAGAAATACGGGCGTCTCGTAGGGTCCGTAGGCGGCCCGTGCGGGCGTTACTAGGAGCAGCAGCCCGAGCAGGGCCAACACCAGGGATCGATAAGCCGTCATGAGCGAACCTCCTCGGCCGGCACGGCCGGCCGAGGGGATCTAAGCAACCTTCTCCCGAGGCGACAAGTCTCGGGCCCCCGATGCCGTCCTAGCAGCCTGTCGGACTTGAGCCGAGTTTCGAGATGAGATTCACTGTCACGGTCTGATTCTCTCCTGCGCGGTGATTTTGTGATGAGCAACTTTCGACAGGTTGACCGGGAGACCAGCTATCTTCTGCCGCCTTCGGTGGACGAATGGCTGCCTGATCGTCATCTGGCGCGCTTCGTGGTCGATGTGCTGGAGCAGCTGGATCTCTCTGCGTTCGTGAAGGCCTATCGTGGTTCGGGCTCGGCGGCGCATCACCCGAGCGTCCTGCTGGGCCTGCTGATCTACGGCTACGCGACGGGGGTGCATTCCAGCCGGAAGCTGGAGCGGGCGAGCTATGATTCGGTGGCCTTCCGCTTCATCGCGGCAAACGACCACCCCGACCACGACACGATCGCCACGTTCCGCCGTCGCTTCCTGCCGCTGATCGAGGGGCTGTTCGTGCAGGTTCTGCTGCTGGCGCGGCAGGCCGGCATGCTGCAACTGGGCACGGTGGCGCTGGACGGGACGAAGATCCATGCCGACGCGAGCCGGCACAGCGCCCTGTCGTGGCAGCGTGCGGGCGAGATCGAAGCCCGGCTGCGGGCCGAGGTGGCGGAGTTGATGGCGTTGGCGGAAGCGGCGGACCGGTCCGAGGTTCCCGACGGCATGAGCGTGCCGGAGGAGCTGGCACGGCGCGAGGACCGGCTGGCGGCGATCGCCGCGGCGAAGGCGGAGATCGAGGCGCGGGCGGCCGAGCGTCATGCGCGGGAGCAGGCGGAGTACGAAGAGAAGCTGGCAGCCCGCGAGGCGAAGGAAACGCGGACCGGCCGCAAGCCGGGCGGGCGGCCACCGAAGCCGCCGGAGCCGGGGCCACGGGCGAAGGACCAGGTCAACCTGACGGACCCGGACTCGCGCATCATGCCGGTGGCCGGCGGCGGCTTCGAGCAGTGCTACAACGCCCAGGCTGCGGTGGCCGCCGGCAGCCTGCTGGTGGTCAGCGCCGACGTGGTGCAGGCGGCGAACGACAAGCAGCAGATCGAACCGACGCTCGAAGCACTCGCCGGCCTGCCGGACGGGCTTGGCGAGGTCGAGACCCTGTTGGCGGACAGCGGCTACTTCAGCCAGGCCAACGTCGAGGCCTGCGGGGAAGCGGAGATCGCGCCGCTGATCGCGCTCGGCCGGGAGCACCACCATCTTTCCTGGCGGGACCGCTTCGCCGAGGCGCCGCCAGCGCCCGAGGATCCGACGCCGCTCGAGGCGATGTGCCATCGCCTGGCCACACCCGAGGGCCGGGCGCTCTACGCGCTTCGCAAGCAGACACCGGAGCCGGTGTTCGGCATCATCAAATCGGTGATGGGCTTGCGTCAGTTCAGCCTGCGCGGCCTCGACAAGGCGAAGGGGGAATGGACCTTGGCCACGCTCTCCTGGAACATCAAGCGGATGTTCGTCCTCAGCCACGCCTGAACGGGCGGGCCAACCCGCGTTCGCAACTTCATGGGGGTAAATCCATGACATCGACGCCCGCCAAGCCAATCTTACCAATCCTTGCATGCCCGAGTCCGACAGGCTGCTAGTAGCGATAATGCTCCGGCTTGAACGGACCGTGTTCCGGCACGCCGATATACTCGGCCTGGACGTCGGTCAGCTCGGTCAGTTGGGCGCCGAGCTTGCCGAGATGCAGGCGCGCGACCTTCTCATCCAAATGTTTCGGAAGCGTGTAGACATCGCGGCCGTATTCGCCGCCGCGCTGCCAGAGCTCGAGCTGCGCCAGCACCTGGTTGGTGAAGGACGTGCTCATCACGAAGCTCGGATGGCCGGTAGCGCAGCCGAGATTGACCAGCCGCCCTTCGGCCAGCAGGATCAACCGCTTGCCATCGGGGAACTCGACCTCGTCGACCTGCGGCTTGACGTTGTGCCATTCCAGGTTCTGCAGACCGGCGACGTCGATCTCGGCATCGAAATGGCCGATGTTGCAGACGATGGCGCGGTCTTTCATCTGCCGCATGTGGTCGAGGGTGATGATATCCCGGTTGCCGGTCGCGGTGACGAAGACGTCGCCCATGCCTGCCACCTCGTCCATGGTGACGACCTGATAGCCTTCCATGGCCGCCTGCAGGGCGCAGATCGGATCGACCTCCGTCACCATGACGCGTGCGCCCTGTCCGCGCAGGCTGACCGCGCAGCCCTTGCCGACGTCGCCATAGCCGCAGACCACGGCGATCTTGCCGGCCAGCATGACGTCGGTCGCCCGTTTGATGCCGTCGACCAGGCTTTCCCGGCAGCCGTAGAGATTGTCGAACTTCGACTTGGTGACCGAGTCGTTCACGTTGATCGCCGGCACCCTCAGCGTCCCCGCCTTGGCCATGTCATAGAGCCGATGCACACCGGTCGTGGTCTCTTCCGAGAGGCCGAGGACATCGTCCATCAGCTCGCCGTACTTCTCGTGCATGATGACGGTGAGGTCACCGCCGTCGTCGAGCAACAGGTTCGGCTTCCACGCGGGATCGCCGACGATGCTCTGCTCGACGCACCACCAGTATTCCTCCTCCGTCTCGCCCTTCCAGGCGAAGACGGGAACGCCGCTGGCGGCGATCGCCGCGGCGGCATGATCCTGGGTCGAGAAGATGTTGCAAGACGACCAGCGGACCTCGGCGCCGAGCGCGGTCAGCGTCTCGATCAGCACCGCGGTCTGGATCGTCATGTGCAGGCAGCCGATGATGCACGCACCAGCGAGCGGCTTATCCGCACCGTATTCCTCGCGAACGGCCATCAGGCCCGGCATCTCGGTCTCGGCGATCGCGATCTCGCGACGGCCCCAATCGGCCAGGGAAATATCGGCGACCTTGTAGTCGTTGCCGGCGCTGCTCATTGTCGTGCTCCTGCATCTTCCAGTGTTTTCCGGGCCGGTGTCGGCGCGTGCCGGCCGGCCCGACCGGGACATAGCAACGCCGCCCGGTCATAGCAAGCATAAAGACATCTTTATATCGTTAAATATTCGGAAACGACGTCTGTCGACGTCATTCTTCGTGAAAGCCGCCTTCGATCAGGGTGGTCAACGCCGCCATGACGGCCGCGCCCGCAGGCCCGCGGCACTCGACGCAGATTTCGCAGCCCGTCGCGGCAGCGAGCATCATCAGGCCCATAATCGATTGGCCTGAAACCCGCATGTCGAGCCGCGAGACCCAGACTTCGGCCTCGTGCGCTTCGACGCATTTCACGAATTTGGCCGCGGCCCGGGCATGTAGGCCGCGCTTGTTGACGATCTCGAGGGTCGCCCGGTGCTCGCCGTCGCTCAACTCGCCTCTCCCGACAGCAGCTTCGAGGCGACGTTGATGTACTTGCGGCCCGAGTCCTGGGCGCTTTCCACCGCCGCCGCGAGGTCCGCGCTCGAACGCACGCTCGCCAGCTTGATCAGCATGGGCAGGTTCATGCCCGCGATCACCTCGACGTTGCCGTGATCCAGCATGCTGATCGCCAGGTTCGACGGTGTGCCGCCGAACATGTCGGTCAACAGGATGACGCCATCGCCCTGCTCGACGGCGCGAACCGCCTCGAGGATTTCCCGACGCCGGGCATCCATGTCGTCGTCGGCATCGATGCAAATGGAATGGATCGCCTCCTGCGGTCCGACGACATGCTCCAGCGCGGCCACGAATTCCTCGGCCAAACGGCCGTGGGTCACCAGGACGATGCCGATCATGGGCGCTTCGCCTCCCCTGTTCCGTCGACCGCCAGGTCGCGGTGGCGGATCTCCACCCCGTCGCCCTCGTCTGCCAGTGCCGCCGCGATCCGTTCGGTCATATAGACCGAACGATGGCGTCCCCCGGTGCAGCCGAACGCGATGGTCAAATAGCTCTTTCCCTCGCGTCGATGCAACGGCAGCACGAGGCGCAGCAGGTCCTCCACCTTTTCGGCGAAGGCGTCGCACGCGGGATCGGTCTCGATGAAGGCGGCGACCGGCGCGTCCCGTCCGTCGAGCGGTCGCAACGCGTCGTCATAGTGCGGATTGGCGAGGAAGCGGACGTCGAACACCAGGTCGGCGTCGCGCGGCACCCCCTGACGGAAGGAAAAGGACAAGGCCTGCACCCCATCATCGGGCGGCTGGACGCCAGGCGATACTCGGCCTCGAGCCGGCGGCGCAGGTCGTGGATCGACAAATGCGAGGTATCGACGACCAGGTCCGCCAGGGCGATGATCGCCGGGGACAGCTCGCGTTCCCGCCGGATGCTGTCGGCGACCGGTCGATCCTCGCCCAAAGGGTGGCGGTGGCGCGTTTCGGTGAAGCGGCGGACGAGAACCTCGTCGTCGCAATCGAGATACAACACGGCGAGTTCCAGGCCCGCCATCTGGCGGAGCGGCGTCAACATGCGGGCGAACAGGTCCGCATCGAAGCCCCGCGTGCGAAAGTCGACGCCGATGGCGAGCGCCTCGTGCCCGGCGGCGCGAATGCCGGGCGGATCGACCAGGCGACCGACCAGGCCGAGCGGCAGGTTGTCGACGACCTCGTAGCCGAGGTCCTCAAGCGACTTCAGCGCCGACGTCTTGCCGGCACCGGACATGCCGGTGACCAGCAGGACGCGGAACATTTCGGGCGACGCGGGATCGGCGGTCATCGGGGCGCTCGGCTCTAGCTCACGACCCACTATGCAAGTCGAGGCCACGCACGACAAGGCGCAGCTTGGCCGGCGCCGAGGCTTCAAACGCCGAGAGCGCGACCGACGCCACCCGCACGCCCAGCACTTCCACCTCGGCCGGCTCCGGCAGCCGTTCGATCGCCAGGCTCGGATCGAGGTCGACCACCACGCCGACCCGTGCGGAGGCCCGGTGGGCCAGCCTGACAATGCCGATGCCCCGCACCTCCAGCAGGCCGGCGAGCGGCTCCGGCGCCCGCGCGATCAGCACCGTCCCCTCACGCGCCAGCACCACCTGATCGTCCGCCACCAGATGCGCACCCGCATCGATCAGCCGCAACGCCAAATCTGACTTGCCCGCGCCGCTCGGGCCCTGAAGGAGAATTCCGACGCCGTCCCATTCGACGCAGGTGGCATGGATGCGCTCCATCTCTCCCGCCTCAAACCGGCAGGCGAACGACGAAGCGTGCGCCGAGGATGCCGCCCGCCTCGTCGCGCCGGTTCGTGACTTCGATGCGCCCGCCGTGCGCCTCGACGATCTGCTTGGCGATCGACAAACCGAGGCCCGAATGGTGGCCGAAGCCTTCCGCGGCGGGGCGGGCGGAATAGAAGCGCTCGAAGATCCGCTCGCCACCCTCCTCCGGCACGCCCGGGCCCTCGTCGTCGACGGTCAGCACCGCCTGAGCGCCGTCACGGGCGAGCGAGAGACGCACCACGCCGTCCGGCGGGGAAAAGGACGCGGCGTTGGCCAGCAGATTCTCCACCACCTGGGCCAAACGGCTCGAAAGCCCCTCCATCTCCAGCGGCCCCGGCGCCGACAGTTCGAGGCGCAATTCCGGTCCGCCCTCGCCGTGGCGGGCCCGGTAGACTTCGACCAGGGCGACGAGGAGAGCGACCAGGTCGAACGGTTCGCTCTCCGCCCGGCTCATTTCAGCGTCGATCCGGCTGGCGTTGGAAATGTCGCTGATCAGGCGGTCGAGCCGGGCCACGTCCTGCTTGATGATCTGGAAGAGGCGCTCGCGCTGTTCGGGCGTCGGCGCCACCGCCAGGGTTTCGACGGCGCTGCGGAGCGAACTCAGCGGATTCTTCAGCTCGTGCGAGACGTCGGCGGCAAAGGCGTCGATCGCGTCCAGACGGGTGTAGAGCGCTTCCGTCATGGCACCCAGCGCTACCGAGAGATCGCCGATCTCGTCCTTGCGATGGCGCAGGTTGGGAATCGTCACCCGGCGGCCCCGCCAGCGGCGCACCTGGTCCGCCGCCTGCGCCAGCCGCCGGACGGGCCGGGCGATGGTACCCGCCAGGAACATCGACAGCAGCACCGTGACGACGAGGGTGAGGGCGAATGCCTCCAGCACCGCGACGCGAACCCGACGCACGTTCTCTGCGATGTCGCGGCCGTCGGCGGTCAGCATCAGCGCCGCCAGCACGCCGTGTAACTCGGCCACCGGCGCCGCCACGGAGAGGATCAATCCCCCCTCCTCGTCCTGGCGCACGACGCCGCCGACCTCGCCGGCGAGCGCGCCGGCCGCTTCGCCGTAATCGCCCGCCTTCTGGCCGACCCGCTCGACATAGGTCGGAAGACTGCCCCGGCTCGGCAGGCGCGGCAGGATCCAGTCGTACAGTTCGGAGAGCAGCCGGGTCGCGACATTGCCCGGCTCGTCCGCCGCCAGGTAGCGCAGTTGCACGTCGCGCCCGGCCAGCAGACGGCTGTCGATCAGCAACGTACCGTCACGATCGAACAGCCGCGCGCGGGTCCCGGTCGGCACGATCAGCCGGCCGACGATCCGCCCGGCCAGGCGGGAATCCACGGCCCGGCTTTCCGGTGGGCCGGAGAGCGCGCTCTCGGCCACGGCGCCGGCGACCACTTCGGCCTGGGTTTGCAGGGCGGCGATCTTCGCCTCGATCAGGGCGCCGCGATATTGGTCGAGATAGAAGACACCGCCGACCAAAATCGCCAAGGCGACGACGTTGGGCGCCAGGATGCGCAGGGTGAGCGAGCTGAAACGGCGCCCGCGCACCTCCACACCACGCCCCAGCGGGGCGGGCATCGCGCCTGGACGTGGGCCCGGCGCGCCGAGGGACGCCGCCGGCGCCGGCGGCGCGGAGCGAAGCCGTTCCACCGTCACTCGGCCTGGAAGCGGTAGCCCAGGCCGTAGAGCGTGGAGATGGCGGTGAACTCAGAATCCGCTTCCTTGAATTTGCGGCGCAGCCGTTTGATGTGGCTGTCGATGGTGCGATCGTCGACATAGACATTGTCGTCATAGGCCGCGTCCATCAGCTGATCGCGGGTCTTCACATGGCCCGGATGCTGGGCCAGGGATTGCAGGATCAGAAACTCCGTGACGGTGAGCTGGATGGCGGTGCCGCGCCAGTCGCAGACATGGCGTATGGGATCGAGCGTGAGGTCGCCGCGCCGCATGGCCTTGGCCGCTTCGCCGCCGCCCGCCGGCTCGATCGTGTCGTCGCTGCGGCGAAGGACGGCGCGAATGCGCTCGATCAGCAGACGCTGGGAGAAGGGTTTGCGGATATAATCGTCCGCGCCCATCTTCAGGCCAAGGACTTCGTCGACTTCGTCGTCCTTCGAGGTCAGGAAGATCACCGGCATGGTGTTTTCGCGGCGCAACCGGCCGAGCAGGTCCATGCCGTCCATGCCGGGCATTTTGATGTCAAAGACGCCGAGGTCGGCCGGCCGGCTGGTGAGTTCCCGCAGCGCGCTGGCGCCGTCGCTGTAGGATCGGACCTTGAAGCCTTCCGCCTCCAGCGCGATCGAGACGCTTTCGAGGATGTTCCGGTCGTCATCGACCAGCGCGATCGTATTTGCCATCATTCTACCCCCGTGACCTCGCCATATGTAGGGCCTGCGAGGACCGATTGCAGCCTCGCCCGCCATTATGGCCGCTTCATGACCGCCAGACGGCGCCCGGCGGGCATCTTCGCCTCAAAGTCGCCGCACTTCGCGCCGCGTGACGACCCGGAACCGCAGGGCCAGCGCCACGGTGGCGACGCTGACGCCGAGAAACGTTCCCCCGATAAGGCCCGGCACGCCGAAGCCCGCCTCGATCGCCAGTAGCCGTGCGCCCGGCACCATGACGCCGAGAAAGGCGAAGAGGTGCAACACCGTCGGCACCCAGGCATCGCCCGTGCCGCGCAGCGCGCCCATCAGTACGCCCTGCGCACCATCCGGGATCAACATGATGGCAACCAAAGTCAGCGCCGGGGCGGCCAGGGCGACGACCGCCGGGTCGCCGCTCAACAGGCCGGCGAGCCAGTCGGCGGAGAACAGCACGAAGACGGCCACCACCCCCATATAAAGGGCGATGACGGCGAACCCGCTCCAGCCCGCCCGGCGCAGGCCGGCGCCGTCGCCCCGCCCGACGGCACGCCCGACCTCGACCGCCGTCGCCGTCGAAACGCCGACGGCGCCCATGAAGGCGATGCCCATGAACTGCATGACCACTTGGAAGGTGGCGACGGCGGCCGCACCGAGATAGCCGGAGACGATGGTGAGGGAGGAGAAGGCCATCGATTCCAAGCCCTGCGCCAACCCCATCGCATAGCCGATGCGGCGCAGCTTGCGCGAGACCTCGGCGAAGCGCGCGATCTCGACATGGCCGATCGCCAGCCGTTGCGCCGTCACCAGCAGATAGCCGAGCATCGCCGCCGCCATGGCGTAGCGCACAAGGGTCGAGGCCAGCGCGACACCCTCCGCCGGATCGACCGCCATCTCCATCGCGACGGCGTTGGCGGCGATGTTCACCAGGTTGGCCAGCAGCATGACGACGAGGCCGACGCGCGGTCGGCCGAGCGCTTCGAGAAACAGGCTGGCCACCGTGAAGGCAAGGAGGGCCGGCAGGCCGAACGACAGCATGGCGAGCACACCCGCCGAGCCGTGCGCCAATGCCGGTGCGTGGCCAATGGCGAGATAGAATCGCTCGCCCGCGAAGGAGATCAGGACGAAGCCCAGCCCCATCGCCACGGCGTGGCCGAGGCCGACGGCAAACACGGTCGCCGCCGCGTCGCCCTCGCCGGCGCCGAGATTCTGCGAGGTCAGGACGGCGACGCCGATCGACATGCCGACGCCGGTCAGCAGCAGAACCATGAACACGGCGTTGGCGATGCCGTAATGCGCCAATGCGACACTGTCGACGTGGCCCAGAAAGGCGATATCCTCGATGACGATGAGCAGCAGCGAGAGCCGCGAGAGGGCGATCGGCGTCGCCAAGCCGATCAGTCGCACGAACTGGCCGCGCCAGGACGGATCGGGCGGCTCCACGACGGAGCCCGGGACGGCGCGCGGCGTATTCATGGAGGGACCTTAATGGCCGAGTCCGACCCCGCCAAGGAAACTGCGATTTCCCAGGCGCGCGATCTGCTGCGCGGCCTCGACGCGGCCATGCTCGGCACGCTTCGCCGCGTGGATGCGGGGCCCAACGTCTCCCTCGTCCTCGTCGCCGTCGACCATGACCTCTCTCCGATCCTGTTGATCTCGACCCTGGCGGAGCACACCCGCAACATCGACGTCGACGATCGCGTCTCGCTGCTGTTCGACGGCACGGCCGGGCTGGAAAGCCGCCTGACCGGCGCCCGCCTGACCGTGCAGGGCCGCGCGGTGCGGAGTGATGAGGCGCGCCATCGCGCCCGCTTCCTCGCCCGCCATCCCGAGGCCGCCGGCTATGCCGACTTCGCCGACTTCGCCTTCTACCGGGTCGACGTCGAAGCGGCGCACCAGGTCGCCGGCTTCGGCCGCATCGACGCGCTCGGTGCCGTGGCGCTAATGCGGCCCGACGCGCTCGCACAACCGCTCGTCGCCGCCGAGGCCGACATCGTCGCCCACATGAACGACGACCATGGCGACGCGATCGAGCTCTGCGCGACCCGCCTGCTGGGGCACGCATCGGGAGGCTGGGTGATGACGGGATGCGATTCGGCCGGCTGCGACCTCCGGCGAGGCGGCACGGTGGCCCGACTGCCGTTCGACGCCGAGGTGAGCGACGGCGACGGCGCGCGGCGCCAGTTGGTACGATTGACCCGCCGGGCGCGGGAATCGGCGCAGGCCTAGCCATCGCAAGGCGGCGGGCCGGCGTGGGTCGAATGCGACCAGCCGGGAACTGTTGTCAGCCCGCAACGGAGCACGTATAGAACGCGCCAGGGAGTCGGGGGGTCGTCGGCCGGTTCGTCCGGTCGCGCCGGTCATGCATTGTTTGGGAAGTGCGGGCCCCTGTGGCCGCGGAGGATCAGCATTTTGAAAAACACGGGTAATCACGTCGGCAAATGCGGGCTCGACGCGCTCGGCATTCATGACGCCGCCAATGTCGCCTGGAACCTGAGCACGCCCGGCCTCTATCAAGAGGCGATCGGCCGGGGCGAGGCCAGCCTCGCAGAAGGCGGCGCGCTGGTCGTCAACACCGGCGTGCACACCGGCCGTTCCGCCAACGACAAGTTCTTCGTCCGCGAAGCGGAAAGCGAAGGCGAGATCGATTGGGGACCGGTCAACAAGGCGATCGATCCCGACGCCTTCGAGGCGGTTCTCGCCGCCCATCTCGCCAGCTACAAGGGTCGCGACCTGTTCGTGCAGGACTGCTTCGCCGGCGCCGATCCCAACCACCGCCTCTCGATCCGCGTGGTGACCGAGACCGGCTGGCACGCCCTTTTCGCCCGCAACATGTTCCGCCGCCCGGACGCGGCCGAACTGGCGAATTTCGCGCCCGAGTTCACGGTCCTGCACGCCCCCGGGCTGGAAGCCGATCCGGCGATCGCCGGCCTCAACTCCGGCACCTACATCCTGGTCAGCTTCACCCGCCGGCTGATCCTGATCGGCGGCACCTCCTATGCGGGCGAAATCAAGAAATCGATCTTCACCCTGCTGAACTACCTGTTGCCGGCGCGCGGCATCCTGCCGATGCATTGTTCCGTCAACATCGGCGCCAAGGGCGATTCCGCGATCTTCTTCGGCCTCTCCGGCACCGGCAAGACGACGCTCTCGGCCGACCCGGATCGCCAGCTGGTCGGCGACGACGAGCATGGCTGGAGCAACGACGGCGTCTTCAATTTCGAGGGCGGCTGCTACGCCAAGGTGATCAAGCTCAGCCAGGAGGCGGAGCCGGAGATCTACGCGACCACGCGGCGCTTCGGCACGGTGCTGGAGAATGTGGTGATGGATCCGGCGACGGGGATCATCGATCTCGACGACGCCAGCTTCACCGAGAACACGCGTGGCTCTTACCCGCTCGACTTCATTCCAAACTTCTCGGCCGCGGGTACCGCCGGTCATCCGGCCAACGTCGTCATGCTGACGGCGGACGCCTTCGGCGTGCTGCCGCCGATCGCCAGGCTGACGCCCGAGCAAGCGATGTATCATTTCCTCTCCGGCTATACGGCGAAGGTCGCCGGCACGGAGAAGGGCCTCGGCAGCGAGCCGCAGGCGACCTTCTCGACCTGCTTCGGCGCGCCCTTCATGCCCCGCCACCCGAGCGTTTACGGCGCCATGCTGCGCGACCGCATTGCCCGGCACGGCGTGACCTGCTGGCTGGTCAACACCGGTTGGACCGGCGGCAAGTACGGCGTCGGCTATCGCATGCCGATCCAACACACCCGCGCCCTGCTGAGCGCCGCCCTCGACGGGCGCCTGGCCGACGCGCCGATCCGCGAGGACGCGCAGTTCGGCCTGCTGGTACCGGAAAGCTGCCCGAACGTCCCCGACGAGATCCTGCGCCCGCGCGAGACCTGGAGCGATTCCGGCGATTACGACGCCACGGCGGCAGACCTGCGCGGCCGCTTCGTCGCGAATTTCGAGAAGTACGACGCCTTCGTCGACAGCGACGTCAAGGCCGCGGCGCCGAAGGCGGCATAGTCGGGCTCACCACCGCCGACGGGCGATGGAAGCCCGCGCTATCGGGTGTCTCAGCTTTTGGTTTCTTTGGTCGTCGGGGCCGGCGTTTGAGTCTGGCTCTTGCCGTCGACGACGGTCTGGCCCTTGGAGGCCGAGTGGGTGCCGTAGCTGCAGTTGCCGCCGGCAAACGCCGTGCCCGAGGCCATGAACACGCCCACGACACCGAAAATGATCGCCTTGCGCATCTGACTCTCCTTGCTTGCGCGGGAGGTAAATCTCCCGCACGCCAAGGCTACGGTCCTTCAGGGGACGCGTCAACGACAAGATGAGCGTCCCAATTGGCTCGACCAGGCACCGTCACGCGGCGCCGGTCTAGTTTCAATTGCTGGTCTCGGCCGGGGGTTGGGCGGGCGTCTGGGTTTGCGGTTTCGACTGGCCCTGGCTCTGCGCGACGGTCTGACTTTTGTAAACGGTGCGGGAATCGATGCCCGCGTCGCGCCCCGCCATGGCCGCGCTCGAGGCCAGGAACACGCCCATCACACCGAAAATGATCGCCTTGCGCATCGAAATCTCCCTGATCATGCCACGTCACCCTCCGACACTATCGACATCGCCGCCGGGTGCAACGCTCCGGGTGATGACATTTTCATGATCAGCGCGAGAGCAGATCCCGATAGGTCCGCGTCGCCTCGGCGCCGAAGGTGGCGAAGACGATCCGCTCGATTCCCCCCTCACTTGCGAGATGGGCCCGCGCCGCGCCGACGGCGATCTCGCTCGCCGGTCCCAAGGGGTAGCCGTAGACACCGGTACTGATCGCGGGAAAGGCGATCGAGCGGACCCCGTCCGCTTCACCCAGCGCGAAGCAATTGCGGTAGCAGGCGGCCAGCAGCGCCGCCTCGCCCGCGCCGCCGCCACGCCAGACCGGGCCGACGGTGTGGATCACGCGGCGCGCCGGCAGGCGATAGCCGGCGGTGATCCGCGCCTCCCCCGTCGGGCAGCCGCCGAGGGCGCGGCATTCGGCCAGCAGGTCGGGCCCGGCGGCCCGGTGGATGGCCCCGTCGACCCCACCGCCGCCCAGCAGCGATTCGTTGGCCGCGTTGACGATGGCGTCGACCTCGAAGCTGGTGATATCGCCCTCGACGACGTCGATCCGACCGTTCATGCCCTGTCCTCCGTGCCCGGCGCATGGCCGCGGCGATGCAGCCACCACCATAGCAAGAGCCCGGGGATCGCCGCCAAGGTCGTCACGATGCGGATTTCGGTAGTTCCGGACGGCGGTTTCAGTAAGTCCTGGCCACCGATTTCATAAAGTCCCGGCCGGTTCCGGGAGTTTGGCTTCGGGTGCCTTGTTGCCGTCAGTCGGGATTGTTTTCCGTTGTGGTTGGCTGGGTCAAGTCGGTCGTCGATTTCTTCTTTCGCATGCTGTCGCCTTTCAAGCCGATGCGGTGGGCGTTGTGGATGACGCGGTCGAGGATGGCGTCGGCGATGGTGGCCTCGCCGATCAGGTCGTGCCAGGCGGTCACGGGGATCTGCGCGGTGATGAGGGTTGAGCGTCGGTGGTATCGTTCCTCGCAGATTTCCAGGAGATCGAGGCGCTGGCGGTCGGTCAGGCCATGGGTTCCCCAGTCGTCGAGGACGAGCAGCTGGACCCGGGCGAGGCGGTCGATCAGGCGGGGCAGCCGGCCGTCGAGGCGGGCCATGGCGAGGTCCTCGAAGAGCCTGGGCATGCGGACGTAGAGGACGGAATGATCGAGCCTGGCGGCCTGATGGGCGATGGCACAGGCGAGCCATGTCTTGCCGGTTCCGGTCTGGCCGGTGACGATGAGGTTCTCGTGTGCCTTGAGCCAGACGCCCTGGGCGAGAGAGAGGACGGCGCGGCGGTCGAGGCCTCGTTCGGCGGCGAAGTCGATGTCCTCGATGCAGGCCTCGGGGAAGCGTAGCCTGGCCTGTCTGAGGCGGTTGGCGAGGCGCTTGTCGGCGCGGGTGGCGGCCTCGCGGTCGAGCATGAGGGCGAGCCAGTCCTCGCGGTTCAATTCCGATGATTGGCCTCGCTCGGCCATGTCGCGGTAAGCCTCTGCCATGCCCTTGAAGCCGAGGGCCTGCATCTGGTCGAGGGTCGGGTGTGTCAGCATGAGGTGTCTTCTCCTGGTTATCGGTAGTAGCCGGGGCCGCGGATGTTGGTGTGTGGCGGCAGCGGCAGAAGCGGTTCGCGCTCGGGGCGTGTGCGATCGAGGCCGGACTTGAGGATGGCGGCGAGCGATGAGTAGCTGGTCGTGTTGATGGTGAGCGCGCGTGCGCAGGCGGCCTCGACGCGTTCCGGTTCGTATCGGCGGGCGAGCGACAAGACGCCCATGGCGCTGCGATAGCCTTGCTCGGGATGGGGCCGATCGCGGATCATCCGCTCGACCAGGAGGGCGGCGTTGGGGCCGATGCGGCTGGCCTGGTCGATCAGGCTTTGTGGCGTTCGCTCGGCATAGCGCTGGTGCGCCTTGGGCATGTGGGCCGGGATCGTGGCATGGCCGCCATGCGGTGAGCGGCGGAGATGGCTGGCGACGCGCTTGTGGTTGTGGAAGATCTCGACCGTGCGGTGAGTGAGCCGGACTTGGACCTTGCGGCCGATCAGGCCGTGCGGCACGGAGTAGAAGCTGCGCTCGACGTCGACGTGATAGTCGGAATGGACCTTGGCGGTCTTCCATTCGGCATATTCGAAGGGCGTCGTCGGCAGGGGTGCCAGGGCCTCGCGCTCGATGGCCTCGAACATCTGGCGCCGGCTCTTTCCAAGGTTGCGCATGGGCCGCTCGTTGAGCTCCTCGAGGAGGTCGCGGATCGCCCGGTTGAGCTGGTCGAGGGAGAAGAAGCGCGTATTGCGCAGTCTTGCCAGGATCCAGCGCTCGACGACCTGGACGGCGACTTCGACCTTGGCCTTGTCGCGCGGCTTGCGGACCCGGGTCGGCAGGACGGTGGTGTCGTAGTGCTCGGCGAGCGCGGCGAAGGTCGGGTTGAGGGTCGGCTCGAACCAGAGCGGCTTGGCGACGCCGGCCTTGAGGTTATCGCAGACGATGCTCTTGGGCACGCCGCCGAAGTAGGCGAGCGCCCGGCATTGTCCGGCGACCCAGTCGGGCAGGCGCTGGGTCAGGCTGGCGGTGGCGAAGGTGAGCGAGGAAGCGCCCAGCACGGCGACGAAGATCTGCGCGTCGTGCACCTCGCCGGTCTCGGGGTCGACGATGTCCACCGTCTGGCCGGCATAATCGGTCTGCATGACCGCACCGGCCTCGTGGCGGTTGCGCCAGGTGGCGCCGGTGCGCCGCTTGAACGCCGTGAAGGCTTCGCAGAACCAGGTGTAGCCGTAGCCATCGGGATGTGAGGCGCGGTATTCCTGCCAGAGCAGGGTCAGCGTCACCCCCTTGCGCTTCAGCTCGGCCGCGACCGTCGGCCAGTGCGGCTCGCACCTGTCGCGCGGGGGCCGGCCCATGCGGCGGAACAGCGTCTCTTGCAGGACCGCGTCGTCCTCGTATTCCGCCGGCAGCGGCCAGGCGGTAAGGCCGACCTCGCGGGCCCGCAGCAAATAGGTCGACACTGTCGTCTTGGAGACCTTCAGCCGTTCCGCCACCTCTCGCGCCGAGAGGCCTTGGTCATGCGTCAGCCGCAGGATCGTTCGTGCATCTCTCACCGTCGTTCGTCTCGTCTGCTTCCGTCTGGGCATGTCCCCTCCCGGCAAAAGCCAAGAGGTAGACGCCGAGACGGCGCACCCGAAAGCTGAACTCAGATCGCCCCGTGATGCTGTCCGGGACTTTCCGGAATCACTGGCCGCGACTTACTGAAATCTCTGGCCAGGACTTTCCGTAATCGGTGTCCGGGACTTTCCGAAACGCGCAGTCACGATGAAGAAGGTTGTCCAATCCGTATGGTCGGCCATCCAGCCGCCGCTCGTCGAGAGCATCGTGCGCGCGACGGACATGAACGAGGACAGCAGCGCATATTGCGTCGCCGTATACTGGAAATTGCACAGCGCCGAGAGATAGGCGACGAAGGCGGCGGTGCCCATGCCGCCCGCCAGATTTTCAACCCCGATGGTGAGCGTCAGCATGGCGAGGTCGTGACCAACGATGGCCTGGACGGCGAACAACAGGTTCGAGAACATCTGCAACAGGCCGCAGACCAGCAGGCTCCACATGATGCCGCGGCGGACCACCAGCACGCCGCCGAGGAAGGTGCCGGCGAGCGTCGCAAGCAGGCCGAACAGCTTGGAGATGTTGGCGATCTCCGCCTTGGAGAAGCCGATCTCTATATAGAAGGGATTGGCCATGACGCCGGCCAGGCTGTCGCCGAACTTGTAAAGGGCGACGAAGATCAGGATCACCAGCCAATCGCGGCGCAGCGCGAAGTCCACGAAGGGCGCGATCACCGCCTCGCGCAGCCAGAGCGCTGGCGTATCGGTCCGCCCGCCGGCCGTGGGCGCGCTTTCCGGCTCGGGGTTCACCAGTACCGTGACGACGCCGACCACGACCAGCGCGGCCATGACCCCATAGACCGCCGACCAGGGAATCGCCTCGGCGAGGTAGAGGGCGCCCGCGCCCGCCACCAGCATGCCCACGCGATAGCCGCCGACATATGTCGCCGCGCCGGCGCCGTATTGCCTCTCTTCCAGGATTTCGACCCGGTAGGCGTCGATGACGATGTCCTGGCTGGCGGAGGCGAAGGTGACGACGAGCGCCCAGACGGCGAGCAATTCCGGATTGGCGACGGGATCGCATTGCCCGAGGCCGAGGACCGAGATCATCAACAGAGCTTGCGTCGCCAGGGCCCAGCCACGCCGGCGGCCGAAGCGCTGCGTGAGCCAAGGCAGGCTCAGGCGGTCCATGAAAGGCGCCCAGAGGAACTTGAAGGAATAGGGAACGCCGACCAGGGCGAACAGCCCGATCGCGGTCTTGGAAATACCGCTCTCCGCCAGCCAGATGGACAGCGTGCCGAGCGTCAACACCAGCGGCAGGCCGCTCGAAAAGCCGAGGAACAGGACGGCGAGCACACGGCGATCGGTATAGACCCGGCACGCCTCCCACCAACCGGGCCTAGCAGCCTGTCGGACTTGAGCCGAGTTTCGAGATGAGATTCACTGTCACGGTCTGATTCTCTCCTGCGCGGTGATTTTGTGATGAGCAACTTTCGACAGGTTGACCGGGAGACCAGCTATCTTCTGCCGCCTTCGGTGGACGAATGGCTGCCTGATCGTCATCTGGCGCGCTTCGTGGTCGATGTGCTGGAGCAGCTGGATCTCTCTGCGTTCGTGAAGGCCTATCGTGGTTCGGGCTCGGCGGCGCATCACCCGAGCGTCCTGCTGGGCCTGCTGATCTACGGCTACGCGACGGGGGTGCATTCCAGCCGGAAGCTGGAGCGGGCGAGCTATGATTCGGTGGCCTTCCGCTTCATCGCGGCAAACGACCACCCCGACCACGACACGATCGCCACGTTCCGCCGTCGCTTCCTGCCGCTGATCGAGGGGCTGTTCGTGCAGGTTCTGCTGCTGGCGCGGCAGGCCGGCATGCTGCAACTGGGCACGGTGGCGCTGGACGGGACGAAGATCCATGCCGACGCGAGCCGGCACAGCGCCCTGTCGTGGCAGCGTGCGGGCGAGATCGAAGCCCGGCTGCGGGCCGAGGTGGCGGAGTTGATGGCGTTGGCGGAAGCGGCGGACCGGTCCGAGGTTCCCGACGGCATGAGCGTGCCGGAGGAGCTGGCACGGCGCGAGGACCGGCTGGCGGCGATCGCCGCGGCGAAGGCGGAGATCGAGGCGCGGGCGGCCGAGCGTCATGCGCGGGAGCAGGCGGAGTACGAAGAGAAGCTGGCAGCCCGCGAGGCGAAGGAAACGCGGACCGGCCGCAAGCCGGGCGGGCGGCCACCGAAGCCGCCGGAGCCGGGGCCACGGGCGAAGGACCAGGTCAACCTGACGGACCCGGACTCGCGCATCATGCCGGTGGCCGGCGGCGGCTTCGAGCAGTGCTACAACGCCCAGGCTGCGGTGGCCGCCGGCAGCCTGCTGGTGGTCAGCGCCGACGTGGTGCAGGCGGCGAACGACAAGCAGCAGATCGAACCGACGCTCGAAGCACTCGCCGGCCTGCCGGACGGGCTTGGCGAGGTCGAGACCCTGTTGGCGGACAGCGGCTACTTCAGCCAGGCCAACGTCGAGGCCTGCGGGGAAGCGGAGATCGCGCCGCTGATCGCGCTCGGCCGGGAGCACCACCATCTTTCCTGGCGGGACCGCTTCGCCGAGGCGCCGCCAGCGCCCGAGGATCCGACGCCGCTCGAGGCGATGTGCCATCGCCTGGCCACACCCGAGGGCCGGGCGCTCTACGCGCTTCGCAAGCAGACGCCGGAGCCGGTGTTCGGCATCATCAAATCGGTGATGGGCTTGCGTCAGTTCAGCCTGCGCGGCCTCGACAAGGCGAAGGGGGAATGGACCTTGGCCACGCTCTCCTGGAACATCAAGCGGATGTTCGTCCTCAGCCACGCCTGAACGGGCGGGCCAACCCGCGTTCGCAACTTCATGGGGGTAAATCCATGACATCGACGCCCGCCAAGCCAATCTTACCAATCCTTGCATGCCCGAGTCCGACAGGCTGCTAGACTATCTTTCGAACACCCGATTCCCAAGAGGAGGACACCCCATGAGCATCACCCGTCATCACGCCGGTCCCCGCATGAGCCAGGCCGTCGAGCACGGCGATACCGTCTACCTCGCCGGCCAGGTCGCCGACGACGCCTCTCTCGACCCAGCCGGCCAGACGCAGCAGATCCTCGACAAGATCGATGCCCTGCTGGCGGAATGCGGCAGCGACAAGTCGAAGGTGTTGTGGGCGCAGCTCTGGGTGACCGACATGCGCAACTTCGCCGCCATGAACGAGGTCTGGGACCGCTGGATCGATCCGGCCAACCCGCCGGCCCGCGCCGGCCTGTGCTCGGCCCTCGCCGCGCCGCAGTTCCTGGTCGAGATCATGGTGATCGCCGCCAAGTAAGGACGTGGGCCGCGGCTAGCCCGCGCTAGAACAATCGCTCGCTGGCGAGACGTGCGCCCTCGGCCAGGCTTTCGAGCTTGGCCCAGACCACGTCCTCGGCGGTGAAGGTGTCGCCGGCGATGGTGCCGAAGCCGCAGTCGGTGCTGGCGATGATCCGGCTCGGATCGCCGACGGCGGCGGCCGCGCGCTCGATCCGTTCGGCGACGACCATCGGGTGCTCGACGTAGTTGTTGGTCGTCTCGATCACGCCCGGGACCAGCAGCATGCCGTCGGGTAGCGGGCAGGTGCGGAATACCTCGATCTCATGTGCGTGACGGGCGTTGGCGAAGGGCAGGGTGATGGCCCCGACTCTGGCCTCGTACATCAGGTCGACGACGTCGCCGACGGCGGGGTCGTGCACGTGCGGGCCGTCCCGGTTGCCCCAGCAGGCGTGCAGTCGCACCCGGTCGGCCGGAATGCCGTCGAGCGCCTGGTTCAACGCGTCGATATGCATGGCGATCTTGTCGCGAAAGCCGGCCAGCGTCTCGGCCTGGAAGTAGCCGGCCCGCTCCATGCCGATATCGGGCGAGTCGATCTGCAGCACGAAGCCGGCCTCGACGATGTGGCGATATTCCCGCGCCAGGCCCCGGGCGAGCGCACGCACATAGGCCTCGTGGCTGTCGTAGTACCGGTTCATCATCGCCGTCGCCGCAAAGCCCGGCGAGACGGAGGTCATGAAGGTCTCGGCGAAATCCGCCCCCACCGCCGCCAGGCCGTCCTTGAAGTCCGCGCATTCCCGCTCGACGCCGCTTGTGTCGTCGTAGCCGACCTCGCCGATCGCCTGTGGAAAGGCATAGACGTTGAGGCGGCGGCGCCCGCTCCTGTTGATGTTGTCGAACCAGATCGGGAACTTCTGCGCGTCGAGCGGCAGGGGCCGCGCCTGTTCGCCCCCCGGCCCGAAGCCGGCCATGCGCGAGGCGATGTAGGAGACGAAGCTCGGCCGTTCCATCTCGCCGTCGTTGGCGATGTCGATGCCGGCGGCCTGCTGACGGGCGACGGTGACCTGAATGGCCTCGCGCACCGCCGCGTCGAAGGCCGCTTCGTCGACGGTGCCGTCCTCCTCCCGCGCGACGATCAGGTCGGCCAGCACCTGCCCGCGCGGCAGGCTGCCGACATGGGTGGTGAGAATACGTGCCTCGCTCGCCTGCATGCGCCGTCGCTCCTTGTGTCTTCCGTTGCGCACTCTGCCCGCAGGCGCGAAGCTGTCAAGCGCGGCGGGTCTTATGCGTCGATAGTGCTATAAGACGCCTCGGCGAATCGATTTCCGAGGGGGCGGAGGGCAATGGCGCGGGCGTTCGTATTTCCGGGACAGGGATCCCAGGCGGTCGGCATGGGCAAGGAGCTGGCCGAGGCATTGCCGACGGCGCGCCATATCTTCGAGGAGGTCGACGACGCGCTCGACCAGAATCTCTCTCGGCTGATGTTCGAGGGCCCGCAGGAAGAGCTGGTGTTGACCGCGAACGCGCAGCCGGCGCTGATGGCGATGAGCCTGGCGGTCACCCGGGTGCTGCAGGAAGATGCGGGCGTCGATCTGGCGGCCCGGGCCAAATTCGTCGCCGGCCATTCCCTCGGTGAATATTCGGCCCTTTGTGCGGCGGGGGCGCTGCCGCTCGCCGTCACGGCGCGGCTGCTGCGCCGGCGCGGCCAGGCCATGCAGGAGGCGGTACCGGTCGGCGTCGGCGCCATGGCCGCCCTGCTGGGCCTGGAGCTGGAGGTGGCGCGCGAGGTCGCCGCCGAGGCCGCCCAGGGCCAGGTCTGTGATCCGGCGAACGACAACGCCGACGGCCAGGTCGTCGTCAGCGGCAACGCGGAAGCGGTCGAGCGGGCGATCGAGATCGCCAAGGATCGCGGCGGCCGCCGCTCCATCCTGCTGCCCGTCAGCGCGCCGTTCCATTGCGCCCTCATGCGTCCGGCGCAGGAGGTGATGGCCGAGGCGCTGGCCGATACCGAGATCGCGGCCCCGGCGGTGCCCCTGGTCGCCAACGTCACCGCCGCGCCGGTCAGCGATCCCGGGCAAATTCGCGAACAGCTGGTCGAGCAGGTGACGGCGCTGGTGCGCTGGCGCGAGAGTGTGCTGGCCATGCGCGACGCCGAGGTCGACACGCTGGTCGAACTCGGCGCCGGCAAGGTGCTGAGCGGCCTGGTGCGACGCATCGACCGTTCGATGAGCGCGAGCGCAATCTCGACACCCGAAGACATCGACGCCTTCGTCAAGGCGCTTTGAACAACGGACATAGAGGAGAGCGGCCATGTTCGATCTCACGGGCAGGCGGGCCCTGGTCACCGGCGCCAGCGGCGGCATCGGCCAGGGCATCGCCCGGGCCCTGCACGACCAGGGCGCCACGGTGGCCCTGACCGGAACCCGGGCGGAGGTGCTGGAGAGCGTCGCCGGCGAACTCGGCGAGCGGGCCCGGCCCGTGGTCTGTGATCTCTCGGATGCCGAGGCGACGGCGGGCCTGATCGGCCAGGCGGAAGAGGCGCTCGGCGGCGGGGTCGAGATCCTGGTCAACAACGCCGGCATCACCCGGGACAATCTGGCGCTCCGCCTCAAGGAGGAGGACTGGGACGCGGTCTGGCAGGTCAACCTGATGTCGGCCGTACGACTCTCTCGCGTGGCACTCCGGGGCATGATGCGGGCCCGCTTCGGGCGCATCGTCAACATCACCTCCATCGTCGGCGTCACCGGCAATCCGGGCCAGACCAACTATGCGGCGACCAAGGGGGCGATGATTTCCATGTCGAAGTCGCTGGCCCAGGAGGTGGCGAGCCGCGCCATCACGGTGAATTGCGTCGCGCCGGGCTTCATCGAATCACCCATGACGGATGCGCTGGGCGAGGAGCTGCGGGCGGACTTGCTCGGTCAGGTGCCGCTCGGCCGGTTGGGCGAGGCCGGGGACGTCGCGGCCTGCGTCGCCTTTCTGGCCAGCAGCGAAGCCGCCTACGTTACCGGTCAAACGCTGCATGTGAACGGCGGAATGGCCATGATTTGAACGACTTCCGGCTGCTGGACAGGCCCCTGTTCGGGGCTCTCGGCGGGGCTTTGCATGGCCGGAGGGTATGTGCTACGAAGCCTCGCTTTTCGCGGCCCGGCCACCGATTCGAGTGCGGCCCGAGGCCAGTGAACGAACAATCCGGGCCAGGCGTCGAGACAACCCCGTTTCGAGCCTTTTGGGACCCGCGAGCGCGAGAGGACAGTTAATGAGCGACATCGCCGAACGCGTCAAGAAGATCGTCGTCGAGCATCTCGGCGTCGAGGAAGACAAGGTCATCGAAGGGGCGAGCTTCATTGACGATCTCGGTGCCGACAGCCTCGACACGGTCGAGCTGGTCATGGCTTTCGAGGAGGAATTCGGGGTGGAGATCCCGGACGATGCCGCCGAGAAGATCCTGAACGTCTCCGACGCCATCAAGTTCATCGAGGAGAACGGCTCCTGAGAATGGAGCCGCACTCCGCGAACGGTCGGAAGGAGGCGTCGTGATGCGGCGGGTCGTCGTCACGGGTATGGGTCTGGTCACGCCGCTCGGCGTCGGCCTCGATGCCGTCTGGTCCCAATTGCTCGAAGGCAAGTCGGGGGCCGGGCAGATCACCCACTTCGACGCATCGGATTATGCGGTGACCATCGCGGCCGAGGTGCCGGTGGGCGACAGCGCGCCGGACTTCAATCCCGACGACTTCATGAAGGCGTCGGAGCGCCGCCGCGTCGATCCGTTCATCGTCTTCGGCATGGCGGCGGCACAGCAGGCGGTGGAAGACGCCGGCTGGATGCCGGAGGACGAGGAATCGCGCCTCGCCACCGGCGTCATGCTCGGCTCCGGCATCGGCGGCCTGCCGGGAATCGAGGAAGCCTCGATCACCCTGCACGAACGCGGACCCCGACGGATCAGCCCATTCTTCATCCCGGGTCGCCTGGTCAACCTACTCTCCGGTCAGGTCTCGATCCGCTATGGCTTCAAGGGCCCCAACCATGCCGTGGTCACCGCCTGTTCGACCGGCGCGCATGCGATCGGCGATGCCGCCCGGCTGATCCAATGGGGTGATGCCGACGTCATGGTGGCGGGGGGCGCCGAGGGCGCGATTTGCCCGATCGGCGTCGCCGGTTTTGCGGCCTGCCGGGCCCTGTCGACCGGTTACAACGACGCGCCGGAGACGGCGTCGCGTCCCTGGGACGTCGGCCGCGACGGCTTCGTCATCGGCGAGGGCGCCGGCATCGTCGTGCTGGAAGAGCTGGAGCATGCCCGGGCCCGCGGTGCGCGCATCTATGCCGAGGTCAAAGGCTACGGCTTGTCCGGCGACGCCCATCACATCACGGCGCCAGCCGAGGACGGCAGCGGCGGCTTCCGTTCGATGAAGGCGGCGCTGGCGCGGGCCGAGCTGCCGGCCGACGCCATCGACTACGTGAACGCGCACGGCACCTCGACGCCGCTCGGCGATGAAATCGAGGTCAATGCGGTCAAGCGGCTGTTTGGTGACCACGCCTACCAACTCTCCATGTCCTCGACCAAATCGGCGATCGGCCATCTTCTGGGCGCGGCCGGCAGCGTCGAGGCGATCTTTTCCATCCTGGCGATGCGCGACGGGGTCTGCCCGCCGACGCTCAACCTGCACCAGCCGTCCGAGGGCTGCGACATCGATCTGGTCCCGCTGGAGGCCAAACAGCGCGAGATCAAGGCCGTCCTGTCGAATTCCTTCGGCTTCGGGGGAACCAACGCCTCATTGGTTCTGACCCCGGCGCCCTGAGGGCGCGCGGGTGATGGCGCGGCGGGTCCTCTCCGCCCTCGTCCTGGCGGTGCTGCTGGTTGTCGCCAGCGTCGGCGCGATCGCCTTCTGGGGCTATGGCCAGTTCACCAAACCCGGACCGACCACACACGACTCGACCGTGATCCTGGCGCGTGGCTCCGGCGTCGCGGGCATCGCGCGGCGGCTGCTCGACGCGGGCGTCATCACCGATGCCGACGTGTTTCGCGTCGGCGTGCGCGTGATGGGCGCCGGGCGTCATTTGAAGGCCGGCGAATATCGCGTGACGGCCGGGGCCAGCATGCGCGAGGTCGTGGCCTTGCTGCGGTCGGGCGATACGGTGATCCGCCGCCTGACCGTGCCGGAAGGCTTGAGAATCGAGGAAGTGCGCACCCTGCTGGCACGGGCCGAGGGCCTGGTGGGCGAGGTGCCGGCGATCCCCGAGGGCCGCGTGCTGCCGGAGACCTATCACTATCAGTATGGCGATGCGCGCGCGGAACTCGCCGGGCGCATGACGAAGGCCATGGACCGGGCGCTTGCCGAAGTGTGGGCCGGCCGCGCGGTTGATTCCCCCTTGAAGACGCCGGCGGAAGCCTTGACGCTCGCCTCCATCATCGAGAAGGAGACCGGCGTCGGGAGCGAGCGGCCCCATATCGCCGGGGTCTTTCACAACCGGCTGCGGCGCGGCATGCGGCTGCAATCCGATCCGACGGTGGTCTATGCCCTGACCGACGGGGCGCGATCGCTCGACCGGCCGCTCACCCGCGCCGACCTCGAGGCGGACAGCCCCTACAACACCTACCGTGTCGAAGGCCTGCCGCCGGGCCCGATCGCCAATCCCGGCCGTGCCGCCCTGGAGGCGGCGGTCAAGCCGCTCACCACCCGCGATCTCTATTTCGTCGCCGACGGCACCGGCGGTCACGCCTTCGCGCCGACCTATGAAGTCCACCTGAAGAATGTCCGGCAGTGGCGCCGACTGCGTGCCAAGGCCCGCTCGGAGACGCAATGACCGCGCATGTGCATCACGTCCACCTCTTCGCCCGGGATCTCGACGCCTCTGTCGATTGGTATCGCCGCCACCTCGGCGGCGAGGTCATGTTCGACGGCGACTTCGGCGGCGCCCGCAACGTCTTCATGAAGGTGGGCTCCGGCCGGCTGAACTTCTACGCCCAGCCGCCGCGTGGCGAGACGACGGGACCGATCCACCATGTCGGCGTTCGGATCGAGGGGCTGGCCGATCTGGTGGCCCGCATGACGGCGAACGGCGTCGCCTTTCGCAATCCGATCCGCGAGTTCGACGGTTGGCGCTATGTCATGTGCGAGGCGCCGGACAAGGTGCTGCTGGAGCTGTTCGAGGTCGACTTCGAGACGATGCCCGAGAACCTGGTCGCCTTTTTCAGCGATTGATCACGCCGGCTGCCGCCAATTCGTCGAGCCGCTCGGCATCGAGGCCAAGCCGTTCGGCCAGGATCTCCCGCGTTTCGGCGCCGGTCGGTACCGCCGTGCCGTCGTAACCGGCCTCCGTCGCGCTGAACTTCAGGGGAAAGCCGGCGGCGTGCAGGCCCGGCAAGGGGCCGAGCGTTGGATGCGCTACCGGCTGGATCATGCCTCGGGCCCGCAGGTGCGGCCATTGCAACAGCGCCTCGATGTCCTGCACCGGGCTGGCGACGACGCCGGCCGCGTCCAATCGGCGGTCGAGTTCCGCACTCGTCGAGGCGCGGGTCCAGGCGACCATCAGCTCGTCGACCGCCTCGTTGTTGGCGACCCGCCAGGTCATGCGGCCCCAATCGGGATGCTCGGCCAGGTCGTCGCGGCCCATCTCGGCACAGATGGCGCGCCACATCGCCTCGGTGCCGCAGCAGATCACCATCCAGCCGTCGGCCGTCGGATAGGCGTTCATCGGCGAGAAGCGCATGACCCGGTTGCCCTGGCGGGGCGAGAGGCCGAGGGCCTCGTAGCAGTCGAGCGGCTCGTCGAACAGCAGGCTGAACAACACGTCGGTCATGGAGACGTCGACGAACTGGCCGACGCCGGTCCGCTCCCGGTGGAACAGCGCGCCGAGGATGCCGGAGACGGCGAAGCCGGCCCCGATGGTATCGGCGAGCGGCGAGCCCGCCTTCATCGGCGGGCCGTCCGGGGCGCCGGTGATGCTCATCAACCCGCTCATCGCCTGGGTGGTGACGTCGTAGCCGCGCCGGCCCTTGTCCGGGCCGCTGGAGCCGAAGCCGGTGAGGGCGCAATGGACCAGGCGCGGATTGACCGATTGCAGGCGCGGCCAGTCGAGGCCGAGGCGGGCCATCACGCCGACGGAGAAATTTTCGACGGCCACGTCCGCCGTCTCGACGAGGCCGAGAAACAGCTCGCGCCCCTCCGGTGACTTCAGGTCCAGGCAGATCGAGCGCTTGCCGCGGCAGCGCTTGAGGAAGGCGATGCCGAGGTCGTCCTCCCGCCGGCGTTCGATCGACGGCCCCTCGCGACCGTGGAAGACCGGACTGTTCGAGAGCGAGTCACCCGCCGCCGGATCGTCGATCCGGATGACCTCCGCCCCCATGCCGGCCAGCAGCAGCGTCGCGTGCGGCCCGGCGAGAAAGCGCGAGAGGTCGAGCACGCGCACGCCGTCGAGAATACGGTTCATACCCTAGGCGTTGGCCCCGAGGATGATGTCGCGCGCGCGGGCCGCTGCGATTCGCGCCTGTTCCGCGAGCGCCGCCTCGCCGGCGCTGGAGATCGGATGCGTAATCGTGACGAAGGGATAGCCCTCCGCCCCGAGCACACGGGCCATCAGCTCCGCCGCGCTGATGAACTTGTCGGTCATGATGCCGGCCGAGGGCAGGCCGAGACGTTCGCCGATGATCGCGTCATGCAAACTGCACGACGAGCAGCTGCCTCAATCGCCGATACCGGCGACCAAAGCGTTCCAGCGCTGGGCGTCGTCCAGCAGCCCGGCCTCAGCCGGCGCCGAATAGTTCATCTTGGTAAGGCGGGTGACCGTGGCGGCGCCGTGCGTTTCGATCAGCTCGCGCTCCAACGCGTTGAAGAACGGGATCGTGCCCTTCTTGCCGTTGGACAGCACCGCGATATGCGCGCCCTCCAGGCTGGCGAGGCGGGCGGCGGCCTGAAAGGCGACGCTGCTCCCCTCGTGGGTCGGATCCAGGATTTCCAGACTCATGGCTTTAGCTTCCTTCGTTGTTCAAATCTCGCAATCCACGCAGGCGCCTATGGCAATGGTGACCGCGTGGCTTTTGTTTCCGTACCAGGGCGGGATGATGGCGCCGAAACCGCCGGCCGGCCCGCCGGCGGCGATGACCAGCAGGTCTTCCGGCTTCGACAGCGCGCCATACTCCCGCTCGCCCCGGTCGCCCACCACGGCGCCTTTGCCGCACTCATGCCATTCGCCGCGGCGGATCTTGGCCGTGGCGTGGACGTAGTTGCGGATATCGGCCTTGGACCAGCCCGCGTCCTCGAAATGGCTGCGCAGTTGCGGCGGCACGATGATGGCGTAGTTGCCGGGCCAGATCGAATAATGCCGCATGTTGGCCCGCATCTCGGCGACGAAGGTATCGAGGATGCGCTCGGGCTCCGTCGTCCATTCGTTCATGATCTGGCGCGGCGCGCCGGCCGCCATGACGGTGACCGCCGAGGCGCCGTCCGGCACGCCGAAGTCCGCCGCCAGCGGGCTCCAGGGCGAATTGCCCTCGTCCTCGGCGATGCAATAGCTGAACTTGCCCGGATGGCCGAGGGTGGAACGGTCGACGTCCCCCGGCCGCGCGTCCAGCAGGTTGTAGATCACCAGCCGGATCGCCCGGCCGATCACCGTGGTCGCCCGGTCCGAGCCGGCAAGCGCATTGAAGCTGCCGCTCATGCCGAGTTCGTCGCGGACCGGACCGTTGATGACGATCAGGATGGCGCAGCCGCCGGTGCTCGCCGTCGGCCCGTGCAGCATGAAGGGCTCCTGCAGCATGGCCGTGAAGGCGGCGACGACGACGGGGAAATGCATCGGCAGGCAGCCGGCCATCACCGCGTTGACCGCCAGCTTTTCCGCCGTGATCGGCCGTTCGCGCACCGGCTCGATGCCGACCAGATGTTCCGGCGGCAGCATCGCCCACTCGAGGCAGGCCTCGACCGCCGCGGCGGTCGGCGGCACGACGGGCAGCCCGTCGCTCCAACCGCGGGAGTGGAAGAATTCCTGCGCCTGGACGACGTCTTCGACGGTATGGCGTTTCGAGGCGAGGCCCATCAGCCCTACTCCGCCGCGCGGCCGGCGCCGGCGTGCTGCGTCAGCCGCGGCATCACCTCTTCCGCCAGCTTGGTCATGGAGCGCCGCGCGAAAGGCTCGTCCGTCCATTCGTGCGCCGTCTGGATTAGCGTGCCGAAATCGCCGACCGTCTCGCGCAATGCGACGAGTTTCTCCAGCACCGTCTTCGGGCTGCCGTAGGCGACCTGGCTGCGGGCGACGTCCTGCCAGGTGACCGTCTCGTCCTCCTCGCGCCCGTCGGGGCGGAACAGGAACTGCGCGTTGCGTTGCGCGAGCGAGCTGCCGAGATAGCCGAACCAGAAGGCGAAGGGACCGTCGGGGTCGAGCACATGGTCCTCGGCCTCCTGGTCCGAGTCCGCGACGATGATCGAGCGACAGACCCGCCAGTCGGCGGGATCGGGCCGCCGGCCCGCCTCCTCGCAACCGATGACGTATTGCTCCCAGTGGCTGGCGATGTAGCGGGGCTGGATGAAGCTGGCGCCGGAGATCGGGATCCAGCCCTCCTTGCCGGCAAGACGTGCGGTCGGCGAATTCGGCGACATGATCGATATGGCGATCGGTGGATGGGGTTGCTGAAAGGGCTTGGGCAGGGCGCCCACGCCATACTCCAGCCGGCTCATGTCCTGGAGGGAGACGTCCCAATAGTCGCCCTTCAGGTCGTAAGGCGGCTCGTCGCGCCAGATGGAGAGAATCATGTTCAGCGACTCGACCGTCATCGCCGCCCGATTGGCGTCCGTCGTCTTGAACAACTCGAGATCCGAAGACAGCGCCCCCGGCCCGACGCCCATGATGAAGCGGCCCTTGGCCAGATGGTCGAACAGCGCCGCGCTCGCCGCGACGGCGGCGGGGTGCTGCTGCGGCAGGCAGAACACGCCGGTGCCGAGCTTCACCTGCTTGGTTTCGTGGATCACCGTCGCCAGGAAGGTCAGCGGCGAGGCGATCGGTTCGACCGTCGCGGCGACATGCTCACCGACGTAAACCTCGCTGTAGCCGAGCTTGTCGGCCAGGATCGCGCTCTGGCGATCCTCCTCCAGCACCTGGCCATAGTCGCGCTTGGGGTCGTGTACGGGTTGCATGAACATGCCGAGTTGCATGGGGCTGGTCCTCTCGCCGGTTTCCCGCCGAGCATACCCCCGGCTTTGAAGCCCTGCAAAGTCGCGTAGACTGGCGGCGCTGGCCAGCCGAGGGAGTAAGCCTAGATGAAAATCCAGAACCTGACCGCCCATCCGATTTCGTTCCCCATTCCCGCCGCCAAGGGCGTCACCCTCGGCATCGGCCGGGCGATCAAGCGGGACGCCGTCCTGATCAAGGTGGAGACCGACGACGGCCTGGTCGGCTGGGGCGAGGCACACGCCGGCCGGGCGCCGGGCGCCGTCGGCCAGCTCGCCAACACGACGCTTCGCGACCTGGTCCTCGGCATGGAAGCGAGCGATGTGGTGGGCATCTGGCAGCGGATCTACAAGATGCAGCTGGCGAGCCACGGCATGGGCGCGGCGGCGGCGATCGCCATGAGCGGGATCGACATGGCGCTTTGGGACATCCGCGGCAAGGCGGTGGGCTGGCCACTCTACAAATTGCTCGGCGGCCGGTCGCGGCCGATTGCGGCCTATGCCGGTGGCGTCTCGCTCGGCTATCAGCCGCCGGAGGAGCTGGTTGCCGAGGCGGGCGAGGCGCTGGCGCAGGGCTACGGTGCGCTGAAGCTGCGGCTTGGCGATACGGCGGCGAACGACATCGCCCGGGTGCAGGCCATTCGTGCCGCTTTCGGGCCGGATATCGAGATCCTGACCGACGCCAACGCGGCCTATTCGCTGGCCGACGTCCGCCGGGTGATGCCGGCGTTGGACGAGGCGCAGGTCGGCTGGCTGGAGGAGCCGTTTCCCCCGCACGACCATCGCCTTTATGGCGAAGCCCGCAGCTACGGCGCGACGCCTTTAGCGGCCGGCGAGAACCACTACACCCGGTTCGAATTCCACCGCCTGATCGAGGACGGCGTCGTCACCATCGTGCAGCCGGATCTCTCGAAGACCGGCGGCGTGACGGAGGCGCTGCGCATCGCCGCGCTCGCCTCGGCCTGGAAATTGTCGATCAACCCGCACACCTCGTTGACCGGGCTCAATACCGCGGCCTCGATCCATCTGCTGGCGGGCATCGAGAATGCCGGCTATTTCGAGGCCGACATCTCGCGCCACAACCCCTTCCGCGACGAGCTGACCGGATGGCGGGCCGAGGTCGACGACGCAGGCACCGTGCGACCCCCCGACGGCCCCGGCCTCGGCGTCGAGGTCGACGAGGCCGCGCTGGCCCGATTCCCGCTCATCGACGGTCCCGGCTACGTCTGACGTTAACCGGCCTTGGGGTCGATCAGCTTGATGATGCTGGAGGTGTCGTCGTCGCCATGGCCGCCCTCGACCAGGTGCTGGAAGGCGGCGGTCGCCGTCGCGCCGAGCGGCGTCGCGGTGCCCGAGGCCTGGGCGGCGGCTTGCGAGAGCCGCAGATCCTTCAGCATCAGCTTCGACATGAAGCCCGGCTTGAAGCCGTTGCTGGCGGGCGAGGCGGCGACGGTGCCCGGCATCGGGTTCGAGCTGTCGAAGTAGAAGCTGCGCCCGGACGAGGTCGAGATCACGTTGTAGAGAACTTCCTTCGAAACGCCGAGCCGCGTGCCCATGACCATGGCCTCGGCCGAGGCCAGCGCGTTGATGCCGGCCAGCATGTTGTTGCAGATCTTCGTCGCCTGGCCGAGGCCGGGCCCGCCGCAATGCACGATGTTGTGCCCCATCGCTTCCAGGATGGGCCGGACCTTGGCGAAGGTCGCCGTGCTGCCACCGCACATGAAGGTGAGCGACCCGGCATCCGCGCCGACGACGCCGCCGGAGACCGGCGCGTCCAGCATCTCGAAGCCCGCCGCCGCGGCCGCCGCGTGCGCCGCCTGTGCGGTTTCGACATCGATGGTCGAGCTGTCGATCAGCACGGTCCCGGGATCGGCCCCGGCGATGACGCCGTCATTCATCACCACCTCCCGGACATGCGCGCCTTCGGGCAACATGGTGATGGCGAAATCGACGCCGCCCGCGGCCGCCTTGGCCGAGCTCGCCGCCTCGGCGCCGGACTGGACGGCGAAATTCATCGCCTCCTCCGAGAGGTCGAAGACCTTCAGGGCGTGCCCGCCCTTCATGAGGTTGCGGGCCATCGGGCCTCCCATGTTGCCCAAGCCGACGAAGCCGATACGCGCCATGATGATGCTCTCCAAGGAAGTCAGGGGTGAGGCGAAGAAGCGGTGAACCGCCCGGGCGGACTTTAGCCTGGACGCCTCATGCGATCCATGGCCTCGGTGGCCCGAGATCTTGCCGCGGCTCATCGGACGTGCGACAGGGAAGGCGCCCGGTGCAGTGGAGGATGGAGATGACCGAACACCTGGAGAACCTGCCGGCGGCACTTCGCGAGAACTGGCCGCATACGCCGCGCTTCCGGCAGGTCAATGGCTGGCGGATGCATTACGTCGACGAGGGCGAGGGCGACCCGGTCCTGCTGCTGCACGGCAATCCGACCTGGGGATATCTCTGGCGCGAGGTCATCCCGCCTCTGGTCGCCGCCGGGCGTCGGGTGATCGTCCCGGACCAGATCGGCTTCGGCCTCTCCGAAAAACCAACGGCGGAGGCGGCGCACAGCCTCGATGGCCATGCGTCCAACCTGGTGGCGTTGGTTCGCCAGCTCGACCTCCAACGGCTGACCGTGGTTTGCCACGACTGGGGTGGGCCGACCGGCCTCTCCCTCGCGCTGCACGAGGCGGCGCGCATCCACGCCCTCGTCATCATGAGCACCTGGGCCTGGCCCCGCCCGCCGGCGGAGTTCCACACCCGGATCTTTCCCTGGCGGACCATGCACGCCCCGCTGGTCGGGCCCTATCTGCTGGGCCGTCACGCGGCGCTCAGCGGGCGCGGCGTCTATCTTTCCGTGGTGGACCGGGAACGTTTTCGGGCCGAGGCACAGCCCGTCTACGAGGCGACGCTGCCCGATCCCGCAACCCGCATGTTGACCTGGGTCTGGCCGCGTTGGATCCCACTCGACGACGACGCCCGGGCGATTCCTCGTTTCGAGTGGCTGGAACGGGAACTGGCGAAGACCAGCTGGCCGACCATGATCATCTGGGGCCGCGAGGACGAGGTGTTCGACGCTGAGACGTTCGCGGCCCGCTTCAAACGCCTGCTGCCGCATGCCGAGGGCCCGCACATGGTGACCGGGCGCCATTTCCTCCAGGAAGATTCCGGGCCCGAGATCGCGGTGCTGATCCGCGACTTCCTGGCCCGGCACGAGGAGTCATGATCCGGTGAAGTGGGGCATGACCTCTTCGGCGAACATGTGCATGCAGCGCCGCATCCTGCCCTGATCCAGGCCGGCCTTGCCGAAGTTGCAGCGGATCGAGTTGATCCCGAGATCGCGGAGCGCGGCGATACGCTCGCCCACCACCTCGGGCGTGCCGACGAGCGGCAAGATGCCGGCCTCGCGCGCCTTCTCGCCGCCCTGCAGGCGGTCCTTGTCGCGATGGCGCCAGTGCTTGTAATCCTCCGGCATCTGCCCGGCGGCATCCTTCGGATTGCCGATCCGCAGGAATTCGGCGTCGATCACGTCCTCCAGCCCGGCGATGTCCCGCTCCGCCTCCTCCATCGTCGGCGCCACGTAGAGGTTCTGCGCGACGCCGAGGTCGATGTGCTCGTGCGGATGGCCGTGGTGCTCCATGCGCTCGCGCCACATGGCGATGACCTGGGGGACCTGGCCCATGACGGCGGTCGGGCCGCCGACCATGATCGCCATCCCTTTGGAGGCCGCGAAATCTACGCTTTCGGGGCTGGTGGAGACCGCGATATGCATGGGGATCGGCTTCTGCACGGGTTTCGGCAGGACGTTCAGGTCTTCGACGTCGATGAACTCGCCCTTGAAGGTCAGCGGCCCGTCCTGCCAGCAGCCGTAGATGACGTCGACGTATTCGCGAAAGCGCGCCCGCGCTTCCTTGATGTTCGCCCCCATGCCGTCGAACTCGAGGGCCTGATATCCGGCCCCGACGCCGAGGGTCAGCCGCCCGCCCGAGAGAATGTCGATGGTCGCCGCCTCTTCCGCCACCTGGATGGGGCTGCGCCAGGGCAGGACGACGATGGCGCTGCCGATCCGCGCGTTCTTGGTGCGCTGCGCGACGTTGCCCAGCATCGAGAAGATGCCCGAGACGAGCCCGTGGCGGGAGAAATGATGCTCGCCGATCCAGATCTCGTCGATGCCGAGCGTATCGCCGAGCTCGATCTTCTCCATGACGTCCTGGATGCTTTGCGCGGGCGTCACGTCTGGATGCCAACGGATGATTTCGAACTGGCCGAAGCGCATGGCGTTCTCCTTGTCGCTGCGAGGGCGACGGCCCCCGGAAGCCTTGTGACCAGGATGAACGCGACGGCGCAAAAATGCCAATCGACAGGGTGTGGGCTGCCCGTTAGCGCGCGCCCCGACGGCGCCGGTTTTCGTCCAGCTCCTCCGGCGTCAGCTCGAAGCCGACGACGATCTCGAAGTTGGCGCCGCTCTGGAAATCGTTCAGGTGGAAGCGCTGGGCCAGTTCTTCGACGATGACGGCGCGGCGGCGGCCGGGCTCGAAAGCCAGCGTCGCCTCGAACAGCTCGCGCGCGAGAATCTTCTGGCGATCGTCCAGCACGGCGACGAAGTAGGGAATCCGAGCCTCCGCCGCCTCAGCGCCGGGGCCGCGTTCGGCCACCACCTCGAGGTCGAGGGCGACGGCCAGCTGGTTGCCCTTGTATTTGCATTCGAGCCTGTTGCGCCCGAAATTCGCCCGGTAGGCGACGTCCAGCAGGTCACGCCCGCCGCCCGGCCGGTAGCGCACGACCTCCCCCGCCTCGTTCAGCACCAGGGCGACGGGACAGGGCTTCGGCGGTTCCTTGTCGAAAACGCCGCAGCCGGTGAGCAGCAAGAGCAGCCCTGCGGCAAGGCCGGCCGGCCGAAGCGGCGTCATCGCGGAGCACCTAGAGATCGTTGTGGGTGCCGTCGCAAAGCGGCGAATTCTCGGACTTTTTGCAGGCGCAGAAATAGACGGTCCGCGTCCGCTTGGCCTCGTACTGCACGGGCGTGAAGTCGGTGTCCTTGTGCGAGCCGTCGCAGAACGGCTGGTTGGCGCTTTTCCCGCAGGAACACCACCAATAGCTCCGCCCTTCCTTGACCTCGAATTCGATGGGTGACTTCTGCGCCACGACCGGCTCGCTCATCGCTTCCCCTTTCCTTGGGTGCCCGCCTGTACTAGAAGAACCGAGCCGTAAGGCGCGGCAGGGCGCGGGACGGCGGCACCATAAGCCGGATGGCCGCTTGCGCACAAGCGCGCGATCCGGCGACCCGGACGAGGTGGGAGCGAGGACCATGGACAAGCGACCGTTGAAGATTCTCCTCGCCGCGCCACGCGGATTCTGTGCCGGCGTCGACCGCGCGATCCAGATCGTCGAGCTGGCGATCGAGCGTTTCGGCGCACCGATCTACGTGCGCCATGAAATCGTGCACAACCGCCATGTCGTCGAAAATCTGGAGACCCAGGGCGCCATCTTCGTCGAGGAACTGGAGGAGGTGCCCGCCGGCGCCAACGTCATCTTCTCGGCCCACGGCGTGCCGAAATCGGTCCCCATCGAGGCCGAGGACCGCAACCTCTATTATATCGACGCGACCTGTCCGCTCGTCTCCAAGGTACACCGGGAAGCCGAGCACCATCATAGCGCCGAGCGCCACGTCATCCTGATCGGTCACGCCGGTCACCCCGAGGTCGTCGGCACCATCGGCCAGCTGCCGGCCGGCGCCATCTCGCTGGTCGAAACGGTCGAGGACGTCGAGGCCCTGGAGATCGCCGAGGACGTCGGCCTCGCCTATATCACCCAGACGACGCTATCGGTGGATGAAACGGCGCAGATGGTCGGCGCGCTCATTCGTCGCTTTCCCCGCATCGCCGGGCCGCGCAAGGAAGACATCTGCTTCGCGACGACCAACCGGCAGGCCGCCGTCAAGCGGATCGCCGGGCGCTGCGACCTGTTCCTGGCGATCGGGGCGCCGAACTCCTCCAACTCGCTGCGCCTGGTCGAGGTGGCGCGGCAGTCGGGCTGCGAGGAAGCCTTCCTGGTGCAACGCGCCCGTGATCTCGACTGGTCTCGTATCGCCGCGGCCGACACCATAGGCATTTCCGCAGGCGCCTCCGCCCCCGAAGTGCTGGTCGAGGAGGTCATCGACGCGCTGCGCGAACACCGCACCATCGAGATGGAAGAGATCAAGGTGGCCGAGGAGCACGTCACCTTCAAGCTGCCGCGCGAGCTGCGCAAGATCGCCTGAACGCCCACCATGGCCGTCTATACCGACGTCTCGGACGAAGACCTCGCCGCCTTCCTGGAGGCTTACGACATCGGCCGTCCGGTCGCCTGCAAGGGCATCGCGGAGGGGGTCGAGAACTCCAACTTTCTGCTGCAGACCGATCAGGGCATCTACATCCTGACGATCTACGAGAAGCGGGTGGCGGAGGCCGACCTGCCGTTCTTCCTGGGCCTGATCGGACATCTGAGCGCCAAAGGCGTCGCCTGCCCGTTGCCCGTCACGGCGCGCGACGGGGTGGCGTTGCGCCGCCTCGCCGGCAAGCCCGCGGCGATCGTCACCTTCCTGCAAGGCAACTGGCCGCGCCGCCAGACCCCGGGCCAGTGCGAACAGGTGGGCGCCGCGCTCGCCGAAATGCACCTGGCCGGCGCCGATTTCGAGATCCGCCGGACCAATGCCCTCGGCCTCGAAGGTTGGGCCGGCCTGATCGCCGAGACCGCCTACCGGGCCGACGAAGTGCGCCCGGGCCTGCGCGACGAGATCGTGGGCGAGTTCGAGGTGCTACAGAACGCCTGGCCGGAGGATTTGCCCGCCGGCGTCATTCACGCCGACCTCTTCCCCGACAACGTCTTCTTTCTGGGGGACGACTTCTCCGGCCTGATCGACTTCTACTTCGCCTGCAACGACGCCTTCGCCTACGACATCGCCATCTGCCTGAACGCCTGGTGTTTCGAGAACAACGTCGATTTCAACATCACCAAGGCCCGCCGCCTGCTCGCCGGCTATCGCCGGGTGCGCGAGCTGGAGCCACGCGAGCTGGCGGCCCTGCCGATCCTGGCCCAGGGGGCGGCGCTGCGCTTTCTGCTGACCCGCTTGTACGACTGGCTGAACCAGGTGGAGGGGGCGTTGGTCAAGCCAAAGGACCCGATCGATTATCTCACGCGGCTGCGCTTTCACCGCCAGGTGAGCGGTCCGGGCGCCTACGGCCTCGACTGAACGGCGTCCGCGGCACATGGATATCGAACAGGACATCAGCCTCTGGCAGCGCCGGGTCGCGGAAGGGCCGGAGGGCGCCGCCCGGCGCCTGGCGGCCTTCGCCGCGCTCGATCTCCGCCCGGGCCTTTCGGTCCTGGATATCGGCTGCGGTGGCGGCCATCTGGTGCGCGACCTCGCCCTGGCGGTGGGTGCGGACGGGCGGGCCGTCGGCATCGACCCGAACGAGAAGCAGCTGGCGGCGGCACGCGAGCTGTGCGCCGATCTGCCGGCGGTGGAACTGCATGCGGGCATTGCCGGGGAACTCCCCCTCGGTGACGGCGAGATCGACGGCCTCGCCTCGGTGCAGACCCTGGAATATGTGCCCGACGTCGCCGGCGCGCTGGCCGAATGCCGGCGGGTCCTGAAGCCGGGGGGGCGGGCCGTCTTCATCTCCGTGCTCTGGGATCATTGGCGCTTCCATGGGCCCGACCCGGCACTGAACGAGGCGATGCACGAGGTCTGGCGGGGCCACTGCGCGCACCAGATGCTGCCGATCGAGATGCCGGAACGGCTGGCCGCCACCGGATTCGGTGGTATCGGGCAACGGGCCATCGCCTTCATGAACCGACACCTGCACGAAAACACGGCGGCCTTCTGGAACGCCAAAATGGTCGCCATGTTCGCGGTGGTGCAGGGCGTCGAGGAAACCGCGGCGCGGCGCTGGCTGGACGAGTTGAACGCCGCCGACGCCGAGGGCCGCTTCGCCTTCGTCAGCATGCCGATCGTCACCACGGCGACGGCGATCTAAGACGATCCGAGGCTACCTCGGCCCGCCGGCATTCGGTATGCTGGCACCATGAGCATGGACGACACCCAAATCGAACGCTACGCCCGCCACATCATCCTGCGCGAGGTCGGCGGCATTGGACAGGAGAAGCTGCTGGCCAGCCGGGTGCTGGTGATCGGCGCCGGCGGCCTCGGCTCCCCCCTGGTGACCTATCTGGCGGCGGCGGGCGTCGGCACCATCGGCCTCGTCGACGACGACGCGGTCTCGCTCTCCAACCTGCAACGCCAGATCCTGCACGGCACCGCCGACGTCGGCCGGCCCAAGGTGGCGAGCGCCATCGACGAGGTGGCCCGGATCAATCCGGACGTCGAAATCGTGCCGCACGAGCTGCGGTTGGCGCCGGACAACGTCGAGGCGCTGATCGCCGGTTACGACCTGGTCGCCGACGGATCGGACAATTTCGACACCCGGTTCCTGCTGAACGACGCCTGCCACCTGGGCGGTCGGACCCTGGTCTCGGCGGCGGTCCTGCGCTTCGACGGCCAGCTTTCGACCTACAAGAGCCACCGGGGCGAGGGCCATCCCTGCTATCGCTGCGTCTTCCCCGAACCGCCGCCGCCCGACCTGGTGCCGAGCTGCGCGGAGGGCGGCGTGCTCGGCGCCGTCGCCGGCGTCATGGGCGGTTTGCAGGCGACGGAGGTGATCAAGGAACTGCTGGACATCGGCGAGAGCATGTCGGGCCGCCTGCTGATCTACGACGCGCTCGGCTGCGAATTCCGCAAGGTCAAGGTCCGGCCGGACAGCAAGTGCCGGCTGTGCGGTGAAAGCCCGTCGATCCGCGCCATCGACCGCGATGCCGCCTGAGCTTTCCGACAGCGGCGCGCTCGCCCTGGTAATCCACGATGCGTCGTTTTCCCGGGTGCATTACGCCCTGGCGATGGCGAGCGCGGCGGCGGCGCTCGAACGACGCGCGACGCTATTTTTCACCATGGGCGCCTGCCGGGCGCTGGTCGCCGACGACGGGTCCGGCGGGCCCGGCTGGCATGGCCTCGACGGCGATGCCGCGGCCTCTGACCGGGCCTTGGCCTTGGCCGGGGTCGGCGATTTCGAGACGCTGTTGACGGCCTGCGCCGAACTCGGCGTGCGGATCATGGTCTGCGAGGCTGGCCTGAAGGCGGAGGGCCTCACCCGGGCCGAGCTGCGCGGCGACATCGCTATAGAGGAGGGCGGCCTCGCCACCCTCTATCTGGAAGCGGGCGACGCTGCCCGGATCGTCTTCATCTGAGGGCGGCGAGCTCGGGATAATTGCGGGCGATGTCGTCGAACAGGGCGTGGACCTCGCCGCCGTCGCCGCTCCGCTCGTCCGCCGGCAAGCAGGCAAGCGCCTCGAACAGCCGGGTCTTCATGAAGAAGCGCCAGTGCACCGGCAGGCTGGCCAGCACTTCGGTCAGCGCGTCGTAGTTCGCGCGCGTCCAAAGCCGCTCGTAGGCCTCGCGCTCGGGCCCGAAGTGATAGAAGCCTTGGCTCGCCGCGCCTTGCATTTCGGTGCGCCGCCGGTCCGTCGCCTCGCCGTCGATGTCGCCATTGGCGAGCACCACGCCATAGTCGCGTTCCGCCTGCTGCGCCGAGACGAAGCCGCGGCGGACGTCGGCCAGCACCGCTACCGCCGGTCGTTCCCAGGGCGGCCCCCAGCCGCCGGCGCCGCCGCAGGCGACATGGATGACGTCGCCCGGGCCCGCGGTCAGGATATCGGTGTTGCCGAGGTCGACCTCGTGGTTGGTGCCGGGGTTGAGCCGGAAGGCCGACGGCCCGCCGGCCCGCCCGCCGAGGATGCCCCACGAGGTAAAGCGCGTGCGGTCGCGGTTGCGCGCGGTAATGCGGGTGTTCGGCGCGAAGACCTTGAAGGTCAGCTCGCTCGCCAACCCACCGCGGTGACGCCCCGGCCCGCCCGAATCCCGGGCCAGGCCATAGCGCAGGATGCGGATCGGCACCTCGGCCTCGTTGATCTCGACCGGCGTGTTCTTCAGGAAGGAGGAATTGGCGCCCGAGCCGTCGGTGCCGTCCTGTTCCGGGTTGCCGCCTGCACCGCCGGAGATCGGATCGATCGAGGCGACGACCCGGCGCCCGGTCCGGTTGTCGACGGTGTTCACGTTCATGATCGGCCCGCCGCTCGCGGGTCCGGCCGGCAGACGGTCGGGGGCGGCCTGGGAGAAGGCGCCGAAGATCACGCCCTGCAGGCGCATGCAGGTGAGCGAGCGCATGCCGACCGCGGCCGGGAAGGTCGGATTGACCACCGTGCCTTCCGGCAGGATGGAATGACAGACCCGGGTCAAGCCCGAATTCAGCAGGATCGTCGGGTCGAGGGAATAGAGCACATAGACCAGTCCGACCATCATCAGGATGTGGCGCGGGTCGCCGCCGGTCGGCATGTTGATCGAGCTTTCGAGCTGCGGGTCCGAGCCGGTGAAATCGAAGGTGACGTCGTCGCCGGCGATCGTCACCTCGAGGGCGATGCGGCAGGGATTGCCGCCGACCGAGTCCTCGTCGATGTAATCCGCGAAGAAATAGCTGCCGTCCGGCAGGCGGCGAACCAGGTCGCGGGCCTGGCGTTCGGCGTAGTCCATGATCTCTTCGATGCCCCGGCGGAAGACGTCGACGCCGAACTTGGCGATCATCTCGCGGACCTTGCGTTCGCCGGTATGCATCGCCGCGACCTGCGCCTTCAGGTCGCCCCAGTTCTGGTCCGGGACCCGGACGTTGGTCGACATGATGTCGATGATCTGCTGGTTCAGCTCGCCCCGGGCATAGAGCTTCATCGGCGGGATGCGGATGCCTTCCTGGTGTACCTCGGTCAGGGTGCGCGACAGGCTCGCCGGCACCGCCCCGCCGACGTCGGTATTGTGGATATGGCCGACGGCGAAGCAGACGATTTCGCCCTCGTGGAAGACCGGCTTCCAGAGATGCAGGTCGGGCGGATGGGTGCAGACGAAACCGCTGTAGGGGTCGTTCGTCATGCAGATGTCGCCGTCCTCGTACCCGTCGATGGCCTCGATCACCGGGCCGTAGTTGAGGCCGACGAACCAGGTGGCGCCGAGTTCGGTCGGCGTCGCGAAGGTGAAGCCGTCCGGCGTGGTGAGCGCCGTCGTGAAATCCTCCGTCTCCTTTACGAAGGTCGAATGGGCGGTGCGATAGAGCGTATAGGCCATGCTCTCCGCCGCGGCGCGGCAATGGTTGGCCAGGATCTCCAGCGTGACGTTGTCGATTGCCATGTCTCACGCCTCCGAGGTCAGGATGATGTTGCCGTAGTCGTCGATCCGCCCCGCGAAGCCCGGCAGGACGCAGGTGGTGCAATCGTCCTGTTGGATCACGGCGGGCCCGGCGAAGCGTTGCCCGGCCCGCAAGTCCCCCCGATCGAAGAGCGGTGCCGTCCACACCGCCCCCTCGTGGAAGACCTCCAGCTCGGCCCGCGCTTCGGGCGGCGCATCGCTCGCCGCCAGCTTGTCGAAGACCGGCTTCGCCACCTCACCGACGACGACGAGGCGCAGGTTGATCGCCTGTACGGGCGCTTGCGCGTCGGCGTGGTCGTAGACGCGGCGGTGCTCGGCGTGGAAGGCCTCGATCATCGCCTCGATATCGCCGTCCCGCGCCGTGTCCTCGCCGATATGGGTCTCGATCTCGAAGGACTGGCCGCGGTAGCGCATGTCGGCGGAATGGACCAGCCGATAGTCGCCCTCGAATTTCTGCTCCCGCCGCAGCCAGTGCAGCGCCTCCGCCCTCAGTTCGGCGAAGCCGTCGCGGACCGCCGTCGCCGACGAGGCCTCGTCGAGATCGAGATAGGCGGAGGTGATGAAATCGTTCTTCACATCGGCGATCAGGCCGCCGAAGGCGCTCAACACGCCGGGCGTCACCGGAACGACGACGTGCCGCATGCCGAGCTCGCGCGCCAGGAAACAGGCGATCATCGGGCCGGCGCCGCCGAAGGCCTGCAAGGTGAAGTCGCGCGGATCGATTCCATGCCGCGAGACCAGCTTGGAGACCTCGAGGAACATGCCGGAGACGGCGACACGGACGACCGCCTCCGCCGTGGCCCGGCGTTCCATCCCCAAGTCCGCGGCGATCCCGTCCATCGCGGCGGCGGCCAACGCGCTGTGCATCTGTACGGCGCTGTAGCCGAGATCCGCCTGGCCGAGGAAACCCAGCACGGCAAAGGCGTCGGTCAGTGTCGCCCGCTCACCGCCCCGGCCGTAGCAGGCCGGCCCCGGGTTGGAGCCGGCACTCTCCGGCCCGACCTTCAGCACGCCCTGGCCGTCGACCCAGGCGATCGAGCCGCCGCCCTCGCCGATCGAGGTCACGGATACGGTCGGGATGTAGATCGGGAACTCGCCGATCACCTCGCCGACACCGTATTGCGCCTCGCCGCCATGGATGAAGGCGACGTCCGCGCTGGTACCGCCGACGTCGAAGCTCATGGTTCGCGCCGTGTCGGTCATGCGGGCGACGTGGCTCGCCCCGATGACGCCGGCCGCGGTGCCCGAGAGCAGCATCTGCGCGCAGCGCGTCTTGGCCAGTTCGGCGCTCATGATGCCGCCGTTCGACTTGGTGATCATCGGTGGCGCCGGCACGCCGCACGCGGCGAGCGAGCTCTGCAGCGAGGTGAGGTAGTGCCGGATTCGCGGCTGCACGTAGCCGGCGACCACCGCGGTCACGGTGCGCTCGTACTCCCGGATCACCGCGAGGTCCGGCGCCTCGCGGGCCAGGATCTCTTCCACCGCCCGCTCGTGCGCGGGGTTGCGGTAGGCGTGCAGCAGGGCGATGACGACGCCCTCGCCACCGACGCTGCGAACCCGGGCGAGCGCCGCCATGACGCTTGCCTCGTCGAGCGGTTCCTCGACCGAGCCGTCGGCCAGGATCCGTTCGCGAATGGGAAAGACGTTCGCGCGGTCGACCAGCGGCGGCGGGCGGCGGGAGAATAGATTGTAGGGATCCGGCATCTTCAGGCGGGCGAGTTCGAGCACGTCCTCGAAGTTCTCCGTCGTGAACAGGCAGAGGTTGATGCCCTTGCGCTGGATCACCGTGTTGACGCCGACGGTGGTGCCATGCGTCATGTGGACGATGTCGGCGGCCTCGATGCCGTGCCGCTCCGCCAGCAGCTCGAGGCCGGTCACGACCTCGCGGCCGGGATCCTCCGGGGTCGAGAGGACCTTCATGGTCCGAAGCGTGTTCGTCGCCTCGGAGAAAACGCAGAAATCGGTGAAGGTGCCGCCGATATCGACACCGAGGCGATAACGCATCGCATACTCCCCGCCATTCCAGCCCGGCCCTAGACATAGCCGACTTCGCCCACGCGCGCGCGCCCGTTCCCGATATGCCGTCGTCGGGGCTAGACTGTCGGCGGAAACCGAACGAGGGGAGAGTGGCATGAGCGACGGCAAACGCTTCAGCGGCGGCGGCTTCGAGATCGACATCATCGTGCACGGCTTTCCGGGCAAGTCGGTCTGTCACGGCTCGCTCGGCTTCTGCACCATCGCGCTGATCCGCAAGGACGCGCGGATCGCCCTCGTCGACGTCGGCAGTTTCGGCCAGCGCGACCTGCTGCGTGCCGAGCTCGCCGCCCGCGGGCTCGCACCCGGCGACATCACCGACCTGTTGCTGACCCACGCGCACTACGACCACACGATCAACTGGACCCTGTTCTCCCACGCCGACATCGCCATCGGGCGGGAGGAGCTGGCCTGGTCCCTGGAGGTGCCCTGGGGCGAAACCCCGGTGCCGGAACTCTATGTCGAGAAACTCGACCAGTGGCCGACCTTGCGGCGTATCGAGGACGGCGATGAGGTCTTCCCCGGCATCACCGCGCACCAGACCCCCGGCCACACCCCCGGCAGCCTGGTCTTCGTTCTCGATACCGGCGAACGCGACCTGGTGTTCTCGGGCGATGCCTGCAAGAACCGGGCAGAGCTGCTGAGCCGGGCGGCCAACATGAGCTACGACGCCGACCTCACCCGCGCGTCGATTCAGACGATCTGGGACCTCTGGCGGCGCCGTCCGGGCAACGTGCTGGTCCCGGGGCACGACCTGCCGATGGTGCTGGAAGACGGCGTGCCCCGCTATCTCGGCGAACGCGAGGCGGCGATCAGCGCCTGGTACGGCGAGGATCTGAACGAGACGACGGTGATCTCTTTGTTGCCGGACGGGCGGCTGCCGGCGCGGAACGCGGCCGAATAGGACCTCGCCCCTCACGCCTTCGGGGCTTTGGAATTTCGCCCGCATGGGCTATGTCAGCCCCCGATCCGTCATCACCGCCAGGAGCGTCGACGCCCATGTCTCTCGTCATTCCCCAGCCGCCCCAGGCGACCGTTCCGGTCGCCGGATCCCCCGACAGTTTTCCCGTGCACCGCATCTACTGCGTCGGCCGCAACTATGCAGCGCATGCCCGCGAGATGGGCTCGGACCCCGACCGCGAGCCGCCGTTCTTCTTCACCAAGCCGGCCGACGCCGTGGTCTTCGACGGTGCCACCCTGCCCTTCCCCAGCGCCACCGCCGACCTGCACCACGAGATCGAGCTGGTGGCGGCGATCGGCACAGGCGGCAGCGACATCCCGGTGGACCGCGCCCTCGAACATGTCTGGGGCTATGCGGTCGGCCTGGACATGACCCGGCGCGACCTGCAGCAGGTGGCCAAGGACACGCGGCGGCCCTGGGACGCCGGCAAGGCGTTCGACCGCTCCGCCCCGATCAGCCCGCTGGTGCCGGCCTCCGAGATCGGCCATCCGAACACCGGCCGGATCTGGGTCGACGTCAACGGCGAGAAGCGGCAGGAAAGCGACCTCACGCACCTGATCTGGGACGTGGCGGAAACGGTCGCCCATCTCTCCGCCCTCTTCGAGCTGGTGCCGGGCGATCTGATCTACACCGGCACGCCCGAGGGCGTGGCCGCGGTCGGCGCGGGCGATACGCTCTCCGGCGGGGTGGAGGGGGTCGGCACCCTCACCATCACCTACGCGGCCTGAGGCCGGGCCGATGGCACGCCTGCGCATCGCCACCTGGAACGTGAATTCGGTCCGCAGCCACATGGACGCGGTCGAGCGCTTCGTCCAGGCCGAGGCGCCCGACCTGCTCTGTCTGCAGGAGACGAAGGTGGCGGACGAGCAGTTTCCGCTCGCCGACCTGCGCAAGATGGGCTTCGCCCACCATGCGATCTTCGGCCAGAAGTCCTATCACGGCGTCGCCGTCTTCAGCCGCGAGGCGGCCATCGAAAAGATCGAGAAGCGGCGATGGTGCGAGATCGAGGACGCGCGTCATCTGCAGTGCCGGGTCGCCGGGATCGAGCTGCACAACTTCTACGTCCCGGCCGGCGGCGACGTGCCGGACGTCGAGGTGAACGACAAGTTCGCCCACAAACTCCGCTTCATGACCGAGGTGACCGACTGGTTCCGCCGCCGCAAGCGCAAGACCAACCGCTTCGTCCTGGTCGGTGACCTGAACGTCGCCCCGCTGGAGAGCGACGTGTGGAACCACAAGCAGCTCCTGAAGGTGGTGAGCCATACGCCGATCGAGGTCGAGCACATGGACCGCTGGCAGGCGAGCCACGACTGGGTCGATGCGGTGCGCGCGATCGTGCCGGCGGACCAGCCGCTCTACAGCTGGTGGAGCTACCGGGCCCGCGACTGGCGCGCCGCCAACCGGGGGCGCCGGCTGGACCATGTCTGGGTGACGCCGGCCTTGGCGGACGGCATCCGCGACGCCCGCGTCTTCGACGACGCCCGGGGCTGGCCCAAGCCCAGCGACCATGCCCCCGTCGTGGTCGACCTGGACGTGTAGGGGAGAGGCGAGGATGAGCGATCTTTCGGGCCGGGTGGCCCTGGTGACGGGCGCCGCCGTCGGCATCGGGCGCGGCATCGCCTTGCGGCTGGCCGAGCAGGGCGCCGACGTGGCGATTTTGGACCTGGACGAAGATGCGGCGGCAGCGACCGTGGCGGAGATCGAGGCATATGGCCGGCGCGCGGCGCGGGTCGCGGCCGACGTCGCCGACCGGGCCGCCTTCGCCGCCGCGCACGCAGAGGCCGTCGCGGCGCTCGGCGGCGTGGACATCCTGGTCAACAACGCCGGCATCCTCAGGATCGCCGCACTGCTGGAGATGGAGTCCGAGGACTGGCGGCGCCAGTTCGCGGTGAATGTCGACGGCGTGCTGCACGGTGCCCAGGTCGTGGCGCCGGACATGCTGGCCCGCGGCCGGGGATCGATCGTCAACATGGCCTCCTGGGTCGGCAAGTCGGCGATGGTCGACTACGGCGGCTACGGCGCGACCAAGGCGGCGGTGATTTCGCTGACCCGCACGCTCGCCATGGAACTCGGATCCGGCGGCGTGCGCGTCAACGCGATATGCCCCGGCACCATCGTCGAGACCCGGATGCGGGACGCGGCCGACCAGGAGAACGCGCGCCGCGGCGTGCCCTCGGCGGCGGAGCGTTGCGCCGCGCTGCCGCTCGGCCGGCCCGGCCTGCCGGACGACATCGCCAAGCTCGCCGGTTTTCTCGCTTCCGACGATTCGGCCTACATGACCGGCCAGGCGATCAACGTCACCGGCGGCCTCTGGATGACCTGACGCCCGCGGCATCGTCGTCGTGGCAAGGGACCGATTTGCCCGCTATCGTCGGTCGCTGGGCGCGCCGGCCGGTCGCCCCTCGGCCGGCGGCACCCCGGAGGAGGACGTCATGGCAAAGTATCTCTTCATCTATCACGGCGGCAGCTACCCGACCTCGGGCGACGAGGTGAAGCGGGTGATGGAACAATGGGGCGCCTGGATCGGCTCCCTCGGCGCGGCGTTGCTCGACGGCGGCAACCCGGTCGGCCAGAGCTATACCGTGGCAAGCGACGGTTCGCTCAGCGAGGGCGGCGGCGCCAATCCCGCTTCGGGCTACAGCCTGGTCGAGGCGGCCGACATCGAGGACGCGCACCGCAAGGCGCGCGGCTGCCCCCATCTCGCCGCCAGCGGCACCATAGAGGTCGCCGAGGCGATCGAGATGTAGGACCTCACCGCCCGGTTCCGGCGCGGTATCTTCGGGCTGGCCAGGACGCGGAATCTCGGCGTAAATAGAAGCTATGGAATACCTGCCCGAGTTCACGTTGCACCGGCCGACGACGATCGAAGATGCCCTCGCGCATGCCGACGAGGGCGGGCGCTATCTGGCCGGCGGCACGGACCTTCTGGTCAACACCCGGCGTGGCATCGAACGGCCGGGTGCAATGGTCGACCTGGCCTTGGTGGGGGAGCTGGGCGGCATCGAAGACACGGACAAGGGCGGCCTGCGCCTCGGCGCCGGCGTGCGGCTCGAAGATATCGCCGGCGACGCCCGGCTCGGTGCGCGCTATCCGGCGGTGGCCGAGGCGGCCGCCGCGGTGGCCGGGCCTACCCATCGCCGTGCCGGCACGCTCGGCGGCAATCTCTGCCTCGATACCCGCTGCCTCTATTACAACCAGTCGGAATGGTGGCGGTCGTCGAACGACTTCTGCCTGAAACACCAGGGCACGGTCTGCCATGTCGCCCCGAAAGGCAGCCGTTGCTTCGCCGCCTATTCCGGCGACGTGGCGCCGGCCCTGCTGGTCTCGGGCGCCGAGGTGGAGATCGCCGGCGCCGAGGGTCGCCGCCGCGCGCCGCTCGGCGAGCTCTGGCGCGACGACGGCCTCGACCACCTGACCTTGGCGTCGGGGGACCTGGTGGTGGCCGTCCATCTGCCGGCCCCCATCGCGGATCTCGCCTCCGGCTACGAAAAGGCCCGCGTGCGCGGTTCGATCGACTTTCCGCTCGCCGGCGTCGCGCTGTCGCTCGCCCTCGACGACGGCGTGATCCATCACCTCGCCCTCGCCCTCACCGGCGTCAATCCCTCGCCCCGCCTGGTCACGGGAACGGAGGCGCTGATCGGCAACCGCCTCGACGACGAGGCGATCCTCGCGTTGCGGGATCTCGCCCGCACCCAGGCCCGCCCGATGCGGACCACGACCATCAAGCCCTGGTACCGCCGCCGCGTCGTCGGCGCCCTCACCACCCGCCTCGCCCGCCGCCTCGGCGCTTGACTGGACGTCCTCCATCGCCAGGTCCTTCCACCCCAAAAGGGGTCAGGTCTTGTTTGTTGAATTCAACAAACAAGACCTGACCTCTTTTGGGGTGCTCGATGCTCGTGAACAGCTGGGATTTGATGGCCCTCAGGTCCAGCGGACCGCGTCGTCCCGGTCTTCGGCGGTCAGCAGGGTCGTGGTGTAGACCCAGGTCGCTTCGCACAGATCGTAACGGCGCGACAGCCGGTCGCGGACCGCCTGCTCCGCCGGGGTCGCGGGAATCTTGGAACGTTCCCACATCGCGAGGTCGGGCCGGCGGGTCAGCAACATGCTGCGCCGGGTGCCGCCGGGGCCATCCTCGGCCAGCCGCCAGAGCCCGACGATCTGCGAATCGTAGGCCGCCTCGAAGCCCGGCCAGGCCGCGGTACAGAGCGCGAGGAACTCGTTCCAGTGCAGGGCCGGCGTTTCGAACCAGCGAAAGGCGTAGTTGCCTTGCCGGCGTGGCGGGACCGGGCTTTCGGGTTTGAGGGTCGCCGACATGACATCGTCGGTGTGGGCGCCGACGTCGGCGATGCCGTCCAGCAGGCCGCGCCACGCGGTGTCGTCCGCATTCGCCGGCCCGTGGGTGATCGCGGTCAACTCATCGCGGGGCCGGCCGATCTGGGAACGCCAGATCCCGTAGAGGCGCCCTCCCGCCGCCTCCAGCGCCGGCCGGGCGGCGACGATCGCCTCGGCGACGGAACGCCAGCACCGGGGCGCCGTTTCGATCCTATGGTGGCGGTAGAGGTCGCTCATGCCGCGAGATCGGCGACGACGGGAAGATAGGCTTCCATCGCCGCCAGATGGGCGTCCAGGGTCCGCTCGGGAATGCGCTCGTGGTGCAGGCGGCCGTAGGCGGTGTTGAGGGTGATGTGGGTGACGCCGAGCGCGGCCCAGCCCTCCGCCGCGCGGCGCCAATCGTCCGGCCCGCCCTCGGCCGTGGAGACCCAGACCTCGAGGCCGATCTCGGCCGGATCGCGGCCGGCCGCCTCGGCATAGCCGCGCAGCTTGGCGAACTCGGCCGCGGCGGCGGGGCCCTGGGGGTGGGCGTTCATGATCCAGCCGTCGCCGAGTTCGGCGATCCGGCGCAGCGTCACGTCGTGATGGCCGCCGAACCAGACCGGGATGCGCCGCGCCGCCGGCAGGGGATTGATGCCGGCATCGTCGACGTCGTGCCAGCGGCCCTGGAAGGTGACGTGCGGCTCGGCCCAGAGCCGGCGCATGAGGCGGACCTGCTCCGCCGAGCGGCGGCCACGGTTGGAAAAATCCTCGCCCAGCGCCTGGAACTCGACCGGGTTCCAGCCGACGCCGACGCCGAAGCGAAAGCGGCCGCCAGACAGCACGTCGAGGCTGGCGGCCTGTTTGGCGACCAGCGCGGTCTGGCGTTGCGGAAGGATCATCACCTGGGTGGAGAAGCCGATCCGCTCCGTGCAGCCGGCGAGAAAGCCGAACAGCACGAAGGGATCGTGAAACAGGTCCTTCGAGGTATTGCGCGTCAGGTCCCACTCCGGCCGGTTGGCCACATTCGCCCCCAGCACATGGTCCGCCGCGCCCAGATGGTGATAGCCCATCGCCTCGGCCGTCTGGGCCAGGCGCCGGACCGTCTCCGGCGCGCCGCCGACATCGGTCAACGGCAACGTGACACCGAATTGCAGCCCGCCACCCGCCATGTTCCGCTCCCCCGGTTTCGCCGGTGCGCGCCATGCTCTAGCATCCGGGCGCCCGGTAAGTCACACCAACCATACACGAGGGGAAACGCGATGGCTCTCGACGTCGTCATGTACCATGCCGCCCACGACCGCATCGCCGATCGTCTGGCGGCACTCGACCTGCCGATGCGGGTGCTGCCGCTCGGCGACGACGGCACCTGCCGGGTGGACGGGGCCGCCGTGCCGCTGGCCGAGGTCGCGGCGGAAGCGGTCTGGCTCTCGCTGGAGATTGCGCAGAGCGGAATGTTCGACGACTGCATGAAAGCCGTTGCCGCCTCCGACACGGTGAAGTGGCTGCAGACCTTCAATGCCGGCCTCGACCATCCAGGCTACCGCGATGTCGCGGCGAAGGGCATTCGCATCGGGGCGTCCAACGCGCAGGCGGTGGCGATCGCGGAGTACACGCTCGCCCAGGTGCTGGACGTCTTCCAGCCCCTGGCCGAGCAACGCGCGGCCCAGGCGGCGGGGGAATGGAAGCTGCTGCGCTTTCGCGAAATCAACACCACCACCTGGGCCGTCGTCGGCTATGGCTCGATCGGCCAGGAGGTCGGCAAGCGGGCCCAGGCCTTCGGCGCCCGGGTGCTGGGGGTCCGCCGCGCCGCGACGCCGTCGCCGCACGCGGACCGGGTCGTCGCCATGGACGATGTCCAATCGGTGCTCGGCGAGGCGGACGTGATCCTGCTGTCCTGTCCGCATACCAGCGAAACGGACCGCCTGGTCGATGCCGACTTCCTCGCCGCCTGCAAGGACGGCGTGGTCGTCGTCAACGTGGCACGGGGCGGCGTCATCGACGATGCGGCGATGTTGGCGGCATTGGACTCGGGCAAGGTCGCCACCGCGATCCTCGACGTCTTCGACCCGGAGCCGCTGCCGGCCGGCGATCCCTATTGGGGCCACCCGCAGGTTCGGGTCACCGGTCATTGCTCCTTCGCCGGCAACGGCACGCTCGCGCGTGGCGACGACCTCTTCCTCGCCAACCTGCCGCGCTATATTGCGAGCGAGGCGTTGGTGAACGAGGTCGACCTCGATGTCTACCTGGCGACCCTGCGCTGATGGCGCGCGGACACACCGACATTTGAGATGACAAGGCCGGCGCCTCGCGCTTCGATGGCGTCAACCCGGCACATCGTCGGGACGATAAGGGAGGTGACGTGGACATGATGCGTTTGACGGTTGGCGTTTTCACCGGCGCGGTGCTCGCGCTGGCGGCGGTTTCGGGCCAGGCGGCGGAGGTGAAGATCACCCCGCTCGGCAGTCACGACGGGGAGTTTTGCCGTCTCGACCGCGCCCTGGTGTTGGAGGATCCGGACGGCACGCGGATCCTCTATGATGCGGGACGCACCGTCGCCGGGCCGGAGGATCCGCGCCTCGGCCGGATCGACGCCTTGCTGGTCAGCCACATGCACGGCGACCATGTCGGGGACCGCCACATCGGCAAGGTGAACGAGGGGAGCTGCGGTAAGCCCCAGTTTCCCTCCGTCGCGACGCCCAACAGCAACACGGTCAACATCGCGCTCGCCAAGGGCGCGAAGATCGTCACCGGCAGCGAAATGCCGCGTTTCTTTGCGGCCAAGCTGAAGTTCAATCGCGGCAATGCGAAGGACTCGCTCCTGGTGCGCTTCGGGGCGAGCCGGAAGATCGGCGGCGTCACCATCACCACCGTGCCGGCGGCGCATTCGAACGGCGTCAATCCGGTCTTTCTCGATCACGGCATCGCCAAGCACCTGAAGGCGGCGGGCCTCACCGCCTACGTCGGGCCGCCGACCGGCTATGTGTTGACCTTTTCCAACGGCCTGGTGGTCTATCTCTCGGGCGATACGGGCATCACGGCCGAACAGGAGCTGGTGGTCCGGCGCCATTACGAGGCCAAGCTCGCGGTGCTGAACATCGGTGATACCTTCACCACCGGCCCGAAAGAAGCCGCCTGGGTGATCAACGAGCTGGTCAAGCCGGCCGCCGTCATCGCCAGCCATGCCAACGAAGCGGCGACCGAGGGCGGCAAGGTGCGCGACGGCACCCGGACCCGGACCTTCATCGATGCGGTGGGCGTTCCGGTACACGTCCCGCTCAGCGGTCGGACCATGGCCTTCGACGCCGCCGGGACCTGCACGTCGGGTTGCTGACGCAGACCTGCGCGCAGCCGGCGCATTGCCAACGGGGCGGCGGGCGAAATAGTCTCGTCCCCGCCCCGGTTCGCGAGGAGGAGCGCGCCCATGACCACGATCCGTCGATTGTCCGAATTCACCGGTGTCGAAATCACGGACGTCGACGTCCGCGGGCTCGACGACGCGGGCTTCCGGCCGATCTACGAGGCCTGGCTCGAGGGCGGTGTCGCCGTGGTCCGCGACCAGGAGCTGGAGATCGCCGACTTCCTGCACTACAGCCGTCGTTTCGGTCATGTGGTCCCCCACCCCTCGAAGTCGACGCGCCACCCGGAACATGCCGATCTGACCGTGCTCGGCATCGACAAGTTCAACGCCGACGGCACGCTGAACGAGGCGATCTACAAACGGGGCGCGGCCGGCTGGCATACCGACGGCGCCTATGACGAGGAGCCGTTCAAGGCCACCCAGCTCTATGCGCTGGCGGTCCCGAGCCGGGGGGGCGATACCCATTTCGCCTCCATGTACCGGGCCTACGAGGTCTTGCCGGCGCGCTTGAAATCTTTGTTGGCGGGGCGGCGCGGCGCCTTCACCTATGGGGGGCGGAGCAAGGGCTCGGACGCCCTGCTGGACCCGGCCGACCGCGACCATGCCCCGGCGCTGCATCCGCTGCTCCGCACCCACGAGGAATCCGGGCGGACCTCGCTCTACTTCGATCCGGGCAAGATCAACTTCATCGAAGGCCTCTCGCCGGCGGAGAACACGGCGGTGATCGAGGAGTTGACCGCGCTGATGGTTCCCGACGAGGCCCGCTACGACCACGCCTGGCGCAAGGGCGACATCGTCATCTGGGACAATCGCTGCATGGTGCACCGCGCGGCGGGCGACTATCCGCCGGCCGAGGACCGAATTCACTGGCGCACCTCGATCAAGTCCCACGACACCGGCACGCGCGTCGCCGCCGAATAGACGACGACGGCGCTTGCCTTTGCGGGCCCGTTGAGCTATCCCGTGCAGCGCCCGCCGGATCCAAGGCCGGGCACATGGCAAAGCGCTCGTAGCTCAGCTGGATAGAGCACCAGACTACGAATCTGGGGGTCGGGGGTTCGAATCCTCCCGAGCGCGCCAGTCTTTTCAAGGGGTTGCGACATAGTCGCTATAGAGCCCCGACGCGCAAGTCACCACTAAGTCACCAAGCGGCTTCATTTCGAGGCGGTTTTCGGCCGTCTCGACGACATGAACAGCGAGCCGCGAGAGGTGACGACATGCCCGCGACAGAACCCCTCTTCGTTGACCGAGTATCGATCCTGCTGCCGCCCGGTTTCCAGGATAGGTTGCGCGACACCGCCCGCCAGGAAGGCCAGTCGGTGAGCGAGTTCATCCGCGCCGCCGTCCGCGACCGCATGAGTGCCGTCGCCCCCGAGCCGGCCGAGGCCGAGTGAGATGGCCACAGTCCGCGACCTCTGTCGTCTTCTCTCGGTCCATGTCGGTTTCGACGTGGTGCCGCTCGCCGCCCAGCTCCGGCGGGAAGGCTCGTTGACGCCCGCGCGAGAGACGGCCGACGCCTACGATGCGGCGCATCTGTTGCTGGCGGCGATGGCCGCGCGGGAGCCCCGGGACGCAGGCGTCGTGCTCGATACCATCGGCCGATTGCAGCTGGTCGCCGCCTGGCGGAGGTCCGGGGGCGATTGGGTCGATGCCGGGGACTTCGGGCGCTCGCTGCTGCCCGTCGATCCGATCGCGGGCGTAGCCGAAGATCTCGACGATGAGAGCCACGCCTTGCGCATCACGTCGCTGAGCATCCTTCAGGACGGCCACGTGGCCACGATAATCGGCACCCGGACGGCCGGCACCCTGTCCTGGGAAGTGTTCGGCGTCTACGGCTCGGGGGTGGCGGAGTCTCTGATGCGACGTTCCTCGATCGTGCAGACCCCGACCATGACGGCACTCGCGGATCTGATCCATGCGGGCACGCCTGATGCCACCACGCACCATTCCGAAATCTCGATAGTGAGGCACTGAACGATGCCCAGCAGGTTCGACCCGGTCAACGAAGACAGTTTCACGTCGTCGCGCCAGGCGACGTTCCGCAGCCAACCCTTGAGCACAACGACAAATCGTCTGTCGACGGTGAGGCCAGAACCAGAACCGCCGGCGAGCCCGGCGCCTGCTGCTGCACCTACCCCGGCGCCGACCCCTACGCCGGCACCGCCGCCTCCGACGGGGCTGAGCAGCGTTTTCCCCGAGGAGGATGGTGGCAAGGGCTCCGAAGACGCGGGCAACGACCCGGACGGGGACGAGAACCTCGGCGCTGGGGTCGACAACGAGTTTGGGGCGCTGGATGCCATCGGGAATCTCGCGGGCTTCATCTCGAACCCGCTCGGGACGATCGCCGCAGGGGTGACGAACCCCCGGTCGAGGAGCATCCCGTCGATTGCGGATCTGGTAACCGGGGCCCTTGGTATCGGCCAGGACACGGCACCTGATGGCGTTACCGGGCAAGCCGGGCTTCCTGGCGCGCCGGATGGCTTCAGCGAGGTGGGCAGCCCGGTTGGGGAGGCGGCGGCCGGGTTCAGCCAGAGTGATGATACAGGCCCGGCGCCAGGCGTTTCAGCCAATCCCGTTGGCGGCGCGGCGGGGACACAGAGCGACGACACCGGGCCGGCTGGCGGTGGCTTCGGCAGCGCCAGTGGCGATGTCGGTCAGGCTGGAGCGGATCCGGCGGCCGGCGGCGGCACCGGAGCGAACGCCGGAACGGACACCAGCAGCGAGGTCGGAACGGGCGGCGCCGGTGGTGGCGCAGGGGACTCAGGCTCGTGCGTGATCTTCCAGGAGCTTCATCGACAGGGCTTGGTCCGCCGGAGCGATGTCTACACTTCGGTTCGCTATCACGCCGAACGCATGGATGAGGTCCGATACCGGGGCTACCTCGCCTGGGCCGTGCCCTGGCGGAACGCGATGCGCCGGTCCCCTCGGTTCGCTCGCTTCTCCGCGCCGATGGCGCTGGCCTGGTCGCGCGAGATGGGGCACCGCCTCGGGTTGCGCCGCAAGGGCAGCCTGAAGGGCAAGGCCGTCTCGGCCGTCTTCGACAACCTCACCTGGGCCTGCGCTCGTTCCATACACATTGTCAATCAGCATTTAATTCTGACCCCCTATCGGCGTGCAAAATTGACCCCCCCCCTTGCTTCGACGGAGGTTGTCCCGGTAGTCCACGGGAGGGCCCCGCGCGGCTTCGTGTAGCGCTTTGCGTTACGCGGAGCGAAGCCGCGTGGGAGGGGCCTGTGGGCCCACCGGGACAACCGGGCCGGCGGCGGAACGTGGGGATCAGGTGGGGTTCTTGAAGTGGCAATGAGCTTTTGAAGTAGTGTCCAGACTGTTCTGCAAGTTTGTCATGGCTGCCGATGAGGGCCACCGGCATGCCTGGCGCGGAGATTTCGATTGCTCGGAGCGCCAGGCATGCCGAGCCGCCGTCAGGCGGCTTTCTGGATGCGTTCGCTTTTGCTCTCCTTGAGATGGATCATGTTGAGCTAGCGGTTGGCATCCAGCCAGTCCTCATGGATTTCGATCGCGAGAGCCCGGACCAGCCGGAGGCAGCTCATCCACCCCATCGGCCCGGACTTGTGCCCCAGCTACGAAACCCCTTTTGCAGAACAATCTGTACAGGACCCGTTTTGATTTGCCCGCCTTTGCGATGAAAGCCCCCAGGCTGATTGGCTCCATATAGCGGATCAGCCTGGGGCTTTGCTTACAGGGCGGCTACTTTTGTCGTCGCTGTTTGCGTAACAGGGGCAAAACCCCGGGCGGTCAAGCCATTTCGATGCAGCGTTGTCTGACGAGGATCGGCAGTGGGGGCACGGGTGGGGCGCCGGGGACCTTGAGGCGGTCGCCGAGATAATCCCAGAAGGAGAGGCCAAGTTTCTGGCAGGTCTTGTAGAGGCCGAGGAATGTGTCTCGGGCCTGCTTGCCGTCCTCGGAGCGTGTGCCGCCGGAGAATTTTCGCCTTGTGACCATGGCGCGGATGTCGCGTTCCGCGCCGTTGGTGTTGAGCGGGACCTCCGGGCGGTCGAGGACGACGAGCAGTTCGTCGCGGTTGGCATGCAGGCGAGCCAGGAGCCGGTCGAGGCGGAGGAATCCGGTCTTGGTCGCGAAGAGCGCATCGAAGCGGCATGCCAGGTGGGCCCGCCGTCCTGGCGCCGGCCTTTCGCGATAGGCTTTGAGATCGGCGTAGAGTTGCCAGAGCCGTGCCTGGATGTGTTCCTTCTCGCGCCGCTGGCTCCGGGAGAAGGTCATCAGCTTGTGGATCAAGCGCTCCGCATGGACCCAGCAGAGCGCGTGGCGGCCGACGTTGAACTGGCCAGCATCGTCACTCAGGACGACGCAGGCGCCCGCGGCCGTGCCCCTGAGCAGGCCGTGCGCGGCGATGGCGCCCCACAGCGCCCCCTCGGTGGCGGTCCGCGCGGCCCCGCGCCCGTCCCCGTGCCCGGTGATGGCGAGCCGCCCCAGGTGGGCCAGCCAGGCATCTTCGTTGGTGAAGCGCCGCGGGCAGCCCTCGGCCAGACGGGCGATCACCGATGCGGCCAGGTCGCGCTCGGCCATGTAGGCGAAGGCGGCGGCATTGAGCACATAGTCCGCGTGGCCGGCCCGCAGCCGTTCCAGGAAGTTCAAGCGGCTCTTGGAAAACGTCGTGGCGAACCAAGCGAAGGCGTCGTTGCCGATCCCGCTCGTCACCCCGTTGCGGTTGGCGTGGCGGGCGCCGGTATCGTCGACGCTGATCCAGGGCGCCGTCTCCAGGCCGGCGCGCAGCACCGCCTCGCCCTCGGCGACGAAGCCGTCATGGCCCTCGTTCAACAACCGCACCACCTGGCGCTTGGAGATCTTGATGCCGAGGTCGTCCAAGAGCCGCGCCAAGCGCTCCGCGCTGGTCTGGCCGCCATGATAGAGCGCCAGCACGAAACGCCTGAGCGCCGGGCCGAAGTGGCCGCGCGTCCCCGCCGGCAGCGGCGCCACGATCGTGGCCCCCTCGGGCGTCAGCCAGCGCTCGCGGCGTAACAGGACAGTGTTCGGCCGGCAGAGCAGGTCCTGAACCAGATAGTCTTCATAGCCCTTGAAGCGCGAGCCCGCCGGCACGGCGGCCCGGACGATCCGCCTCTCGTCGATGGGAACCCGGCCCTTCTTGGCCCGCCGTCCCGCCTTCCGCCCCGTCCGGCCCCGGGATACGGCCTGCTTGTCCATGCCGCTCGGCTTGATATCCGGTGGCCCGGAAAGGCCTTTGAGACGGCGGATCTCTTCGCGCAATGTCGCGTTCTCGGCACGCAGGGCCGCCTGCTCCTCAAGCAGCGTCAGAACCAGCGCCTTCAGGGCGGCGACATCAAGATCGTCGAGATCCGGAAGCGATTCGGCCATGACGGGATCGAATCACAGACCTCCCGCCGCGAACATCGATATCTGGTCACTTGACGCGGAAGCCTCACAAGATGTGGCCGTTGAGACTCACCCCTATACCCAGGCCAGATCCCCCCGTCCCCAGGCCCGGCCTTTTGCCCCGGTTACCTGTTTGCTTTGTGCGAAGCGGTAAGACATGTTGCCTGTTTCGATGATTGCGCAGTGATGCGTTACACGATCCAGCAACGCGGTTGTCATTTTTGCATCTCCGAAGACGGAGACCCATTCCCCGAACTCCAGATTGGTGGTGATGATGACGCTGGTCTTCTCATAGAGTTTGCTGATCAGGTGGAACAAGAGCGCACCGCCGGATTTGGGGAATGGGATATAGCCCAGTTCGTCGATGATGACGCAATCCATGGCCGTCAGTTGCCGGATGATCTTGCCGGCGTTGCCTTCGGCCTGTTCCTTGATCAGCGCATTGATCAGATCGACGGCGTTGAAGAAACGGACCTTCTTTCCCTGATTGATCAACAGCGTCCCCAGAGCAATGGCGATGTGGGTTTTGCCCGTACCGGTTCCGCCCACCAGAATGAGGTTGTGGGCCTCCTGGGTGAACTGCCCTGAGCAGAAGGGGTCGATTTGCGCTTGGGTGACGGCGGCTAGGCCGTAATCGAAAGTGGCGAAGTCCTTATGGTGGGGGAACTTCGAGGCCCGCATTTGGTGCTGGATAGAGCGCACCCGGCGCTCTACAGTCTCGGCGTCGATCAGTTGCTTTATCGCAGTGGTCAGACTTGGCGGCTTGCGCGCGGCCAGCAAAGCTTCGGCGCAAGCCGCCATTCCATACAGCCTCAGGGCGATCAGTTGGTCTATCAAAGCTTTCATGCGACGGCCTCCCCGGCAACGCACAGCGTCTCATAGCGCTTGCAGTCCGCTTCGGGCCGCAAGGTCAGTTGCGGATAGGCGTGGCTCTCGCCCCATGGCGCGATGACCGGCTCCACCAGTTGGTTGATCAGATTGATGATGGCCGGAAGGCGCAGCGTGTTCTGCTCCACGGCCAGTTCACAGGCTATCTCGACCACCTCGATCCCGTGATCCTGGGCCAGCAGGAGCAGATCGACAAACTCCCGGTCCCCGCCTTTGCCGGCCATGTAATGCGCCCTGACCCGGTGCATCGCCTCAGGCAATTGCCAACCCACAAAGGGCGCGCCATCTCTCAGCGCGCCGGGCTTGCGGTCGAGTAGGGGCAGGTAATGCCAGGGCTCGAAATAGCTGGCGTTGCGGGTAAAGCGGCGCTTGTGCTCGGCAATCACATTCTGCCCTGACACAACCACGATCCGGTCCGCATAGGCGCGCAGAGAGACAAGCTCCCCGGCGAACCGGGAGGGGACGCTATAGCGATTGGTGGCATATTGGACCAGACAGGTAGAGCGGACACGAGCGGCCTTCTCAACATAGCCGTCAAAAGCCCGGCCCAGGGGACGCAGTTCGGCGCACTCGTCTGCGAACACGTCCGAGATCTTGCGATCCGATTGTTCGGGGTGGGCGCGATTCGCCAATTCCTCGCAGCGCAGACGCAACCAGCCGTTCAGCGCATCCAGATCGTCAAAGGCGGGCTTGGGCGCAAACAGCTGTCCCCGCAGGAACCCAACCTGGTTCTCAATCTGACCCTTCTCCCACCCCGCCGCGGGTGTGCAAGCAACCGGTTCCATCACATAGTGGTTCATCAACGCCAGAAAGCGCGGATGGAACACACGGTCCTTAGAGCGCGAAACATAGGTTACCATCGTCTTGGGGTTGTCGATGATCACCCGGCGCGGTACGCCGCCATAGAAAGACATCGCCCGTGCAAAGGCGTCCAGCACCATCTCCTGAGATTCGCTGGGATAGGCAACAACAAAGGGCTTGCGGCTATGACATAGGCGGAAGTGGGCAACCTTTACCTTCTGCTCGACACCGCCCAGGACAGCGTATTCCGTGCTCCAGTCAAACTGGAGCGCGTCACCTGCCGTAAAGTGCAACGGAATGAACGCATCCCCCGATCCGGCGCCAGAACGCTTCAGGTCGCGGACAAACCTCTGAACCGTCGAGTAGGATCCGCTATAGCCTTCCGACACAAGCTGCTCATAAAGCTTCTTGGCCGTCCGGCGCTCACGGCGCGGGCGCCCCAGGTCCTGCTCAAAGAGCGCCCGAAGCCGGCTGGCGAAGCCATCGCTAAGCTTACGCCGGACGGGTGAAACGCGCCGCTGATAGCTCGGTGGATCGCCGTCCTTCAGATACTTCTTAATCGTGTTCCGCGACAAACCAGTCTGACGAGATACAGATCGGATACTCCGACCCTCCCGTAATATCCAACGTCGGATCTTCAATACGCTTTCCATCAATACCACCTGCTCTTTCCTCCGCACTGTTCCGTGCGGATGCTAGCGTTCCAGGTGGGTCAATTCTTACCGCTCATAACCCACCAAAGTGGGTCAGTTTTGCATGCCGATTCACAGCCTATATCATGGCGGTGTCGGTGGGGCTTGCGGGCCCGTGCCGGCACGCGCCTTGAAACGGGGAGGGGCGGCGACATGACGGCCAAGAAGATCCTGCTGGTCGACGACGAGGATGGCTTGCGTGCCTCCCTCGCCGAACAACTGGCCATGCACGACGAGTTCGAGACCGCGGAAGCCGGCAGCGGCGCCGAGGCCATCGACCAGGCGAAGGAAGCCCATTTCGACCTCGTACTGCTGGATGTCGGGCTGCCCGACCTCGATGGTCGCGAAGTCTGCAAGCTGCTGCGCCGCAACGGCGTCAAATGCCCGATCATCATGCTGACCGCGGCCGACGGCGACGCGGATACGATCCTCGGTCTCGATGCGGGCGCCAACGACTATGTCACCAAGCCGTTCCGCTTCGCCGTGCTGCTGGCCCGCATCCGGGCGCAGCTGCGCCAGCACGAGCAGAGCGAGGATGCGGTGTTCTCGATCGGCCCCTACACCTTCCGGCCCTCGATGAAACTGCTGACCCACAACGAGAAGAACCAGAAGGTGCGCCTGACGGAGAAGGAAACCTCGATCCTGAAGTTCCTGTTCCGGGCCAACGACCGGGTCGTCAGCCGCGATATCCTGCTGAATGAGGTCTGGGGCTACAACGCAGGCGTCACGACGCATACGCTGGAAACTCACATCTACCGCCTGCGCCAGAAGATCGAGCAGGACCCCTCCAACGCCGAACTGCTGGTGACGGAAACCGGCGGCTACCGGCTGGTGCCCTAAGGGCATGTCCCGGCGCCGTACCGGGTCGGGCGCGCGATGACGCTTCTGCCGTCCACCGATCCCGACAAGGCGGGGCTGTCGGTCCGGTTCTGGGGCGTTCGCGGCAGCGTTTCGACACCGGACGCGATGACCTCGCGCTATGGCGGCAACACCTCGTCGATCGAGGTCGATTGCGGCGGTAAACCGCTGCTGCTGGACGCCGGGACCGGGCTTCGTTACCTCGGCAACGCGCTGCAGGGACGCGGCGGGACCTGGGACCTCGACCTCTTGTTGACCCACACCCATTTCGACCATGTCTGCGGCATTCCCTTCTTCAAGCCGTTCTTCAATCCGGAGAACCGTTTCCGCCTGTGGGCCGGGCACCTGTTGCCGGAGCACACGCTGCGCAGCGTGCTGGAAGACATGATGATCGCGCCGCTTTTCCCGGTGCCACCCGGGATCTTCCCGGCGAGCGTCGAGTATCGCGACTTCGCCGTCGGCACCACGCTGGACCTCGGCCCCGACGTCCGGGTCCGCACCGCGCCGCTCAACCATCCGAACGGGGCGACGGCCTATCGCATCGAGCATGCCGGCCGCTCGGTCTGCTATCTGACCGATACGGAACATGATCCCGACGCCCTGGACGAGACCATCGTCGAGCTGATCCGCGACGCCGACCTGGCGATCTACGACTGCACCTACACGGACGCGGAGTTTCCCAATCGCGTCGGCTGGGGCCATTCGACCTGGGAGGAGGGCTGCCGGCTGTGCGACGCCGCCGCGGTCGAGACCCTGGTGATCTTCCACCACGACCCCGATCACGACGACGACTTCATGGACGCCATCGCCACGGCCGCCGAGGCGCGCCGCCCGGGCACCGTGGTGGCCCGTGAAGGTCTGGTGATCGAGCTTTAGACGCGAAAGCCGGCGGAAAATGAAGGGTCGGGCGGTCCGTATGGGCCTCGCCACCGTGCTCGGCCTGGCCCGGCGCGGCTTCTTCATTCCCTATCGTTACGCCGACCGCCTGCCACCCGCGGGCGAGGTCGCGAGCTATGGGCCGATCCAGGCCTTGCTGGAAGCCGCCGAGCCCGACTTCGCCCGCCTGCTGGACGAGATCGACGCCCGCCAGCGGGCGCTTGAGGCGATCGGCGGTGAGCCGCCACCGGCACCGCGTTTCGACCAGGATTGGTTCCCCCCGCTCGACGCGGCGGCGGCCTATACCATCGTTCGCACCCGGGCGCCGGCCCGCATCATCGAAATCGGCTCCGGCCACTCGACCCGCTTTCTCGCCCGCGCCATCGCCGACGGCGGCCTCGCCTGCGCGCTGACGGCGATCGACCCGGCGCCTCGTGCCACTCTGCGCGGGCTGCCGATCCGCCTGATCGAACGGCCGCTCGGCCTGGTCGAGCCCGGCCTCTTCGCCACACTCCGACCGGGCGACGTGCTCTCGGTCGATTCGAGCCATATCCTGATGCCCGGTACCGACGTCGACGACGTGATCAACCGGATCCTGCCGGACCTGCCCTCGGGCGTGCTGGTGCATTTCCACGACATTTTCCTGGCGGCCGACTATCCGCTGGCCTGGGCCTGGCGCGGCTACAACGAACAGAATGCCGTCGCCGTCCTGCTCGGCAGCCGGGCCTGGCGGCCCATCTTCGCCTCGGCCCATGTGCGCCGCCACATGGGTGATCGCCTGGCGGCGAGCCCGCTCGCCCCACTCCCCGGCTGGCCCGGACCGCTCGCCGCCTCGCTGTGGCTAGAAAAGAGCTAGCCTCCGGCGAATGCCCGTGTATGTTGCGTCGCACTGCGGGGATGGGGGATGCCTAATATGAGCCATGGCGGGAAGAGCGCGGCGGAAATCCGGGCGGGATTGGACCATCCGGTCATCGATTCGGATGGTCACTGGGTCGAGTACGCGCCCCATGTCATGGCGGAGATGCGCAAAATCGGCGGGGACGCGGCGGCTCGCGGCTTCATTGATTTCGGCAAGAACATCGTCGACACCGTCGCCCTCGGCGTCGAGCGCCGACGCGAGGGGCGGCTGGCGCAGGAAGCCTGGTGGGCCGTGCCGACCCGGAACACCCGCGACCGCGCGACGGCCATGATGCCGAACCTGCTGCGCGAGCGGCTGGACGAATTCGGCATCGATTTCGCCGTGCTCTACCCGACCCTGGGCTTGGGCCTGCCGCAGGTCGCCGACGACGAGGCGCGGCGCGCCGCCTGCGCCGCCTACAACGTCTATACGGCCGAGTTCTTCGGCGATCACAAGGACCGGATGACGCCCGCCGCCGTCATTCCGATGCATCATCCTGAAGAGGCCATCGCCGAGCTGGAGCATGCCGACGGCCTCGGCCTGAAAGCGGTGATGATGGGCAGCCTGATCAAGCGTCCCATCCCCGAGCTGGCAGCCCGTTCGGACGACCTCGCCCAAGCCTATCCCTGGCTCGACGTGCTGGGGCTCGACAGTCCGTACGACTACGACGCGGTCTGGCGCCGCTGCCGGGAACTCGGCATCTCGCCGGTATTCCATTCGAACGGCCGGGGCCGGGCCTTCGGCCTGCGCAACAGCGTCTCCAACTTCGTCTACAACCATATCGGCCATTTCGCCGCGGCTTCCGAAGCGGTCTGCAAGGCGCTGCTGATCGGCGGCGTCACCGGCCGCTTTCCGGACCTCAAGTTCGGCTTCCTGGAAGGCGGCGTCGGCTGGGCCTGCCAGCTCTATTGCGATCTGCTCGGCCATTGGGAAAAGCGCAACGTCGAGGCGTTGGGCGAGGTCGATCCGGCCAACCTGGACGAGGCCGGCCTGCTCGACTACGCCGGGCGTTATGCCAAGCCCGACTTTCTCGAGGTGATGCAGCGCCGTGCCGGGCGCCCCGCCGCGAGCGGCGCGCCGGCGGAGGGGCTGGACGATTTCGCCGCCTGCCGGATCGCCGACGCGGCCGATCTCGCGCGGCAGTTCACCGAGAACTTCTACTTCGGCTGCGAGGCCGACGATCCGATCAACGCCTGGGCCTTCAAGCGGGACCATCTACCGCACGGCGTCACCTTGAACACGCTGTTCGGCTCCGACATCGGCCATTTCGACGTGCTCGACATGGCGGGCGTGCTGCCGGAGGCGCACGAGCTGGTCGACGATGGCCTGATCGACCGCGCGGATTTCCGCCGTTTCGTCTATGAGAACGCGGTCCGCTTCCTTTCGGAGAACCGGCGCGACTTCTTCGCCGGCACCGTGGTGGAGGCGCGCATCGCCGAGTTCTGGCGTCAGGCCGGCTGAAGGCCGAGCGCCGCCTCACAGGCGGCGATCCAGCGTCGCACCGCGGACCGCGGCGCCAGGTCGAAGCCGCCCTGCGGCGCCAGACGGGTGTAGGCGAGGAGAGCGATATCGGCGATCGACATCGCGTCGCCGACAAGCCAGGCGCGCGACGCCAGCCGGGCCTCGAGCGCGTCGAGCGCCGCCTCACCCCGCGCGACCCGCCACGCCTCCCGCGTCTGGGCCGAGCCGCCGGAATAGACCATGTGGCTGCGGCAGACGGCGATATAGGGCTCATGGCTGTATTGCTCCCAGAACAGCCATTGATCGATCTCGGCCTGCAGAAACGGATCATCCGGCAACAGATCCGAGCCGCGCGCCAAATAACGGAGAATGGCGTTCGACTGGGCCAGCGCGCGGCCGTCGGGAAAGACCACGACGGGAACCTGGCCATGGGGGTTGAGGGCCAGGAAGGCCGCCGCGCGCGTGCCGCCCGCCGAAATATCGATCTCGATCCACTCGTATGCCAGCCGCAACAGGTCCGTGAGATAGCGGAGCTTCAGACAGTTACCGGACGTCATGTCGCCATAGATCTTCATCGCCGCCTCCCGGTTCCGTTAGGCGATCCAGCGTAGTGACCAAGGCCGAAACGACCAGTGGCGGAAATGACAAAGTACGGTAAGATCCCGCCATGACGAGATCCCATCGGGTCGTGGCCCTGGCCTATGACGGCCTTTGCACGTTCGAGTTCGCCATCGCGGTCGAGGTCTTCGCCCTGCCGCGCCCGGAAATCGAAGGGCCTTGGTACGACTTCACCGTCGCCGGGCTGGAGGCGGGGCCGCTCAAGGCGGCCGGTGGCCTGGCGGTGGTGGCGCCGCGGGGCCTGGAAGCGCTGACCGGCGCCGATACCATCGTCGTCCCCGGCTGGCGCGGCATCGATGTCGCGGTGCCGGAGAGGCTTGTCCGCGCGCTGCGCCGTGCGCATGACCGGGGCGCACGGCTGGTCTCCATCTGCTCCGGCGTCTTCGTGCTGGCGGCGGCCGGATTGCTCGACCGGCGCCCGGCGACGACGCATTGGCGTTACGTGGATGCCCTGCGCACGCGCCATCCGACGGTGAAGGTCGTGGCGGACCGGCTCTATGTCGACGACGGCGAGATCCTGACCTCGGCCGGCAGCGCCGCCGGCCTCGACCTCTGCCTGCACGTCGTACGCCGAGACCATGGCCCGGACATCGCCAACACGGTGGCCCGCCGCCTGGTCCTGCCGACCCACCGCGAAGGCGGCCAGGCCCAGTTCATTCCCAAGCCGGTCGCCCCGCCCGGCCCCGGCATCGGTCCCCTGCTCGACCGGTTGCGCGGCCTGCTCGACCAACCCTTGCGCACCGCCGACATCGCCCGCCGCGCCGGATTGAGTGAGCGCACCCTGCAGCGCCGGTTTCGCGAGGCGACCGGCCTCTCGCCGCATGCCTGGCTGACGGCGGAGCGGATAGCGCTGGGCCGCGAGCTGCTGGAGGCGACGGACCTGTCGATCCCGCGGATCGCCGAACGAACGGGCCTGACGACGCCGGAAACCTTCCGTCATCACTTCCGCCGCCTGGTCGGCGTCTCGCCCACGCGCTACCGCGCCGCCTTTCGGACGTGACGGCAGCGCCTGGCGCTACCCCTTGCCGCCGTATCGCCATCAGGGTTGAATGAGCGCCCCGCCCCGCTGACAGGACCCGAAACATGCCCGGCTACCGTATCAGCGTCGACATCGGCGGCACCTTCACCGACATCATCCTGCTGGATCCGGACGGCCGGGCGCGGAGCCACAAGCTGCTCTCCAGCCCGGACGACTATGCCCGCGCCATGGTCGACGGCATCGCCGCGATCTGCGCCGAGGCGAGCATCGCGCCGGGTGTGGTGGAGCGGGTCGTGCACGGCACCACCGTGGTCACCAACGCCTGCATCGAAAAGACCGGCGCCAGGGTCGGCCTGCTGACCACCGCCGGCTTTCGCGACGTGCTGGAGATCGGCCGCGGCCGCCTGCCCGCCGTGCTCGACCTCGCCTGGCAGAAGCCGCCGCCGCTGGTACCGCGCCATTTGCGCCTCAAGGTCGAGGAGCGGATCGACGGGCGGGGCGAGGTCGTCCGGCCCCTCGACCTCGCCACGGCCGAGGCGGCGCTGGCCCGTCTGCTGGCAGCCGACGTCGAGGCGATCGCGATCTGCCTGCTGAACAGCCCGGCCAACCCGGCGCACGAGGCCGAGGTCGCGGCACTAGCCCGCCGCATGGCGCCGGACCTGGCGATCAGCGTCTCCTCTGAGGTCATGGCGATGTTCTCGGAGTATGAGCGGACCTCCGAGACGGTGTTGAACGCCTATGTGATGCCTCTGGTCGGCCGCTACCTGACGTCGTTGGAGGCGGAGCTGGCGCGCCTCGGCATCGACGCGCCGCTCTATATCATGCAGTCGAACGGCGGCATGACCACGCCGGCCAACGCCATGGCGCGGCCGATCGAGATCATCGAGTGCGGGCCTGCCGCCGGCGTCGTCGGCGCCACCCGCCTCGCCGCCGCGGCCGGCCGCGACGACCTCGTCACCTTCGACATGGGCGGGACGACCGCCAAGGCCTCGATCGTCGAGCGGGGCGAAGTGTCGCGTGCCGCCGAATACGAAGTCGGCGGTGGCATCAACCGGGCGAGCCGGCTGCTGAAGGGGGCGGGGTATGTGGTCCGCGTCGCCTCCATCGACATCGCGGAGATCGGCGCCGGCGGCGGCAGCCTGCTGGCGATCGACCCGGGCGGCGGCCTGGCCATCGGGCCGGAGAGCGCGGGCGCGGATCCGGGGCCGGCCTGCTACGGCCTCGGCGGGACGCGGGCGACCATCACGGACGCCGACCTGGTGCTCGGCTACATCAATCCAGCCCACCTCTGCGGCGGCGCCTATCCGCTGGACGGCAGGGCGGCACACGAGGCGTTGGCGGGCGAGATCGCCCCGGCACTCGGCGGCGAGGTGCTGGAGGCGGCCTACGGCGCCTTTCAACTGGCCAACGCGCGGATGATGCGAGCGATCCGCGCCGTTTCGTCCGAACGCGGGCGCGATCCGCGCAAGTTCGCGCTGCACGCCTTCGGCGGCGCCGGCCCGGTGCATGCGGCGGGCATCGCCGCCGGCCTCGGCATGCGGCGCATCGTCGTGCCGCCGGCGCCGGGCGTGTTCAGCGCCTTTGGGCTGCTGACCGGCGATATCGAGCGCCACTTCACCCGTTCCTTCAGCCGGCCCTGGGAGGCCGCGGCGCTCGAACCGCTGAACCCGTTGGCCGCGGCGCTGGCGGCGGAAGCGCTCGATACCATGGCGCTCTGGGCAGGGAGCCGCGCGGCGGCGGCACCGACGTTGATCCGCGTCCTCGACCTGCAATACACCGGCCAGGGCTCCAGCCTGTCGATCCCGCTGCCGGACCGGGAGCTCGGCCCGGAGGACGTCGCCGATCTCGCCGCACGCTTCGAGGCCCTGCACGAGCGGACCTTCGGCCACCATCTGCCGGGCCAGCCGATCCGGGCGACGGCCCTGCGCCTGACGGCGCGGATCGAGGCCAGCGCGGATGCCGGCGCCACCCGCTTCACCCTACCGGCGGGAGATGTGGAAACGGGTACGCGTCCGGCCTATTGGGGCCCGGAACACGGGCTGGTCGAAACGCCGGTGCTCGGCCTGGCGGCGATCTCCCGGGGCCTGACAGGCCCGGTGCTGATCGATGGATACGATACGACCATCGTGGTGCCGCCCGGCGCCGCGGTATCGCCGGGCCCGGACGACGGCGTGGTCATCGAACTTGGAAGCGAGGTCTGACATGGCGCACCCCGACGCCTTCTCCATCATCACCATGCAGCTGATCGACAACTACCTCTCGGCCGCGGTCGACGAGATGATGCAGGCCGTGGTGCGCACCTCGCTCTCGCCGATCACCCGCGAGGTCTTCGACTTCCAATGCGGCTACTGCCGGGCGGACGGGGAGATCCTGCTGGAGGGCGAGGGAACCTACATCCACTCGCTGATCTATCAGAGCCTGATCGAGAACTGGCTGCGCGACAATCCGGGCGATACCCACCCGGGCGACGTGATGATCACCAACGATCCCTATTCCGACGCTTCGCACCTGCCGGACGTCTACATCTTCCGCCCGATCTTCGCCGGCGACGATTTGGTCGCCTGGGCCGTCGGCGGCGGCCATCAGCGCGATGTCGGCGGGATGACGCCCGGCAGCTGCCCGACCAATGCGACGGAAATCCACCAGGAAGGCCTGCGCCTGCCACCGCTGAAGCTGTACGAGCGCGGCGTCGCCAACAAGACCCTGTTCACGATCCTGAACGCCGCCTCGCGCACGCCGGACATCGTGCTCGCCGACATCGGCGCCTATGTCGGGGCTTGCATCGTCGGCGAGCAACGGTTTCTCGAACTGGTCGCCGAGCATGGCCGAGACCGGCTGGACGGCTATCTCGAGGCGCTGCTCGACTATACCGAGCGGCTGGCCCGGGCCGAGATCGAGGCGATGCCGGACGGCGTCTACCACTTCGAGGACCGGCTCGACGACGACGGCGTCAATCCGGAGAACGGCGTCACCATCCGCCTCGCCATCACCGTCGCGGGCGACGCGATGACCTATGATTTCGAGGGCACGGACGGCCAGGTCGCCAGCTCGATGAACAATCCGATCGGCAGCACCCGTTCCGCCGTGGTGACGGCGGTCCGCTCGATGATGGGAAGCGAGGTGCCGCGTAATGGCGGCGCCTGGCGGCCGGTCACCCTGAAGGTGCCCTACGGCTGCATCCTCAATCCCAAGCCCCCCTCGCCGGTCGCCAGCCGGGGCGGCACTGCGCAACGGCTGAGCGACGTGCTGCTCGGCTGTCAGGGGCAGATCCGCCCCGAACGCATGCTCGCCTGTTCCTCCGGCGTCGACACCCTGTTGAACATCGCCGGCGCCGATGCGGCCGGTGAGCGCTTCATCCTGACCGAGTCCTGCTGGGGCGGCTGGGGCGGCCGGCCGGCGAGCGACGGCATCGACTTCATGACGCCGCCCAGCCACAACAATTCCAACACGCCGATCGAGGTGAACGAACAGGTCTACCCGGCGATCCTCTACGACCGTTACGGCTTCGTCGCCGATACCGAGGGGGCCGGCCGGCACCGGGGCGCCGTCGCGGTGACGCGGGAATGGCTCTACCGAGGAACGACGGACGGCATCCTGCAGCTGCGCGTCGACCGGCGCACCAGCGGTCCCTACGGCGTCGCCGGCGGGGCGGCGGGCACGCCGCTCTCGGCCGTGGTCAACCCCGGAACGGACCGCGCCCTCGACACCGGCAAGATCACCACGGCGCTGAAACCGGGCGACCGGCTGCGCATCCAGGTCGCCGGCGCCGGCGGCTGGGGCGCACCCGAGGCGCGCGACCCGCAGGCGGTGCTGGCCGACGTGCGAAACGAGCTGGTGAGCCCGGCGCGGGCCCGCACGGTCTACCGGGTCGCGATCGACGACGCCACGGGCTCAATCGACGAGGCGGAGACGGCCCGGTTGCGCGCAAAGGCGGGGGCGTAAGCAGCAAGTTTCACGAAAGCGACGTCTCAACCCGTCGCGAAGGCTTCCAGCAGCCGGTCGGAGATCCGCTCGATGGCCCGGCGGCCCTCGTCGACGACGCCGGCGAGCGAGATGAAGCCGTGCACCATGCCGGCGTGGCAGGTGAGTTCGACCTGGTTGCCGGCCCGCATCATGGCGTTCGCGTAGTCGATGCCTTCGTCGCGCAGGGGATCGAACTCGGCGACCTGGACCAACGCCGGGGCCAGGCCGGAGAGATCGGCGGCGAGCCCCGGCGAAAAGCGCGGGTCGTTCGCATCGCCATCGCCGATATAGTGTTCGATGAACCAGAGCATGGATTTACGCGCCAGCAGATAGCCCTCGGCGAAGGCATGCGCCGACGCGCTGTCGGGCGCCGTCGCGCAGACCGGATAGATCAGTACCTGCAAGGCCAGCGCCAAACCCTCGTCGCGGGCGCGGAGCGCGGTGACGGCGGCGAGGTTGCCGCCGGCGCTGTCGCCCGCGACGGCGAGGCGCGTGCCGTCCGCGCCGAAGCCGGCGGCGTTGTCGGCGAGCCAGCGGAGCGCCCGCCAGCAATCCTCGGGCGCGGTCGGGAAGCGGTGTTCCGGCGCCAGGCGGTAGTCGACCGAGGCGACCAGCGCGCCGGTGGCGTCGGCGATGGCGCGGGCCGTCGGGTCGTGACTTTGCGGACTGCCGACGACGAAGCCGCCGCCGTGATAGTAGACGACGATGGGCCGGCCGGCACCGCCGCGGTAGGGGGTGTAGAGCCGGCAAGCGATCTCCCCGCCCGTGACCGGAATGGCCACCTCCTCGACGCTGCGCATGGTCGCCGGCGGCAGGTCGAGCTTGGGCGCGCTGTCCTCGAACTGCGCGCGCGCCGCGTTCGGCGTCAGCTGCCAGAACTCCGGCGGCTCGACCTTCGCGATGAGGTCGAGGACGAATTGAACCTGTTCATGCACCGCCATGGATCTGCCCTTTCCGCGTCGTTCTTCGCGGCCGGGTTATATCCGCTCGGGCGCGAAATCGCGAAAGGCGTCGGAGTGTGCCTCGATCGCCGCGACGATCTCGCCGTCCAGGATCGCCCGTCCCAGGCGGGCGAGATCGGGGCCGAGCGGCCGGTCCACTGTGACCGGGGCGAAGTGGCGCCCGATGACCTCGAGGGCGGCTTCCGACACCTCGCTCAGGCGTCGTTCCTCGGGCGCCAGCGGGTGCCAGCCGCCCTCCGCCGCGCGGCTCGGGATCGCCGACATCTCCTTGCGAAGCGCAGCGGCCTGGGCGGCGAGCGCCAGCTCCGCCGCCTGCACCTCGGCCAGGCGGGGGAGCATCTCGTAGGCACGGAGCGCCACGTTGGCGGCCATGGAGACGTGATCCTCTTGGCCCGAATCGGTCGAGAGCGAGAACAAATGGCTCGGCATCGCCTGGCCCCAGATCCAGTTGACCAGGCCGGCGCTGGTGTATTCCGCCAGCATCAGGGCCGAACTCTGGGCTTGTTGCCGCTCGATCTCGGCCCGGGCCGCGGGGTCCGGGCCGCCGAGCGCTTCGGGCGGCGGCGGGCCCGGCCATTTCAGCTGCGGCCCCAGGCCCTTGTTGCGTTGGGCGTCGACATAACGCTGCGCCCGGGTGTTGGAGAGCCGGGCCTGGATCGCCGCCGCCTGGATCAGGCCATAGACGTCGACGGCGACCGGCATGCCGTGGAAATGACCGCCGCTCACCACTTCCACATACTTGCCGAAGAATTCGCTGTCGGGGGCGATGTGGGAATCCTTGCCGGCCATCAGCAGGATCGGATTGTCGGTGACGCTCTTCGCCTCGATTTCGATGGTACGCTGCGCGCGCCAGACCAGTTCCAGGCAGGGGCCGAGGATCTGCGCCGCGCAGCGCAGGTTGTAGGGATCCTGGATCTCGCCGTCGATGTCGTGCGGGCGGTGCGCTTCGCGCAGGCGGGACCCATCCATCAAACGCAGCACGGCCCGGGCCACCTCGCGGCTGCCCTGGTGCTGGCGCAGGCGATGCAGGTCCTGGCGGAAGGGCGTGTCGGCGCCCAGCATGACCTGAGCGGCGAGCGCCGTCGCCACGGTCTGGGTCGCGAGCAGGCGATACATGCCGTGGGTCGCCAACGCCGCCAGCGCGGTCGAATATTGCACCCCGTTGTTGAGCGCGAGGCCTTCCTTCATGCCGAGGGTGAGCGGCGTCATCTCCGCCCGGGCCAGCGCCTCGCCGGCCGGGATCGGGTCCGTCTCGTCGCCGAAAAACGCCTCGCCCTCGCCGATCAAGGTCAGTGCCACATGCGAGAGCGGGGCAAGGTCACCGCTGGCCGAGACGCTGCCGAGGCTGGGGACGAGCGGGGTGACGCCCCGGTTCAGGGCTTGCACCAGCTGTTCGACCACGCAGGCCCGCACACCGCTGTAGCCCTGGGCGAGAGACTTGGCCCGCAGCAGCATGGTGGCGCGGACGACCGGGCGCGGTGCCGGCGGGCCGACGCAGGCGGCATGGCTGCGGATCAGGTTTTCCTGCAGCGGGCCCAGGTCTTCGGCCGCCACCCGGTCCGCGACGTTGGAGCCGAAGCCCCGGTTGAAGCCATAGGCCGGCTCCGCCGTCGCGGCGATATAGGCCTCGACGTCGGCCCGGCGATTGTCCAGCAGCTCGCGGGTTTCCTCGCCGAGCGTGACCAGGGCCCCCTCGGCGACGGCGACGATGTCGTCGAGCGTCAGGTCGCGACGATGGTCGATCCCGACGGGGCCCGCCATCCCGCGGCCCGCCCTCAGCCGGTGCCGCCGACGGTCAGCCCTTCGATCAGCATGGTCGGCTGACCGACGCCGACGGGCACGCCCTGGCCGTTCTTGCCGCAGGTGCCGATGCCCGGATCCAGAGCCATGTCGTTGCCGATCGCCGGCACCCGGGTCAGCGCGTCGGGCCCGTTGCCGATCAGGGTCGCACCCTTGACGGCGGGGCCGATCTTGCCGTCCTCGATCAAATAGGCCTCCGTGCAGGTGAAGACGAACTTGCCGCTGGTGATGTCGACCTGGCCGCCGCCGAAATTGACGGCATAGAGGCCGCGCGGCACCGAGGCGATGATTTCCGCCGGATCCCGCTCGCCGGCCAGCATGTAGGTGTTGGTCATGCGCGGGAAGGGCATGTGGGCGAAGCTTTCGCGCCGGCCGTTGCCGGTCGCCGCCATCCCCATGAGCCGCGCGTTCAGCCGGTCCTGCATATAGCCCTTGAGGATGCCGTCCTCGATCAGCACCGTGTATTCCGTCGGCGTGCCCTCGTCGTCGACGGTCAAGCTGCCGCGCCGACCGGCAATCGTGCCGTCGTCGACCACGGTGACGCCGGGGCTCGCCACCCGCTCGCCCATCAGGCCGGCGAAGGCCGAGGTCTTCTTGCGGTTGAAGTCGCCCTCGAGGCCGTGGCCGATCGCCTCGTGCAACAGGATGCCGGGCCAACCGGGGCCCAGGACCACCGGCATCTCGCCCGCCGGTGCGGCCACCGAATCGAGGTTGACCAGGGCCTGGCGCAAGGCTTCGTGGACGCTCTCCTGCCAGGCCTCCGGCCGGATAAAGTCGGCGTAACCGACCCGCCCGCCGGTGCCGTGGCCGCCGGCCTCCTGGCGATCGCCGTCGCCGACCACGACCTGAACGTTGAGCCGGACGAGCGGGCGGGCGTCGGACACCCGGGCGCCACCGGCGCGCAGGATCTCGACCCGTTGCAACTCCCCGTGCAGGCCGACGGAGACCTGGCGGACGCGGGGATCGCGAGCCCGCGCGTAGGCGTCGATCTCGGCCATCAGGGCCACCTTGTCTTCGAACCGGCCCTCGTCGACGGGATCGTCGGCCCCATAGAGCCTGGCGTTGGTCCGGCTGGGGTCGAGCGCCACGGCGCCGTCATGGCCGGCCTTCACCGCCGCCACCGTCTCGCCGGCGCGCCCGATCGCCGCCTCGCTCAGTTCCGCCGCGTGGGCATAGCCGGTCTTCTCGCCGGCGACGCAGCGAAAGCCGAACCCCTGGGTCGTGTCGAAGTTGGCGTTCTTCAGCCGGCCGTCGTCGAACGTCAGGCTCTCGCTCTCGCGGTGTTCAAGAAACAACTCGCCGTCGTCGGCGCCGGCCAGGGTTTCGTCGAGCCGCGCCTCGATTGCATCCCGGTCCAGCCCCGCCGCCTCGATCAACCGTGTGTCTTCCGCGCCGGCCATGTGTCCCATCCTTCGAACTTGCGCGACCGGTCTCCGGGCGCTCTCGCTTCGGAATATGGCGTGCCGGCGCACATCCGTCACCCCCAGGTCCCGGACATCGCGGAATCGGGTCGGTCCGTGCGCACCGGCACTGCGATCGGAACTCTGCGACATTCGGTCGCAGAAATCGATACCGGCGCCTTTTCAATGCTCGCAATTTCTGTCAAGCCATTGATTTAGAACAATATTCTTCTCGACGCTTCATCGACCTGCGTAGGTATCGCCGCCATCCGTCAGGCCGGCGCGCTTCCCGTCACGTCGCGCCCTTGTCTCGTCTCGCACCGCTCTTGTAGATAAAGTCCAAGGAATTCGGCGACATCCGGGAACCTGCGCGCCTGCGCGCGGCCGACGACGGGTCCGAGGGAGAGTATGAGCATGACGGCGACTTGGAAGAACAAAGCCCTGGCGGGCCTGACCGCCTTCGGCGCGACGGCGCTCGGCGGTGGGGCGGCCCAGGCGGCGGAGGGGCTGTCGACAGATTGGCAGCTCAACTACCAGAAGGCCGCCTCGCCGGTCATGGAGGACATCATCTCGCTGCATGACGTGCTGCTGGTGGTCATCACCCTCATCACGATCTTCGTGCTGGCCCTCCTGTTGATCTGCATTTTCAAGTTCAACGAGAAAGCCAATCCGGAGCCGAGCCGGACCACCCACAACACCGTACTGGAAATCGCCTGGACCGCCATCCCTGTGCTGATCCTGGTGGTGATCGCGGTGCCGTCTTTCAAGCTGCTGTATTTCGCCGATCGCACACCGAACGCCGAGATGACCCTGAAGGCGATCGGCAACCAGTGGTACTGGGGCTACGAATACCCCGATCACGACGACCTCAGCTTCGAGGCCGTGATGCTCGAGGAGGACGAGCTGAAGGAAGGCCAGCCCCGCCTGCTGGCCACCGACAACGCGATCGTGCTGCCGGTCGAGACCAACATCCGGCTGCTGACCACCGCCGAGGACGTCATCCACGCCTGGGCCATGCCGGCCTTCGGCGTGAAGCTCGACGCCGTGCCCGGCCGGATCAACGAGACCTGGTTCCGCATCGACCGGCCCGGCACGTATTACGGCCAGTGCTCGGAGCTGTGCGGCATCCGCCACGGCTTCATGCCGATCATGGTCAAGGCCGTCTCCAAGGACGAGTTCAAGGCCTGGGTCGAGATGGCCAAGAAGGAATTCGCGGCGAACGACGGCGCGCCGATGCGCCTGGCCGCCGCGCGCGCTACCGCCACCGCAGACAGCGCCCGCTAGGGGAACGAGGAACACACCATGAGCTACGGAAGCGACCACGCTGACGAACACGGCCATCACGCGCCCCCCTTCTTCCTGCGCTGGTTCGGCTCGACCAACCACAAGGACATCGGGACGCTGTATCTGCTGTTCGCCATCATCGCCGGCATCATCGGCTTCGCCTTCAGCCTGGTGATGCGGATGGAGCTGGCGGCGCCCGGCGACGGCATCCTCGGCGGCGACTATCACATGTTCAACGTGCTGGTGACGGCACACGGCCTGATCATGATCTTCTTCATGGTCATGCCGGCCATGATCGGCGGCTTCGGCAACTGGTTCGTGCCGCTGATGATCGGCGCGCCGGACATGGCCTTCCCGCGGATGAACAACATCTCCTTCTGGCTGCTGCCGCCGGCCTTCCTGCTGCTGCTCGGCTCCGTCTTCGTCGAGGGTCCGCCGGGCAGCGATGGCGTCGGGGGCGGCTGGACGATCTATCCGCCGCTCTCCTCCACGGCGCAGCCGGGGCCGGCCATGGACATGGCGATCCTGGCGCTGCATCTGGCCGGCGCCTCCTCGATCCTGGGCGCGGTGAACTTCATCACCACGATCTTCAACATGCGCGCGCCGGGCATGACGCTGCACAAGATGCCGCTGTTCGTCTGGTCGATCCTGGTGACCGCCTTCCTGCTGGTGCTCTCGCTGCCGGTGCTGGCCGGCGCCATCACCATGCTGCTGACCGACCGCAACTTCGGCACTGCCTTCTTCGAGGCGGCCGACGGCGGTGACCCGATCCTGTTCCAGCATCTGTTCTGGTTCTTCGGCCACCCGGAGGTCTACATCCTGATCCTGCCCGGCTTCGGCATGGTCAGCCACATTATCTCGACCTTCTCGCGCAAGCCGGTGTTCGGCTATCTCGGCATGGCCTACGCCATGGTGGCTATCGGCGGCGTCGGCTTCATCGTCTGGGCGCACCACATGTACACGGTCGGGATGAGCGTCGACACCCGGGCCTACTTCACCGCCGCGACGATGGTCATCGCGGTGCCGACCGGCATCAAGATCTTCAGCTGGATCGCCACCATGTGGGGCGGCTCGATCTCCTTCAAGACGCCCATGCTGTGGGCCGTCGGCTTCATCTTCCTGTTCACGGTCGGCGGCGTCACCGGCGTCGTGCTGGCCAACGCCGGCATCGACAATTCCATGCACGACACCTACTACGTGGTGGCGCACTTCCACTACGTGCTCTCGCTCGGCGCGGTGTTCGCCATCTTCGGCGGCTTCTACTACTGGATCGGCAAGATGACGGGTCGGCAGTATCCGGAGTTCCTCGGCAAGCTGCACTTCTGGCTGACCTTCATCGGCGTCAACGTCGTCTTCTTTCCGCAGCATTTCCTGGGCCTGGCCGGCATGCCGCGCCGGATCCCGGACTATCCCGACGCCTATGCGGGCTGGAACATGGTGTCCTCCTTCGGCGCCTGGATCGCCGGCGCCGGCCTGCTGGTCTTCCTCTTCATGCTGTTCCGTACCTTCACGTCCGGCGAGAAGTGCGCGGACAACCCCTGGGGCGAAGGCGCCAACACGCTGGAATGGACGGTATCCTCGCCGCCGCCGTTCCACACTTTCGAGGAGCTGCCCCGCATCCGCTAGGCGGAGCGCTGGGGAGCGGGTGAACGGATGAGCCTCGAGGCCACAACGACGGGCACGGCGCCGGCGGGCGCGGCGGACTTCGTCCGCCTGCTGAAGCCGCGCGTCATGAGCCTCGTGCTGTTCACCGCCTTCGTCGGCCTGATGTTGGCCCCGGGCGATATCCACCCCGTCATCGCCGCCGCCGCATTGATCTGCATCGCCGTCGGCGCCGGCGCGTCCGGCGCGATCAACATGTGGTACGACGCCGATATCGACGCGGTGATGGCCCGCACCAAGGATCGGCCCATCCCCGCCGGCCGGATCGCGCCGGGGGAGGCATTGGGCTTCGGCGTGACGCTCGCCGTCGGCTCGGTCGTGACCATGGGCCTGCTGGTCAATCCCGAGGCTGGCGCCTTGCTGGCGCTCACCATCGCGTTCTACGTCTTCGTCTACACCATGTGGCTGAAGCGCCGCACGCCGCAGAACATCGTCATCGGCGGCGCCGCCGGCGCCTTTCCGCCGATGGTCGGCTGGGCGGCGGTCGGCGGCGAGGTCGGGCTCGGCGCCCTGATCCTGTTCGCCATCATCTTCATCTGGACGCCGCCGCATTTCTGGGCGCTCTCGCTCTACCGGACGGGCGACTACGAGAAGGCCGGCGTGCCGATGCTACCGGTCGTGGCGGGCACGGCGGAAACCCGCCGGCAGATCTGGCTTTATTCCCTGGTGCTGATACCGCTGACCCTGACCCCGCAACTCGTCGGCATGGCTGGCTGGCTCTACAGTGCGGGCGCGCTCGGCCTCGGCGTCTGGTTCCTGGCGCTGGCCTGGCGGGTGCGCGGCGGCACGGACGGCGAGACGCGGGCGCCCAAGCGCCTCTTCGCCTACTCGATCCTTTATCTGTTTCTGATTTTCGCCCTGCTGGCGGGCGAACGTCTGGCGGGGCTTTCGGTGTGAGATGCCGCTGCATGAGGAACATCGTCGCAAACGCGGGCGCAACTTCGCCCTGGCAGGGGCCATCCTGTTCCTCGTCGTCCTGTTCTTCTTGGTCACCATCGTGAAGATGAAGGGGGGCATGGGATGAACGGACTGGCGAAACGCAATCGGAGGACGGCCCTGCTGGCGGCGGGCGCCGTCGTCGCCATGGGTGGCATGGCCTACGCCGCCGTCCCGCTCTATCAAATCTTCTGCCAGGTCACGGGTCTCGCCGGCACGCCTCAGGTGGCGGCCGAGGTTCCCGATAGAATCGTCGAGCGGCACATCACCGTGCGCTTCGACGCCAATACCAACAAGGCGCTGCCCTGGCGCTTCGAGCCGGCGGAGCGTGCGGTCACCGTACGCGTCGGCGAGGCGGGCCTGGCGCATTACGAGGCGGAGAACCTGGCCGAGGCGACGACGACGGGCCGGGCGGTGTTCAACGTGACGCCGCTGAAGGCCGGGCGCTACTTCACCAAGGTCGCCTGTTTCTGTTTCGAGGAACAAAGCCTGGCGGCGGGCGAGGTCGCCCGCATGCCGGTCAGCTTCTTCATCGATCCCGAGATCATGCAAGACCGCAATCTCGACGATGTCGAGACCATTACCTTGTCCTACAGTTTCCTCCGCGCCAAGCCGGCGAAGACGGTCCGCGTCTTCGGCGACGACGGGCCGGTGGAAACGGTTAACTGAGTTGGAAGCGAGACGCGTCCCGGCGCGCGCTTAAGGGAGCTTGAAAGACGATGGCTGATTCCCACGCCCAGGGCCACGACTACCATCTGGTCGATCCCAGCTACTGGCCGTTGATCGGCGCCATGAGCGCGCTGGTCCTGGCGGGCGGGCTGATCTGGTTCATGCACGACGGGCCGCCGTGGATCCTGCTGATCGGTACCGCCGGCGTGCTCTACACCATGTTCGGCTGGTGGCGCAAGGTGGTGCATGAAGCGACCTTCGAGGGCCATCACACGCCGACCGTGCAGCTCGGCATGCGCTATGGCATGAGCCTGTTCATCGCCTCCGAGGTCATGTTCTTCGTCGCCTGGTTCTGGGCCTATTTCAACGCCGCACTGTTCCCGACGGAGCAGATGGGCGGCATCTTCCCGCCGGAGGGTATCGAGACCTTCGACCCCTGGCACCTGCCGCTGCTGAACACGCTGATCCTGCTGACCTCCGGCACCACGGTGACCTGGGCGCACCATGCGGTGGTACACGGCCAGCAGCGCCAGGCGACCCAGGCCCTGCTGGTGACCTGCCTGCTGGGCGGCTTCTTCACCATCGTCCAGGGCATCGAATACGCCCATGCGCCGTTCACCTTCGACGGCGGGATCTACGGTTCGACCTTCTTCATGGCGACGGGCTTCCACGGTGCGCATGTGCTCATCGGCACGGTCTTCCTGGTGGTCTGCCTGTTCCGCAACATGAAGGGCCACTTCAAGCCCGACCATCACTTCGGCTTCGAGGCGGCGGCCTGGTACTGGCATTTCGTCGACGTGGTCTGGCTGTTCCTGTTCTGCGGCATCTACGTCTGGGGCGCGGCACCGACGGCGTCCTGAGGCCGGTCGGCGGCGAATGGCGGCGCCCGGCGCGGTCTCGGCGATCGAGGCCGGCCTGCGCTGCCGCTGCCCCCGCTGCGGCGAGGGGCGCCTCTATCGGGGGCTGCTGACCGTTCAGGCGACATGTCCACATTGTGACCTCGACCTTTCCGCCCAGGATACGGGCGACGGCGCCGCGGTTTTCGCGATCCTGATCGTCGGCGCCGTCGCGGTCGCCGCCGCCCTCGTCGTCGAGCTCACCTGGTCGCCACCCAGCTGGCTGCATCTCGTCTATCAAATCCCGCTGGTGCTGGGCGGCTCCATCGTGCTGCTGAGGCCGCTGAAGGCGACGTTGATCGCCCTGCAGTTCCGGCACCGCGGCGACGACTTTCGAGCCTGATGGCGCGCGGTCGCTCCCTCCTTCTAGCCCGCGCCGCCATCTGCGCGGCCCTCGCCGTGCTGATCGGCCTCGGCAGTTGGCAGCTCTACCGGATGCAATGGAAGCAGGGCCTGATCGAGGCGCGGATCGCCGCCATGGCGTTGCCGCCGCTGCCGCTGCCCCGTGCGGCCGAGGCACAACGGGCCGTGGCGGAGGATCGCCGGGTCATCGTCAACGGCCGCTTCCGCCACGAGGCCGCCTTCCGCTTTCCCGCCCGCACGCGCGACGGCCGCGTCGGGGTCGAACTGGTAACCCCGCTGGTTCGCCCGGAAGGGGGCATCGTCCTGGTCAACCGCGGCTGGTTGCCGGCCGGCGCCCCGCTCGATACCGGCGACGAAGGGGGCGAGGTCGAGATCTCGGGCCTGCTGCGCCGGCCGTCCCGGCCGAACGGGTTCACACCGGACAACCGACCCGAGACCAACGAATGGTACTGGTACGACCTGCAGGCGATGGCCCGCCGGCTCGACCTCGCCGAGGCGCCGGCCCTGATCGAGCGCGGCGTCGGCGCGGATCCGCGCGCCCTGCCGCGCGGCCGGGCCTTTACCGTGACGCTGCCCGACAACCATCTGCAATATGCCCTGACGTGGTATGCCTTGGCGGGCGTGCTGGTCGTCATGCTCGTCGTCGGCCGGTGGCGGCGATGGCGTTCAGGGGGAGGCGGGGGATGATCCTGGCGATCGAAGGCATCGATGGCGCCGGCAAGGGAACGCTGGCCCACGCGGTGACGGCACGGGTCGAGGCGGCCGGCCGGCGGGTCGCGCAGCTCTCGTTCCCGCGCTACGAGGAAACCCGCTTCGCCCGGTTGATCGCGCAGTATCTGAACGGGGCTTATGGCGCCCTCGACGACGTTTCGCCGCGCTTCGCCGCCCTGCTCTACGCCGGCGACCGGATGGAAACGCGCCAACGGCTGCTGGCCCTCGAGGCGGCCTGCGACCTGCTGGTCCTCGACCGTTATGTCGCCTCCAACCTTGCCTACAACGCGGCCAAGCTGCCGGCGGGGGAACGAAGTGGCTTCATCGATTGGCTGAGCGAGGTGGAGTTCGAGATCTTCGAGCTGCCCCGGCCGAGCCTCACCTGCCTGGTCGGCACCCCGCCCGAGGTCGCCGACCGCCTGGTCGCCGAGAAGGACCAGCGGAGCTACACGGACAAGACCCGCGATCTGCACGAGGCCGACCGCGATTACATGACCCGGGTCGCAGCGGTCTATGAACAGATGGCGACGGCCGGCCAGGGCGGCCCCTGGTTCCGCTGCGCAACCCTGGACGAAACCGGTTCGCTGCGCCCGCCGGGCGAACTGGCGGACGAGGTCTGGGCCCGGCTTGCACCGCTGCTGGCGGCATCGTGACCGCGGCACGCGAGACGGGGCTTTGCCGAAGTGCGGGAAATCGCGTAAGAAGCGCCCACCATGTTTCGTGCCCGTGACGCCAACCGAATCAAGAAGATCGACGGACCCCGACGCCCACCGACGTCGGGCGGGCCGGCACGCCAGCTCGTCGTTCTGTTGCACGGCTACGGCGCCGACGACGAGGATCTGATCGGCCTCGCCCCCTACATGGCCCGCCTGGTACCGGACGCCGCCTTCGTCTCGCCGCATGCCCCGGAACGCTGCGCCATGCAGCCGATGGGCTATCAGTGGTGGGGCATCGAGAGTTTCAGCCCCGAGGAACGCCTGGAGGGCGCGATGCGGGCCGCACCCGTGCTCGACGCCTTCATCGACGCGGAACTCGAGGCGCTGGGCCTGGACGAGGCCGACCTGGCGCTGATCGGTTTCAGCCAGGGGACGATGATGGCCCTGCATTGCGGCCTGCGGCGCGAACGCCAGGTCGCCGCGATCATCGGCTATTCCGGTGCCCTGGTGGCCCCCGACCGCCTGGCGGAGGACATCCGCAGCAAGCCGCCGGTCCTGCTGGTGCACGGCGATCGCGACGAGTTGCTGCCGGCGGAATCGACCCTGGAAGCGGTCCAGGGCCTGTCCAATGCCGGTGTCGCCGTCGAATGGCACTTCTCCGCCGGCGTCGGCCATTCGATCGCCCAGGACGGGCTCGACCTCGGCACCTCCTTCCTCGCCCGCGCGCTCGGCGGCAAACTCTGACACGACCATGACGACCAAGCCCACGGCCCGGACCGTACCGGCGCTCATCGCCGAACTGGCGACGCGGCATGGCGAGCGGGAGGCCGTCGTCGACGGCGCCCGGCGCTGGAGCTACACCCAGCTGGCGACGGAGGCGCGGGCCGCGGCGAAGGCTTTGCTGGCGCTCGGCGTCGGGCCGGGCGACCGGGTGGCGATCCTGATGGGCAACCGGGCGGAATGGATCGCCCTCGACCTCGGCGCGATGCTGGTGGGCGCGATGTCGGTCGCCCTCAACACCTGGGCGACGGCGGCGGAACTGGCCCACCAACTGGCCGATTCCGGAACCCGCGTCGTCGTGCTGGAGCCGCGCTTTCGCGACACCGACCTGATGGAACGGGTCCGCGAGGCCTGCGCATTGCACGAGCTGCCGGCCCTCGAGCATGTCGTCGTCGTCGATCCTGAGGCGGAGCCCGAGGACGCCGTCAACTACGACGAGGCGCTCTATGCCGGGGTCGGCATCGACGACGGCGAGATCGACGCCCTGGCGGCCCGGGTCCGCCCGGAGGATCCCGCCTCCCTGCTCTATACCTCGGGCTCGACGGCGCTCCCCAAGGGGGTGCCGCTGCACCACCGGGGCATGATCGACAACATGTGGGAGATCGGCGAGCGCCAGCGCCTGACCGCCGACGACCGGCTGTGGCTGGCGGTCTCGCTGTTCTGGTCGTTCGGTGGCGTCAACGCCCTCTTCGCCCTGTTGAGCCATGGGGCGACGGTGGTGCTGCAGCATGCCTTCGAGGCCGGCGCGGCCCTTTCGTTGATCGAGCGGGAACGTTGCTCCATCTTCTACGGCACGCCCAACATGGCGCTGGCGATGCACGAGCACGCGGACCGGCCGCGCCGCGACCTTTCCTCGCTCCGCTCCGGGGTGACCATCGGCACGCCGGAGCAGGTCCAGCGCATCGTCGACCTCGGCGCCGGCGAGATCTGCAACGCCTACGGCCTGACCGAGGCGTTCGGCAATTCAGCCGTGACCGACTGCACGATGCCACTGGAAACCCGGCTCACCGTCTCCGGTCCCCCGCTCACCGGGGTCGAGATGCGTATCGTCGATCCCGAAAGCGGAGAGCTGCGCGCGGAAGGCGAGATCGGCGAAATCCGCCTGCGCGGGAACCTGATGGCCGGCTACTGGAACGATCCCGAGCGCACGGCCGAGGCCTTCGACGCGGCCGGCTTTCTGAAGACGGGCGACCTCGGCCGGCTGGACGCGGACGGCAACCTGGTGTTCCGCGGCCGGCTGAAGGAGATGGTGAAGACCGGCGGCATCAACGTCGCCCCCGCCGAGGTCGAGGACCGGCTGCGCGCCCATCCGGCGGTTCTGGACGCTTTCGTCACCGGCATCCCGGACGACCGGCTGGACGAGGCGCTGGCGGCGGTGATCATCCTGCGCGCCGGCGTCGCCACCCCGGCGGAGGACACTCTGAAGGCGCACTGCCGCGAGACCTTGGCGGCCTACAAGGTGCCGCGCCACTATCGTTTCGCCGATGCGGCCACATTGCCGCTGACCAGCACCGGAAAGCTCGAAAAACGCCGGTTGCCCGAACTGTTCGCCTGACGACGAAGCGCCCTACAGGCCGAGCCAGAGGCACCAGACCGCGAGCAACGGCACCGGGCCCGAGCGCATGGCATGGCGGATGTTCGGCACGTTGTGCACGGTGCCGCCGGGGCCGGGTTCGTGCCAGGGGTCGTCGTTCTGCCGCCACTCGCCCGGGGTGAGGACGAAGTAGACCTCTTCCGGCGGATGGTCGTGATCGGGATAGCGGACGTTGGGGGCCAAAAGGCTGGCCCCGATCACCACATCCTGGCGCGGCTCCAGCCCGCCCGGGCCGGCGAAGTAGGTGTTGGCGTGGCCGGCGAGGAACGCCGCGTCGAAGTCGCCGATTTTGTGGCGCCACGCGAGCCGCGGCACCAGCCGGCCAAAGGCTTCCGCCACGGCCGCGCCCGGGCCGCCGCGCGCGCCCTCGAGGGCGGTGTCGAGATGGTCGCAGGCCGGCAGTCGTGCGGGCGTCGCCACCGCATCGACGGGTGCCGGGGTCGACAGGGCAGTGAAAATGCGCCGCGAGAGGTCGCCGACGCCGGTGCCGGGCGCCGTGCGGTCCAGCAAGGCCGCGCCGACGGCGTCGAGCAGGCGGGTGAGATCGGGGTCGCGGGTGGTGTTTTCGCTATTCATGCCCCGAACCCTGCCGCGCCCCGCCCGATCGGTCAACCGGCGCCGGCCGCGTCGGCCGGAAAGTGGCGCGCCCAGATCGCCGCGGCACCGGGCCGGGCGGCGAGCGCGCGGACGATGCCCGCGACCTTCGGCGTCTCGGCCGCGATCCAGTCTTCCTGCTGGGCCCAGCGGCTGACCGTGGCGATATAGGCGTCGGCGATCGAGTAGCCCTCGCCCAGAAGCCAGGGCGTGCCGGCGATCGCCGGCTCGACCAGCGCCCAGCGTTCACGCCAGATTTCCCGCGCACGGGCACGCGTCGCCTCGGCCGTGCCGTCGCCCCGGAAACGATCGGGATAGTCGTTGATTTCGACGACCGGATAGATCTCCGTCGCGACGAAGAGCATCCAGCGGAGCGCCCGGGCCCGTGCCGACGAGCCCGCCGCCGGCAGCAGCTTCGCCTCCGGGTGGCGTTCATCCAGGGTCAGCAGAATCGCGACGGACTCGGTCAACGCCTCCCCCGCCGGCGTCACCAGGGCCGGCAGCTTGCGTTGCGGATTCAACGCCCGGAAATCGGCATCGCGCTGGGCGTAGTCGGTGAGACTGACCTGGCGGAGTTCGTAGGCGACGCCGGCCTGCGCCAGCGCCAGTTCGACGATGCAGGAGCCGGAACGTTCGCAGCCGTGCAGAACATAGGTCATGGGCGGAGTTCCTTTCTCAATCGATGGGATCGCGACGCATGGTGACGCGCGGTGTCCAGTTGCGCGGCAGGCCCTCGATCGGCTTGCGAGCCACCCGGAAGCCGGCGCGGGCGAACAACGGTTCCGTGCCGAAGAAGGCGCTGTCGTCGCCGGCACGCGCCGTGCCCGCGCGGGGATAGGCCTCGACCGCCGGTGCCCCCTGGGCGAAGGCGTAGTCGGCGGCGGCCTCGATCAGGCGAACGGCGATGCCGCGGCCCCGCGCGCCCTTCACCACGGTCACGCACGGCACGACCCAGACGTCGACGTCGTCGAGCGGCGGCGTGGCGCGCGACGCGGCGACCCGGGCGAATTCCGCACGCGGCGCCACCGTGATCCAGCCGAGCGGCGTGTCGCCGTCGAAGGCTGCGGATTTCGGTAGTTCCGGACGGCGGTTTCAGTAAGTCCTGGCCACCGATTTCATAAAGTCCCGGCCGGTTCCGGGAGTTTGGCTTCGGGTGCCTTGTTGCCGTCAGTCGGGATTGTTTTCCGTTGTGGTTGGCTGGGTCAAGTCGGTCGTCGATTTCTTCTTTCGCATGCTGTCGCCTTTCAAGCCGATGCGGTGGGCGTTGTGGATGACGCGGTCGAGGATGGCGTCGGCGATGGTGGCCTCGCCGATCAGGTCGTGCCAGGCGGTCACGGGGATCTGCGCGGTGATGAGGGTTGAGCGTCGGTGGTATCGTTCCTCGCAGATTTCCAGGAGATCGAGGCGCTGGCGGTCGGTCAGGCCATGGGTTCCCCAGTCGTCGAGGACGAGCAGCTGGACCCGGGCGAGGCGGTCGATCAGGCGGGGCAGCCGGCCGTCGAGGCGGGCCATGGCGAGGTCCTCGAAGAGCCTGGGCATGCGGACGTAGAGGACGGAATGATCGAGCCTGGCGGCCTGATGGGCGATGGCACAGGCGAGCCATGTCTTGCCGGTTCCGGTCTGGCCGGTGACGATGAGGTTCTCGTGTGCCTTGAGCCAGACGCCCTGGGCGAGAGAGAGGACGGCGCGGCGGTCGAGGCCTCGTTCGGCGGCGAAGTCGATGTCCTCGATGCAGGCCTCGGGGAAGCGTAGCCTGGCCTGTCTGAGGCGGTTGGCGAGGCGCTTGTCGGCGCGGGTGGCGGCCTCGCGGTCGAGCATGAGGGCGAGCCAGTCCTCGCGGTTCAATTCCGATGATTGGCCTCGCTCGGCCATGTCGCGGTAAGCCTCTGCCATGCCCTTGAAGCCGAGGGCCTGCATCTGGTCGAGGGTCGGGTGTGTCAGCATGAGGTGTCTTCTCCTGGTTATCGGTAGTAGCCGGGGCCGCGGATGTTGGTGTGTGGCGGCAGCGGCAGAAGCGGTTCGCGCTCGGGGCGTGTGCGATCGAGGCCGGACTTGAGGATGGCGGCGAGCGATGAGTAGCTGGTCGTGTTGATGGTGAGCGCGCGTGCGCAGGCGGCCTCGACGCGTTCCGGTTCGTATCGGCGGGCGAGCGACAAGACGCCCATGGCGCTGCGATAGCCTTGCTCGGGATGGGGCCGATCGCGGATCATCCGCTCGACCAGGAGGGCGGCGTTGGGGCCGATGCGGCTGGCCTGGTCGATCAGGCTTTGTGGCGTTCGCTCGGCATAGCGCTGGTGCGCCTTGGGCATGTGGGCCGGGATCGTGGCATGGCCGCCATGCGGTGAGCGGCGGAGATGGCTGGCGACGCGCTTGTGGTTGTGGAAGATCTCGACCGTGCGGTGAGTGAGCCGGACTTGGACCTTGCGGCCGATCAGGCCGTGCGGCACGGAGTAGAAGCTGCGCTCGACGTCGACGTGATAGTCGGAATGGACCTTGGCGGTCTTCCATTCGGCATATTCGAAGGGCGTCGTCGGCAGGGGTGCCAGGGCCTCGCGCTCGATGGCCTCGAACATCTGGCGCCGGCTCTTTCCAAGGTTGCGCATGGGCCGCTCGTTGAGCTCCTCGAGGAGGTCGCGGATCGCCCGGTTGAGCTGGTCGAGGGAGAAGAAGCGCGTATTGCGCAGTCTTGCCAGGATCCAGCGCTCGACGACCTGGACGGCGACTTCGACCTTGGCCTTGTCGCGCGGCTTGCGGACCCGGGTCGGCAGGACGGTGGTGTCGTAGTGCTCGGCGAGCGCGGCGAAGGTCGGGTTGAGGGTCGGCTCGAACCAGAGCGGCTTGGCGACGCCGGCCTTGAGGTTATCGCAGACGATGCTCTTGGGCACGCCGCCGAAGTAGGCGAGCGCCCGGCATTGTCCGGCGACCCAGTCGGGCAGGCGCTGGGTCAGGCTGGCGGTGGCGAAGGTGAGCGAGGAAGCGCCCAGCACGGCGACGAAGATCTGCGCGTCGTGCACCTCGCCGGTCTCGGGGTCGACGATGTCCACCGTCTGGCCGGCATAATCGGTCTGCATGACCGCACCGGCCTCGTGGCGGTTGCGCCAGGTGGCGCCGGTGCGCCGCTTGAACGCCGTGAAGGCTTCGCAGAACCAGGTGTAGCCGTAGCCATCGGGATGTGAGGCGCGGTATTCCTGCCAGAGCAGGGTCAGCGTCACCCCCTTGCGCTTCAGCTCGGCCGCGACCGTCGGCCAGTGCGGCTCGCACCTGTCGCGCGGGGGCCGGCCCATGCGGCGGAACAGCGTCTCTTGCAGGACCGCGTCGTCCTCGTATTCCGCCGGCAGCGGCCAGGCGGTAAGGCCGACCTCGCGGGCCCGCAGCAAATAGGTCGACACTGTCGTCTTGGAGACCTTCAGCCGTTCCGCCACCTCTCGCGCCGAGAGGCCTTGGTCATGCGTCAGCCGCAGGATCGTTCGTGCATCTCTCACCGTCGTTCGTCTCGTCTGCTTCCGTCTGGGCATGTCCCCTCCCGGCAAAAGCCAAGAGGTAGACGCCGAGACGGCGCACCCGAAAGCTGAACTCAGATCGCCCCGTGATGCTGTCCGGGACTTTCCGGAATCACTGGCCGCGACTTACTGAAATCTCTGGCCAGGACTTTCCGTAATCGGTGTCCGGGACTTTCCGAAACGCGCAGCGGGCAGCGAGATTGGCCCACCCTACTGACACGCGACGAGATCTCGAAGGAGTTTCTGAGTCGGTTCGAATACCACCGTTTGTGACCATCGACGCTGACCGGCGATTTCGATCGCCCCGAACTCTTGAATCCAACCCCCTCAAAAATAAACCCCCACCGTCTCCTGCAACCCCTCGCAATCGACCAGCGTCGCCGTCTTGCGGACAATGCGGAAGTCCTCGCCGTCCACCACCAGTTCATGCCGATAGGCGCCGCCGTAAATCCGCTGCGCGTCGGCGCGGAATTCGAACATGGCGAAGCGGGAGGTGGTGAGCAGGCGGCCCATCGTCGCGTCGTCTTCGTCGATCATCACGTTGGTGATGAGATGGGCGGTGCGGGGAAAGGGTTGCAGGGCAAAGGCGTTGGGGTCGGCGAAGCGGGCGATGCGGACCTTGCGCAGCAGCGCGTCGTCGTGGATCAGCGAGACGTGGAAATCGGCGTCCGGCTGGTCGTGTGCGGCCGGCGCCCAGTAGACGCCGTCTTCGGTGAAGAGGTCCGCCCATTCGTCCCAGCGCCGTTCGTCCAACAGGCGGGCCTCGTGGAAGAGAAACTGCGAGACCTGGTGATGGCGGGCGAGGTCCGCGGTGCTCATGCCACGCCGGCCATATAGCGTTTCCAGGCGCGAAACTGGTTGCGGAAGGCGAGGTCGCTGGAGCCCTTGGCATAGAGGTGGCCCTCGCCCAGGTCCTCCTCTCGGCCGAGGTCGCGGTGCATGGCCACCCATTCGGCCCCCTCGGCGCGCAGGCCCTGCTGCTGGCGGCGATAGGCTTCCTGGTCGTCCGGGCCGACCAGGTTGGCGGAGGAGTTGATCAGGTTGCAATAGAGGATGGAGCGGCGCAGCAGCTCGTCCGGCGCGCCCTTCAGGCGGAAGGTCCAGGACTCGATCACCGTGCGGTCCACGGCCAGCGGTTTGACGATCCGCATGGTCTGGATCGGCCCCTTGATCGTGGCGCTCGGGTAGAAGACCGTGTTGTGCCGGTTGACCGCGAAGATCTCCGCCACCCGCTCGGGCCCATAGGCCGCCTCCATCGCCGCGTTGTATTCCGGTACGTCGGAATACTTGGCATGGATCGAGGTCTTGCCGCCGGAATAGCCATGCCCCCATTCGAAGGCGTGCAGGCCCATCTCGTCGAAGAAGCGATAGCTCTCGGTGAAGGGGGCGATGATCTGCAGGGCCGGCGGCATCGTGGCCTCGGGGCCCAATTCCGCCTTGGCGACGTCGCGCGCCGTCAGGCTGGAGGACTGGTGCACGACCATCGGGTGCATCAGGTCGTTCAGGTTTTCGACGAAGAACTTCCAGTTGCTGTCGTGCTCGAAGCGCAGCACGCCGCCGGTCACTTCCAGGTCGCCGCCGGGCGCCCGGTCGACCATGTTGTCGATGGAGGAGGCGGCCCCGCCCAGCCACGCGACCAGGCCCGGGCCTTCCGCTGCCAGGCTGGCGAAGACGAAGCCGCGGTAGCTTTCGGCGCGGGACAGCGGCTGCACGTCCGCCTCCGGGCAGCCCTTGCCGAAGCGGGTGCCGTCGTAGCCGTCGGCCATCGGGATCGACAGTAGCCGCCCGTCGAGGCCGAAGCGCCAGCCGTGATAGCAGCAGCGGATCGCCTTGTCGGCCCGGCCGGCGCCTTCGCCGACCAGCCGCGCGCCCTTGTGGGCGCAGCGGTTGAAGAGGACGTGCAGGCCGCCCGCCTCGTCGCGGGTCATCATCACCGGCTGGCGGCCGATCGTCGTGGCGAAGTATTGCCCGGCCTCGGCCACCTGGCTTTCGTGGCCGACGAAGATCCAGGCCCGGCCCCAGATCCGCTCCATCTCCAATTCGAAAATGGCGGGGTCGGTGTAGACGCTGCGGTGCACCCGGTCGGTATCGACGAGGCGGTCGAGATTGGCGGCGTCCATGGCGCTATTCCGCCGCGTCGACCAGATCCCCCTGCTCCTCGTGGGGATAGTTGGCGTCGTACCACCAGGCCATGTAGTCGGCGTAGGTGAGGGGCGGAAAGCGGGGCGGATTGTCCGGCCCCTGGCAGGTCGGCAGGCAGGCGATCGTCGTATCCAGATGCGGCCCGAGGAAATAGGGGATGGCGTAACGCTCGCCGTCGAGGGGCGGCAGCGCGCGGTGCGGCGTCGACTTGAAGCGGCCGTTGGTCCAGCGGTGCAGCATGTCGCCGCTGTTGACGACGAAGGAATTCTCCACGAACGGCACGTCGCGCCAGTTGCCGGCGGGGGAGCGGACCTGCAGGCCGGGCACGCCCGACTGCGCCAAGAAGGTGAGGAAGTTGGCGTCGGTGTGCGGCGCGATGCCGTATTGGCCATCCTCCCGCGCCGCCACCTTCGGATAGTGCGACATGCGGAAGGAGAACTGGCTCTCGGCGAAGGCGGCGTCGAAGAAATCGTCCGGCATATCGAGCGCCTCGGCCAGCGCCGGCAGCATGCGCCGGGCGAGCGCGTCGACCGTGTCGGTATAGTCCAGCACCGCCTCGCGGAACCCCGGCAGGTCGGCTGGCCATTCGTTGCGCCCGCCGAAGCGCCGGTTCTCCACAATCATCGGATCGTCGGCCGGGCGTTCCCGCTTGATGAAGAAGGCCTCGTTCAGGTCGGGCTTGGCGGCGTCCTCGCTCACCCGGCTGGTGTGCACGTTGTAACGGCTAAGCGCCATGTAGCCGTTGTTGTGCTCGTTCATCAGCACGGCGTGCTTCGCTTCCATCGACTGCGCGTGGAACCGCTTCGCTTCCGCGAAGGTCCGTTCGATCAGTTCAGGTGAGACACCGTGGTTGATCAGGATCAGAAAGCCCGCGTCCTCGAAGGCCGCGCGCAGGTCCGCCGCCACTTGGGCGCGGCCCTCTGCGCCCTGTGCCAGCGGTGCCAGGTCGATGACCGGCAGGGTCCAATCGTCCACCATCGTCTCGCCTCTCTCGTTTCCTCGCGGCATCATAGCGCATTGGCCGACTTCAAGCGCGGTGGTAGCGTCGCGGCCCATGACGCCCCGCCATACCTTCCCCGCCATCCCCTCGGCCGACGGCCTCGCCGTGCTCGAGGCGCGCGTGCACGACGACCTTGAGTACCTGCTGCGCCCGGGCGCCGCGTGGATGGCGCGCCCGCATGCCGACGTGGTGGACGTCGCGATCATCGGTGCCGGCATGTGCGGCCTCGCCGCCGGTTTTGCCCTGCTGTCGTCGGGGGTGCGCAATATCCGCATTCTCGATCGCCGGCCCGCCGGCCGGGAAGGGCCATGGCGGACCACGGCGCGGATGGAGACCTTGCGTTCGCCAAAACAATTGGTCGGGCCGGCCTGCGGCATGGCCAGCCTGACCTTCCGCGCCTGGTTCACCGCCGCCTATGGCCAAGCGGCGTGGGACGCGCTCGGCCATATCCCGACCGGGACCTGGATGGATTACCTGATCTGGTACCGCCGGGCCCTGGCGCTGCCGGTGGAGAACGACGTCGAGGTTCGCCGCATCGCGCCCGATGGCGACCTGCTGTCCCTCACCCGCGCCGACGGCACGGTGATGCGGGCGCGCCGGGTGGTGATGGCGACCGGTCGCGACGGGATCGGCGGCGCTTATGTGCCGGATTTCGTCCAGGCCCTGCCGCGTGCGTCGTGGGCGCACAGCTCCGACCAGGTCGACTTCGCACGCCTCGCCGGCAAGCGGGTCGTGGTGATCGGCGTCGGCGCCTCCGCCGTCGACAATGCGGCCGAGGCGCTGGAGGCCGGCGCCGGCGAGGTGCGCCTGTTGGCACGGCGGGCGGAGATGCCGCGGGTCAACAAGCTGATGGGGGTCGCCAACCTCGGCTTCGCCGCCGGCTTCCAGACGCTATCCGATGAATGGCGTTGGCGCTTCATGCAGCATGCGCTCGCCTGCCAGACGCCGGCGCCGCGTGGCTCGACCCTCCGGGTCGGGCGGCACGACAATGTCTTTTTTCACTTCGACGCGGACATTGCCCAGGCCCGGGTCGAGGGCGGGGAACTCCGGCTGGAGACCGGCCGGGGCGCGCGCCTCGCCGCCGACTTCCTGATCGCCGCCACCGGCTTCACTGTCGAACCGGCCCGCCGGCCGGAGTTCGCCGGCTGGGGCGAGGAGATCGCGCTCTGGCGCCACCGCTATACGCCGCCCGCCGCGGAGGCCGACGAAGTGCTGGCGGGTTTCCCCTATTTGTCGGGCGATTTTTCCTTTCAGGAGCGGGCGCCGGGGCAGGCGCCCGGGGTGGCGCGCGTGCATTGCTTCAATCACGGCTCGATGCTTTCCCTCGGCAAGCTCAGCGGGGACATCCCTGACGTCAGCCAAGGCGCGCTGCAGCTCGCCCGGTCGCTGGCGGCGCGGCTTTATGTCGAGGACGTCGAGTACCACTGGCGGGATCTGGAGAGCTATGAGAAGCCGGAACTCCTCGGCGACGAATGGCGCGACACACCACTCGCCGCCGAGGAGACGTAAGCACGGCCTACCGTAAATTCGGCGCCCAGCCGGCCCGGACGACGGCGGCGTGGGCGTCCTGGGAGAATTTTGGACCACCGCCGTCGATGACGCAGGGGCCGGCTGTGGCGACTAGCAGCCTGTCGGACTCGGGCATGCAAGGATTGGTAAGATTGGCTTGGCGGGCGTCGATGTCATGGATTTACCCCCATGAAGTTGCGAACGCGGGTTGGCCCGCCCGTTCAGGCGTGGCTGAGGACGAACATCCGCTTGATGTTCCAGGAGAGCGTGGCCAAGGTCCATTCCCCCTTCGCCTTGTCGAGGCCGCGCAGGCTGAACTGACGCAAGCCCATCACCGATTTGATGATGCCGAACACCGGCTCCGGCGTCTGCTTGCGAAGCGCGTAGAGCGCCCGGCCCTCGGGTGTGGCCAGGCGATGGCACATCGCCTCGAGCGGCGTCGGATCCTCGGGCGCTGGCGGCGCCTCGGCGAAGCGGTCCCGCCAGGAAAGATGGTGGTGCTCCCGGCCGAGCGCGATCAGCGGCGCGATCTCCGCTTCCCCGCAGGCCTCGACGTTGGCCTGGCTGAAGTAGCCGCTGTCCGCCAACAGGGTCTCGACCTCGCCAAGCCCGTCCGGCAGGCCGGCGAGTGCTTCGAGCGTCGGTTCGATCTGCTGCTTGTCGTTCGCCGCCTGCACCACGTCGGCGCTGACCACCAGCAGGCTGCCGGCGGCCACCGCAGCCTGGGCGTTGTAGCACTGCTCGAAGCCGCCGCCGGCCACCGGCATGATGCGCGAGTCCGGGTCCGTCAGGTTGACCTGGTCCTTCGCCCGTGGCCCCGGCTCCGGCGGCTTCGGTGGCCGCCCGCCCGGCTTGCGGCCGGTCCGCGTTTCCTTCGCCTCGCGGGCTGCCAGCTTCTCTTCGTACTCCGCCTGCTCCCGCGCATGACGCTCGGCCGCCCGCGCCTCGATCTCCGCCTTCGCCGCGGCGATCGCCGCCAGCCGGTCCTCGCGCCGTGCCAGCTCCTCCGGCACGCTCATGCCGTCGGGAACCTCGGACCGGTCCGCCGCTTCCGCCAACGCCATCAACTCCGCCACCTCGGCCCGCAGCCGGGCTTCGATCTCGCCCGCACGCTGCCACGACAGGGCGCTGTGCCGGCTCGCGTCGGCATGGATCTTCGTCCCGTCCAGCGCCACCGTGCCCAGTTGCAGCATGCCGGCCTGCCGCGCCAGCAGCAGAACCTGCACGAACAGCCCCTCGATCAGCGGCAGGAAGCGACGGCGGAACGTGGCGATCGTGTCGTGGTCGGGGTGGTCGTTTGCCGCGATGAAGCGGAAGGCCACCGAATCATAGCTCGCCCGCTCCAGCTTCCGGCTGGAATGCACCCCCGTCGCGTAGCCGTAGATCAGCAGGCCCAGCAGGACGCTCGGGTGATGCGCCGCCGAGCCCGAACCACGATAGGCCTTCACGAACGCAGAGAGATCCAGCTGCTCCAGCACATCGACCACGAAGCGCGCCAGATGACGATCAGGCAGCCATTCGTCCACCGAAGGCGGCAGAAGATAGCTGGTCTCCCGGTCAACCTGTCGAAAGTTGCTCATCACAAAATCACCGCGCAGGAGAGAATCAGACCGTGACAGTGAATCTCATCTCGAAACTCGGCTCAAGTCCGACAGGCTGCTAGGGGTCTTGAAATCATCACCGGGTCCCTCCGTTACGCTGTCGACACCCACACTGGCGTCGACGGAGGGAAGCTTGCCACGCGGCGTATGCGGGCCTCTGTGGGATTTCCCACACCGGCGCGAAATTCGTCGTGGTCCTGGAAGATTGTTCGAGCTGGCCCCTCAGCGCGGCCGTCTCACCCGAGACACGTGCCGCCTCGATTGGAGCGGACACCCCGATTGCCGGCGCAGGAGGCGCCTCAACACCGCGCGACAAACTACCGCGTGAGCGGTTTAGTCCATGTGACCCAGCGCGGAAGCCTGTCAGAGCGTAAATCGCATGCAGGGGGCTAGTTTGTCGGAGTTTCAGGCAAACCTGCCATACGTAGGCCTCCGACTAGATTGTGGATGTCCTTATCCAATACGAACATCGGATATCGGCTGATGCCGAGCACGGACATTCTCGGGACGTAGGTCAGCATCCCTTGGACGTTCCGTTCGGCGTTGTCCCTGTTGCCCAGATGCGCCTCCGCCGCCGCGGAGAGGGTATAGAACCCAGGCCAGCTGCGCCGGACCTGCTTGCCGGCGCTACAGGTTTCGACGGCATCGGCGAATAGGCCCGCGGAAAACTGCGTGCAGCCTTGATGAATGTACCAGAGCCAACGCCAGGGATCGCGACGGCCGGAATCCGCGACGCTCTCCAGGACCTCGAAAGCCTCGTCCGTCTCGCCCAGGAAGGCCAGACATCCGCCGAGGTGGACTTTCGCGAAGTAGGAGTTGGGCTCTTGTCGGATCGCCGTTCGAACCGCCTTCAGCGCATCTGACATCTGTTCGGAAAACATGCAGTACCAACTGAAGGCCAGATTGGCTTGGGGCCAGCTCGGATCGATGGACACGGCCCGGCGGGCGAGTTCGCCCGCCGCGTCGATCGCCTGGCTGCGGTTCGACGTCCATTGAAAGAGCGCGTCGCACGTGTGGCACATGGAAAGAACGGAGAGTGCCGGAACATAGTCCGGTTCCCGTTCGATTGACGCCTCCAGCTGTCGAATGGCGTCGACGTTGCCGTCCTTGGTCACCAGGTGAAAGCCCTGCAAACCACGCAGATAGAGATCCCAGGCCGTGACGCTCGCCGGCTTTTTCAACTTCGCGCGTTCGATCTCGACGATTGTGATCTCTGGCTCGATCGCCGTCGCGATCTTCTCCGTGACCTCGTCCTGCAGATCGAAGATATCGGTAATCCGGCGATCGTACCTCTCGGCCCACACGTGGTTTCCGGTCTTCGCGTCGATCAGCTGGGCCGTCACCCGCGCACGCTCGCCGGATTTCCGCACGCTGCCTTCAAGCACGTATCCGACGCCGAGTTCCTCGCGGACCTTTCTGATATCGGCCGACGTTCCCTTGTAGGCGAAGCTGGTGTTCCGGGCCACGACGTCGAGGTTACGGAACCTGGAGAGGGCGGTTATCAGGTCCTCGGCCAGTCCGTCGGCGAAGTATTCTTGCTCGCGCCGTCTCTCGTCCTCACCCAGGCCGTCGGCGGCGCCGTAGAGGTTTTCGTTTTGCCATTGGTTGTAGTCGGCCATCATGGCTACGTATTGCGGTGTCGTCATGCGCGCCGTTTCCCCTTCAGTCGGTGACGATCTTGACCTTGTCGCCCGGCCGCAACACGGCCGAGGGCGGCAGGGCGTTCAGCACGCGGAAGCGGGCCTCGTGATTGTCCGGCACGCGCATCAGGCGGGCAAGACGGGCGGCGGTGTCGTCGGGGCCGACACTGAAAACACGGATGCGAAGCGGCTTCAGGCGCTCGGCCTCGCGTCGCGAGAGGCGGCGGAAGCTGTGCGTCATGCGCCGGAACGGGCGCGCCAGGGCCGCGGTCCGGCGCGGCGGGGAGAGAAACAGAAAGCGGTAGAGCCCGCCGTCGGCGGCGCGGATCGCCACCAGACGGGCATCGAGGGTGCCGTTCCGGGTCTTCAGCTGTGTGCGCGCCGTCGCCGCGTCCATGCCGTTCACCTCGATCCGTTCCAACGCGCGGATCCGCGCCTTGGCCGCCCATTCGCGCTCGATATGTGCCGCGGGACGGCGATAGCGTGGCCGGGACGCCTGATCGAAACGCACGCTCGCGCCGTTCGGCCCTTGCGCCTGGACGGCGTCCGGCTGGTTGATCAGCTTGAAGCCCGCCGGCGCCTCGAAGGTGAAGCGCAATTTCGGATGGGAAAAGCGGCGGCCGTCGATATAGCCGTGTTCGGGCGAATCGCCCCAGATCATGCCGTTGATGCGCCGAAGCAGCGCCCCCCGGCCATAGCGCCCGCGGCCGCCTTTCTTCAGCGCCGCCTTGCGGGCCCTGCGCACCCGCTCCAGCGTGTTGGGGTGGGAGGCGAAGAAATTGTCCGTCGGCCCCGCCCCGCCGCGTCCGGCGAGCCGCCGGGAAAGCCGATGTTCCCGGTTCAGACTGGAGAGGAAGTCGGCTTGCGCCAGCGGGTTGAAGCCGACCCGCGACATGTATTTGACGCCGGACAGGTCGGCCTCGTGCTCCTGGCTCTGGGAGTATTGCGCCAGCGCACCCGCGCCGATGACCTGGCCGATCTGCGCCAGCTCCTGGCTGCCGGTCACCGCGCCGAGCAGCACGCTGGCGATGTTGGCGACGGCGGCGCTGTCCACCCGCTCCGCCGTGTGCCGTTCGGTGATGTGGCCGATCTCGTGCGCGAGCACGCCGGCGACCTCGGCCTCCGTGTTGGCCAGCGCCAACAGCCCGCGGGTCACGTAGACATAGCCGCCGGGCAGCGCGAAAGCATTGACCACGGGGCTGTCGAGCACGGTGAAGGTGAAGCGCTCACCCTTCATTTCCGAGGCGGCGACCAGGCGCCCGCCCATGTCCGCGATCCAGCCGCCGATGCCGGCATCGTCGAACACGCCACCGAACTGGGCGACGATCTTGGGATGTTCCTCCCGGCCTATACGCTTCTCGTCCTCGGCGCTGAGCAGCAGGGCCAGGCGCTGTTCCTCGGCGCCGGCCGGCGCCGTGAACAGCAGGGTGGCCAACGCCACCCCGGCGAGCTGGACGATGTTGCACCGCATCGTGCCTCCTCCCCTCGTTCCGGCCTCCACGCCGATGGACAGCATAACCGGCATTCACGCGCCCATCCACGACCGCCTCGGCGGCCCGGGTCAATCGCCTTGCAGACGCGCCTCCAGCGCGTGGCGCTGGATCTTGCCGCTGGTCGAGCGGGGAAAGTCGTCGAAGGCGATGAAGTGGACTTCCTTCGGCCGCTTGTAGCCGGCAAGCGCGCCGCCGCAGCGGGCCATGACCGCGGCCTCGTCCAGGGTTTCGTCCTTGCGGGCGATGAAGGCGACGGGCACCTCGCCCCACCGGTCGTCCGATTTGCGGACCACGGCGACATCGTCGATGCGGGCATCGCCCATGATGACCTGTTCGATCTCGGCCGGGTAGATGTTCTCGCCGCCCGACTTGATCATGTATTTGACCCGGTCGACGAAATCCAACGTGCCGTCGGCGTTGCGCCGCATGACGTCGCCCATGTGGAACCGGCCGCCGCGGAAATCATGCGCGTTGGTCTCCGTGGCGTTCCAATAGCCGCTGAACAGCGTCGGGCCGCGCATCGCCACCTCGCCCGGCTCGCCCGGCGCGACGTCCCGGTCGTCGGCATCGACCAGACGCACGTCGCAGAACGGGCTTTGCGGCTTGGACAGGCTCGCAGGCGGCTCGCCGATCGGCGTTACCGAGAAGCCGACCGGGGGGATTCCCGTCTCGGTCGAGCCGAAGGAATTGAAATAGCCGGCGCCCATCAGGCCGGTGACCTCGGCCAGCTGGTGCGGCGGTACCAGGTCGGCCATGGCACCGATGATCCGGATATTGTCGAAGCGCCCGCCGAGGTCCCTGATTTCGGTGATGAAGGGCTCGACCATGCCCGGGATCAGCTGCAGCCAGTACAGCGGTCGGGTCAGCGCATACTCGATCATCGGTCCCGCCTGATAGCCGTCGAGGGCGATGACCCGGCCACCGCGCAGCAAGGTCGCCAGGCCATGGTCGGTCGAGGCCATGTGGAAGAACGGCGCCCAGGCAAGGAAGTGATTGTCGTTGGGCACGTTGAATTCCGCCGCATAGACCATGGCGCGTGCGACCATGGCCCGGTGGCTGATCATCGCCCCCTTGGGCAGACCGGTAGTACCGGAGGTATAGAGGATGACCAGCCCGTCCTCCGGATGCACGGCGATGTCGGGCGTGCCGTCGGGCGCGGTGGCGATCAACCGCTCGTAGTCCTCGCCCAGTACGACGCGCGGGATCGGCGGCAGGTCGAGGCGATCGACGGCCGGCACGAACTCGGGCGCCAGGATCACCACGTCGGGGGCGACCAGGTTCAGGCAATGGGCGAGCTCCCGGTCCGCCAGGCGCCAGTTCTGCGCTGCGGTGATCGCGCCGAGGCTGCCGACCGCCAGTTCGATCTCCAGGTACTCGAGGCAGTTGCGGGTCAGCAGCGCCACCCGGTCGCCCCGGCCGACGCCCATCGCGGCGAGGCCCTGGGCCAGCCGGTCGATGCGAACGGCGAGTTCGCCGTAGCTCAATTGCCGCTCGGCTTCCTCGAGCGCGATGCGGTCGGGATGGATGCGCGCGCGGGCCCGGAAGAGGTCGGGAATGGTCGCCATGCCCGAGGCCAGCACCTCGGGCGTGGGTGAATAGGTGGCCATCATGCGCGCGTCCCCTCGTTGCGCTTCCTCGGGCCGAGTTATAGGCGAGTGGCCGAGCGGCACAAGCTGTTACTTCCACGTTGTGTCCCCCGCCAAAGCCTTTAGAATCGCCCGGGTCAAGACCAGATCCGGATGGCGGAGGCGAGGGCGATGGGCGTGAAGGACCAGGGGTCGAAAAAGCTTCTCCCGGGTGGTCGGCGCGGTTTCCTGAAGGCTGCGGCACTCGGTGCGGCGGCCGCCGCCGGCAGTGCGGCCTTTCCGGCGCCGGCGATCGCCCAGGGGCGGCGCGAGTGGGGCCTGGTGACAACCTGGCCCAAACACTTTCCGGGCTTCGGCAGCGGCGCCGAACTGCTGGCCGATCTCATTACCAAGGGCTCGGACGGCCGGCTGACGGTCAGCGTCTACGGTGCGGGCGAGCTCTATTCGGCACGCGAGGCCATGGACGCGGTGTTGGCCGGCGAAGTCGAGATGGGTCATGGCGCGCCGCACTTTTGGGGCGACAAGGTTCCGGCCACCTGGTTTCTCGCCTCAATGCCCTTCGGCCTGACATCGGAGGAAATGAACGCCTGGTTCCACTTCGGCGGCGGCCAGGCGTTGGCGGACGAGGTCTACCGCCAACTCGGCTGCAAGTTCTTTCCGGCCGGCAATACCGGGATGCAGATGGGCGGCTGGTTCAAGAAGGAATTGAAGGGAGCCGGTGGCTACAAGGGTTTGTCGATCCGCGCGGCGGGCCTGGGCGCCGCGGTGATGACGGCGGCAGGCGCCAAGGTCGCGAGCCTGGGGGCCGGGGAAATCGCGCCGGCGCTCGCGGCCGGCAAGATCAAGGCGGCGACCTGGAGCGGGCCGGACGGCGATCTCGCCCTCGGCCTGCAGGAACATGCCAAGATCTATCATTATCCCGGCTGGCAGGAGCCGGCGACCTGCCTCGACAACTTCATCAACCTGAAGGCCTGGGAGCAGCTTCCCGACGATCTGAAGGCGGTGGTGCGCGGCGCCAACGCGGCGGTCAACCAGATGGTGCTGTCGGAGGTGACGGCGCGCAACTACGCGGCGCTGGCGACCCTGAAGGCCGAACACAAGGTGGTCGTGAAGAAGTTCCCGGACGCCCTGTTGAACCGGGTCGGCAAGCTGTCGGGCGAGGTGCTGAACGAGTTCGCCCGCCGCGACAAGCTCAGCCGCAAGGTGCTGGACGCCATTCTCGAGTTCCGCAAGGGCGCCGTCGGCTGGAGCAACATTTCCGACCGGGCCTATCAAAGCGCCCGCAACCTGCCCTTCGCCTACGCCAAGCCCTCGCCGAAAAAATAAACCGCCGGCGCCCGGGGCGCCGGCGGTCCATGGATCCGTCGGGGGAAGGCTATTCGGCTTTCAGGCCGGGAATGCCGAGCAGACCGCCCTCGCGCTTTTGGATTTCGGCCACGGTGGGATCGTTGCGGAACCACCGCTGTGCCTTCTTGCTGTCGGCCGCCACGCCGTTCTCCTCGGCCCAGGTTTCGACCCAGCGGTTGGCCCGCTGCCACTTGCCTTCGGGCAAGGGCTTCACGAACTGCACCGTGAAGAACTTGGAACCGCGGTTCTCGATCGAGAGGCCGTCCGCCACGACCCGTTGGCCGCAGAAGTGCTGCAAATCGCGCGTCGCACCGGTGAAGGGGAAATTGTTCTTGATCGCCAGGACCAGCGTGCCGTCGTCCTTCAGCAGGCCGAGCTGGCGGGTGCCCTTGCCGCATTCGGCCGGGCAATCGCCGGCAAGCTCACACAGCACATCGACGACCTTGGCCTCGAAGCGATCCTTCTTTTCGCCCTCGATACCCCATTCGTCGGCCGCCTGGGCGGAACCGACGGTGAGCGCCAGCGCGGCGCACATGGTGATGATAATGCGCATCATGGCTTCAATCTCCGAACGGCTGGATGCCGTAGTCTTCGTGCGTCATGTTGACGATGCCGGCATCCTCGACCAGCTTCGAGACCAGCAGGTATTTCATGCCGTCCCGCTCGTAGGCGGTGCCCTCGTAGGTCACCTTGTGGGTCTGGATGTCCAGCACGCCCTTGGGGGCGACGTTGCCCGGCTCGTCCTCGACCTTCAGGATGACATAGACGGTGCCTTTATCGTCGACGATGCCGACGGGAATGCCGCCGACCGCACACCAGAGCGCGCATTGGTGATGTGCCGTGCCGAGCGGATACATGATCTCCGTCAGGTAGCACCAGGAATCTATGATCTCCCCGGTGATTTTGATCTGTTTGCCCTTCGCCGCCTCCGCGCCGCTCGCGCCGAGGGCGAGCAGGCCGGCGACCAGTGCCGCCATCGCTATCCTCATCGTCTCAAACTCCCGCTGCTTGACGAAGCCGGAGCCTATCACCCGGAGGTTAACGCGCGCTTCTCACTATTCCGTCACACGGGCGGATCCTACTCCGCCGCCTGGACGTCGCTCAGCGGGCGGGCGCGGACGGCGCAGAACTTCACCTCCGGGATCTTGCCGAAGGGATCGAGGGCGGCGTTGGTCAGCAGGTTCGCCGCCGCCTCGGCAAAGCAGAAGGGGATGAAGACCAGGCCCGCCGGTACACCGCCATCGATCCTGACGTCGAGCTCGACGGCGCCGCGCCGGCTCTCGACCCGGACCCGGCCGCCGGCGACGAGGCCCAGCGTCGCCGCATCGCCCGGCGAGAGATGCGCGGTCGGTGCCGGTTCCAGGCTGTCGAGCACGCCGGCGCGCCGGGTCATGGCGCCGGTGTGCCAATGCTCCAGCACCCGTCCCGTCGTCAGCACGAGGGGGTAGTCCTCGTCCGGCGTTTCGTCCGGCGGGATGATCGCGGCCGGCACGAACTTGCCGCGCCCGCTGGGCGTCGGGAAGCCGTCGCCGAAGATGACCGCCTGGCCCGGATCGTTCTCGTCGGCGCAGGGGTAAGTGACGGAGCTTTCCGCCTCCAGCCGCTGCCAGGCGATGCCCTGGATCGAGGCCATGACCCCGCGCATCTCCTCGAAGACGTCGGCCGGGCCGGCGTAGCTCCACTCGAGGCCCAGGCGGTTGGCCATCTCCTGGATGATCTCCAGGTCCTGCCGCGCCTCGCCCGGCAAGGCCAGTGCCTTGCGGCCCATCTGCACCTGCCGGTTGGTGTTGGTGACGGTGCCGTCCTTCTCCGGCCAGGCGGAAGCGGGCAACACGACGTCGGCGTAGCAGGCGGTCTCGGTCAGGAACAGGTCCTGCACCACGAGATGGTCCAGCATGGCGAGGCCGGCGCGAGCGTGCGACACGTCGGGATCGGACATCGCCGGGTTTTCGCCCATGATGTACATGCCGGCGATCTCGCCGCGATGCACCGCATCGGTGATCTCGACCACCGTCAATCCCTTCACCGGATCGATCTCGGCGTCCCAGAAGCGTTCGAATTTCTCGCGGATCTCCGGGTTCTCGACCGACTGGTAGTCGGGAAAGAACATCGGGATCAGCCCCGCGTCGGAGGCGCCCTGCACGTTGTTCTGGCCGCGCAGGGGATGCAGGCCGCTGCCGGGCCGGCCGACCTGGCCGCACATCAGGCAGAGCGAGATCAAACAGCGCGCGTTGTCGGTGCCGTGCACATGCTGGGAGATGCCCATGCCCCAGAACACCATGGCCGCCTTGGCGGTGGCGAAGGCGCGGGCCGCGGCGCGCACGTCGTCGGCCGGCACGCCCGTCACCGGCTCCATCGCTTCCGGCGAGAAGGCGGCGAGATGGGCGGCGAGATCCTCGTAGTTTTCCGTATGCGCCTGGATGTATTGCGCGTCCACCAGGCCCTCGGTGACGATGACATGCATCATCGCGTTCAGCAGCGCCACGTCGCTGCCGGGCTTTTCCTGCAACATCCAGGTGGCGTGCCGGCTGAGCGCCTGACCGCGCGGGTCGACGACGATCAGCTTGGTGCCGGCGGCGACCGCGTTCTTGAAGAAGGTGGCGGCGACGGGATGGTTCACCGTCGGGTTGGCGCCGATCACCATGACGACGTCGCTGTTCACCGCTTCCGTGAACGGGGCGGTGACCGCGCCGGAGCCGATGGTTTCCATCAGCGCGGCGACGGAGGAGGCGTGACAGAGCCGCGTGCAGTGATCGACATTGTTGGTGCCGAAGCCGACGCGGACCAGCTTCTGGAACAGATAAGCCTCCTCGTTGGAGCCCTTGGCCGAACCGAAGCCGGCGAGCGCGCCGCCGCCGCGGGCATCGCGGATGCCCTTCAGCCCGTTGGCGGCGACATCCAGGGCCTCGTCCCAGCTCGCCTCGCGGAAATGGGTCCAGGGGTTGGCCGGATCGATCTCGACATCGTCCTTGGCCACGCCCGGCTTGCGGATCATCGGCTTGGTCAGGCGGTGCGGATGATGGATGTAGTCGAAGCCGAAGCGGCCCTTCACGCAGAGCCGGCCCATGTTGGCCGGGCCCTCGCGGCCCTCGACGAAGAGGATGCGCTCGTCCTTCACGTTGTAGGTGATCTGGCAGCCGACGCCGCAATAGGGGCAGACCGAGTCTACCTGGCGGTCGGGCGCCTGCTTGCCGACCTCGTTTGCCGGCATCAATGCGCCGGTCGGGCAGGCCTGCACGCATTCGCCGCAGGCGACGCAGGTGCTCGCCCCCATGGGATCGTCGAAATCAAAGACGATGCGGGCCTCGGCCCCGCGCCCGGCCATGCCGATGACGTCGTTGCCCTGGGCCTCGCGGCAGGCGCGGACGCAGAGCGTGCAGTGAATGCAGGCATCCAGGTTCACCGCCATCGCCGGATGGCTGAGGTCGGCGACGGGCGCCGCCGCGCGTGGGGCGAAGCGGCTTTCCGTCACCTCCTGCGCCTCGGCCCAGTTCCACAACCGGGAATTCGGGTCGTGCGCCGCCTCGCGCGCCGGCTGGTCGGCGAGCAGCAGCTCCATGACCATCTTGCGCGCGGTCGTCGCCCGCTCGTTCCCGGTCGTCACCTTCATGCCCGGCGTCGGCTGGCGGATGCAGGAGGCGGCCAGGACGCGCTCGCCCTCGATCTCCACCATGCAGGCGCGGCAGTTGCCGTCGGCCCGGTAGGTCGCGGCGGTCGAATAGCAGAGATGGGGCAGTACCGTGCCCTCGCGCTCCGCCACCTGCCAGATGCTTTCACCCGGATGCGCGCGAACCTCGCGGCCGTCGAGCTCGAAGGTGATGGGCGCGCTCATGGCAGTTCCTCCGAAAAATATTTCATCGCCGAGCGGATCGGGTTGGCCGCCGCCTGGCCGAGCCCACAGATCGAGGCCTCGGCCATGACGCCGCAGAGGTCTTCCAGCTGCGCCGGCTGCCACGACCCGCCGGCCATCGCCGCCAAGGCCTTTTCCGTGCCGACCCGGCAGGGCGTGCATTGGCCGCAGCTTTCGTCGTGGAAGAAGGCGGTGAGGTTGCGGGCCGCGTCGGCCACCATGTCGCTTTCCGAGAGGACGATGATCGCGGCCGAGCCGATGAAGCCGCCGTGCGCCTCGAAGGTGCCGAAATCCAACGGCAGGTCCGCCATCGAGGCGGGGAAGATCCCGCCCGAGGCGCCGCCCGGCAGAAAGGCCTTCAGGACGTGTCCCTCGGCCATGCCGCCGCAATGCGTCTCGATCAGCTCGCTCAGGCTGATGCCGGCCGGCGTCAGCTTCACGCCCGGTTCGCGCACGCGGCCGGAGACCGAGAAAGTGCGCAGGCCGACGTGGCCCTCCTTGCCCTGGGTCTTGAACCACTCGGGCCCGCGTTCGACCAGGTCGCGCACCCAATAGAGCGTTTCGACGTTGTTGATCAGCGTCGGCTGGCCGAACAGGCCGACCTGGCTCGGGAACGGCGGCTTGTGGCGGGGCAGGCCGCGCTTGCCCTCGATGCTTTCCAGCATCGCCGATTCTTCGCCGCAGATGTAGGCGCCGGCGCCCCGCCGCAGGTGGATCGTCGGCAGGGCCAGGCCCAGCGTAGCCAGCGCCGCGATCTCCCGCTGCAGGATGCGGCGCAGGTCCGGATACTCGTCGCGGAGGTAGAGGTAGACGTCCGCGGCTTCGACCACCCAGGCGCCCACCAGCATGCCTTCGAGGAAGCGGTGCGGATCGCGCGCCAGATAATAGCGGTCCTTGAAGGTGCCGGGCTCGCTCTCGTCGGCGTTCACGGCCATCAGCCGGGGCCCGGCCTCCTGGCGGACGAAGCGCCACTTGCGCCCCGTCGGGAAGCCGGCGCCGCCGAGCCCGCGCAGGCCCGAATCCTCCAACAGCTCGATCACCGATTCGGGCGTTCTTTCGCCGCCGAGGCATTGGCCGAGCAGGGCATAGCCGCCTTCGGCCCGGTAGGCGGCGAGGTCCGTATAGTCCGGCAGATCGTCGTCGTCGCTGCCCTTGATCGCCGCCTGGACCGCGTCGAGATCGGGATCGGCGAGATAGCGCCGGCCGATCCGAACGATCGGGCCCTGGTCGCAGCGGCCCATGCAGGCGCCGTGCGTGACCCGCACCTCGGCGCCCAGCCCCTCCGCCAGGGACTTCTGTAAATCCGCCGCGCCGAGCATGGCGCAGGTCAGGCTGTCGCAGACCCGCACCGTGACTTCGGGCGGCGCCGTCTCGTCCTCCCGGACCACGTCGAAGTTGTGATAAAAGGTCGCGACCTCGTAGACCTCGGCCATCGCCATGCGCATTTCTTCGGCGAGCGCGGCCAGATGCGCCGCGCCCAGGTGGCCGAAGCGGTCCTGCACGGCATGCAAATGCTCGATCAGCAGATCGGCGCGCCGGGGCGCATCGCCCAACACGGCGCATACCTCCGCAAGCGCGCTCGCGTCGACCTGGCGGCCTTTCGGCGTGCCCCGGCCCCGGCCTTTGCCGCGGCCTGGATGAAAGGTCCGATGGGCCGCGCCCGAAGCGTGGTTGGCATCTGTCGTCGACATGGGCGCCCTCCGCTAGGCCGTTTCCCGGCCTTCTTGAACCGCTCCCGCCCCGGGCGTCAAGCCCACGCGCCCGTGTCATCCACGCCCGGTCGGGAGTTCGAGAATATCGCCGAATTCATAGCCCCTGTCTCGGCCCGTTCGCGCCGCATCGTGGACGCTTGACGACAGGGCGCCAAATTTCGAGACTGCGGGGCATGGAAGATCTCGATCTCGCGGCCCTCATCTCCACCCGTATTTGTCACGATCTCGTCGGCCCGGTCGGCGCGATCGGCAACGGTACCGAACTGCTCGCCGAGGAGGACAGCGCCGATATGCGCGAGGCGGCGCTGGAGCTGCTGGCGATGAGCGCCGAGCAGGCGAGCCGGCGGCTGCGCTTTTTCCGCCTGGCCTTCGGCACCATGAAATGGGGCGACGAACCGATGGACGAGGGCGAGGCGCGCGGCCTCGCCGCCGGCATGCTGGAAGGCGGGCGCGTGCAGCTCGACTGGCCGGCCGGCTGCCCGACGGGGTTGACCCAGGGCCGGGCGCGCGCGCTGTTGAACCTGACCCTGGTCGCTGCCGAGTGCCTGCCGTCCGGCGGCACGGTGCGCATTGCCGATGGGGCCGGCGGCGGCGTGGACGTGCATGCCGAGGGACCGGGTGCGCGGCTGGAGGAAGGCCTGCGCGACGGCCTGGGCGACGATATCGCGACCCGCGACCTGGAAAGCCGTGCGGCCGCCGCGCGGCTGGCCCGGCGCCAGCTCGACAGTCTCGGCGCGCGGCTCGAGATCGGCGAGGCTGCCGACCACGTCGACTTTGCCGTGCACATGACGTGATGTTCTGAAACCGCCTTCATCGGTTTTTAACGGGTCCTCGGCCATCCTGCCTCTCGATCCGATGAGGTTCGCCTTCACGGCGTACCCATCCCCGAGAACGGCAGGTGGCCAGCATGGATGAGCTTCTCAGCGAGTTTTTGACCGAGACGAACGAGTCTCTTTCGACCCTCGACGTCGAGGTCGTAAATCTGGAACGGAACCCGGACAACCCGGGTCTGATCGACAACATCTTCCGCCTCGTGCACACCATCAAGGGCACGTGCGGCTTCCTCGGCCTGCCCCGCCTCGAGGCGGTAGCGCATGCCTCGGAGAATGTTCTCGGCAAGATTCGCGACGGCGAACTGGTCGTCTCCGCCGAGGGGGTGTCGCTGATCCTGGCCTCGCTCGACCGGATCAAGGACATTCTCGGCGCCCTGGAAGCGACCGAGAGCGAGCCCGACGGCAACGATGGCGAACTCATCCGCCAGCTCGACGCCATGGCGGAAGGGGTGCTCGCGCCGGCGAGCGACGTCGCACCGGATCCCGAGCCCGAGCCGGCGCCGGTCGAGGCACCGGTGGAACCCGACCTGGGCCCCGAGCGCGCCCTGAAGCCGGGCGAGGTCAGCCTGGAGGAACTGGAACGGGTCTTCCAGGAGACCGCGAGCGAGGTCGCCGCGCCCGCACCCAAGCCCGTGGCACCGGAACCCAAGGCCGACTCCGGTCCGGCGCCGACCGTGAACGCCGAATCTTCCGTCGCCAACCAGTCGATCCGCGTCAGCGTCGATCAGCTGGAGAACCTGATGACCATGGTGAGCGAGCTGGTGCTGACCCGCAACCAGCTGCTGCAAATGGTCCGCACGCAGGCGGACAGCGAATTCAAGGTGCCGCTGCAACGCCTCAGCCACGTGACGACCGAGCTGCAGGAAGGCGTGATGAAGACGCGGATGCAGCCGATCGGCAACGCCTGGGCCAAGCTGCCCCGCATCATCCGCGACCTCGGCCACGAGCTGGACAAGAAGATCGAGCTGCAGATGCTCGGCGCCGAGACCGAGCTCGATCGCCAAGTGCTCGAGCTGATCAAGGATCCGCTCACCCACATGGTGCGCAATTCCGCGGACCACGGGCTGGAGACCGGCGCCGAACGCCGGGCCGCCGGCAAGCCCGAGACGGGGAACATCGTCCTGAACGCCTATCACGAGGGCGGCCACATCATCATCGAGATCGGCGACGACGGCGCCGGCCTCGACGTCGAGAAACTGAAGGCCAAGGCGATCGAGAAGGAACTGACGACGCCGGCCGAATGCGAGAGCTTGAGCGACCAGCAGATCATGCTGTTCATCTTCAAGCCCGGTTTCTCGACCGCCAAGGCGGTGACCAGTGTCTCCGGGCGGGGCGTCGGCATGGACGTGGTGCGCACCAACATCGAGAAGATCGGCGGGACCATCGACCTGCGCTCCGAGCGCGGCAAGGGTACGACCGTCACCATCAAGATCCCGTTGACGCTGGCCATCGTCTCCGCCCTCATCGTCGAGTGCCGGGGCGAGCGTTTCGCCATACCCCAGCTGTCGGTGATCGAGCTGGTGCGTGCCTCCAAGCACAGCGAGAGCCAGATCGAGATGATCAAGGACGCGGCCGTGTTGCGGTTGCGTAACCGGTTGCTTCCCTTGGTCGATCTCGGTGATAGCCTGCACCTGCCGCGGGCCGAGGGCGATGAGGGCGGCCCGCTCGACGCGGAAAGCGAGGCCTATATCGTGGTCACGCAGGTCGGCGCCTACACCTTCGGTATCGTCGTCGACCAGGTCTTCGACACCGAGGAGATCGTGGTGAAGCCGGTGGCACCGCTGCTGCGCGATATCGCCATGTTCTCCGGCAACACCATTCTCGGCGACGGCAGCGTGATCATGATCCTGGATCCGAACGGCATCGCCGCCGAGACGTCGAACGCCGCCGGGCACGAGGACGACAAGGAGGCGGCGGTCGAGGTCCAGAACCGACGGGCCGACGATCGCATGAGCTTCCTGGTCTTCCGCGTCGGCGACGAGGAGCCGAAGGCCGTGCCGCTCTCCCTCGTGGCTCGGCTGGAGGAGATCGAGCGCGAGACGATCGAACGCTCCAACGGTCGAATGGTCGTGCAGTACCGCGGACAGCTGATGCCGTTGGTGACCTTGCAGGGAGATTTCGAGCTGGAGGAGAGCGGACGCCAATCGATCCTGGTGTTCTCGGACAACGATTACTCGATGGGCCTCGTAGTCGACGAGATCATCGACATCGTCGAGGACGAACTGAACGTGGAACTGGGCGCGGACCGGGCGGGCTTCATCGGCAGCGCGGTGGTCGGCGGCAAGGCGACGGAGATCCTCGATGTCGCCCATTTCCTCCAGCAGGCGAGCGGCAACTGGTTCAAACGCCATGGCGACGAGCCCTTCGGCGACGGTGGGTCCGAACGCCATATCCTGCTGGTCGACGACAGCCCCTTCTTCCGCAACATGCTAACGCCGCTGCTGCAGGTCGCGGGCTATGCCGTGACCTCGGTCGAGGATGCCGACAAGGCCCTGGAGCTGCGCGAGCACGGCGAGAACTTCGACATCATCATCTCCGATATCGAGATGCCGGGAATGGACGGCTTCGACTTCGCCCAGGAGGTGAAGAGCGCCGGCAGCTGGCAGGAGACGCCGATCCTGGCGCTCTCTTCCCATGCCAATCCCAAGGACTTCCAGCGCGGCCGACAGGTAGGCTTCAACGACTATGTGGCCAAGTTCGATCGTGACGCGCTGCTCGACTCGCTTTCCCAAACCATGGCGATGAGTGGAGGTGCCGCATGAGCGAGCCCAAGACGACCACCAGCAGTGACGACGGTCCCCGCGAATTCGTCACCGCGAGCCTAGCCGGCCAGTTGTTCGGCGTACCCGTCCTCTCGGTACACGACATCCTCAGCCCGCACGCCCTGACCAACGTTCCCCTGGCACCGCCGGAGGTGGCGGGCGCCCTGAACCTGCGGGGGCGCATCGTCACGGCGATCGATCTCAGGGCCCGGCTCGGACTGCCGCCGGCCGATCGCGAGAAGTCGATGAGCATCGTGGTCGAGCATCGCGGCGAGCCCTACAGCCTGCTGATCGACGAGGTCGGCGAGGTGTTGAGCGTCGGCGACGACGCCTTCGAGCGGAACCCACCGACCCTCGACGTCCATTGGCGCGAAGTGGCGAGCGGCGTGTTCCGACTGGACGGCCAACTCATGGTGGTTCTCGACGTGGACCGCCTGCTGGACTTTGGCCAGGCTCGCGCGGCCTGAGGGAGCAAGGGCGATGAAATCCTGTCTGATCGTGGATGATTCCAAGGTTATCCGCATGGTCGCCCGGCGCATCCTGGAGGAGCTCGATTTCGAGACCCGGGAAGCCGAGAACGGCCAGTTGGCGCTCGACGCCTGTCACGAGGTCATGCCCGACGCCGTGCTGCTCGACTGGAACATGCCGGTGATGGACGGGCTCGAGTTCCTGCACGCGCTGCGTGGCTCCGCGGCCGGACGCGAGGTCGTCGTGGTGTTCTGCACCACCGAAAACGACATGAGTCATATCCAGAGGGCGATCGCCGCGGGGGCCGATGAATACATCATGAAGCCCTTCGACCGCGACATCATCGAAACCAAGTTCTCCCAAGTGGGGTTGCTGTAGTGCGCGCCGCCAGTTCACCGCGTGCGGCATCCCGCACCGAAATCGTGAGTGTTCTCGTGGTCGACGATTCGGCCGTAATCCGCGGCATGACGCGGCGCTGGCTCGAGGAGAATCCGAACATCGAGGTCATCGCCTCGGCCGCCGATGGTGAACAGGCGATTTCGGAAGTGCGCAACAAACGGCCCGACGTCGTCGTGCTCGATGTCGAGATGCCACGCAAGGACGGCATGTCCGCCCTGCCGGAAATCCTGGCGATCGATCCCGAGGTCAAAGTGGTGATGTCGTCGACGCTGACCCAGCGCAACGCCGATCTCAGCCTGCGGGCGTTGTCGATAGGCGCCGCGGACTATATCGCCAAGCCCTCCTCGCGCGAGGCATTGCGCAGTGATGCGAATTTTCGCCAGGAACTCGTGGAAAAGGTGTTGGCGCTCGGCCGCTCGATCCGGGCGCGGCCCCGCGGCGACGCCCGTCCCGTGCAGGGCCTCGATCCGCGCCGCGAAGTCCGCGCCCGCCCGGAAGGCCGCCTCTACGGCAAATCGCCCATCCTGCTGCGCAAATCGGCGGTGGTGCCGCCGCAGGTGATCGCCATCGGCTCCTCGACGGGCGGCCCGCAAGCCTTGATGGCGGTCCTCGGCGGCCTGCGCAACAAGGTCGATCTTCCCGTCGTCATCACCCAGCACATGCCGGCGACCTTCACCGCGATGCTGGCGCAGCATATCGAACGGCAGACCGGCTGGCCGTGCGCCGAGGGCGAGGACGGCATGGCGCTCGAGCCGGGCAAGGCCATCGTCGCACCGGGCGGACGCCATATGACCGTCGACATGGTGCAGGGCCGCGCCGTGGTCCGCCTCAACGACGAGGCGCCGGAGAACTTTTGCCGGCCCGCCGTCGATCAGCTCTATCGTTCACTTGCCCGCTCGCACGGGGCCAAGGTGCTGGGGATCATCCTGACCGGGATGGGCCACGACGGTCTCGCCGGCGGCCGTGTCCTGATCGACAAGGGCGCCACCATCATCGCCCAGGACGAGGCGACCAGCGTCGTCTGGGGCATGCCGGGTGCGGTCGCCACCGGCGGGCTTTGTAGCGCGGTGCAACCCCTCGACGAGATCGCACCGACGGCCGTCCGTATCGCTTTGGGGAGACGGCTATGAACTCCGCCGATTTCAAGTTGCTGGCCGATCTTCTGAAGACCGAGTCCGGCCTTGCCCTCACCGAGGACAAGCTCTACCTGCTGGAGAGCCGCCTCACCCCGGTCGCCCGCCGCTTCGGCTTCGAGAGTTTGGAGGAGCTGGTCTCTTCGCTCCGCTCCGGTCGCCGGGCCGCGTTGGTCGATGCGGTCACCGAGGCGATGACGACGAACGAATCCTTCTTCTTCCGCGACGTCAGGCCCTTCGAGACCCTGGAAAAGGAAGTGTTGCCGCGTCTCGCCGAGAGCCGCACTTCCCGCCGCCTGAGGATCTGGAGTGCCGCCTGCTCGACCGGGCAGGAAGCCTATTCGATCGCCATGACCTTGCGGCAGATGAACCCCCGGTTCGCCGGCTGGCGTATAGAAATCGTCGGCACGGATATCTCCCAGGCGGTTCTGGAGAAGGCACGGGCGGGCCTCTACACCCAGTTCGAAGTGCAGCGCGGCCTGCACATCAAGCAGCTGATGGCCAACTTCAAACAGGTCAGCGAGCATTGGCAAATCGACGGCGCGCTGCGCGCCATGGTCGACTTCCGCACCTTCAACCTGCTCGACGGCTTCGGCTCCCTTGGCCACTTCGACATCATCTTCTGCCGCAACGTGCTGATCTACTTCGACCCGCCGACCAAAGCGCTGGTTCTGGAGAAGATTCGCAAGGTCCTGGCACCGGACGGCTGCCTGTTCCTCGGCGCCTCCGAGACCGTGCTGGGGGTTTCCGAAGCGCTGAAGCCGCTGCCGGGCATGCGGGGGGTCTACGGCATCGCGGCTTGAGCCATCGCGGCTCGCCGGCTATATCCCGATTCCCATTGATGCCCGCGTGGCGGGCGGAGGCTGGAAAGGGACGATGTCATGAAGATCTATCACGCCCCCAACACGCGCTCGGTGCGTATCGTCTGGCTGTGCGAGGAACTCGGCCTCGACTACGAGCTGGAACGCTTCAAACTCGGCGATCCGGCGATGCGGGCGCCCGACTACCTGAACGTCCATCCGATGGGGCGCGTGCCGGCGCTGGACGACGGCGACGTCAGCATCTTCGAATCGGGGGCGATTGTGCAGTATCTGCTGGCGAAATACGGCGAGGGCCGCCTGTCGCCGAGCGTGGAATCGGGCGATTTCGCGGACTATCTGCAATGGCTGCATTATGCCGAGGGCATGATCATGCCCCAGGTCAACGTCATCGTCGTCGAAACCATCCTGCTGCCGGAGGAACGGCGCAACCAGGCCAATGCCGACCGGGCGATCAAGCTGGTCGGACGGATGATGAGCGCGGTCGACCGGCATCTGGAGGGCCGTGAGTACTTGGCCGGCGAATTCTCGGGCGCCGACGTCATGACCGGGCATGCCTGCATCGTCTCGGCCCGCCTCGGCGGCGACGTGTCCGACAAGCCGAACGTCCAGGCCTATATCGAACGGCTGCAGGCCCGCCCGGCCCTGCAACGGGCCTGGCAGGCCTGAATTTCGCCGCCGCGTCGCCGCGCGGCCGTCTCAGGCGGCGGCGTCGGCGTTGGCTGGGGGCGGATCGCGCAGGACATAGCCGCGTCCCCAGACGGTTTCGATATAGTGCTCGCCGCCGGTGGCGGCCGCCAGCTTCTTGCGAAGCTTGCAGATGAAGACGTCGATGATCTTCAGCTCCGGCTCGTCCATGCCGCCATAGAGGTGGTTGAGGAACATTTCCTTGGTCAAGGTCGTGCCCTTGCGGAGCGAAAGCAGCTCCAGCATGGCGTATTCCTTGCCGGTCAGGTGCAGGCGCTGGCCTTCGACCTCGACCGCCTTGGTGTCGAGGTTGATCGCCAGCTTGCCGGTGTTGATGACCGACTGCGAGTGACCCTTGGAACGGCGCACGATGGCGTGGATGCGGGCGACCAGCTCGCGCCGGTCGAACGGCTTGGTGAGATAGTCGTCGGCCCCGAAGCCGAGCCCCTTCACCTTGTCGTCGGGCTCCGACATGCCCGACAGGATCAGGATCGGCGTCTCGATTTTCGCCGTGCGCAGCCGTTTGAGCACGTCGTAGCCGTGCATGTCGGGCAGGTTCAGGTCCAGCAATATGATGTCGTAATCATAAAGCTTGCCGAGATCCAACCCCTCGGCACCCAAGTCCGTGGTGTAGGTGTTGAACTTCTCCGATTCCAACATCAGCTCAATGCTGCGGGCGGTTGCGGAGTCGTCTTCGATCAACAGTACACGCATCTCTCACTCCCCGTCATGACCATGCTTAACCATGTTTAAACCGACGATGTTAACAAATGGTTATGCTGGCCGACTTTACTCGAGGTTAACCGCTTTGCCGCAGGATTCCGAGCCCAAGGGACGGCGGTGACGGGTAGATGGACATGCAGGCATTGATGGAAGACCTTGAGCGGCTCGCCCCGCATCGCCTCTATGGCCGGATCGCGGGCGTGCGCGGTTTGTTGATGGAGGTTGCGGGCATTCACCGTGAATTGCCGGTCGGCGCCCGCCTGGTCCTCGAGGCCCGCGGAAAACGCCGCGTGCCGGGCGAGGTCGTCGGCTTCCGCGACAACCGGGTGCTGGTCATGCCGATCGGTGAATTGGACGGCCTCGGCATGGGCTGCCGGGCCATCGTCGACGAGGCGGAGGCCCGGATTTTCCCCGATTCCGGCTGGCTCGGCCGGGTCGTCAACGGCCTCGGCGCGCCGATCGACGGCAAGGGGCCGTTGCCGCGCGGGCCGGCGCCGCGGCCGATCCGCGCCGCCCCGCCGCCGGCCCATTTGCGGTCCCGGGTCGGCGGGCGGCTCGACGTCGGCGTGCGCGCCATCAACGCCTTCACGACCTGCTGCCGCGGCCAGCGCATGGGCATCTTCGCCGGCTCTGGCGTCGGCAAGTCGGCCCTGCTCTCGATGCTGGCGCGCAATACGGCGGCCGACGTTTCCGTCATCGGCCTGATCGGCGAGCGCGGGCGCGAGGTCAGCGAATTCATCCAGGATCATCTGGGTCCGGCCGGGTTGCAGCGCAGCGTCGTCGTCGTCGCGACCTCGGACGAACCCGCCCTGCTGCGCCGCCAGGCCGCCCAAATGACCCTCGCCATCGCCGAATTCTTCCGCGACCAGGGGCTCGACGTGCTCTGTCTGATGGACAGCGTGACCCGTTTCGCCATGGCGCAACGCGAAATCGGGCTTTCCCTCGGCGAACCGCCGGCGGCGAAGGGCTATACCCCGTCGGTTTTCGCCGAGTTGCCCCGCCTGCTGGAACGGGCCGGGCCCGGGCCGGTGGCGAGTGGCGGTACGATCACCGGCCTGTTCACCGTATTGGTCGAGGGCGACGATCACAACGAGCCGGTCGCCGACGCGGTGCGCGGCATTCTCGACGGTCACATCGTGCTCGACCGCGCGATTGCCGAGCGCGGGCGGTTTCCCGCTATCAACGTGCTGCGCAGCCTCTCGCGGACCATGCCCGGGTGCAACGACAAGGTGGAGACCGAGCGCATCCTGCATGCCCGCCGCCTGATGACCCTCTACGACGACATGGCCGAGCTGATCCGCATCGGCGCCTACCGCAAGGGCAGCGACGCGGCGGTCGACGAGGCGATCGACCGCCATGCGGGCCTGGAAGCCTTCCTCGCGCAGGATATTCACGAAGGCGCCGATATCGAGACGTCGCACGCCGGCCTCGAAGCCTTGCTCGAACCGGCGCCGGCGCCCTTCGACGAGCCCCTGTCGTGAGCCGGGGCCTCGAAACGCTCGCCCGCCTCGCGCGCTGGCGGCTGGAGGAGGCGCGGCGCGGCCATGCCGACCTGGAACGCCAGTTGGCCGAACTGGAAGATGCGCGGGCCCTGCTGCTCGGTCATCTCGATGCGGAACGGGCCGGCGCCGGCGCCGGCGCCGAGCGGATGAATATCCAGCCCTATTTTCGCTGGACGCTCGCCCGCGGCGAGGACCTGGCCGCGAGCATCGAGGGTGCCCGCGCCCGGGTCGAGACCAGCCGCGAGGCCATGACGACCGCGTTTCGCGAGCTGAAGACCATGGAACTGGCGGCCGAACGGGCCCGGGTCGAGGCCGAAGCCGCGCGCGCACGGGCGCTGCAGGCCGAACTGGACGAAATCGCCCTCGACCGTCATCGCCGCGAGGCATCGGTCCTACTCGATGCCCGCGCGACGCGGATCGGATAGCGGCAGGGACGCCGCGGGCCTCGAGCGGCGGCGGCGAAAGGCGGGCCAGAACGCCACCGCGCCGACGGAGACCGCCGACAGCGCACACGAGGCGATAATCAACACATCCAAGACTTCGAACATCGTCTACTCCCAAGTGCCCACGAGGGAGTAGCTTTCCCGTTTTGTTGCCATAGATCTGGGGGTTGGCGCGCCGTATTCGAGAGACGGCCGTCACAGAGGGTCTTACGGCAGTGCCCGTGTCCTCCTACGATGTGCTACACCCGGCCTCGTAACCGGGCGGCGTGCCCCGCGTGCCGCCCGGCCAGGGAGGGACCATCCATGCACATGACCGACATTCCCTTCACCGTGCAGGCCTGGGCCGAGGTCGAGGCGACGGAACATGCCGGCACGACGGGCAAGGCGCTGTGGCGGACCCGCCAGTTCGGCGAGATTCGCGTGCGCATGGTGGAATATACGCCCGGATACCTCGCCGATCATTGGTGCGAAAAGGGCCATGTGCTGCTGGTGCTGGAAGGTCGGCTGGAAACGGAGCTCGAGGACGGGCGCCGCTTCACCATGACGCCCGGCATGTCCTATCAGGTCGCCGATCGGGCGGAGGCGCATCGCTCCTCCACCGATATCGGTGCCAAACTGTTCATCGTCGACTAAATCGCGGAGGAAACGCGGATGAGCGAAGCCAAGTATCTTTTCATCGTCTCCATGGACGTGCAGGCGGACAAGGAGGATCTGTTCAACGAGGTTTACGACACCGAGCACGTGCCGTTGCTGAGCGCGGTGCCGGGCGTCCACAGGGTGCGCCGCGCCAAGCAGGTGCCTTTGAAGGCCAATATCGGCGGCGAGGTGAAGGAAATCGTCGTCGAGGGCGAGCCGCGCTACGCCGCGATCTACGAGATCGACAGCCCGGACATCCTGTCGAGCGAGGCCTGGGGCGAGGCGGGCGAGCAAGGCCGCTGGGCCACCGACGTGCGGCCCTTCACCACCAACCGTCGCCACGTCCTGCGCAAAGTGATGGACTGACCGTTCAGGCGATCGCTTTCGGCGCCAGGTCGCCGATCGAGGCGGCGAGGGGGTCGCCCGCCTCGATCGCGCCGGCCGTGCCGGTCGACGGGACCGGCGTGTCGAAGGCGTAATCCGGGTCGTCGCGCTGGCGGCGCAGCACCGTGCGCATCTCGCGCCAGGCGCCGAGCAGGGTTCGGGGCGCCGGCATGTCGTCAGCGACGGCGCGGTGCAGGGCCTTCAGGTTGTAGAACGGCACGCCTGCGTACATGTGATGTTCCAGGTGCCAGTTCATGTGCCAGTAGAGAAATTCCGAGAGCGGATCGAGGGTGATCGTCCGCACGCTTTTGCGGAAATCGGGGACGTCGCTGCGCAGGCCGCAATGCATCGGGGCACCGACGAAATAGCGCAGCGCGTTGGCGAAGAAGACGTGCAGGGTGAGCAGAAGGATCAACACCGGCTCGCCGAGGCCCAAGGATCCGGCGACGATCAGCGCATGGAAGCCCAGCACCCAGCGCGCCCAGTTCCGGGCCTTCGCGCGCTCCCCCGGCTGTCCGTCGTAGAGTTCCGGGCCCCATTCGTTGTAGGGGGCATCGAAGCGATCCAGGGCGATGCGCACGAAGCCGCGCAAGGTCGCAAGCACGCCCCGGCTCTCGAAACCGCCGAACAGGTTCAACGTGAACAGTTGCAGGAGATAGAGCGGCGCCAGCGACGGCGTCTTCGGCAGGATCACCTCCCGGTCGCCCGCCGGGTAGAGCGTGTAGCGGTGGTGGTAGCTGTGGGAGAACTTGTAGATGTGGAAGTTCTGCCAGCCGAGCGTGGAAAAAATTCTGAGGAAGATCTCGTTCAGCGTCTTGGTGCGAAATACCGTGCCATGGCAGAGCTCGTGGTGGGGGGCCGAGAAGAACGTCGCCACGGTGCCGTGCGCGAACAGCGCCAAGGCGAAGCCCCACCAGACCTCCGCCTGGAACAGCAGATAGGCCGTCGTCCCCGTCGCCACCCAGAGCGCCAGATGCCCGCCGGCATGAACCGCCGCGCGGGCGTCGCTCCGTCGCGAGAGGCTCTTCAAGGTTTCATGCGGGATCGGGCAGCGGTACCAGCGCACGCGCAGGGGTCTGCCACGTTCGGAGATCGCGGGATCTTGGCGGTCGTTCATTTTCCAGGGCTCCGTCGTGTCACCGTGCCTGGTTCGTCGCATTAGCGCTCGAGTTTAGGCCGTTTCACGTCCGCTTGCATCATCGCGCCGGCGAGGCTTTCCCCGGTATGGCGCACGGGATATGTCTGGCCATGGGTCGGTACGGTCGGAACACCGGATGACGACATGAGGCAAAAGCTGCGAATAGCCATCATCGGTGCCGGCATGGGCGGCCTGGCCGTGGCCGCCGCGCTTCGGCATTTCGGCTTTCAAGCCCGGGTTTTCGAGCAGGCCCGGGGCTTCGCCCGCGTCGGCGCCGGCATCCAGATGAGCCCCAACGCCATGAAGGCGCTGCGCGGCCTCGGCCTCGAGAGTGTGGTCCGTGAACGCGCCTTTCGGCCCGTTACCTGGGACAACCGGGACGGCGATACCGGTGCTAGCCGTTTCGAACTTCCGCTCGGCGACGCGGCGGAGGCCCGCTACGGCGCGCCCTATTTGCAACTGCACCGGGCCGATCTGCATGCGGCCCTGCTCTCCGCCGTCCCCGCCGCCGACATCGAAATGGGCCGTGATCTCGTCGGCATCGAAGCGGCCGGAGACGGCTACCGCCTTCATTTCGCCCATGGCGCCGGGGCGGACGCGGATCTGGTGATCGGTGCCGACGGCCTGCACAGCCGGGTGCGGGAGATCCTGCACGGGCCCGCGCGGCCTCGGGCCACGGGCCGCGTCGCCTACCGGGCGACCTTCCCCGCCGACCGCCTGCGCCACGGAATCGGCGCGTGTACCAAGTGGTGGGGCGAAGACCGGCACATCGTGATCTACTACGTCACCCGGACCCGCGACGAGGTCTATTTCGTCACCAGCCTGCCCGATGCCGCCTGGGTCGACGAGTCCTGGTCGGCGGAGGGCGACATGGCGGTCGTCCGCGCGGCCTTCGCTGGCTTCCACGCGGAGGTGCGCGAGGTTCTGCACGCCTGTCCCGCCGTGCACCGCTGGGCGATCCTGGACCGCGAACCACTCACCACCTGGCACGAGGGGGGCCTGGTGCTGCTCGGCGATGCCGCCCATCCGATGACGCCCTATATGGCCCAGGGCGCCGCGATGGCGCTGGAGGACGCCGTCGTGCTGGCCCGCACGCTCGACGCGGAGAGCGACCCGGCAGTGGCGCTGGCAACCTTCGAGCGCCTGCGCCAGGCGCGCACCGCCGAGGCCCAGGCCGTCTCCCACGCCAACACCTGGATGCGCGAGGCGACGGATCCGACCTGGTGCTACGGTTACGATCCCTGGACGGTGACACTCGGGTCTTAGGATGGATTCTTGTCGTCTCGCCCCAGGCGGTGCACGACGAAGGATTCGTCGAGAAACCAGAGGCCGCCGTGGCGGCGCAGGACCTCGGCGGTCGAGTCGAGATACTTCGTCTCGCCCAGCGCGTCGGTCAGCCGGTCGTCGGGAATCTGCGCGACATAGATCGCCGCGTTCCAGGCGGCCAGCAGGGTCGAGGTGCCGATCGACTTGCCCAACTCGTCCGGCAGCGCATGCAGGCGAAAGCGGAACAGCGCCCCCTCGTCGTCGGAGCCGGAGAAGCGCAGATCGGGATGGCTGGCGCCGAGGCTCGCCTCCAGCTCGACCAGCAGTTCGTGGCCGGGGGTCTGGAAGGGATCCTCCTCCGGCCAGACCTTGCGAATGACCTCCATGCCGGGATCGCGCCCGGTCGATTGGATGACGATCATCCGCCCGCCGGGGCCGAGCGCGCGCGCGAGCGGGGCCAACACGTTGCGCACCTTGGTCTTGGCGTCGGTCCGCGCGCGGTAGGGCTGCGAGGCGACGACCAGGTCGTAGTCCGCTTCGACGCCGTCGCGCGCCGGCAGCAGGCGGTCCAGCACGAAGCGCTGATCGGCCCGGTAGAAGACGACGACCGAGGGCTCCTTATAAAGCGGGTTGCCGGTCCGCTCGCTGGTCCGGGTCTCCCAGGCGTCGGCCATCTTCGGCAGCAATTGGCGGATCTGGTGGTCGAAATCATGCGCGTTGTCGCCTTCGAGCGGGATCTCCCACCAGTTCATGCGGGCCTTGTCCTCCGCCTTGCGGGGGCTGAGCCACGGTGCTTCGCCGTAGAGCATGTTGGTGACGGCCAGCACCGTCTGGGGATGCTCGTGGAAGCGGTCGGCCATCTTCTCCAGGCCGAGGCGGATGTCCTCAATGCTGATCTCCTTGCAGACGATCTGGATGGGCACCGTGGGAAAGCGGCTGTGGGCGTCGCGCAAGACCCGGGTGAGCACGCTCGCGTCCCCCATGCCGGCATCGAAGATCTTCAGCGCCGGCGGCTCGGGCCGCAGGCGTTCGAGCTCGCGGCCGATCCGCTCCGCGACGGCCCACTTCTCCGAACAGGTGGTGACGAAGAGGAGGTATTTCTCCCGGTTGTCGAAGAAACGGAAATGGCGGGACGTTTCCGCCTCCGACGCTGAGGTGTCCGACATGGCGCTCCGCCTCCGACATTGCCCGTTCGGGCGCGAGCCGGCACACTCCGCCCGCCGCCATTTACACATCTCACCAGGATGACGCCAATGAAAATCGGACTGTTCGCCCCGCTGCGCAATCCACACCACACCCCCGACTATATCCGCGCCCTCGGTCGCCTGGCGGAAGAGCGGGATTTCCATTCGCTCTGGCTCGGCGAGCATGTGGTGCTGTTCGACGAGTACGAATCGAGCTACCCCTATGCCGAGGACGGCAAGATCGGCCTGGCCGGCGACAGCGGCCTGATCGAGGCCTTCACGGCGCTCGCCTTCGTGGCGGCGGAAACCCGCAAGCTGCGTCTCGGCACGGGCATTTGCCTGGTTCCACAACGCAACCCCGTCTACACGGCGAAGGAGACCGCGTCGCTCGACTACCTCTCCGACGGGCGGCTCGATTTCGGCGTCGGCGTCGGCTGGCTGGCGGAGGAGTTCGAGGCCTTGGGCGTGCCCTTCGCCCGGCGCGGTGCGCGCTGCCGGGAGTACCTCGAGGTGATCAAGCGGCTCTGGTGCGACGAGATCTCGGCGCACGAGGGCGAGTTCTACACGCTGCCCGCCTGCCGACAGTACCCCAAGCCCGTACAGCGGCCCCATCCGCCGATCTACTTCGGCGGCGAGAGCGAGGTGGCGCTGCGCCGGGTCGCCGATATCGGCGATGGCTGGCACGGCTTCAACCTGACACCCGAAGCGACGGTAGACTGTCTCGCCCGCCTGGACGGGTTGCTCGGTGACCGCGGTCGCGGCCGCGATACGGTCGACATCACCGTCTCCCCCTATCTGCATCCGGCCGACGGGGAGGCGATGAAACGCTACGCCGAGGCGGGCGTCGATCAACTGGTGGTCATGGTGCTGACCCGCACGACCGATCAGCTCGAACGCCAGCTCGATCTGCTGGCACAAACGCTGGTGCGCCCCGCCGCAGGTCTTTGAGCCATCCTAAGCGGCGCGAACTTCGGTAAGGAACGTCTGCACCACCCGCTTCAGCGTCTCGGACTGAGTGGCAAGTTCCCGCGAGGCTGACAGCACTTGGGTCGAGGCTGCACCGGTTTCCGATGCCGCATTGCTGACGTCGCCGATGTGCGAGGACACGTCGGACGTTCCATGCGAGGCATGGGAGACGTTGCCGCTGATTTCGTTCGTTGCGGCACGTTGCTGGTCGACTGCCGTGGACACCGACGTCGAGATCTCGTTGATGTTCTCGATCGTGCTCGTGATGTCCTGCAGCGCGCCGACCGCCTTTCGGGTCTCCTCCTGCATGCTCGCGATCTGCTGCGATATTTCGTCCGTTGCGCGCGCCGTCTGATTGGCCAGGTTCTTGACCTCCGAGGCGACCACGGCGAAGCCCTTGCCGGCGTCGCCGGCGCGGGCCGCCTCGATGGTGGCGTTGAGGGCCAGCAGGTTGGTCTGCTCGGCGATACCCGTGATCAGGTTGACGACCTCGCCGATCTTCTGCGCGGCGGAATCGAGAGACTGTACGTTCTGGTTCGTGTTCGAGGCCTGGGCAACCGCATTCGATGCGATGTTGGCCGATTCCATGACGCGGCCGGAGATCTCGCCGATCGACGCCGACAGCTCCTCCGTCGCCGAGGCGACCGACTCGACGTTCGCCGTCGTCTGTTCCGAGGCCACTGCGACCGAGGTCGCCTTCTCCGACGTCTGGTTGGCCATCTCCGACATCGACCGCGCGGTGACGTCCAGTTCCGCCGAAGCCGTGGCGACGACCTCGAGAACCTCGCTCACGCCGGCATCGAAGGCGATGGTGAGTTCCTCAATGACCTTGCCGCGTTTCATGCGGGCCTGCTGCTCTTTTTCCTGTTGGGCGTGCAGCTCGTCATTGCGGATCATGCTCTCCTTGAACACCTCGACCGCCGCCGCCATGTCGCCGACCTCGTCCTTCCGTTCCTGGCCTGGGACCTCGACACTGGTATCGCCCTCGGCGAGAGTGCGCATGGTCCTGTTCATGGCGTTGATCGGGCTGACGATCGAGCGCGAGGTCAGGACAACGATGACGATGGCGCTCATCAAACCGACTGCGAGCATAAACCAGGTCACGCGTTCCAGATCCAGGATATCGGATTGCGCACGATCCGCATCGACACTCAAGAGGTCTCTTTGGTTGTCGACCATGCCGCCACTGCGCAGGCCGGTCTCGTTGATCGGGCCGAGGAGGATCGTCAACAGTTTCCCGGCCCGGGGCGCGGCCTCGGTGACCAGGGTATAGTTGGCCATGTTCCATTTGTCTGAGCCGCGGATTTCGAACATTTTCGGCGGAAGGACGGAGAATTCTTCGCGACTCCGCGTCAGTTCAGCGAATGCGATGTGCTGGATATCCGTGAAATGGTCGGTCATCGTGGAGAGGTCGGCGAAGCGCTTCTCGTTTTTTGCCCAGGCACCATTGTAGAGATCGATGAATTTGCGATCGCCCGACAGCAGAAAGGCGCGAATGCTTGCAATGACCAAACCGAATGACCCCCGGACGTCGGCCATCGCGCCGAGCAATTGGCGTCGTTCCGGCGACGGCTCCTGGAGCATTTCGTCGTCGATCATGGTGGTGATCGTATCGATCATGATGCGAGCCCGGGGTGCGGCCTGTTCGAACAAGATCCGGTTCGCCGGTTCTTGGTCCAGGTTGTGGGCGAGGTTCTCGACCGTCAACTGGGCAGTCTTGAACTCATCGAGTATGGCCTTGAACAGGTTCCATTTTTTGACGTTGGCCGGATTGGTCCAGGCCTTGGCAAGCTCGTCGATGCTGGCGCGCTTGCCGTCGATGTCGGCCCAAATCGCCGTGCGCTGGGTCTTAAACTTCTCGTCGCCCGTCAGCATCCAGCCCCGCAAGCTCGCGAGCGTGCCGTAGATGTTGCGGGCGATCGAGCCACTCGCGAGCGCCGTCGGCACGCGGAGTTGGTTGATGCGGACGATTTCTTCCTCGACAGTGATCGCCTTATACTGCGTCGTTCCGGTAATCGCTGCCAGAACGAGGCAAACGCCGCCGAAGCCAGCAATGAGCCGGCCCCGGATGTGGAAGTTGAAATGGCGACGGAACCAACTGTCGGTTTGTTCCGTTGGTGCAACATCACTTTGAGACTGCGTATCCATCGCTCAGTTCTCCATTTTTTGGCGTATCTGACGAGTTCAAGGGGTACCTCACTAACGCAGGTCGCACTTTATTAATTTATAGTCTTACACAAACCTGGCGATCTTTGGCTCCAGATCGCACCATGCATAAGTGTATCTGTATAAATATTAATGATTAGTTATTGCCGGCACTGCAACGAGGATTCGGGAATTTAATCCGCTGTACCACGTGCCACCGGAGGCTCGATTCTGATTTTCATCTTTGCCAAGTTGGCGACGGCGCGGTCGTGGTCCGCCACCGCGTAGCAATAGACGCAGCCGTGGGCGCAGCTGTCGTAGGCGCCGATGTCGCGGCTTTCGGCGCATAGGCAGCCCGGCCGGTGGCCTTTGACGCGCGCATCGATCGGCCGACCCGCCACGTCGGAGAGGCGCCGGGCGTCGATACAGGCCGCGCCCGTGCCGCCGACGTCGGCCTGGGCACAGACCGTCAGGCGCATCCCTGCCGCCGCCGCCCAAGCTTCGAGTTCGAGGCGTAGCGCGGACTTCTCTTCGAGCGCCGGGTCGCGCCAATCGACTCCCGCCGCGTCGAGCCGGCGTCGCGTCTTGGCGTAGATATGGGCGAAGCTGATCACGACTTCGTCCACCGCACCCCGCAGGCGATCCGCCAGGGCGGTGAAGTTCGCCAGGTGAAAATGCGCGTCCGTCGCGGCGGTCAGCAGGATTGGATCATAACGCCAGACCACGGCACGCGGGCCGAAGCGCTCGGCCAACCAATGAATTTCGGCGACCGCCGTCTCGACCGAGGGCACCGCGCGTTCGAGGGCGCGCGGATAGCCGGTGAGCGTGTATTGCACGACAAAGGGCCGGGCCGCCGCCGCCAGATCCGCCAGCACCGGGCGAAACGGGCGGGTGTTCCGGCTCCAGAAGACGAAGCCGTCGGCCGCCGCCAGATCGACCCGGTAGGGCTTGCCGCCATAGGGATTGCGGACCAGCGCGAAGCCGTCGGCGAGCCGGCGGGCGAACCAGGCGCCGTGAAAGGACGGGATGTCCGTTCGGTACGAGGCGGAGACGATCATGACCCCCGCATGGACCGGCGCGCCGGCCCGGTCAAGCCCGGTCGTTTCGGCGATTGCCTTCCCTCGTGAAGGCTGTAAGTTCGACGTGAAGCTGAATTAAGGATGTGGAACATGGCGAAGATGCGCCCCTGGGTCGCGGTGACCTCGACCGACGAAATGCCCGTAACCCTCAGCCCGGTGCGCGCGGCGCTGAAGGGCATCGCGCCGGTAAAGGTCGTGGAATTGCCGTTCAGGCCGCTCGGTTCGGCCGAGACCCGGCAGTATGCGCGGATGCTGTCGGGCGCGATCGGCATGCTGCTTCGGCCCGGCTACGTCACCTCGGAGTTGCTGGAGCTGCTGCCGGCCCTGCAGGTCGTCGCGGTGCACGGTGCCGGGGTCGACCAGGTCGATGTCGAGGCCTGCTCGGCCCGCGGTGTCCTGGTGACCAACGCGCCCGGCGCCAACGCCGTCGCGGTGGCCGAACTCACCATCGCGCTGATGCTGAACCTGGCACGGCGGATCCCGGAGAGTGCCGCCCGCGTGCATGGCGAAGGTGCCTGGGGCGAGGCGCGCCATACCGGTATCGAGCTTCGCGGCCGCACCCTGGGCCTGATCGGCCTCGGCCAGATCGGCGGCCGGGTGGCGGACATCGCCCGCGCGCTCGGCATGAAGGTGGTGGCCTTCGATCCGGGACTGACGGCGGCGGAAATCCGCGAACGCGGCGCCCGTCCCCTCGGCTTCGAGACGCTGCTGGGGCGGGCCGACGTGATCTCCCTGCATGCTCCGCATATTCCGGCGACGGAGCGGCTGTTGAACCGTGCCGCCTTCGCCAAGATGAAGAAGGGCGTGCTGCTGGTGAATGCGGCGCGCGGCCCGTTGGTGGACGAGAAGGCGTTGGCGCGCGCGCTGACCCATGGCCGGGTCGGCGGTGCCGCGCTCGACGTCCTGAACGGGGAACCGCCGGATCCCGCCAATCCGCTGTTCGCCGCGCCGAACGTGCTGATCACGCCGCACATGGCCGGCTCCACCGTCGAATGCCTGGAGGCCATCGCCGCCACCGCCGGTGCCGACATGGCCCGTGTACTGTCCGGCCGGAAGGCCAGGTTCCCGGTCAATCGGCCCGCCCGCCCCCGCGCATGACCTACTGCGTCGGCATGCTCTTGGAAGAGGGCCTGGTGATGGTCGCCGATTCGCGTACCAACGCGGGCGTCGACCATATCTCGACCTTCGCCAAGATGTCGCGCTGGGAGGTGCCGGGCGAGCGGGTCCTGGTGATGATGACGTCGGGCAACCTGGCGGTCACCCAGGCCGTGGTCAACATGGTGAGCGAGGGGGTCGGCGCGGAAGAAGAGACGCTGCTGACCGTGCCCGGCATGTTCGCCGCCGCCCGCCTGGTCGGTCGCGCGCTGCGCGAAGTCTGGCGCGAGGACGGCGAGGCGATGGAGGCGCAAGGCGCCGACTTCACCGCCGCCATCATCCTCGGCGGCCAGGTCCGGGGTCGCCCGCTGCGGCTGTTCCAGATCTATGCGGCCGGTAACTTCATCGAGGCGACGGCCGACACGCCCTATTTCCAGATCGGCGAGGCGAAATACGGCAAGCCGATCCTCGACCGCGGCCTCTCCGCCACCTCGAGCCTGACGGAGGGGGTGAAGCTTGCGTTGGTCTCGATGGACTCGACGCTCCGCTCCAATATTTCCGTCGGCCTGCCGATCGACCTGGTGGTCTACGAGCGCGACGCCCTGGCGATTACCCAGAACCGCCGCATCGAGGAGGGCGATCCCTACTTCACCCGCATCTCCGAACGCTGGTCCCGCGCGCTCCGCACCGCCTTCAGCCGCCTGCCCGATCCCGAGTGGTGAGGAGTCGGGTTACCTGACGGCCTCCTCGCCCATGATCTCGGTCCGCAGCATGATGCGGCGATAGCGCTGCATGTCGTATTCGGTCGCCAGATGCATGACCCGCCGGTTGTCCCACAACAGCACGTCGCCGGCCCGCCAGCGGTGGCGATAGACGAAGCGGTCCTGCGTCGACCATTGCAACAGCTCCTGCAACAGGGCGCGGCCGTCCGCGATCGGCATGCCGCCGACATAGCGCGCGACATTGTCGCTCAAGTACAGGGCGCGGCGGCCACCTGCGCAGTGGCGGACCACCGGATGGGTGACCGGCGGCAGCAACGCCTTGTCCTCGGCGCTCATCGGTCGATGCCCGGGCGTCAGATCCATGTTGTTTTCGTAGTTGTGCACCATGTGCAGACCGTCGAGGCGCGCCTTCATGTCGTCCGCCAGCGCCGCGTAGGCCGCCGCCATATCGGCGAACAGGGTATCGCCGCCCTCGTCGGGGACTTCCAGGCCATAGAGACACGTTGCCAGCGCAGGTACGGCCTTATAGGAGCCGTCGGTGTGCCAACGGCGGGTGATTTTGTTGAAATAGTCGGCGACCGAATTGCTCTCGGCGCGAAGCGCCCGTCCGTCCGTCTCGACATTGGAGATACGGAAGATTTCCGGCGCCGTGGCGGACCGCTTGTCGGGCTCGTGAAAGGTCGCGAGCTCGCCGAACCCGCGCGAGAAGGCAATCAGTCCGGCCTCGTCGAGGGCCTGGTCCCGCAGGACCAGGACGCCGTGCTCGTCCAGCAGGCCCCGAAGCCGCCGGTGGTCGTCGGGGCCGAGTGGCGCCGGCAAGGCGAGTTCGCCGAGAACGGCGCCGATGGAACCGAAGACTTCATCCACGTGCACGTCACCGCTCCCGATCCACGTTTCTGCCGGCGGAAACTATACCCGACATCGGGCCCGCTCGCCGAGACGTGAGAGGCCGGACGATTGACAGGGCGGCCGGCGACGCTAAGCTTCGTGGTATCGATCGGGTGTCGACGCGACGGTAGCGCCCGGTAGACCATGGCTCGACCCCCGTGGGAGAGACCGGCGCGCCGCTAAGACGCGGTGTCGACGGCGCCGAAGGAGCAACCGCCCCGGAAACTCTCAGGCATCCGGACCGCGGGGGATCGCCACTCTGGAAAGCGGGTACGTCCGTCGCGGGACGCGTGCCCCACCGAAGGGTGAACACCCGATCGCGGCGGCCCCGGTCGTCACGGTGGGGCTGAATATCTCAGGTCCGACAACGTCGAGTCCGACGACAGAGGGGGCATGACCGCGACGCCGCGAGGCGCGTGACATGCCGCTGTCGGAGGACGCCATGAGTGACGACGAAGCCACCCTCGAGACCACCCCCCTCGATTCCCTGCACCGTGAACTCGGCGCGAAGATGGTGCCCTTTGCCGGCTACGCCATGCCGGTGCAATACGCCGACGGCATCCTCAAGGAACACCGCCACGTACGCGCCGCCGCGGGACTGTTCGACGTCTCCCACATGGGCCAGGTGCGCATTCCGGGCGCCGGCGCCGCCGAAGCGCTGGAGCGGCTGGTGCCGGGCGACATCCAGGGCCTGGAGGCGGGCCGCATGCGCTATACCCAGTTCACCGACGAGACGGCCGGCATCCTCGACGACCTGATGGTCACGCGGCTGGAGGACGGCCTCTTCCTCGTCGTCAACGCCGGCAACAAGGCGGCCGACATCGCCCTGCTGCAGGCCGGCATGTCGGGTTTCGAGATCGACTATCAGGGCGATCGGACGCTGCTCGCCCTGCAAGGTCCCGCCGCCGCCGAGGTGTTGGCCCGGATGGCGCCGGAAGCGGCCACCATGCCCTTTATGTCGGCCCGAGCGATCACCGTCGACGGCATCGAAGCCTTCGCCAGCCGGTCCGGCTATACCGGCGAGGACGGTTACGAGATTTCCTGCGCCGGTGGGGACGGCGAGCGTCTCGCCCGCCGTCTGCTGGCCGAGCCGGAGGTAGCGCCGATCGGGCTCGGTGCGCGCGACTCACTCCGCCTCGAGGCCGGGCTCTGCCTGCACGGCCACGACATCGATCCGAGCACGACGCCGATCGAGGCCGGCCTGGCCTGGTCGATCTCCAAACGGCGGCGCGAGGCAGGCGGCTATCCGGGCGACGCCGTGGTGCGCCGCCAGCTGGCCGACGGCCCGCCCCGCCGCCGGGTCGGACTCCTGCCGGACGGACGCCAGCCGGCGCGTGAACACACGGCGATCACCGATAGCGAGGGAATCGTCATCGGCGAGGTCACCAGCGGCGGCTTCGGGCCCAGCCTCGAGGGGCCGCTCGCCATGGGCTACGTCGCGGCGGGCCATACCGCCGCCGATACGGAGGTCGGCCTGGTGGTGCGGGGCAAGAGCCTGCCCGCGCGCGTCGCCAAGATGCCCTTCGTGCCGCAACGCTACTACAGGGGATGACGGCGAAAGCGCCGACAGAAACAATTCCAGGGGAGGAGTAACCATCATGAGTGTCATCAAGTTCACCGAGGACCACGAATGGCTGGCCATCGACGGCGACGTGGCTACCTGCGGCATCACCGTCTATGCGCAGGAACAGCTGGGCGATGTCGTCTTCGTCGATCTGCCCGACGTCGGCCAGAGCTTCGCCACCGGGGACGAGGCGGCGGTGGTCGAGTCGGTGAAGGCCGCGGCGGAGGTCTATGCCCCCATCGCCGGTGAGATCGTCGAGGTCAATTCGACCGTCGCCGAAAACCCGGCGACGGTCAACGAAGACGCCCAGGGCGGCGGCTGGTTCTTCAAGCTGCGCATCGCCGATGCGGGCGAGCTGGACGGCCTGATGGACCAGGCGGCCTATGACGCCTTCGTGGAAGGGCTCGAATAATGCGTTATCTGCCGCACAACGAGGGCGAGCGTGCCGCCATGCTGGCGGCGATCGGGGTCGGCGGGATCGACGATCTCTATGTCGACGTGCCGGAGGACGTCCGCCTCGACGCGCTGATCGACCTGCCCGCCCACCAGGGCGAGCTGGAAGTCGAGCGGGCGATCGCCGGCCTGGCGGCGAAGAACATGAGTGCCGCCACCTCGCCGTTCTTCATCGGCGCCGGGGCTTACCGCCATCATGTGCCGGCGTCCGCCGACCACCTGATCCAGCGCTCGGAATTCCTCACCGCCTATACGCCCTATCAGCCCGAGGTGAGCCAGGGCACCCTGAAGGCGCTGTTCGAATTCCAGACCCAGGTCGCGATGATCACGGGCATGGATGTCGCCAACGCCTCCATGTACGACGGCGCGACCTCGACCGCCGAAGCGGTGCTGATGGCCGCCCGGGTGACCCGGCGCAAGCGCGCGGTGCTTTCCGGCGGGCTGCACCCGCAATACCGCGACGTCGTTCAGACCATGCTGCGTTATACCGAATTCTCGGCCGACGGCGCGGCGGTCGATTTCGCCGGCGACGAGGACCTCGCCGCCTTGATCGACGACGATACGGCCTGCGTGGTGGTGCAGAACCCGGACGTCTTCGGCCGGCTGCGCGACCTCTCGCCGCTGGCCGAAGCGGCGCACGCCAAGGGCGCGTTGCTGGTGGCGGTGGTGAACGAGATCGTCTCGCTCGGCGCGGTGGTGCCGCCGGGCGACATGGGCGCCGATATCGTGGCGGCCGAGGGACAATCGCTCGGCAATCCGCTGACCTTCGGCGGCCCGCATCTCGGCCTCTTCGCCTGCCGGGACAAGCATGTCCGGCAGATGCCCGGCCGGCTTTGCGGCGAAACGGTGGACGCGGCGGGGCGGCGCGGCTTCGTGCTGACCCTGTCGACGCGCGAGCAGCATATCCGCCGCGAGAAGGCGACCAGCAACATCTGTACGTCCTCGGGCCTCTGCGGCCTGGCCTTCACCATCCACCTGGCGTTGCTGGGCGATGTCGGCTTCCGCCATCTCGCCCGGCTCAATCATGCCCGGGCGGTGGCGCTGGCCGACCGGCTGGCGGCATTGCCGGGAGTCGAGGTGGTGAACGAGAGCTTTTTCAACGAGTTCACCCTGCGCCTGTCGCGCGACGCGGGCGAGGTGGTTTCGGCCCTGGCGGCGGCGGGCGTGCTGGGCGGCGTGCCCGCGGCCCGGCTGTTCCCGGGCGAGGCGGCGGCGGCCAACCTGTTGATCCTGGCCACCACGGAAACCGTGAGCGACGGCGACGTCGACCGCCTCGAGGCGGGTCTGAAGGAGGTGCTGTCATGAGCCAGTCACGCGACAAGAGCGGTGGGCTCAAGCTCATCGAGATCGAGGGCGGTCCGCGCACCCATTCCGGCCACCGGGGTCTCGACCACGAGGAGCCGTTGATCTTCGAACAGGGTGCGCCGGAAAGCACGGGCGTCGACCTGCCGGAGGTCGGCGATTTCACCGACCGTCTGGGCGGCCTCGCACGTCAGGGTCCGACCGGTCTGCCGGGGCTTTCGGAGCCGGAAGTGGTGCGCCACTTCGTGCGCATCAGCCGCGACAATCATGCCATCGACATGGCGATGTATCCCCTCGGCTCGTGCACCATGAAGCACAATCCGCGACTGAACGAGAAGGTCGCGCGGCTGGCCGGCCTGGCCGAGGTGCATCCGCTGCAACCCCCCGAAACGGCACAGGGCGCGCTGGAGCTGATCGACACGCTGGCCCATTGGCTGATCACGCTCACCGGCATGCCCGCGGTGGCGATGTCGCCGGCGGCGGGCGCCCACGGCGAGCTTTGCGGGATGATGTGCATCCGCGCCGCGCTCGATGCCCGGGGCGAAAGCCGTCAGGTGGTGCTGGTGCCCGAAAGCGCACACGGCACCAACCCGGCGACGGCGGCGATGTGCGGCTACCGGGTCGAGGCGATCGCCGCCGACCCGCGCGGTCGCGTCGATGTCGCCGCGCTCGCCGAACGGCTCGGTCCGGACGTCGCCGGCGTCATGCTGACCAACCCGAACACCTGCGGCCTGTTCGAAAGCGATATCGTCGAGATCGCCCGACTGGTGCATGCGGCGGGCGGCTATTTCTACTGCGACGGGGCCAACTTCAACGCCATCATGGGCCGGGTCCGGCCGGGCGACCTCGGTATCGACTGCATGCACATCAACCTGCACAAGACCTTCTCGACGCCGCACGGCGGCGGCGGGCCGGGCAGCGGGCCGGTGGTGCTGTCGGAGGCGCTGGCGCCCTTTGCGCCCCGGCCTTACGTGATCCGCGAGGGCGACGGCTTCCGCCTGGTCGAGAGCGAGCACGACCCAGCCGACGACGGCCGTGCCTTCGGTCGCCTGAAGGGCTTCCACGGCCAGATGGGCATGTTCATCCGGGCGCTCACCTACATGATGAGCCATGGCGCCGACGGCTTGCGCCAGGCGGCGGAGGACGCGGTGCTGAACGCCAACTACGTCCGCGCGGGCCTGGAGGACGTGATGAGCCTGCCGTTCCCCGGACCCTGCATGCACGAGGTGCTGTTCGACGACGCCAGCCTCAAGGATACCGGCGTCACCACCTTGGACCTGGCCAAGGCGATGATCGACGAGGGGGTGCATCCGATGACGATGTATTTCCCCCTGGTGGTACACGGCGCCATGCTGATCGAGCCGACGGATTCCGAGAGCAAGGCCTCCCTCGACGAGTTCATCGCGCTGATGCGCGGCCTGATGGCCGACGCGGCGGCGGGCGATGTCGACCGCTTCGAGGGTGCGCCCTTCCACGCCCCGCGCCGGCGTCTGGACGAAACCCGGGCGGCCCGCCAGCCGGTGCTGCGCTGGCGCCCGCCGGCCCCGGCGGAGGCCGCCGAATAGGCTAGGCGGCGGCGGCCTCGCTCACCGGGTCGCCGGCGATGCGGGAATGGAACATGATCCGGCGCTCGGCCATGTCCCAGGGCCGGCCCTGGTGCATCAGCCGCCGGTTGTCCCAGAGCACGACGTCGCCCGGCGTCCAGCTGTGGTGGTAAACGCGGGGCGGCTGGCAGGCGAACTCGACCAGATGGTCGAGCAGCGCCTCCGACTCCGCCTCGTCCAGACCTGGAATGGCATGCGCATGGCGGCCGATCGTGAGGGTCGGCCGACCGGTTTCCGGGTGGATCTTCACCAGCGGGCGTAGCGGCGCCTGCGTCTGGTCGAGGCCGTAGCCGATATACTCGCTGTCCTTCTCCTTGGCCGTGAAGCCGGCTTTCAACTGGCTGTGGATCAGCGAATGGTGCGCCGAGAGGCCGGCGATGCGGGCCCTGAGGTCGTCGTCGAGGGCGGCATAGGCCGCCGTCATGTCGGCCCAGCCGGTCTCGCCGCCGCTGCGTGGCACGACATGGGCGGAGAACACGGCGCCCTTGGCCTGAACGGGCATGTAGGTGCTGTCGTGATGCCAGCCCATGTTGCCCTTCAGGATCTTCACCATGTCGTCGTCGTCGCTCGTCCGCAAGCTGCCGTCCTGCTTGACGTTCGACAGTTCGACCAGGTCGAACTCCAAGGGGCCGAAGCGCCGGGCGAAGGCGATCTGTTGCCCGGTGTCGAGATGCTGGCCCGGAAACACCAGCAGGCCATAGTCCAGCCAATGGGCATACAGCCGGTCGAAGTTGTCGTCGTCCAGCCCGTCGAGGGCGATGCCCCTCACCGTGGCGCCGAAGCAGGCGGGAAGCGGGGTGATCTCCAGGGCCATCGTGAATCCTCCGAGCAATCGATGATCCGCAAACCTCAACCGACGCGCATCAGGGCCGGCAGGTCGCCGGCCATGGCGCTGGCGCGGCGTTCGAAGAAGCGTTTTGCCGGCCCGATGCGCTGCACCGCGCCGAGACCGAGGGTGCGGGCCAGGCGGACCGGCGCGATATCGTTCGAGAACAGGCGGTTCAGGCCGTCGGTCATCACCAGCATCGCCAGCGCGTCCATCCGGCGGCGGCGCTGATAGGCCTCCAGCCCCTCCGCGGCGCCGAGGTCGAGGCCGAGACGGGCGCGCTTCGCCAGGATCTCGACGAGCCAGGCGACGTCCCGGTATCCGAGATTCAGGCCCTGGCCGGCCAGCGGATGCATGGCGTGCGCCGCGTCGCCGACCAGCACCAGCCGGCGGTCGATATAGCGCTCGGCATTGGAGAGGCCGAGGGGGTGGCGCCAGCGCGGACCGACGACGCGGACCGTTCCCAGGTGGTCCCCGGCGCGGGCCTGGATCTCCGCCGTGAAGGCCGCATCGTCCAGGGCGACCATCCGTTCGGCGATTTCGGCCCGCTCGGTCCAGACCAGGGAGGAGCGCTGTTCGGTCATCGGCAGCAGGGCGAAGGGGCCGCCTGGAAGAAAGTGTTCCTTGGCGACGCCATAGTGCGGCAGCTCGTGCGCCAGGGTGGCGACGATCGCGTCCTGTGAATAGCGCCAGGCGAGGCTGCGAATGCCCGCCGCCTCCCGCAGGCGCGAGCCGCGCCCGTCCGCCGCCACCAGCAGGGCTGCGCGGATCTCCCGCCCGTCGGCCAGCGTTAGCCGAACGCCGTGGGCGCCGCGCTCGATATCCGCGATGTCAACGGGCGCCAGCAGGCGGGTTTCCGTGCTCTCGGCGACGGCACGCGCCAGGGCCCGGCGCAGCCGGCGGTTTTCCACCATATAGCCGAACGGCCGATCGCCGACCTCCCGGTGATCGAAATGCAGGAACAGGGGCGCCTGCCCGTCGGCGACGCGGATTTCCAGGATCGGCTCGGCCTCGTCGGCGAGATGCGCCCAGACGCCGATTTCCCGCAGCATGATCGCCGTGCCCTGGGCGATCGAGGTGACACGGCCGTCGAACGCGTCGTCGGCCATGGCCGACGGATCCTGACGCTCCAGCACCACCGTCTCCAGGCCCGCCGTCGCGGCGGCCCGCGCCAGCGCCATGCCGATCAGCCCGCCGCCGACGATCGCCAGATCTGTGTCGATCGGGCCCGCTCCCGCCTCGCGCCCCGTCGCTGTCTTCGCCCCTGCCATGACTTACCATCCCTCGTGGCGCCGGACTTGTCCATGGCCGGAACATGCCAGGTTAAAATTTAGGCGATATTGTCGCTATGGGTAAAATTTAGGCATCTATATTGCACCGCAATACGATCCGTTGAACCGAAATTCCCAAATATCCTATTAATTTCAATCTCTTAACTCGAATCCGGTGCAGTTGGCACGGGTCGTGAAACGCAGACGGTACGTGCGCGACGGCGTCGTGGTGGGAAGCCGCCGGGGTCGCGCGACACCATGATGGGGAGACGGTCATGAAATTCGTTACGGCGGTCATCAAGCCGTTCAAGCTCGACGAGGTTCGCGAGGCGCTGACGGAGATCGGCATCCAGGGCCTGACGGTGACGGAAGCCCGCGGCTACGGCCGCCAGGGTGGCCACACCGAAATCTACCGCGGTGCCGAGTACGCCGTGAACTTCCTGCCGAAGATCCGCATGGAGCTCGCGGTCGCCGACGAGCTGGTCGACCAGGTCGTCGAAACGATCACAGGCGCGGCCCGGACCGGGCAGATCGGCGACGGCAAGATTTTTGTATTCGAACTCGGCCAGGCGGTTCGCATCCGCACCGGCGAGCGCGACTCCGAAGCCCTCTAGGGAAAGGAAATCCGAAATGACGACGACCCGAATTTACCGGCCCGCCGCCAGCGCTGCGGCACTGGTCGGCCTGCTGGCCGCCGGCCCGGCGCTGGCCGAGGAGGCCAAGCTCGACACCGGCGATACCGCCTGGATGCTGACCTCGACCGTGATCGTGCTGATGATGACGATCCCCGGTCTCGCCCTGTTCTATGGCGGCATGGTGCGCAAGAAGAACATGCTCTCGACGCTGATGCAGAGTTTCGCCACCTGCTGTCTCGCCAGCGTGATCTGGATGGTGATCGGCTATTCCCTGGCCTTCGGCGGCGAAGGCGCCTTCCACGGCGGCTTTTCCAAGGTCTTCCTCACCGGCATGACCGCCGACTCGATGAGCGGCACCATCCCTGAAAGCGTCTTCATGACCTTCCAGATGACCTTCGCCATCATCACGCCGGCCCTCATCACCGGCGCGGTGGCGGAGCGGATGAAGTTCTCCGCGCTGATGGTCTTCGTCGGGCTCTGGTCGATCCTGGTCTACGCCCCGATCACCCACTGGGTCTGGGGCGCGGGCGGCTTCCTCGCGGGCGAGGGCGTGCTGGACTTCGCCGGCGGCACGGTGGTGCACATCAACTCGGGCGTCGCCGCCCTGGTGGTCTGCCTGATCCTCGGCAAGCGCCTCGGGCATGGCCGCGAGAACCTGGCACCGCACCACGTCGGCTTCACCGTCGTCGGCGCCGCCCTCCTCTGGGTCGGCTGGTTCGGATTCAACGCCGGCTCGGCCGTCGGGGCCAACAATTCCGCCGGCATGGCCATGGCGGTGACGCAGATCGCCGCCGCCGCCGCCGCGCTCAGCTGGATGGCGGTCGAATGGCTGCGCGACGGCCGGCCGAGCGTGCTCGGCATCGCCTCGGGCGCCATTGCGGGCCTGGTCGCCATTACGCCGGCGGCGGGTTTCGTGGCGCCCGGCGGCGCCCTGGCGCTCGGCGCCATCTCCGGCGTCGTCTGCTACTTCGCCGTCACCTGGCTGAAGCTGAAGCTCGGTTACGACGACGCCCTGGACGTCTTCGGCGTGCATGGCGTCGGCGGCATCGTCGGCGCCCTGCTGACCGGTGTCTTCGCCTCCAAGGCGATCGGTGGCACGGCCGGCCTGCTGGAGGGCAACCCGGGCCAGGTCTGGCTGCAGCTCGAAGGTATTCTGGCGACGGTGGTCTATACCGCGATCGTCTCCGCGGTGCTGATCAAGGTCATCGACCTGGTCATGGGAATCCGCGTCGACGAGGAGAGCGAACGCGAGGGCCTCGACATCCGCCTGCACGGCGAGAGCGTTTCCTGAGCGCAACACCCCGTCCCGAATTCGCCTGCTTCGGGCGGACCTCGGGACGGGGTCGCGAATCACCCCGCGAATCACCCGAAAACCAGAACAAAGCACGAAGAGGGAGGTCTTGCGGCCTCCCTCTTTTGTCACCGTACACGAGCTTTTGGCCGCAAGTCCTTGTGTCGTCGAGAAGATGGCAATACAGTATCTTCGTGGCGTTTAGGTTATGTTCCGTTTTGGACCCATCACCCCGCGCCTTGGTGCGAATCACCTGTGGTCAGAGCCATGTACAACACTCATTTGGCGCGACTTCCTGACTATCCTTTTCAGCGTCTGCGCGATTTGCTGGACCCGCTGACGCCGGCGCCCGGGCTGTCGGAAATCTGGATGAGCCTGGGGGAGCCGCAACATCCCTATCCGCCCCTGGTGGCGGAGACGATGGCGGCGAACGCCCATCTTTACGGCAAATATCCGCCGAACCGGGGCAGCGAGGCGTTGCGGGCGGCGATCGTCGACTGGCTTGGCCGGCGCTACCGGCTGCCGGACGGCATGGTGAACGCGGCGGAGCACGTGGTTTCCGTCTCCGGCACCCGTGAGGGGCTGTTCATGTGCGCCCTGATCTTCACCCCGGACGAAAAGGCGGGCGAGGCGCCGCTGGTGCTGATGCCGAACCCGTTCTACCAATGTTATGCGGGCGGCGCCCTGGCCGCCCGCGCCGAGCCGGTCTATCTGCCGACCCCGCGCGACGCGAATTTCCTGCCGGACCTGGACGCGATTTCCGCAGAAACCTGGGCGCGGACGACGCTGTTCTATCTCTGCTCGCCGGCCAACCCGCAGGGCACCATGGCCGACGCGGATTATCTGCAGCGGATCATCGGCCTGGCGCGGACGCATGATTTCGTCCTGATCATGGATGAATGCTACGCCGAGATCTATACGGAGGAACCGCCGCTCGGCGCCCTCGAGGTGGCGCGCGACATGGGCGAGGGGCTGGACAACCTGCTGTGTTTCCACTCGCTCTCCAAACGTTCCAGCGTGCCGGGCCTGCGGGCCGGATTCGTGGTCGGTGATCCGGCGCTGATCTCCCGCTTCGCCAAGATGCGCGACTATGGCGGCAGCCCCGCGCCGCTGCCGATCGACGCCACCGCCACCGCGCTCTGGCGCGAGGAGCGCCACGTCGTCGACAGCCGGCATCTCTACCAGCAGAAGTTCGACCTCGCCGAACAGGTGCTCGGCAACCGTTTCGGCTTCTACAAGCCGAAAGGCGGGTTTTTCCTGTGGCTCGACGTCGGCGATGGCGTCGGGGCGGCGAAGCGGCTGTGGTGCGACGCGGCGGTCCGGGTGCTGCCGGGGGAATATCTCACCGCCGATGTCGCCGGCGAGGCGAATTCGGGCATTCCCTACATCCGTCTCGCCATGGTGCACGACCTGGAGACGACGGGCGAGGCGCTCCGGCGCATCGCGGAGGTGTTGTAGGACGGAGCGGACGATGAGCGACTCGAGCACGCTTGGCAAACTCAACCTGCTGCCGGCCGGCGCCGCGCCGTTCGTGCGCCGCCGCCTGGCGGAGGGTGGCGGCTTCGCGCTGCTGCTGCTCGCCTTCGCGCTGGGTCTGGCGCTGGCCAGTTTCGATCCCGCGGACCCGAGCTGGAATACCGCAGGCGGGGAGGCGGCGCGCAACTGGTTGGGCGCGCCCGGCGCCTGGTCCGCCGATTTCCTGCTGCAGGGCATCGGCCTTGCCGCGGTAACGCCGATCCCAGTGCTGCTGGTCTGGGGCTGGCACCTGATCTCACATCGTGGCATCCGCCGGCTCGGCTGGCGCCTGGCCGCGCTCATCGTAATGCTCGCGTCCGCCGCCTTGCTGGCAGCGACGTTCGATGTTCCGGCCGGCTGGCCGCTGCGCGCCGGGCTCGGCGGGCTCGCGGGCGACGGCCTCGTGGCCGGCGTGGATGGCGCCTTCGCCACCTTGGAAACGCCCGTCTGGCCGCGCGCCGTCGCCGGTGCCGCCGGGCTGCTCGGACTTGCCGCCTGGCTGTTGGCCCTCGGCCTCGATCGGGGGGAATGGCTCGGTGTCGGCCGCGGCCTCGCCCGTCTCGCCGCCATCACCTGGCGCGGCGCGCGCGCCGGCTGTGAGCGGTTGCGCGATCTTTTCGCCGGCCTCGCCGCCCGCCGCGCCTCGCGCCGGCGTATCACCCCCGCTTTCGACGACGACGAGCCATCGGCGTACGGGGATGACGACACCGTCGCGGCGCCCGCGCCGAAGCCGAGCCGCCGGGTCGCCAAGCGCAAGGACAAGGAAAAGGCCCCCAAGGGCAAGCGGGCCCAGGCGGCGGAACAGTCCAGCCTCGATCTCGGACCGGTCGGCGATTATCAGCTGCCGCCCCTCGACCTGCTGACAGAGGCGGATCCCGCCGCCGCCAAGCGCGGCGTCAACGAGGAGGCGCTGGAACAGAACGCCCGCTTGCTGGAAACCGTGCTGGACGACTACGGCGTGCGTGGCCGCATCATCAAGGTGCGCCCCGGACCGGTGGTCACGCTCTACGAGCTGGAACCGGCGCCGGGCACGAAATCGAGCCGGGTGATCGGCCTCGCCGACGATATCGCCCGCTCGATGAGTGCGATTTCCGTCCGTGTCGCCGTGGTGCCCGGGCGCAACGTCATCGGCATCGAGCTGCCGAACCGCGACCGCGAAACGGTGCTGTTCCGCGAACTGCTGGCGAGCCGTGATTTCGAGGACCCCAACATCGCCCTCGGCCTGGCGCTCGGGCGCGATATCGGCGGCACGCCGATCATGGCCGATCTCGCCCGCATGCCGCATCTGCTGATCGCTGGCACCACCGGTTCCGGCAAATCGGTCGCGATCAACACCATGATCCTCTCCCTGCTTTACAGGCTGCCGCCCGAACGCTGCCGCATGATCATGATCGATCCGAAGATGCTGGAGCTGTCGGTATACGACGACATCCCCCATCTGCTGACCCCGGTCGTGACCGATCCCGGCAAGGCGGTGGTGGCGCTGAAATGGACCGTGCGGGAGATGGAGACGCGCTACAAGGCGATGGCGCGGCTCGGCGTGCGTAACATCTCCGGCTACAACCAGCGCCTGGCCGAGGCGCGGGCCAAGGACGAAAAACTGACCCGCACGGTGCAGACCGGCTTCGATCCGGAGACCGGCAAGCCGATCTTCGAGCAGCAGATGCTCGACCTGGAGCCGATGCCCTTCATCGTCGTCGTGGTCGACGAGATGGCCGACCTGATGATGGTCGCCGGCAAGGACATCGAAGGCGCGATCCAGCGCCTAGCGCAGATGGCCCGGGCCGCCGGCATCCACCTCATTATGGCGACGCAGCGGCCCTCGGTCGACGTCATCACCGGCACCATCAAGGCCAACTTCCCGACCCGCATCAGCTTCCAGGTTACCTCCAAGATCGACAGCCGGACCATTCTCGGCGAAATGGGCGCGGAGCAGCTGCTGGGCCAGGGCGACATGCTCTACATGGCCGGCGGCGGCCGGATCACCCGGGTGCACGGCCCCTTCGTCTCCGACGGCGAGGTCGAGCGTATCGCCACCTACCTGCGTGGCCAGGGCGAGCCGGACTATCTCGACGCGGTGACCGACGGCGACGGCGAGGACATGGACGGCGGCTTCGGCGGCGGTGGCGGCATGGACGGCACCAGCGGCGACGACCTCTACGACCGGGCGATCGACGTGGTGGCGCGCCACCGGAAGGCCTCGACCAGTTTCATCCAGCGCCAGTTGAAGATCGGCTACAACCGGGCGGCCGACCTGATCGACCGCATGGAGGCGGACGGCGTCATCGGCCAGGCCAATCACGCCGGCAAGCGGGAAATCTTCGTCCGCGACCCGAGCGAGGACTTGTAGCCGGCGCCGTTTCACCCCATGACTCGACGGACGCGATCATCGTCCCGCCGCGAGGAAGTCCGGATGCACCTGTCGAAAGCCGTTTGCCTGGCCGCTGTCCTGCTGTTGGCCGCCCTGCCCGCCCGAGCGGAACTGGGCGCCGAGGACCGGGCCGATATCGCCCGGGTCACCGCCTATCTGAACGAGGTGCAGAGCCTGAAGGCCCGCTTCATCCAGGTCGGTCCCCGCGGCGAGCTGGCCCAGGGCGACCTCTACCTGCGCCGTCCCGGCCGCCTGCGCTTCGAATACGACCCGCCGAGCCCCCTGTTGCTGGTGGCCGACGGCTTCTGGCTGATCCTGCACGACAAGCAGCTCGAGCAGGTCAGCCGCTGGCCGATCGACGACACACCGCTCGGCGTCCTGGTCGCCGAGGATATCGACCTCCAGGGCCGCACCCGGGTGACCGAGGTCCAACGCGAGTCGGACGTGCTGACCGTGACCCTGATCGACACCGAACGGCCCGACGAAGGCTCGGTCACGTTGATTTTTTCTGAAACCCCGTTCCGCCTGCGTCAATGGCGCGTGGTCGATCCGCAGGGTGGCGTCACCAACCTGTCGCTGCAGAATCCAAGCCTGAACCCGAAGCTCGACGCGGATCTCTTTACCTTCGTCGATCCGACCGATCATTCGAGCCAGTGAGCCCGATCGTTCAGCCGAGGTCGGCCAGCACTTCGGCCGCGTGGCCTTCGGCATCCGCGACCTCGTAGAACTTCTCGATCCGGCCCTCGTCGTCGATCAGCACGCTGATCCGCTTGGGCCGTTCCTGGTCCGCGCTTTCGGCGGCACCGTAGGCGAGCGCCGTGGCGCGCGTCGGATCGGACAGCAACGGTGCGTCGAGCCCGACCTCGCCGGCCCAGGACTTCAGGTCCTCGGGACTGGAAAAGGTGATGCCGACGGGGGTGGTGTTCTTCGCAGCCAAGTCCTGGATTCTGTCACGGAACCCGTTTGCCTGCTTGGTTCAATTGTTGCCGAAGGCCCGGGGATAGAACCAGACCAGGACACGCTTGCCGGCGAAGTCGGCGAGGCTGGTCTCGCCCCCCTCCTGGTTGGGAAGCGTGAAGGCGGGCGCCGGGGCGCCGATTGCTAGCTTCGACATCGTCACTCCTCAAACTGGACGTTCTGATTCGCGAGCCTCAAGTCTATTCGCTTCCGCCCTCGTCTTCCACGGGCGCCAGGAGATGGTGCCACAGCACGCGCAGCAGCATGTGGGCGGCGATCCGCTGGGTGCGACCCGAGGGGTCGAGGCCCGGCGCCACCTCGCAGATGTCGAGACCGGCGAGCGGCGCGGCGGCGAGGACGTCGAGGATCTGGCAATACTGCCGAGGCGTGATGGCGCTCGGCACGATCGAGCCGGTTCCGGGCAGGTAACCCGCATCCATGGCATCGACGTCGATCGAGAGATAGAGCCGGTCGACACCCCGCATCGCATGCGCCACCGCGGCCCGCGCCACCGCCGCCGGGCCCTGATCGTGCACGTCACCCGAGGAGAAGATGCGCCCGCCGTCGGCCTCGATCCCCGTCAGGTCCGTGCCGTCGACCCAGCCGGTGATGCCGATCCAGGCCATGTTGGTGATGTCGACGTTGGGCAGTTCGGCGATGCGTCGCGCGTTGGTCGCATGGTTGTGGTCGCCCCAGGCGCCCAACCGGTCCGAATAGTCGAGATGGCCGTCGATCTGGATGTAGCCGTAGCGTGCATCGGGGTCGGCCGCGGCCAGCGCGCGGGAATATCCGAGACAGGCGGGATAGCTGTTGTAGTGATCCCCGCCGAGCGCCAGCGGGATGGCGCCCGCGGCGGCTACGGCCCCGGTCATGGCGGCGATCGCCTCCGTCGTCGCTTCGACCGACATCGGCGATACCGCCGCGTCGCCGCAGTCCACCAACACATCGCCGCCGCGCCAGCGCCGGAGGTCGCCGCCGCCGGGGTCGATCAGGGTGCCGTCCTCGGTGAGGGCGCGGGCGATCTCGCTGCTGGCCTCGCGCAACGCCGCCGGTCCCTCCCGCGCGCCGACGCGGCTGCTGTGGGTCCAGTCGTTCGGCATGCCGACGACGCCGATACGGCCGGGCGTGAGGTCCCGGGCGCTCCCGCCAGGCGCGGCGAACAGGGTCGCGCCCGGTGTCGTCAGCAGCGCGTCGAGATCGGCGCTCATGCCGTCGTCTCCTCGTCCAGCAGGCCCATGCGGCCATAGATGAAGCCCAGCAGGACCGTGACCAACAGCCGCGGCCCGGTCTTGACGATCGACAGGCCGTTCAGGGCCGGGTCCAGGCCGGTGACGGCGAGCCCGCGGACCGGCGCCCGCCCGATCGCGACCAGCACTCGATAGAGCTGCGGTGCCGTCAGACCGGCGAGACGGGGCGTCGGGGACATGCCGTGCAAAGGTGCGGACAGCGCGGAGAGATCCAGGTGAACGAAGGGCCGGTCGGCGGCCTGCGTCAGCCGCATGATCTCCCGTGACGGCAAATCGACCAGCCTGCCGACACCGAGCATCAGGCCGCCCGCCTCGCGCAGCCGATCGGCCGTTTCGCGGCGAACCGGGGCCGCCGGCGCCAGCGCGAGGGCCTCCCGGCCCGTGACCTCGCCACCAATGCGTACCAGGGGCCGGTCGCCCGAGGCAGCCTCGCCGATCGCCCGATCACCACCCAAAACGATAACCCCCGCGCCCCGGTCGAGAATGTCGTCGACGCAGCCGGTGAGCGCCGCCATCGCCGCATCAGGTGGCCGGTCGCCCACCGGCGCATCGCCGAGGTCGACGAGGCGGCCGTGGATCGACGAGGTGTCGATGTTTCGCCGCGCATCGATGTCGATCGGATGGCTGAACTGCGGGTTGGCCTGCCAACCGAAATAGACCGAGGTCTCGCGCAGAATGCGCGGGCCGAACCGCTGTCCCGCCCGGGCGCCGGCCGCGGCCTCGAAGGGCGCGCCGAGCACGGCCAGGCTGTCGGGCCCGAGATCCTCGATCCGGCCCCGCGGTGCCCGCATGAAGGTGAGGTCCCCCGCCATCCGGGGCAACGGCGCCTGTCTCAGTTCCACCGGCCGTCTCCCGCCAGCAGATCGGCCAGAAGCGCGGCCCGGGTCACCACCCGCCGGGTTTCGGCCGCGCCGGTGATATCGAGGTCCGGCACATGGCCCGAAAGATGCGCGAGGCTGATGGTAAGCCCTTCGAGGCCGGCCAGCACCGCCGCCACGGGACCCGCGCAATCGTGATCGAGGGAGAGGAAGAGCCGATCATACGTCGTCGCCCAATCGCGCAACGCCGCGCCGGCAGCGGCGGCCGGCTTCAGCGCCGGCAGGCGCAACGCAGCCCCCGCCCGGGCGGCTTCCTCCACCGGGACTTGTCCGGCCAGGCCGACGAAGGCGATGTCGGCGATGCCGCCCGCGAGGCGGTCCGCCAGGTCGAGGTTTACACCACGCCGCGCGCCGGCGTGTCCGGGATCGAGGTCCAGGCGGGCGGACAGGCGCAGCACGCCGACCCGGCCCGCGCCCGGCATGGCGAGCAGCCCGTCGAGCAGTCCGGGTGCACCGCCATGATCCCCGCCGACGACGAGGAGACGGCTACCCGTGGCCAGGATTCGGCTCGTCTGTTCGGCCAGGACCGTGGCATGGCGGGCCGGCTCGAGCGGAAAGACGTTGAGATCGCCGAGATCGACCAGCGCCGGCGGTGCCTGTCCGGCAGGCGGGCTTTCGTAGCGAAGCTGGCGCGCCGCAAAGCGGGCCCCGGGCCGGTCCTCGGCCGAATGGTCGAAATAGAGCCCGGCGAGCGCCACCCGTCCCGGCCCCAACGCCGCGAGGTTTCCGGGCGGCGCACCCAGCAGCGTCCGCACGGGCACTGGCGCCGTCATGGCGGCACCGCGTCGAACAACCAGGGCTCCAGGAGCGCCAACAGCGCGGCGGCGAGACTTTGTTCGGTGATGGCGCGGGCATCGCGACCCGGCGCCGCATTGATCACCGCCGCGCCCGCCAGGCGACGACGCATCGGCGCGGCGGCGAGGATCGCCGGCAGCTGTTCTGGCGTCAGGCCGCCGACATTCAAGCCGGGCGTGCCGGCCGCGTGACCGGTATCGAGCACGCCCGCGTCGATCAGGCAGACCACCCGCTCGTGCGTCCGCAGGAAATCGCCGAGTGTCGCGCTGGCCTCCGCCGCGTGATCATGAAGGGTATCGGCCGTGACGACGGTGCCGCCCGCGCGCCGGATTGCCTGCCAGGGGGCCGAGGCCTGCAGCCCGTTCACGCCGAGACAGCAAAGCGCCCGCTCCGGTCCCATGTGCGGTGTCGATAGGGCGAGGTTGGGTGACACCACGAGCACCGCGGACGCCTCGGACACCTGCGCGACCAGCGCCGTGCCGGCATCCAGGTCGCCACCCAACAGAACCGGCACACCGCTGGCGCCGGCGATATGGGCGATGACGGCAGGCGCGGCGTCGGCCCGGGCGATATCGCCGAGATCGACGACATCGGGCGCGGCCCGCAACCGCGACATCGCACCCGACTCGAGGTCGACGACGGTACGCGAGGGCGAGGCGAGATAAGGCGCCAGGCGTTCCCCGGCGGCCCTGCGCAGGGCCGCCGCGCCGGCGGCCGTTCCCTCGGGGCCATGGGGATAGCCGAGAACCGCGAGGCCGCCGGCGACGACGCGATCCAGACCGACCCGCGTCGTGCCGGCGAAACCGTCGCCGCCGCTCACCCCGCCGCGCACCCGCGCGGGCGAGCAACGACTACTTCACCGCCTTGACGCCGACGATCGGGGCGACGGTCGCGTTCCAGTCGGCCACGCATTCGGCCGAGCAGCGTGCCGCCCACTTCTTCAGCACGAACTCCTTCAGGATGCGCTGGCGCTCGTCGAGATCGGCCTGCGCCGGGTCGACCAGCGTGACGTTGCCGGGCTCACCCTTGGTGCACTCGCCGTTGCCGGTGAGGCAGGCGAAGGCGACCTCGTCCTCGGCCTCGGAATTGACCCACATCTCGTTCTCGAGGCGCGCGGACTGGCCCTCGAAGAAGGCCTTGGTGTCGGCGTTGAAGGTGTTCCACTTCTTGTTGCTCATGGCGGCGAAGGCAAGGCCCATGCCGACGCGGATCTTCATCGCGTGCGTGATCACCTCGTGCCACTTTGCCTGGTAGGCCGGCAGGGTGCCGGTGATGCCGCATTCGGCGACACCTTTCTGCAGCGCCGGCACGACTTCGGCGAAGGCGATGGTGACCGAGGTGCCGCCCAGCCCCTCGACGAAATCGCCGAGCGTGGTCGAATAGACGCGGACCTTCTTGTCCTTGAGATCGCCGAGCTTGTTGATCGGCTGGTTGCACCAGATCATCTGACTCGGGAAGGGATGTGTGAAGAGGTACTTGGCACCGAAGGCGCGATCGAAATGCTTGGCGACGATCGGCGCATAGGCCTTGACGATCTGCCGGCCCTGCTTGAAGTCCTTGGCGACCGAGGAGAGGTCGATGCCCTCCAGCGCCGGCTCCTCCGAAGCGACATAGCCGTAGACCCCGTGCGCGACGTCGAACACGCCGAGCTTGGTCAGCCGCATGACCTCCCAGCCCTTGAGGCCGAGTTCGGTGATGGGATTGAGCTGCGCCTTGATCTTGCCGCCCGACAGCGTCGTCACGTCCTTGGTCCAGAACGGCTTTTCATACAGCATATAGGGCGACTGGTTGTGCCAGGTGCCGACGACCTTGATCTTCGCCGCCTGGATCTCCGCCTGCGCCAGCGAGGTGCCGAGGCCCAGGGCGAGTAGCGCCCCGAGCGCGATCTTGCCATGCTTCATCATCTCTTGCGTCCCTTCCTTAAATTCAATGGCGTCGAGACTAGCAGCCTGTCGGACTTGAGCCGAGTTTCGAGATGAGATTCACTGTCACGGTCTGATTCTCTCCTGCGCGGTGATTTTGTGATGAGCAACTTTCGACAGGTTGACCGGGAGACCAGCTATCTTCTGCCGCCTTCGGTGGACGAATGGCTGCCTGATCGTCATCTGGCGCGCTTCGTGGTCGATGTGCTGGAGCAGCTGGATCTCTCTGCGTTCGTGAAGGCCTATCGTGGTTCGGGCTCGGCGGCGCATCACCCGAGCGTCCTGCTGGGCCTGCTGATCTACGGCTACGCGACGGGGGTGCATTCCAGCCGGAAGCTGGAGCGGGCGAGCTATGATTCGGTGGCCTTCCGCTTCATCGCGGCAAACGACCACCCCGACCACGACACGATCGCCACGTTCCGCCGTCGCTTCCTGCCGCTGATCGAGGGGCTGTTCGTGCAGGTTCTGCTGCTGGCGCGGCAGGCCGGCATGCTGCAACTGGGCACGGTGGCGCTGGACGGGACGAAGATCCATGCCGACGCGAGCCGGCACAGCGCCCTGTCGTGGCAGCGTGCGGGCGAGATCGAAGCCCGGCTGCGGGCCGAGGTGGCGGAGTTGATGGCGTTGGCGGAAGCGGCGGACCGGTCCGAGGTTCCCGACGGCATGAGCGTGCCGGAGGAGCTGGCACGGCGCGAGGACCGGCTGGCGGCGATCGCCGCGGCGAAGGCGGAGATCGAGGCGCGGGCGGCCGAGCGTCATGCGCGGGAGCAGGCGGAGTACGAAGAGAAGCTGGCAGCCCGCGAGGCGAAGGAAACGCGGACCGGCCGCAAGCCGGGCGGGCGGCCACCGAAGCCGCCGGAGCCGGGGCCACGGGCGAAGGACCAGGTCAACCTGACGGACCCGGACTCGCGCATCATGCCGGTGGCCGGCGGCGGCTTCGAGCAGTGCTACAACGCCCAGGCTGCGGTGGCCGCCGGCAGCCTGCTGGTGGTCAGCGCCGACGTGGTGCAGGCGGCGAACGACAAGCAGCAGATCGAACCGACGCTCGAAGCACTCGCCGGCCTGCCGGACGGGCTTGGCGAGGTCGAGACCCTGTTGGCGGACAGCGGCTACTTCAGCCAGGCCAACGTCGAGGCCTGCGGGGAAGCGGAGATCGCGCCGCTGATCGCGCTCGGCCGGGAGCACCACCATCTTTCCTGGCGGGACCGCTTCGCCGAGGCGCCGCCAGCGCCCGAGGATCCGACGCCGCTCGAGGCGATGTGCCATCGCCTGGCCACACCCGAGGGCCGGGCGCTCTACGCGCTTCGCAAGCAGACGCCGGAGCCGGTGTTCGGCATCATCAAATCGGTGATGGGCTTGCGTCAGTTCAGCCTGCGCGGCCTCGACAAGGCGAAGGGGGAATGGACCTTGGCCACGCTCTCCTGGAACATCAAGCGGATGTTCGTCCTCAGCCACGCCTGAACGGGCGGGCCAACCCGCGTTCGCAACTTCATGGGGGTAAATCCATGACATCGACGCCCGCCAAGCCAATCTTACCAATCCTTGCGTGCCCGAGTCCGACAGGCTGCTAGCAGCTTTCACGCCTCGGCGCCGTCCTACTCGGGATTGCGCATCAACAGCAGCAGCGGCGTCGCGATGGTCGCGGTGACGGCGAACAGCAGGAACGCGTTGATATAGCCGATCATCGCCGCCTGCCGGTTTATCTCGTCGGCAAAGCCGAGCAGGCCCCGGGTGGTGGCGATTTCGAAGCCGCCGGCGATCTCGGCGAAGCGGAAACGCTCGCTCGCCGGCTGGGCGTGTTCGGAGAGGGTGGCGAAATTCTCCGCCCGGCTGCGGGTCCAGAGCAGGATGGTCATCGAGATGAAAATGGAGGAGCCGAAGTTGCGCAGCATGTGGAAGATCGCCGTGCCGTCGGTCGCCCGGTCGCCGTCGAGATGGGTGAAGGCCAGCACGGTGAGCGGCGTGTAGGCCAGGCCGAAGCCGAAGCCCTGCAGCACGTTGGTCCAGAACACGTCGAAGCTGGTGAGGTTGATGTCGAAACTGGCCATGGCGAAACCGGCAACGGCCTGCGAGCCGAGCCCGACGGCAACCGCGAGCTTGGCGTTCCAGCGGGTGAAGGGGACGACGATCAAAAAACTCAGCCAATTGCCGATGCCGCGCGCCGCCAGCAGGCTGCCGACGACGGAATCGGGATAGCCGCGCAGTTCCTGCAGCAACGGGGGAAACAGCACCATGGGCGTATAGCTCAACATGCCCATGACGAAGATGATCATCAGGCCGATGGCGAAGTTGCGGTCGCGCAGCAGGGCCGGATCGACGAAGGGCCGGTCGCTGGTGAACGTATGGACGATGAAGACATAGGCGGCGATCGCGGCGACCGCCGCCTCGATGACGATTTCGCTCGAGGCGAACCAATCCTGCCGGCCGCCCCGATCGAGGCAAAGCTGGGCCGCGCCGATGGCGACGGCGATGGCGAGAAAGCCGGTCCAGTCGAGGCGGATCTCCCGGCCGCGCTGGCCCCGCTCCAGCGCCAGGTGACCGCCCAGCAGGGCGAGCAGGCCGAAGGGCACGATGACGAAGAAGGCCCAGCGCCAGTCGAAGGCCTCGGCCATGAAGCCGCCGAGGATCGGCCCCGCGACCGGCCCGACGACCCCGCCGATACCCCAGAGCATGATGACCAAGGGATGCTGGTGGCGCGGAAAGCTCGCCAGCAGGATCGCCTGGCCGAGGGGCAGCAACGGTGCGCCGAACAGCCCCTGGCCGATCCGGTAGAACACCAGCGCTTCCAGGCTTTCCGCCAGGCCGCAGAGCAGGGAAAAGCTCGTGAAGCCGATCACCGCGCCTAGGATCGAACGGCGCCAGCCGAAGCGTTGCGCCAGCCAGCCGGCCATGGGCGTCACCACGGCCGTCGCCAGCAGGTTGAAGGTGATGATCCAGGCGACCTGGTCCTGCGTCGCCGACATGGCGCCCTTGATCTGCGGCAGGACCACGTTGGCGATGGTGATGGTCATGCCAAACAGCAAGGTCACCAGCTGCACGGTCGCGAGGATGAGGACCTGGCGGAAACTCATGCGGTGCCGGCCGCGGCCGGCTCCCTCGGTCAGTCGACGCCGAACGCGTCCGCGCGCGCCGCGAGGCGCTTGGCGTTCAGGTAGATCGGCACCTCGACCAGGCTGCCGTCGACCTCGACCCGGGCCTCGCCCCGCGCGCGTGCGGCCTCGAAGGCCTGGACTGTCAATCAGCATTTAATTCTGACCCCCTATCGGCGTGCAAAATTGACCCCCCCCCCTTGCTTCGACGGAGGTTGTCCCGGTAGTCCACGGGAGGGCCCCGCGCGGCTTCGTGTAGCGCTTTGCGTTACGCGGAGCGAAGCCGCGTGGGAGGGGCCTGTGGGCCCACCGGGACAACCGGGCCGGCGGCGGAACGTGGGGATCAGGTGGGGTTCTTGAAGTGGCAATGAGCTTTTGAAGTAGTGTCCAGACTGTTCTGCAAGTTTGTCATGGCTGCCGATGAGGGCCACCGGCATGCCTGGCGCGGAGATTTCGATTGCTCGGAGCGCCAGGCATGCCGAGCCGCCGTCAGGCGGCTTTCTGGATGCGTTCGCTTTTGCTCTCCTTGAGATGGATCATGTTGAGCTAGCGGTTGGCATCCAGCCAGTCCTCATGGATTTCGATCGCGAGAGCCCGGACCAGCCGGAGGCAGCTCATCCACCCCATCGGCCCGGACTTGTGCCCCAGCTACGAAACCCCTTTTGCAGAACAATCTGTACAGGACCCGTTTTGATTTGCCCGCCTTTGCGATGAAAGCCCCCAGGCTGATTGGCTCCATATAGCGGATCAGCCTGGGGCTTTGCTTACAGGGCGGCTACTTTTGTCGTCGCTGTTTGCTTTGTGCGAAGCGGTAAGACATGTTGCCTGTTTCGATGATTGCGCAGTGATGCGTTACACGATCCAGCAACGCGGTTGTCATTTTTGCATCTCCGAAGACGGAGACCCATTCCCCGAACTCCAGATTGGTGGTGATGATGACGCTGGTCTTCTCATAGAGTTTGCTGATCAGGTGGAACAAGAGCGCACCGCCGGATTTGGGGAATGGGATATAGCCCAGTTCGTCGATGATGACGCAATCCATGGCCGTCAGTTGCCGGATGATCTTGCCGGCGTTGCCTTCGGCCTGTTCCTTGATCAGCGCATTGATCAGATCGACGGCGTTGAAGAAACGGACCTTCTTTCCCTGATTGATCAACAGCGTCCCCAGAGCAATGGCGATGTGGGTTTTGCCCGTACCGGTTCCGCCCACCAGAATGAGGTTGTGGGCCTCCTGGGTGAACTGCCCTGAGCAGAAGGGGTCGATTTGCGCTTGGGTGACGGCGGCTAGGCCGTAATCGAAAGTGGCGAAGTCCTTATGGTGGGGGAACTTCGAGGCCCGCATTTGGTGCTGGATAGAGCGCACCCGGCGCTCTACAGTCTCGGCGTCGATCAGTTGCTTTATCGCAGTGGTCAGACTTGGCGGCTTGCGCGCGGCCAGCAAAGCTTCGGCGCAAGCCGCCATTCCATACAGCCTCAGGGCGATCAGTTGGTCTATCAAAGCTTTCATGCGACGGCCTCCCCGGCAACGCACAGCGTCTCATAGCGCTTGCAGTCCGCTTCGGGCCGCAAGGTCAGTTGCGGATAGGCGTGGCTCTCGCCCCATGGCGCGATGACCGGCTCCACCAGTTGGTTGATCAGATTGATGATGGCCGGAAGGCGCAGCGTGTTCTGCTCCACGGCCAGTTCACAGGCTATCTCGACCACCTCGATCCCGTGATCCTGGGCCAGCAGGAGCAGATCGACAAACTCCCGGTCCCCGCCTTTGCCGGCCATGTAATGCGCCCTGACCCGGTGCATCGCCTCAGGCAATTGCCAACCCACAAAGGGCGCGCCATCTCTCAGCGCGCCGGGCTTGCGGTCGAGTAGGGGCAGGTAATGCCAGGGCTCGAAATAGCTGGCGTTGCGGGTAAAGCGGCGCTTGTGCTCGGCAATCACATTCTGCCCTGACACAACCACGATCCGGTCCGCATAGGCGCGCAGAGAGACAAGCTCCCCGGCGAACCGGGAGGGGACGCTATAGCGATTGGTGGCATATTGGACCAGACAGGTAGAGCGGACACGAGCGGCCTTCTCAACATAGCCGTCAAAAGCCCGGCCCAGGGGACGCAGTTCGGCGCACTCGTCTGCGAACACGTCCGAGATCTTGCGATCCGATTGTTCGGGGTGGGCGCGATTCGCCAATTCCTCGCAGCGCAGACGCAACCAGCCGTTCAGCGCATCCAGATCGTCAAAGGCGGGCTTGGGCGCAAACAGCTGTCCCCGCAGGAACCCAACCTGGTTCTCAATCTGACCCTTCTCCCACCCCGCCGCGGGTGTGCAAGCAACCGGTTCCATCACATAGTGGTTCATCAACGCCAGAAAGCGCGGATGGAACACACGGTCCTTAGAGCGCGAAACATAGGTTACCATCGTCTTGGGGTTGTCGATGATCACCCGGCGCGGTACGCCGCCATAGAAAGACATCGCCCGTGCAAAGGCGTCCAGCACCATCTCCTGAGATTCGCTGGGATAGGCAACAACAAAGGGCTTGCGGCTATGACATAGGCGGAAGTGGGCAACCTTTACCTTCTGCTCGACACCGCCCAGGACAGCGTATTCCGTGCTCCAGTCAAACTGGAGCGCGTCACCTGCCGTAAAGTGCAACGGAATGAACGCATCCCCCGATCCGGCGCCAGAACGCTTCAGGTCGCGGACAAACCTCTGAACCGTCGAGTAGGATCCGCTATAGCCTTCCGACACAAGCTGCTCATAAAGCTTCTTGGCCGTCCGGCGCTCACGGCGCGGGCGCCCCAGGTCCTGCTCAAAGAGCGCCCGAAGCCGGCTGGCGAAGCCATCGCTAAGCTTACGCCGGACGGGTGAAACGCGCCGCTGATAGCTCGGTGGATCGCCGTCCTTCAGATACTTCTTAATCGTGTTCCGCGACAAACCAGTCTGACGAGATACAGATCGGATACTCCGACCCTCCCGTAATATCCAACGTCGGATCTTCAATACGCTTTCCATCAATACCACCTGCTCTTTCCTCCGCACTGTTCCGTGCGGATGCTAGCGTTCCAGGTGGGTCAATTCTTACCGCTCATAACCCACCAAAGTGGGTCAGTTTTGCATGCCGATTCACACCGAGAGGGAGAGAAATTTTGAACGAGACGACCCATGACCGCTACCGCCTGATCGGCGTCGACCCCTCGCCCTATTCGGCCAAGGTGCGGGCGATCCTGCGCTATCGCCGCCTGCCCTTCGACTGGGTGGTCCGCACGCCGACGGCGCAGGCCGAGATCGCGCACGTGAAGCCGCAGCTGATGCCGGTGATCCGCTATCCCGACGGCGGCTACCACACGGATTCGACCCCCATCGCCCTCGACCTCGAGGCGCGCCACCCGGGCGTGCGATCGATCGTCCCGGACGATCCCGGCCAGACCTTCCTCAGTCATCTGATCGAGGACATGGCCGACGAGTGGGTAACCAAGATTCTGTTCCTGCTCCGCTTTCGCCTGCCCCTCGACCAGCACTACGCCGCCCGCTGGGTCATCTCCGATCGCCGGCCCGACCTGGTCGGCGACGCGCTGGAGGCGGCGATCGAGGATTTTCGCAGCCGCCAGATCTCCCGCATGGCGCTGGTCGGCGCCACCGCGGCCAACGCCGGATCGATCGACGCCAGTTTCGCCCGCCTGCTGGCGATCCTGGAGCCGGGCATCGCCGGCGGGCGCTATCTTTTCGGCACGCGCCCGGCGCTGGCCGACTTCGGCCTCTACGGCCAGCTTCGCACCCTGGCGACCGATCCGACGCCGCAGGCGATCATCCGCGAAACGGCCCCGGGGCTGGAGCACTGGGTCCGCCGCCTGGACGACGCCTCCGGCGTCGAGGGCGAATGGGATGCCCCGGAACCGGTATCGCCCACGGTCGAGGCGTTGCTACGGATGGCAGGCGAGGTCTACCTGCCCTTCCTGCTGGCCAACGACGCGGCGCTGCGCGAGGACCGCGAAAGCTTCACCGTCGAGCTGCCGAGCGGCCCGCTCACCCAGCCGCCGTTCCGCTACCAGGCGAAATGCCTCGCCTGGCTGCGCGAGCATTGGAACAGCCTCGACGGCGCACCCGCCGCGCGGACGGCGGCGGTGCTGGAGGAAGCGGGGTGTCTGTCGGCGTTCGTCGCTTAGGCTTGCTGTACCGCCTTCGCTGATTCCAGTGCCGCGATTTCGTCCTCGGCGAAGCCCCAGTCGGCGAGTGCGTCGCGGGTGTCGCCGCCGGGGTCCGAGGGCGGGCGCTGGACTTCCGGTGCGGTTCGGCTGAAGCGCGGCGTCGGGGCCGGCTGCAGCACGCCCTCGACCTCGATGAAGCTTTCCCGTCCCTTGTTGTGGGCATGCTCGTTCACTTCGCCGAAGCTCAGCACGGGCGCGAAGCAAATATCGGTGCCCTCCATGATCTGGCACCACTCGTCGCGGGTCTTGCTCTTGAAGATCGCCGCCATCCGTTCCTTCATCGCCGGCCAGCTGGTGCGGTCCATCTGCTCCGGCAGCTCCTCGTTGTCGAGGCCGGTCTTCTCCAGCAGCTCGCGGTAGAACTTGCGCTCGATCGAACCGATGGAAATCCACTTGCCATCGCTGGTCTCGTAGGTGTTGTAAAAATGCGAGCCGGTGTCGACGATGTTGGTGCCGCGCTCGCCGTTCCAATAGCCCGACGCATGCCAGCCGAAAGCACTGGTCGCGAGATAGGCGGCGCCCTCGGCCATGGCGCAATCGATCACCTGGCCCTTGCCCGAGCCACGCGCCTCCAGCACCGCCGAGACGACACCGAAGGCGAGGAACATGCCGCCGCCGCCGAAATCGCCGACCAGGTTCAAGGGCGGCGTCGGCGGCGCGCCGTTCTGGCCGATCGCGTGCAGGGTGCCGGAGAGCGCGATGTAGTTGATGTCGTGTCCCGCCGCGTGCGCCACGGCGCCGTCCTGGCCGAAGCCAGTCATGCGGCCGTAGACCAGCTTCGGGTTACGCTCCAGGCAGACGTCGGGGCCGAGGCCGAGCCGTTCGGTGACGCCGGGGCGAAAGCCCTCGATCACCGCGTCGGCCTGGTCGATCAGGCGCAGCACCGTCGCCACCCCTTCAGGCGTCTTCAGGTCGACGGCGATCGAGCGCCGGCTGCGGTTCAACACCGAATAGCGCCGGTCCGTGGCAATGCCGAGATCCGCCTCGGCGACACGGTCGACGCGGATGATCTCGGCCCCCATGTCGGCCAGCAGCATGGCGCAGAACGGTGCCGGGCCGATGCCGGCGAGTTCGACGATCTTCACTCCTTTAAGCGGTCCCATGGCGTGTCTGCGCTCCTTCGGTCGTTGTGGTTTCGCGGGCACGATAGCGCATGGGCCGCCAGGGGCAAACGCGGGGAATTCCGTTTTCGCGCGTCGCCATGGTAAGGAGGCGGCGGAACGAAGTGCGGGAGGCCGTCATGGCGCCGAAGACCAATCCGCTGAAGCTGAACAAGCTGCAACTGCGCACCCTGGCGGTGTTTCAGGAGCTGGGGCGCCACGAGGCGACCTCGACCCGGGTCGAGGAAAGCGGCGAGGTGCTGATCACCATGCTGCCGCGCCCGCACGGCAACCATATCCACGTCGGCGCCCGCGTCGTCATGACCAAGGACGCGAGCGGCCTGTGGAACGAGGCGGTCTGGCGGGCCTTGGAGCGCAAGGGCCTGGTGGCGCAGGACTATCCCGTCGCCTTGCGCCTGAAACCGGCGGCCGTCGACTACGACACCAGTGCGATGGACGCGATCTTCCTCGGCTCCGACCACTAGGATTTGGGACGATGAGCGAGAGCATGGACGGCAAGCAACGCATCAGCTTCCAGGGCGAGCCCGGGGCCTATTCGCACCTGGCCTGCCGGGAGGCGGCGCCGGCGTGGGAACCGGTGCCCTGCGAGACCTTCGAGGCCGCCTTCGCCGCCTGCTCCAACGGGACGGCGTCCCGGTCGATGATCCCGATCGAGAATTCGGTCGCCGGCCGGGTGGCGGACATCCACCACTTGTTACCGGGGAGCGACCTGTTCCTGATCGGTGAGCATTTCCAGCGCGTGCACCACCAGCTGCTCGGCACGGCGGAGGCCAGCCTGGACTCGCTGAAGGAAGTGCACAGCCACATCCATGCCCTCTCGCAATGCCGGAACCTGGTCCGCGAACTGGGCATCAAGCCGATCGTGCATGCCGACACCGCCGGCGCCGCCCGAATGGTGGCGGAACGCGGTGATCCGGCGATTGCGGCCATCAGCTCCAGCCTGGCGGCGGAGACCTACGGGCTGCGGATCCTGCGCGACGGGGTGCAGGACCATGACAACAACATCACCCGCTTTCTGGTCATGGCGCGCGAGCGGATCGTGCCGCACCTGAAGGACGGCCCGGTGATGACGAGCTTGATCTTCGACGTCGCCAGTGTGCCGGCAGCGCTCTACAAGGCCTTGGGCGGCTTCGCGACCAACGGCATCAACATCACCAAGCTCGAAAGCTACATGCTGGAAGGCTCGTTCGAGCAGGCGCAATTCTTCGCCGACATCGAGGGCCACCCGGACGATCCGGCGGTCAAGCGGGCGCTCGACGAGCTGACCTTCTTCACCAAGACGCTCCGGGTGCTGGGCACCTATCCGCGCAACCCCTTCCGGGGTTGAGGACGGGGACGGGGACGGAGGTGCCGGCGCGCGTCCTGCTGCTGGGTGGCGACGGCCAGCTGGGCCGGGACATCCGCCGGGCACACGGCGAGGCGGGGGAGCCGTTCATCTTGCTTGCCCCCGGCCGCGGCGACATCAAGCTCACCGACAGTGCCGCCATGCGAACCGCCCTAGGCGACATCGACTTTGACGTCATCGTCAACTGCGCGGCCTACAACCGGGTCGACGACGCGGAGAGCGACCGGGCGACGGCCTTTGCCGTCAACGCGAGGGCGGTCGGTGCGCTTGCCGATATCGCCCATGGGCGCGGCGCCCGCCTCGTCCATGTCAGTACCGATTATGTGTTCGGCGGCGATCGGGCACGGCGGGATCCGATCGACGAGGCGACTCCTCGCGCACCCGTCAATGTCTATGGCGAGTCGAAGGCCGCGGGGGAGCGCGCCGCCATCGAGGCTTGCGACGACCATGTCGTTCTGCGCGTCGCCTCCCTCTTCGGCGTCGCCGGTGTGGGCGGACGGGGCGGCAATTTCATCGAGACCATGATCCGCCTCGCACGAAGCGGCGCGCCGATCCGAGTCGTCGACGACCAGATCATGTCCCCGACCTCGACCCGCGATGTGGCCGGCGTCGTCGTCCGACTGCTCGAAGCGGGCGCGCCCGGGGGTATCTATCACCTCGTCAACCGAGGGGCCGCGAGTTGGCATGAATTCGCGACGGCGATCTTCGAGACGATCGGCGCCGAGGTTGCGGCCTCGCCCTGCACCAGCGACGACTTTGCAGCGCAAGCGCCCCGACCTGCCTACAGCGTCCTCGATGCGACCAAGATAGAGAGGCACTTCGGACCCCTACCGCACTGGCGCGACGCGCTTCGTCGGTATCTCGTCGACGCGGGCCATCTCGACGAGTCATGATGCGGGGGCGGGTTGAAACGCCCAGGCCGCCCCTTGGGCGACTCGGTGAGCAAGGGCAAAGGTGATGACGACACGCAAGGGCATCGTTCTGGCCGGCGGCAGCGGCACGCGGTTGTTTCCGCTCACCAAAGCGGTAAGCAAGCAGTTGCTGCCCGTCTACGACATGCCGTTGATCTATCACCCGATCGCCGTGCTGATGCAGGCGGGCATTCGCGACATCCTCGTCATCACCACGCCGGAAGACCAGGGCGCGTTCCAGCACCTGTTGGGCGATGGCGGGGAGTGGGGCCTGTCGCTCGCCTATGCCACGCAGCCCACGCCGGACGGGCTGGCCCAGGCGTTTCTGATCGGCGAGGCTTTCATCGCCGGCGTGCCCTGCACCTTGATCCTGGGCGACAATCTGTTCCATGGCGGCGACCTGGTACCCGCGATGGCTCGCGCGACGGCGCGCGAGGCCGGGGCGACGATCTTCGCCTATTACGTCTCGGATCCCGAGCGATACGGCGTCGTCGAGCTGGACGACGCGGGCAGGGCCATCGACATCGTCGAAAAGCCGGTAACGCCGCGCTCGAATCACGCGGTCACCGGCCTCTATTTCTATGATTCCGCCGTGGTCGATATCGCGAAGTCGCTCCAGCCCTCTCCTCGGGGCGAGCTGGAGATCACCGACGTCAACCGGTGCTATTTGGCGCGCGGCGACCTGCACGTCGCGCCCCTGGGCCAGGGTGCGGCCTGGCTCGATGCCGGAACGCACGAGGCGCTGTTGGATGCCGCGAACTTCGTGCGCATCGGCGAGCAGCGCCAGGGCATCAAGATCAACTGCCCGGAGGAGATCGCCTACCGGATGGGCTATATCGATGCCGAGCAGCTCGCACGACTGGCCGAACCGCTCGGCCATATCGGCTACGGCCAGTATCTGCTGCGTCTACTGCAGACTTAGGGAGAACGGCGGCCATGCGATTCCAGCCAACGGAGATCGAGGATGTCGTCTTGATCGTGCCGGAGGTCTTCACAGACGAACGCGGCGCCTTTTTGGAGACGTGGCAAGCGACCGAGTTTCGCACCGCCGGCATCGATCGGGACTTCGTGCAGGACAATCACAGCATTTCACATCGCCATGTCCTGCGGGGCCTGCATTATCAATTGCGCCGGCCGCAAGGAAAGCTCGTCCGCGTCGTGCGAGGCGCCGTCTTCGATGTCGCTGTCGATCTGCGCGCGGGCTCTCCCAGTTTCGCGCGTTGGGTCGGGCGGGAGCTATCGGCGGAAAACCGGCACATGCTGTGGATCCCCGAGGGCTTTGCCCATGGCTTTCTCGCACTCGGCGACGGAACGGAGCTGGTCTATAAATGCACCGACGTCTACGTGCCCGAGGATGAACACTGCCTGCTTTGGAACGACGCGGGCGTGGCCGTCGACTGGCCGCTGGCGTCGGGGGCTCGACCGGTACTCTCCGACAAGGATCGGGTCGGCCGGAGCCTAGAGGACGCGGCATGCTATCCCTGACACGACCGAACGGGGAGCGCGCGCATGACTGATCTGCTGGTTACGGGCGGGGCGGGATTCATCGGCAGCAATTTCGTCGCCTACTGGCTGGACGCGCATCCGGAGGACCGGGTCGTGGTGCTGGACGCCCTGACCTATGCCGGCAACCGGGCCAATCTGGAGGCTTGCGAGGGGAATTCGAACTTCACCTTCGTCGAGGGCGACATATGCGACTTCGATACGGTCGGCCGTCTGCTCACGGAGCATGGAATCGACACGATCGTCCACTTCGCGGCGGAAACCCATGTCGACCGCTCGATCGACGCACCCGATGCCTTCATCCAAACCAACGTGGTCGGCACGCATACCTTGCTGCGCGCGGCGAAGGTCGCCTGGCTGGACCAGGGGCAACCGCACCGCTTTCATCACGTCTCGACGGACGAGGTCTACGGCGCGCTCGGCCCCGACGATCCGCCCTTCACCGAGGCCACGGCCTATGCGCCCAACTCGCCTTACGCGGCGAGCAAGGCGGCGAGCGACCACCTCGTGCGGGCCTATCACCGGACCTACGGCCTGGCGGTGACGACGAGCAACTGTTCGAACAACTACGGGCCCTACCAGTTTCCCGAAAAGCTGATCCCGTCGACCATCGTCAATCTCCTGCTCGGGCGGCCCGTCCCGGTATACGGCGCCGGCGAGCAGATCCGGGACTGGCTGCATGTCGACGATCACTGCCGCGCGCTCGACCTCGTGCTGTCGGCCGGCCGCGTGGGCGAGACCTACAACATCGGCGGCGAGGCGGAGTGGCGAAACATCGACCTGGTCCACGCGATTTGCGACGCGCTGGATCGCCTGTTCGAGGAACGATCCGATCTCGCTCGGGCATATCCTCTATGCCCGCCGGCCCGGGGCATACCGTCGCGCCAGGCAATCCGATTCGTCGAAGATCGCCCGGGACACGACTTCCGCTATGCACTCCAGGCTGGGAAACTGGCCAGGGAGCTGGGCTTCGAGACCTCCCACGCCGTCGAGGGCGGCATCGCCGCGACGCTTCTCTGGTATGTCGACAACCAGGATTGGTGGCAGGGCATCCATGCCCGAATCCATGATGAGGACGACGGCGGGTGAGTGGCGGCGAGGGGACGGGTGTAGAGAACAGACCGGACAATCGCGAGAGCCTCGATGCCAGCCGGGCGTCGGTTTAGGACATTACGAATGGGCTTCTTTCTGTCGAAGATTGTCTGGTTCTTGGTCGATCCGCTGCTGATATTACTACTGCTTGCCGGCCTCGGGTTACTGCTCCACCGTCTCGACCGTCGAGGGCTGGGCGCCTGGCTGACCCGTGTGGCGATGTTGGTTCTCGCGCTGTGTGGCATCTTGCCCGTTGGGCAATGGCTCTTGACGCCTCTGCAGGACCGCTTTCCGCCTCTCGACGAACTTTCGGGCGAGGTCGACGGCATCATCGTGCTCGACGGGGGTCTGGACCTGGGAGCAATTGGTCGCTCGGGTATGCCGGAACTGGGCGCGTCCGGGGACCGAATTACGGCCATGGTGGTATTGATGCGGCGCTACCCCGAAGCGCGCGTTGTCTATACGGGCGGATCGGGTCTGGTACTCGGTGGCGACGCCCGTGGCGCCGATGCAATTCCGGGCATCTTGGAACAGCTCGGCATCGAGCCAAGCCGGATCACGTTGGAGCGCGAGTCCCGCAACACGTATGAAAATGCGATCTACACTCGGGCGCTGGTAGAGCCGGCAGCGTCCGAACGGTGGTTGCTCTTAACCAGCGCTTGGCACATGCCGCGTAGCATCGGCGTGTTTCGCACGGCCGGCTGGGAACCGATCCCGGTGCCCGTGGACTATCGAGAGGGCGCGCTTTTTGAATTTCCCCTCCGCCCTTCGGAGCGGCTCTACCAACTCAAAATAGCCATCACCGAATGGGTCGGGCTGCTTTCTTATAGAATGCTCGGGCGCAGCGACGCTTGGTTTCCCAGCCCTCGGCCACCTGATCAAACGTCGTAATAGTCCCGATACCAGCGCACGAAATTCCGAATTCCGACGTCGACGGGTGTCGAGGGGCGGTAGCCCGTCGCCTCGACGAGGGTTTCGACATCGGCATAGGTTTCCGCGACATCTCCCGGCTGCATCGGCAATAGCCTCTTTTCCGCTTTCACGCCGAGTTCGGATTCGAGGATCTCGATGTAGTCCATCAGGGGGACGGGACGTTGGTTGCCAATGTTGTAGATCCGCCAGGGTGCCGACGAACGATCGGGCGCAGGCTGGGTCGCATCCCAATCGGGGTCTCCCTCGGGGGGATGATCGAGTACGGAGACGATACCTTGCACGATATCGTCCACATAGGTGAAGTCGCGGACATGCTGACCATAGTTGAAGACCTCGATCGGTTCGCCCGCGAGCATCGCCTTAGTAAAACGCGCCAATGCCATATCAGGACGATCCCATGGTCCGTAGACCGTGAAAAATCGGAGGCCGGACATCGGTATGTCAAAGAGCTGCGAATAACTGTGTGCCATCAATTCGTTGGCACGTTTGGTTGCACCATAGAAGGAAGCCGGATGATCGGCCGGCTGGGTAACCTTGAAGGGGATCTGACCATTCAAGCCGTAGACGGAACTCGTCGAAGCATATACCAAGTGTTCGATGTCATTGTATCGACAGCCCTCCAAAATAGTTAGGAACCCAGTGATGTTCGAGCCAACATATGCAAAAGGATCCGTTAGGGAATGACGAACTCCCGCTTGAGCAGCAAGGTGTACGACTTTATCGAAACCACCGACAGAAAAAAAAGTGGCGACTGCCTCTCGATCTCCGAGATTCTGCTTCACAAACTCAAAGGTTCCGATTGAACCCTCTCCAGTCGGTGATAGACATTTCCCGTCACAACTCGACATGAATCGAGATATCTGCCCCAATCTATCGTGCTTCAGGGCCGGATCGTAATAATCATTCAAGTTATCAATGCCGATGACATCGTCGCCCCGTGCGATCAAAGCCAATGCCACATGACTGCCGATAAAGCCTGCTGCGCCCGTTATCAAAACCCGCATTCGAATGATCCCCAAAATTTGTGTCCGGAGCAAGCGACACTTACCAGCCGGTAGAACCCTAGTGAAGGCATCTCAGCATTGCCAGGTATTCTATGCCAAGACTACATTCTTTACAGTGCCTCTCACTTCCTTCGTTGCGTTTCTGGTATCTATGACCAGTCGTGAATGACACACCACTTCACGATAGTCGACCGCATCATGGTCTATACAGATGATCACAGCATCCTGCTCTGCCAAACGCGATGGCGAAAGCTCGACGCTCTCGATGTCTCGAAGATGTGCAAACTCACGCGTTGGCGGGACTTTTGAAATTAGAGGATCATGGTAGACAACATGAGCATCTTGCGCGCGAAGCAGCTCCCAAAGGCGGAACGTCGGGCTCTCACGTACATCAGATAGATTCTTCTTATAGGCTAGTCCCAACAACAAGATGTGTGCATTTCTGAGTGATTTTTTTGAACGCTTGTGCAGCTCGTCTGCCAGTTTTCCGATAACGAACTGTGGGAGTTCCGAATTTATTTCTCCTGCTAGCTCGACAAACCTTGCCGGAGTACCTGACTGCCGTGCTCGCCAGGCGAGATAAAACGGATCGATCGGTATGCAATGGCCCCCAAACCCGGGACCTGGATAAAAGGGCATGAATCCAAATGGCTTGGTCTTTGCTGCTTCGATCACTTCCCATATATCAATGCCCATGGAGGAAAAAATAACTTTCAGTTCGTTCACCAACGCAATATTGACAGAACGAAAGACATTCTCCGTAAGTTTCACAGCCTCATACCAATCGACAATGATCAGAACCCGATGGCCCATGATCTTCGTCCGATGGATTTGATTCTGTCCGGCTGTGCGATGAGGTTGTTCCAGGCCTTGCAGCAATGATCGGTGATGTCGTCCTGGTCTTCGAAGACGATGTCGGAGAGCCAGTTGTTTCGGATGTACTGCCAGACGTTCTCGGCAGGATTGAGTTCGGGCGATCTCGGCGGCAGCGGCAGGAGGGTTATGTTGGCCGGGACGTCGAGCCGTTTCGTGGTGTGCCAGCCGGCCCGGTCGAGCAGCATCAAGGCATGGGCTCCGGGTTGAACCTGGACGGAGATTTCCTCCAGATGCTGCTGCATGGCGGCGGTGTTGCAGCGTTGCTGGACGATGGCGGCGCCGGTGCCGCGCTCGGGGCAGATGGCGCCGAAGATATAGGCCGACTTGGTGCGCTGATCGTGCGGGGTGCGTGGCCGTGTGCCGCGCCGGGCCCAGCGCCGGGCATGCTTGTTCTTCTGTCCGACGCGGGTTTCATCCTGCCACCAGATCTCTATCCCGGTGCCGTCGGGGAGTGCTTTGCGAGCCCGCGCGACCAGCTCGGGGAATTTTTTTTGAAGTCCTCGATCACCCCCGGCTCCTGGGCGTGATGGCGCGGCCGCATCGTCATCCTGGCGAAGCCCATCGCCTTCAGCTCCCGGCTCACCGTCCGCTGGTCGAGCGTGATCGCGAAGCTCTCGCCGATCCAGTCGACCAGATCCGCTAGCCGCCAGCGCATGACGCCGTCGCGCGCCGGATCCGGTCCCGCTTCCACCCGGGCCGCCAAGGCGTCCCGTTGCGCCGGGTCCAGTTTCTTCGCCGCGCCCGGCGCCTTGCGGTCGATCAGGCCGGCCGGGCCCTCCGCGTTGAAACGCAGCACCCAGTCACGGATCACCTGAAGGCCGACGTCCCCCGTCCGCGCGGCCTCCGTCCGACTCCCGCCCTCGTAGATCACAGCAAGCGAAAGCAAGCGCCGGATCTGTTTAGCATCCCTCGATCCCTTGGCCAGACGTCGCAACGCCGCCGCATCGAAATCCTCGCGCAAGGCAATACCCCGACCCATGGTGATCCCCCTCTTCCGAATCACCACAATTGAGTCAGAAATCAGCCAGCAAGGGAATCCAACCGCGAGTTGACATCAATGTCGACTGGTATCAGCAGTATCGGCAGAGCTGACAGGTATGACAGAGTGCACTATACAAGAATATAGTTCAACGGCGATTTCAAGTAACAGGGGCAAAACCCCGGGCGGTCAAGCCATTTCGATGCAGCGTTGTCTGACGAGGATCGGCAGTGGGGGCACGGGTGGGGCGCCGGGGACCTTGAGGCGGTCGCCGAGATAATCCCAGAAGGAGAGGCCAAGTTTCTGGCAGGTCTTGTAGAGGCCGAGGAATGTGTCTCGGGCCTGCTTGCCGTCCTCGGAGCGTGTGCCGCCGGAGAATTTTCGCCTTGTGACCATGGCGCGGATGTCGCGTTCCGCGCCGTTGGTGTTGAGCGGGACCTCCGGGCGGTCGAGGACGACGAGCAGTTCGTCGCGGTTGGCATGCAGGCGAGCCAGGAGCCGGTCGAGGCGGAGGAATCCGGTCTTGGTCGCGAAGAGCGCATCGAAGCGGCATGCCAGGTGGGCCCGCCGTCCTGGCGCCGGCCTTTCGCGATAGGCTTTGAGATCGGCGTAGAGTTGCCAGAGCCGTGCCTGGATGTGTTCCTTCTCGCGCCGCTGGCTCCGGGAGAAGGTCATCAGCTTGTGGATCAAGCGCTCCGCATGGACCCAGCAGAGCGCGTGGCGGCCGACGTTGAACTGGCCAGCATCGTCACTCAGGACGACGCAGGCGCCCGCGGCCGTGCCCCTGAGCAGGCCGTGCGCGGCGATGGCGCCCCACAGCGCCCCCTCGGTGGCGGTCCGCGCGGCCCCGCGCCCGTCCCCGTGCCCGGTGATGGCGAGCCGCCCCAGGTGGGCCAGCCAGGCATCTTCGTTGGTGAAGCGCCGCGGGCAGCCCTCGGCCAGACGGGCGATCACCGATGCGGCCAGGTCGCGCTCGGCCATGTAGGCGAAGGCGGCGGCATTGAGCACATAGTCCGCGTGGCCGGCCCGCAGCCGTTCCAGGAAGTTCAAGCGGCTCTTGGAAAACGTCGTGGCGAACCAAGCGAAGGCGTCGTTGCCGATCCCGCTCGTCACCCCGTTGCGGTTGGCGTGGCGGGCGCCGGTATCGTCGACGCTGATCCAGGGCGCCGTCTCCAGGCCGGCGCGCAGCACCGCCTCGCCCTCGGCGACGAAGCCGTCATGGCCCTCGTTCAACAACCGCACCACCTGGCGCTTGGAGATCTTGATGCCGAGGTCGTCCAAGAGCCGCGCCAAGCGCTCCGCGCTGGTCTGGCCGCCATGATAGAGCGCCAGCACGAAACGCCTGAGCGCCGGGCCGAAGTGGCCGCGCGTCCCCGCCGGCAGCGGCGCCACGATCGTGGCCCCCTCGGGCGTCAGCCAGCGCTCGCGGCGTAACAGGACAGTGTTCGGCCGGCAGAGCAGGTCCTGAACCAGATAGTCTTCATAGCCCTTGAAGCGCGAGCCCGCCGGCACGGCGGCCCGGACGATCCGCCTCTCGTCGATGGGAACCCGGCCCTTCTTGGCCCGCCGTCCCGCCTTCCGCCCCGTCCGGCCCCGGGATACGGCCTGCTTGTCCATGCCGCTCGGCTTGATATCCGGTGGCCCGGAAAGGCCTTTGAGACGGCGGATCTCTTCGCGCAATGTCGCGTTCTCGGCACGCAGGGCCGCCTGCTCCTCAAGCAGCGTCAGAACCAGCGCCTTCAGGGCGGCGACATCAAGATCGTCGAGATCCGGAAGCGATTCGGCCATGACGGGATCGAATCACAGACCTCCCGCCGCGAACATCGATATCTGGTCACTTGACGCGGAAGCCTCACAAGATGTGGCCGTTGAGACTCACCCCTATACCCAGGCCAGATCCCCCCGTCCCCAGGCCCGGCCTTTTGCCCCGGTTACGATTTCAAGCGATCGAGCATCATCGGCACCAACAATCTTTGGTATCTGCCCTGTAGTATAGCTCTCATTTCCCGGATCCTCCCGCTCGGGAGAGTAAGCAAGAAGGAAGTCCTCGCCAGTTGTCAGGCCACTTTCTTCAAGTATAGGCGAAACTACATCCGACGTGGTGCCCGGGTAGGTGGTAGACTCGAGGACCACCAGCTGGCCCGGCTTTAGATGGCGGGCCACTTCGCGCATTGTATTAATGACAAAACTCAGATCTGGTTGTCGTGAACGATCAAGAGGGGTTGGAACGCATACCAGAATAGCATCTGATCTGGCAAGGCCTTTGACATCATCGATCAGCTCAAACGAACCTCGGCACAGTGTTTTTTGAATTCGTTCTGCCGAAATATGATCAATATAAGAGGCTCCGTTTCTCAAATGAGAAATCTTTGTGGCATCAATATCATACCCTATGCATTTGATCCCCCTCTCGGCGATCGTCAGGGCCAGAGGCAAACCGACATATCCAAGCCCGATTACGGCAACGACAACGTCGCAATCCTGTATCCGTCGCATGAAGTCTCGCCAACCGGCGATCTCTCCCTCCGTGCCTACATTAGATGATGCCATCACTGCCTTCCAGCATTCCCAAGCGTCATACCAACCTTGTCGCGACCATCGAGTCCTCGCCAACCAAGGAGAAAACAACCACCAGCGCACTATTGACCAGAATTTCAGAGATGAAAACTGCTGCGACACCGCATCTTATCGCTCTCCCAGCGCTACTCGTGCCGCAAATATATGCCGAAGCCGGATAAATTGCTACTCGACTTGCGAAGTCAAAAATATTGTATTTTATTATCTTATATTAATTGTTCTCTTAATTATAGAATCCAGCGCCCTCACCTAATGTTCAACGGTGATGGATCTTACTAACATGGCGGTGGCCGATTAAAAGGCTTGACCGAGGGGTCGTCGATTGTTAGGCGGCACCCTCAATCACGCAGGGGACGCCATGAGACACCTCAGCCACCTGAAACGTCTAGAAGCCGAAAGCATTCATATCATGCGTGAAGTGGTGGCCGAATGTCGCCACCCGGTAATGCTCTATTCGATCGGCAAAGATTCCTCGGTGATGTTGCGGTTGGCGATGAAGGCCTTTCATCCCGCCAAGCCGCCTTTTCCGCTCCTGCATGTCGATACCACTTGGAAGTTCCGCGAAATGATCCAGTTTCGCGATTCGGTGGCCGCGGAACTCGGCCTCGATCTGATCGTTCACATCAATCAGGAGGGGCTTGATCAGCAGATTGGCCCGTTCACTCACGGTTCTTCGGTGCACACTGACGTCATGAAGACCCAGGCGCTGCGCCAGGTGCTCGACCAGTACGGCTTCGATGCCGCATTCGGCGGCGCGCGGCGCGACGAGGAGAAGAGCCGGGCGAAGGAGCGGATCTTCTCTTTCCGCACGTCCAATCACCAGTGGGATCCAAAGCAGCAGAGGCCAGAACTTTGGAACATCTACAATACCCGTGTCGGACCCGGGGAGAGCATGCGTGTCTTCCCGCTGTCGAACTGGACCGAGCTCGACATTTGGCAATACATATATGTCGAAGATATTCCCATCGTTCCGCTCTACTTTGCCGCACCGCGACCGGTGGTCCAGCGCGACGGCACGTTGATCATGGTGGACGACGACCGAATGCCCCTGGCTCCAGGCGAGGTGGCGGAGATGCGGCAGGTGCGTTTTCGGACACTCGGTTGCTATCCCTTGACAGGTGCGATGGAGTCGGGCGCGACCACGCTACCAGAGATCATCTCCGAAATGCTGGTGGCGCAAAATTCGGAGCGCGAGGGCCGCGTCATTGACCACGACGGCGAGGCGTCCATGGAGAAGAAGAAGCGTGAGGGGTATTTTTGATGTTGGAAAGCGAGCGCGCCGTCGCCTCCCAAGAAGTGAGCGAATCGGTTCTTGACTATTTGGCTCGCCAGAGCGAGCTCGACGTCCTGCGCTTCATAACCTGTGGTAGCGTCGATGACGGCAAGAGCACGTTGATCGGCCGCTTGCTTTATGATTCTAAGCTGATATTCGAAGATCAACTAAAGGCCCTCGAGTTCGATAGCCGCAAGTTCGGCACTCAGGGACGTGAGATCGACTTGGCCCTGTTGGTTGACGGTCTCGCCGCCGAGCGCGAGCAAGGCATCACGATCGACGTCGCTTATCGCTACTTTGCGACCGAAGGACGCAAATTCATCGTCGCCGATACGCCAGGCCACGAGCAATATACCCGCAACATGGCGACCGGAGCCTCGACCGCCTCACTCGCGGTGATCCTGGTCGACGCCCGCAATGGTGTCGTGACCCAGACCCGGCGCCATTCGTGCATCTGTGCCTTGCTCGGAATTCGCCATGTGCTGCTGGCGGTCAACAAAATGGACGCCGTCGCCTGGGACCGGGCGGCCTTTGAGGCGATCGAAGAACAGTATGCAGCCTTTGCTGCAGAAATCGGGCTCGCCAATGTCTATTCCGTACCGCTTTCGGCGCTGAAAGGAGACAATGTCCTGGCGCGAAGCAGCCACATGCCCTGGTATGAGGGCCCAACGCTCCTCAGTCATTTAGAACAGATCGATACCGCGACTGATAGCGTTGAAATGCCCTTTCGGCTGCCCGTGCAATGGGTGAACCGCCCCGATTCCACGTTTCGAGGCTATGCCGGCACAATCGCCTCCGGGCGCGTCGGCGTCGGCGAGTCCATTGCGGTGTTGCCTGGAGGACGGACGGCCAAGGTCGAGCGTATCGTCGCCGGGGTGGACGAGCATGATGACGCCATTGCCGGCGAAGCCGTCACGATCACTCTCGACCGTGAGATCGATGTAAGCCGGGGTGACGTAATCGCCGCCGCCGTCGCGCGACCGGAATCGAGCGACCAGGTCCAGGCGACGGTCATCTGGATGAGCGAGAACCATCTTCTGCCGGGACGCAGCTATCTGTTGAAGACGACGAACCGGATAGTCGGCGCCTCCGTGACCGAGATAAAGGGTCGAATCGATGTGCACACACTGCAACGTGACGCCGCCAAGGTGCTAGAGCTGAACGAAATCGGTATTTGCAACCTTTCCCTCGATGCCCAGGTCGCCTTCGATGCCTATGGAGAGAACCGTACAACCGGATCCTTCGTGCTGATCGATCGAGTGTCTCACGAGACCGTCGCCGCCGGAATGATCGATTTCGGGTTACGTCGGGCACAGAACATCCACTGGCAAGCCGTCGACGTCGACAAGACGGTTCGGGCCCAACAGAAGCAGCAAACCCCGCGAATTCTCTGGTTTACGGGACTCTCGGGCTCGGGCAAGTCGACCATCGCCAATGCGCTCGAACGCGAATTGCTGGCTGCTGGTCGACATACCTATCTATTGGATGGCGACAATGTGCGCCACGGCCTCAATCGCGACCTCGGCTTCACCGACGCCGACCGCGTGGAGAACATCCGCCGCGTCGGCGAGGTTGCGAAGTTGATGCTCGATGCCGGCCTGATCGTGCTGGTGTCCTTCATCTCGCCCTTCCGGGCCGAGCGCGAGATGGTGCGCAAGATGGTCGGCGAGGGCGAGTTCGTCGAGATCTTCGTCGACACGCCGCTGGACGTCTGTGAAGCGCGTGATCCCAAGGGCCTCTATGGTCGGGCCCGCGCGGGGGAAATCAAGAACTTCACCGGCCTCGATTCGCCCTATGAAGCGCCCGAAGACGCCGAGCTCACCCTCGACACCACGACGCTTTCGGCGGAAGCGGCGGCACGACGGGTGCTTGGGTTCCTGGACGACTAGCCGATTTGAACCCGACAGGCCGATCATCCCCTTGCAGTCTATTGGGAGGATGGTATCGTCCGCGCCGTAGTGTCCGGGGCTGAAGCCAAAGCGCACCTGGAGGCAATTCCGGGTTTCCTCGGAATCCGCGAATTCGGTGATCCGTCAGAGAGCGAGCTTCGAGAAACGAGATGATGACAGCGCGGTCAAGCGGACCCTGGCCCAGTAACCCGATGATATCGAAAAGGGTGACGCGTCGGCACTGGCTTGCCGGCGTGCTCACCGCTGCCGTGTTGGGTCTTCTCACACCGGACGTGACGGCGCAAACAGGCGGGCTGCAAAACCTTCCCCCGGAGGCGCGCCGCCTTCTCGAGGAGCGCCAGCGGGCAACCGAGCAACCGGGCCAGAGGCTCGATGAAACCCGGGCGCGTGCCGTCGAGGAGGCCTCCGACGAAGAGCGTATCCGGCTCCTGCGGGAACGTGCCGCCGTCCAAAGGCGTGAAGCCGCGTCGATCGACCAGTTCTGCCGGAGCGGGGAGGACCTCGATCTCGATTTCGAGATCTTTTCACGCCTGGAGCGGGATTACTGCCAACGCGCCCAGGAACCGCTACGCCTGTTCGGTTACGATACGTTTTCCGTCGTACCCGGCGGGGAGGTCCTGACGTCCGGCGCCATCTCGCCGAACTATGTCCTCGGCATCGGCGACGAATTCATCATCACCTTTCACGGTCAGACCTCGGGCACGCATACCTTGCTGGTCGACCGCAAAGGCCGCCTAATCGTGCCGGACATGCCGCCGCTCGCCGCCGCGGGTCGGACTTTCGGGGAGGTTCGTGCCGAGTTGCGGGCGCGTACGAAGGCGACGTTTCTCGGCACGGAAGTTTTCGTGTCGCTAGGATCCGTTCGTCAGATCTCCGTCCGTGTCGTCGGCGCGGTCGGCGCGCCCGGGATACATCGCCTGACGGGCCTGGCGACCCTGCCCGATGCCTTGGGCATGGCCGGCGGCGTGCAACGGACGGGGAGCTTGCGGTCCATCACGGTACATCGCGACGGTGCGGTAATTCCCGTCGATCTCTACGGGCTGTTGACGGGATCGGTTTCGGACGACGAGCTGTCGTTGGCGGATGGCGATCGCATCCACGTACCGCCGATCGGCGCGACGGTGGCCATCAAGGGCGCGATTAAGCGGCAGGGCATCTACGAGTTGCCGCCGGGATCAGAAGAACTGTCCGTGGCGGACCTTCTAGCCCTCGGCGGCGGGACGTTGCGCCCCCGGGGGCATGTGTTCACCCGGTCGGGGTTCGGGCCGGACGGTGGCGAGCGGGTCGTGCGGATCTCGCGTGGTTTCGACGGGCTCGGGGATGGCGATATTCTCCAGGTCTTGGGGCGGGACAAGACGCGTCGCGGCCAGGTCGAGCTGCTCGGTCATGTTCGCGTTCCCGGATCGCGGGCGCTTTCCGTGGCGGGAACCGTGGCGGCGCTGGTCGGCGGACGGGAGGCCCTGGGCGCGGGCGCTTATCTTCCCTTCGCGGTTCTGGAAACATCCGACACCTCGACCGGCGCACGGCGCCTGCACGGCGTGAATCTTCGCCGGATCCTGGAAGGGATCGAGGATTTCTCGCTCCGCAGCGAGGATCGGTTGTTCGTATTGTCGACGGGCGACATTCGCTATCTCGCCTCGCGGGACGTACGACGCGTTCTGTCGGGCCGTCCGGCATCCGCATCGGCCTGTGCCGGGCTCGTCGCCCTCGCCGATTTGCTGTCGCGCAGCGAGGGAGAACGTTTCTCGACGCTCCGCCAATCCAAACTCCTGTCGGGATCGTTGACGCCGGATAACGAGGTGGATTGCCCGAAACTCTTCGACACGGCGCCCCACCTGTTTTCCTTTGCTCTGAGCCGGGCGTCGGTCTTGCAAGGCGAGGTTCGTCGGCCCGGGTTCTATCCGGTGACGGCGGGAACACGGCTCTCCACCGTTCTCGGATATGCGGACGGGGTCGCCATTCAGGGGACGAGGCCACGGGTGGAAGTATCCCGATTGGCGTCCCGCGGCTCCGATGGTGGCGCGGCACATCGCCGCGTTGTCGCGCTGGCGCAGGACGGGTCGGGTGCGACGACACTGTCGCCGCGGGACATGGTGACCATTCTGCCAGCCGCGTCCGTCAGCCTGACCGGCCATGTCCGCTCCCCCGGTCTGCGCGCGCTGGCCGCGGCGCCGACGCTCAGGGCCCTGGTCGGGGATCGCGAGGTGTTCGCCGATGATCCCTACCTGCCGTTTTCGGTGCTCATCACGACGGATCCCCAAACGCAGAGCCGCCGGCTCTTCCCTGTGAACCTGGCAAAGATTCTCTCGGGAGAGCTGGACTATTCACTGCGCAAGAATGACGAGTTCGTCGTGTTCGGGACCAGGGACATCGGTTATCTCAATTCGACGGACGTCCGCAACGTCTTGCTGGAACGACCCCTGCCGGGGCTCACCTTAGCGGCAGGAAGTCTGTTGGACGTACAGCGACAAACCAGGGAAGAGCAGGAAGTCCAGGATACAGAGGCGGTGCGGGACGCCACCGAGGAAAGCGAGCAAGTTGAAAGCCTCGCCGCACGACAGACGGAGAGAAACGCCGAAGCAACGCCACAAGGCGACGTCTGCTCCGGTCTGAAGGCGTTGGCGCGCATCGTTTCGGCCAGCGGAAACCGCCGCTTCGATACCGCTATCCAGGCGGGAATCTCGGAGAATGTTTTCGAGTATGATCTGCGGGAGGACTGCCCGGCGGTCTACGCAAGGCACCCGGAGCTGCTTCCCGCGGCCTTGAGTCATGCGGTGGCCCTGGTCGGCGAAGTCCGGCGCCCCGGCGCCTACCCGGTGGCGGGGGCTTCGACACTGGCCGAGATGATCTCCCTCACTGACGGCACGACCTCCGACGCGGACAGGAGCAGTATCGAGGTCTCACGGTCCGCGGGCACCGGCGGCCAGGTCGCGTTGCAACGGACGACCCATGGGCTCGACGACATGGATGCCGAAATCCACGCGAAGGACGTGGTGCGCGTGAACGCCCGGTTCACCGACCGGGAGTTCGGCCCCGTCGTCCTATCCGGCGAAGTCGTACGTCCGGGCGTCTACACGGTGCGGCGCGGAGAGCAACTCTCCGAGGTCATCCGTCGGGCCGGCGGTCTCACCCGACAGGCCTATCCCTACGGCGCGATTTTCACGCGGGAGCGGGTGAAGCGCGCCGAAGAACTGGCGCTCCGCCGTGCTGCCCGCGAAGTGAGCGCGGCGCTGTCGGTGGTCGCCTCGAAGAGTAGTGTCAGGCCGGAACAGATCGCCTCGTTGACGCAGTTGGCGGAGCGTCTCGACACGGCGGAAGCTTTCGGTCGGGTGGTCATCGAGGCGGACCCGACCGTGCTTCAAGTTCGCCCGGAGGTCGATACGGTTCTGGAGGGAGGGGATCGCCTGCTCATCCCCAAGCGCCCGAATTTCGTCACCGTGGCGGGCGACGTGTTGAATCCATCCTCGATCCAGTTTCAGTCCGGCGCGACGGTGGGCGACTATATTCGCCGAGTCGGCGGCCTGCAGGTCGCGGCGGACGACGACCGTATCTTTGTGGTGCTGCCCAACGGCGAGGCCCGCGCCACCGACGCCAGTTTCTGGAATCATGATGCAGTGCAGATCGCGCCCGGCTCAACCATCGTCGTGCCCCGCGATCCGAAACCCTTCGATCTCGTCGAATTGCTGAAGGATATCACCCCCATCCTCTCGAACCTGGCCGTTACCGCCGCGTCCCTCGCCGTCATCGGCGGCGCGGGTGGCAACTAGCCACCCTACCTGGGAATTCAGAAGGGCATGATGACGCATGCGAATTGGCGCGGTGGATTGCTTCTATGCCTGCTCTTTCTGGTGTCACCATATGCGGCGCAAGCCGGGCATACGACGAAGGCGCGCGCCACCACGAGCGACTGGGGCGGGATCGGTCTTCAGCAGACCCGAACGGCGCGGCATGCGCCGGACGGCACCTTCGTGTTCGGCGGCTCTTTGGTCGAGCCATATACGCGGGTGTTTCTGAACTGGCAGATCTTTCCCCGGCTGGAAGCAACGTTTCGATATACCGATGATCCGGTTCTGGACCGAGGCGCCGATCTGAAGTTTCTACTACTCGAGGAAGACACCTTTCTGCCTGCGGTCTCCTTTGGCGCCCAAGATGTTCTAGGCACTGGTCTCTTCGACGGAGAGTATCTTGTCGCCAGCAAGCGTTATTTTGATCTCGACTTTTCATTTGGTTTAGTCTGGGGATACGGAAATGGCCGGAAAGGTCATTTTAAAAATCCATTTACGTTGCTTTCGAGCCGTTTTTCAAGAAGGGAAAACTTTGGTGGTCGCACAGGCGGAAATATTCGGTTTGGAGATTTCTTTGCGGGGCCCTATGTTTCTTTCTTCGGTGGTGTTGAGTATTTTACGCCGATTGAAGGATTGAGCCTCAAGCTCGAATATGATCCGAATGACTACACAGATGACCCCAGCCAATTGGCCGATGCGAGTGACTTTCCCATCAACGGCGCTATCGTATATCGGCCATTCGACCTCACTGAACTATCGATCGGTTTCGAGCGGGGCAACCGAGTCATGGCTCGCGCAGTGTTGCGAGCTAACTTCCAGGAGCAAGGCGTTGACAAACATAATGTCGATGCGCCGCCCCCAGTACTTACTCGAGAAAAGCGCGCAAGAATATTCTCCCCGGCCACGATAACGGCAGAAGTTTCCAAAGAAGAACCGCAATTGATCGTAGATCCTGATCCTGCAGACTTCTCGGCACAACTGTTTGCCACAGTCGCGAATTATGGCCTAGGTATTCGCCATGTGCAGCTTACCTCACATGAAATATCCCTTCATCTGAATGGTTCCTACAATATTGAGGACAGATCTCAAGGTGATACGCTACTCCGTAGTATCGCCGAAGTCACACCACCGACGATCGAACGAATTCAGCTTCGCATTGATGGTTCTAATGGCGCACAGTCCCACTTCCAGACGACACGCACCGAAGTACACGAAGCGCAATTATCGGAGGCATTGTTTGGCAAGCTGAAAGCCATTGGCCTGCAAGTCCAAGGTATAGATCTCGGCAAAAGCCGAATCGAAATTATGGTCGACGATGAAGGCAATTTTCCAGAGTCTGACTATCTAGCAGCGGCACGAGCAGTCGCAGAGTTTCCCAGCCTGGCAGGCTATTGGATTGTCATTACGGGAAGACGGAACGGGGGCCATCCCATCCAATTAACACTGAATCCACGCAATGGTCGTCATGAATTTTCTCGGAATAACGATACAATCTTGACCACAACCCGCCAAACTTTCCGGCCCCAAATTTCCAATAAGGAATTGGCAACCCTTGCCGAAGTTGTGTTCAAGGAGGCCTCAAAATATGGTCTTCAGATCGAAGCCTTCGACATCAACGGACAGACCGCCACTATTCATATCACCCCCACGCGTTTCCCCGGGGCTGGACGAAATATCGGTCGGGCCGCACGTATTGTCGCAAACGTCGCGCCCGACGCAGTTGAAGTCATCTCGGTCGTAACGCTACAGCACGGCACGGAGGTCAGCAAGGTCTCGATATTACGCCGGGATGTCGAGAACGCAGTGGAGGCGCGTGGCAGTACGGAAGAACTATGGGTCAATGCCGGGTTCGACCGCGGCGGAGACGGCGTCGGCGAACGAGCCGTACGAAACGACCGGTATCCGGACTTCAATTGGCGTCTCTCCCCCGGCTGGCAACAAAGCGTTGGCGACCCCGATGCCCCTTATACGTTCCAATTGTCGGCGCGGTTGTCGGGAAGTGTCGAGTTCCTACCCGGCCTCAAACTCCGCGGCCAACTCGAACGAAGAATCGTCGATACCTTCGATCAGCTGCAACGTGGCCCCAGGCCCAATCTGGAACCGGTTCGCTCTAACATCGCACGGTACCTTCGGAACAGCGAGCTCCCCTTGGTCCGCCTGCAAGGTGACTATATTTTCTCGCCGGCGAAGAATATCTACGCTCGCCTTTCGGCCGGATATTTCGAACGAATGTTCGGTGGTGTCGGCGGCGAAGTTCTTTACCGGCGCCAGAATGCTCGTTGGGCGATCGGTCTGGACGTGAATCATGTCCGCCAACGGGAGTTCGAACAGCAGTTCGGCTTCCAAGATTACGAGGTAACCACAGGACATCTCGGCCTTTATTATCAATTCCCGTTTTTAGATCTCGAAGGCTCGATCCATGTCGGTCGCTACCTGGCCGGCGATCGAGGCGCGACCATGCGGTTGGCCCGACGATTCAAGAGCGGAATTATAGTCGGTGGCTTCTTCACCCGCACGAATGTCTCAGCCGAGGACTTCGGAGAAGGGAGCTTCGACAAAGGATTCTTCATGTCGATCCCCTTGGATCTCATCCTACCCCGTCCCTCACGACAGCGTTGGAATGTTGGTTTCCGCCCATTGACTGTTGACGGCGGGCAAATGGTGGAAGTTGGCCCGAGACTTTACGACGTAACTGCCGATGGCCAATTCAATTCGATCGCGAGGAGCTGGCCAAGATTTCTTGATTGAGATGAAAGGGGAATTAGTCTGAGGTAGGGTCCAAGATAGTCGTGAGGTGCCCCCGTTGACTGTAACCGGGGCAAAAGGCCGGGCCTGGGGACGGGGGGATCTGGCCTGGGTATAGGGGTGAGTCTCAACGGCCACATCTTGTGAGGCTTCCGCGTCAAGTGACCAGATATCGATGTTCGCGGCGGGAGGTCTGTGATTCGATCCCGTCATGGCCGAATCGCTTCCGGATCTCGACGATCTTGATGTCGCCGCCCTGAAGGCGCTGGTTCTGACGCTGCTTGAGGAGCAGGCGGCCCTGCGTGCCGAGAACGCGACATTGCGCGAAGAGATCCGCCGTCTCAAAGGCCTTTCCGGGCCACCGGATATCAAGCCGAGCGGCATGGACAAGCAGGCCGTATCCCGGGGCCGGACGGGGCGGAAGGCGGGACGGCGGGCCAAGAAGGGCCGGGTTCCCATCGACGAGAGGCGGATCGTCCGGGCCGCCGTGCCGGCGGGCTCGCGCTTCAAGGGCTATGAAGACTATCTGGTTCAGGACCTGCTCTGCCGGCCGAACACTGTCCTGTTACGCCGCGAGCGCTGGCTGACGCCCGAGGGGGCCACGATCGTGGCGCCGCTGCCGGCGGGGACGCGCGGCCACTTCGGCCCGGCGCTCAGGCGTTTCGTGCTGGCGCTCTATCATGGCGGCCAGACCAGCGCGGAGCGCTTGGCGCGGCTCTTGGACGACCTCGGCATCAAGATCTCCAAGCGCCAGGTGGTGCGGTTGTTGAACGAGGGCCATGACGGCTTCGTCGCCGAGGGCGAGGCGGTGCTGCGCGCCGGCCTGGAGACGGCGCCCTGGATCAGCGTCGACGATACCGGCGCCCGCCACGCCAACCGCAACGGGGTGACGAGCGGGATCGGCAACGACGCCTTCGCTTGGTTCGCCACGACGTTTTCCAAGAGCCGCTTGAACTTCCTGGAACGGCTGCGGGCCGGCCACGCGGACTATGTGCTCAATGCCGCCGCCTTCGCCTACATGGCCGAGTGCGACCTGGCCGCATCGGTGATCGCCCGTCTGGCCGAGGGCTGCCCGCGGCGCTTCACCAACGAAGATGCCTGGCTGGCCCACCTGGGGCGGCTCGCCATCACCGGGCACGGGGACGGGCGCGGGGCCGCGCGGACCGCCACCGAGGGGGCGCTGTGGGGCGCCATCGCCGCGCACGGCCTGCTCAGGGGCACGGCCGCGGGCGCCTGCGTCGTCCTGAGTGACGATGCTGGCCAGTTCAACGTCGGCCGCCACGCGCTCTGCTGGGTCCATGCGGAGCGCTTGATCCACAAGCTGATGACCTTCTCCCGGAGCCAGCGGCGCGAGAAGGAACACATCCAGGCACGGCTCTGGCAACTCTACGCCGATCTCAAAGCCTATCGCGAAAGGCCGGCGCCAGGACGGCGGGCCCACCTGGCATGCCGCTTCGATGCGCTCTTCGCGACCAAGACCGGATTCCTCCGCCTCGACCGGCTCCTGGCTCGCCTGCATGCCAACCGCGACGAACTGCTCGTCGTCCTCGACCGCCCGGAGGTCCCGCTCAACACCAACGGCGCGGAACGCGACATCCGCGCCATGGTCACAAGGCGAAAATTCTCCGGCGGCACACGCTCCGAGGACGGCAAGCAGGCCCGAGACACATTCCTCGGCCTCTACAAGACCTGCCAGAAACTTGGCCTCTCCTTCTGGGATTATCTCGGCGACCGCCTCAAGGTCCCCGGCGCCCCACCCGTGCCCCCACTGCCGATCCTCGTCAGACAACGCTGCATCGAAATGGCTTGACCGCCCGGGGTTTTGCCCCTGTTACCGTTGACTGACCCCGACCTAATGTTGGATTTGCGTCGCTTTGACGGAGGGCAACATGGCCAAGAGGCGCCAGTCGGCTGAGCAGATCATCGGTAAGCTTCGGGAGGACATGCATCCTTCGAGACACCGAATTTTAACCAGGCGGTAATATCAAGAATCTTTCGCACTTCTTCTGTTTGGCCGGCGGGGTTTTCTTTTGTTCAAATTTGTCCACGTAAAGTACGCACCCGGCGAGCACCGCCTTGTCCATGATCGTGTGATTTCGGAGTCTCCCCACCTCTGAAGTGGACACTTCGCTCGTGTCCATGGGTTTAACGATAAGCACGACTGCGATGGTGGATGACGAGGATCTCCCGGCCGCTGACACGAGGACGGCGCCCCGGCCTCGCCGTCGCTGTCGGCCGGCTCGGGGCGGATGACGATCGAACTCGGCTGCGGCGCGCGGGTGATGGTGGACGCGGGCGTGGACGCCTCGGCGCGTTCCCGGGTGTTCTCGGCCCTGGCGCGGCGATGATCCCGGTTCGCGGCGATGTGCGGGTGTGCCTGGCCTCAGGCGTGACGGACATGCGTCGCGGCGTGAACACGCTGGCCTTGCAGGTGCAGGAGGGTTTGGGCCGGGACCCGCACGCGGGTGATCTCTTCGTCTTCCGGGGCCGTCGGGGCGATCAAGAGGCGAGGAGAACCGAGAGGTTCGACCGGGAGATCAGGACTTGAAGATCCTGTGGCACGACGGCGTCGGCATGTCGCTCTATGCAAAGCGCTTGGAGCACGGCGGCTTCGTCTGGCCGGCGGCGGCGGGGGGCGGGTTGGTGGGGATCAGCTCGGCGCAGCTGGCCTACATGCTGGACGGGATCGACTGGCGTCACCCGCGCTTGACCCGGCGGCGACGGAGGCCCGGATCGTCTGGAAGCCGCCGGTCTACAACACGGTCCACCACATGCTGACCAATCCGATCTACGCGGGCGCCTATGCAGCTTGCGCTCATACGTGCCCGCTCGCGTGTCGCGACGCGGTTCCGCCCGCTCGTAGCGCTCCACGCCGCATATCCGGTCCGCTTCGGCGTCCATCAGAACATTCAACGTGTCCTCCACACTGCCCCGCACGATCTTCCTCAAAATGATCCTGAATGCGTTCGTCGTCGATCCGGATGACGTTCGACAATCCCGTGCCATCGCTCTTCGTGACATCGTCCGTCGTGGTGGCTCGTCTCCATTGGTTGAGCTTCGAATCGGCATTCAAAGCCTGGCCGATCAGACGTCCACCAACCACCCATAAATCGTGCGGAAGATTCTGTGCGTTATCCGGCGAAAAGGCGCTGCCCAAGCTCATGTTCGCCGCCACGACTCGGGCCGCCGAACGATGGCGGGCAATCAGGGCGACGAAGTTCGAGCAACGTCAGATGGCCGCACTCAGAAAAGAGCTCGACGAAGAATACGTGGCCGAAATCAGCCTCAAAACAGGATCCTCGGAGGAGAAACCTCAAGCAAAATTATCCAGCAACAATTGGACATAACCCTTCGCCGCAGGTGTCTATTCAGAGAACTGTCAGCGGTATATTCGACACTAGTAATTTATATTTCTCGCCAAGCGAGCCAGTAATCGCCGACATCCCTCATCGTAGCAAACCAGGCATTCCGCGCTTGACACATATCGAGCAACGCCTCAAAGCATTCGAGGCGGTGGCCGCCCACTGAAGGAGCGTTGGTGTGCCAAAGAACCGTGAGAACACCACCCACATTCTTAACCTCTTCAACGATCTGCTGAATTTGTGCAATCGCCTGCGCCATGTCGAGTCCCATTGCCCCGGTGCCAAAGAGCGCAACATCCTGTATAATCAATGGGATCTCGACTACACCAAGCGAGCAATCTCCATTGAGATCCCACATTTCCCAAGGGTGACTAGTACCAAAACGAAACCCCACACGCCGATTAAAGCCAATGGAACTATCAAATCGGAAACCTACATCGGCGTGTACACGCGGAGTTTCCCGGATGTCGTAATGAAGAAAATGCTGCCTTACACTTACGACATCTTTATCGAGAATCCGCTCTAGGACTTCTTTTTGCCGTTTCATCTCGTCATGACTGTTGCTCGACCTCCAGGAGGGATGGAGTCCAATTTCGCAACCTTCGGCATCGAGCGTCTGAACCAGTTCTGCTACGGTTATCATCTTTCCACGATACTTCAGACGATCGGAATATTTATAGAGACAATCGGTATTGTGCTCCAACCCGACGTGCTCTGGAAAAAAGAAGAATGTGGACGGAGCTCCGACCGCTTGTTCCAGATTTCGCCACAGTTCGAAGTTATTGTAAGGGTCGGCACCCGAATGAACCATACTCTGTAATATTCGGGCCGTAATTCGGGGCCAACACCCAAATCTATGCTCGCCATTAAACTGTGCCTGTGGATCAAGCGTTCTTCGCCATCTTCGCAGCTGTTCGCGGACTGAAAACCTATTCACTACATCGACATCGTGCGTCAGACATACCGCGAAGCTCCGGCCTCCGGGCCAAACCATCGGTGCCCGGGTACCTTCTACATCGAGAACCGGGCGGCGAACGTCCCCTTCACCCAGTAATGGGCTTTCGAAATACTCCGGCATCGGAAACCGTTGGAGGTGATCATCCCCCAGGCATTGCGCCTCGTTCCAGCCCTTCAGTATGCTCGCGCGTTGCGCATCGGTGAACTTCCGTCCCGGACCACAAGGCATCCTCGCCATCTCATCGGACATATTGGGCGCCCCGCTCATTGAACACGTGAGTTGCGCAGGCCGAATCTGAGCAATACGGCGAATGCACCGATCGTCGCGCCCAGAATGATGGCCACAATCATAACCAAAATCGGCTTTGGCGCGTCGTAGTCTGCGGAAGCGACGGGCTGCCCCAACGGTTCCGCCGCGAACGGCAAGTCGGAACTTGCCAGCATGACTGCATTCTCCTCGAGCGCGAGCATTCCGAATATTGACTCTCGATATTCGACCATCGAGATGTCCAAAAGGCGCTTTGTCAGGTGTGACACATTTTGTTTACTACGGAGCAGCGCACGCTCCCGTATTGCACTATCGGCAGCTCTATAAAGTTTCGAAAGAAAATACTTTCCGAAGCCTGGGTCACTGAACAGCATCTGTATGTTGACAATTGGCGTATGAGTATCCCTGATCACCTTAATTCGGCCCAAAATGAAGTCCTGAAGCCTCGCTGCGTCAGGCGGCGTCCATCCTGCATTCGGCTTCGCGAACACCACACTATTTATAAAACGAATCAGAGACCCGAGGCCCCCGGGATCTTGCCATTCCTTGGTCTCGGGGTTCCACTCCTTCGAAAAAATACGGGTCATAATCTCTTTGTCGGAAGAAAGCATCGTCGTTGTCTGGCGCTCCTTGATTTGGTCTAGAAACAACTCCAATCGGTGGTCCGAATCGGAAATCGACAAACCAAGTCCAGTGAAATTCTTTAGAGCATTTAGGCCAGATACTTTGCTCTCCAGATTCGCCTTCACCGCGACGACCTTTAGGGATATGGTATGCTTATATGTAGCCACATTCAAGTACGCCAAAGCAAGAACTGCACAAACAATAATCGAGGTTGCGACCCAAATCTTCTTTTCAAGCAATCGGTTCAAGACATCAGTAACGCTCAGGAGTTCATCCCCAGTTGGACGAGGTGAGTCTTTCATTTTCAATTCATCCGCCATGACTTAGACCTCCTCCGGCAGGCAGTTCAACGATAATCATTGATGACCGCCTGAAGCAATCGGAAACCCCCGCTGAGCCCTCTTACCATGGGCATGCAATGACGCCTAGCGTCAAATACGCCATCACCCGATTCAACATTGTCGACGTTTTGCAAAATTAACGATGCGCAGCAACGTCATCAATATTACACAAACGTCTTTGCAGATATTTGCCTCCCGGGAATACGCCAGATTGATCTTCAATTTTCTCGGGAGCAAGACATCGATGTAATACTGCCGAGGATCTTCTAAGCTGCCGAGATATCTTTCCTCGTCTACGTATTCTATGGAAGATGGATCCGTGATTCCTGGTTTGAACTCGAGAACCTCCATCTGCTCCGCAGAATACTCCGCCACAAATTCCGGGACTTCCGGCCGTGGCCCCACCAAACTCATCTCACCAAGCAAAACGTTCCAAAGTTGAGGAAACTCGTCTAACTTCAATTTCCGAAGAATGTGTCCTATCGCCGTAATGCGGGCATCGCGCCCCTTGGTCAGGCTGCCACCTATACGCTCCGCGTCGACGATCATGGTTCGGAACTTCATGATGCGAAAGGGTTTACCGTTTTTACCAATACGTACTTGGCGAAAAAACACAGGCCCTTTGGTATCCAAACGGATCGCCAACGCAATAACTAAAAATGGTATCGCAAGGATCGACAGACCACAGATCGCGCCGACGAGATCCAGAAAACGCTTTGCGGTCAAGAGCGCCTCCCGGTAGACAGGCGCGTCACCACGTCTACAACAACTTCCGCTTCCGTGTGGGACATCGCCGAAAAGATGGGAAGACTGACGATCCGCTCATAGGCGTCGGTTGCGACGGGAAAGTTTGTGGCGTCGAGATCGTATCGTTCCTTCCACACGGGCTGAAAGTGAAGAGGGATGAAATGAACGCTGGTTCCGATGCGTTGATTTGTCATTTCCGTAATGAATTCATCGCGCGTCATACCGAAGTCGTCACCAAGGCGTACAGGATAAAGATGCCACGCATGGGATTCACGGATCTCCGGCAGCGCGGGCAGTTGTAGGTCCAGTGAAGCGAACGCCTTATTGTAAACCTCCGCAACGGCATCCCGGCGGGCCCGAAAGTCGTAAATCCTATCGAGTTGATGGATACCAACGGCCGCCGCCATATCCATCATATTGTACTTGTAGCCCGGCGCGACCACCTCGTAGTACCAATTGGTCTTATCGGGTCGATTGTAGCGATCAAACACATCTTTGCTGATGCCATGGAGGCGCATGACGCGGCAGCGGGCCAGAAGTTCGTCATCTCGACTGACGATCATTCCTCCTTCGCCTGTGGTCATTGTCTTGTTGGCATAGAAGCTGAAGACCGTCACATCACTGGCCAACTCACCGATCAAACTTTCACCATATCGGGCAGGCAGAGCATGCGCGGCATCCTCTATGACCGACAGCCCATGCTTTCTGGCCAGTTTGATAATTGGCGCCATATCACAAGACAAGCCGCCGTAATGAACGACAATGACGGCCTTGGTTCGCTCGCTTATGACCGGCTCCATATCTTCAGAACGGATATTTAGACTCGACGGATCGACATCGACGAAGACAGGGTCGGCATGTAGATAGGCAACGACTTCCGCGGTCGCGGTGAACGTAAAGGTCGGTACGATAACCTCATCTCCTGGACCGATACCGCAGGCCTCGAGAGCCAAATGCAACCCGGCCGTTGCGGATGACACGGCAACAGCACCGACTTTCGAGTGATAGAGGCCGGAAAACTTCTCCTCGAATAGCTTTACCTTTGGCCCGGATGTCAACCAGCCACTGCGCAACGTGTCGACGACCTCCGCAATTTCAGCTTCTCCGATTTCCGGGCGGGCGAAGGGGATCGGTTGCCTGTTGGTCATGCTCCAACTCCTACTGCCGACGCAAAACATAGATGGCGTGAGATCGCAGGAAGGGCAGGACAACTTCCATTGCGTGCGCGATGGATGGAGAGATGCGACAAATGATACGGGCAATGGGCGGGGCCAGGTGGAGCCTATAGACATCGCAATGCCATTCGGGGAACGCCTTTCGGACATCGCCGAGGCCGAATTTTCGTACGTCCGGATTCCTCGGGTTCGATACCACAAAATCAAATATCACCACTCGACCGTCCGGCTTGGCCACCCGTCCGATATCATCGGCGACGGAACGTCTGATCTCATCGTCCAGAATTGTTGCAAAAACGACTTTGGCGGTCACCAAGTCGAATTGCGCGTCGTCGAAAGGAAGCCGCTCTCCATTTCCGAGCGTAACGTCGAGCGCAGGATTGAGTTCTCGTGCAAGATTAATCCGGTCCTCGAGCAAATCGATGCCATGTAAGCCGTTGATACTGCCACGCCAGTCGGCGAGGGTGCGCAGCCAGGCGCCCGAGCCACAACCCACATCGAGGATTTCGAGCTCGGCCAGGTTCGTGATCCCGGACCCCGTCAGGGCCCTGACCATCCCACGCTGGAAAGAAAACTGGGAATACAGTACATCGGGTTGGTTCCACGCGTATAGGTTGTTCTTGCCTTCGGCGTCCCGTTTCTGGTAGACACGGCGTATTCTTTCTTCTTCGTCTGCCATCACCTGGACGCCCCTTTGCTATACTGTTTCATCTTTTGTCCTAAGACGCCCTTCGCGACACCAATCATAAATGCTGAGTTGGCCACGGCAAAGCCAATTAGAATATTTTGCATCGGAAGTCTGACGGACAAACGAAACGCCAAGACGCAAATCACTGTCCAGGCAAGCAGCCCATCCGCCACGATCGCTACTATGTAGCCCAGAGTATGTCCCTGGAAAAACAAAAAATGCGCAAACACGAATATACCGGCGAGGAAAACCGGGGAGAGCCAGCGGAGTATCTTGTGAGACCACAACCCGAAGGAAACACCCGGGTGACGCAGAGGATTCAGCATTTCTGCCATGCTCCACGTCCCCCCCCAGTTGCGAAGCGTCATGCGGACCCGGCTTGCAAACTCGGCCTCGAAATCCGGAGCACCGATGTCGTGCGCCTGTGCGAGAGGATGGTGGCGAACTTCGTGCCCATGCCGGGTCACTTGGAGTGGTAATATGCAATCATCACCATATTGTAAAGGCAACCCCTCGTAGAGACTTGCGCGAAGGGCCAGGCACGCGCCCGAGGCAACCGCCAAGATCCCGAGGCGGCTTTCGAGGTCCCGCTGGGCCAGTTCCATTCGCCAATAAAAACCTTGCGATACCGCCACGTCGCTCCCACCCGGATAGCCGAAGAAGAGCCGACCATCGACCAGACCGACACGCGAATCCTCGAAGGGTTCGACGATGCGGTCGAGAAAATCGACCGCGAACTCCGTGTCAGCGTCCGTAAAAAGGAGGATCTCGCCGCCAGCCGCCGCCGCCGCCGCATTCTGGGCGCCGCTTTTCCCAGTCCTCTCGGTCGACGACAAACAGGATATTCGCGTGTCGTTGAAACCCTCGACGATCTCTTGCGTGCGGTCGTCGCCGCCATCGAGTGCGATGATTATCTCGAGCCGTTCGGCGGGATAATTGCAGTCCAAAAAGTTCTGCAAGCGACGGGCAATGCGAGCTTCTTCGTTGTACGCGGCAACGATGACCGTGATCCTCGGCGGCGCAACCGTATCGTCGGGCCGCGTCGAAACGTCACGGCCACCCTTGCCGAAGCACCGGTGGAGGATCCATAGCATCACGAGATAGCCGCCGTAAACGTAACACACCAGCAGGACCGAGGCCGCCAGTGCGCCGATGAGAGCACTATCCCAAAAGCCCATTGTCGGCCTCCACCGAGATACTTTCTTGCGTGACTATAGACAATTCAGGTGTTGCTCAACAGACTCGTGTAAAAGATCTGACTGTCACGCCGAGGTGGCGTCCAGGAGAGACTCGCCAAGGCGCCGGCCCCAAACTGGCCACTCGCCAACTGCGTCCTGAGCTTATAACTGACATGATGCTCGCGACCGATGAACATCCTTCCGGCGAGATTCAACAGTGGGAACAAACTGCGGAGCAACACGGGAGGAAGAACGGCAATTCCCACCGGCGCACTGGTCTGAGCGTCCAAAAAACGTTTGATGTCGCTCAGAGATGGACGAACTTCATCAACGACGTTAAATATTCCTGCGCCGCCTTGTTCGATGAGATGGCCAATCAGGCTGGCAACATTGTCGCGGTGCACGAACGGATACCGCCGCCCTGAGGGACCCACGACGTATGCGCATTTCCTGCGTGAAAACAACTTAATCAACTGAAGTGGATTCCGTCCCTCGCTATAGATCACGCCCGGTCGAACGATGGAAACGCGGATATCTCGGCATGAGCCACTCAGCCATTCCTGGACCCGTTCCTCCGCAAGTTGCTTAGCTTGGGCGTAGGCCCCACGGCGCGAAGGGTGGGACTCCAATGGAAATGTTTCGTCAACGAACGTCCGTTCGCCAACCTGGCTGGCGTCGAGCACGCTCAACGAGCTGACGTACACCAGTGCCTTGATGTTAGGATTGTTGTCGAGCGCAGCGAGAATAGCTTCGGTTGAACCTACCGTCCCTTGAATATGATCCATGAGGTTCCCGGCAGTCGCCGCAGCCATGTGTACTACCGTGTCGACACCGTGCAACTGTTGCTGCAGCTGTTCCGGCTGCGCATAGTCGGTGGGAAGAATCTGGAACCGTTCAGGCGTAGAAATATCTGCCGGCAACCGATAGTCGGCGCGGGTCGTCAGGATCCTCACGTCCAAACCCAGGTCCGAGAGGACATCGATAACAGCGCGGCCAAGGAAGCCCGACGCGCCTGTGACCGCAACGACCCCCCGCCCTTCGCTGCTTTGCGCCACGGTTCCCGGTATGGCCGGACACGCCTTTATCAAATTGACGGAAGCCGTCGTCGACTCAAACTTAGCAGCGAATCTATCCAGCACTTTGTAGATATTATGCGTGATCTCCGGATCGGAAAACTTTCTTTCCCCATCGTCGAGACCGTAATGGAAGTCTCTGACGGCATTGTGCAGAAGCTGGTAACTGTTACCTGTACGAAACATCTTACTCAAAACGCTTCCGGTAAGGGAGAATATAGAAATGAGGCCCTGCTGGGCTTCCAAAAGAATAGCCTCGACTGGACCCGGCAAAGCCCTGGTCCTTCGGCAGGTCATGGTGTTGGCCAGAAAATTGATCCAGATCCTTCCGTCCGTACCCCTGACATCGACGCTTCGCTCCCCGAGTTTATCGCGGAAATCAAGATTAACCGTGACGACGGCTTTCTCCGAACCTGGTTCAATTGCCCAAAGAACAAGGAGAACGCCCACGGCCCGACCGGAATCATCCCGTGAGACTTCTACATGTGATAGGTGCACCTTCCCTACGGCCGCCGTTGCTAATGTCAAATAATGGGGCAACAGATCAGAAATCATCTGCCCTGGCAGGGCATTCATCCAATCCTTGTTACTCCCTGCCGCGGGATCATATATAAAGGACTCACGTATCTCCATCCCGATTACGTCGCCAATCCGTCCTGCCGCTAGATCCCGCCGGAGCGCCACCACCCTGTCATCGCTGTTGAAACAATGCCCGGGCACAACAACGCGCCCAGTTTCAGCAGCGAGTTCTAGAATGCGTCCGGCCTCATCACCCGAAGCGGCAAACGGTTTCTCGACATAAATATCGACTCCTGCCCGCAGCAACTTCTCCACCATCTCCACCCGCCGCACAGGGGGCATTGTGAGATGGACGCGGCCCGGATGGAAGTCCTCGAGCATTTCGTCCACCGAGGTATACCAGCCGTCGAGATTATTCCTCTCCGCCAAAAACCGGGCTTTGGTCGCTGACAAGTCGCAGCAAACGATGCGGCAGTCTCTGTAAATATTTGCGAATGCCTCGAGATGCTTTACCGCGATATTCCCACAACCGACGATTCCCACTCCGACATTGTCTCGCGGAGCACCTCGCAAATTTCCCATTGCCAAAAAACTCCCGGTTTCCTAAGCTACGCTCCAGCCTTTTCGAAAAGGCTTCGGATAACCGACGAGACCGTATGAACATCCTGTTCTTCAAGTCCATGGTGCACGGGAATTGCCAGAATCTCCCGCGCCAAACGTTCGGAATTCGGATAACCATTATAGCGATTCAGGCCTTGATAGACCGGCTGTTGATGCAAACCACGTGGATAATGGATGCCGCACTGGATTTGATTCTGCCGCAAGGCATCCTCCATCATATCTCGGGAGACGTGCGCATTATCGGACTCAATACAAATGCAATATTGATGATAACTATGCGAAACATTTGGGTCGACCTTCGGTAACCGCAGGCCCGCGATACCGGAAAGCGTTTCATCATAGATCTGTGCGTTGCGCCGACGCACTTCGATCATAGAATCGAGGCGCTTCAATTGTTCTCGGCCAATGGATGCTTCGATGTCCGTCATGCGGTAATTGAAGCCGATCACAGTATGCACATACTTTCCCGACGCTCCGTGGCTTCTGAGTAACCGTAACCGCTCCGCCATGTCTTTGCTCTCGGTACACACCATGCCACCTTCGCCGACATACATGTTCTTCGACGGATAGAAAGAATAAGTGACAAAGTCCTTTTCGCCGCCAATCGGCCGACCCTTGTAGAGCGCTCCGTGAGATTGAGCCCCATCCCAAATCACGAAAAGGTCGTGACGATCAGCGAAGGCGTGTACTGCCTCCAAATCGACGACATTCCCGAAAAGATGCACCGGAGCGATGGCCTTGGTTCGATCACTAACCTTACTCTCGGCGTCTGTAAGGTCTATGTGAAAACTGTCGAGATCGACATCACAGAAGACGGGGGTCACACCGGTAAGAGAAGCCATGCTGGCTGTTGCTATGAAAGTAAAATCCGGTACCAGTATCTCATCGCCCGGCTCCAAAACGGCGGCATATGCCAGATGAAGCGCAGCACTGCCGTTGGCACAACTAACTGCATGAGCAGCGCCAACCGCCTCGGCAAACTCAGCTTCAAAGGCCTGACATTTCTTGCCCTGCCGTAGGTTGCCCGAACGAAGAACCTCGACCGCCGCAGAGATTTCACTTTCGGTCAACGTGACATCGCTAATGGGGATCGTTTTGGTCATGGTATTTTTTCCTCAAGCTTCTCCAAGGTACGTAACAACGTCAACGAATCCGCGATACTGTTTCCGTGGGGCTCACGCTTTTCACGTATCGCAGTCACAAATTCCATCATTTGCGTATGGAAGAGATTCCGTTTTCCGAACTGCATTTCGGTCCGTCCCTGCTGGAACCCTCCAGCCTCTTCGATGCAGAAGACATAAGAAGTAACGGTATCCTGAATCGACGCCAATATACTACCATTATCACCCTGAATCTCGACGAACTGCGAAAAAGAAGGCGTCAGTAGATCGGACTGGATCAAAATCTCGACACCCGTGACGCTGCGCAGTAAAGCGACACAGTAATCGGGGGCATCCGCTTCCACGGCCTCGCCGGCGATAGTTCGCACGGGACGCAACAATTCGTTGCGGACAAGGGAGGCTTCCGCTGCTGCACCAAAATACCAGAGCGCCAGATCGACCATGTGAACCATCATCTCATTGAGTGCCCCCCCGCCGGTCGACAGGTTGTGTTTCCAGGCTTGGTGAGATCCACGGCCACCAAGGCGCAAAATGGCCGAATTGACGCGTCCGATTGCGGGACTACGTACTTCGGGCACGCTTCTTTGCAGCAATCGATCGATCTCGGCGAAGACGGGAGAAAACCGGTAGATGTACCCCACCATACCAACACAGCCGCGTTCTCGCGAAAAACGCTGAATTTCCCCCGCCTCCGCACTGGACAGACAGAGCGGCTTCTCACAAAAAAAGTGCTTCCCCGCCGCGATCGCCAGGGTAAGGAGCTCCGCGTGTGACGGCGTCGGTGTCGCGACGTCGACCGCAATCACCGTCGGATCCGATAGCACCTCATCGAGTTCCGCCACCCAGGGCAAACCCGTCTGTTCACCAAGTGCACGCGAGAACGCAACGTCTCTATCATACAGGACAAGTTCGGTATCCCCGACGGCACGCAATCCTTCAACGTGCTTGGCGCCCTGTTTTCCGCAGCCCAATATGGCTATCTTCATGTCCTGCCAGTCCTCAAATTCCGACCATCCTTGTCGATCCACGAAAGGGCCATGTTGGGCTCGTCGAGATACTCCGGCAAAGGCCGCGATCGAGCCGGCACGCCGACGACGAGAGAGCCGGCGGGAACATCACTCGTCACGACGGCACCTGCGGCTATGAAGGACCTGCAACCAATCGTGACCCCCGGACAAATAACCGCCCCGGCGCCGATTGTGACGTCGTCCTCGACGATCGGGCCGGCGGGCTTATATTCACTACGCCGCCTCAAGGGATACCTGTCGTTGGTGAGTACGACATTGGGACCCAGGAAGACACCATCACCGATCTTGGTGTGGGTCGGAACAAAACAGTTCGACTCGATCTTGACGAAGCTGCCAATCCGGCATTGCCCTTCGATGACACCGTTGGTTCCCACCACCACCCTGTCTCCGATGATCGTTTTCTCTCGGATCAGCACGTTATGTCCAGAAACAAAATCGGTGCCGATCTGTACATCGGCGTAGATTATAGCACCGCTTCGAACCGTCGATCTCGGACCGATAATCGCCGGATGCGCATCAACTCGGTAACGCAATCCGACCACTGCACCAGGTTGAATAATACAACTGCTATCGAGCTCCCGCACCATCTGCAAATGGTCTTCCAACACTATCTCCCCCCTTCCGGGCTCGTTTCCCGGCGCCGCGACGACAGCGCTCGCTCGAAGACCTGAAGAAACTTCACCTCTTCCGTCTCCCAATTATAGCGGGTCTGAAACGCCTCCCGGCCAGTTTGTGCCATGGCGACACGATCCTCTTCATTACGCCACATCGTCTCAATGGCGTCGGCGACACCATCCACATCTTGCGGATCCACCAACACGCCGCACCCGACGCGGCGCACCATATCACCGATTTCCCCGAAACTCGGTCCTATAATCGGCAAACCAGCCTGCATATAGGTGAAAATTTTACGGCTATTCCCTGCTGATAGCCCCACGTACTGTCGCGTTTCCTTATACAATGCAACTGCCACGTGACAGCACTCAAGGTAGGACAACATGGCATTGTAGTCGATTCTGTCCACGACGCGAACCCGATCCAGAATACCGAGTACTGCCAAACGTCCTTCAAACACCGATCTATCCTCCCACATATTACCGATGAGGACCAACTGCAAATCATCGACGCGATCCCGCAAACGGGCGATCGCTCGGGCGACAATGTCGACGCCCTTATCGTACATAATTGTCCCCGTATATACAATTGTGAACTTGTCGCCCACGAACCGTCGAGCCGCGGCTCGTGACTCTGGACTCGGCCCCTGACAGAGCGACGGTACGTTCCATATGGCCTGGGTATTGGGGCAGGACTTTTGTAGCCGTTTCAATACCGTGTCGTTGCGGGAATCGACGGCCCAAATACCATCGAACCGCCTTAATAGAACACCCTCGACAACTTCTAGGGCCCGACAAACGTACGGCCCGAGAGAACGAAAGTGCAACGACATCTCAACCGAAAACAGATCAATACTATCGTACAGGAGAGCACGGTTCTGTCGGAACGAGACTGGCATTTGCAAAAGATGTGTAATTACCAGAACATCCCCCCCGCCGTCCTGACGCAGCAACCGCAACGCCCGACAAAACCGAAGAAGCATTAAAGGCAAACCAAAAACGGTAGATTTTCGGCCCACAGACGCGCGCGCCGTGATGTATATCCAATCCTTACGGGTTGGAAAGGAACCCTCAGTGCTGCGTCGCCACGCCAACACATCGACGCGATGTCCCTTACGGCTAAGCGTTTCTATCATGACCTCGTGTCGCGGCATCAGGGTTTCACCCCAGAATAAAAATGCGATACTCGGCCTATTCACGTTCAGGTCCGCCGACGGCCCCTCGAAAGTACCACTCGTCGGTTTCAAGCTATTATCTCCCGACGAACATTCTCTCGATACTGTCCCCGCCAAATCATCAAGCGCCCCTTGTTTCCGTAAACAACCAAAAAGTAACATATCAGGACCGCGAACCAAATCGACATGTCAAACCTCAAATAAACCAGTCCCCAACTACTGTGGAACAACCATACAATGAGGCAGCATGAGACGACAGTACCCAAACGATCGGCGGCCCTAAAACTGACTGCGATACATATCATGACAAAAACGAAAACCGCAATTGCCAGAATGACGCCGACAACACCGAGCTTCCAGCCAAAATAGGCTAATATATTGTGGATATACGGTTTGACATACAAAGCTTTTGATGCTTTCGTATAAACGACCGCTGCACCGAAATCTCGACTTGTACCCCAGCCGTCTCCGAAGACTCCGCCATATGCCCAGCCGTAAGAAAGTTCTGTCCAACGGTAGGTAATTGAACCGCCTGTCGCATCAAATCGTCGAAATAGTCGCTCTATATATGGCTCTTCGCCTGTACCAATGAGGAACGCTTGAAACATTAGAATTCCCACGACTCCCACTACCATCAGCGTGGCAAACCAGGCAATTCTCTTCCGCCAACCCCAGTCGTGGCACACTTTGAACAATAGGGCCCAGCCCACGGCAAGCAAGAATCCACCGAACTGCGTCCGACTAACTTCCAAACCCATTCGGAACAAAAATATCACTAAGATCACTATGAGGGCCAACCGAAATAGCTTTCTCATAGGCACAATGAAAACTGTCGCCACAACTGCGACCGATGCGTAAAAATAAACGACGTCGATGAATTCCTCGACCACGGCCCGATAGGAGGCCAAACCACCCGAAAGGACAAAATATTCAGTATATACAGCTTGGAAAAGCCCCACCAGCACCAGTGCTTTCAGGATAAAGACCCAATCATTTCGTTGCGTAAATATCAGGGGTATGATGGGTATTAAATACAGGGGGATCCAACGCCCCATGTAAACAAGTGCCTCTCGGGTCGCGCCCGAAACGGCGACGGTCAGCAACAGTCCATAAAGATGGATAGCGAACAAAACCGACCAGAATATAAAAACGTTACGCCAGCATTCCCTGGGAAGCCTCTTGGTCGAAACACACATTAAACATAGGCACAAAACGAAAACCGCAAAAATGACTATTAGATGCCCCCAAATAGAACCCTCCCTCACAATTGAACCGGTAAACAGCAACAAGGCTACAATCGACCATTGCAGAAACGTTCGATCTGATCGTACAGCCAAGTTCATGGATAGAACAAACCTCTCACGATGATGCGCCCGTCCAATCTATAAGAGCTAATATTGCTGTTCCTGTAATGGATCGGCCGGGCAAAAAGATCCGTAGCCAAACCTAACGTTCCGCCGTCCGGCAATCAATCTGAAAACAAAATAATCCCACCACGTGAGGCTCTTCACCCACGACGTTTCCAACGAGAGGGGGCGTAGGGATATACGGCTGGGACTGCCGGCGATATTATGAAACCGGCCCTTGAAGTATTCAACGATCCCATCATCATAAGTCAAGCCCAGACTGTCGAATAGCGGGGTCAACGCGCTGCGAGGGTCAGCAACGAGTTCTTCGTATCGGATGCGGACTACGCGCTCCAACTCGCCGGCGTCAACAATGGCGGAAACATTCGCATGCGACTGCCGCCACTCATTCGCCCAAACTGCACTTGCAACACAGGCTACGATAGAGCGCAAAAACCCGGGAAACCGGCCGAAGTCGCGCGGCCTTCGTAAACTGTTGATATACGCCCTTCCGTCTCGGACGAGATAGACGACCGTCAGTTCGATATTTGGATTGCGGTTCAAATACCAAAGACGCGGCAGAACCTTCGAAGTGTCGACAAAAATGGACTTCCCTGTTTCCAAATTCAAGGCAGAAAACAAGTGCTCGGTCTGCAATGTCGGCAGATTCTCCGAGACAAACGCCTTGTAAAACGCATCGCGCCATCTTCTGACTGCTAGTGGGTGAACAACCTCGGCTTCGTACTTCGACTCCGCAGACCTCTGGAATAATCTTTCACTGTCTTTATCAACATCGATGAGCTTATCCCATTCCAACCTACTCCATACGGGCGCCCAGAGCTCACAGTCGGAAACCTTCTCCGAACAGGTACAGGTCAGTCCGTCTCGGTAGTACCTGGCCAATCGAAAGACTTCTCCGATTGACAGGATTTCAGAGTGCGCGCCAAGCATCATGCCAAGTAACGTGGATCCACTGGCACCACAGCCGGTAACATAAATCACTCGCAATTTGTCGCTACCCATCATCCTACCCTACCCGTTCGACAACCCGTTCATGGCCAAGTTTGTACTTGTCAGATGTCCGGCACCGCTTTGTCGTCAACACTTCGAAGCCATGACATTGACGGCATTTGCGGGGACAACTCTTCCCTTCTTGATTGACAATAACGAAATGTCCTTTGCGCTTACTTTTACCATGTCGGTTACCCTTAACATCTTCCAACACCTATCTAGGCGGTGTTGGACTGTTTCGAGATAACGACGACTCACTATTTCCCTGGGCCACGCGGACCATAATTATCACTATAGATATAATCAGGCAATGCATGAAAATACTGATAATAACATAAAGGAATATGACTTGTTGCATTCCGCCGATGTACTCGGCCAGCGCAAACGGCGTTAGGGAGGCTATGCAGTATGCTGTTTGCCAAAGCAGTGTATATTGCTGCTTATCGATTATACTCAAACCACTCCCGATAGAAATGGCTGCCGTTCTAAATACAAGCGCCAGAGCGAATAAAGAAGCATATTGACCAGCAACTTTCCATTGCTCACCAAAGATCAATATGAACAATGGCTCAGCGTACAGGTAGACTAAAATGGCGACCGGCGTCGCAAATGCCGTTGTTATTGCAAGAGAGACGACAGCGACTCTCAACAGGTCCTTCCTGGCCTCCCGAATTGCCTCCGAAAGATGCCCATGGAACCCCTGATTTATCGCTTGGCCGATCAGTTGCGCAGGTGCGCCGACAGCGCGTACCGCAAGACCGAACCAGCCAACTACATGAGCTGGAAAATAGAAAGATACGAGAAAAATACGTCCTTCTGTTGCTATTGTATTTACCAATGCCGCTGGCATGCTGAAGAATATGAACTTCCTATGTGTGCGACAGTATCTATAGAGGGCCCGCGATCGGATCTCCTTTACCGTCATTTCCCTTAAACTTCGTCTTGGAAGAAGATATACAAGTGCAGCCATTTGACCAAAAAGCACGCCGATCAAGAGTCCAAGATACTCGGGCCAGAAATATCCTATGCCAATTTGCACTGCAACCGCCGCCAAGGCCTGGACCACCCTGGATCGCGCGATCAGTGATGCCTGTGTCTCGCGCAGCGCCCAAAATTGCAGTGTTCGCGACATCGACGTTGCAAAGATCAATGCACACACAAGCATAACCAACCAGGATGTTGCCGTTTCCGCCACCGCCTCGACTTGAGGTTGAATGGCGAAGGCAATGCAAGTCCCAAAGACTACGGCACCAGTCGCCGCCAAGACAGTACAGAGAAACAGGCCGGTGCGTGCTTCGTCCTCCGTTTCCGGCAGACCGAGAGAGAGCTCGAACCTACCTGTCGTCGCAACGGAGACTGTGCTCGATGCCGCAAATACGAGAGCGAAAATGCCGAACATTTCTGGCGAATACAGGCGGGTAATGACCGGAAGCGTCGCCAAGGTCAATATCTGTCCAATGCCGGCCCCAAAAATCAGAGCACTGATGTCACGCAGGAGAGACATGGTTCCTCGTCCCTGGTTGCCAGCTGTCTCTTCGACGCCCCTTGGACCGGGGCAAAGTTGGATACCCAGGGTCGCCTAGCCTGACCGCCGACCTGCGAGGCCCGGGACGTTCAGAATGTATCGAACGAAGGTTCGGGGCGCCGACGCTCCCCTCTCGACATGCCTCCCGCTGTTTGCTATGCTCTGCGCCCATCGGACCGGGGTGGGGACCATCGCTCCCGAAGCGGCCCTGGGCCGCCCTTTGCTTATAGCCGCAGAAGCGCATGAGCGTTGGGGAAACCTGGCGCTGATGCGTCAAAATAGGCCATTCTTGTCGAAGAAGGCCAGTAATTCCTGTCGTGACAGTGCTGTCGACTCACGAGACGTGTAGGCTCTTGTGATCTGCTGCGAAGTATCGATGTAATCATGCAAGCCACTCAAGGTCGAGATGAATGGCGGCATAATCACATAAAACAGGTCAATCTCGAACGACCGTCGAACTTCTTCTTCGCTCAGCAATCCTTCAAAAAGCTTTTCACCCGGCCGACTGCCGACTTCGATGATTTCGACCCCATCTGGTGGCGCCAGTTTATCACGCATGACATGGGCGATATCAGAAATGCGCGCAACGGGCATCTTCATCACAAAGATCTCGCCGCCCCGAGCCAATTCAACCGACCTAATGACGAGATCGGCTGCTTCACTCAACGTCATTATGAAGCGGGTCATCCGTTCGTCGGTCAAGGTTATGGGGTAGCCGTTGCTGATTTGCTTTCTAAATACCGGCAACACCGAGCCGCTGGAGTTTAGAACATTTCCAAATCGAGTGGTGGCAAACACCGTGCCATGAGAGTTGCTTCTGGAATTGGCGGCGGTGATGAGTTTTTCCGCCATTAGCTTCGATGCACCCATGACATTGGTCGGGTTCACAGCCTTATCCGAGGAGGTGAAAATGACCTTCTGCAACGCACTTTCGGTCGCACACCGGATAATGTTCTGAGTACCCAGAATGTTGGTTTGAATGGCCTGTTCAGGCGAATCTTCGCAAAGGCCTACGTGCTTTAGCGCGGCCGTATGAATACAAAAATCCGCTCCCTGCATTCTTATGCGAAGCGAGTCGTAGTCCCGAACGTCGGCAAGAAAGAACTCCAGATTATTGTTTTCTTTATAAGTTTCTTTTAGTTCGAAGACGCCGGTTTCGTTGTTGTCGAGGCAAATAACCCGCGTCGATCCTAGTGTCGCAAGTTGACGAACAAGCTCGGAACCTATCGTTCCGCAGCATCCGGTCAAAACAACAGTAGATCCTTCGAAGACATCATGGACGCGCAAAGTTCAACTCCACCGGATACGAGGATTGATAATGCGAGTATCAATATTGTCCTTGTGAGCCTTGACACGTTTCATCATACCCAGCAGCACATCGTCGCTTAGATAATTTGGTTTGAGTCCAAGTTTCGTAAGGCCGGTATGTACGGGGTTGTAATAGTGGTCTTCCATTTCTTTTCTCGGATTTTCCTGATGTTCGATAGTGACGTCAATATCCATTTGTTTTGCAGCGGACTTCACCTGCTGCGCAAGATCAACAACGCTGAATGTTTCCGTGAATTGATTGAGGATTCTCAGTTGCTGACGATTGGCGGGTTCGTTTACCGCCAACTCGATGCATTGCAGCGTGTCCAACAGGTTTAGGTACCCCCTTGTCTGTCCACCCTTGCCATAGACCGACAACGGAACACCGGCAATCGCTTGTACGACAAACCGATTTACGACAGTCCCGAATATGTCGTCGTAGTGAAAATTGGGGCAAAGTCGCGGGTCGAGATCGGCTTCCGGTGTAGAAAGGCCGTAAACCGGGCCTTGCATCAAGTCCGTCACACGCAGATCATATGTACGTACGTAGAACGAGAGAAGGTCCGTGTCGAGAACTTTGGTGGTATGATATAACGTGCTTGCCGCCCGCGGGAATAGAAATCGATGCTTTCGGCCGTTGTGGGTTATAGTTATATAACCTTCTTCAATATCGATGTTTGGCGTGCCATATTCACCCATGGTGCCAAGTTTAATCAGATGGCAGTCCGGGTTACTCTCCTTAATTGCCCATATACAGTTAAAAGTAACGTCTAGGTTATTTTGAAGCGTTCGACGGGCCTCATCGAACGCTTTCATTGAATATGGCCCCGAAGGCTGTTCCGCATAATGGACAATCGCATCGGGCATAGATTGCTTAACAATGTCAAACATAACGTCGGGATCGGAGAGGTCTCCGATCTTTGTTTCGATCTTGTGGCCTGACTTCTCCTCAAAGAGGCCCGCACGTTCGGGTAGGCCTGGCGTTGAAATTAGGGGCTCGGAATCTGTTTCTTTGGCAATTGTTCGCCTCAAGTAGTTGTCAATCGCAACGACATTATGACCCCGTGCCGCGAAGTGCATGGCCGTGGGCCAACCCAGGTAACCATCGCCACCGAGGATGAGGATATTCATAAAGACCCCGTAGGTTGTCGTAGACTAGGAATTTCTCGTTCAGTTGAATAGCGCGATCTGCCCCATAAGTCCACCCTCCAGGTAACGATCGACTGCTTTTTGTTGGCACCATTGTGTTCGCCCCGGCAATTCCGGCAATGGATTTTTGGGCACGTCGTGGCGCCGCGCCGGTCCGGGGGCCGCCCCACTGCAGTTTCCGGTCTCGCGAGCGTGTTGGGTACGGGCCTTGGCCACCGGGGCCGCCGCGCCGCAATCCGGTCGGGGGCAAGATACGGCTGATACAACCGGACTTCTATTTATTATTCAGTTCAAATTATATGTTTAGGCAGGCTCGGGTGGAGCATCGCGTTCGCCGGTCGATCCTCCCGACACCAGGCTCTCCCGTGTGGAGAATGGCGGTTCTGCCGATTCCCGCCCGAATTGGCCTCACGATCGGCGGATGTCGGATCCTGATTGCACGGCAGCCTTGCACGGCGACCGGCCCGGGTTCAGTCCCCGAGACGTTGGCCATCTGCATCGTGTTTCGGCGCGTCCCTCTTGATGCGAAGCCGCCCCTCCGCATCGATCCAGAGATGATGGCGCCCCATTCTGATGTGGCCGCCGTTCCAGGTGCCGTCACCAATCTGGAAGCTGTCGTCGTCACCTGTCGCCAACAGGGAGGGTCCGGCACGCTCGATGTGCGCGTCGGCGATGTCATGGCGCGGATCGCGCCACTGGATGCGGCCGTCGGCCCGCGCGGCCCAGGCCGGGCGACCACGGGTCCACTGGCAAGTGCCGAGAACTTCGTTGCGCCCGACCGTACTACCGAAGACCCAACCGCCATTTACGCCGCCGCAATAGAATGCGTCCCGGCCGGGTGCGACGAAGTCATGCCGGTCCATTGATTGCCGACCGAAGAATACATGCCCTCGATTGTTCGGCGTGAAGATATGCTTGGACTTACCCTTCGCATTGGTCGTCAGATTCATGAACGTCCAACCAGCGCCCTTAGCCAGAAATATCTGATAGATTTGTTCGTCACTTTTATTCAGGTCGCCATTGTGCTCGTACAAACCGTTCAAGAACGTATTGTTGTTTCCGGCGTCGGAATAGAAACCATGGCCGTGACGGTTCTTTTCTGAAGTGCAGGAAATGAAGTTACAGTTATTCACGCCTGCGGTGAGATGCCAGCCGTTTCGGCTAACCGGTAGCCGGTTCGATCGGCCGTTGAAGATGGCCGAACAACGCTCCCAACTACAAGAGTTGATGTAACTGCTTATTGGGTATGCTTCGATATACCATCCTGCCCCACCGTTGTTTCGCGCCGTTATATTCGAAAATGACGTGTAATAGGTTCCTCCGTGCCCCTTTTTCGCGGACGGTTTGCCGATAAGATGAATACCCATGTCTCGCGCCCCACGCACCACCAATTGATCCAGGCGGCAGCGAAAAAGGCTGTCGAGACGGAGGGCCGTTCGGGCTTTCGAGTCGGCGTCGACGACGAGACCCGAGATGGTCGAGGAACGCACCGCGGTCCCGCTCAGCAGTGCTTCCGTCTTTCGAGCCGCCTTGATTATGGATCCCTTGCCAGCGCCGCCACCGCCCTGGGACGGTACGCCCTCCAGGATAAACGGACTGTTGGCCCCCGACGGCAGATGCAACGTACCGCACAGGTAAACACCGGCGGGCACGAAGCCGTGATGGCCGGGTAGTGCATCGAGAAAGGCCTGAAACGCTTGCGTATCGTCACTACGACCGTCGCCCCGAGCGCCGAAGTCCATCGGCGTCAGTCGGTCCCCGGCTCGAGCCGCCAGACTGCGTGAGTTCGTGCCATTCTCGGCTATGACAGCGTAATTTGAAACACCTCCCTTTACCTTACTCGCCCAGAGCCGTTCTCCGCTGCGGTTGACGAGAATGATTCGATACTCTCCATCCTCAAGATGTATAGGGCCGAATTGGCCGTATCTGTCGGCGATCATAGGGTTTGGGTTCGCGACGGTCAGATCGGAACGCGCGTAACTGGCGCGCGGGGCCCCGGTTTTGGCGCAGTAGAAGAACAGGCGGCTACCCGCTTCCGGGCCGTTGGCGTCGCCGAGTGCCGGAAGGATCGTCCCGCTCTCGGTGTCGGCGAAACCTGCGCCACTGAAAATGCCTAGGAAGCCGCGTCTATTGATATTCATGATCTTTCCCTTGCGCTTGGTACACTCTTTCTTCGTCTTCCGGCGCCCGAGGCGCGGGCATATCTTCTCCGATGCATGACGGCTTGTCATCACCGCTGAAACCTCGTAACGGCTCACATGACGTCGCCACCCGCGACACAAAGAAAACGCCCCGTCGAACCGGAGCGGTTCGGCGGGGCGCAATGTCGTTTCGGTGACCGGCCCGACGGGGTCGGGCCGACCGGTGGCGGTCGTGGACTACTGCTCGCGCGTCGTATCGTGCAACTGCGGGACGGCAAGGTCACGCAGCCGGGCGTTGACATTCTGCATGGCCCCCGGTTGGATGGCCTCCAACGCCTCAGCCAGCACTTGGAGCTGCATCCGCTGCTGCCAGACGGCGCCATTCAAGAGTTTGACGTGCTGGGTGACGTTCCACATGGGCTGTGACCCGTCCTTGGACTTGCCGATTATCTGGGCCGCTTCCAAGGCCTTGCGATCATAGTTGATCCAGTCGTCGAACTGCGAGCGAATGATATTGGCCGGTTCGCCGAAGACCTGATCAAAGGCCCGAGCAAGTGCAGCGTCGTCATGGGTATCGAAGACGGTGGCGGCCATGTCACTCCAGATGGAGCCGTCCTCGGAGACGATGAACTTCGCCATGTTGGAACCGCCGGAGCGGACGCGAACCACCATCGCGTTCCCGGTAGCGGCCACATCGGCGAGTGCATTCGATCCGTTATGCTGCTGGACGAGATACTCGACCAAACCGCGGGCCGACGACGTCTTGGCCGTGTCGGCCTGACCGCCAACGGAAATGTGCTGCAGGACGACGCTCGTCGCGGCATTCTCCGCGACCCCCTGGATCCGGGCGCCGCCAAATTCGCCGTCGCGTTTCGAAACCGTGTAATAGTCGTCGGTCTGGGTATCCGCCGAATTGGCGGTCGTGAAGCCGTGACCGACGTCGGAACTCTTCAAGCTGAGACCGAGGTCGTCGGCAGCGCCTTGGTTCCCGGTAAGCCGCGCATTCGGTCCGGTGTCACCAAAACCAACCTTACCCGTCGAATCGAGATAGACGACGTTGTCCGGCGCGCCCGGCTCGCCCGGCTCGATGCGGAAGGGCAGCTTCGAGCCGTTGGTCACGTCGCGGATGAAGAAGTTGGTCTCGTTGGCGGCGATGTCGAAGGTCTGCGGCGTGAAGCCGGAGGAGCCGTTCTGCTCCAGCCGAATGGTCGGAGAATCGCCGTCGACAACAACCAATTCGACCACCGGATTGCTTGTTCCCAAGCCGACTCTACCTGACGAATCGACATACAACGAATGACTCGGCGCGCCGGCCTCGACGGTGAAGGGCGTTCTGCCGCCGGTGATGTCGTCGATCGAAAACTTGTTCTGACCGCCGTTGGAGCTATCGTTGGCGGTGAGCTGCCAATCGTTGTTCGGGAAGCTCGCCGACACGCTGGTATCGTCGAACTTAATCCGGAGATTGTTCTCCTTCAGGCGGAGCGTGTCGAAGCCGAAGCTTTCCCCGTTCACGCAATCCTGGCCGATACAGGCGCTGCCGTCGACGATCAGGTCGTCGAGGATCACATTGTCGGCAGACGCCTGTGTCGCACCGAACATGCCGGCGAGAATGACACCCGCCAACCCACCGCGACGTAAGGCCCGCTTGGTCCCGTCACTCAATCCCAATTTGGTTACTGCCTGGTTCATGTCCTTGATTCCTCCGAACACCTGGACGTTCCACAAGTATTGCGGAACCGGAATGTGGCATCAGCCCCCACCGCACTGACGGGACCTATGGCTGACAGAATAGCACAGATTGATCGCTGACCAAGAGAAAATTTTGTTGGGTATTACGATTTTTTGGTAGATGTGCGGAACAGATGCCTGTACTATCCAGATCCGCAATGCCCTATTGGGCCAGATTCGAAACGGAAAAGCAATGACTGATTGCCAGTTTGTTTCTGATTTGGAGGGTGATTGCCGCAAGGTGCCTTTTTATAGGGCACACGTGGCGACCTACCGGGAGGGGCGACGCGCTGAGTTTGGGTCGTGTACGCAATGAGCTTACCGCGACCAGGTCGGATGAGACGCGACGAATCGGATCAGTTCCAAGGTGTTTAAGGAGGGGTCATAGGATGCCCATCAATCGGATGAAGCCAAACGACTGGATATCGCCGAAAGCCTTCGGCGCGATCGCCCTTGCGGCGACGCTGGGACTGTTCACGACGGGGGCGGCCGAGGCGCAAGTCGGCGATACCGTCCTGTTCGCCACGGGCAGCGCGAGCCTGGGCATCGATTCCTCGGTGAACAGCGGCAACATCATCGTCAACGACGCCGGCGGTACGCTGGACCTCGATGAGAAGGCCTCGACCCCGTCCGGCTATGCAATGAAAGCCGATTCAATCGATATCGAGAAGGACGCGACGATCAACAGCGCGGCCTTCTGTAACACCTTGAGCGACGTGAACAGCGGCACCAGCTGCTCCGCGTTGAGTCTCCCGGCCATCGCCGTGCTGCCGCAGTTCGTCTCGCAGGCACCGGCCGCCGGCTCGTCGAACTTCACCGTCGGCGAAGGCAAGAGCAAGACGATTTCGCCGGGCGACTACGACGTCGTCAAGGTACGGAAGGACGGCACGCTCAAGATGAACCCGGGCGTCTACCAGGGGAATCGCATTTGGAATTGCCTTGACGTGCGTGTTTGATCTTGAGGTATTGGCGCGAATCGATTCTACCCGGTCTTTTCACGGGTGGAGGTTGCGATGGAAGGCTTTCTGGAGTGCTTTGAGGGTCTCGAGGATCCGCGGACTGGCAATGCCGGGCGTCACGATCTGCTGGAGATCTTGACGATCGCCCTGTGCACGGTCCTCTCGGGCGGTCAGACGGCGGTCGACATGGCGATCTTCGCGCGTGAAAAGGAGGCGTTCCTGCGGGAATTTCTCGTACTCGAACATGGCGTGCCGAGCCACGACACCTTCAGCCGGGTGTTCCGGTTGCTGGATCCGGAGGCGTTCGGCGCCTGCTTCCAGCGCTTCATGGCGCGCTTTTCCGAGACCTGCCAAGGGGTCATTGCGATCGACGGCAAGGTGGTGCGGCGATCCTACGACAAGGCGAGCGGCACGTCGGCGCTGCATATGGTCTCGGCCTGGGGCTGTGATCAGCGGCTGGTGTTGGGGCAAGTCGCCACCGACGCCAAGTCCAACGAGATCACCGCCGTGCCGAAGCTGTTGAAACTATTGAGCCTCGAGGGGACGATCGTGACCGTGGACGCCCTCAATTGCCAGCGCGCCATCGCCAGCCAGATTATCGAGCAGGGGGGTGACTACGCCCTGGCGTTGAAGGGCAATCAAGGCACGCTGCATGACGACGTGAGAACCTTCCTCGACGATCCGAAAGCCGAAGCGACCACCACCGACACCACGGTCGATGGCGATCATGGCCGCATCGAGACCCGTGCCGCTCTCGTCTCCAGCCACGTCGAGTGGCTGCAAGAGCGCCATCATTGGCCGGGCCTGAAGGCGGTCGCCAAAGTCACCCGGACCCGCGAGTGCGCGGAGAAGACGTCGAGCGAAACCGCCTACTACCTGCTCAGCCAGCCGCTCGACGCCGAGCGCTTCAATCCCGTTGCCCGGGCGCACTGGGGGGTCGAAAACCGCCTGCACTGGTGCCTCGATGTCCAAATGAACGAAGACCAAGACAGAACCCGCAAGGACAATGGACCGCACAATCTCGCCGTCCTGCGCCACATGGCGCTCAATGTCATGCGAAAGGATCCACGAAAAGACTCGCTGCGCGCCAAGTTCAAAATCGCCGCTTGGAACAACGACTATCTCCTGTCACTCCTCGGCAAATTCTGAAATGCGATTGCCCTGGGGCGTCTACAACATCCGCAAGTTCGAGGCGCTGGAGAACACCCGCCTGAAGGCCAACGGCGCGGTCGAATTCCGGGTGCAGGAAACCCTGGAGATCGGCAAGGATTCGACCCTGAAGCCGAACTCCGGTTCGGGTATCACGGCCGCCGACATTCTCTTCTATGTCGCGGGCACGGGCGTCGCGGCGGAAATCGGCACGGTCAACGACGGGGCCGGCAACGCCGACATTCGCGCCAACATCTATGCACCCAACGGCACGGTGCGCATCAACAAGGACGGCGACCTGACGGGCGCCGTGCTCGGCCAGTCGGTCGTCGCCGACGAGATCGTCACCCTGACGCTCGACATCTCCGACGCGCTGCAGAACATCGCCCCGGTCGCGGACGCACAGAGCGTTTCGACGAACGAAGACACGGCGGTGGGCATCACGCTCACCGGCAGCGATGCGAACGGTGATCCGATCACCTTCGACGTCGCTTCGAACCCGTCGAACGGCACGCTCTCCGGGACCGCACCGAACCTGACCTACACGCCGAACGCCGATTTCAACGGCGCCGACAGCTTCACCTTCACAGCGAACGACGGTACCGTCTCCAGCGCCGCGGCCACGGTCTCCATCACGGTGAACCCGGTGAACGACGCCCCGGTCGCCGACGACCAGAACGTTTCGGTCAACGAGGACGATTCGCTCGCCATCACGCTCACCGGCAGCGATGTCGAGGGCAGTGCTCTCACCTTCGCCGTCGGCACGGGCCCGTCAAACGGTACGCTCTCGGGCACGGCGCCGAACCTGACGTATGCGCCGAACGCCGACTTCAACGGCTCGGACAGCTTTACGTTCACGGCTAACGACGGCTCCCTCGACAGTGCCGAGGCGACCGTCTCCATCACGGTCGATGCGGTCAACGACGCGCCGACGGCGAATGCCGCCAGTGCCGCGACCGACGAAGACGTCGCGGTGGACATTGCCCTTTCGGGCAACGATATCGACGGCGATGCGCTGACCTTCGCCGTTGCCGACGCACCGAGCGCCGGCACCGTGGTGATCAACGGCTCGACGGCGACCTACACGCCGCTGCCGAACGTCAATGGCGTCACCGACAGCTTCACCGTTACGGCAAACGACGGGCAGGCGACCAGTGCGCCGGCCACGGTCGACATCACGGCCATCGCGGCGGTCAATGACGACCCGGTGGCGCAGGAGAGTACCGCCGTGGCGGAATTCATCGTCGAGGACCCACCGGTGCCCAACCCTTCGGTGAGCATCACGCTCGAGGCCAGCGATATCGATGGTGACGCGCTGATGTTCACCATCACCGGCACCCCGACCGGCGGCATGCTCAATATCGACGACATCGACAATGGCATCGTCAGTTATACGCCGACGTCACCGACCGATCGCAGCACCGTGTTCACCGACATGTTCACCTTCCAGGTGGACGACGGCAACGGTGGCACGGACACGGCGGTGGTCACGATCAACGCCGTGAACAGCACACCGACGGCCTTCGCCGCAACCCTTGCGACGACCCCGGCCATTGCGGGCGACTTTTCGGCCGACTCCGTCGGCGTCGACTGTTCGGCAACGCCCAACGATCCTGCATGCATCCCCTTCGTCAGTGTGAATACGCCGGTGAATGCACCGATCGTGATTACCCTCCAAACCCTGACTACCCGCGCAGACGGTGTGGTCGTACCCGGCGTCAGCGCCATCGGCGCCGGAACCCTGTCGCCGGGTGGTTGTCCGACAGAAATCTGCGCGAACCCGACCAATGGGACGCTCAGCAACTTCCAGCCCCCGATCATCGAGGACAACGCGGCCCCGGGTGGCGACGACGACGGTATTTGCGAAACCGGTGAGGATTGTATTGCGCAGGTGCCATCGGTGACCTACACGCCGGGTCTCGATTTTTCCGGTTCGGACACCTTCGAGGTCGAGTGCCAGTTCGACTGCGGCGCCTCGGGCATTTCCGATAGGACGAGCCTGGTTATCGTTTCCGTAACGGACGTCTTGGCGGCGCAGGGCAATTTCGTCATCGCACTCGAAGGTACCGATCCGAATGGCGACGACCTCACCTTCACCCTGGTGACGCCGCCGAGCCACGGTATGGTGACGATCGACCAGGCACCTGACGCCTTCCCTGGAAACCCCGCGGGATGCGATGGCGACACGTGTATCGAGAACCCTCGTAACGATACGCAGGCCACGGCGACCTATGTCCCGGACGATCTCAACGCCCATCTCGAAGACAGTTTCGTCTTCGAAGTGGCCGATGGAACGGGGCGCACCGATACCGCCACGGTCATCATCAACGAGGGTAACGTTGCCGGTCTCGGTGGCAGCGATGTCCCCGAGGATCCGATCAATGCGCCGGAAGTCGCCGACATCTCCGTTTCGGTGGCGGCGGGCGCCGAGGTTCAGATTCTCTTGGACACCGAAGCGATCGCACTGCCGGGCGACTGCAGTCTTGCGGTGACGTGCGTGGCGCCCACCCAGGGTACGCTCGGCGACTTGCAGCCGCTGATCAATCCGGCACCACCGTCCGACGCCACGCCCCCGCGCACGCTCTATACCGCGGACGCACTGGCCAGTGGTACCGACAGCTTCGTTTACGAAATCTGCCGGATCGACGAGCCGACGAACTGCACGACGGGCACGGTGAACATCACGATCGAGGACCCGCCCACGCCGAACTTCGACCAGACCGTCTCGACGTTGGGGGAAACCCCGGTGACCTTCGCGTTGCAACCACAGTTCACCGGCTTCGACTGCTATGTCATCACCACTGGGCCAACGGCGGGAACCCTGGATGATCCGGGGCCCTTCTTCCCGGGTTTCAATGAAATCCAGACTGTCGAATATACGGCGAACGCCAACCCGGCTTCGGATATCGCCGATTCCATCGTCTACAGCCATGGCACCGGCGCGTCGCCGACTTGCAATGTCACGACGACGGGGATCACGGTCGACATCACGGTCCGGCCTCTCAATTGCGAGACGGCCGGCAACCTGGAAGTTCTGGGTGACGGTGATGGCAACGAAAACGGCATCTGCGAGCCTACCGAGAACTGTCTCTGTGGCACCAACGGCGGCAACGGCCGCTCGTAGTCGAACGGCGATGGATTGACCATCGCCCACCTTGTTCCGGGCGCCGCGCGGCACTGCCGTCGGCGCCCGGTTTTTTTCAGTTGTGGTCGATGTTGCGGTGCACCGGGCGGATTCGAGCTTGCGCGGAATACGGTGACCGATTAGCTGTTGACGAACGAGGATCGCTGCGACGCGATCAACGGCACGATCAGCCATGGGGTTCGGGGGCCCGCGAATGAATGCGAGGCGTAGACGAGAGATGAAAAATTCCGCGATGCGGTTCAGAGCCGGCTTCATCGGTGTATTTGCCGCCGCCTGCCTGGCAGGACCGGTGGCTGCCCAACAAGGAAGCGCACCGGCCTCCTTGGGCGCGATCATCGGCAAGATCCAGAACCTGGAAAGCAACCGCGACCCGAAATGCGCGGCGACGGCGAATCGCCTGGAAGATTTCATCTACGGCACCCCGCTGGCGAATGAAGCGCGCTATGCCAAGATCGAGTTGCAGAAGCTGCTGATCGAAGGAATTTGGCGCGATGCTTCGGCGCGGGCCGTCGCGGCGAAGCGGGAGAACGTCACGACCGACGACCTGGCGCCGGCGATGCGCAAGGTGGCGACGCTGCAGTCCGGTGCGGGCGGCGCTATCGTCTACCGCACGCCGGGTGGAACGGCGGTCGAGATCTCGGCCCGCGACTTCGAGCACTACGCCTCGGTCGCTTATGCCATGCGCGCGGTCCTGGCGGTGGAGCAGGAACAGCTGCTGAGCGCCGGGGCGCGGCTGCTGCCCTTGGCGCCGGCGGCGATCGGCGATCTCGAATATTTCCTGAACGTCGTCACGCTCGCCAGCCTGCAGCAGGCGGATCGCGCAGCCCGGCTTGCCGACGAGCCGGAACTGGGTGCCGCCCGCCTGAAGGCCGCCTGGGCCGATCTGGCGCCCGCCGCCGAACCGTCGCCACCCAAGCTGGCGGCCTCTTCGACCCCTGCCGACGGCCAGGCGCCGGCCAAAACTGATTTCACGGTGATCCGCTCGATCATCGAGCAGAAGATCGCGTCCTACGCCGCCTACAACAATATCTCACAGCCCGTGTTCCTGCGGAACCTGCAGGTCTATTTCGCCCGTTACCGCTGGCCCTCGGACCCGGCGCAGGCGACGGACTTCCGCGACACCTTCAACAGCTCCATGGTCGCCTTCGTCGTCGACGTCCTGCGCCAGTCGGAGGCGCGGGCCCGGGCCGCCGGGCATGTCTTCCTGCGCGTCGACGATGTCGAACCCGTGGTCGAGAGCTTCGTCCCCTTCCAGGTGAACGAATACGAGGACGTGATCTTCTTCCCCCGTCTCGGCGCGCGGAAGGTCGTGCTCGAATCCTATGACGTGGATGCCTTCCGCGACAGCGGCATTCACTGGCGCTACCTGCGCGCCGCGCTCGACCGGTTGGGCGCCGAAGTCGGCTTGGAGCCGGATCCCTTCGCCGCGGAAATGATCGTCGAGGGCGTCGCCCAGTTCGGCGTCCTCGTACTCCGCATGGCCGGGCAGATCGCCAAGCAGGCGGGCGCCGATCATCTCCATGTCGATCATATCGCCAGCGCCTTCAAAGACATCCAGGCCCGCATCGGGGAGAACAGCCGGACGCCGGCCCCGGCCAAAGGCACGGACACACTCGGTTCGTCGGCGCAGGCGACCGTCGCGGCACCGGGGGAGGCCTTCTTCACCGAGGTCACCGCCGGCTCCGGCATCGCCTTCGAGCACCGCACCGCCGATTGGCTGAGCCGCCTGCTGCGCAGCTACCTCAAGACCGGCAAGGATACGGCGACGCTGTCGATCCCGCCCGCCTTCGGCGGCGGCGGCGTCGCGGCGGAAGATATCGACGGCGACGGCGACGCGGACCTGCTGCTGGTCGGCGGGCTCGGCAATGCCCTCTATCTCAACCAGGGCGACGGACGGTTCGAGGACGTGACGCGGGCCGCCGGCCTCGCCCTGCTCCGCCCCGACGGCAGCCACGGCGAGCCGCGCCAGCCGATTATTGCGGATTTCGACAACGATGGCCGGCAGGACATTCTGATCACCTACGTCGGCGACGGCCACCGCTTCTACAAGGGGCTCGGCAAGGCGCGTTTCGAGGACGTGACGTCGCAGGCCGGCCTCGGCGGCCAGGGTCTCGTCGGCGGTCCGGCGGTCGCCTTCGACTACGACCGCGACGGCTTGCTCGATCTCTATATCGGCTATTTCGGCAACTATCTCGAAGGCGCGCTGCCGACGCTCAGCCGGCGCAACGTGAACGGCACGGCGAACAAACTGTTCCGCAACCTGGGCGGCCTGCGTTTCCTGGACGTCAGCGCCGACAGCGGGGTCGAGAACACCGGCTGGGCGCAGGCGGCGGCCCATACCGATCTCGACGGCGACGGCCTGCAGGACCTGATCGTCGGCAACGACTTCGGCATCAATTCCTACTATCGCAATCTCGGCGACGGCACGTTCGAGGATCTCGCGCCCCGCCTCGGCACCGACAAGCCTTCCTTCACCATGAACGTCGGCATCGCCGACCTGAACCGCGACGATTATCCCGATATCTACATCTCCAACATCGTCACCATGGTGAAGGACGACAAATACACGCTGCCCTCCAAGGACACGCCCATGCATTTGACGCCCGAGACCATGGCGCGCATGCGGGTGGTGGAGGCGAACGATCTCTTTACCTCCGTCGCCAAGGGCGGTGCGCTCGACTCCTACCAGCTCTCCGACGCCGTGGGACGCGGCCAGAATTCGACCGGCTGGGCCTGGGACGCCGACTTCTTCGATTTCGACCTCGATGGCGACGACGACCTCTATGTGCTGAACGGCATGAACGAGTATGCCGTCTATTCCGACACGCCCTACTACACCTCCGTGCACGACACGAAGGCGGAAGTGACGCTCCCCGTCGCCGCGCGCGAGAGCAACGTCTTCTTCGTCAACGAGAGCGGTAAGCTGCAGAACCGTTCTGCGGAAAGCGGTGCGGCCCACCTCGGCAACTCACGCAGTGCCGCCTATTTCGATCTCGAAGGCGACGGCGATCTCGACATCGTGGTCAACAACTACCACGGCCCCGCGCTGCTCTATCGCAACGAGATGGGCGACGGGAAACGCAATTGGCTGAAAGTGAAGTTGGTCGGCAATCCGGAGAAGGGCAGCAACCGGGATGCGATCGGCGCGCGCCTCATCCTGCGGGCCGACGGGCTGAAGGTCTGGCGGGAGGTGCACGGGACCATCGGCTATCTTTCCGTCCATCCGCGTGAGCAACACTTCGGCCTGGGCGAGGTGGCCGAGGGCCGGTTGAGCGTGATCTGGCCCAACGGCGAGAGGGAGGAGCTCGGACCCTTGGAGGCGAACAACCGCTATGTCGTGGTCCAGGGCCTGGGGGTCGTCGCCCGGTGAAGGCCGCGACGCTCGGCGCGCTGTCGCTCTTGTGGTTGGCGGTTACGACGGCCTGGGCGCCGCCGGCGTCGGCCGGGGCCGAGCGCTTGGCCGATGCGGTCAGTCCCTATCTTCGCGAGCATGCCGACAATCCGGTCGATTGGCACCCCTGGGGTGAGGCCGCGCTTGCCCGGGCCGCGGCGGAGAACAAGCCGATCTTCCTCTCGGTCGGTTATGCCACCTGCTATTGGTGCCATGTGATGGAGGAGAACGTCTTCCTCGACCCCGAGACGGCGCGGATCTTGAACGAGAATTTCGTACCGATCCTGGTCGACCGGGAGGAACGGCCCGACCTCGACCGGATCTACATGCCGGTCCGGCTGTTGACCGGCGGGGATACCGGCTGGCCGCTGTCGGTGTTCCTGACGCCGGACCGCAAGCCGTTCCTCGCCGCGGGCTACATTCCCAACGAACAGTTCCGCGAGGTGCTCGACGGTCTCGGCCGGGGCTGGCGCGACGACGAGGCGCGCTACCGTGCCCATGCGGCCCGCATCGCCGGCCTGCTCGCCCGCGAGCACGAGCTGGTGGTCTCCCGCACAAGCGGTCCGGTGGCGGGCGGACGCCCGGCGATCGAAGTCGCCGCCGAGCGTCTCGCCCGCGATTTCGACCCCGAGTACGGCGGCTTCGAAAAGGCACCGCGCTTTCCCCGTCCCGCCGTGCTGGAGATGCTGCTGGCCTTGCACGAGCGCGGCGGCGCCGGGGCCGGGTCGATGGCGACCACCACCCTGGATGCCCTGGCGCGGGGCGCGATACACGATCAGCTCGGCGGCGGCTTTCACCGCTATGCTGAGGACCGGGCCTGGCGGGTCCCGCACTTCGAGAAGATGCTCTACGACAACGCCATGCTGCTTCGGGTCTATGCCCGGGCGCATACGCTGTTCCCGGCGCGGGACTATGACCGAATTGCCGGGCGGATCTCGGACTATGTCCGACGTGAGATGACGACCGATGGCGGTCTCTTCGCCTCGGCGCAGGACGCGCAGACCGACGGCGTCGAGGGCGCCTACTATCTCTGGCGGACGGCGGAACTCGAGTCGCTGCTGAGCGCGGCGGAACGAGCCGCCCTTGGACAACGCTTCGCCCTTGCCGGTCCGGGCGCCTTCGAGGGGGCGCATGCGCTGGCGCTGGCGGGCGACGTTTCGCCGCCGCTCGCCGCGGCGAGGGCCAAGCTCCTGGCCGCGCGGAACCGCCGCCCCGCGCCGTTCCGCGACGACAAGGCGATCGCCGGATGGAACGGCTTGATGATCGAGGCGCTGGCCGTCTCCGCGCGCCTCTTGCACCGCGACGACGACCTGCGCCTCGCGGTGCGGGCGGCGACGGCGGCCCTCACCGCCTTCGGCATCGATGGTGATGGAAATCTTGCCCGGGTGGCCGGCGCCGGCGGTGGCGGGCATCTGGAGGACTACGCGGCGATGAGCCTCGCGCTCGGCGAACTCACGCGGTCGACCGGCAATGCGCGCTGGCTGGCCGCGGCGGGGCGTCTCGGCGATGTTCTGGTACGTGACTTCGTCGATTCCGAAAGCGGCGCCTTCTTCGACGTGACGGCGCGGGACGCCGGGGGCCTGATCGTCAGGCCGCGCAATACCCACGACGGTGATTTGCCGACGGGCAACAGCCTCGCGGCCCGCGCGCTCGATTCCCTCACCGCCCTGGGCTTGAAACGGTTCGAAGAGCCGGCCCTAAAATTGTTCGCGGCCTATCGCCCGACGCTGGCGGCACGACCCGACTCGCTTCCCTACATGCTCTGGGCCCTGGAGGTACGCCGGCAGCGCTTGCTGCAGGCGGAGCGGGACGGCCCGAGCGGCGCCACCTCGGAGGTCGTTCGTCTTTCCGCCCGCATCGAACCAGGATCGTCCGACGGCTCACCGATGCTCGTCGCCCGCCTCGACATTGCGCCCGAATGGCATGTCAACGCCAATCCGGCCGCCTTCGATTTCCTCATCCCGACGACGTTCAGCGCCAATGGCGGCAGGCCGCCGGAGACCTATCCCGAAGCACGCGTCCTGGAGACACCGGCAGGCCCGTTCACCGTCTACAAGGGCACAGCGACGGTGCGCTTCCCACTCAAGGGCGTTGCTGCTGGCAGTAAATCCCTGACCGTCACCGTTGAAACCCAAGCCTGCGGCGCCTCTGGTGTATGTCTATTGCCTTCGACACTTCGCGCCACGGTTTTTCCCAGATAAAAACAGACGACGTCGGTGCACAACGTCATCATCGAGAACTTCCGCGAGATCCGAGAGGAACTGGTAGCCCGCGGCTGTAGCTTCACCTCCGATACCGATACGGAAGTCGTGGCGCATCTGATCACCAGCAACCTGAACGATGGTATGGACCCCGTCCGCGCAGCAGCCGAGGCGTTCACACAGCTGACAGAAGCCTTCGCGCTTGCCGTCATATTCAGTGGCGAACACGACCTGATGATCGGGGCTCGGCGCGGCAGCCCGCTTGTAGTCGGACTTGGTGAGACGATGGACACGATGGAAGCGCTCAGGATGCCGCGCCGCGCCGGCCAGAAAATCTTGAGCATCGTCAATGTGCCGCACAGCACCATGGTGCGGGAGAGCGACGATGTCCTGGTGACCCATGCGGGGCCGGAGATCGGCGTCGCCTCGACCAAAGCTTTCACCACGCAGTTGACGACGCTGCTTTGTCTGGCGATTGCTATGGGCAGGGCGCGCGGCGTGCTAGCCGAAAATCGAGAGGCAGAACTGGTGCAGTCGGTGAGTGAGGTGCCAGCCCAGGTGGCGGAGTTTCTTACTGACGACGCAACGATACGCAAGTTGGCAAGAGATATAAGCCATGCCCGCGACGTGCTCTTTCTCGGCCGCGGCGCCAGTTTCCCCATCGCGATGGAAGGCGCGCTGAAGCTGAAAGAGATCTCCTACATCCATGCCGAAGGTTATGCAGCCGGAGAAATGAAACACGGTCCGATCGCGCTGATCGACGAGGAAGTGCGGGTCGTGATTGTGGCACCGCCGGACAATCTCTTCGGAAAGATTTTTGGCAATGCGCAGGAATCCGCGGCCCGCAGTGGCCGCGTGGTGGTGCTGAGCGATGACGAAGGTATCGCCCGCATGGGCGAAGTTGCTTGGGCCACAATTCCCATGCCGACGGTTGACCCCGCTATCGCCCCGATCCTCTATGCCATACCGGTGCAGGTGCTCGCCTATCACGTCGCCCTGATCAAGGGCATCGACGTCGACCAGCCCAGAAACTTAGCCAAGTCTGTTACCGTAGAGTGATTGAGAAGTATTTTCAAATGTGAAACGATCTATTCTTCGAGTACTGAAGCGGAACTTCAGGCTCTTTTTTGCATGGGACAAATTCATTTATACTAAACTGACGCAATAAGTGTCTACAATAAATGTCTTGACCAATCCAAACGGATCGTTCACCCTAATTATGGCGCTGCAAACGCTACAATGGGCGGCAACCCGCCGTCGACATCGGCGGGATTTCTATGCCCGGGGTCCGGCTACGCATGTCCAGGGCGCAAGCCTAAAGGTAGTCGGGCACGTCCTATTGCGTGTTTGCAGCTCCGGGCGCCAACACCCTGTGTTGGCGATGGCCAGCAAAGCCAACAATAGGAGCAAACAATGACAAAGTCTAACTTAGATGGATCGCGTGACGCAGCCTTCGATATGATCGCTGGCATTCCGCTAGAGGCCAAGCCAGAAGTCGATCAAGTTCTAGCAGCCTGTCGGACTCGGGCATGCAAGGATTGGTAAGATTGGCTTGGCGGGCGTCGATGTCATGGATTTACCCCCATGAAGTTGCGAACGCGGGTTGGCCCGCCCGTTCAGGCGTGGCTGAGGACGAACATCCGCTTGATGTTCCAGGAGAGCGTGGCCAAGGTCCATTCCCCCTTCGCCTTGTCGAGGCCGCGCAGGCTGAACTGACGCAAGCCCATCACCGATTTGATGATGCCGAACACCGGCTCCGGCGTCTGCTTGCGAAGCGCGTAGAGCGCCCGGCCCTCGGGTGTGGCCAGGCGATGGCACATCGCCTCGAGCGGCGTCGGATCCTCGGGCGCTGGCGGCGCCTCGGCGAAGCGGTCCCGCCAGGAAAGATGGTGGTGCTCCCGGCCGAGCGCGATCAGCGGCGCGATCTCCGCTTCCCCGCAGGCCTCGACGTTGGCCTGGCTGAAGTAGCCGCTGTCCGCCAACAGGGTCTCGACCTCGCCAAGCCCGTCCGGCAGGCCGGCGAGTGCTTCGAGCGTCGGTTCGATCTGCTGCTTGTCGTTCGCCGCCTGCACCACGTCGGCGCTGACCACCAGCAGGCTGCCGGCGGCCACCGCAGCCTGGGCGTTGTAGCACTGCTCGAAGCCGCCGCCGGCCACCGGCATGATGCGCGAGTCCGGGTCCGTCAGGTTGACCTGGTCCTTCGCCCGTGGCCCCGGCTCCGGCGGCTTCGGTGGCCGCCCGCCCGGCTTGCGGCCGGTCCGCGTTTCCTTCGCCTCGCGGGCTGCCAGCTTCTCTTCGTACTCCGCCTGCTCCCGCGCATGACGCTCGGCCGCCCGCGCCTCGATCTCCGCCTTCGCCGCGGCGATCGCCGCCAGCCGGTCCTCGCGCCGTGCCAGCTCCTCCGGCACGCTCATGCCGTCGGGAACCTCGGACCGGTCCGCCGCTTCCGCCAACGCCATCAACTCCGCCACCTCGGCCCGCAGCCGGGCTTCGATCTCGCCCGCACGCTGCCACGACAGGGCGCTGTGCCGGCTCGCGTCGGCATGGATCTTCGTCCCGTCCAGCGCCACCGTGCCCAGTTGCAGCATGCCGGCCTGCCGCGCCAGCAGCAGAACCTGCACGAACAGCCCCTCGATCAGCGGCAGGAAGCGACGGCGGAACGTGGCGATCGTGTCGTGGTCGGGGTGGTCGTTTGCCGCGATGAAGCGGAAGGCCACCGAATCATAGCTCGCCCGCTCCAGCTTCCGGCTGGAATGCACCCCCGTCGCGTAGCCGTAGATCAGCAGGCCCAGCAGGACGCTCGGGTGATGCGCCGCCGAGCCCGAACCACGATAGGCCTTCACGAACGCAGAGAGATCCAGCTGCTCCAGCACATCGACCACGAAGCGCGCCAGATGACGATCAGGCAGCCATTCGTCCACCGAAGGCGGCAGAAGATAGCTGGTCTCCCGGTCAACCTGTCGAAAGTTGCTCATCACAAAATCACCGCGCAGGAGAGAATCAGACCGTGACAGTGAATCTCATCTCGAAACTCGGCTCAAGTCCGACAGGCTGCTAGACGGCGAGATAGCCGCCGTCCACGGGCAGCTCGATGCCCGTGATGTAGGACGCCTCGTCGCTGGCCAGGAACAGGTTGGCATAGGCGACTTCCTCGACCCGGCCCGCGCGGCGGGCGGGAACGGCGGCGATCCTGGTGCGGCGGCCTTCCGGATCGGCGCTCATCATCGCGTTCCGCATGGGCGGCATGATGCCGGGATGGACCGAATTCACGCGGATGCCGTCGGCCGCGAACTGCACGGCGGCGGATTTCGTCGCCACGCGGACGGCACCCTTGGCGGCGTTGTAGCCCATATGCACATAGGCCTGGCCGACGAAGGCCGAAATCGACGAGATGTTCACGATCGAGCCCCGCCCGGCCTGCTGCATGACGGGGATGACCGCTTGCATGCCGAGGAACACACCCTTGGCATAGATGTTCATCTGCTCGTCCCAGGTGGTGGTGTTCAGCTGGTCCGGGTGGCTGCCGCTGATGCCGGCGTTGTTGATCAGGATGTCGATCCGGCCGTACGCCGATACCGTCTCGGAAACCACGCGCGCCCAATCGGTTTCGCTCGCGACATCCAGTTTCAGGAACCGGGCCTCGCCGCCCGCCGCGGCGATGTCGTCGGCGACCGCGGCGCCGTCGTCCACGGCCAGGTCCGTGACGATCACCGTGGCACCCTCGGCGGCGAACATCTTCGCGGTCGCCGCTCCCATGCCGGATGCGGCGCCGGTTAGAATCGCAACCTTGTCTTTCAAACGCATCTGCTGTTTCCCTCTGTGTTCACGACTGGATTCAGTGGCGCTTGGCATGATGGCGGGGTTTGTGGCGACGGGTTACCTGTCCCAAGTCTTGGCCCGGGCCTTTGCCCTGCTCGCCGTCTCCAGTTCCCCGGCCACGGCGAGGGCCGCCTTGCGGTCGAGGGGCCAGGGGTCGAGGTGGTCGCCGGGCGGCATGGCGTCGGCCGGGTAATAGGCCATGCGCTGCTTGTCCGCGCTGATCTCGCGGGTGGGGTCGATGTCGCGTTCGTTGCTGCCGGCGGGGGCGACGCAGACGCCGTCGACCACTTCGAGGTCGAACCACCACTTCTTCACCGGATTGCGCCGGCCCTGGCCGAGCGCGTCGTCGAGCCGGGTCGCCAGCGGGACCAAGGCCGGTTTGGCCCACATGGCGTTGACGCCGAGCCAGCTGGCGGCGCGAACCAGGGCCGGGCCCTCGGCCGTTACCACCTTGTTCAGCGGGCAGGTCTTCATGCAGCGCCCGCAGGCCGAGCCCTTGGGGTTGGTAAGCCGGTAGCGGGTGCAGCGTTCGACGTCGGGCTTCCACATCTCGTAGCCGTTGAACATGACCTTGTCGCCGGCGGAAATTGCGTCGCAGGGACATTCGCGCGCGCACTTCAGGCAGTTGTCGCAGAAATACTGCAACCCGAAGTCGATCGGCCGGTCGACCGCCAGCGGCAGGTCGGTGGTCAGCACGACGGACTTGAAGCGCGGGCCGACGAAGGGGTTGAGGACCAGCTCGCCGATCCGGCTGAGCTCGCCGAGGCCGGCCCAGAGCACCAGGGGGATGTGCAGCACGTCGCTGTCGGTGTTGGTCTGCGGACGGGCCGGGACGCCGGCCTCGCGCAGCAGGTCGGCCATGACGCCGGCGATCGCGGCGCCGCGCATGTAGCCGCGCATCGACTGGGCGCCGGAAATCCAGTCGTCGCCGCTCGCCCCCTCCATGGTGTCGTAGCCCTGGTCGATCAGCATGACCACGGCGTAGCGATGGTAGGGCGTGACCGGCCGGCCGTCCGCGTGGTGGGAGAACCAGGCATAGTCCGGGATCTCGCAGATCCCGGTGAGGTCGGCGCCCAGGTGATAGGAGAGTGACTTGACCGCCCGCGCGTTGGCCACCGGGTCGTCGAGGCCGTCCGCCCGCATGTCGGCGACCGGGCCGTCCTGCAGCGGCGCCATCGCGCGGATCAACGGTACCAGGCCTTGCGTGAAGGGGTGCTTGGTGGCGAAGCGGCCGCGTTCGCGCCGGCTCTTCTCGCCGAGATCGCCGCGCAGGGCGCGCTCGAAGAAGGCGGCACGCTTGGGTACGCGGGGTACCTCGTCGTCGAGGATCAGCGTCGTCGGCCGGGCAACGCGGCGTACCTGTTCCATCGGATAGGCCGACGCGTGGCTCGGCCGCCGCGCCCGGCGCGCGGCTTCCCGTCCGGGCCGCGCGCCGTTGATGCCGAGCCAGTGCGCAATGGGGGAGAAGTCGCCGGCATCGGCGCTGAGTGGCGTGTCGGGAGCGAGCGCATAGTCGGTGGTGACGGCGGCAAGGGCGAAGTCGCGCCCGAGGAAGGGATTGTCGATGCCGTCGGCGTGCCGGATCGCCAGGCCGGCCAGGACCGCGGCGCGTTCCAGGTCGACCTCGCCACCGGCGGCGGTATGCGCCGTCGCTGCGAAACCCAGGCAGCGGATATGCCCGGCGAGGCATATCGCGATCTCGCCCGCGTGCAAGGCGGCCTGGGCGTCCGGTGTCGGCGCGATCCAGGCATGCGCCGGATTCTCCACCTCCGGTATCCGGCCGAGCGGCACCTGGACGACGACCACATGGTCGTGCGCCGGCGGCGTCACGCCGGCGTGCCAGGCGCTGTCGGTCATCGTCGCGATGCCGATCCCGGCGGCGTCGAGGAAATAGCCGCCGCCCTTGATGTCGACGGCGCGGCGCGCGGGGTCGTCCGGCACCGGCGCGCGGGCCGGAGCCGCGTCGCCGGTGCGGAATTCGCCGAACAATTCCAGGTAACGCCGAGTCGCGCGGGCGAACGGCGTCGGGGGCTCGGGCGGTGCGGGTGGCGCCGGGCGGCGCGCTCCGGCGGCTTCGCGCGCCTGGATGCCCGCATCGCGTGGCAGGGCCTCCAAGGGGTGGGGGCCCAGGTGAAAGGGCCGGTCCACGGCGGGGGAGCGGAGCAGCACCGCCCGCCTCAGCGCCAGGCCCAGACCGGCTGGTCCAGCTCGTGCACCCGGGTGTGGCGGCCGTGCACCGCGACCTCGTGGAACTGGTGCACCAGCGCCGCGGTCGGCGCGTGCACGTCGTCGTCGCCGATGAACAGGCGGATGACCCAACGCTCGCTTTCCTCGATGCGATAGAAATCGGGCGAGTCGGGTCGGTCGAGTTCGGCGAGCGGGATGATGTGGATGCTGGCGACCTCACTCGGGTTGGCGGCGAGGCGGGCGTCGAGCCCGCCCCAGACGACGACCGGCGTGATCAGATAGCCGGACCGGGTCGGGTAGTCGTCCAGCACGCCGAGCACCGCGTCCGGCTCGAGGCGCAGGCCGACCTCCTCGTCCAGCTCGCGCAGCGCCGCACCCTCGATGGTCTCGCCGCCGTCGAGCCGTCCGCCCGGCAGTGCCCACTGTCCGGCATGGCTGGAGAGCCGCGCGACCCGGCGGGTCAGCACGAAGGCGGCCTGGCCGTCGCCCGCCTCGCCCTCGACCACGGTCACCGCCACGGCGGCACGGCGCAGCCCGTCGGCCTCGCGGCGCTTGGGGGTGAAGCCGGCGAGGTTGGCGGCGATGCGGGCCCGGAGGTCGTCGTGATAGTGATAGGTCGCTGTCGTCACGCGTCGTACCCTCTATTTCCGTGGCGGAGCGCCATAGTGACGGCCCCCGGCCGCCGCCGCAATCGCCGAGCCCGGCCCGAGCGCCGCGAAATGAACGGATTCCGGTCGAAACAAGGCCGTTTTTCGCCGCTATTGCATTGAGTTCAGACGCGAAACATGGTTCCTTGCCGCGACGCCACGCAACAATCAGGATAGCCCCGATGCCGATCAACACCGGCCGTAATTTTTTGCACACCCCCGGCCCCACCAACGTGCCCGAGCGTGTGCTCGCGGCCATGATGCGCCCCGCCGTCGATCTCTCCGATCCGGCCTATCTGGCGATGATCCAGACCTGTTTCGAGGATCTGGGCCGCGTCTTCCGCACCGACGGGCGGATCTTCATCTACATGTCGAACGGACACGGTGCCTGGGAAGCCGCCCTGGTCAACACCCTCTCGCCCGGCGACAAGGTGCTGGCGCCCGAGGTCGGACACTTCTCGCGCAACTGGGCCGAGATGGCCTCGGTCTTCGGTGTCGAGGTCGACGTGGTATCGAGCGACTGGCGCTACGCCCTCGACCCCGAGGTGATCGAGGCGCGGCTGCGCGCGGACACGAGCGGCGAGATCAAGGCCGTGCTGATGGTGCAGACCGATACGGCGACCGCCATCACCTCGGACATCACCGCCGTCCGCCAGGCGATCGACGCCGCCGGCCATCCGGCCCTGCTGATGGTCGATGTCGTCGCCTCGCTCGCGGCCGCACCCTTCGACATGGACGCGATGGGCGTCGACGTCGCCGTCGCCGCCTCGCAGAAGGGGCTGATGCAGCCGCCGGGCCTCGGCATCGTCGCGGCCAACGACAAAGCCTGGGAGGCGCACGGCAAGGCCACCTTGCCCCGGCTCTACTGGGATTGGACCCGGCGCGCCGGCGACGAATACTACCGCCGTTTCTGCGGCACCTCGCCGATCCATCTGCTCTACGGTCTGCGCGAAGCGCTCGACATGCTGCTGGAGGAAGGGCTCGACAACGTCGTCGCCCGCCACGGCCGCCTGGCGGAAGGCGTGCGCAAGGCGGTCGAGGTCTGGTCGCGCGGCAACGTGCTGGAATTCAATGCGATAGAACCCGCCGACCGTTGCGACAGCGTCACCACGATCCGCATCGCCGAGGGCTACGACGTTGATGTGCTGCGCCTGGCCTGCCGCGGCGAACTCGACCTTTCCTTGGGCGCCGGGCTCGGTGATCTGGGCGGCCGGGCCTTCCGCATCGGCCACCTCGGCTATCTGAACGAGGCGATGGTGCTGGGCGCGCTCGCCACGGTGGAGACGGCGCTGACCGTGACCGGCATTCCCTATGAGGCCGGCGGCGTCAACGCGGCGATCCGCCACTTTGCCGAAACTCACCGCGCGCAGCTCGCCAACGCCGCGGAGTGAGGCCATGGAGAAACTGGCGGAAGGCTACGGGCTGATCGAGGGGCCGGTCTGGGACAATGCCCGCGGCCTGATCTATTCCGACGTCATCCACGGCGGGGTTTATACGCTCTCCCCCGTTGGCGAGGTCTCGACGCTGTTCCCCCATCGCCGCGGCATCGGTGGCATGGCGCTGCACGCCGACGGCGGTGTCGTCATGTCGGGCCGCAACATCGCGGTCAAGCTGTTCGCGGGCGAGGGCACCCGCGTCCTGCTCGACAGTGACGTCACCGAGGGCGCCGTCGGTTTCAACGACCTCGGCACCGACGCGGACGGCCGGGTCTATGTCGGCTCCCTCGGCTTTGCGGCGGCGGAGCGGACAAGCGACGACAACCTGCCGACGGCGCATCTGCACATGATCGACCTCGACGGCTCGGTCCATACCCTGCAGGACGGCATCCAGCTCACTAACGGGATCGCCGTCTCGGCGGACGGCACGCGGCTCTATCACGCGGACTCGCTGACCCACGCGGTCTGGGTCTATGCCCGGGAACGCGACGGCATGCTCGGCCCGCGGCAGGTTTTCGCCAAGGTCGAGGACGGCATTCCCGACGGCATTGCGCTGGGCGAGGACGGCTCTCTCTGGGTCGCGGTGGCGCATGGCGCCCGCGTCGACGTGTTCGAGCCGGACGGCACATTGCGCACCCGCATCCCGGTGCCGGTGCCGATGGTGACCAGCGTGTGCTTCGGCGGCGCGGAGCTGCGCGATCTCTATGTCGTCAGCGGCTGGCGCGGCCTCGACCACGACAAGGCCGGCGCGGTGTTCCGCATGGCCACGGACGTGCCGGGCCTGCCGGTGCCGCCGGCCCGCGTGCCGGTGCCGGAGGCCGGCTGACTCGAGAAATTTTCAAGCCGGGAGGGAAGCATGCTGCGCGACAAACGGGGCCTGGAGATGACCGCCGCCGACCAGGCCGCGGTCGACGCCTATGATGCGACCATCGACGCCTACCTCGCGCAGGGCCGCGATACGGGCGAATTGCTGAAGCGCCTGGGCGATACGGACCCGGACATGGTGATGGGCCATGTATTGCGCGGTTACTTCTTCCGGCTGCCGGCCCAGGTCCACCTGCTGCCCCGCGCCGAGAAGAGCCTGGAGGCGGCCCGGGCCGCCGCGCCCCGCGCCAACGCGCGGGAGAAGCTGCATATCGCGGCGCTCGAAGCCTGGGCGGCCGGCGACCTGCGCAAATGCAATGCCACCTGGGACCGCATCGTCATCGACTATCCGCACGACATCCTGGCCTTTCGCCTGGCGCATTTCCTGCACTTCTACATCGGCGACCTGGAGAGGATGCGGAATTCCGCCGTGCGCACCATGCCGCGCTGGTCGCAAGAGGTGCCGGGCTATAGCTTCATGCTCGGGTGCCACGCCTTCGCGCTCGAGGAGAACGGCCATTACGCCGAGGCCGAGCCGCTCGGCCGCCGCGCCGTTGCGATGAACGAGAACGACATCTGGGCCGGCCATGCGATCGCCCATGTGCTGGAGATGACCGGGCGCCGGCAGGACGGCATCCAATGGGTCGACGAGCACGAGGAGGCCTGGCGGGCACGCGGCATCTTCGCCCATCACATCTGGTGGCACCGCACGTTGCACTACCTGGAATTGGAGCAGTACGAGCGGGTGCTGGACGCCTTCGACCGCCAGTTCTGGACCGAAGCCTCGGAAGACAACACCGACATCGGCAACGCCTCCAGCATGCTGATGCGCCTGGCCATGCTGGGGATCGACGTCGGCGATCGCTGGGAGAGCATCGCTGAGGTGTCGGCCGGCCGCCTCGAAGGCCGCCTGCGCGCCTTCAACGACGTGCATTTCATGATGGCGCTGGCGATGGGCGGTAAAACTGCCGAAGCGGAGATGATGCTCGCCTCCATGCGCGAGGCGGCGGCTGCCGCCCGTCCGGGACAGACCATGGCCGAGGTCTATGCCCGCGCCGGCGTGCCGATCGCGGAAGCGATCCTGGCCTACGCCAAGGGCGAGCATGCCCGCGTCGTCGAGATCATGGAACCGGCGCGCTACGAGATGCGGCCGATCGGCGGCAGCTGGGCGCAGCGCGACTGCTGGGTCCGGATGCTGATCGATTCCGCTTTGCGCGACGGCCAGGACGCGCTCGCCCGCGCCCTGCTGGCCGAACGGGTGGCGGTGCAGCCGACCAGCGCGCCCTCCTGGCGAGCTTACGGCGACGTGCTGGCCCGCCAGGGCGCGGCCGACGACGCGGCCACCGCCCATGCCCGCGCGGCCAACCTGCTGGCGGCCTGAGGGAGGAATCGGCGATGACGGCCCTGCCCGAGAATACCGTGCTGCACGCGCCCCTGCTGCTGTTGGTCCAGGCCAATGTCGAGGCGGCGCACGAACACGCCTTCAACGCCTGGTACTATCATCACGTCCCGGCGCTGCTGGAGATCCCCGGCTATCGTTGGGGGCGGCGTTACCAGGGCGTCGTCGGCGAGACCAAGTATCTCGCACTCTATCAGATCGACGCCGGGACCGATCTCGAAACCCTGCTCGGTGCCGAGGCGGCCGGGCGCCATCCGACCGCCAACGCCGAGTTCGCCAAGTTCGAAACCCTCCAGGGCCTCTCGGACGTCAGGATCAACGTCTACCGGCAACTTTCGGGCAGCCATCTCGGCGCGCCGCTGCTGACCGGCGACCTGCCGGTCAGTCTCGTCATGGCCGACTGCGTGGTGGCCGAGAAGGAAGCCGAGTTCAACGCCTGGTACGACGCCTCGCATGTGCCGAACCTGGTGCAGATCCCGGGCTATGCCTCCGGCGCCCGGTTCGAGTTGGTCGAGGATCCCGCGCTCGAATGGCTGGGCATGGGCCCGAAGTATCTGGCGCTTTATGAATTCGACAGCCTCGACGTGCTGCCGGCCTTGGCCGATCCCGAAACGATGTGCGCCGAGGCCAAGGCGGAACTCGCCCGCTGGATGGCCTATGGCGCGCCGCTGGTCGACAACATGTCCTGGAACGTCTACCGCCCGATCGCCCGGCATGGGCGGCTCGACGACGACTGAGGGATCCGAGTCATGCAGGCCCGCTTCGCCACCATCGAGATTCCACGTTCGATCTCTTCTGCGATCGACAATGTGCGTCTTGCCGAACGGGTCGGCTTCGACTGGGTCGGCGTCGCGGATTCGCAGTCGCTGTTCCGCGAGCTGTTCGTCACCCTCGGCGCCATGGCCCAGGCGACGGACCGGGTCATGCTCGGCCCCTCGGTCACCAACCCGCTGACCCGCCACCCCGCCGTGATGGCGAGCGCGATCGCCAGCGTGCGCGAGGTCGCCGGCCCCCGGGTCATGCTCGGCATCGGTACCGGCGATAGCGCCATTTACAACCTCGGCGAACGGCCGCGCGGTCTGGCCGGCCTGCGCGACTACATCATGGCGCTGAAGGCTCTGCTGCGCGGCAAGACATATGACTATGGCGGGCGGGAGATCCACACCCGCTGGATCGCCGAACAGGCCGACGATCCGGTGCCGATCTACATGTCGGCCGAGGGCCCGAAGACCCTGGAGCTCGCGGGCGAGATCGCCGACGGGGTGATCTGCGGCCTCGGTATTTCGCCGGATGTCGCCGCCCTGACCTTGAAGCATCTGGCGATCGGTGCCGAGCGGGCCGGGCGGAGGCTGGAGGATATCGACATCTGGGCGCTGACCCGGGTCAACGTCGGCACCGACCGGGCGGCTCTGATCGACGAGATCCGCATGGAACTCGCCTCCACCGCGCACCATGCCTTCCGCTTCACCCAGGAGGGCAAGCTGGTCCCGCCGGAGTTCGCCGAGGCGATCCGCGAGGTGCAGGCGGGCTACCGCCCCTCGCACCATGAGGACCTGGGTGAGTCGCCCAACGCCCGGCTGATGCGCGATCCGGCGTTGCTGGCCTACATGGCGGACCGCTTCGCCGTCGTCGGCACGGCGGAGGAATGCGCGGCGCGCATCCAGGCGATCCGTGCGGCGGGCATCCACCAGTTCCTGTTCAGCGGCTTCGTTGAGGCCCGGGCCGAACTGCTCGAAACCCTCGGTACCGCGGTCTTTCCGCTCTGCCGCAACTGAGTTTCGGTTCAGCGGCTCGGCCACCAGATCGCCCGACCATTCAGGCGACGCTCGGGTTCCGGCGGCGGCGGTGGTGTGCGGGACGCCTCGTTCGAAGGTGGGGCCGGCGTGGATTCCGGCGACGGGCGAGGGGTATTCTCGCTGGCTTCGGTTGTCATCGTTCGGTCCTCGTGCGCTCGGCTCCCCAAAAGTGGGAGCAAGTGACGAGGCTCATGTCAGAGATCGGGGGAGGGGCGGCCGGGCCCGCGGGCGGTGCTGGAAATCCTATCCAGAGCCCGCGTTCCGATCGCGGGGTCTCGCCCCGCTCGCTTTAGCAAGAATTTATATAGCGCCCCGCAAGCTGAGCCTCAAAGCGGCGCTGACCCTCACCATCGTCCGCCGATGCGGTGCTGTCAACGGGTTTGTCGCGGTTCGGGCTAGCGGATAGACTCGTCCGATACTCGCTTGCCCTGGAGATTTCGTGGCGCACGAGAACACGACCCGCAGGCTTGCCGCGATCGTCGCCGCCGATATCGTCGGCTACAGCCGGCTGATGGCCGCCGACGAGGAGGGGACCCTGAGCCGCCTCCGCGCTCTCAGGGCCGACCTCATCGACCCGGCGCTTGCCCGCGCGGGTGGGCGGATCGTCAAGACGACGGGTGACGGCTTGCTGATCGAGTTCGCGAGTTCCGTCGACGCGGTGCGCTGTTGCGTCGCCGTGCAACGCGAGATGGTCGCGCACGAGGCGGCGCGGCCGGAAGTGGAACGGATCCGTTTTCGCGTCGGCATCAACCTCGGCGACATCATGGTCGATGGCGACGATATCCACGGCGATGGCGTCAACATCGCGGCGCGCCTCGAAGCCCTGGCCGAGCCGGGCGGTATTACGATCTCCGATCGGGTGTATGCGGATCTGCGCGGCAAGCTCGACGTCGGCTTCGAGGACCAGGGCGCTCAGCGCCTGAAGAACATCCCCGAGCCGGTGCGGATCTACCGGATCGCCCTCGACGGCACGGGCGTTGTCGCGACCCGGCGGGCGCGGGTCCTCTCGCGTCGGATTGCCGCGGCCGCGGTCGTGGCGCTGGCCATAGCCGCCGCGGTCCTCTGGTGGCGCCCCTGGCTGGAGCGGGTCGAGGCCGCCGACCCCGCCGCCATGGCCTATGCCCTGCCGGTCAGGCCGTCGATCGCCGTATTGCCCTTCGACGACCTCTCAGGCGCCGGGGACCGGGCCCACATCGCAGACGGTCTGACGGAAAGTATCATTTCGGCGCTGGCGAGCGTGCCGCAGATGTTCGTCATCGCCCGCAACTCGAGCTTCACCTACAAGGGCAAGGCCGTGAAGGTCCGCCGGGTGGCCGAGGACCTGGGCGTCCGTTACGTGCTCGAAGGCAGTGTCCGCCACGCCGGCGACCGTTTGCGCGTGACGGCGCAGCTGATCGACGCCATTGCCGGTCATCACGTCTGGGTCGCCAGCTACGATCGGACCCTCGCGGATCTGTTCGAGGTTCAGGACGAGATTTCCCTGAATATAGCCACCGCCCTGCAGGTCGAGCTGACGGAAGGCGAGATGGCCGCGTTGAGCCGAGGCCGAACCCAGGATCTGGAGGCCTGGCGGCTCGATGTCGAGGCCGAGGCGCTCTTTCGGCGGACCAATCCGACGGACAACGCGGCGGCGCGCAAGCTTTGGCAGGAGGCGGTCGCCCGCGATCCGGACTTCGCCAATGCCTGGGTCGGGCTCGGCTCGGCCCATTGGATCGACGCCCGTTTCGGCTGGACCGCCTCGCGCGACGTCTCCCTTAACGCCGCCAAGGCGGCGGCGGCGCAGGCCATCGCCCTGCATGGCGACAACCCGCGCCTGCATTCCCTGCTCGGTCTCATCCATCTGCTCGAGGGCGACTATGACGGTGCGCTCGACTCCGGCAGGCGCGCCATCGAGCTGGCGCCGAGCGTCGCCGATTCCCATGCCCTGCTCGCCGTCTCGGCTCACTTCGCCGGCGACTTCTCCGAGGCCCTGGCTTTAATCCGCGAGGCCAAGCGCCTGCATCCCCATCACCCGAGCTGGTACAATTACCGGCTCGGCTCCATCCTCATGATGCTGGACAAGCACGAGGCGGCGATTGCCGCGCTCGGCGCCTGGGCCCGGCACAAGCCGGATCAGCCCGAACGCAAAGTCTCCCTCGCCGCGGCCCATAGCCTCGCCGGCCGGGACGCGGAGGCGCGTCGACTGGTTTCCGAGGTCCTGGCGGCCCGTCCTCACTTGAACCTGAAGACCTACGCAAAGGCGCATCCCTTCCGGAACCCCGCGCATCTCGAACGGCTGCTCGACGCGCTCCGACGCGCCGGCTATCCCGAAGGATAGGGCGTGTTAGGCTTGTCGCCTCGGAAGGGGAGTGAGCCATGAAGGTTCTGGTGATGGGGGCCGGTGTCGTCGGGGTGACGACAGCCTGGCAGCTCTTGAAGGACGGGCACGAGGTCGTGCTGGTCGAGCGACTGTCGGCGGCGGCGGACGAGACCAGTTTTGGTAACGCGGGTGCGATCGCACCTGGGCATGCCTATGCCTGGTCCTCGCCGCGGGCACCGATGACTTTGCTGCGCTCGCTCTGGCGAAACGACCAAGCATTGAGGTTTCGCTTCAGCCTCGATCCGGCGCTCTGGTCCTGGTCTTGGAAGTTCCTCCGGCAATGCACGGCGGAACGCTACCGGCGCAACACCCAGACCAAGCATCGCCTGTGCGCCTATTCGAAGGCGGTGCTGCACGAGGTCGTGGCCGAGACCGGGATCGACTATGACCGGCAGGCGGGCGGCATCCTCTATTGCTACCGCGACCCCGCCGCCTTCGAGAACCGGCGCCGCGAGATGGCAATCCTGACGGACCTCGGCGAAGACTTGCGGGCCCTCGACGCCGATCAGGCGATCGCGACGGAGCCGGCGCTGGCCGCCGCGCGCGACAAACTCGCCGGGGCTATTCATGCGGTCGGCGACGAAACCGGGGACTGCCGCAAGTTCACGCAGGCGCTGGCGGCCTTGTGTGCCGAGAAGGGCGCCGTCATCAAGTACGACACCAGCGTTACCGCCATTCATGCCTCGGGCGATGAAATCGATAAGGTAATGACCGACCGGGGCGAGGAGGTGGCCGACGCCTATGTTCTCGCGATGGGGTGCGCCAGCCCGCAATTCACCCGGCCGCTCGGCCTCGACCTGCCGATCTATCCGGTCAAAGGCTATTCCGTGACCCTGCCGATCGCCGGGCGCAACAACCCGCCGGCGATCAACGGCATCGACGAGGACAATCTCTGCGCCTTCACCCGCATGGGTGACCGGCTGCGGGTTACCGCCACGGCCGAATTCGCCGGCTTCGACAAGAGCCACCGTCCGGCCGACTACAGCCATATGCTGGCGGCGGTCCGCGACTTGCTGCCGGAAGCCGCCGACTACGACGCGCCCGACTACTGGGCCGGCCTGCGCCCGATGACGCCGGACAACTGTCCCTATATCGGGCGTGGCCGACACCGGAACCTCGTCTACAACACCGGTCACGGTCATATCGGCTGGACCATGTCGAACGGCTCGGCGCGGATTGCCGCCGACGTCATCGCCGGCCGCTCGCCGGCGATCGATATGAGCGGGTTGGATATCCGTTAGGGGGTCGGCGATCAGTCCGGGATCTCGACCGCTCGTCCCTCGTCGAGGGCAAGGTATGCGGCGTCGGCGAGTAGCAATGCCCGCCGGCCGTCTTCGCCGGTGACCCGTGGGGGAACGCGGTCGAGGACGCAGTCGACAAAGTGCTCCAGTTCCAGGCGGTAGGCCTCGCGATAGCGTTCGAGGAAGAAGTCGAGCGGTCGCTCGACCAGCGTGCCGGCGGGGTCCGTCGTCTCGAGGGTGGTCGCCGTCGGGTTCGCCACGCGCAGCATGCCCGCCGCGCCGAGTACCTCCAGGCGCTGGTCGTAGCCGTAGGCCGCACGCCGGCTGTTGGTGATGACGGCGAGCTGGCCGGCCGCGGTTTCCAGGGTCGCCACCGCGGTGTCGTGATCGCCCGCGGCCTCGGCACCGGGATCGAAGAGACGGCTGGCGCTGGCCTGGATGCGGACCGGCTCGGCGCCGAGCAGCCAGCGCGCCATGTCGAAGTCGTGGATCGTCATGTCGCGGAACAGGCCGCCCGAGCGTTCGAGATAGTCGCGCGGCGGCGGGCCCGGATCGCGGCTAGTCACGATCACCATCTCGACGCGACCGATCCGACCGGCCTCGATCGCCGCCTTCAGGGCCGCCATATGCGGATCGAAGCGGCGATTGAAGCCGACCATGAGGGTGGCGCCCGTATCCGTGACCACGGACAGACAGGCCTCGACACGCGCGATGTCGAGGTCGATGGGCTTTTCGCAAAAGACCGCCTTGCCGGCGCGGGCCGCGGCCTCGATGAGGTCGGCATGTGTATCTGTACTGCTGGCGATCAACACGGCACCCACGTCCCGGTCGGCGAGCGCCGTCGCCACGTCACTCGCCGCCGCGCCGTGGCGGGCCGCCAGATCGGACGCGGCGCCGGCGTCGACATCGACCACATGAGCCAGCCGTGCGCGCGGTGAAGCGGCAATGTTGCCGGCATGGATGCGGCCGATGCGGCCGGCACCGAACAGGGCGATTGCAAGCATCTCTGTCTCCGATCCGAGGCCGGGGTCGACAGCCTACACCGTTCCCGACGGCGCGGGGATCGATGGTATCCGTCTTTCACAAATGGCACGACGCGACGGAAAATCTTCCGGGTAAAACTGAAAGCTTCACATTTTCAGGCGAGTAGGCCACACTTGGCGTGCGAGTCGGCCATCCGGGGGGCGTCGCTTCGCTTTCCCCGGACGCAGATGGCATGGCTGGTGCTGAGACTGGCGCTTTTGTGTGGGTTTGAGAGGGATGGACGAAGATGCGTGTCGGCGACATGCCCCTTTGGGGAATTCTGGTTGGGATACTTCCAGCTATCGTGGTCAAGCTTCCTTATATCGACATGGGTTGGGGACCGGCCTTCCTGGTGTACCTGTCGGTGACGGCGGTGGTGGCGATCCTCTGGCAGCTCGATAAGCTCGATCATGCTATCCGGGAGACCCGGTCGGGCGACGATTAAGCCATCGGCGGGATCGGCTTCGGATCCCGCGATCGTTTGGCTTAGCGCTCCCTGGCTTCGCTTCGGGACCGTCGCTTGAGCGCTTCCGTCAGCTCGGAAGCGGCGCGGAACCGGAGTGGCGCGATAGACGTGTATTGGCGAATCGCCGTGCGGTTCGACGTGATGTCTTCGTGGAAAATTGATCTATGACGCGATTGACCGGCGGTCAGGCCCTGGTGAAATCGGTCGCCGCCGGCGGCGTCGAGACGCTGTTCGCCCTGCCCGGCGTGCAGCTCGATCACCTGTTCAATGCCTTGCATGACGAAGGCAACGCGATTCGTGTGATCAACTCGCGACATGAGCAGGGCGCGGGGTACATGGCGCTCGGCCAGGCGATGGCGACGGGCGGTATCGGCGCCTATGCGGTGGTGCCGGGCCCGGGTGTGCTGAACACCCTCTCGGCGTTGGCGACGGCACAGAGTGCAGGCGCCCGGGTGCTCTGCCTCACCGGACAGATTCCCTCGGCCCATATCGGCCGCGGCCTCGGCATGCTGCACGAAGTGCCGGACCAGCTGGCGACCTTGCGCAGCCTGACCAAATGGGCGGCCCGCATCGATCATCCGGCCGCCGCGCCCAGCATCGTTGCCGAGGCGTTTCGCCAGCTGGAGGGCGGCGCGCCCGGACCTGTGGCACTGGAAATGGCGCTCGACCTGCTGGCCGACAGCGCGGAGGTCGATGGTCCCGCACCCCTGGCGCCGGTACCGACGGCGCCCGTCGACATGAACGGCGTTCGCCGGGCCGCCGAGTTGCTGGGCGCCGCACATCGTCCGTTGATCGTCGTCGGCGGCGGTGTCTTCGGCGCGGAAGCGCCACTTCGCGAGCTGGCGGAAATGCTGCAAGCCCCCGTGGTGGCCAACCGGATGGGACGCGGCGCCTTGCCGGACACGCATCCGCTTTCCGTCACCGCGCCGGTCGGCCACCGGCTCTGGGCCGAGGCGGACGTGGTGCTCGCCGTCGGCACGCGGCTGCAGCCCCAGCGCATGAACTGGGGCCTCGACGACGAGCTGGCGCTGATCCACATCAACACCAACCCGGTCGAGCTGAAGCGCATTTCGACGCCCGCGGTCGCAATGGCCAGCGACGCGGACGCGACGCTCCGCGCCCTGGTCGCGGAGGTGCCGGCCCGCAACCGTGCCCGCCCCTCGCGATCCGACGAGATCGGCACCCTCAAATCCGAGATGCGGGCGACGTTCGAGGCCGAGCTCGCGCCGCAGATGGCCTATGTCGACGCGCTGTCCCGTGCCCTCGATCCCGCGGGCGTGTTGGTCGCCGACCTCACCCAGGTCGGCTACGTCTGCCAGGCGGCGTTTCCCGTCCACCGGCCGCGTGGCTTTATCTCGTCGGGCTATCAGGGAACGCTCGGCTATGGCTATGCCACGGCGCTCGGCGTCAAGGTGGCGCGGCCCGACGTTCCCGTCCTCTCGATCAACGGCGACGGCGGCTTCATGTACAACGTGCAGGAGCTGTCGACGGCGGTGAAGGCGGGCATCGGCGTCGTCGCGGTCGTCTTCAACGATTCGGCCTATGGCAACGTGCTGCGCATGCAGCGTGAGTTGCACGACGGCCGGGTCATCGCCAGCGATCTCAGGAACCCGGATTTCGTGGCCTTGGCGGAAAGCTTCGGGGCTGCGGGCTACCGGGCTGAGACGCCGGAAGCTTTGGAAGCTGCGATCACCGATGCCTTCGCCCAGGGCGGCCCCGCCCTGATCGATGTCCCGGTAGGCCCGATGGTGAGCCCCTGGCCCCTGATAGCGCCCGGCCGCGTGCGATGACCGACGATGTCGCCGACCGCGTGCGCGCGGTGCTGGAGGCCTCGGGCCTCGCGTTCGAGATTATCGATTGCGATCCCGAACTCGCCGACACGGCCGTCTTCTGTGCCCACTACGGTCATGCCCTGGAGGAGAGCGCCAATACCATCGTCGTCCGCTCGAAGACGGGCGAGGCCAAGTTCGCCGCCTGCCTGGTGTTGGCGACGACGCGGCTCGACGTCAACAAGGTGGTTCGCAAGCGGCTGGGCGCCCGCAAGGTCTCCTTCGCCTCGGCGGCGGAAACGGCCGAGATCACGGGCATGGAGATCGGCGGCGTTACGCCGCTCTGCCTGCCGTCGGGGCTGCCGCTCTGGATCGATTCGCGGATTATGGCGCTGCCGCGGGTCATCCTCGGCGGCGCCAACCGATCCAGCAAGGTGATCGTCGACCCGGCCATTTTCCAGTCGACACCGGCCACGGAGGTCGTCTCCGACCTCGCCCGATCCGCCGAATAGCCGCGGCGGCCAGTCAGGCGATGATGTCAGGGGTCAGCAAGCCCTCGATCCGGAGGATGTAGTCTTTCAGGATCAACTTGCGTTTTTTCAGCCGCTGGGCGCTGATTTGGTCGTAGGGTGGATTCTCCGTCATCGCGGCGATGGCGTCGTCGAGATCGCGATGTTCCTGGCGCAGAGCCACCAATCGCTCGCGCATCGCTCCCTCGTCGCTCATCCGTCCTTCCCTCGCGTCTCTGCGTAACGCGAAGTTAGCACAAATCGGTCACGAATTGGCATTGTGGACTGGTCAAACGGCTCGATTTCGGGTGAAATCGTAAGCCTGGATCCAAGCAACGGGAGGGTTCGAATGTCGCCTGATACGAATGTCGAGGCACTGCGTGCCGAGCATCAAGAACTGGAACGCCGGATCGAAGAAGAAAATGATCACCCAAGCCCGGACGAAGCTCGAATCAAGGAACTGAAACGCCAGAAATTACAGATCAAGGACCAGATCGCCGTTGCGGAGGCGGCTGGCTGATCCACCGAAAGCGCCCCGCCCCCGGCGGGGCGCTTGCGTTTCCAGGGCTCAAACTTCGCCACCATGGTGATAGGGGTGGCCCGCCAGAATCGACTCGGCACGGTAGAGCTGTTCGACCAGCATCGCGCGCGCCAGCAAATGCGGCCACGTCGCCTGCCCGAACGAGAGCAGGAGATCCGCACGGGCCTTGAGGCCCGCGTCGAGGCCGTCGGCACCGCCGAGGAAGAAGGCGATGTCACGTCGGCCGTCGTCACGCCAGGCGCCGAGCCTGGCGGCGAAGTCCTCGCTACGCAGCGGTTTGCCACGCGCGTCCAACACGACCTGCAATGCGCCGGACGGCACGGCCTGTTCCAGCAATTCGCCTTCCCGTTTCAGGCGGGTGGCGGCGCTTCGCTCCCGCGCCGGAGCGATCTCGTGTTCGCGGAGACTCCAGGACAGCCGCTTGGCATAGGCGTCGACGAGGTCGCGTTCCGGGCCCCGGCGCAGACGGCCGACCGCGAGAATGACGATACGCATCGTCGGACCGGACCGGGCGTTAGATCGCGGCCTGTTCCTCGGGCAAGGCCACGGACCACATCTTTTCGAGGTTGTAGAACTCGCGGACCTCGGGCCGGAAGACGTGCACGATCGCGTCGCCCGCGTCGATCAGGACCCAGTCGCAACGTTGCAATCCCTCGACATGACAACGGCCGTGGCCGGCGTTTTTCAGCCGCTCGAGCAGATGCTCCGCGATCGCCGCGACCTGGCGCGTCGAGCGTCCGTTCGCGACGACCATGTAGTCGGCGATCTGCGTCTTGCCGTGGAGATCGACGGTAACGATGTCTTCCGCCTTGTCCCCGTCAAGGGAGTCGGCGATCAGGTCCAGCAGATTTCCAACCTCGGCTGGACGTTCGGAAGAGGTATTTATGGCCTGTGGCTCCGTGTTCGCGATGGCGTGCCGCGTCCCCGACATCGGGATTGCTTCACGCGATCCATGCCCTGGATTTCCGTAGCTGAGTGGCGGAACTCGCCTCCAATCTCTCGCGGAGAAAGCACCACGCCGGCGGTCCTGTCCGGATCAGCATTCCCGGTATCCGAACACGGCATCCTCCGAAACGGCGCGCCGCCAATCCCGCGAGCGCGTCATAAGAATAGGGCGCCCGGTCGAAAATCGCAACGGGAACTAAATTCATGAGCCCGGTCCACTCCCGCCAACGCGGCAGCTGCACCAGATTATCCGCCCCCATCAACCAGACGAAGCGCATATCGGCGTGCCGACGCTTGAGGGCGCGCAAGGTGTCGACGGTATAGCGGGTGCCAAGGCGCGTTTCCAGATCGCCGACCTTGATTCGCGGATGGCGGGCGATCGCGCGGGCGGCGGCCAGCCGACGCGTCAGGCTCGCCATGCCGGCCGCCGGCTTCAACGGGTTCTGCGGTGAGACCAGCCACCAAACCTGGTCGAGGCCGAGGCGACGCAGCGCGATCAGGCTGATATGCCGGTGGCCGGCGTGCGCCGGATTGAAGGAGCCGCCGAGCAGCCCGATCTTGAGGCCCGCCATCGCCGCCTCAGGGACGGGTCTGGCCGTCGCCCCTGACGACGTATTTGTAGCTGGTCAACTGTTCGACGCCGACGGGGCCACGCGCATGCAGCCGGTTGGTGGAGATCCCGATTTCCGCGCCCATGCCGAACTCGCCGCCGTCGGCGAACTGGGTCGAGGCGTTGAGCAGGACGATGGCGCTGTCGACCGCGCCGAGAAAGCGCTCGGCCGCCGCGCCATCCTCGGTAACGATGCAGTCGGTGTGGTGGGAGCCGTGAGAATCGATATGCGCCAGGGCGCCCTCGACACCGTCGACCAGGCCGACGGCGATGATCTTGTCGAGGTATTCGGTATCCCAGTCCCCGGCCTCGACCGGCACGACGCGATCGTCGACGGCGCGGGCGGCCGCATCGCCGCGGACTTCGCAGCCGGCCTCCAACAGGTCGCGGACCAGGGGCGGCAAATGGCTGTCCGCCACGGCCCGGTCGACCAGCAGCGTCTCCGAAGCCCCGCAGATCCCGGTCCGCCGCATCTTGGCGTTGAGGGAAATCGCGCGCGCCGTCTCCAACGACGCGGCGCCATCGACGTAGACATGGCAGTTGCCGTCGAGATGGGCGATCACCGGCACCCGGCTTTCGCGCTGAACGCGCTCGATCAGGCCCTTGCCGCCGCGGGGCACGATGATGTCGATATGTTCCGGCATCTGGAACATGTGGCCGACGGCGGCCCGGTCGCGGGTCGGCACCCGCTGGATCGCCGCCTCCGGCAGCCCGGCCTCCGCTAGCCCCGCGGTCAGGCAGGCATGGATCGCGCCGCTGGAGCGGAAACTCTCCGAGCCACCGCGCAAAATCGCCGCGTTGCCGGACTTGAGGCAGAGCGCGCCGGCGTCCGCGGTGACATTGGGGCGGGATTCGTAGATGACGGCGATGACGCCCAAAGGAACCCGGACGCGGGCGATGCGCAGCCCGTTCGGCTGGGTCCAGCTCGCGAACTCCTCACCGACCGGGTCGGGAAGCTCCGCGATGGCTTCGATGCCGCCGGCCATACCCTCGATCCGCCCCGCGGTCAGCAGCAACCGGTCGAGCATGGCGGCGGAGAGGCCGGCGGCGCGCGCGTCCGCCATGTCTTGGGCATTGGCTTCAAGGATTTCCGACGCCCGTGCGCGGATCGCCGCGGCCTGGGCCAGCAGCGCCCGGTCCTTGACCGCGCGCGGCGCCTGGCCGAGGTCCGCCATCGCGCGGCGCGCGGCCTGTCCGATCGCAGTCATGGTTTCGGCCAGGGCCTCGTCGTTCAGGGTTTCGGCGACGCTCATCTCGCTTTCTCCAACTTTCCACCCGCCGAGCGTAGCCCGGAAGGCCTTCAGGTCAACACCAGGTCGTCGCGGTGGATCAACTCCTCCGGGCCCCGGTAGCCCAACAGGTCGATGATCTCGGCACTGCGGTGGCCGGCGATCCGGGCCGCCTCGGCGGCGGAATATTTGATCAAACCGCGGGCGAGCTCGCGCCCCTCGCCATTGCGTACGACGACGGCATCACCCTTTTCGAAGGCGCCCTCGACCGCGCTGACGCCGGCGGGCAGCAGGCTCTTGCCGTCACCGAGCGCGCGCGCGGCGCCGGCGTCGATGGCGATGCTGCCCGTCGGGCGCAGGCTGCCGGCGATCCAGCGTTTGCGCGCGGTCATCGGCGTCGCCTCGGCGAGGAACCAGGTGCCGCCGCCCGCATCCGCCCGGGCCAGCGCGTCCGGGGCGCGGCCGTCGGTGATCAGCATGTGGCAGCCGCCCTGCATGGCGATGCGGGCGGCCTGCAGTTTCGTCGCCATGCCACCCTTGCCCATCACGGCTTCGCCCGGCTGGCGCTCCGCCGGGCTCGCCATCGCTTCGACCTCGGCGGTGATCTCGTCCACTTCGCCGATCAATCGCGCTTCGGGATCGAGGCGGGGATCGGCGGTGTGTAGGCCGGCGACGTCCGAGAGCAGTACCAACCCGTCCGCTCCCATCATCACCGCGACCCGGGCGGCCAGCCGGTCGTTGTCGCCGACGCGGATCTCCTCCGTCACCACCGTGTCGTTCTCGTTGATGATCGCCACGGCCCCTCGGGCGAGCAGGGCCGACAAGGTATTGCGGGCATTGAGATAGCGCCGCCGCATTTCCGTGTCCTGGGCGGTCAGCAGCACCAGCGCCACGGTGATGTCGTGCGCCGCCAAGGCTTCCTGGAAGGCGTGCGCCAGGCTCAACTGTCCGGTGGCGGCGGCGGCCTGGCCGTCCTCCAGCCGCAAGGGCCCCTTGGCCAGGCCCAGTTGGCGACGGCCCAGCGCAATCGCGCCGGAGGAGACGATCAGGATTTCCTGCCCGTTCCGGCGACGACGGTAGACTTCCTCCGCGAAGGCGGTCAGCCAGCCGGCCCGCAGGCGGCCGCTCTCGGCGTCGACCAGAATGGCCGAGCCGATCTTGATGACGAGGCGGCGGGCATCGGCGAGGCGGCTCAACGCGGCTGCCATGCGCTGTCCTCCCCCTCGAGCGGCGCGTCGACAAGGGCGCGGTCCGCGCGCACGACCTCGCCGAGACGGCGCAGCATGTCGTCGACCCCGGTGCGGGCGATGCCCGAAATCGCCTGCACCTCGCCGCCGACGGCGCGGGCGAGCGCCCGGCGGCGCGCCTCCCGGGTCTCGGGGTCGAGCGCGTCGACCTTGTTGAGGGCGACGATCTCCGGCTTGTCGGCGAGCGCGCCGTCATAGGCCTCCAGCTCGGCGCGTACCGTCTCGTAGGCGACGACGGGGTCTTCGGCGGTGCCGTCGATCAGGTGCAGCAGCACCGGACAACGCTCGACATGGCCGAGGAAGCGATCGCCGAGGCCGGCGCCTTCGTGTGCGCCCTCGATCAGGCCGGGGATGTCGGCCACCACCATTTCTTCGCCGTCGAGATAGACCACGCCCAGATTGGGATGCAGCGTGGTGAAGGGATAGTCGGCGATCTTCGGATGGGCCCGGCTGACGGCGGCGAGGAATGTGGACTTGCCGGCGTTTGGCAGGCCGACCAACCCGACATCGGCGATCAGCTTCAAGCGCAGCCACAGGGTCAGTTCCAGCCCCGGCTGGCCTTCGTCGGCGCGCCTCGGTGCCCGGTTGGTCGAGGATTTGAAATGGGCGTTGCCGTGCCCGCCGTCGCCGCCCTCCGCGAGCACGACCCGTTGGCCGACTTCGGTGAGGTCGGCGAGGACATACTCGCGCGCCTCGTCGAGGACTTCCGTGCCGACGGGGACGCGGATAACGGCATGCTTGCCGTTGGCGCCGGTACGGCCGCGACCCTCGCCCGGGCGGCCGTTGGCGGCTTTGGCGTGTTGCATGAACCGAAAGTCGACCAGGGTATTGAGGCCGGGTACCGCCTCGACGATCACATCGCCGCCGCGCCCGCCGTTACCGCCATCGGGGCCGCCGAACTCTATGTACTTCTCGCGCCGAAAGCTGAGGCAGCCGTGGCCGCCGCGCCCACTGCGGGCATAGATCTTGGCGAGGTCGAGGAACTTCATCGTTCATGCTCGTTTCCAGCCGGCGGAGGGCGCCGCAACGAAAAAGGGGATGGCGCGCCATCCCCTCGTCGGTTCGTGGCGCGCAGGGGCCTGTCAGCCCATCGGCTCCACCGAAACATAGGTCCGATCGCCCGCCCGCTTGGAGAACTGCACTTTGCCTTCGACGAGGGCGAAGATGGTGTGATCCTTACCGATGCCGACGTGCTCGCCCGGGCGCCACTTGGTGCCGCGCTGGCGCACGATGATATTGCCGGGGATGACGCTCTCGCCGCCAAACTTCTTGATGCCGAGGCGACGTCCCGCCGTATCCCGGCCGTTGCGTGAGCTGCCGCCCGCCTTTTTATGAGCCATCTCGTCCGTCTCCCGTTCAGCCGGCCGCCTGGATGTCCGTCACCCGGACCACGGTCAGGTCCTGGCGGTGACCGCGCCGGCGGCGATGATGCTTGCGGCGCTTCTTCTTGATCATGATGATCTTCGGCCCGCGCGCCTGTTCCAGCACCTGGGCCTTGACGCTCGCGCCTTCGATGAGCGGGGTGCCGACCTGTACGTCCGCGCCCTCACCGACCATCAGCACTTCGTCGAAGCTGACGTCGTCGCCGGCCTCCGACTCGAGCTTCTCGATCCGCAGCACCGCATTCTTCTCGACCCGGTACTGTTTACCACCCGTCTTGATGACCGCGTACATGTCCCTACCGTCTTTCAGGCCCGTTTTCAGGGCTTTTTGGCGTTTCCACACGAAACCAGGGGCGCGCGCTACGGCACGCGTCCAGGACGCGCGGTATAAGTCGCTCCGCCGCTTCTGTCAATCGCCGCTCATGGGCAATCTCAGTGGCGGATGCGCCGGGCCGCCAGATGCAGGTCGGAGATGTCGTATGAGACCGCCTCCGCGTCCGCGTGCCGGTCCGCCGGCAGGCGCGCGAAGGCCCGCTCGCTCACCAGGATTTCCTTGCGCGCCGCCAGATCCTCGCCGAGCTTGCAGGCCTGATTGACCGCATCGCCGAAGAGGTCGGCGCTCCGCATCGGATCCGGTGCCTCGATCAGCAAGACCTCGCCGTAGTCGATGCCGATCTTGACGAAGATGTCGCGAATGTCCTCGGTGACGACGTTGCGCGCATCCAATTGGTCGTTGATCTCGATCGCCGCCTCGATCGCCTCCGCGACGTCGGGGAAGACGGCGAAGACGTTGTCCGCCTCGAACTTCACCACCGTGCCGCCATGGGCGACGACGATCGGGTGGGTAATGCGGTTCATCTGACGGATGAGGGAGAGGTAGAAGACGATCCCGTGCCGGTGGGTGGTGACGGAAAAGCCGCTCATATCCAGGATCAGCACGGCCTGGTCGGTCGCATAGGTATCCCGGATGCGCGCCTCGATGGCAGGACGCGCTTCGTCGCCCGCCGCATCATAGGCGTCGAGCAACCTCAACAGTTCGGCGTTGTCGCGCAACGGGCCCCCCTTCGGCGACGGTCCGGTCTAGCAGCCTGTCGGACTTGAGCCGAGTTTCGAGATGAGATTCACTGTCACGGTCTGATTCTCTCCTGCGCGGTGATTTTGTGATGAGCAACTTTCGACAGGTTGACCGGGAGACCAGCTATCTTCTGCCGCCTTCGGTGGACGAATGGCTGCCTGATCGTCATCTGGCGCGCTTCGTGGTCGATGTGCTGGAGCAGCTGGATCTCTCTGCGTTCGTGAAGGCCTATCGTGGTTCGGGCTCGGCGGCGCATCACCCGAGCGTCCTGCTGGGCCTGCTGATCTACGGCTACGCGACGGGGGTGCATTCCAGCCGGAAGCTGGAGCGGGCGAGCTATGATTCGGTGGCCTTCCGCTTCATCGCGGCAAACGACCACCCCGACCACGACACGATCGCCACGTTCCGCCGTCGCTTCCTGCCGCTGATCGAGGGGCTGTTCGTGCAGGTTCTGCTGCTGGCGCGGCAGGCCGGCATGCTGCAACTGGGCACGGTGGCGCTGGACGGGACGAAGATCCATGCCGACGCGAGCCGGCACAGCGCCCTGTCGTGGCAGCGTGCGGGCGAGATCGAAGCCCGGCTGCGGGCCGAGGTGGCGGAGTTGATGGCGTTGGCGGAAGCGGCGGACCGGTCCGAGGTTCCCGACGGCATGAGCGTGCCGGAGGAGCTGGCACGGCGCGAGGACCGGCTGGCGGCGATCGCCGCGGCGAAGGCGGAGATCGAGGCGCGGGCGGCCGAGCGTCATGCGCGGGAGCAGGCGGAGTACGAAGAGAAGCTGGCAGCCCGCGAGGCGAAGGAAACGCGGACCGGCCGCAAGCCGGGCGGGCGGCCACCGAAGCCGCCGGAGCCGGGGCCACGGGCGAAGGACCAGGTCAACCTGACGGACCCGGACTCGCGCATCATGCCGGTGGCCGGCGGCGGCTTCGAGCAGTGCTACAACGCCCAGGCTGCGGTGGCCGCCGGCAGCCTGCTGGTGGTCAGCGCCGACGTGGTGCAGGCGGCGAACGACAAGCAGCAGATCGAACCGACGCTCGAAGCACTCGCCGGCCTGCCGGACGGGCTTGGCGAGGTCGAGACCCTGTTGGCGGACAGCGGCTACTTCAGCCAGGCCAACGTCGAGGCCTGCGGGGAAGCGGAGATCGCGCCGCTGATCGCGCTCGGCCGGGAGCACCACCATCTTTCCTGGCGGGACCGCTTCGCCGAGGCGCCGCCAGCGCCCGAGGATCCGACGCCGCTCGAGGCGATGTGCCATCGCCTGGCCACACCCGAGGGCCGGGCGCTCTACGCGCTTCGCAAGCAGACGCCGGAGCCGGTGTTCGGCATCATCAAATCGGTGATGGGCTTGCGTCAGTTCAGCCTGCGCGGCCTCGACAAGGCGAAGGGGGAATGGACCTTGGCCACGCTCTCCTGGAACATCAAGCGGATGTTCGTCCTCAGCCACGCCTGAACGGGCGGGCCAACCCGCGTTCGCAACTTCATGGGGGTAAATCCATGACATCGACGCCCGCCAAGCCAATCTTACCAATCCTTGCATGCCCGAGTCCGACAGGCTGCTAGCCAGCGTCCAATCTCCGTGCTCACGTCGGGTCCCCGGGTTTCACCTCACGCCTGGGCGAATACTACCCCAGACGCCGCGGCGGCACCCTTATGCCCAGCACAAGCGCCAACATGCGGTCGCCCGTCCCGGGATCGTCTCACACGATCCCGGGACGGGTGATCGACACGGCAAGGGCGGGCGGACTGCGACGATCGCCGCTGGCCTCAGCCCTCGCGGGTCAGCTGGTCGTTCACCGTGTCGAGGGCGGCGGTCAGCTTGTCGAAGATCTCGTCGATCTCCGATGACGTGATGATCAGCGGCGGGCAGAGCGCCAGGCGGTCGCCCATAGCCCGGGTGATCATGCCGTGCTCGAGGGCGACGTTCTGCACCCGCTCGCCGACCTTCATCGCCGGATCGAAGGCCTCGCGCGTCGCCTTGTCGCGCATGATCTCCATGCCCGCCAACAGGCCGACGCCGCGAGCATCACCGATCAGGGGATGCGCCTTCAGCGCCTCCAAGCGCTCCAGGAACTGCGGGCTGACGCTCTGCACCCGGCCGACCAGGTCCATCTCCTCGTAGATCGTCAGCGTCTCCAGCGCGACCGCGGTCGCCACCGGGTGCGCCGAATAGGTATAGCCGTGGCCGAAACTGCCGACGTCGTCGCTCTGGGTCGCGATCGCCTCGAAGATCTCGTCCTTCATCATGAAGGCGGAGATCGGCATGTAGCTGGCCGAGAGCGCCTTGGCGCAGGTCAGCATGTCCGGCTTCAGGTCGTAGGTCTGGCTGCCCCAGTAGTTGCCGGTCCGCCCGAAGCCGCAGATCACCTCGTCGGCGACAAAGAGGATGTCGTATTTCTTCAGCACCGCCTGGATCTTCTCGAAATAGGTCGCCGGCGGGGTCAACGCGCCGCCGCCGCCCTGCACCGGTTCGGCGAAGAAGGCGGCACAGGTCTCCGGCCCTTCGTCGAGGATCAGCTGCTCGAGGTTGGCGGCCATGCGGGTCGCGAAATCCTCCTCGCTCTCCCCGTCCTCGTGCAGGCGGTAGTAGTGCGGGTTGGAGGTGTGCTTGAACTGCGCGAAGGGCAGATCGAACTTGGCATGCATGTGCGGCTGGCCCGACAGGCTGACGGCCGCTGCCGTGGTGCCGTGATAGCCGCGCTCGCGGCCGATGATCTTCTTCTTCTCCGGCTTGCCGATGGCGTTGAAGTAATACCAGATCGTCTTGATCGCCGTGTCGTTGGCCTCGGAGCCCGAGCACTGGAACATCACCTTGCTCATCGGCACCGGGGCGAGGCCAATCAGTTTCTCGGCGAGATCGACGCTCGGCGGATGGCCGCGGCTGTAGAAGGTATGGCCGTAGGGCAGCATCTTCATCTGCTCGTACGCGACGTCGGCGAGGCGGCGGTTGGAGAAGCCGAGGGAGGCGCACCACAGGCCGGCCATGCCCTCGATATATTTGTTGCCGGCATCGTCATAGACATAGACGCCGTCGCCCTTGGTCAGGATCAGCGGCCCCTCGCTCTGATGCAAGCGCATGTTGGTCTGGGGGTGGATATGGAAGGCGATGTCGCGCGCCTGCATGGAATTCGGGATGACGGTCATGGGATGGCTTCTCCTTCGTGGACGGGGCGGACGGCGCGCCCGTCTCGGTGTTTCGGTGTCGTCTGTTCGCTCACGCGGCCCGGGCGCGGGTCGCGGCGAGCGTGCCGCCCCGCATCACCTTGCCGGGCACCGGATGGCCGACGATGTCTTCCACCATCCGGGCGCATTCGATCAGGGCGTCGAGGTCGATACCGGTATCGATGCCCATCTCCTCGCACATGAAGACCAAGTCCTCCGTGCAGATGTTCCCGGCGGCGCCCTTGTGGCCGGCGAAGGGGCAGCCGCCCAGGCCGCCGCAGGAACTGTCGAATTCATAAACGCCGAGCCTCAGGCCGGCATAGGCGTTGGCGAGACCGGTGCCCCGCGTGTCGTGCAGATGCAGCTTGATCGAAAGGTCGGGCCAGCGCTCGCGCACCGCGCCGACCACACGCTCGACCGCCGCGGGCGAGGCCCAGCCGACCGTGTCCGCGAGGCTGACGCCGGTCGGCTCCGCCCCTTCCTCCCGGATCGCCGCGAAGGAACGCTCGATCACCTCGACCACGCGCCGGGTTTCGATATCGCCTTCCATGTTGCAGCCAAACGCGGTCATCACCGACAGACGCAGCCCCTCGACGCCGAGTTCCTGGTAGCGGCGAACCCATTCGCGCTGGCGCTCGATCTCGCGTTCCAGATCGGCGCCCGAGTTCTTCAGGGAAAACGTCGGCGAGGTCGAGGAGGCGAGCCGCCCCTTCAAGTCCATGCCCGCCGCCGCCGCCCGGTCGAGGCCGCGCAGGTTCAACCACAGGCCGATGTATTTGACGCCCGCCTTGCGGCGGATCATCGCCGCAACGTCGGCCGCATCGGCCATCGAGGGGACCTTCTTCGGATTGACGAAAGAGACGCACTCGATCTCCTTCAAGCCGGTCTCGGCCAGCGCCTCGATGAAGCGGACCTTGTCCTGGGTCGCGATCGGCCCGGGCTCGATCTGAAAGCCCTCGCGCGGGCCGGCCTCCAGGATCTTCACGGACTTGGGTAGATCGGACATGGGCTCGCTCCTCGAAGGTCGTTCGGGTCTCAGAAATAGGTCTTGATGGCGCCGGTCACAGTGTAACCGTCATCGACCGTGCAAATCACGTCCCACTTGTCGAAGGTCGTGCAGGGATGCGAGACGCCGAAGGCGACCATGTCGCCGACCGCATAGGGCGCGTCGGGGGCAATCGCCATGTGGGTGTGCTGGTCGTTCATGCCGGTGACGGTCGAACCGGCGGGTGCCGCGACCGGGGCCTCGTGCAGGCCCGGGCGATACCACAACAGCGGCGTCGGCCATTCGACGTCGGCACCGGAATCGCGCCGGCCCATGGTCAGGATCGCCTTGTCGACGTCGGGGCGCGACTGCACGTAGGTCCAGATCTCGAAGGCGGCGCGCGGCGCCTCGCCCAGGCCCCGGGCGGCGGCCTCGCGGGCGCCGAGCCGCTCGAAAAAGGCCTGGTACATGCCCGAATCATGGGTCAGGTAGCAGCCGCTGCGCGTGACGACGCGAACGGGGCGCGACAGCGTCGCGGCGGCGAAACGGCGCGCCACCAGGTCGTAGAAGGCCGAGCCGCCGGCGGTCAGCAGGATCTCGCCCGCGGCGAACAGCGCTTCGCCGTCGGCCCGCTCCGCGATCTCCACCAGAAAGTCGAGGAAGGCGAGGACGGCCGCATCCTGGGCGGCCGCGTCCACGCCGGGAATCAAGCCCTCGAACCCCTCCACGCCGGCGAGCGCCAGCTGCGGGGCCGCGGCGGCGGCACGGGCGACGGCCATCGCCTCGTCCAAGGTGCGCACGCCGGTCCGCCCGCCGGGCGTGCCGCCCTCCAGCAGGACCTTCAGCGGCCGGCCCGGCATCTTGGCGGCGGCGCGGCCCGCCAGGCGGGCGACGGTTTCGGGCGAATCGACCAGGCAGTAAAAGTCGAATTCCGGATCGGCCGCCAAAGCGTCGAGGGCCCAATCGATCTCGAGCGCGCCGATCAGCTGGTTCGCCAACAGAATCCGGGGGAAACCGAAGTCGCGGGCAACGCGGGCCTGCTGAACCGTGGCGACGGTGATCGCCCAGGCGCCCTGCTCGATCTGCAGCTCAAACAACTCCGGGCTCATCGAGGTCTTGCCGTGCGGCGAGAGCGAGGCGCCCGTCGCCTCCAGGAAGCGTCGCATCCAGACGGCGTTGTGCTGCAGCGCATCGCGCTTCAGCACCGCGAGCGGCAGGGGCAGGTCGCCCGCCAGCACGTTCCAGCCCCGCGCGCCGACATCGCCGAGGCGCATCGACCCCTGCCCCGGCGGCAGCCCCTTGGTCTGGCCGTCGACGCTCAGCGCCGCGATGGCATCCGTATCCGGCATCGCGCGCCCCTAACCCTCCGGGCCGTCGTGCCAGGCGCCGCCCATCACCGTGCCGACGGCCTGCAAGGCCTGGGTGCCGGCCAGATGCTCGTCCATGACGTCGACATAGTCGAAATTGCCGTCGACCAGATCGACGACGCTGGCATCGCCGATGCCACCGATCGCCAGGCGGCCGAGGTCGGGGCGCTGCACCGCATCGGCCGGCGTTTGGGTCGCGGCACGGATGACCTCCATCAGGTCCATGCCGAGGCAGACGAACTTCGATAACGTCACCAACAGGTCGAAGGCCGGCCCGTCGATCGAGATCGAATGCACGTCGGAAGAGATCGTATCCGGGCCCGAGCCGGCGGCGAGCATGCCGCGCGTGGTCTTGAAACTGAAGGAGCCCTGGCCATGGCCGATGTCGAAATAGACGCCGCGCTCGCGGGCGAGTTTCACCTCCTCCCGCGGGTTGCCTTCGGCATCGACCGGGGCGTTGGGGAAGGGGCGGAAGCAATGGGTCAGGATGTCGCCCTTGCGCAGGCGGCGCAGCACCTCCGCCCGGCTCGGCGGCGGGTTGTCGAGATGGGCCATCACCGGCAGGCCCAGCTCACCCGCCACCTCGATGGCGATATCCAGGGGATCGATGCCGCTCGGCCCGCTGGCGCCGAGCCCGACCCGGACCTTGATGCCGACGACGAGGTCGGCGTGCTCCTGGGCGATGCGCAGGCATTCGCGGGCGTTCAGCAGGCGGATGTCGTGACACTCGCCGACCATGACGGCGCGGGAAAAGGCGAAGATCCCGGCGAAGGAAGCATTCAGGAACGGCAGGACGCGCACCGCGGCCGGCTCGATCACATGGGCGCGGAAGCCGGCCATGTTGGCGGGACCGGCGGTGCCGGCGTCGATCAGCGTGGTGCAGGCGCTCTGCCGGGCGATCATGTCGGGATCGACGCCGATGGAGGAGCCGCCCCAGTAGACATGGGTGTGCAGGTCGATCAGACCGGGCGTCACCAGCTTGCCGGCGACGTCGACGGTCCGCGCCGCCTCGCCGAGGTCGGCGCCGATGTCCGACACCTTGCCGTCCGCAAAGGCCACGTCGGCGACTTCGTCCCGGCCGCTCGCCGGGTCGAGCACCCGCCCGCCGGTCAATACCAGATCATGCATGGATACTACTCCTCCCTCGTGGGCCCGACCTTACGGTGCCCGCGGCACCGGCTCAATCATCGTCGTGATCGATTTCCTCGCGCCAGAATTGATACTGCTCGGGATGGGCCAGCGCATGGGGTTCCAGGCGCGCGGTGAAGGCCCGGGCGGCGGCAGCGAAACGGGCCTCGCGCGGGCCCTCGGTGGGCAGGTCGAGCGGCGGCTCGATCACGACCTCGAAATGTCCCTCCGGGCGGCGCAGCGTGAAGACCGGCAGCAACGGGGCGGCGGCGGCATAGGCGAGGTTGATCGGCCCGGTCGCCAGCGTGATCTCCGCCTCGAACAGTTGCGCCCGGGTCGTGCCCATGGCGCGCGCGCCCTGGGTGATGGAGACGATCTTGTTGTCGGCCAGGCGGCGGCGCAACGCCCGGCTCATCGCCACCGGCCGGCCCGGGGTGTAGACGATACGCTCCGCCAGGTGGCCGGCCTCGCTCTTCAGCCAGACCGGGCTCAGGACATGGGTGGCATACCAGCTGCCGACGAAGGCATGGCTCGGGCGGCTTAAATGATGGACCCGCAGGCCCGCCGCCGCCATGCCCTTCTTGGTGACGATGGGCGAATGGACGCAGCGCGAAACCCACAGAACGCAGCCCTTGCCGCCCGCCAGCGCCGCCTCGATATGTTCGCTTCCGAGCACCCGGATCTCCGGCCGCCAGCCCCACGGTGCGATCTCGCGAAAGCGCTGAAAATGGGCGAGGTTGTGGTGGTAGGTGAGGTCGAAGACGGTCGCCTCGTGTCGCGCGGCGGGAATGCGCGCGCCGTAAATCTTCTCCAGCCGGCGGACCCGGTCGCGGTGGCGCGGGCCGAAGCGACGTAGAATCGAGCGAACATAGGCCCGCAGCAGCGGCGGCCACCAGGCGGTCGGCAGCGCCCAGGCAAGGGTGATGCCGCGCAACAGCTCGAAGGTCTCGCGCACGTCCTCGCCGCGGATGAACGGCTCGCGTGGTTCACTCATCAGCGCTATTTCCGGCCCCGGCGGGCAGCCCGGCGGGCCTCGACGTCGGCCTGCGGGCGCAGCGCGATGACATGGTCCAACAGGTCGAGATCCGACAACCAGCGGATCGCCAGCCACCGCTCCATCCCCGCCTCGATTGCGCCGCGCCAGGCCGCGTCGCCGTGGAAGGGCGCATCGTTGCGTTGCGCCAGCACGACGGGCACGAAACCGTGCTCCACCAGCACCTTGTTCAGGACCATGACGGAGAGGCGGGTGTTGCCGTCGCGGTAGGGGTGGAGGTATTCGAACCAGCGGTGCAGGCGGGCGATCTCCAGCAACCGCACGTCGCGCGCGTCCGGCGCCAGCGCCGCCATGGTGGCATCGAAATCCGCGAGGCGGGCATCGATCATCGCCTTGACCGTTTCCGGCCGCTTCGGCCCCAGAATCGGCGAGGCCTCGATGCGCATGAATTCCCGGTCCAGCAGGGCGGCGTCGATTTTCGGATAGGCGCCGTATTTCGCCATCAGGATCCCGGCGATCACCGGATTGTCGGCGACGAAGCCCTCGATGTCGTCGCCGTAGAGATAGTCGAAGGCGGCGACTTCCCAGCCCCGATGGCGGATGCGGCGGAAATGGCGCGGGTTCATCTCGTCCAGCACGCCGGGGTCCGCCCGCGACCAGTGGCGGTAGAGGTGGCGGGGCGAAAGGTCGTATTCCACCGCCCAGGCGCCGCGAAAGCCGAGCGCACCGTTCTGCAACCGCTCATAGCCCTCGCCATCGAGCGGCAGGCCCAGCGCTGCGCCGCAGGCCTGCTGCATGGCCAGGCAGTTCGCCAGGTAACCCGGCTCCTCCCGCCCACCGTGCAGGCCCTTGTCGTAGACCTCCGGCCCGAAATCCTGGTCTTCCCAGTCGACATGCAGGCGCCAGGTTTCCGCGCCGAGGCCGTCGAGCAGGGCGCGCATCCGGGCGCGCTCGTCCGGCGCCGGCGGCGTGGCGGGTGGTCGGGCGACCGGTTTCGGTCCGGAAAACGGCCGGCGTAGCGCCCCCAGCCAGCCGCCAAGCGGCCGCGTATCCACCAGCCCGGCCAGCGCCGCCGCCAGGAACAGCGCGAGGATTCGAAGCTTGGTCGGCCCCTTGATGTCGCCCAGTTCCAGATCGATCTTCGGCTTGGCGAAGGAATCCGGGATCTCGACCCGGTAGACGGCCTCGAGATGGCGAGCGACGGTGTCGCCGTTCTCCGCACCCGCCCGCGCGAGCAGGAGGGTGCGAAACGCGTCGATGTCTTGTGTCGTAAGCAGCCCGGCCCGGGTGTCGGCGTCGAGCACCGTCGGCAGGCCCGCCGGTGTTGGCGCTGTGTCCGGATCTTGCGAGGGCGCCGTCGACATGGGCTCGGCCTTGCCTGGGATGAGGGCTGACAGGTGCGGGCTTACACCGTCGTGCCGCCGAAATGAAGCCCCGAACGGAAACGGGGCGCCGGTCGAAACCGGCGCCCCGCCTCTTTTCCCCGGCCGCCCGCGACGGGCGGCGGTTCGGGCTAGCTGTTCACCAGGTTCGGCAGCCACAGCACGATGCCCGGATAGGCCAGGAACAGCGCGATGGTTATCGCGTCGGCGACGAAGAAGGGACCTATTCCTCGGAATACGTCCCCTAATGCTATATCCGGTCTGACCGCGCTGACGACATAGCAGTTCAAGCCGACCGGCGGGGTTATCAAACAGACCTCGCACATCTTCACCACGATGATGCCGAACCAGATCGGATCGTATCCGAGCTGAATGACGGCCGGGTGAACCACCGGCAGGGTCAGCAGCAGCATACCGATCGCATCCATGAACATGCCGAGCACGGCGTAGCCGAGCAAGATGCCGATCATCAGCACGATCGGTGGGAACGGCAGGGCCACCAGCCACTCGGCGAAGGCCTGCGGCAGGCCGGCGAAGCCGAGGAAGCGGACGAAGATGAGGATGCCCCAGATCAGCGCGAAGATCATCACCGTCAGGCGCGCGGTCTCGACCAGCGCGTCCATCAGGCTCTTGAACTTCATGCCGCGGATGAGGGCGATCACCAGCACGACGAAGGCGCCGAGCGCACCCGCCTCGGTCGGCGTCGCCCAGCCCGAGTACATGGAGTAGAAGATGATCGCCACGACGGCGACGATCGGCAGCGTGCCCGGGATGCTCGCCAGCCGCTCCGAGAAGGGGGGCGAGGGAATGGCCCGGCCCAGTTCCGGCTTCCACATGCACTGGCCGATGATCAGCATCGCGTAGATGATCGCCGAGACGACGCCCGGCACGAAGCCGGCCAGGATCAGCGTGCCGACCGATTCTTCCACGATGATGGCGTAGATCACCAGGATCGCGCTCGGTGGGATCAGCGAGGCCAGCGTACCGCCCGCCGCGACCACGCCGGCCGCGAGCCGGGGCGAATAGTCGTGCTCCAGCATGTGCGGGATGGCGACCCGGCTGAACACCGCCGCCGTCGCCGTGCTGGCCCCCGAGACGGCGGCGAAACCCGCCGTCGCGAACACGCTGGCGACCGCGAGGCCGCCCGGCACCCAGCCGAACCAGGCCCGCGCCGCGCGGAACAGGGCGTGCGTCAGGCCGGCGTGATAGGCGATGAAGCCGATCAAAATGAACATCGGCAACACGCTGAGCGCGTAGTTGATCGATTTGGAGTGCGGCACGGTGCCGACGATGCCGGCGCCCGAGGACCAGGCGACGCCGAAGTCACCAACCACGACGTACTGCACCGCGACGGTGCCGAACAGACCGATGGTCGCGGCAACGATAAAGACGCGGACACCCGCGAACACCATCAGCAACAGCGCACCGGTGCCGATGAGGCCTACTTCGAATTCGGTCATCAATCCGCCTCCGCCTTGCGGTCGACGATCACGACCTTTTCTTCCTCGCCGGCGAGACCGGCGTCGATTTCATGCTGGGCCTGTTCGTCCACCGTTTCGATCAACGGCACCGCGATCGGTACCGCGTCGGGGTAGAGGAACAATCGGAAAAAGCCGAAGGCCTGCAGCAACAGACGGACGATCAGAGAGCCGAAGGCGATGGCGACCAGCAGCTTGCCGGGCCAGATCGGCAGTTCGATGTCGATCGAGCTGTCACCGATATTCCAGGCGCGTAGGAAATGCTCGTAGCCATAAAACAGCAACAACGAAGCGATGAGCAGCGCGATGAGCGTGCCAATCAATTCGAGGAACCACAGCAGCCGCCCCTTGAAGCGGCTGATGATGAACTCCATGCGCACATGGCCGCCGACGGCCTGGCAGTAAGCAATACCCATGAAGGCGAAGAGCGGCATCGCGAACTCCACCCAGTCGACATAGCCGCGCACCGGCAGATTGATGACCTTGCGGCCGATGACCTGAAATACCGCCAGGAACATCAGAAAAAAGATCACCAGCCCCGACGCGTAGTTGAAGACCTTCTCGAGCTTGAAATAGGCCCTGTCTATTGCCGCCAGCAGACCCGTTTCCGAGTTGCCGTACTCACCGTTGCCATGGGACATCTGGATCCCCCGTCCGTCATCCGTCGTAAAGGCTTAAACGGAGCGGAAGGGCCCGGCCTTGCGGCGCGGACCCTTCCCTCCAATCGGAAAGACCGATTTGAGTGGCTGTGGCCTACTTCGAGGCTTCGGCCGCGGTCTTCAGCACGAGGTCCAGCAGTTCTTGCGCCGGGATCTTGCCCTCGTTCTCCTTGACCCACTCATTCCAAAGCGGCTGGCCGCCGATGCGACGGAACTCGGCCATTTCGGCCTCCGGGATCTCCACCGCGGTGAGCTTCGGATTGGCGGCCCACTTCTTGATGTTGATCTCGTCCTTCGCCTTGTAAGCGGCCTTCTGCGCTTCCACCGCGCCGGCCTTCACGTCGTCCAGCAGCTTCTTGTACTGGTCCGGGAGACGGTCGTAGGCGCCGACGTTGAAGACGATCGGGCAGTTGACCGTGCCGAGCGCCATGTTGGTCGTGTACCAGTCGGCCACTTCGTCCAGCTTGTAGGCGGCGAAGGTGTAGGTGTAGGGGAAGCCGATGGCGTCCACCGTGCCACGCTGCAGCGCCGTATAGGTCTCCGACGCCGTCACCGTGGTCGGCACCGCGCCGATGGCCTTGGCCGCACGGCCCATGCCGCCGAGCGCGCGCAGGCGCTTGCCCTTGAAGTCCGCGACGGACTTCGGCGGCGTGCCCTTGCCCATGTACTCGTACTGCGGCAGCACGTTCGACATGTAGAGACGCGCGTTCCACTTGGCCAACGCCTTGGCGGCGGAGGGATGCGCATAGACCTTCTCGTGCACCTTCAACATGACGTCCAGGTCGCCCAGCGGCAGGAACGGCAGGTCGAGCACGTTCAACGGCGCGTTCTTGCCTGGATGATAGGAGGCGCAGAACAACGCCGCCTCGATGGCGCCGACCGAGATCGAGTCCAGATTTTCCTTACTCTTCGACAGCTGCTCACCGTAGTAGAGCTTGACCTGGAACTTGCCGCCGGTCCGCTTCGAGACTTCCGACGAAATATACTCCAGCCCTTCGGAGAACGCGCGCCGTTTGCCCCAGAGCGACAGGCGCCACGTGACCTTCGGGCCATCCACCATTTGCGCCTTGGCCGTGGCGACAACGCCGCCATCGGTCATCACCAGCGCGGCGAAGGCAGCGGCGCTGAGCACCGCAATCGATTTCCGCATCGTTAACGTTCCTTCCCTGTTCGAACGCCCCATGGCCCGCTTCCCTACGAATGAGGCTACGGGCCTCCGTTATCGCGGCGGAGCATAGCCGCGCCCATCCGGAGGTTCAACGACTTCCTGTCATAAAGTTGCAACGGCGAATATACGCGTCGCGGCGGGAAATCTTCACCACAAACCTCTTGTCCCACCGCCCGGGCGCTCGGCTATACTCCGCCACGCTCGCGCCCGGGTCGCCGAGGGGGGCCGAAGCGCTGCGATTGAGGAAACGCCGTCGGAAACGACACCTTCGTAACCAGCAAGAACCAGGGGTACATCATGGACGCGAAAGCCGCCGTCGCCACCAAGGCGGGCGAACCACTCAGCATCGAGACCGTGCAGGTCGAGGGGCCGCGCGAAGGCGAGGTCATGGTCGAGGTCAAAGCCACCGGCATCTGCCATACCGACGAATTCACCCTTTCGGGCGCCGATCCCGAGGGCCTCTTCCCCGCCATTCTCGGCCACGAGGGCGCGGGCGTCGTGGTCGAAGTCGGCAAGGGCGTCACCAGCGTCAAGCCCGGCGACCACGTGATCCCCTGCTACATACCCGAGTGCCGCAACTGCGAGGCCTGCCTCTCGGGCAAGACGAACCTCTGCATCGCCATCCGCGCGACGCAGGGCCAGGGCATGATGCCCGACGGCACCAGCCGCTTCAGCATCGGCGGCGAAACGCTGCATCACTACATGGGCACCTCGACCTTCTCCAACGTCACCGTGATGCCGGAGATCGCCGTGGCGAAAATTCGCGAGGACGCGCCCTTCGAAAAGGTCTGCTACATCGGCTGCGGCGTCACCACCGGCCTCGGCGCGGTGATGAACACGGCCAAGGTCGAAGCGGGCGCTAACTGCGTCGTCTTCGGGCTCGGCGGCATCGGCCTCAACGTCATCCAGGGCTTGCGGATGGTCGGCGCGGACATGATCGTCGGCGTCGATCTCAACCCGGCCCGGCGCGAGCTGGCCGAAAAGTTCGGCATGACGCACTTCGTCAATCCGACCGAAGTCGAGGACGACCTCGTCGCCTATCTCGTCAACCTGACCAAGGGGGGCGCCGACTACACCTTCGAGTGCATCGGCAACGTCGACGTGATGCGCACGGCGCTCGAATGCGCGCACCGCGGCTGGGGCGAGAGCATCATCATCGGCGTCGCCGGCGCCGGCCAGGAGATCAAGACGCGGCCCTTCCAGCTGGTCACCGGCCGGGTCTGGCGCGGTACCGCCTTCGGCGGCGCCCGGGGCCGCACGGACGTTCCCCGCATCGTCGACTGGTACATGGACGGCAAGATCAACATCGACGATCTGATCACCCATGTGATGCCGCTCGAGGAAATCAACAGCGCCTTCGACCTGATGCACGAGGGCAAAAGCGTCCGCAGCGTGGTGACTTTCTAGCGCCACCGCGCCATATGGATGTATCCTGATCGCGGGCGGCACCGGCAACGGGCCGCCCGCGACATTTCCACCGCCGGACGACGACCCGGCGTCAGACATAGAGGCAGCGGTCATGGCATCAACCATCGGCAACGAGCTCGTCGTCGAAGGCACGCTACGCAGCGAGGGCGACATCGAGGTCGATGGCGTGGTCGAAGGCCGCATCAACGCCAAGCAGGTCACCGTGCTCGAACGCGGCCGCGTCAAGGGCGAGATCCTGGCCGACACGGTCCGCGTGCACGGCACCGTCGAGGGCGAAATCGGCGCGATGTCGGTCGAACTCGGCGCCACCGCCGTGGTCTCCGCCCAGATCACCTACCAGAGCATCGAAGTCGCCCGTGGCGCCTTCCTGGTCGGCGCCCTGCACGGCACCGACGGCCTGAGCGGCTAACCCGACCTCGCCCTCCACGACACACGCTCGAGCTGGGTCATGGGCCCAAAGGGGTCAGGTCTTGTTTATTGCATTCATGATTAAAATCATATGAATGCAATAAACAAGACCTGACCCCTTTTGAGACAACAACAACTTCGCCAGGGGGTGGTTGGCCGGGGTGGTGGAGAGGGGCGAGCGGGGTGGTCAGCCGATGTCGCGAAGCGGGATGTCGCCGCGGGCGCGGGCGAGGCGGGCGAGCCAGTTGCGGTAGATCAGGCGGCCTTCCTCGCGCCAGCGTGCCGTCGGTTCGCGGGCCGGATCGTCGCCGGGGAAATAGTTCTCCGGCAGGCGGATCTCGGCGCCGGCGTCGACGTCGCGGGCGTATTCGTCGTGCAGGGTCAACGCGTCGTATTCGGGGTGGTTGAAGTTGTAGACCAGGTTCCGCGCCGGCTCCTCCAGCAGACAGACGCCGGAGCGCGCGGAGTGGGCGACGACGCGCACCGCGCCCGCCGGCAGGTCCTCCGCGTGCACCTCGGTGTGGCGCGAGACCGGCAGCTCGAAGCCCGGGCTCATGCCCGCCACCAGATCGCTTTCCGGCGTCAGAATCGCATGGCTGAAGACCCCGAACATCTTGCCCTCGAGCTCGTATTTCGGCACGCCGTGGAAATGGTTGAGCGCGGCCTGCGCCGCCCAGCAGATGTAATAGCCGCCCGCCGTCCGCTCGTCGGCCCACTCGAGCACCTCGCACAACTGCGGCCAGTAGGTGACCTCCTCGAAGGGCAGGGTTTCGATCGGCGCACCGGTGATGATCAGGCCGTCGAAAGCCCGCGCCCGGATGGCCGACCAGGGCTCGTAGAAGGCCTCGATATGGTCGCCGCCGACCGTCTTGGGCGTGTGGCCTTCGGGCACGAAAAAGCTCAGGGAGACATCGACCGGTCCGTCCGCCAGCATGCGGGCGATCTGGGTTTCGGTCGCTTCCTTCTTCGGCATCAGGTTGAGCATCGCGATGGCGAGGCCGCCGCCATGGACGCCCCGCTCGTGCTCGTGCACCTCGAGGCCTTCCTCGCGGAGTGTCTCGACGGCCGGGAGACCCCGGGGCAGGCTTATCGCCATATCTCAATCGCCTCCGCGCGCTCCCGCCGGCCGCGGCGCCGGGAGAGGGGAACTGTGTCTGAACGAAACATGTAGGCCGGCACGGGGCCGCGTCAATTGCCGACGAAGTCGGGCCGGCGCTTCTCCCGGAAGGACTTGATGCCCTCGGCGACGTCCGGGCCCGCCGCACGGCGCGCGATGTGGCGCGCCTCACGCTCCATCTGGCCTTCCAGGCTGTCGTTCAGACTGCTCACCAGTAGCTTCTTGACGCCGCCATAGGCGCCCGTCGGGCCGGCCGCCAGCTCACGCGCCAGGGCCATCGCCTCGTCGACCACCGTGCCGTCGTCGACCACCTTGTTGACGATGCCCCAATCGCAGGCTTCGTCCGCGCTCAGGGTCCGGTTGGTCAGCGCCAGCTCCATCGTCCGCCGCACCCCGATGATGCGCGGCAGGTAGTAGGTCGAGCTGCCGTCCGGCGTCAGGCCGATGCGGGTATAGGCGAGCGTGAAGCGGGCCGAGCGCGCCGCGTAGACCAGATCGCCCATGACGGCGATGCTCATCCCGCCGCCGCCGGCCGCCCCGTTCACCGCCGTGATCAGCGGCGCATCCATGTAGGCGAAGCGCGAGACGGCGCCGTGGAAGTGCACGGTCATCCGCTTGGTATGGGCCGGCAGGTCGTCGGCCACCGAGGCGAATTCGTTGATGTCGCCGCCGCCGGAAAACGCCTTGCCGGCCCCGGTCAGGACCGCGGCGCGGATTTGCGGATCTTCGCCGCACAGGATCGAGGCCTCGGACAACTCCTGCGCCATCGCCAGGTTCAGCACATTGAAGCTGTCGGGCCGGTTCATGGTGATCTTGGCGACACCGTCGGCCACGTCGAAAGTCAGGCTCTTGAAATCCATTGCGTGTCGTTCCTTCTTCTCGTCTCGCTTTCCCACGACGGCAAATACCACTTGCACCGAAAGCGGGAAAGCCCAAGCATCGCGGTCACGACGCGGGAGCGGGAAACCATGGTGAGCCTTGAAATCCGGGAAATGACGGCGGGCGACGCCGACGCGGTACTGGAGATCTATGGCGAGGGTATCGCGACCGGCCACGCGACCTTCGAGACGGCGGCGCCGGAGTGGGCCGACTGGAACCGGGCGCGCCGGCCCGATTGCCGCTTCGTCGCCGCCGACGGCGTCGAGGTCCTCGGCTGGGCTGTCCTCTCCCCGGTCTCGTCCCGACCGGTCTATGCCGGCTGCGCCGAGGTGATGATCTACATCGCCGCCCGGGCGCGGGGCCGGGGCGTCGGCCGGGCCCTGCTCCACCGGCTGGTCGCCGCCTCGGAGGCGGCGGGCGTATGGACGCTGCAGGCCGGCATCTTCCCGGAGAACGTCGGCTCCCTCGCCCTGCATGAAAGCTTCGGCTTCCGGCGCCTCGGCGTCCGCGAGCGTCCGGGCCGAATGTCCCATGGCCCGATGACGGGGCAATGGCGCGACGTCGTGCTGCTGGAGCGGCGCAGCCGGACGATAGGACGTGATTGACGGCGCGGCGCGACGTAACATGGCGCAGACAATCACCAATGGGAGGGGCTACCTCATGACGTATTCCGCACCCCGCTGGCGCGCGGCGGCCATCGTCGCCCTGGCCTTGCTGCTCGCACCGCTCGGCGCGCTGGCGCAGAAGGCCGAATTGACGCTGCTGCACATCAACGACGTCTACGAGATCTCGCCCAAACGCGGCAAGGGCGGCATGGCGGAGCTGATGACCCTGCTGCGCCGGGAGCGCGCACGGGCGAGCCATCACCTCACCACCCTCGGCGGCGACCTGATTTCGCCCTCGGTGATGTCGGGCCTGACCAAGGGCGCGCAGATGATCGAGCTGATGAACGCCATCGGCCTCGACGCCGCCGGCCTCGGCAATCACGAGTTCGATTTCGGCGACGAGGTCATCACCCGCCACATGGCCGCGTCGGAGTTCACCTGGCTCGCGACCAACACGCTCGGCCCCGACGGCAAGCCCTTCGGCGGCGCGGACTCGACGATGATCCGCCAGGTGGGTGAATTGAAGGTCGGCCTGTTCTCCCTGCTGACGGCCGAGACGACGCATCTTTCCAGTCCCGGCGCGGGCGTCACCTTCACCTCACCCGAGGAAACGGCGTTGAAGGCCGTCGAATCCCTGAAGGCGGCGGGGGCGGACCTGATCGTCGCGCTTACCCATCTCGACCTCGCGGCCGACCGGGCGCTGGCCAAACGGGTGCGCGGCATCCACGTCATCCTCGGCGGCCACGATCACGATCCGATCAGCCTCTATGAAGGCGGCACGCTGATCCTCAAAGCGGGCTACGACGCGCACTATCTCGCCGTCGCCGACCTGAAAATCGAAAAGAAGAAGGGACGGCGCGGCATCAAGGTTTCGATGGCGCCCGAGTGGCGCTTCATCTCCACCAGCGGTGTGACGCCGGACCCGGAAATCGCCGCCCTGGTGGCCCGGCACGAGTCGGCGCTCGACGAGAAACTCGCGGTGCCCGTCGGCACGACGAGCGTCGTGCTCGACAGCCAGCGCTCGACCGTGCGGGGGCGCGAGAGCAATCTCGCCAACCTGATCGCCGACGCGATCCGGGCCAGCGTCGGTGCGGACATCGGCCTGGCCAACGGCGGCGGCATCCGGGGCAACCGGACCTACGACGCGGGCACGGTCCTCACCCGCAAGGACGTGCTGACGGAGCTGCCGTTCGGCAATACCGTCGTGCTGCTGGAGTTGACCGGCGCACAGCTGCTGGAAACCCTGGAGACCGGCGTCGGCCGGGTCGAGGACGGCGCCGGCCGCTTCCCCCATGTCTCCGGCATGCGCTTTACCTATGATCCCGCTGCGGAGAAGGGCGCCCGTATCGTCGCGGCGACGGTCGCCGGCCAGCCGGTCGACGCGGCGAAAACCTACAAGGTCGCGACCAACGACTACATCGCCGGCGGCGGCGACGGCTACGGCGTGCTGAAGGAGGCGAAGACGCTGATCGACGCGGCCGGCGGCACGCTGATGGCGACGGCGGTGATGGACTATATTGCCGCCAAGGGCACCATCGCGCCGGCGGTCGAAGGGCGGATCACGACGAAATAACCGCCCCCCGGGCCGCGGCGACGAAGGCCTCTAGGCGCGTCGGGTCGAGCGCGCCCGCCCGCCGCACGCCACTGCAGACGTCGACGCCATGGCTTGCGACCTTCGCCAATCCGTCGGCGACGTTCCCGGCGTTCAGCCCGCCCGCCAGCAGCACCGGACAGTCGGCCGCGGCGACGATGCGCCGGCTAATCTCCCAGTCGTGCGTCCGGCCGGTGCCGCCGAGCTCCTTCGTGGCGAGGTCGGGCTTTCCCGAATCCAACAAGATCATGTCGACCCGGCCGGCGAGATCGCGGGCCTCGTCGACGCTGTCCGGTCCGTTCACGTGCAATACCTGAACGATGCGGACCGTCGGCATCCGCGCCCGGATCGCCGCGTGGGTGCCGGGCGCTACCCGGTCGACCAGTTGCACCGCGCTCGGCCGGCAGTCGTCCAGCTGTTCGAGGATCGCGTCCGCCGTCGTGCGGCTGGTCAACAGGAAGGTATCGGCCCGGCCGGCGACCTCGGCGGCGATGGTGCGGATGATCTCGTCCCCGATGACGCCCGGGCCGCTCGGCATCCAGGAGACCAGGCCTATACCGTCGGCTCCGGCCTCGATCGCCCGCCTGGCCTCGGTGCCGGAGGCGATGCAGCAGATCTTGATATAGGGCGCCACGACATCCCTCCTTGCGCGTTAACGAACGGTTAACCAAAGATGTGAAAACCTTAACCGATGATGTGGACCGTTGGACAAGGAGCGCGACGCGCCGGACCGGCGGTGCGGGGGTGGTCATGAGCAGCGCATGGGCGAGAGTGGAGGCCGACGACGGGCAAGCCGAGCTCGCCCGCTTGCGGCGGCGCGTCCGCGAGCTGGAGGCCCGCCAGGCAGCCGGCAGCGGGGCTCGGCGCCTCGACGAGGACCGCTTCGTCGACGCCCTCTCCGCCCTGAGCGAGGGCATCGCGCTCTATGACGATTGCGAACGCCTCGTCATTTGCAACGACGTCTATCGCGCCCTGCACCCAGCGGTCGCCGACTTGCTGACACCAGGCGTAACGTTCGAAACGGTCTTGCGCGGGGCCGTCGGGCGCGGTCAGCATCCCGAGGCGTTGGGACGCGAGGAGGACTGGATCGGGGAGCGGCTGCACGCCTTTCGCCACCCCGGCCAGGCGATCGAGCAGCGGACGGCGGATGGCCGCTGGCTCAAGGTCTACGAGCAAAAGACCGCGGACGACTGCACCGTCGCGGTGCGCATCGACATCACGGAATTGAAAACCCGCGAGGCGGAACTGCTGGCGACCCAGTCGCGACTGCGCGCCTATCTCGACGCCGCCTCCGACTGGGCCTGGGAGATGGACGGATCGTTGCGATACACCTATCTCTCGGAGCAGTTCGAGGCGCTGACGGGCTATTCGCCGCACCTCTCCCTCGGCAAGACCCGTGACGAGTCTCCGAAACTCGGACGTACGGCCTCGGAGAAACGCCGAACCGACATCGTCCTTGGACGCCGGAAAGACTTTCGCGATCATCGCCTCGAGGTCCGGCGCACGAACGGGCAGTCGGCGGTCCTTTCGATCAGTGGTAACGCACTGCATGACGATGACGGCGCCTTCATCGGATACCGGGGCGTCGGGCGCGACATAACCGAGCAGGTCCACGCCCTCGAGGCCGAACACGAAGCGCGGAACCGGCTGGTCAACGCGATCCAGGGCCTGACGGAAGCCCTGGCGCTGTGGGACGGCGAGGGCCGCCTGGTGATCTGCAACGAGGAGTTCCGTCGCATCAACGGACCGGTGGCCGACCTGTTGCAGCCCGGGCTCGAGTTCGAGCCGTTCCTCAGGACCTCCGTCGCCCGCGGCCTGTTCCCCGACGCCGCGGGCCGCGAGGCCGACTTCATCGCCGAACGCCTCGAGCGCCGGCGCAATCCGGGCTCGCGCTTCGAAGTGCGCTGGCACGACGACAGCTGGCGGCTCGCGCATGAGCAACCGCTTCCCGACGGCTCCCTGGTCACCATCTCGATCGACATCACCGAGCGCAAATGGATCGAGGCCGAGCTGGTCGCCAGCCATGAAATGCTGGAGCGCCGCGTGGAGCGCCGCACGGCGGAGGTCCGGCAAAGCAATGCGCAGCTGCGCGCCGAGATCGCCGAACGCGGCCGGGCGGAAGACGCCCTGCGCAACAGCCGCGACCAGCTTCGCCTAGCAGCCTGTCGGACTTGAGCCGAGTTTCGAGATGAGATTCACTGTCACGGTCTGATTCTCTCCTGCGCGGTGATTTTGTGATGAGCAACTTTCGACAGGTTGACCGGGAGACCAGCTATCTTCTGCCGCCTTCGGTGGACGAATGGCTGCCTGATCGTCATCTGGCGCGCTTCGTGGTCGATGTGCTGGAGCAGCTGGATCTCTCTGCGTTCGTGAAGGCCTATCGTGGTTCGGGCTCGGCGGCGCATCACCCGAGCGTCCTGCTGGGCCTGCTGATCTACGGCTACGCGACGGGGGTGCATTCCAGCCGGAAGCTGGAGCGGGCGAGCTATGATTCGGTGGCCTTCCGCTTCATCGCGGCAAACGACCACCCCGACCACGACACGATCGCCACGTTCCGCCGTCGCTTCCTGCCGCTGATCGAGGGGCTGTTCGTGCAGGTTCTGCTGCTGGCGCGGCAGGCCGGCATGCTGCAACTGGGCACGGTGGCGCTGGACGGGACGAAGATCCATGCCGACGCGAGCCGGCACAGCGCCCTGTCGTGGCAGCGTGCGGGCGAGATCGAAGCCCGGCTGCGGGCCGAGGTGGCGGAGTTGATGGCGTTGGCGGAAGCGGCGGACCGGTCCGAGGTTCCCGACGGCATGAGCGTGCCGGAGGAGCTGGCACGGCGCGAGGACCGGCTGGCGGCGATCGCCGCGGCGAAGGCGGAGATCGAGGCGCGGGCGGCCGAGCGTCATGCGCGGGAGCAGGCGGAGTACGAAGAGAAGCTGGCAGCCCGCGAGGCGAAGGAAACGCGGACCGGCCGCAAGCCGGGCGGGCGGCCACCGAAGCCGCCGGAGCCGGGGCCACGGGCGAAGGACCAGGTCAACCTGACGGACCCGGACTCGCGCATCATGCCGGTGGCCGGCGGCGGCTTCGAGCAGTGCTACAACGCCCAGGCTGCGGTGGCCGCCGGCAGCCTGCTGGTGGTCAGCGCCGACGTGGTGCAGGCGGCGAACGACAAGCAGCAGATCGAACCGACGCTCGAAGCACTCGCCGGCCTGCCGGACGGGCTTGGCGAGGTCGAGACCCTGTTGGCGGACAGCGGCTACTTCAGCCAGGCCAACGTCGAGGCCTGCGGGGAAGCGGAGATCGCGCCGCTGATCGCGCTCGGCCGGGAGCACCACCATCTTTCCTGGCGGGACCGCTTCGCCGAGGCGCCGCCAGCGCCCGAGGATCCGACGCCGCTCGAGGCGATGTGCCATCGCCTGGCCACACCCGAGGGCCGGGCGCTCTACGCGCTTCGCAAGCAGACGCCGGAGCCGGTGTTCGGCATCATCAAATCGGTGATGGGCTTGCGTCAGTTCAGCCTGCGCGGCCTCGACAAGGCGAAGGGGGAATGGACCTTGGCCACGCTCTCCTGGAACATCAAGCGGATGTTCGTCCTCAGCCACGCCTGAACGGGCGGGCCAACCCGCGTTCGCAACTTCATGGGGGTAAATCCATGACATCGACGCCCGCCAAGCCAATTTTACCAATCCTTGCATGCCCGAGTCCGACAGGCTGCTAGTGACCGACAACCTGCCTTTCCTCGCCGTCTATACCGATCCCGACCGCATCGTCCGCTTCGCCAACGAGACGGCGGCCGCATGGCTCGTCACGCCCGTGCAAGATCTGATCGGCCGCAAACTCGGCGAGTTTCATTTGCCGGAGACCTTCGACACCCTGCTCGCCTGTATCGAACGCGCCTTCACCGGCGAGATCGTCCATATCGAAGAGCATCTGAGCTATCCCGACGGCGAGACGCGCGACGTTTCGATCACCTTCGCGCCGCATATCGAGAACGGCGCGGTCATCGGCTGTTTCGGTATGGCGCTCGACGTCAGCGAGCAGAAGGCGCTCGCCTCGCAGCTGCAACAGGCCCAGAAAATGGAAGCGATCGGCCAGCTGACCGGCGGCATCGCGCATGACTTCAACAATCTTCTGGCGATCATTCAGGGCAATCTGGCATTGCTCGATCGCGCCCTGCCGGACGGAAGCGAGCTTTCCCAGTTCGTGACGCCGGCACGCAATGCCGTCCGTCGCGGCGCGAGCCTGACCCATCGGCTGCTGGCCTTCGCCCGGCGACAGAATCTGATCCTGGCGCCGCACGACGCGGCCTCGCTGGTCGGCGACATGGTCGAGTTCATGCGCCCCGGCATCGGTGAGGATATCGAAATCAGCGTCGCGGCGGCGCCCGACCTCTGGCGCTGTACCGTCGATGCCGCACAGCTCGAACAGGCACTGCTCAACCTTGCGAACAATGCCCGCGACGCCATGGAAAGCGGTGGGCGGATCGAGATCACGCTCGCCAATGCGCCCCGGCTGCCCGACGATCTTGTGGGCGAGGTCGAGACAGGAGATACCCGGACCGACGACCAGGACTTCGTGCGCCTCTCCGTCGGCGACGACGGCGGCGGAATCTCGGAAGACATGGGCGAACGGATCTTCGAGCCCTTCTTCACGACCAAGCCGGCCGGAAAGGGCAGCGGTCTCGGCCTCTCCATGGTCTATGGTTTCGTGAAGCAATCGGGTGGACACATCACCGTCCGCTCGGCCCCCGGCGCCGGTACCCGGGTCGATCTCTTCCTGCCCCGCCACCTGGAAGACGGGACCAACGGCGCATAACGCTTGCGCCGCCCCGCCGACGGGCCCTAAGAAGTCCGACGACCATGGCGGGGAGAGCGGCGAGAATGCAGCCCATACATATCATCGGCGGTGGCTTGGCCGGCTCCGAAGCGGCCTGGCAGGCGGCGCGCGCCGGCGTGCCCGTGGTGCTGCACGAGATGCGCCCGACCCGCGGCACCGACGCGCACCAGGGCGAGGGGTTGGCAGAGCTGGTCTGCTCCAACTCCTTCCGCTCCGACGATGCGGCGCGCAACGCCGTCGGCCTGCTGCACGAGGAAATGCGGCGCGCCGGCTCCCTCGTCCTGGCGGCGGGCGACGCCAACAAGGTGCCGGCCGGCGGGGCGCTGGCGGTCGACCGCGACGCCTTTTCGGCCGCGGTCACCGCCGCGCTCACCGCCGAGCCGCTGATCGAAATCGTCCGCGAAGAAGTCACCGGCCCACCGCCCGAGGACTGGGACAAAGTCATCGTCGCCACCGGGCCGCTGACCTCCGACGCCCTCGCGAATGCCATCCGCACGCTGACGGGCGAGGATGCGCTCGCCTTCTTCGACGCGATCGCGCCGATCGTGCACAAGGACTCGATCGATTTCTCCAAGGCCTGGTTCCAATCGCGCTACGACAAGGTGGGGCCGGAGGGGGACGGACGCGACTACGTCAACTGTCCGATGTCGCGCGACGACTACGGGGCCTTCATCGCCGGCCTGCTGGCGGGCGAGGTCACGGAATTCAAGGATTGGGAGCGCGATACCCCCTATTTCGAAGGCTGCCTGCCGATCGAGGTGATGGCCGAGCGGGGGCCGGAAACGCTGCGCTTCGGACCGATGAAGCCGGTCGGACTGACCAACCCCCATGCCCCCGACGTCAAACCGCACGCCGTCGTGCAGCTGCGCCAGGACAACGCGCTCGGCACCCTCTACAACATCGTCGGCTTCCAGACCAAGCTGCGGCACGGCGCGCAGTCACAGCTGTTCCGCACCATTCCCGGTCTCGAAGGGGCGCAGTTCGCGCGCCTCGGCGGCATACACCGCAACACCTTCCTCAACAGCCCTAAGGTGCTCGACGCGACCTGCCGCCTGCGCGCCGACCCGCGCCTGCGCTTCGCCGGCCAGATCACCGGGGTCGAAGGCTATGTCGAGAGCGCGGCGATCGGTCTGCTCGCCGGGCGCTTCGCCGCCGCCGAGCGGCGGGACGAAACCCCGCGGCCGCCGCCGCCGACCACGGCGCTCGGCGCCCTGCTCCGCCACATCACCGGGGGCGCCCAGGCGGACAGCTTCCAGCCGATGAACGTTAACTTCGGCCTGTTCCCGCCGCTGGACGGCCGGGTGGCGAAGCGCGAGCGCAAGCCGGCGATGTCGGCCCGCGCGCTCCGCGATCTCGACGCCTGGCTGGCGACGCCAAGCCTGGCTGCCGAATGAGCCTGGACGCGGCGATCCTCTTTTCGCTGATTTCCGCGACGCTCTTCGGCCTCAGTGAGCAGATCCTGAACCTCGGCCTGCGCCATGCCGATTCCCGCACCGGCACCATGCTCTCGCTCTCGGGCTCCGCCGCCTTCTACTGGCTGACGGCGCCGTTCTTCGTCGAGGCCTGGTATTGGCTGCACCCGGCCGTCCTCATCTTCGTGGCCGCCGGCCTGGTGCGGCCCTTCCTCTCGGCCAACCTGGCGCTTGCCGGGACGCGCTATCTCGGCCCGACGCTCGCCGCGACCATCGCCTCGACCTCGCCCTTCTTCGCCGCGCTGATCGGCGTCTTCTGGCTGGAGGAAAGCCTGACCTGGCCATTGGCGATCGGCACCTTCGTCATCGTCGCCGCCATGGGCCTGCTGGTCACCCCGGGGCGGACGAAGGCGGACTGGCCGCTCTGGTCGCTGACGCTGCCGCTCGGCGCGGCGGCGATCCGGGCCTTCGGTCACGCCCTCTCCAAGGTCGGCCTCGCCTTCGTGCCGAGCGCCCACTTCTCCGGCCTGGCGAGCGTCACCGTCTCGCTGCTGCTGGCCCTGCTCACCGAGCGTCTGCGCGGCGAGGCGCGCCCCCGGATCAGCTGGCGGCGCCCGGGATTGCTGTGGTTCGTCCTCGCCGGGCTGATCAACGGCACTTCGCTGCTCTCGCTCAACACCGCGCTGAAGACCGGCGACCTGATCGTCGTCGCCCCGATCGTCGCCGCGGCGCCCTTCGTCTCGCTGATTCTAAGTCGCTATCTCTTCCGCGCCGAAGTGCTGACGCGCCGCGGCGTCGTCGCCCTGCTGCTGATCGTCCCCGCCGTCATGCTGATCGCGGCGGGCTGAGCTTCTGGACTGTTCTCGAAGGTGACCTAGCCGGCCCACACACCTAACGCGGAATTTCCTCGGCTTCCAGATGCAGCGTGTGGCTCACCAGCCCGCCCTTGTGGCCGCGCCAGAGGTGCAGGTGCGCGGCGGGCGGCTCCCGGGTGATCATCGGCCGATCGCGCGGCTCCAGCGTCAGGCCGAGCTGGTGTGCCGTGCCGGGCGCGGTGGTGGCGGTATGGCCGCCGATGGTGCCCTGGATCGTGCGGTGCAGATGGCCGGCGACGATGCGGCGGATCTGTCGGTGCGGGCGCACCACGTCGGCGAATTCCGCCTTGCCCTCGAGGCCGACCGCGTCCATCGCCGGGATCCCGGTCTCGAACGGCGGATGGTGCATGGCGACGAGCGTCGGTTGTACCGAGGCCTCGGATAACCGCGCGCCCAGCCAGGTAAGGCGCGCCTGGCAAACCTCGCCGCCGACTTTGCCGGGAATGGTCGTGTCGAGCGCGATGATCCGGAGCGGATGGTCCTCGATCACATAGTTGATGAAGGCCCCCGTGCCGCCGAGATAACCATGCTCGGGGAACGCCGCGCGCAGATTGCCCCGGTCGTCGTGGTTGCCCGGCATCAGATAGATCGGGATTTCGAGCCCGGCGAGGATTTCGGCCAGGATCCGGTACTCGTCCGGCTGACCCTCGTTCACCAGATCTCCCGTCGCCAGCACCAGGTCGGGACGCGGCGACAGCGCGTTGAGCCGTGCGACCCAGCGCCGCAGGTGCCCCGGCGTATCGTAGAGGTCGTGCGCCCGGGTCCCGGGCGTGGAGATGTGGATGTCGGTGATCTGTACAATGAGCATGATGGCTTCCCGAGCAGCGGCATTGCTGCATACCATGGCACCCCGCTCGACGGAACCGACAACAACGCGTGAACTTCAATGCCCGTTTCGCCCGAGTTTCGCGACTATCTGCTGGAGATGTTGGAGCCGCTCGGCGCCATCGTCGCGCGACGGATGTTTTCCGGCGTCGGGCTGTTTCGCCATGGCGTGATGTTCGCCTACCTCGTCGACGATACCGCCTATCTGAAGACCGACGCAGACAGCCGACGGGCCTTCGAGGCCGCGGGGAGCGGGCCCTTCGTCTATTCCCGGGCGGGCCGCCGGCGCGGGCTGCCGGGCTATTGGCGGCTGCCGGACGAAGTGCTGGAGGACGCCGATTCGCTCGTCGAATGGGTGGCAGGCGCCATCGAGGTCGCCTTCGATGCCGACGCGGCGAAGCCGCCTGGCAAGCGACGGCGCGCGGGGTCGGCTTGACCTTGTACGGCGGCGGGGTCTGAATCGGGGCCCCGACGGCGGCAATCAGGATGACCCCAACCATGCTCCCCCTCACCGGCTATACCGACCGCGTCTCGATTGCCCCGGGCGGGCGAATCGAATTCAAGATTTCCTCCACCTTCGATACACCCTATGCGGCCGATCTGGTGCGGATCATCTGTGGCGATCCCAATCCCGCAGGGCCGGGGATCAAGCTCGAGCCGGTCGCGGCGAACTTCGCGGGCGACCATCCCTCGCGGGCCCAGCCGGTGCAGCTCGGCTCCTGTGTCCTCGTCGAAGAGGCGGGCGCGCTCGATGCCCTCGACAGCTTTACCCTGGGCGCGACGATCTGGCCGACCCTGCCGGGCGGCGATCAGGCGATCCTCTCGCGACGGGATACGACGGGCCGGGAGATGACGCTCGCCATCGGGGCGGCCGGCGTGGAAGCCGTTCTCGTGGGCACGGACGGCACGCGCCATGTCGCCCGGGTCGGCAAGGCGGTCCGCAACCGGTTCTGGTATCGGGTCTGGGCGACCTTCGACGCGGCGAGCGGCCGGCTGACGGCGCACCAGCATCGTCTCTCGCCCCGCCAGTTGGTCGACGACGAGGGCACGGGCGAGGCCGTCGCGACGGGCGCCACGCCGCCCAGGGGCGGGGCGGTGCTGATCGCCGCGCGCCTGGCCGGGGACCGCGGGAATCACTTCAACGGCAAGATCGAACGGCCCTTCATCGCCGCCGGCGTGCTGGACGAGGCCGGCGTCGAGCGGGCCGGCCGGGGCGAGGATGTCGGCGCCCTGGCGGCGGCCTGGGACTTCTCCGAGGGCATCGACGGCCTGGACGTCGTCGACCGGGGTCCCAACAAGCTCTCCGGGCGCCTGGTCAACCTGCCGGCGCGCGGCATGAAGGGCGCCAACTGGTCGGGACGCGAGATGTGCTGGCGTCATGCGCCGAACGAATACGGCGCCATCCACTTCCACGACGACGACATCCACGACTGCGCCTGGGAGACCGACTTCGTCTTCGAGGCGCCGGCCGGCCTGCGAAGCGGAACCTACGGCGCACGCCTGGCCTGCGGCGAGGTCACCGAGATCATCCCCTTCTACGTGCGCGCGCCCCTAGGCCAGCCGACGGCGCGGATCGCGGTGCTCGCCTCCACCTTCACGCACCAGATCTACGCCAACTATGCGCGCGGCATGACGGACGAGGCCTATTATCAACGGGCCGCGGATTGGGGGGCGAGCCCGTGGAACCCGGACCAGCACAAGGACTACGGCTGCTCCACCTACAACTTCCATTCCGATGGCAGCGGGATCTGCTTTTCCTCGCGCCTGCGCCCGATCATGACCATCCGCCCGGGCTTCCTCAGCTTCGACGACGCGCGCGGCTCCGGCCTGCGCCATTTCCCGGCCGACACGCACCTGACCGACTGGCTGGAGGCCAAGGGGTTCGCCTACGACGTGGTGACCGACGACGACATCGACGCCGAGGGGGTCGACCTGCTCGCCCCCTACAAGGTGCTGGTGACCGGCTCGCACCCGGAGTACCACACCAAGGCCACGCTGGACGCCATCCAGGGCTATGTCGACGGCGGCGGCAACCTGATGTATCTCGGCGGTAACGGCTTCTACTGGCGCGTCGCCCGCAACGACAAGGTGCCGGGCGTCCTGGAGATCCGCCGGGGCGAAGGCGGAATTCGCGCCTGGGCGGCCGATCCGGGGGAATACTACAACGCCCTCGACGGGGCCTACGGCGGGCTCTGGCGGCGCAACGACCGGCCGCCGCAACGCCTGTGCGGTGTCGGCTTCTCGGCCCAGGGCGCCTTCGAGGGAGCCTATTACGTGCGCGCGCCGGGCGCCGACGATCCGCGCGCCAGCTGGATCATGGCGGGCGTCGAGAACGAGATGATCGGCGATTTCGGCCTGTCGGGCGGCGGCGCCGCCGGCTTCGAACTCGACCGTATGGACCCGCGCCTCGGCTCGCCCGAGAACGCCATCGTCGTCGCCAGCTCCGCCGGGCATCAGCCGAGCCACATCGTCGTGCCGGAGGAGGTGCTGACCCACCGCTATACCTGGTCGTTCGAGAGCCACGAGGCGCTGGTCCGCGCCGACATGACCTATTTCGAGACGCCGGCCGGCGGGGCGGTGTTTTCGACCGGCTCCATCACCTTCTGCGGCAGCCTCGCCCACAATGGCTACGACAACGACATCTCGACCATCATCGACAACGTGCTGACCCGCTTCAGCGGCGCCGAGTAGGAGGACACGACAATGCCGGTACTTCACGACCGAGAGGGCCATGTGGTGACCCTCACCCTCAGCCGCCCGGCCGAGCGCAACGCCTGGGGGCCCGACTTCATGGAGGGCATCGCCCGTCATCTGGAGGCGGCGGAAGACGACGACGAGGTCCGCTGCGTCGTGCTGACCGGCGATCCCTCGGGCCGGGCCTTTTGCGCCGGCGCCTATATCAAGGACCCGAAGACCCATTCCGTCGGCTCGGCCGCCGAATTCCTGCGCAGCGTGCCCAAGCGGCGCAGCTTCGCCTTCGACGTGCTGACCAATTTCCCCAAGCCCATCGTCGCCAGCGTCAACGGCTACGCCGTCGGCATCGGTTGCCTGATCACCTTCTGCGCCGATTTGATCGTCGCCTCGGAGAAGGCGGAATGGCGCCTGCCGCAAGCCGCCCTCGGCATCCTGCCGGCCTATGGCGGCGGCCCGCGCACGGCGCGCTGGATCGGCAAGGGCCTGGCCATGCGCCTGGCACTCGGCTTTCCCCTGCCGGCGGACGAGGCCTATCGCATCGGTCTCGCGCAGTGGCTGGTGGCGGAGGACGAGCTCGGCGCCAAGACCAGGGAGGTGGCGGAACACATCGCCGGCCTGCCGCCGCTCGCCGCGCAGATGACCAAGGAATCTATGACCCGCGGCCTCGACATCCCCAACCTCGCCGATGCCGCGATCGCCGACCTCTATCGCTTCATGGCGCTGGAACTGACCGAGGACAAGGAGGAAGCGCACGCCGCCTGGCGCGAACGGCGCGATCCCGTCGTCAAGGGGCGGTGATCGCCGCCACGCCTATTCGGCGGCGTCGGCCGCGCCGCGGCGTTTCTTCTCCAGCGGGTCGCGCGTCATCACCGTGATGTCGGCCGCGGCATGGTGCGTCGTTTCGGCCTCCGGATCCTGGTCGGCCTGCATGATGTTGCGGCCGTAAGGCGAAACCGTCGGCAGCGCCCCCGCCGCGACGGGCGCCAGCCGCGTCTTGCGGGCGAGTGCCGCCTCGATATAGGGCGCCAGTTCTTCGGCTTTCTTCGCCTCCCGCTCGGCCTCGCCCGCCTTGAAGTGGGGCATGACCTCGTCTGCGAACAGCTCCATCGCCTCGCAGATGTGCGCGTGCGTGTTCTTGCCGCCCTGCTGGATGAAGATCACCTGGTCGACGCCCGCGTCGGCGAACTGCTGGAGATGCTCGCGCACCTGCTCGGGCGTGCCGATGCCGCTGCCCTTGCCGACCTCCGGCATGGCGTCCTTGGCCTCCTCGAAACGCTCCCAGATGTTGGTCTCGCTCGGCTTGTGGTCGCCGTAGACATAGTAGTGGCCGAGGGAATAGCCGAAGAAACGGAAGCCGTCGGCGCCCCGGCGGATCGCTTCCGCCTGGTCGTGGTGCACGGAAAAGCCGGTACACATGGCGATGTTGGCGTTCACCGCGTGGCCGATCGGCACGCATTCCTCGGACTTGATAATGTCGTAATATTCCTTCGCCCATTGCGCCGCCTGTTCGGGCGAAACGAAGGCGAAGGTGAGCGCACCGATCCCCGCGCGCGCCGCGGCGTGGATGGTCTCCATGCGCGAGCAGGCGACCCAGATCGGCGGATGCGGCTTCTGGAACGGCTTCGGCAGCACGTTGCGGCACGGCATGGTGAAGAACTCACCCTCGAAGCCCGGATAGGGCTCCATCACCATCATGTTCGCCGCCTGCTCCGTGCCTTCGTGCCACATCGCCTTCTTCTGTTCGGGATCGACGCCGAAGCCTTCCAGCTCCATGCGGCTGGCGCTCTCCCCGGTGCCCCAGGCGACCCGGCCGTCGGAAACGAGATCCAACGTCGCGATCCGCTCCGCCACCCGGATCGACCCGTTGTAGCCGGGCGGCGAGAGCACGACGGCATGGCCGAGCTGGATCTGCGTGGTGTTGCGCGCGCACAGGCCGAGAAAGACCTCCGGCGCGGAGGAATGGGAATATTCCTCCAGGAAGTGATGCTCGTTCTGCCACATGTAGTCGAAGCCGAGCCGGTCGGCGAGTTCGACCTGGGACAGCGCCTCTTTCAGAAGCTGGTGGTCGTTGCGCTCCTCGTCCCAGGGGCGGGGCAGTTGCATCTCGTAGAGCAGGCCGAATTTCATGGGCGCGCGTCCTCGTGTGATCGATCGGCGGCCAATCTATCCCCTGCCCGCGACGGGTCAAGCCGGCACGAAAAAACGGCGGGCGGCCCGAAGACCGCCCACCGCTGGTCCGCGACGTGGCTTTGCCGGCCGCGTCCTATTTGACCTCGACCAGGCCGAAGGCGCGCAACTCGACGCGGCGATTGGCCTGCTCACGCACATTGTCTTCCGTCGCCACGGCCGGCTCACTCTCGCCGACGGCCTTGAGGTCGAATTTCTCGAGGTCGCCGATCTTGAGTCCCTTCTCGATCAGCGCGGCGCGGACATTGTCGGCGCGACGCTGGGAAAGGGCCATGTTGTACTCGTTCGAGCCGGCGCGGTCGGCATGTCCGGTGACGGCCACCTCGACCTTGTCCTTGTCTTCGAGGCTGGCGACGAAGCGATCGATTTCCTGCCGCGCATCCTCGCGCAGCGCGTCGCTGTCGAAGTCGAAGTACACGGTGAACACGTCGCTCACCTGCTGCCATTCGGTCTTCGGCGCCGGCGCGGGCTTCGGTTTCGGCTTCAAGGCCGCCTCGATGCGCGCCATGACGTCCTCGAAACGCTTCTTGCAGGCCTCGATATGGTCGAGCTGGAAGTTTTCTTCCTGCTGCTCGATCCAGCAATCGTAGCTCGCCTGCGCCACGGCCGTGTCGGCCGGGAGCTTGGTCTTCGCGCCCTTGTCGAAGGCCGCGATCAGCCGACCGCGCGCCGTGCCCAGCGCCTCGGCGTCGGCGGGATCTTCGATTTCCCAGTCCTCGACCAACTCGGGCGAAACCATCTTGTTGTCACCCAGCGCCATCACCTTCTCGGCGTAATAGTCGGCGTCGCGCCAGTCGTGCATCTCGTCCGTCTCGAAGATGACGAGTTGCTGGTATTCACGTGCCAGATGGGCCCGGAAGTCATCACCGACCGGCTCCAGCGCCTTCGCCCTGACGATGTCGTCGTCGGCGAGGCCCGGGATATGGCGGCCGACATGGCGCAGGCCCGCATCTTCGGACTGGGCCGAAGCCAAGGCCGGCAGCAGCACGAAAGCCAGGGTCGCCGCGCCCGTCAGCAGAATATTCTTCACCATTGCACGTCTCCTCTACGGCCACTCCGACCGGTTGTACAGGTGATCGCCCGGGCCGTGAAGTGCTGAATGGCGGAGGATAACCGAAAAAATGCGGTGCGTGCCTCCTCTGCACCACCGCTTTCGGGCCTCGAGCGCGGCACCGGACGGCTCGCGTCCCGCTTGTCCCCACCCCGCCGCCCGTGCGATATCCCTGCCCCATGCACCATCTCGACAATACGACGGCCGAGCGGCCGAACTTCGTCACCCACCTGGAATGCGGCTACACGGGCGAGCGGCTGGCGGCGGGCGAGCTGCACAATCTGTCGCCGGCGGGAAAGCCCATACTCGTGCGCTACGACCTGGCCGGCGTGGCGGCGGCGCTCGACAAGGCGACGCTCACCCGCCGGGCGCCGGACTTCTGGCGCTACCGCGAGCTGCTGCCGATAACCCGGCCGGAAAACGTCGTCAGCCTCGGCGAAGTCATGACGCCCGTGGTGCATGCCCGCCCGCTCGGCGAGGGTGTCTACGTCAAGGAGGAAGGCCGCCTGCCGACCGGCTCGTTCAAGGCGCGCGGTCTCGCCATGGCGGTGTCGATGGCGAAGGAACTCGGCGTCACGCGCATGGCGATGCCGACGAACGGCAACGCCGGCGCCGCGCTCGCCGCCTATTGCCGGGCCGCGGGGATCGAGGCCGACGTCTTCTGTCCGGCCGACACGCCCGAGGTCAACGTCCGCGAGATCGCCCTGCAGGGCGCCAACGTCTACCGGGTGAACGGCCTGATCAACGACTGCGGCAAGATCGTCGGCGACGGCAAGGAAGTGATGGGCTGGTTCGACACCTCGACCCTGAAGGAGCCGTACCGGATCGAGGGCAAGAAGACCATGGGCCTCGAGCTCGCGGAACAGTTCGACTGGGAGCTGCCGGAGGCGATCTTCTATCCCACGGGCGGCGGCACCGGCCTGATCGGCATGTGGAAGGCCTTCGCGGAGCTGGAGGAGATGGGTTGGATCGGCCCGAAGCGCCCGAAGATGATCGCCGTGCAGGCGACCGGCTGCGCGCCGATCGTCAAGGCCTTCGAAGAGGGCACGGAACACGCCGAGCTGTGGCAGGACGCCCATACGGTCGCCGCCGGTATCCGCGTGCCGGTGGCCGTCGGCGACTTCCTGATCCTGCGCGCGGTCCGCGAAAGCGGCGGCTTCGCCATGGCGATTCCCGACGACGTCATCATGGCCGCCCAGCGCGATGCCGCCCTGGACAGCGGCGTGCTGCTGTGCCCGGAAGGGGCCGCGACCTTTGCCGCCTACCGCCGGGCGCTGGCCGAGGACCGGATCGCCGCCTCGGACCGGGTCGTCCTGTTCAATTGTGCTACCGGCCTCAAATACCCGATGCCGGAGGCTGGCATCACGCTCGATCGGAGCAAGCCGATCGACTATTCGCAATTCTAGGGATCTGAACGAGGCCCGCCGTGACCACGCCCGTCGTCAACGTCCTGCCGACCGATATCTCCGCCTACCGGGCGGGCAACACCGGTATCGACTACGTCCACCGCTTCGACTCCGGTACGCCCGGCCCGGTGGTCACGGTCAACGCGCTCACCCATGGCAACGAGCTTTGCGGCGCCTATGCGGTTAAACGCCTGTTCGAGCACGACATCCGCCCGGCCCGCGGCACGCTGATTTTGAGCTTCGCCAACGTCGCCGCCTACGAGCGTTTCGATCCCGCCAATCCGGTCGCCTCGCGCTTTGTGGACGAGGATTTCAACCGCCTGTGGGCGCCCGAGGTGCTGGGCGGCGGCCGCACCAGCCAGGAACTCGTCCGCGCGCGGGCGTATCTGCCCGTCGTGCAGGAAAGCGACTACCTGCTCGACATCCATTCGATGCAGAGCCTGAGCCCGCCGGTCATGCTGTGCGGTACGGCGCCGCGCGGCCGTGTGCTGGCCCGCCGGGTCGGCGTACCGGTCGATATCGTGGCCGATGCCGGCCATGCCGCGGGCCTGAGGATGCGCGACCACGGTGAGTTCGGCGAGGCCGACGGACGGCGCACGGCCCTGCTGGTCGAGTGCGGCCAGCATTGGCTGCAACCGACCGTGGGGATAGCGATCGAAACCACCTTCCGCTTTCTGCTCGCCACCGGCGCGATCGACGAGGCGGCAGCGGCCCCCCATCTCGGTCCCCCGCCGCCATCCCAGAGGGTGGTCGAAGTCTCGGGCCCGGTGACGATCAAAAGCGATGATTTCCACTTCGTCGAGGACTACCAGGGCCTGGAGATCATCGCCGACGCCGGCACGGTGATCGGCCACGACGGCGACGACCCGGTGACCACCCCTTATGACGACTGCGTGCTGATCATGCCGTCCAAGCGGCTGCGGCGGGGGCAGACGGCGGTCCGCTTCGGACGCCTCGTCGAGTGACCGCAAAGCCCCCCTTGCTGCGGGGCATCGCGCTCTCCCTCGCCATCGGCGCGCTCGGCGGCGGCTTGTTCTACTGGTTTCGCATGCCGCTCGCCTGGATGCTGGGGGCGATGACGGCGACCACGGCGGCGGCGCTGGCCGGCGCGCCGCTCGCCTTCTGGCCGCCCTTGCGCACGGTGATGATCGGCGCGATCGGCACCCTGCTCGGCGGCGCCTTCACGCCCGACATCGTCGACCGCCTGGCGCTCTGGCCCGGCGGCGCCCTGCTGGTCGTCGTCTTCGTCGGCCTGATCACCGTCGCCACCATCGCCTATTATGTGAAGATCGCCCGGGTCCGGCGGCAGACCGCCTTCTTCGCCGCCAGCCCCGGCGGGCTTTCCGAGATGACCCTGCTGGGCGAAGCGAACGGCGGCGATCCCCGGGCGGTCTCGCTCAGCCACGCGACGCGGATCTTCATGGTGGTGTTCACCGTGCCGATCTATCTGCGCTTCGTCGAAGGCCTGCCGGTCGCGACCCTCTCCGGCGTGGCACCGGCCGGCACAGTCCCGCCGCCGACGGCAAGCATGCTCGAAATGGCGATCCTGGTCGCGGGCGCCGTCCTCGGCAGCTGGGGCGGGCGCCGCCTGCGCCTGCCGAGCGCCAGCTTCCTCGGGCCCTTCATCGTCTCGATCTGCTGCTATGTCGGCGGCCTGGTCGAGGGGCGTCCGCCGGTGGAACTGGTCTGGGGCGCGCAGTTGGTGATCGGCGCCTCCCTCGGCGCGCGCTTCGTCGGCATCGGGCTCGGTGAAATTCGCCGGGTGATCACGCTGGCCGTCGGCTCGGCCGCCATCATGCTGGCCGGCGCCATCTTCGCCGCCGAATTGGCGGCACCCGTCCTCGGCATCGCCGCCCCGGCGCTGGTGCTGGCCCTGGCGCCCGGCGGCCTCGCGGAAATGGCGCTGATGGCGCTCTCCCTCGACATCGACACGGCCTTCGTCTCGACCATGCACATGATCCGCATCACCCTGGTGATGGTGTTGATGCCGCTCGCCTTCCATTGGCTCGGCTGGAACACGGAAGAGTCACGCTGAGGCCCCAAAGGCGCCATAATCGCCCCTCAAGTCTGCGTGATCCGTTGTGTAAAGGGGCCCCTCCATGCTGAAGATTTTCCTCTCCACCGCCGTTCTGCTGCTCGCCGCGCTGGCCGGACCGGTGCTGGCTGCGAGCGACCTGCAGCTCAGCCGCGTCCTGCTGTCGACCGGCGGCGTCGGCTATTTCGAATACGAGGCCGAGGTCGAAGGCAATGCCACCCTCGAACTCGAGGTCCGGCTCGACCAGGTCGACGACGTCCTGAAGAGCATCGTCGTCTTCGACGACCAGGGCGGCGTCGGCACCATCGAGCTGCCCGGCCGCCAGCCCCTGACCGAGGCGTTCCGCGAGCTGCCGTTCTCGCGCAAGGCGCTGAACTCCCCCGTCGACCTGCTGAACGCGCTGCAGGGCGCCGAGGTCGAGGTCGGCGGCGTGCGGCCGTTGCGCGGACGGGTCATCCGGGTCATCCCGGAGACCAGCGCGCTCGAGGGCGGCGGCACCATCACCCGCCACCGGGTCAGCCTGCTGACCGCGAGCGGCATCCGCCAGTTCCTGCTGGAAGACGTGGACGCCGTGAACTTCCGCGATTCCCGCCTGCGCGGGCAGGTCGAGAAGGCGCTCGGACAGGTCGCCCTGCACGGCGCGCGCGACCGCCGCCGGCTCTCGATCCAGGCCCGCGGGACCGGCAAGCGTCGCCTCCGCGTCGCCTATATCGTCGAAGCCCCGCTCTGGAAGGCGTCCTACCGGCTGACCCTCGACGCGGACCCGACCGGCACCGAAGGCCTGCTGCAAGGCTGGGCGGTGATCGAGAATCTGAGCGGCCAGGACTGGAAGGGTGTCGAGTTGACGCTCGCCTCCGGCAATCCCGTCACCTTCCGCCAGGCCCTCTACAAGGCCTATTTCGTCAACCGGCCCGAGGTCCCGGTAGAGGTCCTCGGCCGCGTGCTGCCGCGCGTCGACAGCGGCGTGGTACAGCCCGTCGCACGGACGCCCCGCCCGGTGCCGCCGGGGCGCTCGAAACGGCGTGCGAAGGCGAGCGGCGGCGGCGTGGCCGGCGTCATGAACATGATGTCGAGCCCGGCGGCGGAAGCGGCGATGGCCCCCGCCGCCGCCCAGGGCGCGGTCGCCGTGGCCTCCGCCGAGGCGACGACCCAGGTGGTATTCACCATCGGCGACGCCATCGACGTCGCCTCGGGCAACAGCCTGGCGATCCCGATCATCGATCGCAAGGTGAAGGCCGCGCGCCTCGCCCTGTTCACGCCGGGCGGGGGGAGCGGGAGCAGCCCACTCGCCACCGTTCGGCTCGCCAACGAAGGCGAGAGCGGGCTGCCGCCGGGCGTGCTGACCCTCTACGAGCGGAGCTCGGGCGGCCCGGTCGACTATGTGGGCGATGCGCGCATGGGACCGCTGCCGGCGGGTGAAAACCGGCTGTTGAGCTTCGCCGTCGACAACAAGACCAAGGTCGCCGTCGAGGGCGGCGGCGAAAGCCGGGTGACCAAGGGCCGCATCGTCGACGGCGTCTTCCACTTCACCCGGATCCGCCGGGAGACCGTGACCTATCGGATCAAGGCGCCGGCCCGCGAAGCCCGCACGCTGCTGCTCGAGATGCCGATCAAGAGCGGTTGGCGCCTGATTTCGCCGAAGGAAAGCGAGGTCGAGCGCACGGCCAGCCACTATCGGCTGACCCGCAGCCTGAAGGCGGGGGAGAACGCCACGATCGACCTCGTCGCCGAACGGCCGGTGCAGGAACAACTCCGCCTGGTGAACCTGGATTCCCGCCGCATCGCCGCCTTCGTCGATTCGCGCGAGCTGTCGAAGGAGATTCGCGACGCCTTCACCCGCATGGCCGCCCTGAAAGGCACCATCGACAAGGCCAAGCGGGAGGTAAAGCGGCTCCAAGGCAAGCTGGCGAGTATCGACAAGGACCAGCAACGCCTGCGCGACAATCTCGCCCGGGTCCCCCGGGGCGGCGCGCTCGCCAATCGCTATCTGCGCAAACTCGACGCCCAGGAGGATGCCATCGAGGCGCGGGAGCGTGAGCTCGACACCGCGCGCCAGGCCCTGACCGCAGCGCAGCGCGAACTCTCGACCTACGTCGGCGCCTTGAAGCTCTGAACGGGAATGGGCTGTGGCATGGCCCGATGCTTCCGGGTCATGCCAGCCTTTTCTAGATCTCGGGAGAGATGTCGGGCCTGAAAGCCCCAGCGAAACTTACGCCAGAATATTCGTGTAATTATCGAGAAACCAGGCCATTGCGACTGCCCAGACGACCATACCCACGGCGAACTTGTACATTTTTCAGACCTTACTCGATTTTCTTGGCTTTTTTTGCGGTGCGGGAGGGGATCGGTGCGCCGCAACAACTTGTTGCATAACTTACAATTCCCGGCGCATCGGACAAGGGGCCCCTGGGCATGGCAGCCCTGCAAAAAACGCATACCTCGTCGCGAACGCTGGCGCAGGGGCGCCGAGGGCCTATATTCGCCAGGCAGAACCGGTAGGCCCGGGGCAGGACCCGGGGGCAAGACCGGGGGGAGCGAGAGGCGGATGGTCGAATTGCTCAGAACCAACAATCCGGTGCTGATCAGCTGGTCGAGTGCGCTGCTGCGCGACGCGGCGATCGAGCCGATCGTGCTCGACGCGCATATGAGCGTGCTGGAAGGCTCGCTCGGGGTTCTGCCGCGACGGCTGTGTGTGGCCGACGACGACGTCACCCAGGCGCGCCGGATCCTGGGCGAGGCGGGCATCGCCCTGAAGGATGACTGAAACTTTCGACTTCGAGACCACGGACGACGGCTTCCTCGGCAGCGCGCTGCGCCTGTTGCAGCCCCGCCTCGGTTTTCGTGCCGGCTCCGACGCGGTGTTTCTCGCCGCCACACTGACCGCCCGTCCCGGTGCCCGGGTGCTGGATGCGGGCGCCGGCACCGGCATCGTCGCCCTCGCCGCCGCACACCGGCTGGACACGATCCGGATCGAAGGGCTGGACATCGACGCGGATCTGGTCGCCCTGGCGCGGGAGAACGCGTTGCGCAACGGGCTCGCCGACAGGGTCGGGTTCTCCGCCGGCGACCTGCTCGACCCGCCGGCGGCGGATGCGACCTTCGACCATGTCCTGAGCAATCCACCGTTCCATGACCCGGCGCAATCGCCGCCGGCCGCCGACGCGCGCCGGGCCCGGGCCCGTCATGGCGGCGATCTCGGCGGTTGGATCGCCGCCTGCCTCGCCCACCTGGGGCCGGGCGGCGAGCTGCGCCTGATCCTGCCCGCCGCCCGCCTGGGCGCGGCGCTCGCCGCCTTCGGCGCCGCTACCGGCCGCACCGTCGTCTTCCTCCTCAGGTCCCGCGCCGGCCGCGACGCCAAGCGGATCATCCTGTGCACGACCAAGGGCGCGCGGGCGCCGCTGCGTCTGGCGGCGGGCCTGGACCTGCACGATGCCGGGCGCGCCTATACGGCGCGGGCCGAGGCCGTCCTGCGCCATGGCGCCGTCCTCGACCTCGACGACGACGCGGCTTGAGCCGGCCTCCCGCCCTCGCTATGGAGAGATCATGAGCACGAAATCCTGGCGCCGCTTCATCCCGATCAAACGTCTGCGCGACAGGGCGCCGGTGGTGGCGGTGCTGCGCCTGCACGGCGTCATCGGCCCCCGCTCGGGACCGATGCGCCCCTCGCTCGATATCGCCGGCCTCGCCGGGCGGATCGAGGCCGCCTTTGAGGTCAAACGCCTGGCCGCCGTCGCCATTTCGATCAATTCGCCGGGCGGCTCGCCGGTCCAATCGGCCCTGATCCACGACCGGCTGCGGGCGCTGGCCGATGAAAAGCAGGTCCCGCTGCACGCCTTCGTCGAGGATGTCGCCGCCTCGGGTGGATACTGGCTGGCGCTGGCCGGTGACGACATCCACGCCAACGCCGGCTCGATCCTCGGCTCGATCGGCGTCATTACTCAGAGTTTCGGCTTCGAGAAGGCGATCGAGCGTCTCGGCGTCGAGCGCCGGCTCTATACCTCGGGCGCGCGGAAAAGCTTCCTCGACCCCTTCCTCCCCGAACGCGAGGACGATGTCACGCGACTGCGCGCCCTGCAGGCCGACCTGCACGAGATCTTCCGCGCCCACGTCCGCACGCGGCGCGGCGCGCGACTGACGGGGGAGGAGGACGAGCTGTTCAGCGGCGAGTTCTGGACCGGCGAGGGCGCTTTGGAGCGGGGCCTGATCGACGGTTTCGGCGATCTGCGTGGTCGCATGCGCGCACTCTACGGCGAGGAGGTTCGCCTTGAGGTGATCGAGGAGCGCAAGGGCTTCCTGCAGCGCAAGCTCGGCATGGACGCCGCACTCGGCGACGGCGCGGGCCTGGCGGACGGCCTGCTCGCCACGGCGGAGACCCGCGCACTCTGGGCTCGCTATGGCCTTTAGGCTGGGCGGTCGCCCTTCAGGATGACGCGATGCACCACGCGGCCCTCGTCGGGGTCGTAGTCACGATGGGCAACGTGCATGGTCGAGCGGTTGTCGCAGAGCAACAGGTCGCCAACGCGCCACTTGTGGCGGTAGACGATCTCCGGGCGGATCAGGTCCGCGACCAGGTCGTCGACGAAGGCGTGGCTTTCCGCCTGTTCCCAGCCCTCGATCCGTTCCGTCTTGGTGGGATGGAAGTAGACAGACTTCGTACCGTTCTCCGGATGGGTGCGGATCAGCGGATGCAGGACCCGCTGGGCATGGCGAACCTTGTCGGCCTCCCGCGTCGGCACCTCCGAGCGACCGGCATGGGCATCCAGGGTGTTGACGGTCCTCAGGCGGGCGAACTCGGCGCGGCGCGCCTCGGGCAGCGAGTCGTAAGCCTTGCGCATGTTGGCGAAGCTGGTATCGCCCCCCGTCGACGGCATGCGGAGCGCGTAAAGCACGGTCAGTTTCGGCGGCTCGGCATGGTTGGTGTGGTCCGTATGCCAGGTCCCGGTGCCCAGCAGGTGGCGCCGACCGCTCGCCTCCGTCTCGGAGGTCCGGCTGTCGAGCACGCCGATGTCGGGATGTTCCGCCATCAGGTATTGCGAATAGTGCTGGCGCATCGGCGTGCCGAAATGGCCGACGGCGCGAAGATATTGTTCGGGCGTGAAGGACTGGTCGCGGACCACCAGGACCAGATGATCGAGCAAGGCCTGCCGCAAGGCGCCGATGCTGGCCGCATCCGGCGCCTCGGCAAGGTCGATGCCCGTCGCCTCGGCGCCGAGAGCGGGGCTTAGAGGGGTGATCGCAACGCTCATTCCACTTCTCCCGTAGTCACACGCGCGGCAGCATAATCGATCCGCGGCGCTACGTTGAGGGGGCGCAGTCCATTTGACGCCCGCCGCCACGGCGCCTAGATTCCGCTACGCTCACCTCCCGCGCGCCTTCCCCGCCACATCCAAGGATCCCCAATGACCGGCCAGAGAGGATCCCCCGTGACCGGCGAGACGCGGAATGGCTTGACCTATCCCTTCGAGCGGGTGCCCGAGCCGGGCGAGGCGTTGCACTTCGCGCCGGGGGTCTACTGGGTTCGCATGCCGCTGCAGCTGACCGGGCTCAACCACATCAATCTCTGGCTCCTGGCCGACAACACCGGCTGGACCATCGTCGACACCGGCATGGCCAGCGCCGAGATCCAGGGCCACTGGAAGAGCATTTTCGCGACTTACTGCGGGGGCAAGCCGCTGAAGCGGGTGATGTGCACCCATTTCCATCCCGACCACATGGGCCTCGCCGGCTGGCTGCGCGACGAAACGGGCTGTCATTTGTTGGCGAGCCGCCTGGAATGGCTCTACGGTCGCATGTTCTCGCTCGACCCGGCGACGGAGACCGCGACAAGCGCGCTGGAACATTACCGCAAGATCGACATGCCGGCGGCGCACATCGCGCATCTCCAAAGGGTCCGCGACAACGACTATGCGCAATGCGTGACCACGGTGCCGGAGCAATACATCCGCATACGCGACGGCGACGTGCTAAACTTCGGCGACTACGACTGGGTGGTCATCGTCGGCACCGGCCACGCGCCCGAACATGCCTGCCTCTATTGCGAAAAGCTGAACATGCTGATCGCCGGCGACCAGATCCTGCCCCGCATCACGCCCCATATCGGCGTCTATCCGGACGAGGCGGAGGCCAACCCGCTGCAGGATTACATGGACAGCCTGGAGCGGTTCCGCCGGCTGCCGGCGGACGTGCTGGTGCTGCCGGCGCACAACGAGCCGTTCTTCGGCCTGCACGCCCGGCTCGACGCGCTGATCGACCATCACGACGAACGGCTGAACCTGCTGGAGGCTGCGCTCGCCGAGCCGAAACGGGTGAGCGAGACCATCGACGTGATGTTCCGCCGCACCCTGAAGGATCATGAGATCGACCTCGGCTTCGCCGAGGCGCTGGCCCATCTGAATTGCCTGATCGAACAGGGCCGGGTCAGCCGCGAGGCTGACGCGGCGGGCGTCTGGCGCTATCGTCGGGTCACCACGGCCATGCCGAGCCTGGGCGCCTGAACGCCGCGAGCGCATCGAAGCTGAGGGGAGGAAACGATGACCGAAGAGCTGCTGCAACACCGCGAGGGCGGCATTCTGACGCTGACCATGAACCGGCCGGAGCGTTTGAACGCCCTCACCATGGAAATGCTGGCCGAGATGGAGACGGCGCTGGACGCCGCCGCCCTCGACGACGCGGTGCGGGTGGTCGTGCTGACCGGCACCGGGCGCGGCTTCTGCGCCGGCGGCGACGTCAAGAGCATGGCGCAAGGCTCGGAGCGCGGCGCCAGCCTGGAGGCCCGCGCCCTGCCGCTGCGCCGTCGCATGGAAGTCTCGCGCCTGCTGCACGACATGGACAAGCCGACGATCGCCATGATGCGTGGGCCCGCCGCCGGCGCTGGCCTGTCGCTGGCGCTCGCCTGCGACCTGCGCATCGCCAGCGAGACGGTGGCGATCACCACCGCCTTCGCCAAGGTGGCACTGTCCGGTGACTTCGGCGGCAGCTGGTTTCTCAGCCAGTTGGTCGGCAGCGCCAAGGCCAAGGAACTCTACCTGACCTCGCCGAAACTCGACGCTGCGGAAGCCTACCGCCTCGGCCTGGTAAACCGGGTCGTCGCCGACGACGATCTGGAGGGCGCCTGTGGCGAACTGGCGAGCGGCCTCGCCCAGGGGCCGGCGGTCACGCTCGGCTACATGAAACGCAACATCAACGCGGCCGAGACGGAAAGCCTGGAGCGCGTGCTCGACCTCGAGGCAACGCACCATGCGCGCTGCGGCATGACCGAGGACCATCTCGAAGCGGCCACCGCCTTCGTCGAAAAGCGCACGCCGGTCTTCCGGGGCCGGTAGGCGGACGGGCCCGTGCTGCGCCTACGTCAAATCTGCCTCGTCGCCCGCGAGCTCGCGCCGGTCGAGGACGCACTGTGCGAGGTGTTCGGCCTGGAGGTCTGCCACCGCGACCCCGCCGTCGGCGCCTACGGCCTGGAGAACATCCTGCTGCCGATCGGCGACAACTTTCTCGAAGTCGTGGCGCCGGTCCGTGCGGGAACGGCCGCCGGGCGCTATCTCGATCGTCGCGGCGGTGATGGCGGCTACATCGTCATCCTGCAATGCGACGACCCCTGGGAGCGACGGCGTCGGATCGCCGCCCTCGGCGTGCGCATCGTCAACACGATCGAGTGGGACGACTTCTTCGGCACCCAGCTGCATCCCGCCGACACCGGCGGCACGATGTTGGAGGTTGACTGGAACCGCGGCGGCGCGGCCGCCGACGGTCCCTGGCATCCCGCGGGCGCGCACTGGCGCCCCCATGTGCGGCGCGAACGCGTGCTGGAGATGACCGGCGCCGAAGTGCAATCCGCGTCGGCCGCCGGCGAGCCGGAGACCCTGTGTCGACGCTGGGGCAGGATCCTGCACCGGCCCGCGCGCATAAACCGGGACGGGGGACGCATCGCCCTCGACAACGCCGAGCTGCGCTTCCGTCGCGATTCCGACGAGCGGGGCGAAGGACTGCGCGCCGTCGACCTTCGCGTACGCGACATCCAGGCGATCCGGGCGGCGGCGGAAGCGCTCCACCTTCCCGTTGACGCGACGGGCGTCGTCGTTTGCGGCACGCGCTTCAACCTGCGGGCGGAGACGTAGGGCAGCGCCTTCAGTCGGCAAGCTTGGCGCGGCCCCGGATATTCAAGAAATTCCCGCCGATGATCGCCACGGCGCCGAGCGCGACGAAGGGGTCGAACGGCTCGGAATAGAGCAGGTAGCCGAGCAGCACCGAGAGCGGCAGGCGGACGAAGTCGATCGGCGCGGCGATTGACGCATCTGCACGCTGGAAGGCCTTGGTGAAACAATAGTGCGTGCCGAGGCCGGCCAGACCGGTCACCGCCACCCAGGGCCAGAGCGCCGCCGACGGCGTCACCCAATCCCACAAGGCCGGCACCGTCGAAAGCGGCAGCTGCACCAGGTTCATATAGAACAGGATGGTCAGCGGTCGCTCGCTGGCGGTCATCGACTTGGTGGTGACGAACACCGTGGCGAAGCCGATCGCCGAGGCGAGGACGGCGAGGGAGGCGGGATGGATGATCTCCATCCCCGGTCTGAGGATGACCCAGGTGCCCGCGAAGCCGAGAACGACGCCGGCGACCCGCCAGCTGTTCAGGCGTTCGGAAATGAACAGTGCGGCGAGCACGGCGGTCCACACCGGCGCGGTGAACTCGAGCGCGATGACCTCGCCCAGCGGCAGGTAGGCGAGGCCGTAGAACCACAAGGCCTGCGCGGCGAAGTGGATGACGTTGCGCCCGCCGTGGGCGCGCCAGCGCCGGGTCGGCAGAATCTCCCGCCGGCGCGGCCAGACGATGAAAGCCAGCGCCAGCAGGCAGAGCGAATTGCGGAAGAACATCACCTGGAAGAGGGAGATCTCCGCCATCAGCTCCCGCCCGGCGAGCGCCATCAAGGTCAGCGAAACCACCGCCCCCAACATCCAGAGGATGGCGCCCACGAGTGAGGGTTTCGGCAGGAAGCTACTGGAATTCATCGTCATCCTGGCGGTCGGGGACGGGATCGGGCGGAGGCGGCATCAATCGACCATAGACCGCTTCGCACCCCTTGCCCACGTGCCGTGCAGGACCTGCCGCGGCGCGACCTTAAGCCGATCTTAAGTTTCCACGACTAACGTTACGATCACTCGCCAAAAAGACGCTGACCGGTTGGTGGAGCTTGCATGTCGATAAGAACGAAACTGCTTCTGGCCTTCTCCCTCGTCATCGCCGCCACTGCCCTGCTGGGTTTCGTCGCCATCAAGAAGACGGAGTCGGTCGGCGACCTGGTCGTGAAGATGTACGACGGCCCGTTGATGTCGATCAATTTCGCCCGCTCGGCCCGTACCGGTTTTCTGCAGCTGGAGCGGATGAGCCTCGACTGGAGCCGCGGACTGCTGGCGGACGGCGAGCCGGTCGACGTCGAGGTGATGGAGGAGGCCTGGGAGGTCTTCATCGAGGATATCGAGGTCGTCGCCGAACGTTCGACGGACCCTCGCATCACCGAGCTGGTGGCGAAAGTGAATGCGGACGGCGAGGCCTGGTGGTCGGCGATCGGTGCCGCCATCGAGGGCGACGAAGGGAAACGGAGCGATCTCGTCGAAGCGACCTCCCGGTGGCGTGCCGCGATCGACGAGAACCTGGACCTGATCGTCGAGTATGCCTCCGAAAACGGCTACATCTTCCGCCAGAACGCGACCGGCACAATCGCGGAAACCCGCGATTTCGTCCTCTGGCTCGCCGGCGCCTCCATGGCCGTCGGATTTGCCGCCGCCCTCCTGCTCGCCCAGATGATCGCCCGGCCCATCAACCGGATGACGCGCCGGATCGCCAGCCTGACCGAAGGCGAGATGGAGCGTGAAATTCCCTATACCGAGCGTCGCGACGAAATCGGCGCCATTGCCCGCGCCGTGGGTTTCTTCAAGGAAACCATGATCGAGAAGCACCGCCTGGAAGCGATGCGCGCCGAAGAGGAAGTCACCAGCAAGGCCCGCCAGAAGTCCGAGATGCTGGAAATGAGCGAGGTCCTCGAGGACAACCTCGGCGATTGGGTCGGCAATATCCAGGTCAAGGCTTCCGACATGTACGACCTCGCCGACCGCATGACGGCGACGGCCAACAGCGTCTCCAGCGAGAGCGGCGCGGTGAGCGAGGCGGCCGACACCGCGAGCGCCAATGTCCGCACCGTCGCCGGCGCGGCCGACGAAATGTCCACCAGCATCAACGAGATCGACCGCAAGGTCGATCGCTCCAAGGCGATCTCGGAGCAGGCGGTGGGCAAGGTCGAGCAATCGAACGAGAAGATCGAGACGCTGACGGAAAACTCCCGCCAGATCGACGACATCATCGCTCTCATCAACGATATCGCCAATCAGACCAATCTCCTCGCCCTGAACGCGACGATCGAAGCCGCCCGGGCGGGTGAGGCGGGCAAAGGGTTCGCCGTCGTGGCCTCGGAAGTGAAGAACCTCGCCGTGCAGACGACCCGGGCGACGGACGAGGTGCGCGAGCACGTCGACGCCATTCGCGACGCCACGCGTGAGGCCGCCCTTTCGATCACCGAGATCGGTGAAACGGTGCGCGAGGTCAACGACATCACCACCGAGATCGAAGGCGCGATGAAGGAACAGGCCGCGTCCACCGGCCAGATCGCCACCAGCATGCGCGAGGTCGCGGCCGGCACGCAGTCGGTCTTCGACAGCACCGAGCAGGTCACGCAGGCCTCCCGCGAGGCCGAAGAGCTCGCCGACCAGGTGCGCCGGAACGCGAGCGACGTCAACCAGACGATCGAGGAGCTGCAGACCCAGCTCAAGACCATCCTGCGCCGGTCTTCGGCCGGCAATCGGCGCCAGTACCCGCGCGTCGGCGTCTCGATCCCGACCCGGGCCCGCTACGCCGAGCGATGGCACGACATCGCCTTGAGCGAGATGTCCGAAGGCGGCGCCCGAATCTCGAAGATCGAGGCCGGCATGATGGGGGAGACCATCGCCCTGGAAGTGCCCGAGGTGGGCTTGCTCGACTCCACCATCCGCAACGAATTCACCGACTGCTACGGCGTGGAATTCGAGCTGAACGAAGCGGCGCATGCCGCGCTTTGCAAACTTCTCGACGATGTCGAGGACGCCGCCTGATCAAGACTGGTCGGCCGGCAATCGAGGGAGGAACGAACCATGACCGTGGCGGATCGGATCACGCGAGGGGCGGCGGCGCTGACCGTCGCGATTCTGCTGAATGCACCCGGCGCCGCGTCGGCGACAACCGCCGGCGAAAAGGCGGTGGAGATGAGCCGGCAGGACTGGAAAGCGGAATATGTCCGCCCGAGCGAAGTCCCCTTCCCGGAGGAGAACCCCTATACCCGGGATAAGGCGGACCTCGGACACAAGCTGTTTTTCGATCCCCGCCTGTCGGGCGCCAACTACATCTCCTGCGCCACTTGCCACAACCCGAGCTTTTCCTGGGGCGACGGCCTGCCAACCGGCTTCGGTCACAAGATGACCCCGCTCGGCCGCCGCACGCCGACCATCCTGAACACGGCCTTCGGCGAGTTGATGATGTGGGACGGCCGCTTCGACAGCCTGGAGCAGCAAGCGCTGGGCCCGATGGCCGCGGCGGCGGAAATGAACCAGCAGATGGAATCCATCGTCGAGGAACTGAAGGCGGTGCCGGGCTATGTCAGCCTGTTCAACCTCGCCTTCCCGGGCGAAGGCATCACCGTCCCGAACATCGCCAAGGCGATCGCGACCTTCGAGAGGACGGTGGTCAGCGGCGTGGCGCCCTTCGACCTGTGGATCGCCGGCGACGAGACGGCGATCGGCGACGCGGCGAAACGGGGTTTCGACCTCTTCAACAACAAGGCCAATTGCGTCGCCTGCCACAGCGGCTGGAACTTGACCGACGACAGCTTCCACGATATCGGCCTGTCGGACGACGACATCGGCCGGGGCGCCGTGCTGAAGACCATCGTGAAGATGCAGCACGCCTTCAAGACGCCCACCTTGCGTAACGTCGTCTCGCGCGCGCCCTATATGCACGACGGTTCGCTGGCGACCCTCGCCGATGTCATCGATCACTATGACGGCGGCGGCAAGCAGCGCCCGAGCCTCTCCGACGACATGCACGCCCTCAAGCTGACAGCGGACGAGAAGGCGGACCTGATCGCCTTTATGCGCACCCTCGACGGCAACGACCCCGTCGTCGCGGTGCCGGTCCTCCCGGCGAACGATCAGTCTCCGAACGCCTGGCTGCGCCGGGTGAGCCCGGCGGCGGGCAGCGGCGGCGGCGAAGTCTCCCCGGAATGTCGCGTTGCCCGCCTGCACCTCAGGCCCTGCACCCCTGAATGATCTAACTTTCGCCGCAACGAAACCCGAAACGAAGAGGCTTATCATGAAATTCGCCCTTGCCACCCTCCTAGCCGCCGGCTTCATGGCAAGCGGTGCCCTGGCGGCGGAACACACCGTCAGCCAGGAGCGCAAGAAGTTCTCCGAACGCAAGATGACCATCGCCGTCGGCGATACGGTCAACTTCGTCAACAACGACAAGATCACCCACAACGTCTATTCCTCGAGCAGCGGGCACAAGTTCGACATGGGTGCGCAGGCCCCCGGCACGGCGGCGAAACACACCTTCTCCAAGCCGGGCAAGGTGAAGGTTCGCTGTGCGATTCATCCGAAGATGAAGATCACCCTCAAGGTCGAATAGCGAGACGGGATGTCATGAAAGTATCGAGTATTTCGCCCCTCGTTCTGGCCCTGGTCCTCGCCCTGGCGGGTCCGGCAACCACGGTCCGGGCCGAAGAGCATATCGTCCGCGTGGTCAGCGACCTCGAGAACCTGAGAATGTATTTCAGCCCGAAGTATCTCGTGGTGGCGCCGGGCGATACGGTGACATGGGTGAACGAGGCGGCGGTCGACCACAATATCGTCACCTTCCCCGACGGCTTTCCAAAGGGGGCCGTCGCCTTTTCCAGCCCCGATCTGGCCAAGCCCCAGGACAAATGGTCGATGACCTTCACCAAGGCCGGCACCTACGAGTATCACTGCATGCCACATATCCCCATGGGCATGCACGGCGTGATCATCGTCGGCCAACACTCGGCCGACCAGGACTTCCACCAGCCGAGCGCCCGCGAGCTCGCCGACTATCGCGGCCGATTGCTCGAGTATTTCGACGAGGACGAGTACGAGTATAAAACCCGGGATCGCTAGGCTCCGCGGTCAACCGGCCGGCGGCCGGCGGGCGAGGAAGACCAGCGGCATGACCAAAGCCGCGCAGATCGCGTAACCGAGATAGACGTTGGTATAGCCGATCAGGTTCGCCTGGCGGCCGATCTCGGCGCCGAGACCGGCCAGGCCCTCGGCACTTTCCAGGTTCCAGCCGCCGACCACTGCGCCGTAGGCGAGGCGTTCGCTGAAGGGATTGAGGGCTTCGACCATCTCGGCGTAGTTGGTCCGGGTCCCGCGCGCCAGCAGCGAGGCGCTGATCGCGATGTGGGCGCTGGAGCCGATGTTGCGCACCAGGTGAAAGACGGAGGCCGCCTCGGGCACATGGCGCGGCGCCAGGGTGGCGAAGGTGACCACGGTGATCGGCGACCACATCAGGCCGATGCCGAAACCCTGCAGCATGGTCGTCCAGGCGACCGCCCAGGCGGTCATGTTGACGTCGAACAGGCTCATGGCATAGCCGGCCAGGGCCTGCATCAGGAAGCCGAGGAACAAGTTGATCCGCGGATCGAGCCGCCCCATGCCGAACAGCAGGGCGAAGGACCCGGCCAGCAGGCCGACGCCGCGCAACCCCTGCATGATCCCGATGGCCGAGTCGGGATAGCCCTGCAGATCCTGCAGCATCGCCGGCTGCAGGACCAGCGTCGTATAGTAGAGCATCCCGAAGGCGAGGCCGAGGATGATGCCGACCGCATAGTTCCGGTCGGCCAGCAGCCGGAGGTCGAGGAACGGCTTCTCCGTCGTCAGGACATGGACGATGAAGAGATAGAAGGCGCCGATCGCCGCCAGGCCGAGCAGGGAAATGCCGATCGACTCGAACCAGTCGAGCCGTTCCCCCCAGTCGAGCATCAGCTGCAGCGACGAGACGGTAATCGCCAGCAGCAGGAACCCGGTCCAGTCGAACCGGCTGCGCTGTGGCGGCGTCTCCTCGGCGTTGACGTGCGCCCAGACGGCCACGACGCAGAGAGCGGCGGCGGGGGAGACCATCAGGAAGACCCAGCGCCAGCTGAAATCCTCCGCCGCCCAGCCGCCGATGATCGGCGCGACGATGGTGCCCGAGGTGACGCCGATCGCCCAGATCGACACCACCTGGCCGTGCTTCTCCTGGGGAAAGAGGGAGAGGATGATGGCCTGGCTCAAGGGGATGATCGGCGCGCCGCTGGCACCCTGGATCGCCCGGTAGACGACCAGTTCCGGCAACGAGCCGGCAAGACCGCAGAGCGTCGACGAGATGAAGAAGATCGATTGGGTCCAGAGCAACAGGCGACGGCGTCCGAACCGGTTGGCGAGCCAGCCGCTCAACGGCGTGACGATGGCGGTCGCCAGCAGGTTGGCGGTCACCACCCAGGTGATCTGGTCCTGGGTGGCGGCGAAGCTGCCCTGCATTTGCGGCATGGCGACATTGATCGCGGTGACCGTCAGCACATAGACCGAGACCGTGAAGGTCAGCGAGACCAGCACGACGACGGGATGGGCCGTTCGGCGCCGGGCCGCCGCCACCGTCATCGCTGCCCGGGCCCGGCCGCCTGGCGGCACCGGGCTATGGCCCGCCATCGTCGCATTCCACCCTCCGCGCAGCGATCATGGCCTCCCGGCGGATACGCTTGCAAGCAAGGGGCACAATGGGCGAGGCTGGCGCATGGCGGAACAGCGCGATGCGATGCTCTGGACCGGCGTGGCGGGCAGCGTCCTCGCCGCGCTCTGCTGCTTCACGCCCCTGCTGGTGGTCGCGCTCGGCGCCCTCGGCCTGTCGGCGGCGCTCGGCTGGCTCGACATCGTGCTGCTGCCGCTGCTGGCGCTGTTTCTGGCCCTCACCGGCTACGCGCTCTGGCGGCGACGACGACGCTAAGCGGCGAGCAGAGCGACCGTGACATAGCGCGCGGTCTTGCCGAGGGCGACCAGCACGAAGAACGGCGCGAAGCCGACCCGCAACATGCCGGCGACCACCGTCAGCGGATCGCCGACGATCGGCAGCCAGGCGAACAACAGGCTCCAGAGGCCGAAGCGATGGAACCAGCCGACGGCGCGGGCATGACCTTCGGGTGATAGCGGAAACCAGGCGCGCGAAACGAAGTGGCCGAGAAATCGTCCGAGCAGCCAGTTGACGACCGCACCCAAGCTGTTGCCGAGGCTGGCGACCGCAACGGCCGGCCACAGCCATTCGGGATGTGCCAGCAGGATCGACGCCAGAACGAACTCGGACGAGGTCGGCAGCAGCGTCGCCGCCACGAAGGCCGTCAGGAACAGGCCGGCGAGACTGGCCGTCATTCGCCGCCCAGCACCGCCTCCAGCTCGCGCCACTCACGCGGTGTCAGGCCGCTCGTCTCCTGGCTGACCGCCTCGCCGGCGAGGCGCCGGCGGACGACGGCGAGCGCGCCCTTGGAGAACGTCGCCGCGCCGAGGGTGAAATCCTCGAAGGCCTCCGCCGTCGCCGGCACCCAGGCGCGCAGGATTTCCATCATCTCGTCGGCATAGACGCGGATCTCGTACTGGGCGTGGGGATCGGCGCGCAGGCTGAGGAAATGCATCAGATTGTGCAGGTCGGTCTTCCAGTACCACTGGGTGTAGGTGGAAAGCGGCAGGTTGATCCGCGCCAGCTCCCGCGCCAGGCCGTCGGCGGCGGGATCGATCGGCGTGCCGTCCGCGTCCGTGTTCAGCATCGCCTGGTAATTGGCGTGCGCCCGGCTTGCGTCGTCGTTCAGGATCCGCAGCACCCGGTCCGCCTCTTCTCCTTCCAGCACGTCGCCCCGGCCCTGGCGGTTGGCCGTCGACTGCGCGGCCAGATGGTCCGGCGCCGGTACATAGAATTCTCCGTCCAGGACGGAATAGCGCGCCGAGTATTCGTTCACGTTGGCGGTGCGATGGCGGATCCACTGACGAGCGACGAAGATCGGCAGCTTCACGTGCAGCTTGATCTCGCACATCTCGAACGGCGTGGTGTGGCGATGGCGCAGCAGATAACGGATCAGGCCGCGGTCCTCGCGCACCTGACGCGTCCCCTTGCCGTAGGAGACCCGCGCCGCCTGCACGACGGCCGCGTCGTCGCCCATATAGTCGACGACCCGCACGAAGCCATGGTCGAGCACCGGGCGGGCCGAATAGAGCAGGTCTTCCAGGCCCGCGACGACGGGGCGGCGGGTCGGATGGGCGTCCGCTCTCAACTCCTCGATTTCGGCCTGTTGTTCGTCCGAAAGCCGCATTCCGCTCTCCAGGTGGGCGTGGAAGTGAGAAATCTACCCCCCCCGTCGAAGCCTCGCCAGCGCAAAGCCGACGCGGCGGTTATCATCCCCGCACGGGTCTTCCGAAATGCGACCGAAGGCCCTATATTCAAAGGGCCGGTCTTGACCGGTTATGGCACTAAACGGGCTTGTGGAATAAGCGTTGCGGACCCGGGGGCGGTACCCGGCGCCTCCACCAAGAGCATCCCGGTCGCGAATCGCGGCTGCCGCTCCAGGATATCTGGACGGTGAGGACAGGCGGGATGTTCCTGATGGGGGCGAAATAGGATCGACGCGCGTGGTAAAGACCTGACTCGGTGCTCGGCATGGTACCGCCGTTACCGGACCAAACCTACAGGTGCCAATGATAATGAAATGGCGCTCGCTGCCTAACAAAACTAGGTAAGCGCGGCTCGGGGGGCGCCGGGCAACAGAAGCCCCCCACTAACCCCCACGCCGCCAGGCGCGGGGGTTCCAGTTTGGGCCGTCGACCTGGGGCGGAGACGGCCGACGGGGGGAGATGAGATGGCCAAGGACCGCATGCGCTACGACCTCATGTTGGAGGACGCATTGCGCGGCGTCGCCCGCCGGGCGCTGGAGCGGGTGCGCGACGAGGGCCTGCCGGGGGAGCATCACTTCTACCTGACCTTCCGCACCGACGATGCGCGCACCGGCGTCTCCGACGCGCTTCGCGCCCGCTATCCCCAGGACATCACCATCGTGGTCCAGCATCAGTTCTGGGATCTGGAAATCGGCGACCAGGGTTTCGCCGTCACCCTGTCCTTTTCCGGCATGCCGGAACGCCTGGAAGTGCCCTGGGGCGCGCTCACTGGCTTCAACGACCCGAGCGTGCAGTTCGGCCTGCAGTTCGAATATCGCGCGTCTGAAGGTGGCGGCCCGGTCGTCCCGTTGGCCACCGACGCCGCCACGGCGCCGCCCGCCGCGGACGCCGACGTGCGGGACGGCGCGGAGGCGGAAGACCCCGCGGAGGGGGAGGGCGAAAAGATCGTCACCCTCGACTCCTTCCGCAAGAAGTGAACCGCACCCGCTTGCCAGCGTTCCCGCCGCCGCCCATTATCGCCGCGCCGAAACACGGGAAATCGAGAATAAGGAGTGCGCACGCATGGCGTTCTACGAACTTCGTCAATACAAGGTCCGCCCCGGCAAGATGGCGGAATGGTTGAAGGTGATGGAGGAGGAGATCATCCCCTTCCAGGTCTCCAAGGGCATGGTCATCACCGGCTCCTACCAGGGCGAGACGGACGACAGCGTCTATGTCTGGACCCGCCGCTTCGAGAGCGAGGCGCAGCGCGAGGCGCTCTATGAGGCGGTCTATCAGTCCGACTATTGGAAGAACGACGTCTCGCCGCGCATTCCCGAGCTGCTCGACCGCGAGGCGATGGTCGTCACCCGGATGACGCCGACGGCCCGCTCGACGGCACAGTGAGTTCCCGCCCCGGGTCCGGCCTCACACGCCGGGCCCGAGGCGCTCCAACCTCCGGATATAGTCCGCCGGCAGGCCGTGTTCGGCCGCCCCGGCCCGCATCCAATCGAGATATTTCGCAGCCGGCGCGAACGGTCCCTCGGGCCGGGCGACACGGTAGAGCTGCGCCAAACGCCACGCGCCGGCCTCGTCCAGCACCAGATGCCCCTCGCGGACATAGAGGCCCTTGTCGACATCTTCCAACAGGTCGAGCGCTTCGATCTCCGCGCGCGCGATCTCGAACAGCACGCCCCAGACCACGGCCCCGGGCGCCGGCTGGATGGTCGAGATGCCGCCGGCGAGATCGGTGGAGAAACGGCGGAATTCGATGGCGACGTTGGGCAGCTGGGCGCGGCCGACCGGTACCGCGGATGGGCAGGTCTCGCGCAAATAGGCGCTCGACATGTTGGAGCCATAGGCGAAGGACAGCAGGGTATCGGTCATGGCGCGGCTTCTCTCGCGTGTCGTTTGCTCGGACAAGGTGGCAATATCCCGGCCCATGAGCAACGCCCGTCTCGTTCTGCTGGTCTGCGCGGCACAGGTGCTGGCGCAGATCGGCGCCTATACCTGGCCGGCCCTGCTGCCAGGATTCCTCGACCGCTGGAGCTTGAGCAACGCCGAGGCCGGCTGGCTGACCGGCGTGTTCTACGCCGCCTATGCCGTCAGCGTGCCGGTGCTGGTGACGGCGACGGACCGGGTCGATCCCAAGCGGATCTATCTGCTGGGCGTCGCCTGCACGGTGCTGGCGCATCTCGGCTTCGCGCTCTGGGCCGAGGGGTTCTGGAGCGCGCTCGCCTTTCGCCTGCTGGGCGGCATCGGCTGGGCCGGCACCTACATGACCGGGCTGAAGCTGCTGGCCGACCGGGTATCCGGCCGCCTGATGAGCCGGGCAACGGCGGGCCATGCGGCCAGCATCGGCATCGCTGGAGCTGCGAGTTTCGTCGTCGCCGGCGGCCTCGAGGCCTGGCTCGGCTGGCGCGCGGCCTTCGTCGCCGGTGCCGGCGCGGCGGTGGTGGCCTGGGCGGCGGTCGCACTCGCCGCGCCGCGACAGGCCACGCGGCACCCGGCGGCGGGACATCTGTTCGACTTCCGCCCGGTCTTCGCCAACCGCTCCGCCATGGCCTATGCCGTGGCCTATTGCGTCCATACCTGGGAGATGAACGCGGTCCGGGGCTGGGGCGTCGCCTTCCTCGCCTGGGTGGCGCTGGCCAACGGAGACGCCGTCTCGCCCTGGCTGGCGCCGACCGTCGTGATCACGGCCATGGCGCTCGCCGGCACGGGGGCCAGCGTGCTCGGCAACGAGGCGGCGATCCGCCTCGGCCGGCAGCGTCTCGTCCGGTTGGCCATGGCGGTCTCGGTCCTGTTCGGCCTCGTCACCGGATTCTTTGGCGCGCTGAGCTATCCCCTCGCGGTCGCGCTGGTCATGCTGTGGGGCGTCGTCATCTGGCTCGACAGCTCCTCCCTGACCGCGGGTGCTGCCGGCAGCGCCGAACCGGCCCGGCGCGGCGCCACCCTGGCGATCCATTCCATGTTCGGCTACGCCGGCGGCTTCGTCGGACCCCTGGTGGTGGGGCTGGTGCTGGACGCGGCGGGCGGCATGTCACCCGCGGGCTGGGGCCTCGCCTTCGCCTCCATCGCGCTTGTCATGCTCGCCGGCCGCCTCGCCTTCACCCGCCTCGCCCCGCAAGATCTCGCCGGTGACCGAAGCAGCGGGTGAACGGGAGGGACGCCACAACTCTCCCACGGGAGAAAGATCGATAAGGAAAGGATCCTTTCCTTAGGGCGGTCGTTAAGAAAGGATATCGCGATATCCTTTCTTAAGCGGCGCCAGCCCCGCGTCCTGCTAGGCCCTCGCGCGCCGCCCATGCTATATCCGCCGCCGGGTCCCGAGGCGTGGAGGGCGAGTTCATGAAAATCACCATCACCGGCGGCGGCGGCTTCATCGGCCGCAAGCTCGCGGCGCGGCTACTGGCGGCCGACACTGTCGCCGGGCCGGCGGGGCCGGCAAATCTCGAGGAGTTGGTACTGTTCGACCAGGTCGCCCCGCCCGCGGGCGAGTTCGAGGATGCCCGGGTTCGCGTCGTCACCGGCGACCTGCTCGACGCCGAGACCCTGGCCGGCGTCATCGGACCCGAGACGGCGAGCGTCATCCACCTCGCCGCCGTGGTCAGCGCCGGCGCGGAAGCGGACTTCGAACTCGGCTACCGGGTCAACCTCGACGGAACCCGCGCGGTGCTGGAACGCTGCCGGGCCCTGGGCACGGCGCCCCGCGTGCTCTTCGCATCCTCGATCGCCGTCTATGGCGGCGACGTGCCGGAGACCGTGGTCGACGAAACGCCGCTGCACCCCGAAACCTCCTACGGCGCGCAGAAGGTGATGGGCGAGCTGCTGGTCCAGGACTACACCCGCAAGGGCTACATCGACGGGCGGGCGATGCGGCTGCCGACCATCGTCGTGCGCCCGGGCAAGCCGAACAAGGCGGCCTCGGGCTTCGCCTCGTCGATCCTGCGCGAGCCGCTTTCGGGCATCGATTTCGCCTGCCCGGTAACGCCGGAAAGTGCGATGGCGCTGCTTTCGCCGCGCGGCGTGGTCGCGGCCTTCCACCACATGCACGAGCTGGACGCCGGTGCGCTCGGCGACAACCGCCGCCTGCTGCTGACCGGCATCAAGGTGACGATGGGCGAGGCGGTCGAGGCCATGGCCCGGGTCGCCGGCAACCGCCACCGCGGCCAGGTCACCTGGGAAGGCGATCCGGCCATCCAGGCCATCGTCGACGGTTGGCCGAAGGCGAGCCATTCGGCCCGCGCCGAGGCGCTCGGTTTCAAGGCGGACAACAGCATCGACGAGATCATCGAGGCCCACATCGAGGACGAACTCGGCGGCTGAGAAAGCGGGCTAGAAACGCCAAAGGCCGCGTCCTGGGACGCGGCCCCAAAGCAGGATCGACGCGGGTTTCTAGCGCTGGCGCGCCTTGAAACGCCGGTTGGTCTTGCAGATCACATAAACGCGGCCCTTACGGCGCACGACGCGGCAGTCGCGATGGCGGCTCTTCAGGGTCTTGAGCGAACTGGCGATTTTCATCGAACCGAACTCCGGCAAGCGGGAAAGCGCGCGGAACATAGGCGGCGGGCCGGGACCTGTCAATTGCGTGTCCAGGTTCACTACATATGAGACGACGAGGTCTTCTTGGCTGTGATCTGTCGAAGGTACTCCTCGGGGGTTTTGCCTTTCAAGGCTCCATGAGGCCTGAAGGTGTTGTAGATGTTGGCGAACTTGTCGATCTGTGGGTTTAGTTTGTCGAGCTGGTCCTCGATGTCATGGCAGGCGTAGAACTCGTAGCGCCATGCGCCGTTGGCTCGCTCGACGCCGCCATTGAGCTGCGGCGTCCTCGGCGGCAAGACATAGACGGGGATCTTTCGGCTCTCGCAGGCGGCCTCGAACTCGGCCATGAACTCGGATCCACCGTCGACCTGGATGGCCTTCACGGGGAAGGGCAGGTCGGCCACGAGTTTGTCGAGGAAGCTCTCGGCGTTCCTGGCGGTCGCTCTGCGGAAGGCCTTGGCACAGGTGAAGCGGCTGACGGGATCGTAGGCGGTGAACTGCTTGACCGTGCGCTCGCCGGCCGGCGTGATGCTCAAGGTGTCGAGCTGGACCAGATCGCCGGGGGCCGTTGCCTTCATCCCCTTCGGCAAACGCTTGGCGTGTGGGCGCTTGGCTCTCTTGCCCTTGGCGCGTCGTCGCGCCACGGGCACCGGCACAACGACGCCGCGCGCGACCAGATGGGCGAGCATGCGACCAACGGTGCTGTCCGACAAGGTGAAGCCCTCTCGGCGCAGCAGCGGTCCGAGCTTGGCCTTGCCCCACATCGGGAAGTCGCGGCGCAGCCGTTCAAGCCGACGCAGCACCGCACTCGACCACTCTCGGCGACGACGGCGGCGAGGCGCGCGCGAGCGCGGCTCCAACCGCTCGTCCCAGCGATAGAGCGTGCTACGCGGCACGCCCACCGCCTGGGCCGCCGCCTCGGCCGTCAAGCCGTCACGCCGGGCCCGATGCCAACGCCGGACGGCGTCGCGTCTGAACGCTACGCATTTAGTGTCGGGCTCCGCGTTCAGACGCGACGCCGTCCTCCAACCCCTGATAACATGTCGGGGCAGGCCAAAAACCTGCATGGGGATCTCCTTCAAGCTGTTGGTCTCGCAACTCACAGCTTCGGAGATCCCCGCCTCTGCCGCCAGAGGCGCGTCTCACATCTATCTGAACCTAGTCATTGCGACCTGCGGCCGGTGGTCGCGGGTCGCCACCGGGCGGTGGGGAACTGGTATCCTGGCATCGTCAGGCGAGGGAGAGAGCAAAGCAATGACGGGCGACATCGAACGCTATGACGTGGTGATCATCGGCGCGGGGCTTTCGGGCATGTATCAGCTGCACCGGCTGCGCGCGTTGGATCTCTCGGTCCGGGTCTTCGAGGCCGGCACCGGCGTCGGCGGCACCTGGTATTGGAACCGCTATCCGGGTGCGCGCTTCGATTCCGAAAGCTGGACCTACGGCTTTTCCTTCTCCGAGGCGCTGCTGGAGGAATGGGAATGGCGGGAACATTTCTCGCCGCAACCCGAGACCCTGAAATACTGCAACTTCGTCGCCGACCGGCTTGACCTGCGGCGTGACATCACCTTCGAAGCGCGCGCCGAAGCGGCCCATTGGGACGACGAGGCCGGCGAGTGGGAGGTCCGCTTCGTCGACGCCCGGCGCACCCGCTCGCGCTTTTTGATCACGGCACTCGGCCCGCTGTCGGCGCCGATGATGCCAAAAATCCCCGGCGTCGAGGCGTTTCGGGGCGAGGCCTATCACACCGGCACCTGGCCGCACGAGCCGGTCGGCTTCGAGAACAAGCGCGTCGCGGTGATCGGCACCGGTGCCACCGCCGTGCAGGCGATCACCGAAATCGCCAAGACCGTCGGCCATCTGACCGTCTTCCAGCGCACCCCCAACTGGTGCGCGCCACTGCGCAATTCCGAGATCACGGCGGAAGAACAGGCGCGGATCAAGGCGGACTATCCGGCGATCTTCGAGAAGTGCCGCAATTCCTTCGGCTGCTTCATCCACGACGCCGATCCGCGCAAGGCCCTGGACGTTTCGGCCGAGGAACGCGAAGCCTTTTACGAAGCGCTCTACAACGCGCCCGGCTTCGGCATCTGGATGGGGAATTTCCGCGACGTGCTGGTCGACGAGGCGGCGAACGCCACCATGACCGAATTCGCCACCCGCAAGATCCGCGAACGGGTGAAAGACCCGGCGGTCGCCGAAAAGCTGATCCCGACGAACCATGGCTTCGGCACCCGCCGCATCCCGCTGGAGAGCGGCTATTACGAGGTCTACAATCAGGCGAATGTCGAGCTGGTCGACATCAACGAGACCCCGATCCGCCGCATCACCGAGGACGGCATCGAGACCAGCGACCAGACCCGCGATTTCGACATGATCATCTATGCGACCGGCTTCGACGCCATCACCGGATCCTTCGACCGCATCGACATCCGGGGCCGCGACGGGGTCCGGCTGCGGGATACCTGGGCGGAGGGGCCGCGCACCTACCTCGGGCTGCAGATCGCCGGGTTCCCCAACATGCTGACCCTGGTCGGCCCGCACAACGCGGCGACCTTCTGCAACATCCCGCGCTGCATCGAACAGAACGTCGACTGGGTAACCGACCTGATGCGCCATATGCTCGAGGCCGGCATTACCCGCATTGAGGCCGCACCGGACGCGGAGACGGCCTGGACCGAGCATGTCTTCGACATCTCCAGCCGGCTCTTGATCGCCAAGACCAGCTCCTGGATGACCGGCATCAACTCCAACATCGCCGGCAAGGACAAGAAGGTCTTCCTCGCCTATGGCGGCGGCGCGCCGCGCTACCGGGAGAAATGCGACGCCGTCGCCGCGAACGGCTACGAGGGTTTCCACCTCACATAGAATTGGTTCCGGCGCGGCGGCGGATCGGGTACACTTCCTCTATCCGAAAGACGAAGCGGAGGATGGGACATGTTCGATCTGGCGCGGCAACGACTGTTCGACAAGGTGAAGCTCGCCTACGGCGGGCATGATGGGCGCGACGACGGGCTCTGCGCCATGGAGGTGGTCGCCTATCTCGCGGGCGAGGATCATTCCGACCATCCCGACTGCGCCTGTCCGGTGGTCACCGGCTTCACCATTCGCCTGAACGACGCCATGACGGACGAGTGGCGCCAGCAGCTGAAACCCTATCTGCCATTGCTGATCGAGAGTCGCGACGGGCACGAGGTCGAGCGGGCCGAACTGCTGGCCTGGCGGGCGGTCAACGTCTTCCTGCCATTGGCGCTCGAGGCCTGCCTGCTGCCGGATCTGGCCAAACGGTTCCGGGCGATGGACAAGCGGCTCGATCGGGCGTCCGACGCGGCCTATGCCGCCTATGGGGCGATCGGCTCCTCCCCGGCACGCAGCCGCTCGGTCAACACGGGCCGGGCCTGCTCGATGCACGCGGCCCGCGCGGCCTATGCGGCACACCAGGCGGGTGCCGCCCGCGCGCCGCACATCGGCCGGGCGGTCGATGCCTCCGACGCCGCGGACGCGGCCATCGCGCTCACCCGTGTGATGCCGGCGGGCGAGGTCTGGCCGCTCGCCTTGCAGGCCCTCGACGCGGCGCTCGCAATTGGCGGTGAAGACCGCGTGGCGACGCCACCGGCGGCGCCGCAGCGTGCGGAACTCGTAACCAGCGACTGAGCCGGCGATGCGCGAGGGGGGACCGGCGAGCGGGGACGACGGCGAGAGCGAGCGGGAGCCGACGACGCGGGACGACGATGCCGGGCAAGAGGACGCCCGGGAAGAAGACACTCGGGAAGAGGACACTCGGGACGAAGACACTGGAGAAGAAGACACCCCGGAAGTAGAAGAGGCGCCGAGCGCCTACAGCTACAGGGGCCGACGGCTTTTCCAGACGGCGATCGCCGTCATCGGCCTGACCATCATCGCCCTCGCGGGCCGCGACCTGCTGTGGGGCGAAGGCGCACGGCCGCTGGAAGACGGCCTCACTCAAAGCAAGGCGATCGAGGATTTCAATCGCTTCCTCGACGAGGGGATCGGGCGGCACAACATCGACCTGTTCATGCTGGCGATCGGCTCCTGGATCACCTTTTTCGGTCTCGACGGCATTCTTTGGCGCGGCCCGCAGCTGCATTTCGATGCGAAGGGCCTGCGCTACTTCCGCTTCGGCCGCCAGGTCATCCCGTGGGACGCCTTCAAGCACGTGAACTTCATCCAGCGTCGGCGCACCAGCCTGCTGCGCTCGAGCTACATCGACCTGCACCTGCACAATCCATCCACCATCGCCTCGGGCCAGCCCTATCTCTACCGTGCCTTCCGCCGCCTGATGCATCCCTTCGACGGGACCGTGTTCACGATCTACGGCTACGACATCGAGATGCCGCTGCTGCGCGTCATCACCAATATGCAGGAAGTCGCCGAAGGCAGCCTGCCGGAGGATCCCGAAGCGGAGAACGCGACCCTCTAACCCGCCTTCAATCCAGATCCGGCCAGCGTGCGGCCCAGGGGCGGGCGGCCTCGAAGTGGGCGGCGGCACGAAACACGGCCGCGTCGCCACCCCAGGGACCGACGATTTGCAAGCCCACGGGCAGGCCGTCGGCGGTCCAGCCGCAAGGCAACGTGATCGCCGGGTGACCCGTCATGTTGAAGGGGTGGGTATAGGGATACCAGGCCTCGCGGATCCCGCCCGCCGGCACGCCGTCGATCAGCACCGGATCGTGGACATCGTGGTCGATGTCGAGGGCCGGGCGCGACAGCGTCGGCGTCACCAGCAGATCGATGTCGTCGAACCAGGATTGCACCTGGCGAAAGGTCGCGGTGCGGGCCTGCATCGCACGTTGGACGTCGACGGCGCTCGCCCCGCGTCCCTCGGCGATCCAACCGGCGAGCGAGGGGGTCATCTGGTTGCCGAGGCGGTCGGCGAGGTCACCGAACCGTGCGGCCCAGGCGCTGAAGGTAAGCGGCGCCCAGGTCGCCAGGCTCCCCGCGAAGGGATCCTCGTGCGCCGTCAACATGGCGCCACACGCGGCGAAGGCGTTCAGCGCCGCGGTGAACAGCCGCTCGGTCTCGGCCTCTATCAATTCGTTGCCCAGGTGCAGGCGCCAGCCGATGCGCAATCCGGCAAGGTCGCCCTCGGCGCGTGCGGCGGCGGCGAAATCGCATGGGCCATGGCCGAGCGAGTGGACATCGCGCGGATCGGGCCCGGCGATGACGTCCATCATCGCCGCCGCGTCCGCCACGGTCCGGGTCATCGGTCCGATATAGGAGAGATTGGCGAAGCTGTCGGGGGCCTGGTCGTGCGGCACCCGCCCGAGGCTTGCCTTGAAGCCGACGAGGCCGCAGGCCGCCGCCGGAATCCGGGTCGAACCGCCGCCATCCGTACCGACGTGCAGCGCCCCGTAGCCCGCGGCCCCGGCAGCGCCGGCGCCGCCACTGCTGCCGCCGGGCGTGCGGGCGAGGTTCCAGGGGTTCGCCGTCCGCCCGAAGAGCGGCGCCTCGGTGAAGGGTTTGTGACCGAACTCCGGCGTCGTCGTCTTGGCCACCAGAATGGCGCCCGCCGCCTTCAGGCGCGCCGCCGCAATACAATCCGCGCCCGGCACATTGTCGGCGAAGCCATGACTGCCGAAGGTGGTGGCGACGCCCGCGGTGTTCAGCAGATCCTTGATCGTCACGGTCACGCCGGCAAGCGGCCCGGGCGAGCGGCCCGCCGCCAGGGCCTCGCCCTGGGTCCGCGCCGCCGCCCGGGCCTCATCACCGGTCACGGTGATACAGGCGTTCAGGCTTGGCTCCAGCCTTTCGATTCCTCGCAACACCGCGTCGACCGATTCCAACGGCGACAGGCTGCCGGCACGGACCAGCCGTGCGAGCTCGACCGCGGGGAGCCGCGCCGGATCGCTCATCCTATTTCTTCTTGGCTTTCTTTTCTGCCTTGGCCCGGCCGTCTTCGAGCTTGCCCTTGGCCTTCTTCTTGCCCTTCCCGGCATTGTCATCGCGGCCCTGGGCTTGATGGGCCTCCCGGCCTTGCGCTTGGTGCGCGGCCTTGCCCTTGGCCTGGTTCGCGGCCTTGCCGCCGGCTTGCTTCAACGTCGCCCCGTCGCTATCCGACTGGGCCAGCACCGGCCCGGGCCCGACGACGAGGGCCCAGCCCAGCGCGAGGGCCGGGAGGGCGAGCAGTCTGGAAAAATGTCGCATCCGTTTCGGTCTCCATGTTCGAGGTGGCGATGCCACTGCAAATGCTACGCGGGTCGCCTCGCTCAGCGCAACGCTTGATGCGGCTCGCGCCCGGTGCGAGAGTCCGCCACGATATCCAAGGAGGCTGCCCATGCCGAAGATCGCCGCCAACGTCACCATGCTCTACACCGAGCTGCCGGAAGAGCAACGCTACGCCGCCGCCGCCGCCGACGGCTTCAAGGGGGTGGAAATGCTCTTCCCCTATGTCCACGCGAAGGAAACGGTGCGGAGCTGGCTCGACGAGACGGGGATGGAACAGGTGCTGATCAACATGCCGTCCGGCGACTGGGCGAACGGCGAGCGGGGCCTCGCCTGCCTGCCCGAGCGAACGGGGGAATTCCAGGACGGCGTCGGCGAGGCGATCGACTACGCCCGGCACCTCGGCTGCCCGCGCATCCATGTCGTCGCCGGCGCGCTGCCGGACGACGCATCCTCCCGCACACCCTACGAGGACGCCTACCGTGAGAACGTCGCCTGGGCGGCGGACAAGATGGCGGCCGTCGGCCTGGAGGTGATGCTGGAGCCGATCAACGGCAAGCGGGATGCGCCGGGCTTCTTTCTGCAGACCACCGTCGCCGGGCGTTCGATCATCGCCGAGCTGAACCGCCCCAACGTCAAGCTGCAGTTCGACGCCTACCATGTGCAGATCATGGAGGGGGACCTGGTTACGACCTTCCGCGACTGCCTGCCGGTCGTCGGCCATATCCAGATCGGCAATCCGCCGGACCGGCACGAACCGGACGTCGGCGAGACCAACTACCCCTATTTCTTCGAGGCCGTGGACGCCAGCGGCTACGACGGCTGGGTGGCCTGCGAGTATATTCCCCAGGGCGAGACCAGCGCCGGGCTCGGCTGGGCCCGCCCCTACGGGATCGGCGGTTGAGGCGCGCGCGACGACATCATGGATTTGCGAGACATCGATTCACCCGCCGCCTGGACCGTGGCGGACCTGGAAGCCGATCGGAGCTGGGTCTTCACCTTGGACGAGGCCGCGCGGGCCGGCCTCGCCCGGACGGTAAAGGCGGCGCATGATCCCGCGCGTCCGTTGTTCGATTACCGGGGCGAGGAATTCGATCTCGATCCCGCCTGGGAGACCCTCGCCGCCGCCTTCGCCGAGGCCCATCACGGCCGCGGCCTCGCCCTGGTCAAGGGCCTGCCGCGCGAGGCCTTGAGCGAGGCGGAGTTCGAGCTGCTGAACTGGGCGATCGGCCTGCACGCCGGCGTCGCCCGTCCCCAGGGCCGGGCCAGCCAGTATCTCTCCGCCGTGCGCGACGCCGGCATCGACTACCGGGGCGCCAGCGGGCGCGGCTATTCCTCCAACGCCAAGCTCGACTTCCACGCCGACGGCGCCGATCTGGCGACGCTCGCCTGCTTCAATCAGGCGCTCTCCGGCGGGCAGAGCATGATCACCAGCGGCGTAACCGCGCGCCGCCGCCTCATCGCCGAACGCCCCGACCTCGCCGAGACAGCGCACGGCAGCTTCCACTTCAGCCGGCAGAACGAGGAAGCGCCGGACGAGACGCCGACCTATGGCCAGCCGCTGTTCGATCTGGCCGACGACCGGGTCTTCGGCAAGTTCAACCGCAACCGGATCCAGAGCGCCCAGCGCTACGTCGGCGTGCCGGCACTGACGCCCGCGCAGGCCGAGACCATGGACGTGCTCGACGAAATCCTGCGCCGGCCGGAATTGATGTTCACCATGTACCTGGCGCCGGGCGACCTGCAGATCGTCAACAACCACACGCTGCTGCATTCCCGCACCGGCTATGTCGACCACGACACGCCCGAGAAGAAACGCCTGCTCTGCCGCCTCTGGCTGGCACCGCCCGACTCGGTCCCGCTGCCGGAAAGCTGGCGCGCCTACTATCGTGAGATCGCCCCCGGCACCGTCCGCGGCGGCATCCGCGGCCACCACCACGACGCCGCCTGCCAGGCTTTCGAAGCCCGCCAGGCGACCCGCCTCGGGATGACCCCGGCGCGCTGACGACGAGCTACCCCGGGTCCACCCCGGCGAAACTCTCGGCGCGCTGCTTCTGATCGAGGGCGAGGATCATGAACGCCAGGGTCGCCCGGTCCACGTTCGACCAGCCGGCGGTCAATCGGCCGTCCTTCCACTGGACGGTCATCGAGATGGCTTCGATATCGGCGATGTTCTCGAGCCCGCTTTGGAAAATTTCCGCCGGCGTGGTGCCGTAGAGACTTTCGACCTTTGCCATCATGTCCTCCGTTCGCGGCCGGCGAAGAATTTCGCCCCTGGCCACCGGAACGCTACATCGCCCCTCATCCCGCCCTATGATCGAGGTCAATGACGGCGCGGCGGATCACATGCCGCCGAGGAGGGGGAGAACAATGCGATGGTCAGACTGACGGACCTCACCGAGGCGGACGCCCGCCACCTTCTGGCCAAGGACTGCCCGCGCTTCGAGACGACGCCCTATGTCGCCGGGCCGCCGCTCGCGCGCCGCCGGATCGCAATCGTGACGACGGCCGGGCTGCATCTTCGCGGCCAGGCGAACTTCGATCTGCGCGATACCGGCTACCGGGTGATCCCGGGCGAGGTGACGGCGGGCGAGCTGGTGATGAGCCACACTTCGGTGAACTTCGACCGAACCGGCTTTCAGCAGGACATCAACGTGGTCTTCCCCCTGGACCGGCTGCGCGAGCTGGCCGCCGCGGGCGAAATCGGCGCCCTCGGCGACGTCCACTACGCCCTGATGGGCGCCGGTTGGGAGCCCGCGGAGATCGAAGACACGGCGGACGAGATCGCCGGCCTGTTGCATGGCGACGCGGTCGATTGCGCCCTGCTGGTCCCGGTCTGACCGAACTGCACCCGCGCCGTGGGCGCGGTCGCACACTATCTGGAAGCCCGCGGCGTGCCGACCACCTCGATCAGCTTGGTGCGCGAGAACACGGTGCTGATCCGCCCGCCCCGCGCGCTTTGGGTCCCCTTCCCGCTCGGCCGGCCCTTCGGCGCGCCGCACGCGCCCGACTTCCAACGCCGCGTGCTGCGCGCGGCGCTCGCCCTCGTCGAACGCGAGGACGGCCCCGTCGTGCTGGCGGATTTCCCGGACGATGCGCCGGCGGAGACGGTGGGCGAGGACGACGGTGCGGCGATCTGCCCGGTGAGTTTTCCGCCGGCCCCCGAGACCACCGCGTCCGGCCAGGGCCGCCGCGTGCTCGAGGAAATGCGCCTGCTCGGCCCCTGGTACGACCTCGCGCACCAGCGCAACGGTCGAACCAGCGTCGGCGTCGCCGGCATGGATCCAACGGCCGCCGCCCGCTTCCTCGACGACCTCGCGACGACGGGCACGGCGACGCCGCCACCGGGCCGGGACCTCGCCGCCGCGATCTATTTCGCCGCGCAAGACCTGCGCGACTGGCACCTGGAGGCGGTGGCAGCCCGGCCCGGCGGCCCGCCCTCGGCCCGGGCGCTCGCCGAGTGGTTCTGGGGCGAGACGGCGGCCGGCGCGCTGCTGCTGGCGCTCCACCCCGTCTGCCTCGCCAGCCCCGATGCCCGCGTCCGTCACGTCGGCACCAGCCAGCTGATCCCCAGAGCCGAGCGGCATCGGCTGTAGCGCGCGGCCATCAAGCCTCTTCGGCCAACGCCTCGTTCAGACGATTGAACGGGTTCAGGATGTTCGTCGCGGATTCGGCAACCAGAATGAAAGCGCCCTGGACCGCGCTATCGGCCTTTGCCGCCGCATCGACCGCCTGGATGACCTCGTGCAGCTTCGCGAGGTCGTCGTGGATCCAGCGCTGCAAGCGCGCAAGACGATCCGCTATCGCTCCCTCGTCGGTCACCTCATCGAGTTCGAACAGCTCCGAGGCGACGTCGTGGCCGGTGCCCGAGATCTCGCCCCAGACCGCTTCGACCCGCGCGGCCAGCTCGGCGGGCAGCGTGACGTTCGCCAGCTCCCGCAGCACATAGTCCGCGTTCAGCTTCATCTCCAGCGCACAGGCGTGCGCCTGGGCGCGGGCGGTATTCAAGTGGCGGGACGCGCTCATTGCGCGCGGCTCATTTCTCGTCGAAGACGCTGTCGGGGAAGCGCGCTCGTATCGTGGCAGCCTCATCTTCGAAGCCCGAAGCTTCCTCGGCCCGACCGGAATTGCGCAAAGTCCTGGCATAACCCTCGAGCGCACGTACGACGAAGGGACGCAGCAATCCGTGATGCGACCTCCAAATCGACAAAGCACTTTCGAACAACGGCTCGGCCTCGGCGAGCTTGCCCTGGTCCAGATAGATGTATGCCAGGTTGCTCAGGGCGTGAGCGACCTTGGGATGTTCCGTGCCCATAGCCAGTTTCAACGTCGCCAAAGACTGCATGGATAGCGTCTCGGCTTCACCAATTTCGCCCGTCTCGCGTCGCAGTGACGCCAGATTGCCGAGGGTGGCGGCGTATTGTGGATGATCGACACCGAGTTTCGATTTCTGGATGGCCGCCGCCCGTCGATAGAGGACTTCCGCATCCGTGAACAGGCCCTGTTTCTGCTTGACCAACGCGAGATTGTTGAGAACGCGGGCGACCTCGGGGTGCTCTGATCCGAGCCCGGCCTCCATTCCCTTCAAGACTTGCCGATACAGCGCCGTCGCCTTCTCGTACCGCCCCAATCCGCGATGCAGGGCGGCCAGATTGTTGACCGTTGCCAACCTCAGACGATGTTCAGGGGCGACGACCTCGTCCCAGATTTCCAGCGCTCGGCCCAACAACCCGATCGCCTCGGTATATCGCCCCTGCGCGCGGCGCAGCAGTCCTAGATTGTTCCAGCCACGGGCGACGTTGGCATGGGTCTGTCCATGGGTTGCGATGTGGCCGGCGAGCGCGCGCTGATATTGCAGTTCGGCCTCGTCGAGCCGGCCGAGCCGGCGAAGCATCTCCGCGAGATTGCCGAGGGCCGTAAAGACTTTAGGATGTTCCTTGCCGAAGGTCTCATAGAGGATCTCCAGGGATCGCTCCAACAAGGGAACCGCTTCGTGGACCCTGCCCTGCTTGGCCTTGATATCGGCAATATTGCTCAACGCGACGGCCACGGTGTGGTGCTCGGGACCGCGCGCCTTTTCGAGAATGGTCAGGGACCGCCGGTACAACGCGCCGGCCCGCTCGAAATCACCCCGATCACCATGTACCAGGGCGAGGGCATTGAGCTGGAGAGCGACATCGATATGGTTCGGGCCCCGTATCGTCTCGATAACACTGAGCGACTTTTCGGCCCCCGCTAGCGCAGCATCATAGTCGCCACGACGCCGATCGAGGGTCGCCAGCTTGCCAATGGTCTTCGCCACCAGCAAATGGTCCTCACCCACCGTAGAACGTAGAATCTTCAAGGCGCGTTGGAACTTGGCTGTCGCCGGGGCGATCTTGCCCATTTCCGTCTGTATCGTGCCCAGCAAATACAAGACTAGGGCCGTTGTGGTACCTGCCGGGGTGCTGCGTTCCGCAATCTCAAGGGCAGTGGTCAACCGCTCCTCCGCGCGATTCCATTCCCCCTTTTTGAAGAATGCCAGACCAGTTCCGATCAGCTCCTTTACCGAGGGCTCCTGGGCATGAGCAGCGACAGGCTGAAACAGCACAAAAAGGCATATGACGACCACTCGCGACCCGTATCGAAGCGCTCGCCAAAGTCCGCCCGAGAGACATGGCACACGGTCCGCCCGCGCCTGCTTCCGACACGGCCCAAGCATGGAAATCCGCCTAGCAGCCTGTCGGACTCGGGCATGCAAGGATTGGTAAGATTGGCTTGGCGGGCGTCGATGTCATGGATTTACCCCCATGAAGTTGCGAACGCGGGTTGGCCCGCCCGTTCAGGCGTGGCTGAGGACGAACATCCGCTTGATGTTCCAGGAGAGCGTGGCCAAGGTCCATTCCCCCTTCGCCTTGTCGAGGCCGCGCAGGCTGAACTGACGCAAGCCCATCACCGATTTGATGATGCCGAACACCGGCTCCGGCGTCTGCTTGCGAAGCGCGTAGAGCGCCCGGCCCTCGGGTGTGGCCAGGCGATGGCACATCGCCTCGAGCGGCGTCGGATCCTCGGGCGCTGGCGGCGCCTCGGCGAAGCGGTCCCGCCAGGAAAGATGGTGGTGCTCCCGGCCGAGCGCGATCAGCGGCGCGATCTCCGCTTCCCCGCAGGCCTCGACGTTGGCCTGGCTGAAGTAGCCGCTGTCCGCCAACAGGGTCTCGACCTCGCCAAGCCCGTCCGGCAGGCCGGCGAGTGCTTCGAGCGTCGGTTCGATCTGCTGCTTGTCGTTCGCCGCCTGCACCACGTCGGCGCTGACCACCAGCAGGCTGCCGGCGGCCACCGCAGCCTGGGCGTTGTAGCACTGCTCGAAGCCGCCGCCGGCCACCGGCATGATGCGCGAGTCCGGGTCCGTCAGGTTGACCTGGTCCTTCGCCCGTGGCCCCGGCTCCGGCGGCTTCGGTGGCCGCCCGCCCGGCTTGCGGCCGGTCCGCGTTTCCTTCGCCTCGCGGGCTGCCAGCTTCTCTTCGTACTCCGCCTGCTCCCGCGCATGACGCTCGGCCGCCCGCGCCTCGATCTCCGCCTTCGCCGCGGCGATCGCCGCCAGCCGGTCCTCGCGCCGTGCCAGCTCCTCCGGCACGCTCATGCCGTCGGGAACCTCGGACCGGTCCGCCGCTTCCGCCAACGCCATCAACTCCGCCACCTCGGCCCGCAGCCGGGCTTCGATCTCGCCCGCACGCTGCCACGACAGGGCGCTGTGCCGGCTCGCGTCGGCATGGATCTTCGTCCCGTCCAGCGCCACCGTGCCCAGTTGCAGCATGCCGGCCTGCCGCGCCAGCAGCAGAACCTGCACGAACAGCCCCTCGATCAGCGGCAGGAAGCGACGGCGGAACGTGGCGATCGTGTCGTGGTCGGGGTGGTCGTTTGCCGCGATGAAGCGGAAGGCCACCGAATCATAGCTCGCCCGCTCCAGCTTCCGGCTGGAATGCACCCCCGTCGCGTAGCCGTAGATCAGCAGGCCCAGCAGGACGCTCGGGTGATGCGCCGCCGAGCCCGAACCACGATAGGCCTTCACGAACGCAGAGAGATCCAGCTGCTCCAGCACATCGACCACGAAGCGCGCCAGATGACGATCAGGCAGCCATTCGTCCACCGAAGGCGGCAGAAGATAGCTGGTCTCCCGGTCAACCTGTCGAAAGTTGCTCATCACAAAATCACCGCGCAGGAGAGAATCAGACCGTGACAGTGAATCTCATCTCGAAACTCGGCTCAAGTCCGACAGGCTGCTAGATCTCGCCCTCGTCCCGCAGCATGGCGAGCGCCTTATCGAAGGCGGCGACGGTGCGGTCGATGTCGTCCTGGCCGTGCGTCGCAGAGACCAGGCCGCCCGGCCAGCTCATCAGGTCGACGCCCTCGACCAGCATCGCCAGGCGCAGCTTGTTGGCGACGTCACCGTTCTTGGTCTTCAACTCCTCGAAGGGAATGTCGAAGGGGTTGAAAGCATCGGGCCGGATCTCCCGGCCCTGGGTGTTCATGAAAATGTGGAAGCCGGAGAATGTGCCGTACACCGACCAGGCGATCCCGCGGTCGACGAGGACCCGGTTCATGCCTTGGCGGATGGTTTCGCAAGTCGCATTCGCCTTGTCGCAGGCGTCGGTCGACTGGATGATCTCCAGCGCCGCGATACCGGCCGCGGCCGAAACCGGGTTGGCGTTGAAGGTACCGGGATGGGCGATCTTCTCCTTGCCGTCGGCCCGCGCCGCGGCGAAGTCGAGGGCGTCCATGATATCCCGCCGGCCGACGACGGCACCGCCCGGCAGGCCGCCGGCGATGATCTTGGCGAGCGTGGTCATGTCCGGCGTGATGCCGTAATGGCCCTGGGCTCCGCCCGGCGAGACACGGAAGCCGGTGATCACCTCGTCGAAGATCAACATGACGCCGTGCTGCGCCGTGATGTCGCGCAGCGCCGCGAGGTAGTCCGCACTCAACGGGATCATGCCGAAGGAGCCGCCCGTCGGCTCGACGAAGAGGGCGGCGATATCGTCGTTCTCCGCCAGCAGGCGTTTGGCCGCCTCGATGTCGCCCGGCGGCAGCAGCACGACCTGTTCCGCGACGCTCTCCAAAACACCGGGGGTGGCGGAGCCGTCGAAATGGTTGGCATAGCCCGACGTCATATGGTCGTGCCAGCCGTGGAAATGGGTCTTCAGGCGGGCGAGCCCGTTGCGCCCCGTCGCCGCCCGGGCGAGCCGCAGGGCCATATGCGTCGACTCGGTGCCGGAGGAGGTAAAGCGCACCCGTTCCGCCGAGGGGATCATCTCGGAGACCAGGGAGGCCCAGCGCACCTCGCGGGGATGGTTGGAGCCGAAGTGGCTGCCCTGGTCCATCGCCTCGTGGATCGCGGCGACGACCGCGTCGTTGTTATGGCCCAGCAGCAGAGCACCATGTCCGCCGAAGAAGTCGACATATTCGTTGCCGTCGACGTCCCACTTGCGCGGGCCCTTGGCGTGCTCGACGTAGATGCCGTAGGGCTCGATGTAGCGGCTGTCGTGGGCGATGCCGCTCGGCAGCAAAGCGCCGGCCTCCTCCGCCAAACGGGCCGAGGTCGGCGTCTTGTCGCGGTAGTTGGCGACGATGGAGGAATTGGTCAGGGCGGCATCGCTCATCGGCTTGGCTCCAGGCTTCGACAGGGTCGGCGGATGGCCCAGCATGACTCACCCGGCGCCCGCCGGCAAGCCGCGAAATCCCTGGATTTGACGCCGCGGGCATCAAGTCCCCCACAGACTTGTCCCCGACTTATCCACAAGAAATTGTGGCTCGATCGGGGAGACACCACATTATCTATTGCCGTGGCCGATTCGGCGGCATAATATCCGGCCTGCCGACGCGACATCGGTTCCGGGGGCCGGCTGAACCCAATATCGGGGCTGAATTGCAAGATCGCGCGGCGCGATAACGCGAATAACGACGTGACACGACGGGGTGGTACCAGACACATGGAATGGACGGACGAACGGGTCGAGAAACTGCGCGAACTCTGGTCCGCGGGATATTCGGCCCGGCAAATCGCGGATCGCCTGGGGGGCATCACGCGAAATGCGGTCATCGGCAAGGCGAACCGCCTGGGGCTCTCGAAGCCGACGAAATCCTCGATGACCCGGCAGCGCAAGCGCGAGGAAGAGGTTCCCGTGGTCGAGGAGGTGGTCGAGGCGCCGGAGGGGGGCGTGTCGATCCTGACCCTGACCCATTCGACCTGCCGCTGGCCGATCGGTCACCCGGGCGAGGAGAACTTCTATTTCTGTGGCGGACGCTCGAAGGCCGGCCAGCCCTATTGCGAGCGTCACGCCCGCATGGCCTACCAGGCGCCGACGCCGCGGGACCAGCGCCGCCGCGCCTGAGGGCCGCCGGACCAGCGCCCACACGACGTCGACGCGACGACGCCAATCGCCCACGGAAGCATCTGTCGGCGGAGGTGTTATAATGCGTCCCTCACCGATACCGGCGCGGGCGGTGATGGCCCGCGCGCTTCACCGTTCGAGGGGATTTGCGAATGTCGCTTGCCGAAGCCATCGGCCGGGATCAGGCCGTTACGCTCGATGACAAGTACACGTCCGACGAAGATCGTGTCTATCTGACCGGCACCCAGGCGCTGGTCCGCCTGGCCCTGGTGCAGCGCCGGCGCGACCTGGCCGCCGGGCTGAATACCGGTGGCTTCATTTCCGGTTATCGCGGCTCCCCCCTCGGTGGTTACGATTCCGAGCTCTGGCGCGCCAAGGCCCACCTGGCGGCGCATCACGTCCACTTCCAGCCGGGCGTGAACGAGGATCTGGCGGCGACCGCGGTGTGGGGCAGCCAGCAGCTCAACCTCTGGCCGCAGGCGAATTACGACGGCGTCTTCGGCATCTGGTACGGCAAGGGCCCGGGCGTCGACCGTTCGGGCGACGTGCTGAAGCACGGCAACCTGAACGGCACGTCGCGATATGGCGGCGTCGTGGCGCTGGCCGGCGACGATCACGGCGCCAAGTCCTCGACGGTGGCGCATCAGTCGGAGCCGTCCTTCATCGCCGCCTCGATCCCCGTCCTCAACCCGGCCGGCGTGCAGGAGTTGATGGACTACGGCCTGCACGGCTTCGCGATGTCGCGCTATTCGGGCTGTTGGACCGGCATGAAGTGCGTCGGCGACACGGTCGAGAGTTCCGCTACCATCGGCGTCGAGCCCGGCCGCATCGCCATTGTCACGCCCGAGGACTTCGAGATGCCGCCGGGCGGCCTCTCGCTGCGCTATCCCGACATGTTTCTCGAGCAGGAAAGCCGCCTGCTGAACTTCAAGGTGCCCGCCGCGCAGGCCTACGTCCGGGCCAATGGCCTCGACCGCGTGGTGATCGACACGCCGGGCGCCAAATTCGGCATCGCGACCACCGGCAAGGCCTATCTCGATCTGCGCCAGGCCTTCGAGGAGCTCGGTTTCGGGGAGCGCGAGCTCGCCGCCCTCGGCATCCGGGTCTACAAGGTCGCACTGACCTGGCCGCTGGAGCCGGTCGCCGCCCGCGCCTTCGCCGACGGCCTGGAAGAAATCCTGGTCATCGAGGAGAAGCGCGGCCTGATCGAGGATCAACTCAAGCACCTGCTGTACAACCAGGCGAACGCGCCCCGCACCATCGTCGGCAAGCACGACGAAGAGGGCCGGGTCATCCTGCAGGAGAACGGCGAGATCACGCCGACCATGGTCGCCCGCGCGCTAATGGGCCGCTTGAAGCAGCGCGCCGACCGGCCGGAGTTCGAGCAGCGCATGGCCCGCCTGGACTCGATCGAGGCCTCGGCCGGCGGCGAGCCGGCGCGCGTCGTGCGCAGCGCCTATTTCTGTTCCGGCTGCCCGCACAACAGCTCGACCAAGGTGCCGGAAGGCTCTCTCGCGCTCGCCGGCATCGGCTGCCATTCCATGGCGATCTGGGTGCCGGACCGGCGCACGGAGACGATCAGCCACATGGGCGGCGAGGGGGCCACCTGGATCGGCCAGGCGCCCTTCACCAGCATGGAGCATGTCTTCGTCAACCTGGGCGACGGGACCTATCATCACTCCGGCCTGCTGGCGATCCGCGCGGCCTGCGCCGCCCAGGTCAACATCACCTACAAGATCCTGTTCAACGACGCGGTGGCGATGACCGGCGGCCAGCCGCTCGACCTCGGCATGACGCCCTGGGAGATCAGCCGCCAGGTCGCCGCCGAGGGCGTGAAGCGCGTCGTCGTGGTGACGGACGAGCCGGACAAGTATCCCCAGGGTACCGACTGGGCGCCGGGCACGACGATCTATCACCGGAACGAGCTCGACATGGTGCAGAAGATGCTGCGCGAGATCGAAGGCGTCACCGCGCTGATCTACGACCAGACCTGCGCGGCGGAGAAGCGCCGCCGGCGCAAGCGCGGCACCTTCCCCGATCCCGACCGCCGGGTGTTCATCAACGACCTGGTCTGCGAGGGCTGCGGCGATTGCTCCGTCGCCTCCAACTGCATCTCGGTCGAGCCGCAGGAGACCGAGTGGGGCCGCAAGCGGCGCATCAACCAGTCGGCCTGCAACAAGGACTTCAGCTGCCTGAACGGTTTCTGTCCCAGCTTCGTCACCGTCGAGGGCGCGACGGTGCGTAAGGCCAGGCCGACCGCCGCCCAGGCGCTGCCCGACCTGGACGCCATCCCGGCCCCGACGCTGCCGCCCGCCAACGAGGTCTACGGCATCGTCGTCACCGGCATCGGCGGCACCGGCGTCATCACCATCGGCGCCCTGCTGGCGATGGCCGCGCACTTGGAGGGCAAGGCCGCCACGGTGCTGGACGAGACCGGCCTCGCGCAGAAGAACGGCGCGGTGATGAGCCATGTGCGCATCGCCGAGGATCCCGACAGCCTGTTCACGCCGCGCATCGGCGCCGGCGGCGCGCGCCTGCTGCTCGGCTGCGACATCGCCGTGGCAACCAGCCGGGACGCCCTCGTCACCATGGTCGACGGGGTCAGCCGCGCCGTCATCAACGAGGATTTCTCGCCGACCGCGGCTTTCGTGCTCGACCAGTCCATCGACCTCTCGACCGCGCCGATGGCCAAGCGCCTGACCGACACGGTGGGCGAAAGCGGCGTCGACTTCATCGCCGCCAGCCGCCTGGCCGCCGCCCTCATCGGCGATGCCATCGGCGCCAACCTGTTCATGGTCGGCTATGCCTACCAGAAGGGCCTGATCCCGATTTCCGACGCGGCGATCCTGCGCGCGGTGGAGCTGAACGGCGTCGCGGTGGAAATGAACCGGCGGACCTTCGGCCTCGGCCGGCTGGCGGCACACGATCCCGAGGCCATGGCCCGGCTGGTCGAGCCGCTGATCCAGAAGCCGGATCCAGCCCCGGTCGAGGACGGCCTGGAGGCGATGATTTCGCGCCGGAGCGAATTCCTCGCCGGCTATCAGGACGAGGCCTACGCCGAGAGCTACGCCCGCGCGGTCAAACGGATCGCCCGGCTGGAGAACGAGCGCGCGCCCGGCCGCAGCGGCCTGGCCGAGCTGGTCGCGCAAAACCTCTTCAAGCTGATGAGCTACAAGGACGAATACGAGGTCGCCCGGCTCTTTACCTCCGGCGACTTCGCGGACAAGCTCGCCCGCCAGTTCGACGGCGATTTCCGGGTCAAGCTGCACCTGGCGCCGCCGCTGATGTCGCCCCGCGACCCGGTCTCCGGCCGGCTGGTCAAGCGGGAGTTCGGCGCCTGGATCCTGCCCATCATGCGCCTGCTCGCCTCGTTCAAGGGATTGCGCGGCGGCCGCCTGGATCCCTTCGGCTACACGGCGGAACGGCGGATGGAGCGCCGGCTGATCGACGGATACCTGGAAACCCTGGAAGAGGTGGCCGGCGCCCTCGACGTCGACAACCACGCGCTCGCCTGCCGCATCGCCGAGATCCCGGACATGATTCGCGGTTTCGGCCATGTGAAGGAACGCAACGTGAAGCGGGCCGAGGCGCTCGCGGCGGAGCTGCTGGCCGGATTCCGCGACCCGGCGAAGCGGGCCGACGCGGCCGAATAGCGGGGCGGGAAGCGGTCGTGGTATAGGCTCGGCAACCCGCCACGCCAGCCCGGAGACCCGCCATGACCGCCCGCGACCTCGTCCCCATCCGACGCGCCCTGATTTCCGTTTCGGACAAGACCGGGCTGGTCGCGTTTGCCCGCGCGCTGGCGGCCCAGGGTGTCGAAATCGTCTCCACCGGCGGCTCGGCGCGCGAAATCGCCGCCGCCGGCGTGCCCGTACGCGAGGTGAGCGACCTCACCGGCTTTCCCGAGATGATGGACGGCCGGGTCAAGACCCTGCACCCGGCGGTGCATGGCGGCATCCTCGCCCGGCGCGACGACGCCGATCATGTCGCCGCCATGGACGCGCATGGCATCGGTGGCATCGACCTGGTCGCGGTCAACCTCTATCCCTTCGAGGCGACGGTGGCTAGCGGGGCGGATGCGGCGACCTGCATCGAGAACATCGATATCGGCGGCCCGGCGATGCTGCGCTCGGCGGCGAAGAACCACGGCGACGTCGTCGTCCTGGTCGACCCGGCCGACCAGGCCCGGGTGCTGGCGGAAATGACGGCAAACGACGGTGCCACCACCCTGGCGCTCAGGCGCGAGCTGGCGGCCAAGGCCTATGCGGCGACGGGGGCCTACGACGCGGCGATCAGCGGCTGGTTCGCCGCCGAGGCCGGCGAGGCGCTGCCCGAACGCCTGGTGCTGGCCGGGCGGCGCGGCGACCTGCTGCGCTATGGCGAGAACCCACACCAGGCCGCCGCCTTCTACAGCGCGGGCGGGGCGCGGCCGGGTATCGCCACCGCGACACAGCTGCAGGGCAAGGCGCTCAGCTACAACAATCTGAACGATACGGACGCCGCCTATGAGCTGGTGGCGGAGTTTCCCGCCGACGCAGCCGCCGCCGTCGCCATCATCAAGCACGCGAACCCCTGCGGCGTCGCGCTCGCCGGCGACCTCGCCACCGCCTATGCCCGCGCGCTGGCCTGCGATCCGGTCAGCGCCTTCGGCGGCATCATCGCCCTCAACCGGCCGCTGGACGCGGCGACCGCGGCGCAAATCGCCGAGATCTTCACCGAAGTCATCATCGCCCCCGACGCCGACGACGCGGCCCGCGAGATCATCGCCGCCAAGAAGAACCTGCGCCTGCTTGTCACCGGCGGCCTGCCGGACCCGGCGGCGGCGGCAATCACGGCGAAGACGCTGGCCGGCGGCCTGTTGGTGCAATCGCGCGACGGTGCCCGTTCAGCGGCAGGCGACCTGAAGGTCGTAACCAAACGGGCGCCCTCGGACGACGAGATGGCAGACCTGGTGCTGGCCTTCACCATCGCCAAGCATGTGAAGTCCAACGCCATCGTCTATGTGAAGGCGGGCGCCACCGTCGGCGTCGGCGCCGGGCAGATGAGCCGGGTCGACAGCTCGCGCATCGCCGCCCAGAAGGCGGCCGACGCGGCCCAGGCGGCGGGCGAGACGGCGAGCCGGACGGCCGGCTCCGTCGTCGCCTCCGATGCCTTCTTCCCCTTCGCGGACGGCCTGCTCGCGGCGGCCGCGGCCGGGGCCACGGCGGTCGTCCAGCCGGGCGGCTCGATGCGCGACCAGGAGGTGATCGAGGCGGCCGACGAAGCCGGCCTCGCCATGGTCTTCACCGGCACGCGGCACTTCCGGCACTGACGCGCGTTCGACAGTGGTCGCAGGAATCGGATATTTCGAAAGCCGACGGTGGCGTACATAACCCTCCAGAGCGGATCACGAGGAGTTGGACGATGCACACCGAAGACATGTGGCGGGCGACGGAAGCCCGGGACGCGAGCCTGGCGGGCGCCTTCATCATCGGCGTCAAGACGACGGGGATCTATTGCCGGCCCGGTTGTCCGAGCCGTATCCCCAAGCGCGAGAACGTCGATTTCTACCCCTCGCCGGAGGCCGCCCGTCTCGCCGGCTTCCGCGCCTGCAAGCGCTGCGATCCCGACGCCACGACGCCGAGCGATCCCCATGTCCAGACGGCGCGCCGGGTCTGCGCCCTGATCGAGGCCGCACTCGACGACGGCCTCGAGGGGACGCCGGGGCTGAGCGCGCTCGGCGCGGCGACCGGCGTCAGCCCGCATCATTTGCAGAAGAGCTTCAAGCGCGTCATGGGGGTGAGCCCGCAGGCCTATGCCGACGCGCTCCGCCTGGCCCGGCTGAAGGACCGCCTGAAGGCGGGCGAGGACGTCACGGGTGCCGTCTACGAGGCGGGTTACGGCGCCTCCAGCCGGGTCTACGAGCGCGCGCCGGGGGAGTTGGGCATGACACCCGCGACCTATGCCAAGGGCGGCGCCGGGGCGGAGATGGCCTTCACCGTGCAACCTTCGGCGCTCGGCCTGCTGATGGTGGCGGCGACGGGGCGGGGCATCTCCTTCATCGCGCTCGGCGACGACGGGACGGCGCTGGAGGCGGAATTGCGGGCCGAGTTTCCCGAGGCGGCGATCCGGCGCGACGACGCTGTGCTGGGCGCCTGGACCGATGCGGTCGTCGCCCATCTCGCCGGACACATGCCGCACCTGGATCTGCCGCTCGACGTGCGCGCCACGGCGTTCCAGCGCCGGGTCTGGGAAGAGTTGATGCGCATCCCGGCCGGCGAAACCCGGACCTATTCCGAGATCGCCGAGCGCCTCGGCCTCGCCAGGGGCCAGCGCGCGGTGGGTCGGGCTTGCGCGACCAACCCGGTCTCCATCGCCATCCCCTGCCACCGCGCCATCCGCGTGGACGGCGGCCTCGGCGGCTATCGCTGGGGGCTGCAGCGCAAGCGCAAGCTGCTGGACGACGAAAAAGCGCGGGCGGCCTGAGCGTGGCTCACTCGCCGAGTAGCCGGAGCTCCACGTCGCGGGCGACCACGACCCGCGGCGTGGGGTGCGTCGGGTCCGGGCGCAGAAGCCGGTATTCGCCCCGGTAGCGGCCAGGCGGCCAGCCGCCGCCGCCCTTCCGGCGCGCGCCGATGTAACGAAACTGCGCCGCCCGGTTGCGCATCGCCGGGTCAAAGCGTTCTTCCGCCAGTAGCTCGCCGTTGCGGGTCAGCAGGCGCATTTCCTCGATATCGCCGGTTCTGAGGCCGAACAACTCGGTCCAGAGATAGAGCTCGCGCGGGCCGGCCAGTAACGCCTCTTGGCGCTGGCCGCCGTCGCGGATGCGGCCCCGGTCCGGCCGCGTGGCGGTGATGGCCATGCCGAGCAGGCCGCTCGCCCGGTAGGCAAGCCGCCGTGCGGTCGCCTCGTGCCAATAAGATTTCGCCACACGCCCACAGCCTGCGCCCATGGCGCGACCGGTATAGGGATCGATGGAACGTCCGCGATGGCGCAAATCGAAGTGCAGGTGCGGGAAGTCCGCGCGGCCAGAGATGCCGATCTCACCGAGCACCGTACCGGCCGTAATCCGCTGGCCCGTCTCGACCCGGATCGAGCCCTTGCGCAGGTGACAGTAGAGGGTCATCCAGCGCCCGCCGTGCGCGATGCGAACCCCATTGCCGCATTTGGCCTCGAGGTTCGGGCCCCGCCCGCCGTCGTCGGCCATGCCGTCGCGCACGGCGGCGACCCGCCCCGGGGCGGCGGCCAACACGCGAACGCCGGCCCGCATGTCGGCGAGCGTGGCGACACGAAAGTCGGTACCACGGTGGCCATCGTAGCTGAGCGGTCCGCAAGTGAAATCGCGCGCGTCGGGCCCGGGATCGGTGTCGACGTGGTTCTGCACGAAGCAGCTTTGCCCGGGTTCGCAATCCACGGGGAGGGAAAGACGCGGCGGCGTGTCGGCGGCGAGCACAGCCGAGGCGGCCAGGCCCGCGAAAACACCCCAGACCAGCGCCGGGGCGCGGGCGATCATTCGTGTCCCGGCATGCTCGGATCGGTCAGCAGGGCATAGATCGCGTCCGCCTCGTCCGAACCGCGAAGCTTGCGACAGAATTCCTGATCGCGCAGCAGCCGGGAAATCCGGGCCAGCGCTTTCAGGTGATCCGCCCCGGCGCTTTCGGGCGCCAGCAACAGGAAGATCAGGTCGACCGGCTCGTCGTCGATCGCGTCGAAGTCGATCGGCGCCGCCAGACGGGCGAACAGGCCATGCAATCGCGGAAGTTCGCCGATCTTGCCGTGCGGAATGGCGATGCCCTGGCCGACACCGGTGGTGCCGAGGCGCTCGCGCTCCAGCAACACGTCGAAGATGCGCCGCTCCTCGATCCCGGTGAGCGTCGCGGCCTTGTGCGACAACTCCTGCAGCAGCTGTTTCTTGCTGCCGGCCTTCAGGTTCGGTACGACCGCATCCTGCGCCAGAAGTTCGTCCATCTCCATACGGACGGTCCTCCTATTCGCCTTTGTCTCCCTCCCGGGAGGGCTCGATCCAGCCGACATGACCGTCGGCGCGCCGATAGACGACATTATAGGTGTCCGAAGCGCCGTTGAGGAACATCAGGACCGGTGCGTCGGCCAGATCCATACGCATGACGGCCTCGCCCACACTCATGGTTTCGATGCGCGTCGTCCCCTCGGCCACGATGACGGGCTGAAAGGTCTCCGGCACCTCGTCCTCGACCTCGACCTCGGGCGCCAGCACGATATCGCGCGCCTCCAGCGCGCTGCGTGCCGCCTGGGCCTGGCGATTGTGATGGTCGCGCAGCCGCCGCTTGTAGCGCCGCAGCTGCTTTTCCAGCCGGTCGCTCGCCGCATCGAAACTGGCGGATTCGCTCTCCGCCTCGGCATGCGACTGGGCATGGATGCCGTGCCCCACATGGACGGAACAGTCCGTGCGGACCCGGGTCGGACCGGTGCGCGAGAAGCTGACATGCGCCTCGATCGGATCGGCGAAGTAGCGCTCCACCGCTTTCGAGAGGTGCGATTGGACGTGGTTTCGAAGCCGCTCCGGTATGTCGAGCTGCTTTCCTGAAATCTGTATTTGCATGGGTCCCGTGGATGGTTTTGCTGGCGGTTCGGTCGACCGCGCGAACGGCCCGACATCCGCGAGGCGCCGGAACATATGGCGCGGCTCCCGGAGTGTCAACCAGCCTTTTGCAGCGCCGCCTTCTTCATCCGGCGACGCTGGACGGAAGACGGGATGTCCATCGATTCGCGGTATTTCGCCACGGTGCGCCGGGCGATGTCGATGCCGCCGTCGCGCAGCAGCTCGACCAGACGGTCGTCGGAATAGACCTTGCTCGCCTCCTCGGCCTCGATCAGGCCGCGAATGTGATGTTTCACCGCTTCGGCGGAATGGGCGTCCCCGCCCTCGGACGAGGCGATTGCCGAGGTGAAGAAATACTTCAGCTCGAAGATCCCGCGGGGCGTCGCCACGTATTTGTTCGAAGTGACCCGGCTCACCGTGCTCTCGTGCATCTCAATCGCATCGGCCACCGTCCTGAGGTTGAGCGGGCGGAGATGGGTGATGCCGTGCTCGAGGAAGTTCTCCTGCTGGCGGACGATTTCGCTCGCCACCTTCATGATCGTCCGGGCCCGCTGGTCGAGGGATTTCACCAGCCAGTTGGCGTCGGCCAGGCACTCGGTGAGATAGGCCCGCTCCTTGCTGCCGCGCCCCAGCGTTTCGACGAGGGCGGAATAGCGTGCGTTCACCAGCAGGCGCGGCAAGGTCTCCGAGTTCAGCTCGACCCGCCACAGCCCGTCGGCCTCGCGCCGGATCAGCACGTCGGGCACCACCGGCTGGGCAACTTCGTGATCGAACAGCAGGCCGGGCTTGGGGTTGAGATCGCGGATCTCCGCGATCATCTCGGCCATGTTCTCCTCGTCGACGGCGCAAAGCTCCATCAACCCGTCGAGGTCGTGTCGGGCTAGAGAATCGAGATTGTCGAGCAGGGCCCGCATGGCCGGGTCGAGGCGGTCCCGCTCGGCCAACTGCAAGGCCAGGCATTCGGCGAGATTGCGGGCCCCGATGCCGGCCGGATCCATCGCCTGCAACCGGCCCAGCACGACGTCCACCCGAGCCGCCGGACAGCCGAGCTTGGCGGCGACCTCGCCGACGTCCTCGGTCAGATAGCCGGCCTCGTCCAGGCTTTCGATCAGATGGGCGCCGATCAGCCTGTCGACGGGATCGTCGAGGCCGGCGTTCACCTGGCCTAGCAGATGCGCCTTCAGCGAGACCGCCTCCTCGCCCGCCAGATCCAGCGCGCCACCTTCGCCGTCATAGCCGCCACCGCCGCCACCGACGCCGCTCCAGGCGGCGCGTTCCATTTCACCGGCGAGACCGGCGGCACCGTCCCCCGTCTCACCGTGGGTAAAGACGTTCTCGTAGTCGGTATCGAGCGGCGCCTCGCCCGAGCCGCCCGAATAGTCGACGCGATCCACCGCGACCTCGCCGGCGGCCTTGACCGGCGCCTGAAGTTCCGCCGCCGGCTCGCCTTCGACCGGCGCCTCGCCCTCGGCCTGCTCCAGCGTCGGGTTGCGCTCCAGCTCCGTCGCGACGAAATCGCCGAGTTCCATGTTGTTCAATTGCAGCAGTTTGATCGCTTGCTGCAATTGCGGCGTCATCACCAGCGACTGGGAGGTTCTGAGCTCCAGTTTCGCGGACAGCGCCATGCTCGCCTCTTCAGCCCCGCTCGGTCGTTACAGGATACGCCCCGCACCCGGGCAAGCCAAGGAAGCGATCGGGGCGGGCCAGGCGGTACGGCGTTTGGATTCGATTCACCATGAAACCGTTATCCGCCGGGCCGCTTTAATTTTCGGTATAGGCCAGGCGTCGCGAAGAACGTCGCAGATCAGGAATGGGCGAAAATATCGACCTCGTCCCACCCGGCGAGATCGAGGCGGGCCCGGGTCGGCAGGAAATCGAAGCAGGCTTGCGCCAGCTCACGCCGGCCCTCGCGCGCCAGGCGACGCTCCAGCTCGTCGTGCAACCGATGGAGATAAAGCACGTCGCTCGCGGCATAGCGCAGCTGGTCCTCGCTCAACTCGGCCGCCCCCCAATCGGAAGACTGCTGCTGCTTGGAGATGTCGGTGCCGAGCAGCTCGCGGCAGAGATCCTTCAGGCCGTGGCGATCGGTGTAAGTGCGCACCAGCTTAGAGGCGATCTTGGTGCAATAGACCGGCTTGACGTCGACATCCAGATAGTGGCCCAGCACGGCGACGTCGAAGCGGGCGAAATGGAACAGCTTGACGACGGCCTCGTCGGCCAGCAGGCGACTGAGATTCGGCGCCGTGTAGTCGCGGTCCGCGAACTGCACCAGATGGCACTCACCGTCGCCGGCCGAGAGCTGTACCAGACAGAGCCGGTCGCGGTGCGGATCGAGCCCCATGGTCTCGCTGTCGATCGCCACCATGGAACCGAACGCGAGCCCGTCCGGCAGGTCGTTTTGATGCAGATGCAGGTTCATGATCCCATCCGTCTTCGCGCCCCGCGTTGTTCCGCCGGCGCGTCTCCGCGCGCGGCGGAGTTTGCGGATGGTGCCCAGGAGAAGACTCGAACTTCCACGAGGTTACCCTCACTAGCACCTGAAGCTAGCGCGTCTACCAATTCCGCCACCTGGGCAATGGCCCCCCGCATATCGTCGATCAGGCCGGTCTGTCAACCGTTCGGGGCGAAGGAATCGCACCGAAGCGGCAAATCATTTGGGCGAGATGACCATGGTCATCTGCCGCCCTTCCATCTTCGGGAATTGCTCGACCTTGGAGATTTCGTCCAGGTCGTCGCGAACCCGTTCCAGCACGCGCATGCCGAGGTTCTGGTGCGCCATCTCGCGTCCCCGGAAGCGCAGGGTCACCTTGACCTTGTCGCCCTCGCCGAGGAATTTGAGCATCGAGCGCATCTTCACGTCGTAGTCGTGCTGATCGATGTTCGGGCGCATCTTGATCTCTTTGACCTCGATGGTCTTTTGCTTCTTGCGCGCCTCGTTGGCCCGCTTCTGCGCCTGGTATTTGAACTTACCGAAATCGAGGATCTTGCACACCGGCGGATCCGCGTTGGGCGAGATCTCCACCAGATCCAGGCCAGCGTTTTCGGCCCGATCGATGGCATCTTCCGTTGTGACCACACCGACGTTGTCGCCGGTTTCGTCGATGAGACGGACTTCCCGCACCTCTATCTGGCCATTCACGCGAGGACCTTCGCGAGGCGGCGGGGCCGTTATGAAATGTCGTGCTATCTAACCAACTCCTTGTTGTTACAGGGTTTCAGGCCCTAGAAGCGTTGCCCGCGACCACCCCCGATCAACCTCGGAGCAGGTCCGGCGGGCAGGCTTCACCGACCAATTTATCAACCGCCGCATCGAGTGCAAGTACCTCTTGCGCTTTCGAGCCGAGACGACGGATCGCCAGCGTGCCTTCCTCCGCCTCGCGGCGGCCGATCGCGATGATCAACGGCACCTTGGCGAGGGAGTGTTCGCGCACCTTGTAGTTGATCTTTTCGTTGCGCAAATCCGTCTCCACCCGCAGGCCGGCCGCGCCGAGGCGGCGGGCGACATCGCGGGCATAATCGTCACCTTCGTGGGTGATCGTCGTGATCACCGCCTGGGTCGGCGCCAGCCACAGCGGCAAGCGCCCCGCGTAATGTTCGACCATGACGCCGATGAACCGCTCGAACGAGCCGAGAATGGCCCGGTGCAGCATGACCGGGCGATGCTTCTCGCCATCCTCCGCGACATAACTCGCATCCAGCCGTTCCGGCAGCACGAAGTCGACCTGCAACGTGCCGCACTGCCAGTCGCGGCCGATCGCGTCGCGCAGCACGAACTCGAGCTTGGGGCCGTAGAACGCGCCCTCCCCCGGGTTCATTTCATAGGGCAGGCCGGTCGCCTCCACCGCCTCGCGCAAGGCCGCCTCCGAGCGGTCCCAGACCGCGTCCTCGCCGGCACGCACCGGGGGCCGGTCCGCGAACTTCACCATCACCTCCTCGAAGCCGAAGTCGCGATAGATCGAAATCAGCAGATCGCAGAAGGCGATGCTTTCATCCGTGATCTGCGCCTCCGTGCAGAAGATGTGCGCGTCGTCCTGCACGAAGTTGCGCACCCGCATCAGGCCGTGCAGCGCGCCCGACGGCTCGTAGCGATGGCACGAACCGAACTCGGCCATGCGCAGCGGCAGGTCGCGGTAGCTTTTGATGCCCTGACGGTAGATCTGCACGTGGCAGGGACAGTTCATCGGCTTGAGCGCAAAGGTCCGCTCCTCGGATTCCGAGGTGTACATGTGCTCGCGGAACTTCTCCCAATGGCCGGAGGCCTCCCACAAGGCGCGGTCGACCAGCTGCGGCGTCTTCACTTCGCCGTAGCCGGCATCGTCCAGGCGACGGCGCATGTAGTGCTCGCAGGTCCGATAGAGCGTCCAGCCCTTGGGATGCCAGAAGGCCATGCCCGCCGCCTCTTCCTGGAAATGGAAGAGGTCCATTTCGCGCCCGAGACGGCGATGGTCGCGCTTCTCGGCCTCCTCCAGGCGCGTGAGGTAGGCCCGCAATTCCTTGTCGTCGCGCCAGCAGGTGCCGTAGATCCGCTGCAGCATCTCGTTGCGATGGTCGCCCCGCCAATAGGCGCCGGCGACCTTCATCAGCTTGAAGCCGCTGCCGACCTGGCCGGTGGCGCGCAGGTGCGGGCCGCGACAAAGGTCGATGAACTCGCCCTGCCGGTAGAGCGAGATGATCTGGCCGGCGGGGATCTCCGAGATGATCTCGGCCTTGTAGTGCTCGCCGATCGATTTGAAAAACTCGATCGCCCGGTCGCGCTCCCACTCCATCCGCTCGATCGTCTCGTCGCGGGCGACGATCTCGCGCATGCGGTCTTCCAGGGCGACCAGGTCGTCCGGCGTGAAGGGCGTCTCGCGGGCGAAATCGTAATAGAAGCCGTCGGCGATCGCCGGGCCGATCGTCACCTGGAGGTCCGGCCACAGTTCCTTCGCCGCCTCCGCCAGCACATGGGCGCAGTCGTGGCGCAGGATTTCCAGCGCATCGTCCGCCTTGCGGGTGATGATCTCGATCTCGGCATCGGTCTCGATGGGGCGCTCCAGATCCCAGAGCTCGCCGTCCACGCGGGCGACCAGCGCATCCTTCGCCAGACGCGGACCGATGTCCGCCGCGACGGCGGCGGCCGTCACCGCGCCCTCGTAGTTCCGTTTGCTGCCGTCGGGCAAGCCAATCGCGACCATTCGTCGGGTTCCCGTTTCGTCTATTCGCCTTGTTCGTCAAGGCGTTCACCGGCCCCGGCCGGCGTGGAGGCGGAAGTTAAGCCTCTCCGATCCCCTGTCAAGCAAAGCCTCCAGCCGGCGTGCGGAATCGGGCCGAAGCGTGGCCTCCCTGCGACCCCCACCCGCCTCGAGCCGTCCGTCGTCAGCTGTATCCGATTGGCCCGTCGGCTCGCCAAGTCATCCATGAACGCGATGGCATGCTCGATGGATGCCAAGCAGGAAGCACAACACGAGTGCGACATACACGCCACCGAATTTGACGTGCATGCCTGCCGATCCCCATATATCATCCAGGTTCGGTGATTAGCCGAAGTGAGCAACTCAAGGACGGAGATACTCTTATGGTAGCCCGCAAAGCCGTTCTCGTGTCTGCACCGCCGCGCCCGGAGCTGGATCGGCTGATAGCGGCCTCGTTGGCTGCCGGGGTGACAGACGAACAACTTCAAGAACAGCGTATCAGCTTCGTATATGGCAATGCGCCCGAAGGCTCGAGGATTACAAAGGACTCGGCCCGGAAAGCTGCAAAGAACGTTCGAGTGACAGAGACATAGCAATCATCGACAAAAGGAAGGGGTCTGGCAACTGGTCGGGCCTCTCTTTTTAATATGCTTGTTTTGGAAGAAGAGAACCAGGAATTATTTGATCGAATTCAAGAAAAGAATTTGGCTCGTCAATACGATCTCCTGACAAACTGTATCGAAATTGGCCTCAGTCAAGGAGGTCGAGTATTCGATAAATTCATGCTGTGGGACTTAAACCATGCCGTGGTAGCAAATATTTCTCAGTTCGGCGGTCGATTTCGAAATGAACCGATATATGTCGGAGATCACAAGCCGCCGCACTTCCGCGATGTGCCGGAACTAATGGATCAATTCATTTCAACGGTTCACGAAAACTGGTACAACTGGACCAATACAGAGCTAGCCGCATACGGTTTATGGCGGCTGAATTGGATTCATCCGTTCATTGAAGGTAACGGGAGAACCGCAAGAGCAGCTTGTTATTATTTACTATGTGCGCGTTCTGGCGGCCTGCTAGGCGGCAACAAGATCGTTCCCGAGCGCATACGCGAAAATCGAAAACCCTATTATGAAGCACTTAAGGCAGCCGATCTGGCATGGGAACAGGGGCATTTGAATCTTTCGGTAATGGAAGAGTATTTGGCCGCTCTATTGCAGGAACAGATTGAAAACCAGGACAACCCGGCCGACGGTGCATAGCGACGGACAACCGTCGCTTTCAATGTGCGACCCGCGCCTCAAGCGGCCCGTGCGACCCGGTCCCACAATGCCGCGAACACGCCCGCGCCGATCAGCAGTCCCCCGCCGGTCCGGTTCACCGCGCGCCGGACCGCCGGGCGCCGGATGACGCCACCCGCCGCCGCGGCGGAGAGGGCGAAAAGCGTCGCGTTCAGGCTCGCCAGCGCCAGGAACGTCACCTCCAGCAGCGCCATCTGTGCCAGCAGCGGGCGGGCGGTGTCGATGAACTGCGGCAGGAAGGCGACGAAGAAGACGATGCTCTTCGGGTTGAGCGCGGTGACCACGAAGCCGTGCAGGAAGACCCGCCGTCCGCTGTAGGCCGCAGGCGCATCCTCGTCCGCCGCCCCGATCGGCGCCCGCCAGAGGCGCCAACCGAGGTAGACGAGATAGGCGGCACCCGCCCATTTCAACACCCCGAAGAGCGTCGCCGAAGCAGCCAGCAAAGCGCCCAGCCCGGCGAGCGACGCGGTCATCGCGACGAGATCGCCCAGCGCCACGCCGGCCACCGTGGCGAGCGCCGCCCGCCGCCCGTGGGCGACGGCGTGGGCGATGATCAGCAATACCGTCGGCCCCGGGATGGTCAGCAGGACGGCGGAAGCGGCGGCGAAGGCGAGCCAGACCTCGAACGACATGGGCGATACGCTCCGTGGTTCTGCTTCAAACCGCGCCGGCGGCGCGCAGCCGCGCGATCTCCGCCGCGTCGAGGCCGAGGTCGGTGGAAAGGATCTCGTCCGTATGCTCGCCGAGCGCCGGCGGGGCCCGGTCGCCGGCGGCGCTGTCGCCGACCTTGAAGGGGGCGCCGACCAGCGGCCAGGCCCGGCCCGCACCGTCGCTCGTCTCGACGACCATGGCGTTGGCGCGGACCTGCTCGTGCGCCATCAGCTGGTCGATGCTTTGGATCGGCGAAACGGCGATGGCGTGGCGCTCCAGCAGGGCGGCCAGATCCTCGGCTTCGCGGGTGAGGAAATGGGCTTCCAACAACGCGCTCAACGCCGCCAGGTTCTCGACCCGGGAGGGATTGTCGGCGAAGCGCGGATCGGTCCGTAGCGCCTCGTCGCCGAGCGCATTGCAGAGCCGGTCCCAGGCCCCCTGGTTCGGCGCGCCGACCAGGATGTGGCCGTCCTTGCAGCGGAACGCCTGATAGGGCGCCAGGCCCTTGGCGCCGGAGCCCTGCTTGACCGGCAGTTCGCCCGCCTGCAACCAGCCGACGGCGTGATAGCCGAGTTCCGCCACCAGCGTCTCGAGCAGCGAGGCGCGCACCCAGGTGCCCTCGCCCGTCTCGCCGCGCTGGTAGAGCGCGGTGGCGATGGCGCCGTAGGCCGAAAGCCCGGTCGACATGTCGACGAAGGACACCCCGGTGCGCACCGGCGGGCCGTCGTCGTAGCCGGTCACCGACATCGCCCCGCCGAAGGCCTGCACCATGAGGTCGTAGCCCGGCTTGTCGGCGAGCGGCCCCTCGGTGCCGTAGCCGGAAATGGTGCAGACGATCAGACGCGGATAGCGCGCGCGCAGGGCCTCGGCATCCAGGCCGAGGCGGCGCGCCGTCGGCGGCAGAAAGCTGTGCACCACCACATCGGCGCGGGCGATCAGCCGTTCCAGGATCTCCCCCGCCGCCGCCGTCTTCAGGTCGAGGGTGAGGCCGCGCTTGCCGCGGTTGACGCTGGCGTAGTTGGAGCTGATGCCGTTTTCCGCCAGCGGCGGCCAGCTGCGGTTCTCGTCGCCACCCGGGCTTTCGATCTTGATCACGTCCGCGCCCATGTCGGCCAGCATCTGGCAGCAGAACGGCCCGGCCAGCACCCGGCTCGCGTCCACCACCCGAAGCCCCGCGAAGGGCCGTCCCGCGCCATCATCCGCCATCCGTTCGACCCTCGCCTTTTCCCGCTTCCGCGCCCGCGATAGCGTGGCACGTCAGGTTGGAAAAAGGTATCGATGTCATGGTTCGAAATGAAGCCGCCCTCGCGGAAATCCTCGACAGCATTCAGCGCTTCGTGCGCGAACGCCTGGTGCCGGCCGAGATCGCGGTCGACCGCGAGGCACGCATTCCCGGCGACATCGTCGCCGAACTCGGCGCCATGGGCCTCGCCGGCCTCGCCTTGCCGGAGGCCTTCGGCGGCAGCGGCCTGACCGTCGAGGAGAAAATCCGCGTCGTCATCGCCATGGCCTGGACCTCGCCCGCCTTCTATCGCCGCTTCAGCTCGAACGACGGCGCCGGCTTCGCCTTGCAGCACTACGGCAGCGAGGAACAGAAGGCGCGCTGGCTACCCGAGCTGGCGGCGGGACGCATCACCGGTGCCTTCGCCCTGACCGAGCCCGGCGCCGGATCGGACGCGGGCGCGATTCGGACCAGTGCCCGCCGCGAGGGCGACGACTATGTGCTGAACGGCGAGAAGCGCTTCATTACCAACGCACCGCACGCCGACCTCGTCCTGGTGACCGCGCGCACGGACCCGGCCGAGGCCGGGGCGCGCGGCGTCTCCACCTTCCTGGTCGAGGGGGACCGGCCCGGCCTCGGCCGGGGACCGGCGGACGAAAAAATGGGCCTCAACGGCAACGACACCGGAGATTTGCTGTTCGAGGATTGCCGGATCCCCGCCGCCAACCTGGTTGGCCGCGAGGGCGAGGGTTTCGCCATCGTCATGCGCCGGCTCGACATCGTCAGGGTCGAAGCCGCCGCGACGGCGGTCGGCAATGCCGAACGGTTGATCCGGGAATCCCTCGACTTCGCGCAGGCGAGGGAACAGTTCGGCCGGCCGATCGCCGACTACCAGCTGATCCAGGCGATGCTGGCCGACAGCCGGGCCGAGGCCTATGCGGCGCGCTGCATGGTACTGGATACGGCCCGTCGCCTCGATGACGGCGCGGCGGCGGGAACGGAAGCGGCCTGCTGCAAGCTCTTCGCCACCGAGATGGTGGCCCGGGTCGCCGATCGCGCCGTACAGATCCAGGGCGGCACCGGCTTCATGCGGGGCAGCGCCGTCGAGCGCTTCTACCGGGACGTCAGGATCTATCGGATCTACGACGGCACCAACCAGATCCAGCAACTGTTGATCGCCCGCAACATGCTGCGCGAGGCGCGGGATGAGACGGGTCGTGGATAGGACGGGAAATTCCGGCTAAGCTCGGGGCCTTCGCCCGGAACCGGGCGAGACCCGCGAGGGGGTGAAGCGGCGGGGCAACGGCGAGGCAACGAGGACGGCGGCACGGATGGACGACAGGAACGACGACGCGAAGTCCAAGTCCTGGGTGCGGCTCGACCTCGAGGACAGCCTCGACGAGGAACTGGAACTCGAGATCGACGACTTTCGCCTGGACGGCCTTTTGGAACGGGTCACCCGGTTCGAAAGCACCACCAGCCTCGATCGGCAGATCTACTTCCACCATCTCCTCCGCCTGCAGGCCGAGCTGGTGAAGCTGCAGGACTGGGTGATCCGGACCGGCTACAAGCTGGTGGTGATCTTCGAAGGGCGGGACGCGGCCGGCAAGGGCGGCGTTATCAAGCGGATCAGCCAACGCCTCGATCCCCGGGTCTGCCGCGTCGTCGCCCTGCCGGCGCCGAGCGACCGGGAACAGAGCCAATGGTACTTCCAGCGCTATGTCTCGCACCTGCCGGCCGGCGGCGAGATCGTGCTGTTCGACCGCTCCTGGTACAACCGGGCAGGCGTCGAGCGGGTGATGGAATTCGCCACCGATGACCAGGTCGAGGAATTCTTCAACGACGTGCCGGAGTTCGAGCGGATGCTGGCACGCTCCGGCATCAAGCTGGTGAAATACTGGTTCTCCATCACTGACCAGGAGCAGCAGTACCGCTTTCTCATGCGCATCCACGACCCGATGAAGCAATGGAAGCTGAGCCCGATCGACCTGCAATCGCGCATCCTCTGGGAGGAGTACACCAAGGTGAAGGAGGAGATGTTCGCCCGCACCAACATCCCCGAGGCGCCCTGGTACATCATCGAGAGCAACGACAAGAAGCGGGCCCGGCTGAACTGCATCGACCATCTGCTGACGCTGGTGCCCTACACCGAAGTGGACCACGACGAGGTCGAACTGCCGGAGCGCGTCTCCAACCCGGACTATGAACGCGCCACCCTCCCCGCCAACCTCTACGTGCCGGCGAAGTACTAGGGAATTTGCTGCCCGGGAGGTGCACCGTCGATCACCAGGGCGGCGGCGGCGCGGGCCTTTTCGGCCCAGGCGGCCTCGCCCGAAACCTGGGCCGAGGCGACGGCACCGTTCAACAGGAGCACCAGCCAGGCGGTGAGGGCGTCAGGGTCCTCGACGTTCGCCGCCGCGACCAGGCCGCGGATATAGGCCTGCGTCAGCCGGGCGTGTTCGACGGACTGCTCGGCGATCGCCTCGGCGATGCCGCAGAACTCCGCCGTCGCGTTCAGGAAGATGCAGCCGCGAAAGCCCGGCTCGCGAAACCAGGCGCCATAGGCCTCGAACAGGGCCAGCAGGCGGCCTCGGGGATCGGTGCTCCGCCGCTCCACCTCCGCCATCAGCCAGGCCCGGAAGCTTTCGCCGCGCCGGCGGAGGACCTCGCGGATCAACGCCTCCTTCGAACCGAAATGCTTGTAGAGCGTCATCTTCGCGACGCCCGCCTCGGCCAGCACCCGGTCGATGCCCGTCGCCGTGAAGCCGTTGCGATAGAACAAGGCCAGCCCGGCCTCGATCAACTGCTCGCGTTTGTCGATGGTCATGGATGCACTCATGTCACTCACATATGTACCGACCTGTCTAAAAAAATCAAGATCCCTGTTACCAAACGCTATAAATAGCTCTTGTATAGACAGACCTGCCTACCCAACTAATAGGAAACCGGAAAAGGAGCTGAGCATGATGCAAGGATTGAAGTCGATCACTCTCGGCGCCCTGGCGTTCATCACCTTCGCCGCGGCGCTCGGCCCATTCGCAGGCGCGGAAGCCCAGCAGCTCTGCCTCGTCCGCGACGACGCCATCCGCCAGCTCGGCGAGCGGCACGGCGAACGGATCGCGGCGCGCGGCATCGCCGAAGACGGCCGCGCGATGCTGGAGCTGCTGAAGAGCGAGACGGGCAGCTGGACCCTGGTCGCCACCGACGTGCACGGCCGCAGTTGCGTCCTCGCCAGCGGCGAGGGCTGGAGCGAGATCACGAGACAGCCGGGCGCGCCGTCCTGAGGCGCCCCGGAACCGGAGGGATGAGACATGACGGAACGCTATGACATCGCCATCCTCGGCGGCGGCAACGCCGGCTTCGGGGTATCCGCAGTCGCCGCGGCGGCGGGCAAACGCATCGCCTTTGTCGAAGAACGCGACTTTGGCGGTACCTGCCCCAATCGCGGTTGCACGCCGAAAAAGGTACTGGTCGCCGCCGCCCACGCGATGCATGACATCGAAACCGCACCGGTGCATGGCATCGAGGTGTCGGGCGCCCGGCTGGACTGGGCACGCCTGATCGCCCGCAAGGACGAGATGATCGGCTTCATTCCCGACGCCATGGCCGGCGTCGCCGAAAAGCGCGGCGACGTCTACCGCGGCACGGCCCAATTCGTCGGCCCCGACCGGATCCAGGTCGGTGACCGGGTGCTGGAGGCCGATAATATCGTCATCGCCACAGGCTCGACGCCCCGCATGCTGCCGATCCCCGGTGCCGAACACATGATTACCTCGGACGAGGTGCTCTCCGATGCGGCGCCACCGGGCGATGTCGTCTTCGTCGGCGGTGGCGTTATCGGCATGGAGTTCGCCCACGTCTACGCCCGGGCCGGTGCCCGGGTCACGGTGCTGGAGGCCCTGCCGCGCCTGTTGCCCCGTCTCGATGGCGACGCGGTCGACCAGTTGCGGCTGGAGAGCGAGCGGATCGGCATCGCCATCCGCACCGAGGTCCGCGTCGCTGAAATCCGGCGGGCGGGCACGCGATTCGAGGTGGTCTTCGAGCACGAGGGCGAACGCCATGTCCTTGCCTGCGACCGGGTCGTGAACGGTACCGGCCGCGTTGCCAATGTCGCCGGCCTCGACCTGGAGGCGGGCGACATCGCCCACGACGGCATTCGCGTGCAGGTCGACGAGAGCCTGCGCTCGACCTCCAATCCCCGCGTCTGGGTTGCCGGCGACGCGCTGGTCGGCCCGGCCCAGCTCTCGCCACTCGCCACCCTCGAGGGCCAAATCGTCGGCCGGAATATCGTCCACGGCACTTCGGAAGCACCCGACTACGCGGTCGTACCGAGTGCCGTCTACACCGTGCCCGCACTCGCCGGCGTGGGACTGAGCGAGGCGGACGCACGTGAGCAGGGTCTCGATGTCGATGTCGCGGTGAACGACATGACCGGCTGGTTCTCGGCCAGGAGCTACGGCGAGAGCGTGGCCTGGTCGAAGGTGCTGACCGAAAAGGCCAGCGGCCGGATCGTCGGCGCCCACATCGTCGGCCACCGGGGGGAGGAGCTGATCCACCTCTTCGCCTTCGCCATGAAGTTCGCCATCACCGCCGACCAGATCAAGGAGACGATCTTCGGCTTCCCGACCTTCGCCTCCGATATAAAGAACCTGCTGTAGGGAGCTTTCGCCATGACCGACCAGACCCAATCCCGCGCCGCACGGCAGCGACCGACGGGCCCGAACCCCCTCGACCATCCCGATTTCGACTGCCTGTGGCGGGCGGCGGAGAGCTATTCGGCGACCCGCCGCATCGAGAGCTGCCCGGGGTGACGGACCCCGGCTTCAACGATCGAGCCAGACGCTGGCGGTATTCTCCTGCCAGCCGGCCCGCTCGAGTTCCGGCCGGTCGTCGAATTCCAAGGGATGGCCGAGACAGAGATAGGCGGTAAAACGCCAGCTGTCGGGCACCTCAAGGATGCTGGTGACCGTGTCGGAATCGAGGATCGACACCCAGCCGACACCGATATTACGCGCGCGGGCAACCAGCCAGAGCGTATGGATCGCCATCACGGTGGAATAGGTCAGGGTTTCCGGCATGCTTTGCCGGCCGAGCCCGGCGCCGGCCACCGGTGCCGTGTCGGTGAAGACGGCGAGATGCACCGGCGCCTCGGCCAGCCCGGCGAGCTTCAGGCCGTCGTAGCGTGCCCGGGTGGCGGGATCGTAGATTTCACCCGCCGCCGCGCGCCGGGCGTCGAAGTCCGCGAGGATGGCGCGGCGCCGCGCCGCCCGCTTGACCCGGACGAGACGCCAGGGCCGGCTGTTGCCGACGGAGGGCGCGAGATCGACCGCCGCCTCGATCTCGGCCAGGATCGCCGGATCGATGCCATCTTCGCGAAACCGGCGCACATCGCGCCGCCAGGCGAGAATGTCGGCGAGGGCGGCCCGCTGGGCCGACGAGAATTCCATGGCTCCGCCTTCCCCGGGCGCGTGGCTCTTGGCGGCAACCTCGCGGATGCGGCGAGGTCATGCAAGACTCGGGTCCTCGCGGTACCGAGGGATCGACGATGGATGCAGCCTTCCGCCAGGCCGTGATCGACGGCGAGACGGCGTTCGTGACAGAAGCCCTGGCCGCCGGAATGCCCACCGACCGGCGGGACGGGCAGGGACAAACCGCGCTGATGCTGGCCGCCCGCCACGGCCACGACGATATCGTCGAGGCCCTGCTCGCCGCCGGTGCCCGCCTCGACGTCACCGCGAAATACGGCCTCGACGCCCTGATGCTGGCAACCATCAATCACCACGAGGCGATCGCCCTTCGTCTGGTCGCCGCGGGCGCCGGTGCGGCCCACGAGGGCAAAGGCGCACCGGGCTTCGCCGGCAAGACCGCCCTCGATCTCGCGCGCGAGCGCGGCCTCTCGGCCCTGGTGGCGGTGCTCAGCGACGGCGGCTGTTGAGAGATTTCACGGCTTCGTCTGTGAATCGGCATGCAAAACTGACCCACTTTGGTGGGTTATGAGCGGTAAGAATTGACCCACCTGGAACGCTAGCATCCGCACGGAACAGTGCGGAGGAAAGAGCAGGTGGTATTGATGGAAAGCGTATTGAAGATCCGACGTTGGATATTACGGGAGGGTCGGAGTATCCGATCTGTATCTCGTCAGACTGGTTTGTCGCGGAACACGATTAAGAAGTATCTGAAGGACGGCGATCCACCGAGCTATCAGCGGCGCGTTTCACCCGTCCGGCGTAAGCTTAGCGATGGCTTCGCCAGCCGGCTTCGGGCGCTCTTTGAGCAGGACCTGGGGCGCCCGCGCCGTGAGCGCCGGACGGCCAAGAAGCTTTATGAGCAGCTTGTGTCGGAAGGCTATAGCGGATCCTACTCGACGGTTCAGAGGTTTGTCCGCGACCTGAAGCGTTCTGGCGCCGGATCGGGGGATGCGTTCATTCCGTTGCACTTTACGGCAGGTGACGCGCTCCAGTTTGACTGGAGCACGGAATACGCTGTCCTGGGCGGTGTCGAGCAGAAGGTAAAGGTTGCCCACTTCCGCCTATGTCATAGCCGCAAGCCCTTTGTTGTTGCCTATCCCAGCGAATCTCAGGAGATGGTGCTGGACGCCTTTGCACGGGCGATGTCTTTCTATGGCGGCGTACCGCGCCGGGTGATCATCGACAACCCCAAGACGATGGTAACCTATGTTTCGCGCTCTAAGGACCGTGTGTTCCATCCGCGCTTTCTGGCGTTGATGAACCACTATGTGATGGAACCGGTTGCTTGCACACCCGCGGCGGGGTGGGAGAAGGGTCAGATTGAGAACCAGGTTGGGTTCCTGCGGGGACAGCTGTTTGCGCCCAAGCCCGCCTTTGACGATCTGGATGCGCTGAACGGCTGGTTGCGTCTGCGCTGCGAGGAATTGGCGAATCGCGCCCACCCCGAACAATCGGATCGCAAGATCTCGGACGTGTTCGCAGACGAGTGCGCCGAACTGCGTCCCCTGGGCCGGGCTTTTGACGGCTATGTTGAGAAGGCCGCTCGTGTCCGCTCTACCTGTCTGGTCCAATATGCCACCAATCGCTATAGCGTCCCCTCCCGGTTCGCCGGGGAGCTTGTCTCTCTGCGCGCCTATGCGGACCGGATCGTGGTTGTGTCAGGGCAGAATGTGATTGCCGAGCACAAGCGCCGCTTTACCCGCAACGCCAGCTATTTCGAGCCCTGGCATTACCTGCCCCTACTCGACCGCAAGCCCGGCGCGCTGAGAGATGGCGCGCCCTTTGTGGGTTGGCAATTGCCTGAGGCGATGCACCGGGTCAGGGCGCATTACATGGCCGGCAAAGGCGGGGACCGGGAGTTTGTCGATCTGCTCCTGCTGGCCCAGGATCACGGGATCGAGGTGGTCGAGATAGCCTGTGAACTGGCCGTGGAGCAGAACACGCTGCGCCTTCCGGCCATCATCAATCTGATCAACCAACTGGTGGAGCCGGTCATCGCGCCATGGGGCGAGAGCCACGCCTATCCGCAACTGACCTTGCGGCCCGAAGCGGACTGCAAGCGCTATGAGACGCTGTGCGTTGCCGGGGAGGCCGTCGCATGAAAGCTTTGATAGACCAACTGATCGCCCTGAGGCTGTATGGAATGGCGGCTTGCGCCGAAGCTTTGCTGGCCGCGCGCAAGCCGCCAAGTCTGACCACTGCGATAAAGCAACTGATCGACGCCGAGACTGTAGAGCGCCGGGTGCGCTCTATCCAGCACCAAATGCGGGCCTCGAAGTTCCCCCACCATAAGGACTTCGCCACTTTCGATTACGGCCTAGCCGCCGTCACCCAAGCGCAAATCGACCCCTTCTGCTCAGGGCAGTTCACCCAGGAGGCCCACAACCTCATTCTGGTGGGCGGAACCGGTACGGGCAAAACCCACATCGCCATTGCTCTGGGGACGCTGTTGATCAATCAGGGAAAGAAGGTCCGTTTCTTCAACGCCGTCGATCTGATCAATGCGCTGATCAAGGAACAGGCCGAAGGCAACGCCGGCAAGATCATCCGGCAACTGACGGCCATGGATTGCGTCATCATCGACGAACTGGGCTATATCCCATTCCCCAAATCCGGCGGTGCGCTCTTGTTCCACCTGATCAGCAAACTCTATGAGAAGACCAGCGTCATCATCACCACCAATCTGGAGTTCGGGGAATGGGTCTCCGTCTTCGGAGATGCAAAAATGACAACCGCGTTGCTGGATCGTGTAACGCATCACTGCGCAATCATCGAAACAGGCAACATGTCTTACCGCTTCGCACAAAGCAAACAGCGACGACAAAAGTAGCCGCCCTGTAAGCAAAGCCCCAGGCTGATCCGCTATATGGAGCCAATCAGCCTGGGGGCTTTCATCGCAAAGGCGGGCAAATCAAAACGGGTCCTGTACAGATTGTTCTGCAAAAGGGGTTTCGTAGCTGGGGCACAAGTCCGGGCCGATGGGGTGGATGAGCTGCCTCCGGCTGGTCCGGGCTCTCGCGATCGAAATCCATGAGGACTGGCTGGATGCCAACCGCTAGCTCAACATGATCCATCTCAAGGAGAGCAAAAGCGAACGCATCCAGAAAGCCGCCTGACGGCGGCTCGGCATGCCTGGCGCTCCGAGCAATCGAAATCTCCGCGCCAGGCATGCCGGTGGCCCTCATCGGCAGCCATGACAAACTTGCAGAACAGTCTGGACACTACTTCAAAAGCTCATTGCCACTTCAAGAACCCCACCTGATCCCCACGTTCCGCCGCCGGCCCGGTTGTCCCGGTGGGCCCACAGGCCCCTCCCACGCGGCTTCGCTCCGCGTAACGCAAAGCGCTACACGAAGCCGCGCGGGGCCCTCCCGTGGACTACCGGGACAACCTCCGTCGAAGCAAGGGGGGGGGGTCAATTTTGCACGCCGATAGGGGGTCAGAATTAAATGCTGATTGACAACCCCGGGCCCAGTCGATGACGTTCGCCAGCGGCGCGCCGGCGATATAGGCCCCGAGGTTGTCGAGAAAGATCTCGATCGCCCGGTGCTGGTCGACGTCGCCCTGGGCCGAGATATGGGGCGAGACGATGGCCTTGGGATGGTGCCAAAGGGCGCTGAGCGGCGGATGATCGAACTCGCCGTCGTAGACGTCGAGCACGGCGCCGCGCAGCTGGCCCGAATCGAGGGCCGCGACCAGGGCCGGCTCGTCGATGATCTCGCCGCGCGCGACGTTGGTCACAATCGCGCCCGGTTTCATCAGGGCGAAGCGTTCCGCGTTGAAAAGATGCGTGGTTTCCGGCGTCCATTGGCAGCAAATGGCGGCGAAATCGCTTTCCGCCAGGAACCGGTCGAGATCGCCGGGGCCGCCGAGTTCGGCGAAGCCCTCAGGTACCTCACCGTCGGGGTTGCGCCGGGTCCCGATCACGCGGAAGCCGAGCGCCGCGGCGATCCGGGCGAGGTCACGGCCGATGCCGCCGGCACCGACGATACAGAGCGTCTTGCCCGCGAGCGACAAAGTGTCCAGGTTCACTACATATGAGACGACGAGGTCTTCTTGGCTGTGATCTGTCGAAGGTACTCCTCGGGGGTTTTGCCTTTCAAGGCTCCATGAGGCCTGAAGGTGTTGTAGATGTTGGCGAACTTGTCGATCTGTGGGTTTAGTTTGTCGAGCTGGTCCTCGATGTCATGGCAGGCGTAGAACTCGTAGCGCCATGCGCCGTTGGCTCGCTCGACGCCGCCATTGAGCTGCGGCGTCCTCGGCGGCAAGACATAGACGGGGATCTTTCGGCTCTCGCAGGCGGCCTCGAACTCGGCCATGAACTCGGATCCACCGTCGACCTGGATGGCCTTCACGGGGAAGGGCAGGTCGGCCACGAGTTTGTCGAGGAAGCTCTCGGCGTTCCTGGCGGTCGCTCTGCGGAAGGCCTTGGCACAGGTGAAGCGGCTGACGGGATCGTAGGCGGTGAACTGCTTGACCGTGCGCTCGCCGGCCGGCGTGATGCTCAAGGTGTCGAGCTGGACCAGATCGCCGGGGGCCGTTGCCTTCATCCCCTTCGGCAAACGCTTGGCGTGTGGGCGCTTGGCTCTCTTGCCCTTGGCGCGTCGTCGCGCCACGGGCACCGGCACAACGACGCCGCGCGCGACCAGATGGGCGAGCATGCGACCAACGGTGCTGTCCGACAAGGTGAAGCCCTCTCGGCGCAGCAGCGGTCCGAGCTTGGCCTTGCCCCACATCGGGAAGTCGCGGCGCAGCCGTTCAAGCCGACGCAGCACCGCACTCGACCACTCTCGGCGACGACGGCGGCGAGGCGCGCGCGAGCGCGGCTCCAACCGCTCGTCCCAGCGATAGAGCGTGCTACGCGGCACGCCCACCGCCTGGGCCGCCGCCTCGGCCGTCAAGCCGTCACGCCGGGCCCGATGCCAACGCCGTCCTCCAACCCCTGATAACATGTCGGGGCAGGCCAAAAACCTGCATGGGGTTCTCCTTCAAGCTGTTGGTCTCGCAACTCACAGCTTCGGAGATCCCCGCCTCTGCCGCCAGAGGCGCGTCTCACATCTATCTGAACCTAGTCACAAAGGGCGATAGGCGCGGAAATCGAAGCGGCTCGCCGTCAGGTCGACCGCCGCCTGATTCAGGCCCTTGGCGAAATGCAGGATCCCGGCGAGGGAATATTCCGCCATGGCCATCGTATTGCCGGCGCCGCGGCTGGTCGTGACGGTAACGTCGCTGCCCCAGAGGTCGCCGCGCAGCAGGTTGGAGGCGCCGGCCGGGCGCTGGTGGAACCATTTCAGCCTCGGCGCACGGGCGCGCAGGTCGAGGGGGAAAGGCCAGCCGCCGAGGACGACCTCCGCCCCGGCCAGCAGGGCGTCGCGCTCGCCCCGGGTGCCCTGGCCCTGGGCATCCGGCGCCAAATAGCGTTCCGCCGTGAAATCCGGCCAGGTCTCGCGGATCTCGCCGTCGAACCAGCCGCCCGCGTCGGTCAGGCGGATGCGCGGATCGACGGCCTCGATCCGTGCCTTGTCGACCGGCGAAATACGCTGGATCGCCAGCAGGTCGAGCGCTGCCATGGCTCAGGCGATCCGGTCGCCCTTGGCCGCCGGCTGGGCGGCGCGGTTGTCGACGCCCGGCAGCATCTTCGCCGGATCGCGGGTGACGCGGACGTCGACCACGGTCGGCAGGCTGGTCTCGGCCATGCCCTCGCGCAGTGCGCCGGCCAGCTGGTCCGGTGTCTCCACCCGGATGCCGTGGCAGCCGAAGGCGTTGGCGATGTTGGCATAGTTCAGCTCGTTCAGGTCGCTCGACTGGAAATGTCCGCCGAACAGCGCCTGCTGCAGCGCCTTCACGTAGCCCGACGCCGCGTTGTTGACGACCACCAGGGTGAAGGCGGTGCCGAGCCGGCGCGCCGTCTCCAGCTCGCCGATCGACATGTTGAGGCCACCGTCGCCGGTGATCGAGACCACCGGCCGGTCCGGCGCCGCGAGTTGCGCGCCCATGGCGCCCGGCAGGCCGTAGCCGATCGAGGCGAGGCCGCGGTTGGCGATGTAGCCGCGCCCGGCCTGCTTGGTGTCGTACAAAAGGCCGGTCCAGTGCGCCGCGAAGCCGCCGTCCGCCACCAGGATCGCCTCCGGCGGCAGGGTCTGGTTCAGCTCGTGGCACATGCGCGCCATGTTGACCGGCGCCTCGTCCGAGGTCAGGCGCGGCATGACCTCCTCCAGCCAGGCGGCGCGCCGGCCGGCGATGTCGGCGGCGAGCGCCTGGCGATCGTCCGACAGCTGGTCGATATCGTCCAGCATGGCGTCCATCAGGTCGTCCAGGCCGGCTTCGGCATCGCCCCACAGCGCGACGTCCGCCGGCACGCTGCGGCCGATTTCCTCCGCCATCACCTCCAGGTGGATGACCGGGATGCCCTTGGGCGGCAGCACATAGCGCTTGGTCGCGATCTCGCCGAGCTTGCAGCCGACGACGAGGATGGCGTCGCTTGCCTCCATCACATCGTTGGCATAGCGGGTATAGCGGCCGAACAGGCCGAGGGAGAGCGGATGGGTGCAGGGAATGGCGCCCTTGCCCGACAGCGTGTGGGCGACCGGGATGCCATGCTGTTCGGCGAAGGCGGTGAGGGTCTTTTGCGCACCGCTCAGATGCACGCCGCCGCCGGCGAGGATGATCGGCCGCTTGGCCCGGGCCAGCAGTTCCGCCGCCTTGGCGAGTTCGGTGCGATCCGGGCGGATGCGATGCGCCGGGATCGACATCGCCGCCAGGTCGGGGGCCAACTCCGATTCCGCGAACTCGTGCTCGCCGTGGCAGACGTCTTCCGGCACGTCGAGCAGCACCGGGCCCGGGCGGCCGGCGGTCGCGACCTGATAGGCGCGGCGGACCAGCTCCGGCAGGCGGCGAATGTCCTCGACCCGGATCACCTCCTTGACGGCGGGCGCCAGCATCTCCAGCTGGCGGGCCTCCTGCGTCATGTTCTTCCAGGCATGCAGGCGGTTGGTATCGCCCGCCAGCGCGATGAGCGGCACGCCCGCGTTCAGGCTTTCGACCAGGCCCGTCACCAGGTTGGTCGCGCCCGGGCCGAGGGTGCCGTCGCACAGCCCGGGCCGGCCGGTGATCCGCGCCCAGGCATCGGCCGCCATGGCGCCGGCCCGCTCGTCGTTGATCAGACTGTGGGTCAAACCGGCGTCTTCCATCGCGTGATAGAAGGGCAGCAGCTGGAAGCCACCCATGCCGAAGCCGGGGGCGGCGTTATGGGCCTTCAGCATGCGGGCCAGCACCTGGCCGCCACTCATGCGGCGCGGGGGATCGTTGGGGCGTTCGGCGTCTTGTTGGTTCATGCTCTTTTCGCCTCGTTGTCTTTCAGCTTCTGTTGTCGCGGATGGCGGCGGCGAAGGCCGGCAGGTCCATGCCGACACGCACACCGGCCGCCGCCGCCAGTTGATTGGTCCGGCTGATCCGGCCGGTATCCCAGTGGCTTCGCGCATCGCCGATCCGCGCGGTCATGTGGTCGACGGTCACGGCGGGAATGGAGCGGCCATCGAGGACCGGCAAGCGGCTGATCCCCGCCTCGTCGATGCCGATGCCGGCATCGTTGAAGGCGCAGGCGACGACGTCGTAGCGGATGGCACCGGCGGGATCGCCGCCGGCACCGCCCATCAGGCCGCCGTGGGAGCCGGCGACGACGATATCGGCTTCGTCCTCGGGCCGGACCAGCGAGGTCGAATCGATGCCCCAGACCTTCGGACCGGCACCCGGGTCGTCGAGCAGAAACCGGCTTTCCTCGTAGACCGGCGGCTCACCCTCGGGCGGTCGCGCGGCCCGCATCGCGTCCGCGGCGGCCCGCGCCGCCATATCGACCCGCACGCCGACGGCCGCGGCGGCCGCGTTGCAATGGCTGATCCGTCCCCGCGCCGCCATATCGGCACCGTCACCGATCCGACAGCTCCCATGGCCGACGGTGGCCGCCGCCAGGCCGAGCCCATCGAGATAGGAAAGCGCGCCGATGCCGGCCTGGTCGAGGCCGACGCCCGCATCGCTCAGGATCACGCCGCGCACCCCGGCCTTCGCCGCCATATAGCCTGCATAGACGCCGCCGTGACTGCCGCCGATCAGCACGCAGCCCCGGTGCCGGGCATCCAGCTTGGTGACGGAGTTGGCGATTTCCACGGCGGGTGTGGGGGCATCGGCGCTGGTCATGGCTTTGCACTCTCGCCTCGCGGCAGCTCTCGGGCACTTCTACCCGCCGGTAGAACCTTGTACAAGAGAGCCAGCGGCGAGCACGGCGAGGAGAGACGTACCCGTGAGTAGCAGTGAGAGTAATGTCGACGCCGAACGGTTGCTCGACCACTACCGCGCAATGTGGCGCATTCGCGCCTTCGAGGAGGCGGCGGCGGAGACCCAGGCCCAGGGCCACGTCGGCGGCGCCGTGCACCAGTCGATCGGCCAGGAAGCGGTGGCGAGCGGGATTTGCGTCCATCTCCACGCCAGCGATCGGATTACGACCAACCACCGGGGACACGGCCACAGCCTCGCCAAGGGCACGGATGCGACGGCGATGATGCTGGAGCTGTGCGGCAAGGTCGGCGGCACCTGCGGCGGCAAGGGCGGTTCCATGCATATCGCCGATTTCTCCGTCGGCATGCTGGGCGCCAACGGCGTGGTCGCGGCCGGCATCCCGATCGCCGTCGGCGCCGCGCACGGCGCGCGCCTGCGGGGCGAGGATTGCGTTACCGTCTGTTTCTTCGGCGACGGTGCGGTCAACCGGGGGCCCTTCCTCGAGGGCTTGAACTGGGCGCGGATTTTCGACCTGCCGGTGCTGTTCGTCTGCGAGGACAACGGCTTCGCCTCGACCACCCGGCGCGATGCGGTGACCGGCGGCGCGGGCCCGGGCGCACGGGCCGAAAGCCTCGGCATCCCTGCACGCACGGTCGACGGCAACGACGTCATGCTGGTCGATGCGCTCGCCGGCGAGATGATCGCGGCGATCCGCGCCGGCGGCGGGCCGATGCTGCTGCATGCCCGGACCTACCGCCTGCGCGGCCACACCGTCTCCGATCCGGCGGCCTACCGGCCGGCGGACGAGGTCGAGGCGGCGGGCATGCGCGACCCGTTGGTGCTGGCCCGGGCCTCGCTGGAAGCCGTGGGCGTGACGTCCCAGGCGATCGAGGCCGCCGAACGGGCGGCGCGGGATGAAATGGGCCGGGCGGCCGAGACGGCCATCGCCGCCCCGACGCCGGCGCTGGCCGAGGCCTTCACCGACGTGCAGGACCTGGGGGCGCCGGCATGACCCGGGCGACCTATCTCGCCGCTGCCGCCGCGGGCCTGGCCGAGGAAATGCGCCGCGACGGCGACGTCTGGGCGTTGGGTGAGGATCTCGGGCGCGGCGGCGTCTTCGGCCAATACAAGGGCCTGGTCGAGGAATTCGGGCCGGATCGCATCGCCGACACGCCGATCTCCGAGGCCACCATCATGGGCGCGGCGGTGGGCGCCGCCCTGGTGGGCACCCGCCCGGTGGTCGAAATGCGCTTCTCCGACTTCGCGCTCTGCGCCGTCGACGAGCTGGTCAATCAGGCCGCCAAGGCCCGCTTCATGTTCGGCGGCCAGGCCCGGGTACCGCTGGTGGCGCGCCAGCCGATCGGCATGTGGCGTTCCTCCGCCGCCCAGCATTCGCAATCGCTGGAAGCCTGGTACGTCCATGTGCCGGGCCTCGTGGTGGTCTGTCCGGCGACGCCGGCGGACAACAAGGGCCTGTTAAAGGCGGCGATCCGGGCCGACGATCCGGTCGTCTATATGGAGCACAAGGACCTCTGGGCCCTGGAGGGCGAGGTGCCGGCGGGCGAGGATGTTTTAGTCCCGCTCGGCGAAGCCCGCATCGCCCGCGCCGGCGGCGACGTCACCCTCGTCACCTGGTCGAAGATGGTGGGCGAGGCGGAACGGGCGGCCGAACTGGCCGCGGCCCGCGGCATCGGGGTCGAGGTGATCGACCTGCGCACGCTCTGGCCGTGGGACGAGGCGGCGGTCCTGGCCTCGGTCGAAAAGACCGGTCGTTTGCTGATCGTGCAGGAGGCGGTGACCGTCGCCGGCTTCGGCGCCGAGATCGCGGCGACGGTGGCGGAAAAGGCCTCGGGCGGCCTGAAGGCGCCCATTCGCCGGCTCGGTTCGCCCCGCGCGCCGATCAGCTATGCCAAGCCGCTCGAAGACCTGCTGCGGGTAACGCCGGAGGCGATCTCGGCCGCCCTCGACGAGATGGCGTGACATGGCGCCGCGTACCGTCCTGCTGACCGGCGCCTCGGAAGGCATCGGGCGGGCGATGGCATGGGTCTTCGCCCGCGAGGGCCACGACCTGGTACTGACCGCACGCGACGGCGAACGGCTGGACGAATTGTCGGCGGCGCTGGCGGCGCGCCATCCGGTCCAAACCTGGACCGTCGTCCAGGACCTGGCCGAACGGGACGCGGACGCCCGCCTGCACGCGGCCGTCGCCGACCTGGGCGTCGAGGTCGACATCCTGGTCAACAACGCCGGCTACGGGCTGCACGGCGAATTCCTCGACCGGGATCTCGACGCGCAGTTGGGTATCGTCGACGTCAACCTGCGCACCCTCGTCGGCCTCTCCCACCGCTACGGCGCCGAGATGCGGCGGCGCGGTCGGGGGCGGATCCTCAATGTCGCCTCGACCGTGGCGTTCCTGCCGGGGCCGATGATGTCGGTCTATTTCGCTTCCAAGGTCTTCGTCTATCGCTTCACGGAATCGCTGCGGGCCGAACTGAAGGGCAGCGGCGTTTCCGTCACCTGCCTCTGTCCGGGCATGACGGAGGCGAAGTTCCAGGAACGCGCGGGCATGGACGGCATCCGCCTCGCCCGTCTCGACATGGCGAGCGCCGAGTCGGTCGCGGAGGCGGCCTATGCCGGAACCATGGCCGGCCGGGGCGTGGTGCTGCCGGGCTTTCGCAACAAACTCGCCCCCCTCGCCGAGCGTTTCATGCCGCGGGCCGCCATGCGCGCCATCATCCAAGGCCTGATGACCAAGACCTGATGTCCGGGGCATCCTCGAATATTAACGAGACGACAAGAATTTGCCGCTAATTTCGCACCATTGACGAGAACCCATCAATCGAGGGACCGAAGGTCATGCAAGACACCGGCGCCAAACTGGATACCCGCGACCGCCGGGTTGAATCGCGGTGGAAGGTTTTCGAGGTCGCCTTGGTACGTGCGCGTACCGGCGCCTCCGTCTGCGTCGTCGACAATCTCTCTGCGACAGGGGCACTGGTCTCCGTCGATCTCGCGTTGGAAATCGGCGAGGACGTCGTCTTCGAAGTCGAAGAGGTCGGCGAAATCCCCTCGAAGGTGATGCGCCGGCAGGGCTCGCTCTTCGGTTTGATGTTCAAGCTGGAGGCGATCGACGATGTGGCGGTACGCGACTGGCTCGCCGAGATCGACAAGGAAGGCGAGCTCTGAGGCTCGCGGAATCGTTCCTTGATCTCGTAGGGCCCGCCGAGGCGGCAGGGAAAGCCCCTAGCCGCCGATCTTGAAGTCCTTGAACTTGTTGCGGAACTTCGCGACGCGGCCGGTATCCAGCACACGCTGCGGACCGCCGGTCCAGGCCGGGTGCGTCGTCGGATCGATATCGAGCTTCATGACGTCGCCGGGCGCGCCCCAGGTCGAGCGGGTCTTGTATTCGCTCCCGTCGGTCATCTGCACCGTGATCTCGTGATACTCCGGGTGGATGTCCTTCTTCATCGGCTCGTTCTCCAGGCGATAGGGGGCGCCGTCGGGCGCGCCCGGCTCTATATCCGATCATTCTCGGGCGAGCAAGCCTGGAAGCACGTCTTGTCGCCCCGCGGTCGGGGTGCGAAGCTCGCGCCCAGGACACATAGTCAAGGGGAGACGAAGATGCGGATGCAGGACAAGGTCACGCTGATCACCGGCGGTGCGTTCGGCATGGGCGGCACCACGGCGAGCTTGCTGGCGGCGGAAGGGGCGATCGTCCATATCCTCGACCAGCTGGCCGACGAGGGACCGAAGCGGGTCGCGGAGATCGAGGCGGCCGGCGGCCGGGCGAGCTTCCATCAGATGGACGTGACCGACGACGCCGCCTGGGCCGCCATCGTCGCCGAGGTGCACGCGGCACACGGGCGGATCGACGCGCTGGTCAACAACGCCGGGATCTCCGGCAGCGCGCAGCCCGACCCGCACAACCTGGAGACCTGGAACGCCTTGATGAACGTCAACGCGACCGGCGTCTATCTGGGGCACCGCAACACCATTCCCATCATGGCCGAGGGCGGCGGCGGCACCATCGTCAACATTTCCTCGATCTCCGGCGTCGTCGGGCAGAACGTCGTGCATCCGGGCTACAACGCCTCCAAGGGTGCGGTGCGCCTGCTGACCAAGTCGGCGGCGATCCATCACGCGAAGGACGGCATCCGGGCGAACTCGGTCCACCCGGGCCTGATGCCGCCGATGCGCACCTCCGGCGCCACCGCCGATCCCGCGACCCGGGACAAGATGCTCAAGCGCGTGCCCATGCGCCGTTTCGGCGAGCCGATCGAAGTGGCGAAGGCGGTGTTGTTCCTGGCCTCGGACGACTCGTCCTATACGACGGGCTCGGAGATCCACGTGGACGGCGGCTACCTGGCCTTCTAGCCGGCATGGCGAGCCCCGAGGAGCGGGCCCAGGCGGCCCGCTTTTCACAGACCTATATCGACGGCACGGCGCCGGCGATGCGGGCCATCGAGCGGCACGTCTGCGGCTGCGACTACGGCGGCACCAGCTGGACGACGGCCGGCCAGTCGGCACGGTTGCGCGATCTGCTGGCCTTGCGGCCGGGCGTGCGCCTGCTCGACGTCGGTGCCGGTTCCGGCTGGCCGGCGCTGCACATGGTGCAATCCAGTGGCTGCGAGGCGGTTCTGGTCGACCTGCCGCTGGCGGGATTGCGCATCGCGGCGGCGCGCGCGGCGCGCGACGGCCTCGCCCCGCGCTGCGGCTTCGCCGTCGCCGACGCCGCCTGGCTGCCGTTCGCCGACGGCCACTTCGATGCGGTCTCGCACAGCGACCTGCTCTGTTGCCTGCTGTCGAAACGCGAGGTTCTGGCGGAATGCCGGCGCGTGCTGCGGCCGGGCGGCCGCATGGTCTTCTCGGTGATCCACATTCCCGCGAATCTCTCCCCGGCGCATTATCGCCGCGCCGTCGACAACAGCCCGGAGTTCGTCGAAACCAATACCGCCTATCCGGCCTTGCTGGCCGAGACCGGCTGGCGGCTGGACGAGACGATCGACGTCACCGGGGACTATCGTGACTGCTGCCAGCGACAGATCGAAGCGGACGCGGTGCATGCGGCGGCACTCGTCGATCTCATCGGCGCCGAGGATCTGGCGGCGCGCCAGGCCCGTTGCCGGCGAAGATCGCAGCGATCGACGACGGGCTGGTTCGGCGGGACGTATTCGTCGCGGTTGGAACCGGCTCTCAGCCGTAGTCGGCCCGGGCCCGGTGCGCGTCGATCGCCTCGGTTAGCTTTGAATCGTCCGTCATCATGCGGAACAGCACGTCGCGTTCGATCTCCAGCGCGTCGACGGCGCCCTTTGCGGTGACCGTCGCGGTGCGCGGCACGTCGTCGAGTACGGCGATCTCGCCGATGAAGGCATGCCGGCCCATGACGCGGACGTGGGCCGGCCCCGCGCCCCGGTCGATATGGACGTCGACCTCACCGTCGAGAATGACGAAGACGTGGCGGCCCGGATCCCCCTGGCGGATCAGCACCTGGCCCGACTTGTAGGCCAGGCGGTTCGAGGCGAAGGCCAGCAGCTTCAGTTTCGCCGTATCCAGCACCGCGAAGGGTGGGATGGTCGCCAGCAGCCGGTATTCGTCGGCGAGGCTCATGGTGGGCAGGCCTAGTCGTCGTCGCCGGCCGCCGCCTTGGCCGCCCGCTTGTCGATCTCCGACTGCACGGCGGCCTGGGCGGCGCCCAGGAACTGGTCGCGGTTGTTGTAGCTGTAGTCGTAGCTGGCGTCGCGCAGCGCGTTTTTCTTGCGGAAGTGCGGCAGCACGTAGCGGCCCATCAGCTCGAAGTGCCGCTTGGTGGCCGGGAAGTCGGCCCAGTTGTGCGCCAGCTCCAGGAAGGCGCCGAAGCCGCCCGACCCCTCCAGCAGTTTCTCGATATAGGCGATCGCGTCGTCCGGCGTGCCGATGCACGCCATGTTGTTCTCGACCAGATACTCCAGCGGATTCTCGATGTCGTCGGGGACGATCGGGAAGGTGGCGATCTCGCGGAAATAGCGGATCCAGGCCTCGAGCCCGAATTCGACGTTGGCCCGGGCCTGCTCCCGCGTTTCGGCGATGTGCGCAAGGCTGACGAGGCGCCAGACGTCGCGCGCCAGCTCGAAGCCGTTCTCCTTGGCGGTGGAGCGCAGCAGATCCCAATTGTTGGCGTGGTGCTGCAGCGCCTCTTCCGACGTGCCGCCAATCGACAGCATGCCGATGCCGTGCCGCCCGGCGGCAATCGCACCCACGGGCGAGCGGGCACAGGCCACCGCCATCTCCATCCGGGGATGGCTGTAGCAGGGCAGCTGCAGCTGCGCGTCGCGCAGTTCGAACCAATCGGTCTTCATGTTGACGATCTCGCCGTCCAGCAGACGGACGATGGCATCCAGCCCCTCGTTCAGCCGGCGGCGCTGGTCGCCCGGATCGATGCCCATGCGAAAGGCGTCGCCGACCAACGCGCCCGGGCCGACGCCGAACATCACCCGGCCCTTGGTCATATGGTCGAGCTGGACCATCCGGTCGGCCACCATCATCGGGTGATGATAGGGGATCGAGACGACGCCGGTGCCGAGGCGGATGTGCCGCGTACGCTCCGCCGCCGCGGCGATGAAGACCTCCGGCGAGGCGATGATCTCGAAGCCGCCCGAGTGATGCTCGCCGATCCAGGCCTCGTGATAGCCGATGTGATCGAGATGCTCGACCAGTTCCATGTCCCGGTCCATTGCCATGGTCGGGTCCTCGTCGAGGGCATGGAAGGGGGCGAGGAAGATGCCGAAACGCAGATTGTCGGAGGTCATGGGCCGGACTCGCGGTTGACATGGGGAAGACGGTGGTCGACACCCCCAGTGTAGACGGCGCCGCGCCGTTCGTCATCCCGCACCCGAGGATCGATCGATGACCGAGGACACCACCTTCTGGCCGCTGGAGATCCACCTCGACCGCGAGGCGCGGGTGCTGGAGATCGCCTATGACGACGGCCGCCGCGACCGGCTGGAGGCCGAGCTGCTCCGCGTCGAGAGCCCGAGCGCCGAGGTCCAGGGCCACGGCGAGGGCAAGAAAACCGTGTCCGGCAAGCGCTGGGTCGGCATTCGCGACGTCGAGGCGGTCGGCAACTATGCGATCCGCATCCAGTTCGACGACGGCCACGACAGCGGCATCTATAGTTGGCGATATCTTCGCTTCCTGGCAAACGAAGGGCCGCGACTGCTGGACGAATACTTGACGGCCCTGGTGGAACAGGGCGGCAGCAGGGATTTTTGAGCGAAGGATATGATTTGGCAGCCCTCGGAATGCGATTGCCGGGGATTGTCGACGAAGTCGCCGACGCCCAATGGCGACCATCTTGCAACAGGTGGCACGAACTTCATTTGGCGAAAACTGCCATGTCTTGAACCTCGCCAACATCTCGGATAGCCTTTTTCTTGAATCGTGGGATGGAACCGCGCCGCCACGGGATGACCTATACCCGTTCACGGCCTGGTTTCGAGGCATGGTGCCTACCAACGGGAAGACGTCGGGAATTCGTGATGAATCGTTTGAAAATCTGCGCTTTGGTCGTGCCTATTCTGGCCCTCGCCGGCGCCTGTGCCGGTGGTGGCAATCAGGAAGCCTGCAACCTGGCAATTGCGGCGATCGGTGCTGGGGCTTGTAACGTCGCTGCTGGCGGTGGCGGTGGTGGAAATGTCGGGGTTGGCGTAATTACGCCCGTGGCGCTCGCGGACGCGGCCTCGACGACCGAGGGCAGCGCAATTTTGGTCGATGTTGCGAGCAACGATTCCAGCGGGACCGGCGATACGACAGTTGCGGCCGTCGGCGTGACTGCCCTGGCCTTGACGACCAGTGGCGCGCTCAATCCTGACAATGGCACCGTTGTCGTAACCGACGCGGCGGGCGGCCTCGTTTCCTATATTCCCGATGCCGGCTTCACCGGAACCGACATGTTCAGCTATACGCTGCAAGATGCCAACGGTGCCACGGCGACCGCTATCGTCACGGTAACGGTTCTGCCGGGCGAGAATCCAATTTCAGCCACCGGCACGCTTGAGGGCCTGACCGAGCGCGCAAGCTTCAGGACGACGAGCGCTGTTATTGCCTCGTTGCCTGGCGAGACTGCCTTGTTGACTCGCGAAACAACGGATGGTCGCATTACAATCGGCCCCCTGGCGGACCCAAGTATCGATTTCGACGTCCTCATCGGGGCGGGCGGCGGAATGATCAATGCCGATATTGTTGCCAGTTTTGTCGGTGGATTCGATGGCTCCGATGGCACGATGAACTATCACACGATCGACTTGGATTCCGAGGAAATCGCGCATGCCATCATTGGGCCCGTCCTCATCCCCGAGGAGCACCCACATGGCCTATTCGCAGCGGATGACCCAGGAACGATCTTTAATCCGTTCTCGCCCACGATGCCAAATCCAATACTCCCCGGAAACCCAGATACCGTCTTCCCAATCGACGATATGAACGACACGGATGACGATGGCATGGTCACTCGTGTGGCGACAGGCCTTCCCATTCCACAAGACCCGCCGTTCGATGAGTCGGATCCGGACAACAGGGCAATTCTCTCCGTCCATCAGTTGCGCCTTGGATTGCTTGTTCCCGGACCAGGTGGAAGTAATCTGAGTTTTGCGAGCTATGGGTATTGGGAAATTGAAGGCCAGAATATATTCGGCACGAGCTATGCGGGCGGCGCGTTCTCGTTTGGAGTTCTGACTGAAGATGCCGCCGTCCCGACGACAGGAACGGCGACTTACGCGGGGACAATGCACGGCCTGTTTAGTCCTTCCGTTGCGCCGGGTACCGTATTTAATGCGCAATCCACGCTGTCAGGTACCGCCGCCCTTACCGCCGACTTTGGGGCAAACACGATTTCGGCGAGCTTCACCGGCATAACTGCGTCACCAGACTTTGGCCCGTTTTCACCAAGGACCGTATTCGCGCCGGGAACGTATCTCACCGATCCATCGTTTAACGATGTTGCCAATGATGGCATTGTCAATGGAAACGGCACCACGTTCTTGCCAACCCTTGTCGGTCCTGCAGGACCCTTTGTCGATATCAATGCGACGGGCACGATATCAGGCAATGGATTCGCCGGTACCGCAACCAGCGATCCTGCGACGGCGGGAGCCACCGTGGGCAATGGCACGACATTGACTGGCGAAATCAATGGAAACTTCTTCGGTCCGACGGCCGAGGAAGCCGGTGGGGTGATCCGCCTAGGGAACCCTGGTTTGGGTGATCAGGTCATCGGCGCCTTTGCGGTTGGCCAATAGATTGTATCTATTGCCGCCGCGAGTCGAATTGCCGTAAATGCGCTGGATCGCATGGGTTCTACTGCTGCCTTTTGGTTATGAGTGCGCGCTAGCCTCGGATGAAGTGGTGGATGTCGATGCGGGCGCGGGGGGGTCCAGTGCGAGTCGCCGCCGTGGCGCCGACGGATTCGGATGTCTTCAAGCCCTTGCATCCCAATGATGCGGCAGCGATCGAGCAGGCAAAACAACTGGTTGTGCAGCGTCGATACCGAGAAGCGATAGCCCTCCTTGACGTTATTGAGCCGAAGACCACATCGGCGGAAATTGAAATCGAGTTCTTGAAAGCTCAGAGCGCAGAGCTTCAGAGTGATTTAGAGTCGTCAGCCGAACACTATCGCAATATCTTGGCGAACCACCCGGAACTGACACGTGTTCGGCTAGAGCTAGCGCGCCTTTTGTTTAAAATGGAAGACGATGATGCGGCTCGGCATCATTTTGAGTTGGTTCTTGGTGATGATCCACCTGATAGCGTTCGCAAGAAAGTCGAGGACTTCCTCACTGCAATCCATAATCGGCGGCGACTGAAGTTCAATTTCGGATTTTCACTCGTACCAGATAGCAACATCAATTCAGCGACGGACTCCCGTCGGGTCAATCTCTCTGGAGTTCCGTTTAATCTCTCCGATGATGCACGTAGCACTACCGGAATTGGCACCTCGATGAACGGTAGTATCGACTATACTTATCCGATCCTTGAGGATTTGAATCTGGAAACTGGCCTCTCGGCCAACTATCTCAACTATCCGGGAGATGACTTTGACGATCTCCGCCTGTCTGGTTATTTAGGAGGGCGCTATCGTTTTCTTCCATTTGATCTAGGTGTCGCCGCTACGAGCTTTCGTCGCTGGTTCGCTGACGAAGGATACAGCCTTTCGATCGGCGGGCGCGCGGACCTTGGTCATCGATTTAGCCAAACCTGGTCGGGACGGCTTAGAGTGAGCGGGCAAAGCGTGGACTACGACGAGCAGGACTTTCTCGATGGGGAAGTCTACTCAATGCAAGTCGAAACAAACCACATTCTGGATTCCATTTCTCGGCTGAGTGCCTTTGCGGGCGGTCTAAAGGAAGATACGGTCGATCCTGCCTACTCGAACCTTGCCCCATTCGCTGGTTTCTCCTACCAGTACGACTTCCCTTACCGAATTTCCGCCACGTTCCAGCCAATGATTTTTTTGCGCTTTTTCGAAGATGACCTCGCTTTGTTCGGTAAGACGCGTGAAGATACGACACTAAGGGTTCGAACGATCCTGACCTATAGGACGAACTTGCTGTTCGGCTTCGCGCCGACCTTGACCTATACCTTCACCCACAATAATTCGAACATCGGCTTCTATGACTACAATCGCCACCGCGTCGAACTCGGCCTGACGCGCGAGTTCTAAGGACGCGCGAGGGGACCGAAACATGGCCAAGACCGTTGTCTGGAAGCTGACGCTGGAAGCGCCGTTGAACGGGATTCTGTTCGATGTGATGGGCGGCGCGCTCGACCTCGAGGCGCAGGGACTGCCGGGGGATCTGATCGAACAGGCCGCCACGTTGCAAACCGATTCCCGCGCCTTCTGGCGCCGGGCCGTGCAGACCATGGCCAAGACCCCGCAATCCGATGTCGCCGACATCTTGGAATCGGCGGGCGCCGACGATGTGCTGGAGGCGGCGGAGGCGCTGATCGTCGCGATCACGCTGGCCCGGCCGGACGTCCACCTCGATATCGATTTGAATCTGATGCCGTGACGGCCGTCTCAAACCAGCGCCGCAAAATGGACCGGCCGCACCCATAGCGGGCTGTCGTCCGTGGCGCCGAGAATGCGCCGGCCGAGGTCGTCGAGCGGCAGGGTGCCGGGGCTGAGCGTCGGGTCGAGCCGGGCCCAGGCGCGGAGCGGGGCGCCGGTGGCGCGAAGCAACTCGATCATGTCGTCCTCGCCGATGCCCATACGGGCCGCGTCGTCGGGGTGCAGGCGGGCGATCCGCTTCTTGCCGCCGCCGATCGCCTCGTAGGCCGCGCCCGATCCGTCGACCGGTTGCAGCCAGAGCCGGGCGGCACGAAGTTCGGCCCGGCGCGCCTCACTCGCCGCCGCATCCACCGCCTCGCCGTCGAGGACCACGCCATAGATCGCCGCCGCCTCGCCCGGCGAGACATAGCCTTCGACGATGTCCGTCAGCACGTCGGCGCAAGGCCGCTCCAAAGGATCGCCGTAGCCGCCGCCGCCCGCACTTTGCAACACGACAACGTCGCCCGCGTGCATCGCATGTCCGCCGACCTTGCCCGGCGTCGGGAACGGTTCGTCCCGGCCGTCGATGCGCCGGTAGCTGCCGACGGGCGCGCCGCTTTCGCCGCCGAGGATGCCGAAGGGCGGCACCATGGCGCCGTCCGCCAGCAGGGAATAGGCGGCCCGCCCGCGGGTAAGGCGCAGTGCGCGCCGGGTGCCAAGGCCGCCGCGCCGCCGCCCGGCACCGCCTGAATCCATCGCCTGCTTCGTCCATTCGATATGCAGGGGAAAGCGGGCCTCCAGCACTTCCGTCGGCTGCACCGTCGAAAGATCGCCCCAGTCGATCGCCGCCATGGAGCTCGGCCCGTCCGCCTCGAGGAAGCCACCGTTGCCGCCCGAGGCCCATTCATAGTGCACGAACTCCTTGCCAGTGGCGGAATCGATACCGCCGATCAGATTGTGGAAGGAGGTGCGGTGGATGTCCGCGCTGGACAGCTCCGGGCAGGCCTGGGCCAGCGCGCCCAGCATGGTGGCGATCACCCGCTTGCGGATTTCGCCGTGGCTGCCGGCAGGGGCCGGATGTTTGACGTTGACGATGGTGCCCTCGGGCGCCACCACGCGGACCGGCCGGAACGAGCCGTGGTTAAGGGCCTGCGCGGGGTCCAGCACGCTCTTCAACACGATGAAGACCGAGGCGGCGGTGACCGCCAGGGTCGAGTTGACCGGGGCGGGCGCCTGTTCGGCGGCACCGGTGAAGTCCGCCTCCAGCTCGTCGCCGCGAATGTTCAGCCGCAGGGGCAGCAGCAGCGGCTCCAGGCGGTGGTCGGGCGCCGGGCCGAAGGTTTCCAGATAGTCCTCGTGCCAGAACTCGCCGTCGGGCAGCTCGGAAATCTTCGCCCGCATGCGGGCTTCCGAGCGGGTGAGGTTGCCCTCAATGCCCGACATCAAAGCCTCGACCCCGTAGCGCTGGATCAGCTCGCGGATCCGCCGCTCCGCCGTGCGGCAGGCGGCGAGGCCCGAATTGAAGTCGCCCTCCCGCTCCTCCCGCACCCGCATATTGGAGAGCAGGATCTCCATCGCCGCCTTGTTGACGACGCCCCGCTCGACCAGCTTCACCGGCGGGATGCGGATGCCCTCCTGGTAGATCTCGTTGGCCGAGCCGGACATCGATCCCGGTACCGAGCCGCCGACGTCGGCCCAGTGCTCGCGCACCGCCGGGAAGAACACCAGCTCGCCCTCGTGAAACACCGGATAGATCAGGGTCACGTCGTTCAGGTGGGTGCCGCCCAAATAGGGATCGTTCATCACAATGACATCGCCCGGCGCCAGATCGTCGCCGCAGATGGCAAGCGAAGCCTCGACCGACCAGGGCAGCGGCACGACATGGCTGCCGATATCCTCCGACTGCGCCACCACCTGTCCCTTGGCGTCGAACAGGCCGCAGGAGAAATCCCGCGCCTCGTAGATCGCGACGGAACGGGCGGTGCGGAACACGGTCGCGCGCATCTCCCGCACGACGGAGATCAGGCCCTCGGTAATGACCTCCAGGGTGATCGGATCGATGGGGTTCACAGGCTGTCCTCCCGCCGCATGAGAAGCGCGCCCGTGGCGTGCCGCGTGACGGCGAAGCCGGGCGGAACCAGGGTGGCCGCGCCCGCCTCCTCGATGATGGCCGGGCCGGCGATCCGCGCGCCGTCCGCCAGCAGCTCGCGCTGCCAGACCTGGGCGTCCCGCGTCGTGCCGGCGAAGCGCACCGGACGGGTGCCGCCGAGCGCCTCGCCCGCGTCCGCCGCGTCGAGACGGGGCGGCGGCGGCTTCTCGCCGATGCCGTAGGCGGACAGGCGAAACGACACGGCCTCGACCGGGCCGTCGTCGGCATGGGCATAGCGCTGTTCATAGACCCGGTGGAAGGCCTCGATCAGCTGCGCCATGTTCTCCATCCCGGGCGCCAGCGGCGTCGTCAACTCGAAGGCCTGACCGCGGTAGCGGAGATCGACGCTCTCCTCGAAGCGCATCGCCGCGGGCGCGAAGCCCTCGGCCGCCAGCTCAACCGTCGCCGCCTCGCGCATCGGCGCCAGCACGGCGCGGACCTCGGTGAGATCGAGGCCTTCCAGATCCATGATACGGGTCCGGCTGATATCGCGCCGACGATCGGCGACCATCATGCCATGGGCGGAAAAGGCGCCGGAGAGCGGCGGGACGACGATCTCGGACATGCCGAGCTCCTCCGCGATCAACGCCGCGTGCAGGGGCCCGGCGCCACCGAAGGCGAAGAGGGCGAAGTCGCGCGGGTCGAAGCCGCGCATCAGCGAGATCTCCTTGATCGCGCCGGTCATGCGCACCACGGCGATGCGCACGATCCCTTCCGCCAGTTCCTCGGTGTCGAGATCCAGACGCCCGGCGAGATCGCCGACGGCGCGCCTCGCCGCCTCGACGTCGACCTGGATTTCTCCGCCGAGCGGCGCGCTCGGGCGAAACCGGCCCAGCACGACGTTGGCGTCGGTCACCGTCGGCTCGACGCCGCCGCGGCCATAGCAGGCGGGGCCCGGCACCGCGCCGGCCGAACGCGGCCCGACGTTCAGGAAACCGCCGGTGTCGAGGTAGGCGATCGAACCGCCGCCGGCGCCGACGGTGTTGATTTCGATCTGCGCCGCCCGGTTCGGCAGACCGGCGATCTCGCCCTCGCCGGCCAGCGCATAGGCGCCGTCGCGGATCAGGCAGACGTCGGTGCTGGTGCCGCCCATGTCGTAGGTGACGAGGTCCGGCAGCGCGAGCGCGGCGCCGAGGCCGGCCGCCCCGATCACGCCGCCGGCCGGGCCCGACAGCATCGAATTCACCGGCAGGCGGGCCATCCGCTCGAACGGCCAGGTCCCACCGCTGGAGGTCATGATCTCCGGCGCCGTCGCCAGGCCGTCGGCGGCGAGGCGGCCTTCCAGCTGCTGGAGATAGCGCGACATCCGCGGCGCGACATAGGCGTTGAGCGCCGTGGTGGCGAAACGATCGTATTCCCGATGCTCCGGCAGCACGTCGGAGGAGCGTGAAACCGCGACGCCCGGCAGCGCCTCGGCGACGATTTCCGCGGCGCGGATCTCATGCGCCGGGTTGGCATAGGCATGCAGGAAACAGACGGCGACCGCCTCCACCCCGCTCGCCGCCAAGCGGCGGGCCGCCTCGGCCACGCCCGCCTCGTCGAGCGGCGTCAACGCCGCGCCGTCGGGGCCGAGCCGTTCGTCCACCTCCAGCACGGCGGAACGGCGCACCAACCCCTCCGGCCGGGTCGCCTTGATGTCGTAGAGGTCCGTGCGGTTGCCCCGGCCGATGATCAGCACGTCGCGAAAGCCGCGCGTGGTGATGACGCCGAGGCGGGCGCCCTTGCGCTCCAACGCCGTGTTGGTGGCGATGGTGGCGCCGTGGCGAAACCGCGCGACGTGGGCGAGGTCGATGTCGAGGGCGGCGAGTGCGTTCATCACCGCCGCCGCCGGATCCTCCGGGATCGACGGGCTCTTGGCGCTGATGACGTGGCCGCTGGCGTCGTCGTGCGCGACGATGTCGGTGAAGGTCCCGCCGATGTCCACGCCAACCCAATACATGCCGTCCCTCCCCGAATTTCGCGCGCGATGCTATCGCGCATGGCGCACCAAGGCCATGGAGAGCGCGAGAAATCTGGGCTAGGCTCGCCATCGCCCGCAGCGGATTGGCATCATGACCCTGTTCGGCCTCGCCCTGGTTCTCGCCGCCACGTTTTGCCACGCCATCTGGAACTTCCAGCTCAAACGCCTGGAGGGCGGCCCGGAGCTGGTCTGGCTGTTCTCGGCGATCTCGACCTTGCTCTACCTGCCGGTCATCGCGGTCTATTTCTGGCTGGCGCGTCCCGCCTTTGATGCGACCGCGCTCGGCTTCATCGCCGGCAGTGCGCTGCTGCACATGGCTTATTTCCTGCTGCTGCAGCAGGGCTACCGGCGCGGCGACCTCTCGCTGGTCTATCCAACGGCGCGGGCGACGGGGCCGTTGCTTTCCGTCGCCTTCGCCATTCTCGTCCTGGGCGAGGCGGCGAGCGGGCTCACCCTGCTGGGCGGCGCCATCATCGTCGTCGGCGTGCTGTTCCTCACCGGCGGGATCCGCCGCATCGACGCCGACGGCGCACGTTCGCTCGCCTTCGGGCTCGGCGCCGGCAGCTTCATCGCCGCCTACACGGTGTGGGACGCCTATGCGGTGGCGGTCCTGGCGATCTCACCCCTGGTCATGGATTTCGCCTCGATGGTCAGCCGCAGCGTCCTGCTGGCCCCGGTTGCCCATCTCCGGCGCCTGGCGGTCCGGGACCACTGGCGCCGCCACCGGGGTGCCGTCCTCACCATCGCCCTGTTCAATCCGCTGGCCTATATCCTGGTGCTCTATGCGTTGAGCTTCACCCCCGTCGTCTATGTCGCCCCGGCGCGGGAGCTGAGCGTGGTCGTCACCGTGCTGTTGGGCTCGATCCTGCTGGGCGAAGGTCAGCTCGGCCGCCGGCTCGGCTGGTCGGCGGTGATCCTCGTCGGCCTGGTCGTGCTCGGCAGCGGCTAGCCTGACAGCAGCACGCTTTCCACCGTTGGAAACTGGCGGATACGCTGAGCCACGTGGTTGGCCTGTACCTCGTCCAGTCCGTCGACGACGACCTCCAGCCGGATGCCGTTCGCGTCGGCCTCACAGACGACGCGGCTCGGGATCAGGTCGCGCAGAACGAACAGTTCGACGACGCGGGAGAGCACGGAGGGTTCGCGTTCGGCGCGGACGGTGAAGTGATGCGGGCGGGTCGCCGGTTCAGGCACGGCGTTGGCTGCGGTGGAGGGCATGATATGGGCTTTCGATCGACGGAAATTTCTGGGCTTCGGCCGGTGGGCGGAAAAGCCCACACGCAGTCCCGGTCACGCGGACGCGACCGGGCCCCTAATTCGCGCGATGCGACGGAGTCGCCGCACGGATATCGTCGATAGCCTGCACATGATGAAAGCTTATACACGATTTTGCCGGGCCGGGAAAGCTGTGCGGCAATTTGACAGATCGGTTAAATCAATTTAACAAATCTGTAAAGGGAAGGGCCGGCATGCCCACCGGCGACGTTGCCGACAGGCTGATCGAAACCGCGACCCGGTTGTTCTACGCGCGGGGCATCACCGCCAGTGGCGTCGATACCATCGCCCAGGCGGCCGGCGTGTCAAAGCCATCCCTCTATGCCCATTTCGGCGACAAGGGCGGCCTGGTGCGTGCCGTTCTGGCACATCAACATGGCCTCAGGCGCCGATCGCTGGAGGCGCATCTCCTCGCCCGCGCGGGTCTGCCGGCGCGGGAGCGTCTGCTCGCGGTGTTCGATTGGATATCCACGATGCAGCGGGGCGATTGGGCGCGCGGCTGTCCCTTCGTCAATGCCTCGGTCGAACTCGGCGAGGGGGGCGACGATTCGGCCCGGGAAGTCGTCGGGCGCCACAAGCTCTGGTTTCGCGGCATGCTGGCGGACCTGGCGGCGCAGGCCGGTGCGCGGGATCCCGACCGGCTCGCCTCCGCGCTGCATCTGCTGATCGAGGGCGCCAACGCCCGGCTGCTGGCGGAAGCCGACCACGCGGCGATCGACGAGGCGCGGCGAAGCGCCGAGGTTCTGCTCGCCGCCGCACTTCCGGGCGAAAGCGGCGCGGTGTGAGCAACGCGCGCGCCCTGGCGATCTGCGCCGGACTCGCCCTGGCGCCGGCGGTCGCACTTGGCCTCGGGCGCTTCGCCTACGCGCTGGTCCTGCCGGCCATGCGCGCGGATCTCGGCTGGAGCTACGCGACGGCAGGCAGCCTCAACAGCGCCAACGCGGCGGGCCACCTGGCCGGTGCCCTGCTGGCGATCTGGCTCATTCGACGCTTCGGCGCCGCACGGGTGGTGAGCGTCGGCGTCGTCCTCACCGCCCTCGGCATCCTGGCGACGGGCCTGTCGGGCCGGTTGGAGCCGTTGCTCGCCCTTCGCTTCCTGCCGGGCCTCACCGGGGCGGCGGCCTTCGTCGCCGGCGGGGTGCTGGCGGCGCGGGCGGTCTCCCCCCTCGGGCCGCGCGCGGCGCTGGGGGTCGGCCTGTTCTATGCCGGATCCGGCGTCGGCATCATGCTCTCGGCGGGGCTGGTGACGCCGCTGGTGGCCGGCACCCCGGAGGCCTGGCCGTTCGCCTGGGGCGCCATGGGCACGATCGCGCTGGGGCTGTCGCTTCCTGTCGTCCTCGCCGCCCGGGCCGTCGGCGCCGAGGCGGGCGGGAGCGACGATGAAGCGGGCGGCGGTGCGGTATCGCTGCGGCCGGCCTTGCTCGGCTATGGGCTCTATGCGGCGGGTTATGTCGGCTACATCACCTTCATCATCGCGGCGGTGCGCGAGGCCGGCGGCGGCGCCGGCCAGTCGGCCCTCTGGTGGGCCGGCCTCGGCCTGGCGGCGATCGCGGCGGTCTGGCTGTGGGCCGGGTTGCTGCGGTGGAGCCATGACGGCCGAGCGCTCGGCGTGCTGATCGGCCTCACCGGGCTGGGTGCCGCCCTGCCGTTGCTGGCGCCGGGTCCGGTCGGTTTCGCCGTCTCCTTCGCCCTGTTCGGCGCGACCTTCCTGTCGGTCGTCACGGCGACAACAAACCTGGTACGCTTGGCCCGTCCCCGCGCCGCCTGGGCCGCCGGCATCGCCCACTTCACCCTCGCCTTCGGGATCGGCCAGACGCTCGGCCCGGTGGCGAGTGGTGCTATCGCCGACGCGATGGCCTCGAGCGACGGCGTGCTCTGGACCTCAAGCGCGCTGCTCTTTGCCGGGGCCGCCGTCTCGCTGTGGCAGCGCCGCGTCGCCTGAGGCGTATTGCCGCTTCACCCTCCCGTTGTCGCCGACTTTCGATTAGGATCGCGCCGCTTCGCCACCTCAGGGAAGGATCGGACCAGCGATGTACATCAACGGCAATTGGGCGGCGGCGACCGCCGACGCGAGTTTCGACGTGATCAACCCGGCGACGGGACAGGTGATCAAGGGGGTCGCCGACGGCGGCCGGGCGGAGGCCCGCAGCGCGATTGAGGCCGCGCACGAGGCCCTGCCGGCCTGGCGTGAGGCCACGGCCTACCAACGCTCGGCCTTTTTAATGCGTGCCCACGCCCTGATGCTGGAACGCCAGGAAGACCTCGCCCGAGTCATGACCGAGGAACAGGGCAAGCCGCTACGCGCCGCCCAGACGGAAGTGCGCTACGCCGCCGACTTCCTCGTCTGGTTCGCGGAGGAGGCCAAACGCGTCTATGGCGAGATCATCCCCTCGGCCCGGGCCGACCAGCGTTTCCTGATCACCCACCGGCCGGTCGGCGTGGTCGCGGCGATCACGCCCTGGAACTACCCGATCTCGATGATCACCCGGAAGCTGGGCCCGGCGCTCGCGGCCGGCTGTACCGTGGTGCTGAAGCCGGCGGAGGCGACGCCACTGACGGCGATCGAGACCTACAGGGTCTTCGAGGACGCGGGCCTGCCGCCGGGCGTCGTCAACCTGGTGACCGCGGCCGATCCGAAGCCGATCGGCGAGGAGTTCACCGAGAACCCGCTGGTGCGCAAGCTGACCTTCACCGGCTCCACCGCCGTCGGCAAGATGCTGGCCGGGCGGGCGGCCGGCAACATGAAGCGGGTGTCCTGCGAGTTGGGCGGCCACGCCCCCTTCATCGTGCTGGAGGACGCGGATCCCGTGCACGCCGCCAAGGGGCTGCAGCTGGTGAAATTCCTCAACACCGGCCAGGCCTGCATCTCGCCCAACCGGATCTATGTGCACCGCGCCATCCTCGATGACTTCGTCGAGACCCTGGTCGGGCGCGTCGGCGCCATGAAGGCCGGCGGCGGCTTCGAGAAGGGCGTCACCATCGGCCCGCTGGTCAACGAGGCGGCGGTCGCCAAGGTCGACAAGCAGGTTCAGGACGCGCGGGACCACGGCGCCGAGGTCATGCTCGGCGGGCGGCGTCTGACCGAGGACGGCCTCGACCAGGGCTACTTCTACGCGCCGACGGTGCTGAACGGGGTGACCTCGGAGATGCTGATCTACCGGGAGGAGACCTTCGGCCCGGTTGCGGCGATCGTGCCCTTCGAAGACGAGGACGAGGTCCTGGCGATGGCCAACGACACGCACTACGGCCTCGCCGCCTACGTCTATACCCAGAACCTCGGCAAGGCGATGCGGCTTTACGAGGGGTTGGAGTTCGGCATCGTCGGCGTCAACGACATCAACCCGGCCTCCGCCGCGGCGCCCTTCGGCGGCATGAAGGACAGCGGATTGGGCCGTGAGGGCAGCCGCGAGGGGATCATGGAGTATCTGGAAACCAAGACCGGCGGCTTCTCGATCTGACGAGCCCGCGCCGCCGACCCGAGGAGGTTCCGTCATGCCCGAGCCTGTCCGCTACGAGGTCCACGATCACGTCCGGCTGATCACCATCGATCAGCCGGACAAGATGAACGCCCTCGATTTCGCCGCCAACGCGGCGCTGATCGCCGCCCTCGAACGCTTCGATAGCGAGGACGAGGCCCGCGTGGCGGTGCTGACCGGGGCGGGAGAGCGGGCGTTCTGTGCCGGCGCCGATCTCAAGACCTACACCATGGCCTTCGCGGGACGTCCGGGGCCCGAGTTCCGCCGCCGCTATACCAACGGCCACGGCCTCGGCGGCATCACCCGCAACCTGGAGATCTACAAGCCGATCGTGGCGGCGGTGAACGGCTACGCCATGTCCGGCGGGCTGGAGATCGCGCTCGCCTGCGATGTTCGCTTCTGCTCGCCGAACGCGGTCTTCGCCTTCCAGGACGTCGCCTGGGGCTTCCATCCCTGCGATGGCGGCCTGGTTCGTCTGCCGCAGATCGTCGGCCTCGGCGTGGCGATGGAGATGGTCTTGTCGGGCGAACGTTACGATGCCGAGTTCGCCGCCCGCGTCGGCCTGGTCAACCGGGTGGTGCCGCAAGCGGACCTGTTGGATGAGGCGATGGCCTACGCCCAAGGCCTGGCCCGCCGTGCGCCGCTCGCCCAACAGGCGGCCAAGGAAGTCCTCTTGCGCGCCTACGGCCAGTCGATGCGCGAGGCCCTGGCGCTGGAAAGCCGCAGCTTCCACGATCTCGGCCAGACGGAAGACCTGGACGAGGGTACGACGGCGTTCCGCGAGCGGCGGCCGGCGCAGTTTCGAGGGCGGTAGAATCTAGAGCGTGTCAAGTTTGGTCCCGGCCGGCCCGCTCCCCCGTCCCAACCACCCGTGGAGTGTACCCTTGGGGTGGTTGGGACGGGGGAGCGGGCTGGCCAGGTGATTCGGATCAAACTTGATCCGCTCTAAAAGTCTTCCCCGGGCAGGGCGCCATGCAGGTGGGCGCGCTGCAACCAGCCCTCCTCGTCGTCGATTTCCAGTCGGCACCATTCACCGTTGCAGGCCAGCAGGCGGCCGATGACGCCGGCCTCGGCCCGCAGCACGGGCGCCGCGGTCGCCACCGGCTCGCGGCGCAGCGTCCTGAGGTCGCCGGTGACCATGGCATGGCGCCGGCCGCTCAACAGGCTACGATGCACCCAGCCCTCGACCCCGTCGGAATCGCGCACCTTGCGCCAATTCTCCCACTCCCGCGTCACCAGCACCGGCAGGTCGCGACGGACATAGACCCAGGCGATCGGATAGCGCCGCCCGGGCCCCGTACGCAGGTTGATCTCGTGCGAGCCGAGCGAGACGAAGCGCGGCAGGGGATGGCCGCTCGCCCCGAAGCGCTGCGTCTTCGCTTCGGCGGCCAGCGCCGGGCCGCCCGCAAGCGTCGGCGCGAGCGCCAGCACCAGGCCGATCGCCAGGAGAACGGGCCCGAGACCCCGAAACGGCATTGAAGCGGTGCGAATCATCTTGCCCGCAGTTATGCCAAGGTGGTGATTCGGGGGTCAAGCGGAAGCCGCACGCGACGCCGAGAAAATCTCTACGCCACGGCGGTTCGGTCTCGTCAGGCCGCCTCTTCGCCCGCCTCGGGCGGCGTCGCGCCGTAGGCGGTGCCGTTGTTCCAGGCCTCGACATACTCGGCGATGGAGAGGGGCCGGCCGTTCTCCATGTTCTTGTCGAAATACTCGAAGAGGATGCCGTCGGGCGCCTGCATCGAGAGCAGCACCGTGCAGCCCTCGGGGCCGCCTTCCTCCAGGTGCGGCATGGCATCGGTACTGGCCAGCGCATAATCGCCCTTGTGCCGAACCACGGTTTCGCCCGGGCCGTCGGGTCCGATGTCCGTCACCCGCTGCTCCCCCTCCAGCACCAGCGTCACGGTGGAGGCAACATGGCGATGGCGCCGGCAATGGCCGCCCGGGGCCAGGCGCAACAACATGTCGAGCCGCCCGCTCTTCAGGTCATAGCCGAGCAGGCTGTACTCGAGATCGATGTTGAGCTCGGTCTCCTTCGGATCGCGGATCTGGCGCCATTCGACGGCGGCGGGATCGAAACTGGTGTGGATCTTTTCCATCGGGTTCATCCTCCTTTGAAGTCTCGCGCGAAATCTAACGGGAATCGCGCGGGCCATCCACCGTCTCAGCCGCGTTTACGATTGACGAAGGCGGTCATCAGGCGGTGCGGCTCGTCCGTGCGGTAGGCGTCGACATAGGCCTGGATTCCGGACCGCGCGCCGTCGGTCGGCGACATGCGGTCCCAGTCGATGATCAACCGCTTCTGGATCCGCACCGCGTGCGGGCCGCAGGCCAGCAGCGAGGCGATCCAACCGTCCACCGCCGCGTCCAGCCCGCCGCGCGGCACCAGCCGTTCGAGATAGCCGATGCGGTAGGCCTCCGCCGCATCGATATGGTCGCCGGTCAGGACCAGCTCGCAGGCTTTGCCCCAGCCGATCAGCCGCGGCAGCACGGAGGCTTCCATGCCGGAGGGGATGCCGAAGCGCGTTTCCGGCATGCCGAACATGGCGTCCTCCACGCCGACCCGCATGTCGGCACAGGCGGCGATCTCCATGCCCGAGCCGAAGCAATAGCCGTTGATCCGCGCGATGACCGGCACCGGAAACTGCCGGACCGCGTCGCAGACCCGGTGCGTCTTGGTCGCCGAAGCCTCCGCGGCGGCGAGGTCGAAGTCCGCCATCTCCGCGAGGTTGGTGCCGCCGACGAAGGACCGCTCACCGCTGCCCGTCAGCACGACGGCCCTGAGGCTTTCGTCATGTTTCAGCGCGGTCATGACCTCGATGAAGCGTTCCTTGCCGGCGAGGCCGAGCGCGTTGCGTTTTTCGGGATTGTTGAAGGTGACCCGCGCGACGCGCCCGGCGTCGCCATGGTCGTCGAAGGCCAGCAGGACCAGATCGTCTGACATCGCCGGAAAGCACCTCTTCATTTTGCCGGGCAGGCGGCGGACAACTCGTAAAGATACTGATATATCTTTCACCGAGGAAACAATTCCATGCTTCCGGGGGCCGGAATGTCGGACATGTTTACCGCCTGGCTGGACGAGATCGGCCTTGCGCGCTACCGCGACATCCTGCTCGAAAACGACGTCGATTTCGACGTCCTCGTCGAGCTGGAGGAGGCCGACCTGCGCGAGCTCGGGCTCTCGCTCGGCGACCGCAAGCGGTTGCTGCGGGCGATCCGCGCGCGGGAAGGTGCGAACGACGGCGCGGCCGAGGCGTCGGTAACGCCGGCCTCGGTCGTCGCCGCGCCACGCCATCTGAGCGAGCAGATCCTGCGCTCGCGCGCCGCGCTGGAGGGTGAGCGCAAGCAGGTGACGGTGTTGTTCGCCGACATCAAGGGCTCGACCGAGCTGATCGCCGACATGGACGCGGACACGGCGGCGGGCGTGCTGCGCCGTGCCGTCGCCGAGATGATGGCCGCCGTGCACCAGTACGAGGGGCTGGTGAACAAGGTGCTGGGCGACGGCATCATGGCGATCTTCGGCGCCCCGATCGCGCACGAGGACCATGCCATCCGCGCCTGCTATGCCGCCCTCGCCATGCAGGCCCGCCTCGCCCGGCTGGCGCCCGACATCCGCCGCGAACACGGGGTCGAGCTTCTCGTGCGCCAGGGTATGAACTCCGGCGACGTCGTCGTGCGCTCGATCCACAACGACCTCACCATGGATTACGACGCCATCGGCCCGACGGTGCACCTGGCCGGCCGCATGGAGCAGATCGCGCTTCCCGGGACCTGCCGTCTCACCCTCGATACCTACCGGCTGGTCGAGGGCTTCATCGAGGCCGAAGCGCTCGGCGGCGTCCCGGTCAAGGGCGTCGAGGGTCCGGTCGAGGTGTTCGAGCTGAAGAGCGCGATCGACATCCGCTCCCGTTTCCTCGCCAGCCAGCGCGGTCGCCTCACCCGCTTCGTCGGCCGTGACGGCGAGATCGCGACGCTGGAACAGGCCTGGGAGGAGGCGAAGGCGGGACAGGGTCAATGCTTCTCCGTCATGGGCGAGGCCGGTGTCGGCAAATCCCGCCTCTATTACGAGTTCGTCCACGGGCCCCGCCTGCGCGACGTGCTGGTGCTGGAGAGCGGCTCCGTCAGCCATGCCCGTGCGGCGACCTACCACCCGCTGATCGACCTGCTGCGCGCCTATTTCGGCATCGTCGGCGGCGACGACGAGCGGCGCATCCGCGAGCGGGTGATCGGCAAGCTGGTCACCCTCGACGATTCCCTGCGCTCGATCTCGGCGCCCCTGCTCACCCTGCTGGGCGCCGCGCCGGACGACGATACCTTCGCCGGCCTCGATCCGGCGCAGCGTCGGCGCCTGACCCTGGACGCGAGCCGTACCCTGCTGCTGCGCGAGGCCGAGGTGCAGCCCCTGGTGGTGATCTTCGAAGACCTGCACTGGGTCGATGCCGAAACCCTGGCTTTCCTCGACCTGCTGGTCGCCAGCGCCGGCCATTCCCGCCTGCTGCTGCTGTTCAACTACCGGCCCGAATTCGCCGATCCCTGGATCGGCCGCAGCCGCTATGCCCACGTCCGCATCGATCCCCTGCCGGAGGAGAGCAGCGACGAGCTGCTGGCCGACCTGTTGGGCGAGGGCGAGGGCCTCGACGCGCTGCGCCGCCTGTTGCTGGAACGCACGGAGGGCTATCCCTTCTTCATCGAGGAAACCGTACAGGGCCTGGTCGAGGAAGGGGTGCTCGAGGGCGAGCGCGGCGCCCATCGCCTGACCGTGCCGGTGGCGGGCATTCGCGTGCCGCCCTCGGTCCAGTCGGTGATCGGCGCCCGCATCGACCGGCTGCCGCCCGACGGCAAGCAGCTGCTGCAGGTCGCCTCGGTCATCGGCAAGGACTTCGAGCTGAGCCTGCTGGCGGCGGTGAGCCCGCTCGCTTCGGTCGACCAGCAGGACCAGCTGGCGGTCCTGCAGAACGGCGAATTCATCTACGAGACCAAGCTGTTCCCCGACCCCGAGTACACCTTCAAGCACGCGCTGACCCATCAGGTCGCCTACGAAAGCCTGCTGCGCGAAAACCGGCGCGACCAGCACCTCGGGATCCTGGAGGCGATGGAGCAGCTCTATTCCAGCCGCCTGGAGGAACGCCTCGAACGCCTCGTCTATCACGGCGTCGCCGGCGAAGCGTGGGAGAAGGTGCACGCACACGCCCTGGCCGCCGGACACCGGGCCATGGCGATGAACGCCAATCGCGGCGCGGTGCAAGCCTTCGACCAGGTGATCGAGGCGCTGCGTCATCTGCCGCCAACGCCCGAGCACCTGCGCGACGCCATCGACTGCCGCTTCGAGTTGCGCGACGCCCTCTTCGTGCTGGGGGAACCGGCGCGCATCGACGGCCTGATGGAAGAGGCTCGTGTCCTGGCGGCGGAGCTCGGCGACCGGCATCGCCTGGTCGAGGTGCTGCTTTATCAAAGCGGCAGCCACTGGGCCTTCGCCCGCAACGACCGGGCCTTCGCGCTTGCAAACGAGGCCCTGGCGCTGGCCGAGGCGGCGGGTGACGAACCGCTCGTCGGCATCGCCCATTATCGCCTGGCCAGCGCTGCCCTGATGATGGGCGACTACCGGGCCTGCGCCGAGAGCGGCCTTGCCGGCGCCGAACGGCTGCGTCCCGTCGCCGGCGAGCTGATGCGCTTCGGCGGCCTGGTGCAGACCTTCGTCGGCTCCTTCGGTGCCGTGGCGTTGGCCGAACTCGGCCGTTTCGACGAGGCGATAGCGCTCGGCCGCGAAGTGTACGAGACCGCGCTCGCCGCCGGCCATGCCTATTCGATCAGCGTCAGTTGCTTCGGCATCGGCCATGCCCTGGCGCTCCGGGGCGACTTCCAGGGCGCCCTCGGTCCGCTGGAGGAAGGCATGCGGCAGATCGAGATCCACTCGGTCGCCGCCACCGTGCCTTGGGTGGCGGGGCGTCTCGCCTATGTGCAGGCCCGCCTCGGTCGGAGGGACGACGTGTCGCGCTCGATGGAAATGGCGCTCGATCCGGGCAGCGCCGAGTTCACGCCGAGCATGATGCATGCCTTCGCCTACGTCTGGCTGGCCCGCGCGGCGCTGGCGGTCGGCGATGTCGAGAGGGCCCGCGACATGGCGGCGCGGGCGATCGCTCAGGACGGCATGGCGGAGCCGGATCCCGGCGTCGCCGGATGGGCGACCTGGATCCAGGTCGACTGCGCACGCCGCGCCGGCGGCGGCGATGCCGGCGACCTCGACGACGTGCTGCGCCTGACCGAGGCGCGCGGCATGCTGCCCTTGCGCGCCCATGTCCTGGCGACCCGGGCAGCACTTCGCCGCGACGCCGGAGACGCGGCGGCGGCCGGCGACCTGGCCCTTCGCCTCGCCATGACCGACCTCGCGGCCGACATTCGCGAATTGGGGCTTTAGCCCACATGGCTTAGGGTAGCGTCCTGCACCGAGCGGGGCGACGGGAACGAGGGAGACGAGCCATGGCGACGCTGATTACGGGGGGCGCCGGCTTCGTCGGCCTGGAGGTGGCCCGCCAGCTGCTGGAGGGGGGCGAGGCCGACATCACGGTGTTCTCCCGCAATCCCTCGCCGGCGCGCCTCGGCGATCTCGCGGGCCGGGTGAACGCGGTCGCCGGCGATGTCGGCAACTTCTCCCACGTTCTGGACGTCGTGCGGGCGACCCGGCCGGAGGTGATCTATCACCTGGGCGCCATGCTCTCCGTGCCCTCCGACGCCGACCCGGCGAGCGCCATCCAGACCAACGCCATGGGCACCTTCTACGTCCTGGAGGCCGCCCGCCTGTTCGAGGCCCGCCAGGTGATCTTCTCCAGCTCCATCGGCACCTACGGCTACGATGCCGGCGCCGAGGCGCTGACCGATACCACGCTGCAGCGCCCGACCCTGTTCTACGGCGCGACCAAGGTCTTCGGCGAGCACATGGGCCTGGTCTACAAGCGCAAGTACGGCCTGGACTTCCGCGGCATCCGCTATCCCTCGGTGATCGGGCCGGGCGTGACGACGCCGGGCATCGTGCAATACACCTCCTGGATGATCGAGGAGAGCGCCAAGGGCAATCCCTTCACCGTGTGGACCACGCTCGACACCCGGGTGCCGGTGATGTACATCACCGAGGCGGCGACCGCGACGGTGCGGCTGGCCGAAGCGCCGCTCGAGGCCATCGAGATGGTCAACTACCTGGTCGACGGCGCCAAGCCGACCCCGACGGCCGGCGAACTGGCGGAAGCGGTCCGCGCCCGCCTGCCCGACGCCCGCATCGACTTCGTCCCCGACCCGGCCCGGCAGATCCTGCACGGGCGCTCGCAAACCCTCGACGACATCTGCGCGCGCCGGGAATGGGGCTGGCAGCCAACCCACAGCCTGGAACGCATGATCGACGAATTCGTGACCGCGATGGGGCGGTAGGGAAAGGCGGCCCGATGACCCCCTCCCCCGACGCGGCGGACATCGATCCGATCCGGCTCGAGCTCATCAAGAATGCCCTCACCATGGTGTCGGACAACATGATGGTGGCGGTGCTGCGGACCTCGCGGTCGACCCTGGTCAAGGCGAACATGGACTTCTCCGCCTCGATCCTGGACGGCGCGGGCGAGATGGTGGCGCAGGGGCTGGCGCTGCCCGGGCATCTCGGCGCCACCATGCCGGCCTTGCGCGGCTGCCTCGACTATTTCGGCGACGACATCCAGCCAGGCGACATCCTGGCCAACAACGATCCCTATGCGGGCGGCAGCCACCTGAACGACATCTTCATGTTCCTGCCCGTTTTCGCCGGCGGGACGCGGGTCTGCTTTCTCGGCCTGATCCTGCATCACACCGACCTCGGCGGGCGCGTCGCCGGCGGCCAGGCGGCGGACAGCGACGAGATCTACCAGGAAGGCCTGCGTATCCCGCCGAGCAAGATCCACCAGGCGGGCCGGGCCAACGACACACTGTTTCGCCTGATCGAGCACAACACCCGCGTGCCCGACAAGGTGCTGGGCGACATCCGCGCGCAGATCGCGGCGCTGCGGGCGGGCGCGGTCGAGATCGAGAAGCTGATCGCCGTGCACGGGGTGGAGACGCTGGCGACCTACATGGCCGGCCTGGTCGACTATACGGAACGCTTCGTGCGCGCCTCGATCCGCGCGCTGCCCGACGGCGAGGCCGAGTTCACCGAGTGGAACGACGACGACGGGGTCGGCGGCGGGCCGGTCCGCATCCAGGTCAAGGTCACCGTGGCGGGGGACGAGATCACCGTCGACTTCACCGGCACCGACGCGCAGAAGGGCGGCGCGCTGCATACGAACTATTGGTTTACCGCCTCCCTCTCCTTCGCGGCGATCCGCGCCATGTTGCCGGCGGAAACCCCGAACAACGCCGGCTTCCAGCGCCCGATCCGCGTCATCGCGCCCGAAGGCAGCTGGGTCAATCCACGCTTTCCCGCCGCCCTCGGCGCGCGCGGGCAGGGCGGCTACCGGGTGCGCACAGCGGTGACCGGCGCGCTCGCCCGGCTGTTTCCAGACGCAATGCCGGCCTGTCCCGGCGGCAACGAATTCGGCCTTTCCGTCACCGGCCTGGACGAGAACCGCAAGCGGTTCCTGCATGTCGAGTTCCACAACATGACCGGGCGCGGCGGCGGGCCGGACCGGGACGGCCAGGACGCGGGGCCCTACTGGCTCGGCAATCTCTCGAACACGCCCGTGGAGGTGATCGAGGCGGAGAACCCGCTGCGGGTCGAGGCCTATGGTTTCCTCGCCGATACCGGCGGGCCCGGCAAGTATCGCGGTGCGCTCGGCATGGTGCGCCAGTACCGTCTGTTGAACGAGACCGCCATCGTGCAGCAGCGCGCCGACCGCCACAGCCATCCCTGCTGGGGCATTTTCGGCGGCAAGCCGGGGGCGCTCTCGCGCTCCCACTTCATCCGCGACGGCGTGTGGCAGGTGGCGCCGGCGAAGTTCGTCCGCCACATGGCCCGGGGCGAGGTCTTCCGCTCGGAGATGGCGGGCTCCGGCGGCTATGGCGATCCCTTCGAACGCGATCCGGCCGCCGTGCTCGAGGACGTCCGCCAGGAAAAACTGACGGCAGCGCATGCCCGGGCCGAATACGGCGTCGTCGTCGAAGACGGCGAGCTGGACGAGGCCGCGACGGTCGCCTTGCGGGCGGCGGGCTGAACCGCGGGTTTTCGAATATGCTCGGATGTCGACATCGGCTCTGCCCCGGGAGGTGAATACCATGGCGCTGAAACTCGGACCCCTGTCGGACGTGATCGGGGTGGAAGCCACGGGCATCGATCTCTCGCGCCCGATCGGGCCGGAGGACCGCGCGGCGCTCGAGGCGGCGCTCGCCGACCGGCTGGTGATGGTGGTGCGTGACCAGACCCTATCGCCGGCCCAACTGCTGGACGCGGTGCGCAATTTCGGTCCCCTGAAGGCGCAGCACCTGACCTCGCTGCTGTTGGCGGAACATCCAGAAATCGCGGTGCTCGACAGTCGGCGCACGAAGGTCGGCGCCGACGGTCGCCATGTAGCGATCGGCGCGCGCGATTGGCACACGGACCATGCGCATCAGGAACGCCCTCCGAACTACACCGCGCTTTATGCCGTCAGCCTTCCCGGCGCCGGTGGAGATACCAGTTTCGCCAACATGCAGGCCGCCTATGCAGCACTGCCCGCCGCGCGCCGCTCGGAACTGGACGCATGCACCGTCATCACCAAGATCGACGATCGATATTCCGAAGCCGACGATAAGGCCGCCCACCGCGAGGCGCGGCGCCATCCCCTGGTGCGGACGCATCCGGTGACCGGCCGCAAGGCGATATTCTTTCACCCGGGCATGGTCGAGCGTCTGGAAGGTCGGGAAGCGGAAGAAAGCCACACCTTTCTGGAGGCGCTGCTGGAGAACGTCATATCGCCCGAGGTCACCTATCGCCATCACTGGCGTCCCGGCGATCTGGTCCTGATGGACAATCGGGGACAGATGCATGTCGCCCACCAGGACTACGACCTCTCGTTAGGCCGCGTCTTGCACCGCGTGCTCGTCGAGGGCGAGAGGCCGTATTAGCGCGACGGGGTCTTGCCGCCGGGACCGGCGCCCAGGCCGCCGTCGCGATGGGCGGCGACCTGTCGATGGATCGCGTCGATACGCTTGTCGTGGATGCCGAGCTCGGCGAAGTGGCTGACGGCGCTGGCGACATAGTCGGGATTGGCGCCGCTGGCCCCCCGGGCGCCGGCGACGACGCGGGCGGCCGTCTCGGTCGGCAGGCGGCCCGCGTACTGCGGATGCGCGCGGTCCAGGAGGAACAGCACGGCGGGGACGCTGTCGCCGTCGATATGGACCGGCCGGACCGTCGGCACATAGACCGGTGTGACCATTTCACGGCGATAGAGCGTTTGCAGCACCGCCGCCTTGTCCACCTCCGCCACCCGGTAGGCGGCGCCGAGGCAGGAGCCGCCGAGATCCAGCCCGAAGACCAGGCCCGGATCGCCCTCGCTGCCCCGGTGATACCAGGACCAGACGCAAAGCGCGCGGTGATAGCCATGTAGCCGCGCCGTCCGCCGTTCCAGATGCGGAAAGTCCGGCCGCCACATCAACGAGCCATAGCCATAGACCCAGATGTCGCCATCGGGGGGATGAAAGTCGTCGGGCGGCTGGGGATCAAAGTTCAACATCGGTGCGCTCTACCGGTCCTCTCGGAAGGGCGTTGCGTGGCCTGCGTCGCAGGGTGACGCCGACACCGCGCCCTTCCGAATCCGATGTGCTTCTAGCAGGCCTTGGCGGCCCGTTCCTAGGGAAAGGTCGACAATGGTCTGTCATTTCGCACTTCACTTGAATGCAAATGTGTAAAGGCCGACACCACTCAGCTGCTTCAACTCGAGAATCTGTGTGGAGGTTGAGGTTGCTCTTGGTGCATAAAGGAAGAGAATGATAGAGCTTTTTAGGTGTAGAAATGAATCTCCTTGCAAATTATCCCCCATTGGGGCATAAGGATGGTGCATGCGTTTCGAGTGGGATGAGGAAAAGAACCGATCAAATCTGGCAAAGCACGGAATCTCCTTCGAATTTGCGACATTGCTGTTCGAGGGTCGCGTTCTGGAGATTGGCGATGATCGAGCAGATGAGGTTCGCTTCAATGCCATTGGTCTCATCGACGGGCGAGCGTTCGTTTGCGTATATGCCGACCGCGGCGATATCCGCCGCATCATTAGCCTGAGGAAGGCAACCAGAAATGAGTGGAACGCCTACTTCTCCTGACGGGGTATCTAGAATCGATTGGGACAGGATCGATGCCCTTACCGATGAGGACATCGCCAAGTCGGTTGCCGGGGATCCCGACGCCGCACCGATAAACTTTCACGTGGGGAAGACGCTTCGATTGAAGTCCGAAGCCCCGGAGGTGGACGTCAAGGCGATCCGTGGAAACATCGGTTTGTCGCAGGCTGCCTTTGCCGATCGCTTCGGCTTCACCAAACGGGCCGTCGAGAACTGGGAGCAAGGGATCCGACGCCCCGATCGCGCCGCCCGGATCCTTCTGTGGCTCATCGACCGTCATCCCGGCGCCGTCGATGCGGCGATGGAAGCCTTGCGCGAGAATTCCAAGGCCTGACGAAGGGCAGGCCGTTGTGTCACCCGATTCTGTTGTTCTCTCAACGACCCTCGAAGCCCTCGCCAGAGGGGGTGGTCAGAATTGAAACGGCTTTTTCGCAACCTGCTTGAACGTCGCCGCGTGCGCGGCGCCTTCACGCAATACCTCAGCCCTGAAATGGTCGATCTCGTCGCGGCCGATCCGAGACAGCTGCGTCTGGAAGGGGAAAACAGGGAGATCAGTTTCCTGGTCGTGGAACTGCGTGACTGGGACGAAGTTCGGCCGGCCTTCGGCGACGATCTTCAAGCGCTCATGGCGTTCACCAACCGCTTCTTGGCCTCGATGACCGATGCCGTCATGACCCACGAGGGTACTGTCGACAAATTTCATCGCGACCGGGTCGTCGCCTTTTGGAACGCGCCGCTGGAAGATTCCGCGCACGCCCTGCATGCCTGTCGCGCCGCGCTCGCGATGCGAGCCGCGCTGCACCGACTGAACGCCGAACTGGACGTCGTCGCCTCTGGCGACATCGACTCGCTCGAAATTGTCGTCGGCATCGACACGGGCACTTGCGTCGTCGGCAACTTCGGCTCGGACCAACGCTTCGATTATTCGGTGATGGGGCGGCCCGTGACGGCGGCCTTTGCCCTGATGGAAACCGCTCGGGACGCGGGCGTGGACATCATTATCGGCGCGTCGACCCGCAACGAAGCAGGCGGCGTGGACGTCGGTGAGCCGAGGCATCTCGAGCTTACCGACGATAGAACCGCAATCGCCTATGACTTGCTTGGTCTCGCGGGTGGATGACGCGCGAGGCCACCCTCAAGATTTCAGATAGATCCGCATGTTCTCCCGCGCCACGAAGTTGCCGGGCCATTCGTATTGCGCTTCGGCTTCGAGCTGTTCCATGAACGGGTCTTCGTGGTCGGGATCGTGGTGGAAGATCGCCAAGCGCTTGACGTTCGCCATCTGGCAGAGCCGCATGCCCTCCTGCCAGGTGGAATGGCCCCAGCCGATCTTCCGCTCGAACTCCTTGTCGGTATAGGTCGAGTCGTAGATCACCAGGTCGGCACCCTCGATCAGCGCCAGCACGTTCTGGTCGGGCTTGCCGACGATATGCTCGGTATCGGTGACGTAGCACATCGACGCGCCCTGGTAGTCGATCCGGTAGGCCGTCGCATTGTCCGGGTGGTTGAGCTTGGTGGTGGTGATCTGCACGTCCTTGCCGAGGGTGAAGCGGTCGCCGGCTTCGAAGTCCTCGAACTCCAGCTTTGCCTCCATCACCTCGATCGGCACCGGGAAGGTCGGCTGGTTCATCTGTCCCGCCATCACGTCGCGGACCGTGATGTCTTTGTCGAAGAGATGCCCGGCCATCATGGTAAAGGAGCAATCGGGCCGGAAGGCGGGCGTGAAGAAGGGAAAACCGTTGATATGATCCCAATGCGTGTGGGAGAGCAGGATATGCGCGTGCTTGGCATTCTTGCGAACGAAATAGTGGCCAAGGTTGCGCAGCCCCGTGCCGCAATCGAAGATGATCCGCTGGCCGCCGCAGGAGACTTCGATGCAGCTGGTGTTGCCGCCGTAGGCTACGTATTTCGCCGACGGGCAGGCGATGCTGCCTCTAACACCCCAGAACTTGAGTTTGAAGCTCATGACCGGTCTCAGACCTCGCGCCGTTTCGTGTCACCAAGCCCGTGGGGAACGCCATCGTCACGCTGCGATCCCCCGACTCCTCTTCTGCGGTCCGCTCCGGACAGGCCACGCCCGGAAGCATCGACATCTTGAAACGGCGGGGGATTTCCGTTGCCGCCCCCTTGGCGTTCCGACCGCCCCGAGTTCACTGGGACATAATGCGAATCATCGCTTTTGAATTGGTAAATGCTTGCACCCGAAAAGGCAATTGTTGAGCGGTACTCCCGCAGGGGAATCGCATTTGGAATTGCCTTGACGTGCGTGTTTGATCTTGAGGTATTGGCGCGAATCGATTCTACCCGGTCTTTTCACGGGTGGAGGTTGCGATGGAAGGCTTTCTGGAGTGCTTTGAGGGTCTCGAGGATCCGCGGACTGGCAATGCCGGGCGTCACGATCTGCTGGAGATCTTGACGATCGCCCTGTGCACGGTCCTCTCGGGCGGTCAGACGGCGGTCGACATGGCGATCTTCGCGCGTGAAAAGGAGGCGTTCCTGCGGGAATTTCTCGTACTCGAACATGGCGTGCCGAGCCACGACACCTTCAGCCGGGTGTTCCGGTTGCTGGATCCGGAGGCGTTCGGCGCCTGCTTCCAGCGCTTCATGGCGCGCTTTTCCGAGACCTGCCAAGGGGTCATTGCGATCGACGGCAAGGTGGTGCGGCGATCCTACGACAAGGCGAGCGGCACGTCGGCGCTGCATATGGTCTCGGCCTGGGGCTGTGATCAGCGGCTGGTGTTGGGGCAAGTCGCCACCGACGCCAAGTCCAACGAGATCACCGCCGTGCCGAAGCTGTTGAAACTATTGAGCCTCGAGGGGACGATCGTGACCGTGGACGCCCTCAATTGCCAGCGCGCCATCGCCAGCCAGATTATCGAGCAGGGGGGTGACTACGCCCTGGCGTTGAAGGGCAATCAAGGCACGCTGCATGACGACGTGAGAACCTTCCTCGACGATCCGAAAGCCGAAGCGACCACCACCGACACCACGGTCGATGGCGATCATGGCCGCATCGAGACCCGTGCCGCTCTCGTCTCCAGCCACGTCGAGTGGCTGCAAGAGCGCCATCATTGGCCGGGCCTGAAGGCGGTCGCCAAAGTCACCCGGACCCGCGAGTGCGCGGAGAAGACGTCGAGCGAAACCGCCTACTACCTGCTCAGCCAGCCGCTCGACGCCGAGCGCTTCAATCCCGTTGCCCGGGCGCACTGGGGGGTCGAAAACCGCCTGCACTGGTGCCTCGATGTCCAAATGAACGAAGACCAAGACAGAACCCGCAAGGACAATGGACCGCACAATCTCGCCGTCCTGCGCCACATGGCGCTCAATGTCATGCGAAAGGATCCACGAAAAGACTCGCTGCGCGCCAAGTTCAAAATCGCCGCTTGGAACAACGACTATCTCCTGTCACTCCTCGGCAAATTCTGAAATGCGATTGCCCTGGGTACTCCCGAACCGCCGCGCCGCCGGGTGTTGCCGTCAAGACCCGGCACCCTCGCGCGGCAACAGGGTCTCCACCAGCTCGCCCCAATAGCTGGCGCCGATCGTCAGCACCTCGTCGTTGAAATCATAGTTGGGATTGTGCACCGGCGCGCCGCCGCCGTTGCCGAGCCAGATATAGCAGCCGGGCTTTTCCATCAGCATCCAGCCGAAGTCCTCCGCGCCCATGGTCGGCGGCTGGTCGGTCAGCAGATTGTCGTCGCCGACGATCCCGGCGGCAACGCCGGCCGCGAACCCGGTCTCCTGCGCCGCATTTATCGTCGGCGGATAGCGCCGATCATAGGTGACCTCGATCTCGGCGCCGTGTGCCTGCGCGATGCCGCCGGCGATGCGCCGCATGCCGGCCTCGATGGCGTCCTGCACCTCCGGCAGGAAACTGCGCGCCGTACCGGTGAGCGTCGCCGTCTCCGGAATGACGTTGGTGGTGAAGCCCGAGTTGAACTGGGTGACGCTCACCACCGCGGCCTTCATCGGATCGGTCGAACGCGCGACGATACGCTGCAGGGCCACCACCAGCTCCGAGCCGATGAGGACGGGATCGATGCCGTGGTGCGGATAGGCGGCATGCGCGCCCCGGCCCTTGATTTCGATCTCGAAGAAGTCGGCGGCGGCCATCATCGGCCCGGGCCGGACCGCCATCTGACCGGCGGGAATGCCCGGAATGTTGTGCATGCCGTAGACGTCGTCGACGGGAAACTGTTCGAACAGGCCTTCTTCGACCATGACCCGTCCGCCGGCCTCGTTCTCTTCCGCCGGCTGGAAGATGAAGCAGACCGTGCCGTCGAAGCGCCGGGTCTCGGCCAGGTACTTCGCCGCGCCGAGCAGCATGGCGGTGTGGCCGTCATGGCCGCAGGCGTGCATCTTGCCGTCGTGGCGCGAGCGGTGGTCGAAGTCGTTCAGCTCGTGGATATGCAACGCGTCCATGTCGGCGCGCAGGCCGATCCGCCGCGCGCCGTCGCCGGCCCGCAGCACGCCGACGACCCCGGTCTTGGCCAGGCCCTGATGCACCTCGATGCCGAACTCGCGCAGCTTGTCGGCGACCAGATCGGCGGTCCGCACCTCCTCGAAGGCGGTTTCGGGGTGGCTGTGGAGGTCGCGCCGCCAGGCGGTCATCTCCTCGTGATACTCGGCGATACGATTCTTGATCGGCACGATGTTCTCCTTGCGCCCAGGCGGGTCAATTGTGAATGGGGAGGGTCCGGCCCGATTTCAATCCCCGCCCCGTCCCTCGCGGCGATCTCGTTCCCGCAGATCGTCCGGCCGGGCGCTGGGCGCCCCGTGGCCGCCGCCGCCCGGCGTCTCGACCCGAAGCAGGGTGCCGGGCGCCATCGCCAGCTCCTGGGTGCCGGAGGAATGGCGGGCTTCCCCTGGCGTCCCCGGATCGACGACGAAGCGGCCGGAACGCGCCGGTCCCCCGCCGGCGACGCCCTGCGCCGGGGCCTGTTCACGCTCGGCCGACAGGCTCACCGTCACCGCCTCGCCCAGCACCCTGTAGTCGCGGATCAGACCGCGCCCGCCATGATGGGCGCCCGCACCGCCGGAGCCGTCGCGCAGCGCATAGCGTTCGATCCGCAGGGGATAGGCGTGTTCCAGCGCCTCGATCGGCAGGTTGGCGGAGCCGGAGGCGAGCGTGCGGACCCCGTCCATCCCGTCGCGGTGGGCATGCGCACCGAGCGCGCCGGCGACCGTCTCGTAGTGCACGAAATATCCGCCGGTGCGCGGATCCACGCCCGACCAGGTCAGCAGGTGGTGTGGGCCGCCGCCGGCGATCTCGCCGCCGGGCATCGCCTGGCTCAACGCTGCCGTCACCGCGTCGCCGACCACCCCGCAGGAGACGCTGCGGGTGCCGACGGCGGCCGGCGGAAGCGGCGCCACGAGGGAGCCGTCCGGTGCCTGCACTTCGATCGAGCGAAAATAGCCTGCGTTCGCCGGCACGTCCGGGTCGAGCAGGGCCTTGGCGACGGTGTAGACCGTGGCGAGCAGGGCCTGGCGCGGCACGTTGTTGGCACTGGCGAGCTGGTCGGCCGTGCCGGCGAAGTCGAAGGCGAGGCTGTCGCCCGAAACCTCCAAGGCGACGGCGATGCGGGCCGGCCGGTCGGGATCGTCGCCGGAGAGGAAATCCTCCGCCCGGTATCGCCCGGGCGCCAGGGCGGCGACGGCGCGGCGGAAGCGCCGTTCGGTGAAATCGAGATAGGCCGCGAAGGCGGCCTCGACCACGGCTTCGCCATGACGCTCGAACAGGCGATCCATGCCGGCGAGACCGACCCGGTTGGCGGCGAGCTGCGCGCGCAGGTCGCCCAGCCGTTCCGCCGGGGTGCGCGAGTTCAACAGCACGATCTCGACGATGTCCTGGACGACCTCCCCCTCGGCCATGATGCGGACGGCGGGCAGGCGCAGGCCTTCCTGGAAGATGTTCTGGCAGGCGGCCGACTCGCTCCCCGGCACCATGCCGCCGACGTCGGCGTGATGGGCGATGCAGGCGACGAAGGCGGCGATGCGGCCCTGGCGAAACACCGGGGCGACAATGTTCATGTCGGGCAGATGAGTGCCGCCGCCGTTGTAGGGGTCGTTCGCCAGGAACATGTCGCCCGGACGGATGCCCTCGTCGCCGAAGCGCTGCCGGATGAACTCGATCGCACCGATCATCGAGCCGAGATGGATCGGCACGTGATGGGCCTGGGCGACGACGCGGCCCGCGGCATCGAACACGGCGGCGGAGCAGTCGTGCCGCTCCTTGATATTGGGGGAATAGGCCGCGCGGATCAGCGCCGCGCCCATCTCCTCCGCCGTCGCCAGGGCATGGCGGGAGATCACCTCGGTGGTAATCGCGTCGACCGCAGCCGTCATGGTGCCAGCTCCAGCAGAAGATCGCCGCCCTCGTGTACCGTCACCGCGGCGCCCGGCGGCACCAGGGTAGTCGTGTCCATCTGCTCGATGACGAGCGGTCCTGTAAGGCGCTGCCCGGGCGCCAGCGCCCGGCGGGCGTGGACCGGCGTCTCGACGAAGCCGGTCGCCGGAAACCAGACCGGGCGCGCTTCGCTGCCACCCGCCGCACCGCTCGTCGAAGCTTCGGCCGGCACCGGCGGCCTGGCGGCGGCCAGCGCGTGGCGGAGCGTCACGATCTCCACCGTGCCGTCGGGCACCTGGTAGCCGTTGACCGCCAGGTGGCGGGCATGAAAATCCGCCAGCGCCCGCGCCAGGCCGTCGGCATCGAGCCGGCCTTGCGCGATTTGCACGTCGAGTTCGAAGGATTGTCCCCGGTAGCGCATGTCGACGCGCCAGTCCCGGACCGCCGTCTCGTCCAGGCCCTCGCCCGCCCGCCAGTCCTCGCCCCGCCGGGCGAGCTCGGCGAGGCCCGCGTTCAACGCCGCGAGCGATCCGGCCTCAGCCGCGAGGATCCGGGTCAGCGAGAAGTCCCCCCGGGTTTCGGCGTGCAACAGGCCGGCCGCGGAGAACAGGCCGGGGCTGCGCGGCACCAGGATCCGGCGGATCCCGAGCTCAGCCGCGATCTCCGTCGCGTGCAGGGGCCCGGCGCCGCCGAAAGCGACCAGGACGTTGTCGCGCGGATCCTCCCCCTGTTCGACGGAGACGACACGGACCGCGCCCATCATGTTGGCGTTGACGATATCGACGATGCCGGCGGCCGCGCGGGTCGCGTCGAGGCCGAGGGGACCGGCCAGCGCGTCGACGGCGGCCAGCGCCTTGTCGGCATGCACCGCCATGCGGCCGTCCAGCAGGCTTACGGGATTGAGGCGGCCGAGCACGATGTTGGCGTCGGTCACCGTCGCCCGCGTGCCGCCCCGGCCGTAGCCGGCGGGGCCGGGCGCGGCGCCGGCGCTTTCCGGTCCCACCTTCAGCAGGCCGCCCGGATCGATCCAGGCGATCGAGCCGCCGCCGGCGCCGATGGTGTGGATGTCCAGGGTGCGGGCCCTGACCGGCCATCCGGCCATCATCCGTTCGTTCCGGGTCGCCGGCCGGCCGTCGCGGATCAGCGAGACGTCGGTCGAGGTGCCGCCCATGTCGAAGGTCAGCAAATTGCCCTCGCCCATCGCCGCCCCCAGGCGCTGGCTGGCGACGACGCCGCCGGCCGGCCCGGAAAAGAGCGTGTTGACCGGCAGGCGGCGCACCGCACCGGCCGACACGGCACCGCCGTTCGACTGCATGACCTTGGGCGGTGCGGCGATTCCAAGCGCGCGGCACCCCGTCTCGAAGCGGGAGAGGTAGCGATCCATCACCGGCAGCAGGCTGGCGTTCATCATCGTCGTCGCGAAACGCTCGAACTCGCGCAGTTCCGCCAGTACCTCGACGGAGGTGGTGACCGGGACGTCGGGCCAACGGTCGCGGACGATCTCCGCCGCGCGCCGTTCGTGGGCGGGATCGGCGTAGCTGTGCAGGAAACAGACGGCGACGGCCTCGACCCCGTCCCGCCGCAGCGCTTCGACGGCCGCCTCGACACCGGCCTCGTCCAGCGGCTCGACCTCCGTGCCGTCCTCGGCCAGGCGGCCGGCGACCTCCAGCCGGCATTCGCGCGGGGCGGCGGGGCGCGGCTTGGCGACTTCCAGGTTGAAGAAATGCGGGCGGCGCTGGCGGGCGATCTCGACCACGTCGCGAAAGCCGCGCGTGGTGATCATGCCGGTCCGCGCGACGGTGCCCTCGAGCACCGCGTTGGTCGCCACCGTGGTGCCGTGTCCGACATAGGCGATATCGCCGGCCGCGCCATCCAGCGCGGCCAGCACCGCCTCGATGCCGGCGAGAATGGCGGCCGAGGGATCTTCGCCGGTGCTGGCGAGCTTGTGGCGCGCATGGCGCCCGCGCGCGGCGTCGTAGGCGACCAGATCGGTGAAGGTGCCGCCGGTGTCGATGCCGATGGCTATCGAGGCCCCGCTCATTCGGCGGCGGCGCGGGTCTCGTCGGCCACGGGCGGCAGATCGGGCATTTCGGCCAGCAGCCGGCCGTGCGATTTCAGGTCGGGGTCGACGCCCATGCGCCGGTAGGCTTCCCAGAGCGTGGCCTGGTTGGCGGAGATCACCGGCCTGCCGCCGTCGCGCTCCAAAAGCTCGACGACCTCGAGGGCGCGCACTTGGGTGCAGGAGATGAAGACCGCCTCGGCATCGTCGGCCATGGCCGCGCGGGCTTCGCGGTAGACCTCCCCTGGCTGGATCTTCGCATGGTCGTACATGTCCAGCATGTCGAAGGTACGCAGGCCCCGGACCTCGATCCCCTCGGCGGCGAGGAAGGCTTCCAGGCGGCGGTTGGTCTCGGCGACATAGGGCGTGACGACCGAAACGCTGGCGATATTCATCGCACGAAGCGCGAGCGCCATGGCCCCCGCCGTCGCCACCACGGGGCAGCCGGCGATTTCGGCCAGCTGACGGCGGATGCCGGCCTCATAGGCCGGACCTTCGTAGAAGCTGCCGCTGGTACAACCGTAGATCACCACGTCCGGCTCGGTCTGCGCGACCAGGCGGCAGGCCTCCAGGCTCGCCGCCTCCATCCCCAACAGGGCTTCCGCGGTGCCTTCGCGCGGTGTCGCGATGCGGGCGGAATGCACCGTTACCCCATCGGGGGCGGTGCGCTGGACCTCCGGCTCCATGATGGTGTTGATCGAGGGGACCAGCAGTCCGATCCGCGCGCGCCAGCCATACATGCCTCTTCCTCCCCGTTTCGCTCGCCCGGAAGATAGCACGCCCGCCGGCGGATCACCCGGCGGGCGCGAGGCAGCCGGTCAGGGCGCGCGAAAGATCGCGCATCATCGTGAAATAGGCCTCGGGCCCGGGCGGCACGGCGGCGCCCATGGGATCCAGCTCGCCGAGTTTCACGCCGGTGCCGGCGACGAGCGTCTCGATCACCGCCGGGCGGAATTGCGGCTCGGTGAAGACGCAGACGGCACCGTCCTCGCGGATCGCCCGGCGCACGTCGCGGACCGTCGCCGCGCCCGGCCGGCGTTCGGGGTGGACGGTGATGCTGGCAAGCGGTCGCAACCCATAGCGGCGTTCGAGATACTGATAGGCGTCGTGGAACACGACATAGGGCCGCGCGGCGAGCGGCGCGAGCTGGCGGCGAAGGTGCTGGTCGAGCTGCTTCAAGCGCAGACCGATGACGCTGCCGTTCGCCTCGTATGCCGCCTTGTTGGCGGGATCGAAGACGCCCAGGCGGTCGACGATGTGGCGCAGCATGACCTCGGCGTTGGTCGGGTCGAGCCAGAGATGCATGTCCCGGGCGCCGTCTTCGTGCACGTGGTGGTCGTGATCATGACCCTCGTGCTTCGCACCGACGTCGCCCTCGCGAAAGGCCAGCGGCTCGATGCCGTCGATCTCGGAGAGGGCGACGACGCGGGTCGTCTCGGCGACCCCGGCGAGCGGGCGTTCCAGGAAACTCTCCAGCTCGTGTCCGATCCAGAAGACGATGTCGGCGCCGTGCAGGGCGCGGGCCTCGGAGGGACGCATGGCGTGGCCATGCGGCGAAGCGCCGCCCGGGACCAGCAGCGCCGGCTCGCCGACACCGCCCATCACACCGGCGACCAGGGCATGGATCGGCTTGATCGACACCGCGACCCGGGGCGCCTCGCCGGCCTGCGCGAAACCGGAGCCAAGCCAGAGCATAACCCCGGCCAACAAACCTGATACGCGCTTCGACACCCGTGTCTCCTTCTCGGGTTACGGTGTGTTGCGACAGATATTCTGTTACAGTATAACATGTCAACCGCACGGAAGTGAGCTCAAAGCCATGCCCCGCCCGCACACCTTCCCCAGCGCCGACCACGACCATCGCCATTGCCTCGACGAGATCCTGACGGCGGCGGAGCGGTTGTGCCGGCAGCGCCGGGCCCGGCTGACCCCGCGGCGGCGCCGGGTTCTGGAAATCGTCGCCGAGAGCCATGCGGCGATCGGCGCCTACGACATCATCGACCGCCTGGCGGCGGACGGCGGACGACCGGCGCCGATCACGGTCTACCGCGCCCTCGATTTCCTCATGAGCCAGGGCCTGGTCCATCGCCTGGCGAGCCTGAACGCCTATGTCAGCTGTCCCCAGGCGGGCGCGGAGCACGGCGCGCAGTTCCTGATCTGCCACGACTGCGGCGCCATCGGCGAGCTGGCGGATCCGGGTGTCGAGGCGCGGATCGCCGAGGCGGCCGCGCATGTCGGCTTCGAGGTGGCCATGCCGCTCGTCGAAATCGCCGGCACCTGCGCCGAATGCCGGCGGGCGGCGACGTGATGGCGGAGACGCTGCTCGAGGCGCGGGACCTCAGCTTCGAGCTCGGCGGCCGACGGCTGATCGATGCCGTCGATCTCACCGTCGCCGCGGGGGAAATCATCACCCTCATCGGCCCCAACGGGGCGGGCAAGACCACCCTGTTGAAGCTGCTGCTGGGCCTGCTCGATCCGAGTGCGGGCCGGGTCCGCCGGCGCGACGGCCTGAGGGTCGGCTATCTGCCGCAACGCCTGCATATCGATCCCATCCTGCCGATCACAGTGGCCCGGCTGATGACGCTGACCGTGCGCCGGCCACGCGAGGCGGTCCGGGCCGCGCTGGACGAGGTCGACGTCGCCCGGCTGATCGACGCGCCGGTGCAGACGCTGTCGGGCGGCGAGCTGCAGCGGGTGCTGCTCGCCCGTTGCCTGCTTCTCGATCCCGACCTGCTGGTCCTGGACGAGCCGGTGCAGGGGGTCGATTTCGCCGGCGAGGCGGCGCTTTACGAACTGATCGCCGCGTTGCGCAGCCGGCGCGGCTGCGGCGTCCTGATGGTAAGCCACGACCTGCACCTGGTCATGGCGGCGACGGACCATGTCGTCTGCCTGAACCACCATGTCTGCTGCGCCGGCAGCGCCCGCTCGGTGGCGCGCGATCCCGAGTATGTCCGCCTGTTCGGCGCCCGCGCGGCGGAGGCGCTGGCGATCTATTCCCACCATCACGACCACGACCATGATCACGCGGGCGAGGTCGTGCCACTCGAGGCCGACGGGGCGGCCTGATGGTGGAGGATTTCATCCTGCGCGCCGGGCTCGCCGGCATCGCCGTCGCGCTGGTCGCCGGGCCGCTCGGCTGTTTCGTGGTCTGGCGCCGCATGGCCTATTTCGGCGATACCATGGCGCATTCGGCCCTGCTCGGCGTCGCGCTGGGCTTTCTGCTGGACCTGCATCCGATCCTGGGCGTGGTCTGCGTGACCGTGGCGATCGCCCTCCTCCTCCTCGCCTTGCAGGAACGGGCCTGGCTCGCCTCCGATACCCTGCTCGGTATCCTCAGTCACGCCGCGCTCTCCCTCGGTCTCGTGGTGATCGGCCTGATGGCCTGGCTGCGCCTCGATCTGATGGGCTTTCTGTTCGGCGACATCCTGGCGGTGACGATGGCGGATCTCGCCTGGATCGGCGGCGGCGGCCTCGCGGTGCTGGCGGTACTGCTGTGGATCTGGCGACCGCTGCTGGCGGCGACGGTGCACGAGGACCTCGCCCGTGCCGAGGGTGTGCCGACATTCCGCGTCCGCCTCGCCTTCATGCTGCTGATCGCCGTCGTCATCGCGCTGGCGATGAAGCTGGTCGGCATCCTGCTGATCACCGCGCTGCTGATCATTCCCGCGGCGACGGCCCGCCGCCTGGCGACGACGCCGGAGGCAATGGCGCTCTGGGCCGCCGTGATCGGTGCCCTCGCCGTGGTCGCCGGCCTCGCCGGCTCGCTCCAGCTCGACACCCCGACGGGGCCCTCGATCGTGGTCGCCGCCGCGCTGTTCTTCGCCCTGGCCCTGCTGCCGGTCCGGCGGCGCGCGCGACCCTGACCTAGTCGAATTCGTATTTCGCGCGGAACTCCGCGGTCGTGTTGACGTGGGGAAAAGGCGTGTCCGGCACCGGCACGCCGAGACCGGCACAGAGCGGTTCCCAGCCGCTGCCGGTCTCGTAGACGACCAGCCGCTCCGCCGGCACCTCGCGGCGGACTTCGGCGATATGCGCCTCGTAGACGGAAATCGCGTGCGCCTCGTCCTCGAAGCGGCCGCCGAAGGTGCGCTCGAGGATCAATTCCCGCGCCATGGCGCGCCGGACCTGCGTCGCCGGATCGTCCGCCGGCGGCGGCCGGTTCATCGATATGTAGATCGTCGAGGCCATGGACCGGTACCAGCGTTCCGCCGGCCGCACCGTCAGCAGAACCTTGGCGTGGGGATAGCGGGCCGCCAGCTCGCGCCAGAAAGAACAGGCCGGCCAATCGACCGTCGCCCGGTAGCCAGCCAGCAGGGCATCCCAATCGACCGCCTCGCCCTTCGCCGCGCGGTGCCATTGCTCTGCGTGCGACGGCGTCTTGGAGACTTCCATCATGTGATAACAGCGCTCGAAGCCGAGCTGCTCCAGCGCCGCCTGCATGGAGAGCGTGCCTGTGCGCCCGAAGCCGGCACCGACGATATCCAGGGTCATGGGCTGTTTCCCTCCCGGGCGGACGTGGTCTTAGACTGCGGTCATGACGCAGATGAATAGCACGATCCCGAGATGACGAGCGCGCTCGACGCCTTCTTCCGCCCGCGGGGCGTCGCCTTCGTCGGCGCGACGGAGGATCCGACCAAGCTCGGCGGGCGGCGCTACCGCAGTCTGGTCGAAGACGGCTTTGCCGGTGCGATCCATCCCGTACACCCCCGGGCCGACGCGTTGCGCGGCCTCACCGCCTATCGCAGCGTCCTCGACGTGCCCGACCCGGTCGACCTCGCCGTCCTCGTGGTGCCGACCGCGGCGGTGCCGGCGACCCTGGCGGACTGCGCGAAGCGTGGCATTCCGGGTGTCGTCTGCATCTCCGCCGGCTTCGGCGAGGTCGACGCGCGGGGCAAACGGATCGAGGCACGGATGGTCGCAGCCTACCGCGCCGCGGGCGGCCGCCTGCTCGGGCCCAACTGCGCCGGCCTGTTCGACGCGACGAGCAACCTGAACCTCGGCGGCGACGCGGTCCCGCGCGGACCGATCTCCCTGGTTTCGCAAAGTGGCAATCTGCTGCTGGACTTCTCCCAACACGCGCGGGAACGCGGCCTCGGCTTCCGCCGCCAGGTGACCATCGGCAATGCCGCCGATATCGGCCCGGTGGAGCTGATTGAGGACGCGCTGGCGGATGCCGGGACCCGCGTCGTGCTCGCCTATCTCGAAGGCTTCGCCGCGGGCGACGGGCGCCGGCTGGTCGATCTCGCCCGCACCACCACGACGCCGATCGTGCTGGTGAAACCCGGTCGCTCGGAGGCGGGGCGGCGCGCCGCGCTCAGTCATACCGGCACGCTCGCCGGCGCCGATCGCATCGCCGACGCGGCGCTGGCCCAGGGCGGTATCCACCGGCCGGCCAACATCGAGGCGGCCTGGGACCTGGCCTCGGCGCTGGCCCACGGCACCCGGCTCGACGGCGACCGGCTGGCCCTGATTTCGGACGGCGGCGGCCATGCGACGGTCCTCGCCGACGCGCTCGGCCTTTCCGCCCTCGCGGTGCCGCCGTTCCGTGCCGCCACCCGCCGCCGGCTCGCCGCCCTGCTGCCGCCCCGCGCCGGCATCGCCAACCCGGTCGACTTCGCCGGCGTCGTCGAGAGCGAACCCGCCGCCCTGCCCGCCGTGCTCGACGTCTGCCTAGCGGCGCCCGAGGTCGACGGCGTCGTCGTCGCCGGCCACTTCGGCGGCTATCACAAGCTCGGCGGCCCGGCCCTGGAGGCACGCGAGATCGAGGCCGCCGAGGCGATCGCCCGCCTAGCAGCCTGTCGGACTCGGGCATGCAAGGATTGGTAAGATTGGCTTGGCGGGCGTCGATGTCATGGATTTACCCCCATGAAGTTGCGAACGCGGGTTGGCCCGCCCGTTCAGGCGTGGCTGAGGACGAACATCCGCTTGATGTTCCAGGAGAGCGTGGCCAAGGTCCATTCCCCCTTCGCCTTGTCGAGGCCGCGCAGGCTGAACTGACGCAAGCCCATCACCGATTTGATGATGCCGAACACCGGCTCCGGCGTCTGCTTGCGAAGCGCGTAGAGCGCCCGGCCCTCGGGTGTGGCCAGGCGATGGCACATCGCCTCGAGCGGCGTCGGATCCTCGGGCGCTGGCGGCGCCTCGGCGAAGCGGTCCCGCCAGGAAAGATGGTGGTGCTCCCGGCCGAGCGCGATCAGCGGCGCGATCTCCGCTTCCCCGCAGGCCTCGACGTTGGCCTGGCTGAAGTAGCCGCTGTCCGCCAACAGGGTCTCGACCTCGCCAAGCCCGTCCGGCAGGCCGGCGAGTGCTTCGAGCGTCGGTTCGATCTGCTGCTTGTCGTTCGCCGCCTGCACCACGTCGGCGCTGACCACCAGCAGGCTGCCGGCGGCCACCGCAGCCTGGGCGTTGTAGCACTGCTCGAAGCCGCCGCCGGCCACCGGCATGATGCGCGAGTCCGGGTCCGTCAGGTTGACCTGGTCCTTCGCCCGTGGCCCCGGCTCCGGCGGCTTCGGTGGCCGCCCGCCCGGCTTGCGGCCGGTCCGCGTTTCCTTCGCCTCGCGGGCTGCCAGCTTCTCTTCGTACTCCGCCTGCTCCCGCGCATGACGCTCGGCCGCCCGCGCCTCGATCTCCGCCTTCGCCGCGGCGATCGCCGCCAGCCGGTCCTCGCGCCGTGCCAGCTCCTCCGGCACGCTCATGCCGTCGGGAACCTCGGACCGGTCCGCCGCTTCCGCCAACGCCATCAACTCCGCCACCTCGGCCCGCAGCCGGGCTTCGATCTCGCCCGCACGCTGCCACGACAGGGCGCTGTGCCGGCTCGCGTCGGCATGGATCTTCGTCCCGTCCAGCGCCACCGTGCCCAGTTGCAGCATGCCGGCCTGCCGCGCCAGCAGCAGAACCTGCACGAACAGCCCCTCGATCAGCGGCAGGAAGCGACGGCGGAACGTGGCGATCGTGTCGTGGTCGGGGTGGTCGTTTGCCGCGATGAAGCGGAAGGCCACCGAATCATAGCTCGCCCGCTCCAGCTTCCGGCTGGAATGCACCCCCGTCGCGTAGCCGTAGATCAGCAGGCCCAGCAGGACGCTCGGGTGATGCGCCGCCGAGCCCGAACCACGATAGGCCTTCACGAACGCAGAGAGATCCAGCTGCTCCAGCACATCGACCACGAAGCGCGCCAGATGACGATCAGGCAGCCATTCGTCCACCGAAGGCGGCAGAAGATAGCTGGTCTCCCGGTCAACCTGTCGAAAGTTGCTCATCACAAAATCACCGCGCAGGAGAGAATCAGACCGTGACAGTGAATCTCATCTCGAAACTCGGCTCAAGTCCGACAGGCTGCTAGCCGCCCACAGCACCAAGCCCCTGGTCGTCCATTCGATCCACGCCGCCGCCGCGCCCGCCGCACTTCGCCGCCTGCGCGCCGCCGGCATCCCGGTGCTCCGCGCGCCGGAAGCCGCCGGCCCGCTGCTCGCCGCGCTGCGCCGCGCCGGCCATCGCAGGCCCGCCGCACGTCCGCCTCGGAAGATCCGCGTGCCGGGCCCCCGTTCGGGCGCCCTTACGGAACCGGAGGCGCGCGAGCTGCTGGCGGCGTCCGGCATCGCCCTGCCGGCGCATGTCGTGGCGACCAGCCGGGCCGATGCCGCGCGTGCCGCCGGCGACGGCCGGGCGAAGGCGATGAAGCTGATAGCGCCGGGCCTGGTTCATCGCAGCGACGTGGGCGGCGTCCGGCTGGACATCACCGGCAAGACCGCCGCAGCCCGGACCTTCGATGCCCTCATGACCGAAGCGCCGGACGGTGCCGCCGTCCAGGTCACCGACATGATTCCGCGCGGCGTCGAGTGCGTCATGGGGGCCTTCCGCGACGACCAGTTCGGGCCCGTGGTCATGTTCGGCCTCGGCGGCATCGACGTCGAGGCGCTGGACGACGTCGTCTTTCGCCTCGCCCCGCTTTCCCGGTCCGAGGCCCGCGAGATGCTGGACGCGATCCGTGCCCGCGCCCTGCTGGGCGCCCATCGCGGGCGAGCGTCGATCGATCGCCGGGCCGCCGTCGACCTGCTCGTCCGCCTCTCCCGGCTGATCGCGGCGGCGGCGGACATCGCGGAGATCGACCTCAATCCCGTGTTCCTCGATCCCTACGGCGCCCACATCGCCGATGCCCGTGTCGTGCTCGCCGCGCCGCATCGTCTCGATTAGACTGCGTGCCGGACCGGCAAGGGAGGCACATCGACATGCGGATCGAGGCGATCGACGGCGGCTTTGCCCGCGAGGTTCGCGACCTGACGCTCTGGGCTCGTATAGACGGCGACGAACGTGCGGCGCTACGCCAAGCTTTTCGCGAGGCGGGCGTGCTGGTGTTCCGCCGCCAGGCCCTGTCTGATGCCGAGCTGCTCGAGTTCGGCCGCGCCGTCGGTGATCCCGCCCTCTATGCGGAGACGAGCTGGCAGGCGAGCCTGCCGGAGGTGATCCTGCTCTCCAACCTGCGCCGCCAGGACGGCGAGTTGCTGGGCGGCTTGGCCAACAAGGCGCTCGACTGGCACACGGACCAATCCTACTACGCGACGCCCGTCACCGGCTGCTTCCTCTATGCGGTGGAGCTGCCGGCGGAAGGCGGTGCGACCAGCTGGGCCAGCCTCTACCGGGCCTACGAAACGTTGCCGGCCGAGCTGAAACGCGCGATCGACGGTGCCGTCGGCACCTTCAGCTTCCATGCCCGCGTCGGCGCCACCCCCGGCCTGCAGGACGACAACCACGACCGGGCAAAGCGCCTGGCGGCGACACCCGACGTGAAGCATCCGCTGGTCAATGTCGAGCCCGGCACCGGGCGCAAGGCGCTCTATATCGATCCAGCAGTTCTCATTATGGCTCTTGTTTCTGTCTCCTGGGTGATACTCGCTTGGGGTTCGGTTTCGGTTCAGAGGCTGGCTCTGGCAGGCGGTGGCTGCCCAGTGATGAGGGTCCGCACGAGGGCCGCCCAGGAGGGGAAGACGATGTAGCTGGTAATGGTGCGTAAGTGTTCGAAGAAGCGCCGACGTGAGCCAAGGGCGCCGCGGGCCTTTTCCCAGACGGCTTCGAGGATCTCGCACACGCCGTGGCAGGCGAAGGCGAAGAGGTTCATGGTGGCGAGCAGGGCCGAGAGGTTCTGTTTGCCATGTCCGAAGTTGTGCTCGAGATTGTAGCCGTTGTTCTTGAGCACGTTGAAGGTCTCGTTCTCGATCTTCCAACGGGCCCGCCCGCAGGCGGCGAGTTCGGCGACGTTGCTCCGGTCGACAGCGATGTCGGTGACGAAGCTGTTGCGGTACGTGACCTTTCCGGCCTTGTTGACGATCTCGATGTTGAGCCAGTTGACCCGGAGCGCGTCCTTACCGTCGCGGATCGGCACGTCGGCGAGCCAACGGTAGCGATGGGTCTGGAAGCCACGGCCTTTCTTGACCCGTTCCTCGTGGATCGGCAGTTCGATGCCGTCGAGCCATTCGTGGAGCGTCGGATGCGAGCCTGGCTTGGCGACGAACAGGAAGTTGCCGCCAACCGCTTGAACGGCCTCGCAAATCGGCTGGCGGGAATAGAGATCGTCGCCGAGATAGATCGGCTTCAGCCGGGCCAGGCCGGGCCCGTGCGCGACCAGCCAGCGCCGCGTCGCCCGGCTTTCGCAGTCCTGCTTCTCCCCGCCATCCTGGGGAACGACGAACTCCGGAGCCAGCGGTATCGCCCGGGCGTGGCCCGGGGCGACAAGCGCTGCCGTGACCATGTTGTGGTGATACTCCACGGCCCCGTCGTTGCGCTTGCGCTGCGAGCAGTTGGGGCAGGAGATCTTCCGCGAGCAGAAATATTCGGTGCCGTCGAGCGCGACCAGGAGATGGCCGTCCAGGCGTCGGAAGGGGCCGAGCCCACCGCCCGCCTCCAGACGTTCCAGCAGGGACGAGAAGAGCGGATAGAGCCTGTCCGGCACCACCGGGTCCAGCATCGCCCGGATCTGGTTGTCCGTCGGGATCCGCGACATGGAGAACAAGCTCTCACAATTCGAGCGCCCGTGCGCCCGCGCCAACGTGCGCTGATGGGACAGGAACGAGGGGCTCTGCATGAAGAACAGCGAGAAGGCCGAAAGCCCGAAGTCGGCCATGTCATAGCGGCTGTTGCTCCCCGTCCGCTTGTCCGGGAAGGACCCGCAGAGCGAGCGCAACTCCAATATCAGGTCTTTGAGCACCTTCATCGCCACTTTGAATCAGAAACCGGGCTCCTTGCATAGGAAAAAATCAACGCAAATCGCCAAAATGAGAATTGCTGATATCGATCCGGGCACCATCACCGGCATCGACGGCATGCCGGCGGACGAAACGGCGGACCTGCTGGCCCGTTTGCGGGCCCACGCGATCCGACCGGAGAACATCTACGAGCATGATTGGGCGCCGGGCGATCTGGTGCTCTGGGACAATGCGGTGGCGTTGCACCGGCGCGAAAGCTTCCCGGAGACGACGCATCGGTTGATCAAGCGCATGATCATCACCCTCGACAGCGAACATCACATCATCCCGCCTGTGATATACAGCGCTCGTTTCAGTCACTATGTTGGCGCCGAATCCGACCCGGCCGGCCGGCCGGGCTTGAAGAAGGAATGCCCCTCGTGAAGTTCGATACCACCGTCGTTCGCGCCGGCATCACGCCGGATCCCACCACCGGTTCCATCGTCCCGCCGATCTACGAGACCGCCACCTTCGTGTTGGAGGAGGTCGGCCGCGACAAGGGCTTCGACTACACCCGGGCCTCCAATCCGACGCGCCAGGTGCTGGAGAGCAACCTCGCCCATATCGAGGGCGGCAAGTACGGGGTCTGCTACTCGAGCGGCATGGCCGCCGTCTCCATGTGCCTGCAGATCCTGAACAGCGGCGACCATGTCGTCTGCTCGGAAGACGTCTACGGCGGCGTCACACGCTACTTCAACCGCGTGCTGGCGCCGCAGTTCGGCATGAGCTTCACCTATGTCGACACCTCGGATGCGGACATGGTGCGCCAGGCGATCCGGCCCGAGACCAAGATGCTCTGGATCGAGACGCCGACCAATCCGCTGCTGAAGGTGACCGACCTCGAGGCGATGAGCCGCATCGCCAAGGAGAACGGCCTGCTCTACGCCGTCGACAGTACCTTCGCGACGCCGGTCTACCTGCGCCCGCTGGAGTGGGGCGCCGATATCGTCATGCATTCGACGACCAAGTATCTGAGCGGCCACAACCAGATCATCGGCGGCGCCGTGGTGACCAACCGCGAGGACATCGCCGACAAGCTGAAGTTCCTGCAGAAGACCATCGGCGCGGTGCCGAGCCCGTTCGACTGCTGGCTGGTGCTGTCCGGCGTGAAGACCCTCTCGTTGCGCATGGCGCGCCATTCGGAGAACGCCCAGGCGGTCGCCGAGTTCCTGGAGGCCCACCCCAAGGTCGCGAGCGTCGTCTATCCCGGCCTGAAGTCGCATCCCAAGCACGAAATTGCCAAGGCACAGATGTCCGGTTTCAGCGGCATGATCAGCTTCGAGCTGACGGGCGGCATTCCGGCCGGTACGGCGCTGATGAACGGGGTCGAGCTTTGCGGCCTGGCCGAGAGCCTGGGCGCGGTGGAGACGATGATCACCCATCCGGCCACCATGACGCACGCCGAGGTGCCGGTCGAAGAACGCCATGCCCGCGGCCTGTCCGACGGCCTGGTCCGCCTGTCGGTGGGGATCGAGGATGTGGAAGACATCATCGCCGATCTCGAACAGGCGCTCGCCAAGGCATAGGGCTCCGCCCGGCGCGGTGATGGAGACGGGGGACCGCGTTCGAGGTTTGCGGACGGCGACCCTGGCGCTTCTGTTCGCGGCGGTGTGGCTCGCCGGCCACCCCTATCTCGGCATCGCCCATGACGGCAAGATCTACGCCGCCGAGGCGATGCGCTGGCTGCAGCCGGGCTTTCTCGACGACGACATCCTTTTCGCGCACGGCTTTCAGGCGAAGTTCACGGTCTTCCCCGCGCTCTACGGGTCGCTGGCGGGGCTCGTCGGCCTGCACGCCGCGACGATGATGCTCTATGTCGCGGGCCAGCTGCTCTGGCTCGCCGCCGCCTTTGTCTTGATCCGTGCGCTGGTCGCCGGTACCGGCGCCCGTTGGCTGTTGCTCTTCGCGCTCGCGCTGCTGCCGGCCGACTACGGTTCGAACCGCGTCTTTGTCTATGCCGAGCCCTATGCGACGCCGCGTCCCTTCGCCGAGGGGCTGGTCCTGCTGGGCCTGGGACTGTGGTTGGGGGGACGAAAGCCGCTCGCCGGCCTGGCGCTGGCGGCGGGCCTGGTGGTCCATCCCCTGGTCGCCTGGCCGGGCGCCGGGGCCGTTCTGTTGGCGGCGGCCCTGCGCGGCGGGGCCGGGGCCTGGCGCCGTCGGGCTCTTGTGCTGCTCCTGGCGCTACTGCCGGTGGCGCTGGCGGTGGCGGGGATCGCACCCTTCGATCGCCTGTTCACCGTCATGGACGCAGCCTGGTTCGAGGTCGTCGACTACCGCGATGCCTATGTGCTCGTCGGCAACTGGACGCTGGACGAATGGGCCCGCCCGTTCGCCGCCGGGTTGTTCGTCACGCTCGCGCTCGTCGGCATGGCGGGGGAGGTGCGGCGGCTCGCGCTTGCGTCGATGGTGCTCGCGGGGCTCGGCTTCGCCGCCGCCCTCCTGCTGGGCGAGACGTTGCACAGCGTTCTGGTGATCAACCTCCAGCCCTGGCGCGCGGTCTGGCTGCTGACCGTTCTGGCCAATCTCGCGGCCGCGATGGTGTTGCTGCGCCTTTTGGCAGCGCGAGAGCCGGGCGCGCGCTGGCTGTTGGCGCTCTTTCTGGCGGCACTCGGCGTCTGGTTCCTCGACCGCTTCTTCCATGTCGGCGCGATCATGACCCTGGCCGCGACCGCCGTCGCCGGCATCGCGATCCTGGCGGGCCCGCGCCTGGCGGCGGGCGGCGGGGCCCGCCTGCTCTTGCGCCTGCCGTTGAGCCTCTGCGCCGTCGGTGCCGCCATCGCCGCCCTGGCCTCGACCGCGAGCCTTTTCGCCATCGCCCCGGTCCTCGATCTCGACACGATCTTCTTCCGTGAAATCGTCGTCATGGCGCCGGCCCTGGCGGTGCTGCTGCTCGCCCGAAGGTTTCCGGGCCGCCCGTTCGTCCCGCTCGTGGCCGCGGCGCTGATCTTCGCCCTCGCCCTGCCGATCCTCGATCGTCGCTCCGCCTGGGCACGCCACTATGCGCGGCACGACGCCGATGCCGAGTTGCACCGTCTGCTGCCGGCCGACCACAGCGTCTATTTCGAGGGTGGCATCGCCTTCGTCTGGTTCACCCTGCGCCGGGCGAGCTATCTCTCCTGCGAGCAGGGCAGTGCGTCGATTTTCAATCGCGACCTGGCACTCGCCTACGCGCGACGCCACCGCCCGCTGGCGGCGCTCGGCCCGGGTGAGTTTCTCACCAACCCGGTCTGCCGGTCGCGGACGGACCCGACATCGTCGACGACGGAGCGCGCAGGCCTGTTGCTCCAGGCCTGCCGGGACCTCGACGACCTCGACCTGCTGGTGCTCACCGAGGCCGTCGCGGGAGTACCGCACGCAGTCTGGCGGGCCCCGCTCGCCCGCGTAACGCGCGGCGCCGGCCCGGTCCAGGACTTTCACATCTACGACTGCGCCGGTTTGCGCTGAGCGTGCATTCCGTTCAGGGCGTCGAGTGGGTGCGGAATTTCTCCGGCGCGTCCGGGCCCCACTGGCTGCCGAAACCGACCTCGGCCGGGGTCAGGTTGCCGCCGTCGGCCGCGTTCATCCGATCGGTGTCGGCCCAGCGCTCGTGCACCCGGCCCCAGGGATCGGCCCAATAGTCGAAGATCTGGCTGCCGAGGATATGCCGGCCGATGCCCCACATATGCTCGTACTTGCCGAGGCCGGCGAGATACTCGTGATCCTTGAAGACGGCGTCCGCATCCGGCACCTCGAAGGAGAGGTGGTTCAGCCCGGCGCGGGGATTGTGAATGCAAAAGAGGGTGTGGTGGTCGGTATAGGCCTCGCCCCGGTCGCAGCGAGAGAAGGCGCCGACGATATTGTCCTCCGCCCCGGCATAGACGTCGTCGGAGCGCAGCATGCCCAGCGTCTCGCGGAACCAGGCCGTGGTCGCCACCACCTCGGGCGTCGCCAACACGCCATGGCCGATCCGCTTGATCGGGCTGGGCGAGGCGGGCAGGCGCAGCGGCTCGCCCGCCCGGGCGAGTGGCGTGGCGCCGGTGTTGATCGGTTGCCGGGGACTCGGGATCGGTGCCGGGTCCGCGATGCCGTGCACGATTTCGACCTGGAAGCCGTTCGGCTCGCGCAGGCGGACGCGCTGTCCGCCGCCCGGCTCGTCGATCGCCTCGATGGGGCCGGCGCCAGCCAGGGCGGCGGCGGCCTCGAGTTCGGCCATGCTGTCGACCCGGTAGGCGAAACCGACGAAGGCCGGATCGCCGAGTTCGGTGACGTGAATGTGATGGCGGGCATCCGTGCCCCGCATATAGAGGGCGGTTGCCGTGCGTTCGGCCCGGCGCATGCCGAAATGAGTGAGGAACTCCTCCATCAGATCCAGATCCGGCGCGCGCAGGCGCCCGTAGGCCAGTTCCGCCACTTTGACTGTCGACATGTTCCCCGCCCCCTTCTTGCGTAGCCGCGGTGAGCATAGCATGTTCGGGGCCGCTGATCGGACGAACTCGGGGAGGGTCACTCATGTCATCGGAAGTCACCGCGCTGCTGGCGCCGACCGGCGTGCTGCGCGCCGGCATCAATCTCGGCAATTTCCTGTTGGTCACCGGCAAGGCGGAGAATGGCGATCCCCAGGGCGTGTCGCCCTCCGTCGCCGGCAAGCTGGCGGAACGGCTGGGCGTGCCGTTGAAGCTGGTCCCCTTCGCGACGCCCGGCGAGCTCGCCGACCAGGCCGAGAACGACGTCTGGGACGTCGGTCTGATCGGCGCCGAGCCGCAGCGCGCCCTGACGATCGAATTCACCGCCGCCTATGTCGAGATCGAGGCGACCTACATGGTGCCCGCCGGCTCCCCCATCCAGACGGTCGCCGAGGTCGACCGGCCGGGCGTGCGCATCGCGGTCACCGGGCGCAGCGCCTATGGCCTCTGGCTCGACCGCAACATCGAGGCCGCGGAACTCGTCCGTTCCGACTCCCTCGACAGCGCCTATGAACAGTTCGTGGCCGACGGCCTCGACGCGCTTGCCGGCCTGCGCCCGCGGCTGATCACGGACCTCGAGAAGACGCCCGGCGCCCGTATCCTCGACGGCCAGTTCTCCGCCGTGCAACAGGCGGTCGGCACGCCCAAGAAGAACATGGCCGCCGCCGACTTCCTGAAGGCCTTCATCGAGGAGCTGAAGGCCGACGGCACCATCGCCGGCCTGATCGACAGCCACGGCGTGACCGGCCGCCTCTCGGTGGCGCCCGCCACGTAACTAACCGCGGGCCTTTCGGGCCAGCCGGTCGAAGTGCCAGCGCAGCGCCGGCGCAAGAAGGCCGGCGAGCGGGGCGAGCAGGGTCATCTCCAGGCCGGGCGTGATCGTGAAGCGCCCCCGCGCGACACCTTTGAGGATCGCGTCGGCCACCGCCTCGGCACTCATCAGGCCGCCGCTGGCGGTGATGGCCTTGGCTTCGGCCGGCTTGATCAGGTTCTCCGCCGCCAGCTGCGGTGTGTCCGTGTCCGGGGGATAGACGATCGAGACGCCGACGCCGTCGGGGCGCAACTCGGCGCGCAGGGCTTCGGCCAGGCCGCGAAGCGCAAACTTGCTCGGGGAATAGGCGGTATAGCCGAAGAGGCCGACCAGGCCGGCGCCCGAGCCGATCAACACCAGACGCCCGCTGCCCGCTGCCCGCATCGCCGGCAGGGCCGCGCGCGCCAGATGCAACGTGCCGAAATAGTTGACCGACATGGTCCGCGTGAACACGTCCCCATCAAGGTCCTCGAAGCGGCCGGGTATGGCGATGCCGGCGCTGGCGACGACGAGGGTGGGCGGCCCGTGCGCGGTGATCGCCGCTTCGACGGCGTCGGTGGTCTCCTCGGCCTCGGCGACGTCGACACTCGCGAGGCGGACCGCCGCGGCGCCGGCCTCGCGCAATGCCGCGCCCGCGGTTTCGAGCCGTGCCGTGTCACGTGCCAGGATTGTGAGCGTCCAGCCCCGCGCCGCCAGCTTCAGGGCGAGGGCCAGACCGATACCGCTCGAGCCGCCGCTGAGGACGGCATGGCCGGGCGGCATCAGTTGGCGGCGTCGCCCAGTGCCTCGAGGGCGCGCAACTCGCGCGCCACGGTCGCCAAGGTGTCGCGGATCTGCTCTTCCGTGTGGTTCACGGTGATGAAGAAGCGAAGCCGGGCCGAGTCCGCCTTGACCGCCGGATAGACGATCGGCTGGACGTGGATGCCGAGTTCGAACAGCCGCTGGCTCAACCGCATGCAGCGGTGCGGGTCGCCGACGATGAGCGGCACGATCGGCGTCAGGTCGTCCGAGCCCATGTGCAGATCATGCTGGCGGGCGCATTCGCGGAAGAAGCTGGCGCGTTGGCGCAGCTCGCCCACCCGGTGGCCTTCGCGTTGCAGGACCCGCAACGCCGCCAGGGCCGCGCCCGTGTCCGCCGGTGACAGCCCGACCGAGAAGATGAAGCCCGGCGCGCTGTAGCGCATCAGCTGCACCAGCGCCCGCTCGCCGGCGATGAAGCCGCCGCAGCTGGCGAAGGTCTTCGACAGCGTCCCCATGATGATGTCGATTTTGCGGGGATCGATGTCGTAATGCTCGCAGATGCCGCCGCCGTTCTTGCCGAGAATGCCGAGCGAGTGCGCCTCGTCGACCATCAGCAGGGCGTTGTGCTTTTCCTTGATCTCGATCGCCCGGCGCACGTCGGCGACGTCGCCTTCCATCGAGTAGACCGCCTCGATCGAGACCAGGGCGTTCTTGTGCTTGTCGCGCTGCGCTTCCAGCACCGCATCCATCTTGTCCCAGTCGTTGTGCTGGAACGAGAGACGGCGGGCCTCCGACAGCTTGCAGCCGGCGATGATCGAGTTGTGCGCCAGCGTGTCGTGCACCACGAGGTCGTTGCGGCCGAACAGATGGCTGATGGTCGAGACGTTGGTGCCATAGCCGCTGACGAAGATGATGGCGTCCTCGACACCGAGGAAGGCGGCGATCTCACGCTCCAACTCCTCGTGCAGGGAGAGCTGGCCAGAGACGATGCGGCTGGCGGACGCCGAGGTGCCGTACTGGTCGATCGCGTCCTTGGCCGCCTGGCTCACTTCCGGGTGGCCGGAGAGGCCCAGGTAGTTGTAGCCCGACCAGTTGATGTACTGGCCGTCCGCCCACTTCACCACCGCGTCGTTGACGCTGTCGCGGGGCAGGAAATAGGGCAGCGAAATCTGTTTTTCCTCGACCTCGCGGAAGCGACGCTTCAGCTGCTTGTAGGCCGAGAATTTGGAAAAGACCGAGGGCGTATCCGGCAGACCGCCGGAGGCCGCGTGCTCGCGCACCGGTTCCGCCTCGCCGGTCCCGTGGGCCGTCATGTCGCTGGTGTCTCTGGTCACTGCCACCCGCCTTGTTCTGTCGACGTCCGCGTCGAGCTCGACGTGCCGACGACCGTTTCGAACGTCCTTGCGTCCCGATCGTCCTTGCCGTGGCCCTCGCGGCGTACTCGCCCCCTGGACCGGCCGTGGGATGACGCCGGGCACTCCTCGCCCCCGCCACGTCGCCATCCGGTCCGATCCTCGAAAGCGCGTGTTTTGAACACGAACCGGGGGCCGAATGCAAGCCCGGGAACTCTGTCCAAAAACAACGCGGTACGGAATCTTTCCGCCAGCGCGAATCATCTTAGCCTTAGACGGGATTTACGGCTAGGTTTCCGAAACATTTCGAAATAACTGTTGATCAGTGGTGGCGACTTTCCGTTAAAACACAATACATTAGCCGATTTCACCTTTACTTGGCGATTACTGTGAATTTGGTGCGATTCTTCTTTGGGCGCGCCAAATATCGCAGATTCGTGTTCCGCGTCATTCCGGCGCCTTGCTCTCGCCCTCCCAGAGCCCCGGTGCCGGGCCCCGCTGCATGGCCTGGCGGCGCACCAGGCGGGAGAAGATCGGCGAGGTCCGGAGCAACGCCACGAAACGGGTAGCGCGGGCCGGCGTGATCGGCTCGCGCTGGGTCATGCGATAGAGCCCGAACAGCACGAGGACGGTGTGGCAGGCGCTGGTATAGGCGAAGAAGGCGCGCGGACCGGCGAGGTCGATGGCGACGGAGACGATGAAGGGCCCCGCCGCCGCGCCCAGGGAGTAGGACAGGATCAGCGCCGCCGATAGCCCGACGTAGTCGCCATCGACATTGAAATCGTTGGCATGCGCCACGGAGAGGGAATAGAGCGGCATGGCGAACGCGCCGAAGACGAAGGCGCCGTAGTAGACCAGCCAGGCGTCCGGCTCGGAGCCGAGGAAGGTGAGAAACAACCCGGCGAGCGCCGCCCCCGCCGTCGCCCCGATCAACACCCGGCGCCGGTCGTAGCGGTCCGAGAGGGTGCCGAGCGGAAACTGGGCGATGGCGCCGCCCAGGATGCCCGCCCCGATGAACAGCGCCACCTGGCCGACGTCGAAGCCGATCTCCTGGGCATAGACCGGCCCCATGGCGCGAAAGGCGCCGGTGGTCATGCCGATGGTGATGCAGCCGACGACGGCGAGCGGTGAGACCGCCCAGGCCTTGGCGAGCCGCACCCGCCCGGCCGCCGGCAGGTTCGGGCTCGCCACCCGGGCGAGCGAGACCGGCACCACGGCCAGCGAATAGGCCATGGCGATCAGCGCGAAAACCAGGAAACCCTCGGCGCCCGCGAGCGGCAGGATGAACTGGGCGCCCAGCACGGAGACCAGGTCGACCAGGCTGTAGGTCGCCAGCACCCGGGCCCGGTCGGCGTTGCGGCTGCTCTCCGACAGCCAGCTTTCGACCACGGTGATCAGCACCGCGAAGCAGATCCCCTGAACGGCCCGGATCGCCATCCAGGCGAAGGCGTCGACGATGATGACCATCGCCAGCGTGGTCGCCGCTGCCGTCGCCGCGAAGGCGGCGAAGACCCGGATATGGCCGACCCGGCGCACCAGATCGCCGGCCGTGAGGCAGCCGACGATGAAGCCCAGGAAATAGGCCGTGCCCATGAGGCCGATGAGGGTCGGCGAATAGGCCTCCAGATTGGCGCGGACGGCGATCAGCGTGCCCTGCAAGCCGTTGCCCGCCAGCAGAATGCCGACGGAGGCGAAGAGCGGCGCGAGGTTGCGAAGGGCGCCTTGCATCGGCTTCATCCGTGAAGTTCGTCGGTCCGCGTCAATTCACGCCCGACGTCCGGTCGCGTCGGCGATCAATACGCCGTTTTTCGGCCCACGCAAGCGTGAATTCGCGCACTTGGGTGCCGGGCTCGACGGCACCCCCCGGAAACGGCTAAATTCGGCCCTACCTTCCTTTGCGGAGCCGCGAATTCCGACGGCCCGCCGCCCCTTGGAGAGCCAGCCCATGGACTACAAACGGATCTCGGCCGATTGTCACATCGACCTGCCCTGGATGCCGCCCGACCTCTTCGTCACCGAGGCGACGCCGAAGCTGCGCGAGCGTATGCCTTTCGTCACCGACGGGCCGGACGGGCCCTACTGGACGTCGAAGAACGGCATGTCCTTCGGCCTCAAGAACGGCGTCGGCCCGGCCGGCCAGAAGTACGAGCCGGGCAAGCACGCCCGCGCCGACCTGATGGCGGCGACGAACCTCTACGAGGACGGCAAGAAGGACATCCGCCGGATTTCCGATCCGCACATGCGCCTGAAGGATATGGAGATGGACGGCGTCGACGCCGAGGTCATGTACGGCATCCTCGGTGCCGCCACCAAGCTCGACGACCACGAAGCGGCGAGCGAGATGTTCAGGATCTACAACGACTGGCTGGCCGACTTCTGCAAGCACTATCCCGACCGGCAGATCGGCCTCGGCTCGCTGCCCTACGGCGACGTGCAGGCCGCCGCGGACGAGGTCTATCGCTGCACCAACCTCGGTATCCGGGGGCTGGAGCTGTCGTGCTCGTGGGACATGGAGCCGATGTACCACGAGAGCTGGGAGCCGCTGTGGCGCGCGGTGAACGAGGTCGGGCTGCCGCTACATTTCCACACTTTCCCGGCCATACCGCCCAAGCAGCTGGAAAACACCACCGGCAAGGCGCGCCGCGCGGCCTTCTTCACCGTGGTCTCCGGCTTCCAGATGAACCTCATCAACATCATCGCGGCGATCATCGGCGGCGCGGTGCTGGAGCGTTATCCGAACCTGCGCATCGCGTTGGGCGAGAGCGGGATCGGCTGGATTCCCTACGCCCTCGACCGCATGGATTTCGAATGGGAGGATCGCTTCCAGGACCTGGGCCTGAAGATGAAGCCCTCAGACTACTGGCGCCGCCAGTGCAAGGCGACCTTCCAGTACGACATCATCGGCGCCAAGCTGGTCGAGGACATGGGGGTCGAGACGCTGATGTGGGGCTCGGACTATCCGCACGGCGACGGCGTCTGGCCGGAAAGCTCCAAATACATCGAGGAGCAGTTCGCCCATCTGCCGGCGGACGTCGTGCACAAGATCACCTGCGAGAACGCCGGCAAGTTCTACGGCCTGATCGACTGACGCCTCCGACGCGGTGGTGTACGACCGGCCGGCGCTTCTCCGCGCCGGCCGGTTCGTTTTTGCGACGGTTCCGTTTTACCGGCATGGAAAGGTTTGCAGCATCATGACGAAGACCCGACATCTGCTTCTCGCGCTGACCAATCCGGTCGCGGGCAAGGAAGACGAGTTCAACGATTGGTACGAGGCCCATCACGTGCCCGAATGCATCCAGGTGCCCGGTTTCAAGTCCGGCCAGCGTTTCAAGCTGACGGCGAGCCGGGAGGACAGCCCGCGACAGGCCTATCTGGCGCTCTACGAGCTGGAAGGCGAGGATCCGCAGGCGATCCTGGACGCCCTCACGACGAGCAGCGACAGCCGGACGAAATCCGACAGCATCGACCGCGACAGCCTGTCGCTCTGGGTCTTTACCGAGATGGGGGACCTGCACCGCGCCGACGAGCCGTCTTGATGCAAGGTGCGGGCCGCCGAAGTCTTTGCAATCGGTGCCTGGACGCGGCACCTTGCGGCTTCGGGTCGTAGCGTGCCGGCGGCGCGGGTGACCGCGGCTCGGAAACAGGAAAGGCGGACCACCGCATGGCGATGAGGACACAGCCCTTCGGGCGCACCGGACACATGAGTTCCGCCGTGATTTTCGGTGCCGCCGCCCTCAAGGCGGTGGACCAGGCGACGGCGGACCGGACGCTCGACCTGCTGTTGGAATATGGCGTCAACCATATCGACACGGCGCCCGGCTACGGCGACAGCGAGCTGCGCATCGGGCCCTGGATGGCGCGGCACCGGGACGAGTTCTTTCTGGCGACGAAGACCCGGCTGCGCGACTACGAGAGTGCCCGGGTCGAGATCCGCCGCAGCCTCGAGCGCCTGCGCACGGACCGGCTGGACCTGTTGCAGCTGCACGCCCTCATCCATCCCGACGAGTGGGAACGGGCCCTGGGCGAGGACGGTGCGCTGCGGGCCGCGGTGGAGGCCCGCGCGGAAGGCCTGGTGCGTTTCATCGGTGTGACCGGACACGGCTGGAACGTCGCCGCCATGCACAAGCGCAGCCTGGAGCGTTTCGACTTCGACTCGGTGCTGCTGCCCTGGAACTGGTTCTGCGCCGCGCACCCCGTCTATGCCGGTGATTTCAAGGCGGTGCTGGAGACCGCGCAAGCCCGCAATCTCGCGGTGCAGACCATCAAGGCGATCGCGCGTGGCCCCTGGGCCGCCGGTCAGACCCGCGACCGGGCGACCTGGTACCAGCCGCTGGAAGACCCGGACGACATCACCGAGGCCGTGCACTGGCTGTTGGCGCAGCCGGGCCTGTTCCTGAACTCGGTCGGCGACGTCGGCCTGCTGCCCGCGGTGCTGGCGGCGGCGGCCGGCGATATCGAGGCGCCCGATCCGGCCGTCATGGCGGCGCATGCCGAACGGGCCGGCCTCGCCTCGATCTTCGGGATCTAAGGCGATTCCCACGCCCGCGGACAGCATGCGGTGAGCCAGGCGGAGACTGTCGTCGGCGGTGAGCCGTCGCGCTTCCTGCGCGCCGCGCAGCTCTTCACGCTCACCACGTCCGTCGCGCTCTATGCGATGACCATCACCATCGCCAACGTCTCGCTGCCGCAGATGCAGGGCGCGCTGTCGGCGACGCAGGACCAGATCGCGCTGGTCGTCACCTTCAACATCGTCGCCACCGCCGTGACGACGCCGATGACCGGTTGGTTCGCGGCGCGCTTCGGGCGCCGGCGCACCCTGATCTTCGCCATGGGCGGCTTCACGATCGCGACGCTGCTCTGTGGCCTGGCGACCGGCCTGACGGAATTGATCTTCTTCCGTTTCCTGCAAGGCGCTTGCGGCGCGCCGTTGGCGCCGTTGAGCCAGGCCATCACGCTCGCCAGCTATCCCAAAGCGAAGCACGGCATGGTGACCTCGATCTTCGGCATGGGTGTCGTCCTCGGCCCGGTGTTCGCGCCGACGCTCGGCGGCTTTCTGAGCGAGGCCTACAGCTGGCGCTGGGTCTTCTTCATGATGGTGCCACTCGCCTGTGCGGCCTTCGTCGGCATCCTGGTCTTCGTCCGGGTGCGCGACGACACCGGCGCGGCACGGCTCGACTGGACCGGCTTCCTGGCGTTGGCCCTGGCAATCGCCGCCTTCCAGTTCATGCTCGATCGGGGTGAGCGCGCGGCCTGGTTCGAATCGACCGAGATCATCCTGGAAGCGGTGCTGGCCGGCGCCGCCTTCTACTTCTTCGTCGTGCACATCCTCACCTCGGACAACCCCTTCGTGAACCCGCGCCTGTTCCTCAACCGGAACTTCACGGTCGGGCTGTTGATGACGTTGATCTTCGGCATGGTGAACTTCACGCCGATGGTGTTGCTGCCGACCCTGCTGCAAAGCCTGAAGGGCTATCCGGATTCGATCATCGGGCTGCTGCTGGCGGCGCGCAGCTGCGGCACCCTGCTCGGCTTCATCTTCATGTTCTTCGCCAACAAGGCCGATCCCCGGATCTGGGTGGTCTGCGGCTTCAGCCTGCAGGCCGGCGCCGGCCTGGCGATGGCCGGCTTCGATATCCACGTCACCACCTTCGACGTCGCCTGGACCAGCTTCGTGCAGGGCCTCGGTGTCGGCTTTCTCTGGGTGCCGCTGACGCTGATCACCATCGGCACGATTCCCACCAAGGACCTGCCCTCGGCGTCATCGCTGTTTCATCTCTTCCGCAATATCGGCTCGTCGATGCACGTGTCCCTGTCCATCGCGCTGGTCATTCACATGTCGAAGGTGAACTACGCGCAGATCTCGGAGGGGGTTTCCGCCTTCGCGGAGAGCTGGCGCTATCCCTGGGCGCTCGGCGGCTGGAACCCGGACTCGACCGCCGGCCTGGCGGCCATCGGCGGCGAGGTCCGCCGGCAGGCGGCGATGATCGGCTATATCGACGCCTTCTACTTCTATTCCTTCACCGCCATGACCGTTCTGCCGTTGGTCCTGCTGGTCCGCTGGCGAAAGACGGCGCCGTAGCGACGGGAACGATCAGTCTGTCAGGTCTTCCCACAACTCCTTCACCTTGGCGAAGAAGCCGTGGCTTTCCGGGCTGGTGGTTTCGGCGTCGCCTTCCTCGGCGAACTCCCGCAGCAGCTCTTTCTGCCGCTTGGTGAGTTTCATCGGCGTCTCGACCACGGTCTGGATGTAGATGTCGCCCTTGGCGGCGCCGTTCAGCTGCGGCATGCCCTTGCCGCGCAGGCGGAACTGGCGGCCGGTCTGGGTGCCGGCGGGGATCGAGACGGAGACGCGTCCGCCCTCCAGGGTCGGCACTTCGATGTTGCCGCCGAGCGAGGCGGTGACCATCGGAATCGGCACCCGGCAATAGAGGTTGGTCGATTCGCGGCGGAAGATGTGGTGCGGCGCGAGGCTCAGGAAAATATAGAGATCGCCGGCCGGCCCGCTGCGCATGCCCGCCTCGCCCTCGCCGGAGAGGCGGATGCGGGTGCCCTCCTCGACGCCCGGCGGGATGTTGACGGCGAGCGTGCGCTCCCGCTCCACCCGGCCGGCGCCGGAACAGGCCCGGCAGGGGTGCTGGATGACCTGGCCGGCGCCATGGCAGCTCGGACAGGTCCGTTCGATCGTGAAAAAGCCCTGCTGGGCGCGCACCTTGCCGTGGCCCTGACAGGTCACGCAGAGGCTGGGGGCCGAACCCGGCTCGGCGCCGGAACCCTCACAGGTCTCGCAGCCGATGGTGGTCGGCACGCGGATCTGCGTTTTCTTGCCGTGGAACGCGTCCTCGAGCGTGATCTCGAGGTTGTAGCGCATGTCGCCGCCGCGCGCGGCCCCGGTCGAGGACCGCCGCCGGCCGCCGCCCATGAATTCGCCGAACAGATCGTCGAAGACATCGGCGAAGGAGCCGCTGAATCCGCCGCCGAAGCCGCCGCCGGGCCCGCCCTGGCCGCCCTCGAAGGCGGCATGGCCGAAGCGGTCGTAGGCCTGGCGCTTCTCGTCGTCGGAGAGCACGTCGTAGGCCTCGCCGATTTCCTTGAAGCGCTGCTCGGCCTCCGCGTCGCCCGGATTTCGGTCCGGGTGATACTGCTTGGCGAGGCCGCGAAAGGCTCGTTTCAGATCGGCCTCGCTGGCGCCACGCTCGACGCCCAGGACCTCATAGTAGTCACGTTGGCTCATGGCGGCTCAGCCCCGCCCGGCCGGCCGAAGCCGACCGGGCGTGTTCAGGGGCCCAAACATCGGATTGCACATGGCGGACACGGGGCTTCGAGGGCTCAGCCCGACGAGCTCTTCTTATCGTCGTCCTGCACTTCCTCGAAGTCGGCGTCGACCACATCATCCGCACCACCGGCGGCACCTTCGCCTCCCGCGGCGGCTTCCGGTCCGGCCTCGCCCTCGCCGCCTTCCATGTCGGCATAGGCGGCCTCACCGAGTTTCATCGAGGCCTGCATCAGGCTTTGTACCTTGGCCTCGATCTCCGCCTTGTCTTCGCCCGCCGCGGCCTCGCGCAGCGCGGTAATTTCCGCCTCGATCGCCGTCTTGTCCTCTTCCGAGACCTTGTCGGCGTGTTCGGTGAGGGTCTTCTCGGTGCCGTGGATCAAAGCTTCGGCCTGGTTGCGGGCCTCGACCAGCTCGCGCCGGGCCTGGTCCGCTTCCTTGTTGCTCTCCGCCTCGTTCACCATGCGATCGATGTCGTCGTCGGAAAGACCGCCCGAGGCCTGGATGCGGATCTGCTGCTCCTTGCCCGTGGCCTTGTCCTTGGCCGAGACGTTGACGATGCCGTTGGCGTCGATGTCGAAGGCGACCTCGACCTGCGGCACGCCGCGCGGCGCGGGGGGAATGCCGACCAGATCGAACTGGCCGAGCGCCTTGTTGTCGGCCGCCATCTCCCGCTCGCCCTGGAAGACGCGGATGGTGACCGCGGTCTGGCCGTCTTCGGCGGTGGAGAAGGTCTGGCTCTTTTTCGTCGGGATCGTGGTGTTGCGATCGATCAGACGGGTGAAGACGCCGCCCAAGGTCTCGATGCCGAGGGACAACGGCGTCACGTCCAGCAGCAGCACGTCCTTGACGTCGCCCTGCAGCACGCCGGCCTGGATCGCCGCGCCGATCGCCACGACCTCGTCCGGGTTGACGCCCTTGTGCGGCTCCCGGCCGAAGAAGGTCTTCACCGTCTCGATCACCTTGGGCATGCGGGTCATGCCGCCGACCAGGACAACCTCGTCGATCTCGCCGGCCGTGAGGCCCGCGTCCTTCAACGCCGCCTGACAGGGCGCGATGGTGCGCTGCACCAGGCCGTCGACCAGCGCCTCGAGCTTGGCCCGGGTCAATTTCAGCACCAGATGCTTCGGCCCGGTGGCATCGGCGGTGATGTAGGGCAGGTTGATCTCGGTCTGCATCGAACTCGACAGCTCGATCTTGGCCTTTTCCGCCGCTTCCTTCAGCCGCTGCAACGCCATGTCGTCGTTGCGCAGGTCCATCCGGTTTTCTTTTTCGAACTCGTCGGCGAGGTATTCCAGCAGCAGATGATCGAAGTCCTCACCGCCGAGGAAGGTATCGCCGTTGGTCGACTTCACCTCGAAGACGCCGTCGCCGATCTCCAGCACGGAGATGTCGAAGGTGCCGCCGCCCAGGTCATAGACGGCGATGGTCTTACCATCGGCGGATTTGTCGAGGCCGTAGGCGAGCGCCGCGGCCGTCGGCTCGTTGATGATGCGCAGCACGTCGAGGCCGGCGATGCGGCCGGCGTCCTTGGTCGCCTGGCGCTGCGAATCGTTGAAGTAGGCCGGGACGGTGATGACCGCCTCGGTGACGGTCTCGCCGAGGTGGCTCTCCGCCGTTTCCTTCATCTTCTGCAAGGTGAAGGCGGAAATCTGGCTGGGGGCGTATTTCTCCCCTCGTGCCTCGACCCAGGCGTCGCCGTTGTCGGCCTTCGAGATCGCGAACGGCACGACGCCGGCCATCTCGCTCGTCGACTTGTCCTCGAACTTGCGCCCGATCAGGCGCTTGATGGCGAAGACGGTGTTGGAGGGATTTGTGACAGCCTGGCGTTTCGCCGGCTGGCCGACCAGACGCTCGCCATCGTCGGTGAAGGCGACGATCGACGGCGTGGTGCGCGCGCCCTCGGCATTTTCGATCACCCGCGCGTTCTGTCCGTCCATGACGGCGACGCACGAATTGGTCGTGCCGAGGTCGATCCCGATGACTTTACCCATGTTCCATAACCTCCTTGTGGCAGGTTCCCGCGGCCACGTGGCACCGCTGGCAACCCCCGTGTATGGCCAAGTTCACGACTGTGGGACATCGAACCCGAGGCGGTATATAGGGGGCCGACCGCACAATCGCAACCGCTCAACTGGCCGAAATCGCATGCAAAATCGAGGTTTTCGGGCCGAATAGGCCACATCCGGCCCGGCACGGCGGTATCGACGCCGCAAAGCCCGCCCGCGGCCTCGAAATGGTCCCTTTTCGTCCCCATTCCCGCCGCGAGCTCCGACCAGGATCATGGCGTCGCGGAACGGGCCCCGCGACAACGCGGACGGGACCCGTCCGTTGCTTGCCCGGGGGCGCCGCCGGTTCTGCTATCGCCAGCGGCGCTCCCGGGCCTTTTCCGCTTCGCCTCGCTTGACATCGCCCCGGCCGGGTGCCCTGCTTTCGCCAGGGACACAGGAGGGGAAGACCATGCCAAAGCTGAGGCACATCGCCGTCACCGTGCCGGACCTGGAGACGGCGGCGCAGTTCTACGAGAAGACCTTCGGGATGGAGCGGGCGATGGAATCCGAGATCGCCATCCTGCTGACCGACGGGACCGTCAGCCTGGCGATCCTCAAGTTCAAGACCGAGGAGCAGGCGGGCGATGCCCGCGGCAAGGACTTCCACGGCCTGCATCACATGGGCTTCGTGGTCGAGGACATCGTTGGCCAGAGCGCCAGAATCGAAGAGAACGGCGGGCAGTATCACATGCGCCTGCCGGACACGGCCGAGGGGGCGAGCGAGATCAAGTTCTACGACCCCAACGGCGTCGTCTTCGACATCGTCACCGAGGACTACGCGAGCCGGGCCTGGGGCCTGAAACACTGATCCGATCTCTCGGGAGGACACGCCGATGATCGAGGAAATCATCGACCTCGCCACCGCCGACGGCGAGATGGAAACCTTCATCTGCCGGCCGGAGCGCGACGGACCGCACCCCGTGGTGGTCCTGATGATGGATGCGCCGGGCGTCCGCGAGGAGCTTTACGACATGTCGCGCCGCCTCGGCACCGCCGGCTACGCCGTGCTGCTGCCGAACCTCTATTATCGTGCCGGACGCGATACCAAATACGGCCCGGACGTGCTGGAGAAAGACAGCGCCGATCACGCGGCGATGCGCGCCGTGCGCACCAAGATGACCATTCCGCCGGTGATGGCGGATTTCGGCGCCATGCTGGACTATGTCGACGGCCGGCCCTGGGCCAAGGCCGGCCCCGTCGGCACGCACGGCTATTGCATGAGCGGGCCCTACGCGCTCGCCGCCGCCGCGCGCTATCCCGACCGGGTCGCCGCGGCCGCGACCTTCTACGGCACCTGGCTGATCAACGACGCGGAGGAAAGCCCGCACCTCAACCTCGCCGCAATCAAGGGCGAGGCCTACATCTCCTGCGCCGAGCACGACGAACTCGCTCCCCTCGACATGGTCGAGGAACTGCGCGGCCTGTTCGAAGCGGCCGGGACCCGGGGCGAACTCGAGATCCACGCCGGCGTGCACCACGGCTTCGCCTTCCCCGAGCGCTGGTGCTACGACAAGGCCGCCGCCGAGCGCCATTGGGAACGGCTCTTCGCGCTCTACGGCCGCAACCTCTGAACCGACGAGGACGATGACGCGTGAAACTCTACGACGCTGAAATTTCCGGCAACTGCTACAAGGTCCGCCTGATGTGCGCGCTGCTCGGCCTCGAGCTGGAGCTGACGCCGATCAACCTCGGTGCCGGCGAAAACCGCGGGGACGACTATCTCGCGGTCAATCCCCGCGGGCAGATCCCGACCCTGGTCGACGGCGACGCGGTGATCTGGGAGAGCCAGGCGATCCTGACCCACCTGGCACGCACCCGGGCACCGGAATGGCTTCCGGAGGAGACCGGCGCGCTGGTCGAGGTCATGCAATGGCTCGCGGTGGCGGAGAACGAATGCCTCTACGGCATGGCGCGCGCGCGGGCCGCCCTCAAACTCGGCCGGCCGTGGGACGTCGAACAGTCGCAGGCGCTGGGCCGGGCCGGGCTCGAAGTGCTGGACGGTCGCCTGGCGGCCAACGACTGGCTCGCCGCCGGCCGGCCGACCATCGCCGACATCGCCTGCTATCCCTACGTCGCCCTCGCCCCGGAAGGCGACCTGCCACTCGCGCCCTACCGCGCCGTCGCCGCCTGGATGGGCCGGATCGAGGCCTTGCCCGGTTACGTCGCCATGTCCGGCCTCACGCGGGCCGCCGATCTGGCCTGAGGGCCCCCAGCGCCCGACGCCCGGGCGGAAAAGAATCCGAAACTGTGACCGCCGTCACGGTGGCACCGCCGCAAGCCCGGTAGATCCTTCGACATGGAGGAGACGAGAGGGTGTGGAGGCCCGTCCCGTAAAGGGCCTCTCCACCCCCCGGGAACGGCGGGAGGCGTCGCATGACGATCAAGGTGGACGGTACGTTTGGCGAGCTCATCGGCCTGGCGGAGGAGTTGCGCAGGCTCGGCCGGCGGGAGACCTGCCTGGCCGAGACGATGGAAGCCGAGGCCGAGCGCCTGCAGGCCGAGGCGCTGCGCCGCACGGACGACCCGGCGACGCCCGACGAGGGGCCGGTAAGATGACGGAGTGGCAATCGATCGAGACGATCCCGCTCGACCGTCCGGTCATCGTCAGGTCACTGACCGGCATCGAATGCCTCGCGCGGACCAAGAACCAGCGGGTTCGCTGGATCTCCAAGCCGGCGGGCCGCAAGCCCGAACGGGTCTACTGCTGGCGCATCGACGGCACCGGGTGGGGCGACATCTCGGCCGTGAACTGGCGGGAACCGCCGAACGGCCCGGACACCGCGGCGACCCTGGAACCGGCCTGACGCAGCGCCTTTCAGTCGAGTGCGGGCACCGACAACGTGGTTGGCGGCAAGCCCTGCCGGCCCCGCGCGACCATCATCTCGTAGCCGGTTTCCAGGTGGCGGCGGAACCGCGCCGTGCCGGATCCCGCGCGAGCGCGAGGGCGAGGCGGGTATAATCCTCGAGGTTGTCGGTGACGAGTTCCTCAGCACCAGCGGCGTTCAACAGGGTTGCGCCCAGCCGTGACGCGGGCGTCTCGCCCCGCACGCTCACCACCGGGAGGCCGACCCAGAGCGCATCCACCGTCGTGATGCCGCCGCCGTGGCGCAGGTTGTCGAGCGCCAGGTCGGCGACGGCCAGACGGGCGAGATGTTGGTCGTGGTCGACGATGTTGGCGAAGACCAGGCGTTCCGGCGCGATGCCGTGCGATACCGCCGCGCGGCGGAGGTTGTCGCGGGTCGCCGGCATCCAGTTGCCGAGCCAGAGGACGGCGTCCGGCAGCGCGTCCAGCAGGCGCATCCAAACCGCGAACATCACCGGCTCGAACTTACAGGGGTGATTGAAGTTGGCCAGCACCGGGCCCTGCTCCGGCAGCTCGAGGGTTCGGCGATGCGGCCGGTCGGGGGCGATGTTCGCCCGGATCGTCGGCATGAAGGTTTCCGGTAGATAGAGTGGGGCTTCCGGGCCGAGGGCGGCGTCGGCCTCGGTGATGTAGATCCGGTCGCTCACCAGATAGTCGACATAATCGGCGCCGGTGGTGATCGAATAGCCGAAGGCGTGCGCCTGGATCGGGGCCGGCCGTTCCGCCAGGATCGGCATGCAATTCATGCCCGTGAGGCCGGCGACGTCGATCAAGAGGTCCAGTTCGTCGCGGGCGATGGCCTTGGCCGCCTCGCCCGGATTGGCCGGCGGCAAGGTCCGAAAGCGATCGAAGACGGCCCGGTAGGCCCGCGAGAACGGGCTGCCGTCGCAGGGCTCCGTGCAATAGCCGAGAACCTCGAAGCGGTCGCGGGGATGGGCTTCGACGATGTCCTTCAGGACCAGCGGTAGGCTGTGCAGCCAGGTGTAGGGCAGCAGATAGCCGATGCGGATCGCTGCCCCGGCGGCGCGGACCGGTGCGGGTGGCGCGGGGCCGCGGGCCGGTTCGGCGGCCTGCCCGGCGGCGGCGGCAATCGCCGCATAGTCGAGGGGCAAGGCCTGCAGGTTGAAGACGTCGATGGCGATCGGCCGTCCCGCCCCGACATCGGTGGCTATATCCTGAACCAGGCCGCCGATAAAGCTGTCGTAGTCGCGCCAATCGCAAAGCGAAAGCTTGATGTCCAGCAACCGCGAGATCGCCAGCCGGTTCCCCGGTTCCAGTTCCAGGGTTCGGCGCAGCAAAATCTGGGCCTCTTCCTGCTCCCGCAGCTGTTCGTGGATCTGCGCTGCGGCAAGAGCCAGCTCGACGTCGTTCCAAACGGCCTCCGAGATCTTTGCCAAGCGTGCGACCGCCTGTTCGGGACGCCCTAAAGTCACCTCCCCGCGCGCCGTCAGGATCGTCGCGACCGGGTTGACGGGGTCGAGTTGCAGGACGACACCGGCGGCGGCGATCGTGTCCTCCAGATGTCCCGCCTGGGCGTGACACGAGGCCAACAGATTCCAGCCGGCGACGTCGTCGGTGTTCTGTTCGAGGCCGGCCTCCAACAGGGCGATCGCGCGCTCCCAGAGGCCGCGGCGCTCGTAGGTATGGGCGAGTTCGTGCCGCACGTCCCGGGAGTCCGGCAGCCGCTCGGACGGCCGTTCCAGCAGTGCCGAGGCCTGGGCCAGGTCGCCGGCCGCCCGGTGGCAGCGGGCGAGGCCGAGGGTTGCCGCCAGCAAGCCCGCATCGCGCGCGAGCGCGGCCTCGAACGCGGGCCGCGCCGCCGCCAGGTCGCCGCATTCCAAAGCCGCCAGGCCGAGGGTTTCCCAGGCGGGTGCGTATTCGGGCTCGCGTGCGGTGACGGGCTGGATCAACGCCCTCGCCGCCGCCGCCTCGCCACAGCGCAGCCGTTCGAGGGCGGAAAGATGGGCCGTTTCTACCAGGCCCTGGCGGGCGGCGGCATGATCGGGCTGTTGGCACAGGATCTCTTCATAGGCTGCCCGCCCGGCGTCGAGCGCGCCGGAGGCGAGGGCGGCGCGGGCGAGGTCGAGCTGCAGCTCGACATCCGCCGGCCCCAGCGCCACGGCGGCAGCGAAGGCGGCATGCGCCTCGTCCGGGCGATCCATGGCGCCGGCGACCAGCCCGATGCGCCGCCAGGCATCGGCCCGGGCGGGATCCTCCGCCACCACGTCGCGGTAAAGTTCGAGAGCCGCCCCGCCCTGGCCCTGGCCGACCAGCATGTCGGCCAGCAGCATGCGCCCGTCCGGTGGCGTGGCCGCCGCGCTCGAGGCCGTCGTCATCGCAAATTCTTCCCTCGCAGCCCTGCTTGGACGCAGGTTATCGAGGGCACACTAAGGAAGCCTTAACCACATTCTCCAGGCTTTGGCAGCCGGCTAACTCTTGCGACGTTTGGTGAGCTTGAAGCGTTTTTTGCTCCGGCTCCGGCGCTTGGTGCGCTTGCCTTTGCGGATCTTCGAGGCGCCCTTGGGCGTGTGGCGCCACCAGGTGATTTCGTTGACCGAAAAGATCGGCTTGTAATGGCGGATCTTCGCCGCGTCGGCGACGATGGTGATCTGGTTGTCGAGGATGAGCCACTTGCCGTCGTGCTCGACCATCAAAATCGCATGCGGAAACTGGAGGTTCATGTCCTTGACGACGAGAATCCGCAGCTTGTCCTTCGGCCAGCCGATGGCGCGCAGCGAGATATACTTCGAAATGGCGTAATCCTCGCAGTCGCCGTTGCGCGAGAAGAACTCCTTGGGTGTGGCCCAATAGTCCTTCTTGCCCCAATTGACCGGATCCATAATATAGCGGGTCTTGTTGTGGAAGTTGTTGACTTTATTGAGCTTACGGATATCCGTTTCGCCCTTGACGCCGTCCAGGAAGCTGACCCAGGTCTTGAATTCCGCCCGTGTCTTGCCCTTCTCGCGCGCGTAGCGATCCAGCGTCTTGGTCCATTTCGGAAAGGCCTTCAGGTCCTTCTTCCGCGTCTCGGTATAGCCGAACACGGGGCTCGCCGCCGCGACGGCGCCCGGGGCCGCCGGCGCGAGACAGACAAGCGCCACGGCCAGCGCCGCGAGGCGGGGCGTGAGGCGTCGAACTGCGGTCTGGTCCTGCATGGTCAACATATTATGCGATCTCCCGCCCGGGCCAAGTGATCTGGCGCACAATGGCGCGATTCGCCGTCACGTGACGTCGATATTTTGCATTTCACCGGCATTGTTGCTTTTTTCTCTCGGATTCTTCGCACCCGCACCCTATATTTGGAGCTGGGTGAGGGCGAACCCGCCATGACCCAGCAGCAGCATTTCCCTGCTCTCCCCGGAGCTAAAAAAAATATTCCGGGGGAGCAGGGATTTTTCTTTGCCCTTCGTCGCCCCTCATTTGCCACCACCGAGCGCGGTCAACAGCATGGCGCGCACGCCGTCGCGCTCTGCCCGGGCGAGCGCGATCGGGGCGATGAAGCGGACGAAGACGCGGCCCGTCGCGCTTTGCAGGATGCCGCCGATGAAGGCATGTCCCGGCACCCGTCGCTTCGCGCCGCCGGGGGGGCCGGCGAGGAAGGTGCCCTCCGCCTCGAACAGGTGTAGGGCGCGGCCGGCCTCGGCGAACTCTTCGATTTTTGCGGGCGGGCCGTCGGCGAACTGACGGCGCCAACGTTCCAGGTTGGCCTCGATACCGCCGCCTGCGCCCGGCTTGAAGACATAGATCACGGCATGACCCTCGCCGCTGCCCGCCCGGCCGGGGACCGCGAACTCCGCCAGTCGGAACGACGAGCCGGGTGGACGCCGGTGCCAGCCAGCCGGCGCGCGGAGCACGAAGTCCGCGGCCTCGACACGCGCTTCGTCCGCGCCCCACGCCGCCGGGTGCGGCGTCCAGACGAACAGCAGGGCCAAGGACACGATCACCGGTCCGCGTCGGAAAAGCTCGATCATGGCTCCCACCTCCTCGACCGTCCGGGGAGCATTATGCCGACCCCGGCCCGCCTTGGTCGACGCATCGCGCAATCGTGAGGGGTTTTGAGTCCGCGCCGCCGTCGCCCGGCCCCACAATCTTTGCACCGCCCGTCCGGAGACCCGATCCCATGCGCGCAATTCTTCTCGCCCTCCCTCTTCTCGCCCTGCTGGCGACGGCAGCGCGGGCGGACTTCGACGCCGGCCTCGCCGCCTATGACGGCAGTCGCTTCGCCGAGGCGGCGGCCGCCTGGCATCGGCTCGCCGACGAGGGTGAGGGCCGCGCGCAGTTGGCCTTGGCCGGGCTTTATCGCCAGGGGCTGGGCATGCGCGCCGACGCGGCACGGGCGGCGCATTATTACGCGCTCGCCGCTGCGCAGGGCTTCGTCGGCGCCCAGGTCAACATCGGCGAAATGCGCGAGCGTGGCGAAGGCGTGGCCCGCGATCCGGCGCGCGCCTGGGCCTGGTACCGGCGCGCGGCCGAGGCCGGGAATGCCTGGGCGGTGGACCGGGCCGCCCGCCTCGGGGCAACGCTGTCACCGGCCGATCGCGCCCGAGGTGAGGCGATCCTCGCCAGCCGTTGACGCCGCGTCTCGCCGCCACCGCTCGCACGGGCGGCGCTTTCTCACATCGCAGGCCCGCAAGCCGGGCACATCCATGCTATGACACGCGCCGCGAACCATTCGAGCAAGGAGGCCGGTGACGTGGACAACGGGGACAACGGGGACAAACGGGCTAAAGGCCGCGAGATCGTAGCGAAGCTGTTCAGTACCGGTCCGGTCGGCGAATTCATCCCGATGCCGAAGCGGTTTCGCGAAATGACCGTGAACAACGTTTTCGGCGAAGCCTGGCAGGGCGAGGACCTCGAGCTCACCGAGCGTTCGCTGGTGACCTGCGCCATGCTGATCGCGCTCGCCCGCGACGACGAGATGCGCGTCCACTTCACCGGCGCGCGCAATCTCGGCATCCCGCGCGCCAAGCTGGAGGAGCTGATCACCCATTCGGCGCACTATGCCGGCTGGCCCGCCGCCGTCGGCGGCTTCCGCGCGCTCGCCGACGTCTGGCCGCCCGAGGAATGAGGCGCGGCGCCCGCCTCTTGATGCCCGGCGCATCTATGGCTATGTATGCCGCCGAAAATTTGCCGCGTCGTGGCCGGTGCCACGGCGTGGCGGGACAATCAACCGTTCTAGGCAGGGGTGTCGTTCCATGGAGCGGATGATCGAGGTCGAGGGTCTCGCCCGGCATTTCGGCCCGCTGGTCGCCGTCGACGACGTGAGTTTCAGCGTTTCGCGCGGCGAGGTCCTGGGCTTTCTCGGCCCCAACGGCGCCGGCAAATCGACCACGATGAAGATGATCACCGGCTTTCTGGCGCCGACCCGCGGCCGGGTCGCCGTCGCCGGAAACGACATCGCCCGCAAGGCGCTCGCGGCCAAGGCGGCGATCGGCTATCTGCCCGAAGGGGCGCCGGCCTACGGCGACATGACGCCGGCGAGCTTTCTGGCTTTCGCCGCCCGGGCCCGCGGGCTCGGCCGCGCCGCCGCGCGCGCCGGCATCGAGCGCGCAGTCGAGCAGGTCGAGCTGCAGGCGGTGCTGGAGCAGCCGATCGAAACCCTGTCAAAGGGCTACAAGCGCCGCGTCGGCTTGGCCCAGGCGATCCTGCACGACCCCCCCGTGCTGATCCTGGACGAGCCGACGGACGGTCTCGATCCCAACCAGAAGCACCAGGTCCGCAACCTGATCCTGGGCATGGCGCGGGACAAGGCGATCATCATTTCGACCCATATCCTGGAGGAGGTCGGCGCGGTCTGCAGCCGGGCGCTGATCATCGCCCAGGGCCGCATCGTCGCCGACGGCACGCCGCGCGAGCTGGAGGCGATGAGCCGCTACCACAACGCTGTACAGATCCGCGTCGCGGCCGAGGGCGCGGAAGCCGCGCTGGCCGGCCTGCCGGGGGTGGAGCGGGTCGTGGCGCTCGGCGAGGGCGCCTATCAGGTCTTCCCGACCGCCGGCGCCTCGATCACCGAGGCGGTCGCCGGCCACGCCCGCGCCCAGGGCTGGGAGGTCGAGCAGCTGGTGGTCGAGGCCGGCCGCCTGGACGAGGTCTTCCGCCGCATGACGACCGGCGAACAGGACGTGCCGGAAAGCCTGCCGGCGCCGGGCGAGGAGGCGGCGTGATGTCGAGAATGCTGACCGTCTTCCGCCGCGAGCTGGCGAGCTATTTCAACACCCCGCTCGCCTACGTCTTCATCATCATCTTCCTGTTCCTGACCGGGATCTTCACCTTCTATCTCGGCAATTTCTTCGGCCGCGGCCAGGCCGACCTGAAGCCCTTCTTCTCCTTCCATCCCTGGCTCTATCTCTTCCTGGTGCCGGCGATCGCCATGCGGCTGTGGGCGGAGGAGCGCAAGTCCGGCTCGATCGAGCTGTTGTTGACCCTGCCGATCAGCCTCGCCGACGCGGTGCTGGGCAAGTTCCTCGCCGCCTGGGCTTTCACGGCCATCGCGCTCGCCTGCACCTTCCCGATGTGGCTCACCGTCGCCTATCTCGGCGATCCCGACCACGGCGTCATCGTCGCCGGCTACCTCGGCAGCCTGCTAATGGCAGGCGGCTATCTGGCGATCGGTTCCGCCGTCTCGTCGCTCTCGAAGAACCAGGTCATCGCCTTCGTCATCACGGTGGTGGTCTGCTTCCTCTTCACCGTCTCGGGCGCGCCGATCGTGCTCGACGCCTTCACCGCCTGGGCGCCGCAGCGGGTCGTCGACATCGTCGCCTCGCTCAGCTTCCTCACTCATTTCGAGGCCATCACCAACGGGGTGCTGGATCTTCGCGACATCTTCTACTTCGTCTCGATGATCGGCTTCTGGCTGTTCGCCAACCTCGTCCTGGTCGATGCCCGCAAGGCGGCGTGAGGGGGCGGTCATGGGCAAGGGACTGATGGGTATCTTCGCGCTGCTGCTGGCGGCGGTGCTGACGATCGCACTCAACGTCATCGCGGCGAACGGCTTTCGTTCCGCCCGCGTCGACCTGACGGCGGACAAGCTCTATGCGCTCAACGCCGGTTCGCTCAACGTGTTGGAGACGTTGGAAGAGCCGGTGACGCTGCGCTTCTATTTCTCCGAGGGTGCGGCCAACCAGGTGCCGCAGATCAAGCGTTACGGCCAGCGGGTGCGCGAGATGCTGGAGCAGTACGCGCTGATCGCCGAGGGCCGGATCAACCTCGAGATCGTCGACCCCGTCCCCTTCACGGAGGCGGAGGACGACGCGGTCCGCAACGGTCTCGGCACGGTGCCGATCACCGCGGACGAGAACCTCTATTTCGGCCTCGTCGCCACCAACACGGTCGACGACCGCGAGGTCATCTCCTTCTTCCAGCAGGAGAAGGAGGCTTTCCTCGAATACGACCTCACCCGGCTGATCTACAATCTGAGCGATCCGAAAAAGCCGAAGGTCGGCCTGATCACGGCGCACCAGATGAACCAGGATGTCTCGCCGCTGCTGACCTTCGGCGGCCAGGGCCCGCAGCAATGGGCGATCGTGCCGCAGCTGCGTGCGCTGTTCGACCTGGTGACCGTCGACTTGGAAAAGGCGGTCATCGGCGACGACATCGACCTGCTGCTGATCGTGCATCCGCCCAAGCTGTCGGAGCGTGTGCTCTATGCCGTCGACCAGTTCGTGCTGCATGGCGGGCGGGTCGTGGTCATGGTCGATCCGTTCTCGGAAGTCGGCACCGCGTTCCGTAACCAGCAGCGCCAGGCGGGCGGACCGCCGGTGCCCGACAGCTCCGACCTCCAGCCCCTGCTCGCCGCCTGGGGTGTCGACTTCACCGGTGGGCGTTTCGTCGGCGATTGGGACTACGCGCAGCGGGTCAACATGGGCAGCGGTGCCGGCGGGGCGGCCAAGCCGGTGCGCTATCTGTCGTGGTTGGCCCTGCAGCCGAACACGTACGACACGGACGATATCGTCATGGGCGGCCTCGGCCCCGTGGTGGTGGCGAGCGCCGGCCACCTCTCGAAGCGCGAGGGGGCTGCGAGCGAGTTCCGCCCGCTGATCCGCACCGGTGCCGAATCGATGCTGTTCGAGTCCAACTTCCTCAGGGCCGGGCCGAACCCGCGCAACCTGATCGAGGCCTTCAAGGCGACGGACGAAAGCTATGTCGTCGCCGCCCGTGTCTCGGGCCCGGTCGCGACGGCCTTCCCCGATGGTGCGCCCGAAGGTGCGACGGCGGCCAAGCCGCATCTGACAGAGGCGTCGCGTCCGGCCAACCTGGTGATCATTGCCGACAGCGACATGGTGTTCGACCAGTTCTGGGTGCGCGAGCAGAGCCTCGGCGGCAAGCGGCTGTTCGTGCAGACCTCGGCCAACGCCGATCTGATGATCAACGCGCTCGACCATCTGGCGGGCTCGGAGGACCTGATCTCGCTCCGCAGCCGGGGCAAGTCGGAGCGGCGCTTCGAGGTCCTGGCGGCGCTGCGCCGCGAGGCGGAACGCGCCTTCCTCGACCAGGAGAAGGCGCTCGCCGACAAGCTGACCAAGACCCGCGAGCGGCTGGTCGAGCTGCAGGCCAAGGCCCGGCCCGGCGCCGGCAACCTGATCTCCAAGGAGCAGCAGGCCGAGATCGACAAGGCCGAGCAGGTCATCCAACAGACCCGGCGTGAGCTGCGCGACGTACAGCACGACCTGAACAAGGACATCGATTCACTGGAGACCCGGCTGAAGTTCGCCAATATCGGCGGCGTGCCGGTTCTGATCGGCCTGCTGGCGCTGGTCCTGGCCGGCATGCGGGCCTCGCGGCGGCGGCGCAACGTCGCCGGCAGCCGGGGGTAGCGGACATGGCTGGTAAATCCCTTCTCGTCCTCGCCGTCGTCACCGTGCTCGCGGTGGTGGGCGCTGGATATTCCCTGCAGGCGCGCCAGGACCGGCTCGGCCTGCCTTCGGTGCCGGAGAGCTTGATCCCCGACCTGCGGGAGCGGGTGAACGACGTTGCGGCCGTCGAGGTCGTCACGCCGGAGGAACGCTTCTTCATTCGCCGCGGCGAGGACGGCACCTGGCGCATGCAGGAGCGTGACGGCTATCGCGTGCTGTTCGAAACCGTGAAGCAGGCGGCCGTCGGCATCGCCGCGCTGAAGCCGCTCGAGGCCAAGACCGCGAAGCCGGAACGCCACCACCGGATCCAGGTCGTCGACCCGCGCGACGGCGAGACCGTGCCCGGGCGCGGTACGTTGATCCGCCTGCTGGACAAGGACGGCGGCGAGGTCGCGGCGCTGATCAAGGGCAAGACCCGTTCGATCCCCACCGCCGACCGGGAAGGCTGGTACTACGTGCGCCAGGCCGGCCAGCCGCGCGCCTGGCTGGTCTCCGGCCGGATCGAGGCGAACGAGAAGGCCTTGCGCTGGCTGGACGCGGAAATGGTTCGTATCGCCAAGCCGCGGATCCGCGCCGTGACGACGATCCAGCCGGACGGCGCCGAAGTGCAGGTCGCCCGGCCCGACACCGAGGCCAAGAACTTCACCATCCAGAACCTGCCCGAAGGGCTGAAGCCGTTCCATGTCGCCGTCGCCGACGATCTCGGCGCGGCACTCGGTTACGTCGCCTTCGACGACGTGCGCAAGGCGGACGGCATCGATTTCTCGAACAGTGCGCGGGCCCGATTCGAAACCTTCGACGGCCTGGTCGTCGAGGTCGAGGTTGCCGAGCACGACGGCAAGAAATGGGCCCGGTTCGCCGCCCGCTTCGCGCCCGATATGGCCAAACCGGAAGGCGTCAAGGGCGAGAAGCTGAAGCACCTGAAGGCGCCCGACGACGTCGAGAAGGAGGCCGAGGCGATCAACACGCGCTATGGGGCCTGGGCCTACAATCTACCGAATTACAAGGTGGAGGAGTTCACCAAGCCGATGAGCAAGCTCGCCGCGCCCAAGGAAGAGAAGAGCGGCGGATGAGCGCCCTGCCGGTCACGCGCCGCGCCGTCGTCCTCGCCGCCCGGGCAAACGAGGCCTCGGCCGCCGACTTCGCCTTGCGCGAGATACCGCTGTCCGCGCCCGGGCCGGGTGAGGTCCTGCTGGAAAACGTCTACCTCAGCCTCGATCCCTATATGGCGGCCTACATGCTCGGCCAGCATCCCCTCGAAACGGCGATCGAGGCCCGCGTGGCGAGCCGGGTGATCGCCTCGGAGAACGCGGCGCTGCGTCCGGGCGACCTGGTCTGGGGCTTCTTCGGGTGGGAGGACTACACCCTGCTGCCAACCAGCCTGCGCGATCGCAAGGGCTACCCGGTCACGGCCAACAAAATCGATCCCGCCCACTGGCCGAAGGGCGCGCCGCTGTCGAACGCGCTCTCGGTGCTCGGCATGCCCGGGCTCACCGCCTTCGCCGGCCTGGTCGACATCGCGATGCCGCGCCCGGGCGAAACGGTCTATGTCTCCTCGGCGGCCGGCGCGCTCGGCCAGATCGTCGGACAGATCGCCAGAATCGCCGGGTGCCGCGCCGTCGGCAGCGCCGGCGGGCCGGAGAAGGTCGCCTTCGTCGAGTCGCTCGGCTTCGACAGTGCCTTCGACTACCGGGCGAGCGACGATCTGGAGGCGACGCTCGGCGAACATTGTCCCGACGGCATCGACGTCTATTTCGACAATGTCGGCGGTGCCACGCTGTCGGCGGCGATTGCGCATGCCAACACCCATGCGCGCTTCCCCCTCTGCGGCATGATCTCGACCTATGGGGCGGAAGCGACGAGCGACGTCACCAACCTGTTCATGACCGTGCGCAAGCGGATCACCATGACCGGGTTCACCATCTACGACTACTACCCCGAGCGCATGCCGGCCTTCCACGACACGATGGGCGGCTGGATGCGCGACGGCCGGGTGCGCTACCGCGAGACGATCGTCGACGGGCTGGAGGCGACCGCCGGCGCCTTCACCGACATGCTCACCGGGCGGCACGGCATCGGCAAGTGCCTAGTGAAACTGGCGGCGGACCCGCTCGCGGGCGATGTCGATTCGGTTTAGACCCTATGCTACATAAGGGCGACGACCATCCCGGGACGACGCCCCCATGCCCTACCGCCATATCGAGGTCAAACCGCTCAGCGGCGCCATCGGCGCGGAGATCGCCGACGTCGATCTGACGCGGCCGCTCGCCGACGAGGTCTTCGCCGAGGTGCACGCCGCCTTTCTCGACCACCTGGTGCTGTTCTTCCACGACCAGGCCCTGGCGCCGGCGACGCAGCACGCCTTCGCCGCGCGGTTCGGGATGCCGGCGCGCTATCCCTTCGTCGACGGCGTCGACGGCTTCCCGGAAGTGACCGAGATCGTCAAGGAGCCGCACGAGCGGGAGAATTTCGGCGGCGGCTGGCATTCCGACACGACCTATACGGAGTGTCCGCCGATGGCGACCTGCCTGCACGCCAAGCGGGTCCCGGAGACCGGCGGCGATACGCTGTTCGCCAACATGTACCTGGCCTATGAAAACCTCTCTGACGGCATGAAGGCCCTGCTGGACGGACAGCAGGGGGTTTCCAGCGCGGCCCTGAAGTCGGTCGGCGGCGCCGCGCGCCCGCTCACCGCCTCACTCAAGGTGCAGAACGCGGAACGGCAGGACAGCATGGGCGCCGTCCACCCGCTGGTTCGCACCCACCCGGAAACCGGACGCCGATCGCTTTATCTCAATGCCCTGCACACGGTGCGGATCGACGGCATGAGCGAGGCGGAAAGCCGGCCGATCCTGGGCTACCTCTTCGGCCATATCACCCGGCCGGAATTCACCTGCCGCTTTCGCTGGCGCGCGGGCAGCCTGGCGCTGTGGGACAATCGCTGCGCGCTGCACAATCCGATCAACGACTATCACGGCCATCGCCGGGTCATGCACCGCGTGACCATCACCGGCGATAGGCCCCACTGAACGCAAGAGACGGGGAGAACTATCATGGGCAAGCGTATCGCCATCGTCGGCGCGGGCGCCGTCGGCAGCCACGTCGGCGGCTATCTCGCGCGCGAGGGGCACGAGGTTATCTTCATCGACATGTGGCCCGAACATGTCGAGGCCATGCGCACCACCGGCATCGAGCTCACCGGCCTGACGGAACCCGAGTGTTTCACGGTCAAGGTTCGCGCCCTGCACCTGACCGAGGTCGAGTGCCTGAGCCGGGAGGCCGGCATCGACATCGCCTTCGTCTCGACCAAGTCCTACGACACCGAATGGGCGGCGATGATGATCCGCCAGTACCTGGCCCCCGACGGTTTCTGCGTCAGCCTGCAAAACGGCATCAACGAGGACCGTCTGGCCGGCGTCGTCGGCTGGGGCCGTACCGTCGGCATGATCGCCTCGTCGATCGCGGTCGAGCTGTACGAACCGGGCAAGGTCCGGCGCAACGTCACGCTCGGCGGTGAGAAGCACACGGTATTCCGGATCGGTGAGCCGCATGGCCGCATCACGCCCAGAATCGAGGAAATCGCCGAGATGGTCTCGGTCTGCGACAGCTCGAAGGCGACCAGCAACCTGTGGGGCGAGCGCTGGTCGAAGCTGGTGGCGAACTCCATGCGCAACGGCCTCTATGCCGCGACGGGCCTGGCCGGCGGCGCCGTCGACCTGCAGGACGCGCCCCGCATCGTCGCCTTGAAGTTGGCGACGGAAGCCGTCGTGGTCGGCCGCGCCCAGGGCTTCGTGCTGGAGACGATCTACGGCCAGTCGCCGGACCTGTTGTACGCCGCGGGCACCGGTGATGCGGGCGCCTTCCAGCAGCTGGAAGACCTGCTGATCGAGCGCGCGCGCACCTCCAACAACGCGGCGACGCACCGGCCCTCGATGGCGCAGGACATGGCCAAGGGCCGACGCACGGAGATCGAGTTTCTGAACGGCCTGGTGGTCGAGCGGGGCGAGATGATCCATGTGCCGACGCCGACCAACCAGGGCATGGTCGACCTGGTCCGCCGGGTCGAGCGGCGGGAAGCGCCCGCCTCGGTCGATCTGCTGAACGAGCTGTTGTAGGGCGGCGGGGGTGCGGCTTTCCGTCAACGGCGAAATGCGCGAGGTCGCGGCCGAGGCCGGGACCCCGCTCATCTTCGTTCTGCGCAACGCGCTCGGCCTGACCGGCGCCAAGCTCGGCTGTGGGCTGGAGCAATGCGGCAGCTGCGCCGTGCTGGTCGACGGCGAGGCGCGACTGTCCTGCGCCAGCGCCGCGGAAGACTTCGCCGAGTGCGAGATCGTCACCATCGAAGGGCTGGAGGCCGATGCGATCGGCGCCCGGGTGATCGCCGCCTTCGTCGCCGAGACGGCGGCGCAGTGCGGCTATTGCACGCCGGGCCTGGTGGTCGCGACGACGGCCCTGCTGAAGGCCGACCCGGCCCCGGGGGAGGCGGCGATCCAGGCGGCGCTCGCACCCCATCTCTGTCGCTGCGGAAGTCATGTCCGGGTGCTGCGCGCGGTCCACCGGGCGGCGCGGGGAGGCGGCGGCGATGGCACCTAACCCCAGCCTGCAAAAGCAGCCGAACGTCGCCGACTGGTTCGCCTTCACCGAGGGCGGCATGCTGGCGGTGAAGAGCGGCAAGGTCGACATCGGTCAGCGCATTTCCGACGCCATCCTGCGCGTCGCGGCGGAGGAGCTGGACCTCGATCCCGCCCGCATGGTCGTGGCGCTCAGGCGCACCGGCTTCAGCCCGGACGAGGGTGTCACCTCGGGCTCCAACTCGATGGAGGAATCGGGCACCACCGTGCGCCTCGCCGCCGCGACGCTGCGGCGCGAGTTCATCGCCCGCGCGGCGGCCGCGTTCGGGGTCGGTGTGGACGAGATCGAACTGGAGGACGGCACGCTGCGGGTCGCGGGCCGCAACCAGTCGACCGATTTCTGGCAGCTGGCGAACGACGGCGGCCTCGATTTCGCCATCGATCCCGATGTCGCGGTGAAGGCGCCGGCGGACTACCGTGTCGTCGGCACCGCGATGAAGAGCCGGGGCATCGACGCCCTGGTCCGCGGCAAGGCGCGCTTCGTGCACGACATGGTGATGCCGGGCATGCTGCATGCCCGCACGGTGCATCCCGCCCGGGAATCCAGCCGGCTCGCCGACCTCGATTCCGACGTGCTCGCCCGGCTGGCGGCCGAGGGCTTCGAGGTGGTGCGCGACGGCGCCTTCCTCGCCGTCGCCGGCGCGGACGAGTGGCGGGTGATCGGGGCTGCCGAACGCCTCGCCCGGGCGGCGGTCTGGGACGACGGCCCGCCCCTCGACGAGACGCCGCTCGAAACCCAGCTCACCCGGCTGCCCCGGCGCAGCTTTCCGGTGGTCGACGGCACGCCGACGACGGATCCGGTACCACCGGCCCCGCCGGTGCCGGAGGCGGCGGCGATCAGCCTGGAGGCTCGCTTTACCCGGCCCTACATCATGCATGGCACCATCGGGCCGTCCGCCGGCCTCGCCGTGTGGTCCGGCGGCGGGTTGACGGTCTGGAGCCAGAGCCAGGGCATCTATCCGCTGCGCGCCGCGCTCGCCGGGCTGATGGACCTGGCGGACGACGCAATCATCGTCCACCACGCGCTCGGCGCCGGCTGCTACGGCCACAACGGGGCGGACGACGCGGCGGTGGAAGCGGCGCTGATCGCCCGGGCGTTGCCGGAACGACCGATCCTGTTGAAATGGACCCGGGCCGACGAGCATGGCTGGGAGCCGTTCGGCCCGCCGATGATGATGGACCTCGCCGCCAGCCTGGACGCCGCGGGCGCCATCGTCGACTGGCGCCACGAGGTGGCGAGCGACACCCACATCGCCCGACCCCGGCCCGGCGCCGCGCCCGGCTTCGGGCCGGAACGCCTGCTCGCCGCGCGATTCCTGGGCGAGGGCTCGGCCCGCGCGCCGGCGGTGCCCAACATGACCCATCACGGCGGCATCCACCGCAACGCCGACCCGATCTACGACATCGCCAACCGCCATGTGGTCAAGCATCTGGTCGACGGTCTGCCGCTCCGCACCTCGGCGCTGCGCACGCTGGGCGCCTATGCCAACGTCTTCGCCATCGAAAGCTTCATGGACGAGCTGGCGCACGCCTCCGGCCAGGACGCGCTCGCCTTCCGCCTGCATCATCTCTCCGACGACCGGGCGGGCGAAGTGCTGCGCCGGGCGGCCGCGGCGATTGGCTGGGACGAGGCCCGGCCCAAGGGGCGCGGCCGTGGCCTGGGCGTCGCCCGCTACAAGGCGACCAAGGCCTATGCGGCGATCGCGGTCGAGGTTTCCGTCGCCGAGGACGCGGGCATCACGTTGCACCGGGCGGTCGTCGCCACCGACGCCGGCCAGATCGTCGACCCCGACGCCCTGCGTGCCCAACTGGAAGGCGGGTTCCTGCAATCGGCGAGCTGGTCGCTGCACGAGGCGGTCGGCTTCGACCGCGAGGGCGTCACCAGCCGGGATTGGGAGAGCTACCCGATCCTCGCCTTCGCCGAGGTACCGGAGGTCGAGACGATCCTGGTCGATCGGCCGGGCCTGCCCTATCTCGGCGCCGGCGAAGGGGCGTCGGTGCCGACCGCGGCGGCGATCGCCAACGCCCTGTTCGAGGCCACGGGCGTCCGCGCGCGCCACCTGCCCTTGACCCCCGAAAACCTCCGCGCCGCCGCCGGGCGTTGAGTCGCCGATAAGGCCCGCGATGCGCTTGCGCCTCCCGGGCGGCCCGTCTAGGTTGCCGGCCCGGAACCGCATAACTCGAATGGGAGAGAGCAGCATATGGTCGAAGCCGGAGGCATTGCCGCCGATCGCCTGAAACAGTTCATTGAGCGGGTGGAGCGGCTGGAGGACGAGCGCAAGGCGCTCGGTGCCGACATCCGCGAGGTCTATTCCGAGGCCAAGGCGGTGGGTTTCGAGCCCAAGATCATGCGCCAGATCGTCAAGCTCCGGCAGATGGACGGCGACGACCTGAAGGAGCAGGAAAGCCTGCTCGAGGTCTATAAACACGCCCTCGGCATGGAGTGAGACGGCGATGCGGGAGATCAACAAGGTCGCGGTGATGGGCGCCGGCACGATGGGCAGCGGCATCGCCGCCCATTGCGCTTCGAAGGGCCTCGACGTGCTGCTGCTGGACATGCCGGCGAAGGAGGGCGAGCGCAACGCGATCGCCGCCGGCGCCAAGGCCCGCATGCGGGAAGGCCGCGCGCCGATGCTGGACGAGGCGGCGGACGCCGAGCGGGTCAGCGTCGGCAATTTCGAGGACGACCTCGCCCGCGCCGGCGAGGCGGACCTGGTCATCGAGGCCATCGTCGAGAACCTGGAGGCCAAGCGGGGCCTGTTCGAACGGCTGGAGGCGGTGCGCCGCGACGGCTCGATCCTGGCGAGCAACACCTCGGGCATTCCCTTGCGCGACATCGCCGAGGGCATGCCGGAGCGTCTGCGCCGGGACATCGCCGTCATCCATTTCTTCAATCCGGTCAAGGTAATGCGCCTGGTCGAGCTGGTCCCCGGCGCGGACACCAGCACCGAGGTGGTCGACAGCCTGGACGCCTTCTTGTCCGGACGGCTGGAGAAGGGCGTGGTCCTGGCCAAGGACACGGTCAACTTCATCGCCAACCGGATCGGCTGCTTCTGGATGCTGGCGGGCCTGGTCGAGGGGGAGACGGCGCTCGGCCAGGGCGTCGACCTCGAGACCATGGACGCGGCGATGAGCGCGCCGGTCGGCGTGCCGGCGACGGGCCTTTACGGCCTGATCGACCTGATCGGCCTCGACGTGCTGGGGCTGGTGGCGAGCAACCTGGCGGAGAACCTGCCGGCGGACGATGTCGGGCGGGCCTGCGTGGCGTTGCCGGCGCCGATCCAGGCGATGCTGGATGCCGGCCAACTCGGCCGCAAGAGCGGCGGCGGCTTCTACCGCATGCGCAAGACCGACGACGGCGGCCGGGTGCGCGAGGTCTACGACCACCACACCGGCGCCTGGCGTGACGGCGGCCAGCCGGCCTTGCGCGCGGCGGAACAGGACCTGGCGGGTCTGCTGTTTTCCGACAGTGCCGTCGGCGATTTCACCTGGAAGGTGATGGGCGCGACGCTGCTTTATGCCGCCGACCTGGTGCCGGAGATTTCCGACGACATCGTGGGCATCGACCGGGCCATGCGTTGGGGTTTCGCCTGGAAGCAAGGGCCGTTCGAGATGCTGGACCGCCTCGGCCCGGCCCGCGTCGCCGCACGGCTGGACGCGGAAGGCCGCCCGCTGCCGGCGATGTTGCGGATCCTGCGGGACTCCGGCGCCGAAAGCTTCTATCGTGGTGAGGGTAAGGAATTCCTTGGCACCGACGGGTCCTGGCACCCGGTTCGGTGACGCGCGGGGCCGATCGAGGGAGAGCCGCCATGCGACGTGCCATCTCATTCGCGACCGTCCTCCTGGTGGGGATGCTCGGCTTTGCCATGCCGGCGCTGGCCGAGGACGGCATCCTGCCGGACGCGTTCTACGGCGATTTCGTCGGCAAGACCATTTCGGAGAAGGAACGCGGCAACAAAGAGCGCGACCTCGCCATCTCGATCCGCCGAATCGACAACAAACGGCCGAGCTTCTCCCTCGAATGGACGACGGTGATCCCGCGCGCCGATGGGTCGGTCGCGGAGAAATCGCAAAAGATCAGATTCCGGCTGTCCCGGCGGGAACATATCTACAACGCCGGCATGAAGCCGAACGCCTTCGGCAAGTTGGTCGCCCTCGACCCGATGAAGGGCGAGCCCTATGTCTGGGCCCGGGTGAAGGGCGCGCAGATGGTCGTCTATTTCATGCATGTGCTGGACGACGGCACCTACGAGATGCAGGTCTACGACCGCCAGCTCACCGCCGACGGCATGCTGGTGACCTTCACCCGAAGCCGCAACGGCGAGCGGATCCGCACCATCACGGGCAAGCTGAAACGCAAGAAGTGAAGTAGAGCGCCGTCCGGCGCTATGGCATGCTCCCGCGCGAGAGCGAGAACAGGGAGCAGCCGTCATGAGCCAGTACGAAGACCTCATCTATGAAGAAAAGGCGGGCGTCGCCACCATCACCGTCAACCGGCCGGACCGGCTGAACGCCTACCGCATGGGCACCTACCAGGAGGTCATCGACGCGCTGCTGGCCGCTGGCTGGAACCCCGATATCGGCGCCATCGTCCTGCAGGGTGCCGGCACCCGGGCCTTTGGCATCGGCGGCGACAATGCGGACAAGAAGGACGAACGCCAGGGCCGCGGCACCATCGGCGTGCCGGTCGAATTGCTGCACGCGGCGCTGCGCGACGTGCCCAAGCCGGTGATCGCCAAGGTCCGGGGCTATGCGATCGGCGGCGGCAACGTGATCTGCACGCTCTGCGATCTCACCATCGCCGCCGAGAACGCCGTCTTCGGCCAGGTCGGGCCGAAGATGGGCTCCGTCGATCCGGGCTTCGGCACGGCCTATCTAGCCCGCGTCGTCGGCGAGAAGAAGGCGCGGGAGATGTGGTACCTCTGCCGGCGGTATTCCGCCCACGAGGCGCTCGCCATGGGCCTGATCAACGCCGTGGTGCCGGACGACGAGCTGGACGCAGAGGTCGACCGTTGGTGCGCCGAGCTGCTGGAGCGCAGCCCGACGGCGATCGCCATCGCCAAGGCCTCCTTCAACGCCGACAGCGAGGCGTTGCGCGGCGTCTCCCGCCTCGGCTTCAACGCCGTCTCGCTCTATTACGACACGGACGAGGCGCGCGAGGGCGGCAACGCCATGCGCGAGAAACGCCCGCCCGACTTTTTCGCCGCGCGCCGCAACGCCAAATCCTAACTGGCCTCGAAGCGGATCGTCTGGGCGCCCTCCCACAGGACCAGTTCGCCCAGGGTGCGGAGCTGTTCGTTGCCCTCGACGATCGTCAGGAAGTGGTTGCCGGCGCATTCGCCCATCTTGCTGGCGAAGGCGGAACTGCCATAGGCGAGGAGGATCTCCGGCTCGCTGTAGCCGCCCGGATAAAACAGAATGTCGCCGCGGGAGGGATGACAGGTGTGGTTCTCGAACTCGAGCCCGGTCTCGAAGTCGTCCAGCGGGATCCACACCGCCTCGCCGCTCCAACGGGAATGGATGATTTTGTTTTCGAAGGGCAGAAGCTCCCGGAATCGCCGGCAGGTCTTCGGCGCGCGCACCGTCTCGAAGGCCGCGGCGAAGGCGAAGGGGCCCGCGGTGATCTTCAACGTTTCCATGACGCTTCCTTTTGCTTCTCGTGCGTTGGTCCGTCACCACGGATAGTCGTGTCCAGACTGTTCTGCAAATTCCCCATGGCCGCCGAGGCGGGACCGCCCGAGGACGGCCCCGCCCCGCTCGACCGAGATCAGTCCGGCAGGGTGGCCGTGGCCTTCTTGCGCGTGCAGCCCTGGAAGGTCCCCGGGCGGAATTTCGAGTAGCGGCCGAAGGGGTTGATCATCACATACTCGTCGAAATCGGCAGCCGTACCGTTTCGATTGCGGAAGAGGGGATAGCAGTAGCGGTGGCCGGTCAGAATGTTCGCCGCCTGGGTACACAGGAGGTCGTCCTCGATCCAGCTGCGCCCCGTCATGGCAAAGCGCTTCGAACGAAGGGACCACGCGCCCGCCTCGTCGTAGACGATCTCAACCGCGTCCGGCGTGAACCATCGCCCCTTGATGCGGGCGCCGAACAGGAGGAGGTGGCGAATTTCGGGGCCCGTCAGCCGATGGGCCGCTTCGCCCTCGAAGCCCTCGGGCTATCTCGCCATCCCGGCCCTGCGCAGCCCGTCGACAAAGCCCTGGAAGATGTCGCGCCTGCGCACGAAGCGGAACAGGACCTCGAACCTGCTGTAGTTGGAACTCGACCACCCCGGCGTAGTCGCCCATCCAGAGTTGGGTCCAGCCGACGCCCATCAGCGTCCGGCCATCGGGCGAGGGTTCGACGCGCGCCATTCTGTCGAGCGTGACCCGAGCGGCGTTGGGTTCGCCGGCGACCGCATACATGTAGGCGAGCGCCATCAGGTTGAAACTGCCGCCAGGCAGCGAAACGGCGCGCTCCCCCAGCTCGATCGCCTTCGCATAGTCGCGCCGGTGCATATGCAGCTTGGCGAGAGCGACGTGGGCCGTCGAATTCTCGGGATCCAGGGCAAGCGCACGCTTGGCGGAACGTTCGATGCGCGCCTGGGCCTCGTTCGCCTCGAGGATCCAGAAGCGGCCGAGAGACCAAGTATAGTAGGCCAGCAAGGCGTCCGCCGCCCAGGCGTCCGCGAAGCTCGGATCGCGATCCAGCACTTGGGTATAGAGCTTCAGCGCCTTCGCGGTTTCCTTGTGCTTGCCGGTCCGGTCGAGGGCGCGCGCCTCGAGATAGAGTCTGTACGCCTCGATATCTCGCGTCGCGACGCGTTTCAGGCTCTGCCGCTGCCGGTCGTTGAGCGTGATACGCAACGCCTCGACGACCCGCTCGACGATGGAGTCGTGGAGCCGGAGGACGTCCGCCTCCGGCGCCTCGAAGCGTTCGGCCCAGAGATGGGTGCCGTCGTGCCCGTCGATCAACTGGGCATTGACGCGAACGAGGTCGCCGTGCCGGCGGACCGAACCCTCCATCAGATACCGCACGCCGAGCGCGTCGGAGATCCCCCGGATGTCCTGTTCCTGGCGGTCGCGAAACGAAAACGACGAGTTGCGCGAGATCACCAGCAGCCCCTCCAGGCGCGAGAGGTCGGTGATGATGTCTTCCGCCATGCCGTCGGCGAAGAGGACATGCTCCGCATCGCCATCGAAGGCGACGAAGGGCAGCACGGCGATCGACGGCACGTCGCGTTCCCAGGTGACGGCGAGCCACAGCGCGGCGCCCAGGGCGACCATGACCAGGAGCAGTGCGCCCAGGATCCAGGGCCGCCCGAGGCGCCACTGACGGGCCGAGGCCTCCAGCACGAGGTTCTGGATTGCTGCAACCTCGGCCGCCGGCGTGACCTCGATCGCCTCGACCTCCTCGACCTCGCCGATGAAACGGAAGCCCCGGCGCGGTACCGTCTTGATGAAGTCCTGGCGCTGGCCGTCGTCGCCGATGGCGCGGCGCGCCTGACGGAGGCAGGTGCTGAGCGCCGACTCCGAGACGATTCGGCCATCCCAGACTTCCGCGTTCAGCTCGTCCTTGTCGATCAGCCGATCCCGGTTGGCCACCATGTAGGCGATCAGGTCGAAGGCCCGGGGCTCGACGCTCACGACCTCGCCGTCGGCCCTGATCTCCTTCAGGTCGAGGTCGAGCTCGCACCCGCCGAATCTATAGACCTTGTGCCCCCGCTCCCCCGACACGTCCCATCCTCCTCCCCTGGATGGATTAGAGGCTAGTTTCGCCTCGAAACAATGTCCAAGGCCGGGCATGGCGCCCGTCAGGCCCGACGGAGACTGTACCCCCGTCTCCGACACGGAGGGCGCATGGCCGTCGACTTCCGGCGGTCCCGTCGTATCGTGGACGAGATCATCCCGCTACCATGGCCGGCGTCCGAATCCTTCTACTGGTGAGGCCGAGATCATGAGCGCCATTGGAGTACGCATCCGCGACGCGGATCTGTCGCTTGGCGATATGCGCCGCCTGGCCACGGCCGCCGAACATGCCGGTTTCGATAGTGTGTGGCTTCCCGAGAACATGGGGCGCGACGGCGTCGCTGAGGTCATCGCGCTTGCCGCCGCGACGAAACGGATCACGGTGGGTACGGGAATCGTGCCGGTCTTCGGACGCCAGCCGACGTTGACCGCCGCCGCCATGGCCACCGCCGCATCGCTCGCCCCGGGGCGTGTCCTGTTGGGCGTCGGGATCGGCCACAGGGACGCCTTGGTCGACGGGCACGGCATCGCGTTTTCCCGCCCCCTCGCTCGTACCCGGGAGTTCGTGGAGATTGCCCGACGGTTGTTGCGTGGCGAAAGCGTCGAACATGACGGCGAGGTTTTCACGATCGGGCGATACCAGGTGTCCTGTACGCCGTCCTCTCCGGTGCCGGTGTATGTCGCGGCGCTGCGCCCGGCGATGCTGCGAATGGCCGGTGCCGTCGCCGACGGGGTGCTGATGAATTGGGCCACGCCGGCCCGCGTCCGCGAAGCTGCCCGGCACATTCGAGCCGGCGCCGCCGATGCGGGACGCTCGCCCGACGATGTCCGCATCGCAAGCTACCTGCGAACCTGCGTCAGCGACGATACGGCGCGCGTCGAACGGGCCTGTCGCGAGCAAATCGCCCAATATGGCTCCATGGTGTACTACCGGAACTACTTCTCCGAGATCGGTTTCGCGGACCAGGCCGCAGCGCTCGAGGCGGCGTGGGCGACGGGCGATGCATCGCGTGCCGCCGACGTGGTCGATCGTCGGATGATCCAGGCGCTGACGATCTACGGCTCACCCGACGAATGCCGCGAACGGCTGGCGGAATACCGCGGCACGGGGCTGGATCTGCCGATCATCGCGCCGTTCCCGATCGGTGAGCCCGTCGTCGAGACATTCGAGCGCACCATTGCCGGATGCGCTCCCGCCGCCGGTTGAGCCGGCTCAACGCGGACTGCCGCGCGCCCGAGGTAACGCCGCCGCAGATGTACAGGACCGGGGTGTCTGTCATGCGGTCAGGCGCCCGAAAACGCGGAACCGGCTGACGCCGCCGTCGGGATGGATGTTCAGCTTCACATGCGATACCGGCCCGTCGGCTTTCAGCTCGGCTTCTGCGAACTTGTGGACATGATCCATCCGCAGTTTTTGCGGTGCGAGGACCTCCGGCCAGAAGAGCGATTGGGCAACCAGGGACCGGTCGGTTCCGCCCTCGCTCCGGGCGGCCTGGAGGGAGCAGGCATCGGGATAGTTGCCCTTGTAGTGCGCGGTGTCGACCTCGACCTCTTCGATGGTGCCGATGGCGCCCAGCGCGATGATGATCCAATCGTTTCCGGGTTCGCGCCGCCGTCTGGTTTCCCAACCGTCGCCGGAATTGATGCCGCGCCCGGGCGTCAGAATGCGCCAGGTGCCGCCGTAGTGGTCGTCGCTGACCGCTACCACGCGGCCGCCGTTGGCCAGGGCCGAAAGCTCGTGGCGGGATCCGGCATCCTGGCCGTCCCAGCTCGGGACCGGCTGGCCATAGACCCGCAGCCGGGCGACGCCGCCGTCGGGGTAGATGTTCAAGCGCAAGCAATTGAACGGCCGGGGATCGTCGACACCGACATAGTGGTGGGCATTTCCCGCAAGCGGCGTCGCCTGGACGATTTCATGCCATTCGGTGCCGTCGTCCGGCGGGCCCGTGACCAGGCTGGCTTCCAGCGACGCGGCGGCTGGGAAGTTTCCGGTGAAGTGGCTCGTGTCGATGTCCACCCCGTGAATGACGCCGCTCACGCCCAGGCGAACGAGGCAATGGTCGTGGCCGGGGCCGCGTTTCCGCCGCGTTTCCCAGCCGTCCATCCACTTGCCATTGTCGTCGTATTTGCCGGCGATGTAGCGTGGCGGATCGTCGTGCAGCAGGCGGCACAGGGGTGCGAAGAACTCGTCGCTGGCCGAGAGACCGTGGCTGCCGAGGCGGGGGGAGGCCAGGTTGATCCCTTGTCTCGCAAAGTCGGGAAGGGGTGTCTCGTCGTGCATGGTTTCGAGTCCTTCGGGGCGGGCGCTCAAAGGTCGTCGCCCAACCGTTCGACCAAGGCGTCGATCTCGTCCTCGGAATTGTAGTAGTGGGGTGAGGCGCGAATGGCGCCATGCCGGAACGACAGGAACATGGCTTCGTGTTTCAAGGTTTCGACCATCGCTTCGCCGTCGAGCCCCGGGTGACGGAAGGTCAATATGCCCGAGCGTTCCCCCGCACCCATGGGGCTGTCGATGGTGAAGCCCCGGGCGCGCAGAGCCTCGGACAGCCTTGCGGTCAGGCCGAGAACGCGGGTCTCGAGGGCTGCCGGGCCATAGGCATCTATGTCTTCGAAACGTTGCAGGAGGCCGAAGATGCCCGCCGCGTTCTCGGTGCCGGGCTCGAAACGGGCGGCATCGGGTCGGGGTTCGATCCGGCGGCGAAATTCGAACGGCGCCTCGACGCCGAGCCAGCCGATCTCGGTGACGGCCGTGCGCGCGAACATGCGGTCCGATAGCGCCATGAAGCCGATGCCCAACGGCCCCAGCATCCATTTGTGCGCGCTGACGACGAGGGCGTCGATCCCGCTTCGCCCGACATCGACTTGCATCGCCCCCACGGCCTGTGTGCCGTCGACGACCAGGAGGGCGTCGTGCGCCCGCGCGAGTTCCGCGATGCGCGCGAGGTCGCAGCGATAGCCGTTGAAATACTGGACCGCACTCAAGGCGACGACGCGGGTGCCGTCATCGATCGCGGCCGCGAGGCTGTCCGCCGTGGTCCGCCCCTCGGGCGCGGCCGCGCGGCGCAGCTCCACGCCCTGCCCCTCCAATCGCAACCAGGGCAGGTAGTTCGACGGAAACTCCATTTCGGGCACGACGACATTGTCGCCCGGCCGCCAGGCCTGGCCGTTGGCCAGCAATGAAATTCCGTGCGAGGTGTTCTGGATGAAGGCGATGCGTTCAGCCCTGCTGCCCGTCTGCGCCGCGATGCGGTCCCGCGCTCGCCGGTAGACCGGTGCGAAGCGCTCGCTGCCGCTGTCGGCGTGCGTGACCTGAATATCCATCTGCCGTTGCATGGCGGCCGCGACGCTTCGCGGCATCGGGCCGGTGGCGGCATGGTTCATGTAGAGCGCGCGTTCGACGATGGGAAAGTCGGCACGCAGTTCGCTCAGGCTCGGCTGGACGGGGGTGGCGGGGGCATCCTTCATCAGGCCTCACAAAGCCGGTTGCGCGGGCATTGCATGAGGGGTCGCGGGCGCGGTCAGGGCGTTGAAGGTGGCGAGGGACGCGCGAAGCCGCGCCTCCTCCAGGCCGTCGGTGATGAAGACGATGCGCGAGGCACGGCTGTCGTCCGGCCAGGCCGCGAGATGGCGCGGCGGGTGGACGATGTGCTGCACGCCGTTGATCAGGACCGGCGAGGTCTCGCCGGCGACGTTGAGCAACCCCTTGATGCGCAGCACCCGGTCGCCGTGGCGGTGCAGCAGCATGGTCATCCAGACGCCGAAGGCGGTCCAGTCGAGCGGGCCGTCGTGCACCAGCGCGAAGGAATGGATGCTCTCGCCATGGCCGTGCCGGGCGGTCTCCGCCAGCGGCGCCTGGTGCGCGGCCAGGCGGCCTGCCTCCGCCAGGCGCGCGGCCGGGTCGTGGCCGTCGTCCCGCAGCAGCGCGTCGGGGTCGAGACGTGCGCTGTCGGCGGAAAGCCGCGGTGCGGCGGCGTTCAGGCGGGCGAGTTCCGCGTCCAGGCCCGCCAGGGCGCCGGCCTCGGCGAGGTCGGTCTTGGTCACCACCAGCCGGTCGGCGACGGCGGCCTGCTTGGCCCATTGGGGATGGCGTGCGCTCTGTGCCGCCCAGTTCACCGCGTCGATGGTCGCGACGATGTTGGACAGGCGGAAGTGATGCTGGATGACCGGCTCGCTCAGGATGGTGAAGGCGATCGGCACCGGATCGGCCAGGCCCGAGGTCTCGATGACGACGCGGCGGAAGGGCGGCAGCTCGCCGCGCTCCCGCCGGTCGAAGAGGTCGCGTAGCGCGCCCTGCAGGTCGCCGCGCATGGCACAGCAGAGGCAGCCGTTCTCCAGCAGCAGCGTGCTTTCGGCGACATGGTCCAGCAGCTGGTGGTCGAGGCCGACCTCGCCCAGCTCGTTCACCAGCACGGCGCAGTCGCGCAAGTCCGGCGCGGCCAGCAGGCCTTGCAGCAAGGTCGTCTTGCCGCTGCCGAGGAAGCCGGTGATGACATTGACCGGGATGGCCTCGCCATAGAGGCTCATCGGTCCGCCGTCCGCGCCAGGCTCGCCAGCAGGTCCTCGTCCAGCGGATCGCAGGGCCGGCCGGTCAGGCGTTCCGCCGCGGCCCAGAGTTCGCTCAGGTTGTCGACCAGCTCGGTGCGGCCGGTAGCGCTCTTCAGGATATAGGCCTGGCCGCCCCACTCGGCGAGCGTCAGGCCATGGTGGCGCAGGATCGGCTGGCAGAGCCGGGCGCGGGCCTGCCGCTCGGCCCGCCGGGGGACGCCCGTCGCCCGCTCGGGAAAGGCGTCGGGGTTGGCCGCACTCTCCGTCCAATGGCCGCGCCCGCCGAGGACACCACAAAGACTGCACATGACAGTCCCGCCTCAGGGCGTGCGGGGATGGCGCCGCGCGAAGTCGTCGGCGATGGTGTCGAAGGTGGTGAAGCGCACGCCGGCATGGCCGGAGAGATATTCGTGCAGCCGTTCCAGCATCGACAGCACCTGCGGGCGGCCGGAAACGTCGGGGTGGATGGTCATGGTGAAGACCGCATAGTCGTACTCGCGGTAGACCCAGTCGAACTGGTCGCGCCACAGCTCCTCGATGTCGCGGGGATTGACGAAGCCGAAGCTGTTCGGCGCCGCCTTGATGAACATCATCGGCGGCAGGTCGTCGAGGTACCAGCTGCCGGGGATGTCGATCAGGTCGGTCTCCTCGCCCCGGACCAGCGGCTTCATCCATTCGCTCGGATGCCGGGAATAGTCGATCTTGGTCCAGCTGTCGCCGACGCGGACATAGAAGGGATGGAAATCGTCGTTCATCAGGCTGTGGTCGTACTTGATGCCCTTCTTCAACAACAGCTCGTTGGTGACCGGGCTGAACTCCCACCACGGCGCCACGTAGCCGGTCGGGGGCCGGCCGCTCAGCCGTTCGATGAGGTCGATGCATTTGTCCATGACCGCCTCTTCCTGCACCGGCGTCATGGCGATCGGGTTCTCGTGGCTGTAGCCGTGCATGCCGATCTCGTGGCCGGCGTCGACGACCATGCGGCATTCGTCGGGGAAGGTCTCGATGGAGTGGCCGGGAATGAACCAGGTGGTCTGGATGCCGAGCCGGTCGAACAGGCGGACCAGGCGGGGCATGCCGACCTCGCCGGCGAACAGGCCGCGGGAAATATCGCAGGGCGAATCCTCCCCACCGTAGGAGCCGAGCCAGCCGGCGACCGCGTCGACGTCGACGCCGAAGGCGCAGAAGATCTCCTTCTTGCCGCCGGTCGCGAGCGCGGCGCGCCCCGGGGAGGGAGCCGCGGTGGAGCTCACCAGCGGCCGGGGCCGGTAGGTCGGTCCGGTCGGTGTCCCGGACGCGGCGCCGCTGCCGTAGCCCACACGATTGCCGCCCGCGCCGGCCTTGGGTCTGTCACTCATCGCTTCACCCTCCCACGAGAAGGCGAAACCTTACCCCGGATTTCCGCCCCGGCGAACCAGTCGCGTTGCCAGAACCAGGACCGGGTGCTATCAGAAATCACGTCCCCGGCGAGAGGTGGAGCCATGTCACCGAATCGACGCAGTGAATTCGCTTCCCCCTTCGATGCCATGCTGGCGGAAACCCGCGCGCAGTTCGACGCCCTCTATGGCGGCGGCGCCCCGGCCCCGGCCGCGATGCCTGTCGGGTCCGCAGCAGCCGCGTCCGGCAGCGAAGCCGAGTTGACCGCGCGCTACGGCACGGGCTGGCGGCACGAAATTACGGAGCGACGGCGCGAGGGCGACGAGGCCGTGGCACTCTGTCGCCTGACGATCCCTGAAAGGGGCATCGTCAAGGCCCAGTTCGCCCGCGCGCCGATTCACGGCGGATCGAACGTCGCAGGGCATGCCGGCGGCGTCGCCTTTCGTGCCGGCGGGGCCGGCGAGGAGGGCGAGGCCGCCGCCTTCGCCGCCGCCGCCGAGGCCGCCCTGGCGAAGTGCGTAGCCCTGCTTTAACGAGGGAGAGATGCGATGACGTTACTGACGGTCGGCGCCCGGGCGCCCTCGTTCACCCTGCCCGACCAGCACGGCGCCCGGCGCTCGCTGGCGGAATTTCGCGGCCACCATCTGGTGCTCTGGTGGTATCCGAAGGCCGATACGCCCGGGTGAACGGTCGAGGGCAAGGGGTTCCGTGATCGAACCCCGGACTTCACCTCCCGCGGCGCGCTCATCCTCGGCGTCAGTTGCGATACGCCAGCCGAGAACCGGGCGTTTCGCGACAAGTTCAACTTCGCCTACGACCTGTTGAGCGACGAGGACGGTGCGGTCTCGCGCGCCTACGGCGCCCTGGCGGCGGACGCGACCGGCTATCCCTCGCGCATCAGCTATCTGATCGGCCCGACCTTCACTGTCGTCCGGGTCTACGGCACGGTCGATCCGGCGGCGCACCCCGACGAGGTTCTGGCCGACCTGCGGTGAGCTTCCTCGCTGCAGACGTATTGTCATCTGCTTGGTTAATTACTAGCAGCCTGTCGGACTCGGGCATGCAAGGATTGGTAAGATTGGCTTGGCGGGCGTCGATGTCATGGATTTACCCCCATGAAGTTGCGAACGCGGGTTGGCCCGCCCGTTCAGGCGTGGCTGAGGACGAACATCCGCTTGATGTTCCAGGAGAGCGTGGCCAAGGTCCATTCCCCCTTCGCCTTGTCGAGGCCGCGCAGGCTGAACTGACGCAAGCCCATCACCGATTTGATGATGCCGAACACCGGCTCCGGCGTCTGCTTGCGAAGCGCGTAGAGCGCCCGGCCCTCGGGTGTGGCCAGGCGATGGCACATCGCCTCGAGCGGCGTCGGATCCTCGGGCGCTGGCGGCGCCTCGGCGAAGCGGTCCCGCCAGGAAAGATGGTGGTGCTCCCGGCCGAGCGCGATCAGCGGCGCGATCTCCGCTTCCCCGCAGGCCTCGACGTTGGCCTGGCTGAAGTAGCCGCTGTCCGCCAACAGGGTCTCGACCTCGCCAAGCCCGTCCGGCAGGCCGGCGAGTGCTTCGAGCGTCGGTTCGATCTGCTGCTTGTCGTTCGCCGCCTGCACCACGTCGGCGCTGACCACCAGCAGGCTGCCGGCGGCCACCGCAGCCTGGGCGTTGTAGCACTGCTCGAAGCCGCCGCCGGCCACCGGCATGATGCGCGAGTCCGGGTCCGTCAGGTTGACCTGGTCCTTCGCCCGTGGCCCCGGCTCCGGCGGCTTCGGTGGCCGCCCGCCCGGCTTGCGGCCGGTCCGCGTTTCCTTCGCCTCGCGGGCTGCCAGCTTCTCTTCGTACTCCGCCTGCTCCCGCGCATGACGCTCGGCCGCCCGCGCCTCGATCTCCGCCTTCGCCGCGGCGATCGCCGCCAGCCGGTCCTCGCGCCGTGCCAGCTCCTCCGGCACGCTCATGCCGTCGGGAACCTCGGACCGGTCCGCCGCTTCCGCCAACGCCATCAACTCCGCCACCTCGGCCCGCAGCCGGGCTTCGATCTCGCCCGCACGCTGCCACGACAGGGCGCTGTGCCGGCTCGCGTCGGCATGGATCTTCGTCCCGTCCAGCGCCACCGTGCCCAGTTGCAGCATGCCGGCCTGCCGCGCCAGCAGCAGAACCTGCACGAACAGCCCCTCGATCAGCGGCAGGAAGCGACGGCGGAACGTGGCGATCGTGTCGTGGTCGGGGTGGTCGTTTGCCGCGATGAAGCGGAAGGCCACCGAATCATAGCTCGCCCGCTCCAGCTTCCGGCTGGAATGCACCCCCGTCGCGTAGCCGTAGATCAGCAGGCCCAGCAGGACGCTCGGGTGATGCGCCGCCGAGCCCGAACCACGATAGGCCTTCACGAACGCAGAGAGATCCAGCTGCTCCAGCACATCGACCACGAAGCGCGCCAGATGACGATCAGGCAGCCATTCGTCCACCGAAGGCGGCAGAAGATAGCTGGTCTCCCGGTCAACCTGTCGAAAGTTGCTCATCACAAAATCACCGCGCAGGAGAGAATCAGACCGTGACAGTGAATCTCATCTCGAAACTCGGCTCAAGTCCGACAGGCTGCTAGTATTCGAAGCTGAAATATTCGCCAGGGTAAAGCCATGATCAGATGGGGCCTCGCATGCCGTTGCGCATCTGTCGCGGTCTGGGCCGGCCTGCTGTCGTCGCCGGCGACGGTTCGCGCCGGGGCGACCAGCGAGAGCGAGCGGCTGAACGCCTTTTTCGAGGAAGTGCACGAGGCTGCCGTCGCCCGTTGGCCGGAGTGGCAGACCAGCCTCGGCCTGAAGACCAACAACAATGCCTGGAACGACCGGAGCGAGGCGCGGCGGCTTCGCGAGCATGAGCTTCGCATCCGGAATCTGGCGCGATTGCGCTACGAGTTCGACGAGGAGAAGCTCGACCCCACCGCCCAGCTCAGCTACCGCCTGTTCGAGCGCCGTGCCGAACGCGGCATCGAGTGGTTCCCCTATCGCCATCACAGCTATGCGGTGCACCAGCTGGGCGGCCCGCACACGCGAATCCCCTCGTTCCTCGCGAACCGCCACAAAATCGACACCGAGGCCGACGCGCGCGCCTATCTCGCCCGGCTCGACGGTGTATCCGGGATGATCGATCAGGTGATCGACCGGCTGGAAACCCGCGCGGCGATGGGCATCGTGCCGCCGCGCTTCGCCTTCCCGAAAGTGCGCGCGGATATCGACGCGGTGCTCACCGGCGCACCCTTCGACGCGGGCGGTGCAGACTCGACGATCCTGGCGGATTTCGCGAAGAAGCTCGCCAAGCTGGAGCTCCCGGACCCGGAGCGCGCGGCGCTCCGCCGCCGGGCCGAGGCGGCGCTGGTCGAGGTCGTGCAACCCGCCTACCGGCGCCTGGCGACGGTCATGACGCGGCTGGAAACCCGGGCAACGGACGATGCCGGCGTGTGGAAGTTCCCCGACGGCGCGGGCTTCTACCGCCATGCGCTGCGCGCGCGAACGACCACGACACTCTCGCCGCAGGCCATTCACGACTTCGGCCTGGCCGAGGTCGCGCGCCTGCACGATGAGATGCGCGCGGTGATCGAGCGTCTGAATTTCGCGGGCGACCTGCAGGATTTCTTCGCCTTCATTCGTGACGATCCCGCGAACTTCTATCCCGACACGGCGGCGGGCAAGGCCGCCTATCTCGCCGATTCCCGCGCCCTGATTGCGGAGATGGACGGCGCGCTCGATGGCTACTTCGCCCTCCGGCCGAAGGCGGCGCTGGAAGTTCGGCGGGTCGAGGCCTACCGGGAGAAGACCTCGGCGATCGGCTTCTACAACAGGCCGGCCGTCTACGGCGACCGGCCGGGGATCTATTACGTCAACCTCTTCGACATGACCCGGATGCCGAAGTCGGAGATGGCGGCGCTCGCCTATCACGAGGCTATTCCCGGTCATCACATGCAGATCGCCATCGCCCAGGAGCTCGAGGGCCTGCCGAAGTTCCGCCGTTTCTCCGGCAACACCGCCTATATCGAGGGCTGGGCTCTCTATGCCGAGCGGCTGGCCAAGGAGATGGGCTTCTACCGCGAGCCGCTCTCCGATTTCGGGCGGTTGTCCTACGAGCTCTGGCGGGCGACGCGGCTGGTCGTGGACACCGGCCTGCACGAAAAACGCTGGAGCCGGGAACAGGCGATCGCCTATCTCGACGCCAACACGGCGATGGCGCACGAAAACAATCGGAAGTCGGTGGAACGCTACATCGTCTGGCCGGGCCAGGCGACGACCTACAAGATCGGCATGCGCAGGATCCTGGCGTTGCGCGCGCGGGCCCGAATGCGGCTCGGCGACCGCTTCGACATCCGCGCCTTCCATACGGCGGTGCTGGGCAACGGCGCGCTGCCGCTCGATGTTCTGGGCGAGGTCGTCGAGGCGTGGATCGAAGAGGGCGGACGCTAGCAGCCTGTCGGACTCGGGCATGCAAGGATTGGTAAGATTGGCTTGGCGGGCGTCGATGTCATGGATTTACCCCCATGAAGTTGCGAACGCGGGTTGGCCCGCCCGTTCAGGCGTGGCTGAGGACGAACATCCGCTTGATGTTCCAGGAGAGCGTGGCCAAGGTCCATTCCCCCTTCGCCTTGTCGAGGCCGCGCAGGCTGAACTGACGCAAGCCCATCACCGATTTGATGATGCCGAACACCGGCTCCGGCGTCTGCTTGCGAAGCGCGTAGAGCGCCCGGCCCTCGGGTGTGGCCAGGCGATGGCACATCGCCTCGAGCGGCGTCGGATCCTCGGGCGCTGGCGGCGCCTCGGCGAAGCGGTCCCGCCAGGAAAGATGGTGGTGCTCCCGGCCGAGCGCGATCAGCGGCGCGATCTCCGCTTCCCCGCAGGCCTCGACGTTGGCCTGGCTGAAGTAGCCGCTGTCCGCCAACAGGGTCTCGACCTCGCCAAGCCCGTCCGGCAGGCCGGCGAGTGCTTCGAGCGTCGGTTCGATCTGCTGCTTGTCGTTCGCCGCCTGCACCACGTCGGCGCTGACCACCAGCAGGCTGCCGGCGGCCACCGCAGCCTGGGCGTTGTAGCACTGCTCGAAGCCGCCGCCGGCCACCGGCATGATGCGCGAGTCCGGGTCCGTCAGGTTGACCTGGTCCTTCGCCCGTGGCCCCGGCTCCGGCGGCTTCGGTGGCCGCCCGCCCGGCTTGCGGCCGGTCCGCGTTTCCTTCGCCTCGCGGGCTGCCAGCTTCTCTTCGTACTCCGCCTGCTCCCGCGCATGACGCTCGGCCGCCCGCGCCTCGATCTCCGCCTTCGCCGCGGCGATCGCCGCCAGCCGGTCCTCGCGCCGTGCCAGCTCCTCCGGCACGCTCATGCCGTCGGGAACCTCGGACCGGTCCGCCGCTTCCGCCAACGCCATCAACTCCGCCACCTCGGCCCGCAGCCGGGCTTCGATCTCGCCCGCACGCTGCCACGACAGGGCGCTGTGCCGGCTCGCGTCGGCATGGATCTTCGTCCCGTCCAGCGCCACCGTGCCCAGTTGCAGCATGCCGGCCTGCCGCGCCAGCAGCAGAACCTGCACGAACAGCCCCTCGATCAGCGGCAGGAAGCGACGGCGGAACGTGGCGATCGTGTCGTGGTCGGGGTGGTCGTTTGCCGCGATGAAGCGGAAGGCCACCGAATCATAGCTCGCCCGCTCCAGCTTCCGGCTGGAATGCACCCCCGTCGCGTAGCCGTAGATCAGCAGGCCCAGCAGGACGCTCGGGTGATGCGCCGCCGAGCCCGAACCACGATAGGCCTTCACGAACGCAGAGAGATCCAGCTGCTCCAGCACATCGACCACGAAGCGCGCCAGATGACGATCAGGCAGCCATTCGTCCACCGAAGGCGGCAGAAGATAGCTGGTCTCCCGGTCAACCTGTCGAAAGTTGCTCATCACAAAATCACCGCGCAGGAGAGAATCAGACCGTGACAGTGAATCTCATCTCGAAACTCGGCTCAAGTCCGACAGGCTGCTAGATGGTCGTGATGGTCTCACGCGATCCGCGCCCGCATTTCTCGAACCCGCCACGGCGCAGGGGCAACCGGGCCTGAGCCTGGCGCAGCCCTAGTCGGTTGGCGCGGCGAGTGGATGTGGATGATCCTGGCGGGCCTCTGGAAGCGAAGCGCGGGCTTCGTCGAGCAGCCAGTTGCGGAACGCTGCGACTTTTGGCTGCTCGGCACGGTCCTTCGCGCTCAGCAAATAGTACGAGAATGTCAGCGGTGTACTGAGGCTATGGTCGAAGGGTCTCACGAGACGGCCGGAGGCGAGGTGATCGGCAACCAACATGTCGCCGACCAACGCCACGCCGTGGCCGTCAAGCGCGGCCTGCACCGCCATGCTTTCCATGGTTGTGAATCGGCATGCAAAACTGACCCACTTTGGTGGGTTATGAGCGGTAAGAATTGACCCACCTGGAACGCTAGCATCCGCACGGAACAGTGCGGAGGAAAGAGCAGGTGGTATTGATGGAAAGCGTATTGAAGATCCGACGTTGGATATTACGGGAGGGTCGGAGTATCCGATCTGTATCTCGTCAGACTGGTTTGTCGCGGAACACGATTAAGAAGTATCTGAAGGACGGCGATCCACCGAGCTATCAGCGGCGCGTTTCACCCGTCCGGCGTAAGCTTAGCGATGGCTTCGCCAGCCGGCTTCGGGCGCTCTTTGAGCAGGACCTGGGGCGCCCGCGCCGTGAGCGCCGGACGGCCAAGAAGCTTTATGAGCAGCTTGTGTCGGAAGGCTATAGCGGATCCTACTCGACGGTTCAGAGGTTTGTCCGCGACCTGAAGCGTTCTGGCGCCGGATCGGGGGATGCGTTCATTCCGTTGCACTTTACGGCAGGTGACGCGCTCCAGTTTGACTGGAGCACGGAATACGCTGTCCTGGGCGGTGTCGAGCAGAAGGTAAAGGTTGCCCACTTCCGCCTATGTCATAGCCGCAAGCCCTTTGTTGTTGCCTATCCCAGCGAATCTCAGGAGATGGTGCTGGACGCCTTTGCACGGGCGATGTCTTTCTATGGCGGCGTACCGCGCCGGGTGATCATCGACAACCCCAAGACGATGGTAACCTATGTTTCGCGCTCTAAGGACCGTGTGTTCCATCCGCGCTTTCTGGCGTTGATGAACCACTATGTGATGGAACCGGTTGCTTGCACACCCGCGGCGGGGTGGGAGAAGGGTCAGATTGAGAACCAGGTTGGGTTCCTGCGGGGACAGCTGTTTGCGCCCAAGCCCGCCTTTGACGATCTGGATGCGCTGAACGGCTGGTTGCGTCTGCGCTGCGAGGAATTGGCGAATCGCGCCCACCCCGAACAATCGTAACCGGGGCAAAAGGCCGGGCCTGGGGACGGGGGGATCTGGCCTGGGTATAGGGGTGAGTCTCAACGGCCACATCTTGTGAGGCTTCCGCGTCAAGTGACCAGATATCGATGTTCGCGGCGGGAGGTCTGTGATTCGATCCCGTCATGGCCGAATCGCTTCCGGATCTCGACGATCTTGATGTCGCCGCCCTGAAGGCGCTGGTTCTGACGCTGCTTGAGGAGCAGGCGGCCCTGCGTGCCGAGAACGCGACATTGCGCGAAGAGATCCGCCGTCTCAAAGGCCTTTCCGGGCCACCGGATATCAAGCCGAGCGGCATGGACAAGCAGGCCGTATCCCGGGGCCGGACGGGGCGGAAGGCGGGACGGCGGGCCAAGAAGGGCCGGGTTCCCATCGACGAGAGGCGGATCGTCCGGGCCGCCGTGCCGGCGGGCTCGCGCTTCAAGGGCTATGAAGACTATCTGGTTCAGGACCTGCTCTGCCGGCCGAACACTGTCCTGTTACGCCGCGAGCGCTGGCTGACGCCCGAGGGGGCCACGATCGTGGCGCCGCTGCCGGCGGGGACGCGCGGCCACTTCGGCCCGGCGCTCAGGCGTTTCGTGCTGGCGCTCTATCATGGCGGCCAGACCAGCGCGGAGCGCTTGGCGCGGCTCTTGGACGACCTCGGCATCAAGATCTCCAAGCGCCAGGTGGTGCGGTTGTTGAACGAGGGCCATGACGGCTTCGTCGCCGAGGGCGAGGCGGTGCTGCGCGCCGGCCTGGAGACGGCGCCCTGGATCAGCGTCGACGATACCGGCGCCCGCCACGCCAACCGCAACGGGGTGACGAGCGGGATCGGCAACGACGCCTTCGCTTGGTTCGCCACGACGTTTTCCAAGAGCCGCTTGAACTTCCTGGAACGGCTGCGGGCCGGCCACGCGGACTATGTGCTCAATGCCGCCGCCTTCGCCTACATGGCCGAGCGCGACCTGGCCGCATCGGTGATCGCCCGTCTGGCCGAGGGCTGCCCGCGGCGCTTCACCAACGAAGATGCCTGGCTGGCCCACCTGGGGCGGCTCGCCATCACCGGGCACGGGGACGGGCGCGGGGCCGCGCGGACCGCCACCGAGGGGGCGCTGTGGGGCGCCATCGCCGCGCACGGCCTGCTCAGGGGCACGGCCGCGGGCGCCTGCGTCGTCCTGAGTGACGATGCTGGCCAGTTCAACGTCGGCCGCCACGCGCTCTGCTGGGTCCATGCGGAGCGCTTGATCCACAAGCTGATGACCTTCTCCCGGAGCCAGCGGCGCGAGAAGGAACACATCCAGGCACGGCTCTGGCAACTCTACGCCGATCTCAAAGCCTATCGCGAAAGGCCGGCGCCAGGACGGCGGGCCCACCTGGCATGCCGCTTCGATGCGCTCTTCGCGACCAAGACCGGATTCCTCCGCCTCGACCGGCTCCTGGCTCGCCTGCATGCCAACCGCGACGAACTGCTCGTCGTCCTCGACCGCCCGGAGGTCCCGCTCAACACCAACGGCGCGGAACGCGACATCCGCGCCATGGTCACAAGGCGAAAATTCTCCGGCGGCACACGCTCCGAGGACGGCAAGCAGGCCCGAGACACATTCCTCGGCCTCTACAAGACCTGCCAGAAACTTGGCCTCTCCTTCTGGGATTATCTCGGCGACCGCCTCAAGGTCCCCGGCGCCCCACCCGTGCCCCCACTGCCGATCCTCGTCAGACAACGCTGCATCGAAATGGCTTGACCGCCCGGGGTTTTGCCCCTGTTACGAACAATCGGATCGCAAGATCTCGGACGTGTTCGCAGACGAGTGCGCCGAACTGCGTCCCCTGGGCCGGGCTTTTGACGGCTATGTTGAGAAGGCCGCTCGTGTCCGCTCTACCTGTCTGGTCCAATATGCCACCAATCGCTATAGCGTCCCCTCCCGGTTCGCCGGGGAGCTTGTCTCTCTGCGCGCCTATGCGGACCGGATCGTGGTTGTGTCAGGGCAGAATGTGATTGCCGAGCACAAGCGCCGCTTTACCCGCAACGCCAGCTATTTCGAGCCCTGGCATTACCTGCCCCTACTCGACCGCAAGCCCGGCGCGCTGAGAGATGGCGCGCCCTTTGTGGGTTGGCAATTGCCTGAGGCGATGCACCGGGTCAGGGCGCATTACATGGCCGGCAAAGGCGGGGACCGGGAGTTTGTCGATCTGCTCCTGCTGGCCCAGGATCACGGGATCGAGGTGGTCGAGATAGCCTGTGAACTGGCCGTGGAGCAGAACACGCTGCGCCTTCCGGCCATCATCAATCTGATCAACCAACTGGTGGAGCCGGTCATCGCGCCATGGGGCGAGAGCCACGCCTATCCGCAACTGACCTTGCGGCCCGAAGCGGACTGCAAGCGCTATGAGACGCTGTGCGTTGCCGGGGAGGCCGTCGCATGAAAGCTTTGATAGACCAACTGATCGCCCTGAGGCTGTATGGAATGGCGGCTTGCGCCGAAGCTTTGCTGGCCGCGCGCAAGCCGCCAAGTCTGACCACTGCGATAAAGCAACTGATCGACGCCGAGACTGTAGAGCGCCGGGTGCGCTCTATCCAGCACCAAATGCGGGCCTCGAAGTTCCCCCACCATAAGGACTTCGCCACTTTCGATTACGGCCTAGCCGCCGTCACCCAAGCGCAAATCGACCCCTTCTGCTCAGGGCAGTTCACCCAGGAGGCCCACAACCTCATTCTGGTGGGCGGAACCGGTACGGGCAAAACCCACATCGCCATTGCTCTGGGGACGCTGTTGATCAATCAGGGAAAGAAGGTCCGTTTCTTCAACGCCGTCGATCTGATCAATGCGCTGATCAAGGAACAGGCCGAAGGCAACGCCGGCAAGATCATCCGGCAACTGACGGCCATGGATTGCGTCATCATCGACGAACTGGGCTATATCCCATTCCCCAAATCCGGCGGTGCGCTCTTGTTCCACCTGATCAGCAAACTCTATGAGAAGACCAGCGTCATCATCACCACCAATCTGGAGTTCGGGGAATGGGTCTCCGTCTTCGGAGATGCAAAAATGACAACCGCGTTGCTGGATCGTGTAACGCATCACTGCGCAATCATCGAAACAGGCAACATGTCTTACCGCTTCGCACAAAGCAAACAGCGACGACAAAAGTAGCCGCCCTGTAAGCAAAGCCCCAGGCTGATCCGCTATATGGAGCCAATCAGCCTGGGGGCTTTCATCGCAAAGGCGGGCAAATCAAAACGGGTCCTGTACAGATTGTTCTGCAAAAGGGGTTTCGTAGCTGGGGCACAAGTCCGGGCCGATGGGGTGGATGAGCTGCCTCCGGCTGGTCCGGGCTCTCGCGATCGAAATCCATGAGGACTGGCTGGATGCCAACCGCTAGCTCAACATGATCCATCTCAAGGAGAGCAAAAGCGAACGCATCCAGAAAGCCGCCTGACGGCGGCTCGGCATGCCTGGCGCTCCGAGCAATCGAAATCTCCGCGCCAGGCATGCCGGTGGCCCTCATCGGCAGCCATGACAAACTTGCAGAACAGTCTGGACACTACTTCAAAAGCTCATTGCCACTTCAAGAACCCCACCTGATCCCCACGTTCCGCCGCCGGCCCGGTTGTCCCGGTGGGCCCACAGGCCCCTCCCACGCGGCTTCGCTCCGCGTAACGCAAAGCGCTACACGAAGCCGCGCGGGGCCCTCCCGTGGACTACCGGGACAACCTCCGTCGAAGCAAGGGGGGGGGTCAATTTTGCACGCCGATAGGGGGTCAGAATTAAATGCTGATTGACACCATGGTGAAGCGCGGTCCCCGGGTCGGATCGATGTCGTGCAAGCCGGCCGCCATCAGCCACATACGCCAGCTCGCCTCCGCATCCTTCCAATCGATGTGAAGCAGGGTGTGGTGGCACAGATCGCATGGTTGGCGCAGAGGCTGCGCGCCGATCAGGAGGGCCGGGCTGCATACGGGGGTATTGACCTGCCCGAATAGCCGATCGACGCGTACGCCCCGATAATCGCCGGGACCGTAGCGTAGCGCCACATCGGCACCGTCGCGCGCCACGTCGATCAGCCGGTCGGTGCCGTCCATGCGGATCTCGATCTCCGGATGCCGGACACGGAAGCGCTCGAGCCGGGGCACGAGCCACATCGCGCCGAACGACGGACTGACACTGATGGTCAGGACCCCACTCTCGGCGTGATCGCGCATCTGTTCGACGCCATCGGCCAGCAGGTCGAAGCCCTGGCCGAGCGTCGGAAGGGCTGCCCGACCGGCATCGGTCAGGACGAGCGCCCGGGTCAGGCGTCGGAACAGGGGCACTCCGAGCAGCTCCTCGAGTGCCTTGACCTGATGGCTTACCGCGGCCGGCGTGACATTCAGCTCGGCCGCCGATTTGGTGAAGCTGAGATGTCGGGCGGCGGCTTCGAAAGCTTTGAGAGCATTCAGGGGTGGCAGTGATCTCGCCATCATCCATACCTTAGATTTTCTAAATCAACAGTCGAGATCTTCTCGTTTGTCGACGACCGTGGCGGTCGATAGCGTCGTCGTATTGCAAGGCTCGTCGCGCCAAACGTCAAAGCGGGACGGTATCTTCATCGACTTAGCATATCTAACGCATGGATGCGATGTCGACGAGCCGAGCGGCAGCAGTTCTCATTATGGCTCTTGTTTCTGTCTCCTGGGTGATACTCGCTTGGGGTTCGGTTTCGGTTCAGAGGCTGGCTCTGGCAGGCGGTGGCTGCCCAGTGATGAGGGTCCGCACGAGGGCCGCCCAGGAGGGGAAGACGATGTAGCTGGTAATGGTGCGTAAGTGTTCGAAGAAGCGCCGACGTGAGCCAAGGGCGCCGCGGGCCTTTTCCCAGACGGCTTCGAGGATCTCGCACACGCCGTGGCAGGCGAAGGCGAAGAGGTTCATGGTGGCGAGCAGGGCCGAGAGGTTCTGTTTGCCATGTCCGAAGTTGTGCTCGAGATTGTAGCCGTTGTTCTTGAGCACGTTGAAGGTCTCGTTCTCGATCTTCCAACGGGCCCGCCCGCAGGCGGCGAGTTCGGCGACGTTGCTCCGGTCGACAGCGATGTCGGTGACGAAGCTGTTGCGGTACGTGACCTTTCCGGCCTTGTTGACGATCTCGATGTTGAGCCAGTTGACCCGGAGCGCGTCCTTACCGTCGCGGATCGGCACGTCGGCGAGCCAACGGTAGCGATGGGTCTGGAAGCCACGGCCTTTCTTGACCCGTTCCTCGTGGATCGGCAGTTCGATGCCGTCGAGCCATTCGTGGAGCGTCGGATGCGAGCCTGGCTTGGCGACGAACAGGAAGTTGCCGCCAACCGCTTGAACGGCCTCGCAAATCGGCTGGCGGGAATAGAGATCGTCGCCGAGATAGATCGGCTTCAGCCGGGCCAGGCCGGGCCCGTGCGCGACCAGCCAGCGCCGCGTCGCCCGGCTTTCGCAGTCCTGCTTCTCCCCGCCATCCTGGGGAACGACGAACTCCGGAGCCAGCGGTATCGCCCGGGCGTGGCCCGGGGCGACAAGCGCTGCCGTGACCATGTTGTGGTGATACTCCACGGCCCCGTCGTTGCGCTTGCGCTGCGAGCAGTTGGGGCAGGAGATCTTCCGCGAGCAGAAATATTCGGTGCCGTCGAGCGCGACCAGGAGATGGCCGTCCAGGCGTCGGAAGGGGCCGAGCCCACCGCCCGCCTCCAGACGTTCCAGCAGGGACGAGAAGAGCGGATAGAGCCTGTCCGGCACCACCGGGTCCAGCATCGCCCGGATCTGGTTGTCCGTCGGGATCCGCGACATGGAGAACAAGCTCTCACAATTCGAGCGCCCGTGCGCCCGCGCCAACGTGCGCTGATGGGACAGGAACGAGGGGCTCTGCATGAAGAACAGCGAGAAGGCCGAAAGCCCGAAGTCGGCCATGTCATAGCGGCTGTTGCTCCCCGTCCGCTTGTCCGGGAAGGACCCGCAGAGCGAGCGCAACTCCAATATCAGGTCTTTGAGCACCTTCATCGCCACTTTGAATCAGAAACCGGGCTCCTTGCATAGGAAAAAATCAACGCAAATCGCCAAAATGAGAATTGCTGGCCGAGCGGGGAATCGGATGGAGGCGTCGATGCAGTTCCAAGGATCACCGCAGCGCGGCGCAGTCCGCGAACTTCGGTCATGCGACCGCCGCGACCTCGAAAGCGCGTGGCCCGACCGGCCACGAACCGCCTCGCCGTTCGAGGCCAGCGTCGACACGGGTGGTCGACCGTCATGAAAAAAGCACTTCAGTCGGATTATTATCTGGGTGTTTTGTTTGTCATGATTGCGGCGGTTACCTACAGCACCGCGGGCCTGTTCACCAAGGGCGTCGAAGCCGGGTCCTGGGAGGTGATTTTCTGGAGAGGGGTTTTTGCCGCTGCGTTCACCACGATCTGGACGTTGCAGAGGGGGACGCTCCGGCAGAATTTCGTCGGCATAGGGCGCAGCGGCTGGGCGGTGGCCGTGGTGGGAGCACTGGGGACGGCTGCGTTCATTCCGGCATTCAAGCTCTCGACGATCGCCAACGTTTCGCTGATCTATGCGGCCGCTCCCACGATAGCCGTGTTGCTCGCCTGGTTCGTCATCAGAGAGAGCGCGCCCGCGAGGATGCTGGTCGGATGTGCCTGCGCCCTCCTCGGGGTCGGCATCATCGTTTCCGGTTCCGTCGGACAAGTCAGCCTCGGCGGCGACTTGCTGGCCTTGTGGATGACAGTCGCCATGGCCTCGATCATGGTCATTTATAGAAAGTTTCCGAACACGCCGGGAGCTGGTCCCTCGGCGCTGCAATCGCTTCTCTTATTGCCTGCCGCCCTGGTGTTCGGTGACCCCTTCGACGTCGATTCCGGGGAAATTTTCGTACTCGCCGCATTTGGACTGTTGTTCGCAATTGCCTCCGTCACCCTGGCGGAAGGGGCCAAACGGATACCCTCGGGCCAGACCGCTCTTCTGAGCACCCTGGAAACGCCTCTCGCGCCAATTCTGGCATTCGCGGTATTTGCCGAGCTGCCGACCGTCACGACGGTCCTCGGCGGCGCGATCGTGCTCTTTGCCGTGCTCAATTCAACGCGGAAAGACCGTTAACGACTCTATGAGGCAAGGCGCTTGTCCAACATGGCGACGGCGCACGAACGCAATAGAAAGTTGGGGGACCGCCAGGGGAATCGCATTTGGAATTGCCTTGACGTGCGTGTTTGATCTTGAGGTATTGGCGCGAATCGATTCTACCCGGTCTTTTCACGGGTGGAGGTTGCGATGGAAGGCTTTCTGGAGTGCTTTGAGGGTCTCGAGGATCCGCGGACTGGCAATGCCGGGCGTCACGATCTGCTGGAGATCTTGACGATCGCCCTGTGCACGGTCCTCTCGGGCGGTCAGACGGCGGTCGACATGGCGATCTTCGCGCGTGAAAAGGAGGCGTTCCTGCGGGAATTTCTCGTACTCGAACATGGCGTGCCGAGCCACGACACCTTCAGCCGGGTGTTCCGGTTGCTGGATCCGGAGGCGTTCGGCGCCTGCTTCCAGCGCTTCATGGCGCGCTTTTCCGAGACCTGCCAAGGGGTCATTGCGATCGACGGCAAGGTGGTGCGGCGATCCTACGACAAGGCGAGCGGCACGTCGGCGCTGCATATGGTCTCGGCCTGGGGCTGTGATCAGCGGCTGGTGTTGGGGCAAGTCGCCACCGACGCCAAGTCCAACGAGATCACCGCCGTGCCGAAGCTGTTGAAACTATTGAGCCTCGAGGGGACGATCGTGACCGTGGACGCCCTCAATTGCCAGCGCGCCATCGCCAGCCAGATTATCGAGCAGGGGGGTGACTACGCCCTGGCGTTGAAGGGCAATCAAGGCACGCTGCATGACGACGTGAGAACCTTCCTCGACGATCCGAAAGCCGAAGCGACCACCACCGACACCACGGTCGATGGCGATCATGGCCGCATCGAGACCCGTGCCGCTCTCGTCTCCAGCCACGTCGAGTGGCTGCAAGAGCGCCATCATTGGCCGGGCCTGAAGGCGGTCGCCAAAGTCACCCGGACCCGCGAGTGCGCGGAGAAGACGTCGAGCGAAACCGCCTACTACCTGCTCAGCCAGCCGCTCGACGCCGAGCGCTTCAATCCCGTTGCCCGGGCGCACTGGGGGGTCGAAAACCGCCTGCACTGGTGCCTCGATGTCCAAATGAACGAAGACCAAGACAGAACCCGCAAGGACAATGGACCGCACAATCTCGCCGTCCTGCGCCACATGGCGCTCAATGTCATGCGAAAGGATCCACGAAAAGACTCGCTGCGCGCCAAGTTCAAAATCGCCGCTTGGAACAACGACTATCTCCTGTCACTCCTCGGCAAATTCTGAAATGCGATTGCCCTGGGGGGACCGCCACTTCGTCCACCCGGGCCGGGTCGTGACCCGCGAGATCGGCATGCACACGATCCCGGCGTTACACCGCCGCAATGGTGCGCTGCCTCAGCATGTACCGGACGAAGGGACCGAGGCCGGGCGAGGCTAACGTCGAAACCCGAATCGACACCTCCCGACGGCCGGTGCTAGCCTCCTCCCACAATACAGGGTCGCGTGTCGGGGAGTGCGAGCGGGATGGCCAGGGTAGGCGTCGACGTCGGCGGGACGAATACCGACCTCGTGCTCGAGGCCGCGCACGGCGTCTTCTTCCACAAGGTCGTCAGCACGCCGCAGGACCAGTCCGAGGGCGTGCTGAAGGGCCTGGTCGAGATCTGCGAGATCGCCGGCGTCAAGCCAAACGACATCGACCTGGTCGTGCACGGCACCACCGTGGCGACCAACATCACGATCGAGCACAACGGCGCCGAGGTCGGCATGCTCACGACCCGGAATTTTCGCGACATCCTGCACATCGGCCGGCACAAGCGCCCGCACAACTTCTCGCTCCACTTCGAAGTGCCTTGGCAGAACCGCCCGCTGGTCAAGCGGCGTAACCGGATCGCGGTCACCGAGCGGATCCTGCCGCCCGACGGCCGGATCGAGACGGCGCTGGCGGAAGACGAAGTGCGCGCGGCCATCCAGGTCTTCAAGCGGCGCGGCCTGAAGGCGATCGTCATCGGCTTCATGTTCTCCTTCCTGAACGACGCGCACGAGGCCCGCGCGAAGGAGATCGTGAGGGCGGAAATGCCGGACGCCTACGTCTGCTGCTCGTCCGAAGTCGCCAACGTCATTCGCGAGTTCGAGCGCTTCTCGACCGCGGCGATGAATGCCTTCATCGGCCCCAAGACGGCGACCTATCTCAACAATTTGAGCGACAAGCTCTCGCAGAACGGCTTTCGCGCCAACTTGCGGGTCATCCAGTCGAACGGCGGCATCTCGACGGTCGAGACCAGCGCCCGCCAGGCCGTCGGCATGCTGATGAGCGGGCCGGCCGGCGGCGTCATCGGCGGCCGGCAGGAGGGCCTGTGGTCCGGCAACCGCAATCTCATCACCGTCGACATCGGCGGCACCTCGGCCGACATCTCGACCATTCCCGACGCGCAGGTGAAGATCATGAACCCGCGCGATTCCTACGTCGGCGGCCATCCGATCCTGATCCCGATGATCGACCTGGTGACCATCGGCGCCGGCGGCGGCTCCATCGCCTTCATCGATTCGGCGGGCGGCTTCCATGTCGGCCCCCGTTCGGCCGGTGCGGATCCGGGCCCGGCCTGCTACGGCCGCGGCGGCGAGGAGCCGACCGTGACCGACGCGCAGCTGGTGCTCGGCCGGCTCGATTCCGACAAGCTGCTGGGCGGCGACCTGCCGCTCGACGAGGCGGCGGCGGCCCGCGCGATCGAGGCCAAGCTCGCCCGGCCCCTCGGCCTCTCAGTGACGGATGCGGCGCTGGGGGTGATCCGGGTGATCAACTCCAACATGGCTCTGGCGATCCGCTCCAACTCCGTGGCGCGCGGCGTCGATCCGCGGGAATTCTCCCTGCTGCCGTTCGGCGGCGCGGGGCCGTTGCACGGGGTGGCGCTCGCCGAGGCGGTCGCGGCCCGCGACGTCGTCGTGCCGGTCGCCCCCGGCATCACGGCGGCCATGGGCCTGCTGGAAACCGACATGCAGTACGAGCACGCCAATTCCCTGATCGCCAGCCTGAGCACGGCCGACGGCGCGACGGCGCGGCGGATCGACGAGATGACCGCGCAGCTGGTCGCCGCCTGCCACCGCGACCTCGATGCCGACAATGTGCCGCGGGAGCGCCGCCACATCCGCAAGATCGCCGAATGCCGCTATCACGGCCAGGGCTTCGAGTTACGTGCCGACATGCCGGAGGGCGAGGTGACGACGGCCAATTTGTCGACCATCGTCGACAGCTTCCACCGGCAGCACTTGCTCGACTACGGTTACGCCTTCGACGACCTGGAGGTCGAGCTGATCACGCTCAGGGTCATCGGCACCGAGGACGTCGAGCCGCTGGCGATGGCGCGGCTGGAGGCGGCGAACGGCGCCGGTGTCGAGGAGGCCTTCCTCTACGACAAGGAGACGGTGTTCGACGACGGCCAGCGTCTCGCGACGCCACGCTACGACCGGGGCCGGCTGAAGCTGGGACATCGGGTCGCGGGACCGGCGATCATCCTGCAGCACAACTCCACCACCCTCGTGCCGCCCCGCTATACGGCCGAGGTCACCGATTTCGGCAACCTGCGCTTGACGCGGGCAGCGTGAGGACTCGAGGCGATGGCCAAGGAACTCGATCCCATTACCCTGCAGGTGATCTCCGGCGCGCTGGAGACGATCGCGGAAGAGATGGGCCATGTGCTCTACCGGATGAGCTTCTCCTCGATCATCCGCGAGAGCCAGGACCTCGGCGCCGGCCTGTTCGACTGCGATTTCAATACGCTGTGCGAATCGGAGTCGACGCCGCTCCACATCGGCTCGATCCCCGGATATCTGCACGGCATCAAGGAGACCTTGCAGGACGGTGAATGGCGCGACGGCGACGTCGTGATCCACAACCATCCCTATCACGGCTCCAGCCACTCGCCCGATATCGCCATCGTCGTGCCGGCCTTCCACAACGGGACGCTGGTCGGCTATGGGGCCAACACGGCGCATCATCTCGACATCGGCGCGGCGACGCCGGGCCTGATCATCGACATTCCCGACGTCTATGCCGAAGGCATGCTGTTCGCCGGCACCAAGCTGTATGAAGAAGGCAAGCGGAACGAGGCGCTCTGGCAGTTCATCGGCCGCAACAGCCGGGCCGCACCGCAATTGCAGGCGGACCTGGAGGCGCAGATCGCCTCCGCCCGGCTCGGCGTGCGGCGCTACGCCGAACTGCTCGACCGCTATGGTCGCGAGACGGTGGAAACCGCGACCAATCAGCTGATGGACTACACCGAACGGGTGCTGCGCCAACGTATCGCGGCGATCCCGGACGGCGAATACCGGGCCGAGGGCTTCCTCGACGACGACGGCAAGAACCGCGGCGTGCGCCTGCCGATCAAGGTCTGCGTCCGCGTTACCGGCGACGACATCGAGATCGATCTCACCGGCTCCGCCGGTCAGGTGGAAACCGCCTTCAACGTGCCCTTCGAAGGCTCGACCAAGGTCGCCTGCTTCTGCGCCATCCGCTCGCTGCTGCTGGACGCGGAGACCTCGGAGATCAAGGTGCCGTCCAACCAGGGCTCGTTTCGGCCGATCAAGGTCACGGCGCCCAAGGGCTCGATCTACAATCCGGAGTTTCCCGCCGCCGCCGAGGCGCGCTTCTCGCAGGTCAACCGGGTCATCGACCTGATCTACAAGGCGCTGGCACCGGTCCTCCCCGACGACATCATCGCCGGCAGCTCCGCCAGCCTCTCCTTCGTCTCCTATTCCGGCGTCAAGCCGAGCGGCGACTACTGGGTCTTCCTCGAGGTGAACGAAGGCTCCTACGGTGGGCGGCCGCAATCCGACGGCCCCGACAGCATCGACAGCCTGATGGCCAACACGCGGAACAATCCGTTGGAGGACCTGGCGATCCACCTGCCGATGATCTGCGAGCGCTACGAGCTGCGCGACGACGTCATGCCGGGGGCGGGGCGCTACCGGGGCGGCTTCGGCGTGGTCAAGGCCCAGCGCATGCTGACCGACGGCTTCATCACGCACGAGAACGAACGGCACGAGGACGTGCCCTGGGGCATCTTCGGCGGCCACGAGGGTGCGGTCGGCCGGGTGACGATCTACAACCAGAACCGGCCCGACGAGGTGCGGGACATGCCGGCCAAGTTCTCCGGCCTCAAGCTGGCGGCGGACGACGTCCATGTCTTCTACGGTCCCTGTGGCGGTGGCTACGGCGATCCGCTCGACCGGCCGGCGGCCGAAGTGCTGGACGACGTGCTCGACGATTTCTGCACGGTGGAACATGCCCGCGCGGCCTACGGCGTCGTCGTCGACCTCGAGGCGGAAGTGGTGGACGAGGCGGCGACGGAAGCGCTTCGGCGCGACATGCGTGCCGGCGTTGCCGGCACGGTGCCCGCGCCGCGTGCGCCGCAGCCGGCCGCCGATCCGCCGGCCGCCGCGATCGCGTCGGCCCGACCAACGACGCCTCAAGCACCGCCGACACCCGCCATGCCGACGCCGATCGAGATCGCCGCGCGTCTGCGCGAGGCGTTCGGCGAGGCCTGGAGCTTCGAGATCCTCGGCCATCGCCGCAACGGCCAGGGGGTCGAGGTCGACGGCGCGCTGGCCGCTAACGGCACCCGCGTGCGCGAGACGGGCCATGCGAACGGGGCCGGCAGCGCCGGCGCCCGGCTCGAGGCGGCGGCCGACGACAGCCTGCGGCGCTGCGCGGAGGCCCTGCTGGCACGGCACGCCGGCGCGCCCGGCCGGGGCTGAGGGCGGGCCGCACCGTGGACGCGCGCGCCATCGGTTTCCTCGAGGTGATGATCACCTTGGCAGTGGTCGGCGTGCTGAGTTTCCTGGTTTATCTGGTGAGCCAACATGGCAGGCGGGCCGCCGGCGCGCTCGGTGATGCGCCCGGTGGCGGCAGCGGGCCGCGCTGGTACGAGTTCGCCCTGGCGACGATCCTGCTGGCGCTGGCCGCTGCGGTCCTTCTCTGGCAGCTCTATCCACCGGAGAGCGGTGCTGGAACCGGCGGTGACTGGCGCGGCGGCGCCCGGGCACAGATCTTCTTCGCCGTCATGGCGCTGGTCGGCGTGCTGGCGCTGGCGGTCTTCCTGATCGTCACCCTCTCGCGCGGCCGGCGGGCGGCGCCGCGGGCGGCCGCGGACGTCGCCGCGGATGATCCGCCGGAGACGACGGCAGGACACGAGAGCCCGGCGGTGGCCCGTGGCCTGGCGCTGCTGGTCCTGGCGTTCGGCTTTCTGCTGGTCAACTGGCTCTGGGTCGAGCGGGGGGTGCAGTACGACATGATGCGCCATCTCGTCTATCCGGCGGTGGCGGCGTTGATGTTGGTCCTGCTCTGGGACAAGGCGACCCGGGGCTGGAGCGCCGGGAACGGCACCGAGAGCTTTCGCGAATGGCTGTTCTGCGACGCCTTCGCGTTGCTGCTGGTGCTCGGCTACCTGAACCTGCGCGGCTGGGAGAAGGTCGAGGACTACGGGGCCTTGTTCTGGGACCTGCTGGCGTTGGTGTTGCTGCTGGCGGTGTTCTGGGTCGTCGACCGGAGCCAGGCCCGCATCCGCTTCCTGTTGGCCCATGCGGCGATCGCCCTGCTACCCGTCCTGCTGCTGATCTGGCGCTTCGTGCACGAAGTGGCGGCACCCGAAGAGATCTCCTGGTGGAGCACGATCTGGCCGTTCCTGATCCTCTCGCTGATCTTCTTCGTGCTCGAGATCATCGCCGTCGTCGCGAGCGCCGGGCGGGGGTTGCTGCCGGCGTTGAAGGACCTGCTTTTCGTCGTCCTTTATGCCGTGTTGTTGATCGTGGCGATCCCGGCGGCGGCGTGACGCACGATTGCGGGGCCGGGAAAGACCGGCCTAGAATGAGGCCGGCCCGGGCGCATCGCGGCCCGGCCTTGGGGAGACGGTGAACGCATGGGTGGTTGGCAGTGGTTCTGGACGCTGGTCGGCTTCGTCGTGCTGATCGTCGTGCTGGTCTTCCTTTATTTCTATCCGCCTTTCGAAGACCTCTTCGTGTTGGTGCTGAACGGCGTCGGCTATGACAACGCGATCTTCTGGGCCGCGCTGATCGTCGGCATCGTCGGCTTCTGCGCCTACCACTGGCATGCCTACCGGGTGCATATCGTGCGCCAGGGCAGCGTCGAGGCCATGGTCCTGAGTTCGCTGCGCGGCTCCACCTTCACCGCCATCCTGTTGAGCGGCGGGGCGGCGCTGCAGGCGGTGCAGATCTTCTGCGTCTATCTGCTGCAGCCCGGCTTCGAACTCGGTGGCGAGTTCGGCACCCGGCTCGCCGCCGTGGTAGCACTGGTTGTCCTGACGGGCGTCTTCTGCGTGATCTTCTGGCTTTTGAAGATCATTCGCCCGGCGGCATCAGTGCAGTCGTAGCTCGACCCGTCGGTTGCGCCAGCGCGCGGGCGCCAGACGCGCGGAGGCGGCCAGGCGGACCGAGTGCAGCGGGCCCTCCAGGTTCTCCTCCCAGAAATCCAGAAACCGCTTCAGGGCCGGATAGTCCGGCGGCAGGTCATAGTCCTGCCAGATATAGCTTTGCAACAAGGTGGGATGGTCGGGGAGCCGGTAGATGATCTCCGCCGTCGCGAGCCGCCAGCTCTCGCCGGCACGGGCGTCGTGGGGAATGCCGCTGAACATGCCTAACCTTTCCTGCCGGTGTGTACCGACGACAGTGTGCCGCCGGCCGTCGGATTATGACAACCGGGAAAGTGATAAATAACCGTTTATTTTCAGATTGTTAGCAGCAGAATGCGATGGCTGCCAACAGTCGATCAGGCGGCGGTGCCGCCGCCGCGGGCGTCGTATTTGTTCTCCGCCCAGACGACGGCGATGCCGGCCAGCAGGCCGAAGAGATGGGATTCGAAGGAAATCCAGGGCCGGGTCGGCAGCACGCCGAACAGCAGCCCGCCGTAAAGCACGACGACGACGACGCCGACCAGGATCTTCAACGGGCTGCGTTCCAGCAGCGCGCGGGTGACCAGCACGCCGAAGTAGCCGAAGACGAGGCCGCTGGCGCCGACATGGTAGTTGCCGCGCGCGGCCAGCCAGACCGCCAGGCCGCCGAGCAGGACGATGGCGATGGTGGTCGGCACGAAGCGCTTCTCCCCCGTGGTCAGCACCAGCCCGCCCAGCACGACGAGCGGCAGGGTGTTGGAAATCGCGTGGATCAGGCTGCCGTGCAGGAACGGCGCCAGCGGGATGCCGACCAGGCCGGAAACGGTGCGCGGCAGGATGCCCCAGTCCGTCAGGGCGCGGCCGCTGAACAGGTTGATGATCTCCACCACCCAGATGACGATCAGGATGGCGGCGAGGGGGTAGAGCTTGCGCTTGAGCTGATCCATGGGCCCCTCAGATCGCGGTCAGGCCGCCGTCGATGGTGAAGTGGGCGCCGCTCGCATAGCCCGCCTCGTCGGAGGCGAGGAAGGCGATAGCGCCGGCGATATCCTCCGGCCGGCCAAGCCGGCGGAGCGGAACCGTCGCGGTGAAGCCATCGCGCCGGCCGTCGGGATCGGGATGCTCGTCCCAATTGGGGGTCTGCTCCAGCGCGCCGGGACAGACCGCGTTGCAGCGGATGCCGTGCGGGCCGTAGTGCACGGCGATATGCCGGTTAAGGCCGAGCAGCGCGCTCTTGGCGGTCATGTAGGAGACGTTGGGTGTGCGCCCGCCGAGCCCGGTGATCGAGCTCACCAGGACCAGCGCGCCGCCGCCGCCGCGCGCCATCATGTGGGCGAGCGCATGTTTCGCCGTGCGCACCACGCCGCGGAGGTTGACGTCCTGGGTCCGCTCGAACTCCGCCAGTTCCAGGGCGTAGAGATCGATATCGGTGTTGTGGCGCTGGATACCGGCGTTGGCGACCGCGACGTCGAGCTTGCCGAAGCGGTCGACCGCGGCCGCCACCGCCGCCTCGACCTGGGCCTCGTCGGTGACGTCGCAGCGAAGCGCCAGCCCGTCGGCGCAATCGGCCACCACCGTTTCGACGGCGGCGATATCGACGTCGGTCGCGACCACGGCGGCGCCCCGGGCGGCCATCAGCCGTGCCGTCGCCGCACCGATGCCGCTGCCGGCACCGGTGATGAGGACCGTCTTGTCCTTGAAATCGTCGGGCATCGTCGCCATCGCCGCCGTCTCCTCCGGATGGGAAGCGGATCATCCCCGATGCGGGCCGGCCCTGGCAAGGCTGGCGGCCCTCCGGCCGACGCGATAGGCTCGAGCGACGCGATGAAAAAACCCGCCGGGAGGAAGATCATGAAAGCCGCCGTTCTCTATGAAGCCAACAAACCCCTGGTGATCGAGGAGGTCAGCGTGCGCAAGCCCAAGGCGCACGAGGTGCTGATCCGCACCGCCTTCGCCGGTCTCTGCCATTCGGACCTGCACTTCATGGAGGGGCTGTTTCCCCATCCGCTGCCGACCGTGCCGGGCCACGAGAGCGCCGGCATCGTCGAGGAGGTCGGCTCCGAGGTGACCTACCTGAAGAAGGGAGATCACGTGATCTCCTGCCTCTCCGTGTTCTGCGGGACCTGTGCGAACTGCACGACGGGGCGGCCCAACCTCTGCCTCGACGAGGACGTGAAGATGCCGCCGGGCAAGGCGCGCCGCTTCGAATGGGAAAAGCCGGACCAGCTTCACACCTTCATCAATCTCTCGTCCTTCGCCGAGCAGATGCTGGTGCACGAGAACGCCCTGGTGAAGATCCGCAAGGACATGCCGCTCGACCGCGCGGCGCTCATCGGTTGCGGCGTGATGACCGGCTTCGGGGCGGCGGTGAACACGGCCGGCATCAAGTTCGGTGACACCGTCGCCGTCATCGGCTGCGGCGGCGTCGGCATGGCCGCGGTCGAGGGCGCGCATATCGCGGGCGCCGGGCGCATCATCGCCGTCGACACCAACCCCCGGAAGCTGCAGCTCGCCACCAAGCTCGGCGCGACCGAGGTGATCAATCCCGAGGACGGCGACCCGGTGGAGCGGATCAAGGAGCTGACCGGCGGCGGTGTGCAGCACGCCATCGAATGCCTCGGCCTGAAGATCACGGCGGAACAATCGTTCCAGATGCTCGGCATCGGCGGCACCGCGACCATCGTCGGCATGGTGCCGTTCGGCCAGAAGCTCGAGCTGCACGGCATCGACTTCCTGCGCGAGCGCAAGATCCAAGGCTCCTCCATGGGCTCGAACCGTTTCCGCGTCGACATGCCGAAGATGATCGAGTTCTATCTCTCCGGCCGCCTGCATCTCGACGACTGGGTCTCCGCCACCATCAAGCTGGAGGAGATCAACGAGGGTTTCGAGGCGATGAAGGAAGGCCGCGTCGTCCGCTCCGTCATCGACTTCGGCGCCGCCGCCTGAGGGCGAACGACACCGCCCCCCGGGCCAGTCCGGGGGGCGGCCCCTCCCTGCCGGAACCGGGGCCGCGCATGCTGACCGTCTATGCCATTCCGCCAAGCCTCTATTGCGCCAAGCTCCGCGTCCTGCTGCGCTACAAGTCCCTGACCTGGGAGGAGGTGCCGCCGCCGGGTGGCTATGGCTCCGAGGCCTACAAGGCGCTGGTGCCGGGCGGCAATCTGCCGGCGCTGCGTCACGGCGAGCTGTTGATCGCCGATTCCGAGGCGATCGCGGAATATCTGGAAGAATGCTGGCCGGACCCGCCGGCCCTGCCCGCCGACCCGGCGGACCGGGCCCGGGCCCGCGCGCTTTCGCGCTTTCATGACACCCGGCTGGAGCCCGCGGTCCGGGCCTGCTTCGCCCATCTGCCCGGCCGGGCGCCGGCGACGGCGGCGCGAGCCGGCGAGCTCTCGCACGAGATCACGGCCCGGCTGGCGCAGCTTGCCCGGCTGCTGGCGGACATGACCGACGCGGGCGAAAGCTTGACGCTCGGCGAATGCGGCTATCCGATCAGCTTCGCCTGGCTCGATGCGTTGGGGCCCCATCTCGGCCTGGAGATCGCCTGGCCCGACGACGTCGCCGCCTATCGCGCCCGGCTCGAACGCCTGCCGGCGGTCGCGGAAGAACTCGCCGCCTACCGGCCCATCCTCACCGACTTTTTCGCAGCCTGACCGACCCGCCTAGTCGTAGATCCGCTTCGGCGCCGCCAGCAGGCGGTGGACCATCGGCTCGAAGTGCGAGAGGGGCGCGGTGTCGTAGTCGGGGTCGAAGCTGCACTGGTCCCAATTCTCGCAGAAGGCCGCCGTCGCCTCGAAATGGGGATGGCCGCGGTGACGTTCGCGGGCGTCGCGATCCTCCCCCACGTGATGGAAGTAGTAATACCCCTGAAACAGGCCGTGGTGCGCGACGATCCAGTGGTTGGCGTCCGAGACGAAGGGGCGCAGCATCGCCGCCGCGGCCGCGCTGTGGTTGTCCGGCGCGATCGGATCCGCGACGTCGTGCAGCAGGGCGCAGACGATGCTTTCCTCGTCGGCGCCGTCGCGCATCGCCCGGGTCGCCGATTGCAGGGAGTGTTCATAGCGGTCGATCTGGTAGCCGAGCGTCGGCCCGCGCATGGCCCGTAACAGGGCGAGGACCGAGTCGGCCAGGTGCGCGTCACGATGGGCCTGCCATGCGGCCCCGAGGCGGGCGTAGTCCGCGGCCGTGCCGTCGGCCATGGCGGTGAAGGCGACCGGTTCCATCACGCCGCCGCCCGGCCCGCCAGGGCTTCGAGCGCCGCCCAGTCGGGTGTCGGATCCCCCTCGGGGTCGAGGGCCTGGATGCAGACGTGATCGGCGCCGGCCTCGAAATGGGCCTGGATCCTGCCCTCGATATCCTCCACGTCGCCCCAGGCGACCATGGCGTTGAGGAACTTTTCGCTGCCCCCTCCCGCCAGCTCTTGCTCGGAGAAGCCGGTGCGCAGCCAGTTGTTGTAATAGTTGGGCAGGCGCATGTAGCGCTCGATGTGATTGCCGGCGACCTCGTGCGCGTTGGCCTTGGCGACGGTCAGGCAGACCGCCTGTTCGACGCAGAGCAGTGCGTCGGGGCCCATGACCTCGCGCGCCATCCGGGTGTGTTCGGGCGTCACGTTGTAAGGCAGCGCGCCCAGAGTCCGCTCCGCCGCCAGGGCCAGCATCTTCGGGCCGAGGGCGGCCAATACCACCTGGCGGGCCGGCGCCGCCACGGCGACCTTGGCCGCGTCCATGCCGTCGAGATAGGCCCGCATGGCGCTCAGCGGTTTGCCGTATTCATGGCCCCGCGCGCCCTCGACCAGGGGCTGGTGCGAAACGCCGAGGCCCAGCAAGAAGCGGCCGTCGTAAAGCGCGTTCAGCGTGTTATGGCCTTGCACCGCGGCCATGGCGTCGCGGGCGTAGATGTTGGCGATGCCGGTGGCCGCGACGATGCGGCTGGAGTTCGCCAGCAGATAGCCGCCGAGCGCCAGCGCCTCGTAGGAGGTGCTCTCCGGATACCAGAGCGCGCCGTAGCCGGCCGCCTCCGAGCGCCGCGCCAGATCCGCCAACTGTTCGGAACTGAGCGCGTTGGTCGATGCCCACACACCCCGTTTGCCGATATCCATGTCCCGCCCCCCTCTGCTTCGGACTGCTGTCTTCCCGAACGCCACCACGATGCGGGCGGCGATGCAAGCCCGCGCTCAGGCGGCGGGACGGCCCGCGCCGATGCCCATGCGCCGCCCGACCTGTGCGGCCGGCGCCAGGGCATCGTGGCGGTCCTTGATCTGCGCGAGCCAGCGCTGGACGTCTTCGTGCATGGGGGCGGAGCGCCGCGTCTCCTCCGAGATGTGGATGGTCATCAACTCGTTGGTCGCGGCGAGGTAGCCTTCCTCGCCATGGTACATCTCGTGGAAGTAATGGATCCGTTTGGCGTCGAAATCCAGCAGCCGCGTGGTGAACCGCAGGGGATCGCCGGCCCGCAGCTCGCGGATGTAGTTGATGTGTCCCTCGATTGAGAAGGTCGTGACGTTGTGCCGGTCGCGGTGCGGGCGGTCGAGGCCGATGTATTCGAACCAGGCGTCGGTCGCGAGATCGAACACGACCATGTAGTAGCCCATGTTCATGTGATCGTTGTGATCGATCCATGCGTCCTGCACCCGGTCCCAGTAGACGTCGAACGGCGTCGGTATCTCCATCGTTCCCACTTTGTCGCCCCCCACTCTTCGCACCTGTCTCTGCAATCTGGCGTCGGTATAGCCAAGGCGCCGCGCGCAATCCAGTTCACAAGGCGCACCCGGCCCCGCTACACTCCGCGGCGAAACGAAGGAGGCCGAAGACGATGGCGCGGATCTATGAAGGCGGCTGCCACTGCGGTGCGATTTCGCTGGCGCTGGAAAGCGCGAAGAGCCCCGCGGAACTTGGTGTGCGGGAGTGCGATTGCAGCTTCTGCCAGGGCCACGGCGCGCGCACGACCTCCGACAATGCCGGCCGCGCGACGATCCGCCTGGCCGAAGCGGGCCGCCTAAACCGCTATCACTTCGGCCTGCACACGGCTGACATTCTGGTCTGCAACAATTGCGGCGCCTATCTCGGGGCCTATTTCGACGCCGAGGACGGACAGGGATATGCGACGCTCAACACCCGGTATTTCGCCGCCGCCGGGGAATTCCCGGCTGCCAGCCAGAGCCACTACCAGGGCGAGACGGCCGAGGGCCGGACGCAGCGCCGCCTCGGCCTGTGGACACCGGCGGTGATCGAAGACATCTAGCAGAAGAGGGCGACACCCATGGGCAGGTTGGACGGCAAGGTGGCGGTGATCACGGGCGCGGGTTCCGGCATCGCGCGGGCGGCGACGGCGATCTTCACGCGGGAGGGCGCCCGGGTCGTGGTGGCGGAGCTCGACGCGGAGAAGGGCGCGGCCTCGGCGGCGGCGGCCGGCGACAACGCGCATTTCCAGCAGACGGACGTCACCGACGAGGCCAGCGTGGAAGCCTTGATGGCCGCGGCGGTCGAGCGTTTCGGCGGCATCGATATTCTCTTCAACTGCGCCGGCGGCTCGATCCTCTCCGACACCAACGTCACCGACGTCGAGATGGAGGTCTGGGATCACACCATCCCGCTGGACCTGAAGGGGCCGTTCCTGTGCTGCCGCCACGGCATCCCCCGGCTGATCGAAGGCGGCGGCGGTGCCGTGGTCAACGTGGCTTCCGTGGTCGCGCTGCGCGGCAATCACCCGGCGCACGTCTATTCGGCGGCCAAGGGCGGGGTGATCTCGCTCACCCGCTCGCTCGCCGGAGCCTATTCGGATCCGGGCGTGCGGGCCAACGTCATCTGCCCGGGCCTGATCAAGACCGAACGCGTGCTCGCCCGCTACGTCGAGCGCCGCCCCAACAGCACCCGCAAGGGCGCCGTCGACACCTTCCAGGACTATCCCTTCGGCGTCGGCGAACCGGAAGACATCGCCAACATCGCCCTCTTCCTCGCCTCCGACGAAAGCCGCATGGTCAACGGCGCGGTGATCCCGGCGGAGGGCGGGATTTCGGCGTATTGAGGGTGGTGGGCAATCCCTCGGCGGGTCACGTGAGATCGTCGTCGATCAGGGCCGGCCAGTCCTGGGCGCCGTGATAGACCCGAACCACGTCGATGCCGTCGTTCCTGTCGAGTGGCTGGTAGATAATGAGATATCGACCAAAGGAAAAAACCCGAATATCCGGGTAACGTGGCAATCGACGGGATCCGATTTGTGGTCGCTCTGCGAGTGTCCGCAGGGTCTTGTCCAATCGGCGCATGAAAGGCGGCGCCCGCATCGGGGCTTCTTTGGCAATCCACCGATGAATGCTCTTCAGATCCCGTCTGGCGGTCGGGCGGAGATGGACGGTGGGCACGGCTCAGGCCGATTCCCTTTCAGCCAAGGCTTCGGCTTCGGCTTGCGCTTCCGCGATGAGGTCCTCGATATCGCCGAGCGGTGTCGAGGGACCGCTCGCCAGCCCCTCTTCCACGGCGGCTTCGAGTTTTTGAATGATCGCGCGTCGCCGCTCCTCCCGTTCTTCCAGAAGGCGCAGCCCGGCGCGCATCACCTCGCTGACCCCGTGATAACGCCCGCTGGCGACCAGCTCGGCGATGAAAGCCTGCTGATGCTCGGATAGGGAAACACTGGGATTGCGCGACATGATTTACCCTCCTGTCAATCTTGTCGCATAATTGGCTACAATCTACAACGACAATGCCATCGCGGGACCTTGGCCAGGGGGCGTCGTCTCACCCCATCGCCCCCTCACTCTTCAGCCGTTCGATCTCGCTCGCGTCGTAGCCCGCTTCGCGGAGGATCTCCTCGTTATGTTCGCCGATGGCCGGCGGCATGGCGGGCATGCGCTTGGGCGCGCCGTCGATCCACAGCGGGCTGTTGACGATGTAGTCGGCGCCGGCGCGGGGATCGTCGATGGGCGTGATGACGTCGGCGGCATGCATCTGCGGGTCGTCGGGAATGTCGCTCAACCGGCCGATCAGGCCGTAGGTCAGGCGGTGTTCGGCAAAGACCGCCATCCAATGGTTCCAGTCCTTGGCGGCGAAGGCGGCCTCCAGGATGGCGATCAACGCCGGCGTGTTGGCACGTCGTGCCTCGGCCTCGGCGAAGCGGGGATCGGCGGCGAGGTCCGGCTGGCCGATCGCGCGGCACAGGTTTTCCCAGTGCCGGGCTTCGGGGATGAGAACCAGGTGGAACCAGCGGCCGTCGGACGCGTGATAGAGATTGTGCAGCGCGCTCGCGGCGTTCTCGCGGGCCGGGCGCGGTGTGATCTCGGCGCCGCACAGCATCGCCTGGGCATGGAAGCCCGCCCACCAGACGCCGTTCGCCAGCAGGTTGGTGTGCACCATGGCGCCCTCGCCCGTGCGTTCGCGCCGCCAGAGCGCGGTCATGATCGCGGCATACAGGCTGATCGCCGTCGGATGGTCGCCCATGCCGGGGAGGGAACGGGCCGGCGCCGAGTCCGGTGCCGGGCGGACCATGTCCATCAGGCCGGTGCGGGCCCAGAGCGCCGTGCTGTCGTAACCGGTCTGGTTCGCCTGGGGGCCGACCTCGCCATAGGCGGTGAGGGAGGCGTAGATCAGGCGGGGATTGACGGCCTGCAAATCCTCCCACCGGGTGCCGAGCCGCGCGCGCGCCGGCAGCGGCGTGTTGGTGACGAAGACGTCCGCCTGGCCGACCAGGCGGTAGAGCACCTCGCGTCCGGCCTCGCACTTCAGGTCCAGGGCCAGGCCCCGCTTGGAGCGGTTGTCGAGCAGCCAGGGGAAGTCGGCCTCGCATTCCGGATTGCCGGGGGCGTTGCGCGCATTGCGGTAGGTATCGCCGATGCCCGGCGGCTCGATCTTCACCACGTCGGCGCCAAAGTCCGCCATCACTGTGGCCGCCGCCGGTCCGGCGATGAAGCTCGCGCAATCGATGACCTTGATGCCCTCCAACAGACCGCTCACACCCCGTCTCCTTTCCGATGTCCCGAAGTCTCGCGGGCGGAGCCTACAGGCAAAGCCGCACGCGCGGTATGGTGGCGCTGCGGGAATCGGAGGACATGGCCATGGACGACATCACACCCCTGCCGGCGGGCGTTCGCAGCCGCCGGATCGACGGCGTGAACGGCCTCGACATGCATATCCTGGAGGCCGGTGGGGACGAGCCGGAGCGGCCCCTGGTCCTCCTGCTGCACGGCTTTCCCGAACTCGCCTACAGCTGGCGCAAGGTGCTGCCGGCCCTCGCGGCGGCGGGCTACCACGCCGTGGCGCCCGACCAGCGCGGCTATGGCCGCACCACCGGCTGGCAGGCGGATTATGACGGCGACCTCCGCCCCTTCGCCTATCTGAATCTGGTGCGCGACGCGCTCGCCCTGGTCTTTGCGCTCGGGCGGCGGGAGGTCGCCTGCCTGGTCGGGCACGACTTCGGCTCCCCCGTCTCCGCCGCGGCGGCGTTGATCCGCCCCGACGTCTTCACCCGGGTGGTCTTGATGAGCGCGCCCTTCGCCGGCCCGCCGTCCCTCGTGCCCGCCGCGGCGGCAGGCGAGGACGTCCACGCCGCCCTGGCGGCGCTCTCGCGCCCGCGCAAGCATTACCAGTGGTATTACTCGACACCGGCGGCGGCCGCGGACATGCACGATCCGCCGCAAGGCCTGCACGACTTCCTGCGCGCCTACTATCATATGAAAAGCGCCGATTGGCCGGCCAACCAGCCCTATGAACTCGCCGCCTGGAACGCCGAAGAGCTGGCCAAACTGCCGACCTACTATGTGATGGAGCGGGACCGCACCATGCCCGAAACGGTCGCCCCGGAAATGCCAGGGGCGGCGGCTGTCGCGGCCTGCGCGTGGTTGAACGAGGCGGAGATGGCGGTCTATGCGGCGGCCTTCGCGGAGACCGGCTTTCAGGGCGGCCTCAACTGGTACCGCTGCAACACCGGCGGCCTCAACGCCGCCGACATGACCCTCTATTCCGGGCGGCGTATCGATATCCCCTCGCTCTTCATCGCCGGCACGTCCGACTGGGGCATCCACCAGAGCCCCGGTGCCCTGGCGGCCATGCAGGCCCGGGCTTGCAGCGACATGCGCGGCTGCCATCTGATCGAGGGCGCCGGCCATTGGGTGCAACAGGAACGCGCGGCGGAAGTTTCGGAAGCGCTGCTGGCCTTCCTCGACGACACCGGTGCGGCTTGACAGCGGTCCGAACCCGGGCAATCTGGCCGAGGTGAACCGCGGGGACACGGCGTCATGGACCAGAACGTCGATTCATTGCTGAAGCTCTATGACGCGCTGGCGGAATTCGCCGTCGCCTATGGCTTTCAGCTGCTGGGCGCGCTGGTCTTCCTGGCCATCGGCTGGAAGCTCGCCGGCTGGATCGGCCGGCGGATCGGCACCGTGGCCGAAAATCGGGGCCTCGACGTCACGCTCTCGCGCTTTCTCGGCAATTTGACGAAGTTCCTGCTGCTCGGCACCGTCTTCGTCATCACGCTCGGCAACTTCGGCATCGCCATCGCGCCGCTGATCGCGCTCGCCGGCGCCTCGGCCTTCGGCGCCACCTTCGCCATCCAGGGCCCGCTGTCGAACTACGGTGCCGGCCTTTCCATCATCCTCTCCCGCCCCTTCGTGGTCGGCGACACCATCGTGGTGAAACACGCGAGCGGCGTGGTCGAGGAGGTGACGCTGGCGCACACCATTCTGAGCGGCGAGGACGGCGAGCGGATCATCGTGCCGAACAAGGAGATCGTCGGCGAGATCCTGGTCAATTCCGACGCGCGCCGGATCGTCGAGGGTCGGCTGCTGATCCGCCGGGCGAGCGACGTGGAACGGGCGATCGAGACGGTGCGGGCGACGCTCGCCGCGCACGGCGACCTGGACGACGCCCCGGCCCCGGTGGTCGGGATCGAGGATTTCGAACTCGCCGGCATCGCCGTCGGCTATCGCTACTGGGTCGCCAGCCGGCGCTATTTCGAGCTGCGCTATGGCGTGAACGGCGCCATTCTGGCGGCCCTGGCAGAGGCGGGCATCGAGCTGTCGCCACCGCCGGGCGCGGTCCTCGCCATGGCCAACGAATAGGGGAAAGAATGAGCGGAAAAGTCGCGATCTTCGGCGCGTCGGGCCTGGTCGGCGGGGCCTGTATAAGGCATTTCGAGGACCAGCAAGGCTGGGACGTCGTCGCCCTCTCGCGCCGGGCGCCGCCGTTCCTGCGCGATGCGGCGTTTCGCGCGCTCGACCTGATGGACCGGGAAGCTTGCGAGAGCGTGCTGGGCGCGCTGGACGATGTCACCCATGTGATCTACGCCGCCCTTTACGAGGAGGCGGACGTCATCCGCGGCTGGCGGGCCCGGCACCAGATGGAAACCAACGAAACCATGCTGCGGAACGCGATGGAGCCGCTGATGGCCGGGGCACGGCTGCGCCATGTCAGTTTCCTGCAGGGCACGAAAGCCTACGGCGCCCACCTCGCAGCGCCGCCGGTGCCGGCGAAGGAGCGCTGGCCGCGCCATCCGCACGACAATTTCTACTGGCTGCAGGAAGACTGGCTCCGCGCCCAGGCCGCCGCCGGCGGCTGGCACTGGACCTGTTTTCGCCCGCAGACGATCTTCGGTTTCGCCATGGCAGTGCCGCTGAACCTGCAACTTGCCATGGGCGTTCACGCGGTGCTGCGGCGCGAGCAGGGCTTGGCGCTCAGCCATCCGGGCGGGGCGGCCTTCGTCAACGAGGCGATCGACGCCCGCCTGATCGCCCGGGCCTGCCACTGGGCGGCGACGGCTGAAAATGCCCGCGACGAAATCTTCAACATCACCAACGGCGACTGCATGACCTGGCCCGACCTCTGGCCCGCCGTCGCCCGCCATTTCGCCATGGAGATGGGCCCGCCCGAGCCCGAACGGCTGGCCGACGGCATGGTGGAGAAGGCCGCGCTTTGGTCGAAAATCGCCGCGCGGGAGGGGCTGCGCGAGGATGACTTGGAGCGCCTGATGGGAGCCACCTGGCAGTTCGCCGATTGGAACTTCGCGCTGGGCAAGGCGCCGCCGCCGGTCATCGTCTCGACGATCAAGCTTCGCCAGGCGGGCTTTCACGACTGCATCGATACCGAAGACATGCTGGTCGAGCTGTTCACGTTCCTGCAGGACGAGCGGGTGCTGCCGCGTTAGTTTCCCTCCTGAAGCCAACCAGCCAACCGCCTCGCGATGAAAAGGGATCAATAAAATGACTCATTGGGATTGGTCACCTTTGCGGTGACATGGCCCAATGTGAGACTTGTTAAGGGTATTGTTAGTAGCAATCGCTTGTGGCATATATTCACCGACTTGGTCCTTATCAAACGTTACCGAGAGCATGATGAAGGATTTCTACGATATTTGCCGCCGCGTCGGAATTTGCCTTGTCGTTTTTGGGCTGATTGATATCGGCATAATGGTATATTATCTCAAGAATGGCTTGGGATATGCGTCGAGTTTCAACTTATTTGCTGTTGTCGGTGGATTGCTCGTTATGCAAGGTAATGTTCGTGCAATCCGATGGGTGACCTTCTACGCTGCATTCCAATCGGCAGGGTTTATTGGTGGTTTGATTGTATTTCCCGTGATATTTCTCCTGTCGGAGATAAACATTCCATTCGAGTACGAACCGATTTGGACGGTCGGCTCGATAGCGTTTGGCACTACTGCGGTAATTCTGACTGTGTGGACCTATACACAACTTCGCCGCCAGCCTGTGCTAGACGTACTCATGAAAGAAGGCGGGATTGGAATAGCACCGGATATTGCTTTCGCTGTTGGTATTTTGGTGATCATCGCTCTGGCGGTGGGGGTCCTAGTGGAAGGCGACTCTGCGTTTAGATAACAATGCGGTTCGGGTCTTTGCGCCTCGGGAGATATCCTTTCATTGCCTCACAGGTACTACACCAACGTGCCTGTAGATTGACCGACTGAATCGCTGTTTCGTCATCGCGAACGAGCATAGCGAGTGTGGCGATCCAGGGTCGCGTGACAAATTTCGAGAAGTCGCACTTGGTTTCGAAGACTGCTGGATCGCCACGGCGCCTTGCGATGATGTTGGTGGGTCCAACGGTCAGTTCAAAGGTTAACTGGTGTCACAGCGAACTCCAGGGCCGGCCGAAGTTGCCGGGTGCGAAGTCCGTGCCGTCGTTGCGGTTCACGCCGCGCACCAGTTCGATCGGCAGGTCCTCCCAGTTCGCCGCGGCGTTGGGCATGACCCGGGTGACCCGGGAGGTCGCGGGCATGTAGCGGATCGCCCAGCCGGCCCGGCGCCGGCCCGAGGTGTTCGCGGCGGAGCCGTGGATGATCCCGATGTCGTGCAGCGAGACCTGGCCCGCCCGCAGCTCGATTCCTACCGCCCTGTCCTCGTCGACCTCCGCCGTCTCGATTTCGCGGTTGAGGGTCGAGTTCGGATCGTCGATCAAACTGTGCGCCTTGTAGTCGCGGCGATGGCTGCCGGGGATTACCCGCATGGCGCCGTTCGCCGTGTCGACGTCGTCGATGGCGATCCAGATCGAGACGGAGGCCAGCGGCTCGACCGGCCAGAACGGACCGTCCTGGTGCCAGGGCACGATGCGGCGGCTGTCGGCCGGTTTGCAGAACAGGTGGCTGAACAGCAGCACCAGGTCCGGGCCCATCACCGCCTGCGCCATGTCGAGGATGCGGGGATCGTGCACCAGGTCGTGAAAGGCCTTGTGCCCGCGCACACCGTACGGGGCGCCGCCGTCCAGATGCGGGTTCATGATCCGGTCGGGCTGGATCTCGGAATTGTCGGCCATCACCCGGTCGAGGCCGGCGCGCAGGTCCGCCAGCTCCCCGTCGTCCAGGCGGAAGCCTTGCGGTATCACCCAGCCCTCGCGGTGGTAGGTCTCGATTTCTTCGGTCGTCAGCATCTCGTCATCCTCGCCCGCAAGCCTAACCGGATTCCCCTCTTCCGACCAAACCATCCGCGCGGAAGGCCGGCAGACCGCCCGCCGCTTCGGCCGCATAGACGCCCCGCGCGATGGCCCGCGCGGTGCAGTCGGCCGCATGGGCGCCGATCCGGGCCAGCGCCTCGGGCCCGGCAGGCGGCCCCCGCCCGGTGGAAAGCGCGAAGACGATGTCGCCGTCGAAGGGGGTATGGGCCGGGCGCACCGCGCGGGCGAGCCCGTCCTGCGCCATCATGGCGACCCGGGTCGCCCCCGCCTTGTCCAGCGCTTGGTCGGTCGCCACCACGACCAGCGTCGTGTTGGCGCCGAGCCCACCGTCGCCGAGAGAGCCGCCGCCATCGCCCCGGCCGGGCGCGCCGTCGCCCAGCTCGTCGCCGATCGCCAGGGGTGCCGCCAGCAGGCGGCCGGCCGCGTCGACCGCGGCGCCGACCGGGTTGGCCACCGCCAGGGCGGCCACCACCGCGCCGTCCGCGTCGACGAGGGAGGCCGAGCCGAGGCCGCCCTTCAGCTGTCCGGCGCTGGCCCCCATGCCGGCGCCGGCGTTGCCGAGCGCGAACTTGCGGCCCGCCGCCGCGCAGGCCTCGCGCGCGAGATCACGCCAGAGGGTCGGGCCGCGTTCGCCGATACCGGCGCGGAAATCGAAGATGATGGCGCCCGGCACGATCGGCATGCGCCAGGGCCCAACTGGAAAGCCGCGCCCCCGGGCGGCGAGCCATTCGACGACGCCGTCACCGGCCTGCAGACCGAACACCGAGCCGCCGGCAAGCGCGATGGCATCGACCCGTTCGACCCGGCAGTCGGGACGCAGCAGCTCCGTCTCCCTTGTGCCGGGCGCGCCGCCGCGGACGTCGACCCCGGCGACGGCGCCGCCCTCGGGCGCGAGCACGACGGTGACGCCGGTCAGCGCCGCCACGTCCCGGGCGTTGCCAACGCTGAGGCCCGCAACGTCGGTCAGCAGATTGAGAGGGCCCGTCCGCGCCATCGCTATTCCTTTGCTCAAAACCCGATGGCGTCGCCGACGCTCAGGCCCAGCACCCGGTCGGCGCGGCCCTGGTTGACGGCGATCTCGATCAGGCCGTTGGCGTTCTCGTACCAGAAGGCCTGCCCCGGCGCGACGTCGGAGAAGGTCCGCGCGCGGTGGATCTCGGCACCGCCCCGCGCGAACACGGCGTCCGCCGCCAGGTCGCCGGCCATGAGCCCCGTCATCGCGTTGCCGTAGTGGTCGATATAGACGATCCGCGCCAGCGCGTCCGGCCACTCGGGGCGGTCGATGGCGTCGCCCGGATCGTCGACACCCCCCGCGCCCTCGCCCCGGGCGATGCGGGCGGCGGCGGGCGCAAACAGGTCGCGGCCGTGAAAGCTGGCGGAAAGCGCGCGGCCGTCGCCGGCCAGGCGGACCGCCCGCGCCGTCGTGGCGCGGCGGCGCACCAGGGCGAAGAGGCCGTTGTCCGGGCCGACGAACCATTTGCCGTCGGCCTCCAGCGCCAGGGCTGCGCGGGCGCCGCCGACGCCCGGATCGACGACGGCGAGAAAGACCGTGCCGGCCGGGAACCACGCCGCGTAGGCGGCCAGCAGATAGGCGGCGAGGTCCGGCCGGGCGGCGGGTGCGTCTGCGAACAGATCGATCACCGGGACATCGGGCGCCTCGCGCGCCAGCACGGCCTTCATTTGCCCCGTATAGGGCCCGGCCAGGCCGAAGTCCGTGAACAGGGCGATCACCCGCCGGCCCGGCGCGCGACGATGAAGAGGCGGCGGAAGGGAAACAACGTGCGCCCGTCCGCTTCGGGTGGATAGGCGGCGAGGATGCGCCGCGCGTAGTCCGCCTCGAAGGCGGCCCGCTCCCCCGGGTCCTCCAGGGCGGCGAGGAAGGGGCGGAGCGCCGTGCCTTTGGTCCATTCCTTCACCGGGTTTTCACCCTCCAGCACCTGCAGATAGACCGCTTCCCAGATATCCAGCCGGTCGGCCAGCGGGGCGAGGATGCGATGGTAGCTCTGCGGCAGCGCCACCGGCGTCTCGCGGACGACGGGGCGTAGCCGGTTGGCCCAGGCGCCGGCCTCCACCGTTTCGATCATCGCCTGGTGCGACGCTTCGCCATGATTGCGCGGCATCTGCACCGCCAGATGGCCGCCGGGGGCCAGACCTGCGAACAGGCGCGGGAACAGCGCCGCGTTGGAATAGATCACCCCGGCCGGCCGCTCGGGCTGCCAGTCGGCGATCGAGGCCTCGACGAAGCGGGCGTCCGGCAGGGCCGCGCGGGCCCGGGCCAGCATGTCCGGCGAACTGTCGACGCCGACAAGCTCGGCATCGGGAAAGCGGCCGCGCAGCACCTCGGTCACATTGCCGGGGCCGCAGCCGAGGTCGACGACCATGCCGCCGGCCGCGCCCGGAATGCGCGCCATCAGGTCGAGTGCGGGGCGCAGGCGCAGATCGTCGAAGGCGAGATACTGTTCGGGGTCCCAACGCATCCGTTCATTTCCTCCATTCGTCGGGCGAATCCTAGCCTGCCCGGCTCGTGCCGGCCATGGTTCAGGCGGCCTTTCAGGCGATCGGGCCGCCATCCTCGCGCTGGATGGCGATCACCGCCGAGCGCGGCGGCGCTTCGCCGCCGTCGGGGAAATGGCCGCTTCCCCGGGCGCCCGGATGCTGGATGCAGACGAAGGCGGTACGCCCGTCCGGGGCGAAGGCGAGGCCGCAGACCTCGCAGCCGCGCGGGCCGACCATGAAGCGGCGGATCTTGCCCGTCACGGGATCGGCGATCAGCATCTGATTATTGCCGTGGCCGGCAAAATGGCCGGTACGCCCGCTTTTGCCGTCGGTCCGGATCCACAGCCGACCGGCGGGGTCGAAGCCGATGCCGTCGGGCGCATTGAACATGTTGTCGGCGGTCACGTTGGCGGAGCCCCGCCGCGCGTCGCGGTGCACGACCGGGTTGCCGGCGAGCACGAAGAGATCCCAGCCGAAGCGTGCCGCGCCGTGATCGCCGTCGCGGGGCCGCCAGCGCACGATCTGGCCGTAGCGGTTGGCGGGGCGCGGGTTGGGCCCGCCGACCGGCATCGCGTCGCCCCCGGCATTCGTCTTGCGGCCCCGGTGCTTGTTGTTGGTGAGGCAGCAATAGACTTCCGCACGGTCGGGATGTGCCGCGACCCATTCCGGCCGGTCCATCGTCGTGGCCCCGACGGCGGAGGCGGCCAGGCGGGCGTGAACGCGGATCTCGGCCTCGCTCCCCATGCCGGTCGCCGCCGGCGTCAGCGCGACCCATTTCCCGCTGCCGTCGTCGTGGAACCGGGCGACGGAAAGCTGGCCGTTCTCCAACAGGTCGCCACGCCCGCCGCCCGGCCGGTAGCGGTTGGCGCTCACATAGCGGTAGAGATATTCGCCCCGCTCGTCGTCGCCCATGTAGACGACGACACGGCCGTCGGCGGCCAGCGTCAGCTCTGCGTTTTCATGCTTGAAACGACCCAACGCGGTCAGCTTGCGAGGCCGCGATCCGGGTGTCAGCGGGTCGATTTCGACGACCCAGCCTGCACGGTTGGCCTCGTTCGGATGGCGGGACATGTCGAAGCGGGGATCGGTTGCCACCCAGTTGCCGCCCCGGTCCTTTGCCCCCAGGCCATAGCGGTGCTGCTCCGGGCTCGCCCGGAAGGCAGTATCGCCGGCGGAGAAATAGAGGTTGAAATTCTCCTCGCAGGTCAGATAGGTGCCCCACGGCGTTTGCCCGCAGCCGCAATTGGCCCAGGTGCCAAGCGCGAGGCGCGCGCCCGGATCCGCCGCCGTTTGCAGCAACGCGTGCCCGCGCCCCGGGCCGGTGATCTCGATCGGCGTATCGGCGGTGAGGCGCCGGTTGACGGGCGAATCCACGACGATGCCCCAGCGACCTGCCGCCTCGGCGATCTCCAGCACCGAGACGCCGCTTGCCGCCTTGCTCTTGGCGATATCGTCGGCGGTTTCCGGCCGGCGCGAGGCTCGATTGGCGAAGGCGACGGCGTTGTTCATGTACTCGTGGTTGACGCAGAGAACGATTCGGTCGTCCCGGGTGAACAGCGCCATGCCGTCGTTGTTGTCGCCGAAGGCCCGGGCCTGGCTGGCGCCGGTACCACGGCTCTCCGCATCGAAGCCGGGCGCGTCCGACCACAGCGGATCGCCCCACCGGGCCACGACGTGCCAGCGATAGCCGGGCGGCAGCGCGATGGTATCCCGGGTGTTGGCGGGAACCGGTGCAAAGGGAAACGGGGATCTCGCGACGGCCGTCGTCCCGCCGGCCACGGCGAACGCGGCGAGGGAGCCGGCGAGGACCTGCCGCCGCGAAAGCCTGGCCTCGATCAACCGGCCGATTCCCGTTTCACCGTCCCGCATCGCTTTTCCTTTGCCTCCGTGCCAAGGCGGCCATTCTAGCCGAACAGGCCGATAAGCCCCGCCACCGCCAGAAACGCATAGGCGATGGCCCGGTAGAGGCCTTCGCTCGCCCGGCCCGCCAGCCGGCTGCCGACCCAGGAGCCGAGCAGGATGATCGGCAGTAGCAAGACCGCGTCGACCATCGCCGCCAGGCCCGTCGGCGAGGCGAGCATCACCAGGGTGATGAGCACGACGCCGGTCACCAGGTAATAGGTGACGATGTTGGCCCGGACCCGGGCGGCGGGCAGGTTGGCGGCCAGCATGTAGAGCAGGACCGGCGGGCCGCCGACCGACGTCGTCGCCATCATCGCCCCCGAGACCCCGCCGATCCCGAGCGTTAAGCCCAGCGGCCGCGGACCGCGATAGCGCCAGCCGGAGATCAGGATCGCGACGAAGGCCAGCACGATGACCGAGACGATTCTGGTCAACAGGTCGGCATCCAGGCTGAACAGCAGCCAGACACCGAAGGGCATCGCGAGCATGGACATCACCGAGAGCGGCCCGACAAAGTGCCAGTCGACGTCCTTGCGCACGCCGAAGAACAGCATCGCGCCCATCGGCAATTCGAGGCAGGAGACGAGCGGCACCATGTGCGCAGGGCCCATCAGGATCGCCAGGATCGGCGCCATGAGTATGGCCGAGCCGAAGCCGGCGAAGCCCCGCATCAGCCCGGCGACGAGGACCGTCACGGCGGCAAAGACGATTTCCTCGCCCGGGCTGCTCCAAAGTAGCGAGCCGTACATCTCTACGTTCATCCTCTCTTGTGGCGGGACCGCCTTTCAGGGCAGCATTCGCACCGGGGACACGGGAGGGGAAGCGAAAATATGACCTGGGATTACATTATCGTCGGCGGCGGCTCGGCCGGCTCCGTGCTGGCGAACCGGCTGTCGGCGCGAAGCGCCAACAAGGTGCTGCTGCTGGAAGCCGGCCAGGACACGCTGCGCGGCAGCGTGCCGAAAGAGATCCTCGACAGCTATCCCGGCACCGCCTATCTCGACAAGCGCTTCCACTGGACCGAACTGAAGGTCACGACGCAGCCGATCAGCCACAACAATCCCGACGTCGACCGCCCGCCGCTGCGCAAGTACGAGCAGGCCCGTGTGCTCGGCGGCGGCTCGTCGATCAACGGGCAGCTCGCCAACCGCGGCGCGCCGACCGACTTCGCGGAGTGGGAGGCCCGCGGTGCCACGGGCTGGAACTGGGAGGCCTGCCTGCCCTTCTTCAAGAAGGTGGAGCGCGATCTCGACTTCGATGACCCCTATCACGGCCAGGACGGCCACATCCCGGTCCGCCGCATCATGCCGGAGAACTGGAACGGCCACGCGACCGCGGCGGGCCGGGCCATGGCCAACAAGGGCTATGAATACCTGCCCGACCAGAACGGCGAGTTCCGCGACGGCTATTTCCCGATCACCATGTCGAACGCCGACGAACAGCGGGTTTCCGCCGCGATCGGCTACCTCGGCCCCGACGTGCGCCGGCGCGAGAACCTGGAAATCTCCACCGACACGCAAGTGAAGGAGCTGCTGTTCGAGGGGCTGCGCTGTGTCGGCGTGAAGGCCATGGTCAAGGGCCGGGAGCAGGAGTTCCGCAGCAACGAAGTCATCTGTTCCTCGGGCGCGATCCATTCGCCGGCGCACCTGTTGCGCGCCGGCATCGGCCCGGCCCTGGCGCTTTCCGAACTCGGGATCGAGATGCGGGCCAACCTGCCGGGCGTCGGCCAGCGCCTGATGGACCATCCCTCGATCGCGCTCGCCTCCTTCGTCAAACGCCAGGCCCGCGTGCAGAACGAGATCACCCGGCGCCACCTGCTGGTCGGTTTGCGCTATTCCTCCGAGATCGGCGGCGCGCCGGCGGGCGACATGTTCGCCGCCGTGGTCTCGAAATCCTCCTGGCACATGGTCGGCGAGCAGATCGCCTCGCTGATCATCTTCGTCAACAAGACCTACTCCGAAAGCGGTCAGGTCAAGCTCGCCAGCGCCGACTGGCGGGACGAGCCGACGGTGGAGTTCAACCTGCTCTCGGACCGGCGCGACCTCGACCGCCTGATGCAGGGCTTCCGCAAGATGGCCGAGTTGCACGACGATCCGGTGCTGCAGTCCGTCACCTCCGACCCCTTCCCGGCGAGCTATTCCGACAAGGTCCGCCAGGTCGGTGAGATCAACGCCAAGAACAAGTTCCTGACCGGCATGATGGGCACCCTGCTGGACGGGCCGGCACCGCTCCGTCGCTTGTTGATCCAGAAGCTGATCATGGAGGGCTTCACCCTCGAGCAGTTGCGCCGCGACGACGCGGCTCTCGAGGCTTTCACCCGCCAGGCCGCCGTCGGCGTCTGGCATGCCTCCTGCACCTGCCGCATGGGCACCGAGGACGATCCGATGGCGGTAACCGATCCGGCCGGCCGGGTGCGCGGCGGGATCGAGGGGTTGCGGGTCTGCGACGCCTCCGTCTTCCCGGTGGTGCCCTGCGCCAACACGAACTTCCCAACCCTGATGACGGCGGAGAAGATCTCCGAGGCCATCCTCGACGGGGGCTGAGCGGCCCATGTGGCGCATGGCCTTCGACATCGGCGGGACCTTCACCGACTTCGTGCTGGCCGGTGCCGGGGTGGCACCGCGCTTTCTCAAGGCGCCGACGACGCCCGAGGATCCGGCGGCGGCGGTCGTCGCCGGCTTCGAGCGCCTGCTCGACGAGGCCGGCCTGGCGGCGGGCGAGCTTTCGACCGTGCTGCACGCGACCACGATCGCCACCAACGCCATCATCGAACGCAAGGGCGCGCCCACCGCCCTCATCACCACCCGGGGCTTCCGCGATGTGGTGATCATCGGCCGTCAGAAGCGTTATGAGACCTACGACCTGCACATGGAGAAGCCGCCGCCCCTGGTCCCCCGACGCGCGATCCTGGAGGTGACGGAGCGGCTGGCACCCGACGGTACGGTGGAGATCGCGCTCGATCCCGAAAGCGTCGAGGCGGCGATCGATGCGGCGCTCGCCCAGGGTGCGCGCTCGATCGCCGTCGCCCTGCTGCATGCCTATGCCAACGGGGCGCACGAGGCGGCGGTCGCGGCGGCGCTGGCCGCCCGCGCGCCGGCGTTGCCGGTATCCCTGTCGTCCGTGATCTCGCCCAAGTTCCGGGAATACGAGCGGACCAGCACCACGTTGGCCAACGCCTATGTCCGCCCGGTCGTCGGCGCCTACGTTCGGCGCCTGCAGGGCGCGCTGGCCGCGCGGGGCTTCGCCGAGGATTTCTTCATCATGCAGTCGGCGGGCGGGTTGATCTCGCCTGAGATCGCGGAGGCCGAGCCGGTCCGCATCGTCGAGTCCGGGCCTGCCGCCGGCGTGCTGATGGCGGCGGAGATCGGCCGTGCCGCCGGCGAAGACCAGATCATCACCTTCGACATGGGCGGCACCACCGCGAAGCTCGGCGCGGTCGACGACGGCCGGCCGGCGGTAACGCAGACGTTCGAGGTCGATCCGATCCGCTATCGCCCCGGCAGCGGCCTGCCGTTGAACGTCCCGGCGGTGGAACTGCTGGAAATCGGTGCCGGCGGCGGCTCGATCGCCCGGGCCGACATCGGCGTCATCCATGTCGGACCGGAAAGCGCCGGCGCCGCGCCCGGTCCGATCTGCTATGGCCAGGGCGGCACCCGGCCGACGGTGAGCGATGCCAACCTGGTGCTCGGCTACCTGAACCCGGACTATTTCAACGCCGGCGAGATGCGCCTCGATGCGGAAGCGGCGCGGGCGGGGATCGAGCGGGACATCGCCCGTCCCCTCGGCCTCACGGTTGAGTGGGCCGCCTGGGGCGTGCACGCGGCGGCCAATGCCAACATGGAACGCGCGATGCGCATCGTCTCGGTCGAGCGCGGCCGCGATCCGCGCCGCTTCGCCATTCTCGCGTTCGGTGGCGCGGGACGGTGCATGCCGCGCGCCTGGCCCAGGGGATCGGCGCTGCGCGCGTCATCGTGCCCTTCGGTGCCGGTGTCGGCTCCGCCGTCGGCCTGCTGGGCGCGGCGCCGCGCATCGAGGCGACGACGACCCGGGTTTTGGGCCTCGCGCCCGGCGCGGAAGGGGCGGTGGCAGAAATCTTCGCCGGCCTGGAGGCCCGGGCCCGGGGCGATGTCGCGCGGCTCGGCGTGGCGGGGGAGCCGTCGTGGCGGCGTGCCGGCTATTTGCGCTACGCGGGACAGGGCTACGAGATCCGCGCCGAGTTGCCGGCGGGCGATATCGACCGGGCCTGGCTCGCGGCGGCGCGGGCGGCCTTCCATGCCGCCTACGAGGCGAGCTACGGCTACCGCGACGAGGCGGCAGAGATCGAGGCGGTCGACTGGCACCTGATCGCGAGTTTCGAGGCGCCGGGACAGAGCCTCGACCTCGGCTGGCGCCCGGCGGCGCCGCGGGGGGAGAGCGAGCGCCTGGCCTGGTTCGAGGAGGCCGGCGGCTTCACCGCGACCCGGGTGCTGGATCGTGCCGGCCTCGGCCCGGGGGTGGAGATCGCCGGGCCGGCGATCGTCGAGGAGGCGGAGGCGACCAGCGTCGTGCCGCCCGGCGCCACGGCGCGAATCGACGGCGCCGGCAATCTGCTGATTGAGACGGGAGGGACGACATGAGCGCGACGGCAATCGACCCGGTCGGCCTGACGGTGATCTGGAACAGCCTGCTCGGCATCGCCGAGGAGATGGGCTCGACCCTGCGGCGCACCGCATTTTCCGAGGCGGTGCGCGAGGGCGACGATTTCTCGACCGGGCTGTTCGACGCCGAGGCCCGGTTGATCGCCCAGGGCAATTTCACCCCCGGGCACCTCGGCTCCATGCCCTATGTCATCGAGAGCATGCTGGACTATTTCCCGCGCGAGGCTCTGCGGCCGGGCGATGCCATTTTGATGAACGATTCCGCGCTCGGCTCCGGCCACTTCCCCGATTGCTTCCTGGCGAGCCCGGTGTTCGCCGGCGATGCGCTGATCGGCTTCGTCGTCAACACGGCGCACCATATCGACGTCGGTGGCGCCGCGCCCGGCTCGCAGCGGGTGCACGGCGTGCACGAGGCGTTTCAGGAGGGCCTGCGCATCCTGCCGGTCCGCATCGTCCGCGAAGGCGCGTTCGAGCCGGACCTGCTGCGCATGATCCTCGCCAACGTCCGCGTGCCGGCCAAGGTGGAGGGCGACCTGCGTGCCCAGCTGAACGCCAACCAGGCCGGCGCCGAGCGCTTCGCCCGGCTGTGGGAGAGCGAAGGCGCCGGCGTCATGACGGCCGCATTCAACGCGATCCTGGAGAAGAGCGAGGCCCGCATGCGCGAGCTGATCGGCGCCATCCCCGACGGCACCTACAGCTTCGACGATCGCCTCGACGACTACGGCCCCGGCACCCCGCCGATCATCGTCGCCGTCGACGTCACCATCGAAGGCGAGGAGATCGAGGTCGACTTCTCCCGCTCCGGCGATCAGGTGCCGGCGGCGATCAACGCCTATCTCAATTACACGCGGGCCTACACGGTCTTCGCGGTGAAGGTCTTTTCCGACGCCTTGCTGCCGCAGAATGCCGGCGGCATGCGGCCGATCCGGACCAAGGCGCGCGAGGGTTGTTTCTTCAACCCGACCTTCCCGGCGGCAAGCGGCGGGCGCGCAGCGGTACAGATCCGGATCTTCGACGCCATCAACGGCGCCCTTGCCCAGGCCCTGCCGGGCCGCGCCATGGGCGCCTTCAGCCATTGGAGCAACCCGAACATCGGCGGCATCGACGAGGCCACCGGCAAGCCGTTCGTCATGTACGACCTGACCTTCGCCGGCTATGGCGGGCGGGCCGACCGGGACGGGGCCGAGGCGCTGGCGCCGGTGATGAACTGCCGCAACATTCCGATCGAGGTGCACGAGACCAACAATCCCGTGCGCATCCATTGCCTGGAGTTGATCCGGGATTCGGCCGGTGCCGGGCGCCATCGCGGCGGTGCCGGATTGCGCAAGGACATCGAACTGCTGGCCGCCGAGGCGACCATGACCCTGCTCGGCGACCGGCACCTGAACGCCCCCTGGGGCCTGTTCGGCGGCCATTCGGGCGCCAGGGCCGAAACGGTGCTGAACCCGGACGGCAACGCGGAACGGCTCGGCTCCAAGGATGTGCGCCGGCTGGTGCGCGGCGACGTGGTCAGCTTCCGCCTCTCGGGTGCGGGCGGCTACGGCGACCCGCGGGAACGCGACCCCGGGGCGGTGCGCCGGGACATCGCCGATGGTTATATCTCGCCGGCCCATGGCCGCGAGGTCTACGGCGTCGAGGAAAAGGAACGAAGCGAATGAACGGTGCCCACATCGCGCCCTACAAAGGCGTTTCGCCGGTTATCGGCAAGGACTGTTTCGTGGCGCCCGGTGCGGTCATCGTCGGCGACGTGCATTTGGGCGACGAGGCCAGCGTCTGGTTCGGCTGCGTGATCCGGGGCGATGACCACCATGTCCGCATCGGTGCCCGTACCAACGTGCAGGATCTGACGATGATCCATGTCACCTACGAGGAGAACCCGACGCTGATCGGCGACGACGTCACCATCGGCCACGGCGCCAAGCTGCATGGCTGCACCATCGGCAATGGCGCCCTCATCGGTATCGGCGCCATCATTCTGGACGGTGCCATCGTCGAGGACGGTGCCATGGTCGCGGCCGGCGCCCTGGTCACGCCCGGCAAGCGGGTCGCCGCCGGCGAGCTTTGGGGCGGCGGTCCGGCCCGGATGCTGCGCCCGCTCACCGAGCAGGACCGGGATTACATGACCTGGGACGTCGGCCACTATCGGCGTGTGGCGCGGGAGTATCGAGACGGCTGACGGGATCCGGGTCGGTCGATGGGAAGACTATGAAGGAGATGGAAATGCCGCAACGTTACCTGGTGAAGATCGCGGTTCTGGCCGCGGCGCTGTTCGTCGCCGCCTGCGAGCCCGAAATCGGGAGCGAGGAGTGGTGCAACGCCATGAAGGAGAAGGACAAGGGGGACTGGTCGGTCAACGAAGCCAAGGACTTCACCAAGCACTGCGTCCTCAAATAGGCGGGTTCAGCTCTGCCGGGCGGTGCGGGGTGCCTCGCCGGCGAGACGCCCCGCACAGGCCAGGCCCGTCATCGGCCGGCCGTCCGCATCGCTCGCTTCGGCATGGGCGACGGCCAACGCCGTGCCGTCGGGGGGCGCATAGAGGAAGAGATGCAGGACGCAGCCGCGCCCGGCGTATTGCCAGACCTCCGCCGGCGGATCGCGCCGCTTCAACGTAGGGCTGCCCAGAACATCGACCAGGGCCTGGGCGGCGAGGCCGACGAGACGGGGCGGCGGGGGCGTCACGGACGACGGTGGCGCCGCCGGGGCCCGGCGGGCGACACGGCGTTCGCCGTCCGTATCGGCGGGCGCGGTGGCGACGGGGATCGCTTGGGGGGCGGGTGCCGTCGGCGGCGTGCTGCCCGGCAGCGTCAGGCAGCCGCCGAGGGCCGCGAGTAGCAGCAGGGCGACCAGGGCATGGGCGCTGGTGCGCACCCGCAGCCGGCGCACCGGCTAGCCGCCGATGGTGTTCATGTTGCCGACGATGACGCCACCGCTTTCGACCGAAAGCTGGCCGTAGCGAACCTCGCCCTGGATGCGGCCGCCGGCCTGGACGACGAGCTGGCCGCTCACCGTCAGATCGCCCTCGAACTGGCCGCCGATGGTCGCCGTGCCGACTTCGGCGGCGCCTTTGAAGACGCCGCTGGCGCCGACGACGATTTCGCGGCTGTTCTTCAGGTCGGCCTCGACCCGGCCGTCGACCACCAGCTTGTCGCAGGCGCTGATGGAACCGTTGAGCACGATTTCCGCGCCGACCACCAGAGCCTTGGAATCATCGCCGCCGCCCGTGGTGGGCGTCGAGGGCGGCGGTGTGGCGGCCGCCGGGGCCGCGGGTGCCGCTTCGGTGATAGGTGTCGTCTCGGCGGCAGGGGCCGCTTCCGCGGCGGGTGCCTCCTCGGCCGGGGGATCGTCCTGGATGATCCGACCCGGCGTGATGCCCCGGATGCGCCTGGAAATTTCCGGCCTGATGCCGCCGCCGTCCTTGTCCGACATAGTGCTCTTCCCCGTTTCGCCGGGCGTTCGCCCGCCCGCGTTCTCGATTTCCGGCGCCCTTCGGACCCCGGGCCCTTCAGGCCGATGCGCGCGCGCGCATCGCCTTGAACACATGCACCATCGCCGCCGTCGCCACCAGCGGCGCCAGCAGGTTCACCAGCGGTATGGTCATCAGGAACGCGATGCCGACGCCGGTCATGAACAGCCGACCCCCGCCCTGCTTGCGGGCGGACGTGATCTCCGTCGGCCCCAGATGCCGGGAGCTCACCAACTCGAAATACTCACGACTGAAAAGGTAGCCGTTGATCAAATAGAAGACAATTAAATTCAGGGGCGGCACAAAAAGAAGCGGCAAATAAAGCAAAAGTGCCACAATATTCAAGACGATCATCACCACCGAGAATTTCAAGGACAGCATGAAGGCATCGGCCATCGACAGGCTTTTGCCCGGCGGGTCGTTCGGATAGTGGCGCGCCTCCACCGCGGCGGCGATCTCGTCGAGGAACAGGGCGATGAAGAGGGAGGAGACAGCCGGAAACAACAGGAAGAGGACGACGACCAGCACGACTTTGCCGAAGCCCTCGGCCCAGGACGAGAGATCGACTTCGAACAGCCACAACAGGTTGAAGGTCCAGGCGGCCGGGTCGCTCGGCATCATGCCCTCGATCGCCCAGCCGGCGATGAAGTAGACGACGACGAAGACGGCGACGGTCAGGCCGACCGATTTCAACAGCACCGCGCGGAAGGTCGGCTCCGGCAACTGCTTGAAGGCCAGGATGAAGGGCTGAAGCATGGACGTGTCGCCTCCCTCAGGCGTCGTGGCGGATGATGGGGTCGAAGGGCACCCGGTCGGCCAGGCCGAGCACGCCCTCCAGATGGCGGGCGGCGGCCAGCAGGGCGGCGTCTTCGCGCGGCGGGGCTACCAGCTGCAGGCCGACGGGCAGGCCGCTTGCGGTCAGGCCGCAGGGCAGGGATACGGCGGGACAGCTGGTGAGCGTGATCAGGTAGGTCAGCATCAGCCAATCGACATAGTTGTCGAACTGCGTTCCCGCCACCTCGCTCAGATAGCGGGTTTCGACCGGGAAGGGGGGCGCCATGACCGTCGGACAGCAAAGGATGTCGTAATCCTCGAAAAAGGCGACCATGCGGTGATAGAGGCGGCCGCGTTCCCGCTCGGCTCCGGCGGCGACCCCCGCGCTTTGCTGCATGCCTTTTTCGATATTCCAGATCACCTCGGGCTTCAGCTGGTCGCGATGGGTTTCCAGCAGGGGTTGGCGTTCCAGCACATAGCCGTGCGCGCGCAGGGCCTGGAACATGTCCCGCCCGCCGCTGAAGTCCGGCGTCGCCGCCTCGACCCGGGCGCCGAGGTCACCGAAGCGCCGGGCCGCGGCTTCCGTAATGCGGGCGACCTCCGGATCGACCGGCGCCTGGCCCAGGGTCGGCGACCAGGCGATGCGCATCGGCGGCGGATCCGCCTCGCAGGCGGTGAGGAGGGGGCGCTCCGGCGGCGGCAGGGAGACCGGATCGGAGCGGTCCGCGCCGGCCATCGCATCCAGCATCAAGGCGACGTCGGCCACGGTCCGCGCCATCGGCCCGTGCACGGAGAGGGTGTCGAAGAGCGAGAAATCGCGTCCCCACGCGACCCGTCCCGGGCTCGGCCGGTAACCGACGATGCCGCAGAAGGCGCCCGGAATGCGCAGCGAGCCGCCGAGATCGCTGCCGTGCGCCAGCGCGACCTGGCCGGTGGCCAGCGCCACCGCAGCACCACCGGACGAGCCGCCGCAGGTCATGCGCGTGTCCCAGGGATTGCGCGTCGCGCCGAAGACCTCGTTGAAGGTATTGGCGCCGGCGCCGAATTCGGGCGTGTTCGACTTGCCGATGACGATGGCGCCGTTGGCTTCCAGGGTGCGGACGAGAATGTCCGACGTCTCCGGCACCCGATCGGCGAAGATCGGCGAGCCGAGGGTGGTGCGCACGCCCGCGACGTCGGCCAGGTCCTTGATCGCAATCGGCAAGCCGTGGAGATAGCCGGGCGTCGGCGTGGCGGGCGGGCCCTCGGCCTCCATCCGCCGGGCCGCCGCCAGGGCCCGCTCGGCGCAGCGCGTCGGGATCGCGTTGACGGCGTCGTCGACCGCTTCGATGCGGGTCAGGCTGGCGGCGACCGCCTCGCTCGGGCTTATCTCGCCCTCGCGCAGCAGCGCGACTTGCGCGCGTGCCGTCAGCTTCCACAACTCGTCCGTCATATGGTTCGCGTCCCCGATTCGACTGTCGGCACTATGCCTTTGGCCCGAATCGTTGTACAGGCGAGGGGCGGTCCGACCGGTGGTCCGGGCCGCCACCCGAAGAACAGCACCGGACGAGGGAGGGGCCGCCCATGGCGAATGGTGAAATCGACGTGCTCGCCATCGGGAATGCAATCGTCGACGTGCTGGCGCACGCGGAGGATGCGTTCCTGGCCGAGCAGGGACTGGAGAAGGGCGCGATGACCCTGATCGACGCCGAGGCGGCGGAGCGGCTGTACGACCTCATGGGGTCGGCGGTCGAGCAATCGGGCGGGTCGGCCGCCAACACGGCGGCGGGCGTCGCCGGCTTCGGCGGCCGGGCCGCCTATGTCGGCAAGGTACGCGACGACCAGCTCGGCAACATTTTCGGCCACGACATCCGCGCCGTCGGCGTCGCCTTCGATACGGCGGCGGCGGCCTCGGGTCCGTCGACGGCGCGTTGCCTCGTGCTGGTCACGCCGGATGCGCAACGGACGTTGCAGACCTATCTCGGCGCCTGCGTCGAGCTGACCGCCGCCGACATCGACGCCGCTCAGGTCCAGGCCGCCCAGGTCACCTATCTCGAAGGCTATCTCTGGGATCCGCCCGGCGCGAAGGAGGCCTTCCTGCGGGCGACGGAGATCGCCCACGGGGCCGGCCGGCGGGTCGCACTCAGCCTCTCCGACAGTTTCTGCGTACATCGCTACCGCGACGAGTTCCGCGATCTCGTCGACAACCATGTCGACCTGTTGTTCGCCAACGAGGACGAGATCATGGCGCTCTACGAGGTCGATACCTTCGATGAAGCGCTGCAAACCGTACGCGGCCGGGTCGAGGTCGCGGCGCTCACCCGCTCGGAAAGGGGCTCCGTCATCCTCGGCCAGGACGCGGTGCATGTGGTCGATGCGGAAATGGTGCCGATCGTCGTCGACACCACCGGGGCCGGCGATCTGTTCGCTGCGGGCTTCCTGCATGGCTTCACACAAGATCGCGATCTTCCCACCTGCGGCCGCCTCGGCGGTCTCGCCGCCGCCGAGATCATTTCCCACATGGGCGCCCGCCCCGAGACCTCCCTCGCCGAGTTGGCGCAGGCGCGGTTGGAGCAGGGGTGAAGGCGCGCCTCGCGCCCCATCTGCAACGGGCCCGGACCGGCGCCGGGCTCGTCCTCTTCGCTTTCGTCGCGACCCACCTGCTGAATCACGCGCTCGGCAACATCTCGCTCGAGGCGATGGAGGCCGGCCGCAAGGTGTTTCTCGCCGTCTGGCGCAATCCGCTCTGCCAGGCGGTGTTCTATGCGGCGATCGCCTTTCATCTCTCGGTCGCGATCTACACGCTGGTTCGCCGCCGCCGGCTGAAGATGCCGGTCGCGGAAGCGGTGCAGATCTGCTTCGGCTTCCTCATCATCCTGGCGCTCGCCACCCATTTCATGGGCACGGCGGCGGCCAACGGCGCCTTCGAGGTCAACGACACCTACGTCTACGTCATCCTCGCGACCTGGGTGCAGGCGCCGATGATGGGGCTGCTGCAAGCGGTGGGCCTGATCCTGGTCTGGACGCACGGCTGCATCGGCATTCATTTCTGGCTGCGCCTGAAGCCCGGCTATCCACCCTGGCGCTATCTGCTGCTCGCCCTCGCCGTGCTGGTGCCGGCCGCCGCGCTCTCGGGTTTCGCCGCCGCCGGCAAGGAGATCTCGTTCCTTCTGCAGGACCCGCTGTGGCTGGAGCGGCAGATCGGGCACATGAACCTGCCGACCGACGGCACCGACCTCGCCGCCTGGGTCTACGGCCGGGCGGAGGTCGTGCGCTGGTCCGTGCTGGGGGTGATCGTCGCCATCCTGCTCGGCCGGCTCGCCGTCCAGCTGGTCGAGATCAGCCGTGGCCGCATTACCGTGACCTATCCCGACGGCCGCCGGGTCGTCGTCGACCAGGGCCACAGCGTGCTGGAGGCGAGCCGGGCGGGCGGTATCCCGCATGCCTCGGTCTGCGGTGGACGCGGGCGCTGTTCGACCTGCCGGGTGCGCGTCGTCGAGGGCGAGCGCACCCTGCCGCAGCCGAGCGAACAGGAATTGAAGGTGCTGGCCCGGGTCGGTGCGGCCGAGGGCGTGCGCCTCGCCTGCCAGCTTCGCCCGCTGCGCGACGTCATGGTGACGCCCCTGCTGCCGCCCAACGCCAGCCCGCGCGACGCCTACGGCCGCCCGCGTCACTATCAAGGTGCCGAGCGGGAGATCGCCATCCTGTTCGCCGACATTCGCGCCTTCACCAATTTCGCGGACCAGCGCCTGCCCTATGACGTGGTCTTCGTCATCAATCAGTACTTCCGCGCCATGGGCGATGCGGTCGAGCAGGCGGGCGGTCGCCTGGACAAGTTCATCGGCGACGGGGTGATGGCGCTTTTCGGGGTCGACGGCACGCCGGAGGAAGGCGCCCGCCAAGCGCTCGCCGCCGCCGCCAACATGTCGCGCGCGATGGACGAGCTGAACGAGCGGGTCATGAAGGACATGGGCGAAAGCTTGCGCATCGGCATCGGCATCCATCTCGGCGCGGCGGTGGTCGGCGAGATGGGCTATCGCCGCGTGGTCTCCGTCACCGCCATCGGCGACGCGGTGAACACGGCCAGTCGGCTGGAGCCGCTGACCAAGGATTTCGGCTGCGAACTCGTCGTCTCCGCCGACCTGGCGGCGCGCGCCGGCGCCGATCTCTCGGCCTTTCCCAGCCATCAGGTGGAAATCCGCGGCGTGCGCGAGGCCATGACCGTTTACGCGATCCCGCGGGCGCAGGATTTGCCTACGAGCGGGTCTCCGGATCCTTGAAGCCTTGGTTGGTGCGGATCCTGTCGGCGACGTAGTCGCCGGCGGCGATAGGGGGATAGCGGGGCGGGCGGTCCGGCCCGGTGCAGGTTGGGATGCACCGGACCGGCGCGCGGTGGTCGGGGTTGAAGAAGAAGGGGATCGAATAGCGTTCCCGTCCGAGGCGATTCACCACCCGATGCTTGTTGGAGCGATAGACGTCGTTGGTCCAGCGCGCCATCAGGTCGCCGAGATTGACCACGAAGGTGCCGGGCACATAGGGGGCGGCGATCCACTCGCCGTCCGGCTTCTGAAGTTCGAGGCCACCCAGCGGATCCTGCGCCAGCACGGTCACCACGCCATAATCGGAATGGGCCTGCGCGCCGATCGAGTCCGCCGCCCGCGCCGCGCTCTGGGGCGGATAGTGGATCAGCCGCATGGTGACGGTCGGCTTGGCGTAATGGCGGGTGAAGAAATCCTCCTCCAACGCCAGGCTGTGGGCGAACAGGCGCAAGAGCTGCATGCCGAACGCTCGAACGGCGTCGAAATAGGCCTCGACCGGGCCGCGGAAATCAGCGAGCGGTGGCCATTGGTTAGGGCCGTGCAGCGGCAGGCCGGCGACGACGTCATGATCGTCCAGCGGCAGGTCGAGGCCGAGGTCGAAGCTGTCCTTCAGGTCCGGCCCGCGCCCTGGATAATGCGTCGTGCCGAGCGGCAGGTAGCCGCGATGAAAACGGTCTTTCACGACGGCGTCGCGGATTTCCCCCCGTGCCGCGAAAAAGCGTCGGGAGGCCTCGAACGCGCCGTCGATCACCACATCCGGCACGCCGTGGCCGGCGACGTAGAAAAAGGCCATCTCCTCGCAGGCCGTACGGAGCTGGCGGGCGAGCGGCGCGATATCGCCGCCGGTGACGAGCGGTGTCATATCCAGGACCGGCACTTCCTCGGGCGTCGCGGGGCGGGGGGCGGGGGGCGTCATGGCGGGGCGTTCTCCTCGCTCCCATCATAGCGCGCCGTCGCGCGCCTGTGGTGATATCCTCGACCTCGCAACCAGAGAGGAGCGCGTGCCATGACCGCCGGCGGTGAGGGAGTGCCCGGGCGCTATTTCCACCGGCTCGCCGACGGCCGGCTGCAGTGCGATCTCTGCCCGCGGGAATGCCGTCTGGGCGATGGCCAGCGCGGCCTTTGTTTCGTCCGTCAGCGCGACGGCGGGGGAATCCGCCTCACAACCCATGGCCGCTCCAGCGGCTTCTGCGTCGATCCGATCGAGAAGAAGCCGTTGAACCACTTCCTGCCCGGCACGCCGGTGCTGAGTTTCGGTACGGCGGGCTGCAACCTCGCCTGTAAGTTCTGTCAGAACTGGGACATCTCGAAATCCCGCGAGGTCGACACGCTCGCCGACGCGGCCAGCCCCGCCGCCCTGGCGGCGACGGCGAAACGGCTCGGCTGCCGCTCGATCGCCTACACCTACAACGATCCGGTGATCTTCCTGGAGTATGCCGTCGACACGGCGCAGGCGGCGCACGCGGCGGGGATCGCCAACGTCGCGGTCACAGCCGGCTATATCTCGGCCGAGCCCCGGGTCGAATTCTTCCGCCACATGGATGCGGTCAATGTCGACCTCAAGGCGTTTACCGAGGCGTTCTACTACAAGCTGACCGGCGCCCGCCTGGCCCCGGTGCTGGAGACTCTGATCTATCTCGCGACCGAAACGCCGGTCTGGCTGGAGATCACCACCCTGGTCATTCCGGGGGAAAACGATTCCGAAGCCGAGTTCGACGCTCTCAGCGCCTGGGTCGGCGAGGCGCTCGGCCCGGACGTGCCGCTGCACTTCACCGCTTTCCACCCGGACTACCGAATGCGCGAAACGCCCCGCACGCCGCCGGCGACACTGCTCAGGGCCCGCGAGATCGCGCGCGCGAACGGCCTGCGCCACGTCTATGTCGGCAACATGCACGACAAGGCGGCCGGCAGTACCTATTGCCATGGCTGCGGGGCGCTGCTCATCGGCCGGGACTGGTACGAACTCTCGGACTGGAACCTGGATGCCCACGGCCGCTGCACCGCCTGCGCCACCCCGCTCGCGGGCATCCTCGAAGCCCACCCCGGCACCTGGGGCCGCAAACGCCAACCGGTCCGCCTGAGCCCGGGCAAGGCCCGGGCGAGACGGAAACGACTACGGTGATCGAAAAAGAACGCGTTCGCGGCCGGCTTGGCGCGGGCGGGGGATTTGGCGATACTCCGCCCGCCCGGATGCGAGGGCCCGGGGTATGAGGGGAGGAGAAACGACGTGAGCCAACCGCTATGGCAGCCGCGGCCGGAGAGCGCCGGGGCCACCCAGCTCGCCGAATTTTTCGCCACCGCACGCGAAGTTTCGGGCCGGCCGCTCGCCGACTATGACGCCTTGCACGCCTGGTCCGTGGACTGCGCCGAAGAGTTCTGGTGCCTCGTCTGGGACACGGCCGGCGTGGTGGCCGAAACCCGGGGTTCGACCATCGTCGCCGAGCGGGACAAGCTGCCGGGCGCGCGTTGGTTCCCCGACGCGCGGTTGAACTTCGCCGAGAACCTGCTGGCCCGGCCGAACGACGGCCCGGCGATGCTGTTTCGCGGCGAAAGCGGACCGGTGCGGGCGATTTCCCAGGCCGGGCTGCGCGACAGCGTCGCGCGGTTGGCCCGGGCCATGCGGCAACTGGGTATCGGGCCCGGCGACCGGGTCGCCGGCTTCCTGCCGAACCTGCCGGAAACCATCATGGGCATGCTGGCGGCGGCCAGCCTGGGGGCCATCTGGTCCTCCTGCTCGCCCGATTTCGGTGTCGCCGGCGTGCTCGACCGCTTCGGGCAGATTACGCCCAAGCTGCTGATTTGCGCCGACGGCTACCTCTATAACGGCAAGCGCTTCGACAGCCTGGAAAAGGCCCGCGCCATCGTCGCCGCGCTCGACGATCTGGCGTTGACCGTGGTCGTGCCCTACACGGAGGAGAACCCGTCGCTCGACGGCCTCGGCGCGGCGGTCTTGTGGGACGATTTCCTCGCCGGGCCGGCGCCGGACGGGATCGACTTCACGCCGATGGCGTTCAATGCGCCGCTCTATATCCTCTATTCCTCCGGCACCACCGGGCAGCCGAAATGCATCGTGCACGGCGCCGGCGGCACCTTGCTGCAGCATCTGAAGGAGCATCGCCTGCACGCCGACGTGCGCCCGGGCGACCGGCTGTTCTACTTCACCACCTGTGGCTGGATGATGTGGAACTGGCTGGCGAGCGGCCTGGCCTCCGGCGCGACGTTGCTGCTGTTCGACGGCTCGCCCTTCCATCCCTCGGGCGAGGTCCTGTTCGACTTCGCCGACGAGACCGCGATGACCCATTTCGGCACCAGCGCCAAATACATCGACGCGCTCGCCAAGGCCGGGCTGGCGCCGGGGGAGAGCCACCAACTCGCCGATTTGCGCGCCATGCTGTCGACCGGCTCCCCCCTCTCGCCGCAGGGCTTCGACTACGTCTACGAAAAGGTCAAGGCGGACATCCACCTGGCCTCGGTGTCCGGCGGTACCGATATCGTGTCCTGCTTCGTCGGCGGCAATCCGATGGCGCCGGTCTGGCCGGGCGAAATCCAGGGCAAGGGCCTCGGCATGGACGTACAGGTCTTCGACGCGTCGGGACATGCGGTCACCGGCATGCCGGGGGAGCTGGTCTGCACCTCGTCCTTCCCCTCGATGCCGGTCGGCTTCTGGAACGACGGGGACGGATCACGCTACCGGGCCGCCTATTTCGAGACCTATCCCAACGTCTGGCGGCACGGTGACTGGGTGGAGATCACGGCGCATGGCGGGATGATCATTCATGGCCGCTCGGACGCGACGTTGAATCCGGGCGGCGTGCGCATCGGGACGGCGGAGATCTACCGACAGGTCGAACAGCTGGAGGCGATCCAGGAGGCCCTGGTGATCGGCCAGGCCTGGGAGGACGACACCCGCGTGGTGCTGTTCCTACGCATGGCCGAGGGCGCGGTGCTGGACAAGGCGCTGTGCGCTTCCGTGCGCAAGCTGATCCGCGAGAACGCCTCGCCCCGCCACGTGCCGGCCAAGATCATCGCCGTCGCCGACATCCCGCGCACGGTGAACAACAAGATCACCGAACTGGCGGTGTCCGACGTGGTGCATGGCCGGCCGGTGAAGAACAAGGAAGCGCTCGCCAACCCGCAAGCGCTGGAACTCTACCGCGATCTGCCGGAGCTTTCGACATGAGCGCCGGTGCAGGCGCCACCGCCGGGCTCGCCGCGCGGATTCACCAAACGGACTACGACGACATCCCCGAGGACGCCCGTGTCCAGGCCCGCCGTCTCGCCCTCGACGGGCTGGCGGTCGCCGTCGCCGGCTCCAAGCAAGAGGCGCCGCCGGCCATCCTCGCCGCCCACGCGCGGGAGATGGGCGGCGCGGAGAGCGCCGGCGTCATCGGCTTCGCGTTCCGGACGTCGCCCGTGCAGGCGGCGCTGGTGAACGGCGCCTCGATGCATGTGCTGGATTTCGAGGCGATGTGGAACCCGGCGAACCACCAGACCTCGACCACCTTGCCGGCGGCCCTGGCGCTGGCCGAGACGCGCGGTCTCGACGGACGTGCGGTGCTGACGGCTTTCGTCAAGGGCATCGAGACGCAGGGCTGGATCCGCCAGGCCTCGCGCCAGTTCGAGCCGAGCCAGTTCGGTTTTCATCCCCCGGGCCAGGTCGGACCGATGGGCGCGGCCGTCGCGGCCGGGCATCTGCTGGGGCTCGACGTCGCGGGGTTGCGCTACGCGCTCGGTATCGCCGCCAGCCGGGCGGGCAGCCTGCTCGCCAACGCCGGAACGATGACCAAATCGACGAACTGCGGCGTCGCCGTCGCCGGCGGGCTGGAGGCCGCCCTGCTGGCGGCACGCGGTTTCACCGGCAATCCGGACATCATCGAGGCGGACAAGGGCTATGTCGCCGGCCTGTTCGACGACGGCTTCGACTTCGAGGCGCTGTCGAACTACGGCCCGCCGTTCCGCATCGTCGAGCCCGGCTACGCCCTGAAAATGTATCCGAGCCAGTACGGCACCCACTTCGCCATCACCGCCGCGCTGGCGTTGCGCGAGAAGCTCGACGACGTGGCGGAGATCGAAACGCTTACCCTGGTCACGCCGTCGATGCCCTATATCGACCGGCCCGACCCGGTGAATGGCCTCGCCGGCAAGTTCTCCTGGCAGTACACCGCCGCCGCCGCCCTGCTCGACGGCCATGTCGCCATGGCCAGCTTCGAGGACGAGCGCCGCTTCGCCCCGGACATGGCGGCGATGCTGGCCCGGATCACCGTCGATGCCCGGGCCGACATTCCCGCCCGCTTCGATGCCATGCATGTCAAGGCCCGCGCGCGCCTGAAGGACGGCCGCACGGTCACCGCGCGCTCGGACGGGCCGCCCGGCATCTGGGGTGGGACGCCGGTGCCGGAGGAAGCCCACCTCGCCAAGGTGCGCGATTGCCTGGCGGTGCGCCTGGACGCGGCCGCGGCAGGCGAGGTCATCGACCTCGCACGCCGGCTGGACGAGCTGTCCGCCACGGACGTCGTACGGCTGATGGGCCTGGTCGGGCGCGCGTAGACGGGGCCCGGAAACGAAGAAGCGCGCCGACGATCCCGCCGGCGCGCTCCCGCGTCACTATTCAGATGTCGCTCAGGCGACTTCGAACAGGCCGGCGGCACCCATGCCGCCGCCGATGCACATCGTCGCGACGACGTTCTTGGCGCCGCGCTTCTTGCCCTCGATAAGGGCGTGGCCGACCATGCGGGCGCCGCTCATGCCATAGGGATGGCCGATCGAGATCGCGCCGCCGTCGACGTTCAGCTTGTCGTTGGGAATGCCGAGATAGTCGCGGCTGTAGATCACCTGCACGGCGAAGGCCTCGTTCAACTCCCAGAGGTCGACGTCGTCGATGCTGAGGCCGGTCCGCTCCAGCAGGCGGGGGACGGCGTAAATCGGGCCGATGCCCATCTCGTCCGGCTCGCACCCGGCGACGGTGAAGCCGCGGAAATAGCCGAGCGGCTGCAGGCCGCGGCGCTCCGCCTCCTTCGCCTCCATGATGACGCAGGCCGAGGCCCCGTCGGAAAGCTGGCTGGCGTTACCGGCCGTGATGTGGCCGTCGGGACCGGTCACCGGCTCCAGCCCGGCGAGGCCGTCCGGCGTCGTGCTCGGCCGGTTGCCCTCGTCCTGGGTCAGCGTGACCTCCTCGTAGGAAACCTCGCCCGACTCCCGGTCGACGATCGCCTTGACCGTCGCCATCGGCACGATCTCGTCGTCGAAGGCACCGCGCTGCTGGCCGGCGGCGGTGCGCATCTGGCTTTGCAGCGCATATTCGTCCTGCGCCTCGCGGCTCACCGAATAGCGGTCGGCGACGGTTTGCGCAGTGTTCAGCATGGCATCGTAGATCGCCGGCTTGTTCTCCTCGATCCACTCGTTGCGGCCGCGATACCTGTTGGCGTGATCGTTCTGCACGAGGGAGATGCTCTCGAGGCCGCCGGCGACCATGACGGGCACGTTGTCGACGATGACGCGCTGGGCGGCCATGGCGATGGTCTGCAGGCCGGAGGAGCAGAACCGGTTCACCGTGGTCCCGGCCGTGGTGACCGGCAGGCCGGCGCGGATCGCGCACTGGCGGGCGATGTTGCCGCCGGTGGCGCCCTCCGGCGTGGCACAACCCATGATCACGTCCTCGACCTCGGCGCCGTCGACGCCGGCGCGTTCGACCGCATGGCGGATAACATGGCCGCCGATGTCGGCGCCGTGGGTGTTGTTGAAGGCGCCGCGATAGGCCTTGCCGATCGGCGTGCGGGCGGTGGAGACGATAACGGCTTCGCGCATGGTTCTGTTTCCTCCTCGGGCGGACCGGCCGGTCCACGATATTCGACGCGCGGGAATATAGCCGCGGCCGGCGGTGGGCGCCAGCGGTGTGGCGTTAACGAAGCCTTCAGGGATTGCGGCCGACACTGCCCCCCTCGCAGTTCCAGGAGATCCGCCGCCATGGCCAGCACCGCCCCCCGTCCCGCAACCGCCAATCCGCTGTTCGACCTGCTCGATTCCGGCGACGCCGGCGACGACCTGCGCCACCAGATCGTCGAAATCAGCGACGCCTGGAACGGCCAGCGGCTGGACAAGATGTTGCGGGACATGCAGGAGATGGGACCGGCTGCCGCCGCGACCCTGGCCCGTCGTGCCGGCGAGGAAACGACGCTGGCGCTGGCCAACGTCCGCGATCACGTCACCAGCCGGTACGAGTAGGCGGTCAGCAGTTCGGGCAGGCTTCGGTCGGCAGGCCGCGGTCCAGCCAGCCGGGTCCCGAGCCGGAGCCGAACATGCCTTCATGGATGTCGGAAACCCGGGTGTAGCCCTTCTCACGCAGCAGCTTCGCCGCATGGCGCGAGCGCACGCCCGCCGCGCAGATCAGGGCGATCGGCTTCGAGCGATCGCCGCCGGTGATTTCGGCGATGCGGTCGAGAAAGCCGCGGTTGCCGAGCGGCGAGCGTATGGTCGCCCGTGCCGCGCCGGCCGGCAGGCCGGTTTCGCGCCACTCGTCCGGGCGGCGAATGTCGACGATGGTCACTGCCGCCGACCGTTGGCGTTCGAGCGCCGCCGGCGCGGAGACGACGTCCTGCGCGGCCGCCGGGGCGCCGAGAAGTACCAGGCTCAGCCAGGCGCAAAAGAAGACGGCGGCGGACCCGAAGGGTCGCGCCGCCGTCGGACGACGGGATGTCGAAAGAACATCATGGTGATAGGGGGGCCGCAAAGATGATGTCCCTCCTCTCATCCCCTCGCCACGTTCCATCCGGGGCCTCGTCGCGAACGCCGAAATCCCGGCCTGTGTTCGAAACAAATATTCTCCTCCCGGCCGCCACTCTCAAGGGGGCGGAGGGTCACGGCGCTTCACTTGTCCGTGAAGCTTTTTCGCCATCTGGGTTTACCACACGTTAAGGGCGGCGCGGCGACAATGGCGGGGCCGGACGACAGCCAGCGAGAAGAACGCCATGAGTGAGACGACCGAAAACCTGAGCCCCGCCGACGTCGGCCGCCTGGCGAGCGATCCGAGCCCCGAGAACCGGGCGGCGATCGCCGACCTTTTAGCCCGCCAGTACGCGACCACCATGGCGCCTGCCGAGCGCGAATTGGCCGAGGCGATCTTCCGCGCTCTTTTGCGCGACGTCGAGGTCCGGGTGCGGGCGGCCCTGGCGGACAGCCTGAAGGGCAATCCGGCCGTGCCGGCCGACGTGGCCTCGGCGCTGGCCCGGGACGTCGCCGAGGTCGCGACGCCAATCCTGCGTCATTCGGAAGTCCTGCCGGACGCCGAGCTGCTGGCCATCATCGCCGAGGCCGGCATCGAGCATCGCGTCGCCGTCGCCGGCCGGCGCGGCGTCTCCGAGCCGGTCGCACACGCCCTGGTCGAGAGCGGCGAGGAAACCGTCGTCGTCACCCTGCTGGACAACGAAGACGCCGAGCTCGGCGAGGCCACGCTCGCCCGGGTCATCGAAACCTTCGGCGCGGAAGAGCGGATCGCCGAGCCCATGGTGCGACGCGAGTGGTTGCCGCTCTCCATTTCGGAACGCCTGGTCTCGCTGGTCTCGGAACGGCTGCGCGCCCATCTCGTCACCCATCACGAGCTCGCCGCCGAAACCGCCTCCGACCTGGTGCGCGAATGCCGGGAACGGGCGACGATGAGCCTGATCGACGAGGGCGCGAGCGAGTTCGACGTCACCGCCCTGGTGGTCCAGCTGCAGGAGAACGACCGGCTGACGCCGACCATCGTGCTGCATGCGATCTGCCTCGGCGACCAGGTCTTCTTCGAGGCGGCATTGGCCAGGCTCTGCGGCATTTCCCTGGTCAATACCCATCAGCTGATCGACGATTCGGGCGACATGGGCCTGTCCGCCGTCTGCGCGCGGGCCGGCATTCCCGCCGACATGATGGGGTTGATCCGCACCGCCCTCGAAATCACCCGGGAGACGGATTACGACGGCCAGGGCCACGACCGCCAGCGCTTCGTCGCCCGCATGGCCGAACGGGTCCTGACCGCCTGCGAGGATACGATCCAGGGCCCCTCGCGCGACTACCTGATGCGCTACCTGAACGCCGACGCGGCCTAACCGACCGCGGTGCAGGCGCCCGCCGGCGTCTCCCACCGCCCGCTCTCCGCGCTGGCGATCAAGGCCTCCGTCACCGCAACGGTGCCGCGCGACCATTCGAGCGGCCGGGCTTCCGCACCGGCGCCGCGCGCGCCGCGCACACGGCGGGAGAAGCGTTCGGCCATCGCCCGGTAGTGGTTCGCCGGCGGGATCTCGATCACCTCCGTCGGCGCGACCGACGGATAGGCGCCCTGGCCCACCAACAGGCGGCAGACGTGTTCCGGCGGTTGGACATAGGGCGCTTCGAGGGCCAGCCAGCCGGCCTCGCCGAACAGATGCAGGCGCTCATAGCGCTGCACCTGGGTCGCCGCATAGAGGGTGGCGAGGCGGCCGCCCGGAAACGCCAAAATCATCGCCGCCTGGCGGTCGGTGGTGAAATCGGGGTCCCGCTCGAGGTGGGCCATCACCGCCACCGGTTCCGCGGCGAACGCCAAGCGGGTCATGGCGATGGCGTAGCTGCCGATATCGCGCAAGCCCCCGCCGCCGGTTTCCGGCCGGTTGCGGATGTCGCCGGGGTTCCGGTTCATGTAACAGAAGCTCGCCTGCTGGCCGCGCAGGTCACCGATGCGGCCCGCCGCCAACAGTGCCAAGGCCGCCGTCCATTGCGGATGGTCGCGGCACATCAGCGCTTCCTCGATCTCGACGCCGGTCCGCGCGCGCGCGGCGATCATGGCGTCGATCTCGCCGGTGGTAAGGGCGAGCGGTTTCTCGCAGAGCACGTGCTTGCCGGCCTCGGCTGCGCGAATGGTCCATTCACGGTGCAGGTGGTTGGGCAGGGGGTTGTAAATCGCCTCGACTTCCGGATCGGCCAGCAAGGCTTCCCAGCGGGCGAACGCGCGGGGAATGGCGTGCCGGTCGGCGAAGGCACGGGCCCTGGCAGCATCCCGGGCGGCGACGGCCACCACCTCGCAAAGCGGGCTGGCGGCCATCGCCGGGACGACGCGTTCGTCGGCGATCGCAGCGGCGCCGAGAATGCCCCAGCGGACGGGTGCCGAGTTGGCGGCGGGTGGCGGCGGCGGCATGGGTTCCCTCCTCTCCGGGAGCCTTGGACATGACCCGCAGCTTGCCACGCCGCGGTGGGGGTGGTGAACTTCTCGTCGCAGAAGGGGAGACGGCACCATGCTGGCGACGCGCGACATGCTATCCCGCGACCCGAATTTCGAAGCCCTGACCGAAGCGATCCTGGAGCGCGACCAGCCCCGCACCGCCGATATATTCCATTCCATGGTGCGCGCGCAGAGACGGAGCGTCGCCGACGCCCTCGCCCTGGTCGCCGAGGCGGAAGCGCCCTTCATCCAGGTGCACAGCCACATCAATGTGCGGAATGGCAACATCACGCTGGTCAACAACGACCACACGCTGCTTGGCCTGCGCACGTCGGTGGCGCTGACGCCCTTCATGCCGAAGGGCTACGAGCTGCTGCCGCTGTTGCAGAGCGTGTGGTACATCCCCGCCGGATTGGACATCTGGAACCAGCTGCTGGGCCGCTATCCGGGCCGCTACGCCTCGATGAAAGGCATGAACGTGCCGCCGCCGGACTACGGCCCCGTGGTGTGGAACGAGGACCAGGCGCCGCTTTCCGCCGCGGGCCGCATCGAGGAGCGGCTGCACGAACAGATGGTGGCGACGATTTCGGGCGACGCCCGGCGCGCCTTCGCGTTGTTCCTCGGCCTCGCGGCGGAGCCGGCGGCCCGGCCCGCCCTGCGCGACCAGATGCGCTTCCTCGGCGCCATCGACATGCAGGAGACCATCGTCGGACGCAAGGCGCGCAATACCGGGCACAAGTCCATCCGCGCCCGCGCCATCACCGATCTCACGGACTTCATCGGCTGGGACGGCGCGCACGGGGTCTTCTACATGGGCGTGCCGGACATGGCGGTCGGCCCGCTCTACTATTCCCTCTATGATGCGGTCTGCGTCCGCTTCGCCGACGACTTTCCCGAGGATGGCGGTGCCGGTCTCAAACGGGCCAATCGCGAGCGGCTGGACGAGGCCGGGGTCGAGGCCCTGGTCACGCTGCTGATGACGGGCAGGCGCGAGGATGTTTTCGAGGCGGTCACCCGGCACCTGAAAGCCGGCATCTCGCTGTCGAGCCTCGCCGACGGCATCCTGATCGGGGCCGCGGAGCTGATCCTGCGCACGACCGAACGGCGCCGCTTCACGGACGGGCAGCACGCGCTCGACTATTGCAATACGGTCAACGACTGGATCCGCACGACGGACAACCCCTACCAGCCGCGCTGCCTCTATCTGATGGCGAACTTCGTCAACGACGTGGCCCAGGCGCTGGGGCTGCAAGAACCCGTACTCGCAGCAGAACGGGCGGGCCTCCGCTTGGGCGGCGCGGAAGGCGAGGACCTGCTGGCCGAGCTGGACCGTGCGGTCCTCGATTTCGACATTGCGCGGTCGACGGCGTTGGCGGAAGCCTATCTCGCCTCGGGTGCGGACCGTGGCGCCTATCTCTCGGCCGTGGCGCTGACCGCATGCAAGTTCCAGGACGATCCGCACAATCAGAAGATCACCCACTCGACCTTCGAGGAACACGCCCACAATTCGACGCACCTGAAGGACCGGCTGCTGCTGGCGACCGTTCGCCTGCTGGCCGGCTGGCCGAAGATGCCGGGGGAACGCGATTGCTTCGCCCGCTTCGAGGCCGATTGGATCGCACGATGAGCGCGCCGGCACCACTCGAGCTCGCCCGCCGCCTCGCCGGCGTCTATGGCCGGCGCTTCGACGCGGCGCCGCTGACCTATCCCTATGGCGTGGCGCTCTCCGGCCGGTTGCGCCTGGCCGCCCTGGAGGGCAGCTCGGCCGAAACCGCGGCCGACGTCTCGGCACTGGTCCAGCCCGTCGCGGCCGCGCCCGGCCGCCTGCCGACGAACGGTCCCTGCCTCGCCACCGCCGCCTTTGCCGACGAGCTGTTTGCGCTGAGCGGCGACGCGGCGCACCGCGACCTGCTGCTGCACGCCGCGGCACGATACCTGGGCCAGGTCGGCTTCGACCCGGATATCCGGGTCGAGGACTTCTTCTTCGCCGGCACCCTGCTGGGGCGGGCCTCGCGGCTCGGCGGACCGTCGGTCTATGCCGAGGCGTTGATGGATTATCTCGCGGCCGCCGACACCTTGCAGGCCAACGGGCTCTACTGGCATTGCCGCGCCGCACCCTGGTTCTGGGGACGGGGCAACGCCTTCGCCGCCCTCGGCCTGGCGGAGGCCTTGAGTCATGTCGACGACCACCCGAAACGCGACCTGCTGGTCGAGCGGAACGCAACCCACCTCACCGCCCTGGTCCGCCACCAGGACGCCTCGGGCCTCTGGCACCAGGTGGTCGACGATCCGGCGAGCTATCTCGAGCACAGCGCCAGCACGATCCTCGGCTATGCGCTGGCCCGGGGCCTCAGGGGCGGCTGGCTGTCGGGCGCCCTGTTCGAGGACGCCCTGGCGCGGGCCTGGGCGGGCACGGCGGCGCGTACCGGTCCGGGCGGCGAGCTGGACCAGGTCTGCATCTCGACCGGGCCGCTGGAAAGCCGTGAGGCCTATATCGGCCGCGAATTCACCACCGGCGTCGACGATCGTGGCGGCGCCTTCGCGTTGCTCTTCGCCGTCGAGATGGCGGCGGCGGGCTGACGTATGGCGGAGCGCCGCGGGGCGGAGATCGACGGCGCCTATGCCTGGTGGGTGGCGATCGCCTCGACGCTGATCCTGACCGTGAGTTTCGGTGCGACCTATCTGATCTCCGTCGCCTTGAAGCCGATCGCTCTCGACTTCGGCTGGCCCCGCAGCATTCCCTCCCTCGGCTATGCGCTGATCTATGCCGGCACCGGTGCCGGCGGCATTCTGGCCGGCTGGTGGTCGGACCGCCATGGCATGCTGGCACCGGCCCTGCTGGCGACGGCGGCGATCGCGGCGGGCTCGCTACTCTCGGCCACCAGCACCTCGATGCTCGGCTTTCTGCTGGGCCAGGGACTGTTCGTCGGCCTGCTCGGCTCCGGCGCGCTGTTCTCGCCGCTGATGACCAACACGACGCGCTGGTTCTTCCGGCGCCGCGGCCTCGCCGTCGCCCTGGTGGCGAGCGGCCAGAGCCTCGCCGGCGCGATCTGGCCGCCGCTGCTGCGCTGGACCATCGAGGACTATGGCTGGCGCCAGACCATGATCGGCTACGGCGTGGTAGCGGTGCTGGTGGTGCTGCCGCTTTCGCTGACTTTCCGCCGCCGGGCGCCCCGCGTCGAGGCGCGCGCCGTGCCCGAGGTCGGTCGGATGACGGCCGACGGCCGCGTCCTCGGCCTGCCGGCCAACCTGGTGCTGACCCTGCTGGGCCTCGCCTTCGTCGGCTGCTGTGTCGCCATGGCGATGCCGCTGGTGCATATCGTCGCCTATTGCACCGACCTCGGCTTCCAGGCGGCGCGCGGGGCGGAGATGCTCTCGCTGCTGCTCGCCTGCGCCTTTCTCTCGCGACTCGGCTTCGGCTGGCTCGCCGACCGGATCGGCGGGCTGCAGACCATCCTGGTCAGCTCCAGCCTGCAGGCGATCTCGCTCTCGCTCTATACGGTGGTCGACGGGCTGGGCGGCCTCTATGTGATCTCGGCGCTCTATGGCCTGGTGTTCGGCGGCATCGTGCCGTCCTACGCGCTCGCCGTGCGCCAGCTGTTCCCCGAGTCGCAGGCCGGCTGGCGCATCGGCGTGGTCTATTTCTTCGGCACCTCGGCCATGGGCCTCGGGGGCCTGCTCGGCGGTTTCCTGTTCGATCTTTCGGGCGGCTATCACCTGGCCTTCGTCGTCGGCGTCGCCTTCAATCTCGCCAACCTGGCGCTGATCGGCTTCTTCGTCTGGGCGATGGGCCGGCCCGAGGGGCCTTCGCATCGCGCGGCCGCGCCGCTATTCTCCGCGCTCAAGGGATAAATCGAGGGAGAGGCGACGATGGCGATCTATGAAATGCGGACCTACACGCTGCATGTCGGGCATATGGGCGAGGCGGTACGCCTCTATAGCGAGCTCGGCTGGCCGGCGCTCGAAGCCGGTGGCTTCTCCGACAATCTGGTCGGGTACTTTACCTCCGACGTCGGCACCATCAACCAGCTGGTGCACCTGTGGAAGTTCGACGACGACGCGGCGCGCCGCGCCTTCTGGGCGGGTCTGTTCCAGGACGAGGCCTTCATGGCCTTCGCCGCCCAGATCCGCCAGCACGTCATGACCCAGGAGGTGAAGCTGCTGCTGAACGCCCCCTGGGGCCCGAAGCCCTGAGGCGGCGGCGATGGCTGGCTTCTATCAACCCGACCTCGGCGCCAATCCCGACGATCCCTTCGCCCGCGACAGCGAGGGCAAGCTGGTCCGCCGCGCCTTCTGGCTGGACATGAGCGACCGCTCGCTCACGCTGGCGATGACCGCGGGCATCGGCGCCAGACTATCCGGCGCCGAGAAGGTGGCGCATCTGGAGGATATCCGCCGCGACCACCTGATCCCGCAGATCGTGGGTTAGATCGGCTTGCGCCGATGTGCCTGGCCGGCCCGCGCCCCCGGCCCAACCACCCGTAGCGTGTACCCTTGGGGTGCTTGGGCCGGGGGCGCGGGCCGGCCGGGCCAGTCTCGAAACAAAACCTGCTCAGATCGCCCCGTTATAGAGGCCGCCGTCGACCAGCAGGGACTGCCCGGTGATGTAGGCGGCCTGGGTCGAGCAGAGAAAGGCGCAGGTCTCGCCGAACTCGTGCGGGTCGCCGAAGCGCCGTGCGGGAACCGAGGCGGCCTGCGCGTCCGCCACTGCGTTCTCCGAGGTCCCGCGCAGGCCCGCCGTGGCCGAAATGCCGCCGCGCAGCCGGTCGGTGTCGATATAGCCCGGCAGCACATGATTGATGGTGACGTTGTGCTGGGCGACGGAACGGGCGACGCCCGCGAGAAAGGCGGTGAGGCCGGCGCGCGCGCCGCTCGAGAGATCGAGGCCGAAGACCGGCATGCGCACGGTGACCGAGGTGATGTTGACGACCCGGCCGAAGCGCCGCTCGACCATGCCGTCGATCACCTTCTGGAGCAGCTCGATCGGCGTCACCATGTTCATGGTCACCCCGTCCAGCATGGCCTGGCGGTCGAGTTCGCGGAAATCCTTGAACGGCGGGCCGCCGTTGTTGTTGATCAGGATGTCCGTCTCCGGGCAGGCGGCGAGTAGTTCGCTCTGCCCCGCCGCGGTCGAGACGTCGGCCGCGACCGTGTGAACCGTCGCCCCGGTCTCCGCGCGGATCTCGGCCGCGGTTTCCGCCAGCACGTCCTCGCGCCGGCCGTTCAAGGTGACCTCGACGCCGGCGCGCGCGAGGGAAAAGGCCGTGGCCCGTCCGAGGCCCCGGCTCGAGGCGCAAACGATGGCCTTGCGGCCGGCGATACCGAGATCCATGACTGTCGTCTCCTGTTGCTGACGAGTGGCCGCGCGAACGCGCGTCGTGGCGAGGTTAGAACATTCTCCGCATCGGCGAAAAGCGGCGCTTGAAGCCGTGCCTGTGCCCGCATAGCCTCGACGACGACTGTCGGCGATCTGATGGAGTGAAACATGCGCGCGGTTCTGTGTCGGGAATTCGGCCCCTTCGAAAACCTTAAGGTGGAGGAGGTGGCGCCGCCGGAGATGTTTCCACAGGGCGTACGCATTCGCCATGCCGCCGCGGGCGTCAGCTTCGCGACCAGCGTGGTCGTCGCCGGGCGCTATCAGCGCAAACCGCCGCTGCCCTTCTCCCCCGGCACGGAGGTCGCCGGCGTGGTCGCCGAGGTCGGCCCGGAGGTCACCCGCTTCGCGCCGGGCGACGCCGTCACGGCCGTGCTGCCCTGGGGCGGCCAGGCGGAGGAATCGGTCGCGCACGAGGCTTGCACCTACGCCAAGCCCGCGGGCGTCGACTTCGCCGCCGCGACCAGCCTGCCGCTCTCCCACGCCACGGCCTATGCGGCGTTGATCTGGAAAGCCGACCTGAAGGCGGGGGAAACCCTGCTGGTGCACGGCGCCGCCGGCGCGGTCGGCCTGGCGGCGATCGAGATCGCCAAGATCCTGGGCGCCCGGGTCATCGCCACCGCCAGCACGGAGGAGAAGCTGGCGCTGGCGGCCGAGCACGGCGCCGACGAGGGCTTCATTTTAGGCGAGGATCTGGTGGCCAAGGTCCGCGCGCTCACCGACGGGCGCGGCGTCGACGTGGTGATCGACCCGATCGGCGGGGAGACCTCGAAACAGTCACTCCGCTGCCTGGCCTTCGACGGCCGGATCCTCACGCTGGGTTTCGCGTCGGGCGACGTCTTCGCCTTTCCGAGCAACCATCTGCTGGTCAAGAACGTCAGCGCCATCGGCCTCAACTACGGCATCTACGTCGGCTGGACCCAGGAGGGCGACCGGCCGGAGGTTCACGAAACGGCGGTCCGGGCGTTGCAGGAACGGATGGCCGGCTGGTGCGAGGAGGGACTGTTGACACCGGTCTGTTCCCATCGCTTCGAAATCGACGATTTCCAGGGCGCGATGGCCGCCGTTTTGGAACGGCAGTCGCGCGGCAAGGCGGCGATCGTCTTTCCCGGCGTCGGCGGGTAGACAACCCCGATGGAAAGCGCAACGGATTTCTGGCGCCAGGTCGAGGCGGTCTGGCACACCGGCGTCGGGGGCGTCGATCTTGGCCATGTGCTGACCGCGCTCGGCGTCTTCCTGCTGTTCCTGGTGCTGCGCCGGGTGCTCGCGCGGGGCCTGATCGAGCTCCTGCGCAAGATCACCCGGCGGACCAAGAACGAGATCGACGACGCCATCCTGGTCGCGCTGGAGGCGCCGATCCGCTTTCTTTTCGTCGTCGTCGGCGTTTTTGCCGCGACCCGGGTGGTGCCGCTGCCCGACGACGTGTTGTTCATCCTCGACCGCCTGGTCCGTTCCCTCATCGCCTTCACCATCTTCTGGTCACTCTACCAGCTGGTCGAACCGCTCTCCCACCTGGTCGACCGGTTGACCCTGGCGATGGGGCACCGCGGCCTTCGCGATTCCTTACGCGACTTCTTCGCCAAGTTCGCCAAGTTCGCCATCGCCTGCCTCGGCGTCGTCGCGGTGCTGGAGGAGTGGGACTTCAACGTCGCGGCGCTGCTGGGCGGCCTCGGCCTGGTCGGCATGGCGATCGCCTTCGGCGCGCAGAACCTGATCGCCAACCTGTTCGCCGGCCTCAACATCTTCCTCGATCACATCTGCGAGCGGGGCGAGTGGATCCGCACGCCCGACGTCGAGGGCACGATTGAGTCGATCGGCTTTCGCACGACCAAGATCCGCCGTTTCGACCTCTCGCTGGTGACCATTCCCAACTCGCTCCTGACCGGCAAGGCGCTGGTCAACTTCTCCCGCATGCACCACCGGCGGATCTACTGGACCATCGGCCTCGAATACCGCACCAGCACCGAACAGCTGCGCGCCATCGTCGAGGCGATCCGCGAGCACGTGTACGGGGACGAGGCGTTCGAGACCGGCTCGCCCGCGGTCACCACCCTCATCAACGTCGACCGCTTCGGCGATTCCTCGATCGACGTCATGCTTTATTGCTTTACCAGGACGAAGGCCTGGGGCGAGTGGATGGAGATCAAGCAGGACCTGCTGTTCCGCATCAAACAAATCGTCGAAGAGAACGGCGCCGCCTTCGCCTTCCCCTCGCGCTCCCTCTACCTGGAGACGCTACCCTTCGGCACGCCGGAGATCTTTCCGGCCAGCGCCGAGGCCAAACCGGCGGAGTGATGGCATCGCTGCGGCCCAGCGGCTAGATTTGCCCACGCCAAAGCCTCGGAGGTATCGACATGCTCGAAAATCACGGTCGCTACGACTTCAGCGCGATTTCCGCCCGCCCCGACTACGACTGGCCGGACGGCAAACGTCTCGCCGTCTATATCGCCGTCAACGTGGAGGCCTTCCGCTACGGCCGGGGCAAGGGTGCGGCGATCGCCCCGCCGGACCAGGCGAACAGCCATTCGGTCTATTCCTGGCGCGACTACGGCAACCGGGTCGGCGTCTGGCGGCTGATGGAGCTGTTCGACGAGCTCGGCCTGCCGGCCGAGGCGCAGATGAACACCGCGATCTACGACGAATGCCCCGGCATCGCCGAGGCCCTGCGGGCGCGCGGCGACGAGATCCTCGGCCACGGCATTACCAATTCGGACGAGCAGGGCACGCTCGACGAGGCGGGCGAGCGTGCGCATATCGCCGAGATCACGGCGCGCATCACCCGGGAGGAAGGCAAGGCGCCGACCGGCTGGATGAGCCCCTGGCTCTCCAACTCGGAGGTGACGATGGACCTGCTGCAGGAGGCGGGCTATCGCTATGTCATGGACTGGACGATGGACGACCAGCCGGTCTGGATGAAGACCCGCAATGGCCGCATCCTCTCCATGCCCTATCCGATCGAGGTGAACGACACCCGCGGCATCGTCTGGTATCGCTATTCCACCGAGGAATTCGCGGACATGATCATCGACATGTTCGATGAGATGCTGGCGCAATCGGAACGCCAACCGCTGGTCTGCCCGATCTCGCTGCATCCCTTCGTCATGGGGCGGCCCTATCGCATCCCGCAGCTGCGCCGCGCCTTCCAGCATATCCAGGCCCATTCCGACAAGGTCTGGATCACCCGCCCGGGCGACATCTGCGCCCATATCGAAAGCCTGGCACCCGGCATCGTGCCGGGCGGCTGACACATACGAACCGAAGATCAAGGACACACAGGCCATGAGTATCGACTTCTACTTCGACTGTTCCTCCCCCTGGACCTATCTCGGCTTTCATCGAATGGTGGCGCTCGCCGACGAGCTCGGCGTCGAGGTGACCTGGAAACCGATCCTGGTCGGCGGCGTCTTCAATGCCGTCAATCCTTCGGTGCAGGCCAACCGCGAGAACCCGGTCGAGGCCAAGGTCGCCTACCAGTCGAAGGACATGGCCGACTGGGCGGCGCATGCGGGCATTACCATCACCTGGCCGCCGACGGTTTTCCCGGTCAACAGCGTGAAGGCGATGCGCGGCTGCCTGGTCGCGGCGGAGCAGGGCAAACTCGTCGACTTCGCCCGCGCGGCGTTCGAAGCGTACTGGGGCGCAGACCGGGACATCTCCCAGGACGAGGTCATGGGCGGTATCGCGGCCAGCGCCGGCCTGGACGGCGCCGCTTTGCTCGAGGGCTGCGGGCGGGACGAGATCAAGGGCGCGCTCCGCGCCAATACGGAAGAACTGATCGCCCGGGGCGGTTTCGGCTCGCCGACCATCTTCGTCGGCGACGACATGTATTTCGGCAACGATCGCCTGCCCCTGGTGCGGGAAGCCATCCAGGCGGCACGCGCGGCATGAGCACCGAGCCGGAAAAGCCGGACGAGGCGGCGGAGCCACCGCCGCCGCGGCCCCGCTTTTCGATGCAGACCAAGATCTCCGGCCTGGCCTTCCTGGCGATGTTGATCCTGACCATCGTCCTGCTGGTGATGGAGAAGGTCTAACGCCATCTTGCGCGCTGGCCGCTTCCCGTCTCGCGGTGCTATAAATCCGGTATTCGAGACGTCCAGACGTGAGGCGAAACGCGGATGAGCACGAGCGGCGAGAATTCGACGGACGACGGCGCGGCCGGACCCGACGACGCGGAGCGGATGACGCTCTATCGCGAGACCCTGCTGTTGATCGAACGCATGCACCGGCGCTTCCTCGATGTGCTGAAGGCGGAGCTCGACCGCTCCGGGCGGAGCGACGTCAACAACGTGCAGGCCCTGATCCTCTACAACATCGGCGACGACGAAATCACCATCGGGGAGCTCACCTACCGCGGCTATTATCTCGGCTCCAACGTCTCCTACAACGTCAAGCAGCTAACGCAGAACGGCTACATCGAACAGGAACGCTCGGAGCACGACCGGCGCACGGTGCGGGTCAAGCTGTCGGAAAAGGGCATGGCGCTCCGCAACGACGTGACGGCGCTGTTCGAGCGCCACGTCGCGGCGCTGTTCGACGGCAGGCAGGTCGGCTACGACGAGGTGCTGGATCTCAACACCACGCTCCGGCGGATCGAACGGTTCTTCTCCGAACAGGTCCAGTTCCGGGTCTGAGAGCCTTCGGCTCAACCGACGTTCGGCGCCGGCAGGCCCTCGATCTCGACATTGACGCAGGCGGGCAGGCCGCTCGCCACCGCGCGGGCAAGGGCGGGGCCGAGGTCCTCGACCCGCGTGACATGCTCGCCGTGCCCGCCGAGGCCCGCGACGGCGAGGTCGTAGCGCGTGGCCGAAAGTTCGCATCCGACCAGCCGGTTCGGCCCGTAGTCGGCGAGCTGGATCTGCACCTCCGCATTCCAGCGGGCATCGTTGCCGACGACGGCGACGAAGGGCGCGTCGTGGCGCAACGCGGTTTCGAACTCGGTGAGGTTGAAGCCGATCGTGCCATCGCCCATCAGCGCCATCACGCAAGCGCCCGGTCGCGCCAAGCGGGCGGCGACCGCTTGCGGCACCGCGCCGCCGATGGCACCCGCAGGCCCGTTGATCACCCGTGCAGGCGCCTGGATCGTGGCCTGTGCCCACTGGCCGAACTCGCCGCCGTCCGAGACCAGCACCGCCTCGCCCGCCGCATCCAGACAAGCCTGAACCGCCGCGCCGACGGCATCCGGCGTGATCCGGCCGCCTGCCGCCGTCGCCACCTCGGCCCGGCGCCGGGTCGCATCTGCCACACGGGCCCGCCAGGCCCGGCGGTCGTCGCCTGCCCCCCGACCCGCCGCGACGAGCGCCCGGGCGCTCGCCTGCCCCTCGGCGCGCAAGGCCGACAGCAGCCGATCGCCGAGTGCGGCCGCGGCCCGTGCCAGCTCCGCCTCGTCGGGGTCGAGAACGGCGACGCGCGCATCCTCGGCCAGCACGCCCGGCCCGGCGAAGCCGAGGGTGAAGTCGATCCGCTTGGCGAGGACCAGGATCAGATCCGCCTCGGCGAGGACGCCGGCGACGGCGCCGAGCGCGGGGTCGCGCAGGCCTCGGGGGCTCTCCATCGCCACCACCGGCGCCGCGAGGGCCTGTTCCAATTCGTCCAGCAGCGCGCCGGCGCGGGTCCGGTTCAGGGCCGGGCCGGTCAGGACCAACGGACGCCGGGCCTCGGCAACGGCCTGCCGGATCGCGCTCGTGTCCACGGGCGGAAGGGGCGTGTGCACCGGGACGGCGGCCGCGCCGCCGTCCGTCTCCGCGTTCAGCAGATCGAAAGGCAGCGCCAGATGCACCGGTCCCGGCCGGCCCGCGGCGGCGAGCTGGATCGCGCGGGCCACGTCGGCGTCGAGGTCCGCGGCACTGGTCGCCCGCCAGGCGGCCTTGACCACGGGCGCCGCCATGGCCGTTTGATCGAGTTCCTGGAAGGCACCCCGGCCGTCGCCGCTCAGCGGTGAATCGCCGCTCAACAGAACCAGCGGGGTTTCCGATTGACGGGCGGCGAGGAGGGGGGAGAGCGCGTTGGCAAATCCCGGTCCGGCGGTCACCAGGGCGACGGCGACCTCGCCCGTCAATTGGGCCCAGGCCTCCGCCATGTGCACCGCCGCCGCCTCGTGGCGAACGTGGATCAGAGTCAGTCCCGCATCGATGCTGGCATCGAACACCGGCATGATCTGGTTGCCGGACAGCGTAAAAATCGTGCCGCCAGCCATCCGCGCCAGAGCCTCGCAAACCCGATCTGCGCCGCGCATTGGAACTCCCTGATTTCGCCAATCGGATTATTTCGGTTGCGCCCTCACCGCGCTGCGACAATACTTCGCACTGGGACACATAGAAATAGGGAGGATACGGAATGTCCGTGACCAAGTTCCTCAAGCCCGCCGCGATGGCTGGCTTGGCTGTCGGTGTCGCGCTTGCCTTTGCCGGAACGGCCGAGGCGCAGAAGCGCGTCAAATGGAAAATGCAAAGTGCGTTCGGCTCCAAGCTGCCGCACATCGGTACCTCGGGCGTTCGGTTCTCCAAGAACCTGCAACGGATGTCGGCCGGCAAGCTGAACCTGAAGTTCTTCGAGCCGGGCGCGCTGGTGCCGGCGCTCGAGTGCTTCGACTCGGTTTCCAAGGGCGCGATCGAGAGCTGCTGGACGACGCCTGGCTACCACATCGGCAAATACCCGGCCCTGTCCTTCTTCACCACGGTGCCCTTCGGCCCGCAGATCGGTGAATTCATGGCTTGGAAGATGTTTGGCGGCGGCAACGAGCTGCGCGACGAAATCTACGTCAAGCACGACCTGATCAGCTTCGACAGCTTCGCCATCGGCCCGGAGACATCGGGTTGGTTCCGCGAGCCGATCGAGAACCTCGACCAGTTGAAGGGCATGAAGATGCGCTTCTTCGGCCTGGGCGCCAAGGTCATGACCAAGCTTGGCGTGTCGACCCAGCTGCTCGCCGGCGCGGACATCTATCCGGCGCTGGAGCGCGGCGTCATCGACGCCACCGAGTTCTCGATGCCGACCATCGACATCGCCCTCGGCTTCTACCAGATCGCCAAGAACAACTACTTCCCGGGCTGGCACCAGCAGGTTTCGGTTTCCGAGCTGCTGATGAACCGCTCGCTGTTCAAGGGTCTGGACGACACCCATCAGGCGATGATCGAAGTCGCGCTGGGTGAGAGCGTCATGTACGTCTATGCCGAGACCGAGGCGAAAAACTTCGGCGCCATGGCGCAGATGAAAGACAAGTACGGCGTCACCAACCATCGTTGGCCCGACTCGGTCCTGAAGACGATGGAAACGGCCTGGCTCGAGGTCGTGGAAGAAGAGAAGGCCAAGGACCCGCTCTTCAAGAAGGTCGCCGACAGCTACTTCGGTTTCCGCCAACAGTACAAGACCTGGGGCGACATGCAATTCCTGAAAGGCACCTACCAGTAGGAGGTCGCCTGACGACATAAGCCCGGCCTCGGCCGGCGCTGGATCTCGGGGTCCGCGGAATGTTCCGCGGACCCCTTTTCTGTGTGCCTGGCATGGCGTTGATCTAGGAGATGGAAGTTCTCTACGGGCCGTAACGACCGGAACCGTTAGCTGAAGGCAACTGCGTCGCCGCGAGGTGGGGTGGGGAGGAAGCCGGAGGCAAAATCCGGAGCGGACGAACAGAAACCGGATATCAGGCCGGTGCGATGGGGTAAGCCAGCAATGGATGGCGATGCCCGATAGTCGTTCGGACATCGCATTGGTAAATCCGGCCGCGACCGGCGGAAAGATCAAGGTTTTACCCAGGGAGATCTCCAGCGCTCTCGGGGGAACCGAGTAGCGACCCGGCGACGGGGAGCGACGGCGGTGGAGAAGTCAGCCGAGGCCATAGTAGGGGCCGCGAGGCGCCGAAGGGCCGAATCCGAATAGCAAGGAGCAGTCTGGACCAACTCGATGAGCATGGAGCGGCAGCAAGGCGGTGGCTATCAATTGGACCTTTTCGACGAGGCCCTGATGAAGGCGCTGCGCCCCGAGGCCCCTGGTGACGGCGGAACCGGAACTGGAGCCTGCGAGGTGCCACAAGTGCGCACGGCGTTGGACCGGCAACGAGCCTTGACGCAAGACCTGATGGAACGGGTGGTGAGTTCCGCCAACCTGAACCAAGCCTACAAGCGGGTGAAGGCGAACAAGGGGTCGGCGGGCGTGGATGGGATGACCATCCAAGACCTGCGGCTCTGGCTCGTCGATCACAAGGACGCGCTGGTGGCGGCGTTGTCGCGAGGCGACTATCGGCCCCAACCGGTGAAGGGGGTCTCGATCCCCAAGCCGGGAGGCGGGATGCGGCAATTGGGCATCCCGACGGTGCTGGATCGTCTGGTTCAGCAAGCCATCCTGCACGTCCTTCAGCCGATCCTCGATCCGGGTTTCTCGGCTTCGAGTTTCGGCTTCCGTCCGGGCCGGAGCGCTCACGATGCTCTGGCCCAAGCGGGTAAGTACGTTGCCGAAGGCCGCGGGATTGTGGTCGACCTGGATCTGGAGGCGTTCTTCGACCGGGTCAATCACGACATTCTGATGTCCCGACTGGCTGGGCGGATTGGCGACAAGCGCCTGCTGCGCACCATCCGTCGCTTTCTGCAAGCGGGGATGATGCAGACCGGCGTCTGCATCCGGCGCCATGAGGGCACGCCGCAAGGCGGCCCGCTGTCGCCGCTGCTGGCCAATCTTCTACTGGACGATCTGGACCGGATGCTGGAGGCGCGGGGCCATAGCTTCTGCCGTTATGCCGACGACGTGAACATCTACGTTCGCACTCGAGCGGCGGGCGAGCGGGTGATGGCCTCGGTCGCCGAATTCCTCCAAGGCAGGTTGCATCTGCGGGTCAACCAGGAGAAAAGTGCCGTCGCTCCGGCCGGGGACCGCAAGTTCCTCGGCCACCGGCTGTTGTCGGATGGATCGCTCGGCATCGCGCCGCAAAGCCTGCGGCGGGCGAAGCAACGGGTTCGCGAGATCACCCGGCGCAACCGGGGCATCAGCCTCGCGCGCATGGTCGGCGAACTCAACGGCTTCCTCGCCGGCTGGGTGACGTACTTCCGCCATGCCCGTTGCGCGAGCCAGCTTCGGCGTCTCGACGGCTGGATCCGTCGAAAACTGCGCTGTGTCCGGCTCAAGCAATGCAAGCGCACCAAGGCGCAAGCGGACTTCCTGCGAAGCCTCGGGGTGCCCGAGCGGCGGGCCTGGATCTTGGCTCTCTCCGGCAAGGGCTGGTGGCGCAAGTCCCTCAGCTATCAAGCCACCGAAGCCATGACCCTGGCTTGGTTCGAAGGCCAGGGGCTTGTCCCTATGACCGATAGGTATCTCGCGTTACAACTGACCGGAAACCGCCGTGGTACGTAGAACGTATGCCCGGTGGTGTGGGAGGAGGGGCGCCGAGAGGACCCCTCCTACCCGATTGTCGCGTGACGTTTGCTTGAAATTGGCCATTGACAAAAGGTTGCTCCCGCGTTAGCGGTTCCTCTCAATCCGGCGCAAAACAGCAAAATGCGTGAACAAACGAGGAACATGGGAGAAGCGCGCCGGAGCAGGAATTTTTCGCCGACGGCATCGCCGAGGACGTCATCACCTCGCTCAGCCGGTTCCGCTCCCTCTTCGTCATCGCGCGCAATTCGTCCTTCACCTACAAGGGCGAGGCGGTCGATGTCACCCGCGTGTCAATCAGCATTTAATTCTGACCCCCTATCGGCGTGCAAAATTGACCCCCCCCCTTGCTTCGACGGAGGTTGTCCCGGTAGTCCACGGGAGGGCCCCGCGCGGCTTCGTGTAGCGCTTTGCGTTACGCGGAGCGAAGCCGCGTGGGAGGGGCCTGTGGGCCCACCGGGACAACCGGGCCGGCGGCGGAACGTGGGGATCAGGTGGGGTTCTTGAAGTGGCAATGAGCTTTTGAAGTAGTGTCCAGACTGTTCTGCAAGTTTGTCATGGCTGCCGATGAGGGCCACCGGCATGCCTGGCGCGGAGATTTCGATTGCTCGGAGCGCCAGGCATGCCGAGCCGCCGTCAGGCGGCTTTCTGGATGCGTTCGCTTTTGCTCTCCTTGAGATGGATCATGTTGAGCTAGCGGTTGGCATCCAGCCAGTCCTCATGGATTTCGATCGCGAGAGCCCGGACCAGCCGGAGGCAGCTCATCCACCCCATCGGCCCGGACTTGTGCCCCAGCTACGAAACCCCTTTTGCAGAACAATCTGTACAGGACCCGTTTTGATTTGCCCGCCTTTGCGATGAAAGCCCCCAGGCTGATTGGCTCCATATAGCGGATCAGCCTGGGGCTTTGCTTACAGGGCGGCTACTTTTGTCGTCGCTGTTTGCTTTGTGCGAAGCGGTAAGACATGTTGCCTGTTTCGATGATTGCGCAGTGATGCGTTACACGATCCAGCAACGCGGTTGTCATTTTTGCATCTCCGAAGACGGAGACCCATTCCCCGAACTCCAGATTGGTGGTGATGATGACGCTGGTCTTCTCATAGAGTTTGCTGATCAGGTGGAACAAGAGCGCACCGCCGGATTTGGGGAATGGGATATAGCCCAGTTCGTCGATGATGACGCAATCCATGGCCGTCAGTTGCCGGATGATCTTGCCGGCGTTGCCTTCGGCCTGTTCCTTGATCAGCGCATTGATCAGATCGACGGCGTTGAAGAAACGGACCTTCTTTCCCTGATTGATCAACAGCGTCCCCAGAGCAATGGCGATGTGGGTTTTGCCCGTACCGGTTCCGCCCACCAGAATGAGGTTGTGGGCCTCCTGGGTGAACTGCCCTGAGCAGAAGGGGTCGATTTGCGCTTGGGTGACGGCGGCTAGGCCGTAATCGAAAGTGGCGAAGTCCTTATGGTGGGGGAACTTCGAGGCCCGCATTTGGTGCTGGATAGAGCGCACCCGGCGCTCTACAGTCTCGGCGTCGATCAGTTGCTTTATCGCAGTGGTCAGACTTGGCGGCTTGCGCGCGGCCAGCAAAGCTTCGGCGCAAGCCGCCATTCCATACAGCCTCAGGGCGATCAGTTGGTCTATCAAAGCTTTCATGCGACGGCCTCCCCGGCAACGCACAGCGTCTCATAGCGCTTGCAGTCCGCTTCGGGCCGCAAGGTCAGTTGCGGATAGGCGTGGCTCTCGCCCCATGGCGCGATGACCGGCTCCACCAGTTGGTTGATCAGATTGATGATGGCCGGAAGGCGCAGCGTGTTCTGCTCCACGGCCAGTTCACAGGCTATCTCGACCACCTCGATCCCGTGATCCTGGGCCAGCAGGAGCAGATCGACAAACTCCCGGTCCCCGCCTTTGCCGGCCATGTAATGCGCCCTGACCCGGTGCATCGCCTCAGGCAATTGCCAACCCACAAAGGGCGCGCCATCTCTCAGCGCGCCGGGCTTGCGGTCGAGTAGGGGCAGGTAATGCCAGGGCTCGAAATAGCTGGCGTTGCGGGTAAAGCGGCGCTTGTGCTCGGCAATCACATTCTGCCCTGACACAACCACGATCCGGTCCGCATAGGCGCGCAGAGAGACAAGCTCCCCGGCGAACCGGGAGGGGACGCTATAGCGATTGGTGGCATATTGGACCAGACAGGTAGAGCGGACACGAGCGGCCTTCTCAACATAGCCGTCAAAAGCCCGGCCCAGGGGACGCAGTTCGGCGCACTCGTCTGCGAACACGTCCGAGATCTTGCGATCCGATTGTTCGGGGTGGGCGCGATTCGCCAATTCCTCGCAGCGCAGACGCAACCAGCCGTTCAGCGCATCCAGATCGTCAAAGGCGGGCTTGGGCGCAAACAGCTGTCCCCGCAGGAACCCAACCTGGTTCTCAATCTGACCCTTCTCCCACCCCGCCGCGGGTGTGCAAGCAACCGGTTCCATCACATAGTGGTTCATCAACGCCAGAAAGCGCGGATGGAACACACGGTCCTTAGAGCGCGAAACATAGGTTACCATCGTCTTGGGGTTGTCGATGATCACCCGGCGCGGTACGCCGCCATAGAAAGACATCGCCCGTGCAAAGGCGTCCAGCACCATCTCCTGAGATTCGCTGGGATAGGCAACAACAAAGGGCTTGCGGCTATGACATAGGCGGAAGTGGGCAACCTTTACCTTCTGCTCGACACCGCCCAGGACAGCGTATTCCGTGCTCCAGTCAAACTGGAGCGCGTCACCTGCCGTAAAGTGCAACGGAATGAACGCATCCCCCGATCCGGCGCCAGAACGCTTCAGGTCGCGGACAAACCTCTGAACCGTCGAGTAGGATCCGCTATAGCCTTCCGACACAAGCTGCTCATAAAGCTTCTTGGCCGTCCGGCGCTCACGGCGCGGGCGCCCCAGGTCCTGCTCAAAGAGCGCCCGAAGCCGGCTGGCGAAGCCATCGCTAAGCTTACGCCGGACGGGTGAAACGCGCCGCTGATAGCTCGGTGGATCGCCGTCCTTCAGATACTTCTTAATCGTGTTCCGCGACAAACCAGTCTGACGAGATACAGATCGGATACTCCGACCCTCCCGTAATATCCAACGTCGGATCTTCAATACGCTTTCCATCAATACCACCTGCTCTTTCCTCCGCACTGTTCCGTGCGGATGCTAGCGTTCCAGGTGGGTCAATTCTTACCGCTCATAACCCACCAAAGTGGGTCAGTTTTGCATGCCGATTCACACCCACGGCCTGATCGACGGCGGCCTCGCCGGCCGTCTGCTCGGCGGCAACGAGCGCCGCCTGCGTCTCTCCCGCCCCGTCGAGCTCACCGGCGAGGATTACATAATCCTGCGTCTCGCCGACGGCGCCCTGCACACCACCCTGGTCGCTCGTCCTGGCGGCGGGGGCGATGACGAGGTCCTGTTGGCCGCGCCGCTGCCCGCCGCCCCGGGCGCGGCGGGCGACGATCCCCTGGACATCCTCTGGCGGCTCTACCCGGCCGGCAGCCCGCCGGCCAAGGTCCGGATCGTCTCGGTCCGGCCGCGCGCCGACGGCACGACCCGCTTCGAGGCGATCGACGAGGTCGACGCCTATCACCGGGCCGCCACCTCCGACCTCGCGGTGCCGCTGCCCCGCCTGCGCCGCGAGACGCCGCGTGTGCTCGCCATCGGCTTCTCGGAGGCGCCCGTCCAGGTTGGCCGCGCCCACTTGGTGGAGATCACCGCCACACTCTCCGTGGCCGGCGACTGGCGTGGCGGCACCATCCGCGCCGACGACGGCGGCGAGATGCGCGTCGTCGCCAGGCTCTCCGCCGGCGAGACCAGCGCCAGCTGGATCGCCCGCGCCGGCGGCGAAATCGACGTGGTGGTGACGCCCGGCTCCGACGCCGCCCCGGCGGGCACGCCCTTCGTGGCCAAATTCAAGGCCGCCGGCGTGGCCGGCCCGGCGCCCGCCGCGCCGGAGGCCTTCACGGTCGCGGCCGCCGCCGACGGCACCCGGCGCTTCGGCTGGCGCGACGCCGCATCCCCCACCGTCGTCGGATACCGCATTCTGTACGCGCCGGGCGCGCGGGACCCACGCTCGGCCATGACGCCGCTGCACGACGGCCTGCTCACCGCCAGTCCCTGGGAGAGCCAGGATCCGCCCGCCGGCACCTGGCGCTTCGCCATCGTGGCGGTCGACGCCCACGGCCGGGAGTCGGAACCGGCCTACGCCGCCGCCACCCTGCCGCCACCGCGCGGCGCCGCCCGGTCGACCGAATACATCTTTCGCCGCACGGCGGGCGCCACCGCGCCCGCCCGGCCCACGGGCGACCGTGTCGTAGACTCCTATCTCCCCTACGGCTGGTCGCGCGATCCCCGGGGGGTCACCGTCGACCTCCCCTCCGAGTGGGTATCCAGCCGCCAGGGCCGCGCCGGCGCTTGGGGTAATTTCTCCACCCCCGCGCTGTTCTCGCGGTACTCTCGCGACGGCAAGGATGGTAATCCCGGCAAGGACGGCGAGGATGGCGAGGATGGCGCGTCCGGAAAGCGCGCGCGGGGGGACTTTTATCGCCGCGCTCTTCGCGCCGCATGGTCTGGCGCGGAGGCTCGTCTCGCGTTGCCTGGTGCTCCGATAGTCTCAGATACAGTCACACTGTATTACCCGAGCGGCTCGTGGGCAGAGACCCGCGCCTGGTCGGGTCGCGCGTGGCTACGCATCGATAAACGCCTCGACGGGAATATTCTGATGCCCGGAAGCGTAACCGCGAACGCGATCGCGGCTAACTCCATTACCAGCTCTCACATCCGCGCCGGCTCTATCGTCGTCGGCTCGCAGGGGATCAGGGACGGGGCGGTCGGTAGCGAGAAACTTTCTGGCGTCATTCAGAGTTCTAATTTTCGGACCGGTAAATCCGGCTGGCGCATCCAGAAGTCCGGGGACGCCGAATTCAACGGCGTCGTCATCTCGCGCAAGATCGTCGCCGATCAGGGATCTCTCCCCATCCCCCGCTGGGGCGTCAAACATTCCGCGGCGATTAGGCTCGCCGGCACCTGGTTCGTGGAGCGGACCGGCGTGCCGATCAGCGCCTGGAATGGCACCGACGCCACCTATCTCGGCACGGGCGGGATTACCAATGCCCACGTGATATCTAATCCAGGTGTCCCGCCGGACGTATTGTGGGGTGTGCAGGTCACTGTCTTGCCTTTAACGCGCTGGAGCGGCGGTCAGACGCTGCGCCTCAAGCTCGATCTCTGGTGTAAGGGGGTCACTGATATTCGACCAGTGCGCGGGGGCCGGTGGTGGATCAATTGGAAAATCTACAGGGTCTCATGAAAGGCCTCCATCACCAACGCATCGTGGCCGATTTTCCAGGCCGGAATGCCCCCAAAATCACGGCGATTTTCCAGACGGTTTCGACCGTGAAAAAATATTTCCGAACATGATTCTTAATTATTTCTGTCCCGCTACACCGACGACCGCGCTTCGCCACTATGAGATGGCGCTACGGTTGAGCCCGCGCGATCCGCTGCGCTTCGTCACCTTGATGTTGAAGGGCAGCGCGCTCCGCGTCCTCGGTCGCCTGGACGAGGCAGTCGCGGCCGGTCGCGAGTGTTGCGGCTTTCAGGGTGCGGGGTACCTCTCCTATTCCCATCTGGCGGCGAGCCTGGCAATGGCCGGGCGTCAGGGGGAGGCGCGGGCGATGCTCGACACCGCGCGGCGCCTGGAGCCGGGTCTGTGTCTCGCCTCGATCCGCTCGGCCCGTGCGGGCATGCACCCCGACATGCTGGCCGAAACGCTTCACGCTCTCACCGCCGCCGGCCTGCCGGAAACCGCCGAGGCGCCTATCGGCGCTGCATCGAGCGATCCTTGAGCTGGATGCGGGCCTGGGCGATCGCGTTGTTGAGGCGTTGCATCGCGTCGGCCGAGCCGCCCTTGTCCGGGTGGGCGTACATCACCATGCGCCGGTAGGCCCGTTCCGCCTCGGTCAGGCTGGCGTCGTAGCCGAGGCCGAGGATGTTCCACCAGCTGGCCGCGTCGTCGGCGGGGGGCGCGATCTGGAAGCCCTTCAGGGCGGCCTGCACGACGTCGTCCGTGGCGAAACGGCGCAGCGCGCGGATCGCCTCCAAGGTCATGGCGATTGCTTGCAGGTTGTCCTCGAGCCGGTCCCAGCCGTCGGCGGGGATGCAATAGGGTGTCTCCTCGCGTTCGAAGTAGACGGCGGCGCCGACATCTTCCACATCGTCCGCATCGAAGCCGACACGCGGCATGCCGTCGAGCTTGAGCGGCAGGTTGCAGCTGATCACCACCTCGCCGGCACCAAGCCGGCGGGCTTCCCGCGTCACCTTGTGCACCGCCTGCGCCAGCGCGGCGACGAAGTCGGCCTCGCGCCGGGCGGGCGGCGCCGTGCGGGCCCAGCCGGCCGGCCAGGCCAGCGGAAAGGGATCGATATTGCGGATCACGCGCTTGCGTCCTCCTCAGGCTCGGCGGCGGAGTTTATCGCGCTGGACCCCGGGCCGACAGCCCTCTAGTCTGCGCGCCGACCCACGCAATTTGGAACAGACGAGGCGCCCATGAGCACGCCGACCCCGCGCGAGATGATCGACACCCTGATCGGCTTCGACACCACCAGCCGCGAATCCAACCTGGAGCTGATCCACCACGTCCGCGACTATCTCGCCGGCCACGGTGTCGAAAGCGTGCTGATCCACGACGACACCGGCGCCAAGGCCAACCTCTTCGCCACCGTCGGCCCCGACATCGACGGCGGGATCGTGTTGTCCGGCCATACCGACGTGGTGCCGGTCGACGGCCAGGACTGGTCGACCGATCCCTTCCGGGTGCGCGAGGCGGACGGGCGGCTCTATGGCCGGGGCACCTCGGACATGAAGAGCTTCATCGCCATCGCGCTTGCCCTGGTGCCGGAATTCCAGGCCGCCGGTCTGCAAAAGCCGGTGCACTTCGCCTTTTCCTACGACGAAGAAATCGGCTGCCTCGGCGCCAAGGGGCTGGTGAGCCACATCCAGGGCATGACGACGAAGCCCCGCGCGGTGATCGTCGGCGAGCCTTCGGACATGTCCGTGGTCAACGCGCACAAGACGGTGACCGCGGTCGACACGATGGTGCGCGGCCACGAGGCGCATTCGAGCCAGAGCCACGCCGGCGTCAGCGCCGTCGCCTATGCCGGTGAATTCCTGCACGCCCTCAACGCGATGGCCCGCAAGCACCGCGACGAGGGGCCCTACAACGAGCGCTTCACCCCGCCCTATACCTCGATCACGCCTGGCACCGTCCGCGGCGGCACGGCGCGCAACATCATCGCCAAGGACGCCAAGATCAACTGGGACATCCGCGCCATTCCCGGCGTCGACGTCGAGGAGATCGTCGCCGAGCTGGACGCGGCCATGGCCCCGCTGGTCGCGGAGATGCAGAGCTTCGATCCGGCCTGCGGCATCGAGACGCGGATCATCAACAACGTGCCGGCGCTGATGGCCGACGAAGGCTCGGACGTCGAGGCGCTGGTGCTGGCGCTGGCGGGATCGAACCAGACCTATGCGGTGGCCTACGGCACCGAGGGCGGCATGTTCCAGCAGGGCGGCGTGCCGACGGTGATCTGCGGGCCCGGCAATATCGCCCAGGCGCACAAGCCGGACGAGTTCATCGAACTCTCCCAGGTCGAGGCCTGCACCGGCTTCATGCGCCGGCTGGCGGACTATCTGGCGGACGCGGCCTGAGGGCGCCGGTCGGGTGGAGATCGACGCGCGGCCGCTGACCGCGGCGTTCGCCGCCGAATGCCGGGGTGTGGATCTGAGCGCCGACTTGTCGGACGCGGACTTCGCCCGCATCGAAGCGCTGTTCGCCCGCCATCCGGTTCTGGTGTTTCGCGATCAAGCCCTCGACGCGGCGGCGCTTGCCCGTTTCGCGCGGCGCTTCGGCGATATCGTGCCGGGGACGATTGCGAAATACCGCCACGGCGAGGTGCCGGAGATCTCCTGGCTGACCAACGTCGAGGCCGACGGTGCGGTCGACGGCTTCGGGGTGCGCCGGGCTTCCGCCTGGCACTATGACGGCAGCTTCGCGGAGACGCCGCCGATTTGCGCCATGCTGCATGCCCTCGAGGTGCCGGCCGAAGGCGGCGGGACCCTGTTCGCCGATATGCGCCGCGCCGCCGCCACCTTGCCCGCGGGGCTTCGCCGCCGCGTCCGCGAGCTCGAGACGGTGAACCATTACGGCCTCGGCCCCGACGGCGGCGACTATCGCCGCGACCATGCGGCCTACGCGCCAGTGCTCAAGCCGCTGGTGATGGCGCATCCGCGGACCGGACGGCTGCTGCTGGAATTCTGCATGATCCATACGGCCGGCTTCGTCGGTCTCGACGAGGGCGAGGGCCGGGCGCTGTTGGCCCGACTGCTGGCGCACGCGACAGCCGAGGACAACGTCTACTACCACCGCTGGCGGCCGGGTGACCTGGTGCTGTGGGACGAACACGCGACCCTGCACCGCAACGCCGGCGACTTCGCACCCGAGGCACGGCGCGTCATGCTGCGTGCCATGGTCGCACCTACCACTTGAGCACGGCGCGGGCCGCGGGTCGGGCCCGGTAGCCCTCGTCCCAGGCGCGCAGGCCCGGGCGATCGCCGAACAGATCCAGCTCGGCGAAACGCAGGAACTGACAGGCGGCCTGCAAGGTGAAATCGGCACTGGAGACATGCGCACCGGCGAGCAGCGGCCGTCCGTCGGCCAGCAGACCTTCCAGATGGTCGAGGGCGGGGGGCAGGGCGGCCTCGATCTCGGCCGCGATCTCCGGTTGGGGCGGACGGCGAAGCGGCGAGTTCACCGCATGGACGTAGCGTGAGAAAGGAATGGCCAGGCGGAACTCGACCGTGCGTTCGAGGTCACGGTCCAACGCCCGGTCCTCGGCGCCGTCGCGGGCGAGTGCGCCTTCGGGAAAACGGGCTTCGAGATAGTCGATGATGGCAAGCGACTCGCGGAGATACCGCCCGTCGTCCAGTTCCAGCACCGGCAGGGTGCCGAAGGGATTGCGGGCGATGTGTTCGCCTTCCTTGTGCCGGCCCTTCAGGGTGTTGACGACGACCTGCTCGACCCCGAGATCCACGCCGGCCTCGGCCCGTTCCGCGAGATAGAGCATCACCTTGGTCGGATTGGGCGCGAGCGGGACCATATAGAGCTTCATCGCCGTACCGTCCTCAGTCCAGGCCGGCGACCATGTCGGCCACCTGTTCGAGCAGGGCCATCCGCTCCGCCGGCGCGCGGGCCATGTCGAGGCCGAGCTTCAAGGTGGTAACGCCGGCGTCCCGGTAGTCGGCGAGACGGGCGCGGACCATGTCGGCGGTGCCGATGGCGGCAAACTCGGTGACCAGCGCGTCCGGCACCCGGGCCGCCGCCTCGCGTCGCTTGCCGGCGATCCACAACGCCTGCACCGCCCGCGCGTCCTCCGCGTAGCCGGCGCGGCGGAAAGCGTCGTTGTAGAAGTTGGTCGTGGCCGAGCCCATGGCGCCGAGGTTGAAGGCGACGGCCTGCTTGCGGCCCTCGATCATGCCCTCGACATCCTCGCCGATGTCGACGCGGACCGCGACCTCGAGGTCGATCTCGGATAGATCGCGGCCGGCCGCACGCGCGCCCTCGCGGATATGGTCGAAATGCGCGCCAGCCCGCGCCGGCGAGAAGGAGGTGCCGAGCCAGCCGTCCGCCGCCTCGCCCGTATAGCGAAGCGCATTGGGGCCGAGCGTCGCGAGGTAGATCGGAATCTCCGCCGGCTCGTGATCGAGGCGCAACGCCTTCCCCTCGCCGCCCGGGCGCGGCAGGGTGAGGGTCCGGCCCGCATATTCGAGCTTCTCGCCACGCATCGCCAGGCGGCAGATCTCCACCGTCTCGCGCAGGCGGGTCAACGGCTTGTCGTAGGCGACGCCGTGCAGGCCTTCGACGACCTGCGGCCCGCTGACGCCGAGGCCGAGCCGGAAGCGCCCACCGCTCAGCACGTTGAGCGACATCGCCGTCATCGCCGTCATCGAAGGCGCGCGGGTGCTGATCTGGAAGATCCCGCTGCCGAGCGCGATCCGCTCCGTGCGCGCCGCGAGATAGGCGAGGATCGTCGCCGCGTCCTGGCTCCAGGCCTCCGCTGACCAGACCGCATCGACCCCGAGCCGCTCGGCCAGCTGGACGTAATCGACCACCGCCGCCAGGTTGCCACGCAGATAGTTTCCAACCTCGATCGCCAGTTTCGGCCGGCTCGTCGTCGTCATGCTTCCAATCTCCTACTTCAGGGCCGTGCTTGGTGCCCGACCGCCGTCATCCTAAACTGACCGCGATCGTCTGGGCGAGGGTGGAGCGGGCCATGGACTTCGGGTGGAGCATCGAACAGAAGCAGATCCGCGATGGGGTGCTCGACCTCTGCGCCGGGTTCGGTGACGAGTATTGGCTGGCGCGCGATACCGACGGCAATTTCCCCGAGGACTTCTGCCAGGCGATCGCCGACGGCGGCTGGATGGGCATCGCCATGCCGGAGGAATACGGCGGCAGCGGTCTCGGCATCACCGAGGCGGCGATCATGATGCAGGCGATCTCGGAATCCGGCGCGGCAAACGGCGGCGTCTCCTCGGTCGCGCTCGGCATCTTCGGCCTCAACCCGGTCGTGGTCTACGGCAACGACGCGCAGAAGCGCGAATGGCTGCCGCCGATCATCCGCCGCGAGGACCGTGCCTGCTTTTCGGTGACGGAGCCCAACACCGGCCTCGACACGACGCGGCTGAAGACCCGCGCGGTGCGCGAGGGGAACCGCTATATTGTCAACGGCCACAAGATCTGGACCTCGGCCGCCCAGGTGGCGAACAAGATGCTGCTGATCGTCCGCACCATCCCGGAGGAGGATACCAAGCGGCCCATGGACGGCCTGACCCTCTTCTACACGGACCTCGACCGCGACTATGTCGAGATCCGCGAGATCGAAAAGATGGGCCGCAAATGCGTCGATTCGAACCAGCTGTTCATCGACGGCCTGCCGATCCCGGCGGAACACCGCATCGGGGAGGAGGGCATGGGCTTTCGCTATCTGCTCGACGGCCTGAACCCGGAGCGGATCCTGATCGCCGCCGGCATGGTCGGGCTCGGCCGGGTCGCCCTGAAGCGGGCGGCGGACTATGCCCGCGAGCGCATCGTCTTCGACCGGCCGATCGGCCAGAACCAGGCGATCCAGCACCCGCTGGCGCAGTCCTGGGCGGAGCTGGAGGCGGCCAACCTGATGGCCTTCAAGGCGGCCGCCCTCTACGACGCGGGCCGGCCCTGCGGTGCCGAGGCGAACGCGGCCAAGTACCTGGCCGGCGAAGCGGCCTTCAAGGCTTGCTCGACGGCGATCCTGACCCACGGCGGCATGGGCTATGCCAAGGAGTTCCACGTCGAGCGCTATTTCCGCGAGGTGCTGATCCACCGTTTGGCGCCGATCAGCCCGCAGCTCATCCTGTGTTATCTGGCGGAACGGGTGCTGGGGCTGCCCAAGTCCTACTGAGCGGGCCGACCGGCGGGGAGGAAGCGCAATCGGCCCTGGGGGGTGATGCGCAGCAGGACGAGGTCGTCTCGCCGCTCCGCCATCACCAGCTGGTAGCGCCCGGCGGTGAACCGCTCGAAACCGACCGTTCCGGCCGGCCCGTTGCCGCGATCGAACAGCAGCGCCGCATCGATCGACCAGCGCTTCGGGCCGAGCGGCCGGACCGCCAGAAGCCGGTAGTCGAGCAGCCTCACGCCCTCGATCGCCTGTCGCCAGGCTGCGCTGGAGTGGGGCCCCGCCAAAAGCTCGCCGAGTTTCTCTTCGAGCCAGGCCGTACCGACGTCGCGCCGCTCGCCCGCCGCGCTCAGGCCGGCGGGCAGCAGCAGAACCAGGGTGAGCAACAGGGTGCGTGTCGCGCGCATTCTTCGGATCCCCTCGTTTTCCACCGCGAAAGCCTGGCGGGCGAATGTGGCGGAAGTGTGAACGGTCGGCCGTCGCTCGGTCTTCGCCTCGGGGCGTCAGTCTCGATTCGCGAGGCCGGCCAGCATGGTCTCGGCGAGCGCCGGCAGGTCGAAGGCCGGCGTCCAGCCCCAGTCCGCGTTCGCGGTCGAATCGTCGATGCTGTCGGGCCAGGAGTCGGCGATGGCCTGGCGGAAATCGGGCGCGAAATCGCAGGTGAAGCCGGGCCGGTGCCGGGCGACCTCGGCGGCCAGTTCGGCGGCGGTGAAGCTGAGGGCGGTGATGTTGTAGCTCGTGCGCACGGAGATGCGGTCGGCATCGGCCGTCATCAGGTCGAGCGTCGCGCGCACCGCATCGTCCATGTACATCATCGGCAGCCGGGTTTCCGGCGTCACGAAGCAGCGATAGCGGTCGGCCCGGATCGCCTCGATGAAGATCTCCACGGCATAGTCCGTCGTGCCGCCGCCGGAATAGGTCTTGTAGGTGATCAACCCCGGATAGCGCAGCGAGCGCACGTCGAGGCCATGACGCAGGTGGTAGTAGTGACAGAGATGCTCGCCCGCGAGCTTGCTGGCGCCGTAGATGGTCGTCGGCTCCAGCACGGTGCGCTGCGGCGTCATCTCGGCCGGCGTGGTCGGACCGAAGACGGCGATGGAGGACGGCCAGAAGACCTGATCCATCCCCCGCGCGACGGCGAGGTCGAGGACGTTCTTCAGGCTCTCCATGTTGACCTGCCAGGCGAGGTCGGGGTTGCGCTCGCCGTCCGCGCTCATCAACGCCGCCAGGTGATAGATCGTGCCGATGTCGTGCGCCTCGATCACCTCGGCCAGCGCGGCGCGGTCCGTGGCGTCGACGAACACGAACGGCCCGCCGGCCTCGAGTTCCGGCGTCGGCGGGGTCTTGCGCCCGGCCGCGACGACATTCTCGGCGCCGAGGCGCGCGCGCAATGCCGGCGTCAGGTCGCAGCCGATCTGGCCGACGGCGCCGATGACGAGGCTGCGCCGCACCCCGCCGCCCTCAGAGCTCCAGCACCATCTTGGCGATGATGCCGCGCTGGATCTCGTTCGAGCCGCCGTAGATCGTCGCGGCCCGGCGCAGCAGATGCTCCGCCATCTTGCCCTCGGCGTGGTCGGGGCCGATGCCGGGTGCGTTGGCCTCCGGCCGCGGTGCCTCGTTCGGGTAGGGGCCGGCGTAATAGCCGATCGCCTCGATCGCCGCCTCGTTCAGGTCCTGCTCGATCTCCGAGCCGCGGATCTTCAGCATCGACGGCTCGCCCCCCGAAGTTTCGCCGTCGCGGTCGCGCGCCAGCAGGCGGAGTTGCGTGAACTCCAGCGCCGTCAGGCGGGTTTCGATGTCGGCCAGGCGACGGGCGAAACTCGCGTCCTCGATCAGCGGCCGCCCGCCGTCGCTTTCCGCCGCTGCCACTTCGTGCAGCCGTTCGACCTTGCGCTTCGATTTGGAAACGCCGGCGACGCCGGTGCGTTCATGGCCCAGCAGGAACTTGGCGTAGGTCCAGCCCTTGTTCTCCTCGCCGATGCGGTTTTCCGCCGGCACCCGCACGTCGTCGAAGAAGACCTCGTTCAGATAATGGTTCTGGTCGATCGAAACGATCGGGCGCACGGTGATGCCGGGCGTGTCCATTGGGATCAGCAGGAAGGTGATGCCTTCCTGCCGTTTGCCCTCGGAATTCGTGCGGGTCAGGCAGAACATCATGTCGGCGTGATGGGCGTGGCTGGTCCAGATCTTATGGCCGTTGATCACATAGTCGTCGCCGTCCGGTACCGCGCGGGTCTGCAGCGAGGCGAGATCGGAGCCCGAGCCCCGTTCCGAATAGCCCTGGCACCAGAGATGTTCGGAGGACAGGATCTTCGGCAGGTAGCGTTCCTTCTGCGCGGCCGTGCCGAAGGTGTAGAGCACCGGGCCGACCATCATCAGGCCGAACGGGCTGACCCGGGGACAGTCGGCGGCCTGGTATTCCTCGTCGAAGAGATAGCGCTGCACCAGGTTCCAGCCGGTGCCGCCATATTCCTTCGGCCAGGCCGGCGCGATCCAGCCCTGCTCGTAGAGGATCTTCTGCCAGCGCACCATCATTTCCCGGTCGATGTAGGACGGGTTGCGCCGCGTGGTCTCGCGAATGTCGTCGGGCAGGTGGGTGCGCAGGAATTCCCTGACCTCGTCGCGAAACGCCAGTTCCTCGGCGCTGAACACCAGATCCATTTTCACCGTCCTCCTTCTCGCCCGTCGGCGCATGATCGTAGCGCGGGGCCGCGAGTTCATCCAGCGAAACACTTCCCGTAGCCCACCTCCTTGGCATAAACTCCGCGCCTGGCGGGCATGGCGCCCGGCCGACGTCGCTCTCGACCCGCGGGGTGGCCGTGATGATGGAATACACGCCTCAGGATGCGCCGCATCGCTTTGGTTTCCTTCTCGTACCGAATTTCTCGATGGCGGCTTTCACCAACGCGATCGAGCCGCTGCGCATCGCCAACCGGTTGAGCGGGCGGGCCCTCTATGAATGGGAAATCCTGTCGACCGACGGCGGCCCGGTGCTCTGTTCGAACGGCGTCACCGTGCAGGCGGACGTAGCGATCGGCCACGCCGGCCGTCTCGCCGGCGTCATCGTCTGCGGCGGCATCGACATCCATCGGTTTTCCGACCGCACATCGCTTTCCTGGCTCCGGCGCATGGACCGCACCGGGGTCGCCGTCGGCGCGATCTGCACCGGTGCCCATGTGCTGGCCCGCGCCGGTCTGCTGGAAGGCTACCGCTGCACGATCCATTGGGAGAATCTGGTGTCCTTCACCGAGGAGTTTCCCGACATCCTGGTGACCGCGCAGCTGTTCGAGGTCGACCGCAACCGCATGACCAGTGCCGGCGGTACCGCCTCGATCGACATGATGTTGGACCTCATCGCCGGCGAACACGGCCAGGAGCTGGCCGGCGACGTCGCCGAGCAAATGATCCACGAGCGTATCCGTCCCTCGAACGAGCATCAGCGCCTTTCGCTGCCGGGCCGGCTCGGCGTGCGCCATCCGAAGCTGCTGGCGATCATCGCGCTGATGGAGCAGAACCTGGAGGAGCCGCTCGGCCGTTCCGACCTTGCCCGCCAGGCCGGGCTTTCGACCCGGCAGCTCGAGCGCCTGTTCCGCAAGTATCTCGCCCGTTCGCCCGCCCGCTACTATCTGGAGCTGCGGCTGCACCGGGCCCGCTTGCTGCTGTTGCAGACGACCATGAGCGTGATGAACGTGGCGCTGGCCTGCGGCTTCGTCTCGGCCTCGCACTTCACCAAATGCTACCGCGCCTTCTTCGGCCGCACGCCCTACCGCGAACGCGGCCTGCCCGCGACCTCCGCCGCACCGGCGACGCCCGGGAAAACAGGGTCGGACGTGAAGACGGTGGCGTAGTAGGAATCAGGGTGCCCGGCCGGCCCGCGCCCCCGTCCCAACCGCCTCAAGGGTACACTCCCACGGGTGGTTGGGACGGGGGCGCGGGTCGGCCGGGCCGACACAAAAAGAGGAGACGAGTGCGATGAGAGGTGTTGTCTTTACCGGTGACCGCAATCTGGAGATCCGCCAGTTCGACGATCCGACGCCCGGCCCCCGCGAGGTGATCCTGGAGATCAAGGCGTCGGGCATGTGCGGCACCGACCTGCATCTCTACCGGGCGAGCGCCGATGGCCCGGGGCTGCTCGGTGCGGACATCGGCACGACGATCGGCGGACACGAGCCCTGCGGCGTGGTCGCCGCCGTCGGCAGCGCGGTCGGCGCGCAGGAGGCCAAGGTCGGCGACCGGGTGATGGATCATCACTACGAAGGCTGTGGCGTCTGCCGTCACTGCCGGACCGGCTGGGACCAGATGTGCACCGAGGGCGCGACCGTCTTCGGCATCAACGGCCACGGCGCCCATGCCGACTACATGAAGGTGCCGGTGACCAGCCTGGTGCCGCTGCGCGAGGACTTGAGCTACGTCACCGGCGCCGCGATCTCCTGCGGCACGGGGACGGCTTACGGCGCGCTCCGCCGCCTGGAACTGAAGGGCGACGAGACGATCGCCATCTTCGGCCAGGGGCCGGTCGGCCTGTCGGGCACCATGCTGGCCGCCGCCATGGGTGCGCGGGTGATCGCCGTCGACGTGCTGGCCGGACGCCGCGACTTCGCCAAGAGCTTCGGCGCCGAGGCGGTGATCGACCCGAGCGAAACCGATCCGGTCGAAGCGATCCGCGAGCTGACCGCCGGCGAGGGCGCGCACAAGAGCCTCGACTGCACCTCCAGCGGCGAAGCCCGCCTGGCGGCGATCCAGGCGACGCGCAGCTGGGGCATGGCCTGCATGGTCGGCGTCGGCGGCGAGCTCACCGTCGACGTCGCCCGCGACCTGATCTTCCCGCAGGTCTCGGTGATCGGCTCGTGGACCTTCTCGAAGACGATCCAGACCGACTGCGCCAACTTCATCGCCTCGCGCGATCTGCCGGTCGAGCGGCTGTTCACCGACCGCTGGAAACTCGACGACGCGGCGGAAGCCTACCGCCACTTCGACGGCGGCTCGATGGGCAAGGGCGTGTTCGAGTTGTAATGCGGGTTGGCCGCGCGTTTTCCCGATCCAAAAGAACCAGATAGGAGATGGTGGCGGTGCCGGACGGGAAACAGGATCGCGCATTGAATGAAGCGGCGGCTTGGATCGAGTCTTCGGAGAAGATCGTCGTTTTTTCCGGTGCGGGCGCGTCGGCGGAAAGTGGAATTCCAACCTTTCGTGACGACGGGGGGGCTATGGCGCAATTTTCCGGCGACGGAGTTTGGAACGTGGAGAGGGCTTCTCGAGAAATTGGTGGACGAACCTGGAAGGTTCGCCAGTTTCCTGCACAGCTTTTTGTTGCCCTTCGTTGGCGCAATGCCGAATGAATGCCACCACGCCGTCCGTGGCCTTCAGGAGAAGTTCGGCGCTTCGGTCATAACGCAAAACATTGACGGACTGCATCAACAAGCCGGTAGCACCGATGTCCTGGAGATACACGGCTCCCTGTTCAATATCGTCGATGAAGGCGGCACGACGGTAGCGACGAGAACCATCGAAGATCTTGCGGACATGGTGGCTGGCTTGGCGCCGCTCGCTTCCGGAAACTGCACCTTCGATCAAGTCATGGAAGTCGTGCGCCCGTTCATGGGGCAGGATGACAAGGGGCTGTATCGCCCTGGTCTCGTACTGTTCGAAGACGAACTGGATAGCGACCTGCTCTCTCGAGCCAGGGACCTCGCCGGTTCTTGCGACTGTATGATCATTGTTGGAACGTCCGGGGATGTGTTTCCGGCGAACCTCTTGCCGGTCCTGGCCAAGGCTCAACAGGCGCGAGTTGTTGCCGTCGGGCCGGAAAGGCCGAAGTTCGAGTGTGACCTATGGCTCGATGGGAGTGCGGCCCGCATTCTTCCGAGCCTTTTGCCTTAACTGATCTGACGGACGCCGCCGAGGGAGGATCCATCGGATGGGAGGTTTCGGATTGTTTCCGAGATCGGGAACGCCCGTTGTCGTTTCAGATCACTATGAGACGGCCGTTCATCAGCCAGGCAATCAAATCCGCCCCTCTTCCACCGCGTGGCAGGCGACCTGGGCGCCGCCTGCGGCAATCGCTTTCGGCGGTTCGACGCGGCAGCGGTCTTGGGCGTGGGGGCAGCGGGGGTGGAAGGGGCAGCCGGGCGGTGGGTTGATCGGGCTCGGCACCTCGCCCGCGACCGGGATGCGCTGGCGGCCGGACATCTCCAGGTCGGGGATCGCGTCCAGCAGCATGCGGGTATAGGGGTGGCGCGGGTTATCGAACAGGGTCTTGGTCTCGGCCCATTCGACGAGGCGACCCAGGTACATGACGCCGACCATGGTCGAGACGTGATAGACCACGGCGAGGTCGTGGCTGATGAACAGGTAGGTCAGGCCGAGCTTGCGCTGCAGCGTCTTCATCAGGTTGAGGATCTGCGCCTGCACCGAAACGTCGAGGGCCGAGGTCGGCTCGTCGCAGACCAGGAACTCGGGCTCGCCGGCGAGCGCGCGGGCGATCGAGACGCGTTGGCGCTGGCCGCCGGAAAACTCGTGCGGAAACTTCTCGCCGTCCGCCGGCGAGAGGCCGACCTGGGTCAACAGCTCGCCGACCCGGGTGCGGACCGCCTGGCGGTCGGTCAGCAGGCGGCGCGCCTGGATCGGTTCGGCGACGATGCGCTCGACCCGCCAGCGCGGGTTCAGCGAGGCGTAGGGATCCTGGAAGATCATCTGCATGCGGGGCTGCATGCGCTGGCGGTTGCGGGCATTGGCCCGGCCGCCGATCTCCACCCCTTCGTAGCGGATATTTCCGGCCGTCGGCTGGTAGAGGCCGACGATGAGGCGGGCCACCGTCGACTTGCCGCAGCCGCTCTCGCCGACCAGGGAAAAGGTCTCACCCCGGGGAATGGCGAAGTCGATGCCGTCGACGGCCTTCACCACGGCGCGTCCCTTGCCCTCGATCACCCGGTTCAGCAGCGGCGGCGAAACGTCGAAATGCCGCATCAAGCCTTGGGCTTCGACCAGGGCCGTGGCCTTGCCCGGCGTGCGGGCGACGTCTGGAATGTGGGCCGTTTCGCTCATCAGTCCGCCGCCTCCCGGCCTGCGTCGTCATAGAGGTGGCAGGCGACCTCGGCGCCGTCGACGCTGAGCAGCTCGGGCCGATCGACCGAACAGCGCGCGAAGACCCGCTCGCAGCGGGGATGAAAGGCGCAGCCGGACGGAATGGCGTTCAGCCGGGGCATCGCGCCCTCGATCTGCGTCAGCTCCGTGATCTCGCCGCCGATGTGGGGGATCGAGCCCATCAGGCCGTGGGTGTAGGGATGCTTGCCGCGGCGTACCACCTCCTCGACGGGGCCGACCTCGGCGATGCGCCCGGCATACATCACGGCGACCCGGTCCGCGGTCTCCGCGATCACGCCCATGTCGTGGGTGACCAGCATCACCGCCGTGCCATGTTCCTTGCAGAGCCGTTTCAGCAGGCTGATGATCTGCGCCTGGATCGAGACGTCGAGCGCCGTCGTCGGCTCGTCCGCGATCACCAGGCGCGGCTCGGCCGACAGTGCCAGTGCGATCACCACCTGTTGTCGCATGCCGCCGGAGAACTGGTGGGGGTAGTGGTCGATCCGCTCCTCCGCGCTCGGGATGCCGACTTCCTTCAGCAGGTCGATGGCCCGCGCGCGCGCGGCCTTTTCCGGAAGGGAGAGGTGGGTCTGGATGGTCTCGATCAGCTGGCGTGCGACGGTATAGAGCGGGTTCAGGCTGGTCAGCGGGTCCTGGAAGATGGCGCCGATGCGCCGGCCCCGGATCCGGCGCATCCTCTCGTAGGGCAGGTTGTCGATCCGCTCCCCCTCCAGCAGGATCTCGCCGCCGCCGATGCGGCCGGGCGGCTCCAGCAGGCCGATGATGGCGGCCCCGGTCATCGACTTGCCGGCACCCGACTCGCCCACCACGCCCAGTACCTCGCCCGGATCGATGTGGAAGGAGATGTCGTCGACGGCGACCAGGGTGCCGCGCCGGGTCGGGAATTCGACGCGCAGGTTCCGCACCTCCAGCAGTGCCTGGTTCGCCCGCACGTCTCGGCCTTCGGTGTCCGCCACGGTGTCGTCCTGTGCTCTTAGGCGCCGGACACGCCTCGCGGCCCGCGCAGGGCGGCAATTTGGCAGTATAATCCGGGCCTCACAAGCCTGATTTCGCATTGGCTGGAGGCAGAATGGAATTCGTGCGCAACGCCTGGTACGTCGCCTGCTGGTCGCGTGATCTGACGACCGCGCCGCTGGCGGCCACCCTGCTGGGGGACCGCGTGGTGTTGTTTCGCGATTCCGCCGGTCGGGCGGCGGCGCTGGAGGATCGCTGTCCGCATCGCTACCTGCCACTTTCGATGGGCCGGCCGGTGGCGGCGGGCCTGCAGTGCGGCTATCACGGCATGACCTTCGATGCGACGGGGGCCTGCGTCGAGATCCCGGGCCAGACGCGGATCCCGCCGAACGCCCGGGTGCGGGCCTATCCGACGGCCGAGAGCAACGGCATGGTCTGGCTCTGGATGGGCGCACCCGAGCGGGCCGCGACGGCCCCGGTCTATGACCAGCCGGAATTTCACGATCCCGCCTGGGCGGTGGAATACGGCACGCCGCTCGCCTACGACTGCAACTACTTCCCGCTCGCCGAGAATTTGTGCGATCCCGTCCATGTCAACTACGTCCATCCCTCGACGCTCGGCTCCGCGGTCGGCGGTGAGGCCGGCGTCGAGGCGGTGCGCGAGGGCGATGTCGTTACCACGGTGCGCTGGACCCGCGACGCCCCGCCGATCGGCTTCTTCGCCGAGTTCGGTCTGTTCGAGGGCAACGTCGACCGCTGGCAGTATTACATCTTCCACGCGCCGGCCACCTCGGTGATCGACTTCGGCTCGCTTCCGGCAGCACCAGGTGCCCGCGACGACGCGCGGGGTGAGGGCTTTCGTGTCTACGCCCTGCATTTCCTAACGCCGGTGGACGAGCATCGAACCATCGATTTCTGGCTGACCTTGCGCAACCGGCTGACCGATGACGACAGCATCGGCCCGCGGATGAGCGCGCTGTTGATGACGGCCTTCGCCGAAGACAAGGCGGTGTTGGAGGCGATCGAGGCGGAAACCAGGCGCCGCCCGGCCGCGCCGACCGTCCGTCTCGCCATCGACAAGGGCGCGACCCTGCTGCGCCGGGTCATCGAGGAGAAGCTGGCGGCCGAATGAATCAGGCCAGCGGAAAGGCCCGGGGCTCGAGCGCACGGGGACCCGCCTCGGTTTCGGCCACCAGATCGCCCGCCGCCAGCGCCGTCGTCTCGATCAGCGCGACCGCCACGTTCGCCTGCAGGCGGGGCGAGAAGGCATGTCCGCCGACGAACCCGACGGTTTCGCCGCCGCGTCGCACCGGGCACTTGGCCGACGTCGTGCCCAGCGGCGGGCCGTCCAGCATCGCGCCGGTCCGCCGCCGGGCGGGCGGACGCCCGGCGAGCCTGCGGAGCGCGGCCTTGCCGACGAAGTCCGCCTCCGCGTCGAGATCGACGTAACGCTCGAGCGCGAGTTCGAAGGGGTTCGTGTCGGCGTCGTTGTCGCTGCCGAAGTTGAAGAGACCGCTTTCCAGCCGCTCGATCGTGTTCGGCGTGCCGGCGGCGATGGCGTACGGCCGGCCGGCCTCCGCCACCAGGTCCCACAGGTGAAGGCCCCGGGTGCCGTCGCGCAGATAGAGCTCGACACCGCCCTGTTTGGAGAAGCCGGAGCGCTGGACGACGAGGGGAATGCCCTGGACCTCGCAGGCGCGGAAGTGAAAATAGCCGAGGTCGTGCACCCAGTCGCCGAGCAGGGCGGCGGCGACGACCATCGCCTTCGGGCCCTGGATGGCGAGGGGAGAGACGTCCGGTTCGCGGACCTCGACGTCGAGGCCGCGTTCCCCGGCGACGGCGCGGGCGAAGAGCAGGGAATCATTGTCGGCGATCGAAAACCACCAGAGATCCTCTTCGACGCGCAGCGCGACGGGATCGTTGTGCAACCGGCCCCGATGGTCGCAGAGGCAAGTATAGCGGCCGATGCCGGGTTTGAGCTCCGAGAGATCGCGGGTCGCTAGAGTGTCGGCGAGCCGGCCGGCATCGGGCCCGGCGAGTTCGACCTGCCGCTCGCAGGCAACGTCCCACATGGCGACGCCGTCGATCAGGCGCCAGTATTCGCCCTCGGGGTCGCCGTAGCCTGTGGGCATGTACATGTGGTTGTAGATGGTGAAGCCCGTCGCGCCCGCCGCCACGGTGGCGTCGAAGAAGGGCGACTTCGCAGCCCGGGGGCCGATGGTGATCTCGTGCGCCATGCCGCTCTCCCGGGCCGTTTCACCTTTGCCGCTTAGCGGAAAATGCCCGGACCGACAAGCACCGGCCTTGATCGCGCGGGCGGTTTCGCCGACCCTCGCCTGGGCGGATGCGAGGGAGACGACGCGATGAACTACTGGTTGATGAAGTCCGAACCGGGGGCCTGGTCCTGGAACGATCAGGTGGCCGCCGGCAAGGGCGGGGCCGAATGGGACGGGGTGCGCAACCACCAGGCCTCGAACAACATGAAGGCGATGCGCAAGGGCGATCGCTGCTTCTTCTATCACTCCGTCAACGAGAAGCGGATCGTCGGCATCGTCCGCGTGGTGAAGGAATACTATCCCGATCCGAGTGACGCGAAAGGTCGTTTCGGCATGGTCGACGTGGCCAGCATGAAGGCCCTGAAATCGCCGGTGACGTTGGCCGATATCAAGGCGGAACCCCGGCTCGCCGAGCTGCCGCTGATCAAGCAGTCCCGGCTTTCGGTCATGCCCATCCCCGAGGAGGCCTGGGCCCTGCTCTGCGAAATGGGCGGCGTGAAGCCGTGAGTGCGCGGGCCCGCGCGCCGATTCGCCTGGCCGCGGCGCCGGCGCCGGGGGACGTGCTCTGTCGGGTGGACGAGCTCGGCCCGCCGCCGGGCGTGCTGGGTCTGGAATGGTTCGAGTGGGATGGGCCCAGGCGTATCGTCCTGACCCGGGGCGAGGAAGGGGTCGTCGCCTTCCACAACGAGTGTCCGCATGCGCTGTCGCGACTCGATTCGCCGGCAGGAAGCTTTCTCGCCGACGACGGGGCCAGCTTGCGCTGCGCCTTTCACGGGGCCCGTTTCTCGCTTCACGACGGGCGCTGTCTCGCCGGCCCGGCGCAGGGCCGGAGTTTGCGCCGCTTTCCCATTCGCCTCGATGGTGCGGTCGTGCGCGTGGCTGCAGCCGATCGGCCGGCCCTTGCTGGTCGACGCGCGCGGCGGGCTAAAACGAGTTAGTCTTCACCCTTTCACTTTTCGCTCGCTCGGCGCACAATGGCGTCGAAACACCTCGTCGGTGCCGGGAGAAGCTCATGCCCAAGATCGTCTGCCCTCGCTGCGGCGCTTCGGTTTTTGCCGTCAGGCAAGGTCATACGGTAGAGCTGCGCGGTGGCAGCGGTATCAATGCCTGCCCGGTTCTGGCCGACCTTGGTGACGACGCCGACGTCGACGACGTGCTGGAATGCCCGGACATGGAAAAGGCGGTCGAGGGCTCCCTCGACGACATATCGGAGACGCCGGCCGCCGTCGCCTGGCCGCGCGATAGCGGGTCATACCGGGGCTTCGAGCGGTGGGAGCCGTTGAACGGCATGCTGTTCGCCGGTCAGCACAGCTATCGCTGCGTCGTGCTCGACATCTCGCCCGGCGGGGCCGCGATCTGGACCGCCTCGTCGGAGGAGGTGCCCGAGGGGGCGGAAGTGAATTTCGAGCCGTCCGGCCACAGCGCACTCGCCGCGGAGGTCGTGCGCATGCGCGGCGGCGTGCTGGGGCTGATGTTCTTAATCGACAACGAAGCGCGCGTCCGTCTCGCGGATTGGCTCGACGGATTGCGCCAGGCCCTGGGCGAGACGGCCTGACGATTTCGCGCGCTCGTCGTCGTTATTTTTTCTTCTTTTTGGCGCCGATCTTCGCCAAGGCCTTGCGCAGGTCGTTGGCGCCGTCGTTCTTATATTTGCCCTCGATCATGATTTCGAGCGGCCGGGCGCCCGCCTTGTAATAGGCGTCGTTGTATTCCTCGTTGACGTCGATGACGGCGCCCTCGACGTTGATGCCGCCGTAGAGTCCTTTGGTGCGGGAATAGGCGAGGATATCGGCGGTTTGCGCCTTGGCGCCCTGGCCGACGGGGCCCGCCGCCACCGAGACGTCGCCGCCGAGTTTGATGGAGGAGCTGAGCAGGGAATCCAGCCCCTTCTTCGACATCACCAGCAGGATGATTTCCGAGACCTCGCCGCCGATCTGCAGGCCGAAGGTGACCGAGCCCATGGCGTAGAAGGCCGGGTGGCTCCAGCTTTTGCCCTTCTTGCCGCGCGCCGAGAGGGTGCCCGAGCCGGCGGAGCCGCCGAAGATGAAGCCGCCCTTGACCATGGTCGGCACGATCAGCATCGCCTCGGCATCACGGGCATACTCGCGGAAGGATTCCAGGTTCGGATCGACGGCGAAGTTGGAGACGGTCTTGGTCGCGGCGTCGACCAGCTCCTGTTGGTCCGAGGCCAAAGCAATATTGCCACCGAATGCCACCGTTGCGGCCAGTGCCAACGCGGCGAGAACTTTGCCGAAGCCCGTCATTTTCATTTCTCCTCACAGCCTGCCCAAGCCTAGCGCGTAGGTCTCGCGATCGGCAACTGTTGCCGACCCGCTACAGCTATCTGTGTTAGGCTGTGTTATCGCCTGGAATGCTGGCGTGTGGCTCACACGCTCGAGGCATCGGTAAATTCGGTTCTGTGAGAGAGATGTCGGATAGCTTTGAAAATTGGAAAGAAGGCGGTGACGCCGGCCGACGTCAGCGGCGTTGGCAAACGGACATCGAGACGGTCGCGGTCGTCGGCATCCGTTCCGTCGATTGCGCGATTCACGACCTCTCGCCCTCGGGTGCGCAGATCGAGTTGTTGAGCGAGGCCAACGTGCGCGTCGGCGACCGGGTGCGCATCGAAATGTTCGAGTACGGTTGGCTCGACACCGTCGCCCGCAATGTCGAGGGCAACCGTATCGGCGTGCAGTTCATCCTCGACGAACAGGACATGGTCGAGCTCGCCCGCTTCATGGTTTCGCTGCGGATTTCCCGTAAGCCGCCCCGTCAGGAGGTCAGCCGTCCCGCTGAACTCCGGGTCGCCGGCAACATGCTGGTCTGCACGGTTGAGAACATCTCCCCGACCGGCGCCAGCGTGGTTCTGCCGGGCGTGCCGGAATTCGGGGAGGGAGAGAATGTCGATCTGGCGCTTCCCGGCCATCCCTCCATCGCCGCCATCGTCAAGCGGGTCGACGGCTCGACCTGTGGGCTGATGTTCCTGGTGCAGTTCGACGGCGAACTCTGATCAAGCCAGGGCGGCCTCCACGGCGGCGGCGACCTGGAACAGGCGCGTATCGTCGCCATGCTTGCCAAACAACATCAAGCCGACGGGTGCCGTCCCCGGCGCGTGGATCGGCAGGGAAATGGCGCAAAGGTCGAGGTAGTTGCCGACCGTCGGGTTGCGCAGCATCAGCAGATTGACTCGGCCATAGTCGTCGTCATCCTCCAGGGCGTCGATCGCAGGTGCGATGATCGGCACCGTCGGACAGGCGAGCACGTCGAAATCCTTCGCCCGCGCGGCGACGGCCTCGATCATGGCGCGGCGTTCGCGGAGCAGGTCGATATAGTCCGCCGCCGTCTGTTCGGCCCCCTTGGCGATGCGGCTGGCGACGCGGGGGTCGTAGCCGTCACCGGCGCGGGCGAGGTGTTCGCGGTGGTAGTGATAGGCCTCCGCCGCCGCCAGCCCGCCCTTGCCGTTGATTTCCGGCAGCCGGTCGAGTTCCGGCAGGGCGAGATCGGCGAAGCTCACGCCCGCAGCGCCGAGGCGGCGCGTCGCCTCGGCGAAGGCGGCGGCGACCGCATCGTCCCAATCCTCCGTCACATAGTTGGCGATGATGCCCACCTTCAGGCCGCCCGCCGCGATCGGCGCCGCCTCGTGCGTCGTCGCGGCCAGAATGCCGTCCAGGGTGCGGCAGCAGTCGACGGTTCGGGCCAGCGGCCCGACCGAGTCGAGACTGAAGGAAAGCGGCGTCACGCCGTCGATCGGGACCCGCTTCGCCGTCGGCTTGTAGCCGGTGATGCCACAGAGCGCGGCGGGGATCCGGCAGGAGCCGCCGGTATCCGTGCCCATGCCCGCCGCCGCCATGCCGTCCGCGACGGAGACCGCCGCGCCGGAGGAGGAGCCTCCGGGCACCCGGCCCGTCTCGCGATCGAAGGGATTGCGCGGCGTGCCGAAATGCGGATTGAGGCCGAGGCCTGAATAGGCGAACTCGGTCATGTTCGTGCGGCCGACGAAAACCAGCCCGGCCGCGCGCAGGCGGGCGACGGCGGGACAGTCGGCGGCGGCGGGGGCGTTCTGGGCGAAGATGCGCGCGCCGGCCCCGCTCACCTCGCCCTCGACGTCGAACAGGTCCTTGATCGTGATCGGGATACCGTCGACGGGGGAGAGGGGCGCGCCCGCCGCGCGGCGGCGGTCCGCCGCGCCCGCCTGGGCGCGGGCCTTCTCGGCCTGCAGCTGGATGAAGACCCGGGCGCCCTCGCCGGCGGGATCCTCGGCCCGGGCCAGGCCATCCTCCAACAGGGTGCGGGCGGTCTGCCGGCCGGTGGCGAGGTCTTCCGACAGTTCGGCGATCGTCTTCATGTCATGCTTCCCGAATGATGGATGGGAGTCAGGGGCCGGCACCGAACAACCGCTTGATCCGGGCCCAGAGCAGGGCGGCGAACAGCCCGCCGGCGCCGAGGTCTTCCGCGACGGCCTCCTCGCGCCCGGCAAGCTGGTTCTCCAGGTTGGCGGCGAAGGTCGCGGTCAGTCGGCCGGCGAGATCTTCGACCAAGCCGGCCCGCGTGAACTGCGCGAGCGGCCCGGCCAGGCTGAAAGTCAGGGTGACGGTAACCCGCGTGCCGGCCGTGGCGGCGGTGAGGGCATAGTCGATCCGCCCGTCGACCCGGGTGCCGGAGCGGCGGTCGCCGCCGCTGCCCTCGATGCAGCCCTGCTGCGTCCCGTCGTCGCGTCGGTGGCGGGCGGTGCCGGAGAAGCCCGCCCGGATCGGCCCGAGCGCGACGGCGATCTCTCCCTCGAGACGGCCGTCCGCCGCGGCCCGGTCGAGCCTGGCCCCCGGCAGGGCCCGGGCGACCCGTTCGGGATCGCCGAACAGGGTCCAGACCTCCCCCGGGGTGGCGGCCAGGGTGAAATCCTGCTGGATGCGCGTCGCCCCTTCCGCGAGGGCGCGCGCCGGCGGCACGGCACGGGCCGGCGGTGGGGGGCCACCGACGATGGCCGGGGCCGGTTTGGGAGGCGCCGGTCGTCGTCCCGCCGGTCCCGCCCGCGCCTCCAGCACCCGGCACACGGCGCGAACGATGCCGGCATAGCCGGTACAACGGCAGAGATTGCCGGCCAGCTCCTCGCGCACCCGGGCCTCGTCGGCGTCGGGCAGGCGGGTGGCGATATCATGCGCCGTCGCCAGCATGCCCGGCGTGCAATAGCCGCATTGCAGGGCGTGTTCCGCCGTGAAGGCGGCCCGCAGTTCGGCCATCAGGGCGTCGTCGTCGAAACCCTCGATCGTGCGCACGCGCCGGCCGTCGCAGGCCACGGCGAAGGTGAGGCAGGCGCGTGCCGGTGCCCCGTCCAGCATGACCGTGCAGGCGCCGCAGACCCCATGCTCGCAGCCGAGATGGGTACCCGTCAGCAGCAGCTCCTCACGCAGGAAGTCGGCGAGGTGGGTCCGGGGCGCCACCTCGGCGCTGACCGGTTCGCCGTTGACCTCCAGGCGGATCGCCGTCATGGCACCGTCCCCGCCGCCTGAACCGCGCGGCGTAGGGCCACCAGGTGAACGCGCCGTTCATAGGCATCCGCGCCGAGCGGCGTGGCGTCCACCAGGTCGGCCGCCGCCGCCTCGTCGTAATGGCGGATCGGCGCGTCGGAGCCGATCTCGCCGGCGAACAGCCGCTCGCCCGCATCCGCGACGACGAGCGGCGGCGCCTCGACGGCGCCGATCACCGCGCGGGCGATGCCGCGGGCCGGATCCAGCAGCACGGCGCCGATGGCCAGCGCGAAGTCGCCCGACTTGCGGGCGATCTTGTGGAAGCCCCAACGCGCGCCCGGACCCGGTGCGGGGATATGGATACGGGTCATCAGCTCGTCTTCGCCAAGCGCGCTCTGGAAGGCCGCGCGGCTCAAGCGCTCGACCGAGACGCGCCGTGCGCCGCCGGGGCCGAGGATTTCGACCTCAGCGCCGAGCGCGGCGAAGGCGGTCAGCCAGTCGGCCGCCGGGTCTGCGTGGGAGAGGCTGCCGCCGAGCGTTCCCCGGTTGCGCACGGCCCGGTAGGCGATCCCCCGGGCGATGGGCGAAAGCAGCCCGCCGGTCGGGTCCGGCACCCGCCCGTCCTCGATCTCGGCATGGGTCAGCGCCGCGCCGAGCGTCGCGCCCTCGGCCCCGCGCATCTCCTCGATACGGGAGACGTCGATCAACAGGTCCGGTGCGGCGAGGCGCAAATTCAGCATCGGGCCGAGCGACTGGCCGCCGGCGAGCGGCTTGGCGAAACGGCCGGCGCGCCGGGCCTCCGCCAGCAGGGCGACGGCCTCGCCCGCGCTGTCGGGGCGGGCATAGTCGAAGGCGGCGGCTTTCATGCGCCGGCCCGGACCAGCGCCTCGACCAGGCGGCGCGGCGTGATGGGGATTTCGCTCACCTCGACGCCCAGGTCGGCGAGGGCGTCGTTCACCGCGTTGGCGATGACGGCGGGGGGCGGGATGGCGCCGCCCTCGCCGATGCCCTTCTGGCCGAAGGTGGTATAGGGCGAGGGCGTCTCCATATGCTGGATCGACGGCGCCGGCACTTCGCCCGCACCCGGCAGCAGATAATCGGCCAGGGTTGAGGCGAGCGGCTGGCCCTCGGCGCTGAACGGCATTTCCTCATAGAGCGCGGTGCCGATGCCCTGGGCCAGGCCGCCCAGGATCTGCCCGTCGACGACCATCGGGTTCAGCAACACGCCGCCGTCCTCGACGACGACATAGTCCAGGATCTCGATGCCGCCGATGTCCGTGTCGACGGCGACGATGGCCGCATGGGCGGCATAGCTGAAGGTGCCGCTGTCGCGTTCCGGCTTGTAGCCGGCGGTGACCTCCAGTCCGGCCGGATCGACCTCCGGCGGCAAATCCTGCGGCCGGCGGTACCAGGTGTAGGCGATGCGGTCGAGGCCGACGGTGCCGCCCGGCCCGCGGACCTGGCCGCCGTCGAGAACGACCTCGTCGAGGCTCGCCTGCAACAGATGGGCGCCGATCGCCAGCGCGCGATCGGCCAGGATCCGGCAGGCGGCATCGACCGCGCCGCCGGCCATCACCGCACAGCGCGAGCCCCAGGTGCCGGTCGAATAGGGGGTGAGGGCGGTGTCCCCATGCACCACGTCGACGCGGGCCGGATCGACGCCCAGCACCTCGTTGGCGACCTGGGCGAGCGTCGTTTCCAGCCCCTGGCCGTGGCTGTGCACGCCGACGCGCAGTTCCAGCGTGCCGTCGGGAGCGAAGCGGGCCTGGCATTGCTCGTGTCCCGGCACCATCGGGATGCCCTAGCCGGCGTAGACCGAGGTACCGTGTGCCGCTTGCTCGCAATAGATCGCACAGCCGAGGCCGATGCGCCTGCCGTCGGCCTCCCCCGTCGCCTGGCGAGCCCGCACCGCCTCGACGTCGATCGCCGCCATCGCCCGGCGCAGGCATTCGGGATAGTCGCCGGAATCGAAATGCTTGGCGGTGATGTTGTCGAAGGGCATCTGCTCGGGCCGGATCAGGTTGGCCATGCGGACCTCCCAGGGCTCGTGGCCGAGCTCGCGGGCGATCGCATCCAGCGTCAGCTCCATAGCGAAGCAGACGCCGGTCCGCGCCACGCCCCGGAACGGCAGGATCGGTGCCTTGTTGGTCGCCACCGACCAGGTCCGGCAGCGATAGGCCTCGAAGTCGTAGGGGCCGGGGAGGATGGAGCCGACCTGCGCCGCCTCCAGGCAGGCGGAGAAGGGATAGGCGGAATAGGCGCCGGAATCGACATGCGCCTCGCAGTCGAGGCCCAGCAAGCGGCCTTCCGCGTCGGCGTGCGCGGTGACGACATAGTGATGTTCACGGCAATCCGCGTTCGCCACCAGCTGCTCGCGCCGGTCCTCGATCCAGCGCACGGGACGGCCGAGGTGCATCGCCGCCCAGGCGCACGCGACCTCCTCCGCCAGCAGGATGCCCTTGTAGCCAAAGCCGCCGCCGACGTCGGGCGCGATGATGCGCACCTTGCCCTCGTCGATGCCGAGGCATTCGGCGAGGCCGGTGCGCACGATATGCGGCATCTGGCAGGCGCTGTGCAGGATCAGCTGATCGCGGCGCCCGTCCCATTCGGCGACCAGGCCGCGGCCCTCGATCGGTGCCATGCATTGCCGTGCCGTGCGGTATTCGCGCCGGACCGTGACCGCGGCCCGCTCGGCGACGGCGTGCGGATCGCCGTCGACCAGCGCCTCCAGGAAGACATTGTCGCCCCAATCTTCGTGCAGCAGCGGCGCGTCGGCGTCGCGGGCGCGCAGCATGTCGTGCACGGCGCCCAAGGGCTCGTAGTCGAAGGTGACCTCGGCGGCGGCATCCTCCGCCGCCGCCCGGCTGTCGGCGAGGCAGAGGGCGACCAGCTCGCCGACCAGGCGCACCTTGTCCGCCGCCAGGATCGGCTGTGCCGAGACCTTGAAGCCCGGCAGGGCCGATACCGCGCGGATCGGCGCGACGCCGGCGAGGTCCCCAGCGGTGAAGACCCGCCCGGCCAGATGCGGCGGGACGTGGATCTCGCCCACGCGGGCGTGGGCGACGGGGCTGCGCAAAAAGGCCGCCTCCAGCATGCCGGCGCGCTTGATGTCGGCGACGAACTCGCCCCGGCCGCGAAGCAGCCGTTCGTCCTCCTTGCGCGGGAGGCTGGCGCCGACGCCCTGCGACATGCTCAGGCGGCGATCGGTAGCGGCAGGATCGGCGCGTCGGCATCGATCCGCCGGCCGTCCTTCAGGCAGAAGGCCGGCGTCAGCATGCGCTCCGCCGTGATGCTGGCGCCAAGATTGTCGCGCAGCACGAAGCGGCCCCGGTCGTCGTTCAGCACCGAAACGTCGGCGACGGCGCCGGGCGTCAGCGTGCCGAGCTCGCCCGCCATGTCCAGCATGTCGGCGCAATGCGTGGTGACCATCGGCACGATATCGGCGAGCGGCACGCCGAGGGCCAGCAGTTCGGTCATGGCGAAGGCCAGGCTGAAGCGCTCCTGGCCGGCGAACATATGCTCCTCGTCCGGATGGGTGTCGGGCGCGCCCGGCGGTGCCGGCACCGTGGTGTTGTAGCCGTGCATGTCGGCGCCGAGCGTGTCCGGCAGCACGCCCGCGTCCAGCACCCGTTTCGCCATGTCGAGGCTGAAGTGCGAGCCGTGGCCGATATCCGCCTTGATGCCGCGGGCGAGCGCTTCCTTCACCAGGGGGTGCAGGTTGCCCTCGATGTCGGTGAAGCCGCCCGGGTGGCGGGTGAAGGGGTGTGCCAGCACGTCGCCCGGATCCAACAGCTCGAGCACCGCGGGCAGGATATCGTCGACGTTCCAGGTCTCGTTCGCGACCTGGGGATTGGGCCAGAGCTGGCCGAAATGCAGATAGACGGGAAGTTTCAGCGCGCGGGAGATCTCCTTCGAGAGGCGGATTACCTCGACGCCCCAGCGCTCGAACCCACCGATCTCCGCATGCGCCTTGATGCCCTTGACCAGGTCGCGGTTGGCCTCGGCGACGCGTACGGTCTGTTGGACGTCCACGCCCGTCGGGCCATAGAGGTCCGGGTAGTAGTGACCTTCCAGCCCGCCGACGACATAGGCGGAGATGAAGGCCAGCACCCGGCTTTCGGCCGGCGTGGAGATGAAGTGGCGAAACCCCGGGAAGGTCATGCAGCTGGGCCCGCCCTGGTCGACCAGCGTCGTGACGCCGGAGCGCACGCCGACCATGTCCGCTTCCAGGCCGAAGCGGCCGCTGACGTGCTGGTAGACATGGGCATGGGTGTCGATCATGCCGGGCAGCACCAGCTTGCCGGAACAATCGATTCGGCCACCGTCCGCCGCAAGGCCGGCGCCGACGGCGGCGATCCGCCCGCCCGCCACGGCGACGTCGGCCACGCCATCGATCCCGTTCGCCGGATCGATCACGTGCCCGCCTTCGAGAAGAACCTGTTTCATGAGTGCCACCTTCCGTTCATCTCCCTGTCCGTGTCTCTTCCCGAGGATCGCGCCGCTTTCCGGTACCCTCGCCTCTGTCGTATCGGTTCTCCCGAGTTCGTTCTCATCGGTGCAACAAACTTGCAACAGTTTTCGACAATAACGAATTACGGGCCTTTGGCGCAAGAATCGGTCAATAAGTTCTGTGATAACGTGCGTATCGGTTCGTCGGTCGGCTCCGGACCGCGCATGTCGCCTCGCGGGTGCAGCGATCGGCGACAGCCTCGGGATGCCGGCGATTCGAGCGAAAGTCTACGGCCTGCGCCAGTGGTTGTATGGCCGATTCGCCGATTTTTTGTCCACAAGCGGCTGTTTTTTGGCTGAATACACATGCAAACTCGAATATAATAGTAGTTTCAGTCAATTACATGTGTCTGATTTTTGACTCTTGTATTGGAAAATCATCTTGTTTTATGTTGATGCCGAGCTGTATTTCGGATTAACTGCCATTCTTGGAAGGCTTCGGACAGCTAGGCGGCATTGTCGATAGCGTCGGGTTTCAGGGTGTTTTCGGTATGATGGATAGCTGTTCGAGTGATATCGTCCAGGTGGAACGAGAAGCCGGGGCGGAAGCGGTCGACCGCTTCGGCCTGACATGCACACATGGACTTCAAGGACGTTGCTGGACAACCGCTACGATTGTGAGCAAAGCGGAAGCGTTCGCACATAAATTTAGAAACGGACAGGTATTCGAGCGACTGGAAGACCTGATCGAAATTCGTGCCGGACAGCCGGAGCACCACGATCACGTTTTCGTCGTCCCGGGCGATGATGAACAACGGCAGTTTCTCAAAGTGCGGGACCCTCAGTTTCGCGCAATCAAGTTCTCTTTCAACAAGAAACAGAAGGTGTTCAAGTTTTTTTTCGATGCTGAGAAGAACGAGCACGACCGCTCGAAGGTTATTGCGGAGTTGATAGGCATTGCTGTTTTGCATATTGATCATAAAGCGAAGGAGTTGTCCAATTACGCGTCGCCAATGTGGTATGTCTCTACAAAATTCAACTCTACGGTGAACGCACAGGCGAACTTATTTTCTGAGGCATTTCGCTTCCCTGAATTCATCCTTCGAGAATATATAACTGAATTCGGGATGCATCCTGGCCAGTTGGCTACCGATCTTGGAGGGACTAGGGAGGAATTGGCGGAGCGTTGGACTTATATTAAAGAAAACGACGTCAATACCTCTGCCGCCTTGGTGGACAGCAGGGCCTGATGATGGCACCCGGGATCTGGTGTCATCATAATTTGTAAATACGACCCCTTTCCCGATACATGACATGATGCAATAGACTTCAAGGCCTTGGACATGCGTCGGAGGGGCGATGTGAAATATGGATAGCCAATTCCAAACGTACCTTTTCATTTCTATTGATATAGCGTCATCGACGGAAATAAAACGTATCGAGGGGCTGGATTGGCCAGCCCTTTTCAGGGATGTATTATATCTCAGTGCCGAAAGCAAAATGAAGCAAGCATGGAATGATGCCGCAAAAAATGTTGCTCGGGACTGTCTCAGGCAGGCGCCGAGCGGCAGTACCGGCCGTCAATCGAGAATGCAACAAGGACTTGCACGGGAACTTCGTTCTTGGAGTGACCGGACATCGGCGACGGGTACCGAGGAGCGTCGTGTCTTGTTGGCATTGCTTCCCCAAGTATGGCGAACGATTGGCGATGAAGTCGTATTTGTTCGCCCAATTGTCTATCCCGGCGAAGTTTTTGTGGGAATTCGTGCCCTGAAGATTTATCTGTCGAAGAATTCCGACGCAATTCGAAACAGGCTGGGACCCAATACTGATAGGAATCTGTCTCCGGATTTCGGTCTCTTGAAAGCTACGATCTGGTTGGCGACCGCACGTCCCCATCATCTGGGCGCCAGTCAGTCGACCGCAGGCCCGATTTACAGAAACATTGTCAGCAGACACTTCGATGAACCCCAGGTCGAAAAGACCTCCACGATCGAACGCGCAGAGCCGATCGGCACTTCGAAGAGCCGAGATGGCGGCGGTGACCTATTCCCCTATATGGGACTCCAAGAGAAATCGGGAACCGTAGAGTTCCTCGGACGCAACATCGACGAGGGATTTAGGGTCGCAAAGTATTCGAAGCCTGGATACATCGCGACATCCCTGTCCGTGGCATTGCATCTGCTCGATTATCGGCTGGCGTTGGCACCTGACATGATGCGTATGATACTCCAAGAGGGTGAGCCTCTGAAAGGACTGTTGTCAGGGGGGGCCTATCCCAAATTGTTGCTGCCGGTGGAGGGAGATGCTGCAAACCAAACCGGTTTGCGTGGTAGGGGGAGAAAGATTCAGAAAAGGTTGCAGATTGCTGAAATGGCGATAGCCCTCGGGGCGATTGATGAAGCTTCCCATAATGACTGTCGCCACTATTTTCTTCAGGTAATGCGACATTTGATGGATGATAAAGAGCCTGGTAAATTCTACGGTGATCCCTCTCGCGTATATCGCAATCTGTTCTAAATCATGGGAGGATGGCTGGTGGGCGATGAAGACCAGGCGGAACCGTTTTCATATCCGATTCGCCACAAGGTCCAAGCATTAATTCAACTGGTTTCGGATCTCTCGGGTTGGCGTGAACGCTTGAATGAGGAACGCTGGCCTGCCATCTATGCGGCGCGTTTCGATCTTTATCTGCTCGAATCATTTAGGGAGGACAAGAGCCACAAACAATCCTTCCTGAATTGGTATTATGGGAATGTAAGACAGCCACAGGCGCGAAGCCGGAGTCATCTTGCGGCATTCTTTGACAATGAGATGCATAAATTTTTTGGCTATGATACGGCTGTTCGTATCGATCCAGACTGGTTTCGGGATGATGTCACGATCGCGCAGTTTCTTGAGAATATTTCCCAGTTCAGGACTCGATCAAGAGAAGTCAATACTAGAATCTTTCTACCCCATTCTACATCTGATGAACTCTGGGCCTTCCGGAAATCCGAAATTGAGAAGAATCTATTGGGATGTAAGGTCATTTTTCGGCGGGCGATCGAAGATACCGGAAGAATTTCCCGAGAGGTGGTGAAAATCTATTCAGAGAATGGTCATGTCAAATTCAATTATTGGTTTTGCGAGAAGGGGTCGGGGTCACGAGCGAGCAGGATTTGAACTGGGTGAACCATGGCCTGGTTGTTCCCATAGACGGCGGTTACATGCTTCAGGGTCTCCACAGGTCGCCGAACGACAACAGCTTTCGAAGCCGGATGTTATTGATCGAAGCGCTACCGCCGAGCGCACGGCAAGCACGGGTCATGTCGGGACTTTTGGCGACGCTGCACCCCAGTCGGTTCTACCCCGTCGCCGCCCGCTTCGTCTGGGTATCGATACCAGAGAGCAGGTTTCCAAGACCGACCTTGCCGAGTGAATCGCCACTGCCTCACCCGGCGAACCGGATTCCATCGAACTTCCTGATGAGGGCTCTGAAGTTCTACCCCAAGAGTGGACTTGACCTGGCCTGCGGCGAACTCGGCAAGAAGATGCCTGATGTCATCCTCAACCTGGATGAAGCGTTGATCAACCTTTGCGATGTTCCGGACAACGACCGAATTCAGTTCGCCCGGGACTCAGGCAAGCGGCAACGTCTGGGCGGTAATGAATATGTCTTTTCACATAAGCCCGGCAGACTCTCCAACAAAGACATCGAGGCTCTCGGCGACTATGACTGGTACACGGCGATCATGTCGGACGAGACCTAACCGTTCGCCGTCGCCGTCGTCCCGGCTTGAAGTTCCTTTTCTATGACTCGGCGACGTTTCAGGGTGCTGAAACCGGCATGTCCCCGCGCAGCAGAATTCGATGCAGATAACGTCGTTCGGCGGGATCGAAGTCGAAGGTCGCCTGGTGCAGGACGGCCCGGTTGTCCCACATCAACACATCGCCCCGGCGCCATTCGTGGCTGTAGCGGAATTCCGGCCGGTCGGCGTGTTCATAGAGCGCGTCCAGCAAGGCGTCGCCCGCGGCCTGGTCCAGCCCCTCCACCGCGTCGCAGCGCATGGCGTTGAAATAGAGGCCGTCGCGCCCCGTTTCGGGATGGCGGCGGACCAGCGGCTGCCAGCAGCCGGACGAGCCCTCCTCCTCCGCCTTGGTGCGGGTCAGCAGCTTGCGCGGCGCCCGGCGCGAGAGATAGGCGTGAAAGGCGCGCTTGCCCTGGATTTGGCCGCGCAAGGCCTCGGGCAGTGTGTCGTAGGCCTGGGGCAGGCTGGTGAACTCGGTGTTGCCGCCCCGGCTCGGCAGGGTGATCGCATAGAGCACCGTCGCCTTGGGCGGGCATTCGAGGTTGGAGTGGTCGGTATGCCACGAGCCGCCCCGGCGCAGCGGCGTGGTATCGCCCGTGCGCTTGTCGACGGCGGTGTTGCTCAGCTCGTCGATCACCGGATGGCCGGGCAGGCGATAGGTCGCGGTGACGCTGGTCATCGGCTCGCCCAGCAGGCCGGCGGCGGCGGCGAAGTCGCCGGGATCGGCGAAGTGCTGATCACGGAAACAGATCACATGGTTTTCGACGAAGGCCCGGTTGACCGCCGCCAGCGTTGCCGCGTCGGGGCTCGCAGCCAGGTCGAGATCCGTCACCTCGACGCCGAAGGGGCCGTCCAGTCGTTCGATGCGCATCTCGTCCCTATCCTCGCTTCTATCAGGCGATGATAGCGCGCTTTAGCCGTATGTCAGCGGCCGGCAGTCCGAGGGGCACGGGCCCTCGCGGTCGGCGAGCTTCGGGCCCGCGCGATGCAGCACCGCCTTGGTGATGCGGATCTCGGTCAGACTGTCCGTGCCGGCCTCGGCACGGCCGTTGACGACGATCCCATAATCGCCCGCCTCGCGTGGCGGCCAGAAGAGGGAGACGTCCGCCACGCGGGCGACGTTGGTCCGCGCGCTGTTGCCCGCGTGGCAGGAAATCCGGTCTCCCGTATGGCGGACCGTGACGAAGCTGGTATGCGGCCCGGCCTCGCCGACGGTCAGCAGGTAGGCGTCGTCACCGTGGGTGGTGATGGCGTTCGCCAGGGTATCGGTGCTCATATCGCGCTCGCTTCTTCGGGGGGGCGTCGGCGGCGCTGCAACAGGACGATGAGGCCGAGCAGCAGCAGCGCCGGGAGGTAGAACAGCTGTTTGGGCGGCCGGTCGGACTCGACCTCGACGCTGGCGATCTCGTAGTCGAAGTCGATCTTCTGCCGTTCCGCCACCGAGCCGAACTCGACGTTGTCGACGATGGTCTTGCCTTCCTCGACGCGCAGCTCGAGGCCGGCCGCCTTCAAGCGCGCCTGGCCCCCGGCCGGTTTGCCGAGCGGCAGCATGACGACCTTGTCGACCGGATTGCCGTCGATGTCCTCGCCGACGACGCGGATGCGAATCTGTGCGTCCGCCGGCATCTTGCCGGCGACGTCGTGGATCCCGCTCGCCGGCACGCTGGCGAGCGGCGGGTAGATCTGGTCCATCCAGAAGCCGGGCCGGAACAGGGTGAAGGCGACCAGGATCAGCGCCAGGCTCTCCCACAGCCGGCTCCTGGCGAGGAAATAGCCTTGCGTGCCCGCCGCGAACAGCAGCATCGCCGCCACCGCCGTCAGAATCGTCACCAACAGGTGGTACCAGGTGTCGACGCCGATCAGCAGCAGCTCGGTGTTGAAGATGAAGAGGAAGGGCAGGATCGCCGTGCGGATGTCGTAGGCGAAGCCCTGGATGCCGGTGCGGATCGGGTCGCCGCCGGAAATCGCGGCGGCGGCGAAAGCGGCCATGGCGACCGGCGGCGTGTCGTCGGCCAGGATGCCGAAATAGAAGACGAACATATGCACCGCGACCAGCGGCACGATCAGGCCGTTCTCCGCGCCGACGGTGACGATCACCGGGGCGAGCAGGCTGGAGACGACGATGTAGTTCGCCGTCGTCGGCAGGCCCATGCCGAGGATCAGGCTGAGGATGGCGGTGAACAGCAGCATCGGCAGGATGTAGCCGCCGGAGACGAACTCGACGAACTCGCTCATCACGAAGCCGATGCCGGTAAGCGTCACCGTGCCGACGATGATGCCGGCCGCCGCCGTGGCGACGCCGATGCCGATCATGTTGCGCGCGCCGTTGATCAGCCCGTCGGTCATGTCGCGCCAGCCCTCGACCAGCAGCGCACCGGTTGCCTCGCCCGTGGCCCGCAGCGCCGCCTTCAGCGCCTTTTGCGTGACCAGCACGAAAAGCATGAAGACCGTCGCCCAGAAGGCGGCGAGGCCGGGTGAGAGACGCTCGACCGTCAGGCACCAGACCAGCACGACCACCGGCAGCAGGTAATAGAGCCCGGCCTTGATGGTCGGCGCCGCCGCCGGCAGCTCGCGGATCTCCAGGCTGGTGTCCAGTTCGGGAAAGCGGGTGGCATAGGCGACCAGGCCCACATAGACCACCACCAGCAGGACCGAGGCGACCCACGGCGTCGCGTCGCCGAAGGCGGTCTTCATCCAGCCGAGGCCGTAATAGGTGATGGCCGACAGGATGGCGAGGCCGACGAAGCTGCCGAGGAAGCCCATCAACGTCATCACCAGCTTCGGCGGGTTGGGCCGCGGCAGGCCCTTCATGCCGGCCTTCACCGCCTCCAGGTGGACGATGTAGACCAGCGCGATGTAGCTGATCAGTGCCGGCAGTGCCGCGTGCTTGATGACCTCGGTATAGGAGATGCCGATGTATTCGACCATCAGGAAGGCGACGGCGCCCATGATCGGTGGCGTCAGCTGGCCGTTGGTCGAGGAGGCGACTTCGACCGCGCCGGCCTTCTCGGCCGAAAAGCCGACCCGGCGCATCAGCGGAATGGTGAAGGTCCCCGTGGTCACCACGTTGGCGATGGCCGAGCCCGAGACCAGCCCCGTCATGCCGGAGGAGACGACGGCCGCCTTGGCCGGCCCGCCCCGCATGTGGCCCATCAGGGCGAAGGCGACGCGGATGAAATAGTTGCCCGCTCCGGCCTTCTCGAGCAGCGAGCCGAACAGCACGAAGAGGAAGACCATCGAGGTCGAGACGCCGAGCGCGATGCCGAACACGCCCTCGGTCGTCAGGTAGTAGTGCGACATGCCCTTGGCCAGGCTGGCGCCCTTGTGTTCGATCACCTCCGGCATCAAGGGGCCGGCGAAGGTGTAGATGACGAAGACGATGGCGACGACCATCAGCGGCGGGCCCAGCGCGCGGCGCGTCGCCTCCAGGATCAGCACCAGGCCGATGACGGAGACGACCAGGTCGTAGGTCGTCGGCAGGCCCGGCCGGTCCGCGAGCTGCCTGAAGAACAGGAAAAAATAGCCCGCGCAAAACGCCCCGACGATCGCCAGGATCCAGTCCTGCATCGGAATATAGCGGCGTGGCGAGCGCTTCAGCGCCGGGAAGGCGAGGAAGGCCAGGAAGATCGCGAAGGCCAGATGGATCGAGCGGGCCTCGGTCGAATTGAACAGGCCGATCTTCATGATGAAGGGCAGCGGGGAGGCATACCAGAGCTGGAAGAGCGCCCAGAGCAGCGGTACCGCCCAGAGGATCTTCAGCGAAATACCGGTCGGTTGCCGCGCGCCGGTATCTGCCTCGGCGATCATTTCGGCCAGTTCGTCCCGGCCGGCCGGGCCGTCCGCGTCGCGCGCGTCGCTCATTCCCACCGCCCCCGTCGAAGGGTGTCCAGGGCGCGCGGCGGCGGGCGCATCGGCCCGCCGCCGGCAGTCAGGCGTGGTGCCGGATTACATCCAGCCCCGTTCCTTGTAGTAGCGAAGCGCGCCGTCGTGCAGCGGCGCGGAGAGCGCGTCCTTGATCATCTCGCTCTCCTTCAGGTGCTTGAAGGCCGGGTGCAGCTTGCGGAAGCTGTCGAAGTTGTCGAATACCGCCTTGACCACCTGATAGACCGTCTCCGCCGGCGTACGGGTCGAGGAGACGAAGGTCGCGCCGACGCCGAAGGTCTTCACGTCCTTCGGGTTGCCGGCATACATGCCGCCCGGGATTACCGCCAGGCGATAGAAGGAGTTGTCGGCCACCAGCTTTTCGATCGCCGCGTTCGAGGTTTCGACCATCACGGCATCGCAGGTCGTCGTCGCCTCCTTCGAAAGGCCGTTGGGGTGGCCGACCAGCCAGAACAACGCGTCGATCTTGTTGTCGCAAAGTGCGCCCGGCGTTTCCGCCGACTTCATCTGCGCGGCGAGGCCGAGATCGCTGTTCTTCTTGCCCATGGCGTTCCACATGACGTTCCAGGTGGCCTCCGTGCCGGACCCCGGATTGCCGATGTTGACCCGCTTGCCGACCAGATGATCAACATTGGTGATACCGGAATCCTTGCGCGCGATGATCGTCACCGGCTCGGCATGAACGGAGAACACGGCCCGCAGGTCCTTGAACGGGCCCTGGTCCTTGAACTTCGAGGAGCCGTTATAGGCGTGGTACTGCCAGTCCGACTGGGCGACGCCCATGTCCAGCTCGCCGGCGCGGATGGTGTTGATGTTGTAGACCGAGCCGCCGGTCGACTCGACCGAGCAGCGCACACCGTGTTTCTTGCGCCCCTTGTTGACCAGGCGGCAGATCGCACCCCCCGTCGGATAGTAGACGCCGGTGACGCCGCCGGTGCCGATAGTAATGAACTGGTCCGCCGCCTGTGCGCCGCCGAGCGCGCCGAGTGTCGTGGCGGCGGCCACGGCGAGTGTCGTCAACGTAAATTTATGCATGTCCCTCGATCCTTTCGCTCCGGCGGTCGTGGCCGTGGCCAAATTCGACCGACCCCTTAGCAATGCGGCGCAACCATAGATCCGCCGCCGCCCCCGGGCAGCGTCCGTTCACCACCCCGACCCGTCAAACGACGGGTTTACGGAAAATCGAGCTTAGTGAGCGATACCGGACCGCGCAACGAGAAGATTGTTTCTAACGAGTTTCAGCCAGCGCCGCGTCGACCGCCTCGCCCAGCCTGTCGACGATCTCCGCGACCTGGCCGGGGGTGACGATGAAGGGCGGCGCCAGCAGTACGTGGTCGCCGCGCTCGCCGTCGATGGTGCCGCCCATCGGATAGCTCATCAGGCCGCGGGCCATGCCGGCCTTCTTGACCCGGGCGTGCAGCTTCAGGTTCGGATCGAAGGGCGCCTTGCTCGCCCGGTCGGCCACCAGCTCGATCGCGCGGAACAGGCCGCGGCCGCGGATGTCGCCGACGTGCGGGTGATTGCCGAAGCGCTCGACCAGGCCGGCATCCAGCGCCTCGCCCATCGCCCGGACATTGGCCAGCAGGTCGTCGCGCTCGACCTTCTCCTGCACGGCGAGGGAACCGGCCGAGGCGAGCGTGTGGCCCATATAGGTATGGCCGTGCTGAAAGAAGCCGCTGCCGCCGGTGATGGCGTCGTGGATCCGCCCGGAGCACAGCATGGCGCCGATCGGCTGGTAGCCGGCGCCGAGGCCCTTGGCGATGCAGACGATGTCCGGGCGCAAGCTTTCCTGTTCGCAGGCGAAGAGGGAGCCGGTCCGCCCCATCCCGCACATCACCTCGTCCAGGATCAGCAGCACGTCGTAGCGATCGCAGATCTCGCGGATCCGCTCGAAATAGCCGGCGACGGGGGCGACGGCGCCGGAGGTGGCGCCGACCACCGGCTCGGCGATGAAGGCGATGACGCTGTCTTCACCGAGTTCCTGGATCTTGGCCTCCAGCTCATCGGCGGTGCGCCGGCCATAGGCCTCCTCACTCTCGCCGTCCTCCTTGAAGCGATAGGGGAAGCAGGGTGAGATGTGATGCGCCGGCATCAGCAACGGCTCGAACGGCGCCCGGCGCCAGCGGTTGCCCCCGGTCGAGAGCGCGGCGAGCGTGTTGCCGTGATAGCTCTGCCAGCGGGCGATGACGTGGCGCCGCTCCGGCCGGCCTTGCTCCAGGTGGAACTGGCGGGCGAGCTTCAGGGCCGCTTCCACCGCTTCCGAACCGCCGGAGACGAAATAGACCTTCTCGATGCCGTCGGGCGCCCGGTCGACGAGGAATTGCGCCAGCCGCTCCGTCGGCTCGGAGGTGAAAAAGCCGGTGTGGGCATAGGCCAGCTGGTCGAGCTGTTCGTGGATGGCCCGGCGCACGTCCGGGTCGTCATGGCCGAGGCAGGAGACCGCGGCCCCGCCCGAGGCGTCGAGATAGGTCCGTCCCTCCGCGTCGGTGATGTAACAGCCGCTGCCGGAGACGGCGGTGGGCGGCGCGGTGGCGGACGAGCGGTGGAAGACGGCGGACATGGGCATGGCTCCTTCGATGGGCGGGGCCAAGCTTAGGCGCCCCGGATCGATGAGGGAACGGGGAACGTGCTACCAATGGCGCGTGTGGAGGCAAGGACCGTGAGGAGGATCGCCATGACGCCCGAACTCGTGAAGATCGACGTGCGCGAGGATTTCGTCGCCATCGTCCATCTGGCCAATCCGCCGGTCAACGCGCACAGCCAACAGCTGCTCACCGAAGTCGCCTGGACCTTCGACCATCTGAGCGACCGGGACGACGTGCGATCGATCGTGCTGACCGGCGAGGGCAAATGCTTCTGCGCCGGCGCCGACATCAAGGAGCGGGTCGGGACGACGCGCGAGGACGGCGATCATTGGCAGAACAGCCGCCGGGCGCGCGAGGCCTATCATTCGATCATGGAATGCCAGAAGCCGGTGGTCGCCGCGATCAACGGCCCGGCGTTGGGTGGCGGCCTCGCCTTCGTCGCCTCCTGCGACATCCTCGTCGCCAGCGAGACCGCCTGTATCGGCCTGCCGGAAATCGGCGTCGGCCTTTTGGGCGGCGGGCGACATTGCCAGCGGCTGTTCTCCCATTCCCGCCTGCGCCGCATGATGCTGACCGGCATGCGCGTCTTCGGGCCGGAACTCTACCGCCTGGGTGTGGTCGAGGAGAGTACGGCGCCGGAGGATCTGATGGACCGCGCGCTGGCGATCGCCGGCGAGATCGCCGCGAAAAGCCCGCTCGCCACCAAGCTCGCCAAGCACGCCCTCAACCAGATCGAGGAAATGACCCTGCGCGACGGTTATCGCTTCGAACAGTCGATGACCGGCGAATTGTCGAAGAGCGAGGATTCCAAGGAGGCCATGCGCGCCTTCGTCGAGAAACGCGACCCGGTCTTCGAGGGCCGGTAAGGGGTGACGGCAGGCCGGGAATCGGCCAATCATGCCGCCCGAGGGAGGAACGATACCCATGACCACGGATCCCTGGCTCGCCAACTACGCCCCCGGTGTCGACTGGGCGGCGGAGCTCGTGCCGATGACCATGCCGGCGATGCTGGCCGAGGCCTGCCAGCGCTATGGCGATCGCCCGGCGATGGACTTTCTCGGCCGGCGCTGGCTTTACGGCGATCTCGCCTCGATGGTGGAGCGGGCGACCCGCGGCTTGCAGGATTTGGGCGTCGGGCCGGGCAAGACCGTCGGCCTGTTCCTGCCGAACTGCCCGCAGTTCATCGTCTGCTACCAGGCCGCCCTGGCCGCCGGCGCGCGGGTGGTGAACTACAGCCCGCTCTATGCCGAGGCGGAGCTGCGTCACCAGATCGAGGACAGCGAGACCGACGTCATGGTGACGCTGGACCTCGAGGCGCTCTATCCCAAGATGGCGAGCCTGCTGGCCTCCAGCCGGCTCGAGCGGTTGATCGTCGGCGCGCTGCCCGACGTGCTGCCGTTCCCCAAGAACAAGCTGTTCCCGATCTTCAAGCGCAAGGAGATCGCCGCGGTCGCCTGGGGCCCGGCGGTGACCCGCTACGCCGACCTGCTGCGCAACGAGGGGCGGCCGGCGCCGGTCGAGATTTCGCCCGACGACGTCGCGGTGCTGCAATACACGGGCGGTACCACCGGCGTCTCCAAGGGGGCGATGCTGAGCCACGCCAACCTCACCCGCAACGTCCAGCAGACCGCGCTCTGGCTGCCGGACAAGCGCCTCGGCGAGGAACGGATGATGGGTGTACTGCCCTTCTTCCACGTCTTCGCCATGACCGTGGTGATGAACGTCTCGCTGCACATCGGGGCGGAGATCGTCATGCATCCCCGCTTCGTCCTGGACGACGTGATGCGCGACATCCCGAAGAAGAAGCCGACGCTGATGCCGGGCGTGCCGACCATGTTCCGCGCCATCGCCGACCACAAGGACGCGGCCAGCACCGATCTCTCCTCGATTCGCGCCTGCATGTCCGGCGGCGCGCCGTTGCCGGTCGAGACCAAGCACCGCTTCGAGGCGCTGACCGGCGCCGTGGTCTTCGAGGGTTACGGCCTGACGGAGGCCGCACCGGTCTGCAGCTGCATCCCGGTCAAGGGCGAGAACAAGGCCGGCTCGATCGGCCAGCCGGTGCCGGGCACCCGCATCACCATCACCGATCCCGAGGATCCGGAGCGCGAGATGCCGCCGGGCGAGGCCGGTGAGATCCGCGTCGAGGGCCCGCAGGTCATGCTCGGCTATTGGAACCGGCCGGAGGCGACGGCGGAGGCGCTCACCGGCGGCCGGCTGCGCACCGGCGACGTCGGCTATCTCGACGAGGACGGCTACATCCACATCATCGACCGGATCAAGGACCTGATCCTGGTCGGCGGTTTCAACGTCTACCCCCGCCATGTCGAGGACGCGATCCACGGCCACGACGAGGTCGCGGAGGTGACGGTGATCGGCATCCCCGACGATTACGCCGGCGAACGGGTCAAGGCCTTTGTCAAACGGCGCGAGGGCACGGGCCTGGACGCCGACGCCCTGCTGGCCTTCCTGCAGGACAAACTCGGCCGGCACGAACTGCCGAAGGAGATCGAGTTCCGCGACGAGCTGCCGAAAACCATGATCGGCAAGCTCTCCAAAAAAGAACTGGTGGCGGAAGAGGCAGCGAAGCGGGAGGCGGCGTCGTGACCACGCCCCAACGCCACACCATCCACGCCCACCAGCATCATCACGGCTGGGACAACGCCCATCCGCCGGTCGCCACCGTGGCGCCCGGAGAGGAGATGTTTTTCGAGACGGTCGATGCGTCCGGCGGGCAGCTCTCGCCTGATTCCAGCGTTGCCGACGTGGCGGCGATGGACTTCGGGCTGGTCAATCCGGTGACCGGGCCGATCCGCGTCGAGGGCGCGAAGCCGGGTGATGCCTTGAAGGTGACGATCCTGGAGTTCGCGCCGTCGGGCTGGGGCTGGACGGCGTTGATCCCCGGGTTCGGGCTGCTGGCGGACCAGTTCCCGGATCCGGCGCTGCATCTTTGGCGCTATGACACGACGTCGATGGCGCCGGCGGCCTATGGGCCCGGCGGGCGGGTGCCGTTGAAGCCGTTCTGCGGTACTGTCGGTGTGGCGCCCGCCGAGCCGGGCCTGCACTCGATCGTGCCGCCGCGCCGGGTCGGCGGCAACATGGACGTGCGCGACCTCGCCGCCGGCACCGTGCTTTGGCTGCCGGTCGAGGTCGAGGGGGCGCTGTTTTCCCTCGGCGATACCCATGCGGCGCAAGGCGACGGCGAAGTCTGCGGCACGGCGATCGAGAGCCCGATGGGCGTCGCCCTGAAATTCGAGATCGAGGCCGGCGCGGCGCCGGCCTTTCCCCGATTCGAGACGCCGGGGCCGGTCACCCGGCATCTGGACGCGGCCGGCTATCACGTCACCACGGGCGTCGGGCCCGACCTGTTCCAGGCGGCGCGGGACGCGCTTTCGGGCATGATCGATCTGCTGGGTGCTGCCCATGGTCTTTCGGCGGCGGAGGCCTACATGCTATGCAGCACCGCCGCCGACCTCCGGATCTCCGAGATCGTCGACCAGCCGAACTGGGTGGTCGGTCTGTATTTCCCGAAGGTCGTCTTCGTTTAGTTTCGGCTATCACAGGTGATAGCGCCCGGCCGCCCCGCTCCCCCGACCCAACCACCCCGAGGATACCCGTCGAGGGTGGTCGGGTCGGGGAAGCGGGACGGTCGGAACGACATCAGCAACCGCTTGGAATTTTCACCGGAGTTCTCCGATGACCGTCGTCCGTGAGCGCTGGCCGCTCTTTCTTCTCGCCATGGCCTGTTTGATCTCGCTGATCTCGATCGGCACGCGGGCCGGTTTCGGCGTCTTCCTGACGCCGGTGAGCGGCGATCTCGGCTGGGGCCGCGAGGTCTTCGCGCTCGCCATCGCGTTGCAGCAGCTGGTCTGGGGCGTCGCCCAACCGCTCGCCGGCATGATCGCCGACAAGTTCGGCACGGCGCGCACCGTGGCGGCGGGGGCGGTGTGCTATGCGGCGGGCCTCTACCTGATGGCGGGGACGGAGGCGGCCTGGCAGTTCCACGTCTCGGCCGGCTTGCTCGTCGGGCTCGGCCTCGGCGGCACGGGCTACGGCATCGTGCTTTCGGCGCTGGCCAAGGCGGTCTCCGCCGAGCGGCGCAGCATCATCATCGGCATCGGGGCGGCGGCCGGCAGTTTCGGCCAGTTCGCCATGGTGCCGCTCGGCCAGGCGTTGCTGGACGCGATCGGCTGGCAGAACGCCTTTTTGGCCCTGGCGGTCATCGCCCTCCTCATGCTGCCGGCGGCCCGGGCGCTGCGCGCACCCCCCGCGGGCGTGCCGGCGGGCGGGCGGCAGCAGTCGCTTTCCGAGGCGATCCGCGAGGCGATGGCGCATCGCGGCTACTGGCTGCTGACCTGCGGCTATTTCGTCTGCGGCTTCCATGTGGCCTTCATCGCCGTGCATTTTCCGGCCTATGTCGCCGATCGCGGCCTGTCCAGCGCGCATGGCGCCTGGGCGCTCTCGATCATGGGCCTGGTCAATATCCTGGGTGCCTTCCTCGCCGGCGCGGCGGGGGCGAAGTTCCGCAAGAAGAACATCCTCTCGCTGCTCTACCTGCTGCGCTCGGTGGCGATCACGGCGATGGTGCTGCTGCCGTTCTCGGAGGCCGGCCTGTGGATCTTCGCCGTCGCCTTCGGTTTTCTCTGGCTCTCGACCGTGCCGCTGACGACGGCGCTGGTCGGCGACATCTTCGGCCCGCGCTACATGGCGACGCTGGTCGGCTTCGTCTTCTTCTCGCACCAGCTCGGCAGCGCCGCCGGAGTGTGGGTCGGCGGTTGGGCCTACGACGTCACCGGTTCCTACGACACCGTGTGGTGGTTCGCCGTGGCGCTGGGCCTGGTCGCGGCCCTGCTGCACTGGCCGATCGACGAGCGCCGCCACGCCCCGGCGCCCGCCTGAACCGAAGTCCGATCAGCTGCCGGGGTAGCGATCGACGTGGCGGCGGAAGGCGTGGGTCAGGCCCTCGCTCTGTTGCGGACCGGTCAGGATGCTGCGCCGTTTCCCCTCGCCGTCGAACAGCAGCAAGGTGACGTGGGCGACGCCGTGCCGGGACGCCAGGTCCCGGCCCGAGTCGTTCCGGATGTTGGCGACGAGGAACTGCAACTCGTCATCGTCGAAGCCGCAGACGGCGTCGCGCGCCTCGCGTTGCAGGGCGATGCAGCGTGGGCATTGCGGATCGTGGATCTACACGATGGCCGGGACGCCGTTGCCGATCCGATCCAGGTCGTGTTCGCGGATTTTAGCCCGCACCTCGGCGATGAAATAACCCCCGCCCGCGCTGGCGACCAGCGCGGCGATGGCGCCGTTTCGTGCCGTTTTCAGAAACCGTCGGCGCGAGACCGTCGGGTCCGTTTTGGTCTCCGGCGCGGCCGCCACCGTCGTCGTCGCCTGCCGCACCGGGCGAGATTTCCGCTTGTTTCGTTTCATGATCCTATCCACCTATAAAATCCGATCGGGGCATTTTCAAAGGTGATGGGACGCGCTGTCGTGTCACGATGCTTCAAAAATTGGTGTTCTCGGCGCGTCCGACGGGGATTCACGCCGCCGGCGAAGCGAGGTAGTCTCTGGTCATGGTGATGGACTTCGTCGGCAATCTGCTGGCTCTCGTCCTCGAGGCCGCGCCCTGGGTGGTCCTGGGCCTGCTGGTCGCCGGCCTGATCAAGGCCTGGCTGCCGATGGCCGGGCTCGCCGCGCGCCTGAAGGGCCGGGGGCTGACCGCGGTCGGCGGTGCTGCCCTGCTGGGCGCGCCGTTGCCGTTGTGCTCCTGCGGGGTGCTGCCGGCGGCATTCGGGCTGCGCCGGGCCGGTGCTTCGAAGGGGGCGACGACGTCCTTTCTGATTTCGACGCCGGAAACCGGCGTCGATTCGGTGTTGCTGTCCTATGTCCTGCTGGGCCCGGTGTTCGCCGTGGTCCGCCCCGTCGTCGCCGTCGCTTCGGCCATCGCCACCGGCCTGGCGGTCGCCGTCGCGGTCCGCGACGAGGCGGCAACGCCCCCCGCGCCGCCGCCGGCGGCGGGTTGCTGCGGCGGCGAGACGGCGGAAGAACGGACCGGCCTGGTCGCGGGGTTGCGCTATGCCTTTGCGGACCTCTGGGACGATATCGCCCTCTGGCTCGCGGGCGGTGTGCTGGCCGCGGCCGTCGTCGTCACCGTGGCACCGCCCGACGTGCTGGCGGCCTGGGCGCAAGGCCCGCTCGCCATGCTGGTGGTGCTCGCCGTTTCGGTGCCGATGTACGTCTGCGCCAGCGCTTCGACGCCCTTGGCGCTCGCCCTGCTGCACGCGGGGGTTTCGCCGGGCACGGCGCTCGTGTTCCTGCTGGCGGGCCCGGCGACCAACCTCGCCGGCCTGGCGCTGGTGCGGCGCGAGTTGGGCGGGGCGACCATGGCGATCTATCTGGCGGGTGTCGTGGCGACCAGCTTGGCGGCGGGGCTGGCCCTCGACGCGATCTGGAGCGTGGCGGCCTGGCCGCTGCCGGCCGCGCCCACCGGCCAGGCGGAAAGCGGCTATCACTTGTGGCTCGGCCTCGCCTCGGCGCTGGTGCTGCTGCTCGCCTACCGCCCGATCCGGCGCCGGATCCTGCCCGCGCCCGCCACGCCCGCCCCCGCCCACGACCACGCCTGAAGGTTACTGCTTGGGCTCCGGCGTCCGTTCGATCGAGAAGCGGACCGGCGGATTGCCGAGACTGTCCTGGAGGAGGAAGCGGTAGCCCTCGCCATCGGCCTCGCCGGTGTAGTTCCGCGTGTGCTTTTCGGTCTTCGAGCCGAAGAGAACCTCGAAATTCTCGCTGAAAACGAGCCCCTCTTCACCGGCCCTTCCTTCGGTGATCGGCCGCGTCGTCGGCGGATAGCGCCGCTTGCTGTCCTCGGTCGAGCGCCGCGTCACCTGGCCGACCAGCTTGCCGGCGATCACTTCGAACTCGAAGTGCAGCCGGTAATGCTCGTTCTTGTCGAAGGGATTGGGCAGCACCTCGCTCTGCCAGCGGCCTTCGACGTCTTGGCGGCCGGTCGTACCGCTCGGCAGGGCGGCGAGGCGGGCGCGGGCGAGCGGTACGAAGCTCCCCTTCGGGAACTGGTCGAGATAGGCCTGGAAATCGGCCGCGTTGCTGCTCTTCTCGATCGCCTTCCAGAAGGTCAGCTCGATCTCCTTGTCGACGGCTTCCGTCGCGGCCTTGGGCTCCGGCGTGGTCGCCGCGGCGGCACCCCGGGTCTTGGGCTCCGGCGTGGTCGAGAGGACGACGGGCACGAAGATGAACTCGCCACCCTCATGCCCGGCCTTGCGGATATCGGCGTATTGCGGGGTCTGGTCGGCGTTGACGACAACGGGCCGGCTGATCTGCTTGAAGAGCGCGGTGCCCTCCAACGGCGCCTTGTTGTCGTTGAGCGCGTCGAGGAAGGCGGCGGCGAAGACGGAATGGCCGTCGCGGCCGGCATCGGCCACCGGCTCCAGCCCGCCGGAGACGATGGCGGTGCGCGAGCGTTTGGTGGCGACCCGCTCCAGCCAGGCCTGGCGCTCGGTTCCGGTCGGAAGCTCGGTGTTGGCGGTCCGCACCAGGGTCCCGGAATAGCAGCTGTCGGCGACGATCATCACATGGCGCGCGTTCATCGCGTTGAGCCGGCGCGTGAGGTCGTCGTTGGCGATCCAGTTGAGGTCGTCCTCCGCCTCCGCATCGACCGGCTGCCAGAATCCGGTGTTGCTCTCCCGGTCGAGCCAGCCGTGGCCGGCGTAATAGACCAGGAGATTGTCCTCCTCCGTCAACTCGGCGCGGTACTTGTTCAGGGCTTTCAGGATGTCGGCCCGGCTCGCGTTGCGCAGCAGGCGGACCTCGAAGCCGTAGGTCTTCTTCAGGACCTCGGCCACCGCTTCGGCGTCCGCGATCGCCGTTTCCAGCTTGGGCAGCACCTGATAGTCGTTGTTGCCGACGACCAGGGCGTGATAGCGCCCGAAGTCTATTTCCCCCGCGCCGGCTGGCAACGCCAACAGTAGAAGGCAGGCGACAAGGGCATATCGTCTCAGCATCGCGGCTCTCCTCGGTGTCTGGATAGTGGGGCCGAGGGCGGCGGGATACAAGCCTTACGCGCGTGACCGGCCGCCGGTCAGGAAGACGCCCAGCAGGATCAGCGCCAGCGCCGCGAGGCCGTTCCAGCTCGGCTCCTCCCCCAGCAGCACACCGCCGAGGCCGAGGGCGATGAGGGGGACCATATAGTTGGCGAGGCTAACGAAGGTGGCGCCGACGGCGCGAATCAGCGTGAAATAGAGCAGCATGGCGCCGGCGGTGGAGACGGCGCCGAGCCAGATCACCGCCAAGCTGGCGACCCAGCCGGGCGCCGTCGCGCCCGCGTCCATTTCGCCGGCCGCGGCGAGGGGGAAGAGGTAGAGGGTGGCGATCGCCGTGGTCAGCAAGGCGCTGGTCACCGGCGGCGTCTCCGGCAGGCGGCGGGCGACCAGGGTGCAGACCGCATAGCTGAGCGCCGCGGCCAGCAGGGCGAGCTGCGCCCAGAGGTCGGCGCCGAGGCCGCCCAACGCGTCGAGGCCAACCAGGACCAGCACGCCGGCGAAGCCGAGCGCGACGCCGAGCGTGCGCCGGGCGTTCAATTTTTCGTCACGGGTGACCAGATGGGCGAGCGGCAGCGTCATCAAGGGCGTCGCCGCGATCAGGATCGCCGCCAGCTGGCTGGTGATATGCACCTCGCCCCAGGCGATGAGGGTATAGGGCACGGCATTGCCGAGCAGGGCAACCAGCGCGACGCCGGCCCAGCGCCGGCCGTCGCGCGGCCAGGTGAGCTTCTTCGCCTTCATGACGATCAGCAGGATCGCCGCGCCGATGGCGAGCCGGCCGAGGGTGAGGGTGGCGGGTCCGAAATCGACCAGCCCCAGCTTGATGGCGAGGAAGTTGCTGCCCCAGCAGCCGCCGAGCGCGGCCAGCAGCAGATAGTCGCGCGGGCGGGCCAGCGGCGCGCTCAACGGCCGGTGAACTCGGGCTTGGTCTTGGCCAGGAACGATCGGTAGCCGATCTGGAAATCCTCGGTGGCGAAGCACTGGAAGCTCTCGTCCCGTTCCGCCGCGTCGAGGGGACGGGGTGCCAGCAGGCGCTTGGCGAACTGCTTGTGCCAGCGCGCGACGAGCGGCGCGCCGGCGGCGATGCGGCGCGCCGTCGCCATGGCTTCTTCCTCGATTGCGTCGTCGGCGACCAGGCGGTTGACCAGGCCCTTCGCCAGCGCCTCCTCGGCGCCGAAGACGCGGCCCTCCAGCACGATCTCCAGGGCCACCGCCTTGCCGACGAGATCGACGATGCCGCGCATCTCGTCATAGGCGACGACGAGGCCGAGCCGGTTGACCGGCACGCCGAAGCGGCTGGAGGCCGCGGCGATCCGCATGTCGGTGACGGTGACCAGCTCCAGCCCGCCGCCGACGCAGGGGCCTTGGATCATGGCGACGACGGGGTGGCGGCAGTCGTCGACCGCCTTCAACGCGTCGGCCAGCGTGTGGCCGTAGGTCCGGGCGCTTTCCAGGTCGAAGCGTTCGTTCTCGAACTCGGCGATGTCGGCGCCGGCGGCGAAGGCCTTGTCGCCGGCGCCGCGCAGAACGATGCAGCGAACCGCCTCCTCGGCCGAAAGCGCGCGGAAGGTTCGGGTCAGCGCGCGCCACATGTCGAGGTTCAGGGCGTTCAGCCGCTCGGGCGCGCTGATCTCGACGATGGCGATGGCGCCTTCGTCGCGCCGGATGATCTCACCGCTCATGGCTGTTTCTCCCTCATTCAGGCCTCGGCCAGGGGCACGAGGCGGGTTGCGGCCCGTGCCCGGACCTCCTCGGGAATACGCTCGGGGCGGCGGTGGTCGAGGTTCAGCAGCACGCCGAACTGGCTGAGTTCCGCCGACAGTGCGCCGGTGCGCCGGTTATAGAGCCGATGCACGGCCCGGATCGAGGAGCCGCCGAGATGGGCGAGGCCCGTGCGCACCTCGACGAGGTCGCCGGCGGAAAGCTCGGCGAAGAAACGCATCTGGAACTCGAATGTCGAAAAGCCGAAGCGGCCGTCCCGCATCACCGTGGGCGTCAGGCCGATGTCGTTCAGGAAGTGTCCCATTGCGGCGGAAAATCGGTGGACATAGAACTGAAACCCGACATGGCCGATGACGTCGATCTCCCAGGGTTTGGTGGTATCGCGCGCGGTGAGCGGCATTTCCGCGTCCTCGACGGGCCGGGGGCGGAGCTCGCGCGGCTCACCGTCCCAGGCGATTCTTTGCGCGTTCAGCCGTTCGATGTCGGCCGCGGCGAAGGGCGTGGACTTTCGCCGCGCCAGATCGAAATGGATCATCGTCTGTTCGAGGGTCGCGGCCACCTCGCCGGTGGCCGAGTTGTACATCTTGTGGCCGACCGTGATGCGCTTGCCCTCGATGGCGATCAGGCCGCTGTCGATATGCCAGATGTCGCCGCCGCGAAGCTCGGAAAAATAGCGCGTGTAGGTATCGATGTCAATCAGCATTTAATTCTGACCCCCTATCGGCGTGCAAAATTGACCCCCCCCTTGCTTCGACGGAGGTTGTCCCGGTAGTCCACGGGAGGGCCCCGCGCGGCTTCGTGTAGCGCTTTGCGTTACGCGGAGCGAAGCCGCGTGGGAGGGGCCTGTGGGCCCACCGGGACAACCGGGCCGGCGGCGGAACGTGGGGATCAGGTGGGGTTCTTGAAGTGGCAATGAGCTTTTGAAGTAGTGTCCAGACTGTTCTGCAAGTTTGTCATGGCTGCCGATGAGGGCCACCGGCATGCCTGGCGCGGAGATTTCGATTGCTCGGAGCGCCAGGCATGCCGAGCCGCCGTCAGGCGGCTTTCTGGATGCGTTCGCTTTTGCTCTCCTTGAGATGGATCATGTTGAGCTAGCGGTTGGCATCCAGCCAGTCCTCATGGATTTCGATCGCGAGAGCCCGGACCAGCCGGAGGCAGCTCATCCACCCCATCGGCCCGGACTTGTGCCCCAGCTACGAAACCCCTTTTGCAGAACAATCTGTACAGGACCCGTTTTGATTTGCCCGCCTTTGCGATGAAAGCCCCCAGGCTGATTGGCTCCATATAGCGGATCAGCCTGGGGCTTTGCTTACAGGGCGGCTACTTTTGTCGTCGCTGTTTGCTTTGTGCGAAGCGGTAAGACATGTTGCCTGTTTCGATGATTGCGCAGTGATGCGTTACACGATCCAGCAACGCGGTTGTCATTTTTGCATCTCCGAAGACGGAGACCCATTCCCCGAACTCCAGATTGGTGGTGATGATGACGCTGGTCTTCTCATAGAGTTTGCTGATCAGGTGGAACAAGAGCGCACCGCCGGATTTGGGGAATGGGATATAGCCCAGTTCGTCGATGATGACGCAATCCATGGCCGTCAGTTGCCGGATGATCTTGCCGGCGTTGCCTTCGGCCTGTTCCTTGATCAGCGCATTGATCAGATCGACGGCGTTGAAGAAACGGACCTTCTTTCCCTGATTGATCAACAGCGTCCCCAGAGCAATGGCGATGTGGGTTTTGCCCGTACCGGTTCCGCCCACCAGAATGAGGTTGTGGGCCTCCTGGGTGAACTGCCCTGAGCAGAAGGGGTCGATTTGCGCTTGGGTGACGGCGGCTAGGCCGTAATCGAAAGTGGCGAAGTCCTTATGGTGGGGGAACTTCGAGGCCCGCATTTGGTGCTGGATAGAGCGCACCCGGCGCTCTACAGTCTCGGCGTCGATCAGTTGCTTTATCGCAGTGGTCAGACTTGGCGGCTTGCGCGCGGCCAGCAAAGCTTCGGCGCAAGCCGCCATTCCATACAGCCTCAGGGCGATCAGTTGGTCTATCAAAGCTTTCATGCGACGGCCTCCCCGGCAACGCACAGCGTCTCATAGCGCTTGCAGTCCGCTTCGGGCCGCAAGGTCAGTTGCGGATAGGCGTGGCTCTCGCCCCATGGCGCGATGACCGGCTCCACCAGTTGGTTGATCAGATTGATGATGGCCGGAAGGCGCAGCGTGTTCTGCTCCACGGCCAGTTCACAGGCTATCTCGACCACCTCGATCCCGTGATCCTGGGCCAGCAGGAGCAGATCGACAAACTCCCGGTCCCCGCCTTTGCCGGCCATGTAATGCGCCCTGACCCGGTGCATCGCCTCAGGCAATTGCCAACCCACAAAGGGCGCGCCATCTCTCAGCGCGCCGGGCTTGCGGTCGAGTAGGGGCAGGTAATGCCAGGGCTCGAAATAGCTGGCGTTGCGGGTAAAGCGGCGCTTGTGCTCGGCAATCACATTCTGCCCTGACACAACCACGATCCGGTCCGCATAGGCGCGCAGAGAGACAAGCTCCCCGGCGAACCGGGAGGGGACGCTATAGCGATTGGTGGCATATTGGACCAGACAGGTAGAGCGGACACGAGCGGCCTTCTCAACATAGCCGTCAAAAGCCCGGCCCAGGGGACGCAGTTCGGCGCACTCGTCTGCGAACACGTCCGAGATCTTGCGATCCGATTGTTCGGGGTGGGCGCGATTCGCCAATTCCTCGCAGCGCAGACGCAACCAGCCGTTCAGCGCATCCAGATCGTCAAAGGCGGGCTTGGGCGCAAACAGCTGTCCCCGCAGGAACCCAACCTGGTTCTCAATCTGACCCTTCTCCCACCCCGCCGCGGGTGTGCAAGCAACCGGTTCCATCACATAGTGGTTCATCAACGCCAGAAAGCGCGGATGGAACACACGGTCCTTAGAGCGCGAAACATAGGTTACCATCGTCTTGGGGTTGTCGATGATCACCCGGCGCGGTACGCCGCCATAGAAAGACATCGCCCGTGCAAAGGCGTCCAGCACCATCTCCTGAGATTCGCTGGGATAGGCAACAACAAAGGGCTTGCGGCTATGACATAGGCGGAAGTGGGCAACCTTTACCTTCTGCTCGACACCGCCCAGGACAGCGTATTCCGTGCTCCAGTCAAACTGGAGCGCGTCACCTGCCGTAAAGTGCAACGGAATGAACGCATCCCCCGATCCGGCGCCAGAACGCTTCAGGTCGCGGACAAACCTCTGAACCGTCGAGTAGGATCCGCTATAGCCTTCCGACACAAGCTGCTCATAAAGCTTCTTGGCCGTCCGGCGCTCACGGCGCGGGCGCCCCAGGTCCTGCTCAAAGAGCGCCCGAAGCCGGCTGGCGAAGCCATCGCTAAGCTTACGCCGGACGGGTGAAACGCGCCGCTGATAGCTCGGTGGATCGCCGTCCTTCAGATACTTCTTAATCGTGTTCCGCGACAAACCAGTCTGACGAGATACAGATCGGATACTCCGACCCTCCCGTAATATCCAACGTCGGATCTTCAATACGCTTTCCATCAATACCACCTGCTCTTTCCTCCGCACTGTTCCGTGCGGATGCTAGCGTTCCAGGTGGGTCAATTCTTACCGCTCATAACCCACCAAAGTGGGTCAGTTTTGCATGCCGATTCACAGGTATCGACGCTGGCACAGCCGCGGCCCGTCTCCTCCATGTAGCTTTTGCCGAGGCCGAACGCCTCGGAGCTTCCCAGCGCCGCGTCGGAGAACTTTTCATAGTAGTAGGCGACGGTGAAGTGCTCCACCATGTCGCATTCCCACGCCGCCACCTGGCCGCGCACGGTCTCGAACATCTCGGCCATCGCCAGGCTCCGTCTCTCGCCACAATCGGGCCGGCACCTTGCCCAGTGGCGGGAACCGGCGCAAGGGTCGACGGGGAGACTGACGGGCAGACTATTGTCCGGCCCCCTCGCCGGTCAGCACCCGGCGGAGCGTGCGGGCCAGCTCGGCCTTTTCGAAGGGCTTGCGCAGGAGTGGGATGCCGCTTTCCTGGATTGCCTCGTCGACCGCCTTGCCCGCCGGGTAGCCGGACATGAAGACGAACCGCAGGAAGGGATCGCGCCGACGCTCCGCCGCGGCGAGGTCCAGGCCGCTCATCCCGCCCGGCAGCACGACGTCGGAGAGAATGAGGTCGACCTCCCCGCCGGCGCCGAGCCAGGCCCGCGCGGCGCGGGCGTCGGGCTGAAGTTCCACTTCGTAGCCCAGGCTTTCCAGCATGGTGGCGACGAGCGCGAGGACGTCGGGGTTGTCCTCGATCACCAGGATGCGTTCCCCTTCACCCGCGGGGGCGGGGCCGGCGGTGCGGTCCGGGACAGCGCCGGCACGGTCCGTCGCCCGGGGCAGGAAGAGACGCACCGTGGTGCCCTCGCCCGGCGTGCTCTCGAGCGTGACGTGGCCGCCCGATTGGCGGGCGAAGCCATAGACGGTGGAGAGGCCGAGGCCGCTGCCGTCGCCGACGTTCTTGGTGGTGAAGAAGGGCTCGATCGCCCGCTCCAGCACCTCGGGCGACATGCCCTCGCCGCTGTCGGTAACCACCAGCATCACATAGTCGCCCGGCAGGGTCTCGGCGTCCGCGTCGGCCTCGTCGAGGGTGAAGTTGCGGGTTTCGATCGCGAACCGCCCGCCGCCCGCCATCGCATCCCGGGCGTTCAGGGCCAGGTTGAGGAGGGCGTTTTCCAGTTGACCCGGATCGACCTTGGCCGGCCAGCAGTCGCCGGCGAGATGGTAGGCGATTTCGACCGTCTCGCCGAGGCTGGTGCTGATCAGTCCGTGCATTTCCCCCAGCAGGGCGGCGACGTCGACGGCGCGCGGCTGCAGGGGCTGGCGGCGGGAAAAGGCCAGCAGGCGCTGGGTCAGCTCGCGGCCCCGCTCGGCGGCGCGCAGGATGGCGGCGACGTGGGGGTCGGCCTCGTCATGCTCGGCGCGCAACAGCTCACCATGCCCCTTGGTGATGGCCAGCAGGTTGTTGAAGTCGTGCGCGACGCCGCCGGTGAGCTGGCCGACCGCCTCCATCTTCTGGGCGCGGCGCAGCGTCTCTTCGACCAGCTTGTTGCGGGTCTCGTCGACCAGGATGGCGCCGACACCACTGATCGCGCCCGCGGCATCGAGGATCGGGAACATATGGGCGCGGAAGTCGCGTGCGTCGCCGTCGGCGAGTTGCGTGGTCAGTTCGAGCTCGCGGGCCTCGCCCGTACGAGCCAAGGCCTCGGCCGTCGATTCCAGCCGGTCGGCCAGGTCGGCGGGAAAAACATCGTGGGGATGACGGCCCTGCGCCGCGGCGGCGGAATGGTGGAACCAGTCTTCGAAGCGCCGGTTGACGAGGCGGAAACGGCACTCGGCATCGAGCAGGAAGATCGCGGCGGGGGAAGCGCCCAGGATGGCGTCGGAATCGGCGTGGGCTTCGCGCTCGGCGATGATCGCCGCCTCGACCGAGTCGGCCATGGCGTTGAAGGCGTGGGCTAGTTCCGTCGGCTCGCCGAGGCGGGGTGGCCCGGGCGCCTCAACGCGAACGCCCCGGTCCCCCTCCGAGAGGGCGCGCGCCGCCCGCGCGACGGCGGCGAGCGGTCGGCTGGTGATGCCGGCGAGCCACCAGGCCAGAACCGAGGCCACCGCCAGGCCCAGGAGCAACACGCCCAATGCCAGGAGCTTGGTATTGAAGACCTTGTCGTCCAACTCGTGCATCGGCACCGGCACCATGATGCCCCAGCCCGCGTTCGGCACCACCGTATAGCCGGCGATCATGTCCATTTCGGCCGCCGGCGAAAAGAACTGGGTGGTGCCGGTCCCCCCTTCCATCATCAGCCGGACCGGTGCTACGGCGGAGAGGTCGCGCCTCTCGGCGATCCAGTCGGCCTTCGGGTGGGCGATGACGTGGCCCGTGTGATCGACGATCGCGGAATGACCGCGCTTGCCGAAGACAACGGCGCGCGACAGCTCGACCAGAAAGTCGGTCTCGACCGCGCCGACGGCGAGATGTTCGCCGAGCGCCATGACGAGAAACAGGGTGGGCCGGCCATCGGGCCCGGCGAGGACGGGCGTGTAGCTCACGCGGCCCGGTTTCGCATGGCGTTTGAAGATTTCGAACCGGGGCCCCGGGATTTCCGCGGGGCAGGCCGTCTTGCTCGACAGCGCATTGTGCACGACGCGCGGATCGTCGAGGCGCGCGACGCAGATATGGCGGAAATGAAAGATCTCGAGCGCGTCCGCCTCTTCGAAGGCCACGGTGTCGGAAATCGCGGTCTTGGCGAAAAAGCGGAAGAGGGCCCGCAGGTTGCGTTCGTAGTAGGAGAGCGAGAGGCTCATGTTTCGGGCGATCAGGAGGTTGCGCTGGGAAACCTCGTGGATCTCCTTCTCCAACACGCCCGTATGCGGCCAAAGGCCGAAGATGGCCGCCGGAATGACCGCGACGAGTGCCAGCACCAGAAACAGGAACGTCCGCATGCGAAGCGGCATCGGCCTCTCCTCGTTCCGCTGTGCCCCCCTCCTCGCGCGGGACCGCGCGGAACCGCGCGACATTCGCATGGGCGCTCGGTGGCGACAAGGTCATGGCATCGGTGCGGAAATCGACCTATCAAGGTGCGGTGGCCGGGGTAAGTGGAAGGGAAAAAGGCATGCGGATCGTCGACATTCGGGAGACCACGGTACCGCTCGGCTCGGCGATGGCCAATGCGGCGATCGACTTCTCCAAGATGACGGTGAGTGCGCTCGCCGTCGTCACCGACCGGGTCATCGAGGGCAAGCCGGTGATCGGCTACGGCTTCAATTCGAACGGACGCTACGGCGTCGGCGGCATCCTGCGCGAGCGGATCATCCCCCGCGTGTTGGAAGCGGCGAGTGACGATCTGCTCGACCCGGCGAGCGGCCTGCTGGACCCGGCCCGGGTCTGGCGGGTGGCGACGGCGAACGAGAAACCGGGCGGCCACGGTGAGCGGGCCTTCGCCGTCGGCGCCCTCGACATGGCGATCTGGGACGCGCTCGCCAAGGCGGAGGAGCGCCCGCTCAGCGAAACCATCGCCGACCGTCTTGGCGACGGCCCGGCCGAGCGTAGCGTCTTCGTCTATGCCGCCGGTGGTTACTACGATGCGGAAAAGGGCGTCGCGGGCCTGGTCGATGAAATGCGCGGCTATCTCGACCAGGGCTATACCCAGGTGAAGATCAAGGTGGGCGGCGCCCCCCTGGACGAGGATCGCCGGCGGATCGAGGCGGTGCTGGCGGTGGCGGGCGAGGGGGCGAACCTGGCGGTCGACGCCAACGGACGGTTCGACCTCGCCGATGCCATCGCGCAGGCGGAGATGATGGCGCCCTATGACCTCGCCTGGTTCGAGGAGCCGTTGGATCCCCTAGACTACGCGGCGCACGCGGCACTCGCCAGCGTCTACCGGCAGCCGATCGCCACCGGCGAGAACCTGTTCCATCACCGCGACGCCATCAACCTGGCGCGCCATGGCGGCCTGCGCCCGGCGGTGGACTATCTGCAGTTTGATCCGACGCTTGCCTACGGCCTGACGGAATACCTGCGGATCTACGACGCGCTGGCCCCCCTCGGCTGGAGCGGCGCGCGCCACGTGCCGCACGGCGGGCACCTGTTCTCCCTCGCCATCGCCGCCGGACTGCGGCTCGCCTCCTCGGAGGCCTATCCCGGCGTCTTCAAGCCCTTCGGCGGCTTCGTCGACGGCCAGCGGGTCGAGGACGGGCGCGTGACGATGAGCGATCTCCCCGGCATCGGCGTCGAGGGCAAATCCGATCTCTTCGCCGTGCTCCGCCCGTTGGCCGAGGGCTGAGGGTCGGTGAACGTCAGTCTCGCCGGCCTCGACGTCACGCTGTTCCAGGGTATCGGGCCCGGCGCCCTCGCCTTCGTCGTCTTCGCCTATTTCCTCGGCTTCTTCATCCGCGGCGCCTTCGGCTTCGGCTCCAACATGCCGATCGTGTTGATGACCACCTGGGTGCTCTCGCCGCACCACGCCATCCTGTTGGTGACCCTGACGGCGATCGCCTCCCAGGTGGCGCTCATCCCCCAGGGCATCCGCACCGCCGACTGGCAGGTCGCCCGCCCGCTTTCCTTCGGCATCATGGTGGGGATCGTCGTCGGCACGCTCATCTTCATCTGGCTCGACGCCAACAGCCTCGCCCTGGTGATGGGCGCCCTCGTGGTTTTCATCCTGCTGGCCGACCGGATCAAACTGCTGGAGCGCCTGTCCCATGTCGTCGACATGCGGGGCCGGGCGGTGAACCTGGTCCTGGCAGTGGTGAGTGCCACGATCGGCTCGATCAGCGGCGGGGGCACGATCTATTTCCTCGTCGTCTACCTGCGCCGGGTCTGCGCCACGCCGGAATCCCTGCGCGGTACGAACATCGCCGTTTCCGGCATCTTCGTGCTCGGCCGCCTGGTCGCGGTGACGGTCGCCGGGTTGATCGACCTCGCCCTGCTGGTGGACGCCCTGTTGTTGTTGCCGGCGGTGTTCTTCGGGATCTGGTGCGGCACCAAGCTGTTTCGCGCCACCTCGCCCGCCCGCTTTTACGCGGCACTACAGGTCCTGCTGATCGCTGCCGCCGTCGCCATGATCGCCCGGGCGGTCGCCGACCTCGTCTGAAATCGCGCGACGTCGCCCAGGCGTCAGGCCAGGCGTTTGGTCAGCGCAATACGTTCCGCCGGCCGGAATCCGGCCCGCGTGAAGAACGAGATCAGGCCCAGGTCCGCTGCCCGCAGCGTCGTTTCGATACGCTCGATGCGCAACGCCTCGAGGTTGATCGCCAGTTGCGCCAACAGGGCGCTGGCGATGCCGCGGCGCGCGAAGTCGGGATGGACGCCGAGGGTGTCGACGACGGCGGTCGGTCGGGTGCGTCCGGTATCGCCGAAGTCGATTCGGGCCATCAGGAAGCCGGCGGCGAGACCGTCGCTGCGCGCCAGCAGCGAGACGCGAATACCGCTGTCGAGCAGGGCCTCGTCCAGCTTGCCGGCCATATAGTCCCGCCGGTCCCGCCGGGTCAGTTTGCCGTCGATGCGAACCAGGTCCTCCAGGTCCCCACACGCGAGGGAGGCGATGTCGATTCGGCCTGGCACGGGATCGGAGGTCTCGTCCTCCTCCTCGTCCCCGAGGTCCGTCTCCCGCACGAAGGGCCGGCTGCCTTCGGACAGGTCGAAGGAGAGGATGTGGCGCGGGGCCTTGGTGAAGCCCTGGCCGGCGAAGAATCGCGTGAGCACCCAGGTGCGCCAGTCCACGGCGGTTTCGATTTCGCCGATGCCATCGTCCCGGGCGACGGCTTCCAAGCCGTCCAGGAGTTGTGCGCCAAGACCCTGGCCGCGGCATCCCGGGTCGACTCCGATGGTCTCGAGCAGGACGGTCTTGCGCACCCTTCCGTATTCGTCCGCCAGCACCCGGGCCAGGACATAGGATGCCAGTCCCTGCGGATCGTCGGTGGCGAACTGCATATGCCGGTCCGGTGCGCGCAGCGCCGCGGCCAGACGCTTCTCGAAGTAGCCGTGCCGTGAGTCGCCGCCGAGGCGTGCGTCGATGTCGACGACCGCGTCCAGATCGTCCGGTGCGAGCTTGCGGATCTTGCCGTTTGTGTCGGTCATGGCTCCCCTCCTCCTCGTCCCCGCCGCGTCAGCCGGCCATGTAGTCCATCGCGATTCTGCGGTCCTCGTCGTCCTCGATCGCCGACTCCAGGGCCGGCGGCAGGGCCATTTCCTCCCGCTCGATATGGTCGATCTGCAGCGACGCGAACTCGAGCCCGAGGCGGCGTCCCGAGACCACCTGTTGTGGGTCGAGGCCGCCGGCCATCGCCGCGGCGAGCACGTCGCGCAGGCGCGCGGCCTGGGGCAGCAGGACGTCGTGCTCCTCCCGCAGCAGGCCGGTGAGATCGTCGGCGCCGTCCGCGTCGAGGCGCGGGAACAGGATGTCTTCCTCGAAGCGAAAATGACGTTCGAGCGCGCCGTCGAGTACCGGCCGCAACTCGGCGAAGAGCCGCAGCGCCGTCTCGTCCGGTGCGACCAGGGCGCCATCGCCACGGCCGAGGAGGTCGCTCAGACGCCGCAACAGCCCGGCGACATGCATGTGCTCGTCATGCAGCGCGCGGTCGATCTGGCGGGTTTCATCCATGGTCCGGCTCCCGATTGCTCGTAATATCTATTATCGTACGAAGATACCGAAATTGATGACGAAAGACCTGTGACCGGTTGTCGCGGGGCGGTGGCGGCGGCGCGCACGAGCCGCGCTACTTGCCCTGATCGCAGGTGCCCGGGCCGCCGTAGTGGTCTTCGATACCCCATTCTTCACATTCGGGATCGACGTGCGACGCCGGACCCTGGGCTCGCGGCGAGATCGTCGGGGCGACGGCGAGGTCCGAGCGCACGGCCGTTTGATTGCATCCCGTGACGATCAGGAACAAGGCGGCGATGGCGAGTAGATGTGGCAGGCGCTCGATCACGTCGGATCTCCCGTTCGTTTAGATTCCGGCTTGTTACGTGTGCGGTGCCGTTTCGGATCATCGGCCAGAAAAAATGGCCGGTGCGTTGATCCGTTTCGCCGTTGCCGACGTAAGGCATGGAGAGGCTGCAGAAAGGTGAATGCCGTGTCGAGGCGTGTGGCAAGGGCCCCGGTGGCCGCCCTGCTGGGAGCTTTGCTCTCGTCCGTCGGCGCGGACGCGGCGGGTGCCGATCCCCTGAAGCTCTATGGGCGCGAGATTCTGTTCTCCGTGCATCGGGAGGGAACGGAGGTCGGCTTCCACCGGACGCGCTTTGCGCCGGCGGGCGACGATCTCGTCGTCGACAGCCGCTTCGAACTGGCGATCCGTGTCCTGTTCGTCACCGCCTACCGCTACAGCTACCGCAGTCGGGCCCACTGGCGTGACGGACGGTTGCTGCGCCTGCTCGCCGAAGTCGACGACGACGGCAGTGAAAGCCGGCTGGCGGCCGCGCGTGACGGGGAGGCCATGGTGATCGAGACGTCGGGCGCGCGGGAACGGGTTGCCGCGCCGCTCTATCCGACCAACCATTGGAATGCCGCCGTCCTCGGCCAGGGCCGGGTTCTCAACACGCTGACCGGAACGGTGAACAACGTGTCGATCACGCCGCTGGAGGAGACCTCCATAGAGACCGAACGTGGGCCGGTGTCCGCGCGACGACATCGCTATACGGGTGACCTGGAGGTCGACGTTTGGTACGACGCGGCCGGCCGCTGGGTCGCCATGCGCTTCGAGGGTCGCGACGGATCCATGATCGAGTACCGTTGCAAAATCTGCCAGGGGCCGCCGGCCGGGGATGTGAAATGACGCCCGGAAACGCCTGGATCACCGGCGCCGGCAAGGGGATCGGGCGGGCGCTCGCCCTGCATCTCGCCCGGGACGGCTGGCGCGTCGCCGTCAGCGCGCGGACGGCCGCCGACCTCGAGGCGCTGGCCGACGAGGGGCCGCCCGGCGCCATTCGCCCTTTCGTGCTCGACGTGACGGACCGCGATCGCACGGCGGCGACGCTCGACGCCATCGAGGCCGATCTCGGCCCGCTGGACCTGGCGGTCTTCAATGCGGGGACGCATGCGCCGGAGTCCGATGCGATCGTGTCGGCCACCGCCTTCCGCTATCTCCTCGAGATCAACGTCATGGGCGTCGTGTACGGCCTCGAAGCCGTGCTGCCGGCGATGACCGCCCGCCGTTGGGGCCATGTGGGAATCGTTTCCTCCCTCGCCGGCTATCGCGGTCTGCCGACGGCGGCGGCCTACGGCGCGAGCAAGGCGGCCCTCATCAACATGGCCGAAGCGCTGCAGCCGGAACTGCGCCAACAGGGGGTCCGCCTCCAGTTGATCAATCCGGGCTTCGTCGACACGCCGCTCACCGAACGGAACGACTTTCCCATGCCGTGCCTGATCTCGGCGGATAGGGCGGCGCGCTACATCGTCGACGGCCTTTCCAGCTCGCGCTTCGAGATCAGTTTTCCCCGGGGGTTCGCCTTGCTCATGAAGATACTCCGCCTTCTGCCCGACCGGCTCTATCTCGCGGCGACACGACGGTTGGTGAAATGATCGAGCCCCACCATCAGGCCTATTGCCGCTATCTCGAGGATCTGACGACCGAGCGCCTGGATCGCTTGACGGACTATGTCGCCGCCGACGTCCGTTTCCGCGATCCCTTCAACGACACGCGGGGCGCGGATGCGATGGCGGGCGTGTTCCGGCACATGTTCGACAGTCTCCGCGATGTCCGGTTCCGTGTGTTGCATGCGGCGGCGAGCGGTGAAACCTGCCTGCTGTCCTGGCGTTTCGATGCCCTGCTCGGGGCCCGCGCCTGGAGCTTCGATGGCACGAGCGTCGTCCGCTTCGGTGCCGACGGCCGGGTCTTGGAGCATGTCGACCACTGGGACGCGGCGCGGGAGTTCTACGAACGGCTGCCGGTCATCGGTTGGCTGCTGCGAGGGCTGCGCCGGCGTATCGCGGTGTATTGATCCGTCTCGATGCCGCGGCCTCGGCGCCGGCGCGGACGAAGACGAGGGTGACGCTGCCGATCTCCAGCCCGAACTTGGAAACCCGAGCGCGGTTTAGCAGGACGTCGCGGGATTGCAGGAACATCCAGTCGTCGAAGCGCACGCGCACCGCCGCGCCGGCGATCTCCAGGTCCATCTCATAGCGCCAGTTGAGCGCGTTACCGGCGATCTCGCCCATGGCCGTTCCGATGACGTCGTCGGCCCGCCCCTCGTAGCGTCCCTCGGCGACCTTCGTGATGGCCCACTCCCGCCGGTCCCGCTCCCCGTCGTCGTAGCGGAAGCGTTCGTCGAGGGTCAATGTCCTGCCGTCCCAGGTCCCGGTGATGTCGACGGTGAACTGGCGGCGGACGGTGCCGAAGCGATCCTCGAACAACCCCCAGGCCTGCGTCTCGCCGGCGAAGAAGTCTTCCAGCACCAGCTTCGGTTCATGCATCTTGAAATCGGCGGGTTTCATCGTCTGGCATCCGGCGGTTAGGACAAGCGAAAACAGGGCGGCGGCGATGCGCGTGGTCATGGGTAGGATCCTCTTTCTTGCCCGTTTCGGCGGGACAGGCGGCGGGCGATGGCTGCCTGCCGTCCGGCGGAAAGGGGAAATCCCCAGATCAGCGTCACCGCCATGATCTTTATTACGACCGGCAGGGCGGCATAGATCACGACCAGGGCCCCTCGACCGCCGGTGTCGGGCTCGTTCGGATCGAAGCCGAGAAAAGCCACGAGCGGCAAGGCCGCCGCCACCGCCGCCGCCAGGGCCAGCTTTGTGGCGAGACCCCAAAGCGCGAACAGCAGGCCGGCCCGCGCCGCCCCATGCCGCAACGCGTCGTAGTCGACGACGTCGGCCTGGATCGCCGGTGGCAGCACCAGGTCCGCGCCGAGCGCCATGCCGGTGATCAGGGTGACTGCGGCGAAGGCGGGGAGGCCGCCCGGTGGAATCAGCGGCACGAGGGCGAAGGCGGCTGCGGCCGACAGCATCGCCGCACACCACACCCGATGCTTGCCCCAGCGCCGCGCGAGCGCTGGCCAGAGGGGGACGGCGAGGACGGCGCTGGCGAAGTAGCCGAGGATGAACAGCGCGCGGTCGGCCTCGCCGACGCCGAGGCCATGCTCCAGGTAGAGCAGGAACAAGGCGGCCGGAATGCCGTTCGCGAGACCGTTCAGGAACCAGGCGGCGAGCAGGCGGAGAAACGGTCGGTTCGAGACGAGCGAACGCGATCTCGCGGGTTGTCGTCGCCGGGCGGCGGCGGGCGGTGGCAAGGGGTCGGGGACCCGCCATAGCAGGACAGGCAAGACCAGCAGGCCGAGCGCGATCGTCAGCCAGGCGAGACCCGCCGTGCCCGCGCCGAGCGCGCCCGCGAGGCCGGCGGCGAGAATCCCGAGCAGGCCGAAACCTTCACGCCAGGCGGTGATCCGAACGCGCTCACCATAGTCACGGCTGAGCTCCGCCCCCCAGGCGGCATGGGGCACGGCGACCAGCGTCCAGCCGAGATAGAGCACGATCGACCAGAGCACGAGGTAACCCGTACCGGCATGCGCCGGTGGGTCGAGCAGGCGAACCAGGCCAATGCCGGCGACGAGGGCACCGAGCGCGATCCAGGGTTTGCGCCGCCCGATCCGCCAACGGATACGGTCTGCGAGGCTGCCGATCAGCGGATCGCTGAGTGCGTCCACCAGCCGCGCGATGGCGAGCGCCGCGCCCGTCGCCGCCAGGCCGAGGCCGAGTTCGACCCCGTAGAGGGTCGGCAGGTGGACGATGACGGGGATGATGGGCAGCGCGAGCACCAGCCCCGGGGCCGCATAGGCGACGATCAGCGATACGGGCAGGCCGGCGCCGCCGGGCGCTGCCCTCATGGGGCGAGCAGATAGTGGGCGACGTCGATATGGCCTGCGTCGAAGCCCACCTCGCAATAGCGCAGATAGTAGTTCCACATCCGGCGGAAACGGTCGTCGAAGCCGAGGCTTTCGATCTCCGGCCAGCTCGCGTTGAAGGCGGCATGCCAGCGTCGCAAGGTCTCCGCATAGTCCGCCCCGAAGTGGAAGGTTTCGCGCAGTTCGAGGCCGGCACCGCGCGCCGCCTCGGTGAAGAGCCGTTCGCTGGCCAGCATGCCGCCGGGAAATATGTGACGCTGGATGAAGTCTGGATTTCGCCGGTAGTGCGGATAGGCGGCGTCGGCGATGGTGATGGCCTGCAAGGCGGCGCATCCCCCCGGGGCGAGGCGGCGGCGGATCGTGTCGAAATAAAGCCGCCAGTTCTCCTCGCCGACGGCTTCGAACATCTCGATGGAGGCGATCTTGTCGAAACGGCCCTCGACGTCGCGGTAGTCCTGTAATCGAACCTCGACCCGGTCCGCCAGGCCGGCGCGGGCCAGACGCCGACGCGCAAAGTCCGCCTGTTCCCGGCTCAGCGTCAAGGCGACGACGCGACAGCCGAACACGCCCGCGGCGATTTCGGCGAACCCGCCCCACCCGCAGCCGATCTCCAGCACCTCGTCGCCGGGCGCCAGCTTCAGGGACCGGGCGAGGCGGAGGTATTTGCGCCGCTGGGCTTCGTCCAAGGCCTCGTCCCGGCGCGCGAAGAGGGCGGCGGAATAGGTCATGCTCTCGTCGAGCCAGCGGGCGTAGAACGCGTTGCCGAGATCGTAATGGGCCCGGATGTTGCGGCGGCTGCCGGCCCGCGTGTTGGCCTGCAGGCGGTGGCCGAGGCGATGGGCCCAGACGAGCGCCGGGCGGGCCGCGAGGGTCGTCGCGAGCGCGTCGAGGTTGCACATGCCGAGGGCGAGGACGGCGGCGAGGTCGGGGCTGTCCCACTCGCCCGCCATGTAACTTTCCGCCAGCGCCGTGTCGCCGTGCAATGCCAGGCGGAGCAGCGGGCGCCAGCTGTGCAGGCGAACCGTCGCGCCGGTGCCTTCCGCCGCGTCGCCGAAGCTGCGTGTGCGGCCGTCCGGCGCGACGATCGTCAGACGGCCCCGCTCGAGCGGCGCGAACAGGCGGTCGAGGAGAGCCCAGCCGAGGCCGGGTGGCGAGAGCGGGGTGGTGGTGCCGAAAAGACGTCGACGGCCTGAAACCAGTTCGTTCATCGTGCTCGTCGTTCCCTTCAAGGCGTCTCGTCGTGCCAAACACTGCTGGCGACCCGGGCCGGGGCCGGCCGGTGGGCGTGCCGTGGCACCCCCTTCAGCCACAGGCGCAGGGCCTCCCAGTGGATTGCCCCGGTCACCTTCAGCGTCATGGCGGGGTAGCGGAACAGAAGCCCGGCGAGATTCGAATCGCCGAGCGGTTGCCTCGTGCCGCGAAAGGCGGCGGCGAGCAGTAGGCCGTCCTCGTCCTCCTCGCGGATGGCGATGCGGACATCGCCCGCCGGTGGCCGGATGCGAAAGTGATAGGTCGCCCCCATGGCGACGAAGGGCGAGACATAGAGGGACTTCCTCGCCTGCTGCCGGACGATCTCCCCGCCGCCGTTGGTATGGGGAATGACGTAGGTGTGGCGCTCGTCGAAGGTGTTGCGGACCTCGTAGAGGATGGCCGCCAGGTCGCCGTCCGCGCGGTGGCAGAAGTAGACGCTCAAGGGGTTGAAGGCGTAGCCGAAGATCCGCGGATAGCAGAGCAGTCGGATCGCCCCGTCCGCACCATCGACGCCGGCCTCCGCCAGCCGCGCCTCGACCCAGGGGCGAAGCGGTGCCCCCGTCAGGTCGCCGTGGTCGCGGTCGTGGAAGCTGACGAGGCCCCACCGGTTGTGGCCGAACAGGCGAAGTCCCCGGTCTAGCGCCGGCAGCTCGTCGAGATCGAGCAGCAGCGAAAACACCCGGTAGGCGAGCCGGTGCCGTTTCGGCCGCCGGCGATCGTGCACCACACGACCCCGATAGATCGCCGAGTGCCGGATCATGCGCTCGCCGCCCGCGCGCCGTCGCGCCACAGCCGATCGTTGGCGCCGGGCACCGTCCAGGGGCGGGTGACGCCGCCCAGCTCCTCCGCCACGGCGAGGCCCGATTGCAAGGCGTCCTCGTGGAAGCCATGGCCGAAATAGCTGCCGCAGAACCAGGTATGACGGCGGCCCTGCAGCGACCACAGGCGACGCTGCGCCTTCAGGGCGGCGACGTCGAAATAGGGATGCGTATAGTCGAAGGCGGCGAGAGAATTACGCGGCTCCCGCCCGACGGGCGGATTGAGGGTCACGAAATACTGCCGCTCCCGCCCGATCGGCTGCAACCGGTTCATCCAGTAGGTCACGGTCAAGGCCTCCCCCCGCTCGCCCTGGCCGGCATCGATGAAATTCCAGCTCGACCAGACCCGCCGCCGCCGCGGCATCAGACGCGGGTCCTCGTGCAGCACCGCCCGGTTCGCCGTGTAACGCCAGCCTCCCAGCAGGTCGCGTTCCGTCTCGTCGGCGTCGGCGAGGAGGGCGAGCGCCTCGTCGGCGTGGCAGGCAACGACCACGCGGTCGTGCACGCTCTCCCGCCCATCGATGTCGACGATGTGTATGCCCGCCGGCCCGCGCCGGATCGCCCGCACCCCGCCATGGCGCACCCGGTCCCGGAACGGGGCGGCGAGGCGGCGCACATACTCGCGGCTGCCGCCGCGTACCGTACGCCAGCTCGGCCGGTCGGAAAGACTCAGCAGGCCATGGCTCTCGAAGAAGCGGATGAAGGCGGCGGCGGGGTAGGCCTTGATCTCCTCGGCCGTGGTCGACCAGATTGCGGCGCCCATCGGCAGCAGGTGGTCGCGGGCGAAATCCTCGCCGTGGCCGGCGTGGCGGAGATAGTCGGCGAGCGTCATCTCCTCGGCCCGGGGATCGTCGAGGACGCCCGGTGCCTCGCGCCAAAACCGCGCCAGTTCCGCGACCATGCGCCAGAACCGGGGCTTTACCAGGTTCGACCGCTGACCCAGCAGCGAATTCAGGTCGCTGCCGGCATATTCGAAGCCGCCCGCATCCAGGGACGCGCCGAACGACATGTCGCTTTCCGCCGTCGCCACGTCCAGATGTTCGAACAGCGCCGTGAGGTTGGGGTAGTTCCGCTCGTTGTAGACGATGAAGCCGGTGTCGATCGGCACCGGCCCCGCGGCCGTCGCCACCTCGACCGTGTTGGCGTGTCCGCCGAGGCGCGGGCTCTTCTCGTAGACCGTGACGTCGTGCTGGCGGTCGAGCAGCCAGGCGGCGGAAAGGCCGGCGATGCCGGTGCCGACGATGGCGACATCGAGGCGTTCTGTCGTGGCGGGGATGTGGTACACCGATTGCTCCTGTCGGATCGCCCGGCGGCATGCGGCCAGCGGTGGCGATTTTCAACGTCTTACGCGGCGATATGCGGCCTGGATCACCGCGCGCCGCCGTATTTTTTCGCCGCGCCGATGATCCGTGTCGGCGGCGGCCGCGTAACAGAGGCATGAATGTCGCTCTCGCCCTCTCCGCCGAAGACCACGTTCGGGCCCCGTTCTCCCGGGTCGTGGCGCGGCGTACGGGATCGCGCAGGACGGAGGCGGGCGTGAGCGAGGGCACGGCGAAAACGCCACTCGAATTCCATGCGAGCCTGGTCAAGGCGATCGCCGAGACGGGCGACCGAGCGGCGTTCGAGACGCTCTATCGCTATTTCGGACCTCGTGTGAAGGCCGTCGCACTCCGCCAGGGCACCGATCCGGGCCTGGCGGAAGAGATCGTCCAGGAGACGATGGTCAATCTCTGGCGTAAGGCGGCCCTGTTCGATCCCGCCAAGGCCGCGGTGTCGACCTGGGTCTTCACCATCGCGCGGAACGTGCGCGTCGATCTGTTGCGCAAGACCCTGCGGCCGGAGCCCGATATGACCGACCCGTCGATGACGCCGGAAGGCGAACCGCCGCCGAGTGAGATCGTCTCGCGGGCGGAAGAGGCGGGACGACTGCACCAGGCGCTGTCCCGGCTGCCGGCAGAACAGCGCCTGGTCCTCGAACAGGCCTTTCTCGAGGAAAAACCCCATACGGAAATCGCGACCGACCTCGACCTGCCGCTCGGCACGGTCAAGTCGCGCATCCGGCTCGCCTTCAGGCGGATGCGCGCGGAATTGGGAGGGGGTGAATGACGATTACCCATCATGCGAGCGAGGCCCTGCTGCTCGACTATGCTACCGGGGCCCTGGACGAGGCCTGGAGCCTGGCGGTCGCGGCGCACGCGAGCCTCTGTGCGGAATGCCGGAGCGCCCTCGGCGACATGGAACGCCTCGGTGGCGCCTTGCTGGAGACCGCGCCGCCGCACGCGGTGGACGACGCGGGTTTCGACGCGGTCCTCGCGCGGCTCGATTCGGTGACGGCGGAGCCGCCGGCGCTTCCGGTCGCTTCGGATCGTGAATACGTCCTGCCCGCCCCGATCCGCCGTTATCTCGGTGGCGATGTCGGCGAGATTCCCTGGCGCCGCCTCGGTGTCGGCGCCCGGCAGGTTTTGATTCCGACCGGAACGCCCGGCGTCACCACCCGCCTTCTGCGGATCCCGGCGGGCAAGCCCGTCCCGGCCCACAGCCACGGCGGGCTGGAATTGACCCTGGTCTTTTCGGGTGCCTATAGCGATTCCACCGGCCACTACGGCCGGGGCGACTTTCAGGAGGCGGACCCGACCCTTCGCCACCAGCCGCACGCGGCGCCGGGGGAGGACTGCATCTGCCTCGCCGTCACGGACGCGCCGCTCGCCTTCTCCAGCCCGCTCATGCGCCTGGTCCAACCGCTCATCGGGATTTGACGCGGACGAGTGCTGCGCCCCTCACCGCCCGCCGGCCACGGCCAGCGTGTGCCCGGTGACGTAGGAGGCTTCGTCCGAGGCGAGGAACAGGATCGCGTTGGCCACTTCCTCGGGCGTGCCTAGGCGGCCCATCGGCGTCATGAAATCCGGGCTCTTTGCCACCGTCTCGTTCAGTTTCCGCAGGCCCGGGCCGACGCGTTCGGTGTCGATCGGGCCGGGGCCGACGGCGTTGATGCGGATGTCGTGTTCGGCCAGTTCCATCGCCACGTCGCGCAGGAAGCCGTGCACGCCCGCCTTGGCCGCGGAATAGGCGCTGGCACCGGCGTAGAAGGCGCTCCAGGGCGTGCCCTCGCGGGCGCCGGAAGACAGGCAGACGATGGCGCCGCCGCCGCCCGCCATCATCGCCCGCGCGGCATGCTTGGTGCAGAGGAAGAGGCTGCGCAGGTTCAACCGCATGACCTCGTCCCAGGTTTCGACCGGCAGGTCCCAGACCTTGCCGGGGCGCGAGCCGCCGAGGTTGGCGACCAGCACGTCGATTCCCTCGAAGCGCGCCACCGCCGCCGCCATCAGTGCTTCGGCGCCGGCCTCCTCGGTGAGGTCGCCGACGAAAGTCGCCGTTTCGGCTTCCAGCCCGGCGGCGAGCGTCACGAGCGCGTCGCCCTCGATATCGCCCAAGACCAGGCGCGCGCCCTCGGCCGCGAAGCGTTCCGCCACGGCCCGGCCGATACCGTTGGCCGCCCCGGTGACGACGGCGACCTTGCCGGCGAGGCGCCCGCTCATTGGACCGCCGCCATCATGTTTTCGAGCTGGCGTTCCGCTTCCGCCTCGGTTCCGACATGGGCGCCGCGCAGCACGACGCGGTCGGCGCCGGCTTCGAACAGCGGCTGGACGATGTCGCGTTCCGGCGGCTGGCCGTAGACGGAAATGGTGATCGAGGCGGGATCGCGCCCGGCCTCGCCCGCCAGCCGGTCGAGTTCGCGCCGCGCCTCCGTCAGGGCCTGCGGCGTGATCCGGTTCGGCAGCCAGCCGTCCGCATGGTCGACGACGCGGGCGAGCACGTTCTTCGCGGCACCGCCGATGAGGATCGGTGGATGCGGCTTCTGCACCGGCTTGGGATAGCTGCGGACCGGCGGGAAATCGTAATAGCGGCCATGGAAGCCCGCCTCCTCCTCGGTCCAAAGCGTCTTCATGACGTCGAGCGCTTCCCGCGTCTGGGTCCAGCGCCGGGGGAAGTCGCCGCCGAAGATCTCCACCTCCTCGCGCAGCCAGCCGGTGCCGATGCCGAACAGGAAACGCCCGCCACTGTAAAGATCCAGGGTCGAGACCTCCTTCGCCAGCAGCAACGGGTTGCGTTGCGGGACCAGGGTGATGCCGGTGCCGAGCTTCAGGGTCGTCGTCACCGCGGAGGCGCGGGCGAGCGCGATATAGGGATCGGTGAAGTGGGAATAGGTCCAGGGGATCTCCCCGCCCGTCGAGGGGAAGGGACTGTTGCTTTCGACCGGCACGGCGGGGTGTTCGGCATACCAGATCGAATCGTAACCGATGGCCTCGGCCTTGGCGGCCATGAAGGCGGGATCGATGGTATAGGCCGGCAGCGGAATGGCGAGACCGATGAGCATGGGTGTCGAAGCTCCTTGTGTCAGGGGGCAGCCGGCGGGACCCGGCGTCCGTGGCGCTGGATGATGCGCCCGATCTCGTCGGCGGCAAAGCCCGCGAGGTCCGCCTGGTTCTGCCGGCCGGTGGCCGAGTCTTCGTCGATGTCGCCGATGATGATGATGTTCTCGTCGTTCAGCGCGTTGGCGGGGCCGGTGTAGTTGAAGCTGCCGGCGATGACGACCTGGCGGTCGATCACCATCAGCTTGTGATGCAGCTTGCCGAGGCCTTGCCGGTCACTGGCGAGGAAGACGTCGGCACCGCTCGCCGCGATTCCCCGCGTCGCCGCCCAGCTCTGGTTGCCCTGGCCGGGATCGAAGACGCCCTGCACGGTGATGCCGGCGCGACGCAGCGCGATCATCGTATCGTCGATGCCCGAGGACTGGGAAAAGGTGAAGATCGCGAAGTCGATGCGTTGGCGTGCCTTCAGCATCTGCTTCATGATCTCCATTTCCGGCGCATGGTCCGGCGCGAACAGGACCTTCACCCGCACACCGGAAACCCGGGAATTGCGCGGCTTCGGCTCGTGGCGCTGCCGCGACGTGCCGAAGGTACCGTCCCAGATCTCCCGGAATTCCTTGTCGTACTCGCGCGCCACGGCGGCACCGCGAATGGTGATGACGTGGTTGAGATTGACCGCGGTGCCCGTCGGCGTGAAGTTGGTCGAGCCGGTCAGCACCGCGCGGCGCCCGGCGCCGGTCTCGTCGATATCGCGGACGATGAACTTCTGGTGGAAAATCTTGGCGTTGTAGTCGGTGCGCGCGTCGATGCCGGTACGCAGGAGGGCGTTGAACAGCACCCGGTTCGGCTCGTGCGCGCCGACGGCCTGGAAGGGATCGGGCGCCGGGTTGTCGTCGATCAGATAGTCGCCCTCCAGCACGACACGTACGCGAACCCCGCGCTGGCGGGCGGCGATCAGGGCCTCGGCGATGGGTCGGGATTCGAGCTCCTGCACCGCGACGTCGAGGCTGCTTCGGGCGGCGGCGATGAATTCGAGGATCGCCGCTTCCAAGTCGTCCGGGCCGCCGATGGCGCTCGGGCCCATGTGAAAGGTCATGTTGCCGATACGAAGCATTATCCCTGTCCTTCTCAATGTTTCGTCTGGATTTCCAAGCTCTATGCCGGCAAGTCTGACAGATCGCGTCGCCCTCCGCGAGCTTGCGGCCGACGATGCGCGGTGCTACCCGTTCGGTGGCCGCGACCTGGAGGATAGCCATGGCCCGATTAGAGGATCTGCCCGAAACCCTGCGCCATCACATCGCCACGCTCGAGTGCGCGACGCCCGACAGCGACCCCTGGGTCGAGGGCCCGCCCCTCTCGGAACGTCGGGTGGCGTTGATCTCGACGGCCGGGCTGCAGGTGCGCGGCGACCGGCCCTTCGAGGCCGGCGCGGACGACTACCGGATCATTCCCGGCGACGTCGATCCGGCCGACCTGATCATCAGCCACATCTCAACCAACTTCGACCGGACCGGATTCCAGCAGGACTACAACGTCATGTTTCCGTTGGCCCGCCTGCACGAGTTGGCGGCCGAGGGCGCCATCGGTTCCGTCGCGCGCCATCACTATTCCTTCATGGGCGCGACCTCGCCCGACGCGATGGCGCCGATGGCGGAACACCTGGCCGGCCTGTTGAAGCAGGACCGCGTCGACGCCGCCCTGCTGGTTCCGGTCTGACCCTTCTGCACGCGCGCCGTGGGCGGGCTTGCACATACGATCGAGAGCGAAGGCGTCCCCACCACGCAGGTGAGCCTGATCCGATTGCACACCGAGACGATGCGCGCGCCGCGCGCGCTCTGGGTTCCGTTTGAGTTGGGCCGCCCGCTCGGCGCGCCGGACGACGCCGCGTTCCAGCGCCGCGTGCTGCTCGACACCCTCCGCCTGCTGGAGGCGGCGTCCGGGCCCGTGCTGGTCGACTTCCCCGACGAGGCGCCGGCCGGCGGCATGGTCGAGGGCTGGGCCTGCCCGATCCAACTCGCCGGTACGGCGGACGCCGATACGCCGGCCGGTCGCCTGGCGGCCGAAATCCGCCGCCTGCACCCCTGGTACGACGAAGCGGTGGCCCGGCGCGGGCGCACCACGGTCGGCGCCGGCGGCCTCGCCATGGCGGATGCCGGCGCCTTCATGGCCGCCTTCCTCGACGGCGGCGTGCCGGAAAGCCCGTTGGAAGGTGTCGCCCCCGCCGCCCTGTTGAAGACGGTGCTGGAGGATCTGAAGGCCTTCTATCTGGAGGCGATCGCCGCCCAGCCGGGGGGTGCGGCCGGCGCGGGTCAGCTCGCCGACTGGTTCTGGGGTGAAACCGAGGCCGGGCGCATCATGCTCGACCTCCACCCGGTATTGAGCGGTCACGCGGACGAGCGGTTGAAGCAGCTCGGCCTCCGTCTTCTGGTGCCCCGCTCGCAGGAGCATCGGCTCTGACCGTGTCCGCGATCCGCTACGTCACCTTCGATTGCTACGACACCCTGGTCGACTACACGCGTTCCAAGGCGCGGGCGATCCGCGACCTGGCCGCGGCCCACGATGTCGAGGCCGACCCCCTCGTCGCCGCGTTCGAGGCGGCGGAACGCGAGATCCAGGCGACGAGCTTCATGCCCCTGTCCGAGGTGTTGGTTGAGGCCGTGGCCAGGGCTTTCGCCGCGGTGGGCGCGCGAGCGGCGCCGGGGGATGCGGCCGGCGTGGAGGCGGCGGTACGGCAAGCCCCGGCCTTCGCCGACGTCGCGCCGGCATTGAATGCCATCCGCACGCGGTTCTCCACCGCCGTGCTGTCGAACAGCCAGGAGGCGATCATCGCCGACAATCTGGCGATGATCGGCGTGCCGTTCGACCAGGTGGTCCTGGCGGCGCATGCCGGCTGCTACAAGCCCGATCACGGGATGTTCCGCCTGCTGCTCGAGCGGTGCGGCTGCCGTACGGACGAGATCCTGCATGTCGCCCAGGGCTTCTATCACGACATCGAGCCGGCCCATGCGCTGGGCATTCGCCGGGTCTGGATCAACCGCTTTGCCAAGACCGGAGATCCGGCCTTCGGGCCCTACGAGGAATTCACTGACCTTTCGCCGCTGCCGGCCCTGCTCGGCCTCGAATAGCCTCCGGGCAACGTCTCGCCTATCCTGGCCGCCGGAAAACAGGGAGGAAAGATCATGCGTTTGCAGGACCGTGTGGCGATCGTGACCGGGGCGGCGGGTGGCATCGGCGAGGGCATCGCGCATGCTTTCGCGGCCGAGGGGGCCCGGCTTGCGCTCACCGATATCAACGCGGACGCCGTCGAGGCGACGGCGGCGGCGATCCGCGCCGCGGGCGGCGTGGCCGAGGCGACGGCCCTCGACGTCACCGAGCGCGCGGCGGTCGACGCCCTGGTGGCCGACACGGTGGCCCGTCACGGCCGCCTCGACATCCTGGCCAACGTCGCCGGCACCGCCAGCTTCGGCCATTTCCTCGAGGTCGAAGCCGAGGAGTTCGAACGGGTAATGCGGATCAACCTGCATGCGAGCTTCTATTGCGCCCAGGCCGCGGCGAAGGAGATGGCGAAACGCGGCTATGGCCGCATTGTCAACGTCGCCTCCATCGCCGGCTCCCGCGCGGGCGAGGCGCGCACGGCCTACGGCACCTCCAAGGCGGCGGTCATCGGCCTCACTCGCCAGGCGGCGCGCGACCTCGCACCCTCCGGCATCACGGTGAACGCGATCGGGCCGGGCCCGGTCGACACCGCGCTCACCCGCGCGACGCATACGGAGAACACGCGAACCAACTACCGCCGTCATATTCCCGCCGGGCGCTACGGCACGGTGGCGGAAATGGCAGACGCGGCCGTGTTCCTGGCCGGCGAGGCGGCCGGCTACGTCAACGGCCACATCCTCTTCGTCGACGGCGGCTACGAGATGGCAGGCGTCGGCGAATACTCGACGGATTAGACCCTATCGGAGATCGAAGCAGGACACTGTTTGTATTGCGCGTCGCCGCTTGCGCGTCGCTGCTTGCGCGGCAGAGCTCAACGGAAAATTTCAAACGACGCCCACTTAGCTTGATGTTAGGATAGTACGGGTGAATGTTTGAAACAGGCTCTCCGTTCGTGATTTTGCTAATCGTGTCCTCCAGCCAGTCTCAATATCCTACGAAGGCAGATGCCGTCTTCATTTGGTTCAGTATCCCAGCGAACCGTCAGCGGTGGCCGTGGTTGCCAGATGTTGCTAGCACTATACCAGTGAGTCTTTGGAGCAACCTTCTGTCTCGTCTTGTTGCCATCGCTACGGAATCGCAGCGATTCAAGTACGTGTGACGGGTGTTAAAGATTTGAGAGGACTGTCGAAGATTTCTGGGTGCCAAGTCGCTTCGTTCCTTGCGATAACGGCGAGCAGATGATAATGACTGAGAGACATTTCGACCGCTTCTCAGAATTATGTGGAAGAAATTACTCTTTCGTAATATTGTTTTTTCGAAACCCTTGTATTGCGCACCAGATTGAAAATATCCCGAGTAATATTAATGCTGTGAATATTGCCAGCTGCCATTGAGGATAGGTTGTTGGTTCATGAAGGAAGTGAAACGCAATATTCTGTGCGCCAATTATAATTAAGACTACGCCAAATAATATAAAAAATAGAATGAGAAAGCCTACAAATATCTTTATATACAAAGGTACAAAGTACTCTATATACCAGTCAAATATTTTCTTTGATGCTTCTTTCATAATAAGAAATTCTTCCCTTTGGACGTCATTTATTTGCCTTTTCTATGTGGGAAGCAGGATGCATCACCCGCTCTACGCCGAAGGACTGAGTGCGGCGCCCGGGCCGGCCCCTCAGAGCCCGATGCGTTCGTTCTGCGGGAACATGTGACGCCGGGCGTCCGCGTCCGTCTCGGTCTTGAAGGCGTGGCTCTGGCTGAGTTCGACGGCCCGCTTGGCCGCCGGGCGGGCGTCGATCTCGGCCACCAGGCGGTTGACGTGGGTCTGTTTGGCGGCGCCCGCCTCGCCCAGCACACGGGGCATCAGCCGGGCCCAGCCCCAGACCGCCATGTCGACCAGGGTATAACGCTCCCCCAGCATCCAGGGCCGCGCGGCGAGCCGGTCGTTCAGGATGCCGTAGTGCCGCTCCGCCTCGAAGTCGTAGCGGTTGACCGCGTAGGCCATCTCCTCCGGTGCATACATCTTGAAATGCACGGCCTGGCCCGAATAGGGCCCGATGCCGGAGGCGACGAACATCAGCCAGGACAGCATCTCACCCCGCGCGGCGAGGCCGTCCTCGGGCAGGAACTTGCCGGTTTTCTCCGCCAGGTAGAGCAGGATGGCGTTGGAATCGAAGATCGCCTGGCCGTCGTCGACTATGGCCGGTGCCTTGGCGTTGGGATTGATCGCCAGGAATTCAGGCGTGAACTGTGCCCCCTTGCGGGTATCCAGCGGGTGGGCCTCGTAGTCGATGCCGGCCTCCTCCAGGAAGAGGGCGACCTTCATCGGGTTCGGTGCGGCGTTGTAATAGAAGGTGAGCATGGTCTCCGTCCTCTCCGGTTGCGGCGTCTTCAGGCGGTATGGCATGTCCAGGCCTCGCGCGCGAGGCCGTAGATCGCGTTGTTGCGCAGTTCGTCCCCGAGCCGATAGTCGCGGTGGCGTATCGTCTCCAGCCGCATGCCCAGCTTTTCCAGGACGCGGCGCGAGGCGTGGTTCGCCACGTCGGCGCGCGCCTGGATTGCCGCCAGATCCGGCAGGGTGGCGAAGGCCGTATCGACGACCAGGCCGGCCGCCGCCGTCGCCAGGCCCCGGCCCCAATGCCGGCGGGCCAGGCCGTAGCCGATCTCGGCGCTCCGGCCCTCGTCCGCGATGCGCAGATTGACGTTGCCGGACACCCGGCCCTCGACGATCAGGGCCCAGTTCGGATGCTCCGCCCAGGGCAGCGCACGGACCAGTTCGAGGAAATCGACGGCGTCTTGCCGGCCATAGGGCGAGGGGGCGGTGAGAAAGCGCGACCATTCGGCGTCGTCGGCGTAGGACAGGACGTCGTCGATATCGGCCATCCGGTGCGGGCGGAGGGTGAAGCGGTCGCCGGCGATAGAGCGCGGCAGATCCATCTCAACCGCCGCGCCAGATGGCATGCAGTTCGAGCGGGCCGCGGAAGGCCCAGCCGCCGAAACGGGTCGGCCGGGCGTCGTCGAGGGCGAGCCCGGGCAGGCGTTCGAAGGCGAGCGGCAGCGCGACCTCGGCGATCAGCGTCCGGCTCGCCGCGGCGCCCGGGCAGAAATGCGGCCCGGCGCCGAAGGCGATGCTCTTGGAGGCGTCGCGCGTGATGTCGAAGCGGTCCGCGGCCGGGAAATGCGCCTCGTCGCGGTTGGCGGAGCCATACATCAGGAACACCCGCTCTTCCGGCTCCAGCGCCACGCCGCCGATCCGGTGCGGGCGGGCGATGCGGCGCGGCGACATGCCGATCGGCGACATCCAGCGCGCATATTCCTCGAAGGCCTGCAGTCAGGAAACCCGGCCGTCCCGGACCGACGCCAGTTGCGCCGGGTGGGTCAGCAGGGCCCAGATCGTGCCCGCGATGGCGTCGCGCGGCTCGTTCTGGCCGCCGGAAATCGCGAGCTTGATGTTGGCGCGGATCGAAGGCGGCGCCATGCCGGCCGCCGCCAGCACCGACAGCATGCCCGGATTGGGGCTTTTCGTGGTCGCCGGCAGGATGTCGTCGATCGCCGCATCGATGGTGCCGGTCGCCTCGTGACAGCGGGCCTCGACCCCCGGGTCGCCCGCGTAGTTGGCGATGCCGTCGATCATGCCCTGGCTGACCGCGTCCATCTCGCGCCAGCCTAAGTTGGTGAGGCCGGTGATGTCACGCAGCGCCTCGCCCGACAGGCGGCGGGCGTAGGCATCGAACAGGTCGGCCCGGCCGGCGGGCGCCAGCGCGTCCAGAATGTCCCGCGCCCGGGCCTCGAAGCGGGCACGCCAGGTGCCGGCCACGGTGCGCGTCGAGAAGGACGGCATGATCAGCTTGCGCTCGACCTGATGTGCGGCGCCGTCCTTTCGCATCAGGTTCTGTCCCATCAGGCGGGTCATCAGGCCGTCCGGCTGGTCGGAGCTGAAGATCTCGATCCGCTTTTCCGAGGCCATGATGTCGTCGCGCCGGGTCAGCAGCGTGGCGCCGAGTTCGGGGATGCGGGCGATCGGCGCTTCGGCCCTCAGTTTCGCCAGCACGGGATAGGGGTCCGCCCAGAAGGCGGCGAGATCGATACTATGTTCCGGCGGGCGGGTCATGGCACCGCCTTTCGTGATGCATTGTGGATCGAGTGTAGCCCGAGCTTCCCTCCCGTGCCACGATCCTCCCTGCCAGCGACGCCATGGCGGGTATTGCCCCTTCAAGGGCGGCAGGGGGCACGCGAAAGTGATGGCGCCGCCCGAAACGTGACTCCACCCCCGCCGCGGCGAGGGCCAGATTCGACCGCAACGAGGGAGAATGGGATGCTCGAGCGGCTGCAACGCCTGTTGCTCGGCGCCGGTGTCGAATCGACGCCGCCCGAGCGCGTCGCCCGCCTGATCGCCGAGCGGGAGATCGAGAGCGAACGGCTGATCGCCGCGGCGCAGCTGCTGATCGGCTGTGTGTGGACCGCGCTCTATATCCTGGCGCCCAAGACTTTCGCGGTCGAGCGGACCTTTGCGCCCGTACCGGTGGCCCTGGTGCTCTATATCGGGTTTTCACTGTTGCGTCTGATGCTGCTGCGCCGTGCCTTCGCCCCGCCCTGGTTTCTGGCGCTCTCCGTCTTTTTCGACATGGCGCTGCTGATGGGACTGATCTGGAGTTTCCATCTGCAATACGGCCAGCCGGCGGCTTTCTACCTGAAGGCGCCGACTCTGCTCTATGTGTTCATCTTCGTGGCGCTTCGCGGCTTACGCTTCTCGGCCGGCTATGTGCTGCTGGCAGGCGGGACCGCGGCGCTCGGCTGGTTGGCGTTGTTGCAGTATGCACTTCTCACCTCCGAAGCGCCGGGTATGTCGATCACCAACGATTACGTCGCCTACATGACCTCGGCGAAGGTGCTGATCGGGGCGGAGTTCGACAAGATCATCGCCATCCTGCTGACCACCGCGATTCTGGCCTTGGCGCTGATGCGGGCGCGACGGTTGCTGGTCGCCGCCGTCTCCGAGGAAGCGGCGCACCGGGATCTGGAACGCTTTTTCGCGCCGGAGATCGCCAACCACATCACCCATGCCGAGGACCGGATCCTGCCCGGCCGGGGCGAGATGCGCGAGGCGGCGGTGCTGGTAACCGACATCCGGGGTTTCACGCGTTTGGCGATGACGAGCGATCCGGACCAGCTGATGGCGATCCTGGCCGAATATCAGCGCCGCATGGTGAGCGTGATCCAGGCGCACGGCGGCTCGATCGACAAGTTCCTGGGCGACGGCATTCTCGCCACCTTCGGCGTCTCCGATGCCAGCGAAACGACGGCGGCGGATGCGCTCTATTCGTTGGAAGCCTTGCTGCAGGAGGCGGAGGATTGGCGCGCGGCGCGCCGGGCCCGCGGCCTCACGCCACTGGAGATCGGCTTCGCCGTCGCCGTCGGCCCGGTGGTGTTCGGCGCCGTCGGCGACGACAGCCGCCTGGAATTCACCGTGATCGGCGAACCGGTCAACCTCGCCGCCAAGCTCGAGAAACAGAACAAGGTCGAGGGCGCGCGGGCAATGACGACGGCCGAAACCCTCGCCCGTGCCGAGGCGGAGGGCTTCCGTCCCGCCCTGCCGCCGGAGCACCTTCCCGCCCGCACCGTCGAAGGCGTCGAAAGCCCGGTCGATCTCGTGGTGCTGGCCTGAAGGCTATTTGTAGGGGTCGGCCGCGTCGCGCAAGCCGTCGCCCAGGAAGTTGAAGGCGAGGACGACCAGGATCACCGGCACCATCGGCAGGATCAGCCAGGGATAGATGGCGACCGCGTTGATGTTCTGGGCCTCGTTCAACAGCACGCCCCAGCTGGTGATCGGCGGCCGGAGGCCGAGGCCGAGGAAGCTCAGCGCCGTCTCCCCCAGGATCATCGAGGGGATCGAGAGGGTGAGCGAGGCGATGATGTGGCTCATGAAATTGGGCAGCAGGTGGCGGGCGATCACCCGTTTGGGGCTGGCGCCCATCAGGGTCGCGGCGGCGGCGTAATCCTCCTCCCGCAGGGCCAACAGCTTCGAGCGGACGGCGCGGGCGAGCCCCGGCCAGTCCAACAGCCCCAGAATCACGGTGATACCGACAAAGACGCCGACCGGGCTCCAAGTCACCGGCAGGGCCGCCGAAAGCGCCATCCAGAGCGGCAGTTCCGGGAAGGAGCGGAGCATCTCGATCATGCGCTGCACGACATTGTCGACCCAGCCGCCGTAGTAGCCGGCGAGCCCGCCGAGCGTGAGGCCGATGACGAAGCTGATGGTGATGCCGATGAGGCCCACCGTGAGCGATATACGCGCGCCGTAGATCACGCGGCTGAAGATGTCGCGGCCCAGCCGGTCCGTGCCGAAGAGGAAGATCGGGGCCGACTTCACCTTGCCTTTCTTGGTCGTCCGTTCGGCGCAGAAGAGATGCAGCCGCATCTTGAACAGGCCCCAAAGCTTGTACTTGTCGCCCTGGCAGAAAAAGCCGATGGGTTGGACCTTGGTCGGGTCATCGGTGTAGATCCGCTTCAGCGTCTTGCGGTCCTTGCTGCGCTTGTAGGCGTAGACGAAGGGCCCGACGAACGAGCCGTCGTGGAAGAAATGGATCGACTGCGGCGGTGCGTAGATGAAGCGCGCGTGCCGTTTCGAGAGGCCATGTGGCGCGACGATCTCGGAAATCAGAATCGTCAGGTAGAGCAGCAGCAGGAAGATGCCACTGGCTACGGCGAGCGGATGGCGGCGCAGCTTCCACCACATCAGTTTCCACTGGCCTGCCAGGTAGAACTTCTCCTGCTCCGGCGTCAGCCGCTCGATCGTATGCGGATCGAAGGGCTCGTCGCTCACCCAGTGTTCGGGACGGCGGTCCGCGAGTGTCATCGGCCCGCCTCCGCGCCCAGCCGGATCCGGGGATCGAGGACCGCCAGCAGCAGATCGGAAACGAACATCCCGATCACCGTGAGGAAGGAGAGGAAGAGCAGGAACGAGCCGGCGAGATACTGGTCCTGGCTCTGCAGCGCATGCACCAGCATCGGGCCGGAGGTCGGCAGGCTCATCACCACGGCGACGATGGCCGAGCCGGAGATCATCTGCGGCAGCAGATTGCCGATGTCGGCGACGAAGGGGTTGAGGGCCATGCGCAGGGGATACTTGATCAGCAGGCGGGTCGGCCGCATGCCCTTGGTCCGCGCCGTCACCACATATTGTTTCTGCAACTCGTCCAGCAGGTTGGCGCGCAGGCGCCGGATCATGCCGGCGGTGCCGGACGTGCCGATGACGATCACCGGCACGACCAGATGCTGCATGACCGAGACGAACTTGTCCCAGGACATCGGCTGGCCGATGAACTCGTCGTCCATCAGGCCGCCGATGGAGACGCCGAACCAGGTCTTGGCGAGAAACAGCAGGATCAGGGCCAGCAGGAAGTTCGGCGTCGCCAGCCCGATATAGCCGACGAAGGTCATCGCGTGATCGCCGAAGGAATATTGCCGGACCGCGGTATAGACGCCGATCGGAAAGCTGACGGCATAAACGAAGAGGATGGTGACGAAGTTCAGCACGAAGGAGAGCAGCAATCGATCGCCGACCACGTCGAGGACGGGCTGCTGGAATTCGAAGGACCAGCCGAGATCGCCTTGCAGGATGCCGGAATAACCGTTGGTTCCCGGCCAGACGCCGAGCCAGACCGCGTACTGCTCCAGCATCGGCTTGTCGAGGCCGAATTCCTTGCGCAGGAATTCGAGCTTCTCCGCAGCGGCTTTGTCGCCCTGCTCGAGCAGCTCGGCGATCTCATTCGAGAGATAGTCCCCGGGCGGCGCCTGAATGATCACAAAGGTGGCGATGCTGACCACCAGCAGCGTCGGGATCATGATCAAGACCCGCTGCACCACGTAACCAAACATCCGACGCTCCGCGTCCCCTGGGAATCCTAGACGACTATCGCAGACGCTCGCCCTCGCGCCAAGTCTTGGAAAAGTTCAAAAGTTTGTCCGGAAGCCATTCCAAAACCTGGATTGGCGAACAGCCATCGACCGCCGTGAAACATGCTCTAGCGATCGAGCCAGAACGTGTCGGGGCGATAGACGCCGAGTTGCGCACCCGGATCCCAGTTGTAGATGCCTTCTTCGGGCACGTTGCGCACGCCCGCCTTCACCACGACCGGCTGCTTGACGCCGGAAATCAGGCCGATGTTGAAGACCTGATCGGCATGGATCTGCAGCATTTCATGCCAGATCGCCTCCCGCGCGGCCTTGTCCGGGGCGGTGAGCCAGGCTGAGTTGAGGTCCAGCAGCTTCTTCGCTTCCGGCAGATCGGGCGGATCGCCCGCCTGGCCGCTGGTGTCGTAGTGCTGGCCCCATTTCGGCCAGTGCAGCTGCTGCTGCGAGGTGGGGGCCAGCTCGCTCGGCGGTGTGTTGGCCGACGGCACGCCGTTCTCCAGCCCGGTCCACACGCTCATCTGCGTCAATCCGGCGAAGATCCGATTGCGCAGGTTGGTGCGTTGCAGCGGCTTGATGAACAGTTTGACGCCGATCTCGCGCAAGTTTTCCTCGACCAGCTGGAGGATGTCGGATTGTTCGGTGTCCTCGCCGGCCGTCTCGACGATGATTTCCATCGGCCGGCCGTCGGGCAGCAGGCGGATATCGTCGTCGTTGGTCTCCTCCAGGCCGATCTCGTCCAGCAGGTCCGACGCGGCATCGGGGTCGTATTCCGTCCAGGCGTCGCGGTACGCCTCCTTGAACAGGGCGCTGCCTTGCAGCACCGTGTTGGCGGCTGCATCCGCGAGACCGAAAAACATCGTTTCGTTGACCGCCTCGCGATCGATGGCGATGGAGAGTGCGCGGCGGAAGCGGACATCACGGAAGAGCTTGCGCCAGACCTCGTCGTTGACATTGAGATTCGGATAGATCGCCATCTGCGAGCCTTTGGCGATACGCCACAAATTGATCTTGAAGCCGTGTGCCGCCTCGTTTTCCTTGAGGAAGGTGTAGTTGTTGAAGAACAGGCTGCGGGCCTGAATGTCCACCTCGCCGGTGCCGGCCTTGGCGGGGATGAGCTTGCCGTCCGAAACGCTCATCACGACGGAATCGAGATAGGGGAGTTGCCGCCCCTCCGCGTCGACGCGGTGGAAATAGGGATTGCGTCTGGCGACGAAGCGGGTCGAGGGCGGTTTGGTCTCGTTGATCCACGGCTGCAGGGTCGGAAGGGCCGGATTGTCGAAGCGGTACATGTTGTCGAGGCGGTTGTGCAGGGCCGCCCAGTTTCGCCGTTTCGCCTTTTTCAGGGCTGCCTTCAGGGTTTCGAGATCGGCGTATTTTTCGTGGAACCGCTTGAGGTAGTGCGAGGGCCGATGGATGAACATCGGCGAGGCGCCGGCGATGCGGGGCAGGAAATAGGGATTGGGCGCGTCCCAGGTATAGCGGATCGTTTGCGCGTCGATCACCTCGAACTGCGGCGGCTTGCCGCCGACGAGGAACGTCTTCGGCGGGCCCGCGGGCGAGAGGTCCGGATTGTTCGCCACGTCTTCCCAGAAGTAGCGAAAGTCCTCGGCGCTGAAGGGCATGCCGTCGGACCATTTGTGTCCCTTGCGCAGGTGGAAGGTAAAGCGGCGGCCTTCCTCGATCTCCACCTTCTCCGCGATGTCGGGGACGATCTCGAAGTTTTCGTCGTAGACGACGAGACGGGCATAGCCATAGACCACCAGCAGGCGGACGTCCTTGGCCCGGCCGATCAGGGTCTTCAGCTGGCCGCCGTGCTTGCCGATCGACAGGCCTTCGCCGTCGAGTGCGACGACACGTGGCACCGCCGGCAACCGTTCCGTGACCGGCGCCAGCTTGCCCGCCTCGACGTCGGCCTCCAGCGACGGCGTCTCGCGATAGGTTGCGGCCTTCGCCGCGCTCGCCTCGAGGGAACAGGCCAGACCCGCTCCGAAGACACACACAAGGCTCGCCGCAGTGACCGCGGCGTCCCAAAAACGTCCCATGATGTTCTCGCGTCCCTTGGCGTTGAGGGGAAGGACGAACTTGTGCCCGCCCTAGGACCCGATGCCTCCCGGCTTTTCTTGGGCGCGGACGTAGTGGCCGTCGCCGAGATCGATCATATCGATCGGGACGCCGTGTTCCAAGGTGAAAGGTGCAGGCCAGGCCCCGGGGTCGGAGGCCTTGCCCTGCATCAGCGCCGTCAGGTCGAGGCGCGCGCCCGGGTCGGCCTTGGGTACGGCTGCCAACAGGGCCTTTGTATAGGGGTGGACCGGGTCCCGGAACAGCACCTCGCGGGGCGCGATCTCGACGACGCGGCCGGCGCACATGACGGCGATGCGGTCGGCGATATAGTCAACCACCGCCAGATTGTGGGAAATGAACAGGTAGGTCAGCCCCAGCTCCGACTGCAGGTCCTTCAGCAGATTGAGGACCTGGGCTTGCACGCTGACGTCGAGGGCGGAAACCGGCTCGTCGCAGATCAGCAGCTCCGGCTGCAGGGCCAGGGCGCGGGCGATGCCGATCCGCTGGCGCTGTCCGCCCGAGAAGCTGTGCGGATAGCGGCGCAGGAACCGTGGATCGAGGCCGACCAGGCTCATCAACTCCGTCACCCGTTCCGCCCGTTCCCGCGCGTCGCCGATTTCGTGGATCAGCAACGGCTCGGCAATGATGTCGAACACCGTCATCCGCGGATTGAGCGAGCTGAACGGATCCTGGAAGATGAACTGCACCTTGCGGCGATAGTCGAACAGGGGCGCGCCGTCGAGCGCCAGCACGTCCGAGGGGCCCTCGGCGCCGTTGAAGGCGATGTCGCCGAGGTCCGGCGCGATCGCCCGCATGATGATCTTCGAGGTCGTGGTCTTGCCGCAGCCACTCTCGCCGACGAGGCCGAGGCATTCGCCCCGATCGATGTGAAAGGTGACGTCGTCGACGGCGAGATGCTCGCCCGCCTTTTTGCGCCCGAGCAGGCTGCGCTTGCGTGTCGTGAAGGTCTTGGTGACCCCGTCCACGGTCAGCAGGGGACCGTTGGCTTGCGCTACTGCGGGTGCCTTGCGTTTCAGCAGGGCGCCGGCCTGGGCGTCGATTTCGCGCAGTGGTACCAGGCGCTCGCCCGGCTTCATGCCGAAGCGCGGCACGGCCCGCAACAGGGCCTGGAGATAGGGATGCTGGGGATCGCGGTAGATGTCCTCCAGGCTGCCCTTCTCCATGATCTGGCCGTGGTACATCACCACCACTTCGTCGGCGATATTGGCGACGACGCCCAGATCGTGGGTGATCATCAACACCGCCATGCCGAGCTCGGCCTGCAGATCGCCCATCAGCTTGAGGATCTGCGCCTGGATGGTGACGTCGAGGGCCGTTGTCGGCTCGTCCGCGATCAGCAGGGACGGCCGGCAGATCAACGCCATGGCGATCATGGCGCGCTGGCGCAGGCCGCCCGACAGCTCGAAGGGATATTTGTGGATCGCCGTCTCCGGCTCCGGGAAGCTGACCATCCGCAACATGTCGATGGTCATTTCGCGCGCGCCGGCACTGTCCATATTGCGGTGCAGTAGCAGCGCCTCGCCGATCTGGTTGCCGACCGTGTGCAACGGCGAGAGGGAGGTCATCGGCTCCTGGAAGATGATCGAGATGGAGCCGCCCCGGATCGTCCGCATCCGGGCGCCGTCGGGCGGCAGCTGCGCGACGTCGACCGGCTCGCCCGCCTCGCTCGGATCGTCGAACAGGATGCGACCGCGTGAGATGTGCGCGACCTTGGGCAGAATGCGCAGGATCGACTGGCTGACGACCGTCTTGCCAGAACCGGATTCCCCGACCAGCGCCACCGTTCCGCCGTGCGGCACCGAGAACGAGACGCCGTTGACGGCCCGGATCACGCCTTCCGCGACCCGGAACTCCACCGCCAGATCCTCGATGCGGAGGACGTCCTTCATGCCGCTTTGCCCCGATTGTCTTCGTACAGCTTCAAGTTCTCCAGCGTTGTCTGATCCGGCGAAATGCCGCGCTCGGACACCTCGCGGAAGATCGTCTCCAGCACGGTCGGGAAGTCGTCGAGTTGCGAATCGAGAGCGATCGACCCCTTCGGACCTTTCACGGACAGTTGCAGCCAGCCTTTCTGCCGGTCGCGTCGGGTGGAATAATAACGTAGCGACACCTTGCGCACCTCGTCCCAGGTGATCGCGCGGGCGACCGGGCCGATGGAGCGGATGCCGATCTCCGAGACGTCGATCTGGGTAAACTGGCGCAACAGGGTGCGTAATCCGTAAACGAGGAACAGCATCATCACCGCCAGAATAATCATGGCGACCACGCCGAAGGAGCCGGAAGCGATCAAGGGCACCGCCGTGATGACGATGCCGACGCCGGCACGGGCGTAGTCGGCCAACAGGCTGTGCGGGGGATAATGGTGCACACTCATGCCGGCACGTTAAAGATTTCCGGCGCCGATAACCAGTGGCCGGGCCGGTCGTCCGCCAATCTGTCGAACAGGCGCTCGAGAAAGGCCCAGCATGCCGGATCGTGCGCCAGGTGATGGCTCATGATGCCGGTCGCCTCGTCCCGGTCGACCAGCCCCGTCCGTCGCCCGGCGAGATGGTGGACGAGCGCGTCGAGGCTGGCCGTCTCGCCGGCGAAGACGCGCCCGCCATGCCAGTCGACCAGGTCGAGATGCGCGTTGCACTCGACGACACCGGGCGACGGCGTCTTCGCCTTGCGCGGTCCGAAACGGGAAAGACCATGCAATCCGGCGGCGGCAAGGCGCGGGACCAGCGATGGCGCCAGCCGGTTCCAGGGCGGTACGAAAACGGCGAGTGCCGTTTCCGGGAACAGCAGCCGCAGGCGGTTCCACCCCGTCGCCACGTCCGCCAGCAGATCGAAGAGGGGACGGTGGGCGCCGAATTCGGACTTTTTCTCCGTCTCCGGCGCGTGGTTCATATGGCCGAGGCCGTGCGGCAGCATCGAGATCCCGGTTCGCCCGGTAAGCGCTTCGGCGAGTTCGTGGCCGCTATCCGCCGGCACCGCGGCGAGGGCGAGCGGCAGATCGTGGCGATCGCGCAGGGCCAACAGCCGCTCCAGCGCCGCCGTCGGGCGGCCGACGTCGTCGTCGCGCCACCAGAAGGTCGGCTGCACGCCGGCCGCCCGCCAGGCCGCCAGTTCCGCGTCCAATGCGGGCCAATCAGCCATTCCGTTCGCGCTCCCGCGCCAGCCACCCGGTGATGAGGCGGGTCGAGCCGAGCACGCCGTCGGTGGCGATCCCGACATTGCCCGGCGGTGGCGCCTCGGCGGCCCGGCTGACGGCGGCGGCCAGCTTCTCGGCCGTCAATCCCGCTTCCGGGATCGTGTGCAGGGCGCCCCGTGCCGCCAACAGCTCGGCGCGCAGGGTCTGCTCACTCTCCTCGCCACCGGCATAGGGCGAGACGATGACCCGGCAACCGGCCCGCAGCGCCTCCATCACCGTGTTGTAGCCGCCCTGGCTGATCGAAAGGACGCAGTTCATCAACAGGTCCGGAAAATCGGTGCGCGCCCGTTCGACGACGACGCCGTCGCCGGCCAGGGCCTGGATCTCGTGAAGGTCCGCCTCGTCGACGTGAAAGCCGACCAGGACCCGCCAGGTCCGATCCGCATAGGGGGTGAGGGGGCGTGCGGCGATCGCCAGTTCCAGCAGGGCGCGCCCGACTCGACCGCCGCCGGCCGACACCAGGACCTCGCCCCATCCGTCCGCGCCCGGCCCGCCGCGCCGGCCCGCCGTGTCGACGACATAGCCCGTGTGGTGCACACGCTCGGCGATGGCCCGGGCCTGGGGCAGGGTTTCGTAGAGGGGAACGACGTTCTCGTCGCCATGGACCAGAACGTGGTCGAAATGCGTCCGCGCGAGATCGATCATCTGTTCGTGACGCTCCGGCTTCGACTTGGCGACGAGGATGTCGCGCACGGAACTGACGACGAGCGGTCGCGGGCGCCGGGCGGCGGCGGCTTCCAGCAGCGGCAACAGTTCGAACCGCATGCCCCAGCGCCCGAAGGGGAAGAGCTCGAAGAGCAGCAGGTCGGGGGCGACCTGTTCCAGGACTTCGAGCAGGCGGGCGCGCCGGTCTTCACGCCAAGCCTCGTCGACGGGACGGCCCGACGCGTCGACGAGGGACTTGAAACTCAGGTCCGTCGCCATCACTGGCGGCAGTTGCACCAGCGTGACGCCTTCGGCTTCGGCGCCTGGAATAGGGTTGCCGCCGGACACCAGGTGAACGTCGTATCCCGCCGCCCCCAGGCCGCGCGCCAACGTCAGGCCCCGGCGCAGATGGCCGATGCCGAGCAAGTGTTGCACATAGAACAGGATGCGGGCCGGCTTCATGTCCGCTCCAGCGGTTGGTCGAGGCGAAGAGGCGCAGGCCTCGCCGCGGCGTCGAGGGCGAAGATGTGGAGGCCGGTCCAATCGAGCCGGACCGGCGGCTTCCCCCGCATGTCCCAATCATAGGCGAGCGAGAGCACGACACGAATCACGGTTTTGTGGCAGACGGCGACATGATCACCGCCTATCGCTGCGACTTCTCGCAGCCAGCCGGCCACGCGGTCGCGAACCTCGCGTGGGCTTTCGCCGCCGGGCCCGCGGTAGTCGAGGCCCAACGCTTCGAGCTCGGCCATCGCCGCGGTTCTTTCCGTCCGGATGTCCGCCAGGCGGCGGCCTTCGAACGCACCGTGGTCGATCTCGATCAGGGCCGGGGTGACGCGGGCCTCGCCATGGCCGAGCAGGGTGGCCGTCTCGCGGGCCCGGAGCAGCGGACTGACGTGCCATGGCGCGCCGTCCAGATCCGCCGGGGCCCGCCGTCCCGAGAGGTCGGCCCGGCCTTCGGGCGCCAGCGGAATGTCCGCCCGGCCCTGCAGACGGCCGTCCAGGTTCCAGGCGGTGCGGGCGTGCCGCAGGAAGGCGATCCGCGTCACCGGGCCAGGTCCCCGAGCATGCCATCCAGCCGGGCGGCCGTCGCTTCGAGGGTGCGTTCGGCGCGCACCCAGCTTTGCGCCCGCCCGGACATCTCGCGCCGACGACCGGGATCGGCCAGCAGCGTGTCGATCGCCGCCGCGAAGGCCGCGTCGTCACCGGGCGGCGTCAGCAGCGCGCTCTCGCCGGGGCGGACGACGTCGGGGATGCCGCGCTCGTCGCCGGCGATCACCGGCAGGCCCGCCGCCTGCGCTTCCAGCAGCGCCATGCCGTAGGCCTCGCCGACACCGGGCCAGACATAGAGGTCCGAAGCGGCGTAGAGCCCGGATAGCGTTTCGGCCGGCAAGGCACCCAGATAACGCACCCGCTCACCGAGGGGGGCGAGAGCGTCGTGGACCGCGCCGGCCGCGGGCCCGTCGCCCACCACCAGCAGGCACCATTCGGGCGACGCGAGGCGTGACAAGGCGGCGGCCAGGCGGTGGTAGGAGGCGAGCTTGTCGCCGGGCCGCATCATCGCCACGGCCAGCAGCCAGGGCCGGGCCGGGTCGAGGCCGTGCCGCGCGGCGAGGTCGGCGCGTGCCGGATCGCGATGCCGCGGCGGCGCGCCCGTGTCGAGGAAGGGCGGCAGATGATGCAGGCGGCCGGGCGCGGTGACCAGGGGCGCCACGCAGGCCATGTCGTGACGGGTCAGGCAAAGCACCCGGTCGGCGGCGCGGATCGCCGTCTCGGCCTGGCGGTAGCCGATGTCCCAGGGCCCGCCGGCACGCTTGGGCGCATGGCTCGGCTCGGCGATCACATAGGGGATGGAGAGCGCCGCGGAAATCTCCGGGCCGAGCCAGTCGGGCGCCTTGTGATAGACGTGATAGGTGAACCAGAGGTCAGGCCGGGCTCGCTCGCCCGCCTGGATCCCGGCGAGCCAGTCGCGGGCGCGGGCGCGGGCGACGTCGCGGATCGACGCCTGGATCTTCGGCTCACCCCGACCGTCGTAGGCCCTGAGGCGGCTGGCCACGTCGACCTCGTGCCCGGCCCGGGCGAGCGCGCGCAGCAACAGACGCGCCATGCGCCGATCGCCGGAGGGGACCGGGTGATCGGGTGGTTTCAGGGGCGCGTGAAAGGCGATCCGCACGGCGTCGGGATTCGTCAGGCGCGGGCGCGGCGCTCGGGCTCCGCCGTACCGATGGCAAAGCGGGCCGCGAGGCGGTCGATCCACGGCTCGGCCGAGAATTCGGCCACCAGCCGCGCGTGTCCTGCGCGGGCCAGGCGGAGCCGTTCGCCCGGGTCCGTGATCAATGCCGCCAGGGCGTCGGTCATCGCCGCGACGTCGCGCTCGGCCACCAGGCGGCCGGTTTCGCCGTCGCGGATCAATTCCGGAATGCCGGCGACGTCGGTCGCCAGGCAGGCGAGCGCCTGGCTCTGCGCTTCCATCAACACGTTCGGCAGGCCGTCGCGATCGCCCGAGCCGGTCACCCGGCTCGCCAGCACGAAGAGATCGGCCCTCCGGTAGGCGGCCAGCACGTCTTTCTGCGCCAGCGCGCCCTGCCATTCGATGCGCCCCGAGAGGCCGAGCGCCTCGGCCCGCGCGCGCAATCGCTTGGAATCGGGCCCGCCGCCGATATGCTCCAGCCGCCACTCGAGCTCGCCCGGCAGGGCGGCGAGGGCGGCCAGCAGGTCGTCGTAGCCCTTCTTTGCCACGCAGCGGCCGACCGACAGCAGGCGGACCGGATCCGCCGCCGCCGATCCATCCGCAGTCCTGACGGCTTCCGGCGGCGCGGGAAAACGGGCGAGGTCGAGGCCGTGGTAGATCAGGGCCACCGTGTCGTCCGCATTCCCGTCGGGCGCCTGCGCCGCGAGCTGTTCGTGCGCCGACTGGCTGCAGGTCACCAACCAGTCGCAATCTGCGAGCTTTTCCCCGACTTCCCAGTCGGGCGTCGTCCAGACGTCCTTCGCATGGGCCGAACAGCTCCAGCCCTTGGCCGTCAGATGGGCGGCATAACGGGTGACCGAGGCGGGGGTGTGCAGGAAATGGGCGTGCAGATGCTCGATGTCCGCCGGCAATTCATGGGCGAGGACCAGGGCCTGGCCGAAACGGCGGATCCGGTTCGGCGTCAAATCGCGCCTGAGGTCCGCCAGCCAGAGCCGGCGGACCGCCGGATAGCGGGGATTTCGCCGCATCGCCCACCAGGCCCGCAACACTCGCGCCGGTTCGCGATAGAGATATTCCGGCAGATAGTCGACCTCGGCCTCGATCTCCTCGTGCACCGGATGGCGCGCGGGATCGGTCGGATGGCGCAGGGAGACGATGCGAATGTCGAGACCCCGCGTTTCTAGCGCCCGGATCTCCTGGGCGATGAAGGTTTCGGAGAGACGCGGATAGCCCTTCAGGATGAAGGCGACGCGGCGCATGCCGGTCTCAGGCCCCGGTGGCGACCTGGCGGCGGCCCGCCTGATGCGCGGCGGCGAAGCGATCCTCGACCGTCTGGTCGGCGGGCGTCGCATCGGGCAGCCAGGGCCCGATCAGCCGGGCGACGTTCTCCAAGCCTTCCAACAGGCCCGGCACGACGACGTCCGAGGGGCGGTTCTGGTAGGGCAGCTGGCGCAGCGCGCGCACCATCGGCGCGGCCTCGTACGTGCCGTCGTCCTCCAGCATGCGCGAGAGGCCGAGTTCCTCGGCCCGCGCGGCGCGGATCATCTGCTCCATGCGCGGCGCGGTACGCGGCACGATCACCGCGCGCTTGTCGAGGCTGAGGATCTCGCAGAAGGTATTGTAGCCGCCCATCGCCACGACGCCGACGGCGTTGGCCTCCAGCGCCTCGATGTGGGCGTCGAAGGTGATCGCGTCGACCTGGTCGAGGCGGGCGATGCGGGCCATGAACTCCGAGCGTTTCTCCGGCTGCATGAAGGGGCCGAGCACGAGGAGGGCCGGATACATCATCGGCTCGCCGCTTTCATAGGCGCGCAGCACCCATTCGATCAGCCCCTCGCCGTCGCCGCCGCCGCCGGTCGTCACCAGGATGTAGGGATGATTGACGATTTCGGGCAGCGGCGAGTTCGAGCCGGCATGCGGCACCGTACGCTCCAGATAGCCGGTGTAGACCATCTTGCGGCGCACACGCTTGGATAGCTGAATGCCCTCCAGGGGATCGCAGATCTGCGGCAGGCCATAGACCCAGATCTCGTCGTAGAGATCGCGCAGCGCCGGCATGACGTTCTTGCGCTGCCATTCGGGTGCCAGCGAACGCGGCTCGTCCATCACGTCGCGCAGCCCGAGGACCAGCCGGGTGCCCCGCTCGCGCAGCATGGCGAGGGTGGGCCCGACCTCGCCGCGCAGACCCAGCGGTTCCTTGTCGACGATGAAGACGTCGGGCGCGAAGACTTCGGCGGTGTGGCGAATGATCTCCTCCCGCATCCGCAGCGTCTCTTCCGTATCAATATGCAGGTTGAGGGAGGTATACTCGCCGTTCCTGAGTTTGATGACGCCAGGCACCCGGACGAAATCGACACGCGAGCGGAAGTCGAAACTGCCGATGATGGGAGACCCAGACAGAATGAGCACGGAGACGTTGCGAAAACGCTCCACCAGGGCATGCGCGATCGTGCGACAACGGCGCAAATGGCCGAGCCCGAAGGTGTCGTGGCTATAGATGAGGACGCGCGAACCCGCCCGCTTGTCTCCCATAAGGCAGCTCCCCATTTCTTGGGCGGGACTATGACATAGCGCACATTATCTCGGAAACACTTTCTGAGATCGTTTAGTTACTTTGCAGTAGGCGACGTCAACCGCTAGAGTGCGTGATGTATTCGAGGGGGCGTCCAAGGTGTGGGCGGCGCGGTCGTAGCCATGGAAAAGTCGATTCTCCGCTATGTGCTGCGCTTTAGTAAACGGCAGCAGATCACGCTGACCTTGATGGCGGCGGCCTCGTTCCCGTTTCTCTATCTCTTCTACGAATTGCCGAAGCTGATCATCAACGAGGCGATCGGTGGGCGCTCGATCGAGTTTCCCTACGAGATCCACGACGGCATCATCCTCGATCAGGTGTCCTTCCTGTTCGTGCTCTGCGGTTGCTTTCTGGTTCTGGTCATCATCAACCAGAGCTTCAAATACGCGATCAACGTCTACAAGGGCCTGACCGGCGAGCGGATGCTGCGCCGGCTGCGCTACGACCTTTATTCCCGGATCCTGCGCTTCCCCCTGCCGACCTTCCGCAAGATGAGCCAGGGCGAGATCATCCCGATGATCACCCAGGAGGTCGAGCCGCTCGGCGGCTTCATCGGCGACGCGTTCAGCCAGCCGGCCTTCCAGGGCGGCACGCTGCTGACCATCCTGGGCTTCCTGTTCTATCAGGATTGGCGCATGGCGCTCGCCGCCGTGATGCTCTATCCGTTCCAGGTCTGGATCATCCCGAAGCTGCAACGCCGGGTCAATCTGCTCGGCAAGGAACGGGTGCGCCGGGTGCGCCGCCTCTCGGAGCGGATCGGCGAAACCGTGCAGGGCGTGCAGGAAATCCGCGCGCACGACGGCGCCCGTCTCGCGCTCGCCAACTTCGCCAATCAGCTGCACGCCATCTTCCACGTGCGCTATCAGATCTACCGGCAGAAGTTCGTCATCAAGTTCCTGAACAACTTCATTCAGCAGCTGGGGCCGTTCTTCTTCTATTCGATCGGCGGCTATCTGGTGATCCAGGGCGAGCTGGAGATCGGCACGCTGGTCGCGGCCATCGCCGCACACAAGGACCTGGCCTCGCCCTGGAAGGAGCTGCTCGCCTATTACCAGCAGTATGCCGATGCCACCATCAAATACGACCAGGTCATCAGCCAGTTCGAGCCGGCCGGCATGCGGGACGCCGCGTCGCAGCTCGACGAGCCGGACAGCATCGCCCCGCTCACCGGTGAGCTCTCGCTCGCCAACCTCACCTGGCGGGACGACCAGGACATCGCCGTCCTGGACGGCGTCTCCTTGCGCCTGCCGCTGGACCAAAGGGTTGCCATCGTCGGGCCGCCCGGCAGCGGGCGGGAGGAATTGACCCTGACCGTTGCGCGCCTGTTGGACCCGGACCGCGGCTCGATCAACGTCGGCGGTGTCGATTTCACCACGGCGCCCGAGGCGGTGATCGGCCGGCGCACCGCCTATGTCGGCCAGAACTCCTTCATCTTCAACGGCACGATCGCCTTCAATCTCTTCTTCGGCCTGCGTCATCGCCCTCTCGTCGAGCACGAGTATCAGGGCTCGGCGGCGGGCGAGCGCGGACGCTATATCGGCGAGGCGTCGCGCTCGGGCAATATCGATTTCGATATCGAGGCGGACTGGACCGATTACGCCGCCGCCGGAGTCGACGATCTGGCGAGCCTGTCGGCCCGCGGCCTCGAGGTGCTCGACATGCTCGGCATGTCGGAGGACATCTACGAATTCGGCCTGCGCGGCATCATCGACCCTGATCGTCGTGCCGACGTCGCGGAGCAGATCATGTCCGCCCGCGCCGGCCTGCGCGAACGCCTGCGCGATCCCGAGATCGCACCGCTCGTCGAACTGTTCGATCGCGACGCCTACAATTCCAACGCCAGCGTCGGCGAGAACCTGTTGTTCGGCAATCCGGTGACCGACGATTTCGATTCCGAGCATCTGGCCGACAATGCCTACGTCCTTCAGGTCCTGGAGGACGTCGGCCTCACGGAGAAGTTCCTCCAGGTCGGCTATCAGTTGGCCGCGACCATGGTGGAACTGTTCGCCGACCTGCCGCCGGACCACGAGCTGTTCCAGCAGTTCAGCTTCGTCTCCGCCGACGAGCTGCCGGAGCTGCAGGCGCTGCTGCAGCGCGCCGATCGGGACAACCTGACCGCCCTGCCGGTCGGCGAACGCTCGACCTTGATATCGCTGCCCTTCGTGCTGGTGCCGGCCCGCCATCGCCTCGGCCTGGTGGACGACGAATTCCAGGACAAGATCCTGGAAGCGCGCAAGATCTTCGAGGAGAAGCTGCCCGAGGATCTCACCGGCGCGATCGAGTTCTTCGATTCCGAAACCTACAACCGCGCCGCCAACCTGATGGACAACATCCTTTTCGGCAAGGTGGCCTACGGCCAGGCCCAGGCGCAGGAGCGGGTCGGCGTGCTGATCCGCGAGGTGATCAGCGAGCTCGGCCTCAGGCATACGGTTGCCGAGGTCGGGCTGCAGTACAATGTCGGTATTGCGGGCGCGCGCCTCTCCAGCGCGCAGCGCCAGAGACTGGCCTTGGCGCGCGCGACCCTGAAGCGTCCCGACGTGCTGTTGTTGTTCGAATCGACCAGCAGCATGGACGGCGCCAGTCAGACCCGCATAATGGAGGGTCTGTTGGACCTGTTCGAGAACCGATCCTTGATCTGGGGTGTCAATCAGCATTTAATTCTGACCCCCTATCGGCGTGCAAAATTGACCCCCCCCCTTGCTTCGACGGAGGTTGTCCCGGTAGTCCACGGGAGGGCCCCGCGCGGCTTCGTGTAGCGCTTTGCGTTACGCGGAGCGAAGCCGCGTGGGAGGGGCCTGTGGGCCCACCGGGACAACCGGGCCGGCGGCGGAACGTGGGGATCAGGTGGGGTTCTTGAAGTGGCAATGAGCTTTTGAAGTAGTGTCCAGACTGTTCTGCAAGTTTGTCATGGCTGCCGATGAGGGCCACCGGCATGCCTGGCGCGGAGATTTCGATTGCTCGGAGCGCCAGGCATGCCGAGCCGCCGTCAGGCGGCTTTCTGGATGCGTTCGCTTTTGCTCTCCTTGAGATGGATCATGTTGAGCTAGCGGTTGGCATCCAGCCAGTCCTCATGGATTTCGATCGCGAGAGCCCGGACCAGCCGGAGGCAGCTCATCCACCCCATCGGCCCGGACTTGTGCCCCAGCTACGAAACCCCTTTTGCAGAACAATCTGTACAGGACCCGTTTTGATTTGCCCGCCTTTGCGATGAAAGCCCCCAGGCTGATTGGCTCCATATAGCGGATCAGCCTGGGGCTTTGCTTACAGGGCGGCTACTTTTGTCGTCGCTGTTTGCTTTGTGCGAAGCGGTAAGACATGTTGCCTGTTTCGATGATTGCGCAGTGATGCGTTACACGATCCAGCAACGCGGTTGTCATTTTTGCATCTCCGAAGACGGAGACCCATTCCCCGAACTCCAGATTGGTGGTGATGATGACGCTGGTCTTCTCATAGAGTTTGCTGATCAGGTGGAACAAGAGCGCACCGCCGGATTTGGGGAATGGGATATAGCCCAGTTCGTCGATGATGACGCAATCCATGGCCGTCAGTTGCCGGATGATCTTGCCGGCGTTGCCTTCGGCCTGTTCCTTGATCAGCGCATTGATCAGATCGACGGCGTTGAAGAAACGGACCTTCTTTCCCTGATTGATCAACAGCGTCCCCAGAGCAATGGCGATGTGGGTTTTGCCCGTACCGGTTCCGCCCACCAGAATGAGGTTGTGGGCCTCCTGGGTGAACTGCCCTGAGCAGAAGGGGTCGATTTGCGCTTGGGTGACGGCGGCTAGGCCGTAATCGAAAGTGGCGAAGTCCTTATGGTGGGGGAACTTCGAGGCCCGCATTTGGTGCTGGATAGAGCGCACCCGGCGCTCTACAGTCTCGGCGTCGATCAGTTGCTTTATCGCAGTGGTCAGACTTGGCGGCTTGCGCGCGGCCAGCAAAGCTTCGGCGCAAGCCGCCATTCCATACAGCCTCAGGGCGATCAGTTGGTCTATCAAAGCTTTCATGCGACGGCCTCCCCGGCAACGCACAGCGTCTCATAGCGCTTGCAGTCCGCTTCGGGCCGCAAGGTCAGTTGCGGATAGGCGTGGCTCTCGCCCCATGGCGCGATGACCGGCTCCACCAGTTGGTTGATCAGATTGATGATGGCCGGAAGGCGCAGCGTGTTCTGCTCCACGGCCAGTTCACAGGCTATCTCGACCACCTCGATCCCGTGATCCTGGGCCAGCAGGAGCAGATCGACAAACTCCCGGTCCCCGCCTTTGCCGGCCATGTAATGCGCCCTGACCCGGTGCATCGCCTCAGGCAATTGCCAACCCACAAAGGGCGCGCCATCTCTCAGCGCGCCGGGCTTGCGGTCGAGTAGGGGCAGGTAATGCCAGGGCTCGAAATAGCTGGCGTTGCGGGTAAAGCGGCGCTTGTGCTCGGCAATCACATTCTGCCCTGACACAACCACGATCCGGTCCGCATAGGCGCGCAGAGAGACAAGCTCCCCGGCGAACCGGGAGGGGACGCTATAGCGATTGGTGGCATATTGGACCAGACAGGTAGAGCGGACACGAGCGGCCTTCTCAACATAGCCGTCAAAAGCCCGGCCCAGGGGACGCAGTTCGGCGCACTCGTCTGCGAACACGTCCGAGATCTTGCGATCCGATTGTTCGGGGTGGGCGCGATTCGCCAATTCCTCGCAGCGCAGACGCAACCAGCCGTTCAGCGCATCCAGATCGTCAAAGGCGGGCTTGGGCGCAAACAGCTGTCCCCGCAGGAACCCAACCTGGTTCTCAATCTGACCCTTCTCCCACCCCGCCGCGGGTGTGCAAGCAACCGGTTCCATCACATAGTGGTTCATCAACGCCAGAAAGCGCGGATGGAACACACGGTCCTTAGAGCGCGAAACATAGGTTACCATCGTCTTGGGGTTGTCGATGATCACCCGGCGCGGTACGCCGCCATAGAAAGACATCGCCCGTGCAAAGGCGTCCAGCACCATCTCCTGAGATTCGCTGGGATAGGCAACAACAAAGGGCTTGCGGCTATGACATAGGCGGAAGTGGGCAACCTTTACCTTCTGCTCGACACCGCCCAGGACAGCGTATTCCGTGCTCCAGTCAAACTGGAGCGCGTCACCTGCCGTAAAGTGCAACGGAATGAACGCATCCCCCGATCCGGCGCCAGAACGCTTCAGGTCGCGGACAAACCTCTGAACCGTCGAGTAGGATCCGCTATAGCCTTCCGACACAAGCTGCTCATAAAGCTTCTTGGCCGTCCGGCGCTCACGGCGCGGGCGCCCCAGGTCCTGCTCAAAGAGCGCCCGAAGCCGGCTGGCGAAGCCATCGCTAAGCTTACGCCGGACGGGTGAAACGCGCCGCTGATAGCTCGGTGGATCGCCGTCCTTCAGATACTTCTTAATCGTGTTCCGCGACAAACCAGTCTGACGAGATACAGATCGGATACTCCGACCCTCCCGTAATATCCAACGTCGGATCTTCAATACGCTTTCCATCAATACCACCTGCTCTTTCCTCCGCACTGTTCCGTGCGGATGCTAGCGTTCCAGGTGGGTCAATTCTTACCGCTCATAACCCACCAAAGTGGGTCAGTTTTGCATGCCGATTCACACGCCGACGGCGAAATGCCCGCCGGCGGGCCTGTACGGGCCGGGAAGTGGTGGGCGGTGAATTACGAGAAGAATGCCGGGCGGAATGCGCGGCTGGGGGGCCTCAGACGGGAAGCAGGCGCAACGCGGCAAGCACGATGCCGCCGATGGCGATCGTGGCGGTGAACAGCATGCCGGCGTTCCACTTCAGAAGATCGAGCTTCAGGTTGGAAATGCTGGCCTTGGTCTCCAGGCGGAGTTTCTCGACGTCGCCGCGAACGCTCGCGATTTCACCCTTGGTCTCTTGACGCAGGGCTTCGATGACGGCGTTCGTCTCCAGATGCAGGGCCTGCATGTCGGCCTTGGTTTCGATCCGGAGTTTTTCGATCTCCCCCTTGGTTTCCAGGCGCAGGGTCTCGATTTCGCCGCGTACCGTCTCGATATCGGCCTTGGTCGCGAGATTATGGCGGATCAGGTTGTGTTGCTGGGAGACCACGACCTCGGCCTGCGGCTCCGGCATGCCGGCTTCCTTCAGCTGGCGCACGGCCGCGTGGGTGTCGTAGATGCTTTCGGCACTGTCGCTCATGGGCATAACATAGCCTCTCCAATGGCTCTTGGGAACGATACGTTTCAGCGGCGATAGGCGAATGACCTCTCCCCGCGCTCCCCCATCGCCCCGCCGTCCTCTTACTCCCGCCGGTGCGCAAGCGGGGCTGGTGCCGGGTGCGGCGGATCGGTTGCCGGCTGGAGGCCACTCAGCGCGCGAGCCGCTTTCCCCGCCGCCAGTCCCAGGGTGCGACGAAGGCGCCGCGCCAGAGTCTGGCCTTAGTGGCGCGGGCGGCCTGTTCGGCGGCAACGCCGCGGCTCGAATAGCGCCGCGCGGCAAGCGCCAAGTCCTGGCGTACGAGCCAACAGCCGAGGCCGGCCTTGCCCGCGATCCCGCGGCGCATGGCGTCGAGGATCGACATTGCAAAAGACGATTCGGCCATTCACCGCTGGCAAGGACAAGGCCGCCGTTGCGCTCGGGCAGAAGGGCGGAAAGGCTCGAGCCGCGAAGCTGACGCCCGAACAGAGGTCGGAGATCGCGCGGAAGGCGGCGGCCGAGCGGTGGAAAAATCACTGACGGCTATTGATCCCGTAACTTTCTGCCACAAATGAGGTGGCAAAAAGTTACGTGGAGTGTGGCGGGCGCGTGTGGTGGGCGCCGGCGCGCGGGTCGCTTCTCCGTCACGGCTCGCCCTCCTCCTCGACCTGGCTATCCTCTTTCTCCCGCTGGCCGTGCATTCCGACGCATCCGACCGGCGATTCCGATCGCATCCGACCAGCTGTTCCGACAGCATGCGACCGCCTTTTGGCCGCTCCGCATGGAAGATGCCCGAGAGTCGCCGCCCAGCGCGCCCGCCGCCGTCCCCGTGGCCAGGATTACGGGCAGGGCGCACCACGCCTTTCGTCAACGCGGAGCTCATCGCTCCGGATCGTCCCCCGCTGGGCGCCAAGCGGCCCGCATTGTATCGATCTGGTTATAGATCTCTCGCAGGTCCGCGTTCGGCGTCCAGTCGTCGAGCAGGCCGGCACGGCCTCCCAGCTCGTGGAAGGCCTGCCAGGGAAAGGGGACGAAGGTCATGAGGATGAAGTCGGGGTCGCCTTCCGGCGGGTGGCCGATCATGAAGGCGCGTGGGCAGTGCTCGCAATCGTTCCAGCCGATGGTCATCCGCTCGTGCAGAGCGCCGCACCAGGGACAAGCGGCACCGTTCGAGACCACGGGCAATGGTGGCGGAAGACGGCGTATCGCGGCGGCGAAATCTTGGTCGGGGTGTGCGTCACCCCAGTTCTTTACGCGGATAACCTTTCCCATCGTGCCAAGCTCCCCCTTGTGACAATAGCGGCGGATTGCCGCCTTCCCGCGCGCCGCGCTCCCCCATCGCCCGGCCGTCCTCTTACTCCCGCCCGCGCAAGCGGGTTGGCGCCGGGAGCGGCGGATCGGCCGCATTGCAAAAGACGATCCGGCCCTTCACCGCTTCGAGCGCCGCCATCCCGCCGCCTGGGCCTCTCCCTCGGTGCAGAACCAACGCTCACTCTTGGACGGGCCGATCTTGGTCCGGCTGTAATACCGACCGCCGGGGACGTGGTAGATCTTGCCGTTCCGCGAGATGTTGCCCTTGATGCGGCAGTCCCGAGCTCGAGCAGGCCGGTCGTCGTTTGCCGCGCGCGATGTCAGCCGGGCGCCTCGGCGCCAGCGCCAGGGCTCGACAAAGCGACCTGCCCACATCCCTCGGCGCGCTGCTTTCGCTTCGGCCTCCCGTGGTAGAAACCTCTTGCTGTATCGCTGGTAGGCCAGTGCCATCCCGGCGGAAACCATCGCCGCGTTGAGATTCGTCGCTCCAACATGGCAGACGGATATGAGGCGGCCCCAGCGGTCGCGGCCCTGGTCATCGCAGGTCACCGTGCTGGATCCGATCAGGTCTCGGAGCGTCTTCGTGGCCTGGCTGCCGCAGAGCCAGATGACACCCTCGCGCGCGCAGGTCTGCCGGCTCTCGGGCGCGTCGATGCCGTGCAGGCGAAGGCGCTCGCCGGCGATCTCGAGGGTATCGCCGTCGATGACGCGCGCGGAGCCGCTGACCTGTCCGAGCGCGGCGCTGGTGGGGAACGCCATGCAGGACAGGAACAGGGCGAGGCACAGGCCGGGAATGCGGGGTCGTGGGGTCATGGGTCGATTTCTTCTCCTTATCGGATCTTGCTGGCTTGGTCCGGGGTGTGAATCGGCATGCAAAACTGACCCACTTTGGTGGGTTATGAGCGGTAAGAATTGACCCACCTGGAACGCTAGCATCCGCACGGAACAGTGCGGAGGAAAGAGCAGGTGGTATTGATGGAAAGCGTATTGAAGATCCGACGTTGGATATTACGGGAGGGTCGGAGTATCCGATCTGTATCTCGTCAGACTGGTTTGTCGCGGAACACGATTAAGAAGTATCTGAAGGACGGCGATCCACCGAGCTATCAGCGGCGCGTTTCACCCGTCCGGCGTAAGCTTAGCGATGGCTTCGCCAGCCGGCTTCGGGCGCTCTTTGAGCAGGACCTGGGGCGCCCGCGCCGTGAGCGCCGGACGGCCAAGAAGCTTTATGAGCAGCTTGTGTCGGAAGGCTATAGCGGATCCTACTCGACGGTTCAGAGGTTTGTCCGCGACCTGAAGCGTTCTGGCGCCGGATCGGGGGATGCGTTCATTCCGTTGCACTTTACGGCAGGTGACGCGCTCCAGTTTGACTGGAGCACGGAATACGCTGTCCTGGGCGGTGTCGAGCAGAAGGTAAAGGTTGCCCACTTCCGCCTATGTCATAGCCGCAAGCCCTTTGTTGTTGCCTATCCCAGCGAATCTCAGGAGATGGTGCTGGACGCCTTTGCACGGGCGATGTCTTTCTATGGCGGCGTACCGCGCCGGGTGATCATCGACAACCCCAAGACGATGGTAACCTATGTTTCGCGCTCTAAGGACCGTGTGTTCCATCCGCGCTTTCTGGCGTTGATGAACCACTATGTGATGGAACCGGTTGCTTGCACACCCGCGGCGGGGTGGGAGAAGGGTCAGATTGAGAACCAGGTTGGGTTCCTGCGGGGACAGCTGTTTGCGCCCAAGCCCGCCTTTGACGATCTGGATGCGCTGAACGGCTGGTTGCGTCTGCGCTGCGAGGAATTGGCGAATCGCGCCCACCCCGAACAATCGGATCGCAAGATCTCGGACGTGTTCGCAGACGAGTGCGCCGAACTGCGTCCCCTGGGCCGGGCTTTTGACGGCTATGTTGAGAAGGCCGCTCGTGTCCGCTCTACCTGTCTGGTCCAATATGCCACCAATCGCTATAGCGTCCCCTCCCGGTTCGCCGGGGAGCTTGTCTCTCTGCGCGCCTATGCGGACCGGATCGTGGTTGTGTCAGGGCAGAATGTGATTGCCGAGCACAAGCGCCGCTTTACCCGCAACGCCAGCTATTTCGAGCCCTGGCATTACCTGCCCCTACTCGACCGCAAGCCCGGCGCGCTGAGAGATGGCGCGCCCTTTGTGGGTTGGCAATTGCCTGAGGCGATGCACCGGGTCAGGGCGCATTACATGGCCGGCAAAGGCGGGGACCGGGAGTTTGTCGATCTGCTCCTGCTGGCCCAGGATCACGGGATCGAGGTGGTCGAGATAGCCTGTGAACTGGCCGTGGAGCAGAACACGCTGCGCCTTCCGGCCATCATCAATCTGATCAACCAACTGGTGGAGCCGGTCATCGCGCCATGGGGCGAGAGCCACGCCTATCCGCAACTGACCTTGCGGCCCGAAGCGGACTGCAAGCGCTATGAGACGCTGTGCGTTGCCGGGGAGGCCGTCGCATGAAAGCTTTGATAGACCAACTGATCGCCCTGAGGCTGTATGGAATGGCGGCTTGCGCCGAAGCTTTGCTGGCCGCGCGCAAGCCGCCAAGTCTGACCACTGCGATAAAGCAACTGATCGACGCCGAGACTGTAGAGCGCCGGGTGCGCTCTATCCAGCACCAAATGCGGGCCTCGAAGTTCCCCCACCATAAGGACTTCGCCACTTTCGATTACGGCCTAGCCGCCGTCACCCAAGCGCAAATCGACCCCTTCTGCTCAGGGCAGTTCACCCAGGAGGCCCACAACCTCATTCTGGTGGGCGGAACCGGTACGGGCAAAACCCACATCGCCATTGCTCTGGGGACGCTGTTGATCAATCAGGGAAAGAAGGTCCGTTTCTTCAACGCCGTCGATCTGATCAATGCGCTGATCAAGGAACAGGCCGAAGGCAACGCCGGCAAGATCATCCGGCAACTGACGGCCATGGATTGCGTCATCATCGACGAACTGGGCTATATCCCATTCCCCAAATCCGGCGGTGCGCTCTTGTTCCACCTGATCAGCAAACTCTATGAGAAGACCAGCGTCATCATCACCACCAATCTGGAGTTCGGGGAATGGGTCTCCGTCTTCGGAGATGCAAAAATGACAACCGCGTTGCTGGATCGTGTAACGCATCACTGCGCAATCATCGAAACAGGCAACATGTCTTACCGCTTCGCACAAAGCAAACAGCGACGACAAAAGTAGCCGCCCTGTAAGCAAAGCCCCAGGCTGATCCGCTATATGGAGCCAATCAGCCTGGGGGCTTTCATCGCAAAGGCGGGCAAATCAAAACGGGTCCTGTACAGATTGTTCTGCAAAAGGGGTTTCGTAGCTGGGGCACAAGTCCGGGCCGATGGGGTGGATGAGCTGCCTCCGGCTGGTCCGGGCTCTCGCGATCGAAATCCATGAGGACTGGCTGGATGCCAACCGCTAGCTCAACATGATCCATCTCAAGGAGAGCAAAAGCGAACGCATCCAGAAAGCCGCCTGACGGCGGCTCGGCATGCCTGGCGCTCCGAGCAATCGAAATCTCCGCGCCAGGCATGCCGGTGGCCCTCATCGGCAGCCATGACAAACTTGCAGAACAGTCTGGACACTACTTCAAAAGCTCATTGCCACTTCAAGAACCCCACCTGATCCCCACGTTCCGCCGCCGGCCCGGTTGTCCCGGTGGGCCCACAGGCCCCTCCCACGCGGCTTCGCTCCGCGTAACGCAAAGCGCTACACGAAGCCGCGCGGGGCCCTCCCGTGGACTACCGGGACAACCTCCGTCGAAGCAAGGGGGGGGGTCAATTTTGCACGCCGATAGGGGGTCAGAATTAAATGCTGATTGACAGCCGAGGGCAAGACCTACGACTGGTTCCAGGGCGAACTCGAACCCATTCTGCGCCGCAAGGGCTGGTGGGGCCGCGAGCGCATGATCGATCCCCTGACCGGCGAGAGCCAGATCGTCCAACTCGGCTCGCCCCATCGTCTGCGCATCATCTTCGACACCAATCTCCGCATGGCCTACGCCCATGGCCGCTGGGAAAAGATCGAACGGCTCGCCGGCCGATTATCCTATCTCCGCTACGTCGCCGTTCAGGACAGGCGCACCCGGCCCGAACACATGGCCTGGCATGGCACCGTGCTGCGCTGGGACGACCCCTTCTGGCACAGCCACTATCCGCCCAACGGCTGGAAATGCCGTTGCATCGTCCAGCAGCTCGGCGAAGACGATCTCGAGCGCTACGGTCACGCCGTCTCCGATCGCCCACCCGACGGCTGGGACCGGACCCGGGATTGGCTCGACAGGCGCAACGGACAGATCCACCGGATCCCGGTCGGCATCGATCCGGGCTTCGCCCACAACGTCGGACTCGTCGATCCCGCCGCGCAGGCCCAGCGCCTGCTCGATCAAAGGACGTAGTCCCGGCCGCCGTTCCTCGGTTTGGCAACCGCGAATCGACGCTCCCGGAAATGGCCGATTTTGGCGCGAATTCAGGGGGCTGAAAATGGGCCTTTTCGATCCGTTTCCAGCCGATTCATGGCCTCTGAACGGCCATTTCGACAAATATTTTCGATTAACCGATTCCGGCCTCGATAGGCCCGCCGATCACCTCCAACCTACTGATCCGACAAGGCTTTGTTCGGAATAGTCCGACCTCATCCGAGATAGTCCGGATTCTTAGTCTTTTCTGTCTCCCCACACGGCGGCTGCGCTATACTCGGCCCTCCTTCCCGGAAGCGTGCGGAGCCCGCCGATGAACATTGCCCTGAAACCGGTCGACCTCGACGACAAATACGCCGCCGAGCAGGGGGTCGTGTATCTCACCGGGTCGCAGGCGCTACTGCGCCTGGCGATGAACCAGCGCCGGCGCGATGTGGCACGGGGGCTCGATACCGCCTGCTTCATCTCGGGCTATCGCGGCTCGCCCATGCACAATGTCGACAAGGAGATCTGGCGCGCGAAACGCTTCGTTCTGGACGACGCGATCCACTTCCAGCCGGGCGTGAACGAGGATCTGGCCGCAACGGCATGCTGGGGCAGCCAGCAGGCCAACATGTACCCCCGTGCCCGCCACGACGGCGTCTTCGCCATGTGGTACGGCAAGGGTCCGGGGCTCGATCGCTCGATCGACGCCATTCGGCATGCCAATCTCGGGGGCACCTCGCGCCATGGCGGCGTACTGGCTGCGGTCGGCGACGATCCGGCGATGAAGTCGACCGACGTGCCGGCCGCCTCCGAGACCATGTTCTCGGACCTGCTGATGCCCTGCCTCTATCCCGCCAGCGTGCAGGAGATCCTCGATTACGGCGTGCTGGGGTGGGAGCTGTCGCGCTTCTCCGGCGCCTGGGTCGGCTTCAAGATGATGGCGGAGACGGTGGACGCCGCCGCCCCCGTCGATTGCGATCCCGAGCGGATGCGTATCGTCCATCCCAATTTCGATTTTCCCGCCGACGGCGTCTCGATCCGTGCCGGCGACGTCTGGCAGCAGCAGGAACCGCGCCTGCGGAACCACAAGCTGCCCGCCGCGCTGGCCTTCGCGCGGGCGAACGAGATCAACCGGCGGATCATCGACGGACCGGACCGGCGCTACGGCATCATCTCCTCCGGCAAAGCGGCGATGGACACCCGCCAGGCCCTGAAGGAATTCGGCCTCGACGACGCGAAGGCCGCCGGCATCGGCATTTCCTTCCTGAAGATCGGCATGCCCTTCCCCTTCGACGGGGAGACCGTGCGCAACTTCGCCGACGGGCTGGAGGAGATCTTCGTCGTCGAGGAGAAACGCCGCTTCCTGGAGAGCCGGGTGCGCGACGCGCTCTACGACTTGCCGGACGGCCGCCGGCCCCGCGTCATCGGCCGGCGCGACGAGACGGGCGCCCTGCTGTTGCCGGAATGCGGCGAGTTCGGCGCGGAGGAGATCGCCCGGGCGCTCGCCCCCCGCATCGCCCATTTTCACGGCGACGAGCGGATCGCCGCCCGCCTCGAATTTCTCGAGGCGAAGGCAGCGCGCCTGGCGAAGCGCGAGGCGATGTCGATCGCCCGCATGCCCTATTTCTGTTCGGGCTGTCCGCACAACAGCTCGACCCGGGTGCCGGAGGGCAGCCAGGCCCAGGGCGGCGTCGGCTGCCACTACATGTCGACCTACATGAACCGCGATACCGGCGCCCACACCCACATGGGCGGCGAGGGCGCCAACTGGATCGGCAACGCGCCCTTCACGGAGAACAAGCACGTCTTCCAGAACCTGGGCGACGGGACCTATTTCCATTCGGGCCTGCTGGCGATCCGCGCCTGTGTCGCGGCGAATGTGAACATCACCTACAAGATCCTGTTCAACGACGCGGTGGCGATGACCGGCGGCCAGCCGGTGGACGGCGAGTTGACGCCCATGTCGATCTCCCGCCAGGTCGCGGCGGAAGGCGTGAAGCGGATCGTCGTCGTCTCGGACGAGCCGGACAAGTACCCCCTCGGTGCCGCCTTCGCCCCCGGCACCGGCTTCGAACACCGCCGCGAGCTGGACCGGGTGCAACGCGAGCTGCGCGACATCCCCGGCGTCACCGTGCTGATCTACGACCAGACCTGTGCGGCGGAGAAACGGCGCCGGCGCAAGCGGGGCGCGATGATCGACCCGCCCCGCCGCCTGTTCATCAACGAGGCGGTGTGCGAGGGCTGCGGCGATTGCTCCCAGACCTCGAACTGCCTTTCCGTGCTGCCGTTGGAAACCCCGCTCGGGCGCAAGCGGATGATCGACCAGTCCTCTTGCAACAAGGACTATTCCTGCGCCGAGGGCTTCTGTCCGAGCTTCGTCAACGTCATTGGCGCCACGCCGCGCAAGGACGGCGGCGGCCGCGAGGTGCCACGCGCGCTGTCCCTGCTGCCGGAGCCGACGCTGGCCGCCCTGCCGGAGGACCGGCCCTACAGCCTGCTGGTCACCGGCATCGGCGGCACCGGCGTCGTCACCATCGCCGCCCTACTGACCATGGCGGCGCACATGGAGGGCAAGGCCTTCTCCACCATCGACCAGTTCGGCATGGCGCAAAAAGGCGGGGCCGTCACCAGCCATGTGCGGATCGCCCGGGACGAGGGGATGATCGGCGCGCTGCGTCTCGGCGTCGGCTCGGCGGACCTGCTGCTCGGCTGCGATAGCCTGGTGACGGGGGGTGAGCTGGCGCTCGCCGTCATCGATCCGGCGCGGACCCGGGTCGTGGTGAACTCTCAGCCGTCGATCACCGGTCACTTCGCCCTCGACCCGGACCTGGCCTTCCCGACCGACGATATCAACCGCCGCATCGCCGAGGAGGCGGATCCCGACCGGCTCGACGTGTTGGACGCGACCCGCCTGGCGACGGCGCTGCTCGGTGATTCGATCGCCACCAACCTCTTCATGCTGGGCTTCGCCTACCAGAAGGGAGCGATCCCGATCGGTGCGGCGGCGATCCTGCGGGCCATCGAATTGAACGGCCTGGCGATCGAGATGAACAAGCAGGCGTTTCTCTGGGGCCGGCGCACCGCGCAAGACCGCGCCGCCGTCGACGCCCTGCTGGACGGCCCCGCGCCGGTACCGGAAGGCCTCGACGGGATCCTGGCCGCGCGCCGCGCCGATTTGGTCGCCTATCAGGACGAGGCCTATGCCGCCCGCTACGAGGCGCTGGTCCGCCGGGTGAGCGCACGGGAAGCCGAGAGCCTCGGCGCGGCCGGCCCCCTGGCGACGACGGTCGCCCGCAATCTCTACAAGCTGATGGCCTACAAGGACGAGTACGAGGTCGCCCGGCTCTACTCCGATCCCGCCTTCCGGGCCCGGATCGAGGCGAACTTCGAGGGCGTCGAGCGGCTGGAGCTGCTGCTGGCGCCGCCCTTCCTCTCCCGTCCCGACCCGGTGACCGGGCGCATCGCCAAGCGGACGTTCGGCCCCTGGATCTTCCCCGCGCTACGCCTGCTCGCCGGACTGAAGGGTCTGCGGGGCGGACCGTTCGACCTCTTCGGCCGAAGTGCGGAGCGGCGGGAAGAGCGCGCCCTCGTCACGGACTACGAAGCGCGCGTCGCCGGATTGTTGGACGATTTGACCATGGAAAACCACGTCATCGCCATTGCCATCGCCGAAGTGCCGGCGACGATTCGCGGTTTCGGCCACGTCAAGCAGGCGAACGTCGAGGCTGCCCGGGCGGAGTGGGAGCGACTGACGGCCGTTTGGCGTGGCGATGCGCCGCTGGCCCGCGCCGCGGAGTAGACAATCCCCTACCCGACGGCCTCGGGCGTGGTCGCCTCCGCATGGCGGCGAATGATCCGGTTTAGATCGTCCCCATCCAGGGGTTTGACGATATAGTCCTTGACGAAATCGTAGGACAGGGCGCGTTCCTGATCCTGGACGTTGTCGGACGACGTGAACATCATGACGACGACCATGGAACGCCGTTCCTCGTCCTCGGCGAAACGCTGTTGTATGGCGTCCAGGACATCGAATCCGTTCAGTCCCGGCATATTGATGTCGAGAAGGACGACGGCGGGCTGGCCCTGTCCGTCGGTTTCGCGATGGAATAGGGCGGGATCCTCGACCATGGTGATGATGTTCTCACCGTCGGCCACTTCGATGACCTTGCAGGAACGGTCCCACTTCGTCACCGCGCGCTTGACCAGATAGCGGTCGACCTCGTCGTCGTCGACCACGATGATGGGAAATGTCATGAAGGCCTACTCCTCGTATGCGCCGCGTCGTCAGACGGGCGTGTTCGGCAGGGTTACGCGGAATGTCGTGCCCGCGTCCGAACTTTCGAAGTCGATGGTTCCCGCCAGCAGGTCGACGTATTTTTTCACCAACGCCAGCCCCAATCCCGAGCCGGTATTTCGGTCGCTGGCGAAGCGTTTGAACATCTTGAAGACGTCGCCGTGATGGCGTTCGGGAATGCCAATGCCGTTGTCACCGACGGTCACGACGATCGAGTCCTCATCTTCCCGACAAGTCACTTCGACGAAACATTCCTCGCGCGTTTGATCGCGATAGGTTTTAGCGTTGCCGATGAGGTTCTCCAGAACCCCGCGCAGCATCGTCGGATTGGTTCGAAATTCGCTGGCCAGGACAAAGTCCGTCCGCAAGGTCACTTCACCCGAGCCGTCGTCATCGGGAAGGTCGGACCAGACCTCGGCGACGATCTGGGCGAGATCGACGACCTCGGTGTCGTCCTTGACATGGTCCGCGCGCGCGATCGTCAGCATGTCCTCGATGCGCGACGACAGGCGGTGCGCTAGATCGCCGGCCTTGTGGATCGAGGACTTGACCTCCTCGAGATCACCGGCCTCCAGGTCCTCGCCCGCGAAGCGGAGAAGCCCGCTGATCGAGGTCAGCGGCGCCTTGAGATCGTGCGAGGCGCTGTAGGCGAACTGCGTCAACTCGGTGTTCAGGCGGGAGAGTTCCTTGTTGCGGGCTCGCGCTTCCCGCTCCTGGGCACGGGCCTCGGTGACGTCGTTGATCGTGCTCATGACGAAGTGGCCGTCGCTGGTCTCGATCGGCGTCAGGCCGATCTCGACCGGAAACTCCGTGCCGTCGCGGCGCAACGCAAAGAGGCTGCGCCCCACCCCCATGCTGCGGGAGGTCTTGCCGAGGAAGAAACCCCGCCGATAGACCGGATGGCGGAAGCGATGGCGTTCGGGCAGCAACTGCTCGATCGCTTCGCCCAGCAACCCGCCGGCGGGATAGCCGAACATCTGATCGGCGAGCGCATTGGCCAGTGTGATGCGCCCCTCCTCGTCGACCATCACCATGGCGCTCGACGCCGCGTCGAGGGCGCGACGGATCTTCAGCTCGCCGGCCTTGCGCTCGGTGATGTCGAGAACCGCCACCAGGACATGCATGTCGTCGTCGACGGAAAACGGGTGCAGGCCGATTTCGATCGGCACCGGGCGGCCGGTCTTGGTCACGCCGAAGAGGTCCCGGCCGGTGCCCATGAAGCGTTGCGCCGGGACCTGCATGAAAGCTTCGCGCAGATCGGGATGATGGGGCTTCACGTCCTCGGGTATCAGCACTTCGACCAGTTTGTCGGTCAACTCTCCCGCGTCGTACTCGAACAGAATCTCGACCTGCCGATTGGTCAAGACGATCCGACCGTTCTCGTCGACGAGAAGCATCGGCGTCGGCGAGATGTTGAAGGCGAACTCGAGCCGCGCCAGCGCGTCATCGGGCTGGCGAACGTCGATGGGATGCTGGGGTGCGTTCATAGCCGTCCCGATACCTTCTCCCCGCCGGGTGGCGGCGGTACGGCGGCCATTTGGCCTGACAAGGGTGTGACAATGGTTAACGTCGTCGGCGATAGTGACGACGGCTACAGCCCGCCGGCCCATTGTTCGCTATGGTGGCGTCGAGCTGGGGATGAGGAAGGATCCGAATATGACGTCGTTTTCGAGACACTTGGCACCGCTGCTCGTCGTCGGCGGCTTGATCTGTGGCGGGTTGCTGGCGATGCCGGCCCAGGCACAAGGCACGTCCTCCAGCCTAAGCCAGGACGAGGTGCTGGATATCGTATTTTCGACGGTCGAACGCCGGGTCATCGAGGACTATTTCGGGTATCCGGCGCACGATGGCGATAGCGACCGCGGGCACAAGCGGAAACACAAGCACAAGGGGAAGGGCAAAGGCAAAGGCGGCAAAAAGGGTCTGCCACCCGGCCTCGCCACACGGAAGTCGCTGCCCCCCGGATTGGCGAAGCGCAGAACTCTGCCGCCGGGCCTCGCCAAGCGGGACCTGCCCTATGACCTGGACGACCGCCTGGGCCCGCCACCCCGCGGCACGGAACGCATCATCGTCGACAACAACGTCCTTCTGGTCGAAGCCGCCACCGGAGTTGTGCTAGACATTCTGCAAGACGTGATTCGGAACCAATAGGGTGGGGAAGCGTGCGTCGTGATGCATGCGCCGGTGCGCGTGCCGTCCTGAGTCGTGAATAAGGGGAGCGGGAATGGACAGCAAAACGAAGTGGTTGATCGCCGGCTTTGTCTACCTGCTCGGCGCGCTCGGCACGTTCCTGGTCAAGTTCAACGAGATCCGCAAGACCTCGTGGTCCGACATGGAAACCTTCGAGCAATCCTTCCTCGCCGCCATCATCTGGCCTTACGAGTTGATCAAGCTCGTCCTCTAGCCTTCCAACAGGATCGGCAGGGCCTGGTCGTAGGCGACCGTCGCCAGGTCCCTGATTTCCGGGGCCGTCCGGCTGCCGATGGGATGTTCCAGGCGGACGAAGGGGTAGTCGGGCAGGCCCAGCATGCGGGCGATGTTGCGCGCCGTTACCTCGAAGGGTTCCGTACAGAGCACGATGGCGCGTTTGCCGAGCTGCTCGAAGCTGATGCCGTCATGCAAACTGCACGTCGAGCAACTGCCTCAATCGCCGAGCCCGGTGATCAGGAAATCGACCCGGGACGCCGCCTCGGCCAGGGTTTCGGCCGGCGCCGGGGCACTGGCGTTCGACTTGGAAAACAGCGGTTCGATCCGGCAGCCGTGGCGCGCCTGGAACAAAGCCGCCGTTTCCCGCAGCATCGCTTCCGCGTTCAGCTTGCCGTTCTCCAGCAGGCCGATGGTGCAGCCGTCCAGGCCTGTCAGCGTGTCGGCACGGACGAAGTGCCGCTCCGGTCCGGCGACGGTGGGATCATAGAGTTGCATCGGCTCTCTCCGTTCAATCGCAGTCGATACAGACGCCGATCGGCTTCGACTGCATGATCGAGCTGCGGGCGCGGCTCCAGGAAGGGATGAAGCAGGAATGCCCGCCGGCATCGCCGCCGCCCATGACGACCAGGATGTCGTCCGGCGTCAGGCCGCGGTGCATCATCGCGTCGGCGACGAGGGGGTGGGCGTCGGATCCGTGCTGGCGGTCGTAGTCGCGCTGGCGGTACTTGCCGACGGCCCGCATGCCGTCGACCGGGCGGGCCGCCCGGGCGAACAGGTATTCGCGCACCTCGGCCTTCGACCAGCCGGCACCGGCGACGATGCGGACGTGCTCGGGCGCCAGCACAACGACCGATTGGCCGAGCGTGATGCAACCGTAATTCGCCATCGCGTCGGCGACGCTGCCCAGCACCTGTTCCGGCGTGTTGCCGCCGTGGTTCTCAACATTGCAGAAACCGCCGCCGGCGAACACCGTGACGCTCGAGACACCCGGCGGATAATCCAGGTCTTCGACCAGCAGCGGCCAGGGATTGCCGCGCTGGCGTTCGGCGATGCAGAAACTGAACTTCGCCGGCTGCCCCTGGGTCGATTTGTCGGAGAGGCCGGGAACCATCTGGAAGACGTTCATCAGGATCAACCGGATCGCCCGTCCGATGGTGTTGTTGGCCCGGTTGCCGGGGCCGAACAGATTGACGTCGGCGTTCATCTGGATGTCGTCGATCACCGGGCCGCTGACGACCAGCAAAGGGGCCGAGCCGCCGGTACTGGCGGTGGAGCCGTGAAAGTTAAACCCGGGCTCGGCCATCGCTTCCAGCGCCGCGACGACGACGGGAAAATACTCCGCCTTGCACCCCGCCATCACCGCATTGACGGCCGCCGCGTGCACCGTGCACTCGAGGCCCGTCGCCGGATGCGCCGCCAGCACCGCTTCGGCCGGCCGACCCTCGAAGGCCATCATTGCGGCGACCCGCCCGACGTCGGGCGGCACCACCGGCAGGCCGTCGGTCCAGCCCTGCTCGAAGCAGTAGTCGATCGCGGCCAACGGATCGTCGGGAACCTCGTGTATTCGGGCGGCGGTGGGGGGCATGGCTCGGCGCTCCTTGTTCAACGTCGGAAGAGCTTCCTGCACGCACCGACAGTCCTCTTCACGGTCCGGCCGATAATTTACCCTATACAGGAGAAGATCGGCAGCCCATCGCCACGAGATCGAGGAGTTGGGGCTACAGAAGTCAAGACCGCACGGTATGTAGCGTCGTCTCCGTTGTCTTGAGGTCGGTTCTTTGAGGGAAGTTCAGCTGGACAGTCGTGCCTCGGCCGATGGCACTCGAAATGAAGATCTCGCCCCCATGAGCGGTCGCCAGTTCCTTGACGATCGACAGCCCGAGGCCTGTTCCTTCATTCGCGGTCTCCGGAGATTTCGATGCCTGGGCGAACGGCTCGGTTATGCTATCGAGATCTTCCTTTGCTATGCCATATCCCGTATCCGCGACCGACAAGGTAAAATTATCATTGGTTCTAGCGGCCGACACTTCGATACTGCCATCCGATGGCGTGAACTTCAGGGAATTTGACAAAAGATTCAATATGATCCTCTTTATCGCATGCTCGTCTCCAAAAATAAACGAGCATTCATCGGATATCAGATTCACAATTCCGCAAGTTCGCCCAGAGTTCGATATCGTCGCTTCGGATATACAGGCATCGACTATATCGTATAGATTCAGTTTCTCCCAAGTCAATTCAACCTTCCCAGCGTCCAAGGTCGCGATATACAGTATATCATTCGCCATGGATAGAAGATGAGTTCCAGCACTAAGTATACAATCTGCGTATACATCATACTCTTCACTCGCAATATCCAGATCTCGACGCAGCTTCAACATCTCCGAGAAACCAAGAATTGCATTTAATGGCGTCCGAAATTCATGGCTCATATGACCAAGAAACTTTGACTTCTCCTCGTTGTGTTTCTGCGATTCTGCTAGACTGGCCTCAAGAGACTTTTGGGACGTCAACAAGGCGTTGTTTGCTGCATCAAGTTGAAAATTTCGCTCCGACAATTGGATTTCACGATCCAGGAGTGATCGTCTGAGGTCATCGACAGCGGACCGGACGATTTGAACTTCCACCGCCTCGCTTGCCGGCAAGCCATTCGGCCTCTTGAGATTTCGAATATCCTTCAGATCTACGGCCAACTGAACCATGGGATTGGTAATACGACTTCGAAGGAGCCAATATAGCAGGAGCATTATTCCGAAGACGATCGAAACGTTTACCAAAGACAGTGTTACAATTTGATATCTCTCTTCTTTGGCCATTTCTTCGGTCGTAAACCATGCTATATAGCTTGCAACAGTCCTTCGGCCGACAATCACCGGTGCCGCCGAAATCAGAAGTTCTACACCATCGGATTGTTCAATGAATTTGTGCCGAACTTCCGATCCATCGACGAGATCATTCCATTCGGTGTCAGTGATGTTTTCAGTCACTTCTGATTGACTGGAAAGGATAATCTCGTGGTCGCCGCTTTCGTAGCGGCTAATATCGAGTCGCACGAGATTTGGGGTCATCAACAAAGCACGATGCATACCTTCCCAGAGACGATCCTCGTTACTGAAGTCATCAATATTCCTGACCTGCGTCGTCAATATCACCGTAGAGAAGGTCGCCTTGCTTATAAACGAGTTCTCCAGGTTCTCACTGATTGTGCCAGCCTGCTGAATTGTAGCCGGTATAAGGATTGCACAAGCACATACCGCACAAGAAAGCGACAACGTTTTCGACAATGTTCCAAGACCAGGGAGCAAACGTAGAGACCTTTCATCACGTATTCAGGTTCGGATTCGGTATTTGATCTCCTTTCTCCGGTACAAACTTAATTCGTCGAGGCCACAGAAACGAAAACGCCGCCTGGCTATACGGCGGCAATGATTCATTCCGAGTATTCATCCTTTATTTTCACAAGGCTGCCATTACGCTTCATTTCTCTGAGTGTTGCATTTACACGGCTCATCAATTCTACACTACCTGGATGCGCGGCGACGCCATAGAAATTCTGATATACTGGATCTCCAACAGCTCTTATCGGGAGATCGGTCTTTATCAAAAAGTGCGCCAATATGGCATCCAAATCCCCGGAAGAAAGTTGAGACATCCTCGTCTCATTGCTATCGAACACTCTTATTTTATCTTGGCTGAATAAATCATTTCCTTTGACTATTTTCTCACCTATCGTACCTCTTAAAACTCCTATGGTTCGATTCTTCATATCCGCCATATTCTTCACAGACGTATTGCTTCTGTGCACAGCGACCATAGTGTCGGAAGACAAGTATGGCACACTAAACAAGAGACTCTTCTGTCTCTCTCTTGTAATTGATACAGCTGATATTGCCAAATCTATACTCCCGTTCTGAAGGGCCGGGAACAGATTCTTGAAAGGTATGATGCGAAATTCAGCATCGACGCCAAGTGCCTTAGATATTGCTTTTGAAATATCGATATCTATTCCCGCAAGCGCGCCGTTTTCATCGCGATATTCCATCACGCCGTATGGCACGTCGACGCCAACTATTAGATTCTTGCTCTGTAGTATTTCCTTCAGTGATCGCGGCGCCGCAATGGCGACCTCGCCGCAAAAGAACAGAAATAGGATGATGCCGAGGGCCATGCGTTTGCCGGGCTGGATCTGGACGAGACTGACCGAACGCCGGGGCGATCGCGTATTTCCGCGCCCGGCGGAGCAAAGTGCGGATTTCAACTTCAGCATGCATGTTTTATCCACAGGATCTTCTCCATAAAGTTGCTTTAGAGTCGACGCTATATTGTCCGCCATGAACTCCACGAGGGTCAAGTGGCAATCTCCCGAAACCCGACAGAATACTTTATATTCACAAAGTAGAATTTTACGTGCGCATAGACACGGACACGACCTCGAACGGAATGACCCGCAGACGCGGCTGCGCTAGGTTTGCACCCGTGCTGTCACCGAAGGATTTGCCCATGCTCGAAGACCTCGTCGTCTACCGCGCGAAAGCGGTTCGCACCATGGACCCGGGGCGGCCGCTCGCCGGGGCGGTCGCGGTGATGGAGGGGCGGATCGTTTCCGTCGGTACGGTCGAGGCCATGGCGCCATGGCTCGACCGCTTTCCCCACCGCTTCGACGACCGGTTCCGCGACCAGGTGATCTTTCCGGGCTTCATCGACCCGCACACCCATTTCCGGATGTCGGGCGTCTTCATGTCGCTGACCTATGTCGGGCCGATCCCCTCGCCGGGGCCGCACGGCGTCAACCCGGGGTTGGCGACACGGGCGGCGGTGCTGGAGAAACTGCGCCAAGCGGATGCCGAGAAGACGGATCCGGCGGAACCGATCGTCGCCTGGGGCCTCGACCCCGCGGCCCAGGGCGGGCAGTTCCACCGCGACGAACTGGACGGCATCTCCACCACCCGGCCGATCTGGACCATCACCTACGCGCCGCACGTGGTCGTCGCCAATACCGTGATGCTGGAACGGATCGGCATCGACGAGAGCACCAACGTCTACGGTGTCGAGCGCTATCCCGACGGCCGCCTGAACGGCCAGTTCATCGAGCGCGAGGCGACCCAACTCGCGACCCGGCCCGTGGTCGGCATTCTGAATTCGAAGGGACGCGGGGTGCGCGGGATCCGCATGCTCGCCGCCACGGCCCAGGCGGCCGGCGTGACGACAACGGCGGAGATGGTCTTCGGCTACCTGGATTTCGACGCCGAACTGGCGGAGCATCGCCAGGCGGTTCTGGACCCGGAGTTTCCGATCCGCATGCTGCTGGTGCCGGTCGACGGTGCGCTCCGCGCTCGCCACGGCGACGGCGTGGCCGAGGCGATGAAAGCGCTGGAAGCCGAGGGCGGCGACAAGCTCTCGTTCCACGGGGTTAAGTTCGTCAATGACGGCTCCTACCCGGCGATGACGCTGAGGCTGCGTTTTCCCGGCTACCTCGACGGCCACGAGGGGCACCGGGGACAAACGCCCTGGGACGAGATGTTCGAGCATATGCTGCCCTATTGGCGGGCCGGCGTGCAGATCCACAGCCACGCCAACGGCGACGAGACCGTCGACATGACCCTCGACGTGCTCGAACGCCTGCAACTTGCCCATCCCCGTTTCGACCATCGCTTCACCATCGAGCACTACTGCATCTCGACCCCCGACCAGGCGCGCCGGCTGAAGGCGCTCGGCGGGCTCGCCAGCGTCAACAACTATTTCGTCCACTACCGGAGCCTGCTGCACGCCGAGCAGGGCTTCGGCCCGGACCGGGCGGAGGCGACGGCGCGCCTCGCCAGCCTGGAGCGCGAGGGCGTGGTCTTCGCGCTGCACTCGGATTTCTCCCTGGTGCTCACGCCGATCCACCCTCTGATGGCCGCCTGGATCGCGGTGCGGCGGATCGCCCTCGACGGCGAGACGGTGGTGGCACCCGGCGAGCGGATCGGACGGGAGCGGGCGCTCCGCGCCATCACCATCGATGCGGCGCATGTGCTGGGCCGGGACCGGGAGATTGGCTCGATCGAGGTGGGAAAACGCGCCGACTTCACCATCTTGGGCGAGGACCCCTTCACCGTCGACATCGACCGGCTGAAGGACATCGCCATTTGGGGCACGGTGCTGGGCGGCAAGGTCTTTCCCGCCCATGGTTGAGCGCACCTTTTCCCCCACCGCCGACGACTACACCCGGGCGCACGACAGCCTGCAGTTCCTGTTGGGCGCGGTGGAGGCCGACGCGCTGGCCCGCCGCCGCCCGGTAACCGCGGATGCGGACACCGCCCTGCCGGTGGTCGTCGTCGCCGGCTTTCTCGGCGCCGGCAAGACCACGCTGCTCGCCCATCTGCTGGCCCGACCGGGCGGGCGCCGCATCACCGCGCTGGTCAACGATATGGCGGCCCTCGACATCGACGCCGGGCTGATCGCGGAAAGCCACGGCGATACCCTTTCGCTCACCAACGGGTGTGCCTGCTGCAGCCAATCGGGCGGCGCGACACGAGCCCTGCTCGACGTGCTGGCCCGGCCCGAGCGGCCCGATCTGGTCCTGCTGGAAGCGAGCGGCGTCGCCGACCCCTGGGCGCTCGCGCAGATCGTCGGCGGGCTGCCGGGCCTGCGCCTCGACCATGTCGTGACCCTGGTCGACGCGACCGGCCTCGCCACGCCGGCGCCCAGCCCCTATCTCGCCGCCCGCCAGCTCGCCGCCGCCGACCTGGTCTTGTTGAACAAGATCGACCTGCTGGACCCGGCCGAGATCGAACCCATGACCGAGGCGCTGCGCCGGCGCACGCCCCGGGGCGAAGTCGTCCGCGTCACCCGCGCCGCCGTCCCGCCCTGGCTCGTCCTCGACGGGACCGAGCGGGGCGAGATTCAAACAACGCCACCCCCCGGCGAGGTCGACACCGCCTTCGCCCACCGGGTATTCCGGGCCCACGGCCCGCTCGACCAGACACGTCTGGAAGCAACGCTCGCCACGCTGCCGCCGGGCATCTTGCGAGCGAAGGGCTTCCTGCGGTGCGGCACGGACGATTACCGCCTGCTGCAACTGGTCGGCCGCCGTTGGACCTGGGAGGAGGCGCCGGCTCCCGAGGTGGCACGCGACCGCCTGGTGGTGATCGGCCTGGCAGCGGCGATGGACGAGCCCGGCCTGATGCTTCACCTGGCAGTGGCCGGGCTGGTTGATTGATCGGGTCGGAGCAGCGAATAACATACATAAGTATGTAAATATAATTATAGATTCCTAAGTGTTTATGTTATATAAACTCTAGATCTATATCGTGTAGATTTGGAGCAAAATGATGCGTAGATATCGCTGGTTGGTCATAGCCGCATTAACGTCGATGCTCGTTGGCGGCGCCTCATACGCGTTGGTTGGAAATCCGCGCCAGGCCGTAGACTTCCACCCAGGCCATACGCATGTCGACGGCGTGACCATCGAAGCCCCGGAACATAGCGGCGGAACCGACCGTTGGGGCTGCCACAATGCCTCGGTGCCCTATCATTGCCACTAGGTCGGTGGGCTTCAGCCTGACCCGGGCTGACGCTCGGCGGTATCCGCCATCCGTCGCACCTCGTCCGGCGTCACGCCGTCGGCGCGCAGCCGGCGTAGCGTCGGCGCGCCTTCCCGCTTGGCGAGGCGGCGGCCCGCCGGATCGCGGATCAGTCCGTGGTGGTGCCATTCCGGCACGTCCAGGGCGAGCAGGGCCTGCAGCAGGCGGTGGATATCGCTCGCCTCGAACAGGTCCTCGCCTCGCGTGACCAGGTCGACACCCTGGAGATGATCGTCGAGGGTGACGCTCAGATGGTAGCTGGTCGGCACGTCCTTGCGGGCGAGCACGACGTCGCCGTGCGCCTCCGGGCGGGCGGTGACGAGGCCCCGGCCCCGGTCGCGCCATTCGAGCGGTCCGGCGCGACGCGTCGCCTCGGTCATATCGAGGCGAAGCGCAAAGCCATCGCCCCGGGCCCGGCGCTCGGCCGCAATGGCCGGATCCAGGCGGCGGCAGATCCCCGGATAAAGGGCGCCTTCCGGGCCGTGCGGTGCGGCCGGGCTGCGGGCGATCTCCGCCTGGATCTCCTTCCGGGTGCAGAAGCAGGGATAGAGCAGGCCAGCCGCCGCCAGACGGCCCAGCGCCGCGGCATAATCGTCGAAATGGTCCGACTGGCGGCGCACCGGCCGTTCCCAGTCGAGGCCGAGCCAGGCCAGGTCCTCGAAGATCGCCGCCTCGAACGCCGGCCGGGCGCGGCCCCGGTCGATATCCTCGATCCGCAGCAGGAAGCGCGTTCCCCGCGCCCGGGCGAAGAGTGCCGCATGCGCGTGGCCGAGATGCAGATGACCGTTCGGGCTGGGCGCAAACCGGGTCGTCGTCATCGCCCGCGTTCCGTTCGCGGGGGGAGCCGTGTAGCATCCGCCGGGGACGGAGCGGTGGATGGAGGATGAGGACCGGACATGGGCCAAGCATATCAAATCCTGGTGGCGGGAAGCGGCGTCATGGGCCGCGGCATCGCGCTTTCCTTCCAGCGGACCGGTCACCGGACCGCCGTGCTGAGCCGCAGCGTCGCCGGCGCCGCCGAGATCGGCGAAGGGGTCGCCCTGATCGACGCCCTGCCCGAGACGCCGCCGGAGCTGATCATCGAATCCGTGCCGGAGAAGACGGACCTGAAGTTGGAACTCTACGCCCGTATCGAGGCGGCCTATGGCGGCGGGACGATCCTCGCCTCCAACACCTCCGGCCTCTCGCTTCCCGACCTCGCCGCCGGCCTCGCCCACCCCGAACGGTTCCTCGGCATCCACTACTTCCAGCCCGCCGACGTTGCCCCGGTGGTGGAGATCGCCCGCGTGCCGGCGACCGGCGAGGAGGTGCTCGCCCGCGCCGACGCGCTGGTCAGGGCCAGCGGCAAGCTCACCGTCGTCATGCAGGAGGCGCTGCCGGGCCTGCTGATCAACCGGTTGCAGCACGCCCTGCTGCACGAAGCCTATTACCTGATCGAGCGCGGCATCTGCACCGCGGCCGAGATCGACGTCGCGGCACGTCACCTGCTGGGCCCGCGCATGGCGGTGACCGGGCTGATCGAACAGAAGGATCTTTCCGGCCTCGACACCCACGCGCTGGCCCAGGCGGCGATCGTGCCGCATCTCCATCACGGCGCCGAGGCGAACGAGGTCGTGCAGGCCAAGTACCGCTCGGGCCGGCTCGGCATCAAGACCGGAACCGGGTTCTACGACTGGGCGGGCATGGACGTTCCGGCCTATCAGAAGGCCTGCGGCGAATTGCTCACGGCCGTCCTCGAAAGCCTCGACGGCCGGCTGCCGCCGGGCCCGCCGCTCGCCGCCGATGACGACGGCTGAGGCGGAGAAACGGGCCGAGGCCCGGGCCCGGCGCCGGATGCTGCGGGGCTGCCGGGTGTTGGCGGAGATCGACCCCGACCTCGGCGCGATCTTCGCCGCCCTCGGGGCGCCGCCGACCCGCCGCCGGCCGGCCGGCTTCGCCACCCTGCTCGCCATCATCGTGCAGCAGCAGGTGAGCCTGGCCTCCGGGCGGGCGATCTGGGCCCGGCTCGAGGCCGGCCTCGGCGCGGTGACGGCGGAGGCGGCGCTGGCCCGCGACATCGAGGCATTGCGCGGCTTCGGCCTCAGCCTGCCCAAGGCGCGCTATACCCATGCGCTGGCCGAGGCGGTGTCAGAAGGCACGCTGGATCTCGACACCCTGGACGAGCTCGACGACGAGGCGGCGATCGCCCGATTGACGGCGGTGAAGGGCATCGGCCGCTGGACGGCGGAGGTCTATCTGCTGACCGTGCTGCAACGCGCCGACGTCTTTCCCGCCGCCGACATCGTCCTGATGGCCGCGGCCGGCGAGATCAAGGGCTTGGCCAGCCGGCCCGACGCCAAGGCGCTGGCGACCCTGGCGGAGGCCTGGCGGCCCTGGCGGGCCATTGCCGCGCGGCTGCTTTGGCAGCACTATCGCCATATGAAGGGCCGCGAGGCCGGCCTGTGAAGAGGGAACCCTGCTCCGGCGCGCTTCTCCCATGTTCCTCGTTTGTTCACGCATTTTGCTGTTTTGCGCCGGATTGAGAGGAACCGCTAACGCGGGAGCAACCTTTTGTCAATGGCCAATTTCAAGCAAACGTCACGCGACAATCGGGTAGGAGGGGTCCTCTCGGCGCCCCTCCTCCCACACCACCGGGCATACGTTCTACGTACCACGGCGGTTTCCGGTCAGTTGTAACGCGAGATACCTATCGGTCATAGGGACAAGCCCCTGGCCTTCGAACCAAGCCAGGGTCATGGCTTCGGTGGCTTGATAGCTGAGGGACTTGCGCCACCAGCCCTTGCCGGAGAGAGCCAAGATCCAGGCCCGCCGCTCGGGCACCCCGAGGCTTCGCAGGAAGTCCGCTTGCGCCTTGGTGCGCTTGCATTGCTTGAGCCGGACACAGCGCAGTTTTCGACGGATCCAGCCGTCGAGACGCCGAAGCTGGCTCGCGCAACGGGCATGGCGGAAGTACGTCACCCAGCCGGCGAGGAAGCCGTTGAGTTCGCCGACCATGCGCGCGAGGCTGATGCCCCGGTTGCGCCGGGTGATCTCGCGAACCCGTTGCTTCGCCCGCCGCAGGCTTTGCGGCGCGATGCCGAGCGATCCATCCGACAACAGCCGGTGGCCGAGGAACTTGCGGTCCCCGGCCGGAGCGACGGCACTTTTCTCCTGGTTGACCCGCAGATGCAACCTGCCTTGGAGGAATTCGGCGACCGAGGCCATCACCCGCTCGCCCGCCGCTCGAGTGCGAACGTAGATGTTCACGTCGTCGGCATAACGGCAGAAGCTATGGCCCCGCGCCTCCAGCATCCGGTCCAGATCGTCCAGTAGAAGATTGGCCAGCAGCGGCGACAGCGGGCCGCCTTGCGGCGTGCCCTCATGGCGCCGGATGCAGACGCCGGTCTGCATCATCCCCGCTTGCAGAAAGCGACGGATGGTGCGCAGCAGGCGCTTGTCGCCAATCCGCCCAGCCAGTCGGGACATCAGAATGTCGTGATTGACCCGGTCGAAGAACGCCTCCAGATCCAGGTCGACCACAATCCCGCGGCCTTCGGCAACGTACTTACCCGCTTGGGCCAGAGCATCGTGAGCGCTCCGGCCCGGACGGAAGCCGAAACTCGAAGCCGAGAAACCCGGATCGAGGATCGGCTGAAGGACGTGCAGGATGGCTTGCTGAACCAGACGATCCAGCACCGTCGGGATGCCCAATTGCCGCATCCCGCCTCCCGGCTTGGGGATCGAGACCCCCTTCACCGGTTGGGGCCGATAGTCGCCTCGCGACAACGCCGCCACCAGCGCGTCCTTGTGATCGACGAGCCAGAGCCGCAGGTCTTGGATGGTCATCCCATCCACGCCCGCCGACCCCTTGTTCGCCTTCACCCGCTTGTAGGCTTGGTTCAGGTTGGCGGAACTCACCACCCGTTCCATCAGGTCTTGCGTCAAGGCTCGTTGCCGGTCCAACGCCGTGCGCACTTGTGGCACCTCGCAGGCTCCAGTTCCGGTTCCGCCGTCACCAGGGGCCTCGGGGCGCAGCGCCTTCATCAGGGCCTCGTCGAAAAGGTCCAATTGATAGCCACCGCCTTGCTGCCGCTCCATGCTCATCGAGTTGGTCCAGACTGCTCCTTGCTATTCGGATTCGGCCCTTCGGCGCCTCGCGGCCCCTACTATGGCCTCGGCTGACTTCTCCACCGCCGTCGCTCCCCGTCGCCGGGTCGCTACTCGGTTCCCCCGAGAGCGCTGGAGATCTCCCTGGGTAAAACCTTGATCTTTCCGCCGGTCGCGGCCGGATTTACCAATGCGATGTCCGAACGACTATCGGGCATCGCCATCCATTGCTGGCTTACCCCATCGCACCGGCCTGATATCCGGTTTCTGTTCGTCCGCTCCGGATTTTGCCTCCGGCTTCCTCCCCACCCCACCTCGCGGCGACGCAGTTGCCTTCAGCTAACGGTTCCGGTCGTTACGGCCCGTAGAGAACTTCCATCTCCTAGATCAACGCCATGCCAGGCACACAAAAACACTGTGGCATCAATGACTTGATCCCACCGCCGACTCTCTGCGGACACACTATATCTGCCATCACCGGAACCAAGGGGATAAGCCTTTCCCTTCAATATACTCCGACTCTCCCGGAACCCGAAAAAGTTCTGGCAATCTGTGCTTGGATGGATTCTTCTCATGCACATGATTCGTGGTGGATTCCTGAGCGCCAAGGAACGGGCTTTGCTGAAGGGGGTGATGCGTCACCCGAGCGAGACCCACGGCGTGGCGCGGCGGGCGAACGCCATTCTGTTGGTGGATGACGGTCTGAGCTGCGTCGAAGTGGCGAATGTTCTTTACCTGGACGACGACACGATACGGACCTGGTTCAAGCGCTACCGAGCGGGCGGCCTGGACGAGATGACGACGTTCGACTGGCGCGGCCGGGGCGGGCATTTGAGCCGCGAGCAGGAGGCAGCGCTTTCGACGCATCTGGAGGACCGGCTCTGCCGCAACAGTAGCGAGGTGGTGGCCCATGTCGCGGCGCGGTGGGGCGTTTTCTACAGCCATTCAGGCTGCCTGAAGCTGTTGCATCGCCTCGGTTTCGAATACCGGCGCCCGGAAAGCCTGCCGGCGCGGGCCGACGAGGGCGAACAAGCGGCCTTCATCGCGACTTACGAGGCGTTGCTGAACGGATTGGCCGCCGACGAGGCGGTCTACTTCGCCGATGCGGTGCACCCCGAATACCAGTCCCGCCCGGTGCAGGGTTGGGTGCGTGCGCAAGGGGGACAAGGTGGCGGTGCGGCGGACCTCGGGGCGTCAACGCCTCAATCTGCACGCGGCGCTCAATCTGGAGACCTTCCACTGCCCCCTGATCGAGGCCGAGCGGATCGACGCCGCGTCCACCATCGCGCTGCTCGAGAAGCTGGAGGCCGCCAATCCCGACAAGCGGCGGATCCATGTCATCCTCGACAATGCCCGCTATCATCATGCCCGGTTGGTCCGGCAGTGGCTGGAGCGACCGGATTGCCGCATCTCGCTCGTCTTCCTGCCCGCCTACGCGCCGCATCTCAATGCGATCGAGCGATTATGGGGCGTCCTGCACCGGGAAGTGACCCACAACCGCTTCCATGCGAGCTTCGGGCATTTCGTCGAGGCGATCTTCGATTTCTTCCGCCGACGATTGCCAAGAGAATGGAAAACTTGGCGCGACACCGTCATCGACAACTTCAGGATCATTTCACACAAAGAGTTTCGGGTTCTGGAGTGAGCGGGGTATAAGACTAGAAAGAACCACTGCTAACGTGGCGCGCGCCGGCCTCGAGGGGAGGCTCCGAAACGCGGCGCGGCAATCCAATCCGGGAGGTCCCATGTACAAACTATTTTTCTATGCGGCAGGCGCCGCATGTTTCATGACGAGCGCCGTCGCGCTGGCCGCGTGTCCGGCCGTGACGATGCAGGACATGAAAGGCGTCAAGCCAGGTGCGTTTCCGCAACAGTACGAGCAGGCGGAGTTTGAACAGCTTGCCAGCTGCAAAATGGCGTTCGCCGAGAACCCGTCGATCAAGGCCCTGAACGGTAAAATTCGCGGCAATAAGGCCTTGCCTCTGCTGGCCGAACGCCTGCCAGAAGAACCGCTGGTCTATGCGCCTTATGAGTCAATCGGCAAGTATGGCGGCACGTTCGACGTCCTCTCCAACGCGACGGAAGCCGGCACCTCGGACTTCCTTTCGACCCGCCACGTCAATCTGGTGCGCTATGCGGACGATTTGAAGACGATCGTGCCGCATGTCGCCAAGGGCTGGAAGTGGAACGACGATTTCACGCAGCTCACGTTTATCCTGCGCAAGGGGCACAAGTGGTCCGATGGCGCGCTGTTCACCGCGGACGACGTGAAATTCTGGTACGACAACCTGGCGCTCGACACCAACGTCATCAAGAAGGCGAAGGAATACGTCCTCGTTGCCGGCAAACCGATGACGGTCGACGTCGTCGACCCGCAGACGGTCCGCTTCAACCTGCCGTCGCCAAAGCCGGGGCTGCTGGCCCATTTCGCGACCTCCTATGCGCAGGGCTTCCAGCCCAAACACTTCCTCGGCCGCTATCACCCTGGGATAAACAAGGATGCCGACAAGCTGGCGCAGGCGGCCGGCTTCAAGAATGGCTATGAGGTGATCCAAGCCTACTACGGCAACTCCGACTGGACGGATACGCCGACGCCGCTGCTGGCGCATCCTGACAAGGCCGCGAAGCTGCCGGCGGATACGATGCCGACGCTCGAAAGTTACATCCTGACCAAGGACACGACGGAAGGCCGCCATCTCGTGGCCAATCCCTACTTCTTCATCGTCGATACGGCCGGCAATCAACTGCCCTACATCAATGAGCAGGACGAGCTCTACATCAACGAGAACGAAGTTCGCATCCTGAAGCTGGTCAATGCCGAGGTCGACTACAAGTCGCAGTCGGTCCAGCTGCCGAGCGCACCGATCCTTCTCGACGGTCAGGAGAAGGGCGACTACAAGGTCGACCTGAAGCCGACCATTTCGATGCCGGTGTTCTCCTTCAACGTGACCTCCACGGACATGGAGAAGCGCAAGGTCTTCGGTAACCTGAAGTTCCGCCAGGCCATGTCGGTCGCGATCAACCGGGCGGAGATCAACGAGACGGCCTATTTCGGTCTGGGTCAGGCCAAGCAGTATGTGCCTTTCTCACCCCAGCCGGAATTCGTCGATCCCAAATGGTCGCAACATTTCGCCCAATTCGATCCTGCCCTCGCCAAGAAGCTGCTGGACGAGATCGGCGTTAGCGACAAGGACGGCGACGGCGCGCGCGAGTTGCCGAACGGCGACAAGTTCGTGCTGAACATCCAGTTTGCGACGCAGGGCATCGACGGCCCCCTGGTCGAACTGGTCGCCCAGCACTGGACCAATGTCGGCGTCAAGACTACGGCCAAGGAGGTCACGCCGGACGAGTATCGCTCGGCCCAGTCGGCCAACCAGCTCGACGTTGGCGCCTGGAAGAAGGGCCAGCCGCTCGCCATCGTGCTCGGCACGAACGAGCTATTCGTGGCGCCGTTTGAAAACTACTTCGCCCACCGCACGGGCATGCTGTGGGGCGAATACCTCGAGACCGATGGCAAGGCGGGCGTGAAACCGCCGGCTTATGTCATAGAGATCAAGGACGATATCGATGCCTTCCAGTCGACCACGGTCGGCTCGGACAAGTCGAACAAACTTGGTGCCCGACTGGTCAAGAACATGGTGGAGAACCTGCTGTTCATCGGCACGGTGCAAGCGCCCAATCCGATCTATCATCGCAACGCCCTGAAGAACTTCGTCGAGTTCAAGACCTGGTCCTACGAGTACTACCGGACCTACCCATACCGGACGCATCAGTGGTATCTGGACGAGTAGGACCCAACCGGCCCGTACGACGGTCGGCGCATGTAACAGGGCCGGGCCTTCGGGTCCGGCCCGCCGTCGTTCGCGTTCACCGGGCTTTGTGACGTGCTGCAGTTCGCCGAATTCATCCTGAAGCGCGCCGGCCTCGCGGTCGTCACGCTCGTCATCGTGTCCTTCATCGTCTTTTCGTTGATGGAGATGGTGCCGGGGAACTGCGCCGAACGCTATCTGGCGTTCAAGAACACGCAAGGCGAACAGATCACCGTACAGGACATCAAGGCGGAGGAAGCGCGCCTCGGCCTGGATCGACCGTTTGTCGTGCGTTGGGGAAGCTGGCTCGCCAATGTCTTCTTCCGGGGCGACTTCGGCGACAGCTGCATCCTGCGCGTCAACATCAACCAGTTGCTTGGCCAGAAAATGTGGCTCTCCATCGGGATCTGCTTCACCGCCCTGCTGCTGGCCTACGTCATCGCCATTCCGATCGGCATTATCTCCGCCTCGTCCCGCTCGCCGGTGCTGAACAACAGTCTGCGCCTGCTCTCCTATCTCGGCCTGGCGATGCCGAACTTCCTGCTGGCGCTGATGATCATGCTGTTCTCCACCGTGGTCTTCGGGGACAGTCTGACGGGCCTCTTTTCCAAGGAGTACCGCGACGCCCCCTGGTCTGTGGACCGGATTATCGACTTCCTCTCTCGCGCCTGCCTGCCCATCTTCATCCTCGGCTGGTCGGCGACGGCTTTCGCCCTGCAAACCGTACGCGCGCTGATGAGTGACGAGAACGGTAAGCTCTACGTCACCGCGGCCCGCGCGCGCGGCATCAGAGGCGGCCGGCTGCTCTGGCGCTATCCGGCCCGCCATGCGCTTGGGCCGATCGTCAATTCGGTCGGCTTCGATTTGAACCGCGTGTTCAATGAACTGCCAATCGTCGCCATTATCCTGACCCTGACGGAGGCGGGCGCACTCCTGCTCGAAGCGCTGGCCCGCTCGAACGATCAGCAGCTTGCCGGGGCCATCATCTTCATGCTGACCGCATCCATCGTCGCCCTCAACTTCATGAGCGACGTGCTACTTGCCCTGCTGGACCCCCGGGTGCGCAGCGGCGTGATGGGGAGGGCGCAGGCATGAGCCAGACCAACGACGCCTCCGACGCCACGAGCACGGACCAGCAGCGCAAGGAAGCCTACTTCACGGCGAGTCAGACCCAGCTGATCTGGGCCCGCTTTCGGCGCAACCGCACGGCGATGTTCGCCGGCACCGTGCTGATCCTGATGATCGTGATCGGTCTCACCGCGCCCTTCCTCTCGCCCTACGATCCGACTATCGCCGGCCGCGACAAGGACTACCAGAACGGCGCGCCGCAGATCCCCATGTTCTGCGACCACAAGGGCTGCTCTTGGCGCCCGTTCCTGCACACGCTGGAGCGCACACGATCGATCAAGACGAATTTCCGCTGGGTAACCAAGGTCAATACGGACAAGCGGCGCTATGTCCAGCTCTTCGCCACGGGCTGGGAGTATCGCCTGCTGTCGTTCGAGCTCGACATGCCGGGCAAGGCCTTCGACATCGATATTCCCGGGTTCAAGTTCACGACCCATCTGTTTGGCATCGACAAGGGCGGCATCCATATTTTCGGCACCGACGCCGGCGGCAAGGATATCTTCAGCCGGACCCTGCATGCGGTCTGGACAAGTTTGGCGGTGGGCACCATCGGCGTACTGATCAGCTTTGTCCTGGCGCTCGTCATCGGGGGTTTCAGCGGGTATTTCGGCGGCACCTTTGACGGCGTGGTGCAGATGATCACCGACGCGGTCCGAACCGTGCCGGCCATTCCCCTGTTCATGGCGCTTGCGGCCTTCGTACCGGATGAGTGGAGCGCGGAGATGCGCTTCTTCTTCATCTCCATCATCCTCGGTCTCATTGGCTGGCCGACATTGGCGCGCCGCGTCCGCACCCACCTGCTGAGCGAGCGGAACCAGGAGTATGTGCTCGCGGCCCGGCTTTGCGGCGCCTCGCCCGCACATGTCATCCGCCACCATCTGCTGCCGAGCTTCTCCAGCTACATCATCGTCGATCTGGTGATCAGCTTCCCCTACATGGTTCTCTCCGAGACGGCATTGAGCTTCATCGGCCTCGGTCTCAAGGACCCGGTCAATTCCCTTGGCGTCATGCTGCAGAACGTGACCAAGGCCGACGTGCTGCTGAACTATCAGTGGTATTTCATCCCCGTGCTGTTCTTCATCGCCCTGGTGCTGGCTTTCGTCTTCGTCGGGGACGGCCTGCGCGATGCGGCCGATCCTTATTCGGACAACCGCTGATGGCGACCCCGCTGATTTCCGTGCAGGACCTCACCGTCCAGTTCCGCACCGACGAGGGGCTGGTCACCGCGGTTGACGGCGTCAATTTCGAGATCGGCGCGGGCGAGGTGCTGGGCCTCGTCGGCGAAAGCGGCTCCGGCAAGTCCGTCACGGCAAAGTCCCTGATGCAGCTCAACGGCGGCAACACCCTCTACGGCGAGGAAAGCCGCATCCGCTTCCAGGACGATGAGAACGACATCGATGTCCTCTCACTCAGGAAGCCGAAGGACCTCGTGCCGGTGCGCGGCGGGCTGGTTTCGATGATCTTCCAGGAGCCGATGGCCAGCTTCGCCCCGGCGATCACCATCGGCGATCAGATGGTCGAACAGCTCCGCCTGCACACCAACATGAACAAGGCCGAGGCGAAGGAGCATGCCATCGAGATGCTGGCCAAGGTCGGCATTTCCGACGCGGCCCGGCGCTTCGGCCAGTACGCCTTTGAATTCTCGGGCGGCATGCGCCAGCGCGCAATGATCGCCATGGCGCTGTCGACTCAACCCAAGCTGCTGATCGCGGATGAGCCGACCACGGCCCTGGACGTCACCATTCAGGCGCAAGTGCTGGACCTGATGCGCGACCTGGTGGCCGAGTTCGGCATGGCGATCCTGTTCATCACCCACGATCTCGGCGTCATCGCTCAGACCGCCGACCGGGTCGCCGTCATGTATCTCGGCAAGACGGTCGAAACCGGCACCGTGCACGAGGTCATCCGTCGGCCCGCCCATCCCTATACGAGCGGATTGTTGAATGCGCTGCCGAAGCTTGAGGCGCTGGACGAGCCGCTGACAGCCGTGCCCGGCGACATTCCAAGCCCGCTTGATCGGCCCAGCGGCTGCGTCTTCCACACCCGTTGCCCGAAAGTGGTCCCCGGGATTTGCGATTCGCGCATGCCGACACCGACGTCATTGGATGGCGGCCAGCAGGCCGCCTGCTTCGCCCTGGAGGCCGGACTGTGAGTGAGCGGCCCCATGTCTCGATCCAGGACCTCTCGGTCCACTATCCGCTGGGCCGCAGCCTCTTCACCAAGGCACTGACCGTTCACGCGATCGACCATGTCAGCCTCGATATCCCGCGCGGCTCCTTCTTCGGCCTGGTCGGCGAAAGCGGATCGGGCAAGACCACGCTGGGTCGCGCGATCCTGAAGGCGGCGCCGATCACCGATGGCCATATTGCCTATGTCGACGGGGAGGTCGACTACGACGTCGCCGGCCTTTCGAAGACGGACCTGAAGGACTATCGGCGCCGGGCACAGCTGATTTTCCAGGATCCCTATGCCGCGCTCAGCCCGCGCATGACGGTGCGCGATATCATTGCCGAGCCGCTCGAGGTCATGGGCCTGACGACGTCGCGTGGCGAAACCGATGAACGGGTGCGCGAGATCGCCGCGAAGTGTCGCCTCAATCTCGAACATCTGCGCCGCTTCCCGCATGCCTTCTCCGGCGGGCAGCGTCAGCGCATTTCGATCGCCCGGGCGCTGGTCTGCGAGCCGAAGTTCCTCGTCGCGGACGAGAGCGTTGCCGCCCTCGACGTGTCGATCCAGGCGGACATTCTCAATCTGCTGAAGTCCCTGCAGCGCGATCTCGACATCACCTTCCTCTTCATCAGCCACGATTTGAGCGTCGTCGCCCACACCTGTGATCATGTGGCCGTGATGTACCTCGGCTCGATCGTCGAGAGCGCGCCGACGCGTGAGCTGTTCCGCAACCCGACGCATCCCTATACCAAGGCCCTGCTTTCGGCGATCCCGTCCCTCGATCCCGATGACCGCGGCGGACGCCAGCGGCTCGAGGGGGAAATCCCGAGCCCCGCCAATATTCCGCCCGGCTGCCGCTTTCACACCCGCTGCCCCGTCGCCGAAGAGCGCTGCAGGAGCGAGGAACCGGCCTGGCGCGAGGGTAGCGAAGAACACTTCACCGCCTGCCATCTGGCCTGGCCCGACTAGGCTGAACTTGGCCCACTTTGGCGACGAAGTGTTTGATTTGACTCACATCCGTGCTGTCATTCTGTCTACACGGCTAGTTTGATGTCGAGCAGTTCGAGAGCTTTTTTCTGTGTTGGCGTGGGCTTTGCGAGGATTGTCATGGACTGTTTCTTGCCGTAGCTGACGGTGTTTCTGGTCAGGCAGGCGAGATCGGCGAGGAGAGAGCGGAAGCTGTGCACCGGCAGCCCGTCGTCGGTTTTCTTGGCGGCGGCCTTTCGTCTGGCGGCGGGGGAGACCTTGGCTTTGGCTACGGGCGAGACCTTGGCTTTGGCTACGGGCGAGGCGCGTTCGGCCTCGGCCGCTTCGGGCCGATGGTCGTCGAACAGGATCGGCGCGAGAGCCCGGCGCATGTGCCATTCGAGATGGTAGGCCAGCATGCAGAGGAAGACATGGGCGCGCACGCGCGGGCTGATCCAGTGGTGGATCGGACGGACCTCGATGTCGACGGTTTTCAGGCTACGAAAGGCGCGCTCGACACGGGCGAGGTTCTTGTAGGCCAGTACGGCCTGGTCGCCATCGAGTTTTTCGGTCGGCAGGCTCGTGCGCAGAACGTAGATGCCGTCGAGCGCGGCCTCGGCCTCGATCGCGGCCGGCTTGCGCTGGAAGTGGAAGTCCGCGTCGGTGATGGTGATCTCGAAGTGCTTGGCGACCTTGCGCCGGTTGATCACGGCGCCGACGGCCAGGCAGATCTCGCCGGTGCCGTGGAGTGGGCGCCGGGCGCGCCGGACCCGGTCCTGGATGCGGCGTAGCTCGGCTTCCGTCGCCGCCAGCAGCTCCTCGCGCTTGCGGGCCCGTTCGGCGGCCAGCGCCGGATTGCGGCACGCGATCAGGCGTTCGCCCGGATAGTCCGGGCTGGAGATCTCGGCCAGGCCGCGCTGGTCGAAGAGCGACAGTTGCAGCGGTCCCTCCGCGCCGGCCAGCCTGGCGATTGCCGGCGCCCGGAGCGCGGTGAGCCAATCGAAGCTCGCCGGGCGCAGTTCCTCGTCGATGCGGGCGCTCGTGATCAACCCCCGGTCGCCGACCAGAACCACCCGGCGCAGCCCGAAGCGCCGATTCAGCTTGTCGAGCTGGGCCGACAAGGTCGCCGGATCGCCGCAATTGCCCTCGAACACCTCCACCGCCAGCGGGCAGCCCTCGGCATTGCAGATCAGGCCGAAGACGATCTGAAGCTTGCCCTTCTTGCCGTCGCGGCTGTAGCCGCGGCGCGCCAGCGGGCAACGGCGCCCCTCCAGATAGCTCGACGTCACGTCGTACAGAACCAAAGTGCCGGACTCGAGATGACGGCGCGCCAGACGCCGTTCGATCCCGTCTTGATGGTAACAGGGGCAAAACCCCGGGCGGTCAAGCCATTTCGATGCAGCGTTGTCTGACGAGGATCGGCAGTGGGGGCACGGGTGGGGCGCCGGGGACCTTGAGGCGGTCGCCGAGATAATCCCAGAAGGAGAGGCCAAGTTTCTGGCAGGTCTTGTAGAGGCCGAGGAATGTGTCTCGGGCCTGCTTGCCGTCCTCGGAGCGTGTGCCGCCGGAGAATTTTCGCCTTGTGACCATGGCGCGGATGTCGCGTTCCGCGCCGTTGGTGTTGAGCGGGACCTCCGGGCGGTCGAGGACGACGAGCAGTTCGTCGCGGTTGGCATGCAGGCGAGCCAGGAGCCGGTCGAGGCGGAGGAATCCGGTCTTGGTCGCGAAGAGCGCATCGAAGCGGCATGCCAGGTGGGCCCGCCGTCCTGGCGCCGGCCTTTCGCGATAGGCTTTGAGATCGGCGTAGAGTTGCCAGAGCCGTGCCTGGATGTGTTCCTTCTCGCGCCGCTGGCTCCGGGAGAAGGTCATCAGCTTGTGGATCAAGCGCTCCGCATGGACCCAGCAGAGCGCGTGGCGGCCGACGTTGAACTGGCCAGCATCGTCACTCAGGACGACGCAGGCGCCCGCGGCCGTGCCCCTGAGCAGGCCGTGCGCGGCGATGGCGCCCCACAGCGCCCCCTCGGTGGCGGTCCGCGCGGCCCCGCGCCCGTCCCCGTGCCCGGTGATGGCGAGCCGCCCCAGGTGGGCCAGCCAGGCATCTTCGTTGGTGAAGCGCCGCGGGCAGCCCTCGGCCAGACGGGCGATCACCGATGCGGCCAGGTCGCGCTCGGCCATGTAGGCGAAGGCGGCGGCATTGAGCACATAGTCCGCGTGGCCGGCCCGCAGCCGTTCCAGGAAGTTCAAGCGGCTCTTGGAAAACGTCGTGGCGAACCAAGCGAAGGCGTCGTTGCCGATCCCGCTCGTCACCCCGTTGCGGTTGGCGTGGCGGGCGCCGGTATCGTCGACGCTGATCCAGGGCGCCGTCTCCAGGCCGGCGCGCAGCACCGCCTCGCCCTCGGCGACGAAGCCGTCATGGCCCTCGTTCAACAACCGCACCACCTGGCGCTTGGAGATCTTGATGCCGAGGTCGTCCAAGAGCCGCGCCAAGCGCTCCGCGCTGGTCTGGCCGCCATGATAGAGCGCCAGCACGAAACGCCTGAGCGCCGGGCCGAAGTGGCCGCGCGTCCCCGCCGGCAGCGGCGCCACGATCGTGGCCCCCTCGGGCGTCAGCCAGCGCTCGCGGCGTAACAGGACAGTGTTCGGCCGGCAGAGCAGGTCCTGAACCAGATAGTCTTCATAGCCCTTGAAGCGCGAGCCCGCCGGCACGGCGGCCCGGACGATCCGCCTCTCGTCGATGGGAACCCGGCCCTTCTTGGCCCGCCGTCCCGCCTTCCGCCCCGTCCGGCCCCGGGATACGGCCTGCTTGTCCATGCCGCTCGGCTTGATATCCGGTGGCCCGGAAAGGCCTTTGAGACGGCGGATCTCTTCGCGCAATGTCGCGTTCTCGGCACGCAGGGCCGCCTGCTCCTCAAGCAGCGTCAGAACCAGCGCCTTCAGGGCGGCGACATCAAGATCGTCGAGATCCGGAAGCGATTCGGCCATGACGGGATCGAATCACAGACCTCCCGCCGCGAACATCGATATCTGGTCACTTGACGCGGAAGCCTCACAAGATGTGGCCGTTGAGACTCACCCCTATACCCAGGCCAGATCCCCCCGTCCCCAGGCCCGGCCTTTTGCCCCGGTTACGAACGCTAGCATCCGCACGGAACAGTGCGGAGGAAAGAGCAGGTGGTATTGATGGAAAGCGTATTGAAGATCCGACGTTGGATATTACGGGAGGGTCGGAGTATCCGATCTGTATCTCGTCAGACTGGTTTGTCGCGGAACACGATTAAGAAGTATCTGAAGGACGGCGATCCACCGAGCTATCAGCGGCGCGTTTCACCCGTCCGGCGTAAGCTTAGCGATGGCTTCGCCAGCCGGCTTCGGGCGCTCTTTGAGCAGGACCTGGGGCGCCCGCGCCGTGAGCGCCGGACGGCCAAGAAGCTTTATGAGCAGCTTGTGTCGGAAGGCTATAGCGGATCCTACTCGACGGTTCAGAGGTTTGTCCGCGACCTGAAGCGTTCTGGCGCCGGATCGGGGGATGCGTTCATTCCGTTGCACTTTACGGCAGGTGACGCGCTCCAGTTTGACTGGAGCACGGAATACGCTGTCCTGGGCGGTGTCGAGCAGAAGGTAAAGGTTGCCCACTTCCGCCTATGTCATAGCCGCAAGCCCTTTGTTGTTGCCTATCCCAGCGAATCTCAGGAGATGGTGCTGGACGCCTTTGCACGGGCGATGTCTTTCTATGGCGGCGTACCGCGCCGGGTGATCATCGACAACCCCAAGACGATGGTAACCTATGTTTCGCGCTCTAAGGACCGTGTGTTCCATCCGCGCTTTCTGGCGTTGATGAACCACTATGTGATGGAACCGGTTGCTTGCACACCCGCGGCGGGGTGGGAGAAGGGTCAGATTGAGAACCAGGTTGGGTTCCTGCGGGGACAGCTGTTTGCGCCCAAGCCCGCCTTTGACGATCTGGATGCGCTGAACGGCTGGTTGCGTCTGCGCTGCGAGGAATTGGCGAATCGCGCCCACCCCGAACAATCGGATCGCAAGATCTCGGACGTGTTCGCAGACGAGTGCGCCGAACTGCGTCCCCTGGGCCGGGCTTTTGACGGCTATGTTGAGAAGGCCGCTCGTGTCCGCTCTACCTGTCTGGTCCAATATGCCACCAATCGCTATAGCGTCCCCTCCCGGTTCGCCGGGGAGCTTGTCTCTCTGCGCGCCTATGCGGACCGGATCGTGGTTGTGTCAGGGCAGAATGTGATTGCCGAGCACAAGCGCCGCTTTACCCGCAACGCCAGCTATTTCGAGCCCTGGCATTACCTGCCCCTACTCGACCGCAAGCCCGGCGCGCTGAGAGATGGCGCGCCCTTTGTGGGTTGGCAATTGCCTGAGGCGATGCACCGGGTCAGGGCGCATTACATGGCCGGCAAAGGCGGGGACCGGGAGTTTGTCGATCTGCTCCTGCTGGCCCAGGATCACGGGATCGAGGTGGTCGAGATAGCCTGTGAACTGGCCGTGGAGCAGAACACGCTGCGCCTTCCGGCCATCATCAATCTGATCAACCAACTGGTGGAGCCGGTCATCGCGCCATGGGGCGAGAGCCACGCCTATCCGCAACTGACCTTGCGGCCCGAAGCGGACTGCAAGCGCTATGAGACGCTGTGCGTTGCCGGGGAGGCCGTCGCATGAAAGCTTTGATAGACCAACTGATCGCCCTGAGGCTGTATGGAATGGCGGCTTGCGCCGAAGCTTTGCTGGCCGCGCGCAAGCCGCCAAGTCTGACCACTGCGATAAAGCAACTGATCGACGCCGAGACTGTAGAGCGCCGGGTGCGCTCTATCCAGCACCAAATGCGGGCCTCGAAGTTCCCCCACCATAAGGACTTCGCCACTTTCGATTACGGCCTAGCCGCCGTCACCCAAGCGCAAATCGACCCCTTCTGCTCAGGGCAGTTCACCCAGGAGGCCCACAACCTCATTCTGGTGGGCGGAACCGGTACGGGCAAAACCCACATCGCCATTGCTCTGGGGACGCTGTTGATCAATCAGGGAAAGAAGGTCCGTTTCTTCAACGCCGTCGATCTGATCAATGCGCTGATCAAGGAACAGGCCGAAGGCAACGCCGGCAAGATCATCCGGCAACTGACGGCCATGGATTGCGTCATCATCGACGAACTGGGCTATATCCCATTCCCCAAATCCGGCGGTGCGCTCTTGTTCCACCTGATCAGCAAACTCTATGAGAAGACCAGCGTCATCATCACCACCAATCTGGAGTTCGGGGAATGGGTCTCCGTCTTCGGAGATGCAAAAATGACAACCGCGTTGCTGGATCGTGTAACGCATCACTGCGCAATCATCGAAACAGGCAACATGTCTTACCGCTTCGCACAAAGCAAACAGCGACGACAAAAGTAGCCGCCCTGTAAGCAAAGCCCCAGGCTGATCCGCTATATGGAGCCAATCAGCCTGGGGGCTTTCATCGCAAAGGCGGGCAAATCAAAACGGGTCCTGTACAGATTGTTCTGCAAAAGGGGTTTCGTAGCTGGGGCACAAGTCCGGGCCGATGGGGTGGATGAGCTGCCTCCGGCTGGTCCGGGCTCTCGCGATCGAAATCCATGAGGACTGGCTGGATGCCAACCGCTAGCTCAACATGATCCATCTCAAGGAGAGCAAAAGCGAACGCATCCAGAAAGCCGCCTGACGGCGGCTCGGCATGCCTGGCGCTCCGAGCAATCGAAATCTCCGCGCCAGGCATGCCGGTGGCCCTCATCGGCAGCCATGACAAACTTGCAGAACAGTCTGGACACTACTTCAAAAGCTCATTGCCACTTCAAGAACCCCACCTGATCCCCACGTTCCGCCGCCGGCCCGGTTGTCCCGGTGGGCCCACAGGCCCCTCCCACGCGGCTTCGCTCCGCGTAACGCAAAGCGCTACACGAAGCCGCGCGGGGCCCTCCCGTGGACTACCGGGACAACCTCCGTCGAAGCAAGGGGGGGGGTCAATTTTGCACGCCGATAGGGGGTCAGAATTAAATGCTGATTGACAGTCCAGGCCTTCGCCGCCTCCGACAGCGCGTTTTCCTGGCGTCTAGCAGCCTGTCGGACTTGAGCCGAGTTTCGAGATGAGATTCACTGTCACGGTCTGATTCTCTCCTGCGCGGTGATTTTGTGATGAGCAACTTTCGACAGGTTGACCGGGAGACCAGCTATCTTCTGCCGCCTTCGGTGGACGAATGGCTGCCTGATCGTCATCTGGCGCGCTTCGTGGTCGATGTGCTGGAGCAGCTGGATCTCTCTGCGTTCGTGAAGGCCTATCGTGGTTCGGGCTCGGCGGCGCATCACCCGAGCGTCCTGCTGGGCCTGCTGATCTACGGCTACGCGACGGGGGTGCATTCCAGCCGGAAGCTGGAGCGGGCGAGCTATGATTCGGTGGCCTTCCGCTTCATCGCGGCAAACGACCACCCCGACCACGACACGATCGCCACGTTCCGCCGTCGCTTCCTGCCGCTGATCGAGGGGCTGTTCGTGCAGGTTCTGCTGCTGGCGCGGCAGGCCGGCATGCTGCAACTGGGCACGGTGGCGCTGGACGGGACGAAGATCCATGCCGACGCGAGCCGGCACAGCGCCCTGTCGTGGCAGCGTGCGGGCGAGATCGAAGCCCGGCTGCGGGCCGAGGTGGCGGAGTTGATGGCGTTGGCGGAAGCGGCGGACCGGTCCGAGGTTCCCGACGGCATGAGCGTGCCGGAGGAGCTGGCACGGCGCGAGGACCGGCTGGCGGCGATCGCCGCGGCGAAGGCGGAGATCGAGGCGCGGGCGGCCGAGCGTCATGCGCGGGAGCAGGCGGAGTACGAAGAGAAGCTGGCAGCCCGCGAGGCGAAGGAAACGCGGACCGGCCGCAAGCCGGGCGGGCGGCCACCGAAGCCGCCGGAGCCGGGGCCACGGGCGAAGGACCAGGTCAACCTGACGGACCCGGACTCGCGCATCATGCCGGTGGCCGGCGGCGGCTTCGAGCAGTGCTACAACGCCCAGGCTGCGGTGGCCGCCGGCAGCCTGCTGGTGGTCAGCGCCGACGTGGTGCAGGCGGCGAACGACAAGCAGCAGATCGAACCGACGCTCGAAGCACTCGCCGGCCTGCCGGACGGGCTTGGCGAGGTCGAGACCCTGTTGGCGGACAGCGGCTACTTCAGCCAGGCCAACGTCGAGGCCTGCGGGGAAGCGGAGATCGCGCCGCTGATCGCGCTCGGCCGGGAGCACCACCATCTTTCCTGGCGGGACCGCTTCGCCGAGGCGCCGCCAGCGCCCGAGGATCCGACGCCGCTCGAGGCGATGTGCCATCGCCTGGCCACACCCGAGGGCCGGGCGCTCTACGCGCTTCGCAAGCAGACGCCGGAGCCGGTGTTCGGCATCATCAAATCGGTGATGGGCTTGCGTCAGTTCAGCCTGCGCGGCCTCGACAAGGCGAAGGGGGAATGGACCTTGGCCACGCTCTCCTGGAACATCAAGCGGATGTTCGTCCTCAGCCACGCCTGAACGGGCGGGCCAACCCGCGTTCGCAACTTCATGGGGGTAAATCCATGACATCGACGCCCGCCAAGCCAATCTTACCAATCCTTGCATGCCCGAGTCCGACAGGCTGCTAGCCCCGAGATGATCCAGCAGCATGGCGACGGAATGCATCATCGCCGTCGGATTGGCGATGTCCCGGCCCGCGATGTCCGGTGCCGAGCCGTGCCCGGCCTGGGCGACCGCGTGGTCGTCGCCGTGATTGAGGGAGGCGGCAAGGCCCAGCCCGCCGGCCAGTTCCGCCGCCTCGTCCGAGAGGATGTCGCCGAACATGTTGGTGGTGACGACGACGTCGTAGGCCTCGGGCCGGCGGATCAGCAGGGCTGCCATGGCATCAATGATGACGTCGTCGACCGCGACGTCCGGGTAGTCCTCGGCGACCTTGCGCACGCAGGCATGGAAATGGCCGTAGAAGATGCGCAGCGCGTTGTCCTTGTGGACGATGGTGACCCGCTTGCGCCGCCGCCGGGCCAGCTCGAAGGCGGCGCGGGCGATGCGGGTCGAGCCCTCGGTAGTGATCTTGCCGACGACGAGGGCCATGTCCTCGGACGGCATGAATTCGCCCTGCCCCTGGTGCATGGAGCGGTCGGCGTAGAAGCCTTCGAGGTTCTCGCGCACGATCACCAGGTCCATCGCCCGGGCCATCGCGGGCACGCCGGCGCGGGTGTAGCTCGGTCGGATATTGGCATAGAGGCCCAGCCCCTTGCGGAAGGCGGCGGAGATGTTGCGCCCGCCCTCGTCCGGCGGTGGATAGTCGGAGACCGAGGCGGGCCCCAGGACGACGCCGTCGGCCGCTCGCGCCTTGGCCAGCACCTCGTCGGTGACGGTGATGCCGTTGGCGGCGAGGCCGGCGAGGCCGACCACCTCGCGTTCGAGCTCGAGGCCGAGGCCGAAGCGGGCATTCAGGGCATCCAGCGCCATAAGCGCGGCGCCGACGATTTCCGGTCCGATGCCGTCGCCGTCGAGTACCAGAAGTCGTGTCATCGCCGTCCATCCCCTCCCTCGACCGGGCGGAGATTAGCGCCATTCCCGCGCGTTTGGAAACGTGTCCCGGCAGATGCTAGCGTGCCGCAGCCCAACGAGGGGGACTCTGGAAATGCGCGTTCTCGCGGCCATGATGAAGCACGAAACCAACACCTTCTCGCCGGTGCCGACACCGCTCGCCCGTTTTGCCCGCGGTCGCGACGGCCCGGCCCGGGGCGCGGAGGCGATCGCCGATTTCCGGGGCACCGGATCGGGCCTCGGCGCCTATATCGATCTCTGTGACGAACACGGGGCCGAGCTGATCGTGCCGATCGCCGCCAACGCCTGGCCGAGCGGCGTGGTGCACGACGACGCCTACACGGCGATGAGCGGCGCGATCCTGGAGGCGGTCGCGGCCGAAGCGCCGGACGCCATCCTGCTGGATCTGCACGGCGCCATGGTGACGGAAAGCCTGGAGGACGGCGAGGGTGAGCTGCTGCGCCGGCTGCGGGAGATCGCGCCCGAAACGCCGATCGGCGTCTGTCTGGACATGCACACCAACATGTATCCGGCCATCGCCGACAATGCCGACGTCGTCGCCGGCTACATGACCTATCCGCACATCGACACCTACGAGACGGCGATGCGCGCCGGCCGGCCGATCTTCGCCATGCTGGCCGGCCAGGCGCGGCCGACGCTCGCCTGGGGCAACCGGCCGATGCTGCCCCACGTCATGCGCCAGGGCACGGACGATCTGCCGAACAAGGCGCTGCAGGCCCGTGCCCGCGAGATGGAGACGGCCGGTGCGCTCGCCGCCACCCTCTTCGTCGGCTTCCCGCACGCCGATATCCGCGAGGCCGGCCTCTCCGCCGTCGTCGTCACCGACGGTGATCCCGAGCTCGCGACGCGCTACCGGGACGAGCTGCTGGACATGGCCTGGGCGGCGCGGGAGAGCTTCGTCTACGAAATCGAGCCGCTGGCCGAATCGCTGGCCCGGGCGGGCGAGGCGAGCGAGGGGCCGGTGATCCTGCTGGACCACTACGACAATGCGGCCTCGGGCGGGACCATGGACACCATGGCGGTTCTGGCCGGCATCCTGGACGCGGGGCTGGAGGATGTCGCCGCCTTCGCGGTCCATGATCCGCAAGCCGTGCAGACGATGATCGCCGCCGGCGTCGGCGCCGAGGTCACCCTGCCCTTGGGCGGCAAGCTCGACATGCCCTCGATCGGTCGCGCCGGCGAACCGCTGGAGGTCACGGGGCGGGTCAAGCTGATCTCCGATGGTCGCTACCGCAACCAGGGCCCGGCCAGCCGGGGCGTGCTGATGGACATGGGGCCGAGCGTGGTGCTGGACACCGGGCGGGTCGAGATCGTCGTCATCTCCCGCCACCAGGAGCCGAACGACCTCGCCTGCCTGAAGAGCCTGGGCATCGATCCGTTGGCCAAGCGCTATCTGATGCTGAAGAGCCGGATCCACTACCGCGCCGGTTTCCGCGACATCGCCAAACAGGTGATCGAGTGCGCCGGCGTCGGCGTCTGTACCTCCGACTACGACATGCTCGACTTCAAGAACGTACGCCGGCCGATCTTTCCGCTCGACCGGATCAACGCGCCGGAAGGTTCCGCGTCGTGAGCCTCTCGTTTCGCGACACGGCGGCGATCGTCGGCGTCGGCACCAGCCGCTTCGGCCGGCGGGCGGAGGAAAGCACGTTGGCCATGGGGGCGACGGCGCTGCGAAATGCCCTCGACGACGCGGGCCTGACGCGTGACGACATCGACGGCATCGCCATGAACATCGGCTGGCCGCTCGGCCTCGATTACGACCGGGTGGCGGAGTCCTTTGGTCTCGACCTCCGCTGGGTCAATCAGACCTGGACCCATGGCCGCTTCGTCACGATGAGCGTGCAGAACGCCGTGATGGCGGTGAGCGCGGGGCTCTGCGACTGTGTCGCCTGCTTCACCACCTGCAGCTTCACCCGCGAGCGCGACATCCTCGGCGGTCCCGGCGATTTCGAAGGCACCCGGGAAGAAGGCGGCACCCACGGTGAACATCCGCCCTACGGCCTGACCGCGCCGGCCGCCGGCGCGGCGATCGCCTACCAGCGCTACATGGCGGTGTACGGGGCCGGCACCGAGGCACTCGGCCATGTCGCCGTCAGCCTGCGCGAACACGCCCGTCTCAACCCCGGCGCCATCCGACGCGAGGAATTGACCCTCGAGCAGCACGCTGCCGCCCGTCGGGTCGCCGAGCCGCTCGGCCTGTTCGATTGCTGCCAGGTGAGCGACGGGGCGGTGGTGCTGTTGATCACCCGGGCCGACCGCGCCCGCGATCTGGCGAAGCCGCCGGTCTATGTCTCCGGCATGCAGGGCATACGCTCCGGCCCGGACGAGTTCATCTTCGCGCCGCCCGGCCTCGGCATCAATCAGCAGCGTCCGGGCCGCGTCACGCCCCGCGCCGACGACACAGAGGCCTACGAAATGGCCGGTATCGCCCGCGACGATATCGACGGCTTCTACACCTACGACGCCTTCACGCCCCTGGTGATCTTCGCGCTCGAACGGTTTGGCCTGGCACCGCCTGGCGAGGGACACGCCTTCGTCGCGGACGGGCGCATCGGCCCCGGTGGCGCGTTGCCGGTCAACAGCAACGGCGGCCTGCTATCGGAAGCCCATGTCAGCGGTTGGAACCATCTGGCGGAGATCACCCGCCAGCTGCGCGGCGAGGCCGGCCCGCGGCAGATCGCAAACGCGGGGTGCCTGCAATGGGGCACCACCTGGGGCGACAGCCTGATCTTCAGAAATTAACCCCGATCGGCGTCTTCGACCTCGGCGGTCGCCTGGCCGTCGACTTCGGGCGTTTCGGCCTCGTCTTCGCCCACCTTTTCGGCCTTCGCCTTGGCTTTTGCGGCCTTCTTTTCGGCCTTGCGGCGCTCGCGTTCCTGGCGTTCGAAGCGATAGTTGGGCTTGCGTGCCATGGCGTCGTCTCCCGTAATTGTCCCGGCTCGGCGCCGACGTGCAGCATTTCACGCCGCGCGTGACCTCGCAACCGCCCCGCCCCGGCAATTCGCCCCCGCGATCAGTCCGTCGGCTTCTCGCGGGCCCATTCGACCTGGGGGATGTCGACGGCGGGCGAGGGCGGCCAGCCGTCGCCCCGCTGGCTGTTCAGGCTGCGGTGCGGCGCCCAGTGATAGGGGCGGTCCGGCTTGCCGACGAGGCTTCGCCCGTCCAACCAATCCGCGTCCGAGCCGTAGAGCTCGGAGCGAAGCAGCGCCGTCAGGCGGTCGCGGACCGCCGCATGGGCCGGATCGGCGGCGAGGTCGACGAGCTCGCGGGGATCGTCCTGCATGTCGAACAGCTGGAAGTGGTTGCCGACGGGGTAGTAAATCAGCTTGTGGCGGGCGTCGCGCACCATCCGGCTGGCATGGTCGTCCTCGCCGCATTCGCCATAGAAATGGCCCCGTCGGGCGGTGGAGAACATGGATGTCCCGTCGACGCTGTCGGGCACCTCGAGGCCGCAGAGGTCCAGCAGGGTCGGCATCACGTCCTGCAGGCCGACGAGGCGATCGTCCAGCATGCCCTCGGCCAGGCGGGGATCGTCCTTCGGGCCCATCAGGATCATCGGCACCTTGGCGGACGCCTCGTAGAACACCCGCTTGGCCACCATGCCGTGGTTGCCCAGCATGTCGCCGTGGTCGGACGTGAAGACAACCGCCGTGTTGTCCAGCAGCCCCTCCAGCCGGAGGGTGCCGATCAGGTAGCGGATCTGATGATCGATCTGGGTGCAGAGTGCATAGAAAGCCCGCCGGGCGCCCTGCAGTTTCTCCCCGTCCAGCAGCCGGGCGCGTTGGCGGACGGCACTCGGGGCGAAGGGCAGGTCGTCGGCCCGGGCCCAGGCGCCCTCGTAGGGCGGGTCGATCTCCACCTCGCGATAGAGGTCGAGATAGGCCTGCGGCGGGACCAGCGGGGGATGGGGGTGGCGGAAGCCGAGATACCAGAAGGCCGGGCGGGTCGGATCGCGGCGCTTGATGACGCGGGCCATGCTCTGCGCCGCCCAGGTCGTCGCGTGCACCGCCTCCGGCAGGTGCCAGGCGCGCCAGGCGTACTGGTTGTTCGACATGCCGTGGTCGAACTGCCGGCCCGGATAGCCCTGGTCGCCGAGGAAGATGTCGTAGTCGTCCATGACGCCCCATTGCGGGCGGCCCTCGTCGTCGAGGGCGACGGAATCGAAGCCAATCCGGTCCCGCTGGGGATGGACGTGCAGCTTGCCGACCGCGTCCGTCTGATAGCCGCCGTCGCGAAAGGCCTGGGCCAGCGTCGTCACCGGCGGCATCGCCAGCTTGTCGTCGAACACCCGGTCGCCGTGCGAGCGGGGCGTCTGGCCGGTCATCAGGGTCCGCCGGGCCGGAATGCAGACCGGCGATTCCGAATAGCAATTGGTAAAGCGCGTACCGGCGAGCGAGATCTCGTCGAGGCCGGGCGTCAGGATCGCCGGGTGGCCGGCGACGCCGAGATACTCCGCCGCCCAATGGTCGGCGCAGATCAGCAGGACGTTCGGTCTGTCCATCGCCATGGTGCGCGTCGCTCCTCAATCGCCCTTGATCATCCGGCCGCCGATCCGCTTGCCGCCGAGCACGTGGAAATGCAGGTGCGGCACCTCCTGGTGGGCGTCCTCGCCGTTGTTGGCGATCAGCCGGTAGCCGGTCTCCGCCACACCGGTAATCCGCGCGACCTCGCCGATCGCCCGGCTGAGATCGGCCTGCTCATCCGTGCTGGCGGCGGCCGCGAACTCGTCCATGGTGACGTAGCGGCCCTTGGGGATGACCAGGACATGTACCGGCATCTGCGGGCTGATGTCGTGGAAGGCGAGCGCGTGGGTGTTCTCGAACACCTTCTTGCAGGGGATCTCGCCGGCGATGATCCGGGCGAAGATGTTGGTGTCGTCGTAGGCCATCGCCGCATCCCGCTCCTACTTGCCTTCGCCCGCGCGCGCGGCGAGCTCGGTCCACACCGCGTCGGGCTCGATGTCGCGCGCCTTCAGCATGACCAGCAGGTGGTAGATCAGGTCGGCGCTTTCGGAAACCACGCGCTCGTCCGATTCGGAAAGCGCGGCGACCACGCATTCCGTCGCCTCCTCCCCGACCTTCTGGCAGATCTTGCCGAGGCCGCGGTCGAACAGCCGCGCGGTCCGGGAATCCTTGGGGTTGGCGCCCCGGCGTGTCTCGATCACCGCCGCCAGGCGATCGAGGACGAGGGCGCTCTCAGCGGTCGATTGGGTCACGGTCTCTCTCCACGTGCGTCCGGTTCGAACCCATATCGGGCGCCGGCCGCGCCCGGGTCAAATATTTTGTGCGACCGTGGGGACAAGATACGGATGGCGGGGCCGCCCGGCGCCGGCCAGGATCGGCGCTCCAACAGCGGGAGCGATCCGATGACCATCCAGTTCGAAGCCTTGCCCGGCGACGCGGTCGCGCAGCTGCGCGCCGGCGCGCCTGACGCCTACGGCCACTCGCCGGAACGGCGCATCTCCGAGGGTGACGGCACGCCCTGCCGTCATTGCCTGGAGGGAATTGCCGAGGGATCGGCCTTCCTGGTGCTGGCCTGGCGCCCCTTCACGACGTTGCAGCCCTATGCGGAGACGGGTCCGATCTTCCTGCATGCCGAGGCCTGTTCGCGGGCCGAGCCGTCGCCCGAGATCCCGGCGATGCTGGACAGCCCCGAATACATCGTGCGCGGCTATTCGGCGGACGAGCGGATCGTTTACGGCACCGGCGGCATCGTCGCCACGGCGGATATTCCCGCCCGCGCGGCGGACCTGCTGGCGATGCCGGACATCGCCTTCGTGCATGTCCGCTCCGCCCGCAACAACTGTTTCCAGTGCCGGATCGAACGGGCCGCCGCCTGACGCCTTCCACCGGGCGCCCGAGTCGGCCAGGATGTCCCCGGGGAGAGTTGGGGGCAAAAGCATGGCGGACAGCAAGGCGCGGTTCCAGATCCGCCTGTCCCACGGCCTGCTGATCGGTTTCGGCGGCCTGGTGTTGCTGGCGGTGGCCACGGTCCTCGCCCTCGGCCTGTGGGCAGCCCGGCAGAACACCATCACCCTGCTGCAGGACAAGGGCGAGGCGACCCTGGCGGTCGTCGTTGCCCGCATCGCCGACTATCTCGAACCGGCGGAACACCAGCTGATCCACCTCGCGCGGCAGATCGAGGGCGGCGCTCTGGATGCGGCGGACGACGCGGTCCTCGGGCGCCATCTCTCGGGCGCCCTCGCCGCGACGCCGCAGGTCCGCGCCCTGGTGTTCGTCCGCACGGACGATTCGATGCTCTTCGCGCTCCGCCGCGAGGACGGCATCGACCTCCAACGGCTTTCCATCGCCGACCAGCCGCTGATCGTCGGCGCGCGCGAGGCCGGCCGCGAGCGGCTGGGCCTCGAGTGGGGGGAGCTGTACCGGCCGGACAGCCTGGAGACCAGCCTGTTGAACCTGCGCTATCCGATCCGGCGCGAGGGCGTCTATTTGGGTCTGCTGGCAGCCACGGTCCGCGTCGACACCCTGTCGGCGGCGCTGCGCCAAACGGCCGAGGCCTTGGGCGGCGGCGCCTTCGTGGTCTACGGCGACGACAAGGTGCTGGCCCACCCCCGCCTGGTGCGCGCCCTGCCCGGCCTCGGCCCCGAGCGACCCCTGCCGACGGTCGCCGACCTCGGCGACGCCCGGCTGGCGGCGATGTTGGCCGCCGCCCGCCGCGTGCCTGCCGACCGGTTCGAGCGCGATACGGGGATCCGCCTCCTCGCCCACGCGGGACGGGAGATCGCCCTGCTGACCGAGCGGACGACCCGGTACGGCGAAACGCCCTGGCTGGTCGGCGTGCACCTGCCGGCCGCCGCCCTCACCGACGAGGTGGGACGCCTGCGCTGGGCGGGACTGGCCGGCGCCCTGGTGCTGCTCGCCGCGCTCGTGGTCGCCTGGCTCTTCGCCCGCGGCCTGAACCGACCGCTCGGGCGCCTCGCCCGGGCGGCGGAGCAGGTACGCGCCTTCACGCTCGCCGAGGTGCCGGTCCTGCCCGGTAGCCGCTTCAAGGAGATCTCCAGCGCCGACGAGGCCTTCAACGCTATGGTCCGCGGCCTGCGCTGGTTCGAGACCTACGTCCCGCGCCACCTGGTGCACCGCCTGGTCGGCCAGGGCGACGATGTCGGCCTCGCCTCCGAAGCGCGCGAGCTGACGGTGATGTTCACCGACATCGCCGGCTTCACCGCGCTCTCGGAACGGCTGAGCGCCGAGGAGACGGCCGCCTTCCTGAACGAGCATTTCGCCCTCCTGGCGACGGCGATCGAGGCCGAGGGCGGGACCATCGACAAGTTCATCGGCGATTCGGTCATGGCCTTCTGGGGCGCACCGGAGGCGATGGCCGACCACGCGGCGCGGGCCTGCCGGGCTGCCCTGGCGATCCGGCGGGCGATCGAGGCCGACAACGCGCGGCGCCGCACCGCGGGTCGGGCCGAAATCCGCGTCCGCATCGGTCTGCACGGCGGCCCGGTCGTGGTCGGCAACATCGGCGCCCCCGGCCGGATCAACTACACCATCGTCGGCGACGTGGTGAACACCGCCAACCGCATCGAGAGCCTGGGCAAGGACGGCGAGCCATACGAAGTGGCGATCCACGCGAGCGCGGCGACGGTGGCGGCGGCGGGGCCCGGGGTGGACGCGCGGGCGGTCGGGGTCCGGACGTTGCCGGGGCGCGAGCAGCAATTCTCATTTTGGCGATTTGCGTTGATTTTTTCCTATGCAAGGAGCCCGGTTTCTGATTCAAAGTGGCGATGAAGGTGCTCAAAGACCTGATATTGGAGTTGCGCTCGCTCTGCGGGTCCTTCCCGGACAAGCGGACGGGGAGCAACAGCCGCTATGACATGGCCGACTTCGGGCTTTCGGCCTTCTCGCTGTTCTTCATGCAGAGCCCCTCGTTCCTGTCCCATCAGCGCACGTTGGCGCGGGCGCACGGGCGCTCGAATTGTGAGAGCTTGTTCTCCATGTCGCGGATCCCGACGGACAACCAGATCCGGGCGATGCTGGACCCGGTGGTGCCGGACAGGCTCTATCCGCTCTTCTCGTCCCTGCTGGAACGTCTGGAGGCGGGCGGTGGGCTCGGCCCCTTCCGACGCCTGGACGGCCATCTCCTGGTCGCGCTCGACGGCACCGAATATTTCTGCTCGCGGAAGATCTCCTGCCCCAACTGCTCGCAGCGCAAGCGCAACGACGGGGCCGTGGAGTATCACCACAACATGGTCACGGCAGCGCTTGTCGCCCCGGGCCACGCCCGGGCGATACCGCTGGCTCCGGAGTTCGTCGTTCCCCAGGATGGCGGGGAGAAGCAGGACTGCGAAAGCCGGGCGACGCGGCGCTGGCTGGTCGCGCACGGGCCCGGCCTGGCCCGGCTGAAGCCGATCTATCTCGGCGACGATCTCTATTCCCGCCAGCCGATTTGCGAGGCCGTTCAAGCGGTTGGCGGCAACTTCCTGTTCGTCGCCAAGCCAGGCTCGCATCCGACGCTCCACGAATGGCTCGACGGCATCGAACTGCCGATCCACGAGGAACGGGTCAAGAAAGGCCGTGGCTTCCAGACCCATCGCTACCGTTGGCTCGCCGACGTGCCGATCCGCGACGGTAAGGACGCGCTCCGGGTCAACTGGCTCAACATCGAGATCGTCAACAAGGCCGGAAAGGTCACGTACCGCAACAGCTTCGTCACCGACATCGCTGTCGACCGGAGCAACGTCGCCGAACTCGCCGCCTGCGGGCGGGCCCGTTGGAAGATCGAGAACGAGACCTTCAACGTGCTCAAGAACAACGGCTACAATCTCGAGCACAACTTCGGACATGGCAAACAGAACCTCTCGGCCCTGCTCGCCACCATGAACCTCTTCGCCTTCGCCTGCCACGGCGTGTGCGAGATCCTCGAAGCCGTCTGGGAAAAGGCCCGCGGCGCCCTTGGCTCACGTCGGCGCTTCTTCGAACACTTACGCACCATTACCAGCTACATCGTCTTCCCCTCCTGGGCGGCCCTCGTGCGGACCCTCATCACTGGGCAGCCACCGCCTGCCAGAGCCAGCCTCTGAACCGAAACCGAACCCCAAGCGAGTATCACCCAGGAGACAGAAACAAGAGCCATAATGAGAACTGCTGCCTGTTGACATTCGGGGTTCCCAAACTTGCTGAACTGTGATTGAGCGAAGCCGCTGTCGCGGCAGATTGGAGCGTTTGATGGCGGGTTTGGCCTCCTGATGCGAGGGTTTTGGGTGTTGGAGCCCATCCCTTGATCAGGAGACCGTCCCATGCCCGCGAGACCCCAGGATCCGAGCCCGCTACGCCGCCGTATGATCGACGACATGACGGTGCGCAACCTGTCTCCGGCCACGCAACGATCCTACATTCATGCCGTGGCCAAGTTCAGCCGGTATTTCGGCCGTTCCCCGGATGAGCTGGATATCGAGGATGTCCGCGCCTACCAAGTCCATCTCGTCTCGCGCGGCATATCGTGGCCTTCGCTCAATCAGACGGTTTGTGCGTTGCGTTTCTTTTACGGCGTGACCTTGAACCGGCCCGAGATCCCGGAGCGGATCGCGCACGCGCGCGAGCCCCAGAAGCTGCCCGTCGTGCTGAGCGCGGACGAGGTGGTGCGGTTCCTGGAAGCGGTGCCGAGCTTGAAGGCGCGCACGGCGCTGACGACCGCTTACGCGGCGGGTCTGCGCGCCTCGGAGGCGGCCGGCCTGCGGGTAGCGGATATCGACAGCGAACGCATGGTGATCCAGGTGCGTCACGGCAAGGGCGGGAAGGACCACACCGTGATGCTGTCCGCCCAGCTGCTGACCATTCTGCGCACCTATTGGCGGCTGGCACGGCCCGCGACGTGGCTGTTCCCCGGTCGTCACGAGAGCAAACCCATCGACGTGCAGGTCCTGCACGCGGCATGCCGCTCGGCACGGGCGGCGGCGGGATTGGGGAAGCGCGTCACCGTCCATACGTTGCGGCACAGCTTCGCCACCCACCTGCTGGAGAGCGGCGTCGACATCCGCATCATCCAGGTGCTGCTGGGCCACAACAACCTGTCGACCACGGCCCGCTACACCCGGGTGGCGACGACGACGATCGCCGGCACCGAGAGCCCGCTCGACCGCCTGAGCCTGGAGGTCGTGCCGCCCGGCTGAGGCCCATGCGGCCGGCTCTGGAAGTCGCCGATGTGTTCCGCCGTCACGGCGCCGCGTATCGGACCGCCCGTGGCGACCGCATGGGGCGCGTCGAGCGGCGGATGATGGCGGCGATCAAGGCCTGCCGCACGGCCACGCTCGGCGGGCTTGTCGAGGCTTGCGGCGATTGTGCCCAGGCCCGTATCGCCTACAACTCCTGCCGCAATCGGCATTGTCCGAAGTGTCAGGGCCTGGCGCGTGCCGAGTGGCTCGGCCAGCGGCAAGCCGATCTCCTGGAGGTGCCTTACTTCCATGTCGTCTTCACCCTGCCGGCCGAAGTCGCGGCCATCGCCTTCCACAACAAGGCGGAGGTCTATGCGATCCTGTTCCGGGCCGCGGCCGAGACGCTGAAGACCATCGCCGCCGACCCCAGACACTTGGGCGCCGAGATCGGCTTTCTCGCTATCCTGCATACCTGGGGACAGACGCTTACGCACCATCCGCACCCAGCAATTCTCATTTTGGCGATTTGCGTTGATTTTTTCCTATGCAAGGAGCCCGGTTTCTGATTCAAAGTGGCGATGAAGGTGCTCAAAGACCTGATATTGGAGTTGCGCTCGCTCTGCGGGTCCTTCCCGGACAAGCGGACGGGGAGCAACAGCCGCTATGACATGGCCGACTTCGGGCTTTCGGCCTTCTCGCTGTTCTTCATGCAGAGCCCCTCGTTCCTGTCCCATCAGCGCACGTTGGCGCGGGCGCACGGGCGCTCGAATTGTGAGAGCTTGTTCTCCATGTCGCGGATCCCGACGGACAACCAGATCCGGGCGATGCTGGACCCGGTGGTGCCGGACAGGCTCTATCCGCTCTTCTCGTCCCTGCTGGAACGTCTGGAGGCGGGCGGTGGGCTCGGCCCCTTCCGACGCCTGGACGGCCATCTCCTGGTCGCGCTCGACGGCACCGAATATTTCTGCTCGCGGAAGATCTCCTGCCCCAACTGCTCGCAGCGCAAGCGCAACGACGGGGCCGTGGAGTATCACCACAACATGGTCACGGCAGCGCTTGTCGCCCCGGGCCACGCCCGGGCGATACCGCTGGCTCCGGAGTTCGTCGTTCCCCAGGATGGCGGGGAGAAGCAGGACTGCGAAAGCCGGGCGACGCGGCGCTGGCTGGTCGCGCACGGGCCCGGCCTGGCCCGGCTGAAGCCGATCTATCTCGGCGACGATCTCTATTCCCGCCAGCCGATTTGCGAGGCCGTTCAAGCGGTTGGCGGCAACTTCCTGTTCGTCGCCAAGCCAGGCTCGCATCCGACGCTCCACGAATGGCTCGACGGCATCGAACTGCCGATCCACGAGGAACGGGTCAAGAAAGGCCGTGGCTTCCAGACCCATCGCTACCGTTGGCTCGCCGACGTGCCGATCCGCGACGGTAAGGACGCGCTCCGGGTCAACTGGCTCAACATCGAGATCGTCAACAAGGCCGGAAAGGTCACGTACCGCAACAGCTTCGTCACCGACATCGCTGTCGACCGGAGCAACGTCGCCGAACTCGCCGCCTGCGGGCGGGCCCGTTGGAAGATCGAGAACGAGACCTTCAACGTGCTCAAGAACAACGGCTACAATCTCGAGCACAACTTCGGACATGGCAAACAGAACCTCTCGGCCCTGCTCGCCACCATGAACCTCTTCGCCTTCGCCTGCCACGGCGTGTGCGAGATCCTCGAAGCCGTCTGGGAAAAGGCCCGCGGCGCCCTTGGCTCACGTCGGCGCTTCTTCGAACACTTACGCACCATTACCAGCTACATCGTCTTCCCCTCCTGGGCGGCCCTCGTGCGGACCCTCATCACTGGGCAGCCACCGCCTGCCAGAGCCAGCCTCTGAACCGAAACCGAACCCCAAGCGAGTATCACCCAGGAGACAGAAACAAGAGCCATAATGAGAACTGCTGATCCGCACCTACCTTGCGTCGTCCCCGGCGGCGGGTTAGCCTGAACTTACCCCACTTTTTGACGTAAGCGTTTGAAGTTGTGGTTTTCGGGGTGGTTTTGTAGTCATAAACATTGGTGATTTTTGCTTGACACGAGCGAATGCCGGTGATTCAAGATACACATGTACGTCGCCACCATCCCAAACCGAAGCTCCCGGCCCGCCGTCCTGTTGCGGGAGAGCTACCGTGAGAACGGCAAGGTCAAGAACCGAACCCTCAAGAACCTCTCCGACTGGCCCGCCGAGCGGGTCGAGCTGTTGCGCGCGGCGCTACGCGGCGACGGTCTGGCGCCGGCCGGTGACGGCATGGCGATCGAGAGGGCGCTACCGCACGGCCATGTGCTGGCGGCGCTCGGCACGGCGCGGGCCATCGAACTTGATGCACTGCTGCCGCGCGGCAACGAGCGCCGCCATCAGCTGGCGCTGGCGCTGATCGTCGCCCGGGTGCTGGCGCCGTCGGCCAAGCTGGCGACGGCCCGGGCCCTGGACCCGGCGACGGCGAGCCACTCGCTCGGCGCGACGCTCGACCTGGGGCCGGTCAAGGTGAAGGAGCTGTATGCCACGCTCGATTGGCTGGGCAAGCATCAAGAGTAACCGGGGCAAAAGGCCGGGCCTGGGGACGGGGGGATCTGGCCTGGGTATAGGGGTGAGTCTCAACGGCCACATCTTGTGAGGCTTCCGCGTCAAGTGACCAGATATCGATGTTCGCGGCGGGAGGTCTGTGATTCGATCCCGTCATGGCCGAATCGCTTCCGGATCTCGACGATCTTGATGTCGCCGCCCTGAAGGCGCTGGTTCTGACGCTGCTTGAGGAGCAGGCGGCCCTGCGTGCCGAGAACGCGACATTGCGCGAAGAGATCCGCCGTCTCAAAGGCCTTTCCGGGCCACCGGATATCAAGCCGAGCGGCATGGACAAGCAGGCCGTATCCCGGGGCCGGACGGGGCGGAAGGCGGGACGGCGGGCCAAGAAGGGCCGGGTTCCCATCGACGAGAGGCGGATCGTCCGGGCCGCCGTGCCGGCGGGCTCGCGCTTCAAGGGCTATGAAGACTATCTGGTTCAGGACCTGCTCTGCCGGCCGAACACTGTCCTGTTACGCCGCGAGCGCTGGCTGACGCCCGAGGGGGCCACGATCGTGGCGCCGCTGCCGGCGGGGACGCGCGGCCACTTCGGCCCGGCGCTCAGGCGTTTCGTGCTGGCGCTCTATCATGGCGGCCAGACCAGCGCGGAGCGCTTGGCGCGGCTCTTGGACGACCTCGGCATCAAGATCTCCAAGCGCCAGGTGGTGCGGTTGTTGAACGAGGGCCATGACGGCTTCGTCGCCGAGGGCGAGGCGGTGCTGCGCGCCGGCCTGGAGACGGCGCCCTGGATCAGCGTCGACGATACCGGCGCCCGCCACGCCAACCGCAACGGGGTGACGAGCGGGATCGGCAACGACGCCTTCGCTTGGTTCGCCACGACGTTTTCCAAGAGCCGCTTGAACTTCCTGGAACGGCTGCGGGCCGGCCACGCGGACTATGTGCTCAATGCCGCCGCCTTCGCCTACATGGCCGAGCGCGACCTGGCCGCATCGGTGATCGCCCGTCTGGCCGAGGGCTGCCCGCGGCGCTTCACCAACGAAGATGCCTGGCTGGCCCACCTGGGGCGGCTCGCCATCACCGGGCACGGGGACGGGCGCGGGGCCGCGCGGACCGCCACCGAGGGGGCGCTGTGGGGCGCCATCGCCGCGCACGGCCTGCTCAGGGGCACGGCCGCGGGCGCCTGCGTCGTCCTGAGTGACGATGCTGGCCAGTTCAACGTCGGCCGCCACGCGCTCTGCTGGGTCCATGCGGAGCGCTTGATCCACAAGCTGATGACCTTCTCCCGGAGCCAGCGGCGCGAGAAGGAACACATCCAGGCACGGCTCTGGCAACTCTACGCCGATCTCAAAGCCTATCGCGAAAGGCCGGCGCCAGGACGGCGGGCCCACCTGGCATGCCGCTTCGATGCGCTCTTCGCGACCAAGACCGGATTCCTCCGCCTCGACCGGCTCCTGGCTCGCCTGCATGCCAACCGCGACGAACTGCTCGTCGTCCTCGACCGCCCGGAGGTCCCGCTCAACACCAACGGCGCGGAACGCGACATCCGCGCCATGGTCACAAGGCGAAAATTCTCCGGCGGCACACGCTCCGAGGACGGCAAGCAGGCCCGAGACACATTCCTCGGCCTCTACAAGACCTGCCAGAAACTTGGCCTCTCCTTCTGGGATTATCTCGGCGACCGCCTCAAGGTCCCCGGCGCCCCACCCGTGCCCCCACTGCCGATCCTCGTCAGACAACGCTGCATCGAAATGGCTTGACCGCCCGGGGTTTTGCCCCTGTTACTAGCGTTCCAGGTGGGTCAATTCTTACCGCTCATAACCCACCAAAGTGGGTCAGTTTTGCATGCCGATTCACATCATAGCCCTTGAAGCGCGAGCCCGCCGGCACGGCGGCCCGGACGATCCGCCTCTCGTCGATGGGAACCCGGCCCTTCTTGGCCCGCCGTCCCGCCTTCCGCCCCGTCCGGCCCCGGGATACGGCCTGCTTGTCCATGCCGCTCGGCTTGATATCCGGTGGCCCGGAAAGGCCTTTGAGACGGCGGATCTCTTCGCGCAATGTCGCGTTCTCGGCACGCAGGGCCGCCTGCTCCTCAAGCAGCGTCAGAACCAGCGCCTTCAGGGCGGCGACATCAAGATCGTCGAGATCCGGAAGCGATTCGGCCATGACGGGATCGAATCACAGACCTCCCGCCGCGAACATCGATATCTGGTCACTTGACGCGGAAGCCTCACAAGATGTGGCCGTTGAGACTCACCCCTATACCCAGGCCAGATCCCCCCGTCCCCAGGCCCGGCCTTTTGCCCCGGTTACGTCGAATGGCTTGGGTATCGGGTACGTTGATTTATCGAATGGTTGGAGAATGTTGCGTTCAATTTGTTCTTTGGTCCAATGATTGGGTACGCCGGAGAAAAGCTTATAGACGGCCACTTCATTCCAAGAAACTGGTTCATACGGATTCTGGTGTTCATGCATTAAGCCTAACACATGGCCGAACTGATGAAGTACATTGGCCTCGTCGAGCCAGCCGAGATTCATGGTCGGGCGGTCCTTCTGGGATACTACTTCGACATTGTCCCGACCAACATAGGACCAAGACCCATCTCCCTTCTTAAACGATATTCGGATTTCCGCATTTGGGTCATTGTCGAATGTGAAGTGAATGTTGGCGAATTCACTCCAAGTTTTAGCCCATTTTTCCACTTTGGCATGGTCGTCCTTTTTACCATCAAGGAATCGGATGTGAAGTGTCGCTCCGTTCGGCCAGAGTTTGCCATGTCTCGAACGGGCGGCGGAGGTTCTCGACGTGGTCTCGGTCTGTTGGAGGATCGTAAGCGTTCCATCTTGTAAAGCGACGATTTCTTTGTACTTCGTAACCGCCAGATTCTGTGTTTCCTGTATGCTCGCCAGTGCAAGCTCGGCTCTTCGGGCATTCGCTCGTGCCGTTTCGGCTTGATTCTTTATCTTGCTTTGCAGATCTGATGCCAGATTCAAGGAGGCCTTTAGTTTTTGAGATAATTTTTTGTTTTCGCTACTGAGAGAGGTGATAGTCTTGTGCTCATTTTCTATCTCAGATCGAAGCTTCTTAACGTCGATACCATAGAATAAAGCTCCGATTACAGTAACGAGTGCCAACACAGATACCGAAAACTTCGCGAAGCGAACAAGATCTCGATCTACGATGTAAGTAACATGCTTATCGTCATTCGAATCGATTCTACCGGGCCCCGAAAAAGACGATCCGCAGAATCTACATTTGATAGCCTCTAGCCGGATGGATTCAAAACAGTACCGACAGACCTTCATTGTCAAATGCCCGTCGCCGACCGATTTTTCCGAATTGTCAGACATCAATACGATCTCGCTCTATCGTCACCTAGCGGAGACCTTTCATCTTACGCCATGTTCCTTGAAAGCAAAAGCTATATTCCAGATTACCTGTGGACAGTGTACTATTCTTTAGCCTTCATCCTTTTCTGCCGGCTTTCTTGAGCGTTCCGGTGGGCGGGGCTGGAGCGTGCGGCCGGTTTCGGCTTCCAGGCGCTCGACGAAATTCGCCCCACCGAGCGGACGGCCGATCCGGGAATGCCGGCGAAATAGTTCCAATCCACCGGCGTCGTCCCGCCAGGTTCGGGGGACAGCAGGTTCGGGGAACAGAATACCCAATTCCAGTAATTTTCTTCCATTTACTCGACAAGTTGAACGCCCACGCCCCGCATGATCACGCACAAACTTCACCACCCGTAGTAAAGGGGTCGAGTCTTGCATGTTGCCTCAATGCGTCGAGAGGTGCGCTGTCACCGCGCCCGCGCCGCCCGCCAGATCGCCAGCGCCGCGAGCGCAGCCGTTTCCGCGCGTAGCGTCGTCGGGCCGAGGCTGGCCGTCACAACGTCGGGCGCTGCGGCGAGCAGGGTGCGTTCCCCGTCGTCGAAGCCGCCTTCCGGGCCGATCAGCAGGGTCGCGTCCGCACTGCCGGCGCGCGAGAGCAACGGCGGCAGGTCCGGCAGCGTGTCCAGGTGGATAAGCGGGCCGTCGGCGAGCAACTCGGCGAGCGGGATCGGCGCGTCGATCGCGGGCGGGTCGAGGCGGCCGCATTGTTCGGTTGCTTCGATGGCGATGGCGCGCAGGCGGTCGAGGTTGAGGCGGCGGGTTTCCGTGCGGCGGGTGACGATGGGGCGCAGGCGGGTGGCGCCGAGCTCCGTCGCCTTTTCGACGATGAACTCGTTCGGGCCGCGTTTTACCGGCGCGAAGGCGAGCGTCAAGGGCAGTTTGCCGCCGGGCGGGCGCAGGCGGGATTCCAGCACGCAGTCGACGCGGGCCTTGGCCAGGCTTTCGATCCGGGCGCGCCATTCGCCGGCCTCGGCGTTGAAGAGGGCGAGCGTGTCGCCCGGGCCCTGGCGCATGACGTTGCGCAAGTAGTGTGCGCGATTGCCGGTGAGCGTGACCCGGTCGCCGTCGGCGGCGAGGCCCGTTTCGACATAGAGGCGAATGCGCGGGCGCCGCGTCTCCGTCATTTCGCCGCACCTCCGAGCCTTGAGTGCCCCGCCGTCACGGGCTTAAGAGCATAGGCCATGGCCGGCCGGGACGACAGCACACCGGCCGCCGGCTTGCGTGCCATGCATCGCTGACGGTCATCGCGACCGGTGGTAGGTCGTTTCTTGTGCCCGAGCCGTCGAGTGTGCCGGGCGTTGTTGCAGAAGCTCGAATTCAGATCGAACGCGTCCCGCAAGCTCGAACAACCTCGATCGACCAAGCGCGGCCAAGAACTCGACTTGATCCATGGCGGGGTTCTGGTCGCCGTTCCGCATACGGCGCAGAGCGGCCATGGCTTTCAAGGGATATAGGTCGAAGGCGCTTACGAGAACATCGTCGGCCGTCAGAGCTTCGATGTTGAACGGTGCCAACACATCAATGGGAAAATCCTTGAGGTTCTCCGTCACGATCACTTGTGCGCCGGTACTGATCGCCGCCGCCAATACGTGACGGTCATCCTCATCCGGCAATGCGAGAGCCGCGATTAACGATCGATACCCGTCCACTTCGGCCTCGGGAAAGGCCACCTTCATCTGAGCGCGAGTCGCCTGTACTTTCGCCGCCGCCGTCGGCCACTTTCTCGTGGCGGCAGCTTGCCATTCATCCAGGACGTCCGACGACCAACGCGCGCGGTACAATCCCGCTTCGGCAAAGGACAACAGGATATCGCGCACCAAGAAGGGAAACAGGACATTCGCATCCAGGAAGACGACGAAACGATTGGCGATGTCCGCCACGCCCGGCTATCCCGATTCATCGGCCGCTTCGAGTTCCTGGCCAAGACGCTGCAATTGCAACATGGCGTCGCGCCGATCGGCATCCCGGCGTGCCCGGTAAGCCAAGAGGTCTTCCGCCAGGATGCGGCGATGCGTACCTACTTTCTGGTACGCGATCTCCCCGGCCTTGAGCTGCTTGATCAGGAAAGGTCTGGACACGTTCAGGAGATCGGCCGCTTCCTGTGTCGTCAGTTGCGCCGCGTAGGGGACCAGGGTCACCATCTCGCGCTTGGCGACATGGCTCAGCACCTCGAGCACCAGCCGGCCGAGCGCAGGCGGCAGGTCGATCGCGATCTCGTCCCCGTCGTCGCTGACGTGGAGCGGTAGCGAACCGTCTTCCCGAAGCGAGTGCGCCAGAAGCTGTAGCGCCTCCTTCGCTTTTGCCTGCTCCTGGTCGGTTGGCAGCCGCGTCGACAGGTCCTTCGAGCGTTCTTCCGCCAGCATGTCGCTCTCCCTTCATCCCGGGCGGATAGGATAGGGCGGCACGCACTCAAACGCAATAAACGAAACAAACGAATTTTTCGAAACGTCGAGGATGCGGCGGATCGGCTATATTCCGTGCGTGCGGGTGCGGGCGCCGCGTCTCCGTCATTTCGCCGCACCTCCGAGCATTGAGTGCCCCGCCGTCACGGGCTAAGAGCATAGGCCATGGCCAGTCGAGACGACAGCACACCGGCCGCCGGGTTCACGGACATCCGCCCGGAACACTGGCTGACGCGCCATGCGCCGCGGGCCTGGTGGCCCTATCTCTCGTTGATGCGGCTGGATCGGCCGATCGGCACCTGGCTGCTGCTCTGGCCCTGCTGGTGGAGCCTGGCGCTGGCGAGCGAGGGCTGGCCGTCGCTTGTCCTGCTGGCGCTCTTCGCGCTCGGCGCGCTTGCGATGCGCGGCGCGGGCTGCTGCTGGAACGACATCGCCGACCGGGACATCGACGGCCGGGTGGAGCGGACGGCCGGGCGGCCGATCCCCTCGGGCGCGGTCAGTGTCGCAAGCGCGGCGGTGTTGATGGTCGTGCTCTGCCTCGTCGGCCTCGCCGTATTGCTGAGCTTCAACCAGTTCGCCGTGCTGGTCGGCATCGCCTCGCTCGGCCCGGTCGCGATCTATCCCTTCATGAAGCGGGTGACCTGGTGGCCGCAGTTCTTCCTCGGCATCGCCTTCAACTGGGGCGCGCTGCTCGGCTGGGCCGCGGTCCGGGGCGACCTGGGGGCGGCGCCCGTGCTGCTTTATATGGGCGGCATCGCCTGGACGCTCGGCTACGACACGATCTATGCGCACCAGGACAAGGAGGACGACGCCCTGGTCGGTGTCCGCTCCTCCGCCCGGCGCCTGGGTGGTGCCACCCGGCCGGCCCTGGTGGCGTTCTATGCCCTGGCGCTCGCCGGGTTCGGTGCGGCGGGCTGGGCGGCGGGCCTGGGGGTGTGGTTCTGGCCGCTCTTCGCGCTCGCCGCCGGGCAGCTCGCCTGGCAGACCGCGCGCGTCGACCTCGACGATCCGGCCGCCTGCCTCGCGACCTTCCATGCCAACCGGCTGTTCGGCTGGCTGCTGTTCGCCGCCATAATCGCCGGCGGCCTGACTATGCGGTGACCACGCAGTCGCGCAGCACCTCCTCGCGGAACGCCAGCCCGTGACCCGGACGCTCCGGCGGGCGGGCGATGGCGTTTTCGGGCAGCACCGGCACCTCCCACAGGTCGTCGAGGAAGTCGACATACTCCAGCAGCTCGCCGTTCGGGATCGCCGCCATCAGGTGCACCATCAGTTCGGGGAAGAGGTGCGGGGCGATGCGCAGGCCCCAGGTATCGGCCAGCGTGGCGATCTTGCGCATCTCCGTCAGGCCGCCGCGCATGGGATCTGGCTGCAGGATCGGGATCTTCGGATGCTCGAAGAAGGGGCGCAGTTCGTAGCGGGTGAAGTGGCTCTCGCCGCCGACGATGCGGATCGACAGTTGGTCGGCGACGCGCATGTAGCCCTTGAAATCCTCCGCCGGGACCGGTTCCTCCAGCCAGTAGACGTCGAATTCCTCGATCTGCCGGCCGACGTGGATCGCCTGGTCCGCCGTCCAGCCCATGTTGACGTCGATCAGGATGCGCACGTCCGGGCCGAGCGCCGCGCGCATCTCCGCCACATGGCGGATGTCGGTCGCGTCGTCGTAGAGATGGCCGACCTGCATCTTGATGGCATCGAAACCGGCGGCGACATAGCGTTTCGCCTTCTCGATCATGCCGTCCGAGCCGAGGCCCCGCCAGCAGCCGCTGCCATAGCAGGGCACATTGGCATCGTGCGCGCCCCAGAGCCGGAAGAGCGGCAGCCCCGCCCGCTTGCCGAGCGCGTCCCAGAGCGCGATGTCGATCGCCGAGAGGGCGAAGATGGTAACGCCGCCGCGGCCCAGCCAATAGGTCGCCTGCCAGAGGTCTTTCCAGATCGCCTCGATCTCCGTCGCATCGCGGCCGATCAGGCGGGGGATCATCAGCTCCTCCAGGCAGGCCTTGATGGTCTGCATGCCGCCGCCGAGCGGCATCAGATAGCCCATGCCGGTGATGCCGCCGGCGCAGTCGATCTCGACCACCACCAGCTCGCGCGGGCGGTTGAACTCGAAGCCCCATTGCGGCGGATCGGTGAAGGGGGTGCGCAGCAGGGTGACGCGGACGTTCTCGATTCGCATGGACAAGCCTCCTCCGGACCCGCGAGCATAGCGGCTTCGTGCCTGTGGACAAATGCAGGAGAATTGCGGGGATAGGGTGAACAGTTTTCCCAAAGGCAGCTAAGCTCAGCCTCGTGGGAATCGCCGGCTGTGGATCGTTTCGGGGATGGTTCCGCGTCATGTGAGGTCAGTTAAAACTTTGAAATCAAAGGATAATTTTCATAAGATGACGACCGGAGACGAGAGGCGGAAAGAGGGGGCGAACATGGCGCCACAGCCGAGCCGGAGGGCCCGTGTCGAGCCGAGTTTCGCGTTGTTCCCCGAGGACGAGGCGCCGGCCGCCCCGCCGCCCACGCCGCTCGCCCAGGCGCGGCATTCGACCGGCATCCTGCCGGCGCAGCAGCTGCGCGAGCTGATCGAGACCGGCGAGATCAGTGCGACCGCCGAGATCCCGGAAAAGCAGATCCAGCCGGCGAGCCTGGACCTGCGCCTCGGCCCCAAGGCCTACCGGGTGCGGGCCAGCTTCCTGCCCGGCCCCGGCAACCGGGTGATGGACATGGTCGACGATCTCGGCATGCACGAGATCGACCTGGAGGCGGGCGCGGTGCTGGAGCGTGGCTGCGTCTACATCGTGCCGCTGCTGGAGCATCTCCGCCTCGGCTACCGGATGACCGGTTTCGCCAATCCGAAGAGTTCGTCCGGCCGGCTCGACGTCTTCACCCGGCTGATCGTCGCCGGCGCCGCCGCTTTCGACCGGATCGATGCGGGCCATGCCGGCCCGCTCTATGCCGAGATCGCGCCCCGGACCTTTTCGGTCCTGGCCCGCGAGGGCGACACCTTGAGCCAGCTGCGCCTGCGCCATGGCAATCCCCGCACCTCTGACGCCAACCTCAAGCGCCTGCACGAGGAAATCACCCTGGTGCACGACGATGCCGGCAACCGCGCCGATATCGACCAGGGCATCGCCGTCGGCGTCGACCTGGCGGGTGTCGATGGCGAGACGGTGATCGGCTACCGGGCGCGCCGGCACGCGGGCCTGGTCGATCTGCGCCGTATCGCGCACTACGACCCGCTGGAATACTGGGAGCCGATCGCCCGGGCGCGCGACTCCCGCCTCGTCCTCGATCCCGACGATTTCTACATTCTGGCCAGCCGCGAGGCGGTGACCGTGCCGCCGGACTATGCGGCCGAGATGCTGCCCTTCAACCCGCTGGTGGGTGAGTTCCGCGTGCACTACGCCGGCTTCTTCGATCCGGGCTTCGGCTATGCCGGGGCCGCCGGCGCCGGCGCCCGCGCGGTGCTGGAGATCCGCAGCCGCGAGGTGCCCTTCGTGCTGGAACACGGCCAGATCGTCGCCCGCCTGGTCTATGAACGACTGACCGCGCGGCCCGACAAGATCTACGGGCCCGACATCGGCTCCAACTACCAGCGCCAGGGGCTCCGGCTCTCCAAGCAGTTCAAGGCGCTGGCGTAGGGCCGTGGCCTCGGAGCCCGAATGGACCGCCGTCGCCGACGGCTTGCACCTCTTCGGCCCGGCCCGCATCCGCTTTTGGCTGGGAAACTTCGCCCCCCTGGCCAAGCATTTCGCCGCGGCGATGCCCGACGACGGCGCGCCTGGCCATGCGGCGGCGCGCCGATTTCTGGATGGCGTGGCCTTGTCGCGGGAGGATTTCGACGCGCTGCCCGACGAGGCGATGTCGTGGTGGCTCTCCAACATGCTCGTGGCGGCGTTGCCGTCGCCGCTCGACGGCGTAGTGGTCTACTCACCGCTGCCGCTCGACGGGGCGGGGCGGATGCGGGCGGCGCTCGACGCGCTCGGCCCGGTTCGCCTCGTCGTCGCGCCGCATTCCCTGCATGGCTCGGGCCTGGAGAGTTTTCGCGCGGCCTGGCCCGAGGCGCTGTTCGTTTGTCCGAAGGGCGGGCTGTTGAGCGGCGGCGTCTCCTTGCGCGAGAGCCGGCCGGACCTCGCCATCGCCGCCGTCGTCGGTGAGGACGAGGCGGCGCTCGCCCCCTTCGTCGCGGCCGGCCTGCGGTTCGTCCTGCTGGAAGACGGCATGCTGAACGATCTCGCGGTCTATCACGGGCCGTGCCGTGCCCTGTTGAACGCCGATTTCATTTACAAGACCGTCGCCTTCGCCGCGGTCCCCGGCATCGGCGGCCCGCAGCGGAACTATCTGCAGCCCGAGTGGTTCGCCAGCGGATACCAGACCCTCAACCTCGACGCCTCGCCGAGCGCCTTGCTGCCGGACAACCGCGCCTTCATGGCCCGCCATCCGAGGTTCGATTCCGGGGCCTTCCAGCGCAGCCTGGCGACGGTGCGCGAGCTGGACATCGCCTGGCTGCTGTCCTGCCATACCGATCCGGTTTCGGGCGACGCCGCACGCGCCGCGATCGAGGAGTCGTGGGGCTGGTTCGCCGAGGCCTGAACGGATCGAATTGCGGAGGAGACGCCATGACCACCGATAGCCAAACCCTGCAACGCCGCCTCGACGCGATGGAGACGCGGCTGCGCGCGCTGGAGGACGCGGAGGCGATCCGCAACCTGAAGGCGCTCTATGCCGCCCATTGCGACGACAACTACAATCCCGATGCGCTGGCCGCGCTCTTCACCGAGGACGCGGTCTGGGAAAGCTCCGTCCTCGGTCGTTTCGAGGGGCGCGAGGCGATCCGCGAATTCTTCCGGGGCGCGGCGGAGATCTTCTCCTTCGCCATCCACTACAGCCTGAACGGTCAGATCCACGTCGACGGCGATAGCGCGCGGGCGCAATGGTACCTCTTCATGCCCTGCACCCGCGGCGCCGACGGCCAGGCGCTCTGGCGCGCCGGGATCGACCGGGAACGCTACGTCCGCGTCGGCGAGGACTGGATGTTCAGCTTCAAGTCGGCCGAAACCCTGTTCTCCACCCCGTTCGAGGCGAGCTGGGCCAAGGCCCGGTTGGTCTAACACCCCCGCGCAACCACCGTCGTCGTCGTGAGATGCCTCATAGGGGTCAGGACATGAATGTTGAATTCGGTTCGCGCCGGTCCGACGATACGGGCGAGCGGTAGCGGATACGTCGCGCCATCGCGACAGTTACAGGCCTGCGTTTCTCCTCGGTCTCCAAGATCGTCCGGGTGTCGGAAGCGAGGGCGAATTCAACATTCAAGTCCTGACCCCTTTTTGCAGAGGCGGGTTGGGCCAAGGCCCGGTTGGTCTGAAGCACTCGCGCAACCGCCGCAGTTATCGTCGCGAGGTGCCTCATAGGGGTCAGGACTTGAATGTTGAATTCGGCGCGCGACGGTCCGACGATACGGGCGAGGGATAGCGGATATGTCGCGCCATCGCGACGGTTACAGGCCTGCGTTTCTCCTCGGTCTCCAAGATCGTCCGGGTGTCGGAAGCGAGGGCGAATTCAACATTCAAGTCCTGACCCCTTTTCCAGATGCGAGGTGCCCGCTCAGCCGCCGCGGAGCTGGGTTGGTTTCAGGCTGACGGTGCCGTTCACTCGCAGGCGGGTGTAGTCGGCCGTGTCGAGGCCCGCGATCTGTTGCAGCACGAATTCGCTGTCGCCGCCGAGGAAGGGGGCGAGGCCGCGCAGAGGATAGCGGGTGCCGTTGCGCCGGAACGGCAGGCCCGCCTGCCATTGCTGGCCGATGTGGGGGCGCTCGATGTCGTAGAAGAAGGCGCGGGCTTGGAGGTGCGGCTCGGTGTCGACCTCGTGCAGGTGGCGGACGGGGGCGGCGGCGAGGCCGGTGGCTTGTAGGTGGGCGGCGGCGGCATTGGGTGTTTGGGTCCGGCTCCAGGCCGTGATCGCGGCCTCCAGCTCGTCCTCGCGGGCGCGGCGCGCTTCGGCGTCGTGCAGGCCGTCCGGGGCGAGACCCAGAAGTGCGGCGAGGCCGGGCCAGGCCGTATCGTCGGTGAGCGCCAGGGCGACCCAGGCATCCGCGCCGGCGCAGGGGAAGATGCCGTGCGGGACGAAGCGGCTGTGCCGGTTGCCGCGGCGCTTCGGCTCGGCCCCGCTCGCCTGGGCGATCAGCAGGGCCGGCGTGGTGAAGGGCAGCATGGCTTCGATCTGGGTGTTGTTGATCCACTGGCCGCGACCGGTGCGCCGGCGGTGGTGAATCGCCGTCAACAGCGCCGCACCGCCGTAGATGCCGCCGATCGGATCGCCGTAAGCGAGATGCGCCATGGTCGGCGGCCAGCCTTCTTCGCCGCAAAAGCTCGGCAGGCCGGAGCCCTGTTCCAGCACCGAGCCATAGGCCCGCGTCTCCGACCAGGCGTTGCCGGCGCCGTAGGCCGACATCGAGAGCATGATCAAATCCTCCCGCCCGGCCGAAAGGTCCGCGAAGCCGAGGCCGAGCCGGTCCATCACGCCCGCCGCCTGGTTCTCGACGACCAGGTCGGACTTCGCCACCAGCGTCTTGGCGAGCGCCAGGCCCTCGGGGTTTGTCAGGTCCAGGCTGAGGCTGCGCTTGCCCCGGTTGATGACGGAGAAGTGGCGGCTTTCCTCGTACTGTCCGCGCGCAATCGCCTCCGGCGACCAGTCGACGGCGCGCCACCAGTCGGGATAGCGCCCCGCCTCGACCTTGATCACCTCGGCGCCGAGATCGGCCAACATGCGGGTCGCCAGCGGCCCGGCCCAGCCCATGGAGAAGTCCATCACCCGGAGGCCGGCGAGCGGCGAGACGGGATCCTCAGCGGGCGCCAGCGGCTCGACGTTCGCCGCGCCCGGCGGCCGGTCGAGGTCGAGGCGGGGCGGCGTCGCCTCCAGCCGCAGGGGCGTGCGGGGCACCCGCCACGCGCGCCCGCCGGCTTCGAACCCGGCGAGCGCGGCGCGGGCGTTGAAGATCGGATGATCCAGAATGCCGCGGGCGTCCGGCACCGTCGCCATCGGGATCTTGTGCGCGCGGGCCAGCGCGGCCCACTCCTCCGCCGTTTTGGTCGGAAAGCGGGCGTCGACGGCCGCCTCGATCCGGGCGGCATGGGGATAGCGGTTGCGGGGCGGTGTCAGCTCCGCGTCCTCGCCCAATTCGGGCACGTCCAGCACCGCGCAGAAGCTCGTCCATTGCGCCGGCGTTAGCGGGGTGATGCCGATCCAGCCCGCCTTGCACTTGTGGATCGAGAGCGGACAGGTCGGCAGAAAGCGGTTCACCCCCATGCGCGGCAGCGGCATGCCGAGGGAGATGGTATGGCACATCTGCATCTCGGCGCTGATGATGATCGCCTCCAGGATGGAGACGTCGAAATGCGCCGGCACCGCCGTCTCGCCGCCGATGAGCGCGGCGAGGCCGGCCGAATAGGCGGCGAGGCCGCCGATCACCGTCGCCTGATGGTCGCCGAGAAACAGCGGTGGGCCGTCCACCGGGCCCGCGGGATGCGACATCCCGGCGAGCGCCTGGGCGATGAGGTCGCTGCCGGCCCAGTCCGCATAGGGCCCCTCCCGCCCGAACCAGGTGATGTCGAGGCTGGCGAGGTGCGGCATCGGCGGCGCGTCCGGCCGGGCGCCGGCCTCCCCCAGGATCAGCAGGTCGGGCTGCTGCCCATCAGCCTCGTGCAGGATCGTCTTGCCGGCATTCAGGTAGGCGGCATAGAGCCCGGCGGTGTTGGGAAGTTCGGGGTCGAGGCGCCAGGCCAGTGTCGGGTCCCCCGTCGCCGGCTCGATCCGGGTGACGGCGGCGCCCATGTCGCAAAACAGCTTGCCGCAATAGGCGCCGGCGACGCCGCCGGCGTATTCGAGGACCCGCACGCCGGCCAGGGGCAACTCGCTCATCGTCGTATCCGTCTTCGCTGGGTTGAGATCGGGCAGGGCGCGCAGTATGGCCGGGAGGCGGCCACCCTGGCCAGGGCTTGCCCGGGTGCGCCGGCGGCGGCACTCTCTTGCTCCCGAACCGCCAAGCGCCCGGAGGAGCCGTGCCCATGTCCTGGCAGAAGGAAGTCGACGAGCTGCAGCACCGCCGCGAGCTGATGCGCCGCATGGGCGGCGAGGAACGCATCCAGCGCCATCACGAACAGGGCAAGCTCACCGCGCGGGAGCGGGTGGCGGCGATCGTCGACGAGGGCAGCTTCCGCGAGTTCCGCACCCTGGTCGGCGAGAGCCGCTATGAGAACGGCGAGCTGGCCGACTTCCTGCCCAAGGGCATGGTCGAGGGTATGGCCCGGCTGGATGGGCGCAAGGTGGTGATCGCGGCCGGTGATTTCACGGTGCGCGGTGGCTCCGGCGCAGGCGCGGTGAAGGGCGCGCTCGGCGCGGAACTGTCGGCGACGGAACGCGCGCTCGAATGGCGGCTGCCCTATGTCCGCCTGCTGGACGCGGCCGGCGGCAGCGTGCGTGGCTTCGAGGTGCTGGGCCGGACCTACCTGCCCGACGGCCATTCCTACGGCCAGAACGATGTCGCGATGCTGCAGACCGTACCCGTGGCCTCCGCCGTGCTCGGCTCCGTCGCCGGGCTGCCGGCGGTGGAGGCGCCGCTGTCGCACTTCTCGGTCATGGTGAAGGGGATCAGCCAGATCTTCCCGGGCGGCCCGCCGGTGGTGAAGGCGGCGCTCGGCGTCGAGATCGACAAGGAAGCGCTCGGCGGGGCCGAGATCCACACCCGGATCAGCGGCTGCGTCGACAATCCGGCCGAAAGCGAAGAAGACGCCTTCCAACAGATCCGCCGCTGGCTGTCCTACCTGCCATCCAGCGTGCACGAGATGGCGCCGCGCGGCGCCCGCGACGACGATCCGAACCGGGCGGAGGAAGCGTTGCTGTCGTTGATGCCGCGCGACCGCCGCCGCCCCTACAGCGTCAAGAAACTGATCGAGGCCGTGGTCGATTCCGGCTCCTTCTTCGAGATCGCGCCGAATTACGGCCGCTCCCGCGTCACCGGCCTGGCGCGGTTCGACGGCTATCCCGTCGGCCTGATGACCAACAACCCGATGATCCGGGGCGGCTCGACCGACGTCGCCGGTGGTTCCAAGGTGATGCGGTTGATGCAGCTTTGCGACACCTTCCACCTGCCGCTGATCTCGCTCGCCGACGAGCCGGGCTTCCATGTCGGCCTGGAGATGGAGAAGCAGGGGATCGAGCGGGCCGGCGCCCGGCTGATGAGCCATGTCTGCCTCTCCCGCATGCCCTGGTGCACGATCGTGATGGGCCGGCTCTACGGGGTCGCCGGGCAATGCCAGCATCGCCCGTCCGGCATGTTCCGCCGCTATGCCTGGCCCTCGGCCAACTGGGGCTCGATGCATATCGCCGGTGGTGCGACCGCGGCCTATCGCCGCGAGATCGAGAATTCGCCCGATCCCGACGCCAAGCGGCAGGAGATCGAGGACCGCCTGAACGCCATCGCCAGCCCCTTCCGCACGGCGGAGGCGACCGGCCAGGACATCATCGATCCCCGCGAAACCCGCGCCCTGATCTGCGAGTTCGTGGAGGACGCGCAGCCGATCCTGCGCTCGCAGCTCGGCCCGCCGCACATGCCCTACCTGCCCTGACGAGGAGAAGCGAACCATGGACGCCCAAGTGATTGCCGACTTCGAAGCGGAGCTCACCGCCGAGGGATACGCGTTCGAGACCAAGGCGCTTGCCGCCTCGGCCGAATTCGCCGAGCACACGCATCACTTCGATGCCAAGGGCCTGATCGTCGCCGGCGAGATCGCCATCACCGTCGACGGTGCGACCACGCGCCATGGCGTCGGCGACCGGTTCACCATGGCCGCCGGATGCCCGCACAGCGAGGCGATCGGCGCCGACGGCGTTTCCATCCTGATCGGCAAGCGTGAATAGGAGGGCCGCCATATGAACCGGATCATCGAGACGATCGCCGGCACCGGCACGCGCGGCTATACGGGCGACGGCGGCCCGGCGACGGCGGCGACCTTGAGCGAGCCGTTCATGGCCGAGCTGGACGCCGCCGGCAACCTGTTCATCGCCGAGGCGCAGAACCATTGCGTGCGCCGGCTGGACGCGGCCAGCGGCATCCTCACCACCGTCGCCGGCAACGGCGCGCTCGGCTATTCGGGCGACGGCGGCCCCGCGAGCGAAGCGACGATGAACCAGCCCTATGCGCTGCAGGTCGACGGCAACGGCGATCTCTACATCGTCGACCGGCTGAACGCGGCAATCCGCAAGGTCGAGGCGGCCAGCGGGCGGATCTCGACGCTCGCCGGCGGGCCGGACTCGGACGATTTCATCGAGCCGAACGATTGTTTCCTCGATGGCCGTGGCGGCCTGCTGGTGGCCGACGTGCAGAGCCAGCTGCTGACCCGGGTCGATCTCGCCACCGGCACGGTGACGCCTGTCGCCGGCAACGGCGAAAAGGCGCGGACGGGTGACGGCAAACCGGCCCTGGAGGCGTCCATCCTGGGCTGCCGTGCGGTCTGCCTGGACGGCCGGGGCAACATGTTCATCTGCGAGCGCGAGGGCAACGGCCTGCGCCGCGTCGACGCCGACGGCATCATGCATACCTTCGCCGGCACGGGCGAGCGCGGCTATTCGGGTGACGGCGGGCCGGCGCGCGATGCGACCTGGGGGTCGCCGAAGGCGATCCGCTGCGATAGCGCCGGCAACGTCGTCGTCGTCGACACGGAAAACCATGCGATTCGGCTGATCGACGCGGAGAGCGGCATCGTCACCACCGTCGCCGGCGGCCGGGTCGGGCGCGAGGGCGACGGCGGCCCGGCGACCGAAGCGGGCCTCGCCCGCCCGCACGGCTGCGCGGCGGATGCCGCCGGCAACCTCTATATCGCGGATAGCGACAATCACCGGGTTCGGATCGTCAGGGCTGGCGTCTGATCTAGTCCGGCAGGCCGGCCTGGCGGAGGGCCTCGAGGAAGCTCGGGGGAAATCCCTTGAAACTCGCTTCGAAGCCGGACACCGAGAAGCCCGGATGACGGGCGAACAAGGCGTCTATCGCCGTGTTCATCTCCTCGGTACGGCCTAAGCGATAGAGCGCGGCGACCAGCAACGCGTCGCACCAGTAGCGGGGGTTTTCGCTGCGCTGCGCCTTGAGGGCCCATGCCGCCGCCTCTTCGATGCGACCCAGCTCGTAGCAACCGATGGCCCGGATCATATAACGCCCGGACATCCGCGGGTCGCGCGGGCTCAGTCGGTCGGCGGTGTCGAGGACGGTCTGCGCGTCTTCGTGCCGCCCGGCCCGGGCGAGCATGAACGCGAGTTCGTGATGGACGAGCGACGCGCTGGGGTTGATCGCCATGGCTTCGCGGCAGGTTTCGACCGCCGCTCCCCTTTCCCCGAGATAGTGATGAAGCCTGGCTTTCGCGAGCAGTGCGTTGCCATTGCCGCGATCCTGTCGCATCGCGGTCTGCAACAGTGTGCGGGCGTCCTCGACCATCGCCGGCGAATGGTCGGAGGGATAGAAGAACACCAGGCGAAGCCGGGCATAGGCCGCCATCGCCACGGCGTCGGTGAAATTGGGGTCCATCGCAATCGCCCGGTCCAGCAATTGAATCGCGGCCGTGAGGTCCGCCTCTTCGCCCGAGGGGTTGAGCGCCAGCGAACGTTGATAGAACCCCCAGGCGTCGAGGTTTTCCGTCGGCTGGCGCCGCGCGCGGTCGATCTCCGCCTGGTCGATCTCCGGCGCGATCGCCGCGATGATCGCCGCCGTCACTTCGTCCTGGACCTCGAAGATGTCGTCCAGGTCCCGGTCGTAGCGCTCCGCCCAGAGGTGGTTGCCGCTTTCCGCCTCGATCAGCTGCGCGGTGACACGAACCCGGCGGCCCGACTTGCGCACGCTGCCCTCCAGCACGTAGCGCACGTTCAGGTCGTCGGCGACCCGCCGCACATCGATCGCCTCGCCCTTGTAGGTGAAGGTCGAGTTGCGGGCGATCACCAGCAGGCCGCCGAACCGCGACAGGCCGGTGATGATGTCCTCCGACATGCCGTCGGCGAGGAATTCCTGCTCCCCGTCGCCCGACATGTTGGTGAAGGGCAGCACGGCGATCGAGGGCTTGGCGGTCGCCGCCGTCGTCGTCACCTGCGTCGGCGCCGCGATGCCCGTCCCGCCGTCCAGCAGCACGCGGAAGCAGGGGATGGGCCGGTCCAGGTTCTTGACCGTCCGCGGGCCCAAGTCCTCGAAGCCGGCGTCGAGCGCGCCGGCGACATGCTCGTGCACATTGCCGGAGACGCAGATACCGCCCGCCTCGGCCAGCGTCTCCATCCGTACGGCGATGTTGATGCCGTTGCCGTAGAGGTCGTCGCCCTCGACGATGACGTCGCCGAGGCTGATGCCGATGCGCAAGCGGATGCCGCCCGCCTCTTCGTCTTCGCCGACGAGCGCCCGTTGCACGGCGATGGCCGAGCGGACTGCATCGACCGCGCTCGGGAATTCGACCAGCGCGCCGTCGCCGGTCGTCTTGAAGATCCGCCCGCCGTGTGCCGCCGTCAGGGGATCGAACAGCTCGGCGCGGAGCCGCTTGAGCCGCTCGAGCGTGCCGGCCTCGTCCGCCGCCATGAGGCGCGTATAGCCGACCACGTCGGCGGCCAGGATGGCGGCCAGGCGTCTTTGCAGATGATCTTCCGACATGGAATGCGGCGAACCCCGGAACGAATGGATCGGGTGATATTAGGCAGGCGGCGCGGCCGGGTCCATGTCGGCGGTGGTCAGGGGAGCGGCTTGTCGGTGACCGCGATCCCCTCGATCTCGATCAGCACGCCGTCGACCGCCAGGCGCTCGACGCCGAGAAAGGTGTTGGTCGGCCGGTGCGCCTCGGGGAAGAATTCCTCGATGACGTCGATGATCGGCTGCAGGTTCGCCGGGTCGTGGTGCACCACATAGGTGTTGATCTTGACCATGTCGGCCATGGCGGCGCCGGCCGCCTCGACGTTGCGCTGCAGGTTGGTGAGGGCCTGGCGGTCTGCGCGACGACGTCGTCGCCGCCGATCAGGTTGCGGTCCGCGTCGAAGGCGAGCTGGCCCGCGAGATAGATCGTGCGGCCGCCTTCGACGGAGACGACATGGTGATAGCCCTTGGGCGTGGGCGAGCCGGGCGGATTGATGCGAACGACGTTCATGGCGGTGTCTCCTCGGGGGTGAGCCCGGATCCTAACCCGCTTTTCGCGGCGCCACGAGAGGCTTGAGTGCAGCCCGGAATCTGCGAAGCTGGGGGGGCGGGGCAGCGATGGGAGGATGCGATGGGATTGCTGGTCGACGGTGTCTGGCACGAGGACTGGTACGACACGGACAAATCCGGTGGCCGCTTCGAACGCTTCGATTCGACCTTTCGCAACTGGGTGACGGCGGACGGCGCGCCCGGCCCGCGCGGTGACGGCGGCTTCAAGGCGGAGGCGGGACGCTACCACCTCTATGTCGCGGGCTCCTGTCCCTGGGCCCATCGCGCGGTGATCTATCGCAAGCTGAAGGGGCTGGAGGATCTCGTCAGCCTCTCCATCGCCAGCTCACGCAAGCATCCCAAGGGTTGGTGGTTCCACGAGGGCGAGGGCTTGATCCCCGACGACGTCAATGGGGCCGAGCATATGTACGAGGTCTATGTGAAGGCGGAACCGGCGTATTCCGGGCGGGTCACCGTGCCCGTGCTCTGGGACCGGGAGCGGGGGACCATCGTCAACAACGAATCTTCCGAGATCATCCGCATGTTCGATACCGCCTTCGATCGCCTCGGCGCCACGGGCCCGGAACTCTATCCCGAAGCGCTCAGCGCGGAGATCGACGCGGTGAACGATCGGGTCTACGCCACCCTCAACAACGGGGTCTACCGCTGCGGCTTCGCCACCAGCCAGGCGGCCTATGACGAGGCGATCTATCCGATGTTCGAGACCCTGGACTGGCTGGACGCGCGCCTGGCGGACCGGCGCTATCTGCTGGGCGACGCGCTCACCGAGGCGGACTGGCGCTTGTTCCCGACGCTGGTGCGCTTCGACCTCGCCTACCACGGCAACTTCAAGTGCAACATCCGCCGGATCCAGGACTATCCCAACCTCTGGGGCTATACGCGGGAGCTGTATCAGATGCCCGGCATCGCGGAGACCATCGACCTCGACGCCATGAAGGCGGGCTACTACACCATTCAGGCCGTCAACCCGCGGCAGATCGTCCCCGCCGGCCCCGAAATCGATTTCAGGACGCCGCACGGGCGGGGCTGATGTCGTCGGCCCCGCGCGGCGCGCGCGACCTCAGCGCTTGTCGCCATCCTTCTTGTCCGTCTCGGGGAACAGCCAGATGGCGAAGACCATGAAGCAGCCGAGGAAGGCGGCGAGGTACATGTTGGTGGTCTGGCCGATCTCGCCCTGCCACCAGCCGACGGCGAAGCCGACCAGGACCAGGATGACCGACAGTGTCAGCTTGATGTTCACCGGCATGGGGCCGCTCCCTCGATTGACAGGTCGATAACGCTGATGTACACCTGATATATCAGATGCGGCCGGGGAACGCACGCCGAATTTCGGCGGGGAGGGAACGCCATGAACGCGACGATTGATACCACGATGGATGCGGGCGCCGATCCGTTGGAACTCGGCCGCTCGCCGATGTCGGAGCGGCAGCGCGACTACCGTTCGATCTACCGTTCGCGGATCGCCAGCTGGTACAACGGCTATGCCCATGTCGCGGTGATCTACGCCATCGGCGCCATGGCGATGTACATTTACATCAGCAATATTTCCGCCGTCGCCTGGTGGGAATGGCTGACCATTCCGGTGGTGTTCCTGTTCTGTAATTTTTTCGAATGGTTCCTGCACCGCCACATTATGCACCGCCCGCAGAAGAACCCGGGGCTGCGTGCGATCTACACCCGCCACACCCTGATGCATCACCAGTTCTTCACCGAAAAGGAAATGCGTTTCGCCGGCCAGCACGACTGGCGCGTGACGGTATTTCCGCCCTATGCGCTTTGTGTTTTCATTCTTATGACCATGCCCGGCGCGCTTATTCTCGGCTGGTTGATCAGCCCGAACGTCGGTTGGCTGATGATGTGTACGACGAGCAGCCTGTATCTCATCTACGAGTTCATGCACTTCTGCTGCCATGTGAACGACAACTGGTTCGTGCGCAACACGCCCTTCATCAACACGATCCGCCGCCACCATACCGCCCATCACAACATGGGCATCATGATGGACCGCAACATGAACCTGACCTTCCCGATCAGCGATTGCCTGTTCGGCACGTCGGACCTGGATCGCGGCGTTATCGGCACGGTGTTCAACGGCTACGACGAAACCCACCTGAAGCAGGACCTGAAGACGCCCCGCCACGGCAGCGCCTGAGGCCCCGCCTACGGCGCCAGTGCCAGGCGGATCTCGTCGGCCAGGCGGTCGAGTTCGAAGGGCTTGCGAAGCGCCCGGAACGAGGGGTCGAGATCGCCGTGGTGCTCGAGGGCATTGTCGGGATAGCCCGACATGTAGAGGCAGCGAGAGATCGGGAATTTGTCCGCGACCAGGGCGGAGAGTTGGAGTCCGTCCAGGCCGCCCGGCAGCATGATGTCGGTCAGCAGCAGATCCAGGCGGTCTTCGCCCTGCAGCCGTTGCAGGGCGTCGCGGCCATTCGCGGCGTCGACAACCCGGTAGCCGATCTCCGATAGAAACATGGTGACGACGCGGCGCAGATCGTCGTCGTCTTCGACCACCAGTACCGTGCGCCCCACGCCCGGGTTGCTCTCCGGGGCCGGCGTGGTGACGGCGGCTGTCGTGTTCGCCCCGCGCGGCAGGCGGAGTGTCACCGTGGTGCCGTGCCCGGGGGCGCTGTGCGTATCGATCTGTCCCTGCGACTGCTTGATGAAGCCGTAGACCATCGACAGGCCGAGGCCGGAGCCTTCGCCGACCGGCTTGGTGGTGAAGAAGGGCTCGAACATCTGATCGCGGACGCTCTCCGTCATGCCGCCGCCGGTATCCGAGACGGTGATGGCCACATGATCATCGAGGGCGATGCCGTCGTCGTCCAACGGTGCATTTGCGCCGCCATGGCCGTTTGCGACCGTGATCGACAACTGTCCGCCCCCGGGCATGGCGTCGCGTGCATTGTTGGCGAGGTTGAGGATGGCCTGCTCGAGAAGGCCGGGATCGGCAGTACACGGCCAAAGATCCCGGGCGACGGCAATGTCCAGCGCGATGTGCTCGCCGAGGGTTCGACGCAGCATGTCGCCCAGCCCGTCGAGCAACGCGCCGACGCTGAACGACTTGACGTCGAGGGCCTGACGGCGGGAGAAGGCGAGCAACCGATGGGTCAGGGAGGCGCCGCGACGAACCGCGTTCAGGGTCGGATCGATCAGGCTCTTCAAATCGGGATCATGGCCGACGCTGCGGTCCAGCAGGGTGACGTTGCCCTGAATGATCGCCATCAGATTGTTGAAGTCGTGCGCTACGCCGCCGGTCAGCTGACCCACGGCTTCCATCTTCTGGGCTTGTCGCAGTTGCTCTTCGCGCGCCGTCTGCTCCGTTACGTCCAGCAACGAGACGACCCAGCCGCCGTCGGGGAGGCGGGCTTCACGGATGGCGATGTCCCGTTCGCCACGGCGTACCCGGAAGACGCCATGGGGGTTGTGATGGCGACGCATTCGACCGGCGAGCCAGTCATCCGGATCGTCGACCGCTTCGGGGATTATATCGTCGCGGAATGCACGGCGGAGGATTTCCTCGTAGGTTATCCCCGCGCGCAACCGGGTGCCGCCAGCGCCGGCAAGTTCGAGGTATTGATCGTTGCATACGACAAACCTGTCCTTGGCATCGAAGACAGCGAAACCCTCGGCCAGGCTCTCGACCGCATTGAGGAGGCGGTTTCGTTCCTTTTCCTCGATTTTCTTTTCGGTCTCGTCTCTGGAGATCAGACCGAGTGCAATGGTCTCTCCGGCGGCATCGAGAACCGGAAACAGAATGCTCGACAGCGGCCTGGTTATCCCGTCCGGACCGGTGAAGTCCCGCTCGAGGCTCACGGATACGCGTCCCTCGAGGACGCGGGCTTCGATTTCATCGATCTCTCGGCCGAAATCTTCCGGCATGAAATCGTGAATGGTACGGCCATACACCGAGTCTCGGTTGACCTGAAACCAGGATTCGAAGGTCTTGTTGACGAACAGATACCGCCTGTCCGTTTTCTTTACGGCGACCAATTCGGGCATGCTGTCCATGAGCGCCTGCAACAGGTCGTGACTTTCCTCCAACTCCCGGCGGCGGCGCTTCAGCTCGGTGATGTCGCGCACGAAGGCAAAGCAGCCGACGACGGCGTCGCGATCACGCTGCGGGATGTAGGTGACTTCGACATCGCGGGTCACACCATCGGGATAGGTGACGCCTGCCTCGGTCATGACGGTTTCGCCGCGCAAGGCGCGTTGCATGTACGGTTCTAGCGCACGCATGTTCGCCTCACCTAGCAGCCCGCGGACGTCGTAGCCGATCAAGCCCTCGGCCGGCGCGTCGTACCAGGCCGCGCAGACGCTGTTCACAAAGCGGAAGCGGAGCGCGTTGTCGAACTGGGCCATCAGGACCGGCATGTTGTCGGCGATCAGGCGCATTTGCGCCTCGCTTGCCGCCAGCTCCGCGGTTCGCGCCTCGACCCGCGCCTCCAGCTCGTCGCGCGCCTGACGCAGCCTGGTCTCACTGTCCTTCAGGGCCGTGATGTCCGTCGTCGCCGTTACGGTGCCGCCATCCGGCAGGCGCTCCTCGCGGATCATCAGCCAGCGGCCATCGGCGCGCCGTACCTCGAAGGGCTCCCCCGGTTCGCGGTGCCGGCGCAGACGTTCGGCGAGCCACTCCGCCTCGTTGCCCACGGCATCGGTGACCTGACCGACACCGACGACCTCGCGAATGAAATCTTCGAACGTATTGCCGGCGTCGAGAGCGCGCCCGGAATGCCGGTTCAGCTCGCGGGCATGTCCGTTCCGCATGACCAGCCGGTCGTCACCGTCCCACAGTTCGAAGGTTTCCGACAGGTTCTCGATGGCGACGAACAGGGTTTCCTGCAACCTCAGGAGACGATGCGAGGCTTCGACCTCCTCCGTGATGTCCCGGCCGATGCCCCGGTAGCCGAGAAACTCACCGTGTGGATCGAAGATGGGTTTGCCGCTGGTGCTGGTCCACCGACGCGCGCCGTCGGGGGGGCGGACGCCGTAGCGAAAGTCCTTGAAGGCGCGGTGAGCTTCGAGGTCGGCGGCGTGGTCCGCGAGCGAGTGTCCGTCGAGTTCGGTATCGATCAGGTCCGAGCGCCGGTTGCCGAGCACATGTTCCGGACCGATGCCGCTGGCCTCGCGCGAGGACAGGGAGGCATGGACGAAGCGATGCTCGCTGTCCGTTTCCCAGAACCAGTCGGCACCGGCCTCGGCAAAATCGGCGAGGCGGTCGATCTCGTAGGCGGCACCCTCGCCCTGGCGGCGCGACGGCCGTTGCAGGAAACGCAGGTCGTCGATGGGAACCAGCGCCGCCTGGGCCTGCCCACGCCGCGAGATCACCGTACGCGCGCCGTCCTCCGCCGCGCGGCGCAGTAGGGTGGAGAACGACTCTCGCGCCTGCGATGCCGCCATGACTTCCATATCACGCCCCAATCGTCACTTGTACAATTGGCGACGAGGGTCGATGGCAGAAGTTAAAAGATGGTTAAAATTTGGTAACGGTTGAAAATAACGGCGGCACCGCTGAACACGAGAACGTGTAAAGACGGCGCCGCCTTTGATTCCGGGCGCGAAATTAGATCACACGTGCTTCGCGCAGCCCCGAGATCTCCGACGCCCCGTAGCCGAGGCTGCCCATGATCTCGTCCGTATGTTCACCGAGAAGCGGTGCGCGTTCACGGATTTCGCCCGGCGTCTCGGAGAGTTTCACCGGGGTCTGTGCCAAGGGGGCGGGGCGGGGCGTGCCCGGGAAGTCGACGTCCTGAAGAAAGCCGATTTCCGCGATATGCGGGTCGTCGAGCGCCTGTTGCGGCGTGTTCACCGGCCCGGCCGGAATGCGTGCGTTCTCCAGCGCGGCGAGCGCTTCGGCGTTTGAGCGTTCGGCGCACCAGGCGCCCATCCGCTCGGAAATGATCTCGCCATGATCGCCGCGCAGGTCGTCGTCGGCAAATCGCGGATCGGAAAGCCAGCTGTCCTCGCCCATCAGATTGGCCCAGCGTTCGAACAACGGCTGGCCGATAGTCTGGGTGATGATCCAGCCGTCCTTGGTCTGGTAGATGTCCGACGGCCCGCCGTTGTAGCCGCGGTTGCCGATCGCCTCCCGGTTTTTCTGCGCCAGCGCCTGCTCGACCAGCATGGCGTTGTGGAAGGTCATCGCGGTCTTGAACAACGCGCCCTCGACCATCTGGCCCTTGCCGGTCTTGAAGCGCTCCAGCAGCGCGTTCATCGTGCCGAAGGCGGAAAGCGAGGCGGTGCCGAAGTCGACCCAAGGCGCTTCCGATTTCACCGGTTGGCCCGGATAGCCGCCGAGGTAGACCGAGCCGCACATCACTTGGGCGATGCCGTCGAAGCCGACCCGCTTGGCATACGGCCCCTCGGAGCCGAAGGCGGAAACGGTGGTGAGGATGATGTCCTCCTTGATCGCCTTCAGGCTGTCGTAGTCGATGCCCATGGCGACCAGCGTCTCATAGGGCATGTTGGCGACGACCACGTCGGCGGTGGCGACCAGTTTCTTGACGACCTCCCGCCCCTCCGGCTTCATCGGGTTGAGCGTCATGCCTTTCTTGTTGCGGTTCATCAACAGGAACATCGCGCCCTCGCCCGTCTCGGCGACAGGCAGGATGAAGCGGTCCTCGCTGCCGCGAACCTTTTCGATGCGGATCACCTCGGCGCCCATGTCGCCGAGCAGGGTCGCGCAATACGGGCCGGCAATATAGCGGCCGAAATCCAGCACTCTGATACCCTCCAACACACCCGGCATGGTTCCGTCTCCTTGGATGTTTCCTGTTCGCTCAGACCATAGCGGGGCCGTCGGGGAGGGCAAGTCCCCCGGTGCCGGAAGCGGGATTTCCGATTTCTTTACGACTGCGGGCCTAACGTCGGTGCCAAGGGCGGACCCTCGCCCGGAGGAACCCCGGCCATGAGCCTGCCCCTCGACCAGGAGGACGTCCGACGCCACGTCGGCCTGCACGCCAAGTACCTGCGCGGCCAGAACGGCGGCCAGCGCATGATGCTGCGCAGCCAGGACGGCTCGAAACTGAACTTCTCCGGTGCCGACTTGTCCTGGGCGGTGCTGAGTGGATCGTCGTTCCGCCACGCCTACTTCGCCAAGTGCAAGCTGATCGGCGTCGATCTCTATGCCTCGGACCTGCAAGGCGCGGACCTGCGCAAGGCGGATCTGTCGAAGGCCGACCTGCGCGGCGTCAACCTGCGTTCGGCCAATCTCGAGGGCGCGACGCTGGAGAGTGCGGACGTGCGCGACGGTGCGTTGATGCGCTCGGACGACAATGGCGACCTCAAGCCGCAGACCCGCGGCGTCACGGAGATCACCGGCGCCAACCTCGCCAACTCCAACTTTGCCTCCGCCCGGCTTTCCGGCATTTTCGTGACCTCGACCGATCTCTCCAACGTCAATTTTCGGGGCGCGCGGTTGACCGGTACGGACTTCACCAACTCCGACCTGCGCGGCGCTAATTTTGCCGGCGCCGATCTCACGGGCTCCGTGCTCGCCAATTGTCCACTGAACGGCGCAAACCTCAGCGGTGCCAACCTGAACGGCGCCGATCTCGATGGCGCCGATCTGACGGCGGCCCTGTTCCAGGCGGACGACCTGGCCAAGGCGCGGACGGGCAATGCCGTCATGCCGCGCAGCATCGACCAGCTGGAAAAGTCGGTGCAGCAGACCTTGCGCGACCACTTCGAGTGGGTGCAGTCGCTCGGCCATGGCGGCGTTCAGGCGGACCTCACCGAAGTCGTGTTGACGGACGTCGACCTCGCCGGCGCCGATCTCTCCGCCGCCAAGCTGGAACGCGCTTCCATGGCCGGTCTCGACATGACCGGCGGACGCCTGTCCATGAGCGATGCCAATGGCGCCTTGTTGGTCGGCGCTTGTTTGCGCAACGCCGAGCTGCGCGGCATGCGCCTGGACCATGCCAATCTCGCGGATGCCGATCTGGTCGGGGCCGATCTCTCGCCCATGCGGATCAGCGGGCGCGGCGAACTCGACTGGCCGGCCAGCCTGCAACGCGCCGTGCTCGACAACGCGGCCTTCACCGGCGCCAATCTTCGCGCAGCGGTTCTGACCGAAGCCTCCCTCAAAGGTGTCGATTTGCGCGATGCCGATCTCGGCGACGCGATCCTTGTCGACGCGGATCTGACCGGTGCCGACCTGCGCGAGGCAAATCTGAAAGGCGCCGATCTACGCGGTGTCGTTGGCCTCAAGCTTTAGCACGAGGTGCGGGCCCGAGAGCCGGGCGCGATCACCATGGCTATCGGCTCAATTGACAGTCCTCATTGCGCCCATGTTATCAATGGCGAACGGCGCGGACGGCGTCCAGCGGATCGGCGTGGATGGACAGCGGCACTTACGAAGTCGAAGCTCTGGCGGAGGAAAACCATTGGTGGTTTGTCGGCCGTCGCAAGCTGTTTCGTCGCGAGATAAGCCGTTTCGGTCTCGACCTCGACGCGCGCATTCTCGATACCGGAACCTCGACCGGTACCAATCTCCGAATGCTCGGCGAGCTCGGCTATCGCAACGTCACTGGTGTCGATAGCAGCCCGGAGGCCATCCGCCACTGTGCCGACAAGGGACTGGGCGATGTTCACCTGGGCGATGTTTGCAATCTGCCCTTCGCGGACGACGACTTCGATCTCGTGATGGCGACGGACATCATAGAACATGTAGACGATGATGGCCGCGCGATCGAGGAGATCAAGCGGGTCCTGCGGCCGGGCGGACATTTGCTCTTGACGGTTCCGGCCTTTCCATCGCTTTGGGGCCTTCAGGACGACGTCAGTCACCATAAGCGCCGCTATAGACGTACCGGCCTGCTCAACCTGCTTCGCGGGTCACGGCTGCAGTTGCTTCGCCACTACTATTTCAACTTCTTCTTGTTTCTGCCGATCTTTCTAGCCCGCCGCCTCATTGCGGTTTTGGGAATAAAGCTGCGAAGTGAAGGTCAGATCAACACGCCGCTGCTAAATAGGCTGCTCGGCACCGTGTTCTTCGCGGACGTGGCGCTGGCGCCCCGGCTTCATATTCCCTTCGGCGTCTCCCTGCTGGTTATCTGCCGGAGAGCCGCGAGCGACATGACCGGCCGTTGAAGGGTCGGCGTGCGGCAGCGCCGATGGCGCTCCGGTCTTGTTTCTACGCCCGCAAGGCCTGTTCGAACTGTAGGGCGGCGAGGCGCGCGTATAGGCCGCCGCGCGCCACCAGCTCGCCGTGGCGGCCGCCCTCGACAATGCGACCCTGATCCAACACGAGAATGCGATCGGCCTTCTGCACGGTCGCCAGGCGGTGGGCGATCACCAGGGTCGTGCGCTTAGCCATCAGGCGTTCGAGGGCCAGCTGCACCATGCGCTCGCTCTCCGCATCGAGGGCGCTGGTGGCCTCGTCCAGCAGCAATACTGCGGGATCGCGCAGGACGGCTCTGGCAATGGCGACCCGCTGGCGCTGGCCGCCGGAGAGGCGGGCGCCCCGTTCCCCCAGATGGCTCGCCAATCCCTCCGGCAGGGCCTCCAGGAATTCGAGGGCGTGCGCCGCCTCGGCCGCGGCGCGCACCTCGGCCTCGCTCGCCTCCGGGCGGCCGTAGCGGATGTTGTCGAGGGCGCTCGCGGCGAAGATCACCGGCTCCTGCGGGACCAGGGCGAAGCGGTCCCGCACGGCGTGGGGGTCGGCCTCGGCGATGTCGACGCCGTCGAGACGGACGGCACCGCTGGTCGGGTCGTAGAAGCGGAGCAACAGGGCGAAGAGTGTGCTCTTTCCCGCGCCGGACGGCCCGACCAGAGCGACGGTCTCGCCGGCCGCGATGTCGAGGGTGACATCATGCAGGGCCGGCGCGTCGGGCCGTGTCCGGTAATGGAACGAGACGGCGTCCAGCCGCAAGGCTCCCGCCGCCGGGGCCGGCAGCACATGGGGATTTGCCGGGGCCTCGATCTCCGGCCGTTCGCCCAGCAGCTGGGCCAACCGCTCCGCCGCGCCGGCGGCCCGCTGCAACTGGCCGTAGACCTCCATCAGGGCGGAGGCGGCGCCGGCGACGACGATGGCATAGAACACGAAGGCCGCCAGTTCGCCGCCGCTCATCCGGCCGTCGATGACGTCGGTGGCGCCGATCCAGACCACCAGGTCGACGGCGCCGAAGACCAGCAGCATCACCAGCGCAGTGAGCCAGGCCCGGGCCCGGATGTGGCGCACCGCCGCCTCGAAGGCATTCTCCGTCACCCGGGAGAACTGCGCGCGGTCATGGCCTTCGTGATTGAAGGCCTGTATCACCTCGACGGCATTCAGGGTTTCTTCCGCATGCGCCGAGATGTCGGCGACCCGGTCCTGCGCCTGGCGGGAGTAGGTCCGGACCTTCCGCCCGATGAACCGCAGCGGCACGACGACGACGGGAAGCAGCAAAAAGACGATGCCCGTCAACTTCGGACTGGAGATCACAAGCAGCACGCTGCCACCGAGGAAGAGCAGCAGGTTGCGCATGGCGACGGAGGCGGTCGAGTCGACGACCGATTGCACCAGGGTCGCGTCCGCCGTCAGGCGCGAGAGCAATTCGCCCACCCGCGTCGCCTCGTAGAAGGCCGGCGAGAGGGTGATGACATGGTCGTAGACGGCGCGGCGTAGGTCGCTCACCACCCGTTCGCCGAGCCAGGTCACCAGATAGAAGCGCCCGAAGGTGGCGACGGCGAGGACGATGACGACGCCGAGCAGGGCGATGAAATACTGGTCGATGAAGCCCGCTTCTTCGGCAAATCCGTTGTCGACCACACGGCGGATCGCCTGGCCGATGGTCAGCACCGCGCCCGCGGCGACGACGAGGGAGACGAAGGCGGCGATGCCAACCTTCCAATAGGGTCGCAAAAAGGGGACGAGACGCTTCAACTCGCCGACCGGGCGGCGGTCTCTCTCGGGCAGGTTCCGCATGCGCGCCATGTCGAGCCGAGCCGTCCCATGCCGCCGGTCAGCCGTCCCGCGCGCGGCGCACGATATCGAGAACGCGCGGCTGCAGGGAATCGTTTCCGGCCATCACTTCGCCCGTCTCCAGCATCTTGTGGCGGCCGGAGAGGTCGGTGATGAAGCCGCCCGCCTCGCGCACCAGCAGGATTCCCGCGGCGATATCCCAGGCGCCCAAGCCACGTTGCCAGAAAATGTCGGCGCGGCCGGCCGCGACATAGGCGAGATCGAGGGCAGCGGCGCCGTAGCGGCGCAGGCTGGTCACCTGTGGCATCACCGCGCGAACCTCGCGCAGGAAGGCGTCGTAATCGTCGCCGTGGCCGTGCGCGATACCGGTGGACACCAGCGCCTCGGACATCTGGCTGCGGCTGGAAACCCTGAGGCGGCGGTCGTTCAGATAGGCGCCCTGGCCGCGTTCCGCCCAGTACATCTCGTCCGCGACGGGGTTGTAGGTGACGCCGGCAATGATCTCGCCCCGGTTCTCCAGCGCGACGGTGGTGCAGAAATGGGGCACCCCGTGCAGGAAGTTGGTCGTGCCGTCCAGGGGATCGATGATCCAGCGATGGTGCGGATCCTTGCCCTCGACCGTGCCGCTTTCCTCCATCAGGAAGCCGAAGTCGGGGCGGGCTCGCTCCAACGCCTCCTGCAGGGTCTTCTCCGCCTTCATGTCGGCGATGGAGACGAAATCGCCGGGGCCCTTGCGGCTGACCTGCAGCTGCTCGACCTCGCCGAAATCGCGGACCAGACCGCGCGCCGCCTTCTGCGCGGCCTGGATCATGACGTTGATGAGGGCCGATCGCCGCGCCATCTGGGGCTCTCCTTCGCCGTTCAGTCGGCGCGTTTGACGTAGGTGCCGTCGGCGGTGGCGATGATGATCCGGTCACCCTGATTGATGAAGGGCGGGACGTTGGTGCGCAAACCGTTGTCCAGCACCGCCGGCTTGTTCGAATTGGCCGCCGTCTGGCCCTTCACCACCGGCTCGGTCTCCGTCACCTCCAGGGTGACCTGGTCCGGCAACTCGACACCGAGCGGATCGCCCTCGAAACTTTCGATGACGATGGTCATGCCTTCCTGGAGATAGATCGTCTGATCGCCGAGCGCCTCTGCCGACAGTTCGATCTGCTCGTAACTCTCCATGTCCATGAAGGTATAGGTCTGGCCGTCGTCGAAGAGATACTGGTGGTCCTTCTGGTCGAGCCGGACCCGTTCGACGTTCTCCGAAGCGCGGAAGCGCTCGTTCAGCTTGCTGCCGTTGCGCAGGTTGCGCAGCTCGACCTGCAGGTAGGCGCCGCCCTTGCCAGGCTGGGTGTGCTGGATCTTCACCGCACGCCAGAGCCCGTCCTTGTGCTCGATGACGTTGCCGGGGCGGATCGCGTTGCCGTTGATTCTCATGGGTCGGCTATCCTCGTCGCTGGTCGTGGTTCCGGGCCGGGGCCGGGCGGCCAGGGTGTATCAACTCGATCCCGTGCATGCAACGCCGCCGTCTTCACGATGTGCGAAGCTCGGGGCGAACCTTGGGCATGACGTCTTCCGCCAGGCGATGCATCTGCTCGACCACTTCGCCTTGCGGCATGCCCGGCCACTGCACCGGGCAGCTGAAGGAATTGACGCCGGTGGCCCGCGCCAGCGCGATCAGGCCGTCCGCGACCTCGTTGGCCGAGCCGAGGAGGAAGCGGGCATCGGCCAGGTCCTCGTAGCTCTGGCCGAGGTCGTCGTCGCCCTTCGGCATGGCCTTGTCCTGGCCCCATTGGTGATAGGCCGCGTACTTGCGTTCGAGATAGGGCCGGGCGCGGGCCAGCGCGTCGGTCCGGTCGCGGCCGATGAACATCTCCCGGCTCATCGCCAGGGTGGCGGGGAAGGGCTTATCCAGACTGTCGAGTTCGCGGCGATAGAGTTCGATTTGCCGCACCGTCGTATCGATGCGGTTGTGCGGGTTGATCATCAAGCTGTCGCCGATGTGGGCGGCGCGGCGGATCGCCGCATCGGCGTTGGCGCCGATCCAGATCGGTGGGCGCGGTTTCTGTAACGGCTTCAGCGAACAGACCGCGTCCTCGAGCGTGAAGTGGGAGCCCTGCATGGTGACGCTGTCCTCGGCCCACAGCCGCTTGATCGCCTCCAGGTTCTCGACGAAGCGGGGCACGCGATCCTTCTGGGTGGTGCCGAAGGCCTTGAACTCGACCTCGCGGTAGCCGATGCCGGCGCCGAAAATCAGCTTGCCGCCGGAGAACAGGTCGATCGCCGCCAGCTGCTCGGCGATGTCGAGCGGCTTGTGCAGCGGCAGCAGGACGATGCGGGTCGCCAGCCACATGCCGGGCACCTCGGCGGCGATGCGGGCGAGGAAGGGCAGCTGCTGGATCTCCTGGAACGGGGTCGAGCTGTAGTGCGAGCTTTTGGAGATGCCGTCGAAACCCAGCTGACGGGCGAGCCGCGCCTGCGCTAACAGTTCTTCGAAACGCGCCGCGACGTCGTCGCCCGCCGGAAACTGACCCCTGACGGCAAAGAAAAACTGCACCCCCGCCTCCTTGTCGTTTTCCGGGTTCGCCGGAACCGGCTCAGACGTGCTGGCCGCCGTTGATATGCAGCTCGCTGCCGGTGACGTAGCTCGACTGTTCCGTGCAGAGGAAATAGATCACCTTCGCCACCTCCTCCGGCGTGCCGAGGCGGCGCATGGGCAGGCTCGGGGCGAGCGTTTCCTCGGTCTCCGGCGAGAGGATCGCGGTCTTGATCTCGCCCGGCGCAATGGCGTTCACCCGTATGCCGAGGGGGCCGAAGTCCGCCGCCATTTCGCGCGTCAGGCTGGCGAGTGCCGCCTTCGACGTCGCATAGGCGGTGCCGGCGAAGGGATGCACGCGGCTGCCGACGATCGAGGTGACGTTCACGATCGAACCGTGGCCGGCCTCGAGTTCCGCCGCCAGGCCGCGGGCCAGCATCACCGGGGCCATGAAATTCACCTGGAAGACCTGCTGCCAGGTGGCGACGTCGGTGGTGAGGCTGGACAGCCGCTCCCCCGCCTCGCCCTTGGGCGAGATGCCGGCGTTGTTGACCAGCGCGTTCAGCATGCCGTCGTCGAGCCGCGAGCGGATCTCGGCGATACCGCGCTCCGTGTCCGCAACGTCGGCGAGGTCGATCTGCACATGATCCTCCGGCCCGGCTTCCCAGGGGCAGTCCTCGGGGAAGGCCATGCGGGAACAGGTGATGACCCGCCAGCCGGCGCTGGAGAACCGCTTCACCGTGGCATGCCCGATCCCCCGGCTGGCGCCGGTCAGCACCAGGGTGCGGCGTCGATTGCTGTCCGTGTTGCTCATGGCGCGCATTTAAGGGGTAAGTCGGGGCAATTGCCAGCTATTCCGTCAGGCGGGCGACGGCTTCGACCATGGCCGCGGGCGTTTCCGTCGCCTCGATGCGCCGCCAGTCCGCCGGCACCTCGGCCGCGGCGCGTTGCCGGTGCATGACCTCGACGGTGGCGTCGGAAGCGTCGTCGCGTCGCGCCTCGATCCGGGCGGCCAGAGTAGCTTCCGGCGCCTCCAGCCAAAGACCGGTGAAGGGGACGCCCACGTCGGCGGCCAGCGCGGCCAGCGCGGCGCGGGAGTCGGCCCGGTCATGGACCGCGTCGACGACGACCGGCCGGCCGGTAGCGAGGATGCGTCGGGCGAGCCGATGAAGCCGTTCGTAGACCCGGGCGCTGACCTCCGGGGCATAGGCCTCGGCCGGCAGGGGCGCTTCGAGCGGGGCGTCGAAGAGGTGCTTGCGAAGCTCGTCGCTGCGCAGGTGAATGGCGCCGGGGGGCGGCCCGATGCGGGGCGCCAGCGCCCGGGCCAGCGTCGACTTGCCGCTGCCCGAAAGGCCGCCGACGGCGATCAGGCGCGGTGTCGCCGGCGCCAGGCACCGCGTCGCGAGCGAGAGATAGCCTTGGGCCGCCCGGCGCAGGGCCTCGGCCCGGTCGGCCGGCGCGCCGGCCGCGGTCGTCGCCGCGACATGGGCGCGGATCTGCGCGCGGAGCGAGAGGTAGACGCCGATCAGGTCGAGGCCGTCGAAATCGTCGCGCAGCAGCAGATAGCGCGAGAGCAGGCTCGCCGCCTCCGCCGCCAGGCCATGGTGGATCATGTCCATCGCCAGGAACGCCAGGTCATAGAGCGTGTCCGCCCGGGCGAGGCGGTCGTCGAATTCCAGGCAGTCGAAGATCACCGGCAGGCCGTCGCCGTCCAGGTGGATGTTGGCGAGATGCAGGTCGCCATGACCGTGGCGCACGAAACCCTGCGCCAGGCGCGCCTCGAAGCGGGGAGAGAGGGCGTCGAGCGCCGCCCCGGCGTGGGCGAGGAGGTCTTCGACGTCCCCGGGCGCGAAGACGTCCGGCGCGAAGCCGCGCAACAGCTTGGCGTTGACCGCCAGCAGCCGGTGCATTTCCGCCGCGTCCGCACCGTCGGGAGCTGGTGCCGCCGTGTCGTGAAAGGCGGCGACCGCTTCCGCCAGACGGGCCGGTAGGGTCGGCGGAAAGACCTCGAGCCGGTCGAGCCGGCGGCACTGCGGAAAGCGGCGCATGACGACCAGCCAGTCGACGACCGCGCCGTCACCGTCGAAGGCCAGGCCGCCGTCGGACCCGGCCGTCAGCCGGGCGAGGCGGAGATACATCTCGGGCGCCGTGCGCCGGTTGAGATCGAGCTCGGCGCGGCAGGCCGCCGCGCGCGCGTCCAGGGTCGAGAAATCGAGGAACGGCAGGCGGACGGCCCGCTTCAGCTTGTAGGCATAATCGCCCGCGAGGAAGACATGGGCGATGTGGGTGTCGATCCGCGCGACTTCGGCGACGCCGGCGCCGTGGTTCGCCGGGTCCTGCAGAAAGGCGATCGTCCGGCTCTGGTCCTGCGCTGCCGTCATGTTCAAAAGACCGCGCGTGCCTCCTCGACGCCGAAGGGGTCCTGATGGATGATCACCTCGGCACCCGGGAACGCCTCGCGGAGCCAGCCCTCGACCTCGTCGGAAATTTCATGCGCCTCGATCAGGGGCATTTGCGGATCCATTTCCAGATGCATCTGGATGAAGGTATCCGTGCCCGACGCCCGGGTGCGCAGGTCGTGCATGTCGATGACGGATGCATGCCCGGTGGCGATCTCGCGGATCCGCGCGCGCATGTCGTCCGGCAGCTCCCGGTCCATCAGCTGGTCGCGGGCGAGCGCGAAAATGCGCCAGGCGCCATAGAGCAGATAGGCGGCGATCGCCAGGCCGATCAGCGGATCTGCCCAGATCAGCCCGAAGCCGCCCACCAGCACCAGCGCCAGGATGACCGCCAGGTTCATCAGCAGGTCGCCCTTGTAGTGCAGGGAATCGGCGGAGATCGCCAGGCTGCCGGTGCGCTTCACCACATGGCGCTGGAAGGCGACGAGAAGGAGCGTGAGCAGGATCGAGACGACCAGCACGGCGATGCCGATTTCGCTCGCCTCGATTTTGTGCGGCCGGAAGGCCCGGTCACCGACCTCGAGCAACAGGAAGACGCTGGAGCCGGTGATGAACGCCGCCTGCGCCAGGCCAGCCAGCGCCTCGGCCTTGCCGTGGCCGAAGCGATGCTCGCGGTCCGCCGGCACCAGGGCGTGGCGCACGGCCATCAGGTTGATGAGGGAGGCGAAGCCGTCGAGGCTCGAATCCATCAGGCTGCCCAGCATCGACACCGAATCGGTCAGGATCCAGGCCGCCAGCTTGGCCAGGATCAGCACCGACGCCGTGGCCACGGCGGCATAGGTCGCAAGCCGCATCAGGCGGGCCGAGGACGCGCCGATCTCCGCGCTATCCCCCGCGCCCGTGTCCTGCTGTCGTTCCACTGCCATCTCGGGCTACTGCCATTTCAGGCGCCGTATTCGAGCGTCGTGCCCGCTCGCGCGGCTCAAGGATCGAGCCAACGGCGGCGCCATGCCCCATCCACTCGATCATACATCAGCCGGTCGTGCAGTCGAGACGGTTGCTCGTGCCAAAACTCGATGCGATGCGGTGCCAGGCGGAATCCGGTCCAGTGCGGGGGCCGCGGCACCTCGCGATTTTCGTACTCGACCTCCAGTTCCGCCACCCGGGCCTCCAGCCGGCCGGGATCGCCGCGGTCCCGCGACTGTTCCGAGGCCCAGGCGCCGATCTGGCTGTCGCGTGGGCGGCTGGCGAAATAGGCGTCCGCCTCGCTCGGGTCGACCAGGGTGACGTCACCTTCCGCCCGCACCTGGCGACCGATGGAGCGCCAATAGAAGCAGATCGCCGTCATCGGCCGGGCCCGCAACTCGACACCCTTTTGGCTTTCGAGATTGGTGTAGAAGACGAAACCGCGCGTATCCACCTCCTTCATCAACACGGTACGGATCGACGGTCGCCCGTCCGGCCCGATCGAGGCGACGGCCATCGCGTTGGCGTTGCGCGGCTCGCCCGCCTCGGCATCCGCGTACCATTGGTGGAAGAGGGCGATGGGGTCGTCCAACTCGTCAATCTTCATCGGCGTCGTCCCTTTGTCGGATACGCTGTGTCTCGTCTCGTCCCGTCCTATATTAATCCAGGTGATGGATTGTCCAGCGCGTCGAATTGGCGCGGGCACGAGGGGTGGCGAACCATGCGACGAAACCTGCGGACCGTGGTGGCTGCGAGCGCGATCCTGCTGCTGGCGGCTTGCGAGTCGGGGCGTGAGGGTGAACAGCTCGGCAGCGTTCTGGGCGCGATCGGCGGCGCCGTTCTCGGCTCACAGGTTGGCTCCGGCATCGGACGGGTGGCGGCGACGGCGGCGGGCGGCCTGATCGGCTCCTGGGTCGGCGGTGCCATCGGCCGACAGCTCGACGAGGTCGACCGGCGCGAAATGGCCCGCGCGACCCGCGAAGGGCTGGACCACGCAGCCGACGGCGAGGTCATCAGCTGGCGCAATCCCGACAGCGGCAACCACGGCACGGTCACGCCCCGGGCCGCCGTCCGGGACGCCGAACGCGGCCAGTGCCGGAACTACCGCCAGACCGTCACCGTCGGCGAGCGGACGGAGGAAGCCACCGGCACCGCCTGTCGTCAGCCCGACGGCAGCTGGCAGATCGTCAATCGCTGAGGCCGCGGTTCAGCGCTTGGCGCGGCGCAGCAGCACATAGAACGCGCCCGCGCCCCCGTCCTTCGGCTGGGCGGGCCGCGCGACAAGGACCTTGTCGGCGAGCGGCGGTGCCGCCAGCCAGCGCGGCAGGGACCGTTTCAGCACACCCGGGGCGTCTTCGTTCATGACCCCCTCGTCGGCCCGCTTGGTGCCGCCCTTGCCGGTGATGACCAGGACGCAACGCCGTCCGCCCGCATGAGAGGCCTGGATGAAGCGGACGAGCGCGCGGTGCGCCTCCTCCAGCCGGCGACCGTGCAGGTCGAGACGGGCCTCGATCTCCATCCGGCCCTGGGCCAGCCGCTCGCTGGAGCGGCGGTCGAGGCCGGGTACCGTCGTCCGCTTGCCCTCGATGGGAAAGGCCGGCTGGTGCAGCGGCGGCGCGGGCGCCGGCGTCGCGGAACGCCGGGGCGCCGGGGGTGCGGACGGGCGTTCCGGGGCTGGGGGCTGCTCCGCGCGCTCATCGGCGCGGACCGTGCGTTCGAACAGGGCCTCTTCCTCGGGCGTGGCGCGCCGCCCGCCGCTCATCCCTGGTCCTCGATCAGCAGGACATGCAGGGCGCGGGGCCCGTGCGCGCCGAGATGGATCGTCAGCTCGATATCGCCGGTGCGCGAGGGGCCGGTGATCAGGTTGACCGTTCGCGGCAACGATCCGCCGCCGGCGGCCGCGCGCAGGCGGTCCCAGACGTCCTCGGGGCTCGCGACCAGTTCCGAGGCGCGCAATGTCACCACATGGTGTTCGGGCAGGAAGTTGAGCGCGGTCGGCTTGTCCGGCCCGCTCTCCAGCACCAGGGATCCAGTCTCGGCCACGCCGGCGAGCGCGGGGGTGAGGGCGACGCGGTCCTCGCCCCGGGCCGCACCGCGCGAGGTTTCGACCAGCGGCACCCGTTCCCAGGGATAGCTTTCGGCACCGGGGGAGAGGCGCAGGCGCGGCGGCAGGTTGTGGCTCTGAAGATAGCCGGCGACCGCTTCGGGCACCGCGTCGGCGGACGACAGACGCGCCACGGTGACGTCCGCGGCCTCCGCCGCCTGGACGAAGCGTTCGAGAATACGGGCCGCGTCGCTTTCCCGCGCGACGGCCGGTTGCAGATTTCGCGGATGCGCCGCCAGCCGCTGGTCCAGCTCCCGCTTGGCGTCGTCGGTGAGGGCGCCGCACCGAGCGCGCGGCGCACGGCGCCGAGAACCCGGGCCCGGCCCTCGTCGTTTGCGGAATCGCCGCTCATGACCGACCCGTGCGGATGCCGTCGGCATCCTTGCGCCATTGCTCCTGGAAGGTGCGGCCCTCGGGCGCCGGCAGGTCGCGCCCCCCGGTCCAGCCCGCGGCGAACGGCAGGCGGGCCAGGCGCCCCTTGTCGCGGCCGAGCCAGGCGAGGGCGCGGGCGGCGAGGCGCGCGCCGGGGCCATAGAGCGCGGGCCGGCGCGCGAACCAGGCCCAGAGCCGGAGGCCGCGGCGCTCGGCGACCGTGGTCTGTCCGCTCTCGTGCGCGCGTTCCCGCCAGGCCCGCAGCATGCGGGGCAGCGGGATCCGCATCGGACAGACCGCCTCGCAACGCCCGCAGAAGGTCGAAGCGTTCGGCAGGTGTTTCGTCGTCTCCAGCCCGACCAGCGCCGGCGAGAGGACCGAGCCCATCGGCCCGACATAGACGGTGCCGTAAGCGTGTCCGCCGACCGACTGGTAGACCGGGCAATGGTTCATGCAGGCCCCGCAGCGAATGCAGCGCAGCATGTCCTGGAACTCGGTGCCGAGCATCGCGCTCCGCCCGTTGTCGAGCAGGATGACGTGATAGGCCTCCGGCCCGTCGAGGTCGTCGGCCCGCTTCGGTCCGGTCGAAAAGGTCGTGTAGGCGGAGAACGGCTGCCCGGTGGCGGAACGGGCGAGCAGGCGAAGGATCGTCGTCGCGTCCTCCAGGGTCGGCACGATCTTCTCGATCGAGGCGATCACGACGTGGACCTTGGGCAGGATCTGCGTCAGGTCGCCGTTGCCCTCGTTGGTGACGATGACGGAGGAGCCGGTCTCCGCCACCAGATAGTTGGCGCCGGTGATGCCGACGTCGGCGTCGAGGAAGCGCTGGCGCAGCACCTCGCGGGCCTCGCCGATGATCGCCTCCGGTTCCTCCTGCCGCGGGCCGCCGTGGTGACGCTCGAACAGGTCGGAGACCTGTTCCTTGGTTTTGTGGATGGCAGGCGCGACGATATGGCTCGGCACCTCGTCGGCCAGCTGCACGATGTACTCGCCGAGGTCGGTTTCGACAGGGGTGATACCGTGGCGTTCGAAGAAGGGGTTTAGGTGCAGCTCTTCCCCGACCATGCTCTTGCCCTTGGTCACGGTGCGGGCGTCGGCGGCGCGGCAGATCTCGAGGATGCGGGACCGCGCCTCGTCCGCGGTTCCACACCAGTGCACCTGGCCGCCGGTCGCCTGGCAGTTGGCCTCGAAGACCTCCAGGTAGTGGTCGAGGTTGGCGAGCGTGTGGTCCTTGATCTCCCGCGCCCGGTCGCGGAGCGCGTCGAACTCCGGCAGCGCGGCGACGGCGTCGGCGCGCTTCGGCACCAGGCCCGCGCTCATTCGCGAGAGCGCGTCGGAGAGCTGGCGATCGGCGAGTGCTGCGCGGGCGTTGGCCTTGAAGTCGCGGGGATCGAGATGGGCCATCGGCTCAACCCTTCCCCGGCCCGGTGCCGTTGTCGCCGTCGTCGCCGGCGATGGGCGCCACCTCGTCGGTGATCCCGGCCAGGACCTCGGCGACGTGGCGTGCTTCCACCGTCAGGCCCCGGCGCTTCAACCGCCCGGCCATGTTCATCAGGCAGCCGAGATCGCCGGCCAGCAGTGTATCGGCACCGGTGGCGACAATGTCGTCGATCTTGCGGTCGACGATATCGAGGGAGATGTCGGCATACTTGACGCAGAAGGTGCCGCCGAAGCCGCAGCATTCCTCGGCGCCCGGAAGCTCGCGCAGCTCCAGCCCGTCGACGCCGGCGAGCAGGGCGCGGGGCTGGCGCTTCACCTCCAGCTCGCGCAGGCCGGCGCAGGAATCGTGATAGGTCGCCGTCGCCGGAAAGCGGGTCGCGACCGGCCCCTGGTCCCGGACGTCGACCAGGAAGCTGGTCAACTCGTGTGTCTTGGCGGCCAGCGCCTCGGCCCGGGCGGCCCAGCGCGGGTCGTCGCGGAAGAGGGCGGGATAATGATGAGCCAGCATGCCCGCGCAGGAGCCGGAGGGGGCGACGACATGGTCGTAGCCCTCGAAACTCTCGATCACGCCGCGCGCGACCGCCTGCGCCTCGGCCCGCGCGCCCGAGTTGTAGGCCGGCTGGCCGCAGCAGGTCTGCGCCGGGACATGGACCCGGCAGCCGGCCCGGCGCAACAGCAGCACGGCGGCACGCGCCACGCTCGGCCGGAACAGGTCGGCAAGGCAGGTGACCAGCAGTCCGACATTGGGGGAGGTCATGGGGGGGAGGTCCTGGGGGGGGAGGTCATGGGAGGGTGGCCATGGGCAATTCCATCCATCGTCGCCGCGCCCAAGGCCGGCCGGCGGACTATAGCGCGCGACCCGGTTCAGACAAGCCGAACGATGCCTCGTCCAGGCACTGCCATCGAGGCATCCTGGAAAGGGGTTACCCATTAGGCAATACCCTTCGGTCACAAAGATCTCCTCTCTCCGCCGACGCATCGCCGTCGGTCGTTCTCGTTGCCGTTCGTCGTTCGGGTCGCCGCGCTGCCGTACGTGTTCTCGATGCTTCGGTGTCGGCCTTTCGAGCGCGCACCAGTCATCCATCAGCATGGAACGGGGTCAGGACTTGTATGTTGAATTCGCCCTCGCTTTCCATGCCCGAACGATCATCGAGATGGAGGAGAACTGCGCACCCCCGCCAACCACATCACACGACGGCGCCTTTCACCGAGTCCCCGTCGGTTCCGGCCTTTGATCTCATGATGGCCATGGCGCCTTGGTTTTCGAGGTCGTCAAGGACGCGCCCAAGGCGCGCCCGTAGAGCGGGTCGAAGATCCTTTACGATCTCGAGAACCAAGGCGATGCTGCGCTATGAGATCGACGACGCCCTGTCCATGGCGGTCAGCGATATGCGCGCGGACGTTGCCCTGATTGGTCAGGCAATGCCGCGCACCCGGGCCATCGAGGCGTGGCGGTCTCGACATCGCTGGAGCATGGCCAACCCGAATTCAACATTCAAGTCCTGACCCCTTCGCGGCGAAATGGGCCGAGCTCAGACTAGGGACCGAAAGGCCCGTAGGCGCCGGCGGCGGGGCCGAAGACATGGGAATAGACGCTGACCGCCCAGACCGTCGCGCCGAGCAGCAGCAGCGCGGCGACCAGGGCGAAATCGCGGGGCCGCCAGGTCAGCAGGCCGTCGATGCGGTGGCGTTCGAAGCGTCGGCACCACTTCGCCACCGCCCGCCGCGGAACGCCGAGTTCCGCGGCGATCTCGCCCTCGTCTCCGCCGTCGGCGCGGCGCAGGACGATGGCGCAACGTGCGACGAAACCACGCTCTGCATTTGCGCGCCGGAGCTGGCGGGCGAGATAGTCCCGTTCTTGCGCGCTCAACGCCAGGGTGGGCGAGCCGGACATGTCTCTCACCTCCGTGCCGTGAGGGCGGCGACGTCGCCGACGACCCGCAGGCGCGTGCGCACCGCGTTTCCCGGCAGGTAGGCGAGCGGCAGGTTCTCGACGTCGACGACGCTCAAGCTGTCCGGGTCCGCCCCGGCATCGATCGCCCGGGCGCGGGCCTGCCGCTCGGCCTCGGCCAGGCGGTCCTCGTGGGAGAGGCCGCGGAAGATCCGATCGACCTCGCCGGAGATCTGCGACATCGCGGCGCCGACCGCGTTCGCGACCGCATGGTGCGGTACCCGGACCACCTCGGATACGCCTGGAAGCGTATCCGGGACCAGCATGGCGCCGCCGCCGACGGCGAGCAGGGGAAGCGGGGCCGCGTCGGTCTTCATGCGGTCGACGGCCTCGAACAGCATGGCGTGTGCGCGGGCCAGCGCCGCGGCGACGTCGGTGGCGTCGACGTCGGCGAGGCGGGCGGCGTCGCCGATCTCGGCCCGGCCGGCCGCCACCGCGACATCGGTCATGGTCAGCTGTCCGCCGCCGAATACCAGGGCGTCCTCGCGCAGCCGATGGCCGACGCTGTCGGGGCCGACCACCAGCGGGTCCGTCGCGACCCGGGTGCCGCCGCCGAGGCCGATCGACAGCAGGTCCGGCATGCGGAAGAGGGTGCGCACGCCGCCGATGGTGACCACGTTGTTGGCCTCGCGCGGATATCCGGCCTGAAGGCAGCCGACATCGCTGCTGGTGCCGCCGACGTCGACCACCATGGCGTCCGGCACGCCGGCCAGCAGGGCGGCGCCCCGCATGCTGTTGGTCGGGCCGGAGGCGAAGCTCATGACCGGCTGGTCGCGCGCCGTCGCCGCATCGACGATCGTGCCGTCGTTCTGCGTGATGAACAGCGGCGCGTCGAGCCCGCTGTCGGCGATCGCGGCCTCGAAGGCGGCGATCGTGCGGTGGGAGAGGGACATTAGGCTGGCGTTCAGCAGGGCGGCATTCTCCCGCTCCAGCAGCCCGATACGGCCGAGCCGGCTGGAGAGCGTCAGGTGCAGGTCCGGATGGACGTCGCGCAGGATCTCCGCCGCCCGGGTCTCGCAGCCCGTGTCGAGGGGGGAGAACACGGACGTGACGGCCGCGGCGCCGACGCCGGCGGCCCGCATCGCCCGGCCGGCCTCGGCGATCGCCCTCTCGTCCAGCGGGGCGAGCGCCCGGCCGTCGTATTCGATGCCGCCGGCGACCAGATAGCGCCCGCCCTCGGCGAGCGCGGCCAGGTCCGGCGGCCAGTCGACCATGGGCGGCAACGTGGCGCTCGCCGGCAGGCAGATCCGGAGTGCGGCGGCGGCGTTCAGCTCGCGGCGCTGGACCACGGCGTTGACGAAATGGGTGGTGCCGATCATCACCGCCGCCGTCTCGCCGAGGCCGGGCCCGGCCGCCTCGCGGAGCGCGGCGAGCGCCCGGCGGATGCCGTCGGTCACATCGGCCGTCGTCGGCGATTTCACCGCGGACAACACCGCGCCGTCCTCGACCAGAACGGCATCCGTGTTGGTGCCGCCGACGTCGATGCCGATCCGCTTCATGGGGCCGTGGCCTCGAAGACGCTGACGTAGTCGAGATCGACGCCGAAGGCGCGCGGTCCGACCACCGCGAGGCCGGCCGCGCTGCGGAATACCTCGGGGCCGGGCAGGGCGAGGACGGAGATCCGCTGGCCATAGCGGATGGCCTCCGTGCCGATGCCGTCGCCGCTGACGGCGTCGACGACGCAGATCAGGTCCGGGGTCATGACCACCGGCCGCTCGCCGAGCCGGCCGAGAAAGAACTCGTTCTGGAACAGCACGGTGAACTCGCGGCCGGCATCCGCGGCCAGCCCCTCGATCCGGGCGCGGCCGCGCAGAAATCCTTCCGAGGTGCGCCGTTCGACGTCGACGACCTTGCCGGTGAACAGCTTCCGGCCGTCGCCCGCCTCGAGAATGGCGGCAATCGGATCGCGATGCTCCCGCCGCGCGTGCTGGACCGCCTGGCCGAGGCGCAGCGCCTGGCTCGTCGTGTGGGGAATGCCGTGACGTTTGACCTCGGCGCCGGTGCGCGGCGCCATGCAGATCGCGGCGGTGGAGCCGACCTCGGTGGTAATGCGCCGGGCGATCCGTTCGACCCAGTCCGTGTCGACTACGTTGGTGATCACGACATCGTTATCGCGGATGTCGGAGAGGGCGAAGGGCCCGGCCGGCAGGCCCGCCACCGCGAAGCTGGTCATCTGCAATTCCGGATAAGCCCGGCCCATGCCGTCGGCGTCGACCGCCGGATAGCCGGTGAGCGCCGCGACCATCATCGGCTGCAGGCCGTTGCCGCCGCCGATCTCCATGCTCATCACGGCATCGAAGCGGCGGCCGAGATGGGCTTCCATCGCCCGCACCGGCCGGAGCGCGTGGTGACAGTCGGGCAGCCGTTCTTGCGCCACCAGCGGCGCCCCCATGGTCGAGACGATCGCGACCAGCGCGTCGTCGGCCAGCGTCTCGGGATCGATCAGGCGCACCGAACGGCCCTCGCGGCAGAGCAGCTTGACGTTCCACAGCTTGTAGTAGGGGTCGCCGCCGCCGCCGCCGCCGGTGCCGAGGATCCAGGCCCCCAGTGCCAGGGCGTCCATCTCCGCTTCGCCGAGCAGGCGGGCCTCCGTCACCATGGCGCCGGCCGCCGCCCTCAGGGCGGGGTGACGTCCTTCGGCAGAAACACGGTGAGGCGGCCCTGGTGCTTCATGCGCCCGGCGATTTCCGCCGCGTCCCGGCCATGGCCCCAGAAGACGTCGCCGCGCAGCCCGCCGCGGATGGCGCCGCCGGTATCCTGTGCGACCATCAGCCGGCGCAAAATCGTATCCGGGCCGTCGGGATCGGCGCTGGGCGCGCTCGTATCGAGCCAGAACGGCACGCCGAGCGGTAGCAACCGGCGGTCGATCGCCAGGGAACGGCCCGGCGTCAACGGCACGCCGAGGGAGCCGAGCGGCCCCGGCCCCTTCAACTCGTGGAAGAAGATATAGCTCGGGTTCGTGTTCATCAGTGCTCTCGCCTTGTCGGGGTTCGCCTCCAGCCAGGCACGGATCGCCTGCATCGACATGTCGCGGCGCGCGATCTCGCCGTTGCGGATGAGCTCGCGGCCGATGGCGACGTATTTTCGCCCGTTCTGCTCCGCATAGCCGACGCGAAGCATCGTGCCGTCCTCCAACCGGACCCGGCCGGAGCCCTGGATGTGCAGGAAAAAGGCGTCGATGGGGTCGTCGACCCAGGCGATGACCGTGTCCGGTTCGGGGGTGGATTTCTCGATTCCCGCCCGGTCGGGATAGGGGACCAGGCGCTGTTTCTCGATCCGGCCGCGGATCCGCTTGCCCTTCAGCTTGGGGTCGAAGGCGTCGAGTTTCACGATCAGCAGGTCGTCGGGGCGGCGCAGCAGGGGCGTCGCGAAGGCGTCGCTCCGCTGCCGGCTGCCTTGCAGCAAGGGTTCATAATAGCCGGTGAACAGGCCTTCGTCCGTGCCGTCCCAGGTAATGCGGAAGGTGCGGAACTCGGTTTCCAGGAACTGCCGCACCGCGTGGTGATCGGTGGGGTCGAGGCCGTCGATCAGCTTACAGGCGCTGCGCCAGTCGCCCGCCTCGCCCGCGATGCCGCCCGGCCCGATTTTCTTGTCGTCGGGCCATTTGGCAAAGCGCTTGCAGCTCTGCTTCAGGGCCGGCACGGCCTCGCCCTGGCGGCCGAGTTCCCATTCCGGCAGCAGGCGGGGTTGAATGAATTCGAAGGCGAGTTCCGGGCCGGGTGGCGGCGGTGCCGGACGGGCCAGCCACCACAGACCGAGCCCGGCCAGGATCCAGACGAGCGTAATCAGAATGGTGAGGCGTCGGCCCGGCATTGGCCCGCGGTCAGTTTTCGCTGCTGGTTGCGACCAGGACCCAGTTCGGATCGCGGTCGCCGATGTCGCGCGCGAAGGTCCAGATATCGCTCACCTCGTGCTCGCCCGCATTGCCGGCGACCAGGGTGCCGGCCGCGTCGCGGGTGAAGCTGATCATGTCGGAGACGAGCTTCACCGTGATCTCCGCCGTGCGGCCGTCGAGGCCGGCGTCGAGGATGTCGGTGGCCTTCATGGCGGTGATCGAGGTCTCCAGCGTCTCGCCCGCCGCCTCGCGACCGTCGATCGCCTGGGTGAAGTTGTCGAACACCTCGTCGTTCAACAACCCGCGCAACGTCTGGCGGTCGCCGCCGGCGAAGGCGACGACGATCATGTCGTAGGCGGCGCGCGCGCCCTCGACGAAGGGGCCCGGCTCGAAATGGTGATCGGCGATTTTGATCTGTGCCAGGCCGGCGCCGACGGGCGAATCGTCCGCCCAGATCGACGCGTCGAGCCCCGCTTCCTCCGCCTCCGGCGGGTGTGGTTCGCGATCGGGCAGGCTGATGACGTTGTTGTCGTCGACAGCCTCGGCGTTTTCCGAACGCTCCGCGATGCCGAAGGAATCGGCCGGCGGACGCTCTTCTCCCGTTCGGCGGCCGAGCACCCTGAACAGGCGGAAGAAGACCAATCCGATGAGGACGATTACGATGAGATCTTCGAAGCCGATGGCGCTTACCCGTCCTGTCCCCGGCCCGCGCCTTGCGGGAGGGACATCCCTTGCATGTCCGTCATATCGGTTACGGTTCAGACTAAGCCCAGGTCGGGGCCAAGTCCAGTGGACCCGAGCCCTGTGCGTTACTACATGCTACATAGGCTGAAAGCTCCGGAGGAACAAGCGTGCCCTTGCTGTTGCTGGCCCTGTTGATCGGCGTGCCCCTGATCGAAATCGGTGTCTTCATCGAGGTCGGCGGTTGGCTCGGCCTGTGGCCGACGCTGGCCGTGATCCTGGCGACCGCCATCGCCGGCGCCGCCTTGCTGCGGGCCCAGGGCATCGCCACCATGACCCGGGCCCGGAGCGAGCTGGAGCAGGGCGTCATGCCGATGCGCGAGATCTTCGACGGGCTTTGCCTGCTGGTCGCCGGCGCGTTGCTGCTCACCCCCGGGTTCGTTACCGACGGGCTCGGCTTTCTGCTGTTCCTGCCGCCCTTCCGCGCCGCCATTGCCCGGGCCGTCGCCTCCCGCGTGAAAGTGCACGGCCCGGGCGGCGCGCGACGCCCCGACGACGGCGTCATCGACGGCGAGTGGGAGGAGGTGCCGCGCGAACCGCCCCCCGGCCTCGACCAGCCGCCACGCCCACCGGGCGACAATCCCTGGAAAGTGGGCTGAAAGCTCGCTTGTGGCGGCCCTGGGGGCGTGTTAGCTAGCGGCCGTCCCGATCCCCCGCCAGGAGTTTGAGCGATGAGCGATGTGCCCCCGAGCGCACCAGAGCTGCCGGAAGCCGATTTCGGCGCGGCGCCGCATTTGCAGATCCTCGCGCAATACCTGAAGGACCTGTCGTTCGAGAACCTCAATGCGCCGCAAAGCCTGATGGATACGGGCGAGCAGATGCAGATCGAGGTGTCCGTCAACCTGGAGGCGGAATCGGCCGGCGAGGGCCGCTATGCCATCGATCTCACCATCGAGGCGTCGGCCCATCGCGGCAACGAGCGGGCGTTTCTGGTCGAAGTGGTCTACGGCGGCCTGTTCCATGTGCAGAACATCCCGCCCGAGGCGGTGCAGGTGGTTTGCCTGGTCGAATGCCCGCGCATCCTCTTTCCCTATGCCCGCCGCATTCTGTCCGACGCGACCCGCGACGGCGGCTTTCCACCCCTGCTGGTCGAACCGATCGACTTCTATCGGCTCTACCGTGAGCGCCAGGCCGAGACCGAGGCCGCTGCCGGGGATGGCGAGGCCGAGGGCGGGGCGGGCGACGGCGAGGATTGACGCGCGCCGTCGCTTCGCCATAGTCGGGGGAGTTCAGTTCCCACGGCCGAGGCATGCCCCAGAGCGTTTCCCGATTCCTGCGCCTTCTCGTCGAATCGCTGCGTGATCTAGCGCCGATCGTCGCCGTCATCGCGTTTTTCCAGCTCGCCGTGCTGCGCCAGCCGCTGCCCGATCTCGCCGGCATTCTCATCGGCCTGGCGATGGTGGTGCTGGGCCTGGCACTGTTCGTGCGGGGCCTGGAGATGGCGCTGTTTCCGATCGGCGAGGCGCTGGCCGCCGCCTTCACGCGGCGGGCCAATCTCGCCTGGTTGCTGCTGTTCGCCTTCGCGCTCGGCTTCGGGACCACGGTGGCGGAGCCGGCACTGATCGCGGTGGCGCGCGAGGCGGCGGCGATCGCGGCGGAGGCCGGTGTGGTCGTCGATGCGCCCGAGGCGCGGGAGGACTACGCCACCTACCTGCGCATGACCGTCGCCGTCTCCGTCGGCGTCTCCCTGGTCATAGGCGTTTTCCGCATCCTCAAGGGCTGGCCGCTGCATGTGCTGATCATTTCCGGCTACGGCATCGTCGTCGTCATGACCTTCTTCGCGCCCGACAGCATCATCGGCATCGCGTACGATTCGGGCGGCGTGACGACCTCGACCATCACCGTGCCGCTGGTCACCGCCTTCGGCGTCGGCCTCGCCCATTCGATCCGCGGCCGCAATCCGATCGTCGACGGCTTCGGCCTCATCGCCTTCGCCTGCCTCTCGCCGCTGATGTTCGTCATGGCCTTCGGCATCGTCTGGGAATGGGGGGGCTGAGCGAATGTGGGACCTGCTGCGCCACCTGCTGGAGACCGGGATTTCGACGCTGGGCGACGTCGCCCCCATCGCCGCCATCCTGTTCGGCTTCCAGTATCTGGTGATCCGCCAGCCGCTGCCGCATCTGAAGACCATTATCACCGGCTTCGTCTATGTCGCCCTCGGCCTCACCCTGTTCCTGGTCGGGCTGGAACGGGCGCTGTTTCCCCTCGGCACGCTGATGGCCGAACAGCTTTCCGATCCCGCCTTCATCAACGGCGTCGAGGGCGGCCCAAGCTCCAGCGACTGGCGCGACTACGTCTGGATCTACGTCTACGCCGCCGCGATCGGCTTCGCCACCACGATTGCCGAGCCCTCGCTGATTGCCGTGGCCCTAAAGGCGAACCAGGCCTCGGGCGGCGGCATCAGCGCGTGGGGCCTGCGCATCGCCGTCGCGATCGGCGTCGCCGTCGGCGTGTCGCTCGGCACCTTCCGCATCATCACCGGCACGCCGCTGCACTATTACATCATCGCCGGCTATATCGTGGTGATCTTGCAGACGCTCCGGGCCGACCGGACGATCATTCCGCTGGCCTACGATTCGGGCGGCGTCACCACCTCCACCGTCACCGTTCCGCTGGTCGCCGCGCTCGGCATTGGGCTCGCCTCCAGCGTTCCCGGCCGCAGCCCTCTGATCGACGGCTTCGGACTCATTGCCTTCGCCAGCCTCTTTCCCATAGTTTCCGTCCTGGGCTATTCGTGGCTGGTCGCCTGGACCCGGCGCCGCGGGCGCGGGGAGTAGCGAGGAACATCCCATGCGAATGAAGCTGATCATGGCGCTGGTCGACGACCATCTGAGCGATACGGTGCAGGATGCGGCCCGCGCGGCCGGCGCCACGGGGGCGAGCGTCGTCACCTCCGTGCGCGGCGAGGGGCTGAAGCGGGAGAAGACCTTCCTCGGCCTCGATCTCGCCGGCCAGCGTGACCTGCTGCTGTTCCTGGTCGCCGAACAGCGGGCGCGCGAGATCCTGGAGACCATCGCGGAGGCCGGCAAGTTCAACGAGGAGCACGGCGCCGGCATCGCCTTCCAGATCGCGATCGAGGACGCGGTCGGCCTGAAAACGCAGATGCACACGCTGCTGCAGGAAATCGAGGAACAGCTATGACCGAAATTCCGCTGATCCGGGTGCGCGAGCTGATGACCACCTCGGTGTTCATGATCGAGGCGGTCGCGCCGGTCCGCCAGGCGCTCGCGAAGATGCACGAGAAGGGGGTGAGCTCCCTCGTCATCGACAAGCGGGCCGAGCACGACGAATACGCCGTCGTCACCATCACCGACATCGCCGCCAAGGTGATCGCGGAGAACAAGTCGCTCGACCGCACGGACGTGTGGGAGGTCATGCGCAAGCCCGCGCTCGCCGTCGACAGCGAGATGGACATCCGCTACGCGGTGCGGCTGCTGGACCGTTTCGGCCTGTCCCGCGCCCTGGTGGTCGACCACGACCGCAACCTCGCCGGCATCATCACCGTGCGCGACATGGTGCTGGCCTACGTCCATCACGAAGAGGGCGGGGTGGAGGCGTAAGCCGGCACCCGACGCCACGGGGAAGAACATCATGCAGATCGAAACCGGTACCGAGCAGCTCGCCTGCGACCTCGAGGATCGCGTACTGACCATCACGCTGAACCGGCCGGAGGCGCGCAACGCGCTCTCGCCGGAGTTGACGGGGGCCTTCCGCGCCGTGCTCGCCGGCCAGGCCGGCGACGCGAGCGTCGGCGCGGTCGTGGTGACGGGGGCGGGCGGCGCCTTCTGTGCCGGCGGCGACGTCAAGGGCATGGCGGCGCGCAAGGACGACGGGCGGACGGCGGACGAGAAGTTTCGCGACATGCGCGCCCGCCACCACGAGATCGCCGGCGCGCTCCGGGCCTTGCGGGTTCCGACCATCGCGGCGCTGCCGGGACCGGCCGCGGGCGCGGGCCTGGCGATCGCGCTCGCCTGCGACCTGCGCATCGCCGCTGAAGGGGCCTTCGTCAGCGCGGGCTATGCGCGGGTCGGGCTGTCGGGGGACTATGGCTTCGCCTGGCTGCTGACGCGCGTCGTCGGGCCGGCCAGGGCGCGCGAACTGATGCTGACCTCGGCCCGCGTCGATGCGGCGCGCGGGCTGGAGATCGGCCTCTTCAACCAGGTCGTGCCGGCGGCCGGGCTGGCCGAGGCGACACGGGCGCTGGCCGGCCCGCTGGCGAACGGGCCGCGCGTCGCCTTCGCCTATATGAAGGACAACCTGGACGAGGCCCTGGACATCGATCACGCGACGGCGATCGACCGGGAAGCCGAACGCATGCTGCGGACCCAGGGCACCGCCGATCACAAGGAAGCCGCCCGCGCCTTCGTCGAAAAACGCCCGCCCGAATTCCAGGGCCGCTGACCGGACCGGACCGCCATCGCCGCCGCCCCTCGTCGGCGCAACATCGTCATCGCGGTCACATCGTCATTGGGGTCAGGTCTTGTTTCTTGCCTACTTGCGAGGTCAGTGATAAAGGCAAGAAACAAGACCTGACCCCTATTAGGATCTTTCCTGCCTGTCGGGTTGCCGGGTCAAATGTTTCCGAAATCTCCGCCGCGGCCTTTGCCGGCGGCGAAGCGGGCGGCGCCGGCGACGCCCGTGGTGACCTCGGGTTTGCTGCCGCGCCATTCCTGGCGTAGCGCATCGCGCGAGGGCAGTCCGGCTTGCGCGCGGAGGGAGCGGCGGTCGGCCCGCAGGCAGCTCTGCGGGAAACGGGCGATGTCGTGGGCTAAAGCCTCCGCCCGCTGGCGGCCTTCGCCCTCGGGCGCCAGGTATTCGCAGAGGCCGATGGCCAGCGCCTCCTCCGCGTCGACCCGCCGTCCGCTCAGGATCAGGTCCGCCGCCCGGCCCTCGCCCACCAGGCGCGGCAGGCGCACGGTGCCGCCGTCGATCAGCGGAATGCCCCAGCGCCGACAGTAGACGCCCATGAACGCGGTTTCCTCCATCACCCGGATATCGGCCCAGAGCGCCAGCTCCATCCCACCCGCGACGGCCGGGCCCGCGACCGCGGCGATCACCGGCTTCGACAGCTCCAGCCGGCTCGGCCCCATGGCGGCCATCGGCGGCTCGCCCGCATCGGGGAAATCGAACGGGTCGAGGGCGCCCGCGTCCGCCAGCTGGGCGGCGTGCTTCAGGTCCCAGCCGGCGCAGAAGGCGCCGCCTTCGCCCCAGAACACGGCGACGTGTGCGCTATCTTCCGTCTCGAAGGCCCGGAAGGCGTCGTAGAGGGCCTCGGCACTCGCCGGATCCATCGCGTTGCGCGCCTCGGGCCGGGAATGGATCACGGTCCAGACGGGACCCTCGCGCTCGATTCTCACCGCCATTCGAAGGTCCTTTCCGACGACGCCCTCAGGTCTTGCTTCCCATCAAATGGGCGCCCGACTGGTTGAACAGGACGTTGTTGTTGGTCGCCGTCGCCTGGCCCCGGTTCTGGGTGTCCTTCAGCAGGTTGACGGCGGCCTGCACGGCCGGCCGGTCCTTGATGCGCCCACGCCAGTCCGCGACGCGGGGATAGGCCTCCAGCGAGGCGGTCAACGGCCGCGCGATCAGCACCCAGGGGAAGGCGATCATGTCGCAGATCGTGTAGTCGGCGCCGAGGATGTAGTCGCGATCCGCCAGCCGGCGTTCCAGCACCGCGAGGTTGCGGTCGTATTCGCCGGCATAGCGCTTGCGCCCGTAGGCCTGGTGTTCTTCGGGCGCATAGTTGACGAAGTGGCTGAGCTGGCCGGCGAGCGGGCCCTGGCTGCCGACCTGCCAGAACAGCCATTCCAACGTTTCCTTGCGGCCGAGCGGATCGGCGGCCATGAAGCGGCCGGTCTTCTCCGCGAGATAGAACAGGATGGCGCCGGATTCGAAGACCGGCACGGGATCGCCCGCGGTGTCATGGTCGACGATCGCCGGCATCTTGGCGTTCGGGCTGATCGCCAGGAATTCGGGCTTGAACTGGTCGCCTTCGGAAAGCCGCATGGGCTTCAGATCGTAGGCGAGGCCGCATTCCTCCAGCATGATGGCGACCTTCCAGCCGTTGGGGGTCGCCGAATAGTAAAAGTCGATCATCAGGGCGTTCTCCTCGTTCGCGCGGGCGCAGCGCTCGCACGGCACGTGCCCGGACGTCAAGTCCCGGGCATCACGTCCCGGGCGTCACGTCCCGGGCAGGGCGTGGCAGCTGGCGTCGTTGGTCTCCGCCGGCAGGTCGAGGGTCGGATTGACGTCGAAGAAGCCGACCGGCATCAACGAGAACCCGGTGCTGGCGACCGGCTGCACGGGAAAGTCCTCGGGCCGGGGCAGGTGGTGCAGGCCGAAGACGTGCCAGGCGACGATATCGGCGTTCTCGATGCCGCGGCCCTGCGCGGCATAGGTCGGCAGGCCGTCGCTGCCGTCGCTGTGATTGACGAACTCGCCCGCCGGATAGCGTTCTTCCGCGTCGTGGCGGGTGACCCAGAGCGGATGGCGCACATAGCCCATGCGCCGGCCCGAGGGTGAATTCGGCTGGGTGAAGATCGCCCGGCTGCCCTTCGCCTCCAGCTTGTAGCCGGGCCGGGTGCCGACATGGTTGGTCTTGTTCGGATTGACGAACTTCCAGAACCGCTCGGCCGCCACGTCGCGCTCCCGCCCGCCCTCGGTGGCGAGCGCCGTCTCCTCGACATAGAAGGCGTTGCCCCAGGGATTGGCCGGCCCCTCGGGCTCGGCCCGGGTATCGCATTCGAGGACGGAATTCTCGTCCCCGTCGATCGCCAGGTCGAGGCGGGCGCAGAACAGATGCTGGTGGATCTGTCCGACGACGCCCGGCGCCACCTCGGTGCCGTATTTCGACGGCGCGCCCGGCCGGCAAGCGACGGTGTTGATGATGCCGGTCGCCTTCATCTCGAACTCGATTGTCCCGTCGAGCTGGAAATACCAATAGAAGCCGTATTCGTAATTGCCCACGGTGGCGATCGAGGAGATCACTAGCCGGCGCCCGCGGCGTACTTCCGTGCGGTCCGTGCGGAAATCCCAATGCTTCCACAGGATGCCGGTGTCCTCCTCGTGGATGCAGATCGCGTTCTCCATCCGCATCGGCGCGCCCTCGATGTTGGCGACCCAGCCATCGAGATAGTGGATGGCGCCGAGGCAGTCGCAGCCGAGGCTGAGCGCGTTGGTGAGCTTGCCGAGACCGTATTCGCCGATGTCGAAGACGTTCTTGCGGTAGTGCGCGTTCTCGGGGCTGCCGTAGGGAATGACCATTTCGGCGATGGAGGCCCGGTAGCAGACGGGCCGGCCGGCAAACGACATGTCGTGTAACGTCAGGCCTTCGCGGGCGTTGAAGCCGATCAGCAGCGACCAGTCGTGCCAGCGGATGCGATTGCCGTCCATCTCGAAGCTGACGCCGTCCGGCTGCACGATGTCGATCGGCCTGAGGTCGGCCCGCGCCGTCGTCTGGAACGCGCGGTCGAAATTCCAGTCCGCGGCCGGCACCGGCACGACCTCGTGGTCGTCGATCCGCACCACCTCCATCGTCTTGATGTCGATCACCGGATTGAGGCCCTCGATCGGGTGGGCGTAGAGATTGTCGTGCGGGGAGGAACGAAGCCAGCAGAAGGCGTGGCTCAGATGCCGGCCCGCCTCGCCCTCGTCGCCGAAATTACCGGCGGACCAGGGATCGACGCAGACCAGCTCCATATCGGTGATGCCGCGCCGGGCGCAGGCCTCGATGAAGCGGGTATCCGCCTTCACCAGGTCCTCGATCGCCATGAACTCTTCGAGCTGGATCATCGGCCGCGCATCCGCCACATGGGTGCGCGAGAGAACCGTGCCATCGTTCAGCGAGACGACCAGCCGCCAGACGCCGATGGTGCCGGCGCGAAAGACGTTGACCCGGGCCGCGCGGGCGACCGGATCGCCCGGCCGGTGGGCGCGCACCTCGGCCTTCGCCGGCTCCATCAACTCGATGATCTCGAAACGCAACTCGTCACCGAGCTCGGCCATTTCGGCACGGGCTAAAGCCGCGGCCGCGGTGATCTCGTCCGCCGAGAGTGGGGCTAAAGGCTGGTCTGTCGTTTCAACCTGGGCTTCGCTCGCTATCGCCATGATCCGCTTGCTCCATTCCTTTGGCCCGCCGTTGGCGGCGTTTTCAAATATTGGTCACCGAATAGTCGTCGAGATAGGCGTCCACCTCGGCCACCGGCACCACGTCCGCGTATTTCAGCATCATATCGGCCAGGTTGGCGAAGTGGGGGCTTTCGTGTTTGTCGGCGACGCACTCCACCGGCACGACGGTGCGGTAGCCGTGGCTGAGGCTGTCGACCACCGTCGCCCGCACGCAGCCCGAGGTCGAGCCGCCGGTTACGATCACCGTGTCGACCCGGTGCCAGACCAGGAAGGAGGCGAGGCTGGTCTCGAAGAAGGCGGACGGCATCCGCTTGGTGAAGACCAGGTCGCGGCTCTCGTCGATCTCCAGGCGGTCGTCGAACTCGTGCCGGTGTGCGCCGAGCTTGATGTTCTGCAGGGAGTCGGCCGTGTCGGTCCGCGTGCCCCAGACCCCGCAATCGGCGCCGTCCTCGCGGTAGCCGACCCGGCTCCAGACCACCGGCAGGCGCTTGTCGCGCGCCGTCGCGGAGATCCGGTTGACGTGTTCCATCTGCCGGGGGTCGGTCTCGTAGGCGGTCGGGAAGGCACCGACCTCGGTATAGGCCTTCTGGATATCGACGTTGACGATCGCCGCCTTGCGCCCGAAGCCGAAACGCGCGCGGTTCGGATTGGCCATCACCGTCTCGAAGAATTCCCGTGCCGTCTGGTTCGAGGTTTCCATGCTCTGTCGTACCCCATGTCGCCGGTTGCTCCCGCGCATTGTGTCAGTCTGGACGCCGCGGTCAAAATCCCGAACGGGCCCGCCCTCGGTGGCGCGTCCGCCGAGCGGTCATTAGACTGGGTCGGCAAATCAAGCGGGAGTAACCGATGAGCGAAGCGCGGATCGACCCTGTCGCCGACCTGTTGGCGGCGGCCTGGCGGGACGGGGGAACCATCGCCCCCCTCTCACCCGAGGCCGCGCCGCGCGACCTGGACGAGGCGGCGGCGATGCAGGCTGCGGCCGCAGACCGGGTCGGCCACCCCGTGGTCGGCTGGAAGGTCGCCGGGCAGCCGGGGCCGATGGTCGGGCGGGTTTTCGCCCATCGCCTGTTCACCAACGGTGCCACCCTGCCGGGGCGCCTGTTCCAGATCCCCCATGTCGAGTGCGAACTCGGCTTCCGCCTGCTGCGCGACCTGCCGGCGCAGAGCCATGAGTACGGCGAGGACGAAGTCGCCGCGGCGGCCAATCTGGTCTTCACCATGGAAATCGTCGACAGCCGCTTCGCCGGCGGCAAGATCATTCCCGACGACGAGAGCGAGCGCCCCCTCATCGTCGCCGACAACGCAGCCAATGCCGCCCTGGTGATCGGGCCGGAGATCGCCGAATGGGGCGCGCTCTCCCTGCTCGACGTCGCCGTCGACCTCAGGATCGATGGCGGCGCGCGCAAGCCGGAAAGCCCGAAGGCCGCGCGGACCGAGCCGCTCGCCGTGCTGACCTGGTTGGCGAACGAGCTCTCGCGGCGCGGCATCGGCCTCGGCGCCGGCCAATATGTGACGCCGGGCAGCGCCACGATCCCCTGTCCGCTGCCGCATGGCAGCCGCGCCATCGCCCACTACGGCGAGCACGCGGTGATGGATATCACCATATCGGAGGCTTGAACGGATGACCGTCGAATTCGGACTGCGTGTGCCCACCGTCGGCAAACCGCAAGACACCGGCGCCTATGCCGCCGAAGTCGAGGCGGCGGGCTTCGACTTCATGTGGGTGCCCGACACCCCGATCCTGGCCGGGCGCTGGCGCGACGTCTGGAGCCACCTGACCGTCGCCGCCCTGCACACGAGCCGCCTGCGCCTGGGCCCGGGCGTCACCAACCCGCTGACCCGCCATCCGGTGACCACCGCCAGCGCGGTGCTGACCCTGGACGACGTCTCCGACGGGCGCGCGGACCTGGTCGTCGGCACCGGCTACAGCTCCGCCTACATCATCGGGCGCAAGCAGGCGACGCGGAAGCAGATGCGCCAGTCGACGGAGCTTTGGCGATCGATCTTCGCAGGCAATCCGACGGAGCTCGGCGGCCTCGGCATCGAACTCACCGAGCCGCATCCGAAGCTGCCGATCTATCTGGCGGCGACCGGGCCGAAGATGTTGGAGCTGGCCGGCGAAATCGCCGACGGCGTGCTGATCATGGTCGGCTCGGCACCGGGCGCGGTCGCCTGGGCGCTGGAGCATGTCGATGCCGGTCTCGCCCGGGCCGGGCGCACGCGCGGCGACATCCGCTGCATGCTGGTCTGCACCGCCTGCGTCGACGACGACCGGGCGCGGGCGATCGAGCTGATGCGGCCCTGCGCCGCCGGCATTTATCGCCACGCCCATGCCGCCACCCTGTTCGAGCGCGCGGGGCTCGAGCCGCCGGAGAAGCCGCCCGCCTATGTCGACCCCTATCCCGACCTCGGCCATGCCGTCGATTGGGAAGAGGCCAAGCGCGTCTCCGGCTTCGTGTCGGACGCGGCGACGGAGACCATGGTCATGCTCGGCTCGGGCGCGGAGGTGGCGGAGCGCACCCAGGCGCTGATCGACCTCGGGCTCGATGCGATCTGGTGGCGCGACCAGGCGACCTGGACCCGGCCCGACGCGCTGCGCCGCGGCCTGGTCGAGGAGGTGCTGCCGCGCCTGAAGAACACCTAGGAAAATTGGAGAATCGAGGAGCCACGACATGGCGCGATACGACAGGATCATCAAGGACGGCATGATCATCGACGGCAACCGTTTGCCGCGTTTCAAGGGCGACATCGCCATCAAGGACGGGCACATCGCCGAGATCGGCCACATCACGCCCGAGGCCGGGGAAGAGGTGATCGACGCCGAGGGCCTGATCGTCGCCCCCGGCTTCATCGACCTGCACACCCATTACGACGCGCAGCTGTTCTGGGATCCCTATTGCACGATCTCCAGCTGGCACGGCATCACCTCGGTGGTCATCGGCAATTGCGGTTTCGGCTTCGCGCCGGTAAAGCCGGAACTGCGTGAGCGCGCCATGCAGTCGATGACCCGGGTCGAGGCCATTCCCTTGCCCTCGATGCGCGAGGGCATGCCCTGGGACTGGGTGACCTTCCCGGAATTCCTGGATTCCGTGGAACGCGCACCGAAGGCGATGAACATCCTGCCTTACGTGCCGGTCGGCCCGCTGCTGACCTGGGTGCTGGGTTTCGAGGACGCCAAGGCCGGCCGCAAGCCGAGCGACGCGGAGCACGAGGAAATCTGCCGCCTGCTGGGGGAGGCGATGGATGCCGGCGCCTGCGGCTGGTCGGCCCAGCGCATGCTGCCGAGCGGGCCCGCCGCCGTGCAGCGCGATTTCGACGGCACGCCGATGCCGACGGACGTCATGCACGACGACACCTGCCGCGAACTCGCCCGGGTGCTGCGCCGGCGCAACGAGGGCTTCATGCAGATGCTGCTGGTCTCCGGCGACAATGCCCGCGACCAGCTGTTCTACGAGGAGATGGCGGAGATTTCCGGCCGGCCGATGATCATGAACGTGGTGCAGGCCTTCGATGCCCGCCCGCATATTCATCGCCGCGTGCTCGAGTGGCTGCGCAGCTGCCGGGAGCGCGGCGTGCGCGTGGTCGGCCAGGGGCTGACCACGGACGCCGGCTTCACCTTCACCTTCGAGGACTGGAACCTGTTCGACGACGTCGATGCCTGGTGCGAGGCGACGACGGGCAGCCATGCGGAGCGGCTGGCCAAGCTCGGCGATCCGGCGCGCCGGGCGGTCTTGCGCGACAACATGCCGATGACCGCGACCGGGCCGCTCGCCGACATCGTCATCATCGGCCCGCGGCTGGAGAAGAACGCGGGGCTGTTGGACCACACGCTCGGCCATGCGGCGGAGAAGCTCTCCAAGCACCCGGTCGACGTCATGCTGGACCTCGCGGTGGAGGAAAACCTGGAGACGGAATTCTTCGCCGCCCCGCCCAACGGCCGCATCGACTATCTGCGCGAGATCGTCGACGACCCCTATGTCCTGTTCGGCGTCTCGGACGGCGGCGCCCACACCAAGTTCCTGACGGCGGGTCGCTATCCGACCGAGACGCTGGTGAAGATCGTCCGCACCCACGCCATGATCAGCCTGGAGGAGGCGCACTGGCGCCTCTCCGCCCTGCCGGCGCAGGTCGCCGGCTTCCAGGGCCGGGGCGTGCTCGCCAAGGGGGCGCCGGCCGACATCATCGTCTACGACTACGAGAGCCTGGCGGTGCTCGACGACGAGGTGGTGCACGACCTGCCCGGCGGCGAATGGCGCCGCATCCAGCGCGCGCGCGGCTATCGTTGGGTGCTGGTGAACGGGGACGTCACGATTCGGGACGACGAGCAGACGCAGACCTATTCCGGCCAGCTGCTGCGCTTCGGCACCGGCGCGCGGCGGGAGGTGGCCGCGGTCGCGTGAGCCGTTCGCCGTTTGATGCTAGGCTCCCGCCAATTGGCAAACATTTCGAGGTGACCCGTGAACGCGACCAAGCTCAGACGTACCCTGAATTCGGGCGGCCATGTGTTCGGCTGCATGCTCTCGCAGATGGCCTCGATCCGGTTCGAACAGGTGCTGGCCGGCAGCACGCTCGACTATGCCATCATCGATTCCGAGCATGGCTCGCGCGATCGGACGGAGATCCAGCAGCTGGCCGGCATGTTACGGCACGCCGATATCACGCCGGTGGTGCGTGTGCCGATCCCGAAGGCGGAGTGGGTGGCGATGGCCCTGGATGCGGGTGCGGCCGGCGTCCTGGTGCCCTATTGCGAAACGGTGGAAGAGGTCCAGGCCGTGGTCGCGACCACGAAGTGGCATCCCCTGAAGGGCGAGTATCTGCGCCGCGCCGTCGAGGAGAACAAGCTGCCGAGCGCGGAGACGCGGAAGTATCTCAAGAACAGGCGTAAGGAATCCTTCGTCATCATCGGCATCGAGTCGGAACCGGCCTACGAGAACCTGGACGCGATCCTGGACGTCGGCGACATCGACGGCGTGTTTATCGGACCGAACGACATGTCGACCTCGCTCGGCATCCCGGATGATTATGCGAACAAGAAATACCTGCGTGTGGTCGAGGACATCATCAAGCGCTGTGCCGCGCGCAAGATCCCGGTGATGGTGCACCAGCAGACCATCGAGACCTCGACCAAGGCCATCGAGCTGGGTGCGCGCTTCGTCCTGCATTCGTCGGACGGGCGGATGCTGCAGCGGATCATCCAGAACGAGATGAACGCGCTACGCCAGGCCGCCGGCGCCAAGGCGACGGCGGCGAAGGACACGGTGGAGACGGTATAGGACACCCGGGGTGTCCGGGCCCATGGATCTCGCCACCGTCGGCGCCGCCCCGTTCGGGCAATCGCTCCGCGGCCTCGGCCTCAACCTTTTGGCGCGCGACGTCCAGCGCCTGGCCGGCTTCCTCGCCGAGGTTTTCGCGATGACCGTGCATCGCGCCAGCGTCGATTTCGCAATTCTTTCCTATGGCGATTCTCTGCTGCAGATCCACGCCGATCACACCTATCACAGCCACCCGCTGCCCTCGCTGCTGCCGGAGAGCGGCCCGCGCGGCGGCGGTGTCGAGATCCGGCTCTATGACACGGACCCCGACGCGGCCGCCGCCCGGGCCGCGGCGCATGACCACGCCTCCGTCCTGCTGCAGGCACCGGTGAACAAACCGCATGGCCTGCGCGAGTGCGTGCTGCTGTGCGAGAACGGCTATGCCTGGCTCGCGAGCCGGCCGCTCACCGACGACGAGGTGGCGAAGGTCGGCTAGACGCCGTATTGTCCCGGGCAACGGGCGAGGCCCGGAGGGGATCGTGAGGAGAGACGGCCATGTGGTGGTTTTCGGATTCGAAGTCGAAGTTGCCGGAGCCGGAGCGGGCGTTGCCCGGCCGGGACCGCGCGATGGAGGTGCCGGCGCGGCATGCCGTCACCGGTGCGCCGTTGTCGCCGCCGTTCCCGGACGGCATGGAGTTCGCGCTCTTCGGCATGGGCTGTTTCTGGGGGGCGGAGCGGATTTTCTGGCAGACGGCCGGCGTGTTCTCGACCTCGGTCGGTTATGCGGCGGGCTATACGCCGAACCCGACCTACGAAGAGGTCTGCTCCGGCCTCACCGGCCACAACGAGGTGGTTCGTGTGGTCTTCGATCCGAAGGAGATCTGTTACGAGGACGTGCTGCGCGTGTTCTGGGAAAACCACGATCCCACCCAGGGGATGCGGCAAGGCAACGACGTCGGCACGCAATACCGCTCCGGCATCTACGTCTATTCCGAGGCGCAGCGCGGCCTGGCGGACGCCTCGAAGCAGGCCTATCAGGGGGCGTTGACGCGGTATCGCTTCGGCGAGATCACGACCGAAATCCTGGATGCGCCCGAATATTACTACGCCGAGCACTTCCATCAGCAATATCTGGCGAAGGTGCCGAATGGCTATTGCGGCATCGGCGGTACCGGTGTCGGCTGTCCCGTCGGCCTCGAGGTCGGCGCGCCCGCGGCGGAGTAGCGGCGTCCGCGCTTCGCTATTTGGAGGCGGCCAGTTCCTTCAGCTTCAGCTTCAGGAAGGGATGGTTCGGGTCGATCGACTGGGCCTTGCGATAGTCGGCCATCGCGAGGTCCTTGCGACCGCGGGCCTGATGCACGGCGCCACGGCCGACATAAGGGCCCGCCAGGCTCGGATTCAGGCCAATCGCCGTCGTGTAGTCGGAGACGGCCCGGTCGTAGATGCGTTCGCGCCGATAGGTTTCGCCCCGATTCAGATAGGCCTGGGCGAATTCCGGGCGCAGCCAGATGGCGGTGTTGAAGTCCTTGAGCGCCTTTTCCAACTCGCCCGCGTCGCGCAACAGCAGGCCGCGGCTGTTGTAAGCGTCGGCAAATTCGGGGTCGAGGTCGATCGCCTTGTCGAAATCGCTCGTCGCCTTGCCGGTCTCGAACAGCGCGACATAGGCGTTGCCGCGGACGTTGTAGGCGAAGGGGTCTTTGGCATTCAGCTCGATCGCCGTGTCGCAATCCAGGATCGCTTCTTCCAGCTGGCCGATGGAATAAAGCGCGGCACAACGGTTCGAATAGGCGATGTTGAGTTCGGCCTCGCTCAAATCACCTGTCTCGATTCCACGCGAATAGAGATCGATCGCCAAAAGCGCGTCGCCCTTTTCGAAGGCGGCGTAGCCGGCGTTCACGTCGTCGACCCCCCCGGCCCAGGCCGAGGCGGCGAGACAGGAAGAGAGCAGAACTCCCGAAAGTAGGGCGCGCATTGCTCGAACCTCCGCCAAATACTCGAGATTACAGACTTCGGCGCCAGTATGGCCAAGAGAAGGCGATCGGGCAACCGAGTGAAAGCGGTGTCGTTTTTAGGGTTGCCGAAAGACCACAGACGGCGAAATGGCCGTTCGGCGGGGCGGAAGCGCAATCTCGCGCAACAATCGTTCCTGGACGTGCTAAAATTCCCCGATGCGACCGGACGTCTTCGATCTGCGCGAATTCTACCACGGCCGTCTCGGCCGGGTGACGCGGAATCTGGTGCGCGAGCGCGTTCGCGCACTCTGGCCGAACGTGCGGGGCATGAGCTTGCTCGGTCTCGGCTATGCGACGCCCTATCTCAGTCCCTTCCAGGGAGAGGCGGAGCGGGTCCTGGCCTTGATGCCGGCGCCGCAGGGCGTCGTTCGTTGGCCTGCGCAGGAGCCGGGTCTGGTGGCGCTCACCGAGGAACACGACCTGCCGGTGGCCGATGCCAGCATCGACCGGGTGCTGATGGTGCATGAATTGGAGAACACCGAGCAGGCCCGCGTTTTGCTGCGCGAGGCGTGGCGCGTGCTGGCCTCCGGCGGTCGCCTGCTGGTCGTGGTGCCGAACCGCCGGGGTTTATGGGCCCGCTTCGAGCGCACGCCCTTCGGCCATGGCAGGCCTTACAGTCCGGGGCAGCTGTCCCGCCTGCTGCGCGAGGCGATGTTCCAGCCGACCCAACGTGCCGCCGCGCTCTGGGTGCCGCCGGCGCCGGCCATGCTGCTGCCGGGCGCCGGCGCCTGGGAACGGGTCGGCCGCCGGGTCGCGCCTGGCCTGTCCGGCGTGCTGATGGTCGAGGCCGACAAGCAGATCTACGCGGTGACGGCGGCCGATGCGCCGGTTCGACGGCGTCGACCGATCCCGCTGCGCGCCGCCTCGCGCGACGGCGCGCCGACGACACGCGACAAGGGCCGCGATTGATCCCGGCCACGCCCGCTTTGCCTTTGCTTTTCCGCTGCCCTCCGACTATACCTCGGGCCCTGTTTCCACGCGTTTTCAGAGCCTTGAGAGCATGCCCACGGACGCTTCCAGTCTCGACGACCTGCGCCGCGAGATCGACGAGATCGATACCGCGCTGCACGATGCCATCATGCGCCGCGCCGGGCTGATGGAACGCGTCATCGCGGCCAAGCAGACGAACGACCTGCCGCCGACGACGATGCGGCCCGGACGGGAGACCGGGATTCTGCGCCGCCTGGCGGAGCGTCACGAAGGTCGCCTGCCGCCCGCCGTCGTGCTGCGCATCTGGCGCGAGCTGATCAACGCGGCGACCGCCCTGCAGGGTCCGCTGTCGGTCGCGGTCTGCGCGCCGGCGAAAAGCGTCGGATATTGGGATTTAGCCCGCAACCACTTCGGCGCTTCGACCCCGATGAGCCTGCATGTCTCGCCCACCGTGGTGCTGCGCCAGGTGGTCGAACGGTTCGGCACCGTCGGCGTGCTGCCCGAACCGCAGGACGCCGAGGATGAGCCCTGGTGGCTGGCCCTGATGAACGAGGCGCCGGACGCCGCCGTGCCCCGCATCATCTGGCGCCTGCCGTTCTTCGCCGCCCCGCTCGGCCGTTTCGAGCAGCTGACCGCCTATGCGGTCGCCTGCATCCCGCCCGAGCCGAGCGGCGACGACGTCACCATCATCGCGCTCGACGCCGAGGCGGACGTGTCGCGCGGGCGGTTGATCGAAAGCCTCGCCAAGGCGGGGCTGTCCTCCCGCGTTCTGGTCACCCATGAGGCTGGCGAGGCCGACCGGCGGGCGCATCTCATCCATGTCGACGATTTCGTGCGGGAGGACGATTCCCGTCTCGCCGCGGTCGTCGCGGATATCGGCGACGGCCTGCACCGGGCCCTGGTGCTGGGCGCCTATCCCATTCCCTTGGACGAGGCGGAGGAGGTGGCGCAGATATGACCTCACCCCGGCCCCGCGCGGGCATTCTCGACATCTCGCCCTATGTCGGCGGCGATAGCGACGTCGAGGGCGCGGCGCGCACGATCAAGCTCTCGAGCAACGAAAGCGCCATCGGGCCGAGCCCGGCGGCGATCGAGGCCTACCGGGCGCTCGCGGCTGAACTGCACCGCTATCCCGACGGCGGCAGCGATTCGCTACGCCGCACCATCGCCGAGACGTTCGGCCTGGAAGCCGAGCGGATCATCACCGGCAACGGCTCGGACGAGATCATCGGCACTCTGGTCAGCGCCTATACCGGCCCCGGCGACGAAGTGCTCTACAGCCAGCACGGCTTTCTGATGTATCCGATCGCCGCCAAGGCGGCCGGCGCCATCCCGGTGGCCGCGCCGGAGAGCGACCATACCGCCTCCGTCGACGCCTTCCTGGCGGCGGTGACGCCGCGCACCCGGGTCGTGTTCGTCGCCAATCCGAACAATCCGACCGGGACCTACCTGCCGGCCGGCGAACTCGAACGGCTGCGGGCGGGGTTGCCGGACGACGTGTTGCTGGTAATCGACGCCGCCTATGCCGAGTTCGTCTCGCGCAACGATTACGACGCCGGCGCGGAGCTGGCGCGCGGCGCCGACAACGTGGTGATGACGCGGACTTTCTCCAAGCTTTATGGGCTGGCCGCGCTCCGGGTCGGCTGGGCCTATGCGCCGGCGGACGTGGTCGGGGTCTATCATCGGGTTCGCGGGCCCTTCAACGTGAACGCGGCGGCTCAGGCTGCGGCCATCGCCGCGCTTCGCGATCAGGAACACGCGCACAAGGCCCGCAAGCACAACGACGTGTGGCTGCCTTGGCTCACCGCCGAATTCCAGCGCCTCGGCCTGACGCCGATCCCCAGCATTGCCAATTTCGTGACCGTCGACTTCGGTGCCGATGGGCCGACGTCGGCCCCGGCGGCGCTGGCCTATCTGAACGCGCACGGTATTCTGCCGCGCGCCGTCGCCGGCTATGGCCTGCCCGGACATTTGCGCTTCTCGATCGGCCTCGAAGACGAAAACCGCGCGGTGATCGAGGCGGTGGAGGCGTTTCTCGCGACATCGGATGAGTGACATGACAACGCCCCTGGTCGGCAAGCTGGCGCTGATCGGCGTCGGCCTGATCGGCTCCTCCATCGCGCGCGCTGCGAAGCGTGGCGGCCTCGCCGGCCACATCGCCGGCGTTACCCGCAGTGCAGGCAGCCGTGATGCCTGCCTTGAACTCGGCATCGTCGACAGCGCCCATCTCGACCCGGCAGACGCGGTGGTGGATGCGGACCTGATCATCCTCTGCAGCCATCTCGGCACCTATGTCGACGTCGCCCGGGCCATCGCGCCTGCCTTGAAGCCGGGTGCGATCGTCTCCGACGTCGGCTCGGTCAAGGCGCAGGTCTTCGAGCAGGTCGGCCCGCACCTGCCGGCGGGCGTGCATCTGATCCCGGGGCATCCGGTCGCCGGCACGGAACAGTCGGGTCCGCGTTCCGGTTTCGCCGAGCTGTTCGACGATCGCTGGTGCATCCTGACGCCGGCGGCGGATGCGGATGCGAAGGCGATTGCGCTCGTGCACGACTTCTGGACCCGGATCGGCAGCCGGGTCGAGCTGATGGAGGCCCAGCACCACGACCTGGTGCTGGCTGTGACCTCGCACCTGCCGCATCTGATCGCCTACAACATCGTCGGCACGGCGGACGACCTGGAGACGGTGACGGAAAGCGAAGTGATCAAGTATTCCGCCGGCGGCTTCCGCGACTTCACCCGCATCGCCGCCTCCGACCCGGAATTCTGGCGCGACGTCTTTCTCACCAACCGGGAAGCGGTGCTGGAGGTTCTCGGCCGCTTTACCGAGGACCTGTTCGCGTTGCAGCGGGCCATCCGCTGGAACGACGGCGACGCGTTGTTCGAGTTGTTCTCGCGCACCCGGGCGATCCGGCGCGGCATCATCGATGCGGGCCAGGAAACGGCGGCGCCCGACTTCGGCCGCTGGCTGCCTAGCGAGCCCGAAGACGGCGGGGAAGAATAGGCGCCAGGCGGGCGATCGCGACGGGGCCGAGCTTCAGGATCCCGTCCTGCAGCGTCACCGGCACCGAAAGCTGGCCGCCCGCGGCCGCTGCCAGGATGTTCAGGATCGGCAGCGCCTTGTCGGCATCGCCCCGGCGCATCGCGCCTGCCAGCACGGCGCGTTCCAGCAAGGCCCGGTGTCCCTTGACCTTCGCGGTGAGGGCCCCGATCAACCGGGTTTCCTGGTCGAGCGACAAGGTCCCCTCGGCGCGGATTTCCGCTTCGCCCCAGATCAACGTCAGCTGTTTGACCTCGACCGCACCGCCGCCGTCGCGCCAGGCGAGCAGCATCTCCGCGGGCGGGGCCGGCGACGGCTCCGGCCCGCCGATCTCCGCGAGCAGGGCGAGGCGCTCGACCGGCGCCATCCAGGCCACATCGCCGACGGCCACGTTATCAAGGCGCAGCGAGACCTCGCCGATCCTCGCCGGAGCGTCGGAGCGCCGGACGTGCAGTTGCGCCCGCTCGCCGGTGATCGCGGCGGGGAATTTGCCGGTCCCGACGCGCATCGTCGCCGTGCCGGTGAGCTCTTTCAGGTCGACGGCCAGGTCGTGCAGTCGGCCGACGTCGTCCTGGCGATGGCTGGCCAGGCCTTCGCCCACCGTCAGGTCGATATCCAGTTGCCGCCCCGGGCCGGTGGCGAAGGGGCCGATCCGGTGGCGGCTCGTCAGATCGAAGATGACATGGCGGAAGTTCCAGGGCTGGATCACCGCGGCGAGATGCCCGGCCGACCAGGCGGGCGGTGTGCCGGGACCGGGCGGCGCCAGCCGCGGCCTGTCGATGTCGACGACGATCCGGTAGGGGAAACCCTGCCGCTCGAGGCGCGCATACTCGGCGGTGCCGCCCTGGGCGCGCCAGGCGCCGACCCAGCCCTCGATGCCGCCGACCATGGTCTGGGCGACGAAGAAATAGAACCCGGTATAGCCCGCGACGACGAGCAGAACCGCGCCGATCAGGCCCTTATAGCGCAACGCCCGGCCTCCCCCGTCTTCATGGCGTATCCCGGCCGTCTCTGAGCGCCCGGGTGGCCGCGTCGTCGACCCCGTTGCTGGCGATGGCAACGCCGTAATCCCGCTCGGCCGCCGCGACGCTCAACACCCCGTCGCGGACGTCGCGCAGGACCAGCTCGGCCGGGCGGGCGAAGGGGTCGCCCCAGCCGCCGCCGCCCGGCGTGTCGGCGATGATGCGGGCCGGGCTCAGCCGGCGGACGCCGTATTTCGGCGGGGTGAATTCCGCTCCCTCGACCGGGCGGATCAGCTGCTCGCCGACGGCGCCGGCCGCACCCCCCTGGACGCCGTGCCCCGACGGCGTCTCCAGCCCCTCGGCGCGGAACGACCAGGTGCAGGGCACTAGGATGTCGGCTTCATAGCGCACGCCGGTGCCGCCGCGCCGGAGGCCGGGGCCCGCCGCGTTGGCCCGCATCTCCCAGCGCTGGTAGCGCACGGGGAAGAGCTGTTCGTGGAACTCCAGGTTGGGCAGGTCGAGGCCGCCGAGCGAGATCAGGTGGCCCATCTGGGGAAAGCCGTCGCGCTCCGCCGTGGCACCGGGCGTACCCATGGCATGCCATTGGTACATGACCCAGGAACTACCGTCCGGGTTCGGGCCGGTGACGTGGTTGTGCGTGGTCTTCGACCAGCCGGCGCAGGCCCGTTCCGGGCAGGCTTGCGCCAGCGCCCGCCAGACCGCGTGGGTGATCTCGTGCGCGACGAAGACCGTGTTCATGGTCATCGGCGCCGGCGGGCGGGCGTTCACAATGCTGCCCTCGGGCGCGACGATCTCGATGCAGCGATAGGTGCCTTCGTTGCGCGGAATGTCGGTGTCGAAGAAGGAGGAAAGGGCGAGGAAGGCCGCCGAATAGGTGTTGGCGAGGGAGGAGTTCTTGAAGCCCCGCATCTGCGGATCGCTCTGCGAGAAGTCGAGGGTGAGGCGGTCGCCCGTCACCGTCATCGCGACCCGGATGGTGACGTCGACCCGCTCGAAGCAGTCGTTGTCGGTCTTGTCTTCGCCGTAATAGACGCCGTCGGGCAGGGCGGCGACGGCCTCGCGCATGCGGGCGTCGGCATGGTCGAGCACGCCCGAGAGGTGATCGAAATAGGACTCGAGCCCCAGCTCGCCGACCAGGGCCGCCACCCGTTCCTCGCCGACCCGCGTCGCGCCCAGCATGGCGCGCAGGTCGCCGTCCAGCAGGTCCGCGGTGCGCGAGTTGATCAGCAGCAGCTTCCAGAGATCGTCGCGCACCTCGCCCCGGTCGATCAGCTTGAGGACCGGCAGGCGAATGCCTTCCTGCCAGATCTCCGTCGCCTCGGGATTGTAGGTGCCGGCGAGCCCGCCGCCGATATCGGACTGGTGCGCCCGGTTGCAGCAGAAGCCGGCGAGGCGCTGCGGGCTGCCGACGAAGATCGGCCGGGCGATGACCCAATCGGGCAGGTGGTTGCCGCCGGCGACATAGGGGTCGGACAGCAGGAAGACGTCCTCCGGCTGGATCCGGCCCGCGAAGTCCGTCAGCAGGGCACGGACCGCGAAGCCGCCGCCGCCGGTATGGATCGGAATGCCGTCCGCGTTGGCGACCAGCGTCCCCTCGGGGTTGGTGACGAAGCAGGAGAAGTCGTGGCTCTGGCTGAAGATCGGGCTGCGCGCGGTCCGGGTCATCACCCAGCCCATGTGGCGGCTGATCTGGTCGAGCCGGTTCTGCATCAACGCCAGGATCACCGGATCGCGCCCCGCCGCCGCCGACCGCCGCGTCGCCTCGCCCGCGGCGACCTGGACGGCGAAGTGGTCGGCCCCGTCGACCCGCAAATCGTCGCCCGGGCCGAGCAGTACGGTCGTCGTTCGCTCCTCGATCACCGCCGGGCCCTGGACGGTGGCGCCGGGCGCCAGGCCAGGCCCGGCGAAGATCGCCGTCTCCAGCCAGCCATGACCGTCGTGCCAGACCTGCCGGCTCTCGCCCGCCCGGGCGGCGGTGGCCACGCCGGGCTCGGTGACTGCGGCCCTGGGCGTGCCGGTTGCGGACCGCGCGGTCACCCGGACGGCGCCGGTGAGGATTGTCCCGTCGGGCTGCACATGACCATAGAGCCGTTGGTATTCGGCCTCGAAACGCGCGCGCGCCGATGCCGCCTGGAAGCCGCCCGGCGGTAGCGCCACGCGCAGGGAGGTGAGCTGGCCGGTGTAGTGCAGGTCGACGGCGCGCTCCAGGCGGACCTGGTCCGCACCGAAGCCTTCCGCCGCCATGGCCGCCAGGGCTTCCGCCTCGAGCTCGCCGAGGGCGCCGTCGACCGTGGCGGGCTCGACATCGTCGAGTTCGCCACGCAGGAAGCGCTGGAAGTCCTGGCGAACGTCGGCATGCAGCATGCCGACGGCGCAGAGCGCGCCGGCATCGCGGGGCACGTAGAGACGGGTGCAGCCGAGACCGCGGGCGATTGACGTGCCATGCATCGGCCCGGCGCCGCCGGCGGCGACCAGGGTGAAGCGATCGGGGGCATGGCCGCGTTCGATCGAGATGTGCTCGACCGCGTGCAGCAGGTTCTGTTCCAGCAGCGCGATGATGCCGGAGGCGGCCGCCTGGATATCCAGTCCCAGCGGCTCGGCGACCGTCGTGCGAATAGCTTCGCGCGCCGCTTCCAGGTCCAGGGTCAGGCCCGCGTCCGCATAGGCGCCGGGGCGCAGCCGACCGAGCACGAGCTGGGCGTCGGTCACCGTCGCCGCCGTGCCGCCCTTGCCGTAGCAAGCCGGCCCGGGGTCGGCGCCCGCCCCTTCCGGCCCGACCTGCAGCAGGCCCGCCGCGTCGACCCGCGCGATGGTGCCGCCGCCGGCGCCGATGGTGTGAATGTCGATCGCCGGGGTCGAGACGTGATAGCCGGCGATCATCAGGTCGTCCCGGGTCGCGACCTCGCCGTCGGCCATCAGCATCACGTCGCAGGAGGTGCCGCCGATCTCCATCGAGATCAGGTTGCCGTCCTCGCCGCCGAGGCCGCTGCTCCGGATCAGGCCCCGGTAATGGTCGAGGGCGCCGACGGCGGCGGCGGGACCGCTCAACAGCAGATTGACCGGCCGCTGGGCGACCGCACCGACGGAGACCGCGCCGCCGTTGGATTGCAGCAGCAGGATCGGCCGGGCCAGGCCGAGCTCGCCGAGCGCGCCTTCCAAGGCTGCGAGATAGCCGCCGATGCGTGGTAACAGGCAGGCGTTCACCACCGCGGTCGAGGTACGCTCGTATTCGCCGAGGCTCGGGGAAAGGCTCGCCGATCCGGTAACCCACCCCTCGGCCAGGCGGGCCTGGACATGCTCGACGGCGGCCCGTTCATGGACGTCGTCGAGGAAGCTGTTGAAGAAGGCGATGGCGACGGCGTCCACGCCCTCGGCGGCGAAATCCGCCAGCGCCGCGTCGATATCGGCGGTGGCGAGCGGGGCGTGCTCGCTGCCGTCGGCATCGATCCGCCCGGCGACGCCCAGGCGCAGATGGCGCGGCACCAGGACCGGGGCATAGGGCTGGCGGTGGTTCCACTGGTCCTCGCGCAGGCCGCGGCGAATTTCGAGGGTGTCGCGAAACCCCTCGGTGGTCAGCAGGCCGACTCGGGCGCCCTTGCCCTCCAGCATGGTGTTGGTTGCGACGGTCGAGCCGTGCACGAAGAGCGCGCAGTCGGCCAGGATCTCCGTCACTGTGCAGTCGAGATCGCCCGCCAGGCGTTCGAGCGCGGCCAGCACGCCCCGGCTCGGATCGGCCGGCACCGAGGGGGCCTTGACCACCCGGCTCTCCGCGGCGGCGTCGATCAGCACCAGATCGGTGAAGGTGCCGCCGACATCGACGCCGATGCGCCAGGGGGCGTGCAGGTCGGAAAGACGGGCGGGATCCGCCATCGGCTATCTCCTCGGCTCGATGCCGCCGGGCGCGGCGCGGACAGAATGTGGAAAGTGCACCACCGGTGCAAATCGTTGGCGTGGGGGGCCTCGCCGGCGCACGTCTTGAGAACGGCGAAGGCATCGCTAAACTCGCGCCATGACCGGAGAGACGCAACGTAAATTGGCGGCAATCGTCATGGCCGACGTGGTCGGCTACTCGCGTCTCATGGGAAGCGACGAGGAAGGAACGCTGGCGGCGCTGAAGGCGCATCGCAATGCCGTCGATCCGGTGGTCTACAGTCATGGCGGGCGCATCGTGAAGACCACCGGCGACGGTATCCTGCTCGACTTTCCAACGGTCGTCGCGGCGGTTCGGGTCAGCATCGAGGCACAGCGCATCATGGCCGAGCGCAATGCCCTGCTGCCGGAGGAACGGCGGATGCTGTTTCGCTTCGGCATTCACCTCGGCGAGGTCATGGTCGATGGCGATGATCTGTTCGGCGATACGGTGAACGTCGCCGCCCGGTTGCAGGAGGTCGCCGATCCGGGCGGCATCGCACTCTCGGGCGCGGCGCGGGACGCCGCGTACCGGCAGATCGAGCCGGCGATGATCGAGCTGGGGCCGCAGCCGCTCAAGAACATCGCCGAACCCGTCCGGGTCTGGCGGATCGACACGGGGGACGCGGAACACTCGGGTCTCCAGGCGGCCGCCGCCCGACCCCGGCGGGAGCGTTCGGCGATTGCGGTTCTGCCGTTCGACAACATGTCGAACGATCCCGAGCAGGAGTATTTCGTCGACGGCATTACCGAAGATCTGATTACCGCGCTGTCCTTGATCCGCGACCTCAAGGTGATCGCGCGCAACTCGACCTTCGCCTACAAGGGGCAAGCCAAAGACGTGAAGCTCGTCGCGGCGGAGCTCGACGCGCGCTATATCCTGGAAGGCAGCGTGCGCAAGTCGGCCAACCGGGTGCGCATCACCGCGCAGCTGATCGATGCCCAGAACGGACACCACATGTGGGCCGAGCGGTTCGACCGCGAACTCGACGATATCTTCGAGTTGCAGGACGAAATCACCAGCAACATCGCGAGCCGCGCGGCACCGACGCTGCAACGCCAAGAGATCGAGCGGGCACGCAAACGCCCGACCAGTGACCTCGACACCTGGGATATGTACCTGAGGATGCTGCATCACTATTTTCGCGTGACGGAGGACGATTTCCGGGCAGCCCTCGAGCTCTGTGACGAGATCAAGGCGCGCGATCCGGACTTTGCGCCGGCCTACTGTTATCGGGCGGTTCTCGTTTTCTTCAGCGGCCAGCTCGGCTTCATCAGGTTATCCACCGACCTCTGGCGAAGTACGGTGCGTGATGCCGAACGCGCGGTGGCGCTCGCCAGCGACGATTTTCGAGCCCATTGGATCCTTGCCTCGGCCTATGCGTTTTCCGGCCGGCACGAGGAAGCGCTACGCCATGGCCATCGTTCCCTGTCCCTGAACCCTCATGCGCCGACGGCATGGTTCGCCCATGGGATGGCCAAGTGGGCCAACGGGGACCATGGGGAGAGCGCGCGAATGATCGAGACCGCCTGGCGTCTCGGCACGAACGATCCCGACCGGCACTATTGGGCGGCGATCCTGGCTTTTGTGCATTATCAATTGCGCAGTTACGATGCGGCGGTGTCCTGGGCGGACCAATGCCTCAAGCTGTGGCCGGCCCAGGCCCAGGCCATCGGCTGCCGCGCGGCGGCACTGGCGCAGCTCGGACGTCTGAAGGAAGCGCGCGCGGCGCTCGTGCCCTTCGAGGCGCGCTTTCCGGGGACCTCGGCGTCAAGCCATGTGCGCAATTTCGGCTGGCGCCTCCGCGAGGATGTCGATCACTACAGCCAGGGCCTGGTCAAGGCCGGGCTGCCGGCCTGACAAGCTGGCAGGTTGCCGCAGCAGAACGGGCGTGGGTAATGCTCGTGTGGATGGCGGCTTGCAATCCGGGCCCGATGGCGCTGGAGTCGGGGCAAGAGACCGGTTTCGGGCATGGGAATCGAGATGGCGGAAAAGGAACCGAGCGCGGCGCGCCTCGCCGCCCTGGCGTTCGACGAACGCATTTACGACGTCACGCGGCAGATCCCGGCGGGGCGGGTCGGCAGCTACGGCCAGATCGCGCTCGTCGTCGGTGCCGGTTCGGCGCGCAGGGTCGGGCGGGCCATGGCGGTGCTGCCGACCGGCTCCGACGTGCCCTGGCACCGGGTGATCAACAGCCAGGGACGGATCAGCGCGCGCCGTGACGGCGGTCCTAGCCCCGAGCAGCGTCGCCGCTTGCGCCAGGAAGGCGTCTGGCTCGATGTGCGGGGCGGGGTGGATCTCGCCGCCGCCGCCTGGAGCGGGCCGTCATGGGAATGGCTGGAGGCGCAAGGCTACGACATCGAGGAGCTGGTGCTGCGCTCGCAACGCAAGGCCCGCCAGGGTGTCTGGGTGAACTGGAACCTCTAGCAGCCTGTCGGACTCGGGCATGCAAGGATTGGTAAGATTGGCTTGGCGGGCGTCGATGTCATGGATTTACCCCCATGAAGTTGCGAACGCGGGTTGGCCCGCCCGTTCAGGCGTGGCTGAGGACGAACATCCGCTTGATGTTCCAGGAGAGCGTGGCCAAGGTCCATTCCCCCTTCGCCTTGTCGAGGCCGCGCAGGCTGAACTGACGCAAGCCCATCACCGATTTGATGATGCCGAACACCGGCTCCGGCGTCTGCTTGCGAAGCGCGTAGAGCGCCCGGCCCTCGGGTGTGGCCAGGCGATGGCACATCGCCTCGAGCGGCGTCGGATCCTCGGGCGCTGGCGGCGCCTCGGCGAAGCGGTCCCGCCAGGAAAGATGGTGGTGCTCCCGGCCGAGCGCGATCAGCGGCGCGATCTCCGCTTCCCCGCAGGCCTCGACGTTGGCCTGGCTGAAGTAGCCGCTGTCCGCCAACAGGGTCTCGACCTCGCCAAGCCCGTCCGGCAGGCCGGCGAGTGCTTCGAGCGTCGGTTCGATCTGCTGCTTGTCGTTCGCCGCCTGCACCACGTCGGCGCTGACCACCAGCAGGCTGCCGGCGGCCACCGCAGCCTGGGCGTTGTAGCACTGCTCGAAGCCGCCGCCGGCCACCGGCATGATGCGCGAGTCCGGGTCCGTCAGGTTGACCTGGTCCTTCGCCCGTGGCCCCGGCTCCGGCGGCTTCGGTGGCCGCCCGCCCGGCTTGCGGCCGGTCCGCGTTTCCTTCGCCTCGCGGGCTGCCAGCTTCTCTTCGTACTCCGCCTGCTCCCGCGCATGACGCTCGGCCGCCCGCGCCTCGATCTCCGCCTTCGCCGCGGCGATCGCCGCCAGCCGGTCCTCGCGCCGTGCCAGCTCCTCCGGCACGCTCATGCCGTCGGGAACCTCGGACCGGTCCGCCGCTTCCGCCAACGCCATCAACTCCGCCACCTCGGCCCGCAGCCGGGCTTCGATCTCGCCCGCACGCTGCCACGACAGGGCGCTGTGCCGGCTCGCGTCGGCATGGATCTTCGTCCCGTCCAGCGCCACCGTGCCCAGTTGCAGCATGCCGGCCTGCCGCGCCAGCAGCAGAACCTGCACGAACAGCCCCTCGATCAGCGGCAGGAAGCGACGGCGGAACGTGGCGATCGTGTCGTGGTCGGGGTGGTCGTTTGCCGCGATGAAGCGGAAGGCCACCGAATCATAGCTCGCCCGCTCCAGCTTCCGGCTGGAATGCACCCCCGTCGCGTAGCCGTAGATCAGCAGGCCCAGCAGGACGCTCGGGTGATGCGCCGCCGAGCCCGAACCACGATAGGCCTTCACGAACGCAGAGAGATCCAGCTGCTCCAGCACATCGACCACGAAGCGCGCCAGATGACGATCAGGCAGCCATTCGTCCACCGAAGGCGGCAGAAGATAGCTGGTCTCCCGGTCAACCTGTCGAAAGTTGCTCATCACAAAATCACCGCGCAGGAGAGAATCAGACCGTGACAGTGAATCTCATCTCGAAACTCGGCTCAAGTCCGACAGGCTGCTAGGGTCGGATCAAGTTTGATCCGAGTCGCCCGGCCACCCGCTCCCCCGTCCCAACCACCGCAAGTGTACACTCCACGGGTGGTTCGGACGGGGGAGCGGGTGGCCGGGACCAAACCTGACGTGCTCTAACGCGGCTACTCCGCCGCGCGCGCCGCGCCCGAGGCGGCCGGCCATTCCGCCCCGTCGCCGCCCAGCACCGGGGTCGGCCGGGTCCAGTGCGGCGGGGTTTCGGAGAGCTGGAGGACCGGGCCTAAATGGCGCAATGGCCCGCTGGCCGGGCGGCTTTCGATGCGCAGCGCGTCGAGTTCCGCGTCGTCCAGGTCATCGAGCGTTTCGTCCAGGGCGATGCGGCCATGGCGCTGGATGAACATGCCCGAGCGGCAGAGCGAGACGCGGACGTGGTAGCTGCCGCCTTCCCGCGCGCAGCGGGCCAACGCCAGCAGCACGCCATAGGCGCCGAGATAGCCGGTGGTGTAGTCGCAGGCCGCGGCGGGCGCGAGCGCGGGCCGGTCGAGGCCGCTGTCGTGGCAGATTCCGGTCACCGTCTGCGCCACCTGTTCCCACCCCGCCCGATGGCTGAGCGGGCCGTCGGCGCCGAAACAGCTGATCGAGAGGTAGACGATCCCGGGGCGAAGTTCCGCCAGCTCTTCCGGGCCGAAGCCGAGCCCGGCGAGCATGCCGGGCCGGTAGCCTTGCGAAAAGACATCCGCATCGCGGGCCAGCGCACGCAGCCGGTCGGCCCCCTCGGCGGTCTTCAGGTCGAGGAAGCAGCTGCGCTTGCCGTGGCTGGTGTCCATGACATGCTCGGCGATCTGCGGCAGGCCTTCCGCCGTCACCATCAACACCTCGGCGCCGTTCTCGGCCAAGGTGCGGGCGGCGACCGGGCCGGCCAGAATGCGGGTGAGGTCCAGGGCGCGGATGCCGTCGAGCGGGCGAGCACCGTCGGGCAGCGGTTCGGGATCGCTGTCGGCGATCTTGATGATCTCGACGATCGGCTTCGCTTGCAAAACTTGCCCATGGGGGTGGGCCAGCCATTCGGCGTTGGAGCGCACCATGCCGCCGCAGGCCCGCGCCTCGTCGATCGCCGCTTCGAGGTCGAGGGCGTCCCAGCTGGAAACCGCGCGGGCGACGGCCTCGGGCGTGTCGTCGCAGCCCAGCACGCCCCGCACCCGGGCCCGCAGGTTGGGCAGGCCGAAGTGGGGCAGGAACCAGCGTCCGTCCCGCGTCGGCCAGGGCTGGGTCATGCGGATCATCGCCTCGTGCGGCTCGTTGCGCACGGCTGCGAAGACGCCGTCGGGGCCGGGCCGCTGCAGATAGGTGGTGCTGCGAAGCGCGGCGGCGGCGTGGCGGACGTCGATGCCGACGCGCTGTCGCCGCCCGGTCTTCAACTCCCAGAGGTCGGAGACCGCGACGCCGACGCCGGCCAGGACCGCGGCGCAGGTTTCACCCAGGCGAAACGGTGAGGCGAAGACCGGGTCGTCACCCGTGATCTCGACCTCACCCGCCGGCGGCAGGTCCTGCCCGCGGACTGCCATGACATCTTCGAAAGCGGGGTGCATGCGCTGTTCTCCTGTCGTGATGACACGGCCGGCACGCTAGCAGGGGGGATGGAGCGCGGCAATGCGACGACCCGATCGCCGTGAGAGCCGTCCGCCCCCACATCGTCGCGGGTTGGCTGATCGTGGGGCGACCGGCGCGATCACGGAAAGTTTATGAACAGACGAATGATAATTGAAAATCAAACGAAATAGGGGTTGTTACAAAGTGGCATATTATATATCTAGAAAATCTTGATAGATTCCCACGACGTTCGAGGCACAGCAATGTTCACCACAATTCATCGGGTTCTGCTCGCGGGCTTGATCTGCTTTGGTCTGATGTCGGCGACGGGTGCCGCGTCGGCGGACGATTTGGCGGTCTCCTACCGGGTCGAACGGGTCGTTGCCGAAGGTTCCGGACTGCGCGGCACCATCGAGCTCAGGGTCACCAATCTCGCCGACCAGGATTTGAACGACATCGTCCTCGGGTTTTCGGCGGCAGAAGGCGTGATCCTCGAGGCCGACCTGCTCGACTGGCCGATCCTCGGGGCGGGCAGCAGCGTGTCGGCCCGCACGACATTCGCCGCTGACGCCGCATTTTTCGACGCTCAGACCACGCTGGTGGGCGAGGTCAGCTATGTGCGGGCGGATGCCGGCGAGGTCGAAGGTGAATTCGAAGCGCGACGCGATTGATTCGGGATGGGTGTGATCATGAAGAACTTTGCGAAATTCTCGGGTTTTGTCGGCTTGTTGGCGCTCGTCTTTCTGGCCGTCCCGTCGGTCGATCCGGTGCAGGCTCAGGACGTCATCTTCAACGAGGGTACCGTCCAGGGTGAGGTCAGAATTGGTACGGAGCCGTTGACCCGTGTAACGGTCGAGATCCGCGATCGGGTAGGCGGGAGCGCGCTCTCTCGCGCGACGTTCTTCCCCGATGCCGCCGATCCGAGCACGGTGTCCTATGCCCTGCCGGTCAACGTGCCGGCCGACGGCAGCCGCGAGTTGCGGGTGTTCGCTTTTCCGGTCCAGCTGACGAGCGGGCAGCGATTCGACTTTCCGACGCAGTTCTCGACGATCTTCGACGGCACGCCCCTGGTGGCCGACTTTATCGAACCCGACGTCGCCTTCATCGAAGGACAAATCAATATCGTCGGTGTCGACGGGAACCCCGCGCCGGAATTGTTCGAGGGCGCCCGAGTCGGCTTTGGCGGAAACGGATACAGCTACTCGCGCAATCTCGGCTCCAATTCCGACGCGACCTATTCGTTCGTGGTCGTGCCTGGGATCGTCAGCTTGTTGTCCAGCGGCGGCAGCGGCTGCTGCCGGGTATCGCTCGATGATCCCGCCTCGAGCGATACGATCCAGGTCGGCATAACGCCGGCACCCGCACAGCAGGGCCTGACGATCGCGGCCGGCGAGACGCTGATCGTCGACGTGAACGTGGATGCGCCGCGAACCGGTGCGATCACCGCGACGGCGGACATGCCCGGGGCGGCGCCCCAGTCCCGGCACAGCGCCAGGGTTCTCGGCAACGGCATCAACGCTGGCCGGTCCTTCGACCCGGGCGAAACCTTCGAGCGGGGCGCGCTGGTTGAGGGGGATTACGCGTTCCAGGTGACCACGCGGCTGAACGACCGGGCCGACGCCTTCACCCATCCCCATGCCAGCAGGTCCAGCAGTCGGCAGACTGGCACCAATAGCTTCGAGGTGGTTGCCGGGGAGGCGACCCACATCACGGTCACGACGCCGCAAGCGACGCTTTCCGGCAGTTTCGTTCTGAGCGGTTCCGTATCGAACAACGATCTCGCGCCAAGCAGCAACGTGTCCCGGGCCGACGCCGTCGGGGTGGACGCCGTGGCCTTGGGCGGTATCTCCTCCGACTTCGCGCCGGCGGACGGCAATTTCGATCTGATCGTCGGGCCCGGCACCTGGCGGATGAACGTGCTGCGGATGTTCCTCCGGCGCGAGAGTGATTCACCCCCGCTCGACGCCCGCATGGTCCTGCGCTTCACCGCCGCCGGTGCGCCGCGCGCCGAGAACCTCGTGGCCGGGCAGGGCTTCGTCTTTCCCGAGTTCCAGTTCCCGACCGGCAGTCTCACCATCAATTTCGAGGCCTTGGGTGGTGCCACCTTCAGCTTCCCGCAGGTCGACGGCACCTGCACGAACCGCGACGCCAACGGCAACATCGCTATTTCGGTCAACACCTTCGCGCAGGATCGGGGCGTCGAGAACGCGACCACCGCCCAGGTCAAGCTGATCGGCATCGACAGCGAGTGTCGCCTGCTGCGCGCCCGTGCCTTCGTCGATGGCGTGCTCACCACCTTCGGTGTGGTCGAGGATGCGGTGATCATCCCGGGCGTTGAACAGGAAGTCGACATCGGCGCTCCGGCGCTCATGGTGCTCACGCCTCTGCCGGACCTGATTACCGATGTCGCGACGATCAATGTCACCGGCATCGCGACGGACGATACCGGCGTGGCTGAAGTGACCGTCAACGGGGCCGTCGTCACCCTGACGCCGACCGGCAATCCGAGCGACGAGAACGAGGTGTCGTTCCGGCTCGACGATCTGCCGCTCGCTTTCGGCCCCAACGTCATCGTGACGGGCGCCTCCGACGCCAGTGACAAGACCGCGACGGACACGCGCACCGTCTTCCGGGACGGCGCGCCGCCGACCCTTACCTTCACCCCGGCCAACGGTACGGTAACGTCGGAGGTCGCGCAGACCGTCGCCGGCCTGGCGGACGACGACGCCGGCGTCGCCGAAATCACCATCGATGGTCAGGCCGTCGCCTTTTCGAGTACGGGCACGGGTAATCAAGTCGCCTTCGCCGAGCCGGTGACGCTGGCCAACGGCGACAATTTCATCACCGTGCGCGTCACCGACATCAGCGGGCGAAGCACCGCCCAGACCCACAAGGTGACCATCGCCGACAACCAGCCACCGGTGGCACTCGGACAGACGGTGAGCCTCGACGAAGACACGAGCCTCGCGATCACCCTGACCGGCAGCGACGCCGACGGCGATCCGTTGAGTTTTGCCGTGCTCGCCGGGCCGGCCAACGGCACGCTCGCCGGCACCGCACCGAACCTGGTCTATACGCCGGCCCCGGACTTCGCTGGTCCCGATACCGTCACCTTCCAGGTGAACGACGGCAGCGTCGACAGCGCCCCGGCGACGGTCGACATCAGCGTGCTGGCGGTCAACGACCCACCGCTGTTGGCCGCCATCGGCGACCGGAGCGTGGCGGAGGGGGCGAGTCTCGCCTTCGCCCTGGTGGCGAGCGACGTCGACGGGCCGGGCCTGGTGTTCTCCGCCAGCGGCCTGCCGGCCGGTGCCGGCCTGGACCCGACGAGCGGTGCGCTCAGCTATACGCCCGGCTTCGACGTCTCGTCCCAGGCCGCCGACGCGGTGTTCGACGTTACCTTCACCGTCAGCGACGGCAGCCTGTCGGCGAGCGATACGATCGCCCTCACGGTCACGAATGTGAACCGGCCGCCGACCGCGCTCGCCGGCGCGGACCGGGTTCTCGCTTGCACCACCGCGGGTGCGACCCAGGTGACGCTCGATGCCGGCGCTTCCAGCGACCCCGTCGGCGATGCCCTGAGCTTCACCTGGAGCGGCGCCTTCGGCACGGCGAGCGGCGAGGTCGTGACCGTGTCCCTGCCGCTCGGCGCGACGGACGTCACGCTCACGGTAAGCGACGGCCTGGCTTCGGCGAGCGACGAGGTCGCCGTCGCCGTCGCCGTCGATGTCGCCGGCTTCTTGCCGCCGCTCTCGGCCCTGGCGGAAGCGGGGGAGGAGCCGGTCGCACCGAACAAGGCGATGAAGCACGGTCGGGTCCTGCCGTTGAAGCTGGAATTGCGCTGCGGTACCGCGGTGCTCGGCGAAGGCGACGTCGCGCCGCCGCGGATCGCCGCCTTGACGCCCCAGGGCGCCGCGCCGGTCGATCTCACGACGATCGACCCGGATGCGGGAGAGGCCAACGACAGCGGCCTGCTGTTCCGCTTCTCGGCGCCAGGGACCTGGATCTACAACCTGGCGACCAACGGGCTGCCGGCCAATGCCTTGGTGGACGCCACCATCGCGCTGCCCGACGGGCGCGAGGTCGTCGGCCGCTTCGCCCTGAAGTAGGGGGTCCGCGCCGGCGTTGGGGGCCGTGCCGGGGTCCCGCGGGTTCGCTTTGGCAGGGCGTCGACGTTCTTGCGGCTGGCGCCGCTGCTTCCGCCCTCGATCCGCCCCGCAGGTCTTGCACGGTCTCGCGGTGGGAGCGCGGGGCGGGTAGACTGCGGCCCGAACCAATCCGAGACACCGTAGCCGAGCGGGGGCGCATGCCGAAATCCACCGACTACCAGCCGGACGCTTACCGTCCCCTCGACGGCGTGCGCATCCTCGATCTCTCCCGCGTCGTCGCCGGCAACGCGCTCACCGCCTTTCTCGGTGATTTCGGCGCCGAGGTGATCAAGGTCGAGCGGCCGGGCCGGGGCGACGACCTGCGCAACTGGCGGGTGAACGGCGTGTCGACCTATTGGAAGGCCTACAGCCGCAACAAGAAGAGCGTCAGCCTGAACCTGCGCGAGGACCGGGCGCGGGCGATGCTGCTCGACCTGGTGAAGGACGCCGACGCGCTGGTGGAAAACTACCGGCCCGGACGGTTGGAGGCGATGGGCCTCGGCCCCGAGGTCCTGCACGCGGTCAATCCCCGGCTGATCGTCGTCCGTGTCACCGGCTGGGGCCAGGACGGGCCGCTCGCCGCGAACCCGGGCTTCGGCACCCTGGTCGAGGCGATGAGCGGCTTCGCCGCCATGACCGGCTTCGCCGACCGGGAGCCGGTGTTGCCGCCGCTGGCGCTCGCCGACCAGGTCGCCGGGCTCTATGGGGCCGGTGCCTTTCTCGTCGCCCTGCGCGAGGTCGAGATGAAGGGCGGCGCCGGTCAGGTCGTCGACCTGCCGCTGTTCGATCCGATGTTCTCGATCCTCGGCCCGCTGGCCGCCAACTACCGGCTGACCGGCAAGGTGCCGCCGCGCACCGGCAGCCGCTCCAACACCACGGCGCCGCGCAACGTCTACGAGACCCGCGACGGCGGCTTCGCCGCGCTGTCCGCCTCGACCCAGGGCATGTTCGAGCGGCTGATGCGCTCGATCGACCAGGCCTGGGTGATCGAGGACGAGCGTTTCACAAGCAACGCCGACCGGGTCCGCAACGGCGACGTGCTGGACGGCCTGGTCGCCGACTTCATCGGCGCCCGCAGCCTGGAGGAGAACCTCAGCCACTTCTCCGCGGCCGGCGTCACCGTCGGCCCGGTCGCCGAGATCTCCGACCTCATCGATCACCCCTTCATGGTCGACCGCGCCATCCTGCTCGACTTCCCCGACCCCGAGATGGAGGCCCTGCCGATGCACGGCATCTCCGCCCGCCTCTCGGCAACGCCGGGCTCGATCCGCTCGGCCGCACCCGAGGTCGGCGAACACAACGCGGAAATCCTCGGCCTCGACGCTGCGACGCTCGTGGAGCTCGCCGAAGCGGGGGTCGTCTGAACCGCCCGCCCTCGCCTTGCTTTGCCGCGCCCGCCGCGCCAAGCTTTTTCGCGACGTGAACGAGGAGGCAGGTCATGCGATTTTCCGACAAGGGGTTTCTGGTCACCGGCGGGGGCAGCGGCATCGGCCGCGAGGTCGCGCTGCACGCCGCGCGGGAAGGCGCGCATGTCGCCGTTGGCGATGTCGATCAACAGATGGCGGAACGCACGGTAGAGGATATCGTGGCCGACGGCGGGCAGGGCGCGGCCTTCGGGCTCGACGTCACCGATCCGGCGGCGGTGGACGGCTTCGTCGAGGCGGCGGGTGCGGCGGTGGGTGGCCTCGACGTGCTGGTCAACAGTGCCGGCATCCGGGAGATCCAATCGGTGCTGGAGCTCTCCTTCGAGGAGTGGAGCCGGGTCATGGCGGTGAACGCCTCGGGTGTCTTTCTCTGCTCGCAAGCCTTTGCCAAGCGGGTCGTCGCGGCCGGCGGCGAGGGCGCGATCGTCAACCTGGCCTCGACCCTCGGCGTCGACGGCTCGCCCCGGCGGACGGCCTATGCCGCCTCCAAGCACGCCGTCGTCGGCATCACCAAGGCGATGGCGATGGAGCTGTCGGACCAGGGCCTGCGTATCAACGCGGTCGGGCCCGGCGTTACCCGCACGCCGCTCACCGAGCGCTATTTCCAGGACGCCGACACGGTCGAGAACATCAAGGCGATCCACGCCATGTCGCGCTGGGGCGAGCCGGCGGAGATCGCCAAGGCGATCCTCTTCCTCGCCTCCGACGAGGCGAGCTTCATCACCGGCACGACCCTGATGGTCGACGGCGGCTGGACGGCGGGGAAACGGGTGTCCTGACCGTGGAATGAAGGGTGCGCGGCCGGCCGGTTCACGCGTCGAAGCCGATCCAGACGAGCAGCGCGACCACACCGGCCGACAACACGAAGAACGGCAGGTAGGCGAGATACCAGACCCAGAGATCCAGCGGCAGCCAGTGGCGTGCCGCTTCGGAGAGGATGAGCATTATCACGGCCACGGTCATGAGTATGGGTCGGATAAGACGGACGATGTCGCGCTCTGCGCTCGAAATCGGCGTATCCAGATCCTGGGCGAGGGCCAACGGATCCGGCCGGCGGAGCCGATGGATCGCGAGGGCGGCGAGGAGGAGGGCGGCGACGAGGCTCGGCATGAGCTGGAAATAGAGCGGCTCATGGAAGAGGATACTCGCGACCGGGGGCGCGATCATCAGGACCCAGAGCGGGGCGGGCAGTTTCAAGAAGCGGAAACTTTTCTGCCGATGCCAGCTGTAGAGGAACAGGGCAATCCAGGCCACGGCATAGACGGCCGCAGCGGCCGCGAAGCCGGCGGCGATGTTCGCCGCGACGAAGGGCAGGGGCCAGAGAAAGAGGATGACGAGGGGGGTGAAGAGGCCGCGTCGCCTCGGGTCCCAGAAGTGGATGTCCTTGTTGGCGCCGCGGACATGATGGACGACGTCGACCGGCGCGCCGCTCGCTAGGGCGTCGCGGAGATCGCGGGCCCAGACCAGCACCCGGCCGTCGGCCTCGAGCGTGGCTTCGAGCCTGGCCTCACCGTCGAGCGCGAGCAGCGCGGGTAGGCTGGTGGCGACCTGGTCGACCTCTCCGGGGTCATGGCGCCAGACCGGCAGCCAGCGTGCCTTGTCGCCGTCGGCGGGCCTCCCGCCCGGCTCGACCTCGAGGGTCGCCAGGACGGCCTCGAAGCGTTCCGCCGCGCCGTCGTCGTTGGCCCATAGGTGGAGGTGCAGCCAATCGTCGTCGCATTGAATCTGGAGATGCTCTTCGTCGTCCCCATCGCGCAGCCAAAGCTTCGGCTGATCGAGCCGCGCGCGGGCGAGAAAGAAAAACAGGTCCGCCACGTCGTCGGGGCGGACCTCGAACACCTCGCTTTCGATGCCGCCCCAGGGCGGCGCATGCCAGGCGAAGCGAGAAAGAACCACGAACAGGACTATCGGCAGCGCCAAGACATAAATCTGAACGTCCATCCCGCGGCCCTCCCCGCCGAGCGACTGTGTATTCATTCAAATAAATTGGCTTCGAATTGTTCGACCGCAAGGTGCGCTGCCGGGGCCGTCCATCACGTTGGCCGTTCAGGCGACTGATCGCCCTCTCCGGAAATCGCGCCTGATCATCAGTCCGCCGTTTGATCATCGCCGAGAGGGCACCTTGAGCGGGGCCGCGCCTTCGCTAGACTGATCCCATGAATGGGAGAACCCAGCATAGGCTCGCAGCCATCCTGGCGGCCGATGTCGTTGGCTATAGCCGCCTGATCTCGGCGGATGAGTCCGGCACCCTCACAGCCATGCGGGTTCACAGGTCGGAGCTTTGGGACCCAACGACGGAGGCGTTTGGCGGACGCCTCGTCGGCACTGCCGGCGACAGTCGCCTCGTCGAGTTCCCGAGTGCGGTCGCGGCGGTCGAGTGTGCCGTCGCCATTCAGCGTGCCATGATCGCGCGTAATGCACCCGTCCCTGAAGATGCCCGCATCCACGTCCGCATTGGCATCAACCTCGGCGACGTCGTGGTCGACGGTGACGATATCCACGGTGATGGCGTCAACATCGCCGCACGCCTGGAAGGCGAAGCGGAACCGGATGGCATATGCGTCTCCGACGACGTGATACGCCAGGTGCGCGGCCGGCTGGACCTCGATTTTGTGGATGGCGGCGAGCGCGAGCTGAAGAACATTGTGAATCCCCTCAGAGTTTGGCACTGGAGCGCCGTGGGCGGGCCGGCATCGGTCTCGGGAGTGGAACCGACACTGATCGACAAACCTTCGATCGCCGTCCTGCCGTTCGACAATATGTCCGGCGATCCCGAGCAAGAGTATTTTTCAGATGGGATCACGGAGGACATCATTACCGAATTGTCCCGCTTCCGAGAATTTCTCGTCATCGCCCGTAATTCCACCTTTGTTTACAAGGCGGGCGCGAAGGACCTCAAGGTGGTCGCGAAGGAATTGAAGGCACGCTATATCGTCGAGGGCAGTGTCAGGAAGGCCGGCAACAGGGTTCGTGTTACGGCACAGTTGATCACGGGCGCCACCAACACGCTTCTATGGGCCGACCGGTTTGACGGTGAATTGACTGATATCTTCGCACTGCAGGATGAGGTCGCGGCGGCCATAGTCTCGGCCGTTGCCCCCCCGCTCTGTACAGGCGGAGACGGAACGTTCCGCTAAGTTGTCGGCGACACAACTATCCTCCTGGGACAATTTGCTGCGGGCCCGGGCCCTCTTGGGAGGGGTGGACAAGGAAGGCGTACTCGAGGCCATGCCTCTATTGCGCACCGCCATTCGCCAGGACCCACGAAGCGCCCAGGCCCACAGTTGGCTTACTTATGCGCTGATCCTCGGTGCCACATACGGTTGGTCCGATGATCCGATCGCCGACCGCGAAGAGGCCGTCGCGGTCGCCCGTCAAGCGGTGTCCATCGACCCCGATGATGCCTTGTCCCATGTGGCTTCGGGACTGACGTCCATATATGCGACGGATAGTAGGGAAGCCGAGGGTCCAGCCTGTCAATCAGCATTTAATTCTGACCCCCTATCGGCGTGCAAAATTGACCCCCCCCCCTTGCTTCGACGGAGGTTGTCCCGGTAGTCCACGGGAGGGCCCCGCGCGGCTTCGTGTAGCGCTTTGCGTTACGCGGAGCGAAGCCGCGTGGGAGGGGCCTGTGGGCCCACCGGGACAACCGGGCCGGCGGCGGAACGTGGGGATCAGGTGGGGTTCTTGAAGTGGCAATGAGCTTTTGAAGTAGTGTCCAGACTGTTCTGCAAGTTTGTCATGGCTGCCGATGAGGGCCACCGGCATGCCTGGCGCGGAGATTTCGATTGCTCGGAGCGCCAGGCATGCCGAGCCGCCGTCAGGCGGCTTTCTGGATGCGTTCGCTTTTGCTCTCCTTGAGATGGATCATGTTGAGCTAGCGGTTGGCATCCAGCCAGTCCTCATGGATTTCGATCGCGAGAGCCCGGACCAGCCGGAGGCAGCTCATCCACCCCATCGGCCCGGACTTGTGCCCCAGCTACGAAACCCCTTTTGCAGAACAATCTGTACAGGACCCGTTTTGATTTGCCCGCCTTTGCGATGAAAGCCCCCAGGCTGATTGGCTCCATATAGCGGATCAGCCTGGGGCTTTGCTTACAGGGCGGCTACTTTTGTCGTCGCTGTTTGCTTTGTGCGAAGCGGTAAGACATGTTGCCTGTTTCGATGATTGCGCAGTGATGCGTTACACGATCCAGCAACGCGGTTGTCATTTTTGCATCTCCGAAGACGGAGACCCATTCCCCGAACTCCAGATTGGTGGTGATGATGACGCTGGTCTTCTCATAGAGTTTGCTGATCAGGTGGAACAAGAGCGCACCGCCGGATTTGGGGAATGGGATATAGCCCAGTTCGTCGATGATGACGCAATCCATGGCCGTCAGTTGCCGGATGATCTTGCCGGCGTTGCCTTCGGCTTGTTCCTTGATCAGCGCATTGATCAGATCGACGGCGTTGAAGAAACGGACCTTCTTTCCCTGATTGATCAACAGCGTCCCCAGAGCAATGGCGATGTGGGTTTTGCCCGTACCGGTTCCGCCCACCAGAATGAGGTTGTGGGCCTCCTGGGTGAACTGCCCTGAGCAGAAGGGGTCGATTTGCGCTTGGGTGACGGCGGCTAGGCCGTAATCGAAAGTGGCGAAGTCCTTATGGTGGGGGAACTTCGAGGCCCGCATTTGGTGCTGGATAGAGCGCACCCGGCGCTCTACAGTCTCGGCGTCGATCAGTTGCTTTATCGCAGTGGTCAGACTTGGCGGCTTGCGCGCGGCCAGCAAAGCTTCGGCGCAAGCCGCCATTCCATACAGCCTCAGGGCGATCAGTTGGTCTATCAAAGCTTTCATGCGACGGCCTCCCCGGCAACGCACAGCGTCTCATAGCGCTTGCAGTCCGCTTCGGGCCGCAAGGTCAGTTGCGGATAGGCGTGGCTCTCGCCCCATGGCGCGATGACCGGCTCCACCAGTTGGTTGATCAGATTGATGATGGCCGGAAGGCGCAGCGTGTTCTGCTCCACGGCCAGTTCACAGGCTATCTCGACCACCTCGATCCCGTGATCCTGGGCCAGCAGGAGCAGATCGACAAACTCCCGGTCCCCGCCTTTGCCGGCCATGTAATGCGCCCTGACCCGGTGCATCGCCTCAGGCAATTGCCAACCCACAAAGGGCGCGCCATCTCTCAGCGCGCCGGGCTTGCGGTCGAGTAGGGGCAGGTAATGCCAGGGCTCGAAATAGCTGGCGTTGCGGGTAAAGCGGCGCTTGTGCTCGGCAATCACATTCTGCCCTGACACAACCACGATCCGGTCCGCATAGGCGCGCAGAGAGACAAGCTCCCCGGCGAACCGGGAGGGGACGCTATAGCGATTGGTGGCATATTGGACCAGACAGGTAGAGCGGACACGAGCGGCCTTCTCAACATAGCCGTCAAAAGCCCGGCCCAGGGGACGCAGTTCGGCGCACTCGTCTGCGAACACGTCCGAGATCTTGCGATCCGATTGTTCGGGGTGGGCGCGATTCGCCGATTCCTCGCAGCGCAGACGCAACCAGCCGTTCAGCGCATCCAGATCGTCAAAGGCGGGCTTGGGCGCAAACAGCTGTCCCCGCAGGAACCCAACCTGGTTCTCAATCTGACCCTTCTCCCACCCCGCCGCGGGTGTGCAAGCAACCGGTTCCATCACATAGTGGTTCATCAACGCCAGAAAGCGCGGATGGAACACACGGTCCTTAGAGCGCGAAACATAGGTTACCATCGTCTTGGGGTTGTCGATGATCACCCGGCGCGGTACGCCGCCATAGAAAGACATCGCCCGTGCAAAGGCGTCCAGCACCATCTCCTGAGATTCGCTGGGATAGGCAACAACAAAGGGCTTGCGGCTATGACATAGGCGGAAGTGGGCAACCTTTACCTTCTGCTCGACACCGCCCAGGACAGCGTATTCCGTGCTCCAGTCAAACTGGAGCGCGTCACCTGCCGTAAAGTGCAACGGAATGAACGCATCCCCCGATCCGGCGCCAGAACGCTTCAGGTCGCGGACAAACCTCTGAACCGTCGAGTAGGATCCGCTATAGCCTTCCGACACAAGCTGCTCATAAAGCTTCTTGGCCGTCCGGCGCTCACGGCGCGGGCGCCCCAGGTCCTGCTCAAAGAGCGCCCGAAGCCGGCTGGCGAAGCCATCGCTAAGCTTACGCCGGACGGGTGAAACGCGCCGCTGATAGCTCGGTGGATCGCCGTCCTTCAGATACTTCTTAATCGTGTTCCGCGACAAACCAGTCTGACGAGATACAGATCGGATACTCCGACCCTCCCGTAATATCCAACGTCGGATCTTCAATACGCTTTCCATCAATACCACCTGCTCTTTCCTCCGCACTGTTCCGTGCGGATGCTAGCGTTCCAGGTGGGTCAATTCTTACCGCTCATAACCCACCAAAGTGGGTCAGTTTTGCATGCCGATTCACACCGGTGCATGCCACGGTACGCAAATGGGGTATCGTTGTGTGATGGACGATCCGACGCGGAACAATGGCGAAACGAAGGACGATCTCGTTCAGCGTATTCGCGAGTTGGAGATACAACTCACCGAACGTGACGCCGAGTTGTCACGTTACCGTGCGCTGCGCGACGACGCGTCTGCCGTCGAAGGGCTCCGCCTCGAGGAGGCGTTGACGCGCCGCCATCATGCGGTTCTCAGGGGTGCACTCGAAACGCTGAACGACGGCCTGGTAATCTTCGACGCCGATGAGCGGATCGCCCTCTGCAATACCCGGTACCTGGAACTGCATCCGTTGGTCGCCGACCTTATGGTGCCCGGCACCCATATCGAAGACCTTGCGCGGGCCGCGGTCGCGCGGGGCCAGCATCCCGAAGCCCTCGACGACCCGGAGACCTGGATCGCGGAGCGCCTTCACGCCTTTCGCAATCCGGGCCGGCCCCTGGATCAGGTCTTCCCCGACGGCCGACAATTGCAGGTCTACGAGCGCAAAATCGCCGACGGCGGCACCATCGGTGTTCGCATCGACATCACCGAGCACATGGCCGCACGCCAGGCCCTGCAAGACGCGCGCGACCAGATGGAAGGGCACGTCGCGGCAAGGACCGAAGAGCTCGTCGTCGCCATCGACAGCCTCAGGGAAAGCGAGAGCCGGCTGCGCGACTTCGCCAATTCTTCCGCCGATTGGTTTTGGGAAATGGATGCGGAACTTCGGTTCACGTACATGTCGCCCAACGTGGCACAAATCGTCGGCGTGCCGCCCGAATGGCATTACGGCAAGACGCGCGAGGACATTCTCGGGCCTGGCTACGATGCAGACGTCTGGGAGGCGCACTTGCAGACCTTGCGTCGCCACGAGCCGTTCCGGGATTTCGTCTACTACCGGGTAGGCGACGGGATCGAGCCGCGTTGGCTGAGTTCGAGTGGTGTTCCCGTCTTCGACGACGATGGTGATTTTCTCGGGTACCGGGGCTCCGGGAGCGACGTCAGTCAGATGCGCGCCGTGGAAGCCGAACTGCGCGGCCGGCAGGAAATGCTCGACGCGGTCGTGGAAAACCTCCCCGTCGCCCTCTGCCTGAAAGACCGGGAGGGACGCTTTACCCTGGTCAATCCCGCCTTCGAACGCCTGCACGGCAAAAGTGCGGCGGAGGTTCTGGACAAGACCTTCTTCGATATCCTGTCGAGGCCCGTCGCCGAGGCTGCGGCCGCCGAGGACCGTATGGTTCTCGAAAGCGGTGAGGTGATGCGGACCGACTATTCCTGGCCGGAGGAACTGGGCGTTCGCCAGGACGAAATCATCATCAAGTTTCCCCTCTGGTCGGATCGCAGCGGTCCGCCGGACGGCCTGGGCGTCATCGCCCTGAACGTCACCGAGAACCGGGAGTTGGAAGAACGGCTCCAGCAAGCCCAGAAAATGGATGCCATCGGTCAGTTGACCGGCGGTGTCGCCCACGACTTCAACAATTTGCTGGCGATCATTCACGGGAACGCGGAGCTTCTCGCCGCCCAGGACGGCACGGATCGGAGTTTGGTCGGGGCCATTCTCAGGTCGTCCGGCCGCGGCGCCGAACTGACCCGGCGCCTTCTCGCCTTTTCCCGCCAGCAGCCGCTCGATGCTCGCGGCTTCGACATGGGCGTCCTGGTCGGGGAGATGTCCGAACTCCTGGGCCGGACCCTCGGAGAGACGGTCGAAATCGGCATCAGGACGCCGGCGGATCTCTGGCCGGTGTTCGCGGACGCGGGGCAGACCGAGAACGCCTTGCTCAACCTGGCGGTGAACGCCCGGGACGCGATGCCGTCGGGTGGAACGTTGACCATCGAATGTCGCAATCTTCGCATCGACGATAGCGACGCCGCGCAGCAAATCGAAGTGGTGCCCGGGGACTATGTGCTGCTTTCGGTCAGCGACAGCGGTCATGGGATGACGGCGAACGTACGAGAGCGGGTGTTCGAACCGTTTTACACGACGAAGGAAGTCGGTCGGGGCAGTGGCCTCGGCCTCTCCATGGTCTATGGCTTCGCCAAGCAATCGGGCGGTCACGTCTCGATCTACAGCGAAGTCGGGCAGGGTACGACGGTGCACATCTACCTGCCGCGGGAACGAAATGTGATCGCGCAGGACAGCGACGACGCGCCGACGACGGTGATGGGGACGGGGCAGATCGTCCTCGTCATCGAAGACGATGCCGATGTCCGGGCGATGGCCGTCGCGATGCTGGAGCGCCTCGATTACCGCACACTCGACGCGGCCGATGCCGCGACGGCGCGAGATATCCTGGCGAGTGGGACAGAGGTCGACATCGTTCTTTCGGACGTCGTGCTGCCGGGCGGCATGAGCGGTCCCGAATTCGCCGACGAAGTCCGCGCCCGCTTTCCAAGCTTGCCGGTCGTCTTCATGTCGGGCTATCCGGACGAGGCGTCCCGGCGCAACGGTTTCGTCGACTCCGAGAACATCCTCCTGAACAAACCGTTCCAGCGCGCCGAATTGGCGGAGGCTCTCGATCAGGCCAGAAAAAGGCCGCGTTAGGTTCGAGCGCCGTCCTATGCCACTTCGGCGGCGGCCTCGGTTTCGCGCAGCAGGTAGCCACGGCTCCAGATCGTGTCGATTTCGACGCCGACGCCCGGAGTTTCGGCCAGCTTGCGGCGCAGCTTGCAGACGAAGACGTCGATGATCTTGATGCCGGGCACGTCCATCTGGCCATAAAGGTGAACCAGGAAGGCTTCCTTGGCGACCGTGCCGCCCTTGCGTTGCGCCAGCAGTTCGAGCACGCCGTATTCCTTCGCCGTCAGCGGGATTTCCGTCCCGTCGACGCGGGCGCACTGGCCGTCCATATCGACCGTCAGGCCGCCGATCTCGATCAGGGACGGTGGGCGCCGCCAGGCCCGGCGCTGGATGGCGTTCAGGCGGGCGATCAGTTCACGGCTGTCGAAGGGTTTGGTGAGAAAGTCGTCGGCGCCGGCCTGCAGCATATCGACGCGGGCCTCGAGATCCGCGGCGCCGGACAGCACCAGTGTCGGCAGCTTGTTCCCCTCGGTTCGCAGGCGCGCCAACACCTCGCCGCCGGGGAGATCCGGCAAATCGAGGTCGAGAACGGCGATATCGAACTGTCGGCATTGCGCGAGCGCGATGGCGGCCTCGCCGAGATCTGCGATGGTGACCTCGTGGCCTTCTCGTTCCAGCGTCAGGCGGATCATCTCCGCCACCACATGTTCGTCCTCGATCAGGAGTATCTGCATGCTATCCTCGCTTTCCCTCCACCTTTCATTCCCGTCGTTGGCCGTCGGGCGCTCGGTGGTATCTGAGATCGTTACGAGACGATATTTAAGACTATAAACTTTATTTTCCGTTAACGCTAGGCAACGGGTGTTATACCAATCGACAATGATCAGAACCCGATGGCCCATGATCTTCGTCCGATGGATTTGATTCTGTCCGGCTGTGCGATGAGGTTGTTCCAGGCCTTGCAGCAATGATCGGTGATGTCGTCCTGGTCTTCGAAGACGATGTCGGAGAGCCAGTTGTTTCGGATGTACTGCCAGACGTTCTCGGCAGGATTGAGTTCGGGCGATCTCGGCGGCAGCGGCAGGAGGGTTATGTTGGCCGGGACGTCGAGCCGTTTCGTGGTGTGCCAGCCGGCCCGGTCGAGCAGCATCAAGGCATGGGCTCCGGGTTGAACCTGGACGGAGATTTCCTCCAGATGCTGCTGCATGGCGGCGGTGTTGCAGCGTTGCTGGACGATGGCGGCGCCGGTGCCGCGCTCGGGGCAGATGGCGCCGAAGATATAGGCCGACTTGGTGCGCTGATCGTGCGGGGTGCGTGGCCGTGTGCCGCGCCGGGCCCAGCGCCGGGCATGCTTGTTCTTCTGTCCGACGCGGGTTTCATCCTGCCACCAGATCTCTATCCCGGTGCCGTCGGGGAGTGCTTTGCGAGCCCGCGCGACCAGCTCGGGGAATTTTTTTTGAAGTCCTCGATCACCCCCGGCTCCTGGGCGTGATGGCGCGGCCGCATCGTCATCCTGGCGAAGCCCATCGCCTTCAGCTCCCGGCTCACCGTCCGCTGGTCGAGCGTGATCGCGAAGCTCTCGCCGATCCAGTCGACCAGATCCGCTAGCCGCCAGCGCATGACGCCGTCGCGCGCCGGATCCGGTCCCGCTTCCACCCGGGCCGCCAAGGCGTCCCGTTGCGCCGGGTCCAGTTTCTTCGCCGCGCCCGGCGCCTTGCGGTCGATCAGGCCGGCCGGGCCCTCCGCGTTGAAACGCAGCACCCAGTCACGGATCACCTGAAGGCCGACGTCCCCCGTCCGCGCGGCCTCCGTCCGACTCCCGCCCTCGTAGATCACAGCAAGCGAAAGCAAGCGCCGGATCTGTTTAGCATCCCTCGATCCCTTGGCCAGACGTCGCAACGCCGCCGCATCGAAATCCTCGCGCAAGGCAATACCCCGACCCATGGTGATCCCCCTCTTCCGAATCACCACAATTGAGTCAGAAATCAGCCAGCAAGGGAATCCAACCGCGAGTTGACATCAATGTCGACTGGTATTACCGGTGATGCGGTTTCGCCGCTCGCGTTAACCATGCGGCAATATCGTGTCGGCTAGGGTGTGCGCCGATGCACCGGTGTGGACCGCACCGGCCCCGCGGCTGAGGAGAACCGCCCATGACTCCCGAAAGCGCCATCGGCGACGTCGATCTGGAAATCTCCGTCGTCATCGGCACGTCGGTCATGCCGATCTATCAGTTGTTGAAGATGGGCCGCGGCGCGGTGATCGAGCTCGACGCCTGGATCAACGACCGGGTCTGGATCTACGTCAACAATCGACCCTTCGGGCGCGGCGAAATCATCGTCCGCGGCAATACCGTCGCCGTCGAGGTCCTCGACGTCATCGAATAGTCGCGGCGACGGGCAGCGGTTATCCTTGGCCCTCGCTTTCCGACCAGCGTCCCATCAGCCGGTTCGACGGTTGGGTCTGGTCGACGACCTTGCGTGCGGTTTCCACCCCGGCGATCGGCAGGCCGGCCGGATCCAACAGGCCGATCTGCGCCAGCACCGAGGCCTGGTCCCAATAGATGTGCTCGTTATAGAGCTTGTCGCCGCGGAAGCAGACGATGGCGACGAGGGGGACTTCCACCTTCCGGCCGGTCGGCGCCACCCCCGGCAGCATCCAGTCGATCTCGATGTCGTGGGTGAAGGAGAAGATCATCTCGTCCACGACGCGGTCGGCGCCGACGGTGCGGCTGATCGGCACCAGGGCGGTGTCGGCCGGCGTCTTGGGAATGAAATGGTGCTTGTAGAAGCGGTAGAGGTCGCGGTAGCCGACGCCGCCGGTCAGCGTCGGGATGTGGTTGACATAGGGCTCGGCCACCATGGTCGCCATGGTGGCGTCCGCGTCCCTTGTGCCGAACTCGCAGGCGCAATGCTCGTCCCAGAGCGCGCTCAGATTGTAGTCGGGGCCGAGCGTGCGGCGCAGCAGGGCGATGCTCCGTGAATGGGCCATGATCGCCGTCGGCCGGTCGTAGTTGTCCCGTTCGTCGCAATTGAAGCCGTGATCGGCGCCCGGATAGGTGTAGATCTCCGTGTCGGGCCGGTCGGCGCAGCCAGCTTCGATTTTGGCCACCGCGTCGGGCGGCACATACTCGTCGGCACCGGCGAAGTGCAGCATGATCGGGCAGTCCGTGCCCGCCAGCTCGTCCAGGCTGTTCTCGATGCCGACCCCGTAATAGCCGATGGCGCAGTCGACGCCGGCCCGGGTCGCCGCCAAGAAGGCGAGCTTGCCGCCGAGGCAGAAGCCCATGGCGCCGACGCCGCCGGTGCAGGCCTCCTGCCCGCGCAGCCAGGTGACGGCGGCGGCGATATCCTCCGCCCCCTTGTCCGCGTCGAAGCGGCCCATCGCGGCGAAGGCCTTGGCGAAGCCGTCCTCGTCATAGCCGGTCTGGAAGCCCGGCTCGTCGCGCCAGAACATGTCGGGGGCGAGCGTCACATAGCCTTCCTCGGCGAAATAATCGCAGACGGCACGGATATGGCCGTTGACGCCGAAGATTTCCTGCAACACCACGAGGCCCGGCCCGCTGCCGCCCTCGGGCAAGCTCATGTAGGCGGGGAAGGCACCGCCGTCCGCCGCCTGAATTTCAACGTCCCGTCCCTGCATCTCAGCGTTCCTCCCGATTGCGCTCTGGCCGGAGGATAGCGCACAGTGCGCCCGGAGCGAACCATCCAGGGACGGGGCCATGACGGCTGTCGCCAGTTATGAAGGCGTGGCGCTGACGACGCCGGTGACACTCGGCTATGCGCGCCACAGCCGGCGGTCGAGCGGGTGGTACCTCGCGCGCCTGCTGGCCGAGTGCCAGGCGCGAAGCGGCCTCGGGAAACACGACATCGACGGCCTGGCGCTCGCGAGTTTCACGCTCGGCCCGGACGGCGCCGCGGCGATGACCGAACAGCTCGGCCTCTCGCTGCGTTTCCTCGAAGACATCCAGGTCGGCGGCACCTCGTCGATCCTAGCGCTGCGCCGTGCGGCCCGCGCCGTGCAGGCCGGCGAGGCCGACGTCGTCGCCTGCCTCGCCGCGGACAACATGGGCAAGGGCGACTTCAACCAGCTGATCGCCAACTTCTCCGGCTATGCGCGCGATGCCATGCATCCCTACGGCGCCGCCGGCCCGAACGCCGTCTTCGCCATGATCACCCAGCGTTTCATGGCCGAGCGCGGCGCCACCCGGGAGGATTTCGCCAAGCTCTGCATCGCCCAGCGGGCCCATGCCGCGGCCAATCCGATGGCGCTGCTGCGCCGTCCCCTGACGCTGGAGGCTTATCTCGCGGCCCGGCCGATCGCCGAGCCCCTGCATCTCTTCGATTGCGTCATGCCGTGTGCGGGCGGTGAAGCCTTCCTCGTGATGTCGACGGACCGCGCGCGCAGCCTCGGCCTCGCCCATGCGACCATCGCCGGCGCGGTCGAACGTCACGACGCGCTTGCCGGTGACGCGGTCCAGAGCCGCGGCGGCTGGGCGCTGGAGGCCGAGGGGCTCTATGAACAGGCCGGCATCGGGCCAGGCGAGATCGATTTCCTGCAGGCCTACGACGACTATCCCGTCGTCGTGCTCTGGCAGATCGAAAACCTCGGCCTGGCGCCGGGGGGCGATGCGGTGGATTTCGTGCGCCGGACCTCGCTGGAGCTCGGCGGCGGCGGCCTGCCGGTGAATACCTCGGGCGGGCAGCTTTCGGTCGGCCAGGCGGGTGCCGCGGGCGGCGCGCTCGGCGTGGTCGAGGGTATCCGCCAGCTCACCGGAGAAACCCTCGGCCACCGGGTCGAGGGGGCGCGGCACGGCATGGTCGCCGGCTTCGGCATGGTCAATTACCTGAAAGGGGTGACTTGCGGCGCGGCAATCCTCCGCGCGGGGGCGGCGGGATGAGAAAACGTCCGCACCTGCCGCCTGCCGGCCGCGGTCCCGAAGCGCTGCGGCTGACCTCGGCCGCGGCCCGGGGCGAATTGCGCTTGCCGGTCTGCACGGCCTGCGGTCACATCCAGTATCCGTCGGGCGAGTTCTGTAGCGCGTGCCTGTCGGACGGATTGGAATGGCGCGTGGTGTCGGGGGTCGGCCGCTGCCTGGCGACGACGCGGCTGCATCGTTCCAGCGCCGAATACTTCGACCGTCGCATGCCGTGCGACATCGCCACCGTGCGCCTCGATGCCGGTCCGACCGTCGCGGCGCATGTCGAGGGCGAAATGGCGCCCGGCGACGGTATCGAACTCCACCTCCGCCTCGATGCCGCCGGCCAGGCGGTCTTCCGGGCCCGACGACAGGGAGACGAGAAAGCCATGAGCGTTCCCAACGGCGAGATCGCCGGCCGTTGCGTTTTGGTCACCGGCGCCAACGGCGGCATCGGCCGGGCCCTGGTCGCCGCCTTCGCCGAGGCCGGGGCCGGGCGAATCCTGGCGGCGAGCCGTGACGGCGGCATTGCGGCGGCGGGGCCCATAACGCCGCTCACCCTCGACCTTACGCGGCCGGAAACGATTGCGGCGGCGGCCGATGCCCTGGCCGGGGTGGAAATCCTCGTTAACAACGCCGGGCGCAACTTCAACGAAGGGCTGCTGGCGGCCGGTGCCATGGCCGCGGCGGAGGCGGAGATCCAGGTCAACTATCTCGGCACGCTCAGGCTGATTCGCGCCGTCGCGCCGGCGATGAAGCGGCGCAACGTCGGCCTGATCGTCAATCTCTCGACCATCCTGGCGCATGTGAATTTGCCGCTGATGGGCTCCTACTGCGCCTCCAAGGCGGCGCTGCATTCCCTGACCCAGGGGGTGCGGGCGGAGCTGGCACCCTGGGGCGTGCGGGTCATGGGGGTCTATCCGGGTGCCGTCGACACGGCGATGTCGGCCGACTTTCCACCGCCCAAGATGTCGCCCGCGGCCGTCGCCCGCGAGACGGTCGGCGCGATTCTCGACGGCCGGGAGGATTGCTATCCGGGCGACATGGCGGGCGAACTCAGGGCCCGCCTCGACGAGGACGCCAAGGCGGTGGAACGCGAACTCGCCGGCTATCTGCCGGAAGCGGACTGACCAGAAACGAGGAGAACGACATGAGCGAGGATCCCGTCCTCTACGAACGCCGTGGCCCGGTCGCCTGGCTGACCCTGAACCGCCCCGACGCCCTGAACGCTTTGACGATTCCGCTAGCGCATGCGCTCGACGCGGCGCTGAGCCAGGCCGAGGGCGACGCGGAGGTGCGCGCCATCGCGCTGACCGGCGCCGGCCGGGCGTTCTGTGCCGGTGCCGACCTGAAGGCGATTCGCGGCCTGCTGGCCGAGGACGTCGAGCGGTTCGGGCGCGAATTCGTGCAGCCCCTGCTCGCCGTGTTGTATCGAATGGAAACCTCGCGCCTGCCGGTGATCGCGGCGGTGAACGGGATCGCGGCGGCCGGGGGCTTGGAGACCATCCTCGCCTGCGATTTGGTGATCGCAGCCGCGAGCGCGCGGATCGGCGACGCCCATGCCAACTACGGCCTGATCCCGGGCGGCGCCGGCTCGATCCGCCTGCCGCGCAAGATCGGCCCGACCCGGGCCAAGGCACTGCTGTTCACCGGTCGCTTTGTCACGGCCGAGGAACTGCGCGAGATGGGTCTGGTCAACGAAGTGGTGGCGGACGACGACCTCATCGGCCATGTCCAGGCACTGGGTGAAGAGATCGCGGGCAAAAGCCCGCTCTCCATCGCGGCGATGAAACGGCTGGTGCGCGACGGCATGGAACAGTCGCTCGACACCGCCATAAACCTCGAATACACCATGCTGATGTCGCACTTCCGCTCCGAGGACGTGGTCGAGGGCTTGGACGCCTTCCAGGCGAAGCGGCAGCCGAATTTCACGGGGCGTTGAGGAGAAGGGACGAGCCGATGGAACTTATTCCGCTGAAGGAGAATGTCGGCGTCGAGGTGCGGGGTGCGGATCTCGCGGCCCTCTCGGACGATGACTTCGCCGCGCTGCGCCGGGCCTGGGTCGACAGCGGCGTGATGGTGATTCGGGACCAGGCGCTCGACGGCGCGGCCCTGCAGGCGCTGGCCGCGCGCTTCGGCGAGTTGGAGAGCCCACCCGCCAGCGAGCGCAGCGCGCGCGACGGCGCCGGTGCCGACGAGGCACCCTTCGTCTGGTACATCTCCAACGTGGTCGAGAACGGCAAGCCGATCGGCTCCCTCGGCGCGGGCGAGGCGGAGTGGCACACCGACATGTCCTATCTCGACGCGCCGCCGACGGCGAGCCTGCTCTATGCCCAGGAAATCCCGCCCTCGGGCGGCAACACCTCCTTCGGCTCCATGGCCGCCGCCCTCGACGCCCTGCCGGCGCATCTGCGCGCGGTGATCGAGGGCCGCACGGCCAAGCACAATTCCTCCTACACAAGTGCCGGCGAACTCAGGAAGGGCGCCGAGGCGGTGAACGATCCGAGCCAGGCGCCGGGCGTCAGCCATCCGATCGTCCGCACCCATCCGGAAAGCGGACGACAGTCGATCTTCCTCGGCCGCCGACGCAACGGCTACATCGACGGCCTCCCCCTGGCGGAGAGCGAGCGGGCCCTCGACGAAATCTGGGAGTTCTGCGGGCGGGACGAATTCTACTACGAGCATGTTTGGCGAACCGGCGACCTGATCGTCTGGGACAACCGTTCGATGATCCATCGGCGCGAGGCCTTCGACGCGAGCAGCCGGCGCGTCATGCTGCGGGCCCAAGTCAAGGGGGACCGGCCGCGCTAGCAGCCTGTCGGACTCGGGCATGCAAGGATTGGTAAGATTGGCTTGGCGGGCGTCGATGTCATGGATTTACCCCCATGAAGTTGCGAACGCGGGTTGGCCCGCCCGTTCAGGCGTGGCTGAGGACGAACATCCGCTTGATGTTCCAGGAGAGCGTGGCCAAGGTCCATTCCCCCTTCGCCTTGTCGAGGCCGCGCAGGCTGAACTGACGCAAGCCCATCACCGATTTGATGATGCCGAACACCGGCTCCGGCGTCTGCTTGCGAAGCGCGTAGAGCGCCCGGCCCTCGGGTGTGGCCAGGCGATGGCACATCGCCTCGAGCGGCGTCGGATCCTCGGGCGCTGGCGGCGCCTCGGCGAAGCGGTCCCGCCAGGAAAGATGGTGGTGCTCCCGGCCGAGCGCGATCAGCGGCGCGATCTCCGCTTCCCCGCAGGCCTCGACGTTGGCCTGGCTGAAGTAGCCGCTGTCCGCCAACAGGGTCTCGACCTCGCCAAGCCCGTCCGGCAGGCCGGCGAGTGCTTCGAGCGTCGGTTCGATCTGCTGCTTGTCGTTCGCCGCCTGCACCACGTCGGCGCTGACCACCAGCAGGCTGCCGGCGGCCACCGCAGCCTGGGCGTTGTAGCACTGCTCGAAGCCGCCGCCGGCCACCGGCATGATGCGCGAGTCCGGGTCCGTCAGGTTGACCTGGTCCTTCGCCCGTGGCCCCGGCTCCGGCGGCTTCGGTGGCCGCCCGCCCGGCTTGCGGCCGGTCCGCGTTTCCTTCGCCTCGCGGGCTGCCAGCTTCTCTTCGTACTCCGCCTGCTCCCGCGCATGACGCTCGGCCGCCCGCGCCTCGATCTCCGCCTTCGCCGCGGCGATCGCCGCCAGCCGGTCCTCGCGCCGTGCCAGCTCCTCCGGCACGCTCATGCCGTCGGGAACCTCGGACCGGTCCGCCGCTTCCGCCAACGCCATCAACTCCGCCACCTCGGCCCGCAGCCGGGCTTCGATCTCGCCCGCACGCTGCCACGACAGGGCGCTGTGCCGGCTCGCGTCGGCATGGATCTTCGTCCCGTCCAGCGCCACCGTGCCCAGTTGCAGCATGCCGGCCTGCCGCGCCAGCAGCAGAACCTGCACGAACAGCCCCTCGATCAGCGGCAGGAAGCGACGGCGGAACGTGGCGATCGTGTCGTGGTCGGGGTGGTCGTTTGCCGCGATGAAGCGGAAGGCCACCGAATCATAGCTCGCCCGCTCCAGCTTCCGGCTGGAATGCACCCCCGTCGCGTAGCCGTAGATCAGCAGGCCCAGCAGGACGCTCGGGTGATGCGCCGCCGAGCCCGAACCACGATAGGCCTTCACGAACGCAGAGAGATCCAGCTGCTCCAGCACATCGACCACGAAGCGCGCCAGATGACGATCAGGCAGCCATTCGTCCACCGAAGGCGGCAGAAGATAGCTGGTCTCCCGGTCAACCTGTCGAAAGTTGCTCATCACAAAATCACCGCGCAGGAGAGAATCAGACCGTGACAGTGAATCTCATCTCGAAACTCGGCTCAAGTCCGACAGGCTGCTAGGGCCACGCCATGGCCCGGGCGCAACAACACTACGTCTGCCAGGATTGCGGTGCGGTCAGCCGGCGCTGGTCGGGGCGCTGTGGCGCCTGTGGTGAGTGGAACACCATCGTCGAGGAGGCCGCACCCGAGTCCGTGCCCAAGGGTCTCGGTAAGGGCAAGGGGCGGCGGATCGCCCTGCAGCCCCTCGACCTTCCCGACGGGGAGGAACCGCCGCGCATGGTAACCGGCCTGGGCGAGCTGGACCGCGTGGTCGGCGGAGGCCTGGTACCGGGCTCGGCGGTGCTGATCGGTGGCGATCCGGGCATCGGCAAGTCGACCCTGCTGTTGCAGGCGGTCGCGGCGCTGGCCCGCCAGGGGGTCCGTTGCGCCTATATCTCGGGCGAAGAGGCGACGGCGCAGATCCGCATGCGGGCTCGCCGCCTGGGCGCCGAACGCGCACCGGTCGAACTCGCCGCGGCGACTAGCGTGCGCGACATCGCCGAAACCCTGAACGGGGAGGGCGCGCCCAGGGTCGTGGTCATCGATTCGATCCAGACCATGTATGTCGACGCGCTGGAAAGCGCCCCCGGCACCGTCGCGCAGGTCCGCTCTTCCGCGCAGGAGCTGATCCGTATCGCCAAGCGGCGCGACATCGCCCTGCTGCTGGTCGGCCATGTCACCAAGGAGGGGCAGATCGCAGGCCCCCGGGTGCTGGAGCACATGGTCGACACCGTGCTCTATTTCGAGGGCGAGCGCGGCCATCAGTTCCGCATCATGCGCGCGGTGAAGAACCGCTTCGGCCCGACCGACGAGATCGGCGTCTTCGAGATGAGCGACGGCGGCCTGATGGAGGTCGCCAACCCGTCCTCCCTGTTCCTGGCGGAACGTGACGGCGGCCCGGTCAGCGGCACCGCCGTCTTCGCCGGCATCGAGGGCACGCGGCCCCTGCTGGTCGAGATCCAGGCCCTGGTCGCCGATTCGCCCCTCGGCACGCCGCGCCGCACCGTGGTGGGCTGGGATTCCAACCGGCTGGCCATGGTGATGGCGGTGCTGGATGCGCGCTGCGGCCTGGCGATCGCCGGGCGCGACGTCTATCTCAACATCGCCGGCGGGCTTCGCATCGTCGAGCCGGCAGCCGATCTCGCGGTCGCCGCGGCCCTCGTCTCCTCCCTGCTCGACGTCGCCCTGCCGGCGGAAACCGTGCTGTTCGGCGAAATCAGCCTCTCCGGCGAGGTGCGCCCGGTCAGTCAGAGCGACGTGCGCCTGAAGGAGGCGGCGAAACTGGGATTCCAAAAGGCGGTGACGGCCAAGGCCTCGAAGAAGCGCGCCCGCCCGCCGCTCGCGGTGACGGAGCTGCGCGGCCTGGACGAGCTGGTGCAAAGCTTTTACCCGGGCGGGGAAGGGCGACTATAGTCGGGCCATGGAACCGGGTGCCATCACATACGCCGACGTCGCCATCCTGGCGGTGCTGTTGATCAGCGGCCTGATCGCCCTGGTGCGTGGCTTCGTCAAGGAGTTGCTGCACATCCTGTGCTGGATCGCCGCCGCCGTGATCACGGTGAAGGGCTTCGATTTCGTGCAGCCGATGATCGCCGGCTTCGTCGCGCCGGAGATCCTGGCCGACATCGCAACGGCGGTCGGACTGTTCATCGTCTCCCTGCTGATCCTGGTCGCCATCACCACGGCGATCGCCCGCAAGGTCCGCGACAGTGAGGTCGGCACCTTCGATCGGGCGCTCGGCTTCGTCTTCGGCCTGGCGCGCGGCGCCTTGCTGCTGGCGCTCGCCTATCTCGTCGTCATCCAGTTCCTGCCCCAGGACGAGGACGAGCGACCGGACTGGTTCCGCACCTCTTTCGCCATGCCCCTGGTGGCGGAAAGCGCCCGCCTGCTGACCACCGTCGCGCCCGAGGTGTTCTCCAAGACCCAGGACACGATCAAACAGGCGAGCGAGACCGCCGGTGAAATGATGGAGAGCGAGGCCGCCAAGGCGATCAGCGACCGGCCGAAACCGAAGTCGCCGGGCGAGCCGGGTTACGAGGACGAAAAACGCGACGGATTGGACCAACTCATCGAGAGCAAGCAGAAGGATGGCGGATAAGGAACCAGATGCCGCCCTGGCCGATGTTTCGGACGCCGACGGTTACTGATCTAGCGGGGCATGAAGTTTTTCGAAAATATTCTGCGGATGCGATGTGAAATTATCGAGGTACCGAGGGGCGGACTATTTCACCGGCGTCGGCACAAATTCGACCTTCACGCGGTAACCGAGCACCCGGGCGTACTTCTCGACCGTCACCAGACGAGGCGAAACGTCACTGTTGACGCTTTCGAGCCGAGAGATATTGCTTCTCTTGGTACCGAGAAGCTCCGCCATTTGCTCCTGGGTCTTCCCCGCGGGCGTACGCATCGCGATCATATTCCGTTTCATCGCATATCCGGCCGAAGCCTCGTCATACGCGGCCTTTACCTCCGGGTTGCGAAGAGCCTTGGCTTTGAAGTCTTCGAACGTGGGTCGCTCGGTCATTGTCTAGCTTTTCACCTTCTCGCCGTAGAAACTGATGGTCCATGCTATGGCGCGCTGTTATCAATAATGATAACAATCGTCAATATGGCCGCTTCGCTACGAATGTTGCGTTCGCCTGGACTTCCGAGAGCATCGACTCATACCGGCGACTTCGCGCCTGACTCGGCGCGCCGAATCGGTATATAAGATCACGCACGCCAGGATGGGGGCCGGGACGCCATGGATTTCGCGGAGCCGAACGGAGCTTCCGGCGGTACGGGTCGTCTGGCCACCACGCGGCCCTTCGATGCGGACAAGTTCCACGAGGAGTGCGGCGTCTTCGGCGTGCTGGGTGCGGACGACGCCGCGGCGCTGGTCGCCCTCGGCCTGCATGCCCTCCAGCATCGTGGGCAGGAGGCCGCGGGCATCGTCTCCTACGACGGGCGCCAGTTCCACAGCCACAAGAGCCTCGGCCACGTCGGCGAGAACTTCAATTCCGAAGAGGTCATCGGCAAGCTTCCCGGCCGGGCCGCCATGGGGCACAACCGCTATTCGACGACGGGCGAAACCGTGCTGCGCAATGTGCAGCCGCTGTTCGCCGAACTCGCGATGGGCGGCCTGGCGGTGGCGCACAACGGCAACCTGACGAACTCCAGCATGCTGAAACGCGAGCTGGTGGCCAGGGGCTGCATCTTTCAATCGACCATGGACACCGAGGCGATCATCCACCTGATCGCCACCAGCCGGCAGCAGGATCTGCTCGACCGGCTGGTCGACGCCATGCGGCAGTTGACCGGCGCCTATAGTCTGGTCGCGCTGACCGAGAACATGCTGATCGGCGCGCGCGATCCGATGGGTGTCAGACCGCTGGTGCTGGGCCGGCTCGACGGCGCGCCGATCCTGACCAGCGAGACCTGCGCCCTCGACATCATCGGCGCCGAATTCGTGCGCGACGTGGCGCCGGGCGAGATCGTCGTCTGCGAGGGCGAGGACGTGCGCAGCCTTGCCCCCTTCCCGCCGGCCCCGACCCGCTTCTGCATCTTCGAATACGTCTATTTCGCCCGCCCCGACAGCAACGTCGAGGGCGTCGGCGTCTACGAGGCGCGCAAGCGGATCGGCGCGGAGCTGGCCCGCGAGAGCGGGATCGACGCGGACGTGGTCATCCCCGTGCCCGATTCCGGCGTGCCGGCGGCGGTCGGCTATGCGGCGGAGGCCGCCATCCCCTTCGAGCTCGGCATCATCCGCAACCACTATGTCGGACGCACCTTCATCGAGCCGAGCCAGAACATCCGCGACTTCGGCGTGAAGCTGAAGCACAACGTCAACCGCCCGCAGATCGACGGCAAGCGGGTCGTGCTGGTCGACGATTCCATCGTCCGCGGCACCACCAGCCGCAAGATCGTGCAGATGGTACGCGACGCCGGCGCGGCGGAGGTGCATATGCGGATCGCCAGCCCGCCGACCATGCACCCCTGCTTCTACGGCATCGACACCCCGAGCCGCGAGGAGCTGCTCGCCTCCCGCCTGTCGATCGACGAGACGCGGGACTATATCGGCGCCGACAGCCTTTCCTACGTCACCATGGACGGGCTCTACCGCGCGGTCGGCGGCCAGGCTCGCGACGAGGGTGCGCCAGCCTATTGCGACGCCTGTTTCACCGGCGACTATCCGGTGCCTCTCATCGACCGCAACGGCGGGGAGACGGTGCGCCAGCTTTCCCTCCTCGCCGAACGCGCTTGACGGCGATGTCGGACGAGGGACGGCTCGCGGGGCGGATCGCGCTGGTCACCGGCGCCAGCCGCGGCATCGGCGCCGCGACTGCCAAGGCCTATGCGCGGGAGGGGGCGCACGTCGTCCTGGTCGCCCGCACGGAGGGCGGACTCGAGGAGATCGACGACGAGATCCGGGACGCCGGCGGTGCGGCGACGTTGGTGCCGCTCGATCTTCGCCAGCACGACGGCATCGATCAGCTCGCCGTCGCCGTTTACGAACGCTGGGGCCGGCTGGATGTGTTGGTCGGCAACGCGGCCATGCTGGGCGACCTGACGCCGACCGGTCATATCGAGCCCAAGGAATGGGACGACACCCTCGCCCTCAATCTCACCGCCAACTGGCGGCTGATCCGCGCGCTCGATCCGCTGCTCCGCCTCTCGGCCGCGGGCCGGGCGCTGTTCGTGACCAGCGCCATCACCCGGGCCCTGCCGCCCTATTGGGCGAGCTATTCGGCGAGCAAGGCGGCGCTCGAGGCGCTAGTGGCGACCTGGGCACGGGAGATCGAGAAGACCGAGGTCCGCGTCAATCTGGTCAATCCCGGGCCGACGCGGACCCACCTGCGGGCTCGTGCCTTTCCGGGGGAGGACGCGAATAGCCTGCCGCCGCCGGACCATATCGCAGAGGTGATGATCCGCCTCGCCAGCGCCGAATTCACCGGCCATGGCCTGTGGGTGCCGGGCGATCAGCCGGGCGCGCTCGACGGGATCGGCTGAAACGGCGTCAGGGTGCGAACAGGGCGGCGATCAGCGGGATCGAGTTTTCGCCGTTGATCAGGATCTTTCCTTCGCGATTCACGGTGATGTCGTAACTCATCGCCTTGCCGTCGACCGAGGGGCGGCCGAGGCGGCGGATCAAGGCGGCGAGCGACGGCGTGCCCGGTTTCGGCGCCGCCGTGCCGTCGCGCAGCCGCGCCAGGATTCCGTCCAGGCCGGCGATGGTGAGGCCGGCCTCGCCCGAGATACCCCACAGCGCCTGGGTATCGGCGGCGAAGATGCCCGCGAGCTGGACGAGATAGTCGGGCGCCGTCAGCGCGCCGTCCTCGATGCGCAACTCCGTGCCGGCCGCCGTCAGGGCGGTACGAAGCTCGTTGTAGACCGCGCTGCCGGAGGCGACCTCGCCGAAGAACCAGTACTCCAGCAGCGCCGCGAGCCCGGCCTTGACCACGGTCTCGATCGGCAGCCGGTCGAGGGTCAGCGAAAGTCCGGCCTCGCGCGGCACATGGCGCGGTACGATCGGCGCCTCGCCGTCCAGGCCCCGATGCCCGTAGCGCATCGCCAGTGACGCCAGATCCCGGTCGATGCCGGTAAGCGCCAGCTCGTAGTCGAGCCGTTTCATGCGCGCCGGTCGGCCGCCGCTCGGGCTCGCCGCCAGATCGTCGAAGCCGAAACTCACCGAAAAGCCCGAGAGCAGGCGACCGAAGCTTCGCAGCATGCCCTCGGCGCTCGCCTGATCGGCGCCGAGGCCGCGCGAGAGATGGGCATAGAGCGTCATGTCCAGGTTCTCGACCCGCGCGACCAGGGACATCCCGCCGAGCCTGAAGCCCCCGCCGTCCGGCGCCCCGGCGGCGACGTCGCGGATCGTGAGGCCGACCGGACCGGACCAGCGGCCGGCCCGTTCGACCAGCTCCGTCGTCATGGCGATCTCGCCGAAGCGGGCTGCCCGTCGCCCGTCCGGTGCCACGACTTCGACATCGCCGAGGCGCGCGTCCAGGTCGATGGCGATCTCCAGGTCCCGGTCCCAGAGGATGGCGCCGGCCTGCGTTCCGATCCTGAGCTCGCTCGGTGCGCCGCCGCCCGGCTCGTACAGTCGCATGACCGCGGGCAGGCGGGGGGTAATGCGATAATAGCGCGCACCGTCGGCGACGAACGCCAGCCGGACCGTGCCGACATCCACCCGTCCGCCCGAGCCGCGGCTGATCGCGACGTTTTCGATTTCGGCCAGATGGCCGGCGCCGGTGCGGGCGACCTTTACGTTGCCGTGTTCCAGCATGCCGGCGCGAAACTGCAGGTCGGCCTGGCGCATGATCTCACGCACCAGGAGTTCGATCCTTTCCCGCTCGTCCGCCTCGGCGGCCGGCGGCGGCGTCGAGGGCACGAGGGCGGGCTTCGGCGTCGGCGTGATCGAGGGGGGCGGTTTCAGGTGACGCTTGGCGGCCCGCAAGGCGGCGATCGCCGGCGCATAACCGTGATCGGCCGCATGGCGATACCATTCGATCGCCTGGGGCAAGTCCCTCGGCACCCCGAGGCCCTTCTCGTAAATCACGCCGAGACTGTATTGCGCGCGCACATCGCCGGCCTCGGCCAGCGGCCGCCAGGCTTGCAGTGCGCCTGCATAGTCGCCGGCCGCGAACAGGTTCTGGCCCAGCGAGAAGTTGGCGCGTGCCGGCGAGGCGAAGAGCGCGAGCAGCAGAACCAGGATGGCGAGGTGGCGCATGTGTCTACAAGGTCCCGCATGCCATCGTTCGAAGGCCGGGGGCGGTGCCGGTCGTCTCACCGTCGAGCTCGATCATGCCGTGATCCTCGCCGCTCCTTTCCGCCTTGCCGCCGAGTATAGCCCTCTCCGCCGACCTGCGCGATTCATCCCGGCGCCTTGCCGCGGGTGACCAGGCTGCGCAGCAGGTCGAGTTCGGGCCGCGCCGCCTCGCCCCGATCGGCCCGGGAGAAACCGAGGAGATGGGGCTCGTCGCCCGGCAGGATCATTAACAGCGAGTGGACGCCGAGCCGGTCGGGCGAATTGCGACAGCGCGCCGATTGCTCGAACACGAGGATATCGGCCGCGTCGGCGCGACTGAGCGGCCCGGGCGCCAGCGCGCCTGGACAATGGGTGTCCATCGACGGCATGAGCGACTCGGTGACGAAGCCCTTGAGCGCCGCCTGGTCGGCGAGCGGCCGGATGAAGCCGAGCGTTTTGCCGGCGACCCAGCCGAGGGCGGCATCGAAGCCCGCCGTTTCCCGCATCACCCGGCGGGAGACGAAGATGATGTCGTCGTGGCCGGCCGCCGCCATTAAACGGCTGACCGCACTCTCCCATCCGGCGCGCTCGGCGGGCAGGGTCCAGCGCTTGCCCGCACCGAAGGGCTCCCCCGCCGGAAGAGACGCACTGCGCTCAGCCGATGTGGCGGGCGCGGGCGCGGGCGGCGGCGAGGCCGCGCGGCGGGGCGGCGGCGGCAGCTTGCCCGCCGCGGGCTTCGCCGCCGGTACGGGAGGGGTCACCCGCGGGCGCGGCGGCACCGCCGCCCGGGACGCCGGCGCCGTGGTCCGCCGGGCGACCGCGACGCAGGTATTCAGCGAGGCCATGGCGCGCTCGGCATCGGTCATGGCGAAGCCGTGCTCCTGGTCGACGAGGCGAATGCGTAGCAGCTTGGCGGTGGCGATCCGGTGCCGCAGGGTCGCCGGCCCGTGCAGGTTGATCTCCATCATCTCGCGGCTCAACACCCGTCCAAAGAAGCCGCCGATCAGCCGGTTGTCGATGATCAGCTTGGCGCCGATATACTCCCCCTCCGACAAGGTCCATCGCCGGCTCGACAGCGCCAGGTCGAAACGGTCGCCGCCGCGTTGCTGCAGGGTGAGGAACACGCCCGCACGGTTCTGCACGCTGATGGCGCAGAAGTCGAACTCGCCCCGCGCGTCGCGCCGCACCTCGCCGACCCAGTTGCCGACCCGGAACGTCGTGTCGGCGCCGAGCGCCGGCGTTGCGAGGGCCATCGCGAGAATCGGAAGGGCGAGCCACCGCCCGATAACTTCGAAAAATCCGCAGTGATTCCTGAACATCCTGTCTTGTGCCGCCCCTTGCTTCACCAAATGCCCCTGCGGGGCAACGTCTGCGCGTGGAAGGTTACAATGGCTTTCCGTCTCTTGGCGATGGTCTTGCACGCCTCGGCACGTTCGACATGTCCGCGGTGCTCGAACGGTTCTGCCTCAGCCCTCGCCTTCCCGGTAGGCGAAACGGAATCCCTCGCCCTCGCGGACCGCATGGCCGATGGAGGGGGAGGGGAAGTGGGCGGTCATCATCAGCGTGCCTTCCTCGGCGCTCTCCTCCAAGATGCGGCGGCGGGTAGCCCGGGCCCGGTCCTTGTCGAAGCAGGCGACGGAACACCATTCGGGATGGCGGCATTGCAGGACCGAGTGGATCAGGTCGCCGGTCATCACCGCGCGCTCGTCGCCCCCGGATCCGCCCCCTGACCCAGCGATGCGGATAGCGACATGGCCGGGCGTATGGCCAGGCGTCGGCTCCAGGTGGACATGGTCGTCGATCCGGTGATCGCCCTCGACCATGACGGCGCGGCCCGCCTCGACGATCGGCAGCACGCTGTCGAGGCCGGCACCATCGCCGAACTTCTTCGGGTCGCGGCGGAACTTCGGCTCCCAGAATTCCCACTCCTCGCGGGCGAAGACGTATTTCGCGTTGGGGAAGGTCGGCACCCAGCGCCCGTCCACCAGGCGGGTATTCCAGCCGACATGGTCGGGATGCAGGTGGCTGCACATGACGAAGTCGACTTCCTCCGGCCGGACCCCGGCGGCGGCCAGATCGGCCAGGTACCGGGTGCCGGAGCGCATGTTCCAGTCGGGCTGGAAGTGGCGCTCCTTGTCCTCGCCGACGCAGGTGTCGATCAGGATGGTGTGGTGGCGGGTGCGCACGACATAGGTCTGGATCGCCAGGATCAATTGCCCGCTGGTGGGATCGATGAAGCGGGGAATGAGCCACTCGAGATAGGGTTCGAGGGCCTCCGGCGTCGCGTCGGGCAGCAGGGCATGGGGCGCGAACTCGGGGCCCTCCATGTCGATGACCCGCTGTACGCTGACCTCGCCGACCTGGAAGGGTTTGGGCATCTTATCACTCCCTCGTCTAGAACTCATGGCCGGGGCGGTCCAGCCAGTCGAGATAATGGGTGAAGGCGGCCTCGAGATCGAAGGCCGCCTCGAAGCCGAGCTGCTCGCGCGCTCGCGTCGCCGCCAGGGGATGGCGGTCGACGCTGCCGTGGTTGGCGACCGTCGCCGGCGTGCCGAGCCGCCAGGCGAAGTCCGGGAGCCGCGCGGCCAGCGAATCACACCATTGCCCGACGGTCCATTCGAACCCCGGGCCGACGTTGCAGAGACGGGGTGCGGGTGCGGGTGGTGCCGCGACGGCCAGGGCTACGGCGCGGCCGACGTCGGGGGCGTAGATCCAGTCGCGCCGGGCGTCGCGGTCCATCACCACCGCCTCGCCCGCCCGCGCCGCTGCCGTCGCCTGGTGGATCTGGCTCAAGGTGTCGCGCACGCCGGTATCGCGTTCCCACGGTCCGAACACGGCGGAGAGGCGCAGCGCCACGACATCCAGCCCGTGGGCGGCATGAAAGCGGAGTGCGGCGCGTTCGGCCGCGAACTTGGTCGCGGCATAAAGACTGTCGGGGAGCGCCGGCGTCGCCACCTCGTCCAGCCACGGCGTCGCCGTGGCGTTCTCGCCATAGACGCTGGCGGAGGAGAGGAAGACCACCCGGGCGATGCCGGCCTCCCGCGCCGCGCGCAGGCCGGTCAGCGCGGCGACCAGATTGACCTCTGCGATGGCCTCGGGGGCCACGCGCTCGCGCGCTGCATCCGCGGTGATCGCGGCGCCCAGCACCAGGGCGTCGGCCCGGCTGGCGGCGATCGCGCCTGCGAAGGCCGCCTGGTCGGTGACGTCCAGGCTTTGAAAGGTTGCGGCTGCGGTAAACGCGGCCGGCGCCGCGGCGCGGTCCAGCACCTCGACTTCGTGCCCCGCGGCGGCCAGCGCCTCCACGATATTCAGGCCGACGAAGCCGGCGCCACCACTCACCACGACACGCATTACCAATCCCCGTCGTCGCTGTTCACGCCGCATGATCCACCGCTTTGCGCCTCGACGCAAAATGGGGGAAGCTCGCGACCCCAAACCATCTTGCGCGGAGGCGGCCGGCGTGTCGGACGAATTGATCTATCTCACGGCCTGCGAGCAGGTCGCGCGCTACCGCGACGGCAGTCTTTCGCCCGTCGAGGTGGCGGACGCGGTGCTGGCCCGCATCGACGCGGTCGAGCCCCAGCTGAACGCCTTTCGCCTGGTCGACGGCGAGGCGGCGCGGGCCGATGCCCGGGCCTCGGAAGATCGTTGGCGGCGGGGTGAGCCGAAGGGGCTGGTGGACGGGGTCGCGACCTCGATCAAGGATCTCAACCTGACCAAGGGCTGGTCGACGCTGCGCGGCTCGCGCACCACCGTGGACGAGGGGCCGTGGGAGGTGGACGCGCCCTGCGTCGCGCGGCTGCGCGAACACGGTGCCGTGCTGCTCGGCAAGACGACGACGCCGGAGTTCGGCTGGAAGGGGCTCGGCGATTCGCCGCTGACCGGGACGACCGGCAATCCTTGGAATCCGGCGAAGACGCCCGGCGGTTCCTCCGCCGGCGCGGCGGCGGCGGTCGTCTCCGGCATGGGGGCGCTGGCGATCGGCTCGGATGGCGGCGGCTCGATCCGCATCCCCTCGGCCTTTTCCGGCTGCTTCGGCATCAAAGCCAACTTCGGCCGGGTTCCCGCCTGGCCGGCGAGCGCCATGGGCACGCTCTCGCATACCGGGCCGATGACGCGCAGCGTCGAGGATGCGGCCCTGATGCTGAACGTCATTGCCGAGCCGGATCCCCGCGACTGGACGGCGCTGCCCTATCAGGGGATCGATTTTACCGCCGATTTGCAGGCGGGCGTTGCCGGCCTGCGCGTCGCCTATTCGCCTGCCCTCGGCTACGCCACGGTCGATCCCGACGTGGCCCGCCTGGTCGCCGCGGCGGCCGAGTGCTTCGAGGAGATGGGCGCGGTGGTCGAGGAGGTCGACCCCGGCTTCGCGGATCCCGCACCGATGTTCCGCACGCTCTGGTGGACCGGGGCCGCCGGCGCCTTCGGCGCGTTGCCCGCCGAGAGCATCGCCCTGATGGACCCGGAATTGCAGGAGATCATCGCGGAGGGGGGCGAGATGGCGGCGACGGACGTGCATGCCGCCCAGAGCGCGCGGGCCGAACTCGGCACGGCGATGCGCCTGTTCCACACCACCTATGACCTACTGCTGACGCCGTCGCTGGCGGTCGCGGCCTTCGATGTCGGGCGGCTGCATCCCCCGCACCGCCCGCCGGTGGGCCACTGGCTGGAATGGACGCCCTTCAGCTACCCCTTCAATCTGACGCAGCAGCCGGCCTGCTCGATTCCTTGCGGCTTCACCTCCGAGGGGCTTCCCGTCGGCTTGCAGATCGTCGCCGACAATTTCCGCGAGGACCTGGTCCTGCGGGCCGCCGCCGCCTATCAGGCGGCGCGGCCGATCGCGCGGCGCCCGGATCTCGGCTGAGCGGGGAGGGGTCGATGAGCGGGGCGGGCCGGCAGGCGCTTCTCTCGGTCGAGGAGATGTACGCCGCCGACCGGCTGGCCATGGCCGCCGGCGTCGACGGCGTGCGGCTGATGGAGGCGGCGGGTGCTGCCGCTGCCGCGGAGATCCTGGCCCGCTTCGGCCCGCGCCCCACCCTGGTGCTGGCCGGGCCCGGCAACAACGGGGGCGACGGCTTCGTCATCGCCCGCCACCTCGCCCGGGCGGGCGCCGCGGTGCGTGTGGCCCTGTTGGGTGAGCGGTCCCGCCTGCGCGGCGACGCGGCGGTGATGGCGGGGAAGTGGCGGCGCAAGCCGGTGCCCCTAGCGCCCGAAAGCCTGGCCGGGGCCGAGCTGGTGGTCGATGCCCTCTTCGGGGCCGGCCTCGCCCGGGATCTGGCGGGCCCGGCCCGGGCCTGTTTGGAGGCCGCCGCCGGCCTGCCGCTCGTTGCCATCGACGTGCCGAGCGGCGTCGATGGCGACAGCGGCCAGGTCCGCGGCTATGCGCCGCAGGCCGATATGACCGTCACCTTCTTCCGCGCCAAGCCGGGGCATTATCTGTTTCCGGGCCGGGCACTGGCGGGCGACCTGCGTGTCGTCGACATCGGTATTCCCGAGGCGGTGCTCGACGAAATCGGGCCGACGACATGGCTCAACGATCCGGCGCTCTGGTGCCATCGGCTGCCGGTCCCGCGCCGGGGCCGGACACAAATACGACCGGGGCCATGCGGTGGTCGCCAGCGGGCCGCGCGGGCGCAGCGGCGCCGCCCGGCTCGCCGCGCGGGGCGCGCTCAGGATCGGCGCGGGCCTGGTCACCGTGGTGGCGCCGCCCTCGGCGCTGGCCGAGAACGCGGCCCAGCTGACGGCGATCATGCTGCGGGAATTCCGCGGCGAGGCGGGCTTCGCCGAGGCCGTCGCCGATCCCCGCCTGAACGCCATCCTGCTCGGCCCCGGCAACGGCGTCGGCCGCGCGGTGCGCGCGCATGCCCGGACCGCCCTCAAGCTCGGCCGGCGGGTGGTGCTGGACGCCGACGCGCTGACCGCCTTCGCCGGCGCGCGCAAGGGCCTGTTCGCGCTTCTGCGCGATGACTGCATTTTGACGCCACATGAAGGCGAATTCGCCCGGCTGTTTCCCGGGGCGGAGGGTGGCAAGCTCGCCCGGGCCCGCGCCGCGGCACGGGCCAGCGGCGCGATCGTGCTGCTGAAGGGACCGGATACGGTTTTGACGGCGCCTGACGGTCGGGCCGTCATCAACGCGAATGCCCCACCGAGCCTCGCCACCGCCGGATCCGGCGACGTGCTGGCGGGCTTCTGCACCGGCCTGCTGGCGCAGGGCATGCCGGCCTTCGAGGCGGCGCTGGCGGCCTGTTGGCTGCATGGCGAGTGCGCCCGCGAGTTCGGGCCCGGGCTGATCGCGGAAGATCTGGCGGAGGCCCTGCCGAACGTGCTACGCCGCCTCGTCGGATGACCCCACGACTTGCGTCCCGGGCCTCGGGCGCCAATTTCAGGTACACCATGAGCAATCGCAGCGATACAAGCGGCTTCATCGACCGCACGCTCTCCAACCTGCGCCAGGTCTGGCGCGGGCGCCCGCCCGGCATCGCGGTCGCCCCCGACCTGCCGGACGGCGACGTCGAACGGCTGAAGCGGCAGATCGACGCCTGCCTCACCGCCAAGGGCGGCGAGGTTTCCGCCCGCCTGCGTGCCGCCGGTCTCGGCCAGAGCTACCTCGGCCTCAGCGACGAGGGCCGCGTCCGTTTCCTGCGCGTGCTGGCGGAGGATTACGACGTCGAACCCGAGGCGTTGGAAGACGCGCTGGCCCGGGTGAACGAGGCGGCAGATGCGGACACGCGGCATGACGCGCTCCGCGTGCTGCGCCGGGATCTGCTGCCGCCGCGCACCAAGCTGCTTACCCAGTTCAACGCGCTGCCGCAGGGCGTGAAGTTCCTGGTCGACATGCGCAAGGACCTGCTGGCGCTCGGCGCGCGGGACGATCCGGCGTTGCGCCGGCTTGATGTGGATTTGCGCGAGCTGCTGACCAGCTGGTTCGACATTGGCTTTCTGGATCTGGAACGGATTACCTGGGAATCGCCCGCCGCCCTGCTGGAGAAGCTGATCGACTACGAGGCGGTGCATCGGATCCGCTCCTGGGACGACCTGAAGAACCGGCTCGACTCCGATCGGCGCTGCTATGCCTTTTTCCACCCGCGCATGCCGGACGAGCCGCTGATCTTCATCGAGGTCGCCCTGGTCAAGGGCATCGCCGGCAATGTCCAGGAGCTGCTGGACGAGGCGGCGCCGGAAGAGGATCCCGACGCGGCCGACGCGGCGATCTTCTATTCGATCTCCAACGCGCAGGCCGGCCTCGCCGGGGTCAGCTTCGGCGACTTCCTGATCAAGCGGGTGGCCGACGATCTCCAGCGTTCGCTGCCGACCTTGAAGAGTTTCGCCACCCTCTCGCCGGTTCCGGGTTTCCGGCGCTGGCTGGAAAACCGGTTGGAGCGCGAGGGCGAGGATGTGTTCGGCGCGGCGGAGGCGGAGAGCTTGAAGGCGGCGGCCGGGATGGAGGAGGCGCCGGCGGCGCTCCGCGCGCTCCTCGCGCGCGAGGATTGGGCCGGGGACGCGGCGCTGGCCGACAGCCTGAAGCCGATCCTGCTGCGCCTGGCGGCCGGCTTCCTGCAGGCGACCGATGACCGGGGCCGGGCCCGCGACCGGGTGGCGCATTTCCATCTCTCGAACGGCGCCCGGTTGGAGCGGCTCAACTGGCTCGGCGATACCTCGGGCAACGGGATGCGCCAGTCGGCCGGCATCATGGTGAACTACCTCTACCGCCTGGCCGACATCGAGAAGAACCACGAGGCCTACCGCGGCAATGGCCGGATCGTCGCCGCGCCGGCGGTGAAGAAACTGGGCTGAAACGGCGAGGGAGCCAGCGCGCATGCCGATCACCGCCCTCTATGCCGGATTGTTGGGTCTGTTGCTGGTCGTGTTGTCGATCCGCGTGATCGCCGGGCGGCGGGCGGCCGGGATCGGCCTCGGTACCGGCGACGACGCGACGCTGGAGCGGCGGGTCCGGGCGCAGGCTAATCTTGCCGAGTATGCGCCGATGGGCTTGATACTGCTCGGCCTGTTGGAGGCGGGCGGTACGGCGGCTTGGGCGCTGCATGGGCTCGGCGGGGTGCTGCTGGCCGGGCGCCTGGCGCATGGCTTTGCCCTCGGCTTCACCGCCTCGAACGTGCCGGCCCGGGTCGCCGGCATGGTGGCGACCTTCGCGATGATTGCCGTCGCCGCGGCGATGTGCCTGCGCCTGGCGATTTTCGGCTAGACTTCCCGGCATGAGCCCGCCTGCCCATCACCGTCCCGACGGCACTTTCGCCAACCCGCCCGGCAGCCCGGTGCGCAAGTCGTCTCTGCGCCGGCTGGTCCGTTTCATGTGGCGCCAGACGGCCAATCGCGGCGTGCCGACGCCGGCGGAGGGGTTGATGGAGACGCGCGATGCCGCGGGCGCGGCGCTGGCAGCGGCGGGCAATCCCTCGCTCACCTGGCTCGGCCACGCCAGTTTCCTGATCCGCATGGACGGCCGGACCATCCTGACCGATCCCTACCTCGCGCGCCGCGCCGGGCCCTGGGTGTTCGGGCCGCCCCGCTTCGCGCCGCCGCCGATCCCGGTCGAGGACCTGCCGCCGATCGACCTGCTGGTGGTGAGCCACAATCACTACGACCATCTCGACATGGAGACGATCCGCCGGCTGCCGGACCGCGCCCGCACCACGGTCGTGGTGCCGTTGGGCCTGACCCGGTATTTCGCCCGCCTCGGCTTTGCTCGGATCGTCGAGCTCGACTGGTGGGCGGCGGTCGAACTCGGACCCCTGACGGTGACGGCGCTGCCGGCGGTGCATTTCTCGCGCCGCGGCCTGTTCGACCTCAACCGCACGCTCTGGGCGAGCTTCGCCATCGAGGGTCGCGACGCCAAGCTCTGGTTCGGCGGCGACAGCGCCCACGGCCCGGTGTTCGAGGAGATTGGCGCGCGGGCCGGGCCCTTCGACCTGGCCCTCGTCGGCATCGGTGCCTACGAGCCGCGCGAGATCATGAAGACCGCGCACGCGACGCCGGAGGAGGGGGTCGCGATGGCCCGCGCCCTGCGGGCCGCCAGCGCCGTCGGCATGCACTGGGGCACGGTGAAGCTGACGCCGGAGGACCCGTTCGAGGCGGCACCCCGGTTTCGCCAAGCCGCGCTCGATCAGGGCTATGGCGAGGACAATGCCTGGATTCTGCGGATCGGCGAGACCCGCGCGCTCGCCGCCTTGCGCGACCGCCGACCCGCGGCGGAGTGATGGGCGTCCGGGTCACCTTCGCCGGCTGTGGCGATGCCTTTGGCGTCGGCGGACGCTTCCAGACCTGTATCGTCGTCGAGACGCCCGAATTCCGCTTCGCCATCGATTTCGGCGCGTCCAGCCTGGTGGCGCTGGCCAAGCTCGGCATCGAACACAACGACCTCGACGCGGTGTTGCTGACCCACCTGCACGGCGACCATTGCGGCGGTATTCCCTTCCTGTTGCTGGACGCCATGCTGGGCGCACGCCGCCGCCGCCCGCTCACCATCGCCGGCCCCAGGGACTGCGAACGCCGCCTGGCCGTGATCACCGCCGCGCTCTTCCCCGGTGCGGAGGAGATGGTGGCGACGTTTCCGCTTGCCTACCGGGAGCTGCCGGTGCTGACGCCCGAAGCGCTCGGCCCGCTCAGCGTCACCGCCTATCCGGCCGCCCATACGGGGGCGACGCATCCGACCTCGCTCCGCGTCGAGGTCGCCGGCAAGGTGATCGCCTATACCGGCGACAGTGCCTGGACCCGGCACATGCCCGCGCTCGCCGAGGACGCCGATCTCTTCATCGCCGAATGCTACCAGTATGAGCGGCCCGTCGCCTTCCACCTGAACTACCCCGACCTCCAGGCGCACCGCGACGAGCTTCGCCCCAAACGCATGGTGCTCACCCACTTCGCCCGCGACATGTGGGCCAAGCGCGACGAGATCCCGGAAGAAACCGCACACGACGGCATGGTGATCGAGCTATAGGCCTTGCCGTCGGCGTCTCAGCCACCCCGCGACGGCAGGCGCACCAGGCCGCTTCCCCGGGCCGAGAGCTCGCCGGCCTGGTTGAGGGCTTCCTGCTCGATGCGGGCGGCGGGGTGGCCGTCGTCGTCCAGGATCTCGACGACCTTGGCGGTGATGAAGAGGGTGTCGCCCTCCGGGTTGTGGCGGCGGACTTCGCTGCGGTGGTGGCGCAGGAAGCCCGCGTCGCCCATCCAGTCGGTCAGCTGGTGGGTGAGCCAGGAACAGCGCTCCGGCCCGTAGTCGTAGGCGGCCGGCGCGCCGACCTCCTGGGCGAACTCGGTCTCCCAATGCACCCGTTCGGGGCAGTCGGGGATGTTGTATTTGTTGGCGATGCCGAGGCCGGCGTGGCGGCGGACCTGGTCCCAGGCGAGCCGGTGCGCCCGGATATAGAGCCCGCCCCAGCCCTGGGCGTAGGCGATGAAGCCGGTCACGGTCATCGGACCCTTCACCATGGTCTGCAAGCTGTCGCCGACGCGGACGTCTTCGATATAGCGCGGTTCCGCCCCGCGAACCTCCGCCTCGGCATAGTGGCGGAAGATTTCCTCCAGCTCCGCCTCGCTGTAGACGTGCGCCGGCTTGGCCTTCAGTTCGGTGTATTTGGTTCCCGCCTCGCGCGCCTGGTCGCGATCGGTGCGGAAGCACCAGCTGTCGCCCTCGGCCAGCAGCGTGCCCTCGGTATCGCGAAAGTCGACGTGGTAGATCTGCTGCACCGCGCGGCCGGCGAAGCGGGTCTCGTGCTCGATCAGGTCCTTCAGCCAGGCCTCGGTCGCGACCTCGGTGTTGCGGTGGATCGGCTGGTGCCAGGTGAACTCGGCCCCGGCCCACATGGCATGCACGCCGGGCAGGCCGCCGACATAGCCGGAGATGATGCGCGAGAGCGCGAAGAGGAAGCTCGGCGGGGCGATGACGTCGCCGAAGGCGGTGCCGCGCGCGTAGTCGGGATCGCACCACAGCGGGTTGTCGTCGCCGATGCCGTGCGCGTAGTGGCGGATCGCGTCTCGGGTCGCCTCGTGGCACCAGGGCGCCAACGTATCGCCGATCGGCCGGCCGATGCGCTGGCGGAGCGCCGACAGCGCCTCCTCGGTGATCTTGGGAAAGCGTCGCTCGAAGCCCTCAGGCATGGCCGTCCTCCAGGTTGAATACGTCAGCCGAATGCCCGCCGTCGGCCTCGGCCGCGCGCAGGATCGATCGGTTGACCTTGCCCGCCTCGGTCTTGGGCAGGGCCTCGGTAAAGGCGATGATGCGGGGGAACTGGAAGCGGCCGAGCCGCTCGCGCACCCCTTCGCGGAGTTCGAGGGCGAAGGCCCGGTCGGCGGCGCGGGCCGCGACGATGAAGGCCTTGATGACCTGGCCCCGGCCCGGGTCCGCGACGCCGATGCAGGCCGCTTCGCGCACGTCGGCGTGCTTGAGCAGCGCGTCCTCGACCTCGATGGCGCTGATGGTCCAGCCGGCGGAGATGATAACGTCGTCCGCCCGGCCGTCGTGATAGAAATAGCCGTCCGCGTCGGTGTGACCGCGATCCTTGGTCGGGATCCAGCTATTCCGCCGGCGCACGACGATCTCGCCGATCTCGCCCGGCGGGCAGACGTCGCCCTTGGCATCGTGGACTTCTACCTGCAGGCCGGGCATCGGTTTGCCGAGGGCGCCGGGGCGCACCTCGATGTCGTCGGCGCCCGGATAGTTGGCGAGGATGACGCCGACCTCCGTGGTGCCGTACATCGAGCAGACCGCCGTGCCGAAGGTGGCCTCGGCGAAGGCGGCGCTGGCGCCGTCGATCGGCTCCCCCGTGAAGGACAGCTTGCGCAGTTTGTAGCGGTGCCGGCCCGCCGCGCCGGACGTCCGCATCATCCGGTAATGGGTCGCCGCGGCGGACAGGGTTTCGACGCCGTGCGCGGCCAGCACGTCCAGATAGCGCGCCGCGTCGAAGGGCCCGGCCCAGGCGCTGAGCGAGGCGCCGAGCGCCAAGGGGCCGAGCGTGCCGTGCCAGAGCCCATGTCCCCAGGCGGGTGAAGAGGGGCAGGCGAAGACCTCGCCGGGCCGCACGCCCGTCGCATAGAGGGCGGCCACCGCCACGGTCACCACGGCCTGGTGGGTATGGCGCACCGCTTCCGGCAATGCCCGGGTGGTGCCGGAGGTATATTGGAACATCGCCATGTCGCGCGCGCCCGTCGACCAGGCGAAACCGGCGTCGTGGCCGGCCACGTCTGCCAGGAAGGTGGCATCGGCCGGGATGACGCACAGGCCGCCGCGCCCGGCGGCCCGTTCCGCCAGCGCCGGTTCGATCAGCAGCAGGCGGGGGTCGCAGTCGTCGAGCCGTGCGGCCAGCGCGTCGGCACCGAACAGCGTGAACAGCGGCACCGCCACGGCGCCCGCCTTCATGGCGCCGAGCAGGCTCATGTAGAAGGCGCGGCCGGGCTCCAGCATGATCGCCACCCGTTCGCCGGGCGCGACGCCGCGCGCGGTCAGCCAATTGGCGAAGCGCCCGGCATCGTCCGCCAGGTCGTCGAGGGCGATGCTCTCGTCGGCGACCGACATGCCGGCGACGCGAATCGTCAGGCCCTTGCCGCGGTGCCGGTCGAGGCATTCGTGCGCGATGTTGAGCCGCTCCCGGTCTCCATCGAAAAGGGCCCACAGGCTCTCCCGTGAAAACTGTTCCAGCGCCTCGCCGTGGCGTGTGAGGTCGGTCAGTTTGGTCATGCGGCATCCCGGGCGGGCGCGCCGGTGGCGGCGCGGCTCGGAATTTAGTGATTTTTTCGCGCCCGTCGAGGGGCCCGGTCCGGCTTTCGCGGCGGCGCGGCCTCTGGCATCATGGGGGAAGCGAGGGGAGACGAGGCGCGATGGCGGGCGAAGGCGAGAGTCGACGGCGGGGACCGGGGATCGGGATGATCGCCGCGCTGTTGGTCGTGGTCGCCGCCGCCGGGTACATGTTCCACCTCTCCGGCGGCACGGCGGGGGAGTTCCGCAGCCATGCCGGTGAGTTGCTGGTGGCGGACGAAAGCATGCCGGACGGCCGCTTCAGCCGGAGCGTGATTCTGATGATCCGCCACGACGAAGAGGGCGCCTTCGGCGTCATGATCAACAAGCCGAAGGCGGTCGACTCCAGGGTGCCACTATGGGCGCTGCTCGGCGACCGGGACGACAAGGGAGATGGCTACGACCGCGAGGTCGACCTGTTCTTCGGCGGCCCCGTCGACCTGCGCCGTCTCGTCGTGGTGCATGACGACGGCTATGAGACCTCGGGCACGATCCGGTTGAGGGACGGCCTCGCCGCCACGCTGACCGGCGCGCCGTTGCACGATCTGGCCGCGGGCCGGGGACCGGCGCGGCACGTGATGGCGCTCGGCTACGCCGGTTGGGCGCCGGGCCAGCTGGAATTCGAGATCAGCCGCGGCAGCTGGCACTGGGTCCCGGCCGAGGCCGACTTCGTCTTCGATGCGGATTCGGCGAAGAAGTGGGAGACGGCCTATGCCAGGCGGGGCGTCGAGCTTTAGGGGGGTGCGGGTGGCGTGCAGGTCGTGAAGATGCAGATTGGCGACGTCGCCTTGCGGGCACGGCTGCTGGAGACGCCGACGGCGGCGGCGATCTGGGCCGCCTTGCCGTTCGAAGCTGCCGCCAGCACCTGGGGCGACGAGGTCTATTTCGCGACGCCGCTGGAACTCGAGGGCGAGGCGGACGCGCGCACGGTGCTGGAGCTGGGCGAGATCGCCTTCTGGCTCGCCGGCAATTGTATCGCCATCTGCTTCGGTCCGACCCCGGTCAGCCACGGGGAGGAGCCGCGTCTCGCCAGTCCGGGCAACGTCTGGGCGCACAGCCTCGACGACGTCGGCCTGCTGGCCGCCGTTTCCGACGGCGATCCCATCCGGCTGGAGGCGATGGAATGAACGCGCCGCCGGCCCCGGATCCAGGCGCGGTCGCCGCCGATTGGCGCGCACGCGGCTATTCATGTCACCGCATGGTCGACCCGCCGGGACAGTGTTGGCGCGACTTCACCCATGACGAGAACGAGCTGCTGGTCGTCGTGAAGGGACGGCTGGAACTCGAGGTCGAGGGGGAGAGGCGGACCGTCGGCCCGGGCGAGGAGGTCTTCATCCCGGCCCGCGCGCGCCATACCGTCAGCAATGTGTACGACCGCGAAACGGCGTGGTTGTTCGGCTACGATTGATCCTCGCGCTCTGTTATGTTGCGCGCGACGAACGAACGCCCGGAGGATCGCGCCCATGACCGAAATCGCCAGCTTTACCGATTCCACCGCGCTGCTTGACGACGGTCCGGGCCTGGCCGCGCGCCTGGCCGAGGACGGCTACCTGTTCCTGCGGGGCGTGCTGCCGCGCGACGAGGTCCTGGCGGTCCGCGAGCGTTTGCTCGCGCTGGCCGCGGCGGGCGGCTGGCTTGCCGAGGGAACGCCGCACGCGGCGGCGATCGCCGAGATGGGCCGGGCCTGCAAGGATCCGGAGCCCGACTATCTCCGCGTCTATGCGCCGATGTGGAAGGACGAGGCGCTGCATCGTCTGCGTATCCACGAGAATGTCCTCGCGCTGTTCGAGCGGATCTTCGGCGAGACGGTGTTGACCCATCCAATGTTCGTGCTGCGGAATATCTTCCCCCGCCGGGACGACTTCGACTTCACCACCGGCATGCATCAGGACAAGGTGCACATCGGTGGGGCGACGAATCACGCGATGTGGGTGCCGCTCGGTGACGTGCCGCGCGAGAAGGGGCCGCTCGCCGTCGCGGCCGGCAGTCACAAGGCGGGTGTGCTGGATTTCGAGGTCGGCGCGGGTGCGGGCGGCATGGCGCTGGTCGGCCCGATACCCGGCACCTGGGTCAGCGGCGATTTTCAGGCGGGCGACGTGTTGATCTTCGCCGATACCGCGGTGCATCAGGCCTTGCCGAACCGTTCGGACGAGATCCGCATGTCGTTCGACGCCCGCTACCAGCCGGCGAGCCAGGGCATCGCCGAGCGGGAGCTGAAGACCTATGCCGACATGTACAGCTGGGAAGAGGTCTATGCGGGTTGGGAGTCCACGGAGGGCCAATATTACTGGCGCGACCTCTCACCCGAGATCATCCCCTTCGACAATTCCTACTACGAGCGGCGAGACGTGATGGCCTTCGAGATGGCGGCGCGTGGCGATCCGGCGGCGCGCGACGCGTTGCTGCGGATCATTCAGCGCGACGTGGATGCCGGCAAACGAGCCCGGGCCGAGACGTTGCTGGCCCGCCTCGATACGGCGGCCTGAGGTGAAAGTGCGGCGTTCGCGGCGACAGTTCCTGGGTTTGGCCGGCGTGGGGCTGCTGGCTGGTTGCGGTTCGGGTGCGCAGGGGCTGTGGTTCAATTCCCTGAAGGACTTTTACAACGTCGCGGTCGCGCCGGATCCGGGCATTCCGCTGGCGCGCGAGCAGATCGAAAAACAGCCCTTCGCGATGATTGCCGTGAAGACCGGCCGGCGCGGTGCGGCGATCATGGTGCTCGCTTTCAACCGGGGGGGCGAGTTGAACTGGCATTCCCGGGACAAGGCGGTCGTCGCCACCCGGGGCGGCCGGATCGTCCGCACCGTCGGCTTGCCGGAGAACATCCGCGAGACCCGACCGCTCGATCCCGATCCCGCCGTGGCGGGCCTGCACAGGGTCGTGGCCGGCGCGCGCGCGCGGCGGATCGTCGATTTCGACGGGCACGAGCGGTTCGGCCGCGTGGTCGAGGCGCGCTACCGGCCGATGGGCCGCGAACGGGTCGAGATCGCCGGCCTCACCTACGATCTGCTGCTGGTGGTGGAGGAGAACCGGATCGAGGTCGATGATTGGGAGTTCGAGAACCGCTTCTGGGTCGACCCCGGAACGGGCTTCGTCTGGCGCAGCGAACAGCACGTCAGCCCCGAGTTCGATCCCTTCGTCGTCTCCGTGCTGAAGCCGGCCGGCTGACTCGGGCTGCATGACCGCACCTCGTCAGGCGCTGGTGAATTGACCCAGTCGCCTTGGCGATACCGTATAGGACGGTCCCGATCCCGACGGTTTCAAGCCGCGTGACCAATTCGGCCGCGTTTTCACCGACCGCTCGATCCGTTTCAGTGTGCCGCTGCGTGAGGGGGGGCGGTCCGCCGAGCCCGCCGTCATAGCCATCGCGCGGCGAAGTGACGAGATCCGAAGCATCGGCGAGGAATAGTCTCGACGGCGGCCCGCGACGGCGGAGTCGCGTCCAAATCAGGTGAGCGTCAAGGTGAAATCGAAATCTTCCGTAATTCTGCTGAATACTTTGTGAACACTAAAATTTACTACGTATTCCCTAGGATAAAGTAAATTTTACTCCAAGATATCTTCAGTTTCCCGACCCATGCGCAAAACGCATGCCTGAATACGGACGAGCCATGTAAAAACCGCATAGCAGGAAAGTAAAAACGGCATTGGTGCGCCGGCGCCGGCAGGCCTAAATCCCGTGTACCGAGCCGATTGGGCCGGAGCGATGTGGCAACAAGCCAACCCTGAAAGGAACCTGCCATGTTCGAGCGCCACTGGACCACCGATGTTCGCGCCGCCACCGTGCGGAGCTTCGTTCCCGCCCACCTCGAAGAGGTTTCCGAGACCCCGAATTCGCCCGTTGACGGCGGCACCCGTTTCTCGATCGCGGTTGCCCTCACCGCGGTGACGCCGGTCCTGCTGGCGCTCGCCGTCGCTGTCGAAGGCGTTACGCTTGGCGTTTGAGGCCCGACGTCGACCCGCTTTGACTTCGCCGGGTCGCGCCACATAGTCTCGCCTCGACCGATGGAATGCGGGTGAGGCTGGATATGCTGGAACGATTGGCGGAATTGGTGAACGAGGATGCGGCCCTGGTCCGCCGGGGCCGTTTTCTCGACGTCGACTTTCTGGTCGAGGTCGGCGAGGCGCCGCACCTGATCCGGATCCGCGGCGGCCGCGTCGCCGGGGTCGAGAGCGGACCGGCGCTGATGCGTCCCTGGCGTTTCGCCATCCGTGCGCCGGCCGAAGACTGGGCCCGTTTCTGGGAAGCGATGCCGGCGCCGAGCCATGCCGACATCTTCGCCATGACAAAGCGCGGCGTCGCCGTGGTCGAGGGCGATCTCGCGCCCCTGATGGCCAATCTGCGCTACGTCAAGGAGCTGTTGGCGGCGCCGCGACGGCTGGCCGGGGAGGCGGGCTGATGGCGCCCGCCCTGGAGCCGATCGTCGGCCGCTACATGACATTGACCCTCGCCGGTCGCGATTGCCGGATCTATTTCGAAGAGGCCGGTGCGGGCATCCCGTTGCTCTGCCTGCACACGGCAGGCGCCGACGGCCGGCAGTTCCGCCATCTGATGTGCGACCCGGCGGTGACCGATCATTGGCGCGTCGTCGCCTTCGACCTGCCCTGGCACGGCAAGTCCAACCCGCCGGTCGGCTGGCAGGACGAGGAATACCGCCTGACCACCGAGAGCTACGTTGAGGCGACGATGGCCGTCGCCGAGGCCCTGTCGCTGGAGCGGCCCGTCGTCATGGGCTGTTCGATGGGCGGTCGCATCGTGCTGGAACTGGCGCACCGCCATGGCGCGGCGCTCGGCGGGGTCATCGGCCTCGAGGGCGCCGACCATCAACAGCCCTGGTACGACACGACCTGGCTGCATCGCCCCGACGTGCATGGTGGCGAGGTGGGTGCGGCCCTGGTCTCCGGCCTGGTGGCACCGCAGAGCCCGGACGAGTTTCGCTGGGAGACGCTCTGGGCCTACATGCAGAGCGGGCCGGGCGTGTTCAAGGGCGACCTCTATTTCTACCGGGAGGATTCGGACTTTCGCGATCGGGTCGCGCAGATCGACACCGCCCTATGCCCGGTGCATCTGCTGACCGGCGAGTACGACTTCTCCTGCACGCCGGAAGACACCGTGCGGACCGCGGCCGCGATCCCCGGTGCCGAGGCGGTCGTGATGCGCGAACTCGGCCATTTCCCGATGTCGGAGAACCCGGAGCAGTTCAGGCGCTATATCCTGCCGGTCCTGGAGCGGCTGCGCAGCGTGCGGGCCTGACGGTTTACCCGTCGACGTCGAGGAAGCGGACGGCGTCGCCGAGGCCGAGGTCCGCCGCCGCCCCGTCGCCGAGCCGCGGCACGCCGTTCTGGCCGAACAGCACCTTGCCGCCACCGGGCGCCATGCGGATCTTGGCGAGGCTGGCCAACGGCTCCTTCGGGCGGCGCGTGCCCGTCTCCTGATCGATCGTCGTCACCTCGCAGCGATCACAGGGTTTCACCAGATCCATGTCCACCACGTCGCCGAGGCGGGCGCGTCCGGCACGGTCTTCCAGGTCGGCGGCGATGCCGTCGACGACGATGTTGGGGCGAAAGCGCGTCATCGGGACCGGCGTCTGCCCCGCCTCGGCGATCACGCCGTTCAACCGGTGAAGCGAGGCGGTGTTGGCCAGCAGGACCGGATAGCCGTCGGCGAAGAAGGTATGGCCCTCGGCCGTGAAGTCGGAATCGCAGGTGCGCCGGACCGCGGGATCGAAGCGGACCAGGCGGACCGGCCGCTCACAAAGCGCGGTGAAGAAGGCATCGGCCGCGTCCGTCGTGGTTTGCCCCTGGACGTGGCTGCGCCAGACCCGGACGGCAAGCGGCGTGCCTGAGCCGTGCGGCACGACGAGGTCGCCATGCCCCGCCGCGGCGAGGCGCAGGCCGCCGGGATCGAGGCCGACCTCGACCGTGGCGAGCCGGGGAACCTCGCGCTGGGTAATCAGGTTGCCGCCCTCGTCGACCACCATCCATTCCCGGTCGTGTTCCAGGCCGGTGGCGAGCAGTCGGACCCGCGGCGGCGACACCGCGCGGCAGCCCTTGATCGGGTAGACGTGCAGGGCCGCGATGCGTCCCTCGGTCTCTTCGGCCATGCTTTCGCTCCCCTCGTTCTGTCGTTATAGATCGACACCATGCAGGTAATCTTCAACGCAACGCAACGCGATCACGCGCCGCCGGAGTTCATTCTTCGCGGTCGCCCCGCCCCGATCCCCGAAACGCCGGAGCGGGTCGATCGCTTCCTCGCCGCGCTTTCACAAGCGCCGACGGCAAGCCGGCGCTACGACGCGGCACCGCTCGCGGCGGTGCACGAGGCGGACTATCTCGAGTTTTTGGAGCACGGGTTCGCCGCCTGGCAGGCGCTTCCGGACACCGGGCCGGTCATGGTGCCGAACGCCCATCCGGGAGGCGCGATCCGCCAGCGGCCGTCGGGCATCGTCGGCCAGGTCGGCTATCACGTCAACGACATGGCGGCGCCGATCGTCGCCGAGACCTGGGCCGCGGCCCGGGCCAGCGCCGAAGCCGCCCTGACCGCCGCCGACCTGGTCCTGGAAGGGGCGGTGCATGCCTACGCGCTCTGCCGGCCGCCGGGCCATCACGCCTATGCCGGATCGGCGGGGGGATTCTGCTATTTGAACAATGTCGCTATCGCCGGCGCCCGGATGGCCGAGCGGCTCGGCAAAGTCGCGATCCTCGATGTCGACGTCCATCACGGCAACGGCACCCAGGGCATCTTCTGGGACCGGAGCGACGTCTTCTTTTGCTCCCTGCACGGCGCGCCGGACGCCTTCTATCCTCATTTCGCCGGTTATGCGGACGAGATCGGCGCCGGCGCGGGGCTTGGTGCCAACCTGAACCTGCCGCTCGTGTCCGGCACGGGTGACGACGGTTTCCTCGATGCCCTGGACGCCGGCCTCGCCCGGATCCGCGATTACCGGCCGGCCGCGCTGCTGTTGTCCCTCGGCCTCGACGCGCAGGAGAACGATCCCCTCGGCATCCTGAAGATCACCACCGAAGGCTTCGCCGAAGTCGCCCGACGCACCGCCGCGCTCGGCCTGCCGACGGTGCTGATCCAAGAGGGCGGTTACCTCTGCCCCGAACTCGGCACCAACCTGGCGACGTTTCTGGCGGCTTTCGAGGCCGAGCACGCCGGCAAATCGTAGGTTCGTCCGACCCTACTCCGCGGCCTGTCGTCCCGCGCTCTCGGTGAAGCGGTCCATGGCGCGCCCGAAGCGGTCGAACATGTATGTCGTCGATCTGGTCCTCGGTGATGATCAGCGGCGGGCAGAAGCCGATCGCGTCGTCGGGCAGCGCGCGCAGGATCAAGCCCTCGTCCTGGCAGAGCGCCTGCAGCTGCGGCGCCATCTTCAGGGCGGGATCGAAGCGGGCGTGCGCGGCCTTGTCGGGGCTGAGTTCGATGCCGCCGAGCAGGCCGACGCCGCGCGCTTCGCCGACCAGGGGATGCTCGGCGAAGGCCTGCAGGCGCTGCTGGAAGCGCGGCGCGACGCGGCGGACATGGGCGATGATCTCGCGTTCCTCCATCAGCTCCAGCGTGCGGAGCGCCACGGCGGCGCACACCGGATGGCCGGAATAGGTGAAGCCGTGGCCGAAGATGCCGAGGGAGGCGCTTTGCGCGCGGAGTGCGTCGAAAATCTCCTCCGAGATCAGCACCGCCGAGATCGGCAGGTAGGCCGAGGACAGCGCCTTGGCGCAGGTCACGATGTCGGGCTTGATATCGAAGGTGTCCGAGCCCCACCAGTTGCCGGTCCGCCCGAAACCGCAGATGACTTCGTCGGCGACCATCAGCACCTCGTGCTTGCGCAGCACCGCCTGGATCTTCGGGAAATAGGTCGCCGGCGGGATCAACACACCGCCCGCCCCCATCACCGGCTCGGCGATGAAGGCGGCGACGGTTTCCGGCCCCTCGGCCTGGATCTGCTGGTCCAGCTCTTCGGCCAGGCGGGTGGCGTAGTCTTCCTCGCTCTCGCCGTCGCGGGCACCGTGATAGTGGTGCGGGCAGGCGGCGTGCTTCATGCGGTCGAGCGGCAGGTCGAAGGCGTTCTGGGCGTAGGGCAGGCCGGTCAGGCTGCCGGCGGCCACGGTGACGCCGTGATAGCCGCGCAGGCGGGCGATGATCTTCTTCTTCGAGGTCCGGCCGCGGGCGTTGTTGAAATACCAGACCATCTTGACCACGGAATCGTTCGCCTCCGAACCCGAATTGGCGAAGAACACCTTGGATAGGCCGCCGGGCGCGACCGAGAGCAGCTTTTCGGCGAGGTCGATCAGCGGGCCCGTCGATTTGCCGCCGAAGGCCTGGTAGTAGGGCAGGCGTTCCATCTGCGCGGTCGCCGCCTTGATCAGCTCCCGCTCCTGAAAGCCGAGGGAGGTGCACCAGAGGCCGGCCAGGCCCTCGATATACTCCTTGCCGCTGTCGTCGTAGACGAAGATGCCCTTGCCGTCCTCGATGATGTGGGGCCCGGTATCGGGATGGGCGTCGAGGTTGGTGTAGGGGTGCAGCACGTTGGCGACGTCACGGGCGGCGGGCGAATTTCCGAGGTCGGTCATGGGGCGCTCCGATAGCTGGGATCCTCGCCATTTCACGCCTTTGCGGGGGGCGAGTCCAGCGGACTTTTGCTGCCCTGTGGCGGTCCCTGGAGGTCGTGCGCTATGTCTCTCCACGCCGATAGGCCCTGTCTTCGACCACTTGGGCCAGTCCACCAATATAAGCCGCCGCCGCGAGGAGGAGGGCGGCGACGCCAACCTGGAACTTTTTCAGCATCGCTGCATGCCTCTACTCGCCCATCGACTCGGGAACTAGGTTCCTTGAAGTTTCATCGGAGCTATCTCGGCCCGTAGTATTATCCACAGGGGCACCGCACGCGGCTGGGGCGCCGTGCTCGTGTCCGCGGCAGGGAGACATCCATCGTCCACCATCGAAGTCGTGCCCATCATCAAACTCATGGACACAAGCGAAGTGTCCACTTCAGAGGATACGAGACTCCGAAATCATTGAATTGCAGATAAGGCGGTGCCCATCGGACGCATACATAGCAGGGAGTGCCTCGGCCCGACCGTTTTTTCGGGATCGATCAGCCACCGTTCCGGGGGACGTCGGAAGGGCCTCAGAAAGCGGGAATTGTTGTAAATATCTCGTCGAGACAAGACGCGTCATCAATGCTTGAGGTATCGGCATGACGGCAGTCGGAATAACAAACTTAGGCCGGAGAGCAGACGGCAACACACGTACAAATTGATCTTAGTGCATCAATCTCGAAACTGAGGGCGGACGTGAAATTGCAATACCCATTCTTCGAATCGATGATTCCGAAATCAAATGCGAAATAGGTGCCCCCACCCCCGGTGTTGCAGTTACCAGCCGGAGCTTTTGGTCCAGCGCCCAGAGATGTCAACGTGGTCGCCGCCGGGCAGGCCACTCTGGCAAGGATAACGTAGCGACCACTACTCAGCTGCTTCTTCGCTGGAAAATTGGCGATAACGATGCTCGGCGCGAGCGAGGCGGCACAGATAAACGTTCCGTCGGCGCGAACACCCGTCACGTACTGGCCCGTCGGACATGAAGATGGCGTGACGATGCCTTTCTCTCCCTGAGGGCCCGCTTCGCCCGGGTCGCCTTTTGGGCCGACGGCACCAATGGTGAGATCATAGGTGCCGATTTCTTCGCAGTCTTCGGGGTTCGCGCAGACGGATAGGCGATAGTCTCCCGCCGGCACGTCTGGGAGGACACGGGTGAGACCGATGGAGGAATCCGCCTCGCCCTCGCAAGTGAGGAGAGGGGCCGGGTCGTCGCCAAGTAGCACTTCGGCCGGGACCGGCGCTTCGCCGTCCGGCGCCAGGCGCGTGCCGACGATGGTGAGCGTATCCTGGTCGCCGCAAGTCGCATTTTCAAAGGTGATATACGCCATCGCGATTTCAGGTCGCGCCGCGCTTTCGTCGTCCACGCAGTCCCAGATGCCGTCGACTACCTTCGCCAGTTGGCCGTTGCTGCAGCCGAGATCACCGAGCTTGGTCTTTTCGAAGTCGTCCTTGGCCATGGCCACCCCGAGCCCCAACCCACAAACGGCCATCATGCCCAATACGCTGGCCGTCGCGGCCGTCAACAATGTGATCTTCACGCTCCATCTCCCCCGTGCCCGGAAACTTCCGTAGGGCGTACAGCCCGGAAGCGGCGTCCAGCGATTGCGTATCCAATCCTGGTACCCGAATACCCGTTGCTTGGAGTTTAGCGGGCATCCTTCATCCGTTCATCACCCATTTGGGTATGAAAGCACACTCGCTCCAAACGGGCTTGAGCTTAAATTCCGCGATCGATCCATAAGACATGGAAGGGGTTATCTGGGGACGTTATCTGGGGACAGGACGTTATCTGGGGACAGCGTTATCTGGACTTATCTGGGGACAGACTTATCTGGGGACAGTATATTGATTCTTATCACTCACCTTCCTCAGATGTCTTCCGCGGTCGACCGGGCGGACGGGGACGGAGCGTGCGGCCGGTTTCGCTTTCCAGGCGATCGACGAACCCCTCTTCTCCGAGCGGCCGGCCGGTGCGGGAGTGTCGGCGAAACCGCTCCAGTTCGTCGTCGTCGTCTCGCCCCGCCACAACCTCGTTCCAACTGAGACCGCGCCACCGCTTCGCCCGTTCCAGTAACGGCGCCACCCGGCAGAGGTCGTCGTCCCGTCCCGCGAGGTGCGCCGCCGCGCTCGACCAGGGCCAGGCCTCGGCCCGCGCCACCAGCGCCGCCTTGACGGGATTGCGTTCAACATAGGCCGCGCAGGCCAGCAGATAGGGGGCGCCCATGACGAAGGAATGAAACCGCTCCTGCCAGAGATGCCCCCGCCAGCCTTCTCGGAAGTTGACCCGCCGGGTGTAGCGTCGATGCGCTTCGCCGAGACAGGCGCGCAGGCTGTCCGCCGGCGCCGGGCCGTCGTCGATCGCCTCGCGCGGCGGCACCAGGATCAAGTGCACGTGGTTCGGCATCAGGCAATAGGCCCAGCATTCGACGCCGGTCCGCCCGCAAGCGGCGGCCAGCAGCTCGACATAGGCGCGATAATCGTCGTCGTCGAAGAAAGTTTGCAGGCGTCGATTGCCACGCTGGGTGACGTGATGCGGCTCTCCGGGGACGACGAGACGAGCGATGCGGGCCATCACGCGAAGCTAGCCGTGGATCGGCAATGCGTCAAGAATCCATATACTGTCCCCAGATTCTGCAGTGGGCGATGATACAGATGAATCTTGGCAACGCACTGACGTCACTTGGAGAGCGAGAAAGCGGAACAAAAAGTATGGAGGAGGCGATCAACGCCTGTCACGCTAGCCTCGAAGTACGAGGACGGGAGCAAGCTCCCCTCGACTGGGCCCTAACGCAGATCAGTCTTGGTAACGCGCTTTGTGCCCTTAGACAACGACTGAACGGCACGGTGCGGCTTGAGGAAGCGGTAGCAGCATATCGAGCGGTGCTCGAAGAGCTTACCCGCGAGACAGCGCCGTTCGACTGGGCGAAGTTGCAGGCAAATCTGGCGGTTGCGCTTAAGGTTCTCGGTGAGCGAGAGAATAGCACGGGACGGCTTGAGGAGGCGGTAGCAGCATATCGAGCGGCGCTCATGGAACTAACCTGGGAGGGCGAGCCGATCCAATGGGCTTTAACACAGACTTATCTCGGCGATGCACTCAAAGCGCTCGGTAAACGGGAGAGAGGCACCAGACGGCTCAAGGAAGCGGTCGCGGCCTTTCGTGCGGTCCTTAAGAAATGGACCCGCGAGCGTGAGCCGCTCGACTGGGCGAAGTCGCAGGCAAATCTGGCCGGTGCGCTCAAGGCTCTCGGTGAGCGAGAGAATAGCACGGGGCGGCTTGAGGAAGCAGTAGCAGCATATCGAACGGCGCTCGAAGAGCTTACCCGTGATCGTGAGCCGCTCGCCAGACCCATGGTACAGACCGGTCTGGGTAGTGCGCTCACGATTCTCGGCGATTTCGAGAGAGACAACGCACGGCTTGAGGAGGCCGCCGCGACACATCGGACTGCCCTCGAAGAACTGACCCGGGAGCGTGATCCGCTCAACTGGGCAACAGCGCAGACAAATCTGGGCCGTGCGCTCAAGGCTCTCGGTGAGCTAGAGAATAGCAAGGTGCGGCTTGAGGAAGCGGCCGCAGCACATCGGACTGCCCTGGAAGAGCTGACCCGGGAGCGCGTGCTTCTGGACTGGGCCGAAGTTCACTACAATCTTGCGAAACTTGAGAAGGCGCTATCCGACAAGGCCCGCCAAGACCAGGACAAGGCCGGCACCTTGCTTCATCGGAACCGCGCACGAAGCCATATAGACACGGCAATCGATGTCTTCACAGAGGAGGAGGCGCCATACCTGCACGACTTGGCGAAATTGTTATGTGATCAACTTGACGGCCAAGGCGAAGAATCCTAGCCGCACTGATCCGATCCTACACTATTGCCAAGTCCGTCAGTTTCCCGGCCTCGCCCCTGACGGCCGGTCACCGATTTCTGCCGGTTCCCGATCCGTCGAGCCTCCTGGCATGTGACACTTCTCTAGGCCAACTGTCAGATTCCAGCTCACTGGTGCATAACTCATGATATATGCACCACTCTCCGAAACCCCGGATTTCAAGGCTTCTTGGGCGTTGCATTACTCCGGTGCAGGTGAGGCACATCAGAGCCGTCGGTGTTTCCTGGCAACTCGGCGATCGATCCCAAGACGTGGAAGAAAAGCCGCCCCGCGCTCGTTGTCGTGTCGATGTCCTCGCCGCGGGCGCAGAACCCCGCCTTGCCGAGCGTCGACGTATGGGACAAAATCGTCGCGACCCGCAGTTACGCGGCCGATACCATGGCGGATACGAGGGAGCCGACGATGAACGAGGTGAAGCGCGACTTCAAATGGATCGGCACGCGGCCGGTGCGGCCCGACGGGGTCGAGAAGGTGATCGGCAAGGCCAAGTACGGCGCCGACTACATCTTCCCCGGCATGCTGACGTGCAAGGTCCTGCGCAGCCCGCATGCCCATGCCCGTATCCTCAAGCTCGACGTCTCCAAGGCGGAGGCGCATCCGGGCGTCAAGGCGGTGATGACCGCCGAGGACATGCCCGACCAGAAGTTCGAATACATCGGCCCGGACCGGGTGCAGGTGAACTTCCACCACATCACCCGCAACGTCATGGCCCGCGAAAAGGCGCTCTATGAGGGCCATGCGCTGGCCGCCGTCGCCGCGACGAGCGATCGGATCGCCGACGAGGCGCTGGCGCTGATCGAGGTCGAGTATGAAGTGCTCCCGCACGTGATCGAGGTTGCGGACGCGATAAAGCCGGATGCGCCCTTGCTCTGGGACGACATGGTCACCCGCGGCATCGAGCCGGCGCCGAACACCCCTTCGAACGTCGCCAAGCACGCAGAGTTCGGCCATGGCGACATCGAGGCCGGCTTCGCCCAGGCCGACGAGGTCGTCGAGCTGGAGTTCACGACGGCCGCCGTGCACCAGGGCTATATCGAGCCACACGCCTGCGTCGCCGTGCCGACGGGCCAGGGCCAGGCCGACCTCTATACCTCGAGCCAGGGCCACTTCGTGATCCGTGCGCTGACCGCCAAGATCACCGGCATGCGGACGGGCGACCTGCGCGTCGTGCCGGCGGAGATCGGCGGCGGCTTCGGCGGCAAGACCGTGCCCTACCTCGAGCCGCTGACCGTCGTGCTGGCCAAGAAGACCGGCCTGCCGGTCCGCGCGGTGATGAGCCGGGTGGAAACCTTCCAATGCACCGGCCCGACCTCGGGCGCGCAGTTGCGGGTGAAGATCGGCTGCACCAAGGACGGCCGGATCACGGCGGCCGACGGCAACTTCGCGCTGCAGGCCGGCGCCTTCCCGGGCGCGCCCTTCATGGGTGCGGCGATGTGCGCCTTCTCGCCCTACGACCTCGAGAACGTGCGGGCGACCGGCCAGGACGTGGTCACCAACCGGCCGAAGGCCGCCGCCTACCGGGCGCCCGGCTCGCCCATCGCCGCCTTCGGCGTCGAGAGCGTGCTGGACATCCTGGCCAAGAAGATCGGCATGTGCCCGCTGCAGTTCCGCCTGCTGAATGCGGCGAAGGAGGGCACCAAGATGCCCTTCGGCCCGACCTTCCCGAAGATCGGCTATATCGAAACCCTGGAAGCGCTGCTGGAACACGACCATTACAAGGCGCCGCTGGGCCCCAACCAGGGCCGGGGCTATGCGTCGGGCTACTGGTTCAATGCGGGCGGCGAGTCGAGTGCCACCGTGCATGTGAACGAGGACGGCTCCGTCACCGTGGCGACCGGCAGCCCGGATATCGGCGGCTCGCGCGCCTCGATGGCGATGATGGCGGCCGAGACGCTCGGCATCGACTACGACCAGGTCCGCTCGATCGTCGCGGACACGGCCTCGGTCGGCTACACCCACGTCACCGGCGGCAGCCGCGTGACGCTGGCGACCGGCCTCGCCGTGGTCCGTGCGAGCGAGGACATCATCCGCCAGCTGCGTGAACGTGCCGCCAAGCTCTGGGATGTCGACGTCGAGGGCGTGATCTGGGACGACGGCCAGGCCAAGCCGGCCAGCACCAACGTCGGCGATTTCGATCCCATGCCTTTCGCCCATATCGCGGCGACCCGGGCGACCACGGGCGGGCCGCTCGGCGCCGCGGCCTCGGTCAACGCCACCGGCGTCGGCCCCGGCTTTTCGACCCAGATGTGCGACGTCGAGGTCGATCCCGAGACCGGCTATGTCACCATCCTGCGCTTCACCGCGGCGCAGGACGTCGGCAAGGCGATCCATCCCTCCTACGTCGAGGGGCAGATCCAGGGCGGCGTCGTGCAGGGCATCGGCTGGGCCCTGAACGAGGAGTACATCTACAACGACGAGGGCAAGCTCGATAACCCGAACTTCCTGGACTACCGGGTTCCCGTCGCCTCCGACCTGCCGATGATCGAGGCGGTGCTGGTCGAGGTGCCGAACGAGATGCATCCCTACGGCGTCAAGGGCGTCGGCGAAGTGAACATCTGCCCGCCGATGGCCGCGATCGCCAACGCGATCGAGGGCGCCACGGGCGTGCGCATGACCTCACTCCCGATGTCGCCGCCCCGCCTTTCGGCGGCGATCGACGCCGCGGCCGCGGGCGGCGACGACGACTAGTCTCCGTTGCAGATAGACCCCAGCCGCCCCGCTCCCCCGGCCCAACCACCCCAAGGTTACACTTCACGGGTGGTTGGGCCGGGGGAGCGGGGCGGCCGGGGCCCCGAAGACGAGGCGGCCCGGCCGGGAAACCGGCCGGGCCGTTTGCCGTTCGCACGCGCTGCGACATAAGATCCGCCAGATCTTAGAGAGAGGATTTTGCCATGACCACCGCTCCCTTCGGCCCCTTGCAGGGCGTCAAGGTCATCGACCTCACCCATCAGATGGCGGGGCCGACCTGTGGGCTGTTCCTGGCCGATATGGGGGCCGACGTCGTCAAGGTCGAGAAGATCGGCATCGGCGACGATACGCGCCGCATGTCGCCGCCGGCGATCGAAGGCGAGAGTGCGGCCTTCATGATGATGAACCGCAACAAGCGCGGCATCGTCCTCGACCTGAAGCACGAGGCCGGGCGCGACGTTCTGAAGAAGATCCTGGAGACGACGGACATCGTCATCGAGAACTACCGCGCCGACACCATGGCCAAGCTGGGCCTCGCCTATGAAGACCTGAAGGCGGTGAACCCGGGCCTGATCTACGGCTCGATCTCCGGCTTCGGCAAGACCGGTCCCTATGCGGACCGGGGCGGCTTCGATTTGATCGCCCAGGCGATGAGCGGGATCATGAGCTGCACGGGTGAGGGCGGCGGCCGGGCGCCGGTCAAGGTCGGACCGCCGGTCTGCGACATCACCGCCGGCCTGCTGCTGGCGATGGGCGTGCTCGCCGCCTATACCCGCCGCCTGAAAACCGGCGAGGGGCAGGCGGTCGAAACCTCGCTGCTGGAGGCGGGCATCACCCATACCTACTGGCAGTCGGCGATCTGTTTCGCGACCGGCGTCGCGCCCGAGGCGCTCGGCACCGGCCATCCCTTGAGCGCGCCCTACCAGGCCGTCGCCACGCGGGACGGCCACATCGTCATAGGTGCGGCCAACGACAAGCTGTGGTCCGGCCTGCTGGATATTATCGGCCTGCCGCACCTGGCCGACGATCCCCGCTTCCAGGGCAACGCGGGACGGCGCGAGCATGTCGACGATCTGATCCTCCTGCTCGAAGCGGTCTTCGCCACCAAGACGTCGGAAGAGTGGCTGGCGATCCTGGCGGAAAACGGCATCCCCGCCGGCCCCATCAACGACGTCAAGCAGATGCACGAGGACCCGCACACGCTGGCGCGCGAGATGGTGGTCGAGGTCGAGCATCCCGTCGCCGGATCGGTCCAGACCATCGGCCACCCGATCAAGTTCCAGGCGACGCCCGGCAAGGTCGCCAGCGCCGCGCCGGTCTTCGGCCAGCATACGGCGGACGTGCTGGGCGAGTACGGTTACGGTGAGGCCGAGATCCAGGCGCTCGCCGACGCGGGCGCCATCCACCTGGGCGCGGCGCCGGCAAGGGCGGCGGCGGAATAAGAAGCAATCCTGTAGGCGCGAAGCGGCATTGGAAATGCGGTCAGGGTATAGAAACCAGAGCAATAGTTGAATTGTATATACTTTTGTTATTACAACTATGCGTACGATACCTTCGGAAGCTATGGACGAAGAGTAGTACAAGCAGTAAATTATATAATAAATTTGTGCTTAAATTTTTCCCTCGAAAAATTGTTGTGTTATATGGTGAAGTGATGTTTACTTGGTAGAATAATTTGATACGGTGGAGCGAAATTGGCTATGTATAGGATATTGACGGGTGTCGCGACGGCCTTGTTGCTTTTTGTGGATGTACAACCTGCGAGCGCGGCACTCTCGGGGTATCTGACGATTGTGAATGTTCGGACAACTAAGGACAGCTTTGTCGTGCAGGTGTCCGGCCCGATAAACTCTGCATGTAGCTATCCAGATAATCTGCAGCTTCCTTTGACCAATCCAAACTATCAGGCAAGTGTCAGTCTTTTTATGACGGCCTGGTCGCAAAACAAGAGCATTAGAGCATACTATAATGGCTGTGGTCTTGCCGATGCGCCGTCGGGCGCGGGAAGTGTGCATACTACGGGGTTCGTCGTGGACGATTAGGGGTGTCGGGTCGCCCGCCCTGCAATGCCATCGACCACGTAACCCTTTCGTGGCCTTGAACCTTCGGCACCGTCAATCAGCCTGAAGGGGTGGATGGGCCGGTTCAGCCGAGCCGAGGGTCGAAGGGATAGGTCGAGAGCCGCTCCACCCGGTCCTCGTGGATCAGGAACTGGTCTTCCAGCTTCACGCCCTGGCCGCTGGCGGCGGAACCGACGTAACTCTCGATACAGATCACCATGCCGGCTTCGAGCCGGCCGGCCAGCGGGTAGGGAGCATCGGGGCGAAGGTGCGGGATATTCGGTGCTTCGCCCGACATGCCGAGCCCGTTGCGCGTTTCGGAAAGTCCCGGACACCGATTACGGAAAGTCCTGGCCAGAGATTTCAGTAAGTCGCGGCCAGTGATTCCGGAAAGTCCCGGACAGCATCACGGGGCGATCTGAGTTCAGCTTTCGGGTGCGCCGTCTCGGCGTCTACCTCTTGGCTTTTGCCGGGAGGGGACATGCCCAGACGGAAGCAGACGAGACGAACGACGGTGAGAGATGCACGAACGATCCTGCGGCTGACGCATGACCAAGGCCTCTCGGCGCGAGAGGTGGCGGAACGGCTGAAGGTCTCCAAGACGACAGTGTCGACCTATTTGCTGCGGGCCCGCGAGGTCGGCCTTACCGCCTGGCCGCTGCCGGCGGAATACGAGGACGACGCGGTCCTGCAAGAGACGCTGTTCCGCCGCATGGGCCGGCCCCCGCGCGACAGGTGCGAGCCGCACTGGCCGACGGTCGCGGCCGAGCTGAAGCGCAAGGGGGTGACGCTGACCCTGCTCTGGCAGGAATACCGCGCCTCACATCCCGATGGCTACGGCTACACCTGGTTCTGCGAAGCCTTCACGGCGTTCAAGCGGCGCACCGGCGCCACCTGGCGCAACCGCCACGAGGCCGGTGCGGTCATGCAGACCGATTATGCCGGCCAGACGGTGGACATCGTCGACCCCGAGACCGGCGAGGTGCACGACGCGCAGATCTTCGTCGCCGTGCTGGGCGCTTCCTCGCTCACCTTCGCCACCGCCAGCCTGACCCAGCGCCTGCCCGACTGGGTCGCCGGACAATGCCGGGCGCTCGCCTACTTCGGCGGCGTGCCCAAGAGCATCGTCTGCGATAACCTCAAGGCCGGCGTCGCCAAGCCGCTCTGGTTCGAGCCGACCCTCAACCCGACCTTCGCCGCGCTCGCCGAGCACTACGACACCACCGTCCTGCCGACCCGGGTCCGCAAGCCGCGCGACAAGGCCAAGGTCGAAGTCGCCGTCCAGGTCGTCGAGCGCTGGATCCTGGCAAGACTGCGCAATACGCGCTTCTTCTCCCTCGACCAGCTCAACCGGGCGATCCGCGACCTCCTCGAGGAGCTCAACGAGCGGCCCATGCGCAACCTTGGAAAGAGCCGGCGCCAGATGTTCGAGGCCATCGAGCGCGAGGCCCTGGCACCCCTGCCGACGACGCCCTTCGAATATGCCGAATGGAAGACCGCCAAGGTCCATTCCGACTATCACGTCGACGTCGAGCGCAGCTTCTACTCCGTGCCGCACGGCCTGATCGGCCGCAAGGTCCAAGTCCGGCTCACTCACCGCACGGTCGAGATCTTCCACAACCACAAGCGCGTCGCCAGCCATCTCCGCCGCTCACCGCATGGCGGCCATGCCACGATCCCGGCCCACATGCCCAAGGCGCACCAGCGCTATGCCGAGCGAACGCCACAAAGCCTGATCGACCAGGCCAGCCGCATCGGCCCCAACGCCGCCCTCCTGGTCGAGCGGATGATCCGCGATCGGCCCCATCCCGAGCAAGGCTATCGCAGCGCCATGGGCGTCTTGTCGCTCGCCCGCCGATACGAACCGGAACGCGTCGAGGCCGCCTGCGCACGCGCGCTCACCATCAACACGACCAGCTACTCATCGCTCGCCGCCATCCTCAAGTCCGGCCTCGATCGCACACGCCCCGAGCGCGAACCGCTTCTGCCGCTGCCGCCACACACCAACATCCGCGGCCCCGGCTACTACCGATAACCAGGAGAAGACACCTCATGCTGACACACCCGACCCTCGACCAGATGCAGGCCCTCGGCTTCAAGGGCATGGCAGAGGCTTACCGCGACATGGCCGAGCGAGGCCAATCATCGGAATTGAACCGCGAGGACTGGCTCGCCCTCATGCTCGACCGCGAGGCCGCCACCCGCGCCGACAAGCGCCTCGCCAACCGCCTCAGACAGGCCAGGCTACGCTTCCCCGAGGCCTGCATCGAGGACATCGACTTCGCCGCCGAACGAGGCCTCGACCGCCGCGCCGTCCTCTCTCTCGCCCAGGGCGTCTGGCTCAAGGCACACGAGAACCTCATCGTCACCGGCCAGACCGGAACCGGCAAGACATGGCTCGCCTGTGCCATCGCCCATCAGGCCGCCAGGCTCGATCATTCCGTCCTCTACGTCCGCATGCCCAGGCTCTTCGAGGACCTCGCCATGGCCCGCCTCGACGGCCGGCTGCCCCGCCTGATCGACCGCCTCGCCCGGGTCCAGCTGCTCGTCCTCGACGACTGGGGAACCCATGGCCTGACCGACCGCCAGCGCCTCGATCTCCTGGAAATCTGCGAGGAACGATACCACCGACGCTCAACCCTCATCACCGCGCAGATCCCCGTGACCGCCTGGCACGACCTGATCGGCGAGGCCACCATCGCCGACGCCATCCTCGACCGCGTCATCCACAACGCCCACCGCATCGGCTTGAAAGGCGACAGCATGCGAAAGAAGAAATCGACGACCGACTTGACCCAGCCAACCACAACGGAAAACAATCCCGACTGACGGCAACAAGGCACCCGAAGCCAAACTCCCGGAACCGGCCGGGACTTTATGAAATCGGTGGCCAGGACTTACTGAAACCGCCGTCCGGAACTACCGAAATCCGCACCCGTGCCCGATACAGTAATAGCGGCTCGCCTGGTGTTCCTCCGGGATGGCCCAGGCGTGTTCGGCGATGTCGCGGTATTCGCGGCCCGCCCGCAATAGCGCCGCGTTGGTCTCCAGCTGCTCGCGGGCGCGGCCATAGAGCGTGCGTTGTGCGTCGCTCGCCCGGCCCGTGCCGCAGAGAAAGCTGCGCGAGAAGTCGACGCCGTAGCCCTCGTAGCCGGTGGCGTCCGTATCCAGACAGACGAGATCGCCCGCCTCCAGCCGCCGTCCGCCGCACTCCTGGAAATAGGGGTAGGTGTTCGGGCCGCTTTGCAGCAGGCGCGTGGCGATGAACTGTCCCTGCTTGGCCATGACCTCGAAATGCAGTTCCGCCCAGACCTCGGATTCACGGCGGCCCGGCTCGATCCCGGCCTCCAGGCGGGCGACGCCGGCCGCGACGCGGCGCATGGCCTCGCGGATATAGGGGATTTCGACGTCCAGCTTGACCGCACGGGCGGGAAGGACCGCCTCGTCGCCGTCGCGCAGCTCCAGGCCGTGGCGGCGCAGGGCGTCGCAGGTCCGGAACGGCAGCCGGTCGATGCCGATCCGGTCGATCGTCGGATCATGGTCGCGAACCAGCGCGGCGATCTCCGCCGCGAATCGCTCGGCCGCGGCTTCGGGATCGCCGCCGGAACTGATCATGCACAGGCCTTCGGCGGGGCGGATTTCGTCGACCGTCGGGTAACCCTCGGCCAGATGCTCACAGCCGATGTATTCATAGAGGATCGCCGGCCCGTCCTGGAACAGCAGCAGGTAGCGTGAGGGGACCCGCTGCGCGAAGAGCTGCATGTTGCTCGTCCCCGTCGCGTAGCGAATCGTATTGGGGTCGAGCACGACCAGTACCGGCATGCCGACCCGCGCCATCACCTCGCGCAGCCGCGCCTGGCGGGCGCGGAACAGCTCCTCGCGGCGCGCCTCGAGTTCGCTGACGGACCAATCCCAGTCGAAGTTCGCCATGCACTTTCTCCCGCAGTGTCGAGGCTAACATGCGTTAAGAGGCGATCGGACGGCCTTTTTGATCTTCTTGCGATGCCGGTGATTGAGTATCATGGCGCGCACGGAGACCATGAACGGATCCGGCCGGGGAAGCGGGAAGGATTGCCGATGTCATCAGAACTGACCGTCGATGTGGCGCGGAAGGGTGAGGTAACGGTTGTTTCGCCCGTCGGAAGAATAGACCAGGAGACCGCCGCCGATTTCCAGGCCACCCTGATGGATGGCATCCGCGAGATCATCGACGGTGATGGTCACATGGTGCTGAACTTCGCAGGCGTCGCCTTCATCAGCAGCCTGGGGCTGCGTTCCCTGATGATCGGCGCCAAGGAGCTGCGCGCCGCCGATCGGAAATTCCTGATCGCCGACCTGACGCCCATTGTTCAGGAAGTTTTCCAGATCAGCCGTTTCGACCGGGTCATCGACGTGCACGACACGCTCGACGACGCCATGGTGGCCCTGGTCTCGTAGACATCGCTCCGCGCGACTCGGCCGCGTCGGGGCAATGTTCATTTCGCCGGAGGGACTCGATAGATGCAGGTACGTTTTTGGGGGACCCGAGGGTCGATCTCCGCTTCCCTCTCCGCCGCCGACGTGCGTGGCAAGGTCCGTCGTGCGCTGCAACAGGCACTGGCGCAGGGCTTGACGTCCGCCGATGATGTCGATGCCTTCATCGACAACGAGCTGGCCTTCGCCGTCGCCGGGACCTATGGCGGCAACACCTCCTGCGTCGAAATCGATGCCGGCGGTGACGACTATATCCTCTGCGATGTCGGCACGGGCGTCCGGGAGTTTGCGACCCGGGGCCTGCGGAAATCGGGACCGGGACGGGACCCGGTCTACAACGTCTTCGTATCCCATGTTCACTGGGATCACATCATGGGCTTTCCGTTCTTCATTCCGGCCTACATCCCGGGCGCGAAGGTCCGCATTCATGGCTGCCACGAGACACTCGAACAGGCCTTTCGCACGCAGCACAGCGATCCGAATTTCCCCGTGCAGTTCGACGACCTGATGTCGAGCATCGAGTTCATCCAGTTGGATCCCGACCAGGCCCACAGCGTCTGCGGCGTGACGGTGCGGGCCATGAAGCAGCGCCATGCCGGGGATTCCTTCGGCTATCGCTTCGAAAAGGACGGGAAGGTCGTCGTCTATGCGACCGATTCCGAGCATGATCTCGGATCAACCGCGGAAATCGACGATTTGGTCGGCTTCTTCGCCGATGCGGATATCTTGATCTTCGATGCGATGTATTCGCTGGCCGAAGCGGTTTCCCTGAAGGAGGACTGGGGTCACTCCTCCAACATGGTCGGGGTCGAATTGGCTCAGCGCGCCGGCGTGAAGCACTTCTGTCTCTTCCACCACGAGCCGCTGAACGACGACGACGCGATGAGCGAGATCGTGCAGGAGACACGCCGTTTCGCCGAGCTCTCGCAACCCGAGGATACCGTGGAGCTTCAGGTTTCGGCCGCCTATGACGGTATGGAAGTGGTCTTGTGAAGCTCGGGGCACGGGCGGTGATTGGATCGCCGGGCCGTGAAGCCGCCAACGATCCGCGGCGGCGAACCTAGCGATGGCGACGTGGCGGATGGACGGCCCGGCGGCGTCCCGTCATGCCCGCGCCTACAGCCTCCTGTCGGGCTTCACGCTGCTGCTCGTCCTGGCCGCTTTGCTGGTGCCGGAGTACGGCGCACGGGTCACACTGCGTCACTTGCAATTCGACCTGCTGCAGAACCTGAAGCCCGCCAGCGGCGAGGGTGCTGCCGTGGCGATCGTCGACATCGACGAGGAGAGCCTGGCCCGGCTGGGGCAATGGCCCTGGCCCCGGCGCCGGGTCGCCCAGCTGCTGCATGCCGTTGCGAGCAGCCGACCCGCGGCCATCGGCCTGAACGTCGTGTTTGCCGAGCCGGACCGGATGTCGGCCGATTCCATTCTCTCCAGCTTTCCCAGGCTGGACGATGCCTTACGCCGCGGCATCGAGGGATTGCCGTCGAACGACGCCCTCCTCGGCGGGCTGTTGGGCAAGGTGCCCGCGGTCTTGGGGATGACCGCAAGTGAGGCGACCAAGAACACGGACAAATCCGCCCTGGCTACCCCGCCGAGCATCGCCTGGCCCGAGGGCGCGGCGACCGGCAACCTGCCCGGCGCGCCCGGGGTCCTGATGAGCATTCCGGTGGTCCGCGAGAAGGTGCCGGGTGCGGGATTGCTGAGCGTGCTGCCGGAAGTCGACGGCGTCGTACGCCGGATGCCGACGCTGTGGCATATCGAGCCCGCCGTTCTTCCGGCCTTCGCGCTCGAGCTGCTGCGCATCGCTTTGCGGTCGAAGACCCTGTCACCGGAGTTCGACGCGGACGGGTTGACCGGCATCGCCATCAAGGATCATTTCGTTCCGACCGCGCGTGACGGCACGATCTGGTTACGGTTCGCGCCGACCCAGCGGGAACGCTACATCTCGGCCATCAGTCTGTTGGATGGTTCGGTCGATCGCGGTGTCCTGGAAAACCGGCTCGTGCTCATCGGCAGTACGGCCTTCGGCTTGGGGGAGACCTTGGCGACGCCGGTGGATGCGGCGATGCCCGGCGTCGAAGCGCACGCCCAGATGGCCGAAGCCATGCTGACGGGAGACTACCTCGAGCGGCCGAGCGACCTGCGCCTCGTCGAGATCGCGCTGTTTCTGGCCTCGGGCGCGCTCATCGTCCTCGTATCGGCGCTTGGTCGCTTCGTTCTCGCCACGGGCCTGGTGGCGCTCGTCTTGACCGCGACGATGACGGGATCCTGGTATGCCTTCGAGGCCCACGCCGTGTTGCACGACTCGACGGATATCCTGCTGTCGGCCGGCCCGCTGTTCATGGCCACACTGGCGCCGCACCTGCTCTTCGCCAGTTTCGAGCGCAAGCGGTTGCAAGGCGATCTCGAACGCCAGCAGGCGGAGACCCGGCGACTGGAGGCCGAGCTCGATGCGGCGCGTGAAATTCAGATGCAGCTCATCCCCAGGCAGTTTCCCGCTTTTCCCAGCCGAAACGAGTTCGAGATCTACGCCATGCTCGAGCCCGCGAGGGAGGTCGGCGGCGACCTCTATGACTTCGAGCTGATCGACGACAACCACCTGTTCTTCATGGTCGGCGACGTCTCGGGCAAGGGGCTGCAAGCCGCACTGTTCATGGCGGTGACCAAGGCTCTGTTCCGCAGCAGCGTCATGCGCCGGAAGCGCGACATGGACAGAATCATGTCGGAGGCGGGCGACGAGCTCGTGAGCGAAAACCCTGCCTCGCTGTTCGTGACCGTTCTCGCCGGTATTCTCGATCTGCGGACCGGTGTCGTCGAGTGGTGTAATGCCGGTAACCATGAGCCGTACCGGCTGCGGGCCGGCGGGCCGCCGAGAAAGCTGGAGATGCTGGGCGGGCCACCGCTCTGCGTGATGGAGGGGTTTCCCTATCCGAAGGAGTCCGAAACGCTCGAGCCGGGCGACGCCCTCGTTCTCTATACCGACGGCATCCCGGAGGCGAACGATGTCGTCCAGCAGCTCTATGGGGAGGAGAGCGCCGAGCGGCTCCTGGCGATGACGGCCGAGCCCTACTCCGCCGCGGGCATTACCCGGGAACTGTTCGACGACGTCGACCGGTTCAGTGCCGGCACGCACCAGTTCGACGACATCACCGTTCTCGCCGTGGTCTATCACGGTCCCTCGGGCGGGGGGGCTTGATCCGATGGTTTCCTACAAGCCCGGTCCCGTTGGCGGCCCCCTCGGTAAAGGAGCGTTCTAGATGGCCCAGACGCTGACGATTGCCAACACCGAGGCAGCGGTCATCGGCGTTCGCGACTTCGTGGCCACGACCGCCACGGCCCTTGGAATTGCAGACGCGACGGCCGAACGCATGACGCTGATCCTCGAAGAGCTGGCGAGCAATGTGGTGAAATACGGCTTCGACGACGATACGCGTCACGACATCGAAATCTCCCTCTGGCGCGAGGATGAGTCGTTTTGCGCCCTGATGGTCGACGATGGCCGTCCCTTCGATCCGCTGTCGGCGGGTGAGCCGGACCTGGACGCCGATCTCGAGGAGCGCGGTATCGGCGGCCTTGGCATCCATCTCGTCCGAAACATGGCGGACGGCCTCGACTACGAGCGGACCGAAGGGCGCAATCGTCTGACCATCAGGGTCGCCGGGTAAGGGACGACGGTCGCCGTTGTCCCGGAAGGCTCAGCGAGTCGTGGTCGTCGTGGTCGTCGTCGTGCTGTCTTCCGAGTCCAACAGTCCCGTGCCGAACACGACGCCGACCGCCGCGCCGACGCCGAGCGAAATCAAACCGAGCTGCCCGAGCTCGCCACTGGCCGCTTGTGCCGCGGCCGCCGATCCGGCTGGTGCGCCGGCGCTCTGTGCCGCGGCGATCGCGGTCGCGATATTGCTGACCTGCACGTTGCCGATCGTCGTCGTGACGACCGCCGGGACACCGGGTGGGGTACCGCTGCCGCTGCTGCTGGCGGTCGGTTGGATGCCGGTCATGCCCTGCAGGGCCGAGGCAAGGTTGGCCGGGAGAGGTCCTGGCTGTCCGGTCGGCTGCGCCGTACCGCCGGGGGGTGCCGAAAAGGTAATCGATTGCCCCGCCTGTAGCACCTGAACGACCTGACCGGCCGCATTGGTGAAGGCGACGACGCCTTGCTGGACGAAGACGGTGACTTGGCCGGCCGCATCGACGAAGATCGCAAACACCGTGCCGCGGATGCCGACAGTTCCGATCGGCGTGCGAATCGCGACCCGTCCCTTCCGCAGTTTGCCGCTGGTGAACCGTATTGCACCCTTGGCGATGGTGACCACCATCTTCTGGCTGCTCGAATTGTCGTCGTAGACGAAATCGTCGAGCAGGACGTTGGCGTTCGGGCCGATCGCGAGGGTCGAGCCATCGTTGAAGCTGAGGCCGGCGTAGCTGTCGTTGCCGGTCTCGATCAGCTCATCCTTGAAGACCGGATCGCTCTTCACGACGTTTCTGCGTTCCGTCTCGGTGCTGGCATGAACGGTTTCGATGGCGGATACCGCTTGGCCAATCGGCGCTTCCGAATGCGCGGCGAAATTCCAGCCGAGCAGTAGCGCCAATACGGACGTTGCTGCGACGAGATGCTTCATGTTTCAGGCCCCCGATGGAACAATGTTCCCCACCCACTCGATTCACAGGGAACTGTACCACCAATTCAATCGGCCAGAACCATCCGGCACTCGGCCCATGCCTGTTCGGGCGGGAGGGCTGGCGCGGCCTGGCGGGATAGGATAGGAGATCCGTCGACCAGAAGGAGCGCAAACATGCCCAGCAGTACCGAGAGAATGATCGCCAAGAAGGACGGCGGGATCGGTTGGATGATCTTCAACAACCCCAAACGTCTGAACGCGGTCAGCTTCGACATGTGGAAGGCGATGCCCGAAATCCTCGCCGACTATGCGGCCGACGATGATATCCGCGTCGTCATCGTCACCGGGGCGGGCGGCAAGGCCTTCGTCTCCGGCGCCGATATCTCCGAATTCGAGGAGAAGCGCGGCAGCGAGGCGGCGATCGCCGAATACAACGCCGCCGGCGAGGGGGCCCGGGCCGCGCTCGCCGATTTCGAGAAGCCGACCATCGCCAAGATCCGCGGCTATTGCATCGGCGGCGGCCTGGCCGTGGCGCTCAACTGTGATCTCCGCATCGCCTCCGAAGGCAGCCGGTTCGCCGTTCCCGCCGCCAAGCTCGGCCTCGGCTACGCCTTTCCGGGCATCGCCCGCCTCTCGGACCTGGTCGGCCCGGCGATCGCCAAGGAGATCTTCTTCACGGCACGTCAGTTCTCCGGCGAGGAAGCACTGGCCATGGGCCTGATCAACCGCCTGGTCCCCGCCAACGTGTTGGACAGCTATATCGAGGACTATGCCGCGACCATCGCCGCCAATGCGCCGCTGACGATACGTGCGGTGAAGATGGCGGTCGAGGAATACGTCAAGCCGGAAGGCGAGCGCGACCTCGCCACGGTGCAGGACGCCGTCGACGCCTGCTTCGCCAGCACCGATTACGTCGAGGGCCGCACGGCTTTCATGGAGAAGCGCAAGCCCGCCTTCCAGGGTCGGTGAGCGCGGTCGCCGCGCCGCCCGGCTCGGTTTCGCCATGAGCTACGCCATCCAACCGGCGAGCCCGGCCGGCGCGCGCATCGTCGGCGCGGCCGGCGAGCTGATCGAAGCCTTCAGGGGCAGGGCCGACGCGGCGGACCGGGCGAACGAGATCTGCCGCGACAACTACGCCGACATGCAACAGGCCGGCGTCGCGGCGGCCTTCGTGCCGGAAGAGCTCGGCGGGGCCGGATTGCGGTCGATGCACGACTGGATCCTGACGATCGCGACGCTGGCCAAGGGTGACGGCTCGGCCGCCATCGCCATCTCCATGCATCTCTCGGCGACACGCGGGCTCGCCGCGCTCTACCGGGCGAGCGAGGCCGGCTCCCCCGCCCACCGCCGGGCCCGGGCGCTGCTTGCCGGCGTCGCGGCGCGGGAAATCCTGATCTGTTCGACGACGACGGAGCGGGGTACGGACAATCTCCACCCCCTGAGCGAAGCGCGGGCCAACGGGGAGGGCTGGTGTCTCGAGGGCACCAAGCATTTCGTCACCATGTCGCCGCTCGCGACCCATGTCGCGACCAACGTGCGGCTGCGCGACGATGCGGGCGATCACATCGCCAATGTCCTGTTGCCGATGGCGACGGAAGGGGTTGTCCAGCAGGGCGACTGGGATGCACTCGGCATGCGCGCCTCGGGCAGCCAGTCGGTGCGTTTCGAGAATTGCCAGGTGCCGCACGACGCCGTGCGCAAGATCGGCCCCTGGGGTCGGTGGAGCACCCCGGTCCTCGTCAATCGCACGCTCGCGAACGTGCCCCTGGTCGGTGCCTTTCTCGGCATCGCGGAAGCCGCGTTCGACCTGGCGCTTGCCGGCCAGGCGAAGGGGGGCGGCGGCGCTGCGCGCCCCGGCGTGCCGAACGCGCTTGCCGAGATGGAGATCAAGCGCGCCGGCGCGCAGAGCATCCTCGCCCGGCTGGGTGAGCGCCTCGACGATTTCATGGCGACGAGCGAGGGCGGCGCGAAAGCCACCTACGAGCAGGGCCACGAATTGATGAAGGACTACCAGAGCGCCAAATGGGTGGTGAACCGGCACGCCATCGACATCGTCAGCCAGGCGATGGACCTGAGCGGCGGCGGCGGCTTTCTCGCGCGCAACCCGCTCTCACGCCTCTACCGCGACGTGCGGGCGGGCCCCTTCATGCAGCCCCATTCCCCGATCGATGCGCGCGACTATATCGGCAAGGTTCTACTCGGCGATTTTCCCGAAGACTGACTCGGGGTCGGGCGGCCCCTTGCGGGCGCCGCCGGGAGCGCCGAAGGCCGTTTCGAAACGAGATCGTTCCGCGGCCGTATAGCGGGCCCGGTTGACCCGGAAATAGAGCTGGATGCCGTCGCGGAGCGGGTCGACCATCGCTTCGGACCCGCCTGCCTGCATGCCGTAAATGATGCGGCTCAATAGCGCGACACCGTCTGCTCGGCGCGCGACCGCGTCACTCAGAACCGGGATCGCCGGGCCGATCACGCCCCAATGGGCGAGGTAGGCAGCGCCGGCGAGGGCCATGTTCGGCTCGTGATCGCGAACCAGGCGGCGTGCCAGCAAGGCGGCATGTTGTGGCGGCAGCTCGGCGATATGCCCCATGACGCCGACCATGCCTTCGCGGGCCGCCAGGCCTCGGAGGTGGCCGTGATCCACCTCGGAGATGCCGTGGTCGGCCGGGGTCGGGAGCGTCTCCGCCGCGCCGTGTCGCGTCGTCGGGAGCAGAATCCACAACGCCAGCAGGCAAACCGTGACACCGCGCCGAAGGTGGGCCGAACCAGGCCACCGAGGCTTCGACACTCGCAGGCGCGATTCGGACAGGCTCCTAGGCCCCGGCATGTGACGCGACATCGGCTCAGATCAGCCGGCCGATCCGCTCGATGTTCGCCAGGGCCTCGGCCTGTGCCAGGCCCGGCCAGTGCATGCGCAGGATGAAGTGGTCGCTGCCCGTGATCTCCGCGCATTCCGCCAGCTGGTCGCGCACTTCGGCCTCGTCGCCGATCAGAAAGCGGCGCTGGCAGAAGTCGTCGAAGGCGCTGTCGAAATCGGCCTCCGCCGCGTTCTCCTGGCCCCAAGAGGCATAGGCGGCATACTTCGTCAGCAGGGAGGCGCGGCAGGCGGCGAGGGCATGCGCGTGGTCGCGACCGATGAAGCATTCGCGGATCACCGGGCAGGTCACGTCCGGGTCCAGGTCATGAGCGCGCCGTTCTTCCCGCCAGACGGCGAAGAGGTGCGCGAGCTCGTCGAACGAGGCCGTCGGCGCCGCGAGCCAGGCGTCGGCGAGGCGGGCGGCGCGGCGGACCGCCGGCTCGACGTCGCCGCCGAGCCAGATCGGCGGGCGCGGGCTCTGTTTCGGCTGGATACCGGGGACGCCCGCGAAATTGAAATAGCGACCTTCGTGGCTGACCTCGTCCTCGGTCCACAGCCGCTTGACGATATCAAGCGCCTCGGTGAAGCGGCCGACCCGGGTACGCATCTCGACGCCCATGGCGCGAAACTCCTCCGCCCGGTAGCCGAGACCGGCGGCCAGCACATAGTTGCCGTCGGTCAGCCAGTCGAGGGTCGCCGCCTCCTCCGCCGCCAGCACCGGGTTCACTATAGAGAGCAACAACACCCCCGGTCCGAGCTGCATGCCGCCCGCATCCTCGGCGAGCGCGCCCAGCAGCGGGGCCAGCTGGAACATGCCGAGCGGTCCACTCAACAGATGCTGTCCGACCAGGAGGGAGGAAAAGCCGTTGTCGCGCGCCGTGCGGACCTGGCCGCGCAGATTGGCCAGGACCTCGCCCGGCGCCTCCGACGCTTCCCACTGCGCGCCCGTGAACATGCCGATCCGCATTGGCCTCTCCTTCTCGCTTGCTTGCGAAATCATCGGAATTCCCGACAATGATGCAAGCCTACGCTTCTCATCCCAGGAAAACGAACCATGAGCCTCGCCGAAACCACACCCACGACCCCCACCGCCGCCGAACACGCCGCCTCCATGGCCGCCTATATCGCCGAAGGGGAGGCGAGGGCGCGGAGCCTGGGGAATCGGGGGCCGATCCGCCTGGACGCGAACGGCAAGCTCGCCGCCGATATCCTGGAGGCCTACTGGGAGAACGGGTTCTACGTCTTCGAAGGGGTTTTCGGTGACGAGGAGCGGGCCGAGCTTTGCGCCGACGTCGACGCCATGCTGGCCGAGGCGCCGGCGGCGCCGGAGAACCCGGACGGCGCGCGGGAGGCGCATGGGGCCGAGGGCTCGCACTACCGGTTTCGCCGGCCGAGCTATCGTTACGCCCGGCCGCTGAGCGATCCGGTCGGCGGCACCGCCTTCAACAAGGGGCGCCATCCGGTGAAGATGGTCGATCCCGTGCCGGACGGCGAGACGCCCGGCTGGACCGTCGAACGGCTGATCGGCAACCTGCAGGCGATGGAGAGCTGTCTGCGCCTGCATGGCCACCCAGGCCTGCTGGCCGTGGCCGAGGCGGTCTGCGGTGCGGACTTCGTGCCCTACACCGAGGTGACCTTCGTCAAGCAGCCGGGCCTCGGTCCCTCCGTCGCCTGGCATCGCGACGGGACGACCCATTGGGAGGCCGAGGATTGGGATGCCGGCGCGCACGGCTTCAACTTCATGGCGCAGCTTTACAAGTCGACGCCGGCGAACGGCGTCTGGTTCCTGCCCGGCAGTCATCGCCGGCGCCGGCAGGACATTCGGGACCTCGTCGCGGAAAGCGGTTCGGAACGGCTCGACGAGGCGGTTCCCCTTGTCGCGGGGCCGGGCGACGTCTGCATCGCCAACCGCCAATGCGTGCACGGCTCCTTCGCCAACTCTTCGCCCGATATCCGGGTGACCCTGAACGCCGGCTTCTTCCCGCGCAAGCGGGTCGAGGGCGTGAGCACGACCCGCCTCGATGGTACGGCGGAGACCTTCGATGCCGCGCGGATCTACCGCCGGGCCCGCATCGTCGGCCTGGCGATCGACGCCCGCGCCCAGCGTTTCCCCGACGAAACGCGCTATGTCTACCAGCCGCTGGTCGGCCGGGAGGGCGAAAACCTCTGGAATGCGGAGACGCAGGAAAGCCTGCTGCGCGACTACAACGTCTACGACATGTACATCTAAGGCGGGCCCAATCGATGCCAGCCTACGTCTTGTCCCTGTTCGAGGACTGTCTGGCCGCCGGCGAAGCCCTCGGCCCGTTGCCCCCGGCGAACCGGATGCTGCACGTCCTGGAAGGCGAGGCGACGGCCGGCACGACGGCGATCGCCCGCGGCGAGACGCTGCATATGGCGGGCGAGGTCGCGCTTCGCGCCGGACCGGACGGCGCCCGCCTGTTGCGCGTGGAACTCGGTGCCGGTGGTGATGGCGGTGGCGGTGGCGAGGTGCTCTCGGCCGAACTCGATCTTGACGCCGCCCAACTTTGGATCCTGCGGCTCGACCAGGTTGATTTCCCCCTGGCCGGCATCGCCTATGAGCACATCCATGCCGGGCCCGGCATTCGCTGGCTGGTCCGCGGGGGACTGCGGGTCGAGGCCGGCGGGCATGAGACGGTGGTCCGGCCGGGGGAGGCCTGGTTCGAGGATGGGCCGACGCCGGTGATCGCGCGGGCCTCCGAGATGGCCGAGACCGGCTTCCTCCGCGCCTCCGTCCTGCCCTCGGATTATCTCGGGCGAAGTTCGCTGACCTATGTCGATCCCGCCGACCAGGACAAGCCGAAGCTCCAGCGCTATACCATGCACCTCGAAGTCGAGATTTAGCTGCGTGGAGAGACGGCATGACGGTTACGAGCAATCAGCGTTCGGGCGGGCAGATCCTGGTCGACCAGTTGGCGCTGCACGAGGTCGATACGGTGTTCTGCGTGCCGGGCGAGAGTTATCTCGCTGCCCTCGACGCCTTTGCCGACCATGAGACGTCGATCCGACTGATCACCTGCCGGCACGAGGCGGGTGCCGCCAACATGGCGGAGGCCTACGGCAAGATGACCGGCAAGCCCGGCATCTGCTTCGTCACCCGCGGCCCGGGCGCCTGTCACGCCAGTATCGGCCTGCATACCGCCTTTCAGGACTCGACCCCGCTGGTGCTGTTCGTCGGCCAGGTCGCGCGCGAGATGACCGAGCGTGAGGCCTTCCAGGAGATGGATTTCCGCCGCTTCTTCTCCGAAGTGTCCAAATGGTCGGCGGAGATCGAGAACGCCGACCGGATCCCGGAGCTGGTCGGCCAGGCCTTCCACCGGGCGACCGCCGGCCGGCCGGGTCCCGTCGTGCTCTCCCTGCCGGAGGATATGCTGGTGGATATGACCGGTGTCGGCGACGCGCGGCCCTACCGGCGCACCGAGCCGCATCCGGGGCCGGCCGACATGGCGCGGCTGGGTGAGTTGCTGTCGGGTGCCAGCCGGCCGCTGGCGATCCTCGGCGGCGGCACCTGGACGCCCGCGGCCGTCGCCGACATCACCCGCTTCGCCGAGACGTTCGAATTGGCGATGTGCACAGCCTTCCGCAATCAAGACCGCTTCGACAACAACCATCCGAACTATGCCGGCGAGGTCGGCATCGGCTCGAACCCGGAGCTCATCAAGCGGATCAAGGAAAGCGACCTGTTGCTGCTGATCGGCCCGCGCATGGGTGAGATCACTTCCCAGGGCTACAGCCTGATCGAGCTGCCGGCGCCGAGCCAGCCGATCGTCCATGTCCATAGCAGTGCCGAGGAACTCGGCCGGGTGTTCCGCGCCGAACTGGCGATCAACGCCACCATGCCGGCCTTCGCCGCCCAGGCCGCCGCCCTCGCGCCCGCCCGGCCACCCACCTGGCGCGCCCGCACGGAAGCGGCGCGGCAGGACTATCTCGCCTGGCAGGTGATCGAACCCTCGCTCGGCGATCTGGACATGGCGCATGTCATCGCGGTGCTGCGCGAAAAGCTTCCCGCCGACACGGTGATCGCCAACGACGCCGGCAACTTCGCCGGCTGGGCGCATCGCTATCTGCGCTTTTCGAAGTACCCGAGCCAGGTCGGCCCGACCAGCGGCGCCATGGGCTACGGCGTCGCCGCGACCATCGCCGCCGCCGCCGCGGCGCCTGGTCGCCAGGTCGTCGGCTTCGTCGGCGACGGCGGGTTCCTCATGAGCGGCAACGAAATCGCCACCGCCATGCATCACGGCATCAAGGCCCTGCTGCTGGTGATCAACAACAACGTCTACGGCACCATCCGCATGCACCAGGAGCGGGAGTTCCCCGGCCGCAATCCCGGCACCGACCTCACCAACCCGGACTTCGGCGCCTACGCCCGATCCTTCGGCGCCTTCGGTGAGGTGGTGGAGAAGGACGCGGACTTCGCCGCCGCTCTCGACCGCGCGCTGGCCGCCGACACCCTGGCGGTGCTGGAGCTCAAGACCGACCCCGAAGCCTCGACCACCCGCCAGACCCTGACGCAGGTCCGGGAGATGGGGGAGGCGAGGCGGCGGAGCGGTTAGATTCGTCTGTCTGTGGAGCGATCAGAACGCGATGGTCGCGATGCCTGAGCAGGCGCCCCCGCCGGTTTCGCAGACCTGGTAAGCGTACGAGCTGCCGCCCTTGGCGCCGATGTTTTCGGTATGGTCGCCGTCGTTGACCGTCGTTGCGACCAGCGTGCCGTCCCGGTAGATCTCGACGTTCGTACTCGCGGCCCCGCTCCAATTCAGATCGGCATGGTGGACGCCATTCACCTTGTAGCCGGCCGTGGCGAGAGTGACACCGCTTCCCCCTTCGGGATTGATGGTGATCGAGATCGTACCGGTATTGCTGTCGGCGTCACCATCGTTGGCGACGAAGCTGAAGCTGTCCGTCCCCACGAGGTCCGAACCCGGTGTGTAGGTCAGGTTTGGCGCCGTGCCGGTGAGCGAGCCGAAGCCGGGAAACGACGTGACGTCGAACGTCAGCGGATCGCCGTCGGGATCACTTGCCGTCAAGGTGATGGAAAGCGGAGTGTTCTCCGTCGTCGAAACGCTTTGGTCGTCGGCGAGCGGGGCGTTGTTGCCGCCGCTGGCGGCGCAGCTGCCGGACGGGTTCTTGTTGTAGACGTCGATGCAGACGGTATCCGTGGACGTCAGATCTCCACCATCCATCACGGTGAGGGTGACGTCGTGGACGCCTTCGGTGAAGAAGGCAGTTTCGCTGCTGTCGGTGGTTTCCAAGTTGCCGTTGGACCAGGACCACACATAGCTCACGATCCCGACGTCGTCGCTGGAGGCACCGGCATTCAGCGTGACGTTGGCGCCACCCGACTTGCCTTTGCTGGTCGCCCGAACTTCCTGGTTCGGACCCGCGTTGGCGACGGGCGGTTCATTGACCGCTGCCTGTTCGACGGTGACCAGTAGGCTGTCCGTTCCAAGCCGGTTACCGTCCGCCACCGCGGCGGTGATGGTGTGGGTGCCGACCACCAACGCGCTGGTGGACAGGTTGGCGCCCGAACCGAGGCCCCCGTGCAGGCTCGAAGCCCAGACGATCGAGGCGGCCACATCGCCCAATTCGACATCCACTGCCGTGCCCGTGAAGTCGACCTGGTCTCCTTCGGTGACGGTGATATCACCGCTCGGCACCGTGATGGTGACCACCGGCTCGTCGTTGATCGCCGCCACGGTGATATCGATCGTCGCGGCCGCGCTATCCTGGCTGCCGTCGTTCACATTGAAGGTGAAGCTATCGGGGCCGTTGTAATCCTGATCGGGCGTGTAGAGTAGGTCTGGCGCCAGGCCGCTCAAGGTTCCGTTCGACGGTTGAGTGAGCACGCCGTAGCTCAGCGCCGAACCTTCCGGGTCGCTGCCGGCGAGCGTGATGGCGATCTGCGTGTCCTCCGTCGCGGCCACGCTGTCCGGTGTCGCGGTCGGGGGCAGGTTGGCCGGTCCGTCGGTGTCCACCGTCAGCGTGACTGTCGACGTATCGCTATGGCCGAGGCGGTCGACGACGGTCAATGTCACGTTGTAGACGCCATCCGCCAGGTCGATGGTGTGGACCGGCGAGGCGCTGCCGAAATAACCGCTCTCGCCCGCGCCGTTGTCCCAGGACCAGGCATAGAAGTTGATGTCGGTCGCCGCATGGGAGGGCACGACGGCGCTATCGGGGTCCGTCGATCCGCTGCCGTCCAAGGTCACGGTGGTTGTCGAACTCAGCTGATCGACGGGGCCGGCGTTGGCGACCGGCGACTGGTTCAACACCTTCGCGCGTGGCGACGTCGACAGGGGGCCGCTGAAGATTTCGTAGAAGAATCGGGCGGAACCGGCCGTTGTGCCGATGACGTTCAAGAATGTGACATCCAGGCGATAATCGCCCGGCTCATAGCCGTTTGCCGGAAGCTTGATGATCTCGCGCAATCCATGCGGACCGCACTCCTCGCCGAGCATACAAGTGCTCTCGCCCAGTTTAATGAGCTGGCCTTGCGTGCCAACCTTGTAGAGCACGGTGTCCAGGTCGGGGCGGTACTCGCAGATGATGCCAAGCAATCAATAGAGCTCGCCGCTCTTCGGTCCGGTCACGGCGGCGACCAGCGGCGCAGTGCTGTCTGTAATCGAAAATTCGACCGAGACGGTCTGCTCCAGATCCACCCAGACCTGCCCCGATTGATAAAAGGCGGGAAAGTCGGGTGCCATGCCGCCGATGGTGCCACCATCGAGCTCTTGTATGACCTGATCGACCGCCGCATGGGCGTTGACCATGCCGAAGCCCCAATAGGGAGACTTGTCGGGATCGTCGACACCGCCCTCCTCACCGCGCCACTCGGCGGTATCGAACAGAATGCGCCGAACGGCATCGGGCGTCACGTTCGGATCGACTTCCCGCATCAGCGCGACGATGCCGGTGACGATCGGCGTTGCCATCGAGGTGCCGCTGAGGATCTCGTAACACGTGTCGCCACAATCGAAGATTTGGGGAAGTATGTTTGCGTAGGCGGCGGCGATGGTCACGTCGGGCGCCATGATATCCGGCTTGATACGGCCGTCGGATGTAATCCCCATGGATGAAAACGTACCGACATAGGGGCCGTGGGATTCGGCGGCCAGGGCGAAATTCCCCTGTCCCAAGCCATTTGCCGCCTGGACGAACTGGGGAGATTCGGACCATTCCCCGTAGGCGCCGACGGCAATGGCGAGATGGGCGACGGCCGGGGGATGCAAGTCATGGGGAACGTCGTTGTTGCCCACGCCGGCCACCACGACAGTACCCCGTTGCACCACCGCGTTGACCAGCTGGCTCATGGCGTCGGAGCCGTCCGTGATCGCATCGTCGCCGATCAGGCTGAGGTTGATCGCATCGGCACCCATGAGAGCGCACCATTCGACGGCGATCGCCACGTCGCTGTCTTGCCCGAAACCGGAACTGTCCAAGACCTTGGCAATGTAAAGGGATGCCTCAGGCACGATACCCATGAGGGGAGCCGCATAGGGGCCTCCCGTACCGTCCCCCGCCAGAATCGAGGTCACATGCGTTCCATGACCATTGCCGTCCGCCACAATGCTGCCATCGGTGGAAGACTGTTCATCGGTCAAGAGATTGTAAAAGCCCTTGAACCGGGCCGGATTGTCGTCGAACAGCTCGTGAGTCCATTGGAGCCCGGAATCGACGACGCAAACGTCGACGCCAGCGCCACGGCCGAGGCCCGTTCCACTGAAGGCCTGGTGCACGTTGTCTACTCCGGCGCTGGCCTTCGCCCCCTCCATGGCGGCGACCACCCGATAGACCGGCTCGACCCGGAAAACAAAAGGCAGTCTGGCAAGCGCGCGTGCCTGCCCTGCGGTCACCGTGCCCGTAAATCCATCGATCAGCTTGAACTCGTGCACGAGACCGAAGGCGCCGATCGCGTTCTCGATCGCGGCTTTGGGAGCTGGCCGCACGAGGGTCACAACTACGTCGATCGCCTCGTTTCCGGCCATGCCCGGCAATCGGGCCTCGAGGCCATCGGCAAGGCCATTTTTGTTTTGGTCGCGAAGATCCGAGCTTAGGCCGGGTCCCCGGTGGTGGCCATTGTCATCTTCGACGGCGCCATCGTCGATCGCCGTCGCGCCGAGCGTCGGCGACGCGCCCATCAAGGCGATCCCCGTCGACTAAAACAGGCTCGTGGCAAGCGCGGCGAATTTCGATTTCAACATGGCTTCAAGGCCCCCGATTACGATAACCAGCCGAGCCTAGTGGCCGGCCGCGCGAACGTCAGTGTTCGCGATCACACATCCGGTCCATGCCCTGAACCGTTCGTGTCTTCATCGTCCTCGAGTGTCTCGCCCCGGGGAATCTTGCGTCCCTCGGGAGGAGTGTCGTCCGGCCCGGCTTCGGCCGACGTGAGAAACCGTTACCGGACCGGACGACGGATCCGCAAGCTGGACCGCGCCTATCGACACGACACCTGCCGCGGGGCCTCGCCCCAGCTGTGGATGCCTTGCTTTCCCTCTCAGAAAGCGCCGCATTCGGGCCAGACCAGATCGAAACATAAGACCGTTTGGAGATAAACGCATCCCCCAAATGGGTATCAAATTTCACTCACGCAATCGTATCCCCGGTCCCGGCCGTGGTGCCGTGCGCGGTTTCCTCGATCAGCCAGTCGACGACCAGGCGCAGCGCCTCCATCGTCTCGGCCCCCTCGGCGCGGGCGGTATTGAAGACTTCAAGCTGTTTTTCGGCGCTGGTTCCGCGTTTGACGATGTCGCGCGCGTGCGCCAACTCGTCGACGCAGCCGAGTTTTTCGGCGTCGGGGGCCACCAACTCGCAAATTTCGTCCAGCAGCGCCGCATAGCCGACCTGGGCGCCCTGGCCGAAATCGACCAGGGTGTGGGTGGTGCCGTAGCGCTGCGCGCGCCAGCGGTTCTCCTCGACGCAGATCGCCGGATAGATCCGCCAGCGCTGGTTGTTGCGGCGCAGGCGATAGAGCATCGAGAGCAGGCATTGATAGAGCGCGGCAATCGCCAGCGCGTCGTCGAGCCGGGTGCACACATCGGTCATGCGCATCTCCAGCGTCGGGAAGCGCGCGCTCGGCCGGATGTCCCACCAGATCTTGCTGGCGTCCTCGATCAGCCCGGCACCGACCAGGCGGCCGACCAGGCGCTGGTATTCACCCCAGGACTCGAACCGCTCCGGGATGCCGGTCCGCGGCATGGCGTCGAATACGGTCAGACGGTAGGACTTGAGGCCGGTATCCGCCCCCTCCCAGAACGGCGAGGAGGTCGAGAGCGCCAGCAGGTGGGGCAGGAAATATTTCACCTGGTTCATCAGGTCGATGCGCAGGTCTTCGTCCTCGATGGCGACGTGGACGTGCATGCCGCAGATCAGCAGGCGGCCGGCGACGGCCTGCATGTCGCGGGCCAGCATTTCGTAGCGCTCTTTCTGGGTGCGGCTCTGTTGGCGCCAATTGGCGAAGGGGTGGCTGGAGGCGGCGATCGGCGCCAGGCCATGCTCGCCCGCGACCTGTGCGACGGTGCCGCGCAGCTCGACCAGATCCTCGCGCGCGTTGGCGATCGAGGTGCAGACCCGGGTGCCGACTTCGATCTGCGCACGCAGGAACTCGGTCGTCACCCGGCCGCTCAACCGGTTCTCGCATTCGTGCATCAATTCGGGCGGCGGATCGCTCGCGAGATCGCGACTGGTCTTGTCGACCAGCAGGTATTCCTCCTCGATGCCGAGGGTGAAGCTCGGCTCGTTGTGTGCTGTCATGCCCGGCCCCCGCCGTCGAGCAGCGGCGAGAGCGCCGCGTGCAGAATATCCGCCCAGGCCGCCGTACCGGCCGCGTCGGCGACCAGGTCCTGGCGGATCTCGAACATCGCCATCGGGTGGCCGCGTTCCTTACCGTAGACCTTGATGCCATAGCCCTCGGGCTCACCGCCGGAATAGGGCTCGTTGTCGCCGACCACCAGACCCGCCATGTCCCGCAAGGCGGCGAGCAACCGGTTCGCGGTCACCTCGTTGCCGTCGTGCAGCACGCCGACGTGCCAGGGCCGCGTGATGCCGTTCATCGCCGGCGTGAAGCTGTGCACGCTTACCACCAGGGTCTGCGGCCCCGCCGCCGTCAGCCGGCGCGAGACTTCCGCGTGATAGGGCTGGAAATAGAGCCGGTGGCGCCGCGCCCGTTCGGCCTCGTCGAGGTTCCGGTTGCCGGGAACGGCGGTGCCGTCGCTCACCGCCGGCATGGCCGTCGTATCGCCGGCCATACGGTTGCAATCGACCACCAGGCGCGAGGTGCCGGCGAGCACGGCAGGTGCATCCAGCAGCGCGGCCAGCCGGCGTGCGACGTCGGCCGCACCGATGTCCCAGGCGATATGGCGCGAGAGCGCCACGGGCGGGAGGCCGAGATCGTCGAGTTCCGGCGGGATCGCCCGGCTGGCGTGATCGCAGGTGATGAGCGCGCCCGCGCGCCCTTCGGGGTTGACCACCTCGAAGGCCCGCCAGGCGCCGGTCGTCGCGATGTCGATTGTGCCGCTGTCGTTCATGGCCGGCACTATAGCCGTCCGCACCCGGGGTGCCGAGGCCCCCCCGTCGTCGCCCCCCGTCGTCGCCCCTCGTCGAGGCCGCGCATGATGGCGTAACATGCCGCCCCGTGAGCCAGATGTCCGCCATAGACCTCGGAACCGCCGATATCCGACCCCGGCCCGGCCGGGTCCGCGTGCGTACGCTGCTCGCCACCCGGTGGATCGCCGTACTCGGCCAGGTCGCAACACTGTTGCTGGTGAGCGAGGGCTTCGGCCTCGACCTGCCGATGGGCTGGGCCATGGCGGCGGTCGCCTGTTCGGCGATCCTCAACATCTGGATGCAGTTTCGCCGCTCGCTCGCCGGCTGGCACAGCGAGCGCGAGGCGGCGCTGCTGCTCGGCTACGACATCGTGCAGCTGTCGGCCCTGCTCTACCTGACCGGCGGCCTCGCCAATCCGTTCTGTCTGCTGCTGATCGTGCCGGTGACGATTTCGGCGACGATCCTCACGCTCGCCAGCACGTTGTCGCTGACCCTCGTCGCTTGTGCGGGCGTCAGCTTCCTGATGTTCCGCCACCTGCCCTTGCCCTGGCCGTCACCGGGCTTCGTCGTGCCGGAGATCTATTTGATCGGGATCTGGATCGCGCTGGTGCTGGGGATGCTGTTCCTCACCCTCTATGCCTGGCGGGTGGCGGAGGAATCGCGGCGGATGTCCGATGCGCTGGCCGAAACCCAGCGGGTGCTGGCGCGCGAGCAGGAAATCAGCTCGCTCGGCGCGCTGGCCGCCGCCGCGGCGCACGAACTTGGCACCCCGCTCGGCACCATCGCGCTGGTCGGGCGGGAACTGGCCGCGGACCTGCCCGAGGACGATCCCATGGGCGAGGACATGGCGCTGCTGAACAGTCAGGTCGACCGCTGCCGGGAGATCCTGACCCGGCTGGCGCAGGATCCGTCCGGCGAACAGGATCGCGCCTTCTCCCGCCTGCCGTTCGGCAGCTTGCTGGCCGGCGCGATCGAACCGGCACGGCGCGCCGGTATCGAGATTCGTCTGGAGGCCGAGGCCCTCGACGATTCCGAGGAACCGGTCGTCGCGCGGCGGGCGGAGCTGTTGCAGGGCCTCGGCAATATCCTGGAGAACGCCATCGACTTCGCGCGGAGCGAAGTCCGGGTCACCGCCGCCTGGAGCGCCGAGGAAGTCGTCTGCGAGATTCTCGACGACGGGCCGGGCTTCGCGCCGGATATTCTGCTGGCCTTGGGCGAGCCTTATGTCGGCACCCGGCGGGGTCGGGGACGCATGGGGCTCGGTGTCTTCATCTCGAAGACCTTGCTGGAGCGTACCGGGGCGACGCTCGGCTTCGCCAATCGGGGGCGGGAACGGGGCGCCCGGGTGCGGATCGGCTGGCCAAGGACGCGAATCGAAGAGAAACTGGGATGGGACGAATCGGAGAGGGGTCTGTGATGGCGGACGACGAGGCGGATCGCCCGGCGGATCGATCATTGCTTTTGGTGGACGACGACGCGCTGTGGCTGGCGCGCTTGGCGCGGGCGATGGAGCGCCGAGGCTTCGATGTCGTCCAGGCGGAGAACGCGGCGGAGGGCGCGATGCAGGCCCGCGCCCAGGCGCCGGCCCACGCCGTCGTCGACCTTCGCCTCGGTGATGGCAGCGGTCTCGACGTGGTGCAGGCCCTGCGGGCGGCCAGGCCCGATTGCCGCGTCGTCGTGCTGACCGGCTATGGCAACATCGCCACCGCCGTCGCGGCGGTGAAGCTCGGCGCCATCGATTACCTGGCCAAGCCGGCGGACGCCGACGACATCGTCGCGGCGCTCACCGCCGACGGGGCCGACCGCCCGCCGCCGCCGGAACGGCCGATGTCCGCGGACCGGGTGCGTTGGGAGCATATCCAGCGGGTCTACGAGCTCTGCGATCGCAACGTCTCGGAGACGGCCCGCCGCCTCAACATGCATCGGCGAACCTTGCAGCGGATCCTCGCCAAGCATTCGCCGCGCGAGTGAACGTCCCGCCGTTTAGAGCACGTCAGGTTTGGTCCCGGCCACCCGCTCCCCCGTCCCAACCACCCCAAGGGTACACTCCACGGGTGGTTGGGACGGGGGAGCGGGTGGCCGGGCGATTCGGATCAAACTTGATCCGCTCTAGGGCCTTCCGTTCACCGCCAGGGTTTGGCCGGTGATCCAGGCGGCCTGCTCGGAAGCGAGGAAGAACACGGCATTGGCGATGTCCTCCGGCCGGCCGAGACGGCGGAGCGCGATACCCTCGACCATCCGGGCCTGGCCCTCTTCGCCGTAGGATTGCCATTGCGCTTCGGAATCCGGGTTGGAGCGCAGGAAGCCCGGCGCCACCGCGTTGACGGTGATGCCGTGGGGCCCGAGTTCATGCGCCAGCTGGCGAACCAGGCCCAGCTGCCCGGCCTTGGCGGCGGCATAGCTCTGGATACCGGTGCGGCTGACCCCGAGGCCGGCGCGGCTGGAGATCACGACCATGCGGCCGGCACCCCGGCGCTTCATGCCCGGCGCCACCGCGCGGGCGAGATTGAAGGCGCCCGTCAGGTTGGCGTTCTGGATGGCGTGCCAGGCTTCGGGCTCGATCTCCTCGATCGGCTTGGCGACCTGGCCGCGGACGCCGCCCGCGGAGTGCACGACGATATCGAGGGCGCCCGCCGCGCTCGTCGCCTCGATGCTTTCGACGACGGCGGCAACGGCCGCGGCGTCCGCGATATCGAGGGGCCAGGGCCGGATCGCCTCGCCCGCCGCCGCGTCCAGCGCGCCGCCCGGCAGGTCGGCGCCATGCACCCGGGCACCGCGGGCCGCGAAGCCCTCGGCGATGGCGCGGCCGATGCCGCCGACGATGCCGGTGACCGGTACCGTCCGGTTGGTGAATTCGATCTGCATGCCGCGCTCCCCTTCATCGCCCGAAGCGTTCCGCTAGCATCCGGCCGACGGTGCGGCAAGGGCGTTATGGCTTTCGGGCGAGCAGCTTGTCGACGTGGCGGCCCTGGAAAAGGGTGATGCCGACGGATTGGCCGAGCTCGATGGCCTGCGCATCGTCACAACGCGCGAGGATCACCCGGCTGGCGCCGAAGCGCTCCACCGTCTCGGCGACGGCCGAGCGGTTCTGGTTGATCGCGTCCGACTCCTCCGCCCGCCAGTGCAGTTTCGCGAGGTCGACGTTCAACAGGTCGCGCGGCAGCAGCGGCAGGTTCAGGCAGGACAGTCCGTCCAGGCAGATCATGTAGTTGCGCGCCCGGGCGAAGTTGCGCGCGAAATTGAACGCCGGCATATCGGCGATGACGTCGAAGGGCTGCAACTCCAGGATCAAGCGTTTCGCCCGCTTCGCCTCGTCCTTTTCGCGGGCCATGGCGCGGGCGCGGCGGCGATCGAAATCGAGGAACGCGCGGCTGGTCAGGGTGGAGATGTTGATGTTGATGCTGGTCGGCAGGCGAACCTTGCTTTCGAGTTCCCCCAGCAGCTTCAGGAGCCGTTCGTCCAGAATGCAGGTCAGGTACTGGAACAGCCAGCGATTGGCCAGAAGATCGACATCCGGCAGCAGACGGCGGCGCAGCTCGTCGATCGAAAAATAGGTTTCATTGAACACGGGGCGCGGCGGGGCGCCGGGCGTCAGGGCGCAGACCGCCTGCCGACGCACCACGTCGGAGAGATCGAAGTTGGCGACGGCGCCCTCTACCTGCCCGAGACGGGCCGGCGTCAACGGCTCGAGCGCCGGAGCGCCGCCGGGGCCCCCCTCCGCCTTTCGCGCGGTGTCTTCGCGCAGCAGGGAACCGACGATATCGAAGAACTCCGCGAACTCGTGGTCGAGCATGAAGGTGCGGGAGAAGGCCTCGGGCCCGATCGGATCCTCGGTGAAGAGGTTGCGGACCTGGGTGATCGCCGTCTCCAGGGCGCCGGTCGTCTCGCGGGTGGCAATAACGACGAGGTCCCCGTTTGCGAGTGGGAACCAGTGACATTCCGGACTGCCTAGCGCGTCCAGACAGCATTCCGCGGCAATCGCCAGGTTCTCCGGTCGACGATGAATCGTCAGGAGGGACGAGAAACGAAAATGCACCGCGCCTTCGCCGTCGATCCGCTTGGCGATCCGCCGCGTGTGTTCATAAAGTTGTTCTTCGCCGCTCGGCCCCTGTGGGCCCGTAGGCTTGATGTGCCTGTTCATGCCCTCCCTCTCGGGCCACGCCGGCCTTGTGCCGCGCCAGACGGAATCCGCCCAGATCCTCCATCCATCTGTCGACTTTGGCGCCGGCCGGGTTACTTTCCGGTTAAGCATGAGAAAGTCTTTCGAGGGGACGATGTGAATGCGGGTGCTGTTCGCCCATACCAACTTTCCGGCGCAATACAGGCATGTGGCGCAGGCCCTGGCCGAGCGGGGCCACGAGGTCGTCTTCGCCACGCAGAACCCGAAGCTGGAACTGCCGGGTGTCACGAAGCGGCTGTTCAAACCGCACCGCCAGGTGCGCAAGGAAACCCACCCCTACGTCCGCCCGCTGGAGTTTGCTGTCCTGAACGGGCAGGCGAGTTACCGCCTCGCCAAGACGTTGCGGGGAGAGGGCTTCGTGCCGGACGTCGTTTCGTTCCACTCCGGCTGGGGCGCCGGGCAGTATTTTGCCGACGCCTTTCCCGAAGCCCGGTGCCTCGGTCTGTTCGAGTGGTTTTACCGCGCCCGCGGTTCCGACGCCTCGTTCCTGCAAGACCCACCGCAGAGCGAGGACGACCATCTCAGAATCCGCACCAAGAACGCGCCGATCCTGCTCGACCTGGCTGCGGTCGAGCGAGCGATTTCGCCGACGGCGTGGCAGCGGGCGCAGTTCCCGGCGCTGGTGCGTGATTCGATCGAGGTTCTGCACGAGGACATCGACACCGACTATTTCACCCCCGCGCCGGGCACCCGGTTGCGCCTGCCGGGCCTCGACCTCGGCGGGGCCGAGGAGATCATGACCTACGTCGCCCGCGGGATGGAGCCTTACCGCGGCTTTCCCCAGATGATCCGCGCCGCCGCGTTGCTGCAGCGACGCCGGCCCGGCCTGCACGTCGTCGTCGTCGGGGCCGACCGGGTCGCCTATGGTCGAAAGCTCGAGGATGGCCGGACCTACCGGCAGAAGATGTTGGACGAGACGCCGGACCTCGACCTCGAGCGGCTGCATTTCACCGGCCTGCTGCCCTATGGCCAGTACCGCGAGGTCATTCGCGCCTCCGCCTTGCATCTCTATCTGACGGTGCCTTTCGTGCTCTCCTGGTCGATGCTGGAGTGCATGGCAACGGGTTGCCTGGTGCTGGGCTCCGATACGGAGCCGGTGCGTGAGGTGATCGAACATGGCGTCAACGGCCTGCTCGTCGATTTCCACGACGTGGAGGCGATCGCCGAGGCGGCGGGTGCCGCGCTCGACGATTCCACGCGGGGCGCGGCGCTTCGCGAACGGGCGCGCGCGAGCATCGTGGAGCGCTATGCCCTCACCAAGCTGCTGCCCCGCCACGTCGAGTTGATCGAAGGCATGGCCGGTTGAGGTCAGCCGTCTCGCTGCTTGCGGAAGGCGAGCCAGCCGAGCGTGCCGAGCAACAGCACCATGACCACCGGCACCGCGACGGCACCATAAGGATTCCAGTAGGGCATCGTGCCCAAGGAGGCGGTCCAAATATTCCAGATACCCGCGAACAATCCTGCAAAACCCGACATTTCAATCTCCCCAAATTGCATATTCGTCGGCGTTCTCCCGGGGGCCATTGCCGGCCGGGAGCGTGTGAAGACCTGGGCGCTCACGCCCAGGCTCGCATTCAGGTTGGGGAAGTCAGACGAAGCGTCATGACGGTCTCCTTTCGATAGCCCCGCCGCCGTTGCGCGCGTTGTGAACTCGCGCGCCTTCGGCCGGTGGCTTTGCGTCCCGTCGTTTCCGACGGTTTGCCCTTGTCGTCGAGCCGTCGCTCCGATCACCCGAGTGGTGGCGGAGCCGGCATCCCGCGTCCCTGTGGACCGCGTGATGATCATAGTATGACGTGGATCGACGCCATTTGCGGTGATCTCCGTCACTACCGGCGTAATTTTTTCCCGGCCCTTGCCGCGTTGTCGTCGCCATCCCGGTTCGAGGGCGATAGGCTCGACCCGGCAAGCGCGACTTCCGGGAAGGACGGGCAATGGCATCGAGACGACGCGGGCGGGACCGGGATGAGCGCAAGGCCCGGCGCTCGGCCGAAGGGTTTCGCCAGTTGCCGCGGCGGCAACTGGTCAACACGCTTCCCCCTATCGAAATTCTGAGCGCGGACCAGATCGAGGCGATCCACGAGGCCTCGCTCACGATCCTGCAGGAGATGGGCGTGAATTTCCTGCTGGACGAGGCGCGCGACATTCTCGCCGCCGCCGGTGCCGAGGTCACGCCGGGCGATCCCCGGGTTCGCTTCGATCCCGCCCTGGTCATGGAGGCGGTGGCGAGCGCGCCGGCCGAGTTCACCTTCCATGCCCGCAATCCGGCGAACGACCGGCAGATCGGCGGGCGGCATATGACGATTTCGCTCGTCTCCAGCCCGCCGAACGCCTCCGACCTCGTCGGCGGCCGACGCCAGGGCAGCCTGGAGGACTGCGAGAACTTCTTTCGCCTGGCCTAGCAGCCTGTCGGACTCGGGCATGCAAGGATTGGTAAGATTGGCTTGGCGGGCGTCGATGTCATGGATTTACCCCCATGAAGTTGCGAACGCGGGTTGGCCCGCCCGTTCAGGCGTGGCTGAGGACGAACATCCGCTTGATGTTCCAGGAGAGCGTGGCCAAGGTCCATTCCCCCTTCGCCTTGTCGAGGCCGCGCAGGCTGAACTGACGCAAGCCCATCACCGATTTGATGATGCCGAACACCGGCTCCGGCGTCTGCTTGCGAAGCGCGTAGAGCGCCCGGCCCTCGGGTGTGGCCAGGCGATGGCACATCGCCTCGAGCGGCGTCGGATCCTCGGGCGCTGGCGGCGCCTCGGCGAAGCGGTCCCGCCAGGAAAGATGGTGGTGCTCCCGGCCGAGCGCGATCAGCGGCGCGATCTCCGCTTCCCCGCAGGCCTCGACGTTGGCCTGGCTGAAGTAGCCGCTGTCCGCCAACAGGGTCTCGACCTCGCCAAGCCCGTCCGGCAGGCCGGCGAGTGCTTCGAGCGTCGGTTCGATCTGCTGCTTGTCGTTCGCCGCCTGCACCACGTCGGCGCTGACCACCAGCAGGCTGCCGGCGGCCACCGCAGCCTGGGCGTTGTAGCACTGCTCGAAGCCGCCGCCGGCCACCGGCATGATGCGCGAGTCCGGGTCCGTCAGGTTGACCTGGTCCTTCGCCCGTGGCCCCGGCTCCGGCGGCTTCGGTGGCCGCCCGCCCGGCTTGCGGCCGGTCCGCGTTTCCTTCGCCTCGCGGGCTGCCAGCTTCTCTTCGTACTCCGCCTGCTCCCGCGCATGACGCTCGGCCGCCCGCGCCTCGATCTCCGCCTTCGCCGCGGCGATCGCCGCCAGCCGGTCCTCGCGCCGTGCCAGCTCCTCCGGCACGCTCATGCCGTCGGGAACCTCGGACCGGTCCGCCGCTTCCGCCAACGCCATCAACTCCGCCACCTCGGCCCGCAGCCGGGCTTCGATCTCGCCCGCACGCTGCCACGACAGGGCGCTGTGCCGGCTCGCGTCGGCATGGATCTTCGTCCCGTCCAGCGCCACCGTGCCCAGTTGCAGCATGCCGGCCTGCCGCGCCAGCAGCAGAACCTGCACGAACAGCCCCTCGATCAGCGGCAGGAAGCGACGGCGGAACGTGGCGATCGTGTCGTGGTCGGGGTGGTCGTTTGCCGCGATGAAGCGGAAGGCCACCGAATCATAGCTCGCCCGCTCCAGCTTCCGGCTGGAATGCACCCCCGTCGCGTAGCCGTAGATCAGCAGGCCCAGCAGGACGCTCGGGTGATGCGCCGCCGAGCCCGAACCACGATAGGCCTTCACGAACGCAGAGAGATCCAGCTGCTCCAGCACATCGACCACGAAGCGCGCCAGATGACGATCAGGCAGCCATTCGTCCACCGAAGGCGGCAGAAGATAGCTGGTCTCCCGGTCAACCTGTCGAAAGTTGCTCATCACAAAATCACCGCGCAGGAGAGAATCAGACCGTGACAGTGAATCTCATCTCGAAACTCGGCTCAAGTCCGACAGGCTGCCAGGCCCTCAACATCGTCGATTTCGTTGCCGGCTATCCGGTGGAGCCGACCGATGTCCCGACACCGATCCGTCATCTGAAAACCGAATACGCCTCGGCGACACTGACGGACAAGCCGCTCTACGGCTATGCGCTCGGCGGACAGCGGATCCGCGATTCGATCGAGCTGACGCGGATCGCCCGCGGCATCGACGCCGCACAGTTGGAGCGCGAGACCAGTATCTGGACCGTGGTCAACGCCAACTCGCCGCTGCAGTACGACCGGCCGATGCTGCGCGGCGTGATCGAACTCGCGAGCCGCAACCAGGCGGTGATCTTCACCCCCTTCACGCTGGCGGGCGCCATGGCGCCGGTGACGCTGGCCGGCGCGCTCGCCCAGCAAAACGCCGAGGCGCTCGCCGGCATGGCCTTCGCCCAGCTGGTGCGCAAGGGCGCCCCGGTCGTCTATGGCGGCTTTACCTCCAACGTCGACATGAAATCGGGCGCGCCCGCCTTCGGCACGCCCGAGTATGTGAAGGCGGTGCTGGCGGGCGGGCAGCTGGCCCGACGCTACGGCGTGCCCTATCGCTCCTCCAACGTGAACGCCTCCAACGCGCCGGATGCGCAATCCGTCTACGAGAGCCAGATGTCGATCTGGGCCTGCTTCCTCGGCGGCTGCAACGTGATGAAACACGGCCTCGGCTGGTTGGAAGGCGGGCTCACCGCCTCCTTCGAGAAGGTGATCATCGATGCGGAGATGCTGCAGATGATGGCCGAGGTCCTCACCCCCATCGAGGTTGACGAGGCGTCCCTCGGCCTCGACGCCATTCGCGAGGTCGGCCCGGGCGGACACTATTTCGGCACCGCTCATACGCTGGAGCGTTACGAGACCGCCTTCTACACGCCTTTTCTATCGGACTGGCGCAACTTCGAGACCTGGGCCGAGGATGGGGCAAAAGGGGCGACGGAGCGGGCGCACGAGATCTACAAGCGGTTGCTGGCCGAGTTCACGCCACCGCCCATGGCGCCGGACATCCGCGAGGAACTCGACGCCTTCGTCGCCCGCCGTATCGCGGAGGGCGGCGCCGTCCCGGAAGACTGAGGCGCGGGGGAGTGCTATATCCGGGCGAGGATGTTTCGACGCGAAGGGGACAGGCATGGATACGGAAGCCGAACTGCTGCCCGTCTCGGTCATCACCGGGTTCTTGGGAAGCGGCAAGACCACCTTGCTGAACCGCCTGCTGCAACACCCGGGCATGGCCAAGACGGCCGTGGTGATCAACGAGTTCGGGGAAATCGGCCTCGACAACGACCTGGTGGAGAGCGCGGACGAGGACATCGTGCTGATGTCGAGCGGCTGTCTGTGCTGCACCATCCGGGGCGAGCTGGTCGACACGTTGCGCGGCCTCTACGTCAAGCGGGCCAAGGGGGACGTGCCGCCGTTCGAGCGGCTGGTGATCGAGACCACCGGCCTCGCCGATCCGGCGCCGATCCTGCACAGCCTGATGGCGGACCCCGTACTGTCCAGCCGCTTTCGCTTGGACGGTGTCATCACCACCGTCGACGCGGTGAACGGTGCCGGCACCCTCGACAACCACTTCGAAAGCGTGAAGCAGGCCGCCGTCGCCGACCGCATCATCGTGACCAAGTCGGATCTCGCCGAGGCGACGGATATGACCGGCCTGGGGGCGCGGCTGCGCGGCCTCAACCCCGGCGCCGAGCAGCTGCCGGTGAGTTTCGGCGACATCTCGCCCGACCTGCTGTTCGAGGCCGGGCTCTACAATCCCGAAAGCAAGACCCTGGACGTCGCCCGCTGGCTGCGCGAGGAGGCCTATGGCGACGACGATCATCACGGGCACGGCCATGATCACGGGCACGATCATGATCACGACCACGACCACGACCACGACCACCAGGACGTCAATCGGCATGACGAGCGTATCCGCGCCTTCTGCATGACCATCGACACGCCGTTGCCCTGGAACAACGTCGCCACCTGGCTGGAGTTGCTGGCCAACTACCGGGGCGAGGACATGCTGCGGGTGAAGGGCATCCTGAACGTCGAGGAGAGCGAAATGCCGATCGTCGTGCACGGCGTGCAGCACCTCTTCCATCCGCCCGTGCAGCTCGACGCCTGGCCAAGCGCGGATCGGCGCAGCCGCGTCGTGTTCATCACCCGCGACATGGACGAGGACACCGTCCGCGGCATGCTCGACGCCCTGGCGGACGCGCGCAACGTCAAGGTCGTCTAGGGGCGGCGATGTACGAACCGGAGATCATCGCCGTCATCGTCTTCACCTTCCTGCTGGCGGGGACGGTCAAGGGGGTGATCGGCCTCGGCCTGCCGACGGTGAGCCTGGGGTTGATCACGGTGGCCACCGACCTCACCACGGCGATGGCGCTGCTGTTGATTCCGTCCTTCGCCACCAACCTCTGGCAGGCGGTGGTCGGCGGCAACGGCGTTGCGATCCTGCGCCGGATCTGGCCGTTTCTTGCGATGGCGACGGTTACCGTCTGGGTTGGCGCCACCGCGCTCACCCGGGTCGACCTGAACATTCTCTCGGGCCTGCTCGGCAGCTTGCTGATCGCCTATGCGGCGATCAACCTCGGCGGCATCCGCATCACATTGGCCGAGCGCCACGAGGTCTGGGCCGGGCCGTTGATCGGCACGGCCAACGGCGTCCTGACGGGGATGACCGGCTCCTTCGTCGTGCCGGGGGTGATGTTCCTGCAGGCGATCGGCCTGCCGCGCGACATGCTGGTGCAGGCCATGGGCATGCTGTTTACCGTATCGACGGTGGCGCTGGGGGTGGCGCTCGGCGGCAACGACTTCCTCTCGGCCGAACTCGGCGGGATTTCGGCTTGGGCGCTGGCGCCGGCGGCCCTCGGCATGGTGCTCGGCCAGAAGATCCGCCAGCGCCTCTCGGAAGCGATGTTCCGCCGCGTCTTCTTCATCGCAATTCTGCTGCTGGGCGGCTACATCATCGCCAGCGCCACGTTCGGGCTGCGCTGACGCCGGAACCCTCGCTCCGGCGCCGGCGCGTGCCCGATCAGGCCGCGGCGCGGGCCCGGGCGACGTTGGCGAGCGTGGCGTGGCAGGCTTCCGCCGCCTCGCGTCCTTTCACCAGGAAATGCTGGTGAAAGAAGCCGTGATGCTCTTCGCTTTCGTGGAAGCGCTGCGGTGTGAGCACGCAGGAGAGGATCGGTACCTCCGTCTCCAACTGTATCCGCATCATCGCGTCGAGCACCGTGGAGGCGACGAAATCATGCCGGTAAATTCCCCCGTCGACCACGAGGCCGAAGGCGAGGATGGCGTCGAAGCGCCCGCTCTTGGCCAGCAGCTGGGCCTGCAGCGGGATCTCCAGGCTGCCCGGCACCTCGTGGCGCTCGATGACGTTGTCGGCGACGCCGAGACGGACCAGCTCGTCCCGGCAGGCGCCGACCGCCTGGTCGACGATGTCGCGATGCCAGCAGGCCTGCAGCAGGGCGATACGCCCGCCGGCCGGATTGATGCTCTGTGGGTGGCTCTGATTCATGGATCTATCCTCTTCCCTCGAGACCAGAATCAGGGCGTACGGGAAGCGGACCTCCGACGAACGCGCACGCGCGCGCCCACCGGTGTACTCCCGTTCTCTTCCATCCGGACTATGACCGTCGGCTTCGGAATTGCACCGAATCTGCTGACCCCGCCGAAAGGCTCGACGGGCGCTCGCGGGCTGATGCACGAACCCCGTGCAATCACCGCCGGTGGGGATTTTCACCCCGCCCCGAGAACGTCGGCCGCCCGACCACCGGACGACCGGGACCGAGCTTAATCTAACGGTGGTTAGATTTAAATTTCAGATCTAACGGTTGCGCGGCATCGGGCGTTCGAGGGCGTTGCGGCGGCCGCGTACGGTTTCGCGGTAGAAGACATAGAGGCCGGCGCCGCCGATGAGGGCGATGCCCGACCAGGCGACGGCGTCGGGCCAGTCGCCCCAGACCAGCGCGCTCCAGAACACCGCCATGGGGATGGCGACATATTCGAAGGGGGCGACCAGGGCGGCTTCGGCGACGCGGTAGGCCTGGCTCACCAGATAGCTGCCGATGGCGCTGAGCGCGCCGATCGCCAGCATGAGGCCGAGGTCCGAGACCTCGGGCCAGCGCCAGGCGCGGAGCAGGAAATCCAGGTGCGGGTCGCCGCTGACGTAGCGCCCGTCGCCAACCGACAGGCCTATCGCCGTCGAAACCGTGATGAACACCACCTGGATGTAGAACGACATGGTCGAGGCCTTCTCCGCCATGCCGAGCTTGCGGGTCATGATCTGCAGGCAGGCATAGGCGAGCGCGGCGCAGAGCGGCAGCAATGCTGCGAGCTGAAAGGCGCCGGTGCCCGGGCGCATCATCACCACGACGCCGGCGAGACCGACCAGCACCGCGGCCCAGCGCCGCGGGCCGACCTGTTCGCCGAGGAAGACCACCGACAGGGCGGTGATCAGCAGCGGGGCGACGAAGAAGATCGCCGTGGCTTCGCCAAGCGGCAGGGTCACCAGGCCGGTGAAGAAGCACATATTGGCGATGACGACGGCGAAGCCGCGCAGCAGGTGCATGCCCGGCCGCCGGGTGCGCAGGTTCGACCAGCCGCCTTCCAGCGGCATGAAGATGGCGACGATGATGACCATGGCGATGACCGCGCGGGTCAGCGTCAGCTGGTGCAGCGGATAGCTCTCGCTCAGCCACTTCACCGCCATGTCCTGCACGGTGAAGGCCGTGACCGCGCCCATGGCACAGACGATACCGATCAGGGCGGGCCCGCGCGGCAGCCAGGCCGGGCGCAACGTCGACGGTTCGGACATGGCGCCCGCCCTCGGGGGCCCCGCGCCCGGTTCAGGGCGCGGGGGATCTCAGGTCGCGGTCAGCTCAAGCCGGCCGGCGCATCGCAGGGCTCGGTGCCCATGTCGGCCGGGACCGAGACTTCGACCAGGTCGAAATCTTCCGAGGTCGCCGTCTCGTTGTGCGGCGTGCCGCCCGGAATGTAGATCGAGTCGCCGGCCTCGAGGCGGACCGTGCCGTCCTCGAACTCGAGGTTGACCCAGCCCTTCAGCATGTAGACGAACTGGCCCTCGCAGAGGTGGACGTGCCAGCCGGTCGGCTCCGACAGGCCCTGGGACGAGGAGGTCACCTGGGCGCGGATCTTGCCCTCGCTCGCCTCGGTGACGCCGAGCTCGCGGTAGGTCATGAAGTCGCGCCGGCCGGCCACCATCTTCGGGTGCGCGGCCTTCGCCACCGCCACGCCGCCTGCCCGAATGCCGCCCTGGTCGTCGTCCAGCTGTGTCGCAACGCTCATCTCGTTGTCCTCCCTCGTCTCGTCGTCGACGCGCCCCGCGCGCGTCCTCGAAAGATATAGCCCATTCGCCGTTCCTGGGCGAGAGGCTGAAAAAGGTACCCATTTGGGTGATGACCAAAAGGTTAAGATGCCCGACATTGGAAGTGACGAGGCGAGCCGAGGCAAGGGAGGTCCAGAACGTGTCATCGATCAGGAACATCGCGGTACGACGTGACCCGGAACTGGACGGCATCACCACCGAGGCGCCGCTCACCCTCGCCGCCGAACGCCCGGCGGAGCCCGAGGCGGAAATCAGCCGGGACCGCCAAATGGCGGCCGACCTGGTGCGCATGGTGCAGGACCTCAACCGCGCGATGGACGAGGCCAAGCGCGGCGGCCTGATCGTCGAGCCCAGCCTCTCGACGGTGCAATCGCAGTTCGGCGGCGACGGCGGTGCCGGCCATCTGCTGAGCCTCAAGATCTTCCGCAAGCTCTGCTAGCGATGCCCGAGCAAAGCTCGGATGGCCGGCAGCGGCGACGAGGAAGAGCGAGATGACGGAAGCTTACGAAGGCGGCTGCCAATGCGGCGCGGTTCGCTACCGAGTAACGGGCGAGCCGGCCATCGTCTATATCTGTCACTGCACGTTCTGCCAGGTCCAGTCCGGCAGCGCCTTCGCGATGGCGATGCGGGTCTCGGCCGAGAATTTCCAACTGACCAGGGGTGAACTGAAAAGCTTTGTCCGGCAAGGTGAGAACGTAAACTTGGCGTGCTCGTTCTGCGCCGACTGCGGGACGCGCATTCATCACGTCCCGGACAGCCGCCCCGATCTCGTAAGCCTGAAGCCGGGGACCCTGGACGATACGGGGTGGCTGAGACCTACCGTTCATTTCTTCGCCCGCAGCGCCCAGCCATGGGTGAAAATTCCCGACGATGCGGAGGTTTTCGAAGCCATGCCGGTCGGTGGGGTGATGACCTTGGTGGATGAGGGCCGATAGCGATTGCGGTTGATGTGAGCTCTAATTCGTTCCCCCGTCCACCCGGATCGTCGTGCCGCTGGTGAAGCCGGCGCCCGGGCCGGCGAGGTAGAGGGCGGCGGCGGTGATTTCGTCCGGTTCGCCGCCGCGCGGGATGGCCATGGTGCGGGCCGCGCGGTCTTCGAAGGCTTCCATGTCCCAGGCTTTGGAGATGTCGGTCAGGAACGGGCCGGCGATGATGCAGTTGACCCGGACGCTCGGCCCGTATTCCCAGGCGAGGCTGCGGGTGAGCGCGTTGAGGCCGGCCTTGGCGGCGCCGTAGGGCTCGGCGTTCGGGGTCGGACGGAGGGAGGCGGTCGAGGAGATGTTGATGATCGAGCCGCCCGTGCCCGCCGCCATGCGGGTGCCGATCAGGGTCGACAGGCGGAAGGGTGCCTTCAGGTTCAGGGCCAGGACCTTGTCGAACAGATCTTCCGATACTTCCACCAGGCTCGGATAGAGGGGCGAGAGCCCGGCGTTGTTGATCAAGACGTCGACCTTGCCGAAGCGGTCGTAGGCGGCATCGACCAGGCCATCCAGTCCGTCCCAGCGACCAACGTGACAGGCATGTGCCAGGGCCTGGACGCCCTTGGCCTCGACCTCGCCCGCAACCGCCTCGCAGGCGTCGAGCTTGCGGCTGGCGATGACGAGGTCGGCGCCGCGCTCGGCGAAGCCATGCGCCATGGCGCGGCCCAAGCCCCGGCTGCCGCCGGTGATCAGCACCACCTTGCCGGTGAAATCGAATAGCGGGTCCATGCCGCATCCTCCCTTGCCCCTTGTCCGTGCGGTGAACGTGATACACTAATTTCCCGCACCGCAGGATCGAGGGGCCCGCATGCTCGCCGAAAAGCCGTCTTTGACCATCACTAAGCTCACCGACACCATTGGCGCCGAGGCGACGGGCGTCGACATGCGCCGGCCGCTCGATGCGGAAACCCGCCGCGCGCTCAACGACGCGGTGATCGACCACGTCGTCCTGGTGATCCGCGACCAGCACCTCACCGCCGCCGAGTACCAGGCGGCGCTGGAGAATTTCGGTGAGCTGATGGAGGACCAGAACCGGCGTTATCTCGCCGACGGCGTGCCGCTGATCAGCGTGCTCTCGAACCGGCACAAGGACAGCCAGGGCCGCCCGGCCAAGCAGGCGGCGAACGCCAGCTGGCATACCGACCACACCAACCAGGAACGCCCGCCAAAGTTCACCAGCCTCTATCCCGTGGCCTTGCCGGACCAGGGCGGCGGGACCTCGGTCTGCAACGCCCGCGCCGCCTACGAGGCGCTGCCGGACGACATGCGCCGGCGGATCGACCCGATGCAAACGGCCAATACCCTGATCTCCAGCGCCCGGGCCGGCAGCGACGCGGCGAACCCCGACATCGTTCGCGACCAGGAGAAGGCCGCGGCGGCCCGGCCGCCGATGATCCAGCCTCTCGTCCGCACCCATCCCGAACGCGGCACCAAGGCGATCTGGTTCCACCAGAACAAGACCGAGAATATCGTCGGCATGGATCCCGAGGAGACGCAGGCCTTCCTCACCGAGCTGTTGGAAGAGCACGTCCTGAAGCCGGAGTTCATCTACAGCCACGAATACCGGCTGGGCGATCTGCTGTTGATCGACAACCGCTCGGCCCTGCACAGGGCGGGCTTCGACTTCGACCACAGCCAGCATCGTATGCTCTACCGGGGCCTGGTGCGGGGCGACAAGCCCTACTGAGCCGCCGCCAGGCGCGCCCCTTATCCTCGAACCGGCCCCGGCGCCGGGGTGGTCCATGCGCACCATTGTCGAACCTCTCGGCGTCACCGTCTCGATCCAGGTCAGCGCCACGCTGACCTTCCTGGCCGTGCCGGTGCTGGCGCCGGCGATGGCGGGCGACCTGGGCGTCGATCCGGGCCAGGTCGGCATTCATGCCTCCCTCGTCTTCCTCGGTGCCATGTTCGGCAGCATGGTCTCCGGCACGCTGCTGCGCCGCCACGGTGCGATCCGGGTCTGCCAGGTGGGTTTGACGTTGGCGGCCGTCGCCGCGGCGCTGATCGCCAGCGGCTGGCTCTGGCTGATCGTGGCGACCGCGGCGCTGATCGGCTGCGGCTACGGCCCGGCGACGCCGGCGGCGAGCCACATCCTGGCGCGCGAGACACCGGCGCGCTGGCGCGGCCTGGTGTTCTCGCTGAAACAAAGCGGCGTGCCCTTGGGCGGCATGCTGGCGGGCGCGGTGTTGCCCGCGCTCGCCCTGATGTTCGGCTGGCAGGTGACGATCCTGCTGGTCTCCGCCACCGTGCTGGCCGTCGTTACGGCGGTGCAGCCCATTCGCGCGCGCTACGACCGGGACCGGGATCCGAACGCAGCCATTGAACTGAGGGGGCTGGTCGCCTCCCTCCTGATGGTGTTGCGCCGGGCCGACCTCTGCCGCCTCGCCGGCGTCTGCATGATCTTCTCCGCCGTGCAGATGAGCCTGTTCGCCGTCCTCGTGGTCTATCTGGTCGAGGTCGCCGGGCTGGACCTGATCGCGGCGGGCCTGGTCTATGCGGTAATGCAGATCAGCGGCGTCGTCGCCCGTCCGGTCTGGGGCTGGGTCAGCGACCGGCTGCTGTCCGGTGCCCTCACCATGGCCGGGATCGGCCTCGCCGCCAGCGCCTTCTTCGTCCTGCTGATCCTGGTGACGCCGGCCTGGCCGTTCTGGAGCCTGGTCGCCATCGCCGGCCTGCTGGGGTTTACGTCCTCGGGCTGGAACGGTATCGCGCTCGCCGAGATCGCGCGCCTGGCACCGGGCCAGGTGGCGATCGCCACCTCGGGCACCGTGGTCTTCATCTACGGCGGGGTCGCCCTCGGCCCCTCGACCTTCAGCCTGCTCGCCATCCTGCTCGGCGGTTTCGAAGCGGCTTTCACGGTGATGGCCGCCCTGAACCTGGTGGCGGTGGCTGTGCTGTTCACGACCAGAGGTGAAGCGCGCCCGACGGCATCCGGCCAATGAAGGTGGCGAGCCCGATGCGGTCTTTCGGCCCCGGATCCTCGACCCGGAACACCTCGTGCGGATTGCGGGAGTTGAACAGCACCACCTCGCCCTCTTCCGGTCGGAAGGTGAAGCTCTCGGCGCCGGCGACGTCGGCCGGATCGAGGGGGTAGTTCTCGGCGATCTCGCCCGCCGTACCGCGCTGCCAGTGCCAGGGCGCGTTGTGGATCGTGGTATGGCCGCCGGGGCCCGCCGGCACCTCGGCATAGAAGTTCCAGGCGAGCTGGGCATCGCAGGCGGAGACGGTCAGCTGCGGGGCCTGATAGGGCGCGAAGTCGGCATGCAGGGAAAGCCCGGCGTTCGAATTGCGGATGATGGTCGAGGAATAGCGTCGCCCGCCCGGTTCCTGCGCGATTCCAACTTCGCCGTTGCTGAGCGGCGCCAGCCGCGCCATCAGCCGTTCGACCGGATCGAAGGCGGCGGCCAGCACCGGTGCGACTTCCGCCCGGCTGGCGTCGGCCGCATCGAGATAGTCTGACATGGGCCGGTACTTGAACTCGTACTGGGTGAGGCCGATGAAGACGATCGGCTGGCCCGTGAAGGCCGGGGCGGAATGTTCCGTGGCGCCCTGGACGACGCGGGGCGTGCACTGCCGCATGGCGTCGGCGAAGGCGCAGCACTCCCCGGGCGCGGCGAAGGCGGGAATACGAATCGCCGGGATCTCATTGTCGAAGAGGGCGGTGAGGCTCTCCCGGCTCAGGGGTCGGGCGTCGTCGGAGGTCCAGCCGGCCATGATGCGCTCCCTTTTCGTTGCGGCGCCCGCCCATCATGTCTAATCAACGAGCTGGGGACAACGGCCCATGGCGGGGGAGGGAAGCATGCGAAGTCATGCGCGCGTGGTGGTGATCGGCGGCGGCGTCATCGGCTGCTCCATCCTTTATCACCTGACCAAGCTCGGCTGGCGCGACGTGCTGCTGTTGGAGCGCGACGAGCTGACCTCCGGCTCGACCTGGCACGCGGCGGCGGGCCTGCACGGCCTGCACGACAACAACAACGTCTCGCGCCTGCAGTATTACACCATGCGCCTCTATGCCGAGCTGGAGGCGGAGACGGGACAATCCTGCGGCATTCACCAGCCGGGGTCGATCTATCTCGCGACATCGGCCGAGCGACGGCACCAGCTGAAGATCCAGGCGGCGAAGGCGCGCCAGTTCGGCGTCGATTTTTACGAGATCGGCCTGGACGAGGCGAAGCGGCTGCACCCGCTGCTCGACCTTTCAGGCGTGAACTGCGCCATGTTCGAGGCGGACGGCGGCTATGTCGATCCCTCGGGCGTGACCCAGGCCTATGCGGCGGGCGCCCGGGCCGGCGGGGCGGAGATCCGACGCTTCACCCCAGTGCTCGAAACCAATCCGCGCGCCGACGGCGGCTGGGACGTGGTGACGCCCGCGGGCACGGTGCGGGCCGAGATCCTGGTCAATGCCGCCGGCCTCTGGGGCCGGGAGGTCGCGGCGCTCGCCGGCATCGACCTGCCGCTGATCCCGATGGAACACCAGTATTTCGTCACCGAGACCATCCCGGAAATCGCCGCGCTGACGCGTGAATTGCCCTCCATCGCCGACCGGGACGGCGAATACTACCTGCGCCAGGAAGGCCAGGGCCTGCTGGTCGGCGCCTATGAACGCGACGGGCGCTATTGGTCGGTCGAGGGCACGCCGCTCGACTTCGGCCACGAGTTGCTGCCCGACGACCTCGAGCGGATCTCCGAGAACGTCATGCGGGCCTGCGGGCGGATCCCCGCGCTGGCGGAGACCGGCATCAAGCGGGTGATCAACGGGCCGATGATCTGGGCGCCCGACGGGGCGGCGCTGCTGGGGCCCGTGCCGGAGTTGCGGAACTATTTCTGCTGTAACGGCATCGTCCCGGGCTTCAGCCAGTCCGGTGGCCTTGGCAGCATCCTGGCGCAATGGATCGTCGAGGGGGAGCCGGAGCTGGATCTCTTCCCCTGGGACCTAGCGCGCTACGGCGCCTGGGCCTCGAAATCTTTCACCATGGCCCGGGCACTCGATACCTACTCGAGCCGGTTCAAGATCCACTTCCCCCACGAGGAACGCGCGGCGGGCCGCCCGGTGCGCACCCGTCCCGCCTACGAACGGCAGAAAGAGATGGGTGCCGTCTTCGGCCTCAATTACGGCTGGGAACAGCCGCTCTGGTATCGCCGGGCGGGCGATCCCGAGACCGACGATTACGGCTTCGAGCGCCAGCCCTGGTTCGAGGTGGTCGGGCGGGAATGCCGTGCCCTGCGCGCCGGTGTCGGCATCGTCGACATCTCGGCCTATGCCAAGTACGAGGCCTCGGGCAGGGCGGCGGGGCAATGGCTGGACGGAATCGTCGCCAACCGGCTGCCGGGCAAGGTCGGGCAGTCGCGCCTGGCCCCGGTGCTCGGCCGGCGCGGCGGCGTCATGGGCGACTTCACCGTGACCCGGATGGCGGAGGAGCGCTGGCTCGTCGTCGGCTCCGGCATGGCGGAGCGTTACCACAGCCGTATCTTCAAGCCCGCCGCCGGGGTCGACTTCGCCTCGCGAACCGACGCGCGGGCCGGCTTCAACATCGCCGGCCCCCGGGCGCGCGAGCTGCTGGCCCGTCTCACCAACACCGATGTCTCCAACGCCGCGCTGCCCTTCGGCTGGGGCCGGGAGATGGAGGTCGCGGGGCTCGCCGCCGACGTGCTCCGGGTGTCCTTCACCGGCGACCTCGGCTACGAGATCTATGTCGACGAAGCCGACCAGGCGGCCCTGTTCGACGACCTGCTGGCCGCCGGCGCCGAGCTCGGCGCGGTTCCCGTCGGCGCCCGGGCCGTGGGCGCGCTTCGCGTCGAGAAGGGCTACGGCAGCTGGGGCCGCGAGTATTCGCCCGAATACTGGCCGCACGAGGTCGGCCTCGATGCCCTGGTGAAGGCGGACAAGGGCGATTTCCTTGGCCGCGAAGCCTATCTCGACGTTCGCCGCAATCCCCCGCGTGAGCTGTTGTCGATGCTCGCGGTGGAGGCCGGCGCGGCCGACGCCGTCGGTGGCGAGCCCCTCTTCGATGCGGACGGCCGGCCGGTCGGCCGGGTCAGCTCCGGCGCCTATGGCTTCAGCGTCGAAACCTCGCTCGCGCTGGCGATGATCCGTGCCGATGCGGTGGTCCCCGGCGCGCGGTTCTCCGTCGCCATCCTGGGCGAAGACCGCCCGGCCCGCCTGCTCGACCGCCCGCCCTTCGATCCCGATGGGCTGCGCCTGAGGGGCTAATCTTCCGAGCGTTCCGCCAGGGCGCGCAGCCGCGCGAGGGTCTTCGAGCGGTGTTCGCGGCGCCAGATCACGGCGACGACCCACAGCGTCGCCGGCAGCACGGCAAGGGGATGGAGGAACCAGGTCAGCAGGGCGAAGCCGAAGTAATAGGCCCGGGTGCCGTGGTTGGAATGCTTGGCCGCCAGCGTGGCGACCCAGGCGATGTCGTCGGCCGACTGTTCGGAGCCCTCCGGCAGCCGGTCGAGGGGTGCGGCGCCGCCGATCAGCACGGCGCAGTAGTTGTACTGCCTGACCGACCACATGAACTTGAAGAAGGCGTAGACGAAGACCGTCGCCAGGGCGAGGACCTTGATCTCCCAGAGCGTGCGGCTGGTGACCTCGGCGAAAGGCAGGTCCTCGACCACCTGGATCGCCGCGTCGGAGGCGCCCAAAACCGTCAGCAGGCCGGCGACCACCAGCAGCGAAGTGGAGGCGAAGAACTGCGCCGTCTGCACCGCGCTGCGCACGATCTGGATATCCAGGATCCGATTGTCGCGGCCCAGCATGCCGCGCATCCAGATCGCGCGTTGTGCGGCCATCTCGTCGATCAGGTTTCGCCCGGCCCGGCCCGTGCGTTCCGTGTAGTGGAGATAGCCGAACCAGCAGGCGAGCCAGACGCCGAAGGCCAGCAGGTCCGACCAATAGGTGGCGGCGAGATCGCCGAGTTCATGCGTCGTCATGGCCCGGGGTTTCCGTCTATACCTCCATCGCCTGGGCGCGGCGGCGCTCGCGGCGGCGCTCGTGCGGATCCAGGTGGCGCTTGCGCAGGCGAAGGTGGCCGGGCGTGACCTCGACCAACTCATCCTCCGAGATGTAGGCGAGCGCGGCCTCCAGGGACAGGCGCAGCGGCGGGGTCAGGCGCACCGCGTCGTCCTTGCCGGCGGCGCGGATGTTGGTCAGCTGCTTGGCCTTCAGCGGATTGACCTCCATGTCGCCCTGGCGCGCGTTTTCGCCGATCACCATGCCGGGATAGACCTCCTCGCCCGGCGCGATGAAGAGCTGGCCGCGCGCCTCCAGGTTCCAGAGCGCATAGGCCACCGCTTTGCCCTGGCCGGTGGAGACCAGCGTGCCCTCGCGTCGGTCCTGGATCTGCCCGCGATAAGGCGCGTAGCCGGCGACGGAGCGGTGCATGATCCCGGTGCCACGTGTTTCGGTCAGGAACTGGCCGTGATAGCCGATCAGCCCGCGGCTCGGCGCGTGGAAGATGAGCCGGGTCTTGCCGCCCCCGGAGGGCCGCATATCCCGCAGCTCCGCCTTGCGCTCGCTCATGCTCTCGACGACGACGCCGGAATGGCCCTCGTCGACGTCGATCTGGACCTCTTCGACTGGTTCCTCCAGCCCGCCCTCGCCCTCGCGCACCAGCACGCGCGGCCGGCTGATGGTGAGTTCATAGCCCTCACGGCGCATGGTCTCGATCAACACGCCCAGCTGCAGCTCGCCCCGGCCCGCCACCTCGAAGGCATCGGCCTCCGACGTCTCGGTGACACGGATGGCGACATTGCCCTCGGCCTCGCGCAGCAGGCGGTCGCGAATGACCCGGCTGGTGACCTTGTTGCCGTCGCGCCCGGCGAAGGGGCCGTCGTTGATGGCGAAGGTCATCGCCAGGGTTGGCGCGTCGATCGGACGGGCGGGGAGGGCGGTCGTCACGCCGGCGGCGACCAGACTGTCGGCAACGGTGGCGACCGGCAGGCCGGCAATGGCGACGATATCGCCGGCGCTGACCTCCTCGACCGGAACCCGCTCCAGCCCCTGATAGCTCAGCAGTTTGGTGACCCGCGCCGCGTCGGTCTTGGTGCCGTCGGGTGCCAGGGCATGGATCGTCTCGTTGACGCGCAGGCGGCCGGCGGAGACGCGCCCGGTCAGCACGCGGCCCAAATAGGGGTCGAGTTCCAGCAGGCTGGCGAGCATGGCGAAGGGGGCGTCCGCGTCGACGGAGGGCGGCGGCACGGCATCGAGGATCGCCGCGAACAGTGGTGCTAGATCCTCGCGCGGCCCATCGGCCTCCGTGCTCGCCCAGCCGTCGCGGGCGGAGGCGAAGAGGGCGGTGAAGTCCAGCTGTTCTTCGCTCGCGTCCAGCAGGGCGAAGAGGTCGAAGACCTCGCCCAGCACCACTTCGGCGCGCTGGTCGGCCCGGTCGACCTTGTTGACGACGACGATCGGGCGGAGGCCCAGCGCCAGCGCCTTCTGCAGCACGAACTTGGTCTGCGGCATCGGTCCCTCGGCCGCGTCGACCAGCAGCAGGACGCCGTCGACCATGTCGAGGATGCGCTCGACCTCGCCGCCGAAGTCCTGATGGCCGGGTGTGTCGACGATGTTGACCCGGGTGCCGCGCCAGTCGACCGAAGTGCACTTCGAGAGGATGGTGATGCCACGCTCCCGCTCCAGGTCGTTGTAGTCCATCGCCCGTTCGGCGACGCGCTGGTTCGCGCGCACGGCGCCCGATTGGCGGAAGAGCGCGTCGACCAGGGTTGTCTTGCCGTGGTCGACATGCGCGATGATCGCGATATTGCGGAGCGACATGGGCGCCGATCTGTATTGTGAGGATGAGGTACGGCGGATGGGATACACCCGCCGGCCGCCCCGGTCCAGCGATAGCGACAAGGAAAAGCCGATGAGCGCCGACGACACGATGATGCTGACCGTCATGCTGCGGCACGATCAGTCCAAACCGCTTGCCCGGATCAACGAGGAATTGGAGGCGACGGGCTTCTGGGACGGCTTCCCGCCGGCGGGGGTCGAGGTCGTCTCGTGGTACGTGATGATGGGCATCGGCCAGGTCGCGACGCTGCGCCTGCCGGCGGCGAAGCTGCGCGAGGTCAACCTGGCGATCGAACAGCGCGCCTGGGGCGCCTTCCGCACCGAGTTCTATCCGACCTACGATTTCCGTCCCGTGTGGGAGGGCATCAAGGCGCGTCGCGGTGCCTGAACCTCAACCCAGCCAGGGCCGCCGCGCGCCATAGTCCGCGCGAAAGCCGTCGATCTCATCGGCGTGCTCGAGCGTCATGGCGATGTCGTCCAGGCCGTGCCGCAGGCGATGCTTGTCGAAGCCGTCGATCTCGAAGTCGTAGCGGGTCTGGTCCGGCCCGCTGAGTGACTGGCTTTCGAGGTCGACGGCGATTTCCGCCCCCGGATTGGCGTGCAGTTGCGCGCGCAACGTCGCGCAGGCGGCGGCGTCGAGGCGGACGGGCAGCACACCATTGCGCACGCAGTTGGCATAATGGATGTCGGCGATCGACGGGGCGATAACGCAGCGAAAGCCGTTGGCCAGCAGGGCCGTCACCGCGTTCTCCCGGCTGGAGCCGCAGCCCCAATTGATGTCCGCCACGAGAATTCGCGCCCCGCGGTAGGGTTCGCGGTTGTAGATGAAGTCGGTCTCGCCGCCCACGGCATCGAAGCGCAGGTCGTGCAGGAGGAAGCGGTGGTACTCGGGATCGTCGTCGGCCCGGCGCAGAAAGCGGGCCGGGATGATCTGGTCCGTATCGCAGTTGGCGATGTCGATCGGCAGGGCGGGCGCGGCGAAGGTGGTGAAGGGCTCGGGCCCCGTCCGGGTGCTCATGCGTCGTCCTCCTCCAGCAGGTCGCGGACGTCGGCGAAGCGGCCGGTGACGGCGGCGGCGGCGGCGCTCGCGGGGCTGACCAGGTGGGTGCGGCTGCCGGGTCCCTGGCGGCCGCGGAAGTTGCGGTTCGAGGTCGAGGCGGACCGCTCGCCCGGCTGCAGCATGTCGCCGTTCATGCCGACGCACATCGAGCAGCCGGGCTCCCGCAACTCCATACCGGCCGCGCGGAAAACGTCGTCGAGGCCTTCCGCCTCCGCCTGCAGCTTCACCAAGCCGGAGCCGGGCACCACCAGGGTCGGCACGACGGCGCGCCGGCCCCGGGCGACCCGGGCGGCGAGGCGCAGATCCTCGATCCGGCTGTTGGTGCAGGAACCGATGAAGACCTTGTCGACCGCGATGTCGGAAAGCGCCATTCCGGCCCGTAGATCCATGTAGTCGAGGGCCGCCCGCATCGTCTCCGCCGTCGTCGCGTCCCCCGCTTCGCCCGGGTCCGGCACTCGCCCCGTTACCGCCGTCGCCCATTGCGGGCTGTTGCCCCAGGTCACCATCGGCGCGATTTCGCTGCCGTCGATCTCGACCTCCGTGTCGAAGACGGCATCGGAATCGCTTCGCAGCGTTCGCCAGTGGGCGAGTGCTGCGTCCCAGGCACCGCCCTCCGGCGCGAAGGGGCGACCCCGGCAATAGGCGAAGGTCTTTTCGTCCGGCGCGACGAGGCCGGAGCGGGCGCCCGCCTCGATGGTCATGTTGCACACCGTCATCCGCCCCTCGACCGACATTGCGTCGATCACCGGCCCGGCATACTCGATGGCGTGGCCGGTACCGCCGGCGGTCCCGATCCGGGCGATGGTGGCGAGGATCACGTCCTTCGCGGTGACACCGGGGCGAAGTGCGCCGGTGACGGTAACGCGCATTCGCTTCGGCCGGCGCTGCCAGAGCGTCTGCGTCGCCAGCACGTGCTGGATCTCCGTCGCCCCGATGCCGAGCGAGATGCAGCCGAGCGCGCCGTGAGTCGAGGTGTGGGAATCCCCGCAGACGAGGAAGATGCCCGGCAGCGTGAGGCCCTGTTCCGGTCCGATCACATGCACGATGCCATGGCGCGGATCGGTCAGCGGGAAGTGAGTGAAGCCGAGCCGGTCGGCCGCCGCCGCCAGCACTTCGACGGCCTCGCGCATCTCGCCTGGCGGGATGTCGGCGACGGTCTTCGCCGTCGTCGGCACGCTGTGGTCCGGGACGGCGATCAGCTTGTCCGGCTCCCTCAGGTGACGGCCGGCCGCTTCGAGTTTGGCGAAGGCGCGAAAGTGCAGATCGTGGGTGAGGTGCCGGTCGACGTAGAGCAAGTCGGTGCCGTCCTCGCGGGCGTGGACGACGTGATCGTCCCAGATCTTGTCGAAAAGCGTTCGTCCCATGGCCGGCGCTGGCCCTCTCTCGCGTGGTGAAACGGTGGAAGGACGGGGATACGACCAGCCGTCGTCAGTCGGACGGCTTGCCCTTGCCCTCTTCGAAGCGGTCGAGCATGCGGATCAACAGAAACTGGAGATGGTCGGCGAGATCGAAGCGTTGGTCTTCCGGCATTTCCTTGATCGCTTCGACCAGATGGCCCAGCGGATCGGAGCGCAGCATCTTCCGTCCTTCGGCCGTGACGCCCAGGCGATGGCTTCGCCGGTCGACTTCGACCTGCACGCGTTCCAGAAGGTTGCGGGCGACCAGCGCATTGATGGTTTGCGAGGCACTCGACGGGGATGTTTTGTTGTAGCGCGCGAAATTGCCGACGGTACGCGCACGCTCCTCCGTGTTCGCGAAGAACCGCAGCGCCGTCCATTGGGTCGGCCTGAGGCCGCCCGAAAAACCAAGGCTATAGGAGATCTGAGAGATGGTCTCCAGGATCTCCGCCGCGGCCTCGGGTGAAATCTTAGCCGCCATGTTTCTTCGCCACTTCACGCGGTACCGGCACGGCTCACGTCTTCCGCGGGACACACGAACGAGCGGTCCTGCCCCTCGCGCGCTTCGCCCAGCCACAGGGGGCTCCGGCACCACGTCTGGTGTACCGCCGAATGGTAGGGAATGGCAACCTCGCGTTGCACCTCATGGCGGTGTCCGACGACGCGACGTTGGCGGGCGGCCTCAAGCGGCGCGCATTTCCGTCAAGAAGCGCTCGACCTCGCCTTGCAGCGACTCGGCCTGGCGGGCGAGATCGCGGCTGGCGTCCAACACCTCGCCGGCCGAGCGACCAACGACAGTGGTCGCTTCGCTCAATCCACCGGTCGCCTCGTCGACCGTGACCGTGCCGTCGGCGGCGGCCTGCGCGCTGGCACTGATTTCGCTGGTCGCCGTGCTCTGTTCGCGAATCGCCGTGGCGACCACCGACGAAATCTCGTTCAACCGATCGATGGTGCCCGAAATGTCCTCGATCGCCCGCACCGCTTCGCCCGTCGCACCTTGGATGCCGGCGATTTGCTCGGCGATATCCTCGGTCGCGCGCGCCGTCTGGCTGGCCAGATTCTTGACCTCCGCGGCGACGACGGCGAAGCCCTTGCCCGCCTCGCCGGCCCGGGCGGCTTCGATGGTCGCATTGAGCGCCAGCAGGTTGGTCTGGTTGGCGATGTCGTTGATGAGGTCGACGACCTGGCCGATCCGCTCGGAGGCGTCGACCAGGCCTTGAACCCGCCGGGTCGCCTCTTCCGTCGCCTGGCTCGCGCCTTCCGCGACGTTGGCCGAACTCGCGACCTGGCCGGAGATTTCCTGGATCGAGGCGGACAGCTGTTCGGAGGCGGAGGCGACGGTCTGGACGTTGCCACTGGTATCGCCCGAGGCCTGGGTGACACGGCCCGCCATGTCGCCCGCCTCGGCGGAGGTGCGCGACATGGCTTCCGCCGTGTCCTGCATCTGTCGGGCGGCGGCGGACAGGCCGGCCACCACGCCCTTCACATTCTGGTCGAAGTCCTGGGCGAGGCTTTCCTCCCGCGTGACGAGTTGCCAGGTCACCATCGGCCCGAGATACCCGCCTTCGGCATCGCGGATCGGCGAATAGCGAATGTCGAGGGTCTCCGCGCCGAGACGGGATCGTTCGCGCGGCGCCATGGTCTCAGGCTCGCCGAGTTCGCTGTTCAGGGTGTCGCCGCGCGCGACCAGCCCCAACGCGCCGATCCGCGTTCCTTTGGCCTCGTCCGCCGGCATCGCCAGGTCGGGCTGCAGGGTGCGCAGGGAGGCGAGGCCCGATTTGTTGACATAGTCGATTCTCATATCGTCCTTGGCGTCGCAGGTCATGACGTTGATCGGCATCTCGTCGATCATGGTCTTCAGCCGGAAGACCTCGATCAGGGAGCGTCGCAGGCCGTCGAGCGCGCGGGCGATGGTGCCGATCTCGTCGCGGCGGTGTGCGAACTCGACCCGCTGGGTGGTATCGCCCGCGCCGAGCGCGCTGATCGCGCCGGCGAGCTGGCCGACCGGGCCGGCGACCCGGCGTGCGAGGATCAGGCTGATCAAGGTCAGCAAGACACCCGCGCCGATAACCGCGAGGATGATCGTCTCCGACAAATTTCCGCCGGCGGCGAGCGGCCCGTCGATGAAACTCGCGACTTCGAGCACGCCGCGCACATCGCCGAGTTTCCAGTCCGTCTTGGGCGAGGCGGGGTGCGTGTTGTGGCAATTGACGCAGGCGTCCGCCACCATCCGGTCCGCGATGGCGACCCGGATCATCGGGCGGCCGTCGACCTCGACCCGGCGATGGACCACCGCGTCGGGGTCCGCGCTCAACGCCTGCCAGGCGCTGCGCTGGAAGTCGTCGAGTTTTCGTTCGCCCCGAACCGGGAAGGGGAAGGCGCTATAGAGGGCGACCCGGGTGTCGCGCTTCTCCAGCTGCTTGCTCAAATCGTGGATCAACGTCGCGGGCAGCGGGATGCCGTTCGCTTCCTTCGCATGGTCGAAGGAGGGCTTCAGGCTACCGTTCTTCACCGCCTTCTTGATGACGTTCTTGGTGTAATAGCCGCGGATCGTCTTGAACTGGTTCGCCGTCTGTGTGGCCGATGCGATGGTCGCCTCGGTGACGTCGTTGCCGACCCGTTCCGGCAACCAGAACCAGAGGCCGGCAACCAGGATCATGACTGCGGCGGGGATCGGCAGGATCAGCCGCCAGACGATGGAGTGATGTGAGAAGTTCATGGCCCGATTAAGTCTCTTGCTTTCCAGAGTTGCCCATTATGGATGTGTAACGTTCAAGATTTTATGAATCAGATTCGATGGCCCGTCGCCGCCCCGCTATGATGCCCGGCCATTTGAACGGGAGGAGGAAGGCCGATGCCGGGCGCACTGTCGCATTTGAAGGTCGTGGACATCACGACCCATCTATCGGGGCCCTATTGCTGCATGCTGCTGGCGGACCAGGGCGCCGACGTTATCAAGATCGAGCGGCCGGGCTCCGGCGACGTGTTGCGCGAGACGCCGCCTTTCATCGAGGGTGAGAGCGCGCCCTTCATGCTGTGGAACCGCAACAAGCGCTCGATCGAGCTGAACCTGAAGGATGCCGAAGACCTCGACGTCGCGAAGCGGCTGATCGCCGAGGCGGACATCCTGGTCGAGAATGCGCGCCCCGGCGTGATGGACCGCTTAGGCCTCGGCTACGGCGACATGCACGCCCTCAATCCGCGGCTGGTCTATTGCTCGATCTCAGGCTTCGGGCAGACCGGTCCCTACAGCCCGCGCGGCGGCTTCGACCTGGTGGCCCAGGCGATGAGTGGCCTGATGGCGATCTCCGGCGACGAGGACGGGCCGCCGCATCGCCTGCCGATCGCCATTTCGGACACCAGCGCCGGCATGTTCGCGGCCTTCGGCGTGCTTACCGCCATCGCCCAGCGCGAGGTCAGCGGGGAAGGCCAGCAGGTCGACGTCTCGCTGTATGAAAGCGCGATCTCGAAATGCGTCTACGAGGCGGCCGGTTATTTCGCCACGAACGAGCGGCCGACCCGCATCGGCCAGCAGCACCGCGGCTCCTCCCCCTACCAGGTCTTCGAGACGCAGAACGGCTGGCTGGTGCTGGGTGCGGCGCAGCACAATCTCTGGGTCAAGGCCTGCGCGGTGCTCGGCTGCGAGCATCTGATCGAGGATCCCCGCTTCAAGAGCAAGGCCGACCGGGTCGCCAACAACAAGGCCCTGGTGGCGTTGCTGCAGGAACGCTTCATCACCGATACGACGGAGAACTGGTTCGACAAGCTGGATGCGGAGAACATTCCCGCCGGCCCCGTGCGCTATCACGACGAGGTGTTCAACGATCCCCATGTGCTGGACCGCGACATGGTGGTCGAGGTCGAGCATCCCAAGGCCGGCCGCCAGCGCAACATCGGCACGCCGGTCAAGCTGTCGGCGACGCCCGGCGGCGTGCGCCGGCCGGCCCCGGTGTTGGGTGAGCACTCGGACGAGATCCGGGCCGAACTGGCGGCGCGCGAGCGGGCGGCGGAGTAGGGCTAGAGCACGGTCCGACCCTATGGAAGCGCTGGACCGGGGAGATTTTGTGTCGTGGCGGCCATGGCATCGCGATGGCGATGCGGGGTATCGGTGAGCGATGCCATGGCCGCCACGGCGCAAAAGAACCCGGCCTTCGGTGGCCCTGCCTGGCCGCTCGGGGGCGTCGCGCTGCTTGCCCGATGGCACCACATCGCGCGGCGCAGCGCTCCTGCCCGAGCGGCCAGGCAGGGCCATCCAGCGCTTCCATAGGGTCGGACCGTGCTCTAGGAGGCCTAAAGTCCGGCGTCGACGGGACGAGGCCCATCCACTCCCAATAGGGACCGCGAACAGAATTCCAGACAGGCGGTTTCAGCAGGAGACGCGGCACCCAGGCGATCAACGACCCATCGCGACGCGAAAGCCGATGTGGGGCATCGCGAAGACGGCGTCGGCGAAAGAGCGCCGCCCGACGCGGAGTTCGCGTGGTCTGGCGTTCCAGGATCCGCCGCGTTTCATGTGATAGTCGCAATTGCCGCCGGTCCAGGCGGTGCCATCGTCCGGCGCCGCCACGTAGCTTTTGTTCAGACAGTCTTCCAGCCATTCCTCGACATTGCCGATCATGTCGAACAGGCCGAAGTCGTTCCCTTCGTAGCGGCCGACTTCGGCCGTCCGTTCCGCGCTGCCATCGTCACAGGCGCGGTTCGCCAGGTGTGATCCGGTGCTCCTGTCGCGGCCGTTCGCATGGCGGCAGATCTCGCCGTGTGTCGCGTCATCGCCCCAGGGATAGCGTGTTGGCGCGCCGGCGCGTGCCGCATACTCCCATTCCGCCTCGCTCGGCAGGCGGTATGGCTTGCCGGTTCTCGCGGCGAGCCACGCGGTGTATGCCTTTGCTTGATGCCAGGTGACGTGGATCACGGGCAGGCGCCCCCGGCCCCAGCCCTTGTCGCTTCGCCCACCACGCTTGCAGCCGCCCTCGGATACGCAGGCGTCCCATTCCTCGAATGTCACTTCGAATTTGGCGATGGCAAAGGGCCTGGCGAAGGTAACCTCGTGCCGGGGGCCCTCTATCGCTTTGCGCCCCGCTTCCGTGTCCGGCGTACCCATCGTGAAGCTTCCCGCCGGCAGCACGACCATCTCCGGGCAGATGTCGCAGTCTTTGAACACGTGGCCCGGAACCAGATCCGGGCCGTGGACACCGACGGCCGGCACGGCCGCCGCGCCACCCTTTGGTTTGGCCGGTATCAGAGTGGCGTGTCCCGGCGCCGCCGGGCGAGGGGCGGGCTTCGGCGTCCGGGCCCCTGGGTCGGCGAACTTCTTCAGGTTGAGGCGGGCGAGCGTCGCGTAGATGCCGTCGGGATACTTCGCCAGGTAGGCCTCGAAAGCTGCCTGTTCATTGCTGTCCTTGACGCTCTCCCAGAACGCCAGGTCGAACCTGCGCTCGTCGACCGGCGCGACCGTCGCCGGTGGCACCACGACAACGGTCGCACCCTTGGGAACGAAGATGAACTCACCGCCCTCGTGACCGGCGTTTCGGATATCGGCGTATTGCGGCGTCTGGCGCGCGTTGACGATGACCGGCCGGCTGATCCGGGTAAAGAGGCTCAGACCTTCGATGATTTCGGCGTTGTCCCGCAGGGCGGCGAGGAAGGCGTTGGCGAAGACCGAGTGACCGTTCCGTCCGCTGTCGGCGACAGGCTCGAGACCGCCCGAGACGATAGCGGTTCGCGAACGCTTCTCCGCCAGGCGCGCAAATAGCCGCCGCCGGTCGCTGCCGGTCGGGAGCCGGGAGTCGGCGCTTCGCACAAGGGCGCCGGAATAACAGCTGTCCGCGATGATCATCACGTGGCGCGCCGACATGGCGCTCAAGCGGCGCGTCAGGTCTTCGTTGGGGATCCAGTTCAGGTCGTTGTCGGCCATGGCATCGGCGGGTTGCCAGAAACCCGTATCGGTCCGGCGGTCGAGAACGCCATGCCCGGCGTAGTAGACGAGAAGATTATCCGACTCGGTCAGTTCCGCCCGATATTCGTTCAGGGCCAGCAGGATGTCATCACGGGTGGCATTGCGCAGGAGACGAACCGAGAACCCGTGCCGGGCTTTGAGGACCTCGGCGACGGCTTCCGCGTCCTTGACGGCGGTCTTCAGCTTCGGCAGGTGGGCGTAGTCGTTTATCCCGATGACCAGCGCATGGTAGCGGCCGAAGGCCACCTCGCCCGCCTGCACCGGGGCGGCGAAAAAGCACGTCAGCCACAAAACGATGCCAAGGATGCGGCGCATATCCGCCTCCGTTCCAAGGAACCGAGGGTAGATGGTTTCTTCTCGCCACGCCACGCAGGCTAGCGGTGATGGCGGACAATCCGGTCCAGCTCGGCGGCGAACTGGCTTCCCCGGTCGCCATCCAGGCTTGCGCCGTCGCGCACCGCCGCCCAGACCTCGGCGGCAATCTCGCGCAGCAACGCGCGGTCGTCGCCCTGTCCGGGCGGCAGAGTGACGACGGTATCGCGGGTGTAGGTGGGAACGATGCCGCCCGGTGCGGCAGCGCGTTCCAGCACCGTATAGTCGCGGCCCTCGGCCACGGCGCGGATGTTTTCCCGGATCAGCCGGCGCAGCATCGTCACGCCCCGGTCGCCCCGGTTCAGGTTCCAGCGGGCGGCGGGCGCGATGGGGCCCTGGCCGGCGATCGCCTCGAAGTCGCCCGGCACGCGCTGGCGTTCCGCGTAGGGCCGTTCGTCTTCCGTCTGGCCGATGAAGTCGATCTTGCCGACGCCGACCGCGGCCTTGTCGCCGACCCGCTCGCGGTCCGTCGCCGCGTTGAAATAGCGCCAGCCGATCATCCGCGTGTTGGTATCGTCGACGGGCCGCATCCAGCGGGTGAGCGCGCAGCCGAGGAACGTCTCCTCCCGGTCCGCCGTCAGCCAAAGCGCGCCGGTCTGGTTCAGGTTCGGCAGCATGGCATCGGTGGTGCGCACCCAGATGCGATCCCCCCATCGCCGAACGTTGAGATTGATCATGCCGATCGGCGTCGCGATATATTCCAGCTCCGGGATCTCGCCCCAGGAGATCGAGAACTGGGCGCCGCTCACCCGGGTATGCAGGAAACAGGAATGCACCGGGTCCTGGGTATTGTCGAGGACCTGGACCCAGTTGCAGGGGAAATCGAGGGCGAAGGGCACAATCTCCGTATCCGCCTGGACATAGGCGTCGAGCACGGGAAAGTCCGGCCGCTCGTCCGGCGGGCCCATCCAGGCGAAGATGATGCCGTCGCGCTCGTGCGTCGGATAGGCGGGATGGCAGAGCCGGTCCTTCAGGGTGCTGTCGGGATCGTTCGGGGTTTCGAGGATGGTCCCGTCCGGGGCGAAGTGCCAGCCGTGATAGCAGCAGACCAGCCCCGTTTCCGACGGCAGCCCATATTCGAGGGAGGTGCCCCGGTGGCTGCAGGCCCGGTCCAGCAGGCCGACCACGCCGGCCCGGGTGCGGAAGACGACGAGGTCCTCGCCCAGCATGCGTACCGGCAACGGCAGGTCGCCCACTTCTTCGCAGAGGCAGACCGGCTGCCAGGTACGGCGCAGGTATTCGCCGCCGGGCGTGCCGCGGCCGACGCCGGTCAGTTCCGCGTCGTCCTCGATGGTCGGATCGCGGTAATAGGCGCCGAACGGGCGGCGTGTGCGGACCTGGGATTCGTCGGCGGCGGTCATGGCGCGGCCCTCCCGCTGTCGTGGCTCAATGAATCAGGATCTTGCTCAGGAATTCGATGGTGCGTGGGCTTTCGGGCGCGGTGAAGAACACGTCCGGCGGCAGGGATTCGACGATTTCGCCGGCGTCCATGAAGACGACGCTGTCGGCGACGGTTTTGGCGAAGCCCATCTCGTGCGTTACCACGATCATCGTCATGCCGTCCTCGGCCAGCTCGACCATGGTGTCGAGCACTTCCTTGATCATCTCCGGATCGAGGGCCGAGGTCGGCTCGTCGAACAGCATGATCTTCGGGCGCATGCAGAGACTGCGGGCGATGGCGACGCGCTGCTGCTGGCCGCCGGAGAGCTGGCCCGGATACTTGTCCGCCTGCTCCGGGATCCGCACGCGTTCGAGGTAGTGGCGCGCCAGTTCCGCGGCCTCCCGCTTCGACATCTTGCGGGCCTTCATCGGTGCCAGGGTGAGATTGTCCAGCACGCTCAGGTGCGGGAAGAGGTTGAACTGCTGGAACACCATGCCGACCTCGCGGCGCACGGCGGTGATGTTCTTCATGTCGTCGGTAAGCTCGATGCCGTCGACAACGATGCGGCCGGCGTCGTGGCGCTCCAGCCGATTGATGCAGCGGATCATGGTCGACTTGCCGGAGCCGGACGGGCCGCAGACGACGATCCGCTGGCCCAGGCCGACCTCCAGGTCGACGCCCTTCAGGGCCTGGAAGTCGCCGAACCACTTGGCGACGCCGCCGAGCTCGATCATCAGGTTCGCGGCATCGGTCATGGGCGGGCTCCCGGGAAAGGTGCGGCCGGCCGCGAGATACCGCGCCCGGCCGGCAACATGTTGGCGGCTACTTCTTCTTCGGTGCCACCAGGTCCTTCCACGCGACGTTGCGGAACCAGTAGTCGTGCCGCTCCTCGATGAAGCCGCGCTCGGTGGAAAGCGTGATCCAATTGTTCAGCCAGTTGAGGATGTCCGGATCACCCTTGCGCACGGCGAAGGCCGAAGGCCAGCGCAGCAGCTTTTCCTTGCCGAGCGGCTGCCACACGCGGTCGGCATAGTCGCGGGCGTAGTTGGTCGGCTTCGGCTCGGCGGTGACGAAGGCGTGCGCGGTGCCGTTCAGCACGTCCTGGATCGCCTGGGCGTCGTCGTCGAACTGCCGGATCTTCGCCTTGGGCGCAATCTTCTTCACCGAGAAGATCGAGTCGTTCGAGCCGCGGCGCACCGTGAAGGTGACGCTCGGCTTGTTGAAGTCCTCGGGCTTCCAGCCGTCGGTCAGCTTGCGGTTGGCCGCCATGCCGATGCCGCCCCAGTTGTAGGGGTTGGAGAAGTTGATCGTCAGGTTGCGCTTCGGCACCAGCGAGATGCCGGTCATGATAATGTCGAACTCGCCGGCGATCAGGGCCGGGATGATGCCCGAGAAGGGCGTCGGCACGAACTCGATCTCGACGTCCATGTCCTTGGCGATCTTCTTGGCGACGTCGATTTCGAAGCCGATCAGGCTGCCGTCCTTGGCCCGCATGACCCAGGGCACGAAGGAGGAGACGCCGGCGCGCAGCTTGCCGCGCTTCTTGATCGTCTCCAGCACGCTCTCGCCGGCCAGTTGCTTGCTGACGGTCTGCGCTTCCGCGCCCGTGACGAGCGCGCCGGCAAGAGCGGTCGCCATCGCCAGTTTCAAAAAGTTGCGTCTCAAGGTCTTCATCGTTGTTTCCTCCCCGTGATCGACCCTTGTGGTGCGCGCACCGGCCGTTCGTCGGCACGGTGCGCACATGGTTGGTTCTTGGATGTTCGGTTGTGTCTTTGCCCGTGTCAGTCCGCATTTCTCACACTATCCATGGCCTCAGTCTACCTGGGCCGAGTCGATTCGGCGAGGAGTGGGCCCGACGGCGTAGCGGGGCTACGTCGAGGGACCGCGCCTCGCCGAGCGGCCGGCCCAGGTCGACCCTCCGGGCGGCGCTGTGGGCCCGACAGGGTGCGTCGCACTGCTTGTACGATGAACCACATCGAACGGCGCAGCGCTCCTTCCCTGTCGGGCCCACAGCGCCGCTGAGGCCATGGATAGTGTGAGAAATGCGGACTAGCGGCGGCTCTTGTTGATGCGTCGTTCCAGACGAGCGTAGATCCGTGACAGGCCGAAACATACCACGAAGTACATCGCCGCGACGATGATCCAGGTTTCGAAAAAGCGCGAGGTCGAATGCGCGATCTCCTGGCCCATGAAGGTCATCTCCTGGATCGACAGCAGGGAGACGAGGGAGCTGTCCTTGATCAGCTGGATCGACTGGTTGGCGAGCGGCGGCGTGATCCGCTGCACGGCCTGCGGCAGGATCACATGGCGCAGCTGATGCAGGCGTGAGAGGCCGAGGCTGTCGCCCGCTTCCCATTGCCCGCGCTCGATCGACAGCACGCCGGCACGGACGATCTCCGCGATATAGGCCCCTTCGTAGAGGGCCAGCGCCAGGGTCGCGGCGGCGAAGTTGCGCAGCAGGTTCAACTCGCCGAACATCAGTTCCAGCACCCCGCCGGTGGCGGGCGATACCGCGTCCTGCACGCCCTCCAGCCCCAGCGGTTTCAGGATTTGGTTGCCGACGAAGAAGAACATGATGAAGAGGAAGGGCACGGGTGCGACGTTGCGCACCAGCTCGACGTAACCGCGCGAGATCATGCGGAAGAGGGCGACCTGGCTGATCCGGCCGAGGCCGGCGAGGAGGCCGATCGCCATGCCCAGCACCGCCCCCCAGAGCGAGACGCGCAGCGTGATGATCACGCCTTCGATCAGCAGGTTGGGGACCCAGCCGCCGTCCGCCTCGTCGCGGCGGAAGAAGAACTGCAACGGCTCCGCCCAGTTCCAGTGGTAGACGAGGTGGCCATGCACCCGGTAGGCGACATAGGCGAGCAGCGCCACAACGCAGCCGATGACCACGACGTCGAGCCAGCCGAAGCGCATCCGGGCGGTCATCGCCGGTACCTCGCGCGGATGCGCTGTTCGAACAGGCCGACCAGCAGCGAGAGCGAGCCGGTCACCACCAGGTAGATGGCGCCGACGGTGAGCCAGATCTCGAAGGCCATGAAGGTTTCGGCCACGAGGTCGAGGGCCATGGTGGTGAGGTCGAAGATCGCCACTGCGCTCAGGATCGAGGAATGCTTGATCAGTGTCACGACCTGGCCGGTGAGGGGCGGCAGCATCAGCGGCACGGCCTGCGGCAGGACGATATAGCGGTAGGTGTCGACGCGGTTCAGGCCGATCGAGTCGCTGGCCTCCCACTGTCCCTTGGCGACCGACTCGATGCCGGAGCGGAAGATCTCCGCGGTGAAGGAGCCCTCATGGAAGGCCAGCGCCAGGACGCAGGCCCAGAAGGCCTGGATGCCGAAGATCGGCGCGATGATGAAATAGAAGATGTAGACCTGCACCAGGATCGGCGTCGAGCGGATGATCTCGAGATAGGCGGTCGCCACCCAACGCCCGGCGAAGGAGTTGGAGCGTCGCAGCAGCGCCGTGGTCAGGCCGATGAGGATCGCCAACGGCAAAGCCCAGGCGGTGATTTCGAAGGTGACCAGCAGGCCGTCGATCAGCGGGCCCCAGATCAGCTCGCCGTCGATCACCCGCCAGAATAGCTTAGGCACCCGGTACCATTGCCAATTGTAGTTGAGCTGTTCGGCACCCAGCACGGCGATATAGATCAGGCCGGCGACGAGCGCGATGAATTGCACGGTGTCGAGCCACCAGCGGTGTCGTTTCACCATGCTCGCCCCGCCCCCTCGCCGCGCCCCCTCGCTTGATGGCACGCCCCGGCCCACGCCGACAAGGGAAAAGGCCTGGAAATATGCTATGCCGGCACCGGTTGGGTTCGTGGGAGGGACGAGGATGAAGCGCCAGAACATTTCCAGTGGCCGGCCCTGGGAGGCACAGGCCGGATTCAGCCGCGCGGTGCGCCTCGGCAACATCATCGACCTCTCGATGACCTCGCCGGCAGCACCCGACGGCACCATCCTTTATCCGGGCGACGTCTACCGCCAGACCCGGCTCTGCCTCGAGATCATCGGCCAGTCGCTTAGCCAGGCGGGCGCCTCGTTCTCCGATGTTTTTCGCACCCGGATGTACCTCACCGACATGTCGCGCTGGCCCGACGCGGGCCGGGCCCATGCCGAGGTCTTCGGCGAGATCCTGCCGACCACCGGTTGGGTCGGCCTGGCGGGCTTCTTCGATCCCGACATCGACGTCGAGGTCGACGCCATGGCCTTCATCGCGGACGACTAGAGGCAAGGCGTGGCATCATGCGGCTGGCGCTCAGCACCTGGCCCGAGGTCGAGGCCTATCTCGAGACCTCGAAGGGCATCATCGTGCCCATCGGCTCGATGGAACAGCACGGCCCGAACGGCCTGATCGCCACGGACGCGATTTGCGCGGAGGAGATCGCGCTCGCCACCGGCACGGCGCACGGGGTTCTGGTCGGGCCGACGATCACCTTGGGCGTCGCGCAGTTCAATCTCGACTTTCCGGGCACGGTCACGCTCCGGGCGGAGACCCTGATGGCCGTGATCCGGGACTATGTCCGCTCCCTCGTCCGCCATGGCTTCGAGCGGGTGTTCTTTCTGAACGGCCATGGCGGCAACATCGCGCCGGCCAACGCCGCCTTCCAGGATCTCTATGCCGACGCCAGTTTCCGCGCCGATCGCGCCGGCGCGTCGCCCCTGCGCTGTCGCCTGAGAAGCTGGTGGGAGTACGAGGGCGCGAACACGCTGCGCCACGACCTCTACGGCGAGGACGAGGGGCTGCACGCGACGCCGAGCGAGGTGGCGATCACCCAGGCGGCCTATCCCGACGCGATCAAGCGGGTCGAGATGGCCAAGCCGGCGCGGCTCTCGCCCGGCTACTACCGCGACTTCGGCGGCGACCGGCATTATGACGCGGTCCATCACCGGCACTGGTTTCCCGACGGGCGGATCGGCTCCGACCCCTCTCTCGCGACGCCGGAGGCGGGCCGCCGCCTGCTGGAAATCCTGGTGCCGGACGTGATCGCGGACTATGAAGCGTTCCTGGCCGAAGACACACCGTAAGGGGAGGGGACGCGCCGATGTCAGCCTGGATCGAGATGATTTCCTATGAGGCGGCCACCGGCTTCCTGCGGGAGATGTACGAGCGGGTGAAGACGCCCAAGAACACCGTCGACAACGTCATGCGCGCCCACAGCCTGCGCCCACACACGATGGAAGGGCACCTGGTGCTCTACAAAAGCGTGCTGCACCACGAGGACAACGTCCTGCCGCTCTGGTTCCTGGAGACGGTCGCCGTCTATACCTCGATGACCAACGACTGCGAATACAGCCTGACCCATCACTTCCGCAATGCGGCGGAACTGATCGACGACGAGGCGCGCTCGGAAGCGATCTATCAGGCCCTCGAGGCCGGCGCGCCCGAGCGGGTGTTCGCCGGCAAGGAGCTGGCGCTGCTACGCTATACCCGCAAGCTGACGGCGACGCCCGGCGAGATGGTCGAGGCCGACGTGCTGGCGGCGCGCGAGGCCGGCGCCAGCGACGGCGAGATCCTGGAGGTGAACCAGGTCTGCGCCTATTTCAACTATTCCAACCGGCTGCTGAACGGGCTCGGCGTCAGCCTCGCGGGCGATGCCATCGGCTACTACGGGAAGGATTGACGGTCATGAGCTATGCCACCGCGCGCGAGATCGAAGCCTCGGAAATCCCGGTGATCGATGCGGGCCCCCTGCTGGCGCGCGAGCCCGGCGGCGCCGCCCGGGTGGCGGCGGCGATGCGCGATGCGGCGGAGACGGTGGGTTTCTTCTATGTCTCGAACCACGGCATTCCCGACACGGTGATCGAGGACGCGCGCGCCGCGTCGCGCCGCTTCTTCGCCCAGCCGATGGAAGCCAAGCTGGAGGTCGAGGTCAACGACCGCCATCGCGGCTTTCTCGCCGTCGGCCAGGCCCGCATGCGCGACGACGTGAAGTCCGACCTCAAGGAAAGCTTCGTTTGGGGGATCGAGGTCGAGGCCGACGATCCCGGCAACGCCTTCCACGCCAAGAACCGCTGGCCGGCCGCCATGCCGGAATTCCGCGCCGGCCTCTATCCCTGGCTGGAGGCGGGCAACGCGCTGGGCCGCGAGCTGCTGCGCGCCTTCGCCGTCGCCATGGACCTGCCGGAGGACAGCTTCGTCGCCCATTACCGTCAGCCGATCTCGCGCGCCTCCGTCGTCTACTACCCGCCGCAGACCCCCGACATGGGCGCCGACCAGTTCGGCGTCGGCCCGCACACCGACTATGGCTGCCTGACCGTGCTGTGCCAGGATTCGGTCGGCGGCCTGCAGGTGCAGAACAAGGCCGGCGAATGGGTCACCGCGCATCCCATTGCGGGGACCCTGGTGATCAACGTCGGCGACCTGCTGGCCCGATGGACCAACGACGGCTTCGCCTCGACCCCGCACCGGGTGGTCAACACCTCGGGCCTCGAGCGCTATTCCCTGGTCGTCGCGGTCGACCCCGACGTCGACACGGTGGTCGACCCGGCGATCGCCTGCCGCGCCGGCGAGGCGCCGGCGTACGAGCCGACGACCGTCGGTGCCTATATCCAGTCCCGCTTCGACGCGTCTTTCAGCTACCGGAAATAGCGACGCGGGTGCCTGCCGCTCAGCCGAGCTGCGGCGTCGTTGCGGTGACCGAGGGGCGGGCCGCTATGCCGTCCCACCAACGCTGCAGGCCGGACATATCGGCGAGGACGCCCTGGCCGTCCGGGGTCTGGCGGAAGTAGTCGTAGACCGGCACCAGATGCAGATCCGCGAGGCTTAGCGCGTCGCCGACCAGATGGGCGCGATCGCCGATCATCGCGTTCAGCACGCCGAGCGCCTGGGCGGCCTTCGGCAGCGCTTCGGCGATCACCGCTTCGTCGGCCTCGCCGCCCATCATCGGCACGACGACGCGCTGGATCACGACGCCGGTGATGGCGCTCGGATAGGCGTAGCTGTCGATAATGGCCGAGGCCTGGGTGACCCGGGCACGGCCGGCGGCGTCGGCCGGTTGCAGGGCCGGGCCCTCGAAGGCCTCGTCGATATAGCGGGCGATGGCGACGGTCTCGTAGACTTCGAAATCGCCATGGCTGAAGGCCGGCACCTTGCCGAAGGGATTGCGCGCCAGGTGATCGGCCGGCACGCCGTCGGCGATGAAGTTGAACTCGTTCAGATCGTAGTCGATGCCCTTCTCGGCCAGCGCCAGGCGCGCCGTGCGCACATAGGTGGAAAAGCCGGGACCATGCAGGACGGGTTTCGCCATGGGAACTTCCTCCGAGGTTGTGTTGCGGCCGGGGGATTTGTCTCCCCCGCCGCCTTTCGGCCATGATGGGCCGAGCGACGGTCGGGCGCAAATGTCGCCGGGCGGTCGAAGGGATGGCGAGGAAGCGAGACTGAGATCATGACCAACGTACTACGAGCCCGGGTCGATCACCCGAGCGCCTGGACCGGCGCCGAAATGCAGGCGACGCGAGCGTGGGAGTATCGGCTCGAGGCGGACGAGCGGGCGGAGCTGGAGGCGGCGCTCGTGGCGGTCAAGGCGCGGGGGCTGCCGCTCGCCGCGGTGACGGCGGCGGATTTCCCGCTGCCGGGCCTGGCGCCGCGGCTGGCGCGCTTGCGCGACGATCTGCGGACCGGGCGTGGTTTCGCCTTGATGCGGAATTTTCCGGTCGAGGGCCATGGCAGCGACGACCTCGACGCCATGTATTGGGGTCTGTGCCAGCATGTCGGCACCGGGCTCAGCCAGAACGGCGAGGGTGGCCTGATCCACTATGTGACCGACGGCGCCAAGCGGCCGAGCCAGGGCAGCCGCGGCGTCGGGCTGCCCCGCGTTTCCAGCCTGCATGTCGACCTGATGGATGTGGTGACCCTGCTCTGCGTGCAGCAGGCGCCGGACGATCCGCCGAGCTGGCTCGCCAGCTCCGTCACCGTGCACAACGAGATGCTGGCCCGCGCGCCCGAGGCGATGGAACGGCTCTACCAGGGCTTTGAATGGTCCCGCATGGGCGAGCACGGCCCGGGTGAGGGGATTACGTCCGGCTACCGGGTCCCGGTGTTTTCCCATTCGGGCGGCCAGATCTCCTGTCGCTACAACCGGTCCTGGATCCGCAACGCCTATGAACGCAAGGGCGAAGAGATGAGCGCCGAGGACAGCGCCATCCTGGATATCCTCGACGAGGTCGCCTACGAGAACCGCTTCGAGTTTCCCTTCCATGCCGGCGACGTGCAGTTCTGCTCGAACTACACGGTGCTGCACGGCCGACCCGCCCACGCTCCCGTCACCGACGAAGCGCGCAAACGCATGCTGCTACGTATCTGGCTCGACATCGAGGACATGCGGGCGTTCTCCGACGACGCCGTGGTCCGCTATGGCATCGGTCGCCACGGGCAGCTCGGCTGGACGGCGGCGGAACTTTTGGCGGGCGTCAACCGGGTCCCGCGTGCGCGCCGCGCGGACGGTGCCGTCGCGCTTTAGCACGGTGTCGATCCCGGGGCCGGAGGCGATTGACTGAATATTGTTCAGTCAGTCGCGCAGGCGAAAGATCCGTTCGCATAACGCACTGAAACGAAATGATTTTTCAATTGTGATCAGACGCGCCACAAACATCACTTGGACGTGAGACGGCCCATGCGGCGGGTTGAATGTTCGCGCTGCGTTCACCATATCTGATAGGCTCCGGAACCAACGTCAAGTTGGGAAAGTGTTGGCTTAAACCCGCAAAAAAGCGGGATCGCGGCGCGGCGCATGGTTTGTTAACCGTGATCGGCGATACAGCGATCCGGGATATGGGGCAGGGTTGAGAACAGGTATGTGAGGGCATCATGGATACGAAAGCCACGACGGTAGATCTCTTCATGCGGCGCATCGCCCGCTATCCTCTGCTCGCCGCGGAGGAGGAGCGTGAGCTGGCCCGCCGCTGGCGTGACGAGCGCGACGAAGAGGCGATCGACAAGCTGGTCGGCAGCCATCTGCGCCTGGTCGTGAAGATCGCGCGCGGCTCGCTCGGCTACGGCCTGCCGCTCGCCGATCTGATCGCCGAGGGCTCGGTCGGCCTGATGCAGGCGGCGGAGAAGTTCGACCCTGAAATGGGCAATCGCTTCTCCACCTACGCCACCTGGTGGATCCGGGCCGCGATCGGCCAGTATGTCATGCACAATGCCCATATCGTCCGTGTCGGCACGACGGCGGCGCAGAAGAAGCTGTTCTTCAATCTGCGTGCCCTGAAGGCCAAGCACGGCGATCTCGGCGCCGACGGCGTCACCGCGGAGGTGGCAAAAAAGATCGCCACCCAGCTCGGCGTCAGCCTCGCCGACGTCTATTCGATGGACGGTCGTATCGGGCGGTCCGACCAGTCGCTGAACGCGCCGCTCGGCGCCGACGGCAGCACGACCTTCGAGGATTCGCTGGTCGACGAAAGCCAGGATCCCGAAGGCTACGCGCTGGAGGCGGATGAAATGTCGCGCCGGCGGGCGATGATCCCGGGTGCACTCTCCCGCCTCAACCCGCGGGAGCGGGACATCCTGACCCAGCGCCACCTGACGGAAGACAAGCCGACGCTCGAAACTTTGAGCGAAAAGTACGGCGTCAGCCGGGAACGGATCCGCCAGATCGAGGCGGCGGCGATGAAGAAGTTCCGCCAGGCGATGCTGCACACGGCCAACTAGCTCCCGGCGGCGATCCCCCTCGCTTCCCTTCTCCGCTAGCCCGCCTTTCTCCCCCTCTCCATGGCGTCAGTCGACCTGGGCCGGCCGCTCGGCGAGGCGCGGTCCCTCGACGTAGCCCCGCTACGCCTTCGGGCCCGCACCTCGCCGAGACGACTCGACCCAGGTCGACTGAGGCCGTGGAGAGGGGGAGAAAGGCGGGCTAGACTGGCGGAAAGGGAGGCGGACATGGCACGACTGACGACACTCAGCCGCTCGATCGCGGGCAAGGTGGCCCTGATTACCGGCGCCGGGCGGGGCATGGGGCGGGCGACGGCGCATCTCTTCGCCGATGAGGGCGCCCATGTCGCGGTCACCGACATCATCGCGGACAATGTCGAGGCGGTCGTGGCGGAAATTCGCCAGGCCGGCGGCACTGCCCAGGGGTGGCCGCTCGACCTCGCCGACGCGGGGGCCATCACCCGGGTGATCGACGAGGTCGCGGCACATTTCGGCGGGCTCGATATCCTGGTCAACAACGCCGGCATTTCCCAGCACACGACAATCGACGGCGCGGATTACGAGGCGATCTGGGCCCGTCATCTCGAAATCCTGCTGACCGCACACACGCGAACGGTTCGCGCCGCGCTGCCGCACCTGCGTGCGCGCGGTGGCGGCGGGCGCATCGTCAATATCGCATCGACCGAGGGTCTCGGCGCCACGCCCGAAACCAGCGCCTATACGGCGGCCAAGCACGGGGTGATCGGCTTGACGCGCTCCCTGGCGGTCGAACTCGGGCGCGAGGGCATCACCGTCAACTGTATCTGCCCCGGCGCCGTCAACACGGCGATGACCAGCGCCATCAAGGACGAACACAAGCAGATCTTCGCGCGCCGCCGTGTGCCGCTGCGCCGCTATGCCGAGCCGGAGGAGATCGCGCACGGCACCCTCTCGCTTGTCCTGCCGGCCGCGGGGTATATCAATGGCGCGGTGTTGCCGGTCGACGGCGGGCTCACCATCAAGAACGCTTGATCCGGGGGAGGAAGACGAACATGGCGGAGAATGGATTGGTCTTTGTCGATTGCGGCCTCAGCGCCGCCGGCCCGGGCCCCGAGGGCGAGGTGCGGCGGCGCGGCATCGAGGTGCGGGGCGAACGGATCCGCACCATCGACATCCACGCCCATTGCGCGGTGCCCGCAGCGCTCAGCCTGCGCGGGATCGAACTCGGCGGGCCGGGCATGCGCCCCGACCTCGACATGGCCAGCGAGGTCGACCTCCGCCTGCGCACCATGGACGCCCAGGGCATCGACATGGAGGCCCTGTCGATCAATCCGAACTGGTACGGGATAGAGGATCGCGATCTCGCCGCACGAACGATCGAGCTGCAGAACGAGGCCCTGGCCGAGGCCTGCGCCGCCAACCCGGACCGCTTCGTCGCCTTCGCCAGTGCTGCCGTGCAGTTTCCCGATCTCGCCGCCGAACAGGTCGAGGCCGGGGTGAAGCGCCTGGGCCTGAAGGGCGTTGCCGTCGGTGGCAACGTCGCCGGCGCGGAGTTGAGCGATCCCCGCTTCCACCCGTTCTGGGCCAAGGTCGAAGAGCTCGGCGTCCTCGTCTTCATCCACCCGCAGGGCGACGGCGCGCCGAGCCAGCTCGCCCAGCGTTTCCAGGGCAACGGCTATCTTTCCAACGTCATCGGCAATCCGCTGGAGACGACCATCGCGCTCGCCCATCTGATCTTCGAGGGCACGCTCGACCGCTTTCCGGGGCTGAAGATCTGCGCCGCGCACGCGGGCGGCTACATGCCCTCCTACGCCGGGCGCTTCGACCGCGGCTGCGCCGTGCGCCCCGACCTTTGTCCCGGCGGCGCGCACGGCGGGATCGAGAAATGCCCGTCCGACTACATGAAGCAGCTCTATTACGACACCATGGTCTTCCGCCCCGAGGGCGTGCGCCATCTGGTCGCCGAAGTCGGCGCCGGCCAGCTCATGGTCGGCACTGACTACCCCTATCCCTGGACCGACCGGGCGATCGAGCTGATTTTGGAAGCGCCGGAACTGAGCGACGAGGAACGCATCGCCATCCTCGGCGGCAACGCCGCCCGCCTGCTGGGTCTTTAGGCGACGCATGACTTTGGATCCGAGTTTCGCGGTCGACGCGGACGGCCTCGCCCGGGCGCTCCACGCCCTGTCGGCCGACACCGCCCGCGACACGCCGGACGCGCTGCCGGCGGAGTTGCCTGAGAAGGGCCTCGGCGAAACGACGGTGATCGACCGGCTGGCGCCCGTGGTGCTGGGCGGTGCCGCCCGGCTCGACGACGCAAGCGCCTTCGCCCATATGGATCCGCCGACGCCGTGGATTACCTGGGCGGCCTGGCTGTGGAACGCGCGGCTGAACCAGAACCTGCTGCACCCGGCGATTTCGCCGGTGGCACGCGACATCGAGGCGCGGGTGGTGGATTGGCTGGCGCCGGTCTTCGCCATGGATGGCGGGCACATGACGCCCGGCTCCTCGATCGCCAATCTGACGGCGCTCTGGGCGGCGCGCGATATCGCCGGCGTGCGCCGCGTGGTGGCCTCGCCCTCGGCGCATCTTTCCATCGCCAAGTCGGCGCATATCCTGGGCCTCGCGTTCGAGGCCGGCACAGTCGACGCGCAGGACCGGTTGCAGGTCGACAGGCTCGGAGACTTGTCGGCGACCTGCCTGGTGCTGACCGCCGGGACGACCGGGACCGGTGCCGTCGATCCGCTGGCCGCCGCCGGGGCCGCCGCCTGGACCCATGTCGACGCGGCCTGGGCCGGACCGCTCCGTCTTTCGACGCGGCACCGCGAGGTGTTGGCCGGCCTGGAGGCCGCCGATTCCGTCTGCGTCTCCGCCCACAAGTGGTTTTTCCAGCCGAAGGAATCGGCGCTTGTGCTGTTTCGCGATACGGCCGCCGCCAACCGGGCGATCAGCTTCGGCGGCGCCTATCTCGCGGTGCCGAACGTCGGCATCCAGGGCTCCCACGGCGCGATGGCCGTCCCGCTCCTGGCGACGCTGCTTGCCTGGGGGCGGCAGGGACTGGCCGCCCGGGTCGAGACCTGCATGGCCAACGCGGCCGACCTCGCGGAAGCGCTTCGCGCGCATCCCGGCTTCGACCTGTTCGCCCCGCCCGAAACGGGCGTGGTGGTCTTCCGGCCGAAATCCGGCGATGTCGACGCGCTGGCCCGCCGGCTGGCGCCGCTGACCGCGTCGACCACGGCGATTGACGGCACCCCCTGGTTGCGCTGCGTCGCCGCCAACCCGAATGCCGACATGGCCGCGATCAAGGCCCGCATCTTCGAGGAGACAACCCGATGAGTGATCACGAAGAGATCCGCCAGCTGCTCGCCCGTTACAACTGGGCCATCGACTTCGGCGACGTCGACGGCTGGGCCGAGTGCTTCACCGAGGATGGCGAATTCACCTGCGTCGGTCTGCCGGACGGCGATCCGCGCGGCGGCACCCACCAGGGCAGCGCGGCACTGCGCGCCTATGCGGTCGGCCATTTCGAACGCGCCCAGGGCCGCGCCCGGCACTGGAACTGGAACCTGCTGATCGAGGTCGACGGCGATCGGGCGACGCTCGCCTGCTACCTCAACGCCTATGGTGCGGGCCAGGGCGAAACGGCGCTGCTGCGGGCGACGGGCGTCTACCGCGATACCCTGCAGCGTACGGCGGCGGGCTGGCGCTTCGCCCGACGTGAGGTGACGATCGATCCGGCATGAGGGCTATGGCTCCATCGTGACGACGATGTTGCCGACGTGGCGTTTTTCGATGAAGGCGGCCTGCGCCTCGGCCAGATCGCGCAGCGGATAGGTCGCGGCGAGCAAGGGGCGGATTTCGCCCCGTGCGATATAGCCGACGAGGTCGGCGAAGACGCCGGAGGGCACCACCGTCGCGCCGAAGAAACTGAGATCGCGGAGATAGAGCGTGCGCAGATCTAGCGACACCATCGGCCCGCCGATCGCACCGGAAACGACATAGCGCCCGCCGCGGGCCAGTGCCTCGATCAATCGCGGCCAATCCTCCCCGCCGACCACGTCGGCGACGACGCTCACCGGCATTCCCAAACCCGCGAGGCCGCCCGGCCCGTCGGTCACCAGATGGTCCGGGCCTAAGGCGCGGACCGCGTCGGCCTTGGCCGGCCGGCAGAGCGCGATAGTCTCCGCCCCCCGGCGCCGCGCGAGCTGGATCAAGGCGGAGCCGACACCGTGCGGATTTCGGTAGTTCCGGACGGCGGTTTCAGTAAGTCCTGGCCACCGATTTCATAAAGTCCCGGCCGGTTCCGGGAGTTTGGCTTCGGGTGCCTTGTTGCCGTCAGTCGGGATTGTTTTCCGTTGTGGTTGGCTGGGTCAAGTCGGTCGTCGATTTCTTCTTTCGCATGCTGTCGCCTTTCAAGCCGATGCGGTGGGCGTTGTGGATGACGCGGTCGAGGATGGCGTCGGCGATGGTGGCCTCGCCGATCAGGTCGTGCCAGGCGGTCACGGGGATCTGCGCGGTGATGAGGGTTGAGCGTCGGTGGTATCGTTCCTCGCAGATTTCCAGGAGATCGAGGCGCTGGCGGTCGGTCAGGCCATGGGTTCCCCAGTCGTCGAGGACGAGCAGCTGGACCCGGGCGAGGCGGTCGATCAGGCGGGGCAGCCGGCCGTCGAGGCGGGCCATGGCGAGGTCCTCGAAGAGCCTGGGCATGCGGACGTAGAGGACGGAATGATCGAGCCTGGCGGCCTGATGGGCGATGGCACAGGCGAGCCATGTCTTGCCGGTTCCGGTCTGGCCGGTGACGATGAGGTTCTCGTGTGCCTTGAGCCAGACGCCCTGGGCGAGAGAGAGGACGGCGCGGCGGTCGAGGCCTCGTTCGGCGGCGAAGTCGATGTCCTCGATGCAGGCCTCGGGGAAGCGTAGCCTGGCCTGTCTGAGGCGGTTGGCGAGGCGCTTGTCGGCGCGGGTGGCGGCCTCGCGGTCGAGCATGAGGGCGAGCCAGTCCTCGCGGTTCAATTCCGATGATTGGCCTCGCTCGGCCATGTCGCGGTAAGCCTCTGCCATGCCCTTGAAGCCGAGGGCCTGCATCTGGTCGAGGGTCGGGTGTGTCAGCATGAGGTGTCTTCTCCTGGTTATCGGTAGTAGCCGGGGCCGCGGATGTTGGTGTGTGGCGGCAGCGGCAGAAGCGGTTCGCGCTCGGGGCGTGTGCGATCGAGGCCGGACTTGAGGATGGCGGCGAGCGATGAGTAGCTGGTCGTGTTGATGGTGAGCGCGCGTGCGCAGGCGGCCTCGACGCGTTCCGGTTCGTATCGGCGGGCGAGCGACAAGACGCCCATGGCGCTGCGATAGCCTTGCTCGGGATGGGGCCGATCGCGGATCATCCGCTCGACCAGGAGGGCGGCGTTGGGGCCGATGCGGCTGGCCTGGTCGATCAGGCTTTGTGGCGTTCGCTCGGCATAGCGCTGGTGCGCCTTGGGCATGTGGGCCGGGATCGTGGCATGGCCGCCATGCGGTGAGCGGCGGAGATGGCTGGCGACGCGCTTGTGGTTGTGGAAGATCTCGACCGTGCGGTGAGTGAGCCGGACTTGGACCTTGCGGCCGATCAGGCCGTGCGGCACGGAGTAGAAGCTGCGCTCGACGTCGACGTGATAGTCGGAATGGACCTTGGCGGTCTTCCATTCGGCATATTCGAAGGGCGTCGTCGGCAGGGGTGCCAGGGCCTCGCGCTCGATGGCCTCGAACATCTGGCGCCGGCTCTTTCCAAGGTTGCGCATGGGCCGCTCGTTGAGCTCCTCGAGGAGGTCGCGGATCGCCCGGTTGAGCTGGTCGAGGGAGAAGAAGCGCGTATTGCGCAGTCTTGCCAGGATCCAGCGCTCGACGACCTGGACGGCGACTTCGACCTTGGCCTTGTCGCGCGGCTTGCGGACCCGGGTCGGCAGGACGGTGGTGTCGTAGTGCTCGGCGAGCGCGGCGAAGGTCGGGTTGAGGGTCGGCTCGAACCAGAGCGGCTTGGCGACGCCGGCCTTGAGGTTATCGCAGACGATGCTCTTGGGCACGCCGCCGAAGTAGGCGAGCGCCCGGCATTGTCCGGCGACCCAGTCGGGCAGGCGCTGGGTCAGGCTGGCGGTGGCGAAGGTGAGCGAGGAAGCGCCCAGCACGGCGACGAAGATCTGCGCGTCGTGCACCTCGCCGGTCTCGGGGTCGACGATGTCCACCGTCTGGCCGGCATAATCGGTCTGCATGACCGCACCGGCCTCGTGGCGGTTGCGCCAGGTGGCGCCGGTGCGCCGCTTGAACGCCGTGAAGGCTTCGCAGAACCAGGTGTAGCCGTAGCCATCGGGATGTGAGGCGCGGTATTCCTGCCAGAGCAGGGTCAGCGTCACCCCCTTGCGCTTCAGCTCGGCCGCGACCGTCGGCCAGTGCGGCTCGCACCTGTCGCGCGGGGGCCGGCCCATGCGGCGGAACAGCGTCTCTTGCAGGACCGCGTCGTCCTCGTATTCCGCCGGCAGCGGCCAGGCGGTAAGGCCGACCTCGCGGGCCCGCAGCAAATAGGTCGACACTGTCGTCTTGGAGACCTTCAGCCGTTCCGCCACCTCTCGCGCCGAGAGGCCTTGGTCATGCGTCAGCCGCAGGATCGTTCGTGCATCTCTCACCGTCGTTCGTCTCGTCTGCTTCCGTCTGGGCATGTCCCCTCCCGGCAAAAGCCAAGAGGTAGACGCCGAGACGGCGCACCCGAAAGCTGAACTCAGATCGCCCCGTGATGCTGTCCGGGACTTTCCGGAATCACTGGCCGCGACTTACTGAAATCTCTGGCCAGGACTTTCCGTAATCGGTGTCCGGGACTTTCCGAAACGCGCAGACACCGCCCGAGGCGCCGGTGATCGCCACCCGGTCGCCCGCCCCGACGCCGGCCCGGTTCAACATGTTCTCCGCCGTTACCGAGGCGGTCGCGAAGGTTGCCAACTCGGCATCGGACAGCGCGCTCTCGATCGCATGCACGTTGCGCCGGTCCGCCAGGGTGTAGTCGGCGAAGCCGCCGTCGCACTCGCTGCCGAAGTAGCCGGCCCGCGTCAGGTCCCCCGGTCTGTTATCGTCGCGCAGCCATGGATCGACGAGGACCCGGGCGCCGACGAGGTTACGATCGCCCCGCGCGCCGACCGCGACCACGCGGCCGGCAACGTCCGCCCCCTGGATGCGCGGGAACCGGATGGCGCTGCCGCCCCAGGTGGCGTCGGCGTCTTCGGCCCCGTCGAAGGCGCCCCCGGTCGTCGCCGTGTCTACACCCTTCGAGTACCAGGCCGTCCGTGTGTTGACGTCCGTATTGTTGAGGCCGCAGGCGCCGACCCGGATCAGCACCTCATCCGGCCCGGGTTCCGGCCGGGGCCAGTCCTCGCGGTAGACCAGGCGGTCCAGATCGCCGTGCCCGGTCAGCACGACGGCCCGCATGACGGGCGGGATGTTATGCGATGTCATGGCGTCGTCTCCGGATTATTACAGCAACGGCCGGATCAACAGGCCGAGGCCGAGGAGGGCCAGCAACGCCAAAACCGCCCGGCGAAAGATCTCCGGCGCCAGCCGGCGGCGCAGGCGGCCACCGAGTTTGATGCCGAGCCAGACCGGCGCCAGGCCGGCCGTGGATAGCAGAGCGATCTCGAACGTGATGACGCCTAGTTGCGAGAGACCGACCGCCATCGCCAGGCTCGAGGTCGTGCCCGAACAGTTTATCGCCTGCACGAAACGGTTGGCCTCCAGCCGCAGGGCGAGAAAATAGGGCAGCATCGGGATGACCTGGCAGCCGGTGAAGCCGTTCACCAGCCCGGTGGCGAGGCCGGCCGGCACGGCGAGGGGGGCTTGCCAAGACTTCGGCAGGGACAGCTCCGGCAAGCGCCAGGCGACGCCCGCATAGACCAGGACGACCAGGCCCAGCACGGCGGTGGCGACCAGCGGATCGCTCGCATCCAGCAGGGCCAGGCCGATGGCGATGCCCGGCAGCAGCGCCAGGTAGAGCGGCCAGTAGGCCTTCACGGTCGGGCGAAACTGGCCCGCCTCCGCCATGACGAGAATGTTGGAGGCGAGCGAGGCGATGATCAGCACCGCGAAGGCCTGCTCGATCTCGAGGAAGAGCACCAGGAACGGCAGGGCGATGGTCGAAAAGCCGAGCCCGGTCGTCCCCTTGACGAAGGCCGTGAAGAGAAACACCGATCCGACCAGGAGCCATGTCTCGGCGCCCAACGCCAACGCTCCCTCGCCTGGAGCCTGTCAGGGCTGAACGGGGGTCGGGGCCGGCACGGCCATGCCGCGGGTCGCCATCAGCTTGCGCAGGCGATCGGGGTAGTCGGTGATCAGGCCGTCGACGCCCATCTCGATCAGTTCTGCCATCCGTGCCGGCTCGTTCACCGTCCAGGGCACGACGGCGAGCCCGGCCCCTTTCGCCTCGGCCAGGCTCGCCGCGTCCAAATTCTTGTGCCAGGGCGACCAGGTCCCGCAGCCGGCCCGGTGGACCAGCGCGGCGAGGTTGGCCTCGTCGTCGATGTCCAGGCCGCCGGTCCAGGGCGAGGCGCCGTCGCCGCCGCGCTGGACGTTGTCGAGCCAGCGGGCTTCCGCCGTCAGGCAGACCGTCTCGATCTCCGGCCGGCGCGCGGCGACCAGGCGCAGGGTACGCCAGTCGAAGGACTGTATCGTCACCCGCTTCGCCATGCCGGCCGCGTCGATGGCATCCAGCAGCGCCGTCACGAACGCCTCCGGCCCGACCGTCTCGCCCGCCTTGTCGGGGCGCAGCTTGGTTTCGATGTTGAAACGGACGCTCGTATTGCCGGCCTTGACGGTGAGCGCGAAGACCTCGGCAAGCGAAGGCATGGACGTGCCGTCTTGGGGGACCTGGTCGGGGAAGCGCCCGGCGGCACGGCTGCCGGCCTTCAGCCGACCGACGTCATAGGCCTGCAACTCGACGAAATCGAGGTTGCGCAGATAAACGTCGTCGCCGGCGACATAGGCGCCGTCCGGCCCCCGGGCGAGGCTGGGGTTGAGGGCGCGGTCATGGCTGACGACGACGACGCCGTCCCGGGTGACGCCGGTGTCCAGCTCCAGGGTGGTGACGCCGATGGTGAGCGCCGTGGCGAAGCCGGGCAAGGTGTTCTCCGGCGCCAGGCCGCGGGCACCGCGATGGCCTTGCAGGTCGAAACCGGCGGTGGCGAGGAGGATGAGCAGCAGCGCGAGGAGGCGATACATGCGGCTCATCCAAGCGAAATGCGCGCGCCGCTCTCGGCGTCGAACAGGTGCAGGTGACGCCAGGGCGCGCGGATCGGCAGGGTGTCGCCCGGGCTCAGGGTGCGCACGCCCTGCAGCCGGACCGTCAAATCCTCGCCGCCCTCAGCCAACCGGCCGTAGATCAGGGTGTCCGCGCCCAGCTGTTCGATCAGCTCGACCTCCAGGCTGGCGACGGGGTCGTCGTCGCCCTCCTCGCCGAGATGCTCGGGTCGGACGCCAAGCGTGAGCGCTCGGCCGGCATGGGCCGCGAGGGCGCCCGCCGGGATGGGCAACACCGGTCCCTCGTCCAGCGTGATCGAGCCGCCGTCGTCAGCGACCCGGGCCGGCAGGAAGTTCATCGCCGGCGAGCCGATGAAACTGGCAACGAAGGTCGTCGCCGGGGTTTCGTACAGCTCGATCGGGGTGCCCATCTGCTCGATCCGGCCATCGCTGATCACCGCCAGCCGGTCGGCCAGCGTCATCGCCTCGATCTGGTCGTGCGTCACATAGATCGAGGTGACGCCGATCGAGCGTTGCAGCCGCTTGATCTCGATCCGCATCTGCACGCGCAGCTTGGCATCGAGATTGGAGAGCGGTTCGTCGAACAGGAAAACCTTGGGGTTGCGCACGATGGCCCGGCCCATGGCGACCCGCTGGCGTTGGCCGCCGGAGAGCTGATGCGGCTTGCGGTCGAGAAACTCCTCGATCCTAAGCGTCGCCGCCGCCTGGCGGACGATGCTCTCGATTTCCGTCTTCGGCACCTTCCGGTTGGACAGGCCGTAGGCCATGTTCCGGTAGACGGTCATGTGCGGATAGAGCGCGTAGTTCTGGAACACCATGGCGACGTCGCACTCCGAGGGCGAGACGTCGTTGATCCGCCGGCCGTCGATCGCGATCTCCCCCTCGGTGATCGCTTCGAGGCCGGCGACCATGCGCAGCAGGGTCGACTTGCCGCAGCCCGACGGGCCGACGAAGACGATGAACTCGCCGTCGGCGATCTCCATGTCCACGCCGCGCACGGCGTGGGCGCCGTTGTCGTAGCGCTTGTTGACATCGCTCAGACTCAAAGTCGCCATGGCGCTATTTCTCGCTTTCGAGCAGGCCCTTCACGAACCAGTGCTGGAAGATCACGACGACCAGGACCGGCGGCAGGGTGGCCAGGATGGTGAGGGCGAAGGCCTTCTGGAACTGCGGCAACTCCCCGCCCTCCGAAAGCACCTGATAGATCTGCTTGATGCCGATGACGATGGTGTAGTGCTCCTCGCTCGTGGTCATCAGCAGGGGCCAGAGATACTGGTTCCAACCCACGACGAACATGATGATGAAGATCGCCGCGATCATCGTCTTCGAGAGTGGCACCAGGATATCGATGAAGAAGCGAAGCGGCGAGGCGCCGTCCAGCCGCGCGGCCTCCAGGATCTCCTCCGGCACCGACTTGAAGAACTGGCGGAAGAAGAACGTCCCCGTCGCCGAGGCGATCAGCGGCACGATCAGGCCGGTGAAGGTGTTCAGCAGACCGAGACCGGCGACCACCTCGTAGGAGGGTACGATGCGAACCTCGAGCGGCAGCAGCAGGGTCATGAAGATGATCCAGAACAGCGGCATCGCCAGGCGGAAGCGGAAGTAGACGATGGCATAGGCCGCCAGCATCGAGATCACCACCTTGCCGATGGAGAAGCCGAAGCCCAGCACCATGGAATTCAGCAGCATCTTGGTCGCGGTGACCTTCTTCATCACCCCGCCCTCGACGAACAGCACTTCCGTGTAGGTTTCGAAGAAATGGCCGCCGTACCAGAACTGCAGCCCCTCGCGGAACAGCGTTTCCGGCGCATGGGTCGAGCTCATGAAGGCGACCCAGACCGGCAGGCCCATAAAGATCGTGCCGAGGATCAAAATCGTGTGATTGGTCAGCGTGCGGAGCAGGGATTGATTCATGATCGCGCCCTCAATAGTGCACGCGGCGTTCGATGAAGCGGAACTGGAACACCGTCAGGGTCAGCACCATGATCATCAAAATCACCGATTGGGCGGAGGAGCCACCGAGGTCCGCGCCGAGGAAGCCGTCGGCATAGACCTTGTAGACCAGCGTGTTGGTCGCCCCGCCGGGGGCGCCCTGCGTCGTCGTGTCGATGATGCCGAAGGTTTCGAAGAAGGCATAGGTGATGTTGATCACCAGCAGGAAGAAGGTCGTCGGCGCCAGCAGCGGGAAGGTGATGGTCCAGAAGCGCTTCTCCGCGCTGCGGCAATCCAGCGTCGCCGCCTCCATCACCGAATTCGGGATCGCCTGGAGACCCGACAGAAAGAAGATGAAGTTGACGCTCACCTGCTTCCAGACCGAGATCAGGACGATCACGAAGGTGGCGTCGAAGGCGTCGATATTGTGGTTGAAGTCCCAGCCCGCCCAGTTCAGCCCCTTGTAGAGGTCGCCGATCAGCGGATTGAACATCAGGTTGCCCATGAGGCCGGCGACCGGGGGGGCCACCGCATAGGCCCACATCAACATGGTCTTGTAGCTTCGGGCGCCGCGCAGCACTTCGTTCGCGCGGACCGCCAGCAGCAGCGCCAGTGCCAGCGACAGAAAGGTGACCAGGGCCGAGAACATGACCGTGAAGATCGCCGACTGCAGCCACGGCTCGCTCCACACCATGTCTTCGTAGTTGCGGAACCAGACGAACTGGCTCGACAGGCCGAAAGCGTCCTCCAGCAGGAAGGACTGGTGCATCGCCTGCCCGGCCGGCCAGATGAAGAAGACGGCGATGATGATGATCTGCGGCGCGATGAACAGATAGGGCACGATGGAATGTTCGTACTGGACCCGCTTCATCCCTCAAGCCCCCATCGGTGCGGCAACATGTGAAAACGCGATGGGCGGCAGGCGTTCAGCCCACCGCCCATCCAGGCGACACGGCATCAATTATAGGTGTCGTGGAACCGCTTGAGCAACGCGTTGCTCTCTTTCTCCATGCCCTTGAAGGGTAACCGGGGCAAAAGGCCGGGCCTGGGGACGGGGGGATCTGGCCTGGGTATAGGGGTGAGTCTCAACGGCCACATCTTGTGAGGCTTCCGCGTCAAGTGACCAGATATCGATGTTCGCGGCGGGAGGTCTGTGATTCGATCCCGTCATGGCCGAATCGCTTCCGGATCTCGACGATCTTGATGTCGCCGCCCTGAAGGCGCTGGTTCTGACGCTGCTTGAGGAGCAGGCGGCCCTGCGTGCCGAGAACGCGACATTGCGCGAAGAGATCCGCCGTCTCAAAGGCCTTTCCGGGCCACCGGATATCAAGCCGAGCGGCATGGACAAGCAGGCCGTATCCCGGGGCCGGACGGGGCGGAAGGCGGGACGGCGGGCCAAGAAGGGCCGGGTTCCCATCGACGAGAGGCGGATCGTCCGGGCCGCCGTGCCGGCGGGCTCGCGCTTCAAGGGCTATGAAGACTATCTGGTTCAGGACCTGCTCTGCCGGCCGAACACTGTCCTGTTACGCCGCGAGCGCTGGCTGACGCCCGAGGGGGCCACGATCGTGGCGCCGCTGCCGGCGGGGACGCGCGGCCACTTCGGCCCGGCGCTCAGGCGTTTCGTGCTGGCGCTCTATCATGGCGGCCAGACCAGCGCGGAGCGCTTGGCGCGGCTCTTGGACGACCTCGGCATCAAGATCTCCAAGCGCCAGGTGGTGCGGTTGTTGAACGAGGGCCATGACGGCTTCGTCGCCGAGGGCGAGGCGGTGCTGCGCGCCGGCCTGGAGACGGCGCCCTGGATCAGCGTCGACGATACCGGCGCCCGCCACGCCAACCGCAACGGGGTGACGAGCGGGATCGGCAACGACGCCTTCGCTTGGTTCGCCACGACGTTTTCCAAGAGCCGCTTGAACTTCCTGGAACGGCTGCGGGCCGGCCACGCGGACTATGTGCTCAATGCCGCCGCCTTCGCCTACATGGCCGAGCGCGACCTGGCCGCATCGGTGATCGCCCGTCTGGCCGAGGGCTGCCCGCGGCGCTTCACCAACGAAGATGCCTGGCTGGCCCACCTGGGGCGGCTCGCCATCACCGGGCACGGGGACGGGCGCGGGGCCGCGCGGACCGCCACCGAGGGGGCGCTGTGGGGCGCCATCGCCGCGCACGGCCTGCTCAGGGGCACGGCCGCGGGCGCCTGCGTCGTCCTGAGTGACGATGCTGGCCAGTTCAACGTCGGCCGCCACGCGCTCTGCTGGGTCCATGCGGAGCGCTTGATCCACAAGCTGATGACCTTCTCCCGGAGCCAGCGGCGCGAGAAGGAACACATCCAGGCACGGCTCTGGCAACTCTACGCCGATCTCAAAGCCTATCGCGAAAGGCCGGCGCCAGGACGGCGGGCCCACCTGGCATGCCGCTTCGATGCGCTCTTCGCGACCAAGACCGGATTCCTCCGCCTCGACCGGCTCCTGGCTCGCCTGCATGCCAACCGCGACGAACTGCTCGTCGTCCTCGACCGCCCGGAGGTCCCGCTCAACACCAACGGCGCGGAACGCGACATCCGCGCCATGGTCACAAGGCGAAAATTCTCCGGCGGCACACGCTCCGAGGACGGCAAGCAGGCCCGAGACACATTCCTCGGCCTCTACAAGACCTGCCAGAAACTTGGCCTCTCCTTCTGGGATTATCTCGGCGACCGCCTCAAGGTCCCCGGCGCCCCACCCGTGCCCCCACTGCCGATCCTCGTCAGACAACGCTGCATCGAAATGGCTTGACCGCCCGGGGTTTTGCCCCTGTTACCTTGAAGGCGTCCTCGACGGAGCTGTTGCCGGCGAAGATGTTGTCGTAGTGCTTGTACATCACTTCGCGGATCTGCACGTAGTAGCCGAGGCGATAGCCCTTGGTCCACTCACCACCCGGCTGGTTCAGCTGCAGGATGCCGAACTCGGCGTCGGGCACTTCCTTGTAGTAGCCCGCCGACTTGGCCATCTCGTAGGCCTTGTTGGTGATCGCGACGTAGCCGGTCTCTTTGTGCCAGTAGACTTGCGTCTCCGGCTTGATCATGAAGGCGAAGAAGTCGGCGACACCCTTGTATTCGGCATCGTCATGGCCGGAGAAGGCGAACAGCGCGGCGCCACCGATGAAGGTGCCCTTGGGCTTGTCGATGATGCTCTTCCAATAGGGCAGGTAGGAGGTGCCGAAGTTGAACTTGGCGCTCTTACGCAGGCCACCGAAGGAGCCGGACGAGCCGAGCCACATCGCCGCCTTCTGCTGGTTGAAGGCGTCCTGGTTGTCGCCCCATTTCTTGCCGTAATAGCCGTAGTAGCCGTCGTCCAGCCAGCTCTTCACCTTTTTCCAATGCATGATCATGTGCTCGTTGTTGTACATGATCTTGGCATCGGTGCTGTCGTAGCCGTTGTTGGCCGAGGCGAGCTGGATGTTGTGCCGGCTGTGGAAGTTCTCGGAGAAGATCCACGGGCTGTGGCTTTGCGCCAGCGCCACGTAGCCGGCCGCCTTCAGCTTCGGCGCGATCGCCTCGAACTCTTCCCAGGTCGCGGGCGGGGCCGAGACGCCGGCCTTCTTGAAGGCGTCTTTATTGTAGTACAGCAGCGGGGTCGAGCTGTTGAACGGCAGGCCGATCATCTTGCCGCCGGAATCGGCATAGAAGTAGCGCACGCCTTCGATGTAGTCGTTGATGTCGAAGCCGACGCCGTGCTTGGTCATCAGGTCGGCGACCGGGAACAACGCCCCCTTGGCGTTGATGATGGTCGCGGCGCCCGCGTCGAAGATCTGGATGATATGCGGCTGCTGCTTGCCCCGGAAGGCCGCGATGCCCGCCGTCATGGTGTCCTCGTAGCCGCCCTTGAACGTCGAGATCAGCTTGTAGTCCGACTGCGAGGCGTTGTAGCGCTTGGTGATCTCCTCGACCACTTCGCCAAGGCGCCCGCCCATCGCGTGCCACCAATGGATCTCGGTCGCGGCCATCGCCGGCCCGGCGATCGCGCTGATGGCGGTACTCGCCGCCAACAGCCATGCTGTCCGTCGCAAACTCATGGGATCGTCCCTCCTGATAAGGCGCGCCGTATATTACGGTCGTTCGTCGCCGTCGGCGGCGCGCCGGGCGTGGCGAAATCGACTTGCCGTGGGCGGGCTCGCCACGCAAATGGCCCGTGCACGCATTGTTACCGTCCAGGGTCCCGGCGTTGTGATCCACGATCCGCTTGCGCCATCCCCGTCGATCGGCACGGCCTTCGACATCAATGTCACGGAACCCTCTCCTCACGTTGGCGAGTGTTCGACCCTCCGGTGGGAGAGTCAAGCACCGACCCAGGGGAATCGCATTTGGAATTGCCTTGACGTGCGTGTTTGATCTTGAGGTATTGGCGCGAATCGATTCTACCCGGTCTTTTCACGGGTGGAGGTTGCGATGGAAGGCTTTCTGGAGTGCTTTGAGGGTCTCGAGGATCCGCGGACTGGCAATGCCGGGCGTCACGATCTGCTGGAGATCTTGACGATCGCCCTGTGCACGGTCCTCTCGGGCGGTCAGACGGCGGTCGACATGGCGATCTTCGCGCGTGAAAAGGAGGCGTTCCTGCGGGAATTTCTCGTACTCGAACATGGCGTGCCGAGCCACGACACCTTCAGCCGGGTGTTCCGGTTGCTGGATCCGGAGGCGTTCGGCGCCTGCTTCCAGCGCTTCATGGCGCGCTTTTCCGAGACCTGCCAAGGGGTCATTGCGATCGACGGCAAGGTGGTGCGGCGATCCTACGACAAGGCGAGCGGCACGTCGGCGCTGCATATGGTCTCGGCCTGGGGCTGTGATCAGCGGCTGGTGTTGGGGCAAGTCGCCACCGACGCCAAGTCCAACGAGATCACCGCCGTGCCGAAGCTGTTGAAACTATTGAGCCTCGAGGGGACGATCGTGACCGTGGACGCCCTCAATTGCCAGCGCGCCATCGCCAGCCAGATTATCGAGCAGGGGGGTGACTACGCCCTGGCGTTGAAGGGCAATCAAGGCACGCTGCATGACGACGTGAGAACCTTCCTCGACGATCCGAAAGCCGAAGCGACCACCACCGACACCACGGTCGATGGCGATCATGGCCGCATCGAGACCCGTGCCGCTCTCGTCTCCAGCCACGTCGAGTGGCTGCAAGAGCGCCATCATTGGCCGGGCCTGAAGGCGGTCGCCAAAGTCACCCGGACCCGCGAGTGCGCGGAGAAGACGTCGAGCGAAACCGCCTACTACCTGCTCAGCCAGCCGCTCGACGCCGAGCGCTTCAATCCCGTTGCCCGGGCGCACTGGGGGGTCGAAAACCGCCTGCACTGGTGCCTCGATGTCCAAATGAACGAAGACCAAGACAGAACCCGCAAGGACAATGGACCGCACAATCTCGCCGTCCTGCGCCACATGGCGCTCAATGTCATGCGAAAGGATCCACGAAAAGACTCGCTGCGCGCCAAGTTCAAAATCGCCGCTTGGAACAACGACTATCTCCTGTCACTCCTCGGCAAATTCTGAAATGCGATTGCCCTGAGCACCGATCTCTCGGTGGTGCCCGCCGACGCGATGTGGCGAGTTTCACCGCCCATCGTTACAGTGCCGTGACCGGGCGGGGACCGTGGGATGACGATGTGACCTGGAGGGAATCGGAACTTGCCCGGTGGGACGCCGAGGATCCGCTGGCGCCCTGGATGGCACGCTTCGAGCTGCCCGCGGGCCTGGTCTATCTCGACGGCAACTCCCTCGGCCCGCTGCCGCGCGGTCTGGCCGACCGCCTGGACGGCGCGGTACGCCAGGAATGGGGCCGCGACCTGATCGCCAGCTGGAACCGGCACGACTGGATCGGGCTGCCGCGACGTGTCGCCGGGCGCATCGCGCCGTTGATCGGCGCCGGTGCGCAAGACGTCGCGGTCGGCGATTCGACCACCGTAAACCTGTTCAAGCTGCTGGGCGCCGCCTTGGCGCTCCGCCCCGGCCGGCGCGAGATCCTGTCCAGCGTCGGTAATTTTCCGACGGATCTCTATGTCGCCCAGGGCCTCGCCGGCCTCGCCGGGGCCCGCGCCCGCAGGGTGCCGGACGAGGCACTCGCCGCGGCGATCGGGCCGGACACGGCGGTGGTGATGATCAGCCATGTCGATTACCGCACCGGCCGGGTCTGGGACCTGGCGGCGCTGGCCGATGCGGCGCGGGCGGCGGGCGCGCTCCTCCTCGCGGATCTCTCGCACAGCGCCGGCGTGCTGCCGGTCGACCTCTGCGGTGACGGCGTCGATCTGGCGGTCGGCTGTGGCTACAAGTTCCTGAACGGGGGGCCGGGGGCGCCGGCCTATCTCTATGTCGCCGAACGCCACCGGACGGCGGCGGCCAATCCGCTCTCCGGCTGGATGGGCCACCGCGATCCCTTCGCCTTCGAGACCGACTATGCCCCGGCCGACGGCATCGACCGTTTCCTCTCGGGCACGCCGCCGGTGCTCTCCCTGCTGGCCTTGGAACATGCCTTGATCGCCCTGGACGGCGTCCCGGTCGAGGCGCTGGCGGCCAAGGCGCGCCGGCTCGGCGCCGTCTTGATCGAGGGGGTCGAGACCCGCCTGGCCGGGCATGGCTTCCAGCTCGCCTCGCCCCGCGACGACGCGGTGCGCGGCGCCCAGGTCGCGTTCCGGCACGCCGAGGGTTACGCCATCGTGCAGGCGCTCATCGCGCGGGGTGTCGTCGGCGATTTCCGTGCGCCCGACATCGTCCGTTTCGGCCTCTCCCCGCTCTGCCTGCGCCATGTCGACATCGCCCGCGTCGTCGACGAACTGGAGGGCGTGATGACGGGGCGGGAATGGGAACGGCCGGCGTTCCGCGCGCGACACGCGGTCACCTGAAGGCGTCAGCGGGACGGCGCGTCGTCCTCGTTGCCGATCGGGCTGCGCGGCGGGGCGCGCAGCTCGGAGAAATAGAGCGCGGCGGCGAGCAGGAGGACCAGGCCCTCGATCGTCATCACCGTCACGGCGCGCTGGGCGCCCAGCCAGTTGGCCATCATGCCGAGGTGCAGCATGCCGAGTGGTCCGGTGCCGATGGCGACGGCCAGCAGGCCCATGGCGCGGCTGCGCATTTCCACCGGGACCGCCAGCATGATCAGCGTGCCCTGCATGATCGCGAAGCCGGCCGCGCCGAAACCGCCGAACGCCAGCACGAACAGCGCCGGCACGAAGCCGTCGACGAAGCTGAAGACCAGCACCATGCACATGAAGAAGGCGGAGCCGTAGACATAGACCCGGCCGTACCAGGGCGGGCGCAGCAGGATGGCGCCCAGCGTCGAGCCGACGAGCGCGCCGGCCGCCTCCACCGAGGAGAGCGCGCCGACCAGGCTCGGGCCGAGATCCATGACGTCCTTGCCGATCACCGGGATCATCGCGGTATAGGGAAAGCCGAACATGTTCAGGATAATGGTGACCGAAAGGACGCCGAGCACGGCCCGGCTGCGCCGCGCATAGGCGAAGCCGGCGGCGAGGTCGGCGAAGAAGCGCCCGCCCGGGACGCCGCCGCCGGCCGAGCGCCGGCGCAGCAGGGCGAGCAGGGTGAGCGAGGCCGCCAGCAGGCCGACGCTGGTGAAATAGGCGCCGACCAGGCCGGCCGCCTCGTAGGCGAGCCCGCCGAGCAGCGGGCCGAGCAGACGGGTCGCGTTGTTCGACGCGCTCTCCATCGCCATCGCCGGGCCGAGCCGTTCGCGCCCGGCGATCTCGCCCGAGAGCACGCGGCGCACCGGATGCTCCGTAGACCAGGCGAGGCCCGAGAGGAAGGCGCCGACGCCGATCGCCCAGAGCGGCAGCTGGTCCTGCCAGGCCAGCAGGCCGAGCGCCAGTGAGACCAGCGCCATGCCGGAGATCGCGACCATGTAGATCCGTCGCCGGTCCCGGTTGGCGGCGAGCGCGCCGGTGAGCGAGCCGAACAGGAAGATCGGCAAGGCGCGTACGACGACGAACAGCGCCACCAGGAAGGGCGAGGCGGTGGCGTCGAAAACATAGATGCCGATCGCCAGGATCTCGACCCAGCGCACCGTGTTGGCGAAACCGCCGGCGAGCCAGACCTTGACGAAATCGGCCTGGCGCAGCAACGAAGCGGGGCCGGTGCCGCGGGCGGGGCTCATCTGTGACGCCGCCGATGGCGGAATGCCTGGTCGGCTCGCGCCCCCGCCCCAACCACCCCAAAGGTGCACACTATGGGTGCTTGGGGCGGGGGCGCGAGCCGACCAGGTGAATCGAAGATTGCGAGGGGCTCGCCCCGAGCCCGGCTCACCAGCTGTTACGAAGCTCGCGCAATTTCACGAACACCGTCTTGGCGTCCAGCTCGACCGGCAGGTCGGGGAAGGCGGCGCGTAGCGCCTCGTGCACCGATGGGCTGGCAAGACGGAAGAAGGTGTTCACTTCCTTTTCGAGTGCCAGCGTCGTTACCAGGGCCTCGTCCGGATCCTGGCTCCGCAGCTCCGAGAGCAGGCTTTGCGCCTTGGCGTTGTCCGGCTCCCGATCGAGGGTGAATTCCAGGTTGTTGATGATGTAGTCGTGGCCCGGATAGATCTGTGTGGTACCGGGCAGCCGGTTCAGCTGCTCGACGAAGGTCTGGTACAGCTCGTTCGGGTGGCCGCCGTTGTGGCAGTTACCGGCGCCAGCGTTGAACAGGGTATCGCCGCAAAACAGCGCCGGCTGTTCCGTGCGCGAGAGCAGGCAGACATGGCTCATGGTGTGGCCGGGCGTGTCGAGCGCCTCCAGCTCGACCGTGCGGCCGACCTTGACCACGTCGCCGGCGCCGAGGCCGGTGTCCATGCCGCGGATCGTATCGCGGGCGTTGGCGTGGGCCAGCAGGCGGGCGCCGGTCGCCTCGATCATCGGCTTGTTGCCGCCGGTGTGGTCGCCGTGCTCGTGCGTGTTGACGATCTGGGTGATTTCCCAGCCCTTCTCCTTCGCCTTGGCCAGGCATTTCTCGTGGTCGAGCGGGTCGACCGCGAGCGCCTCGCCCGTCTCCGGGCAGACGATCAGATAATTGAAGTTGCGGTAGGCATTGCCGGTCCAGATCTGCTCGACGATCACGGCTTCATCTCCCTCGGGCGTTTGTGGTGCTTCGATGTCGCGGGCATCATAGGGCGGAAGCCGGGCAGGGGATAGATCCTGTCCAGGTTCACTACATATGAGACGACGAGGTCTTCTTGGCTGTGATCTGTCGAAGGTACTCCTCGGGGGTTTTGCCTTTCAAGGCTCCATGAGGCCTGAAGGTGTTGTAGATGTTGGCGAACTTGTCGATCTGTGGGTTTAGTTTGTCGAGCTGGTCCTCGATGTCATGGCAGGCGTAGAACTCGTAGCGCCATGCGCCGTTGGCTCGCTCGACGCCGCCATTGAGCTGCGGCGTCCTCGGCGGCAAGACATAGACGGGGATCTTTCGGCTCTCGCAGGCGGCCTCGAACTCGGCCATGAACTCGGATCCACCGTCGACCTGGATGGCCTTCACGGGGAAGGGCAGGTCGGCCACGAGTTTGTCGAGGAAGCTCTCGGCGTTCCTGGCGGTCGCTCTGCGGAAGGCCTTGGCACAGGTGAAGCGGCTGACGGGATCGTAGGCGGTGAACTGCTTGACCGTGCGCTCGCCGGCCGGCGTGATGCTCAAGGTGTCGAGCTGGACCAGATCGCCGGGGGCCGTTGCCTTCATCCCCTTCGGCAAACGCTTGGCGTGTGGGCGCTTGGCTCTCTTGCCCTTGGCGCGTCGTCGCGCCACGGGCACCGGCACAACGACGCCGCGCGCGACCAGATGGGCGAGCATGCGACCAACGGTGCTGTCCGACAAGGTGAAGCCCTCTCGGCGCAGCAGCGGTCCGAGCTTGGCCTTGCCCCACATCGGGAAGTCGCGGCGCAGCCGTTCAAGCCGACGCAGCACCGCACTCGACCACTCTCGGCGACGACGGCGGCGAGGCGCGCGCGAGCGCGGCTCCAACCGCTCGTCCCAGCGATAGAGCGTGCTACGCGGCACGCCCACCGCCTGGGCCGCCGCCTCGGCCGTCAAGCCGTCACGCCGGGCCCGATGCCAACGCCGTCCTCCAACCCCTGATAACATGTCGGGGCAGGCCAAAAACCTGCATGGGGTTCTCCTTCAAGCTGTTGGTCTCGCAACTCACAGCTTCGGAGATCCCCGCCTCTGCCGCCAGAGGCGCGTCTCACATCTATCTGAACCTAGTCAGATCCACATCCCGGCGCAGGAGGCACAAAGCCATGACGGCAAAATTCACCATCGCCCGCGTCGGCCATGTCGGCATCTACGTCGCCGATCTCGAGGCCGCGATCGACTGGTATACGGGCGTGCTGGGGCTGACGCTCACCGGACGCTGGGCGATGCCGGGCGGCGGCGAGATCGTCTTCCTGCGCTTCCAGGAGAACCACCACGACATCGTGTTGATGCCCAAACCGGAGGTTGCGGCGGGTGATCCGGCGGGCAACCGCCTGCAACACATCGCCATGGAGATGGAGAACCGGGACGAGTGGCTGAAGGCGCTGGCCGCCCTGCGGGCGGCGGGCGTGAAGATCACCGCCGGGCCCCTGGTGCACGGCTTCGAGGGCGGCACCGGCCCGGGCACGCTCGCGGGCGGCAGCGGCAGCCGCTCGTTCTATTTCGAGGATCCGGACGGGAATTCGCTGGAACTCTACGCCGACATGATGCGCGTCCCCGCCGGCCAGCCCTTCCCGACACCCGACTACGCCGACATGATCGACGACATCCGCACCGACCGCGCCCGTGCCGCGAAGGATTGAACCTACGCGGCAATGCCGACGCGATTTCCCCAACCAAAGGCCACACCCACACCACTTCGCGAGGCCCAAAAGGAGTCAGGACTTGAATGTTGAATTCAACATTCAAGTCCTGACTCCTTTTGGGCGCTGACCCCACCGACACCGTCGCGGGCGATCGGGCGTCGCACGGCGCAAGGCGTCATTCTTGCTGCAAGGCGCCGGCACTCCTGGTACCGTCGGCATTGACACGCAGAGAACCTGGGAAGGAAACGTCATGTCCGTATTCGTGGTCGGCCGCGTCGAGGTCACCGATCCCGCCTGGATCGAAGGTTACATTCCCGCCGTCGAGGCGCTGGTCGAGGCGCATGGCGGCAAGTATCTCGTGCGCTCCAACGAGCTGGAAGTGGTCGAGAGCAACGGCGAAGCGCCGCATGTCGTCGTGGTGATCGAATTCCCCGACAAGGCCGCCGCCCAGACCTTCTATACCTCGGCCGAATACCAGCCCTGGCTGCAGGCCCGGAACGCCGGCGCCAAGACCGAGCTGATCCTGACCGAAGGGCTCTGAGCGCCGGTCCTGCCCGCGACGGTCCTGACTACGACGGTCCTACCCTCGCCGGAACGAGGCGCCGTGGTGGCCGGCGGGAAGCTTCGGATGTCCGAACAGCTTTTCTCGCAAGGTGCCGGGCGCATAGTCGGTCTGCACTAGCCCGCGGCGGCGCAGCTCCGGGACCACATGCTCGATGAAGTCGACGAAGGTGCCGGGCGTCACCGTATAGGTCAGGTTGAAACCGTCGACGCCGGCCTCGAACCAGGTCTCCAGCGCGTCGGCGATCTGTTCCGGCGCGCCGACCAGGAAGCGTTCCTCGGTGCGGGCGCGGATCAGGTCGCGGAAGGTGATGGTCTTGTCGGGCGCCGCCTCGATGATGCCCTTGACCCAGCCGCGGATCGCCATGGCGTCGACGTCGCCCAAGGGAACGTCCGGGTCGATGGCGCCGAGGTCGACGCCGATCGCCCCGCTGATATGGGCGAGCGCGCCGTCCAGGCTGTAGCTGTCCATCAGGTCGTCGAGCTTGGCCTTGGCTTCCGCCTCGCTGCCGGCGACGACCGGGGAGAGGCCCTGGAAGAAGCGGATCGAGGCGGGATCGCGGCCGAGCGCGCGGGCCTGGGCGCGGATGTCGGAAATCGCGCTCGCCGGGCCTTGCAGGGCCGCTAGGGTCTCGAGCAGGAAGACGCATTCGGCATGGCGCGCCGCGAAGGCGCGGCCCCGGGTCGAGGTGCCGGCCTGGAACAGCAGGGGCGTGCGCTGGGGTGAGGGCTCCGCCAGGTGAGGCCCCTCGACGCTGTAGTGTTCGCCCTTGTGGTGGATGGCGTGGATCTTCGCCGGATCCGCATGGCGCCCGCCCGCCCGGTCGCGCAGCACCGCGCCGTCCTCCCAGCTGCCCTCCCAGAGCTTGTAGACGACGTCGAGATACTCGTCCGCCCGGTCGTAGCGGGCATCGTGCGAGGGCAATTCCTCCAGGCCGAGGTTGGTGGCGGCGTTCCGGAGATAGGTCGTGACGATGTTCCAGCCGACCCGCCCCCGGGTCAGGTGATCGAGGGTCGAGATCGCCCGGGCGAAGGTGAAGGGCGGGGACTGGAAGATCGAGCTGGTGTAGGCGAAGCCCAGATGTTCCGTCGCCTGCGCCATGGCCGGGATCAGCAGCGAGGGATCGTTGATCGGGATCTGCATGGCTTCGCGGATCGCCGTCTCCGGCCCGCCGCGAAAGACGTCGTAGGTGCCGAGCACGTCGGCGAAGAAGATCGAATCGAAGCCGCCCGCCTCCAAGGTCTTCGCGAGGTCGACCCAGGGATCGAGACGGGTGTAGTCGAGCTGGCGCGTATCCTCGCGCGTCCACATACCCGGCTGGATGTGCGTGACGCAGTTCATGGAAAAGGCGTTCAGCAGCATGCGGCGCGGACGCGTCATCGGCGGTTCCTTCTTCGCACGGGCGGCAAGGGAATGGCCGACGCCTAGCAGCCTGTCGGACTCGGGCATGCAAGGATTGGTAAGATTGGCTTGGCGGGCGTCGATGTCATGGATTTACCCCCATGAAGTTGCGAACGCGGGTTGGCCCGCCCGTTCAGGCGTGGCTGAGGACGAACATCCGCTTGATGTTCCAGGAGAGCGTGGCCAAGGTCCATTCCCCCTTCGCCTTGTCGAGGCCGCGCAGGCTGAACTGACGCAAGCCCATCACCGATTTGATGATGCCGAACACCGGCTCCGGCGTCTGCTTGCGAAGCGCGTAGAGCGCCCGGCCCTCGGGTGTGGCCAGGCGATGGCACATCGCCTCGAGCGGCGTCGGATCCTCGGGCGCTGGCGGCGCCTCGGCGAAGCGGTCCCGCCAGGAAAGATGGTGGTGCTCCCGGCCGAGCGCGATCAGCGGCGCGATCTCCGCTTCCCCGCAGGCCTCGACGTTGGCCTGGCTGAAGTAGCCGCTGTCCGCCAACAGGGTCTCGACCTCGCCAAGCCCGTCCGGCAGGCCGGCGAGTGCTTCGAGCGTCGGTTCGATCTGCTGCTTGTCGTTCGCCGCCTGCACCACGTCGGCGCTGACCACCAGCAGGCTGCCGGCGGCCACCGCAGCCTGGGCGTTGTAGCACTGCTCGAAGCCGCCGCCGGCCACCGGCATGATGCGCGAGTCCGGGTCCGTCAGGTTGACCTGGTCCTTCGCCCGTGGCCCCGGCTCCGGCGGCTTCGGTGGCCGCCCGCCCGGCTTGCGGCCGGTCCGCGTTTCCTTCGCCTCGCGGGCTGCCAGCTTCTCTTCGTACTCCGCCTGCTCCCGCGCATGACGCTCGGCCGCCCGCGCCTCGATCTCCGCCTTCGCCGCGGCGATCGCCGCCAGCCGGTCCTCGCGCCGTGCCAGCTCCTCCGGCACGCTCATGCCGTCGGGAACCTCGGACCGGTCCGCCGCTTCCGCCAACGCCATCAACTCCGCCACCTCGGCCCGCAGCCGGGCTTCGATCTCGCCCGCACGCTGCCACGACAGGGCGCTGTGCCGGCTCGCGTCGGCATGGATCTTCGTCCCGTCCAGCGCCACCGTGCCCAGTTGCAGCATGCCGGCCTGCCGCGCCAGCAGCAGAACCTGCACGAACAGCCCCTCGATCAGCGGCAGGAAGCGACGGCGGAACGTGGCGATCGTGTCGTGGTCGGGGTGGTCGTTTGCCGCGATGAAGCGGAAGGCCACCGAATCATAGCTCGCCCGCTCCAGCTTCCGGCTGGAATGCACCCCCGTCGCGTAGCCGTAGATCAGCAGGCCCAGCAGGACGCTCGGGTGATGCGCCGCCGAGCCCGAACCACGATAGGCCTTCACGAACGCAGAGAGATCCAGCTGCTCCAGCACATCGACCACGAAGCGCGCCAGATGACGATCAGGCAGCCATTCGTCCACCGAAGGCGGCAGAAGATAGCTGGTCTCCCGGTCAACCTGTCGAAAGTTGCTCATCACAAAATCACCGCGCAGGAGAGAATCAGACCGTGACAGTGAATCTCATCTCGAAACTCGGCTCAAGTCCGACAGGCTGCTAGGCGTCGCGCTTCGCGCCCGACCAGAAGCCCGCCATCATGCCGCCGTCGACGATGATGTGTTGGCCGTTGAGCCACCCCATCTCGCCCTCGGCCAGCGTGACCAGGGCCTCGGCGATGTCCTGCGGCTGGCCGACGCGGCCGACCATGTCGATCATGTTGCCCATCACCTCCTGGCCGACGGCATCGGTGAAGTCGGGGAAGATCGGCGTCTCGATCGGCCCGGGTCCGACGTCGTTCACGCGGATGCCGCGCGCGATGCCCCGCATGGCGAGTTGCATGGTGTAGAGCACCACCGCCTCCTTCGAGAAGGTGTAGCTGTCGGTGTCGACGTCGCCCCCGTTGGCCCGCCACCAGTCGAGGCCGGCGGCGAAATCGTCGCTCGCCAGCAGCGCCAGGATCGGCTCGCGCCGCTTGCGCCATTGGTTGCCGGCGATGGAGGCGACGTTGACGATGGTGCCGCCGTCGGTGATGCGATCCCACAGGCCTTCGGTCAGCTGGCGCAGGCCGAGGACGTTCACCGCCACGGTCTTCTCGTCGCCCACCGCACTCGGCACGCCGGCGACGTTGAGCAGCGAGGCGTAGGGGCCCTCCAGCCGGGCCAGCGTCGCGCCAATCGCCTCGGGATCCGAGAGGTCGCAGTCGTGGTGGGCGGCGACGGCGGCGGTCGGCTGTTTGAGGTCGATCGAGACGACCTGGTGGCCGCGCTCGATCAGGCGGCGGGCGGTGGCGTCGCCCACGCCGGAGGCGGCGCCGGTCAGGACGATGGGGTGTTCGAACGCGGTCATGGCTTTCTCCTCGGCAACGATGATCCCTCCGCCGGCCCGGTCAATCGGCCCCGACGGGCACCGGTTCCGGCCGGCGGCGGCCGGGCAGGAAGATCGCCACCAGGGCGGCCAGGATCGCGGCGATGGCGAAATAGAAATAGAGCAGGTCGAAACCACCCTGGGCGTCGTACATCCAGCCGGCGAGCTTCACCGTCAGGCCGCCGACGCCGAGCGCCAGCACGAACTTGGCCCCGTAAGCCAGCGCCCGCCAGCGGAACGGCGTGTAGTGCGCGACCAGCATGTTCTCTGCGGCGGTGAAGGTCAGGTTGAAGCTGATCGCCAGGAAGGTCGCCAGCAGCAGCGAGCCGCCGGAGAGGTCGACGATGACGAACAGCAGCGGCACCTGCAGCAGCCAGAACACGACGTAGATCGCGCGTGCCGAATAGCGATCGGCGAGCCAGCCGCCCGCCATCGAGGCGAAGGAGGCGATGCCGGAAATCAGGCCGACGAAGAGGCCGATACGGGTGTAGTCGCCGGCCATGGCGGGGCCGAGGCCGTTCTCGAACAGCTTGGGCATGGTGTTGGCGATGCCGGCATAGACGAAGCCGGTGCAGGCCATGGTGATGGTCAGGATGAAGAAGACCCGCATCATGGCACCACCGTCGGCCGCCGGCGCCGGCGCGCGGTCGGCGGTGGTATCGCCGATATCGCCGCGCTTCCAGCAGAACAGCAGATACAGGCCGGTCAGAATCGACAACAGGCCCGGCAGGATGAAGGCGGCGCGCCAGTCGACGAAATCGATCATCAGGCCGACGAAGATCGGCGCCAGGCCGTTGCCGACATTGCCGAAGACGCCGTTGATGCCGAGCGACATGCCCTGGCGCTTCGCCGAGGCGACGATCCAGGCGATGCCGACGGGGTGATAGATCGCGGCGAACAGGCCGATCAGGGTCAGCCCCAGCCACAGCATGGCGGGCCCGTCGGCGAGCCCGGTCACGATCGAGCCGGCGCCCATGCCGATGAAGAAGACGACCATCATTCCGACCCGGCTCCAACGGTCGCCGAGCCAGCCAGCCGGCACGGCGGCGACGCCGAACAGCACCAGGCCGAAACTCGAGAGGCCCAGCAGTTCGCCGTAGGGCAGGTTGAAGACCTTCGGCAGGAAGAGCACGGCGGTCGCATAGAGCACCGTGAACATATGGGTATAGGTATGGCCGACGTTCGAGAAGACGATCGCCCGCCTGTCCATCCGCTCCTCGGCGTTTCCACTCATCGCTGCCTGTCCTCGTGCGCGCTCCGGGGCCCCGGGGCGGCTGCCAGCCTAGTGGAAACCGGCCGCGCCGCCCAGGGTGTCGGGGCGAACCTATGCCGCCGGCCGACCGGCTGAAAGGTCCACTCCGCGCGGATACCATGCGGCCACCCGGTGGATTTTCCGCGCCCGCTGCTCTATTGCGAGGGCGAACCGACACCGTCGAGGAGCAAGGCAACCCATGTACTGGCGCACCGAAGAGCATCACGGCCTCCGCCACAGCCCCTTCAACGCCCTGGTGGCGCCCCGACCGGTCGGCTGGATCTCCACCTACGGGCCCGACGGCCAGCCGAACGTCGCGCCCTATTCCTTCTTCAACGCGGTCTCCTACGTGCCCCCGCAGGTGATGTATTCGGTCGGCGCCCGGCCCAAGGACGCGCCCGCGCCGGTGAAGGACAGCCTCGCCAACGTCGAGGCGACGGGAAGCTTCGTCCACAACCTGGTGACCTGGGACCTGCGCGAGGCGATGAACAAAACCTCGGCCGAATGCCCGCCCGACGTCGACGAGTTCGCGCTCGCCGGCCTGACGGCCGTGGCTGCGGAACGGGTGAACGCGCCGCGCGTGGCGGAGAGCCCGGTCAACTTCGAGTGCCGCCTGCTGGAGGTGATCGATACCAAGTCGCCCGACGGCTACACCCCCAACCGGATCGTCCTCGGCGAGGTCGTCGGCATCCACATCGACGAATCGGTGATCGTCGATGGCATGATCGACTATGCCCGCACCCGTCCGGTCGCCCGCCTCGGCTATCTCGCCGACTATTCCGATACCACGGAGATCTTCCGCATGCGCCGCCCCGAGTGGCCGTGAGGCGCGGGGGAGTTGGGGGGCTATTGCACCGCACGGCGCCGAACGCCTAGACTTCGCACCGCAACACGATTTGTTGTGCGCTGCATGAACGACGCGTCCGGTACCGCGCCTGTGCGGGCCCCAGCCTCCAGAGGGTCGATTGCTTTACCAACTGCATGAGTTCCAACGGGCGGCGATGACACCATTCCGTCTCGCCACCGGCGCCACCAAGTTGCTCTATCGCCACCCGCTCAACCCCGCCGCCTATACCCAGGGCGGGCGGGCGCTGGCCGCCGCCTGCGAATTGATGGAGGGCGCGCTGCGCGCCTACGGCAAGCCCGCTTTCGGGATCGACAGTGTGCGGGTCGGCAATCGCCGGGTCGCGGTGACGGAGGAGGTCACCTGGCATCGCCCGTTCTGCCAGTTGAAACGCTTCGTCAAGGCCGGCGTGCCGGCGGGGCCGAAGCTGCTGATCGTCGCTCCGCTCTCCGGTCACTATGCGACGCTGTTGCGCGATACCGTGCGCGCCATGGCGCCGGGGCACGACGTGCATATCACCGATTGGCACGACGCCCGCGACGTGGCGCTGGCGGAGGGGCCGTTCCATCTCGACGACTATGTCGATTATCTGCTGGATATGCTGCGCCACTTGGGCCCCGAGACCCATGTCATGGCGGTCTGCCAGCCCTCGGTCCCGATGCTGGCGGCAAGCGCCCTGCTGGCGGCGGCGGACGATCCCGTCCGCCCGCGCACGATGACCCTGATGGGCGGCCCCGTCGACACCCGCATCAACCCGACGATGCCGAACCTCTATGCCGAGAACCACAGCCGCGATTCGTTCGAACGGACGGTGATCCAGCGGGTGCCGGCCGGCAATATCGGCGCCGGGCGGCGGGTCTATCCGGGCTTCCTGCAACTTTCCGGCTTTCTGTCGATGAACCTCGATCGTCACGTCGACGCCCACCTCGAGATCTTCAATCAGCTGGTCAAGGGCGACGGCGACGGGCTGAAGGCGCACCGGGCCTTCTACGACGAATACCAGGCGGTGATGGACCTGCCGGCGGACTATTTCCTGGAGACGGTGGAACGGGTCTTCCAGAACAAGGACCTGGCCCATGGCCGCTACCGCCACCGGGGCGAGGCTGTGCGGCCGGAGGTGATCCGCGACATCGCCTTGATGACGGTCGAGGGGGAAAAGGACGATATCTCCGCCGTCGGCCAGACCGCGGCGGCGCAGACGCTGTGCGCCGCGCTGCCGTCGGACCTGCGTGCCCACCACGTGCAGCCGGGCGTCGGTCACTACGGCGTCTTCAACGGCCGGCGCTGGCGGGGCGAGATCGCGCCCCGTATCGCCGCCTTCATCGAGCGTCATTCGGGCCCGCGGGCGTGAGCGACGATCTTCCCTTCTGGCGACGCAAACGCCTGGAAGAGATGAACGCCCGGGAATGGGAAAGCCTTTGCGATGGCTGCGGCAAATGCTGTCTCAACAAGATCGAGGATATCGACACCGGCGAGATCCTGCCGACCCGGGTCGCCTGCCGCCTGCTCGACCTCGGCTCGTGCCGTTGCGGCGACTATGACCGGCGCACCCGCCTTGTGCCGGATTGCGTCGTACTGACGCCGGCGAACGTCGCCGAAATCCCCTGGATGCCGAAGACCTGCGCCTACCGCCGCCTGGCCGAGGGCCGGGATCTCGAGTGGTGGCATCCGCTGGTCTCCGGCGATCCAGAGACGGTGCACGAGGCCGGCATCTCCGTGCGCGGCCGTGTCGTCAGCGAGCGCAAGCTGCGCCGCCCGTTGGAGGACTTCGTCGTCGACTGGGAACTTTGAGACTGCCTTGATCAGTCCTTGAAAGAAGTGGTTTCGTTCGGCGCCGTCGAAACGCCCGCTGGCGAGACAGCAGCGCTTGAAAACGCTCTCCCGAACCGCAGGGGCAGGGGTCGTTGCGGCCGAGCTTTTCGATCAGTTCCTTGTCGCCGTGGACGACGCGATCGCCACGCTTGACCCGGCTTTCAGACGGGAAGCCGCGACGCCGCTTGCTCATCGGCTCGAAAGGACGGCTGGTGCTCGCTGTGGGACTTGCTGGCCATGACACACCTCCTCCGCCCGGTACGGCGCCTCTTCGCCTCGGGCGGGCGCGGGGTATAGCGCGCGGCGATGGCGACTTCAATCCCCGGCGACGCCGATATCCTCGTGCCAGAGTGCGGGATTGGCGGCGATGAAATCGCGCATCATCGCCTTGCAGGCCGTATCGTCGAGGACGACGACCTCGTGGCCATGCTCGCGCAGCCAGTCCTCACCGCCGCGGAAGGTCTCGTTCTCGCCGATGACGACGCGGCCGATCGCGAACTGGCGGACCAGGCCGCTGCAATACCAGCAGGGCGACAGGGTGGTCACCATGGTCACTGAGCGGTAGTCCGCCTGCCGGCCCGCGTTGCGAAAGGCGTCCGTCTCGCCGTGGCACGAGGGATCGCCGTCCTGCACGCGGCGGTTCCGCCCCCGGCCGAGCAGCGTGCCGTCGCCGGCGAACAGTGCCGCGCCGATCGGAATGCCCCCCTCGGCGAGGCCGGCCCGCGCCTCAGCCAGGGCGATTTGCAACATGTCTTCGTCGCTCATGTCGATGCTCCCTCAACGGGCCTTGGGCGCGCTCGCCAGATGGCGGATGAAGGCCGCCGTCCAGTCCCCGGTGTCGCGGGACAACAGGGCGAGGCTGGCGGACCGGGCATCGGATTCGACCTTGATCCGCATGACGCCCAGCTCCGCCGGGCCGGTGCTCGTCGTCCAGATCTGTTCGATGTCGTCGATGGGGAAACGGCGCCGGGCGAAGCGTAGCGGGCCGAACTCGAGCGCCAATTCCAGCCGGTCGTCGACCGCGGCGATGCGGTAGCGCGCGGCGACACGGTAGGCGTGGCCGAACAGCGGCGTCGCCAGAAGCAGCAAGGGCAGCTGCTGGTCATGACCCCAGAAGGCGATCAGGCCGCCGAGTGCCGGGATGAAACTGAAGGCGAACAGCACGGCCCGGGCGCCCGAATGCTGGCGTATCCGGGCTTCCCGCGCATCGCGCGGGTTCCACTCGACATCCTTCGGCGGGATGGTCCCGATCTCGGCCGGCCCGTCCAGCCGGCCTTTGGCGGCCCGCTGGCGCACGGAGAGGTCGAGGTCGTCGGGCGCACGCTGCTGGATCTCGCCACCGCCGACGTCGCGCAAGGCCGGCAGGTCGAGGGCGCGGGCCAACGCCTCCCACCGCGCGCGGACGCCGGTTTCGCTGCGCTTCTCCAGCAGCGGCACCGTGTGTGAGGCTTCGCCCGGACAGCGCAATTCCAGGATCCAGACCCGGTGGCTGCCGCCACTTCCGCCGCTGCCGCCGCTGCGTCGAACCTCCTCGCGCCAGAGCACGCCGTCGTAGGCGGCCAGCGGCTCGGCCCAGCTCTCCCGCCCCGTGGCGAAGCGCACGCCGTCCCGGTCGATCGTATAGATCCGGTCCCGGACCCGCCCACGCCAGCGCAAGACGATCTCGAACAGGAGGATCAGGCCGGCGGTGATAGCGATGACGACCAGCAACGGCTCGTCCGTCGGATCGAGGCCACTGCCCGAGAGGACCAAGACGCAGAGGATGAAGACGATGACCTGCAGGATCCGCCAGAAAACGCGGCCCCGCCGTTGGCGGATCGTGAGGGGCAGGGTGGTGGCGCCGTCGGCCACGCGGGCGCGGCCCTAGGCCGCCCGTTCGCCGGCGTCGTCGGCGTAGTACCAGCCGGTGCGGCGCAACAGGCGCCGGGCCGTGGGGTTGAACGGGCGCCGGGTGTGCATGAGATGGGTGTTGTCCCAGATGATGACGTCGCCTTCGGCCCACTCGTGCTCGTAGATGAAGCGGTCCTGGCTCGCCCAGGCTGCCAGCTCGGACAGCAGGGCGTCGCTCTCCGCCCGCGCCATGCCGCGGATCGCCAGGGTATGCGCCGGCGAGAGATAGAGCCCCTCGCGCGCCAAATGCGGATGGCGGCGGACCAGGGAATGGACGACGTCCGGCGTCGCCTGGCGTTGCTCGTTCGGCAGCGGCAGGCCTTCCGTCTTCGTCGTCACCTCGATCGAATAGATTGTCTCCAGCGTACTCAGTTCCGCCCGGCGCGCCGCGGGCAGGGCCGTGTAGGCCTGGGCCAGATCGGCGAACAGGGTGTTGCCGCCCGCCTCCGGGATCTCCACCGCATAGAGCAAGGTGCCGAAGACCCGCTTCGCCGTATAGGCCTGATCGGAATGCCAGGCGAGGCCTTCGTGCCCCAGCGCCCCGATCGGCCGCCCATCCTGTTCGAGGTTGGAGATCAGCAGGACTTCGGGATGTTCGGGCGAATGAAACTGCTTGCGGACATGGACGAACAGCTCACCGAAGCGGCGCGAGAAGCGCATCATTGCCCCGTCGTCGAGCTTTTGTCCGCGCAGGACGGCGACCTTGTTTTCCATCCAGGTCCGACGCAACGCCGTGAACGTCGCCTCGTCGATGTCGGCGGCGAGATCGACGCCCTGGATCTCGGCCGCGAAGCCATCGCCCAATTGTTTGGTGGTGAACGCCATCATGTCCCTCCCGTGCTCGTGCGCACAGTCTAGGACAGGAGCGGGCGCCTGGGAATTCTCAGAAGATTTTCGAGAGGTATTTGAGCCCGGTATCCGGCAATACGGTGACGATGCGGGCCGGACCGCTCAGCCCTTCGACCAGCTTGCGGGTGCCGTAGAGGTTGGCGCCGGAGCTGCCGCCACAAAGGATGCCCTCGGTGCGGGCGATCTCGCGGGCCATGCCGAAAGCATCGTCGTCGTTGAACTTCAACATCTCGTCGACGACGGCGAAGTCCATGCACTTGGCGATATGGTCCTCGCCGATGCCTTCGACCTGGTAGGTGCCGATCTCGCTCTCGTCGATCTCGCCGGTCTCGAAATAGGTCTTGTAGATCGAGCCGATCGGATCGGGCATCACCACCTTGATGCTCGGGTCCTGCTCCTTCAGGTAGCGCCCGGTGCCGGTCACCGTGCCGCCGGTGCTGCCCGAAGCCACGAAATAGTCGAGCCTGCCGTCCATCTGCCGCCAGATCTCGGGGCCGGTGGTCGCATAGTGCGCCTCGGCGTTCACCGGATTGTCGTACTGGTTGATCATGAAGGAATTCGGCGTTTCGGCCGCGATGGCGCGCGCCTTTTTCACATAGTGCTCCGGGCTGTCGGGCGGGGCGTCTGTCGGGCAGACGACGATCTCGGCGCCGAAGGCCTGCAAGGCCTTCTGCTTTTCGGCGCTGGTCTTGTCCGGCATGGTCAGGATCGCCCGGTAGCCCTTGGCCGCCGCGATCATCGCCACCGCGGCGCCGGTGTTGCCCGAGGTGTTCTCGACGATGGTGCCGCCCGGCTTCAGCTCGCCCGAGCGCTCGGCGGCGGCGACGATGTGGCGGACGATGCGGTCCTTCACGCTCGCCGTCGGATTGAAGAACTCGAGCTTGGCGAAGACCTCGACGCCATCCTGGGGAAACAGCTTGGCAAGGCGCACCAGCGGCGTGTTGCCGACGGTGTCGAGCAGGTCGCAGGCGGTGGTGGCGACGTCGGTCATGGCGTGTAACTCCGGCTCCGTGATTACGGACCCGCCTTACACGAACCGACGGCCCTTCGACAAGCCATTTGCACGGCCGGGCGAAGCGCCCGTGGCGGGCGGGCGCGAACGGTGGAACGTTCGCACCCGCCCGAACGTCGGACGCGCCATTGGGGGGGAGAAGCGCGTCCGTCGGGGGAGGCCGGAGAGGTCGGTCTCCGACCCGGGGAGGTCAATGGCCGTTTCGTCCTCAGCGTTGTCCGCGCAGGAAGCGGATCGCCTTGCGGGCCAGGCCGGCAGCCAGTGCCGAGCGTTCCCGCATGGCGCGGCGCATGGCCCGGTCGTAGGCGGCGTCGCTCACGTACCAGATCGGCTCGCCCGACTGCTGGCCGGCGTCGACCTGGAAGCTGTTCTCCGTTGCGTGCTGGTACATCTGTCCCGTCCTTTCAGGGTTTGGAAAATCTAAATCTCCTTAGATTTTCCTGTCGCTCACTCGACGTGTCGTTTTCGTGTCTGATATTGGAGAAATGGGTAAGAAGACCCCGGGATACAAACGATCTTTACTAGTCAGATCGATAGAAAAACTTTAAATATAGTGGCCATGCGACAGCTCCCCTCGCTCAACGCGCTGAAGGCCTTCGAGGCGGCGGCCCGGCATCTCAGCTTCACCCGCGCGGCGGAGGAACTGTTCGTCACGCCCGCCGCCGTCAGTCAGCAGGTGCGTCATCTGGAGGCGGACCTGGGCCGGCCCCTCTTCACCCGGGAGAAGCGCCGCATCGCGCTCACGGACGCGGGCGAGGCGTTGTTGCCGGGAATCGCCCTCGGCCTCGATTCCCTGGCGAGCGCCGTCGCCCGGCTGCGCACGCGGCACGACGATCGGAGCGTGCAGGTCAGCGTCTCGCCGACCTTCGCCACCGGCTGGCTAATCCCCCGGCTGGACGATTTCCACACCCGCCATCCCGAATTCTCCGTGCGGATCGACGCCTCCATGGCGCTGGCGCATTTCGACGAGGACGGTGTCGACCTGGCGATCCGGTTCGGCGCCGGGCGCTATCCCGGCTACGAGGTGGAACGGTTGAGCGGCGAGGACGAGGTCTTCCCCGTCACCGCCCCGGCCTTGCTCGCCGGGTCCCATCCGCTCCGCCAGCCGGGGGATCTCGCGCACCACATGCTGCTGCACGACGGCACCCGCAACGTCGCGGACATCATGCCCGACTGGGCGATGTGGCTGCGGGCCGCCGGGGTCGAGGATGTCGATCCGAATTATGGCCTGACCCTGATGCCCTACCCCATGGTGATCGCCGCGGCGATCGACGGCCAGGGCGTGGCGCTGGGGCGCGGGCGCGTCGTCGCCGCCGATCTCGCCGCCGGGCGTCTCGTCAGGCCCTTCCCGCTCGCGCTGCCCTTGGCCTTCTCCAACTGGCTGGTCTATCCGCCGGGTGGTCTGGTCCGCCGCGCCGTTCGCACCTTTCGCGACTGGCTTCTGGCGGAAACCACGGGACTGAGAGCCTGAGCCGCCCCGGTGCGTTAACATGTCTCATGCGGTCCGCCGTGCCGGAGCCAATATAGAAATGCCATGCATCTCGAAGCCCTGAACCTGCACGAGGTGGTCGTCTTCCTGGTCGCCGCCGGCGTGATCGTGCCTTTGCTGCACCGCCTTAGAATCAGTCCGGTGCTGGGATACCTCGTGGTGGGTATCGCTATCGGCCCGTTCGGCTTCGTCCGCTGGGTCGAGGATGCGTCGTGGCTTCGATACGTCGCGATCGCCGACCTGGACGGGGTCCGCGCACTCGCCGAACTCGGCGTCGTCTTCCTGCTGTTCATGATCGGGCTCGAGCTTTCGATCGACCGGCTGTGGGCGATGCGTCGCCATGTCTTCGGTCTGGGCGCGTTACAGGTCGTCGTCACGGGGGCGGTGATCGCCGTCATCGCCTCGTTCTTCGACAACACGCCGGCCGCGGCGATCATTCTCGGCGCCGCCTTCGCGCTGTCGTCGACGGCGATCGTCATGCAGTTGCTCTCGGAAGGCCGCCGGCTCGGCACGGCCACGGGGCATACCAGCTTTGCCATCCTGCTGTTCCAGGACCTGGCGGTGCTGCCGATCCTGCTGATGGTGGCCGCACTGCACAATCAGGGCGAAGGCGCCGTGTTCTTGCCGCTGATCTGGTCGTTCGGCCAGGCGCTGATCGCCATCGCTGTCATTCTGGTCGTCGGCCGCCTGGTCATCCGGCCGCTGTTTCGCTTCATCGGCAGCACGGCGAGCCGGGACATGTTTCTGGCGCTGGTCCTCCTGGTGATCATCGCCACGGCGCTGGCCACCGAGATGGCCGGCCTCTCCATGGCGCTCGGCGCCTTCCTCGCCGGCCTGCTGTTTGCCGAGACCGAGTATCGCCACGAGGTGGACGTCGAGATCGAGCCCTTCAAGGGTCTGCTGCTGGGCCTGTTCTTCATTTCCGTCGGCATGTCGATCGACATTTCGCAAGTGGGCGCGAAGCCGCTCTGGCTGGCCGCCTCCGTCGTCGGCCTGTTCGCCGTGAAGGGACCGATTATCTTTCTGCTGGCCCGGTTGTTCGGCGAGCCGCGTTCCGTCGCCGTCGAATCCGCCCTGCTCCTCGGCCAGGGGGGCGAATTCGCCTTCGTCGTCGTCGGCATGGCCTTCGCGCTCGGGCTGGTGCCCGGCGGCACAGCGCAGTTCATGCTGATCGTCGCCAGCATGACGATGATCGCGACGCCGCTGGTCGCCCATATGGCCCGCGCCATCGCACGGCGCATCGAGGCTTGGGAGGCGCGGCACGACCGACCCGAGACGGCCTTCCCGGCCGACCTCGCCGGCCACGTCATCATCGTCGGCTATGGCCGTGTCGGGCAGATGCTGGCGACGTTCCTGGATGCCCACGCGCTTGCCTATGTCGCGCTGGACAGCGACACGGACCTGGTCGCGGCGCTTCGCTCGGACGGGGCGGGCATCTTTCACGGCGATGCCGCGCACACCGATATCCTCAGGCGCTTCGGCGCCGAACGCGCCGCCGCCATGGTCGTCACCATGGACAGCGCCCGCGCGGCGCAACGCGTCGTCGTCGCGGCGCGGCGCTGTTGGCCGGACCTCGCGATTTTCGCGCGGGCCCGTGACGGCGCGCATGCGAGAGAACTGATCGCACTGGGCGCGAACCATGCCGTACCGGAAACGACGGAAGCCAGCTTGCAACTGAGCGAGATCGTGCTGATGGACTTGGGCATCCCCGACTGTCAATCAGCATTTAATTCTGACCCCCTATCGGCGTGCAAAATTGACCCCCCCCCTTGCTTCGACGGAGGTTGTCCCGGTAGTCCACGGGAGGGCCCCGCGCGGCTTCGTGTAGCGCTTTGCGTTACGCGGAGCGAAGCCGCGTGGGAGGGGCCTGTGGGCCCACCGGGACAACCGGGCCGGCGGCGGAACGTGGGGATCAGGTGGGGTTCTTGAAGTGGCAATGAGCTTTTGAAGTAGTGTCCAGACTGTTCTGCAAGTTTGTCATGGCTGCCGATGAGGGCCACCGGCATGCCTGGCGCGGAGATTTCGATTGCTCGGAGCGCCAGGCATGCCGAGCCGCCGTCAGGCGGCTTTCTGGATGCGTTCGCTTTTGCTCTCCTTGAGATGGATCATGTTGAGCTAGCGGTTGGCATCCAGCCAGTCCTCATGGATTTCGATCGCGAGAGCCCGGACCAGCCGGAGGCAGCTCATCCACCCCATCGGCCCGGACTTGTGCCCCAGCTACGAAACCCCTTTTGCAGAACAATCTGTACAGGACCCGTTTTGATTTGCCCGCCTTTGCGATGAAAGCCCCCAGGCTGATTGGCTCCATATAGCGGATCAGCCTGGGGCTTTGCTTACAGGGCGGCTACTTTTGTCGTCGCTGTTTGCTTTGTGCGAAGCGGTAAGACATGTTGCCTGTTTCGATGATTGCGCAGTGATGCGTTACACGATCCAGCAACGCGGTTGTCATTTTTGCATCTCCGAAGACGGAGACCCATTCCCCGAACTCCAGATTGGTGGTGATGATGACGCTGGTCTTCTCATAGAGTTTGCTGATCAGGTGGAACAAGAGCGCACCGCCGGATTTGGGGAATGGGATATAGCCCAGTTCGTCGATGATGACGCAATCCATGGCCGTCAGTTGCCGGATGATCTTGCCGGCGTTGCCTTCGGCCTGTTCCTTGATCAGCGCATTGATCAGATCGACGGCGTTGAAGAAACGGACCTTCTTTCCCTGATTGATCAACAGCGTCCCCAGAGCAATGGCGATGTGGGTTTTGCCCGTACCGGTTCCGCCCACCAGAATGAGGTTGTGGGCCTCCTGGGTGAACTGCCCTGAGCAGAAGGGGTCGATTTGCGCTTGGGTGACGGCGGCTAGGCCGTAATCGAAAGTGGCGAAGTCCTTATGGTGGGGGAACTTCGAGGCCCGCATTTGGTGCTGGATAGAGCGCACCCGGCGCTCTACAGTCTCGGCGTCGATCAGTTGCTTTATCGCAGTGGTCAGACTTGGCGGCTTGCGCGCGGCCAGCAAAGCTTCGGCGCAAGCCGCCATTCCATACAGCCTCAGGGCGATCAGTTGGTCTATCAAAGCTTTCATGCGACGGCCTCCCCGGCAACGCACAGCGTCTCATAGCGCTTGCAGTCCGCTTCGGGCCGCAAGGTCAGTTGCGGATAGGCGTGGCTCTCGCCCCATGGCGCGATGACCGGCTCCACCAGTTGGTTGATCAGATTGATGATGGCCGGAAGGCGCAGCGTGTTCTGCTCCACGGCCAGTTCACAGGCTATCTCGACCACCTCGATCCCGTGATCCTGGGCCAGCAGGAGCAGATCGACAAACTCCCGGTCCCCGCCTTTGCCGGCCATGTAATGCGCCCTGACCCGGTGCATCGCCTCAGGCAATTGCCAACCCACAAAGGGCGCGCCATCTCTCAGCGCGCCGGGCTTGCGGTCGAGTAGGGGCAGGTAATGCCAGGGCTCGAAATAGCTGGCGTTGCGGGTAAAGCGGCGCTTGTGCTCGGCAATCACATTCTGCCCTGACACAACCACGATCCGGTCCGCATAGGCGCGCAGAGAGACAAGCTCCCCGGCGAACCGGGAGGGGACGCTATAGCGATTGGTGGCATATTGGACCAGACAGGTAGAGCGGACACGAGCGGCCTTCTCAACATAGCCGTCAAAAGCCCGGCCCAGGGGACGCAGTTCGGCGCACTCGTCTGCGAACACGTCCGAGATCTTGCGATCCGATTGTTCGGGGTGGGCGCGATTCGCCAATTCCTCGCAGCGCAGACGCAACCAGCCGTTCAGCGCATCCAGATCGTCAAAGGCGGGCTTGGGCGCAAACAGCTGTCCCCGCAGGAACCCAACCTGGTTCTCAATCTGACCCTTCTCCCACCCCGCCGCGGGTGTGCAAGCAACCGGTTCCATCACATAGTGGTTCATCAACGCCAGAAAGCGCGGATGGAACACACGGTCCTTAGAGCGCGAAACATAGGTTACCATCGTCTTGGGGTTGTCGATGATCACCCGGCGCGGTACGCCGCCATAGAAAGACATCGCCCGTGCAAAGGCGTCCAGCACCATCTCCTGAGATTCGCTGGGATAGGCAACAACAAAGGGCTTGCGGCTATGACATAGGCGGAAGTGGGCAACCTTTACCTTCTGCTCGACACCGCCCAGGACAGCGTATTCCGTGCTCCAGTCAAACTGGAGCGCGTCACCTGCCGTAAAGTGCAACGGAATGAACGCATCCCCCGATCCGGCGCCAGAACGCTTCAGGTCGCGGACAAACCTCTGAACCGTCGAGTAGGATCCGCTATAGCCTTCCGACACAAGCTGCTCATAAAGCTTCTTGGCCGTCCGGCGCTCACGGCGCGGGCGCCCCAGGTCCTGCTCAAAGAGCGCCCGAAGCCGGCTGGCGAAGCCATCGCTAAGCTTACGCCGGACGGGTGAAACGCGCCGCTGATAGCTCGGTGGATCGCCGTCCTTCAGATACTTCTTAATCGTGTTCCGCGACAAACCAGTCTGACGAGATACAGATCGGATACTCCGACCCTCCCGTAATATCCAACGTCGGATCTTCAATACGCTTTCCATCAATACCACCTGCTCTTTCCTCCGCACTGTTCCGTGCGGATGCTAGCGTTCCAGGTGGGTCAATTCTTACCGCTCATAACCCACCAAAGTGGGTCAGTTTTGCATGCCGATTCACACCCGACCACGCGGCGCGGGAGATGGTCGAGGTCCGCCGTCAGGCGGAGCAGGCCGCCGTCGACGAAAGCCGGGGCCGTGAGTAGGGTGTGACATGCGCGCGCGCCCGACGATGGAGAACCGCTGACCATGAAGTTCGACGAGCTCGAGTCCCGGATGCGGATCTACGAGACGGCGCACGACCACTGCGTGTTGCCCGGCATTCATATGGTGGCGCGGATCGACGGGCGCGGTTTCACGCGGCTGACCCGCGAGGTGCACGAATTCGAGGCGCCCTACGACACAGCGTTTCGCGACCACATGATCGCGACCTCGCAACACCTGATGAGCTGCGGCTTTCGCGTGCGTTACGCCTATACCCAGAGCGACGAGATCAACCTGGTTCTGGACCGCGACGAGGATGCCTTCGCCCGCAAGCTGCGCAAGCTCGATTCTCTCCTGGCCGCGGAGGCGAGCGCCGCGTTCTCGCTTCGTCTCGGCGCGCCCGCCGCCTTCGATTGCCGGATCAGCCAGTTGCCGGACCTCGACCGGGTGGTGGCCTATCTGCGCTGGCGCAGCGAGGACGCCCATCGCAACGCGCTCAACGGTCACTGCTACTGGCTGCTGCGCGGCCAGGGGCTTTCCGCCGATACCGCGACCGGGCGCCTGAACGGCCTGTCGGTCGGCCAGAAGAACGAGCTGTTGTTCCAGGAGGGCGGCGTCAACTTCAACGACCTGCCGGCCTGGCAGCGCCGCGGCATCGCGCTCTATTGGGAGAGCTACGAGAAGGCCGGCGTCAATCCAAAGACCGGCGAGAGCGTCACCGCGACCCGGCGCCGGGTAAAGGTCGACCTCGAGCTTCCGATGCGGGACGCTTACGACGTCTTCACGCGGGACCTCGTCGGCGAGGGCGCGTAGGCGACGCCGGTTCGAGGTCGGCTATCGGATCTGACAGCCACACGCGGCCTCAAGCCAGTTCATCGAGGAGCGCCTTTGCCTCTTCGAGATCGGGTGTGTCCAACCCTTCCGTGAACCAGCCGTAGATCGGCGCCAGCAACGCCACGGCCTCTTGCCTCTGGCCACGGTTCGCCCAGAGCCGTGCGAGGTCCTTGGCCGCGCGGATCTGCCAGGATTTGGCACCCTGCGCTTGGGCGATGCGTAAGGCATCGCGTAGGCTGGCCACCGCAGCGGCGACGTCGTTGTTTCGCGCGATATGAAGTTTTGCGGCGACCCGATGCCATTCGGCTTCAGCGTATCCCTCGGCGGTTTCACGCGCCAGGGCTCCGGCCTCGTCGAGGGCGTTCTCGGCGGCATCGATGGCCCCGCATTCGATGTGCATTTCCGCCATGAGTATCTGATAGCAAGGCCGTTGCAAGAGGAGCCCCATTTCCGCGAACGCATCCAGGCCGAGTTGCATCTGCGCCATGCCTTCGGACAGCCGCCCGGACATGGCCGCGGCCCAACCCCGCACGATATCCAGCTCGGCCGAGAGGGCGGGAAAACCGTACTCGGCCGCGACGCGGTACCCCTCCTCCGCCAACTCGGCGGTCTGACCAGGATTGCGACAATGGAGCTGCGTGAACGCCGACTGCAATGTCGAGATGGCGATGGAGAACGGCAGCGACAGCCGTGCCGCCAGGTCCCGAGCCTCCTCGATCAGGGCGCGTGCCCGGTCGGGATAGCCGAGGCACCAAAACGTCTGTGCGCCCAGATACAGGCAGACGACGCCGGCGGAGTGGCCGGACTTGTCGCCCGCTCCGGTATCCCCCTGTCGTTCGTAACGCTTCCGCCCGGCTTCGAAATGCTCCCGCGCGTGCTCGAATTCACCCCGCCAGATATAGGTCGCCCCCAGGGCATAGTCGGCGTCGAGTTCCCGGCCTTCGCCGGGCGCGCGGTGGGCCTGATCCAACATCTGCTTGCCGAGTGCGAGGCACTGTGCGAGATCGGTGCGCGTTAGATGAAACTGCCAAAGACCACGCAGGACCTCGAACAATGCCTCTTCGTTGCCCAGCGCCTGGCACAACCGTTGTGCACGGTCGTAGTTGGTTTTGACCTCGTCCGTCGACCATCCCCGCGCGTTGATCAGCGCCGGCCCGAGCGCCCGGCGCAGCATCAGTTCGTGGCCATCCCGTTCCGGGTCCCCGGTCGAGGTCTTCAGCAACCGCAGTCCATTCTCGAGATGGCCGATGGCCTCCCTGTAGGCGAAGCGTCGATTGGCATGGGTGCCCGCAATCTGCCACTGCGCGATGGACTCCGCGACTCGGTCCGCCAGTTCGAGGTGGCGGGCTAGAATTTCAGGCTCGGCCCCCGCAGAGGTCGAAGACGAGACGTCCAGGGCGTCGGCAATGCGGCCGTGTACGTTCTGCCGTCGGCTCTTGAGAAGGCTCTGATAGGCGGCATCGCGAACCAACGCGTGCTTGAAAGTATAGTGGGCATCGGGTGGCGCGCCGCGACGAAATATCAGTTCGACCTCGGCGAGCTTGTCCAGGGATCGTCTGAGGTCTTGTTCCGACGCTTCCGCGATGGTCGACAGCAGAGAATGGTGGAACTCGCGGCCGATACAGGCGGCGACCTGCGCCACCTCCTTCACTTCGGGGATCCGGTCCAGGCGTGCCATCAGGGAATCATGCAGGGAGGTCGGTATCGTCGTTTCGCCCGATTCCAGGATCGCCTTCGTCAGCTCTTCGATGAAGAGCGGCACCCCGTCGGTGCGCGCGACGATCTCGCCGACGGCGTCGGCCGGCAAGGCGTCTCCGCCCAGCCCCGCCACGATGGCCTCGATGCCCTGACGGCCGAGCCGGTTCAAGGTGAGACGGGTGACGTGGGGGTGTCCGGCGAGGCTCGGCTGATTGTCGGGGCGGCTGGTGAGCAGAAGCAGGACGGGCGCCGCGGAAATGCCTTCGAGGCAGAGCTCGATGAATTCCAACGTCGTCGGGTCGATCCAATGGGCATCTTCCAGCACCATCAGGACCGGCATGCCGGAGGCCAGCCCCAGCAGCTGCACGACCAGGGCGTCCAACGTCCGCTGCCGCTGGACGCGGGGTATCATATCCATTGGACCGTAGCGGCCCTCGCCGTCCAGGCCGATCAGTTCGGCGATCAAGGGACTCGCCTCGTCGGCGTTGCCGGCCTGCGCAAGCAGAGCTTCCAGCTTGTCCAGTTTGGCCTCGCCTGTGTCCGTCCCGGTGAACTTCGCCGCGCGTTCGAGTTGCTGTATCACCGGCCAAAGTGCGCTGTCGCCATGATAGGGCGAGCATTGGTAGCGGATCCGCAGGTGGGACTCCGCCTCGATCCCGTCGAACAAGGCCCGGGTGATCCTGGACTTGCCGATCCCCGCCTCGCCCACCAACAACACGCCCTGGCCTTCGCCTCCTTTGGCCTGGGTCCAGCGCTCCAACAACAGCGCCAGCTCCTGGTCGCGACCCACCAGCTGCGAGAGGGCGGCACCGGTCCTGGAGTCGAACCGGCTTGCGCTCGTCCGCACACCGACGACGGCGTAAGCGGTGGTCGGCTCGTCGATACCCTTGAGCTGCCGGCGGCCGAGATCCTCAAGCTCGAAGTTCACCCCGAGGAGGCGGCGGGTCGCCTCGGCGATGACCAGCTGCCCCGGTGCCGCCAGGCCCTGCAGGCGCGCGGCGAGGTTCGGCGTCTCGCCGACGACCGCTTCCTCCTGTGAGGATCCTTCACCGACAAGGTCTCCGACCACGACCAACCCGGTCGCGATACCGATCCGCACCCCCAAAGGCTGGCCGTCGGGCGTCGCCGTTCCGCGCATCGCATCCAGGATGGCGAGCCCGGCCTGCACCGCCCGTTCGGCGGAATCCTCGTGCGCCTTGGGATAGCCGAAGTAGGCGAGGATGCCGTCGCCCATGAACTTTGCGACGAAGCCGTCGAACCGGGAGATTTCGCCGGCGCATCGATCCTGATAGTGGCGCAGGACCTCGCGCATGATCTCCGGATCCAGCCGTCCCGCAAGCGCCGTCGAATCGACGAGGTCGCAAAACATGATCGTCAGCCAGCGGCGTTCCCCATCACCACCGGGTGCGGTGGACATCGTGGCCGCGTCACCGGGCGAAGCGGATGCTGGCGGCGTCGATACTGCCGTCAGCTCCCGGATCGCCGAAAGCATCAACTTGCGGTGACCGAGGGCGACGCCGAGTTCCTTGAGATCGTCTTGATCCAGATGTGGAAGGCTTCGAAGTTCGACTTCGTTCTCGACGAATGCATCGCCATACTTGCCGAGGCCCAGCGCCTCCAACCAATCTTTGATCTCAGCCGACATTAGAGCGTGGTCCGAAACTCACCCGGCGGCGACGGCATAGATGTCCTTGATCGGGCCGGGGATCGACATCGCCTCCCAGCTCTCGCCGCCGTCGTGGGTGCCGAAGATCTCGCCGTCGTAGCGCGCGCCGATATAGACTTGGTTCGGGTCCGAGGTGTGCAGGCCGATGTTCATGATGGTGCCGTTGACCTGCACCTTGTCGAAGCGCTGCCAGCTTTCGCCCGCGTCGGTCGAGCGATAGACCCCGCCGTCATGGCTCGCCGCCGCGACGGAGAGCGCGCTGTAGAGGGTCGCGGGATCGTGCGGCGAGGCCTTGATATCGCGCCCGTAAGTGGTCGGCGAGAAGCGGCGGATGTCCATGTCCGCCCAGGTCGAGCCGCCGTTGCCGGTCGAGAACAGGCCCATGCGCACGGCGATGATCGGCGTGTCCGGCTTGGCCGCGCAGATCGCGATCGCGTGGCCGTCGAGCATGCCCTCGGCCTGGGTGTCCTGCTGCACGATCGCGCTTCGCAGATGCGGCTCGTCGGACAGGCGGACCAGGTCGTCGCCGAGATCCTGCCAGCTTTCGCCGCCGTCGGTCGTCCGCATGGCGCCGGCGATCTCCAGCGCCGCATAAAGTTCGCCGGGCTTGCCGGGCGTCTCGGCCAGGCGCATGACCCGCGGGTTGAAGGGGCCGGCGCAACGCTCGGGGATGTCCGGCTCGGCGAGCTCGCTCCAGCTGCGGCCCCGGTCCTGGGAGCGATAGACCGCGAGCGGTGAAGCGCCGGCATACATCAAATCCGGGTCGGCCTCGGAAACCAGGAAGCACCAGATCTGCATGTTGTCGTCGGGGAACCGCGCCCGTTCGTACGTGGCGCCGTAGTCGCCGCTGAACCAGACGCCGTCGTTGCTGCCGGCGAAGACCAGGCTCGGCTCGTCCGGGTAGACGAAGACGGTGTGAACCTCGTGGCTGTCGAGCACATGCTGCCAGGCGCCGCCCGCGCAGGGCCGGCGGAAGACGCCGACGGCGCCCACCGCGTCCGGGCGGCCGACATAGCCGGCGACACCGACATGGATGTGGGACTGGGACATGCTCGCGTGCCTCCCTGGCGATTTCCAAAGACCGAGGCGAAAGTGTAGCCGAGCCGGCGGGGCGACGAAACATGCAGGGCGCGCTAAGCTCGTGCTCCGCAACCGGGAGGACGGCGACCATGGTGACGATCGACGCGCAGGTGCACGCCTATGAACGCGACCATCCGGGACGGCCCTGGCACGGTGTGCTGGCCGGCCCGCCGGAGGTGACGGGCGACCAGATGGTGGCGGCGATGGACGCGGTCGGCGTCGACGGGGCCCTGCTGGTCTCGGTCCACACCATGTACCGCTTCGATCCGAGCTACGCGATCGAGGTCCGCGAGGCCCACCCGGACCGCTTCGCCCTGGTCAAACCGGTCGACACCAACGATGGCGCCGTGGTCGAGGAGATCGAGGCCTGGGCGGCGCGCGAGGGCACCGTCGGCATCCGCATCATGATGAACGACGAGGTCAGCGACGATCCCGCCGATCCCGGCATCGCCGCGGTGTTGGGCGCGGCGGGACGCCTGTCGCTGCCCGTCAACCTGCTGTGCTGGGATCGCCAGGAACAGGCTGCGGCCGTCGCGGCGGCGCATCCCGACACCCGGCTGGTGGTCGATCACCTGGGCCTGCAGCAGCCCTTCGATCCCCCCGCCCCGGCGGACCCCTTCGCCGACCTGCCCAAGGTCCTGGCGCTGGCGGCATACGACAACGTGGCGATCAAGATTTCCGGTGCCTGCACCCTCTCGCACCAGCCCTATCCCTATGACGACATCTGGGACCCGGTGCTGCGCATCGTCGAGGCCTTCGGCATCGAGCGCTGTATCTGGGGCACCGACTGGACCCGGGCGATCCGGGTGCTGAGCTACGCCCAGGGCGTCGAGCCGTTCCGCCTGACGACTCGGTTCGACGACGCGGAACGCGCCCTGCTGATGGGCGGCAACCTCGCACGCCTCTACGGCTGGGAGCCGAGCGGGCGGGCGGCGGCCACGTAGCAGCATCGCGGAATGCGGTTCCTGTTCTGGTTATGTTGGGGCCTCTGGGCAATTGCCGTTGCCCTGTTGATCGCCGGCTGGTTCAGGGGCAATGACGAGGTGTCGGACCTTGGTCTGTTGCTGGCCCTCGTCGCCGTTCCCTTGCTTCGCTGGGTCTATTTGATCGCCAAAAGGATCTTCGACGAAGCAAAGGAAGATCCGCGCACTTGAGGCGACCAACGCGATCTCCATCCCCTCTGTTGTCTCGATGTGAGGCCTCGGCCAAGATCGGCCCCGTCTTGGCGAAAGGGAGAATGCGGCGATGGGTATGCGGATCTGGCATCAGAGCTTTACCGTGTTGGAGGACCTGCCGGCCTATGGCGAGGCGTTGGCGGAACGCGCCGCCGAGGTGCTGCGCCCCGACAGCGAAATCATGTTCCACGGCCAGCTTCCCGGGACCTACCCTTCCGACTATCCAGGCGACGACATCGGTTATGGCTTCACCTACATGATGCACGGCCACCAGTGGCTCGCCGCCGCGCGGGCGGCGGAGCGGCAGGGCTACGACGCTTACGCCATGTGCACCCTGCCGAACCCGATGCTGCGCGAGGCGCGCAGCCTGGTCGACATTCCGGTGATCGGCCTGGGCGAGGCGAGCCTGCATCTCGCCACCATGCTCGGCCAGCGTTTCGGCGTGATGATCTTCATCGACCGCATGATCCCGCACTATGAGGAACAGATCCGCGCCTATGGCCTGGCGGAACGTTCCGCCGGCGTGCGCGCCAACGGTATTTCTTTCGCCCAGGTCCTCGCCGGCTATACGGATCCAGGGCCGGTGATCGAACAGTTCACCGCCGCCGCGCGGGCGATGATCGCGGAGACCGGCTGCGACGTGCTGATCGCGGGCGAGGTGCCGATCAGCCTGCTGCTGGCGCGCAATGGGATCGCGCGGATCGACGACGTGCCGCTGATCGACACTTTCGCCGTCACGTTGAAGATGGCCGAGACGATGGTCGAGTTACGGCGTGCCACCGGGTTGAGCGCCAGCCGGCACGGCTTTCATAACTCGGTCCCGAGCGCCGCGCGGGTCGACCAGGTGTTGGCCTTCTACGGCCTCGACACGCTCGACTTCGGGGACTGAGACCATGGATCCGCGTGCCGCGACGAACCCGATGTTCGGGCCGAACCGCTTCAAGCTGGGCGTCTTCAGCGCCAATTGCGACGGCGGCCTGACGATTTCCCTGGCGCCGGAACGCTGGCGGGCCGAGTGGGACGATATCGTCGCCATGTGCCGGTTGGCCGACGCGGCGGGCCTGGAATTCATCCTGCCGGTCGCCAAGTGGCGCGGCTATCAGGGCCAGGCCAACATCTACGGCAAGTCCTACGAGACGCTCACCCACTCGGCCGCCATCGGCGCGCTCACGGAACGAATCTGCGTCTTCGCCACGGTGCATGTGCCGCTGGTGACGCCCGCCTTCGCGGCAAAAGCGATGGCGACGATCGATCACGTGACGCACGGGCGCGCCGGCCTCAACATCGTCTGCGGCTGGAACCAGCCGGAGTTCGAATTGCACGGCGTCACCATCGATCCCGAGACACGCTATGAACATGGCGTGGAGTGGTGGCGGATCTGGGCGAAACTGCTGGAGGGCGGGTCGGAGTTCGACTGGGAGGGCGAATTCTTCCAGCTGAAAAACCTGCAGACCGACCCCATTTCGATCCAGCGCCCGCGGCCCCTGGTGATGTCGGCCGGCTTTTCGCCCAAGGGCCGCGACTTCGCCGCCCAGGCGGCCGACGCCCTCTTCACCACGGTGACCGAGCACGGCCAGGTGGCGAACCTGCTGGCCGACGTGCACGGCCACATGGCGCGGCACGGGCGAAGCCTTCCCATCTATGCCATGAGCCACATCGTCTGCCGCCCGAGCCGGCGCGAGGCGGAAGAGTTCTTCCATTATTTCGCCGAGGAGATGGCCGACGTCGAGGGCCGCGCCTACCACCGGGGCCACCGGGGCGCCGTTGCCGGCAGCGGCAACCGGGTCGCCGCCCGCCCGGCCGAGAACCGCTTCACCCGCGCGACGGGGCGGTCCTACGAGGGCACCTATCCCGGCACCTTCCCGCTCGTCGGCACGCCGGACGACATCGCGGCGGAGATGGCGGCGATGAGCGAGGCCGGCCTCGCCGGGACCTCGGTCGCCTTCCTCGATTACCTGAAGGAGATCCCCTATTTCCTCCAGGAAGTCCTGCCCCGCCTCGAACGCCTCGGCCTGCGCGCGCCCGTCTCGGCCGAGGCTCAGAACAGGGCTTCCTCGTAGACCGGCTCGCCGTTCAGCAGCACGGCCGTGATACCGGCGTTGCCGGCGTCGTCGACTGCGACCTCGATGGAGATGACGTTGCCCTCGCTCGGACGCTCAATCTTTCGACCTTCGCCCTCGGGCACGAAGTACTTCTCGATGCCATAGCGCACCCAGATTACGCCACGGGACCACACGTCTCGAACGGTTCCGCGAATGGCGACTTGATCGGGCGCGAGCACAGGCCGATTGCGATGCATGGAAACGGCTTTCCAGTAGGGCTTTTCCCGCTCCAACACGACATGGATAGTATCGTAACGTTTCCAGTCGGCATCACCGCCGGGCAGCGATTCCGAGAGACCACTGATGTCATAGTTCAGGATCGCATAGTCGCCTCGGAACAGCGACCGCGGGTCGATCGGTTCGGTCTTCAGGATGACCCGCGTGCCCTCGTTCAGGGTCATTTGATGGCGCCCGACCATGACGGCCAGCACGGTGAGCTGGGCGGCGAGGACGAGGGCGATTGCGCCGGCGATCCGAAGCTTCATGCGCCGTCCTCCGTGTCCCTCGTCATGCTGCCGCGGGACAGCAATCGCCGCCGCTGGCGCTCCAGCAGATAACCGCCGGCGAACAGGACGACGCCACCGCCGATGAAGAAGTAGGCTCGGTCCGCCAAGCTCCAGAATGTATCGAAATAGAGCTGCAAGACGAGGACCGCAAAGAAGACGAAGGCGGTGTTGACGATCGCGGTATCACCCTGCCGATAGCCTTGATGAATGAGCCAGACGAGGCCGCCACAGAACAAGACATTGAAGGCGATGTAGATGCCGAGCACCGGGACCATCTCTAAGCCGCGCGCCAGATTGGAGAGACTGGCAAGGCAGATCAGGCCCAACAGCACGAATCCGATGACGGCCGAGGGCCCATTCGCCCGCGCGCCGGCCCGGCGACGGGCCCAAGCCGCAGCAGCGAACGACGACGCCATCGCGACGAGGCTGGCGACGACCCATCCGGCAGCGGCGGAAGCAATCGGTGGTGAATCACCTTCGAGCCAGGACCCACTTCTCAGGCCATAGTGGTAGCGACCCGTCAACGCGAGGAACGCGAGCAGCGCCCCGACCAAAGCCGGCAATCGTGCCGCGTCCGCGACGCGGGACACGGCGTCGCGGCGTACCGCGACATGCAGCAACCAGAACAGCGTGAGAAAGCCAAAGAGGACGACCTGCGCCAGGAAAACCCGTTCCAGCGACCTGTCGCGCCATTCGAAGCCCCAGTAGAACGTCAGAATCGACCAGAGTATCAGGGTGATCATGGTGGCCCGCGCGCCCCAGACCCAACGGTTTCGCCAGATCAGCGGCACCGTCGCCAGCCAGAGTACGAGAAACGGCCAGTGAATGTGTCGACCGAAATCCAGGGTTTCGAATCCACTCCACAGCAGGCCGAGAAGCAGACCGGCGACCAGGGCGATCTCGGACGGGACCAGGCACGCCACCAGGAGCGCGCCCAGGGACCATACCAGGATGGCGTCCGGGTAGTGGCGATCGATGTGATAGATCTGCGCGATCAGGATGATGTTGGCGCCAAACAGGATAATCCCCAGAAGCAGCAGGGCGTGGGCGACGGCGCCGGAGGCCCGGCCGGGGCGGGCGAGCGAGAGGCCAGCGGCGACATGGGTGGCGATCAGCGCGCCGACCAGCACAGCGATCTTCGTGATCTTCGCCATCTCCTGCCAGTTGGCGGCGAAGAACAGGATGACGCCGGCGCCGACCAGCAGTACGCCCAGCACGGCAAAGACGATAGGCGTGAAGCGGGAGAGGCCGCCGCGGGCGGCAAGCTCGGCCAAAATCGCCTCGCTACCGTCAGCCTCGATCCAGCCCCGTTCACGCCAGTGGGGCATCTCCTTGCGGAGCCGCTTGAGAAACAGTCCGTCCCACATATCGGCTAGGCCGCTCCGTGTGATCGGTAGAGTATGAAGCCCAATATAAGTGCAATTTTATTTGACTTCAATCGTATCGGCGATGTTGCCGGGCGCGGCTATTCGTAGATCAACTCCTGGGTCTTGTTAGCCTCGATGACATCCCCGTCATGGAATGGGCGACGGCTTTTGGAGCTCGTTTGAGCTGCGAGCGTGGCTCATGGAACGAACCTCAGCGTTTCGTGTAGTCCGCCGTCAGCCAGCGTTCCGGCCTGAGTTGTACCAGCATCCGGCCGCCCGCGGCGAAGACCTCTCGCATGCCGTCCGCATAGGTCTGGCCGTCCGCCTCGCCGAGATAGCGCTTCGCCATGGGGATCAGGTCGTCGGCCCAGTCCGCCGGGTCGGTTCCGACGACGGGTCCCTCGACGCTGACGTACTGGTAGGAGGGCGTGTCCTTTTGGACGCAGAGCGAAAGGCGGGTGCCGACAACGATCAGCCGACCCTTGGCGGAATCGCGTGGCACGATGACGGCGAGGTTCCCGTCGCCCTCGACCCGGTACCACACGGGCGTGGCCAGCGGTCCGCGGCCCGCTTCCGGCACCGAGAGGATGGCGACCCGGGCGGCGGCGAGAAAGGCCTTGGCCTCGCTACGGTTCATGGTGGTGGACACGGCGTGGCTCCGGGTTCAGTCGATCCGTTGGAACTTCGGCATCGTCAGATCGTCCGTCACCTTGTCGAAGACCACTTCGACGCGCTGTCCGATCGCGACGGCGTCGGGGTCGTCGGTGACGATGTTGCTCATCATGCGCACGCCCTCGTCCAGGTCGATCAGCGCCACGACGTAGGGCACCTCGTCCTTGAAGCCGGGATGGGCCGGGCGGCGGGCGACGGTGAAGGTGTGGATCGTGCCGGTGCCGGCCGCGGCCCGCCAGTCGCAGCCGACCTCGTGGCAATGCGGGCAGAGGGCGCGGGGCGGGAAGTGCGGCCGCGCGCAGGCCCGGCAGTGCGGCAGGTCCAGGCGGCCTTCGCCGCAGGCGGCCCAGAAGGGCGCGCTGTCGGGATCGATCGTCGGCAGGGGTTTGTCGCTCATCGTTCGGGCTCCTCCGCTCATCAGCGCCGGGCCAGGATGCAGGTCGCACCGCTCGACAGCGTGCCGCCGGTGCCGTGCGCCAGGGCGACACGGGCGCCCGGGACCTGGCGCGGGCCGGCCTCGCCGCGCAGCTGGCGCACCGCCTCCGTCACCAGGAAGATGCCGTACATGCCGGGATGGGCGAAGGAGAGGCCGCCGCCGTTGGTGTTCATCGGAAAGGCGCCGCCGGGCCGGGTGCGGCCGTCGGCGACGAAGGCCCCGCTTTCCCCCCGCCCGCAGAAGCCGAGCGCTTCCAGGCTCATCAGCACGGTGATGGTGAAGCTGTCGTAGATCTCCGCCACGTCGATGTCGCCCGGCGTCAGCCCGGCCATGGCGAAGGCCCGTGCCCCCGCCTCGGCCGCCGTGGTGTGCCAGGCGACGTCCGGCATGGCGCCGATGGTGATGTGGCTCATGCTCTCGCCGAAGCCGAGCACGTCGATTGCGGTGCCGTCGAGATCGGCCGCCCGCTCCGCCGTCGTCATGACGATCGCCCCGCCGCCGTCGGTCACCAGGCAGCAGTCGGCCCGGCGCAGCGGGTCGGCGATCATCGCCGTCGCCAGCACATCGTCGATGCCCATCTCGTCCCGCATCATGGCGGCGGGATTGAGGCGGGCCCATTCCCGCGCCGAAACGGCGACCTCGGCCAGTTGCTCGGGCCTCGTGCCATAGAGGTGCATGTGCCGCTGCGCAGCCATGGCGTAGGAGCCGAGCGGCGTCGGCTGGCCCCAGGGCACCTCGTACTGCAGGCTGTAATAGGTCGGCCGCCCACCCAGCGTGCGGGCCCGGGCGCTGCGCTGGTCGGAGCCGTAGAGGATCAGCGCCACCTCGCACATCCCCTGGCGCAACGCCATGGCCGCATGCCCGACGAACATCTCGAAGGAGGAACCGCCGATGTTGGTGCCGTCGGCGAAGCTGGGTCGGATGCCGAAATATTCGGCGAGCGCGATCGGCATCATGTTGCCGGGCCGGGGCTGGCCCCAGGCGCCGGCGACCAGCAGGCCGTCGACATCCGCAACCCGTAACCCCGCCTCGTCCAGCGCCGCCTTCGCGGCATGCGCCTGCATGGAGAGCGGTGTGGTGCCCGCCGCCATCTTGCCCTCGACCAGCGCCGTGTCGGCGACGCCGACGATGACCGGATCCCGCGCGCCCATGTCCCCTTCCCCCTCGGATTGGTAGCGGTCAGTTGACCGTGCGTTCGCCGGCCTCGCCCTCGTCCTCCGGCTGGCCGGCGGTCGGGCCGGCCTGGTGATGGACGATGCGCCAGGTCCGCCCGTCGCGCACGAAGACGTTGGTGGCGATCAGATACTGGCCGAGGATCTCCTCGTAGCAGACGACGAAGGCCATCTCGCCGCGCATGTGGGCGCGGGCCTGGCGGCAGACGATGGGGGGCGAGTCGGCATTCGAAAGGATGGCGCGCCAGCTTTCCAGCACCGCCTCGCGCCCCTCCAGCGGCTGCCAGCCCGGATGGATGCAGGCGACGGCGTCGTCGTCGGCCCAGATCGCGTCCATCGCCTCCATGTCGCGCTCGGCGAAGGCCTGATAGAACGCCTCGTTGGCGAAGAGAATGGCCTGGTGGTCGCTCACGCCAGTCCCACCCGGCCGATCTCCAGGAACTTGTCGCGCCGGTGCCGGCGGATCTCGTCCGCCGTTTGTCCCGCGAAGTCGTCGATCGCCGCGTCGATCGCCGCACCGACGGCGCTGATCGCCCGGTCGCGGTCCCGGTGGGCGCCGCCGACCGGCTCGGGCACGATGGCGTCGATCACTTTCAGTTCCAGCAGGTGGCCGGCGGTGAGCTTCAACGCGTCCGCCGCCTCCTGCGCCTTCTCGGCCGAGCGCCAGAGGATCGAGGCGCAACCCTCCGGCATGATCACCGAATAGATGGCGTGCTCGAGCATCAGCACCTTGTTGCCCGAGGCCAACGCCACAGCTCCACCCGAGCCGCCCTCGCCGACGATGCAGGAGATGATCGGAACGCCCACGTCCAGGCAGGCCTCGGTCGAGCGCGCGATGGCTTCGGCCTGGCCGCGCTCCTCCGCGCTGACGCCCGGGTAGGCGCCGGGCGTGTCGACCAGGGTGACGACCGGCAGGCCGAAGCGGTCGGCCAGGCGGATCAGCCGGATCGCCTTGCGATAGCCTTCCGGGCGCGCCATGCCGAAATTGTGCTTCACCCGGCCTTCGGTATCGGCGCCTTTTTCCTGGCCCAGGATCATCACCGAGCGGCCCTTCAACCGGCCGATGCCGCCGATCATCGCCTTGTCGTCGGCAAAGGCGCGGTCGCCGGCGAGCGGGGTAAAGGCCTCGATCAGCGCCTCGACATAGTCGGTGAAGTGCGGGCGGTGCGGGTGGCGGGCGACCTGGGTCTTCTGCCAGGGGCTGAGCTCGCCGTAGGTTTCGTTCAGCAGCTGGTGCGCCTTGCTCTGCAGGCGCTGGACCTCTTCCTCGATATCGACCTGGCCGTCGCCGTCGCCGTCGAGCTGGCGCAATTCCAAGATCTTGTTTTCGAGTTCGGCGATCGGCCGTTCGAATTCGAGATAGCTACGCAAGGTCGGATCTCCCCAGGGGCGTAGGCGAGGGCGAGGGCGCGGGCCCAAGGTGGCGCCGGCGGGGGCGCTTGTCAACGCGCGCGCGGCGCCGGTCCACGCGCTATAGTGCCGCGCTCGAAATCGCCTCGAAGGAGTTCACCGCCATGCACTGGTCGTCCCGCCGCACCGCCTTTCGCGCCGTCCTCTCGGGCGACGTCTGCGTCCATCCAGGCAGCGTCTACGATGCGATCTCCGCCCGCATCGCGGAGGATCTCGGGTTCGAGGTCGGCATGTTCGCGGGCTCCATCGGCTCGATGAGTGTGACCGGCGCGCCGGACCTGATCGTCCTGACCCTCACCGAGTTCGCCCAGCAGGCCTATCGCATCAACCGGGCCGGCAACCTGCCGCTGCTGGTCGATGCCGATCACGGCTACGGCAACGCCCTCAATGTCAAGCGCACGGTGGAGGAGCTGGAGACGGCCGGCGTCGCCGCATTGTCGATCGAGGACACGGTGCTGCCCCGCGAGTTCGGCGTCGAGGCGACGCGGCTGATATCGCTCGAGGAAGGCGTCGGCAAGATGCGCGCTGGAATCGAGGGCCGGCAGGACCCGGACCTGGTCATCGCCGGGCGGACCAGCGCGCCGGCGATCACCGGCATCGAGGATACGATTGCGCGCGCGAAGGCCTACGAAGCGGTCGGCGTCGACGCCATATTCCTCGTCGGCATCAAGACCCGGGCGGAGCTGGACGCTGTCTTCGAGGCGGTCTCCCTCCCCTTCATTCTCGGCGGTACCGGGCCGGAGCTGGCCGACAAGGCCTATCTCGGTTCGCGCCGGGTCCGCGTGGCGCTGCAGGGCCACCATCCCTTCATGGCCGCCGTGCAGGCGACCTATGCGACCCTGAAGGCGCTGCGCGAGGGCACGGCACCGGGCGACCTCCCGGGCGTTGCCGACGCGGAGCTGATGCGCCGCGTGACCCGCGGCGACGACTTCGCGCGCTGGAGCAAGGACTTCCTCGGCGGGATCTAACCGTGATTTGTCAGTCGCCGTCGAGGGGCAGCTTCATGCCCTCGTGGCTGGCGGCGAAGCCGAGCGACTCGTAGAAGCGGTGGGCGTCGGGCCGGGTCTTGTCGGTGGTCAGCTGGACGAGGCCGCAACCGCGTTCCCGGCAGCGCTGGATCGCCCATTCGAACAACCGGCGACCGAGGCCGCCGTTTCGCTCGTCCGTCGCGACGCGGACGCCCTCGATCTGGCCGCGCCACATGCCGCGCCGGGTCAGCCCGGGGATGAAGCTGAGCTGCAGGCAGCCGACGATGTGACCCGCCCGCTCGGCGACGACGAGCAGCTGGTGGGGGTCGGCGTCGATCGCCTGGAAGGCGTCCGCATAGGCGCGATCCAGCGGGCGCACCGCCGTCTCGCGCCCGGCGCCCAGCGGATCGTCGGCCAGCAGGTCGACGATGGCGCCGAGATCGCCGCTCTCCGCCCGCCGGATGGTGACCTCGGGTGCACTCACCCGGCGTGGCGTGCCTTGATCTCCGGGATCACCTCGGAGACGATCTTTTCGAAGGCGTCGTTCTGCGAGTCGAGCGTCGGATAGTAGATGCCGAGCTCGCTCATCCCGGTTTCGATCAGGCTTTCGACCATGTCGACGAAGAGATTGGTCGATTCGTAATAGGTGACGGCCCCACCGCTCGCCCGACTGGACGGGTCGAACATCTGGTAGGAGCGGCGCAGCGTCGCGGAATCACGGCCGAGCTTCTCGAGATTGTCGTCCATCCGGCCCATGCGCTCGCGCGTCTCGGCCAGTTGCTCCTCGAAGGTTTCGCAGAAGCTGAGGCTGTTCCAGTTGTCGGCATATTTCGCCGCATGGCGCATCATCACCGGCTTCAGCGCGGCGATGACGATGGGCGGCCGGGGCGATTGCACAGGCCCCGGATGCATGGTCGCACCTTCCACCTTGTAATAGCTGCCCTCGTAACTGGACACCTCGTTCGTCAGCAGGCGATCGACGATTTCGACGTATTCGGGGAAGCGGGCGACCCGTTCCGCCGTGCTCCAGTTGTCCATGCCGATCATGTCGTAGGCGGGATCGATCCTGAGGCCGATGCCGAGGCCGAGATCGAGGCGGCCGCCCGAAATGTGATCCACGGTCATGGCCTGGCGGGCCAGCATCGCCGGATTGCGCAGCGGGATCTGCGTGACATAGGTCGCGAGGCGGATCCGCGATGTCCCCTGCGCCAGCCCTGCCAGCGTCGTCCAGGCTTCCATCCAGTCGCGATCCGGGTTGCTCCAGTCGCAGAAGTGGTCGCCCGTCGTCGCCATGTCGATGCCGAGGTCCTCGACATGACGGAAGCGGCGCAACACGCCGGCGAAACCGTCGTTGGGCATGATCGCGACTTGAAAACGGAGGTCGTGGGTCATCGTCGTCTCCTATGCGGCCGGGCCGGCCAGGGATAATCTGTTGAGGGCGTCGACATGCACCGCGGCGCTGTCCAGCACCGGAAAGCCACAGTCCCGGCCCTCGAAGGCGAGGCAGAGGTCGGTGCCGCCCAGCACCACGACTTCCGCCCCCTGATCGCGGACCAGTGCTGCGCCCTGGCGAAAGAAGAAATCGCGCTGTGCCTCGCTCACGCGGCCGGCCGAGGCCATGGCAACGTAATTGTCGTGCGTCGCCTGCAGGTCGTCGCCTTGGGGCAGGACGACCTCGATGTCGGGAATGGCGCCGTAGATGTGGCTTTCCATCACCGCGGCCGTACCCATGATGGCGATACGACGGTGGCCGTCCGCGGTGAGGCGTGCCGCCATCTCCCCGACCAGGTTGCAGAGCGGCAGGACAGAGCGTTTCTCCAGCTCGGCGATGCAGAAGTGGCCGCCCATGGAGGTCACGGCCGCGATGTCGGCGCCGGCCGCCGCCAGGCGCTTGACGATGGCGGCGAAGATCTCGCCCTGGGCGGCGGCATTGCCTGCCATGAGGTTGGCGATCATGTCGGCCGAATGGGCCTGCTGGATGGCGAGGTCCAGGCGCCGTCCCGCCGCCGCATGACCGTCGACCAGGCCCTGGTAGTAGAACAGGGTGGCGGCGGGGCCGATGCCGCCGATCAGACCGATATGCATGCCGTTTCCGTCCCTCTGCCCCGCGGTGTTATTGGCGTGCCGTTTGGGGGTGACATCATGGCGGCCGACAACCCATACTGTGCCCGCTGTTTGACGTGACGCACCCATGGACATTGGCACGATGGTGAAAGAGTACGACGAGGCCGGCGACGGCGATACCCATTATCATGAGATCAACGGCGTTCTCGACCCGCTGCTGCATCTCTTCGATCTGTTCGATTTCGTGGTCCGGCATCTCTATCCGCCGCACCTGCCGCAACTGGTCGCCCAGCTCGAACCGATGGAAGCGCCGCTCGGCGAGGGCCTCGCCGCCTTCAACGCGGTCTGCTGGCCCGAGGTCTACAAGGACTTCGCCGAGCGGGTGAGTGGCTCCGGGGCGATAGCGCTGGCGGCGATCGAGGCGCTACGCCAGGTGCAGGATGCGCCGGACGGCGCCATCCAGGCGACGCGCCGGCTGCGTGGTGCCTCGGAAGCGTTGGAAACGCTCTATCCGCTGGCCGCCGGCATGGCGCCGATCAGCCGGTTCTTCCTGCCCGAGGAGGCGCGCGAGGATCGGGACCTGCTCGAGCGGCTGCGCACGGCGGACATCGATCGCGACAACGTCGGTGTCATGCATGTCGAGAACGAGCGTTCGGATCGCGGCGGCTTTTCCCTCTATGTGCCGGAGTATTACGACGAAAGCCTGGCCTGGCCGATCGTCTTTGCTCTGCACGGTGGCTCCGGCCATGGCCGCAGCTTCTTCTGGAACTGGATGCGGGAGGCCCGCGCGGGCGGCGTCATCCTGGTCAGCCCGAGCTCGATCGAGCGGACCTGGTCGTTGATGGGGCCGGACGTCGACAGCGAGAACCTGGAGGCGATGCTGGATTTCGTCGCCGGTCACTGGAACATCGACCCGGAGCGGCGCCTGCTCACCGGCCTCAGCGATGGCGGCACCTTCTGCTATGTGAGCGGCCTGCGCGCCGCTTCGCCCTTCACGCACCTGGCGCCGATCGCCGCCAGTTTCCATCCGGGGCTGCTCGACGTCATCGAGGATCCCGCCGTCGAAGGCCGCAAGATCAGCATCATCCACGGGGCGCTGGACTGGATGTTCCCGATACAGGTCGCCCGCCAGGCCCGCGACAGTCTCAGCACGGCCGGTGCGGACGTCACCTACCGGGAGATCGAGGATCTTTCGCACAGCTTCCCCCGCGACGAGAACATCCCCCTGCTCGAATGGTTCACGGCCTGAACCGGCGATGAGCGAGGCGGCGCTGAGGGACCTGACGGTGCGCGCGCGCCGTGAGGTCGAGATGACCGCTCACCCCCGACTCGATTGGATGCCAGAGCGATTTACCCGCGCGGGCGAACGGCTGCTCGACGTGCTGGTCGTCGGCGCCGGGCAGGGCGGCCTCGCCACGGCGTTCGAATTGCGGCGCCAGCGGGTGGACAACATCCAGGTGATCGATCGTGCCCCGCGCGGGCGTGAGGGGGTCTGGCGCACCTATGCCCGGATGCCGGAACTCCGCTCGCCCAAGGATTACAGCGGCCCGGACCTCGGCGTGCCGAGCCTGACCTACGAGGCCTGGCATCTCGCCCGGCACGGCGCCGAGGATTGGGCGCGGATCCCCCTCATTCGAGCGGCCGACTGGGCGGATTATCTCGATTGGTACCGCGATAGCCTCGAGCTTCCGGTGCGCAACGAGACGGCCCTCGCCGGCATCGAGCCTGCGCCGGAAGGCCACCTCGTCGCCCGGCTGGAAACGCCGGCTGGGCCCGAAGCCGTGCCGTGCCGCAAGATCGTCCTGGCCAGCGGACAGGATGGCCTCGGCTGCTGGTGGATGCCGCCGGAAATCGAGGCTCTGCCGGGGACTCTACGCGCCCATGCGGCGGACGACATCGATTTCGCAGCGCTCGCCGGGCGCCGGGTGGTGGTGATCGGCGCCGGCGCCAGCGCCGCCGACAACGCGGCGATGGCCTTGGAGGCCGGGGCGACCGGGGTCGACATGCTTTGCCGTCGGGCTGAATTGCAACGCATCCAACCGCTGCGTTGGCTGACCTTCGCAGGCTTTCTGCGCCATCTGGGCGAACTGGACGATGCCTGGCGCTGGCGCTTCATGAGCCGCGTCATCGGCATGCGCGAGGGTATCCCGAAGCAGAGCTTTCAGCGGCTGGCGCGCCACAAGGGCTTCCGCCTGGTGCTCGGCGCCCCGGTTCTGGCGGCCGCGGCGGTCGACGGGCAGGCGCGCCTGCAAACGCCGCGGGGCGAGGTCGTCGCCGACTTCGTCATCACCGGAACCGGCATCGATATCGATCCCGGCCGACGCCCGGAGCTCGCGGGGATTGCCGACGACATCGCCCGCTGGTCCGACCGTTATACGCCACCGGTGGACGAGGACGATCCGCGGCTCGCCCGTTATCCCTATCTCGGCCCGGAACAACAATTCCTGGAGCGGCGGACCGGCCAAGCGCCGTATCTCGCCGATATCCATGATTTTACGATCGCGACGGTGATGAGTCTCGGCCCCGCGGGTGCGTCGATCAATGCCATGACGACGGCGGTACCGCGCCTGGTTCGTGGCCTCACGCGAGGCCTGTTTCGTGCCGACATCGAACGCCATTATCAAAGCTTCCTCGACTACGATGTCGCGATGTTCGACTTCGACGAGATCGAGTGGGCAGGCGGCGATGCATCGGCGCATATCGATGCGGCAAGTGAGGGATAGGATGCCGGCGGCCGGTGCACCGCGCCGCCTAAAATCCTATCGGAAGCCCGTCGGGGATGTCGATCCCGCATCGGTTTTCGGAGGGTTTTTCGACGGGTGGCGAAGTTTACGCCTGGCCGCCACCTTGTTCGCGGGTCGCGTCCGGAAAAATCATTACCGTGCCTGGAGAGATCACCAGTTCCAGCCTTGCAATTCCGGGTCGGCAACGAGGCGCGATGAGCGATGAAGCATCGCCCAGATCCGGGAAGCGCATTTGGCTGGCTTCCGGCGAACAAATATAAAGATTTCGTCCGCTGGCAATTCAGCGTGAGAAATGTCGATGCCGCGCCGCATAGCAGGGCGGCGCGGCATCGAACAACAGATCGTCGATTCAGCCGGTGGTCTCGACCACGACACGCCCACGGCCCCGTCGCACGGTATAGCCACCGCGCGGCAGACCCTTGATGGTGCCATCGTTGATCAGGGCCATGACTGCGTCCGCGATCGCGTCTGCGGTCTTGTCGGACGGCGCGGAATCGGCCGTGGCCGGCTGGGATTTCTGCCAGTCGACGAATGCCTTGGTGCCGAGATCGTCACCAATGGACTTCCGCAGGGCATTCAGCTTGCGGACTTCCATCTTCGTGAGAGTGGATTCGTCGAGACTTGGTTTGCGAGCCATCGTGAAACTTTCCATGCAGGTTGAGATGATGCTGTTGAATAACTCTTTCCAACTAAAACGGCGAGCCTTGAATTAAGAAATTGCAAGAATTCTCTCCCCATAGATGCCGGATGGCGACATAAACGGGATCGTGTTAGACTATGTCACGATTTGCAAACACCGGGGAGCCGGGGCTGCGAATGCGGTTGAGATGAGCGATACGACAACACGCCCAAAGGGCAAGACCAAGGCAAAGACGGAAAAACCCCGTCTTTACAAAGTCTTGCTTTTGAATGACGACTACACGCCACGGGAATTCGTGGTCGCCGTCTTGCGCGCCGTTTTTCAAATGAGTGACGATCAGGCTTATCGGGTGATGATGATCGCACACCGTCTCGGCAGTGCCGTCGTGGCAGTGTACACCCGAGATATCGCAGAAACCAAGGCGACGGAAGCGACGGACGCCGCCCGCAGGGCCGGTTATCCCTTGATGTTTTCGACGGAGCCCGAGGAATAAGTTCGCGACTGCGCGGTCGCGTTCCCTCACGAGCTGGTGATTACGGCGCGACGATGGTTGCACGCGCCTCGCTTTCCGCGAGGTGACGAATTGCCGTCTCGTCCATGCGATAAGGCAGCCAGGTTTCCAGACGTTCGATGCCGAGGCGATGGTAGAATTCCCGCGTCGGATTCCATTCGAGCACGCTCAAATCCAGCCGCCCGCAGTTTTGCTCGCGGGCGATGCGTGCCAGGGCGACCATCATCGCCCGGCCGAGACCGCAGCCCCGTGCCGCGGGTTCGAGGAACAAGTCTTCCAGGAACAGGCTGGGCCGGCCTTCCCAGGTCGAGTAGCTGAAGAAATAGAGCGTCAGGCCACTCACCCGGCCGTCCCGTTCGCCGAGCAGGGCGGCGAAGCGTGGCTGGCCGCCGAACGCGTCGCGGCGCACGATGTCTTCGGTCAACCGGACGCTTTCCGCCGGCTCGCCCGCATAGACCGCGAGCGCGCGGACCAGGCGGACGATATCGCCGGCGTCGCCCGCCGTGGCCTGTCGAACGCGCGCCGCCTCCGCCACTTGTCGTTACCTCAGGCCCGCACGGGAAAGGCGTCGCGCACCGCGTCGGCCTGGGCGGCGGTCAGGGGACGGGTGCGATGGCCCTGCAGCAGCAGGTGCAAACGCGCCGTCTCCTCCAGCTCCTCCACCGCGTCGACGGCGGCGGAAAGACCGCTGCCCGCCACCACGGGCCCGTGATTGGCCAGCAGGACCGCGTGATGGCGTGCGGCATAGTCGCCGACCGCGTCGGCCAGCGCGGGGTCGCCCGGCGGAAAGAACGGGACCAGGGGCAGCCGTCCGATCCGCATGACGTAATAGGCGGTGAGCGGCGGCAACACGTCCTCGGGATCGACGTCGGCGAGGCAGCCGACGGCGACGGAATGCGTGGAATGCAGATGCACGACGGCGCCGGCCGCCAGCCTCTGGCGATACATCGCGATGTGCAGGAACGCTTCCTTCGTCGGCGCGTCGCCGGAGACGTGCCCGCCGGAATCGTCCAGTTTGGAAATTCTCGCCGGATCCAGGGTGCCGAGGGAGGAGCCGGTCGGCGTCATCAGGAATCCGTCCTCGACCCGAACCGAAATGTTGCCGGTGGAACCGCCCGTCAGCCCGCGATCGAAAATCGAACGACCGTACCGCGTGATCTCTTCGCGTAATCGGGATTCGTTCATGGCAACACCTCGAAGGCCTTGGTGAAGAAGTCGGGGCCGCCGAAGTTGCCGGACTTCAAGGCCAGCGCCAAGGGCGTCTCGCCCAGGCTGGCCGTCCAGGGCACGCCCGGGTCGATCTGCGGCCCGATTTGGATGCCGGCGAGGCCGAGCCCCTGGACCACGGCGCCGGAGGTTTCGCCGCCCGCGACGACCAGGCGTCGCACGCCCCGGGCGACCAGGCCCCGGGCGATCTCGGCCATCGCCGCCTCGATCATGTCGCCGGCCGCCTCGCGTCCGAGTTTCTCCTGGATCGCACCCAGGGCGTCGGGCGCCGCGCTCGAATAGATCAACACCGGACCGTCGTCGAGATGCCCCTCGGCCCAGGCGAGCGCCTCGCCGGCGACGTTCTCGCCGGCGGCGAGGCGCAGCGGGTCCAACGCCAGATGCGGACGGATCGCCCGCATCGCTTCGATTTGCCCCAAGGTGGCGCGCGAGCAGGACCCGGCCAGCACGGCCTCCCGCCCCGCGATTGTCGGCAGGGTGTCGGAGATCCGGCCTTCCGGCAGCAGGCCCCGGCGGCGAAAGTTCGCTGGCAGGCCCAGGGCAACGCCGGAGCCCCCGGTGATCAATGCCAGGTCCGCCGCGGCCTCGCCGATCGCCATCAGGTCCCGGTCGCTCAGGGCGTCGACGATGGCGTGCGCCTTGCCCTCGGCGCGGAGCGCGGCGAACGCCTCGCGGATGGCGCCCGGCCCCTCGGCGACGGTGTCGTAGCGGACTAAACCGACGGGCCGGGGTGTCTGCGCCGCCAGCACGCGGACCAGGCTCGGATCCGTCATCGGCGTTAGGGGATGGTCCTTCATCCCGCTTTCCGACAACAGCTCCGTGCCGACGAACAGATAGCCATGGCAGATCGTCCGTCCGGTCTCGGGAAAGGCCGGGCAGGCGATGGTGAAGTCGGCCTCCAGGGCGTCGAGCAGGGCGTCGGCGACGGGCCCGATGTTGCCGGTGGGGGTCGAATCAAAGGTCGAACAATATTTGAAGAAGATCTGCCGGGCGCCCGCGCCGCGCAGCCAGTCGAGCGCTTGTCGCGATTGCGCGATCGCCTCGCCGGCGGGGATCGTCCGGCTTTTCAGCGCGACCACCACGGCATCGACCTCGGGGACGGGCAGGTCCGCGGCGGGTGCGCCGAACAGCTGCACCGTCGACATGCCCTGGCGCACCAGGGTGTTCGCCAGGTCGGTGGCCCCCGTGACGTCGTCCGCGATCGCCCCCAGCAGTACCGCCATGCCCTTGCTCCCTGGTGTCATCGCCCTGGCATCAGTCTAGCCCAGGGCGAGGCCGGCTCAAGGTTTGAAGATCATCAGCGCGAAGATCGCCACGACCGAGAGGAAGGCCGGCCAGCCGAGGGCGAACCAGATCCGCATCGCCCGGTAATAGTCCCAGGGCAGGGCGCTGCCGCTCGCCAGTGCCGCTGCCGCCAGGTCGCGGGCCCGGATCTGCAGGAACACAACCGGTATCCAGCAGGTGCCGGTGACGAGATAGAGGATCAGGGCCCAGACCAGCCACTTGTCGTCCCAGCCATGCCCGCCGAGATGGACCAGCACGGCGCCGGTCACCGGCTGGGCGACCACGGCGGGCAGAGTGAAGACGAAGTCCGCGATCACCACGAGGCGCGCGGTGGCGTGAATGACCCGCACCTCGCCGCCGCGGTGCGCCATCCACATGAAAAAGGCGATGCCGGCGCCGGTCCCGAACAGCACCGCCGCGCCGATGACGTGCAGCAGCTTCAATGCGAGATAGGCGTCCATTACCGGTCGTCCTCGATCGCCATCACAATGGCGGTCGCGACCAGCAGCGGCACCAGCTTGCTCATCGGACCGAGGGGATCGAACCATAGCGATGGCAGACCGATCGTCAGCAAGACCATGTAGGGAATGGTGACGGCAATTTGCACGCCCGCCACCAGCCGCACCTTGGCGCGTGCCAGCAGGGCCAGGCCGAGGACCACGTCGAGCAGGCAGCCGAACCCGTAGGCCGGACCGAAAAGGCCCGCCGGGACCCCCACGGCGGCGAGCAGGGCCTCCCCCTCCGCGCGGGGGAAAAAGAAGGCGGTGGCGATCCCGGTCCACAGCCAGAACAGGCCCAGCGAAATGCGCAGGGCCGGGCGCAAAAAATAGAGCCGGGCATGCCAGCGGTCGGCGACACCGGCCGGCTGTCGGGCCAGCATTTCCGGGAGCGACAGCGGCCGCATGTCGAGGGCGGCCATGAAGGGTTCCGCCGGCGCGGTACAGCCGAAGGCGAGCTGTCGGACCGACGTGCTGGAGAGGGCGCCACGGCCGCCGAACCAGCGCAGCGCATCCGCCAGGCGGGCGCCGAGGCGGATCAGAGGAAGCGGCACCGCCACGACCACGGGGGGCGGCAGGCCGAGCCACTGGCGCAGCGCCAGCAGAATTTCCCTGAGGCTCGTCTCGCGCGGGCCGGCAAGGTCGAGGATGCGGCCTTGCGGCGCGTCCGGGGGCAGCAGGCGCACAATCGCCTCGGCCACGTCCTGCATGGCGATCGGCTGGAATCGCTGCTCACCGTCGCCCGGAAGCGGCAGGACCCACGGCAGGGCCGCCAGCGCGCGAAACAGCGCGGTGCCGCCATAGGCGTCGCGCCCGACGACGAGGGAGGGGCGGAGCACGATCCACTCCAGCCCGCTGTCCGCCAGCCAGCGGTCGGCGGCGTCCTTGCTGGCGGCATAGGCCGTGCCGGCGCCCTGGCCGGCGCCCAGCGCCGAGATCTGGATGATCCGGCGCACGCCCGCGGTCTCGGCCGCGCGGAAGAGGGCGATCGGCCCGCTCTCGTGCACCCGGTGGATATCGTTGCCGGCGGAAGATTGCAGGATGCCGGCGCAGTTGATCACCACCTCGATGCCGGCGAGACGCGGCGCCCAGGCCTCCGGCGTGACATCGACGTTGAGATCCGCGTGATGCCAGGCGATGTCCGGAATCATCCGGCGCGCGGTCGCCAGGTCGCGGGCGCAGCCGACGACCTCGTGGCCCTCCGCGCCGAGCCGCGCGACGATATGGTGGCCGATGAAGCCGGAGGCGCCGGTAACCAGAATGCGCATGGGCGGAAGGCTACATGTCCATGCGGCCGCCGTCGACGGCGAGGATTTCCCCGGTGATGAAGCCGGCCTCCGGCGAGGCGAGGAAGGCGACGGCCGCCGCGATGTCGGCGGGCGCACCGAGGCGGCCGATGGGCGTGCCGGCGATCGCGCGATCCCGCATGGCGCCCACCATGTAGGGCCGGGTCATGTCCGTATCGGTCGAACCGGGCGATACCGCGTTGACGGTGATGCCGCGCGGGCCGAGTTCGGCGGCGAGCGCGATCGTCAAGGCCTCCAGCGCCGCCTTGCTCGCCGCATAGATCGCGCGGCCCGGTTGCGGTGTGCGGGCGATGATCGAGGAGATGTTGACGATTCGCCCGTCCGGCCCCGTCATCGAGGCCGCCGCGCGCTGGCAGGCGAAAAGCGCGGCGGTAAAGTTCAGTGCCATGTGCCGCTCGACATGCGCGCGGTCGATTTCGGCGAGCGTGCCGAAAATATGCAGGCCGGCGTTGTTGACCAGGATATCGACCGGGCCGGCCTCGTCGAACAGGCGGTCCAGCTCGTGCGGAATCGCGACGTCGGCCTGGATCGCCCGCGCCTGCCCGCCGCCGGCGGCGATGTCCGCGACGACGGCGGCCGCCGCCGCGCGCGAATCGCGATGATTGACGATGATGGCGATACCGTCGGCGGCCAGGCGCCGGGCGATCGCCGCGCCGATGCCCCGGCTGCCCCCGGTGACCAGGGCCGTGCGTTCAGAGCTCAATGCCGAGCGCCCGGGCCAGGCCGGGAAAATCTTCGACGATGATGTCGTGCGCCGGATTGGGCGTCGGGTCCGGCGGGCCGGCGGCACCCCATTCGTCGGGGCGATGCACGAAGGCGGTACGGAAGCCCTGGGCTTTGGCGGCGTCGAGGTCGAAGTTGTGACAGGCCACCATCAGGCATTGCGAGGGCTCCAGCTGCAGCCAGCGGGCCGCCGTCTGATAGGCGATGGGCAGCAGCTTGTAGGCGCCGATCATCTCGCAGCTGATCACCGCGTCCCACGACAGCCCGTTCAGCCGGGCCGTATCGACGATCAGCCGGGTCGAGAGGATGGTGAAGGAGGCGACGATGAAACGTTCCCTGAGGCGGGGCAGCACGGCCGGAAAATCCGGCCAGGTCCTAAGCTCGTGCCAGGCCTGGACGAGGCCGGCCCGGTCCGCCGCGTCGAAAGCGGCGAGATCGTGCTGCTCTGCGATCTCCTCCAGGGCCATGGCGTGGGCGCCGTCGATGTTGTAGCTCGCCGGTCCATCGGCGCCGTGGTTCAGCATCTTCTTCAACGCGCGGCGGCGGTAGTCGTTGGCGACGGTCGCCCAGTCCCGCTCGACCCCGTGCCGGGCGCCGGCCGCGGCCAGGGCGTCGCTCATGCCGGTGTGCCAGTCGAGGATGGTGCCGCCGGTGTCGAAGGTCAGTGCCTTGATATCGTCCATGGTTGTCGCCCTCCTAGTCGATGATCGGCCCTAGTCGATGATCGGCACGGTGCCGGAACGCGGGTGCGTTCGCCCGCCGTCGGCGACGCCCATCAACAGCACGATCTCCTCGGGCCGGGGGGCGTCGTAGACCATGACCGTTATGGTGTCGAAATGGGCGAAGGACCAGGCCTCGTCCTTGTGGCCGAGCGGCATGTCGATGGCTGTCCCGACGCATCCCACCTTGGCGTTGGAGGGGATGAGCGCGGCCCCGCCGCCGACCGCCGCGCGCATCGGCTTGCCGAGTTTGGGGTGGATCATGGCGCCGCCATGCTCCATGTCGCCGGCGACGCCGACGATCGCCGCCTTGCCGTAGCTCACCGGTGGGCCGTCCAGCAGGGCTACGGCCTCGTTCATCAAGCGGGCGCCGAGTTCGCCGCCGAGATCGAACAGCGCGCCGAGGTCCGCCTCGTGGCGCCCGGCGAACGGGTTCACCAGCACCGCGCCGACCACCACCCGCGTCATCGGGTCGCAGGGCGCGCCGTGGCCGTCGGTCTCGATGCGTTCGCGATACAGCACGGTCTTGCGAATGGTCATGTCGGGCCCTCCTTGTCCTTGGCTCCGGGCGGCGATCATAGCAGCAGGCGGGGCCCGTCGCTTGAAGGCGTTCGGGCCGTCGGCTATTCAAGGGCACGACATCCAGGTGGCGGCGTTCGCCGTCATCATTCCTGAAGACGACGATTAAGGAACGGGGAGAGCCGCATGAGCGCTGGAGAACGGCTGCCCGGCACGCCGGTGCCGATGCATACCTGGGCGGGTGCGAAAGGCGTGGAAATCGCCGGCGACGCCTGGGGGCCGGAGGACGGGCGCCTGGCCCTGCTGCTGCACGGCGGCGGGCAGACGCGGCATGCCTGGAAGGGCGCCGGCGAGACGCTCGGCGATGCGGGATATCGCGCCATTGCCTTCGACGCCCGGGGCCATGGCGACAGTGGCTGGGCCGCCGACGGCGACTACGAGGCCGACCGCCTGGTCGACGACCTGGCGGCGGTGATCGAGGCCGTGGGCAGTGAAAAGCCGATCCTGGTCGGGGCCTCGATGGGCGGCGGTACCAGCCTGCTGGCGATCGGCGAGAAGCGCGTCGACGCCTCGGCCCTGGTGCTGGTCGACGTCGCACCGAAGATCGAGCCTGAGGGCAGCGCCAAGATCCAGGCCTTCATGGACCAGAAGCCCGACGGCTTCGACAGCCTGGAGGAGGTCGCCGAGGCGATCGCCAACTACCAGCCCCACCGCCCGCGTCCGCGCACGCTGGACGGTTTGGCCAAGAACGTGCGGCTCGGCGCGAACGGCAAGTATGTCTGGCATTGGGATCCGGCGCGCCGGCGCACCCGGGTCGGCATGGTCGCCTACCGGGACCGTCTGTCGGCGGCGGCGGACACGCTGACCCTGCCGACCTTGCTGGTCCGCGGCGGCCTCTCGGACGTCTTGAGCGAGGAGGGCGCACAAAGCTTCCTCGCCCAGTGCCCGCACGCCGAATACGTCAACGTCGCCAACGCCGCCCACATGGTGGCCGGCGACCGCAACGATATCTTCGCCGATTCCGTCATTTCCTTCCTCGCCCGGGTCGCCCCGCCGACCACCTGACAATAGCGCCGGCTCGTGTGTCGGCCGAGCGCCTGCGCCCTTTGCAGGGGCGGTTCGCAGCGATAGTATCGGTCTGGCGAATCAACGCTGTTCGAGGCCGATCCGGCGGGAGTGTGGGGAGCATGGAACGTATCTGCGCCTTTTGTCGGTTCTGGCGGTCCGCTAGTACGCTCTCCCCCTCGGAACATGGTGTGAATTCGACGGCGGAAGAGGACGAGCAGGCGCGCCGCTCCAGCGTCGGTCTGTGTTGTCGCCACGCCCCCCGGCCGAACCAGACGCAAACCTCCTGGGCGCAGACGCTGGGCCATGACTGGTGCGGCGAATGGGAAGCGCGCGCCGAGGAACGGCGCCAGCGCTGAGCTCGGCCCCGATGCTCGTCCGTTGTCTCGCAGGGCTTCTGCTTTCGATCTTCCTGTGTGCCGGTGCCTCGGCGGCGGAACCGCGCGCGATGCTGCGGGGCCTGGACGCCGAGGCCTGGGCAAAGCTCCTCGATCACGATTGGCGCCGTGGCGGCGGTTGCGAGGGAGACGGGAAGGTCGTCGACCTGATCCGGCTGGAGGCGCCGGTGAAGCTCCGGGCGCTCTGTCCGCTGGATCTCGCGCCGGGGGAAGATCTGCGCGGCAAGGACATGCTGCGGGTCATGGTTTTCACGCTTCAACGCTTCGACCTCGGTCCGGGCGACCTCTATCTGGTGAACCAGGAACTCGCGTCGGCCCGGCTCTCCGCTTATGCGACGGTATACTGGGCCGGTGACGACGGTCGGCACGGCATCGTGGCGACGGGACCGGCAGACGGAGAGGTTCGCGCGCTCGACGCGCCGTCCGGCACGGCCCGGCTCGCCGTTTCCGGCCAGCTCCGGGGCGACCGGTACGATTCCGTCATGGGCCGCAAGCCGTCTTCCATCGTCGAAGCGGTGATCGAGATCGACGCCACGAGCCTTCGCCCCCTCTCGCGCAAGCTCACCCCCGCCGAAGCGTCCGAATAGGCGACCTCACCGGCCGTGTTGGCGCTGGAGGTTTTCCAACAGGCGTCGGCGGCGCTCCGCGTCGGCGAGGATCCGTCTGGCCTCGGCTGCCACGCGACGATCCTGGGCCGAGGGCCGTTTGGGCGCCAGCGCGGCGATGAGCGCGATGCGGGCCGGCGTGCCGGCCTTCAGGCGCACGCAGCCGCCGACCCGGTAGACCTTGCCGTAAAGCTCGATGGTGTCGTAGCTCGGTTTCGAGCCCCAGCCCTTCGCGGCGTAGAAATGGGTCAGCTCGTGCTCCGTCACCTCCCGGTGGATGCGGCGCATCTGGTAGATCACCTGGGCGAGGTGCTGCTGGTTCTGGACGCTGTAGAGCGCCCGGTTCAGGGACTTGCGGAACGAGGCGGTGAATTCCGGATGGGTCTCGCAGCCGGCCGCGCGGGCCGGTGCCGCAGGCGTGGCGACAAGAAACAACAACAGCAGAACCGGTGCCATCCGAAGCATTGGCGACGCCTTTCCGACGAACGAGGCGGCAACAGTATAACAGATTTTGCCGATACATAAAATCCAGACGGGTGTTGTACTCGTTTAATCGTCGTCGCGCGGGCGGGCGACCTGCTCGATGCTGGTCAGGTAGTTGCCCGCCTTGGCCGGATTGTCCGGGGTCAGATTCAGGCACTTCACCAGCTTGCGCTGGATCTCCCCGTCGATCACGTCGACATCGAGAATATTGAGACAGCCGGCGTCCTGTTCGAAGGCACCCAGTGCGGCGAGGCCGCCGCCGGTCGCCCAACCGAGGATCATCCGGTTGACCGCGTCGTGCGCCACCAGCAGCAGGCGATGCCAGCCGGGCGCGCGCACTGCGGCCTCGATGCCTCGGCTGACCCGCGCCTCGAAATCGACGAAGCGTTCCCCGCCGGCGAAGCGGGCATCGGGCAGGGCCGCGCGCTCGAGGCCGTAGACGAACTCCGCCTCCACCCGGTCGCGCGGCAGGTCCGCGACGATGCCGAGGTGGATCTCCTCGAGGTCGCGCAGCACCTCCGCCCGCCCGTGCCCTTCGGGGGCGACCAGCGCGAGGGTTTCCGCGGTCCGCGGCAGCCCGGTGTGGGCCCAGCGATCGAAGGGGACGGCGGCCAGCAGCGCGCCCATGGTGCGGGCCTGGTCGCGCCCGCGTTCCGTCAATCCAACGGCACGGGGATCGGATACCAGACGCCCGTCGGCGTCGAAATATGCGGCCTGGCCATGGCGCATGAGATAGAGCCGGCGACGGCCCTGGGTGCCGGGTAGCGCTGGGCTCATGGCCGACCCGTCACGAGGTCTGGCGGGCGGGTGTGTCGTCCATGCGCAACAGCGCTGCCGGCGGCTCGACGACTTCGGCGGCGACCTCCTCCGCTTCGACGCTTGCGACCGGCGGCGGGGCAAGCAGTTTCGGTGCGCCCGGCGGCCGGCCCCATTCGATCCTGTCGAAGGTGCCGCAATGCGGACAGCAGGCCTGCCAGCCGTCGCCCCGCCAGCCGCAGGCCCCGCAACGCCAGGCGTGACCGTCGCTCGCCGAGGCCGCCCGCTCCAGCCATTGCCGTGCCTCGGCCTCCCCGCCGCCGTCGGCGAGCGCGAGTTCGGCGCGCAGGCGGTAGACCCGGCCATCCGGCCCGTCGGCCAACGCCGCCTCCAGGCTGCGGCGGGCCTCGTCCAGGTCCGGTGCGGCCAGCGCGTGTTCGGCCAGCAGCAGCCGGCTTTCCAGATGGTCGGGACGGCCGGCGACCGCCAAACGCGCCTCCTTCAGCCGATTGGCGCCGTCGAGGCCGGCCCAGAGTTCGCCGGCCGCCGCGCCGAGGCGCGGGTTCGGCGCCGCCGTCCAGGCGTCGACCAGGGCGCGCCGTCCGCGTTTTAGGTCACCGGCCGCGGCGTGCAGGCGGACGACGAGCGCGGCGGCCTCGACCAGGTCCGGGACCAGCTGGCGGGCCTGGCGCGCGTCTTCCATCGCCGCGCGGGTTTCGCCGGCGGCCAGGCGCTGCCCGGCCCGCCCGATCAGCGCCACGCCGCGCCGCCGGTCGAGGGCGGGCTTGGCGATGGCCTTGTGCCGCTTGGCCTGTTCCAGACCGGCGAGCGCGCCGACCCAGTCCCCGGCGGCGGCCTGCAGTTGGAACAGCTCCAGCACCGCCCAGGCCGCGTCGGGGCGAAGCGATACGGCTTCCCCCGCCAGTTTCCGGGCCGCGTCGCCGTCGCCGTCGCGCTGGGCCATGACCAGCAGGCCGCGGGCCCCCAGGAAGGCGCCGCCCGGGCTTTGGCGCAGCGCCTCGAACTGCCGGCGTGCCTCGTCCTCGTCGCCGCCGAGTTGGGCCGCCTGGGCCGCCAGAAGATGGGTCAGCGGTTCGCCCTCCAGCAGGGTATGGGCCCGCCGGGCGAGCTTCTCGCCCTGCCGCGTATCGCCCGCGGCGACGGCGACCAGGCCCTGGCTCAACACCTGATAGCCGCGAGCCTGCCGCCGCCGGGCGCGACCGTCGCGCCAGGCGCCCGGCCGAAGGCCGATCCAGGCGAGCAGGCGATAGCCGCCGACCGCCAGGACCACCAGGACCAGCAGCGCCGCCAGGGCCACACCGACATGGGTCTCGATCCGCCAGGGCCCGAGGTCGAGGCTGAAACGGCCTGGATAGTCCGCGAACCAGGCGGCGATCCAACCGAGCGCACCCAAACACAGCGCGAAAACGATGGTTCTGGTCATGATCGCCTCACCCGGTGCCGAGCAATTCGATGGCCCGCGTGCGCAAGCCGTCGAGGGCGGAAATGGCGGCGACGCGGGCAGCCGCCTCGGCCCGCCAGGCGGCCAGCACCTTCGCCGGCGCCCCCTCGATTGCCACGACCGCCTTCAAGGCGCCAGCGACATCGCCCTGCTCCAGCCGCGCTTCCGCCCGGGCGAGCGCGCTGGGCGTGTCCTCGCCCGCGACCTCGCCGCGCCGACGCACGGTGACGAGCCCGAACAGTTCGTGCTTCACATAGTCCCACCAATGCTCGTCGTTCGACCGGCCATCGGCCGCCAGTGCCTCGGCGATCAGTGGTGCGAACCGGGCGCGAAGTGACGCGGCCGTGGCGACGCCGCTGCCGGCCGTGGTTTTCAAGGTCGCAAGCGCGGCCTCGATCTTCGCGTCGCCCTGGCCGAGTGGCGAAACGGTGCCGAGCGCCCGGTCATAAGCCCGCCCTGCGCGCAGCACGTTGTCGAGATGTCCGACCGCCAGCACCAGGGCCTGGGCCCGTGCGCCGGCGTTCCCGCCGCCGTCGTCCTTCGCCAAGGCCGCGAGCTTGAGGTCGAGGGCGTCGATCCGCCCGGCCAGGCCGCCGGCCGTGCCCGCGACGTCGTCGATGGCGCCGCGCAGCCCTTTGGTTTCACCGGCGACCGCGTCGATCCGTTCCGTAAGGGCTTCGGCCGCCGCCGTCGCTTCGCCGCCGCCGTCGGCCGCCGCCAGCGCCTTGCCCTGCAGTCCCGTGACCGCCGTTTCCAGGGCCGCCAGACGGTCTTCGTCGCCACTCGACGCGCGCCGTGCCGCGACCTCGCCGAGCCGGGCTTCCAGGGCCTCCAGTCGCGCGCCGAGGCTCGGATCGATCTTCTCCGTCGTCGCGGCGAGCCGTTTTTCGACCGTCTCGAGCCGGCCGGTGAGCTGGCGCACCGGCGCCGTATCGGCCGGCGCCGTCGCGGCGACCCGATTGCCGAGGCTTTCCAACCGGGCTTCGAGGGAGGCCAGGCGGAGCTCCTTCGGGTCCTGCATGAAATCCGGCAGGTAGGGCAGCAAATGCGGCGCCGTCGACGGCCAGACCAGCATGCCGAGAATAAAGGCCACGACCAGGGAGGCGACCCAGGCGATGCGGATCGCCCGTCGGCGGCCCCGCTGCGGCGCGGCCGCCGGGGGCGCGTCGATCACCGGCCCGTCTTCGGGTGCCGCGTCGCTCACCGTGAACGGCGTATCGGAGAGACCCTCCGTCGTCTCCTCGGGCGCGTCCACAGCGGCCGTTTCGCGCGTGTCGTCCGGCTCGCCCGTCTTGTCTCGTTCCGGCGGTATCGCCACGACCGTCTCCTCCAACCCTTGCAGCAGCGCCGCTTCGCGCGGTTCCGCCGCGACCACGACGTCCCGCCAGTTCAACCCGGCGGCCGCCTCGGCCACCGCGGGCGACAGGCAGCAGGCCGTCACCCTATCGCAATCGTCCGCGACATCCGCCGCCCGGGCAAGCCTAACAAAGGCGGCGGCGGTACGCGGCGAAAAAAACAACACGGCGTCGATTTGTCCCGCGCCGAGCGCCCGGACCGCGAGCGGTGGCAGATGCTCGAGGCTGCGCGCCTCGTACAGCACGTCGCGGCGAACTGTAAAGCCGGCCGCGCTCAACGCGCCCGCGAGATCGCCCGCCACCGCACCGGCCGCGACATGCACAAGCGTACCGTTCTCGGGTTGCAAGCGCCGCTCGACCAACGCGGCGAGCGCGCCGACATCGCCCCCGGCGCTTTCGACGTCGCGGAAACCGAGATCCTGTGCCGCCCGCGCCGTCGCGTCGCCGACCGCCAGCAGCGGCAAATCCGGCGGCCCGCCGGCCAGCCGGTGGGCGAGTGCCCGCACGCCGTTGGCACTGGTCGCCAGAAGGGCCTGCACGCCGTCGAGATCGGGCGGCGGGCCCTCGTGGAACTCGATTTCCAGCAAGGGGGCCTCGATCACCTCGTGGCCCCGCGCCCGGAGGTCGTCGACGAGGCGTCGGGCGTCGTCCGCCGGCCGGGTCACCAACAAACGCATCGGCCGCCTCACACCTCGTCCGTGAAGAAGTCGGGGCCGGCGCGCGCCAGCAGTTCCTCTCCCGCCTCGCGGCCGAGGGTAGGTCCATCAGCCGCGGCGCCGCGACGGCTGGTGGCATGGCGGGTTTGCCCGTCAGGGGTGAGGATTTCGCCACGGAAATGGATCGCGCCGCCGTCTTCCAGCAGGGCCAGGCCGGCGATCGGTGTGCGGCAGGACCCGTCAAGGGCGGCGAGGAAGGCCCGTTCCGTGGCGACGCAAAGCGCCGAGGCGGCATCGTCGAGGGGGCGGAGCAGTGCCTGCGTCCGCTCATCGTCGGCCCGCCGTTGCACGCCGATGGCCCCCTGGGCGACGGCGGGCAGGATTTCCTCCGGTGCCAGCGGCACCCCGGTTTCGGCCGGCAGGCCGAGACGGCGCAGCCCCGCTTCGGCAAGCAGCATCCCCGTCACCTCGCCGCTCGCGAGCCGGGCCATCCGGGTCTGCACGTTGCCGCGATTCTCGACGATGCGAAGGTCGGGCCGGAGAAAGAGCGATTGCGCCCGGCGACGCAGCGAGGAGGTCGCCATCACCGCGCCTTCCGGCAGGGCGCCGAGGCTGGTCGCATCATGGGCGAGCAGGGCGTCGCGGGCATCGGCCCGGGGCAGGATGCAGTCGATCGCCAGGCCGGGCGGGTTCTCCGTCGGCACGTCCTTCATCGAGTGCACCGCGACGTCGATTTCGCCCGCCAGCAGGGCCGCCTCGATCTCCTTGGTGAACAGGCCCTTGCCACCGAAGGCGCGCAGCGGCTTGTCGCGAATGCGGTCGCCGGCGGTCGAAATGACGACGATTTCGGTTTCCGGCGCGCCGGCGCCATGTGCGGCGGCGAGGCGGTCGCGGACCTCTTCGGCCTGGACCAGCGCCAGCGGGCTGCCGCGGGTGCCGATGCGAAAGGGAGGTGTCGGTTGCGGGCTCATGCCCCCGGTGCTAAGCGCTTGCGACGCCGGGCGCAAGGGGCAGGTCGCCGCGGCGCGGGAAAGCCTCGGGGAGAAGCTTCGTGACGCAGGGGCGCCTATGTGTTCTCGGCATCGAAACCAGCTGTGACGAGACGGCGGTGGCGCTGGTCGACGGAAACGGTCGGATCCTGGCCGAGCGGGTCGCCAGCCAGACCGTCGAGCACGCGCCCTATGGCGGCGTGGTGCCGGAGATCGCCGCCCGTGCCCATGTGCAGCACCTCGATTCCCTGATCGCCGAGGTGGTGGGCGAGGCGGGCGTGCCGCTATCAGATATCGACGCCGTTGCCGCCACCGCCGGGCCCGGGCTGATCGGCGGCCTTCTGGTCGGCCTGTCGACGGCCAAGGCGATCGCCGTCGCCCTGGCCAAACCCTTGATTGCCGTCAACCATCTGGAGGGCCACGCGCTCAGCGCCCGGCTCGTCGCCGAGGCGCCCTTTCCCTTCCTGTTGCTGTTGATTTCGGGCGGACACTGTCAGTTGCAACTGGTCACCGGGGTTGGCCGCTACCGGCGCCTCGGCACGACCATCGACGATGCCGCGGGCGAGGCCTTCGACAAGACCGCAATTCTGCTGGGGCTCGGCTATCCGGGCGGCCCGGCGATCGAGCGTGCGGCCCGCGACGGCGATCCCACCGCCCACGCCCTGCCGCGACCGATGCGGGGGCGGGACGGCGCCGATTTTTCTTTCTCCGGCCTGAAGACGGCGGTTCGCCATCTGCGCGAGCGGGTGCCGGACTCCCGGGTCGAGGACGTCGCCGCCGGCTTCCAGGCCGCCGTCATCGACGTGCTGGTCGACCGGACCCGTAACGCGCTCGCCATGGCGCGCGCCGAGGCGCCGGCGCTTGGCCATCTCGTCGTTGCCGGCGGCGTCGCGGCGAACCAGGCGATCGGCGGCGCGCTGGCCGACCTCGCGGCCGGCGAGGGCCTCGACCTCGTGGTGCCGCCGCCCCGGCTCTGTACCGACAACGGCGTGATGATCGCCTGGGCCGGGATCGAACGGTTGCGCCTCGGCCTCACCGACGGCCTGGACGCGCCGGCCCGCGCCCGCTGGCCCCTCGATCCCGACGCCACGCCGGCGCCTTTCGCCGGGATCAAGGCCTAGCAGCCTGTCGGACTTGAGCCGAGTTTCGAGATGAGATTCACTGTCACGGTCTGATTCTCTCCTGCGCGGTGATTTTGTGATGAGCAACTTTCGACAGGTTGACCGGGAGACCAGCTATCTTCTGCCGCCTTCGGTGGACGAATGGCTGCCTGATCGTCATCTGGCGCGCTTCGTGGTCGATGTGCTGGAGCAGCTGGATCTCTCTGCGTTCGTGAAGGCCTATCGTGGTTCGGGCTCGGCGGCGCATCACCCGAGCGTCCTGCTGGGCCTGCTGATCTACGGCTACGCGACGGGGGTGCATTCCAGCCGGAAGCTGGAGCGGGCGAGCTATGATTCGGTGGCCTTCCGCTTCATCGCGGCAAACGACCACCCCGACCACGACACGATCGCCACGTTCCGCCGTCGCTTCCTGCCGCTGATCGAGGGGCTGTTCGTGCAGGTTCTGCTGCTGGCGCGGCAGGCCGGCATGCTGCAACTGGGCACGGTGGCGCTGGACGGGACGAAGATCCATGCCGACGCGAGCCGGCACAGCGCCCTGTCGTGGCAGCGTGCGGGCGAGATCGAAGCCCGGCTGCGGGCCGAGGTGGCGGAGTTGATGGCGTTGGCGGAAGCGGCGGACCGGTCCGAGGTTCCCGACGGCATGAGCGTGCCGGAGGAGCTGGCACGGCGCGAGGACCGGCTGGCGGCGATCGCCGCGGCGAAGGCGGAGATCGAGGCGCGGGCGGCCGAGCGTCATGCGCGGGAGCAGGCGGAGTACGAAGAGAAGCTGGCAGCCCGCGAGGCGAAGGAAACGCGGACCGGCCGCAAGCCGGGCGGGCGGCCACCGAAGCCGCCGGAGCCGGGGCCACGGGCGAAGGACCAGGTCAACCTGACGGACCCGGACTCGCGCATCATGCCGGTGGCCGGCGGCGGCTTCGAGCAGTGCTACAACGCCCAGGCTGCGGTGGCCGCCGGCAGCCTGCTGGTGGTCAGCGCCGACGTGGTGCAGGCGGCGAACGACAAGCAGCAGATCGAACCGACGCTCGAAGCACTCGCCGGCCTGCCGGACGGGCTTGGCGAGGTCGAGACCCTGTTGGCGGACAGCGGCTACTTCAGCCAGGCCAACGTCGAGGCCTGCGGGGAAGCGGAGATCGCGCCGCTGATCGCGCTCGGCCGGGAGCACCACCATCTTTCCTGGCGGGACCGCTTCGCCGAGGCGCCGCCAGCGCCCGAGGATCCGACGCCGCTCGAGGCGATGTGCCATCGCCTGGCCACACCCGAGGGCCGGGCGCTCTACGCGCTTCGCAAGCAGACGCCGGAGCCGGTGTTCGGCATCATCAAATCGGTGATGGGCTTGCGTCAGTTCAGCCTGCGCGGCCTCGACAAGGCGAAGGGGGAATGGACCTTGGCCACGCTCTCCTGGAACATCAAGCGGATGTTCGTCCTCAGCCACGCCTGAACGGGCGGGCCAACCCGCGTTCGCAACTTCATGGGGGTAAATCCATGACATCGACGCCCGCCAAGCCAATCTTACCAATCCTTGCATGCCCGAGTCCGACAGGCTGCTAGCTATAGTTTTCCCCTGTGCAATAAAGGGGGACGATCCGATGACGTTGACGACGAAATCTCTTGGCGTGTTGATGGGTTTGGCCTTGGCGGTGAGCGTGTCCGCCCCGGTTCGGGCGGACGAGCCCTATATGGTGCTGCGTCACAACGGCTTCGGCCTCACCATCGCCCTGCCCGACGACGGCTGGTCGTTCTCGCCGGCGGGGCGTTACGGCATTTCCATTCAGAAGTCGAAGCTGAAGCTGTCGCTGCGGGTAAAGCGCGAGGGCAAGGCGAAACGCACGCCCGAGATGTATCGCGAGGCCAATCTAAAGAGCTTCGACAAGGCACCGGACAAGACCCTCGTCATGAGCCGCGACGACACGGCGACGGTTGCGGGCGGTACCGAGGCGGTCGGCATCACGATCCAGAACATCAAGCGCAAGAACATCCTCCGTCGGATGTGGTTCATCAGCGGCAATGGCACCTACAGCGCGCAGTGCGAGGCCCGCGACGAGAAGCAGGTCGACGCCGTTCATGCCGCCTGCGCCGCGGTCCTGGAGGCCATGAAGCTGCATTAGGCGGGCAATCGCGCGCGGCCTCAGCCGCCGTAGACCCACCACAGCAGGCCGCCGCCGAGCATCAGCCGATAAACCACGAAGATCGTGTAGCTGGAGCGCCGCACCCAGAACATCAGGAAGGCGATGCCGGCCAGCGCCGCGACGAAGGCGAGCGCGCCGGCGGTGAGCGCGGCCAGGCCGAAGTCCAGACTGCCCGTGGCGGCGATCTTGACGCTCGCGTAGCCGCCCGCCGCCAGGATGGCGGGGATCGACAGCAGCATGGAAAAACGCGCGGCCTCCGCGCGTTCCATGCCCAGCATCCGGGCGCCGATGACGCAGGCACCGGCGCGGCTAGTCCCCGGTATCAGGGCGAAACACTGGACCAGGCCGATCGCCAGCGCGCCCTTCCAGCCGAGCTCGCGGACCGTACCCTGGGTTCGCGGCGAAAGATCGACGAGGTAGAGCAGAACGGCGAAGACGATGGTCGCCCAGGCGATGACCTCGATGGCGCGAAGCCAGTCGTCGATATCGAAACGGGTTAGCACGACGCCCGCGCAGATGAGCGGCACGGTGGCGACGATCAGCAGGCCGAGCAGCGGCGTGTCCACGGTCCGTCGTCGGCCGAGTGCCGCGAACAGCGCGCCGGTGAGGCGGCGGACCTCGTCGCGGAAATAGATCATCACCGCGCCGAGGGTACCGACGTGCACGGCGATGTCGATCTCCTGGCCCTGGTCGGGCCAGTCCGCGACGAGCGGGACCAGGATCAGATGCGCGGAGGAACTGATCGGCAGAAATTCCGTCACGCCCTGGATCAGCGCCAGGGTGACGATCTGCACCAGGCCGAGTTCTCCGTCCATCATGTCCCGACCGTGCCGTTGCCCCCGACCCTCGCGCAACGAGGCTTATAGCACGTGGTCGCCGATTCGATTCGTCAATCTCCGTCCTGCCGCTCGTCCGGCCCCGCTTCCCCGACCAGGTCGCCCAGCAGCTCTCGGAGCTCGCCAAAATTCTCGAACGTCGCGTCGGGCGCCCGGTCACCCTCACCGATCCGCGCGCCGGCGGGGAGGCGTTGCAACGCCGGGATCGCGAGGCGTCGCGCACCCTCGATGTCGCTCGCCGGGTTGTCGCCGATCAGCCAAGCCGCGTCCGGGGCGACGGCAAGCTTGTCGAGCACGAGGCGGAAGGGCGCGTTGTCGGGCTTGTCGGCGCCGGCCTCCTCCGACGTCACGACATAGTCGAAGGCGCCCTCCAGCCCGAAATAGACCAGCTTGCGGAACTGAATCTGGGCGGTGAGGTCGGTCAGCACGGCGGTGGCGATACCGGCGCCGCGCAGGTCGCGGATGAAGTCCTCGACGTCGGGGAACAGGCGGGCGTTGGCGAGGAAGGCGCGCCAGTAGGTCTGCTCGAGGTCCAGGCTGGTGAGCGGCCGGCTCTTCATGCCGAGCAGTTCGATCGCCCGGTGGAAGTACAGCAGGCGGCTATGCGCGCTGGCGGTCTGGCCGAGCAGGTCCTTCGTCGCATCCCGGCCGCGCGCGAGAGCCTCGGCGAAGGCCTCGCGCTCGACGCCCAAAAGCCCGACGGCCTTGGCCTCGACGATGGCCGTCGCCGCCTCGTGCGCCGGGGCATAGGCATAGAGCGTATCATCCAGGTCGAAAATCACCGCCTTGGGTGCGCGCTCGAACGTGCCCGCCGCTCGCCGTTTCACCGCCATGTCCGTTCCCTCAGGGCCTGGTCGATCTGCATCAGGCAGACCAGCTGCATGATGCCGGCCATGCGCCCGTGCCAAAGCGGTGCCCGGTCGAGCAGTTCGTCGAGACGCGGCACCAGCATGCCTGCCGCCAGCGCGATGTCCTCGGCCGCCACCTCGCCGTCGACGACGAAGACGACGGTGGCGTCCTGGTCGATCGCTTCGACCTCGACGCTCAGGCCGCAGATGCCGATCAGCACGCGGGAGAGCTGTTCGTAATAGAGCCCCTCGCGCAGCCGTACGCGAAGCTTGACCTGATCCTCGCCGAGGGGGGCTTCACCCTCCAGCAGTCGCGGGTCGACCGGTAGCAGGGTGAAGACCAGGTCGGCGTGATCGGCCTGCGGTGCGATGTAGCGCGCGCCGTCGGGTGTGCGCCGGTCCATCGAGGCGACGACCGTGTCGGCGTCATGTCCCCGTTCGGTGACGTCGCGGGCGATCTTCCAGTGCCGGCGCAGGGCCTCCTCGGCACCGATGAAGATGCGAAGGTCGAGGCGCGCGCGCAGCTCCGGGGGATAGAGCGCGTGCAGGCCGGAGACGATGACGACGTCGTTGGCCGGGATCACCTCGGGGCTGGTGAAGCGGCCGGTACCGTGATCGTAACGCCGGGCGACGACGCGTCGGCCCTCGATCATGCCGAGCGCGTCTTGGGTAAAGCGCTGCAGGTCGTTGGCTCGCGGATCGAGATGGGTCAATGCCCGCCACATCGGCTCCTGCCGTTCCCAGAGGTGGTAGTCGTCGCCCGCGACGTGGGTGACCGCCCGCTCGCCGAACAGACCGGCGAGTGCCAGCGCCAGCGTGCTCTTGCCGGCACCGCTGTCACCGGCGATCGCCAGGGCCAGGGGTCGCCGGCCGAGGCGATGGAAATCGTTGTCGGTAATGCCGCGCCGGTACATGCCGACCGCCAGCACGATGCCGAAGGCGCCGATCAGGGTGAGCCAGAGGGAGCGGGCGTGGTTCGAGACGTAGGCCGCGATCTCCGCCCCCTGCCAGGTGTAGTCGAGGCCGAGGGCCGGGACCTGTGCCCCCTGCGAATAGAGCAGGTGGTAGGAGATCAACAATGCTGCGAAGACCGTGGTCAGGAACACGGCGCTGGCGCCGGCTCGGGCCTGGTGCAAGGCCAGGAACGGCAGCACCCAGAGGTACCAGCCGACCGAGGCGGGGGTCATCAGCACGACGGCGAAGAAGACCACGCCGAGCACGGCCAGAAGCAGCTCGAAGTTCTGCCGGCGAAAGCGCCAGACGAAATAGAGCAATAGCAGGTAGATCAAGGGCGTTAGGTAGAGCGACAGGCCCGGCGCCAGTTCCAGGCTCAGCTGATAGACCTTGGCGATCTCCCGGCTGCCGAAGACCATCTCGCGAAAGCCGGGGGAGGCGAGCCAGGGTCCCTGGGCCAGCAGCAGGGCGCCGGCCGCCGCCGCGGCGAAGGGGATGGCGAGATCGCGGGTCCGCTTGTTGACCCAGAGGTAGAGCAGCAGGAACGGCGCGGCGAGCCCCATCGACAGCTTGGCGACCATCGCCAGGCCGGTGGCGACGCCGGCCGCGTGGGCGCGCGCGTCCTTCAGGTAGAGCAGGGCGGCCAGCAGCAGCAGCACCGGCACCACGTCGGTCTGCCCATGCCAATAGGTGACGTAGAGGGAGAACGGCGAGAGCCAGTAGAACACCAGCACGGCGCGCAGGCTGCCATCGCCCGCGAGCCGGGCGAGCAGTGACAACGCCGCGATGTCGGCCAGCAGCAAGCTCGCCCGGAAGCCGACGCCCGCCAGGTAGTCGAGCCCGGTGAGCTTGTCGGCGAGGAGGCCGAGCGCCACCGTCGGCAGGTGGGCCAGTGCCATGACGACACCGTAAGGAAAAGCCAGCGTATCGCCGCCGCCGGCAACGAAGGCGGTCCAGGGGTCGAAGCTCGGTGCGGTCGGCATGAAGCTGACGAAGGGCAGAAACCACTCCTGCTGCACCTCGGGTACCACCAGGGCGACGAGGACCAGCTTCGCCGCCAGGCCGATGCGGAACAGCGGCTGGCGGCCGATCTCACGAAACCCGCTCATCCGCTCATCGCCAGAGCTCCGGCGCCTTGGTGCAGACCGCCTCGGCCTGGATATCGCGGGCGGCCAGCAGGTCGCGCATCGCGGCGATCTCGGCGTTGTCGCGGCCCTGCAATTCGGGTGAGACCAGGCACAGCTTGAAGCCCGCGGCCTGGAGGCGGGCCGCCGCGTCCCCCGACAGGGGGAATTTCGTGAAACAGTCGACCCAGACCCATTCGACCCGGCCGGCGAGGCTCATCGCGGTGTCGATCGATTCATATTCGGAGACGCGGACGGCCGTGCGCCGTTCCCCGCTACGCGCGGTGCGGATCAGGAAGGGGAAGGATTGATCGAGGAAGAAGAAATCCTCGATGCCCCGCCGCGCAAGCGCGGCCAACACCCGTTCCTCCAGCCCCTCCTCCTTCACGTTGGCGATGAGGGTGCCGTGCGCATAGCCGGCCAGCCAGTCCTCGAAGCGCCCGCCATGGACGAAGGGATCGTGGTGGATGACCAAATCCGCGCCCTGGCTGCGGATGTCGACCTCGATGCCGTATTCCCGCGGCGTCGCGGCCAGCTCCTCGGGCGTGTTCCGGCGATGGCGGACCAGGATCATGCGACCTCCCTCAGGCGTCGGCGCAACTCCAGGCTATAGCCCATGGTGCGGCGGATGAAGCGCACCTTGGCTTTCCAGTCGACGTTCCAGTGCGAGGTGCCGTGCGCCCGCTCGCCGAAGCGGACGGGGAAGCGGGTGACCTCCAGGCCGGCGAGCCGCGCCTGGTAATAGGCATAGAGGTCGAGGGAGAAATCGCCCGGCGGTGCGCGCCAGGTCTCGTAGAAGGCGCGCGGGAACATGGTGGGTTGCGCGTTGATGTCCCACAGGGGCCGGCCGAGCAGCAGGGTTTCGAAGCCCGCCATGCCCACAGTGAAGGCGACATCGCCGAGCGGCCGGCCATAACGCCGGCCCTTGACGAACAGGCGGGCCGGCTCCGCCGCTGCTTCGAACAGCGCGAGGCCGCGAAGCGCGTCCTCGGGATCCGTCTGCATGTCCGCATGGGTCCAGGCCAGCACCGCGCCCCGGGCCGCGGCGAGGCCGGCGAGGATGCCGTGGCCATAGCCCTGATTGACCTCGACCCGTGTCGTCGCCAGGAAATCGTGCGCCCGGCTCGCTTCGGTCAGGATCGCCGCGCTGGCGTCGGACGAGCCGTTGTCGACCAGCACCACCTCGACGTCGTCGCGCGTCATTATCTCGGACAGCCGGCCGATCAGCAGCGGCAGGTTCGCCGCCTCGTTGTAGCAGGGGATGACGAGGGAGAGGGCGGTCAAATGCGGCCTCCGGCCAGCGGGCGCGAATCACCCGACGAGCGTAGCCCGCATTTCCCCCGCTATCCATGGCCTCAAATGAACGAGTGGCGGACCTTGGCCGAGACCCATTCGCTGACCACGACGGTGGCGATGATGACGAGCAGGATCAGCGCCACCTTGCTCCAGGCGAGTTCGGCGATCGCCGCGCTAAGCTGGATGCCGATTCCGCCGGCGCCGACCAGGCCGAGGATGGTGGATTCGCGGATGTTGATGTCCCAGCGAAACACCGAGATGCCGGCAAACGCCGGCAGGACCTGCGGCACCACGCCGTAGCTCAGCACCTGGGTGCGGGCGGCGCCGGTCGCCTCGACCGCCTCGACCTGCTTGGGATCGATCTCCTCGATCGCCTCGTACAGCAACTTGGCGCAGAAGCCGATGGAGCGGAAGCCGATCGCCAGGACGCCAGCGAACACGCCCGGCCCGACGATCGCTACCAGCAGCAGGGCCCAGATCAGCGAGTTGATGGACCGGCTGGAGACGATGATCAGCAGGGCGATCGGGCGCACGAAGGTGACCGAGGGCGTGGTGTTGTGGGCGGCGAGGAAGGCCACCGGCACGGCGATCACCAGGGCCATCAGCGTGCCGAGCGTGGCGATGTTGATGGTGTCCCAGATCGGGCGCCAGAGCACCTCCATATAGCCCCAGTTGGGCGGCAGCATGCGGGAGCCGAGGTCGACCGCCTGGGTGCCCGCGTCGAGCACGAAGAACCAGATCGTCTTCTCGCTGATCAGCTGGAAGCAGTAGACGAAGATCGCCGTGCCGACGAGCCAGGCGAACCAGATTGCCAGCTGCGTTCGCGTCGCGCGCCGGCGCCAGAGCTGTTTCCCGTCTTCGCGTTTCGTCACCATCACTGCATCCAGCGCCGGATATGGCCGGAGGCGTACTCGGCGCCCATGACCAGAACGATGATCACCACCAGGATGGCGGCCGCGCTGTCGAATTCGTAGCGATCGAAGGCGGTGTTCAGCGTCGCCCCGATGCCGCCGCCGCCGACGATGCCGACCACGGCCGACTCGCGGAAGTTGATGTCCAGCCGGTACAGCGAGAGGCCGATGAAGCGCGGCATGACCTGCGGGCGGACGGAATACTCCAGCCATTGGAACCAGCCGGCGCCGGTGCTGCGCACCGCCTCGGCCTGGCGCCAGTCCATCGCCTCGATGTCCTCGGCCAGCAGCTTGGCGAAGAAGCCGACGGTCGCCACGCTGAGCGTGATGAAGCCGGCGAAGGGGCCGAAGCCGAACAGCTTCACGAAGAAGATCGCCAGGATGATCTCCTGGAAACTGCGCGAGCCGGCGACGATGGCGCGGCAGACGTAATAGACCGGCGCCGGCGCGATGTTCTTGGCGGCACCGAGGCCGATCGGCACCGAGATGGCGATGCCGACGACGGTGGCGGTCACCGTCATCCACAGGCTTTCGAGGATGCCGTCGAGGATGTCGTCCCAGCGCGTGGCGAAGTCCGGCGGCAGGAAGGCGAGCAGGAACTGTTCGCCGCGCGGCAGGCCGTCCCAGACCCGGGTCCAGTTGACCTCGATGGTGCCGAAGGCCGCGGCGAGATAGAGCGCGGCGAAGATCGCCAGGCCCCAACGCAGGCGCGGATTCTTGATCAGCGGCGGCTTGCGCCAGCGGCGGCCCGCGGCGATCCCCTCTCCCAGGCTCATGACCCGCTACCCGATCCCGGCCATCCGCTCTTCGTCGAGCGTGGGGCCGCGCGGGCCGGTGACGGCCTGGTCGTCGTCGTCCGCCGTCTCCGCGTCGTCATCGTCCTTGCGGATCGTGGCCTGCCAGTCTTCCTCGCCGTAGATCTCGGTCAGCACGGCGGCATCAAGCCCGTCGGTCGGCCCGTCGTAGACGATCTCGCCGAGCCGCAGACCGACGATGCGCTGGGCGAACATCTGCGCCAGCGCCACGTCGTGGATGTTGATGATGGCCGCCAGGCGGCGTTCCTGGCACAGCTCGCGGATCAGCCGCATGATTTGCCGCGAGGTCTTGGGATCGAGACTGGCGGTCGGCTCGTCGACCAGCAGCAAGGCCGGGTCCTGGATCAGCGCCCGGGCGATGCCGACGCGCTGGCGCTGGCCGCCCGACAGCTCGTCCGCCCGCTTGTCGACCATCTCGTCCAGGCCGACGCGGGCGAGCAGGCGGAACGCCTCGTCGACGTCGCTCTGGGGAAAGCGCCGGGCCCAGCTGCGCCAGAAGCCGACATAGCCGAGCCGCCCGGACAGCACGTTCTCCATCACCGTCAGCCGTTCGACCAGGGCGTACTCCTGGAAGATCATGCCCATCCGCCGCCGCGCCCGGCGCAGGCGCCGTTTGGAGAGCGCGCTCACCTCTTCATCGCCGATGAAGACCCGCCCGGCGGTCGGCTCCACCAGCCGGTTGATGCAGCGGATCAGCGTGCTCTTGCCGGCGCCGGAGGGCCCGATGAGGGCCATGACCTGGCCTTCGGGCACCTCCAGGTCGACGCTTTGCAACGCCACGTCGCCTGTGGGATAGCGCTTGTGCAAGCCCTCGAGACGCAGCATCGCGTCGTCCCCGCCTACTCGCAGCCGCCTACTTGCAGCCGTAGCTCACGCCGTTGGCGGCGTCGATCTTCCGGATCACGTCCCAGTCGTGCTTGTGGTTGATGGCGATGAACTTGTCTTCCTTCTTGAACTCCTTCTTTAGCTCGGAGCCAACCCAATTGAAGGAGAAGAAAGCCTGTTTGATCTTCGCCACCAGGGCGGGATGCAAATTGTGGGCATGGCCGTAGCCGGTCGTCGGGAAGGTTCCCGACTTGTAGATCGAGCGGATCTGGTCGGCCTTGACGACGTCGCGGCTGATCATCCGGCCCAGCACCGAATTGGCGATCGCCGCCGCCTCGTAGTCCTTGTTGGCGACGCCGAGGATCGAGTTGTCGTGCTTGCCGGAATAGGTCGTCTTGAAGTCCTTGTCGGCGACCAGGCCGAACTCGCCCTTCAGGATGGCGGATGGCGCCTTAAAGCCGGAATTCGAGGTTGGCGAGGTGAAGGCCAGCGTCTTGCCCTTCAGTTCGGCGGGCGACTTCAACGGGCTGTCGGCCGGCACGATGATTTCCATCTCGTAGCCGAAGCTGTTGTCCGCCTTGGCCATCATGGCGAAGGGCACCAGGCCGGCACAGGCCACCGCGACCGGATTGCCGCCGGTGTTGACGCCGGCGATGTGCAGGCGGCCGGAGCGCATGGCCTCGTACTGCGCGGCGTAGGACTGCACGGGGAAGAAAACCACCTTGCGCCCGGTCACTTTCGCCATGTGGTTGACGAAGCCGTCCCAGACCTTGGCATAGACCGCCGGATCCTCGACGGGGGTGTAGGAGAAGATAATGGTGGACGGGTCCTTCCATTCCTTCTCGTCGAGCGGCAGGTCGGCCACCAGGTCGCCGTCGTAATCGCAATAGGCCTTGTCGAGGAAGCTGCGCGGGCAGTCCTGGGCGCCGGCCGTCCCGGCGAGGCCGAGCGTCATCAGGGCGCCGGCGGCGAGCGCGCCGAAAGTACTGAGTGAAGGCATCTGCATGGTCTGGTTCCCCCTCGTTTCACCGGATGCAATTCCGATTGTCCGCTGCGAACCTAACCCGTCGCTGCGGTGACAACAACGAAATATGGTGCGCCGTCGGCCCCGAATTTGTTGCCGCGCGATCCAATCGCTACCATATGGCCCGGGAACCAAATCCCATCGGGGCGCTGCCCGCCGTCGGCGGTCGGGGCCCGTTCCAAGATGGTACCTAGTCGAGGAGACGCACTGCATGTCGGGACCGCTGAGCGGGTATCGGGTCATCGATTTCACCAACGTGATCGCCGGCCCCTTCGCCACCATGATCCTTGCCGACCAGGGCGCGGACGTCATCAAAGTCGAGGCGCCGCATCGCCCCGACCACACGCGCCAGGCGGGCCACGGGCAAGCGGGACTGCGCGCCACCTTCCTGAACAACAATCGCAACAAACGCTCGATCTCGATCGACGTCAAAAGCGATGCCGGGCGCGCGGCATTGCAGCGGCTCGTCGCCACGGCAGACGTCTTCATCCAGAACTTCCGCCCGGGCGTGGTCGAACGGCTCGGCATCGGCGAGCCCGAGTTGCGGGCGATCACGCCGGACCTGGTCTATGTCTCCATGAGCGGCTGGGGCGAGCGCGGGCCCTTCGCCCACAAGCCGGTCTACGACCCGATCATCCAGGCGCTTTCGGGGCTCGCCACGGTGCAGGCGGGCTCGGACACGGAACGCCCCCGGCTGATCCGCACCATTCTGCCCGACAAACTGACCGGTATCACCGCCGCCCAGGCGGTCGTCGCCGCGCTTGCCGGCCGCGCCAAGAGCGGTGAGGGCCAGCATGTGAAGGTCTCCATGCTCGACTCGATCATCGCCTTCCTCTGGTCCTCCGACATGGGTGGGCAGACCTTCGTCGGCAACGAGATCAGCGAACAGAAGGCGGCGACCTTCATCGACCTGATCTACGAGACCGCGACCGACTACATCACCGTCTCGACCATGACCAACCAGCAGTGGGAGGCGTTCTGCAAGACGGCGGACCGCGAGCATCTGCTGGAGGATCCGCGTTTCGCCACCCCGGCGCTGCGCGACGAGAATGCGGACGAGCGGCTGAACCTGATCCAGGAAGCGCTGCTGGAGCGGCCGGCCGCGGAATGGCTGCGCATCCTCGACGATGCCGGCGTGCCCTCGGCCCCGGTGCTCTCACGCCGGGAGATGATCGACCATCCCCAGGTGACCGCCAGCGAGATCGTCGTCGAGCACGAGCATCCCCACGCCGGACGTCTTCGCCAGGCACGCCCCGCGGCACGTTTCGAGGGCACGCCGACGGCGATCCGGCACGGCGCCCCGCTGTTGGGCGAGCACACCTACGAGCTGCTGCGCGAGGTCGGCTACGACGACGGCGAAATCGACGCGATGGTCGGTGATTCGGTGCTGCACGCGCACCGGGCGTAGGACCTAGGAGACCCCCGGTCCCTCAGGAGGCCTCGACCAGTAGGCGGAAGCGATAGGGCGAATCCTCGCCGCCCGCCTGCACCAGGGTTTCGCCGAGGTCGAGGGGGACGATATCGCTCTCCTCGAAGCGGGCGACACGGGTGTCGTTCACCAGGGTACCGAGCGGGCTGCCGAGGTCGCGCAGGTGCAGGCGGCCGGCCAGAAACTCCAGGCAGAACTGTCGCGTGGCGATGTGATGCTCGCCGGCGTGACGCAGGGTCAGGCCATGGCTCGACCGGCTCGGCGATTTGCCGGCGCGGACATGGCCGCCGACCTCGAAGGGAAAGGCGTCGATGGAGACGCCCTCGGCGCCGATCTGGGCGGCGATGGCGTGGGAATCGGGCAAAAGCCGGATGCGGCGGAAATCGTCCGCCTTTACGCCGGCGGGGGCTTGGCTGTCGATCATCATCTCGTTCGTGTCGATCAGGCGTCCGCACAGGGTGCGCAGCACCTTGAGGGTGAAGGGACTGTCCTTTGGAAAGGCTTCGAGGAAGGCGGTCGCGGGGATCGCCACGGCCCGCGTCTTGGCCAGCGCGCGCAGCGTGGTCGAGCGGGGCTCGCCCCGCAGCACCGAGATCTCGCCGAAAATCTCGCCGTCGCGGAGCACGGCGATGCGAACTTCGGCGCCCTGGTTCTCGCGCACCACTTCGACCTCGCCGGCACGCAATAGAAACACCGCATCCGCCGCGTCACCTTCGCGGAAGATGGTCTCACCGGCGTCGAAACTGACCTCGCGCATGGGGTGTCCTCGGTTCCGAGCGGGCCTGGCCGCAGGATCGGCCTCGACACTTATAGCGGGAGAAGAGTTTCCAAACGGTTTCCAGCGCTCAGGCCCCCAAGGCTCATGCCCGAAGCAATTCGATCGGGTGGCGGCTCAGAACCTCGGCACCGTCGGGCCCGATCAGGATGGTGCGACCGACGCCGCAGCCCCGCCCGCTGGCGGCGTCGCCGAGAATCGCGTGGGGAAACAGCACCATGCCCGCCGCCGCCGGCTCCGGGTTGCCGGCATAAAGCATCGGCGGCACATCCATCCAGGACGGCCGGTAGGTCGCCCCCAGGGAATAACCACAGGCGGCGAAGCGCATTTTGGCGAAGCCCCGGGCGTCGAGCACCCGGCGATGGGCGACGTCGATCTCGCCGAGCGGCACGCCGGGCCGGGCGGTGGCGATCATGGCGTCGAGCGCCTCGCGCACCGCCTCGTGCATTTCGGACAGCCAATCGGCGGGCGGGCCGAGGGCGATCGTCGCCTCCAGGCAGACGTTGTAGCGCCGCCGGGTCGCCGCATACTCGACGACGACCTGGTCTTGCGCCTCCAGCCGCCGGGGCCCGCCGACGCCGCGCCCGAAGGGGGCTCGCTCGCCCGAATTGACCAGCGGCCCGGCGGGCGGCATGTCGCCGCCGCCCAACAGGATCTCGTGCAGGCAAGCCGACGCCAGCGCACTGTCCGGCACCCCCGGCACCGCGGCCTCGAGCATGGCGTCGAGCGCCCGGTCCGCCAGGGCTGCCGCCTCGCGGACATAGGCGATTTCGGCCGGTGACTTGATCAGGCGCAGGCGGCGCAGCAACTCGGAGGCGTCGGTGGTCCCAACGAGCCCATCGACGGCCGCGGTGACCGCCGCATGGTTCCGCCCGGTGAGGCCATAGGTGTCGAGTTCCAGGCCGACCCGCCCGCCGGCGAGGCCCTTTTCCCGCAGAATATCGGCGAGCATGCCGGCCGGATCGGCATCTTCCGCGTTCAGCCAGACCCGGACGTCGGGAATGATCGAGGTCGCGCGGGCCTGGGCCCGGTCGGGAATGCGCGTCAGCAGGACGATGTCCCCCGGCACCGTGGTCAACACGGCGGCCTGGAAGAAGACGTAACCGCCCGAATCGAACCCGGTCAGGTAATACAGGCTCTCCTGCGCGAACAGGACCACGGCGTCGAGTTTCGCGGCCGCCATGGCCTCGCGCGCGCGGGCGAGCCGCGCTTCGTATTCCGCCGTCTCGAAGGCGGCGCCGGCCGGTGCTTGCGCTCGCGTCATTGCTCCCCCCCGCTTCCCCGGGCATCATGGCACGGTGCGATCCGAACGGGGAGAGACGGGATGAGCGAGAACGCCGGCGGCATGGCCAATCAGCGGCAGGTCTACATGAACGGCGAAATCGTCGCCGAGGCGGACGCCCGTGTGCATGTGAACGATCGCGGCTTCATCTACGGCGACGCGGTGTTCGATACCGCGCGGACCTTCGGCGGCGAAACCTTCCGCCTGCGCGAGCATATCGACCGGCTCTACCGCTCGCTGCGCTACGTCGACATCGATCCCGGCCTCTCCAAGGCGGAGCTGACGGAGATCTCCTCCGACATCGTCGCGCGCAACCGCCACCTGCTCGGCCCGGACGACGACTACTGGATTTTCCAGCGCATCACGCGGGGTGCCAACGATCCAGACGGGCCCGGCGCTCACGAGGGGCCGACGGTGATCGTCCTGACGGTGCCGCTGCCGCTCGCCAAGCGGGCGGCTTTGTTCCGCGACGGCATCGAGATCGCCGTGCCGCCGACCCGGCGCACGCCGCCCGAATCCCTCTCGCCCAACGCCAAGACGCACAACTATCTGAACCTGATCGTCGCGGCCAACGAGGTGAAGGATTCGAACCCAGGCGCCTGGCCGATCCTGCTGGACACGCGCGGTTTCCTGACCGAAGGCAGCGGTTCGAACCTGTTCCTGGTCCGCGACGGCGAGGTTCTGACCCCGAAGCGGGAATATGTCCTGGCCGGCATCAGCCGCGACGTCGCGCTCGAGCAGTGCGAGGCCCTCTCCATTCCTTACCGCGAGGCCGATCTCACCCTGTTCGACGCGGCGACCGCGGACGAGGCGTTCATCACCTCGACCAGCCTCTGCCTTTGTCCGGTTCGCGCCATCCAGGGCCGCACGCTGGCCGAGCCCGATGTGCCGGGTCCGGTGACCCGGCGCCTGCAAGAGGCCTTCGCCGAGGTCGTCGGCCATGATTTCGTCGGCCAGTATCTAGCACATCTTGACGGCTGACGCGGGGCCGCGGCCGGCACGGGGGAAGAGGGACACGGCGGGGTCACGCATCTTCGCTTGCTTTTTTCTCCGAAGCGGCTAATTATCCTTTTCAGCGCGTGGCCGGTCGTGGCGACGACCTTCGGACCTAAGCCCGGGCCGCGCCTCCATCCAACGGTAACGATCCCAGAAGCTCTCGTTAGTACCGGCCCATGACGCCGGGGCATCGCCAACCCGGCACAACCGACAAGCCACGGCTATCGGGGACCGACGTCCCTGAGCGGACGAGACCAACGGCAAGCGCAGGCAACGACGGCAACACCGCCGCGATAGAGACAGCCCGAAATCAGCCGAGATCCGAGCCCCTCCCCCACGAAACACGTAACGGTTTTTCCATGCATCTCCAGGAACTGAAACAAAAGACCCCGACGGACCTGTTGTCCTACGCCGAGGAGCTCGAGGTCGAGAACGCCTCCTCGCTCCGCCGCCAGGACATGATGTTCGCCATACTGAAGCAGCTGGCGGACAAGAACGAGGAGATCACCGGTGGTGGCGTCCTCGAAGTCCTCCAGGACGGCTTCGGCTTCCTCCGCGCGCCGGAGAGTAACTATCTGCCGGGCCCGGACGATATCTACGTCTCGCCCTCGCAGATCCGCCGCTTCGCGCTGCGCACCGGCGATACGGTCGACGGCGAAATCCGCGCGCCCAAGGACGGCGAGCGCTATTTCGCCCTCCTCAAGGTCAATCAGATCAACTTCGAGGATCCCGAGGCGACCCGCCACAAGGTGCACTTCGACAATCTGACGCCGCTCTATCCCGACGAGCGGTTGAAGCTCGAACGTGCCGACGTGCCGAACGACGACCTGTCGGTCCGGGTCATCGACCTGACCTCGCCGCTCGGCAAGGGCCAGCGCGGCCTGATCGTCTCGCCGCCCAGAACCGGCAAGACGGTGCTGCTGCAGAACATCGCGCATTCCATCACCCACAATCACCCCGAGGTCTATCTCATCGTGCTGCTGATCGACGAGCGGCCGGAGGAGGTGACCGACATGCAGCGCTCGGTGAACGGCGAGGTCATCAGCTCGACCTTCGACGAGCCGGCGCAACGCCACGTCCAGGTGACGGAGATGGTGATCGAGAAGGCCAAGCGCCTGGTCGAGCACAAGCGTGACGTCGTCATTCTGCTGGACTCGATCACCCGCCTGGCGCGGGCCTACAACACGGTGGTGCCGTCCTCCGGCAAGGTGCTGACCGGCGGCGTCGACGCCAACGCTTTGCAACGCCCCAAGCGCTTCTTCGGCGCCGCGCGCAACATCGAGGAGGGCGGCTCGCTCACCATCATCGCGACGGCGCTGATCGATACCGGCAGCCGCATGGACGAGGTGATCTTCGAGGAGTTCAAGGGCACCGGCAACTCCGAGATCATTCTCGACCGCAAGCTCTCCGACAAGCGGACCTTCCCGGCGATGGACATCACCAAGTCCGGCACCCGGAAGGAGGAGCTGCTGGTCGACAAGGGCGCGCTTTCCAAGATGTGGGTGCTGCGCCGGATCCTCAATCCGATGGGCACGGTCGACGCGATCGAATTCCTTGTCGACAAGCTGAAGTCGACGAAGAGCAACGACGAGTTCTTCGATTCGATGAATACCTGATCCGGTCCGGTGTGAAGCCGGCGCCCGGCGCCGGTCGGGGAGGCGGTCGCCATGATCAATATCGAGGCCCGGGGCCGGAACATCCTCGTCACCGGCGGCAGCCGGGGGATTGGACGGGCTATCGCGCTGGCCTTCGCGGGCGAGGGGGCTAACGTCGCGATCTGCGGCCGCACGCGGGAGACGCTGGAGGCGACGGCGGCCGAGATCCGCGGCCACGGGGTCGCGGCGTGGCCGATCGTCGCGGACGTCAGCCGGCTCGAGGACATCGAGGCCTGCATTGCCGAGACGACCACGGCGATGGGCGGCGTCGATATCCTGGTCAACAACGCCGTCACCTCGTTGAGCGCGCCGTTCGACGAACAGACGGACGAGCACTGGCAATATCACATCGACGTCAAGCTGCTGGCCTACATCCGCTTCGCCCGCGCCGTGCTGCCGTCGATGGAGGCCCGCGGCTGGGGCCGGATCATCAATATCGGCGGCATGACGGCCCGGATCGCCGCGCCCTTGCGGGTTACCAACGGCATCGTCAACGCGGGCGTCGCCAATCTCACCAAGCAGCTGGCGGGCCGGGTCGCGGCGCACGGCATCACCATCAACTGCGTGCACCCGGGCCTGACCGAGACCGATCGGATGACCGGTAATTTGAAGCGCCGCGCCGACGATGCCGGGGTCGACCTCGCCGAGATGACCGCCCGGGCCGCTGCCGAAATCCCGCTCGGCCGGTTGATCCAGCCCGAGGACATCGCGGCCGCGGTGCTGTTTCTCTGTGCGCCCCGGGCCGGCATGATCACCGGCCAGTCGATCGCCGTCGACGGTGGCAGCGCACAATCGATCAACTATTGACGACCGGCACTTTCCGGGCCCGCCGGGTGATCCCATATGGCATGCGTCACGTACAACGAAGACCGCAATGCACAAGGGAAGAACGCCCGTGATCCGTCATCTTTTGCTCGCCGCCGCCTTCGCGGCACTGATCCCCACGACCTCGGCGCAGGCCATGGACTCCGACGGTGTCCACTGCCTGCCGCGCCAGGAGTTGAACAGCTATTTAGGCCGCGCCTGGAACGAATCCCGCCAGTTGAGCGGCGATCTCGAAAACGGCAATCCCATGGCGATCTACGTTTCGCGCCGGGGGTCCTGGACGCTGGTCGAATTCCGCCCCGACGGGCAGGCTTGCGTACATGCCTCCGGCTCGCGCATGAGCCCGCATCTCGCGCGCGAGACGAAACGCTCGCCCGCGTCCTGACCGCGTCGCCATGACTGCGCCGACGGGGCCGACCATCGAGGCTCCCGACGACGATCCCTATCTCTGGCTCGAGGAGATCGAGGGCGAGGCCGCGCTGGCCTGGGTCGCGGCGCGCAACCAGGAAACCCGGGCCGCCTTCGCCGACGCGGGTTTCGAGGCGGAGCGTGACGCGCTGGCGACCCTGCTGGGTCGTGCCGACCGGCTGCCGCACGTTCGCCGCCGCGGAGATTGGCTCTACAACTTCTGGACCGACCGGGCGAACCCGCGCGGCCTCTGGCGGCGCACGACGCTCGCCGCCTACCGGGACGAAACGCCGGCCTGGGACCTGCTGTTCGACCTCGACGCGCTTTCCGGGGCGGAGGGGGAGGATTGGGTCTGGGGCGGCGCGACCGTCTGTCCGATGCGGCCGGCGCGCGCGATCCTCAGGCTCAGCCGGGGTGGCGGCGATGCGGTGGTGCTGCGCGAATTCGATATCGAGACGGGGCGATTCGTCGACGACGGCTTCGTCCTGGACGAAGCGAAGGGCGGCGTCAGCTGGCTCGACCCCGACACGGTGTTGCTGTCGAGCGCACACGGCGAGGGCATGGCGACGGCATCGGGCTATGCCCGATGCGTGCGGCGCTGGCACCGCGGAACGGCGCCCGAGATCGTCTTCACCGCCGGTGCGGACAGCATGGCGGTCTGGGCTACCGTCGAAACCCTGCCCGCGGCCGCCCCGCGCGTCTGGTTCCACGAGGCCGAGGACTTCCAGAACGTGGCCGTCTGGCAGGGTGACGGCGCCGGCCCGCGAGAACGGCTGGACCTGCCGTCGGATTCCTGGCCGCAGATCCAGGGCGACTGGCTGGCCTTCCGGCCGCGCCGGCCCTGGTCGGCGGCCGGACGGACCTTTGCCGCCGACACGCTGCTGGGGATCTCGGTCGACGCGCTGCGGGCGGGGGAGGGGACGTTCGAGGTGCTGTTCGAGGCGGCGCCGCGCCGGGTGCCGGTGGAAGACGGCTTCTGGGCCGGGGGGCGGTTCGTGCAACCGGTGTTGGACGACCTGGTTCCGGTCTTCGAGCTGTTCACGCCGGGCGATGCCGGCTGGTCGCGCGAGCGCATCGCCGGTGTGCCGAGCGTCGCGACCGCCCGGGTGGGCCGCCTGGACGCGGATCCGGGCGACTCGAACGGCGATCTGCTGCTCGACCTCGAAGGGCCGCTGACGCCGCCCTCACTGCTGCTGATCGAGCCGGGCGCGGCACCCGCCCTGCTGAAGCGCGAGGGTGCCGCCTTCGAGGCCGAGGGCCTGGTCGCCCGGCGGCACGAGGCGCTGGCCGACGACGGCACCCGCATCCCCTATTTCCAGGTCGGCCCGGCCGACGAGGACAGCGGCCGGGCGCCGGTTCACCTGCATGGCTACGGCGGTTTCGAGGTGGCGGAGCTGCCGGTCTATCGCAAGGGCATCGGCAAGCTGTGGCTGGAGGCGGGCGGCACCGCCGTCACCGCCTGTCTTCGCGGCGGCGGTGAGTTCGGCAGCGCCTGGCACCAGGCGGGCTGCGGCGCCGGCAAGCGTTTGGCGCAGGACGATTTCGCCGCCGTCGCCCGTGATCTCGTCGCGCGCGGCGTGACCGTGCCGGGCCGAATCGCGGCGGAGGGCGGCTCCAACGGCGGGCTGCTGATCGCCAACATGCTGGTCCGGCACCCGGAACGTTTCGGCGCCCTGTTCTGCACGATCCCGCTCGTCGACATGCGCCGCTACACGAAGCTGCTGGCCGGCGCCAGCTGGATCGCGGAATACGGCGATCCCGACGATCCGGCGGATTGGGCGCATTTGAAGACCTACTCCGCCTACCACCTGGCCGCGACCGGGGAGCGTTATCCGCCGATCCTGCTCGCGACGTTGCGCCGCGACGATCGGGTCCATCCGGGCCATGCCCGCAAGTTCGCGGCGAAGCTGCAGGCGCTCGGCCACGAGGCCTGGTTTCACGAGCCCGCGACCGGCGGCCACGGCCATGGCCGCGATCTCGAGGAACGGGCGGCCTTCACCGCGCTCGGCTATCGCTTCCTGAAGCGATCGATTGGCTGGGACAGCACCCGCACCCGGTAGCCGTGGCGTAATTCGCGGCCGAGCACGGAATCGGCGAGGCGCACCACGAGGCCGTCGCCCGCTGGCACCGCCTCGGCGCTTCCGGCCAACAGCAGCACCCCTTCTGCGATTCCACCGCCGACGCCCGCGGCGCGGCCGATCAGGTCGCGGGGATGCGGGCCCGCGACGTCCAGCCGGTCCCAATGCCCGATCACTTCGTCGAGGCGCCAGACCTCCGGGCCGATCGGCGTCTGGCACAGCATCCGGGCGCGCACCGGGTCGGCTTCGACCAGATCACGGTGGTCTGAGCCGACACAAAGCCAGAGCGCGCCGCCCCAGGAGAACAGACCGTAGGCGAGCGCGCCGCCCGTTTCGGCGCCGGCGAGGGAGATTTCCGCCGCCGTGGTCAGGCGGTTGGCGGCGAGCAGCAGCGCCGTATCGTCCACGACGACGACGAGATCCTCGAAGCGGACGCTCGCCGTCAGGGACGCGGCCTGCGTGGTGAAGCGAAGCTCCAGGTCCGTCGTCATCGGCCGACGCTGTCCTAAACCCTGAACTTGTACTCCGCGCCGGCCTCACGCTCGATATCGGGCGGGAAGCTCGCCCGTTTGTCGGCGTAATACTGCGCGCGGTGATCGCCGTCGCTTCGCTTGTTGTAGGTGACGTAGAGCACGCGGCGCGAACTGTCGGTCAGGTTCGGCTCGGAGCCGTGCGGGGCGAAGGAATCGAAGAAGATCACGTCGCCGGGCTTGGTCGGCGCCGCGACATAGTCGGCATCGCCGAGGTCGGCCTCAGTCATCGGTTCCCACTCCTTGCCGATCAGACCTTGGCGGTGCAGGCCGCCCGCCACCTTGAGGCAGCCGTTCTCGATCGTCGCCTCATCGACGCAGACGAGGGCGGTGATGAAGATCGGCGCATAGATGCCCCAGCCGGCCTGCTGGTCCTGGTGCAGCTTGAAGCCGTCGCCGCCCGGCATCTTCAGGTTGATCTTGTCCTTGTAGAGGACCGAGTCCTCGCCGAACAGCTGATCCACCGCGCGCCGCAGAAGGGGGCCGTCGAACAGCTCGTGGAACCAGTCGTGATAGGGATAGAAGTTCTCGATCCGCTGCACCATGCGGGTGCCGTCGCCATGCTGGCTGGTCTCCCAATAGACCATCTGCCGGCCGGCAACTTCGGGCATCGCCTGGACTTCCGCAGTGGCCTGGATCAGCGCCGCCGTCATCGACGCATCGAACAGGCCCGGCGCGATGAGATAGCCCTGCGCCTCGAAGAACGCCACCTGTTCGTCGCTCAATACGCGGGTCGCCATGGGACCTGCCTCCGTCATCTGCTTCGGACGTTCGAGGTAGCCCGAAGCCTCGGGGATTTCAACGTCTCGGAACCGCTTCGCGTCGATTGGTCGCGCCGTCGCCTCAACCGGGCGCGGCGATGACGCGGCTCGGCGCACCGTCGAGGAAGGCGGCCATGACGCCGGCCATGTCGGCATAGAACACCTCGTAGGTCTCCTGCGTGACATAGCCGACGTGCGGTGAGAGCAGGAGGTTCGGGGCCCCCCGCAGCGGGTGGTCCGCGGGCAGCGGCTCGGTGTCGTAGACGTCCAGCCCCGCGCCGGCGATGGTGCCCGCCTCGAGGGCCGCGAGCAGCGCCCCCTCGTCGACGATCGGCCCGCGGCTCGTGTTGACGAGATATCCAGCCGGGCCCAGCGCCGCCAGTTCCGCCGCGCCGACCAGGCCGCGGCTGCGATTGCTCAACACCAGGTGGATGGTGGCGATGTCCGCGACTTCGAGCAGGGCCTGCAGGCTCTCCGCCCGGCTGGCCCCGATCTCGCCGGCGCGCTCGTCGGTGAGGTTCTGGCTCCAGGCGACGACCTTCATGCCGAAGGCAAGGCCGACCCGGGCGACCTGGGCGCCGAGGCGGCCGAGGCCGATGAGCCCCAGCGTCTTGCCGGCGACGTCGAGGCCGATGTGATCCTGCCAGCCGCCGGCGCGCATGACCGCATGGTTCAGGTGGATCTGCCGCAGCAGCGAGAGGATGAGGCCCCAGGTCAGCTCCGCCGTCGCGGTGTTGCCGGCGCCGGTGCCGCAGACGGTGACGCCCGCGCCGACCGCCGCCTCCAGATCGACGGAGGCGTTGCGCATGCCCGTCGTCACCAGCAGGCGCAGGTTGGGCAGCCGCTCCATCAGCGCGGCGGGAAAGGGGGTCCGCTCCCGCATGATGCCGATGCATTCGAAGGGTGCCAGGCGGGCGGCGAGGGCATCGAGGTCCGCCTCGTGATCGTCGAAACAGGTGATCTCGGCCCGGGCCCTGAGCGCCGACCAGTCGGCCATGGAGAGCGCCACGTTCTGATAGTCGTCCAGCAGGGCAATCTTCGTGGTCATGCGGCATCGTCCTTTGCGTCGCCGAGGGATTTGGAGGCCAGTTCGAAGACGTCCTTCGAAAGACCGTCCGTCGCCAGGATGCGTTCCAACGCGGCGCGCATCAACGCGGCCCGAGAGGAATCGAAGCGCCGCCAGCGCCCGAGCGGGGCGACCAGACGCGCCGCGACCTGCGGGTTCAGCGGGTCGAGCTCGGCGATGCGCCGGGTGAGGAATTCATAACCGGCGCCGTCGGCCGCATGGAAGCGCAACGGATTGCCCGACACGAACGCCCCGATCAGCGCCCGGACCCGGTTCGGATTGCGCAGCGAGAAGGCCGCGTGGTCCAGCAGGCCCTCCACCCGCGCCAGCGTATCGGAGCGCGAGGAGATCGCCTGCACGGAGAACCATTTGTCGATGACGATGGCGTCGTCGCGGAAACGGTCGTGGAAGTCGGCGAGCGCCGCCTCGCCCGCCGCGCCGTCCCGCTCGGCCAGCAGGGCGAGGGCCGCCATGCGGTCGGTCATGTTGTCGGCCGCCCCGTAGCGGGCGGCGAGCAAGGCCTCGGCCGCCGCCGCGTCCGGCCCGTACGCCAGGTAGCCGAGTGCCCGGTTGCGCAGCGCCCGCCCGCCGACCTGCGGCCCGTCCGGGCTGTAGGGCTCGGCCGACGCCAACCGGTCGTGCAGGTCCTGCAGCACGGCACCGTTGCCGGCGGCGATATCGGCCATCAGGCCGTGCCGGGCCGCATGGACGCCGTCGACGTCGATTTCCGCCATCTGCTCCGCCAGGTAGGCCGGGCTCGGCAGGGCCAGCAGTTCCGCGCGGAAGGCATCGTCCGCGCCGTCGTCCGCGAGGCAGGCGGCGAAGGCCTCGACGAAAGCCGCGTCGTCCGGTCCCGCCGTCGCCCGGCCGGTGGCGGCGAAGGCGCGCGCGCGGGCCAGCAGGACGTCCACGGCCAGGCGCTGGCCGGCTTCCCATCGGTTGAACGGGTCCGTGTCGTGGCGCATCAGGAAGGCCCGGTCCGCCGAAGTCATGGCGTCGTTCAGTTTGATCGGCGCGGTGAAGTTACGGTTGAGGGAGAGCAGCGGCGGCGCCGCCACGTCCTCGAAGACGATGTCTCGCCTGGCCGTGTCGAGTTCCACGAGCCGGCTGGTGCCCGCCGCGTCCTCTTCGCCCGCGAAGCGCAGCGCCAGGGCCTCGCCTTCGCGATCGATCAGGCCCAGCTCGAGCGGCAAACGCAGCGGCGCCTTCTCCGGCTGTCCGGGCGTCGGCGGCGTGTGCTGCGTGAGGGTGACGGTAAAGCGCCGTTCCGCCGCGTCGTGCGCCGTCTCGACCGTGACCTCCGGCGTGCCCGCCTGGGCATACCAGAGCTTGAAATCGCCGAGCGCCATGTCGTTGGCGTCCGCCATCGCGGCGGCGAAATCGTCACAGGTCACCGCCTGGCCGTCGTGGCGCTCGAAATAGAGGTCCATGCCGCGGCGGAAACCTTCCCGGCCCAGCAGGGTGTGCAGCAGGCGGACGACCTCGGCGCCTTTCTCGTAGACGGTTGCGGTATAGAAATTGTTGATCTCGATGTAGGAGGCCGGTCGCACCGGATGGGCGAGCGGGCCCGAATCCTCCGGGAACTGGGCGTGGCGCAGCCCGCGCACGTCCTGGATCCGCTGTACCGGGGCCGAGCGCATGTCGGCCGAGAACTGTTGGTCGCGAAAGACCGTCAGGCCTTCCTTCAGGCTCAGCTGGAACCAGTCGCGGCAGGTCACCCGGTTGCCGGTCCAGTTGTGGAAATATTCATGCGCGACGATCGCTTCGATGAAGGCGTGATCCTGGTCCGTCGCCGTCTCCGGGTCGGCCAGCACGTATTTGGCGTTGAAGACGTTCAGGCTCTTGTTCTCCATCGCGCCCATGTTGAAGTCGGCGATGGCGACGATGTTGAACAGGTCGAGGTCGTATTCCAGGCCGAAGACCTCCTCGTCCCAGCGCATCGAGCGGATCAACGACTGCATCGCGTATCCGGCCCGGTTCTCGTTGCCGGGATCGACATAGATGGCGAGGTCGACATCACGCCCGGACGCGGTGCGGAAGCGGTCCGCCACCTTGCCGAGGCGGCCGGCGACCAGGGCGAAGAGATAGGCGGGCTTGGGGAAGGGGTCGTGCCACAACGCCTCGTGCCGGCCGTCGGGCAGCGTGCCGCTTTCCACCAGGTTGCCGTTCGAGAGCAGCACCGGACAGGCCGCGGCGTCGGCCCGGATGCGGACCTCGAAGACGGTCATCGCGTCGGGCCGGTCGAGGAAATAGGTGATGCGGCGAAAGCCCTCGGCCTCGCACTGGGTGCAATAGATCGCGTTCGAGAGATAGAGGCCCTCGAGCTTGGTGTTGGCCTGGGGATCGATCTCGACGACCGTCTCCAGCACGCAGGTCGCCGGCGGCTCGTGCACCGTCAGGCCTTCGCCGTCGACAACGTATTCGCCCGCATCGAGTTCGCGGCCGTCGAGCTTGACGGTGAGCAGCCGCAGATCCTCGCCATCGAGGCGGAGCGGTCCGTCACCCGCGCGGGACAGGGTCAGCCGGCTCTCGACCCGGGTCGCCTCGGGCGCCAGGTCGAAGGTCAGGGAGACCGCGTCGATGCGCCAGGCGGGCGGTTGGTAATCTTCCAGACGGATCGCCTCGGGCGCTGCCATCGCCTCGTCGTTCATGTCTCGCTCCGCTCAGGTTGGGGTGTATCGGTGGCGGGTGACCATCACTTCAGCGCGCCCACCTCCCGGTAGAAGCGCTGGGCGCCCGGGTGCAGGGGGACGGAATTGCCGTTCAACGCGCGCTCCAGCCGGATCTCGCGCCCCTTCGGATGACCGCCGTCGAGCAGGTCGCGATTGCCCCGATGCCAAAGCGCCCGGGTGATGGCGTAGACCAGCGCCTCGTCCACGTCGCTGGAGGTGAGCCATTGCGCCTCGACCGCCAGGGTGCGGCGCGCCGGGATGCCCGGGTAGATTTCCGCCGGGATCTCCAGCGCATGCAGGAAGGGATTGCGCTCGATCAGCGCGCCGGCCGGCGCCCCGTCGATCGCCAGCAGGTCGACCAGGCCGTCGCGGGCCAGCGCCGTGATCACCGGCACCGGATGGCCGCCGATGACGATCATCGCCTCGACCTTGCCTTGGCGCAGGTGCTCGCCCGCCTCGGCCTGGCTGCTGTACTCGCGGATCACGTCGTCCTCGTTGACCCCGTAAGCCGAGAGGATCAACCGGCTGTGCGAGACGGCGCCGCTTTCCGCCGGCCCGTAGGACACGCGGCGCCCGCGCAGGTCGGCCGGGTTCTCGATGCCCGAGTCGCGCCGGACGACGATCTGCACCGCCTCGGCATAGAGGTTGGCGATCAGCCGCAGTTTCTCGTTGGCGCCCGACGCCTCGAAGACACCGCTGCCGGTATGGGCCCAATGCGCCAGGTCGGCCTGGCTGAGCGCCGACTCGACCTCGCCCTGGGCGATCAGGTCCAGGTTCTGGCGGGCCCCGCCGCTGCTGTGGGCGACGGCGATCAGGCCTTCGACCCCGCAACTGCCGCCATCCGCGCAGTCCCGCCCGCCCGGCGGACGTGAGATCGCACCGGCGAGCATGCCGCCGATCGGGAAGTAGGTCGCGACCGTCGGCCCGGTGGCGATGCGGAAGAAGTCGCTGCTGCCGGCGCGCGCGGGCCCGCTTGCCGCCAGCAGCGCGAGGGCGAGCGCCAGGGCCGCCGGAATTGTCCATAATCGCCGTGTCATGGCGGCCTCTTATACGCCCACCGGGCGGTGGGTCCAAGCGGCAAGGGCACCGTTTTCCGGTTTTATTTCAAGGCGTCGCAGGCGGCCCGGATGCGCCGGCCGGCTTCCGCCAGCAGTGCTTCGTCGATGGCGAAGCTGAGGCGGAAATGATTGGGCACGCCATAGGCGCCGCCCGGCACCAAAGCGACCTCGCCCGTGTCCAGGAGATAGCGCACGAGATCCTGGTCGTCGGCGATTTCCCGGCCCTCGGCGTCCCGGCGGCCGATCAACCCGCTCGCATCGCAGAACAGGTACATGGCGCCGTCCGGCCGCCAGGTCTTCAGCCCTTCGACCTGGGCGAGGGCCTGAAAGATCGTATCGCGCCTGGCCGTCATGATAGCCCGCCGCTCCGCCAGCACCTCCTGCGGTCCGGCGATCGCCTCGGCGGCGGCGGCTTGCGAGATCGCCGAGGGGCAAGAGGTGACCTGGCTCTGCACCTTGGTCATGGCGGCGATCAGCGGCGCCGGCCCGGCCGCGAAGCCGAGCCGCCAGCCGGTCATCGCATAGGCCTTGGAGACGCCGTTGATGATCAACGTGCGCGGCTTCAGGTCCGGCGCCACCTCGAGAAGCGAGACGTGCGTGACGTCGCCGTAGACCAGGTGTTCGTAGATTTCGTCGGCCATGATCCAGACGTGGGGATGTTCGCGCAGCACCTCGGCCAGCGCCGCCAGTTCGTCCGCGGAATAGACCGCCCCGGTCGGGTTGCAGGGCGAGTTCAGCACCAGCCACCTGCTGGCCGGGCGGATCGCGGCGGCGAGATCCGCGGCCGCCAGCTTGTAGCCGTTCTCGGCCCGTCCCTCGACGAAGACCGGCGTCGCGTCGGCCAGCAGCGTCTGGTTGGGGTAGCTGATCCAATAGGGCAGGGGCACCAGGATCTCGTCTCCGGGCCCGGCGCTGGCGGCGAAGGCGTTGAACATCGCCTGCTTGCCGCCGGCCGACGCCATCAGCTCGCTTGCCTCGTAGTCGAGCTCCTGGTCGCGTTTCAGCTTGGCCGCGATCGCCGCCAGCAGGGCGGGTGTGCCGGCGACGTTGGTGTAATGGGTTTCATCCGCGTCCATCGCCGCGAGCGCCGCCTGCTTCACGTTCTCCGGCGTTGCGAAGTCCGGCTCGCCCAGGGTGAGATCGATGATGTCGCGCCCCTCCGCCTTCAGCGTGCGGGCATGCTGGGCGGCCGACGTGCTGGCGGACGGCTGAAAGCGGCTCATCCGCTCGGCGGGAGAAAAGCTCATGGTCGATTGCTCCAGGGTTACGCCTTCATGCCACGTTCCGGCTCGGCCCGGCCGGCGGGGATGCGGGCATAGTCGAAGCGTTCCAGGTCGATGGCGCCGTAGCCGCCGTCCAGCACCAGCTCGGCGAGCGCCCGGCCAACCGCCGGTGCGTGCTGCAGACCATGGCCCGAGAACCCGCTGGCGACCAGCAGATTGTCCATCCGCCCGCGCCAGGGACCGACGATGAGGTTACCGTCGAACGTGTTGTAGGCGTAGTGCCCGACCCAGGAATTGGTCACTTTGATCGCTTCGAAGGCCTTCACCCGATGGGCGAGGCCGGGCCACAGCAGGTCTTCGAACAGCTGGTGGCGCACGTCGAAATCGAACTGTCCGGCCCGGTCGAAGTCGGTATAGCCGCAGATATAGCCGCTGCCCTCCGGCCGCCCGCCAAAACCCGGGAGCGAGCGGAACAGCGGCAGCGGCTCCAACTCTTCGCGCGTTTCGAAATGGAAGTTGGAGCGGGCGAGCGGTACCACCGGCAACTCCCAGCCGACGCGGGCGGCGATCTCGCCGGACCAGGCGCCGGCCGCGATGATCACCGTTTCGGCCGCGAGCGTGTCGCCGTCGGCGAGGCGCACGCCGCGGGCCCGCCCGCCCTCATGCGTGATTTCCGCCACCTCGCCCCGGACATAGCGGGCGCCGAGATCGCGCGCCTTGGCGCGAAAGCCCATCAGCGCCGCGTGCGGATCGACCCAGCCGTCGTTCGGCGTCAGCACGGCGAGCACCACGTCCTCGGTGGTGAGCGAGGGAAACCGCGCCTTCAGGCCCGCCGCGTCCAGCTCCACCACCTCGCAGCCCATGGCGCGCTGGACCTCGAGGTTCAATTCGATGATCTCCGCCTCGTCCCGGTTCAGCGCCATGAAGAGATAGCCCTGGCGGCGGAAGTTGATCTCGACGCTCTCGCCCGCGACCGCCGTCCGCGCGGCGAAATCGCCGTAGAACTCATGCCCATAGAGCGACATGGCGATGTTCTCCTCCTGGGAGAACAGCACTCGGACCCCGCCGAAGGAACGGCCGGTGGCGGCGAACTCGTACGTCGGGTCCTTCTCGACGACGACCACGTCAAGGCCCGCATCGCGGTGCAGCAGGTGATAGGCGGCGGACGAGCCATGCAGGCCGCCGCCGACGATGATCACGTCGTGGGTCTTGCTCATCGTTGGTTCTCCGCGCTCGCGCCGCCTAGCCGTCCACTTCCAGCCCGGCCATGCGCTCGTAGACCTTGGCCAAAGCTGCGCTGCCCTCGCCGCCGAGGCCGGCGGCGGTGCCGGCCTGGAACATCTGCAAGGCCGCCGCCGCCAGCGGGGTGTAGGCGCGGGCGTCGCTCGCCCCGTCGACGACGATCTTCAGGTCCTTGCGGAAGATGTCGAGCATCGCGTGGGGATCGAAGTCGCGCGCCAAGATGCGGGGCGCCCAGGTCTCCAGCACGTAGGAGCGGGCGGAACCGGTCGAGACGACGTCGAACACGGTGCGGGGATCGGCGCCGGCCTTGGCGGCGAGCGTCATCGCTTCGGCGACGAGGGCGACCTGGGTGCCGACCAGCAGCTGGTTGATCATCTTCACGGTCGAGCCGTCGCCCGCCGCCTCGCCGCAATGGACGATCTTCGTCGACATCGCCTGTAACGCGTCGTGTGCCGCCGAAAGCGCGGCGCCAGAGCCCGCCGCCATCACGGTCAAGGTGCCGGCGTCGGCGCCGTCGACCCCGCCGGTGACGGGCGCGTCGACGAAGAGGTGGCCGCCGGCCTCGACCCGGGCGGCGATCTCGCGGGAATCGTCGGGCGGCATGGTGGTGTGCATGGCGACGACGGCGCCGGCCGGCAGGGTGGTGAGCGCGCCCGCCTCGCCGAACAGCACCTCGCGCGCCTGGCTCGAATCGTAAACGGTGACGCAGAGGATGTCGGCCTCGCTCGCCGCTTCCGCCGGCGTCTCGGCGCGAAGGCCGCCGGCCTCGACGTGGCGTTCCAGCGGCGCGGCGCGGACGTCGAGGCCGCTCACCCGATGGCCGGCGCGCACCAGGTTCCGGGCCATGCCCTCACCGATCGCGCCGAGGCCGATGAAACCGATTGTCTTGCCCATGTTCAGATCTCCAGGCCGTAGAGCCGCGCGGCGTTATCGTGCAGCAGCGCCTTGCGGGCCTCGGCCGGCAGGTCGGCCATCTGCGCCTCGATCTTGGCCTTCGAATGCGGCCAGGTGCTATCGGGATGGGGATAGTCGGAGGCCCACATGGCCTTGCCCTCGCCGAGGAAGGGCAGCAGGCGAATGGCGACGGGATCGTCCTGGAAGCTTGCCCAGACCTGCCGCTTGAAGATGTCGCTCGGGCGTTCCTTCAGCGGGATGCCGCCGTGGCGTTCCCAATAACCGTTGTTCTCCCACATCAGCTCGAAACGGTGGTCGAGTTCCTGCACCACCCAGGGGACCCAGCCGAGGCCGCTTTCGGCCATGGTCAGGCGCAGCTTGGGATGATTTTCCAGGATGCCCCAGGCGAAGAGGTCGACGAAGGGATCGAGGAACTGTCCGGGGAAGGCCTTGGCCAGCGCGAAACTCGCGGCCGGCGTGCCGGCGGCGGGATCGCCCTTCGGCAGGTCGATGACCGCGACGTGGAAGGAGAGGATGATGCCCGTCTCCTCCAGTGCCTTCCAGAACGGCTGCCAGGCCGGATCGTGCAGGCCGGGCACGGCCTCGGCGATCTGCAGGTTGGCCTGCTTCCAGCCGCCCCGGCGGGCAAGCCGCCAGAGCTCCGCCGTCGCCGCCTCGGCTTGCGGCGGCAGCATGGCGACGCCGATCAACCGTTCCGGCGCCTCGGCCACGAACTCGGCGAGGGAATCGTTGTAGGCGGCATAACAGGCGTCGCGCAGCGCCGGGTCCTCGGCCTTGATCGAGAAGATCGGGCCGTAGATCACATGGGTATACACGCCGTCGCGGTCCATGTCGGCGAGGCGGAGCGCCGTCACCGCCGGGCGTCGTTCGCCGTAATCCTCGTGGCCGCCGCGTTCGAGTGCCGAGGTCACCGGCCGGTCCGGGCGCCGGTTACCGCCTGGCAACTCGCCGCGCCAGCTGCCCCAGACCCGGTCCTCGCAGACCCACAGGCCCATGCCGTCGCGGCTTTCGACCCGGTGTGGGGAGACAGAAAAGACTAAGAATCCGGACTATCTCGGATGAGGTCGGACTATTCCGAACAAAGCCTTGTCGGATCAGTAGGTTGGAGGTGATCGGCGGGCCTATCGAGGCCGGAATCGGTTAATCGAAAATATTTGTCGAAATGGCCGTTCAGAGGCCATGAATCGGCTGGAAACGGATCGAAAAGGCCCATTTTCAGCCCCCTGAATTCGCGCCAAAATCGGCCATTTCCGGGAGCGTCGATTCGCGGTTGCCAAACCGAGGAACGGCGGCCGGGACTACGTCCTTTGATCGAGCAGGCGCTGGGCCTGCGCGGCGGGATCGACGAGTCCGACGTTGTGGGCGAAGCCCGGATCGATGCCGACCGGGATCCGGTGGATCTGTCCGTTGCGCCTGTCGAGCCAATCCCGGGTCCGGTCCCAGCCGTCGGGTGGGCGATCGGAGACGGCGTGACCGTAGCGCTCGAGATCGTCTTCGCCGAGCTGCTGGACGATGCAACGGCATTTCCAGCCGTTGGGCGGATAGTGGCTGTGCCAGAAGGGGTCGTCCCAGCGCAGCACGGTGCCATGCCAGGCCATGTGTTCGGGCCGGGTGCGCCTGTCCTGAACGGCGACGTAGCGGAGATAGGATAATCGGCCGGCGAGCCGTTCGATCTTTTCCCAGCGGCCATGGGCGTAGGCCATGCGGAGATTGGTGTCGAAGATGATGCGCAGACGATGGGGCGAGCCGAGTTGGACGATCTGGCTCTCGCCGGTCAGGGGATCGATCATGCGCTCGCGGCCCCACCAGCCCTTGCGGCGCAGAATGGGTTCGAGTTCGCCCTGGAACCAGTCGTAGGTCTTGCCCTCGGCGACCGCCGCGTCCACGGCGGCGCGGATGTCCTCGAGAATGTCGAGCTGCGCCACCTTGGCGACGGTGAAGGAGGCGGTGTGCCGTGCGGCGTCGGTGTCGAGCCAGTGGTAGCCGATATGGTAGCCCTTGGCGCGGAAGTGCTCGATCGCCTCCCGGGGCGGGACGTCGAGGATCTCGGGGTCCGCCATGATCGGTCTTCAGTTCAAGCCGCGGGGGGAGATGGGCGTGAGTTCGCCGACGGCGGCGGCAATCCATCCGCCGCCGTCCGCTTCCAGCACGGCGCCGGCGAGATCGCCGTGGTCGTCGTGGAGCATGTGTTGAACGCGGCCATTGCGCCGTCCCGCTGGCCAGCGCATCCAGTGGCCGGGCTGGATATCGTCTTGTGCGTCTTCGCGTCCGGCCATGGCCTACTCTCCGCCCTCGGGTTCGCCCTGTCCGGCGATCTCGGCCGAGAAGGTCGTGCGGTGCAACGTGGTGGCCAGCTCGCTCGTGTCCATGGCGTTTTGCAACGCCTCGCCGTCGAGCCTTTGGCGGAATGTCGCGAATCCAGGGGCGTCGGTGGCGGCGTCGAGCACCGGCTGGACGATGGGCTCCATGATGCGTGTCCAGCCTTCGTCTTCGATCAGCGCGTCGACGGCCCGATCGATAGCGTCGCCCGCCCGCCTGGGTCCCGCGAGCGCCAGACGCTCCTCCTCGGCCCGCGCGGGCGGCGTCGAGGGCGCCGCCGCTTCCCATTCTCCCCCGTAGGTGCGCTCGACATAGGCTTGGGTCGGCTTGAGCTCGGACATCCGGGCGACGATGTCATCGCGGTTCGCGCGGCGCTCCAGGTCTTCCGGCGGGGCGGTGTCGCGGATCAAGCGCGGCACGGCGGCGCCTGGGTGGTTCCAGTGGGTGAGCCAGGTGGCGAGGGAGTGCTGGAGGGCGGCGGAGAGGCGTCGTGCGTCGGCGGCGACGAGGCGTTGCAGCACCTCGGCATGGACCTCGGCCGTGGCCTGCCAGGGGCCGATCTCGCTGGTGGCGCGCTGGCCGAGCACGGCGTCGGCGATCATGCCGTCCATGGCGGCGGTGAACTCCTTGTAGTCGCCGCCGGCGCGGCGCTGGGAGTCGAGGGTCTCGATCTTCTGGCCCTCCTTGGTCACGACGCCGGCGCCGCCGATGACGGCGCTTACGGTTTCGAGCGCCAAGGCGACCTCTTCGGGCGGGGCGTCGCCCCGGAGCGAGATCACGAGGGCGGGCATGCCGAACTTCTCCAGCGCGGTCGACCAGAAGCGGACACCCTGCCGCTTTAACCAGACGGGCCAGAGGCACCAGCGGGCGACACCGGGGCCGTGCGGCTGGCCGCCGTGCTGGCGGGGCTGGCGCAGGACGGTGAACTTGGCCGGCGGCAGTTCGATTCCGCGCGGCCGGTCCCGGGCGATCAGCAACGGCGTGCCGTCGGGGCGGAAGCGGAATCGGGCGGGATCGCGCACCTTGAGATCGGCGAGGCGGGCACGGCCGCCGTCGATCTCCCAGAGGCACTCGGCGATGGCATAGCCGTACCAGACGGCGTGTAGCAGTTCCCGGCTGACGCGGTCGATCTCGATGGCCTCGAGTTGCCCGGCGAGGTCCTCGGCGGCGATGCGGTCGCGCCGCGCCGTGCCGCCGGGTTCGACCTCGAGCGGCGCGGCGGTGCCGGCGTCGAGGCGCTGGTCGAGCACGGCGCGGGCGTGGGGGTCGGTGAGCGCCGCCGTGGCGGCGGAGATCGAGGCGGGGTCGCTTCGCCACTGACGGGGATCGGCGGCGAACGCGCCCATCTCGTCGAGCCAGGCGCCGGCCCAGGCGCCGATACCCTCGCGGCCGGCCTCGGGCGCGGCGATCTCGGCCGTGTCGGGCGTCGCGGGGAGGTCTTTCGCCATGCTCACCACCCGTTCAGAGCCGAGAGGGGCGAGCGCACGACGCCGAGTTCGTAGTCGATCTCATGGCCACTGCCGGGTCCCAGTCCATCGGGCGCGCGGAAGGCGGCGTGCCGGCGGTCCGTGGTCCAGGCCTCGAAGGGGCCGCGGGCCTGGGCAGCAGCGGCGCAGGCGAGCGCGAGGGCCCAGAAGCGGTCGCCGTGGCCGTCGGTGTCGGCTCGCTCGGCGGTCAGCCGGGGGGCGCCCGTGGGCCCGGCTTCGGCGCGCAGGCTGTGCAGGTCGCGCCGCAGCGCCTCGTCGGCGGGGATACGAATACGGTTGTCCTCGAAGGCCTCGCGCAGCGCGGTGGCGACGTCGAGCCGTTTGGGGGTCGTCATCAGCACGCCCTCGACGGTGAGGCCGCCGTGATCCTCGGCCAGCTGCTCGACGACGGCCTCGCCCATGCCGGTCTGATCGACGGCGATGCGGAGCGGGCGGTAGCGAGCGGCGAGCGTGCGCACGATCGCGCGCTGTTCGGAGAAGGAGATATCGCGCGCCGTCTGGATCTCGCGCAGCCACAAGACATCGCCGACCTTCTCGATGACGGCGGCGACCCAGAGATCGCGCCGCCGCGCGACATCGACGCCGATATAGGTGGTGCCGCCCGCATACAGTTCCGCTTTGCCGGCCTCCGCGTCCTCGGCATCGGTGATCGCCTTCCAGGCGAGCCAGGCGCCCGAGCCGGCCGAGGGCACGCAGTCGAGCTCCTGGGCGGCGCGGGCGCCGTATTCGGCACGCAACCCCGCCTCCCAGGCCGCCTCGGCCGCGCCCGTCCAGTGCTGCCCGGTAACCATGCAGATGCGCTTGTAAAGGCCCTCGTGAAGTGCGTCGGCCAGCGTGACGGTATGCAGCGCGCCCGGCTGGCGGCGCTCGGCGATATCGCGGCAGAGCGCGGCGAAGGGGTTGGCCTCGCCGTTATGAGTGGAGATCACGCGCACCGCGCCGCCCCACATGCGGGTCGCCAGCGCGGCGGTCAGCACGGCCTCGAGATCGTCGATGAAGGCGGCCTCGTCGATGACGGCAATATCGCCGGGCCGACCCTTGGAGCGCCAGGCCCGTGGACTGGACGCGAGGGCGGTGATGGTCTTGCCCGCGGCGAGGCGCAGGCGGAAGGCCTGCACGGCGTGGGAATCACCGGTGTCGATCAAGGTCTCGCCGGCGGTCTCGATCGCGATGCCCTGGCAGTGCTCGACCCACTCGGCGCAGTCGGCGACGAAGCCGCGCGCCATGTCGAGGGAATAGGACTGGTAGTACACGTCGCCGCGCCCGAGGCCGGCGTGCATTACCGCGTTATATGCCTCGGCCCAGGAGATGCCGATCCGTCTGGACTTCTGGATCGCCGCCAATCCGCTCGTCTCGGCGACCCAGCGCTGCTGGTAAGGGAGCAAGGTGCGCGCGTCCTTCATGCGCCGCCCTCCACGAACGCGCGGATCGAGGCGGCGCCCTCCTCGGAGAGGCCGAGCTTGCGGGCCTGTTGGCCGGCCGCCTGGGCGGCGCGCTTGGTGGCCTGCTCGACCAGGCGGGCGGCATAGTCCTGATCGAGGCGGGCAGCCTGCATCAGATCCTTGAGGGAGCGCCCCAGGTGGGCGAGATCGCCGGCCTTCAGGGTGCTGGCGTCGCCATCGAGCAGTGCCTGCTGGAACTCGAAGCACAGTGTGCGCGCGATCTCCAACAACGCGCGGTGGCGCCGGCTCTCGTCCTCGCCCTCGAGATCCGTGGCGATGGCATCCATCATCCTCCGCGATTCGCGCAGCCGGCCGCCCATCGCCTCGAGCTTGCGCTTGGCGGCATGCGCGGTGGAGCGGGAGAGCTCGGCGCCGCGCTCGCGCAGCAGGGCGCGGAAGTCGTCGACGCTGATCGTGGGGTTGGCGTCGAGGAAGGCGGCGATACTGGCCTGCTCCTCGGCCGAGAAATGGCGGTCGATCAGAGCGCGGCGCGGCATGGTTCAGAGTTCGTCCGGGCGCGGGCGGCGGACCCCGGGCGCGGCGGTGCGGCCCTCGACGACATCCTGGCCCCGGGCCAGAAGCGCGGCGACGGTGAAGCCCTCGACGTCGCGGGTCTCGATCAGGCCCTGTTCGGCCAGCCAGGCGAGCTCGGTGGCGAGCCTGTCGAGGCTCGGGCGGTGGCCGAACGCGGTCAGCGCGCTGGCCAGGATGCGGTCGTTGAGATCGAAGCCTTCGGCTTGCGCCAGGAGCTGCAGAACGACGAGGCGCATATCCTCGGCCACGATGCGGGCGTAAGAGCTCACGGCACCCCCTTGTCCATCAGATGCTCATGAATCAGGTGTAGCGTCCGTTCGATGGCGGCGACCGAGGCCTTGACGGCGGCGACATCGGCGCGGGTTTCCGCCGAGATACGGTCGAGCTCCTCGATCCGATTCCGCAGTGCGCCGAAGGTCGCCGAGTTGTCCTGCTTCTCGACCGCCGCGAGGCGCACCTTCGTCTCGGCCAGCCTGGCCTCGGCCTCGCGCATGCGGCGGAACAGCAGCACGATGGCAGCGACGATCGCGGCGACAGCGGCGCGCACCAGCCAGCCGGTGATCTCCTCGGCGCTCATGTCATCCCCCAGAGAGCGGCTTCGGCCTCGCGCCGGCGGACCAGGCCGGCAAGCCGCCGCCCGCCGGCGAACACCCAGCGGCGGAACTGATCCGGCACGTCGTCCCACGCGCCGGCGTTGACGCGGCGCAGCAGGGTCGAGGCGCGCAGTGCGCCCGATCCGAGGTTGAAGGCGAAAGAGGTCAGCGCGCCGTGCTGGTTGGTGCCGATCGGCACGACCACCATGCGGTCGACCGCGAGAGCGAAGCGCGCGAGATCGCGCCGCAGCAGCGCTTCCGCGCCCGCCGCGTCGAGCGGCGGGTGGTCCAGGCCGACGCGGCGCCCATCGACGCCATAGGTGGCGCCGTGGCCGATGGTCAAGACCCCGGCGGGGCAGAGATAGGGTTCCGCCGAGAAGCCCTCGAAGTGCTTGATCAGGCGGACTGCCCGGCGGCAGACCGGGGCGCGGCGCCGGCTCATCGCCTGACCGCCGCCGAGAGCTTCGCGCCGGAGCGGTAGCCGAACAGATAGCCGAGCACGGCCTGGATCGCATCGCCGACCAGCGAACCCCAGATCACCGTGGAGATCTCGGCCAGATGCGGCGCGCCAAAATACATCCCGTAGGCGTACGTGCCGGCGATCGCGGTGAACAGCGCGATGATGACGGTGCAGGCGCCGGGCCGCAGGGCGGCGTTCCAGGCGTCGACCCACTTCACGCCGACCGGCGCCTGGGATTTGTAGATCTCCGACATCTGGGTGCGGAAGGCGCGCACCTCCTCCATCTGCGCTTGGCCCTCGATCTCCTGAAGGCGGGCGTCGGTCCGGTGCGCCAGCAGCTTCAGTTGCAGCTCAGCCTGCTTGTCCATGCGGTCCATCTCGCGCCCGTGCTCGCGGCTCTCGCGGAACTCCTTCAGGAGGTCAGGGATGACGCCGCCGAGCATGCCGAGGCCGGTGGAAATCAGGGAGATGATCATCGCGTGTCCTGTCGGGCTGGGGTCGGGAGGGGATTATCGCGCATCCCGGCAGGCGGTTGCAGCGGACCATGGTCCGCCGCACAGGCGGTCTTACGCGCCGTGCCGCCGGTAGCGCCGCGCGGTGCGCCGGGTGATGGCGAGCCGCCGCGCGATCTCGGCCGTGCTCATGCCTTGTGCCGCGAGATGTCGCACCAGGGCGCGCCGCGCGAGCGGCACGGCAATCGCCCCGCCACCGAAGCGGCCGACGATCGCGGCCGCCGCTTCGGCGCCGACGAGGTCTGCCAGCGCTCGGCCCGGCGGCGTATCGAGTGCGCGCGGCACGTCCCAACCGTCGTCGCCGCCATGGTGCAGTGCGATTCCGAGCGCCGCCTCGCGCCCCGCGAGCGCCTCGATCTCGGCCAGGACGCCCGGTAGCGTCGTCACCCCGCGTCCTCCAGCGGCAGTGGAGCCTGTTGGGTGGCGGGGACGTCGAACGGCAGCAGTGGCTGGGCCACGCGGGCCTCGAGCCGGCGGCGTGCGATCTCGTGGTATCCAGGCTCGATCTCGATGCCGAGGAAGCGCCGGCCGAGCGCGATGGCCGCCACGCCCGTCGTGCCCGAGCCCATGAAGGGATCGCAGATTAGATCGCCCGGTTGGGTGTAGAGCTGGATCAGCGCCATCATCAGCGCCAGCGGCTTGGCCGTCGGATGGCCGCCCTTGGCGGTCGGATAGGTGAACACACCGCGCCGCCCGCCGCCATTCCAGCGCCGATGGCCGGTGCCGCACCAGGCGGAGACGATACATTCGAAGCCGCGCGCCGCGCCCTGGCCGTTGAACCTGGGGGCCGAGTCCGGCTTCACCCAGCAGAGCGTCGTGTCCCACTTGCCGCCGGCCGCCTGGATGGCGTCGCGCCAGGCGCCGACGCCCTCGGCGAGGGCGAACGCCAGGAGCCAGCCCCGCGCGGCCGTCACCATGGTCCGGGCCGCCTCCTCGCGGATCGCGTCGATGCCGGCGAACTCGAACCCGCGCGGCGGCGCCTGGCCGTCGGCGCGTTGGATCCGGCCCTCCGCCGCGGCCCGGTGCAGGGCGGCCTCGTAGGGCGGGTCCGTGATCACGTGGTCGACCGGGCCGAGCGTGGGCAGGAGATCCAGGCAATCGCCCCGGTAGATGGTCGCCTCGCCGATGCGGTACGCGTTGTTCACAAGAAAGAGCCCTGAAGGCAATAGGGTGCGAGATCCGCACGAAGGTTGTCAATCTCGTCCAACGCCTCGGCGAGCCGGGCCATAAGTTCCGCGACCAGGGGATCAGCGCCATTACGCGGCCCGTAGGTGAGTAGCTCTCTGTCCGTTAAGTGCCGGTAGGGAGACGCGCTCACGTCTGGGCCTCCCGTGTCTTGGCCTGCCGAATCCGGTCACCGAAGTGGCGGATTAGCGCGTCGGCGGCCGTATCCGTCATCAGTAGGTATCCACGCCGTCCGGGCGCCTTGACGTGGCGGTCGGCATAAGCGTCGAGCGCGGCCAAGTTGCCGATCCGCACCCTGCCCAGGCGGTGCAGTATGCGCCATTGTGCCTCCAGCACGCGGGCGCGCGGACGCTCCCAGACCCCCAAGGGCGTGGCGTAGGGCGCCCAGTCGACGCCGGCCTCGCGGGCGAGCCAGGCCTCCAGGCCATGGATCGCCTTGGCCGCGTCGGCGGGATCGTGCGCCCACCGGGCCGCGTCCAGGCCGGCCTGGCGGCGGATGAAGCTGGCGAGCGCGCGGTCGGTACGGTCTCGCACCGCGCCCAGGTGCCAGCCGGAGATCCACAGCGCGCGCAGCTTGCCCGTCGTCGCCCCGCGCGGCAGGGTATCGCGGGCCTGGCCGCGCCGCGCCGCACCGCCGTTCAGATGGTCGAGCAGCGCGCGGATCTCGTCCGGCGTCATCTCCGTGAGCGAGTCCTTCCCGGTGACGCGGCGCTGCAGGTCGCGCCGGGCGTCGGTGTCGAGGCCGTGCTCGTGGCAGGCCGCGTGCACGGCGCGCTTCAGGGCGGCGCTCATATCTCGGCCTCCAGATCCGCCTGGAACTCCGCCAGCAGCTCGAGCGCGGCACCGGCGATACTGGCCGGCCGGCCCGCCGGCTCCCGCCCGAGCGAACGGGCGAGCGCGGCAAGCGGCACGCCGTGCTGGAGTGCGACGGAAACGATCACCGCCAGGTCGTCGACCAGCGCGTCGATCGCCGAGCCGGTCTTGGCTCCGCCGCTCGGGCGCAGGAACACTTCGCGCACCACCGCTCGGCCCTCCGCGTCCAGCACCCAGCCGGCGCTGGCATGCGCCGCCATCCCGCCGCCCGCGATCCGGCCGGTGAGAAGCGGTCGCCGCGGGGGCGGGATCTCTCGGGTGACCCCGCTCACCGGGCGTCTCCGCCGTCGGCCATCAGCGCGTCGACCAGCTTGTCGAGATCGTCGCCGGCGGCGCGGACCACGACCTCGTCGTCGACCTCGACGATCCTGACACCGATCGCCGCCAGCTCGCGGGCGGTGAGCTTGCGCACGGCCGTCCGGTCCAGCGTTTCCTTCACGCGGACCAGTTCGTCCACCCGCTCCGGCCAGCGCGCGCGGATCCGCTGGATCGCCCGGCCCTCGTCGGCGCACTCGATCCGCCCCGGGAGCTTGCGGAAGCCGACCTTAATGCCATGCAGCGCCCGGGTGCGGGGGCTCCGGAACAGCTCGCGCGCCGCCGCCAGGGCCGCGACCAAGGCGTCCTTCGCCGCCTGGACCTCGGCGATACGGCGTTTCAGCACCGGCAGACGCCGGCGGACGGCGCCGCGTTGTTCCTCGCGGATTGCCTCTCCGGTCTCCGCCAGCCGCTCGCGCGCCTCGAAATAGTCCCGCGCGAGATCGGCAATCTTCGCCAGGATCGTGCCGCTCTTTACCTCAACCGCCGTCATCGCGTTCTCCTCCGGTCAACCATCGCCGGCCTCCGCCGCCATCAGGCCCGCGATCCGGGCCTCCAGCCCCGCCACCTGGCCGGCGAGAAGTGCGGCCTCGCGGCCGAGCTCGGCGAGACCGGCGGCTAGGGCGCCGCCGGATTCCGAGCGCAGCGCCACCTCCAGCCGGGCCAGGTCGCGTGCGATCTCCGGGTCGGTCCGGGCCTGTCTCTCGACGACACGGCAGGCATCCAGCACTGTGGTGTGGTCGCGCCCACCGAAGCAGCGGCCGATCGCCGGGTAGGAATAGTTCGTGTGCCGCCGCGCCAGATACATCGCCACTTGGCGCGGCCGCGCCAAGTGGCGGGTTCGGCGGCGGCCGGTCAGGTCCTGGACGCGCAGGCCGTAATAGGCCGCGACGGCGGCCTGGATGCGGGAAATCGCGCGCGGCGGCATCACGAGCCCTTGCCCGGCATCGGCGGGGCGAGTACCGCGCCGGCCTCGCCCAGGGCGACGATGCAGGCCGGGCCGCCGGGAATAATCGCGACCAGCGTCCAGCGGCCGGCCGGCGATTGGTAGAGCACGGCCAGGCGGCCGTCGGCGAGCAGGCCACGCCAGACTGGGGCCTCGCCGTGGCGCTCCCCGAGGCGCCGCTCGACCGCCGCCGCCTCGCCACAGGCGAGAACGCCGCGCGGCCGGGCCGAGGCGGGCAGGGAGACCGGCAGAACGAGCAGCGCCAGGGTCAGGCTGTCAATCAGCATTTAATTCTGACCCCCTATCGGCGTGCAAAATTGACCCCCCCCTTGCTTCGACGGAGGTTGTCCCGGTAGTCCACGGGAGGGCCCCGCGCGGCTTCGTGTAGCGCTTTGCGTTACGCGGAGCGAAGCCGCGTGGGAGGGGCCTGTGGGCCCACCGGGACAACCGGGCCGGCGGCGGAACGTGGGGATCAGGTGGGGTTCTTGAAGTGGCAATGAGCTTTTGAAGTAGTGTCCAGACTGTTCTGCAAGTTTGTCATGGCTGCCGATGAGGGCCACCGGCATGCCTGGCGCGGAGATTTCGATTGCTCGGAGCGCCAGGCATGCCGAGCCGCCGTCAGGCGGCTTTCTGGATGCGTTCGCTTTTGCTCTCCTTGAGATGGATCATGTTGAGCTAGCGGTTGGCATCCAGCCAGTCCTCATGGATTTCGATCGCGAGAGCCCGGACCAGCCGGAGGCAGCTCATCCACCCCATCGGCCCGGACTTGTGCCCCAGCTACGAAACCCCTTTTGCAGAACAATCTGTACAGGACCCGTTTTGATTTGCCCGCCTTTGCGATGAAAGCCCCCAGGCTGATTGGCTCCATATAGCGGATCAGCCTGGGGCTTTGCTTACAGGGCGGCTACTTTTGTCGTCGCTGTTTGCTTTGTGCGAAGCGGTAAGACATGTTGCCTGTTTCGATGATTGCGCAGTGATGCGTTACACGATCCAGCAACGCGGTTGTCATTTTTGCATCTCCGAAGACGGAGACCCATTCCCCGAACTCCAGATTGGTGGTGATGATGACGCTGGTCTTCTCATAGAGTTTGCTGATCAGGTGGAACAAGAGCGCACCGCCGGATTTGGGGAATGGGATATAGCCCAGTTCGTCGATGATGACGCAATCCATGGCCGTCAGTTGCCGGATGATCTTGCCGGCGTTGCCTTCGGCCTGTTCCTTGATCAGCGCATTGATCAGATCGACGGCGTTGAAGAAACGGACCTTCTTTCCCTGATTGATCAACAGCGTCCCCAGAGCAATGGCGATGTGGGTTTTGCCCGTACCGGTTCCGCCCACCAGAATGAGGTTGTGGGCCTCCTGGGTGAACTGCCCTGAGCAGAAGGGGTCGATTTGCGCTTGGGTGACGGCGGCTAGGCCGTAATCGAAAGTGGCGAAGTCCTTATGGTGGGGGAACTTCGAGGCCCGCATTTGGTGCTGGATAGAGCGCACCCGGCGCTCTACAGTCTCGGCGTCGATCAGTTGCTTTATCGCAGTGGTCAGACTTGGCGGCTTGCGCGCGGCCAGCAAAGCTTCGGCGCAAGCCGCCATTCCATACAGCCTCAGGGCGATCAGTTGGTCTATCAAAGCTTTCATGCGACGGCCTCCCCGGCAACGCACAGCGTCTCATAGCGCTTGCAGTCCGCTTCGGGCCGCAAGGTCAGTTGCGGATAGGCGTGGCTCTCGCCCCATGGCGCGATGACCGGCTCCACCAGTTGGTTGATCAGATTGATGATGGCCGGAAGGCGCAGCGTGTTCTGCTCCACGGCCAGTTCACAGGCTATCTCGACCACCTCGATCCCGTGATCCTGGGCCAGCAGGAGCAGATCGACAAACTCCCGGTCCCCGCCTTTGCCGGCCATGTAATGCGCCCTGACCCGGTGCATCGCCTCAGGCAATTGCCAACCCACAAAGGGCGCGCCATCTCTCAGCGCGCCGGGCTTGCGGTCGAGTAGGGGCAGGTAATGCCAGGGCTCGAAATAGCTGGCGTTGCGGGTAAAGCGGCGCTTGTGCTCGGCAATCACATTCTGCCCTGACACAACCACGATCCGGTCCGCATAGGCGCGCAGAGAGACAAGCTCCCCGGCGAACCGGGAGGGGACGCTATAGCGATTGGTGGCATATTGGACCAGACAGGTAGAGCGGACACGAGCGGCCTTCTCAACATAGCCGTCAAAAGCCCGGCCCAGGGGACGCAGTTCGGCGCACTCGTCTGCGAACACGTCCGAGATCTTGCGATCCGATTGTTCGGGGTGGGCGCGATTCGCCAATTCCTCGCAGCGCAGACGCAACCAGCCGTTCAGCGCATCCAGATCGTCAAAGGCGGGCTTGGGCGCAAACAGCTGTCCCCGCAGGAACCCAACCTGGTTCTCAATCTGACCCTTCTCCCACCCCGCCGCGGGTGTGCAAGCAACCGGTTCCATCACATAGTGGTTCATCAACGCCAGAAAGCGCGGATGGAACACACGGTCCTTAGAGCGCGAAACATAGGTTACCATCGTCTTGGGGTTGTCGATGATCACCCGGCGCGGTACGCCGCCATAGAAAGACATCGCCCGTGCAAAGGCGTCCAGCACCATCTCCTGAGATTCGCTGGGATAGGCAACAACAAAGGGCTTGCGGCTATGACATAGGCGGAAGTGGGCAACCTTTACCTTCTGCTCGACACCGCCCAGGACAGCGTATTCCGTGCTCCAGTCAAACTGGAGCGCGTCACCTGCCGTAAAGTGCAACGGAATGAACGCATCCCCCGATCCGGCGCCAGAACGCTTCAGGTCGCGGACAAACCTCTGAACCGTCGAGTAGGATCCGCTATAGCCTTCCGACACAAGCTGCTCATAAAGCTTCTTGGCCGTCCGGCGCTCACGGCGCGGGCGCCCCAGGTCCTGCTCAAAGAGCGCCCGAAGCCGGCTGGCGAAGCCATCGCTAAGCTTACGCCGGACGGGTGAAACGCGCCGCTGATAGCTCGGTGGATCGCCGTCCTTCAGATACTTCTTAATCGTGTTCCGCGACAAACCAGTCTGACGAGATACAGATCGGATACTCCGACCCTCCCGTAATATCCAACGTCGGATCTTCAATACGCTTTCCATCAATACCACCTGCTCTTTCCTCCGCACTGTTCCGTGCGGATGCTAGCGTTCCAGGTGGGTCAATTCTTACCGCTCATAACCCACCAAAGTGGGTCAGTTTTGCATGCCGATTCACAGTCAGGCCGAGCACGACGCCGAGCAGAACGTCGACGTCCCGGCCGAGGTCTATTCCCGGCCGCTTCATGCCGCGCCCTCCGGATCGTCCTCCGGCGCCCGGGCGGTCGCCGTCACGCCGCGCGCCGCCAGATAGCCCTCCAGCTCGCGCGCCGCCTTACGGGCCCGGAAATCGACGACGCCCTCGTCACCGGCGCACCGCCGCGCCAGGGGCACCGGGGCCGCCTCGATCTCCGCCACCCGGTCGGCGGCCTCCTCGATGGCCTCCAGGCCCCGCGTCAGGTCGAAGGTGGTGATCTGGCCGCTCGCCAGCAGCTCACGCAGGCCCGCCACCTGGCGGCGGAGGTCGTGGGCGATCATGAGCCGTCTCCCGCCGCGCGCATCGCCCCGGCCTCGACCTCCCAGGCATCGGCCAGATCCACCTCCCCACAGCGCCGGGCCAGCCCGGCCAGTTCGGCCACGACGGCGGCCCGGAAGGCTGGCGTGCCGCACCCCTCCCCTAGGAAGACCGCCAGGCCGCGCCAGAGAAGGGCGCGGTCGCAAGGCACGCCCGGCGACGTGGCCATCCCCCGAAGGCAGTCCCCGGGCCCCGGGGGAATCGCCCGCCGGGCCCTCATACCCCACCTCCCGCGCCGTCCTCGGCGGCGGCGAGCAGCTCTTCCCGGCCGATGTGCTCCATTCCCTCGGCCCGCGCTATGGTCCAGGCCCGGGTCAGCAGGCGGCGCAGCGCATGCAGTCCGCCGGGACCCCGCGCCGCGGCCAGCAGCGCCGCGCGTTCGGCCTTGTCCGGGCGCCGGCCCAACACGTTCTGGGCGAGCGCTCGCACGTCTGTCTCCGCCGCCGCCTTCAGTGTCAGCCGCGCGCCGATCCGTCCGGCGATCTCCGCCCGGCTCGCCACCGTCATGGCCAGGCCCGCGCCGCCGATCAGCGCCAGCCCGGCCCCCGACATGTCGCGCACTCGGCGTAGGTCGTCGACCAGGGCGGCCGAGAGGTGGTGCGCCTCGTCGACCACCAGCAGGGCGCCCCGGTCCCGCAGCGCGGCGACGGCGGCGATCCGCGCCGCCAGCGCCGAGGCATGGCGCGGGCCCGCGCCCACCGCCTCGGCCACCAGGCCGAGCAGGCCGGCATGGCTCACCGTGGCGCCGCAGACCTCGAGATAGATCGCGCTGGCCCGCCGCGCGCAGTAACGTTGCGCCGCCCAGGTCTTGCCGGCGCCCGACGGGCCGGTCACCAGGGCCACGTCGCCGGTCGCCTGGGCCTGGGCCAGCGCGGCGTGGACGTCCCGCGTCGCCTCCAGCCGGGCGTGCCGGTCGAGCCCGGCGCCGGCGATGGAGAGCGCGTCGCCCTCGGCGATCCGGGCCAGCCAGGCCTCGACCCTGGCCGTGGTCCCCGGCACCCCCGCCGCCGGGTAGGTGCCCGCGAGCCAGCGCGAGAGGCGCGGGGCGGAGATGTCGATCTCCCGCGCCGCCCGGCCGCGCGACAGGCCGCGCGCCTGGAGCTCGGCCTCGCAGGCCTGGGCGGCAGCAAGACGGGCCGCCTCGATTGTGTCGGGCGCGTCCGGGGTGGGCGCGGGGTCGCGGATCGGCGTGATGGTGCTCATGTCTCGTCCTCCAGATAGAGCTTGGCGGCGGCGGCGAGCGCGCGGCCGCCGCGCGGCGGGGTCGTCGGATCGGCGGCGCGGGCCGCGCTCTCGGTGGCCTCGGCGGCCCGGGCCGCCTGTTGCAGCGCCGGTGTCTCGTGCGCCGTGCCCGCGCGGGGCAGGACGACGATCTTCGAGGCCTCGGCCTCGCCATGCGCCAAGACCTCGTCCATCGCCGCCTCCGGCTTGCGCCGGCGCAGCAGCTTGCGGGAATGGGCCCGGGCCACCCGGTCGTGCCGCCTGGCCAGCGCCTTGGCCTCCAGGGCCGTCTGGCGCAAGGACAGGCCGGTGCGGCCCGGGTCCTCGGCGATACAGAGGAACCTGCCGTCCATCCGGTAGACGTGCAGGCGGCCCGGGTCGGCGGCGTCCTCGCGGATCCGCACCCGCTCCTTGATGTGCGGCCCGAGCTCCGCCGCGATGTAGCGAATGCCGCCGACCGAGATGCCCTTCTTCGTGACAACGCGCGTGCCGCTCTGGCCCGCCGCCGGCGCCAACAGGGCGTCGAGCGCGCGCGGGGTCTCGATCCAGCGCACCTCGCCGGTCCACGAGGCGGCGCGCTGGCGGGGGCTCTCGCCGTCGAGGCCACGGTGGCCGCGCACTTCGTATTCGGACGACAGCCAGAGATCGCAGCGCCGCTGCAGCTCGTCGGCCGTCAAGTGGAGCTCGAAGGCCGCCCGCTCTTCGCTCTTCTCGGCGCCGGCCTTCTTGCTTTTCTTCTTGCCGCGCCGCGTGGCGAAGGCCTCGCGCTCTCGCAGCGCCTGGGCCTCGGCGACATTGTGCCCGGTGAAGCCCGGCAGGTGGGCGAACAGGTCCCGTGTCAGCGTGCCGAAGAACCGCTCGATATAGGGCTTGGCCTCGGGCGTGTAGGGCGGGCAGATATCGTGCTCGATCTCCAGGTCGGCCAGGACCCGGGTGACGTGCTGGCTGACGTAGTCATTGCCCCGGTCCGTCTTCACGGCGAGCGGCACGCCCCATTCCAGCAGGCAGCGCCGCAACAGCGCCGCGATCGCCACCGCGCGGCTGGTCGGCGTCACCAGCACCATGGCCCGGCGGCTGAACACGTCGATGCAGCCGACGACGGCATACCGGCGGAACTCGCCGGTGAGCGGGTCGGCGCAGATCGCGTCGGCCGGGGTCGAATCCAGTTCCCAGAGCGCGTTCAGCGCGAACGCGTCGCCGCCGCCGCGCCCGAAGGCCGGCATGCGCGCGCCCCGGTGGCGGTCGGGCCGCCGGACCGCCGAGAGCTCGCGGGCCCGCTCGGCCCGGAAGCGCCGCATCCAGCGCGTAATCGCGGATATCGTGGGTATCGTGACGCCCTCGCCGAAGCGCGCGGCGAGGACCCGGCGGGCATGGCTCGCCGTGCAGTGCTTGCCGCCGGCGGTGAGCAGGGCCTCGACCGTCTCGGCCATCTCCGGGGCGAGGTCGAGCGCGGCCCGCCGGCCCCGGCCCGGCCGGTCCAGCAGCGCGGCCACGCGGCCGCCGGCGGGCAGGCCCGCCACCCGGCGGCGCCAGCCGGCGACCGCCTGGGGCGAAACGCCGCTCTCCCCGGCCGCCACCCGGTCGGCCTCGCCGCGCGGCATGCCGGCCGCATGTAAGGCGTCTGAACGCACCACCGCCGCCAGGCGCGCCCGCGCCCGCTCGCGGTTCGCCTCGTCGGCGGTCTCCCAGGCGGCGGGCGAAGCTGTCGAGGGCGCTGGGGCATCGGGCGCGGCCGCCGGGGGGCTGGGCTGTTGACCCGCCCGGAGACCGGAAGCCGGTTCAGGGGGCGTGACAGGGCCGGGAACGACCGGGTCAGGGGTTGTGCAGGGGCCCTTACCGCCCGGCCTGGCGGCGAGACGCATCACGGGCACACCGCCTGAATTTGGCCTGTCCACTGCCTCACAAGATCCGGAGGCGCGGCGACACCATGCAGGCGACCCAGGGCCCGCGACGCAATTTCCGGTTCCGTATCGTGCCGGATATAGAGACCGAAGGCCTCGATTTCCTTCCGCAGGCCGTAGGGTGCCGGTTCCGTCTTTCGTCCGAGAGCCGACCAGAGCCGGTCCTCCGAAGGCCAGAACACAAGCGAGCGACGCGCACGACCGATCACGCTCGCCGAAACAGAGAAGCACGCGAAAACTTCGGCGGCACGGGCATCGCCAACGCCAGGGCGCCGGCCACCCTGGAAACGCTGCGCGTAGAGGGCAGCCGTCAATCGCCGCTCCTCGCCACTGATATAGGCCGGCGGCTCATCCGCCAGCAGCACCGGCAGCCAATCCCTCACCGGCAGGCTCCATACGCGCGCGCACAACCGGCGCACCGCCGCCGGTTTCACGCCAAAATCCCAGCCGGTCAACGTGGCGGATTCGCGGATGCCATCACGCGGGCCACGCCCTCCGATCGCGTATTCCGCGATCTCGAGCCGCCGCACCGCCCGATCGAGCGCCGTCGCATAGGGCGATAATTCTGGAGCCAAGTCCCACCATGGCAGATCCTGTCGCACCAAATCCCCCATGCTCATTCTTCGCGTCCCGAAACGCCATCCGAACGTCGCGTCGCGTCCTCGAGTGCATTGAGCGCCGGGTCAATACGATCGCGCATGATGCGGTCGCACTTGTCCAACCCCGAGTTCATGATGCGCTCGAACGCGCGGCGAACATCGGTGTTCCCGTGCAGCGCTCGGGCGTCGGCAATGGCCTTGGGGTCTTTCAGTACGTCGAAGATCTCGCGATACAACAGCGCGGCCTCGCCAAGCAGCGCTCGCACGCGCGCCTGGCGCCGGGCCATGGCGTGGCGGGCCCGCGCTGTTCGGTCCCGTGGATCGCTCGTTGCCTGGCCTTCGAGCTCGGCGATCCGTGCCCTCGCCCGTGCCAGTTGACCCTCGGCCGAGGTCGCATGGGCCTCCTCGCGCATGACCTCGCGCGACCAGCCCTCCGCCTCGGCGCGATCTAGTAGTCGATCGGCTGCCGCCGCGGGCAGCGACGCTACCGCCGCGTGGTGGTCCCAGGACAAAACCTCACGCCTGCGTGAGGGTTTGATTTTCCGGGCAACGCTGGCGAGATTGAACAAAGCGCCCGCGGACAACCCGATCTCCGCCGCGGCTGCCGTCAGATCGCCATGGCAGCGCGCGCCTTCCGCGGCCCAGTCGCCCAACGCCCAGCGGTCTCGCCGTGCACGGGACCCGAGGCGCCGGCCCTCGGCCAGCCAGCCCTCGCGCGTCGACCAGACCCGCGCGCCCCCGGCAACCTCACTGGCGGCCTCCTCGACCAGGTGGAGATCCGGGCGGTCCGTCACGACGCACCTCCCTCATCCGTTAATGCGGCTGCCCGCGCCATCCAGTAGAGCCACATCCGCTCGCGCGTCGCCGGGTTGACGATCTGGCGGCAATGGATCTCCGCCCCGTTGGCCCGGAGCTCGGCGATGCAGGAATTGACGGCGCAGACCCGCGCCGCCTCCACGATATCCAAGGTCGAGCGCTCGCGGCCGTCGGCCAGCAGTGCGTGCACGCGCTTGAGCCGGGGCGAGGAAGCGAGGCGGGCCGCGTGCATCAGGCGGCCCTCCGGCAGGGTGGGGAAAGAAACGCGGCGGTGGGGGAGGCGTCGGCCCAGGGCAAGGCCGAGGCCCGCCTTGATGTGGCGCGCCTGAGATGGGAGGCCGCCATCAAGACGCTGCGCTCCCTTGGCGGCGATTGACCACGTCGACCGCCTGAACGATCAGCACCAATACCTCTTCGTTCGTCAGGGCATGTTCTCGGGCGAACGCCGCCAAGCAGTCCGGAGCGGCTTTTCCCTTCCCGAGGGCTTCGACGGCATCCCGGATAACCATGTCGATATCGAGGTTGGACACGACGGCTTTCGGGATCACGCCCGGCGCGGAATCCACCTCGGCGGCGTGGGCCGCGAGCGCTTCGGTGGCCTGGGCGGCCTCGGGCGGGACGCGATTTTTTTCTGGGCGAGAAACCGCCAACCTGACTGCATCGGCAACCGGTCCTTCGCTCTTTAAGTCGTCGACGATTGCGGCGATGATGTGCGCCGCACGATCATCGGGATCGCTGTCTTGTCCAGTCGGCGCGGCAGTGCTCTTGTCGCTCATCTCGTCTCTCCAGGGCTGGGGAAGGAAGGGCGCGCGGCGGCGGGGAGCCGGCGTGGGATGGTGACGCCGGACCCCGCCGCCGCTACCATCGGAGATGCGAACCAACCGATGGAGGGTGAATTAATGGCTGACGATGATAGTGGTGTCGTATTCTTGGCGGCGTGTCCTTCGAAGAGTTGCTGCTTTGCCACAACGGAGCCGTACAATTTCTGCCCGCGCTGCGGGTGCACGCTGTATTTCGCCGACCAGGAGCGGCTGATCGGAGGCAATCTGCACGCCATCAAACACGACTCCCGGTGCGAGTCCGCTTGGCGGTGCGAGCTGATGGGGCACTACGACGAGCGATGCGAGACACTCGAAGTGTCGAACCGCTGCGTGAACAGCATCCTAGACCACATTGCCTCTCTCGAGACGATGATGGCACAGAGACTTCCAAGGCTTTGGAACCCGGCTTCGGAGGACGGGAAAGCGTGACCGTGCTGCCGGTGTGGAGCGCCAGTTCCGGCGACGCGTAGACAAAGCCGTCGACGAAAATCCCCACGCGCCCAACCCGCCGCATGATCACCGCATCCTGCGGCGCCGCCTGATCCATGTCGTGGGGACCGCTATTCTTCTCGGCCGGCGCGTCGGGCAGGGCGCGATCGCCCTCGTGCTGGCTGGTCTCTGTCGATGCAACATCCTTGGTCATCTGATCTCTCCAGGTCTGGTGAAGGAAGGGTGCTCGCGCGCAACCGCGCTGTCGTCGACCTTGCGGGACGCCATCACATTGCCCCCGCCTGCCGCCGGTTGGCGATCTCCGCCGCCCGCGCGATCAACTCCAGGATCTCGTAGTCGGCCAGCCCGTGGCGCGTCACCGCATCCACCAAGCAGGCAATGCCGGACTCGCCCTTGCCCATCCGGGCAGCCGCCGCGTCGACAATCGCCGTGACGTCCACCATCACGCCGCCTCCCCGTGCTCGGATGCCGGCGCGCGCGGAACCACCGTCCCGTCCACCTTGCGCACCCAGCGGGGATCCGTGAGGCACGAGCGCTTGGGACGGGCGAGGCCCAGGCGCTTCGCCCGCAACCGTTTCGCCTTGGCGATGGCCGAAATATCGGAAGGCAGGCGGGACCCACCCTTCCGGCCGAAGGTCTTGAGCCGGTGACAGTCGCCGTGAATGGGATAGGCGTTCGGGCCGTCGTCGTCCGTACCGCCAAGGGCAAGGGGAACCGCGTGGTCGATCTCGAACGCCGCGCCGTCCTCGATGAGTTCGTGGCAGTAGCCGCAGACGCCGTCATGGGCGGAGAAGATGCGCCGACGTCGGGCCGGGCTCATCGAACGGCGCTTGGTCTTCACCATGCCCATTACGCCGCCTCCTGGGGATCGGTCGATAACGGGGCCGGGCGCGGGACGCCCGATGGCCAGGCGAGATCGACGGGCCAGTGGTCGGAGAACCATTGGAGAGCGCGGTTGTATGTCCGATCTGTAAACCCGCCACCTGCCCGGATTCGACTGAAAAGGCGGGCGTGGCCAGTAATCCAGCACGAGATCGTGGCTTCCGCGCGAGAAACCCGCGTCCGATAGGTGTCGACCAGGGAAATCAAATGGCTGCGCTGCATAAATACAATATTGCACATTTGCAGCGGCACCGCAAGGCATATTTACAACGCTGCGATCCAGTGTAATATTGCAGCGATGGACACTGCCGAGCTCTATCGGCTCGTTGAGAACAGGCGCACAGCTCTAGGTCTTTCGCAGAGCGAGGTCAGTGAGCGCGCGTTTGGCAAAGCGAGTCGAACCCCTATTCAAGCGTTGCGGCGCGGCAGTTCCCCTACGGCGGAAACCCTGAGTTCGCTTTGTCGCGCTCTGGGTCTTGAGTTTTATATCGGCCCGCCACGCGAGGGCGGCTCTACGGTGACTGAGGCGCGCATGCGTGTCCCCGCCGAGATCGTCAAGACCCTTGGCTTGCCAGCCGATGTCGGCGTCCTGAATGTTGTGGCTGCGATTGAGGGGCGGTTAACGGGGGCGGGCGCCGGTTCTAGGGATGTGCGCGACGAAATTGCAGCGCTCCGGGACGAGATCTCTGCCCAGCGAGAGGCAATACTCTCCCGCTTGCCGCCGCCCGCTGATCTCGCCGACCCCTCTGCGCTCGCACCCCCGGCTAACGACGACGCCAACCCGCCGAGCTCCCGCCCCGTCGGCGTCTTTCAGATCGCCGCGGCGGCCGGTGGCGGTGCGTTCATAGAGGACGCCCCACCTGACGGCCAGGCCTGGTTCCGCCGAGACTGGCTGGACAAACGCGCTATCGATCCGACGCAGTGCCTGGTGATTGGCGTCAAGGGCGAGTCGATGGAACCGACCTTGCCGGATGGCTGTTCTGTCCTGGTGGACAAGACAAGGCGGCGGCGGAGAGCCGATCGCATTTTCGTCGTGACGACGTGGGAGGGGATGGTGGTCAAGCGGGCGCACAAGGACGACGGGGGCGCGTGGCTTCTGGCCAGCGACAATCCCGCCCTTGAATCGCTTCCTTGGCCCGACGACGCGGAGACCCTTGGCGAAGTTCGCTGGATGGGGGCCAGTCTGTGATTGAGGGACAGGGCGATGGGAGCTGACAAGCGACAGTGGTTGTTGGTGATTATGGGGCGATGATATTGCCGCCCTTGATAACGCAAAATTTACATGCTACATCCGCTTTAACGCAATTCGACCATCGGAGAGCCCATGTCTGCTTCAATTGACCGCATTGTCCGCACCATCCCAGTGTCGTTTTTTCAAGGCGTGCTCGAACAGTTCGACGCCGCCTTCATGAAGGCGGCGCGTCTGACGGAACAGAGCATAGCGGAGCCGGAGCGGCGCAACATGCTTGGGCAACTCAGGCACGCCTACGCGGAAGAGGGTTTCCGAATCGCCGCGCAGGATGCAGGGCTTGCGCCGCTTCCCTGCCATACGAAGCCGCCTGGCGGTCGCTACAGCCTCGTGAATAGCGAAGGCGTCTGTTTGATCCGCTGCAACATCCAGACGCATTGCGGCCCGCCGCGCGCTACCCGGTTCCGAAAAGAAAAGTCAGCCCTGAACGCCTGGCTCAGCCCGGTGCAACTCGACTTGCTCATCAAGGTTGAGGAGCCGCCCGCTGACGGACTATGCGGAATGCTGGTTTCGACGGCGTATGGTCGGGGCGGTGACCCAAGCGTTCCTGCGTTCGTGGGTCTCGGTATCCCACGCACAGACATGTCCGACTGGGTGCAGTTGGAGTCGCTAACCGCCCTAATCGGTCGTTACCACGATCTTGAGACAGCGGCGCGGTCATTGATGGAAGCTCCGGTCGAGGTCAAGGACAACGCAGTGCCAAAGCTCAAGCGCCGGGCCTCGACAACCAGCCCCCTTGAGGGGGACGCATAGGAGACAACAATGCGCAATGGGACGCCGGGGTTTCAAGCGGAGCGGCTGGTAGAGGCGAGAAACTCCAGAGAACTCACGCAAGTTGCCCTCGCCGATCTGATCAACAGGACCAGTTCGAGCATTTCCCGCTGGGAAGCTGGGGACCAGTCTCCGGAGCCAGACGCTCTTGAGGCACTGGCGAAGGCGACGAACCTTCCGATTGCCTTCTTTCTTCGGCATCAACCGGATCATGGTCCGACCCCGATGTTCTTCCGTTCGATGGCGAGCACGACTCAAAGCGTGCGGAAGCGGAGCCAGGCTCGGCTCCGCTGGGCCCAGGATATCTCGCTTACCCTTCAGGAGTGGGTCGACTTGCCCGAGCCCAATATTCCGAAGCTTGATACCGAAGACCACCGGGAAGTCCACGATGACGACATCGAGTGCATCGCTAACGAGTGCCGGACTCTGTGGGGTCTCGGGAAAGGGCCGATCTCGGATGTGATCCGCGTTCTGGAGAACGCGGGCACCGTCGTGGTTAAAGAAGAGGTTGGTACAACGAAGATGGACGGCGTATCCAATTGGTCGACGGCTGACGGTCGTCCCTACACGTTGATCGCCTGCGATAAAGCGACATGCGTTCGCTCCCGAATGGATGCGGCGCACGAACTCGGACACCTGGTTCTTCATCGCCACCTAAGCGCTCGGACACTGAACAGCACAAGCGACTTCAAGGAAATCGAGCGGCAGGCCTTCTATTTTGCTGGAGCATTCCTGATGCCAGCCGAGAGCTTCGCTTCGGAGATCTGGTCGCCGTCGCTCAATGCCTTTGCGGCCCTCAAGGAGCGCTGGAAGGTGTCGGTGGGTGCAATGATGATGCGCTGCTCCAATCTCGGGATAACAAGCGGAGAATATGAGCGCCGCCTTTGGAAGCACTACAGCGCGCGCGGGTGGCGCAAGAGTGAGCCGCTTGACGATGTGCTGGCCTCGGAGGAGCCGTGCCTTCTGGCGCGGTCCGTCCGCCTGCTGCTCGACGAAGGCGTGCGAACGAAGGGTGATTTACTCAGTGACTTTCGCCTGTATGGTTCTGACGTAGAGTCCCTATGCGGCTTGCCTCGCGGCTTCATTGGCGCCAGCGAAGCGGATGTGGTGGACTTTCCATCCCTGAAAGGCACTGACTCTACACATGCCTCCGGCGCTCAAGTAATCCCGTTCAACAAACGAAGATCGTAACATGTACGTTCTGCCGTATGCCGGCCCGTATTTTCGAGGGTTTGTTGTCGGCTAGCTCGAAGGGCCAGTACTACGATCTGTATATACGGGGACGCTATCAGTGCTAGGCAACAACATGCGCTCCAGTTCGCACACCAACGCGATTTCCTGACTGTGATCGATGCGCCAGCTCATCTCGTCGGGCTCGGCGTCGGGGCGGTCGGTGGCCACGGTGTTATGGCTGGCGTTGAGAGCGAGGCCGATGTCGCGGAGCGCGTGGCGGAGCGTTTTTTCGTCCATGGAAATCTGGTCCTTGGCTGAGGATGGACCTATTCCACCATGTTTCAATCTCTATTTGCAGCGGACCATGGTCCGCTGCACAGGGGTTTCCGGGTGTGCCATGGTCCGGGCCATGGAAGATGAGAACACGAGCCACCCCCCCGCCTCCTCGAGCGCGCTCGACGGCTGGGTCGACGTCTGCCGGACGGGGGAATTTCAAGACATGGGCGGTCGGGACGTGGCGGTCGACGCGGCGCTGCTCGACCGCCTCGTCGCGGCTTATGCCGCGGCGGACCCCGCGCCGGTGGTGGTGGGCCATCCTGAGACGGACGCGCCGGCTTATGCCTGGGTGTCGTCCCTGCGCCGTGTGGGCGACCGGTTGCAAGCGCGGTTTTCGGATATCGACGACGCCTTCCGCGCCGCCGTCGAGGCCCAACGTTACACCAATCGCTCGATCGCGTTCGATGGGGACGTGTTGCGCCATATCGGTTTTCTGGGCGGCGCGGCACCGGCGGTGCCGGGCCTGGCGCCAACCCGGTTCTCGAGCGCCGCGGCGCAGGTGATCACGTTCGCGGCCGCCGACCTCGCCACATCCGATACAGAGCGATGGGGCTGGCGGGCGGTGGCGCGGACGCTGCGGAGTTTACGCGACTGGATCATCGAAAAAGACGGGGTGGAGAAAGCCGACGATCTGATCCCGGATTGGGAGATCGATACGATCCGCGACGCGGCCTCCGACGAGACGCAAGGCGCCCGCGCGTTCGCGGCGCCCGGCAAGGACAACAAACCCAAGAAGGAGGGCGCCGTGCCCGAGACCATCACCACCGAGACGGGCTCCCCTGGAGCCGACAGCGCGGCGCTGGCCGTGGAACGCGAGGCGCTGGAAGCGGAGCGCGCGGAACTCGCCGCCGAGCGCGAGCGGATCGAAGCCGAGCGGACGGAGGCCGAGGCGGCCCGCCGCCTGGCGACGGCGGAGGCGGCGCTGGAAGGCCACGTCCAGGCCGGCCGGGTGCTGCCGGCGGAGCGGGCGGGCCTGGCGGCGCTGCTGGCGAGCCTGCCGGCGGAAGAGACGATCCAGCTCGCCGGGCCGGACGGGGCGGCGGCCGAGACGGCGCCGGGGGCGGTTCTGGAACGCTTTCTGGCGGCGCTGCCGGCGCGCATACGCTACGACGAGGTGGCGGGCGACGACGCGGCGCCGGGTGGCGGTGACGACGACCTTCAGGCCAAGGCGCGGCGCTCGCGGGCGCTTCTGGCGGCCGACGAGACGGGCGAGACCAACATCGCGCAGGCGGTGCGCCAGCGGCGCGCGGCGGAGGGCGAGAGCGATGCATAGGCCGACCTTGACGTTGAACTTCACCGCCGGCGGTGCCATCGCGGCGCGGCGGATCGTCCGGGCCGGCGCGGCCGACGGGGCCGTGGCACAGGCCGGTGCGGGGACCGAAACCCCGATCGGGGTTTCGGGCGAACTCGGGGCCGTGAACGGCGCGCGCGTCGATGTGCACCTGGTGGGCGTCGTGAATATCGAGGCCGGAGGCGCCGTCGAGCGGGGCGCGCCGCTGGCGAGTGACTCCGACGGACGCGCGGTCGCGGCGACGGCCTCCTCGCATACGGCGGTGCTCGACGGCGCTGGCGCGAACGCGGATATCGCGGTGGCCGGTATTGCCGCCGGTGATGAGATCGCGGCCGTTATCGAACTCGCGGCGGACGCGACGGCGGTCGTGAGCCGCACGGCCGCATCGAGTATCAAGGAGGCTGGCAAAATTACCTGCACCACCTCGACGACGGGGAAGAAGTTGCTGGTCTCGTGGCGACGGCCGTCGCAAGCGGTCGGCATCGCATTGGCGGCGGCGACGGCGGACGGCGACATCATCCCGGTGCTGCTGGCACCGCGGCTGATTTGAGGAGGGCGCGAGATGGCTAATTCATCGACCTCGACCTATCCGGTCGACGAGGCGCGGACGGAGATCGCCGTCGCCTACCGGAACGCACAGTATCTGGCCGACTGGGTATTCCCGCGGGTACCGGTCAATCTGCTGACCTACAAGTACATGGACTATCCGCTGGCCGAGAGTTTCACAATCCCGGAGACGCGGATCGGCCGGCGCAGCGCGCCGAACATGGTGCATTTCACGGCCAGCGAGCAGACCTCGTCCTGTGTCGACTACGCGCTCTCCGACGTGGTGCCCCACGACGACATCCGGAACGCGCCGCGCGGCGCCGATCCGGTGGACCGCTCGGTGATGTTGCTCTCGGATCTGATCGCGCTCGACCGCGAGCGGCGCGTCGCGGGCCTGGCCTTCGACGCCAGCGAGTTCGGCAACGAGAACAAGCTGGCGCTGTCGGGCGAATCGCAATGGAGCCACGCGGACGCGGACCCGATACGGGCGATCGAGGACGCGAAGTATTCGATGTTGATGATGCCGACCAAGCTGCTGTTCGGCCCGGACGTCTGGCGCAGCGTCTCGACGCACCCGAGGGTGCTGAAGGCGGTGAACCGTTCGTCGGGCGACTCGGGCGTGGCGACGCCGGCGCAGGTGGGCGACATCCTGCAGCTGGAGGTGCGCGTCGGCCTCGCGTGGGCGACGTCGAGCAAGCCGGGCCAGCCGCCGACGCTGGCGCGGCTCTGGGGCAAGAAGGCACTGATGTTCCACGACAGCCCGAACGCCGGCCTCGCCGGGCCGCCGACCTTCGGGGTGACGGCGCAGTATGGCGACCGGGTGACGCGGGTCGGCCACGAGGACAAGCTCGGTGGTCTGCGCGGCGGCACGGGGCTGATCGTCGGCGAGAGCGTGGATGAACGGATTATCGCCAGCCGAGCCGGCTACCTGTTCGACGCGGCGGTGGCGTGATGCGGCCCGCGGCATACCGGGTGTTAAGCCCACTCGACCACGATCTGCGGCGCTACGCGCCGGGCGAGACGGTCGGTCTCGACGCGGCGGCGGCCGAGCCGCTGCTGGCGGCCGGCGTTATAGAGGCGCTGACCGGCGCGGCGGCGCCCGAGGCTGGGGCGGAAGAGGAGGTGCTGCCCGCGCGCACGGCCGGCGGCGGGGAGGGCGCGCGCGCAGCGGCCCTCCTCGCCGCGATTCCGGGGCTGGAGCCGGGGAACGAGGATCACTGGACGAAATCCGGCAGGCCCGAGGTGCGGGCGCTGGAGGCGGCGACGGGGTTAGGCGGCGTCACCGCGGCGGAACGCGACACGGCGTGGGCGGCCCACCGGGAGGGCGTCGCATGAGTTATGCGACGCGCCAGGATATGGAGGCGCGGCTGCACGACGAGGATCTGCGGCGCCTGATCACCGTATGCCCAGCCGCAGTGGAAGCTGACGACGAGGATGCGGTCGCGGCGGAGGCCGAGGCCGCGGCTAAAGCGACGGCAGCCCGCGTGACGGCGGCCCTGACGGACGCCTCGTCGGAGATCGCCGCCGGCCTGTCGGTGTCCTACACACTACCGCTTTGCGGCACACCCCCTTACCCTGCGCTGGTGGCGATCGCCTGCGACCTAGCCTATCAGCGTCTGCACGAGGAGGTCAGCACGGAGGCGGTGGATGCCCGGGCGCGGCGCGCGCGCGAGCGACTGTCGGCGCTCGCCTCGGGCGAGATGGCGCTACTGGACAATGAGGGCGCGGCCGTGCGCCGGCGCGTGACGGCGCCGGCGGTCACGGGCCCGACGCCGGTGATGACCGAAGGCAGGCTGGCGCGGGTGTTCTGCTGATGGCGGGCGCGGGCGTCAGGCTGGATCTCGAATACGACGATTCCGCGGCCGGCCGGGCCTTAATGCGCCTGGTGCGTGAGATGGCGGATCCGAGGCCGGTGTTCGACGAGATCGGCGGCCGGCTCGTGACCTCGGTACAGCACCGCTTCGAGCGCGGCCAGGGCCCGTCGGGCGCGGCCTGGCCGATCTCCGGGCGGGCCAGGCGCGAGAGCGGCCAGACCCTGGTGATGACGGGCCGCCTGCTCGGCTCGATCGCGCACAACGCGAGCCGCGACGGCGTCGAGGTCGGCACCAATGTCGGATATGCGGCGATCCATCAGTTCGGCGGCCGGACCAAGCCGCGCACGATCCGGGCCCGGCAGAAGAAGGCGCTGTTCTGGCCCGGTGCGCGGCATCCGGTGAAACAGGTCCGGCACCCGGGGTCGGCGATCCCGGCGCGGCCGTTCCTGGGTCTGGACTCAGGCGACGAGGCGATGATCGTGGATACGGTCGCGCGGCGGCTGTCGGAGGCCGTGGCGTGAGCGTGGCGGCGAAGATGGACTTCGGAATCGCGGCGGCGGTCCACGGGCGCCTGGAGAGCCTGCTGACGCGGAAGTGTTATCGGGAGGCGCGCGGCGCGGGGAAGGATCTACCCGAGTTCGTGGACGAGTTCGTCGCATTAACCGGCGGCTTCCGTGAAGTTTTCGACGCCCTCACCGTGGCCGACGACACTAAGCTCCGCCCGCCGCTGGCGGCGGTGCTACCGCTCACCGAGAGCACCGGGGGCAGCGTCGGCGGGCGGGCCAGCACGGTGCAGCGGGTGACGGCGGAGATCGCCGTCTACGTGATCGTGAGCGCCGCGAACGACTCGAGTGGGCGCCGCGCGCGGTGCAGGGAGGATCTGTCGGCGGCGCTGGCGGCGACCCGCGCGGCGCTGATCGGCTGGGCGCCAGTAGTCGGGACGTGTGTGTGCCCGCCGCCGCCACGGCCCGCGCCGCTCCAATTCCGCCGGGGCGAACTCGCCGAGATAGCCGAAGGCAGGGCGATCTGGCGCGATGTCTACGCCGCGACGTACTGGGTGGGCGGTGGTGCGCTTAAGGAGATGGATGATGACCACTGTGCCTAATAGCAGCCTGCCGAAAACCTACACGAATGCCAGCGGCGCGGTGGCTGAGCGGACTCCGACACTTCTGGCCAAGCCGCTGATATGGGACGGCCGGCCCCGCGCGGCGGGCGATGTCGTCTGGCTCCGGCCGGAGGACCTCGTGGCGCTGGACAAGGACGGGTATCTGGAGGCGGCGGAGGCGACGCTCGGCCGCCTGGCGGAAGCGGGCACGGCGCTGGTCTCGGCCCAGACGGCCTGGTGGCGGGCGCGCGACACGGCGATCGCCGCCGGCGCGACGAAGGGAGCTTGACATGGCCACGGCAGAGAAGATCGCAAACCTGATCGACGCCGCCGAGGCGCAGAAGGCCTATATCGATGACCAGCGCGAGAGGTTCTGGAAGGAGGCGCCGGCGAGCCGGCCGGTAGCCCCGAACCTCATCTCGGACACCTATGCCTGGGCCGGCCTCTGTGGCGGCGAGGTCAACGCGCCGAAGCCGATTATCGCCGCGCACAACGGCTCGCCCTTCGCGGCGTTCGCCCGCGGGAGCGCGGTGGAGAGAGGGACACTGGAAGTGGTGACGCTCGACAGGCTTGCCGCCAAGGACATCGGTTTCGGCGGCGATCTGGCGAAGGCGACCAACGGCCCCGACGGTGACCCGCCCTGGCATGGCAGCCAGTTCAGGGTTCTGCTGTTCAATGTGGGGATCGCCGGCGGCCAGGCGGACGGACCGCCGAGCCAGCTTTATGTGCTCTCGATAAGGGCGTTGGGCGGCTTCTCCGGCTGGGGCCGGGGCGAGTTCGCGACCCAGGCGGCGTGTTTCATAAACGTCGTGTCGCACAGTGGCGACATCGTGTTTTTCCCCTCGCATAACATGTCGGCCTCGATCAAGGTCGGGGCGGGCGACGTGGACCAGGGCTGGCGCTACAAGCACGCCACGAAGGCCGGCTGGGGCGGTGGCTCCCGGGCGCTCTTCCAGGGCACCGGCCAGATGAAGGTCGCACTGGCGCTGCTCTATGTCGGCGCCGGCGATCACGGCGGCGCTTATGTCTACGCCCGGAGCCTGGGCGGCTCGTACTTCCACAAGGAGATTGTTTGATGGCGCTAATCAAGCAGGCATCGGACGGCGCGGTACTCGGCGCGGCACCACTCTCGGAGATCGACGACTGGCTCGCGGAGATGGGCGTGGAGGCGGCGGACGTCAGAATCGAGGCGACGGTCGACGATCTGCGGCTGGCCGCGCGCACGAAGATCGCCGCCAGCGTCGGGGACCAGGGCACGCTGGTCGGCACGGCGCTGGATGGCGTCCACCTGCTGCTCCACGAGGTCGGACGGATGGCCGCCGCGATCCAGGCCGCCCCGAACTTGGCGGCGATGAAGGCGGCGGCGGCGCCGCTCGCCGAGGCGCTCGCGCCCCTGGTGGCCGGCGTCGACGATGAAAGCATCGCGCTGCCCTACGCCGTGAAGCCGGGTGGGCGAGCGGGCGCGCTGGCGGAGATCGCCGCGCGGGCGACGAAGACCGCGGCGGTCTTCGCGGCGGACGACGAATAGGAGGCGGGCGTGGCAATCTCAAAGCACAACGACAACATCCTGATCGGTCAAGGCCGGCTCTACCTCGACCTGATCGAGAGCGGCGCGGACGGCGCGGAGCGGCTGACCGGGGCGCGCGATCTGGGCGACACGGTCTCGGCCGCGTTGAGCGTCTCCGAGGAGCGTGTGGTGGTGATGTCGGGCTCCGGGCCCGAGCGCAAGATGGTGGATAAGCCGCGCTCGGTGACGCGCACGCTTAACTTCACGCTGCACGATCTCTCGCTCGATAACCTGGCGCTATTTTTCGGGCAAGGCGAGGCGGCCGACGTCGATCACGTCCTCGTCGTCGACGAGGAGCACGCCGTGCTCAAGGGCCGGTGGTACACGCTCGCCGAAGCGCACGCTGGGGAGGTAGATACGATCCGCGTCTCGAAAAAGGGTGGCATGGTGTGGAACAAGGACCACGACTACAGGGTTGATGCGAAGCACGGCCGCATCGAGATCATGAAGGAGGACGCAGACATCGTCGTGACCTACCGCGTGAAGGCCGCGCCGCGCGCGCACATCGCGGTGGGCCGAGGGCTCGCGGCCTGCGGGGAGCGCGACGTGCTGGCCGCGCTGCGGTACGTCGAGGACTGCCCGCTGCACGGCGTCGCTCGGCACTACTACGCGCCTCGGTGCTCCGTCCGGCCGGCGGGGGATCTGACGCTGATGTCGCGCGACGGCGAGCAGCAGATCCAGCTCGCGGCGGAAGTGCTTAACCCGGCGGACGGCTCGCCCGCCCTTTACGTTTACGGCGACGCGTGATGGCGGCAACTGGAAACAAGACCCCGCGCCGGCGGGCGGCGACTACCGCTCCCGCCGATCCGGCGGAGCAAATGAAAGTGCTGTTTCCCGATGTCACTGTCGAGGTCACCGACCCGGCAACGGGCAAGGCGGTCACGTTGACGGTCGCGGAATACCGGTTTTTGGACGGACTTAAGGCGCAGGCGCTGGGCGAGCCTCTGATCCGGGATCTGGCCCTCCTGGCCGGACGGGCCGCGACGGCGGCGGACGAAGACGAGGGGGAATCGACCGCGGGCGTCGATCTGGCGGCGCTGGAGGCGGTCGTGGGCCGGCATGGCGAACTCTGGCTGGATCTGGTCGCGTTGGCCAGCGGGCGGGATGCCGCCTGGCTGGCGGCGCTCTCGGACAAGGATGCCCGCGAGGTGACGGGGGCGATGTGGGGCGCCAACCTGCATTTTTTCATACGCCGGGTCGTCGCGGGCGCCGTGACGGGCGATCTGGCGGCCGGACCGTGGGGCTCGCTCGGGTCTTGGATGCGCTTATCCGCGCGGGCCACGGACGCGGCCACGCCGCGCTCTGCCGGCGGCTGACCTGGCGGCAGATGCTGTTGTTTTGGGAAGAGGCGGAGATTCGCAGGGTCGAGAGCGCCGGTGATGCGGCCGAGGCGCTATTGGTCGGCGGCGGCTCGCCTCGCTCCGCCACGTCGGGCGGCGACGCTCTGGCGGCGCTGGCGGCCCGCGACCCGGGAATCGAGATCAGATGAGCAAAAACCTCAATCTGGCGCTGCGGATCAAAGCGGACCTCGATCAAGCGACGGCCGAGATCAGGGCGCTGAGACGCGATCTCGCGAAGACCGGCGAGGCGGCCGGCAAGACGGGCAAGCGGGCCAAGAGGACCGGCAAGGACATCGACGGGCTCGGCGACGGGGCGTCCCGGGCCGCGAGCCAAGTCGACGGCCTCGGCAGGAAAGCCAGGAAGGCGGGCACGGAAGTCGACGACCTCGGCAGGAAGGCGAAGAAGGCCGGGGATAAAGTCAAAGGCTTTGGCAAGAAAGCCAAGGGCGCGGGCGATGGCGTGGGCGGCGCTGGCCGGAGCGCGCTGGCTTTCGCCGGCGCGTTGCGCGGCCTGTTACCGGTCGCCGTGGCGCTGACGGCGATTGGCCTCACCAAGGAGATCGTGGATACAGGCCGGGCGATGGAACGGCTCGAGTTCCGCTTCCGCGCGGCGGCGGGCAGTGCCGAGGCGGGCGCGGCGGAGCTGGCCTTCGTGCGCGCCGAGGCCGAGCGGCTCGGGATCGCTTTCCAAGGCGCGGCGGCGGCCTATTCTGGCTTCGCGGCGGCGGCCAAGGGCACGGCGCTCGAGGGCGAGGCGGCGCGGGAGATCTTCACGGCGGTGGCCGAGGCGGGCCGGGCGATGGGGCTTTCCGCCGAGCAACAGCAGGGCGCGCTGCGGGCCCTGGAACAGATGATTTCCAAGGGCACGGTCGCGTCGGAGGAGCTCCGTGGTCAGCTCGGCGAGCGGCTGCCGGGCGCTTTCCAGCTGGCCGCGCGCGCCATGGGGGTGACCACCAAGCAGCTCGGCGAGATGCTGCAACGCGGCGAGATCCTCGCCGATGATCTGTTGCCCAAGCTGGCGCGGGAGCTCCGCGCCTCGGTCGCCGAGGCTCTGCCGGGAGCGATGGAGGGGGCCGACGCGGCGATCACCCGGCTGGAGAACGCGATTTGGGACCTCGGCGTGGCGATCGCCGAGAGCGGCGTGCTCGATCTTGCCGCGAGCCTGGCCAAGGCGGGCACGGCGGTGGTCCGGTTCGCGACGCCGGGCGGCGATCTGTCGCGAGCGGATCTGGAGGGCAACATCTCCGTCGCGGAGACAGCGCTCGGTGGACCTATGGCCGGGAGCACGCGTCGGAACATCGAGGCGCAGATAAAGAGGTGGCGCCGAGAGCTGGAGAAATTCAGCGCCGAGATTGCCGCCGAGGCCGCCGCCAAGGCGGACGCGTTTACCACCGACGCGACGCTCGATCATTACAACCGAGATGCCGCCACCGCCCCGAGCAAGGCGGCCGGGAAGGCGCTGGCCCAGCTCGAGCGGCAAATCGCGCTCACCGGCAAGTTGAGCCAGGAGCAGATCGCCGCTTGGGAGATCGCGGAGGGCCGCTGGAAGGCCGAGAGCCAGGCGACGAAAGAGCGCTTGTTGGCGGGTGCCCGGCAACTCGATCAGTTGGCCGAGGAGGGCCGTGATGCCGAAGAGACCGCGCGGAAGGGCAAGGCCGCCACGCGGGCGCGCACGGCGGCGCTCGAGGACCTGAAGGCCCAGGCGCTGGCCCTGCTGCCCGCCTACCAGCGCGAGCGGGCCGAGATCGAGATCTGGAAGACGGAGACCCTCGCCGCGCTCGACGGGGTGGGCGCGGCGCGGGAAGAGCGTGCCGCCCGGCGGGCCGAGGTCGAGCGTATCGCCGCCGAGAAGATCCGCCGGCTGGACCAGGCCGAGACCAAGCGCCGCCGCGATATGGCGGCCGAGGAAGAGGGGCACCGAAACAAGGCGATCGAGGCGGCCGAGGAAGAGGCTGAACGCCGGCTGCGCGCCTCCCGGCACTGGCAAGACGGCGCGATTCGGGGCTTGAAAGACTATGGCGAAGCGGCGACGGACGCCGGCCAGCGGGCCGAGGACGCCGTGGGCGACGGCGCCAAGCGCATGGAGGACGCACTCACCGGCTTCGTGACGTCGGGCAAGCTCGAGGTCAGCGATCTCGCCGACCACATCATCGCCGAGATGGCGCGGGCCGCCATCCGGCAGAACATCACCGGGCCGCTGGCGAGCGGCTTCGGTAGTATGCTCGGCAGTCTGTTCGGCGGCGGGAACGCCATCGCCGACTCCGGCGTCGGGTTTGACAGCCCGGGCGGCGTCGGGCCACACGACTTCCGGCTATTCCACGCCGGCGGCATCGTCGGCGCCCCCGGCGGCACGCGCCGTGCCGTTCCGCCCGCGATCTTCGCCCAGGCCCGGCGCTGGCACGCCGGCGGGGTCGTCGGCTTACGCGGCGGCGAGGAGCCGGCGATCCTGGAGAAGGGCGAGGAGGTGCTGACGGCGCGGGACCCGCGCCACCGCGACAACCTCGCCCAGGTACCGCGCGCCCTCCCCCTCGACCTCGCCCTGAAGGCCGAGGTGGCGTTGACGCTGCCCGAGAGTGTGAAGGACGATCTGGCCGGGCTGTTCGCCCCGCCGCGCGGGCGCCACTTCGTGGACCGGCTGCGACCCGAGCAGATCCCCGTCGCCTACGAAGTGATGCCGCGCGGCGATGCACCGGCCGGCAACGCGGCAGCGAAGGCCCGCGCGCCCGCCGTGCCGCCGCCGGCCGCCCCTGTCATCAACATCAGCAATCAGGGCACGCCACAGCGCGAGGTGAGCCGCACCGCGCGCTTCGAAGACGGGCAATGGGTGGTCGATCTGGTCGTCACGGACGGCCTGAACGGCGGCCCCATCGCGAGCATGGTCGAGACGATCGGGAGGCGTGGCGGCGCCCGATGACCGCGTGGCCCGCATACGCGGTTGTCGAGGCCGATGGCTATGAGGTCGTTCAGGACGTCGACGTCCGCCGCACGACGTTCGAGAGCGGCGCGGTGCGCCAGGCCCGCCGGTCGACCTCGGCGCTGCTGGTGCGCATCGTGCGGGTCCATATCGACAGCGACGCCGATCTCGCGCGCTTCCGGGTCTGGGCGGCGCGCCACGCCCACCGCTGGTTCGCCTGGAACGACCCGCACGATGGCGTCCTTCGCCGGGCGCGGGTGCGCGGTGGCGCCGGCTCCATCCGCTACGCCGCGCGCTCTCCCGCCCAGGACAGACGCTACTGGGCGGCCGCCCTGGAAATCGAGGGCCTGGAGGCGGACCGGATATGACGACAGCACGATTCCGCCGCACGCTCTCCACCCTCGGCGCCGACGACGTGGTGCTGGCCGCCCTGGAGATCCGCCACCCGGCGATAACCGACCCGGTGCGCGTGGTCTCCCACACGACACCGATCACGATCGGCCGGCACCGTTACGATGCGCTCGGCTTCATGCTGCGCCTGGCCGACGACGTCGAGGGCCGCGCCCCCTCGGCCGAACTCGTGCTCGACAACGTCGGCCGCGATCTGACGCAATGGATCGAGCGCGCGGGTGGGGCCGCCGGCGCCACCTGCCGGGTAATGCTGGTGCTCGCCGCGCGCCGCGCCATCGAATGGGAGGCGGTGCTGGACGTCCTGCACGTGCGCTACGACGACGAGCGGGTGACGGTCACGCTCGGCTACGATCCGCTGCTGGACCGCGACGCGGTCGCCGTGCGGTACGACCCCGAGACCGCGCCCGGCCTGTTCGGCGCGGCGACGGCCGCCAACGGCCCGACCGGTGGCGGTGGCGACGTCGACGTCGACCCGCCGCCACCACCCCCACCGCCGTCGCCAGCGCCTGGATCCTTGGGCCCGTCCGACGATCAGGGCGAGAGCGACCACGGCGACGACGGCCCCGACGGCCCCGACGGCCCCGAAGATAGCGCCTCGCCCGACGACGGAGGGATCGATGTCTGAAGCCGCCGCCACGTCGCGACACTGGAGCGAGGCCTACATCGGCCGACCTTATATCGAAGGCGCCTTCGACTGCGCCGATCTCGTCGCTCTCGTCCTGGCCGAGCGCTTCGCCCGGCACTGGTCGCCGCCGCCGCGCGCCCGGGGCGTGCGCGGGCGCGACGCCCAGGTGGGCGCGCTCGCCACTGAATACGCCCGCCCCCTCGCCCACGGCGAGAGAGCGACAGAGGGCGACGGCGTGCTGATGCGCGCCGCCGGCCGGCGGCGCGGCCTCGGCCACCACATCGGCCTCCACGTCGGAATCGAAAGCGACGCCTGGGTGCTGCACTGTCAGCGGGGCGTCGGCACCGTGCTGCACCCCGCCGCCAGCCTGGCGGCCCGTGGCCTCGAGATCCAAGGCCTGTACCGGTGGCTGTAAAGATGCGAGAAACGCCCGTTTCCGGCCCTTGCACCGCCCCGGAACAGGCCGCGGTCGCCGACCTCTGGCCCCATCCGCTGACCGCCGAGGGCCGCGAGACACGGCGTGTGGCGCTCCGGGGCCACGAGACCCTGGCGAGCCTCGCCGCCCAGGAGGCGCGGCGTCTGGGCGCGGACCCGGGCCACGTCGCCATCGCCCTGAATGGCTGCCCGGTCGCCCGCGCACTCTGGCCAGCGGCGAGGCTCGGCCCCGGCGACATCGTGACCCTGCGCGTCGTGCCCGCCGGTGGCGACTCCAACGCCCTCGCCATCGCCCTGCAGATCGCCATCATCGCCGGCGCCGCCTATATCGGCGGTCCGGCCGGCGTCGCCTTGCTCGGCAGCCAGTTCGCCGCCAGTGCGGCCAGCGCCGCCGTGCTGATCGGCGGCACCCTGGTCGCCAACGCCCTCGTCCCGCCGCCTTCGCCCGACGCGCCGGGCGGCGGCGCGCCGGGCGAGGCGGTCTATTCGCTGGCCGGCGGCGCCAACCGGGCGCGCCTCTACGCCCGCCTGCCCCTCGTGCTCGGTACCCACCGGATGTTCCCCGACCTCGGGGCCCGTGAATACGCCGAGTTCGCCGCCGGCGCGGACGGTCGGGTCGAACAGGGCCTCTTCCAGATCTTCAACTTCGGCTTCGGCAACCTCGAGATCCGCGATCTCCGTCACGGCGACACACCGCTCTCCGTCTACGAGGGCGTCGAGACCGAGTGGGCGCGCGGTGGCGGCACGATCTCGCTGGTCGCGGGTAACGTCGACACCGTCGAGGGCGCCGCGCTCGATGCTACCGATTGGATCGAGCGCGTGCTGCCCGCCGGCACGGCCCGTGCCGCCATCGACATCGCCGGGCAGCTGTTCACTCTATCGAAGAAGGGCGACCCTGGGCGTCGCGCCGTCGAGATCGAGATCGAGCACTGGCCTGAGGGCGGCGATGTCGGCAAGGTCGCACTCCGCCGTACCCTCGCCTGGGACAAACGGACACCCTATCGCCGGACCATCGCTCTCACCCTGACGAATGCCGGCGCCGACAAAGCCCACCATGTCCGCCTGCGGCGTCTCCGGGCGCCGGAAGACAGTAAATACGTCATCGACCGGCTGCATTGGACCGCGCTACGCGGCTATCAGCCGGATAGCGCCGATTACAGCGGTCAGACCCGGCTCGGCCTCAAGTTCCGCGCCTCCGGCCAGGTCTCCGGCCGCCTGGAGAAAATATCCGCCATGGTGAGCCAGAGGGTCCCGGTCTGGGACGGCCGGCGCTGGAGCGCACCCCGGGTCACCTCGAACCCGGCCTGGATCTACCGCTGGTTCGCCCGCGGCGTGTTCGTTGATGGCCAGCTCAAGGCCGGCGCCGGCCTGCCGCCCGCGCGGGTCGACGACGCGGCCCTCAAGCGCTGGGGCGCCTGGTGCGAGGCCCAGGGGTTGGCCTGCGATTACGCGATCGACCGCGCCATGACGCAGGCCCAGGTCCTCACCCTGATCGCGCGCTGTGGCCGCGCCAGCCCGAGCTGGGCCGCCGGCAAGCTCGGCGTGGTCTGGGAGGCCGCGGGGACGCCGGTCACCGCGCTGATCACGCCCGAGAACATCCTTGCCGGCTCCCTCGAGGTCGACTGGGCCGCGGCGACGGGCGCCGAGGAGATCGTCTGCCGCTACGTCGAACCCGACCTGGACTGGCAGTGGAACAGCGTCCGCCGCCTGGCGCCGGGCGTGCGTGGCGCGCCGGCCCGTAGCGTGACCGTCACGCTGCCCGGCGTGACGAAGCGTGCGCAGGCGGCCACCGAATGCAATTTGCAGGCCGCGCGGCAGATCTATCACCGCCGCCGCATCGCCTGGGACATGGCCGACGAGGGCCTGCTGATCCAGCGCGGCGACGTCGTCAGGCTGACCCACGGCCTGATCGACGGCGGCCTCGCCGGCCGTCTGCTCGGCGGCAACGAGCGCCGCCTGCGTCTCTCCCGCCCCGTCGAGCTCACCGGCGAGGATTACATAATCCTGCGTCTCGCCGACGGCGCCCTGCACACCACCCTGGTCGCTCGTCCTGGCGGCGGGGGCGATGACGAGGTCCTGTTGGCCGCGCCGCTGCCCGCCGCCCCGGGCGCGGCGGGCGACGATCCCCTGGACATCCTCTGGCGGCTCTACCCGGCCGGCAGCCCGCCGGCCAAGGTCCGGATCGTCTCGGTCCGGCCGCGCGCCGACGGCACGACCCGCTTCGAGGCGATCGACGAGGTCGACGCCTATCACCGGGCCGCCACCTCCGACCTCGCGGTGCCGCTGCCCCGCCTGCGCCGCGAGACGCCGCGTGTGCTCGCCATCGGCTTCTCGGAGGCGCCCGTCCAGGTTGGCCGCGCCCACTTGGTGGAGATCACCGCCACACTCTCCGTGGCCGGCGACTGGCGTGGCGGCACCATCCGCGCCGACGACGGCGGCGAGATGCGCGTCGTCGCCAGGCTCTCCGCCGGCGAGACCAGCGCCAGCTGGATCGCCCGCGCCGGCGGCGAAATCGACGTGGTGGTGACGCCCGGCTCCGACGCCGCCCCGGCGGGCACGCCCTTCGTGGCCAAATTCAAGGCCGCCGGCGTGGCCGGCCCGGCGCCCGCCGCGCCGGAGGCCTTCACGGTCGCGGCCGCCGCCGACGGCACCCGGCGCTTCGGCTGGCGCGACGCCGCATCCCCCACCGTCGTCGGATACCGCATTCTGTACGCGCCGGGCGCGCGGGACCCACGCTCGGCCATGACGCCGCTGCACGACGGCCTGCTCACCGCCAGTCCCTGGGAGAGCCAGGATCCGCCCGCCGGCACCTGGCGCTTCGCCATCGTGGCGGTCGACGCCCACGGCCGGGAGTCGGAACCGGCCTACGCCGCCGCCACCCTGCCGCCACCGCGCGGCGCCGCCCGGTCGACCGAATACATCTTTCGCCGCACGGCGGGCGCCACCGCGCCCGCCCGGCCCACGGGCGACCGTGTCGTAGACTCCTATCTCCCCTACGGCTGGTCGCGCGATCCCCGGGGGGTCACCGTCGACCTCCCCTCCGAGTGGGTATCCAGCCGCCAGGGCCGCGCCGGCGCTTGGGGTAATTTCTCCACCCCCGCGCTGTTCTCGCGGTACTCTCGCGACGGCAAGGATGGTAATCCCGGCAAGGACGGCGAGGATGGCGAGGATGGCGCGTCCGGAAAGCGCGCGCGGGGGGACTTTTATCGCCGCGCTCTTCGCGCCGCATGGTCTGGCGCGGAGGCTCGTCTCGCGTTGCCTGGTGCTCCGATAGTCTCAGATACAGTCACACTGTATTACCCGAGCGGCTCGTGGGCAGAGACCCGCGCCTGGTCGGGTCGCGCGTGGCTACGCATCGATAAACGCCTCGACGGGAATATTCTGATGCCCGGAAGCGTAACCGCGAACGCGATCGCGGCTAACTCCATTACCAGCTCTCACATCCGCGCCGGCTCTATCGTCGTCGGCTCGCAGGGGATCAGGGACGGGGCGGTCGGTAGCGAGAAACTTTCTGGCGTCATTCAGAGTTCTAATTTTCGGACCGGTAAATCCGGCTGGCGCATCCAGAAGTCCGGGGACGCCGAATTCAACGGCGTCGTCATCTCGCGCAAGATCGTCGCCGATCAGGGATCTCTCCCCATCCCCCGCTGGGGCGTCAAACATTCCGCGGCGATTAGGCTCGCCGGCACCTGGTTCGTGGAGCGGACCGGCGTGCCGATCAGCGCCTGGAATGGCACCGACGCCACCTATCTCGGCACGGGCGGGATTACCAATGCCCACGTGATATCTAATCCAGGTGTCCCGCCGGACGTATTGTGGGGTGTGCAGGTCACTGTCTTGCCTTTAACGCGCTGGAGCGGCGGTCAGACGCTGCGCCTCAAGCTCGATCTCTGGTGTAAGGGGGTCACTGATATTCGACCAGTGCGCGGGGGCCGGTGGTGGATCAATTGGAAAATCTACAGGGTCTCATGAAAGGCCTCCATCACCAACGCATCGTGGCCGATTTTCCAGGCCGGAATGCCCCCAAAATCACGGCGATTTTCCAGACGGTTTCGACCGTGAAAAAATATTTCCGAACATGATTCTTAATTATTTCTGTCCCGCTACACCCGGGGTGCCCGCTCGGCGAAGCTAGCGGCCATGTTGCGCGTCCAGAAGTCCGTCGGCAGGTAGCCGAGGTCGAGATGGTCGTCGGCGGAGATGATGGTGTAGGTCACGTGGTCAATCCTCGTCGGGGCATGCGATAGTGGGAGCTTAGAGCATCAACGGCGCGAGGCAATTGTCCCATGAGTTCCATCACCGCCAGTTTCACCGGATCGATCCCCGAAAATTACGACCGCTATTTGGGCCCGGTCCTGTTCGAGTTCTCCGCCGCCGACCTCGCGGCCCGCGTCGCCGCCCGCCTGGTCGGGCCGGGCGAGGTGCTGGAAATCGCCTGCGGCACCGGGATCTCGACCCGCCACCTGGCCGGCGCCGTGCCGGCGGGCACGCAGATCCACGCGACCGACCTGAACGAGGCGATGCTGGCGCATGCCTCGAAGGTGAACGGGTCGCTGGCCGGCGTTTCCTACAGCCAGGCCGACGCTCTCGACCTGCCGTTCCAGGACGAGGTTTTCGACGTGGTGACCTGCCAGTTCGGCATCATGTTCTTCCCCGACAAGGCCAAGGGGTTGGCCGAGATGACCCGGGTCCTGAAGCCGGGCGGCACCCTGCTGGTCAACGTCTGGGATTCGATGGCGGCCAATCCGGCGACAGAGGTCGGCTGCGGCGCCATCAACGGCTTCTTCGAAACCGACCCGCCCCGCTTCATGGAAACCCCCTTCGGCCTGAGCGACGTGGACGTCGTCCGCGCGCTCATCGAAGGCGCCGGCTGTCCCGAGATCGAGGTCGCCCGCGTCGTCGAGGATGTCGAGGTCGCCGATCACGAGGGTCTGGCCCGCGGCTTCGTCTCGGGCAACCCGACCATCCTGGAGATCGAACAGCGCGCCACCGTCGATGCAGAGACCATCGTCGCCGCCGTCACCGCGGCCTTCACCGAAGCCTTCGGCCCGGCGCCCGCCCGCATCCCGTTCCGCGAGATCGTCTTTCAGGCGAGGAAGCCCTGATTCGTCGGGCGGTCCCTACTGTCGGTTCGGACCGTTTTGGTCACGAAGCGCTTCGGCGCGGCGCCTGGCCTCCACGAAGATGTCGTCGAGGGACGCTTCGCTGATTCCACTGGCCAGCCCCTCGTCGATCGCACGCTGCAATCCTGCGATGACGGTGCGCGCGTCTTGATCTCGCCGTTTCATGTGCCCTCCAACGGCGCGATTTCACCCGGACAACGGTGGATCACCGCGCTCTCGATGCAGCGGCCGCGCAGGCGGTAGTTTTCGTCCGCGCCCTCGGTGGCGGGCATGTCGAGGAAGGCGCGGTGGCTCGGGTACCAGACGGCGAGGATCTCGTGCAGGTTCTGGGTGCCGCGGGCCTGGCCCTCGACCGGGGCCCGCCAGAGGATCTTCGCGCCGACGCGGGGCAGCAGGGCTTCCAGGGCGCGCATGTAGTCGGTGTACGGGGCGCCGTCGGGATAGCCGGCGTCGGCGCGGTAGAGGTTGAGGTTCATCATTAGTACCGGCCGGTCGGCGCCGCTTTCGGCGATCTCCCGGATACGGACCAGCTCGGCTTCGTTCCTGGCGTCGGCGGCGGCGCTCATCGGTCCGGCCTATTCGGCGGCCGCGTCGCGTGCCTGCGTACCCCAGACCGGTGTGCGCCATTCGGCGTGATCGGGCAGCGTGCCGCGGATGAGGCCTTCGTAATGGGTCCACATGGCCGCGGTCTGCGGGCCGACTGCGCCCTCGGCGACGGTGATCGAGTCCACTTCGACGATCGGATGCACCTCGTAGGTGGAGCCGCAGAAGAACAGCTCCTCCGCCATGTAGAGCTCGGTGCGGTCGATCGCCCGTTCGACGACGGGAGCCTCGAAGCGTTCGGTGAAGGACTGGATCATGGTCGCGCGGGTCACGCTCTCGAGGATGCCGGCGGTGGCCGGTGGGGTCACGGGTACGCCGCCGCGGATCATGAACAGGCAGGCGCCGGCGCCCTCCGCCACCTTGCCGTCGGGGGTGAGGAAGATCGCCTCGTCATAGCCGGCGTCGCGCGCCTCCATCAGGCCGAGGCGGCCGTTCTGGTAGTTCGCCGCGCTCTTCAGCCGGCCGGGCATGGCGGTGTCGTCGATCCGACGCCAGGCGGTCACCATGGCCCGGGTCTTGCGGTCCTCGAGGGCGGTGGTCCGTCCCGGCTCCGTCCCGCACATGACGCCGATCGGCCCGCGCGCATCCATGAAGCCGTCGCCCAGCACATAGGCCGAAAGGCGGATGCCGATGTCGCCCTTGTGCTTGTTGGCGCGGATGGTGTCCAGCACGACCGCTTCCAGTTCCGCCGCGCTCGGGATCGCCTCGTAGCGCATGACCTTCATGCCGGCGCGCAGGCGATCCAGGTGTTCCGCCAGGCGGAAGACGTAAAGCTCTTCCGTGTCCGCATTCCAATAGGCGCGGATGCCCTCGAAAAGATGCACGGCGAAGCGGACCGCCGGCGAGAAGACATGCACCTTGGCATCATCAAAGGGTACGAGCTCGCCCGCGAGGTGGATGAAGCGGTCCTCGGACATCGCCATTCCCTCCCTATTCCAGCAGTTCCGGCACGATCCAGAGCGGCGCCTCCCCCCGGCCGACCCGGGCGACGTTGTCGAAGGCGTTGCGCAGGCGTGCCGTATTGCTCTCCTGCGTCGGCCCGGCGAGATGGGCGGTCAGGGTCACGTTATCGAGCTCGAAGAGGGGGTTGTCCGGCTCCGGCGGCTCCTGCTCGAAGACGTCGAGGCCGGCACCCCAGATGCGCCGTTCCCGCAGCGCGTCGATCAAGGCGGCCTCGTCGACCACGGGGCCGCGCGCGGTGTTGACCAGGATCGCCGAGGACTTCATCAGCGCCAGCTCCTCGGCACCGATCAGGCCGCGCGAGGTCTCGTTCAGCGAGACGTGAAGGCTGACCACGTCGCTTTCCATCAGCAGCTCCTTCAGCAGGCGGTAGCGCACGCCCAGCGCGTCCTCCTCCGCCTCCGAATGGCGGACCAGGTCGTAATAGACCACCTTCATGCCGAAGGCCTGGGCCAGGCGCGCGGTCTTCTTGCCGATGTTGGAGAAGCCGACGACGCCCATCTGCCGGTCGCGCAGCTCGTGCACCTCCGGCGTCGCGTTGCCGCGCCAGCGGCCGGCCCGGACGTTCTCGTGCTGGTAGACGATCTGCCGCGAGACGGCGAGCGCCAGCAGGATCGCGTGTTCGGAGACGGCGACCGAATTGGCCCCGCCGTTGTTGCAGAGCGGCACACCCGCGGCCCGGGCGGCGGCGATGTCGCTCTCGTCGTAGCCGGCGCTCAGCACCTGGACCAGCTTCAGGTTCGGCGCCTGTTCGTAAAGCTCGGCCTGCACCAGGCCGGCGACGAAGCCGACCAGATAGTCGGCGGTCGGCAGGGCCGCCTCGTATTCGGCGGAACCCGGCGCCACGACGTTCAGATCATAGCCCGACGGCGCGATCTGGCGGGCCAGCGGCACGTTGGTCAACGGGCTGTCGACGAAGACGATATTGCGGGACATGAGCTTCTCCTCCCGGCCCCCTCCGGTACGCCGGGGCCACAATCGAACACCGCCCCGGAGTTTCTCGCTCCGGGGCGGTGGGTCGGTGGTAATTGTCGGCTACTCGGCCGCCTGGCCGGCCGCCTCGAACATCTGGCCGACGTGGAAGCCGCGCCGTTTCAGGTTGGCGACGAACTCGTCCTCGAAGTTGGCCGGGACGGACCCGGTCACCAGCTCGTTCGCCAGCAGCGCCTCGGACCAGGCCTTCAGCTTGGGGAAGCCGTCCAGCAGCCCGGTCTGAAGCTTGGCCTCGACGAAGGCGAAGCGTTGCAGGAAGGGGGCATAGGCCGCATCCACCAGGCAAAGCTCGGCGTCGTTGAAGTAGGGGCCGTCGCCCTCGCGCTCCTTGGTGAGCGCCTCTTCGAGCTTGCCGAGGCGCGCCGGCGCCTTTTCCAGCGCCGTTTGCGTCTCTTGCGGCGTTTTGGCGTAGTAGACCGCACTCAGCGCCGGGGAAAAGCTTGGTACGAAGTCGGTCCAGGCCCGGTTGCGCGCCCGCTTGATCGGGTCTTCCGGGTGCAGCCGCGGCGCCTCGACCTCGTCGAGGAATTCGGCGATGGCGTTGGACTCGAACAGCGGCTGGTCGTCCACGTTCAATACCGGCACCTTGCCGTGCGGCGAGACCGCGAGGAACCAGTCCGGCTTCTCACGGAGATTGATGTAAGTCACGTCGAACTCGATGGCTTTCGCACGCAAAACGATCACGGCGCGCTGAACCCATGGTCACGTGACGGAGCTGATCAGGTGGTATTTGCTCATGATGGGAATCCTTGTCCGGCACCGTCGATCGACGGGCCGGACAAGCATAGGCACGCACCGCCCGCCGGTCAAAGCCGGCCGGGCCTCAGCGCAGCATCAAGGTCGGCAGCCAGAGGCTGATCTCCGGCCAGACGATCAGCACGGCGAGCGTTACCACGTCCATCGCCAGGAACCAGAGGATGCCCTTGAAGATGGTTTCCAGGCGTATGGAGTCGCCGACCACCCCTTTCAGGATGAAACAATTGAGGCCGACGGGCGGCGTGATCAGGCCGATCTCCAGGAACTTGATCATGATGACGCCGAACCAGACGAGGTCGTAGCCGAGGTCGGACACCACGGGCGTCACCACCGGCAGGGTCACGAGCATCAGGCCCAGCGGGTCCATGAAGGTGCCGAGCACGATGAAGACCAGGCTCAGCGTCAGAATGACCATGATCGGCGGCACGTCGAGGCCCGAGGCCCAGGTGGTGATCAGGTTGGCGACGCCGGTGAGCGCGATGAAACCAACGAACATCTTCGCGCCGAGCACCAGGGCGAAGATGTTGGCGCATTGGCGCACGGTCTCTACCAGCGAGGCCCAGGTATTGGCGCGGTTCAGCCGCCTGGCGAGGAAGCCGAGGATGAAGGCGCCCGCCGCGCCGGCCGCCGCTGCTTCCGTCGGCGTCACGATGCCGAGATAGATCCCGCCCATGACGATCAGGAAGAGGGCGATGATCGACCAGGTGCCCTTCAGGGCGATGACCCGGTCCTTCCAGGCCACCGTCTCGGCGCGCGGCCCGAGTTCCGGGTTGATCCGGCAGCGCACGTAGACCATGCCCATGTAGACGCCGGCCGAGAGAATGCCCGGGATCAAGCCGGCTAGCAGCAGCTGCCCGATCGATTCCTCGGTGAAGATGCCGTAGAGGATCATCAGGATCGAGGGCGGGATCAGCGAGCCCAAGGTGCCGCTCGCCGCGACGACGCCGGCGGCCAGGCCCTTGTCGTAGTCGTAGCGCAACATCTCCGGCACGGCGAGCTTGCCCATGGCGGCGGCCGTCGCCAGGCTGGAGCCGCTGACGGCGGCGAACATGGCGCAGCCGGCGACCGAGGCCATGGCCAGGCCGCCATGCAGCCGGGACAGCCAGACCCGCGCCGCATAGTAGATGTCGCGGGTGAAGCCGGCGTGGTAGGCGACGTAACCCATCAACAGGAACAACGGCACGGCCACGATAGGGAAGTTGGCGATGAAGCTGAACGGCTCGAAGCTCATGTAGCCCCAGGCCGCGTCGAAGCCGCGATCGAAGTCGAACTCCCGGCCCGGGCGCCAGCCGACGGCCAGGATCATGCCGACGAACCCGACCGTCGCCATTCCGAAGGCGATCGGCACGCGGAGCGCGACGAGGATCAGCATCGAGAGCAGGCCGAGGCCGCCGAGAAGTCCGGAATCCATGATGTATCCTTAAGTCCAGGTGCCGGGAACGCGCGTCGCGCTCACTCGGACAACTCCTGCTCCAGTACCCGATCCGTCTCGCTCTGGGTTGCCTGGGCCTGGTGGGTGATCAAGCCGTAGACCGACTGGATGGAATCCACGAACAGGCGCAGGGAGAACAGGGCGAGGCCGAAAAAGACGACGAAGCGCGGTGGCGCTTCCGGGAACTCGATCTCACCCTCGGTATAGGCGCCGACGTCCCAGGCATGCGCGAAGTCGGAATAGACGGCGGCGGTGATCAGCGTGAAGATGATACAGCCGACGATCACGCCGAAGGTCTCCATCACCACCTTGACGTCGTTCTTCATCCAATCGGTGAAGAAGGTGACGAAAACATGCTCCCGCTTCGCCTGCACCGCGGCCATGGGCAGGAAGACGACGAAGACCATGAGGAATTCGCTCATCACCAGATCGCCAGGGATCGGCAGGGCGAAGAAGTAGCGGCCGATGACCGAGACGGTGATCATCGTCATCATTGTGACGATGGCGACGATCGCCGTCACGACCAGGGCATTGTCGAGATAGTCGAGATATTTAACCACGTGCGCGTAACCGGGGGCCCGCCCCGGGCGGGCCCCCGCTCCCCCAAGAGATCAACAGGGCGTCAGTTGGTCTTCGCCCAGGGATAGCCTTCTTTCTCGAGCTTGGCTTCCCACTTCGCCGTGACCTTTGCGAGCTTGTCGAGGAAGGCCTGACCGTCGATGCCCTTCTTCTCCATGCGCTCCAGCCATTTGTCGTTGAAGAGCTTCGCACCCTCGGCCCACTTGGCCCGCTCGGCGTCGCTCAACGTGTGCACGGTGACTTTCTTGCCGTCGATACCGGCAATGATTTCCGCGCGCGCCTGCTTGGTGAAGTCGATCTGATGCTTGGCGTAGATGTCCATGTACTCGACGCTGGTCTGCACCAGAATGTCCTGCAGGTCCTTCGGCATTTCGTCGAAGATTTTCTGCGAGACGCCGATGCCATAGGCCAGGAACTGGCCCATGTAGGCCTCGACCAAATGGTCGGCGACCTCGTAGTGCTTGTAGGACTTCACGAAGGCCGTGTAGTTCTGCGTGCAGTCGATGGTCCCGCGCTCGAGCGCCTGGTACAGCTCGCCGAAACCGATCGTCACCGGCACCGCGCCCATGCCCTTGAGCAGGTTGGTGAGGCCGCCACTGGTGCGGATCTTCTTGCCCTTCAGCTCGGCCGCGTTCTTGACCGGCGCCTTGGCGCAAAGCAGATGCACCGGCCCGGTGGTGTTGTTGGCCAGCAATTTGAACTTGTTCTTCTTGGCTTCTGCCACCGCTTCCGGCGTCGTCGTCAACATCTCGTGCCAGACGCGCATGCCGACCCATTCGTCGTTGATGCCGAAGGGCACGCTGGCATAGTTCCACACCGCCAATTCGGCGGGCGTGTAGCTGGCGATGATCTGCGCCGTTTCCACCAGGCCCGAGCCGATGCCACGCAAGTTGTCCTTGCCCTTCATCAGCGACTGGCCCCAGAAGAACTCGATCTCGATGCGGCCCTTGGAGCGGCTCTTCAGCTCGGCCGCCCACCATTTCAGGGCCTCCGCGCGGGGACCGCGGGGCGGGCCGAGGTCCGAGTAGCGCAGCTCAAATTCCGCGGCGGCAACCGCCGATGTCGTCGTGACGGGACCGCTGGCGGCCACCAGGGCCAATGCGAACAGTCCACAAATAAAGGCTCTCATAGTTTTCGACCTCCCTGTCGAGGGCTGCTTTCGAGCGCCCTTCACCGGAGCTGTCGCCCATTCGGTCGTCCACCGCCTCCTTCGCCCCGGACGGCTTGACCGCTGGCTGCTCCCCTACTCCGGTTCCATGCTCTCCCGATTGCGAGCGCGTCGCAGGACCGTCCCACGACGGGGGGATGCTGCTTTACATGGTGGGGAGAGTCAACGCTGCAATTGTCACCCGTTTGTCCGGGCGCGGCCCGGCTGGCGTGTCTGCGCGGTGGAGGCTACCATGTGCGGGAGGCTTCATGGGCCAGCGAAGGGGTGCGAGGGATGTTGAGGACGGAGCGGTTGCCGGGGAACTTCGGTGTGGCGATTCACGGGGTGGATGCCGGGCGCGGGCTCGACGACGCGAGCTTCCGGGCGGTGACCGAGGCGCTGTACGCGCACCGGGTCGTCGTGTTGAAGGACCAGCGTTTCGACGAGGCCTCATATCTCGCCTTCGGCCGGCGCTGGGGTGCGCCGATCCCGCATGTCCTCGACCATATGCACATGCCGGGCTATCCGGAGCTGATGACCGTCGGCAACACGGAGGTCCGCGACCGCGACGCGGCGATCCGCAACGGCGCCGCGCTTTGGCATACCGATCAGTCCTACGAGGCGGTGCCGGCGAGCGCCACGATGCTCTATTCCCTCAAAACCCCGGACACCGGCGGCCAGACCCGTTATTGCGACATGGTGCAGGCCTATGAGGACCTGGACGCGGCGACCAAGGCGCGGATCGACGATCTGAACGTCGTGCACGCCTACGGCGCCGGCAAGCGGCGGGCGGGGGAGGTTGCCGCCAATCCGCTGCGCTCCGACGAACAGCGCGCCCGCGCGCCGGACGTCTATCATCCGCTGGTGCTGCGCCATCCGGTCACCGGGCACAAGGCGCTCTATGCGCTCGGCCACGGTGCGTATGGGATCGAGGGCATGGACGCGGCGGCGGGCGAAGCCCTGCTCGACCGGATGAAGGATCATGTGCTGCAGGACAAGTATTTCTATGCCCACGACTACGAGATCGGCGAGCTGGTGATCTGGGATACCTTCTCCACCATGCATGCGGCCGTGCCGATCGAGGCCGCGGACGGATCGGCGAGCGAACGTTTGCTCTGGCGCATCAGCGTTCGCGGTCGCCCCGACGTCTATGCCCAGGCCGCCTGAGAGGAGGGACGCAATGCAGATCGAACCCTTGTCCGAGGCGCTGGGTGCCGAGGTTCGTGGCCTGGATCTTTCCCGTCCTCTGATGGCCGCGGAGGTCGAGGCGGTGCGCGAGGCCTTCTTCGACCATCACCTGCTCTGCTTCCGTGCCGCACCCTTGAACCCGGGCGATTTCGTTCGCCTCGGCCGGCATTTCGGCACGCCGAAGATGCAGCTGCTGCGCTTCCAGCGCGACGATGCGGCGCCGGAAGTGAACGTGCTGGAGAGCACGTATAAATCGCCCGAAGACAAGCCGGACGACCTCCGCATGGTGCGTCTGAGCGGCTGGCACACGGACGATTCCTACTTCGCCACGCCGGCCAAGGCGACGATGCTGCAGGGCCTCGACATTCCCTCCGCCGGCGGCCACACCAAGTTCGCCAATATGCACAAGGCCTATGAGACCCTGCCCGACGCGACCCGGGCGCGCCTCGACGGCCTGCGCGCGGTGCACGCCTACGACACGCCCCGGGCGCCGGGACGGGCCAAGACCCGAACGGCGGAGGAAGCGGTGGAAACGCCCGATGTCGTCCACCCTCTTGTCCGCACCCACGACGATACGGGCCGGCGCGCCATCTACTTCAATCCGAACCGCACGGATCGGGTGGACGGGTTGGCGCGCGGCGAGAGCGATGCGCTGCTGGACGCGCTCTATGATCACATGACGGGGTCGGATCTGCAGTACCATCACGAATGGCGGGTCGGCGACATCCTGTTGTGGGACAACCGCTCGCTCGTGCACGCGGTGAACACCGATTATCCCGTCGGCGAGGTCCGGCGCCACCAGCGCATCCTGCTCGAAGGCGGCGCCCCGGTCTGATCGAGGAGGCCTAAGCCCATGTCACTCGCCGAAAAAATCGAGAACCCGGTGACCGTCGAACTGCTGGAGGCGATCGGCGATGCCTTCAATGCGCGCGACGTCGACCGCATCATGAGTTTCTTCGCCGAGGACGCGGTGTTCGACAACGCCCGCGGCGCCGAAGTACACGGCCAGCGTTTCGCGGGCCATGCGGCAATCCGCGCCGCCTTCGAGGGGGTCATTGCCCGCTCCCCGGACATTCAGTGGCACGGCATCGACCACCGGGTCGCCGGCGACAAGGGCTACAGCGAGTGGCGGCGCCAGGCGACCGGTCCCGACGGGCGGATGGAAGACTGTCTCGGCCTCGACATTTTCACCTTCCGCGACGGCCTGATCGCCCGCAAGGACACCTACATGAAGCTGGTCGGCTGACCGCCCGATCCCCATTGCCGTCACCGGTATCGGCGCGCTATACGGGGCGGGCCGGAGGGATGGCCGAGTGGTTTAAGGCGCACGCCTGGAAAGTGTGTATACGGGGAACCGTATCGTGGGTTCGAATCCCACTCCCTCCGCCATTCTTTGTCTGCGGATCGCCGACCCACCAACCCGATCCGCGGGCTGCGGGTTCGGACTTCGTCCCGAACCCTCCGCCGTTAAATCTTTGATCTGACGGTGTTTTCGAGTGAGATTCGAACCAATGCTAAGTCTTGGCGCGGTTCCGCGCCTTTTCCCGACGGACCTGCGCGAAGTTCGAACCGGGAGAGCCGGTCTCTCTGGCAATGTCGGTGGCAGACGGCAAGTTTTCTCCGCCGGCCATTCTGAGACTTCGTTTTGCCGCTCATTTCCACCAGAAACGTCGATTTCAGCGGAATTCCGAGTGAAGCTCGCGGCTGATCGCGCACGCCTTCAGTCCACGATCGGGCCGCGGCGCGTGCTTGACGTCCGCGTTCCAAGCCGAAGCGCCGGCGCTGTTCGTACCTGCCGACCCTCGCATCAAAGACGCTACCGCCCAGGTCGACCCTTCGGGCGGCGCTGTGGGCCCGACAGGGTGTGAGAAATGCGGGCTAGCAGCCTGTCGGACTCGGGCATGCAAGGATTGGTAAGATTGGCTTGGCGGGCGTCGATGTCATGGATTTACCCCCATGAAGTTGCGAACGCGGGTTGGCCCGCCCGTTCAGGCGTGGCTGAGGACGAACATCCGCTTGATGTTCCAGGAGAGCGTGGCCAAGGTCCATTCCCCCTTCGCCTTGTCGAGGCCGCGCAGGCTGAACTGACGCAAGCCCATCACCGATTTGATGATGCCGAACACCGGCTCCGGCGTCTGCTTGCGAAGCGCGTAGAGCGCCCGGCCCTCGGGTGTGGCCAGGCGATGGCACATCGCCTCGAGCGGCGTCGGATCCTCGGGCGCTGGCGGCGCCTCGGCGAAGCGGTCCCGCCAGGAAAGATGGTGGTGCTCCCGGCCGAGCGCGATCAGCGGCGCGATCTCCGCTTCCCCGCAGGCCTCGACGTTGGCCTGGCTGAAGTAGCCGCTGTCCGCCAACAGGGTCTCGACCTCGCCAAGCCCGTCCGGCAGGCCGGCGAGTGCTTCGAGCGTCGGTTCGATCTGCTGCTTGTCGTTCGCCGCCTGCACCACGTCGGCGCTGACCACCAGCAGGCTGCCGGCGGCCACCGCAGCCTGGGCGTTGTAGCACTGCTCGAAGCCGCCGCCGGCCACCGGCATGATGCGCGAGTCCGGGTCCGTCAGGTTGACCTGGTCCTTCGCCCGTGGCCCCGGCTCCGGCGGCTTCGGTGGCCGCCCGCCCGGCTTGCGGCCGGTCCGCGTTTCCTTCGCCTCGCGGGCTGCCAGCTTCTCTTCGTACTCCGCCTGCTCCCGCGCATGACGCTCGGCCGCCCGCGCCTCGATCTCCGCCTTCGCCGCGGCGATCGCCGCCAGCCGGTCCTCGCGCCGTGCCAGCTCCTCCGGCACGCTCATGCCGTCGGGAACCTCGGACCGGTCCGCCGCTTCCGCCAACGCCATCAACTCCGCCACCTCGGCCCGCAGCCGGGCTTCGATCTCGCCCGCACGCTGCCACGACAGGGCGCTGTGCCGGCTCGCGTCGGCATGGATCTTCGTCCCGTCCAGCGCCACCGTGCCCAGTTGCAGCATGCCGGCCTGCCGCGCCAGCAGCAGAACCTGCACGAACAGCCCCTCGATCAGCGGCAGGAAGCGACGGCGGAACGTGGCGATCGTGTCGTGGTCGGGGTGGTCGTTTGCCGCGATGAAGCGGAAGGCCACCGAATCATAGCTCGCCCGCTCCAGCTTCCGGCTGGAATGCACCCCCGTCGCGTAGCCGTAGATCAGCAGGCCCAGCAGGACGCTCGGGTGATGCGCCGCCGAGCCCGAACCACGATAGGCCTTCACGAACGCAGAGAGATCCAGCTGCTCCAGCACATCGACCACGAAGCGCGCCAGATGACGATCAGGCAGCCATTCGTCCACCGAAGGCGGCAGAAGATAGCTGGTCTCCCGGTCAACCTGTCGAAAGTTGCTCATCACAAAATCACCGCGCAGGAGAGAATCAGACCGTGACAGTGAATCTCATCTCGAAACTCGGCTCAAGTCCGACAGGCTGCTAGGATCGGTCCCTCGCCGTCCGACCTCCGAGCAAGACCACTTCCAGGATCATCTTGCGCAGCATGGCGGCGGCGACTTCGTTCGGTGTGCTGCCGGACTGAACGAAGGCGGTGGGTCCACCGATGACCTCGCGCTCGAAGTAGTTGGTCAGGACCTCGATTGCCGAGCCCTTTCCCATGACCAGGCCATTCACCGTGATGCCGGCGGCGAGCGCCAGATCGCGGTCGACGCGGGCAACGCGACCGATGTTCGAGATGCCGTCGGCGACCACGTTGATCACCCTCTGCTCGGCCCGCCAGGGCATGTCCCGGAACTGGTTCATGCCGACCTCGATGGCGAAGGCGATATCGGTCTGGGTGCCGTGGCGGAAATCTCGCGGGCGGCCGATGTCGCGTGCCAGGATCCGGGCGGCACGGTCCGCATCCGCCGGCGTTGAGAGCTGCATCCAGGGCAGCAGCACCTCGTGCCGGCCAAAGCTGGACCAGGCGACGACACTCAGCCCGATACGCCCGTGCCAGCCGCTGGCCATGACCTGTCGGAACCGGCTGTCGCGAAGCGTATAGAGCAGGCTGTCGATCTCCATCCGCGCATCTTCAGCATCGATGGATTCCGAGCGGTCGAGCGAGACCACGATGGCGAGGTCGACGGGCGTCTGCGCCGCGGCGGGAGCGCTGGCGAAGGCCAGCGCGAGGGTGATAACGGCAGCCAGACAGCGGATCATGTCGCCTCCCTTCTTGTGCGCCGATGGCGTCAATCCGAAGCCGCCTCGAGCACATGGACCTGCGTTGGTTCATGCCGCCCCGCACGCATCCTACCGCCGACCGCCCGCAAGGAGAAGTCGGGGCCGAGCCGGGCGGCGGTCTCGCCGCCAATCAGGGGCAGGACATCAGCCGTGGCGGGGTTACGTCGAGGGACCGCACCTCGCCGAGCGACCGGCCCATCGAGGCGATGGCCGTGCAGAGTGTCTTCACGTCTTCAGCTCCGTCATCGCCGTCGCGAAGGCCGCGTGCATCACGTCGACCTCGCTCCTGTAGGCGAGCAGCAGCGCGCCGGCCGCCTGCCACTGCCGGACCTGCTCGGCGCTGGCACACAGCATGGCGCAGGTCTTGCCGTGGCGGCGCGCGGCGTCCAGCACACGGTCGCGCATCTCGTCCATCACCCGGGCCTGATCGGGCGTGCCGAACACGCCCATGTCCTGGGCGAGGTCCGCCGGGCCGATGGTCAGCGCGTCTATCCCCGCCATGGCGGCGATCTCGTCCAGGTCGGCGAAGGCGGCCTCGGTCTCGAACATGACGGTGACGAAGACCTGCGCATTGGCAAAGGCGCGCCACGCGACCGGGTCCACCCGCTCGAAATCCATCGCCGGGCCCAGGCCGGCGTTGCCGCGCAAGCCCATCGGCGCATAGCGCGAGGCGGCGACGATCTCGGCGGCGTGGGCGGCGTTCTCCACTTGCGGGCAGTGCAAATTGACGACGCCGATGTCCAGCAGCCGCGTGATCCACTCGCGGTTGGCTTTGGGTGGCCGGACCACGATGGGGAAGTCGATGGCGCGGGCCAGCAGCGCCATCTCGGCGATGCTCTCGATCGAGGCGCCGGTGTGCTCCATGTCGACGCGGGCGAAGTCCAGGCCGGCCGACTTCAGCAGCGGCAGGATCGCCGGGGTTCGGACCATGTTGATCCAGGTGCCGATCTGCACCTCGCCGCGCTCAATTCCGGCGCGCGTTGGATTCGCCTTCATGCGCTATCTCCCAGTTCGCCGAACCCGGATGCTACCCCGCCGTATCGGCGGACAGAAACCCGGTTTCGCGGAGGATCTCCCGGACCTCGGCGCGCTGCGCTTGCGTGAAGGGGAGCATCGGCGCCCGCATGTGGCCGCCCGGCTTGCCCAGCAGGTTCATCGCCTCCTTGACGGCGACATACATGCTGCCCGATTTGAACAGGATGTCGTAGACCCGGGCCACCAGATAGTGGCAGCGCCGCGCCCGCGTCAGGTCGCCCGCCATGTAGGCGTCGTAGATCTCCGGCGCAGGCCGGCCGACGATCTGCGGCGCCATCGCCACCGCCCCCGCCGCGCCGATGGCAAGCGCCGGCAGGTACATGTCTTCGACGCCGATGAAAAGCTTGAGGGTCTCGCCGCAGAACCGCATGACGTCCGAGGTTTTGCGGATGTCGAAGGCGCTGTCCTTGATGGCGACGATATTGTCGTGTTCCGCCAGCCGCTGCACCACCTCGACGGTCAGTTCCGTCTTCACCATGAAGGGGCTGTTGTAGAGCATGACCGGCAGCGCGCTCGCATCGGCGACGCGGGTGTAGAAATCGATCACTTCCCGGTCATCGAGGCCGACGTAGATCGGCGGCAGGACCATCACGCCGTCACAGCCCGCCGCCTCGGCGGCCTTCGTGTGGCGCAGCACGTCCTCGGTGCGGGTCGCCGCGGGACACGCGATCACCGGCACGCGGCCGTCGACCGCCTCGACCGCGAGGGCGAAGACCCGGGCCCGCTCCGCTTCGTCCATCAAGAAGAACTCGCCCGTGCTGCCGGCGGCAATGACACCGTGGCAGCCGGCCTCGACCGTGTCGGCAAAGACCCGGCGGCAGCCCGCGTCGTCGATCTTGCCGTCCGCATCGAAGGTCGTGATATTCACGGCGAACGAGCCGTGCCAGTCGACGTTCACCTTTGCCATCGACTTATCTCCTCCTTCTTCGCGCTCGCGAGAATGATGGGACCGGCGCGGCGGACTGTCCACCGCCGTGGCCGCGGTCTCAGAACGGGCGTTCCCGTGGGGCTTCGAGGGTGCGCTCCACGATGTTCCGCAGCAGGTGGACGACGGCGCCGCTGGCCTCGGCGGGGATGCCGTCGGTGGCGGCGACCGCGCCGCCGCCGCCGCCGTCGATCAGGCCGAGGCCGAGACCGACGTAGTGCAGCGCTACCTCCTCACCCCGATCGTGGCAGAGCGAAGCATCCTCCCGCAGCAGGGCGAGGCCGGCCACCACGCCATAGGCACCGAGGTTCGAGGAGTTGGCGACCACCAGCGCATCGCAAGGCGTGGCGCAGATGATGCCCCCGCCGCACACCGTCCGCTCGGCGAGGTTCAGGTCCGGCAGCTCCGCCATCAGCGCCTCGCGGATGACGCCATTGCCGATTTCGTTCCCGCCGTCCGTGACCGAGACGACGGGCTTGCCGGCCTCCCGCATCCGCTCCGCGCAGTCGTCGAAGGCGAAGTGCAGATCGTTCACCGGAAAGCCGTTCATGGAGTAGAGGTTGCCCTCGGCGTTGCGGCCCAGACGCTCGACGGCGAGGAAGGCGTCGTTCGCATCGGCGATCCGGGCGTTGGCGCCGCCGTCGCCGCGCTCGACCGCTTCCACCGCCACGCCGGCTCCGAGGTATTCAGCCAGGAAGGCGATGGGCGGTATTGCTTCCACGTCGCTGTAGATCGTCACCCGATGGCCGATCCGCGCCAGGGCCCGGGCCAGCACGACGCTGCCGTAGGGCCCGTCGGTCTCGCCGAGCGGCATGGCGTCGGGAATCCAAGCGCCGGTGACCAGGGCGATGCGCATGCCGCCGTCGGCAAACGGCCGGGCCGCGGCAAGGCAGAGCGGTTCGCCCTGCCAGGCGCGCGCGAGTTCGTAGATCCGCCACTTGAAGCCGCGCGGAATGCCACGGCGTCGCATTTCGACGGCGAGTAGGCGGTCGATGTTCTCGGCGGCAACGAGCATGGCGGTTTCCTCCGTAGTCTGAGGCGAAAAGTGTACGGCCATGATGGCCCACTTCATACGTCTCGAGCTCTCCACCATCGTTTGTCCGTGCGATACCGCCGCGATGGTTTTCCGGCTTTGCCGTTTACCGGAACATGAACCCTTCATAGCCCGCCGCCTCACAGCTCCATAGTTTCTCCCGGTAGGCGTCGCTGTTGGGATAGTTGAGCAGCTGGCGGGGTTTGCCGGGGATGTTGGCGCCCATGTACCAGGAGTCGGTTCGACCGAAGAGGGTCGTGTCGGCCATTTCGGCGAGATGCGCCGTCCAGGCCCGGCCCATTTCGGCGGTCGTCTCGACCAGGCCGTGGCCGTGGTCGCGCATGTCTTCGAGCAAACGAGTTACCCAGTCGCCTTGGAACTCGGCGCAGGTCGGCCCGTTGCAGAATGCCGTGGCGCTTTGGGGGCCGTAGAGCATCAGCATGTTGGGGAAGCCGGCGACCGCCATGCCGAGGTGCGTGTCGACGCCGCTCGACCAGGCCTCGGCCAGTGAGCCGTCGTCCCGGCCGCGGATGTCGATGGCCGTAAGCCCGCCCGTATTGGCATCGAAGCCGGTGGCCAGCACCAGCACGTCCAGTTCGAAGGTGGCATCGCGCGTCCGCACGCCGTTCGCGACGATACGCTCGAGCGGCCGCGCGCGCAGATCGACCAGCTCGACGTTGGGCCGGTTGAAGCACTCGTAGTAGCCCTGTTCGAGAGAGGGCCGCTTGGTGCCGAAGGGATAGGGCGGCTCCCACGGCGCCAGCAGATCGGCGATGGCCGGATCGTCGAGGCGCGCGCGGACCTTGTCGCGCCAGAAATCATAGGCCGCGCGATTGGCGGCCTCGTCGAGCAGGATATCGCTGAAGGTGCCGATCCAGAAGTTGAAGCCACCCTTACGCCAGGCCGCCTCGAACACCGCCTCGCGCTCCGCGTCGTTGACGTCGAAGGCCCCGGCGTCCAGGCGCGTGATGTCGCAGAAGTTGCCGGGCGGCACGTTCCGGCGTTTGAACAGCTCCGGATAGTCCACTTTCGCGGCGGTTTGCGCTGCGGCGTCCAGTTGGCGCTGCTGCATGGGCAGCGCGGTGACGGCTGTGCGCTGGAAGACGACGAGATGTTCCGCCCGGGGTGCGGCCTCCTGGACGACCTGCACGCCGCTGGCGCCGGTCCCGATGATGCCGACCCGGCGGCCGGCGAGGTCGACGCCGGCTTCGGGCCACATCGCGGTGTGATGGCAGGTCCCGGCGAAATCGGCGAGCCCGGGCAAATCGGGTGTGTAGGGCTTGGCGCCGAAGCCCGTGCACATCAACAGAATGGGCGCCTCGTAGCCGCGTCCGGTGTCGGTCGTGATCCGCCAGCGGCCATCGTCGCCGAACCGGCAGGCCTCGATGCGGGTGTCCAGATCGATGTCCCGGCCGAGGTCGAGCACCCGGTCGACATGCGCGAAGTATCGAACCAACTCGTCGCGACCGGGGAATCGTTCGCTCCAGACCCAGTCGCGCCAGCACGCCTCGAGGGAGTATTCGTAGTTCGGCACGTGAGAATCGACCCGGGCGCCGGGGTACCGGTTGGCCTCCCACACGCCGCCGAGACCCGACTGCGCTTCGACGAGCCGGACCGAGAAGCCCGCGTTACGCAGGCTGTGCAGCAGATAGAGGCCGTTGAAGCCGGCGCCGACGATCACGACATCGAACGTCTCCATGGCGCTCTCCTCCATTTTCGCCGAGGGCGTCGGGGGCGTCCTATACGGCGGTAAACCCGCCGTCGATCACCAGTTCCGCCCCCGTGACGAACGAGCTCTCCTCACTCGCCAGGTACAACACGCCGTTGGCGATATCCTCCGGCTGACCGAGGCGCCCGATCGGCGTGCGGCTCAACGACCATTTGCGGGACGCCTCGTTCTGCAGGCGCGCGCGCGTCATGCCGGTCTCGATGAAGCCGGGGTGGATGGTGTTGACCCGCACCCCGTTTCCGGCCTGTCCGCACTCCAGCGCCGCCCCCTTGCTGAAGACGCAGACGGCGCCCTTGCTGGCGTTGTAGGCGACCGACCCGACGGCGCCGACTTTCCCGTAAATCGACGAGATGTTGATGATGGCGCCGCCGTTGCCCGCCGCCTCCATCAATTCGATGCCGTATTTCGTGCCGAGGAAAACACCTTCGACGTTGGCGGCGTTGACGAAGCGCCAATCGGCCAGCGCCGTGTCCCGCAGCAGCCGGCCGTTGTTGGAGACGCCGGCGTTGTTGAGCACGATGTCGAGGCGCCGTTCGCCCTCCCGGATCGAGGTCATGACCTCGGCCCAGCGAGCCTCGTCCGTCGTGTCCTGCGCCATCGCGCGCGCCGTGCCGCCGGCGTCGCGAACCAGGCCGGCCGTCTCCTCGGCGCTGTCGCCATCGAGGTCGGTGACGACGACCACCGCACCTTCCCGCGCCAGCGTGAGCGCCGACGCGCGCCCGATGCCCGAACCGCCCCCTGTAATCAACGCAACCTTGCCTTCGACACGTCCCGCCATGGCGACAACCTCCCTGAATGCCTGTTCCGTGCAAGTCTAGCCGTCGCTATGGGCCCACACCAAATCCCGGGTCGGTCGAGGACACGGTGAAGAGATTGCTATATCGTTGGGTCCGAACCGAAAACGGACGTTGTCCGCCGGCCCACAGGCACCGTCAGAAACAAGCCATGCCCGACAGCACGCAGCGAAAACTTGCGGCGATCGTTTCGGCCGATGTGGTCGGTTATTCGCGATTGATGCAAGCCGACGAGGCGGGCACTCACGTGCGCCTGCAGGCCCGCTTCCGCGACCTGGTCGTGCCGATGATCGACCGGTTCGGCGGCCGTCTCATCAAGCAGATCGGCGACGGCGTGCTGGCCGAGTTTTCGAGTGTCGTGAGCGCGGCCGATTGGGCGCTGGCCGTCCAGGGCGACCTCGCCCGGGCCAACGCCGACGAGCCTGACGCGCCGGACATCGAATTTCGCATCGGCGTGAACCTGGGCGATGTCATCGTCGACGGCACGGAACTCTATGGCGACGGCGTCAATCTGGTCACCAGGCTGCAGGAGGTCGCGGGCGCCTGCGGGGTCTGCCTGTCCGATGCCGCCTATCAGCAGGTCCGCGGCAAGTTGCAGGCGGAGTTCCTGGACGGTGGCCGCGTCGCCCTGAAGAACATTACGCGACCGACCCAGGTCTGGCACTGGCCGTCCCCGAACGCCGGTGGCACGACGCCGGCAGGCGCCGTGGTCGCGGGCGCGCCGCCGCGACCCGACAAGCCCTCGATCGCCGTCTTGCCGTTCGACAACATGTCCGGCGATCCCGAACAGCAGTTCTTCGCCGACGGCATTGCCGAGGACGTTATTACCGCCCTCTCACGGTTCCGATCGTTGTTTGTAATCGCCCGGAATTCTTCATTCACCTACCGGGCCGATGCGGTCGACATCGTGAAGGTCGCAGAAGAATTGGGCGTGCGTTACGTCGTCGAAGGCAGCGTGCGAAAGGCGCGCGACCGGGTGCGCATCACCGCCCAGCTGATCGACGCCGACGACGGCAACCATCTCTGGGCCGATCGCTTCGATGGCAATCTCGACGACGTGTTCGATCTGCAGGATCAGATTACCGAGCAGATCGTGGTTTCCGTCGAACCTGAAATCGGCGCCCGCGAGCGGGAACGCTCACGGCGCAAGCCACCGGACAACCTCGATGCGTGGGAGCTTCTGCAACGCGGGCTTTCGCACTCCTACCACATCAACGAGAAAGATCACCTCGAAGCGATCCGCCGGTTCCGTGAGGCGATCCGACTGGATCCTGAATTCGCGGCGGCGCATGCCTACCTCGCCTATTCCTTCTGGGTCGCCGTGCTGGTCGGTTACGCGGAGGACAAGGACCGGGATACGGCCACTGCGCGGGCGGCGGCGGAATTGGCGATCTCGCTCGATCCCAACGAGCCGGTCGCCCGCCTGGCGCTGGGACGCATCCATATCGAGGCGGGCGAGATCGACCTGGCGATCGCGGCGATGCGCACGGCGATCTCGATCAATCCCAACTTCGCCTGGGCGCATTTCGGGCTGGGTTACGCCCATCTTTATGGCGCCGGCCGGGCCAACGAGTCGCTACCGCATTTCGATGCGGCGTTGCGGCTCAGCCCGCGCGATCCCTGGCGCTGGCGGGAGCTGATGATCAAGGGCATGGCATTGCGGGCCCTCGGGCGGCATGACGAGGCGATCGAGAATTGCCGCCAGGCTTGCCAGTTTCCGAACCGGGGCGCCTTCCCCCACATCCATCTCGCCGCGGCCCTGGCGGAAGCGGGCCGCCTGGCGGAGGCGAACGCCGCGATCAACGAGGCGCGGCGGATCCAGCCCTCGCTCACCCTTGCCACCTACCACGAGAAGTTCGCCAGCATGCACGAGACCGCCTGGAATTCGATCGCCGAAAGCCTGCGCCGCGCCGGCCTGCCCGAATAGGCCCGGTGCGGTGAGGCGCGAGACGTCCAGCCGTCTTCGCGCCGCGCCGTCAGGCATCGTTGCGTCGTGGTGGAAGCGCCCTCGGCGGCCGACGATCGCCCGGATCACTTTCGCCAAGTCAGTGATGGACGTATCGGCACCTATGACGACGTCGATCTCATCTGCCGCGCTGTAATTCCGGACGAGGAAATCCGAGGCATCCGCACGGTCGTCGACGCGCGGATCTAGCGGACGGACGGGCAGGGCGGATTCCGCCATCGGCCGCGCACCGGATCCGAGCTGTTCTGCAACCGCGGAGCAGACGCTGAAACGACCCCAATCGGCGAGACGGTACTCCAGCCCGAAGACAGCGTCTGGCGTCACATGGCCCGGAACTTGGTTCGCAACCGTTCTGTTGTGCGAAACACTTGATATTGCAATGCCTACGCCCTTTCGGGAGCGGATTTCAGCTTCGGATATGTAGCGAAGATGTGGCGTCTCCAGGGTCGCAAGCTCGATTGACGCCGTTATCGCTGAAACCATGAACTGATGCTTCCAGGGCCCTTTCAATACCGGAGCATGAGGCTCGAACAGGCCATATTCCTTCAAGGCATTGGACGCTTGGTCGGACAGCTCATAGACGAGATCGTGGCATTGGGCGTCCATGGTGTCGAACTGCTTGGCAGGCCGTTCATGGTAAGCATCGCCGTGCGGCGTGTTTCTCTCGTGGAACAAATCTCGCAGCCGGTATCGGGCCCGCCGAGCGCTTCGGAATTTCGTTTGCGTATAGGCGTGGAGAAACCGCGACGAGAGAGGACCGTGTCGCTGAATCGCCGCGAACCAGACAAGATCACGCGATGTCAGCTGGACACGAGCACCGCTGGAGCGACGCCTGATCCGCGAGCGATTCCTGCCATTCTTCGAGAGCGTTGATCCTACGGCCATGCAACGGATCTAAACTGATCTGCGACCAGGGGTACAGAAGCTGAAATGACCCGAAATGCCACTGAATGTTCCCAGGCGCGATGTCTTTTCACGCGATCACTTTTTCGTGAAAGCAAGAAATCCAGCTCGATCTGGGAATATCTCCAGCGCCATTCGGTTTCCCCAAGCCGGCCAGCGCCTCTTTGTCTCAGAGGGCTGATTTGCCCGGATTCCCAGCCAATATCCATTGTCCCGTCGGCGGCGCATGCTCCCAATAACCGCGCCTCGCGTCCCGGCATGCGACAACTGAGGGCCGGCACCGCAAATAAGGCCTTTCTTGTTTTGAATCATGAGGTTGCACCTGTATTCAGGGTGCGGTGACGCATGAATCCTACTTTTGCGGTTCCCATATGAGAATTTCTATGACAACCTACGCGGTATTGATTGAGGTTAGCGCCAGCCACCGCCAGTTCTTCCACGGTGATGGCCTCGCCGACCCAAGCACATTGGTTACGATGAGGCATCGTTATGTCGATATGGCAATGGCTGTCCAAAGATCTTCTCGGTAGCGCTGGAGCATCATTTTCGCCAGCGCAGCAGGACCGAAGCGAAAGGGTGGTAGGGGCGGGAACGCAGGCCTCACCTTCCGGCACCCGCAAGGTGCCGTCTCGGCTTCTGACGGGCATTGCCGCGGCCATATTCTTGGCCGTTCTGCCGCTTCAGGCGGCGCAGGCCCAGCTCACCGACTTGATGGTCACCGCCACCGACAACCCCGATCCCGTCAATATCGGCCAGAACCTGACCTACCAGGCCACCGTCTCCAACAACGGCAGCGGCGACGCGTCCGACGTCAACTTCCGCATGTGGCTGAACGGTGAGACCGGCACTTTCGTCTCGGCGACGTCGAGCCAGGGCAGCTGCACAAGTTTCGTCGAGTGCGATCTCGGCGATCTCGCCGCCGGCGCTTCCGCGACGGTCGATATCGTCGTCTTCGCTGTCTATCCCGGCAATTGGCTGCAGCGCTTCCAGACCTGGACCGTCGACCCGGAAACCGGCTTCACGAACGACATCGATGATCATTTCGAATCGACAACGGTGACCAACAGTTCCGGCGCGGACCTGCTGCTCGCCTGGGACGATGTGCCGGATCCCGCCACGCTCGGCTCTCAGGTGACCTGGACGGCGACGGTGACCAACCAGGGGCCGGAAGATTCGACCGGCGTGATCTTCGCGGCTCTGGTGCCGCAGAACGTGACCCTGGGGACCGTCACGCCGGCCGTCGGCACCTGCGATAGCCTGGTCGTCTGCCAGCTCGGCGACCTCGCCGATGGCGAGTCGACGACGGTGACGGTGACCGGCACGGTGAATGCGCTCGGCACGCTCACCTGGCCGGCCGACGTGGTCGCCGACCAGTTCGATCCCAGCACCAACAACAGTTTCGTCTCGGCGACGACCGAGGTCGATCCGGCGCCGGGCGCGGAGCTTTCCGTCACGCTCACCGACACGCCGGATCCCGTCGGCGAAGGCTTGCAGGCGACCTATACCGCGACCGTCGCCAACAACAATCCCCTGCCCGAAGGCGGAACCGGCGTGGCCGCGACGGGCGTCGTGCTCGATGCGCTGCTGCCGCCGGGCGTCACGCTGGTCTCGGCGACACCGAGCCAGGGCAGCTGCGATACGCTGGTCGAATGCCAGCTCGGTACGATCCCCGCCGACGGCACGGCCACGGTGGATATCGTCGTCACAGCCGGATCCGACCCGCAGATCGTCTATGCCGTCTCCGTCTCCGCCAACGAGAGCGACGCCCTGCCGGAGAACAACACCGCCGGGGCGCTGACCGCCGTGATTGCGAACCCGCCGGAGGTCGACATGACCCTGACCGTCAACGGCGGGACCGGGCCGGTCACCGTGGGCGAGATCGTCGACTATGCGATCCGCCTCCAGAACCTCGGCCCGGAGACGGCGACCTCCGTCCGCCTGCTGGCCCCGTTGCCGGCGGGCACCAGTTTCGTCGCCGCCAACTCGCCACTCGGCAGTTGCGACGCCAGTGCCGTCTGCACCCTCGGCACGCTGGCCCCCGGCGCCGAGATCCCGGTCGACATCACCGTGCGCGCCGACCTGGTCGGGCCGCTCGACTTCACCTTCACCGCGACCAGCGGCGGCACCGAACTCGACCCCGCGAACGACAGCCTGACGAACTCGACCACCGTGCAGGCCGCCCCCGGCGCCTCGGCCGACCTCGGCCTCACCGTCGCGGCGGCGCCCGACCCGGTCCGGGTCGACGAGAGCCTCAGTTACGGCGTCGTCGTCGCCAACGCCGGGCCGGACACGGCCGAAGGCGTCGTGCTGACCGCCACACCGCCCGCCGGCGCTGCCCTGACCCTGGTGACCGTGGCGCCGGGCCAGGGCAGCTGCGATGCCGGCCAGATCTGCGCCCTCGGCGACATCGAGAGCGGCGAGAGCGTCCTGGTCACCGTGGTGGCGACGGCGGACGGGGCGGGCCAGGTGGCCTATCCGTTCACCATCGCCCAGGCGACCGGCGATCCGAACCCGGCGAACGATGCCGCGACGGCGACGGTCGAGTTCGTCGAGACCGTCGTGCTCTCGGGCGCGCGCACGCTGGATCCGCGCGAGCGGGAGATCCAGAGCTTCGTCTGGACCCTGGTCCAGGCGCCCGCCGGCAGCGCGGCCGCACTCGACGACGCGACGATTCCGAAACCGAGCTTCACCATCGACCTCGCCGGCGACTATGTCTTCGAACTGGTGGTCAATATCGGCAACCGGAGTTCGGCGCCGGACCAGGTGGCGATCTCGACCGAGAACAGCGCCCCCGTCGCAGCCATCGGCCCCGACCGCCAGGTGGCGGTGGGCCAGGCCGCGCAGCTCGACGGCGCCGGCAGCTGGGACATGGACGGCGACGGCCTCGGCTATGCCTGGACGATGCTCCAGGCGCCCGCCGGCAGCGCGGCGGCAATATCCGACCCGGCCGCGCCGCGTCCCTTCCTCACCCCCGATCTCGGCGGCGACTATGTCGTGCAGCTGGTGGTGAACGACGGGGACCGGGCGAGTGCGCCGGCCCGCATCACCGTCACCACGGAGAGCAACCTCGCCCCGACCCTGGCGCCAGGCCTGCGCGCGACCCGCGCGGTCGGTACCAGCATCGTGCTGACCCCGGACGCGGTGGGCGACCTCGACGGCGACGACCTCGGCTTCGACTGGTCGGTGATCGCGCGGCCCGCGGGCAGCAGTGCCGGCCTGACCGATCCGAACGCGCTTCGCCCCAGCCTGAACATCGACGTGCCGGGCACCTACATCGTGCAGCTGGTGGCCGACGACGGCCCGGCCGACAGCCAGACCACGGCGGTGATCGACACGCTCAACACGCCGCCGGTGGCCGACGCCGGCGCCGACCGGCGCGTCGCCCCGGGCGACGAGATCGACCTCGACGGCGCCGCCTCCCACGACGTCGACGGCGATCCGCTGACCTACGAATGGGCGCTGCTGCACCGCCCGGCGGAGAGCTTTGCGACGCTTGCCGACACGACGCTCCCCCGTCCGCACTTCACGGTCGACGCGACCGGCACCTACGTGCTCCAGCTCACCGTCTCGGACGGTGGCGAGCGAAGCGTGCCGGCGACCGTCACCCTCTCGACCTCCAACGCGACACCGGTTGCCGATGCGGGCCCCGACCAGGTGGTGGGCGTCAACGATACCGTGCAGCTCGACGCCGGCGCCTCCACCGATCCCGACGGCGATGTGCTCAGCTACCGCTGGACCATGCTGGACAAGCCGAACGGGCCGGGCGGCAGCCTGTCGGCCGATTCCGCCCCCACGCCGACCTTCGAGGCGAAGAAGGCGGGCGACTACCTGGTCGGCCTCACCGTCTCCGACGGCTTCATCGAGAGCCCGCCGGACACGGTGCTGATCTCCACCACCGGCGTCGCACCGCTGGCCGACGCGGGCCCGGACGTGACGGTGAGTGCGGCCGGCGCCGTGCCGCTCGACGGCAGCGCGTCGGCCGATGCGGGCGGCGAGGCGATCACCTACGCCTGGGCCCTGCTGAGCCAGCCGGACGGCGCCGCCGCCGTCTTGGCGGGCACGACCACGGCGACGCCTGGTCTGACGCTGGGCGCCGTGCCGGGCGACTACGTCGTGCAGCTGATCGTCGACGACGGGACCGAGCCGAGCCGGCCCGATACGATCGTCGTCACGCGGGTGAACAACCCGCCGGTGGCCGATGCCGGCCCGGACCAGTCGCTCGTCGCCGGCACCGCCGTCATCCTGGACGGCTCGGCCAGCAGCGACCCGGACGGCCAGACGCTGAGCTATGCCTGGACCTTGGAAAGCGCGCCGGAGGGCAGCCTGGCGTTGCTCAGCGATGCGACGACATCGATCGCCGGTCTGGACGCCGACCTCGCCGGCGACTTCACCCTGACCCTCACGGTTTCCGACGGCTTCGACATGTCGAGCGATACGGTGACCATCACCGCGAGCGCGCCGCCCGCCAACGTGGCACCGACCCTGGCACCGATCGGCGACCAAAGCGTGGCGCTCGGGACGAGCCTCGCCTTCACCCTGGCCGCGACCGATCCGAACGGCACGGGCATCGTCTATTCGGCGACGCCCCTGCCGCTCCCCGACGGCGCCAGCCTGGATGGGACGAGCGGTGAATTCGCCTTCACGCCGAACGAGGGCCAAGTGGGCGACATCGTCCTGACCTTCTTCGCCGACGACGGCCTGCTGATCGCCACTGAAACCATCACCATCACGGTGACGGGACCGCCGCCGGGCCAGACGACGGACATCGTCGGCCGGGTGCTGGACACCAACGCCTATACCGATCCCGCGACCCCCGGGCTCGAAGTCCCGATCATCGGCGCCGCGGTACGCCTGCTTGGCGGCGGGCCGACGGTGACCACCGACTCCCAGGGCAACTTCACCCTCGCCGACGTCGCAGCCGGTACCCAGGTCATCGACATCGACGCCAGCACCGCGCTGCCTGCCCCGGACGGCCAGGCCTACGCCAGCTTCCGCGAGCCGATCGGCGTGATCGATGGGGTCGAGAACGTGATCGAGCGGCCGCTGTTCCTGCCGCGGATCGACCCCTCGGGCGGCGTGGTACTCGACACCTCGCAAGTCCAGACCGTGTCGAACCCCGCGATCGGCGTGTCGCTCGAATTGAACGGCGCCGAAGCCAGCTTCAACGGCGGGGATGCCAACGGCATCACCGTGACCATTTCCGAGGTACCGCGCGCACTGGCGCCCGTGGCTCTGCCGGAGGATCTCGATCCGGGCGTGCTCTATACGGTGCAGCCGGTCGGCTTGACGTTCTCCAGCCCGCAACCCATCACTTTCCCCAACACCGACGGCCTCCCCGCCGGCGTCAAGGTCGATATCTGGGCCGTCGACGTCGGCTCGGGCCAGTTCACCATCGTCGGCCAGGGCCAGGTCAGCGCCGACGAGACCAAGATCGATACGATCTCGGGCGGACTGACGGCGGCGACCTGGTGCTTCCCGCTGTTCAACTTCCTGTTCGGTCCCAATGACGACGAGGACAACGGAGACAATCCGCCCTGCGACTGCGGTGAGCAGGCCCCGATCGGCTCCTCCGGCAACTTCGCGTCGGGCAACCTGTCGGAGGACCACAGGACGGCCTCCCATCGTTCCTTCGGTCAAAGCCGCGACCTGCGTTTCGTTTACAACAGCGAGCATGCCGCGCCGCGACCGGTGGTGTCCGGCACCGTCACGCTGCTCACCGACGTCGCCATCCCGCAAAGCATGTCGCATCGCCTCCGCGTCGCCGGCGTGAACCAGGGCGAGGCGCTGTTCACCTCGACGGCCGGCCTGAACGAGGAGGTTACCGAGCAGTTCCGGCAGTCGGTGCAGTTCGACGCGACAGAGTTCGACACAGGCATCCACCGCTACTCGATGAGCGTGACGGGTCGCTTCGGCATCGGACTGTGAATCGGCATGCAAAACTGACCCACTTTGGTGGGTTATGAGCGGTAAGAATTGACCCACCTGGAACGCTAGCATCCGCACGGAACAGTGCGGAGGAAAGAGCAGGTGGTATTGATGGAAAGCGTATTGAAGATCCGACGTTGGATATTACGGGAGGGTCGGAGTATCCGATCTGTATCTCGTCAGACTGGTTTGTCGCGGAACACGATTAAGAAGTATCTGAAGGACGGCGATCCACCGAGCTATCAGCGGCGCGTTTCACCCGTCCGGCGTAAGCTTAGCGATGGCTTCGCCAGCCGGCTTCGGGCGCTCTTTGAGCAGGACCTGGGGCGCCCGCGCCGTGAGCGCCGGACGGCCAAGAAGCTTTATGAGCAGCTTGTGTCGGAAGGCTATAGCGGATCCTACTCGACGGTTCAGAGGTTTGTCCGCGACCTGAAGCGTTCTGGCGCCGGATCGGGGGATGCGTTCATTCCGTTGCACTTTACGGCAGGTGACGCGCTCCAGTTTGACTGGAGCACGGAATACGCTGTCCTGGGCGGTGTCGAGCAGAAGGTAAAGGTTGCCCACTTCCGCCTATGTCATAGCCGCAAGCCCTTTGTTGTTGCCTATCCCAGCGAATCTCAGGAGATGGTGCTGGACGCCTTTGCACGGGCGATGTCTTTCTATGGCGGCGTACCGCGCCGGGTGATCATCGACAACCCCAAGACGATGGTAACCTATGTTTCGCGCTCTAAGGACCGTGTGTTCCATCCGCGCTTTCTGGCGTTGATGAACCACTATGTGATGGAACCGGTTGCTTGCACACCCGCGGCGGGGTGGGAGAAGGGTCAGATTGAGAACCAGGTTGGGTTCCTGCGGGGACAGCTGTTTGCGCCCAAGCCCGCCTTTGACGATCTGGATGCGCTGCGAGGAATTGGCGAATCGCGCCCACCCCGAACAATCGGATCGCAAGATCTCGGACGTGTTCGCAGACGAGTGCGCCGAACTGCGTCCCCTGGGCCGGGCTTTTGACGGCTATGTTGAGAAGGCCGCTCGTGTCCGCTCTACCTGTCTGGTCCAATATGCCACCAATCGCTATAGCGTCCCCTCCCGGTTCGCCGGGGAGCTTGTCTCTCTGCGCGCCTATGCGGACCGGATCGTGGTTGTGTCAGGGCAGAATGTGATTGCCGAGCACAAGCGCCGCTTTACCCGCAACGCCAGCTATTTCGAGCCCTGGCATTACCTGCCCCTACTCGACCGCAAGCCCGGCGCGCTGAGAGATGGCGCGCCCTTTGTGGGTTGGCAATTGCCTGAGGCGATGCACCGGGTCAGGGCGCATTACATGGCCGGCAAAGGCGGGGACCGGGAGTTTGTCGATCTGCTCCTGCTGGCCCAGGATCACGGGATCGAGGTGGTCGAGATAGCCTGTGAACTGGCCGTGGAGCAGAACACGCTGCGCCTTCCGGCCATCATCAATCTGATCAACCAACTGGTGGAGCCGGTCATCGCGCCATGGGGCGAGAGCCACGCCTATCCGCAACTGACCTTGCGGCCCGAAGCGGACTGCAAGCGCTATGAGACGCTGTGCGTTGCCGGGGAGGCCGTCGCATGAAAGCTTTGATAGACCAACTGATCGCCCTGAGGCTGTATGGAATGGCGGCTTGCGCCGAAGCTTTGCTGGCCGCGCGCAAGCCGCCAAGTCTGACCACTGCGATAAAGCAACTGATCGACGCCGAGACTGTAGAGCGCCGGGTGCGCTCTATCCAGCACCAAATGCGGGCCTCGAAGTTCCCCCACCATAAGGACTTCGCCACTTTCGATTACGGCCTAGCCGCCGTCACCCAAGCGCAAATCGACCCCTTCTGCTCAGGGCAGTTCACCCAGGAGGCCCACAACCTCATTCTGGTGGGCGGAACCGGTACGGGCAAAACCCACATCGCCATTGCTCTGGGGACGCTGTTGATCAATCAGGGAAAGAAGGTCCGTTTCTTCAACGCCGTCGATCTGATCAATGCGCTGATCAAGGAACAGGCCGAAGGCAACGCCGGCAAGATCATCCGGCAACTGACGGCCATGGATTGCGTCATCATCGACGAACTGGGCTATATCCCATTCCCCAAATCCGGCGGTGCGCTCTTGTTCCACCTGATCAGCAAACTCTATGAGAAGACCAGCGTCATCATCACCACCAATCTGGAGTTCGGGGAATGGGTCTCCGTCTTCGGAGATGCAAAAATAACAACCGCGTTGCTGGATCGTGTAACGCATCACTGCGCAATCATCGAAACAGGCAACATGTCTTACCGCTTCGCACAAAGCAAACAGCGACGACAAAAGTAGCCGCCCTGTAAGCAAAGCCCCAGGCTGATCCGCTATATGGAGCCAATCAGCCTGGGGGCTTTCATCGCAAAGGCGGGCAAATCAAAACGGGTCCTGTACAGATTGTTCTGCAAAAGGGGTTTCGTAGCTGGGGCACAAGTCCGGGCCGATGGGGTGGATGAGCTGCCTCCGGCTGGTCCGGGCTCTCGCGATCGAAATCCATGAGGACTGGCTGGATGCCAACCGCTAGCTCAACATGATCCATCTCAAGGAGAGCAAAAGCGAACGCATCCAGAAAGCCGCCTGACGGCGGCTCGGCATGCCTGGCGCTCCGAGCAATCGAAATCTCCGCGCCAGGCATGCCGGTGGCCCTCATCGGCAGCCATGACAAACTTGCAGAACAGTCTGGACACTACTTCAAAAGCTCATTGCCACTTCAAGAACCCCACCTGATCCCCACGTTCCGCCGCCGGCCCGGTTGTCCCGGTGGGCCCACAGGCCCCTCCCACGCGGCTTCGCTCCGCGTAACGCAAAGCGCTACACGAAGCCGCGCGGGGCCCTCCCGTGGACTACCGGGACAACCTCCGTCGAAGCAAGGGGGGGGGTCAATTTTGCACGCCGATAGGGGGTCAGAATTAAATGCTGATTGACATGCCCAAGACGGTGCCGTCCACAGATGCCCCCTTTAAGGCGTGCCCCCTATTGAAGCCATGAAGCCCCTCGCGGTGCGATCGATTTTTGGCGTCCCGTCCGGCGGCGCTCGTGGGACGCCGGGGAGATCGTAGTCCCCCTCGCCTGTGCGAAAGGGACCACGACCGTGCGGGGCGAACGGGTCGCGGTGCTGGGGCAGGTTATTCGAAGCCGAGTTCGCCGGCGAGGCCGTCCTTGCGGGCGAGGTCCGCCAGGGTTTCCCAGGTCTTGTCCTCGATGGTGATGCCGCTTTCGCGGTTGCGCGCAGTCTTCAGGTGTTCGATCTCGCCCGGATAGAAGACCTCGTCGAAGCCCTCGGCGGGCGCCGCCGATTTCAGGTAGGCGGCGAACTCGGTGATCTCGGCCTTGAACTCCTCCAGGGGGCGGAAGGCTTCGACCTGCACCGCCATGATGAAGCAGCCGTCGTTGTGCCGGCCGCTCGGCTCGATGCCGAAGCCGAGCCCGGGCAGGATGCCGGAGAAGATCTCCACCATGGCCGAGAGGCCATAGCCCTTGTAGCCCTCGCCGCCGCCCAAGGGCATCAGCACGCCGCCGTTGCCGAAGGCGTTCGGATCGGTGGTAACGCGGCCCTCCGCGTCCAGTACCCAGCCCTCGGGGATCGAGGTGCCGCGTGCTTTCGCGAGTTGCAGCTTGCCCGCCGCCGCCGCCGAGGTCGCCATGTCGAGGTGGAAGGGGCCGTCCAGGTTCGAGGGCATGGCGAAGCAGATCGGGTTGGTGCCGAGCCGCGCCTCGCGGGCCCCGAAGGGCGCGACGTGCTTGGGCGAGCGGCCGCTGTCCGCCGTCATCATCGCGATCATGCCCGCCTCCGCCGCCATGATCGGATAATCGGCGACGCGGCCGATGTGGCCCTGGCGGCGCACCGTGGTGGCGGCGATGCCGTTCTTCGCCGCCTTCTCGATGGTGAGCTTCATGGCGTATTCCGAGACGACGTAGCCGAAGCCCCAGGCCCCGTCGACGACGGTGGTGGTGCCGCTTTCGCGCTCGATCTCGATCGGCGCGCCCGGCACGATGTGGCCGACCTCGATGCGCTTGATATAGCTTGGGATCTGGATGATGCCGTGGGAATCGTGGCCGGCGAGGTTGGCGCCGATCGAATGGCGGGCGACGATGGCGGCTTCCGCCGCCGGCGCGCCGGCGGCCTCCAGCAGCTTGGCGGCGATGGTTTCCAGGCGCTCGGGTGCGACGGTTGGCATGGGCTTGATCTCCAGGTCCGGGGGGCGTCGAGGCAACGTCCCCCATCTTCTAGCCCATTCGCCGCACGGACTGAACCACCGGTCTTCGCCGGGCCGGGCAAATGCGCTAAGCTCGCCCGCATGACTGATATCCCCGAACGCGTCTATGGCGGGCGGGCGAGACTGGGTCTCGTCGTGCCCTCGACCAACACCGTGGCCGAGATCGAATTCTGGCGCCTGGCGCCGGACGGGGTCTCGATCCACACCTCCCGCATGCCCTTCTTTGGCGACCGGTACGAGAAGCCCTTCGACGAGATGGAGCGTCACGTCCCCCGGGTGCTGGAGGAGGCGAACTCCGCCGATCCCGATGTCATCGCCTATGGCTGCACCGCCAGCTCCGCCAAGGGCGACCCGCAGGACTACGAGGCCATGCTGTCGGAAAAGGCCGGCCGTCCGGCGGTGACGGCGGCGGCGGCGCTGATGGCGGCGCTGGGCGCCTTCGGGGCCCGTCGCATCGCCCTGGTGACGCCCTATCCGCCCGCCCTCAACGCCAAGGAATGCGTGTTCTTCGAGGAGAACGGCATCGAGGTGACGCGCGACGACAGCGTCATCGTCGACGACGCACAGCTCGGCCTGCGCCACATGTACCGGGTCCCGCCGGAGACGCTGACGGCTCGCGCCATCGCCGCCTCCGGCGAGGACGTCGATGCCATCGTCCTGTCGTGCTGTGACATGCCGACCCTCGAGGCGCTGCCCGACATCGAGGCGGCGACGGGCAAGCCGGTCACCTCCAGCGCCCAGGCGCTGTTCTGGCGCGCCGCGCGTGCCGCCGGCGTCGCGGAGCCGATTTCCGGCATGGGCCGCCTGCTGGCCGAGCATTGAACGATCCCGGAGGCTGGCGGGCGAATTGGCACGCGATCTCGATGGCGGTCCGCCGTGAACGCTCGATCTTCGCGTTTTCAGCCGGGTTCATGAACGGACGGATCCACATCGCCATGTTCCACGACAATCTCCGGGATGCGGTATGAGCCATGTTCGGCAGTGAAGAAGAACGAATGGTCCGCCAGGCGACGACGCTCGCCGAAAACGGCGATACACGCGGCGCCGTGGAAACCGCGCTCAGGACCTGCGCCGCCCATCCGGCCAGCATCCAGATCCGGCTCTTCACCGGTGAGCTGCTGATGCGGGTCGGCACTGTCGACCGGGCGATCGACATCTACGAGGAAGCCGCCCGGCTGGCGCCGGCCGATCCGCGTATTCGCCTCAACATCGGTATCGCGCAGCGCCGCCTGGGCCGCGACGACGCGGCCATGGCGACCTACCGGGAGGCCGTGGCGATGGCGCCGGAGGAGCCGAACGCCAATCAGGCCCTCGGCATGGCGCTCTATCAGACCGGCGAACTGGAGACCGCCCGCGGCCACCTGGAAATCGCGCGGGCGGGCAATGCCGCGGATCCCTACAATGTCCTGGCCTTCGTCCTCTTCGCATTGGGAGAGTTGGACGCGCTCGGCCCCGGTGGGGTGGAGGCGGGACAACGCGTGGGCGAGGAAATGTTGCCGGCGCTCGCCGCCTGGCTCGCCGGCGACGAGGCGGCGTGCACCCGTCATCTCGCCCTGGCACGAAGCCTGAGCGACGAGGTCGAGAAGGCGCCGAACCTGGCGACCTGGCGGCATTATGCGGGGGTGCTCGACGGTCTCCTGGCCTGGCGGCGCGGCAACGCGGAGGCCTACGCGGGGGCCGGTGCCGAGGCCTATCCCGGGGCCTATCCCGGGCCCGAGACGGCGGAGCCCTTCTTCCTCGTCGGAGACAGCCATGTGCTCGCCGCCGCCAACCTGGTGGCCACCGTCGACGGCCGGCCGCGGCGTTTCCTCTCCCGCCTGGTATTCGGCGCCCAGGCGGCGCACCTGACCCGCTCCGAGGCTTCGCACCAGCAGGCGGCCTTCCGCGCGGCCATCGCCGAGCTGCCGGCCGGCGTCGAGGTGGGGTTTTGCTTCGGCGAGCTCGACTGCCGCTATAGCACCGGTGTGCTGGCGCGGGCCCGGGCCGATATCGAGGTCGACGCGGCGGCGGAGATCGACCGCCTCGCCCGGGCCTACGGTGCCATGATCCTCGAGCGGGCGGCGGCGGGGGGCTGGACGCCGGCCTTCGTCACCTTCCCCCATTCCCGTGTCCGGCAGGGCCTGATTCCGGAAAGCGCCCGCGACCTGTTCGACGGCGTGCGCGAGGCCTTCCCCGCGATCCTCCGCGAGATCGCAGGCAAGGCCGGCGTGCGCGTCATCGACGTCAACCGGGTGACGGCGGACAGCACGGACCTGCACATCGACCAGAACCACGTCACGCCGGAAGCGGTGCGGCGCGCGCTCGCGGAATAGAGGACGAGGCGATGAGCTATCGAAGTTTCACGGGCCGTACCTGGCCCGACGAGGACCTGGTCCTGGGGCCGGGCCAGCACACCGCCGGTCACGCGCTGGGCATTCTGCTGCTGGACGATTTCTACTGGCCCTTCCTGCCGGGCGACGTCGCCAACGCGACGACCTTCGAGTTTCCCGTGCTGCACAAAATCGTCGAAGGCTCGAACCTGGCGAAGACCAAGCGCAACGACGAGGAGACGGCGCGGCTGCTGATCGACGCGGCCCTCGAGCTTCAGGGCCAGGGGGTGCGCGCGATCCTCGGCGGCTGCGGCTTCTTCGGGAATTTCCAGGCCCGCCTCGCCGCCGCGCTCGAGGTGCCGGTCTTCCTCTCCAGCCTGCAGCAGATCCCGCTGGTCCTCCAGGCGATCCGCCCGCAAGCAAAGCTCGCGGTGTTCAGCGACGTCGGCTCCCTCACCGACGAGCTGTTCGCCGCCTGCGGCGTCACCGACCTCTCGCGGATTACCAAGGTGCATTCGACCGGCCTGCCGGAAACCCAGAAACAGTTCGCGACCGGTCGTCTCAACCCCGCCGTCTATGTCGAGCAGCTGGTGGCGCTGGCCCGCGGGCATGTCGCCGAAAATCCGGACGTGGCGGCGATCGTCGCCGAGTACACGGAGTTTCCGACCTTCGCCCACGCCGTGCAGGACGCCGTCGGCCTGCCGGTCTACGACACCACGACGCTGGCGCACTGGGTCTACGACAGCGTGGTGCGCAAGCCGTTTCCCGGCCGCTTCTAAGACGGCTGGCGGTCAGACCGCCTCGCGCTCTTCGCCGAAGGGGACGATGTCGCGTTCGTCGGTGATCAGGTGCAGCAGGGCGGGGCCGGTGTGGGCCAGCGCCTGGTCGAAGGCCTCGGCGAAGGCCTCCGTCGTTTCGACCCGCCAGGCCGGCGCACCGTAGGCGCGCGCCAGGCCGGCGAAATCCGGGCTGGCCAGGCGGGTGCCGTAGACGCCCTCTTCGCCGAAGCGCTTCAGCTGGCCCGAGAGGATCGAGCCGTGGGCGTTGTTGTCGCAGACGACGATCTTCAGATCGAGGCCTTGCTCCAATGCCGTCGCCAGTTCCTGGCCGGTCATCATGAAGCCGCCGTCGCCGACATAGGCGACGATGCGTGCGCCCGGCCGGGCCAGCGCCGCGCCGACGGCGCCCGGCACCGCATAGCCCATGGCGCCGGCGATCGGTCCGGCCTGGGTGCGCGGCTTGGAGAAGCGGTGATAGCGGTGGACCCAGCGCGCGAAGCTGCCGCCGTCGGTCAGCACGACCGCGTCCTCGTCCAGCCGTTCCGCGGCCAGGCGGACCACATGGGCGAGGTTGACGGCGCCGAGGTTCGCGGCGCCGGCGGGATCGTTGTCGGCGAGATAGCCGTGGCGAAGTTCCTCGCGCCACGTCCCGCCACCGCCGCCGCCGCCGTCGGGGAGCGCCCGGGCGATGGCGTCGAGGGCGTCGCCGGTATCGCCGCCGAGGGTGGCGGCGGCGGTGAAGCGGTCGCGGACCTCGTCGTCGGGATAGACGTGGATCAGCGCCTGCGTCGCGGCGGGCCAGGTGTCGTTCTCGTTGGTGATGCCGTCCAGGCGACTGCCGGCCGCCAGCACCACGTCGGCCTCGTCGAGGGCGCGGCGCTGATAGGCGACCCGGTTGATTTCCAGATGGCCGATATAGGCCGCGTGGTCGTTCGGGTAGGCGTCCTGGCGCCGGTAGGCGGCGATCACCGGCGCGCCGCTCGCCTCGGCGAGGCGGAGGAGGGCGTCGCGCGCGTCGTCGAATAGGATGGCCTCGCCGGCCAGGATCAGCGGGCGTTCGGCGGCGGCCAGCAGCCGTGCGGCCTCGCCCGCGGCAACCTTGTCGACCTCGGGCCTGGCAGCGGCGCGGGGCGCGATGGGCTCGGCGTTGCCCACGTCCGCCTCGCTCAAATCCTTGGCCAGCGCGATCACCACCGGGCCCGGCCGGCCTTCAACCGCCAGGGCGAGGGCCTCGGCGACCGCGGGGCCGATCTCCTCGGGCGTCTTGGGCTCGAACACGCCCTTGGCCATCGAGGCGAAAGTCGAGGCGGGGTCGATTTCCTGAAAGGCCTCGCGGCCCCGGCTGTTGGTCGTCACCTGGCCCATGAACAGCACCAGCGGGGTCGAGTCCTGTTTCGCCGTATGCACGCCGATCGCTGCGTTGGTCGCACCCGGCCCGCGGCTGACCATGGCGACGGCGGGCCGGCCGGAGACCTTGGCGAAGGCTTCCGCTGCGAAGCTGGCGCCGCTTTCGTGCCGGGTGGTGACCAGGCGGACCTTGTTCTGCTGGCGGCGCAGCGCCTCGATCACCGTCAGGAAGCTCTCTCCCGGCACGGTGAAGACCGTGTCGATGCCGTGGCCGAGCAGGGTTTCCGCCACCAATTCGCCGCCGTTCATGAAGCTGCCTCCCGGTTGAGCCGGCGGCACCTTACAGGGGCTATCGCAAGGTGCAAATCAGTGCTTAGTTCGCCTGGAGACAAGGGAGGTGGCGATGTCCGAAACCACGTCTGCGACGCCGACGCAGCAAATCGACAATGACCGCGTGCGGGTTACCGAGTGGCGCTTTCGCCCGGGCGAGGCCACCGGCTGGCACGTCCATGAATACGACTATGTGATCGTGCCCTCTCTCGATGGCACCTTGCGCATCGTCGATGCGACGGGCGAACAGCTGGCGGAGCTGAAGGCCGGCGTCTCCTATTACCGGGCCGCCGGCGTCGAGCATGACGTGATCAACGCGGGCGCGGGCGAAATGGCCTTCGTCGAAGTCGAGATCAAGGCGCACAAAGCCGGCTGAATCTCAGCTCACCTCCAGCCGCGCCGTGCCGAGGCCGGGGATCCGGCTTTCGATCCAGTCGCCCGCCTTCAGCCATTTGGTCGAGACGATGGAGCCGGTCATCACCACCTGGCCGGCGCGAAGCGGGTGGCCGCGGCGGACCAAATTGTTGGCGAGCCAGGCGAGCGCTTCGAAGGGATGGCCCATGACGTCGCCGCCGACGCCTTCGCCGGCAACCTCGTCGTTGATCACCATCTGCCCGGTGAGCGCGGCCAGGTCCAGGCCGCGCCAGTCCGCGACCTCCGGCCCCAGCACGCAGCCGAAGTTGAACGAGTTGTCGGCGATCAGCAGGGGGGCGTCGATCTTCATGTAGTCGATGCCCCGGTCGTCGACGATCTCGATCGCCGCCATGCAGGCTGCGACCGCATCGGCGATGGAGGTGCGGTCGTAGCCGCCGGCGTCGAGGTCGGCGTTCAGGCGCACGGCGATCTCGCTTTCGACGCCGATGTTGACGAAGTCGGCGGCGGCGAGACGCACCGGCGAGGCGTGGCAGCGCTGTTTCAGGATCGCGCCCTCGCAGGGCTGGTCGACGCCGACCAAGGCTTGCATCACCGGTGTCGTCAAGGCCACCTTCCAGCCGGCGATCTCCCCTTCGCCGATGGCCGCATAGTCGGCGAGCAGGGCGTCCTGTACCGCATAGCCGGCATCCGTATCGGCGGGCCAGAGGCCGTCGGGCAGGCCATCCAGCCGGGCACCGGCGCGATGCTCCTCGAACAGGTGCCGCGCCGCGCGCGCGATCTTGTCGTCGGTATCCATGCCTGCTGTCCTCCGCAAAGCCCGTTCGGTGCAGACACTATCAGAGAATGGGTTGTTGCATCACGCCCAGCCCGCTGTTAAGGCGCTTGGGGTGATGGAATGGTGGGGGCCGCGGTTCGATCGCAGGATTGGGTATGCCGTGGACTTCAATCAGGTGCGCTACTTCCTGGCGCTGGCGGACAGTCTGAACTTCACCCGTGCCGCCGAGCATTGCAACGTCTCGCAACCGGCGTTGACGCAGGCGATCCGTCGCCTGGAAAACGAACTGGGCGGCGAGCTGATCCGCCGCGAGGGGCGCGATAGCGAACTGACGACGCTCGGCCGCTCGCTCCGGGGCTATTTCGAGGAAATCGAACGGACCCGAAATCTCGTTCGCACCACGGCCCGTGCGGTGACCGCCGTTGCGGCGGCGGAGCTGAACCTCGGCCTCATGTGCACGGTGGGGCCGCGCGCGCTGGGGCTGGCGCTCGACCGCTTCCAGAAGGCGAACCCGAACGTCTCCCTGATCCTGCACGACGTCACGCTGGAATCGATTCCCCCCCTCCTGCTGGCCGGAACCATCGACGGCGCCTTCTGCGCCCGCCACGGCGCCCGGGACCCGCAACTCGACTATGTCGCCCTGTTCGAGGAGCCGATGGTGGTGGCCTTCCCCGCCGGTCATGCCTTCGCCGCGCGTGAGGCCGTGCCGCTGGACGACGTCGCGCGGGAACGCTACGTCGACCGGCTGCATTGCGAGTTCCGCGACGAGTTCCTGGCGCGGGTCGCCGAACGGGAGCTGGAATTGAACGTCGCCTTCCGCAGCCAGCGGGAAGACTGGATCCAGAGCATGATCCGCGACGGTGCCGGCGTCAGCGTGCTGCCGCGCTTCTCCCTCCTGCGCCCGGAACTGGATTCCCGCCCCGTCGTCGAGCCGAAACTCAGCCGTCACGTCGAGCTGGCCCTGGTCGCACAGCGCGATATCGTCCCGGTGCTCGGCGACCTGGTCAGGTTTCTCGGCGGCGTCGATTGGGAAGAAGCCGCCTGAGGCGACGACGATAAGAGGCGGTTATCGGTTTCGATCGTCTCGATATTTCACAGCGGGCGCCATCACTACCATCTCGCTGACAAGGCCTTGGAAACCGCCGACGGCGCGCCGGGGTCAGCGACGATGACCGGCCCGACACCGGTCGTCCCAGGGCGCGATCCGGCCCCGCCACGACGTAATGTCTCGCCCCCAGGCGGGTCCGGATCGCGACCCGACTCCGCCGCCGCTCAATCGGCCCGGCGACGCATCTTTTCAGCTCTGGTCCTCGCCCTGATCGCCCTCCAGGCGATGGCCGTCATGCGTCCGGGCGGCGCGCGTCTCCTCGTGCCGGGCGGCGGTTTTGGCGGCGCGGCTTCGACCGTGCGTCGCACGGTTCGCCGCCGCGCCGGCCTGCTTCTCAGCGCGGGTCTTGCGCTTGCGAGCCTGGCGCAGGTTGACGATTTCGCTCATTCGGGCCTCCGGTGGGGTCCTCAGTTGATATCGCATGTGGCCGTTCTAGGTTAAAACAAGCAGGGCGCCTGGGGAACGACGAAAAGAAGCGGAGGCTACGCGTGCGCAAGCTGGTCGTCGGAGTGCTCTTGCTGCTCGCCGGGATGCTTGCGGGCCTGCTGGCCTTGCCGAGTTTCGTCGACTGGAACCGACATCGCGATACCATCGTGGCCACGGCCGGACAGCTCATCGGGCGCGATATCGAGATCGCCGGCGACATCGGCTTCCGTCTGCTGCCGGAACCGCGACTGGCGCTCGCCGACCTGATGCTCGCCCGGCGCGACGGCATCGCCGCGCGCATCGCCGCCGTGCATGCCGAGGTCGAGCTGTTGCCGCTGTTTCTCGGCCGGATCGAGGTCAGCCGCCTGACCCTGATCCGCCCGGAGGTCGAGCTGCAACTCGGAGACGGCGATGCGGCGGCGACGGCGCACGGCCGCCTTCAAACCCTGGTGCCCGGAACCGCCTTCGAGGCGATCGAGGTCGAAAACGGCAGCCTCGACATCGTCGATGGCACCGACGGCGGGCGATGGACGATCACGAATATTCAGGGCCGCGGTGCCGCGCGCAGCTTGCGCGGGCCGTTCTCGGCGCGGGGGCGGGCCGTCTGGGGCGGCCGCGGAATCGATTTCAACGCCAGTATCGGCCGCCTGCGCGACGACGGCGTCGTGGTGATCCCCCAGTTCCGCGCCGAGGTCGACCGGGCCGGCGCCAAGCTGGTCTTCGCCGGCACCTACCGGCGGGCGGACGGTGTGCCCAGCCTGCGTGGCGCCCTCGATCTTGAGGCCCGCGATCCTGCCGGCCTGGTCGCCAGCCTCGGCGGGGTCGAGGACGCACCTTTGCCGGCGGGGGTCGTCCAGATCTCCGGCCGGCTCGCGGCGCGGGGCCGGGAGGTCGCGCTCAACGATATGAAACTGAGTGTCGCGGGCGCGCGGATGTCCGGTGCGCTTGCCGCCGTGATCGGCCCGACGGTGCAATTCGACCTGACCCTGGAGGCGAACCGGGTCGATCTCGATGCCCTGGACGGGACGGTGGCGTGGGATGCGGGAACCGCCCTCGGCCTGATCTCGGGAACCCGTGCCTGGGCGCCGCCCTGGCTGCGGGGGCGGATCGATCTCGACTTCGGCGGTCTGACCTGGGGCGGCGGCGTCCTCCGGCAGAGCCGCGTGAGCGCCCGTCTCTTCGATGGCGGCGTCCGCCTCGACGGTATCGACAGCACGTTGCCGGGTGACAGCCGTCTGACCTTCGCCGACGCGCGCTCGAGCTCGGACGGCGGCGGCGCCCGCGGACGGGTCACCCTCGTCTCCGGCAATCCCGCCCGGCTTTTCCACTGGCTCGGCCTCGACATGAGCGGCCTGCCGCCCGGCAGGCTCGCCGACCTCGGTCTGGAGGCCGAGGTCGGCATCGACGGCGATCTGCTGCAATTGAGCGCGCTGGAGGCACGCTTCGACGAGAGCCGCCTGACCGGCGTGGCGACCTACCGGGTGCAGCGGCGCCCGGTCTTCGGGGCGGAGCTGGCGCTGGATCGTCTCGATCTGGATTCCTACGCGGCGCTGGGCGCAGGTGGCGTCGATCTCGATGCCTGGCGCCGCCGGCTCGCCGCATTGACGCGCTTCGACGCCAACCTGCAACTCAGTCTCGAGGCCCTGACGCTGGGCGGCCAAGACATGGAACGGGTCGAGTTCGACGCGGGCCTGTCGGAGGGACGCCTGACGGTGCGCCGTGCCGGCATCGGTGTCCTTGCGGGTGCCTCCGTCGCCTTTACCGCCACGGCCGGCGCGTTCGCCGACGCGCCACGTCTGAAGGCCCGCTTCCGCCTGGCGAGTGACGATCCGAGCCGTCTCGCACAGGCGCTCTCGCTGCCGCGCGCGGCGCTCGCCAAACGGCTCGGCCGTGCCCGCATCGAGGGGAAGCTGGCTCTCGATTTCGAGCAGCTGACCTTCGAAGCCGAGGCTGGGCTCGCCGCGCTGCGCCTCGCGGCGGAGGGGCGTTGGTCCCATGGCGAAGCGCGTCGGCCTTTCACGCTCGACGTACAGGCCGAGGTCTTGGATGTCGGCGCCTTGGCATCGTCCTTCGAACTCGACGTGCCGCTTCCGAGCGCGCCGAACGATCTGAAGATGAAGCTGACGGGCGACGATGGCGGTCTTGCCCTGGACGCCGCCATGCGATCGGGCGGGGGGAGTGCGACGCTTGCCGGCACCCTCGGAGGGGACCTGCGCGATCCGGAGATGGCGCTGAAGTTTGCCGCACGCCATCCCGAACCTGCGGCCCTCTTCGCGCCCTGGCTGGGGGAGCGTGCGCGCGACCTCGCCGTCGCCGTCGACCTGGCGGGACGGCGTTCCGAGCTGGCGTTGCGGGATCTATCGCTCCAGCTCGACGAACGCCGCATCACCGGTGGCGGCCGGCTGGTTCTCGGTGGCGCCCGGCCGATGGTCGAACTCGATCTCCAGGCGAACGAATTGTCCGTTGCGGGGGAGGGGGGCTTTCCGCCGCCGGGCGCGGACGGCCTGCCGTGGCCGAGCGCGGCTTTCGGGCTTGCGCGCCTGCCATCGATCGACGGGCGGGTCGCACTCGCCGTGGAACGGCTCGGCATCGGCACGCTGGAGATCGAGAACGCGGCGCTCAGCCTTAGGGCCCGTCCCGGGCTGCTCCGCCTCGAAGGCTTCAAGGGGCGCCTGCTCGGGGGCGAGCTGTCCCTCGCCGGGCGCCTGTTGGCCGGCCGTTCGACGGGGGCGACCGCCAAGTTCAATCTGCGCGATGCGGACCTCGCGGCGCTGCTCGGCTGGGCGGGCGCGCCGGCGGGACCCGCCGGCCGGATCACCATCGCCGGCGCGCTCGACGGCGTCGGTGCCAGCCCGCGGGCGCTGGTCGATGGGTTGAGCGGCGCGCTCACCATGGAGATCACCGAGGGCAGGTTGCCCGGGCTCGCCCTCGCCGACCTCGAGTCCCGTCTGGCCGACGGCGCCCTCACGGTCGAAGCGCTGGCCGCCGGCCTTGCGGGCGGCACCGTGCCCTTCCGGCTCGACGGGCAATGGAACGTCGCGGACGGCGTCGCTAGAACAGCGGACGGCGCCGGCACGATCCAGGGGCTGGCGACGTCGTTGCGCGGCGAGATCGACCTCGCCGCCTGGCACCTCGACCTCGACCTGCGGGCGGCCTTGCCCGGGATCGGCGCCGAGGTCCCCGATCTCGTCGTCGCAATCGAGGGCCCGATCCGCCGGGCCGCGCGCCGCGACAACCTCGACCGGCTGGCCCGCGCCGTCGCCCGCCGCGCCCGGGCCGCGCGCTGAGACGCTACGCGGTATCGGGCGTCATCGAGACCCGGCCGTCCGCCGTGAGATGCCAAAAGGGGTTGTGAGCGACCTCCCAGAGATGGCCGTCGGGATCGGCGAAAGTGCCGGAGTACCCACCCCATGCGGCGCGCGCTGGTGCCACCACGATATCGGCGCCCGCGGCGCGAAGCCGCTCGAAGATGGCGTCGACCGCCGCCGCATCGGCCACGTTGTGGGCGAGGCTGACACCGCGCTGGCCGCCGGGCGCCGGGGCCATGGTCGCGCGACCCGTATCACGCGCCAGGTCCTCGCCGGGATAGAGCGAGAGGACCAGGCCGCCCAGGTCGAAAAACACGATGCCGGGCGGCCCCTCGGCCGCACGCCAGCCGAGAACGTCCCGGTAGAAGCCCCGGGCCCGCTCGAGATCGGCCACGGCGAGGCCGATCATGGAGAGCCGTTGCTCCATGATGGCCATCTCGCGCGCCGTAGCGTTCAGCGGGGCGCGGGGTAGAAGTCGACCGGCCGCATCAGCTTGTTTTCCTGCTTCTCCAATGCGCCGAGCTTCGCGCTTTCCTGCGTGTAGGCGATCCAGTCGGGGTCGGCCTGCATGGCGGACCGCTTGGCCTCTCGGTCGCCGGCGTTCTCGTAGACCCAGATGTGGATGTATTGGTTGGGATCGCCGGTCTCGGTCGTGAGATAGGCGAGCGGCTGGCCGAGATGCTTGCTCTGCGGCGGCTTGCCGAGGCGTTCGTAGAGTTCCAGGTGGGCCTTGATGGTGCCGGGCCGGCAGGTATAGGTGCGTACGTCGAGCAGCATGAGCGATCCTCCCTAATTCGGACGCCGTCCACCGGGACGGCTTGGGGGGCAGATTAGTGCAAACGGGCGCGCGGTGAAATCGGCCCCTCGGGTGATCTCAGGCGTCGAGCACCGCCTGCGCCTCGATCTCGACCTTCATGCGCGGATCGACCAGGGCGGAGACTTCGACCAGGGTGGAGGCGGGGAGATGGTCGCCGAAATAGCGCTGGCGGGCGGGATTGATCGCCGCGCGTTCGCTGATATTGGTCAGGAAGACCTGGACCTTGACGACATGCTCCGACCCCGCGCCGGCGGCCTTCAGGCAGGCGTCCATGGTCGCAAGCGCGATATCGAACTGCGCCACCGTATCCTCGGGGATCGTGCCGTCGAGACGCATGCCGACGATGCCGGAAACCCAGATCAGGGCGCCCGCCCGGGTGACGTGGCAGTAGTGCGATACCGGCTGCATCTGGTCGGGCAGCGTGATGCGTTCGATCATGGGATGCGCCCGCCGTCTCGTTTAATCAGGAAGCGCGGGCCGAGAAGGTCTGCGTGCGCGCGCGCAAGGCCTGCAGCAGGCCGTCGACCCCGTGGCTCTTGACCACGGCTGCGAACTCGGCGCGCTGGGTGACCGCCATCGACACGCCTTCGACCGCGACGTCGATGATCTTGTAGTGACCGTCGATCACCCGAACGCGCCAGTCGGCATGGATCGCCTGGCCGCCCGGGCGCTGGATCCGGGTGGCGACGAGGATATCGCGCTTGCCCTTGGCCTTGGCACCGGAGATATCGAAGCGCTCACCCGCGTAGCCGCCGAGGCGGCGGGAATAGGTCGCCAGAAGATACTCGGAAAACACTTGCAGATAGTCGCGCTGTTGCTGGGCGCTGGCCCCGCGCCAGTGCCGGCCGAGCGCGAATCGCCCGATGAAGCCGACGTCGAAGCCCTGGGCCAGTAGCCGACGGAAGGCCGTTTCGCGCTGTTCCAAGCTGCCGCTGTTCGCCTGCAACACGGCGATCGCCTGGCCCGCCAGCCAGCGCATGAACTCGGCCGCACCGTCGACCTCCGCCCGGCTCGCCGCGGCCAACGCCGGACCCGGCAGGAGCGCCAGGGCGGGCAGGCCAAATAGCAGCGCACGTCGCGTCGAACAGATTCGCATCGTCGGCCCCTCGAGAGCAATTGTCGGCCCCGCGCCGGGCGGCACGGATGGCTCTGAGTTTCGCCGAAGTATCTCAACAAAATGTGGCCCTGGAAAGGCCACCTGTCCGAACCCGGATTTTTCTGCTGTTGCAAGTATTTACCAGTAGTGTGGATAATTCTGTGGAAAACTTGTGGATTAATATTCGCGAGCTTGCCGGCTTATACACAAGTTTGTTTGCCGAAGCAAAAGTTTTTGCTTGCCGTGTCTTCGATTTCTGTCAGGATTTACTTGCACGCGTTGGCGTCGAAATCGGTGTGACCGGGACGGCCAAGGCGGTGGCGGGCAACCCTTTCGGGGGTGGCTCCGGGGCCGCGGCGGTGTTTCGGACAGGCGGATTTCGAACGGGAAGACCGGGGCTTCGGCGCTGGACTTTCCGACAGCGGAGCGACGTGTTCTCCGCTGGCGGTGTCGCCGGCCGGGCGTTGCGGGTCTCACGACGCATTCCCCTTCACGGGGGTCTGCGGTGGTCTTCGAACCAATCGTGGGACGGCGTGACGGGCGGCGGGCGCAATGGCATCGCCGGGCGAGGGGAGGCGGATTTCGCGGCGCGGTCCTCGGATCGCGTGGCGGGGTCGGTGCCCTTCGATTCGGAGGCGGCGCGATTCCGCGCCCCGCGCGGCGGCACGGCTTTTCGGAGCTTGTCGTCGACGCGGCGCGGGTCTGCCGGCCCCGTTCCCCTTCGGGGGCAGGGGTGCCGGCTCGGCGCGACGGCGGCCTCGGTCGCCGAAGCGCGACGAGCCCGGACCTTCGAGACGGGGCCGCGCGCGGAGGGGACCGTGTTTTCGGACGCGCAACCTCGCGAGCGGTCGGTCGGAGTGCGAGACGCCGTGGTCGAGGACCTCTCGAGGCCTCGTTGGCGCCGCGATCCGGCAGAATACGGCGGCCCGGGCGGCGAGGCGCGGGGCGCGAGGCGGCGCGACGACGGGTTTCGGCCCGGCCCGCGCATCCTCGGGACCCGAGGCGCCGAGGCACCCGGAGGCCGGGCGCGCCCGACACGGTCGAAAGACCGGGCCGGGGGACGCGAAACGGCAAAGCGGACCGCGATTTACATCGAGATCCGCCTAACCCGTCCGGTACCGTGACGAAGCGCGTGTCGGGAGCGTGACCAGCTCCGAGGGCGTCGGGCGCTTTTCTTCGGGAAAGCATTCACGTGGTCCCAACCACCACGTGACCCGGCGCCCTTACCGTTGGCGGGTGCTTAGCAAGTTTTCCGGCCGATTGCAACAAAATTTTGTGGCTGGCGGCCGTGCAACCCCAACAGGTTGGGGGCCGGAGCGGGACATTGGGCATGTTCCGAATGCTCGTTCGAAAATATCCACAGCCTACGACCCGCATGCTAAGATGTCCGGCAACGAGGCGCCGGGCACGATTCGGCGCGCGACGAACAGGGAGCAGATCGCCATGGACATGAAACCGATTTCGGCCGATTCGCACATCACCGAGCCGCCGAATTGCTACATCGACCACATCGATCCCAAGTATCGCGACACCGCCCCCCGCATCCACAACGACGAGAAGCTGGGCGACATTTATGTCATCCACGATCTGTCGACGCCGATTCCCATGGGCCTGGTCGCCGCCGCCGGCAAGGATCCGAGCGAGCTGAAGGCCAAGGGCGCCAAGTTCGAGGAGCTGCATCGCGGCGGCTGGGACCCGGTGCAGCGCCTAGCCGACCAGGACCGCGACGGCATCGCCGCCGAGGTGATCTATCCGACCGTCGGCATGCTGCTCTGCAATCACGAGGATGCCGACTATAAGAAGGCCTGTTTCGATGCCTACAACCGCTGGCTCCAGGCCTATTGCGAGAGCGCGCCGGACCGGCTGATCGGCTGCGGCCAGACCGCCATGCGCTCGGTGGAGGAGGGGATCGAGGATCTCCGCCGCATCAAGGAGATGGGCTTCAAGGGCGTGATGATGCCCGGCAATCCGGTGCAGGCGGACTATGACGACCCGATGTACGACCCGTTGTGGGAGGCGGCGATCGATCTGGACCTGCCGCTCTCCTTCCACATTCTCACCTCGCGGAACGACGATCTCCGGCTCTATCGCGGCCCGAAGATCAACAGCTTCCTCGCCATCATCCGCGGCTGCCAGGACATCATCGGCACCTTCATCTTCGGCGGCGTCTTCGAACGTCACCCCGATCTGAAACTGGTCTGCGTCGAGGCGGACGCCGGCTGGGTGCCGCACTACATGTACCGCATGGACCATGCCTACAAGCGCCACCGCTATTGGCTGAAGTGCCCGGAGATGGCCAAGCTGCCGAGCGAGTATTTCCGCGAGAACGTCTACATGACCTTCCAGGACGATTGGACCGCCTTCAAGTCGACCGGCATGCTGAATCCGGAGCGGTTGATGTGGGCCAACGATTTTCCGCACAGCGATTCGACCTGGCCCTGGAGCCAGGAGATGCTGGCCGAACACACCGCCGATCTTACGGCGGTGAATCGCGACGCGATCCTGCGCGGCAACGTGAAGAAGCTCTACAACCTCGCGGCCTGAGCCCGCCGCCGTTTTCCGGGCGTCGTTTTCGGGCGCCTGGACCCTCAACCAAAACAGACCCGCGAGGACGCGAGCGATGGACTACGACCTGAAGATCACCGGCGGCACGATCATCGACGGCACCGGCGCCCCCCGGCGCGAGGGCGACGTTGGAATCAAGAACGGCCGCGTCGTCGCACTCGGCGAGGCGCCGGGTCGCGCATCGCAGGAGATCGAGGCCCGCGACCAGGTCGTGGCGCCGGGTTTCGTCGACATTCACACGCACTACGATGCGCAGATCCTGTGGGACCGCATGCTGTCGATTTCGCCCTGGCATGGGGTGACCTCGGTGGTCATGGGCAATTGCGGCTTCGGCGTGGCGCCGACCCGGGCGGCGCACCGCGAGCTCATCATGCAGACCCTGGAGAAGGTCGAAGGCATGAGCATCGCGGCCCTGAAGGCGGGCCTTGGCGAAGAGTGGCCCTTCGAGACTTTCCCCGAGTATCTGGCGGCGATTAAAAATGTCGGCAGTGCCATCAACGTCGGCGTCCTGCTCGGCCACACGCCGCTGCGGACCTATGTCATGGGCGAGGACGCGGTGGAGCGCCCGGCCACGGACGCCGAGATCGACGAGATGCGCGAGATTTTGCGCCAGGGCCTGCGCGCCGGTGCCATCGGCTTCGCCACCTCGAAGGCGGGCACCCATGTCGGCTACCAGGGCAAGCCGGTGCCGAGCCGGGCCGCCGAGATCGAGGAGATCTACCGTTTGGCCGACGTGCTGGGCGAGGAGGGACGCGGCGTCGTGCAGGCGACGGCGGGCCGCCAGCTGACCTTCGAGCAGTTCGCCGAGATCAACCGGCGCACCGGGCGCACCGTCACCTGGACGGCGCTGCTGGCCGGCCTGGCACTCGCCGGCGGCAACCACGAGGACCAGCTGGCCGAGACCGACCGCTTGGTCGCCGAGGGCTATGACGTGGTCCCGCAGGTGACGCCGCGCCCGCTCAACTTCGAATACCAGTTCAAGGAGCCGTTCGTCTTCGAGCCGATGTCGACCTTCAAGGGCGTCGCGGCCGCCGACTTCGAGGGCAAAAAGCAGATCTATGCGGACCCGGAATTCCAGCAGGGCTTCGCCGTGAAGATGCGTGAGGGGGTGCGGCCGAGCTTCCGCGACGCCTTCTCGAAGACCGTGATCGCGGAACATGGGCGCGATCCGGCGCTCGCCGAACGCCTATTGTTCGAGGTCGCCGCCGAGCGCGGGCTGGAGCCCGCGGCACTCGCCCTGCAGCTGTCGTTGGAGAGCGAGCTGGAAACCCGCTTCCGCATGCCGGTCGCGAACCACGACGAGGATCTGGTGCAGGGGCTGCTGGAAAACAAGAACACCGTGATCGGCCTTTCGGATGCGGGCGCGCACGCGAGCCAGCTGTGCGACGCCTGCCTGCCGACCTTCATGCTGCGCCGCTGGGTGCGCGAGAAGGGCGTCCTCGAGCTGGAGGAAGCGGTCCGCATGCTGACCTCGCGCCCGGCCGACGTCTTCGGCATCGAGGGCCGCGGCCGGCTGGCCGAGGGGGTGGCGGCCGACGTCGTCGTCTTCGATCCCGATACGGTTAGCGACGGGCCGTTGCGCCGCGTCCACGACCTGCCGGCCGGCGCCGACCGCCTGGTATCGGACGCGACGGGCGTCGAGGCCGTGGTGGTAAACGGAACTTTGATCCGCCGCGGCGGTGAAGACGTGGCGGCGGCCGACGGCGCGCTGCCGGGCACCGTGCTCAAAGGCGCTGCCTGAACCCGGGCGTTGGGCGAACCGGCTTGCCTGAGATGCTGCACTACGAAGTCCATGGCGAGCAGGGCCCCTATCTGCTGTTGCTGCACGGCATGCTGTCGAGCAAGGCGCAGTGGCTGTTGAACGTCGCGGCGCTGGCCCGGGTCTGCCGGCCGGTCCTGGTGGAACTGCTGGCGCACGGCCGCTCGGCCTCGCCGGAAGAGCCGGCGTCCTACCATCCCGATGCCTATGTGCGGGCGTTCGAGGAGATCCGGGAGTCGCTCGGTGCCGAGCGCTGGTTCGTCTGCGGCCAGTCCTTCGGCGCCTGCCTGACCTTGCGCTACGCGCTTGCCCATCCCGAGCGTGTGATGGCGCAGGTCTTCACCAACTCGAACTCCGCCCTGGCCGACGCCGAGACGGTGAAGACCTACCGGGAGAATGCGAAGGCCCGCGCCCAGGGGGTCCTGGAACGCGGGCACGCGTTCATCGCCGAGATGCCGATCTTTCCCGCCCGGGGTCGCTACCTGCCGGCGGAAGCCCGCGACGCTCTCGTCGCGGACGCGGCCCTGTTGAACCCGAAGGGGCTGGCGATGACGTTCCACCATTCATCGCCGCATGTCTCCCTCTACGACCGCATTCACGAGAACACGGTGCCGACGCTGCTGGTCTGTGGCGAGCGTGAGCGGCGCTTCGCCGCCGGCCGGGCGCGGGCGGTAGCGCGCATGCCGCACCTGACCTACCTCGGCGCCGAGGGCGCTGGTCATGCCGTCAACATCGAGGCGGCCGAACGCTTCAATACCGCCGTCACCGAATGGGTCGCCACCCACGGCGGTTGATGTCCCGCCGCGGTGCGCGGCCGGATCAGGCCGGCGCGAAGACGTCCTCTTGCGGTGCGCTCGCCGCGGCCGGGACCTCGACCGTTCCTTTGAAGGCCGCGTCGCGCTGCAGGGTCGGCATGGCTTCGTCCGCGAACAGGCGCATGTTGAGCTCGCCGTCCTCGCGCGGCATGCCGCCGTAGGAAAAATCGCAGACGACATGGTCGGTGCCGGTCAGCTGCCGGAGTTCGGCGAGCTGCTGGATGCAGTCGTCCGGCGTGCCGACGATCTGGATGCCGACGTAGAATTCCGTCATCTTGCGCCGCGCCTCGGGATCCTTCAGCTTGGAATAGGTCTTCGCCATCTTGCCGTAGGATTCGTAACCTTTCACGTTGGCGAGGTGACCGTCCGAGAAATTGTAGTGCGCGTCGATCGAATCCCATTTGGCGCCGAGGTAGCGCATCGCCCGCTCCTCCGCCTCCGCGCGCGACCCGGCGCAGGAGACGTTGGTCAGAACGACGGGCGGGCGCGGCGTGTGGCCGACGCTGCGGGCGATCTCGCGGAAGGATTCGATGTCCCGCGCGGCCTTGTTCCATTCGTTCTGCATGATGACCATCATGCCGAAGCCGAGTTTCGCCATGATCTCCGCCGATTCCGGGCTGACGGACGAGGCATAGAAGCGTCGCTCGGGATGCGACATCGGGCGTGGCCGGATCGACATCTCGGGAATCTGGTAGAACTCGCCGTCCCACGAGAAGACCTCGTCCGTCAGGGCCTTCGTCACCAGGCGGGCGGCTTCGGCAAAGCGGGGGCGCGCCTCTTCCATCGGCACGCGGAAGCCGGCGTATTCGGCGCTCGCGGCGCCGCGGCCGAAGCCGAACATGCAACGGCCCCCGCACAGCAGGTCGAGATAGGCGATTTCCTCCGCCACGCGGATGGGATCGTGCCACGGCAGCACGATGACGCAGGTGCCGAGCGTGATGCGCTTGGTCTTGCCGGCGTAATAGCTCAGCAGCTGGAGCGGGTGGGGCGACATGGAGTAGCCGGTGAAATGATGCTCCAGCCCGAACAGGGAATCGAAGCCGAGCGGTTCGGCGAGATCGGCAAGCGCCAGGTGGTCCGCCAGCACGGCGGCGTCGGAGCGGCCGGGTTCGGCCAGGACACTGATGTCGGTTCCAATTTTCATGTCACGGTTCCCATCGGGCTTGGGGCGGAGAGTGGATCTTCGAAGCGCACTTTAGGCGGAGCCTCGCGCGGTCGCCAGGGCCGGCCCGAAAACAGGCTTCCGCCTCGCATGCTAGCATCGCGGGAACGCCTTTTGATTTCCAAGGAGCCACACAGGATGGACGACGGCGCGAGGCCACCGACCCATGCCTTTCCGGAAATGCAACGATGAAAGTCTGCATTTTCGGCGCCGGCGCGATCGGCGGTCATATCGGTGCGCACCTGGCGCGCGGCGGGGCCGATGTCAGCCTCGTCGCGCGGGGCCCGCATTTGGAGGCGATCCGGCAAAACGGCCTTCGCGTCGTCTCCCGCGACGATGAATTCACTGTGTCCGTCCGTGCCGGCGACGATGCGCGGGCGTTCGGGCCGCAGGACTACGTCTTCATCACCCTCAAGTCACACCAGGTCGACGGCGCGCTCGACGCGATGCGGCCATTGTTCGCCGCCGACACCGTGGTCGTGCCGCCCACCACCGGGATTCCCTGGTGGTATTTCCACGGCGTGTCCGGGCCTCATGCCGGGCGCCGCCTGCCGGAGCTGGACCCGGGGGGACGGCAGTGGTCGGTGATCGGGCCCGAGCGGGTCCTCGGCTGCGCGTTCTGGACGGCGGCGGAAGTCGTGGCACCCGGCGTCGTTCATCAGGACGGCATGCGGGCCGCCTATCCGATCGGCGAGCCGAGCGGCGAGCGGTCGCAGCGGCTGCTGGCCCTGGTCGAGGCGATGGCCGCGGGGGGCTTACATGCGCCGATCGAGGATGACATTCGCGGCCAGATCTGGATCAAGATGATCAACAGCCTGTGCTGGAACCTGGCCGCCTTCCTGAGCGAGGCGATCAACGGTCGCTTCGCCGACGCGCCGGATGCGCTGCAGACCGTCCGTCGCATGATGGTCGAGATGGAGGCGATCGCCACGGCCCTCGGCGCGCGCATTCCGGTACCGATGGAAAAGCGGATCGCCCTGACCGTGGGCGCGAGCGACCATACGATGTCGATGTTGCAGGACCTGCAACGCGAACGGCCCGTCGAGATCGACGCCCTGGCGGATTCCGTGGTGGCGATGGCGCGCATCGCCGGCCTTCAAGCGCCAACGGTCGACGCCTTGATCGCGCTCGCCAAGCTCAAGGGGCGGGTGCGCGGCGTCTATCCGTCCGCCAGGCCGTAGATGCGCCGTGCCGTGCCGCTGTAGATCGCGGCCTTCTCCGCCGCCGAGGCGTTGGCGGTGATCCGCTTGAACACGTTCCAGAGCGCACCGTAGCCGATGCCCATCTTTTCGACGGGAAAGTTGCTCTCGGCCATGCATCGCTCGGCCCCGAACAGCTCGAGACAAGGCTCGATATAGGGCCGCCAGAGTTCGGCCAGCTCGGCGGACGTCGGGGGCCGGGGCGCCGTGCCATAGTCGTAGGCGGCGAGACGCATCATCATCCCGCCGAGCTTGACCACCACGTTGGGCCGCGTCGCCAGTTCCGTCATCCGGGCGAGCCATTGCGTGCGCACCGTCTCCTGCTCGCCGGCATAGGGCCCGTAGCCGAGCGGGCCGCCGCAATGGCAGAGCACGATGGTTGCCTCCGGGTGTGCGGACGCGAGCTCGATCACCTCGTCGAGTTGGGTGTGAAAGGCCCAGGCGTCAAAGACCAGGCCGAGGGCCGCCAACCGGTCGAGGCCGCGGGCAAAGTCCGCCGAGCGGTAGAGGCCCGGCGCCGCGGCGTTGTTGCCGATGACGGGATCCGCATCCCAGGCACCCGAGTGGCGCACGCCGCAAAAGCGCCCACCGCCGGCGCGGATCTGCGCCGTCAGCACCTCCTCGACCGCATCGCCCCGCGCAAGGTCGGCCGCACCCACGATACCGGCGGCGACGCGGGTCGGGCCGTAGCGGCCCGAGCGGCTCATCGCCGCGATGCCGACGACGAATTCCGTCTCGCCGACGACGCGCAAATGTTCCGGGCCGTCGGCGCGGTACATCGCGTGGCATTCCTCGAACACCGTGGCGACGATGTTGTGACCGCAGTCGGCGTCGGCGAGGAATTCGTCGAGGAAATAGCGATGATCCCGCCGGTCCCACAGGTGGTGGTGCGTATCGATGATCGCCAGATCCGGTTCGAGCGGCGCCTCCGGCTCGGCCTTCGCGAGCCAGTCTTCCCGCGGCGCGCGGATCCGGCCGAACCGCGTCGGGGTCTCAGGCATCGGCAATCTCCTTCCCAGGCTGCGTGGTGGCGAGCTTCGCATCTCCGCCAGGCCCGCGCCATGGAGCGCGTGCGACAGGCGGGCTAACTTCGGGCGTGGCGTCGGAAACGGGAGGCTGGAGAAATGGCATTCAGGAGCATTCGGGAACTGCGGGAGCGTGACGGCCTGCGGTTGGTCATCGTGCAGGGCTCGCCGAGCCCCTGGGGCCAGTGCGCCAGGGCCATGATGGTTTACAAGGGTCTCGACTTCGAGATGGGTCTGCAGGTGCCGGCGGGCGAGAACGAGGACCTGGTCGCCTGGTCGGGCGTCAACAGCGGCCCCGTGGTGGCCTGGAATCGGGAGAAGCCGATCGACCGTTGGCTCGACATCCTCAACCTGTTGGAGCGGCTGGCGCCGGAGCCCGCCCTGCTGCCGGAGGACCGGGCCGCGCGGGCGGAGGTCGTCGGCCTCGCCAACGAGATCTGCGGCGAGATGGGGCTCGGCTGGACCCGGCGGCTGAGCCTGTTTCGACCGGCCTATGAGGCGGCCGAGCCGCCCGAGCGGATTACCCGCGTCGGCGCGAAGCATGGCTACAACACGATCGATGCGGCGCGTGCCGCCGGGTTGCAGGTGGCGGGCCTGAATCTGCTGACGGCACGGTTGCAAGCTCAGCAAGCCCGCGGCAGCCGCTATTTTGTCGGATCGTCCCCGACGGCGGTCGACTTCTATTGGGCCGGGTTCTCGGTGCTGTTCGATCCGCCGGAGGACGACATCGTGCCGCTGACGGCGGAACGGCGTGCCTTCTTCTCCCAGATCGAGCCGGAGGTGGCGGCGGCGGTCAGTCCCGTTCTGCTGGCGCACCGGGAAGAGATTCTCGCCGAACACTTCGAACGGCCGATGGTGTTTTGAGCATGGCGGATCCTGCGCCGACACCGAACGGCATCCTCGCGGTCTGGTCCGATATCACGCCGGAGGCGGAGGACGACTACACCGCCTGGTACGAGCGCGAGCATATGTTCGAGCGCCTGACGCTGCCGGGCTTCCGTCGGGCCCGGCATTATCTGACGGTCACCGGCGCGCCGAAGTACTTCACCTATTTCGAGCTCGAGTCCCCGGACGTCGTGGCAAGCGCGGCTTATCTCGCGCAGGCCGATGCCCCGTCGCCCTGGACGCAACGGGTCCTGCCGCATTTCCGCAAGGCCAACCGCACCGCCTTCGAGGTCGTCCGCCGCCGGGGCCGGGGTTTCGGGGCAGGTGCCCTCACCATGCGGTTCGATGCGACAGGAGCGGGCACCGACGATGTCGTCGCCCGGCTCTTGGACGACCTGCTGGTGGACATCGTCGCTCGCCCCGGCATCGTCGCAGCGCAATTGTGGAAGAAGGACGCCGCCGCGACCGGACAGCCGACCCGGGACCGGGCCTTGCGTGCCGACGGGGACAGGGTCTCCGACCTCGCCGTCTTCATCGAAGGTACGACCTGTGCGGTGCTCGAGTCGCTGGCGCGGGAATGCTTGGCGCCTCTCGCTCTCGCGTCGTCGCCCGATCTCGCCATCCACCGGTTGTTGAACGGCGCCGAAGCGGACGAAGCCCCGCCGCTCTAGCAGCCTGTCGGACTTGAGCCGAGTTTCGAGATGAGATTCACTGTCACGGTCTGATTCTCTCCTGCGCGGTGATTTTGTGATGAGCAACTTTCGACAGGTTGACCGGGAGACCAGCTATCTTCTGCCGCCTTCGGTGGACGAATGGCTGCCTGATCGTCATCTGGCGCGCTTCGTGGTCGATGTGCTGGAGCAGCTGGATCTCTCTGCGTTCGTGAAGGCCTATCGTGGTTCGGGCTCGGCGGCGCATCACCCGAGCGTCCTGCTGGGCCTGCTGATCTACGGCTACGCGACGGGGGTGCATTCCAGCCGGAAGCTGGAGCGGGCGAGCTATGATTCGGTGGCCTTCCGCTTCATCGCGGCAAACGACCACCCCGACCACGACACGATCGCCACGTTCCGCCGTCGCTTCCTGCCGCTGATCGAGGGGCTGTTCGTGCAGGTTCTGCTGCTGGCGCGGCAGGCCGGCATGCTGCAACTGGGCACGGTGGCGCTGGACGGGACGAAGATCCATGCCGACGCGAGCCGGCACAGCGCCCTGTCGTGGCAGCGTGCGGGCGAGATCGAAGCCCGGCTGCGGGCCGAGGTGGCGGAGTTGATGGCGTTGGCGGAAGCGGCGGACCGGTCCGAGGTTCCCGACGGCATGAGCGTGCCGGAGGAGCTGGCACGGCGCGAGGACCGGCTGGCGGCGATCGCCGCGGCGAAGGCGGAGATCGAGGCGCGGGCGGCCGAGCGTCATGCGCGGGAGCAGGCGGAGTACGAAGAGAAGCTGGCAGCCCGCGAGGCGAAGGAAACGCGGACCGGCCGCAAGCCGGGCGGGCGGCCACCGAAGCCGCCGGAGCCGGGGCCACGGGCGAAGGACCAGGTCAACCTGACGGACCCGGACTCGCGCATCATGCCGGTGGCCGGCGGCGGCTTCGAGCAGTGCTACAACGCCCAGGCTGCGGTGGCCGCCGGCAGCCTGCTGGTGGTCAGCGCCGACGTGGTGCAGGCGGCGAACGACAAGCAGCAGATCGAACCGACGCTCGAAGCACTCGCCGGCCTGCCGGACGGGCTTGGCGAGGTCGAGACCCTGTTGGCGGACAGCGGCTACTTCAGCCAGGCCAACGTCGAGGCCTGCGGGGAAGCGGAGATCGCGCCGCTGATCGCGCTCGGCCGGGAGCACCACCATCTTTCCTGGCGGGACCGCTTCGCCGAGGCGCCGCCAGCGCCCGAGGATCCGACGCCGCTCGAGGCGATGTGCCATCGCCTGGCCACACCCGAGGGCCGGGCGCTCTACGCGCTTCGCAAGCAGACGCCGGAGCCGGTGTTCGGCATCATCAAATCGGTGATGGGCTTGCGTCAGTTCAGCCTGCGCGGCCTCGACAAGGCGAAGGGGGAATGGACCTTGGCCACGCTCTCCTGGAACATCAAGCGGATGTTCGTCCTCAGCCACGCCTGAACGGGCGGGCCAACCCGCGTTCGCAACTTCATGGGGGTAAATCCATGACATCGACGCCCGCCAAGCCAATCTTACCAATCCTTGCATGCCCGAGTCCGACAGGCTGCTAGCCGCGAAAAAAAGTTGTGCTCACGCGGGGTCGTGGCGCACATTCCGCTCAACCGCTCGCCCGGCCGGGGAGCGAAATTCACATCGAGAACAGGGGAGATGCGACGATGGAATGCAGGATGGACGGACGTACGGCGATCATCACGGGCGGTAGCTTGGGACTGGGCCTGGCGATGGGGACGGAATTCGCGCGCTCCGGCGCCAATGTCGCCATCGTCGCCCGCCGGCAGGAGGTCCTCGACGAGGCCAAGGCCTCGATCCAGGCGGCCGCGCCCGGTGCCCGGGTCGCCGCCGTCGCCTGCGACATGGGCGACGCCGACGCCATCAAGGCGATGCATGCGGCCGTCGTCGGCGAATTGGGCGAGGTGGATATTCTGGTCAACAACGCAGGCACCTCGCGGGCCATGGACTTCATGGAGATCACGGACGAGCTTTGGAACGAGGACCTCGAGCTGAAGCTGATGGGGGCGGTGCGGCTCATCCGCCTGACCTTCCCCGGCATGAAGGCGCGGCGCTGGGGCCGGATCATCAATGTGTTGAACACCGGCGCCAAGGCGCCGCGGGCCGGCGGTGCGCCGACCGCGGTCTCCCGCGCCGCCGGCATGGCCTTGACCAAGGTGCTGGCCGGCGAGGGCGCGCCGCACAACGTCCTGGTCAACGGCCTGCTGGTCGGCCTGATCGAGAGCGACCAGCATGTCCAGCGCCACGCGAAGGCCGGCTCGAACGACAGCCTCGAGGAATATTACGAGAAGATGGGCAAGGCCGTGCCGCTCGGCCGCTACGGCACGGCGGAGGAGTTCGCCGCCATGGCCTGCTTCCTCGCTTCCGACGCCGGCTCCTACATCACCGGCACGGCGATCAACGTCGACGGCAATCGGTCGCCGGTGGTGTAGTCAAGCTGCGGCGATACCGGCCCGGAGCTCGCGGGCACGCTGCAACGCCGCGTCCGACAGCGGCCCCTTGTTCACCGCCGCCGTGGCCAACTGCAGCTCGTCCAAGGTGGCGATGCCGATCTCCATGGTCGTCACGGCGGGATTGGAGATGACCCAGCGGACCGCCAGTTCCGGCAGGCTCGCCGCCGCGCCCGCCTCGACGAGCGGGGCGAGGCGACGGGCGCTGGCGACGTCGGCGGCATAGTCCCGGCCGGAGCCGATGGGCGCGACGCTCGCCACGCCGAGGGGATGGCGCGCCTCGCTGCCCGAAAGGGCGCCGCCCGCCAGCACGCGCACGGCGATGCTGCCGACGCCGTGGTCGCCGGCGGCATCCAGCAGCCGGCGGTAGTCCTGCGCCGGAAAGCCGTCTGGTTGCGCCTCGCCCGCGGAGGGGGCGAGCATGTTGTAGAAGACCTGGGCGCCGTCGAAGCGGTCGGAATCAATCAGGGCGTGCAGGGCGTCCGTCTCGCCCTTGGCGGTGAAGCCGAGGTAGCGGATCTTGCCCTCGTTGCGGAGCGCTTCGAAGGTCCCGACGACGTCGCCCAGGACCTGGTCGACGGGCATCGATCCGGCAACCTCGGGGTCGGCCAGCGTATTGTGCAGCTGGAAGAGGTCGACATGGTCCTGGCGCAGCCGGCGCAGGCTGGTCTCCAGCGAACGTCGGATCGCGCCCGGGATGTCCGCCAGGTCGCCCTCGCCCAGGCCGACCTTCGTGCTGACGACGATGCCCTCGCGGTTGGGCCCAAGGGCGCGGCCCAGATTCTCCTCCGAGGCGCCGTTGCCGTAGGAGGGGGCGGTGTCGAAATGGTTGATGGCGTTGTCCCGCGCCCAGGCGACGGCCCGGTCCTGGTCGGCCGCAGCACCAGCCGTCATCAGCCCGCCGACCGCGCCGCAGCCGAAGGTCAGCTGGGAGACCTCGAGATCCGTGCGGCCAAACTTGTTGGTCTTCATCGGGCTCTCCTTCGCAGGGTCTATCCCTCCGCCGCGCGGATGTCGGCCAGGCGGCGGCGCATCGCCTCGTGCGATTCCGGGCTGCCGTCATGGAAGGTTCCGAACAGCCGGTCTAGCGCCACCAGGCTACCGCCGTAGTTGCACTCGAAGTATTTGTGGTGGAGGTAGTGGAAGTGGCTGCCGCCCTCGATCGCCACCCGCTCGCCGACTTTGACCTTGTCGAAACCGGTATGCGCCATCGCCGCGTAATAGACGGCGATCTGTATTTGAAAGAGCGCGTTCACCGGGTGCAGGGCCAGCAGCCACTGCACCACCACGGTCGAGAAATACAGCAGATGCTCCACCGGGTGCATGGCGAGGCCGGACCAGGGCCCGACCTCGACGTTGTGATGGTGCAAAGCGTGGACACGGCGATAGAGCGCGCGGACGTGCAGCAGCCGGTGGATGAAATAAAAATGCGCCGAGTGGATGATCGGCGTCGCCACCAGCAGGGCGACGAACCAGGCCCAGAACAGCAGCGAGCCGACTTCCGCCCCGAAGGCCCCGAGGTAGCCGTTGGCGAAGCCCCAATAGGTCAGGACCTCATAGCCGGTGAAGACGGGGACGGCCGACACCAGCGTGCGAAACATGTTGTCGCGCACCTGGTTGCGGAAGAGGAAGCGCGCGCTGTCGGTGGCGAAGGGCTTGACCGTGAAGCGCGTCGCGTCGCCCTGACGCTTGAAGATGTAGAGGTAGAGGTGCAGGCCGCCGAACAGCAGCAGGACCAGCGCGAGGTTGCGGGCGAGCAGCAGCGCGATCCACCAGACTTCGAGGTTCGCCATGTCGCCGAGCGCCGGCGTCAGCCAGGTCCAGGTGACCAGCGCGGCGGCGAGCCAGACGACGTTGTTCGGCGCGATATAGCGGGGGAACCAGCGCGTCAGCGCGCGGAAATCAGGCGGCCACTGGTTGATCGGCGCCGAGGCGATCCGGTTCTCGGGTCGCCATTCCCCGCGGGCGTTTCGTCCGACTGCGGCTTGATCCGTCATCCGCCTCGCGTCCTTCTTCGCCGGGTCGCGGCCCGGTGGCGTTGGGCCGGGCTCAGCCCGCCGCGTCGTCCTTGACGGGCTTCGGTATGCCGATGGCGTGGAAGCCGGCGTCGACATGCATGATCTCGCCCGTCACGCCGGCCGAAAGGTCGCTCAACAGATAGAGACCCGCGTTGCCGACCTCGTCGAGGCTGACATTGCGCTTCAGTGGGGCGTTGTCCTGGTTGAAGTGCCAGACATAGCGTGCGTCCGCGATGGCGGAGCCGGCGAGCGTGCGCATCGGGCCGGCGGAGATACCATTGACCCGGATGCCGTCCTTGCCGAGGTCGACCGCGAGGTAGCGCACGCTGGTTTCCAGCGCCGCCTTGGCGATGCCCATGACGTTGTAGCTCGGCATCACGCGGGTCGCACCGAGGTAGGTCAGCGTAATCAGGCTGCCGCCGTCGTCCATCATCGCCGCCGCGCGCCGGGCAAGGTCGGTGAAGGAGAAGCAGGAGATATGCAGGGTGTTGCGGAAGTTTTCCCGCGTGGTGTCGACATAGCGCCCGCGCAGTTCCGCCTTGTCCGAATAGGCGATCGCGTGCACCACGAAGTCCAACCGTCCCCACTTCGCGTCGAGTTCGCCGAACAGGGTGTCCAGGCTGCCTGAGTCCGAGACGTCGGCCGGCATGACGATCTCGCTGCCGAGGCTTGCGGCCAGGGGCTCGACCCGTTTGCGGAACGCCTCGTCCTGGTAGGTGAAGGCGAGTTCGGCGCCATGCGCCGCCAGCCGCCGGGCCACGCCCCAGGCAATCGAATGATCGTTGGCGACACCCAGGATCAGTCCTCGCTTGCCCGCCATCAGCGCCGTCGTCGTTCCCTCGCTCATGGCTTTGTCCCCGACCCTTCGGCGCGCGCCCGCACACTCATGCCTCAGTCCTCGTAACGCTGGAAGACCAGGGTCGCGTTGGTCCCGCCGAAGCCGAAGCTGTTCGACATGACCCGGTTCAGTCCGACGCCGTCCCAGCGCTCGCGCACGATCGGCGCGTTGCCGCAGGCGGGGTCGAGGTTCTCGATGTTGGCCGAGGCGGCGATGAAGTCGTGCTTCAGCATCAGCAGGCTGTAAATCGCCTCGTGTACGCCGGTTGCGCCCTGGCTGTGCCCGGTGAGTGACTTGGTCGAGCTGATCGGCGGCGGCGCGTCGCCGAAGACGTCGCGGATCGCCTCGATCTCGCGCACGTCGCCGATCGGCGTGCTGGTGCCATGCGCATTGATGTAGTCGACGCCGCCCTCCAGGCCATGCATCGACATCGCCATGCAGCGCGCCGCCCCCTCGCCCGAGGGCTGCACCATGTCCTCGCCGTCCGAGGTGGCGCCGTAGCCCACCAGTTCGGCGATGATCTCGGCGCCGCGCGCCTTGGCGTGTTCCAGCTCTTCCAGTACCAGGGTGCCGCCGCCGCCGGAGATGACGAAGCCGTCGCGGTCGGCATCGAAGGCGCGGCTGGCCTTGTTCGGCGTGTCGTTGTAGCCGGCGCTCATCGCGCCCATCGCGTCGAACAGCATGGAGAGCGTCCAGTCCAGCTCCTCCCCGCCGCCGGCGAAGACGATGTCCTGGCGGCCGGCGCGGATCAGGTCGCCGCCATGGCCGATGCAATGGGCCGAGGTGGCGCAGGCCGCCGTCATCGAATAGTTGACGCCCTTGATCTTGTATTCCGTCGCCAGGCAGGCCGAGGTCGTGCTCGACATGCAGCGGGGCACCATGTAGGGGCCGATCCGCTTCACGCTCTTTTCCCGCGCGGTGTCGGCGGCGAGGATCTGGTTACTGGTCGACGGCCCGCCGGAGCCGGTGACCAGGCCCGTGCGGATGTTCGAGACGGCATCCCCGTCGAGGCCGGCGTCGGCGATCGCCTCGCGCATGGCGAGATAGTTGTAGGCCGCCCCGTTGCCCATGAAGCGCAGCGCCTTGCGGTCGATGTTCTCCGCCAGGTCGATGTCGATGGAGCCGTGTATCTGGCTGCGAAAGCCGCGCTCGGCGTAATCCTCCGCGGCGACGATGCCGGAACGGCCGTCGCGCAGGGATTGGAGAACTTCCGTGGTGTCGTTGCCGATGCTCGACACGACACCCATTCCGGTGACCACCACTCGTCGCATACCGGTGCCTTCCGATTATGTTCAGGCGAAGACGCCAACCCTGAGGTCGTTGGCTTCATAGACCACTTCGTCGTCCGCACGCATGGTGCCGTCGGCGATGCCGAGGCCCATCCTGCGGCTCATCATCCGTTTGATGTCGATCTGCCAGGTCAGGTTCTTCACGGTGGGCACCACCTCGCCCTTCAGCTTGACCTGTCCGGTCGACAGCGCCCGGCCCTTGCCGGGCAGCCCGTTCCAGCCGAGGAAAAAGCCGACCAGCTGCCACATGGCATCCAGCCCGAGGCAGCCGGGCATGACCGGGTCGTTCTCGAAATGACAGGCGAAGAACCAGAGGTCGGGCTTGACGTCGAGTTCCGCCACCACCTCGCCCTTGCCGTAGGCGCCGCCCTCACCTGAGATGCGGGTGATCCGGTCGAACATCAGCATCGGCGGCAGGGGAAGGCGGGCGTTACCCGGGCCGAACAGCCGTCCGTGGCCGCACTCGATCAGCTCTTCCAGCGAGTAGCTGAACTGTTTAACGAATTCGTGGCTCACCTTGACCGTCCGTAACTTATCGCGAGTCTACACATCGCCGCGAGCCTCTTTCCAGCCGGCGACGATCGACTATAGCTCAAAGGTGGGGGACGGCGAAACCGCGAAACGGCGCCCCGGGCGCGACCCCTGGTCACGTCCGCTCGCCGGTGGCGACGCCGGCGTCGGCGAACGTCGCCATGCCGTCGTGGGTCGCCAGCGCGGCGCGCAATACCGTCACCGCCAGGGCCCCGCCCGAGGCCTCGCCGAGCCGCATGCCGAGATCCAGGATCGGCGGTTTTCCAAGCGCTTCCAGCAGCCGGCGGTGACCCGGTTCGGCCGAGCGGTGGCCGGCGACCGCGTGGTCGAGGGCGCCCGGCGACAGCTTCTCCAGGACCGCGCAGGCGGCACCGACGACATAGCCGTCCAGCACCAGGGGTATGCGCTGCAGGCGGCAGGCGAGCGCCGCGCCGGCGAGCGCCGCCAGTTCCCGCCCGCCGAGCCGGCGCAACGCCTCCAACGGATCCTCCAGCGTGCCCTCGTGGCGGGCCAGCGCCCGGTAGATCACCGCGCTCTTGCGGGCAAGGCCGTCGTCGTCGAGCCCGGTGCCGCGCCCCACCCAATCCTCGGCCGGACCGCGGAAAAGGGCGGCGGCAAGGGCGGCGGCGATCGTGGTGTTGGCGATCCCCATTTCGCCGAGGACGACGAGGTCGCTCGCCGCCGGGACGGCGGTGAAACCGGTTTGGAATGCGTCGAGGCATTCCGCCTCGCTCATCGCCGGGCCCTGGGTGATGTCGGCGGTCGGCGTGTCGAGCGCGAGCGGGATCACCTTCAATCCGGCGCCGGCCTGCCGGCTCAATTGGTTGATCGCGGCGCCGCCGGCCTCGAAGTTCGCCACCATCTGCGCCGTTACTTCGGCCGGAAAGGCGGAGACGCCCCGGGCCGCGACGCCGTGGTTGCCGGCGAAGATCAGCACCTGCACCGCCTCGAGGCGCGGCGGGTGGCGGCCCTGCCAGGCTGAAAGCCAGCCGACCAGCGCCTCCAACCGGCCGAGCGCGCCGGGCGGCTTGGTCAGCTGCACTTCCCGTGCCGCGGCCGCCGAACGGGCCGCCTCGTCGGCCGCGGGCAGCGCGGCGAGCGTGGCGCGGATCGCCGCGAAGTTCGCCGGCGGGGCGATTTCAGCCATCGGTTTCTCCCTCCCCGTGATACAGGCTAGCAGCCTGTCGGACTTGAGCCGAGTTTCGAGATGAGATTCACTGTCACGGTCTGATTCTCTCCTGCGCGGTGATTTTGTGATGAGCAACTTTCGACAGGTTGACCGGGAGACCAGCTATCTTCTGCCGCCTTCGGTGGACGAATGGCTGCCTGATCGTCATCTGGCGCGCTTCGTGGTCGATGTGCTGGAGCAGCTGGATCTCTCTGCGTTCGTGAAGGCCTATCGTGGTTCGGGCTCGGCGGCGCATCACCCGAGCGTCCTGCTGGGCCTGCTGATCTACGGCTACGCGACGGGGGTGCATTCCAGCCGGAAGCTGGAGCGGGCGAGCTATGATTCGGTGGCCTTCCGCTTCATCGCGGCAAACGACCACCCCGACCACGACACGATCGCCACGTTCCGCCGTCGCTTCCTGCCGCTGATCGAGGGGCTGTTCGTGCAGGTTCTGCTGCTGGCGCGGCAGGCCGGCATGCTGCAACTGGGCACGGTGGCGCTGGACGGGACGAAGATCCATGCCGACGCGAGCCGGCACAGCGCCCTGTCGTGGCAGCGTGCGGGCGAGATCGAAGCCCGGCTGCGGGCCGAGGTGGCGGAGTTGATGGCGTTGGCGGAAGCGGCGGACCGGTCCGAGGTTCCCGACGGCATGAGCGTGCCGGAGGAGCTGGCACGGCGCGAGGACCGGCTGGCGGCGATCGCCGCGGCGAAGGCGGAGATCGAGGCGCGGGCGGCCGAGCGTCATGCGCGGGAGCAGGCGGAGTACGAAGAGAAGCTGGCAGCCCGCGAGGCGAAGGAAACGCGGACCGGCCGCAAGCCGGGCGGGCGGCCACCGAAGCCGCCGGAGCCGGGGCCACGGGCGAAGGACCAGGTCAACCTGACGGACCCGGACTCGCGCATCATGCCGGTGGCCGGCGGCGGCTTCGAGCAGTGCTACAACGCCCAGGCTGCGGTGGCCGCCGGCAGCCTGCTGGTGGTCAGCGCCGACGTGGTGCAGGCGGCGAACGACAAGCAGCAGATCGAACCGACGCTCGAAGCACTCGCCGGCCTGCCGGACGGGCTTGGCGAGGTCGAGACCCTGTTGGCGGACAGCGGCTACTTCAGCCAGGCCAACGTCGAGGCCTGCGGGGAAGCGGAGATCGCGCCGCTGATCGCGCTCGGCCGGGAGCACCACCATCTTTCCTGGCGGGACCGCTTCGCCGAGGCGCCGCCAGCGCCCGAGGATCCGACGCCGCTCGAGGCGATGTGCCATCGCCTGGCCACACCCGAGGGCCGGGCGCTCTACGCGCTTCGCAAGCAGACGCCGGAGCCGGTGTTCGGCATCATCAAATCGGTGATGGGCTTGCGTCAGTTCAGCCTGCGCGGCCTCGACAAGGCGAAGGGGGAATGGACCTTGGCCACGCTCTCCTGGAACATCAAGCGGATGTTCGTCCTCAGCCACGCCTGAACGGGCGGGCCAACCCGCGTTCGCAACTTCATGGGGGTAAATCCATGACATCGACGCCCGCCAAGCCAATCTTACCAATCCTTGCATGCCCGAGTCCGACAGGCTGCTAGGTTCGGGGCCGAGTTATGCCCCAGGGACGAGGCGGCTCCAATGGAAAAACCGGGCCTGCTGGCCAAAGGAATCGCGGACGCGCGGCTGGCGATCGGGTTTCTGACCCGGCTGCCGGCCGATCGTGGCCTGACGCTGGGGGCGGATGCGCTGGCTCGCGCCGCCTGGGCGTTCCCCCTGGCGGGCCTGCTGGTGGGCGGGCTGGCGGCGACGGGCCTCGTCGTGCTGGATGCCATCGGCGTGCCGCCGCTCGCGGCCCTGGTGCTCGCCGTCGCCTTCGGCGCCTGGTTCACCCGGGGCCTGCACGAAGACGGCCTCGCCGATTTCGCCGACGGTATCGGCGCGCCCGAACGGGCCCGTCGGCTGGAAATCATGCGCGATTCGCGCATCGGCACCTTCGGCGTCCTCGCCCTGGTCTCGGTGCTGGCGTTGCGCCTGGCCTGCCTCGCGGCGTTGCCCGGGATCGAGGCGATGGCGGCGGGGCTCGTGGCGGCGGCCCTGGTCTCGCGCGCCGCGATGGTGCCGGTCATGGCGATCCTGCCCGCGGCCCGCGCCGACGGCCTCGCCCGTCACGCGGGCCGGCCGAGCGCCGCCGTCGTCCTCGGCGCTGTGGTCGTGGCGCTGGCCCTGGCCGTGCCGTCGGTATCCTGGCCGGCCATCCTGCTGGGCGCGCTCGTGGTGGCGGGCGTCACCGGGTGGCTGGCCCTGCTCGCCCGCGCGCGCCTCGGCGGGCAGACCGGCGACGTGCTGGGTGCCGTGCAACAGGTCGCCGAGGCCGCCTTTTTGCTGGTTTTGGTTAGTCTCGCGGCGTAGGGTCCGGCCTCATGGACACGCGCCCGACCCCGATTTCGCCCTGTATCGGCATCTGCTCGATGAACCCGGAAACCGGCTTCTGCCGGGGCTGCTACCGGACGACCGCGGAAATCGGCGGTTGGATGGCGGTCTCCGTGGACGAGCGCCATCGCATCCTGGAGCGGGTCGGTGCGCGCCGCGAAGAACTCGGCGCTGACAAAATCGAGGCCGAGCGCCGGGCCAAACGCGACCAGCGCATCGCTGAAAGGGCTGCCCGCCGCGCGGCTAGGGCGCAGAATCGATCAGGTGCAGATAACTCCCCATGACTTGGCCGACCCGGCAGCCGAGCCGGGCCGCATTGTTGCCTTCCGCGTCGCTGGCGCCGAATAGCGCGTCGCCGCCGTCGGCCTCGGTCAGGCTGGCGTAGTGGAACTCGTGCCCCCGGTAGCGCTGGCCGGCCGGGCCGAGCGGCGCCTCGGCGAGGAGGGTGATGCGCCGGTAGCCGAGATGCAGGCGGGGCGTTTCGAAACTGGTTTCGATCGGTAGCAGCCCGGTCATGGCGTGGCGGACGCCCTCGCCATCGACCAGCCCCCGGCCGAGCGTCATGAAGCCGCCACACTCGCCATAGATCGCCGCCCCGCGTGCCGCCGCGCGTTCGAGCCCGCCGCGAAAATTGCCGGCCGCGGCAAGGGTGGCGCCGTGCAGTTCGGGATATCCGCCGGGCAGATAGACAGCGTCGGCTTCCGCCGCAGGCGCCGCGTCGGCGAGCGGGGAGAACGGCAACACCTCGGCGCCGGCCCGCCGCCAGCCGTCGAGGATGGACTCGTAGGCGAAGGCGAAGGCGGTATCGCGGGCGACGGCGATGCGCTGGCCGAGGGGGGGAAGCGGCGCCGGGCCGTCCGCCCCGAGCGTGCGCGGTCGCGCGGCTGCCGCCAGTAGCGCGTCGATATCGAGGTGGTCGGCCACCCAATCGGCCGCACGGGCGAGCAGGGTGTCGAAATCGTCGAGTTCGCCCGCCTGGACCAGGCCCAGGTGGCGCGAGGGCAAGGCGAGTGCCGGCAGGCGCGGCAGGCAGCCGAAGCAGGCGATGCCGGCCTCGTCGAGGGCGCGTCGCAGCATCGCCGCGTGGCCCGGCCCGCCGACCCGGTTGCAGATCACGCCGGCGACTGTAATGTCGCTGCGAAAGCCCGCGAAGCCGTGCGCGACCGCCGCCGCCGAGGCGGCCTGGCCGGCGACGTCCAACACCAGGACGACCGGCAGGCCCAGGTCGGCGGCGAGGTCGGCGGTGCTGCCGGTGCCGTCGCGCGCGCCGTCGAACAGGCCCATCACGCCCTCGCCGAGCACGATTTCCGCCGCGCCCGCGAGTCCGCGCCAGAGCGTGGCCAGCGTTTCCGGCCGCATCGCCCAGGGGTCGAGGTTGGGGCAGGCAGCCCCGATCGCCCGGGTATGGAAGCCGGGATCGATATAGTCGGGACCGGTCTTGAAGGCCCGGACGGCGCGACCCTCGCGGCGGAGATGGGACAGCAGCGCGAGGGTGAGGAGGGTCTTGCCGCCGCCGGACGCCGGGGCGGCGACGATCAGGCCGGGTGCCTCATCCGGCACGACGCTGGTCCAGCCCGTCCCCCGCTGCCGCCGGCCGGACCCCGAGCCAGCCGAGCGCCCCCTCCAGCTCGACGATCGGGCCGATGGCGACGAGGGCCGGCGGAGTCATGGCCTCTGTTACGACCGCATCGGCGACCGTGGCAAGGGTGGCGCGCAGCATCCGTTGGCGCGGCGTCGCCGCCTCCGAAATCACCGCCACCGGCGTATCGTCCGCCCGGCCGGCGTCGCGTAGGAGGTCGGCGATTCGCGCCAAATGCTTGATCGCCATGTAGAGCACGACGACCGGTGCCCCGTTGGCGATCGCCCGCCAGTCGAGGCCGTCCGGCACCTCGCCGGAGCTGGCATGGCCGGTGACCAGGGTGACGGCGGAATTGGCGTCGCGGTGGGTGAGCGGCAGGCCCGCATAGGCGAGGCCGCCGACCGCCGCGGTGATGCCCGGCACCACCCGGAAGGAAACGCCGGCCCGGGCCAGCGCCAGCGCCTCTTCCCCGCCGCGGCCGAAGACGAAGGGATCGCCGCCCTTCAGGCGCAGCACGCGGCGACCGGCCCGCGCCAGCTCGATCAGCCGGCGGCTGATGTCGCGCTGCTTGGCCGAGGGGCGACCGCCCCGTTTGCCGGCAAACTCCAGCACCGTGCCGGGGCGAACCAGGCCCAAGACACGCTCGTCGACCAGGGCGTCGTGCACCACGACGTCGGCCCGCCGCAGGCCATGCAGCGCCAGCACGGTCAGTAGGCCCGGATCGCCCGGCCCGGCGCCGGCGAGCCAGACCCAGCCCGGCTCCAGGTCCGGCAGGTCGGGAATGTCGGGCGGCGGGATCGCGTCGTTCATGGCGGCATTATGCGCGGGCGCTGGTCAGGTGGCGACTCCTCTCGCTACACTTTCGGCCATGCGGGGCATCGAGCGACGGGAACTGAAGCGCGGCTGGACGACGGGCGCCTGCGCCACGGCGGCGGCCAAGGCCGCCTACACGGCCCTGCTGTCGGGCGACTTCCCCGATCCGGTCGAGATCACCCTGCCGCGCGGCCAGAAGGTCGCCTTCGCCCTGAGTGTGGAACGGCGCGGTGCCGAATGGGCCGAGGCCGGGATTGTCAAGGACGCGGGCGACGATCCCGATGTCACCCACGGGGCGACGGTGATCGCCCGGGTCCGCCGTCTTCCGACGGCCGAAGGGGTCGCTTTCAGGGCGGGCGAGGGGGTCGGCACCGTGACGCTCGCCGGCCTGCCGATCCCGCCGGGGGAGCCAGCGATCAACCCGGTGCCGCGCGCGATGATCGAGGGGGCGATCGCCGAGGTGGCGCGCGCGCAGCGGGCCGCCGGCGGGGTCGAGGTCACGCTCTCCATTCCCGGTGGCGAGGCGCTGGCGCGCCAGACCATGAACCCGCGCCTCGGTATCGTCGGGGGCCTCTCGATCCTGGGGACCACGGGTATCGTCATCCCGTTTTCCTGCGCCTCGTGGATCCACTCGATCCATCGCGGCATCGACGTCGCCCGCGCCCTCGGCCTCGAACACGTCGGCGCGGCGACCGGCCGAACCTCGGAGGAGGCGCTCCGCGCGCGGCACGGTTTCACCGAACAGGCCTTGATCGATATGGGCGATTTCGCCGGCGGTGTCCTGAAGTACCTGCGCGACCATCCGATCCCCAGGCTTACGCTGGCGGGCGGCTTCGGCAAGTTCTCCAAGCTCGCGGCCGGCCACCTGGACCTGCATTCCAGCCATTCGAGCGTCGATCCGGGCTTCCTCGCGGAGCTGGCCCGTCGCGCCGGCGCTGACGAGACGGTCGCCGCCGAGGTGGCCCGGGCCGGCACCGCCGCCCGCGCGCTCGCCGCGGCGGGATCCCTGCCGCTCGGCCATGCGGTGGCGCGTGCGGCCCGGCGCACCGCGCTCGCCACCCTGGCGGGCGGCATCGACGTCGAGGTCGTGGTCTACGACCGCGAGGGCGGGGAGATCGGCCATGCCGGCTTCGGCTGAGCCGCGGCGCGTGCTGATCCTGGGCGGGACCGGCGACGCGGTCCAGCTGGCCCGGGCGCTGGCGGAAAGACTTGATATCGAGGCGACGGTGTCGTTGGCGGGCCTGACGCGAAAGCCGGCGCCGCTGCCCCTGCCGGTGCGGCGTGGCGGCTTCGGGGGCGCCGGCGGGCTGGTCGATCACCTGAGGGCCGAGGGCGTCACCCATCTGATCGACGCGACCCATCCCTTCGCGCAACGGATTTCCGCCAGCGCGGTCGAGGCCGCCGCCGCCCTGGACCTGCCGCTGCTGCGCCTCGCGCGGCCGCCCTGGAAGCCCGGCCCGGACGAACGCTGGATCGAGGTCGCCGACCCGGCCGCGGCCGCCCGGGCCCTGCCGGCGGCGGCCCGGCAGGTCTTCCTCGCCATCGGCCGGCGCGACCTGGCCGCGTTCGCCATTCGACCCGATATTCGCTTCCACGTGCGCATGATCGAGCCGCCGGAGGCCGCCCTGCCGCTTCCCGATCACCGGGTAATCCTGGCCCGCGGACCCTTCGAGGTCGACGCCGAGACGGCGTTGTTCCATCGCTTGGGAATAGATTCCCTGGTGGCGAAGAACGCCGGCGGCACCGGCGCCCGGGCCAAGCTGACGGCGGCCGCCACGCTTCGCCTGCCGGTGGTGATGATCCGCCGTCCGACCCTCCCGCCGGCGCGGGACGTCGAAAGCGTCGAGGACGCGCTCGGGTGGCTTGCCAGCGGGTAGCCCGACTGGACAGGCCGGTCACGCGAGTGCTATCCCCGGCGCACCCACATCGAACGGTTGATCCATGACGACCTCCGCCGAAGAGAAGCGCCGGGCGCCCCGGCCACGGGATGCCGCAACCCTGGTCCTGGTCCGCAAGAACGGCAAGAATCCGGCCGTACTGATGGGCCAGCGCCATTCCAAGATGGCGTTCCTGCCCGATCACTACGTCTTTCCGGGCGGCCGGCTCGACCGGGCCGACTATCATGCGCGCCCCGCCCGCCCACTGACCGATCGGGTCCACGACCTGGTCGGCCGCACCGCCGAAAGCCCGCGCAAGGCCCAGGCCCTGGCCATGGCGGCGGTGCGCGAGACCTTCGAGGAGACCGGCCTGGTCATCGGCCACCCGATGGAACGCCCGGCCCGGGTGCCCGACAGCTGGGCGCCGTTCTATGAAACCGGCCAGGGCCCGGATCTCGACGGGCTCGACTACATCACCCGCGCCGTGACCCCGCCGTTCCGCAACCGCCGCTTCAACGCCCGCTTCTTTCTCGCCGACGGCGACGAGATCAGCGGCCGGATCGAGGGCAGCGGGGAATTGCTGCATATCGACTGGATCCCGATTACCGAGGCCAAGAAGCTGCAACTGCCCGGCATCACCCACATCGTGCTGGACACGGTGGAGAAGATCCTGGCGGCGCCCGAGGATTGGCGAAAGCGCGGTACCGTGCCCGCCTACCGGGTGCTGCACGGCAAACGCGTGGTGGAGCACGAATGAGCAACGCAGACGCGGCCAAACGCCCGGTCCGCCCGCGCGACGCGGCGAGCCTGATCATCCTCCGCCGGCGCGGCAAGCGACACGAGGTGCTGATGGGCCGGCGCGCCTCGCGCCATCGCTTCATGCCGAACGTCTATGTTTTCCCGGGCGGCCGGCTCGACGCCGAGGACCGCCGGGCGGAGGTGGAAAGCGACCTCGCGCCCGACGTGGCGGCCAAGCTGCACGCCAAATGGTCGCCGGAACTGGCCCGCGGCCTCGCCGTTACCGCGGCGCGCGAAACGCAGGAGGAAACCGGCCTGGTCTTCGGCCGGATGGTGGATGGCCGGACCCGCGCGGCGCTCGACGGCTTCGAATATGTCGCCCGGGCGATCACGCCACCCGACTCGCCCATCCGCTTCCATGCCCGCTTTTTCCTGGCCGATGCGGCCCGGGCCACCGGCAAGGTCCGCGACAGCCGCGAATTGCAGGACCTGCAATGGTTGGAAATCCACAAGGCCCTGGAAATGAACGTGGCCGACGTGACCGAATTCCTGCTGGGCGAGCTGGCGAAGCGGCTGGACGGGTGGGAATCGCCGGGGATCCCGCTGTTCCATTACAGCCATGGCCGCACCCGCGTCCGCTACGAGTGAGGCGGCGGCCCTCGACCCCCGCACGCGCCGGCGCAGCCTGACGGCGATCATTGCCTGTATCTCGATCTACGGCATCGTGCTCGGCCTCACCAGCCCGCTGCTCTCGCTGCTGCTGGAGGCACGCGGGATCGAGCGCACGATCATCGGCCTCAACGCCGCGACGCCGGCGCTGGCGATGTTGGTGATCGCGCCGCTGGGGCCGGCGATCTTCGCGCGCACCGGGTTCCGCTTCGCCATGCTGCTCTGCCTGCTGGTCGAGGGCGGGGTGCTGCTGCTCTTCCCGCTGTTCACCGAGCTCTGGGCCTGGTTCGGCCTGCGTTTCCTGCTCGGCGCGTCGGGCGCCCTGCTGTTCATCGCGGCGGAAACCTGGATCAACCAGATCGCGCTGGAAGCGACGCGTGGCCGTGTCGTCGCGATCTACGTCACCGCCATCTCGGCCGGCCTGGCGCTCGGCCCGCTGATCATCCAGCTGTTCGGGATCGATGGTTGGATGCCCTTCCTGGTCGGCGGCGGGGTCGTCGCAGCCGCGCTGCTGCCGCTGGCTGCCACCGGCGACGCGGCACCGGAACTGGGCGGACGGGCGAGTTTCGGCGTGCTCGGCTTCATCGCCGGGGCGCCGACGCTCGCGGCCGCCGTGTTGCTCTTCGGTTTCGTCATGATGAGCCAGCTGAACCTGTTGCCGGTCTACGGCGTGCGCCACGGCCTCGATACCGGTACGGCGGCGATGATGTTGATGGCGGTGACGCTCGGCAATATCGCCCTGCAGGGACCGATCGGCTGGGCCTGCGACCGCTTCGCGCGGCAACGCATGCTGCTGTTGTGCGGCCTGGCGGTGCTGGCCGGCAGCCTCCTGTTGCCCGTCGCGATGGGCGCCGGCCTCTGGTTCTGGTTGTTGCTGTTCGCCTGGGGCGGCTTCGGGTTCGGTCTCTATACGGTGGCGATGACCATCCTCGGCGAGCGTTATCGCGGCGGCGATCTGGTGACGGCCAATGCGGCTTTCTCCGTGCTCTGGGGGATCTCGCAACTGGTCGGCCCGCCGATGTCGGGCTGGGCGATGGACCTTTGGGATCCCGAGGGGCTGCCCGCGACCTTCGCACTGGCCTCGTTCGCCTTCGTGCTGGTCTGGTTCGCCCGCTCGATCGGCCCCTGGCGCCGGCCCGAGGCTTGACTTCCCAGCCTCGGGGCCTATTTTGCCGTCTCTGACACAGGATTCCAGCACCCGGAGGCCGCCATGGCGAAGCCCGCGACGTTGAAGATCAAGCTCGAGAGCACGGCCGGCACCGGCTACTACTACGTGACCAAGAAGAACCCGCGCACCCAGACCGACAAGATGTCGATGCGCAAGTACGACCCGGTCGCGCGCAAGCACGTCGAGTTCAAGGAGACGAAGATCAAGTAATCTTCGCCTCAGCGAGATTTCGCGCGAGGCCCGGTCACCCGACCGGGCCTTCGTCGTTTCAGAGGGTGCAATCATAATGGACCCGAGCGAGGCCCGCCGGCGCCTGGAAGACCGCCGCGAGGAATTGCAGTCGCTGGACGCCGCCATGGCGGACTCGCGCCGCCCGGTCGAACTCGACCAGAGCCGGGTGGGCCGCCTCTCCCGCATGGACGCGCTGCAGGACCAGGCCATGGCGCTGGAGACGGAACGCCGCCGCGGGGTCGAGTTGAAGCGGATCGAGGCGGCGCTGGCACGGATCGAAAGCGGCGACTATGGCTATTGCCTGAGCTGCGACGACGAGCTTTTGGAGAAGCGGCTGGAACTGGATCCGGCCGCGACGCTGTGTGTCGACTGTGCCGGCGCGCGCTAATCCGGTTGACAGCACCGGAACCCGGTGAGACCATTGGCGCGCTACATATCGGCTCCATGAATGAGCCAGGGGGGCTCGTTTGACGATAGGGACGAGTTCGATGAAAAATCCGATCCGTAACTTGGTTTTGGCGCTGTTCGGCGCCGGTGCGATGATGGTTTCGGCAAGCGGTGCCAGTGCCGCGCCGCAGGCCCTGGGGCTGGTGGCCAGCGCCGGGCCGGTGCCGCTCACCTGCCTCGGCCCGGACTGCGCGGCCGAGTTTTCCGCCTTTTGCCTGCAGCACGAGCGGCGCCCGCCGCAACAGGGCGAGCGCTACACGCTGGCCGAGGCGGGTGTGCTGAAGCTGGTCGGCGAACGGGCCGACGGCAGCCGGGTGACCCTGGATGCGGGCAAGGAAGTGACGGTCTCCGCGCTTCGCACCCACGTCGCGGTCAAGATCTCGATGTCCAGTCATCGCTTCGACGCGTTGGGCCTGGTCAAGGCCTTCGTCGAGGTCGATACCAAGGCCGTGCTGCTGCCGGTCCCGAAGGACGACGATCCCTCGCCCTTCTCGGCGAGTGAGATCGAGCTGGTCACCGGCACGTTGCGGGCGACGGGCGACGAGCTGGTCGACCGGGATCAGGGCCGGATGAAGGCCGCGCGCATGACGCTCGCCGCGGTCAACCAACTCGGCTCGTCACACCTGATCTCGAAGGACCGGCAGGAAATCCTCTATGATTCGGTGATTCATACGCACGGCCAAAGCCTGCCGGCCGAGGGCCGCGAGCTCTTCGACAAGGCGTTCGAGGGCTGCGGCGGCACCGAGGCCTATATGCTGGCCCCGCCGAGCTTCAAGGGCTGCCTGCAATCGAAGCACGACGGCTTCCTCGGCACCTTGAACAAGGGCTACTGGGACGCCATCCGCACCGGCAGTTGAGGCGGGGTAAGCATTGGCGGCTTTGTCGCGTGCCGTGAGCCGACAACCGTAGGTCGATGCCTGTCGTTCGGGCCATGTGATTTCGGGTCGCCGAGGCGGATGCCGCCGGATTGGCCATTTCATGGCTTCACGCCGCATGCGCTGGGTGTGTCGTTCCGGGCAACCTTGGGGTAGGGTCGGACTGGTATAGACCCGACGCTACCGCCAAGAGGGCACCACGATGACGTCCATCGCCGGAAGGCCTGGTCCTCCGAGAATCGAACAGCTCACAGTGCGGAATTTCCGGGCGTTGAAGGACGTCGAATTCAAGGGAATGACGCCCTTGACCGTCTTGCTGGGGCCGAACGGTAGCGGCAAGTCCACTGTCTTCGATGTCTTTGCGTTTCTTTCGGAGTGTTTCGAGTCCAACATTCGTCGTGCCTGGGACAAGCGTGGACGAGCCAAGGAATTGAAGACGCGCGGTGCAGAAGGTCCGATTCTTATCGAGATCAAGTACAGGGAACAGCGCAAGGCGTCTCCGTTGATTACGTATCACCTGGCCGTCGATGAAAGAAATGGTTCTCCGTGCGTCATTGAAGAATGGCTTGAATGGAAACGGAAACGACATGGTCGGCCATTCCGGTTCCTGGAATATCGTGACGGCGTCGGGCAAGCGGTCAGAGGGGAGCTTCCTGACGAAGAAGACGAGCGTATTGATGTCCCATTGAGCTCGCCCGACCTTCTCGCCGTCAATGCATTAGGTCAATTCGCCGAGCATCCAAGAGTCGCGGCGCTGCGAAATTTTATTACGGGCTGGCATGTTTCCTATATGTCGGCGGACAGCGCGCGAAGCCAACCCGAAGCGGGTCCACAGGAACGTGTAAACCGCAACGGTGACAATCTGGCGAACGTCATCCAATATTTGGACGAGCAACATCCCGAACGATTGTCGAAAATATTCGATCTGCTGCGGCGCCGAGTTCCCAAGGTGGAGAGCGTCAGGGCCGATACGATGCCCGATGGCCGGTTGCTTTTGCAGATCAAGGATGCCCCTTTCAATGATCCCGTTCTAGCTCGATTCGCGTCCGATGGCACATTGAAGATGCTGGCCTATCTCGTGTTGTTGCATGACCCGCTGCCGCCGCCCTTCATTGGAATCGAAGAGCCGGAGAACTACCTGCACCCTCGGCTTCTGCCCGAACTGGCCGAGGAATGCCGAGGCGCAAGTCAGCATACGCAACTCCTGGTTACGACCCATTCTCCGTTCTATTTGAATGCCCTCCGGCCGAAAGAGGTCCGAGTTTTGTGGCGTGATCAGGATGGATTCACTCAGTCGCGGCGCACGGACGATCTTCGCGGCATCAAAGAGTTCGTCGAGGAAGGCGCGCTGTTGGGAGATCTTTGGCTGGAAGGCCACTTCGGTGTCGGTGATCCTCTTTACGGCGGTGGGGAGCCAATCAGGCCGCTGGGTAAAGCGCGGGGATGAACGGAAGAATGCTAATTTTTTCGTCGAGGAGCTTTCCATGGAAGCTCTATTGCACCAGTTATTGCCGCGTCTTGTACCAGGTGTAATTTTTCAAGTTCATCCATTCAATGGCAAGCAGAGTCTTCTCAAAAGATTGGAAGAGCGTCTCCGCGCCTATGCACGCTGGATGTCGGAGGACTACAGAATCTTCGTCATTGTAGATCGTGACAACGAAGATTGCCGGGCCTTGAAGCGCAAGTTGGAGGAACTGGCGGCCACGGCGGGCCTCGTAAGCCGAAGTGCTGCACGCGGCGGCAGGTGGCAAGTTGTTAATCGTATCGCTATCGAAGAGCTCGAAGCCTGGTATTTCGGCGATTGGCGCGCCGTAACGGAGGCGTTCGACAGAGTTTCCGGAGACACGCCGAGGCGCGCGCCGTATCGAAAATCCGACGAGATTTCCGGTGGAACCGCCGAGGCTTTCGAACGCATCCTCAAGGGGCGTGGATACTTTCCGGAAGGACTGAGGAAGATCGAGGCCGTCCGGAGCATCGGGGCCTATATGGACCCCGGCCGCAACACGTCACCCAGCTTCATCGTTTTTCGCGACGCGGTCATCGAAGCAACGATCTGATGTGATCGACGCGTCAGCTTCGTCCTTCGAGCGCCGCGGGATCGATGAGGCCGACTTCGCAGGCCTTGATCTGCTGGGCCAGGTATTTCGAATAGATGCGGACGTGCGGCAGGCCGCCGGCGGTGAACCAGAGGCCCGGCTGCGGGGTGCGGCGCCACATGTTGCGCTGCTCGCCGCCGGCGTCGAAGCCCCAGACCTCGCCGATGTCGTCGGCGACCCGGTCGCCCAAAATCAGGCGGACCATCTCGCGCTGGTTCTCGTAGCCGGTCGCGGTCACCAGCAAGTCGGCGGCCAGCACCCGGCCGTCCTTCATGCGCAATCCTTCGGCGACGAAGCGGTCGGCGTCGGCGAACTGTTCCAGACCTATCGAGCCGTCGACGATGAGATCGGAACAGCCGACGTTGAAGTAATAGCCGCCGCCCCGGCGCAGGTATTTCATCTGATAGCCGGTGTCGTCCGGCGGGCCGTAGTCGAGACGGAAGCCGCGCGCTTCCAGCCCGTCCAGCAGCGCGCGGTCGCGTTCCCGCATCATCTTGGAGGCGATTTTGTAGGCCTCGACCAAGGGCGTGTAGGGCGTGGCGGTCGCCAGCAGGTCGCAATCGTCCAGCGGCGGGCCCTCCTGGTACATGTCGTAAACTTTTTGCGCGGTGTCGAGCTGTACGATCAGCGTCGTGCCCCGCTGCAGCATGGTGACCTCGGCCCCGTGGGCGTGCAGGTCCTGGGCGACGTCGTGGCCGCTGTTGCCGGTGCCGAGCACCAGGGCCTTGCGGTCCTTCCAGTCCGTGCCGACTTTGTAGTCGCCTGAATGCATGACCCGGCCCTGGAAGTCGGACAGGCCCGGCAGGTCGGGGCGGATCGGAATGCCGCTGACGCCGGTGGCGAACACGACGTGGCGGGGACGTACGATCTTCTCGCCGCCGTCGGCCTGTTTCAAGGTGATCTCCCAGCGCCCGGCCGCGGCGTCCCAGGCGCCGCCCACCGGCTCCGTTCCGCACCAGACGTTCAGCTCCATGGTTTCGGCATAGAACTCCATCCAATTGGCGATCTTGTCCTTGGGGATGTAGATCGGCCAGTTGGAGGGGAAGGACAGATAGGGCATGTGGTTGATGTAGACTTGGTTATGCAGGGTGAGCGAGCGATAGCGCTTGCGCCAGGCATCGCCCACCCGTTCGTGCCGATCGACGACCAGGGTATCGAGGCCGAGCTGGCCGAGGCAGGCGGCGATGCCGAGCCCGCACTGCCCGCCGCCGACCACCAGCACCGTCGGCTCGTGATCCTCGTAGGCCTGCTGGCGCTGGCGCTGGTCGAGCCAGTTCTCCCCGCCGAACTCGCGCGAATAGCACTCGCCGTCGGGCCGCCGCGCGCCGTTCAGTTCCTCGTGCCCGCGGATCTCGTCGAGGGCGGTGAGCAGGATCCAGGCCTGGCCGCCCGCCGGGTCGTCGGCATCGGCCACCAGGCGCAGCACGCCGTTCGCCCGTGCGTTCGCCGTCTCGAACGTAAAGAACGCCTCGATGACGTCGTGCCCGGCACGGGTTACCTCGCGCGGCGCCGTACGCTCCCCGGCGAGTTGGAAATCGCGCGGGCCGGTCGCCGCCAGGGTCCGGTCCAGCGCCTCGGCGATCGCCGCCCGGCCGTCCATGGTGCGCAGGCTCCAGGTGAAACTCACCAGATCGCGCCAATGACCGTCGGGGAGAAACAGCGTCGCCGCCGCCGTCGTGTCGCCCCCGGCCAGGGCCGCCTCGAATGCTGCGAGCCAGCGGCTCGCCAGCTCTTCGGCGCTCGTCTCATACAGCTGTTCGGCCATCGCCATGATCGGGTCCCCCAAAATCGTCTCGCCTTTGACGCCGCGAATTTTCGCGCGGCGGTGCCATCGGTGCAAGTCGGCCGCCGCGGATAGCCGCACGGCGCGGAAACAATTGAAACCTCGCGACATCGTGAACGAGGCCGTCCTGAAACACAGGCCCCCTATCTCCGAGGTCATCGATGCCAGCCAAGTTCGGAGAATGAGATGATGACCCCGCGCGAGATCACCCTGGTTCAGGACAGCTTCGAGAATGTCGTGCCGATCGCGGATGTGGCGGCCGAGCTCTTCTACACCCGCCTGTTCGAGCTCGAGCCGAGCCTGCAACCGCTGTTTTCCGGCGACATGCGCCAGCAGGGTGCGAAACTGATGACTGCGATGGCGATGGTGGTGAACGGTCTCGACAAGCTCGAGCGCATCCTGCCGGTGATCCAGGATCTCGGCCGCCGCCATGTCGCCTACGGCGCCCAGCCCCGCCACTACGAGATCGTCGGTGAGGCCTTGCTCTGGACGCTGGAACGCGGCCTCGGCGACGGTTTCACGGACGAGGTGCGCGAGGCCTGGACGTCGGCCTACACGCTGCTGTCGGGCGCCATGCTGGACGCGGCGACCAGGCGGGCGGCCTGAGGCGTCAGGCGGCGACCCGCGCCTGTTCCAGGCCGACCGTCGGCGTGCCTTTGATGGTGATGCGATGCATCACCCGGCGGTGGTCGGGATAGTCGTCCAGTGCCAGGTGCATCAGCCGGCGGTTGTCCCAGATGGTGAGGGTGCCGACGGCCCAACGGACGCGGCAGGTGAATTCCGGCCGCGTACAATGCGCCATCAGGAAGTCGATCAGCGGTCGGCTTTCCGCCTCCGTCATGCCGTCGAAGCGGCGCGTCACGCGCGGATCGTTCAGGTAGAGAGCCGGGCGGCCGGTCTCCGGATGGACGCGAACGAGAGGATGGATCGCCGGTTCCGCCGGGGTTTCGGGTGCCGTCACCTTGGCCTTCATGACGCGCGAGCGGTCCGCCTGCTTGTTGTAGAGGTTGAAGGTCGCGAGCCGTGCCGCCAGCCGCTTCATGCCGTCGGAGAGCGCGTCGTAGGCCGAATACAGGTCGGTGAATAGCGTATCGCCGCCGACCGGTGGGACTTCCTTGGCCAGCAGCATCGTCGCCATCGCCGGTACCGGGGTGAAGATCTGATCGGTATGCCAGTGCGCGCCGAAGCGGTTTCGCTCGCCGGGTTCCTTGACGATCTCGATGATTTCCGGGTGTCCGGGCAGGGTGGCGAGATAGGGATGGTCGTGGATCTCGCCCCAGCGCCGGGCGAAGGCGATCTGCTCGTCGGGCGTGATGTCCTGGCCGCGAATGCACAGCACGCCGTGCTCGAGCAGCGCGCGATGCAGCGCCTCGAAACCGCCGTCGTCCAGGTCCCCGAGATCGATGCCGGTAACTTCGCCGCCGAGCGCGCCGGACAGTTGCTGGATCTCCATCTTCCTCACCTCCCTCACGGTTCGCGTGCGCAAAATTTTGCCGGCAACCCGCCGTCAAGGCAAGTCGGCGGCGGAGGCCTCAGCCCGTGAGATCGAGGTCGAGGACCTCCGATAGCTCCCGCAACGCGACCGCCGGGTCAACCACCTTGATGGTCGTCATGCCCATGGCCCGGGCCGGTTTCAGGTTGACGCCGAGATCGTCGAGGAACACGGCGCGTTCCGGTCGGACGTTCAGTTGCGCGCAGGCGAGTTCGTAGAATCGCGGCTCCGGCTTGCGCACGCCGATCTTGCTCGACTCGATCACCACGTCGAAACGGCGCATGACTTCGGCGATCGCCGCCGCACGGGCCGGATCGGCCTGCATGCCGGGACCCTCGCCGACGCGGGCGTTGTTGGTGAGGCAGGCGGTCTTGAAGCGCGCCCGCACCCGGTCGAGGGCGGCGACCATCGCCGGGCGCAGGTCACCCGCCAGCAGCGCCAACACCTCGTGGCCGTCGATGCGGTGGCCGAGCGCCGCGCTCTCCTCGGCGAAAAGGCCGGCGAAACCGTCGGCGTCGACCTCGCTCCGCTCCAGCCGGGCCCAGGCGTTGTCGTCGGGACGGGTGGAATTCACCCGGCGGATGAAGTCGGTCGGCAGGCCACGCGCGGCTTCGAACCGGCTGAACGCCTCGAACGGTGAGGTCGTGACGACCCCGCCGAAATCCCAAAGAACCGCCTCGATGCCCTCGGCGGGCTGCGTCATTCGTCCTTGGCCTTCAGGTCGAGCGAGGCCGAATTCAGGCAGTAGCGTGTGCCGGTCGGCCGGGGGCCGTCGGGAAAGACGTGGCCGAGATGGGCATCGCACTTCGTGCAGAGCGCTTCGATGCGGTGCATGCCGTGGCTGTGGTCGTGCTCCTCGCGCACCTTGTCCGGGTCGATCGGCTGCCAGAAGCTCGGCCAGCCGGTGCCGGAATCATACTTGTGATCGGACAGAAAGAGATCTTCGCCGCAGCAGATGCAGGCGTAGACGCCCTCGCGCTTCTCGTTCCAATAGACCCCGGTAAAGGGCCGCTCGGTCCCCTTCTGGCGGGCGACGTAGTACTGCTCGTCGTTGAGCTGGGCGCGCCATTCGTCTTCGGACTTTTCGAACTTCTCGGACATCTTCGTTTCCCCTTGCTGGCCCGGGCGCTATTTTCGCGCGCGCTTGGCCTTCTGCAACAGTTTCATCTGCCGGCCGACGTTGATCGGGATCCGCGAGGTGATCTCCAGGTCGCGGTTCTCGTGGATATCCTCGCCCGGATGCGCCGCCGCCCACTCGGCCATTTTCTCGTCGCGCTGGCGCAGCAGGATCTCGATCTGCGGGCGAAAGAAGCGAATCATCGCGGTCAGCCAGCGATTGACCGGCCAGGACGGATCGGCGTGATCGATCTCGAAGTGATCGATCTGCGCGATCATATCCTCGGCCGCGTACATGGTTTCGCCGGTCACCCAGCGGTTGGTGGTGAAGAGATGGGTCGGATAGCCGCGCTTCTCGCAGACGACGGCAATCAGGTGCGAGATCCGATCCTCGCCACTCGGCCAGTCCTCCTCCTCGTCGACGATGTGGGGCACCGGCTCGAGATTGTCGGGCAGCGCCTTGTCGCGCAGGAAGGTATGGAAATGGCCATGCTCGCCGCCTTCGGGACGGTGGGAGTGGTAATAGTATTGCGAGCCGGTGTCGTAGTCGAAGACATCGCCCGGCGGATAGTGATCCCATTCATAGAAGGTGCCGTGCCCCTTCAGCACTTCGCCGACGATATTGGCGTCGACCTTGCGCAGGACGCGATAGCACTCCTCGATCTCGTTGCCGGCATCGATCATCCACTCGATCTCGTCCAGCGTCAGTTCGTCGAATGCGGTCATCTCTCAGGCTCTCGTGTAGCGTTTCTGGGGAGCATCTAACATCATTCGCGGACCAGCCGGAAGCCGACCAGGATATGCTTTATGAAGTCCGGTCGGGTATGGCGCGCGGCCGGGCGGCAGATGCCGCAACCGCTGTCGTCCCACGACCCGCCCTTCACGACATGGCGTCCCTTGCCCGCCGCCGTCGCGGTCCATTCGAACACCTGGCCGGCGGGATCGAGCATGCCGAAGGGGCTGGCGCCGTCGGGAAAGCTGCCGACGGGTACGGTGTCGAAGGGACCGTTGTCGTGGCTGTTCAGCCGTTTGGGATCATAGTCGTCGCCCCAGGGGAAGCGGCGCCCATCGGTGCCGCGGGCCGCCTTCTCCCATTCCGCCTCGCTCGGCAATCGCCAGTTTACGCCGGTCTCGGTGCTGAGCCAGCGGGCATAGGCCACCGCGTCCGTGTAGGCGACCATCACGACGGGATGGTCCGCACGTCCCTCAGGCATCGTGCCGTCTTTCCAGGCGTGCCGCCGGGACCGACTGTAGGGGTGGATCAGCCGGTAGCTTTTCCAAACGTCGGGTTTCACTTCGGGCGCCGGATGGCCGGTGGCGGTGACGAAGCGCGCGTAGTCCCAGTTGGTGACGAGGTTTCGGGTGATCTGGAAGGCCGGCAGTTCGACGGTGCGGTAACGCTCGTCCTCGTACCATTTGCTGCGCCGGGTGACGCTGTGGCCGTAGGCCGCCTCGTCGAGCCGGTAGGCCGCTTCGCGTTCCGGGCGTTTCGAGCCTTGAATGAACGCGCCGGCGGGGATCGCGACGGTCAACGGCGTCGATACCTCGGCGACGCTTTGGCCCGGCAGCGCCGACTCGGCCGCCACGAGGGCGAAAAGCGCCAAAATTACCCCTCTGATTGCCATTTCCAGCCTCCCGTACCTCACCCGTTGCGACCTCATTATAGGAACCCCGCGGGGGTGCTTCGAAGGCCATCACAGATTCTTTACAAAATTCTACGTGGAAGGGCGCATAGAATGCCCCACCTTTCCAGAGCGCGTCGGCGATGGTCGTCGGCGCGGCAGGAAACGGGACGCATCGGCTTCGGGGGGCACAGCGCCACCATCGCCGGCAAACCCTGCGTCCCCTAACAGGAGGTCGGTCCATGAGTTCCCATAAGTCCAAACTGCTTTCCAGCACCTTCATGCCCGTCGCGCTCGGCGTTGCTCTCGCCGCCGGTGCCATCGGTCATGCCAGCGCCGCCACCAGCGACGGCGTCGCCAACCCGGCCGCGGCCGCGAAGTCCGGATACATCCAGCTCGCCGCTTGTAAGGCCTGCAACCCCTGCGCCGCGAAGAAGGCCTGTGGTGGCTGCAATCCTTGCGCCGCGAAGAAGGCTTGCGGTGGCTGTAATCCTTGCGCCGCGAAGAAGGCCTGCGGTGGCTGCAATCCTTGCGCCGCCAAGAAGGCTTGTGGTGGCTGCAATCCTTGCGCCGCGAAGAAGAAGTAAGCACCGAACCTCGGTGGAAAGCGCCGTCGCCGGTTTTCCGGCGGCGGCGTTTTCGATTCCGGGACCCTGTGATCACCTCTTTCGTCATGCTGCGGTGCAGCATCACATAGGTTTTATGAGGCGTTACGGCACCCTGTCTGTAGTATCGCGGCTCGAAATGACGGCGACGTTACCGGCAGGGGAGGCCGGGCGTACCGTCGAAGAGAGGCGCAGCACAACCAGGAGGCTCGGGTCGTGAAATCCCATAAATCAAATCTGCTTTCGAGCACGATGATCCAATTGTTCGTCGGCGCCGGCGTGGCCGCCGGCGGTTTTGCCCTGAGCGAGGCGAGCTTCGCCCGGGGCGGCGACGGTCTGGCGAACCCGGCGGCGGTAGCGAAACCGGCCGACGGCGCGATCCGGCTCGCAGCCTGCAAGGCCTGTAATCCTTGCGCCGCGAAGAAGGCCTGCAATCCGTGCAACCCCTGCGCTGCGAAGAAGGCCTGCGGTGGCTGCAATCCTTGCGCCGCCAAGCGCGCCTGCAATCCGTGCAATCCCTGCGCGGCCAGCAACCCCTGCAATCCGTGCGGCGGCGCCTGCAATCCTTGCGGCGGTGCGGCGGCGCCCGAGCTGACGACGGCCGAGGCCAAGGGCGCCTACGAGTGCCTGGTGAAGGAAATGCTCGCGGGCTACAAGAAGTCGGGCATGAAGGTGGCCGGCTTCTACAAGGACTGGGACATCTACAACAACCAGCCCTATGTCTCCGACACCCATGGCGGTCGTTTCGTCAACAACTACGCCAACGCGACGGCGCGGAACTACGGCAAGTTCGAGGACGTCGGCCGGCTGCCCGTGGGCGCGATGCTGGCCAAGGACAGCTTCGCCGTGCACGGCAACGGCAAGACGGGCCCCGGGCCGCTGTTCTTGATGGAGAAGATGCCGGCCGGCTTCAATAAGGCGAGCGGCAACTGGCGCTACACCATGGTCATGCCGGACGGCGCGATCTTCGGCGTCACCAACGGCCAGAACAGTGCGAAGATGCAGTTCTGCATCGATTGCCACGCCGCCGTTGCGGACGACCAGGACAGCGTGATGCTGCTGCCCGACGAGTATCGTGTGAAATCGAATTGACGGCGCGTGCCGGCTCCGGCCGGCCAAGCGCCGCTTGACGACGGGACAGGGCGGCTCCTCGGGGCCGCCCTCTTCTGTTGAGGCCCGCCGTGACCGGACATTTCCACGAAATGGCCATAGAATGGTCTCAATCGGTGCCCAGCTGGCTACTGTCCTCCCGGGTGCTTGAAAGCGTGTGCGGCGGGGACTAATTGTCCGATCATGCGCGGCCGGTCCCGACCCCGGGTCACCGTCGCCACTGCCCAAGGAGAAGGCTCGTGACAGGGATGTTCTCAATTTCAGAAATACGACCGGTCCGCGCGGTCGCGGCCGTCGCAACGACGGCGGCGCTGGCGCTGGCAACGCCGGTCTTCGCGCGCTCGGCGCCGGAGAGTTTCGCCGATCTCGCGGCGGAGCTTTCGCCGAGCGTCGTCAATATTTCGACCACCCAGAAGGTCCAGCAGGGCAATCAGAGTGGCCCCGGCTTCCAGTTTCCGCCGGGCTCCCCCTTCGAGGAATTCTTCAAGGACTTCTTCGAGCGGAACCGGCCGCCCGGCGGCGGCGGCCAGCAGAACCGCCCGCGGCGGGTGACCTCCCTCGGCTCCGGCTTCGTCATCGACAAGGCGGGTCTGATCGTCACCAACAACCACGTCATCGCCGAGGCGGACGAAGTCTCCGTCACCTTCCCGAACGGCGACAAGCTGCCGGCCAAGATCCTCGGCAAGGATCCGAAGACCGACCTCGCGCTGCTGAAGGTGGAGAGCGAGACGCCGCTTCCCGCGGTGCCGTGGGGCAGCTCCGACACGGCACGGGTCGGCGATTGGGTCGTCGCCATCGGCAACCCCTTCGGCCTCGGCGGCTCCGTCACGGCGGGCATCATCTCGGCCCGCGGGCGCGACATCAACGCCGGTCCCTATGACGACTTCATCCAGACCGACGCCTCGATCAACCGCGGCAACTCGGGCGGGCCGCTGTTCAACATGGACGGCGAGGTCATCGGCATCAACACGGCGATCTTTTCGCCGACGGGCGGCAGCGTCGGCATCGGCTTCGCCATTCCGGCCACGCTCGCCCAGAACGTCATCGCACAGCTGGCCGAGTTCGGGCGGACCAAGCGCGGCTGGCTCGGCGTGCGGACCCAGACGGTGACCGACGAGATCGCCGAAAGCCTGGGCCTGGACAAGGCCTCCGGCGCGCTGGTCGCCGGCATCTCCGAGGGCGGCCCGGCCGAGGGCGCGGGCCTGCAGCAGGGCGACGTCATCCTGACCTTCGACGGCAAGGACGTCTCCGAGATGCGCGAATTGCCGCGCATCGTCGCCGAAACGCAGATCGGCAAGGAGGTCAAGGTCGCGCTCTGGCGCAAGGGCGAGAAGGTCGAAGTCGGCGTTACCATCGGCGAGCTGGAGGATGCCGAAACCAAGGTCGCCTCCGCCGATCCCAAGGCGCCGGTGGAGCCGGACACGGTGGATACCGTCGGCATGACGCTTTCGACCCTGACGGACGAGCTGCGCAAGAAGTACGACCTGGCCGACGACGCGAACGGTGTCGTCGTCGCCAAGGTCGATGCGGACGGTGCCGCGGCCGAGAAGGGCATCCGCGAGGGCGACCTCATCGTCGAGGTCGCGCAGGAAGAGGTGAAGACGCCGGGCGAAGTCCTGCGCAAGGTCACCAAGGTGAAGAAGTCGAACCGCAAGTCGATCCTGCTGCTGCTGGAACGCGGCGGCGACCTCCGCTTCATCGCGGTCCGCCTCGACAAGGGCTGATCACGTTTCAGCGTTGCGTTGAAACGGGCGTCGCCGGGAAACCGGCGGCGCCTTTTTCGCGTAAAGAATCGTTGATTAAACGCTGGACACTCCGTTTATCGTGTCTGTAGAATAAAGCTCTAAATGTAAAGGAGATTGGCATTGTTCTACCGCTCAAGGATACCAATAACGAAAACTCTAGCCATGATCACAATGTTGCTGGTGGTTCCGGGCTGTGCGACGTGGTCGACGGCGGAACATGAGGCGCCGCCGAGCGGAACGGCCTCGACAACTGAGAAACGCGCACCGACCCAACCGGAAAAGATTTTGATCACGACCGAGGATATCAGCGACAGGCCCTATATGGTCCTGCGGGATATCAAGGTGACGGTAAATAAGACGACGATCTTCCATAAGGATCCGACGAAGGCCGCCGTAAATGCGCGGCTGAGGGAGGAAGCGGCGAAGCTCGGCGCAGACGCGGTGATCCTGGTCCGCTACGGGACTGTCGGCGTTTCGGTCATCAGCTGGGGGTCCCTCGATGGTAGAGGCCGAGCGGTTTCTTTCGAAAAATAGAATCGCAACACTCTTGCTGATCTTGGGGTTCGCTGTCGCCTGCGCGCGTTCGGCACCGGAGGTGCCGCCGGATTATGGATCGCGCGGCGCTGAGAACGCCCTGTCGGCCAAATCCTTCTCGGTGGGCCAGCTTCGGCTCACATGCGCCGAAATTGCCGACGAGCAATTGAGATTGGATAACGCCATCGCAACGAACGAAGCCATCATCCATGGCAAACGAACTCGCAACCAGGTCAGCGGCCTTCTCGGTGGCGTGATCTTCGCCCCGGCTCTCCTTGCCCTCGACAATACCGCCGTCGCGAAACGGAAGATCGACGAGCTTCAAGCGCAGCGCGATCAGTTGGTCCTTTTGAAACGGTATCGAAACTGCACGGAAACTTGATCGGCGACGCGGCGCGAGGTCACCCGAGCGTCCCCGCCTCCCGCAGTGCCTGGATCGCGGACTCGTTCAGGCCGAGCCATTCGCCGATCACCGTTTCCGTGTGCTCGCCCAGGACCGGTGACGAGGTCACACGGGTCGCCTGGCCGTCGACGCGGACCGGCCAGCCCGGCATCTTGAAGGGACGGTGGACGGGATGGTGCATGGTCTGCATCACGCCGCGCTCCTCGAAGGTGGCGTCGTTGTTCAGCTCGTCCGTGTCCAGCACCGCGCCCGCCGGAATGCCGGCCTCGCCGATTCTGCGCATTGCTTCGAACTTGTCCTGGGTGCGGGTCCATTCCGAGATCACGTCGTCGACCTCCGCGTCGCGTTCGACCCGGTCGGCGGGCGTCGCATAGCGCGCGTCGCCGATCAGGTCGTCCCGCCCGATGACGCCCAGCAGGCGGTCCCAATGGTCCGGATTGGCCCGGCTGGTCATGATGTAGACCCAGTCGTTGGAGCCGCCGGGCGCGCAGGGATAAAGCCCCATCGGCGCGTTCACCACGCCCGGGATCTTGGCGCCGCCCCGCTCCGCCGCCCGGCCGGTGAGACCTTGCGTCGCGAAGTTGACCCGCATGTAGTGCAGCATCGCGTCCTGCATGGCGACCTGCAGGCGATGGCCTTCGCCGCTTTCCCGGCGTTCATACAGCGCCCCGAGGATGGTGATCGCCATCAGCATGCCGGTGCCGGTGTCGCCGATCGTCACGCCCGGCCGGGTCGGCTGGCCGTCCGCCTCGCCGGTGACCGAGAAGGTGCCGCCGCAGGCCTGCGCGATCATGTCGAAGGCCAGGTTCTTCTCGAACGGGCTGCCCTCGCCGAAGCCTTTGACCTGCGCGAAGATGAGGCCCGGATTGATTGCCTTCACCACGTCGTAGCCGAGGCCCAGCCGCTCGATCGCGCCCGGCGCGAAGTTCTCGATCATCACGTCGGCCTCGGCGATCATCTGCTTGATCAGGGCGAGGCCTTCCTCGGACTTCAGGTTGACGGTCGCCGAGCGTTTGTTGGCGTTGAACATGTGGAAGTAGTAGGGGTCGTTGTCCGGCTGGTTCGGCCGCAGGCGGCGCCCGGGATCGCCGCGCAGCGGATTCTCGATCTTCACCACGTCCGCGCCGAGCCAGGCCAGCGCCTCGGTGCAGGACGGCCCCGCCTCGAACTGGGTGAAGTCGATCACCTTCACGCCCTTCAGGAAGGCGAAGTCGGCAATGGTCTCGGTCATGGCGGCATTCCTCGGAAATTGTGCGGACGGGATCGCGTGACGTGCGCCAAGACTGGCACAAGCGTGCCGCCGACGACAATGTGCCCTGGGCGCGCCGCTCAATCCACGACGATCTCGCCCGCACGGTAGCCTTGGATATAGAGCAGCGTCGCGAGGTCGCCGTGCTCGACGCGAACGTCGGCGATCTCGGCCAGGATGGGCTTCGCGTGATAGGCGACGCCCAGGCCGGCGGCGCTGATCATCGCCGCATCGTTGGCTCCGTCGCCGACGGCGAGCGCCTGGGACGCGTCGAGGCCCCGTTCGGCCAGCAGGCGGTCGAGGGTTTCGCGCTTGGCGTCGGCACCGAGGATCGGTTCCGCCACCGCGCCGGTCAGGCGGTCGTCGGCCAGCAGCAGGCGGTTGGCGAGATCGAGGTCGAAGCCGACCGCCCGGCGCACCCGGCTCGTGAAGACGTCGAAGCCGCCTGAGACGAGCGCCGTGAAGGCGCCGTTGGCCCGCATCGTGGCGACCAGGGCGCGCCCGCCGGGCATTAGAGTGATACGGTCTTCCCAGACCGCGTCGAGATCGGCGCGCGCGAAGCCCGCCAGCATCGCCACCCGCTCGCGCAGGGCCTGCGCGAAGTCGAGCTCTCCGCGCATCGCGCGGCGCGTGATCTCGGCGATTTGCGCGCCGATGCCGAAGGCGGCGGCCATCTCGTCGATGCATTCGACGGTGATGAAGGTCGAGTCCATGTCGGCGATCAGCAATTGCTTGCGCCGCCCCGCCACCGGCTGGATCGCCAGGTCCACCGCCGCCCCCTCCAGCGCCGCGCGCACCTGCGCCTCGAGGCCGGCGGCCGGCGGGCCCGACAGCGGCAGGTCGCAGGCGAGTTCGGGCACCAGCCAGTCCGGCGGGCCGGCGTCCGCCAGCTGTGCCGCCCGGGCGACCTGTTCGGGGGTCAACGGCTTGCCGATCAAGGTCAGGACGTGTTTCATCGCGGGCACCCGGCGGCGGTCCAAAGGAAAGAGGGGCCGCCATCCGCCCGGGCCGAGGACGGCAGAGACGATGGCGCCACCACTGATCCTGATAGCCGGGCCGACGGCCAGCGGCAAGTCGGCCCTGGCACTTCGCCTCGCCGAGGCGGTGGACGGCGAGATCATCAATGCCGACAGCATGCAGGTCTACCGCGAACTCCGTATCGTCACGGCGCGGCCGAGCCCGGCGGACGAGGCGGCGGTGCCGCACCATCTCTATGGCGTCCAGTCGACCGCCGAGCCCGGCAACGCCGTACGCTGGCGCCGGGCCGCCCTCGCGGCCGTGACCGGTATCCGCGCCGCCGGGCGGGTGCCGATCGTGGTCGGCGGCACCGGGCTCTATTTCATGGCCTTGACCGAGGGCCTGGCGGAAATCCCCGACATCGACGACGCCGTGCGCGCCCGGTTGAGCGCCCGCCTCGACGCCGAGGGGGCGGCGTCCTTGCACCGGGACTTGACGGCGGGCGATGCCCCGAGCGCGGCCCGCATCGGCGCGAGCGATCCACAACGCCTGCTGCGGGCCCTCGAGGTGCTGGAGGGGACGGGACGGCCGCTCTCCGCCTGGCTGGCGGCACCGTCGGTTCCCTTGGCGCTGCCCTGGCTCGGTATCACCCTCGACCTGCCACGCGCGCGGCTCTATGCCCGGATCGAGCGGCGTCTCGACGCCATGCTCGCGGCCGGCGTCATGGACGAGGTGCGGGCCTTCCGCGAGCTCGGCCTCGCCGCCGACCTGCCGGCGATGAAGGCGGTGGGCCTGCGTGAACTGCTCGCCCATGCGGCGGGCGAAAATACCCTGGACGCGGCCCTGGCCGGCGCCAAGCAGGCGAGCCGCCGCTACGCCAAGCGGCAGCTCACCTGGCAGCGAAACAAGATGCGTTCGTGGATTCATATCGAAGCGCAAGAATCGACAAGTTTTCCGTACGAAATCATTCCGATTGTAAGTCGATTTTTGTTGACCCGCCCGGAATGAGCCACTATGTTCCGCTCGTTCGTCCGCACGCGCGCCGAGTTTTCCGGGCTTTTTCGCTTCGGAAGCGGAACTGCGGGGCGGGCGCTTCGTTCGTCGGCCCTCAGGCTTGGTTGAGCTTCGGGGCCACGATTTTTTTTGGCAGGTGATCCTCCGCGTTTGCGGTGCCTGGGCGGCGCCGAAGCGGGAGGGTGAGGAGTGGGTGGGATGACCCTGAGCGAAGACACCGCCGCCGATGACGGCGAGGCGGCGCCGGCGAAACGGATGTCCGGCGCGGAAATGATCATCAAGGCTCTGGCCGATCAGGGTGTCGAGGTCGTCTTCGGCTATCCGGGCGGCGCGGTCCTGCCGATCTACGATGCCCTCTTCAAGCAGAACTCGGTCCGCCACATCCTCGTCCGCCAGGAAGGCGGTGCCGTCCACGCGGCGGAGGGGTACGCCCGCGCCACCGGCAAGCCCGGCGTCGTGCTGGTGACCTCCGGCCCCGGTGCGACCAATGCGGTGACCGGCCTGACCGACGCGTTGATGGATTCGATTCCCGTCATCTGCCTGACCGGCCAGGTGCCAACCCACATGATCGGCAACGACGCCTTCCAGGAGGCGGACACCGTCGGCATCACCCGGCCCTGCACCAAGCACAACTACCTGGTGAAGCGTCCCGACGACGTCGCCCGGGTGATGCACGAGGCCTTCCATGTCGCGACGCACGGCCGGCCGGGCCCGGTGGTGGTCGACCTGCCGAAGGACGTCTGCATCGAGGAAGGCACCTACCAGGCGCCGGAGGAGGTGCCGCACCGCTCCTACCACCCGCGCGTGGAGGGCGACGGCGACCAGATCCGCCGCGCGGTCGAGCTGATGGCCAAGGCGCGGCGCCCGGTGTTCTACACCGGCGGCGGCGTCATCAATGCCGGCCCGGCGGCGGCGGAAACCCTGCGCAAGCTGGTGAAGACGACCGGCTTTCCGATCACCAGCACGCTGATGGGCCTCGGCGCCTATCCGGCCTCCGATTCTCAGTTCCTCGGCATGCTGGGGATGCACGGCACCTACGAGGCCAACCTGACGATGCACGGCTGCGATCTGATGATCAACGTCGGTGCCCGCTTCGACGACCGGGTGACCGGGCGGCTCGACGCCTTCAGTCCCAACTCGACCAAGATCCACATCGATATCGATCCCTCCTCGATCAACAAGAATGTCATGGTCGACGTGCCGATTATCGGCGACGCCGGCCGTATCCTGGAGGCGATGCTGGCGTTGTGGGAGGGCGAGCGGAAATCCGCCGACGCCGACGCCATCGGCGCCTGGTGGAGCCAGATCGAAGGCTGGCGCGCCCGCGACTGCCTGGCCTACGAGCAGCAGGGCGAGATCATCAAGCCGCAATACGCGCTGGAACGCCTGCAGACCCTGACCGCGGACCGCAACACCTACTTCACCACCGAGGTCGGCCAGCACCAGATGTGGGCGGCGCAGTACCTCAAGTTCGAGGAGCCGAACCGTTGGATGACCTCGGGCGGCCTCGGCACCATGGGCTACGGCCTGCCGGCGGCGATCGGCGTGCAGACGGCCTATCCCGACGCCCTCGTCATCGATGTCGCGGGCGAAGCCTCGATCCTGATGAACATCCAGGAGATGTGCACGGCGCGGCAGTACTCCCTGCCGGTGAAGGTCTTCATCCTCAACAACCAGTGGATGGGCATGGTGCGCCAGTGGCAGGAGCTGCTGCACGGTGGCCGCTATGCCGAGAGCTACGTCGCGGCGTTGCCCGATTTCGTCAAGCTGGCGGAAAGTTTCGGGGGCGTCGGCCTGCGCGCCACCAAGGCCGACGAGCTGGACGACGTCATCAAGACGATGATCGACAGCGACCAGCCGGTGATCGCCGATATCCTGGTGGAGCGCGAGGAGAACTGCCTGCCGATGGTGCCCTCCGGCGCGCCGCACAACGAGATGATCCTCTCGACCAATGCCGACAAGGACCAGCCGGGCGTGACCGACGCCGGCATGGCCCTGGTCTGAGCGTCGGCCGCCGGGCGGGGAGGAGCCTCGAGATGAGTGCTGCCGAGGAACAACGACACACGATCGCCGTCCTGGTCGATAACGAGCCGGGTGTGCTCGCGCGTGTCATCGGCCTGTTCTCGGGTCGGGGCTACAACATCGAAAGCCTGACGGTCGCCGAGGTCGACGCGGGCGCGGTGCGTTCGCGCATCACCGTCGTCACCACCGGGACCATGATGGTGATCGAGCAGATCAAGGCCCAGCTCGATCGCCTGGTGCCGGTGCACCGGGTGACCGACCTCACCCTCGACGGTCCCTCCGTCGAGCGCGAGATGGCGTTGATCAAGGTCGCCGGCGCGGGCGACGACAGGATCGAAAGCCTGCGCATCGCCGATATCTTCCGCGCCCGCGCGGTGGACTCGACCAACCGCAGCTTCGTCTTCGAGATGACCGGCGCCTCGTCGAAGATCGACGCCTTCATCGACCTGATGCGCCCCCTCGGCCTGGTCGAGGTCTCGCGCACCGGCGTCGTCGCCATCGCGCGCGGGGCGGAGGAAATGTAATCACGCGGACCCGCCCGGGCGGATCCGGAAATCAGCCGTCTCTGTCCGAGGCGGATCGCACTACGAAACGAGATGGACCGAGAGGAAACGAACATGCGCGTTTACTATGACCGCGACGCCGATGTGAACCTGATCAAAAGCAAGAAGGTGGCCATCCTCGGCTACGGCAGCCAGGGCCATGCCCATGCCAACAACCTGAAGGATTCGGGCGTGCCCGACGTCGCCGTGGCGCTGCGCCCCGGCTCGTCCAGCGCCGCCAAGGCGGAAGCCGCCGGCTTCAAGGTGATGAGCGTGCCCGAGGCTGCCCAGTGGGCCGACGTCGTCATGGTGTTGACGCCGGACGAGGGTCAGGCCGACCTCTGGGCGGACGAGCTGCGCGACAACATGCGCGAGGGTGCGGCGATGGCCTTTGCCCATGGCCTTTCCATCCACTTCAACCTGATCGAGCCGCGCGCCGACATGGACGTCTTCATGATCGCGCCCAAGGGCCCGGGCCATACCGTGCGTTCGGAATATGTGCGGGGCGCGGGTGTGCCCTGCCTGCTGGCCGTACAGCAGAACGCCACCGGCAACGCGCATGAAATCGGTCTCAGCTACTCGAGCGCCATCGGCGGCGGACGGGCCGGCACCATCGAGACGACCTTCAAGGAAGAGTGCGAAACCGACCTGTTCGGCGAGCAGACCGTGCTCTGCGGCGGCGTCTGCGAGCTGATGAAGGCGGGTTTCGACACCCTGGTCGAGGCCGGCTATGCGCCGGAGATGGCCTATTTCGAATGCATCCACGAGATGAAGCTGATCGTCGATCTGATCTACGAGGGCGGCATCGCCAACATGAACTACTCGGTCTCCAACACGGCCGAATATGGCGAGTACGTCACCGGCCCGAAGATCATCGACGAGGACGTCAAGGCGAAGATGCGTGTGGCGCTGGAGAACATTCAGTCCGGCGAGTTCGCCCGCACCTGGATGCTGGAAAACAAGGTCAACGCGGCGAGCTTCAAGGCCATGCGGCGGCGCGCGAGCGAGCATCAATGCGAGGATGTCGGCGAACGACTTCGCGCGATGATGCCCTGGATCGCCGAAAATCGCCTGGTCGACAAGGACAAGAACTAGGCCTTGCTCGACTAATACCTGGGATTTTACCCAATTCGGAAACGAATCTGTTTGCGAATCGACGTGAAATGCCGGCACTATGTACTTGTTTCCGACGGCATTCGGCGTATTGCGTGTGCCGTCGGGGTCGGGGGCGGCATCGGCGAAAGCCGGTAGGACCATGAACCGGCGAAAGCCGGACCGGACGGTCGGCCGGCGAAAGCCGGCGGTGACGATAAAAACGACACGGGGCGGCGTCGTTGGGTCCCGGGTGGGCCCGTAACGACGAAACGAACCGATACGGAGGTACGGAAGACGTGTTCTCCAAGCTTTTCGGACTGATGTCCGCGGATATGGCGATCGACCTCGGTACCGCGAACACCCTGGTCTATGTCCGGGGCCGCGGCATCGTGCTGAACGAGCCCTCGGTGGTGGCGATCACCAACCGGCGGGGCAAGAAGGCGGTGCAGGCCGTCGGCGACGAGGCCAAGATGATGCTGGGCAGAACGCCCGGCAACATCGAGGCGATTCGCCCCTTGCGCGACGGCGTCATCGCCGATTTCGAGGTGGCGGAGGAAATGATCAAGCATTTCTTCCGCAAGGTGCACAATCGGCGCGCCTTCAACTCGCCCATGGTGGTGGTCTGCGTGCCGTCGGGCTCGACGGCGGTGGAACGCCGCGCCATTCAGGAATCGGCCGAGAGCGCCGGCGCCCGTCGGGTCTACCTGATCGAGGAGCCGATGGCCGCCGCGATCGGCGCCGGCCTGCCGGTGACGGAGCCGACCGGCTCGATGATCGTCGACATCGGCGGCGGCACGACGGAGGTCGCGGTGCTCTCGCTCGGCGGCATCGTCTATTCGCGCTCCGTTCGCGTCGGCGGCGACAAGATGGACGAGGCGATCATCGCTTACATCCGTCGCAGCCATAACCTGCTGATCGGCGAAGCGACGGCGGAGCGGATCAAGCACGAGATCGGATCGGCCTGTCCGCCCGAGGACGGCAACGGCCGGCAGATCACGATCAAGGGCCGCGACATGATGAACGGCGTACCCAAGGAAATCATCATCACCGAACGCCAGGTCGCCGAAAGCATGGCGGAGCCGATCGGCCAGATCGTCGAGGCGGTGAAGGTCGCCCTGGAGCACACGGCACCGGAACTGGCGGCCGACATCGTCGACAAGGGCATCGTGCTGACCGGCGGTGGCGCGCTGCTCGGCAACCTCGACGTGGTGCTGCGCAATGCGACGGGCCTGCCGGTCTCGATCGCGGACGAGCCGCTCTCCTGCGTGGCGCTCGGCACCGGACGGGTGCTGGAGGATATGAAGAATTACCGCGACCGCGACGTTTTCGATTCGGCCTATTAGAGCCGGAAGCACGGGAAACGCGCCAAGGGTCGCGTTTGAAAGAGGACCGCTCGGGTGAGGCACGGTCGGCTCGCGAGGTTATCGGACCCGGCGCGCGTCGTCGTCCAGCGGCCGATCTATCTGCTGCTGTTGTCGACCGCGGTGCTTTTGCTGGTGATCGGCAAGGCGAACAACGACGCCACCCTGCGGCTGCGCGCCGTCCTGACGGACTTTCTCTCGCCGGTCCTAAACGTGCTCGAACATCCCCTGGAGACCGTCGCCGGCGGCGTCGATGCGGTCAGCGGCATCTGGACCTTGCAGCAGGACAACGAACGCCTGCGTCGCGACGTCGAACGGCTGTCGACCTGGCAGGAGATCGCCCAACGCCTCGAGCGTGAGAACGCCGTGCTCCGCGCGCAGCTGAACCTCAGGCCCGACCCGCGCCAAAGCTTCGTCACCGGGCGGATCATCGCCGATACCGGCGGGCCCTTCGTGCGCACGCTGATCATCGCGGCGGGGAGCGACGACGGCGTGATCCCCGGTCAGGCGGCGATGGCGGAGGGCGGGCTCGCCGGCCGGGTCGTCGAAGTCGGCAGCCGGACCTCGCGGCTGCTGTTGCTGAACGACCTGAACAGCCGGGTGCCGGTCCGGATCGAGGGCAGCCGCGTGCGCGCCATCCTCGCCGGCGACAACAGCGCCCGCCCGAAACTGCTCTATCTGCCGCAGAACGCCACCGTCGGCCCGGGCGATCGGCTGGTGACCTCCGGCCATGGCGGGCTGCTGCCGCCGGGCCTGCCGGTCGGCCGCGTCGCCTCGACCTCGGAGGGGGAGATCCGCGTGACGCCCTTCGTCGACTGGAACCGGCTGGAATACACCGTGCTGATCCGCAACGACCCGATCCGCATCGAGGAAGAGATCGATGGCTCGTTGGAATAGGCACCTTGGGAGGGATATCGGTCCGCCGGCCTTGGACAGGGGGACGGGCTCATGATGCCGATCTCCCGCCTGCTAGTCTGGCTGCGCGGCCTGATGCCGGCGAGCGTGGCCCTGCTGTTGATCATCGCGGCGCACCTGCCGCTCGGCATCGATGCGGCGCTGCTGCCGGCCTTCGGCGTCATCGCGGTCTACTACTGGACGGTCAACACGCCGAGCGCGATGCCGGCCGGCGTCGCCTTTTTGATCGGCCTGGTCGCCGATGTCCTGGGCGGCACGCCGCTCGGCTTGAGCGCACTGATCCTGGTGCTGCTGCAATACGCGACCCTCAGCCAGCGCCGCGCGCTCGCCGGGCGACCCTTCGTCGTCGCCTGGTTCGGCTTTGTCCTGCTGGCGACGGCGACGATGGCGCTGATCTGGTTCGGCGCCTCGCTCTATCACCTGGTCCTGTTCGATCCCGCCGCCGTCGGCCTCAAACTGCTGATCACGCTCGCCACCTATCCCCTGCTGGCGGAACTGTTCGGCTGGCTCGGCCGCCGCCTGGCCCTGCCGGGGGAGGCCTGAGATGGCGGAGCGGCGCGACGGCGAGCGGCAGAAGACCTTCACCCGCCGGGCAGCGCTGCTCGGCCTCGGCCAACTCTCCCTCTTCGGGGCGCTCGCCGGGCGGATGTACTACCTCCAGGTCGTCGAGGCGGACGAGTACCGCATGCTGGCGGAGGAAAATCGGATCAACATCCGTCTGCTGCCGCCGCCGCGCGGTCGCATCCTCGACCGTTTCGGCCGGGAGTTGGCCCGCAACCGGCCGAATTTCCGCGTGCTGCTCGACCCGGACGAGGCGGAGGACCTGCCGCTGACGCTCGACCGGGTCTCCGGCCTGCTCTCCCTCGACCAGGCGACGCTCGCCCGCATCGAGCGCGAGATGGACCGTCGCCGTCGCTTCGTGCCGGTCACCCTGGTCGAGAACCTGAGCTGGAAGGACTTCGCCAAGATCAACGTCAACCTGCCCGCCCTGCCCGGCGTGCGCACGGATGTCGGCGAGCTTCGCCACTATCCCCAGGGCGAGCGCATGGCCCATGTCGTCGGCTATGTCGCCGCCGTCTCGGAGGCTGAGCTGACCGGCGATCCACTGCTGACGTTGCCCGACTTCCGCATCGGCAAGAACGGCACCGAGAAGATCTTCGACCTCGCGCTCCGCGGCAAGGCTGGCAACAGCCGGGTGGAGGTCAACGCCTTCGGGCGCGAGATACGCGAGCTGCGCCGCCAGGAGGGGGAGCCCGGGCGCGATGTGGTTCTGACCGTCGACGACGCGCTGCAGCGCCGTCTGCACGGCCGCCTGGCGGCCGAAAGCGCCGCCGCCGTCGTGCTGGACGCGCACACCGGCGAGGTCCTGGCCATGACCTCGACGCCGAGTTTCGATCCGGGCGCCTTCAACCGGGGCCTGTCGACCAAGGCGTGGAACGCGCTGCGCGGCAATCCGCGCCATCCGCTCATCAACAAGACGATCGCCGGGCAGTATCCGCCGGGCAGTGTCTTCAAGATGGTGGTGGCGCTGGCCGCGCTCGAGTCCGGGCTGATCACCGACGGCCAAAGCTTTTTCTGCAACGGCAAGCTGAAGCTCGGCAACCACACCTTCCACTGCTGGCGCCATCGCTATGGCGGGCATGGCCACATCGCCATGCGGGAGGCCATCGCGCAGTCCTGCGACGTCTATTTCTACGAGGTCGCCAAACGTATCGGCATCGACCGCATCGCCGAGATGGCCCGGCGCTTCGGCCTGGGCGAAGCGCTCGGCGTCGAGCTCACCGGCGAGAAACGCGGCCATGTCCCGAGCAAGGCCTGGAAGCTGGCGACACGCGGCAAGCCGTGGCTGCAGGGTGAGACCCTGATCACCGGCATCGGCCAGGGCTACATGCTGGTGACGCCATTGCAGATCGCGGCGATGACCGCGCGCCTCGCCACCGGCAACCGGATCGTGCCGCGCCTGCTGCGCGAGGTGGTCGGCGAGGGCGAGGGCAGCGCGGGCGAGGCCCCGTCCCTCGGGCTTTCCGCCGCTCATCTGGCCATCGTGCGCGAGGGCATGGACCTGGTGGTGAACGGCTCGCGCGGCACGGCGCGCAAGGCCAGCCTCGCGGGCGATGTCCGCATGGCCGGCAAGACCGGCACCGCCCAGGTCCGCCGCATTTCCAAGGCGGAGCGGCTGCGCGGCGGCAAGCAGGCCGAGGGCACGCCCTGGGAACTGCGCGACCACGGCCTGTTCGTCGCCTATGCCCCGGCGGAGGCGCCACGCTACGCCCTTTCCCTCATCATCGAGCACGGCGGCTCCGGCGCCAAGGCGGCGCTGGTAGCCAAGGAACTGATGGAGGAGGTGCTGCGTCGCGATCCACTGCGCCGGCGCGCCATCGGGCGCCTCGCCGCGCGCGGGGTGCCCGAGCGGGAGAAGGGAGGCGGCAGCGGATGAGCCTCGGCGGCCATACCCGAAACGCGGAGAAGGCGACGCTCGGCAGCAAGCTGCTGGACGTCAATTGGGGGCTGGTGCTGCTGCTGGCCTCGGTCGCGGCGATCGGCTTCGCCATGCTGTATTCCGCGGCGAACGGTTCCGTCTCGCCCTGGGCCTCGCGGCAGATGATCCGCTTCGGGGTCGGCCTGGTCGCGATGCTGGTCATCGCCCTGGTGGATATTCGCGTCTGGCTGCGCCAGGCCTATGCGATCTATGCGGTCGCCCTCGTCCTGCTGATCGCCGTCGAGGTCATGGGCGTCACTGGGATGGGTGCCAGGCGCTGGGTCGATCTCGGGGCCTTTCAGCTGCAGCCCTCGGAAGTCATGAAGATCGCCCTGGTGCTGGCGCTGGCCCGCTATTTCCACGGTATCGGCCACGAGGAGATCGGCCGCCCGCTGCTGTTGATCCCGCCGCTGGTGATGGTCGCGGCACCGGTGTTCCTGGTCCTCCGCCAGCCCGACCTCGGCACGGCGCTGCTGATCGCCGCCGTCGCCGCGGTGCTGTTCTTCCAGGCCGGCGTGCGCTGGTGGAAGTTCGCCCTGGTGGCGCTGGCGACCGTGATCGTCGTGCCCTTCGCCTGGCGCTTCGGCCTGCACGACTATCAGCGCGATCGCGTGCTGACGTTCCTGGTTCCGGAATCCGATCCCCTGGGCGCCGGCTATCACATCCTGCAATCGAAGATCGCGCTCGGCTCCGGCGGCGTCTTCGGCCGGGGTTTCATGCAGGGCACGCAGAGCCATTTGAGCTTCCTGCCCGAGCAGCAGACCGATTTCATCTTCACCATGCTGGCCGAGGAACTGGGCCTGCTCGGCTGTCTCGTCCTGGTCGGCCTCTACCTGGCGATCCTCGCCTACGGTTTCGCCATCTCGCTCCGCGCCCGCAATCAGTTCGGTCGCCTGGTCGCGATCGGCGTCACCACCACCTTCATTCTCTACGTCTTCATCAACATCGCCATGGTGACCGGCCTGATCCCGGTCGTCGGCGTGCCCTTGCCGCTGGTCTCCTACGGCGGCACGGCGATGGTGACCCTGTTGGTCGGCTTCGGCCTGCTGATCGGCGTCTTCGTGCACCGCGACGTGCCGATCCCGCGCCGGCCCGATCAGTTGGGGGCGTAAGGGCGGAGGTATCCGTGTTTCTTTTCGATTTATTTGGCGAGCTCGGTAGCCTCCCATTCATATACCGAGGCTGGGCCTACCTCTTCAGTCCCACTTACCGCAGAGTCATGCGTGAGGAATGGCGGCGGCGCTGGTGGATTTACAATATTTTGGATCTGACTTTGACATTGATTTTCATGGTGGTGGAGATCCAGGGCAATCGCATTTCAGAATTTGCCGAGGAGTGACAGGAGATAGTCGTTGTTCCAAGCGGCGATTTTGAACTTGGCGCGCAGCGAGTCTTTTCGTGGATCCTTTCGCATGACATTGAGCGCCATGTGGCGCAGGACGGCGAGATTGTGCGGTCCATTGTCCTTGCGGGTTCTGTCTTGGTCTTCGTTCATTTGGACATCGAGGCACCAGTGCAGGCGGTTTTCGACCCCCCAGTGCGCCCGGGCAACGGGATTGAAGCGCTCGGCGTCGAGCGGCTGGCTGAGCAGGTAGTAGGCGGTTTCGCTCGACGTCTTCTCCGCGCACTCGCGGGTCCGGGTGACTTTGGCGACCGCCTTCAGGCCCGGCCAATGATGGCGCTCTTGCAGCCACTCGACGTGGCTGGAGACGAGAGCGGCACGGGTCTCGATGCGGCCATGATCGCCATCGACCGTGGTGTCGGTGGTGGTCGCTTCGGCTTTCGGATCGTCGAGGAAGGTTCTCACGTCGTCATGCAGCGTGCCTTGATTGCCCTTCAACGCCAGGGCGTAGTCACCCCCCTGCTCGATAATCTGGCTGGCGATGGCGCGCTGGCAATTGAGGGCGTCCACGGTCACGATCGTCCCCTCGAGGCTCAATAGTTTCAACAGCTTCGGCACGGCGGTGATCTCGTTGGACTTGGCGTCGGTGGCGACTTGCCCCAACACCAGCCGCTGATCACAGCCCCAGGCCGAGACCATATGCAGCGCCGACGTGCCGCTCGCCTTGTCGTAGGATCGCCGCACCACCTTGCCGTCGATCGCAATGACCCCTTGGCAGGTCTCGGAAAAGCGCGCCATGAAGCGCTGGAAGCAGGCGCCGAACGCCTCCGGATCCAGCAACCGGAACACCCGGCTGAAGGTGTCGTGGCTCGGCACGCCATGTTCGAGTACGAGAAATTCCCGCAGGAACGCCTCCTTTTCACGCGCGAAGATCGCCATGTCGACCGCCGTCTGACCGCCCGAGAGGACCGTGCACAGGGCGATCGTCAAGATCTCCAGCAGATCGTGACGCCCGGCATTGCCAGTCCGCGGATCCTCGAGACCCTCAAAGCACTCCAGAAAGCCTTCCATCGCAACCTCCACCCGTGAAAAGACCGGGTAGAATCGATTCGCGCCAATACCTCAAGATCAAACACGCACGTCAAGGCAATTCCAAATGCGATTCCCCTGGGTGGAGATCGGTATTCTCGCTATTCTCGTCTTGTTCCTGGTATAGATAACGAGATAATTTCGCTGTTTATGCAATCTCTAAATTGAGAGTGTCACCCTGACGCCCTCGGTTGGTTTCGCCGAGGGAATTGGTTTGTACGTCTATTGCCCACAATCTCCGGCTCTTTCGAGACCTCGATCTGGTGCGCCGATGCGACTCGCACTTCCTTCGCACCCTGCTACACTTGTCACTTCAAACACCCGAGGGGGGAGGAACACCCAATGACCATGTCAAAAACGACGCTGCGTCTCGCCGTCGCCGCCGGCCTTGCAGGCTTGATGGCGGCCGGTGCGGTGCAGGCGCGCGATTTCACCATCTCGTCCTGGGGCGGCGGTTATCAGGACTCGCAGCGCAAGCACTTCTTCAAGCCGTTCGGCGATTCCAAGGGCATCAAGGTCCTCGAGGACACCTATCTCGGCGGCTGGGCGCAGTTCAAGGCGATGCAGGAGACGGGCAACCGGCCCTGGGACGTCGTGCAGGTCGAGAATTCCGAGCTGATCCGCGGCTGCGAGGAGGGCCTGTTCGTCAAGCTCGACTGGTCGCGTATCGGGCCGAAGTCGAGCTATATCGAACCGGCGGTTTCGGAATGCGGTCTCGGCGTGGTCGTGGTCTCGCAGCTCGTCGCCTGGAACCCGAAGAACGCCAAGGCACAGCCGAACGGCATCGCCGACTTCTTCGACCTCGCCAAGATTCCCGGCAAGCGCGGCGTGCGCAGCGATCCCAAGGGGACGCTGGAATTCGCGCTGATGGCCGACGGCGTAGACGTGAAGGACGTCTACAAGGTGATGAACACCAAGGCCGGCCTCGACCGCGCCTTCGCCAAGCTGGACACGATCAAGAGCCAGATCCAGTGGTGGGAAGCGGGCGCCCAGGCGCCGGAATGGCTGGTCAGCGGCGACGTGGTGATGAGCACCGCTTACAACGGCCGCATCGCCAAGGCCAACAAGGACGGCCACGGCCTGAAGATGATGTGGCAGAACAACATCCTCTATGTCGACAAATGGGTCATCTTCAAGGGCTCGGAACATGTCGACACCGGCTACGAGTTCCTCAAGTACTTCTCCGATCCCAAGCGCGAGGCGGCCTTCACCAACGACTACACCTACGGCCAGCCGAACCGGGAAGCGGTGAAGTACATCACGCCCGAGGTCATGGCCGCCCTACCGGCCGGCGACCATATCAAGGACGCGCTCGATACCGGCCGCGAAGACTCGGTCGAGTTCTGGCTCGACAACTCGGACGAGATCTTCGAGCGGTGGACCGCCTGGAAGGCCAAATAGGCCGTTGTTCCGGCCGGGCAGGGGGGCCGCGTGCCGCCCCTGCTTCGGCTAGGGCACCTGGGCCATGACGATAGCGCCCGTGGCCGATGACGCCCTGACGGGCACGACGACCCTGCGCCTGCGGCTGCGCCGTTCGGAGCGTCGGCGCCGGTTGCGCGCCTACGCCCTGATGGCACCGCTGGTGCTGTTTCTCGTCGCCTTCTTCGCCGTACCGATCGGTTCGGTACTGTATTTCTCCGTCGCCAATCCCGAGGTGGTCACCATGCTGCCCCGGGTGACGGCCGCGCTTCGCGACTGGGACGGCGAGACGATCCCGGACGAGGCGGTCTTCGCCGCCCTGATCGAGGATGCCCGCGTCGGCTATGCGGACCGGACCCTGCCCAAGGTCTCGCTGCGGCTGAACTACGAGGTCAGCGGTTTTCGCAGCCTGCTGATGCGCACCGGCCGCAAGGCCAAGCGGATGAAACCGCCCTACAAGGAAGCGGCGCTGGCGCGCGACGAACGCTGGGGTGAGTTGATCTACTGGCGCACCCTCAAGGGCAACGGCGCGCCCGTCACGGCACACTACCTGTTGCAGGCCGTCGACCTCGACCTGCAATGGGACGGCAGCGTCCAACGCGCGCGGCCCGAGCAGCGGATCTATATCCAGAACCTGCTGCGCACGCTGTGGATCGCCTTCGTGGTGACGCTCGCCTGTTTCCTGCTCGGCTATCCCGTCGCCTACATGATCGCCAACGCCCCGCCGCGCCTCGCCAAGGTGTTGATCCTGATGGTGCTGTTGCCGTTCTGGACCTCGCTGCTGGTGCGCACGGCGGCCTGGGTGATCGTGTTGCAGAAGGCCGGCATCGTAAACGACGCGCTCATCGGTCTTGGCTTGGTCGAGGAGCCGCTGGCCCTCATCTTCAATCGCACCGGCGTCTATATCTCGATGACGCACATCCTGCTGCCGTTCATGATCCTGCCGCTTTACAGTGTGATGAAGGGCATCCCGCCCGAACACATGCGGGCCGCGGCATCCCTTGGCGCGGCGCCGGCGCGGGCTTTCCTGCGGGTCTATTTTCCCCAGACCCTGCCGGGCCTGGCGGCGGGCTGTCTGCTGGTCTATGTCATCGCGCTCGGCTTCTACATCACGCCGGCGCTGATCGGCGGCGGCAGCGACCAGATGCTCGCCTACCTGATCGCCGAGTTCGCGACCAACACCGCCAACTGGGGCCTGGCCGGCGCGCTGGCGATCGTGCTGCTGGCCTGCATCGCCGTGCTCTATCCGCTCTATCACCGCTTCGCCGGCGCCGGCGGCATGAAGCTCGGCTGAGGGAGGTCCGACGCGCCATGGCTTTGCCTCCCCATGCCAGCACCGGTCAGCGGATCTGGCACCGCTGCTTTCAGGCGATCTGCGCCCTGGTCTTTGTCTTCCTGCTGCTGCCGATCGTGGTCGTCATCCCGATCTCGGTCAGCTCCTCCAGCCTGCTCAACTATCCCCTGCCGGGGGTCTCGCTGAAATGGTTCGAGGTCATCTTCCAGCCCTATCCCTGGATGCTGGCCCTGCAGAACAGCGTCGTCATCGCCTGCGCGACCACGGTGCTGGCGACGGTGCTCGGCACGCTCGCCGCCTATGGCCTGACCAGCATCGAGTTCCGCTTCAAGCCGCTGGTGATGGCGCTGTTGATTTCGCCGATGATGGTGCCGCTGGTGATCACGGCGCTCGCGGCCTATTTCCTCTTCGCACGCATGGGCCTCGCCGGCACCTTCACCGGCATGATTTTGGCGCACACGGTGCTGGCCGTGCCCTTCGTCGTCATCACCGTCACCGCGACGTTGCAGGGCTTCGATCGCAACATGGTGCGCGCGGCGCAAAGCCTCGGCGCGCCGCCGCTCCGCGCCTTCTTCAAGGTCACCCTGCCGCTGATCATGCCGGGCGTCATCTCCGGCGCGATCTTCGCCTTCGTCACCTCCTTCGACGAGGTCGTCGTCGCCCTGTTCATCGCCTCGCCCGCGCAGTTCACCCTGCCGCGCCAGTTGTTCAGCGGCCTGCGCGACAACCTCGATCCCTCCATCGTCGCCATCGCGACCTTGCTGATCGTGATCTCGGTCAGCCTGATGGCGGTGGTCGAACTGCTGCGCTGGCGCAGCGAGAAGCTCGCCAGGACCGAGGCCTAACTTTCGGAAGCCGGGCGTGGCTGGCGCAGGCGGCTCTGCGTGAGTTCGCCGGCCGCCTCCAGGATCGGATAGGCGACGGAGGTCAGGTGATTGTTGATCCGCCGGAGGTCGCGGATCACGTCGAGATGAATGGCGCTGGTCTCGACGCTTTCGGGCCGGCCTTCGCCGATGCGGGCGAAGTTGCCCTGCATGCTTTCCCGCTCCGCCGCGCGCAGCTCGATCTTGGTCTCCAGCAGGCGGCGGGCGAGCTTCACGTCGTTCGACATGAAGACGTTGAAGGCGAGGTGCATGTTCCGCATCACCTGAACGTGCAGGGCCTCGATCTCCGCCAGGCCGTCGCTGGAGAAGACGGCCATCTTGGCGGCCTTCTTGCGGGCCAGCTCCATCAGGTTCTTGTCGATGATGTCGCCGACGTGCTCGAGGTTGGTGGTGAAGGTGAGCACGGCGACATGGCGGCGGCTTTCGCCGGCATCCATTTCCGACTGGCTGAGCCGGGTGAGATAGAACTTGATCGCCCCGTACAGGCGATCGACCACGTCGTCCGCCGCCTCGATTTCGGCGACCAGCTTGACGTCGTTGACCCGGAAGGCCTCGATCGAGCGTTCCAGCATGCCGGCCACTTCATCGCCCATGCGCAGGGTTTCCCGCGCCGCCGAGGCAATTGCGACGGCGGGGGTCTCCAGCTCGCTCTCGTCGAGATAGCGGGGGCGACCGGGATCCTCGGTGTCGGGGCGGGCGGGCAGCAGCGCCTCCAGGGCACGCGCCATCGGCCCGATCAGGGGCAGGAAGAGCAGCGCCAACGCCAGGTTGAAGCCGGTATGGAAGTCGACGATGCGCCGCGCCGTGTCCGCCTCCAGCGCCATCAGCCAGGGCAGCGCCAGAGGCAGCAACGGCAGCGCCGCGAGTGCGCCGATCAGGCGCATGGCGAGGTTGCCGATCGGCACGCGGCGGGCTTCGGGCGGGGCGCGGAAGTGGATCGCCACCGGGGCGATGGCGCCACCGACATTGGCGCCGAGCACCATGGCCAGCGCCGGGGCGAGGTCGATCAACCCGCCGGCCGCGAGCGACATCACCAGCAGCACGATGGCGAGCGAGGAATGCGCCAGCCAGGTGAGCGGCACCGCCAGCAAAAAGGCCAGCACCGGCTCGTCCCCCAGCGTGCCGAGTACCGCCGTGAAGGTTTCCGACTGGCCGAGCGGGGCGGCGGCGGCGAGGATCAGGCGCAAGGCCAGCAGCATCAGGCCGAGACCGATGGCGACCCGCCCGAGATGGCGCCGCCGGCCGGCGTTCGCCGAGAGGAAGCTGACGAGCCCGCCCAGGATCAGCGCCGGCGACAGCCAGCCGAGGTCGAGCGAGAGCAGCTGTGCGACCAGGGTGGTGCCGACGTCCGCCCCCAGCATCAGCGCCAGTGCCGGCGCCAGCGCGATCAGCTCGCGGCTGGCGAAGGAGACGGTCATCATCGCGGTCGCGGTGGAACTTTGCATCAGCGCCGTGGCGCCCATGCCGGCGAGGAAGGCGAGCAGGCGGTTCGCCGTGGCGGCGGCAAGGGCCCGGCGCAGGCCGGCGCCGTACGCCCGGATGACGCCCGTGCGCACCATCCGCGTGCCCCAGATCAACAGGGCGACGCCGCCGACGATGTCCAAGAGAACGAGCCCGCCGCTCACCGCGCGCCTCCGCCATTGTCATGAAACCGTAACATCAGGCCTACACCCGGGCGCCGCGCGGGGCAACGTTTATCCCCCACGGGGCAGGTCAGGGCAGCAGGTCGCGATCCCGCATCGCCCGCGAGATCAAGTTGCGCTGCACATCCGAGGTGCCCTCGGTGAAGAGGTAGACCAGCGCGTCGCGGTGCTGACGGCCGACGGTATGATCACGCATGATGCCGGCGCCGCCCAACACCGGACCGCCTTCTCCGTCACCCGGAACGCGGCTTCGGAGGTGAACAGCTTGATCTTCGCCGCGTCGGCGTGGTCGAGGCTGCCGTGGTCGACCCGCCAGGCACCGTGATAGACCATCCAGTGCGCCGCTTCGATGTCGGTGGCCATGTCGGCCAGGCGGTGAGCGACGGCCTGGTACTCCAGGATCGGCTTGCCGGCGACGAGACGGGTGCGCGCGAAGGCCAGCGCCTCCTCATAGGCCCCCTTGGCGACGCCGAGGGTGGCGGCGGCGACGCCCACCCGGTTCTCGGTCAGGGAATCCAGGATCACCGGATAGGTGCCCAGCCGCTCGCCCAGCACATGGGCGTCGGGCACGAACAGGTCGTCGATGTGGACGAGGCCGGTTTCCGAGCCCTTCAGGCCTTCCTTCGCCAGATGGCTGATGGCGACCGCCGGGTCGGGCAGGGGGACGATGAACAGGCTGATGGCGTCGGCCGTCAGTTCCTCCGCCGTGCGCGCGGCGAGCATCATGAAATCGGCCATCGGCGCGTTGGTGATATAGAGCTTGGCACCGTTGATCCGGTAGCCGCCGGCGACCTTCTCCGCCCGGGTCTTCAGGGCCCGGATGTTGGAGCCGCCGTCCGGTTCGCTCAAGGCGAAGCAGGCGACCTTCTCGCCGGCGAGCGCGGGACGAAAGAAGACGACTTTCTGTGCCGCGGTCCCGGCGCGCCAGATCGGCCAGATGCCGAGATGGCCATGCGCCGAGAAGGCGGCGCCGAAGGCCTGGGAGACGCGGCCGATCTCCTCGCGGATGATGCAGTCGGAGATCTTGTCCATGCCGACGCCGCCGTCGGCCTCGGGATAGCGCGCGCCGATCAGGCCGAGTTCGCCCCAGCGGCGGAACAGCGCCTTGGGGAACCGTTCCGTGTCGTCGGCTTCGCGGGCCTGCGGCCGGATTTCCGCCTCCGCATGGCGGCGGACCGTGTCGCGCAACTGGTGATGTGCGTCCTCGAAGGCGAAATCCATGGCCGAACCCTCCGCGTCTTGCTCGGTGCCACTTATAGCCTCCAGCGGCGCTTTGGCGCATAGTCCGGCGCATGGATGAATTCACCCTCGCCCCCGATCCCGACGACCGCCGCCTGACGGAAGAGGTGCGCGGAACCGACCACACCGGCGCCCCGGTCGACACCCGCGTGGTGGTCGAGCGGCCGTTGACCCTGTTCCTGAACAGCCGCGAGATCGTCACCATGATGACGATCGGCGACCACCCGGACCATCTCGCCGTCGGCTATCTGCTGAACCAGGCGATGCTCGGCCCGGAGGACGAGATCACCGGCATCGACTATGACGAGGACCTGGACGTCGTCGTCGTACGCACGGCGGTGGAGACGGACTTCGAGGACAAGCTGGCGAAGAAGACCCTGACGTCGGGCTGCGCCCAGGGCACCGTCTTCGGCGACATGATGGAGAGTTTCGAGCGCGTCCGCCTGGATCCGGCGGCGCGGCTGAAAACCTCCTGGCTCTATGCGTTGACCGCCAAGATCAACACCGCACCCAGCCTCTACCTGGCGGCGGGCGCGATCCATGGCTGCGTGCTCTGCGAAGAGGACCGGCCGCTGGTCTACATGGAGGATGTCGGGCGCCATAACGCCATCGACAAGATCGCCGGCTGGATGTTCCGCAACCGCGTCGGGCCGGAGGGCAAGATCTTCTACACGACCGGGCGCCTGACCTCGGAGATGGTGCTGAAGTGCGTCGCCATGGGCATCCCGATCTTGATTTCCCGCTCCGGCTTCACCGCCTGGGGGGTGGAGCTCGCGCGGCAGGCCAACCTCACCCTGATCGGACGGGCGCGCGGCCAGCGCTTTCTCTGTCTCGCGGGCGCCGAACGGCTGGTCTACGACATCGATCCCGCAGCGGTGCCGGGCGAAGCCAAACGTCATCGCCGCAAGGGCGCGGAGGCGGACGATGCCGCCTGACGCCGCGCCCCGCGACATCGTCGGCGTCCTGCTGGCCGGCGGCCAGGCGCGGCGCATGGGCGGCGGCGACAAATGCCTGCGTCCGCTCGCCGGCCGACCGCTGCTCGCCCATGTGGTCGAACGCGCGGCCCCCCAGGTCGCCCGCCTGCTGCTGAACGCCAACGGCGACCCGGCCCGCTTCGCCGAGTTCGCCCTGCCCGTCGTGGCGGACGAGCTGGAGGGCTTTCAAGGCCCCTTGGCCGGCATCCTGACGGCGATGCGCTGGACCGCCGCCCATGTGCCCGAAGCCCGCTGGCTCGCCAGCTTCCCGACCGACGCGCCGTTCATCCCCGCGGACTTGGTCGCCCGCCTGCACGCCGGCGCGACGGCGGCGGGCCTGCCGCTCGCCTGCGCCATGTCGGCCGGCCGCACCCACCCGGTCATCGGCCTCTGGCACCTCGCCCTCGCCGACGACCTCGCTCGTGCCCTGGGCGACGAGGGCTTGCGCAAGATCGACCTCTGGACCGCGCGGCACGGCATCGCGGAAGTCGAGTGGGAGACGGTGCCGCACGACCCGTTCTTCAACGCCAATCGCCCGAACGATCTGGCGGCAGCGGAGGGAATGTTGGCTGGCGAGGCTCGAGACGTGGACGACTTATCGGCTAATGTGTAGCACGCCGGATGAAGTGATCTCGTTCCAGGTGCCACTATGCCAGCCGATATCTTTGCACACGTGGGCATAGCCATATAGCTCCAATCCAGCCGTCAGTGCCGTCAAACTCATGGAATAGAGCTGGTCATACTGCGGATGTGATACAGCGATCCAGAGTGCGTTCGACTTCGTGCAAGGTGTCGGACCCTCATTGCCGAATGCACCGAATATCATAAATCCATTGCCTCGTACGACTTCAATGCGATACGGGACAGCCTTCAATGACGTGGCTCCGGCCGCCCGGGTCTCGGGGGCCGCTGCCAGCCCGACGATCAGAATCAATAGCGCCGACATTAGTTTCCGCGTCACGACGAATCTCCATTTCTAAATATATTCATGATGTCACGCTCGTAGCGCGATATCGGATTTATGGCACAGCCGAAAAAAGCTGTCACGAATTTAATGCTCTTTACATCGATATTAAAGCGCTTATGCCGATCTTTATGCAGACGACTGCGGTGCCGCAATCGGAATTCTCGAGCCCCGAAGCCTTTCACCCGTGGCAATGGTCCATGCCGCAAGATTTAAAGAGGAGAGTGCAGCAAACTGATGACCCTCACCCGTTAAGCGGTACACCCTCGATCGTGACCCGGTGCATCAGGCGGCGCTCGCCCGGGTAGTCGTTCAGGGCGTGGTGCCAGGTGGCGCGGTTGTCCCAGAAGGCGATGGAGCCGACGTCCCAGGTATAGCGGTAGGTGTGTTCCGGCTTGGCGGCGTGCGTGTAGAGCATGTCGAGGAGCGGCTTGCTCTCCTCGTCCGTCCAGCCCTCGAAACGCAGCGTGAAGCCCGGGTTGACGTAGAGCGCCTTGCGCCCGCTGATCGGATGGCGGATCACCACCGGGTGGACCGCATCCTGCACCGCCTCCTCCGGGCTGTGGAAGCGGTCGTCCTTGTAGCGTGCCCGTGCGCTGACGCCGAAGACGTGGCGGCTGGAATGTTCGGCCCTGAGGCCGTCCAAGGTCCGTTTCAAGCCCTCCGACAGGGTCTCGTAGGCCCGGTACATGGAGGCGAATTCGGTATCGCCGCCCGCCGCCGGCACCTCGCGGGCCAGCAGGACCGAGCCCAACGCCGGTGCGGCGTCGTAGCTGTGGTCGGTGTGCCAGCCGCCGCCGATGTTCTTCTCGTGCCGCGGCTCCTTCAAAACCGCGGCGATTTGGGGATAGCCGTCGACATGCGCGAAGAAACGGTTGACGTTGATCTCGCCGAAGTGTCCGGCGAAATCCTGGTGCGCCTCGGGCGTGATGTCCTGGTCGCGGAAGAACAGCACACCGTGCTCGCCGAGCCCCTCGCGAAGTCGCGCCGCCTGAGCCGCGTCGATGCCCGCGGAAAGGTCGATATCCTGCACGAAGGCGCCGACGCCCCCTTCGGTCGGCTGAAAGCTCAGGCCACTCATCGAAACGTCACCTCCGCTCAAAACACGCTGCGGATCGCCTCGGCGATCCGTTCCTGGCTCGGGATCACCGCCCGTTCCAGCTCGTCGTTATAGGGCATCGGCACGTCGAGCGCACCGCAGCGCACGATCGGCGCGTCGAGGTCGTCGAAGGCCTTTTCGACCACCATCGCCGCGACCTCGGCGCCGAAGCCGCCGTTCTGCCAGGCCTCGTGCGCAATCACCAGGCGGTTGGTCTTGCGCACCGAGTTCAGGATCGTTTCCTCGTCCAGCGGGCGCAGCGTGCGGGGATCGATCACCTCGACGCTGATGCCCTCGCTGCGTTGCAGCTGCTGGGCCACCGAAAGGACACGCGGTACCATCGCCATGGTGGCGACCACGGTGACGTCCGTGCCCTCGCGCTTGATGTCCGCCTTGCCGATCGGAATGGCATAAAGCTCCTCCGGCACCGGGCCGTTGGAGGTTTGGTAGAGCATCTTCGTTTCGGTGAAGATCACCGGATTGTCGTCGCGGATGGCGGCGACCAGCAGGCCCTTGGCGTCGTATGGCGTCGAGGGCGCGACGACGACCAGGCCCGGGACGTGGGTGAACCAGGCCTCCAGGCTCTGGCTGTGCTGTGCCGCCATGCGGATGCCGCCGCCCTGGGGCCCGCGGACTACCAGCGGTACCGTGTTCTTGCCGCCCAGCATGAAGCGGAACTTGGCCGCCTGGTTGACCAGCATGTCCATGGTCAGCGCCACGAAGTCGAAGATCTGGATCTCGACCACCGGGCGCAGGCCGGCGATCGCCGCGCCGACGCCGCAGCCGGTGAAGGTCGCCTCCGAGATCGGCGTATCGCGCACCCGCTCCTCCCCGAAGGCGTCCATCAGGCCCTTGGAAACCTGGAAGATGCCGCCGGTCGCCCCCACGTCCTCGCCCATCAGCAGGACGTCGCTATCGCGCGCCATCTCCTGGTGCAGCGCCTCGTTCAAGGCTTCGGTGAAGCTCAACTGTCGTTCGGTGGAGGCGGCGCCCGGCTCCTTGTGTGCGATGTGCGGGGCGTAGACGGCGGTGTCGATGACGTTGAGTGTCGGCTCCGCGCTCTCCCGCCCGAAGCTGATCGCCGTCTCCAGCTCCGCGTCGGCCGCCTCGCCGATCTGGCCGATCCGCTTCTTGGTCGTTCCCCGGCTCTTCACCATCTCCTGCTCGGTGAGCTTTAGGGGATCGCGTTTCATCCAGGCGTCGTATTCGTCCTCGGGCCGGGGATCGCGCAGGTTGGCGCGCATGGAGTGCTGGCCCCAGCGATAGGTCATCGCTTCGATCAGCGTCGGCCCCTCGCCGGCGCGCGCCTTCTCCACCGCCTCCTGCACCACGTGGAAGACCTCGACGACGTCATTGCCGTCGACGGTGAGGCCCGGCATCGAATAGCCGCCCGCCCGCTCCGCGACTTGCGGGACCGAGGTGGTCTGCCGGTAGGAGGTCGAGAGCGCGTACTGATTGTTCTCGCAGACGAAGATCATCGGCAGCTTCCAAACCGACGCGAGGTTCATCGATTCGTGGAAGATGCCCTGGTTGGAGGCGCCGTCGCCGAAGAAGGCGACCACCACCTGGCCGTTACCGCGCAGTTTCGAGGCGAGCGCCGCCCCGCAGGACAGCGGCATGGCCGCGCCGACGATGCCGTTGGCGCCGAGGATGTTGAGGTCCATGTCGGCGATATGCATGGAGCCGCCGAGCCCCCGGCAATAGCCGCCGTCGCGGCCCATCAGCTCGGCCATCATGCGGTCGAGATCGGCGCCCTTGGCGATGCAATGGCCGTGGCCGCGATGGTTGGAGGCCATGTAGTCGTCGTCGTTCAACACGGCGCCGACCGCCGCGGCGATCGCCTCCTCGCCGACATAGCTGTGGGCGGTGCCCTTCACCTCACCCGCCTCGAACAGCTCCTTCACCTTCTCGTCGAAGCCGCGGATGCGGCGCATGGTGACGTAGAGTTCCTCGAGCTGTTTGGGCGGCAGTTTCAGGTTGCCGCGTCGTTTGGCGGTGCTGGTGGTCATCGGAGCCCTCCCTCGCTGCGATTGTCGCCGAGGCCCGCATGGGCGCGGCCTCGACGCGCGGGGAGAGTGTAGCAAGCCATCCAGCGGAACCAAAACGGGCCGCCCCTCGGGCGGCCCGGCCGGGTGGCGTTCTAACGCCGGCTCAGCGACCGGCGATGAGGTTCCAAAGCAACAGCAGCATGAACAGCAGCGCGAAGAGGATCGGCATCAGCAGCTCGAACCAGCTGACCATCATGACCTGGGTGGTCTGGCCCTGCTCGGCGATGCGGCGTTCCCGTTCACCCTCGAACAGGCGGGCCGGCAGTTCCTGCTCCAACTCACGGATCACCGCGAAGGTGGAGAAGTTCATCTTGGAACGGCTCCACACGAAGACCAGCCAGCCGACGCAGATGTAGGAGCCGAGCAGCGGGACCAGCACGCTCAACTGCGCACCGATGCAGATCGCATAAGTCACCGCCAGACCCGTCAGGATGATGAAGAACAGGCGATTCCCGCTCTCCCGGCGCGCGGCGGTGGTCTCCGCCCGCTCCACCGCCATCTTGTACTGTTCCAACAGGTGCGGGTGGTAGTTGTCGTCGTAATCGTCCCGCGTCTTGTGGACGATCGGTTTCAAGGAACCCGACACGTCGCTCATATTGACCCCCGTCGCGCCATACCCTATTCGTCCCGACATGCGCCGAGCGAAATGCGATTCACTGGGTGGAGCATAACCTCATCGTCGCGCCGGGAAAACATTTAGACTCGTTCGAAGCGGACGGACGGCCAAAGCCGAGCGTCCCCCGGTCGCACAGCAGCGAAGGTTCGACATCGTGACCAGGATCATGAAGGACCCGGTCCAGCGCCATCCGACCCGGGCGGAGCAGCTGGATATCCTCACCGCCGTCATCGCCGACGTCACGCCGGCCGGCGGCCGGGTGCTCGAGCTCGGCGTCGGCAAGGGCTATGTCGCGCACCTGCTGGCGGAGAAGCGGCGGGACATCCAGCTGACCGGCGTCGATCTTTCGGGCGAGGCCCTGGCGGAGGCGGCGATGAATCTCGAAGGCCGCACCGACGGCCTGAACCTGATCGAGGGCGATCTCTCCGACTTCGCCGGCATCGATCTCGGCGTCGGCAGCTTCGATGCGATCTTCACCGCGCTGGTCTTCCACGATCTGGACGACGAGGCCAAACGCCGGGTCATCGCCGGCGTGGCGGAACGGCTGGCCGAGGGCGGGTTGTTCCTGCTCTACGACCGGGTCCGCCTGACCGAGCCCGCCCTCTTCGCCGCTCAGAAGAGCATCTGGGACCGTATCGAACGGGTGCACGAGGCGCCGATGCGCACGGCCGAGGATTTCGAGAGCTATATCGAGGATCTCGGCACGGACAATCGGCCCGCGGCCCTGGCGGACTACGGGCCCTGGTTCGCCGAGGCCGGTCTGGCGATGGCCTGCCTGCACCTGCACGGCAACGTCGCCCTGCTGGCGGGGGCGCGGCCCTCGTGACGACACTGGCCGAGGGCCAGGGACGGGGCGAGGGCGAGGGACGGGGCGACGGACGCGGCGGGGGCGGCGCCGACGACGTCGAAACGATCGGCCTGGTGAGCGCCGGGCACTTCCTCTCGCACTACTACATCTTCGTTCTGCCGCCGCTGTTCCCGATCATGAAGGAGGCGCTCGGCGTCGGTTATACCGAGCTCGGCCTGCTGATGACCGTGTTCTCGATATCCTCCGGCGTGACGCAGATCCCGGTGGGCTTTCTGGTCGACCGGATCGGCGCGCGGGTGATCCTGATCGGCGGCATCACCCTCGAGGCGGTGGCCTTCATCGCGCTCGGGATGTCCGGCGTCTATTGGTTGATGCTGATCGCGATGGCCGTCGCCGGCCTCGCCAACAGCGCCTACCATCCGGCCGACTACGCCATCCTCTCCAACACGGTTTCGGAAGGGCGGATCGGACGGGCCTTCTCGGTGCATACCTTCTCCGGCTTCTTCGGCAATGCCGTGGCGCCGATGATCGCGGTGGCGCTGGCGACCGCGTGGGGCTGGCAGACGGCGCCGATCGTCGCCGGCGGGCTCGGCCTGGCGGTGGCGTCCATGATGCTGCTCCGGGGCGAAGCCTTGAAGCGGGGCGAGCGGGCGAACCCGGCAGGCGCGGGCGCCGGCGGCGGTGCCAAGGCCACCGCGAGCGCTACCGGCATGGCGCTGCTGCTCTCACCGCCGATCCTGATGTGCTTCCTGTTCTTCACCATGGTCTCGATGTCGGGCGGCGGCATCAACGCCCTCGGCATCGCCGCGCTCGTAACCCTCTATGGCATCGAGATCGAGCTGGCGACCGTCGCGCTCACCGCCTTCCTGGTGGCCAGCGCCTTCGGCATCCTGATCGGCGGCGTGATCGCCGACAGAACCCGCCGGCACGAGCTGGTGGCGAGCTTCGGCTTCGCCACGACCGCCGTCCTCGTCGCCCTGATCGGCAGCGTCATCCTGCCGATTCCGGTACTCATCGCGCTGTTCACCGTCGCCGGGCTGCTCTACGGCATGATCATGCCGTCGCGCGACATGCTGGTCCGCGCCGTGACGCCGCCCGGCTCCATGGGCAAGGTCTTCGGCTTCGTCTCGACGGGCCTCAACGTCGGCTCGGCGACGACGCCGCTGCTGTTCGGCTGGCTGCTCGACCACGGTGACGCGCGCTGGCTGTTCTGGGGCGCGTCCGGCTTCATGCTGCTCGCCCTCTGCACCGTGTTCCTCGCGAAATCGGTCCGTCCCGCGCCGAATTGAAATCGCGGTGAGCTGCTTGCGCCATGACCGGGCGGTGGCGTTGCGCGCGGCGCTGGAGCGGGGCATCGTTATGGACATCCGCCGGGCGCCCAACGCGCTGTGTCGTGACATCCGCTGGCTGATCCGCCAGGGTGGAGGGCCGATGGAACGAGGAGAGCCGAGATGATTGACTGGAACCTATACCCGAATTTCAGCCGAGAAGAATTTGAATGCCAGTGCGGCTGCGGGCGCGCCGACATGCAGCCTGAATTCCTTGAAAAGCTTCAGGCTGTTCGAACCGAAGTCGGGTTCTCCATCACCGTGTCCTCTGGGTTCCGCTGCCCGGACCACAATAACAGTGTGTCGAGCACGGGCCTCGACGGGCCGCACACCACGGGCTGGGCGGCCGACCTCGCGGTCGATCGCGGAAAGGCCCATGACGTGCTGTCGAAGGCGATGGCGCATGGCTTCACGGGCATTGGGGTCCAGCAGAAGGGTGGCGGGCGGTTTCTGCATCTGGACGGCCTGACGGAACCGGCGCATGCGCCCCGTCCGACCGTCTGGAGCTACTGATGCTGAATTCGTCCGACAGTTCATGAAGCACGCGAGGTGATGGAGCGGGTTCGCATCGAGACGTTCCAGGTGAACCGGCGCGGCACCGGCAAGACGCAGCACCATCCACGGATGATGCTGGCGCTGCTGGTCTACGGCTATGCGAACGGGATCTCTTCCGCGCGGCGGATCACAAACATCCTCGCCACATGAGCGCGCGCAAGACGCTCACATCCAAAGAACATCACCTAATTCCGGCAGACTGCTCGTCGCCGAAGCCGTGCATGCGGTTGGCCCATTGCAGGCCGACGAGGGCGCCCTTCACCCGCGGCAGCACCTGCCAGATCAGCAGGCAGGAGAGCGGCAGCCAGATCGAAAGCTGTACCCAGGTCGGCGGCGACCACAGCTGTTCGACCAGCAGCAGGCCGGGGATGACGATATGGCCGATGATCAGCACGGAAAAATAGGGCGGCGCGTCGTCGGCCCGGTGGTGGTGCAGTTCCTCGCCGCAGGCCTCGCACTGCGTCACCGTCTCCAAATAGCGGGCGAACAGTCGCCCAGAACCACAGTTCGGGCAGCGCTGGGCCAGGCCCTTCAGGAGGGCGGGCAGAAGGGCACGGGTTTCGGGGGCGGTGGTCTGGCTCATCGGGTCGCTCTCGGCTGTTGGCGCCAAGATGGGCCGTGGCGCCGGGCATCGCAACCGGCCGTGACAATTTGCCCACCTCGGTGAACGCTACCGCCAGAGCACGCCCTCGGCGCCGACGAAGCGGGCGATGCGCTGCAGCTCGGCGTCGAGGGCCAAACGCCGGCCCCGGCTCTTGCGCAGGCCCGGTTCCCACCACAGGCCGTCGACGCGCAACGCGCCGCTGCCCCGGCGGTCGTGCGTCATGTCGATGCGGCCGACCAGGCGCTCGCCCTCCAGCAGGGGGAAGACGTAGTAGCCGTACCGCCGCTTGGCCTTGGGGATGAAGATCTCGATGCGGTAGTCGAAGCCGAAGACGCGGGCAAGGCGGGTGCGGTCGCGGATCAAAGGATCGAAGGGGCTGAGCACCCGCAGTCGCGCGGGCGCCGCCGGCGGGGCTTCGCCCGCCGATGTGGCCGCCTCGAAGCCGGCGGCGAGCATCCAGCAGGGCCGCGCGCTGGTGCCGTCTGCTGCCTGGACCACGACCTCGAGCAGCTCGCCGCCGCGCCGCGCTTCGCACCAGGCCTCGGCTTCCGCCGTCCCCAACAGGTCCCAGAATCCGGCGATCTGCGCCGGCGAGCCAAAATGCAGCCGTTCGAGGGCGGTGCGGCAGGCCCAATCGATGAACGCCGTCTCGCTCACCCGTGCATCCAGGTCGGCCGCCGGCAGCACCCGCTCGGGCAGATCGTAGAGCTTCTGGAAGTTGCGCCGCCCGGCGATCGCCAGGCCGCCGGTCCGCCAGAGGTACTCGAGCGCCGTCTTCTCGTCGTGCCAGTTCCACCAGCCGCCGCGCGGCTTCTCGCCGGGGGTCCCGAAATCGCGCGCCATCAGCGCGCCCTCCTCGGCGATGCGATCGCGGATCGCGTCGAGATGTGTGGTGAAGCCGCCGCGTCCCCGCGCTTCCCAGCCCGATGAAAGACGCGCCCGGATGCGACGGAAGCGATGGCGCCAATAGGGGAACAGGCGGCTCGGCAGGATCGAGGCGTCGTGCGTCCAGTTCTCGAACAGCCGCCCCTCGTCCTCCAGCAGGCGGCGCAGGTTATCGCGCCGATAGGTCTGGTTCCGGGTATGCAGGATCATGTGGTGCGCGCGTTCGACCGTCAGCACGCTGTCGACCTGGACGAAGCCGATTTCGTCGATTGCCCGGTGCAGGGCGTCCGCATCCTGGGCGGCGCGCGGCGGGGCTGCGAGACCGTTTCCCGCCAGCAGCAGGCGGCGTGCCGCGGTGTTGTCGAGCCGTTCGGGCCCGCTCACGGTGCCGGGTCCGCGAAGGTGACGACGTTGCGGATCGCCTCGCCGCGTTTGACCGAGGCGATCGCCTCGTTGATTGCGCTCAGGGGAAAGCGCCCGCTTACCAGCCCGTCGAGTTCCAGGCGGCCTTCTTCCCAAAGGCCGATCAGGCGGGGCACGTCGCGGGCGAGATGACCGCCGCCCATCTTGGAGCCCTGGATCCGCGTTGCCGCATCGGCGAGGTCGACCAGCTCCAGCGGCTGGGTGGTGCCGGTTGCCGGCATGCCGGCGAGCGTCAGGGTGCCGCCCCGCCGTAGCAGGGCGAGCCCGTTCGCCATTGCGCCGGCATTGCCGACGGTGACGAGAACATGGTCGAGGCCATGCCCCCCGGTCAGCGCGCGAACCGCCGCCGCCGTACCGGCGTCGAGCGGGTCGAACGCGTGCCCGGCCCCGAGGCCGAGGGCCATCTCCCGTTTGCTCGCGACGGGATCGAGGGCGACGAGCGGGGCGGCGCCGGCGAGCCGTGCGCCCTGGACGGCATTGAGGCCGACACCGCCGCAGCCGATCACCGCGACGCTTTCGCCGGCCTTGATGCCGGCCGTGTTCAAGGCCGCGCCGGTCCCCGTCAGCACGCCGCAGGCGAGAAGGGCGGCCGCCTCGAAAGACAGCGCGGCCGGGAAAGGGACCAGCTGGCTTTGATGCACCACCACTTGCTCGGCGAAGGCGCCGGTGGCGATGCCTTGTTGGATGACGCCGCCCGCCGCGTCGCTGAGGCGGCTCTCGCGGCGCAGCGCCAAATCGCCGACGCAAAGCGCCGGCTCGTCGCGCAGGCAAAAGAAGCAGGTTCCGCAACGACGCAACAGGGAAATCACGACCCGCGTCCCCGGGGCCAGGCCGGCGGCGACGCCCGCCCCCGCCTCGAGGACGGTGCCCGAGGCCTCGTGGCCGAATACGCTCGGCAGGGTGCCGCCCCAATCACCGTCGATGGCGTGGATGTCGCTTTGACAGATGGCGCAGGCGGCGACACGCACCCGAACCTCCCCCGCGCCGGGCGGGGCGAGGTGCACCGTCTCGATGTCGAGCGGCGCGCCGAAACGGCGGCAGACGGCGGCCTTTACGCGTGTTGCCGTGGTCACTCCTGGCGGAAGACGCTTTCGAGCGTCGGCGCGTCCTCTTCCGGCTCGGGCTCGACCTCCGGCTGTTCGGCAAAGACGTCGGAGGCCTCCGGCCGCGGTTCGGGCAGGCGTTGCGGCGGTGCGTCGAACGGATTGGGCGGCAGCTCGGGCTGCTCGGCGCCGAGTTCCGCCTCCGGCACCGGCACGGTCGAGGGCATGCCGGCGGCCGCGGCGGCGGCATACTGGTCCGCGACCGCAATTTCCTTCTCGCGCGAGTCCTTGTCTTGGGTGCGCTGCAGCCGGCGTTGGCCGACGCGGACGGCCTCGTCCAGTTCGATCTGGCTGCACAGGCCGAGGGTCACCGGATCCTGCGGCTTGATGTTGGTCATGTTCCAGTGCGAGCGGTCGCGAATGGCCTGGATCGTCGGCTTCGTGGTGCCGACCAGCTTGGCGATCTGCGGATCGGTGAGCTCGGTCTGGTAGCGCACCAGCCAGGCGATGGCGTTCGGCCGGTCCTGGCGTTTGGAGACGGGCGTGTAACGCTGCCCCTTGGCCTTGCGCTCGGGCACTTCGACGGTGGTGCGGGCCATCTGCAGGGTCGCGAGGTCCGTCGCCTCGCAACGCTCGATTTCCTCGCGGGTCAGCTGGCCGTTGGCAATTGGGTCGAGGCCCTTGATTCCCACCGCGACTTCGCCGTCGGCGATCCCCTGGATTTCAAGGGGATGCAAACCGCAGAAATCTGCGATCTGCTCGAAGGTGAGTGCGGTGTTGTCGACCAGCCAGACGGCGGTCGCCTTGGGCATCAGCGGACGGGCCATGAAGCGTTTCTCCCGTGGTTGCAGGCCGGCCGCCCGAGGGGCCGCCGGAGAATGGGGGCTCTATATAGCCTTTTGCCCCGCGAGGCCAAGAGAAACGGCGCCTCCGCGCCGATTCCGATCGGCAATTTGGTCGCTTGGTCGTGGGCCGTCAGGCGCCCTGCGCCGTTACCGCGGCTTCCGGCTCGACCAGGGCGAGGGCGTGGCGAACCACCTCCGCTCCGCCGCCGCGCGCGTTCTCGCTCAAATGACGGCGCCAGGCCCGCGCCCGGGGGCGGCGATTGTAGAGGCCGAGCATATGGCGCGTGACGGCGTGCAGCGGCACCCCCTCCGCCAGCCGCGCCTCGATATAGGGCAGCATGGCGTAGACCACTTCGGCCCGGCTCGGCGCCGGCGCTTCGTCCCCCCAGATCCGGGCGTCGGCCTCGCGCAACAGATAAGGGTCCTGGTAGGCCGCCCGGCCGAGCATGACGCCGTCGGCGGCCAGCAGATGGACCTCGGCCGCCTCGAAATCGGTAATGCCGCCGTTGACGACGATCTCCAGGTCCGGCCGGTCGCGCTTCAGGCCGTGCGGAAAGTCGTACTTCAACGGCGGGATTTCACGGTTGTCCTTCGGGCTCAAGCCCGAGAGCACGGCGATACGGGCATGCACGATGAAGGTCCGGCAGCCGGCCGTCGCCACCGTCTCGACGAAGTGATGGAAGTCCTCCCGGCTCTCCCGCCCGTCGATGCCGATACGGCACTTCACCGTGACGGGCAGGGCGCTCGCCCCGGCCATGGCCGCGACGCAGTCGGCCACCAGGTCCGGCTCAGCCATCAGGCAGGCGCCGAAACGGCCCGATTGGACCCGGTCGCTCGGGCAGCCGACGTTGAGGTTGAGGCCGTCGTAGCCCCAGGCCTGGCCGATCCTCGCGGCTTCCGCCAGACGGGCCGGATCGGCGCCGCCCAGCTGCAGGACCACCGGATGCTCGGCCGCGTCGAAATCGAGCAGGCGGGCCCGGTCGCCCCGGATGACCGCCTCGGCCGTCAGCATCTCGGTGAACAGCAGGGCGTGTCGGGTCAGCCGGCGATGGAAGTAGCGGCAATGCCGGTCCGTCCAATCCATCATCGGCGCGACGCAAAATCTGTGCTGTGTGGGCCGTGGCATGATTCGTGGTCTGCGGGGTTCGATGTTTTGGGAATTCAGGGCGTCCGGGAGGTCGGAGCGGCCAGGGGAGACGTCGGCGCGCGGCCGCGGCGCAGCCGTTCGCTGGCGCTTTTCAGCTGGCCGCAGGCGGCCATGATGTCGCGCCCGCGGGGCTGGCGGACCGGGGCCGAATAGCCGGCGTCGTTGACGATATCGGCGAAGCGGCGAATCGCGTTTTTGGAGGAGCACTCGAAGGCGGAGCCGGGCCAGGGATTGAACGGGATCAGGTTCACCTTGGCCGGAATGCCCTTCAGCAGGGCGGCGAGCGCCCGGGCGTCGGCGGGCGAATCGTTCACCTCGCGCAGCATGACGTATTCGAAGGTAATGCGCCGCGCATTGTTGCCGGCCGGATAGTCGCGGCAGGCCTGCAGCAGCTCGGCGATCGGATGTTTGCGGTTGATCGGCACCAGACGGTCGCGGACCTCGTCCGTCACCGCATGCAGTGAGATCGCCAGGTTGACCGCGAGCTCGCGTCCGACCCGTTCGATCATCGGCACCACGCCGGCCGTCGACAGCGTGATCCGCCGGCGCGAGAGGGCGATGCCCTCCGGGTCCATGACGATGCGCAGCGCCTTGGCGACGTTGTCGTAGTTATAGAGCGGCTCCCCCATCCCCATCATGACGACGTTGGAGAGCAGCCGCGCGTCCTTGGGCGAGGGCCACTCGCCCAGATGATCGCGGGCCAGCATGAACTGGCCGACGATCTCGGCCGGCTCCAGGTTGCGGACCATGCGCTGGGTGCCGGTGTGGCAGAAGGCGCAGGTGAGCGTGCAGCCGACCTGGCTGGAAATGCAGAGCGAGCCGCGATCGTCCTCCGGGATGTAGACGCATTCGGCCTCGTTGCGGTCGGCGAAGCCGAGCAGCCATTTGCGCGTGCCGTCCTCGGACTTCTGGTCGCGCGTCACGCCGGGGCGGGAAATGCGAAAGGCCTCCGCCAGGCGCGCGCGCATGTCCTTCGAGATCGTCGTCATCTCGTCGAAGTCGCGGGCACCGCGATAGTAGAGCCAATGCCAAAGCTGGCCCGCGCGCATGCGCCGCTGCCGCTCGGGCACGCCGAGGGGGGCGAGCGCGGCGGCGAGTTCATCGCGGTCGAGGCCGACCAGATCGAGCCGCGCGTCCGCCGGGGCGGCGGCCGTCGTCTCGGGCGCGGGCATTGTCATGGGGGATCCTATTAGCCGGGGCAGGCCTTGCCGATGGCCCGGTGCGCCGCCGTGAAGCCGGAGAGCGAATAGTCGTCGGTGGTGTTGGTGCCCCGCTTCGACGTGCCCTTGATCCGCAGCCGCGAGCCCTTGCGCATCGCCGTCACCAGTTCCCGGTCGATCTCCCGCGTCTCCGCCCAGGCGGTCGCACCGTGGGCGAAGAGGGTGTAGCTCTTCTTGCCATCGATGGTCACCGTGACCGAGGCGCCTTCCTTCAGCGGGTAGCCCATGTGGAAGCTGACCTCGTCGCGCGTCTTGTCGGACGTGCGATGGGTGACGAACAGCCATATGGGATCGCGATTGGCGCCCTTGGGCAGGCTCTTGGTCGGCTGGCTCGCCATATAGCAGGAACGGCCCTTGTCCTGCTTGAGTTTGTAGGCGGACCATTTCTTGTACGAACCGACCTCGCTCGGCGTTTGCGCGAGCGCGAGAGTCGGCAGGAGCAGCGCGGTGAGCGCCGTTATGCAGAGACCACGAATCATGTGGGCTAACATAGTCGGCGAATCCGGCGATTTGAAGGCGCCTGGGACTGCATTTTTTCACCCCACCGCCCGCGGCGCCGTTCAGCGCGGCGTGCGGAACTTCTGCGCGCCCTGGATATGGGGCGCCGGCGGGACCGCTTCGGCCAGGGTCGAGACCGGGCGGCGGGCGAATCGGCCGAGGCTGAGGACCCGGTCGTACATGACGATGGCACCGGCGGTGGCGACGTTGATGCAGAAGGCGCTCGGGATCTTGATCACGTCCTGGCAGCGCGCCACCAGCTCCGGCGAGAGCGAGCCCTTCTCCGGTCCCAGCACATAGGCGGCGCGCGGGGGATGGTGGAAACTCGGCAATTCCACCGCCTCGTCCAGCAATTCGACGCCGACCAGGCGGCAATCCTCCGGCAGGCGCATTTCCTCGACCGTGGGAAATTCATAGAGCGGCAGGTGCAGCGGCGCGCGCGAGGTATCCGAGCGGGCCTGGCGGCGGGGATACTCCGCGGCGATGGTAAAGAGGAAACTGGCGCCGAAGGCGTGCGCCGTGCGAAACAGATTGCCGGCGTTCATCGGCTTGCTCAGCCGCTCGACGCCGACGGCGAAATAACCCCGTTGACCGCTCACCCCGTGTGCCTCCCGTCCGCTTCGCGCCGGGGCCGAGACTACCCGAGGACCCGCCCATGGTTAACCCGACGACGAACGAGCCGATCCTGATCGAGGTGACACGCGGCGATCTGGTCGAAAGCCGGCACCTGGTCGACGCCGTCGTGGTCGATACCGATGGTGGCGAGGTCGCCCGTTTCGGCACGCCGGGGGCGGCGGTCTATCCCCGCTCCGCCATCAAGCCGTTGCAGGCCCTGCCGCTGATCGAGACGGGCGCGGCGGCGGCTTTCGCGCTCGGCGACGCGGAGATCGCGCTCGCCTGCGCCAGTCACCTGGGCGAAGCGGTGCATGTCGAGCGGGTGCGGACCTGGCTCGACCGCCTCGGCCTCTCGGAGGCGGACCTGGCCTGCGGCGCTCACTGGCCGCGCGACGACCATGTGCTGGCGGCGCTGGCGGGCAGGCTTCCGGGGCCGGCGCACAACAATTGCTCCGGCAAGCATTCCGGCATGTTGAGCCATGCCGTGCACGCGGGCGAGCCGAGCGCCGGCTACCTGGACCCCGACCATCCCGCGCAGCGTCGCATCCTGGCCGCGGTGCTGGAGATGGCGGGCCTGCCGGACGCGCGCCCGACGCTCGGCATCGACGGCTGTTCGGCGCCGAACCCGGCGCTGCCGCTCGCCGCCATGGCCGGCGCCTTCGCCCGCCTGGCCAGCCCCGACGCGCTTCCCCCGGACCGGGCGACAGCTTGCCGGCGCATCACGGCCGCCATGTGGGCGGCACCCGAAATGGTGCGGGGTGCCGGCGCCGCCAACACGGCGATGCTCGAGGTTCTCTCGGGTCGCGTCGTCGCCAAGACCGGGGCGGAGGGCGTCTATCTCGCCGGCATCGCTGGCCAGGGCCTCGCCATCGCCGTAAAGGCCCGCGACGGCGCCAGCCGGGCGGCGGAGCTCACCGTCCTCACCCTACTGCATCGCTTCGACGCGATCTCCGAGGCCGACGCGAGGGCCCTCGCCCCCCACCTCGCGCCCGCGGTGCGCAACGTCCTCGGCCACCCCGTCGGCGAACTCCGCGCCGCCTTCTAAGCCAAAACACCCCGACCCCTCCCCCCATCCACCGCGCGCGCCGATCCTCCGATGGCTGCTCAATAGTGGTCAGGACTTGAATGTTGAATTACCCTGTGATTACTAATGAAGGCAAAAAGCAAGACCTGACCCCAATCGGAATTCAACATTCAAGTCCTGACCCCTTTTGGGGCCGAGGGAGTGCTTTGCGGCGGGGAAGCGGGGGCGAGAGGGTTAGAAGGGGGCGGCGGTGCGGTGGCGGCGGAGCACGGTGCCGGCGCTGGTCGGTTGGCCGTCGCGCAGGGTGGGTGTGCCGTCGACCAGGACGTGGACCATGCCGGTGGCGAGCTGGTTGGGGGCGAAGGTGGTCGCGGTCTCGGTGAAGCGCTCGGCATCGAAGACGGCGATGTCGGCGCGCATGCCGGGGGCGAGGGTGCCGCGGTCGTCCAAGCCGAGTCGGGACGCGGGCAGGCCGCTCAGGCGCCGGATCGCCGCTTCCGGGGTCAGCGCGCGCCGCTCGCGCACCATGAAGCGATAGAACCAGGCCGCCCAGGTATAGGCGCCGTGGAAGGTCGCCTCGGCGAGCGGCCCGTCAGGGCCGAGCGCGGTCGCGTCCGAGCCCGGCATGGAGAGCGGGTGGGCGAAGACGCGTTCCTGTTCGGCCTCCTCGTAGCAGTTGATGATCGCCATGACGCGGGGCAGGTCGTCCAAGGTGTCGGCCAGGATGTCGAAGGCGACCTCGAAGGGATCGCGGCCGTCCTCGGCGGCGATCTCCGCCAGGGTGCGCCGGGCCAAGTCCGGGCGGACGGGATTGTCGAGCAGGACGACGCGCGTCCAGTCGCCGCCGGCCGAGAAGATCGAGCGATGGGCCTTCATGCGCCGGCGTTCATCCCCATCGGCGAGCGCGCGGGCGATGCCGTCCGGCCCGCGCGCGAGCACGTCGGGGGGGATCATGGTGTAGAGGTAGGTCAGGCCGAAACGCCGGGTGTGCATGTCGAAGGCGACGTCCTGGCCGGCCGCGCGGGCCTCGTCCACGAGGTCCAGGCAGCGTTCGCCCTCGGCCCGGCCGCTGCGCGGCAGCAGCTGGGAGATCTGCAGGCGGACGTCGGCGGCCCGCGCGGTACGCAGCGCCTCGGCCACCGCCTCGGCCGCGCCCTCGTCGCGCCGCCGGGTATGGGTGGCGTAGAGCGCGCCCGAGCGGGCGGCGATACGGGCGAGTGCGGTGATCTCGGCTTCCGGCGCGCCGATCTCGGCGCCGTATTCGAGGCCGGTGGAATAGCCCCAGGCGCCGGCCTCCAGGCCTTCTTCCAACAGGCGCGCCATCGTTGCCAACTCGTCCCGGTCGGCCGGCCGGTCGGCGAGGCCGATGGCGTGCAGGCGCAGCTGGCCGTTCGGCACCAGGCTCAAGACGTTGACCGCCGGCCGTGCCGCTTCCAGTCGGTCGAGATATTCGCCGGGCCCGGACCAGTCGAGCGGCACCGCGTCGGAAACACCGTAGATCGCGTTGCGCGCCAGCGCCGCATCGCGCAGCGGGAAACAGCCGAAGCCGCAGTTGCCGACAACCTCCGTCGTCACGCCCTGGTGGATCGCGCTGGAGGCGCGGGGATCGACCAGCAGGGTGTAGTCGGAATGGCTGTGGATATCGATGAAGCCCGGCGTCACCGTCAGGCCGGTGGCGTCGATCAGCGCCGCGTCCTCGGGCCGGTCGGGGCCGATGTCCGCGATCCGGCCGTCGTGAACGACGACGTTGGCGGAACGCGCCGGCGCGCCTGTGCCGTCGATGACGGTGCCGCCGGCGATGACGGTCAGGGCGCTCATTCCGCGGCCCGCCGTGCGCGTCGGTGCCGGGTCGCGGCGGCATTTACGGCAGTGCCGGCCGCGTCCAGCACGACCCCATAGTGCTCGGCCGCGGCGCCGGGCGAAACCCGGCCTTCGAGGACGTCGTCGAGGACCCGTTCCGGCTCGCGCTCGTAAGGCTCGCCGTAGCCGCCGCCGCCGGCCGACACCAGGCTGACGCAATCGCCGCGGCGCGCGATGAAGCTCTGCATCGGCATGGTGGGCAGCCCGCGTTCCACGCCCGCCGCCGGGGTGAAGCTGTTGGCTGACGCCCCGCCGGGCGCGCCGCCGGCGATGCCGTAGGGCGGATGGTCGCGCCGGTCGGTGCGCAGGGTGAACTCGGACTTGTCGCCCAGGAACTCGAAGGCCCGCTCGGCGGCGAGGCCGCCCCGGCGCCGGCCCGCACCGCCGCTGTCGGGCACCAGGCCGTAGCGGGTGACCTTCAGCGGCATCTCGGCCTCGACCAGCTCGACGGGATAGTTGGAGAGGTTGGCGGCCGGGTTGGAGACGCCGTCGAGCCCGTCGAGCCCGGCCCGCGCGCCCCAGGTGCTGACCAGCACCTCGGTCAGGACGTATTGCCGGCCCTCGTGCGTACCGCCGACGGAGAACAAGGTGGGTCCGCCCTCGCCGCCGGCGATCACCCGTTCCGGCACCACCTCGGCGAGCGCGCCCATGATCGCGTCGAACACCCGGTAGCCGATGACGCCGCGCGCGCCGCAGGCGGCCGGCGGCAGCGGGTTGAGGATGGTGCCCGCGGGCGCCTTCACGGTGACCGGGCGCATGTAGCCCTCGGCGTTGGGAATATCCTCCGCGCCGAGGCAGCGGATGGCGCAGAAGGTCGCGGAGCGCGACATGGCGATCGGGCAGTTGATGGCGGCGTCGATCTGCGCCGACGTGCCGGCGAAGTCGACGGTGACCTCGTCGTCGGCGACCGTGACGGTGACGGCGATGGCCAGCGGTTGCGGCGGCTCGCCGACGCCGTCGATCCAGTCGGTAAAGCGATAGGCGCCGTCGGGGATGGAGCGGATGGCCGCCCGCATGCGTCGCTCCGCCTCGTCCTGCAGCGCGGTCAGATAGAGTTCCAGCCGCGCCGCGCCATGGCGGCGGTGCAGCTCCAGCAGGCCGCGCTCGGCGGCACGGCAGGCGGCGAGCTGGGCCTGGATATCGCCCAGCACCTGGCCGGGCAACCGGGTGTTGCGCTCGATCACCTGGAAGAGCGTGTCGTTCGCCCGGCCCGCCTCGTAGAGCTTCAGCAGCGGTAAGCGCAGGCCTTCCTGGTGGATGTCCGTCGCGTGCAGGGCGACGGAGCCGGGCGCGATGCCGCCGACATCGCAATGGTGCGCCATGGTCGCCGCATAGCCGCAGCGCACGCCGTCCGCGAAGATCGGCTTGATGATGTAGATGTCGGGCAGGTGCTGGCCGCCGGACCCGTAGGGGTCGTTGGCGATGAAGACGTCGCCGGGCTGGGCGTCGTCGGCGTGCTTCTCGCGGATCACGTCCATGATGTAGGGGAAGGCGCCGAGCTGCACGGCCAGGGTCAGGCCCTGGGCGATGATGCGTCCGTCGCCGTCGCAGAGCGCGGTGGAGTAGTCCATGGTATCGCGCACCACCGGCGAGACGGCGCTGCGCATGACGATCAGGGCCATCTCGTCGGCGATCGAGGCGAGCGCGTTGCGCACGACCTCGAAGGTGATCGGGTCGGTCTCCGCCATCAGGCATGCTCCGTCATGTCGATCTCGATGTCGATGTTGCCGGCGTCGTCCAGCCGGGCGCGGCTGCCGGGGGGGACGACACAGGTGGCGTCCGGTTCCTCGATGACGAGCGGTCCCTCGCGCGGCCCGGCCGCCAGCAGTCCCCGCCCGCCGAGCGGCGTCCGGTGGACGCCCCCATCGGGGCCGAAATAGACCTCCCGGCTGGCGCCCTCGCCCTTGCCCTCGCCCTCGCCGCCGCCGCTGATCGCCGGCCGGGTCGGGGCGCCGCCGACCGGCCGGCGCGCGACCAGCTTCAGGTTGACCAGCTCGATCGGCTCGTCGTCGCTGCGGTAGCCGTAGGTCCGCTCGTGCTCGTCGGCGAAGGCGCGCTGCAGGGCGGCGAGGTCGGGCGGGCCCGGGGCGAGCGATACCGGCAGCTCGTAGGCCTGGCCGCGGTAGCGCAGTTCCGCCGCCCGCTCGAAAACCGTGCCCGCGCCGCCGACGATGGCCCGGGCCTCGTCCGCCATCGCCCCATAGACCGCGTCGAGTTCGCCCGGCGTCGGTGCCGCCCAGCGGCCGAGCACGGTCCGCGTCAATTCATGCTCGAGATCGGAGTACAGCAGGCCGACGGCGCTGAACACGCCCGGTGCCGGCGGTACCAGCACGCGGCGCATGGCGAGCGCGCGCGCCACCTCGACGGCGACGACCGGCCCGTTGCCGCCGAAGGCCATCAGCGTGAAGTCGCGCGGATCGCGTCCTCTGTAAGTCGAGACCGCCTTCACCGCGCGGGTCATGGTGGCGCAGGCGAGCGCGAGGACGCCGTGCGCCGCGGCCTGTGCCGGCATGGCGAGCGGCCGGGCGACCTGGCGTTCGATGGCCGCCCGCGCGGCGGCGGCGTCGAGGCGGATGGCGCCGTCGGCGATCGCTACCGGGTTGATGTAGCCGAGCGTGACCAGGGCGTCCGTCAGGGTGGCGGCGGTGCCGCCCCGGCCGTAGCAGACCGGGCCCGGATCGGCGCCGGCGCTTTCCGGGCCGACGGTGATGCGCCCGCCGTCGTCGACGCGGACCAGGCTGCCCCCGCCCGCGCCGATCTCCGAGACGTCGACGAAGGGCAGCTTCACCGGATAGCCGCCGCCCTTGACCAGCTTGGCCGAAAGGTTGATGCCGGCGCCGACCTCGTATTCCGTGGTCTTGGCGACCCGCCCGCCCTCGATCATCGCCGCCTTGGCCGTGGTGCCGCCCATGTCGAAGGAGATGACGTTGTCGTGGCCGGCGGCCCGGGCGGCTCGCGCGCTGGCGATGACGCCGGCAGCTGGACCGGATTCCACCAGGTAGGCGGGCTTGCGCCGGGCCGCCCCGACCCCCATGACGCCCCCGTTGGAGAGCATGATGTGCACCTCGCCGGCGATCCCGCGCGCGGTGAGGCCGGCCTCCAGCGCGGCCATGTAGCGCGCGACCACCGGGCCGACATAGGCGTTGACGACGGCGGTGCTGGTCCGTTCGTATTCCCGGATCTCCGGCAGGATTTCCGACGATGGGCAGACGAAGATCTCCGCCGGCAGGGCCTCGCGCAGCGCCGCGACGACGCGGGCCTCGTGCGCGGGATCGGCGTAGCTGTGCAGCAAGGAGACCGCCACGCTCTCGACCCCGGCCTCGGCGACCTGTGCGACGACGCGGGCGAGATCCGCCGTATCGAGCGGTTCCCACTCCGCCCCGCTCGGCCCGAGGCGGCCGGTGACCTCGAAGCGCAGGCGCCGCGGCACGAGCGGCGGCGGCTTGCGGTATTGCAGGTCGTAGAGCACCGGGATGCGCAGGCGCCGCATCTCCAGCACGTCGCGAAAGCCCCGCGTCGTCACCAGCGCCGTCCGCGCGCCCTTCTGTTCCAGGATCGTGTTGGTCGCGACGGTGGTCGCGTGCACCAGGTCGGCCACCGCCGCGGGATCGGCGCCGGCCTGGGTCAGCGCGCGGGAGATGCCGTCGAGGATGCCGCGACTGTAGTCGTCGGGCGTGGAGAGGACCTTGAGGCGCCGTGTCGCGCCCTCCGGTTCGCTCAGCACGATGTCGGTGAAGGTGCCGCCGATGTCGACACCGAGCCTCACGCCCACCACGTCCCCATCCCCCGTTCCCGCCGTCTCTTCGGTGATCGTAGCAGACCGGCGGCGGCGATCCAGGCAGGGGCGACAGCGTGCGGGATAGGGTGTAGAAACCGCGTCCAGTCGAAGCCGTGAGAGAGGGTGAGGGGCATGAAGGCCGTACTCTGCAAGCAATTCGGACCGCCCGAGAGCCTGGTGCTGGAGGAGGTGCCCTCCCTGGTCCCCGGCCCCGGCGAGGTCCGCGTCAAGGCCCATGCGGCGGGCGTCAACTTCCCCGATACCCTCATCATCGAGGGCAAGTATCAATACAAGCCGGATTTTCCGTTCTCGCCCGGCGGCGAGGTGGCGGGCGAGGTGCTCGAGGTCGGCCCCGGCGTCACCGGCTTCGCGGTCGGGGACCGGGTCATCGCAGGCTCGACCTACGGCGCCTTTGCCGAGGAGATGGTCGCCGAAGCGGACCGCGTGATGAAGATCCCGGACGACCTGGATTTCGCCACCGCCTCCTCGATGTCGTTGACCTACGGCACGACGGCGCATGCGCTCATCCAGCGGGCCGACCTGCAGCCGGGCGAGACGCTGCTGGTGCACGGTGCCGCCGGCGGCGTCGGCCTGACCGCGGTGGAGATCGGCAAGGCGATGGGCGCCCGCGTCATCGCCACCGCCGGCACGGACGAGAAGCTCGCGGTCGCGCGGGCGCATGGGGCGGACGAGACCATCAATTACACCGAGGGCGAATTCCGCGAGGCGGTGAAGGAGATGACCGGCGGCAAGGGCGCCGACGTGATCTACGATCCGGTCGGCGGCGACGTGTTCGACCAGTCACTGCGCTGCATCAACTGGAACGGCCGGCTGCTGGTCGTCGGCTTCGCCTCGGGCCGTATCCCCTCCGCCCCGGCGAACCTGGCCTTGCTGAAGGGCTGTTCGATCGTCGGCGTCTTCTGGGGCAGCTACATCACACGCGAACCCGAAGAGAACGCGGCCAACTTCGAGCGCGTCTTCCAATGGTGGCGCGAGGGCAAGCTGAAGCCCCATATCTCCCATACCTTTCCGCTCGCCCAGGCCTCCGACGCGCTCTATGCGCTGCTGGAGCGCAAGGTGATCGGCAAGGCCGTGCTGAAGATCGTTGACTGAGGGACCCGACAAGGGCGCGACGTCGGCGCGGGTCCGCCGCCAGTACGAGGAGCTGCCCTATCCGGCCCGCGACCCGGCGGACGAGGCCCGGCGTCTCGTCACCGGTTCGCCGAGCCATCTGCTGGAAATCGAGCATTTCGTCTTCGCCGGCAGGCGGGCGGGGCCGATCCGCGCACTGGTGGCCGGCGGCGGCACCGGCGACGGCGCCATCATGCTGGCCCAGCACCTGGCGGATCGCGGCGCGGGCGAGGTCGTCTACCTCGACATCTCCGGCCCCAGCCTGGAGGTCGCGAAGGCCCGGGCCGAGGCGCGGGGTCTCGCCAACATCACCTTCCATCTCGGCTCCCTGCTCGCGATCGACATGCTGGATCTCGGCCGCTTCGACTACATCGACTGTTGTGGCGTGCTGCATCACCTGGCCGATCCGGCGGAGGGCCTGCTGGCACTGAGTGCGGCGCTGGCCGAGGATGGCGGCATGGGCCTGATGCTCTATGGCGCGCTGGCCGTACCGGGGTCTATCCGATGCAGCGGGCCATTGGCCGACTGGCGGGCCTCGATTCCGGCCTGGACGTGGCGCGAGCCCTGCTGGACGAGCTGCCGCCGACCAACTGGTTCGCCCGCAACCCCGGACTGACCGACCACCTCGAAGGTGGCGAGGCGGGCCTGGCGGATCTGCTGCTGCATGCCCGGGACCGGGCCTATACGGTGAGCGAGATCGCCCAGCTGGTGGCCCGCGCGGACCTCAGGATCACCGGTTTCGTGCCCGCCGCCGGCTACGACCCGCTGGTTTACCTGCGTGACGACGATCTGCGGGCCCGCGCCGCGGCGCTCGACGAGCTCGAACGCGCTGCCTTGGGGGAGGAATTGGCGGGTAACCTCAAGACGCATGTTTTCTATGTCGTGAAGAGGAGTAACACGAAGGGAGGCCGCGCGGATCCCGCGGATCGCACCCTGACGCCTGTGGGCCGCGATACGGACCTTCAGCAATTGGCGCGTGGCCTGGCGAAGTCGTCGCGACTCAAGGTCGATCTCGATGGCATCGAGGGTCGTTTCGACTTGCCGGCCGGTGCCGAGCGCGTTTTGCGATTGATGGATGGCGCGCGATCGACCGGCGAGATTTTCGAGGCGCTGCGCGCCGCCAACGCCCGTCTCTCGGAGCGAGCGGTCGAGACGTTGTTCGAGAGATCCTACGACATCCTTCACCCGCTCAATCTCGTGCTGCTCGGTGGCGCGGGGGCGCCGCCGCGCACCTCGGGCTTGTCGTGATCTCTCGGCGGGGTTGTCATGAAGTCTTTCACACGACGTCCCGATGTACGGCTACGGCGCTATATCGATCGGTTTTGGGGCTGGGAGAGCGAAGGGGCCGAACAGATCGCCTTGCCGACATTGCTATCGGGCACGGGAGCGGACCTGTTCTTTCATTACCGAACACCCTTCAGCGCGACGATCGGCGGCGAAGCAATCCGGTTGCCGGCCTCTCACCTGGTATGTGTTCGAAGAACGCCCGTTCACTTGGCTACGGCTTCCAGCGTGGGTTTTGTCGCGGTTCGTTTTCGCGTCGGCGGCGTACATCGCTTCATTGCGGCCCCGGCTGCTGAATTGCTCGATTCAACACTGTCGGCGGGCGAGCTGTGGCCCGGCGCCGGTCCCCAGCTCGAAGCGCAGTTCGGAGAGGCGGAATCCTTGTTTCTCCGTGTCGGGCTGATCGAGCGGTTCCTTCTGAGCTTGTGGGACGACCTGCCCGAAGATGAACTCGCCGCCGCCGCCGCACGTCGCCTCTATCGGGATTACCGGTCCGGCAGCATCGATGGCATTGCGGCCGGGTATGGCTTGAGCCGGCGCCAACTCGAGCGACGCATCAAGGCCTGGACCGGGCAGTCGCCAGGCGAAATTCGAAACTTCAGCCGGCTGCAAAAGACCGTACGGGATCTCGCGTTGAATCCGGATTTGAGCGTTCTGGACGCGGCACTCGAGCACGGTTACTACGATCAGGCCCATTTCATAAATGCCTTTCGCCAGGCCGGTTGCGGCTCGCCCCGGCGCTTTCGCGAGGCCGGCGGTCTGGTGACGCATTTCTACAATCATCCGGCTACGCCCCCACGCATAATCTGAAACTCGGGCGGCTGGTGTCGCCTTACGTCAGAATTGAGAATGGGAGCCAGCGATGATCGTCGTCATCTTCGAATCATGGCCGAAGGCCGAAAAGGGTGAAACCTACCTGGAGCTCGCCGGGAAACTCTCCAGGGTGCTCGAACAGCAAGACGGTTTCGTCTCCATCGAACGGTTCGAGAGTCTCACCGAACCCGGGAAGTTCCTCGCCCTGTCGTTCTGGCGGGACCAGGCGAGTGCCGATGCGTTTCGCAATGTGCCGAGCCATAGAGCCGTCCAGGCCAGGAGCCGAACGGAAATCTTCGACGACTATCGTCTGCGCGTCGCCGAAGTAATCCGCGACTACGGGTTGACGGACCGTGCCCAGGCACCGGAAGACAGCGTCTTTCCGGAGTAGCCGATAGACTTCGGTGTCGGCGGGGTTCCAGGCGACGCTCGCAGTCGCGGAGGATCGCTTCGGCCTTCGTCGTTGGCTGGCCGGCAGACCGGTATCCGACGACGGGAACGAGCGGGATGTCGCGGACGGCGAGCGAGGGTGCCCGATGGCACGCGACCCGGGGTATCGGAAGGGCGATACGGATCGTCCACGGGAGCGCGCAGCGCGCACGACAATCGAGAGCCCGCGCTCCCCCGCCGATAACCGCTTGCACCGCCCGGTCGATTATGTATAAGTGCGCGCCCTGAGGCGTCCGGCCGGCGGCAACGCGACCGCGGGCCCTTGCGCGACGCGAGAAATCAGCCGATTTATCAGCCGAATCCAGGCTCATGCGGCACCGGGAGAACGAGAGCGCATGCCGAGTTACGAAAGCGTGTTGATCGCGCGTCAGGACATTTCCGCCCAGCAGGTGGAGGGACTTTCGGAGTCCCTGCAGACCATCATCACCGAGAATGGCGGGACCGTCGCCAAGCACGAATATTGGGGCCTGCGCAACCTTGCCTATCGGATCAAGAAGAACCGCAAGGGGCACTACGTGCTGATGCATCTCGATGCACCCTCGGCGGCGATCGCGGAGATGGAGCGCAATTTGCGGATCAACGAGGACGTGATCCGCTATATGACGATCCGCATCGACCAGTCGGACGACCAGCCCTCGATCATGATGCAGACCCGCGCGGCCCGCGACGGCCAGCGCCGCGACCGGGGCCGCGGTGACCGGGACCGGGGCGACCGGGACCGGGGTGATCGCGATCGCGGCGATCGGGACCGGGGTGACCGCGACCGCGGCGACCGGCCGGAGAGTCGCGACGGCGACGCTCCGAAGAGCGAGTAGGGACGGGGGAGAAAATCCATGGCGCAAGACATCAAAATCAGCCAGATGCCGCTTCGCCGGCCGTTCCATCGCCGGCGCAAGACCTGTCCCTTCAGCGGGCCGAACGCCCAGGTGATCGACTACAAGGACGTGAAGACCATGCAGCGCTTCGTCTCGGAGCGCGGCAAGATCGTCCCCAGCCGCATTACCGCCGTCTCGGCCAAGCGCCAGCGGGAACTGGCCCGGGCGATCAAGCGGGCCCGCCAGCTGGCCCTGCTGCCCTTCGTCGGACAATAGCCGCCGGGGCCGTCGTCCCCGAGACGCGGCCCACGCGGAGGCGCGGCCCATGACCGCATGGCTCCCCTTATCGGTCGCCGCAGGTCTGCTGAGCGCCGTCCTCATCTTGAGCCTCGACATTTCGGTGACGCTGGCGCTCGCCGTCTCGCCGTTCGCCTCGATGCCGTTGTTCCTCGTCGGCTTCGGCCTGGGGCTGACGCCGGCCTTCGTCGCCGGTCTCGTCGGCACGCTCGCCAGCGGCTTCTTCGGCGGACCCGAGGTCGGGATCGCCTTCCTCGTGCAGCTCATGCTGCCGACCCTGATCCTGACCCGCCAGGCCATGCTCTCGCGCAGCGACGCGAGTGGTGCCATCGAGTGGTATCCGCCGGGCGGCCTGCTGCTCTGGCTGACGGGATACATCGCGCTCGCCTTCCTCGCTCTCTGGGTCTTTCTCGCCGTGACCGGCGATGGCTTGGGCCAGATCCTGCAAGACGGCCTTCGGCAGTTGCTGGAGGGGGCCGAAGAGCCGCTGCCGCCGGAGCTGGAGGAGATGTTGGCCGCGCGCATGGTCTTCGTTCCGGGCCTGGCCTGCATTGCGATCATGCTGCAGGTCGTTCTGAACGCCGGCCTCTCGCAGCGGATCCTCAACCGGACCGGTCGGGCGCTGCGTCCCTCGCCGCGCTTCGATGCGATCGTGCTGCCGCAATGGCTCGCCTTCGTCTTCGTCGCGACGATCCTGGCGGCGGGCTTCGTCGAGTCGATCAGAATTCCAGCCCTGACGCTTGCTTTCATCTGCGGGCTCGCGTATTTCCTCCTCGGCCTCGCGGTCGTGCACGTGTTTTACGCCGCGCGACCGGCCGCGCCCTTCGGGCTCGTCGGCTTCTACGTGATGTTGGCCGTCATGGTGATGATCGTCTTTCCGGCGGTGCTCGGTCTCGTCGCGGTCGGATTGGCGGAACAGTTTTTCGGCCTGCGCGCCCGGATGGGCTGGCGCGGGCCTTAGGAGGACGAAGACAATGGATGTCATCCTGCTGGAGCGGATCGAAAAGCTCGGTCAGATGGGCGACGTCGTCTCGGTGAAGACCGGCTTCGCGCGCAACTTCCTGCTGCCGACGGGCCGCGCGCTTCGCGCCACCAAGGCGAACCTGGAACGCTTCGAGACCGAACGAGTCGATCTCGAGGCGAGCAACCTGGAACGGCGCGGCGAGGCGGAAAGCGTCGGCATGCGGATGGACGGCGCCAAGGTCGTGCTGGTCCGCCAGGCGAGCGACATGGGCCAACTCTACGGCTCGGTCAGTGCCCGCGACATCGCCGAGGGGCTGATCGAGGGCGGCTACAACGTCGAACGGCGCCAGGTCGTGCTGGACCGGCCGATCAAGACGTTGGGCCTGCACCCGGTTCGCGTCATGTTGCACCCGGAAGTGACGATCACCGTCGAGGCCAACGTTGCCCGCACCGTCGAAGAGGCGGAGCGGCAGGAAGCCGGCATCTTCTTCGACGATCCCGACCAGGACGAGCTCGACGAGCTGGAGAGTGAGGCCGAGGCCCTGTTCGAGCCTGCGGACGACGAGGCGGAAGCCTCTGAAGAGGCCCATGGGGAAGAGGCCGCGGGCGAAGAATCGGTGGGCGAGGCCGCTTCCGAAGAAGAGACCGAGACGCCTGCCTGACCCCGTGTCGGGATTGGCCATACGGGGCGTCGACCGCGCCACCCGACCATGGCGACCCTGACCCTCATTTTCGCCGACGATGCGGTGCGCCGGATCGAGGCGGAGCCCTTCGAGACCGTCCATCAGGCCGCCCAGCGCCAGGGCATCGATATCCTGACCGATTGCCGCGAGGGGGCCTGTGCCACCTGCAAGGCGCGGTGCAGCACCGGCGACTATCTCCCGGGCGACTATAGCGACGAGGCCTTGCCGGATGACGAGGCGGCGGCGGGCGGCGTCCTGCTCTGCCAGACGGTGATGTTGAGCGACGGTGTGGTCGAGCTGCCCTATGGGCTGGAGGCGCTGGACTTGCCGCCGGCGGCGCCCGTCGCGGCCGAGGTGGTCGCGGTCGACAGGGTGGCGGCCAGCCTGCATCGCCTGGTGCTGCGGCCCGAGGCGCCGATCGACTACCTCGCCGGGCAATACGCCCGGATCGAGCTTGCGGACGGCGGCGCGCGCGCCTACTCCTTCGCCAGCCCGCCGGGCGGCGATCTCGAATTCTATGTTCGCCACCTGGAGGGCGGGCTGATGAGCGAGTGGCTGGCGGGTCCGGCCCGGGCGGGCGACCGGCTTCGTCTCACAGCACCGCTTGGCCAGTTCCACCTTCGCGCCGGCCCGCGTCCCGTGTTGATGGTCGCCGGCGGTACGGGCCTGGCGCCGCTGCTGGCGATGCTCGACGGACGAGTGGGACCGGCGACGGTTCTGGTCGGGGCCCGACGACGGGACGACCTCTTTGGCGAAGACATCCTCGCGCGGACCGGCGCCGAGGTTCGCCTGGCGCTCGAGGATCCACCGCCCGGCTGGAGGGGTCACACCGGGCGGGTTACCGACCTGATCGCCGACGCGCTTTCGCCGTCGGGCGAGGTCGAGGCCTATCTCTGCGGTCCGCCCGCGATGATCGACGCCGCCCGGGCCGACCTCGTCGCCCGTGGCGTGCCGGAAGCTCGGATCCATGCCGAGCGGTTTCTCCCGAGCGCGTGAGGCGCGGGGAGACGGGGCGTCATGGAAGCGACTACGTCATTGACAGGGAGCGAGGCGGCGGATGCCGCCCGGCGGGTATCGCAGGCCTTGGCATCCCGGCCCGACTATCCGGAGGCGGCGCGTCTGCTCGCCGCCTTGATGCAGCGCTACGAATTCAATGCCGAAACCGAGCTGTCGCCGCGTGGTTTGGAAGCCGCCTTCGGTTTTGCCACCGTCGACCGGCAGGCCTTGAGCGAGGGGACGATCGCCTATCTGAAATCGCGCCCACCCCTCGCCGACGTGATCGCGCGGGGTCGGGGCGAGGGCTGGGACGCGGCGGCGGCATCGTTGCTGCGCAAGGGCGCACGGCTGCTGCGCGAGAGGCTTTTCGCGGCCGCGCTGGTCCATGGCGTCGTCACCGATATCGAAATCGAAGAGCTGCTGACGGCGTTCCGCCGGCAGTTGTTGCTGTCGTCGGCGCCGCTGGCGCGGCCGGTCTATGAATTCGCCTGCGTGCTGCTTCGCCAGTGCCTGAACAACGAGCACGTCTTCTTCGTCCAGCCCGACGAAACGGAGCGCCTGATCCACCTGGACGTGGATATCGACGCGTTGATCGCGGGGGATGCGGCGGCGGGCGGCGCGTTGCTGCTGCGATCCCTCTACCGCCCGGTTCATGAAACGTTGCGCGACGAGGCGCGGGCCACCGACCGGGTATCGCCGCGGGCCCTGCGCGCGGTGCTGCGTGACGAGCTGGCGGCCCGCCGTGCGGAGGCCGCATGGCGCGACCGCCTGCCCGAATTGACGCCGGTCACCGACGACACGTCCCGCCGCGTCGCCGATCAATATGAAAACGATCCCTACCCCCGCTGGCTGAGCTTGCAAGCCCCGCACAGCGGAAGCGCCAGGGACGGACTGGCGGATCATTTCTCCACCGATGACCTGAAGCTTCTGGAAGCGCCATACGACGTTCTGGTCGCGGGCGCCGGAACCGGTCGCCAGGCCATACAGGCGGCGCTGGGCCATGGCGCTGAAGCCACTGTGCTGGCGATCGACGTCAGCGCGCCGAGCCTCGCCTACGGCGCTCGCATGGCCGAGGCGCTGGGTGTTGAGAACTTGCGTTTCGCCGTCGGCGATATCCTGGGCCTGGATGATTCCGTCGGTCCCTTCGAGGTGATCGAATGCGTCGGCGTCCTGCATCACATGGCGGACCCGTTCGCGGGCTGGCGCGCGCTGCTCGACCGCCTCCGCCCCGGCGGGCTGATGCTGGTCGGGCTTTACAGTGCGCTCGCGCGCGGCGCCATTCATCGGCTGTCGGACGATCCGGCGTGGCCGGGTGGGGATGCGGATGACGCGGCGTTGCGCGCCTACCGCCGGGTCTTGACTCGTCGCGAGTCCGACGGGGACGCGGCCGCGCTTGCGACATCCGTGGACTTTTTCACCAAAAGCGGCTTTCGCGACCTCGCCCTGCACGTCAGCGAACAGGTGTGCACGATTCCCGAAATCGACGCTTTCCTGGCCGCCAACGGCCTCGACTTTCACGGCTTCCGCCTGTCCGACGACAGCCGGCGGGCCTATGGCGAGGCCTTTCCCGAGGACGCGCTGCCCGGCACGCTCGAGCATTGGTGGGGTTTCGAACAGGCCCATCCCCGTACGTTCGCGGGCATGTACCTGTTCTGGTGTCGCAAGGCTTAGGTGCCATCACCACTCACCATTCGAATTCCGGCCCCGGGAGATACTTGAACCGTTCGAAGGTGTCCTCGCGCAGGGTATAGCCGAGCCCCGGGCGGTCGGGGGCGTGGACGATGCCGTCGCGGATGTCGAAGTCCTCCTGGAACAGCTCGTTCAGCATCGGCATGTGGGCCTGGCTCACCTCCAGGATATGGCAGTTGGGGGTCGCCATGGCGAGGTGGATGGAGGCGGCGAAGAGCACGGCGCTGCCCCAGGCGTGCGGCGCGACGCGGATGCCGCGGGCCGAGGCCATGGCGGCGATGCGGCGGATCTCGGTGAAGCCGCCGGCCCGCGCGATGTCGGGTTGCGCGATGTCCATGGCCTCGTGGTCAAGCAGGCTCTGGAAGTCGTAGCGGGTGAATTCCCGCTCGCCGGTAGCGACCGGCATGTTCACGTTGTCGCGCACCCGCGCGAGGCCGGCGTGGTCGTCGGGCGATACCGGCTCCTCGAACCAGGCGATGTCGTGCCCTTCCACTTCGGCGGCGACGCGGATCGCCGTCGCGACGGAGAGGCAGCCGTGCGCGTCGATCATCAATTCGACGTCGGGCCCGATGCCGCGCCGGGCCGCGGCGATGCGCCGGCGTGCGTTCTCCACCGAAAAGCCGTCGCGGCCGACGACGCGCATCTTCACCGCGCCGAAGCCCTTGGCCGCATAGCCGCCGAGTTCCGCCTCCGCCTCCTCGCCGGGCGCCCAGCCGCCGCTGGCGTAGGCGCGAATCGAATCGCGCGCGGCACCGAGCGCCTGATAGACCGGCACCCCCCAGGCCCGCGCCTTCAGGTCCCAGAGCGCGATGTCGAGGCCGCTGATCGCCTCCAGGGTGACACCGCGCCGGCGGCTGTCGACCGGCTGGCTGACGCCGGTCGCCAAGGCCGGCGTGGCGCGCGAGCCGGAATACATCTTCTCCCACAGCCGCTCGGTATAGATCGGATCCTCGCCCAGCAGTTCGGGTGCCAGGTCGTGATCGACGATCGCCTGCACGACGGCGGGCTGGCCGAGCGCGGCGCCGATGCCGACAAGGCCGTTGTCGGCCTCGACCTCGAGCAGCATGGCGTCGGTCTTTACCTTCATGCCGAGGTCGGTGCGGTGGCGCTTTTCCTCGGGGATGGGATCGGACATGGGGATGGCGCGGACGGCGGTGATCTTCATGACGGGCACTCCTCCTCGGCTCGGGGTCGGTGTCAATTCTAACGGAAATTCGGTTCGGGCGTTGACCGCCTGCCGCCGCGCGTGCCACCATTAAACATGAAACCTGGGGTGTACCCCGCGGTGCGACCGGTTTCGCGGGGGCAACCCACGGCAGGGAGGGCTGAGGGTCATGAAATCCATCACGCTGGCGACGGCCGCCGCTGTGTTCATGTTTGCGTCCGCGTCACACCATGCCGCATCCGCCGCGCCGCAGGCGCTGGCGTTGATCGACAGCGCGGGTGAAGTGCAATTCCAATGCCACGACGGCGCCTGCGCCGTCACTCTCACCGCCTTCTGCCTGCAGCAGGAGCGGGGGATGCCCGCCACCGGACATGCCTATGGCTTCGCGCCGACCGATCAGGTCCGCCTGGTCGGGATCCGCCCCGACGGCAGCCGGGTCGAGCTGGACGCGGGTGAGGAACTGGCGATCCAGAGCGCGCGGCGCCAGCTGGCCGTCAAACTCTCGCTGCCGGCCAGCCGCATGGCGGAACTCGGCCTCGCCTCGATCACGATCGAGGTCGGGCGCGACGTGACCCTGCTGCCGGAGGCCGAGGCGAACGATCCCAACCCGATCACCGAGAGCGAGGTCGCCGTCGTGCAGAGCGTGCTGCGCCGCGTCGGCACCCGCGTGGTCGAAAGCGATCCGGTTAATCTCGGCGCGGCGCGCTGGTTGCAGAAGATGGGCAACCGCTTGCCGGAGAAACGCCAGCTGCCGGTGGAATCGCGGCGCCAGTTCCTCGATGACGCGCGGGCCCGGGTTCGCAAGGCCGGGTTGAGTGACGCGGAGCAGGCGGCGGCGGAAGACCTGCTGGCGGTCTGCGAGGTGCGCACGGACCTCGGGCAGTTCGATCGCCTGCGGCAATGTTTCGAGCGCGAGCACGACACGTTGCTCTGGCGCCTGAACGTGGATTACTGGCTGGCCGTGGATCACGGCAGCTGACGGACGAATTGTCGAAACGGAACCAATGTTGGGTCAAAAAGGGAGGCACCAGATGACCAAGTCAAAGAACGGACCGGGTACCGAGCTGCTGGGATCGGATAGCAGCCGGCGCGGGTTCCTGAAGGGGACCGCGGCCGTCACCGGCGGTCTCGCCGGTATCCTCGCCACGGGTGTCGCACCCGCGGTCGGCCAGGAGCGCGAGCTCAAGATGCTGGTCAACTCCCACTTCGTGCCGGCGGCCGATGCGGAGTTGAAGCGCCAGCTCGAAGAATTCGGCAAGGCCGAGGGCGTCAAGGTCCGCTTTGACCGGGTCGCGCATCTGCAGCTTCCCGCCGTTCTGGCCGGCGAAGTGCAGGGCCAGAAGGGTCACGACATCATCTCGACCCGCGACGGCAACGCGCATCTCTATTCCAAGCATCTCGTCAACGTCGACGACATCTACGAGAAGATCGGCGCCGCCGGCGGTGGTTGGACCAACAACGAGTTTGGCAAGGGCCGTGACGGTTCGCAGAAGACCATTCCCTGGTACTTCATCTCGTTCCCGATCGCGATCCGCACCGACCTCGTGGCGGAAATCGGCGAGAACCTGCCCGACACCTGGGACGATGTCCTGCGCATCGGCACCAAGCTGAAGGCCAAGGGCCATCCGGTCGGCATCCAGCTCAGCCACGGCGCCGACAGCAACTGGATCCTGCGCGGCATGCTGTGGTCGTGGGGCGGCAAGATGGTTGAGGCGGACAGCAAGACCGTCGCCATCAACTCCAAGGAAGCAATCGACTGCATGAAGTTCGTCGCCTCGCTCTACAAGGACGCGATGCAGCCGGAAGTGCTCGCCTGGGACGACCGCAACAACAACGTCTGCCTGGCGTCTGGCAAGTGCTCGATGATCCTCAACCCGGTGAGCGCCTATCGCTCGGCGGTCAGGGACGAAGCGTTGATCCAGGGCACCGATCGTCCGGTGCATCAGGTGATCAACCACATCATGCCGCCGAAGGGCCCGGCCGGCCGTCACATGGCCGCGGCGCATCAGTCGGTCGGCATCTGGAAATTCTCCAAGAACGTCGACATCGCCAAGAAGTTCCTGGAGTACCACTTCGCCCCGGCGAACGCGGAGAAGCATCTGCAGGCCAGTGCCGGCTACAACCAGCCGCTGCTGAAGAGCAACGCCTTGCATCCGCTCTATGCGTCGAACTCCAAGTACTACTTCGCGCCGTTCATCGGCTGGTACACCCATGCGCTGGGGTGGCCGGGCGTGCCGACCGCGGCCGCGCAGACGATCTGGGACCAGTATCTGTTGCCCGACGCGGCCGCCGCTGCCGCCACCGGCAAGGCGACCCCCGAGGAAGCCATCAAGAAGCTGGAAAAACAGATGACGCGGATCTACAAGCGTTTCAACAAGTAGTACCCATCAACAGTGTAAACGGGGCCGGGGCGCTTCATCGCGCCCCGGTCCACAACTGGGCTGAAGCAATACATGGCGACCGCAAGCGAAGTTGAAGGTGGGGTTCGAAACACGAGCCCCGGAGTCCGCTCCTTTTTGCGACGTAATCTCGGGCCCGACACGGACGGCTATCTCTTCGTCCTGCCGTCGATCGTCATGGTGCTCTGCCTGATCGTTTATCCCTTCGGCCTCGCCGTCTATTTTTCGATGAGCGATGCCTTCATCGGCGAACCGATGGAGTTCATCGGCCTCGAGAATTTCGTCTATATCTTCGAAGAGGACGACATCTTCCTCCTGGTGATTCGCAACACCATCCTGTTCGCGGTGATATCCGTGGTCTGCAAGGTGGTGCTGGGATTGCTTTGCGCGCTGCTGCTGCAGCGGATCACCCATTTGAAGCGATTCCTCCGGGGCGCCATGCTGCTGCCCTTCGTGGCGCCGACGGCGCTGACGACGCTGGGGTGGTGGCTGATCCTCGATCCGACCTACAGCCACATCAACTGGATCCTGCAGAACACCTTCCCCTTCACCCTGTTCGAGATCCGGGACTACCAGTTCCTGGGCGAGCCGACCCTGGCGCTCGGCTCGGTGATCTTCGTCAATATCTGGCGCGGCCTGCCCTTCTTCATCATCACCATCCTGGCCGGCCTGATGAGCATTCCCGACCACCTCTACGAGGCGGCGGACATCGACGGGGCCTCGACCTGGCAGAAGTTCTGGAAAATAACCCTGCCGCTGTTGAAGCCCGTGCTGGCGATCATCATCCTGTTCTCGACCATCTTCACGCTGGCCGACTTCAACATCGTCTACGTGCTGACCCGTGGCGGTCCGATGAACGAGACGCATCTCTTCGCCACCTACTCCTTCACCCTGGGCATCCTCAATCACGAAGTGGGTCTGGGCGCGGCGATCTCGCTGTTCCTCTTCCCGATGATGGTGCTCTTCGTGATCTTCCTGCTGCGGATGGTAAGACGGGATAGTGCTTATGAACTCTAGCGTGTCGATGACGACGGGCGGCGGTGCCGCCGTCGCGGAAAACAAGGTCCCGCTGTGGCGGCGGCGCAAGGCGATGGCGAACTACATCGCCCTGTTGCCCTATCTGGCCTTCGCGCTGTTTCCCTTCTACATCATCTTCATCACCTCGCTGAAGTCGAAGCAGGAGATCAACAATCTCGGCAAGTCGCCGTTCTGGACCCGGGGCATCGAGTGGGAGAACTTCACCTTCCTGTGGACCGATACGGTGTTTTTCGAGCATTGGATGATCAACACCTTCATCGTGACGACGGTGTCGACGATCATCTCGGTCTCGATCGGCATCCTCGCCGCCTATGCCCTGGCACGGCTGCGCTTCAAGGGTGTCGAGGCGTTCGGCGTCGCGGTCTTCATCACCTACCTGGTGCCGCAGACCCTGCTGTTCCTCCCCCTGGTCGACGTCATCAACTTCATCGACGACTTCATCCCGATCCGCGATACCTACTGGTCGTTGATCCTGACCTATCCGACCTTCCTGATCCCCTTCGTCACCTGGCTGTTGATGGGCTACTTCCGCACCATCCCCTTCGAGGTCGAGGAATGCGCCTATCTCGACGGCTGTACCCGTCTCGGCGCGCTCTTCCGCGTCGTGCTGCCGATGGCCATTCCCGGGATCATCTGCGCCATCCTGTTCTCCTACACCTTGAGCTGGAACGAGTTCCTCTACTCGCTGGTGTTCATCCAGGACGAGCACGCCAAGACCGTTTCCGTGGGTGTCTTCACCGAGCTGATCCGCGGCGACATCTACTTCTGGGGCTCGCTCATGGCGGCTTGCATGCTGGGCACGGTGCCGATCGTGATCCTGTATGGCTTCCTGATGGACTACTACACCTCCGGCCTGACCCAGGGCGCAATCAAGTAACCGACAGACCACCTGCAAGGCGGGGCGGCGACGCCCCCGAACCGAGGACGGCATGGCTGAAATTCGACTGCAAGACCTGTGGAAACGCTACGGCGCCGACGTAATGGCGGTGCGGGGCATCAACCTGGACATCGAGCACAACGAGTTCGTGGCGCTGGTCGGCCCGTCGGGCTGCGGCAAGACGACGACATTGCGCATGATCGCCGGCCTTGAGGACATCACCGGCGGCCAGATCCAGGTCGGCGACCGGGTCGTCAACGACGTCCCGCCGCGCGACCGCGATATCGCGATGGTGTTCCAGAACTACGCCCTCTATCCGCACATGAGCGTCTACGGCAACATGTCCTTCGGCCTCCGCCTGCGCAAGACGGACAAGGCGGAGATCGATCGCCGGGTCATGTCCGCGGCCGAGATCCTCAATATCGGCGAGTTGCTGGAACGCCGTCCCGGGCAGCTGTCCGGTGGCCAGCGCCAGCGCGTGGCCATGGGCCGCGCCATCGTGCGCGATCCGCAGGTCTTCCTGTTCGACGAGCCGCTCTCCAACCTCGACGCCAAGTTGCGGGTGCAGATGCGCACGGAGATCAAGAAGATCCATCAGCGGGTGAAGACCACCGTGGTCTATGTGACCCATGACCAGGTCGAGGCGATGACGCTGGCCGACCGCATCGTGGTGATGAACCACGGCGTGATCGAGCAGGTCGGCAGCCCGGACGAGATGTACAACAATCCGCAGACCCGGTTCGTCGCCAGCTTCATCGGCTCGCCGGCGATGAATTTCATCGACTGCGGCATCGAGCAGACCGGCGCCGGCCTCGCCATTCGCCTGAGCGACCAGGTCGCGCTCGGCGTGCCGACGGACCGCACCGATCGCTATGCGCCCTATGTCGGCAAGGACATGATCTTCGGCATCCGGCCGGAACATTTGACCGAACATCGCCCGCATGCGGAGGAGACGACGCAGGACCTGCAAATCCAGGTCGAAGTGCTGGAGCCGATGGGCATGGACACCATGGTGTTCTTCGATATCGATGGGACCGAGGTCTGCGGCCGCTCGGAGCCGCGCTCCGTCAGCGATGTCGGCGAGGCCATGACCCTTTCGGTCAACATGGATCGCATGCACCTGATCGATCCCTCGACCGATATGGTGGTCTGAGGGTCAGGCGGCCCGGCGAACGCGCCGGGCGATATACCAGGCGAGCGCCAGCAACAGCGGCGGCCAGAGCTGCAGGTTGCTCACCGCCGCCAGGCTCCAGAACGGCGACGAAGGCCAGCATGACGAGCCAGCGTTCGCCTTTGAGCCACCCCTCCTCCCGCGCGGCGAGCGCCAGGTAGAGCAGGCCGACGGCCAGGATGGCCATGTCGTAGAATTGCAGATAGGGCGTCGAGAAGGGGATGGCCAGGATCAGCCCGGCCGCCTTGATCTCGAAGCGGGCCGCGCCGCGCCAGAGCCAGAAGACGAAGACGGCCGCGGCCAGCAGGCCGGCGATATGCACCCCGTCGGCGACCGCCTGCGGCAGGGCCCAGAGTTTCGCCTGGGCATAGGGCGTCGGCACCGGAAAATAGACCAGCGCCGGATCGGTCAACTGCTGGCGCATGAAGGCGAAGGAGTTCGGGTAGGCGAGCCAGGGCTCGGCCCCGAAGGCCAGCAGGCTAGCCAGGCAAAACAGGACGGTGGCACCGATCGCCCAGAACATGACGCGCCAATGGCCGGCGGCGAGCAGCGCTATGGGGATCAACAGCCCGAGGCTCGGCTTGTAGGTCAGCAGGCCGAGACAGAGACCGGCGAGCCAGGGTTTCTCGCGCAGGAAGGTGAGCGCGCCGGCCAGCAAGGCCGCCGAGAGGCAACCGTTCTGACCGGAGAAGATCGACAGCCCGACGGCGGGGAACAGCAGCACCAGGACCGGCGTCCAGGGATGCGGTGCGATCCGCCAGCAGACGGCGAGCAGCAGTGCGAGCGTCGCCAACAGCCAGACGGCCAGCGCCGCGAAATAGGGCATGGTGGCGAGCGGCCAGACGAAGAGCAGGGCGCTTGGCGGATAGGACCAGCTGTGGCGCCAGTCGTCGACCGTCGCTGTCTCCGCTTCGATCTCGAACAGGCGGGTCGGATCGTAGGCGACCTCCGGCATGCCCCGGAGGGTGGCGGTGCTGACCGCGTAATACTGGTTGAAGTCGACGCCGATGGGGTTTCCGGCCCGGCTGACTCCGTCCTCCCCCGTCAAGGTGTGCCAGCTGCCGAGCAACAAAAAGGCGAGTGCCAGCTGCAAGAGCAGCACCGCCATGACCCAGGGAATGCCCGCGACCGGCGCGCGCGACGGGGCGGGGGACGGCGCCGCACCCGTCATCGGCCGGCCCGACCCTCCAGCCGATCCAGGCCGCCGGTGCCGAACAGGCGGACGGCGTTGCGGAAGGCAATATCCTCCGCGATGTCGCGCGGCAGCAGGCGCAGCCAGGCGCGATGCTCCGCCACCAGGCCCTCGTAGAAGACCCAGCGTCCGTTCACGTAGGTGTCGGTGCCGATCATCACCCGCTTGCGGTGTTTTTCCAGCAGGCGCTGCCAGGCGGGCGACAGTGCGCCGCCGGGCGCCACGTCGCCGGCGCGGAACGAGGTCTCCGTCACCACGGTCGGGTGGCGGTCCAGCGTGCGTTCGATGATTTCGGCCGGGTCGCTCATGCCGGCATGCGCCCAGAGGATCTTCACCCGCGGTTCGTAGGCGAGGATCCGTTCCACCGCCTCGAAGCCGGTGTGGATATGCAGGTGGATGTCGTGCTTCAGCGCCAGCGCGACGACGGCGCGGACCACCTCGCTCTCCGCCGCGGCCGGATCGAACAGGTGAAATTCGCCGATCCCGACATAGCCACCCCGGTCCAGCCGTTCAGAGAGATAGTCGAGGATGCGCGCGTCCATGTACCAGTTGCCGCTGTCGACATCCTCGTGATAGGGCCGCAGCATGGGTACGAAACGCTTGGGCGCTGCCTTCGCCAGGCGCAACGTGCCGTCGTCCGGGGTGGAGGAGACAAGCGCGCGGACGACGTCCACCCGTTCCATCTTGTCGAGGATGCCGGGCGCGTCGAGTTCCACCCAGGCGGACGCGCTGTAATGCATGTGGGTGTCGAAGATCGGCAGCGGCTCGTCCGCGCGAGGGGCGGACGACAGCGCCGAAATCGCCAGGGCGAAAACGAGGGCCAGATATCGCATCGCCGGCCTCAATCGATCAGCGCCTGGCTGGCGAGCACGCGCAGCTCGCGGCGGATCGGATAGGTGGAAGAGGGGATGAGCTGGGTGAGGAAGATCACCTGCATCTCCTCCACCGGGTCGATCCAGAAGGCGGTGCTGGCGAGGCCGCCCCAGTGATATTCGCCGACGCTGGTCATCATCTGCGCGACGGCCGGGTCGAGCACCACCGCCATGCCGAGGCCGTAGCCGATCCCCTCGTAGCTGGTCTCGGAGAAGACGGGCTGGCCCATCGAGGCGAGGTCGCCCGGCAGGTGGTTGACCGTCATGTACTCGACCGTACGCCGGCCGAGGATGCGTTGACCCGCGAGTTCCCCCTTGTTGGCCAGCATCTGGCAGAAGGCGTCGTAGTCCGCGAAGGTCGAGACGAGGCCGCCACCACCGGAAAACAGCACCGCCGGTTTGGTGAAACGGCTGCCCTCGGCGGCATCATAAAGCCGCGTCTTGCCCTTCGCCGTCGGCTCGTAACAGGCCGCGAAGCGGTCCCGGGCCTCGGCCGGTACGGTGAAACCGGTCTCGCTCATGCCGAGGGGCTCGAAGATCCGCTCACGCAATACCTGGTCGAGGGGCTGGTCCGCCAGGACCTCGATCAGCCGGCCGAGCACGTCGATCGAGACGCTGTAGTTCCACTCGTCGCCGGGATGGCAGGCGAGCGGCACCTCGCCCAACCGGTCGATCACCTGCTCGAGCGTATCCGGCCCCTCCGAGGCACGGTAATCGATGCGATGCGCCTCGTAGGCCGCGGCGATGGCCGCGGGGGCGGCATGACCGTAGACCAGGCCCGAGCTGTGGGTGAGCAGGTGGCGCACGGTGATCGGCCGGGCCGCGGGCACCAGGGCGAGCGGGCCGTCGCCGCCGATGTGCACCTTCATGTCGGCCAGCGCGGGGATGAATTTGGCGATTTCATCGTCGAGCTGGAAGCGGGCCTCCTCGTAGAAGGTCATCAGGCAGGCGGCGACGATCGGCTTGGTCATGGAATAGATTCGGAAGACCGTATCGGGGGCCATCGGCTTTTTCGCCTTGGCGTCGGCCAGGCCGGCCGTCTCCAGATAGGCGAGCTGGCCGCGGCGGGCGACGGCGACGAGCGCGCCGACCAGGCGGCCGTCGTCGACATAGCCCTGCATCCAGTGTCCGATCCGTGCAAGGCGATCGGAACACAGTCCCACGGTTTCCGGTTTTACGACATCACGCATCAGGTCAACTCGTTCTCGTTGAGGATATGGAGCAGGTGGTAGATCGCCGCGCGCTGGCCGCCGGCCGCGCCGTGGGCACCGAGCGCCGGTTCCGACAGCTCGCCCGTCAGCAGGGTCTGCAGCGGTTCCGGCCGCATCGCCTCGACCAGCACGACCCAATCGGCGACCTCGTCGGGGGCGTCGCGCAGTGCCTTTTCCTCGGTTTCCAGCCGGCTCGCGGCCTCGTCCGCCAGCAGCAGGTGGGCACCGACGACATGGGGCCGTTCGGTGAATGCCGGCAGCAGAGTGTCGGCGAGCGCACCCTGCAAGCCGGCACCGCCGCCGATCCCCGGGGAGAGGCGCAGGGTCAGCAGGTATCCACCGGTACCCCGCCCATGGCTCGCCGCGATCCGGCAGAGCGTGCGGTTGGAGTTCTTGAAGGCCGGCAGCGAGGCTTGCGTCCAGGGTGTCGGATCGTTCAGGCGGGCAAGGTAGCCGGGCGAGGTCAATGTCTCGGGCCCGGCCGTCTCGTACATGTTGAAATACTCGGGCCCGCCCCAGAACGCCCGGTAGCGGCGGCCGCGATGGAAGCCATCGATGCCGACCCGTTCCGGCATGTGTTCGAAGCCGTGCCAATGATTGTAGTCGTCGTCGTCGCCGACGATGTCGTGCCAGAACACCATGGCGCCCGCGCCCAGCAATGCAGGGCAATCGCATTTCAGAATTTGCCGAGGAGTGACAGGAGATAGTCGTTGTTCCAAGCGGCGATTTTGAACTTGGCGCGCAGCGAGTCTTTTCGTGGATCCTTTCGCATGACATTGAGCGCCATGTGGCGCAGGACGGCGAGATTGTGCGGTCCATTGTCCTTGCGGGTTCTGTCTTGGTCTTCGTTCATTTGGACATCGAGGCACCAGTGCAGGCGGTTTTCGACCCCCCAGTGCGCCCGGGCAACGGGATTGAAGCGCTCGGCGTCGAGCGGCTGGCTGAGCAGGTAGTAGGCGGTTTCGCTCGACGTCTTCTCCGCGCACTCGCGGGTCCGGGTGACTTTGGCGACCGCCTTCAGGCCCGGCCAATGATGGCGCTCTTGCAGCCACTCGACGTGGCTGGAGACGAGAGCGGCACGGGTCTCGATGCGGCCATGATCGCCATCGACCGTGGTGTCGGTGGTGGTCGCTTCGGCTTTCGGATCGTCGAGGAAGGTTCTCACGTCGTCATGCAGCGTGCCTTGATTGCCCTTCAACGCCAGGGCGTAGTCACCCCCCTGCTCGATAATCTGGCTGGCGATGGCGCGCTGGCAATTGAGGGCGTCCACGGTCACGATCGTCCCCTCGAGGCTCAATAGTTTCAACAGCTTCGGCACGGCGGTGATCTCGTTGGACTTGGCGTCGGTGGCGACTTGCCCCAACACCAGCCGCTGATCACAGCCCCAGGCCGAGACCATATGCAGCGCCGACGTGCCGCTCGCCTTGTCGTAGGATCGCCGCACCACCTTGCCGTCGATCGCAATGACCCCTTGGCAGGTCTCGGAAAAGCGCGCCATGAAGCGCTGGAAGCAGGCGCCGAACGCCTCCGGATCCAGCAACCGGAACACCCGGCTGAAGGTGTCGTGGCTCGGCACGCCATGTTCGAGTACGAGAAATTCCCGCAGGAACGCCTCCTTTTCACGCGCGAAGATCGCCATGTCGACCGCCGTCTGACCGCCCGAGAGGACCGTGCACAGGGCGATCGTCAAGATCTCCAGCAGATCGTGACGCCCGGCATTGCCAGTCCGCGGATCCTCGAGACCCTCAAAGCACTCCAGAAAGCCTTCCATCGCAACCTCCACCCGTGAAAAGACCGGGTAGAATCGATTCGCGCCAATACCTCAAGATCAAACACGCACGTCAAGGCAATTCCAAATGCGATTCCCCTGCCCAGCAATGCCATTCGTCTTGACCTCCCCTCAGGATTGTTCCCATTTCATCGGCCCGCTGTCGGTCGATTTCCAGGCCGGATCCGTCGTCATGGCGTCGCGAATCTCCACCAGCTTGTCACGCATGTCGACGATCGTCGCAAGCGCGCCGAGCGTTACCGCCGCGCAGGCCAGCCCGCCGACGCCGCCCAGGACGGCGCGCACGATCCGCATGGTCGGGTCGTCGGCCATCAGCTGCGAAACGCCGGTCTGGGCGAAATAGGGATCGAGACTGCCGGCAAAGCCGATGAGGGCCCCGAAGGCGACGAGCGCGATGGTGCCGAGGACGATGAAGATCCGAAGCAGAAAGACGAGCAGCGACATCATGAGGCCAACTCCCTGGCGGTGATTGCACGGCTGTGGCGTCCATCCTATGCGCGCCCGCCGTCCGGTGCGACCCCTGGCTGAGGGGCCCTTGTTCGCCGTCCCATTCCATGCGAGATGAAGGACCCGACGGCGCCGTCCGGGACGGTTGCGAGAGAGGGGAGTGATGTCCCGCTATTCAGCCTGGAACCTCTTCAAGCAAGGCCTCGGTGGCCAGCGCGGCTGGGATCGTGCCTGGCGCGATCCGGAGCCGAGGCCGCACTATTCCGTCATCATCGTCGGCGGCGGCGGCCACGGCCTGGCGACCGCCTACTATCTCGCCAAGGAGCACGGCATCACCGACGTCGCGGTGCTGGAGAAGGGCTGGCTCGGGGGCGGCAATACGGGGCGCAACACGACGATCGTGCGCTCCAATTACATGCTGGACGGCAACAGCCACTTCTATGAAAAGTCGCTCAAGCTCTGGGAGGGGTTGAGCCAGGACCTGAACTTCAACGTGATGTTCTCGCAGCGCGGCGTGCTGAACCTGGCGCATTCGGACGGCCAGATGGACGCCTTCGCACGCCGTGGCAACGTCATGCGGTTGAACGGCATCGACGCCGAGCTGCTGTTCCGCGACGAAATCCGGGAGGAGATCCCCTATCTCAATTTTTCCAAGTCTGCGCGGTTCCCGATCAAGGGCGGGCTGATGCAGCGGCGCGGCGGCACCGCGCGGCACGACGCCGTCGCCTGGGGGCTGGCCCGCGGCGCCGATCGCCACGGCGTCGACCTGATCCAGAACTGCGAGGTCTTGGCCGTGCGCCGCGAGGGCGACCGCGTCGTCGGGGTGGAGACCTCGCGGGGCTTCATCGGTTGCGACAAGATGGGCTTCTGCGTCGCCGGCAACACCGGCCGGCTCGCGGAGATGGCCGGCTTCCGCCTGCCGATCGAGAGCCACGTGCTGCAGGCCTTCGTTTCCGAGGGGCTGAAGCCGACCATCGACCATGTCGTGACCTACGGGGCCGGGCACTTCTACGTCAGCCAATCGGACAAGGGCGGCCTGGTCTTCGGTGGCGACCTCGATCTCTATAATTCCTATGCCCAGCGTGGCAATCTGCCGATGGTGGAGCATGTGGTGACCGCCGGCCTCGCCATGGTGCCGCACCTCTCGCGGCTGCGCATCGTGCGCGGCTGGGGCGGCGTCATGGACATGAGCATGGACGGCAGTCCGATCATCGGCACGTCGCCGCTCGCCAACCTCTATCTGAACTGCGGCTGGTGCTACGGCGGGTTCAAGGCGACGCCGGGTTCGGGCTGGGTCTTCGCCCACACAATCGCGACCGGCGCGCCGCACGCGCTGAACGCCGAGATGACGCTCGACCGTTTCGAGACCGGGCGGCTGCTGGACGAGAAGGGCGGCGGTCCCTTCCCCTGGGTGCATTAGGAAAGGCCGCCCGCGATGATCCTGCTTCATTGCCCCTATTGCGGCCCCCGTGGCCACGAGGAATTCACCTATGCGGGCGACGCCACCAAGCGCCGCCCCGAGATCGGCGCGCCGGTGGATGCGGCGGCCTGGCACGACTATCTCCACCTGCGGGACAATCCGCGCGGGCCGCACCGGGAACTCTGGCATCATGTCCAGGGCTGTCGTGCCTATATCGAAGTCCTGCGCGATACCTACAACCACGAGGTCCTCGCCTGCGGCCTGCCGGGCGACCCCCTGGTCGCGGAGGAGGCGTGATGGCCGGCCATCGCCTGGCATACGGCGGCCTGATCGACCGCAGTCGCGAGATCGGCTTCCGCTTCGACGAATTGCAGCTCACCGGCCATCCGGGTGACACGCTCGCCTCGGCCCTGCTGGCGAACGGCGTGCATCTGGTGGGGCGCAGCTTCAAGTATCACCGCCCGCGCGGCATCCTCACCGCAGGCTCGGCCGAGCCGAACGCGCTGGTCGAGCTGCGTACCGGCGGCCGGCGGGAGCCGAACACCCGGGCAACCGAGATCGAGCTGTTCGACGGCCTGGTCGCGGCGAGCCAGAACCGCTGGCCCAGCCTGCGCCACGACCTGTTGCAGGTGAATGACGTGTTCTCGCGCTTTCTTGCGGCGGGCTTCTACTACAAGACCTTCATGTGGCCGCCACAGGCCTGGCTCACCTACGAGAAGTTCATCCGCCGGGCCGCCGGTCTCGGCAGCGCGGCGGACGAGCCGGATCCCGACCGTTACGAACGGCAGAACATGCACTGCGACGTCCTGGTGATCGGCGCCGGGCCGGCCGGCCTGGCGGCGGCGGAGGCGGCGGGCCGGGCGCACCAGCGGGTTATTCTGCTGGACGAAGGCGACCGTCCGGGCGGTTCCCTGTTGGGCGAACGGTTGGACCTCGACGGCGCGCCGGCACTCGATTGGGTCGCGGACCTGGCGACGACGCTGGCCCAGCGGCCGGAAACCCGGGTGCTGACCCGGACGACGGCCTTCGGGATCTACGACGGGAACCTGGTCGGCGCGCTGGAGCGAGTCTCCGACCATCTCGCGACGCCGGCGCCCTTCGTGCCGCGCCAGCGTTTCTGGCGCATTCGCGCCGGCCGCATCGTCTGCGCGACCGGGGCGTTGGAGCGGCCGCTGGTCTTCGGCGACAACGACCGGCCGGGCGTGATGCTGGCCTCCGCCGTTCGCACCTACGTCAACCGCTACGGCGTGGCGCCGGGCCGGCGGGCCGTGGTCTTCGCCACCAACGACGATGGTTACCGGACGGCCCTCGACCTGCATGCGGCCGGTATCACCGTCGCCGCGGTCATCGATGCGCGGGGCGAGGACGGCGAATGGCGCGCCCGGACGCGGGCGGCGGGGATCGAAGTCCTCTCGGGCCACGTCGTGATCCGGGCCCGTGGCGGCCGCGGGGTCCGGTCGGTCGAAGTCGCCGCCATGGCGGGCGGCGGGCCGGTGCGGCGCATCGCCTGCGACCTGCTGGCGATGTCCGGCGGCCACGACCCGGCGCTGCATCTGTTGAGCCATGCGGGCGCGGTTGCCGAGTACGATCCCGAGATCGCCGCGCTCAGGCCCGGCGCCGGCGCGCGGGGCGACATCCGGGCCGTGGGTGCCGCCAACGGCACCTTCGACCTCGCCGCCGCGATCCGCGAGGCGGGCGGTGAGGCGCCGGCCCTGGAGGCGCCGGCCCGGGGCCGGCCCGTGGCGCTCTGGCGGGTGCCGGGCGCCAAGGGCAAGGCCTTCGTCGATCCGCAGAACGACGTCACCGCCGGCGATATCGAGCTTGCCCACCGGGAGGGTTACATCTCGGTCGAGCATTTGAAGCGCTACACCACGCTCGGCATGGGCACGGACCAGGGCAAGCTCGGCAACGTCAACGGCCTGGCCCTGATGGCGGAGGCGCGCGGGGCGGAAATCGGCCAGGTCGGCACCACGACCTACCGGCCGCCCTATGTGCCGGTGTCGATCGGCGCGCTGGTCGGCCGGGACGTCGGCCAGCACGAGGCGCCGGTGCGGCGTAGCGCCATGCACGACTGGCATCAGGCGAACGGCGCGGTCTTCGTCGAGGCCGGCGCCTGGCTGCGCCCGCAATATTATCTCGACGCCGGCCAGAAGGACACGCGGGCCGCCATGGACCGGGCGATCACGCGGGAGGTGGTGGAGACGCGGAACGGCGTCGGCCTGGTCGACGTCTCGACCCTCGGCAAGATCGACATCCAGGGACCGGACTCGGCGGAGTTCCTGAACCGTCTCTATACCAACGGCTGGAAGGGGCTGGCGGTCGGGCGCGCACGCTATGGCCTGATGCTGCGCGAGGATGGGCTGGTCTGGGACGACGGCACCACCTCGCGCCTCGACGAGAACCACTATCTGATGACCACGACGACGACCAACGCCGGCGCGGTCATGTCGCACCTCGAATACTATCTCCAGCTCGTCTGGCCGGACCTCGACGTGAAGGCGGTTTCGGTGACGGAGCAGTGGGCGGCCATGGCGCTCGCCGGGCCGAAGGCGCGCGACGTGCTGGCGGCCGTCGTCCCGGACTTCGACGTCTCCAACGAGGCCTTCCCCTTCATGGGCGTGCGTTTCGCCGAGGTGGCCGGCGTGCCGGCGCGGATCTTCCGCATCAGCTTCTCGGGCGAGCTGTCCTACGAGATCAACGTCGGTGCCGACTGGGGCGAGGTGGCCTGGCGCGCCATCGTCGAGGCCGGCGCCGCGCACGGCCTCCGGCCCTACGGCACCGAGGCCATGGGCATCATGCGGATCGAGAAGGGCCATGTCGCGGGCGGCGAGCTGGACGGCCAGACCACGGCCGAGGATCTCGGCCTCGGCCGGATGATGAGCCGGCGCAAGGACTATATCGGCCTCGCCATGGTCGACCGCGAGGGCATCGAAGACGTCATGCGACCGCGCTTCGTCGGCCTGGTGCCGGTCGACGGCACGACGCGGATCCGGGCCGGCGCGCATCTGGTGGAGGACCCCGATCGACCGCCGCCGATACCCCGCCTCGGCCATGTCTCGTCCTCCGCCTACCTTTCGCCGACGCTCGGCCATCCGATCGCGCTCGGCTTCTGCAAGGGCGGGGAGAAACGGATCGGCGACGAGGTCTGGGCGCTGAGCCCGGTGCATGGCCAGCGGGTCAAGGTCCGCCTCGCCGATCCGGTATTCTACGATGCGGACGGAGGGCGCCAGCGTGGTTGAGATCGAACGCGCCTCGCCCTTGGGCGCCGCCCGGGTGCCCGGCCATCACGGGACCGAGGTCGCCCGCACGCCGGGCCTGGTGCTGAGCGAGCGTCATCCCCTGTCGATGGTGCAGGTGGAGAGCGATTCCGATCGCGCCGCGCGCGTGATCGAGGCGGTCGCCGGCTCGATCGGCCTGGCGCCCCCGGCCGATCCCGGCCGCTTCGTCGGCGACGACGCCCTGGCGATCCATTGGATCGGGCCCAATCGCTGGCTGGCGGTAGCACCGGCGACGCGGGACCTCGAGGGGCCGTTGCGTGCCGGTCTCACGGGCACGGGCGCGGCGGTCGTCGACCTCTCGCACGGGCGAACGGCCATTCGGTTGACCGGCCGGATGGTCCGCGAGGTATTGGCCAAGGGCACGGGCATCGATTTGCACCACGGCGCGTTCGCGCCCAAGGCGACGGCGCAGACGGCGTTGTTCCATGTCGCCGTTCTGATCGCCTGCCTCGACGACCGCCCGGCCTTCGAGATCCACGCGCCCCGGGGGTTCGCCCGCTCCCTGTGGGAAAGCCTGGGCGATGCCTGCGCGGAGTATGGCTACCGAGTGCTCTGAGCGCCGATATACTGTCGGCCATGTCACGACGACTTTTCCTCGGCCTGGCGCTCGCCGCGACGGCGACGCCCGCGGCGGCGCATGTGGCGGAGCGCGCGCTGGTGCTGTTGTTGCCGACGGATATCTACATCGTCGCCGGTGTGGCCGCCGTCGTCGCCACCGTGCTTCTGACGGTTCTGGCGCCCGCCGGCCTTTTCCAACGCTTCTTGTCACCCGGACTGGAGAGCGAAGCACCCCGCCGTGCCGCCCTCGCCACGAGTTGCGCGAGTTTCGTCGTCCTGTCGGCGCTGGTCGTCCTCGGTCTCTTCGGTCCCCGTGATCCGCTGGCGAACCTGCTGCCGTTGGGGCTGTTGACGCTCTGGTGGATCTGCCTGCCGGTGGCGCAGGCCCTGTTCGGCGATCTCTGGGCCTGGCTTGATCCCTGGCGCGGGCCGCTGGCGTTGCTCGGCCGGGGGCGGCGACGATGGGCGATGCCGGCATGGCTCGGTGTCTGGCCGGCGGTGGCGAGCTATGTCCTGGCCGGCCTCTATGCGCTGGCCGATCCGGCGCCGGACGACCCGGCCCGCCTCGCGGCGGTCGTGGCCGGCTACTGGCTCTTCACCTTCGCCATGGGGCTGCTGTTCGGCGCGGATTGGCTGCGCCGGGGCGAAGGGTTGACGCTGTTCCTCACCCTCGTTGCCCGCCTGGCGCCCTTTCGCCGGACCCCGGCATTGTCTGTGCCGTTGTCGGGATCGCTCGCCGTTTTCTGCGTCACCGCGCTCGCCGTCGGCTCTTTCGACGGCCTGAACGAGAGCTTCTGGTGGCTCGGCCTGATCGACGTCAATCCGCTGGCCTTTCCGGGGCGCACCGCGCTCATCGGGACCAACGTCGGGGGTCTGCTGGCTGCGGCGCTGGCGCTGAACCTGGTCTTCGCCGCCTGCGTTTACGCCGGCCTGCGCCTGACCGGCCGCACGGACGCTTTCGCAGGGCTCTGGCCCCGGTTGGCCCTGAGCCTGATTGCGATCGCGCTCGGCTATCACCTGGCGCACCTGCTGACGGCGGCCCTGGTCAACCTGCAATACCTCGTCGCGGCTGCCAACGATCCGCTCGCCCAAGGCGCCGCCTGGCTCGGAATCACCGAGTTTCACGTCACCACCAGCTTCTTCAACCAGCGCCACACCGTGCAGGCGATCTGGCTGGTCCAGGCCGCGGCGATCGTCGGGGCGCATATGCTGGCCGTGCTGCTGGCGCACGCGGTGGCGCTTCGCGCGCTCGGCAACCGGCGCGCCGCGTTGCTCTCGCAGGCGCCGGTCGCGGCCTTCATGGTGCTCTACACGCTGTTCGGGCTCTGGCTGCTATCGACGCCGGTGGCGCTCTGAATCACCGTCGACAGGCCGGGCGCAATCTGCTGATATGGGGCGACGGCGAACCGAGGGAGGGACAGGAAATGACAAAGAGCGCGACATCGAAGGTGGGACGGCGCGCGGTGCTGGCGGGGCTGGGCGCGGCGGCGGCGATGCCGGGCTTGACCCGCTATGTCCAGGCCCAGAGTTCCGAGCCGATCCGGATCGGCTTCCAGGTCCATCGCACCGGCATCGGTGCCGCCTACGGGCGCTGGTACGACCGAACCAGCAAGGCGGCGGTGAAGGTCATCAACGCCGCCGGCGGCATCAATGGGCGGCCCATCGAGCTGGTCACCGAGGACGACGGCACGGATCCCAAGCGCGGCGCCGAGGTGGTCGAGAAGTTCGCCACCGCGCACCGGGCCGACGTGGTGTTCGGCACGCTGTTCAGCCATGTCGTCATCGGCTCCGCGCCCAGGGCGGGGGAGTTGAAGCTGCCCTATTTCGTCGTCTCGGAAGGCCACCATGTCGCGAGCGGCATGCTCAACCGCTATACCCTGCAGCCGGGCATCACCGACGTGAAGAGCCAGGTGCAGGCGATGGCGCCCTTCGTCGCCGACAATCTCGGCAAGAAGGTCGCCATGATCTTTCCCGACTTCGCCTTCGGCCACGATCATCGTGACTTCTTCTCGGCCGCGATCGCCAAGCAGGGCGGCGAGGTCGTCGCCAAAATCGCCATTCCGCCGACCGAGTCCTCCTTCACCAAGTATTTCGCCCGCATCCCGCGCGATACCGAAGTGCTCTACCACGTCATGGTCGGCCCGGCCGTCCTGACCTTCGTCAAGGAGATGGGCGAGTTCTTCGGCGCCTCCCGCCCGGAGATCTTCGGCTTCCTCGATTCCCTCGAAGCCGTCGACCTGGCGACGCCCGGGCTCGAATTCCTCGACGGGACCTACTTCTGGGAGGGCAATCCACGCTATGCGCAGGCCGATCAGTCGGCGCACGACAAGTTCTTCCGCGAGGCGGTCGGCGTCGATGCCAACGGCGCCTCGGTGAGCGATGCCAAGGACGTCTCGACCTACTCCCACATGTTCGGCTGCTGGGAGACCTTGCATGTCATCAAGGCCGGCATGGAGGCGGCGGGCTACCAGGGGCCGGCCGACCGGGCGAAGCTGATCGAGGCGATCGAGGCGATGGGCCCGATGGCGGAGAGCCGCGCGCATCCCCAGGGGGCCAAGCGCTTCAACGGCAAGACGCACCAGACCTTCGGCCACCAGTTCATCAGCCAGGTCGAGGGCGGCCGCCTGGTGCTGCGCCATCGCACCAGCATCGAGGACACGCTCTATCCGGACGAGGTCGACTACACGACCCGGCCGCTGTAGGCCGCCCCGCGCCCGCCGGGCATGGAGTTCGGACCGCACCTGATCCTCGCCCTGCTGGAGGGGTTGGTGCAGGCCTCGGTGCTGATGCTGACGGCGCTCGGCCTCAGCCTCGTTTTCGGCGTCATGCGCGTGGTCAACGTCGCGCACGGCGAGTTCTTCATGCTGGGGGCGGTGCTGGCCCATGTCGTCGCCGGCTGGTTCGGCGCCCATCCGGCGCTCGGCTTCATCGCCGCGTTGCTGCTGGCGCCGCCCCTGGTGGCGCTGGCGGCGCTGGCCTTCGACCGGACCGTGCTGCATCGCCTGGGCCATGACCCGGAACGCACCATCGTCGCCACCATCGGCCTGCTCTATGTCATCCAGCAGCTGACCCTGATGACCTTCGGGCCGGAGGCGCGGCCGGTGACCGCGCCATTCAATCACCGTATCGCCATTCCCTGGATCGAGACGACGGCGGCGGGCCTTTCGTTCTATTTCCCCTGGGGCCTGTCGACGACCTCCTACAAGCTGTTCGTGGTTGTCGCTGCCTTCGCCGCCAGCGCCGGGGTCTGGCTGATGATGGCGCGGGGCCGGGTGGGCCTCGTCCTGCGGGCGACGCAGCTGGACCGGGAAACCGCGCAGGCCTTCGCCATCCCGGTGCACCAGGTCTACGGCTTCGTCTTCGCGCTGGGGGCAGGTTTGGCGGCGCTGGGCGCGGTGCTGGTCGTGCCGATCCGGCAGGCGCACTATCTGATGGGCGGTGATCCGCTGCTGCTCTCCTTCATCGTCGTCATCATCGGCGGCCTCGGCTCGCTGCGCGGCACCGTCTGGGCGGCCCTGTTGATCGGGATGAGCGACGGCATCGTCTCCGTGTTCTTCTCGCCGACCCTGGCGAAGATCCTGGCGACCTTGCTGGTCGCCCTGGTGCTGGTCTACCGGCCGGGTGGCCTGTTCGGGGCGAAGCCGGCATGAGCCGGGCGCTCGTCCTGCACCTCGGCCTGATCGCGGTGCTGTTCGCGGCGGCGTTCCTGCTGCCAGCCTACCACCACGGCAACCTGGCGCGGATCATGGTCCTGGCAGTCTATGCCATGGGCTACAACATCCTGTTCGGCTATGCCGGCCTGCTCTCCCTCGGGCATGCGATGTTCTTCGCGGCGGGCATGTACGGCATGGGCCTGACGGTCAGGTACTGGGACTGGCCGATGATCCTCGCCCTGCCGTTCGGCACCTTGGCGGCGGCGGCGCTCGCGCTTCTGGTGGCGGTCCTGGCGCTGCGCACGGCCGGCGTCGCCTTCATGATCGTCACCTTGATGTTCAGCCAGGCGGGCTTCCTGGTCATCCTCTATTTCAATCCCATCACCCGGGGCGACGAAGGCTTCGTCATCCCGCAGGCGGCGCGCCGCCTCGCCGGCCTCGACCTCTCCGATCCGATGAACCGCTACCTGGCGGCGCTGGTGTTGTTCTCGGTCGTCCTGCTGGCCTGTCACCGGCTGGTGCTCTCGCGCCTGGGCCGGGTGCTGGTGGCGATCCGCGAGAACGAGGAACGCGCCCGCCTGCTCGGCTACGACGTCTGGGCGCACAAGCTCGGCGCCGTCGTCCTCTCCGGCAGCGTGGCGGGTGCGGCCGGCGCCGCCTACGGCGCCCTCTTCGGCAGCGTCGGCGCCAGCTTTGCCGAGGTGCCGTTCTCGATCCTGCCCTTGCTTTATGTTCTGGCGGGTGGCGCGGGCACCGTGATCGGGCCGTTCGTCGGCACCGCCTTCATGTTCTACCTCCGCGATTTGGCGGGCACGGTGACCGACGCCCACATGCTGGTTGCGGGCGCGGCGTTGATCGCGCTGACCTTGTTCGCGCGCCGCGGCCTGATGGGCCTGGTGCGCGCGCGCTGGGCCGGGTGGCTGCCGTGAGCCTGCTGCTGACGGAAGGGCTCGGCCGGCGCTTCGGCGGGCTGGAGGCGGTACGCGACGTCGACCTGGCGCTCCGCGAGGGCGAGGTGCGGGCGCTGATCGGCCCGAACGGGGCGGGCAAGACGACGCTCGTCTCGATGCTGTGTGGCCGGATCGCCGCCAGTTCGGGCCGCATCCACTTCGCGGGCCGCGAGGTCACCCGGCTGCCGGCGCACCGGCGGATCCGGATGGGCATGGCCTATACCTTCCAGATCACCTCCATCTTCGCCGAGCTGACGGTGCGCGAGAACGTCCGCCTCGCCGTCCAGCGCGTCGCCGACGACGCGGCGCTTGAGCTGCGGGTGGCGGAGACGCTCGCCTGCGTCGGGCTGGAGGGGCGGGCCGATCAGCGCGCCGGCGACCTCGCCTACGGCCATCAGCGCCTGGTGGAGGTGGCGATGGGCCTCGGTCAGGCGCCGCGCCTGTTGATCCTGGACGAGCCGACCCAGGGCCTTTCCGACGGCGAGGTCGCCGGCTTCGTGGCCCTGATCCGCGCGGTCGCCCGGGAGACCACCGTGCTGCTGATCGAACACAACATCGACGTGGTGATGGCGCTCGCGGACCGCATCACGGTGCTGAACTTCGGCCGGGTGATCGCCGAGGGCGCGCCGGCGGAGATCCGCGCCGACCCCGTGGTACAGGAGGCCTATCTCGGCGGATGATGCTGGAACTTCGCGATATCGACGCCGGTTACGGCACGGTCCAGGTCCTGCGCGGGCTGTCGTTGCAGCTGGCGGCGGGCGAAGTGCTCTGCCTGCTGGGGCGGAACGGGGCCGGCAAGACGACCTTGATGAAAACGATCCTGGGCCTCGCCGATCGGCGGGCGGGCTCGATCCGTCTCGACGGCGTCGAGATCGGCACGATGCCGGCCTACCGCATCCCGCGCCTGGGCGTCGGCTACGTCCCCCAGGGCCGGCGTCTGTTCGGCGAGATGACGGTGGCGGAGAACCTGCGCATCGGCCAGTTGGCGGGCGACGGGGATGAGGCGACGCGCAATTCAGCGTTGGCGATGTTTCCCCGCCTGGAAGAACGGCTGGGACAGCGTGCCGATACGCTCTCGGGCGGTGAGCAGCAGATGCTGGCCATGGCCCGGGCGCTGTGCCTGGGACCGCGCGTGCTGTTGCTGGACGAGCCGACGGAGGGCCTGCAACCCTCGATGATCGCGCTCATTCGCGATGCGGCCTCGGCGCTCGCGGCCGGCGGTGTCGCCGTTCTGCTGGTCGAGCAACGGGTCGAAGCGGTGCTGGAGATCGCCGACCGGGTCGCCTTCCTGGAGAACGGCCGCCTCGCGCTCGACACCACGCCCGACGCGCTGCGGGCGGACGAAAGCCTGGTCCATCGCTACGTCGGTGTCTGACGATCCCGCTTGACAGAAACTCATTTGTATACAAACAATATGGCCGGACGGGGAGAGGATCGGCCCATGGCGCGGATGATGGCCGGCATCGATGTCGGCGGGACCTTCACGGATCTCGTGTTGCTGGAGGCGGCGGGCGACGGTGTGCCGGCGCGGGTGCGGGTCGCCAAGACGCCGACGACGCCGGAGAACCAGGCCCACGGCGTCATGCGGGCGATCGGCGAGGCGGGTATCGCGCCCGCGGCCCTGGACCTGGTGCTGCACGGCACCACGACCACGACCAACGCGGTGCTGGAGCGCAAAGTCGCCAAGGTCGGCCTGGTCACCACCCGGGGCTTTCGCGACATTCTGGAACTCGGCCGGCGGACCCGCCCCGCCGCCTACGGCATGCGCGGCGAGTTCGAGCCGCTGGTGCCGCGCGAACGCCGCCTCGAGGTCACCGAGCGGATGCGGGTCGACGGCCAGGTGCATATCCCCCTCGACGAGGCGGAGGCGCGGGCGCGGATCCTGGAGTTGCGGGAAATGGGCTGCGAAAGCCTGCTGATCCATTTCCTGCACGCCTATGCCAACCCGGCGCACGAGCGCCGCGTCGGCGAGATCGCGGCCGAGATCTGGCCGAACGGTTACATCACCCTCGGCCACGAGCTGCTCTCGGAATTCAGGGAGTACGAGCGGGGCACCACCGCCTCGATCAATGCGGCGGTGCAGCCGATCCTGGAACGCTACCTCGCGCGCCTGCGTTCGGAACTGGCCGACGGCGGCTACGGGCGCGATTTCCTCGTCATGAACGGCAACGGCGGCACCGTCGCCAGCCGCCTGGTCGCGGCCTCGGCGGCGAAAACGGTGATGAGCGGGCCCGCCTCCGGCGTGAAGGCGGCGGCCTATACGGCGCGGGCCGCTGGCATGGCGGACGTGATCTCCTACGATATGGGCGGCACCTCGACGGACGTCGCGCTCATCCGCGGTGGCGAACCGGAGGTCAGCTCCGAATTGCAGATCGCCTATGGCCTGCCGGTGCATCTGCCGATGATCGACGTGAAGACCATCGGCGCCGGCGGCGGCTCGATCGGCTGGATTGACGCCGGCGGCATCCTGAAGGTCGGACCGGAAAGCGCCGGGGCCCGGCCGGGGCCGATCTGCTATGGCCGGGGCGGGACGCGGCCGACGGTGACGGATGCGAACATGCTGCTCGGCCGGCTCGACCCCGAGGGGCTGCTGGCGGTCGACGCGGCGGTGACGCGGGGTGACGTCGAGGCGATCTTCCAGGCGGAACTCGCCCGCCCCCTCGGCCTTTCGGTCGACGCGGCGGCCTCCGCCATGCTGACCATCGCCAATACCCAGATGGCCGGCGCCATCCGCATGGTCAGCCTGGCGCGCGGCCACGACCCGCGCGATTTCGCCCTCTTCGCCTTCGGCGGCGCGGGCCCGATGCACGCCGGCGCGCTCGCCGCCGAAATGGGCCTGCCCCGGGTGCTGATCCCGGCCCGGCCGGGCATGACCAACGCGCTCGGCTGCCTGGTCGCCGACCTGCGGCAGGACTACGTCAACACGGTGAACCGGCCGCTGGACGAGGTCGACTTCGACGAGCTGGGCGCCTTGCTGGCCGACCAGCGCGCCCGCGGCGAGGCGGCGAACGCGGAGGAACGGGGCGAGATCACCGAGAGCGACGTCCGCCACAGCTTCGACATGCAGTTCGTCGGCCAGACCCATATCCTGACGGTGGCCGCACCCGAAGGCGCGCTGACCCGCGAGAGCCTGGCGGCCCGTTTCGCCGAGGCCTACTTCGAGCGCTTCGCGGTACGCCTGCCGGAGATCCGCGCGGTTCTGGTCAACGCCAACACCACGGTCATCGGCTATCGGGAACCGGTCGACCTCGCGGCGCTGGCCGATCCCACCGGCCGCGCCGCATCGCTCGAGGCCGCAGTGACGAGCCGCCGTCCCGTCTATTTCGCCGACGCCTGGCGGGAGACGCCGGTCTTCTCCCGCGAACGACTCCCGGCGGGCGCCGACGTGGCGGGCCCGGCGATCATCGAACAGATGGACACCACCATCGTCATCGAGCCGGGGACGACGGCGCGGCTCGACGACATCGGCAATATCGTCGTCGACGTACCGCTCGCCCAGCCCACGCGGCGCGCAGCGGAATAGGGAGGCTGGTGCATGACCACGCTCGATCCCCTGACCCTGGCCGTGGTGCAGAACGGTCTGCAACAGGTCTGCAACGAGATGGACCTGGCGTTCTCGCGTTCCGCCTTTTCGCCGGTGATCGCGGAGGCCGACGATCGTTCCGACGGGATCTATCACCGGGACAGCGGTGAGTTGATCGCCCAGGGCGAGGGCGGCCTGCCGGTTTTCGTCGGCACCATGCAGCACTCGACCATGACCATCATCGAGCGGATCGCCCAGGGCGTGACGGCGCCGCCGGAGGACGGCGACATCTACATCGTCAACGATCCCTATCTCGGCGGCACCCATCTGATGGACGTGCGCTTCGCCATGCCCTTCTACTTCCGGGGCGAAATGTTCTGCTGGCTCTCCAACACCGGACATTGGCCCGATACCGGCGGCGCCGTGCCGGGCGGTTTCTCGGCCCGGGCGACGGAGGTCGAGCAGGAAGGCCTGCGCCTGCCGCCGGTGAAGCTGTTCAAACGCGGCGAGATGGACGCCGAGATCCTGGCCATCATCCAGAGCAATATCCGCATCGCCGACCAGCGGATCGGCGACATCAAGGCCCAGGCCGCCGCCCTGCACGTCGGCGCCAGGCGCTTGGGTGAGCTGTTGGAGCGCCACGGCACCGAGACGGTCGACGAGGCGATCCGCGAGATGCGCCGGCGCTCGGACAAGCTGATGCGGAGCTATATCGCCGAGATCCCGGACGGCGTGTACGAGAGCGAGGCCATCGTCGATTCGGACGGCGTCGTCGACGCGCCACTGGTCATCGCGCTGACCCTGACGGTCGCGGGGGACGAGTTGGATTTCGACTTTTCCCGCTCCAGCCCGCCGTGTCGCGGGCCGATGAATTCGGTCATCGCGACGACCTATTCCTCGGTCTATCTGGCGATCAAGCACATCTTTCCCGACGTGCCGATCAGCGCCGGCGTGTTCGAGCCGCTGAAGATCCGCCGGCCCGAGGGCACCTTCCTCGATGCCCGCTATCCACGCCCGGTCTCGGGCTGCGCGGCGGAGGTCTCGCAGCGGATCGCTGAGGCGGTCTTCGCCGCCCTCGTGCAGGCCATCCCCGACGTGGTGACGGCGGCGCCGGCCGGGACCAGCGGCAACTTCGCGCTTGGCGGCCACGACCCGGCCAAGGCGCGGAGCTACGTCATGTACCAGCTGACCGGGGGCGGCTACGGCGGCAACGCCCAGCACGACGGCCTGACCAACGGCTGTTCCACCATCGGCATCTCCAAGGCCCAGCCGGTCGAGGTGTTGGAGCAGTACTATCCCGTTTTGTTCCGCAAATACGCGCTCCGCGAGGGCAGCGGCGGCGCCGGGCGCCGGCGCGGCGGTTTCGGCCTCGAATACGAGGTGGAGATCCTGCGCGGCGAGGCGCGGGCATCCTTCATCATGGACCACGGCCGGGTCGGCCCGCAGGGCGCGCTCGGCGGCGGCGAGGGCGCGCGCAACCGGATCCGGGTGATCCGCGGCGACGAGGACTATGTGCCGCCGCACCTGTCGAAGGACCAGGACATCGAGGTCGGCCCCGGCGACCGGGTCGAGGTGCTGACGCCCGGCGGCGGCGGCTACGGCCCGGCCTTCGAGCGATCGCCCGATGCGGTACGGCGCGACGTCCAGCGCGGCTATTACACGGCCGAGGCGGCGGAACGGCTGTTCGCCGTGCGCCTCGCCGGCGACGATCTTGCGGTCGACGAGGCGGCGACGCGCGCCCTTCGCGCCGACCCGGCGGCAGCGGCGTCATGACGATGTTCCGGCCTGAGAATTTGGATGACGCGCTGGCGCTTCGGGCCGAGCGGGAGGTCCTGCCGCTCGCCGGTGGGACGGATGTCTTTCCCGCCCGCGCCGTGGACGAGGCCTGGGGCCGCCCGGCGGCGCTTCCGCTGCTGGATTTGAGCGGCCTGTTCGAGCTTCGTGGCATCGCGGAGACCGACGATGGCTATCGCGTCGGCACGCTCGCCACCTGGAGCGACGTTATTCGGGCCGAGTTGCCGGCGGGCTTCGACGGCCTGAAGCAGGCGGCACGGGAGGTCGGCGGCCATCAGATCCAGAACCGCGGCACCCTCGTCGGCAATCTCTGCAACGCCTCGCCCGCCGCCGACGGGTTGCCGATGCTGCTGCTGCTGGAGGCCGAGATCGAACTGGCGAGCCGGCGCCGCCGCCGCCGCCTGCTGCTCGACGAATTCGTCACCGGCAACCGACGGACGACGCTCGCCCCCGACGAGCTGGCCGTCGCGCTGCATATCCCCCGCCCGCCGGGCGATGTGCCCAGCCGCTTTCTCAAGCTGGGCAGCCGGCATTATCTGGTGATCTCGATCGCCGCTGTCGCCGGTCTTGTGGCGCTCGACGGGGCGGGTGCGATCGCGACGGCGCGCATCGCCGTCGGGGCCTGCTCGCCCGTCGCCTGTCGCCTGACGGCGCTGGAGGCGGCGCTCGTCGGCCGTCACATCGACGGTGGTTTGGTGCCGCTGGTCGCGGAGACGGTACCGCCGGCCCTTTCGCCGATCGACGACGCGCGGGGCAGCGCCGATTACCGGCGCGAGGCGGCTTGCGTGCTGGTGCGCCGCCTGTTGATGGAATCCCACTCGGGGAGGGTGGCCGCATGAACGACGTGAGCGCGAGACCGCGCCTGCAGCTCGCCGTCAACGGCGAGCGACACGACATCCCGGCACCGGCCGAGGAACGGCTGAGCCGCATCCTGCGCGACCGGTTGGGCCTGACCGGAACCAAGGTCGGCTGTGATGCGGGCGATTGCGGGGCCTGTACCGTGCTGGTCGACGGCGAGCAGGTCTGCGCCTGTCTCGTCGCCGGCGGCCAGGTAGTCGGCCGCGAGGTGCTGACCGTCGAAGCTCGCGACCCCGTGCTCGACCGCCTGAAGGAGTCGTTCCTCACCCGGGGGGCGGCGCAATGCGGCATCTGCACGCCCGGCATGCTGATGGCGGCTCGTGCCCTGCTGGAGAGCACGCCGGCGCCGAGCCGCGCGCAGGTCGAAGACGCGCTCGGCGGGGTGCTCTGCCGTTGTACCGGCTATGTGAAGATCGTCGAGGCGGTGCTGGAGGCCGGCACCATCAGCGAGATACCCGCGGCCGGCGAGGCCGTTGGTGGACGCCTGGCCAAGGTCGATGGCGCCGGCAAGGTGGCGGGTACGGAAGCCTTCGGTGCCGACCGGGCGCCGGCGGACGCGCTCTGGCTTCGCGTCGTGCGCTCACCGCACGACCGGGCGCGCTTTACGGTCGGCGATCTCGATGGCTTTCTGCGGGCCCATCCGGGTCTGGAGCGGATTTTGAGCGTCGCCGACGTGCCGGGCTCGAACGCCCATGGCGTCTATCCTGATCTCAAGGACCAGCAGGTCCTGGCCGACGGCCTGGTGCGCCACCGGGGCGAGGCGGTGCTGGCGCTGGTCGGCGCCCGCGAGGCGGTCGAGGCGATCGACGTCGACAGGCTGCCGATCGACTGGCGGCCGGAGACGCCGGCCCTCGGCCTGGCGGCGGCGCTCGCCGTCCGGGGCGGGCCGGTGCATGAAGGCCACGCCGACAATGTGCTGGCCCGGGGCCGGCTGGTGAAGGGGGATGTCGAGGCGGGCTTCGCCGGGGCGGCGGCGATCGCCGAAGGCCGGGTCGAGACCGCCTTCGTCGAACATGCCTATATCGAGCCCGAGGCCGGCTTCGCCGTGCGCGTGGACGGCGCGGTGCCGGAAATCCACATCACCGCCTGCACCCAGTCGCCCTATATGGATCGCGACAGCGTTGCCGGGATCATGGGCCTGGCGCCGGAACAGGTGCGCATTATTCCGACGGCCTGCGGCGGCGGTTTCGGCGGCAAGCTGGACCTCTCGGTACAGCCCTTGCTGGCGATTGCCGCCTGGCTCACCGGGCGGCCGGTGCGCTGCGCCTGGACCCGGCCGGAGAGCATGGCCGCGAGCCCCAAGCGGCATCCGACGCGGATCCGCGCCCGCCTCGGCGTCGACGGCGAGGGCCGGATGCAGGCCTTCGATTTCGAGGGCGATTTCGATACCGGCGCCTATGCCTCCTGGGGCCCGACGGTGACGGGGCGGGTGCCGGTGCATGCGACCGGGCCCTACCGGGTCGCGCATGTCCGCAATTTGACGCGGGGGATCTACAGCAACGGGCCGCCCGCCGGTGCATTCCGGGGCTTCGGCGTGCCGCAGGCGGCCATCGCGCAGGAGGCGGCGCTCGACGCGGTCGCGGCCGAGCTGGGCCTGGACCGGCTGGAGATCCGCCGGCGGAATGCACTGCGCGCCGGCGACGAGACCTCGAGCGGGCAGGTGCTCAGCGCGAGCTGCGGCCTGGTCGCCTGCCTCGACGCGCTGGCCCCGGGCTGGCAGGCGATGCTGGCCCGCGTCGACGCGGCGAACGCGGCGGGCGGCGCGATCCGACACGGCGCCGGGATCGGCTGCATGTGGTACGGCTGCGGCAACACCTCGATGTCGAACCCGTCGATCATGCGCGTCACCCTCGATGCCGCCGGCATTACCTTGCATTCAGGCGCCGTCGACATCGGCCAGGGGGTCAACACCATCCTGACCCAGATCGTCGCCGATGCGCTGCGCCTGCCGGCCGGCGCGATCGCCATGGTCACCGGCGATACCGGGCTGACGGCGGATGCCGGCAAAACCTCGGCCTCGCGCCAGACCTTCATTTCCGGCAAGGCGGCGGAGCTGGCGGCGTTGGACCTGCGTCGCCGCATTCTAAGCCAGGCCAACGCCGGTGCGGACGCGACCCTGCGCCTCGACGGTGCCGCCTTGATGGTCGAGGAGGGGGAACTGCGCCGTGCCCTGCCGCTCGACGAGATCCGCCTCGAGGGCGCGGGCAGCTTCGATCCGCCGACGACGGCGCTGGATGCGGACGGCCAGGGCGTGCCCTACGCCACCTACGGCTTCGCGGCGCAGATCGCCGAGGTGTCGGTCGATAGGGAACTCGGCACGGTGAAGGTGCACCGTATCGCGGCCGCGCACGACGTCGGCCGGACCGTCAATCCGACCCAGGTGGAAGGGCAGATCCAGGGCGGCATCGCCCAGGGACTGGGCCTGGCCTTGATGGAGGAATATCTTCCCGGCCGGACCGAGAACCTGCACGACTATTTGATCCCGACCGTGGGCGACATGCCGGAGATCGAGATCCACCTGATCGAGGATCCCGAACCGCTCGGCCCGAGCGGGGCCAAGGGCATCGGCGAACCGGCGCTGATCCCGACGGCGCCGGCGATCCTGGGCGCCATCGCGCATGCAATCGGGGCGCCGATCACCCGGGTGCCGGCCCTGCCGCACCGGGTCCTGGAAACCATCCGCCGGGCCGAGCAGGAGCGCGCGACATGAGCACCCCCGACCGCACCGAGATGTTCGGCGCCCGCGAGGGCGACGACGGGATCGTCCGTTGCGACGCCTGTCCCGTGCTCTGCCGAATCCGACCGGGGCGCAGCGGCGCCTGTTCGCGCTATGCCAACCGGGACGGCGAGCTGGTCCGCACCGATGCGTTGTTGTTGCACCAGCGGGTGGCGGACGCGGCGGGCGAGATGGTGCCGTTCCTGGAGGGCGAGGCGGACTGGGACGGCAATCTGCTACGTCCCGCCGAGACCTTCGTCACCGGCGTCGGTGCGGGCACCACCTATCCCGACTACAAGCCCGCCCCCTTCATCGTCGGGGCGACACACGACGGCGTCGATACGGTGAGCGTCATCACCGAGGGCATCTTCAGCTACTGCGGCGTCAAGGTGAAGATCGACACCGACCGCCACCTCGGCCCGGAAACCGCGACCGTTCGTGCCAAGGGGGAGCCGGTTGGCCATGTCACGACGGCGGAATACGGCTCGCAGATGCTGTCTCTCGGTGGCGTGCGCCATCTGACCGGCGGCGGCAAGCGCGAGGGCACGGTGACCTGCGAGACCTTGTTGGCGCTTTGCGCCAAGCAGGCCGTGGAGTTGGAGATCGACGACGGCTCGCACCTCCGGGTGCAGGCCGGACGGGCGCCCGTCGTCGACGGCAAGCCGGAGGAACGGATGCGCGTCGGCTGCGGCTCGGCGACCATCGGGATCTTCGCTCAGCAGTGGTTCGGCGAGGTGGACGAGGTCATCGTCGTCGACGATCACATCACCGGCGTGCTGACCGAGCACCAGGCGGGCAAGACCCTCGGCATGCCGGCGGCTGGCATCCGGGTGCGCGGGCGCCGCTCGACGCCGGGGCGTTATTTCCAGGTGGCGGAGCCCGGTTCCGGCTGGGGCGGGACGGACGTCACCGACCCGCTGGAGATCGTGGAGCGGATCGACGGCAAGACCGCCTGGCCGGGCCTGCGGCTGTTGATGGTTTCGACGACGGGGGAGGATGCGCTCTATTGCGTGCTGGACGACGAGCTGCGCCCGACACCGGCGTCGATGCCGGGCGCCGTCGGCGAGGTGGTGAACCGGATCGGAGAGAACTGCGAACCCTCGCTCGCCACGGTGATGTTCATGGCGGGGGCCGGCGGCTCGCTCCGCGCCGGCGCCACCCGCAATCCGGTGCTGTTGACCCGGGCCATCGCCGAAGGCCGCGCCCGCGTCACCCTCGGCGGCGCGCCGACCTATGTCTGGCCGGGCGGCGGCATCACGGTCATGGCCGACGTGCTGGACCTGCCGGACGAGGCCTTCGGTTATGTGCCGACGCCGGCCCTGGTCGCACCGCTGGAGTTCACCATGCCGCGCGACCTCTATGCGGCGAGTGGCGGGCATATGGAGGCCGTGGTGCCGGTCGAGGAGGTCATCCGCAGCTACGCCGCCGGCGCCCGTATCGAGCCCTGGCGCCCGCACAACCCCTGGCCGCACGGGGCTGGCGGGGGATGAGCGCAGAACCGGCGGCCCCCGAGGGCGAGGTCTACGAGGTCGAGGCGCAGATCGGGTTTCTGTTGCGCAAGGCGCACCAGCGGGCGAGCGATATTTTCCACCAGGTCATGGCCCGCCATGACGTGACGCCGACCCAGTTCACCACCCTGGTCAAGCTCGCGGGCGTCGGTGAAACCTCGCAGAACCGGCTTGGCCGCATGGTGGCGATGGACCCGGCGACCACCCTCGGCGTCGTCGGCCGGCTGCGCGAGCGCGGCCTCATCGACATGCGCGCCGACCCCGACGATCGCCGTCGCCGCCTGCTGCGCCCGAGCGGGTCCGGCCTCGCCCTGGTGGCGGAAATGACGGCGCATGCCGCCGAGGTATCGCGCCGGACTCTGGTGCCGCTCGCGCCCGCGGACCGCCGCCGCCTGCTGCAGCTGCTGGCCGCCATCGGGTGAGGTGGGGATGGTCGAAGGGGCGAGCGCGCGGCTGCTGGACGACGGGCGTCGATGGCACCTGAACCACGGCCCGATCGATATCGTCATGGCGGGTGAGGGCGAGGCGGACGTGCTCACGGCCGCCTACCGGCGCGCCTGCACCCGCTTCGAAACCGTGCTCGACGAACTGGTGGCGGAACTGCCCACGCTGCGCTGGCCTTACGCGCTGGAGATGGTCTTCGAAGGCCGCATCGCGCGTCGTATGAAACATGCGGTGGCCCCCTTCGCCAACCGCTTCATCACGCCGATGGCCGCCGTCGCCGGGGCCGTCGCCGACGAGGTGCTGGACGCGGCCTGGGCCGACGGCGGCCTCGACAAGCTTTATGTGAACAACGGCGGCGACATCGCCTTCCGCTTGGGCCCGGCCGCCGAGTTTACCGTCGGCCTGCTGCCGTTCGCCGGCGAGACCGGTGAGGTTCATCTGGCCGGCGATGTCCGCTTTCGGGCCGGCCACGGGGTCGGCGGCGTCGCGACGTCGGGCTGGCGCGGCCGGTCGCATTCCCTCGGCATCGCGGACGCGGTGACGGTCGTCGCCGAAACCGCGGCGCGGGCCGATGCGGCGGCGACCGCGATCGCCAGCGCCACCGATATCGCCAGCCCACGGATCGATCGGCGCCCGGCCCGCGACCTCGATCCGGACAGCGACCTCGGCCATCGCCCGGTCGTCGTCGCCGTCGGCCCGCTGTCGGCGGACGAGCGGCGGCGCGCGCTGGACCGCGGCCTGGACCTGGCCGAGGCGGCGATGGCGCGCGGCGAGGTGCTGGGGGTTTCGCTCGCCGTGCAGGGCGACATCGAGGTGCGAGGACCGGGTGCTATCGCAAAATCGTGACGGCCGTCACAGTTCGGGTCTACATTGTCTGGTATCGCCTGGGCATGTCGGGAGATGAAGGGGCCGCCTTCGACTCGCGATGCTAGCGAACTACGCAAGTGACGTCGATTTGCCGTCACATAAGGGAGATAGGGTGCCATGCGCGCGTTGAAATTTGTCGGGTTCGGACTCGTTGGCCTGGTGGTGCTGGCCATCGTCGGGTTTTTCGTGGCGCCCCATGTCATCGACTGGAACGGCTACAAGGGCGAGATCGCGGCCGAAGTGGCGAAGGCCAGCGGCAAGGAGCTGCGCGTCGACGGGGATATCGCCATCGCCTGGACCACGACCGCGACGTTCCGTATCGACGGCATCAAGCTGATCGACAAGCACGAGGGCGCGACCAGCGAGGTTGCCGCGATCGAAAGCGTCGAGGGTGAGGTGGCGTTGTTCCCGCTCATCTCCGGCAACCTGGAAGTGCTGGACCTGACGATCGTCAAACCCCGCTTCGACCTCAGGGTCGACGATAAGGGCCGGGCCAACTGGGCGCCGGCACCGGGCGGGGCGGCGCCGGCCCGCGATGACCGGCACGACTCGGATGATGGCTTCGACGGCGATCTGGTGATCCGCAATCTGGCGGTGCGCGACGGTGCGCTGAACTTCGCCAATGCGGCGAGCGGGCAGAAAATCGCCGCCAGCGACATCGCCCTGGGGTTGAAGCTCGAAAGCCTCGACAGCCCCCTCGCCCTCGACGGCAAGATGACCCTGAACGGTGAACCGGTCACCCTGAAGACGGTGGTGAGCGTGCCGCGCGGTCTGATGGACGGCCCGGGCGCGGACGTCGATTTCTCCCTCGATACCACCCACGCCAAATCCGGCTTCGATGGCCGCGTGGTGAAGGGCGAGGTCGCCGGCGTCGACGGTACCCTCTCCCTCGACGTGCCCTCGGTCGCGAAGCTCGCCGCCTGGCTGGAGCGTCCGCTGGCCAAAGGGCAGGCGGACCCCGGCGCGGTCAACCTGAAGGCCGTGTTCAAGAGTGACGGTGCGGTGGTGACCCTGCAGGAGGCGGCCCTCACCGGCAAGGCACTCGACGTCAAGGCGAGCGGCAGCGTCGATGCCTCCAAGGAAACCAAGGTGGTACGCCTGAAGGTGACGAGCGGCGTGCTCGACATCGATAAGTATCTGCCGCCGCCGGCCAAGGGCGCTTCGCCCGGCAAGGCCAAGAAGGCGCGAAAGAAGCACGGGTCTCCGTTTGCGGAACTGTCGGACGAACCGATCGAACTCGATGCGCTGAAGATGCTGGATGCGGAGATCGATATCGACATCGGCGGCGTGAAGGCGCGCGAATTGAAGCTGGGCAAGACCACGGTGGCGGTCCGCGCCAAGGGTGGCAAGCTGAACGCCGAGGTGAAGGCCGCGGGCTTCGTCGGCGGTGCGGTCGACGCTGCCCTGGCGCTCGACGGCGCCGGCGGAGATCTGGCGCTGGATCTGTCGGCGAAGCTCGTCAAGGTGAACGCCGGCCCGCTCAGCCAGATGGGTGGCGGTGAAAAGACCCTCGGCGGCAAGCTGAACCTGACCCTCTCGGTCCAGGCCAAGGGCGAAAGCCCGCGCGCCTTGGCCCAGGCGGCGACCGGAAAGCTCGCGCTGGCGGTCGGCCGGGTCCTCGTCAAGGACGGCCCTGCGATTTCCAAGGTGGCGCTGAACATCGACGCGCCCGGCATCGACAAGAGCCCGAAGCTCGAGGGCAGCCTGCTGCTCAACAAGGAGAAGGTGACGCTGGCCGCCAGCCTCGATCCGATCGCCAAGGTACTGTCCGGCGACGCCTTCAAGGCGAAGCTGGATCTGGCGGCCAAGCGGGTGAAGCTCGGCTACGACGGCAAGGTGAAGGGGGGCGAGGCGCCGAGCCTGGACGGCACCCTGGCGCTGTCCGTGCCGTCCGTCGCCGGCCTCGCGCGTTGGGTCGGCCAACCGCTGCCCAAAGGGCAGCGCGATCCGGGCCCGCTGGATCTGAAGGCGGTGTTCAAGGGCGAAGGCACGGCGGTGACGCTGGAAAGCGCGACCCTCAAAGGCAAGGCGCTGGACGTCAACGCCTCCGGCAGCTTCGACGGCGGCAAGGCGGTCAAGGTCGTGCGCCTCAAGGTAAAGAGCGGCGTGCTCGATTTAGATCGCTACCTGCCGGCGCCGAGTGCCGCGGCACCTGAGAAGAAACCCGCCGAGACGGCGGCGGCGAAGGGCGGCAACCCGCTCGACGCCCTCTCGGACGAAGCGCTCGACCTCGAGCCGCTGAAAATGCTGGATGCCGAAATCGATCTCGATCTCGGTGGCGTGAAGGCGCGGCAGCTGAGCCTCGGCAAGACCGTGGCGACGCTCAGGTCCAAGGCGGGCAAGGCGACGGCGAAAATCGCCGCGGCCGGCTTCTTCGGTGGCACCGTCGATGGTGACCTGGCCCTGGATGGCGCCGGCAAGGCGCTGGCCCTCGATCTGAAACTCGCGCTCGCCAAGGTGAAGGCGGGGCCGTTTTCCAAGGTCGTGCTGCGCCAGCCGCTGCTCAGCGGCGCCCTGAACGTCGATGCCGACCTGAAGGCCACCGGCGCCAGCCCGCGCGCGCTCGCCAAGAGTGCGATCGGCAAACTGGCGTTGGCGGTTGGCAAGGTTTCGGCGCCCGGCGCGCCGCCGATCGAGAAGCTCGCGCTGAAGCTCGACGCGCCCGGTCTCGACAAGCAGCCGAGCCTGGATGCGAGCCTGGTCTTCAACAAGGAGCCGGTGAGCCTGAAGCTGACCTCGGATCCGGCCGCGAAGATCCTGTCGGGCGAGGTGTTCATGGCCAAGCTGGATCTCACGTCGAAGCCGATCGTCTTTGGCTTCGACGGCAAGCTGAAGGGCGGGGACGCGCCCTCGGCCGACGGCAAGCTCGGGCTCGATATCGCTTCCATCGGCAAGCTCGCGGCGTGGCTCGGCGCCGCCCTGCCGAAGGGGCAGCCGGATCCGGGCAAGTTGAAGATCGATGCCGTCTTCGCCAGCGACGGCCCGACCACCGCGCTGAAGTCGGCGACGATCGACGGCAAGGCTTTGAAGGCGACGGCCAGCGGCCGCTTCGTCGCCGGCCGGGTGCCACGGATCGAAGCGAAGGTGAACATCGCCGAGGCCGATCTCGACGCCTACCTGCCGCCGGAGAAGAAGGCGAAAAAGGCCAAGGCGAAGAAGTCCGCGGGCTGGAGCACGGACCCGCTGCCGCTAGAAGCGCTGCATCGGGTCAACGTCCTGGTCGAGGTCGTGATCGGCAAGCTCCGCGTGAAGGGGATCGACGTCTCCAAGGCGAATGTCGGCGTGGCGCTGGAAAAGGGCGTCATGACGGTGAAGATCCCGCAGGCGGGCATCTCAGGCGGCACGTTGGCGCTCGATGCGACGGTGGACGGCTCCAAGCCGGCCGCGGCGATGCGCTACAAGACGTCGGGCAGCAACATCGCCGCCCGGCCCTTCCTGACGGCCTTCGCCGATCTGGATCGGATCAGCGGTACGTTGCAGTTCGAGGCCGAGGGCACGGGTGCCGGCGGCAGCGAAAAGGCGATTGTCTCCTCGCTTGCCGGCAAGGGGGCGTTCAAGTTCCTCGACGGCGCCATCCATGGCATCAACGTCGCCGAGAGCATTCGCCAGGCCCGCATGCTGGGGGCCGGCGACGGCGACGGGCGCGAGCAAAAGACCGACTTCGCCGAGTTGTCGGGGACCTACACCATGGCGAAGGGCGTGCTGCGCAACGACGACCTGAAGATGCTCGCGCCGCTGCTGCGCATGGACGGCAAAGGCACCGTGCCGATGCCGCCGCGCAAGGTGGATTATGGCGTCACCGCCAAGCTGGTCGGCTCCCTCAAGGGCCAGGGCGGCAAGAGTGATCTGCAGGGCGTGCCGATCCCGGTCAAGGTGACCGGCGGTTGGGACGATCCGAAGATCAACATCGACTTCGCGGCGGTCCTGGCCGGCCAGGCCGGCAAGGGGATCGGCGACGCCTTGAAGTCGATCACCGGCGCCGGCGGCACGGGGGCCAGCGGAACCGAGGGTGAAGAGAAGCCGGCCGACTCGGGCAGCAATCCGCTCGGCCAGATCAAAGGCCTGTTCAAGAAGTAGGGGGCGACATGGACAAGCTGCAAGAAGGCGCGAACGGCGTCGCGGACCAGGTGCTCGCCGCGGCGACGACCTGGGGCATGAGTGTGGTCGGCGCGGTGCTCATCCTCGTCGTCGGCTTCCTCGCCGCCGGCTGGCTGAGCCGTGCGGTGGGGCGGACGCTGGATCGCATGGACCGGCTGGACCTGACGCTGCGCCGTTTCGCGGCGAGCCTGGTCCGTTATCTGGTCCTGATCATCACCGGCCTCGCCGTGTTGGCGCAGTTCGGCGTACAGACGGCGAGCCTGATCACCGTGCTCGGCGCCGCCGGCCTGGCCATCGGCCTGGCCTTGCAGGGCACGCTGTCGAGCGTGGCGGCCGGTGTCATGCTGTTGCTGTTCCGGCCGATCCGGGTCGGCCATGTCGTCGACGTCGCCGGCCATATGGGCACGGTTCGGGCCATCACCCTGTTCGTCACCGAGCTCGATACGCTCGACAATGTGCGCGTCGTCATTCCCAACGCCCAGGTCTGGGGTGCGGCGGTCATCAACTTCTCGATCAACGACACACGGCGTTGCGACATGGTCATCGGCGTCGGCTACGAGGACGACATCGAGCAGGCGATGGTGGTCATTCGTGGCGTGATCGAGGCCGACGCGCGCCACATGGGCGAGCCTGCGCCCTTCGTGGCGGTCACCGGGCTCGGCGACAACGCCGTCGACATCACGGTCCGCGTCTGGTGCGCCGCCTCGGACTACTTCGCGATGCGGGTCGATCTCTTCAAGAACATCAAGCTCGCCCTCGACGCGGCGGGGATTTCCATCCCCTATCCGCAACGCACGGTGCATCTGGTGAAAGAGGACTGAGGGGGCGGTTCAGACCGTCTTGCGGAAGAACACCCGTTCGAAGTCGTCTGTGGGGAGACAGAAAAGACTAAGAATCCGGACTATCTCGGATGAGGTCGGACTATTCCGAACAAAGCCTTGTCGGATCAGTAGGTTGGAGGTGATCGGCGGGCCTATCGAGGCCGGAATCGGTTAATCGAAAATATTTGTCGAAATGGCCGTTCAGAGGCCATGAATCGGCTGGAAACGGATCGAAAAGGCCCATTTTCAGCCCCCTGAATTCGCGCCAAAATCGGCCATTTCCGGGAGCGTCGATTCGCGGTTGCCAAACCGAGGAACGGCGGCCGGGACTACGTCCTTTGATCGAGCAGGCGCTGGGCCTGCGCGGCGGGATCGACGAGTCCGACGTTGTGGGCGAAGCCCGGATCGATGCCGACCGGGATCCGGTGGATCTGTCCGTTGCGCCTGTCGAGCCAATCCCGGGTCCGGTCCCAGCCGTCGGGTGGGCGATCGGAGACGGCGTGACCGTAGCGCTCGAGATCGTCTTCGCCGAGCTGCTGGACGATGCAACGGCATTTCCAGCCGTTGGGCGGATAGTGGCTGTGCCAGAAGGGGTCGTCCCAGCGCAGCACGGTGCCATGCCAGGCCATGTGTTCGGGCCGGGTGCGCCTGTCCTGAACGGCGACGTAGCGGAGATAGGATAATCGGCCGGCGAGCCGTTCGATCTTTTCCCAGCGGCCATGGGCGTAGGCCATGCGGAGATTGGTGTCGAAGATGATGCGCAGACGATGGGGCGAGCCGAGTTGGACGATCTGGCTCTCGCCGGTCAGGGGATCGATCATGCGCTCGCGGCCCCACCAGCCCTTGCGGCGCAGAATGGGTTCGAGTTCGCCCTGGAACCAGTCGTAGGTCTTTCCCTCGGCGATCGCCGCGTCCACGGCGGCGCGGATGTCCTCGAGAATGTCGAGCTGCGCCACCTTGGCGACGGTGAAAGAGGCGGTGTGCCGTGCGGCGTCGGTGTCGAGCCAGTGGTAGCCGATATGGTAGCCTTTGGCGCGGAAATGCTCGATCGCCTCCCGGGGCGGGACGTCGAGGATCTCGGGGTCCGCCATGATCGGTCTTCAGTTCAGGCCGCGGGGGGAGATAGGCGTGAGCTCGCCGACGGCGGTGGCGATCCATCCGCCGCCGTCGGCCTCCAGCACGGCGCCGGCGAGGTCGCCATGGTCGTCGTGGAGTAGGTGTCGAACGCGGCCATTGCGCCGCCCCGCCGGCCAGCGCATCCAGTGGCCGGGCTGGATATCGTCTTGTGCGTCTTCGCGTCCGGCCATGGCCTACTCTCCGCCCTCGGGTTCGCCCTGTCCGGCGATCTCGGCCGAGAAGGTCGTGCGGTGCAACGTGGTGGCCAGCTCGCTCGTGTCCATGGCGTTTTGCAACGCCTCGCCGTCGAGCCTTTGGCGGAATGTCGCGAATCCAGGGGCGTCGGTGGCGGCGTCGAGCACCGGCTGGACGATGGGCTCCATGATGCGTGTCCAGCCTTCGTCTTCGATCAGCGCGTCGACGGCCCGATCGATAGCGTCGCCCGCCCGCCTGGGTCCCGCGAGCGCCAGACGCTCCTCCTCGGCCCGCGCGGGCGGCGTCGAGGGCGCCGCCGCTTCCCATTCTCCCCCGTAGGTGCGCTCGACATAGGCTTGGGTCGGCTTGAGCTCGGACATCCGGGCGACGATGTCATCGCGGTTCGCGCGGCGCTCCAGGTCTTCCGGCGGGGCGGTGTCGCGGATCAAGCGCGGCACGGCGGCGCCTGGGTGGTTCCAGTGGGTGAGCCAGGTGGCGAGGGAGTGCTGGAGGGCGGCGGAGAGGCGTCGTGCGTCGGCGGCGACGAGGCGTTGCAGCACCTCGGCATGGACCTCGGCCGTGGCCTGCCAGGGGCCGATCTCGCTGGTGGCGCGCTGGCCGAGCACGGCGTCGGCGATCATGCCGTCCATGGCGGCGGTGAACTCCTTGTAGTCGCCGCCGGCGCGGCGCTGGGAGTCGAGGGTCTCGATCTTCTGGCCCTCCTTGGTCACGACGCCGGCGCCGCCGATGACGGCGCTTACGGTTTCGAGCGCCAAGGCGACCTCTTCGGGCGGGGCGTCGCCCCGGAGCGAGATCACGAGGGCGGGCATGCCGAACTTCTCCAGCGCGGTCGACCAGAAGCGGACACCCTGCCGCTTCAACCAGACGGGCCAGAGGCACCAGCGGGCGACACCGGGGCCGTGCGGCTGGCCGCCGTGCTGGCGGGGCTGGCGCAGGACGGTGAACTTGGCCGGCGGCAGCTCGATTCCGCGCGGCCGGTCCCGGGCGATCAGCAACGGCGTGCCGTCGGGGCGGAAGCGGAATCGGGCGGGGTCGCGCACCTTGAGATCGGCGAGGCGGGCACGGGCGCCGTCGATCTCCCAGAGGCACTCGGCGATGGCGTAGCCGTACCAGACGGCGTGTAGCAGTTCCCGGCTGACGCGGTCGATCTCGATGGCCTCGAGTTGCCCGGCGAGGTCCTCGGCGGCGATGCGGTCGCGCCGGCCCGTGCCGCCGGGTTCGACCTCGAGCGGCGCGGCGGTGCCGGCGTCGAGGCGCTGGTCGAGCACGGCGCGGGCGTGGGGGTCGGTGAGCGCCGCCGTGGCGGCGGAGATCGAGGCGGGGCCGCTTCGCCACTGACGGGGATCGGCGGCGAACGCGCCCATCTCGTCGAGCCAGGCGCCGGCCCAGGCGCCGATGCCCTCGCGGCCGGCCTCGGGCGCGGCGATCTCGGCCGTGTCGGGCGTCGCGGGGAGGTCTTTCGCCATGCTCACCACCCGTTCAGAGCCGAGAGGGGCGAGCGCACGACGCCGAGTTCGTAGTCGATCTCATGGCCACTGCCGGGCCCCAGTCCATCGGGCGCGCGGAAGGCGGCGTGCCGGCGGTCCGTGGTCCAGGCCTCGAAGGGGCCGCGGGCCTGGGCAGCAGCGGCGCAGGCGAGCGCGAGGGCCCAGAAGCGGTCGCCGTGGCCGTCGGTGTCGGCTCGCTCGGCGGTCAGCCGGGGTGCGCCCGTGGGCCCGGCTTCGGCGCGCAGGCTGTGCAGGTCGCGCCGCAGCGCCTCGTCGGCGGGGATACGAATACGGTTGTCCTCGAAGGCCTCGCGCAGCGCGGTGGCGACGTCGAGCCGTTTGGGGGTCGTCATCAGCACGCCCTCGACGGTGAGGCCGCCGTGATCCTCGGCCAGCTGCTCGACGACGGCCTCGCCCATGCCGGTCTGATCGACGGCGATGCGGAGTGGGCGGTAGCGAGCGGCGAGCGTGCGCACGATCGCGCGCTGTTCGGAGAAGGAGATATCGCGCGCCGTCTGGAGCTCGCGCAGCCACAGGACATCGCCGACCTTCTCGATGACGGCGGCGACCCAGAGATCGCGCCGCCGCGCGACATCGACGCCGATATAGGTGGTGCCGCCCGCATACAGTTCCGCTTTGCCGGCCTCCGCGTCCTCGGCATCGGTGATCGCCTTCCAGGCGAGCCAGGCGCCCGAGCCGGCCGAGGGCACGCAGTCGAGCTCCTGGGCGGCGCGGGCGCCGTATTCGGCACGCAACCCCGCCTCCCAGGCCGCCTCGGCCGCGCCCGTCCAGTGCTGCCCGGTAACCATGCAGATGCGCTTGTAAAGGCCCTCGTGAAGTGCGTCGGCCAGCGTGACGGTATGCAGCGCGCCCGGCTGGCGGCGCTCGGCGATATCGCGGCAGAGCGCGGCGAAGGGGTTGGCCTCGCCGTTATGAGTGGAGATCACGCGCACCGCGCCGCCCCACATGCGGGTCGCCAGCGCGGCGGTCAGCACGGCCTCGAGATCGTCGATGAAGGCGGCCTCGTCGATGACGGCAATATCGCCGGGCCGACCCTTGGAGCGCCAGGCCCGTGGACTGGACGCGAGGGCGGTGATGGTCTTGCCCGCGGCGAGGCGCAGGCGGAAGGCCTGCACGGCGTGGGAATCACCGGTGTCGATCAAGGTCTCGCCGGCGGTCTCGATCGCGATGCCCTGGCAGTGCTCGACCCACTCGGCGCAGTCGGCGACGAAGCCGCGCGCCATGTCGAGGGAATAGGACTGGTAGTACACGTCGCCGCGCCCGAGGCCGGCGTGCATTACCGCGTTATATGCCTCGGCCCAGGAGATGCCGATCCGTCTGGACTTCTGGATCGCCGCCAATCCGCTCGTCTCGGCGACCCAGCGCTGCTGGTAAGGGAGCAAGGTGCGCGCGTCCTTCATGCGCCGCCCTCCACGAACGCGCGGATCGAGGCGGCGCCCTCCTCGGAGAGGCCGAGCTTGCGGGCCTGTTGGCCGGCCGCCTGGGCGGCGCGCTTGGTGGCCTGCTCGACCAGGCGGGCGGCATAGTCCTGATCGAGGCGGGCAGCCTGCATCAGATCCTTGAGGGAGCGCCCCAGGTGGGCGAGATCGCCGGCCTTCAGGGTGCTGGCGTCGCCATCGAGCAGTGCCTGCTGGAACTCGAAGCACAGTGTGCGCGCGATCTCCAACAACGCGCGGTGGCGCCGGCTCTCGTCCTCGCCCTCGAGATCCGTGGCGATGGCATCCATCATCCTCCGCGATTCGCGCAGCCGGCCGCCCATCGCCTCGAGCTTGCGCTTGGCGGCATGCGCGGTGGAGCGGGAGAGCTCGGCGCCGCGCTCGCGCAGCAGGGCGCGGAAGTCGTCGACGCTGATCGTGGGGTTGGCGTCGAGGAAGGCGGCGATACTGGCCTGCTCCTCGGCCGAGAAATGGCGGTCGATCAGAGCGCGGCGCGGCATGGTTCAGAGTTCGTCCGGGCGCGGGCGGCGGACCCCGGGCGCGGCGGTGCGGCCCTCGACGACATCCTGGCCCCGGGCCAGAAGCGCGGCGACGGTGAAGCCCTCGACGTCGCGGGTCTCGATCAGGCCCTGTTCGGCCAGCCAGGCGAGCTCGGTGGCGAGCCTGTCGAGGCTCGGGCGGTGGCCGAACGCGGTCAGCGCGCTGGCCAGGATGCGGTCGTTGAGATCGAAGCCTTCGGCTTGCGCCAGGAGCTGCAGAACGACGAGGCGCATATCCTCGGCCACGATGCGGGCGTAAGAGCTCACGGCACCCCCTTGTCCATCAGATGCTCATGAATCAGGTGTAGCGTCCGTTCGATGGCGGCGACCGAGGCCTTGACGGCGGCGACATCGGCGCGGGTTTCCGCCGAGATACGGTCGAGCTCCTCGATCCGATTCCGCAGTGCGCCGAAGGTCGCCGAGTTGTCCTGCTTCTCGACCGCCGCGAGGCGCACCTTCGTCTCGGCCAGCCTGGCCTCGGCCTCGCGCATGCGGCGGAACAGCAGCACGATGGCAGCGACGATCGCGGCGACAGCGGCGCGCACCAGCCAGCCGGTGATCTCCTCGGCGCTCATGTCATCCCCCAGAGAGCGGCTTCGGCCTCGCGCCGGCGGACCAGGCCGGCAAGCCGCCGCCCGCCGGCGAACACCCAGCGGCGGAACTGATCCGGCACGTCGTCCCACGCGCCGGCGTTGACGCGGCGCAGCAGGGTCGAGGCGCGCAGTGCGCCCGATCCGAGGTTGAAGGCGAAAGAGGTCAGCGCGCCGTGCTGGTTGGTGCCGATCGGCACGACCACCATGCGGTCGACCGCGAGAGCGAAGCGCGCGAGATCGCGCCGCAGCAGCGCTTCCGCGCCCGCCGCGTCGAGCGGCGGGTGGTCCAGGCCGACGCGGCGCCCATCGACGCCATAGGTGGCGCCGTGGCCGATGGTCAAGACCCCGGCGGGGCAGAGATAGGGTTCCGCCGAGAAGCCCTCGAAGTGCTTGATCAGGCGGACTGCCCGGCGGCAGACCGGGGCGCGGCGCCGGCTCATCGCCTGACCGCCGCCGAGAGCTTCGCGCCGGAGCGGTAGCCGAACAGATAGCCGAGCACGGCCTGGATCGCATCGCCGACCAGCGAACCCCAGATCACCGTGGAGATCTCGGCCAGATGCGGCGCGCCAAAATACATCCCGTAGGCGTACGTGCCGGCGATCGCGGTGAACAGCGCGATGATGACGGTGCAGGCGCCGGGCCGCAGGGCGGCGTTCCAGGCGTCGACCCACTTCACGCCGACCGGCGCCTGGGATTTGTAGATCTCCGACATCTGGGTGCGGAAGGCGCGCACCTCCTCCATCTGCGCTTGGCCCTCGATCTCCTGAAGGCGGGCGTCGGTCCGGTGCGCCAGCAGCTTCAGTTGCAGCTCAGCCTGCTTGTCCATGCGGTCCATCTCGCGCCCGTGCTCGCGGCTCTCGCGGAACTCCTTCAGGAGGTCAGGGATGACGCCGCCGAGCATGCCGAGGCCGGTGGAAATCAGGGAGATGATCATCGCGTGTCCTGTCGGGCTGGGGTCGGGAGGGGATTATCGCGCATCCCGGCAGGCGGTTGCAGCGGACCATGGTCCGCCGCACAGGCGGTCTTACGCGCCGTGCCGCCGGTAGCGCCGCGCGGTGCGCCGGGTGATGGCGAGCCGCCGCGCGATCTCGGCCGTGCTCATGCCTTGTGCCGCGAGATGTCGCACCAGGGCGCGCCGCGCGAGCGGCACGGCAATCGCCCCGCCACCGAAGCGGCCGACGATCGCGGCCGCCGCTTCGGCGCCGACGAGGTCTGCCAGCGCTCGGCCCGGCGGCGTATCGAGTGCGCGCGGCACGTCCCAACCGTCGTCGCCGCCATGGTGCAGTGCGATTCCGAGCGCCGCCTCGCGCCCCGCGAGCGCCTCGATCTCGGCCAGGACGCCCGGTAGCGTCGTCACCCCGCGTCCTCCAGCGGCAGTGGAGCCTGTTGGGTGGCGGGGACGTCGAACGGCAGCAGTGGCTGGGCCACGCGGGCCTCGAGCCGGCGGCGTGCGATCTCGTGGTATCCAGGCTCGATCTCGATGCCGAGGAAGCGCCGGCCGAGCGCGATGGCCGCCACGCCCGTCGTGCCCGAGCCCATGAAGGGATCGCAGATTAGATCGCCCGGTTGGGTGTAGAGCTGGATCAGCGCCATCATCAGCGCCAGCGGCTTGGCCGTCGGATGGCCGCCCTTGGCGGTCGGATAGGTGAACACACCGCGCCGCCCGCCGCCATTCCAGCGCCGATGGCCGGTGCCGCACCAGGCGGAGACGATACATTCGAAGCCGCGCGCCGCGCCCTGGCCGTTGAACCTGGGGGCCGAGTCCGGCTTCACCCAGCAGAGCGTCGTGTCCCACTTGCCGCCGGCCGCCTGGATGGCGTCGCGCCAGGCGCCGACGCCCTCGGCGAGGGCGAACGCCAGGAGCCAGCCCCGCGCGGCCGTCACCATGGTCCGGGCCGCCTCCTCGCGGATCGCGTCGATGCCGGCGAACTCGAACCCGCGCGGCGGCGCCTGGCCGTCGGCGCGTTGGATCCGGCCCTCCGCCGCGGCCCGGTGCAGGGCGGCCTCGTAGGGCGGGTCCGTGATCACGTGGTCGACCGGGCCGAGCGTGGGCAGGAGATCCAGGCAATCGCCCCGGTAGATGGTCGCCTCGCCGATGCGGTACGCGTTGTTCACAAGAAAGAGCCCTGAAGGCAATAGGGTGCGAGATCCGCACGAAGGTTGTCAATCTCGTCCAACGCCTCGGCGAGCCGGGCCATAAGTTCCGCGACCAGGGGATCAGCGCCATTACGCGGCCCGTAGGTGAGTAGCTCTCTGTCCGTTAAGTGCCGGTAGGGAGACGCGCTCACGTCTGGGCCTCCCGTGTCTTGGCCTGCCGAATCCGGTCACCGAAGTGGCGGATTAGCGCGTCGGCGGCCGTATCCGTCATCAGTAGGTATCCACGCCGTCCGGGCGCCTTGACGTGGCGGTCGGCATAAGCGTCGAGCGCGGCCAAGTTGCCGATCCGCACCCTGCCCAGGCGGTGCAGTATGCGCCATTGTGCCTCCAGCACGCGGGCGCGCGGACGCTCCCAGACCCCCAAGGGCGTGGCGTAGGGCGCCCAGTCGACGCCGGCCTCGCGGGCGAGCCAGGCCTCCAGGCCATGGATCGCCTTGGCCGCGTCGGCGGGATCGTGCGCCCACCGGGCCGCGTCCAGGCCGGCCTGGCGGCGGATGAAGCTGGCGAGCGCGCGGTCGGTACGGTCTCGCACCGCGCCCAGGTGCCAGCCGGAGATCCACAGCGCGCGCAGCTTGCCCGTCGTCGCCCCGCGCGGCAGGGTATCGCGGGCCTGGCCGCGCCGCGCCGCACCGCCGTTCAGATGGTCGAGCAGCGCGCGGATCTCGTCCGGCGTCATCTCCGTGAGCGAGTCCTTCCCGGTGACGCGGCGCTGCAGGTCGCGCCGGGCGTCGGTGTCGAGGCCGTGCTCGTGGCAGGCCGCGTGCACGGCGCGCTTCAGGGCGGCGCTCATATCTCGGCCTCCAGATCCGCCTGGAACTCCGCCAGCAGCTCGAGCGCGGCACCGGCGATACTGGCCGGCCGGCCCGCCGGCTCCCGCCCGAGCGAACGGGCGAGCGCGGCAAGCGGCACGCCGTGCTGGAGTGCGACGGAAACGATCACCGCCAGGTCGTCGACCAGCGCGTCGATCGCCGAGCCGGTCTTGGCTCCGCCGCTCGGGCGCAGGAACACTTCGCGCACCACCGCTCGGCCCTCCGCGTCCAGCACCCAGCCGGCGCTGGCATGCGCCGCCATCCCGCCGCCCGCGATCCGGCCGGTGAGAAGCGGTCGCCGCGGGGGCGGGATCTCTCGGGTGACCCCGCTCACCGGGCGTCTCCGCCGTCGGCCATCAGCGCGTCGACCAGCTTGTCGAGATCGTCGCCGGCGGCGCGGACCACGACCTCGTCGTCGACCTCGACGATCCTGACACCGATCGCCGCCAGCTCGCGGGCGGTGAGCTTGCGCACGGCCGTCCGGTCCAGCGTTTCCTTCACGCGGACCAGTTCGTCCACCCGCTCCGGCCAGCGCGCGCGGATCCGCTGGATCGCCCGGCCCTCGTCGGCGCACTCGATCCGCCCCGGGAGCTTGCGGAAGCCGACCTTAATGCCATGCAGCGCCCGGGTGCGGGGGCTCCGGAACAGCTCGCGCGCCGCCGCCAGGGCCGCGACCAAGGCGTCCTTCGCCGCCTGGACCTCGGCGATACGGCGTTTCAGCACCGGCAGACGCCGGCGGACGGCGCCGCGTTGTTCCTCGCGGATTGCCTCTCCGGTCTCCGCCAGCCGCTCGCGCGCCTCGAAATAGTCCCGCGCGAGATCGGCAATCTTCGCCAGGATCGTGCCGCTCTTTACCTCAACCGCCGTCATCGCGTTCTCCTCCGGTCAACCATCGCCGGCCTCCGCCGCCATCAGGCCCGCGATCCGGGCCTCCAGCCCCGCCACCTGGCCGGCGAGAAGTGCGGCCTCGCGGCCGAGCTCGGCGAGACCGGCGGCTAGGGCGCCGCCGGATTCCGAGCGCAGCGCCACCTCCAGCCGGGCCAGGTCGCGTGCGATCTCCGGGTCGGTCCGGGCCTGTCTCTCGACGACACGGCAGGCATCCAGCACTGTGGTGTGGTCGCGCCCACCGAAGCAGCGGCCGATCGCCGGGTAGGAATAGTTCGTGTGCCGCCGCGCCAGATACATCGCCACTTGGCGCGGCCGCGCCAAGTGGCGGGTTCGGCGGCGGCCGGTCAGGTCCTGGACGCGCAGGCCGTAATAGGCCGCGACGGCGGCCTGGATGCGGGAAATCGCGCGCGGCGGCATCACGAGCCCTTGCCCGGCATCGGCGGGGCGAGTACCGCGCCGGCCTCGCCCAGGGCGACGATGCAGGCCGGGCCGCCGGGAATAATCGCGACCAGCGTCCAGCGGCCGGCCGGCGATTGGTAGAGCACGGCCAGGCGGCCGTCGGCGAGCAGGCCACGCCAGACTGGGGCCTCGCCGTGGCGCTCCCCGAGGCGCCGCTCGACCGCCGCCGCCTCGCCACAGGCGAGAACGCCGCGCGGCCGGGCCGAGGCGGGCAGGGAGACCGGCAGAACGAGCAGCGCCAGGGTCAGGCCGAGCACGACGCCGAGCAGAACGTCGACGTCCCGGCCGAGGTCTATTCCCGGCCGCTTCATGCCGCGCCCTCCGGATCGTCCTCCGGCGCCCGGGCGGTCGCCGTCACGCCGCGCGCCGCCAGATAGCCCTCCAGCTCGCGCGCCGCCTTACGGGCCCGGAAATCGACGACGCCCTCGTCACCGGCGCACCGCCGCGCCAGGGGCACCGGGGCCGCCTCGATCTTCGCCACCCGGTCGGCGGCCTCCTCGATGGCCTCCAGGCCCCGCGTCAGGTCGAAGGTGGTGATCTGGCCGCTCGCCAGCAGCTCACGCAGGCCCGCCACCTGGCGGCGGAGGTCGTGGGCTGTGAATCGGCATGCAAAACTGACCCACTTTGGTGGGTTATGAGCGGTAAGAATTGACCCACCTGGAACGCTAGCATCCGCACGGAACAGTGCGGAGGAAAGAGCAGGTGGTATTGATGGAAAGCGTATTGAAGATCCGACGTTGGATATTACGGGAGGGTCGGAGTATCCGATCTGTATCTCGTCAGACTGGTTTGTCGCGGAACACGATTAAGAAGTATCTGAAGGACGGCGATCCACCGAGCTATCAGCGGCGCGTTTCACCCGTCCGGCGTAAGCTTAGCGATGGCTTCGCCAGCCGGCTTCGGGCGCTCTTTGAGCAGGACCTGGGGCGCCCGCGCCGTGAGCGCCGGACGGCCAAGAAGCTTTATGAGCAGCTTGTGTCGGAAGGCTATAGCGGATCCTACTCGACGGTTCAGAGGTTTGTCCGCGACCTGAAGCGTTCTGGCGCCGGATCGGGGGATGCGTTCATTCCGTTGCACTTTACGGCAGGTGACGCGCTCCAGTTTGACTGGAGCACGGAATACGCTGTCCTGGGCGGTGTCGAGCAGAAGGTAAAGGTTGCCCACTTCCGCCTATGTCATAGCCGCAAGCCCTTTGTTGTTGCCTATCCCAGCGAATCTCAGGAGATGGTGCTGGACGCCTTTGCACGGGCGATGTCTTTCTATGGCGGCGTACCGCGCCGGGTGATCATCGACAACCCCAAGACGATGGTAACCTATGTTTCGCGCTCTAAGGACCGTGTGTTCCATCCGCGCTTTCTGGCGTTGATGAACCACTATGTGATGGAACCGGTTGCTTGCACACCCGCGGCGGGGTGGGAGAAGGGTCAGATTGAGAACCAGGTTGGGTTCCTGCGGGGACAGCTGTTTGCGCCCAAGCCCGCCTTTGACGATCTGGATGCGCTGAACGGCTGGTTGCGTCTGCGCTGCGAGGAATTGGCGAATCGCGCCCACCCCGAACAATCGGATCGCAAGATCTCGGACGTGTTCGCAGACGAGTGCGCCGAACTGCGTCCCCTGGGCCGGGCTTTTGACGGCTATGTTGAGAAGGCCGCTCGTGTCCGCTCTACCTGTCTGGTCCAATATGCCACCAATCGCTATAGCGTCCCCTCCCGGTTCGCCGGGGAGCTTGTCTCTCTGCGCGCCTATGCGGACCGGATCGTGGTTGTGTCAGGGCAGAATGTGATTGCCGAGCACAAGCGCCGCTTTACCCGCAACGCCAGCTATTTCGAGCCCTGGCATTACCTGCCCCTACTCGACCGCAAGCCCGGCGCGCTGAGAGATGGCGCGCCCTTTGTGGGTTGGCAATTGCCTGAGGCGATGCACCGGGTCAGGGCGCATTACATGGCCGGCAAAGGCGGGGACCGGGAGTTTGTCGATCTGCTCCTGCTGGCCCAGGATCACGGGATCGAGGTGGTCGAGATAGCCTGTGAACTGGCCGTGGAGCAGAACACGCTGCGCCTTCCGGCCATCATCAATCTGATCAACCAACTGGTGGAGCCGGTCATCGCGCCATGGGGCGAGAGCCACGCCTATCCGCAACTGACCTTGCGGCCCGAAGCGGACTGCAAGCGCTATGAGACGCTGTGCGTTGCCGGGGAGGCCGTCGCATGAAAGCTTTGATAGACCAACTGATCGCCCTGAGGCTGTATGGAATGGCGGCTTGCGCCGAAGCTTTGCTGGCCGCGCGCAAGCCGCCAAGTCTGACCACTGCGATAAAGCAACTGATCGACGCCGAGACTGTAGAGCGCCGGGTGCGCTCTATCCAGCACCAAATGCGGGCCTCGAAGTTCCCCCACCATAAGGACTTCGCCACTTTCGATTACGGCCTAGCCGCCGTCACCCAAGCGCAAATCGACCCCTTCTGCTCAGGGCAGTTCACCCAGGAGGCCCACAACCTCATTCTGGTGGGCGGAACCGGTACGGGCAAAACCCACATCGCCATTGCTCTGGGGACGCTGTTGATCAATCAGGGAAAGAAGGTCCGTTTCTTCAACGCCGTCGATCTGATCAATGCGCTGATCAAGGAACAGGCCGAAGGCAACGCCGGCAAGATCATCCGGCAACTGACGGCCATGGATTGCGTCATCATCGACGAACTGGGCTATATCCCATTCCCCAAATCCGGCGGTGCGCTCTTGTTCCACCTGATCAGCAAACTCTATGAGAAGACCAGCGTCATCATCACCACCAATCTGGAGTTCGGGGAATGGGTCTCCGTCTTCGGAGATGCAAAAATGACAACCGCGTTGCTGGATCGTGTAACGCATCACTGCGCAATCATCGAAACAGGCAACATGTCTTACCGCTTCGCACAAAGCAAACAGCGACGACAAAAGTAGCCGCCCTGTAAGCAAAGCCCCAGGCTGATCCGCTATATGGAGCCAATCAGCCTGGGGGCTTTCATCGCAAAGGCGGGCAAATCAAAACGGGTCCTGTACAGATTGTTCTGCAAAAGGGGTTTCGTAGCTGGGGCACAAGTCCGGGCCGATGGGGTGGATGAGCTGCCTCCGGCTGGTCCGGGCTCTCGCGATCGAAATCCATGAGGACTGGCTGGATGCCAACCGCTAGCTCAACATGATCCATCTCAAGGAGAGCAAAAGCGAACGCATCCAGAAAGCCGCCTGACGGCGGCTCGGCATGCCTGGCGCTCCGAGCAATCGAAATCTCCGCGCCAGGCATGCCGGTGGCCCTCATCGGCAGCCATGACAAACTTGCAGAACAGTCTGGACACTACTTCAAAAGCTCATTGCCACTTCAAGAACCCCACCTGATCCCCACGTTCCGCCGCCGGCCCGGTTGTCCCGGTGGGCCCACAGGCCCCTCCCACGCGGCTTCGCTCCGCGTAACGCAAAGCGCTACACGAAGCCGCGCGGGGCCCTCCCGTGGACTACCGGGACAACCTCCGTCGAAGCAAGGGGGGGGGGGTCAATTTTGCACGCCGATAGGGGGTCAGAATTAAATGCTGATTGACAGTCGTGGGCGATCATGAGCCGTCTCCCGCCGCGCGCATCGCCCCGGCCTCGACCTCCCAGGCATCGGCCAGATCCACCTCCCCACAGCGCCGGGCCAGCCCGGCCAGTTCGGCCACGACGGCGGCCCGGAAGGCTGGCGTGCCGCACCCCTCCCCTAGGAAGACCGCCAGGCCGCGCCAGAGAAGGGCGCGGTCGCAAGGCACGCCCGGCGACGTGGCCATCCCCCGAAGGCAGTCCCCGGGCCCCGGGGGAATCGCCCGCCGGGCCCTCATACCCCACCTCCCGCGCCGTCCTCGGCGGCGGCGAGCAGCTCTTCCCGGCCGATGTGCTCCATTCCCTCGGCCCGCGCTATGGTCCAGGCCCGGGTCAGCAGGCGGCGCAGCGCATGCAGTCCGCCGGGACCCCGCGCCGCGGCCAGCAGCGCCGCGCGTTCGGCCTTGTCCGGGCGCCGGCCCAACACGTTCTGGGCGAGCGCTCGCACGTCTGTCTCCGCCGCCGCCTTCAGTGTCAGCCGCGCGCCGATCCGTCCGGCGATCTCCGCCCGGCTCGCCACCGTCATGGCCAGGCCCGCGCCGCCGATCAGCGCCAGCCCGGCCCCCGACATGTCGCGCACTCGGCGTAGGTCGTCGACCAGGGCGGCCGAGAGGTGGTGCGCCTCGTCGACCACCAGCAGGGCGCCCCGGTCCCGCAGCGCGGCGACGGCGGCGATCCGCGCCGCCAGCGCCGAGGCATGGCGCGGGCCCGCGCCCACCGCCTCGGCCACCAGGCCGAGCAGGCCGGCATGGCTCACCGTGGCGCCGCAGACCTCGAGATAGATCGCGCTGGCCCGCCGCGCGCAGTAACGTTGCGCCGCCCAGGTCTTGCCGGCGCCCGACGGGCCGGTCACCAGGGCCACGTCGCCGGTCGCCTGGGCCTGGGCCAGCGCGGCGTGGACGTCCCGCGTCGCCTCCAGCCGGGCGTGCCGGTCGAGCCCGGCGCCGGCGATGGAGAGCGCGTCGCCCTCGGCGATCCGGGCCAGCCAGGCCTCGACCCTGGCCGTGGTCCCCGGCACCCCCGCCGCCGGGTAGGTGCCCGCGAGCCAGCGCGAGAGGCGCGGGGCGGAGATGTCGATCTCCCGCGCCGCCCGGCCGCGCGACAGGCCGCGCGCCTGGAGCTCGGCCTCGCAGGCCTGGGCGGCAGCAAGACGGGCCGCCTCGATTGTGTCGGGCGCGTCCGGGGTGGGCGCGGGGTCGCGGATCGGCGTGATGGTGCTCATGTCTCGTCCTCCAGATAGAGCTTGGCGGCGGCGGCGAGCGCGCGGCCGCCGCGCGGCGGGGTCGTCGGATCGGCGGCGCGGGCCGCGCTCTCGGTGGCCTCGGCGGCCCGGGCCGCCTGTTGCAGCGCCGGTGTCTCGTGCGCCGTGCCCGCGCGGGGCAGGACGACGATCTTCGAGGCCTCGGCCTCGCCATGCGCCAAGACCTCGTCCATCGCCGCCTCCGGCTTGCGCCGGCGCAGCAGCTTGCGGGAATGGGCCCGGGCCACCCGGTCGTGCCGCCTGGCCAGCGCCTTGGCCTCCAGGGCCGTCTGGCGCAAGGACAGGCCGGTGCGGCCCGGGTCCTCGGCGATACAGAGGAACCTGCCGTCCATCCGGTAGACGTGCAGGCGGCCCGGGTCGGCGGCGTCCTCGCGGATCCGCACCCGCTCCTTGATGTGCGGCCCGAGCTCCGCCGCGATGTAGCGAATGCCGCCGACCGAGATGCCCTTCTTCGTGACAACGCGCGTGCCGCTCTGGCCCGCCGCCGGCGCCAACAGGGCGTCGAGCGCGCGCGGGGTCTCGATCCAGCGCACCTCGCCGGTCCACGAGGCGGCGCGCTGGCGGGGGCTCTCGCCGTCGAGGCCACGGTGGCCGCGCACTTCGTATTCGGACGACAGCCAGAGATCGCAGCGCCGCTGCAGCTCGTCGGCCGTCAAGTGGAGCTCGAAGGCCGCCCGCTCTTCGCTCTTCTCGGCGCCGGCCTTCTTGCTTTTCTTCTTGCCGCGCCGCGTGGCGAAGGCCTCGCGCTCTCGCAGCGCCTGGGCCTCGGCGACATTGTGCCCGGTGAAGCCCGGCAGGTGGGCGAACAGGTCCCGTGTCAGCGTGCCGAAGAACCGCTCGATATAGGGCTTGGCCTCGGGCGTGTAGGGCGGGCAGATATCGTGCTCGATCTCCAGGTCGGCCAGGACCCGGGTGACGTGCTGGCTGACGTAGTCATTGCCCCGGTCCGTCTTCACGGCGAGCGGCACGCCCCATTCCAGCAGGCAGCGCCGCAACAGCGCCGCGATCGCCACCGCGCGGCTGGTCGGCGTCACCAGCACCATGGCCCGGCGGCTGAACACGTCGATGCAGCCGACGACGGCATACCGGCGGAACTCGCCGGTGAGCGGGTCGGCGCAGATCGCGTCGGCCGGGGTCGAATCCAGTTCCCAGAGCGCGTTCAGCGCGAACGCGTCGCCGCCGCCGCGCCCGAAGGCCGGCATGCGCGCGCCCCGGTGGCGGTCGGGCCGCCGGACCGCCGAGAGCTCGCGGGCCCGCTCGGCCCGGAAGCGCCGCATCCAGCGCGTAATCGCGGATATCGTGGGTATCGTGACGCCCTCGCCGAAGCGCGCGGCGAGGACCCGGCGGGCATGGCTCGCCGTGCAGTGCTTGCCGCCGGCGGTGAGCAGGGCCTCGACCGTCTCGGCCATCTCCGGGGCGAGGTCGAGCGCGGCCCGCCGGCCCCGGCCCGGCCGGTCCAGCAGCGCGGCCACGCGGCCGCCGGCGGGCAGGCCCGCCACCCGGCGGCGCCAGCCGGCGACCGCCTGGGGCGAAACGCCGCTCTCCCCGGCCGCCACCCGGTCGGCCTCGCCGCGCGGCATGCCGGCCGCATGTAAGGCGTCTGAACGCACCACCGCCGCCAGGCGCGCCCGCGCCCGCTCGCGGTTCGCCTCGTCGGCGGTCTCCCAGGCGGCGGGCGAAGCTGTCGAGGGCGCTGGGGCATCGGGCGCGGCCGCCGGGGGGCTGGGCTGTTGACCCGCCCGGAGACCGGAAGCCGGTTCAGGGGGCGTGACAGGGCCGGGAACGACCGGGTCAGGGGTTGTGCAGGGGCCCTTACCGCCCGGCCTGGCGGCGAGACGCATCACGGGCACACCGCCTGAATTTGGCCTGTCCACTGCCTCACAAGATCCGGAGGCGCGGCGACACCATGCAGGCGACCCAGGGCCCGCGACGCAATTTCCGGTTCCGTATCGTGCCGGATATAGAGACCGAAGGCCTCGATTTCCTTCCGCAGGCCGTAGGGTGCCGGTTCCGTCTTTCGTCCGAGAGCCGACCAGAGCCGGTCCTCCGAAGGCCAGAACACAAGCGAGCGACGCGCACGACCGATCACGCTCGCCGAAACAGAGAAGCACGCGAAAACTTCGGCGGCACGGGCATCGCCAACGCCAGGGCGCCGGCCACCCTGGAAACGCTGCGCGTAGAGGGCAGCCGTCAATCGCCGCTCCTCGCCACTGATATAGGCCGGCGGCTCATCCGCCAGCAGCACCGGCAGCCAATCCCTCACCGGCAGGCTCCATACGCGCGCGCACAACCGGCGCACCGCCGCCGGTTTCACGCCAAAATCCCAGCCGGTCAACGTGGCGGATTCGCGGATGCCATCACGCGGGCCACGCCCTCCGATCGCGTATTCCGCGATCTCGAGCCGCCGCACCGCCCGATCGAGCGCCGTCGCATAGGGCGATAATTCTGGAGCCAAGTCCCACCATGGCAGATCCTGTCGCACCAAATCCCCCATGCTCATTCTTCGCGTCCCGAAACGCCATCCGAACGTCGCGTCGCGTCCTCGAGTGCATTGAGCGCCGGGTCAATACGATCGCGCATGATGCGGTCGCACTTGTCCAACCCCGAGTTCATGATGCGCTCGAACGCGCGGCGAACATCGGTGTTCCCGTGCAGCGCTCGGGCGTCGGCAATGGCCTTGGGGTCTTTCAGTACGTCGAAGATCTCGCGATACAACAGCGCGGCCTCGCCAAGCAGCGCTCGCACGCGCGCCTGGCGCCGGGCCATGGCGTGGCGGGCCCGCGCTGTTCGGTCCCGTGGATCGCTCGTTGCCTGGCCTTCGAGCTCGGCGATCCGTGCCCTCGCCCGTGCCAGTTGACCCTCGGCCGAGGTCGCATGGGCCTCCTCGCGCATGACCTCGCGCGACCAGCCCTCCGCCTCGGCGCGATCTAGTAGTCGATCGGCTGCCGCCGCGGGCAGCGACGCTACCGCCGCGTGGTGGTCCCAGGACAAAACCTCACGCCTGCGTGAGGGTTTGATTTTCCGGGCAACGCTGGCGAGATTGAACAAAGCGCCCGCGGACAACCCGATCTCCGCCGCGGCTGCCGTCAGATCGCCATGGCAGCGCGCGCCTTCCGCGGCCCAGTCGCCCAACGCCCAGCGGTCTCGCCGTGCACGGGACCCGAGGCGCCGGCCCTCGGCCAGCCAGCCCTCGCGCGTCGACCAGACCCGCGCGCCCCCGGCAACCTCACTGGCGGCCTCCTCGACCAGGTGGAGATCCGGGCGGTCCGTCACGACGCACCTCCCTCATCCGTTAATGCGGCTGCCCGCGCCATCCAGTAGAGCCACATCCGCTCGCGCGTCGCCGGGTTGACGATCTGGCGGCAATGGATCTCCGCCCCGTTGGCCCGGAGCTCGGCGATGCAGGAATTGACGGCGCAGACCCGCGCCGCCTCCACGATATCCAAGGTCGAGCGCTCGCGGCCGTCGGCCAGCAGTGCGTGCACGCGCTTGAGCCGGGGCGAGGAAGCGAGGCGGGCCGCGTGCATCAGGCGGCCCTCCGGCAGGGTGGGGAAAGAAACGCGGCGGTGGGGGAGGCGTCGGCCCAGGGCAAGGCCGAGGCCCGCCTTGATGTGGCGCGCCTGAGATGGGAGGCCGCCATCAAGACGCTGCGCTCCCTTGGCGGCGATTGACCACGTCGACCGCCTGAACGATCAGCACCAATACCTCTTCGTTCGTCAGGGCATGTTCTCGGGCGAACGCCGCCAAGCAGTCCGGAGCGGCTTTTCCCTTCCCGAGGGCTTCGACGGCATCCCGGATAACCATGTCGATATCGAGGTTGGACACGACGGCTTTCGGGATCACGCCCGGCGCGGAATCCACCTCGGCGGCGTGGGCCGCGAGCGCTTCGGTGGCCTGGGCGGCCTCGGGCGGGACGCGATTTTTTTCTGGGCGAGAAACCGCCAACCTGACTGCATCGGCAACCGGTCCTTCGCTCTTTAAGTCGTCGACGATTGCGGCGATGATGTGCGCCGCACGATCATCGGGATCGCTGTCTTGTCCAGTCGGCGCGGCAGTGCTCTTGTCGCTCATCTCGTCTCTCCAGGGCTGGGGAAGGAAGGGCGCGCGGCGGCGGGGAGCCGGCGTGGGATGGTGACGCCGGACCCCGCCGCCGCTACCATCGGAGATGCGAACCAACCGATGGAGGGTGAATTAATGGCTGACGATGATAGTGGTGTCGTATTCTTGGCGGCGTGTCCTTCGAAGAGTTGCTGCTTTGCCACAACGGAGCCGTACAATTTCTGCCCGCGCTGCGGGTGCACGCTGTATTTCGCCGACCAGGAGCGGCTGATCGGAGGCAATCTGCACGCCATCAAACACGACTCCCGGTGCGAGTCCGCTTGGCGGTGCGAGCTGATGGGGCACTACGACGAGCGATGCGAGACACTCGAAGTGTCGAACCGCTGCGTGAACAGCATCCTAGACCACATTGCCTCTCTCGAGACGATGATGGCACAGAGACTTCCAAGGCTTTGGAACCCGGCTTCGGAGGACGGGAAAGCGTGACCGTGCTGCCGGTGTGGAGCGCCAGTTCCGGCGACGCGTAGACAAAGCCGTCGACGAAAATCCCCACGCGCCCAACCCGCCGCATGATCACCGCATCCTGCGGCGCCGCCTGATCCATGTCGTGGGGACCGCTATTCTTCTCGGCCGGCGCGTCGGGCAGGGCGCGATCGCCCTCGTGCTGGCTGGTCTCTGTCGATGCAACATCCTTGGTCATCTGATCTCTCCAGGTCTGGTGAAGGAAGGGTGCTCGCGCGCAACCGCGCTGTCGTCGACCTTGCGGGACGCCATCACATTGCCCCCGCCTGCCGCCGGTTGGCGATCTCCGCCGCCCGCGCGATCAACTCCAGGATCTCGTAGTCGGCCAGCCCGTGGCGCGTCACCGCATCCACCAAGCAGGCAATGCCGGACTCGCCCTTGCCCATCCGGGCAGCCGCCGCGTCGACAATCGCCGTGACGTCCACCATCACGCCGCCTCCCCGTGCTCGGATGCCGGCGCGCGCGGAACCACCGTCCCGTCCACCTTGCGCACCCAGCGGGGATCCGTGAGGCACGAGCGCTTGGGACGGGCGAGGCCCAGGCGCTTCGCCCGCAACCGTTTCGCCTTGGCGATGGCCGAAATATCGGAAGGCAGGCGGGACCCACCCTTCCGGCCGAAGGTCTTGAGCCGGTGACAGTCGCCGTGAATGGGATAGGCGTTCGGGCCGTCGTCGTCCGTACCGCCAAGGGCAAGGGGAACCGCGTGGTCGATCTCGAACGCCGCGCCGTCCTCGATGAGTTCGTGGCAGTAGCCGCAGACGCCGTCATGGGCGGAGAAGATGCGCCGGCGGCGGGCAGCGCTCATCGAGCGGCGCTTGGTCTTCACCATACCCATCACGCCGCCTCCTTGGGATCGGTCGATGATGGCGCGGGGCGCGGGATGTCCGAAGGCCAGGGGGTGTCGGCGGGCCAGCGGTCAGAGATGTACCCGATGAGGCGTTTGATCACCCTGACTGTCGCCAAGTCGTGTTCAATCCGCTCGAACACGGTCGAGCTGCCAACGGCTTTCCGCCCAAGCGTTGACCGCGCGATTTTGCGGGCACCACAGTAGGCGTCCGAGAGGCGTAGCGTTTGTTCCGTCGAATACATGCGACGAACATAGAATAAATTCGACGGATGGACAAGAGGATTGTCGAAAATTTTCGACACCCTTTCCTCATCGCGGGGACCGTGGCATAAATGCCATTATGAAGGCTGTGGAGAAATTTCGTGAAGCGTTGCTTGACGCCACCAAGGGGCGGTCGCTTGCTGGCGCGGCGACGGCTGCGGGGCTGCCGCGAGATGCAATCCGTAGCGTGCTAACCGGTCATGACCCCAGACTCTCAAGGACCGTCGATATCTGCCGCGCTCTTGGCTTGGAGTTCTATATCGGCCCGCCACGTGAGGCAGTCGACCCTATCAACAAGGCTCGCGAGGCTGGCGCTGTCCCACCGTCTCACTTACGGGGGTTGGAAGCCTCAGCACAAGGACTGGCGCGCCTTACGGCGGACGCTGGCGGCGATCCGATTCCTGAGGACCTATGGCCTATACTCGAAGAACGGCGAGGGATCATTCGCCCGTCACGACCGTCCGCCCTCGCCGACCCTTCAGCGCTCGCTCCTCCGGCAAACGACGACGTCAACCCTCCGAGCTCCCGCCCCGTCGGCGTCTTTCAGATCGCCGCGGCGGCCGGTGGCGGTGCGTTCATAGAGGACGCCCCACCTGACGGCCAGGCCTGGTTCCGCCGAGACTGGCTGGACAAACGCGCTATCGATCCGACGCAGTGCCTGGTGATTGGCGTCAAGGGCGAGTCGATGGAACCGACCTTGCCGGATGGCTGTTCTGTCCTGGTGGACAAGACAAGGCGGCGGCGGAGAGCCGATCGCATTTTCGTCGTGACGACGTGGGAGGGGATGGTGGTCAAGCGGGCGCACAAGGACGACGGGGGCGCGTGGCTTCTGGCCAGCGACAATCCCGCCCTTGAATCGCTTCCTTGGCCCGACGACGCGGAGACCCTTGGCGAAGTTCGCTGGATGGGGGCCAGTCTGTGATTGAGGGACAGGGCGATGGGAGCTGACAAGCGACAGTGGTTGTTGGTGATTATGGGGCGATGATATTGCCGCCCTTGATAACGCAAAATTTACATGCTACATCCGCTTTAACGCAATTCGACCATCGGAGAGCCCATGTCTGCTTCAATTGACCGCATTGTCCGCACCATCCCAGTGTCGTTTTTTCAAGGCGTGCTCGAACAGTTCGACGCCGCCTTCATGAAGGCGGCGCGTCTGACGGAACAGAGCATAGCGGAGCCGGAGCGGCGCAACATGCTTGGGCAACTCAGGCACGCCTACGCGGAAGAGGGTTTCCGAATCGCCGCGCAGGATGCAGGGCTTGCGCCGCTTCCCTGCCATACGAAGCCGCCTGGCGGTCGCTACAGCCTCGTGAATAGCGAAGGCGTCTGTTTGATCCGCTGCAACATCCAGACGCATTGCGGCCCGCCGCGCGCTACCCGGTTCCGAAAAGAAAAGTCAGCCCTGAACGCCTGGCTCAGCCCGGTGCAACTCGACTTGCTCATCAAGGTTGAGGAGCCGCCCGCTGACGGACTATGCGGAATGCTGGTTTCGACGGCGTATGGTCGGGGCGGTGACCCAAGCGTTCCTGCGTTCGTGGGTCTCGGTATCCCACGCACAGACATGTCCGACTGGGTGCAGTTGGAGTCGCTAACCGCCCTAATCGGTCGTTACCACGATCTTGAGACAGCGGCGCGGTCATTGATGGAAGCTCCGGTCGAGGTCAAGGACAACGCAGTGCCAAAGCTCAAGCGCCGGGCCTCGACAACCAGCCCCCTTGAGGGGGACGCATAGGAGACAACAATGCGCAATGGGACGCCGGGGTTTCAAGCGGAGCGGCTGGTAGAGGCGAGAAACTCCAGAGAACTCACGCAAGTTGCCCTCGCCGATCTGATCAACAGGACCAGTTCGAGCATTTCCCGCTGGGAAGCTGGGGACCAGTCTCCGGAGCCAGACGCTCTTGAGGCACTGGCGAAGGCGACGAACCTTCCGATTGCCTTCTTTCTTCGGCATCAACCGGATCATGGTCCGACCCCGATGTTCTTCCGTTCGATGGCGAGCACGACTCAAAGCGTGCGGAAGCGGAGCCAGGCTCGGCTCCGCTGGGCCCAGGATATCTCGCTTACCCTTCAGGAGTGGGTCGACTTGCCCGAGCCCAATATTCCGAAGCTTGATACCGAAGACCACCGGGAAGTCCACGATGACGACATCGAGTGCATCGCTAACGAGTGCCGGACTCTGTGGGGTCTCGGGAAAGGGCCGATCTCGGATGTGATCCGCGTTCTGGAGAACGCGGGCACCGTCGTGGTTAAAGAAGAGGTTGGTACAACGAAGATGGACGGCGTATCCAATTGGTCGACGGCTGACGGTCGTCCCTACACGTTGATCGCCTGCGATAAAGCGACATGCGTTCGCTCCCGAATGGATGCGGCGCACGAACTCGGACACCTGGTTCTTCATCGCCACCTAAGCGCTCGGACACTGAACAGCACAAGCGACTTCAAGGAAATCGAGCGGCAGGCCTTCTATTTTGCTGGAGCATTCCTGATGCCAGCCGAGAGCTTCGCTTCGGAGATCTGGTCGCCGTCGCTCAATGCCTTTGCGGCCCTCAAGGAGCGCTGGAAGGTGTCGGTGGGTGCAATGATGATGCGCTGCTCCAATCTCGGGATAACAAGCGGAGAATATGAGCGCCGCCTTTGGAAGCACTACAGCGCGCGCGGGTGGCGCAAGAGTGAGCCGCTTGACGATGTGCTGGCCTCGGAGGAGCCGTGCCTTCTGGCGCGGTCCGTCCGCCTGCTGCTCGACGAAGGCGTGCGAACGAAGGGTGATTTACTCAGTGACTTTCGCCTGTATGGTTCTGACGTAGAGTCCCTATGCGGCTTGCCTCGCGGCTTCATTGGCGCCAGCGAAGCGGATGTGGTGGACTTTCCATCCCTGAAAGGCACTGACTCTACACATGCCTCCGGCGCTCAAGTAATCCCGTTCAACAAACGAAGATCGTAACATGTACGTTCTGCCGTATGCCGGCCCGTATTTTCGAGGGTTTGTTGTCGGCTAGCTCGAAGGGCCAGTACTACGATCTGTATATACGGGGACGCTATCAGTGCTAGGCAACAACATGCGCTCCAGTTCGCACACCAACGCGATTTCCTGACTGTGATCGATGCGCCAGCTCATCTCGTCGGGCTCGGCGTCGGGGCGGTCGGTGGCCACGGTGTTATGGCTGGCGTTGAGAGCGAGGCCGATGTCGCGGAGCGCGTGGCGGAGCGTTTTTTCGTCCATGGAAATCTGGTCCTTGGCTGAGGATGGACCTATTCCACCATGTTTCAATCTCTATTTGCAGCGGACCATGGTCCGCCGTGGAGAGGGCTTGCTTCAGGCGCCGGCGCCGATCGCCTTGATCTCGGCGTGTCCGCAGTCCCCACAAACCATCCACCCGCCATCGCGATGGCGCACGGCGTTATCGTGCGGGCAAGGACGGCGAAGGATCGCGCGGATCACTCTGACGATTGAGGCGATTGCTTTCCTAAACACCGTCTACTCCTTCCGGCCAGCGCCTTCGCGCTGATCCTCGGCGGCTTTAACCAGGGCGTCCATCCGATCCGAGAGCCTGTCGAGGGCTTGGATCAGGGTGTCGATCTTTCCCTTGGTGGGTTGGCGTTGCTCGCACATGTCGGTCTCCATGGGTTGCCGGGGGTCGTGGATCGCGGCGATCCCATCACATTCCGGGCTTGGGTTACAGCGGACCATGGTCCGCTGCACAGGGGTTTCCGGGTGTGCCATGGTCCGGGCCATGGAAGATGAGAACACGAGCCAACCCCCCGCCTCCTTGAGCGCGCTCGACGGCTGGGTCGACGTCTGCCGGACGGGGGAATATCAAGACATGAGCGGCCGGGACGTCGCGGTCGACGCGGCGCTGCTCGACCGCCTCGTTGCGGTTTACGCCGCGGCCGACCCCGCGCCGGTGGTGGTGGGCCATCCCGAGACGGACGCGCCGGCCTATGGCTGGGTGTCGTCCCTGCGCCGTGTGGGCGATCGGTTGCAAGCGCGGTTTTCGGATATCGACGATGCCTTCCGCGCCGCCGTCGAGGCCCAGCGTTACACCAATCGCTCGATCGCGTTCGATGGGGACGTGTTGCGCCATATCGGTTTTCTGGGCGGCGCGGCACCGGCGGTGCCGGGCCTGGCGCCAACCCGGTTCTCGAGCGCCGCGGCGCAGGTGATCGCGTTCGCGGCCGCCGACCTCGCCACCTCCGATACAGAGCGATGGGGCTGGCGGGCGGTGGCGCGGACGCTGCGGAGTTTACGCGACTGGATCATCGAAAAAGACGGGGTGGAGAAAGCCGACAACCTGATCCCGGACTGGGATATCGAGGCCATCCGCGACGCGGCGGCCGACGAGACACAAGGCGCCCGCGCGCTCGCGGCACCCAGCAAGGACAACCAACCCAAAAAGGAGGGCGCCGTGCCCGAGGCCATCACCACCGAGACGGGCTCTCCTGGAGCCGATAGCGCGGCGCTGGCCGCGGAACGCGAGGCGCTGGAAGCGGAGCGCGCGGAACTCGCCGCCGAGCGCGAGCGGATCGAAGCCGAGCGGGCGGCGACCGAGGCGGCCCGCCGCCTGGCGACGGCGGAGGCGGCGCTGGAGGGCCACGTCCAGGCCGGCCGGGTGCTGCCGGCGGAACGGGCGGGCCTGGCGGCACTGCTGGCGAGCCTACCGGCGGACCGGACGATCCGGCTCGCCGGGCCGGACGGGGCCGCCGTCGAGACGGCGCCGGGGGCGGTTCTCGAGCGTTTTATGGCGGCGGTGCCGGCACGCATACGCTACGACGAGGTGGCGGGCGACGACACGGCGCCGATCGGCGGCGGCGACCTCCAGGCCAAGGCGCGGCGCTCGCGGGCGCTTCTGGCGGCCGACGAGACGGGTGAGACCAACATCGCACAGGCGGTGCGCCAGCGGCGCGCGGCGGAGGGCGAGAGCGATGCATAGGCCGACCTTGACGCTGAACTTCACCGCTGGCGGTGCCATCGCGGCGCGGCGGATCGTCCGGGCCGGCGCGGCCGACGGGGCCGTGGCACAGGCCGGTGCGGGGACCGAAACCCCGATCGGGGTTTCGGGCGAACTCGGGGCCGTGAACGGCGCGCGCGTCGATGTGCACCTGGTGGGCGTCGTGAATATCGAGGCCGGAGGCGCCGTCGAGCGGGGCGCGCCGCTGGCGAGTGACTCCGACGGACGCGCGGTCGCGGCGACGGCATCCTCGCATACGGCGGTGCTCGACGGCGCTGGCGCGAACGCGGATATCGCGGTGGCCGGTATCGCCGCCGGTGATGAGATCGCGGCCGTTATCGAACTCGCGGCGGACGCGACGGCGGTCGTGAGCCGCACGGCCGATGCGAGTATTAAGGAGGCTGGGACGATTACCTGCACCACATCGACGACGGGGAAGAAGCTGCTGGTTTCGTGGCGGAGGCCCGCGAAAGCGGTCGGCATCGCATTAGCGGCGGCGACGGCGGACGGCGACATCGTCCCGGTGCTGCTGGCGCCGCAGCGGGTTTAAGGAGGCCGTGAGATGGCTAATTCATCGACCTCGACCTATCCGGTCGACGAGGCGCGGACGGAGATCGCCGTCGCCTACCGGAACGCGCAGTATCTGGCCGACTGGGTATTCCCGCGGGTACCGGTTAATCTGCAGACCTACAAGTACATGGAATATCCGCTAGCCGAGAGTTTCACGATTCCGGAGACGCGGATCGGCCGGCGCAGCGCGCCGAACATGGTGCATTTCACGGCCAGCGAGCAGACCTCGTCCTGTGTCGACTACGCGCTCGCCGACATAGTGCCCCACGACGACATCCGGAACGCGCCGCGCGGCGCCGATCCGGTGGACCGATCGGTGATGCTGCTCTCGGATCTGATCGCGCTCGACCGCGAGCAGCGCGTCGCGGGCCTGGCCTTCGACTCCAGTAAGTTCGGCGACACGAATAAGGTGACGCTGTCGGGCGATTCGCAGTGGAGTCACGCGAACGCGGACCCGATCCGCGCGATCGAGGACGCGAAGTATTCGATGCTGATGATGCCGACGAAGCTGCTGTTCGGCCCGGACGTCTGGCGCAAGGTCTCGACGCACCCGAGGGTGCTGAAGGCGGTGAACCGTTCGTCGGGCGACGCGGGCGTGGCGACGCCGGCGCAGGTGGGCGACATCCTGCAGCTGGAGGTGCGCGTCGGCCTCGCGTGGGCGACGTCGAGCAAGCCGGGCCAGCCGCCGACGCTGGCGCGGCTCTGGGGCAAGAAGGCGCTGATGTTCCACGACAGCCCGAACGCCGGCCTCGCCGGGCCGCCGACCTTCGGGGTGACGGCGCAGTATGGCGACCGGGTGACGCGGGTCGGCCACGAGGACAAGCTCGGTGGTCTGCGCGGCGGCACGGGGCTGATCGTCGGCGAGAGCGTGGATGAACGGATTATCGCCAGCCGGGCCGGTTATCTGTTCGACGCGGCGGTGGCGTGATGCGTCGCGCCGCCTACCGGGTGTCGAGCCCGCTCGACCACGACCAGCGAGAGTACGCGCCGGGCGAGGTGGTCGATCTCGACGCGACTGCCGCCGAGCCGCTGCTGGCGGCCGGCGTTATCGAGGCGCTGCCCACCGCCAGCCTCCCCGAGGCCACCGACGCCACCGACGCCCGCACGGCCGACGGCGAGGGGGATGACCGCACGGCGGCCCTCTTCGCCGCTATCTCGGCCCTCGAGCCTGGGCGCGAGGATCACTGGACGACGTCCGGCAAGCCCGAGGTGCGGGCGCTTAATGCGGCGCCGGGGCTGGGTAATGTGACGGCGGCCGAGCGTGACGCGGCGTGGGCCGCTTATCAGGACGGCTCGGCATGACTTACGCCTCGCGCGAGGATCTAGCGGAGCGGCTGCACGACGAGGATCTGCGGCGCCTGATCGCCGTATGCCCCGCCGCAGTGGACGCGGACGACGAGGATGCGGTCGCGGCGGCGGCCGAGGTGGCGGCCAAAGCGACGACGGCCCGCGTGACGGCGGCCCTAACGGACGCCTCGTCGGAGATCGACGCCGGTCTGTCGATCTCCTACGCGCTGCCGCTCGGGGGCGACGCACCCTATCCGGCGCTGGTGGCGATCGCCTGCGATCTGGCCTATCAGCGTCTGCACGAGGAGGTTAGCACGGAGGCGGTGGATGCCCGGGCGCGGCGGGCGCGTAAGCGACTGTCGGCGCTCGCATCGGGGAGGTCCGCGCTTCTGGGGGCTGACGGTGCGGCCGTGCCCCGGCGTGTGACGGCGCATGCGGTCACGGGCCCCGCGCCCGTGATGACCTACGACAGGCTGGCGTGGGTGCTGGGCTGATGGCGGGCGCGGGCGTGAAGCTGGATCTCGAATACGACGATTCCGCGGCCGGCCGGGCCTTGATGAGCTTCGCCCGCGCGCTGGCGAATCCGAGACCGGTATTCGACGAGATCGGCGGCCGGCTGGCGACCTCGGTACAGCATCGCTTCGAGCGCGGCCAGGGCCCGTCGGGCGGGGCGTGGCCGATTTCCGGTCGGGCCAAGCGCGAGAGCGGCCAGACCCTGGTGAGGACGGGCCGCCTAGTCGGCTCGATCACGCACAACGCGAGCCGCGACGGCGTCGAGGTTGGCACCAAGGTGGACTACGCGGCGATCCACCAGTTCGGCGGGCGGACCAAGCCGCGCACGATCCGGGCACGGCAGAAGAAGGCGCTGTTCTGGCCCGGTGCGCGGCATCCGGTGAAACAGGTCCGGCACCCGGGCTCGACGATTCCAGCCCGGCCGTTCCTGGGTCTGGACTCAGGCGACGAGGCGATGATCGTGGATACGGTCGCGCGGCGGCTGTCGGAGGCCGTGGCGTGAGCGTGGCGGCGAAGATGGACTTCGGAATCGCGGCGGCGGTCCACGGGCGCCTGGAGAGCCTGCTGACGCGGAAGTGTTATCGGGAGGCGCGCGGCGCGAGGAAGGATCTACCCGAGTTCGTGGACGAGTTCGTCGCATTAACCGGCGGCTTCCGTGAAGTTTTCGACGCCCTCACCGTGGCCGACGACACGAAGCTCCGCCCGCCACTGGCGGCGGTGCTGCCGCTCTCCGAGACCGCCGGCGACAGCGTCGGCGGGCGCGCCAGCGCGGTGCAGCGGGTGACGGCGGAGATCGCCGTTTACGCGATCGTGGGGACGGCGAACGACCCGAGCGGGCGGCGTGCGCGGTGCAGGGAGGATCTGTCGGCGGCGCTGGCGGCGACCCGCGCGGCGTTAATCGGCTGGGCGCCAGTAGTCGGGACGTGTGTGTGCCCGCCGCCGCCGCGGCCCTCTACGCTCCAATTCCGCCGGGGCGAACTCGCCGAGGTGGCCGAAGGCAGGGCGATCTGGCGCGATGTATATGCCGCGACGTACTGGGTCGGCGGTGGTGCGCTTAGGGAGACAGATAATGGCCACTGTGCCTAATAGCAGCCTGCCGAAGACCTACACGGATGGCAGCGGCGTAGTTACCGAGCGGACTCCAGAGCTTCTGGCGAAGCCGCTAGTGTGGAACGGCCGGGCCAGGGCTGCGGGCGATGTCGTCTGGCTCAGGCCCGATCATCTCACGGATATCGACGAGAGTGGCTATCTAGAATCGGCGGATGCGACGCTCGGCCGCCTAGCGCGTGTGGGCGCGGCGCTGATCGCGGCGCAGACGGCGTGGTGGCGCGCGCGCGACGCGGCGATCGCCGCCGGCGCGGTGGGGGGAGGATAGTCGATGAGCAGCGCACAGAAGATCACGGATCTGATCACCGCCGCCGAGGAGCAGAAGACCTATATCGATGAAGCCCGCGAGAAGTTCTGGAAAGAGGTGCCGGCGAGGCGGCCGGTGACGCCGAACCTCATCCCGGACACCTATGCCTGGACCGGACTCTGTGGTGGCGAGGTTAACGCGCCGAAGCAGATTATCGCCGCGCACAACGGCTCGCGCCTCTCGGCGTACACCTACAATGGCACGGCGGCGAGCGGGACACTGGAAGTGGTGACGCTCGACAAGCTTGCCGGCAAGGGTATCGGCTTCGGCGGCGATCTGAAGAAGGCGACCAACGGCCCCGACGGTAACCCGCCCTGGGACGGCAGCCGGTTCAGGGTTCTGCTGTTCGATGCGGATATCGCCCGCGGCCAGGCGGACGGATCGCCGGGCTGGTTTTTCGTGCTCTCGAAAAGGGGGTTGGGCCACTACTCCGGCTGGGGCCGGGGCGAGTTCGCGACCCAGGCGGCGTGTTTCGTGAATGTCGTCTCGCAATCCGGCGACATCGTGTTTTTCCCCTCGACGAACATGTCGGCCACGATCGAGGTCGTGGCGGGCGACGCGGGCCAGGGCTGGCTCCACAAGCACGCGACGCGTACTGGTTGGGGCGGCGAGTTCCGGGCGGGCTTTCGGGGTCGGGGCCGGATGAAGGTCGCGCTGGCGCTGCTCTATGTCGGCGCCGGCGATCACGGCGGCGCTTATGTCTACGCCCAGAGCCTGGGCGGCTCGTACTTCCACAAGGAGGGTGTGATTTATGGCGGTGATTAAGCAGGCATCGGACGGCGCGGTGATAGCCGCGGCGCCGCTTTCGGAGATCGATGGCTGGCTCGCGGAGATGGGCGTGGAGGCGGCGGACGTCAGAATCGAGGCGACGGTCGACGATCTGCGGCTGGCCGCGCGCACGAAGATCGCCGCCACTGTCGGCGACCAGGGCACGCTGGTCGGCACGGCGCTGGATGGCGTCCACCTGCTGCTCTATGAGGCCGGCCGGATGGCCGCCGCGATCCAGGCCGCGCCGAACCTGGCGGCGATGAAGGCGGCGGCGGCGCCACTCGCCGAGGCACTCGCCCCCCTGGTGACGGGCGTCGCGAATGAAAGCGTCGAGCTGCCATATGTCGTGAAGCCGGGCGGTCGAGCGGGCGTAGTGACGGAGATCGGCGAGCGGGCGACGAAGGCCGCGGCGGCCTTCGCGGCGGACGGCGAATAGGAGGCGGGGCGTGGCAATCTCGAAACACAACGACAACATCCTGATCGGCCAGGGCCGGCTCTATCTCGACCTGATCGAGAGCGGCGCGGACGGCGCGGAGCGGCTGACCGGCGCGCGCGATCTGGGCGACGCGGTCTCGGCCGCGTTGAGCGTTGCCGAGGAGCGCGTGGTGGTGATGTCGGGCTCCGGGCCCGAGCGCAAGATGGTGGACAAGCCGCGCTCGGTGACGCGCACGCTTAACTTCACGCTGCACGATCTCTCGCTCGATAACCTGGCGCTATTTTTCGGCGAGGGCGAGCCGGCCGACGTCGATCACGTCCTCGTCGTCGACGAGGAGCACACCGTGCTGAAGGGCCGATGGTACACGCTCGCTGAAGCGGGTGCTGGGGAGTTGGAGACCGTCCGTGTCTCGAAAAAGGGTGGGATGGTCTGGAACAAGGGTCACGATTACATGGTAGATGCCAAGCACGGCCGCATCGAGATCGTGAAGGAGGACGCAGACATCGTCGTGACCTACACCGTTAAGGCCGCCGCGCGCGGGAAAATCGCGGTGGGCCGAGGGCTCGCGGCCTGCGGGGAGCGCGACGTGCTGGCCGCGCTGCGGTACGTTGAGGATTGCCCGCTGCACGGCGTCGCTCGGCACTACTACGCGCCTCGGTGCTCCGTCCGGCCGGCGGGGGATCTGACGCTGATGTCGCGCGACGGCGAGCAGCAGATCCAGCTCGCGGCGGAAGTGCTTAACCCGGCGGACGGCTCGCCCGCCCTTTACGTTTACGGCGACGCGTGATGGCGGCAACTGGAAACAAGACCCCGCGCCGGCGGGCGGCGACTACCGCTCCCGCCGATCCGGCGGAGCAAATGAAAGTGCTGTTTCCCGATGTCACTGTCGAGGTCACCGACCCGGCAACGGGCAAGGCGGTCACGTTGACGGTCGCGGAATACCGGTTTTTGGACGGACTTAAGGCGCAGGCGCTGGGCGAGCCTCTGATCCGGGATCTGGCCCTCCTGGCCGGACGGGCCGCGACGGCGGGGGGCGAAGACGCGACTGACGGCGAGGGGGAATCGACCGCGGGCGTCGATCTGGCGGCGCTGGAGGCGGTCGTGGGCCGGCATGGCGAACTCTGGCTGGATCTGGTCGCGTTGGCCAGCGGGCGGGATGCCGCCTGGCTGGCGGCGCTCTCGGACAAGGATGCCCGCGAGGTGACGGGGGCGATGTGGGGCGCCAACCTGCATTTTTTCATACGCCGGGTCGTCGCGGGCGCCGTGACGGGCGATCTGGCGGCCGGACCGTGGGGCTCGCTCGGGTCCTGGATGCACTTGTCCGCGCGGGCCACGGACGGGGTCACGCCGCGCTCTGCCGGCGACTGACCTGGCGGCAGATGCTGCTATTTTGGGAAGAGGCGGAGATTCGCAGGGTCGAGAGCGCCGGTGATGCGGCCGAGGCGCTATTGGTCGGCGGCGGCTCGCCTCGCTCCGCCACGTCGGGCGGCGACGCTCTGGCGGCGCTGGCGGCCCGCGACCCGGGAATCGAGATGGCATGAGCAAGGACCTGATCCTGGCGCTGCGGATCAAGGCGGACCTCGACGAGGCGACGGCCGAGATCAAGACGCTTAGACGCGATCTCGCGAAGACCGGCGAGGCGGCCGGCAAGACGGGCAAGCGGGCCAAGAAGACCGGCAAGGACATCGACGGGCTCGGCGACGAGGCGTCCCAGGCCGCGAGCCAAGTCGATGGGCTCGGCAAGAAAGCCAAGAAGACGGGCGCGGACGTCGAAGGCCTCGGCAAGAAGGCGAGGAAGACAGGGGCTGAAGTCGGCGGCTTGGGCAAGAAAGCCAAGCGCGCCGGCGATGACATGGGCGGCGCCGGGCGTGGCGCGGGGCGCTTCGCCGGGGCGCTTCGCGCGTTCGCGCCGGCCGCCGCGGCGCTGGTGGCGTTGGGCCTCGCCAAGGAGATTGTCGAGAGCGGCCGGGCGATGGAGCGGCTCGAGTTCCGCTTCCGCGCGGCGGCGGGCAGTGCCGAGGCGGGCGCGGCGGAGCTGGCCTTCGTGCGCGCCGAGGCCGAGCGGCTCGGGATCGCTTTCCAAGGCGCGGCGGCGGCCTATTCTGGCTTCGCGGCGGCGGCCAAGGGCACGGCGCTCGAGGGCGAGGCGGCGCGGGAGATCTTCACGGCGGTGGCCGAGGCGGGCCGGGCGATGGGGCTTTCCGCCGACCAGCAGCAGGGTGCGTTACTGGCCCTAGAGCAGATGATCTCCAAGGGCGTGGTCTCGGCGGAGGAGCTCCGCGGCCAGCTCGGTGAGCGGCTGCCGGGCGCTTTCCAGCTGGCCGCGCGCGCCATGGGGGTGACCACCAAGCAGCTCGGCGAGATGCTGCAACGCGGCGAGATCCTCGCCGAGGATCTGTTGCCCAAGCTGGCGCGGGAGCTCCGCGCCTCGGTCGCCGAGGCTCTGCCGGGAGCGACGGAGGGGGCTGACGCGGCGATCACCCGGCTGGAGAACGCGATTTGGGACCTCGGCGTGGCGATCGCCGAGAGCGGCGTGCTCGATCTTGCCGCGGGCCTGGCCACGGCGGCCACGGCGGTGGTCCGGTTCGCGACGCCGGGCGGCGATCTGTCGCGCGTGGGTCTGGAGAGCAACATCTCCGTCGCGGAGACAGCGCTCGGTGGACCTATGGCCGGGAGCACGCGTCGGAACATCGAGGCGCAGATAAAGAGGTGGCGCCGAGAGCTGGAGAAATTCAGCGCCGAGATTGCCGCCGAGGCGGACGCGTTTACCGCCGACACGACGCTCGATCATTACAGCCGAGATACCACCGCCGCCCCGACGAAGGCGGCCGAGAAAGCGCTTGCCCAGCTGGCGCGGCGAATCGCGCTCACCGGCGATCTAAGCCAAGAGCAGACCACTGCCTGGGAGATCGCGGAGGGCCGCTGGAAGGCCGAGAGCCAGGCGACGCAGGAGCGCCTGCTGGCGGGCGCCCGGCGGCTGGATCAGCTGGCTAAGGAGGGGCGTGGCGCCGAAGAGGCCAGGCGGAAGGACAAGGCCGCCACACAGGCGCGCGCGGCGGCGCTCAAGGATCTGAAGGCCCAGGCGCTCGCGCTGCTGCCCGCCTACCAGCGCGAGCGGGCCGAGATCGAGGCCTGGAAGACGGAGACCCTCGCCGCGCTCGAGGGGGTGGCCACGACTCGGGAGGAGCAGGCCGCCCGGCGGGCCGAGGTCGAGCGGATCGCCGCCGAGAAGATCCGCGAGCTGGACGAGGCCGAGGCCAAGCGCCGGCGCGATCTGGCGGCCGAGGAAGAGGGGCACCGAAACAAGGCGATCGAGGCGGCCGAGGAAGAGGCTGAACGCCGGCTGCGCGCCTCCCGGCACTGGCAAGACGGCGCGATTCGGGGCTTGAAAGACTATGGCGAAGCGGCGACGGACGCCGGCCAGCGGGCCGAGGACGCCGTGGGCGACGGCGCCAAGCGCATGGAGGACGCACTCACCGGCTTCGTGACGTCGGGCAAGCTCGAGGTCAGCGATCTCGCCGACCACATCATCGCCGAGATGGCGCGGGCCGCCATCCGGCAGAACATCACCGGGCCGCTGGCGAGCGGCTTCGGCGATATGCTCGGTAGCCTGTTCGGCGGCGGGAACGCCCTCGCCGACTCCGGCGTCGGGTTCGACAACCCGGGCGGCGTCGGGCCACACGACTTCCGGCTATTCCACGCCGGCGGCATCGTCGGCGCCCCCGGCGGCGCCCGGCGCGCCGTGCCGCCCGCGATCTTCGCCCAGGCCCGGCGCTGGCACACCGGCGGGGTCGTGGGCATTGGGCCTCGGGAGATGCCGGCGATCCTGGAGAAGGGCGAGGAGGTGCTGACGGCGCGGGACCCGCGCCACCGCGACAACCTCGCCCGGATGCCGGGCGCCCTCCCCCTCGACCTCGCCGTCAGGGCCGAGGTGGCGCTGACGCTGCCCGAGCGTGTGAAGGACGATCTGGCCGGGCTATTCGCCCCGCCGCGCGGGCGCCACTTCGCGGACCGGCTGCGGTCCGAGCAGATCCCCGTCGCCTACGAAGTGGTGCCGCGCGGCGATGCACCGGCCGGCGATGCGGCGGCGAAGGCCCGCGCGCCCGCCGTGCCGCCGCCGGCCGCCCCCGTCATCAACATCAGCAATCAGGGCACGCCACAGCGCGAGGTGAGCCGCACCGCGCGCTTTGAGGACGGGCAATGGGTGATCGACCTGGTCGTCACCGACGGCCTGAACGGCGGCATTGTCGAGGGTATGGTCAAGACGATCATGAGGCGTGGCGGCGCCCGATGACCGCGTGGCCCGCATACGCGGTCGTCGAGGCCGATGGCTATGAGGTCGTTCAAGACACCGACGTCCGCCGCACGGCGTTCGAGAGCGGCGCGGTGCGCCAGGCCCGCCGGTCGACCTCGGCGCTGCTGGTGCGCATCGTGCGGGTCCATCTCGACAGCGACGCCGATCTCGCGCGCTTCCGGGCCTGGGCGGCGCGCCATGCCCACCGCTGGTTCGCCTGGCGCGACCCGCACGATGGCGTCCTTCGCCGGGCGCGGGTGCGCGGCGGTGCCGGCGCCATCCGCTACACCGCGCGCTCTCCCACCCAGGACAGACGCTACTGGGCGGCCGCCCTGGAAATCGAGGGCCTGGAGGCGGACCGGATATGACGACAGCACGATTCCGCCGCACGCTCTCCACCCTCGGCGCCGACGACGTGGTGCTGGCCGCCCTGGAGATCCGCCACCCGGCGATAACCGACCCGGTGCGCGTGGTCTCCCACACGACACCGATCACGATCGGCCGGCACCGTTACGATGCGCTCGGCTTCATGCTGCGCCTGGCCGACGACGTCGAGGGCCGCGCCCCCTCGGCCGAACTCGTGCTCGACAACGTCGGCCGCGATCTGACGCAATGGATCGAGCGCGCGGGTGGGGCCGCCGGCGCCACCTGCCGGGTAATGCTGGTGCTCGCCGCGCGCCGCGCCATCGAATGGGAGGCGGTGCTGGACGTCCTGCACGTGCGCTACGACGACGAGCGGGTGACGGTCACGCTCGGCTACGATCCGCTGCTGGACCGCGACGCGGTCGCCGTGCGGTACGACCCCGAGACCGCGCCCGGCCTGTTCGGCGCGGCGACGGCCGCCAACGGCCCGACCGGTGGCGGTGGCGACGTCGACGTCGACCCGCCGCCACCACCCCCACCGCCGTCGCCAGCGCCTGGATCCTCGGGCCCGTCCGACGATCAGGGCGAGAGCGACCACGGCGACGACGGTACCGAGGGCGGCGGAGACAGCGCCTCGCCCGACGACGGAGGGGTCGATGTCTGAAGCCGCCGCCACGTCGCGACACTGGAGCGAGGCCTACATCGGCCGACCCTATGTCGAGGGCGCCTTCGACTGCGCCGATCTCGTCGCTCTCGTCCTGGCCGAGCGCTTCGCCCGGCACTGGTCGCCGCCGCCGCGCGCCCGGGGCGTGCGCGGGCGCGACGCCCAGGTGGGCGCGCTCGCCACTGAATACGCCCGCCCCCTCGCCCACGGCGAGAGAGCGACAGAGGGCGACGGCGTGCTGATGCGCGCCGCCGGCCGGCGGCGCGGCCTCGGCCACCACATCGGCCTCCACGTCGGAATCGAAAGCGACGCCTGGGTGCTGCACTGTCAGCGGGGCGTCGGCACCGTGCTGCACCCCGCCGCCAGCCTGGCGGCCCGTGGCCTCGAGATCCAAGGCCTGTACCGGTGGCTGTAAAGATGCGGGAAACGCCCGTTTCCGGCCCTTGCACCGCCCCGGAACAGGCCGCGGTCGCCGACCTCTGGCCCCACCCGCTGACCGCCGAGGGCCGCGAGACACGGCGCGTGGCGCTCCGGGGCCACGAGACCCTGGCGAGCCTCGCCGCCCAGGAGGCGCGGCGTCTGGGCGCGGACCCGGGCCACGTCGCCATCGCCCTGAATGGCTGCCCGGTCGCCCGCGCACTCTGGCCAGCGGCGAGGCTCGGCCCCGGCGACATCGTGACCCTGCGCGTCGTGCCCGCCGGCGGTGATTCCAACCCCCTCGCCATCGCCCTGCAGATCGCCATCATCGCCGGCGCCGCCTATATCGGCGGTCCGGCCGGCGTCGCCTTGCTCGGCAGCCAGTTCGCCGCCAGTGCGGCCAGCGCCGCCGTGCTGATCGGCGGCACCCTGGTCGCCAACGCCCTCGTCCCGCCGCCTTCGCCCGACGCGCCGGGCGGCGGCGCGCCGGGCGGCGGCGCGCCGGGCGAGGCGGTCTATTCGCTGGCCGGCGGCGCCAACCGGGCGCGCCTCTACGCCCGCCTGCCCCTCGTGCTCGGTACCCACCGGATATTCCCCGACCTCGGGGCCCGTGAATACGCCGAGTTCGCCGCCGGCGCGGACGGTCGGGTCGAACAGGATCTCTTCCAGATCTTCAACTTCGGCTTCGGCAACCTCGAGATCCGCGATCTCCGTCACGGCGACACACCGCTCTCCGTCTACGAGGGCGTCGAGACCGAGTGGGCGCGCGGTGGCGGCACGATCTCGCTGGTCGCGGGTAACGTCGACACCGTCGAGGGCGCCGCGCTCGATGCTACCGATTGGATCGAGCGCGTGCTGCCCGCCGGCACGGCCCGTGCCGCCATCGACATCGCCGGGCAGCTGTTCACTCTATCGAAGAAGGGCGACCCTGGGCGGCACGCCGTCGAGATCGAGATCGAGCACTGGCCGGAGGGCGGCAATGCCGGCAAGGTCACCCTCCGCCACACCCTCGCCTGGGACAAACGGACACCCTATCGCCGGACCATCGCCCTCATTCTGACGAATGCCGGCGCCGACAAGGCCCACCATGTCCGCCTGCGGCGTCTCGGGGCGCCGGAAGACGATAAACACGTCATCGACCGGCTGCATTGGACCGCGCTGCGCGGCTATCAGCCGGATAGCGCCGATTACGGCGGTCAGACCCGGCTCGGCCTCAAGCTCCGCGCCTCCGGCCAGGTCTCCGGCCGCCTGGAGAAGATCTCCGCCCTGGTGAGCCAGAGGGTACCGGTCTGGGACGGCCGGCGCTGGAGCGCGCCCCGGGTCACCTCGAACCCGGCCTGGCTCTTCCGCTGGTTCGCCCGCGGCGTGTTCGCCGATGGCCATCTCAAGGCCGGCGCCGGCCTGCCGCCCGCGCGGATCGACGATGCGGCCCTCAAGCGTTGGGGTGCCCAGTGCGAGGCCCAGGGGCTGGCCTGTGATTACGTGATCGACCGCGCCATGACGCAGGCCCAGGTCCTCACCCTGATCGCGCGCTGTGGCCGCGCCAGCCCGAGCTGGGCCGCCGGCAAGCTCGGCGTGGTCTGGGAGGCCGCGGGGACGCCGGTCACCGCGCTGATCACGCCCGAGAACATCCTTGCCGGCTCCCTCGAGGTCGACTGGGCCGCGGCGACGGGCGCCGAGGAGATCGTCTGCCGCTACGTCGAACCCGACCTGGACTGGCAGTGGAACAGCGTCCGCCGCCTGGCGCCGGGCGTGCGTGGCGCGCCGGCCCGTAGCGTGACCGTCACGCTGCCCGGCGTGACGAAGCGTGCGCAGGCGGCCACCGAATGCAATCTGCAGGCCGCGCGGCAGATCTATCACCGCCGCCGCATCGGCTGGGACATGGCCGACGAGGGCTTGCTGATCCAGCGCGGCGACGTCGTCCGGCTGACCCACGGCCTGATCGACGGCGGCCTCGCCGGCCGTCTGCTCGGGGGCAACGAGCGCCGCCTGCGTCTCTCCCGCCCCGTCGAGCTCACCGGCGACGATTACATGATCCTGCGTCTCGCCGACGGCGCCCTGCACACCACCCTGGTCGCTCGTCCTGGCGGCGGGGGCGATGACGAGGTCCTGTTGGCCGCGCCGCTGCCCGCCGCCCCGGGCGCGGCGGGCGACGATCCCCTGGACATCCTCTGGCGGCTCTACCCGGCCGGCAGCCCGCCGGCCAAGGTCCGGATCGTCTCGGTCCGGCCGCGCGCCGACGGCACGACCCGCTTCGAGGCGATCGACGAGGTCGACGCCTATCACCGGGCCGCCACCTCCGACCTCGCGGTGCCGCTGCCCCGCCTGCGCCGCGAGACGCCGCGTGTGCTCGCCATCGGCTTCTCGGAGGCGCCCGTCCAGGTTGGCCGCGCCCACTTGGTGGAGATCACCGCCACACTCTCCGTGGCCGGCGACTGGCGTGGCGGCACCATCCGCGCCGACGACGGCGGCGAGATGCGCGTCGTCGCCAGGCTCTCCGCCGGCGAGACCAGCGCCAGCTGGATCGCCCGCGCCGGCGGCGAAATCGACGTGGTGGTGACGCCCGGCTCCGACGCCGCCCCGGCGGGCACGCCCTTCGTGGCCAAGTTCAAGGCCGCCGGCGTGGCCGGCCCGGCGCCCGCCGCGCCGGAGGCCTTCACGGTCGCGGCCGCCGCCGACGGCACCCGGCGCTTCGGCTGGCGCGACGCCGCATCCCCCACCGTCGTCGGATACCGCATTCTGTACGCGCCGGGCGCGCGGGCCCCACGCTCGGCCATGACGCCGCTGCACGACGGCCTGCTCACCGCCAGTCCCTGGGAGAGCCAGGACCCACCCGCCGGTACCTGGCGCTTCGCCATCGTGGCGGTCGACGCCCACGGCCGGGAGTCGGAACCAGCCTACGCCGCCGCCACCCTACCGCCACCGCGCGGTGCCGCCCGGTCGACCGAATACATATTTCGCCGCACGGCGGGCGCCGCCGCGCCCGCCCGGCCCACGGGCGACCGTGTCGTAGACTCCTATCTCCCCTACGGTTGGTCGCGCGATCCCCGGGGCGTCACCGCCCGCCTCCCCTCCGAGTGGGTATCCAGCCGCCAGGGCCGCGCCGGCGCTTGGGGTAATTTCTCCACCCCCGCGCTGTTCTCGCGGTACTCTCGCGACGGCAAGGATGGCGATCCCGGCAGGGACGGAGAGGACGGCGCGTCCGGAAAGCGCGCGCGGGGGGACTTTTATCGCCGCGTTCTTCGCGGCGTATGGTCTGGCGCGGAGGCCCATCTCGCGTTGCCTGGCGCTCCGATAGTCTCAGATACAGTCACACTGTATTACCCGAGCGGCTCGTGGGCAGAGACCCGCGCTTGGTCGGGCCGCGCGTGGCTACGCATCGATAAGCGCCTCGACGGCAATATTCTGATGCCCGGAAGCGTAACCGCGAACGCGATCGCGGCTAACTCCATTACCAGCTCTCACATCCGCGCCGGCTCTATCGTCGTCGGCTCGCAGGGGATCAGGGACGGGGCGGTCGGTAGCGAGAAACTTTCTGGCGTCATTCAGAGTTCTAATTTTCGGACCGGTAAATCCGGCTGGCGCATCCAGAAGTCCGGGGACGCCGAATTCAACGGCGTCGTCATCTCGCGCAAGATCGTCGCCGATCAGGGATCTCTCCCCATCGGCGGCTGGGACGTCAAACATTCCGCGGCGATTAGGGTCGCCGGCACCTGGTTCGTGGAGCGGACCGGCGTGCCGATCAGCGCCTGGAATGGCGCCGACGCCACCTATCTCGGCACGGCCGGGATTACCAATGCCCACGTGATATCTAATTCAGGTGTCCCGCCGGACGTATTATGGGGTGTGCAGGTCACTGTCTTGCCTTTGACGCGCTGGAGCGGCAACCAGTCGTTGCGTCTCAAGCTCGATCTCTGGTGTAAGGGGGTCACTAATATTCGACCAGTGCGCGGGGACTGGTGGTGGATCAATTGGAAAATCTACAGGGTCTCATGAAAGACCTCCGTCACCAACGTATTGTGGCCGATTTTCCAGGCCGGAATGCCCCCAAAATCACGGCGATTTTCCAGACGGTTTCGGCCGTGAAAAAATATTTCCGAACACGATTCTTAATTATTTCTGCCCCGCTACATCGTCTTCGCGGCGGCGTCCCGTCTCGCGGTAGCCGAGGGCGGGGTACATCGCGAGGTTCTCGGTCATGTGGATGTTGGTATAGAGCTCGACCGCGGCACGGCCCGACCGCCGGGCTTCGTCCTCGACGAAGGCGACGAGGCGCTTGCCGAGGCCCAGGCCCTGGGCCGCGGGGCCGACGGCGACATTCTCCAGATGCAGGTGGTCGCCGCGCGGGTGAAAAACCACATAGCCGGCGATCGTGCCGTCGAGGATGGCGACATAGAGCTCGCCCCGCGCGAGATGTCCGGCGAAGTCGGCGACCATCGGGGCCGGTGTGCGGCCGATGCGCGCGACATAGATGGCATAGGCCGCCCGCGCGATATCCGCGACAGCGGCCAGGTCGTCGCCGACGGCGGGACGGATCGTCACGACGCGGCGGCGATCTCGGCGCGGACCAGGGCGGCGCCGGCGACCAGCGCCTGCAGCTTTGCGAATGCGACGTCGCGAGGCAGGTACTTCATGCCGCAATCCGGGGCGGCGATCAGCCGTTCGGGCGCGATATGGCGCAGCGCGCCGCGTAGGCGGGCGGCCACCTGTCCGGCCGTCTCCACCTCGTGCGTCGAGAGATCGATGACCCCGAACAGCACCTGCTTGGTCGGCAGCTGGCTGAGAATCGCGGGATCGAGACCGGGTTCCGCCGCCTCGATCGAGACGGCGCCGGCGGCGCATCGTTCCAGTTCCGGCAGGAAGGAATAACCGTTCGGTTTGTCGCTGACGACATAGGCGTAGCCGAAGCACAAATGCACGATGGTCGCGCCGGCGATGCCGTCGAGGGCCCGGTCGATACCGGCGAGCGCATAGCGGCCGGCCTGTTCGGGGTGGGCCTGCATGTGCGGCTCGTCCAGCTGGATCACGTCGGCGCCCGCCGCCTTCAGCTCCAGAACTTCGGCGTTGACCACGTCGGCATAGGCCATGACCAGGGCCTCGAAGTCGCCATAGTGCTCGTCCAGCGCCATCTTCGCCATGGTGAAGGGGCCGGGAATGGTGATCTTGATCGGCTTCGTCGTATGGGCGCGCAGGAAGGCGACGTCGCGAACCTGGACCGCTTCGCGCCGGCGCAGCGGGCCGGTGACCCGCGGCACCAGGGTCGGCAGGCCGGTGCGCCCCGGCACCCTGCCGGGGGGATCGAGGCTGATCCCCGCAAGCGCGTTGGCGAAGCGGTTGAAATAGCTTTCCCGGCGCGCCTCGCCGTCGGTCACGATGTCGATGCCGGCCCGCTCCTGGTCGTGCAGCGCGGCGAGGGTCGCGTCGTCCTGCGCCTCCTCCAGCAGGTCCGCTGCTGGGCGCCAGACCTCGCGCATGCGCACGCGCGGCGGCGCGTCGCCCAGCAGCTTGTCCCGGTCGACCAGCCAGCCCGGCTGCGGGTAGCTGCCGACGAGCGTCGTCGGAATCAAGGTCTCCGTCATCTCGCCATCCGATCTTCAGGCCGCCCGGGCGAACTCCGCATTCAAAAGGTCGGTGACCAGCATGTGGCCGGGCTTGTGGGTGATGGCGATCGGCGGGCGCGCGCGTTCGAGAACCAGCTGCGGCGTCACCCCGCAGGCCCAGAACAGCGGGACCTCGCCCGGATGGAGCACGGGCGGCGCGCCGGACCAGGGGGCGTCGATGTCGGCGATGCCGATCGCCGCGGGATCGCCGAAATGCAGCGGGGCGCCATGGACCTGGTCATAGCGCGAGGTGATGGCGATGGCCTGGATCGCGTCGGCGGGCGGGAAGGGCCGCATGGAGACGATGAGCGGACCCTCGAACGGGCCAGCGGGCGCCGTCGCCATATCGGTGACATAGAGCGGGACCTTGACGCCCAGGTCCTGGTGGCGAAGCCGCAGGCCGGCTTCCAGCAAGGCCCCTTCGAAGGAATAGGAACAGCCGAGCGCGAAGGCGATGAAGTCCTCTTGCCAGAGCGAGGTCAGATCGGTCGCCTCCTCGACCAGCACGCCGTCGCGAAAGACGTTGTAGCGCGGCAGATCCGTCGCGACGTCGATGTCGACACCGAGGCGGGGAAGGCTCCGCGTGCCGGGTGCCGTCTCGTCGATCAACGGGCAGGCCTGGTGGTTGCGGTGGCAGAAGGTGCGGAAATCGTCCGCCCAGGCGGCCGGCAGGATCACCAGGTTCGCCTGCACCATGCCCGGCACCAGGCCCGTGGTCCGACCATCGTGCCGTCCTGCCCGGATCGCCGCGCGCAATTCGGCGGCTTGCGACGCTGTGTCCACTCTTGCATCCATGGCCAAGGCCCCGTCATTGTGAGGGGCGAGCGTAGCAAGTTGCGGGACGGCGGGCCATCGTGCCGTCTCGGAAAGCCGGAGGATCCTTCGCATGGCCCAATCGATATCCGCCGCCGGGGCGCAGGCCCTGCTGGCCGACGGTGGCGAGGTGGCGCTGATCGACGTGCGCGAAATCACCGCCTTCGGCACCGGTCATCCGCTGCTGGCGGCGAACCTGCCGCTTTCGGCGCTGGAGCCGGCGGTGCTGGCGACGGTGCCGCGCCGGGCGACGCGGGTCGTCCTGCTGGACGGCGGCGGCGGCGGCGAGGCGGCGCTCGCGGCTGCCCGCCTGGAAACGCTCGGTTACGACGCGGTGCATATCCCGGACGGCGGCGCGGCCGGATGGTCGGCGGCGGGCGGTGCCCTCTTCCCCGAGATCGAGGTGCCGGCAAAGGGCTTCGGCGCCTTCGCGCGCAGCCTCGGCCGGCCCGACTTCATCGATCCGCCCGAACTCGCCCGCTGGCTGGAGGACGGCGAGAACTGCGTCGTGCTCGATTCCCGGCCCCGGCGGGAATACGGCTGGGGTAACATTCCGGGCAGCACCAATGCGCCGGGCGCCGATCTGCTGCGTTGTTTCGACGACCTGGTGCCGGGCCCGGAGACCAAGGTCGTCGTCAACTGCATGAGCGGGACCCGCGGCATTCTCGGCGGCCTCTCCCTCCGCTTCGCCGGCATCGGGAACGAGATCCGCGTGCTGCACCACGGGACCCGCAACTGGCTGCTGCACGGCCAGGAGCTGGAGACTGCGGCGACGCGCTTCGCCGACCCCGCGACAGCGAAGTCGGTTGAGCAGGCCCGTCCCCGTGCCGCCCGTATCGCCGAGGCGGCCGGGATCGCCCGGATCGATCACGAGACGCTGGCCCGCTGGCGGGCGGAGCGGGCGCGAACCACCTATCTGTTCGACGTGCGCACGGCGGACGAGTTCGCCGCCGGCCACCTCGACGGCGCCGTCAACGCGCCGGAAGGCACCCTGGTCATGAGCCCGGAGCGTTACTTCGCCACCCTGGGCGCCCGCCATGTCGTCTGCGACGACGACGAAGTCCGGGCCACGGTCACCGCGCTCTGGCTGACCATGATGGGCTGGGGGGAGGTGGCGGTCCTGGCGGGCGGCATCGCCGGGGCGCCGTTGGCGACCGGTCCGGCGCCGGCCTCGGTAGTCCAGGTCGACGCCGCCCATCGCATCGCGCCCGGCGACCTGCAGGAACTGGCCGGCGCCCGGGTGATCGACGTCGGTCATTCCGACGCCTATGTCGCGGGCCACGTGCCGGGTGCGGCCTGGTGTTCGCGGACGGCGCTGGCCGAGACCCCGGCGCTGCGCGATGGCGGCGGACCGCTCGTGCTGACCTCGGAGGACGGCGGAGTTGCCGCGCTGGCGGCGGCGGAAATCGGCGCCGGCGCCCTGGTCCTGGAGGGCGGCGTTCAGGCCTGGCGGCGTGCCGGCCTGCCGCTCGAGGCGGGCGAGGGGCGGCTGTTGGGACCGCGGGTCGATCATTGGCTCGCCAGCTCCGAACGGCCGGGCGACCTCCGGGAGAATGTCGAGGCCTATCTCGATTGGGAGGTCGGCCTCTTCGACGATATCCGGGCCGGCGGTCCGGTGCCCTATCGCAACCTGATCTGGACCTGACAATTCATCGGCCGTGCGGCCGGGGGGAGAACATTCTGCCATGAGCGACGACGTCATCCTGCGCGAGGACAAGGGCGCGATCCGCCGCCTGACTTTGAACCGGCCGGGCAAACTGAATGCCATGAACGATGCCGTGGTCGACGGCCTAATCGCGGCGGTCGACGCAGCGCACCGGGACGCGGCGTGCCAAGTCGTCATCATCGCCGGCGACGCGCGGGCCTTCTCCGCCGGTGCCGACTTGAAGGAGGCACAGGCGCGCGGCGACGACGATGCCGCCGCCGCGCGGGCCCATGCGGAGGCGCATGCCGGGATCTACGAACTGGGTGCGCGTTTCGGAAAGTCCCGGACACCGATTACGGAAAGTCCTGGCCAGAGATTTCAGTAAGTCGCGGCCAGTGATTCCGGAAAGTCCCGGACAGCATCACGGGGCGATCTGAGTTCAGCTTTCGGGTGCGCCGTCTCGGCGTCTACCTCTTGGCTTTTGCCGGGAGGGGACATGCCCAGACGGAAGCAGACGAGACGAACGACGGTGAGAGATGCACGAACGATCCTGCGGCTGACGCATGACCAAGGCCTCTCGGCGCGAGAGGTGGCGGAACGGCTGAAGGTCTCCAAGACGACAGTGTCGACCTATTTGCTGCGGGCCCGCGAGGTCGGCCTTACCGCCTGGCCGCTGCCGGCGGAATACGAGGACGACGCGGTCCTGCAAGAGACGCTGTTCCGCCGCATGGGCCGGCCCCCGCGCGACAGGTGCGAGCCGCACTGGCCGACGGTCGCGGCCGAGCTGAAGCGCAAGGGGGTGACGCTGACCCTGCTCTGGCAGGAATACCGCGCCTCACATCCCGATGGCTACGGCTACACCTGGTTCTGCGAAGCCTTCACGGCGTTCAAGCGGCGCACCGGCGCCACCTGGCGCAACCGCCACGAGGCCGGTGCGGTCATGCAGACCGATTATGCCGGCCAGACGGTGGACATCGTCGACCCCGAGACCGGCGAGGTGCACGACGCGCAGATCTTCGTCGCCGTGCTGGGCGCTTCCTCGCTCACCTTCGCCACCGCCAGCCTGACCCAGCGCCTGCCCGACTGGGTCGCCGGACAATGCCGGGCGCTCGCCTACTTCGGCGGCGTGCCCAAGAGCATCGTCTGCGATAACCTCAAGGCCGGCGTCGCCAAGCCGCTCTGGTTCGAGCCGACCCTCAACCCGACCTTCGCCGCGCTCGCCGAGCACTACGACACCACCGTCCTGCCGACCCGGGTCCGCAAGCCGCGCGACAAGGCCAAGGTCGAAGTCGCCGTCCAGGTCGTCGAGCGCTGGATCCTGGCAAGACTGCGCAATACGCGCTTCTTCTCCCTCGACCAGCTCAACCGGGCGATCCGCGACCTCCTCGAGGAGCTCAACGAGCGGCCCATGCGCAACCTTGGAAAGAGCCGGCGCCAGATGTTCGAGGCCATCGAGCGCGAGGCCCTGGCACCCCTGCCGACGACGCCCTTCGAATATGCCGAATGGAAGACCGCCAAGGTCCATTCCGACTATCACGTCGACGTCGAGCGCAGCTTCTACTCCGTGCCGCACGGCCTGATCGGCCGCAAGGTCCAAGTCCGGCTCACTCACCGCACGGTCGAGATCTTCCACAACCACAAGCGCGTCGCCAGCCATCTCCGCCGCTCACCGCATGGCGGCCATGCCACGATCCCGGCCCACATGCCCAAGGCGCACCAGCGCTATGCCGAGCGAACGCCACAAAGCCTGATCGACCAGGCCAGCCGCATCGGCCCCAACGCCGCCCTCCTGGTCGAGCGGATGATCCGCGATCGGCCCCATCCCGAGCAAGGCTATCGCAGCGCCATGGGCGTCTTGTCGCTCGCCCGCCGATACGAACCGGAACGCGTCGAGGCCGCCTGCGCACGCGCGCTCACCATCAACACGACCAGCTACTCATCGCTCGCCGCCATCCTCAAGTCCGGCCTCGATCGCACACGCCCCGAGCGCGAACCGCTTCTGCCGCTGCCGCCACACACCAACATCCGCGGCCCCGGCTACTACCGATAACCAGGAGAAGACACCTCATGCTGACACACCCGACCCTCGACCAGATGCAGGCCCTCGGCTTCAAGGGCATGGCAGAGGCTTACCGCGACATGGCCGAGCGAGGCCAATCATCGGAATTGAACCGCGAGGACTGGCTCGCCCTCATGCTCGACCGCGAGGCCGCCACCCGCGCCGACAAGCGCCTCGCCAACCGCCTCAGACAGGCCAGGCTACGCTTCCCCGAGGCCTGCATCGAGGACATCGACTTCGCCGCCGAACGAGGCCTCGACCGCCGCGCCGTCCTCTCTCTCGCCCAGGGCGTCTGGCTCAAGGCACACGAGAACCTCATCGTCACCGGCCAGACCGGAACCGGCAAGACATGGCTCGCCTGTGCCATCGCCCATCAGGCCGCCAGGCTCGATCATTCCGTCCTCTACGTCCGCATGCCCAGGCTCTTCGAGGACCTCGCCATGGCCCGCCTCGACGGCCGGCTGCCCCGCCTGATCGACCGCCTCGCCCGGGTCCAGCTGCTCGTCCTCGACGACTGGGGAACCCATGGCCTGACCGACCGCCAGCGCCTCGATCTCCTGGAAATCTGCGAGGAACGATACCACCGACGCTCAACCCTCATCACCGCGCAGATCCCCGTGACCGCCTGGCACGACCTGATCGGCGAGGCCACCATCGCCGACGCCATCCTCGACCGCGTCATCCACAACGCCCACCGCATCGGCTTGAAAGGCGACAGCATGCGAAAGAAGAAATCGACGACCGACTTGACCCAGCCAACCACAACGGAAAACAATCCCGACTGACGGCAACAAGGCACCCGAAGCCAAACTCCCGGAACCGGCCGGGACTTTATGAAATCGGTGGCCAGGACTTACTGAAACCGCCGTCCGGAACTACCGAAATCCGCAACATGTTGTCAGATTTCGCCCGCGGCTATGGGAAAGCGGCCGCATCCACGCTAGATTCCGTCCATGTCCGAGACCATCCTGCTCATCATGCACCAGGCATCCTCCAACCCCGGCCGGGTCGGCGCCATGCTGGCCGCCAAGGGCTACCGCCTGGAAGCCTGTCGTGTCCCGCTCGGCGACCGCCTGCCGGAAAGCCTGGACGATTACGCCGGCGCCGTGATCTACGGCGGCCCGATGAGCGCCAACGACGACGACAGCCTCGCTTTCATCGCCGAGGAGTTGGCCTGGCTGGAGGTGCCCTTGCGCGAGAACAAGCCGTTTCTCGGTCTTTGCCTGGGCGGACAGTTGCTCGCCCGTTTCCTCGGCGCCGCGGTGACGGCGCACGAGGCGGGCATGCACGAGATCGGCTATTACCCGGTCCGCGCGACCGCGGCGGGGCGCGGCTGGTATCCGGACGAGCAATGGTTCTATCACTGGCACGGTGAAGGCTTCGATGTGCCGGCCTGCGCCGAGCTGCTGGCGACCGGCCAGTTCTTTCCCAATCAGGCGTTTCGCTACGGCCGGGCGCACGCGATCCAGTTCCATCCCGAAATCACCGGCGAGATGATGCTGCGCTGGAGCCGGGGCCCGGTCCATCGCATGGTGATGCCGGGCGCCAAGCCGACGGAAAGCCATGTCCGCGACCACGCCCTGCACGATGCGGGCATCACCCGCTGGCTGGATCGTTTTCTCGACGACTGGCTGGAAGCTCCGTTGGCGCAAGCGGCGGAATAGACGGGAAACACGAGGGGAAGAAACCATGTCGCCACGCGATCTCTACGGCGAGGAACACGAGATCTTCCGCGAGTCGGTGCGCCGCTACGTCGCCGCCGAGATCACGCCGCACCACGAACAGTGGGAGAAGGACGGCGTCGTCCCGCGCGAGGCCTGGCTGTCGGCGGGGGAAGCGGGGCTGCTGCTCTGCTCCGTGCCCGAGGAGTATGGCGGCGGCGGCGGCGACTTCCTGCATTCCTGCGTGCTGATCGAGGAGCTGGCCAAGGTCGGTGCCACCGGTCCCGGCTTTCCGCTGCACAACGAGATCGTCACCCCCTACATCATGCACTACGCCTCCGAGGAGCAGAAACGCGAGTGGCTGCCGAAAATGGCCCGCGGCGAGGTGATCAGCGCCATCGCCATGAGCGAGCCGTCCGCCGGCAGCGACCTGCAATCGATTCGTACCACCGCGCTGCGCGACGGCAATCATCTGGTGATCAACGGCCAGAAGACCTTCATCACCAACGGCCAGAGCGCGGACCTGGTCGTCACCTGCACCAAGACCGACGCTGCCGAAGGCGCCAAGGGCATCTCGTTGATCCTGGTGCCGACGGCAACCGAGGGCTTCGCGCGCGGCCGCAACCTGGAGAAGATCGGCTACAAGGCGCAGGATACCAGCGAGCTGTTCTTCAACGACGTCCGCGTGCCGGCGACCAACATGCTGGGCGAGGAGGGCAAGGGCTTCCGCTATCTGATGGAGCAGCTGCCGCAGGAACGGCTGACCGTCGCGGTGCGCAGCTGCCAGGTGATCGAGACCGCGCTCGAGCAGACCATCGCCTACACCGCGGAGCGCAAGGCCTTCGGCCGCGCCATCCAGGATTTCCAGAACACCCGTTTTCAGCTGGCCGAAGTGAAGACCGAGGCGACGGTCTGCCGCACCTTCGTCGACCATTGCATCGCCCTGCATCTGGAGGGCGAGTTGGACACCCAACTCGCCTCCATGGCCAAGCTGTACACCACCGATCTCGCCTGCCGGATGCTGGACAAATGCCTGCAGATGCACGGCGGATATGGTTTCATGTGGGAATTCCCGATCGCCCGCGCCTGGGCCGACGCCCGGGTCAACCGGATCGCCGGCGGCACGAGCGAGATCATGAAGGAAATCATCGCCCGGGGGCTATGATTTGATGACCGAGACCCGGCCCCTTCCCGCCACCCTGGCGGATCTGCTGCGCGACCAGGCGCGCCTGGGCCCGGATCGTGTCGCCCTGCAGTTCGCCGGCATCGAGACCACCTATGGCGAGCTGGAGCTGCGGGCCAACCGGGTCGCCAGTTCGCTGCTGGCCGAAGGGCTGGTCGCCGGCGACCGGGTGGCCCTGCTGGCCAAGAACAGCGACCGCTTTTTCGACCTGCTGTTCGGTGCGGCCAAGGTCGGCGTGGTGCTGACGCCGATCAACTTCCGCCTGGCGCCGCCGGAGATCGCCTATGTCGTCGCCGACGCGGGCGCCCGCCTGCTGATCGTGGCCGGCGAGTATGCCGACACGGTCGAGGCGATCCAGGCGGAACTGCCCGCGGTCGAGCGGATCATCGTATTGGATGGCGGGCACGAGAGCTGGCCGGCCTTCGTCGACTGGCGCGACGCGGGCGACGACAGGGCGCCGGACGTCAGGGTCGGCGGCGACGACGTCGTGATGCAGATCTACACGTCGGGCACCACCGGCCATCCCAAGGGGGTGCAGCTCACCAACCGGAATTTCCAGGCGCAGTTCGAAGGCCTGGCGGGCCTCGCCGGGCGGGAGACCGCGGCCTGGGACGACGACGAGGTGGTGAACGTGGCCTCGCCGCTGTTTCACGTGGCGGGCTGCGTGTGGGCCTATTGGGCGTTGCTGCACGGCGCCAAATGCGTGGTGATGGCGGAAGTCGACCCGCCGTCCATCCTGGCCTCGCTGGTCGAGACGCAGACGACGCGGGCGCTCTTCGTGCCGGCGATCGTTCAGTTCCTGCTGCGCGCGCCCGGCTGTGCGGACACCGATTTTTCGGCGCTGAAGGAAATTTATTACGGCGCCTCGCCCATGCCGCTGCCGGTGCTGGAGGAGGCGCTCGCCGTCTTCGGCTGCGACTTCATCCATCTCTACGGCATGACGGAGCTGACCGGCGCGGTGACCCTGCTGCCGGCCCGCGACCATGATCCGGCCTTGGGCCGTCGGCCGACGTCCTGCGGCCGACCGATCCCGGGCTGTGAGATCCGCATCCTGGATGGCGAGGGCCATGAGCTCGGCGCCGAGGAGATCGGCGAAATCGTCTGCCGCACGGCGATGATCATGCAGGGCTACTGGAACCGGCCCGAAGCGACGGCGGAGACGATCGCCAAGGGCTGGCTGCATACGGGAGACGCCGGCTATCTCGACGCGGACGGCTATCTCTATATCCACGACCGGGTGCGCGACATGATCGTCTCCGGCGGCGAAAACATCTATCCCGCCGAGATCGAAAGCGTGTTGATGGCCAACGAGGCAGTCGCCGACGTCGCCGTCATCGGCGTGCCCGACGAACGCTGGGGCGAGACGGTGATGGCCTGCGTCGTCCCCGTCGCCGGCGCCCACCCGACGCTGGAGGACCTGGTCGCGCCCGCCCGCGCGTCGCTCGCCGGCTACAAGCTGCCCCGCCGCCTGGAACTGCACGAGGCCCTGCCGCGCAACCCTGGCGGCAAGATCCTCAAACGCGAACTCCGCCGCCCGCATTGGGAAGGCCGCGAGAGACAGGTTTGAGGGCGCCGGGCGATCGAAGTGGCTCTCCGTCGTTGCAATCCGATCGCTGCCATCGTGTCAAAGGGGTCAGCGTGTCAAAGGGGTCAGGACTTGAATATTGAATTCGGTCCCCTTCTCACGGCTGGATGATCGTCGAGACGGAAGAGGCATGCAGGGTTGCCACAGCCGTGTCTGCATCAATTCAACAATCGAGTCCTGACCCCTTTCTGTACTGCCAGGTTCATTGATCACATGCCGGCATCGATCTCATGGCGGAGCGTCGCCTTGGTTCTCGCGGTCGTCAAGGACGCGCCGAAGGCGCGCCAGCGGAGCTGGTCGGAGATCCTGGACGACCGCGAGAACCAAGGCACCATGGCCATCATGAGATCAAGGGCGAAATCCGATCCACGCCCTGCCGAGATGCCAAAAGGGGTCAGGACTTGAATGTTGAATTTTCCCTTCCCATACCCGGACGACCTTCAAGACGGAAGAAAAACGCAGAGCTGTCACGCCTTCGCCTGCATCAATTCAACATTCAAGTCCTGACCTCAATCCGCAGAAGGGGTCAGGACTTGTACCAGAAGGTGCCGTCCATGGATGACCCCAATTCGCGCGTGACCGAACTCGGTTCTTCGATACCCGTCACGCGGCTCTGGATCGCCACACGCGCTACGCTCGTTCGCGACGGCGAGGGTGGGTGGCGTGCGATGACTTTACAGGCGCACCCAAATCAATCCTTGGCCAGTGGGCAGTGTGGGCGGTCGAGCAGGCGGGCGAGGTAGGCCTGGGTGGTGTCGAGGTTGTCGAGCAGCCCTTGCCGGCGGGCCCAGTTCAGGGTCCAGGCGACGATGATGTCGGTGACGGAGAAGCGGTTTTCGACCAGGTAGTCCTTGCCCCGAAGCGCACGATCGAGGGCGACCAGGCTGCGCCGGGCCATCGCCTTGTTTTGCTCCAGGCAGGCGTCGATCCGCTCCGCCTCCGGCAGGACGAAGCTGTTGATGGCGTTGTTCCAGAGCCAGGCCTCGACCTCCGTCAGGATGAAGGCGACCCACTGGTCGTGTTCCGCCCGGCCCCAGCTGCCCGCCGCCGCGATCAGGTCGACGCCCGGCGCGTGCTCGGCGACGTAGGTGCAGATCGCCGCGCTCTCGAACAGCGGTTTGCCGTCGATGATCGCCGCCGGCATCTTGCCGAGCGGGTGCAACCGGGTGAGCTCGTCACTGTGCAGCAGCGCCCGGTCCGCCTTCGAGGTGTAGTCGATCCCCGCCTCGGCGAGCGTCCAGCGGCACCGCGCGGAGCGCGCCGTGCCGAGTTCATAGAGCGTGACGTCCATGGCGCCGGCCTTCCTCAGGTGGCCGGCGCGTTGGCGGTGGTCGCCGCGCGGGCCTTGGCGAGCGCCTCCTCGCCGCTCATCAGGTCGGCGTACTTCTGGCCCATGTCGAAGATATTGGCGTCGTGCGGGCCGATCGCCCGGTCGCCGCAGCAATCCTCCGCGACGATGGTGCGGTAGGCGTAGGAGACCGAGTCGATGACGCTGGCGCGCACGCAGCCCGACGTCGTGGCGCCGGTGACGATCAACGTGTCGACCGAGCGCATGGTCAGCCAGGACTGCAGCGGCGTGCCGAAGAAGGCCGAGGGGCCGATCTTGCGCACCACCAGCTCGCCCTCCTCCGGGGCCAGCTCCGGCACGATCTGGCTGATCTCGGCATCGTCCGTGAGCGTCGTCAGCGCCGGCACTTTCAGGGCGAAGGTGCCGCCGTCCGAACCGTCGCCGGAGAAGACCGCGCGGGTGTAGGCGACCGGCGCGCCGATCTCGCGCATGCCTTTCAACAGGGGCTCCGTCGCCTCGATCGCCGGCTTGACGTTGCCGCCGCCGAACACCTCGGGATCGGCGAAACCGACCTGGAAGTCGATGATCAGCAGGGCAGGACGGCGGCCGAAGCCGACGCTGTTGCCGAAGTTCTGTCTTTCGTAAACGGCGTTCTCGTTCATGTCTTTTCCTCCTCGGGCTCGCCTGCCGGTCGCCAGCAGGGCAGCGATATGTCGTCGTCGTAGGGCTCGAAGGCAATGTCGACGGCCATGTCGGCGCGCAGGTCCTCGGGCGCGCAGTCGAGCATGGTGCCGGGCAGCAGGGGCCGGCCCGCAACGTCGAGGGCGACCACGGCCACGGTGAAGGGCACGCGGGCCTGGAAGGCGGGGTCGAGGGCGCGGCGGATCACCGTCCAGGTGTAGACATGGCCCCGGCCCGGCACCGCACGCCAGTCGTATCCGTCATCGCCGCATTTGTGGCAACCGGCCGAGGGATAGAAACGATGCGCGCCGCAGCCCGAACAGCATTGCAGGCGCAGCTCGCCCACCCGGGCGCCGTCCCAGAACGGCTGGCTCATCGCCGTCGGTTTCGGCCGGATCGGCCGGGGCGTTTCCATCGGTTTTGTCCTCAGTTCCGCAGGATCACGGCGCCGCCGTTGGGCGAGGCGCCGCCGGCCGTGGCCATGCCGATCTCGGCGCCCGCGACCTGGCGCCCGCCGCCGTCGCCGCGCAGTTGTCCGACCAGCTCGACGACGCCGTTGAGGCCGTGGATATAGCCTTCCGACAGCAGGCCGCCGCCGGTGTTCACGGGGATTTCGCCGTCGAGACGGATCCCGCCGGCCTCGACGAAGGGGCCGCCCTCGCCCTTGGCGCAGAAGCCGTAATCCTCCAACTGGGCAATCACCGAATAGCTGAAGCAGTCGTAAAGCTGGGCGAGGTCGATGTCGGCCGGGCCGACGCCGGCCATGGCATAGAGGTCGTCCTTGATGTGGGCGGCGTAGGAGCTGGCGTGGTCGTCCCAGTAGTTGCCCCACATCAGGCCCCGGTTGGCCGGTCCGGCGCCGGTGACGCCGGCCATCACATAGGCGGGCGCGCGGGCGAGATCGCGGGCCCGCTCGGCGCCGGTGACGATCAGCGCGCAGGCGCCGTCGGTCATCAGGCAGCAGTCGTAGATCCGGAACGGCTCGGCGATCCAGGGGGCGTCGAGATAGTCGTCCAGGCTCATCGGCCGGCCGTGCATCTGGGCTTGGGGATTGGCTTGCGCGTTCTCCCGGCAGATCGTCGCCACGGTGCCGAGCTGTTCGTGCGTGGTGCCGTAGCGGATCATGTGGCGCTGGCACATCAGGGCGAATTCCTGCGCCGGCATGGTGATGCCGAGGGGGGCGAGGAACTGGCCTTCGGCATCGGAATGGACGCTGGTGCGGCTTAGCATCTCGGCGAAGGCCTCGCCGCCGTAGCGCATGCCCGAAGCGCCGTTGAGCGCCCGGTAGACCAGCACGCAGTCGGCCATGCCGCTCGCCACCGCCATCGCGGCATGGGTGACGACGCCCGCCGCCATGTTGCCGCCGGCGTTGTAGTCGGCGTAATGGCGCACCCGCGCGAGGCCCAGGTCCGTCGCCAGCACGTTGGTCGAGATCGTATCGCCGAGGCCATAGGTCACCAGGCCGTCGATGTCGGCCGTCTTCAGGCCCGCGTCGGCCACCGCCGCCTTGGCCGCCTCGAGCGCCAGCGCCTCGACCGTGCGGCCGGAATTGCGCGTGTAGTCGGTCATGCCGATGCCGACGATGGCGGTCTTGTCGCGAAGCGTCATGGCGCCCTCCAGCTCAACGCGGGCAGAAGATAGCAGGCGGGCGGCCCCGGCGGCTACAGTGCCGCCGCCGGCAGCACGACCTGTTCCGCCATGTCGTCGATGCGGGCGAGGAAACGGTCGACGTTGCGCCCGGCGAGCGCTAGCACGATCTGCTCGACGCCGGCCTCGCGGTAGCGTTTCACCATTTCCAGGTCCGCCTTGCCGCCGGCGGGGCCGACGGCGATTTCGATCTCGGCCCGGGTGCGGCCCTCGGCCGCCAACAGGGTGTCGAGGCGGGCGAGCGGGGCGGCCATTTCCTCGGCGCGAAAGCCGGCGGAGAACCAGCCCTGGCCATGGCGCGCGATACGGCGGAGCGCGGCCTCGCTCTCGCCGCCGAAGAACAGCGGCGGGTGCGGCTTCTGCAAGGGCTTCGGGCTCTGATGGCTCGCCGGCAGGTCGTAGAAGCGGCCCTGGAATTGCGAGACCTCATCGCACCACAGGCTGCGCATCACCTGGAGATATTCGTCGGCGCGCGAGCCGCGGTGTTCGAAGGGCACGCCCAGCGCCTCGAACTCCTGCGCCAGCCAGCCGACGCCGAAGCCGATGTCGAGCCGGCCGCCCGACAGCACGTCGACGTCGGCGGCCTGCTTGGCCGTGTAGACCGGGTTGCGTTGCGGCAGGATGCAGATCCCGGTGGCGAGCCGCACCCGGCGGGTGCGCGCGGCGAGGAACGCCAGCAGGGTGAACGGCTCCGGCGGCAGGGCCTTGGTATCGAAGGGGAAGGAACCGTCGGCGGCATAGGGATAGGCGCTCTCGATCTCCGGGAACATCAGCACATGTTCCGGCACCCAGATCGAATGGAAGCCACGCTCCTCCACCGCCTCGGCGATCCGCATGAGAAACTCGGCCCCGACCGCGTCGCCGCCGACATAGACCTGCAAGCCGATCTTCATGGGTGTTCCTCCGTTCCTCCGGGCGGCGCGCAGTATGGACGCTGCGCTGCACCGGACCTAGAGTGCCGGCCGATGCGCGAGCGAGGAGGGCAAGTGATGTACCGGGAGATGTTTCGTGGCGTGGTCTATCCCTGGCACTGCGACCATCTGGGGCACCTGACGGTGCAGCACTATGTCGGCATGTTCGACCAGGCGGCCTGGCATCTGCTGGCCGCCGTCGGCCTCGGCTGGGGCCATTCCAAGGAAACCAACGAAACCCTGGTCGATGCCCGCCATACCATCGACTACCTGATCGAACAGCCGGTCGGGAGCCTGATCGTCGTCGAGAGCGCGCTCACCCGCGTCGGCACCAAGTCGGCGACGCAGCACCATCGCATGCGCAATACGGAAACGGGCGAGATCGCCGCGACGACGGAGATCGTCTCGGTCTATTTCAGCCTGGAAACCCGCAAGTCGCTGCCGATTCCCGAGGCGATCAAGGCCCGGATGGCGGACTTCCTCGTGGACGAGGCGGCTGGCGATTAATCCGCGTCAACGATTCGTTAATTCCCGGCCGTCACTCTGGATGGTGCCCGCCCGCACCGGTTCCGGAGGACAAGATGATCCGCAGCATGCTTCGCCGCCTCTGGCGCGATGAAAAGGGTGTCACCGGCCTGGAATACGGCCTGCTCGGCTTCGGTCTCTCCATCGCCATCATGGCGACCGTCTTCGCCATCGGTGGCGAATTGCGGAACATGTTCAATGCGACCGACGACAAGATCTCGGAACGGCTCTCGCTCTTCGGTCCGAGCGATAACGACTAGCGTTTCCGCCGCCGGGGTGCCGGCACGCCTTCCAGCTCGCCGTTGCGCCAGGCGGCGATGAAGCCGGCGCAGTATTCGTCGCGGCCCCTCAGTACATCGTCCGCCAGCTCGTAGGTATGCGACGTCAGGTCGATGTCGACCAGCGCGTCGATGCGGGTTGCCACCGGATCGACGATGCCGCTGTCGGCGCCGGCGCCAATCGCCATGATCAGGAACATGTTGTTGATGATCTTGCGCGCCGGGATGCCGAAGGAGACGTTGCTCATGCCGCCGGTGATGTGCAGGTTGGGGCCGTAATCGGCGCGCAGGCGGCGGATCGCCTCCAGGCTGTGCTCGCCGAAGGCGCCGTCGACGGAGATCGGGAAGATCAGCGGGTCGACGTGCAATTGGGAGAGCTCGAAGCCGCGCTCCCGTGCCGCCTCGATCATGATGCCGGCGTTTTCCAGCCGGTCGTGCGGCCCCTCCGGCATGCCCTTCTCGCCGGCCGCCGTGACGACGACGGAGGCGCCGAATTCCGCCGCGAGGTCGAGGGCTTCCATCCGCTCCCGGCTGGCGGAGTTCAACAGCGGCGCCGCGCGGTCCTTGTCGCAGGCCCGCAAGCCGGTTTCCAGCACCTCGATGTTGGACGAATCGATCGCCAGCGGCAGCGCGGTCATGCCCTCGACGGCGCCGACCAGCCAGGTCATGGCGGCCTTCTGCTCGTCCAGTTTGATGGAGATCTCGTCGACGTTCAGGTCGAGGTAGCCGGCGCCCGCGGCTTCCTGCAAGGCGACCAGCCGCTCGATATAGTCGAGGCCGACGTCCTCGCCGCGCATCGCCGCCTCGACGGCGATCTTCACATGCTTGACCCGGCCCTCGCCGAAGTCCTGGGTCGTCTCATAGGCGGCGGGAATGGGCAACGCGCGGCCCTCGGGCTCGGCCGAGTCGAACAGGATGGCGAGGCCCTCGTCACGGCTGGCGATGCGCGGGCCCCGGCGCATGAGAACGCGGGTCGTGTGCACGTTCTCGCCGATGATGATGAAGTCGGCCACTTTTTGGCGGTCCATGCCCGCGCCTCCCGCGTTGAATTCAGGCCTTGCTAGCCGTTCGCGCCGCCTTCGTCCAGGGCGTCGGGCATCGGTTTGAACTGGCAGCCGTCGACGAAGATCTCGAAGAAGTCTTCCGTCGTTTCCAGCTCGATATGCTCGATGCGGCGGACCGCATCCTCCAGGCGGCGGCGTTTCGTGGCGCTCAACAGCACCTCGCGCGCGCCTTGCAGGGCGGCGTTGCCGACGCGCTCGACCACCTCCGGCCGGGCCGGCGCCAGCAGGCCGATGGCGATCGCGTTCTCGACATCGATGTAGTTGGCGAAACCGCCGGCGAGATAGACATGGTCGAGCCGGGCCGGGTCGATGGCGAGGGAGCGCAGCAGGATGAACTGGCCGCAGTAGTTCGCCGCCTTGGCCTGGCCGAGGTTGCCGATGTCCTGCTTGGAGAAGGTGATGCCCTGCTCGGCGAAAAGGGTGATGTCCTTCTGCCGGCGGTCGGCGGTGAAGACGCCCTTGGCGGTCATCAGCTCGTGGCCGCGCAATTCCGCCAGCAGGTCGACCAGGGCGGAGCCGCAAAGCCCGACCGGGGCCGCATCGCCGATGACGCCGGCCTCGGCGACTTGGCCGGTGGCGTCGAGGCGGATCCGCTCCACCGCGCCGGCCGCCGCCGGCATGCCGTAGGTGACGAGGCCGCCCTCGAAGGCGGGGCCGGCCGGGCAGGAGGCGGCGATCAGCCGGCCGCCGACGCCGATCAACACCTCCGTGTTGGTGCCGATGTCGATCAGCATGCGCGCCTTGCCGTCGTCCGCCTCCAGCGCGAAGTCGAGGGCGGCGAGATCGGCCGCGGTGTCGGCGCCGACGTGGCTGGCGATCAGCGGCAGGCCGTAGACTTTCGTCCGCCGTCCGGCGACCAGGCCGATCTCCCGCGTATCGGCCAGCAGGCTGGTCGTGCTCCGCCGCCCGGCGATGAGCGCCAGCTCGATGTTCGACTTGTAGGGTTTCTGGCCGATGCCCTGGACGTCGACGCCGAACAGGATGTCGCGCATGGTCGAGTTGCCGGCGACGGCGATCTCGTAGATCTCGCGCCGGTGAAAGCCATGCTCGCGGGCGAGTGCCTGCACGGCCTGGTTCAGGGCGCGGACCACGGCGTTCTGCAGCGCGCCCCGGCCGACGTCCGCCTCGTAGCTGATGCGGTGCATGATGTCCGAGCCGCCGAAGCGTTGCGGGTTCTCGAAGGCGCGGGTGGCGAGCGTGCGCCCGTCCTCCAGGTCGACCAGCTCCAGCGCCACGGTCGTGGTGCCGAGATCGACCGCGAGGCCGAGCAGCCGGCCCCGGTAGCGGTCGACCACCTCGCCGTCATAAAGGACGTCGTCGCCCCGGCGCGTGACCAGGGGGTCGAGGGCCTGGTCCGGTTTCACCCGCGTCTCGGTCAGGATGCGGGGTTCGCGACGCAACGGCTCGAACGCGATTTCCGCCGTTTCGTCCTCGATCACCGCCTGGCAGGCGAGGCGGTAGTCGCCGCGCAGGAAGCTTTCGGGCTCGGTCCGTGCCGCCAGCGCCGCGTGGCCGGCGCGGACCTCGACGATGCATTCATGGCACTGGCCGGCCCGCCCGCAGGAGGTGGCGACGGCGTAGCCGAGCGTATCGGCGGCATCGAAGAGGGTGCGGCCCTCCGCCGCCCCGGCGAACACGCGGCGTCCAGACATTACTTTTCGTGGCGTTCGGCGCGGGCGCGCCGGCGGGCGGCGGCCCGCTCCTTGTCGCGGGCGATGCGTTTTTTGGCCCGCTCGATCAGCAGGGGATTGCTTTCCCAGGCGTCCTGGTAGTTGAAGCCGCCCTCGTGGCCGCAGCCGATGCCCTCGTCCGTGGCGGCCAGCTGGTTGCGGCAGCGGAATTCCGCCGTGCAGAGATCATGGCGGTCACGGTAGGGACAGCGCTCACGCGAGACGACGTTGGCCTTCTCCGCGATGCCCGCGAAGATCTCGCTCATCGCGTCGATGCGGCGCTGGTAGTCCGCCTTGTCGATCTTGTCGGCCATGGGTGTCTCGCCGTTCAGCTTTCGGCGCCGACTAGGGATTTGGCGAGCGCGACGCAGTCGAGGGCGTCCTTGCCGTAGCCGTCGGCCCCCATGTCGTCGGCGAAGTCCTGGGTGACCGGCGCGCCGCCGACCATGATCTGCACCTCGTCGCGCAGGCCGGCGTCGATGATCGCCTCGATCGTGCGGCCCATGTTCGGCATCGTTGTGGTCAGCAGGGCCGACATGCCGAGGACCGGCGCGCCGTGCTCCTCGATCGCGTCGATGAACTCGTCCTCGCTGGTGTCGACGCCGAGGTCGACGACCTCGAAGCCGGCGCCGCGCAGCATCATGATGCAGAGGTTCTTGCCGATGTCGTGCAGGTCGCCCTTCACCGTGCCCATGATGACCTTGCCGACGGGCTCGATGCCGGAGGCCGACAGGATAGGCTCGATATGCGCCATGCCGGCCTTCATCGCGCGGGCGCAGGACAGCACCTCGGGCACGAAGATGAAGTTCTCGCGGAACTTGATGCCGACGATGCCCATGCCGGCGATCAGCCCGTCGTCCATGATCTCCAACGCCTGCGTGCCGGCCGCCAGCGCCGCCGTGGTCAGTGCGTCCGCCTCGTGATGGTCGCCGTCGATGACGGCGACGGCGATCTCCTGCATCTCAGGGCGGATGCGGGCGAACATGTCGATGAAGCGCTCGATCTCCTCGGGGCGTTCGAGGAACTCCTCGATCTCGTCCCGGATGACTTCGTTCTGGATGCCACTCAATTCGGCCATGGGGCCCTCACTCCGATTACCTTGCCCGCGACTAGTGCCGGGTCGCGTGCCATTCCTTCACCGTCGCCTGGATCTCCAGCAGGTTCTCCAGCGGCGTCTGCAGCGGGATGGCGCATTCCGGCCCGATCAGCGGCACGCCCGCCTCCAGGTTGGCCAGCACCTCGGCGCGGACCTCCTCCGGCCCCTTGGAGAACAGGGTTTCGGGATTGTTGAGATTGCCGACCAAGGCGATGCGGTCGCGGCAGATCTCCATCGATTCGTCCGGCTTGTTCTTGGAATCATAGTGGAACGCCGCCATGCCGGTTTCCGCGATGAAATCCATCCGGTCCACGGTGCGCCCGCAGATGTGCAGGATGAGGGGGATTGGAATCCGCGCCACCATCTCCTTGTGCAGCTCCAGCAGGTAGCGTTCGTAATAGGTGCCGGAAACCAGGTCGCCGGTCGCATGGTCCGGCAGGGTGAGGGCGTCGGCGCCGGCTTCCATCTGCGCGATACCGTAGAGCACGGTGATTTCCTTCATCCGGTCGAGGCAGAGCTTGGTCTTCTCCGGATCGTCCAGGCTCATCAGCAGGAAGGGCTCGACCCCGAAGACGTGATAGCCGAGCGTCCAGGGGCCCATGGTCTTGCCGACGATCGCGACCTCGTCGCCATACTCGCGCTTGAGGATGCGGATCGCGTCCAGCACGCAGGCCATGTCGGGGTGGGTGAGGAAGTCGTTGGGGATGCGGATGTCGTCCGGCTCTTTCCAGATCGGCTCGCTCATCCGGACGGTCGGCCAGTTGTCCTTCTGCTCCCACTGCATCTTGCAGCCGAGCGCGGCGGATTCCTGGATGATGGAGAACACCGGCATGATGGTGTCGAAGCCGAGTTCCGTATATCCGGTCGCCGCCAGGCGGGCCATCATCTCCGCGTCCCGGTTGGCGGTCGGGAAGGGGGCCTCGACCAGGTCCATCAGCTCCACCGTCGCGACCGAGGTCGGATTGCAGAGGGGCGTGCGGTCCACCGGCTGCAGGGCAAGCGCGGCGAGCACCCGCTCGCGGCTGGTCATCGAGGGGGTTTTGGCATCGTTCATGTTTCGGATTCCTGTTCTCGGCCTAGAACGCGGCCTGGGCGCTCGGTGCGGCCAGCACGCCGCGCAGCAGGGCGTCCTCCTGCTCGCGCATCGCGGCGCGGACGTTGAGGGCGCGGGGCAGCAGCAGGGCCATCAGCACGTCGTGATCGCCGCCGCAGGGGAAGGCGACCTGATCTTCCGCCCCCTCGACTTCGTCCAGCTCGGCCAGGCGGCGCAGGCCGCCGGCGATGGCGCGGATCCGCATCGCCTTGCGCTCGTTCTCGCCCTCGGCCACGATCCGGTAGCGCCCGCCGCCCTCATTGGTGACGGAAACCGCGAGTTCGAACTTCTTGTCCTCGACCCGGGGGACGAGACCTTCGGCACTGGCGACATCGGCGAGCTTGCCGGCCTCGACGAAGATGCGCTTCACCGCGGTGCGGTGGCCGGTGCCGCAGGGAAAGCGGACGACGCCCGGCTCGCCCGCGACCGGTTCCATGCCGCCGAGCGTCACCATCGCGCCGACAAGGTCGGCCATGCGCCCGTCGGTGCCGGCAACCCGGCTGTAGGTGTGCGCGAGATAGCTGGCACCGCCCGCGGGATCGGCGCGTTCATAGAGGCCGATCGATATGTCGTGGAAGTGGGGATCGATGCTGATCAGCTCGATCCGTCGTCCCAGTTGCCTGACCTCGCCCATATCGCTCCCGTTTCCAAATCGTCGCCCACGTGGCGGGCAATATACCGCCCAAGGCCGCAATTCCGCCAGTCCCGAGCGGCGCCTGTTGACAGCCCGGGCGTGAATTCGGCTAATACCAGCAACCTCGAAGGATCGGCCGGGTTGGACCCGGCGGGCGCATGGCTGAAACACATACCGCATCCAAAGACGTGGCGATGGGCTCGGAGCGCGGCTTCGCCATCGTCTTCTGTGTCGTCTTCGTCATTATCGGGCAGCTGCCGCTGTGGGCCGGCAACCCGCCGTTCTGGTGGGCGTTCGCCGTGGCGGCGGCCTTTTTGCTGCTGGGCTTCGTTGCGCCGAAGGTGCTGCGCCCCCTCAACATCGTCTGGTTCAAATTCGGCCTGCTTCTGCACAAGGTGATGAGCCCCCTCGTGCTCGGCATTCTGTTCTTTCTGACCGTAACGCCCGTGGCCTGGGGGATGCGGCTGTTCCGCAAGGATCCGCTGCGTCTCGCCCGCAAGGGCAGGGGCGAGAGCTATTGGGTGAGCCGCGAGGACGATGCGCCCGGCTCCTTCAAGAACCAGTTCTAGGGGGCGGCGGTGCGCATTCTCGGCATTTCGGCCTTCTATCACGACAGCGCGGCGGCATTGATCGAGGACGGAGCGATTCTCGCCGCCGCGCAGGAGGAGCGCTTCACGCGCAAGAAGCACGATGCCGCCTATCCGCGCCACGCCGTCGACTATTGCCTGGCGGCGGCCGGTTGCCGGATCGGCGATCTCGACCATGTCGTGTTCTACGACAAGCCGTTCCTGAAGTTCGAGCGGCTGCTGGAGACCTATGTCGCCTTCGCGCCCAAGGGCTTTCGCTCCTTCCGCATGGCGCTGCCGCTGTGGATCAAGGAGAAGCTGTTCCAACGCTCGATGCTGGAGAAGGAACTGGACGCACACGAGGGCGGCTTCCCGGTCCGCGAGAAGCTGCTGTTCTCCGAGCATCACCTCAGCCATGCGGCGAGCGCCTTCTACCCCTCACCCTTCGAGGAGGCGGTGGTGCTGACCCTCGACGGGGTCGGCGAATGGGCGACGACGACGGTAGCGGTCGGCCGGGGGCGCGAGCTGGAAATCCTGCGCGAGCTGCACTTTCCCCACTCGCTCGGTCTGCTCTATTCCGCATTCACCTATTACACCGGCTTCAAGGTGAATTCGGGGGAGTACAAGGTGATGGGCCTCGCCCCCTACGGCGAGCCCGTCTACAAGGACGTGATCCTGGAGAACGTCATCGACCTGCGCGACGACGGCTCCTTCCATCTCGACCAGTCCTACTTCGACTATTGCACCGGCCTGACCATGACGAACGACAAGTTCGCCGGCCTGTTCGGCGAGCCGGTGCGCCGGGCCGAAGACGACCTTTTGACCCAGTTCCACATGGACATGGCGGCCTCGATCCAGGCGGTGACGGAGGAGGTCGTGCTGAACCTGACCCGGGCGCTTGCCGAGGAGTTCCGCATACCGAACCTGTGCATGGCCGGCGGCGTGGCGCTCAACTGTGTTGCCAACGGCAAGATATTGCGCGACGGCGCCTTCCGCGACATTTGGGTGCAGCCGGCGGCGGGGGATGCGGGCGGTGCCATCGGCGCGGCGCTCGGCGCCTGGCACCTGGAGCTGGAGAAGCCCCGCCGGCTGAATGGCGGGAGCGACGGGATGGCGGGCGGCTATCTCGGCCCCGTGTTCGAGGACGAGGAGATCGCGCGGCGACTGACGGCGGCCGGCGCCCGCTTCGAAAGCCTGGACGAGGCGGCGATGATCCAAGCCACGGCGGAAGCGCTGGCGGCGGAGAAGGCGGTCGGCTGGTTCCAGGGCCGGATGGAGTTCGGGCCGCGCGCGCTCGGCGGCCGTTCGATCCTCGGCGATCCGCGCTCGCCCGGCATGCAGAAGACGCTGAACCTGAAGGTCAAATACCGCGAAAGTTTCCGCCCCTTCGCCCCCTCGGTGACGCGGGAGCATGTCGCGGAGTGGTTCGAGATCGACTACGACAGCCCCTACATGCTGCTGGTCGCCGACGTCCGGGACGAGCTGCGTCGGGCGATGACGGCGGAGGAACAGGCCCTCTTTGGCATCGACAAGCTGAACGTGCCGCGCTCGACCATCCCCGCCGTCACCCATGTCGACTACTCGGCCCGCATCCAGACCGTGCACCGCGAGACCAACCCGCGCTATCACGCCCTGCTGGAGGCGTTCCGCGAGGCGACCGGCTGCCCGGTCCTGGTCAACACCTCCTTCAACGTCAGGGGCGAGCCGATCGTCTGCACGCCGGAGGACGCCTTCCGCTGCTTCATGGGCACGGAGATCGAGCTGCTGGTCGTCGGCAACCAGGTCCTGCGCAAGGAAGACCAGGACCCGGCCTTGGCCGAGGACTACAAGAACAAGTACGAGCTGGACTGACGCGTAGCGCTCTCAGTTGCCGAAGACCTTTTGCAGGATTTCCGTCGTCCGCTTGGCCGGGTTGTTGCGGATCGCCGCCTCTTCCACGGCGACATAATGGAAGATGCCGTCGAGGCCCAGCTTCAGCACGTGGTTCACCAGGTCCGCCTTCACGTCCGGCACGAAGGGCAGCTGGCGATACTCCCGCATCACCTCGTCGTAGCGGCGGATGGCGCCGACTTCGGAGAGGCTGTCGGAGATCACCGGGCGCATCTCACCCTGCAACGGCTTCGTCATGCGGCCCTGGAAATAGCGGGTCGCGGAATCGTCCGGTCCTTCGTAGATCTTGCGTGCGTCGTCCAGCGTCATCGCGGTGATGGCGTCGACGAAGATGCGCTTGGCCTTGGGCGTCGCCACCTCGGCCGCGCGGTTGAGGCGCACCTCCAGGTCGTCGAGCTGGCCGGCCATGCCGAACGGCTTCAGCGCCTTGCGCACCTTGCGCATGGACTTCGGCAGGGGGATGTGGATCGCGGGATCGGCGTTGAAGCCGTCCTCCTGGCCGAGGTTGCCGACCACCCGGCCGGTGCCGACGGTGAGCGCCTCCTTCAGGCCCCGGGCGATCTCGTCGACCCCCAGGCCGCCGCCGCCACCGCCGCCGAGACCCTTCAGGGCCTCCTCGCCCTTCTTCAGCCAGCTCTGTGCCGCCACGCCCGGCGCGGCGAGCATGGCTGCGCCGCCGAGGATCAGAACTCGTCGTTGCATGTCACGTCTCCAAACTCCAAGGCCTCCACGGTTCATCTTATGACACGGGCGGCCCGTCGACGCGATGCCTTGACAGGCCGTGGGGCCCGGGCAAAGTGGCTTCCGGGGCGGGCATCGGGTGCGCCTGGGTCGGACGGGGGTCAGCGGGACATGAATGCGGTCATCGGAACGAGTTTGCGCAGCTGGCTTCGCCATCTGGCCGAGAGCGACCGGCTCGCGGTGATGCGCGAGGGCGTGGACCTGCGCTTTCAGTTGGCGGCCCTGTCGAAGCGATTGGACGGGGAACGGGCGACGTTGTTCCCCGCGCCGTCGGGCCATGCGATTCCCGTGTTGTCGGGCCTGGTCTCCTCGCGGGCCTGGATGGCGGAAGCGATGGGGGTGGCGGAAGCCGACCTGCTGGAGAACTTCCAGCGCGCGGCACGCGAGCCGATTCCCTGGCGGGAAGTCGAGGACGCGCCGGTGCAGCAGGTCGTGCACGAGGAGGTCGATCTCCAGCGCCTGCTGCCGATCCCGGTGCACAACGAGCATGACAACGGCGCCTATGTCACGGCCGGGCTGCTGATCAGTCGGGACCCCGAGACCGGCGTTCAGAACGTCTCGATCAACCGTTGCCAGATCTCCGGCCCCGACCATATGGGCGTGCTGATCCTGCCCCGTGATACCTACAGCTTCCAGCGCAAGGCCGAGGCCGACGGCAAGCCGCTGGAGGTCGCCGTGGTCGTCGGCGTCGATCCGTTGTGCCTGCTCGCCAGCCAGGCGATCGCCCCGCTCGGCCAGGACGAGCTGGAAATCGCCGGCGCCCTGCACGGCCGGCCGCTGCCGGTGGTGAAATGCCTCTCCAACGAGGTCCGCGTGCCGGCGGAGGCGGAGATCGTCATCGAAGGCCACATCCCCCCCGACGTGCGCGAGCTGGAAGGCCCCTTCGGCGAGTTTCCGCAGTATTACGGCGCCCCCGGCCAGCACCATGTGATCCGCGTCGACCGGGTCACCCATCGCCGCCGCCCGCTCTATCACACCATCGTCGGCGGCGCGCTCGAACATCTCGTGCTGGGGGAGATCCCGCGCGAGGCGACCCTGCTCGGCCATCTCAAGCGGACCTTCCCGAACGTGCTGGACGTGCATCTGCCGAAGGGCGGGGTGTGCCGCTATCACCTGGTGGTGCGGATCGACAAGCGCCAGGAGGGCGAGGCGAAGAACATCATGATGGGCGCCTTCGCGGGCCATTACGACGTAAAGCGGGTCGTCGTCGTCGACAAGGACGTGAACATCTACGACACGGAAGAGGTCGAATGGGCGATCGCCACCCGCTTCCAGGCGGACCGCGACCTGCTGGTAATCCCGGGCGCGCAAGGCTCGAAGCTCGATCCGACGACGGACAACGGCTTCGGCGCCAAGATGGGCCTGGACGCGACCGTGCCGCTTGCCGCCGACCCCTTCACCTTCACCCGCATCCGGGTGCCGGGCGAGGCGGAGATCGTGCCGGCGGAGCATCTGGACGAGGCGGCCGACCCGCTCGCCTGGCTGGCCGAGGCGGGCCCATGAGCGAGACCGCCGCAATCGCGGTCGAGGATCTGACGCCCGAACAGGCGGCGGCGGAGCTGGCGCGCCTCGCCGCCGAGATCGCCGGCCACGACATCGCCTACCACCGGAACGACGCGCCGGTGATCAGCGACGCGGATTACGACGCGCTCCGCCGGCGCAACGCCAGAATCGAGGCCCGCTTCCCCGATGCCGTGCGGGCCGACAGTCCGAGCCATGCGGTCGGCGCCGCGCCGGCCACCGGCTTTGCCAAGGTCGCCCATGTCCGGCCCATGCTCTCCCTCGACAATCTGTTCGACGACGGCGATGTCGATGATTTCCTCGAGCGGATCCGCCGCTTCCTCAGCCTCGAGGTGGACACGGTGATCGATATCGTCGCCGAGCCCAAGATCGACGGCGTGTCCGCCTCGCTGCGTTACGAGGACGGTCGGTTGGTACAGGGTGCGACCCGGGGCGACGGTCGAATCGGCGAGGACATCACGCGCAACCTGCGGACCATCGCCGCGATCCCGCACGAGCTGCCGGCCGGTGCGCCCCGAAGAATCGAGATCCGGGGTGAGGTCTTCATGTCCAGAGACGCCTTCCTCGCCCTGAACGCGGCGCAGGAGGCGGCGGACCGCGCACCCTTCGCCAATCCGCGCAACGCGGCGGCCGGATCGCTGCGCCAGCTGGACCATCGCATCACCGCCGGGCGCAACCTCGGTTTCCACGCCTATGCCTGGGGCGAGGTCGACGCGCTGCCGGCCGACACGCAGTGGGGGGTGCTGGAGGCGTTTACCGCCTGGGGCTTCGCGGTGCAGCCGGCGACCCGGCGAAGCCGCGGCCGGGAGGAGATGATCGCCTTCCACCGGGAGATCGAGGCCGCCCGCGCCAGCCTCGCCTACGACATCGACGGCATCGTCTACAAGGTCGACCGGCTCGACTGGCAGGCCCGCCTCGGTCAGGCCAGCCGGGCGCCGCGCTGGGCGGCGGCGCACAAGTTCGCGCCGGAACAGGCGCAGACGGTGGTCGAGGAGATCGATATCCAGGTCGGCCGCACGGGTGCGCTGACGCCGGTCGCACGGTTGCAGCCGGTGACCGTCGGCGGCGTCGTGATCGCCAACGCGACGCTGCACAACGAGGACTACATCCGCGAAAAGGACATCCGGGTCGGCGACACCGTGGTGGTACAACGGGCCGGCGACGTCATCCCCCAGGTCTTGAGCGTCGTCGCGGGCGCGCGGCCGGCCGACAGCGTAGGCTTTGTCTATCCCGACCACTGTCCGGTCTGCGGCAGCGCCGCCGTGCGCCCGGAGGGTGAGGCGATCCGGCGCTGCGTCGGCGGCCTTACCTGTTCCGCCCAGGCGGTGGAACGGCTGCGCCACTTCGTCTCACGCGATGCCTTCGACATCGAAGGGCTGGGCGACAAGCAGATCCGCGCCTTCTACGCCGACGGCCTGGTCACCGCGCCGGCCGACATCTTCACGCTGGCGGCCCGGGACGCGGCGGCGGACGGCGCGCTGGCGAAGCGCGAGGGCTGGGGCGAGACCTCCGCCGCCAACCTGTTCCAGGCGATCGAGGCCCGGCGCGAGATCGGCCTCGACCGGCTGATCTACAGCCTCGGCATCCGCCACATCGGCCAGGGCAACGCGCGCCTGCTGGCCCGCCACCACGGCGACCTGGCGAGTTTCCTCGCGGCCTGCGAGGCGGCCGCCCCGCGCGAGGGCGCGGCCTACGAGGCGCTGCTGGCGATCGACGGCATCGGTGCCATCGTCGCCGACGCCCTGCTGGATTTTCTGGCGGAGCTGGCGAACCGCGCCGCCCTCGACGAGCTGGCGGACCAGCTGGAGGTGCAGGCGGTGGCGGCACCGGCGGCGACGGCGGACTCGCCCGTCGCCGGCAAGACCCTGGTCTTCACCGGCAAGCTGGAGGCGACCAGCCGCAACGAGGCCAAGGCCCGGGCCGAGGCGATGGGCGCCAAGGTGTCGAGCGCCGTCTCCAACAAGACCGACCTGGTGGTGGCCGGTCCCGGTGCCGGCTCGAAGCTGAAAAAAGCCGAGGAGCTGGGCATCGAGGTGATCGACGAGGCCGCCTGGCTGGAGCTGGCCGCGGACTGAAGGGAGACACGATGCGCATCTGGCATCAGAGTTTCACCGACCTCGACAAGGTGCCGCTCTATCGGCGCACGCTCATCCGGCATGGCCGGGCGGTGGTCGACGCGGGCAGCGAGGTGACCGTCCATGGCCTGCGCCCGGGGACCTACGGCGAGGATTTCGTGCCGATCGACGCGATCCGCCATCGCTATCTCGAAATGCTGAACGAGACGCAGATCGTCGAGGCGGCCCTGACGGCGGAGCGGGAAGGCTACGACGCCGTGGCGCTCGGCTGTTTCTTCGACCCCGGCCTGCGGGCCGCGCGCTCCCTGGTCGACATTCCGGTGGTCGGACTGTCGGAAACGACGATGCTGGTTGCCTGTTCGCTCGGCCATCGCTTCGCCATGATTGGCCTGAACGAGGACCAGGGCGCGCAGAACGACGAGTTGGCCCGCGCCTACGGCCTTGCCGACCGCCTCGCCGCCTCGTTGGCGATGGAACCGGCGATCGACGAATACATGCTGGAGGGCGACGAGGCGGCGACGGCGCCTATCCTCGAAGGCTTCGAGCGGGCCTGTCGCCGGGCGCTCGCCGCCGGCGCCGAGGTGATCATTCCGGGCGACGGGGTGCTGAACGAGTTCGTCTGGCGCCGGGGCCTCGCCCGCTTCGAGGGCGCGACCGTCATGGATGCGCTCGGCGTGCTGTTCCGTTATGCCGCCTTCATGGCCGGGGCCCGCGAAATGCTGGGGCTGGAGGTGAGCCGCGTCCGCCGGTACGCCAAGCCGACGCCGGCGATGCTGGCCCATGCCCGGCGCTTCGCCGGCAACGACCCGGTCGAGGAAGCCGATTTCTCCGGCGGGCCCGAATAGGCATTTCTTTTCCGCCCCTGTGATGGCGGTCATATTTTCTCGAGTCGTTGGAAGCTATGTTCACTGGCGTTGGAAGCGGTCGTCAGAATCGCTCCAACGACAATCCTGATCGTTCGTCATCGAGGGCAACGACGAACCCGAGCCCAAGGGCGCCTGGCGGCACGCCGTCCCGCGCCCGCACGATGGTGACTGTCATGCTGTCCTTGTCCCGCCTCTCCGTCCTCGCCCTGCTGTGCCTGTTCGCCTTGTCGCCGCTCGACGGCGCGGCGCCCCGGGCCCAGGGCAACAGCGAATTCGGCCATGGCGCGCCGGCGAGCGTGTCGCAGATTCCGGCCGGCCGGTTGCGCGACAAGCTGGTCACCCTGCCGCCCCAGGCGCGGGAAAAGGCGTTGCGATGGCTCCAGGACATCGAATTCTCGAGCCGGGACCTGCCCTACATGGCCGCCGACGACACGGGCGGCATCTATTTCATCGACAGCTATCTGCCCGAGCCCTTTGCCACGCCGGAGGAGATCGATCCGCTGTACTGGCGTGACGGCTCCGGCATTCTGCAGGACGTCTGCGACAACGCCGACATCCAGCCGAACGGCATTCCGGCACTGCACAGCCTGGACAACGCCAACAACGTCCTCTTTCTCGATCTGGACGGCGGCCTCGTGCCGGCGGGGACCGCCTGGGGCGGCGGGCCCTACGACACCTATCCCTATGACACGAATGGCGACGACAATGTCGTCACCGCGACCGAACGCGAGCAGATCTGCGAGATCTGGCTGCGCGTCGCCGAGGATTTCGCGCCGTTCAACATCGACGTCACGACGGTGGAACCGGCGAGCTTCCATCCGACGGCCGGCCGCCTGCTGATCACCCGGGATCACGACAAGAACGGTGCCGCGCTGCCCAGCGCCGGCGCCGGTGGCGTCGCCTATGTCGGGCCCTTCGGGTATTCGAACTATCACACCGCCTATTCGCCGGCCTTCGTCTATTTCGACAATCTCGGCAACGGGCATCCGAAGTATGTCGCGGAAGCGACGTCGCACGAGATGGGCCACAACCTCGGCCTGTCGCATGACGCCACGTCCACGCAGGGCTACTACGCCGGCCACGGCACCGGTCCGACCTCCTGGGCGCCGATCATGGGCGTCGGCTACGAACGCGGCATGAGCCAATGGAGTCAGGGCGAATACGAGGACGCCAGTCAAGGGCAAGACGACCTCGCGATCATCGCCGGCAAGACCGGATATGCCCTGGACGACCACGGTGACGACGGCGCCTCCTCCAGCGATCTCGCCGACGTCGACGGCGAAATCGACACCTGGGGCGTCATCGAGAAACGGGACGATGTCGACGTCTTCGCCTTCACCACGAGCGGTGGCCAGATCGAGATCACGGCGATCAATGCGCCGGATATCTACGATTCCTACACCCACGACGAGGTCGGCAATCTCGACATCCGGATGGAGCTGCGCGACGGCAGCGGCGGTCTGGTCGAGGTCGACGACCTGAACGGCACGCCCGATGCCGTGATCCAGCGCAACCTCGCCGCCGGCACCTACACGGTGCATATCTCCGGCACTGGCGACAGCACGATCTACACCCCGGGGTTCGAATATTATTCGGACTACGGCAGCCTCGGGCAGTATTTCCTCTCGGGCCTGATCGCGACCGCGCCCTGCGTCTCCAACGCGCCGAGCGTCTCGATCCTGCCGACCAGCCAGCTCGTGGGCGCCGGCGCGACCGCCGACTACACGGTCACCGTCACCTCCCATTCGACTGGCTCCTGCGGGGGGCAGACCGTCGCTTTGGCGTTGAATGACGGCGCCGCGACGGGCAGCCTGTCGCCCTCGCAGTTGACCCTCTCGCCGGGCCAGATCGGCCAGGTGACGTTGAGCGCCGGCGGTGCCGACGCAACGCTGCTCGTGACGGCGAGCGTGGGCGGCCTGAGTGGGTCGGACTCGGTCGGGCTGCTGGTCGACACGCAGCCGCCGGGACCGATCGGCTGGGACGGAGTAGGGACGAGCGACGACGACAGCGTCACCGTCGCGGCCGTGCCGGCCAGTGACGATCATGGCGGCGCGGTCGAGTACTTCTTCACTTGCTTGTCGGGTTGCGGCGATAGCGGCTGGCAGGCTGGGCGGACCCATGTCGCAAACGACCTGGCGTCGGGCACGACCTATGGCTTCCGCTACAGGACCCGCGATGCCCGCGGCAACGAAAGCGCCTTGTCGCCGACATTGAACGTGACGACCGCCGGCACCTGCGTCTACGACGCGCCGACGGTGAGCATCGTGCCCGGTTCGCAAACGGTGTCCGTCGGCAGCAACGCCGTCTACACCGTGAACGTCACCGGCCAGGGCACGGGTTCGAACTGCCCGCCGGCGGTGCATGACCTCGCTGCGAGCGGTGGCGGTGCCAGCGCCGGCTTGGGAACGAGTACCCTGTCGCTGGTGCAGGGCGAGACGAAGTCGACCACGCTGACCGCCTCCGGTCCGGCCGGGACGCACGTGTTGGGCGTCACGGCAACGGCACCGGGCGGCGCCTCCGGCAGTGCGACGGCCGGCCTGACGGTCGAGGCCGTACCCTTGATGCACGTCGAAAGCCTGCCCATGACGCTGATCCAGGCGAGCGGCCGCGGGGCCATCGGCCGGGTCACCGTCACCGTCGTCGACGGCGTCGGCGCCGGCGTTTCGGGTGCCCAGGTGCAGGGCGGTTGGAGCGGCGTCGTCTCCGGCGGTGAAAGCGGCACGACGAACGGCAGCGGCGTGGTCGTCTTCGACTCGCCGAAGGCCAGCCGCAACACGACGGGAGAGTTCATCTTCACCGTCACCTCACTCAGCGCCGGCGGCTACGATCATGATATCGGCGCAAGCGTTACCAGCGTTTGCATCGAGCGGACGAACAGTTCGAGCACCAACTGGATCCCCTGCACGAGCGGGCCGCAAAACACGCCGCCGAACGTCACGATCTCCAGTCCCTCGGATGGTGCGAGCATCGATACGGGAACGTCGGTCAATTTCGCCGGCAGCGCCAGCGATGCCGAGGACGGCAGCTTGACCAACGCGATTTCCTGGTCGTCGAACCTGCAAACCCTTTCGGGTACTGGCGGCAGCTTCTCGGAGATCCTGGTCGATGGCGTGCATACGATCACGGCGACCGTCACGGACAACGACGGTGCGAGCGACAGTGCGCAAGTGACCGTGACCGTCGGCGCCCCACCGCCGCCACCGCCAGGGGCCGTGGGCAATCTCTCTGGTAATGTGCGCCAAGGCAAGACGCGATATGAAGATGCGGTGGTCACCTTCACGAGCGGGAGCGAAACCTACGAAACGACGACGAACGGGAACGGGGCGTATAGCTTCACCGACGTGCCGGTCGGCGTGCATTCCGTCAGCGTGACCATCGCCGGCGGCGGTTGCGGCAAAACCTCGAACGCCGAGGTCTTCGACAGCCAGACGACGACGCTGAACTTCCGCTTGAAGTGCTAGTCGTCACGGCGACGATCTGAAATCCCCCGCCCGGCGTTCGGGCGGGGGCCGGCTGTTGACCGGTCTCCTTCCGCGCGGGTATTCACCGGGATCCGCTTCGCCCCAGGGAAGGACCGCCCCGCCATGAGCAAATCCGCCAAGACCCGTACCGAGAGCGATTCCTTCGGCCCGATCCAGGTCGCCGCCGACCGCTATTGGGGCGCGCAGACGCAACGCTCGCTGCACAATTTCAAGATCGGTTGGGAGACGATGCCGGCCTCGGTCGTGCATGCCTTCGGTATCGTGAAGGGCGCCGCCGCGACCACCAACGTCGAACTCGGCGAGCTGCCGCCCAAGGTCGGACGGGCCATCGCCCGGGCCGCCAAGGAGGTGGCGGACGGCAAGCACGACGATCACTTCCCCCTCGTGGTCTGGCAGACCGGCTCCGGCACCCAGAGCAACATGAACGCCAACGAGGTGATCTCCAACCGGGCGATCGAGATGCTGGGCGGCGAGATGGGCTCGAAAGACCCGATCCATCCGAACGACCATTGCAACAAGGGCCAGTCGTCGAACGACACCTTCCCGACCGTGATGCATGTCGCCGCCGCGCGGCAGATCAACGACCACCTGATCCCGAACCTCGAGCTGCTGCGCGCCGCGCTCGATGCCAAGGCCAAGGCCTGGAAGGGCATCGTGAAGATCGGCCGCACCCACATGCAGGACGCGACGCCGTTGACGTTGGGGCAGGAATTCTCCGGCTATGCGACACAGATGAAGTACGCCATCGAGCGGATCAAGGCGACGCTGCCGCGCCTCTACCGCCTGGCCCAGGGCGGCACCGCCGTCGGCACCGGCCTCAACGCGAAGAAGGGCTTCGACAAGGCCGTCGCGGCGGAGATCGCGCGGCTCACCGGCCTGCCGTTCAAGACGGCCGAGAACAAGTTCGAGGCGATGGCGAGCCATGACGCGATCGTCGAGGCCTCGGGCGCGCTCAACGTCATCGCCACCAGCCTGCTGAAGATCGCCAACGACGTACGCCTGCTGGGTTCGGGCCCGCGCTCGGGCCTCGGCGAGCTGGCCCTGCCGGAGAACGAGCCCGGCTCCTCCATCATGCCGGGCAAGGTCAACCCGACGCAGTGCGAGGCGCTGTCGATGGCGGCGATGCAGGTGATGGGCAACCATGCCACCGTGACCTATGCGGGCGGCGGCGGGTTCCTGGAGCTGAACGTCTTCAAGCCGGTGATGATCTACAACCTGCTGCAGTCCATCCAGCTGCTGGGCGACGGCGCCGACAGCTTCCGCCGCAACTGCGTCGACGGCATCGAGGCGATCACCGACAACATCGACGAGCTGATGGGCCGCTCGCTCATGCTGGTGACCTCGCTGACGCCGCACATCGGCTACGACAACGCGGGCAAGATCGCCAAGCATGCGCACGCCAAGGGCATGACCCTGCGCGATGCGGCGGAGCAGCTGGGCCTGGTCGCGGGCGAGGACTTCGACAAATGGGTCCGGCCGGAGAAGATGATCGGTCCCAAGCCGTGAGCGACCCGGCCCGCGCGGCGGTTCGCAAGCGATCCGTCCGCCTCGCCGGCCACGCCACCTCGATCTCGCTGGAGGCGGCCTTCTGGGATCAGCTGCGCGCCATCGCCCGCATCGAGGGGCTGTCGCTCAACGCCCTGGTCGCCCGCATCGACGAAGCGCGCACCGGCGGCCTGTCCGGCGCCGCGCGCATCTTCGTGCTGGACTGGATCCTGGCCAACGGGCCGCCGCCCGGCGAGGATTAGAACGCGGCCTTCCACTGTTCGGTGTCGACGAACCAGCGTTCTTCGACGATCTGGTTGCTGGCGTTGAAACGGAAGACGATGGCGCAGTGCGAGCCGCCGGGCAGCTTGTCGGCGGTGAAGCGCAACAGGTTGACCACTTCGTCGTCGCCGGTGCAGTAGCGCAGTTCGGTGACGTCAAAGCCGGGCGGCAAGGCGTCGCCAATGCCGTCGAGGGCAGCGCGGAACGCGGCGCGGCCCTCGATTACGTCGTCCTGGCCGGGCAGCACGAAGATCATGTCTTCCGCATAGGCCGCGGCCAGCGCATCCATGTCACCGCGTCCGAGGTCTTCCCAACCCGTCTTGATGATCTGCACTTGAGCGTCGGTCGCCATGTTCACGTTCCTCTCTACGATACGTTGGTTGCGGCAACGTAGCACGGCGCGTCGCGAAGTGGTGCCAAGTCGGTGCCGAAGAATTAGACTTGCGCCTCCACGACCTCTCGGGAGACGCCCTATGAATTCCCCGCTTTGCGAACGCTTCGGTATCGACTTCCCGCTCTTCGCCTTTTCGCACTGCCGCGATGTCGTGGCGGCGGTGACCAACGCGGGCGGGATGGGCGTGCTCGGCGCGGTCATCCACACGCCGGAAAGCCTCGAGATCGAACTCGCCTGGATCGACGAGCAGGTCGCCGGCAAGCCCTATGGCGTCGACCTGCTGATTCCCAACAAGCTGGATGCCAAGGACGGCGGGCTGGCGGCGGCGGAGATCGAGGCGCGGGTGCCCGAGACGCATCGCCGCCATGTCGCCGAGCTGCTGGAACGCCACGGCGTCGATACCGGCGATCTGTGGGCCGAGCGGATCGGCGACGACTACGGCGACAACTTCCGCGAGGCCGGTGCGGCGGCGGTGATGGACGTTGCCTTCGACCATCAAATCGCGCTGATCGTCAACGCGCTCGGCGTGCCGCCGGCCTCCATGTTCGAGCGGGCGCGAGCCAAAGGCGTCGCCGTCGGCGCGCTGACCGGTGCCCGGGAGCACGCGATCAAGCATGCCGAGGCCGGCGTCGATATTCTGGTCGTCTCCGGAACCGAGGCGGGCGGCCACTGCGGCGAAGTCTCGACGATGGTGCTCATCCCGGAGGTGCTGCGGGCGATCGAGGGCTACGACGGCGTCAGCGTGCTGGCGGCCGGCGGCATCGCCAGCGGGCGGCAGATGGCGGCCTGCATGGCGATGGGCGCGCATGGCGCCTGGTGCGGCTCCGTCTGGCTGACGACGGCGGAGGCGGAGACGATTCCGACGGTGAAAGCGAAGATGCTGGCGGCGAGTTCCCGCGACACGGTGCGCTCGCGCGGGCGGACGGGCAAACCGACCCGCCAGCTGAAGTCGAGCTGGACCGAATCGTGGCATGCGCCCGGCGCGCCGGAGCCGCTGCCCATGCCCCTGCAGGGCCTGATTTCCCGTCCCGCGATGGCCAAAATCGACAAACTTGCCGAAAGCGGGCATCCGGGCGCCAAGGACCTCGCCACCTACTATGTCGGCCAGGCCGTCGGCCTGATGGAGGTCGAGCAATCCGCCCGCTCCGTCGTCCAGGACTTCATGCTGGATTACGCCGAAGCGGTGGAACGGCTGGCCGCCACGGTCGGGGATTAACCATGACAGGATGGGAATTCGTTAAAATTTGCTGAAAATTTTCCCTCCTGTGATCGACGTCACATGCACCTGTCGGGGGATCGGTCACTCTACCGGTGTTACAACGTCGTCGGGGGAGGGAAAACCGGCGGCGGCGGGCATACCGCCCGGGGGACGTCAGCAGGAGGAGGACACGCAAGTGTCAGCGGTCAAGGGATTCAGTATTCGAAACGGCGAACGCAACCGGGAGCGTTTCATGAACGGTGCCCAGGTCAACGGGATGGCGATGGCGTCCCGGATCACGGCGCCGCAGGATTTCGACGATCACGACGAGCAGGAATCGACGCCGCTCCGCCTCGTCGAAGGCCGGGCCGAGGCCTCGGTCGAAACCGCGCCCACGGCGCCCGCACCCCAGGAGACCGAAGTGAGTCGCGATCGCCAGGCCGCCGCCGAACTCGTCCGCATGGTGCAGGACTTCAACCGGGCGATGGACGAGGCCAAGCGCAGCGGCCTGATCATCGAGCCGAGCCTGTCGACGGTGCAGTCCCAGTTCGGCGGCGACGGGGCCGCCGGTCACCTGCTGTCGATCAAGGTCTTCCGCAAACTCTGTTGAGGCGACATCGCCGGGCGGCACGCCGTCGCCGCGCGACGTGGATAGGGCGAGGCGCCGGTCCCGGCTGTACAGTTGGGCCCGGCGCCTCTTCTGCGTTTCGGACCGGGTGGCCGAGGTCCCATCGCGGTGGCGGGGAGGCCCGGGACATGAAGAGCGGCGGAATCGAGATCGAAGACGCCCTGGCCGGGGCGGGACTGGACGCGGTCCATGAGTTGTGCCGGGCCTTCCGCCTTTGGCTCTACGCGCGCTATCCCGACGACCGGGACCGGATCGACGCCTATTACAATCCGGCCGACTTCGAACGCCTGCTGGCGTCCCTGCCGGCGCGCCACGGCCCGCCGGCGGGCACGATCCTGCTCGCCCGCCTTCGCGGCCGGCCCGCCGGTTGCATCATGCTCGACTGCAATGCGCCCGGCATCGCCGAGATGCACCGCCTCTTCGTCGCCGAGACGATGCGCGGGCAGGGCGTCGGCCAGGCGCTCGCCGAAGCGCTGATGGCGCGCGCCCGGGCGATGGGCTACCACACCATGCGCCTCGACACCGGCCCCTTCCACCACGAGGCGCAGGCCCTCTATCGCCGGCTCGGCTTCGAGGTCCGCGACGCCTACTACGACCCGGGCCCGGAACTGCGCGAAAGCCTCGTGTTCATGGAGCGATCGCTGCGAGACTGAGCGCATGCCACCACCGGGATGCCCGCGACAGGGACCCAAAAGGGGTCAGGACTTGAATGTTGAACTCGCCGCCTCGTCCCACGCCCGGATGATCTTGGAGACGGGGGCCGCATGCGCACCCACGCCAACCACGTCACCTCTCACCGAGTGCCCGTCGGTTCCGGCCTTCGATCTCATGATGGCCATGGCGCCTTGGTTTTCGAGGTCGTCAAGGACGCGCCCAAGGCGCGCCCGCAGAGCGGGTCGAAGATCCTTTACGATCTCGGGAACCAAGGCGACGCTCCACCACGAGATCGACGACGCTCTGTCCAGCTACCCCACCGCCCGAAAAGGTGCCCGAAAGGGGTCAGGACTTGAATGTTGAATTCGCCCCCGCGTCCCACGCCCGGATGATCTTCGAGACCGAGGAGAAATGCAGACCGGCTGCCGTCGCGATCGCGCGCATCGTATAGCCGTGCTCCCGGTGGGCCCGCGCCATCCACTCGCCGCGGTCGCCATGGCGCCGGCGCAACTGGTCGAGGGAGGGTGGTGCGGCGTATCCGCCGCCGCCTGGCGGCGGCGGCGTGGTCCCGGAGACATGTTCGTCCAGCCGCGCGAGAAAGGCCGGACCCCCGAGCACCTGGCCACCGCCGACGAGATCGTCCCACGGTCGCCGCGCCCGGCGCCCTTGCGCGACGAAGCGCCGATAGGCCGGAAAGGCATCCTCGCGCCTCGCCCCGAACGGCGCGAGGACGGCGTCCAGATGTTCGAAACTCCGCGCTGCCGCCAGCCCCGCCGTCGCGCGATAGCTGTTCCACCGCCAGTCCCGCGCCCGCGACGTCAGGCCGGCGCGAACCGGGTTCGCCACGATGTAGCGGCTGAGTTCCAGCAGATGCGCCTCCCGCTCCACCAGGATCGATTTGTAGCGGCCTTGAAAGACGTGGCCGCTGCGCGCATGGGCCCGATTGTGGCGCTGGGTATAGACGCCGTTCAATCGGCGCATGCCGCGCGCGAGGTTGGCCTCGGGCGTCTCGACCAACAGATGGTAGTGATTGTCCATCAGGCACCAGGCATGGCAGCGCCAGCCGAAGTGGCCGACCACCTCGTCCAGCACCTGCACGAAGCGGGTCCGGTCGTCGTCGTCGGAAACGATGTCCGCACGGGCGTTGCCCCGAGCGGTCAGGTGGTGCAGCGCACCCGGATAATCGATGCGTGGCGGTCTCGACATCTCAGGAGCATGACCGACCCAAATTCAATATTCAAGTCCTGACCCCTTCCGGGCACCTACATCAAGCAACGGCGCCCCTTACCGAACGTCGATCGGTTCCGGCCATTGATCTCATGATGGCCATGCTGCCTTGGAGTTCGAGGTCGTCAAGGACGCGCCCGAGGCGCGCCCGCAGCGCGGGTCGAAGATCCTTTACGATCTCGAACTCCAAGGCGATGCTGGGCTATGAGATCGAAGACGCCCTGTTCATGGCTGTCAGCGACATGCGCGCGGACGTTGCCCTGATTGGTCAGGTTATGCAGCCCGTCCGGGGTAATCGACGTGTGGCGGCTTCGCCATCAGCCGGGCATGACCGACCCGAATTCAATATTCAAGTCCTGACCCCTGTGACGCCGTGACCCCTGTGACGCCGCTGACCCCTATGACGCTGCAGCGTGCCTGGGCAATCGATGCGTGGCCGTCTCGACATTGCTGGAGCATGGTCAACCCAAATTCAATATTCAAGTCCTGACCCCTATGACGATGCAATATTCAAGTCCTGACCCCTATGACGATGCCTGGCGATCTCGATATCATCCGAGCATGGCCGCACCGAATTCGACATTCAATACCCGACCACCATGACCCGATGATGTGACCCCAATTGTGCCGCCTGCCCCTTGTGCCGCATCTCGGTCAAACGTAGTGAGGCAAACGTTTCCCCGGTAGCAAGTCGTACGGCCCCTGCCATCCCGGAAGCGCCGCGATCCGTTCCAGCCATGATCCAATGTTTGGATAATCCGCCCTAAGATCGTATCCGCTTTCGCTTGGCGGGAAGGACAGGTAGCCGAGCATCGAAATATCCGCGATCGTTGGTGCTTGACCGATTGCAAAGGGATTCCGGTCCAGATGTACGTCTAAAATATTCAGGCAATCATCGATCCGCTTTTGCAAGAACTCCAAAACCGAGGGAATTGCCGACGGCGTAAAGGTCCGTTGAAATCGATAGGGTGCCATGTAGCCCGTCAGTTTATGATTATCCCAGAACAGCCAGCGGAGAATTTCGAACTCTTCCTTCGGATCCGTTGTGTAAAGTCGATTGTAGCGTTTTGCCAGGCGAATTAGAATTGGCGCCGTCTGTGTAAGCTTAACGCCATCATCCTCGAGAACCGGTATTTCCCCCATCTCATTTACATGTTTTCGCCATTCCATTGTTCGAGTAACACCACCACCAAAGTCGGTCCAAATCGGCTCGAAATCCTGACCGCAGAGTTTTAGCATAAGTGCAAGTTTGTAACTATTCCCGGACTCAGGAAAGTAGTGAAGCTTGTAGTTATCCACGGTTCTGCGGCTCCTATTCATGGCGTCCAGAATGCAGGGTAACCCCAATCTTGCCAGAGAGCGGATGGTCGTGCCAGGTCACGATGGCTGAAACGGGAAGCCCGTCATGTTGCCTTGCGCGCCGCCTCGCGGCGTTCGCGGTGTACGACATAGAGCGTGGAGGCGATGATGACGGCGCAGCCGATCCAGGTCGCCGGGCCGGGCAGGTCGTCGAACAGCAGCCAGCCGCCGATCGTGACCCAGACGATCTTGGTGTAGTTGAAGGGCGCCAGCACCGAGGCCTCGGCCCGCTGGAAGGCGGCGATGAAGGAGAGGTGGACGACGACGCCCATGGCACCCAGCAGGTAGAAGGTGGCGAAGTCGGCGAGCCCCGCCGGGTGCCAGGTGAAGGGGACGACGAGGGAGCACCAGAACAGCGCGCCGACGCCGGTCATGAACAGCATGGTGAAGGTTTCCTCGACGCGGGCCAGCACGCGGGTAACCAGCTGGAAAAGCCCCATGGTGATTGCCGTGACGACCGGCAGCAGCGCCCACCAGTGGTCGAACTCCCCGCCGGGGCGCAGGATGATCACCACGCCCAGCAGGCCCACGACGACGGCGCCCCAGCGGTGGCGGTCGACCACCTCGCCCAGCAGCGGGGCGGCCAGCGCCACCATGAACAGCGGCGAGGTGAAGCTGATCGCGGTTGCTTCCGCGATCGGCATGTGGACCAGCGCGATATAGAGCGCGGCGATCGAGGCGACCAGCAGCAGGGCGCGCAGCAGCAATAGCCCCGGCCGCTTCGCGCGGAAGGCCAGGCGGCGCGCCTTCGGCACGAACAGCGCCCAGAGCGAGAGATAGCTGGCGATGGCGAGGAAATAGCCCCACGTGATCTGCATGGGATGCAGGTCGCGGGTGAGCAGCTTGGCCCAAGTGTCGATCACCGCGATCAGGAAGATCGACAGCGTAATCAGAGCCATGGCGAGGGTGGTTTGGGAGGCCTCGCCCCTCACGTCTCGTCCGCCCGGAAGCCGCCGCCGCCGGCGGTCTCCAGTCGCACGAGGTCGCCCTTGGCCAGGCGCTTCAAGCGAAGCGGGTCGATAGCCTCGCCGTTCAGGCCCAGGCTCGACGCCGTGCCGTCGCCGGCTTCCGCGCCGAGGCCGCGCGGCGGCGAGACGCGCCGGGTCATCAGGAAGGCGCAGTTGGCCGGCTTTTCGCCGCGGTATTCGAAGGCGAGGTCGACACCCTCGCCGCCGGCCTGCGCGCCCTCACCGCCCGAGCCCCGGCGCAACCGGCGGTGATGGACCAGCAGCGGGCCCTCCGCCTCCAGCACCTCGATCGGCGTGTTGCCGAGGTTGCTCGGAAAGCTGAGGGCGCTGCGCCCCGCCCGCGTCGCCGTCGCCCCCTGGCCGCCGTTGACGAAGCTCGCCACGGTGAAGGGCCGGCCCGCATCCTCGCCGACGATGGTGAGGGAGCAGTTGCCGCTGCCCTCGGCCCGCGCCCCGCCCGGCACCACCGGGGCCAGGGCGCCGAGCACCGCGGTCGGCAGGATGTGGCCGACCTGACCGCGGGCCGCCGTCGCCGCCGGCCAGGTCGCGTGCAGGACCGAGCCCTCGGGCGCCTTTACGCTGATCGGCGCGAAGCTGCCCTCGTTGTTGGGGATCCCGGGCGAAAGCAGGGCCTTCAGGGGAAAGGCGGTGTAGGCGTAGGTGTAGGCCGGCACCACGTTGATCGCCTTGTCGGCGACCTGCGGCGAGGTGCCCTCATAGTCGACCTCGAGGCCGTCGCCCGCGACGCGGATCGTGCAGTCGATCACCAGCGGCGCAGCGAAGCCGTCATGATGCGCGACATAGCGATATTCGCCGTCGGGCACCTCGCGGATCGAGCGGCGCAACGCCGCTTCCGAGCGGCCGCGGATCTCCTCGCCCAGCACGTCCAGCGAGACCGCGACCTCGTTCAGCAGGGCGCCCAGGCGTTGGGCCAGCATCTTGTGCGCGGCGACCTGGCCGAACAGGTCGCCCATGGTCTGGTCCGGCACGCGCACGTTCTGGCGGACGAAGGCCTGGATCGTCGGATCGATCTCGCCCGCGCGCATGAACTTCAGGCGCGGGATCTGCAAGCCTTCCTCGTAGATCACGCTGTTGTCGTTGGTGCGGACCGGGCCGCCGATATCCGGCATGTGACTGGTGATGGCCGAGAAGGCGACCAGCTCGCCCCGGTAATGGATCGGCATGGCGGTCGAGACGTCGTGGATGTGCCCGGTCCCCATCCAGGGATCGTTGGTGATCAGCACGTCGCCCGGATCCAGCGCCTCGCCCGGAAAGGCCTCGAGGAAATGCCCGACGGTCTTCGGCAGGGTCGAGATGAAGGAGGGGATGGAGAGGCTGGATTGCGCCAGGCTGCGCCCGCGCGCGTCCGTCAGCACGACCGCATAGTCGTTCGCCTCGCGCACCAGGGAGGAGAAGGAGGTCCGCACGAAGCCGGCCGCCGCCTCGTCGACGATGGCGATCAGACGGTTCCACAGGATCTCCAGCGAGACCGGATCCAGCTGTTTCATGTGTCGCCTCCCTCGGGCGGTGCGATGTCGACCGCTATGGTTCCGTTCTCCAGCACTTCGATTCGCCCGGGCCGGGCGACGACGATGGTCGACTCGTCCTCCCGCAAGACCAAAGGGCCCTCCAGTACCTCGCCCGGGCGAAGCGTGTTGCGGTCCAGCACCGCGACCTCGGCGAAGTCGCGCCGGCCCGGCAGGTAGATCTCCCGGCGCCGGGGCGCCGCGCCGCCGTCGCCGGCCGCGAGCCTGAAATGACGCACCGCCGCCGGCGTCTCGGCCGCCAGCCGCCAGGTCACCGCCTGCACCACGCCGTCGGGGATCGTCCCGCCGAAAAGGGCTTCGTAGCGCGCGAGGAAGGCGGCCCGCATGGCCGCCGGCGTCTCCGCGTCGATGCCTTTGTAGGGCAGGCTCGCCAGCACCGTGCTGCCCTGGCCGAGGTAGCGGGCCTCCAACCCCAGGGTCCATTCGGCGCCATCCGCCGTCAGGCCGGCGCTCGCCAGCTCGGCGGCGATGTCGGCTTCCAGGCCGCCGGCGATTTCCGCCAGCTCGCGCCAGTCGACGGCGTCGAGCGGGCGCAGGCTGGACCAGGAGCGGTCGACCCTGGCGGGCGAAGCGAGAAAGCCCAGGCAGGAGCCGACGCCGGCGGCGATGGTGAACAGCACGCGGGTGATGCCGAGCTTGGCCGCGACCTCGACGCCGTGCACCGGCCCGGCCCCGCCGGTCGCCACCATGGCGAGGCGGCGCGGATCCAGGCCCTTTTCCGCGATATGCACCCGGGCGGCGCCGGCCATGTTCTCGTTGACCACGTCGTGGATGCCCCATGCCGTCTCCAGCGCCGCCAGGCCGAGCGCGTCGCCGAGCTCGCGGATCGCCGCCCGCGCCTTCTCCGGCGCCAGGGTCATGCGGCCGCCGAGAAAGTCGCCTGCGTCGAGATAGCCGAGCATCAGGTCCGCGTCGGTCACCGTCGCCGCCGTGCCGCCCTGGTCGTAACAGGCGGGGCCGGGCTCGGCGCCCGCGCTCTCCGGTCCGACGCCCAGCAGGCCGAGCGCATTGACCCGGGCGATCGAGCCGCCGCCGGCGCCGATCTCGATCAGGTCGATGGAGGGGTTGAGGATCGGCAGGCCGGAGCCCTTGGCGAAGCGGCGCACCCGGGCCGCCTCGAAGTGGTAGGTGATCTCCGGCTCGCCGTCGACGGCGACGCAGGCCTTGGCGGTGGTGCCGCCCATGTCGAAGGTCAGCAGGTCGGCGAGGCCGACGGCGCGGGCCGTGTTGACGGCGCTGCGCACGCCGCCGGCGGGTCCGCTCTCCAGCAGGGCGATCGGCACCTCGGCGGCCGAGGCGTCGGAGGTGAAGCCGCCGCTCGAGACCATGATCCGCAAGGGCGCCTCGATGCCGTGCCCCGCGAGCCGGTCCTTCAGTCGCGCGACATAGGCCGCGGCCATCGGCCGCACATAAGCGTTGGCGACGGTGGTCGACATCCGCTCGTATTCCCGCACTTCCGCCGCCACCCGGCTCGACAGGCTCAAGGGCAGGTCCGGCCGGCGCGCCTCGAGATGCGCCGCGATGGCCTGTTCGTGTGCGGGATTGACGCAGGCGTGCAGCAGGCAGACGGCGAGGGACTCGATACCCGCCTCGTCCAGCCAGGCATCGATCGCCGCCAGCGCGTCGGGAGCGAGCGGGCGCAGCGCCTCGCCCGTGGCGGTCATCCGTTCCGCCACCTCGGCGATGTCGTCGCGCGGCACCAGCGGTTCCGGCAGCTCAAGGTCGAGGTCGTAGAGGTCGTAGCGCAGCTCGCGCCCGATCTCCAGCACGTCGCCGGTACCCGCCGTCACCAGCAGGCCGACGCGCGCGCCCTTGCGTTCGATGATCGCGTTGGTGACCAGCGTCGTGCCGTGCACGACCTCGGTGCAAGCGCCGCCGCCGGCATGGCGGGCCAGCAGGTCGCCGACCACCTGTTCGACGGCGATCGAGGGGTCGCCCGGCGTGGTCAGCCGCTTGGCCAGCAGCACGTCGCCGCTGGCCGCGACCTCCAGCACCCCGTCGGTGAAGGTGCCGCCGATGTCGACGGCGATGCGGTAGCTGTCCTCCGCCATGCCTCAGGCCGTCACGCCGCCGTCGACGGGCAGGGCCGCGCCGGTCACGAAAGAGGCCTCGTCCGAGAGCAGGAACAACGCCGCATTGGCGATTTCTTCCGGCCGGCCGGGGCGGTTCATCGGCGTCTGGCCGCCGCGCTTGGCGACCAGCTCTTCCTTGTCGAGCCCGTGCGTCGACTGCTGGTCGGGCCGCGCGACGAAGACGCGCAGCATCGGCGTGTCGACGGGGCCGGGACAGACCGCGTTGACCCGGATGCCGTCGCCGGCGAGCCGCTTGGCGAGCGCCCTGGTGAAGCCGACGACGCCGAACTTGGCTGCCGAATAGACCGGCGAGAACTGCGAGCCCTGAAGCCCCGAACTCGACGCGGTATAGAGGATGGCGCCGCCGCCGCGCGCTCGCATCTCAGGGATCGCCGCCTCCGTCGTCACCAGGATGGTGCGCAGGTTCAGGTCCATCGCCAGTTCGTAGTCGGCCATCTCGATGCCTTCGATCGAGGAGGGCCCCGGATGGCCGACATGGTGCCAGAGGAAGTCGAGGCCGCCGAACTCGTTCGCCGTATCGCGCACGATCTCGGCCGAATCCTCGTCCCGCGTCAGGTCGGCGGCGATGCCGATCGCCGTGCCGCCGGCGGCCTGGATTTCACCGACCACCTCGGCCACCGCGTCCTGGTCGAGGTCGACGACCGCGACCTTGGCGCCCTCCGCCGCGAAGCGCAGCGCGCCGGCCCGCCCCATGCCCGAGCCCGCCGCCGTCACGATCCCGATTTTGCCGTCCATCCGCATCGCCCGATCCCTCCCGCTTGTCAGTGCCGGCGGATCCTAGTGGATTTCCGGAAGCGGCGAAATCGCCGGGTGGCCGCGCAGGTGGGCGACCAGATGGTCGACGGTGGCGCGGACCCGGGCGGAGGTGTGGCCCGGTTCCTTGTGCACCACGTGGATCGGGATCGGTGGCGGCGCATGGGCGTCGAGCAGGGTGACCAGGTGGCCGGCGGCGACGTCCTCGGCGATCATGTAGGAGAGCAGGCGGGCGATGCCGCGGCCCTCGACCGCGGCCCGGCGCGCGACCTCGGCGGTGTTGCAGCGAAAGCGGGAGACGGGGCGCCAGCGCTGCGGCACCAGGTCCCATTCCCCGCCGCGCGCCATGTTGGCGAAGTCGATCAGCGCGTGCCCGGCGAGATCCTCGATAGCGCCCGGCCGGCCGTGCGCGGCGAGATAGTCGGGCGCGGCGCACAGCACCCGGCGCACCTCGCCGACCCGGACGGCGGGAAGGGCCGAGTCCGGCAGCTCGGCGATACGGATGGCGACGTCCAGGCCTTCCTCCACCAGGTGCGCGACCCGGTCGACGAACAGGGTCTCCAGCGCCAGGTCCGGGTAGCGGGCCAGCAGCTCGAAAAGGATCGGCCGCAGCACCTGGGTGCCGAACTGCACGGAGGCGGTGACCGTGACCCGTCCGCGCGGTGCCTGGTGCCGCCCGCCCGCGCCGCGCTCCGCTTCGGCGACGTCGGCCAGGATGCGCCGGCAATCGTCGAGATAGCGCCCGCCCGCTTCGGTCAACTGCACGCTGCGCGTCGTCCGGTGCAGCAGCCGACAGCCGAGATCGCCTTCCAGTTCCGCCACCGCCCGGGTGACCGAGGGCGGTGACAAGCCCATGCGGCGGCCGGCGGAGGCAAAGCCGCCCGCCTCGGCGACGGCGACGAAGACCGACATGGCGCGCAGGCGATCCATCTGATAATTCCATATTTTGGAATAGTATCTTGCCTATTATGCCTATTCAGAAGTTATTTGGAATGACCAATTCTCCTTCATCGAGACGACACCGCCAATCGAACAGACGAAGGAGACCCGCCATGACCACCGCCGCCCTTACCCGAGGCGCCCATCACATCGGCCTGACCGTCCCGGACCTGGAACGCGCCCGGCGCTTTTTCATCGACACGCTCGGCTTCGCCCAGGTGGGTGAGCGGCCGGCTTATCCGGCCGTCTTCGTCTCCGACGGCGCGACCATGATCACGCTTTGGCAGGCGCACGACCCGGCAAGCACGGTGGCGTTCGACCGGCGCAACACCGTCGGCCTGCATCATCTGGCGCTGAAGGTCGCCGATGGCGCGGCGCTCGACGCCTTACATGGGCAGTTGGTGGTGCTGGACGACGTCGCCGTCGAATTCGCGCCCGAACCGCTCGGCACGGGTCCGGCCCGGCATATGATGTGCGCCATGCCGGGCGGCATCCGCCTCGAATTCATCGCGCCCGAGGGCTGAACCGGACAAGGGGGAGCGGCGCCATGCCGACAGACGACACCACCACACCCTCGCCGTTCCACGCGGGCGAACGCGCGGTCCAGGCCCGTTTCGGCCTGGCGGAGCGGGTCGAGCGGCGCGGCCGCCGGGTCATCCGCGATCACCTGATCGCCCAGCATCGCGAATTCTATCCGCTGCTGCCCTTCCTGCTGATCGGCATGGTCGACGATGAGGACCGGCCCTGGGCCGGCCTGCTGGCCGGCGCGCCCGGCTTCGTCCACAGCCCGGACGCGCGGACCCTGCGCGTCGACGCCCGACCCGACCCAGGCGACGCCCTGCACCCAGCGCTCGTCGATCGCGCGGCGATCGGCGTGCTCGGCATCGAACTCGCGACCCGGCGGCGCAATCGTCTGACCGGCCGGGTCCGCAGCCCCGATGCCGGCGGCTTCGCGATCGACGTCGCACAAAGCTTCGGCAACTGCCCGCAGTACATCCAGACCCGCACGGTCACGCCGCGCGACCTCGCGCCGGGCCCGGTGCACCGGAGCACGTCCCTCGACGCCGCGAGCCGGCGCCTGGTCGCCGCTGCCGACACCTTCTTCATCGCGACGGCACATTTCGACGGCTCCGCCGGTGCCGGCGCCGACGTCTCGCACCGGGGCGGCCGGCCGGGCTTCGTCCAGATCGAGGACGACGGCGCCCTGGTCTTTCCCGACTTCCAGGGCAACAACCACTTCAACACCCTCGGCAATCTGCTGGCGACGCCACGGGCCGGGCTGCTGTTTCCCGACTTTGAGACGGGCGACCTGGTGCAGCTGACCGGCTCGGCCGAGATCGTCTGGGACGGCCCCGCGGTCGACGCCTTCCCCGGCGCCCAACGCCTGCTGCGCGTCATGCCGGAGACGATCCTGCGTCGCGAACGGGCGATGGCGCTCCGCTTCGCCTTCGACGCGTTCTCGCCGAGCCTGGAGAAGACGGGGGTGTGGGGTACGGCATAGCGGTGGCTCGCGCTGGCGCAAGAACATCGGATTTACTTCAAGAGAATAAAATGGTAGAATTGAGACCTTCCTGTTCTTGCGAGGTGCAGCGACATATTGAAGTATTATCTGGGAATACGCCGGTGATGTTGTGAGGAAGACAAAGATTATCTTGGGTTTTCTTCTTCGCCTCTTTTGCTGGGGGTCGGTAGTGTTTGGATTTGGAGTCATTTGGATAGACTATTCGATATTTATTCTTGAAGATATCCTGTTTATTGACTCGCCTGATGGTAAAGGGTTCATATTTTATTACATGTTCATGCTCGTTATGTATGTTACATTGGGGTTCTCTGGTTTAGAGCGCTATATGCCCAATGAAGATCCGGAGCCGGATCAAGCTGATCCTCCTGTCATCCAGGCAGAGCAGACTGACTGCAGGCGGGTTGGCGACAAGGCGGTAATTTTGCAGGCGCAATCCTCGAACTTAGGCCCTTCTCGGGGTGTCGTTCAGAGGAGTACGGCAATTCCTGCTTGGTATAAGGTTCGAATACAGCTTGTGCCAATGTTTCTAAGGCGTATAGTCTTGTCTTTGATACCAGCGATTATAGTTGCACATATTTTGGACTTTGTGACACCTAATATTCCTGACAATAGGGATGCTATTTCAATGATGATTAACATTGCAATAATAGCGATATTTCTGGTTTTATTTTTTGGATTTATGGGAATAATGAAAGTTCCAATGAGAAGAAAGTGACGAAAATTGAATCTGCAATAGTTAGATGCATATGACGGCCGCCGACGGTCAAGTTTTCAAAATTGCCGCGGACGATGGACACACAGTCTGTTTCATCGCCTAATAGACACGACGACATCCTTGAACCTCGAGGGAAACCCACCCATGCCCAAGATCCGCGACAAGCTCGCCGCCCTCGGCCTCGAAATCCCCGGCCCCATCCAGCTGCCGCCAGGTATGGTGCTGCCCTTCGCCTGGGTGCGGGTGCGCGGCAACCGGGTCTATGTCTCCGGCCACATCGCACTCGACGCCGACGGCCGGGTCGCCGAGCCGCTCGGCAAGGTCGGCGCCGAGGTCAGCGAGGATGAGGCCTATCAGGTCGCCCGCCGGGTCGCGTTGGCGGCGCTCGGCTCGATCGAGCGGGAGATCGGCGACCTCGATCGCATCTCTGCCTGGCTGCGGGTCTTCGGCATGGTCAACACGGCGCCGGACTTCAACCGCTATCCCGTCGTCGTCAACGGCTACTCCGACCTGATCCTGGAGCTGTTCGGCCCCGATATCGGCAACCACGCCCGCTCCGCCGTCGGCCTCGCCGGCCTCCCCTTCGGCACGCCGGTCGAGATCGAGGCGGAAGTGGAGATCGACGGGTAGGGAGTGCGGCGAATGACCAAAGACCGAAACAAGACACCGGAGATCACGGGTGCGGCGAAACGCCCGTCGCCTTCGAAATCATCGAAGGGCGACATGACCCGAGCGTTCGAGATCGTGGCCGTTCTGCCCATCGACGGGGTGCACGACGGCCGTGGCGATACGCCACCCCAGGAACGCGACGATCTCTGAACACCTCGATTCCTAACGATTGCCTGTGAACCGATGCACCACGCCCGAACGAAAGGACCGCCATGCCCACCCGAGACATGACCCGCTGGGAGACGTCGATTTGCAAGGTCGTCAGTGACGGCGACGAGGAAGAGATCGTCATTCGCGGCCGCAAACTCTCCGACCTGATCGGCGCGATTTCCTTCGCCGAGGTGATGTTCCTGATGCTGCGCGGCGACCTGCCGACCAAGGCCGAGGCCCGTGTGCTGGACGCGCTGCTGGTCGCCTCGATCGAGCACGGCATCGCGCCGCCCTCGATGATCGCCCGCTGCTTCGCCTCCTACGGCACCTCGATCCAGGCCGCCGTCGGCGGCGGCGTGCTGGCCTTCGGCGACCGGATGGGCGGGCTCGGTGAGCAGATGGCGCGCATGATGGTCGAGGCGGTGGCGGGCGCCGGCCTGGATGGAAGCGCCGAGGACGAAACCATAGTCCGCCTCGCCGACGACATGGTCGCCGCCGTGCAGGCGCAGGGCGAGCGGCTGCCCGGCTTCGGCATCCCGCTGCACGGCGCCGATCCGCGCGCCCCCCAGGTCCTGGCAGTGGCGCGGGCCGAGGGCACCTACGGGCTCTATTGCCGGCTGGCCGAGGCGCTGGAGGCGGCGTTGGCACGCCGGCGCGATGGCCGCGGCGTGCCGATGAACCTCGACGGGGTCAGCGCCTGCGTGATCCTCGACCTCGGCTTCGACTGGCGGGCGACGCGCCTCTTCCTGTTGACGCCGCGCACCGTGTCCTTCGCCGCCCACTATCTGGAGGAACAGGACCAGGACACGACCTGGCGCCATCTGCTGGCCGACCAGATCGACTACCAGGGGCCGGAGCCGGAATAGCCTACCGCCGCGCCGGCACCGGCGGCTTGCGGCCCGGCACCGGCGGCAGGTTCGGGTCCCGGGGAACCGGCGCCGGCCGCGCCGCCAGGGCGGCCAGCGCCGTGCGTGCGGCTTCGGCGGCGGGCGTGCCGTCGAACTGCCGGACCGTCTCGCCGAGATCGAGACGCGCGCCCTCCGCATCGCCGAGGGCCAGTTGTGCGAGGCCTTGTTCCAGCCGGGCGGAGGGATTGCGGGGATCGAGCCCGACCGCCTGCCGCGCCGCCCGCAGCGCCTCGCGCGGGCGCTCGAGATGGCGCAGCGCGCCGGCGCGAAAGGCGTGCGCGTCGCCGTCGAGGGGCGCGATCTCCAGCGCCCGGTCGAGGGAGCGCAGCGCACCCGCATAGTCGCCCGCCGCCGCCCGGATGCGGCCCTGGTCGACCAGGATCGGCGCGTCGTCCCGCGCCAGGCCGGCGGCGACGTCGATGACCTTGGCCGCCTGTTCGAGATTGCCGGCCAGCAGCCAGACGTTGGCCGCCTGCGCCAGCAGCGCCGCCGGCGAGATCCGCGAATCGCGCGGCAGGACGGCGGCGATCCGCTCCAGCCGCTCCGCCGCGATGTCGTAATGGCCGCGTTCCAGCAGCGCGAGCGCGGCGCAGTGATCGGCCGCCGCCCCGCCGCCCTGTTCAGCCCAGGCCGCCGCCGCTTCGCTCGCCTGCGTGGGATCGCGATGCACGAGCGCGAGGCAAGCCTCGTACTCGCGGGCATGGTCGATCTCGGCCGGCGCCGGCGTGGCGGCGAGCAGGAAACAGGCGAGGAGGAGCGGGCGGCGTTTCATATGCTAAGAGAGGCCCAGGTGGCTTCAACAATCAAGCGGCATTCGATGAACGCGTCCTCCCCCTTCCTGTTCTGTTTCGGTCTCGGCTATACGGCGAGCCGTTTAGCCCGGGTGCTGCGGGCCGAGGGCTGGCGCGTCGCCGGCACCCGGCGCACGGTGGCGGAGGGCGGCGACGACGCGCGCGAGGCCGGCATCGTCTTGCATGCCCACGACGGCAGCCGGCCGTTGCCGCCGGAGGCGCTCGCCGGCGTGACGCACCTGCTGTCCTCGGTCCCGCCGGACGCCGACGGCGACCCGGTGTTGCGGGCCGGCGGTATCGCGGGACCGGCGCTGTCGGACCTCGCCTGGTGCGGCTATCTCTCGACGACGGGGGTCTACGGCGACCGCGGCGGGGACTGGGTCGATGAGAGCACCCCGCCCGCGCCCAGCACCGAGCGGGGCCGCCGCCGCCTCGCCGCCGAGCGGGCCTGGCGGGATTTGGCCGACGCGCAGGGCGTGCCGCTCGACCTCTTCCGCATCGCCGGGATCTACGGCCCCGGGCGCAACCAGCTGACGGCCCTGCGCGCGGGCCGCGCCAAGCGGATCGACAAGCCGGGCCAGGTCTTCTCCCGCATCCATGTCGAGGACCTGGTAGCGATTCTCCGCGCCGCCCTCGCGCATCCCTCCCCCGGCCGGGTCTATAACTGTGCCGACGAGGCACCGGCACCGCCGGGCGAGGTCGTCGCCCATGCCGCCGAACTACTCGGCGTCGAGCCCCCGCCAGTGATCCCCTTCGCGACCGCCGAGCTGTCGGCGATGGCACGCAGCTTCTATGCGGAAAGCAAGCGCGTCTCCAGCGCTGAGACCCGCAAGACCCTGGGCCTGACGCTCCGCTACCCGAGCTACCGCGAAGGCCTGGCGGCCCTCGCCCGCGAGGAGGCCGAGTCGGAGAGGTGACCGTCCGGCTGGTCCGGTCGTCATGTATTGCCCCGCTTTCGCCGTCGGCTTCCCGGCCGAGTGCCCGATACGGCCGACAACGAATACCTTGAACCTCGGATAATCCGACCGGGTTCCCTTAACCCGGACTGCACCCATCGATAGGACGACCACACCTGCCAATAACATGCAAGACGAGCGTCCGCGCGCGGTCAGCCTCATTGCTCAGGTTGGCAGAGATCGTCCTGTTGCGGGCGAAAAAACCGACCCTGGTGCCTTGCAACACCGTGGGTGCCCATGCGAGCCTGCGTCTCGCAGTCGACAAGGATCGATGCCGAAAAGCGGAAAGAGCGCGGCGTTACCCGACCACTCTTGATGGGAAGCGTCGTCGGGGCATCGTGACGGGTCTGCGGTCCGACGGATCTGCGGTCCGACGGGTCTGCGGTCCGACGGGTCTGCGGTCCGACGGGTCTGCAATTGACGACGATTCTGTTTGGGTGCGTGAAGTATGGTCTCCAGGTCGCTGTCCCAACGGGCCGCATTCTTCGCGGGAGTCTTCTTCGTTTCCGGCGGTGCGCTCGCATTGCAGTTGGTCCAGACGCGAATTCTTTCCGTCATGACATGGTACTACCTAGCATTCTTGACGGTGGGTGTTGCCATGCTTGGCGTCGCCAGCGGCGGTGTTTGGGTGTTTCGAAAGCGGTCGGCGTTTGATTTAGTGCGATTTGATCGTGACCTGGTCAATCTTAGCCTTCTACTGGCCATAAGCCTATCTGTCGTGGCATTCGTCCAGCCGTTTGCGAATCCTCTCTCCACTTCGACCTTCAAGGCCGTGTCGAGTTGGGTTTTGGTCTTATTATGCCTGTTAGTTCCTTTTGTCCTCGCGGGCATTCTGGTCTGCCTGTTTCTGACACGCGGGCCCTATAAGATTGGATTGGTATATGGCGTGGATTTACTAGGTGCGGGAGCGGGATGTATTTTCGCACTGTACATCATGGATATCTTCGGAGGGCCTATCTCCCTCGTTGTATTGGCAGAACTAATTGTCTTGACCTCGTTCTTGTTTTCTTATCATGGCAAGACTGGCGCCCTACCATCGATGGTCGTCGGTGTATCAATTTCATTCCTTTTCGTCTTGGTTGTATCTGGAGCGATTCCTCTTCGGATTGCCTATCCAAAGGGCACACCTGAGGCAGGACGTGCTCTGTTGTTCGAGGATTGGAATTCCTTCTCTCGCGTAGGTCTCTACCCTTGGGGCGTAGACGCGCCAAAGTTATGGGGGCCGAGTCAATCGCGCTTGCTCGTAGAGCACAGGCTGGAGCAACGCCTCGCGCAGATCGATGGCCTAGCGGGTACATTCAGCTACCGGTTTGATGGCGATCTCGATAATATGTGGTTCTTGCGACATGATGTATCAAATTTGGCCTATTATATTCCCGGATTATCCGTCGGCGCGGTGATAGGGATCGGTGGCGGAAGGGACCTTGTTTCTGCAAAGTACTTCGGCCTCCAAAAAGTAACCGGTGTAGAATTAAATCCCATTATCGCGGAACTGGCAACTGGCGATAACGAATTCTCAAAGTTTTCAAATATCGCGGGATTAGATGGGGTCACAATCGTCGTCGACGAGGCGAGAAGCTGGTTTGCACGCAGTGATGCACAATTCGACATCATACAGATGAGTTTGATCGACACCTGGGCTGCGACGGGCGCCGGTGCCTATGCCCTGTCCGAAAACCGTCTCTATACTGTAGAGGGTTGGTCGAGTTTTCGTAACAGGGGCAAAACCCCGGGCGGTCAAGCCATTTCGATGCAGCGTTGTCTGACGAGGATCGGCAGTGGGGGCACGGGTGGGGCGCCGGGGACCTTGAGGCGGTCGCCGAGATAATCCCAGAAGGAGAGGCCAAGTTTCTGGCAGGTCTTGTAGAGGCCGAGGAATGTGTCTCGGGCCTGCTTGCCGTCCTCGGAGCGTGTGCCGCCGGAGAATTTTCGCCTTGTGACCATGGCGCGGATGTCGCGTTCCGCGCCGTTGGTGTTGAGCGGGACCTCCGGGCGGTCGAGGACGACGAGCAGTTCGTCGCGGTTGGCATGCAGGCGAGCCAGGAGCCGGTCGAGGCGGAGGAATCCGGTCTTGGTCGCGAAGAGCGCATCGAAGCGGCATGCCAGGTGGGCCCGCCGTCCTGGCGCCGGCCTTTCGCGATAGGCTTTGAGATCGGCGTAGAGTTGCCAGAGCCGTGCCTGGATGTGTTCCTTCTCGCGCCGCTGGCTCCGGGAGAAGGTCATCAGCTTGTGGATCAAGCGCTCCGCATGGACCCAGCAGAGCGCGTGGCGGCCGACGTTGAACTGGCCAGCATCGTCACTCAGGACGACGCAGGCGCCCGCGGCCGTGCCCCTGAGCAGGCCGTGCGCGGCGATGGCGCCCCACAGCGCCCCCTCGGTGGCGGTCCGCGCGGCCCCGCGCCCGTCCCCGTGCCCGGTGATGGCGAGCCGCCCCAGGTGGGCCAGCCAGGCATCTTCGTTGGTGAAGCGCCGCGGGCAGCCCTCGGCCAGACGGGCGATCACCGATGCGGCCAGGTCGCGCTCGGCCATGTAGGCGAAGGCGGCGGCATTGAGCACATAGTCCGCGTGGCCGGCCCGCAGCCGTTCCAGGAAGTTCAAGCGGCTCTTGGAAAACGTCGTGGCGAACCAAGCGAAGGCGTCGTTGCCGATCCCGCTCGTCACCCCGTTGCGGTTGGCGTGGCGGGCGCCGGTATCGTCGACGCTGATCCAGGGCGCCGTCTCCAGGCCGGCGCGCAGCACCGCCTCGCCCTCGGCGACGAAGCCGTCATGGCCCTCGTTCAACAACCGCACCACCTGGCGCTTGGAGATCTTGATGCCGAGGTCGTCCAAGAGCCGCGCCAAGCGCTCCGCGCTGGTCTGGCCGCCATGATAGAGCGCCAGCACGAAACGCCTGAGCGCCGGGCCGAAGTGGCCGCGCGTCCCCGCCGGCAGCGGCGCCACGATCGTGGCCCCCTCGGGCGTCAGCCAGCGCTCGCGGCGTAACAGGACAGTGTTCGGCCGGCAGAGCAGGTCCTGAACCAGATAGTCTTCATAGCCCTTGAAGCGCGAGCCCGCCGGCACGGCGGCCCGGACGATCCGCCTCTCGTCGATGGGAACCCGGCCCTTCTTGGCCCGCCGTCCCGCCTTCCGCCCCGTCCGGCCCCGGGATACGGCCTGCTTGTCCATGCCGCTCGGCTTGATATCCGGTGGCCCGGAAAGGCCTTTGAGACGGCGGATCTCTTCGCGCAATGTCGCGTTCTCGGCACGCAGGGCCGCCTGCTCCTCAAGCAGCGTCAGAACCAGCGCCTTCAGGGCGGCGACATCAAGATCGTCGAGATCCGGAAGCGATTCGGCCATGACGGGATCGAATCACAGACCTCCCGCCGCGAACATCGATATCTGGTCACTTGACGCGGAAGCCTCACAAGATGTGGCCGTTGAGACTCACCCCTATACCCAGGCCAGATCCCCCCGTCCCCAGGCCCGGCCTTTTGCCCCGGTTACCATAGCAAGAGCGTGGACCTACTGGATTGACGTTCCCCCAATAACCCTCAGTCTGCGGATGCACCGCCGGATCGCCGTAAACTTCACTAGTCGAGGCTTGGAGGATTCTACATTTCAGCCGCTTGGCCAAACCCAACATGTTGATCGCGCCGTGCACTGAGGTCTTGGTCGTCTGCACCGGATCATGCTGGTAGTGAATGGGCGAAGCCGGACAGGCCAAATTGTAAATTTCGTCAACTTCCACGTAGAGCGTAAAGCAGACATCGTGGCGCATAAACTCGAAGCGCGGATGGTTATGGAGATGGTCGATGTTTCGTTTTGTGCCCGTGAAGAGATTATCGACGCACAACACCTCGTGGCCCTGGTCGAGCAGACGGTCAACCAAGTGGGAGCCGAGAAATCCGGCGCCGCCGGTCACCAAAATGCGTTTGCGACTGTCGTAGAAGCGGGGCATTCGATTACTGAATGATCCTCAATTTCATGGCACGGGAGCGTTTCGGGTCGCGGCGCCATCCCGCCCTGGGATGCATTCCGCATTGACTCCGACATTCACACAGCGACGCCGTGAACAGCGCGAACGGGCCAGCCATGCTCGGCCCCGAAGCGCATGATGACGTCTTCGACCTGTGGTTCATCGTATATGCGACGGCAAGGAATCTAACACTAGTCACCAGCAAAAACCGAAGCTATCGGCCCTTAGCCGTCGTGAGACAGAGCGCAAACTCCAAAGCAGCGAGGTACCCACCAAATACGAGATCACAGTGGCTGCACTGACGATCGAGATGGAGACAGCTTGAATAACCTGGAGCCAAAAATATCGATTATCAGAGATCAACAGAATACAGGCTCGGTACTCAGGAGGGGAGGGGTAGTTTCTAATGAAATACAATGACTTAAGAAATGATATAGGTGTATATACTTGTTAAAATACATATCGTTTACAACCTTATGATCATTCCCGAGAAACCCCGTCTTTACCCCAACAAGCGAATCAACGATTCCCCTAATGCACACCACCCGAAGTGATAATGGCCCTTATCGCTCATCACATTACCTGCCAACGGAATGGTATACGAAGCCAATTTCAGCCATATCTGCAGGGCGGAGGATGTTACGTAAGTCGACGATTACCGATCTGTTGAGCCGATCTCTGACCTTACTGGATCAGGGGCTTGTCAACAACTGGTAGCATTTCCTTTGGAATTGCCTTGGTCGCTGGCAAGAACCGTGTCTCTAAGCCCGCTACCGGGAAGACAGCTTTTCTTATTCTTGCTGTCATTCGTGCAGCGTCATTTACTTAGGGGTAGCTCTTCAAGTTTGGAGACCTCAAGACACCCAGATGGCGTGTCAATACAGTGGGGACACGCTACCGCCACCTCATTTAAGCACAAACTAATGTCCTAAATGCGCTCTTCAGACTCACTGCCGCGGCGTTAGAAAGCTATCACGCTGAAGCGGTATATGGCAAGCCTCAGAGATTTCGGGTTTGTACGGTCAATGGCCATTAAACCTCCATCCCGTTTCGGCGTGTAATTTGCGCCGCTGCTCTGGCCGAGCACTGGAGACCCGGTAGAATTGCTTTGTTGGTCTATAGGGCGACCCGCGGGCGGGGTTGCGCGCTCCTCAACCGGCCTGGCGTCGACCCGTCCGTGGAGGATCCCTGACCGTCCACGGTACCGGGGCGACTCCAGTTAGGAAACTTGAGAAATAACTTCCAGCGGCCTGCTAGATTCGATTGTAACGGTCTTCTAGGCGCTCGATATCGTCCTCGCCCAGGTAGTCACCTGTCTGTACCTCGATTACCACCAGTGGCACGTCGCCCGGGTTTTCCAATCGGTGGGTGGCACCTAGGGGCACAAAAATGCTTTCGTTTTGCCCCAGGGTGCGAACCTCCTCGTCGAGGGTGATCTGCGCCGTACCGGAGACAATGACCCAATGCTCCGCCCTGTGATGGTGGCGCTGCAAGGAGATCCCGGCACCGGGCTTCAGGGTCAGACGCTTAACTTGATGGCCATCGCCGGAAGTCAAACTCTGGAAATGCCCCCAGGGACGACGATGCACGGGATGGTTATCGACCTCATCGCGCGCCTGCTCCTGCATTGCCGCGATCAAACGGCGGATATCCTGGCCAGCGCCGCGTCGCGTCACCAAGACGGCATCCGAGGTTTCGACCACCACCAATTCTTCGACGTCGAGCACGGCGACGAGACGGCTTTCAGATCGGATGTAACTGTTGCGCACATCCAGGGCGACAACGTCACCCCGGGTCACAGTATCGTCCTCGCTACCGGCCCAAAGTTCGTCCCATGCGCCAAGATCGCTCCAGCCGACATCAAGCGGTATGACCGCTGCCCGCTCGGTCTTTTCCATTATTGCATGGTCGAGCGATATATCGGGGGCGGCGTCGAAGCCCGTTGCCTCGAGCCGGAGAAAATCCAGGTCACGCTTGGCGCCCTCAAACGATGCCTGGGCCGCACTCAAAACTTCAGGTGCATGGCGCGCCATCTCTTCCAGCATGACATCTGCGCGAAACACGAAGATCGACGCGTTCCAAAGGTGAAGGCCTCTAGCAAGGAAGTCCTCGGCTGTCGCGGCATCCGGCTTTTCAATAAAGGCCGTAACGGCATAGGCATCGGCCGGTCCTTCTAGCGGCGCGCCTCGTTGAATGTATCCATAACCAGTATGGGCAGAGGTCGGACGAACCCCAAGGGTCACGATGCGACCGTCATCGCGCGCCACCGTTGACGCTTGATGGACAGCGGCACGGAAGCCAGCTTCATCGCGAATGACATGGTCGGACGCAAGTGAAGCGACGATGCCGCCTCTACCTTCACTTGCGACACGAAGTGCTGCGATAGCGATAGCAGGGGCCGTGTTGCGTCCGAAAGGCTCCAGCACGACATCAGATGGTGTAATACCAATCGCCTCAAGCTGCTCTGCGACGAGAAAACGGTGGTCTTGGTTGCAGATGATCAGCGGCGGTGCAAAACCATAGCTCGACGCCACGCGTCGTGCCGTCGACTGGAGCAAAGATTCGTGATCGACAAGGGCCTGGAATTGTTTCGGAAAGGTCGTGCGCGACAGCGGCCAAAGGCGGCTGCCGGACCCGCCTGAAAGAATGACAGGATAAATTGGGTTCATCTTTGATTGTCCCTGGGTAATGAAGTTAGGAGGTTATACCAACGGTTAAGGCTGGTACTCTGCAGAAACTTGCCCTCCAGCATGCGGCGAGCATTGGCGCCGTATAGTGCACATTGGGCCGGATCACCTGCGAGGGAGCTAATCACTTCGGCGAGGCGCTGCCCATCGCCCGGCATGATCGTTACGCCGCAATCGTGTTCCTTCAACAACCCAGCAATCTCGCCGTCAGTTGCCGTGATTGCTATTATAGGCCGACCCGCAGCAGCTATTCCGTACAGCTTGCTTGGCATGATCAGACCCTCGACGGTAGGTAACAAGGAAACCAAGTGCAAATCGGCCACGCCGAGGGTGTTGATGAGATTGTCCCGAGGCTGATATGGTTTAAATTTAAAGTTTCTGATATTCTTAACGGCAGCATCTTTTTCAAGCTTCGAAAAGCCATTCCCACCACCAATAAATAGGAAAAATATGTCATCCCGTCGGATTAGGGCCTCGGCTGCAGAAAGAATTGTATCAGCTTCGTGTGCGCGTCCAAGGTTTCCCGAATAGCAAATAATGAACTTGTCCACCAAGCCCCATGATTGGCGAGCTGGATTGCTAGCATGTGGCATAGGGTGGATCGCTGAGTCGTCAGCCCAGTTTGGTATAACATCGATAATTGCCTCGGGAATCCCCCTTTTCATCAGCCGGCTCCGCATGCCTTCGGAAATAGCGATATTCATTTTTGCACGCCTAAGAGACCGATCCCGCAGCCGCATCAAGCCCTTGCCCAGCGCCCCCTTAAGAACGCTTATTCCGAGCGCAGCCGCGACTTCTGGGTAGAGGTCCTGCAGCCAAGTCACTTGGATGACGGCGTCGCGACAGGCGAGCATGGCTACAACAGATGCCAAAGGAGGGTCTGTCTTTACGACCACGATATCCCCCGCACGGCCTTGTCGCCGCAACTCCCTGAACATGAGAATATAGAAGGACAGAAAGTCGATTACTTTTCCTATCAACGTACGTCGGCCGAATCGGGTCGTTCTAAGTCGATAGATCACGACGCCATTGATCTGCTGATATTCTGGCAACATCTTGAGTGGATCGTCATAAACCTGACGTGATGAAATCACTAATACGTTCAAATTCTGAGATGCCAAATGAAATGCCAAATCAGTAAGCATTTGGCTCGTCGCAGAATGATCAGGATAAAAGAAGCGATTTATGAAGATATAGCTTCGGCCTTCATTTTTTATCATCTCTGACACCAAATTTACGGCCGGGAATCTTGTGTAAAATTGTCATATCAACATATCATTATAATTTAACTTTATGTGACTGAGTAGCCATCCTACAAGCCCATCCAATATTTTCCTAATAGTGTCCTCTGAATGCACGAAGTAGAGGTCGTGCCGGGTATCACGAAGCTTTCCATGAAGCTGTCTCTTCTCTTGGTGCGGCCATTTTTCTCCGTGTCATCCTCCACGTATCTACTCTTACCGTAGGGCAAGCATCCATAGGTCCCTTGGTCGTAACAGGGGCAAAACCCCGGGCGGTCAAGCCATTTCGATGCAGCGTTGTCTGACGAGGATCGGCAGTGGGGGCACGGGTGGGGCGCCGGGGACCTTGAGGCGGTCGCCGAGATAATCCCAGAAGGAGAGGCCAAGTTTCTGGCAGGTCTTGTAGAGGCCGAGGAATGTGTCTCGGGCCTGCTTGCCGTCCTCGGAGCGTGTGCCGCCGGAGAATTTTCGCCTTGTGACCATGGCGCGGATGTCGCGTTCCGCGCCGTTGGTGTTGAGCGGGACCTCCGGGCGGTCGAGGACGACGAGCAGTTCGTCGCGGTTGGCATGCAGGCGAGCCAGGAGCCGGTCGAGGCGGAGGAATCCGGTCTTGGTCGCGAAGAGCGCATCGAAGCGGCATGCCAGGTGGGCCCGCCGTCCTGGCGCCGGCCTTTCGCGATAGGCTTTGAGATCGGCGTAGAGTTGCCAGAGCCGTGCCTGGATGTGTTCCTTCTCGCGCCGCTGGCTCCGGGAGAAGGTCATCAGCTTGTGGATCAAGCGCTCCGCATGGACCCAGCAGAGCGCGTGGCGGCCGACGTTGAACTGGCCAGCATCGTCACTCAGGACGACGCAGGCGCCCGCGGCCGTGCCCCTGAGCAGGCCGTGCGCGGCGATGGCGCCCCACAGCGCCCCCTCGGTGGCGGTCCGCGCGGCCCCGCGCCCGTCCCCGTGCCCGGTGATGGCGAGCCGCCCCAGGTGGGCCAGCCAGGCATCTTCGTTGGTGAAGCGCCGCGGGCAGCCCTCGGCCAGACGGGCGATCACCGATGCGGCCAGGTCGCGCTCGGCCATGTAGGCGAAGGCGGCGGCATTGAGCACATAGTCCGCGTGGCCGGCCCGCAGCCGTTCCAGGAAGTTCAAGCGGCTCTTGGAAAACGTCGTGGCGAACCAAGCGAAGGCGTCGTTGCCGATCCCGCTCGTCACCCCGTTGCGGTTGGCGTGGCGGGCGCCGGTATCGTCGACGCTGATCCAGGGCGCCGTCTCCAGGCCGGCGCGCAGCACCGCCTCGCCCTCGGCGACGAAGCCGTCATGGCCCTCGTTCAACAACCGCACCACCTGGCGCTTGGAGATCTTGATGCCGAGGTCGTCCAAGAGCCGCGCCAAGCGCTCCGCGCTGGTCTGGCCGCCATGATAGAGCGCCAGCACGAAACGCCTGAGCGCCGGGCCGAAGTGGCCGCGCGTCCCCGCCGGCAGCGGCGCCACGATCGTGGCCCCCTCGGGCGTCAGCCAGCGCTCGCGGCGTAACAGGACAGTGTTCGGCCGGCAGAGCAGGTCCTGAACCAGATAGTCTTCATAGCCCTTGAAGCGCGAGCCCGCCGGCACGGCGGCCCGGACGATCCGCCTCTCGTCGATGGGAACCCGGCCCTTCTTGGCCCGCCGTCCCGCCTTCCGCCCCGTCCGGCCCCGGGATACGGCCTGCTTGTCCATGCCGCTCGGCTTGATATCCGGTGGCCCGGAAAGGCCTTTGAGACGGCGGATCTCTTCGCGCAATGTCGCGTTCTCGGCACGCAGGGCCGCCTGCTCCTCAAGCAGCGTCAGAACCAGCGCCTTCAGGGCGGCGACATCAAGATCGTCGAGATCCGGAAGCGATTCGGCCATGACGGGATCGAATCACAGACCTCCCGCCGCGAACATCGATATCTGGTCACTTGACGCGGAAGCCTCACAAGATGTGGCCGTTGAGACTCACCCCTATACCCAGGCCAGATCCCCCCGTCCCCAGGCCCGGCCTTTTGCCCCGGTTACCCTTGGTCGCCTGCGAAATTTATTCATTTGCTGACCTTACTCATTCTCTTATTCATTCTTGAGCCTTTGGCAAAGAGCCTATCAAGGCTTTGCGAAACATCAAGCCGACTTCACCTTCCTAGATTCTTCGAATCACCGCATCGACATCGCCATGACCATCAATGTGAAGCGAAACCTCGTCGCCTTCAGATAGACCTTCCAAATTCAAACCGGTGATACGGGCTCCCATTTTGGGAATATTCGTAATCATGCATGATTGGCGGGCAGGCCTTGGAGTTAGCATCCCATTGATCTGGACCGTCCGTCGAGGCTCCGTGCGATCAGGTCTCAACTCTACCAAATGCCGACCGAGTGCCGCTTCGCCATCACTATCAAGTGTGAACATCAGCCCAACAGTGTTCCCGTCGACGTGGCGAATTTCTGCCGCGATCGGATCATAGCCGCTAAAGGCCAGTTCTGCTGATGCTCCTACCATGAGACTGAGCGGTTCGTCGAGTTCAATCCGCGCTCCGCCTGGGGAGATATCTCGAACCAAACAACTGTTATCATTTCCCCCCAGCCAGAGGACGGCTTGGAAGGTTACCGACCATCGCCGTAGCCGTCGTTTCACGGGCTCGTCATTAGGCCAGGCCTTGTCATCTGGTACAAGCTTCAGAGGCATCGTCCACTCTCTCAAGATATGCATTCAGCAATACAACGAGTCATTCGACACTTAACTATATACAGCATATAGGACGACAGCAAAGTAATCGATCAGAGGAATCGCTTGGAGAGCTTTACATACGGCCGGAAAGTTCCGGCCAATTGACGATCGTCATGATTCTCTGATGCCAGCCATGTGATGGAGGGGCTGGTGCGCCGCTCGGACGGGACGGGCGGCCGTCTGTTCAGCTACGTCGACTTTGATGCCTCAGCCCGAGGCGTCATCCGCTTCGGCAAACTCGGGAGACCATCAGCGAGGTGCGAGCGGAGATACCGGCTGGCTTCGACGCGATGTCTGCGTCGACGGGTCGGCCGTCGATCCCGTCGAAGAGGGAGGTGGCCTGGATCTGGCGAGCCGGCGGCCCGAGCGCGAGTGTGCGATCACGCCCAGCGCGATCAAGGCCTACGTCACGAAGGACTTCGTCGCCGACGGCCGGGCCAACGGTATCGTGGTGCACGCCGCGCAGTACATCACCGAGCGCTGCTCGGCGATTGCCCACGACGCGGCGGCGGTCGAGGGACGCGCGCTAAGCCAGACGGCATGCAAGCGCATCGAAGACGTCTTCGGCTGGACCAAGGGGAGCGCCGGCAAGGCCCGAGCACTCATCCGCGGCCTCAAACGCGTCGACGTTATTCTCGTCTTCGACACCTGCGCCTAACCGAGACGGTTGATGGCTTGCACAGCGCGCCGCCTTGTTGGGCAATCGCCATTTTCTGCGAAACGAAGCCAATCCTTGGCTGCAGTCGGCAAGACTCTCGCATCATCACCACATTTTGGGCTACCTTCACTCCCAGACACGAGGTGGAGTGGTTGATGGCTGACGACAACTGGCGCAATGGCCTCAAGAAACGGATCGCTGCCGCCGGCCATAGCCCGCGATCTCTTTCCCTCGCCGCCGGACTCAGCCCAACCGCTGTGGGTGATATCCTCTCAGGCCGCTCGACCCGCCCGCGCTATCAGACGCTATACCGCATTGCCGAGGTGCTGGGCATCTCCATCGAAGCGTTGACACAATCGCGCGTCGACGAACCGAAGCTCGCGCCTCTGACGGCTTCAACAGCAATGTCCGAGCCGCCGCCGCGTTACCATGGTGATGCGGATCTCCCGCTCGCCAGCCCAATGACCGACGTCGGGGCCCAGTACCACATTCCCATCATGGAATTCGGCGCCGCGACCGCGGTCATCGACCACGACACCGAGGCATCAGAACACTTCATCTTGCCGCCAAGTCTTGCGCGCGATCTCGACGCCGAAGACCCGATCTGCTTTCGGATAACCGACCACGCATTGGCCCCAACATTTATGCGTGGCGACTTGATCCTCGTCGACCACGGACAAACTCAGGTGACGGATGATGGTCTCTATGTCCTCACTCACCGAAACAACCTGACGATCCGCCGCCTGCAGCTCGACTTGGGCCGCGAGACGGTCAGCATTCTCAGCGAAGATCCCCATTACCCGCCAATCCGCGATGTCCCCGCAACAACGCTGCAAGTTTTCGGGCGTGTCGTCTGGCGCGGCCATGCCCTCCGTTGAGGACACCTCAGCACGTACCCAATCCATAATATCCATTGTATACGTCGAATTCATTGACGCTGGCGCCAAAGCACCTATATTTACAACGTCACTCACGCATCGTCGGGTGGATCCATGGCCTCCAACGCTCAAATCGCCGCCAATCGAAGCAACGCCCAACGCAGCACCGGCCCTCGGACACCAGACGGAAAATCCAAGTCACGCCGAAACGCCCTCAAACATGGCCTTACGGCGCATCGTTTGTTGCTCAGAACCGAGTCTGTGGCCGACTTCGACGCCTTTTACACCGATATCGTTGCTTCTTTGGCGCCCGAGGGTGCTTTCGAGGAGGAGTTGGTCTTTCGCATCGCCTTCAACATGTGGCGCCTGCGACGCGCTGGCCATGTCGAGGCGGCGATCTTCGCCCACCAGCAGTTGTCCATCCAAGCGACCAACGCGACCCAGACAATGAATGATCTCGAAGAACGACTACCCTCCAAGTATTATTACGTCCACGAGACAAGAATCCTCGACGACGAAGCCTTTGCCGCCGCCAAAGCCGATCTCGTCGAGACGCAAGAACAGCGCTCCGCACCGGACGTTATGCTTGGCCAAGCCTTTACGGAAGATGGCGCCGGCGCGGTGCCTTCGGCAAACTCAGCCGTTACGAAGCCGCCCTCGAACGGTCGACCCTCCGCCTGCTCAACCAACTCCGCGAGCAACACGCCGCACGCCGGAGCCCGGGCGACGATTGAGGTCGATCCCGCGCCAGCAGTGCCTGAGATCTGAACAGGCCAAAATCGCCGCATTTTCCTCGATAATCCATTGAACACCGGAAAAACATTAAAAATGTTGATATTCGTCAATAATCCGCCGTAATAGGCATAAATCAGATATATCGATGGATATGCATACGTCAGGGCTGTCCTTCGATACCGTTCATTGGGAGGACGCAGCCCATGATCGTGCTGAATGACCAAACCAGCTACCAAGAACGTCGGCGGGAGCTCCTGGCCCTCGATGAAATCGTCGATGCCGGTGTTTCGCTCACCGCCACGGTGAACGGCCACGCCAGCCTCCGGCCGGGACTGCGTGAGCTCCTCGACGCCCTCGCTGCGAACCTCGAGCGCCTCCTCGACTATTACCTCGACCGCCACCTGACCGTCCGCCGCGAGGCAATCCGGCTCTGGGAAGAACACAGGGGAATCGCATTTGGAATTGCCTTGACGTGCGTGTTTGATCTTGAGGTATTGGCGCGAATCGATTCTACCCGGTCTTTTCACGGGTGGAGGTTGCGATGGAAGGCTTTCTGGAGTGCTTTGAGGGTCTCGAGGATCCGCGGACTGGCAATGCCGGGCGTCACGATCTGCTGGAGATCTTGACGATCGCCCTGTGCACGGTCCTCTCGGGCGGTCAGACGGCGGTCGACATGGCGATCTTCGCGCGTGAAAAGGAGGCGTTCCTGCGGGAATTTCTCGTACTCGAACATGGCGTGCCGAGCCACGACACCTTCAGCCGGGTGTTCCGGTTGCTGGATCCGGAGGCGTTCGGCGCCTGCTTCCAGCGCTTCATGGCGCGCTTTTCCGAGACCTGCCAAGGGGTCATTGCGATCGACGGCAAGGTGGTGCGGCGATCCTACGACAAGGCGAGCGGCACGTCGGCGCTGCATATGGTCTCGGCCTGGGGCTGTGATCAGCGGCTGGTGTTGGGGCAAGTCGCCACCGACGCCAAGTCCAACGAGATCACCGCCGTGCCGAAGCTGTTGAAACTATTGAGCCTCGAGGGGACGATCGTGACCGTGGACGCCCTCAATTGCCAGCGCGCCATCGCCAGCCAGATTATCGAGCAGGGGGGTGACTACGCCCTGGCGTTGAAGGGCAATCAAGGCACGCTGCATGACGACGTGAGAACCTTCCTCGACGATCCGAAAGCCGAAGCGACCACCACCGACACCACGGTCGATGGCGATCATGGCCGCATCGAGACCCGTGCCGCTCTCGTCTCCAGCCACGTCGAGTGGCTGCAAGAGCGCCATCATTGGCCGGGCCTGAAGGCGGTCGCCAAAGTCACCCGGACCCGCGAGTGCGCGGAGAAGACGTCGAGCGAAACCGCCTACTACCTGCTCAGCCAGCCGCTCGACGCCGAGCGCTTCAATCCCGTTGCCCGGGCGCACTGGGGGGTCGAAAACCGCCTGCACTGGTGCCTCGATGTCCAAATGAACGAAGACCAAGACAGAACCCGCAAGGACAATGGACCGCACAATCTCGCCGTCCTGCGCCACATGGCGCTCAATGTCATGCGAAAGGATCCACGAAAAGACTCGCTGCGCGCCAAGTTCAAAATCGCCGCTTGGAACAACGACTATCTCCTGTCACTCCTCGGCAAATTCTGAAATGCGATTGCCCTGGGAAAGAACACCAAGTCTGGCGCGCCGATCGGGCGGCGCCCGACGCAAATCCCGCGACAGAAGGCGATGGAGAAACAAGACGTAGAGACCTCATCCGCGGGGACGACCACGCTAGATTCGTTGGATCTGCGGGGAGACGCCTCATGAGCGCCCCGATTCTCCGCGAACTGGCGCATCACGAGTTCTTCCGCCAGCAACTCGCCGAGCGCTTCCCAGACGCCGACGAGGAGATCCTAGCAGATACGCTCGAAGGCTTGACCGATCTCAACGAAATGATCGTCCAGGTCACACGCTCGTACCTCGACGACAAGTCTATGGTTCAGGCCCTTCGCGCCCGCATCGACGACATGTAAGCCCGTCTCCAGCGCTTCGGCCACGCGGCTGATACGAAACGGCAGATCCTGACAATCGTCATGGAACGCGCTGAGATCCCCCGTCTGCGCGAAGCCGACTTCACCCTCTCGCTTCGAGCCACGCCGGCTTCGCTGCTTGTCGATGATGAAGCGCAAATCCCCGATCACTACTTTGTACCTCAGCCACCCAAACTCGACCGCCGCGCATTGCTTGACGCCCTCAAGTCCGGAACTTCCATCCCGGGAGCATCCCTTTCGGAACCGGGCCGCAGCCTGACCGTGAGGACCAAGTGATGACCTTCACGCCGGAGCAAATCGCGGGCCTCTCCGCGAAGCTCAAACTGAAACACGTTCGCCTCCGTCGTCAGGGCGCAGCAACGCTGCCCTATGTCGAGGGCTGGCACGCCATCTCGGAAGCGAATCGGATCTTCGGCTTCGACGGCTGGGACCGCGAAACCTTGGAGATGAGCTGCCTGTTGCAACGATCGCAGCATGGCCGCAGCCACTGTCTCTATAGCGTGAAAGTTCGAATTACCGTCCATGCCGGCGCCCGACAGATCTGCCGTGAGGGCCATGGTACGGGCACCGGTGACGCCACCGATCCAGCCGAAGCGCATGACATGGCTCTGAAGGCCGCGGAAACTGATGCGACCAAACGGGCCCTCATCACCTTCGGCAACCCATACGGCCTCGCCCTCTATGATCCTGCACGGCGCGGGCTCGCCGGCCACCTCGCGGGCGAAGAGCCGCGCCCTCTGCTCTGGCCGTTCATCTCCGCCGACGGGATGGGGCGTTTCGAAGACCCCGCACGCTTCTGCTCTCGGTTTCGCGAAGCGATCGAGGCGGTTGGCGATGCCGGCGAGATCGATCAACTCCTCGCCCAAAACCAACATGTCCTCACTCGCCTCCGGCTGCTCGCTCCCAGCCTAACCGATTCACAGAGCCGTCATTACGTCGACCGCCTGCTCCAACTCGCCGCCGAACACCGCAATCGGCTCGCGCAACACCGTGCTGCGATCCCGACGGACGCACCGCCTCCGCCGGCAACCTGTAGGCCAGACGACGGATAAGTCGCCCCCGACCCGAGACCAGAGCAACCCCGCCGCCTCCGGGATAAGGGACACCTCGCCTATGTGGCCACGCAACCCTGCCTCATCTGTGACCGCACGCCGGTGCAGGTTCACCATCTGACCATCGCGCAACCCAAGGCCATCGGCCGCAAGGCTGGAGATCAATGGACCGTCCCCCTCTGCGCCCTGCACCATCGCGAACTCCACGAGGCCGGCGACGAGCGCAGCTTGTGGGTGGGAAGAGACCTTGATCCCGAAAGCATCGCAAACGAACTTTGGCAATGCCATCGCCGCGAAAGCCCAGCCGCATGACCTGCGGAACCACAGATAGCCGGCACTCAGCCCTCACGGATGATTTGATCGCGGTCCACCCGTGCACGAACTTGCCGGCCGAGGAGCTCCAACAACACGACAATTCGCATCTTTGCGTCGATGCTTTCGACAATGGCCGTCACATCGGCCATCACACCCTTGGCAATCTGCACCAGATCACCCGGGCGAAAGCCACCGCGCCATGCATCGAGGTCGATATGACCGCTTTCGTCCTCGAGCTGACGAATTCCTTCAATGACGCCGCCAGGGACCGTCGGCAAGCGCTCGCCGAAGCGGACCAACCCGCGCACCCCCTGCGCCATATCGATCGCCCGCGAGCTGGTGATTTGAAGGTCGGCCTCGACGAACAGATAGCCAGGAAACAGGGGGTAGCTTACCAAGTCACGCTTGCCGGAATGGCGCCGCCACCGCCGCACCAGCGGCAAATATACCTCGATCTCCCGTTCCCAAAGATTACTCCGCGCCCAAAGCTCCCGACGCGCCTTGGTCGCCACGGCATACCAATGTTTTTCAGTCGGAAGAGGCATTACGACGACCTAACGCCCTTAAGTGACAGGATGCTGATCTACAGCATCCTCAGCACACTTTCAATGGTTGCGAAGCCACTTTATTCGCCCAACACAGCATCACGTCTTTAGCCTGCGAGCGGCAAACACTGGTACAGAACGAGGTTCACGCCGATCATTCGAGGCAATTGGGCCTTTTCATCAAACTTGCGACAATGCGCCTCTGCCAACTGCCGCGCGCGTGGGTCATCTTTCGAGGCGACATTGACGATGACAACGCTGAGTGGGCTTGCGGCCTCGATCCGAGGGCCCGAATCCGCGTCGATGTCCTGTACGTCACTCGTCTCAACGGCGCCACAAGCCGTCATGAGCGCCAAGAGGACCGGTGACAACACGCGCATAGCCCACCTCTTGAATGACTTGATCGAGTTACCCGCCTCCCGAACCACTCGCCATCACCTCGTCCACGGTCGCCTCCAGTACGACGCATTCGAGCGGATCGTCGACCCCCTCAACAGCCTTCAACTCAAGACATTTGCTCGCATCAAACACGCCCGACACACGGTACGTGCCGCCTTCTGGCAAGACAATTATCGAGTTCTCACATACCGGACAGTCTACACGAGCCATCTCTCGCGCCTCCTCACATCAAAACTGCGAGCGCATCCTCTAAAATCCCTTACTTCTAGCAGCCTGTCGGACTCGGGCATGCAAGGATTGGTAAGATTGGCTTGGCGGGCGTCGATGTCATGGATTTACCCCCATGAAGTTGCGAACGCGGGTTGGCCCGCCCGTTCAGGCGTGGCTGAGGACGAACATCCGCTTGATGTTCCAGGAGAGCGTGGCCAAGGTCCATTCCCCCTTCGCCTTGTCGAGGCCGCGCAGGCTGAACTGACGCAAGCCCATCACCGATTTGATGATGCCGAACACCGGCTCCGGCGTCTGCTTGCGAAGCGCGTAGAGCGCCCGGCCCTCGGGTGTGGCCAGGCGATGGCACATCGCCTCGAGCGGCGTCGGATCCTCGGGCGCTGGCGGCGCCTCGGCGAAGCGGTCCCGCCAGGAAAGATGGTGGTGCTCCCGGCCGAGCGCGATCAGCGGCGCGATCTCCGCTTCCCCGCAGGCCTCGACGTTGGCCTGGCTGAAGTAGCCGCTGTCCGCCAACAGGGTCTCGACCTCGCCAAGCCCGTCCGGCAGGCCGGCGAGTGCTTCGAGCGTCGGTTCGATCTGCTGCTTGTCGTTCGCCGCCTGCACCACGTCGGCGCTGACCACCAGCAGGCTGCCGGCGGCCACCGCAGCCTGGGCGTTGTAGCACTGCTCGAAGCCGCCGCCGGCCACCGGCATGATGCGCGAGTCCGGGTCCGTCAGGTTGACCTGGTCCTTCGCCCGTGGCCCCGGCTCCGGCGGCTTCGGTGGCCGCCCGCCCGGCTTGCGGCCGGTCCGCGTTTCCTTCGCCTCGCGGGCTGCCAGCTTCTCTTCGTACTCCGCCTGCTCCCGCGCATGACGCTCGGCCGCCCGCGCCTCGATCTCCGCCTTCGCCGCGGCGATCGCCGCCAGCCGGTCCTCGCGCCGTGCCAGCTCCTCCGGCACGCTCATGCCGTCGGGAACCTCGGACCGGTCCGCCGCTTCCGCCAACGCCATCAACTCCGCCACCTCGGCCCGCAGCCGGGCTTCGATCTCGCCCGCACGCTGCCACGACAGGGCGCTGTGCCGGCTCGCGTCGGCATGGATCTTCGTCCCGTCCAGCGCCACCGTGCCCAGTTGCAGCATGCCGGCCTGCCGCGCCAGCAGCAGAACCTGCACGAACAGCCCCTCGATCAGCGGCAGGAAGCGACGGCGGAACGTGGCGATCGTGTCGTGGTCGGGGTGGTCGTTTGCCGCGATGAAGCGGAAGGCCACCGAATCATAGCTCGCCCGCTCCAGCTTCCGGCTGGAATGCACCCCCGTCGCGTAGCCGTAGATCAGCAGGCCCAGCAGGACGCTCGGGTGATGCGCCGCCGAGCCCGAACCACGATAGGCCTTCACGAACGCAGAGAGATCCAGCTGCTCCAGCACATCGACCACGAAGCGCGCCAGATGACGATCAGGCAGCCATTCGTCCACCGAAGGCGGCAGAAGATAGCTGGTCTCCCGGTCAACCTGTCGAAAGTTGCTCATCACAAAATCACCGCGCAGGAGAGAATCAGACCGTGACAGTGAATCTCATCTCGAAACTCGGCTCAAGTCCGACAGGCTGCTAGGCACTCTCTTGGAGTCCGATCAAGTTTCCGTGATCGACCTGCACTTCAAGCTTTGGCAACTACAGCCGCAGCAAACGCAGACGATAGTAGTATATTACCACATTCGAAGTCCAAGCACCCGTCACGGCTGCTGCCTGACAGCTTTGGACGGCGCTGCCGTCACACCATCCTGCTTGAGTTCATCTGCCCGCAGCTCCAAGTGGTCTGCTTCCGAAAGAAGGATATCAGCCAAATGCGAGCGCTGCTGCGCCTCCCAACGAAGTTCGCTCGCACGTTGCCTCAATTCCTCAACTTGACGGATAACGCCCTTCTCCATGTGGTCCTTTCAAGCTTGACGTATTATTTCGATATCGAAACAAATTTTTCAGAATCCCAGACTAATTACCAGTCTTGCCAAAGAATGGCACGTAAAGATCTGAATGGAAATGTATATTCAGATCATGTGTCAAGACGGCTCCGGAGGGCAAATTCTTCTATGGAAATGCTCCGGTTCTCAAATCACCAGGGAGAACCCGCCGTCGACCAGGATCGTCTCGCCGGTGACGTATTGCGCGAGATCGGACGCCAGGAACAGCGCCGGGCCCGCCATGTCCTCCGGTCCCGCCCAGCGGCGCATGGGCGTGCGTTTGAGGATCGCTTCGTCGATGTCTTCGTTGCCCCAGGACACTTCGGTCATCTTCGTCTTGACCCAGCCGGGTGCGATGGCGTTCACGCGGATGCCGTCCTTGGCCCAGGCCACGGCCAGGGTTTTGGTCAGCTGCACCATCGCCGCCTTGGAGGCGCCGTAGGCCGGGTTGCCGCGGCTGGAGAAGAAGGCGGTGAGGGAGGTGACGTTGATCATGCTGCCGGGCCGCGCGGCGAGTTTCGGGCGCAGCGCGCCGCCCAGCTGCAAAATCGCCGTCAGGTTCACGTCCATGACCTTGCGAAAGGTTTCCGCCTCAAACTCCTTTCCCCGGTAGGCGACCATGCCGGCGCAGTTGACCAGCACGTCGAGCCGGTCGATCTCCGCCGCGAAGGCCTGGATGGCATCGTCGTCGCCGAGGTCGAGCCGGCGATAGTCCATGGCGTCGAGATCGCTGTCGTAATCCTCCCGCGCCCGGGTGCCGGTCACCAGCACGTCGGCGCCCGAATCGCGAAAGGCCCGCGCCATCGCGTTGCCGATGCCGTTGGAGCCGCCCGTCACCACCACCCGGTGGCCCGAGAAATCGATCGTCGCCATCGTTTCGCCTCCTTCTGCTCAGGTCTGCGCCAGGCCGGCCAGCGCCCGGCGCTGCACCTCGCGCCCGCGGGCCAACACCAGGGCCCGCCAGCCGTCGTCGTCGGGATCGAACATCTCGCGCATTTCCGCAAGCATCGCCCGCCCGCCCCGGCTGTCGGAGCGACCGTGGTGGTGCAGCCAGTTCTCCGCGCGCAGGGCCTCGAACACCCGCTCGGCCGGATAGGTGCCGAACTCCAGCCCGACCGAAGTGAGTTCGATGTCCGTGCGCCAAAGCGCGAAGGCCATGCGCAGGTTGCCGGTGACGACGGCGGAAACGCTCTCGCCCAATTCGGGGCTGGTGACGCCGTCGCCGTACCAGCGGCGTGCGCGGTGCAGCCCCTCACTCTCCGGCGGATGGCGGCAGATCAACTCGCCATGCCCCCAGGGGCCGAGGCCGGTGTGGAAATCGATCACCGCCAGGTGCCGTACCGAGGCCAGCCGGCCCGCGGTGAGCGTGTGCAGCAGATCGTGCGACCAGACCGGCCCGCTGCCGCCATAGAAGATGGCGTCGGGATGGGTGTACTGCCCGCCGGAGACGGCCACGACATAGTCGCGCTCGCCGTACCGCTCGATGAAATCCCGGCTGAGCGCCCGGTAGGCCGCGTCCGCCCCCTCGTCCCAGAGGTCGGGACAGACCACCGGCGCCAGCCGGCGCCAGCCTGCGTTCTCCGGCAGGTCGGCCGTGAAATCGATGAAATTGCGGTTGAGGTCGACATTGTCCTCGTTCGCCCGCCGGCCATGAGCGAAGCCATGCGGGTTGACCGCATGCAGGGCCATCAGGGCGACGCCCGCGGGCAATCCGCTGGCGCCGGGATCGGCGAACCAATCGCTTTGCAGGGCGGAGCCGGCGAAGCCCTCCACCCCATGCGTGGCGGAGACGGTGAGCAGAACCCGTTCGGCATCCGCCGGGCCGAGCCGGGCGACATCGCAGGCAAGCGGTCCGCCGTCGGGGCCGGTGAGCGGGTGGGGAAAGGCTTCCAGCTCGGCGCCCGCCACCTCGGCCGCCGCCCGGAAGCGGGCCCGGGCCGCGGTAAAGTCGCGGCTGAACGGCGGGGCCGGCGCGCTCACGGGTCGACGCGGGCGCGGGCGAAATCGGCGAGCGCGACGCAGAGCCGGTCGAGGTCCGTCTTCAGGCCGTCGAAACCGTCACTTTTGCGCCGATTGCGCTCGTCCAGATAGAGGCCGCGGCGCAGCTCGATCTGCAGGCTGTGACGCTCGGCGTCGGGATCGCTGTAACGCTCGATCAGCGCCATGCCCTTGTAGGGGTCGTTGACGCGCACGTCGTAGCCCATGCCGCCCAGGACCTCGACGACGAAGGCGACGAACTCCGCCCCGGCGCTGGTACCGTCACGGTCGCTGACGGTCATGTCGGGGCGCCGCTTGCCGGCGTCCGGGTGGGAGGATCCGGCGTAGGAGGCCATCGAATGGCAGTTGACGTGCCAGACGGCGCCGGATTCGGCATGTGCCGCATCCAGCGCCTCGACCACCGCGTCGTGATAGGGCCGCCAGTAATGGTCGATGCGGTGGCGTACCTCCGCGGCGGTGAGCGGGCGGTCGTACATCGGCATGTCCATGCCGAGGTTGCGCCAGATCAGCGACTTGCCGAAGCGCTGCTTGTGGCTCGGCACGTGCGGGCCGGTCCAGTCGTCCGAGACCAGCTTCAGGTCGACGTCGGTCTCGTCCCGGTTGGGATCGATATAGACGCGCGAGAACTCGGCGGCGATCAGCGTCGCGCCGGCCGCCGGTGCGCCGGCGAACAGCTCGTCGACGAAGGTGTCGGCGGCAAGGCGGATCATCGATTCGGGTTGGGCCGGGCGGAAGTCGGCGGGGAAGTGCTGACCGCTGTGGGGGGAATCGAAGACCAGGGGCACGGGCGCGGTCGCCGGCGCATAGTGGCGCAGGACCGGGGCCTCCGGTGGTGCCAGCTCGTTCATCTCTCCTCCCGCCTCACTGCCCTCGGGCGGCGGGAGTCTATAGGATAAGGCCGCCGCGCCAAACCCGGGGGAGCCTGCCCATGCGCCTCGCCATCGCCGGTTTCATCCACGAAACCGTGACCTTCCTGCCCGAGGAGACGCCGCTGGCGCTGTTCGAGGCCCAGGCTCTGCGGGGCGGGGCGCTGCTGTCGGACCTCGCCGGCTCGGCGACGGTGGCCGGCGGCTTCATCGACGCCGTCGCCGCGGCAGGGGTCGAGACCCAGGGCCTGGTCTGGAGCGACGTCTCCCCTTCCGGCCCGGTGACGGACGCGGCGTTCGACGCCTTCCTCGCCGAAATCATTGAGGGCCTGCGCGCCGATGCGCATCGGATCGACGGCCTGTTGCTGCACCTGCACGGCGCCATGGCGACGCCCACCCGTCTCGATCCCGAAGCGGATTTTCTGGCGGCGCTGCGCGCGGCGCTGGGCCCTGAGTTTCCGATCGCCCTCGCCCTCGACCTGCACGCCAACGTGTCGGTGGAAATGCTGGCGGGCGCCGATCTGGTGTGCGGCTTCCATCAAAGCCCGCACGTCGACATGAACGAGACCGGCAGGCGCACCGCCCGCCTGATGATCGGCAAACTCCGAGGCGAGATCCGGCCGGTGATGGCCATCGCCAAGCCGCCGCTGGTCCTGCCCTCGATCTTCACCGCGACGGCGCTGGAGCCGCTGGCCTCGATCAAGGCCCGGGCCAAAGCGCTGGAGGCGGAGACCGGGCTGCTCGACATTTCCGTCTTCACCGGCTTCGCCTATGCCGACGTGCCCGCGATCGGCTTCGCGGTCGTCGCCGTCGCCGACGGCGACAAAGCCCGTGCCGAGGCGGCGGTGGGCGAACTCGCCGCCATGATCCGCGCCGCCCGCGACGACCTCTTCAAGCGCGAGCTCATTCTGGACCACGAGACGGCGGTCGCGCAGGCCGTGGTCCGGGCGGCGGAGGCTTCCCGCCCGGTCGTGCTGCTGGAACATGCGGACCGGATGAACGATTCGACCTATGTGCTGCGGGCGCTTGCCCGCCGGCCCGGACCGCGGGTCGCCGTGCCCTATCTCTGGGACCCCGAAAGCGTTGCGGCCGCGCTTGCCGCCGGCCCCGGCGCGGAAATCGACCTGCAGCTCGGCGGCACGTCCTCGGCGCGGGCCGGCGGGCCGGTCCCGCTCCGCGCCCGGGTCGCCTTCGCCGGGCCGAAACGCTTCACCGGCACCGGGCCGATGCGCAAGGGCGCGCCGGTGGACCTCGGCGATTGCGCGGTGCTGGTGGCGGGCTTGATCACCATTGTCGCGACCAGCCGCCAGATTTCGGCGATCGATCTCGACCCCTTCCACCAATTCGGCCTCGACCCGCTCGATTTCGACATCATCGTGCTGCGCTCGAAGACCCACTTCCGCGCCGCCTATGAGGCCATCGCGGACAGGATCCTGATCGCCGAAACGCCGGACTGGGGCCCGGCCGACCTCGCCACTTTGCCCTATCGCCATGCCCGGGCCGGGGTCTACCCGCTCACGGGTTAGGTGGTCGAAGGGTCAGGCGTCGGTCTTGCCGCCGCCGAGGCAGTCGGGGGTCTGCATGACGCGCCCGCCCCGCTTTTGCCATTCCTCGGCCGTCAGGGTTTCCATCGAGAGGGCATGGACAGGGCCGGCAAGCTCGTCGGCCAGCAAGGCGTTCACCGCCTGGTGCCGGCCGACCAGGCGCTTGCCCTCGAAGGCGCCGGCGACGATGACCAGCTTGAAATGGGATTCGGAGCCGGGCGGGACGCTGTGCTTGTAACTCTCGTTCAGCACCTCGAGATGCGCCGGCGTGAGGCCGGCCATCAGCTTTTCTTCGATGCGGGACTGGACGCTCATCCGGGTCACCTTTCCAACGCGCTATCGCTTGGTGTGCATGAAGGCCGTTTCAGGCACCAGCGAAAATCCCGCGGCGCCGGGCGGGCGCCATTTCAAGATCAAGGTCGACGTGTTCTTCTTTTCGAAATAGAGGATTTCGAGAGGATACCAACCCGCGCTCGCGGCCTGGAAGGGGATCGGGTCCGAGGTCGTGTCGGGGTGCACGCTCGGGTCCTCGAACAACGGCTCGCCGCCGAGATCGATGCGCACCCCGTCGTTCGAGGTCACCTCGAAGGCATAGGCCCCGGCCTGTTCGAGATGCAGCAGGCCCCGGATGTGCGCGCCGACGAAATCGTTCGAATCGCTGGTCAACACCTTGCCGATCCCGACCTTGTAGTCGAGCTTGGCTATCGCCGGTCCGGCCCGGGGTCCGGCGCTCTCCATCCAGTCGACCAGTTCCTCGATCTCGTTGAAGATTTCGAAGTAATAGTCGACCGCGAGACCGGGCGCATGGCTCGTCGCCGTCGGCGCCTCGGCCACCGGTTTCGGTTGTGCCGCAAGCGGTCCGATCAGGCCCGCCGCCAGCACGACTGCACAAATTCCGCCAAACCACCGCATCGCGCTCACCTCGCTTCACCGCCGCCGGTCGTGCCGGATTATGGCCGTGCACCCCCGACCCGGCAACCTCACGACGGGTTTCGTCTCAAAGCGGCCGGCCGCGCCGCGCGATGAAGTCCGGGAAGGCGTCTTCCGCCTTGGCGCCGCGGACGACGTCCCGGGTGTAGACCTTTTCGTTGCTCCATTGCTCCTTCAGGCTGTCGCCGACATCGCGCAGCAGCAGCTGTTTCACGCCCTGGACGGAGGCGGCCTGGTTGCCGGCGATCGTCGTCGCCAGCTCCATGGTCTTGGCGTGCAGTTCGCCGCGGGGCACCAGGTGGTTCAGCAGGCCGATGCGATGGGCTTCCTCCGCCTCGACGACGCGGCCGCTGAACAGCAATTCCTTCGCCATCGGCCAGCCGACCTGGTTCGGCAAAGTCCAGGTCGCGTTGATCCGCCCGTAGGCGGCGGCGAGAAAGCGGAACTTCGAGCCCTCGCAACCGATCCGCATGTCGAGGGCGGTGACCAGCACGCTGGCGCCGCCATAGGCGAGGCCGTTCACCATGCCGATCGTCGGCTTGGGGCAGGTCGCCACGTCGTAGGTGCCCTCGGCCAGCAGCACGCCGCGGCGGTCGAGTTCCGACCGCTCGAGGTTCTTGTCGTTTTCGCGCTGCTCGTGGATATCGCCGCCGGCGGAGAAGGCCCGCTCGCCCGCGCCGGTGACGACGATGCAGCCGACCTCGTCGTCGCGCCCCATGCGGCGGACCGCGTCGTGCAACTCCGTGGTCAGGCGGAAGTTCATCGCGTTCAGAACCTCCGGCCGGTTCATGGTGATGATCGCCACGCCTTCGGTCTTCTCGACCAGGATATGTTCGTACTCGCTCACCCGTCGTCTCCCCCGTCTTCATTCATCGTGAAATGGCTCGCCGCGGCGGACCGTAGCCCGTATCCCCCGCGCGATCCAAGACCATGGGTGGCCCTGGGGGGTGTAATCGCCGCCCCGGGGGCCCATATGGGAAGCTGGGTTGAGGGCTCGACCCTTCCCGCGATCAAGCGCCGGAAAGATGCGCGACGCGGTGATAGCGACAAGTGATGGCGTCGATGGCCCTCGTCCATTCATCCATCGAAGTGACGATGCAACCGGCTCGCCGTGCGTGCGGCCGTTAGTTCGGCTCGAGCGCCACCGCCGCCCGCCGACGTGAGCTTGTGTGCGGGCGACGGTGGTTCGGGCCGCGGGGCGGCGTCGGCCTGAACGGGCCGGCGCCGCCCTAGCGCCGGGCATCGAGCCTGCCTCCGTACTTGCGAGTTTTCGGTTAAGATCCCCGCCGGTCAGATCGGGGAGGGGGTTCCATGACACAGCTTCGCGTCGGCTTCGTCGGCGACAGCATCACCAACGGCACGGGCGATGCCACCCTGCTCGGCTGGACGTTGCGTCTCGGCCAGGCGGAGGGCGCGCGCGGCCATGACGTCACCGTCTACAACCTCGGTGTCCGCGCCGACACCAGCGAGATGGCCGCGGCCCGCTTCGAGGTCGAATGCGGCGCGCGTCTGCAACCGGCCTTCAGTTGCGCCACCATGCTGGCGATCGGCATCAACGACAGCGCCGACGAGGACAGCACCCAGCGCAAGGGCCGGCGGGTGCCTCTCGAGGCCTCGGTCGAGATCATCGCCGGCATGGCCGAAACCGCCCGGCAATGGGGCCCGGTGTTCTGGGTCGGGCCGACGCCGGTGGTCGATGCGATGATGCCGCTGGCCCCCTTTCCGGGGCTGAGTTTCGGCTTTTCCAACGCGACCATCGCCGAATACGGCGCGGCCTATGCGGCCCGGGCGGCGGAGCTGGGGGTGCCCTATCTCAATCTCTTCGCGGCGCTTCGCGACGACGCGGACTTCACCGCCGCACTTCAGGCCAACGACGGCCTGCATCCGGTGACCGCCGGCTACGAGATCATGTGCGCCCGGATCGGCGAATGGCCGGCCTGGCGCGCCCTGCTCGATTGACGCGATGACGGAGATCTACGTCGACGCCGATGCCTGCCCGGTGAAGGACGAGGTGCTGCGCGTGGCCGAGCGCCATCGCCTGCGCGTCCATATGGTCTCCAACCAGGGCTACAACCCGCGCGGCCATGCCCTGGTGAACCCGGTGATGGTGCCGCCGACGCCGGACGCCGCCGACGACTGGATCGCCGAGCATATCGGCGCGGGTGATGTCGCGGTGACCGCGGACATCCCGCTCGCCGACCGTTGCGTGAAGGCGGGCGCCGCGGTGCTGGGGCCGACCGGCAAGCCCTTCACGGCCGAGAATATCGGTGCCGTGCTGGCGACCCGGGACCTGATGGCGCATTTGCGCGAAACCGGCGAGATTCGCGGCGGCGGCCGGGCTATGGACCGGCGCGACAAATCCCGCTTTCTGGAAGCGCTGGAGAGTGCGGTGCGCCGCGCGACGGGCAAGGCCGGTGGCTGAGGCGCCGCCGCTCGGCCCGCTGCTCGACTGGCTCTGGGCCGACGCGCATCGGACCCCGCCGGAGATCGAGGCCAAGGCACGACTGCTGTTCCTCGACACGCTCGGCTGCATGATCGCCGGCTTGCGTAAGCCGGAGCCGGGCGCATTGGTCGCGGCCATGGCGGCGTTGCAACCGGGCCCTGTGCGGCTGCCGGGCGCGGCGCACCCTCTCTCGCTCGGCGATGCGGCCTATGTCGCGGGCCTGGCGGCCTGCTGGGACGAGGCCTGCGAGGGCCTGCCCCGCGCGCACGGCCGCCCGGGCCTGCACGCCTTCGGCCCGGCGCTCGCCCTGGGCCTCGCCCGCGGCGCCAGCCTGGGTGAGGTTCTCTGCGCCCTCGTCACCGGGTTCGAGGTCGCCGGCCGGCTCGGCGAAATGCTGCGTATTCCGCCCGGCATGCATGTCGACGGGACCTGGGGCAGCTTCGGCGCGGTCGCCGCCGCGGCCCGGCTGCTCGGGCTTTCGCCCGGGACGACGGGAACCGCGCTGCTCGGCGCCGCCTGCCAGCTGCCCTGGAGCCTCTACCTGCCGATCGCGGAGGGGGCGACGGCGCGCAACAGCTATGTCGGCGAGGCGGCCCGACGCGGCCTGTCCCAGGCGCTCGCCGCCGCCGCCGGCATCACCGCGCCCGAGGCGGCGATCTCGACCTTCCATCGCCTGGCGCTCGGCGGCGAGGGGGAGGCGCCATCGCTCGCGACGCCGGGGCAGTGGCTGATCGCGGAGGGCTATCTGAAGCCTTTCGCCGCCGTCCGCCATGTCCATTACGGCGCCGAGGCCGCGTGCCGCTGGCGGCGGGACGCGGCCTCGGCGCCCGATACCCGGGCGATCACCGCACTTCGCCTCGAGGTCTATGGCGAGGCGATCAAATATTGCGGCAACCGGGCGCCGGCGACGGCGATCCAGGCGCAGTTCTCGCTCAGCTATGGCCTCGCCTGGGCGTTGGTCGACGGCGATCTCGGGGCGGACGCCTACCGGACCGAGAGCCTGGCGGACCCGGAAGTCCGACGCCTCGAGGCCCTGGTGGAGTTGGTCGAGGCTCCCGGGTGGGACGCGGCCGGCACCCGGGCGGCCCGACTGACCGTGAGCGACGCCACAGGGCCGCGGACGATTAACGTCGAGGACGTTCCCGGGGACCGGGCACAGCCCCTGTCGGCCGAGGCGGTCCTGGCCAAGTTCACCCGTTATGCCGGCGGCACGCTCGATGGCGGACCGTTGCTGCAAGCGCCGCTGACGACGCCCCTGGTCGATCTGCTTTAGCGGTCGCCCGCCTTGATCTCGACGCCGGCCCATTCCTCGATCAGGCGCGAAAGTTCGCTGACGTCGCGCTCGCCCCAGCCCTTGTGCATGGCGATCTTGACGATCTGGCGGGCCTGTTCGCCGACCAGCAGGGGCACTCCCTGGGCGTCACCCTCGGCCAGCGCCAGGTCGACGTCCTTGGCGAGCGTCGCCAGCGCCGCCCCGTAATCGAAGGTCCGCGTCATGACGTGGCGTGGCACGATCTCGTCGATGGCCGCATTGCGCCCGGAGCCGGCCTCGATCGCCTCGACCATGATGGCGGGATCCAGCCCGGCCTTCACCCCCATCGCCAGGGCTTCCGCCGTGGCGACGACCGAGACGGCGTTCAGGATGTTGTTGGCGAGCTTGAGGACCTGGGCCTGGCCCGGTTTGTCGCCGCAATAGACGATGCGGCGGCCGAAGGCCTCGAAACAGGGCCGCACCCGCTCATAGGCGTCGCGCGGGCCCGAGACCATGACCGAGAGGGTACCGTCGCGGGCGCCGGACGGGCCGCCGCTGATCGGTGCTTCCAGCGTGGCGACGCCCTTCTCGGCCAGCCGTTCGGTCATCTCGATGGCGAACGGCGTGCCGGTGGTGCCCGCGTTGACATAGACCGCCATGCGGCCGCCCTCGACCAGGCCGTCGGCGCCCAGCAGTGCCTCGCGAATAGCGCCGTTGGTCGGCAGCGAGGCAATGACCACGTCGGCGGCATCGGCCAGCTCGCGGGGCGTGGTGGCGGCGCGGGCCTGGCGGTCGAGCAGCGGGGCCATCGCCGCCGGGTTCACGTCGCGCACGATCAGCGGATGGCCCGCGTCGAGCAGGCGGCCGGCCATGGGCTGGCCCATGTTGCCGAGGCCGAGATAGCCGATTGTGTCGCTCATGGTGTCTTGTTCTCCTCTGCCTCGCCCCCGCCCGCCTGGGCGAAGTCGATCACCTCGGTGGCGAGGTCCGGTTCGCCGACCAGCGCCAGCAGTTGGGCCCGGGCGGCGTCGCGCAGGCGGATCGCGGCGGCGAAATCGGCGCCGTCGGCCGCCAGCGGCTCGCCCACCCGGACGGTGACATGGCTATGGCGCGGGAACCATTGTCCATCGCGCAGCACGGTGCGCATGCCGCGCAAGCCGACCGGCAGCACCGGCACGCCGCCCTCGGCCGCGATGGTGAAGGCGCCCATGCGAAAGCCGAGCAGGCCCGGCATGCGGGTGAGGGTGCCCTCGGGAAAGAACACCACCTGACGCCCCGCCGCGACGGCATCGCGGGCGGCGGCGGCGTCTTCCATCGCCGCGTCGGTCCGCGCCCGCTCGACGAACAGACAGCCGAGACGGCGTAAAAAGCGGCCGGCGACGCGTTGCTCCGCCAGCTCGCGCTTGGCGACCACGGCCAGCGGGCCGCTTAGCACGGCGGAGAGGATCAGCGCGTCGGCATAGCTCGAATGGTTCAACAGTACGATGCCGCGGAAGCCATCGAGCCGGGCCTTGTCTTCGACCCGGATCCGCGTGCCGACCAGGCGGCAGAACAGTCGGGTGGTGCCATGCACCAGGGCCCAGCGTCGCGCCACCCCGGGCAGGATCTGCACGGCCGGCCAAACGACGGCGGCGGTCGCCAGCAGCATCGCCCACCAGTGCACCGCATAGAGCGCCGCGGCCGCTCCGCGCAGGCGGCGCCGGACGCCGGCGAGCGCGCCGGTCAGATAGAGCCGCGCCAGCTGCAACCACACCGCGCGGGTTGCCGCACCGATGGCGCCGGCCTCGAATAACTGGCGTGTCGCGTCGCGCCGGATCTTGCCGCTGGAGGTCTTGGGCACGGCGTGCGGCGGCGCCAGCACCACCTCGTCCGGCGGCTGCTCCACCAGTTCCGCCGCGATGTCGCGAATCCGCTCCGAAAGTGCCGCACGGCGGCGCGGCTCGCGCTCCCGGCTTTCGGCGACGACGACGAGGCGCTCGGTCCCGGTCTTTTGGTCGGTGCTGCCGAAGACGGCGACGCAGCCGGTCCGCACGCCGTCCAGCGCGCCCACGGCGACCTCGACCTCCTGGGGATAGATGTTGCGGCCCGCCCGGATGATGATGTCCTTGACCCGCCCGGTGATGAAGAGGTCGCCGTCGGCGATGTAGGCGCGGTCGCCGCTGTCCGTCCACTCGCCGTCCTGCATCTCGGCCGTGCGTTCGGGATTGCGGAAATAGCCCGCGGTGGTCGAGGGGCCGTGGAACTGGAGGCGGCCCTCGCGCCGCTCGCCCAGCTCGCGGCCGGCGGCGTCGACGATGCGGATCTGGTGGCCGGGCAGCGCATGGCCGCAGGCGACCATCTCCAGCGCGTTGCGATCGCCTTCGGCGGCGGGCCGGGCCACCCCGTCGCGTTGCAGCGAGAGCCGGTCGACACGGTCGATCGGTGCGACCCGTTCCGGCGGCGGGAAGGTCAGGCCGACGGCGTTCTCCGCCAGGCCGAAGACCGGCGCCATCGCCGTCGGCGGCAGGCCATAGGCGGCGAAGCGGGCGGAAAACTCTCCTATCGTGCTGGCCAGTACCGGCTCGGCCCCGTTCACCACCATGCGCAGGGAGGAGAGGTCCAGGCCTTCAACATCGCCCGCCTCGATCCGGCGCAGGCAAAGCTCGAAGGCGAAGTTCGGCCCGCCGGAAAGCGTGCCGCGATGCCGGTGGATGGCCCACAGCCAGGCCTGCGGGCGGACCAGGAAGGTGAGCGGCGACATGATGACCACGGGAATGGCGTGATACATGGTGCCGAGCCAGGCGCCGATCAGCCCCATGTCGTGATAGAGCGGCAGCCAGCTGACGAAGACGTCGCCGTCGCGCGGCTGGATCGCCTGGCCCATGGCCCGGATGTTGGCCAGCAGGTTCCGGTGGGTCAGCATCACCCCCTTGGGATCACCGGTGCTGCCCGAGGTGTATTGCAGCAGCGCTAGGTCGTCCGGCCCCGGCGGCGGCGGCAGGGCGCCCGCCTCGACCTGGCCGATCCGGTCGACGGTTTCCACCGCCTCCAGGCTGGCGACCTGCTGCAACAGGAAGTCACCGACCGCGCGGGCTTGCTCGACGGTGATCATCATCACCGCCTCGCAGTTGTTCAGGATCACCGCCTGGCGGCGCAGATGATCCTCGATCTGGCTGAGGCGCACGGGTGGATAGATCGGCACCGGCACCCCGCCCGCCAGCAGAACGCCCATGAAGGCGGTGAAGAAGGCCTGTTCCGTCGGCAGCATGATGGCGACGCGGGCGCCGCTTTCCAGGCCGCGGGCGACCAGGCCCGAGGCCAGGCGGCGGGCGTCGCGGTCGAGGGCGAGGTAGGTGATTTCACGCTCCTCGCCGGCATCGCCGACGAGGGTGATGTGCGTGCGGTTGCCATGCGCCGCCACATGCCAGGCCAGCGCCTCGTTCACCGTTTCGACCGGCGGCGCTTCCAGCACTCCGCCCGCCTCGACTTCCGCCCGGGCGCGGATCTTCAGGTTGGCGCGCGCGCCCCGCTCGAGGCCCGAGAGCGCGGCCAGGATATCCCCCGGCGTTTCGGCCCGGGCCAGCACCTCTTCCGGCAGGGCGACGTCGAAGCCGCGTTCGATCCGCAGCATCAGCTCCGAGCGGGCCAGGCTGTCGAGGCCGAGGTCGCGGTCCAGGCGGCTGTTGGTCGTCACGCGCAAGCTGCCGCGCGCCTCCGGCTTCACCTCCAGCGCCAGCTCGCGCACCACGGCGAGCAGCTCGGCCTCCAGGCCTCCCTCCTCCTCGTCCGTGGCGACGGCGTCCGTCATGCGGCGTCCCGATCTCGCGCGCCCGACCGCGCGCCTCGATGCACTATAGTGATTCGACCCGTCGTCCCGTCAAGGAGAGCCGTCATGGCCGCATCCGGTTCGAAGAAGGTGATCTTCGCCGCCCTCGCCGGCAACGCGCTGATCGCCGTCACCAAGTTCGGCGCCGCGGCCTATACCGGCTCCTCCGCGATGCTGAGCGAGGCGATCCATTCCCTGGTTGACACCGGCAATCAGGGCCTGCTGCTGCACGGCCTGAAACGCGCCGGCCGGCCGGCTGACGCCCGCCATCCCTTCGGCTACGGTATGGAGCTGTATTTCTGGACCTTCGTCGTCGCCATCCTGATCTTCGCCGTCGGTGCCGGGGTTTCGATCTACGAGGGCCTGCACAAGCTGTCGGCGCCGAACCCGGTCGAGAACCCGATGGTCAATTACATCGTGCTCGGCGTCGCCATGGTCTTCGAGGCCGGCGCCTGGTGGATCGCCTACAAGGAATTCAAGGTGATCAAGGGCCGCCAGGGCCTCGTTCAGGCGATTCGCGACGCCAAGGACCCGACGGTGGTGACCGTGCTGTTCGAAGACACCGCGGCGATGGCCGGATTGATCGTCGCCTTCGTCGCCATCGCCCTCGCCCAGCTTCTGGACATCCCGGAGATCGACGCGCTGGCCTTGATCCTGATCGGCCTGATCCTGGCCGTGACCGCCGCGCTGCTGGCTTACGAAAGCAAGGGCCTGCTGATCGGCGAGGCGGCGTCGCCCGCCACGATCAGTGAAATCGAGGCGGCGATCGGCGAACAGGGCCGGGTCCTGCGGGTCAACGAAATGCTGACCATGCACATGGGGCCGAAGGACGTGCTGGTGAACCTCAGCCTGGATTTCGAGGACGGCGTCGGGGTGGAGGAGGTCGAGCATACGGTCTCCACCCTGGAAGCCCGGATCAAGCAACGCGCGCCGGAGGTCACCCGGGTCTTCGTCGAGGCACAGAGTTGGCTTGGCCATATTCGCGCCCAAAAGCCGCCGGAGACTGACACTTGACGTCTACGTGAAGCGTACGGATCGGGGGTGGAATACCGGACCCCGAGACGCCACATTCACAAGTCGATACAAGGGGCCACAGCGGAACGATGCGACGGATCTGGAAACTGCTGACGGGAACCGCGCGCCGGCTGCGCTGGCCGGCCACGGCGTTCGTCGTCCTGTTCCTGTTGCCGACCGCTATCGGCCTCGGCGGGCGAACCATCGGGGAGGCACGCGGCATGAACTGGTGGGAAGCCCGCAACGACACGACGCACCAGGCCCCGGATCCCGCCGCCACGCCCGAGGCCGTTCTCGAAGTCTATGCCGCCCGCGCCTTCGGCTGGCGCGGCGCCTTCGGCGTGCACACCTGGATCGCCAGCAAGGCGGCCGGCGCCGACCATTACATCCGCTACGAGGTGATCGGCTGGCGGCTCTACCGGGGCCAGTCCGCCGTCGCGGTGCGCCCCGGCGTCCCGGACGGGCATTGGTTCGGCTCCCGCCCCGATAAACTGATGAGCCGGCGCGGCCCGGCGGCCGAAGCCCTGATCGCCGAGGTCCAGGCGGCCGCGACGCGCTATCCCTATCCCGACCAGTACCGGGTCTGGCCCGGCCCGAACTCCAACACCTTCATCGCCTTCGTCGCCCGCGAGGTGCCGGAACTCGGCCTCGACCTGCCGGCGCTCGCCATCGGCAAGGACTATCTGCCGGATGGTCGCGTGATCGACACCGCGCCGAGCGGTACCCGCTACCAGCTCTCCCTCGGCGGCCTGGCCGGCCTCACCGTCGCCCGGGAGGAAGGGTTGGAACTCAACCTGCTCGGCCTCACCTTCGGCCTCGATGCGACGCCGCCGGCCCTGAAGCTGCCGGGGATCGGCCGCCTCGGCATGCCGCGCTCGGCGGCGGAGGGCAGCGAGGCCAAATGACCGTTCTGTCGTACCGGGAGGCGGCCGGTGGCGCGCCGGCGCTGGTCTTCATCCATGCCTTCGGCTGCGACGGCAGCGATTGGGCCGCGCAGCTCGCGCATTTCGCACCGGCGCATCGCTGCCTGGCCGTCGACCTCGGCGGGCACGGCGACACGGCCGCCGAGGTGCGGCACGGCATCGTCGAAGAACATGGCGAAGACGTGGTCGCGCTGCTGCGGGCGCTCAATATCGCGCTCCCGGTCGTGGTGGGCAATTCCCTCGGCTGCCGCGTCGCGCTGGAGGTGGCGGCGCGGATGCCCGTTCGGGGTGTCGTGCTGGTCGACGGCAGCCGGCTCGCCTCGGGCGGCGACGGCATCCACGGGGCGCTCGGCGGCGGGGCGACGCCCGAGCGATTCGAGGCGACGGTTCGTGCCATGTTCGCCCAGATGTTCGGGCCGGATATCGACCCCGCGACGGCGGCGGCGATGACGGCGCGGGCGACCCGGGTGCCGGCGGCGATCGGCCTCGCCCTGCTGGCCGACATCGGCCGCCACGACGGCGTGGAGATGGAACGTCTGCTCGCCGCTCTCACCGTGCCGGTGCTGGCGATCCAGAGCACCCGGATCGATCCCGACGGCCGGCGCCACCGGCTGGCAGCCGGTGACAGCTCGCCCTATCTCGACCTGCTTCGCGCCCATGTCGGCGATCTCGCCGTGGAGATCGTCCCCGGCGCCGGTCATTATCCGCAAATCGAGAAGCCGGCGGCGACGAACGCCGCGCTTCGAGGCTTCCTCGACGCCCTGCCGGCCCTGTAAGCTCGCCGCGAAGCGGGGGAGGGACGTATATGGTGCCGCGGATCGAAGCCGTCGAACGGGCGGCGTTGGAGGACATGTTCGCCGCCGTGCCGGCCGATCTGGCGATGCGTCTGGGGATCGAGGGGCGACGTGTCGGATCGGCCTTCGTCGGTCGTGCGGCCGGCCTGCCGGCAAGCGCCGTGGTCGTCAACCGCACGATCGGCCTCGGCCTGCAGGCGCCGGCCCGGACGGAGGAGGTGGCGGAGATCGCCGCCCTTTATCGCGAGGCGAACATCGCGCGCTGGTTCCTGCATCTCCACCCCGACGCCCGGCCGGACGACATCGCGGACTGGGCCGCGACACAGGGGCTGGAGCGCGCGCGGGCCTGGGTCAAGTTCACCCGGGGCCGGGCGGCGCCGCCCGAGGCTGCGAGCGATCTGGAAATCCGCCTCGCCGGCCCGGGAGAGGCGGCGGCGATCGGCCGCATCACCGCCGACGCCTTCGACCTCGGGCCCGAAGGGGCGCCCTGGATCGCCGCCCTCGTCGGCCGACCGGGTTGGTTCATTTACTGCGGCCTGGATCGGGGCGAGGTGGTCGGCTCCGGTGCGCTCTTCACCCGGGACGGCGTCGGTTTTTTCGACTGGGGGGCGACGGCGCCGGCGGCGCGCGGAAGGGGCTGCCAAAGTGCGATGCTGCGCGCCCGGGTCGTGCACGCCCTCGAGGCGGGCTGCGACCTTCTGTCGACGACGACCGGCGAAGAGGTGCCGGGCGACCCGCAGCATTCCTATTCCAACATCCTGCGCACCGGCTTCACGCCCGAGGCGACCCGTCTGAACTTCGCGCCGCCCCGGCGCTAGAATCCCTTCGACGTGACGTATTTGCCGTTCGCCTTGTATTCCTTCAGTGCGTCTTTCAACAGGTCGAACTCGACGCAGCCGAAGCTGCAGGCCTTGTCGAGCGCCGCCAGCCGTTCTTCCGCCGCGGCGACGTCGCCCAGCATCAGATGCAGCTCGCCCAAATACTCGTTGGCGCCCTTGTGGGCCGGATCGATCTTCAAGGCGTTCTGATAGAAAGCCAGCGCCATTTTCGTCTTGCCGGCGCGCGCGTGGCTGTAGCCGAGGTAGTTGAAGGCGTCTGCATTCCTCGGATTGGCCTCCACGGTCTTGAACAGGTGCGGTATGGCTTTCTCATATTCCCGCGCGGCGATCGCCCGCTTGGCCTTCAGCCAGCTGTCGCCCTTGCCGGCGGTAGTCGACTTGGATTTCTCGCCGCCGACCGCCCAGGCGGTGGGGGCCGCGACGGGACTGACGGCGATGGCGATCGTGAGAAGAATTGAATATTTCCAGCTCATTGCACGTCTCCTCAAGATCCGCCGACTATGCGTCAACCGCGCGAATCGTCACGTCAAACTCCGACACGATTTGGTGAGCGGACGGGAGCTGTCAACCCCGCGCGGAAAAGCGGTTGACGGCACGACCCGCCCTCCCGAGACTGCGCGCGGTTTCGCAATGGATGATTTCCCCGGGGAGGGATCGATATGACGGCGCATGGGCCCTTGGTAATTCGACTGCACGACAACGACAACGTGGTCGTGGCGCGAAGCGAGATTCTGCCGGGTGTCGCCGTCGCCGACGTGGCCACGACAGGCGATGTCCCAGCCGGCCACAAGATCGCCACCCGGGCCATTGCGGCGGGCGAGGCAGTCCTCAAATACGACCAGATCATCGGCTTCGCCACCGCGGACATCGCGCCCGGTGAACACGTGCACACCCACAATGTCGAGGTGCGCGACTTCGAGCGCGACTATCTCTTCTGCCAGGACATGCGCAATGTCGAAATGGTGCCGGAGGCGGCCCGCGCGACCTTCCAGGGCTACCGGCGCCCCGACGGCCGGGCGGCGACGCGCAACTACATCGGCATCCTGACCTCGGTGAACTGCTCGGCCACCGTCGCCCGCTATATCGCCGACCAGTTCCGCGGCCCCGTGCTGGAGGAGTTTCCGAACGTCGACGGGGTCGTGGCGCTGACGCACGGCACCGGGTGCGGCATGGCCGCCTCGGGTGAAGGCTACGACGCCCTGCAGCGCACGCTCGCCGGCTATTCGCGGCACGCCAATTTCCATGGCGTGTTGATGGTCGGCCTCGGGTGCGAGGCCAATCAGATCGGCGCCCTGTTCGAGAATACGGGCCTGGCGCAAAGTGAAACGATGCACGCCATGACCATCCAGGACACCGGCGGTACCACCAAGACCGTGCGCGAAGGCGTCGCCCGGGTGCGCGAGATGCTGCCCGAAGCGAACCGCTTCGCCCGCGAGACGGTGCCGGCGAGCGAATTGAAGCTCGGCCTCGAATGCGGCGGCTCGGACGCCTATTCCGGGATCAGCGCCAATCCCTCGCTGGGCGCGGCGGCCGATCTGCTGGTCCGCCACGGCGGCACCGCCTGCCTCGCCGAGACGCCGGAGATCTATGGTGCGGAACATCTGCTGACCCGCCGTGCCGTGAGCGAGGAGGTCGGCCGCAAGCTGGTCGAGAAGATCCGCTGGTGGGAGGACTATACCCGGCGCAACAAGGGGGAGATGAACAACAACCCCTCCCCCGGCAACAAGGCGGGTGGCCTCACGACCATCCTGGAGAAGTCGCTGGGCGCGGCGGCCAAGGGCGGGACCACCAACCTGGTCGATGTCTACGCATATGCAGAGGAAATGACGGCCAAGGGCTTCGTCTTCATGGACACGCCCGGCTACGATCCCGCCTCGGTCACCGGCATGGTGGCGGGCGGCGCCAACATCGTCTGCTTCACCACCGGGCGCGGCTCGGTCTTCGGCTGCAAGCCGGTACCCTCCCTCAAGCTCGCCACCAACAGCACCATGTACCACCGCATGGAGGAGGACATGGACGTCAACTGCGGCCTGGTGGTCGACGGCGAGGCGAGCGTGGCGGAAATGGGCGAGCAGATCTTCAACACCATCCTGGCGACCGCCTCGGGTGCGCCGAGCAAGAGCGAGGCGCTCGGCTTCGGCGACGACGAGTTCGTGCCCTGGACCATCGGCGCGGTGATGTGAGAGGCATGCCGCCTGGCAGCGGGGAGGACGGACGGGCATGGCGTTCGATCTGACGGGCCGGGTGGCCCTGGTGACGGGGGCGAGCCGCGGGCTCGGCTGGTCGGCGGCCCGGGCGCTCGCCGAGGCGGGCGCGACGGTGATGCTGAACGCGCGGGGCGAGGCGGCACTGGCGGAAAAGGCGGCGGCGCTGGAGGCCGCCGGGCACCGGGCCCATGTCCTGGCTTTCGATGCCACGGAGGCCGGCGCGCCCGCCGATGGGATCGCCGGCATCCTGGCCGCGCACGGCCGCCTCGATATCCTGGTCAACAACGCCGGCATCATCCACCGTGAAGCCTTGCCCGAACATACCGACGATGATTTCCGTCGTGTCGTCGAACTCGACCTCATCGCCTGTTTCGCCCTGGCGCGGGAAGCCTCGCGGCCGATGACCGAGGCGGGCTGGGGCCGGATCGTCAACATCGGCTCGGTCTTCAGCCTGATCGCGCGCGGCAATATTCCCGGCTATGTCGCCGCCAAACACGGCCTCGCCGGCCTGGCCAAGGCGCTCGCGGTGGAGCTGGCGCCCGCGGGCGTCACCGTCAACACGCTCGCCCCCGGCTTCTTCGCCACCGAGTTCAACGCCGGCCTGAAGGCGGACCCCGACTTCGACGCCATGGTCCGCGGCCGTACCCCGGTCGGCCGCTGGGGCGCGCCGGACGAACTGGGCCACGCGGTGGTCTTCCTCGCCTCCGAGGAGGCGGCCTATATCACCGGCGCCACGCTGGCGATCGACGGCGGCATGACGGCGGCGTTCTAGCGCCGGTCCTGGCATCCGGGGGGGCACAACCGCTATGGTGACCGCGGCCCGCGCACGCCGTCGGCGCCGTATCGAGGTTTGCGTCCTTGCCCCTCCCCGTTGCCAGCACCCTCACCGCCCCCTTCAGCGTCAAGAGTTTCCGCTACCAGTGGCCGGCGGACCTGTTGACCGCCTGGGCCTTCGAGATGGAGACCCTGATCCTCGGCTGGTACGTGCTGGTCGCGACCGATTCGGTCTTCCTGCTGACCGTCGTTGCCTCCCTCGCCCATCTCGGCACCCTGCTGGCGCCGATCATCGGCGTGCTGGCGGATCGGATCGGCCGCCGCGTGCTGCTGCTCGTGCTGCGGGCGATCTTCGTCGCCATGGCGACGACGCTGATGGTCCTCGCCCTGACCGACAGCGTCCGGATCGAGTTCGTCCTGGCCATCGCCTTCGTCGCCGGCCTGTTCCGGCCTTCCGACCTGGTCATGCGCAACGCGCTCATCGGCGATACCATGACGCCGGGATTGTTGATGAACGCCATGGGCGTTTCCCGCACGACGATGGACTCGGCCCGGATCTTCGGCGCGCTCGCCGGCGCCGGTATCTTCGCCGTCTTCGGCCTCGGCGCCAGCTATGCCGTCGTCGCCGTCTTCTATGCCGTCAGCCTGGCCTTGACCTTCGGCGTCTCCGCCGTTCGCCCGGCCCGCGCCGTCGTGCCCGCGGGCGAAGTCGGCCCGACCCCCTGGCGCGATCTCAGGGAAGGGTTCGCCTACGTCTGGAACACGCCGCGTCTGCAAGCCCTGATGTGGCTCGCCTTCCTCGTCAACCTGACCGCCTTTCCGGTGAGCCACGGCCTGCTGCCTTACGTCGCCCGCGACGTCTACGGGGTCGGCGAGACCGGCCTTGGCCATCTGGTGGCGGTGCATGCGGCGGGCGCTTTCGCCGGATCGCTGGCGCTCGCCCTCTCGCGCCATGTCCGCCACCCGACCCGGGTTACCGTGATCAACATCGTGTTGTGGTATCTGGTGCTCGCGCTGTTCGGCCAGCTCGACGGCATGCCGGCGGGGATGACCTTGCTGTTCATCATCGGCGTGGTGCAGAGCCTCGGCATGGTGGCGATGGCGGTCGCCTTGCTGGAGACCGCGGATCCCGCCTTCCGGGCCCGCGTCATGGGCGTGCGGATGCTGGCGGTCTACGGCCTGCCAATCGGCCTGCTAGCGTCGGGCGCGCTGATCGACCTGTTCGGCTACGCGCTGGCCGTCATCGTCTATTGTGCGGTCGGCATCGCGGCTAGTCTCTGGGTCGTGGTGCGTTGGCGCCGGGCTTTGTGGCGGTAAGGGAGTTACTGATGAGTGGAGAGGAAACCGGACCCTGGCTGGCCGTCGACGTCGGCGGCACCTTCACCGATCTCGTCTGTCGGCGGGGCTCGAAGACGGTCGGTGTCCTGAAAGTACCCAGCACCAGGGCCAATCCGTCCGAGGGCGTCGCCGAGGCGATCCGCCGCGCCGTCGCCGCCTGGAACGTCCGGCCGGAGAGCGTCCAGCGCTTCGTCCATGGCACCACGGTCGCGACCAACGCGGTGCTGGAACGCCGGGGCGCCCGTCTCGGCCTGCTGACCACCACGGGCTTCAAGGACGTGCTCGAGATCGGCCGGCAGAAACGCACCCGGATGTACGACCTGGTCCTCGACCAAGAGACGCCCGGCTTTTTGGCGCCGGGCGCGCGCCGGCGCGAGATCGGCGGGCGCATCGCCGCCGACGGTGCGGAGATCGAACCCTTGGACGAAGCCGCCGTCGAAGCCGCTGCCGACGCGCTGGTCGCGGACGGGGTCGAGGCGATCGCCATCGTCTTCCTGTTTTCCTTCGCCAATCCGGCGCACGAGCGGCGCGCGGGCGAGATCGTCCGCGCGCGCCATCCGGGTCTGCCGCTCTCCCTCTCCTCGGAGGTCGATCCGGCCTACCGGGAATACGAACGCACGGCGGTGACGGCGTTCGACGGCTATGTGAAGCCGGTGCTGGACCGCTACCTGCACGACATGGGTGAAAGCCTGGCCGAGGCCGGTATCGCCGCGCCTCTGCAGGTGATGATGTCGCGGGGCGGCGTCGCCTCGGCCGCCGTCGCGCGGGAACGCCCGGTGCGCCTGCTGCTCTCCGGCCCGGCCGCGGGCGTCGTCGGCGGCATGCGGGCCGGCACGGCGGCGGGCACCCCCGACGTCATCACCGTCGACATCGGCGGGACCAGCTGCGATATCGCGCTGGTCGAAGCGGGGCGGCCGGTGGTGCGCACCGAGGGCGTCATCGCCGGCTATCCGATCCGGGTGCCGATGATCGACGTCAACGCGATCGGTGCCGGTGGCGGCTCCATCGCCTGGCTCGACGCGGCCGGCGGCCTGCATGTCGGCCCACGCTCGGCCGGCGCCGAGCCGGGCCCGGCCTGCTACGGCCGGGGCGGGGCGGAGGCGACGGTGACCGACGCGTCCCTGGTGCTGGGCTACCTCAATCCCGAGACGTTCGCTGGCGGCACTCTGCCGCTCGACGCGGATCGCGCCCGCACCGTGTTGACCGAGACCATCGCCGAGCCGATGGGTCTTACGGCGGAGGAGGCGGCGCTCGGCATCCACCGGGTCCTGAACGCCGCGATGGCGGAGGGGATCCGCCTGGTCTCGATCCGGCGCGGCCACGATCCGCGCCGTTTCGCCCTGGTCGGGCTCGGCGGCGGCGGGCCGGTGCATGCCTGCGCACTGGCCGAGGACCTGGCGATCACCAAAGTGATCGTGCCGCGCCATCCAGGCGTGCTGTCGGCCGACGGCCTGTTGGCCGCCCCGGTCGAGCAGGAACTCTCGACCGCCTTCGCGCGGCCGCTCGAGGGGCTCGACATGGCTGCGCTGACGGCGGCCTACGGCGACCTCGACGCCCGCTGCGGCGCGTTGATGGCGCGCGAGGCGCTGCCCGACGGCGGCATTGAGGTTCGCCACTTCGCCGACGTCTGCTACATCGGCCAGGGTTACCACCTCGAGGTCGCCGTCGACCTGGCGGCGGCGGACCCGTTGGGCGACCTCTACCGGGATTTTCTCGTTCTGCACGACCGTATTCACGGCTATGCCGCCGAGGCGCCGGCCCGCATCGTCAATCTGCGCGCGGTACATGGTGCCGGCGGGGCCGGGCGGGGCGAGGTCGCCGCGCGCTCGCCCGGGCGGCGCGCCTCCATCCCCGAGACGCGGGAGATCCTGCTGCCGGCCCCCTGGGGCCGGGTCCGCGCCTCGGTCCATTCCCGCGACGCGCTGACGCCGGGCGCGATGATTTCCGGCGCCGCGATCGTCGAGCAGGCGGACACCACGACCTTGGTTCCGCCCGACTGGCATGGCATCGTGGACGACGACGGCAATTTGATCCTGGAACGGAAGGCGGCGCCCCATGGCTGAGCACGACGCCCCGCTCGACCCCATCACCGTTGAGGTCGTGCGCCACAAGATCGACGGCATCGCCGACGAGATGGAGGATGCGCTGCTGCGCAGTTCCTTCTCGCCGATCGTGAAGGAAGGCCTGGACGCCTCCGCCAGCCTGTTCCTGCCCGACGGCACGACGCTCGCCCAGGCCTGCGCCATCCCGATCCACCTGGCGACGCTGATTCCGGCGGTGGGCCGGATCCTGACCGATTTCCCCCTCGCCACCATGGGCGAGGGCGACGTCTATATCCTGAACGATCCCTATTGCGGCGGCACCCACCTGCCCGACATCGCCGTCGTCATGCCGGTGCTGCGCGGCGGCCGGGTCGTCGCACTCAGCGCGGCGATGACCCATCACCAGGACGTCGGCGGCATGGCGCCCGGCTCGGTGCCGACCAACGCCACGGAGATCTTCCAGGAAGGCATCCGCATCCCGCCGGTGCAGCTTCGCCGGGGCGAGGTGTTCGATGACACGCTGGTGCGCATGCTGCGCCAGAACGTGCGCATGCCCGAGGTCTTCATGGGCGACCTCAACGCGCAGATCGCCGCCTGTACCGTCGGCGCCCGCCGCCTCGGCGACCTGGCGGAGCGTTACGGCGACAACCACCTCGGGGCGATGTTCGATGAGCTGATCCACCGGTCCGAGGCGATGACCCGCGATGCGCTGGCCCGTCTGCCGGCCGGGCGCTACCGCCATGTCGGCCACATGGACAACGACGGGGTGGAGCTGGACAGGCCGTTGCGCATCGAGGTCGAGGCGGTGGTCGGCGACGGCACGGTGCATTTCGACTTCACCGGCACCAGCGACCAGGCCAAGGGCCCGATGAACTGCGTGCCCTCGGGCAGTGCGGCGGCCGCCTATTACGCGGTCCGCGCGGTGACCGACCCGGAGATCCCGACCAACGGCGGCTGTTTCCGCCCCGTGTCGCTGCATCTGCCCGAAGGCTCGCTCGTCAATCCGCGCGCGCCCGCCCCGGTGAACGCGCGCACGGCGACGATCAAGGCGATCACCAACACCATCCTCGGCGCGCTGGCCGAGGCGGCGCCCGAGCGCATGCCCGCCGCCAATTCGGGTGCCCTGCTGGTGCTGGCCTTCGGCGGCGCGGATGCGACGCACGGCACCTTCGTGGTCGGCGACCTGATCGCCGGCGGCTCCGGCGCCGGGCCCGGCGCCGACGGGGTCGACGTGGTCGAGAGCGACGCGACCAACTGCATGAACCTGCCCGCCGAGGCGCTGGAGATGGAGGCGCCGATCCGCCTGCTGGACAACTCGCTCCGCACCGGTTCGGGCGGGGAGGGTACGAACCGCGGTGGCCTCGGCATCGTGCGGGAATACGAAATGCTGGCCGACGGCATCACCCTCAGCCATCGCGGTGAGCGTCACTTCAGCCAGGCGCCGGGCCTGGCGGGCGGCGGTGCCGGACAGGCGGCCCGTTCCGTCATCATCCGCGCCGACGGGCGGGAGGAGGAGGTACCCTCCAAGCTGCAGACCGTGTTGAACCGAGGCGACCGCATCCGCGTCGAAACGGCGGGCGGCGGCGGCCACGGCGATCCCGCGGCCCGCGCCGACGCGGCCCGGGCCCGCGATCTCGCCGACGGCAAGATCCGCATGCCTGCAGCGGAGTAGGGACGGCGACGTGAGCCTCGCGGACGAGCGGCCGCCCAACCCCTGGGCCCCGCCGGCGGTCGCGGGCTTGCGGATCTTCTCGTTGGTCGGTGCGCTGCTGTTGTGGACCGCCTGGTCGCCGACGATGTTCTACGTGATTCTGGCCCTTGCCTTCGGCGCCTATGCGGCCGCGGCCCTCATCGCCCGCTTCGTGCCGGGCGGCAACGCCGGCTTCACCCGGACCTGCCGGGCGGATGGCGAATAGCGCGTTCAGGCGGCGAAGCGCGGCGGCGAATGGGTCGGCGCGTCCCGCGTCGGCCGGCTGAGCGAGAAGGACGGCCGGGCGGCGATCGCCTCGTGCCAGGCCGCGAGGTTCGGCGCGGTCGAGCGCCAGTCGTGGGGATGGCGGAAATCGACATAGTCGAGCGCGACGGCCGTGGTGATTTCCTCGGCGCTCAAGGGGCCGCTGGTCGGTGCCGTCCGATCCCGCGCCATCCGGTCGATGCCGCGGGCGATTCGCGCCTCGAGGTGGGCGATGAAGCCCGGACTCTTCTCCCCCGCCGGGCGCCGGGTTTCCATGATCCGGAGCAGCGTGCTCTCGATCACGCCGTTGGCCAGGTGGATCGCCGTCAGATGGCGAAAGCGCTCCGTCGCCGGGATCAGGGACGGGCCGTCGTGCCGGGTATCGAGATACTGCAGGATCACGTCGCTGTCGAAGTGGCAGACGTCCGCCTCGGCCGCGAGGGCTGGGATCTGGTTCAGTGGGTTGATCTCGAGGAACTCGCCGGGATCGGCGAGGCTGACGAAACACTCCTCCAGCACGATGGCGCGCTCCAACGCGGCGACGAGGCACTTGCGCCCGAACGGCGTGGTGGCGTCGGTGTACAGGATCATGCCGTGTATCCTCCCTGTGAAGTTGCCGCCGCCGCGCTCAGCAGGTCGCCCCGGGCCCAGGTGGCGTGGAAGCCTTCCGGCACGCGGCAGGGCAGCAGCAGCTTGCAGATCGGGCCGTCCGGGAGATTGCGGGCGTCGAAGATATGGACCTCCGAGCGGGCCTCGGCCTCGTTGCGCGCGAAGCCGATCAGATAGCCCGCATCCTCGTCGCCGCCGCCGCTCGCCGGCGCGAAGGCCACCTCGCCATAGGCGCAGTCGGCGGGGCCGGCGAAATGCTCGGCCGCACCGGTTTCGAGATCGAACTTCAGCAGGCCGGCGAAGCGGATCGTGGGCTCGACCTCGATCTCGGCGCAGTAGGCATTGCGCATCGGCGTTCCCATCAACGCGTTGTTCCAGGCCGGGAACTCCGCGTTCCAGCGATCGTCCAGCAGGCCTTCGCGGGTTTCGCCGGTCGCCAGGTTGATCGACCATTTATAGAGCCGGGCGTTCAGCTTGTGGCGGCCCATGATGGTGACGATCGATTGCAGGTCGGGCTGGCCGTGGGCATCGGTGAAGGGCTGGATGCGGCAACCGGTGAGGTGCAGCCAGTCGCCCGCCTCCCAGGCGTTGATGGTGTGCAGCAGGTAGCAGGGCTCGAACTCGTACCAGCGCAGTTCGTCCGCCGTGCCGTGGCGGGGAATGACGCCGAAGCGGGTCGGCCAGTCGGCCTCGAAGCGCAGCTTCACCCGGCCGTTATGATAGGCCTCCTCGTCCCAGATCAGCGGCAGGTCGTGCAGCACAGTGTGACGGCGCGACATCCACATGTCGTGCGGCAGACGCGGCCCCGGCAGCGCGATCGGCGTCGACGCGGTGAGCCTGCCCGCCGCGTCGACGACGCCCATGTGCATGTAGGGCGGCTCGCGCCCGTAATCGAAGAAGACGAAGTCGCCGTTCGCCTCGTCGGTTTTGGCGTGGGCGGAAATCCGCCGTGGCCCGTCGCCGCCGAGGGGGGCCGGGCCGAGGGTTTCCAAGGTGACGGGATCGACGAGATAGGGTTGGCCCGACATGTACCACATGGTGACCAGGCGCCCGGCGTGCAGCATCACGTCGGTGTTCGCCGTGTCCTTCAGCGGCATATCCGGGCGGTCGTCGCGCCGGGGATCCAGCATGCCGCCCCAGAGCGCATGCCCCGCCGCCGCTTCCTCCTCGAAACAGCGGGTGCGGATCCAGCGGTTGCGATAGCGCGCCCGGCCACCTTCGAAGTGGATCGCATGCAGCATCCCGTCGCCGTCGTAGCGGTGATAGTTGCCGGGCGGCGCATGGCGCTGGTTCGGCCCATTGCGCACGAAGACGCCGTCGAGATCGCCCGGCAGCTCGCCTATCACTGTCATTTCGGTGTCATCGATGTCCCGCCCGTCCTCGACCGGGGCGAAATTGCCGGCGAGGTAGCGGTTGACCGGATAGGCCGTCTCGGTGCCGCTCATACCGTCGGCTCGGCCGGGTGATGCAGCTCGATGACGTTGCCGTCGGGGTCGCGGACGAAGAAGAACTGGGCGCCGTCCGGCAGATCGACCGTCTCGGTGATCGGCAGGCCGAGTTCCGCCAGCCGCGCCTTCACCGCCGCGCGGTCGGTGATTTCCAACGCCATGTGGGTATAGCCGGTGTGCTTCACGGCGACGTCCATCAGCAGGTTCTCCGCCGCGGCGTCGTCGGTGGTGTTCAGGATGAAGTTCAGGTTCACGCCCGAGGGATGCTCCATCACCGCCACCGGTTCCGGCCCGATCGGGCCGACGATGAAGTCGAAGCCGAGCTTCTCGTAGAATGCCCGTGTGGTGGCCAGGTCGCGCACCCGGATGCCCACGTGATTGATGCCGGTGATTTCCTTCATGGCGAATGTCCTGTCGTTTCAAGCCCGGATTCGGGCCGGTAGCGAGGTAAAACCCCGGATGAAATTGGAATAGAGCCGCTCCGGCTCGCCCACCACGTCGATGCGGAGGTCGCGGGCCAGCACTTCTTCCCAAAGGATGCGGAGTTGCAGCTCGGCCAGCTTGTCGCCGACGCAACGATGGATGCCGGCGCCGAACGAGAGATGGCGCCGCGCGTTGGCCCGGTCGACCCGGAAGTCGTCCGCGTCCTCGAACACCGTTTCGTCCCGATTGGCGGAGACGTACCACATCACGACCTTGTCGCCCTGGGCGATGGCGTGGCCGGCGATCTCCGTCTCGGCGAGCGCGGTGCGGCGCATGTGCAGGACCGGCGTCTGCCAGCGAATACTCTCGCTCACCATGTTGGGGACGAGGGTCGGATCGGCGCGGAGCTTCTCCCACTCCGCCGGGTTGCGGTCCAGGGCCAGCAGCCCGCCCGACATGGAATTGCGCGTCGTGTCGTTGCCGCCGACGATCAGCAGGAACAGGGTGCCGATGAACTCCTCCCGGTCCATGTCGCGGGTCGCCTCGGCATTGGCCAGCATGGAGATCAGGTCGAAGCCGCCGCGCCCGTCCCGGCGCTCCGCCCAGAGTGGTGCGAAGGCGTCGGCCATGCGCTGCAATTCGGCATAGCGCGCATCTTCCGATCGCACAGGGGCATCCGCGGCCTGGATATTGGCCGTGGCGACGTCGGACCAGTGGATGAGCTCGCGCCGGCGCGCCTGCGGCCAATTGAACATGGTGGCGAGCATCATGCCCGTCAGCTCCGTCGCCACCCGGTCGGCCCAATCGAAGGTCTCACCGCGCGGCAACGCGTCGAGCACCCGGGCCGTCCGCTCGCGGATCACCTCCGTAAAGCCGTTCAGGCTGGACCTGTTGGTCATCGGGGCCACGGCACGGCGCCGGGGCGTATGCTCGGGTGGGTCCATGCCGACAAAGCTCGGCCGGTCCATGCCGGCGGCGATGTCCTGCAGCTGGATGCCGCCGAGATCGGCCCGGTTGGAAAAGATCACGGGCTGGAGTTCCACTTCGGTGACCAGCGCATGGCTGGTGACCGACCAATACGGGCCGTAGGGACTGTCGGCACAGCGATGCAGCGGCGCCTCGGCGCGCAGCCGGGCGAAGGCCGGCCGCCAGGAATCGGAGCGGTAGAGTTCCGGATCGCCCGGGTGAATGGCGTTGAGCGGCATGGCGTCTCGCCTCGAACCGTCGATCCCCCTCCATAGCACGGCTCCGGCGGCGGCGGGAAAAAGCGGGTAGTCTTGCGGCCATGACCGTGTCCCACCTGCCGCCCCGCGCCGAGGCCCTGCTGTTCGAGCGGGAACGGCGCGGCGTGCGGACGCTGTCGCTGGTCCGCGCCGGTTTCGTCGTCCTCGTCGCGAGCACGGTCTGGGTGATCGGCGTCAACCTATTCGAGAAGCTGGTGACGACCGGGCTCGCGCTGCTGGTTCTGGCCGTGATTCTCGTCTCGCTCCATCTGCTCGGCCAGCGCCGCGCGGTGTCCGCCGTCGGCCTTGCCGGCGTCCTGGTCGATATCGGCGTGCTCGCGACCCTGCCGGTGGTCTGGTACCTCTCCGTCGGCGGGGCGGAGGTCGCGCCCGCCTACATGCTGAAGACCCAGGCGACGGTGCTCACCCTCGGTGTGGTGGCGCTGAACGCGCTAGCGATGCGCCCGCTCTATCCGCTTCTCGTCGCCCTCGGCGGGGTCGCCGTACACGGCGGCCTTCTCCATTTCGCCCTTGCCGACCCGCGCACCCAGGTTTCTTCCGATTTCGTCGCCTCGGCGCTGGGCCCGGCGCTCAGCGTCGAGTTCGTCGCCATCGCCATGCTGATCGTGGCGGCGAGCGGCCTGGCGCTCGCCTATCTCACCCATCTCGCCCGCCAGACGGTGATCCAGGCGGTCGGCCTGGAGGTCGCCAACGCCCGGCTGGGGCGCTATTTCTCGCCCGGCGTCGTCGCGCGCATCGCCGGCGGCGGCGAGGACATCTCGCAGATCGGCGGGCGGGCGCAGGAGGTGGCGGTGCTGTTCTCCGACATCCGCGACTTCACGACACTGACCGAAACTCTGCCGCCGGCCGACGTCGTCGCCTTCCTCTCGCGCTATCACACGGCGATGCTGGACGCGGTCTTCACCTTCGAGGGCACGATCGACAAGTTCATCGGCGACGGCATCATGGTGACCTTCGGCACGCCGGAGCCGGCCGCCGACGACGCCGAACGGGCCGTGCGTGCGGCCCTGGCCATGAACCGGGCGCTCGCCGTGTTGAACGCGGAGCGGGCCGGGGCGGGCCAGCCGCCGATCCGCCACGGGATCGGCATCCACCATGGCACCGTCGTCGCCGGCAACATCGGTACCGAGGCGCGGCTGGAATACACCGTCGTCGGCGACGTGGTGAACACCGCGAGCCGCATCCAGGACGCCTGCAAGGAACTGGGCGAAAGCCTGCTGATTTCCGACGCGGTGGCGGCGCGATTGCCCGCGGGCTTCGCGCTCCGCCCGGTCGGCGCGCAGCGGGTCAAGGGCCGCGATGCGGCGGTCAACCTGCTGGCGGTCGATGCGGACGAGGCCGTATAGTCGGCCCGAAGGGACGGAGGTGAGGATGACGCGCGCGCTCGAATTCGGCTGGTTCCTGCCGACCAGTGGCGATACCACGGCGTACGGCGTTCGCGAGGCGAGCGTCGAGGTCACGCCCGAATACCTGCTGCGGGTGGTCGAGGCGGCGGAGGCGGCGGGCTTCACCTACATGTTGATCCCGGTCGACCGGCGCTGCTGGGAAGCCTATATCGCCGGCGCCTTCATGGCCGCGCGGACCAGCCGCATCGCGCCGCTGATCGCGGCGCGTCCCGGCTACGTCAATCCGGTCCTGCTGGCCAAGATGATCGCCACCTTCGATGCCATGTCCGGGGGGCGGATCTGCGTCAACCTGATCGCCGGTCAGGCGGAAACCGAACTCGCGGCGGAAGGCATCACTTACGCCAAGGAAGACCGCTATGCCCTGATGGACGAAGAGGTGGAGATCCTGAAAGCGCTGTGGACCGCGGACGGCCCGCTCGATTTCGAGGGCCGCTTCCACAAGCTCGAGGGCGCCTCCATCACGCCGAAACCGGTGCAGCGGCCGCACCCGCGCTTCTATCTCGGCGGCGGTTCGGAAGACGCCTGGAACCTCTCGGCCAAGCATTCCGACGTGCATCTCTTCTGGGGCGACCTGCCGGAACGGATCGCGGAGAACATCGCCGACATCCGCGCCCGTGCCGCCGAACACGGCCGGGCGGACGACATCGGCTTCGGCATGCGCCTGCAGATCATCTGCCGGGAGAGCGAGGCGGAAGCGCTGGAGGCGGCGGACCGGCTGATCCGCGACATGCCGGAAGCGGCGCGCGAGATGCTGAAGCGGCGCACGCAGACTTCCATGGCCAACCGCCGGGTGCAGCAGCTGGCGGCGGAGAAGGGCCTGTGGATCGCCCCGCACCTGTGGACCGGCCTCACCCGGTTCCGTCCGGGCGCCGGCATCGCCGTCGTCGGCAACCCCGAACAATGCGCCGCGACTCTGCAACGCTTCATCGACGCCGGCTGCCACTCCTTCTGCCTCTCCGGCTACCTGCACGATGCGGAGGCGGAGCGTTTCGGCCGCCTCGTGCGGCCCCTGCTCGTCGAGCGCAACCCCGGCCGAATGGCGGCCTGACCACTCAACAGCCGGGCCGCGGCAGCCCGAAGTGATCGCGCAGGGTGGCGCCGCCATAGGCCTTGCGGAACAGCCCGCGGGCCTGCAAGCGGGGGATCACCTCCTCGGCCAGCGCGTCGGCCATCCAGGGCAGCACCGGCGGCATCATGTTGAAGCCGTCGCAGGCGCCGGCCTCGGCCCAGCGCACCATCAGGTCGCAGACCTGGTCGGGGGTGCCGGCGAAGGTGAAATGGCCCCGCGCGCCGGCCAGGCGGCCGAGCAGCTGGCGGAGCGTGAGGCCTTCGCGCTCGACCAGGCCGACGATGACCTCGGTCCGGCTGCGCGCCGCCTCGACGGTTTCGGGCGCCGGGAAATCCTCCGCCCGTAGCGGCACGTCGAGGTGCAGATGGGAAAAGTCGTGCCCGCCGAAACGGTTTGACAGCCGCTTGCGCCCGGTCTCCGGATCCGCGAGATCGGCGAGTTCCTCGGCGAAGCATTTCGCCTCGGCCTCGGTCGAGCCGATCATCGGCGAGAGGCCGGGCAGGATCAGCACGTGTTCGGGCTTGCGGCCGGCGGCGGCGACCCGGGCCTTCAGGTCGACATAGAAGGCTTTCGCCGTCTCCAGCTGCATATGCGCGGTGAATACCGCCTCGGCGTGGCGGGCGGCGAAGGCGCGGCCGGTGTCGGACGAGCCGGCCTGCACCAGCACCGGCCGGCCCTGCGGCCCGCGCGGCACGTTGAGCGGCCCGGCCACCGAATAATGTTCGCCCGCATGGTCGACCGCCCGGATGCCGTCGGCGCGGGCGTAGTCGCCGCTGGCGGTGTCGTCGAGGATCGCGTCGTCGTCCCAACTGTCCCACAACGCCTTGACCACGCCGACGTATTCCTCCGCCCGCTCATAGCGCGCCTCGTGGCTCAGTTGCGCGCCGGCGCCGTAGTTGCGCGCCGCGGGTACCGACCAGGAGGTGACGATGTTCCAGCCCGCTCGGCCGCCGGAGATGTGGTCGAGGGACTGGAACTGGCGGGCGAGATTGAACGGCTCGGTATAGGTCGACGACGCGGTGGCGATGAGGCCGATCCGCTCCGTCACCGCGGCGACGGCGGCAAGCGCGGTGATCGGCTCCAGCCAGTTGCGCGGCGCGCGGGCGGCGTCGTCCGGCACCGCCAGCTGGTCGGCGAGGAAGAGCGAATCGAAACAGGCCGCTTCGGCGGCCCGGGCCAACTCCTGGTAATAGCGGATCTCGGTCAGTCCGTGCGGGGTCGCCTTCGGGTGGCGCCAGGATGCCTCGTGGTGGCCGCGGCTCTGGATGAACAGGTTCAGGTGCAACTCACGAGGCACGGGCCAGCGCCTCCAGTTCCGCCGCCGCCGAGAGGATCGGCTCGCCCTGCAACGCCCGCGAGGTGCGGCCGTCGATGCCGACCGGCACGTCGCCCACCAGGGTGATGCGATAGAGCTGGCGGTCGAAATCGCTCTCGAAGATGTCGCTCGGCGCCAGGTGCGCGGTCGAGCGGTTGTCCCACATGGCGATGTCGCCGGCCCGCCACTTGAAACGCAGCGTGTATTCCGGGCGCACCGCATGCTCCCACAACAGCTCCAGGATCTGCTGCCCCTCGCGCGGGCTGAGGCCGGGGATGGACTTCAGGAAGGACGGACTGACGTAGAGCACGCGCCGGCCGGTTTCGGGATGCACGCGAACCAGCGGATGCTCGCTCTCCATGGTGCGGCGCTGCACGCTCTCCTCGTAGTCGTCGCCCTTCACCAGGGCCTCGAAACGGTGAATGCCGGTGAGCCCGTCGACGAAGCCGCGCAAGGTTTCGGAAAGCCCCTGATAGGCGGCCGCCAGATCGGTCCACAGCGTGTCGCCGCCATAGGGCGGAATGGTAACGCCGCGCAGGATCGAGGCGAGCGGCGGGTTGATGGCGGCCGTGATGTCCGTATGCCAGCCGGTCCAGGGCCGCTGCATGCGGGCCTCCCGGTGGCTGTTGGCGGTGCGGAACTTGGCGATCGAATAGATCTCGGGAAAGCCCGTCTCGTGGCCGAAGACGGCATGGCCGATCGTCGGTTCCCCCATCTGGCGGGCGAAGGCGACGTGGGCGGCATGGTCCAGGTTCTGGTCGCGGAAGAACACCACCTTCCATTCGAGGAAGGCGTCGTAGACGACGCGCCGCGCCGCCTCACCCAACGGCTGCGAAAGATCGATGCCGGTGATCTCGGCCCCGATCGAAAGCGTCTGCGGGTGGATCTGGATGGCATCCGCGTTTTGGCTCATGGCGCCGGTCTCCACATTCCTGTTCATCTGCCGCCTCGCCGGGCGTGGCCTTCGGCCCGGCCCGCAGCATAACATTCCCCCGTACCGCCACGGGAGGAGGCCGATGGACGAATTGCTGCCCGACGAAATCCGCCAGGTCCGCGACGCCGTGGCCCGCTTCATGGCGCGCGAGGTCGTGCCGGTCATGGACGATTTCGAGGCGCGGGGCGAGTTTCCCCGCGCGCTGGTCCGCCAGGCGGGGGCCGCCGGCTTCTACGGCGCGGTGTTTCCCGAATCGGTCGGTGGCACCGACCTCGGCTATGTCGCCGCGGCGGTGGTGAGCGAGGAGCTGGCCCGCGCCGACGTGCGCTTCGCCGCCTGCAACAACCAGCAGGGCTCGACCTGCCCGCAGTGCATCTATGCGGGCGGCACCGCCGAACAGGTGATGAAGTACGTGCCGCCGCTGCTGGCCGGTGAGACCATCGGCATGATGAGCCTGACGGAAGCGGGCGGCGGCTCCGACGCGTTGGGGCAGATGCAGACCCGGGCGGTACGCGACGGCGCGGTCTACCGCCTGAACGGGGCCAAGATGTTCGCCTCCATGGCGAACGAGACGGACGTCGGCGTGCTGCTGGCCAAGACGGATCCCGACGCCGGCGCGCGCGGCGTCACCGCCTTCATCGTCGAGCCGAAGAAGTACCCTGGCTTCGAAGCCCGGCCGATCGAGATGCACGGCCTGTCCAAGGCACTGCGGACCTGCGCGGTCTTCCTCGATGATTTCGTCGTGCCGGTGGAGAACAGGCTGGGGGACGAGGGGGACGGTTTCGCCATCGTCATGCGGGCGCTGCAGCCGGGCCGGGTGACGGTGGCGGCCAAGGCGCTCGGCGTCGCGCGCGCCTGCTTCGAGGACGCGGTGCGCTATGCGGGCGAGCGCGAACTGCACGGCCGGCCCATCGGCCGCTTTCAGATGATCCAATCCGACATCGCGGAAATGGCCGTGGCGATCGAAGCGAGCCGCGCGCTCGTCTACGAAGCGGCGCGCCATCTGGACGCCGACCTGCCTTCGAACCGCATCGCGGCGCTCGCCAAGTTCCATGCTTCCGGGACGGCGAAGCTGGTCGCGGACAAGGCGCAGCAGATCTTCGGCGGCTACGGCCTCAGCCTCGAATACCGGGTGTCGTGGCTCAAGTCCTATGCCGACCTGTTCTTCACCGGCGAGGGCACGGCCAACGTGCAGAAGATCCTGATCGCCGAAGACGCGCTCGGCTACAAACAAGCCGACCGCCACCACGGCCGCACCGGCCTGCGCGACCCGCGCCGGGACGATATTGCGGACGAGTTGGGCTGATGTCCGCCGTTGCCGGGATCACGTCCGGGCTGGGGTCGATAGGTGACGTGGCATCGGAACCATTTATGTGTATACATGATCCAAAGGAGACACTCACTTGTCTCCCGATTCAAGCCAAAAGTATCGTGAGGGATTTCAACTAGTGTCAGAAAATAAAGTCGTGAATTACACCGCGAAAATGGTTTACGACAGAGATTATATGAGCGAGGGCTTCGATCAAGCGCGTCGGTACGGGAGCCGATGGCGCCTGATCGAGTTTGCTATCGGCGGTCTTTTCATTGTTTGCGGTTTGGCGCTTCTCGCGTACGCAAATTGGGCAACCGCTCTGCCACTTGCCCTTGTTGCCATTGGCGTTTTCGAGCTTTTCAGTAGCCGAATCAAGAAGTTCTTTTGGCTTCGGAGACAAGGAAGAAGTAAGGCCGCAAACACGATGATCGAGATGTCGTTCGACGACGATGGCATCGAGACAAAAAGCAAAATTTCGTCCGCTCACATGACGTGGGGTGGCATCGAGAAGTGCGTTCGGACGCCAAAGGGAATTCTCATCTGGCCACAAAAGGGCATGCACTTCTACATTTCAGAGGTATCAGCTGGTGCTGACGCACTCGACTTTATCGAATCAAAAATAGCCTAGCTGGCAACGCATGAGCGGCTGGTACTGGCTACAATTCACCTAGCAGCCTGTCGGACTCGGGCATGCAAGGATTGGTAAGATTGGCTTGGCGGGCGTCGATGTCATGGATTTACCCCCATGAAGTTGCGAACGCGGGTTGGCCCGCCCGTTCAGGCGTGGCTGAGGACGAACATCCGCTTGATGTTCCAGGAGAGCGTGGCCAAGGTCCATTCCCCCTTCGCCTTGTCGAGGCCGCGCAGGCTGAACTGACGCAAGCCCATCACCGATTTGATGATGCCGAACACCGGCTCCGGCGTCTGCTTGCGAAGCGCGTAGAGCGCCCGGCCCTCGGGTGTGGCCAGGCGATGGCACATCGCCTCGAGCGGCGTCGGATCCTCGGGCGCTGGCGGCGCCTCGGCGAAGCGGTCCCGCCAGGAAAGATGGTGGTGCTCCCGGCCGAGCGCGATCAGCGGCGCGATCTCCGCTTCCCCGCAGGCCTCGACGTTGGCCTGGCTGAAGTAGCCGCTGTCCGCCAACAGGGTCTCGACCTCGCCAAGCCCGTCCGGCAGGCCGGCGAGTGCTTCGAGCGTCGGTTCGATCTGCTGCTTGTCGTTCGCCGCCTGCACCACGTCGGCGCTGACCACCAGCAGGCTGCCGGCGGCCACCGCAGCCTGGGCGTTGTAGCACTGCTCGAAGCCGCCGCCGGCCACCGGCATGATGCGCGAGTCCGGGTCCGTCAGGTTGACCTGGTCCTTCGCCCGTGGCCCCGGCTCCGGCGGCTTCGGTGGCCGCCCGCCCGGCTTGCGGCCGGTCCGCGTTTCCTTCGCCTCGCGGGCTGCCAGCTTCTCTTCGTACTCCGCCTGCTCCCGCGCATGACGCTCGGCCGCCCGCGCCTCGATCTCCGCCTTCGCCGCGGCGATCGCCGCCAGCCGGTCCTCGCGCCGTGCCAGCTCCTCCGGCACGCTCATGCCGTCGGGAACCTCGGACCGGTCCGCCGCTTCCGCCAACGCCATCAACTCCGCCACCTCGGCCCGCAGCCGGGCTTCGATCTCGCCCGCACGCTGCCACGACAGGGCGCTGTGCCGGCTCGCGTCGGCATGGATCTTCGTCCCGTCCAGCGCCACCGTGCCCAGTTGCAGCATGCCGGCCTGCCGCGCCAGCAGCAGAACCTGCACGAACAGCCCCTCGATCAGCGGCAGGAAGCGACGGCGGAACGTGGCGATCGTGTCGTGGTCGGGGTGGTCGTTTGCCGCGATGAAGCGGAAGGCCACCGAATCATAGCTCGCCCGCTCCAGCTTCCGGCTGGAATGCACCCCCGTCGCGTAGCCGTAGATCAGCAGGCCCAGCAGGACGCTCGGGTGATGCGCCGCCGAGCCCGAACCACGATAGGCCTTCACGAACGCAGAGAGATCCAGCTGCTCCAGCACATCGACCACGAAGCGCGCCAGATGACGATCAGGCAGCCATTCGTCCACCGAAGGCGGCAGAAGATAGCTGGTCTCCCGGTCAACCTGTCGAAAGTTGCTCATCACAAAATCACCGCGCAGGAGAGAATCAGACCGTGACAGTGAATCTCATCTCGAAACTCGGCTCAAGTCCGACAGGCTGCTAGGTGGAAATTTTGGGCGCACAGTGAGTTTGCCTCCAGGTTCAGACGTCCCGATCGGCATGCCGCGTCATCGATTTGGCCCACGTGGTTGCCGCGGCCATGCAAGCGGCCGGACGATCCGGCGAAAGCCGGATCTTCTCTAGCCCAAGTCGGATCCCGGCGGCGGCGCGCGCCACCAGTTCTTTGGCGACAGCGCGGTCAGCGCCAGGAAAGCCAGCATGCCGCCGCCGGAGACGAGGAAGGTTACGTGGAAGCCGTGCATGAAGGCGTCGAGCGAGACCAGGCCGTCGGCCAGTGCGCGGGCCTCGAAGCTGTCGTGGATCAGGGTCAGCATCTGCACCCCGACGACGACGCCGATGGTCCGTGTCAGCATGGTGAGGCTGCCGGCCACACCCCGGTCGCGGCGGGCCAGCGTCCCGGTGACGACCTGCATGTAGGCGACCTGGAACAGGCCCATGCCGACGCCCTGGACGAACAGCGTCGCGACCATGAGGGGGAAGGGGCTGTCCGCCGTCCATTGCGCGGTGCCGAGCAGGCCGCAGCCAACCAGCGCCAGGCCGAGCGCCGCCATCCGCCGCGGATTGACCGGCCCGATCAGCCGGCCGCCCAACGGCGAGGCGACGACCCAGCCGAAGGTGCCCGCGGCCAGGACCGCGCCGGCCCAGCCGGCCGACAGCTCGGTCGCCCGCACCAGGTAGAAGGGCACCAGCAGCAACACGGCGAAGGCGACGAAGTTGACGACGACGTTGGCCCCGTTGATCACCGAGAAGGGCATGTCGCGAAACGCCGCGGGACGGATGAGGGGGAAGGGATGGCGGTCCTCGTGCCGCCAGAACAGGTAGATCACGGCCGCCGCTGCCAGGCCGAGGGCCACGGCCCCCCAGCGCAAGGCGCCGTCCGCCTGCAGCAGACTGACCGTCGCCAGCAGGCCCGCCATGGCAAGCACGGCGAACACGGCGCCGACGACGTCCAGCCGCTCCCCCGCCGTCCGCTCGCGTACCGGCTCGGTGACGAACCAGACCGCCAGGAAGGCGAGGCCGGCCAAGGGCGCGCGGAAGCCGAACACGCCTTCCCAGCCGAACTGCTCGATCATCATGCCGCCGACCCAGGGGCCGAGCATGTTCCCGAGGCCGTAGGTCATGGTGTAGATGCCGAGCACCCGGGCGCGTGAGGATTCCGGGTACATCAACGTCACCAGCGCCGGGGCGCAGCTCACCACCAGGGCGGTCGCCAGGCCTTGCAGGAAGCGGAAGAACAACAGCCAGCCGAAGGTCGGCGCCAGCGCGCAGAGCGCCAGTGCCACCGTCGCCATGGCCAGGCCGATGGCGAAGACCCGGCGATAGCCGAACAGGTCGCCGAGCTTGCCGCAGACCAGCATCAGCGCCGCATAGGTGGTGACGTAGCAGATCACCACCCATTGGATGTCGACCAGCTCGACCCCGAGATCGCGGGCGATATGGGGAAAGGAGATGTTGACGGCGGTGTCGAGCGGCATGATCGAGGCGCCGATGCAGACCACCGCCAGCCCGACCGCCGCCCGCGCGCTGCCCCCGCCTTCGGGCGTCGTCGCCTCCGTCCCCCGCACCCGCCACTCCGTCACTTTGTCTCGACCCCGCTGACGGCATCATAGACGCGTGTTAGTTTCCCGTCCCGGATCGACCACCGGAAGGTTTCGCCATGCCGCCCCCCTCCCGTCTGCCCCCACCCCTTCTGCCGCCGCCCCACGTGGGCATCCCCAGAAGCGTCAAGCACCTGGTGCTCGCCGCTGCGCTTGCCGATCTCTGCCGCTGGCTCGCCGGCCAGCTCCGCCGCCTGCGCGCCGGCCGGCCGCTGGAGCGCGGACGATGAGCGCGCTCATGGATTTCGTCGCCGAGATCGAGCGTGTGATCGCCAGCGCTGAGGGCGAACGGCAGATCCTCGATCGCCTCGACCATCGCATGGCCCGCTTCGCCGCCGGCGCCGACCTCATCGGCCGGTACAAGATCGTCTGGAACGAGGCCCGCGGCGACGGCGAGGTGGCGCTGTATGAAGACCCGGACGGCGGCATCCAGCTCTATCTCTGCGGCTGGCGGCCGGGGGCCGCGGTCGAAGCGCATGATCACGCCACCTGGGCCATCGTCGCCGGCATCCGCGGGGTCGAGACCAACACGCTCTGGCGTCATCCGGGCGACGGCATGCGCCGGCACGGGCCGTTGGAGCGGATCGAGACCCGGGACATCGGCCCGGGCAAGGTCGTCGCCATGCCGTCCGACACCATCCACGACGTCGCCAACAACGGTTCCGAGACGGCCTATTCCCTCCACCTCTATGGCCGCGACCTGGCGAAGCTCAGGCGCTACGTCTACGACCTGGCGACGGGACAAGAGGGCCCCATTCCCTGGTAGCGCCGCCTTTACGCCGCGCGGACGGCGCGGGCGATTTCGCCCCATTTGGCGAGGTTGGCGGGGTTTTCCCGGATCGACTGCTTGGTGTGATACATGACCAGCCGTGCGGCCAGGCCCTTGTAGCGCTTGATCAACTCGTCGGCCATGTCGTCCCAGCGCGCGACCACGGCGAAATGGCTCATCAGCTCGTCGTCGACCAGATCGACCACGGCTTCGCGGCCGCCGGCGCGCAAGGCCGCGGACAACTCGTTCCGCTTGCCCTCGTAGCCGAGGTCGTCGAACTGGAAGGCATAGACCGGGGTCGCGCCATAGAAGCCGATCGCCGTCTTGGCCTCGCGCGCCAGGCCTTCGCGTTCCTCCGCCGTGTCGCCCGCGACGGCGAGAACCGGCACGATGAGATCGATGTCCTCGACGCTGCGCCCGGCCCGCGCCGCGCCCTCGGCCAGCGCCGGCAGCACCCGGTTGTGGATATAGGGCAGGGAGTGCATGGGATGGACGTGCAGGCCGTCCGCCACCTCGCCCGTCGCGCGCAGCATCAGCGGGTTGACCGCCGACATGTCGACCTTCACGTCTTCGAACCCGTGCCGCTCCGGCGCCCATTGCGGCGTCAGCAGGGTGAGCTGGTAGAACTCCCCCTCGTGTTCCAGCCGCGCCTCGCCCCGGAAGGCACGCAACGCCGCCTTCACCGCCAGGACATAGTCGCGCATGCGCCGGGCCGGATGCTCGAATTCGGCACCGTAGCGGCGCACGATATGCGGGCGCACCTGGCTGCCGAGGCCGAGGCGGAAGCGGCCTTGCGTGTTGCGCGCGAGCTCCCAGGCGATCTGGGCGGAGACCATGGGGCTTCTCGGGAAGGCGACCGCGATGCCGGTGCAGAAATGCAGCCCGGGCGCCGCGAGCGCGGCGGCGGCGATCTGCATCCAGGGCACCTGCGCGCCCTCGGTGAACAGCATGCCGGAGGCGCCCATCGCCTCGACGTCGCGGGCGAGCGCCGCCACGTTGTCCCAGGTATCGGCGCGGGTCATGACATCGAATTCCATGGCTCTCAAGCTCCGTGTCGTCGGATTTGGCGAGGCCGGCATAGCGCATTCTCCGTCGGGTATGAAGCGTGAGCGAGGTGCTACACTGGAGGCATGTCCGATGATGTTCGCCGATGGTTGGAAGAACTGGGCCTCGGCCGGTATGCCGAGGCCTTCGCTTCGAACGATCTCGAGCTTGATCTGCTGCCCGACATCGACGACGGCGACCTGCGGGATTTGGGCGTCGTCTCCATGGGTCATCGCAAGACGTTGCTGCGCGCCATCGCCGCGCTCGTCGGACCTCCGGTGCCGGCCGAAGCCCCCGTGGCGACCGAAGTGGCGACCGAAGTGGCGGCGGGCGCCGAGCGGCGCCAGATCACCGTGCTGTTCTCCGACCTCGTCGGCTCGACCGCGCTCTCCGCCCGGCTCGACCCCGAGGATCTGCGCGAGGTGATCCGCCGCTACCAGGATGCGGTAGGAGGCGCGATCACGCGCTGGGATGGCCACATCGCCAAGTTTCTGGGCGACGGCGTGCTGGCCTATTTCGGCTGGCCTCGCGCAAACGAGGACCAGGCCGAACAGGCCGTGCGCGCCGGACTCGAGGCCGCGACCCTGGTCGCCCGGCTGGACGGCGGCGGCGGGGCGCTGGCGGCCCGCGTCGGCATCGCCACCGGCCTGGTGGTGATCGGCGACCTCTCGGGCGAGCGCGATGCCATCGTCGGCGAAACGCCGAACCTTGCCGCCCGTTTGCAGGAGCTGGCGTCGCCCGGCGGCACGGTAATCAGTTCGACGACCCGGCGCATGCTGGGCACCGCCTTCGAATTGGAGTCGCTCGGCGAACGCCCGCTCAAGGGTTTCGCCATGCCACTGGAAGCCTGGAGGGTCCGGGGCGAGGGCGGGGTACAAAGCCGGTTCGACGCCGCTCGCGGCGCCCGGCTTGCCCGCTTCGTCGGCCGTACCCAGGAACGCGGCCTGCTGGTCGACCGCTGGCGTCGCGCCCGCGACGGGGAGGGTCAGGTGGCAATCCTCTCGGGCGAGGCGGGCATGGGAAAGTCACGCCTGGTTGCGGCGTTGGAGGCTGAGATCGCCGGCGATGCGCCGCTCACCATTCGTCTGCAGGCTTCGCCCTTCCATGCGAACAGCGCCTTTTATCCGATCGCCCGGCAACTGGAGAGCGCGGCCGGTTTCGCGCCGGGCGACGACGAGGCGCGCAAGCTCGAGCGTCTGGAGATCCTGCTGGCTGGAGACGAGAGCGACCTGGCAGCGGTTGCCGGCATGCTGGCCCTGCCGCTCGGTCCCCGTCTCGAGGCTCATGCGACGACACCACAACAGCTGAAGGAACGCGCGATCCAGGCCCTCCTTCGCCACCTGGCCCAGCTGGCGACGGTGCGCCCGGTCCTGCTGGTGGTCGAGGATCTGCACTGGATCGACCCCAGCACCCAGGAGCTGCTGGAGCGCGCCGTCACCGCCCTGGCACCGGCCGCCGTTCTGATGCTGCTGACGCATCGGCCCGAATACACCGTTCCGTTCGCCGGCGCCGGCAATGTCACGCAGCTTACCCTTGCCGCGCTCGGCCGGGCCGAGGTGGCCGAACTGGTACGCGCCGTCGCCGCGATTGAGGTCGACGCGGCCCTGGTCGCCCGCATCGTCGAGCGCACCGACGGCATCCCCCTCTTCGTCGAGGAATTGACCAAAACCCTGACCGAGGGGGATGGCGACATGGCCTCCGAGGTGCCGGAGACCCTGCAAGCCTCGCTCCTCGCCAGGCTCGACCGTTTGGGCGAAGCGAAGGAGGTCGCCCAGGTCGGCGCCGTCATCGGCCGTGGGTTCACACTCGGACTGTTGGCACGGGTGATGGAGGGCGCGGTGGAAAGCCTGGCGGAACGAGTCGCGCGGCTCGCCGCGGCCCAGCTGGTCCACCCACTCGGCGCCAGCGAAGACGGGCGCTACGTCTTCAAGCATGCCCTGGTGCAGGATACCGCCTACGACAGTCTGCTGCGCGGTCGGCGCGAGCAGCTGCACGCCCGGATCGCCATGGTATTGGAGGCGGAGTTCCCCGAGACCGTCGAGGCCGAGCCGGAGCTGCTGGCTCATCATTACGAGAACGCCGGCAACGCGGAGGCGGCGCTTCGCCATCTGCGTCGGGCGGGGGAGCGGGCGGCCGGGACCTCCTCCGGCGCGGAGGCGCTCGCGCATTTCGAACGCGGGCTCGTCCTGCTTGCCCACCTGCCGACGGGCGAGGCCAGGAATCGGATCGAACTCGCCCTCCAACTCGGCAAGGCCTGGGCCTTGCAGTTGACGACAGGCCCGGCCGCGGTGGACGTCGGGCCGGCCTATAGCCGCGCCTTGTCGCTGGCCAAGGACTTCAAGCTCGATGCCGAGCAGTTTGCCGCCAATTTCGGTCTCTGGCGCCACAACTGGTGGCGTCATGGCGTCGAGCATGGCGCCCCCTTCGCGCAGGAGGTTTGGCGTCTGGCGAAACTTTCGGAGAGGCGCCCGGATGAAATCGTCGCGGCCTATGTTCGCGCGACCGACCACTGGGCCAGTGGCGCCCATGGCGCGGCGCAACAGGAAGGCGCCAGGACCTGGACCCTGTTCCAGGAGGGTGCCGAGGGCACGCTCGCCTACCGGCTCGGTCACAACCAAGGTGTGAGCACGCTGGCCGTTCGCGTCTTCGGCCTCGTGGGCATTGGCGAATTCGACGATGCCGAGGCGCTGGTCGACCAGACGCTGGCCGAGCTGGCGGATGCAGATCCACTGACCCGCACGGTGATCTCCCTGATGCTCGCCAACTCGCTGGAGCGACTGGAGGCACCCCGGCCCACGCTCGTTGTCGAGGCTGGCGATCTCTGCCGGCGTTACGGCTTCGATTACTGGGCCCCGCTCGCCTGGACGCACGAAGGCTGGCTGCGGCACCGCGACGGCGACGGCCCGGGTGGGCTGGCGAGGCTGCGCCAAGGGGTCGATAGCTGGTTGGCAGCCGGATATCGGGGCTACGTCAGCAATCGGCTGGCCGCCCTGATCGGCGTTGCGCTCGACATGGGCATATTCGACGTCGCGCAGGACTATCTCGCCATCCTCGACGATATTCGCCGAACCAGTGGCGAGCGAATGATCTTGGCGGAGGGCGACCGTCTGCGGGGCGAGCTGATCCGCCGGACCGGGGGCCCGGCGGAGGTTGCCGCCGGACACTTCCAGGCCGCCCTCGACGACGCCTTGGCACGAGATGCCCTCGGCCATGCGCTTCCCGCCGCGATGTCGCTTGCCGACCTGCACCGCACCGGCGGCCGAATAGCGGATGCGCGAGCGGTCCTGACGCCGGTCGTCGAGGCCCTGCGGTGTGAATCGGCATGCAAAACTGACCCACTTTGGTGGGTTATGAGCGGTAAGAATTGACCCACCTGGAACGCTAGCATCCGCACGGAACAGTGCGGAGGAAAGAGCAGGTGGTATTGATGGAAAGCGTATTGAAGATCCGACGTTGGATATTACGGGAGGGTCGGAGTATCCGATCTGTATCTCGTCAGACTGGTTTGTCGCGGAACACGATTAAGAAGTATCTGAAGGACGGCGATCCACCGAGCTATCAGCGGCGCGTTTCACCCGTCCGGCGTAAGCTTAGCGATGGCTTCGCCAGCCGGCTTCGGGCGCTCTTTGAGCAGGACCTGGGGCGCCCGCGCCGTGAGCGCCGGACGGCCAAGAAGCTTTATGAGCAGCTTGTGTCGGAAGGCTATAGCGGATCCTACTCGACGGTTCAGAGGTTTGTCCGCGACCTGAAGCGTTCTGGCGCCGGATCGGGGGATGCGTTCATTCCGTTGCACTTTACGGCAGGTGACGCGCTCCAGTTTGACTGGAGCACGGAATACGCTGTCCTGGGCGGTGTCGAGCAGAAGGTAAAGGTTGCCCACTTCCGCCTATGTCATAGCCGCAAGCCCTTTGTTGTTGCCTATCCCAGCGAATCTCAGGAGATGGTGCTGGACGCCTTTGCACGGGCGATGTCTTTCTATGGCGGCGTACCGCGCCGGGTGATCATCGACAACCCCAAGACGATGGTAACCTATGTTTCGCGCTCTAAGGACCGTGTGTTCCATCCGCGCTTTCTGGCGTTGATGAACCACTATGTGATGGAACCGGTTGCTTGCACACCCGCGGCGGGGTGGGAGAAGGGTCAGATTGAGAACCAGGTTGGGTTCCTGCGGGGACAGCTGTTTGCGCCCAAGCCCGCCTTTGACGATCTGGATGCGCTGAACGGCTGGTTGCGTCTGCGCTGCGAGGAATTGGCGAATCGCGCCCACCCCGAACAATCGGATCGCAAGATCTCGGACGTGTTCGCAGACGAGTGCGCCGAACTGCGTCCCCTGGGCCGGGCTTTTGACGGCTATGTTGAGAAGGCCGCTCGTGTCCGCTCTACCTGTCTGGTCCAATATGCCACCAATCGCTATAGCGTCCCCTCCCGGTTCGCCGGGGAGCTTGTCTCTCTGCGCGCCTATGCGGACCGGATCGTGGTTGTGTCAGGGCAGAATGTGATTGCCGAGCACAAGCGCCGCTTTACCCGCAACGCCAGCTATTTCGAGCCCTGGCATTACCTGCCCCTACTCGACCGCAAGCCCGGCGCGCTGAGAGATGGCGCGCCCTTTGTGGGTTGGCAATTGCCTGAGGCGATGCACCGGGTCAGGGCGCATTACATGGCCGGCAAAGGCGGGGACCGGGAGTTTGTCGATCTGCTCCTGCTGGCCCAGGATCACGGGATCGAGGTGGTCGAGATAGCCTGTGAACTGGCCGTGGAGCAGAACACGCTGCGCCTTCCGGCCATCATCAATCTGATCAACCAACTGGTGGAGCCGGTCATCGCGCCATGGGGCGAGAGCCACGCCTATCCGCAACTGACCTTGCGGCCCGAAGCGGACTGCAAGCGCTATGAGACGCTGTGCGTTGCCGGGGAGGCCGTCGCATGAAAGCTTTGATAGACCAACTGATCGCCCTGAGGCTGTATGGAATGGCGGCTTGCGCCGAAGCTTTGCTGGCCGCGCGCAAGCCGCCAAGTCTGACCACTGCGATAAAGCAACTGATCGACGCCGAGACTGTAGAGCGCCGGGTGCGCTCTATCCAGCACCAAATGCGGGCCTCGAAGTTCCCCCACCATAAGGACTTCGCCACTTTCGATTACGGCCTAGCCGCCGTCACCCAAGCGCAAATCGACCCCTTCTGCTCAGGGCAGTTCACCCAGGAGGCCCACAACCTCATTCTGGTGGGCGGAACCGGTACGGGCAAAACCCACATCGCCATTGCTCTGGGGACGCTGTTGATCAATCAGGGAAAGAAGGTCCGTTTCTTCAACGCCGTCGATCTGATCAATGCGCTGATCAAGGAACAGGCCGAAGGCAACGCCGGCAAGATCATCCGGCAACTGACGGCCATGGATTGCGTCATCATCGACGAACTGGGCTATATCCCATTCCCCAAATCCGGCGGTGCGCTCTTGTTCCACCTGATCAGCAAACTCTATGAGAAGACCAGCGTCATCATCACCACCAATCTGGAGTTCGGGGAATGGGTCTCCGTCTTCGGAGATGCAAAAATGACAACCGCGTTGCTGGATCGTGTAACGCATCACTGCGCAATCATCGAAACAGGCAACATGTCTTACCGCTTCGCACAAAGCAAACAGCGACGACAAAAGTAGCCGCCCTGTAAGCAAAGCCCCAGGCTGATCCGCTATATGGAGCCAATCAGCCTGGGGGCTTTCATCGCAAAGGCGGGCAAATCAAAACGGGTCCTGTACAGATTGTTCTGCAAAAGGGGTTTCGTAGCTGGGGCACAAGTCCGGGCCGATGGGGTGGATGAGCTGCCTCCGGCTGGTCCGGGCTCTCGCGATCGAAATCCATGAGGACTGGCTGGATGCCAACCGCTAGCTCAACATGATCCATCTCAAGGAGAGCAAAAGCGAACGCATCCAGAAAGCCGCCTGACGGCGGCTCGGCATGCCTGGCGCTCCGAGCAATCGAAATCTCCGCGCCAGGCATGCCGGTGGCCCTCATCGGCAGCCATGACAAACTTGCAGAACAGTCTGGACACTACTTCAAAAGCTCATTGCCACTTCAAGAACCCCACCTGATCCCCACGTTCCGCCGCCGGCCCGGTTGTCCCGGTGGGCCCACAGGCCCCTCCCACGCGGCTTCGCTCCGCGTAACGCAAAGCGCTACACGAAGCCGCGCGGGGCCCTCCCGTGGACTACCGGGACAACCTCCGTCGAAGCAAGGGAGGGGGGGGGTCAATTTTGCACGCCGATAGGGGGTCAGAATTAAATGCTGATTGACAGCCCCTGCGGCAAGGACACGATCGGCCGCTGCCACGCCGGGCCCGGGCACTGTTGGATGAACTGCATTTGGGAGGCCCCCATGACCGAGCACCAGGCATCGATCGACGCGGCGTTGGTCGTCATGGCGGCGCATATCGAGGCGTTGAACGCCGGCGACGGCGCGGCGCTCGCCCGCACGCTGCACTTTCCCCATTACCGTCTGTCCGGCGGGCGCTTGAAGACCTGGACAGGGCCGGAGGATTACCTCGCCGACTTCCATGCCCGCGCCGGCGATGGCTGGCATTACAGCCGCTGGGACGCTCTGGAACCGATCGCCGCCGGGGCCGACAAGGTGCACCTGGACGTCCGCTTCACCCGCTTTCGCGCCGACGGCGGGGTGCTGGGCCGGTTTCGCGCGCTCTGGGTGATCGCTTGCCTCGACGGCGTCTGGGCGGCGCAGCTGCGTTCCTCCTTCGCGCCCTGAGGGCGGCTATTCGTAACAGGGGCAAAACCCCGGGCGGTCAAGCCATTTCGATGCAGCGTTGTCTGACGAGGATCGGCAGTGGGGGCACGGGTGGGGCGCCGGGGACCTTGAGGCGGTCGCCGAGATAATCCCAGAAGGAGAGGCCAAGTTTCTGGCAGGTCTTGTAGAGGCCGAGGAATGTGTCTCGGGCCTGCTTGCCGTCCTCGGAGCGTGTGCCGCCGGAGAATTTTCGCCTTGTGACCATGGCGCGGATGTCGCGTTCCGCGCCGTTGGTGTTGAGCGGGACCTCCGGGCGGTCGAGGACGACGAGCAGTTCGTCGCGGTTGGCATGCAGGCGAGCCAGGAGCCGGTCGAGGCGGAGGAATCCGGTCTTGGTCGCGAAGAGCGCATCGAAGCGGCATGCCAGGTGGGCCCGCCGTCCTGGCGCCGGCCTTTCGCGATAGGCTTTGAGATCGGCGTAGAGTTGCCAGAGCCGTGCCTGGATGTGTTCCTTCTCGCGCCGCTGGCTCCGGGAGAAGGTCATCAGCTTGTGGATCAAGCGCTCCGCATGGACCCAGCAGAGCGCGTGGCGGCCGACGTTGAACTGGCCAGCATCGTCACTCAGGACGACGCAGGCGCCCGCGGCCGTGCCCCTGAGCAGGCCGTGCGCGGCGATGGCGCCCCACAGCGCCCCCTCGGTGGCGGTCCGCGCGGCCCCGCGCCCGTCCCCGTGCCCGGTGATGGCGAGCCGCCCCAGGTGGGCCAGCCAGGCATCTTCGTTGGTGAAGCGCCGCGGGCAGCCCTCGGCCAGACGGGCGATCACCGATGCGGCCAGGTCGCGCTCGGCCATGTAGGCGAAGGCGGCGGCATTGAGCACATAGTCCGCGTGGCCGGCCCGCAGCCGTTCCAGGAAGTTCAAGCGGCTCTTGGAAAACGTCGTGGCGAACCAAGCGAAGGCGTCGTTGCCGATCCCGCTCGTCACCCCGTTGCGGTTGGCGTGGCGGGCGCCGGTATCGTCGACGCTGATCCAGGGCGCCGTCTCCAGGCCGGCGCGCAGCACCGCCTCGCCCTCGGCGACGAAGCCGTCATGGCCCTCGTTCAACAACCGCACCACCTGGCGCTTGGAGATCTTGATGCCGAGGTCGTCCAAGAGCCGCGCCAAGCGCTCCGCGCTGGTCTGGCCGCCATGATAGAGCGCCAGCACGAAACGCCTGAGCGCCGGGCCGAAGTGGCCGCGCGTCCCCGCCGGCAGCGGCGCCACGATCGTGGCCCCCTCGGGCGTCAGCCAGCGCTCGCGGCGTAACAGGACAGTGTTCGGCCGGCAGAGCAGGTCCTGAACCAGATAGTCTTCATAGCCCTTGAAGCGCGAGCCCGCCGGCACGGCGGCCCGGACGATCCGCCTCTCGTCGATGGGAACCCGGCCCTTCTTGGCCCGCCGTCCCGCCTTCCGCCCCGTCCGGCCCCGGGATACGGCCTGCTTGTCCATGCCGCTCGGCTTGATATCCGGTGGCCCGGAAAGGCCTTTGAGACGGCGGATCTCTTCGCGCAATGTCGCGTTCTCGGCACGCAGGGCCGCCTGCTCCTCAAGCAGCGTCAGAACCAGCGCCTTCAGGGCGGCGACATCAAGATCGTCGAGATCCGGAAGCGATTCGGCCATGACGGGATCGAATCACAGACCTCCCGCCGCGAACATCGATATCTGGTCACTTGACGCGGAAGCCTCACAAGATGTGGCCGTTGAGACTCACCCCTATACCCAGGCCAGATCCCCCCGTCCCCAGGCCCGGCCTTTTGCCCCGGTTACGGCTATTCGCGGTAGGGGTCGAGCCGTGCGCTGTCCGCGCCCAGCGCCGGGGTCGGGCCGTCCCCGTCCGGGCGGGCGCCGTCGAAACGGAGCGGCAGGCCGACCAGGCGGGCCGCCGGATCCTCCGTTTGCCGCAACAGCCCGCTCGCCTCGGTCTGCGGATGGGCGGCGACCTCGGGCAGCATGTGCACCGGCGAGTTCGGCACGTCGGCCGCGTCCAGCAGCCGGGTCCATTCGGCCCGCGGCCGGGTCGCCAGGATGGCGTTCATCTCATGCACCAGCTCGGCCTCGTTCTCGTGCCGCGCGACGGCGGTGGCGAAGCGTGGATCCGTCGCCAGGTCCGGCCGCTCGAAGGCCTCGGCCAGGCGCTGGAACTGGGCGTCGGAAACGATGGTGACGACCAGCAGGCCGTCGGCGGTGGTGAAGTCGCGGTTCGGCACGACGATCGGGCCACGCAGGCCGGTCCGTTCCGGCACCAGCCCCGCCGCCTCGTAGTTGGCGAGCGGGATCCCCATCAAGGCCAGCGTCGTCTCGAAGAGCGCCACGTCGACGGTGGCGCCGACCCCGTCGACCTCGCGCCGGCGCAGCGCCGAGGCGATGGCGATGCCGGCCCACATCGCGGTGCCCATGTCGACCAGGGAGACGCCGACCCGGGCGGGCGCGGCCTCGGTCCCGGTGGTCGCGACGATGCCGCCGAAAGCCTGCATCAGCGGGTCGTAGCCCGGCAGCTGGCTGAGCGGCCCCTCGGTGCCGAAGGCGCCGACGTTGCAATAGATCAGCCTCGGATTGGCGGCGCGAAGCGCTTCGGCGCCCAGGCCCAACCGGTCGGCGGCGCCGGGGCGCATGTTCTGCAGCACCACGTCCGCCTCCTCCAACGCCAGGCGGCGCACCGCGGCGACGTCGGCCGGGTCCGAGAAGTCGGCGGCGATGGAGCCCTTGCCGCCGTTCAACAGGCGGAAGACCGCGGGCGCGTCGCCGATCCGGGGACCGGCGACATGGCGGAACGGATCGCCGCCGCGCGCGTTCTCCACCTTCACCACCTCGGCACCCAGTTGCAGCAGGATCCGCGTGGCGTAGGGCCCGGCGATGGTCGTGCCGATCTCCAGCACCGTGATGCCGTCGAGCGGCCGGTCGGCCTGCATCAGACGACCTCACCGCTGCGAAGCGCCGCCACCGCCGCCGCGTCGTAGCCGATCGCCTCCAGGATCTCGTCCGTATGCTCGCCGCATTCGGGCGCGCTGGCGGCGATTTTGCTCGGCGTCCGCATCAGCTGCACGCCCTGGCCGACCAGGCCGATCTCGCCCAGCGCCGGGGAGGCGACGGTTTCGGCAATGCCGAGATGCGCGACCTGGGGATCGCCGAAGGTCTCGGCGATATCGTAGATCGGGCCGCAGGGCACGCCCGCCTCGTTCAGCCGGTCGATCCAGCCATTGGACGTATCGGTGCGGGTGACCTCGTTGATCGCGGCGTTCATCGCCGCCCGGTTTTCGGAACGCGCCTCCCGGGTGGCGAAGCGGGGATCGTCGATCCATTCCGGCCGGCCGAGCGTGCGGGCGAAACGCTCGTAGATCACCGCACCGGCCGGCGCGATGTTGATGTGGCCGTCGGACGTCTCGAACACCCCGGTCGGGATGATGGTCGGATGGTCGTTGCCGGCTTGCGGCGCGATCTCGCCGTCCATGGTCCAGCGCGCGCCCTGGAAATCCAGCATGAAGATCATCGCCTGCAGCAGGGAGCTTTGCACCCATTGCCCCTCGCCGGAAACCTCGCGTTCCAGCAGGGCGACCAGAACGCCGTGGGCCAGCAGCAGGCCGGCACAGAGGTCGCAGATCGGGATGCCGACGCGCATCGGCCCCTCGCCCGGTGCGCCGGTGATCGACATCAGGCCGCCCATGCCCTGGGCGATCTGGTCGAAGCCCGGCCGTTTCATATAGGGGCCGTCCTGGCCGAAGCCGGAGATCGAGCCATAGACGATGGCCGGATTGACCGCCCGGCAGGCCTCGTAGTCGATGCCGAGACGGCCCTTCACGTCGGGGCGGTAGTTCTCGATCACTACGTCCGCCTCGGCGACCAGCTTCATGAAGATCTCGCGGCCCGCGTCTTCCTTCAGGTTGAGGGTGAGCGAGCGCTTGTTGCGCTGCAAGTTCTGGAAGTCGGAGCCGTGGCGCGGCCCGCCGAGCCCGCCGGTGGTGCCCGGCGCCTCCGGCATTTCGATCTTGATGACGTCGCAACCCCAGTCGGCGAGTTGGCGCACGGCGGTGGGCCCGGCCCGGGCCCGGGTCAGGTCCAAGACGGTGAAGCGTTCGAGGGCGCGGCTGGCGCGGGGCTGATCGGACATCTCTATCCCTCCCATGGGTTGGCGAATTCGGCGGGAGCATAGCGGCTCACGATCGAGGCGAGAACCGGGCCGGCAGGCTATGCTGCGGGTCGAGATCCCGGGAGGAAGCCGATGCCGAGGCTGTTCATCGCCATACCCTTGCCCGACGCGGTGCGCCTGCGCTTGTCGCTGCTGGCGGGCGGCGTGCCCGGCGCGCGCTGGACACCGGCGGAGAATATGCACCTAACGCTCCGCTTCGTCGGCGACGTCGACGACCGCGACGCCGACGACCTGGCCGATGCGCTGGGCGATATCGCCGCCCGGCCCTTCGCACTGCGGATCGCCGGGGTCGGCCAGTTCGGCGACAAGCGCCGGGCCCGCGTGCTGTGGGCCGGGGTCGAGCCCTCCACCGCGCTTGGCGAATTGCGGGCCGCCGTCGACGGCCAGGTCGTGCGCCTCGGCCACCCACCGGAGGGCCGGCGCTACAGCCCGCACGTGACGCTCGCCCGCATGAAGGGCCTGGCACCCGAACGCCTCGCCGCCTTCATGGAAACCCACGGCGGCCTGGCGTTGGCGCCCTTCGACGTCGCGTCGTTCGCGCTCATCTCCAGCCACCGGGGCCGGGAGCGGGCACACTACCGGGTGGAGGCGAGCTATCCGCTGAGCGATTGAGCGGTCATCGCGGCCTGCCTTGTTCTCGCCATCAAAGTACCCGCATCGCGCCATCGGGGCGTCAAATCAGGGACAAGCGACGGGACTTCACTGCCCTCCCCACCCGGAGGCCGTGAAGGAGTGTTCCCCGATGTCCATCACCCCGCCCCGCGCCCGCGACCGGCGCGCCAGCCAGCTCGTTCGCCAGACGGTCTGGCTCGATCTCCTGCAGGCCGTGCTGTTCATGGCCGTCGCCGGACTGACCGTGGCCCTCGTCGCCCTGCTGTTCGCCGGCGCCGCCTTCGCCCGGGCGGTGGACGAGGCGGGGCCCGGCCTCGGGCTTCGGGGCGAGGGGATCGAGGGCGTGCTTGTGGCACCCGAAGTGGCGAGCGATGTCGACATCCAAATCACCGGCGTCGTCGCGCGGGTCCGCCTCCGCCAGCTGTTCCACAATCCGACCGGGAACTGGCTGGAAGGCGTCTACCTGTTTCCCCTGCCGGAGCGGGCCGCCGTCGACCGGTTGCGCCTGGTGATCGGCCAGCGCCAGGTCGAGGGCCGGATCGAGGAGCGCCGAGCGGCGGAGCGGGTCTATGCCGAGGCCAAGGCGGCCGGCCGAAAGGCCGCCCTGTTGACCTCCGAACGGCCGAACATATTCACCACCGCCGTCGCCAACATCGGACCCGGTGAATCGGTGCTCGTCGACCTGGAGTACCAGGAACGCGTGCGTTGGCGGCACGGGGAGTACCGGTTGCGCTTTCCGATGGTCGTCGGGCCGCGCTTTGTGCCGCCACCGGGCGCCGTCGCCCGGGCGCTTCGGCTCGGCGACGATGGTCCGCTGGAGGACGACCCGCTCGCCGGCCTCGCCGACGCCGAGGCGATCCTGGCACCGATTCTGCCGCCGGAGTTCGGACCGGTGAACCCGCTCTCGCTGCGGGTGCGATTACGCCCGGGCCTGCCGCTCGCGAAGCTCGACAGCCCGCACCATGCCCTGGTGCGGCGCCACGGCCCGGGCCACGAGGTTCAGCTGACGTTGGCGGAGGGCGCGGTGCCGGCGGACCGGGACTTCGAGCTGACCTGGCGGCCGGCCCTGGCCGCGGCGAAAGCCGTGCTGTTTCACGAGGCGGGGGGCACGCACGACTATGTCATGGCGATGCTGGCACCGCCCGATCCGGCCGAGCGGCCGGCGCCGGGGCGCCCGCGCGAGGTGATCCACGTCATCGACACCTCGGGCTCGATGGGCGGTGCGTCGATCCGCCAGGCCCGCGCGGCGCTGACCCGGGCGCTCGACGCGCTTCGTCCCGACGACAGCTTCAACATCATCCGCTTCGCGGGCGACCACAGCACGTTGTTCCCGACCTCGCGCCCGGCGAGCGCGGACGCCGTGGCCGAGGCCCGGGCCTGGGTCGCGGGCCTGGCGGCGGGCGGCGGCACCAACATAGCGCCGGCCCTGCTCCGTGCGCTCGGCGATGGCGGCGGGGGCGCGGGACGGTTGCGCCAGGTCGTCTTCATCACCGACGGCGCCGTCGGCAACGAGGCCGAGTTGTTCCGCCTGATCCGCCGGCACCTCGGCACGGCACGCCTCTTCACGGTCGGCATCGGCTCCGCCCCCAACAGCCATTTCATGCGCGAGGCGGCGCGTGCCGGGCGCGGCAGCTTCAGCCACATCGGGACCGAAAGCCAGATTTCCACCCGGATCGGGGAGTTGCTGCAACAGCTGTCCCGCCCGGTTCTGACCGATATCCAGGCCCGCTTCGATGGTCCCGAAGTGGCCGAAATCTGGCCCGCGCCGATCCCCGATCTCTATGCGGGCGAGCCGGTGGTTTTCCTCGCCCGCATCGCCCCGTCGAGTTCGCGGCTCGAGGTGCGGGCCGATCTCGCCGGCCGGCCCTGGGCGCGCGATGTCGATCTGTACGACGCGGTCGCGGGCACGGGCATCGCCAAGCTATGGGCGCGCGAGAAGATCGCCGGCCTGGAAACCCGCCGGCTGGAGGGCGCGGACGACGAGGCCTTGCGCCGGGACATCGTCGCCCTCGGCCTGGAGCACGAGCTGGTCACCCGCCATACCGCCCTGGTCGCGGTCGAAGTGACCGCGAGCCGGCCGGCCGACGCACCGCTGGTGAGCGGCAAAGTACCGTTGAACCTGCCGGCGGGCTGGGAGTACGACAAGGTCCGGACCGGTGCGTCGATCCAACAGCGCGCGGCCCTGGCGGCAACGGCGGTCGCCGCGTTGTCGCCATCGCCGTCGACCGGTGCGCCCGCGCCGGTGATCGCCTTGCCGGCGACGGCGACACCGGCCCCCTGGCACCGCACGCTCGGCGCTTTGCTGCTGATCGCCGCCTTGCTGTTGCTGGCGGCGCGCGGGCGATGGGCCCGGGCGTGAGGCGCCGGCTCGCCGTCGTGGGTATAGCCCTGCTGGCCGTGGGCGGGGTCTGGCAGCTCGGCCTCGGCGTCTGGATCCCCATCAAGGCGGCACTCGCCCAGGTGTTGCTGGAGCATGCCTGGCAGCGCACGCTCGCCGGCGAGCGCCGCGCCCGGCCCTGGCCCTGGGCGGACACCTGGCCGGTGGCGGCGCTGGACGTCGCGGGGGAACGGCTGATCGTCTTGGCCGACGGGGGCGGCCACGCGCTCGCCTTCGGGCCGAGCCATGTCGCCGGGTCGGCAGCACCGGGCGCGGCCGGCCTCAGCGTGCTGGCGGGCCATCGCGATACCCACTTCCGGCAGCTGCGCGCCCTCTCGCGGGGCAGCACGATCGCGCTCACGACCGCCGACGGGCAGCGCCGCCTCTATGTGGTACGCGAGAGCCGGGTGCTGCCGCGCCCCGAGCTGGCGCCGCCGCCGCTGGCCGCCGGGGCGTCCTGGCTGGCGCTCGCGACCTGCTGGCCGTTCGATGCGCTTCGCGCCGGCGGGGAGGAACGTTTCGTCGTCCTGGCCAGCCCCCTGGAATGGCCCGATCCCGGCCATGATTCCGCCACAGTTGAGGGCACAATCGATCCACCAGACAAGGGAGGAGCGACATGAACCCGTCGACCCACTACGCCCAATCCCGCACCCATGGCCGCGCCCTCGTGGCGAACGAGCGATGCCTGTTTCTCATGCTGCTCGGCCTTCTCGTCGCCGGCTGGTCGTTCCTGGCGATCGCCCTCGGCCCGACGACGGCGCAGCTCGCCGGCGCGCCGCTGACGACCAGCGTGGCGCCGCACAGCTATGTCGCCTGCGAGAACGCGTCGACCCGCGGCTCGGGCGAGTTGCTCCGTTGCCGTCTCGTGGCACCCGAGGATCGCCTCCAAGACATCTAGAGCACGGTCCGACCCTATGGAAGCGCTGGACCGGGGAGATTTTGTGTCGTGGCGGCCATGGCATCGCGACGACGATGCGGGGTATCGGTGAGCGATGCCATGGCCGCCACGGCGCAAAAGAACCCGGCCTTCGGTGGTCCTGCCTGGCCGCTCGGGGGCGTCGCGCTGCTTGCCCGATGGCACCACATCGCGCGGCGCAGCGCTCCTGCCCGAGCGGCCAGGCAGGGCCATCCAGCGCTTCCATAGGGTCGGACCGTGCTCTAGTCGGTCGGGCAGGTGAGGCACAGATAGTCGATGACGTGCCCGTCGTCGTCGACCAGGCGGAGACGGGTCCAGCGGCCGGCGGCGTCGTACCAGGACTCGGCCGCGAAACCGCCGGCGTAGACATGGCGAACGGCGTGCACGTCGCCGCCCTTCACCGCTACGGTCTCGGTCCCCGACGCGGCGATGGCGACCGGTTCCACCGCACCGGTGATGGTGTTGAGAATGTGCGCGTCATGCAGGATCGCCGGATTCCAGTGATTGGTCGGGCGCAACCAGGCCGGTCCCCGGCCCGCGCCCACAGGCCCCTTTATCGCAAGGTCCGCCGCCGTCGCCCGGGCCTCGATCCGGCTCCGCTCGCCATCGTCGTCGATGTCGATGTCGAGGCGGGCGAGGCGGCCGGCACGCCATAACGCGCGGCTCGAATGGCGGTAACGATAGACCGTGACGCCCAGCCAGCGGACGTCTACCGCCAGCACCGCCTCCACCATCAGGCCGCCGTCTTCGCGCTGGAAACGGACGACATGTTGGCCGACGGGCGCCCCGTCGAGGCGGACCTCGAAGCGATGTTCCGCCCCGTAGGTGCCGAGCGCCCAGGCGGCGAGGTCGGCGGTCGCTTGCGGATGCGCGGCCCGTGCCGTCCCGCTCGCCAGCAGCAGCGCCGCCAGCAGCAGGGGCGCCCTGATCAACCAAGCACGGAGAAGCTCGATTCCGGATTGATCTCGCGCCGGCGCGAATAGAAGCCGATATCGATGTCCCGCGCCGTATGCGCCAGGTGATAGGTGAGCGGCTCGGCGTCGTGGTTTCGTCCCGCCTCGCAGGCCTCGACCAGGCTCGCCATCATGCCGCCCGCCACCGGCGCGTTCTTGAACTGATTGCCGCTGGTGCCGATCGCCATGTAGAAGCCCGGCAGATCCGAGCAGTCGTAGATCGGGATCCAGTCGTCGGCGACGTCGTAGAGGTCGACGACGCCGCGCGCCTGTTCCGGCACCGGCAGGGTGGGGATCCGCTGCGCCTTGCGCAGCACCTGGGTGCGCCACTGGTCCGAGAAGTTGCGATCCCAATCGTCGGGATCGACCCACTCGCGCGTGTCGCATTCGGGATCCTCGCTGCCGATCAGCACATGATTGCCGAGTTCCGGGCGAGCGTAGCAGGAGATATCGCCGTCCGATGTCACGAAACCGTCCCGCTCGTAGTCGAAGCCGGGCGGCGCCGGCACGTGGCAGACCTCCTGCTTCAGCGCCCGGGTCTTGATGTTCATGCCCTCTTCCACGCCCGCCATGACGTTCAGCTTGGCGGAGTGCGGGCCGCCGACGTTGATCACGACCGGCGCATCGATCCGGCTGCCGTCCTCGAGCGTGACGCCGGCGACGCGCCCGCCCGCGCGGCGGATCTCGACGACCCGGGCGCGGAAGCGGAACTCGGCGCCCTTCGCCTCGGCCGCCCAGCGGGCGTTCTGCGCCGAAAGCGCCGGATCGGTGACGTAGCCGGCGCGGGGAAAGAACACCGCGCCCGTCAGGCGGCCGCCGGTCGGCTCGCCGAAGCCCGCCGCGTCCATCCGCTTGGCCGGCGCGAAGCTGGCGACGTCGTAGAAGGGATAGGCCGCGGCGATGCGCGCCTCGTCCCATTCCTCGTAAGAGATGCCGAGCGCGTCCATGTTGCGCATGATGGGGCGCAGGTGGTCGTTGCTGTCGGCCTTCATCACCAGGCAGCCGCAGTCGCGGTAGTCGGCGAGCGGTCGGCCGGCGTCGTGTTCCAGGTAGCCGGCCCAATCCTTCCAGTAGAACCAACCCTCGTGCGCCAGCGCCGCGCCGTCGAGGGTCGAATAATGGGTGCGGATGATGGCGCAGGAGGCCGCGGTCGAGCCGTGCCCGGCCTCCGCCGCCATGTCGAGGCTGAGGGTCTTCCACCCCCGCTTGGCGAGTTCGTAGGCGACGCAGCCGCCGATCACGCCGGCGCCGATAACGATCGCGTCTGGATTGCCGGTGCTCATCTTCGGGTCCCTCCCTGGGCTCATTCGGGCCAACCTATCGCGGCCCGCGCGCCGGCGCCACGAAATCGTCGCCCGGTACGCACGCACGCTTGCAGCATGCTAGTCTCCGCGCCATCTCAGCGTAGAGAGGGAATGAGTCACATGCTCGCCGAACCGGCCGAAATGGCCCGCTTTAACGCCTGGGCGAACGCCCGCCTGCACGCCTGCGCCGCGACTTTGCCGGCGGAAGAGATCTCGCGGGATCGCGGCGCCTTCTTCGGCTCCATCCTCGGCACCTTCAACCACATCCTGCTGGTCGACATCCTTTATCGCGAGCGGTTGGAGGGGCGCGAGACCGGCTTCAAGACCCTCGACGAAACCGTGCACGGCGACCTCGGGGCGCTCAGCGCCGCGCAGGCGGCGGAGGATGCCTATTACGTCGACTATTTCGCCCGTCTCGACCCGGCGGTGATGGAGACGACGATTTCCTTCACGACCCTGACGGACGAGCCGCTTTGGTGGGAGGTGCCGCGCAAGATCTACTTCTCCAACCTGTTCCAGCATCAGGTCCATCATCGCGGCCAGGCGCACAACATGCTCTCCCAAGCCGGGCTGGAACCGCCCTCGGTCGGCTTCATCGAGTACCAGGTCGAGGAAGGCCTGGAAGGACCCGGTTGAGCGGATGGCGATCCTGAAAATCGCCCGCATGGGCCACCCCGTGTTGCGCCGCCCGGCCGAGCCGGTCGCCGATCCGACGGCGCCGGAGATTTCCGCCCTGGTCGACGACATGCTCGAGACGATGATCGACGCCAGCGGTGCCGGCCTCGCCGCGCCGCAGGTGCATGTCGCCAAGCGGCTGGTGATCTTCCATGTCCCCGGCCACCGGGCGGATGACGAGGACGAGTCCGTGCCGCTCACCGTGCTGATCAATCCGGTGATCGAACCCTTGGGGAAAGAGCGGGACGAGGATTGGGAAGGCTGTCTCTCCGTCCCCGGCATGCGGGGCCTGGTGGCCCGCGCGACCCGGATCCGCTATTCCGGCCTGACGCCCGCCGGCGGGCGGATCGAGCGCGAGGTCGAGGGCTTCCATGCCCGGGTCGTGCAGCACGAATGTGACCACCTCGACGGCATCCTCTATCCCCAGCGCATGACCGACCTGTCGAAGCTGATCTTCGAGAGCGAGGCCCGCCACTGGTTCCAGGCCCATGACGAGGACGAGGAGGACGAGGCGTGAGTGCGGATACCAAGCGCCGCCTGCTCGCCCGGGTTACGCGCCATGCCGCCTTCGATGGCTGGGGGCCCGGCACGCTCGACCGCGCGGCGGCGGAACTCGGCATCGAGTCGAGCGAGGCCCGGGCGCTGTTTCCCCGTGGCCAGCGCGATCTCATCGCCTTCCACCTGGCCGAGGCCGACCGCGAGACCGTCGAAGCGCTCGCCGCCGCGGACCTCGCCGACATGGGCATCCGCCAGAGAATCGCTTTAGCCGTGCGCGGCCGCCTGGAGCGCGCCGAACGGGACCGCGAGGCCGTTCGCCGGGCCTTCGCCTGGTTGACCCTGCCGGCCCATTCGGCGCTGGCGGCGCGCGCCCTCTATGCGACCGTCGACACCATCTGGCACGGCATCGGCGACGTTTCGACCGATTTCAACTTCTACACCAAGCGGGCGACGCTCGCCGGGGTCTATCTCTCGACCGTGCTGTTCTGGCTCGGCGACGAGAGCGAGGATCGCGCCGAGACCTGGACCTTCCTCGAGCGCCGCATCGCCGACGTCATGCGGATCGAGAAGGCCAAGGGCCGGGTGCGAAAGCTCCGCGCCCGCGCACCGTCGCCCTGGGGCCTGCTGACCCGCCTGCGCTACGGCCGGGATGCCGCGTAGTGCCTAGATCGCCGATCCGGCAGGAGGGCCGTTTCATGAAGCCTGCAATCGCCGTGCCGGTCGTTATCGGCCTTGTCGTCGCACTCGCCACCGCCGCCCAGGCGGAGGAGAAGCCGCCGGCGACCTATGCCTACACGACCGGCGAGGACAACTACCTCGTCGTCGGCCGCAGCTACAGAATCGATGCTGCCTTCGCCAAAAAGCGAGAGAAGACGCTGAAGGCGCCGTTCCGCTTCACCGCGCCGACCGGCAAGGGCTTTTTGATCGCCGACCAGCGGACCGAGGGCGCGAACAACGTCGTCAAGATCGCCTATGCCACGCCGGACAAGAAGTTCATCGAGAACTTCCAGTTCTCCAGCCTGACCGTACCGCTCGGCCCGGAGACGGAACGGCTCGACACCACCGCCGCGCTGATGGCCAAGGACGTCTTCGCCATGGCGACGCGGTCCTACAAGGATCCGGTTCGTGACGGCGTGCGCAGAATCGAAGTCGGCGGCAGGGCGGCGATCGAAGTCTTCGGCCGCTACATCGATCCCGCCAACGGCGTGATGTACCTGCGCATCGTCGGCATACCCCATCCCGGCAGCCCGCACGGCGTCTTCATGGTCGCGAACATCTCCCGCGCCCGCCTGCCGCTCGACAATCCCGACCAGTTGGCGACGCGCACCCGTTCGGGCGCGGCGCTGAAGACGTTCAAATACCTGGAGTGAACCTCAACCCTGCGCGGCACGGATGATCGCCATCACACCGGCCGCGGCCAATGCCGCGGCGACGACGGCCGCCAAGGCCAGCAGCAGGTATTTGAGGTGGAACTGCGCCGAGGCGAAGGTGATGGTGGTGTCATGGTCGGGTGTGATCCAGATCGCATAGAGGCTGTCCCAGAACCCCTTGGCGCAGACGTTCTCGGCCTGCAACGCCTGCGTCTCGGGCGCCTTGCGCAGCAGCCAGCGTGAACCGGCAACCTCGACCCGGCCGCTCACCGGCCGGTCCCCGGTCTCGGCGGTGAAGCGGATCTGGCGGGGGATGGAATCGAACACCAAGTTCAGCACCCGTGTCCGCTTGCCCTCGGCGATGTGAATCGACTTCATACTCAGCGGAACTTCGGCAAGATCTCGTCGACGAAGACGCGCATGTAGTGGATCTGCCGGTCGAGGTCGCCGCGTTCGGTGTTGAACCAGAGGTTGGTGGCGCCGGCCGCTGCCAGGGCCTCGATACGCTCGATCCAGTGCGCGACGTCGCCGGCCAGCGCGTAACGCGCCAAGGCGTATTCCGTCAGGCCCAGCTCGGCCATGCGGCGCGGATTGCGACCGGCCTCCAGGACATGGTCGTAGAGTTCGTAGCCATCGACGTATTCCTGCACCTTGGCCTTCAACTGCCCGGGCAGGTTCTTGCCCTCGAGGCCGAACCGCATGGAATGGTTGAGGATCGAGGAGACGGAGGCGTGGATCCGCTCGACCGCGTGGTCGTGATCTGCGTCGAGGGCGGAGCGGGTCGTGAACCAGACGTCGACGTCCGCGGGATCGCGTCCCTCCGCCCGGGCGCCGGCGGCGACCCGGTCATGGGTATCTTGGATCACCTCCTCCAGCAGGCCCGCGCCGGCGATCACGCCGTCGAAGATCCGTCCGGCCAGATGCAGGGTCCGCGGCCCCTCCGCGCAGAAGGTGATGGGGATGCGGCGTCGCACGGCCTCCTCGTGCCAGCGCACCCGCTGCGGCCGGCCGTCGTAGCGGCCCTCGCCGGTGGCGATCAGGTCGCGCACGCAAGTGACATAGTCTTCGACCCGGGCGCGGGTGGCCGGCGTCAGGCCGATGTTGTAGACGGCGCTATCGCCGGTGGCGATGTCCATGAAGGCGCGCCCCTCGCTCAACGCGTCGAGGGAGGCGAGAAAGGCCGCCATCACCTGCGGCTCGCGGGTCAGCGGGTTCGTCGGGTGCAGGCCGACCTGGGCCTGGCGGGCATGTTCGGCGATCAGCGTCGCGCGGACATAGGCGTCGCCGCCGATGAAGCTGGTGTCGTAGGTGCCGATCATCTCGATGCCGGCATCGTCGATGATGCGGATCAGCTCGGCGAACTTCGCCAGATCGGCGCGATGCGGGAACGCATCGCCGCTCGACACCATGACGCCGAAACGAAGTCGCATGGGCAGGCCTCGCCTTACACCTCGGCCATCAGCTTGCGCATCGCGGCGAAGAGGGGACCGTCGGTATCGGCCATGGCCTCGCCGACGGTGAAGTGATTGGTGCCCGGCACCGTGAGATATTCAGGCGCGAGGCCGGCGCCCCGCGCGACGTCGGCATAGCGCCGGCTCTGGTCCTGCCAGCCGTCCGGCTCGTCGCCGCCGACCGCCACGACCATCGGCACCACCCTGCGGGGCGCCTCGGCCAGGCAATCGTTGCGCCTGGCGATGTCCGCCGTCAGCCGGACGTCGTCGTTGACCGGCAGGCGCATGACCACTTCCGGCTCGTAGATGCCGCTGACGCAGACCGCCCCCTTGATGAGGCCGGCGACATCCGCGCGCCGCAGAATGGCGGCGGCGAGATGGGCGCCTGCGGAATGGCCGGCAATCACCATCCGATCCGGGTCGCCGCCGAAATTTTCGGCGTTGTCGTGGACGTGGGCGACGGCATGGGCGATCTGCTCGACGATATCGTCCAGGGTGACGTCGGGGCAGAGATCGTATTCGACATTGACGACGACGGCGCCGGCTTGCATCCAGGGCGGCGCCATCCAGCTGTGATCCGCTTTGGTGAGCGCCCGCCAGTAGCCGCCGTGGACGTAGACCAGCACGGGCGGCGGGGTGCCGAAGGCGAAGCCCTTGGCCGGATGGCAGTCGTAGACCGCGCGCGGGCTGTCGCCATATTGCAGGTCGTACCAGCCCTCGACCTCGCGGCGCGCTTTGGCGCCCATCTTGGCCAGGGCCGCGATCCGCTTGTCGGCGTCGGGCACCGCGAGACGCGGCGAATAGTGCGGGGCGATGGCCTCATCGTCCATGTTGCGCCAGTCGAAGGTCATGTCGGCTCCAAGATCTTGGAATCAGCGAACGTCAGAATAGCACCCCGCCGCGCGTGCGCGAATCGTCAGGCCGGCTCCAAGCCCAGTTTTTCGGCCAGGCCGATACGCTGCAGCTTGCCGGTGGCGCCGAGCGGGATCGCCTCCAGCACCAGGATCTGGCGCGGGACCTTGAAGTCGGCGAGGCGCTGGCGAACGAACCCGCGCACCTCGTCGATGTCGATCTCCGCGCCCTCGCGCGGGACCACGGCGGCGGCGATGTCCTCGCCCAGCCGGTCGTGCGCAACGGCGAAGGTCACCGCCTGGTGCACATCGGGATGGTCGAGCAGGACCTCGTCGATCTCGCGCGGGCTGACCTTCTCGCCGCCCCGGTTGATGATCTCCTTCAGCCGGCCGGTGATGGTGAGGTAGCCGTCGTCGTCGATCACCCCCTGGTCGCCGGTGCGGAACCAGCCGTCTTGGAAGGCGCTCGCGTTGGCCTCCGGGTTCTCGACATAGCCCCGGGTGACGTTGGGCCCGCGGATCACCACCTCGCCGGTCTCGCCCACGCGCAGCAGCCGGCCGGCCTCGTCCATCACGGCGATCTCCGGCCCGGCGGCGCGTCCGACGGAGCCCGGACGCCGCTCGCCCGGCGGCAGCGGGTTGGAGGCCATTTGATGCGCCGCCTCCGTCATGCCGTAACTCTCGATCACCGGACAGCCGAAGGTCTCCTCCAGCGCCAGCATCAAACTCGGCGCCAGCGCCGAGGAGGAGGAGCGGATGAAGCGCAGGTCGAGCCCGGCCAGCACGTCGGCATTGCGGGCCGCGCGGGCGAGGATCGCCTGGTGCATGGTCGGCACGGCGCTGTACCAGGTCGGCGCCACCTGGCCCATCCAGCCAAACACGCGCAGCGGGTTGAAGCCCGCCGTGCACCAGACGGAGGCGCCGCTCGCCAGGCTCGCCAGCACGACGGCGATCAGCCCGTGGATGTGGAAGAGCGGCAAGATATTGCAGCAGCGATCCGCCGGCCCCAGTTCCAGCGTCGCCGCGATGTGGCCGGCCGAGGCGGCGACGTTGCGATGGCTGAGCGGGACCATCTTCGGCCGCGCCGTGGTGCCGGACGTATGCAGGATGAGGGCGACGTCGTCCGGGCCGGTCGCCCGCACCGGGGTCGCCGCGCCGGCCATGGCGCTCGACAGCGTGAAGGCGCCGGCCGGGCCGTCCGCCTCGGCGACGAGCTCGATCACCGGAATGCCGCGGCGCGCGGCGACGGCCCGGGCCGGACCGTCGTCACCGGCGGGGAGAACCAAAGCCCGGGCCTTCAGGTCGTCGAGGTAGAAGTCGAACTCGTCCTCCCGGTAGGCGGGGTTGAGGGGCGCGGTGGTCGCGGCCTGGGACATGGCGACGAAGGCGCTGGCCATTTCGGGCCCGTTCGGCAGGACGATCGCCAGATTGTCGCCGGCGCCGATTCCATAACCGTTCAAGACTTCGATCACGCCGGCCACATGGCGGCGAAGCTCGCCGAAAGTCATCGCCCGGCGGCCGGGCGCGCCGATCGCCGGTGCGCTGTCCGCGCCGGCCGTCAACAGTCCGCCGACATCGCAAATCTCGCTCATTCGCCACTCCACTCCGGCGCAATTCTCGCCGCCGCGGCGTGCCATAGCACAATTTTCCGGAAAGGGGACGGGTTAGACGAGGATACCCAGGGGAATCGCATTTGGAATTGCCTTGACGTGCGTGTTTGATCTTGAGGTATTGGCGCGAATCGATTCTACCCGGTCTTTTCACGGGTGGAGGTTGCGATGGAAGGCTTTCTGGAGTGCTTTGAGGGTCTCGAGGATCCGCGGACTGGCAATGCCGGGCGTCACGATCTGCTGGAGATCTTGACGATCGCCCTGTGCACGGTCCTCTCGGGCGGTCAGACGGCGGTCGACATGGCGATCTTCGCGCGTGAAAAGGAGGCGTTCCTGCGGGAATTTCTCGTACTCGAACATGGCGTGCCGAGCCACGACACCTTCAGCCGGGTGTTCCGGTTGCTGGATCCGGAGGCGTTCGGCGCCTGCTTCCAGCGCTTCATGGCGCGCTTTTCCGAGACCTGCCAAGGGGTCATTGCGATCGACGGCAAGGTGGTGCGGCGATCCTACGACAAGGCGAGCGGCACGTCGGCGCTGCATATGGTCTCGGCCTGGGGCTGTGATCAGCGGCTGGTGTTGGGGCAAGTCGCCACCGACGCCAAGTCCAACGAGATCACCGCCGTGCCGAAGCTGTTGAAACTATTGAGCCTCGAGGGGACGATCGTGACCGTGGACGCCCTCAATTGCCAGCGCGCCATCGCCAGCCAGATTATCGAGCAGGGGGGTGACTACGCCCTGGCGTTGAAGGGCAATCAAGGCACGCTGCATGACGACGTGAGAACCTTCCTCGACGATCCGAAAGCCGAAGCGACCACCACCGACACCACGGTCGATGGCGATCATGGCCGCATCGAGACCCGTGCCGCTCTCGTCTCCAGCCACGTCGAGTGGCTGCAAGAGCGCCATCATTGGCCGGGCCTGAAGGCGGTCGCCAAAGTCACCCGGACCCGCGAGTGCGCGGAGAAGACGTCGAGCGAAACCGCCTACTACCTGCTCAGCCAGCCGCTCGACGCCGAGCGCTTCAATCCCGTTGCCCGGGCGCACTGGGGGGTCGAAAACCGCCTGCACTGGTGCCTCGATGTCCAAATGAACGAAGACCAAGACAGAACCCGCAAGGACAATGGACCGCACAATCTCGCCGTCCTGCGCCACATGGCGCTCAATGTCATGCGAAAGGATCCACGAAAAGACTCGCTGCGCGCCAAGTTCAAAATCGCCGCTTGGAACAACGACTATCTCCTGTCACTCCTCGGCAAATTCTGAAATGCGATTGCCCTGCGAGGATACCGTTGGCGCCCGCCGGGCCGATGATGTCGATGGCCTGGCCGAGGGCGCGGGCGTAGGCGAGATGGGCGGTCCGGTGGCCGGGGCCGTCACCGTCGGCGCCGCCCAAAGGCGCCGCCGCCAGCTGCTGGGCAAGGAAGGGGGAAGAGGGACGCGTGGTCGCGCCCGATCCGATCTGGAGGCTGCCCGCCGCCCGGCGATCGCTGCCACCGCGCCGTTCCGCGCCTGCATCGATTGCCGCGGCGCCGGCGATGAAGCCGGTCGGCCGGGCCCGGCCCGGCGCCCGCGAGCGCCCTTCGTCGGCAATCTCGCGCACCGGCGTCACCGCACGCGGCTCCACGCTCGTGAGCGGGAGCGGCAGAAGCGAGGCCAGAGGTACGCGTGTTGCGACCGTCGTCATGGGCAAACCGTTGCAAACCGTTCGATTTCGAGGCCGGTGGGGTGGAATCGCGCCTTCTGCGCCGCCCAACGGCATCACCCGAAAGATAGTGATTTAGGCCTAAAATGTAAATGAAACGCGAAGGCCGGATCACTCGATTGTTAACCCTGCGGCCTCAGGCTTTGGTAACCCTTTTGCCGTCTACTATTGGTCGTCCTTCCGGTGGCAGCGGTGTCGAGTGCATGGCCGAGCCCAGAGAATCAGTCTTTGCCGACGAGGAAAGCCTTGCCCGGCTGCTCCGCGTGGATGATTCCTGGCTCTATTCCTGGTATCCGGATGACGATTCCCTGCGCCTCTCCCACCCCTGGGAAGAGGTCTTCGGCGCCCTGCCGGCGGCTGAGACGGTGACGGGAACGGACTTGCAGCGCCGTGTATCGGCAGACGATGCGCCGGGCCGGGCGTTGGCGATCGCGGCGCTGAAGGCGGAGGGGACGCCGCTCGATCTCCGCTACAAGTTGCGTTGCCTGGATGGTGCTATCGAATGGGTGGAGGAACATGCCGTGTCGGCGCGCCCGGTCGAGGGCGGCGCGCGACGCGTGCTCGGCCGTCTGAGGGTGGTGAGCGCGGCGCAGGCCCGCGAGGCCCGGCTGGCGCGTGCCGCCCGCTATGACGCCTTGACCGCGCTTTATAACCGCGCGCGACTGATGGAGCTGATGGACGAGCGCCTCGATGCCTGCCGCCGTGAGGGGCAGCACTGCGGTTTCCTGCTGGTCAACGTCGACAACGTCGGGATGTTGAACGAAGCGCATGGCTTCGCCATCGTCGACGAAGTGCTGAAGGGCGTGGCGCGCTGTATCGAGCGGCAGCTGGATGACGAAGCCCTGCTGGGGCGGGTCGGCGGCAACCAGTTCGCCGTCGTGCTGCCCGGCGTTCAGTCGAGCGATCTCTCCGGCACGGCCGAGACCATCCGCAGCGCCGTTCGCGCCCAGGTCTTTCGGTCCTCCATCGGCGCGCTCTCGGTGACCGTCTCGCTCGGCGGCGTGCTCGCCCCCGGTCAGGCGGGCGATGTCGCCCAGATGTTCGGCCACGCGGAAGAGGCGCTGAGCCGTGCCAAAATGAGCGGGCGGGATTGCTTCGTGGAATATCGCCGCTCGGCCCGACAGGCGTCCGATCGACGCCGCACGCTGCATCTGGGCGACCGGGTGCTGGCGGCCCTGAAGGGGGAGACGCTGCGTCTCGCCCTGCAGCCGGTCGTCGGTGCCGGCGATGGCGAAGTGGCGTTCCACGAGGCGCTTCTGCGGCTGGAGGCGCCCGGCGGCGACTTCCTGCCCGCCGCGGCCTTCATGAACGTCGTCGAGCAACTCGGGCTCGAGCGTCTGGTCGACCGTCATGCCCTCACCCTCGCGATCGATGCCCTCGAGACGACGCCCGACCTTCATCTGGCGATGAACGTATCGGGCGGCACGACGGGCGACGGCGTCGCCTTCGCCCAGCTGCTTTCGGCCTTGCGCGCTCATGCCTGGGTCGCCGATCGTCTGATCATCGAGATCACCGAGACCGTCGCGATGCGCGATACCCACGAGATCGCTTGGTTCGTCGCCGCCTTTCACGAACTCGGCTGCCGCATTGCCCTCGACGACTTCGGCGCGGGCTATTCGTCGTTCCGCCACCTGAAGACCCTGCCGGTCGATCTGGTGAAGATCGACGGCCAGTTCGTGCACGATGCGGCGAATGTGCCGGAGAACCGCCTCTTCATCCGGGCGCTGACGGACCTCGCCCGCGGCCTCGGCGTCGCGACCGTGGCGGAGGGGGTGGAGTGCGAGGCCGATGCGGCCCTCCTGGCGACGCAGGAGATCGATTTCCTTCAAGGTTATCACTTCGGGGTCCCGAAGCTGGCACCGCCACGCGTCGCAATCGTTACCGTCGCCTGATCCTCGGCCCGTCGCGACGCTGTATCTTGCATCGGCCGGTCCCGTCCCCATCTATCAGGAGACGGGGTTGCTTCGAGCAAGGACCCCGTGTGCCAAGGGCCCGCAGGTCATTGGATCTTAACCAGAATCGTCTTCGATGAAGGCGTTGCGGATCGGGCCGCCCGGCGGGCGAGATGCGACGTGCCGAGGAGGGAAAATGCAGTTCGACACCTATACCGAGCGTGCGCGTGGTTTCGTCCAGGCAGCGCAGGGGCTGGCGCTCCGCTCCGGCCACCAACAACTCACCCCCGAACATCTGCTGCGCGTCCTGCTGGACGACCCGGACGGAATGGCGGCCAACCTGTTGCGTCGCGCCGGCGCGCGGCCCGAGGTCGCGAGCGCGGGCGTGGAAGCGGCGTTGGCCAAGCTGCCCCGCGTCGATGGCGCGGGCGCCGGCCAGCCGGGTGCCACGGCGGCGTTGGCCCGCCTGTTCGAGAGTGCGGAGAAACTGGCCGGATCCGCCGGCGACAGCTTCGTCACCCAGGAGCGGCTGCTGCTCGCCCTGGCACAGGCGAAGGACACGCCGTCGGGCGGCGTCCTGGCCGAGGCGGGATTGCAGGCCGAGGCGCTGGAAGCGGCGATCGACGAGCTGCGCAAGGGCCGCGCCGCCCACTCGGCGAGTGCGGAGGACAGCTACGAAGCGCTGGAGAAATACGCCCGCGACCTGACCGAGGCGGCCCGCGAGGGCAAGCTCGATCCGGTCATCGGCCGGGACGAGGAGATCCGACGCACCGTCCAGGTGCTCTCGCGCCGGACCAAGAACAACCCCGTCCTGATCGGCGAGCCCGGCGTCGGCAAGACCGCCATCGTCGAGGGGCTGGCCAACCGCATCGTCAACGGCGACGTGCCGGAGAGCCTGCGCGACAAGCGGCTGATGGTGCTCGATCTCGGCGCCCTGATCGCCGGGGCCAAGTACCGCGGCGAATTCGAGGAGCGGCTGAAGGCCGTGCTGGCCGAGGTCGAGGCGGCGGCGGGCGAAGTCGTCATGTTCATCGACGAGCTGCACACCCTGGTCGGTGCCGGCGCGGCGGAGGGGGCGATGGACGCCTCCAACCTGCTGAAGCCGGCGCTCGCCCGCGGTGAGCTGCACTGCGTCGGCGCCACGACCCTGGACGAGTATCGCAAGCATATCGAGAAGGACGCGGCGTTGGCGCGGCGCTTCCAGCCGGTCCTGGTCGGCGAGCCGACGGTGATCGATACCATCTCGATCCTGCGTGGCCTGAAGGAGAAGTACGAGGTCCATCACGGCGTGCGCGTCGCCGACGCGGCGTTGGTCGCCGCCGCGACGCTGTCGGACCGTTACATCTCCGACCGCTTCCTGCCGGACAAGGCGATCGATCTGATGGACGAGGCGGCGAGCCGCTTGCGCATGGAGGTCGACAGCAAGCCCGAGGACATCGACGAGCTGGACCGCCGCATCATCCAGCTGAAGATCGAACGGGAGGCGCTGCGCAAGGAAGAGGACACGGCCTCGGCGGATCGTCTGCAAAAGCTGGAGGCGGAACTCGCCGAGCTGGAGCAATCCTCGGCCGAACGGACGGCGGCCTGGCAGCGCGAGAAGGATGCGCTGGCCGGCCAGCAACAGGACAAGGCGGAGCTGGAGGCGGCGCGCGGCGCGCTTGAGGCGGCGCAGCGTTCGGGTGACCTGGCCCGCGCGGGCGAACTGGCCTACGGCGTCATCCCCGAGCTGGAAAAGCGCCTCGCGATCGGTGACGAGAGCGGTGGCGCCATGTTGCGCGAGGCGGTGTCCGAGGACGATATCGCCGCCGTGGTCTCGCGCTGGACCGGTATTCCGGTCGATCGCATGCTGGCGGGCGAACGCGAGAAGCTGCTGGCAATGGAGGGTCGGATCGCCGCCCGCGTGGTCGGCCAGGAGGAAGCCATCCAGGCCGTCTCCAACGCGGTGCGCCGCTCACGCGCCGGCCTGGTGGAGGGCAACCGGCCGATCGGCGGCTTTCTGTTCCTCGGCCCGACCGGCGTCGGCAAGACGGAGCTGTCCAAGGCGCTGGCCGAGTTCCTGTTCGACGACGAGAGCGCGATGCTGCGCGTCGACATGTCGGAGTTCATGGAGAAGCACGCCGTTGCCCGCCTGATCGGCGCGCCGCCCGGCTATGTCGGCTACGAGGAGGGCGGCGTGCTGACCGAGGCCGTCCGTCGCCGGCCCTACCAGGTGATCCTGTTCGACGAGATCGAGAAAGCGCATGGCGACGTCTTCAATATCCTGCTGCAGGTGCTGGACGACGGCCGCCTGACCGACGGGCATGGTCGCACCGTCGATTTCTCCAACTCGATCATCATTCTGACCTCGAACCTCGGGGCCGAGCATCTGGCGGCGCTACCGGAGGGAGAGGATTCCAGCGTCGCGGAGGCCGCCGTCATGGCCGCGGTGCGCGGCCACTTCCGCCCGGAGTTCCTGAACCGGCTGGACGAGATCCTTCTGTTCCACCGCCTGGCGCGAAGCCAGATGAGCGCCATCGTCGACATCCAGATCGGCCGGCTGCGCCGCCTGCTGGAGGATCGCAAGATGGCACTGACGCTGGAGCCGGCGGCGGTGCACTGGCTGGCGGAGGCGGGCTACGACCCGGTCTACGGGGCCCGGCCGCTGAAGCGGATCATCCAGCGCCGCTTGCAGAACCCGCTGGCGGAGCTGATCCTGAGCGGCGACCTCACCGACGGCGAGGCGATCCACGTCGGCGCCAACGCCGAGGGCCTGACCATCAACGACCGGCTGGTCGAGGCGGCCTGAGGGCATTTGAAGATCGTTCCGGTCGGTCGGGGAATTCCGACCGGCCGGAACGAATTGCCGATGCGCACATCCGAGAGGTGCGGGCAGGCCGATCTCACCGATTGCGGAAGCGGGGCTCGCGTTTTTCGGCGAAGGCGGACATGCCTTCCTTCTGGTCTTCCGTCGCGAAGGTCGAATGGAACAGCCGGCGCTCGAAGCGCACGCCCTCCAAAAGCGTCGTCTCGTAGGCCCGGTTGACCGATTCCTTGGCCAGCATAACCACCGGGCGCGACAGCTTGGCGATCCGGTTGGCGACGGTGAGTGCCTCTTCCATCAGCTGGTCGAGGGGCACGACGCGGGAGACCAGGCCGGAACGCTCCGCCTCTTCCGCGTCCATCATGCGGCCGGTCAGGCACATCTCCATCGCCTTCGACTTGCCGACGAAGCGGGTCAGGCGCTGGGTGCCACCGGCGCCGGGGATGGTGCCGATGGTGATCTCCGGCTGGCCGAAGCGGGCGTTCTCGGCACAGATGATGAAGTCGCACATCATCGCCATTTCGCAGCCGCCGCCGAGCGCATAGCCCGCGACCGCGGCGATGACCGGCTTGCGGCACTTGGACACCCGCTCCCAGCCCGTGGTGATGAAGTCGCCGAGATAGACGTCCATATAGTCCTTCGGCTGCATCTCCTTGATGTCGGCGCCGGCGGCGAAGGCCTTCTCGCTGCCGGTGACGATCAGGCAGCCGATGTCGTCGTCCGCCTCCAGGGCGTCGAGGGCCTGCTCCAGTTCGGCGACGAGATCACCGTTGAGGGCGTTCATCGCCTTCGGGCGATTGAGCGTGACGATGCCGACCGGACCCTTGGTCTCGACCAGGATGTTTTCATAGGCCATGGCGCGTAATCCTTTCACGGCGGGGGAGGGGTGTGCTGGCCGCTCTTTACCGCGTCTCGGGCCCGGGAGAAAAGTGGATTCCGCCGGGGGGCACCGGTCTCACTTCTGACAGGCGCCGCAGAAAAAGGTCGAGCGGCCCGATTGGACGATTCTGGCGATGGGCCGCCCGCAGGTCCGGCACGGCTCGCCGCCGCGGTCGTAGACCCGCCATTGGTGCTGAAAGTAGCCGAGTTCGCCGCTCGCCTGGACATAGTCGCGCAACGAGGAACCGCCCGCGGCGATCGCCGCCTGCAGCACCTCGCGGATCGCCGGCGCCAGCCGCTCGGCCCGGGCGCCGGCGACGCTGGCGGCGAGACGGCGGGGCGAGATTCCGGCCAGGTGCAGGGCTTCCGAGACATAGATGTTGCCGAGGCCGGCGACGACCTTCTGGTCCAGCAACGCCGCCTTGATCGGCGTCTTGCGGCCGGCGAGCCGGGCCGACAGGGCGGCGCCGTCGAAGCGGTTCGACAGCGGCTCCGGCCCCAGGTCCTTCAACAACCGATGGCTGGCCAGCTCCCCCTCGGGGAAGAGGTCCATGATGCCGAAGCGGCGGTGGTCTTCGTAGACCACGACGGTGCCGTCCTCCGTCTCGACCACGACATGGTCGTGCTTGCCCGCCGGCCGGGTGGCACCGTCGAGGTGCATGCGCCCGGACATGCCGAGATGGATCATCCAGACGTGCGAATCGTCGAGGTGGGCGAGGATGAACTTGGCGCGCCGCTCCAGCCGTTCGACCCGGCGCCCGGTCAACCGCCGGGCGAAGTCCTCCGGCAGAGGCCAGCGCAGGTCGGGCCGGTTCTGCACCACCCGGACCAGGCGCCGGCCGACCATCGGGCCCTCGAGCCCCCGGCGTACCGTTTCGACCTCCGGCAATTCGGGCATGGGGTCGGCCTCAGAAGGCGTCGCCGTCGTCGCCGGCGAAGCTGGCGAGATTGTTGAACTTGGTGAATTCCCTGTGGAACTGCAGCCGGACGGTGCCGGTCGGCCCATGGCGCTGCTTGCCGATGATCAGTTCGGCGAGCCCGTGTATCTTTTCCGCCTTCTCCAGCCATTCGGCATGCTCGGCCGTGTCCGGTTCCGGCTCCTTGCGCTCGTGGTAGTACTCCTCGCGGTAGAGGAACATGACCACGTCGGCGTCCTGCTCGATCGCCCCCGATTCCCTGAGGTCCGAAAGCTGCGGGCGCTTGTCCTCGCGCTGCTCCACCGCGCGGGACAACTGCGAGAGGGCGACGACCGGCACGTCCAGTTCCTTCGCCAGCGCTTTCAGGCCCTGGGTGATCTCGGAGATTTCCTGCACCCGGTTCTCCACCCGGCTGCGCCCCGAGGGCCGCAGCAGTTGGAGATAGTCGACGATGATCAGGCCGAGGCCGTGCGTGCGTTTCAGCCGCCGCGCCCGGGTGCGCAGTGCCGAGATCGAAAGCGCGGGCGTGTCGTCGATGAAGAGCGGGATTTCCGCGATCCGCTGGCTCGCCCGGACCACCTGGTTGAATTCGTCCTGGCCCAGCGCGCCGCGGCGGATCTTCTCGGACGGCACCTCGGCCTGCTCGCCCAACATTCGGGTGGCCAGCTGCTCGGCCGACATTTCCAGGCTGAAGAAGGCGACGACGCCGCCGTCCTCGACTTTTGTGTTGCCGTCCTCGCCCCGGCTCGCGCGATAGCTGTCGGCTGCATGGAAGGCGATGTTGGCGGCGAGCGCCGATTTGCCCATGGCGGGTCGCGCGGCGAGGATCAACAGGTCCGAACGATGCAACCCGCCCAAGCGTTGGTCGAGGTCGGTCAGTCCCGTCGGGATGCCGACCAGCAGCGTGTCGCGCTTGTAGGCCGCGTCCGCCATGTCGATCGCCTCGCGGATCGCGGTGGAGAAGTCGACGAAGCCGCGATCGGCCTGCCCGGTCTCGGCGAGCTGGAAGAGATGCTGTTCGGCCCGCTCGATCTGTTCGCCCGCGCTGTCGTCGATGTCGGGCTCCTGCGCCTCGTGCATCATCTCTTCGGCGATGGTGATGAGATCGCGCCGCAACGCCAGGTCCTGCACCACGCGGGCATAGTGCTCGACCTCGAACAGGGTGACCGCCGCGCCGGCCAGGCGGGCGAGATACTGCGCGCCGCCGACCTGGGTCAGGCTCTGATCCTGCTCGAAGAAGTGGCGGAGCGTGACCGGGCTCGCCAGCTGGCCGCGATCGACCAGCTTCAGCACCGCTTCATAGATCCGCTGGTGCGCCGGCTCGTGGAAGTGGGCCGGCAGCACGATCTCGGAGACCCGGTTCAACGTCTCGTTGTTGACCAGAATGGCGCCGAGCACCGCCTGCTCCGCCTCCACGTTGTGGGGCCGCTCGCGGTAGCCGTCGGTGCCGAGACCGCCGTCGAGGGCGGTGAGGGGCGGGGCGCTGTCGGGTTCGATTGTCATGGGAGGCGGAACCTAGCATGGGCCGGGTGGCGGTCACGGGCAAAACCACCAACCCGGCCCAATTTCCGGGGGATGAAATTGGGTGAAACCTGTGGAGAACTCGTATTGTCCAAAGTAATCAGTCGCCTGATGTTTCCATCGGAATTCCGCACCTGACGGGGGACGCACGGGGATCGGTATGCCCGATCCCTGCGGGCGTGCCGGTATGCCCGGCGAATCGGTCTCGATTCGTCCCGATCCGACGACACGGGCCTTGGCGCCGCGTCGCTCGACCAGGGGAATCGCATTTGGAATTGCCTTGACGTGCGTGTTTGATCTTGAGGTATTGGCGCGAATCGATTCTACCCGGTCTTTTCACGGGTGGAGGTTGCGATGGAAGGCTTTCTGGAGTGCTTTGAGGGTCTCGAGGATCCGCGGACTGGCAATGCCGGGCGTCACGATCTGCTGGAGATCTTGACGATCGCCCTGTGCACGGTCCTCTCGGGCGGTCAGACGGCGGTCGACATGGCGATCTTCGCGCGTGAAAAGGAGGCGTTCCTGCGGGAATTTCTCGTACTCGAACATGGCGTGCCGAGCCACGACACCTTCAGCCGGGTGTTCCGGTTGCTGGATCCGGAGGCGTTCGGCGCCTGCTTCCAGCGCTTCATGGCGCGCTTTTCCGAGACCTGCCAAGGGGTCATTGCGATCGACGGCAAGGTGGTGCGGCGATCCTACGACAAGGCGAGCGGCACGTCGGCGCTGCATATGGTCTCGGCCTGGGGCTGTGATCAGCGGCTGGTGTTGGGGCAAGTCGCCACCGACGCCAAGTCCAACGAGATCACCGCCGTGCCGAAGCTGTTGAAACTATTGAGCCTCGAGGGGACGATCGTGACCGTGGACGCCCTCAATTGCCAGCGCGCCATCGCCAGCCAGATTATCGAGCAGGGGGGTGACTACGCCCTGGCGTTGAAGGGCAATCAAGGCACGCTGCATGACGACGTGAGAACCTTCCTCGACGATCCGAAAGCCGAAGCGACCACCACCGACACCACGGTCGATGGCGATCATGGCCGCATCGAGACCCGTGCCGCTCTCGTCTCCAGCCACGTCGAGTGGCTGCAAGAGCGCCATCATTGGCCGGGCCTGAAGGCGGTCGCCAAAGTCACCCGGACCCGCGAGTGCGCGGAGAAGACGTCGAGCGAAACCGCCTACTACCTGCTCAGCCAGCCGCTCGACGCCGAGCGCTTCAATCCCGTTGCCCGGGCGCACTGGGGGGTCGAAAACCGCCTGCACTGGTGCCTCGATGTCCAAATGAACGAAGACCAAGACAGAACCCGCAAGGACAATGGACCGCACAATCTCGCCGTCCTGCGCCACATGGCGCTCAATGTCATGCGAAAGGATCCACGAAAAGACTCGCTGCGCGCCAAGTTCAAAATCGCCGCTTGGAACAACGACTATCTCCTGTCACTCCTCGGCAAATTCTGAAATGCGATTGCCCTGGTCGCTCGACCGTTCCGAGGCCCAGGTACGTTACCCGTACCGCTTGCTTCCCTCGTCCGACATATTCCCGGCGAACAGGATCGAGGAACCGCCCGACAATCTTTCTTCTTCCTCGAAGATTCCCGACCGAATCGTCGGCATCGACTCGATCTTTTTGCCGACCAACAACTGATATACGGTCAGTCCCGCATGGCGGAAGCCGAGTTCGCAAGCGACGAGATAGTACTCCCAGGCACGGAAAAACTCGGCGCCGCGCTCCGCGATGATTCCATCCCGGTCGCGGAAGATACGTTCACGCCAGCGGGCGAGAGTCTCGGCATAATGGAGGCGCAGGTTCTCCAGATCGTAAAGCCAAAGATCCGTCGATTCGATCGCCTCCGAAAGCTGCGACAGGCTCGGCAAATAGGAACCGGGAAAGATTCGCTTGCGGATCCACGGATTGATCGGCTCGGGGCGTCCCCGCCGCCCGATGGTATGGATCAGCGCGACGCCGTCCTCGCTCAACAGCCGGGAGACCACGTCGAAATATTCCCGGAAGTACCTGGGCCCGACGTGCTCCAGCATGCCGACCGAAACGACCCGGTCGTAGGTTTCATCGACCTTGCGGTAGTCCTGCAGGCGGAAGTTCAGGTTGTTCGTGCGATAGGCTCCCTGGCAATACTCCAGCTGTTGCTTGGAGAGGGTGATCCCCGTACCGGAGACCCCATACTGGGATGAAAGGAATGAAATCAAACCGCCCCAGCCCGAGCCGATATCAAGCACCCGGTCGTCCGGGCCGATCTGCAACTTGGCCGCGATATGGCGCATCTTGGCCAGTTGCGCGGAATCGATATCTTCCGAACCGTCAGGGAAGTATGCACAGGAATACTGCATGGTATTGCCGAGCATCCGCGAGAAAAACTCGTTGGAAAGATCGTAATGATATTGAACGTTGCTCGCCGACTTGTGGCCGACCTGCCGGCCGACCAGCCGGTCGACGAAGGCCTCCCGCGCCGCCCTCGTGCGGGTCGCCAATCCGTAATGCCCCTCGCCCATGCCCTGCATGATCAAGCCGAGCAGGTCGTACAGGCTGCCTTCGAGGATTTCCAGCGATCCGTCGGCGTAGCATTCGGCAAAGTAATAGTTCGGGTGGGCCAAGATCTTGGTCATCGCCGCCCGCGAGGAGATCCGCAGGCGTATTCGTGGCGACGACGTGATAGTGAGCCTGGCGGTCTTCCCGCCCGGTCCCTCAAGCCAGATATCGCCCGAACGGACGAAACGTTCAAAAATCCGCATCAGCATCATCGCTGAGAACCATACGTAGACCAGTTCCAAGATGTGCAAGGAAAATGTTAACCCAACTGTCATATCCTGACAAGCTGGGCCCGGGCCTGTGTAGCTGCCCCCGGGCCTGCCGTGATCTTCAGCCGGCGTTCAGGCGCCGCAGATATCGCAGATGGTCAGCAGGTAGATCCGAATCATGTCGAGATAGTCGGCACGGTCGACCCGCTCGTCGGGCATGGTGTTGTACTTGCCGCCGGGCCCGCAGACGACGCCCTCCATCCCCGCTTCGGCGTAGAGGTGCCCGGCATCGGTGCCAAAGAAGCCGGGTGGCGTGAGGGCACCGGTCGGCTGCGCCGCGCCGCGCACGGCGAGGTGGGCGGCATTGATCGCCTGCACGATGCGGGCGTCGCGCGCGACTTCGAAGGCGGGCATCATCGGCCGTCCGGCCGCCCGTTCGCTCTCGATGCGCGCGGAAAGCCCGGGATGGCGCGCCTCCAGGGATGCGAGCACGGCGCGGATATCGCGGAGCGCGTTTTCCTCGCTTTGTCCCGGCCCGTAGCGGCCCGAGCCCTTGAGGCGGACGAAGTCCGCCACCTGCGGGGGACGCCAATCGTGCAGCTCCCGGCCGAGCGCGCCTTGCATGACGCCGACATGCAGGCGGTTGATGGCGCGGTGCTCCGCGCTCGGCGCGTCGGAAAAGGTCAGGCCGGTGAGCTCCGGGACCAGCTCGCAGGCGGCGAGGATGGCGTCGACCGCTTCTTCCCGCTTCGAGAGATGGCGGGTCCGGCCCTCCAGCTCGATGACGAAGGTGAAGGCCGCGGCATGCATCGTCACCGCCTGCAGATCGGTCGGCTCGCTGTTGATGAAATGATCGGCGCGCACACCCTGGCGAATCGCCGCCAGCGTGCCGACGCCGCCCTGCAGTTCGCCCACCACATAGGTCAGGACGACGTCGCCGCGCGGCCGCACCCCGGCCTCGATCAGCGTTCTGACGGCCGAGAGCGAGGCGGCGTCGCCCGCCTTCATGTTCGAGACGCCGATGCCGTAGATGAAGTCCTCGTCGACCAGGCCGCCCCAGGGATCGACGGTCCAGCCCCCGCTCACCGGATTGGTGTCGAGATGGCCGTTGAACATCAGGCTCTCGCCACCGCCGCGTCCGCGCCAGATGCCGATGGCGTTGACCCGCTCGCCGGTGACGGGCTGGAGTTCGACCTCCAGGCCGAGGTCGCTCATCACGTCGGCGACATGCTCGGCGAGCGCCCGCTCGCCCGCACTCTCGGAATAGCTCTGCCGCCGCACCAGATCGGCCAGCGTCTCCAGGCAGGCGGCCTCGTCGATGCCACGCGCGAGGGCCAAGGGGTCCGTCATGAAACAGATCCTTCGTCGACAGGGGTCGTTGGCATCGTTTACGTCCAGTCCCGATTGAGTTCCCGAAGCGGGGACAGGTCGGCATCGATCAGGGCGATACGGTGGTGATCTATGGGACGGTCCATGTCTTCAATGAGGAAGTACATGCCGCCGAGCACATAGACGACGAGGGCCGCCGAAAGAAATCCCACCAACCCCGGCAGGGCAATGATGACTGCCAAGGCGTAGACCAGCATGACATTGCGGAGAAAGCGATCGTAGGCACCCGGGGTCCCGGCACTGGCGCGATTGATCAACAACTCGCCCTGCTGGCGGAGTGCGAGCACATAGGGCTCCGGCACCTTCTCGGTTACGAGTTGGGTGGTCAGTTCAACAGTGCCAGCGGCGAAAGTCCCGATTTCCTCGCCGCTGCCCACGGCGGTTTCGAGGCGTCGCGACCATTCCCGTAAACCCGTGTCGTCGGAAAGCGCCGCCCGGATCACCTGCAGCACGGCGACAATCTGACAGACAACGGTTTCGACCTCGCGCATGCGGCTTTGCGCGGAGCCAAGCTTGGTCGCCAATAGCACCCCGATGGCGAAACCAACCACCGCCAGCACGGTCTTGAGGTCCTCGAGGCTAGGCCACCATGCTTTGTCCTCAAACGAGAGAGTGACGGCCTTGAAGGCGATGGCAACGCCGATATAGGGCCCAACCCGTAGCAAAATCCCCGACCATGGCCGTGTCGCCGGCGCGGCAATCTCGGCAATCCTCAGGATGCGCAGGAAACGGAACAGGCGCAGCACCCGGAGCCAGGCGACGTTCGGCAGGTAGGGCAGGAAGAGACTCAATAACGATGGCAAGAGAGCTAGTAGATCGATAATGCCGCCTGCGCTGAAGATGTAGGTCCAAGGTCGCGGTGTTACGAATATCCGCGTGAGATATTCGAGCCCGAAAACAACGAGAATGAGGTATTCCAGCGCGACGAGCATGTGGCGTAGCGTGCTCGAGGGATCTTCGACCCGTTCCTCTACCACCAGTCCGACGATCGACAGGATGATGACGGCAACGAGAAAATAGGCGACGACGTTTTGCAAGGGCGTCGACGGCGCGTCCAAAGCCTTGCGGATGGCGGCGCGCGACGGCATTGTCCGCGCGCCTCAATCCCCGGTCCGGAGCGCCGCGATGAAGGCTTCCTGGGGGATCTCGACCTTGCCGTAGGTGCGCATGCGTTTCTTGCCGGCCTTCTGCTTTTCCAGCAGCTTGCGCTTGCGCGAGGCGTCGCCGCCGTAGCATTTGGCCAGCACGTCCTTGCGCAACGCGCGGACGGTTTCGCGGGCGATGACCCGGCCGCCGAGTGCCGCCTGGATGGCGATGGCGAACAGCTGGCGGGGCACCAGATCCTTCAATTGCTCGCACATGGCCCGGCCGCGCTTCTCGGCGCGCGAGCGGTGCACGATGGTCGAAAGCGCGTCGACCTCCTCGCCGTTCACCAGGATCGACATCTTGACGAGGTCGTCCTTGCGGTAGTCGTCGAGGTGGTAGTCGAAACTGGCGTAGCCCCGGCTCACCGACTTCAGGCGGTCGTAGAAGTCGAACACCACCTCGTTCAACGGCAGGGAATAGTCGACCATCGCCCGGTTGCCGACATAGGTGAGATTGATCTGGACGCCGCGCCGTTCCTCGCAGAGCTTCAGGACCTGGCCGAGATACTCGTCCGGTACCAGGATGGTGGCGCGGATCCACGGCTCCTCGATATCGGCGATCTTGACCGGATCGGGCATGTCGGCGGGATTGTGGATCTCCATCATCTCGCCGTCGGTCATGTGCATGCGGTAGATCACGCTCGGCGCCGTGGTGATCAATTCCAGGCCGAATTCACGCTCCAGGCGCTGCTGCACGATCTCCATGTGCAGCAGGCCGAGGAAGCCGCAGCGAAAGCCGAAGCCCAGCGCCGCCGAACTCTCCATCTCGAACTGGAAACTGGCATCGTTCAGCCGCAGCTTGGCGAGTGAATTGCGCAGGTCGTCGAAGTCGGCCGCGTCGATCGGAAAGATGCCGCAGAAGACGACGGAGACGGACGGCTTGAAACCTTCGAGCGCCGCCGCCGTCGGCCGTTTCTCCTCCGTCACCGTATCGCCGACCTGGGTTTCGCCCACGTCCTTGATCGAGGCGGTGAGATAGCCGATCTCCCCTGGGCCGAGGGCGGCGACCTTGGTGTGCTTGGGCCGGAAGATGCCGACCTCGTCCACCAGGTGGGTGGTGTCGGCGGCCATCAGCTTGATCCGCATGCCCTTGGCCACCCGGCCCTCGACCACTCGGACCAGGACGACGACGCCGAGATAGGGATCGTACCAGCTGTCGACCAGCAGGGCCTTCAGGGGGGCGTCGGCGGCGCCTTGCGGGGCGGGTAGGCGTTGCACCAGCGCCTCCAGCACGCCGTCGATGCCCATGCCGGTTTTCGCGGAAATGGGCAGCGCATCCTGGGCGTCGATGCCGATGACGTCCTCGATCTGCGCGATGACGCGATCCGGCTCGGCCGAGGCGAGATCGATCTTGTTCAGCACGGGGACGATTTCCAGGTCGTTGTCGATCGCCTGATAGACGTTGGCGAGCGTCTGCGCCTCCACGCCCTGGCTGGCGTCGACCACCAGCAGCGCGCCCTCGCAGGCGGCGAGCGAACGGTTTACCTCGTAGGCGAAATCGACATGGCCGGGGGTGTCGATCAGGTTCAACACATAGTCCTGGCCGTCGGCCGCGCGGTAGTCGAGCCGCACGGTCTGCGCCTTGATGGTGATGCCGCGCTCGCGCTCCAACTCCATCGAGTCGAGCACCTGCTCGGTCATCTCCCGCTTCTCGAGCCCGCCGCAATGTTCGATCAGCCGGTCGGCCAGCGTCGACTTGCCGTGATCGATATGGGCGATGATCGCGAAGTTCCGTATGTGTGCCGGATCCGCCATGATGCGCGGTGTTTAGCACTATCGGTGGCCGGGCGGAAAGCGGAATCGAAGCTCAGGCCCGGCGGGCCGAATTGTAGATCCGCGCCAGGCGCTCCGGCGAGACGCCGAGATGGAAGAGCAGGTGAATCCACAGCCAGCCGGCGACGATGCGCCAGGGCCGGCGGCCGGCGAACCGGCGCGACGACGTCACCAGCGCCGGCGTCTCGACCATCACCGTCGGGCCGAGGCGTTCCAGCCGCCGGGTGAAGTCGTAATCCTCCATCAACGCGATCGGGCGGATGCCGCCCAAGGCCGCATAGGCCTCGCGGCGCGCGAAGATGCCGCTGTCGCCGTAATAGACCCCGTGCGCCCGGATCCAGTCGTAGAAACCGTCCAGCCAGCGGGCGAACGCGTCGCCGCCGTCGAAGCGCAGGCGGAAGTTGCCACCGACCGCGGCCGGTTGGGCGGCGAGCGCACGGACGACGGCGCGGCCGCTGCCGGGCGGCAGGACACAGTCGGCATGCAGGAACAGCAGAACCTCGCCCCGGGCCTCGGCCCCGCCGGCGGCCAGCTGCCGGCCCCGGCCGCGCCCCGCGATCAGGACCCGGGCGCCGAGCCGGCGGGCGAGATCGGCCGAGCCGTCGTCGCTGCCGCCGTCCACCACCAGGATTTCGTCGATTTCCGCCTCGACGGTGAGTACCGGCAACAAGCGGGCGAGGTTCGCCGCCTCGTTCAACACCGGGATGACGACGCTGATCATCGGGGTCCACTCCACCACGACCCCCGCGGGCATATTGCCATCGCCCGGGCGGCGGGCCAAGGTTCCGTTTCCTTCCATCGGCCAGGGGAAAGACGCGATGAGCGAGAGCCGCATCCAAACCACCCATGCCGGCAGCCTGCCGCGACCGGCCGAACTCGTGCTGCTTTATGCCAGGCGGGCGCACGGCCAGCCGATCGACGAGGCCGAGCTCGCCCGCGCCGCCGATGCCGCGACCCGCTGGGTCGTGCCCAAGCAGCTGGAAGCCGGCATCGATCTCGTCAACAACGGGGAACAGACGCGGGAGGCTTTCTTCCTCTACGTCCAACGGCGGATGAGCGGTTTCGCGGCCGGCGGCGGACGCCCGCCGTTGGGCGACGTCGCCCGCTATCCGGCCTTCGCCGAGATGCGCGCCCGGCTGACCGAGCAGCTGACCGCCGTGTCGAACTTCGTGCTGCCCCGCGTGGTGGACGAGGTGCGCTATCTCGACGACTCGATCATTGCCGAGGAGTGCACCGACTTCGCCGCGGTACTGGCGGAGAACGGGCTCGCGACCACGCGCGGCTTTCTCTGCGCCCCCTCGCCCGGCATCATCGCCGCGGCCATCCGCGACGAGCATTACGGCGACGAGGACGCCTATCTCGGCGCCCTCACCGCGGCACTCCGCACCGAATACAAGGCCGTGGTCGACGCCGGGTTCCACCTGCAACTCGACTGTCCCGACCTCGCGCTCGAGCGCCACATCACCTATGCCGACCGCCCGCTGGCCGATTTCCAGGACTTCGTCGCCCGGGTGATCGCCCGCCTGAACGAAGGCCTCGACGGCATCCCGCCCGAAGCGGTCCGCCTGCATGTCTGCTGGGGCAACTACGAGGGGCCGCACGACCTGGACGTCCCGCTCGCCGATATTCTGCCGCTGCTGTACGAGGCCAAGGTCGGCGCCTTGGTCCTGCCCTTCGCCAATCCCCGCCATGCGCACGAATACCGTGTGTTCGAGGCCCAGCCGCTGCCCGAGTCCATGACCCTCTTCGCGGGCGTCATCGACACGACGACCAACTTCGTCGAGCACCCCGAAGTCGTCGCCGATCGCCTGGAGAACCTCGCCCGCGTGCTCGGCGGACCGGAACGCCTCGGCGCCGCGACCGACTGCGGCTTCGACACCTCCGCCGGCTTCGGCCGGGTGGCGGAGGACGTGGTCTGGGCCAAACTCGCCGCGATGTGCGAGGGCGCACGGATCGCCGAGGCGAGGCTCGGCGGGTAATGTGTCTTCGAGACGGTCCTCCACTCCCACGACGAGGGTCACCGTCATTGGTGTGAGCAGGGTCATGAGGAAAGGGGTCATGTCTTGCTTCTTGCATTTATTAGAGGTATCTTGGCAAAAAGCAAGACATGACCCCTTTCCTCATGACCCCTTTCCTATCTCACCGCCGCGTTGGCCGGGGCCGGACAGAAAGACGCTGCCCGGGGGCAATCGAAAAAGCCCGGAAGATCGAACCCGCGCTCTCGATCGGCTTCATGCGTGAGCGGTCCGTCGGCATGCATGAATCGACGTTGAAGGGCGTGCTCGACAGCCTGCGCAAGGCCGGCGTGCCGGCGTAGCGATTCGCCGGTCCCTATCCCCCCAACCCGAATTCCGCCGCGATCAGCTCGTAGCTGCGATGGCGGACCGCCTCGTCGTGGGTCCAGGTGACGATGGCGATCTCGTCGACGCCGACCTCGGCGGCGAGTGTGCGGATCTGGGCCGCGACCTGCGCCGCGTCGCCGACCATCTCGCGCTGGCGGTAGAGGGCGACGCGGGATTCCTGGCCGTTCTCGCGCAGCCAGGCCAGGGCGGTCTCCGCCGGCTCGAAGGGCAGGAACAGGCCGCGGTCGCGGTGCATGCGGAACTTCACCCGGCTGGCATAGTGCAGCAGCGCCTCTTCCTCCGTCTCGGCGGCGAGCGCCCAGACGCAGAGGCCGGCGACGGGCTCCGGGTGCCGTTCACTCGGCTGGTAGCCGTCGCGGTACATCCTTATGGCCTCGGCGCCGCCCTGGCCGTCGGTGAAGAACCAGGCGAAGCTGTAGGGAATGCCGAAATGCGCGCCGACCTGGGCGCCGTAGCCGGAACTCCCCAGCATCCAGACTTCCGGTACGGTCTCGCCCATGGGATGGGCCTTGAGGCTGGCGAAGGCGTGCCCCTCCGGCAAAGGCGTGTCGGAAATCCAGGCGATCAGGTCGCGCACGTCGGCGGGAAACTGCGCCGGCTTCTCGTTCGCCATCGGGTGCAAAGCGAAGGCCGTGCGCCCGTCCGAGCCGGGTGCCCGGCCGAGGCCGAGGTCGATCCTGCCCGGCGCCAGGGCGTCGAGCACACGGAACTGTTCGGCCACCTTGAAGGGGGAATAGTGCGGCAGCATGATGCCGGCGCTGCCGATGCGGATCCGCTGCGTCTCCCGCGCCATGGCGCCCAACAGGATCTCCGGCGCCGTGCCGACGATGGTCGGATGGTTGTGATGCTCCGAGACCCAGAAGCGGTGATAGCCGACCGCCTCGCAATGGCGCGCGAGCGCGAGCGTGTCGAGAATCGACTGCCCGTGCGCGCGGCCTTCGACGGCGATCGACTGATCGAGAACGGCGAGACGCGGCATCCCTGGCTCAGTCCAGCAGGTGGGCGCCGAAGTTGCTCGCCGGGTCCATCTCGGGCACCGGCTGTTCCAAAGGCCGGGCCGGCTCCGGCAGCGCGCAGCGCAGGAAGTCGCCGGAGCCACGCTCGGCGTTCAGCTCGCCGTCTTCGACCACGATGCGGCCCCGGCTCGCCACCAGGACCGGCCAGCCGGTGATCTCGCGGCCCTCGTAGGGGGTGTAGCCGACGTTGTCGTGCAGGATGTCCCAGGTGACGGTCCGCGTCTCCTCCGGGTCCCAGATCGCGAAGTCGGCGTCCGCCCCGACCGCGATCGTCCCCTTGCGCGGATAGAGGCCGTAGAGCTTGGCGGCGTTCGTCGAGGTCAGTTCGACGAAGCGGTTGAGGTCGATCCGGCCCTTCAGCACGCCCTCGGAAAACAGCAGCGGCATGCGCAGCTCGATCCCCGGCAGGCCGTTCGGAATCTGCTTGAAGCTCGGGTTGGGGCCGTGCGCCAGCTTGCCGGTCTCGTCGTAGCGATAGGGCGCGTGGTCGGAGGAGAAGACCTGGAAGGTGCCGTTCTGGAGGCCGCGCCAGACGGCTTCCTGGCTCTCCGCGTCGCGCGGCGGCGGGCTGCAGCAGAACTTGGCGCCTTCCGTGCCCGGCCGGTCCAGGTCGTCGGCGGTGAGGAAGAGGTACTGCGGGCAGGTCTCGCCATAGACGCGCATCGCCCGGTTGCGGGCCCACAGGATCCGCTCCATCGCCCGCTGTTCGGAGACATGGACGATGAGGACCGGCACGTCGATCAGCTCCGCCAGGTGGATCGCCCGGTTGGTCGCTTCGCCCTCGGCCAGGCGGGCGTGGCTGATCGCGTGATAGCGCGGCTCGGTGTGGCCCTTGGCGGTGAGCTTGTTGGTGAGCCAGCGGATCACGTCGTAGTTCTCGGCGTGCACCATCATCATGGCGCCCTCGCGCCGCGCCACCTCCATCACCTGCAGCATCTGGTAATCGTCGAGCTGCAGGCTGTCGTAGGTCATGTAAACCTTGAAGCTGGTATAGCCGTCCTTGATGAGGGCCGGCAGCTCCTGGCCCAGCACCTGCTCGCTCGGATCGGAGACGATCAGGTGGAAGGCGTAGTCGATCACCGCCTTCGGCCCGGCGAGTTCATGATAGTCCTGCACCACCTGGCGCAGCGACTGGCCCTTGTACTGGGCAGCGAACGGGATGATCGTGGTGTTGCCGCCGAACGCGGCGGAGCGGGTGCCGGTATAGAAATCGTCGGCCGCCAGCACGCCCTCGCCGACCGAGGCCTTCTGTTCGATATGGACATGGCTGTCGATGCCGCCCGGCAGCACGTATTTGCCGCCGGCGTCGATCTCCCGCGCGCCCGGGCCGAGACTGGCGCCGAGCGCCGTGATCCGGCCGTCCTTCACGCCCACGTCGCAGACCGTGATGTCCGAGGCCGTCGCCACCGTGCCGCCGCGCACGACGATATCGAAATCCGCCATTGTCCCGCTCCTCCCAGCTGTTCGCGGCGCATACTGGCGCCTGCGGCGAGGCTTGGCAACGCGGGTGGTTGCATCCTGGCCCTGAGGTCCGATCGCCCGTCCGCCACGAGGTCTATTGCGCCCTGAGGGCGCTCTCCAGGGCGTCGGCGAAACGGTCGATGCCGCCTTTGTCCATCGCCGTCGACAGGAAGGCGGAGAGGCGCGGCGACATGATGAAGCCCGCGCGCAGCAGGGCCAGGTGCAGGGCCTTGCCGCGGGCCGCTTCGTCGCCCGCGGGATAGGCGCTGCGGTAGTCGGTGATCGCCCGGTCGTGCAGGTGCAGCGTGAACATGCCGCCGATCCCGGTGACCTGCCCGGCGACGCCCGCCGCCCGGAACGCGGCCTCGGCGGCGGCGCGGGCGTGGGCGCCCAGCTCCTCCAGTCCCGCGTAGGCCTCCGGCGTCAGAAGCTCCATGGTCGCCAGGCCGGCGCTCATGGTGACGGGATTGGCGGTGAAGGTGCCGCTCGAGGGGTTGAGCGGTTTGCCGTCTTCGTGGCTGAAGACGGCCATCGCCTCGGCGGTGCCCGCCACCGCGCCGACCGGGAAGCCGCCGCCGATGATCTTGGCGAAGGTGGTGTAGTCGGGTTCGAGGCCGAAGCGGGCCTGTGCGCCGTGGTAGCCGAGACGAAAGGCGATCACCTCGTCGATGACGATGCGGGCGCCGATGTCGCGCGCCACCCGCTGGATCATCGCCACGAACTCGGGCGTCATGGGGATCATGCCGAAGACGCCCGGTGCGGGATCGATCAGGATGGCGGCGAGGCTGTCGCCGGCCTCGCGCAGGATGCGTTCGGCCGTGGCCACGTCGTTGTGCGGGAAGACCACCGTGTCGTCGAGCACGGCCTGCGGCGTGGCGGCGGCGAAGCGCACGGAGTTCGGCGCGTTGCCCCAGTTGTCCGGCGCGGAATCGAGGCTGACCTCGGCATAGTCGTACATGCCGTGATAGGCGCCCTCGATCTTGGCGATGCGCGCCCGCCCGGTTCGCGCCCGGGCCGCCTTGAGGGCCAGCATCACCGCCTCCGTGCCGCTGTTGCAAAATCGTACCCGCTCGACCGAGGCGACCCGTTCGCACAACAGCTCGGCGAGCGCGACCTCCCCCTCCGTCGGCATGGCGAAGCAGCTGCCCTCGCGCGCCGCCCGCATCGCCGCCTCGACGACTTCGGCGCGGGCATGACCGTGGATGAGGGAGGCGAAGTTGTTCATCATGTCGAGCCGGCGGGTGCCGTCGACGTCGACGATCTCGGCACCCTCGCCGCGCCCGGCATAGATCGGAAACGGCTCGACCAGGGTCTGCAGCCGCGAGATGCCGCCCGGCAGCACGGCCTTGGCGCGGGCATAGAGCGCGGCGGACCGCGACGCGGGATCGGGCCAGGGGGCTGTGGACGTCATGCGGGGCACCTCGCGTTATCAAGAACGGAACGCCCGCAGGTTAGCGAATGCCGGGGGTGGCTGTCGCTGGGATCAGCGCAATACCTCGGCGAGACGTTCGACGGCGGCGTGGATCGTCTCGGGTTGCAGGTCGGCGTAGCCGAGCAGCAGATGGCGGTCCCAATCGGGCAGGTATTCGGCGCCGGTGACGGTTTCCAGCTGCATGGTGTTGACGACGACGCCGGCGTCGCGGGCAAGCGCCTGGCAGCGGGCCGCGTCGGGCAGGTGCGGCGGCAGGCGCCAGATCAGGTGGGTGCCGGACGAGAGGCCGAGCAGCTCGCAGTCGCCGAAATGGCGATGGAGGGCGGCCACCAGGGCGTCGCGCCTGGCCATATAGGCCTTGCGCAGACGGCGCAGCTGCTTGTCGTAGCCGCCGCTGTCGAGGAAGTCGTGCAATACCGCCTGATCGAGCCAGGGCGCGCCCTGCGTCTGGCAGGGATAGGCATGGTCGAGCAGGCGCAACGCCTCCAGCGCCGGCGCCACCAGGGCCGGCGGGACCACCAGATAGCCGATGCGCAGGCCCGGCCCGATGGTGAGCGCGAAGGAGCCGGCATAGATGAACCGGCCGTGGCGGTCGAGCGCCTGTAGGGCGGGATTGGGCGAGCCCTCGTAGCGGAAGTCGCTGTCGAAATCGACCTCGAAGACATGCGCGTCCTGCCGCTCGGCCCATGCCAGCAGGGCTTCGCGCCGCGCCGCGGGCATGGTGTATCCCATGGGAAATTGCCGTTCGGGCGTGACGGCGATGAGGGCGTTGCGGCAGGGCGGCAGCAGGTCGACGCGCAAGCCGTCCTCGTCGGTGGCGACCGGCTGGATGTCGGCGCCGGCGCGGGCGTAGATCGGCGCGATCAGGCTGCAACCGGGCCGCTCCACGATCACGGGCGAGCCTGGCTGGACGAACATCTGGCCGACGACGTTGGTTGCCTGCTGGATGCTGGAGACGATTAGGATCTGCTCCGCCTCCACCGTCATGCCGCGGCTGGCGCCGAGGAAACGACAGAGCGAACGGCGCAGGTCGAGCGAGCCCTGGGGATCGTCTGTCCGGCTGAGGTTGAATTCGGACGACTGGATCCGCCGGGTCATGAGACGGCGCCAGGTGTTGGCGGGAAACAGATCCGGGTCCACCGCTTCGAGCTGGAAATCGCAGAAGAGGGGGGCCTGCATCGCCGCTTCGGCCGGCGCGGCCGCCTTGGAGGGCGCCTTGGAGGGCGCCGGGGAGGGCGCCGACGCCGGTGGCTCGAACGGCGGGGCTTCCGGCGAGGTTTCGCTGACGAAGGTGCCCGAGCCCTCGCGCGGCTCGACGAAACCCTCGGCGGCGAGCACCGCGAAGGCCGACAGCACGGTGTTCCGCGAGACACCCAGCTGTTCGCTCAGCGCCCGGGTGCCCGGCAGCCGGGTGCCGGGCGCCAGCCGCCCTGTGGTGATGGAGGTGCTGATTTCGCCGACCAGCTGGGTCTGCAACGGCACCCGCGCCGTGGGATCGATGTCGAGGGACAGCTGCATGGTTCCGGCTCCCGGTATCGTCGTCGCCCGCACCGTCGTATGGCCGGCGGCGGCTTCGCAGTATAGCAAACCCCGGGCGCGGACGGACCGCCGCCCGTCCGCGCCCGGCAACCGCCGCGATCAGGCGGCGTGCAGATGAAAGACCTTGTTCATGATCTTCCACGCACCGTCGACCTTCAGCATGGTGAAGAAGTCGGTGAAGCGATGCCCCGTCCAGTTGTCGGCCTCGACCCGCACCACGGCGACGGTCTCGACCAGGTCGAGGATCGTCACATGGGTCTCGACATCGACGGCGGCCCCGTTCTCGTCGTTCCAGGCGAACAGCCCCTCGATCGGCCCGAAGAACGCATCCGGCCCGACATAGCCATGGATCGTCGCCTGTTCATGGAACGCGGGCCGCATGTCGTCGCCCTTGCCGGAGCGTGCACCGTCCAGATAGTGCTGAACGGTATCGGTTATGGCCTTGTTGTCAATCAGCATTTAATTCTGACCCCCTATCGGCGTGCAAAATTGACCCCCCCCCTTGCTTCGACGGAGGTTGTCCCGGTAGTCCACGGGAGGGCCCCGCGCGGCTTCGTGTAGCGCTTTGCGTTACGCGGAGCGAAGCCGCGTGGGAGGGGCCTGTGGGCCCACCGGGACAACCGGGCCGGCGGCGGAACGTGGGGATCAGGTGGGGTTCTTGAAGTGGCAATGAGCTTTTGAAGTAGTGTCCAGACTGTTCTGCAAGTTTGTCATGGCTGCCGATGAGGGCCACCGGCATGCCTGGCGCGGAGATTTCGATTGCTCGGAGCGCCAGGCATGCCGAGCCGCCGTCAGGCGGCTTTCTGGATGCGTTCGCTTTTGCTCTCCTTGAGATGGATCATGTTGAGCTAGCGGTTGGCATCCAGCCAGTCCTCATGGATTTCGATCGCGAGAGCCCGGACCAGCCGGAGGCAGCTCATCCACCCCATCGGCCCGGACTTGTGCCCCAGCTACGAAACCCCTTTTGCAGAACAATCTGTACAGGACCCGTTTTGATTTGCCCGCCTTTGCGATGAAAGCCCCCAGGCTGATTGGCTCCATATAGCGGATCAGCCTGGGGCTTTGCTTACAGGGCGGCTACTTTTGTCGTCGCTGTTTGCTTTGTGCGAAGCGGTAAGACATGTTGCCTGTTTCGATGATTGCGCAGTGATGCGTTACACGATCCAGCAACGCGGTTGTCATTTTTGCATCTCCGAAGACGGAGACCCATTCCCCGAACTCCAGATTGGTGGTGATGATGACGCTGGTCTTCTCATAGAGTTTGCTGATCAGGTGGAACAAGAGCGCACCGCCGGATTTGGGGAATGGGATATAGCCCAGTTCGTCGATGATGACGCAATCCATGGCCGTCAGTTGCCGGATGATCTTGCCGGCGTTGCCTTCGGCCTGTTCCTTGATCAGCGCATTGATCAGATCGACGGCGTTGAAGAAACGGACCTTCTTTCCCTGATTGATCAACAGCGTCCCCAGAGCAATGGCGATGTGGGTTTTGCCCGTACCGGTTCCGCCCACCAGAATGAGGTTGTGGGCCTCCTGGGTGAACTGCCCTGAGCAGAAGGGGTCGATTTGCGCTTGGGTGACGGCGGCTAGGCCGTAATCGAAAGTGGCGAAGTCCTTATGGTGGGGGAACTTCGAGGCCCGCATTTGGTGCTGGATAGAGCGCACCCGGCGCTCTACAGTCTCGGCGTCGATCAGTTGCTTTATCGCAGTGGTCAGACTTGGCGGCTTGCGCGCGGCCAGCAAAGCTTCGGCGCAAGCCGCCATTCCATACAGCCTCAGGGCGATCAGTTGGTCTATCAAAGCTTTCATGCGACGGCCTCCCCGGCAACGCACAGCGTCTCATAGCGCTTGCAGTCCGCTTCGGGCCGCAAGGTCAGTTGCGGATAGGCGTGGCTCTCGCCCCATGGCGCGATGACCGGCTCCACCAGTTGGTTGATCAGATTGATGATGGCCGGAAGGCGCAGCGTGTTCTGCTCCACGGCCAGTTCACAGGCTATCTCGACCACCTCGATCCCGTGATCCTGGGCCAGCAGGAGCAGATCGACAAACTCCCGGTCCCCGCCTTTGCCGGCCATGTAATGCGCCCTGACCCGGTGCATCGCCTCAGGCAATTGCCAACCCACAAAGGGCGCGCCATCTCTCAGCGCGCCGGGCTTGCGGTCGAGTAGGGGCAGGTAATGCCAGGGCTCGAAATAGCTGGCGTTGCGGGTAAAGCGGCGCTTGTGCTCGGCAATCACATTCTGCCCTGACACAACCACGATCCGGTCCGCATAGGCGCGCAGAGAGACAAGCTCCCCGGCGAACCGGGAGGGGACGCTATAGCGATTGGTGGCATATTGGACCAGACAGGTAGAGCGGACACGAGCGGCCTTCTCAACATAGCCGTCAAAAGCCCGGCCCAGGGGACGCAGTTCGGCGCACTCGTCTGCGAACACGTCCGAGATCTTGCGATCCGATTGTTCGGGGTGGGCGCGATTCGCCAATTCCTCGCAGCGCAGACGCAACCAGCCGTTCAGCGCATCCAGATCGTCAAAGGCGGGCTTGGGCGCAAACAGCTGTCCCCGCAGGAACCCAACCTGGTTCTCAATCTGACCCTTCTCCCACCCCGCCGCGGGTGTGCAAGCAACCGGTTCCATCACATAGTGGTTCATCAACGCCAGAAAGCGCGGATGGAACACACGGTCCTTAGAGCGCGAAACATAGGTTACCATCGTCTTGGGGTTGTCGATGATCACCCGGCGCGGTACGCCGCCATAGAAAGACATCGCCCGTGCAAAGGCGTCCAGCACCATCTCCTGAGATTCGCTGGGATAGGCAACAACAAAGGGCTTGCGGCTATGACATAGGCGGAAGTGGGCAACCTTTACCTTCTGCTCGACACCGCCCAGGACAGCGTATTCCGTGCTCCAGTCAAACTGGAGCGCGTCACCTGCCGTAAAGTGCAACGGAATGAACGCATCCCCCGATCCGGCGCCAGAACGCTTCAGGTCGCGGACAAACCTCTGAACCGTCGAGTAGGATCCGCTATAGCCTTCCGACACAAGCTGCTCATAAAGCTTCTTGGCCGTCCGGCGCTCACGGCGCGGGCGCCCCAGGTCCTGCTCAAAGAGCGCCCGAAGCCGGCTGGCGAAGCCATCGCTAAGCTTACGCCGGACGGGTGAAACGCGCCGCTGATAGCTCGGTGGATCGCCGTCCTTCAGATACTTCTTAATCGTGTTCCGCGACAAACCAGTCTGACGAGATACAGATCGGATACTCCGACCCTCCCGTAATATCCAACGTCGGATCTTCAATACGCTTTCCATCAATACCACCTGCTCTTTCCTCCGCACTGTTCCGTGCGGATGCTAGCGTTCCAGGTGGGTCAATTCTTACCGCTCATAACCCACCAAAGTGGGTCAGTTTTGCATGCCGATTCACAACCCCGACAATCGAACCCATCGCGGGAAGCTTCGCCGGCATTGTCTCCGGCGTCGACTGCCGCCGCCCGCTCGTGCCCGAGACGGTGGCGGCAGTCGAGGCCGGCATGGATCGCCATGCGGTGCTGGTCTACCGGGACCAAACTCTGAGCGACGAGGAGCAACTCGCCTTCACCCTGCATTTCGGTGAGATCGAAAAGAAGGGCCAGGGCAGCTTCAAGGGGCATATCCATTTCCGCCGCGACGAGGAGGCGCGTCCGCTCGGCCAGGGGATCGGCGATTTTTCCAACATCGACGCGGCCGGCCAGCCGCTCGCGGCGGAGAGCCGGGCGCATCTCTTCAAGCTCGCCGATCGGCTGTGGCATTCCGACAGCTCGTTCCGCGCCGTGCCGGCCAAGTATTCGTTGCTGTCATGCCGGGCGGCGCCCTCGTGGGGCGGCAATACCGAGTTCGCCGACATGCGGGCGGCCTATGACGCCCTCGACGCGCGCAGCAAGGCGGAAGTCGAGGATCTGGTCTGCCTGCATTCGCAGATCTACAGCCGCGAGGCGGTGGGTTTCGTCGACCTCGATGCGGGCGAGCGTGAGGCCTTCCGGCCGGTGCGCCAGCGCCTGGTACGAACCCATCCCATAACGGGGCGGAAGTCGCTGTTCCTCTCGGCCCACGCCGGGCGGATCGAGGGTTGGAACATCCCGGAATCGCGCATGTTCCTGCGCGACCTGGTCGAATTCGCGACGGCGCCCCGCTTCGTCTATTCCCATCCCTGGCAGGTCGGCGACCTGGTGGTCTGGGACAACCGTGCCACCATGCATCGCGGCCGCCGCTTCGATCCGGCCGAGCCGCGCGACGTCCGCCAGACCCGGCTCGCGGGCGAGGCGGAGACCATCGCGCAGACCGGCTGAATCGCAGCGCCGCCCGTGCTAGCTTGCGCGGGCAACACCCTCAATTTTGCCGGCGCGGGCGCCGGGCGAACGACGGAGACAATCGAATGGCAAAGGGTTACCTGATCGTACACCTCGACGTGCACGACGCGGAGAAGTTCGAGAAATATCGCGACAAGGTGCCGGCGACGATCGCGCAATACGGCGGGCGCTATCTGGTGCGCGGCGGCGCGATGGAGACCATGGAGGGCGACGAGCTGCCGCCGCGCAACGTGGTGCTGGAGTTCGACAGCGTCGAGGCCGCGCGGACCTGGTACAACTCACCCGAATACCAGGCGATCATCGGCCTGAGGCTCGACGCCTCGACCGGCCACGCCCAGCTCGTCGCCGGCATCGACTGAGCGGGCGGCGGCAATGAGCGGGACCGAAAAGCTGGGCTTCATCGGCCTCGGCGTGATGGGTGGGCGGATGTGCCGCAACCTGGCGCAGAAATCCGGCCGGCGGGTGATCGGCTACGACATCGATCCCGACAAGGCCAACGCGCTGTCGAACTTCGGCGTCGAGGCGGCGGGCAGCGTGGCCGAGGTGGTGGACGGCGCCGACATGATCTTCATCTGCGTGCCGGGCGAGGTGCAGGTGCGCGAGCTGGCCTTCGGCGAGGATGGGCTGGTGGCCCGCGCCCGGGCCGGCCAGACCGTCGTCGACATGACCACGGCGACGGTGGAGGTCAACCGCGAGGTCGCGGCGGCGCTGGCCGGGAAGGGCGTCGACTTCGCCGACGCGCCGGTGGCTCGCGGGGTCCCGGCGGCGGAGGGCGGCACGCTCGCCATCATGGTCGGCGCCAGCGACGACGTTCGGGCGCGCATCCAGCCCTATCTCGAATGCATGGGCACGGACATCTCGCACTGCGGCGATGTCGGCACCGGCCAGGTGTTGAAGCTGATGAACAACATGCTGGTCTTCGAGAACGTCTCCGCCATCGCGGAGGCCATGGCGATCGCCACCCGGGCAGGCGTCGCGCGGGAGAAGGTCTTCGAGATCCTCAGCCGCGGTTCCGCCGACAGCTTCGTCATGCGCAAGCACGGCACGCACATGACGACGGGCGAGTATCCCGACGACCAGTTCCCGACGACCTATTCGCTGAAGGACATCGGCTACGCCCTCGACCTCGCCGAAAAGGTCGGCGTCGAGGCGGACGGGGCAAAGCTCGCCCAACGCCGCCTGCAGGAGGCCGCGGACAAGGGCCTCGGCAATTACTACGCGCCGGTGATCTACAAGCTGTTCGAGACGGAGTGAACGGCGACGACCGGCCGGCCGATTGCTTTGCCGCCCGCTCTCACGCCTCGGCACAAAATCGCCTATATAAGGGCGGTCCCAGTCGTCGGAGGAGCCGGCCCCCATGTCGTTGAATGACGAGTCCGCAAACGATCTCGACCTGTTGTCCCAGTTGATCGCCAAGGCCAAGCGGGCCGGCGCGGATGCGGCCGACGCGGTGCTGTTCCGCTCGACCTCGCTCGGCGTTTCCCATCGCCTGGGGCAGCCGGAGGATCTCGATCGCTCCGAGGGCCGGGACCTGGGCCTGCGCGCCTTCGTCGGGCGGCGCCCCGCCATGGTCTCCTCCACCGACCTGTCGGCCGCGACCCTCGACCGGCTGGCCGAGCGGGTGGTGGCGATGGCGCGGGCGGCGCCGGAGGACGCCTATGCGGGGCTGGCGCCGGAAGCGCGCCTCGCCCGCGAGATCCCCGACCTCGACCTCGACGACGGCGAGGCGCCCACCGCCGAAGCCCTCTACGAGGTGGCCGCCGTCTGCGAGGCGAGCGCGCTCGCCGTTCCAGGCGTCACCAACTCGGAGGAGGCGGGTGCCGGCTGGTCGCGCTCGCGGATCGCGCTCGCCACCTCGGGGGGCTTCGCCGGCGCCTATGGCGGCTCCAGCCACAGTTTCCACGCCTCCGTCCTCGCCGGCGAGGGCACGGGCATGGAGCGCGACTATGAATTCGCCTCGGCGCGCCACCGTTCCGATCTCGGCGATGCCGCGACGGTCGGCCGGCGGGCGGGCGAACAGGCGGTGGCCCGCTTGAATCCCCGCAAGGTCGAAACCGGACCGGCGCCGGTCGTCTTCGATCCGCGTGTTTCGCGCAGCCTGCTCGGCCATTTCGCCGGCGCCATCTCCGGCCAGGCGGTAGCGCGCGGCACCAGCTTCCTGAAGGATGCGCTGGAGACTGACGTGTTCGGCCCGGCGATCACCATCGCCGACGATCCCCGCCGGGCCCGCGGCCTGTCTTCCAAGCCGTTCGACGCCGAGGGTGTGGCCAACGGCCGGCGCGTGCTGATCGATGCCGGGCGCCTCACCGGCTGGCTGCTCGACACCGCGTCGGCCCGCCAGCTCGGCCTGGAGACGACGGGCAACGCCAGCCGCGGCACCTCCGGCCCGCCGGGCCCCTCGGCCTCCAACCTCTATATGGAAGCCGGCGGGGTGAGCCCGGAAGCGCTGATCGCCGACATCGACAGCGGCTTCTACGTCACCGAGCTCATCGGCTTCGGCATCAATGGGGTTACCGGCGACTACAGCCGGGGCGCTTCCGGCTTCTGGATCGAGAAGGGCGAGAAGAGTTTCGCGGTGAGCGAGCTCACCATCGCCGGCAATCTGAAGGAGATGTTCCGCGGAATCACGCCGGCCGACGACCTGGTGTTCCGCTACGGCTCCAACGCGCCGACCCTGCGCATCGACGGCATGACGGTCGCCGGCACGTGAGCCGTTTCGCCGACGACCACGCGCTGTTGATCGAGACGGTTCGTGAGGCGGGCGCCCTCGCGCTCGACTTCTTCCAGGGCGACTACGAACATTGGGACAAGGCGCAGGGTGAACCGGTGAGCGAGGCGGACCATGCGGTCGACGCCCTGCTGAAGGAACGGCTCTGTGCCGCGCGGCCGGATTACGGCTGGCTGTCGGAGGAAAGCACGGATACGCCCGAACGGTTGGACCGCGAGCGGGTCTTCATCGTCGATCCGATCGACGGCACCCGGGCCTTCATCCGGGGCGACCCGGAATTCACCGTCTCCGCCGCCCTGGCCGAGGCCGGGCGCGCCGTCGTCGGTGTCGTCTACAACCCGGCGACGGACGAGATGTTCGAGGCGGCGGAAGGCGGCGGCGCCCGCCTGAACGGCGCCCCGATCACGGCCAGCGCCCAGGTCGACTGGTCCGGTGCCCGGGTGATTTCGGGCACCCGCATGTTCTCCCGCGCCGGCTGGACCGCGCCGCCGGCCGATGCCGAGTTCTTCGCCATCAACTCGATCGCCTATCGCATGGCGCTGGTGGCGGCGGGGCGCTACGACGCCTGCATCTCGCTCGGCACCAAGAGTGAATGGGACATCGCCGGCGGCGCCGTGATCCTGGCCGAGGCGGGTGGCCGGGCGAGCACGGCCCGGGGCGGCGCCTTCGACTTCAACCAGTCCGAGCCCAAGGTCGATTCCGTCGTCGTCGCCGGCCCGGCCATGCACGCGATGATCCGCGATTTCCTCGACACCATCGAACGGCCGGCGGGCATGCGCTGGTAATTCGCGCGGGCGCGAAAAATCGGTAAAATCCAGCGACTGGAATTCCCGATGAGAGGTCCGCCCATGTCCGTCGCCGAAAGCGTCCCCGCCGCGTTCACGATCAACCCGCTCTCGCCCGCGCTCGGCGCCGAGGTCGTCGGCCTCGACTGCGCGCAGCCGTTCGACGCCGAGACCATGGCCCGGCTGCGCGAGGCCTTTCAGCACCACCACATGCTCTGCTTTCGCGCGCAGGACCTGAGCGATGCGGCGCAGATCGACTTTTCCCGCCAGTTCGGGCCCCTCGAGGGCCTGCCCGAGAAGGACAAGACCAAGGGCCGGCGCGAGGTCTACAACGTCGCCAACGTCTCGGTCGACGGCGAACACCTGCCGGAAGACGACCAGCGCGTGATCTTCCAGCGCAACAACGCCCGCTGGCACACGGACTCGAGCTATCGGGACATCCCCTCGCTCGCCTCCATCATGTACGGCATCGAGGTGTTGCCCGACGGCGTTGAGGGAGGTGAGACCGGCTTTTCCAACATGCTGCGCGCTTACGAAGCGCTGCCGGCGGAAATGAAACGCAAGCTGGAGCCATTGCACCAGGTCCATTCCTACGGCGAGATCCGCAGGCTGGAGCCGCAGATGCCGGCGATGACGGCGGAGGAGCGCGACAGCGTACCGCCGGTGACCCATCCTGTGATCCGCGTGCATCCCGAGCGGGGCGGCCAGCGCTCTCTCTTCTTCACCTCGAACACCAGCCTGGAGATCGGCGGCATGACTCTGGCGGAGGGGCGCGAGCTGCACCGCTGGCTGGTCGAATGGGCGGACCGGCCGGAATTCTGCCTCTATCACCGCTGGCGCGAAGGCGATCTGGTGAAGTGGGACAACCGGGTGCTACTGCACCGGGCGATCCCTTACGACTATGCGGCATACCGCCGGGTCCTGCGCCGCACCACGGTGGCGGGCGCCGGACCTATCCTCGGCCCGTTCTCCAACGCCGTGCGCGACGGACTGGCCTGACGATGCCAATCGACGTCGAGAGTTTTCACGGCCGGCGCAACGACGAACGCTGGAACCGCATGGTCGTCGGCGACATCGTCGAGCGGATGACCTGGAACGAGCCGGACAAGGAAGCGCTCGTCGCCATGCCGGATGCAACCGTCGATCCGGCCTGGGCGCGGGTGACCTACCGGCGGGCCAACGCGGCGATGAACCGGGTGGCCAACCGGCTGCTGGGGATGGGACTGGCGCCGGCCACCCGCATCGCCATGCTGTGCGAGAGTTCGAACGAGGCCTGGCTGACGAAAATCGGCATCGCCAAGGCGGGCATGGTCGCGGCCCCGATCAACGTCATGATGGCACCCGAGGTGATCGCCGAATCGCTAGCCCGGGTCGATGCACGTCTCGCCATCGTCGACGCCGAGCTGTGGGACCGGCTCGGCGAATATCTAGGCCCCCTCGGGATCGAGCCGATCATGCGCATTGGCGCCGCGCCGGAGGACTCCGTGCCGGGCTTCGAGGCCTTCATGGGCGAGGCCAGCGAGGCGGATCCCGACGTTCGCCTGCATGCCGACGACATCTGGGAGATCCTCTTCACCTCCGGCACCACGGCGAGCCCCAAGGCCGTGATGGTGAGCCACACCTACGCCTATATGGCGGCCTATTCGAACATCCTGAGCATGACCCGCGGCCTCGACCACGAGAGCGAGGTTCGCTACGGCACCTTCACGCCGATGATCTTCCACATCGGCGACCTGCTCTGCATCCTCGGCCCGTTGCTTTGTGGCGGCACGGCGATCGTCGGCCGCAAGCCCGAGGGCCACGCCATGGCCCGGGCCTGCACGACGGAGCGCATTACCTGCCTGTTCGGCGGCTCGCCGCAATTCGTCGAGGACATGGTCCGCGCGGTGGGCGAGACGCCTTTCGCCTACGACCTTACCTCCATCACCGTGATGTTCTTCGGCTGGGCGCCGATGGCGCCGGGCTCGCTCGCCGCCTTCCGCCGGCTGTGCAATCCGGACGTCAAGGTCTACGAGTTGATCGGCCAGACCGAAACCGTCGCCTGCCACCGCTTCTTCATCGATCGCCACGCGGAGCTCTACCTGCGCGAGGCGCCGACGGTGAACCATGTCGGCAAGCCGAGCCCGATCTCCGCCGCGACGGTGATGGACGAGGACGGCAACGACCTCCGCGACCGGCCGGGCGTCGCCGGCGAAGCGGTCTATCGCACGCCGGCGATTTTCTCCGGCTACTACCGCGATCCCGAGGCGACGGCCGAGGCGGTGCGCAACGACTGGTTCCACGGCGGCGACAGCTTCGTCTACCAGGAGAGCGGCATCCGCGTGATGGTCGACCGCTACAAGGACATCGTGAAGTCCGGTGGCGAGAACGTTTCGTCGATCCGCGTCGAGGCGGTGCTGCAGCAGCATGGCGAGGTTGCGCGCGCCGCCGTGGTCGGCATGCCGGACGCGCGCTGGGGCGAGGCGGTGACCGCCTGCATCCTCGCCGCCAACGGCGCCGAGATCGACGAGGCCGCCCTCATCGCCTTCGCCCGCGAACGGCTGGCCGGCTTCGAAACGCCGAAACGGATCGTCGTCATGGACGAATTCCCGACGACGGTCGGCGGCAAGATCCTGAAGTACAAACTGCGCGAGCGGTTGAGCGCCGGGTAATCGGCGGGGCGTCAGCGCTGAATTATGTCGTCCCTCAGGCTTTCGGCGAAGGCGGCGACTTCCGAACGTTCGGTCTCGGGCACCGAAAGCGCCTCCAGCGTCGTCTTGAGAATGTCGCGGAAGATATCCCAATCACCCGCGGTAATCCCAAGGTGTTGGTGCGAGGCCTTCATGTCCCGGCCGACATAGCGCGCCGGGCCGCCGGCCACGGACGACAGGTAGGCCACAAGCAGTTTTTCCTCGCGCAGAACGCCGTAGGTGCTCCGGTCCCGCCAGAATCGGCCGAGTTCCGGGTGCGCGTTCGCCCGACCGAAGAGGTCGCGTGCGAAGGTGGCGATGCCCCGGTGGCCGCCGAGACGCACGTACAGGCAGGCGGTCTCGGGTCGACCGATTTGCAGCGCCTTCATGCGTGAGCGCAGTCTCGACGGCGTGAGGCCCAGCGCGGTTGCAGCACCGCTGGTCCCCGCGATCCGCCAGGCGGCCGCTTCCAACGCGGCGATGAGATTGTTGCGCTCGAGCTCTTCGAACTCCGCCGCGCTGAAGAAGCCGCGGGCGGGCGTTTGCTCTTCCGGCAAGGGTGCGCGTGCGGGATAGGACAGCGACGTGCTGGGCAAGACGTCGTCCAGCCTCAGCTGGCCGTCGCCCGAAAGGATGACCGCCCTTTCGACGATATTCTTCAATTCGTGAACGTTTCCGGGCCAGTCGTATTTCCGCAGATGGTTCAGTTGCGCCTCCGAAAGCTCCGTGGCGGCATCGTTGCCGTGCGCGCAAAGGAAATGTCCGAACAGGGCGGGGACGTCTTCCGGCCGTGCCTTCAGGGGCGGCACGTCGATGGGGAAGACGCTCAAACGAAAATAGAGATCCCGCCGGAAAGCGCCGTCGGCGACCCGATCCGTGAGATCGCTCGTGGTCGTGGCGATGAAGCGAACATCGGCCTGTCGCTTCTGCGCGTCGCCGAGGCGCTCGAACGTCCCATCCTGGAGAGGCTGGAGCAGCTTGGCCTGGACCGTGGGCGGAATGTCGTCGACATTGTCGAGGAGCAACGTGCCCCGGTTCGCGGCCTCCAGGCAGCCGATCATGTCCCGGTTGGCGCCCGACAATTCCCCGGCCGATTGCCCAAAGAACTCGATTTCGAACAGCTCCGGGGGAACGGTGGCGCAGTCGAACTTGATGAAAGGCCCGTTCTGCCGCCGGCTGAGCGCGTGGATGTGGCGCGCGATCAGTTCCTTGCCGACACCGGATTCCCCTTCGATCAGGACAGCGGCGTCGGTGACCGCGACGGCCTCGGCCTGTTGGAGAACCTCTCGCAGCAACGGGCTTTCGGCGATGATTTCGACGGGCTGTCGACTGTCGGCATGGCGACGCTCCACGCGGGGTGAAGACGCATCGTCCCCGTCGAGGAGGCGATAGACGTGGACCGGATCGGCGATGTTCTTGACGACGTGATCGCCGAGATCGTCGAAGCCGACGGCGAGGCGCCGGCCGACGCTGTCGTGCACCATGGCGGAAACCGCGATGCCCCCGGCATCGGCCAGGCTTTCCAATCTGGCGGCGATGTTGACGCCATCGCCATAGGCGGTGCCATCGGCCTTCTCGATGATGTCGCCGAGATGGATCCCGATCCGGAACCGCATCTTCCGTTCGTCCGGCATGGTGGCGGTGGACGTTGCCAGGGCCTCCTGGATCTCCAGCGCCGCGCGGGCCGCCCCGATCGCCGTATCGAAGATGGCCAACACGGCGTCGCCGGCCATGCTTTCGACCCGGCCGCCGTTGGCTGTGACATGTTCGCGAAATATCCCACGACAGCGGTCGAGCTGCTCCAGCGTTTCCACGTCGTCATGTTGCATGAGGCGCGAATAGCCGGCCACGTCGGCGGCCAAAATCGCCGCCAATCGTTGTGTTACCCGGTTGCTTGCCATTCTGGATGCTCCCCAGGCACCCGATCACATTGCTATGACTCTAACATAGCTTCTTCTATTTCGACATAACTCTATGAAAACAGCCGGTCGACGAGGCCGAGCTCACAGGTTCCGCGAGATGATTTCCTTCATGATCTCGTTGGTGCCGGCGTAGATCCGTTGCACCCGGGCGTCCGCGTGGGCGCGGGCGATCGGGTACTCCCACATGAAGCCGTAGCCGCCGTGCAGTTGCAGGCAACGGTCGATGACCGAGCCTTGCAGGTCGCTCGCCCAATATTTCGCCATGGCACCGGTCTCGGCATCCAGCGCGTCCTCCAGCATCAACTGGATGCAGCGGTCGACGAAGATGCGGGCGACGGTGACCTCGGTCTTGATCTCGGCCAGCGTGAAGCGACTGTTCTGGAACTCGGCGATGGCCCGGCCGAAGGCCTTGCGCTGGCGGGTGTAGTCGAGCGTCCATTCGAGCGCCGCCTCGGCGCTGGCGACCGCCATGATCGCCACCTGGAGGCGTTCCCAGGCCAGTTCCTGCATCAGATAGACGAAGCCCTTGCCCTCCTCGCCCAGCAGGTTGGTCGCGGGCACGCGGGCGTCGTCGAAGAACAGCTCGCTCGTGTCCTGCGCCTTCAGGCCGAGCTTCTCCAGATTGCGGCCGCGGCGAAAGCCGTCCGTATCGCCGTCGACGATGATCAGGCTGATGCCCTTGTGGCCGGCCTCGGGATCGGTGTCGGTCTTGGTGACGACGACGACCAGGTCGGCCATCTGCCCGTTGGTGATGAAGGTCTTGGAACCGTTCAGCACATAATGGTTGCCGTCGAGCACGGCGCGGGTCCGCACACCCTGCAGGTCGCTGCCGGTGCCGGGCTCGGTCATGGCGATGGCGCCGATCTTCTCGCCGCGCGCCATCGCCGGCAGGTAGTGACGCTTCTGTTCCTCGCTGCCGTAGGCCAGGATGTAGGGTGCGACGATCTCGGAATGCAGGCCGAAGCCGGGGCCGGTGGCGTTGACCCGGGCCAGCTCCTCGAAGACGATGACGCTCATCCGCTTGTCGGCGCCCATGCCGCCGTATTCCACGGGGATCGAACAGCAGAGCAAGCCGGTCTCACCCGCCTTCAGCCAGGCCTCGCGGCTGATCTGGCCGTCCTTTTCCCACTGCGCGTGGTGCGGCACGATCTCCGTCTCGACGAAGCGGCGGACGGAGCTGCGGAAGATCTCGTGCTCTTCCTCGAAGATGGTGCGGGCGGCGGCGGACATCGCGTTTCCTCGTGCAAGCGGTTTCAGCGGATGCGGACGGCGGTGCCGTTGGCGCTCACCATCAACATGGATTGGCCGATCTGCTCGTAGTCGAGGTCGACGCCGACGATGGCGTTGGCACCCAGCGCCTGCGCCTCTTCCGCCATGTCGTCGATCGCCGTCCGCTTGCCGTCCTTCAGGACGTTTTCATAGCCGCCGGCGCGCCCGCCGACGATATCGCGCACGGAGGCGAAGAAATCCCGGAACACGTTGGCGCCATATACGCATTCGCCGCTGACCACGCCGAGATATTCCGTGATCTCGTGGCCGTCTATGCCGTCCGTGGTGGTGATGATCATGGCGTCGAGCCCCTCTTGCGTTGGATTGCGGACGGCCAGGATAACGCGGCCGGCGGACGAGACGAAGGGGGCTCAGGCAAATTCCGCTTCGACGGCGCCCAGACCCTGGATCTCGGTCCGCGCGTGGGCGGGCCCGTCGAGCCATTGCACCGCGACGAGGGAGCCGAGCAGGACCACCTCGCCGGCGCCGAGCCCGATGCCGTTCGCATCGAGACAATCGGCCAGCCAGGCCAGTGCTGCCAGCGGATGGCCCAGCACCTCGGCGCCCTGGCCGCGTCCCGCCTCGGCGCCGTCGATGGTGGTGACGCCGGTCATCGCCGCGAGGTCGAGATCCCGCCACGCGGCGACCTCGTCCCCCAGCACGGCGGCGGACTGGAAGAAATCGTCGGCGATCAGGGTCGCGGGTGGGGTCTGGCGGAAATCGGCATAGCGATCGTCGACGATCTCCATCGCCGCCATGACGCATTCGACGTGCGGGGTGACGCTGGCGATGTCGTGGCCCTGGCGGCGCGGGATGTCGCTCGCCAGGCGCACGGCGATTTCGCATTCGATGCCCGGGCGGCGCAGGCTGCCGATGGCGAGGCGGGCGTGGTCGCGGTGCAGGCGCCGTTCCATGATGCCGCCGGCACAGGGATGGTCGATCGCCAGCAGCTCTTGCATGACGCTGGTCGTGGCGCCGACTTTCCAACCGACGCGCGGGCCCCAGCCTTCCTCGCTCAGCCGTTCATGCAGGGCGAACTGGGTGGCGTAGCCGTCGACTTCCCGCGTGGGCCCGGGGTGGAGGGCCAAAACGCCGCCATCGCGGCGGGCCGCGAACAGGGCGTCGATATCATGGGCACGGGGCTGCCAGGGACCGGACATCGGGGCCTCCTCAGGCGAAGGCGCCGCCCCCGGGGCCGTCCGCGCGCAGGTAGCTCGGACAGGCGAAGGCGGCCAGGTGGATCTCCGGATTATAATAGCGCGTGGCGAGGCCGCTCGTCTCGTGTGCGCGGCCGATCGCCGCGCCGTCGCCGTTCGCCATGTCGAGGTCGTCGGAACCCCAGCCGAAGGCCATGTCGCCGCCGAAATAGGTCGGCACGGAGGCGAAGAAGAAGCCCGAATGTCGGAACAGCGCTTCGCGGATCCGCCGCGTGTGGTCGAATTCCTCGCGCTGGAGGAACGGCACCCCGTTCTGGGTGACGACGATACCGTTGGCGGTCAGGCGGCGGCGGCAGGCGTCCTGGAAGGGGGCTTCGAAGAGGATGGCGCCCGGGCCGATGGGATCGGTCGAGTCGACGATGATCAGGTCGAAGGGCACACCGCCGTCGCCGACATAGGCGGCGCCGTCGCCGATCACCAGTTCCAGCCGCGGATCCTCGAAGGCGCCGGCCGACAGCGCGGGCAGATGCTCGCGGGCCAGCGCTACCACCTCGCCGTCGATCTCCACCATGACCACCTCTTCCACGGGGTGTCGCAGCACCTCGCGCGCGCAGCCGCCGTCCCCGCCGCCGACGATCAGTACGCGCCGGGCCCCGCCGCGCGCGTTCATCGCCGGATGGACCAGCATCTCGTGATAGATGAACTCGTCCGCCTCGGTGGTCTGCACCACGTCGTCGAGGGTCAGGACCAGGCCCTGGCCCTCGTTGCGGAAGACGCGGACGGACTGGAATTCGGTCCGCCCACTGAAGAGTTCTTCGTCGACGCGGAGGGCCTGCTTGGAAAATCCGTGCAGCACCTCCTCGTGCCACGAGGTCATGGCATCAGGCCACGCTTCTGCTCGGCGACCTGGATGCGTCCCGGGCGAAAGGCCGCCTTCAGGACCGGCAAGGCCTTGAAGGGGTCGCAATCGCCGCAGACGAAGACGTCGAGCGCGGCATAGCCGATTTCCGGCCAGGTGTGGATGCTCATGTGGGATTCCGCCAGCACCACGACGCCGGAGACACCGTCGTTCTCGGTGAAATGATGCAGGTCGACGCGCAGGATGGTGGCGCCCACGGCCTCGACCGCGTCGCGCAGGCTGGCCTCGATATGTTCGAGGTCGTCCAGCCGTTCCGCTTCCCACAGGTCGATCAGCAGGTGCGAGCCCGCGTAACACAAGCCGTCCTTCTGCGCGAAGTGCGAGGTGGCGGGATCGAAGCCGCCGGTTTCGACGAGATTGAGTGCTGGCTTGGTCATGACCGGACCCCCCATGGCAGCGAAAAAAGCTTCTGTTGCGAAGCCCACAGGCTAGGTTCGGTTGCCCCGACGTGGGGCAAACGAGGGCCGGATAGATGACGGAAAATCCGCCGGCGATCAAGCGCTAAATCGAGGCCCGCGAATATTTTACCCGCAGCCCCAAAATGCGGGCCTCATCCGCCCGATGCCCCCCAGAAAATGGGCCTGTCCGGCTAGCGGACAAGCTTCGGTTTTCGTCGTTCCAGGATTGCCAGCGCCGCTTCCAGCGACGGCTTGGCGCCCAGGATCCTGTCGCCCGCGATGACCTGATAGCGGCCATCGCGTCGCCCCGCGCCCGGCCGCTTGGCCAGGCGGTAGAGCGGCATGGGTGAGGCATTGCCGTAGACGGCGAACACCGCGCCCGTGTCATCGCCGCTGATGGCATAGTCGCGCCATTCGCCGGCCATGACCTTGCGGCTGTAGACTTGCAGGATCTGGTGCAGTTCGCGGCGGTTGAAGAATCCGCCTCCCCCCTGGAAGGGCTTGCCGCCGGGACGGGGTGCTTCCCGACGACACACTCGCTCCTCGAACGTTAGTACGTCACCCATGGTGCTTGGCGCGTCCCTCGTGATCTGATGAGCTTCATCGGCATGTTCGGCCTTGATGGCTGCTTCGTTTCCGACCTTCGGGCGTACCGGGAGGGCACGTCCATCATCATCTTGTCACGGCCCCCGGGGTGGGGACAAGGGGGCAATCGGGCCCAAAAGGCGGGGATCGTTCCCCCCGGTTCAGAGCGGCCGGGTAGCGGCTTCGAGCCAGGCCCTGGTTTCGGGATCGAGCGTCGGTCCGACCGTCTCCCGGACGCGGGCGTGATAGGCATCCAGCCAGGCCCGTTCCTCCCCCGCCAGCAGCTCGACCGCGATCAGCCGGCGGTCGATCGGTGCCAGCGTCAAGGTCTCGAAGGCCAGCATCTCGCGTTCGCCGCCCGCGATCTCGGCCGGCGTGACGGCGACCAGATTCTCGATGCGGATGCCGTAGGCGCCGGTCTTGTAATAGCCGGGCTCGTTGGAGATCACCATGCCGGGCTCCAGCGCCACCTCGCGCTGCATCTTGGAAATGCCCTGCGGCCCCTCGTGCACGCCGAGATAGCTGCCGACGCCGTGCCCGGTCCCGTGGTCGAAATCGAGCCCGGCCCGCCAGATCGGCGCCCGGGCCAGCGTGTCGAGCTGGCTGCCGGTCGTGCCCTTGGGAAAGATCGCCGCGGCGAGGCGGATATGGCCTTGCAGCACCCGGGTGAAGCGGTCGCACATTTCCGCCGTGGGCGTGCCGATGGCGACGGTGCGGGTGATGTCGGTGGTGCCGTCAAGATACTGGGCACCGGAATCGACCAGATAAAGACTACCCGCCTCGAGCCGCCGGTTGGTCTCGGCGCTCGCCCGGTAATGCACGACGGCGCCGTTCGCGCCGGCGCCGGAGATGGTGTCGAAGCTGAGGTCGCGGAAATGCTCACCCTCGCGACGGAAGGCGGCGAGCCGGTCGAGGGCGGAAAGCTCGTCCACCTCCCCGCCCGGCGTCTCGGCCTCGAGCCAGGCGAGGAAGCGCGCCATGGCGATGCCGTCGCGGGCATGCGCCGCCCGGGTGCCGTCCAGTTCCACCGCGTTCTTGATCGCCTTCGGCAACTGGCAGGGATCCTTGCCCTCGACGACCTCGGCGCCGGCGGCCGCCAGGCGCTCGAACACCCAGGATGCGGCGGAGGCCGGATCGACCCGCAACTTGCGGCCGGCGAGTGCGTCGAGGCCCGGGGCGAAGTCTTCCGCCGGGCGCACGGCGACGGCGTTGCCGAGATGGGCTTCCAGGCCCGGGGAGAGTTTGCGCTCGTCCACGAAAAGGTCGGCGCGGCCCTCCGCGTCGAGGGTGAGGTAGGAGAGCGGCAGCGGCGTGCGCGGCACGTCGGCGCCCCGGATGTTCAGCAGCCAGGCGATGGAATCGGGCGCCGTGACGACGGCCCCGTCCAGGCCGGCTTCGCTCAGCGTGCGGGCGATGCGACCGCGCTTCTCCGCCGAGGCTTCGCCGGCAAAGGCCATGTCGTGCGGGACGACCGGAGCCAGCGGCGGTGCGGGCTGATCGGTCCAGACCGCGTCCAGCGGATTGTCCGCGACCGCGACGAGGCTGCCGCCCGCGGCCTCGGCCGCCGCGCGCATCCGGTCCGCGCCGCCCTTGGTGAAGTGCCAGGGGTCGAAACCGAGCTTGCCGTCCGAACCGAGGTTCGCCTCGATCCACGCGCCCGGCGGCTCCTCCGTCACGTGCCGGGTCTCGAACAGCGCGGTGTCGACCTGATCGCGCACCTGCAGCGTATAGCGGCCGTCGACGAAGATCGCCGCGGTCTCCGCCAGCACGATGATTAGCCCGGCGGAGCCGGTGAAACCGCTCAACCAGGCGATGCGAAGCGCGCGCTGCGGCACGAACTCGTTCTGGTACTCGTCCGCCATCGGCACCAGAAAGGCATCGAGGCCGCGCGCGGCGAGCTCGGCCCGGAGCGCGGCCAAACGCTCTCCGCTCCGCTCCGAATCAGCGATGCTGTCGCCGTCCAGCCGATATTCGGCGATGAGCTGGCGGAGGGCGGCATCCCGTTCCGGCGCCGCGGTCTCGTCCACGAGGCGCAGGCGGGCGGTGCCGTCCACCGGCTCCGGCGCGGCGGCCATGCCGGCCGCCATCCGGCGCAGCTCGTCCGGGCTTTTCAGCCCCTCCGCCGCCAGAACCTCGACCGGATCACGCGTGCTCGAAGCGCTCATGCAATGCTCCCTCCCGATGCGCGGCGAGTATGCGCGAGGTTCGCCCAGGCACGCAACGCGGTCGGCCAGCCATGCGTCAAACGCAGGGCTGGAATGCGGAAACAACGTGTAAAAACCGCCACTTACGGCTTGTAGGAGGGGCCTTGCGGGATATATCCAGGGCATCGATATCAACCCCCCAACCTGGAGGACAAGACGATGTACCTGCACACGGAAGTCATCACCGCAACTCACGTTCCGGCGTCCACCTCCGGTTCCGCAATGCTACTGGAGGGGAACAAGGAATTGGCCATCGCCCGGGGTCGCGCGCTGCGCGCCCAGGCCTTTCGCGGGGCGGCCGTCACCGTCGCCGGCGCGCTGAAGCGTGTCGGCACCGGCGTCGCGCGCCTGTTCGCACCGATCATCGCCAGCTACCGGCGCGCCGCCACGGCTTCCGCGCTGAACCGGCTCGACAACCGCACCCTCGCCGACATCGGCCTGGACCGCGCGTCGATCCCGATGCTGGCCGATCAGGCGGTGGCACAGGCCGCGGCACCCAAGGCACCGGCCACGCCGCGTGTCCTCGAAGCCGCGAACGACGAGCCCACCGAAACACGCAAGGTCGCCTAACGTCTCCCCTGACTTGCGACCTTCGTGGCGCCGCCCGGTCCCCCTACCGGGCGGCGCCTTTCGTTTGCGGCGTCCGCGCTCAGGGCTTCAGCACCAGGGTGGACCAGTCGCCGATGCGATGGCGGCGCTCCAGGCCGAGGCCGACCTGGCGGTAGCTCGCTTCGAGCCAGGGGGCGTGGCGGTGCAGCAGGCCGGAGAGTACCAGCCGCCCGCCGGGCGCCAGGGCGCGGGCGAGGTCGGGGGCGAGGCGGTGCAGCGGCCCGGCCAGGATGTTGGCGAAGATCAGGTCATAGGGCCCGGCGGCGCGGATCACCCGATGGCCGATGCCGTCGGCGGCGACCGCACGGACCCAGGGTGCCAGCCGGTTGCGCCGGGCGTTCTCGGCCGTCACCCGGGCGGCGATCTCGTCGATGTCCGTCGCCATCACCCGACGGCGCCAGAGCCGGGCCGCCGCCAGGGCCAGCACGCCGGAGCCACACCCGACATCCAGCACGGCCCGGTAGGCCCGGCGCCGGGCGAGCGTGTCGAGCGCCAGCAAACAGCCCCGCGTCGTCTCGTGCTGGCCGGTGCCGAAGGCGCGGCCGGCTTCGATTTCCAGGGCCAGCGCGCCCGCCGGGATCCGTCCCCGGTCGTGCGACCCGTGCACGACGAAACGCCCGGCGCGCACCGGCGGCAGGCTGCGCAGGCTTTCGGCGACCCAGTCGGTCTGCGGCATCCGCTCGACCACGACCTCCGGCGCGGGCAGGCCGACGTCCGCGGCGACCCGGGCGAGCCGCTCGCGCCAGAACGCGGCCTCGGGCGGTTCCAGGAACAAGGCGTCGATCCGCCAGACCTCGCCCGGCGGCAGCGCGGTGGTCAGCAGGGCGTTGGCATCTTCCAACACCAGCTCGAAGGCGGGGAGATGCTCGCGCGGCACGGCCAGGCTCAGGCGCCAGCTATCCGGCTCGTTCACCCGGACGACTTCCAGCATCGCGTCAGTGCCGTTCGACGAAGCTGTCGATGACTTTCTTCGCGCCGGCCTTTTCGAACTCCACCTGCAGCTTGTTGCCTTCCACCGCGCGAATCCGGCCATAGCCGAACTTCTGGTGGAAGATCCGCTCGCCCACCGAAAACCGGGTGTCGTCGGGATCGCTGGTGACCACCGTTTCGGCCTGACCGTCGATGATGGTGGGCACCGGCGCCGTCTGGCCGACGCGGCGCATCCGCGGGCCGCCCGCCCAGCCGTCGTTGAAGGCGACCTGGGCCTGCATCGGCGTCGCCCCGCCGTGCAGGCCGGTCGCCACCTCGCGGTGGATGTTGTCCTCCGGCAGCTCGGCGACGAAACGCGAGGGCAGCGCGCTCTGCCAGCGATCGAAGATCCGCCGGTTGGCGGCGAAGCTTACGACGGCGCGGCGCTTGGCCCGGGTCAGGCCGACATAGGCCAGGCGGCGTTCTTCTTCCAGGCTGGCGATGCCGCCCTCGTCGAGGGCGCGCTGGTGGGAGAACAGGCCCTCTTCCCAGCCGGGCAGGAACACGGTGTCGAACTCCAGCCCCTTGGCGCCGTGCAAGGTCATGATGTTGACCGCCTCCTCGCTCGCCTGCGCCACATTCTCGGCGACGAGCGAGACATGCTCCAGGAAACCGGCCAGGTTCTCGAAGCCTTCCAGCGCGCGCACCAGCTCTTTCAAATTCTCCAGCCGGCCCGCCGCGTCGGGCGACTTGTCCGCCTGCCACATGGCGGTATAGCCGCTCTCGTCCAGGACGCTTTCCACCAGCTCGATGTGGTTCATGTGCGGCTCGAGGTCGCGCCAGCGACGGAAATCCGCCATCAGGCCGGCCAGTGACTTGCGCGCCTGCGGGCGCAGCTCGTCACTCTCGGCGATCTCGCCGGCGACGGCGGCAAGCGAGCGGCCCGACGCGCGCGAGGCCTGGTGTAACACCCGCACCGCCGCCTGGCCGAGGCCGCGCTTCGGTGTGTTGACGATCCGCTCGAAGGCGAGGTCGTCGGCCGGCTGCATGATGACCCGGATATAGGCGATGGCGTCGCGGATCTCGGCCCGCTCGTAGAAGCGGGCGCCGCCGATCACCCGATAGGGCACGCCGATGGTGATGAAGCGTTCCTCGAATTCGCGGGTCTGATGGCTGGCCCGGACCAGGATCGCCATGTGATTGAGGGAGAGGCCGTCGCGTTGCCCCGCCTCGACCTCGTCGGCGACGAAGCGCGCCTCCTCCGGCCCGTCCCACAGGCCGTGCAGTGCCACCGGCGGCCCGTCCTCGCCCTCGGTCCACAGCGTCTTGCCGAGCCGGCCCTCGTTGTTGGCGATGAGGCCGGAGGCGGCGGCCAGGATGTTCGGCGTCGAACGGTAGTTGCGCTCAAGCCGGATCACCGCCGCGCCCTCGAAGTCCTTCTCGAAGCGCAGGATGTTGCCGACCTCGGCGCCGCGCCAGCTGTAGATCGACTGGTCGTCGTCGCCGACGCAGCAGATGTTGCGATGCTGCTGGGCCAGCAGGCGGAGCAACAGGTACTGCAGCACGTTGGTGTCCTGGTATTCGTCCACCAGGATGAACTTGAACTGCCGCTGATAGCGGGCCAGCACTTCGTTGTCCTTCAGGAACAGCCGGTAGGGATGCAGCAGCAGATCGCCGAAATCGCAGGCGTTCAGGGTCAGCAGCCGGTCCTGATAGGCGCGGTAAAGCCGCCCGCCCTGGCCGGCGGCGAGGCCGGCCGCCTCGCCCGCGGGCACCTGGTCCGGGGTCAGCCCCTTGTCCTTCCAGCGGTCGATGGTGGACAGCACCGAGCGCGGCGGAAAGCGCTTCTGGTCGACGCCTTCGGCTTCCATCACCTGGCGCATAAGGCGCAGTTGGTCGTCGGTGTCGAGGATGGTGAAGTTGGATTTCAGGCCGACCAGCTCGGCATGGCGGCGCAGGATCCGCACACCGATCGCATGGAAAGTGCCGAGCCAGAGGCCTTCGACCGCGCGGCCGACCATGCCGGCGACCCGCTCCTGCATCTCGCGCGCCGCCTTGTTGGTGAAGGTGACGGCCAGCACCTCGCTCGGCCAGGCGAGATGGCGGTGCAGCACGTTGGCGAGGCGCGCGGTCAGCACCCGGGTTTTGCCGGTACCCGCACCCGCCAGCACCAGGACCGGGCCTTCCAGCGTCGCCACGGCCTGGGCCTGGCCTTCGTTTAGCCCCTCCATAAAGACGGGCGGCAACCCGGCTGCCGGCGCATGGGGGGACGGCCCTGGAGACGGCGCGGGCGCCGCCTCGGCGAGATCGAAAGGATCACTCATGCCCCGCTCTATAGCACGGAGCCCTGAACGGTGGGGCGGGACGCTCCAAAGAACCATCGAATCAGGCGTTTGCGTAGCTTGGCCTCGCCCCGAGTAGCGCTTGGCTGTCGAATCAGTCGATTCCGACCGCGGAACGCGCTGCCCTCGCAAACGACCGGATTCCCCGAACCAGCAGGTTGAGCGCACCTCTGCCGTTTCTTTACTCATAGTGAACCGTTCACGGATAGGGTCGGGGCGATTGCGTCCTTCGGTCGAAGGGAAGGGAAGTCCGTGCAGCAGTTCTCATTATGGCTCTTGTTTCTGTCTCCTGGGTGATACTCGCTTGGGGTTCGGTTTCGGTTCAGAGGCTGGCTCTGGCAGGCGGTGGCTGCCCAGTGATGAGGGTCCGCACGAGGGCCGCCCAGGAGGGGAAGACGATGTAGCTGGTAATGGTGCGTAAGTGTTCGAAGAAGCGCCGACGTGAGCCAAGGGCGCCGCGGGCCTTTTCCCAGACGGCTTCGAGGATCTCGCACACGCCGTGGCAGGCGAAGGCGAAGAGGTTCATGGTGGCGAGCAGGGCCGAGAGGTTCTGTTTGCCATGTCCGAAGTTGTGCTCGAGATTGTAGCCGTTGTTCTTGAGCACGTTGAAGGTCTCGTTCTCGATCTTCCAACGGGCCCGCCCGCAGGCGGCGAGTTCGGCGACGTTGCTCCGGTCGACAGCGATGTCGGTGACGAAGCTGTTGCGGTACGTGACCTTTCCGGCCTTGTTGACGATCTCGATGTTGAGCCAGTTGACCCGGAGCGCGTCCTTACCGTCGCGGATCGGCACGTCGGCGAGCCAACGGTAGCGATGGGTCTGGAAGCCACGGCCTTTCTTGACCCGTTCCTCGTGGATCGGCAGTTCGATGCCGTCGAGCCATTCGTGGAGCGTCGGATGCGAGCCTGGCTTGGCGACGAACAGGAAGTTGCCGCCAACCGCTTGAACGGCCTCGCAAATCGGCTGGCGGGAATAGAGATCGTCGCCGAGATAGATCGGCTTCAGCCGGGCCAGGCCGGGCCCGTGCGCGACCAGCCAGCGCCGCGTCGCCCGGCTTTCGCAGTCCTGCTTCTCCCCGCCATCCTGGGGAACGACGAACTCCGGAGCCAGCGGTATCGCCCGGGCGTGGCCCGGGGCGACAAGCGCTGCCGTGACCATGTTGTGGTGATACTCCACGGCCCCGTCGTTGCGCTTGCGCTGCGAGCAGTTGGGGCAGGAGATCTTCCGCGAGCAGAAATATTCGGTGCCGTCGAGCGCGACCAGGAGATGGCCGTCCAGGCGTCGGAAGGGGCCGAGCCCACCGCCCGCCTCCAGACGTTCCAGCAGGGACGAGAAGAGCGGATAGAGCCTGTCCGGCACCACCGGGTCCAGCATCGCCCGGATCTGGTTGTCCGTCGGGATCCGCGACATGGAGAACAAGCTCTCACAATTCGAGCGCCCGTGCGCCCGCGCCAACGTGCGCTGATGGGACAGGAACGAGGGGCTCTGCATGAAGAACAGCGAGAAGGCCGAAAGCCCGAAGTCGGCCATGTCATAGCGGCTGTTGCTCCCCGTCCGCTTGTCCGGGAAGGACCCGCAGAGCGAGCGCAACTCCAATATCAGGTCTTTGAGCACCTTCATCGCCACTTTGAATCAGAAACCGGGCTCCTTGCATAGGAAAAAATCAACGCAAATCGCCAAAATGAGAATTGCTGAAGTCCGTGAGAATGAAAGCAATTGGAGGCGCGTAGAGGCGTGAAGGCCCGGATGTCGCGATACGAGGCCGGAGGGCAATGGGAAACCGTGTCGGGCGATGACGAAGTTTCATGTCCTGTGTTTGGCTCAACAGAAAATATCTTTTATTGCTGGTATATAGTTTCGCGTGTTTCCTGCATTCTTCAGGTGGGCATATTCACACACGTTGCTGGAGGCGAGCGTGGCCGGTAGCATGACGGTAGACTTCAAGCAGATATTTGATGGGAGTCCGGTCGCCATTTCCATAATACGCGGCGATAGGGAGGAGCGCATTTATTTCAATAATGCATTTGAGAGAATGTATCGTGGAGCGGCGACGGGCGGCCTATTGTCGATATCGGACAGCTGGGTCAACCCGGAAGAGCGCGTCCCGATCGCCAATAAAATGAAACAGCAGGAATTCGTCGGACCGGTCGTAGTCCAGCGACGACGAGCGGACGGCTCGACATTCTGGTGTATTATGACCTATCAAAAGGTCGAGAATTATGAAAATGGTCCGGCGTTCATCAGCTGGACACATGACATTGATGACAGAGTAAAGGCGGAACAAGAGGCCTGGGAAGTCAGCCGGGAGCAGGCCGAGTTTACCTATGCTCTTTCGCATGACCTGAGGTCGCCGACGAACACGCTGAGTATGTTGCTTGATGAGCTTGCATCATGCTATATAACGGGGCTCGATCGCGACGCGGCCGATCTCGTCCATCTCGCACAAAGTACCGTGAAACGCATGGGAAAAACGATCGAGGACACTTTCGAGTACTCGCAATCCATCGATCGGCCCATTGCCGAAGAAGAGGTCGACTTAGGGGCATTGATCGATGAAACCCTGATCGATCTTCACATAGAGGCCGCAGTATCGGATTTGCAGATCGAAGTCCGCCGGCTGCCGGCGGTCTTGGGCGATATCTTTCAGCTGCGCGCCCTTTTTCGGAACCTAATTTCGAATGCTGCAAAATTCAGGAAGCAGGACGAACCTCTACGTATAGTCATCGAGGCCCCTCGCAGCCAATGCGAGACCTCAGCCGAGATCCATGTGGCCGACAATGGTATCGGCATAGCTCCCGAGTATCATGAAAGGATTTTTGGGCTGTTTCAAAGGCTTCATACTCGCGATACCTACCCGGGCACTGGCCTCGGATTGTCGATATGCCGGAGGATCGCCTCTAATCACGGCGGTAGAATCTCTGTAGTTTCCGATGTGGGTGAAGGTGCAAGATTCAAGGTCTTCCTGAGGAAGTTTGCGAAGTGAGTATATCTTCAGATATCGGCACGGTTGTCATTATCGATGATGACGAGGTCGATCAGATGATGTACCGTAGGATTATAATGCGATCTGGGCTGGTTCGAAACTTGATTTCATTTCAGTACGCCGCCGAGGCCCTCGACTATCTTGAATCCAACCGAAATCAAGAAATTGACATTATATTCCTTGATATCAATATGCCGAGAATGGACGGGTTCGAATTTTTGAATATGGCAACGAGTGTACTGGAGGAAAATTTTCTAGATACCGCTGTTGTAATGCTGACGACATCACTTAATCCAGATGATCAGGCTCGTGCTTGCCAATACCGGGTTGTGAAGAATTATATCGGCAAGCCATTGACCGAGGCGAATTTGAGGGACGTAATAGACTCGATAGCCGGACAGCGCCAAGCATTGTGAATCTATTTACATACAGCAGCCGTTTAATCTGGACGATGCAATTTGTGTATCAGACAGGCGGCCACGTCCCCACAAAATGCCTTTGCAACGCCCGCTCGACCATCTCCAGGTGGTCTTGGCCGTAGAACATGTCGCCATCGACGAAATAGGTCGGCGAGCCGAAGACGGAACGGCGGATCGCTTCTTCCGTATTGGCCTCGTAGAGGGCGGCGATCTCGGGGCCGCCGGCGGCGGTGAACAGGGGGTCGGGATCGATGTCGAGGCCGCGGGCCAGCCCGGCCAGGGTGTCCGCGTCGGCGAGGTCGCAATCGTCGCGCCAATGGGCTTCCAGCATGGCGTGGGCCAGGCCGTCGACATTCACGCCCGCCTCCTGGGCGGCGATCAGCACCCGGTTCGGCAAGCCGATGTCGTTGTCGTGATAGGTCGGCCGGTAGCCGACGACGGGGGCGTCGCGATATTCGGACCAGCGTTCGATCTCGCGTCCGAAGTAATAGGCCTTGTGGGCGTCGGTCCGCTCGGTGAAGCCCGGCGCGCCCAAATGCTGCATGCTCCGGCGCAGGTCGAAAGGCTTGTGCCGGATCCGCCGTCCCGCCCTGCCGACGATAACCGAAAGGCGGGCCGAGCCCAGATAGGCAAAGGCGGAATGGGCGGCGTAGAAATACTCGATCTCGGACATGCTGGTTCTCCCGCGGACGCGCCCCGCCGGGCACCCTACCCGGCGCGGCAGGGTAGGGGAAACGGCAATTGATGGCGGGACTTCAGGCTTCCCCGCCGTAGCGCGAGGGCGGCTTGCCCATGACCCTGGCAAAGGCCTGGGAGAAGGCGCTGGCGCTCAGGTAGCCGTGGGTTGCGGCGACGCGGGCGATCGGTTCGCCCTGGGCGAGCGCTTCCAGCGCGCCCTGGAAACGGACCCGGCGGCGCCACTGGTCGAAGCTCATCGCCAGGTCGCGCTCGAACAGGCGGGCGAGCGTGCGGGCGGAGGCGCCGGCGACCTCGGCCCATTGCTGCAAGGTGCGCCGGTCGGCCGGGTCGGCCAGCAGGGCGGCGCACAGCCGTTGCAGGCGCGCATCGCGCGGCAGCGGAAAGCTCAACGACAACTCCCGGGCCCGCTCGATCTCGACCTCGATCAGGCGGGCGATCAGGGCGGCGCGGCTGCCGGCGGCGTAGACCACGGGCTCCTCGCTGAGGGCGCGAATCAACTCACGCAGCAGCGGCGTGACGGCGACCACCGTCAGGGTGTGCGGGCGATGGCGGACCCGGGCCCGGTCGATATAGAGCGTGCGCATGTCGACCGGGCCGTGCATGTCGACGGCGTGCGGCGTCCCGGCGGGGATGTAGACGGCGCCGTCCGGCGGCACGATCCAGGCCTCGCCCTCGGTCCGCAACCGCATGATGCCGCGCCGGGCATGCAGCAACTGGTCACGGTCGTGTTCGTGCAGGGGAATCGCGAACCCGTCGGCGAAGCGCTTCGACATGGCGCCGATGCGCTGCGGCAGGTCCTGGTAGTCGTCGGGATCGGTGCTGCGCGGGTCGGCCGGGCTCATCTTCGGGTCCTTGGCAGGTTCTCGACGATAGTTGGCATGACATCGCAGCACGGACAAGGCTAAAGTCCGCCGCGAGTTTGCGATGGAGGCGCCGCGATGAACCGGGACCGGCTGTATTTCCTGCTGTTGAACATCGGCCATTTCATGGACCATCTGTTCACCCTGATCTTCGCTTCCGTGGCGGCGCTCGCCCTGCACAAGGAATGGGGCGTCGGCTACGCCGAGCTGCTGGCATATGCGACGCCGGGCTTCTTCGCTTTCGGCCTGTTTTCGTTGCCGGCCGGCTGGCTCGCCGACCGGTGGAGCCGCGACGGCATGATGACCGTCTTCTTCTTCGGCATCGGCCTGGCGGCGATTGCCACCAGTTTCGCCGCCACGCCGTTGCAGATCGGCGCCGGGCTGTTCGTCATCGGCATGTTCGCCGCGATCTATCATCCCGTCGGCCTGGCGATCGTCACCATGAAGTGGCGCAACACCGGCATGCGGATCGCCGTCAACGGGGTCTGGGGCAATCTCGGCGTCGCCTTCGCGGCGCTGATCACCGGCTATCTGATCGACCATGGCGGCTGGCGCATGGCCTTCGTGCTGCCGGGCATCGTCTCCATCCTGTTCGGCTTTGCCTATGCGGCCCTGCGCTGGGAGGGGATCCGGGCGGACGGCGTGCCGAAGACGCCCGCGGCACCGGCAGCGCCCATGGCGCCCGATTACAAGGCCCTGCTGATCCGCGTCTCCGTCATCGTCTTCCTGACGACGGCGGTCTCCTCGATCATCTTCCAGTCGACCACCTTCGCCCTGCCGAAGATCTTCGACGAGCGGCTGGGCGATCTCGCGACCCAGCTGACCGCCTGGTTCGACCAGCTCGCCCTGGCGGCCCGGGGCGACGTCGCGACGGTGGTCGGCATGATGGCCTTCGTCGTCTTCACCGTCGCCTCGATGGCGCAGCTCGTCGTCGGCGCGTTGCTCGACCGGATCGGCCCGCGCCGGGTCTTCATGACCGTGGCGGTCATCCAGATCGTCTTCTTCGCCGCCATGCCGGGCCTCACCGACGGGGTGGCGCTGGCCGTGGCGCTCGGCTTCATGCTCGGCGCCTTCGGGCAGATCCCGATCAACGACTACATGATCGGCAAGATGGCGAGCGGTCCGGCCCGCGCGCGGATCTACGGCGTGCGCTATGTCGTGAGCTTCACGGTGCTCGCCGCCGCGCTGCCGCTGATCGCCCTGGTGCATTCCAACTGGGGCTTCGACGTGCTGTTCGTGATCCTGGCGATCGCGGCGGCGATCATCTTCTGCGCGGTCTGGATCCTGCCGAAGCAGCTGCCGACACCGGAACAGGCGGCCCCCGCCGCCGCCGAATAGGCCGCGCGCGCCGGCGCCGCTTTCTGCTAAAAGGGGGGCGAGAGAAAGCCCTGAGGAAGGACGCGCGCCCATGAAGACCGCCGAACAGCTTCGCAGTGCCTTGTGGTTCAACAACCCGGCCGACCCCTCGATGACCGCGCTCTACCTCGAGCGCTATCTGAACTTCGGCCTGACCCGGGAGGAGTTGCAGTCCGGCAAGCCGATCATCGGCATCGCGCAGACCGGTTCCGACCTCTCGCCCTGCAACCGCCACCACCTCGAGCTCGCCAAGCGGGTGCGCGAGGGCATCAAGGCCGCGGGCGGCATCTGCTTCGAATTCCCCGTCCATCCGATCCAGGAGACCGGCAAGCGGCCGACCGCCAACCTCGACCGCAACCTCGCCTATCTCGGCCTGGTCGAGCTGCTGTACGGCTATCCGCTCGACGGCGTGGTGCTGACCGTCGGCTGCGACAAGACGGCGCCCGCCTGCCTGATGGCGGCGGCGACGGTCGATATCCCGGCGATCGCGCTTTCGGCCGGGCCGATGCTGAACGGCTGGTACGAGGGCAAGCGGACCGGTTCCGGCACCATCGTGTGGAAGGCGCGGGAGCTGCTGGCGGCAGGCGAGATCGACAACGATGGCTTCTTCGCTATGGTCGAAAGTTCGACGCCGTCGGTCGGCTACTGCAACACCATGGGCACGGCGACGACGATGAATTCGCTGACCGAGGCGCTCGGCATGTCGCTGCCCGGCTGCGGGGCGATTCCCGCCCCCTACCGCGAGCGGGGGCAGATCGCGCACGACACCGGCCTGCGCATCGTCGACATGGTGTGGGAGGATTTGAAGCCCTCCGACATTTTGACGCGGCAGGCCTTCGAGAACGCGATCGTCGTCAATTCCTCGATCGGCGGCTCGACCAACGCGCCGATCCACCTGAACGCCATCGCCCGCCATGTCGGGGTCGAGCTCGACAACGACGACTGGTACCGCATCGGCTACGAGCACGGCCTGCTGGTCAACCTGCAGCCGGCCGGTGAGTATCTGGGCGAGGACTACCATCGCGCCGGCGGTGTCCCCGCCGTGGTCGGCGAGCTGATCAAGGCCGGCCGCCTGCCCCATCCCGACGCTATCACCGCCAACGGCCGCAGCATCGCCGAGAACTGCGGCGGCGGGGGCACGCAGAATCCGGACGTCATCCGCCCGCACGACGAGCCGCTGGTGGAGAACGCCGGTTTCATCAACCTGAAGGGCAACCTGTTCGACAGCGCCATCATGAAGACCAGCGTGATCTCGGAAGAATTCCGCGAGCGCTATCTCGCCAATCCCGACGACCCCAACGCCTTCGAGGGCCGCGCCATCGTCTTCGAGGGGCCGGAGGACTATCACCACCGCATCGACGACGCGTCGCTGGAGATCGGCATCGACGCCATGCTGTTCGTGCGCGGGGTCGGCCCGATCGGCTATCCGGGCGGCGCCGAGGTGGTGAACATGCAGCCGCCCGCGGCGCTGATCCGGGCCGGCATCACCACGCTGCCCTGCATCGGCGATGGCCGGCAGTCGGGGACCAGCGGCTCGCCCTCCATCCTGAACGCGGCGCCCGAGGCGGCGGCCGGCGGCGGCCTCGCCATCCTGCAGACCGGCGACCGTGTCCGCATCGACCTGAACGAAGCGACGGCGAACATCCTGATTTCCGACGAAGAGGTCGCGGCCCGGCACAAAGCGCTTGCGGATGCGGGCGGTTTCGCCGCGCCGGAAAGCCAGACCCCCTGGCAGGAAATCTTCCGCGAGCGGGTCGGCCAGTTCGACGAGGGCATGATCATGCAGGGTGCCGACAAGTACAAACGCGTCGCCGCCAAGGGAACGCCGCGCAACAATCACTGACCGGAGCATGGATCCGCGCCATGGAAGACCGGTGGGGAGCGCCGCCGAGCCTGGCGGAAATCGAAGCGCTGGCGCTGGCGGCGCTGGCCGGGCTGCCGCCCCAGTTCCGCCAGTGGCTGGGCGCCGTGCCGATCCGGGTCGAGGAGTATGCCGACGAGGCGACCTTGCGGGGCCTGGGGATCGCGCATCCCCTGGACCTGATGGGCCTCTATCACGGGGTCGGCATGGGCGCGCGGGATGGCGGCGTGGGCGTGGCGAGCGTCGACATGGTTTTCCTCTATCGCCGCGCCATCCTCGATTATTGGTGCGAGAGCGGCGAGAGCCTGGCGCATATCGTCGGCCATGTGCTGGTGCACGAAATCGGCCATCATTTCGATCTCTCCGACGACGACATGGACCGGATCGAGAACAGCCTGTGAGGAAGGATCGACCATGGCGCCACGACCTTTGAGCCCGGCCCGGCTGCGCCGGATCGCGCGGCTGCCGGCCGCCGCCTTTCGCACGACGGCGGATCTCGATTCTCACGACGTGGCGCTCGGCCAGGCCGATGCGGTCGAGGCGATCGAGTTCGCGATTGGCATGAAGCGGGCCGGCTACAACCTCTTCGTCATGGGCGTGTCGGGCACCGGGCGCCATGCGCTGGCGCGCCGGCTGCTGGAACGCCATGCGATCGAGGGGCCGGCGCCCGACGATTGGGTCTATGTCAACGACTTCACCAATTCCCACACGCCACGGGCGTTGGCCTTGCCGGCGGGCCGCGCGCCGGCCTTTCGCGCCGACATGGAACGTTTCGTCCAGGATGTTTTCGCCTCGATCCCCGCGCTGTTCGAGGGGGAGGCGTTTCGTGGTCGCCAGCAGGCCGTCGACGACGAGTTCAAGGCCTTGCAGGAAGCCGCCTTTCAGGAAATCCAGGAACAGGCGCAGACCAAAGGCCTGGCGCTGATCCGAACCCAGGCCGGCCTGTCGCTGGCACCGGTCCGCGACGGCGAGGTCATGGCGCCGGAGGTGTACAATCAATTGCCGGCGCCGGTGCGCGCGCAGCTGGAAGCGGATCTGGGCGAGCTGCAGCACAAGCTGGCGGAAACGGCGAAACGCATTCCCGGCTGGGAGGCGGAACGGCGTCGGCGCCTGCGTGAATTGGCGGGCGAACTGCTGGCGGTCGGCGTTGGTGCGGCACTCACCCCGGTGCGCGCCGCCTTCGGCGATGTCGCCGGCATCGCCGCCTATCTCGATGCGGTCGCCAACGACATCGTCGCCAATGTCGAAGCCTTCCTCACCCAACCCCAGGTCGCGACGGACACGGCGCCCCCGGCCAGCGGTGCGGCACTGATGGCGATGGCGGGCAACCATCCCGCCGCCCTCATTAAGCGGTACCGGGTCAACGTGATGATCGCCAACGATCCGACGAACGGTGCCCCGGTCGTCAGCGAGGACCTGCCGAGCCAGCCGCATCTGATCGGCCGGGTCGAATACGCCCAGGAGATGGGCGCCCTCGTCACCGATTACAGCCAGGTCAAGCCGGGCGCGTTGCACCGGGCGAACGGCGGCTATCTGTTGCTCGACGCGCTGCGCCTGCTCCAGCAGCCGATGGCCTGGGAGAGCCTGAAGCGGGCGATCCAGGCCGGCGCCATCCAGATCGAATCGCCGAACCAGATGATGGGACTGGCCTCGACCCTCTCGCTGGAGCCGGAGGCGATCCCCCTCGACGTGAAGATCGTACTGATCGGCGATCACCGCCTGTACTACTCGCTGGCGCAGGGCGATCCGGACTTCAATCACATGTTCAAGGTCGCCGCCGATTTCGAGGAGGACCTGCCCTGGACCGCGGAAAGCCAGCTCGATTATGCCGCCATGCTGGCCGCGCACGCCCGGCGCTGCGAGCTGCGGCCGCTCGACCGTGCCGCCGTCGCCCGGGTGCTGGAACATGCGTCACGCCTCGCCGGCGACAACGAGCGGCTTTCACTGCGCACCGGGCCGCTCGACGATCTGCTGCGCGAGGCCGATCATTTCGCCGGCGAGGCGGGCCGGTCGCGAATTCAGGCGGCCGACGTCACCACGGCCGTCGAAGCCCGCATCCGCCGCGCCGACCGGATCCGCCGCAAGAGCCACGAGGGCGTGCTGCGCGATACGGTGATGGTCGCCACGGACGGCGCCGTGGTCGGCCAGATCAACGGCCTCGCCGTGCTCGACCTCGGAAACTTCGCCTTCGGCAAGCCGAGCCGGATCACCGCCGCCGTCCGCATGGGCGCGGGCGAGGTGATCGACATCGAGCGCCGGGTCGAACTCGGCGGCCCGCTGCACAGCAAGGGGGTGCTGATCCTCTCTGCCTTCCTGGCCGCCCGCTTCGCCGACGACCATCCGCCGGCCTTCTCCGCCAGCCTGGCCTTCGAGCAATCCTACGGCGGCGTCGACGGCGACAGCGCCTCCTCGACCGAGCTCTACGCTTTGCTTTCGGCCCTCGCGGAGGTGCCGATCCGGCAGGGCTTCGCCGTCACCGGTTCGGTCAACCAGCGGGGCGAGGTGCAGGCAATCGGCGGTGCCAACGAAAAGATCGAGGGCTTTTTCGACATCTGCGCCGCGCGCGGTCTGACCGGTGAACAGGGCGTGCTGGTCCCCGCGGCCAACGTGAAACACCTGATGTTGCGCGAGGACGTGGTGGCGGCGGCGCGCGCGGGCGACTTCCGCGTCTTCGCCGTCGAGACCATAGACCAGGGCATCGAGATCCTGACCGGCGTCCGGGCCGGCCGGCTGCGGGCCGACGGCAGCTACCCGCCCGGCACGATCAACGATTTGGTTCGCAAGCGCTTGCTGGGGTTCGCCACGGCACGGCGGGACTTCGCCAAGGCCGGCGGCAAGGCGACGGCGGACGACGCCGATTGACGCCCCGATAATCTCGCTTAGGACGTTCCGATGCTGAGCAGGTTCTCCACCGGGCGGTAGGGTTCCTCCAGATAGGCGATGTCCTCGTCGGGAATCGTGATCTCCGTCGCCGCGACCAGCTGGTCGAGCTGGCTTATCTTCGACACGCCGACGACGGGCGCGGTCACTTCCGGCTTGCTCAGCAGCCAGGCGATGGCGATCTGCGCCGCTGAATGGCCGAGCCGCTCCGCCACCTCGGCCACCCGGTCCGCGATCACGAAATCCATCTCGCCGCGATAGAGGCCTTCGGTCCGCTGGCGGTCCTGGCCCTGGCTGCGTGCCGTGCTGCCGCCGTCGAAGCCGCCCTTGTAGGTCCCGGTCAGGATGCCGCGGGCGAGCGGCGACCAGGGCGTCAACGCCACCCCGGTGCCGGCGCAATAGGGGTTCATCTCGCGCTCCTCCTCCCGGTAGATCAGGTTGTAGTGATTCTGCATCGAGACGAATTTGGTCCAGCCGTGCCGCTCGGCGGTCATCTGCAGCTCGACGAACTGCCAGGCGAACATGGACGAGGCGCCGAGATAGAGCGCCTTGCCCGCCTTCACCACGTCGTGCAGCGCCTCCATCGTCTCCTCGATCGGCGTCAGCGGCGTGCCCGGGCGGCCGTGCGGATGGCGGTGGATGATCAGCTGGTCGACATAGTCGAGGCCGAGGCGGGCGAGGCAGGCGTCGATGCCCTCCATCACATGCTTGCGCGAGAGGCCGGCCTGGTTCGCGCCGGGGCCCATGGGGCCGGAAATCTTGGTCGACAGCACGAACTGGTCGCGCGGCGCTAGCTCGCGCAGCAACTGGCCGACCACCGTCTCGCAGGCGCCGAGCCCGTAGACGTCGGCACAGTCGAAGTAGAACAGTCCGTGCGCCAGCGCCGCCTGGAAGATCGGCCGCGCCTCGTCGAGGGTCAGCGTCCAGTCCCCCTGATGGCCGCGCCCCGGCTCGCCGAAATTCATCGTACCGAGACAGAGCCTGGAGACCGCCAGGCCGCAATTGCCGAGTTGTACCGTCGAAAGCATGCCCGTCTCCCCCGAATCCGTTCCGGCGCGACGCTATGCCGCCCGGCGGGCGAAGACAATGGCCGGGCGCGGACGACGGCCGGGCGGCCGGGTCGCGGCCCGCCGCAGCGTTGCCGCCAACACCCACAATGGGGGGTGGCAAGACCCCGTGTCGCCATTAACTATTTGAAATTCCTAACAAAAAATACTTAACACACTTAAATATTGTGTAGAAACGAAATTCATGCCTTAATTTGATTCATTCAATGCCCTCGCAGGGGTTGCGCCGCGTCGTGGCCGGCCCGTCGGGACAAGCGGATTTGGGGTTCCATCATGCGTATTGCGGTTTTCATGTTCGCGGGTTTACTGTCGGTGCTGCTGGCCGGGCCGGGACTGGCGGCGCCGAAGATCGACTGGCTGACGCCGCAGCTGAGCCATAGCCTGGAAAGCGGCAAGGTCACCACGCTCACCGTCGAATTCACCGTTTCGGAAAAGGTGAAGAACCTGGACGTCGAGGTCGAGGTGGTGCCCGAGCTCGCCCCCTTCGTCGCCTTTTCGCCGGCCGGCTTTACCGATCTCCAAGGTGGTGAGGTGCACGAACTGCAAATCCATTTGAGCGCGCCGCTCGCCTTTCCGCCGGACCTCTACACCGGCACCCTGAAGCTGCGCCGGCTCTCGGCCGGCATCGCCTCGCAACCCCTGCCGATCGAATTCGAGATCGTTGCGGATACCGCGCTGCCGGTGGTGACCATCGACAGCCCGGCGACGGGCACCGTCTTTGCGGCCGGCAGCACCGTGGTAACCGGCACCCTGGACGACCCTTTCGCCAGCCTCGCGGTGAACGGCACGCCCGTCGCGGTAACCGACGGCGCCTGGAGCCTGACGGTCCCGCTCGCCGAGGGGCTGAACGACATCCAGGCCATCGCCACGGACCAGGTCGGCAACGTCGGCACCGCCCGGATCGAGCTCATTCGCGATACCCGCGCGCCGACGGTGGCGATCCGCCTGCCGGCCGACGGCGCGGTCGCGCATGCCGATTCCGTTACGGTCTCCGGCCTGGTCAATGATATCGTGCTCGGCACGGTCGGCGGCACGGAAGCCAGCGTCACCGTCAACGGCATCGCCGCCGAGGTTCTGAACCGGAGATTCCTGGTGGAGGGCGTGGCCTTGAGCGTCGGCGATAATCAGATCACCGCTGAGGCCACCGACGCCGCCGGCAACACGGCGAGCGATAGCCTCACCGTCACCTACCAGCCGCTTGCCGGCGAGGCCCGCATCCGGGCGCTGGCGGGGGACGGCCAGCGCGCGGGCATCGCCCAGACCCTCGACCAGGCCCTGGTGGCCGAGGTGGTCGATGCCCAGGGCGCACCGGTGGCCGGGGTTCCGGTGCTGTTCCGGGTGACGGGCAACAACGGCTCGCTCTCGCCGGTGGCGGGCGGCGCGGCGGCGCGGGGGCTGGCGGTGGTGAGCGACGGCCAGGGCCGGGCTTCGGTGCGCTGGACGCTCGGCTCGCGGGCCGGCGCCGGCAACGACCGGGTCGCCGCCACGGCGGTCGGCTATGCCGGCACGGCGCACTATGCGGCGATCACCGACCCGGGCCCGCCGGTACGGGTGAACCTTGACGCGGGCAACGGGCAAAGCGGGGCGACCGGCCGGCCGCTGGCCGAGCCGTTCTCGGTGGTGGTGACGGACCTCGGGCACAATCGGCTGGCGGGCGTTCCGGTGACCTTCGAGATCGTGTCGGACCAGGGGGCCTCGGGTCCCGGACACTTCAACGGGCTGACGGCTCTGACGGTGACGAGCGACGGGCAGGGCCGGGCCACGGCGTTGTTGACGCTGGGCGCGGCGGAGGGGATCGAGAACCACCGGGTGCGGGCGAGCTTCCCGGACAATCCGAACCAGGCGGCGGTGTTCGCGGCCTCGGCGCTTCAGCCCGGCGATCCGGCGGAAACCGCGGTGGTGGGTGTGGTGCTGGACAATACCGACCTGCCGGTGCCGGGGGTGACGTTGAGCCTGGCGGGCACCGCGCTCACCGCGGTGAGCGACGCGGCCGGCCAGTTCCGCCTATCGGGCGCGCCGGTCGGCCCGGCGCTGCTGCTGGCGGACGGCACGACGTCGACGCGGCCGGGCCCCTGGCCGCACCTGGAGTTCGAACTGGCGACGGTGGCGGGCCGCGACGTCGACCTCGGCCGGCCGATCCACATGGTGCGCCTGGACGAGACGAGCACGCTCTGCGTCGACGCGACGACGGGCGGGCGGCTGACCCTGCCGGCGTTCCCGGGCTTTGCGCTGGACGTGGCGGCGGGTTCGGCGAGCTTCGCCGACGGTGGGCCCGCGGGCTGTCTCGGGGTGACGGTGGTGCATGCGGACAAGGTGCCGATGACGCCGAACTTCGCGCAGCAGCCGCGTTTCGTGGTGACCTTGCAGCCGGCGGGCACGTCGTTCGACCCGCCGGCGGCGCTGAGCCTGCCGAACACGGACGGGCTGGTGCCGGGCGAGATCACGGAGCTGTACTCCTTCGACCACGACCTCGGCGCCTTCGTCTCGATCGGCACGGGCACGGTCTCCGAGGACGGCCTGACGGTGACCTCGGACCCGGGCACGGGGGTGATCAAGGCCGGCTGGCACTGCGGCGGCAACCCCAGCCCGACGGGGATGTGTGAGCCGGTGGATGTGGATGTGAGCAAGAATAGGGTCGTCTTTCTTGCCAATGTCAATGCCGGCCAGCCATTACAGAGCTCACCTATCACATCAATGGTCTTGGCTACTGGCTCCCCGCTACCCACGGGAGTTCCTGCCTACACTTGGATAACCGATAATAGTGATGTCATCTCTGTAGACCCAAGTATTGACACGAAACCAGTCAGTCAGTCAGAGTTCTCTCCCTTGAGTCTTGGCCAAGGCGATACAACAGTGACATATACTACGGTCTCTGGCGCTCAAGACTCTGAAATCGTTTCAACAGTAGTAGCAGAGGTGAAAGTTACACAACTGACCGTAGCCAATGCTTCTAGCACAGTCTTTCGTGACAATGGAGAGCCGTACCTCTTGCCACACTGGAGCGATTTAAATTCAGATGGAGATGCCGGCGATGACGGAGAGAATAACTCGCCCGTTGCAATAGTCCGAAATACGATACCTGTTTTGGACGTGAAGTTCTCACTATCGGAATCCATACCTCCGACACCGATCTTCATACGCGGAACGGGGCCTGATGGAATGGTATTTGAATCTGAGGTGAATGCATCTGGCTCGGAAATACAGGTCAACGGCATTGAATCAGGGGCACCTCTTCCAAACACGGTAAGGTTCTATAATCCTTTCACGATAAACTGGGATGTATCACTTGATGGAGGCGGGAGTTTTGTATCTGCCGGGACTACAGCGATTAAGGTTTATTCTACCCTTGATGAGCAATTTGCCACGACTTTATATGAGACCGTAATTGAGACTGGAACTAGAGAATCAGATGGGGAGTCCAGTCCAACGCCTGCGGTCACCGCCATATGGAGCGAGTTTTCCGACCGAATAGTCCATCGTGTGGATGGCGCTGAACTTCGATTTTGGGTAAATCAAAAATGATCCAGATAACGCCACTGTAGCTGACGATTGTCAACCGCTATCGGCTATGTTAAACTCTGAAATACCTGCCGGAAGTCTGCACCTAAGTAACGTTGGAACTTGTGTCGCTTGGTCCAATTTTTTCCACCAGGTGATTCTTGCCCAAGGTATACTGGGTTCCCAAATTACGGAGGTTGAGTCTCAATATAGGAATGACAATGGGTTTAGTTATGATGGTGTAACTGACCGTAGCCTAATGTTAGTAAAGAACTGGCAGTTTGCCTCCGATGGACAAGCACCACTCGACTGTGTGCCGTTTACGCATCTAAGGGAGCAAGCTACAGATCTCGAAGGTGCCCCTGGGCAAGGTGCAACAAATGACCCGCCAGGTGGTTTTCTTAATCACTTTATTGTTCAGTATTCCGGACAGTATTATGACCCATCTTATGGCAATGGGCCTTACCAATCCCAAAATGATTGGGAAAATGCATCGATTGACGGATTCGTAAGGATATGTGCCGCTAACTCCGGTCCGATTGAGGTAACAGTATCGAATATGGAAGATGTCGTTGAAACCAGATTCATCCCTAGATAATGACTAAAGGGTGTGCAAAGGAGCATATGGTAATGGCATCACTTAACAAAACAATATTCGTTTTATTTTTGCTTTCTATTTCTAGTATTATGTCCACCAAAGTTGGATACACGGAGGAGCGTCACTCTGAACAGAATGACCTTTCCTATCTGAGATCTATATACCTCCCAGAAAGAACAATGATGCTTGGAGTGACAACACTGATAGAGTCCTCGCCGGATCGTCAGTCCAGTCATCTTAGGCGTGAGACTATCTTTGTAGAAGAGATCCCAAAGGTGAAGGGTGTTTGGAGTTGGACGAAGCGAAACAAGATATACTGGCGGCATTCTATCGTCGGCGGAGCTCATTTAACTGTAACCGGGGCAAAAGGCCGGGCCTGGGGACGGGGGGATCTGGCCTGGGTATAGGGGTGAGTCTCAACGGCCACATCTTGTGAGGCTTCCGCGTCAAGTGACCAGATATCGATGTTCGCGGCGGGAGGTCTGTGATTCGATCCCGTCATGGCCGAATCGCTTCCGGATCTCGACGATCTTGATGTCGCCGCCCTGAAGGCGCTGGTTCTGACGCTGCTTGAGGAGCAGGCGGCCCTGCGTGCCGAGAACGCGACATTGCGCGAAGAGATCCGCCGTCTCAAAGGCCTTTCCGGGCCACCGGATATCAAGCCGAGCGGCATGGACAAGCAGGCCGTATCCCGGGGCCGGACGGGGCGGAAGGCGGGACGGCGGGCCAAGAAGGGCCGGGTTCCCATCGACGAGAGGCGGATCGTCCGGGCCGCCGTGCCGGCGGGCTCGCGCTTCAAGGGCTATGAAGACTATCTGGTTCAGGACCTGCTCTGCCGGCCGAACACTGTCCTGTTACGCCGCGAGCGCTGGCTGACGCCCGAGGGGGCCACGATCGTGGCGCCGCTGCCGGCGGGGACGCGCGGCCACTTCGGCCCGGCGCTCAGGCGTTTCGTGCTGGCGCTCTATCATGGCGGCCAGACCAGCGCGGAGCGCTTGGCGCGGCTCTTGGACGACCTCGGCATCAAGATCTCCAAGCGCCAGGTGGTGCGGTTGTTGAACGAGGGCCATGACGGCTTCGTCGCCGAGGGCGAGGCGGTGCTGCGCGCCGGCCTGGAGACGGCGCCCTGGATCAGCGTCGACGATACCGGCGCCCGCCACGCCAACCGCAACGGGGTGACGAGCGGGATCGGCAACGACGCCTTCGCTTGGTTCGCCACGACGTTTTCCAAGAGCCGCTTGAACTTCCTGGAACGGCTGCGGGCCGGCCACGCGGACTATGTGCTCAATGCCGCCGCCTTCGCCTACATGGCCGAGCGCGACCTGGCCGCATCGGTGATCGCCCGTCTGGCCGAGGGCTGCCCGCGGCGCTTCACCAACGAAGATGCCTGGCTGGCCCACCTGGGGCGGCTCGCCATCACCGGGCACGGGGACGGGCGCGGGGCCGCGCGGACCGCCACCGAGGGGGCGCTGTGGGGCGCCATCGCCGCGCACGGCCTGCTCAGGGGCACGGCCGCGGGCGCCTGCGTCGTCCTGAGTGACGATGCTGGCCAGTTCAACGTCGGCCGCCACGCGCTCTGCTGGGTCCATGCGGAGCGCTTGATCCACAAGCTGATGACCTTCTCCCGGAGCCAGCGGCGCGAGAAGGAACACATCCAGGCACGGCTCTGGCAACTCTACGCCGATCTCAAAGCCTATCGCGAAAGGCCGGCGCCAGGACGGCGGGCCCACCTGGCATGCCGCTTCGATGCGCTCTTCGCGACCAAGACCGGATTCCTCCGCCTCGACCGGCTCCTGGCTCGCCTGCATGCCAACCGCGACGAACTGCTCGTCGTCCTCGACCGCCCGGAGGTCCCGCTCAACACCAACGGCGCGGAACGCGACATCCGCGCCATGGTCACAAGGCGAAAATTCTCCGGCGGCACACGCTCCGAGGACGGCAAGCAGGCCCGAGACACATTCCTCGGCCTCTACAAGACCTGCCAGAAACTTGGCCTCTCCTTCTGGGATTATCTCGGCGACCGCCTCAAGGTCCCCGGCGCCCCACCCGTGCCCCCACTGCCGATCCTCGTCAGACAACGCTGCATCGAAATGGCTTGACCGCCCGGGGTTTTGCCCCTGTTACATTTAACTGGGAAGAAATTCTTCGATTTTTCAGTCGAGTATAACTCGGCCAATAGACCCTTAGCCATTTGGCTTGTAGTCGGCGAACAAGTGCATTCAAACTTGACAGTACTTCGATTAGAATACCCTTTTTCCAGCAGTATCAGAGATCCTAAACCGTTTTCAGGGAAGATTGAAAGAGAAGAGAGTGTTTATGGCGATGATCGGCTTATGCGGACGCCCCACGGACTTATGAATAGTACATGCGTATTAAGGGATGTCAATTCAAAGTATGTTGATGGATCCATTGTCGTTTTCGTTAAGTATCACTCATGCCAAGCTGAAATATTCACTGTAGCCGTGGATTCGGCGGAGTGGAGTAAGTCTATTGCTGCCGATGTATTCCAGCCTCAATGAGATATAGAATTAATGTGGAGCACATGAATGATGGTTATGTCCGGTGCATCAATTGTAGCAGTATTAGGGTTTTCCAAGGCTTTTGTTGCGTTCATCGGAATGTCGAGCTTGGTAGCTGCTGATCGGGCAGTCGCGTACCCGGGAGATCAGCCGCCGGCAGCCAAGCAACTCAGATCGATCGTCGAGGAGCTGCGAGAGGGTTCGAACCCAGAAGAGACATTCAGATCAGCGAAGTCATTCCTGAATCATGATGAAACTCCAGCCCGGGCACGTCGCGCTCTGGTTCGTGCCTTGAGCACAATGGGTCGCAACGAGCATTTGAATTATTTCGTCATGGTGATGTCAGGTGATGCGACAGTTCCGAGGAAACGAGAAATTATTGGGACGGTTTATCATTCCTATTATAATCTGTTGTATGTGATGTCCGCAGACTCCACTGCGCGACAGGCGGTCCTTCGCATGGCTTTTGATTTCTCATCGGAGAAAAGGACGCCCAAGCGTTGGGTGACAAAATGGGCAGTGGAGAAAGCCTGCGATCAAGGGCATTTGGAATTCTCCGAAGACGTCAAGAGAAAGATCCAGGTGATATATCATGAAAGGGATAGGGAGCCGAAGACAAGGATCTGTGAGAAGAAGATGGAATATCTCGGAGGAGGTAAGCCACTTGTTTCTTCCCTAGAGACGTTGCTCATGAATGAAGATCCCTACGGGGGGAACGTAACTCAGAATATTCTGAGGTGGGCGTTGGAGAAGCTCGATAAAGAGGGTTCCGATGAAGCGATGGAAGTCATTGCCTCATACTTGAAGAGGGTGCAGCAGTTGCCCGAAAGACGGACTCATGATCCAGATTACGAACCGATGTACTATCTTCGTAAGAACGGATGGCGAGATTCTGATCTTCGCGCTCGAGGCATTGTTTCAAAGTATCTTCTGGAAGGGAAATAGTCCCATGAAGTTAAAGTCCGGCACGTTCTTTCACCTCAATGTGCTCCTGTTTGTGGGGCTGGCCATCGTTGGGCTCGTTTCTTCCCTGCCCGCCCACGCCCAAATCCCCCTCGACGAGAACTGCGTCGTCTCCATCCTGAACCGCTCCGCCCGCGTGCAGGAGGACGGGTTCTGGCGGCTCGACAACGTGCCGGTGGATTTCGGGCCGACGCGGGCGCGGGCGACCTGCGTGGTCGACGGCGAGACGCTGTCCGGCCAGTCGGACTTTTTCGAGCTGACGGCCAATCAGGGCAACGGCTTCAACGCCGACATTCCCGTCGGCGCGCCCGATCCGGTTCCGGCCCGCCTCGCCATCGCGGCGCTGGCCGGGCCGCTCGCCAGCGAAGGGGCGGAGGCCACCCTGGCGGTGACGGCGCATTTCCCCGACGGCAGCAGCCAGGCGGTCGGGCAGGTGAACGGCATCTCCTATACCTCCTCCAACGCGGCGCTGGTCGAGGTCTCGCCCACCGGCACCGTCACCGCGCGGATGAGCGGCACGGCGGCGATCACCGCGCTCTATGACGGGGTGATCGCCATGGTGCTGGTACAGGTCCAGCTCGGCGGCGACAGCGACGGCGACGGCATTCCCGACGCGCTGGAACTGGCCAACGGCCTCGACCCCGACGATCCCATGGACGGGATGGAGGATGCGGACGGCGACGGCCTGACCAACAAGCAGGAGCTGGTCGACCTCGGCACCGACTTCCAGGTCGCGGACACGGACGGCGACGGCATCGACGACGGCGAGGAGGTGGTGGCCGGCGCTGACGGTTTCGTCACCAATCCCCTCGCGGTGGACAGCGACGGCGACGGCGTGCGCGACGCCCTCGAGATCGCCACGGGCAGCGATCCGACCGACCCGGCGAGCTTCGACCTCGCCGCCGCGCTCACCGGCATCACCGTCGATCCGGCGAATTTCGTACTGATCTTCAATACCGTCACCGGCGATGCCTCTCGTCGCTTGACGGTAACGGGCACGCTGCTCGACGGCACCAGCCTCGACCTGACCTCGCCTGCGAAAGGCACGATGTATGTCAGTTCCGACCTTCTGGTCTGCAATTTCGGCGCCGAGGCGGGCCGCGTCTTCGCCGGTGGCGACGGCACCTGTACGGTGACGGCGACGAACAACGGCTTCAATGCCCAGGCGGCGGGCGTCGTTACCAGCTTTGCGCCGCTGGCGCTGGCCAACCTGCCGCTGGCCGGTACCTTGCGGAGCGTCGATCTCGCCGGTAATCGGGCCTATGTCGCCGCCGGCGAGGCCGGGCTGCATGTCGTCGACATTTCCGATCCCGCCCAGCCCGCGCGCATCGCCGGCCTCGGCACGCCGGGCGAGGCCCTGGATATCCGCGTCGTCGGCGGCACCGCCTATATCGCCGACGGGATCGCCGGGCTGGTCATCGTCGACGTCTCCGACCCGGCGCGACCGATGATGCTCGGCAGCGAGGACACGGGCGGTATCGCCCGTGACGTCGCCGTCGCGGGGGCGAACGCCTATGTCGCCGATGGGCCGGGTGGTCTCGTCGTCATCGACGTCACCGATTCCAGCGATCCGCGCACCATCGCCACCCTGGCGACCGAGGGCGACGCCCAGGGCGTGGCCGTCGCCGGTGACCTCGCGGTCCTCGCCGAGGCCTCGCCCGGCAACCGCCTCTCGGTGATCGATATCGCCAGTCCGGACGCGCCGGCGACATTCGGCGCCGTCGGCCTGCCGGGGCAAGGGGTAGACGTCGAACTCGCCGACGGTATCGCCCATGTCGCGGTATCGCGCGACGGCTATGCCACCGTCGACCTCGCCGATCCCTCGGCGCCGGTGCTGCTCGGCAGGTCCCGTGACTTCCAGCCCCGCGACCTGGCGCTCTCCGAGACCCTGGTGCTGGCGGCGGACGGCGTGTTTGTCAACGCGATCCCCATTGCCGACGTCTCGGACCCTGGCAACCCGGCATTGCGCGACATCGTGGATTTCGCCGAACTCGGCGTATTCGACGGCACCGGCATCGCTATCACGCCGGAGCTGGTCTTCGTCACCGCCAACGCCGATGTCGCGGGTCCGCCGGACGGACGCCTGCTCATCGGCCAGTACCGCACGTTGAGCGACAGCGACGGCATACCGCCGAGCGTCGTCCTGGTCCAGCCGGCGCCGGGCGAGCTGGTGCTGGAAGGACAGCCGCTCACCGTCACCGCCGTGGCGGACGACGACGTCGGCGTCGCCGCCGTCGAGTTCCTGGTCGACGGCGCGCTCGCCTTCGTCGACACGAGCGCGCCGTTCCTCTTCCCCTATATGGTTCCCACGGGCGTCGTCAGGCTCGATTTCCAGGCCCGTGCCATCGACTTCGGCGACAACGCCGCGACGTCGGCCGGCATCACGGTGACCGTGGTGCCCGATCCCCTGACCACGGCGGTCGGCCGGATCGAGGACGTATCGGGCGGCGGCATCGCTGATGCCCTGGTCGCCTGCCAGGAAGACTTCGTCGGGGCAAGCGTGGCGGACGGCGGCTTTGCGATTGCCGACGTGCCGACGGCGCGGGGCGCAATCCGGTGCGAAGCCAGTCTGGTGGATGCGTCGGGCAATACCCTGCGCGGCCTCTCCGCCGCGGTGTCGCCGGTCCCCGACGGGGTGAGCGATGTCGGTGCCATCGTCCTCGCCGTGGTACCCCCGAAACTCTACGGCGCGACCCACCAGGGCCCCGACGGGCAGAGCACGCTCTACACTATCGATCCCGTGACGGGCGAGGCGAGCGAGATCGGACCCATCGGCTTCGAACGCGTGAGCGCGATGGACTACGAGCGGTTGACCGGCCGTCTTCTGGCCGCGGCCGAGCGGGCGGACGGGTCCGACATCCATGTTCTTTTGGTCGTCGACCCGGTCACCGGCCAGGGCACGGAGATCGGCCCGACCGGCGTCGAAGGCTTCGGCTTTAACGAGACGGTGGCGGGAATGTCGATCCGGCCCTCCGATGGCGTCCTTTTCGGGTACATCGAGAGTGACGACCTGCTCGGCACTCTGGATACCGGCACGGGCGCGGCCACGGCGGTCGGGTCGGTCACCGTGAGTGAGAGAGGCAATGGCCTCGCCTTCTCGCCCGATGATGCGTTGCTGCACGGCAACCAGAACACCGTCAATACGATCGATCCCGCGACAGGCGTGGTCACGGCCTCGGTACCGCTGAGCTTTCCCCCGGAGATCAGCAGTGTCGGCCGCATCAACTCGATGGACCATAACCCCGCGACCGGCGTGCTCTACGCCATCGTCAACGATTCGAACTCCGGCAGGGGCGACAGCAGTTCTCATTATGGCTCTTGTTTCTGTCTCCTGGGTGATACTCGCTTGGGGTTCGGTTTCGGTTCAGAGGCTGGCTCTGGCAGGCGGTGGCTGCCCAGTGATGAGGGTCCGCACGAGGGCCGCCCAGGAGGGGAAGACGATGTAGCTGGTAATGGTGCGTAAGTGTTCGAAGAAGCGCCGACGTGAGCCAAGGGCGCCGCGGGCCTTTTCCCAGACGGCTTCGAGGATCTCGCACACGCCGTGGCAGGCGAAGGCGAAGAGGTTCATGGTGGCGAGCAGGGCCGAGAGGTTCTGTTTGCCATGTCCGAAGTTGTGCTCGAGATTGTAGCCGTTGTTCTTGAGCACGTTGAAGGTCTCGTTCTCGATCTTCCAACGGGCCCGCCCGCAGGCGGCGAGTTCGGCGACGTTGCTCCGGTCGACAGCGATGTCGGTGACGAAGCTGTTGCGGTACGTGACCTTTCCGGCCTTGTTGACGATCTCGATGTTGAGCCAGTTGACCCGGAGCGCGTCCTTACCGTCGCGGATCGGCACGTCGGCGAGCCAACGGTAGCGATGGGTCTGGAAGCCACGGCCTTTCTTGACCCGTTCCTCGTGGATCGGCAGTTCGATGCCGTCGAGCCATTCGTGGAGCGTCGGATGCGAGCCTGGCTTGGCGACGAACAGGAAGTTGCCGCCAACCGCTTGAACGGCCTCGCAAATCGGCTGGCGGGAATAGAGATCGTCGCCGAGATAGATCGGCTTCAGCCGGGCCAGGCCGGGCCCGTGCGCGACCAGCCAGCGCCGCGTCGCCCGGCTTTCGCAGTCCTGCTTCTCCCCGCCATCCTGGGGAACGACGAACTCCGGAGCCAGCGGTATCGCCCGGGCGTGGCCCGGGGCGACAAGCGCTGCCGTGACCATGTTGTGGTGATACTCCACGGCCCCGTCGTTGCGCTTGCGCTGCGAGCAGTTGGGGCAGGAGATCTTCCGCGAGCAGAAATATTCGGTGCCGTCGAGCGCGACCAGGAGATGGCCGTCCAGGCGTCGGAAGGGGCCGAGCCCACCGCCCGCCTCCAGACGTTCCAGCAGGGACGAGAAGAGCGGATAGAGCCTGTCCGGCACCACCGGGTCCAGCATCGCCCGGATCTGGTTGTCCGTCGGGATCCGCGACATGGAGAACAAGCTCTCACAATTCGAGCGCCCGTGCGCCCGCGCCAACGTGCGCTGATGGGACAGGAACGAGGGGCTCTGCATGAAGAACAGCGAGAAGGCCGAAAGCCCGAAGTCGGCCATGTCATAGCGGCTGTTGCTCCCCGTCCGCTTGTCCGGGAAGGACCCGCAGAGCGAGCGCAACTCCAATATCAGGTCTTTGAGCACCTTCATCGCCACTTTGAATCAGAAACCGGGCTCCTTGCATAGGAAAAAATCAACGCAAATCGCCAAAATGAGAATTGCTGCAGGGGCGACTACTACCTTGCCACCGTCGATCCCGGCAGCGGCGACGTCACCCTTCTCGGCTCGACGCCGAGTGGCATGGATGCGCTTGCCTGGACCGAATGAGGCGGGCGCCGCCTACGCCACCACCGCCCCCCACCAGCTCCAGCGCGCCACGCGGACGGCGATGACCGGCGCCTCGTCGAGGTTCATCGCGCGGTATTGCAGATAGCGCGCGCGGAGTGCCGCGACGGCCCGGGCCTGTTCGCCGCCCGGCGCCAGGATTTCCGCCGGGCCGCGGGCCATCACCCAGGCGAGCCTGTTCCAGTCCTCGTCCCAGCGGTCGACGACGAGGGCGACCTCCGGGTTCTCGGCGATGTTACGCACCCGTTTGAGGGCCCGCGCATCCACCCGCTTCGGCTTGGAATCGAGGACGACATAAAGCGTTTCCGCCAGGCGGGCGAAGCAGACCGGTACCACGTGCGGCCGGCCCGCCGCGTCCGCCGTCGCCAGGTGGCCGTGCCGGGCGGCGTCGACGAAGGCCCGCGCCGCCGCCGTCACCCGAGCAACGGGGCGTACTCGTCCAGCAGCTTGAACACGGTGTCCCGGTCGGCCGAGGGCAGGCCGAGGATGGCGCGGTCGATGCCGGCCTCGCGGCAGGCGTCCAGCCCGGCCCGGTCGGTCGGCGCGCGGAACAGCGAGACTTGCAACGTGGACCGATCGCGTCCGACCTCGTCGGCCATGCGGTGCAGGCGCGCCATCATCTCCGCCGGCTCGAAGCCGCGGCCGGCGCGCGGGAACCAGCCATCGCAATAGTCGACGACGCGGCGCAACGTGTAGTCGGTTTCGCCGCCGAGCAGGATCGGCGGATGCGGGGTCTGCACGGGCTTGGGATAGGACCAGGCGGCGGGAAGGTTCACCATCTCGCCCGCGAAGCTCGCCTCCTCCTCCGTCCACAGCGCCTTCATGGCCAGGACGTGCTCGCGCATCAGCTTGAAGCGGGTTTTGTACGCGGCGCCGTGGTCGTTCATCTCCTCGACGTTCCAGCCCCCGCCGATGCCGAAGACGAAGCGGCCGCCCGACATCATGTCGAGGCTGGCGATCGTCTTGGCGGTGACGATCGGCTCGCGTTGTGGGACCAGGCAGATGCCGGTGCCGAGCTTCAAAATCGTGGTCGCCGCGGCGGCGAAGGAGAGCGCGACGAAGGGGTCGTGGGTATGGCTGTATTCGCGCGGCAGCTCGCCGCCGCCGGGGAAGGGGCTTTGTCGACTGGTCGGGATGTGGGTGTGTTCGGGCAGGAACAGGCTCTCGAAGCCGCGCGCCTCCAACTCGGCGCCGAGTTCGTCCATGCGCAGGCTGTAGTCCGTGGCGAAGATGAAGACGCCGATATCCATGTGTGTACCGCTCCCTCTGGCTGGATCGTTTGGCCGCGCATTAGAGCCGAGCGGCCGGGGGCTGTCCATCGGCCGCGCGATTTGCGCTATCATGGCCGGGCGCGAAGCGGGAAAATGGGTGAGGCATGAGCGAACGTCTGATCGTCGTGGCCAAGCGGGACTGTCCGACCTGCACCATGCTGGAGGACGTCTACGCCCAGCTGAAGGCGGGCGGAACGCCGCTCGAGGTCTACAGCCAGGACGACCCGGGCTTCCCGGAATCGATTTCCGACACCGTCGATGACCGGGAACTCGAAGCCTCCTTTCGCCACGACATCGAGATCGTGCCGACGCTGATCCGCCTCGGCGCGGACGGCGAGCGGGGCCGCGCCGTCGGCTGGCACCGGGGCGAGTGGGAGGCGCTGTCGGGCCTCGATGGCCTCGGCGCCGGGCTGCCGGCACAGCAGCCGGGGTGCGGGGCCCGCAACGTCGAGCCCGGCATGCCCGAGCGCTTGCGCGTCCGCTTCGGCGACAGCGGCCTGAAGGCGCGGGAGATCGCCGTCGGCGCCTATGACGACCCGATGGAAAGCTGTTTCGAGCGCGGCTGGACCGACGGCCTGCCGGTGGTACCGCCGACCGACGAACGGGTCCTGCGCATGCTGGCCGGCACGACGCGCGCCGCGGACGAAATCATCGGCGCGATCCCGCCCAACCTGGTGCCCTGCACGGTCGAGAAGGTGGCGATCAACGCGGTCATGGCCGGTTGCAAGCCGGACTATATGCCGGTGGTGCTGGGCATCGTCGAGGGCGCGTTGCAGCGCCTCTTCGCCATGCACGGCCTGCTGTGCACCACCTATTTCTCCGGGCCCGTCGCTATCGTCAACGGGCCGATCGCCCGCGCCATCGGCATGAATTCGGGCATCAATTGCCTTGGCCAGGGCAACCGGGCAAATTCCACCATCTGCCGCGCGCTGCAGCTGCTGATCCGCAACGTCGGCGGCGGGGAGCCGGGCGGCATCGACCGGGCGACCTTCGGCAACCCGGGCAAGATCGGCGTCTGCGTCGCCGAGGACGAAAGCGACGAGGGCTGGACCCCGCTCGCCCAGGCGCGCGGGGTGGCGGAGGGCCGGTCCGCCGTCACCCTCTTCCACGGCGACGGCGTCACCGCCTTCATCGACCAGAAGTCGCGCTCGCCCGAGGAATTGAGCCGTTCCCTCGCCATGCAGCTGGTGAACGTCGGCCACCCGAAGCTGGCGCAATGGTGCAACGCCATCCTGCTGCTCTCGCCGGAGCATTACGCGATCTACCGCGATGCCGGCTGGGGCCGGTCCGAGATCGAAGCGGCGTTGCACGAGGCGACGACCCGGCCGGCGGCGGAACTGGTGCGTGGGCACGGCGGCGTCGGCGAGGGCATGGATCTCGACGAAGCGGTCGGCGAGTTGCCCAAGTTCTGGCGCGACCACGGCCTGCTGATCGCCCGGGCCGGCGGGCCGGCCGGTCTGTTCTCGGCGATCATCGGCGGCTGGGCCGGGGGTCGCAAACGCGAAGTCATCCAACCGGTAACACAGGAGATCGGAACATGAGCGAAACCTATTCCATGCGCGATCCGACGAGCGAAGGGGGCCCGCCGATGCGCGCGCGCCTGACGCCGCCGGCGACGCTTCAGGGGCGCACCGTCGCGCTGCTGGATATCGGCAAGGAGCGCAGCGACGAGTTCCTCGACACGGTCGAGGAGCTGCTGGTCGAGCGGCAGCTGCAGGTCCGCCGCTATGCCAAGCCGTCACCGGCGACGCTGGCCCGGCATTACAGCGCCGGCGACATCGCCGCGGAATGCGATGTCGTCATCGAAGGTCTGGCCGATTGAGGGGCGTGTACGTCGTGCAGTTTGCATGACATCGCGGACCTCGACGGACGTGGCATTCCCGGCGTGATGGTGGCGACGACGGCGTTCAAGGACGCCGCCAAGGCCCAGGGAGAGGCGCTCGGTTTCGAGCCGGCGATCGTCTGGGTGCCGCACCCGATCCAGAACCGCAGCCGCGAAGAGTTGCGGCGGATCGCCGAACAGGCGCTGGAACCCGTGCTCGCCCGACTGACGGCCGAGGGCTAGTCGAAAAGCGCGCTGCGGAGCGCGCCGACGGCGCGGGCCCGGGCGTCCGCGGTCGCCTGGATCGTCGGTGCCATCGAGAAGAAGCCGTGGATCATGCCGTCGTAATGGGCATGCTCCACGGCGACGCCGGCGGCCTTCAGGGTCTCGATATAGGCGAGCGAGTCGTCCAGAAGCACGTCGCATTCCGCCGTGATAAAGAGCGCCGGCGGCAGCCCGGTATGGTCCGCCGCCAGGTTGGGCGAGGCGCGCCAGTCGGCCTGGTCGCCGGGACCGTTCAGGTAATGGTCCTGGAACCAGACCATGGCATCGCGGGTCAGGCCGCCGAAACCCTCGGCGAAGGTGGTGTAGCTTTCGGCCGTGCAGGCGTAGTCGGTAATCGGATAGACCAGGATCTGCAGCCGGGTCGCCGGCCCGCCGGACTGCTTGGCCATCAGGGCGACGACGGCGGCGAGGTTGGCGCCGGCGCTGTCGCCGCCGACCGCCAGTGCTTGCGCATTGATGCCGAGGGCCGCGGCGTTCGCCGCCACCCAGCGGAGCGCTTCGAAACAGTCCTCGGCGGGCAGCGGGAATTTATGCTCCGGCGCCTTGCGATACTGCACCGAGACGACGGCGATGCCCGCCTCCCGCGCCATGTGGCGGGCGATGTCGTGATGGGTGTCGAGGCTGCCGATCACATGTCCACCGCCGTGATAATAGACCAGGGCCGGCAACGCCTGTTCTTCCGTGCCGACAGGCCGGTAGGTCCGCGCCGGAATGTCGGCCCCGGCCACCGGCAGGGTTCGGTTCTCGATGATCAGGCCGGCGTCGCCCTCGGGGTCGGCGCGGAGTGCTGCCATTGCCTCGCTCTGCGCGCGGGCCTCGTCCGGGGTCAGCGTGTCCATCGCCCGGTAGCCGAAGCTCTCCATGGCCTGGATGACCTTGATCATGTCGGGGTGCAGGGGCATGGCGCGTTCCTCGTTCAAGTCTCGTTCAGGGGATCATGTTGGGATAGTCGAGCAGGTCCTGCCAATGGGCTTCCACGTCCTCGGTAAAGAGGCCGCGGGTGACGCCGGCGACCAGCATCGGCACGGTCAGGCGCAAGGTCGAGATCGAACAGCCGCTCGGCCCGAAACTCATGGTCGGGCCGAACGTGAAGTCGTGGATGCGGCCGATCCAGGGTGCGCGGCCGGGCACCTTCTCGGTGAAGGCGAAGTCTTTCGAGAGATAGGGATAGCGGGCCAGGCGTTCGTCGGCGAGCTCGGCCGGCGGCGTATAGCGGTCGGCCCAGAGCGCGATTTCGTCGGCCAACGGCGCCAGTTCGGCGCGCGCGTGGACGTCCTGGTCGTGCCCGGTGCCGGAGATGATGAAGTCCGCGGTAAAGCGTCCCCGGTTGGTTTCGATTTCGACGCCGCCGCCCGCGGCCGCGCGGACCGCGTGCCAGTCGCAGTTCGTCTCCAGGCGGAAGGCCTCGAACTCGGCCATGCGTTTCCAGGTCTCCGGCGGCATGCCCATGCGGATGTTCAGGATGCGCTGCATGAAGCGCCAGCGCCAGGCATCGTCGAGGTCGTTGAAGTGGCGCAGGAAGCCGGCGGTGATGCACCAGCGGTAGACCTGCTGGCGGCGGTGGGTGTCCCGGCGGCAGAACATCACCAGCTCCCGCGCGCCGGCCTCCAGCGCGCAGATCGCGTTGTCGCCGGAGGAAGCGCCGACGCCCAGCACGGCGACCCGCTTGCCGGCAAGCGCCGCGAAGTCGATGTCGTCGGCGGCCCGGGCACAAACTTCGCGGGGCAGGTGCGCCAGCATCTCCGGCAGGTCCCACTTGCCGGTGCCGTCGTGGCCGGTGGCCAGCACCAGGCGGCGGACATGGCGCTGGACCTGGCCCGCCGGCGTCGCGAGGGTGACGCGCAGGCATTCCTCACCGGGCTCGATTCCCACCAGCTCGGTATCGTTCTGCACCGGCAGCGCCAGGGTTTCGCGCACCCAGTTCAGATAGTCGATCCACGGCGGGATCGGCACGAACTCCACCGCGTCCCAGTCTGCGTCGCCGAACTTGGCCCGGTGCCAGTGCTCGTAGGTCAGGCTGGGGATGCCCTGGTCGGGCCCGGGATACTGTTTGGGGGAACGGATGACCGGCATCCGGCCGAAATCGTTCCACACGCCCTCGCGGCCCCGGGGTGCCTTGTCGATCAGCAGGATGTTGGAGACCCGCTCGCGGATCAGCTGGCCCGCCACTGCCAGCCCGCCCTGGCCGGCGCCGGCGATCAGCACGTCCAGCATCGCTTCGCCGTCGGGGCCGGTTCGCCCAGCCATCCACTCCGTCTCCGGGTGGCGCAGCGTGTGGAGGTCCGCCTGGACCCGTGCCGTCAGCCGGGCGAGCCGTGCCTCGGCGTCGGCGAGCGGTACCTCGCCCGTGCCCGGCGGATTGATCGGGGTCGAGGCGGCATCGGTCCAACGGATGGTCATGGGCAAGCTCGGTTCCGGGTGGGATCGTCGAGGGTGGCGCCGCCATATTGCCATATTTGCCGCAGCGCGCACGGATGCGGGATATCCGATACAGTTTCGGCCATCAAAGTCCGCTTTAATCGGGGAGAAGAGACGATGAGCAGAAGCGAGAACTACACCAAGGGCCGCGAGATCCGCCGCCAGCTGATCGGCGACGCGACCGTCGATGCCATGGAGAAGACGGTTTACAACGATCCCATCATGGACAAGTTCGCCGACTACACGGGCGAGGCCATCTTTGGCCTGCTGTGGACCCGGCCCGGCCTCGACCTCAAGACCAAGACGCTGATCTGCGTCATCACGGACACCGCGACCGGCGCCTGGCCGGAGTTGAAGATCCACCTCCGCATGGCTCGCCGCCAGGGCTGGAGCGAGGACGAACTGGCCGAAGCTTTGATCCACACCGGCGGCTACATCGGCGTGCCCTCGGTCCGCGAAGCCCTGGTCATCGCCAAGGAGGTCTTCGCCGAGATCAACGCGGACGGCGGGCTGGATTGATCGAGAGCGGGGTGGCGAGAGGGAAACCGGGGATCGATCGGAGGACTCATGGCCGCACCGATTTTGATCTGGGGTGCCGGCGCCATCGGCGGCACCCTCGCCGCCTTTTGGGCGCGTAGCGGTATCGACGTGCTCCTGGTCGACATCGTCGAGGAACATGTCGACGTCTGCCGCACCCGCGGTTTGCGGATCACCGGACCGGTCGAGAATTTCGAGATCGTCGTCCCCGCGGTCACGCCGGATGACCTCGAGGGCGTTTTCGATTGCATCGTCCTGGCGGTCAAGGGACAGCATACGGCGACCGCGACCGCGGCCTTGAAACCGCATCTGGCCGCCGATGGTTTCGTCCTCTCGGCACAGAACGGCTTGAGCGAGCTGGAAATCTCGAGCCACGTCGGCGTTGGCCGGACCATGGGCGCCTTCGTCAATTTCGGCGCCGACTGGCATGGTCCGGGCGAGGTCATGTTCGGCAATCGCGGTGCCGTCGTCGTCGGCGAAATCGAGGGCGGCGCCCGGGACCGCACCCGGGCCATGTTCGATCTGCTTCGCGTCTTCGAGCCCGACGCAGTGCTGACGGAAAATGTCTGGGGATACCTGTGGGGCAAGCTCGCCTATGGCGCCATGCTCTTCGCGACGGCGACCAACGGCGACTCGATCGCCGATAATTTCGCCGACCCGACGCGCTTCCCGGTTTGGCGGGCGCTCGGTGGCGAGGTCATGGCGACGGCGGCGGCACGGAATGTCCAGCCCCTCGGCTTCGACGGCTTCGATCCCGAATGCTTTTCCCCTGGCGTCGATCCGAGCCTGGTACGCGGAAGCGTCGCCGACCTGGCTCTGTTCAACCGGAATTCGGCCAAGACCCATTCGGGCATCTGGCGCGATCTGGCGGTGCGCAAACGTCGCACGGAGATCGACGTACAGATCGCCATCATTGCCGATCTGGCCGGGGAGGTCGGCGTCGAGACACCGGCGATCCGGCGCCTGGTCGAACTGATCCACGATATCGAGGACGGCCGACGCGACCAATCCATGGCCACCTTCGCCGAGTTGCTTCGCGTGTGCGCCTAGCCCGCCTTTCTCCCACCCTCCATGGCCTCAACGGTGCTGTCGGGTGACGAACCACGCCGCTCGCTCATCCGGGATGAGGCTTCAATCGAGACCGATGTCCTCCACGGTTTCGCCGAAGTTGTCGGCCACGGCTTCGGCCAGCATGTCGATGGCGCCATCTGTCGTCTCGAACGCCTCTGATAACTCGGCGCGCGCGGACCATAGCAGCCTGCCGTGTCGGTCCCTGAGTTCGGCGAGGAGGATTCGCGGTGCGACTTTCGACGTCGAGGGTAGCGCCGGAACGGCATCGTCGAAGGTCCATCTCCAGCGTGCCAGCGCCGCATCAGGCTTCACATAGAAGTCGATGATGTTGCGCTCGTTCAGCCGGGAGCGATAGCGAAGCCCTTCGGGTTCGAAGCGCCAATGCTTGGATTCCCAGGGGTCGATGTCGATATTCGTCGCCAACCGGATGTCGAGGCGAAGCACGCCGGCGAGGGTCGAGGCTTCGAAGCCGCGTTCGAGCAAGCCGCCGACGACGCAATTCGCCGCCCGCCGACCCGCCGGTATCGCGTTGCCGCTTCGCACCAGGATCGTCATCTCCGCGGGGAGCGCCTCGTGCCGGACCGCACTGATGTGGCCGCTCGGGCTGTCGGCGCCCGCGACCTGCGATAGCAGGAGCGTCAGGCAGAGACAGATCGTGAGGGACGCGCGCCGTCGCACATCGACCCGGCCATGTCTCGATCCCGCGCGGCGGATGTGAACGTCCATGGCGATCTAACGGAGATCGAGAATATAGCTGATGACGTCGTCGGTCTGCGCGTCTTCGAGAATGATATCGGGCATGTCGCGATGGGGGGTGGGCAGGAGGACCCTGAGGCTCAGGGTATTCAGTACCCGACTGTCGGCGAGGGTTTGGAAGGCCGGTGCACCTTTGGCCGAGCGGCCCGTACCGCCCGCTTCCACGTCATGGCACTGGGCGCAAAGGCGATCGGCCAGGACCTCGCCGCGTACGACGTCGCCCGGCAGCTGCTGCGCTCGTGCGACACCGCTGGCGCAAACGAGCAGAATCGCGAACGTAAGAATTCTCATGCGCGCCTCCGTCCTTCACCCGGCGGGACGAGCCATTCTGTTCCCTCGGGCGATGATCGGCATTGAGGGGGATCAAGGGACGGCGTGCCGAGGCCCGCGGCGTGCAATCAGTCGCCATCCGGCTTCGCTGCGAAGACCTTTTCCAGGATGATGGGACTCAACACCGTGGTCACCACCGCCATGATCACGACCGTGGAGAACATGTTGCCGACCACGGTGTCGCCGGGTGGCGCCTCGGCGAAGAGGCCGGCTTTCAACGCGATACCGGCGATCACCAGCTCGACCGCGCCGCGCGGGCTCATGCCCACACCGATCGCCAGCGCGTTCCGGTTCGACGTGCCGATCATCTTCGCCGCCCCGCCGGCGCCGGCCATTTTGCCGAAGAACGCCATCGCCACCACGACCAGGACGAACACAGGCGCCTCGAATAGCGCCGTCAGGTTCAGGTCGAGGCCGATGGAGGCGAAGAAGATCGGCGCCAGGAAGCCGAAGGTCATGGCGGACGTCGTGCTGCGGATGCGTTCGAAGCGGGCGCCGCCGATGGTCTTGCGCCCGAAGTAGAGGCCGGTGACGAACGCGCCCACGATGAAGTGGAGGCCGAGCAGTTCCGCGAGTACCGCGAAGCCGAAGGCGCTGACGAAGACCGCGCTGATCTCGAATTCCTGCTCCCGGAAATGGGGCATCGAGCGCCCGAGCAAGGGGAAAACCAGCAGGCCGATGATGGCCGTTGCCGCGAAGAACGCGGCGATCTTGGCGATCAGGAAGACAATCTCCAACGCTGCGGGCGGCCCGCCCAACGACATCAAGGCGGTGAGCCAGGCCAGGAGGACGAGGCTCAATATGTCGTCGAAGACGGCGGCGGAGATGATGGTCTGGCCGACTTTCGTGTGGAACTGACCGAGGTCCATCAGAATGCGTACCGTGGCGGGTACGGCGGTGATCGCCAGGGCCACGCCGAGGAAGAGGCACTGGGCGAAACGCAGATCGCCCTCGGGCAGGAAGGCCCAGCCGACGGCGATCCCCAGCGCCAAGGGTACCACCATGCCGCCGCAGGCGACGGCGATGGCGCTCTTCGCGTTCTCCACGATTTTGTGCGGTTGCATCTCGAGGCCGGCGAACAGCATCAAGAAAAACATGCCGAGATCGGTGATGGTGACGAACACCTCGTTGTCGTGCAGGCCGACGAACGCGGGAAACGTCTCGGGATAGGCGGCGACGAGGGCGCCCAGCGCGATACCCGCCAGCAGCTCGCCGACGAGGGAGGGTTGGCGCAGCCGCTCCGCGAGTTCGCCGAACGCACGCGTCGTTATCAGCAGGATCAGCAGAACATAGAACAGATCCATGGTCGTCGGCTCACCGTCTCTTCGACAGAACGCTCCGCCAAGACGCCATCCTACGCGGCCACGGCCAGGCCGTGATGTTCTTTTGCGCCTTCATGCCAGAAGACCGAAGGCCGAATGCAGAAGCATGGCGATGATCGCCGCCGGCACCAGCGTTCGTAGGAGCCAAAGCCAGATCAGCCCGGTGCGGGTCGCCGCGAGATCGGACTCGTGCAGCGAAACCCGCCGCTGGATGATCCAGCCGACCACCAGCGAGACCAGGATACCGCCGATCGGCAGCAGGACGTTCGATGTGGCGGCATCGATGGCATCGAGGATCCCGAGAGAACCGATGCGGATGTGAGACAGCAGTCCGAAGCTCAGGGCGGACGGAATTCCGATGGCGAACACAAGCAGGCCGGCACCCAGCGCAGCGAGCCATCGACGCCAGGCCAACTGATGCACGACGACGGATACCGGCACCTCGAGCAGCGCCATCATCGACGTGAAGGCCGACGCTGAGAGGAGCAGGAAGAAGACGGCGCCGACGATCTCGCCGCCGGGCATGGCGAGGAAGACCTGCGGCAGCGCGATGAACGCCAGCTCCGGCCCGGCGGCCGGATCGATGCCGAAGGAGAACACGGCGGGAAAGATCGCCAGGCCGGCGACGATGGCGAACAGTGAATCGCCGAACGCGATGGCCGCCGCGGACTTCGGCAAGGAGAAGTCCCTCGGCATATAGCTGCCATAGGTGACGAAGATCGCCATGCCGACACCGAGTGAGAAGAACGCCTGTCCAAGCGCCGCGATATAGACCGTCGGGTCGCCCAACACGGACCAGTTGGGCGAGAACAGGAACGCGAGCCCGGCACCGCTGTTCGGCAAGGACAGGGCGTAGACGGCCAGGATCGCCAGGATGATCGCCAGCACGGGCATCAACAGGCGGTTGACGCGTTCGATGCCCTTTTGCACACCGCCGGCCACGGCAAAGACCGTAACGACCACGATGGCGGCCTGCCAGACCACCGGTTCTGCATGATCCCCGATGAAGCGCTGGAAGAATTCACTGTATCCAGCGTCCGCCGTGGTCCAGAGGCTCCCCGTCACCGCGCCGACGAAATACTTCAGGGACCAGCCGGCGATGACGGCATAATAGCTCAGGATCAGGATCGCACCGGCGACGCTCACCCAGCCGACCGCCCCCCAGGCCTTTCTCTCCCCGGCCCTCGCGAAGGCGTCGACCGCATCGCCTTGCGCCCGCCTGCCGAGAGAAAGCTCGGCGACCACCAACGGCAAGCCGATCAGCACCACGAAGATGACGTACAGGAACAGGAAGACGGCGCCGCCGTTCTCCCCCGCAACGTAAGAAAACCGCCAAATATTGCCGATGCCGACGGCCGCGCCGATGGTCGCCAGAATGAAGCCATGACGCGATTGCCATTGCTCGTGGGACATGCTCTTCCCCTGCGCAAGACCGTTGCGGCACCAGGACCCTCGGGTCGCCTCCATTCTAGCCTCAAAGAGGCCAGAAAACGGCAGCGGTGAGGCGACGCCGAAAGACCGCGCCGTCAACTCAGCTCGTCGAGAAGCGTCTTCGCGTCCGTCAGGTCGGCGGTATCGAAGCCTTCGGTGAACCAACCGTAGACCGGTGCGACCAGGTCGCGTGCTTCGGTCGTTCTGCCCTGGGTCCGCCACAGGCGAGCCAGGCTGGTCGCTGCGCGAAGTTCCAGCGAACGTGCGTTCTGGCGCTTCGCGACCTCCATGGCATCGCGGAAGGCGGCCTCGGCTTCGGGCGCATTGCTGGAAGAGAGCGACAGCAGGCACATGGCGCGGAGGCGTAAGAGTTCCGACGTCCACATGTTTTCGCCGCCGTGCTCCACCACATCGAAGGCGTTGCTCAATGTGTCCAGAGCTTCTTCGATTTTGCCGCACTTCTGATAGCCTTCGGCCAGCAGGGCGAGGAAAAGCGGGACGAAGAAACCCGATCCGGTGGCCTGCCACTCCTCCAGGCCTCGATTCATCCGCGCGATACCCTCTTCCGAACGACCGAGTTCGGATAAAGCCCATCCGCCGAAAAGCATTCCAAAGCCCCTTATGAAGGGAAGGGTCTGCTCGCTGGAATACGCTATGACGGTCTCGGCGGCTTCCAGAGTTTGCTTCGGCTCGCGGCGCAGGCAACGAATGACGACCGGCCACAGGTAGGTAACGCCGATGCTCAGCGCATGTGACGCCCCCTCGGCCTTGTCGAGCGCTTCGCGGCTCAGCGTGATCGACCGCTGGGGAAAGCCCTTTGCCCATAGAGGAACCGTCAGAAAACCGAGGCTCAGGATTCCAGGATCCTCTCCGTAAACGAGGCCCAGGGAGCGATCCTTTTCAGGTCGGTACAAGGCGATCGATTGCTCGAAGTGGTCCTGAGCCTTGTCGAAAAGGCCCATCGATGCATTCGTCTGTCCCAACATGCAGTGCGCCGCCACCAAGCGTGTTCGCTTGCCCTCATGGCGAACGAGTTCGAAGCATTCCTCCGCGAGCTCCAGTCCGGCGTGGAGGTCGCCGGCGACGTAGATATAGTTCCACATCCCATACAGGACCTCGAACATCTGCAGGGTATCGCCGACCTCGCGGCAGAGATCGCGCGCGCGCATCAGTGCATTGCCCGTCTCGGGCGCCGCATAACCTTTGGCGGCGGTGAGGGCGGAGGCCAAAGGGGCTTGCAACGCCAGTTCCTCTTGTGGACGCTCGCTCCAATCCGGAAGCGCCAAAAAAAGCTCGACGCCCGTCGAGAAATGGGCGACCGCCTCGACATTGGCCGAGTGTTCGACGGCCCGCAGTCCCGCATTTCTCCAATATGGGATGGCCTGTTCGACCAGCCCCGCCGCCGTAAGGTGAAAGGCGAGCAATTCGGGCTCGGCCTCGGCACGTTCCGGAAAGTCCTGCTCCAGGGTCCGGGCGATGCGGCCGTGCAGCTCGTGCCGCTTACCCTTGAGCAGGCTCTCGTAAGCGGCGTCTCGAACCAGGGCATGCTTGAAGGTGTAGTCGGCGCGCGGCGGCATGCCACGTCGATAGATCAGCTCGGCCTCGGCCAGCTGCGCCAGCGCATCGACGAGCATCTCGTCGCTTGCGCTCGAAACGCCGGCCAACAGCTCGTGCGAAAACTCCCGCCCGATCGCCGCCGCTGTCTGCGCGATTTCCTTTATCGGCGACGTGCGATCGAGCCGGGCGATCAGGGAATCATGCAGCGTTGCCGGAATGGCCAGTGGTTGCAGTGGGCCGGTCAGCACATAGCGATTCGTCTCCTCCTTCAAAAGGCCGGCCTCCAGGACGGTCTTGGTCAATTCCTCGACGAACAGCGGCACGCCATCGGTTCTGGCCAGTATCTGGCCCAGCACCTCCTCGGGAAGCGGCTTGTTGTCCGTCAACGCACCGATCATCGTCTGGCTTTGGCGGCGGCCGAGGCGATTGAGCGTGAGCGAGGTGACGTGAGGACGGCCGCCCCAGGGTGCGTTGAACACGGGGCGATGTGTGATCAGAACCAGAGCCTCGATCTCCTGCGTCCGATCCACGATCAGATCCAGCAGCTCCTGCGAGGTGGGATCGATCCAGTGCACATCTTCGAAGATGACGAGAAGCGGCCTGGACGCCGCCAGGTCTTCCATCTCGCCGAACAGGGCGGCCAGCGTTCGTTCCTTTTGCAGCTCCGGGCTTATTTCCAGCGGCGCGAAGCGATCTCCCGGCGGGATCGACAGCAGGGCCGCCAGCAGCGGGAGGGCCGACGCGGGGTCGCTCGACGACCGCGCAAGGAGGGATTGCAGCTTGTCGAGCTTGGTGTCGAACGAGTCGTCGCGGACAAACCCGGCGGCCCGCACGAGCTGGTCGATGATCGGATGCAGCGCGCTGTTGGTGTGATAGGGGGAACACTGGTAACGCAGCCGGGCATGGTCTTCGGCGGCCACGCCGTCGCGGAGCATTTGAACGATCCGCGACTTGCCGATGCCGGCCTCGCCCGACAACAGCACGACCTGGCCTTCGCCCTCCCTGGCCTGCTCCCAGCGGTCGAGCAGGAGGCCGATCTCCTGCTCGCGACCGACCATCGGCATCAGGCCCCGGCTTGCGGTCGCCTCGAAACGGCTGCGAGCGTCGGTTTCTTCTTGCACCCGGTAGACGCCGACGGGCTTGGAAATACCCTTGAGCATCTGTGGGCCGAGGGCCTCGCAGACGAACAGGCCCTCGATGAGAGTGTGCGTGCTCTCGCTGATCAACACGCTGCCGGGCTCGGCCAGGCTTTCCAGCCGGGCGGCGACGTTCGGCGTCTCCCCGACGATCGCCATCTCCTCGCGCGTCTCGCCGGCACCCATCTCGCCGGCCACGACCAGGCCGGTGTGAATTCCGAGATGCACGGCGAATTCTATGTGCCGCGGCTAACCGACTAGTTCACTCAGCCGGGCGACGCCCGTGACGATCTCGAGACCGGCCCGCACCGCGCGCTGCGCATCGTCTTCATGGGCCCGTGGATACCCGAAATAGACCAACAGCCCATCGCCGATATACTTGGCTATATGCCCGTCGTAGCGCTCGACGATCTCCGAACAGCTCTGCTGATAGGCGCGTAGAATCTCACGCATGTCCTCCGGGTCGAGCTTCTCGGAGAGCGCCGTCGATCCGGCCAAATCGCAGAACATCACCGTCAGCTGCCGGCGCTCCGCCTCGACATGGATATCGGCACCGGCGGCGGTGTCGCCTTTGTCGTCTCTTGGGACATCGTTGCCGGCTTCAAGGACACGGATCGCCTTCAAGATCCGACGGCGCGGACCGAGGGGGAGGCCGATCTCTTTCAAATCGTCTTCGGACAGTTCGGAAAGGTCGTCGAGTTCCACCTCGTTGCGGGAGAAAATCGGCGCATATTTGGCGAGACCCAACTGCTCCAGCCATGCCCCAATGCTCGTCATCGGCCGCTCCCCTTTGCCGAAATTCAGTGCATTGGCTTTGCCGATGGCGACGTGAAATACCCTATTCCTCGCCCGCCTCGCCGATCTCCAGCTCCACGTCCTGGGCGCCCAGCGTGCGGGCGCGGGCTTCTTCCGGCACGGCGCGGCCCGTGTCGGTGAAGGCGCGGCGGATCGCTTCGACGTTGCCGCCGACGACCTGCTCGCGGTTCCCCCGCACCCAGGCGTTGGAGGCGGCGAGCGGTTCGAGCGCGCCCTGGAAGCGCGGCATCACATAGCGGGCGAACAGCTCGTAGCTGTCCAGCGTCTGGCGCCGGTTGGCCCATTCATGCGCGCGGAACATGATGCCGCCGAAGCCGCCCTGGCTGATGTCGAGCAGATGCTGGATGCCATGCGAGATCGTGTCAGGCGAGCCGACCAGCGTCGTTCCCATCGCCACACCCTCGCGCAGCGGGTCGTCGGAACGGCCCGGCGGGCGGCCGAGCGTCTCCTCGAAATAGGTGATGGTTTCGGCCCGCTCGCCGGCATTCACCTGGCGCAGCGCCGCTTCGTCGTCGTCGGCGCAGTGCATGGTGACGACGATGCGCCAGTCCTTGCGCCGCATTTCGTGGCCGTGCTTGGCCGCCTCTTCCTCGGCGATCGCCCATTGGCGGGCCATGCCCTCGGGCCCGCCCGGCAGGCCGGCGCCGATCGAGAGCACGCCGAGCCCGTGCCGTCCCGCCGCCATCATGCCGAAGGGGGTGACCGTGCTGGCGACCGCGATGTCGAAGCGCGGATCGCTATAGGGGGCCAACTGCAGGCGGGCCTCGCGCAGGTTGAACCAGTCGGTTTCCATGGTCACCGGTTCCTCGCCCGCCAGCAGCGCGACAATGGCGTCCAGGGACTCGATCATCCGCCGGCGGGTGTCCACCGGCTCGATCCCCAGCATGTAGGCATCGCTCACCAGCGCGCCCGGGCCGCAGCCGAGCATGGCGCGGCCCCGCGTCATGTGATCGAGCTGAACGAAGCGGTTCGCGACGTTGAAGGGGTTGTGATAGGGTAGGCTGGTAACGCCCGAGCCGAGCCGGATGTGTTTCGTGCGCTCCGCCGCGGCGGCGATCATCAGGTCCGGCGCCGAGATCGTCTCCCAGCCGGCCGAGTGATGCTCGCCGACCCAGGCCTCATCGTAGCCCAGGTGATCGAGCCATTCGATCAGCTCCAGGTTGCGGTTGTAGCCGAGGGTGGGGTTTTCGCCGAGCTGGTGGAACGGCGCCAGAAAGATGCCAAAGGTCAGGCCACGGTGGGGCACGTCGGGACTCCTCAGTTCGGGGCGCGCGCCCGGACGGACGCGCGAGGGGTGAGATCCCGATTATAGAGCCTGCGGCGGCGCGGGCGCTATTTCCAGCTGACGCTCCGCATGTCGTTGACGAACATCGGGCTGTTGCGCCACACGCCCTGCAGGCCCTTGTCCTTCACCGTGATCTTGGCGAGCTGGAAGAGATAGCCGTTGACCGCGTCTTCGGCGAGCTTGTGCTGCGCTTGCTTCAGGTGCTTCGAGCGTGTCGCCGGATCCGTCGTGGCGTCGGCCTTGGCCATGATCGCGTTGAAATCGGCGTTGTCGTACTGGAAGTAATAGTTCTTCCGGGCGTAGATGCCGATATCCATCGGCTCGACGTGACTGACGATGGAAAGGTCGTAGTTCTTCTGTTTGTAGACCTCCTTCAGCCAGATCGGCCATTCGACGTTGGCGATCTTGACCTTGATGCCGACCCGCTCGAGCTGCTGGGCGACGATCTGGCCGCCGTCGCGGGCATAGCCGGTCGGCGGCAGCTTCAGGCTGAGTTCGAGGCCCGAGCCATGCCCCGCCTCCGCCAGCAGCGCCTTGGCCTTGGCCGGGTCGTGCGGATAGCGCCCGGTCAGATCGACATAGTCCGGGTTGTGCGGCGCGAAGTGGCTGCCGATCGGCGTGCCGGCGCCGAACATCGCGCCTTCGATGATCTCGGCCCGGTCGATCGCATGGGCGATCGCCTGGCGGACCTTCAGCTTCGAGAGTGCGGGATGCTTGTTGTTGGTCGAGAGAATGGTCTCCCCCTCGGTCGTGCCGATGGTGACCTGCAGGCGTTCGTTCGCCTTGATGACGTCGATCGACTCGGCCGCGCGGGAATAAGGGATGAGGTCGATGTCGCCCGCCATGACCGCGGCGATCTGCGCCGCCTGGTCGTTGATGAAGCGGAAGGTGAGGCCCTCCAGCTTGATCGCGCCCACGTCCCGGTAGCCCGGGTCCCGGGCCAGCACGACCTTGTCGCCTTTGGTCCATTTCACAAACTTGAAGGGGCCGGTGCCGACCGGCTTGGTGGCGTTCGTCGCCGCGGCTTCCTCGTTGACGATGACTGAGGTGCTCTCGCCCATGTTGAAGAGGAAGGTCGGCCGCGGCTCCTTCAGCGCGACGACCACCGTGTGGGCGTCCGGCGCCGTGATGGAGGCCATGTTGGTGAAGTATTTCTTGCGCTTGTTCTTCGAGTCCTCGGCGGCGTTGCGCTCGTAGGTGAACTTCACGTCGCCCGCATCGAAGTCCGTCCCGTCGTGGAACGTGACGCCCTGTTTCAGCTTGAAGGTGTAGGTCTTGCCGTCGTCGGAAACGGTCCAGCTTTCCGCCAGCATGGGCGAAACGGTGGCGTCCTGGTTCACCCGCGTCAGGCCCTCGTAGACGTTGTAGAGGGTAATCTGCGCGATCGCCGCGGCGGCGCCCGTGGTCGGGTCGAGGCCCGGCGGCTCCAGCGCCATGGCCAGCGTGACGGTGGACTTTCCGGCCTCGGCGGCGGCGGGCAACAGCAGCAGCGGCAGGGCCGCGACGGCGAGCCAATTTCTCATGACATCCTCCCGGATTAACCCCTATCGGCGCAGGCACCGACATTCCCATCCCAGGGCGAAAGGCTAGCACGACGCTTCCCCACTCGCCTACGCCAAATGGCAGGCGACCCGGTGACCGGCGGCGATCTCGCGGGCGCGCGGCGCCTCCGCCCGGCAGCGGTGTTCGGCAAGCGGGCAGCGCGGCGCGAAGGGGCAGCCGTCCCCGATGGCGTCCCCCGTCTCCGCCTCGGCGGGCGGGGGGGCCACGCCATCGCGCCGGGCCCGGCCCGCCTCCATCCGGGGCACGGAGGCCAGCAGCAGGCGGGTATAGGGGTGCGCCGGGGCGGCGAACAGGCGTTCGGTCTCGGCCCGCTCGACGATGCGCCCGCGGTACATCACCATGATCTCGGCGCAGAGATATTCGACCACCACCAGGTCGTGGCTGATCAGCAGGTAGGTGAGGCCATGGCTCGTCTCCAGGTCGCGCATCAGGTTCAGCACCTGGGCCTGGACCGAAACGTCGAGGGCGCTGACCGGCTCGTCGGCGACGATCAGGTCCGGTTTGGTGATCAGCGCCCGGGCGATGGCGATGCGTTGGCGCTGGCCGCCGGAGAATTCGTGCGGGAACTTGTCGCCGTCGCTGGCGCGCAGCCCGACCTGCTCCATGACCTCGAGCGCCTGGGCGCGGCGCTCGGCCCGGGCGAGATCGGGGCGCAGGGCCTGCAGCGGTTCGGCGACGATGCGGGCGACCCGGTGGCGCGGGTCGAGGGCGCCGAAGGGGTCCTGGAAGACGATCTGCATATGGCGGCGCAGCCGGCGCATCGCCTCGGCCGACAGCGTCGCCGGATCCTCGCCGAAGAGCGTGAGGCGGCCCCCGCTTGGCGGCTCCAGCGCCAGCACCAGGCGGGCGAGCGTGCTCTTGCCGGAACCGGACTCGCCGACGATGCCGAGGCTGTGGCCGCGGGCGAGCGTGAAATCGACGCCGTCGACGGCGCGCACCCGCTCGGCCCGGGTGAACAGGCTGGTGCGTGGCAACGGATAGTGCCGCGAGAGCCCTTCGGCGACGACGAGGGCCTCGGCGCTCATGGCGCGGCCTCCAGCAGGTGGCAGGCGGCGGCGCGCGCGGGGCCGAGGGGGCGCATCGCCGGCACCTGCAGCTGGCAGGCCTCTTCGGCCTGCGGGCAGCGGTCGGCGAAGGGGCAGCCGGCCGGAAAGGCGCCGAGCGCCGGCATGGCGCCTGCAATGGTGGCGAGACGCCCGGCCCGCCCGCGGCCGAGGCGCGGCACCGCCTCGATCAGGCCGCGGGCATAGGGATGCGCGGGGCGGGCCAGCACGTCCGCCACCGGTCCCCGCTCTACGACCCGGCCGCCGTACATGATCGCCACCGCCTCGCAGGTCCGGGCGATGACGCCGAAATCGTGGCTGATCATGATCAGGCCCATACCCTCGGCATCGACGAGATCGTTGATCAGGGTCAGGATCCGTTCCTGCACCGTGACGTCGAGGGCGGTGGTCGGCTCGTCGGCGATCAGCAGGTCCGGGGCGCCCGCCAGCGCCATGGCGATCATCACCCGCTGGCGCTGGCCGCCGGAAAGCTCGTGCGGATAGGCCCGCAGCAGGCGGGCCGGACGCGGCAGCTCCACCCGCTCCAGCAGGCGGCGGGCCTCCTCCCGCGCCGCGCCGCCTGCCAGGTCGCGATGCAGCGCCAGCACCTCGCCGATCTGCTGGCCGACCCGGTGGACGGGATTGAGGGAGGTCATCGGCTCCTGGAAGATCATCGCCAGGCGGGCGCCGCGGATGCGGTCCATCTCCCGCTCGCCCAACGCCAGCAGGTCCTCGCCGTCGAGGGCGATTTTTCCGGCGATGCGGGCGCCGGCCGGCGCCAGGCCCATGAGCGCGAGCGCGGTCATCGACTTGCCGGAACCGGACTCGCCGACGATGCCGAGGGTGCCGCCCGCCGCCAGCTCGAGGTCGACGCCGTCGAGCGCGCGGGCCTCGCCCTCGCCCGTCGGCAAGGCGACCGTTAAGCCGCGGACCGCCAGCAGGCTCATGCCCGGCCCCTGCGGCCGAGACGCGGGTCCAGCAGGTCGCGCAGGCCGTCGCCCATCAGGTTCAAGCCCAGCACCGAGAGGACGATGGCCATGCCGGGCCAGAGCGCGAGGACCGGCGAGCGGAATAGGTGGTTCTGGCTTTCCGCCAGCATCCGTCCCCAGCTCGGATCCGGCGGCTGCGAGCCGACGCCGAGATAGCTCAGCGCGGCCTCGGCCAGGATGGCGATGGCGAAACTGATGGTCGCCTGCACGACGATGACGTTGGCGATGTTGGGCAGCACATGCTCGGCCGTGATGCGGACCGGTCCCTTGCCGGCGGCGCGGGCGGCCAGGACGAACTCGCGGGCCCAGATCGTCAGCGCGGCGCCGCGCGACAGACGGGCGAAAATCGGCACGTTGATGATCGCCAGCGCCAGGATCGCGTTGGAAATGCCGGGGCCCCAGCCCGCCGTGATCAGGATCGCCAGCAGCACGACCGGAAAGGCGAAGGTCAGGTCGTTCAGCCGCATTACCGCCTCCTCGATCCAGCCGCGCCTGGCGGCGGCGAGCAGGCCGAGCGCGACGCCGAGCCCGAGGCCGAGGGAGACGGCGATCAGGCCGACCAGGATCGAGGTCTGGGCGCCGGCCATCAGCATCGAGAGGATGTCGCGCCCGAACTGGTCGGTGCCGAGCCAATGCTCCCACGACGGGGGCTTGAAGCGGGCCCGGACGACGATCTGGGTCGGCGAATGCGGTGTCCAGAACAGGCTGAGCAGCGCCGCGCCGGCCATCAGGCCGGAAAGCCCCGTGCCCACCATGAAGGCCCGATGACGCCACATACCCCTCAGTCCCGGATGCGAACGCGCGGGTCGATCAGGGCATAGAGCAGATCGACCGCGAAATTGACGACGATGACCAGGGCCGCCAGCAGCAGCACCGCGTTCTTCACGACGATCAGGTCCCGGTTGGAGATGGCGCCGAAGATGAGCTTGCCCATGCCGGGCAGGCTGAAGACGTTCTCGATGACGATGGTGCCGGCCATGGCGTCGGCAAACAGCAGGCCCATCACCGTGACCACCGGGATCATCGCGTTGCGCAGCACGTGGCGGCGCAGCGTCCGGCCGCGCCCCAGGCCCTTGGCCCGGGCGGTGCGCACGAAATCCTCGCGCAATACCTCGAGGGTGGCGGAGCGGACGACTCGCGTCAGGATCGAGGCGAGCGTGATCGCCAGCGCCACGACGGGCAGCACCAGCGCGCCGAGCGCCGGGCCGATGCCGGCCTCCCAACCCGGAAAGCCGCCGGCCTTGGTCCATCCCAGGACCAGGGCAAACAGCACGATCAGCAGGATACCGAGCCAGAAATTGGGGATGGCGAGGCCCAGCTGGCTCGCGGTCATGACGCCCCAGTCGCCGGCCCGGTTGTGCCGGCTGGCGGCATAGAGGCCGGCGCCGATCGCCAGCAGGCTGGCGAGCGCCATGGCGGCGAAGGCCAGCGGCACGGTCAGTTCCAGCCGCTCGGCGAACAGCTCGGCCACCGGGACCTGGTAGGTGAAGGACAGCCCCATCTCACCCCGTGCCAGGCCGGCGATCCAGTCGAGATAGCGCTCCGGCGCCGGGCGGTCGAGGCCGAGGTCGGCGCGCAGCGCGGCGACGGCGCTTTCCGGCGCATCGACCCCCAGCATGGTCAGCGCCGGGTCCCCCGGCAGGATCTCCAGCATCACGAAGATCAACACCGAGGCGCCAACCAGGGTCAGGCAGAAGGAGATCAGTCTGCGTATCAGATATGTCGCCATGATCCGTTCCCCCGGCGCCCGGACAAGCGACCGCAGCACCCGCCCTCACGTCCTGTTGAATACCATTTGTAAGGGATGACGCCCCGATCATCACCAAATATCCCGATGCGACCACGGGGGGAGGCACCATGTCCGAGACGACGACCGCGACCGACATCGCACCCCGGCCGGCTGTGCGCCGCCGGCGCGCCGGCGTGGCGGGGCTGGTCGCCTTCGCCCTCGCCCTCGCGCTCGGCGCGGCTCTGTTCAAGCCGATGTCGCGCGGCTTCGAGCGTGACTGGCTGCTGGAGAGGGAGGCGAGGGCGCTGATGGCGACGCAGGCCCATGTCCGTTCTCGGGTCGCGCAACCCAATCCGCTGGCGCCGCCGCCGGGCGCCGACCCCCGACCGACCGGAGAGGACAGTCTGCTCGGCGCCCGCCTCTATCGGCCGGACGGGTCCCTGGAGACCCAGTTCGGCGATCTGCCGGACGTCTTTCCCTTCTTCGATCCGACCGGGCGGCAAAGCTTCCGCCGCCGGGTCCGCGACGGCGCGGCTATGGATGTTTTCTGGCCCGTGGCCCGCCTGGGCAGCGCCCATGCGGCCCTCGCGCGCGTGGATATCTCGGGCGTCGAAGCCGCGAAGACTGCCTACCGTTGGCGTTGGGGCATTGTCACGATCGCCCTCGCTGCCCTCGCCGCCGCCCTCGTCGCTTGGCTCCTGATCCGTCCCGCCGCGAATTGTCGCGGGAAAGCCGTTTGATTAAACTCACACCCGATGTTGCGGCATGGGATGAGGAGACGGCGCCATGTTTCTCAGTACCGAACGGCAATGGCCCTTGAACGCCTGGTACCAGGCCGCCTGGAGCCACGAGGTCGCCGACGCACCGCTGGCCCGCACCCTGCTGAACGAGGAGGTCGTGCTGTTCCGCGACGCCGAGGGCAAGGCCAGCGCCCTGGAAGACCGCTGCTGCCACCGGGCGACGCCGCTTCGCCTCGGCGAGGTGGTGGCCGAGGGACTGCGTTGCGGCTATCACGGCCTGACCTTCGACGGCACCGGCCGGTGCGTGGCGATCCCCGGCCAGGACACGATTCCGCGAAACGCCAAGGTGCGCAGCTACCCGATCCTCGAGCGCCAGGAGATCGTCTGGATCTGGATGGGTGATCCGGACCTCGCCTCTGCCGACAAGCTGCATGTCGACTTTCCCTGGAACGACGACCACGAGAACTGGCCGCATATCCACGACATGTACGAGATCGACTGCAACTTCATGCTGCTGGTCGACAACCTGATGGACCTGACCCACATCCCCTATATCCACCGCAAGACCATCGGCGGCGGCGACCAGCGAGGCCAGGTCGACGCCACCATGGACGTGACGGAAACCGAGACGGGCGTGCATTACATCCGCTGGATGGAAGGCATCGTGCCGCCGCCGACCTATGTGAAGGGCGCCGGCTTCACCGAGGGGACCCTGGTCGACCGCTGGCAGGAGTTCGAATATGTCGTGCCGTCCTCGGTCGTGCAGTGGACCGGGGCGCTGGAAGCCGGCCGGGGTGCGCGTGCCGACCGGGAGCAGGACGGCGGTTTCAACCTCCGCCTCTATCACGGCATCACGCCGAAGACGGAATCGACCTGTTACTACTTCTGGACGCCACTGAACGGCTACAAGCCGAAGGACGAGGCGGCGACCCGCATCCTGCACGAGGAGATCGCCGTCACCTTCGACGAAGACCTGGAATTCCTGGAATCGCAACAGGCTTGTATGGCGCAGACCCTGGATCGCCCCCTGGTCAACGTGAAGCACGACGTCGCCCGTGTACCAGCGCGGCGCGCCATCGAACGGATGATCCGCGCGGAAACGGCCTGAAGGCCTCCGCCCCGTCTTCGCCCGGTCTTCATTGCCGATCCCGAATCCCGTTCCTATACTTCGCGGGCCGCTGAGCGGTACTGGATATGGGGGCGGGCATGAGCGAACGGACGAGTGACGACCGGGGCGACGAAGACGGCGCCGGTCAGCGCACGCGGAACATCATCATCGCCGCCGCCGCGGTGCTGGCGCTGATCGTCGCCGGGGGGATCTGGGCCGTCTTCGCCTTCATCGACGGCGAGCGTCAGCGCGACCTGCAGCAGTGGCAGATCCGGCTTGGAATCGTCGCCGACAGCCGGGCGAGCGAGGTCTCCCGCTGGCTCGACGAACAGTTCCTCACCATGGAAAGCCTGGCGGAGAACGCCTCCCTGCAGCTCTATATGACCGAGCTGGTGACCGATGGCGCGACCAGCGAGGACGCCCAGGCGGAACTCGGCTATCTGCGCAACCTGCTCGACGCGACGGCGGTGCGCGACGGTTTCGTCGCCTCGACGCCCGAAGCCTCGGTCAACGCCAACGTGGCGCCGACCGGGCAGGCGGGCATCGCGCTCGCCAACGCCCAGGGCGACCTGGTGGCGGCGAGCGAGGCGACACCGCCGCTCACCCCGCGCATGCAGCGGGCGATGCGCGAGGCGGCGAACGGCCAGCCGGCGCTGATCGACATGGCCGCCGGTCCCGGCGGCACGCCGACCATCGGCTTCGTCGTCCCGGTCTATGCGGTGCAGGGGGACGGCGGGGGCAGCGATTCGATCGGCTTCGTCATCGGCGTGCGCGAGGTCGACGGCGAGCTTTACGACCGCTTGCTGCAGCCCGGCGAAACCGCGGCGACGGCGGAAAGCTACCTGGTCCGCAAATCCGGCGCCCAGGTCGAATATCTGAGTCCGCTCGGCGACGGCACCGCCCCGCTCAAGAGGCGCCTGGCCCTCGACACCGCGGACCTCGCCGCGAGCTATGTGATGGACAAGCCGGGCGATCGCCGAATCGCCCTGGTTCCTGACCCGGACCATCGCGCTTTCCGAGGCCCTCGCCGAGACGAATACCCGGCTCAACACCCTGCTAACCGTGTTCATCCTGGTGATCGTCGGCGTGACCGTCGCGATCCTCGCGGTCTGGCGCCACGGCACCTCGGTGAAGGCTGCCCGCTCGGCCGAGCGTCAGCGCATCGCCAACGAGAACCTGGAGAACTTTTCCAAGTTCCTCCGCGTCGTCACCGACGGCCAGCCGACGGCGGTGAGCGCGGTGACCCGCGACGGCATCTATACCTTTGCCAACGCCCGCGCGGCGGCGGACGCCGAGGGCACGCCGATCACGCACGAGGAGATGATCGGCTCCACCATGGCCAGCGTCATCGGGCCGATCCGCTCCAAGGTTTATCAGGAGATTAACGAGCAGGTGCTGAACAGCCAGCAGCCGGCCAACCAGATCCATCGCTTCCCCGCCGAGGACGGCGGCACCCGCACGGTGGTGAGCGACCACATCTACCTGAACGCCGACCGTAAGTTCCCCGAAGGCGTGCTGATGATCGTGCAGGACGTCACCGAGGTGGTGCAGGAGCGCGAGCGGCGCGAGCGCACCATGCGGGCGCTGGTCACCATGCTGGTCGGTCTGGTCGACCGCCGCGATCCCTTCTCCGCCGATCAGTCGCAGCGCGTCGCCGAGGTCTCCGCCGCGGTCGCCGAGGAAATGGGCGAGCCGGAGGGCACCCAGCGCACCGTCGACGTCGCCGGCAACCTGATGAACCTCGGCAAGATCCTGGTGCCGCCGGAAATCCTGACCAAGACCGGCGCCCTCTCGGAGGAGGAGGCCGAGCTGGTCCGCCAGAGCCTGCTGCAGACCGCCGACATGGTGGAGCAGGTGAACTTCGATTTCCCCGTGTCCCCGGTGCTTCGCCACCTCCAGGAGCGTTACGACGGCTCCGGCTATCCCGACGGCCTCTCCGGCGACGAGATCGAGATGGGTGCGCGGATCATCTCCGTCGCCAACGCCTTCGTCGGCATGGTGAGCCCGCGGGCCTGGCGCCAGGCGCTCGGCTTCGACGAGGCGGCGGGGCAGCTGATGGGCGACAGCGGCGAGCGCTACGACCCCCGCCCGGTCGCCGCCCTCATCAACGTCATCAACAATCGCGGCGGTCGCGAGAGCTGGGCGCACTTCCGCGAGACGCCCGAAAGCGACGGGGACGGCGGCGACAGCTAGACGAGCCTCAACGGATAGAAGGAGCGGCGCCATGACGGCACCCGGTTATGTTTTCCTCACTTTCGACGTCGAAGATGCCGAAAAGATGCAGGCCTACAGTGCGGCGGCCGGCCCGACGCTGGCACCTTACGGCGGTGAGTTCATCGTCCGCGGCGGGCGGCACGAAAGCCTGGAGGGCGGCCTGCCGCGCGGCCGCACGGCGATACTGCGCTTTCCGAGCTACGAGCAGGCCAAGGCCTGGTATGAATCCGACGCCTACGCCGCGCCCCTCGCGCTCCGCCTCGAGGCTTCGCGCGGTGAGGTCTTTCTGATCGAAGGCATCGAATAGGCCCCTGCGGTCGGGGCCGCCGCGGTCAGCTTGAAACCTTGATCAACCGCCCTTTGGCGCTGCGCACGGCGCGGCCGTCGACGATGCGGGTGAACTCCAGCTTCATGAAGCCGCCGGTGAGCGTGCGGCGGTAGACCTGCAGTTCCGGTCGGCCGTCGGTGCCGATGCGCATGACGTTCACGACCAGGGTCTGGTCGTCGATGAAGGCCCAGGCATAAGCGCCCTTGTCGACCAGGGGATCGCGGGAATCGCCGGCGCGCCAGATGCCCGCGCGCACCGGCTGGAAATCCAGCGTGGTCTCGCGCAGCACTTCCTTCGGGTCCGAGGGGCTGCCTTTCTGTCGCTGCACCGTGCGCCAAGTGAGCAGGAAGCCGCCGCCCGACGGGCCGACCTCGACGTTGATGTCGCGGGCCGTCAGCTGGAAGTTGACGCTGATCCGGCTCTCCGAAACCGCGTTCCCCTCCCACGTGCCGAAGAAGGCCTGGATCTTGGCCGAGGCCGCCTGGGCCGGGGCGGCGCCCACGACGAGGGCGAGGAGCAGCAGGATCGGCGCCAGGCGCCCGGTTCGCAAGGTCGTGGTCATGGGGGTCTCCCTTTCAGGTATCGGCAAGGTCCGGCCGGCGCCGCAACGTCACGGCCAGGCGACGTCGGGGGGCAACGACATCAATATCGCCTCCGGGTTGCCGCCGGTCTGCAATCCAAAACGAGTGCCGCGATCATAGAGCAGGTTGAACTCGACATACCGCCCGCGGCGGAACCGCTGATAGTCGCGGTCTTCCGCCGTCCAGTCGCGGTCCATGTGACGGCGGACGATGGCGGGATAGATCTCGACGAAACCGCGCCCGACCGCTTGCGTGAAGGCGAGGTCGGCGTCCCAGTCGCCGCTGTCGAGATAGTCGTAGAAGATCCCGCCGACGCCGCGCGCCTCGTTGCGGTGCGGCAGCCAGAAATAGTCGTCGCACCATTTGGAAAAGCGGTCGTAGTAATCGGCCCCGTGCGCGTCGCAGGCGGCTTTCAGGGCGGCGTGGAAGTCGCGGGTATCGGTCTCGTCGGGCCGAATCGGGTTGAGGTCGGCGCCGCCGCCGAACCACGACTTGGTGGTGACGATGTGGCGCGTGTTCATGTGCACCGGCGGCACGTGGGGGGAGTGGGGATGCATGACCAGGCTGATGCCGCTGGCCCAGAATGCAGCGTCGGCCTCGGCGCCGGGAATTTCCTTGGCGAAGGTCTCGGAAAACGTTCCGTGCACGGTCGAGATGTTCACCCCGGCCTTTTCGAAGACCCGCCCGCGCAGGGTCGACATCTCGCCGCCGCCGCCGCCGGGCCGTTCCCAGACCTTGCGTTCGAAGCGTCCGGGCGGCAGCTCCGCCGCGGCCGGCCCGGCGAGATCATCCTCGATCGCCTCGAAGGTGGCGACGAGGCGGTCGCGCAACTCGCGGAACCAGGACCGGGCCGCCTGCTGGCGTGGGCTTTCCTCGGCGTCCATCTTCACTCCCTCTCCCCTGGACCATCCCCTGGGCCATTCGCGACGTCCTCGATGGCGCGATAGCCGCCGGTTTGTCGCAAGGCCTCACCCAGTACGATCGCCGCCGCCGCGACGACGTTCAAGGCCCGCGCGCCGGCCACCATCGGCACCCGGATGCGCGCCTCGGCGCGGCGATGGACGGCCGGCGGCACGCCCGCGCTTTCCCGCCCCAGCAACAATACGTCGCCGGGCGCGAAGGCAAAGTCCAGGTAGGAAGTCGCCGCCCCCGTCGTCAACAGGACGATTCGCGCCGGCGCCGTCTCCAGGAAGGCGTCCCAGTCGGCATGCCGGCCAATCTCGGCGAGCGGCGCGTAGTCGAGGGCGGCACGCGCCAGCTCGCGCCGGGTGAAGAGAAAGCCGGCCGGCTCGATCACCTCGAGCGGCACGCCGAGGCAGGCCGTCAGGCGGATCAGCGCGCCCGTATTGCCGGCGATATCGGGCTGAAACAGCGCCACGCGCATGGCCGGAATTCTCCTTGTTCCCCGTTTCCCCGATGACGACCCGCAACGCCCTGGACATATCAGTGCGTCATCCTGTCGCAGCAAGGGCCTCGGGTAGACAAATTACCGTTGTCATGACAAATAATCCGCCCAGGACCCAGGCAGATTACGGGGAGTTCGATCATGGCGGATGATGGCGTCACACGCCGCGACTTCATCTATGTCGCCGCCGTCGGCATGGGCGCCGTCGGCGCCGGCCTTTCGGTGTGGCCGTTCGTGCATCAGATGAATCCCTCGAAGGACGTGCTGGCGCTGTCCTCGATCGAGGTCGATGTTTCGGCGCTCGAGGAAGGCCAGGCGATCAAGCCGAAATGGCGCGGCAAGCCGGTCTTTATCCGCCGCCGCACGAAGGCGGAGGTCGCCGACGCCCGCAACGTCGACGTCGGCGATCTGCCCGATCCCGAGACGGACCAGGCCCGCGTTACCAAGGGCCGGGACGAATGGTTGGTCGTTATCGGCGTCTGCACCCATTTCGGCTGTGTTCCGATCGGCCAGGCGGGTGATTTCGGCGGCTGGTTCTGCCCCTGCCACGGCTCGCACTACGACACGTCCGGTCGGATCCGCAAGGGACCGGCGCCGAAGAACCTCGAGGTACCGCCGCACAAGTTCAGTGCGGACGGCGCCCGGATTACGATCGGCTAGGGAGACGCGCTTCGATGCCCCTGTTCAACGCCAACAACCCGATCGTGAAGTGGGTTGATTATCGCCTGCCCGTGTTCAGCTTCGCCGACGCCCATCTGATCGACTATCCGGCGCCGAAGAACCTGAACTACTGGTACAATTTCGGCTCCATCGCCGGCATCATGCTGGTGGTGCAGATCGCCACCGGCATCGTCCTGGCCATGCACTACAATCCGAGCGCCGATCAGGCCTTCAATTCGGTCGAGCACATCATGCGCGAGGTGAATTACGGCTGGCTGATCCGCTATATGCATGCCAACGGCGCCTCGATGTTCTTCATCGCGGTCTATATCCATATCTTCCGCGGCATGTATTACGGCTCCTACAAGAGCCCGCGGGAAATCCTCTGGTGGATGGGCATCATCATCCTGCTGCTGATGATGGGCTCGGCCTTCATGGGCTATGTGCTGCCGTGGGGCCAGATGAGCTTCTGGGGCGCCACCGTCATCACCAACCTGTTCTCGGCGCTGCCCTTCATCGGCGAGCATATCGTGACCTGGCTCTGGGGTGGTTTCTCGGTCGACAACCCGACGCTGAACCGCTTCTACAGCCTGCACTACCTGCTGCCCTTCGTGATCTGCGGCGCGGTCTTCGTGCATCTCTGGGCGCTGCATCATCGCAAGTCGAACAACCCGACCGGACTCGATATCAAGGGCCCGCAGGACACGGTGCCGTTCCATCCCTACTACACGGTGAAGGACATCCTCGGCATCGCCGTCTTCGGTATCTTCTTCTCTGTCTTCCTGTTCTTCATGCCGAATGCGCTGGGCGAGGTGGACAACTACATCAAGGCCAACCCGCTCTCGACGCCGGCGCACATCGTGCCGGAATGGTACTTCCTGCCGTTCTACGCGATCCTGCGGTCGATCCCGCACAAGCTGATGGGCGTGATCGCCATGGGCGCCTCGATCATGATCCTGTTCGTCCTGCCGTGGCTCGACACCAGCCGGGTGCGCTCGGCGACCTTCCGGCCGGTCTACAAGCAGTTGTTCTGGATCTTCGTCGTGACCTGCCTGGTGCTGGGTGTCGTCGGCGCCAACCCGGCGGAGGGTATCTGGCTCTGGATCGGGCGGATCTTCACCTTCATCTACTTCATGTTCTTCCTGGTGCTGCCGATCGTCGGCTGGTTCGAGCGGCCGCGACCGTTGCCGGCCGGCATCGCCGAATCGGTGCTGGAGAAATCCGGCGGCGGCAGTAGCGGCGACGAAGGGAGGGCGGCGTGATGGGCCGGTTCGGAAAACTCGTCGCCGCCGCCGCGATCGCTCTCGCCGCCGTCACCACGGCCCAGGCCGCCGGCGAACAGGCGGAACTGAAGAAGGTCAGCCTGCCGCACATGAACCCGTTCGGCAGCTACGACTTCGCCGCCGTGCAGCGGGGCCTGCAGGTCTATCAGGAGGTCTGCGCGGCCTGTCACTCGATCGAGTTCCTCGCCTTCCGAGATCTCAACGACACCGGGCTGACCCCTCCGCAGGTGAAGGCGATCGCCGCCGAATACACCGTCATGGACGGCCCGAACGACGATGGCGAGATGTACGAGCGGCCGGCCGAGCCGAAGGACCGCTTCCCGCTCACCTTCCCGAACGAGCAGGCGGCGCGCGCGGCGAACAACGGCGCCTATCCGCCGGACCTCTCGCTGGTCGTGAAGGCGCGGATAGGTCACGAAAACTACATCTATTCGCTGCTCGTCGGTTACGCCGACCCGCCCGCCGACAAGGAGCTGGCGGACGGGATGGAATACAACCCGACCTTTCCCGGCGGACAGATCGCCATGGCGGCCCCGTTGAGCGACGAGGCGGTCGAATATGCCGACGGCACCAAGGCGACGGTCGACCAGATGGCCCGCGATGTAACGACCTTCCTCGCCTGGGTGTCGGAGCCGACCCTGGTGGAACGACGCCAGCTCGGCATCAAGGTCATCATCTTCCTGGTGATCTTCTCCGTGCTGATGTACGCGGTGAAGCGCAAGGTCTGGGCCGACCTGCATTAGGCGAGGCCGGGCGCCGGAGCGGGCGCGATGATTCGGCCGCTCTACGACTGGACGTTGAAGCTCGCCGGGCATCGCCGGGCGAGCTGGGCGCTCGGTGCGATCAGCTTCGTCGAAAGCTCGTTCTTTCCGATTCCGCCCGACCTGTTGTTGATTCCGATGGTCCTGGCGGACCGGGCGCGGGCCTGGTGGCTGGCGACGCTTTGTACCGTGACCTCGGTCCTGGGTGGCCTCGCTGGCTATTATATCGGCGCCGCCCTGTTCGAGGTCGCCGCCCAGCCCCTGCTGGAACTCTATGGTTATGCCGACGCCTTCGGCGAATTCCAGGCGATGTACACGGAATACGGCGCCTGGGCGGTATTCACCGCCGGCGTGACGCCGTTTCCCTACAAGGTCATCACCATCACCAGCGGCGTCGTCGGCTTATCGCTGCCGACCTTCGTCATCGCCTCGATTCTGGCCCGGGGCCTGCGCTTCTATATCGTCGCCGGCTTGCTCTGGTGGTTCGGGCCGCCGATCCGCGACTTCATCGAGAAGCGCCTGGGGCTGATGTTCGTTCTCCTCGTCGTCCTGCTGATCGGCGGTTTCGTCGCGGTGAAGTTCGTCCTGTGAGGCGCTTTCACCACGCCCGCACCGCCCCCATATCGAAGGCATGACAATGACAATGGCTGTGCCCGGCCGAAGAACCGCCTTCCTCCTGCTGCTGGCGGGGAGCGTGATCGCGCTCGGCGGCGCGTTCATCGGTCAGTACGGCTTCGATCTGCACCCCTGCGTCCTCTGCATCTACCAGCGTTGGCCGCACGGGGTGGTGATCGCGCTCTGCCTGTTGGCCTTCGTCGTCAAAGCGCCCGGCGTCCGGACCGGGCTGCTGGCGCTCACCGGCCTGGCGATCGCCGTCGGCGCCGGCATCGCCGCCTTCCATGTCGGAGTCGAACAGGGCTGGTGGGAGGGCACGTCGTCCTGCGCGGCCGCGATCGGCGGCGCCACGAGCCTGAAGGAGCTGGAGGCGCAGATCATGGCTGCCCCGCTGGTGCGCTGCGACGAAGTGGCCTGGTCGCTCTTCGGAATCTCGATGGCGGGCTATAATTTCCTGCTGTCGGCGGCGATGGCGCTGTTCGCCTGGACCGTCGCCGCCAAGGGACGGAGCGCAACATGAGCAAACGACGCCCGCCGAACGCCCGCCTGCCGGGCGATTCTACGCCCGAGGCCGAGGTCGCCCGCATGATCCGCGTCGACCATGCCGGCGAATACGGCGCGGCGCGGATCTACGATGGCCAGCTGGCGATCCTGGCGGGCACCGAAGCCGGCGACAAAATCGCCGGGATGGCGGCGGCGGAGCGCCGGCATCTCGAGACCTTCGACGAGATGGTGCTGGCCCGCCGGGTCCGGCCGACGGCCCTGGCGCCGCTCTGGCATGTCGCGGGCTTCGCGCTCGGTGCCGGGACCGCGCTGTTGGGGCCGCGCCACGCCATGGCCTGCACGGAAGCGGTCGAGGAGGTGATCGACGAACATTACCGCGTCCAGGCGGAGCGGCTGGGCGGCCGCGAGGCGGCGCTGAAGACGACAATCGAAGAATTCCGCGCCGACGAGCAGGATCACCGCGATACCGCGATCGCCGAGGGCGCGCGCAAGGCGCCCGGCCACCGGCCGCTGACCCGCGCCGTCAAGGCCGGGACACGGTTGGCGATCTGGCTTTCGGAACGCGTCTGACAGCGAGGCATTCATACCCATGTCCATCGGCCCCTTGTCCGCGCTGGCACCGTCCTACCGGGACGACGGCGTGGTGATTTTGAAGCAGGCGCTCGACGCGACGGCCATGGCCGCCGTCGAAGCCGCCTATGATTGGAGCCATGCGCATCTGAGTGCCGCGCTGCAGGATTTCGCCGCGGGGGCGAAGGAACGTTTCATCGCCGATACCGGATACTCGATCCGCGAGCCGGTCTATGCGGCGTTGTTGCGCGACGGGGTGCTGCCCGATATCGCCCGTGCCCTGTTCGGCGGCGACAGCGACGTCTGGTACGTCGGCGAACAGATCTTCTACAAGGAGGGGGCGAACGGCACGCGACGAACGCCCTGGCACCAGGATACCTCCTATCTGAATTTCGCCGGCCCGCGGATGGTGGCGCTGTGGATTCCGCTGGACCCGGTCGGACCGGACTGCAGCCTCGAAGTCGTCCGTGGGTCCCACGACGGCGTCACCTACAACGGATCGCGCTTCGAGGTCGGCGACGACACGGCACCGGTCTATATCGACGGCGCGTTGCCGCTCCTGCCCGATATCGAAAGCGAGCGGGACAAATGGGACATCGTCGGCGAAGCGCTCGTGCCGGGCGACCTGATGGCTTTTCATATGGGCTGCCTGCACGGCGGCGGCGCGACGTTGCCCGGCATGCGCCGTCGTTCCCTCGTGCTGCGTTTCATCGGCGACGACGTGGTCTGGGTGACACGTTCCGAAACCCCGCACCCCAACTCTTCCATCGCGCGGCGTGCCCGCGCCCGGGCCGCCGGCGGGGCGGTGGCCGGGGCTTCCGCCGGCGAGGCCGCACCCGCCCCGATCGGCCAGCCGGTCGGGCCGAGCGGCAAGTACCGCCGCGTTCGTCCCTGGTCGGAATAGCGGCAGGTCTGGAGGGTCGGATGCAACGACAGGCAGCTTTGTTCGAACCGTTGAGATTGCCCTGCGGGGTCATCCTGAAGAACCGGATCGCGAAATCGGCGATGTCGGATTCCCTGGGCGATGGAACCGGCCACCCCTCTGCCGAACAGATCCGGCTGTACCGACGATGGGCCGATGGCGGGGCGGCCGTGTCCATCATCGGCGAAGTGCAGGGCAGCGCCGGTTACGCCGAGAAGCCGGGCAATCTGGTGCTCGACGAGGCCGCCGACCTCGACCGGTTCCGGGAACTCGCCCGGCAGGGCGGCGAAAACGATTGCCGCCTCTGGCTGCAACTCGGCCACGCCGGCGCGCTCGCCTACGGGCCGACCAGCCACCCGATGGGGCCGAGCGCGCTCGACCTGCCCGGGCTCCGTTGTGGCGAGATGACGACCGCCGAGATCCGGCGCGTGCCCGCGGCGTTCGCACAGACGGCCCGGTTGGCGCAGCGGGCTGGCTTCGGTGGCGTGCAGGTCCATGCGGCGCACGGCTTTCTCCTAAGCCAGTTCTTGTCGCCCCTGTTCAACAAGCGGCGCGACGATTACGGCGGGCCGATCGCCAATCGGATGCGGCTTCTGCTGGCGACCATCGAAGCAATCCGGGCGGCCGTCGGGCCGGCCTTCCCGATCGCCGTGAAGCTCAATTCCACGGACCAGCTCGAAGGCGGCCTGAACGCCAATGACGCGCTCGATGTCGTCGCGGCACTGGACCGAAGCCCGCTGGATTTGATCGATATCAGCGGCGGGACCTATTTCCCGGGGGCGAAGTCCGCTTCCGATGGCCGCGGCCGCGGCCCCTACTTCATCGAATTCGCGAGGCGGGCCCGTGCCGTGGCGACCATGCCCCTGATGGCGACGGGGGGCTTCAAGACGCGTGCCCAGGCCGAGGAGGCGGTGGCCGACGGCGACGTCGACGTCGTCGGTCTCGCCCGTGCGCTTGTCCTCGAGCCGTTGCTTCCCGGCCTCTGGGAGGCCGGCGGGAGCCCCGAGCCGGCGTTTCCGAGATTCGCCGATGCCCCGGAAGGTGGGATCACCGCATGGTATACGATGCGCCTGACCGAGATCGGCGCCGGCACGGAACCCTCGGTTGCCGGCGATATCGGGCCGGCGATCCGCGACTATGAGGCGCGCGACGCCGCACGAACGAAGGTCTGGTTGCGGCACTTTGGCGACGCTGGTGCGCAAGGATCCTGAGCGGCGGCACGACCCTTTGACCCGTGACGACCGAGCCCTTAGGTTCCCCCCATGTCGACTGTCATGATCACTGGCGCGAACCGGGGTATCGGCCTCGAATTCGCGCGTCAGTATGTCGCCGACGGCTGGCGCGTTCGCGCCTGCTGCCGCGACCCGCAAGGTGCCCGGGCGCTCTCCGACTTGCAGGCGGAGAACCCGGATGCCGTTTCCCTCCACCGGCTCGATGTCGATGACGACGCCTCCGTCGCCGAGGCGCGGGGCGAGATCGACGGCGGAATCGACGTGTTGTTGAACAACGCGGGCGTCATGGAAGGGCGCGCGGCCAGCCTTGGTTCGATGGACTACGACGCCTTCGAAAAGGCCCTGAAAACCAACGTGTTGGGCCCGATGCGGGTGACCGAGGCGTTTTTCGACCATGTCAGGCAGGGCGACGACAAGAAGATCGTCACCGTCTCCAGCCGCATGGGCTCGCTCACCGAGACGAAGCCGAACGCGCTGATCTATCGCACCTCGAAGGCGGCGGTGAACATGACCATGCGCTGTCTGGCGCTGGCGCCGGAAGGCGAGGGCATGATCAACGTCGTGGTGCATCCGGGCTGGGTCCGCACGGACATGGGCGGTTCCGGGGCCGATCTCGCACCGGAGGAGAGCGCGGCGGCAGTTCGCCGGGTCATCGCCGGCCTCGGACCGGCGGACAACGGCGGTTTCTTCAACTACGACGGCACGTCCATTCCCTGGTAACGGCGCTGGATTAACGGGATTTCAACCCCGCGGGCGCAACATCGGCGGACCATGTCGCGAGGGGGTCGTCCGTCGATGCAGCAGGATCCGCAATGGCAGCCGCGCAACCGGGTGCCGGTGGCGTTGCGCACCACCGACGGCGAGGCGTTGCAGGGCTACGTCTTCGTGCCCTCGGACATGCGGATCTCCGACCTGCTCGACACCTCGCGCAGGTTCCTGCCCTTCGTCGATCGGGACGGGGAATTCTCCCTCATCGCCAAGTCGGCGATCCTGCGTTTGATCCCGGACGACGCCCAGGCCCGCGCCGCGCGTCGCGCGTCGCGCGGCCAAGGCGGCACGTGTGCGCAAGCGTGGTACCGACCGGCAAGCAACGCCGGCCTGACGAGAGAACAAGAGGGCAGGGGCGGGAGGTCCGGCCTCCGCGCGCGGGGCGCGAAGACCGGTTTCCTCCAATCAGCCGATATCAGCCGAGGTCGGCGAGAACCTCGCCCGGATGTTCGGCCGGCACCACCTTGCTGTACACCTTGGCGACCTTGCCGTCGGCGTCGATCAGGTAGCTGATCCGCGAGGGATGTGACGCCTCCGCGCTGTCGACGGCGCCGTAGGCCAGGCTGACGGACTTGTCGACGTCGCACAGGAGATCGAAGGGGAATGAGAACTTGTCACGGAAGTGCTTGTTCTCGGCGGGTGTGTCGCAGCTGATGCCGACGATCACGGTATTCTTGGCCTCGAATTCGGGGGTTCGATCACGGAACCCCTCACCTTCGCGGGTTCACCCGGGGGTGTCGGCCTTGGGATACCACCAGAGGATCACGTTGCGCCCGCGCAGGCTCGCCAAAGAGACGGCGTCGCCGTCCTGGTTGGCGACCTGGAAATCGGGGGCCGGATCCGAGACGTTCAACAGCGCCATCGAAAACTCCCATGTGTGGGGCCGGGCCGGTGGATCCGGCGCGGCGGGCGGCCATTGTTTCTCCGGCGGCGGAAAACATCAAGGGCGCGGACGGGGTAGGATGGCCCGACGAGAAGGGGATGGGGGAAGGGGACGGCCGCCCATGAAGTTCGGCATCACCACCAGCAAGATCGATGAAATCGGCCTGATCACCCACGCGGAAAACCTCGGCTACGACTTCTGCTGGGTGACCGACAGCCCGATGCTGCGCTCCAACCCCTGGGCGGTTCTGGCGCTGGCGGCGCAGGCGACCCGGCGCATTCGCCTCGGCACCGGGGTCGCCGTGCCGGGCTTGCGGCTGGCGCCGGTGGCGGCGAACGGGATCGCCACCATCAATCGGCTGGCGCCCGGTCGGGTCTTCATGGGCCTCGGCACCGGCAACACGGCGATGCGCACGCTCGGCGGTCGGCCGGCCCGGGTCGCCGAATTCGCCGAATACATCCGCGTCGTCCGCGCCCTTCTGCGGGGTGAGGAGGTCGAGTACGAGTTGGACGGCGAGCGCCAGCCGATCCGCTTCCAGAACCCGGACCTCGGCTATCTCGATCTCGAGGCCGAGATACCGCTGCATATCGGCGGCTTCGGCCCGCGGGCCCAGGCGCTTGCCGGCGAACTCGGCGACGGCCTGATCACCGGGATCCCGCGCGGCGGCACCATCCCCGAGGCGCTGGCCAACGTGCGCCGGGGTGCGGCGCGGGCCGGGCGCGACCTTGCCGACTTTCAGGTCACCGCGCTCGTTAATCTGCTGTTGTTGCAGCCGGGTGAAACGCTCGAAACGGAGCGCATCGTCGCCGCGTGCGGCTCCGCCGTCATGGCCAACGTGCATTTCCTGGTCGACCGGATCCGGGAGAACGGCGGGGAGCCGCCCGACTATGTGAAGCCGATCTGGCACGACTACCTGGCCTTTCACGCCGCGCGCGACGCCCGCACCCGGCACCAGGCGCTGCACCAAAGCCACTACACTTACCTCGATCCCGAAGAGACCCGCTTCGTCACGCCGGAGATCATTCGCGCCTTCTGTCTCGCCGGCCAGCCGGAAGAGATCGTCGAACGCCTGAGCGACCTGGAGGCCCAAGGCCTCGACGCCATCAACTTCATCGCCCCCCTCGATCGCCAGTACCGGATGATCGAAGACCTCGCCGAGCGCGTCATCGCCCGGGTTTAGGTCGGGTCGAGTTCGACGAGGCGGCTGGGGTTGGCGAGTTCGGCGGCGGTGGTGCCGAGGGCGAAGCCGGCGGCGGCGATCGGGGGGTCGCCGCGCAACCGGGCGCGCAGATAGGCAGCGAGGAAGACGTCGCCCGCCCCGGTCGGGTCCAGGGTTTCCACCGGCCGGCAGTCGAGGCGATGCGGCGCGCCGTCGGCCGCCAGCACGATGCCGTCGACGGAGCAAGTGATCAGCACCTCCAGCCCAGGAAAGCGTTCGGCGAAGCGTTCGGCGGCGACGACGGGGTCGTCCGAGCCGACGATCAACGCCGCTTCGCCCCGGTCCGCCTTGACGACATGGCAGGCCGGCAACAGCGGGCCGAGGCGATCCGACAGTTCTGGCACAATGCGGCCGTCGCGGATCGCCCGGGTGAAGCCCTGGACGTCCAGGGCCAGGCGGGCCGGCGCGGCGCGAACGGAATCGAGGGCGGAGTCCGCGATATCGTCGGGATGCAGCGGGCCGAGATGGACGATGTCGGCGCCGGCGATCGCGCCCGCCACCGCGGCCCGTCGAATCGGCCGGGCGACATGGCCGACCCGTTGCGTGCGGTGTCCGGCCGCGTCGTAATCGTTGTGGAAGTCAGTCGTCGAAACGTCGTCCTGGTCGTGCAGTTCGATGCCCCGGGTCGAGAGGGCGGCGCGCGCCTCCCCGGCCCCGGCCGGCAGGCAGGTGGCGATCGCCGTTTCGACGCCGAGGCTGGCGAGGATGGCACCCGCGTGCCAGACCACGCCGCCCAACTGCCGGGTCCGCCGCTCCGCCACCGTCACTTCGTCGCGGGTGAGGGAGCCGATGACGGCGATCCGGCCCGCGCCGCTCATGCGCGCCGCAACCCTTCGCCGATGCGCTGGAGGCGCAGCTTCTGCACATAGCCGGCAACGCCGCCGAGCTTGGTGAGGTCGCGGACCAGCGCCGTGCGCGGCGCCGTCAGGTCGATATCGCCCGCGTTCAGCAGATCGTTCACTTCGCGCTGGAATTCGGCCATGCGTCGGCGGATATCGAGCAGCAGGCGTCCCGCCGCCTCCGCGTCCGCGTCGAGCGCCAGGTGGGCGAGCGCGCGCAGCGCCTCGAGCGCGATCGTCAGCCGGCCGAGCGCCTCGGCCTCCCCGCCGGCGTCGGCCAGGGCGTCGATCTCCGCCGCCATGCCGCCGAAGCGCGCGCCGAGGCCGAGCAGGTCCTCGTGATCGCGCAGCGGGCGGCCGATCGCGTCATAGGCGGTCCCCTCGATCCCGAGGAGAGCGCCGCCCGGCACCCGGACGCCGTCGAGCCGCAGGCCGCAATGGCCGGCGGGGTGCAGCCAGTCGACACCGCCGTCGCCCACGAGGCTCAACCCCGCACTTTTCCGCGGTACCAGAAAGGCGGAGAAGCGCTTGCGCCCGGCCTCCTCCGCGCTCACCGCCAGGACGATGAAGATGCCGGCGAGTGGGCCGTTGGTGACATAGGCCTTTTCACCGTCGAGGATCCAATCCTCGCCGTCTCGCCTGGCCCGGGTGGAGAGCTTCTTCGGATGGGCGCCGGCGCCCGGCTCCGAAATCGCGACGGCCGTCGTCGTCTCGCCGGCCGCCAGGCGGGGGAGGATGGCCGCCGCCTGGTCTTCATTGGCGTGGCGCTGGACGAGGAAACGGGCCTGCAGCAGGTGCGCCTGCCAGGTCGTGGCGACGCCGATGTTGCCGCCGTAGCGGACCAGCGCCTCGGCCGCCGCCAGCAGGGCCGCGGGCTCCATCGCCCGCCCGCCCCAGCGCGCCTCCAGGCCGAGGCCGAGCAGGCCGGCCCGCGCAAAGGCCTGCCAGAGATCGTCGGGAAATCTCTCCGTCCGCCACAAATCCTCGCGCCCGGCGACCTCGGCCCGGGCGAAAGCGGCCAGCTCGGCGGCGAGGTCCGTCATGCCCGGTCCGGGTTGTAGACCTTGATCGGATGATAGCTCTTGTAGACCGGTTTCTGGTCCGACCACATGACGCCGGTGACGGCGCCGCCATCGACGACGATCGCCTGACCGGTGACGAAGCTGGAACGATCGCTCGCCAGATAGAGCGCCATGTTGGCGATGTCGTCCGGCCGGCCGACCCGGGGGATCGGCTGGCGTTCGGCGTAGCCGTCGATCCGCTCCTCGATCAGGCTGTCCGGCCGGCCGACCGTGTTGAGGGCAAGCGGCGTGGCGATATAGCCCGGGCAGACGGCGTTGCAGCGGATCGAATGTTCGCCCAGCTCCATCGCCGCCGCTTTCGAGAGGTGCACGACGGCGGCCTTGGCCGCGGAATAGACCAGCGGCCCGCGCCCCGCGGCCACGCCCGCGATCGAGCCGGTATTGATGATCGAGCCGCCGCCCTGGCCCTTCATCACCGGCACCGCGTGCTTCATGCCGAGGAAGACGCCGCGCACCAGCACGTCGAAGGTCATGTCGAACTCGTCGGCCGGGATGTCCTCGACCGGGCCCAGCACGCCGCCGAAGCCCGCGTTGTTGAAGAGACAGTCGAGCCGGCCCCAGATGCCGACGGCCGCATCGATCGTCGCCTTCACCTGGTCTTCCTGACGGACTTCGCAAGCGACGAAGGTGGCGGGCGCGCCGAGTTCCGCGGCCAGTGCCTCGCCCCGGTCGCGCTGCATGTCGGCGATGACGACGCGCGCGCCCTCCGCGACGAAGAGGCGAACCGTCGCTTCGCCGATCCCGCTCGCCCCGCCGGTGACGACGGCAACCTTCCCCTCGAGTTCAGCCATGGCTCTCACGCCTCCCCGTGCGGGGCACGGGCCAGCGCCGTGCCGATCAAGCTGTCCCGGCCGACCAGCGCCGCGAGCGCGTCCTCGCTCAGCCCTTCGGTGCCGGCGGGCCGGGCGGGAATCACCAGGTGGCGGCAATCCGCGGTCGAATCGAGCACGCGAACCTCGACCGAATCGGCGAGTTCCGTGCCGAATTCGGCGAGGACGGCGCGCGGCTCGCGCACCGCGCGGCTGCGATATTCGAAGCTCTTGTACCAGAGCGGCGGGACCCCCAGCAGGCCGCGCGGATAGCAGGAACAGAGCGTGCAGACCACCATGTGATGCAGGTCCGCCGTGTTCTCCACCGCGATCAGCTCGACCGATTCGATTTCGACGCCGAGTTCGGCGACGGCGGAGTTGGCGTCCGCCAGAAGACGTTGGCGGAACCCGTCGTCGCACCAGGCGCGGGCGACGACCCGGGCGCCGGCCTCGGGCGACTTCCGCTCCCAGGCCTCCATTTCGTCGGCGATCTCGCGGGCGCTCAGGATCTGTTTTTCGATCAGCAGCTCGCGCAGCGCGATCTCCAGGAACTCCCACTCCTGCGAGGGGTCCTTGATGTCGGGCTGGAAGGTGGTGTGGTCGTGATCATGGTCATGATCGTGGGTGTGCGTGCTCATATCGCCTCCAGCCAGCTTTCGTAGATGTCCGCGGTCACCGTATCGCGGGGCGCATAGGCGCCCTCGCCCGCCCAGACCTCGTCCATGGTGAACAGCACCTGATAGAGGTCGAGGGCCGGCCGGCCGTCCATGCCGTAGGCCAGCCGTTCGGGATTGGGGAAGGCGCCGAAATGACGCAGGACGACGCCGTCGCGCCCGCGCAGGAATTGCGGCGTGCGGACATGGCCCGGCGGCTGCGCCTCGGCGACGCGGACGCGCTGGCCGACCGCGAAGCGGCTCATGCTGCACCTCCCGCCGCGTACCGGGCACGCACTTCGGCGAGCTTGGCCTCGATCTCGGCTTCGTCCAGCACGCCCTTTTCGATCAACAGGGCCCGCATTGCCGTCACCCAACGCTCGTAGTAGGCGGAGCCTTCGTAGAATTCCGGCGTCAGGCTTTCGATGGTGCGACGGTTCTCGTCGGTCACCCAGAAGGCCCGGGGCTTGGCGCGAAGCAGCATCATCATGGCGTCGATGCGCCGTTCCACCAGGGTGGCTTCGTGTTCGTGCGTGTCGATCGGTCCCGCGGGCAGGCCGCCGAGATCGCTGATCGCCCGATTGGTCGTCATTCCCGTCCTCCTCAGAAGGCGTAGCGTCGTGCGCCGCCGTCGACATGGATTACCTGACCCGTGATATAGCGCGCCCGGGGCGAGGCCAGGAAGGCCACCAGCCCGGCGAGATCTTCCGCCTCGCCGATATAGCCGGCCGGGCAGTTGGCGTCGACCCAGGCCTGCTGCGCCGCCGCTGTCGGCAGCAGGCGCTGGTCGATCTGTTCGGAGTGGATGCGGCCGGGCGGGATCGAATTGACGGTGACGCCGTCGCCGCCGACCTCGCGGCTGAGGGCTTTGGCCCAGAGATGGATGGCGCCGTTCGGCGGTACCGCCGCGTTCATGCCCGCCGGCTCGTCCCCGCCGGTGACGTTGACGATGCGCCCGAAGCCGCGCTGTCGCATGCCCGGCACGAAGGTATGCGCCAGGCGACGGGCGGAGATGTAGTTGAGCATCATGGCCTCCGACCATTCGTCTTCGGTGCCGAGGCCGTCCATCGGGCGGCTGCCGCCCGCGTTGTTAACCAGGATGTCGAGTGGGCCGAGCCCGTCCTCGATGCGGGCGCCGACGCGCGCCGCCATGCCGTCCGCGGTCAGGTCTTCGACGACGACCAGCGGGCGGGGCGCGCCGGTCGCGGCGATTGCGTCCGCGACGCCGTTCAACAGGCCCTCGCGCCGGGCCAGGATCGCCAGGCGGCAACCCTCCGCCGCCAGTTCATGCGCGATCGCCACGCCGATGCCGATGCTCGCCCCGGTCACCAGGGCGGTTCTGCCGTTCAACTGCAAGTCCATCTCAAGCCTCTCCCACCGCGCGGCGGCGACGGTAAAGCACCATCCAGGCGACGCCGAGCAGCACCAACCCCATGGCCGGCAGGGCGCCGCCGTTCACCGCCCCCCAGCCGATGCCTTCATAGAGCGCGCCCGAGCCGAAGGCGGCGAGCGCCGTCGTCGAGAACACGATGAAGTCGTTGACGCCCTGGCATTTGGCCCGTTCCTCGATGGTATAGGCCTCGGTCAGCAGGGTGGTGCCGCCGACGAAACAGAAGTTCCAGCCGAAGCCGAGCAGCAGCAGACCGACCCAGAAATTGACGAAGGTGATACCGGCGATATTGGTCGACAACGCCAGCGCCAGCAGCACCGCGCCGAGCGCGATGATCGGCAAGGTGCCGAAGCGGTTGATCAGATTGCCGGTGATGAAGCTCGGCAGGTACATGCCGAGGATATGGGCCTGGATCACCGTCGCCGTATCGGCGAAGCCGAAGCCGCAGCCGGCCATCGCGAGTGGCGTCGCCGTCATGACCAGGATCATCGAGGCGTAGGCGAGTGCGGCCGACAGCACGGCGACGATGAACACCGGCTGGCGGGCGATGACGTGCAGCGGCCGTCCGCGCGTCGAACGCTGTTCCAGGGTCAGGCGGGGAATGCGCAGGCCCTGCAGGATCACCAGCACGCAGGCGCCGAGCAGCATCACCATCAGGTAGCAGCCCGCATAGAGGTAGGGCAGCAGCAGCTCGATCGAGGCCTTGGCGAGCTGCCCGCCGAGCAGCGCCGCGACCACGCCGCCGGCCAGTACCAGGCTGATCGCCCGGCTCTTGAAGTCCTCCGCGGCCGTGTCGGCGGCGGCGAAACGATAGAACTGGATGAAGCACTGGGCGACGCCCTGGCACATGCAGGCGAGGATGAAGAGCTCGAAACTGGCGATCATCACCGAGACCACGCCGAGCGCGCCGCCGGTGATCGAGGCGCAGGCGCCGAGCGAGAGGCCGAGCCGGCGACCGAAACGGGCCATGAAGTGCGAGGCCGGGATCGTCACCAGCATGGTCGTCGTCCACTGGAAGGCCAGCGGCAGGGTGGCGAGCGATTTGTCGTCCGCCAGCATCTGGCCGACCAGGGCGGCGGCGGCGATCAGCACCGTGTTGCCCGACCCGGAAAGCGCCTGGCAGGAGGCCAGCAACAGGACGTTGCGCCGGGACGTGTCGTGCAGCCAGCGGGAAAGCGCCATGGGCGCGGCCGCTACCAGCCGAGCCGCTGGCGGGCCAGGCTCAACGCGTCCATGTGGCTGTGGTGGTCGCCGGCGAAGCGGCAGACCATGTGGTCGGCGCCGGCCTCGGCGAATTCGGTGAGATAGGCTTCCAGCCCCGCGACCGGCCCGGCGTAGTTGGCCTGGATCCGCCGCAGCATGTCCGGGGGCTGGTTGTAGTAGGTCTGGAGATAGTCGTCGATCCGACCGTCGGCCGTCGCCTGGTCTTCGTCGAGCGAGAGGGTGAGATAGATCGCGCCCGCCAGATCGCCCGGATCGCGACCGGCCTCGCGCGCATGGCCCAGGACCTCCTGCCATTGCTCGCCCCAGACCTGGGCGTTCGGGCCGCTCGGGAACCAGCCGTCGAGATGCCGCCCCGCCCGGCGCAGCGGACCGGGGGCCGAGCCGCCGCCCCAGATCGGCGGGCCGCCCGCGCGATGCGGGGTCGGGCCGAGGATGCCGCCCTCGACCTGCCAGCGGCCGTCCCAGTCGACCGCCTCGCCGCTCCAAAGCGCGCGGCAGAGATTGATCAGCTCCATCATCCGGGGGCCGCGCTTTTCGAAGGGCACCCCGGCGGCCTGGAATTCGCGCCGGATCGCCGGCACGTCGCCGGCGACACCGACGCCCAGGATCAGCCGGCCCTCGGAAATCCGGTCGATAGTCGCGGCCTGGTGCGCCAGCAGCACCGGATTGCGGAGTGCCGGCAGCAGCACCGCGGTGCCGAGGCCGATGCCGGGTACCCGGCCGGCGACGGCGGCGAGCAGGGAAAGCGGCTCGTGCCGCGGTTTCGCCAGCAGGGAATCGCCGACCCATACGGAATCGTAGCCGTTGCCATCGGCGCGGGCGGCCAGGTCGAGGATGGGCCCCGTTTCGGGCTGGCCACGCATGACCCGTTCACGTGTCGGCAGCAGGTATCCGATATGCATTCCCGGTCTTCCTTGTCAGAGCAAACGTTCGACGCCGATGCCGCGCAGGTCCATCTCGTAGTCGAGGCCCCGAACCGGCGGGCGGGCGTAGTACCAGGTGAGGCCGGCGGGCGCCGCGCCGCGCGCGATGATCTCCTCCGCGAGGAAGGGATGGATGTCGTACACCGAATAGACCTGGGTCGTCGTGGCGCCGGCCCAGCCGACGCCGAGGATGCCCATGCGCCGCTCCATCTCGCCCAGCACATAGCGGGCCTTTTCCGCCATCGCCTCGGCCGACTGGTCGTCGAGACGGATGATCCGCTCGGCATAGCTGCCGGGCCCCTCCGGCGCCTCGCCGGAGCCGGCGATATGGAACTCCGAACCCGCCGCGCCCGGCCGCGGCACCGTGTAGCAGAAGGCTTCGAAGCGCGGCTCGTCCGGTGGATCGATCTCCGGGCAGACGTTGGAGCGGGCGACCGGATTGTCGTCGTCGCGGAAGATGCCCCAGCGTTCCAGCGTGCCGACATAGACCCGGTTGAAGTCGATGAAGCCTTGGTCGGTGAACGGCGCGGGCGAGCGCAGCTCGCAAGCGCAGAACGCGGTGAGCGGGCGGCCGATGTCCGTCAGGTGTGCCTCGATGCGCTGGAAGCCCTCGGCGATGCCGGGCGGATCGCGAAAGCGCACCCGCTCGATCCCATGGTCCGGTTCGGCCGCGACGCCGCCCGAATACTGGAACGGACCGGGGACGTAGCGGTAGGCCCCCGGTTCGAACGTTCGGGCACCGCTCACGAGGCCTGCGCCTGGGTGATGACCGCTTCCTGGTCCTGCGGCACGTAGAAGTAGGAGCCCGGACGGAAGTCGTAGCCGAGGTCGCCCAGCAGGCGGCGCTGGCGCGGCGTGCAGCGGTCGCGGACGTCCGAGATGGTCTCGAAGTCGTAGGACCGCAGGAACATCTGGCAATAGTTGTAGAGCAGGGTCTTGCGCCCGTGGCCCGAATGGTTGGGCGAGGGGCCGTGCCAGAGCGAGTGCGAGAACAGGAAGCAATCGCCGGCCTTGCCGATGAGCGGCACGGCGCCCGGCGTCTTCGGCGAGACTTCGGCGACGCCGTCCCCGTCGGTCGGGAAGGGGCGCATGTGGCTGCCGGGGAAGACGGTGAAGTTGCCGCAATCGGGCCCGTCGACGTCCGAGAGCAGATAGAGTGCCTTCATGGCGAGCGGCCGGCTGGTCTCGGTCACCCGGATCTCGCGCAGCGCCTCGCCGCCGTCGGTGTGGGTGTAGCCCGGAAACTCCGTGGTCGAGGCGCGGACGATCGCCTGCGACATCGACAGCAGGAGATGCGGCCCCATGATGTCGACGACGAGATCGAAGACCTCCGGCCGGTCCATCAGCTGGATGAAGGCGTCGTGATAGGGCAGGATATCGCGCCGGTCCATGAAGGCCTCGGGATCCTGGCTCGCCGATTGCGGCACCCAGCCGTAGTGCCCGCGCGGCAGAATATCGGGCTGCGGCTCGTAGCCGGGCTTGGCCCGCAAGAGGTCGAGTTCGCGGTTGAAGAAGTCGACTTCCTCGGCGTCGAACACGCCTTCGAGCTGGATATAGCCGTTGATCGCCCAATCGCGGCGCTGCTGTTCGGTCAATTTACGCATGGCTTTGCTTCCTCCCGCTTGTGTCGGCGGGAGATTACCGCGTCAGCCGCGCGCGGGCCACTCCGGCGCATGGCTGCCGAGCGGCACGGATGGCCGGCTCCAGCGGGCCGGCGTTTCGGAGAGCCGTGCCGCATGGCGGACGGCCGTCAGGCGGCCGAAACCGCTCTCGCTCGCCTCCAGAAGATCCGCGACCGCGTCCTCGGCCGGCGCTTCGACCCCGAAGCCGTCGTCGGCTCGGCCGAGCGACTGCAGCCAGTGCCCGGTGCGGGCGAGTGCCACGCGGACGTGCCAGCTTCCCCCCTCCCTCGTCTGCCGGGCGAGCGCCGTCATCGCGCCCAAGGCCAGCAAATAGCCCGACGCATGATCCAGCGCCTGGCAGGGCAGCGGCTTCGGGCCCTCGATGCCGGACGCCGTCGCCTCGCCATGGTTGATGCCGCTCGCCGTCTGCACGATCGAATCGAAGCCGCGCTTGCCCTGCCAGGGACCCGCATGGCCGAAGGCGGACAGCGAGACGTAGACGATGCCCGGGCTCAATTCCGCCGCCCGTTCCGGCGTCAGGCCGTGGCCGGCGATGGCGCCCGGGCGGTAGCCCTGCACCAGGACGTCGGCCTCGGCCAGCAGCGCCTCCGCCCGGGCCCGCTCGTCCGCCCGGCGCAGGTCGAGCGAACAGCTGAGCTTGCCGCGTCCGGTGTCGATCACCAGCGGTTCCGAGGACGGCAGGTGCGGCGCCGTCACCAGCAGGACATCCGCACCATGCGCCGCCAGGGTCCGTCCGCAGACCGGGCCGGCGATGATCCGCGTGAAGTCGAGCACCCGGACGCCGGAAAGCGGCCGCTCGCCGACGCCGCGCGGCCGGGTCGGCGCCTCGCCGATCCGTTCGATCGTCACCAGGGGCAGGCCAGCGATGGCGGCCCCCTGGGGATGGACGACCCATTCTTCGCTCCTACGCATCATCGAGGCGATGGCGCCACGCTCCGCCGCTGCCGTCTCGAACGCCTCGGCCTCCCAGGCGCCGAAGGCGTCGCGGACCGCCGCCTTGTCGTGCGCGCAGCCGAGGATCTCCAGCGCCGCGTCGCGATGATGGGGGAAGTTGGTGTGAATGCGGACCCAGCGCCCGTCGCCGCAGCGGTAGGTGCCGGCGATCTTGTCCCAAAGGTCCGGCGGCGGGCCGTCGTCGACGCGGAGATAGCGCTCGCTCAAGAACTCGATCTCGGCCGCGCGTTGGTCGACGGCGACGCGCTGCGCCGGCCCGCCCCGCAGGCGATGCAGCTCGGCCGCGGCGAGGCCGGCGGCGGCGATCGAGGCCTGGGCGAGCTCCGCCACCTTGTAGGAGGACGGCAACACCGGCGCTTCGCCTGCGAGGTCCAGGCGCGACAGCGCGTCGGGGGCGCCGCCGACGCCGGTCCAGAGGGCTTCGAGAACGTCACGGGTCATGTCCGGCTCCTCGCCTCGATAATGGTGCCGGCCTCGACCGTCGGACCGGCGCCGGCCAGCGTGGTGCGGGTCAGCAGGCGCCGGCTCGCCACTTCGTCGTAAGGGTGGCCGCGGTGCAGCACCGCGCGGTTGTCCCACATGATCATGTCGCCCGCCCGCCAGGAATGTCGCCAGGTATGACCGGGCCGGGTCGCGAGCGCCTCCAGCTCGGCCAGCAGGGCGTCGCTCATCGAGATCTCCAGACCGACGACGTCGGTGACATGGGCGCCGATCAGCAGGCTGCGCCGGCCGGTCACCGGATTCTCGCGGACCAGGGCCTGCGGGACCGGCGGCAAAGCCGCGCGCTGTTCCGCCGTGGTCGCGGTGGGGTCGATTTTGTCGCGGCTGTGGGCGATCGAGTGCATGGCGATCATGCGGTCCAGCCGTGCCCGGCGCGCCGCGGGCAGGGTTTCGTAGGCGGCGCGGGTCGAGGCGAACTCCGTGTCGCCGCCGGCCTCGGGGATGATGCGGGCGAACAGCAGCGAGGCCTTGGCCGGCGTTGCCTTGAAGGAACTGTCGGTATGCCAGAACAGGTTCGCCCGGACGAAGAGGGCGAGGTGGGAGGTCGGCGCCTTCAGGCTGCCGTCCGGCATCAGGTTGGAGACGCGGACGATCTCGCCGCCGGCCCCGGCGACACCGGCGAGCGTCGATTCCAACGGCCCGAAACGACGCGAGAAGGCGACCTGTGCCGCCTCGTCCATCTCCTGGTTCCGGAACAACAGCAGGGAATGTTCCTCGAAGGCCCGCTCGATCCCGGCAAAGGTCTCGTCGTCGAGATCCGGGGTAAGGTGCACGTCGCCGACTTCCATCCCGAAGACGTCGGTGAGCGGCGTCAGCTTCATGTCGCCTCCTCCCCGTCCGATACCCGGTTGTAGCGGTCTTCGAAACGTTCGATGTCGTCCTCGCCGAGATAGTCGCCGGTCTGGACCTCGATCACCTCCAGCGGCACTGTACCCGGGTTTTCGAGCCGGTGGACGGCGCCCTGCGGTACGAAGATGCTCTCGTTGGCGGCCAGCATTTGCACCGTGTCGTTCAGCGTGACCCGGGCCGTGCCGGAGACGACGACCCAATGCTCGGCCCGGTGTTGATGGCGTTGCAAGGAAATGCCGGCGCCGGGTTTCAGGGTCAACCGCTTGACCTGATGGCCGGGGCCGGAACCCATGCCCTCGAAATGTCCCCAGGGTCGGTGCTGGCGCGGGTGGGTGGTCGCCTCGTCGCGGCCGTCCGCCACGAGGCGGTCGACCAGGGTACGGATGTCCTGGCCGCCGCCGCGTCGGGTGACCAGCACCGCATCCGGCGTCTCGACGACGACCAGGTCCCGCAGGCCCTGGACCGCGACGAGGCGGCTTTCCGCCCGGATGTAGCTGCCCTCGACGTCCAGCGCGACGACATCGCCCTTACAGACGTTGTCGTGGTCGAGGCCCGGGTGCCAGAGCTCGTCCCAGGCGCCGAGGTCGCTCCAGCCGCTATCGAGCGGGACGACGGCCGCATTCCTCGTCTTCTCCATGATCGCGTGATCGAGAGAGATCGACGGTGCCGCGGCGAAGGCGTCGACGTCCAGGCGAAGAAAGTCCAGATCCGCCTCGGCGCCGTCGAGGGCGGCGCGGGCGGCGGCCAGAACCTCGGGCGCCAGGCGCTTGAATTCCGCCAGCAGGACGCCGGCGCGGAAGACGAAGATCGAGGCGTTCCAGTCATGCCGTCGGCCCTGCCAATAGCCCTGCGCGGTGGCCTTGTCCGGTTTCTCCACGAAGCTTTCGACCATGTAGCCGTGGGCGTCGCCGGCAAGCGTTTCGCCACGCTCAATATAGCCGTAGCCGGTATGCGCGAAGGTTACTGGCGCGCCGAGGGTGACGATGCGATCGTGCCGCACCGCGACATCGCCGGCCTGGCGGACCGATCGGCGAAATCCGACGTCATCGGCAATCGCGTGATCCGACGCGAAGGACGCGACGAGGGCATCCGGCGTCTCGCGGGTGATTCTCAACGTGGCGATGGCGATGGCCGGCGCCGTATTGCGGCCGACCCGCTCCAGCAGGATACCGGCCGGGGTGACGCCGATGTCGGCCAGCTGTTCGGCGACGAGGAAGCGATGCGCCTCGTTGCAGACGACGACGGGAGGGGCGAAATCGAGGTCGGTGGGCAGTCGCCGTGCGGTGGCCTGCAGCAACGTGTCCGAGCCCACGACGGCCTGGAACTGCTTGGGGTGGGCCTGGCGCGATAGCGGCCACAGCCGGCTGCCGGAGCCGCCGGAGAGGATGACTGGATGGATCGTCGCTCGCGCCATCGCCTCCCTCGTCGACTGTGTGCGGCTGCACCGCGCGTTCCTCGGGTATCCGGTTTTGCGCTTCGGGTGTCAACCGCGTTAGCTTGCGGCGGGGCGGAGCGGGAGGGCTTTCATGTCGCGGATCGGAATCGGGTTTTCGGGCGGACCCAACGCCAGCGAGATCGTCGAATGCATGCAGCTCGCCGAATCGCTGGGCTACGAGTCGGCCTGGGCGGCGGAAGGCCACGGCGGCGACCAGTTCGCCATCCTCTCGGCCGCCGCCGTCGCGACGACGGAGATCCGTCTCGGCACGGCGATCTCCAGTGTCTACGTCCGCACGGCGCCGACCCTCGCCATGGCGGCGGCGACGGTCGACCAGCTTTCCGGTGGCCGCTTCGTGTTGGGGCTCGGCAGCTCGCACAAAGTGCAGGTGGAGCCCGAACACGGCGTGCCCTACGGCAAGCCGATCACCCGCACGCGGGAGACGATCGAGCTGATCCGAGCCTTGTTACGCGACGGCGAGGCGCGCTGTCTCGGCGAGACGATCCGCATCGAAAGCTTCGACCTCTGGTTCCAACCGTTGCGCGCGGACCTGCCGATCTATACCGCCGCCGTCTTCGAGAAGATGATCCAGGTCACCGGCGAATTGGCCGACGGCATCATCCTCACCCGCTCCAGCACCGAGACGGCGGCCCGCGTGCGCCGCCATCTGGCCGAGGGCGCGGCGCGAGTCGGGCGGGACGCCTCGAGTATCGAGATCACCACCCTGCTGCCGACGGCGGTGGCGGACGACCGGGCCGAAGCCCTCGACCTCATGCGACCCGGCCTTGCGCTCTATGCCGGCTTCTTCCCGCGCTACAACCGCCTGCTGGCCGAACACGGCTTCGAGGCGGAGGCGGCCGCGATCCAGGAGGCCTGGGCGCGCGGAAATCGCGACGACGCCATCCGCGCGGTGAGCGACGCGATGGTCCAGGCAACCTCCGTCGCCGGCCGGCCGGAGGAATGCCGCGAGCGGATCGAAGAGTATCGCGCCTCGGGCATCGATCTTCCGATCATCAGCCCCTTCGCCCGCGGGCCGGGGGCCAAGGCGGTGTTCGAAGCGGCGATTCGGGGCTGTGCGCCGCGGTAGCGCGGTGGGACCGGAGATGACGGAGTGTTGATACGGTGCCTCATGGTGCAAGCGCGGCGTCGATGGCGTGGACGACGCGGTGCTGCTGCGCTTCGGTCAAGCTCGAACTCGACGGCAAACAAAATCCGGTCCCATACAACCGGTCGCTGACGCTGAAACCCACCTCGTGCGGTATGTAGTCATAGGCTTCGAACACCGGCTGCCTGTGCATGGGTTTCCAGACGTGACGGGCTTCGATGCCCGCGCCGTCCAATGACGCCAGCAGGGCGTCTCGGGTCGCCGCGCCGCCCGACGTCAGCGTCGCGACGCTGAGCCAGCGGCTTGACTGCCCGAAGGGGGCCTCGGGCATCCAGGTGATCTCGGGAATGTGGGCCAACAGTTTTCGGTAGCGGTCGAAGACGCCGCGCCGGGCGGCAATTCGCGCGTCGAGCACGCGCAGCTGCCCGCGTCCGATGCCCGCCTGTACGTTGCTCATCCGGTAGTTATAGCCGACCTCCAGATGATGGTATTCCGGCCTGGCTTCCCGTGCCTGCGTCGCGAGATGACGCGCCCGATCGACCAAGGCGACGTCGTCGGAGACGATGGCACCGCCGCCGCCGGTCGTGATGATCTTGTTGCCATTGAAGGAGTAGACGCCGATGCGGCCGATCGTGCCGCTCGCGCGGGCCTCGAAAGTCGCGCCGAGCGACTCCGCCGCGTCCTCGACGATTGGCACGCCATAGGAACCGCATAGGCTTTCGATCGCCCGGAAATCGGCACTTTGTCCATATAGATTGACGACCAGAACCACCTTGGGCAGGCGCCCTTTGCGCTGTGCGGCCTGCAGCGCCCGCTCCAGGGCCCGGGGCGACATGCACCAGGTGTCCGGATCGGAATCGACGAATACCGGTTCGGCGCCGAGGTAGCGAATGGGATTGACGCTGGCGGCGAAGGTCAGGCTCGAGCAGAAGACGCGATCCTCCGATCCCACGCCCAGACACCGCAGGGCGAGGTGCAGCCCGGCGGTGCCCGAGGAGACGGCAAGCGCCTTGCCCGCGCCGACCCGTGCGGCGAGTTCCCGTTCGAACGCGTCGAGATTTGGTCCCAAGGGGCCGATCCAATTGCCCGCGAAGGCCTCGTCGACGAAGCGCTGTTCGTGCTCACCGATGTCCGGGACCGACAGGGCGATCCGTTCGACGGGCGCGTCGGGCGCGATGATCGTCGCCGTTGCAGCCGTCATGGCTCGGTCCCCTTCGGATACTCACCGTCGCCGGGAACCGTAAGCGGTTGATGGTTAACAGACCGCTAATCGCCGTGTCGGGTCAGCTGTTGACGACCAGGTCCAGCGACGCCGTGCTCAGCCGTTCGTTGCCCTCGGCCGTCACCAGCACCGTTTCGCCGAGCGTCATGGCCAGATGGTTGTCGCTGTCGGCGAGGATGATGTGAATGAAGAACACCATGCCCGGCGCCGCCTCGACCGAATTGCCGGCGTAGAACATCGGCCAGTCCATCCAGATCGGCGCGAAGGTGGCGCCGAGGCTGTAGCCGCAGGCGTTCATCCGATGATCGCGATAGCCGGCCGCATCCAGCACGCGGGCATGGGCCTTGAAAACCTCGCCGATGGGGCGTCCCGGGCGCAACGCCGTCCGGCAGGCGTCCAGCGCTTCGGCCGCGGCCTCGTGCATGTGGCGGCTGCGCGGATCGGCCGGGCCGGTCAGCAGGGTGCGCATCAGGCAGGCATGGTAGTGGCGATAGGCGCCCGCGAACTCCAGCGTCAGTTGATCGCCCGTTTCCAGGTGCCGCCGGCCGGTGAAATAGCGTACCAGCAGGGCGCCCGGGCCGGAGCCGATGATGAACTCGTTGCCCGGATAGTCGCCGCCGCCGGCGAACACCGCGCCCTGCATGGCGGCGAGAATGTCGCCTTCGAAGGCGCCGGGACGGCAGAGCCGCGCCGCCTCGTCCAGCGCCAGGTCGCCGAGCCGCGCCGCTTCCCGCACATAGGCGATTTCGGCCGCGCTCTTGACCAGACGTTGGCGGCTTACCAGGTCGCTCGCGTCTTCCAGCTCGGCGAAGCCGGCGAGCGCCGCCTCGAGGCGCCGGCCGACGGCCGCGGTCAGGCCATAGGCGTCGAGCTCGAGGCCGAGCCGCTTGCCCTCGCCGCCGTATTCGGCGAGCAGGGTGCGAAGTTCGGCTTCCGGCGTGCTGTCAGCGCTGTCGACCCAGACGCGGATGTCGGAAATCATCGAGGTGTGGCGGGCCTGGCGCAGGTCCGGCGCGCGGGTCAGCAGGACCAGCGATCCGTCGGCGCCGAGATAGAGGCATTGGAAAAAGCAAAACCCGAAGGTGTCGTAGCCGGTCAGGTAGAACATGCTCTCCTGGCGGAAGATCAGCAGACCGTCGAGGCCGCGTCGCGCGAGTTCCGCGATCGTCGCGTCGCGCCGGGCGGTGAGTTCCGCTTCGCTGAAATGCAGGGGCATGGTTCCGTCCTCAGTCGGTTGCCGGATATGCGACGATGCCGATCACGCTGCCGACGGCCCTGGCCACATCGCCAGTGATGCCGTCAGGTCGATTGTACTCCGCGCAACCGTTCGCCGCGTCGCCGCAACAGTTCGACCGTCACCAGTAGGGCGATCGAGACCAGCACCAGGATGGTCGCCACGGCCAGGATGGTCGGTGAGATGTGCTCGCGAATGCCGGAGAACATCTGCCAGGGAATGGTGCGCTGCTTGAAACTGCCGACGAAGAGCACCACCACCACTTCGTCGAAGGAGGTGATAAAGGCGAACAATGCGCCGGAGATCACGCCCGGCAGGATCAGCGGCACGATCACCTTGAAGAAGGTCGTCGTCGGCGAGGCGCCGAGACCCGTGGCGGCGCGGATCAAACTGTTGTCGAAGCCGACCAGCGTCGCCGTCACCGTGATCACCACGAAGGGCGTGCCGAGCGCCGCGTGGGCCAGGATGACGCCGACGTGCGTCCCCTGTAGGCCGATGCGGGAGTAGAAGAAAAACATCCCCGCCGCCGAAATGATCAGCGGCACGATCATCGGGCTGATCAGCACGCTCATCAGCAGGGTCTTGAACGGCAGGTTCGGGCGCGAGAGGCCGAGCGCGGCGACGGTGCCGAGCGTCGTCGACAGCAAGGTCGCGAAGACGGCGATGATGACCGAGTTCTGCACCGCGCCCTGCCAGTTCACGTTGGTGAAGAAGTCCTCGTACCACTTCAGCGAATAGCCGGCCGGATCGAAGGTCAGCATCTCCTGCGTGAAGGTGAAGAAGGGCACCGCGTTGAAGGAGAGCGGCACCACGACGACCAGCGGGAAGATCAGGAAGAAGAAGATGCAGCCGCAGATGACGCGGAAGGCATAGTGCCAGATCCGCTCCGGTATCGAGGTATAGGGGGGAAACGCCGCCATCTCAGCCGAGCTTCATGTTGTCGATGCCGACGATCTTGTCGTACAGCAGATAGAGCGCCAGCACGATACCGAGCAGGATCACGCCGAGCGCCGCCGCGAGCCCCCAGTTGAGCGACGAAGAGATGTGCAGCGCGATCCGGTTGGAGATGAAGGTCCCCGACGTGCCGCCGACCAGGTCGGGGGTGATGTAGTAGCCGATCGCCAGGATGAAGACGAGGATCGCGCCGGCGCCGATGCCGGGCACGGTGCTCGGGAAATAGACGGCCCAGAAGGCGCGCCAGGGATGGGCGCCGAGGGAAATGGCGGCGCGCACGTAGCTTTTCGGGATGGTCTTCATCACGCTGTAGAGCGGCAGGACCATGAACGGCAGCAGGATATGCGTCATGGCGATCACCGTGCCGACCTGGTTGTGGATCAGCCGTGGCCGGTCGTCGGTGCCGACGATCGACAGGAAGACCAGGAATTCGTTGATCACCCCCTGTTGTTGCAGCAGGGCGATCCAGGCCGTGGTCCGGACCAGCAGCGAGGTCCAGAACGGCAGCAGCACCAGGATCAGCAGCAGGTTGCTCTTTGCCGTCGGCAGCAGGGCCAGCAGATAGGCGGCCGGAAAGCCGAGCACCAGGGTGGCGAGCGTGATGGTGAGACTCAAACCCAGGGTCCGCAGGAACAGATTGACGTAGATCCGTTTGTCCTCGTCCTGCATGGTGACGCCGCCGTCGGTGTCGATCCGGGCGTCGACCGCCGCATAGAAGTAGCCCGGCGTGTACCTCGCGTTGTAGTTGGCGATGACCTGCCAGGTCTCGAGTTTGCCCCACTTCTTGTGCGCCTTGATCATCGCCGGCTTGTAGGGTCCGGCCTTAATGCGCTTGACCTTGCGGGCGCTGGAGCGAAACAGGCTGGAAAAGCCGGAGGACTCGTAGTTCAGCCGCTGACCGACCCGGGTCGCCGTGCGGTTCTTGGCGGCGATCAGCATATCGCGATAGAGCGCCGCGTAGACCTCCTCCCCCGGCAGCGCGTCGCCTTGGGGATCCCAGCTCCGGAGGGCGGTCGTCGTCTCGGGCAGAACCTTGGCGACGATGGAGTTCTCCACCGATCGGAACAGCATGTCGGCGATCGGCAGAACGAAACTGACCAGAATGAACAGGAACAGGGGTGCCACGAGCAGCAGGGCCTGCAGCTTTTGACGGCGCAGGGCTCGGGCTAGAGACGCGCGCAACGGCCGGCCGTCGGCCGTGACCAGCTCCCCGTTCGTCCCCGTCACGTCCGTCATCCGGGCTTTCCCACGGCGCCGGGGCGGCCGGAGCCGCCCCGGTTGGCCGCTACGCTCGGCCGCCTACTTGGCGAGCCACGCCTCGAACCGCTCCGTGAAGTCGTCCTGGTTGTCGGCCCAGAATTCATAGTTGTAGAGCAGGGTGGTCTTGGCGTTCTTCGGATCCGTCGGCATGTGCGCCTTCATGTCGATGCCGAGGGTCGCGTGCTTGCCGACGAGCGGCGCGGAAGACGCGCGGGTCGGGCCGTAGGAAATATACTTGGCCTGGTCCGCGAGGCGCTGGGTGTCGGTGGCGTAGCGCAGATACTTCTTCACCGCTTCCAGGTTCTTCGTGCCGGCCGGGATGATCCAGCCGTCGATATCGAAGACCTGCCAGTCCCACAGCATGCCGATCGGCTGTTTTTCCTCCTCGATCACCGAGAACAGGCGACCGTTGTAGGTCGAGCCGATGACCACTTCGCCGTCGGCCAGCAGCTGCGGCGTCTGTGCGCCCTTGGTCCACCAGATCACCTGGTCCTTGATGGTGTCGAGCTTCTTCAGGGCCCGGTCGACGCCGCCGTCGGCGCCCATCACGTCGTAGATCTTGTCGGGCGCCACGCCGTCGCACAACAGGGCCCATTCGAAGTTGTTGATCGGCTTCTTTTCCAGGCTCCGCTTGCCCGGGAATTTCTTCAGGTCGAAGACGTCGCAGACGCTCGTCGGCGCGGTGGCGAGCTTGTCCTTGCGGTAGCCGAAGGTCGTCGAATAGACGATCTGCGGAATGAAGCACTCGGAGACGATGAAGGCACCGAAGTCCTTGGAAGCAGGTGAGCCGTCGGGCGCCGGGGCCAGCACTTCGTCATGGTTGATCGGTTCGGCCAGGCCCTCGTCACAAAGCCGGATGGCGTCCGAGGCCACCGCGTCGACCAGGTCCCAGGTGACGTTCTTCACCTCGTTCATGGCGCGCAGCTTCGAGACCGCCTCGGGGGCCGAGTCGTCGTTGACGATCTTCACGCCCGGATTGGCCTGCATGTAGGGATCGTGATAGGCGTTCTGCTGGCTCTTGGAATAAGCGCCGCCCCACGACACCACGACCAGTTCCTGTGCCGGCGCCGCTGTCGCGAGCGCGGCGAGCGCCCCCGCGGTCGTCAGGGCCAGCAGGGTCTTTGCAGCAAGTCTCATCTTGAATCTCCTCCCTAGGTTGCTTTCCAAATTTCGGAGCACCGGCTCCGCGTGGGCATGGTTGCCCGACCCCCTATTCGTTCGCCGGCATGTCGAGCGCGCGGCAATCTTCCAGCCGCCAGCCGAGCGCGACGTCGTTGCCGGGCGCGAGGCCAGCGTGTTCCGTGGAATTCGGCACCTTGACGATGAAATCGTCGCGCCCGCAGACGGAGATCCGCGTGCGGATATGGTCGCCGAGATAGATCAGTTCCTCGACCCGGCCGGGCACGCGGGTATCGCACTGCCCCTCGCCCGGGTCGACCATGACCCGCTCCGGGCGCAGCGACAGCATGGTGCGCTCGCCGACGGCGCCGGTATTGACGGCGAGCGCCTTCACGCTCTCGCCGGTATCCAGCGTCACCTCGCAGCCCGTGCCGTTCCGGGCGGCGAGCGTGCCGGTCAGTTTGTTGTTCTCGCCGATGAACTGGGCGACGAAGGAATTGTCCGGCCGCTCGTAAAGATCGGCCGGCGGGGCGAGCTGCTGGATCACGCCGTCGTTGAAGACCGCGATGCGGTTCGACATGGTCAGCGCCTCGGACTGGTCGTGGGTGACATAGACCACCGTGACCTCGAGGTTTTCGTGGATGTGCTTGATCTCGTACTGCATCTGCTCGCGCAGCTGCTTGTCGAGCGCGCCGAGCGGTTCGTCCATCAGGACCAGCTTGGGATCGAAAACCAGGGCGCGCGCAACCGCCACGCGCTGCTGCTGGCCGCCGGAAAGCTGCGCCGGCCGCCGGCCGCCGAAGGCACCCAGCTGCACCATGTCGAGGGCGCGCTGTACCCGTTCCTGCACCTCCGCCTTGCCCATCCGGCGGACGTTCAGCGGGAAGGCCAGGTTCTCCGCCACCGTCATGTGCGGAAACAGGGCATAGTTCTGAAACACCATGCCGATGTCGCGCTTGTGCGGCGGCACGTTGTTGATCGGCTGACCGTCGAGATAGATCTCGCCGTAGGTCGCCGGCTCGAACCCGGCCAGCATCATCAGGCAGGTCGTCTTGCCGGACCCGGACGGCCCCAGCATGGTCAAAAACTCGCCCTTGGCGATGTCGAGGTTGAGCGACTTCACCACGAGGCTGATGCCGTCGTAGCTCTTCTGCACTTCGGCGAACCGCACGAAGGCATTGTCGTTCGCGCCGCCGGCCCCCCCAACCGCGACTCCATCACTGGATGTCTCCGCCACGTCGCTCCCCTCGTCGACCATGTCGGGCAACGCGTCGCGCGCGCCTCCAGGCATCGAGTCTTTGTGCCGTCTGTGCACAGGCACTAGTCCGACTACGACACCATATAGCTGAATTACGACGGTTAACCAATTCCTTCCCTGGAAACGCCTTGCCAGTTTGTTCGGCGGCGCGAATGATGCCACCGAATCGAGGGGGGACCTGGCATGGCCGAAGCGACGGAACGGGCGACGATCGGGGGTGTCGAGGAAGCGCGCACGCGGCTCGCGGGCCGTCTTCGCACGACGCCCCTGGTGCCCTCGCCGACCCTGTCGGCGCTGACCGGCACGCCGGTGCATTTGAAACTGGAGCACTGGCAGACTACGGGCAGCTTCAAGCTGCGCGGTGCGACCAACGCCGTGCTTTCCCTGCCCGAGGCCGCGCGGGCCGCCGGCATCGTCGGCGTCTCGACCGGCAACCATGGCCGCGGCCTCGCCCATGCGGCGGCGGAGGCCGGGATCCGCTGCGTCATCTGCATGTCCAGCCTGGTACCGGCCGTGAAGGTTGAGGCGATCCGCGCGCTCGGTGCGGAGATCCGCATCCACGGCGACAGCCAGGACGAGGCGGAGGTCGAGGCCAAACGCCTGGTCGCCGAAGCGGGCATGACCATGGTTTCGCCCTTCGACGACGTCGCGGTGATTTCCGGCCAGGGCACCCTCGGCCTTGAGATCGTCGAGCAGGCGGGGGACGTCGAAACCCTGATCGTGCCGCTTTCGGGTGGCGGGTTGATCGCCGGCGTGGCGTTGGCGGCCAAGGCGCGGCGGCCGGACCTGCGCGTCGTCGGCGTCACCATGGCCAGGGGCGCGGCGATGATCGAAAGCCTGGAAGCCGGCCGGCCGGTGGAGGTGGCGGAGGTCGCCAGCCTCGCCGACAGCCTGGGCGGCGGCATCGGTCTCGACAACGCCCACAGCTTCCGCATGGTCGCGGCATTGGTCGATGAAACCGCCCGGGTCGAAGAGGCCGAGATCGCCGAAGCGGTCCGTCACGCCTACCGGGAGGAACGCCAGATCGTCGAGGGCGGGGCCGCCGTCGGCATCGCCGCCCTGCTGGCCGGCAAGGTCGAGGCTCGCGGTCCGACGGTCGTCGTCTTAAACGGCGGCAATATCGACATGGGTGTCCACCTCGCCCTGTTGAACGGGGCCAACGCGCTGGAGGAGGCGCGGGCATGAGCGGCTTTGGCTTCGAGCGGGCCGAATACGAGGTGCGCATCGCCCGCACCCGCCGGGCCATGGCGGCAGCCGAGATCGAGCTGCTGTTCGTCACCGATCCGGCCAACATGGCCTGGCTCACGGGCTACGACGGCTGGTCTTTCTACGTCCATCAAGGGGTCCTGCTCGGCCACGAGGGCGAGCCCGTCTGGTGGGGTCGCGGCCAGGATGCCAACGGCGCCCGCCTGACCGTCTTCATGGGGGACGCGAATATCCAGTCCTATCCGGACAGCTACGTTCAATCGACGAAACGCCACCCGATGCAGACCCTGGCGGCGCTGATCCGCGAACGGGGTTGGGCCGGGGCAGCGATCGGCGTCGAGATGGACAATTACTATTACTCGGCCGAGGCACACCGGGTGCTGGGTGTCGAACTGCCGGACGCCCGCTTTCTCGATGCGACCGCGCTGGTGAACTGGCAGCGCGCGGTGAAGTCGCCGGCGGAAATCGCGCATATGCGGATCGCCGCCCGCATCGTCGAGACCATGCACGCGGCGATCCTGCAGACGGTGCGGCCCGGCATCGCCAAGAACGCTTTGGTGGCGGAAATCTACCGGGCGGGCCTGCTCGGCATCGAGGGCCATGGCGGCGACTATCCGGCGATCGTGCCGCTGCTGCCGAGCGGGGCGGAGGCCGGCGCGCCCCATCTGACCTGGGACGACCGGCCGATGGAAACCGGGCAGGGGACCTTCTTCGAGATCGCCGGCTGCTACCGGCGCTATCACGCGCCGCTCTCCCGCACGGTCTATCTCGGCCGCCCGCCGGAGCGCTGGCGCAATGCCGAGGCGGCGCTGCAGGAGGGGATCGCCGCCGGCCTGGATGCGGCGCGTCCCGGGGCGACGACCGGTGATATCGCCCGCGCCTTCTTCGCCGTGCTGGCGGCCCGCGGCATCGAAAAGTCCAGCCGCTGCGGCTATGCCATCGGTCTCGCCTATCCCCCCGACTGGGGCGAGCGGACCATGAGCCTCCGCCCCGAAGACGACAGTGAACTTCGCCCCGGCATGACCTTCCACTTCATGCCGGGTCTTTGGTTCGACGATTGGGGGATGGAGATCACGGAGAGCATCCTGATCACCGACAACGGCGTCGAATGCCTGGCGGACGTCCCGCGCGAGTTGTTCGTCGTCGATTGACGCTTCAGGCGGCGAGCGTGTCGAGGGTGGCGCGCAGGTCGTCGGTCATCGCCTCCCGGCCGTGCTTGGCGATGACGAAGATACCGCGCGCGTCGATGCCGTCGTTGGGCGCCGGGTTGATGACGACCCGGCCGTCGCTGCGGGTGGCATAGCCGATCGCCGTGCCGTAGCCCTCGTCCATCAAGGTGTCGACGACGCGGCGCCAGGGGACGTCGCGCAACTCGCACTCATATCGCACGCATTCGTCGCCCTGCGTCGTCAGCAGGTCGGCGATGATCTCCGTGCTGCCGGGCGCGACCAGGGCGCGGACCATCATCTCGGGATAGCCGCGCATCGGCCGCAGCACCGAATCGGCGCCGGCCTGACGCAACCGCTCGCGATTGCCGTCCTCCAGGCACTCGACCAGGATCGGCGCCTCGGTGCCGAGTTCCGTCAGCCGGTGCACCAGATCGAAGGCGATGGAATCGGAGGCCTGGTTCTCGAGGTCCGCGACCAGCACCGCAATCGCCGCGGCCTGGTCCGCCGAAGCGGCGCGCAGCACCTCGGGATCGTCGGCGCGCCCGTCGACATGCACGATGCCGCGTCCGTGCAAGGCGGCGGGCAGGCCCTCGGACCACTGGTCGGTGACGACGATGACGTCACGATCGGCGCCCCACTCAGACTGCCGCAACTGCTCGATGAGCGTGGTGAAATAGCGAACGCCGCCGCGATACGGCGCGTGGATCAACAGTAGATGGTCGGCCATTTTCCAACTCCAGCGTCCCGTCAGCATGCGTTGGCGCCGCTCGGCGCGATAATCGAAATAGTCCCCCGCCCCTTTGGCCAGGACGAAGATGCCGCCGGCATAGACCAGCACCACCGTCGACAGGCGCCCGGCGCCCGTGGCCGCCGAGATGTCGCCGTAACCGACGGTGGTGAGGGTGGTAACGGTGAGCCAGGTGGCGTCGGCGATGCCGAGGCCTTCGAAGGCCATCATCGCGGCGACATGCAGGGTGATGATGACCAGCAGATAGACGAAGAGAAAGGTGATCGCCTTCGCGCCGGCCTCTTCCGACCGGCTCGCAAAGCGCGGGCGGCGGCGACGCAGCCGATGTATCAGCCCCAGCACTGTGACACCCCCCGACCTGGATGCACCTCAATTGCTTGCGGGCCAGAGCGCCTCGATCACGCCGGCCGCCAGCAGGGCCACAGCGTATACCTCCGTACGGCCGGTGTCGAAGACCTCGATCTCGATTCCGTGGCGGCGGTCGTCGCTCACCAGCCGGTAGTGATCGACGCCCTCGGCGTCGTCGGAAACATGTTCGTCGATGACCGCGGTCGCCGGATCCTGGGGGTGGTACCAGGCCTGTTCCGCGCCTTCCTGGCGATAGGCGGCGGCGGTCCAGCCGGCGAGGTTGCCGGGCGCCTCCTGGCGTTCCAGCACCACGTTGGGCGGCGCGTCGGGATCGAACAGGGTGCCGAAAACCTCGAGGTCGAACAGCCGTTCCACCTCTTCGCGCTGCAACGTCCGGGCGATCGCCACCCGCTCGCGTTCGTCGCGCCAGAGCTGGAGCGGCCCGGCCTGTCCGCCGTCGAGGTGGAGCACGCGGCGGGTCTTGCTCGGCCCGCCGAAGTCCAGCGCATGCACGCCGGTCACCTGCAACTCGGCCGACGACAACCCTTCCGGCGCGGCGAGCGCCATGGTCAGGAAGTCGCCGGTCCTGAGGTCCCAGGCATGCTCCGGCGGCGGCGGGGGTTCGTCGTTCCCGCCACCGCCGAAGAGACGCCTGAGGATCACGAGCCGCCGCCCTTTTTGGCCTTCAGGCGGGCCAGCACGTCCGAGCCGGACTGGCCGGTCTTGGTGATGCCGGCGGCCTGCAGGCGCTTGTCCAGGTCGGCGCCTTCGCTTTCCTCGTGCAGCTGGGCCGCCGCGTCCATGCGGTCCGAGCGTTCCTGCTGACGCTTCTTGATCCGCTCCAGCGAGTCGGTGGCCGAACCGAGCGAGCTGTTGGTGCCGGAGAAGCGCTGCGAGGCCGCAGCGCTCGCCTTCTGCACCTTCTCCGTCGCCTTCACCACGTTCACCTGGCGTTTCATGGCGGCGATGTTGCGCTCGGTCGTCTTGATGTTCTGCTTGAGCTGGTCGAGGCCCTTGTCGAGCTGTTCGGCAGCACCCTGCTGTACACCCAGCTCTTCCTCATAGGCGGCGATCTTCTCGCAGACTTCGCCCGCGAGGCCCTCGTCGCCCTTCTCCAGCGCGGCGGCCGCAAAGCCCTCGTGCTCGGAGATGGCGCTGGTCAGCCGGTCGATTTCCCGCTGTACGCCCTTGCGCTGCGCCATGACCGACGTCAGATGGCCCTTCGCCTCGCCCAGATCCTTTTCCGCGTCGCGCATTTCCTGGTCCAGTATGCGAAGCGCCTGATGATCGACCACGGCCTCGCCGGCCTCGCTGGCGGCGCCCTTCATCGCGGTGACGAGTTTGGCAAGAATGCTCATGACTGTCTCCTTTTCCGTTTCTTCGTGCGTTTCAAAGTTGTTCGGTTCAGGCGAGGTGGCCGCCGACGGCCTCGATCGCCTCCAGGGTGTTGTCGCTCAACACCTCGATTTCGGTGACCACGTCCTGCACGGTGCAGTTCGCGGCGAGCGCGCCGAAGATCACATAGCGCGCTCCGACCTTGCCGAAGGAGGAGAGCGGCAGAGGCACGTTCATCTCCAGCATGGTCGACAGCATCTCGGTTCGCGCATCCGCCTTTACCTGACTGTCGTCGAACAGATAGGTCAGGCAAAGCACCTGTTCCTCGTCCGTCGACACGACGATCGGAAACTCCTCGCGATCCTCGACGACGATCTCCACGACGTCGCCGTCACTCTCGCTCGCGCTCAAGTGGAAGCCGTTTTCGGTTGTTAGGCCGTTCAATGATTCTCGAAGCATGTTGAGGTCCATGACTCTCTCCCCGCTAGCCGTCACGTGATAGGGACGCGGCAATTCCGGCACGATGTCTTGTCGAAGCAAGGCCTCGAGCCGCCGCAGCACTGGCCTGTGCCGTCTCGGTATCCACACCTCGACCGGCACCAGACCGGATTCCCGAAGCCGGGTGCGCTGGTTGCGCTTGCGTTCCGCCATGCTGCTGGCGGCTTTGCGTGCCCGACGTTCGGTCATCGTCTCGTCCTTCCCGGCGATCCTCGAAACGTCGATTCTCGCCTCGTTGGGTTGGCTCTTCTATGTGACTGGTCACGTGTGACATGTCACAGATATGGGGGACGTTCGGCCCATGTCAAGGGCGTGTCCCTGAAGTTTCTCGATCCGCCACCATGCCCTGTTCGCGCTCCCAGGCCTGTTGATGGTAGCGGTAGGCAGCGGCATTGCCGAGGCGCGAGATTTCGATGTCTTCCAGGCCGGCGAAGAAATTCTTCGGAAAGGCGAAGGCGCCTTGCAGGATCGCCTTGGTGGACCAGCCGTCGTCGACGGGCAACGCTAACGCCTCGGCGATGCGCCGGCTCGCCGGTCGGCCGTTGGCGACGGCGAGGGTCCAGCCCCACTCGCCGAAACTCGGTACGTTCTGCCGGTAGGCCTCGACATGGGCGAAGCCCGCCTGCGCGATGGTCTTGAAAATCGACAGGAAGGCCTTGCGGGCATGGTAGGGCGAGGTCGACTGCACCGCCATGGCGCCGTCGCCCGCCAGCAGGCCGCGCAGCTTGCTGTAGAACTTCACGGTATAGAGCCGGTTGAGGTCTGCATTCGAGGGATCGGGCAGATCGACCAGGACGACGTCGAAGCGTCGCTGTTCGCGCAGCAGCCGGTCGACCGTCAGGAAGGCGTCGCCGAACCGGGTCTCGACCCGGGGATCGGCGAAGGCACGGCGGTTCAGGTCCAGGAACGGCTGGTTGACTACGCGGCCCGACGTTTCCATCGGTACCGAGAAGAACTCGACCAGTCGGGGGTCAAGGTCGAGCAGCATCACCTCGCGTGGTTCCCAGCGCAGCACGTCGCGCAGGGCCAACCCGTCACCGCCGCCGATGATCAGGACACGCTCCCGCCGGGCGGCGGAGAGCAGGGGCGGATAGGTCAGCATGGCGTGATAGATGTGCTCGTCGGTGCTTTCGAACTGTAGGCGGCCATTGATGAAGAAAGTATGCACCGGCGGGCGGGCCGGGTGGACCAGGCGCTCGGTCACCGTCAGCCGCTGGTGGCCGGTATCGATCGAATGCACCACTTGGTCTTCGTAGAGCAGATCCTCCAGCGCGCGGGACCAGCCGACGCCCTGCAGCGCCACCACGATCAAGGCGACGGAGACCAGCGCGTGCAGCGCCAACACGGCCGATATCAGGCGCACGCGACGCCCATAGAGCAGCAGGAACAGCAGACCGATCGCCAGGTTTGCCGCCGCCGTCAGCACCGCTGCGCGGGCCGGCTCCATCGCCAGCATGAACAGGACCCAGAGCGCGGCGCCGACGCCCGCGCCCACATAGTCGGCGCCGTAGATCGTGCCGATGTTGTGGGTCAGGTGGCGGGCATGCAGGCTTTGCCGGATCCGGGCCAGCAGCGGAATCTCCATACCGACCAGAATGCCGAGGATGGCGCCCAGCACGTAGGGTGCAATCCGGGCGACCGTCTCCAGGTTTTCGACCAGGCCGCCACGCGGGATCAGGTCCGGCGGCAGATCGTAGGTCTCGCCCAGCATCCGGGGCAGCACGGCGACGAGGGCGATGATCCCCCCCATGACCAGCACGGAGAGGCCGCCGAGCAGGGCCAGCAGCGCCTCCAGCCAGGCGAAGCCGGTAAAGGGATCGCGGAAATAGCGGGCGAGGAATGAGCCCACACCCATGGAAACGATCATCAGACCGATCATGGTGAAGATGACCGCCTCGACCGCGCCCAGGATGCGGCCGGCGGCATGGGCCAGCAGATATTGGTAGACCAGACCGCACCCGGCCAGAACGCCGGTGATCAGGATCAGCGCCGCGTCGTGGCCGAAGGTCGGGCCGAGCCGCGCGATCAGCCGGCGGGGGCGGGACTCCTCTTCGACCCGGCCGGACACCGCCCGGCCTCCCTCACCCGAGCAGACCGTTCAGCAGCAGGCCGATGGAGACGTAGACCGCCACCTCGACCAGGCCGACGCCGATGTTGCGCTGCTGGTCGACCTCCTCCGAGACGTCGACGCCGGCCAGCACGAAACGCTCGGCGATGGCGCTGAGGATGACCAGGGCCACCGCCAGAACCAGCGAGGCGACACCCCAGGCGAGCCCCTTCAAGACCGGATTGGCGAACTGGTCGAGGAGGTCGAGGTCCGAGGCCGCGGTGACGGCGAAGGCGACGGCGATCTGGAAGCCGGCGAAGCGCAGCGCGAGCGCCATGTTGCCGTCGCGGACCGCCTCCTGGAACTGGCCGCCGGCGTTACGGCTGGCGAACAGGCGGACCCGGTAGAAGGCGGTCAGCGTGAGGATGATCTGCGAGGCGACATAGCCGATGAAGACGGCGATCAGGCCGGCGGTGATGTCGTTGTCGGCGGAAATGATGACGGCACGGATCATGATCGCCGTGGCGACGATGTTGCCGGCATCGACGATGGCGATCGCCGTGTTGGCGCGGTCGATCTCTTCCTTCACCGAGACGCCGGGCAGCGTCACCCGGTCGAAGATCAACCGGGTGAGCCACATCAGCACCAGGCCGACCAACGCGAAGACGGCCATCAGCGCCGCCTCTTCGCCGAAACTCCGCGCCAGGCCGCCTGTCGCCACGCCGGACAGCATGATGGCGACGCCGGCCGTGGCCCCCGTCAGCGCGATGCCGAAGGCGAAATTGTCCTTGCTCGCCAGCTCGCTCGTCGCGTTGACGCCGGAAATGAAGCCGAAGAGTGCCCGGATGGACAGCAGCACGACGAAGATGATGGCGAAATCCATCGCCAGCATGCCGGCGCTCCGCGCGTCGATGAATTCGAATCCCATCCTGTCCGCCTTTCCCTGCGTAGCCCTATTTGCCGCCGCGCCCGCCACCGCGGCTGGAGCCGCGCGTGCTTGCCGCATAGGGAGACCGCCCACTCCTGGACGACGTGCGCTTGACACCACTCGGTTGCCGCATGCCCTGGGCCGTGCCGTAGGTGGAGAGACGCTTGCCGCTCCTCAACGAGCCGTAGGACTTCTTCGGTTTGGTGTTGGTGATCCGCCGGCCGGCATCGTTCCAGCGGCTGTTGTCGGCCCGGCTGCCGTAATAGTTGCGGCCGACATCGTTGTAATAGCTCCAGCTCCGGCCCCGGTACCAGTTGTCGTAGTGGTAGCCGCCGCCGTAAAACGGCCCGCCGAAGGACGAATAGCGCCCGAGGAAGAACCAGGTGAGGCCGCTCGGCCCCTGGCGCCATTGGCCATAGGCCGGATTGCCGACCAGACGATCGGCCGCGCCCTGCTCGCTGGTTTTTTCCGTCTCCGGCACATGCAGGCGAGCGAGAAATCCCTGGGAGAGATCGGCCAGCACGTTCACCACGTCGATCAGCGAATCGTTGTAGACATCGCCGTCCGTGGCGGCCGAGAGCCGGCGCAACTGCTCCATGCTCTCGTTGGCGGCCTTCTCGTCGTCCGGCTTCAGATTGACCTTGGCCAGCCGGTCGCCGAGCGATTTGTAGGCCAGCGCGTCCAGCGTGCCTTCCTTGCCGAGCTCCGTCGCCATTTCGGCGACGTCGGGCTGCTTGCCGGCGACGAACTTGGCGTATTGCTTGACCAGGTTGGCGTTGCGGATCTGCCCCGAATCGATGTCCTGGCCCAGCTTGGCGAGCGTGTCCGCGACCTGCTTGTGCCGGGCGCCGACCTGTTCCTCAAGGCTTTCGCCGCAGGACGCGAGGGCCAGCGCCAGCAGGACCAGAACGACTTGGCTGAAAACCCTCATCATGGTCGGCGCTCCCGTCCGCCAATGATTGCGTTTAGCGATGCGCGCATCGCGACGTCGGACCATTCGCCAAACTTGCGATACCCGGCCATAGCAATCGAGCCCATGAGCATTGTCAAGCCATCGCTCCTCAGCCGCCGCCCGGCGGCGGTACCAGGCGCCGGCCCTCGCGCCATTCCCACGGCGGCACGAAGCGGCTGGCCCAGAGGCCGCGTGGATAGGCCCTGGCGGCGGCCTCTTCCGCCGTATAGATCGCCGCCCCGTCCGGCGGGCTGAGCGCCATGCCCGCGGCGGCCATTTCCCGGTTGAGGCCCTCGAAGCCGATGCGGCAGATGCCGCGCGCCACGCCTTCCGCGTTGGTGCCGATCGCCTTGCAGCTGACCAGGCGGCCGGCGATGATCCGATTGAGCACCCGGGCCGCGTCTTCGCCGCAGGCCCAGAGCTTGCCGTCCGCCTCGCAGACCTGCTCCGGCTCCGGCGCGTCCAGGGCGAACAGGTCGAAGCGCATCCCGTCGACCACCAGCGTATCGCCGTCAACGACGACGGCAACGCCGTTCACTTCCTCGGCCATCGCAGGGCCACCCAGCCCCATGACGGCGAGGGCGAGCGCCAGGCAGCACCCGGCTGTGCGTCGAAGCAGACGTCTAGCAGCCTGTCGGACTTGAGCCGAGTTTCGAGATGAGATTCACTGTCACGGTCTGATTCTCTCCTGCGCGGTGATTTTGTGATGAGCAACTTTCGACAGGTTGACCGGGAGACCAGCTATCTTCTGCCGCCTTCGGTGGACGAATGGCTGCCTGATCGTCATCTGGCGCGCTTCGTGGTCGATGTGCTGGAGCAGCTGGATCTCTCTGCGTTCGTGAAGGCCTATCGTGGTTCGGGCTCGGCGGCGCATCACCCGAGCGTCCTGCTGGGCCTGCTGATCTACGGCTACGCGACGGGGGTGCATTCCAGCCGGAAGCTGGAGCGGGCGAGCTATGATTCGGTGGCCTTCCGCTTCATCGCGGCAAACGACCACCCCGACCACGACACGATCGCCACGTTCCGCCGTCGCTTCCTGCCGCTGATCGAGGGGCTGTTCGTGCAGGTTCTGCTGCTGGCGCGGCAGGCCGGCATGCTGCAACTGGGCACGGTGGCGCTGGACGGGACGAAGATCCATGCCGACGCGAGCCGGCACAGCGCCCTGTCGTGGCAGCGTGCGGGCGAGATCGAAGCCCGGCTGCGGGCCGAGGTGGCGGAGTTGATGGCGTTGGCGGAAGCGGCGGACCGGTCCGAGGTTCCCGACGGCATGAGCGTGCCGGAGGAGCTGGCACGGCGCGAGGACCGGCTGGCGGCGATCGCCGCGGCGAAGGCGGAGATCGAGGCGCGGGCGGCCGAGCGTCATGCGCGGGAGCAGGCGGAGTACGAAGAGAAGCTGGCAGCCCGCGAGGCGAAGGAAACGCGGACCGGCCGCAAGCCGGGCGGGCGGCCACCGAAGCCGCCGGAGCCGGGGCCACGGGCGAAGGACCAGGTCAACCTGACGGACCCGGACTCGCGCATCATGCCGGTGGCCGGCGGCGGCTTCGAGCAGTGCTACAACGCCCAGGCTGCGGTGGCCGCCGGCAGCCTGCTGGTGGTCAGCGCCGACGTGGTGCAGGCGGCGAACGACAAGCAGCAGATCGAACCGACGCTCGAAGCACTCGCCGGCCTGCCGGACGGGCTTGGCGAGGTCGAGACCCTGTTGGCGGACAGCGGCTACTTCAGCCAGGCCAACGTCGAGGCCTGCGGGGAAGCGGAGATCGCGCCGCTGATCGCGCTCGGCCGGGAGCACCACCATCTTTCCTGGCGGGACCGCTTCGCCGAGGCGCCGCCAGCGCCCGAGGATCCGACGCCGCTCGAGGCGATGTGCCATCGCCTGGCCACACCCGAGGGCCGGGCGCTCTACGCGCTTCGCAAGCAGACGCCGGAGCCGGTGTTCGGCATCATCAAATCGGTGATGGGCTTGCGTCAGTTCAGCCTGCGCGGCCTCGACAAGGCGAAGGGGGAATGGACCTTGGCCACGCTCTCCTGGAACATCAAGCGGATGTTCGTCCTCAGCCACGCCTGAACGGGCGGGCCAACCCGCGTTCGCAACTTCATGGGGGTAAATCCATGACATCGACGCCCGCCAAGCCAATTTTACCAATCCTTGCATGCCCGAGTCCGACAGGCTGCTAGCGAACATGGCGACCCCGTGCCGGCTGAACAAATCCGGTGATTCAGTATAGGCTGCCCGGTCTGATCTGTCGAAGGGAAGACGACATGGCAACCGGATATGGACACGACTACACGGTGGAGGAGCGCACGCTCGTCGCCGGAACCGAGGAACTGACGGTGAAGACCTTCACCCTGGCGCCGGGGCAGGAAGTGCCCTGGCACTACCATTCGGAAATCGTCGACACCTTCTTCTGTTTGGAAGGGACGTTGTCGGTCGAGACCCGGGCGCCGCGCGCGCATCATCTGATGGCCGTCGGCGAAAGCTGTGCGGTGCCGGCGAAGACGGCGCACCGGGTGACCGGCAAGGACGGCACGCGCTGCCGCTTCCTCATCGTCCAGGGCATCGGCACTTACGACTACATCCCCGTCGGCGGCGGCGGGGCGTAGACGGCGGCATCGCGCTGGCGTATCGGGACGACGCGGCGAGCAACGAGGAGAGAGACATGCCCAAGGGTTATCTGGTGGTTTGCTACCGCGAGGTCAGCGATCTTGAGAAGCTGAAGACCTATGCCGAACTGGCGCCCAAGGCGATGGTGCCACGCGGCGCCAATATTCTAGCCCGCGACGGCCGGGTCACCGCCTTCGAGGACGGCCTCGCGGAGCGTACCGTGGTCGTCGAGTTCGAGAGCTACGAGGCCGCCCTGGAGGCCTACCAAAGCCCGGAATACCAGGCCGCCGTGGCGGCGCTCGGCGACGGGGCGGTGCGCGATCTCAGAATCGTCGAGGGCGTCGGTTGAACCGGCGTTGACGGCGCCGCCGGTTGCGCTATTTTGCCGGCGAATTCGATACCGGGAGTAGAGAAACGTGAACGGGGACGAGGCACGAAACGCCGCCCTGGAAAGCAAGGCGTGGCCGTTCCAGGAGGCGCGCCGGCTGGCCGAGCGGCTGGACGCCCGCCCGCCCGCCGGCGGCGAGGTGATCTTCGAGACCGGCTACGGCCCGTCCGGCCTGCCGCATATCGGCACCTTCGGCGAGGTGGCGCGGACCTCGATGGTGCGCCATGCCTTCCACCAGATTTCCGACCTGCCGACGCGGTTGATCGCCTTCTCCGACGATATGGACGGATTCCGCAGCGTGCCGGAAAACGTGCCGAACCGGGACATGCTGCAAGAGCACCTCGGCCGGCCGCTGACCCGGGTGCCGGATCCCTTCGGCACACATGAAAGCTTCGGCCACCACAACAACGAGCAGTTGCGCCGTTTTCTCGACGGCTTCGGCTTCGACTACGAATTTGTCAGCTCCACCGAAACCTATGCCTCGGGCCGTTTCGACGCGGCGCTCCGGCGCATGCTGGAGTGCTACGACGAGGTCATGGGCGTCATGCTGCCGACGCTGAGGGAAGAACGGCGCCGTACCTACAGTCCCTTCTTTCCCGTCTGTCCGCGTACCGGCCGGGTCTTGCAGGTCAGGATCGAGGAGCGCGACGTGGATGCCGGTACGGTCGGCTACCGCGACGAGGAGACCGGCCGCCTGGTCGAGGTTCCGGTCACCGGTGGGGCCTGCAAGCTGCAATGGAAGCCCGACTGGGCGATGCGCTGGCATGCGCTCGCCGTCGACTACGAGATGAGCGGCAAGGACCTGATCGAGTCGGTCCGCCAGTCCGCGCGGATCTGTTCCATTCTCGGCAGCCGACCGCCGGAGGGTTTCAACTACGAGCTGTTCCTGGACGAGAACGGCGAGAAGATTTCGAAGTCGCGCGGCAACGGCCTGACCATCGACGAATGGTTGCGCTATGCCCAGCCGGAGAGCCTGTCGCTCTATATGTTCCAGTCGCCCCGGCGGGCCAAGCGGCTGTATTTCGACGTCATCCCGCGCGCCGTCGACGAATATATGAGCCACCTGGAGAAGCTGGCGGAGCTGGACGATGTCCAGGCGCTGGAGAACCCGGCCTGGCATATCCACGGGGGTCGGGCCAACGCGCGCCCCTCGCCGATCAGCTTCGCGCTGTTGATGAACCTCGCCGCCGCCGCCAATGCCGAGGACAAGGCCGTCCTTTGGGGCTTCATCCAGCGCTACCTGCCGGACGCCAGCCCGGCGGGCGAGCCGCAGCTCGACCAGCTCGCCGGGCATGCGGTCGCCTACTACCAGGATTTCGTCAAGCCCGAGAAGCGCTACCGCGCGCCGGAGGCGCACGAGCGGGCGGCGATGGAAGACCTGCTGGCCTGGCTGGACGCGGCCGACGCCCCCACGGCCGAGGACATCCAGCACGAGGTCTACGAAATCGGCAAGCGCCACCCCTTCGACAACCTGCGCGACTGGTTCCGCGCCCTCTACGAGGTGCTGCTGGGCCAGAGCCAGGGACCGCGCATGGGAAGCTTCATCGCCCTCTACGGCGTCGCGGAGACCGCCAGCCTCGTCCGCCGGGCCCTGGCGGGGGAAGACCTGGCGGCGTAACTCAGTTCCGCGCTTTCACGAAGGGATAGACCTTCGTCAGGTCGTCGCCCGGTGCCGCGTCGAGGAAGCGGCGCCACAGCGCGGCGACGGCGCCGGCGATTTCGACGTTGTCGCCGGCGGCGCTGGCGCTTTGCAGGAACAGGCCGACGTCCTTCTCCATCAGCACGTTGGTGAAACCGGCATCGAACTTGCCGTTCCAGATCCGGTTCGGGAACTTGTCCTCCGACGCGGTGGTCCGCCCACTGGAGGCGTTCAGGACGTCGATCATCACCTTCATGTCGAGGCCGATGCCTTCCCCGTAGGCCACCGCTTCGCTGGTCGCCGCCATCGAGGTGGCGGAGACGAAGTTGTTCAACAGCTTCATCGCCTGGCCCATGCCGGGTTCGGTGCCGACATGGAAGACCGCGCTCGACATCGAATCGAGGACCGGTTTGACCCGGGTGAAGCTGTCCTCGGCGCCGGAGAACATGACGGCGATGGTGCCGGCCGCGGCGCCCGCGGTACCGCCGGAGACCGGCGCGTCGACATACTCGATCTTGGCGTCGGCGCAGCGTTTTTGGATCTCCCGCGCCGCTTCCGGCCCGATGGTCGAGGTGTCGATCAGGCAGGAGACGCGGCGATTGTTCGTCTCGATGATCTCCTCCGCCACTTGGGCGACGATTTTGCCGTCGGGCAGGCTCAGCATCACCGTGTCGGCGATGCCGGCGAGTTCGCCGTTCGTATTGGCGACCGTGCTGCCGTCGGGCGCCCTGGCGGCGGTGCCGGCGGCATCGTGCACGACCAGGTCGTGCTGCTTGGCGACGTTGACCGCGATCGGCCGGCCCATGTTGCCGAGGCCGATGAAGCCGACCCGACCGTGTTCTTCGCTTGCCATGCCCTGTTCTCCTCCCGGCGACTGGAAACGCGGGCGCGATTATGCCGCCCTCGGCGCTACGCCGCCATCGGCGATTTGCCGGCGTTCGGCGAGCGGCGCATGCTGGCGCCCACGAGGTGTTGAGAGGGGGGCGAAGCGATGACGGGACGGGTTGAAGGCAAGGCGGCGCTGGTGACGGGCGGTGCTTCGGGATTGGGTGCCGAATCGGCGCGGCTGCTGGCCCGGGAAGGCGCGCGGGTCTGCCTCACCGACGTACAGGCGGCGCGGGCCGAGGACGTCGCGGGCGAAATCACGGCGGCCGGTGGCGAGGCCTTCGCGCTTCCCCACGACGTCGCCTCGGAAGCGGACTGGGACCGGGTCATGGCGGAGGTCCGGGATCGCTTCGGCGGCTTGCAGATCCTCCTGAACGCGGCCGGCGTCGCCGGCACCGGTGGCTCCATCGCCGAGACCAGCCTGGACGACTGGCGGCGCATCCAATCGATCAACCTGGACGGCAGCTTCCTCGGCGTGAAGTACGCCATGGCGCTGATGGCGGAGGGGGAGGGCGGCAGCATCGTCAATATCTCCTCTATCCTGGGCCTGGTCGGCCTGCCGAAATCGGCCGCCTATGCGGCCTCGAAGGGTGGGGTGCGGCTGTTGACCAAGGCGGCGGCGGTGGAATGCGCCCGCTTCGGCGTGCCGGTGCGGGTGAATTCGATTCATCCGGGCTTCATCGACACACCGATGGTCCAAAGCCGACTGCAAAGTCCCGACGGCGACCGCATGGCCCGCCTAATCGAGAACGTGCAAGGCCCGCTCGGCCAACCGAACGACATCGCCGAGGGCGTGCTCTATCTCGCCTCCGACGCTTCGCGTTTCGTCACCGGCTCCGAGCTGGTGATCGACGGCGGCATGACCGCGCAGTAAGCTTTTCGTCTACGCCATTCGAGGGAGATGAACGACGCCATGGCCGACCCCGAAGCCTACGAAATCCTGATCGTCCGCTACGCCCACATCGGCGAGCGGTTCCGTCATCAGAACTTCATCATGACCGACGCGCACGACACCAAGATGCCGATCGACTTCTTCGTCTGGATCATCCGCAACGAGAACCGGACCCTCGTCGTCGACACCGGCTTCGACCATGCGGAGGGGGAAAAGCGCGGGCGTACCATCACCCGGCTGCCGCGCGAGGGCCTGGCCATGGCCAACGTCGACGCGGCCAAGGTAGAGGATGTCATCATCAGTCATCTGCACTTCGATCACGCCGGCACCATCGATCATTTCCCGGAGGCGCGCTTCCACCTTCAGGACCTGGAGATGCGCTATTCCGTCAGCCCGCACATGTGCGAGAGCGTGCTGCGCCATCCCTATTCGGCGGATCATGTGAAGTCGATGATCGACGCGCTGTTCGAGGGCCGGGTCGCCTTCCGCGAGGGCGACGAGGAGATCGCGCCCGGCATCTCCGTGCATCTGATCGGCGGCCATACCATGGGCATCCAGTGCGTGCGGGTCTTCACCAAGCGCGGCTGGGTCGTGCTGGCGGTGGATTCGGCGCATTTCTATGAGAACATGGAATCGCCCTCGCCCTTCCCCATCGTCTATTCCGTCGCCGACATGCTGGCCGGCTATCACAAGCTGAAGCGGCTGGCGCAGTCGCCGCAACACATCATCCCCGGCCACGATCCGCTGATCTTGCAACGCTATCCCGCGGTGAGCCCGGAACTCGAGGGCATCATCCACCGCCTCGACGTCGAGCCGAGGGGCTAGCGACGATGCTGAAGGTGGGGATCGCCGGCCTCGGCGCCATCGGCCTGCCGGTCTGCCGGGCCCTGGACAGTGGCATCACCGGCCTCGCGCTCGCCGCGGTGTCGGCCCGCGACCGGGCGCGCGCGTCGGAAAAACTGGCGGAGCTGAAGGCGCCGCCGCCGGTCGTCGGCCTCGACGAGCTGGTCGAACGTTCGGACGTAGTGGTGGAATCGATTCCCGCCGCCAGCTTCATCGACATCGCGCGCCCGGCGGTGGAGCGCGGGCGGATCTTCCTGCCGCTCTCCGTCGGCGCGCTGTTGAAGTACGAGGACCTGATCGCGCGGGCCGGCGAAACCGGCGCCCGCATCATCGTGCCGACGGGCGCGCTCATCGGCCTGGATGCCGTGCGCGCCGCGGCGGAGGGCCATATCGAAAGCGTCACCATGGTCACCCGCAAGCCGCCGCGCGGCCTGAAGGGGGCACCGCACATCGAGGCGAACGGCTTCGACATGGATGCGGTGGGGGAGCCGACCCGGGTGTTCGAGGGCAACGCGCGCGAGGCGGCGGCCGGCTTTCCGGCCAACATCAACGTCGGCGCCGCCCTGTCGCTCGCCGGCATCGGGCCGGAGCGGACGCGAATCGAAATCTGGGCCGACCCCACGGTGACCCGCAACACCCACCTGATCCAGGTGGAGGCGGACACGACCCGCTTCGAGATGACGATCGCCGGGATCCCGACGGAGGAGAATCCGGCGACCGGCAAGCTCACCCCGTTGAGCGTCATCGCCACGCTGCGCGCCCTGACAGCCCCCTTCAAGGTCGGCACCTGACCCGGCCCGGTCGGTGAGCGTCGCCACCCTCGACCGCCGCCGCATCGCCATCCTCGGCATGCTGGCGGGCTTCGGCGCGATTTCGATCGACATGTACCTGCCGGCGATGCCGGCGATCGGCCGGGAGTTCGGCGCCAGCGTCGCCGATGTGCAATTGACGCTCAGCGCCTTCTTCATCGGCTTCGCCTGCGGCCAGGTGATCTATGGCCCGCTCTCCGACCGATACGGGCGCCGGGCCGTGCTGCTCTCGGGTATCGCGCTCTATATCGTGGCGAGCGGGATCGCCGCGCTGGCGGGCGATGTCGAGACGCTGACCGCGGCGCGTTTCGTCCATGCGCTCGGCGGCGGGGCCGGCGTGGTGATCGCCCGGGCCATCGTCCGCGACCTGGCGAGTGACCGGGCGGCGGCACGGGCGCAGTCGCTGATCATGCTGGTGATGGCGATCGGCCCGCTCGCGGCGCCGATTCTGGGCGGCTATCTGCTGGTGGGCTTCGGCTGGCGGGCGATCTTCTGGGTACTCGCGCTGTTTGCCGTGACCTGCCTGCTCGCCGTCGCCTTCATGCTGCCGGAAACCTTGCCGCCCGACCGGCGCCGGCCGTTCTCGCTTGTCGGCGTTCTCGCCAACTACGCCCGTATCCTCGGTGATCGCCGGAGCCTGATGCCGGTCCTCGCCGGCACCCTCGTCTATGCGGGCATGTTCGCCTACCTCTCCGGCACGCCCTTCGTCTATATTGAGCTGTTCGGCGTGCCGGCGGAATTCTACGGCTATCTCTTCGCGATCAACATTCTCGGCTTGATGGGCGGCTCGTGCCTCAACGGCCGTCTGGTCGAACGCCACGGCCCCCGGCCCATGCTGCGCGCCGGCACCTGGCTGATCCTGGCCGCGGCACTGGCGTTGCTGGCGACCTCGGCGACCGGGTTCGCCGGCCTCGTCGGCATCGCCGTGCCGCTGTTCTTCTATCTGAGTGGGGTCAACCTCGTCGGCGCCAACGCGGTGGTGTTGACCCTCGACGCCCACCCCGAGATCGCCGGCACCGCCTCCGCCGTCTTCGGCACGGTGCAGTTCGCCCTCGGCGCGCTGGCGGGCGCCGCCGTCGGTTTCTTCCTGGCGGAAAGCGCGCTGCCCATGGCGGCGGTGATCGCCGTCTGCGCGGCCGGCGCCTTCATTTTCGCGCGCCTCACGGTGCGGGAGGTGTCCTGAGACTGAGCCCCCGCCCCTGGGCGCATTTCCATCGGCAATCTGCACGGACAGTGAGCGTCGTTCCCTGGCCTTCCTTAAGCATCGTAGCCGGTGCGGGTCCTGCGGGCAGCGCGAGGCAATGGGGCTCCTCGTCCACTTTCGTGTGGCTGATCCAGCGCACCGACGCCCCAGTCCGAGCCGTGTCGAAGCGGTTCGTTCGAGAATAGCATCTTTAACGAGGATATAGATCAAATACTGTGTCCAGAAGACGTAGAATCATTCCTGAAGGCATAAAAAATTTGTATCATTAGATGCCGTACCCGCATATTATTGAGACCGGTTGACGGCCTTTTCTCGCCAGAGGTGGCTTGCAGGCGCAGGAGTGGAGGAGAATATGAAAGAGTATTTGATAATGACGGTTCCCGTCATCTCCCTGATTCTGGCGCTGATGGTGATGCGGCGCGGTGCAATTGAAAACGTCGCAAAAATCGAAGAAATCAACGATAGACGCCAGAACCAGTTCAGCCAGGAAATGGATAAGCTGGTTCGCAGGGTGACGCCGCGCGTGGTTTATTGTGCAACACTTGCAGACCTCGCTCGTGAAGCGTCTCTTCTGGTAGACGAGGCGAGACAGCACTATGAAGACAGAATCGCCGAGTCGGCGAAGCGGGCGGCAAGCGGTGGTAACCAGTTAGAACAGAATCCAGCGGACTACCGGGACCAGGACTTCATCGCCATCTATGGCGCAGCCGCTTTGGGGGAGCATTCGGATACATACCGCAAAGTCATTCACCGCGCCATGGCATCTGGGATAAGGGTCCGCAGATATGTGCGCCTGTTGTCGGCCGACGAATTGTCAAACCGCCGGGAGACGGTGCGCAACGACTATCTGCATTGGTTGGGCCGGCAGCTGGACGAGCTCTCTTACAGTCCCAATTCGTATCTGATAAACAACGTGAGAGCACCTCAATGGGGTAGTGCTAACAGCAGCCTAATTACACATATAGGGGTTCTGGAGATGAAAGGTAGCGGTGAATCCGGGCTTGCTATTTATGATGCCCCTATCGCAGCAGCAATGCGAGATTCTCTGCGTCATGAACTCGAAGAAGCACAGCCAAAGAATCGTCCCGAGTATACTCGCACGTTAGCTGGGAGCCTTGATGAGTTTGAGTCTCTATTGCTGGAATTATGCCGAACGTTCGGCGTAGACCCTTTGACTGTCTCGACGAACCTGTCTGCTGGCCATAAGGTAATGCCGCCCGTGGCACGCGGTGCATCCGGGTCGCCTGAAGAAGATTGAACCGATGGATATTGCAGTACAGGCCGTCTATGTCCTGGTGGCATCTGCCGTCACGATTCTCGTCTATATTTCATGGCGGCCACAGGCGCAGGAAACGCCTCTCGATGTCCGCAGGCAGCAGCCAGAGCATGACTTCCTTTGTAACCGGGGCAAAAGGCCGGGCCTGGGGACGGGGGGATCTGGCCTGGGTATAGGGGTGAGTCTCAACGGCCACATCTTGTGAGGCTTCCGCGTCAAGTGACCAGATATCGATGTTCGCGGCGGGAGGTCTGTGATTCGATCCCGTCATGGCCGAATCGCTTCCGGATCTCGACGATCTTGATGTCGCCGCCCTGAAGGCGCTGGTTCTGACGCTGCTTGAGGAGCAGGCGGCCCTGCGTGCCGAGAACGCGACATTGCGCGAAGAGATCCGCCGTCTCAAAGGCCTTTCCGGGCCACCGGATATCAAGCCGAGCGGCATGGACAAGCAGGCCGTATCCCGGGGCCGGACGGGGCGGAAGGCGGGACGGCGGGCCAAGAAGGGCCGGGTTCCCATCGACGAGAGGCGGATCGTCCGGGCCGCCGTGCCGGCGGGCTCGCGCTTCAAGGGCTATGAAGACTATCTGGTTCAGGACCTGCTCTGCCGGCCGAACACTGTCCTGTTACGCCGCGAGCGCTGGCTGACGCCCGAGGGGGCCACGATCGTGGCGCCGCTGCCGGCGGGGACGCGCGGCCACTTCGGCCCGGCGCTCAGGCGTTTCGTGCTGGCGCTCTATCATGGCGGCCAGACCAGCGCGGAGCGCTTGGCGCGGCTCTTGGACGACCTCGGCATCAAGATCTCCAAGCGCCAGGTGGTGCGGTTGTTGAACGAGGGCCATGACGGCTTCGTCGCCGAGGGCGAGGCGGTGCTGCGCGCCGGCCTGGAGACGGCGCCCTGGATCAGCGTCGACGATACCGGCGCCCGCCACGCCAACCGCAACGGGGTGACGAGCGGGATCGGCAACGACGCCTTCGCTTGGTTCGCCACGACGTTTTCCAAGAGCCGCTTGAACTTCCTGGAACGGCTGCGGGCCGGCCACGCGGACTATGTGCTCAATGCCGCCGCCTTCGCCTACATGGCCGAGCGCGACCTGGCCGCATCGGTGATCGCCCGTCTGGCCGAGGGCTGCCCGCGGCGCTTCACCAACGAAGATGCCTGGCTGGCCCACCTGGGGCGGCTCGCCATCACCGGGCACGGGGACGGGCGCGGGGCCGCGCGGACCGCCACCGAGGGGGCGCTGTGGGGCGCCATCGCCGCGCACGGCCTGCTCAGGGGCACGGCCGCGGGCGCCTGCGTCGTCCTGAGTGACGATGCTGGCCAGTTCAACGTCGGCCGCCACGCGCTCTGCTGGGTCCATGCGGAGCGCTTGATCCACAAGCTGATGACCTTCTCCCGGAGCCAGCGGCGCGAGAAGGAACACATCCAGGCACGGCTCTGGCAACTCTACGCCGATCTCAAAGCCTATCGCGAAAGGCCGGCGCCAGGACGGCGGGCCCACCTGGCATGCCGCTTCGATGCGCTCTTCGCGACCAAGACCGGATTCCTCCGCCTCGACCGGCTCCTGGCTCGCCTGCATGCCAACCGCGACGAACTGCTCGTCGTCCTCGACCGCCCGGAGGTCCCGCTCAACACCAACGGCGCGGAACGCGACATCCGCGCCATGGTCACAAGGCGAAAATTCTCCGGCGGCACACGCTCCGAGGACGGCAAGCAGGCCCGAGACACATTCCTCGGCCTCTACAAGACCTGCCAGAAACTTGGCCTCTCCTTCTGGGATTATCTCGGCGACCGCCTCAAGGTCCCCGGCGCCCCACCCGTGCCCCCACTGCCGATCCTCGTCAGACAACGCTGCATCGAAATGGCTTGACCGCCCGGGGTTTTGCCCCTGTTACGCGGAAAAGCGGATGGTGCGTGGCGCCTTCGCGCAGTATCTCTCGCCCGCGATGGTCGAGCTGGTGGCCGAGGATCCGAGCAAGCTGGTGCTGGGCGGCGAAACCAAGCAGATGACCTTCCTGTTCTGCGACGTGCGCGGCTTTACCTCGATCTCCGAGCATTTCAAGAGTGATCCGCAGGGCCTCACGCGGCTGATCAACCGTTTCCTGACGCCGATGACCGACGCGATCATGGCCCGCGACGGCACCATCGACAAATACATGGGCGACTGCATCATGGCGTTCTGGAATGCGCCGATCGACGACGCCGAGCACGCGCGCCACGCCTGCGAGAGCGCGGTGGTGATGTTCGAGGAACTCGACCGGTTGAACCAGGCGCTCCGCGACGAGGCGGTCGAGGGGGAGGAGCCGCTCAACCTCGCCATCGGCATCGGCCTCAATACCGGCGATTGCGTCGTCGGCAACATGGGTTCCGAACAACGCTTCGACTATTTGCGGATTTCGGTAGTTCCGGACGGCGGTTTCAGTAAGTCCTGGCCACCGATTTCATAAAGTCCCGGCCGGTTCCGGGAGTTTGGCTTCGGGTGCCTTGTTGCCGTCAGTCGGGATTGTTTTCCGTTGTGGTTGGCTGGGTCAAGTCGGTCGTCGATTTCTTCTTTCGCATGCTGTCGCCTTTCAAGCCGATGCGGTGGGCGTTGTGGATGACGCGGTCGAGGATGGCGTCGGCGATGGTGGCCTCGCCGATCAGGTCGTGCCAGGCGGTCACGGGGATCTGCGCGGTGATGAGGGTTGAGCGTCGGTGGTATCGTTCCTCGCAGATTTCCAGGAGATCGAGGCGCTGGCGGTCGGTCAGGCCATGGGTTCCCCAGTCGTCGAGGACGAGCAGCTGGACCCGGGCGAGGCGGTCGATCAGGCGGGGCAGCCGGCCGTCGAGGCGGGCCATGGCGAGGTCCTCGAAGAGCCTGGGCATGCGGACGTAGAGGACGGAATGATCGAGCCTGGCGGCCTGATGGGCGATGGCACAGGCGAGCCATGTCTTGCCGGTTCCGGTCTGGCCGGTGACGATGAGGTTCTCGTGTGCCTTGAGCCAGACGCCCTGGGCGAGAGAGAGGACGGCGCGGCGGTCGAGGCCTCGTTCGGCGGCGAAGTCGATGTCCTCGATGCAGGCCTCGGGGAAGCGTAGCCTGGCCTGTCTGAGGCGGTTGGCGAGGCGCTTGTCGGCGCGGGTGGCGGCCTCGCGGTCGAGCATGAGGGCGAGCCAGTCCTCGCGGTTCAATTCCGATGATTGGCCTCGCTCGGCCATGTCGCGGTAAGCCTCTGCCATGCCCTTGAAGCCGAGGGCCTGCATCTGGTCGAGGGTCGGGTGTGTCAGCATGAGGTGTCTTCTCCTGGTTATCGGTAGTAGCCGGGGCCGCGGATGTTGGTGTGTGGCGGCAGCGGCAGAAGCGGTTCGCGCTCGGGGCGTGTGCGATCGAGGCCGGACTTGAGGATGGCGGCGAGCGATGAGTAGCTGGTCGTGTTGATGGTGAGCGCGCGTGCGCAGGCGGCCTCGACGCGTTCCGGTTCGTATCGGCGGGCGAGCGACAAGACGCCCATGGCGCTGCGATAGCCTTGCTCGGGATGGGGCCGATCGCGGATCATCCGCTCGACCAGGAGGGCGGCGTTGGGGCCGATGCGGCTGGCCTGGTCGATCAGGCTTTGTGGCGTTCGCTCGGCATAGCGCTGGTGCGCCTTGGGCATGTGGGCCGGGATCGTGGCATGGCCGCCATGCGGTGAGCGGCGGAGATGGCTGGCGACGCGCTTGTGGTTGTGGAAGATCTCGACCGTGCGGTGAGTGAGCCGGACTTGGACCTTGCGGCCGATCAGGCCGTGCGGCACGGAGTAGAAGCTGCGCTCGACGTCGACGTGATAGTCGGAATGGACCTTGGCGGTCTTCCATTCGGCATATTCGAAGGGCGTCGTCGGCAGGGGTGCCAGGGCCTCGCGCTCGATGGCCTCGAACATCTGGCGCCGGCTCTTTCCAAGGTTGCGCATGGGCCGCTCGTTGAGCTCCTCGAGGAGGTCGCGGATCGCCCGGTTGAGCTGGTCGAGGGAGAAGAAGCGCGTATTGCGCAGTCTTGCCAGGATCCAGCGCTCGACGACCTGGACGGCGACTTCGACCTTGGCCTTGTCGCGCGGCTTGCGGACCCGGGTCGGCAGGACGGTGGTGTCGTAGTGCTCGGCGAGCGCGGCGAAGGTCGGGTTGAGGGTCGGCTCGAACCAGAGCGGCTTGGCGACGCCGGCCTTGAGGTTATCGCAGACGATGCTCTTGGGCACGCCGCCGAAGTAGGCGAGCGCCCGGCATTGTCCGGCGACCCAGTCGGGCAGGCGCTGGGTCAGGCTGGCGGTGGCGAAGGTGAGCGAGGAAGCGCCCAGCACGGCGACGAAGATCTGCGCGTCGTGCACCTCGCCGGTCTCGGGGTCGACGATGTCCACCGTCTGGCCGGCATAATCGGTCTGCATGACCGCACCGGCCTCGTGGCGGTTGCGCCAGGTGGCGCCGGTGCGCCGCTTGAACGCCGTGAAGGCTTCGCAGAACCAGGTGTAGCCGTAGCCATCGGGATGTGAGGCGCGGTATTCCTGCCAGAGCAGGGTCAGCGTCACCCCCTTGCGCTTCAGCTCGGCCGCGACCGTCGGCCAGTGCGGCTCGCACCTGTCGCGCGGGGGCCGGCCCATGCGGCGGAACAGCGTCTCTTGCAGGACCGCGTCGTCCTCGTATTCCGCCGGCAGCGGCCAGGCGGTAAGGCCGACCTCGCGGGCCCGCAGCAAATAGGTCGACACTGTCGTCTTGGAGACCTTCAGCCGTTCCGCCACCTCTCGCGCCGAGAGGCCTTGGTCATGCGTCAGCCGCAGGATCGTTCGTGCATCTCTCACCGTCGTTCGTCTCGTCTGCTTCCGTCTGGGCATGTCCCCTCCCGGCAAAAGCCAAGAGGTAGACGCCGAGACGGCGCACCCGAAAGCTGAACTCAGATCGCCCCGTGATGCTGTCCGGGACTTTCCGGAATCACTGGCCGCGACTTACTGAAATCTCTGGCCAGGACTTTCCGTAATCGGTGTCCGGGACTTTCCGAAACGCGCACTATTCGGTGCTGGGCGATTCGGTGAACACCGCCTCGCGCCTGGAAGGCCAGTCGAAGACCTATGGCGTCGGCACGGTGATCGGCGAGGACACCCACCTGTCGGCGCCGGAATACGCCGTGCTGGAGCTGGACCTGATCGCGGTCAAGGGCAAGGTCGAGGCGGTCCGGGTCTTTGGCCTGATGGGACGCGAGCCATTGACGCGCGATCCCGATTTCCAGGCCCTGACGGTGGAGCATGACGCCATGCTGGCGGCCTACCGGGCGCAGGATTGGGCCGAGGCGCGGGCATTGCTGGCCCGCTGCCGCGCCCACGACGCCGAGCTCGAGCTGCTGTACGACCTTTATGAGGAGCGGATCGACATCTACGAGGCGGATCCGCCCGGCCCCGATTGGGACGGGGTCTTCGTCGCCACGTCGAAATAATCCTCGCGCAATCGTGCCTTGCCGGGACCGGCTGGCGGGTCTAACGTCATGGCATGCGAGCAACGCTTCATCAGCGTAACCGGTTTCCCTGGCGCTGGCTCCCGCTCGCCCTTCTCCTGATCCTGCCCTGTCCCGCCACCGCCACCGAAGACGACGCGGCGGCGAAGATCGATCTCGCCCGGGCGTTCTCCGCCCTGGTCGCCGTCGAGGCCGAAATCCCAGCGGAGGCCCGTACCGCCCGCGCGCTCGGCCGTAAGCGGACCGGGCACGGCGTGGTGATCGACGACAACGGCCTGATCCTGACCATCGGCTATCTGATCCTGGAGGCGAGCGGCGTCCAGGTGATCGACGGCGCCGGCAACCGGGTGCCGGCGCGCGTGCTGGCCTATCACGGGGCCAGCGGCTTCGGCCTGCTGCGTGCCGAGGGCAACCTCGAGGCCGCGCCGATGCGTCTCGGCGATGCCGCGGCGCTCGGCGAGGCGGAACCGGTGCTGGCGCTCGGCCACGGCGGACCCGTCGCCGCGCAGGGCGTCTTCGTCGTCTCGCGCCGGACCTTCGCCGGATACTGGGAATATCTGCTGGATCGCGCGATCTTCACCGCGCCGCCCTATCGCGACTGGGCCGGTGCCGCCCTGGTCGACACCAAGGGCCGGCTGGTCGGCATCGGCTCCCTGCTGGTGCCGGACGCGCGGCCCGGCGCCGAGCCGATCGCCGGCAACATGTTCGTGCCGATCGACCTGTTGAAGCCGATCCTGGCCGACCTCATCACCGAGGGCCGGGAAAGCGGCCCGGCGGCACCCTGGCTCGGCATGTTCACGGCCGAGTCGATGGGCCGCATCCTGGTCACCCGCGTCTCGCCCGAGGGCCCGGCGCGCGGCGCCGGCGTGCAGCCCGGCGACGTCGTCATCGGCGTCGCCGGCCGGCCGGTGGCCGATATGGCGGACATGCTGCGCCGGATCTGGTCGCTCGGCCCGGCCGGCACCGAGATCCCGCTGCTGGTCAGCCGCGGCGGTGAGCCGGTGGAGGTCGTCGTCCCCTCCGCCGACCGGCGCGCCTACCTGAAGCTGAAGCAGAGCTATTAGGTCGACAGCGCGACCACCTATACCAACGTGACGGGCAAGCTTCCCTTGAACACCCCACCTGTGGCTCGGTTTCGGTTGGTGTGTCGGCCCTTGATCGTCGTCGCGTCGTCACGTTCGATCGTGCGTCGGGGCGGCCTCGACGATCATTGGCCCTCGAGGCGCGCCGGATCGTCGGCCAAGCCCTGGCGGAGCAGCTGGACGGCGGCCTCGCCTGCCGCCTTTGCGTAGGCGGAATCGCGATGGATCAGGAGATGGAGGATACAGCCGTCGACCAGGACGACGAGCTGTCTTGCAACATGGCCCGGTCGAGCGACGCCGCTGGCGGCGAGATGGTCGGTGAGCCAGTCCTCGAACTGCCGCTTATGGTCGATGGCCAGCCTGGCAATTCCTAGATCATCGGCAGTGCGAAACTCCGATACGGCGCGTGCAAAGGGGCAGCCGTGCCAGTCGGGACTAGCGGACCGTTCGCCGATGTCCGAGAACAGCCGCGCCACCCGGGTTTCGATCCCGCCGTCGTCGTCGGTCAAGGATCCGATCAACGCCGCCAGTACCGGTTCGTTCCGGCTCTCAAGATAGTAACCGGGGCAAAAGGCCGGGCCTGGGGACGGGGGGATCTGGCCTGGGTATAGGGGTGATACCAGTCGACATTGATGTCAACTCGCGGTTGGATTCCCTTGCTGGCTGATTTCTGACTCAATTGTGGTGATTCGGAAGAGGGGGATCACCATGGGTCGGGGTATTGCCTTGCGCGAGGATTTCGATGCGGCGGCGTTGCGACGTCTGGCCAAGGGATCGAGGGATGCTAAACAGATCCGGCGCTTGCTTTCGCTTGCTGTGATCTACGAGGGCGGGAGTCGGACGGAGGCCGCGCGGACGGGGGACGTCGGCCTTCAGGTGATCCGTGACTGGGTGCTGCGTTTCAACGCGGAGGGCCCGGCCGGCCTGATCGACCGCAAGGCGCCGGGCGCGGCGAAGAAACTGGACCCGGCGCAACGGGACGCCTTGGCGGCCCGGGTGGAAGCGGGACCGGATCCGGCGCGCGACGGCGTCATGCGCTGGCGGCTAGCGGATCTGGTCGACTGGATCGGCGAGAGCTTCGCGATCACGCTCGACCAGCGGACGGTGAGCCGGGAGCTGAAGGCGATGGGCTTCGCCAGGATGACGATGCGGCCGCGCCATCACGCCCAGGAGCCGGGGGTGATCGAGGACTTCAAAAAAAATTCCCCGAGCTGGTCGCGCGGGCTCGCAAAGCACTCCCCGACGGCACCGGGATAGAGATCTGGTGGCAGGATGAAACCCGCGTCGGACAGAAGAACAAGCATGCCCGGCGCTGGGCCCGGCGCGGCACACGGCCACGCACCCCGCACGATCAGCGCACCAAGTCGGCCTATATCTTCGGCGCCATCTGCCCCGAGCGCGGCACCGGCGCCGCCATCGTCCAGCAACGCTGCAACACCGCCGCCATGCAGCAGCATCTGGAGGAAATCTCCGTCCAGGTTCAACCCGGAGCCCATGCCTTGATGCTGCTCGACCGGGCCGGCTGGCACACCACGAAACGGCTCGACGTCCCGGCCAACATAACCCTCCTGCCGCTGCCGCCGAGATCGCCCGAACTCAATCCTGCCGAGAACGTCTGGCAGTACATCCGAAACAACTGGCTCTCCGACATCGTCTTCGAAGACCAGGACGACATCACCGATCATTGCTGCAAGGCCTGGAACAACCTCATCGCACAGCCGGACAGAATCAAATCCATCGGACGAAGATCATGGGCCATCGGGTTCTGATCATTGTCGATTGGTATGAGTCTCAACGGCCACATCTTGTGAGGCTTCCGCGTCAAGTGACCCAGGGCAATCGCATTTCAGAATTTGCCGAGGAGTGACAGGAGATAGTCGTTGTTCCAAGCGGCGATTTTGAACTTGGCGCGCAGCGAGTCTTTTCGTGGATCCTTTCGCATGACATTGAGCGCCATGTGGCGCAGGACGGCGAGATTGTGCGGTCCATTGTCCTTGCGGGTTCTGTCTTGGTCTTCGTTCATTTGGACATCGAGGCACCAGTGCAGGCGGTTTTCGACCCCCCAGTGCGCCCGGGCAACGGGATTGAAGCGCTCGGCGTCGAGCGGCTGGCTGAGCAGGTAGTAGGCGGTTTCGCTCGACGTCTTCTCCGCGCACTCGCGGGTCCGGGTGACTTTGGCGACCGCCTTCAGGCCCGGCCAATGATGGCGCTCTTGCAGCCACTCGACGTGGCTGGAGACGAGAGCGGCACGGGTCTCGATGCGGCCATGATCGCCATCGACCGTGGTGTCGGTGGTGGTCGCTTCGGCTTTCGGATCGTCGAGGAAGGTTCTCACGTCGTCATGCAGCGTGCCTTGATTGCCCTTCAACGCCAGGGCGTAGTCACCCCCCTGCTCGATAATCTGGCTGGCGATGGCGCGCTGGCAATTGAGGGCGTCCACGGTCACGATCGTCCCCTCGAGGCTCAATAGTTTCAACAGCTTCGGCACGGCGGTGATCTCGTTGGACTTGGCGTCGGTGGCGACTTGCCCCAACACCAGCCGCTGATCACAGCCCCAGGCCGAGACCATATGCAGCGCCGACGTGCCGCTCGCCTTGTCGTAGGATCGCCGCACCACCTTGCCGTCGATCGCAATGACCCCTTGGCAGGTCTCGGAAAAGCGCGCCATGAAGCGCTGGAAGCAGGCGCCGAACGCCTCCGGATCCAGCAACCGGAACACCCGGCTGAAGGTGTCGTGGCTCGGCACGCCATGTTCGAGTACGAGAAATTCCCGCAGGAACGCCTCCTTTTCACGCGCGAAGATCGCCATGTCGACCGCCGTCTGACCGCCCGAGAGGACCGTGCACAGGGCGATCGTCAAGATCTCCAGCAGATCGTGACGCCCGGCATTGCCAGTCCGCGGATCCTCGAGACCCTCAAAGCACTCCAGAAAGCCTTCCATCGCAACCTCCACCCGTGAAAAGACCGGGTAGAATCGATTCGCGCCAATACCTCAAGATCAAACACGCACGTCAAGGCAATTCCAAATGCGATTCCCCTGTCAAGTGACCAGATATCGATGTTCGCGGCGGGAGGTCTGTGATTCGATCCCGTCATGGCCGAATCGCTTCCGGATCTCGACGATCTTGATGTCGCCGCCCTGAAGGCGCTGGTTCTGACGCTGCTTGAGGAGCAGGCGGCCCTGCGTGCCGAGAACGCGACATTGCGCGAAGAGATCCGCCGTCTCAAAGGCCTTTCCGGGCCACCGGATATCAAGCCGAGCGGCATGGACAAGCAGGCCGTATCCCGGGGCCGGACGGGGCGGAAGGCGGGACGGCGGGCCAAGAAGGGCCGGGTTCCCATCGACGAGAGGCGGATCGTCCGGGCCGCCGTGCCGGCGGGCTCGCGCTTCAAGGGCTATGAAGACTATCTGGTTCAGGACCTGCTCTGCCGGCCGAACACTGTCCTGTTACGCCGCGAGCGCTGGCTGACGCCCGAGGGGGCCACGATCGTGGCGCCGCTGCCGGCGGGGACGCGCGGCCACTTCGGCCCGGCGCTCAGGCGTTTCGTGCTGGCGCTCTATCATGGCGGCCAGACCAGCGCGGAGCGCTTGGCGCGGCTCTTGGACGACCTCGGCATCAAGATCTCCAAGCGCCAGGTGGTGCGGTTGTTGAACGAGGGCCATGACGGCTTCGTCGCCGAGGGCGAGGCGGTGCTGCGCGCCGGCCTGGAGACGGCGCCCTGGATCAGCGTCGACGATACCGGCGCCCGCCACGCCAACCGCAACGGGGTGACGAGCGGGATCGGCAACGACGCCTTCGCTTGGTTCGCCACGACGTTTTCCAAGAGCCGCTTGAACTTCCTGGAACGGCTGCGGGCCGGCCACGCGGACTATGTGCTCAATGCCGCCGCCTTCGCCTACATGGCCGAGCGCGACCTGGCCGCATCGGTGATCGCCCGTCTGGCCGAGGGCTGCCCGCGGCGCTTCACCAACGAAGATGCCTGGCTGGCCCACCTGGGGCGGCTCGCCATCACCGGGCACGGGGACGGGCGCGGGGCCGCGCGGACCGCCACCGAGGGGGCGCTGTGGGGCGCCATCGCCGCGCACGGCCTGCTCAGGGGCACGGCCGCGGGCGCCTGCGTCGTCCTGAGTGACGATGCTGGCCAGTTCAACGTCGGCCGCCACGCGCTCTGCTGGGTCCATGCGGAGCGCTTGATCCACAAGCTGATGACCTTCTCCCGGAGCCAGCGGCGCGAGAAGGAACACATCCAGGCACGGCTCTGGCAACTCTACGCCGATCTCAAAGCCTATCGCGAAAGGCCGGCGCCAGGACGGCGGGCCCACCTGGCATGCCGCTTCGATGCGCTCTTCGCGACCAAGACCGGATTCCTCCGCCTCGACCGGCTCCTGGCTCGCCTGCATGCCAACCGCGACGAACTGCTCGTCGTCCTCGACCGCCCGGAGGTCCCGCTCAACACCAACGGCGCGGAACGCGACATCCGCGCCATGGTCACAAGGCGAAAATTCTCCGGCGGCACACGCTCCGAGGACGGCAAGCAGGCCCGAGACACATTCCTCGGCCTCTACAAGACCTGCCAGAAACTTGGCCTCTCCTTCTGGGATTATCTCGGCGACCGCCTCAAGGTCCCCGGCGCCCCACCCGTGCCCCCACTGCCGATCCTCGTCAGACAACGCTGCATCGAAATGGCTTGACCGCCCGGGGTTTTGCCCCTGTTACTCAAGATACGCGGCGATCAGGACGTTCTTGCTCTCGAAGTGTTTGTAGAGAGTGCGCTTGGTGACGCTCGCCTCGACGGCGATCGCTTCGACGCCGATGGCGCGGATGCCATGCGCGTAGAACAGCCTTGTCGCCGCACTCAGGATTCTCGCCCTGGTTTCACGGGGTATGCCGCGCGCCACGAGTCCCGCTCCTCGCCGCGGATCAGACGCTGGAATGCGCCAGGCCGCAGCCGCCGCCCCAGCAGATAAAGCCCCGACAAAAAGGGATCGACCTCGAAGCCGTCGCGTGCGCCCGCCTCGAGATAGCGGCCCAACCGGCCGAACAGCGTCGACTGGCCGAGTTCGCCCGCGAGACAAAAGGCCCAGGCCGTTGCCAGTTCATTCGACGAGAATTCCTCCTCGCGCTCCCACGCCGCGACCTCGACATAGGTACCTTCTGCTACGTGCACCATGTTGCGTTGCGCTTGATCGAACCATTCGGCGACCCTATCGGGTAGAACCGCACTCATCAAGAAAAGTGCCCAGAAGTCGGCGCCGACGGCCCGGCTTCGCGCCATGGGCAGAAAACTGTCGGGCTGGGTGCCGTAGAAGAAAATCGGCCCCTCTTCGGCGTCGCGAACCAGATGCTGTTCGACGATGTCCAGCCATGCGGCATTGGCGGCGGCATAGTCGGTGCCATAGAGCCGGTCGTGCAGCAGGTTATTGATCAGCATATGCGCGTTGCACATCACCATCGACTGATGATGGTAGCAGCTGACACCGCAGTTGGGCGAAGCCTGCATCTGCCGCCAGAGGGCATGCGACAGCTCGCCGTAGGTCGTCTGCCGGCCGTCCAGGACGATATGTGGGGCGGGCGGTTCGCCGAAGGCGTCGACATAGAGACCGATGAATGTCGCCAGCCGGCCGGCGTAGGTCAAATTGCGCTCTTTGAGGGGCCAGGTTTCCTCTTCGAGTTCCACATGCCAGTAATTCCAGCATCGCGCGTCGAGTAACCCTCGGTACATGGTGTCGAGGCGCGCGCGGATGCGCGCCCTGTCCCCTTCGCCCTGCGCCAGCGCAAGATAATAGGCGAGGGCCGGATAGACCAGATGATAGCGGGTCGCGAAGTTCAGCATCTGCCGTCGCGGTTCGTAAAAGCGACGCCAGTCACACTCCGGGCCTGCGTAACAGTTCGCAAGGCGCGCTTCGACCTTTGACAGCAGCTCGTCGGTCATCGTTCACAGTCTCCCGATCCCATTTAGTATACCGAAAGGTATACTAAATGGGATCGGGAGACTGTCAATGCCGCTGCCCGTCCGGTGGGCGGCTTGCCCTCAGGCCGCGTCCTCGATCATCATCTCTGCCGCCTTCTCGGCGATCATGATGACGGGGGCGTTGATGTTGCCGGACGGCATGGTCGGCATGACCGAGGCGTCGATCACGCGCAGCCCGTCCAGCCCGCGCACCCTGAGACGGCCGTCGACGACGGCCATGGGATCGTCATCGGTGCCCATCTTGCAGGTGCCCATGACGTGATAGGTGGTGGACCCGGTGCCGCGGGCATAGTCCAGCAGCTCCTCGTCGCTTTGCCGGTCATTGCCGGGGTTCATCTCGAACTCCCAGTACTTGGCCATGGCCGGCGCCTCCGCGACCTGGCGGGCGACGCGCATGCCGCCGACCAAGGCGTCGCAGTCGAGCTGCTCGCCCAGGAAATTCGGCCGGATTTTCGGTGCCGAGAACGGATCGGCGGAGCCGATGTGGATCGAGCCCTGGCTCTCCGGCCGGCACTGGTAGACGCCGATGGTCATGCCCGGCTCCTTGTCGAGGACCCGGGTATCGGCGCTGCCGAAGCTGCCGTGGGCGAAGAAGAACTGGCAGTCGGGCACGTCGAGTTCGGGCCTGGACATGACGAAGCCGTGGCCGACGCCGGCCGTGAGCGTCAGCACGCCGCGGCGGGTTACCGCATAACGCAACACCTCCTTGGCGAAGCGCAGGCCGCGGGTGTCTTCGTTCAAGGTGGTGTATTGCGACTTGACCCGCCAGTTCAGCCGGGCGGCATAGTGGTCGCGGTAGTTTTCACCGACGCCGGGCAGCGCGTGGTTGACCTCGATGCCGTGCTCGCCCAGCAGCTTGGGATCGCCGATGCCGGAAAGCTCCAGGACCTGCGGCGATTGCACCGCGCCGGCCGAGAGGACGACGGACTTCGCCGCCCGGACCTGGGTCCGCTTGCCGCCGACGTCGAACTCGACGCCCACGACGCGTCGGCCGTCCAGCAGCAGGCGGGTGGCGCGGGCGTTGGTCTCGACCTCCAGGTTGCCGCGTTTGCGGGCGGGATTGAGGTAGGCGCGCGCCGTGCTCTCGCGCCGGCCGTTGCGCTGTGTGACCTGGTAATAGCCGAAACCGTCCTGCTTCTCGCCGTTGTAGTCGGGGTTGCGCTCGTAGCCGATCTCGACGCCGGCCTCGATGAAGTCGTCGATCAGGCGGTGGTGCTCGTACATGTCGTCGACGTTGAGCGGGCCGGACCCGCCGCGGATGGCGCTGCCGCCGCGCTCGAAGCTTTCCGCCTTGTTGAAGTAGGGCAGCACGTCCTCGTGGCTCCAGCCGCGATTGCCGAGCTGCGCCCAGGTGTCGTAGTCGATCTTGTTGCCGCGCACATAGAGCATGCCGTTGATCGAGCTGGAGCCGCCGAGCACCCGCCCGCGCGGGATCGGGATGCGCCGGCCCTTGACGTTGTCCTCGGGCTCGGTCTCGAACAGCCAGTTGTGCGCCGGATCGTTCAGCAGGCGGGTGAAGCCGACCGGCACGTGGATCCAGATCGAACTGTCCTTGCCGCCCGCCTCCAGCAGCAGGACCTTGGTCTTCGGATCCTCGCTCAACCGATTGGCCATGACGCAGCCGGCCGAACCGGCCCCGATGATGACATAATCGTAGCTCATCGCTTCCCCTCCCCACGAGTTGCCCGGGCGAGATTATAGACATCGGGGAACGGGGTGAAGCGGCGGGGCGCGGGAGCGTACCGATGGCCCCGCGGTTCACTCGCGTTCGCTCACAACCCCAACTCCGCCTTCGCCATGATGTTGCGTTGGATCTCGTTGGAGCCGGAGTAGATCGAGACCTTGCGGAAGTGCAGGTAGGCCGGCGTGCAGCCGTTGGCGTATTCGGCGCCGATCGGTGGCTCGTTCCAGCCGTGGCTGAGCGCCGAGATCAAATAGGGCATGGCGTAATAGCCGACCGCCAGCATCTTCAGTTCGCAGAGCAGCTGGTGCAGCTCGGTCTGGCGGATCTTGAACTGGTTGGCCTCGGCCCCGATGCCCTTCGCCGCAAGCTCGCCGCCCGTCGAATAGCGGTCGACGGCGCGCAGGTTGAAGGCTTCCAGGACCTCGAGCGCCAGCTCGGCCTCGGCGATGCGCCGGGCGAAGTCCGGGTCCTGCGCCAGCGGCCGGGCGCCGACGATCTCGTCCTCGCCGGCGATCGCCTTCAACTGGCGCAGAAGCGTCTTGTGGGTGCCGAGCGCGCCGCCGCTCATCCGCTCGTGCGTCAGCAGATACTTGCCGATCCCCCAGCCCTGGTCGATCTCGCCCACGGTGTTCTCGACCGGCACGCGGACGTCGGTGAAGATCACGTGGTTGGTTTCGTGCAGGCCGTCCATCAGCACGATCGGCTGGATCTCGATTCCCGGGGTCTTCAGGTCGACCAGGACGAAGCTGATGCCCTGTTGCTTGCGCTCGCCCGTGCCGGTGCGGACCAGCAGGAAACACCAGTCGGCCCAGTGCGCCTTGGTGGTCCAGATCTTGGCGCCGTTGATCACCCATTCCTCGCCGTCGCGCACCGCCGAGGTGCGCAGCGAGGCGAGGTCCGAGCCGGCGTTCGGCTCCGAGTAGCCCTGGCACCAGACTTCTTCCCCGGCCAGCATCGGCGGCAGGAAGCGGCGCTGCTGTTCCGCCGTTCCGAAGGCCATGAGGACGGGGCCGCACATGTTGAGGCCGAAGGTCACCAGGCGCGGCGCGCCGGCGAGGCCCAGCTCCTCGTCGAAGATGTACTTCTGCGTCAGGCTCCAGCCGGGCCCGCCGTGCTCGGCCGGCCAGTTGGGCGCGACCCAGCCCTGGGCGTATAGGATCCTGTGCCAGCCGACGACGTCGTCGCGGGCGAGGTCGATGCCGTTCTCGACCTTGTAGCGAAGTTCGGCGGGGATGGCCTCGGCCAGGAAGCTGCGGACCTCCTGCCGGAAATCCTCGTCGGCAGCATCGAAACGAACGTAACCGGGGCAAAAGGCCGGGCCTGGGGACGGGGGGATCTGGCCTGGGTATAGGGGTGAGTCTCAACGGCCACATCTTGTGAGGCTTCCGCGTCAAGTGACCAGATATCGATGTTCGCGGCGGGAGGTCTGTGATTCGATCCCGTCATGGCCGAATCGCTTCCGGATCTCGACGATCTTGATGTCGCCGCCCTGAAGGCGCTGGTTCTGACGCTGCTTGAGGAGCAGGCGGCCCTGCGTGCCGAGAACGCGACATTGCGCGAAGAGATCCGCCGTCTCAAAGGCCTTTCCGGGCCACCGGATATCAAGCCGAGCGGCATGGACAAGCAGGCCGTATCCCGGGGCCGGACGGGGCGGAAGGCGGGACGGCGGGCCAAGAAGGGCCGGGTTCCCATCGACGAGAGGCGGATCGTCCGGGCCGCCGTGCCGGCGGGCTCGCGCTTCAAGGGCTATGAAGACTATCTGGTTCAGGACCTGCTCTGCCGGCCGAACACTGTCCTGTTACGCCGCGAGCGCTGGCTGACGCCCGAGGGGGCCACGATCGTGGCGCCGCTGCCGGCGGGGACGCGCGGCCACTTCGGCCCGGCGCTCAGGCGTTTCGTGCTGGCGCTCTATCATGGCGGCCAGACCAGCGCGGAGCGCTTGGCGCGGCTCTTGGACGACCTCGGCATCAAGATCTCCAAGCGCCAGGTGGTGCGGTTGTTGAACGAGGGCCATGACGGCTTCGTCGCCGAGGGCGAGGCGGTGCTGCGCGCCGGCCTGGAGACGGCGCCCTGGATCAGCGTCGACGATACCGGCGCCCGCCACGCCAACCGCAACGGGGTGACGAGCGGGATCGGCAACGACGCCTTCGCTTGGTTCGCCACGACGTTTTCCAAGAGCCGCTTGAACTTCCTGGAACGGCTGCGGGCCGGCCACGCGGACTATGTGCTCAATGCCGCCGCCTTCGCCTACATGGCCGAGCGCGACCTGGCCGCATCGGTGATCGCCCGTCTGGCCGAGGGCTGCCCGCGGCGCTTCACCAACGAAGATGCCTGGCTGGCCCACCTGGGGCGGCTCGCCATCACCGGGCACGGGGACGGGCGCGGGGCCGCGCGGACCGCCACCGAGGGGGCGCTGTGGGGCGCCATCGCCGCGCACGGCCTGCTCAGGGGCACGGCCGCGGGCGCCTGCGTCGTCCTGAGTGACGATGCTGGCCAGTTCAACGTCGGCCGCCACGCGCTCTGCTGGGTCCATGCGGAGCGCTTGATCCACAAGCTGATGACCTTCTCCCGGAGCCAGCGGCGCGAGAAGGAACACATCCAGGCACGGCTCTGGCAACTCTACGCCGATCTCAAAGCCTATCGCGAAAGGCCGGCGCCAGGACGGCGGGCCCACCTGGCATGCCGCTTCGATGCGCTCTTCGCGACCAAGACCGGATTCCTCCGCCTCGACCGGCTCCTGGCTCGCCTGCATGCCAACCGCGACGAACTGCTCGTCGTCCTCGACCGCCCGGAGGTCCCGCTCAACACCAACGGCGCGGAACGCGACATCCGCGCCATGGTCACAAGGCGAAAATTCTCCGGCGGCACACGCTCCGAGGACGGCAAGCAGGCCCGAGACACATTCCTCGGCCTCTACAAGACCTGCCAGAAACTTGGCCTCTCCTTCTGGGATTATCTCGGCGACCGCCTCAAGGTCCCCGGCGCCCCACCCGTGCCCCCACTGCCGATCCTCGTCAGACAACGCTGCATCGAAATGGCTTGACCGCCCGGGGTTTTGCCCCTGTTACAAACGAACGTCCATCGGCACATCCCCCGGCTAGCGCGAGGCGCAATGATATCGCGCCGGCGAGGGCAATTCACCCTCGCCCGTTTCAACGGGCGGCGACTTCCAGCAGCAGCTTGCGCAGGACGGCCTCGGCGAAGCTGCGCTCCCCGTCGGCGGTGACGACGAAGGCGCCGGGGCCGCCGATGATGAACTGGCGGTAGGCCTCCTCCAGGTCGTAGCCGATCGGCCGGCCGCTGCAGCCGGGCACGCGGCAGAGGATCGCCAGGGCGTTGATGGTGATGCCGTCGGCGAGCGCCAGGGCGCAGGCCTGGTCGACCGGCACGCCGCCGAAGGTGTAGGCGCTGTCGCCGGAAAAATCGATGATCCGGCGCGTGCCCTCGATGTCGTTGCCGGCGATGAGCGCATGGCCCGCGGCGATCGCGCTGCCGATCGCGTTGGAACCGACGGCGCGGCGCGGTGCGGCACGAAGGCGGGCGATGAAGGCCGCGGCACTTCCCGGCCCCTCGATGATCGTCCAGGGCACGACGACGTCCTGCGAGGTTTCGTCCGCCCATTCGACATAGGTGACGGCGATGCGCCGGTGGATGCCGCTGGTGATCGCGCCGAGGACGTCCCGGTGGGCGATCGCCGCGGCATAGCCCTCGCGTTGCAGGCGCAGCTCCTCGTCATCGATGGAGCGCGAGGCGTCGGCCAGCAGCACCAGCTCCAGATCGACCCGCTCGGCCGCGCCGGCCGGCGTCGCCACCGCCAGGCCCAGGAGCGCCAGGGCCGTGAGCAGGGCACGCAGCATGGCTAGGCCCCGCCCTCGTGCGGCACGAAGATATAGCCGGCGCCGCGCACGGTCTTGATGACCTCCGGTTTCGAGGGGTCGCGTTCGACCTTGCGGCGGATGCGGGCGATGCGAATGTCGATCGAGCGATCGAACGGCTCCCAGGACCGGTGGTGGGCGTATTCCAAAAGCTGATCCCGGTTCAACACCCGGTTCGGGTGCTCGGCGAAGGCCTTCAGGAGATCGAACTCCATCGCGGTGATGCGGATCTCCTCGCCGTCGGGTTCGTAAAGCTTGTGGGCGTCGAGATCGAGCAGGCGGTCGCCGAAGCGAACCCGTTGCGGCCCGTCGGCCTCGGCTTCGCCGGCCGGCGCGGCGCGGCCGGCGCGGCGCAGGATAGCCTTCACCCGGGCCAGCACCTCGCGCAGGTCGAAGGGCTTCACCATATAGTCGTCGGCGCCCATCTCAAGCCCGACGATGCGGTCCACGGTATCGCCCGCCGCCGTCAGCATCAGGATGCCGATATCGGAGGATTCCCGAAGATGACGGGCCAGCGAGAGGCCGTCCTCCCCCGGCATGTTCACGTCGAGCAGGGCGACGTCGAAGGACTCCTGCTCCAGCAAACCGCGCAGCGCAACCGCGCCGTCGGCGGCGGTGACGCGGAAGCCCTGCAGTTCGAGATATTCCCTCAAGGTATCGCGAATGTCCTCCTCGTCGTCGACGACGACGATATGGGCACCGCTGACGTTGTCACTCATATCAAGCCTCGTTTTCACCCTCCGCGAGCATGTCGCGTACCAGGTCGCGAACGTCCTGGGGCAAGAAGGGTTTTTCAATGTGAGGTCGCCCGACCTCGGCAAGGAAGTCGCGGATTTCGGCACTCAAGGTATCGCCGGTGAGAAACGCCAGCCGGCCTTCGAGTTCCGGATCGTCGGTGATGAGCGCGCGGCGCAACGCCGGGCCGTCCATGTCCGGCATGCGCACGTCGCTCAGGATCAGATCGAAACGCGTCTCGGCGATCCGGGCCAGCGCCTCGCGCCCCCCGCCGGCGGCGGTGACCCGGTACCCGTCCGCTGTCAGGATCTCCCGCAGCACCTCGATCACTTCCGGCTCGTCATCGACGACGAGGATCGCACGGCCGTCCGCGGCGGCCGCCTCTCCACCGTCTCCGGCCGATGGGGTTTCTTCCGCCGTTGAGGGGACGAGGGCGCGGTCGGCCGGCAGACGCACCGTGAAGCGGGCGCCGTCGGCGTATCCGTCGGCCAGCTCGATCCGCCCGCCATGCGCTTCCAGCACCCGGTGGCAGAGCGCCAGGCCGATGCCCGTGCCCTCGCCGTCCTCCTTCGTGGTGAAGAAAGGCTCGAACACGCGACGGCGGATGTTGGCCGGCACGCCCGGACCGTTGTCCTCGACGGTGACGACGATCTCGCCGGCAGTGGCATCGTGGGCCGAGCGAATGGCGAGCCGTCGCCCGTCCTCGCGCCGGCGCAAGGCCTGTTCCGCGTTCACGATCAGGTTGGTGAAGACCTGCGTGACCTGGTCCGGGTCGACGAGAACCGGGGGCAGGGCAGCGGCGAGTGAGAGATCGATCTCGACGTCGGTACCGCGCAGCGCGTAGCCGGTCACTTCGAGGGCGGTCTCCAGCATTTCGTTGGGATCGCTCGGCACGCGCTCGTTCGGCTGTCGCCGGGCCATGGCGAGGAAAGTACGGACGATGCGGGCACAGCGATCCGCGGCGGCGCCGATCCGGTCGGCACGCCGGCCGATCGCGGCGTCGCGCGTCGTTTCCTTCAGCAGCAAGGCCTGCCCGACCAGCACCGAGAGCGGGTTGTTCAGTTCGTGCGCCACGCTCGCCAGCAACTGGCCGAGCGCGCTCAACTTCTCGTTCTGATAGAGCGCCTCGCGCTGGTGGGCGAGCTCCTCTTCCAACGCGATGCGATCGGAGAGGTCGAGCGCGATGGCAACGACGACCTCCTCGTCGTCGAGGTCGATCAGCCGGGCCGAAACAGCGGCCCGGAACCGGCTGTCGTCGCGGCGGCGGAACTCGACCTCGACGTTGTCGATGCTGCCGCCCCGGCGCAGGTGGCGGATGCCGCGCTCCCGGATCCGGGGGTCGTCATAAAGCTCGGCCCCGTCGTCGATGATCTCGTCGTCGCCACGGCGGAACAGCGCGCGGGTCGCCGGCGTCTCGAAGATCACCCGGCCGTCGTCCGCGTCGCTCACCGTGATCGCCGCCGGCACCGCTTCGAGGATTTTGCGCACGCGCGCCTCGCTCTCCTCCAGCGCCTGTTGCATCTCCTTGCGCTCGGTGATTTCGCGCCAGGTCAGCACGAGGCCACCCTGGCGGGTCCGGCGGAGCGAACGCTCATACCAACGCCCGTCGGAGACCGGGAATTCCTCGATGTCGATGTTGCCGCGTTCCAGCAAGCGCTCGGACAGCCAGTCGTCCTCCCGGCCGACGGCGTGCGGGTACTGTCCGCGCGCGAGACAGTCGCGGGTAATCTCCAGCCAGGATCGGCCCGGGCGGAACAGGTCGGCCGACATGTGGTTGTAGGCGAGGAACTGCTTGTTGCAGAGCACCAGGCGATCCTCGGGATCGTAGAGCGCGAAGCCCTCGGAGAGGGACTCGATCGCATCCTCCAGCGTCTCCTGCGCCTGGCGCAGTTCCGCCTCGCGGCGTTTGCGCACGGTGAGGTCGACGAGGCCGGTCACCGCCACCTCGCGCCCCTGGTAGACGATCAGCCGGGAAGACAGCGATACCCAGATCGCTTCGCCGTCGCTGCGTCGAAAGCGCGTCTCCAGGTCGTCGACGGTGCCGGCGCGGCGCAGCTCCTCGACGAAGTCGCGGCGCTCCTCGGGCGTGGCATAGAGCGTGGTCGCCAGCACGTCGGAGGCCAGCGGCCAGTCGAGGCCGACGATCCGGGCCGCCGCGGGCGAGGCGTAGAGGATTTCCGCCGCCTCCAGATCGACGAGGAACAGCGGCAGCGGGTTCTCCTCGACCACGGCGCGGAAGCGCTGTTCGCTCTCCCTCAGTTCCAGCTCCGCGCTCTTCAGCTGGGTGATTTCCGTCGCCATGGTCACCTGGCCGCCATCGGAGGTCGGCTGGCTGCTCAGCAGGACCCAGCGGCCGCCTTCGAACTCGACCTCGATGCCGCGGTCACCGGCGGCATCGATCCCGCGCGCCACCCGGGCTGGCCAGTCCGGTGATTCGTCGATCTCGACACCGTCGAAACGGCGCATGCGCTTGAGCACTTCGGCGATCAAGACCTCGCGTGGGCGGCCGATCAAATTCTCGGGCTCGAGCTTCATGTTGCGCGTCAGCGCCGAGTTGCAGGCGACCAGGATCCCGTCGGCATCGACGATGGAAAAGCCGCCGCTCAGGCTCTCGACCGCGTCCTGGAACAGGCGGGCGAGGCGCTCGCGCTCACGCTCGGCGGCGATCCGCTCGCTCAGATCGTTGATGACGGCGACGAAGATCACCTGGCCGTCGACCTCGGTGCGGGATATCGACAGCTCGATCGGCAACAGGCTGCCGTCGGCCCGGCGCGCTTCGAGTTCCAGCTGGCGACCGATCTCGTGTTCCGCCAGGCCGGCGACACGGCGCTGGAACGCGGCCTCGTGCCGCTCGCGGTGATGGTCTGGCACGATCAGCTCGCCGACCGTGCGGCCGAGTGCCGCTGCCCGTGTGTGGCCGAACATGGCCACCGCGGCCTCGTTGAATTCCAGGATGCGGCCCTCGCCGTCGGCGACGATGATGGCGCTCACCGTCGTGGCGACGATGGCGGATTTGACGGCCTCGCTGGCGACCAGGCGCTGCTCGTGCTCCTTCTCGCGGGTGACGTCGATCATGCAGCCGACGAAGGTGTCCGCCTCGGCCAGGCGCAATTCGTCCCGGTACCAGCGATAGTCGCCGTCCCGGCCGCGGAAACGGTACTCGTGCGTCAATGTGCGCGCGGTCGGCAGCCGGTCCAAGTTCGCCTGGTAGTCCGGCAGGTCGTCAGGGTGGATGAAACCCCGGCCGTAACCCTCGCTCGCCAGGAAATCGGCGGCCCGGTGGCCGGTCAAATTTTCCACATTCTCGGAGATGAAGGTGATGGCTTGCGCGCCGTCGAGGCGGGCGACATAGAAGATCGTCGGCGCGTGGGAAACGGCGAATTCCAGCATCGTCGCGGACTGGCTTGCCGCTGCGCCTGTCTTTGTCGGATCACCTGTTGTCGGATCACCCGTTGTCGAATCACTCATGGCCGACCGTCCCCGGGAGGCTGATTTCACCCCGCCGCGGGGCGACGAGTCGCCGGAAATTCTAGCACAAGGCGACGTCGACTCCGGCCCTGTCCTCCGGGCGGCGTCGACGCCGGCTCCTGTCCAAACCCCCATGACCCTACCGCCCCGACGGATAGTCCCCGCTCGCCTCGGCGAAGTACTCCGTCGCGGCTTCCCGTTCCTGGGCGGAAATTCCAATGTCGTTCAGAAGTTTACCGGTAATGGTGCCGAGCGCCCGGGCGGCCCGGCGCCGCCGGTGCCAGCGGAGCAGGAGACGGACCGTCAGCTGGATCAGGGCAAAGAGATCGAACCGGCCGCGCCGCTGGGCGACGATCCGCTGGCTTCCCTTCGCGTGAAATCCAAAACCGGTGGCGGCGCTTTCGCCAGCCGCCTGAATGGCATAGGCCGGTTGCCGATGAAACATGGTCCCCACTCCGTTTGCGACGCGATGGGCGACAGGCCCGTCGTCGTCACAAGGCAAGCTAAAGGACTTGTGTTTCGCTCCGACCTCGCTTTACAGCCGGGTTTGTTTCAATTGTTTCAATCCGCGCCGTCCGGTCCCCGGGTCTCGGCATAGACGCGCACCGCCTGTTCCAGGGTTCGCGTGCGATCCAGGGTCTCGCGGGTTTCCGCTGCGAAGGGGGTTTGGGCCAGCAGTTCGAAGACCGCCGCCGCGCCCTCGTGGAAGCCGGGCGGCAGGCCGGCATCGCGATATGTCGCGGAAATCTCCCACATCTCGCCGACCCAACGGGCAGCGTCCGCCGGCAGGAAGGGCACCACGGCGCTCATCTTGGCCAGCGTCGATTTCTGGGAATATTCGAACTCCTCGGCCATTTCGTCGCCGAGGCCGAGGCGGGCCGCCGCCGTCAGCACCGCCACATGCAGCGCGTTGGTCCCCTTGGTGAGGGAGGCGTAGCACATCTTCATCGCCGAGGCCCGGCCGATCTCGGTGCCGAGCGGTTTGATCCAGACTTCCGGCGCCTCGATCGCCTCCATGATTCCGGTGTCGGGGCCGGCGACGTAAAAGCGGGTCGGCGTGCCCTTGCCGGGGGCGGCGCCGATGATGCCGCAATCGATGAACGGCGCGCCGGCGCCGGCGATGGTCTCGGCAATGGTGGCGACGGTGGCGGGCGAAACGGCGTTGCAATCGGCATAGACCGGCCGGGCGTCGGTGCGCGCCATGGCGCCGGCGACCGCCTCTGCCAGGGCCGGCGCATCGCTCGGCGGCAGGATCGACAGGACGAGATCCGCCGCCGCGACCACGGCGTCGAGGGAGCCGAGATCCTCCAGCCCGCCGGCGGCGGCGAGGCCGCGGGTATGGGCGCTGCGTCCGCTGAGATCGGTGACGGCGCGGTTACCGCCGGCGATCAGCGCGCGGCCGACCGCATGGCCCATGTCGCCCGGGCTGAGGATGGCGATGGTGGTGGCTGCGGTCATCTCGATACTCTCCCGGCGTGGTTGGCAGGCGGCGAACAAAGCGCAATCGCCGCCCCGCTTCAAGGCGGGCGTTCCCTCAGCGCGCGGATCGGCATATTGTCCGCCCCGCGAAGGGACCACGGGCATGCTGTATTTCGAGGATTTCACGGTCGGCGACCTGCACGACCTCGGCCGGGTGACGGTCGACGAGGCGGCGATCGTCGCCTTCGCCACCGCCTGGGATCCCCAGCCGATGCACATGGACGCGGTGGCGGCGCGGGCCGGCTCCTTCGGCACCCTGATCGCCAGCGGTTGGCACGCCGCGGCGCTTGCGACCCGGCTGCTCTCCGAGTGGCAGGCGCGGGCCGACGTGGTCGGGCTCGAACAACGGGAGATCGAGGCGCTCAGATGGCTGCGGCCGATCCGCCCAGGCGACGTCCTGACCGGCCGGCTGGAAGTGCTGTCGGCGGCGGCGGGCATCTGCCGTTGCCGGGTCGAGCTGATCGACCAGGAGGGTCATGTCGCCACCTCCCTCGAAGGCCCGTTCGCCATCACCCGGCGGGAGCCGGCGACATGAGCGCCGAACGCTGGTACGAGGACTGGGAGATCGGCGAAACCCTGACTTATGGTCGCCACGAGGTCACCGCCGAGGAAATCCGGGTCTGGCGCGAGGCGTTCGAGCCGGGCGCGCCGGCGCACGCCGAGCCGGTCGCCGGCTGGGCCATGCTGGGGGCGATCAAGATCCGCATGATCGTCGCCAACCGGGAGGTGATCGGCAACAGCCTGGTTTCGGGCGGCTTCGACGACCTGGTTCTGCACCGGCCGGGACGGGCGGGCGACGTGTTGTCGATCCGCAAGACCGTGGTCGGCAAACGCGAGAGCCGCGGCCGGCCGGACCGCGGCATCCTGAATTTGGCCTATGAAATGCTGAACCAGCGGGGCGAGGTGTTGATGCGTCTGACCTCCATCGTCTTCTACCTGCGCCGGCCGGTGGACGGGGAGGGGCGGACATGAACGCGAACCGGGTCGAGATCCACGCCAGCCGGATCAAGCACGGCATGCTGGGCATTGCCTGCATTTACGTCGCCTATCTCGGCTGGCACGTCTGGCAGTATCCAGGGGATGCGGCGACGCTGGGCGTGATGATGATGGCCGTCGGCGCGATCTGCACCGTCGGTATGTTCTGGATGGGCTTCGCCACGGCGCCGGCCCTCGTCATCGACGCTTCGGGCATCCAGTGCCGGCGCCCCAACTTCGGCCTGATCCCCTGGTCGGCGATCCAGGGCATCGGCCTCGGGCGCGCCAACCTGCAGCGCAACGCCCTGATCATCGCCTACGATCCGGACGCCCTGCCGCCCGAACAGGTCGAGCGGATGAAGCGCGAAGTCGGCTCGATGCTGATGAGCCCGAACATCGCCCGCTACCAGGGCAAGATGGCCGGCTTCCCGACGGTGGTGGTCTCGACCGCCCTGCTGGCCGTGCGTCCGGCGGAGCTGGAGCGGATCCTGACCGAGAACGTGCACTACGAAGACCGCAAGTAGGCCGCCGCGGCTTCGTCTTGACCGGGTTCCGGCGAGGGATTATCCCATTGTAGCCCCACTGTTTCTTCACATACGGGAATCGGTCCCATGATCAGCCAAGCCCAGGTCGACGCATACAACAGAGACGGTTTCATCGTCGTGCCCGATGTCTTCTCGCCCGACGAGGTGGCGGAGCTGCGCCGGGTCACCGAGGATTTCGTCGAGAAGTCCCGCGAGGTGAGTGGGCATACCCCTCTCTATGACCTGGAAGACGACCATACGGCCGAGGCGCCCAAGGTCCGCCGGCTGAAGACGCCGCAGGATTTCCACGAGACCTATGCCCGCGCCTATCGCCACCCCCGCCTGGTCGCGGCGTTGGTCGAGCTGATCGGGCCCGACGTTCGTTTCCAGAACGCCAAGTTGAACATGAAGGCCGCCGCCGGCGGCGCACCGGTCGAATGGCACCAGGACTGGGCCTTTTATCCCCACACCAACGACGACCTGCTGGCCGTTGGCATCATGATCGACGACATGACGCTGGAGAACGGCGCGTTGCAGATAGTGCCCGGCAGCCACAAGGGCCCGACCTTCGACCATCACGCCGAAGGCTATTTCTGCGGCGCCATCAACGATCCCGCCGCCGACGAGATCTACGCGACCGCCGTGCCGCTGACCGGTACGGCCGGCTCGGTTTCCATCCACCATGTCCGGGCCGTGCACGGCTCCCTGCCGAACAGCTCGAACGGCGATCGCCGGTTGCTGTTGATGCAATATACGGCGGCCGACGCCTGGCCGCTGATGGGACTGACGGAGCTTTCGGAATACGACCGGCTGATGGTCGCCGGTACGCCCTCGATCAACGCGCGGCTGGCGCCGGCGCCGGTCCGCATGCCGTTGCCGCCGGCCCGCTTCGAGGGTTCGATCTACGAGAACCAGCGCGGTTCACGCACGTCCATCCTCGGCCATGTCGAGGATCGGCTCGACGCGGCCGAGTAAGAAAATGAGAAACAAGGGGGCGAAGCCATGAATGTCCAGGGTGCCGTCAATATCGACGACCTGCGCAAGCTCGCCAAGAAGCGGCTGCCGAAGATCGCCTTCGACTTCATCGAAGGTGGGGTTGAGGACGAGGACGGGCTGGACCGCAACGAGCGGATGTTCCGCGAGCATCGCCTGGTGCCGCGCTATCTGATCGATGTCTCCAAGCGCGATCAGAGCCAGGAACTGTTCGGCCGGACCTATTCCAGCCCCTTCGGCATTTCGCCGACGGGCCTCGCCTCGCTGTTCCGCCCGGGCGCCGACCTGATGCTGGCGGAGGCGGCGAAACGGCACAACGTGCCCTTCATCATGTCCGGCTCCTCCACCGCCTCGATGGAGGATCTGGCCAAGGTCGCGCCGGACCATGGCTGGTACCAGCTCTACGCCGCGAAGGACAAGACGATCTCCGAGGACATGGTCAAGCGGGCGGCCGACGCGGGGCTCTCGACCCTGGTGCTGACCGTCGACGTGCCGGTCCACTCGAAGCGCGAGCGGAACGTGCGCAACGGCTTCTCCCGGCCCTTGAAGATGACCATGCGGACCAAGCTGGAGGCGCTGCGCCATCCGGGCTGGATGATGGAATACATGAAGATGGGCACGCCCTTCTTCCCCAACTGGGCGAAATACGCGGGCACCAGCAACCCGGACAAGGTGGCCGACTTCACCGCCGGCCAGACCGCGGCGCCGCTCGACTGGAAGCATGTGGAGCGCTTCCGTGAGCTGTTCCCCGGCACCTTCATCCTGAAGGGCATCATGCATCCCGACGACGCGTTGCGGGCCGCCGACATGGGCATCGACGGCATCACCGTCTCCAACCACGGTGCCCGCCAGCTCGACCGCGCGCCCTCGCCGCTCGAGGTGTTGCCGGCGATCAACCGGGCGGTCGGCGACCGGGTCACCTTGATGTTGGACAGCGGTGTACGGCGCGGCTCGGATGTCGCTTTGGCGCTCTGCCTCGGCGCCAAGTTCGTCTTCCTCGGCCGCCCGACCCTCTACGGGGCCGCCGCCGGCGGCGTCGACGGCGCCATGCGCGCCCTCGATATCCTGGAGGGCGAGCTGGACCTGACAATGGCGCAGATGGGGGCGCCGACCTTGCGCGATCTCGGACCGGAATTCCTGCTCTGGGACGACGACGACGATTTGCGCCGCAACCGCCGGCCGTGAGCCCGACGTTCGAGTTCATCGAGACCGAGGTCGTCGACCGGGTCGGCTGGCTGCGCTTCGCTCGTCCGCCGGTCAACGCCTTCACCCGCGAGATGGCGCTTGAAACGCGGGAGGCGATCCGCTGGCTCGCCACCGCGCCCGAGGTCCGCGTCGGCGTGCTCGGCACCGCGGTCGAGAAATATTTCTCCGCCGGTGCCGATCTCGACGCCTTCGTCGGCATCGGCGGCGAGGGCATGCGCGCCTGGGTCGCCAACACCCATGACATGGCCACCCTGCTGCGCGAGGCGCCGAAACCCTTGTTGGCGGCGATCCGCGGCACCGCGGTCGGCGGCGGGCTGGAGATGGCATTGCATTGCGACCTCCGCTTCGCCGCTCGCGGCGCCCGCTTCGGCCAGCCGGAGATCAATATCGCCTTCATCCCGCCGATCGCGACGACCCAGGCGCTGGTCCGCCTGATCGGCCGGCCGGCGAGCTTGCGCTATCTCTACGAAGGCCGGGTGCACGACGCGGAAACAGCGCTCGCCATGGGCCTGGTCGACGAGCTGGTCGCCGACGCGGACCTGGAGGCGCACGTCCAGGCCTACGCCGTCGGCCTCGCGGCCAAGCCGCGTCGTGCGATGGCGGCGATCCGCCGCACCGTCACTCTCGGCGGCGGGATGAGTTTCGCGGAGGGCATGGCGCTGGAGCGCGACGAGGCCGTGGCGCTTGCCGAGGACCCGGACTTCGACGAGGGCGTCGCCGCCTTCCTCGCCAAGCGCAAACCGGTCTGGCGGGACTGATCGGGGCGGGTATGGGCCACCGGAGGGCGATCTCGACCCGCCGTCAGTTTCTCGGAGCTGCGGGTTCCGCCGCGCTTCTTACCGGCTTCGCCCCCTATTACGCCCGCGCCGCCGGGCGGCCCGTCTTCCCGCATGGGGTCCAGTCGGGGGACGTCGACACCGCCTCCGGCATGGTCTGGACCCGCGTCGACCGGCCCGCCCGCGTCCATGTCGAGGTCGCCACGGTTGAGAGTTTCGAGAACGCCTGGCACCTGCCGCCCCAGGATGCGACGCCGAGCCATGATCTGGCCGTCAAGCGGCTGCTGGCCGGCCTGCCATCCGGCCAGGACGTCTTCTACCGCTTCACCGCCGAAGCTCTCGACGACATCAACCAGCGTTCGGAACCCGTCGTCGGCCGTTTTCGCACCGCGCCCAAGGCCAGGCGCGACGTGCGCTTCGCCTGGTCGGGCGACACGGCGGGCCAGGGCTGGGGCATCGACGAGGCCGGCATGACGACCTACGCCACCATTGCCCGGCACGATCCAGATTTCTTGATCCATTCCGGCGACACGATCTATGCGGACGGTCCGATGCAGGACGAGGTCCGGCTGAAATCCGGTGAGATCTGGCGCAACCGGGTGCTGATCGACGAGAAGCGCAAGGTGGCCGAAACCCTGGGCGAGTTCCGGGCCCAGTGGAAATACAACATGATGGACGAACATGTCCGCGCCCTGAATGCGGTCTGTCCGAGCTTCGTGCAATGGGACGACCACGAGGTGGTCGACAACTGGTCGGACGCGAAGGACCTCACCGCCGACGCCCGCTATGCGGTGAAGTCCGTTCCGCAGCTGCGGGCCCGTGCCGCCCAGGCCTTTCACGAGATGACGCCGATCCGTCGCAACCCGCAGGAGCCGGGGCGGATCTATCGCAAGATCTCCTACGGGCCGCTGCTCGACGTCTTCTTCATCGACCTCAGAAGCTACCGCGGGCCGAACGGCGCGTCGCTGGAGACGAGCCTCACGCCCGGGGCCCGGATCTTCGGTGCCCGCCAGATCGCCTGGTTGAAACAGGCATTGGCGGCGTCGAAAGCGACCTGGAAGGTGATCGCCTCGGATATGCCGATCGGCCTCGTCGTCTGGGACGACTGGAAAACCAGGAGCGGCGCGGAAGCCGTCGCCAACGGCGAGAACGGTACGCCGAAGGGCCGGGAACTGGAGGTCGCCGACCTGCTGCGCTTCATCCATACCGCCGGCATCGCCAATACGGTGTGGCTGACCGCCGACGTGCACTATACGGCGGCACACCATTACGACCCGGCGCGCGCCCGGTTCCCCGACTTCACGCCGTTCTGGGAGTTCGTCTCCGGCCCGCTGCATGCCGGCACCTTCGGGCCGAACGCATTGGACGACACGTTCGGGCCCGAGGTTCGCTTCGTGAAGGCGCCCGCGCCGGGGCAGGGGGTCAACCTGCCGCCCTCGGCCGGCCTGCAGTTCTTCGGCCTAATCGACATCGACGGCGCGAGCGAACGGCTGACCGTCCGCCTGATGGATCGTGCCGACCGCGAACTCTACAAGGTCACCCTCGATCCCGCCGGCCCGCCGCGGCGGTGAGCGCGGCTCAGGTCTGCCAGACCGGGTTCGACCAGGCCTTGCGGCCGGCCTGGTCGACCACGGTGATGCGGAAGTAGGCCGCTTCGTGGCGGGCGAGCGGGAAGCGCGCCTCGGTCAGGTCGCAGCCCCGGGCAAAGTCGGCCTTGGAGCCGCGGCCCTGGATGATGATGGTGCTGGCCGGTGAGCATTCGACCCGGACCTCGCCGTCGTCGAGGCGGATATCGTGGATCTCCGGCCCCTGGCTCGAGTAGTAGTGACCCGCTTTCAGGGCCGCGAGCAGGGCGTCGGGCGCCGGCGTTTCCGCTTTCACCTGGACCCAGCCGCCGAGGCAGTCGTGGGTGAGGTGATGGGCGTCGTCCGTGGCATAGCCGGACAGGCGCCAGCCGTCGTTCAACAGCTGGTCGCAGAACGGCCAGTCGTCGCCCCGATCGGTCTCCACCGCCGAGCCGTGGTTGTAGATCTCGATGGCGTGCGCGAAGGGAAGATCGTAGGCGTCCGCCGTCGTCAGGCCGTACCAGGAGGGATGCACAATGCCGATGAAGGCGCCCGCCTCGGCGGCGCGGGCGGCGATCTCCGGCCCCGTCTCGCCTGGTGCCAGGGCCGGGAAGTCGAGCGGCAGGCCGATCGCCTTGATGTGCCAGGTCTCGCCGATCCGTGTTTCCGGTGCGTGCAGTTCCGCCGCGATGAGCGTGGTGAACCCGTCCGAGCGCAGCGCGCGCGTATCGGTGATGGGGAAGCCGTAGCGTTCCATGAAATGGTCGGTCAGCGCCAGGAAGTCGTAGCCAGCCTCGCGGTAGAAGGCGGTCACCCGTTCGGGCGAATGGCTGCCGTCCGAATTGGTCGAGTGGGTATGCAGGTTGCCCTTGTAGAACCGCCCCGGGCGGTCGAACGGCAGGTTCTCCATGGCGCGAAACTCCCCGCCCGGTGGTTGAAGGCCGAATCGGAGCAAGTATGTGGAAGTCGATGCCGCCGGAAAAGTGCCGTCTTGCCGGGTGCGGGGCGATCCGTGCTATTTCTCCGCCCGAAACGGAACCCAGCAGCACAGCGGAGAGCCCGATGGCCGAATATCTCAAGCGCAGCCTCGACCAATCGACCAAGGACGAGGCCGACCGCGCCGTCCGCCAGACCGTCGAGGGGATCCTGGAAGACGTCGCGGCGCGCGGCGAGACGGCGGTGCGTGAGCTCTCGGAGAAGTTCGACGGCTGGTCGCCGGAAAGCTTTCGTCTGGACCGGGAACAGATCGACCGCCTGATCCACGAGATCGGGCCCGAGACGGTGGCGGACATCACCTTCGCCCAGGCACAGATCCGCCGCTTCGCCGAGGCGCAACGCGCCGCGTTGCAGGACGTCGAGGTCGAGACTCTCCCGGGCGTCGTGCTCGGCCACAAGAACATCCCGGTCAACGCCGTCGGCTGCTATGTGCCGGGCGGGCGCTATCCGATGGTCGCCTCCGCGCACATGAGCGTGGTGACCGCCAAGGTCGCGGGCGTGCCGCGCGTCGCCGCCGCGACGCCGCCGAACGAAGGCGGGCCGCATGCCGCCACCATCGCCGCGATGGCCTTGGGCGGTGCGGACGAGATCTATTGTTTAGGCGGCGTGCAGGCGGTGGCGGCCATGGCGCTCGGCACCGAGGCGGTTCAGTCCGTCGACATGCTGGTCGGCCCCGGCAACGCCTATGTGGCGGAGGCCAAGCGCCAGCTGTTCGGTCGGGTCGGCATCGACCTGTTGGCCGGTCCGACGGAGATCCTGGTGATCGCCGACGAGACGGCGGACGCCGAGATGTGCGTCGTCGACCTGCTGGGCCAGGCCGAACACGGTCCGACCTCGCCCGCGATCCTGCTGACGACGTCCGAGGCGCTGGCGCGCGAGATCGAGCCGGAGGTCGAGCGCCAGCTCAAGATTCTGCCCACCGCCGACGTCGCCGGTGCGGCCTGGCGCGATTATGGCGAGATCATCGTCTGCCGCGACGAGGAAGAGATGCTGGTCGAGGCCGACCGGATCGCCGCGGAACATGTCGAGGTGCTGACCCGCGATCCCGACTGGTTCCTCGCCCGCATGACCAACTACGGCGCCCTGTTCCTCGGGCCCGAGACCAACGTCTCCTACGGCGACAAGGTGATCGGCACCAACCACACGCTGCCGACCAAGGGCGCGGCGCGCTATACCGGCGGCCTCTGGGTCGGCAAGTTCATCAAGACCGTGACCTATCAGCGCTGCACCGAAGAGGCGAGCATCGAGATCGGCGAGTACTGTTCCCGCCTCTGCGCCATCGAACGTTTCTGGGGCCACAAGGAACAGGCGGACCTCCGGCTCCGGCGCTACCGCAACCAGCCGCTGGCGGGCTAGCGACTAGCGCGAGACGCCGCCCATGTCGCCGTCGAGGGCGCCGGCCAGCTCGCCGAGCCGTTCCACGTCGCGCAACAGAATCGTGTTGCCGCGCCGCTCGATGATATCGGCGGCGACCAGCTGGCTCATGGAGCGGGCGACCGTTTCGCGCGTCGTGCTGGCCCGCCCGGCGATCGCTTTGTGCGTCGGGATCGGGGAAATCACCCATTCGGCCGCCGGGTCCGCGGGCTCGTTCTCCTCGGCGAGGCGCAGAACCTCGAGGTAGACCCGCTGCACGGCGCCGAGCGTCGAGAGATCCATGATCCGTTCGTCGCAGGAGCGTACGATCGCCGTCAGGCGGTGCAGCACATGGGTCGCGAGATCGGGGTGGCGCACGACCAGCGAGGTGAAGACCTGCGCCGGCATCGCCGCCAGCAGGCAATTCGTCGCCGCCAGCACCGTCGCCGAGCGTGGGTTGCCGTCGATCGCCGACAGTTCGCCGAAATAGGTCCCGGCGTCGAGCTGGGCAAAGGCGATTTCCCGTCCCGACATCGAGAAATTGACGATCTGCACGCCGCCCTGGACGACGAAATAGACGTCGCGGTCGTCGGAATCCTTATCGAGGATCTGTTCGCCCTCGTCGAAGCGCCGCCAGCGGCAGCGTTTCTCCACATCACGCAGTTCCGCTTCCGTCAGCGATTTCAGAAACGGAATGCCGTCAAGCCTGTTGGCGTTACCCTGGCTCACGTCTTGCTCTCCCATACGGCGCAGGCACCGAACATAGTGTCTTACACGCCACTCGGGAAGCGATCAGCCGCCGAATACCAACTTGTCGCGATCATAAAGTCGTGCGGCCAGGACGAACAGCAGGGCGGCGACGGCCGCGGTGCTGGAAATCGAGACCAGCGTTTCCACGGGCCTGATACCCTCGTCGCGCATCAGCTTGCCGATCAACAGCACCTGCGAGAAGGTCGGCACCCCCATCATCCAGATCTTCGCCTTGACCGGAATGAACACCATGATCATGCCGGGAAGCGAGGGGATGAGGGGCAGCAGCCCCAGGTAGGTCTGGGTTTCCTTGTAGGAGCGACTGACCGTGGCGACGATGATCTGGATCGCCACCGCGAAGGCGATCAGGGGCGCCGCGACGAGGAGGGCGAGGGCGAAGATGTCCGAGCCCGGATTGACGACGACGCCGACGTCACTTCGGGTCACGATCTCGAACATGATCTTGAAGGCGATCAACTGGAAGACGACGGCGGTGAGGGTGAAGAGGAAGGTCGCCAGCGCCTTGCCGAACATCAACTGCCAGCGCGGTATGGGGTTGGCCAACAAGGGCTCCAGCGAGCCGCGTTCGCGCTCACCGCTCGTCGTGTCGATCGCCAGATAGACGCCGCCGACGAAGATGGTGAAGATGATGAAGGGCGGCAGCATGTTGAGGAAGAATCCGGCGAGCGAGCGGCTGCGCCCGACATTGTCGTTCTGAATCAACAACGGCTGCGCCGCGTCCTGCGGCACGCCGAGTTCTCGCAAGCGTTTTCGACTGACCTGGTCGGCGAATTCACGCAGTTTGGAGACGATGCGGCTTACCGTCAGCACGGTCGAGAGACGCGAAGCGTTGATCACCACGCGCACCTTGGCCGGCTGCATGGTCTTGAAGTTTTCCTCGTAGCTATTCGTCAATACCAGGACGATATCGGCGTTGCCCTTGCGGACGGCACGCCGCGGGTCGAGGGGCGCCGGCACGACCTCGATGCCGTTCTGCTGGAGGAAGGCGACCAGATCCGGCGCCATTTCCGCGCCGTGCACGGGCAGCTTGTAGCTGATCGGCACCGTGGTATCGGCGACCCGGGCCTGGCGCTTGAACATGCCGCCGACGAAGGCCAGCAGCAGGCCCAACAGCAGGGCGCCGATGAAGGGGTAGATCAGCGCCATGAACAGGCTGCGCCGGTCACGCACGTTGTCGATGGTTTCCTTGTGGAAGACGATCCAGATATTGGTCAGCATCAGGCGACCTCCCGCCGGCCGTCGGCCACGGTGGCGAGGAAGACCTCCTCCAGGTCGCGCTGGCCCGCCTCGCGGCGAAGCTCGTCCGGCGTGCCGTCGGCCACCACTCTTCCCTCGGCGATGACGACGATGCGATCGCAGAGCGCCTCGACCTCCGGCATGATGTGGGAACAGAACAGGACGCAACGCCCCTCGTCGCGGATCGAGCGGATCAGCGCCCGCACCGCCCGGCTGGCGGAAATGTCGAGACCGTTGGTCGGTTCGTCGAACATCACGTTGTGCGGCTCGTGCACCAGGGCCCGGGCGAGCGCGACCTTGAGGGTCTGGCCTTTGGAAAACCCCTTGGTGCGCCGGTCGGCGATGTCCTCCATCTCCAGCTGTTGCATCAGCTCGTCGATCCGCGCCTCCAGCACGGGCTTGTCCATGCCGTGCAGGCGGCCGTAGTAGCGCACATGCTCGCGCGCCGTCAGGCGGGGATAGAGACCGCGGTTGTCGGGCAGCACGCCGATGCGGCGCTGCACCTCCTGGCGCTGCTGGACCGCATCGAAGCCGTCGATCACCGCGTGGCCCTGGTCGGGGCGCAGCACCGTGTAGAGGATGCGGAGCGTCGTCGTCTTGCCGGCGCCGTTCGGGCCGATGAGGCCGGTAATCTCGCCGTCGCGCGCCGTGAAGCTCACGCCGTGCAACGCCTCGAAACTGCCGAAGGACTTCGTGACGTCTTTGACTTCGATCATGGGAGACTTCGACTCTGAGGGGTTCGTACCACTTGACGGTTCACAAGCGCGACCATGCCCGATGGCGCCGCCGATGGGAAGCGCCCGCGGGGCTCAGGAGGCATGACTGAGATCGGGAACATAGGCCCCGGTCGTGAAATGCTCGGCCGCGCCCGCGGCGAAGCGCAGGCCCGCGCGCCGGATCGCCGCGTCGTCGACCCGCTCGAGCGGGACGTAATAGCGGTCGTCCACGCGGGTGACCGTATCGTTGGAAACGGCGTTGTAACAAATGATCAGGGTCCAGCGGCGCTTGGCCGACAGGTTCTGCTCGGAGCGGTGCAGCGCGTTGCAATGGAAGATCACCGCGTCCCCCGGATCGAGCACGCAGTCGACGGTTTCGAAGCGGGCCTGCAGTTGCGCGATGCGTTCGGGGTCGGCCTCGTTCTGCTTGTCGGTCGCCGTCACATGGTCGATCCGGCCGGCGAGATGGCTGCCCTGCAGGATCCGCAGGCAACCGTTCTCGGTGTCGGAGCGGTCGAGCGCGATCTGGATCGACAGCATGTCGGGGCGCAGGCAGCCGTTGTAGTACCAGTAGCCATAGTCCTGGTGCCATTCCCAGGCGCCGCCCTCGCCGGGGTTCTTCGCCGTCAGCTTCGACTGGTAGTGATAGACCGGCTCGCCGATCAGCGCTTCCGCGGTATCGACCATGCGGGCCGAGCGCGCGGCCAGGCCGTAGACGCTGTCGCCTGCCCGGTTCCACAGCGAGATGCGCGTCGCACCCCCCTCCTTGTCCGCGCGGTCGATGGCATGGTCGCGGATCATCGGATCCTCCTCCATCGCGCGGCGCAGCAGGTCGACCTCGTCGGCGTCGAACAGGCCGCGGGCGAAGACGAGCCCGTGCTTGTGATACTCGGCGATCTGGGCGGGGGTCAGGATGCAGGGCATGGGGGCCTCCTCGGACGTTCCAGCCCCAGAATAGGCCGCAGCGGGTGCCGGTGCCATGGCATTGTGTTCGCAGGCGCGCGGGCTATATTGAAGGACGGACCGTGACGAGGCTCGCCGAACCGCCATGACACCCACCCGAACCATGCCCGAGGTGACACGCCGCCTGCGCGCCTCCGGCCTGCGACCGACACGCCAACGGATGGCGCTGGCGCGTCTGTTGTTCGGGGCCGACGACCGGCATGTGACGGCGGAACAGCTGCACCAGGAAGCCGAGATGCGCGGCATCCGGATCTCTTCGGCAACCGTCTACAATACCTTGCACCTCTTCACCGAGGCGGGCTTGCTGCGCGAAGTCGCGGTGGACGGCACGCGGACCTATTTCGACACCAACACCCACCACCATTACCACTTCTTCGACGAGGCGAGCGGGGCGCTGACCGATATCCCGGCCGATGCCATCCGGCTGCCCGACCTGCCGTCGCCGCCCGACGGCCGGCGTGTTCGGCGCGTCGACGTCGTGGTTCGGATCGGCAACGAATAAGTTTAGAGTTCTTCTAGATTTCCTTGACAAGCCTGTGAAATTTAGAGATTATGTTTGGGATGCATGCTTGTCGAGATGACTCTCGGCCGGGCGGCACCGTGTAAGCAGGCCGCGTGTTTCGACGTCGCCATCGACGCGAACGCGCGGGGACGGGATCGAGTGGGACCCGAGATCGGGTCCGCAAGAGGAGGAGAGACCCCATGGCGTCGTTGAAAGATTCGAAGACCGAAGAAAACCTGAAGGCCGCGTTCGCCGGTGAAAGCCAGGCCAACCGCCGCTATCTCTATTTCGCCCAGAAGGCCGACATCGAGGGCTACAACGATGTCGCGGCCGTGTTCCGCTCGACGGCGGAAGGCGAGACCGGCCATGCCCACGGCCATCTCGAGTATCTCGAGGAGACCGGCGATCCCGCGACGGGTGAGCCGATCGGCGGCACCGGCCTCAACCTCAAGGCGTCGATCGCCGGCGAGACGCACGAGTACACCGACATGTACCCGGGCATGGCCCGCACGGCGCGCGAAGAAGGCTTCGAGGAAATCGCCGAGTGGTTCGAGACCCTTGCGAAGGCCGAGAAGAGCCATGCCGGCCGCTTCCAGAAGGCGTTCGACAACCTCGACGCCTGAGGCCCGGACCGGCCGGGTCCACCGGCCGATCCGACGACCGACCCCGGCGCGCGACGGCATCGACGCGCGCCGGGCGATCGGTTTTCGACCCTGTGATTACCCTGGCAGGACCGAACGCGGCGCCGGCGGCATGCTTGCGCGCCGGCACGCGCGTCCTGTCCGGACGACGCGGAGGGACGCATGAAGGAAGGCAGCACCGAGGCCCCGACCCGGCATCCGATCCCCTGGCGGGACGAGGCCTGGTACGACGCGGAAGCCCTCGACGCCGAGCTGCGGCGCGTCTTCGACATCTGTCACGGCTGCCGGCGCTGTTTCAATCTCTGCGACAGCTTCCCGAGCCTGTTCGACCTGATCGACGAAAGCGAGACGGGCGAGCTGGACAGCGTCGATTCGGCCGATTTCCAGCCGGTGATCGACGCCTGCACACTCTGCGACATGTGCTTCATGACGAAGTGCCCTTACGTGCCGCCGCATGAATTCGACCTCGACTTTCCCCATCTGATGCTGCGCGCCCGGGCGGTGGAGCGGCGCCAGGGCAAGGTCGGTTTCGTCCGCCGCCAGCTGGCCAAGACCGATCGCAACGGCACGCTCGCCCGGCCGGTCGCGAAACTCGCCAACTGGGCGACGGACGAGAACAACCACGGCACCCGCCGCGCGTTGGAGGATCTGGCCGGCATCCACCCCGATGCGGCGCTGCCGCGCTATCACGGTGCGACCTTCGAGGCCCGCGCCCGCGCCTCGGCGCCCGCGGTCGACAGGGACGCCCCGGCGGCCGGCCGCAAGGCGGTGCTCTACGCCACTTGTTTCGCCAATTACAACGAGCCCCGCATCGGCGAGGCGGCGCAAGCCGTGCTGGCGCGAAACGGCGTGGAAAGCCAGGTCGTCTATCCGACCTGCTGCGGCATGCCGCTTTGGGAGCAAGGCGCGTTGGACGAGGTCGTGGCCAACGCCGAGAAGGCCAGCGCGGCGCTCGCGCCCTATATCGAGGAGGGGTGGGACGTCATCGCCCTGGTGCCGTCCTGCGCGTTGATGCTGAAGTTCGAGTGGCCGCTTGCCGCGCCCGAGAACGAAGCCATCCGCCGGCTCTCCGAGGCGACCTACGACATCACGGAATACATCGTCGACATCGCCAAGACGGAAGGCCTGGCGCCGGGCCTGGCACCGTTGGAAGGCGGCGTCGCCCTGCATTTCGCCTGCCATGCCCGGGCGCAGAACATGGGCGCCAAGGCGGCGGAGATGCTGCGCCTGGCGCCCGAGACCGAGGTCCAGGTGCTCGAGCGGTGTTCCGGCCACGGCGGCGCCTGGGGCATCATGAAGGAGAATTTCGAAACCGCCCTCAAGGTCGGCCGCCCGGTCGCCCGCCAGGCGGCGAACTCGGAAAAGGCCTGGGTCGTCTCGGAATGCCCGTTGGCCGCCGATCACATCCGCCAGGGCATGGAACGCCAGAGCGAGACGCCGCCGAAGACGGTGCCGCATCCGATTCTGCTGCTGGCCCAAAGCTACGGCATCGAGGTCTAGAGCATGAGCCGAGAGATCACCCGCGCCGACATCCTCGCGCTCGACGACTACGCCACGCAGCGCCGCGAGCGCCGTCTGGCGGTCATCGAGATCAAGCGCCACCGCCGCGTCCCCGTCGGCCCCGACGTCACCTTCTATTTCGAGAATCGCGAAACCATGGTGCAGCAGATCCAGGAGATGCTGTGGATCGAGAAGGGGGGCGAAGCGCAGATCCAGGACGAGCTGGACGCCTATAATCCTCTGGTCCCGAACGGTGCCGAACTGGTCGCCACCATGATGATCGAGATCGACGACGAGGTCCGCCGGGCCCGCACGCTGGCGACGCTCGGCGGGATCGAGGAGACGGTCGAGCTGCGCATCGGGGCCGAGCGCGTCGCCGCCCGGCCCGAAACAAGCGACGACGTGGAACGGACCAAGGCCGACGGCAAGACCTCCTCCATCCACTTCCTGCGCTTCACCCTCTCACCGGCCGAGATCGCGCGGTTCCGCGACGGCGGGGCGGAGGTTCTGTTGTCCATCGGTCACGCGAACTACGGCCACATCGCGATTCTCTCGCCCGCGGCGCGGGCGGCGCTCGGCGGCGATTTCGCCTAACCCGTCAACCGGCGTCGAGCAACGCCAGCTTGGTGATGCGGCTCGGCCGGTTTTCGGCGAGGAAGATGTCGCCCGCCGCATTGCAGGCGACGCCGTGGGCGCCGTTCCACACGGCGCGCGCGCGGCCGATCAGCCGGCCGTCGGCCGCGAGCAGGGAGAGGCGGGGGATCTGGTCGCTCACCAGGATATTGCCCTGGTCGTCCTCGGCGATATCCATCGGGTGGTAGAAGTCCCCCCACGAATCCAGGTAGGCGCCCTCGCGATCGAACAGCTGTACCCGGTCGTTTTCCCGGTCGGCGACCAGGACCCGGTCGCGGGAATCGACCCAGACGGCATGCGGCGTGGTGAATTCCCCGGGGCCGCGCCCCGGTGTGCCCCAGGTCGCCAGGTGGCGGCCGTCTGCAGCGAAGCGATGGACCGCGGCATTGCCGTAGCCGTCGGCGACGTAGATTTCCCCGTCGGCCGCCAGCGCCACATCGGTCGGATGGTTGAATGGGGCCTGGAAGTGCGGCCGATGGCGTTCGCCGAGCGTGCCGAGGCGCCCGCCCTCGCGGTCGCGGATCTGGATTTCGTGCGCGTCCCGGTCGACCAGGAAGACCCGATCCTGCGCATCGATGAAGATGCCGTGGGCATCCGCCACCTCGCCCGCGCCCCAGGCGGCGTGAAATGCCCCGTCGGGCGCGAAGACCAGCACCGGCGGCTCGCCCCGCTGGAAGGCGTAGACATGGCCCTTGCTGTCGACGGCGATCTGGCTGATCGCGGCCAGTTCGATATCGTCCGGCAGGTCGCCCCAGGGCCGTTCGACCGCGTAGGTTCGTCCATTCATCGCGACCCGGAGGCCGTCTTCGCGCGCGTCTCGATCCATGGCTTCAGCCCGCCTCTATGTATTCGATGGTGATGCCGTCGGGATCGCGGCAATAGACCACGCGGCGCCCGGTATTGGGGCCCTGATCGACGACCCAGGGCGGATTGATCGGGTGCACGCCGTGCGCCGCCGAGGCCGCGAGGGCCGCCTCGATATCGTCGACGTCGTAGGCGACGTGGGCGAAGCCGGTATCACAAGGGCGCGCCTCGACCAGGCCGCGCACCGGCGGCGAGAGATACTGGATTAGCTCGAGGCTGTGGCCGGGGCCGCGGATGTAGGCGACCTCGATTTCCGCGCCCTCGACCCCGGTGATGTGGCGGATCGCCGCCGGGTCGCGCGGCGCCCGCGAGGTCACCTCGAAGCCGAGCGCATCGCGAAAGAAGCCGATCGTCCGGTCCAGGTCGGAAACGGTGAAGGACGTATGGTTGGTCGACAGAACCTTGAAATTCGGCATGGCGGCACTCCTCCGGCGGCGCCCGGATGATAGCAGGCCCCGCGGGAAACGACGACGGGCCCGAGGGCGAAAGCGCCCCCGGGCCCGCCGGCCCGACCGCTGACCGGGAGGTCAGGCGGCGCGTACCGAGGCGAGGAAGTTGTCGACCTCGCCGCGCAGCAGCTCCGCCTGTTGTGCCAGCTCGCCGGTGGCGCCCAGCACGTTGTTGGCCGACATGCCGGCCTCCGCCGCCGCCTCGGTCACGGAGGCGATGTTGCGCGAGACTTCCTGCGTGCCCTGGGATGCGGACTGGCTGTTGCTGGAGATCTCGCGGGTGGCGGCGTCCTGCTCCTCGATCGCCGAGGCGACGGCGGCCGAGACTTCCTCCATCTCGGCGATTTGCCGGCCGATGCCCTCGATCGCCGACACCGATTCCCGTGTCGAGGTCTGGATGGCGTTGATCTGGGCGGCGATGTCGTCCGTCGCCTTGGCCGTCTGACTGGCCAGGTTCTTGACCTCGGAGGCGACCACGGCGAAGCCCTTGCCGGCCTCGCCCGCCCGGGCCGCCTCGATCGTGGCGTTCAGGGCCAGCAGGTTGGTCTGGTTGGCGATGTCGGAGATGATGCCGACGACCTCGCCGATCCGGTCCGCCCCTTCCGAGAGGCCCTCCACCGTGGCGTTCGTGCGCCGGACCTCCTCGACCGCGGCCCGCGCCTTCTCGGCCGATGTGGCGACCTGGCGGGTGATCTCGGTGATCGAGGCCGACATCTGTTCCGCCGCCGCCGATACGGCCTGCACGTTGCTGGCCGCCTGGGTCGAGGCCGCCGCGGCCGACTGGCTCTGGCGGTTGGTCTCGTCGGAGGTCGAGGCCATCGATTCCGCACTCGACTGCATCTCCGTCGCGGCCGAGCTGACCGTGGCGAGGGATCCCGTCACCGTCTCGTCGAAGCGCCGCGTCAGATCCTCGATCCGCTCCTGGCGCGCCTCCCGGGCCTGCTGCTCGGTACGGTTCGCTTCCTCCATGCGCTTCTGCTCGATGCCGTTGTCCTTGAAGACCTGGACGGCGCCGGCCATCTGGCCGATCTCGTCGCGCCGCTCCGTGGCCGGGACCTCGACCGTCAGGTCGCCGTCGGCGAGCTGTCGCATGGCGCCGGTCATGCGGGCGATCGGGCCGGCGATGCCGTTGCCGATGAGCCAGGCGAGTGCCAGGCCGATGGCGATGGCGATGGCGATGCAGAGGCCGATCATGGTGAAGGTGTTGGTGACCGTCGATTCCTTGTCGGCGATCCGCGCAGCCATCAGGCCGCTCTCTTCGGCCTGAAAGTCCGCCATGACCTGGCGGAAACCGTCGAAGAACTGCTTGCCCCGGGCTTCGCCCACGAGGTCCGCCATGTCGTCCATGGTCTTGGCGTCGCCGATCTCGCGACGCAGTGCGATGGTCGGCTCGGTGACGTTGCTCCGCCAGTCCCCGATCGTCTTGGCGATGTCGGCCAACAGGGCGACCTGGGCCGGATTGTCGCTGACGATCTCCGACAGCTCGGCGACCTGGGCCGTGAACCGGTCGCTCCCGCCCAGATAGGGCGCCAGGAACTCGTCCTGGCCGGCCAGGAGATAGCCGCGCATGCCGGTCTCCATGTCGACGGCGCTTGCCAGGATGGCGTTCGCCTTGCCGATGACCTTGTAGGTGTGGCCGACCCACTCCTCGTTCTTCGACATCGCTTCGAGGTTTTCGCGGACCTGCGTGTTGGCGGCGTCCGTCGCGCCGTAGCGCTTGGCCATCAGGCTCGACTCGATCTCGCTAAATTCGGCGATGATGGCGCGGAACTTGTCGAAATGCTGCTTGCCGAGCTTGCGCGAGATCAGGTCCTGGATCGCCGACAAGGGCGCCGAGCCTTCGTTCACCTGCCGGCGCAACGCAAAGGCCGGCTCGACGACCTCGTCGACCCAGGTCTGGATGGTGTCCGAGGCGTTCTGGAGCCGTTCGACCTGCGGCGCATTGTCGCTGACCGTCTTCTGCAGGGTCGCAACGCCGTCGAAGAAGTTGGTCTTTCCGGCGAGATAAGGCTCGAGAAACTCTTCCTGCCCCGACAGCATATAGCCGCGCATTCCGGTTTCCATGTCGACGGCTTCCGCCAGGCGTTGCGCGGCGCTGGCGAGGACCTTATGGGTGTGGTCGACCCATTTGGTGGCGTCTTTTACGTCCGCGTAACTCTTCGCCACGGCCTTTTCGGCGGCGACAAAGTTTTTGTGACGCTTGTCCAGAAGTTCCACTTCACGGGCCGTGAAGGTCGAGATCTGCTCGCGGAACTTGTCGAAGTAGACCTTGCCCCGCGCCTCGCCGACCAGCGACGCCATGTCGTTCATGGTCTTGGCGTCGCCGATCTCGCGACGCAGCGCGATCGTCGGCTCCGTCACCTTTTCCTGCCAGTCGCGAATGATCTGTTCGGCTTCGCTCAGGCGGTTCACCTGCCCCGGATTGTCGCTCACCGTCTCGCGCAGCGTGGCGAGCGCGTCGTAGGTCGCCTGCTCGCCGTTCTTGTAGGGGTCGAGGAACTCCTCCTTGCCGGCCAGCAGATAGCCGCGCATGCCGGTTTCCATGTCGACCGCCGAGGACACGATGCCGGCGCTCTCGGCCAGCACGTTGTGGGTATGGCCAACCCATTTGTCGGTCTCGACGATGCCGTTGATCGAGGTGATGCTGACCCCGCCGAGGACCAGCAGCAGGATCATCGGTGCGCAGATACCGATCAGGATCTTCGGCTTGGTCTTCAAGTTCGACAATCTTGACAAGTTCATCAAAACTCTCCCTTTCCTTCGCGGACAACGTGCGGATTACAGCGCCGCCTGCGGCGGTTCACCGCGACGTTTCTTCGGCGCAATTTTCGTGCGGCGAATGCAGTTGTGGTGGCCTGGTTCATCCACGCTAGGACATGGCGGATGAAGTGGAGGTTAACGCGTCGGGAGAAATTCTATCGACCTGAAAAGGTCGCCCAAACCGGTGAATCCAGGGCGATCGGTCCGGTTCCGGTGGGCGCGCGGGCCGGAATTGGCTAGATTGGCCGCCGCATGTCCCAGCTGATAGAGCCGTTTCGCCGCTTCTACCTCCGCCTGCCGGGGGAGCTTCGCGGAATGTTGCTGATTCTGCTGGCGACCTTCGGCTTTTCCGGCATGCACGTCATCGCCCGCCAGCTGCAGAGCGATTTGCATGCCTTCGAGGTCGCCTTTTTCCGCAATCTCTTCGGTCTGCTGGCGCTGACGCCCTTCTTCCTGCGCCACGGCCTCGGCGTCTTTCGGACCGACAAACTTTCTCTGCATGCGACGCGGGCGGCGATCCAGGTCGCCGGCATGTTGATGTTCTTCACCGCGCTCGGGATCACGCCGCTCGCCAAGGTGTCGGCGATGAGCTTCACCGCACCGCTGTTCGCGACATTGGGCGCGGTGCTGTTCCTGGGTGAGCGGATCCGCGGCCGTCGGATCACGGCGCTGGTCGCCGGCTTCGTCGGCGCGATGATCATCCTGCGTCCCGGCGTGGAGGCGTTGGACCTCGGCGCCATCCTGGTCCTGGTCTCCTCCGGCAGCTGGGCCGTGGCGCTGCTGATCATCAAGCATCTGAGCAAGACGGAATCGAGCCTGACGCTCACCGCCTACATGGGCCTGTTCCTGACGCCGATCTCGCTGCTGGCGGCGGTGTTCTATTGGGAATGGCCGCAGCCGGTCGACTACTTCTGGTTCGCGCTGATGGGGATCTGCGGCACGCTCGGCCATCTCGGCATGGCCCAGGCCTTCCATGAGGCGGACGCCACGGCGGTCCTGCCGCTCGACTTCACGCGCCTGCTGTGGGCGAGCCTACTCGGCTATTTCATCTTCGCCGAGATCCCCTCGCTCTGGACCTGGGTCGGCGGCACGGTGATCTTCGGCTCCGCTACCTATATCGCCTACCGCGAAGCCCGCCTGAAGGCGAGCCGAATCGGCGCGGACCCGGACGGTTAACGCGCCGCCGCGGCTCAGACCGGCAGGATGAGGGCGTTGTCGATCAGCGCGTCGTCGTAGACGCAATGGCGCGAGCAGAGCTGCAATCCCGCCTCGCTCTCGACGAAGACATCGATATAACGCCCGACCTGATGCACGCGGGCGTTCGGCTCGTCGACCAGGACTTGCGTGAGCAGATAGTTGGCGCCGGCCTCGAAGGCGCCGCCGTCGGCTTGCGTGCCGACCCAGGTGTTGGTGATGAAATGGCGCAGGTAGCGGGGCGCATACATCGCCGTATTGAGGATCGCAAAGGCGCGGTCGGCCATCATGGCCCGGCCTTCGCAATAGATCAGGCCCGCGGGCAGGCCGCGATCCCAATTCTCCCGCGCGGTGACGACATAGCGCGCCTCCTCGGTGAAGAAGTTCGGCCAGACGGTGAGGTCGCCGTCGTCGAGCACGCGGGCATAGGCGGTGTTGAAGGCTTCCACCGCGCGCAGGCGGCGGTCCGCGTCGGCGGCACTCACGAGGCGAGGCCCATGATCTCGCGCCAGCCCCGGTACATGGCCCGGATTGCGGCCTCGGAGATGACGCAGTCGGTGGCGCCCGCTTCCAACTCCGGCTCCAGCGCCACGGCGTGATGGCCGGGGCGGGAGCGTTTCATGCCGTCCTGCACGAACTTGATCGCCTCGTTATCCTCCATGCCGAGGAAGCCGGCCGGCCCCATCAGGTTGCCCTGGCGCAGGCGGTGGCGGCGCATCGCCTCGTCGTCGCCCGCATAGCCGAACATGGTCCAGTGCATGGCGAACTCGTGCGGGCCGCGGGGTACGATCTGGCGGATGCCGAGGGTGTTCATCTCGCGCTGCACGATCAGGTTCGGCCAGATCGTCTGCATGGTGACCGACCATTCGGAATCGAACTCGTCGACGAACTCCATGATCTCCGGTGCCTGCAGCGCGAAATCCTCGTGGAAGGCGCGCATCTCGCCCTTGGCTTCCTCCGAGACATGGTCCGTGCTCGCGCGCTTGGCCGACGCGATGGCGCCGTGCAGGCCGCTCTCGTCCGCCAGCATGGCGGAGCGGTTGCCGGCGACGAACAGGCCGAAGGTGACGAGGAAGCTGTGCAGCAAGGTGGCGTGATAGGGGTCTTTCAGGTTCTCGTGATAGAGCTTCCAGTTGCCCGGCACGGTGTTGCGATAGTAGCCGTGCAGCTCGAGCGGCCGGCCGTCGAAGGTGGCGTCGAACTCCGCCGTCATCACCGGCCCGAGATAGCTTTCGAGCGGCGGCGCGTCCGCATCGAAGGAGGCGAAGACGACGCCGCCGCGGCGCGTGACCGCCAGGCGCCGGGGCGAATGCGCCGCCATGTCGAAATCGCGCGCCAGCCCGCCGCGCCCCGCCAGACCCCGGCGGAACGGCACGCCGACCAGGTTGCCCTTCAGGTCGTAGGACCACTGGTGATAGGGGCAGATCAGCAGCTTGGCGTTGCCCCGTTGCTCGCGGCAGAACTCGCTCGCCCGGTGGCCGCAGCGGTTGAGGAAGACGTTGATCTCGTCCTCGCCGTCGCGCGTGACCACGACCGGGGTCGGGCCGACGAAGCTGCGCTGGAAGTCGCCTGGGTTCGGGATTTCCGCTTCCAGCGCCACATAGTTCCAGGTCGGGCCGTGGAAGATCCGCTCGACTTCGCGGTCGTAGATCTCCGGGTCCGTATAAACCCAGTCGGGGATCTCGAAGAGGCCGGCATCCGGCCACTGATAGCGGTTGGAGAATGCGGTCATCGGAAGCCTCCGGGCGCGGGAGGGACGAGTATAGCGCTATAGTGCCACGACAACCGAACGAAGGGACGGCGACATGGTGATGGAACCTCTAGCCCGGAGCGGCAACTTCCTCCACATCTACGACTTCCGGGTGAAGCCCGGTCAGGAGGCGGAGTTCATTCGCCGCTTCGAAGCCTTCGATTATTCGGACGAGAACCCGATGCACAAATCGGCCGCGCAGGTTAAGGACGGCGTGCTCTGCCGCGATACGGAGGATCCGGGCCGCTTCTATCTGATCGCGGAATGGTCGGACATCGAGGAGCACGCCCGCATCCGCAAGCTGCTGGCCGAGGTGCTGCGCCCCGACTTCATCCAACACATCGAGGGGGGAAGCTTCGTTCCCCGCTACGCCGAAGTGGTCTCCGCCACGCCGGACGAGATTTTGCAGCGCGCCGCCGACGACGGCTGAGCGGATAGGGTCATTCGGCGCTCTCCGCCACCCGCGGCCCGCGGCTCGCGTGGACCGCGATGGTCAAGGCCACCAGCGTCCAGAACAGCCCGCCCGTCGTCAGCATGGCGAGCGTGCTTCCCTCGGCCAGCCGCACGCTCGTGGCGAGTTCGGCGATCCGCCCGACGTCTTGCAGGACCCATTGTGCGGGCAAGCCCGGCATGAGGAGACGGTAGAATTCGTAATAGATCTGCGGGACGAGCAGCCAGACGACGGCGTAGGCGCTTGCCAGGACCAGCAGGTTGAGGACGAGGTAGCCGGCCCGAACGGCGCGCCGATGGCCCCGGGCGGCGAACGCGCCGGCACCCCTCGCGGCAAGCCAGCAGCCGAGCAGGGCGATCGCCCCGGTGATGAGGAGCAGGCCCAGGCGGCCCTGTGCGGAAAGCGACCAGAACGTATCGCGGTGAAACCGATCCAGGTCCAAGGCGATCCGGGCGGCGACGAGGAGGGTGGAGCCCAACAGGCACCAGGACAGTAGCGACCAATAACCGACGTCGAAATAAGTTTTCAAGAACCTGGGCAGAATACCCCAAAGACAGGCGGCGAAGAGGTAGAGAACGCCATCGGTCATTGCACCGGTCGTTCGCCTCTTCGCCGCCGATCGTCTATCGGTTATTTGACCTTGGCGACGCCCAGCGGGACGCTGAACTTGCGGCACCAGATGTAGACTTCGTTATAGTCCGCCGGATTGACGGAGGCGGGCACGACATAGGCCTGCAAGCCCTTGATCTTCTCGAGCTTGCCGAGATCCGTCGACTTGTCGTACTTGCCGTTCTTGCCGAAGCCGACACGGGGATCCGGGGCGCCGTCCAGGACGAAGTCCTTGTCGAGGATGACGACGGCGCCGCCGGCGTCGGTTTTGATGATGGTCACCTTGCCGGTGGTGATGTGCTTGCTGGCACCGACGAAGGTCCCGCTGCCGGCCTGGGCGCTGCCCATTCCGAACACGAACACCGTCGCGAAGACGATGGCCAGTGCGCCTGTTATCATGCTCTTCATTTCATCCCTCCCTGTGGACTGTAGAGCCAAAATAGGAACTTGATTCCCCATCTTTATTTCTGATAAGGATCATTAACAAGACACATCTTCGTGACGCATCGTTGAGGTTTTCTTTATTTATAACGATCAGTTATGGGGTCATTGCTGGAGGTTATAAATCTGAACTCTCAATAAAATACTCCGGACCTGATCGAGCATGACCTTGTTCGCGGCGTTCGGGTTTTCGCCTATGTCGATAGGATCTCGCCGACCCTGGATTTCAGCAAGGGCAGCAGGTCGTCCCGGAACCAGGGATTACGGGCGAGCCAGCGGTTGTTGCGGGGGCTCGGATGCGGTGCCGGCAGGACATCCGGCCAGAGCGTTCGCCAATCCGCGATCGTTTCCGTCAGGGATTGTCCGGTCCGCTCCGGCAGGTGCCAGTCGCGCGCGTACTTGCCGATGATGATGGTCAGTCGAACTCCCTCCAGGTGGGCCAGCAGCCGGGCCCGCCAAGTCGCTGCACAGAGCGGCGGCGGCGGCAGGTCGCCGCTTCGCCCCGTTCCGGGAAAACAGAACGCCATCGGCACGATGGTGATCTTGCCCGGGTCGTAGAACGTCTCGTGATCGACGCCGAGCCAGTCGCGCAGGCGGTCGCCGGAGGGATCGTCGAAGAGGATGCCGCTCTCGTGCACCCGTCGGCCCGGGGCCTGACCGGCGATCAGGATCGGCGCGCGCGGGGCGATTTGCAGCACCGGGCGTGGACCGAGGGGCAGCTCGCACCGCGTGCAGCTGCGAACCTCGGCGAGGAGGGGGTCGAGACCGTCGCCGTTCTGTCGCTCCATGCTCGCCTCCTGGCCCGACGCTGCGGCCGTCAGGCGGTTCGGACTTGGATCCGCCCCTTCATATTGGGATGGAAGGCGCAATAATAGGCCTGCGTTCCCGTTTGATCGAAGGTCAGCTTTCCGGACTGGCCTTTTTTCAGCTCGCCCGTATCCCACGCCCCGTCGTGTTGTTCCGTCGCGGTGTGCGGCACGATGTCGACGTTGACCCATTCCACCGTGTCACCGGGCGCGATGGTCAGCTCCGCCGGCGAAAAGGCAAAGTTACGGATCTCGACTTTGTGGGTTCTACCACCGGCGGCGCGTGCGGATCCCGACGTCGCCAGCGGCAGCAGGAGAAGGGCGCCCAGGCGGGCGCCGAACTCCCTGCGGCTGGTCGCCATCAACCGCATTTCAGGCCCTCGACCATCTTGCCCGCGTGGCCCTCGTGCACCTTGAAGGTGGCGAGCGCGTTGGTCAGCAGGCTCTTCAGTTCCGGCTGGGTGGTGTTGGGGATGAACTCGCCGGCAACGGTCTTGTTGACGACCTGGTGATAACCAAGCTCGTTTTGCGCATAGGCGCAGTCGAAGGCCTTGCCCCTGAGGGCGCTCAACTCGTTACGTTTCTCGGATGCGCCTTTCACCAGGGCCTGGCTCAAGGGATTGTCCTGCGGCGTCACCTTCAGCTTGGTGATCAACGCCACGGCCTGGTCGTTCACGGCGGTGTGGTCGCGGATCATCGTCTCGGCGAAGCGCCGCACGGACTCGGTTTCCGAAAGCGCCAGCGCCATATGGGCATACCTGATGTCGAGATTGCCGGCCGTGTAGGCCGAATGTGCGATTTTGAGGTCGTTCATCTTCTTCTCTGCCGTAGCGCAGCCGGCCATGGCGGCGACGGCCAAAGCCATGATGGGAAGGGTCCTGAGCATTCGTCGTTCCTTTCAAAGCACGTTACAGGGGCGGCCCGCGCCGCCCCCGATCCTCGGTCATGCCTTATTCGGGCTTGCCCAGGATGGGATAGAATTTGGTGAACACCATGTCGTAGGTGGCGTTCGCCGTATGGCAGAAGGCGCAGCTGTCGTTCGGCAGGGCGGCCGCCGACGCGGCGTAAGGCGGTGCCTTGTGGCCGAAGTTGAAGAAGCCCCAGCCGTTCGTTTCGGCGAACTTCTTCGTGTCCTTGACCATCATGTCGACGCCCGCGAAGCTGTCGGGGAAATAGCCCCGGCCCGAGACTTCGTCGCGCGAGCCGTCGGGATGCTCGCCCGCCTTCGTCAGCAGCAGCTCCTTCACGATCGTCGTGCCGTCGGGGAACTCGCCGGTCTTCTTGTAGTGTTCGTAGGCTGCGGGCTCGATATAGACGTAATGGAATTCCGGGAAGCCCGCCTTGCCGTCGTTGAGCGCGTTCGGCGTCAGCGGCGCCCCCAGGAACGGCCATTCGCGAAAGCCCTCGGGAATGGAGGTCTTGTTCTCCGCGTCGATCTTCGCGCCGGCCGGCGCACGCATCTGCGCCTGGGCGACGACGCCGTGCACCGCCAGGGCCAGGAGGCCCGCGCCGAGGATCCCCCAGGCGACCGCCCGGTGCACTCTCTTGCCTTTGACGTTTCCGCCTTGCCGTTCAACCATCGTTCCGATCCTCCACAGGTTGCTTCGACGGCAAGCTGGGGCGGACGGTCCGGCCGGACAAGCCGGGCGGCGCAGGCTTGGACGGCGTGCAAGCGCTTATGGATGATCTGCAAACTCAGGCGCCGCCACGACGGTATTCGCCCGGCGGCACCCCGAACTTCGCCGAGAAGGCGCGGCTGAAGGCGGCGGGCGAGAGATAGCCCGTCTCGCTCGCCACTTGCTGGATGGACGTGCGCCGGTCGCCCAGCAGCGAGAGTGCCTTCTGCAAGCGCCAATCGGCGAGATAGCCCATCGGCGCCAGCCCGACGGTGGCGCGGAACCGCTCGGCGAAGGCGCTCCGCGACATGGCGACCTCGCTCGCCAGGGTGGCGACGGTCCAGGGCTTGCCGGGATCGGCATGGATCATCTGCAGGGCGCGGCCGATCTGTGGGTCGCGGAAGCCGGAAAGTACCGCGCCCAGCCGCTCCTCCCGCGCGACGCCGGCGCGAATGACCTCGGCGAAGACGATTTCCGACAGCCGCTTGACCGAGGTCGCCGAGCCGAGGCTTTCCGAGAACACGCGTTGCGCCATCATGCGCAGCAGCTCGTCCAGCCAGGGGTGGCGCAGGCGTTCCGAGGCGGTGATGACGATGTGGTTCGGCAGCGCGCCCAGAATCGGATGGGCGGCCAGACTGCGGAAGCTGTAGTGGCCGCAGACCATCTGCGTCGTGGCGTCGGGATCGCTCCCGCCGACGCTCAGAACGCCCTGGCCGTCATAGCCCGCATCACTCAACACCGCTTCCAGCGGACGGGCGTTGCGCCCCGTCTGGTCCGCCAGCACGTGCGAGCGCCCGCGCGGGATCATCACCAGGTCGCCGGCGTTCAGGTGAACCGTCCCGCCGCCCTCGATCTCGACATGACAGCCGCCTTGCATCACCAGGTGGAACCGCGCCGCCTGCTCGAGTTCCGGCACGGTCACCGCCCAGGGACCTGAAAACTCCGTCCGGAAATACAGAACACCACGCAACTCCAGAGTGTCGAAAATATCGTCGAGGACGTCCATGGCATGCTCCTTTGCCGTGGCCCCAACATATCTGGACGATCTGCAACTTTCAATGCCGTCTTGGCGGGTCAGGCGACCCGTTCGATGAAGGCGGTGATCTCGGCCGCCGCCTCTTGCGGCATCTCCTCGGGGATGAAGTGGCCGCAGGGCAGCGCCTTGCCCTCGACCTGTTCGGCGCGTGCGCCCCAGGTTTCCAGCAGGCTCATGCTCTTGCCGGTTTGCCAGCCCGGCCGCTTGGCCATTTCGCCGGCCCACAGGACCAGCATCGGCGCGGTGATCTTACGCCCGCGATCGGCCTCGTCGTGTTCGAGGTCGAGGGTGATACCACGGTAGTCCATGCAGGTCGCCCGGATGCAGGCGGGATCCGTGAAGCAGCGATGGTATTCGCTACGCGCCTCCTCCGTGATCGCGCCCGCCACATGGGTCCAGGTGTCGAGCAGGAAATCGAGATAGAGCCCGGCGCTGTTGCCGATCAGGGTTTCGGGGATAGGTGCGGGCTGGCGCATCAGGTTCCAGTGAAACCAGGAATAGGCGAGGTCGGCGTCCATCGCCTCGAATGCGGCCTGGGAGGCGTTGACGTCGATGTTGGTATAGCTCAACACCGCGCCCGGCGTGTCGAGGGCCATGCGGTGGGCGACCCGGGCGCCGCGGTCGTGACCGACGACATGGAAGGCCGTATGGCCGAGCGCCGCCATGACCTTCACCTGGTCATCCGCCGTTTGGCGCTTGCAATAGACGGAGAAATCGTCGTCGGCGGCGGGCGGCTTGTCGCTGTCGCCATAGCCGCGCAGGTCCGTCGCCACGACGCGGAAGCGCCGCGCCAGCAGGGGCGCCAGCTTGTGCCATTCGACCAGGCACTGGGGATAGCCGTGCAGCAGCAGCACCGGTGGTGCGCCTTCGTCACCGGCCAGCACGGCGTTGATCTCTATCCCGTTGACGGGAATGCGGCGGCGCTCGAAGTCCTCGAACATGGTGGTTCCTCCCTCGGCCCTTGGGTTGCGTCGCGAATTGTGACAGCGTGCCCGCGCCCGGGCCAGTGGAGAGCGAAGCGGCGACCATGTCGACGGCGATGCGGATCTTCATCGTGTTGAGCGCCGCCTATGTGGCGAGCCAGTTCTTCCGCGTCGCCAACGCGGTGATCGCGCCGGAACTAATGAGCGACCTGGCGCTCGACGCCGAGGCGATGGGCGTGATGACCGGCGCCTTCTTCCTGTCCTTCGCGGTGGCGCAAATCCCGGTCGGCGTGGCGCTGGACCGGTTCGGGCCCCGGCGGACCATGTCCGCGCTGTTCCTGGTGGCGGCGCTGGGTTCCGCCGGTTTCGCGCTGGCCCGCGATCCGCTGACGGTGACGCTGGCCCGCGGCCTCATCGGCATTGGCTGCGCCGCGGGCCTGATGGGCAGCCTGGTGGCGATCGCCCGCTGGTTCCCGGCCGGGCGGTTCGCCGCGCTCTCCTCCCTGCTGTTCGCGCTCGGCGGGGTCGGCACGCTGCTCGGTACCACGCCGCTCGCCTGGTTTTCGGAGTGGATCGGCTGGCGCGGCTCGTTCTGGGCGATGGCCGGGCTGACGGCGTTGTCCGCGCTGCTGCTCTATGCCGTCGTGCGCGACCATCCGCCGGGTGCGGCGGCGGAAACCGCGCCGCCCGAAAGCTGGGGCGAGGTCGCCCGCGGCCTGGCCGAGGTGCTGCGCAACCGCGAACTCTGGCTGGTCTCCGCCATCCAGTTCACCGGTTATGCCAGCCTGCTCGCCATCGTCGGCCTGTGGGCGGGGCGCTATTTCGCCGACGTGCACGGCTTCGACGTCGCTGAGCGCGGCCATGCGCTGCTGGCCCTCAACGTCGCCTCGATCCTGGGCGTCATGGCCTGGGGCCGGCTCGACCGCCACTTCGCCAGCCGCAAATGGCTGATCGTCGCCGCGGCGAGCGTGACGGCGGCGGTGTTGATCGTGCTCGCCCTGCTGGAAGCGCCGAGCTTCCCGCTGGCGATGGCTCTGCTGATCGGTTTCGCCGCGCTCGGCAGCTTCGTCATGCTGAACCACGCGCACGCCCGCGCCGTGCTGCCGGACCACCTGGTCGGCCGCGGCCTGACCTTGCAGAACCTGGCCGTATTCCTCGGCATCTCCACCTTCCAGGCGCTGACCGGCCACATCGTCGGCGCCTTCGAGGCCGGCCCCGACGGCGCCACCAGCGAGGCCGCCCACCGGGCCGTCTTCGCCGTCCTGGCCGCCGCCCTCCTCCTCTCCGCCGCCGTCTTCTCCCGCGCCCGCGACGTGCGGTGAGGGGGTGGGGGTCTCACGACGCCACGTGCATCGCGCTGATTTCCTGTTGCCGTTTGGCCTTGGCGACCGCGGCCTTGGCCGAGTCGCTGGCCTGGTAGATCTCCAGCTCCTGCACCTCCTCGTCGACCACCGGGGTGATCGAGATGTCGGTGTAGTCCTTCTGCGCGGGATCGCTGCGGATCTTGGCCAGGATCCCGTCGTACTGCCGCTTCATCGCCAGGAAGCGGACCAGCTTGGAGCCCATCGACCAGAGATACTTCGGATAGAACACGAACGGGCTTTCGAGCGGCATGCCGGAACGACGATCGGTGCGGTACTTGCGGCGGAAGATGCCACCCTGTAGCGGGTGCACCTCCTCGATTTTGATGCAGCCGTAGAATTCCAGCAGCGCGGTGCGCAGCGCGCCCCCCCGCATGCCCGAGGCGACCGCGCGGCGCAGGATCGTCTCGATATGGTCCTTGGCATAGAAGCGATGCCAGGCCTCGTCGTAGACGCCCTGGAATTCCTCGCGCGACATGATCGGGTGACCGGTGCAGATATGCTCCAGGTCGTACTTGTTCATGTCGGGGTCCATCCACACGCCCTTGGCCGCCAGTTCCTTGTGGTCCTGCGAGCCCGGCAGCGGCGTCAGCGCGAAGAACTCCAGCAGGTCGACCGGCAGCTCGCGCTTGATGATCTCGATGTCGTTCAGGATCCGCTCCGGCGTGTCGGTCGGGAAGCCCATGATGTAACCGCAATAGGTCATGGCGCCGACCCGCTTCCAGGCCTGCAGCATGTCGCGGTATTCGGTGATCTTGTTCTGCCGCTTTTGTGCCGCCAGCAGGTTCTCCGGATTGATGTTCTCCAGCCCGATATAGACCCGGGAGAGGCCGGCGCGGGCCGCCTTTTCGACGAAGCCGTCGATCTTGTGGCAGAGCGTGTCGACCTGGATGATCAGCTTCAGCTTGATGCCGTCCACCTCGCGCAGCTTGATCATGCGATCGAAGATCGCTTCCCAGTTGGCGTTGCGCGCCAAATTGTCGTCGGTGATGAAGAACTTGCGGATGCCCTGGGCGTTGTTCTGGCGGATGATCCGCTCGACGTCGTCGGCCGAGCGGTAGCGCGATTGCCGGCCCTGCACGTTGATGATGGTGCAGAAACTGCACTGGAACGGACAGCCGCGGCCCGAATCGAAGCTGGTGAAGGCGTCGACCGTGCGCTGGATCGAGCCGCGCGGCAGGATCGGAATGGGCGCGCCGTCGAGGCTAGGGAACGAGGAGAGGTGGTTGTAGATCGGCTTCAGCTCGCCCGCATAGGCGTGTTGCAGCACCTCGTCGAGACGGCCCTCGGCCTCGCCGGCGAAGATCGAGATGCCCATGTCGAGCGCTTCCTGGATGTCGGGCGGAATCTCCGGCAGCATGGCGAGGCAGCCGCTGACGTGGAAGCCGCCGATGCAGACCGGGATGCCCGCCTCGCGCAGCGGCCGGGCGATGTCCATGGTGCGGGGAAACTGGTTCGACTGCACGCCGACCATCGCCACCAGGCCCTTGCCGCCCGCGCGTTCGATGTCCTTGATGATCTGCTTCGGCCGGATCCGCGTGTTGGTCTCGTCATAGGCGGAGACGTCGATATCGACATGGTCGCCCAGCACCCGGCGCGCGTTGCAGTCGAGCGTGATGCCGTTCATCAACGCCATCGAGTTCGACGGAATCTCCGAGCGGATCCACTGAATGACATAGCCGTCGTCGTCATAGTGCGACGGCTGGACGAAGATGACGCGGAACGTTTCGCGCTCGGTTACGGTCTGGACGTCCACAATGAATCCCCCCGTGAAGTGGTATCGATCGCCTCCGAATACAAAACCGCGATTCCCGGCCGAACGCGGAATTACGCGTACGCAGACCTACGCAATACGAATCTTCCATAACTCTATAGACGCTACCTCCGATTGTCGACCAGCCGGCGGTATCGACCGAACCGCCCGGCGAAAATCCGTGCTGCGTGACGCAATTTCACCCGGTCGATGACGCGGAATTGCAGGACCGGCGTGCGGGGGCGCCTAGACTCGTCCCACGCATCGGGCGAGGCTTCGGGGTTACCGACCATGGATGGACGATTCAGAGGGCCCCAGCCGTGAACAAGAACGTGATCCTGACCTGCGCCGTGACCGGGGCGGGCGATACCGTCGACAAGCACCCCGCCATTCCGACGACGCCGGCCGAAATCGCCGCCGCCGTGTTGGAGGCCGCCGAGGCCGGCGCCACCGTCGCCCATATCCATGTCCGCGATCCGGCGACGGGAAAGGGCGCGCGCGACGTCGATCTCTATGCCGAGGTAGTCGACGCGGTGCGGGCCAGCGGCCGGGACATCGTCATCAACCTCACCTCCGGCATGGGCGGCGATTTGGTGGTCGACGACGCGGACCCGGCGACGCCCGGGCCGGGCAGCGATTTGGTCGACGCCATGACCCGCCTCGCCCATGTCGAAGCGCTCCGGCCCGACATGTGCACGCTCGACTGCGGCTCGATGAACTTCGGCGACGGTGCCGACGTGGTCATCCAGACGCCCAACATCCTGCGCGCCATGGCGAAACGGGTGCGCGAACTCGGCGTCAAGCCGGAGCTGGAGGTCTTCGATACCGGCCAGCTCTGGTTCGCCAAGCAGATGTACGCGGAAGGGCTGATCGATGGCCCACCGCTGTTCCAGATCTGCCTCGGCATTCCCTGGGGCGCGCCCGCTGATACGGCGACCATGAAGCACATGGCGGAACAATTGCCGAGCGATGCGATCTGGGCCGGCTTCGGCATCTCGGCCATGCAGATGCCGATGGTGGCGCAGGCCGTGCTGCTCGGCGGGCATGCCCGGGTCGGGCTCGAGGACAATCTCTATCTCGAACGCGGCGTCTTCGCCTCCAACGGCCAGCTGGTCGAGAAGGCGGTGCGCATCGTCGAGGAAATCGGCGCCCGGGTCGTCAGTCCCGAGGAAGGGCGCCAGATCCTGGGCCTGGGGCGCAACGCCGCCCCGTGAGGGCGGGTGCGGCGCGTTTTCCCGGGCCCGCACAATCGGGAGGATGCGCCATGGCGTTGCAAGAGGTCGACTTCGAAACCCCGGACTTCGACGTCTATCCCGTTCGGCACGACCTCGCGTCGGCCACATCGGGCGACACCGGCATTCACATCACCTGGTCGGATGGATGGGAGAGTTGGTTCCACTTTCTCTGGTTGCGGGACAACTGTCCGTGCGCCGAATGCGTCCACCCGGTCACGCGGGAGCAGAGCTTCGAGATCATGTCGGTGGCGGAAGATCTGCGCGCGGCGGCGGCGCACGTGTCGGGCGACGGCGCGTTGGAGGTGGCCTGGGCTGGCGACGGCCACCGCAGCCGCTACCACCCGGGTTGGCTGCGCGCGCATTGCCATGGCGAGGCGAGCCTTAGAGCCCCGGCTTCGACCCGTCGGCTCTGGGATGCGGGCCTCGACGGGGCGGTGCCGAGTTTCGGCCATGATACGCTGCTGGTCGACGACGTGGCGGCGCTCCGCTGGCTCGAAAGCCTGCGGGACCTCGGCATCGCCCTGGTGCGCGGCGTGCCGGTGCGCGAGCATGGCCTGGTGCCGTTGATCGAGCGCATCGCACCGGCCCGCTGGACCAACTTCGGTGCGATCTGGAACGTCGACGTCAGCCTGGAGAAGAACTCCAACGCCTATACGGCGCTGGAATTGCCGCTGCACTCCGACCTGCCGACCCGGGAATACATGCCGGGCTTGCAGTTCCTGCACTGCCACGCCAACGAGGCGCGCGGCGGCGACAGCCTGTTCGCCGACGGCTTTCGTATCGCCGAGGCGCTCGCCGCCGAGGATGCGGAAGCCTACGATGTTTTGACCGGCGAAGCGGTCGAGTTCCGCAATACCGACCCCGATTGCGACTATCGCTACCGCGTGCCGATGATCCGCCTCGGGCCCGACGGCCGGGTGGCGGAGGTCCGCATCGGCAACTTCCTACGCGGCCCCTACGACGTCGCGCCGGAGCGGATGGGGCCGCTCTATCGGGCCTATCGCAAGCTCGTGGCGATGACGCGGGAGCGGCGCTTCCAGATCCGCTTTCGCCTGGCGCCGGGCGATATGGTGGGCTTCGACAACCGCCGGATCCTGCATGCCCGCACCGCCTTCGATCCGGGCACCGGCTATCGCCGGCTGCAAGGCTGCTACCTCGATCGCGACGAGCTGCACTCGCGCATCCGCATTCTCGACCGCCGCTTACGGGCCCGCGACATGTCGCCCGGGTGACAGCGGCGCCGCGCTCGCCTAAAAGGCCCAGGCCGAAGCGGTCCGGGATGCGGGATGCCGGGCGTCGACGGGTGCGGAACGAGGATATGGCGAACATCAGGATAGCGATTGCCGGCGTCGGCAATTGTGCGAGTTCACTGGTCCAGGGCGTGGACTATTACGCGGGCAACCAGCAGGGTGTCGCGGGATTGATGCATCCCGACATCGGCGGCTGGCGGCCGCACGATTTGGATTTCGTCGCCGCCTTCGATGTCGATTCCCGCAAAGTCGGCCGTCCCCTCGCCGAAGCGATCTTCGCGCCGCCGAACTGCAGCCGGGTCTTCCAGGAGAAGCTGTCGCGACCCGGTCCCGTGGTCGAGATGGGGCCGGTGCTCGACGGTTTCGCCGAGCACATGGACGAATTCGACGAGGACGAGGCTTTCCGCCTCTCGGATGCCGACCCGGTGGACGTCGCCGCGCGGCTGCGAGATAGCGGGGCGGAGGTCCTGGTCTGCTATCTCCCCGTCGGCTCGGAACAAGCGGTGCGTCACTATGCCGAGGCCTGCCTGCAGGCGGGCGTCGCCATGGTCAACTGCGTTCCGGTCTTCATCGCCTCCAACCCCGAATGGGCGGAGCGGTTTCGCCAGGCCGGGCTGCCGATTGTCGGCGACGACATCAAGAGCCAGGTCGGCGCCACCATCGTGCACCGCAACCTTGCCCGCCTGTTCAACGATCGCGGCTACAGCGTCGATCGGACCTATCAGCTGAACACCGGCGGCAACACGGACTTCCTCAACATGCGGGCGCTCGATCGCTTGCAGTCGAAGAAGCGCTCCAAGACCGGGTCCGTGCAGTCCCAGCTCGACGTGCCGCTGGAGGCCGCGCAGATCCACATCGGTCCCTCCGACTACGTGCCCTGGCAGGACGACAACAAAGTCGCCTTCATCCGCATGGAGGGGACCGGCTTCGGCGGCGCGCCGATCGAGCTGGAGCTGCGCCTTTCGGTGCAGGACTCACCCAACAGCGCTGGCGTGGTGATCGATGCCGTGCGTTGCGCCAAGCTCGGCCTCGAGCGCGCGGAAGGCGGCCCGTTGGCGGCGCCGTCGGCCTATTACATGAAGACCCCGCCGCAACAGATGCGCGACGAGGCCGCCCGCGCCGGCTGCGAGGCCTTCATCGCGGGCGATTGACCGGGGCTTCAATCGGCGACCGCGCCCCAGATGGTTTCGGCGGTTCGGACGACGAGTTCCAGTTTCCGCTTCTGGTCGTCCTCGGTGATGACGTTGCCCTCTTCCGTCGAGGCGAAACCGCATTGCGGCGCGATGCCGAGCTGGTCGATGTCGGCGAACGCTGCCGCCGCGTCGAAGCGGCGTTGCAGGTCGTCGACGCTCTCCAGCGTGCCGGTTTTGGTGGTGATGAAGCCCGGCAGGACCCGCTGCGGGCCCTTTGCCAGTAGGCGCAGCGGCTCCAGCCCGCCGGCCCGTTCGCTGTCGTATTCCATGAAGAAGACGTCGATACCGGTCCGGTTGAAGACCGCGTCGGCGACGGGATCGTAGGCGCCCTCCGCCATCCAGGTGGAACGAAAGTTGCCGCGGCAGAGATGCATGGCGATGGTCATGTCGGCCGGGCGCTCGGCGATCGCCTTGCCCATGACGTCGGCGTAGGCGCCGATCAGCCAATCGGGGTCGAAGCCCTCGGCCCGCTTGGCGGCGCGGATTTTCTCGTCGCAGAGATAGGCGAAGAAGATGTCGTCCATCTGCAGATAGCGGCAGCCGGCGGCGTAGAAGGCGGCCACCGCCTTGGCATAGGTCCGGGCGAGATCGCCGAACAGCCGCTCGACGTCGCGGTAGTCGACCGGGTGGATGTCGTCCTTGGCGGTGCGGAAGTGGCAGCAGCTCGGCCCGGGGATCGACATCTTCGGCGTGACCGAAGCGAGCGAGGCCAGATAGCGATAGTGCGCCAGCATCGGATGGTCGTCGGGAAAATCGAGCCGGGCGGTTATGGTCGGAAAGATGGGGCGCAGCGTCGCCCCCTTGAATTGCAGGCCCTGGTCCCGCTCCACCAGGTCGAGACCGGTGAGGCCGCCCATGAAATCATAGTGCCAGAACGATCGGCGGTATTCCCCGTCCGTCACCGCGGGCAGGCCCACCGCTTCCTGCATCGCCACGGCCTCGCGGATCGCCGTGTCCTCCGCCGCGGCCAAGCCTTCGGCGGACAGACTGCCCGCCTCGAAATGGGCCCGTCGCGCCTGCTTGACGGCGTCTGGGCGAAGCAGGCTGCCGACATGGTCGGCACGCGGGCGGAGCGGTGGGGTCGGCATCGGCGATCCTCCGGCTTCGGTGGCCAAGCGACATTAAAGCACGCTTCTCAAGCCTCCGGCTTTCGCCACCGCACCAGCAGGATGAGCGGGACCACTGCGAGCGCCGTCGCGGCATAAAGATGGAAGGCGTCGATATAGCCGATCATGGTCGCCTGGCGGCGCACCTCGCCGCCGATCCGGGCGAGGCCGGCGACGGAGTCGGGATCCAGTCCGTCGAGCGGGAAACGCCAGCTTTCCCGGTAGGGCGAGACATGCTCCGAGAGCTCGGCGTAGTTCACCTTGCTCATATGGATGACCAGCGCGATCGAAAGCGAGACGTGCACCGACGAGCCGATGTTGCGCAGCAGGTGGAACATCGACATCCCCGTCGGCAAATGACGCGGATCGAGGGTCGCGAAGGTCACCAGGGTCAGCGGCACCCAGAGGAAGCCGACACCGAGGCCCTGGAGGAAGGTGGTCCAGGCGATGTCGAAGGTGGTGACGTTGATGTCGAACTGGGTCATCGCCACGCCGGCCAGGCCCTGCAGGCCGAAGCCGAGGGTGATCCAGATCCGCGGGTCGAGCTTGTTGCCGAACAGCAGGCAGATGAAGCCGACGAGGGTACCGGCGCCGCGCGCGGCGATCAGCGCGCCGATGATCGAGTCCGGATAGCCCTTCAGGCTTTGCAGCATCGAGGGAAAGAGGACGATCGGCGTGAACATCAACATGCCGAAGATCAAGGTCAGCAGCAGGCCGACGGCGAAGTTGCGGTCGAGGAAGAGGCGGGGGTCGATGAACGGCCGGTCCGAGGTCAGGATCTGCACGATGAAGATATGCAGTGCAATGAGGGCGATGGCCGCCTCGACGATGATCTCGGGCGATTCGAACCAGGCCGCCCGCTCGCCCCGGTCGAGCATGAACTGCATGGCGGCGATGGCGATGGCGAGCGCGAGGAAACCGGTCCAGTCGAGCGGCAGGCGCTGGCGCTCGTCGACGACGCGGATGAAGACCCAGATCCCGGCCAGGCACATCACGCCGAAGGGCACCATCAAATAGAACACCCAGCGCCAGCTGTAGGCCTCGCTCAGATAGCCGCCCAGCGTCGGGGCGAAGACCGGACCCAGCACGACGCCCATGCCGAAGATCGCCGTCACCGTGCCGTGCCTCTCCTTGGGATAGCTCGCCAGCACGATCGCCTGGGCCAGCGGCGCGATCGGCGCGCCGAAGAAGCCCTGCATGAAGCGAAACCCGACCAGCTCGGCGAGGCCGTCGGACAGGCCGCAGAACAGGGTCGCCACCGTAAAGCCGCCCATCGCGACGAGCATCGTGCGCCGCCGCCCGAACCGGGCCGCCAGCCAGCCGGTCATCGGTGTGGCGACGGCGGTGGCGACGATGTTGAAGGTGACGACGAGCGCGATCTGATCGACGGTCGCCGACAGCGCCCCCTGCATCTGCGGCAGCGACACGTTGGCGATGGTGATGGTCATCGCATAGAGCGCGACCGACATCGTCACCGTCACCAGGATGGCGGTGCGATGGAAGCCGGAGATCTCCGGCGCCCCGCTCGCCGTGTCCGCCTCGTCGCTCATGGCCCTCTATAGCAAGTCGGCCCGTGGTGCGTCAGGGCGGGGCTTGCATGGGTGCGGGACTCGGGCCACCCTTGCGCTCCCACCCCATCCCCGTCCGGGAGAATTCCAGATGAGCAGCAGCGCCGAAACCGACGGCACCACGCCGAAGTATCTCCGTGATAAATACGCCATCGTCGGCGTCGGCGAGACGCCGTACGTCCGCGGCTCCGGCCGGACCACCCGCGCGCTCGGCGTGGAGGCGGTCCGCAACGCCATGGCGGACGCCGGCCTCGACAACACCGAGGTCGACGGCATGCTGTCCTACTCCAGCGGCGATAGCACCTTCGCGCCCTTCATCGCCGGCGATCTCGGCATCCGGCTGAATTTCTACATGGACTGCTTCGGCGGCGGCTCCTCGACCGAGGCGCTGATCGGCATCGCCATTGGCGTCATCGAGGCCGGCATGTGCAAGACCGTCGCGATCTTCCGCGCCATGAACGGTTACAGCCAGGTCCGCATCGGCGGCACCGGCGCCCGGTCGGCGGCGCCCATCGTCGGCGACCAGATCCACCAGCGCGCCTATGGCTGGCAGAGCGCCGGACAGATGTTCGCGCCTACCTTCATGCGCCACATGTACGACTACGGCACCACGCCGGAGCAGATCGCCATGGTCAAGGTGATCCATTCCGAGCACGCCTCGAACAATCCCAAGGCCTACTACAAGCAGCGCTATACGGTGGACGACGTGGTCAACAGCCGCATCATCGTGAAGCCGCTGCATCTGCTGGACTGCTGCGTCGAGACCGACAGCGCGACCTGCATCATCGTCACGCGAGCGGAACGGGCGCGCGACTGCCGCCATCATCCCGTGCTGATCCAGGCGGTGGCGGGCCGGGTCAACAAGCCGCGCATGGACCTGCACTATCAGGCGGGACCGATTTCCACGGTCGCAGGCCATTACGCCAAGGACATCCTGTGGCCGAACGCCGGCGTCGGCCCGGAGGATATCGACATCACCGGGTCCTACGACGCCTTCACCTTCACGACCATGCTGCAGCTCGAGGACTACGGCTTCTGCAAGAAGGGCGAGGGCGGCGAGTATGTTTCGAACGGCACGATGCGCCTCGGCGGGGCGCGGCCGAACAACACCTCAGGCGGCCATCTCTGCGAGGGCTATACCCACGGCATGAACATGGTGATCGAGAACACCCGGCAGCTGCGCCGCGACATCGACGATTCCTGCCCCATCGGGCCGGACGGCAAACGCCAGCACACCTACGACTACGGCGAAGGCGGCTGCCGCCAGGTGAAAGATCCGGAACTGACGGCCAACCTGGGCTGGGCCATGCCGGGCACCGGCTCGGCCATGGTCATGCGGCGCGGTTGAGCGGAGGGAGCGAAGAGATATGACGATCCGAGCCGACTATCTGGGCATGACCCTCACGCTGGAGGATCTCGAGAACGAGAACCTGCCGTATTTCCGCTATTGCGCGGCGCACGACTTTCACCTGCAGCGCTGCGTCGCCTGCGACCTGATCCACTATCCCCCGGGTGCGGCCTGTCCCTGGTGCGGCGGGGCCGAGAACGAGTGGGTCGCCGTCGAGGGCAAGGGCGCGGTGCATTCCTACAACGAGGTGCATCACGCCATTCAGCCCGCCTTCAAGGCGCATACGCCCTACATGGTGCTGCTGGTCGACCTCGACATCCAGAAGGGCCAACCGAGCGAGCACGAAGCGATCCGCGTCGTCGGCAACCTGACGACGGCCGACGGCACGCTGGCGCCGCCGGAGATGGTCAAGCGCGTCGGCATCGGCACCCGGGTCCGGATGGTCTTCGCCGATGTCGAGGAGGGCTTCGCGATCCCGCACTGGACCATCGACGAAGACGCCGACCAGCCCGAGCCCTGGCGCTATCCGCAGGAGTAGCGGGCGAGGTCGTTCGTCAAGGTCTCCGCTTCCGGCGTCGTCGCCTGAAACGGCTCAGTCGCTTCCAGCCGGTCGGTGAGGGCCGTGATGCGGGGGCAGCTGAGGCGGGCGAAGAAGCCCGGCCGTTTGGCCCGACCGAAGGCCCAGAATACCGCCAAGGTGAGGTCGGCCTGGGTCATTCGCCCCTCGCACAGCCAGTCGGACGCGAGGCGGGTTTCCAGCCAGGCGAAGCCGTCGTGGACCTGGTTTTCGCAGGCCTCGATCCAGGGCCGATGCCAGGTCTCGCGCGGGCGGAAGTGACGTTCGTAGAGCACGGCGACCAGCTTTTCCATCGTGCCCGTGCAGACGGCAAGCGTGTTCAGCACGTCGCGCCGCGCCGGCCCCGCGGCGGGCGTCAGGCTTTGTGCCGGCCCCGCGCACTGGTCGAGATGGTCGAGGATCGCCGCGCTGTCGATCAACGGCACCCCGTCGTCGAGCACCAGCACCGGCACCCGGGCCAGCGGATTGTGGGCCGCGACCGCGGTCTTGCCCGGCCCGAACGGCATCACCGGTTCGTGGGCGTAGTCGAGGCCGTAGTGACGCAAGGTCACGGCGACCCGGCGGACATAGGGTGAAGCGTGGCGGCCGATTAGACGCATTGGCGAGACATCACCCGGGCCGGTGAGCATGTCAAGGCGCGCGCCTCGCCTTGACAGGCTCACCGGCCCGGGCAAAGTGGCCGGCGGGTCGGGTTTCGAAGAATGGGAGAGAGAGCATGCGTTGGTTGCGCTACCGGCACGGCGGCCGCGTCGCCTATGGCCTCGTCGAGGGTGACGAGGTCCTCGAGCACTACGGCGATCCCTTCACCGAGGCCGGGCCGACCGGCGCCCGTCTGGCGCTGGACGCGGTCGAGGTGCTGGTCCCGGTGGTCCCGCCGACCTTCTATGCCGCCGGCCTGAACTACGCCGCCCATGTGATGGAGGCGGCGGAGCTGGTCGGCACGCCGGTCAATCTGCCCGAGGCGGCGGACGTCGGCTACCGGGCCAACAACGCGCTCGTTCCGCACGGGGCCGAGATCGTCATCCCGTCCGATGCCACGGACAAGGTGCAGTACGAGGGCGAGTTGGTCGCCGTCATCGGCCGGCGCTGCCATAAGGTCGACGAGGCCGAGGCACTCGATTACGTGCTGGGCTACACCATCGGCAACGACGTTTCGGAGCGAACCTGGCAGAAGACCGACCGCACGCTGTGGCGTGCCAAGAACACCGAGACCTTCGCGCCCATGGGGCCCTGGATCGAAACCGATGTCGATCTCGATGCGCTGACCACGACGGTTCGCATCAACGGCGAGACCGCCTGCCGGTTCGCCACCAACGACATGATTTTCGGCGTCGCGCACTTCATCGCGCGGATGAGCCGGTATCTGGTCCTGCACCCGGGCGACGTCGTGTGGATGGGCGCCGACGGCCCGACGCTGGATATCAGGGCCGGCGACGTGGTCGAGGTCGAGATCGACGGCATCGGCGTGCTGCGCAATCCTGTGGTGCGCGCGGCTTAGACCGGCCGTCAATGCGACATCAATAGCGGCAGCTCGGTGTGCGCCAGCATCTCGCTGGTGACACCGCCCAGGACCATCTCGCGTATTCGGCTGTGGGAATAGGCACCGGTCACCATCAGGTCGGCCGCCACCTCGCGCGCGGCCTGCCGCAGCCCCTCGGCGACGGAACCGTCGACGGCGCCGATCGCGCGCGGTACCGCCTCGATGCCGTGCGCCTCCAGATTGCGGCAGATCGCTTCCGGGCCCGGGCCGGTCTTGGCGCCGGTGCCGATATAGGCGACGACGACCGCTTCGGCACCGGCAAGCAGGGGCAGCGCCGCGGCGACCGCCCGGGCCGCCGGCGTGCCGCGGTTCCAGCCGATGAGGACACGACGGCCGAACACGGCCGGCGCGGCGTCGGGGACGACCAGGACGGGACGACCGGTTTCGAACAGGGCGGCGGCGATGACGTCCGCGGCCGAAGCGCCGATGAACTGGGCGCCGGCGGCGATCACGGTCAGGTCGTAGACCCGCCCCTCGGAACCGACGACATCCGCGACGCGCCCGCGTTCCGTCCGCCATAGCGCCGCGCCGTCGCCGAGGCCGGCTTCGAGTCTTGCGGTTTCGAAGGCTTCGCGGGCGGTGCCGGCGGCGCGCTCCTGCGCCTCACGGGCACGCGTGAACTCGCGGGTGAGCGCGCCCTCGCTCAGGCCTTGTTCGATGTAGGGCAGCCCATTGGCGATCTCCCCCTCGACATGGAGGGCTTCGAGACGGGCATCCAGGTGTTTCGCGGTGGAGAAGGCGGCGCGCGCGGCGGCAAGGTCGGCCGGACTGCCGGAGAGAACCAGGAGGATGCGTTTGATCGACATCGTGGAGCCCCCTTTACGACATGCTCACCTCGCACGCCAAGGCTAGCATGAGTCCGTGCGGGGGCATCTTGTTTTTTACATAATTCTAGTCCGACTGTTCTTGGTTCAGCACGGCCAGTGCTGCTTCCCCCAGCTGCGCCCGCGAGGACTCGTGGTGGTCGTGGGGGGAGAAGGGCGGGACGATGGCGTCGTATTCCGCGATGGCGGCCCGGACGGCGGTGGCCTCCGGCGCGGTGTAGGCGCTCTTGCGGCCGTCCTCGGTCAGGCGGCGCAGGCGGACGACCGCCAGGGTCTTGCGGGCGACGTTCTCCATGCGGTGGGAATCATAGACACAGATGCCCCAGGTCCCCCGACGCCAATGGACCAGGACATGCTCGGCGAAATGGGCGTCGAGGCGCGCTTCGTCGATTTCTCCCGCGCGATCGATTACGCCGTCGAAGGCCGCTTCGCCTCGGGCGTGACGGGCGAGGCCGGTGCGGAAGTCGGCCTTCAATGTCGCGGCGATCTCCGGTACCAGGGCTTGCGGCGAAGTGGTGGTCAAACGCGGCGCCAGCGCGGCGAGCCAGGGCACGAGGTCCCGGGCGAACCAGCGGGCCATCGGACGCTCGACGACGGTCGTGGCCACGTCGTTGACAAAGGCGTGGATCGTCTCCGCCGCGTGGATCTCATAGCTCGGGCCGGGCATGCAGCCGGCGGCGACCAGGTCGTCGAGGCGGGCCACAGGCAGGCCACTCGCGGCCGACAACTGCTCGGCCGTCAGGTAGCGCGCCTGGAGATAACCGTCCAAGGCGGCGCGCGGGCAGATCAGCGGGGCGTTCATGGCTCTCGTCTCCTCCGTTTCGGTGCGGCCCATTGCAGCGCGCGGCGGCGCCCTTGTCATCATGAAACAGTTCGTGTATGAACGAAATATGGATGCAGAACCTTCAATGGCCGAGATCGGCGCGATGATCGGCAACCCGGCGCGGGCGGCGATGCTGGCGGCGCTGTTCGACGGGCGGGCCCTGACGGCGACGGAACTGGCGGGCCTCGCCGGTGTCGGCGCGGCGACGACGAGCGCGCATCTGGCGAAGCTGGTCGCGGCCCGCCTGCTGGTGTGCGAGCGTCAGGGCCGCCATCGCTATTACCGGCTCGCCGGGGTGGAGGTGGCGGACGCGCTGGAAGCGCTGGATCGCCTGGCCGTCGCCCGGCCGGTCCCGCACCGCTCGCCGACGGCTGAGGCGATGGGACTGCGCGACGCACGGCTCTGCTACGACCATTTGGCCGGCCGCCTCGGCGTGGCGCTGGCCCGCGGCCTGGAGGCAGGCGGGGCGATCCGACCCGAAGGGCGGGATTTTCATCTGACGACGGCGGGGGGCGCGGTGATGGCCGACCTCGGGATCGACGTTTCGGCCGCGCGCGCCAAGCGCCGCCTGTTCGCCCGCCAGTGCCTGGATTGGAGCGAGCGGCGCCCCCACCTCGGCGGCGCGCTGGGCGCGGCGGTGGCCGAACGGGCCTTTGCGGCCGGCTGGATCGTCCGCACCGACAAACGCCGCCAGGTCCGCCTGACCGAGGACGGCCGGGCGGCACTGTCGGGGGTGTTGTAGACGGCGAGCGTCTAATCCGCCGTCAGCACGTCCATGGCGCGGGCGACGCCGCCGGACTGGCGGGGAACGCCGGCGAGGCCGAGGCCCATTTCCACGCCGGCCAGCGTGCCCATCAGCATCAGGTCGTTGAAATCGCCCAAGTGTCCGATGCGGAAGACCTTGCCGGCGAGCCGGCCGAGCCCGTTGCCGAGCGACATGTCGAAGCGTTCGAGCGTCGCGGCGCGGAAGGCGTCGGCGTCGTGGCCGTCGGGCAGCAGCACGGCGGTGAGGGAGGAGGAATAGGCCGTTGGCTCACGGCACAGCACTTCGAGGCCCCAGGCCTGCACCGCCGCGCGGGTCGCCGCCGCGTGCCGGTCGTGGCGGGCGAAGACGTTCGCCAGGCCTTCTTCCTGCAGCATCTCGATCGCCTCGCGCAGGCCGAACAGCAGGTTGGTCGCCGGCGTGTAGGGGAACATGTTCTGCGCGTTTGCCCCCAGCATGCCGCGCCAATCCCAGTAGGCGCACGGCAGGCCGGACGTCTCGGAGGCGCGCAGGGCCTTCTCGCTCACCGCGTTGAAGCTGAGGCCGGGGGGCAGCATCAGGCCCTTCTGGCTGCCGCCGACGGTGACGTCCACGCCCCATTCCTCGTGCCGGTAGTCGATGGAGCCGAGCGACGAGATGGTGTCGACCATCAACAACGCGGGATGGCCGGCCGCGTCGATCGCCCGGCGCACCGCGGCGATGTCGCTGGCGACACCGGTCGAGGTCTCGTTGTGGACGACGCAGACCGCTTTGATCTCGTGGGCCCGGTCCTCGGCGAGGCGGGCTTCAATCGCGCCGGCATCGACCGGGCCGCGCCAGTCGTCTTCGATGAACTCAGGCGCCAGGCCGAGGCGTTCGGCGAGGTCACGCCAGAGCGTCGCGAAATGTCCGGTTTCGAACATCACCACCCGGTCGCCGGCCGAAAGGGTGTTGACCAGGGCGGCTTCCCAGGCGCCGGTGCCGGAGGCGGGAAAGATCACCACCGGGCCGCTGGTCTGGAAGATCGCCTTGCTGCCCTCCAGCACCGCGCCGGCGAGGTCGCGGAAGGCGGGTCCGCGATGATCGATGGTCGGCGCGTCGATGGCGCGCAGGATGCGATCCGGCACGTTGGTCGGGCCGGGGATTTGCAGGAAATGTCGTCCGCTCGCCATGTCGGGGCCTCTTCGTCGCGTGCCTGTCGGAAGGTAGGGGTTTGTGCCATAAAGCGTCGGCGGGGAAAAGCAAACAGGGACGGACGGCCATGGGCGAAGCGGCGGTGGACGGCGATCTCGCCAGGCGGCTGGCCGCCGAGGTCGAGGGCGAGGTGCTGTTCGACGCCTTTTCCCGTGGCCGCTACGCGACCGACGCCTCAATCTACCAGATGGACCCGATCGGCGTGGTGATCGCGCGCCACGACCGCGACGTCGCCGCCGCCATGGAAATCGCGGCCGAGGCCGGCGTGCCGGTGCTGCCGCGCGGCGGCGGCACCTCGCAGTGCGGCCAGACCGTGAACCGGGCCCTGGTGATCGACGTCGCCCGGCACATGGACGGCCTCGTTGGCGTCGACGTCGAGGCCCGGACGGCCCGGGTGCAGCCGGGCATCGTGCTCGACCGGCTGAACGCCGAGTTGCGCGGCCACGGCCTGTTCTTCCCGGTCGACGTCTCAACCTCCAGCCGCGCGACCATCGGCGGCATGGCCGGCAACAATTCCTGTGGCGCCCGTTCGATCCACTACGGCAACATGGTGCACAACGTGCGCGCCATCGATGCGATACTGCCGTCCGGCACCCGCTGCCACTTCGGCCCGGTGCCGGGCGACCTCTCCGCCCTCGACAACCGGCCAGAATATCGCGACCTGGTGCGCGGCCTGCGCGAGATCCGCGGCCGCGTCGATGGGGAGATGGCGGCGCGCTGGCCGAAGCTGCTGCGCCGGGTCGGCGGCTACAACCTCGACATGCTGGCGGACGAGGGCCACAACATGGCCCACATGCTGGTCGGCTCGGAGGGCACGCTCGCCTTTTCGACGGAGATCGAGCTGGCGCTGGCGCCGATCCCGCCGCACAAGACCCTCGGCGTCTGCCACTTCCCGAGCTTCTACAAGGCGATGGACGCGACCCGCCACATCGTCGAGCTGGGCCCGGCCGCGGTCGAGCTGGTCGACCGCACCATGATCGACCTTGCCCGCGACATCCCGGCCTTCCGCGCCACCGTCGACCGCTTCGTCCAGGGCGAACCGGAATCGATCCTGCTGGTCGAGTTCGCCGGCGAGGACGCAGCGAAACAGCACCGCGATCTCGCCCGCCTGGACGAGCTGATGGGCGACCTCGGCTTCCCGGGCGGCATGCTCGCGATCCCCGACCCGGCTTTCCAGCGCGAGGTCTGGGAGGTTCGCAAGCAGGGCCTCAACATCATGATGTCGATGAAGGGCGACGGAAAGCCGGTCTCCTTCATCGAGGATTGCGCCGTGCCGCTGGAGGACCTGGCGGAGTATACCGACCGCCTGACCAACGTCTTCGAGAAGCACGGCACCAAGGGCACCTGGTACGCGCACGCCTCCGTCGGCACCCTGCATGTCCGCCCGGTGCTGAACATGAAGGACGGCGCCGACGTCGCCACCATGCGCGCGGTGGCGGAGGAGGCCTTCGCCATGGTGCGGGACTACAAGGGCTCGCACTCCGGTGAGCATGGCGACGGCATCGTCCGTTCCGAATTCCACGAGGTGATGTTCGGCGCGGAAATCGCGGGCGCCTTCGAAGCGGTCAAGGACCGCTTCGATCCAGGCGGCCTGATGAACCCGGGGCGCATCGTCCGCCCGCCCCGGATGGACGACCGCTCGCTGCTGCGCTTCAAGCCCGGTTACCGGGCCGATATCGGTACGGAGGCACTGGACTGGTCGCCCTGGGGCGGCTTCGCCGGCGCGGTCGAGATGTGCAACAACAACGGCGCTTGCCGCAAGCTGGATTTGGGCGGCGTCATGTGCCCGTCCTACCGCGCGACCCGGGACGAGAAGGACCTGACCCGGGGTCGCGCCAACACCCTGCGGCTGGCGATCAGCGGGCAGCTCGGCCCCGACGCCTTCAGCTCGGATGCGATGGCGGGGACTATGGCGCTTTGCGTCGGCTGCAAGGGCTGCAAGCGGGAATGTCCGACCGGCGTCGACATGGCGCGCATGAAGATCGAATACCTCCATCACCGCCAGCAGCGCCATGGCCTGCGCCCGCGCGAACGGCTGGTCGCGGCCCTGCCGCGCCTGGCGCCGTGGGCGAGCCGGTTCGCCCCGCTCGCCAATCTGCGCAATCGGCTGCCCTGGCTCGCCCGGCTCGGCGAACGGGTGCTCGGCATTTCCGCGCACCGCAGCTTGCCGGAATGGCGCCGCGATTCCTTCACCGATACGACACGTCTCGCCCCGGGCGAGACGGATGTTCTGCTGCTGGTCGATACCTTCAACCGCAACTTCGATCCCGACATCGTCGACGCGGCCAGGCGGGTACTCGCCGCCGGTGGTCGCCGGGTGGCGGTGGCCCAGCCGACGGCGGGGGGCCGGCCGCTCTGTTGCGGGCGAACCTGGCTCGCCGCCGGGATGGTCGAAGAGGCGCGGGCCGAGGCGGCGCGGACGCTTGCGGCGCTTGGCCCCTATGTCGAGGCGGGCATCGCCATCGTCGGGTTGGAGCCGTCGTGCCTGCTGACGTTGCGCGACGAGTTCACCGCGCTGTTGCCGGGCGCGGAAAGCGAGGCGCTGGCCGCCCACGCGCAGCTGTTCGAGGAGTACGTGGCCGAGGCCGCGGCGCGCGGCGAGGGGCCGCCGCTGAAGCCGTTGCCCGCGCGCCATGCCCTGCTGCACGGGCACTGTCACCAGAAGGCCTTCGGCGCCTTCGGCGCGGTGCAGCAAGCCCTGGCCTTGGTGCCGGAGCTGGAGGTCGAGGCGGTGGCGTCGAGCTGCTGCGGCATGGCCGGCGCCTTCGGCTATGAAGCCGAGAACTACGAGGTTTCCATGGCGATGGGCGAGGCGAGCCTGCTGCCCGCCGTGCGCGCGGCCGGCGACGACAGCCTGATCGTCGCGTCGGGCACCAGCTGCCGGCATCAGATCCAGGACGGCACCGGGCGCCGGGCGCGCCATGTGGCCGAAATTCTGGCGGAGGCGCTCGATGGCTGAGATCGACGTCGCGGGCTTCGACCTGCTGGACCAGCCGGGCGATTTCATCGCCGATCCCTATCGTTATTTCGCGGCACTTCGGGCCGCGAGCCCGGTGCATCCCCTTTCGGACGGCAGTTGGATGCTGACCGGCTACGACGACATGGTCCGGGTCTACCGTGACACGGAGACCTGGACGTCGGACAAGAAACTGGATTTCGGGCCCAAGTTCGGCACCGACTCGCCGCTCTTCGAGCATCACACGACCAGCCTGGTGTTTCGCGATCCACCGGATCACACCCGGATCCGCAAGCTGTTCCAGGCCGCCTTCACCCGCAAGGCCCTGGCGGTGATGGAGTCGCGGATCGAGGCCCTGGTCGACGGCTATCTCGACGACCTGGAGGAGGCCGGCGAGCTGGATCTCGTCTCCGCCTTCACCTTCCGCCTGCCGGTCGAGGTGATCTCCGACATGCTGGGCGTGCCGGCGGAGGACCGCCTGCTGATCCGCGACTGGGCGGCCGCCATCCTCGGCGCGTTGGAGCCGGTGACGGGGGAAGGGCCGCTGGCCGCCGGCAATCGGGCGGTGGACGATTTCAAGACCTATCTCCGTGCGCTGGTCGTGCACCGGCGGGCGAACCCGACGGACGGTCGCTCCGGCGAGGTATTGAGTGCGCTGATCGCGGCGGAGGAGGACGGCGAGCGGCTGTCCGAGATCGAGCTGCTGCACCAGTGCATCTTCATGCTGAACGCCGGCCACGAGACCTCGACCAACATGCTGAGCCACGGCGTGAACGAGTTGCTGCGCCGACCCGACCAGGCCGCCCGCCTGCGCGCCGAGCCGGACCTGGTCACGCTATTGGTCGAGGAGGTGTTGCGCTATCAGCCGCCGATCCAGATCAACAATCGCCGGGCGACGGTCGACACCGAGCTTTCGGGCGTTCCGTTGCCCGCGGGTGCCTTCGTCTATCTGATGCTGGGCGGGGCCAACCGGGATCCGGCGCAGTTCGCCGACCCGGAGGTGTTCGACCTGGCCCGCCGTCCCAACCGGCATCTCTCCTTCGGGCTCGGCGTCCATATCTGCGCGGGCAATTCACTCGCCCGCATGGAAGGCGTCGTTGCCTTCACCAAATTCTTCCAACGCTTTCCCGAGGCGCGCCTCGCCGGCGAGGTTAAAATTGCTGACCGCCTCCGTTTCCGTGAGATCACGGAACTGCCGGTGGCGATCCGCTGAACGACGGCGATGAAAGGGCGCGCGGGATCGGTGACCCCGCGCGCCTCGTCATCAGGCGGACTCGAGCATCTCGACGACCTGGGCGGTCGTCCAGACGGCGTTCGCCATGTAGCGGAAGTTGGTCAGCGCGGCCAGATAACCATCACCCTCCGGCAGCATCGCCGCCGCGGTGGCGTCCTTGATCACCGCGACCTCGAAGCCCTGCTCCAGCATTTCCCGCATATGGGATTCGGTGCAGAGATTGGCGGACATGCCGGCCAGGATGAGCTGGTCGACGCCATGCTTGCGCAGCTGTAACGACAGGTCGTTCGACTCGTTGCCATAGAGCTTGTGCGGCGAGGCGAGAATCGTCTTGCCGTCGTGAATGTACTTCTTGTACTGCGGCATGAAGTCGGCGCCCGAGCTCTCGAAACCCTCGGTCGTCAGCGGGCCCTTGCGGTCGAACATGCCGATCTTGTGCATCAGCTTCTCGAGCGCGCCCTCGAAGCGCCAGCCATGGTCCGTCGGATAGTAATAGTGCGGCGACACCGCGACGGTGATGCCGCGCTTCTTCGCCGCCTTGAACAGGCTTTCGATGTTCTCGACGGTGTTGTTACGCTCGACCGACTTGCCGACGACGCCCCAGGTGACGCCCTTGGGGCTGAGGAAGTCGATCTGCGGGTCCGTCACCACCAGCGCGGCGCGGGCGGGATCGAGCTTCATGTCGCTCGGCGGCAGGGCCGGCTTGGCCGGGTCGGCATAGGGGTCGTCGGCCGCGATGGCGCCTGTGCTGCCCGCCGCTACGGCCGTGGCCGCCGCTGCGGCCGCAACGCCGCCGCGCAACGCCGTCCGCCGGCTGACCAGTTTCTCGTCATGGCCGTCGTCGTGATTCGTGCACATTCTTCTTGTCTCCCCGAGTGTATGGCCCCACCTGACACTAGAGGGGTGGATGTGCCTTTCCGTCCCGATCTTGACCGAATTCAGCTCAAAATGTATTATTTTGTCCTAATTCTCCAAGTGGCAGCAAGATCGTGGATCATGTTCTTGACCGGATTGAAATCCAGGCCGAGCCGTTCGCGATCTGTGAACTGAGGGGACGCACGGATCTCGGTCTCGGCCGGCAATCCCAGGTAATGCTGCACTATATTCTCGCGGGCCATGGCGAAGTGGCGATTGCCGACCATCCCGCAATCCCGGTCAGCGCCGGCTCGATGGTTCTGGTACCGGCGTTTCGCAGTCACGCGTTGCGTTGTCACGGCGGCGGTAGCATGGCCACGCCGGAATGTCGTCCCGCCGAACTGAACCTCCAGCATCATCTGGTCGGAAGCGAGGGGCGCAACGAGGGCACGCTGCTGGCGCTCTGCACCCAGATCGATATCGGGCTTCGCCGGGCCCACAGCTTGATCAATTTGGCGCGCGACCCGATCGCGGACGTGATCTCCGACGATCCGGCGAAACGTCAATTGATGGATCGGCTCGTCGCCGAAATCGCCGCGCCGGGTCTGGGCAGCAAGGCGATGGTTCGCGCGCTGCTGCTCGAATGCATGATCCATCTGCTGCGCAGCCGGATCGCGGCGGGCGACGGGGCGATGGACTGGATGATGGTGCTCGGCGATTCGAGTCTGTGGCAGGCGCTCGAGGCGATGCTCGACCGCCCGGGGGAAGCCCACACCGTCGAGAGCCTGGCCGCCATGGCGGGGATGAGCCGTTCGACCTTCGCCCGGCGCTTTACCGATGCCTACGGCCGCGGGCCCATGGTCCTGCTGCGCCGCCTGCGGGTTCGCATGGCCGCATCCCTCCTCGCCGAGTCCGATCTTCCGATCAAGCGGATCGCCCAGCTGACGGGATTTCGCAGCCGCAGCGCCTTTTCCCGCGCCTTCACCGATGCGACCCGGCTGTCGCCGCGCGAGTTCCGCGCGGACGAGCGGGATGGATAGGGTGGGTCGCTAAATGCCACCGATGCGGAAGCCGACGCCGTCGTCCTTGTAGTCGTGCATCTGGGTGCGCCGGGGCGGCGTGCCGGCGGTACCGCTCTCCTCGATGTCCTCTTGCGTCGCCGTGTCGGTCAGGAAGGCGACGTCGACATGCGGCGGGCGGAGGGGAAAGCGTTGCAAGGCATGCCAGGTGCCGCGATGCAGGATAACGCCGGCCTCGCCGGTCAGAGTGAATGCGCGGAGAGCTTCGGGCGGCGGGATCGCACTCGGATCGTCCGGGTCCGTCGGCGGGGCGACGACCATCGCAGAGGGCATGTCGCCGAGCGCGATGAAACCCTGGGTGACGTGGAAATGGCGCTCCATCACCGAGAAGGCCGGGGACGCGAACTTGTAGCGGATCAGCAGCACCTGGGTGGCCCCGTCCGCCTCGAACGGCACGCGCCAGTTCCAGAGATGCTCCGCCTCGAAATCCGCCGGCCGGTCCGGTCCGCCGACCAGGTGGCCGAAGGGCGCGAAGGCGGCTTCGCTCAACGGCTCCAGCGCCAGGGTGATCTCGCGCACCACCATCACATCGGCCGCTTCAGCACGAGGCCGGGGGAGGAGAAGGCCTCGCCCAGTTCGACCGCCTGGGAGAGGTCGATCTCCGGCATGCGGAACAGCTCCCCCGCCGCGCCCTCGTAGGCAGCGGCGGCGGCGATCACCTCGTCGTCGCGCAGGCGCCGGCCGACGATCTGGATGCCGACCGGCAGGCCCTCGGCGCTGAGGCCCGCGGGCACGGCGACGATCGGCAGGCCGGTGACGGAGAAGCAATAGGTCGTGAGGAAGGAATCGTAGTAGCGGGCCACCTCCCGCTCGCCGATCTTCGTCGGCAGGGGCGCGTCGAGGCGGAAGGCCGGCACGCCCACGGTGGGGGTGACGATGTAGTCGTAGGTTTCCAGGAAGACGCGGACGCGCTGCCAGTAGTCGCCGCGCATCCGCTCCGCCCGGGTCATGGCGGCGATGTCGGTGCGCATGCCGGCCTCGATCTGCGCCAGCAGGGGCGGGGTCATCTTTTCGCTATAGGCCTCGTAACGCTCGGCGTAGCGGGCGACCATGGCGTAGGAGCGGGTGCCGGCGATGATCTCCACCAGGTCGGAAGCATCGAAGCAGTCCTCGACCACCTCGGCGCCGAGCGCGGCGAAGCGGTCCGCCGCGGCCCGGGCCATGCGCGCCACCTCCGGGTCGACCGGCACCAGGCCGTTGATATCGGGGGAGAAGGCGATCCGCTTGCCGGCCATCGGCGGCGGCGCCGTCGCCGCGGCGAGATAGTCCATGGCATCGTCGGGCAGGGTCGCCGGATCGCGGTCGTCGGGGCCGGAGAGCACGGCCATCATCGCCGCCGCGTCGGCGACGGAGCGGGTCATCGGCCCGGTGACGCTGGAGACCATGGCGCCCCAGGCGAGGTCGGTCGGCCAGGCCGGCACGCGGCCGGGCGAGGGGCGGATGCCGACCGTGTTGTTGAAGGACGAGGGCCCGCGGATCGAGCCGCCGAGGTCGGTGCCGAGCGCCAGCGGCGCGAAGCCGGCGGCTAGGCCCGCGCCGCTGCCGCCGCTGGAGCCGCCCGCCGTGCGGTTGAGCGACCAGGGATTGCGCGTGGTGCCGAAGAGGTAGTTGGCGCTGTTCACGTCGTGCGCGAACTCGGGCACGTTGGACTTGCCGATCAGCACGGCCCCGGCGGCGCGCATCCGCTCGACCGCGATCGAGTCCCTGTCGGGGATGAAGTCCTCCATCACCCGGCTGCCGTAGGTCGTCAGCAGGCCTTTGGTCCAGAGGTTGTCCTTGGCGATGAAGGGCACCCCTTCGAGCGGGCGGGGCGCCTCTCCGGCGGCGAGGCGGGCGTCGATCGCCTCCGCCTCGGCCATCGCCTCGGGATTGGCGGTGCAGATGGCGTTGACGATGGGATTGTATTCCGCGATCCGCGCCAGATGCGCCGCCATCACCGCCGCGGCGCTGCTCCGCCCGGCGCGGATTTCGCCCGTGATCTCGAGCGCGCTCGCCGTCGTCGCATCGTGCATGTCGTTCCTCCCCGGGGCTTGGTCTCTCGGCGGGGACTCTAGCGACAAGTCGCCTCACTTGACAGTCGCCCGCCCGGCGGCGAGCCTCCCCCGCACACCGGGAGGACGCAGCATGGAAGTCGCGGATCGCTGGCCGAACGAGGGCGGGCTCGCCGTCAGCCTCGTCGTCAATGTCGAGGAGGGGGCGGAGATGCGGATCGCCGACGGCGACCGCGGGCCGGACCCGGTCGACGAGCTGGGCGTCGCCGTGCGCAAGCCGATCCGCAACCACGGCAACGAAAGCAACTATCAATACGGCATCAAGGCCGGCGCGCCCCGGGTCATGCGGCTGCTCTCGCAGCACGGCATCTCCGCGACCTTCACCGCGGCCGCCATGGCGCTGGAGCGGGCGCCCGACCTCGCCGCGGAGATCGCCGCCGGCGGCCACGAGGTGTGCAGCCACGGCCACCGCTGGGTGCACCAGTTCCAGATGGACGAGGCGGCGGAGCGCGACTTCATCCGGGCGGCGCGGGACTCGATCGCCAAAACGACCGGCAGGCCGCCCGAGGGCTGGCTCTCGCGCTATCTGCTGACCGAGAACACCCGACGGCTGTTGATCGAGGAGGGCTTCGGCTATCACATGGACGACTATTCCGACGACCAGCCGTTCTGGGACGCGGTCGACGGCAAGCCGATCCTGATCCTGCCCTATGCGATGGACTCGAACGATATGAAGATGTGGACGGCGCCGGCCCTCACCCCGCGCCAGTGGCTCGAGTATGCGATCGACAGCTTCGACTGGCTGCACCGCGAGGCGGCCGGTGGTGCGGCGCGGATGATGTCGCTCGGCGTGCACCTGCGCATCATCGGCCGGCCCGGCCGGATCGGCATGCTGGACGCCTTCATCCGCCACGTGAAGCGCCACGAGGGCGCCTGGTTCGCCACCCGGGCGGAAATCGCCGAGCGCTGGCGTACCGCCAACCCGCCGGAGGCGGCCCGGTGAGCGGGCGCGACCTCGCCGCCTTCCAGGGCGCGGCCTTCGCCCGCCTGGCCGCCCTCGGCCCGGCGCTGGCGGACACCGCGGAAGTCGAGGCGGCGCTCTCGCTCGTCTCCGGCGCCGTCTTCGACCTGCTGGGCGACCGCGAGGCGCATCTGGCGCCGGGCGCCCTGAAAGCGGGCCAGCAGCAGTTCTTCGTCGCCGGCTTCTTCCTCGTGCCGCCCGGTGCCAAAGGCCACGTGCTGGTCGCCGAACACGGCTTCCCGGCCGAACAGCACCGCCTGCGCATCCCGATCGACATCGGCCATCCAGGCCAGGTCTATGCCAGCCGCCAGCCCCTGATGCTGGCCGACACGGACGAACACGCCGATTTCAAACAGATCCTCAAGACCGCCCGCATGGGCTCCGCCCTCTACGCGCCGCTGCTGCGGGCCGACGCGATGCACGGCCAGCTGATCATGGCCGCCCAGGCCCGCCACACCTTCTCGGCGCCCGACCTCGCCGTCCTGCGCGGCTTCGCAGCGCTGGCCTGCGAAGCCCTCTTCGCCCGCAACGGCGAAACCTTCCTCGCCTCCCTCACGGGCTGAGGCGACGCCGTCGACTGTCGACCGCCAGATCGGCCGTCTACGCCCAAAGGGGTCAGGTCTTGCTTTTTGCATTCATTAGAAGTATCTAGGCAAAAAGCAAGACCTGACCCCTTTGGGCGTGACTCTATGGCGAGCCAAACCCTTCGGTAATCGGATCGGTTTTGTTTCTTATTGGATATCAATATTTCGTGAGAAACTGGATTTCTAGAGTTTCATTCGTATGTATGGTCACCGATGTATTTTTGCGCTGACCGTAGAGTGACGGCAGAAGTGGCGCGTCCTATGACGAGAAATAGACCGCCTTAATCGCGCGCGGAACGGCGTTGAACCGAAGCTTCTGATCAAAGGGAGACAACGAATGACTTCGAAGGTAAAACTGCTTCACCATCCAGCGTCACAGCCCTGCCGCACGGCCCTCCAATTTTTGATCGAGAATAATATTCCCTATGAGGACGAGGTCGTCGATATAACGACGAATATCAACGAGCGGCAGGATTTTCGCGACGAATACAATCCGACGGGGCAGGTTCCCATCCTGTGCGACGGAGACCTGCGGGTGTGGGAAAACGTGGCGATTGGCCGTTACCTGAACGAGAAATACGACTGCGCCGGCCATTGGTTCGGCAACACGCTGCTCGAACGGACGCGGGTGAACATATTTGTGCAGTGGTATGCCTACACGCTGCGTCTTGGCGGCGGGGCCTTCCATTGGTCCATTTTTGCACCGATGATCTATGGTGCCGACAAGGACTTCAGCGCCGAGGTTCGCAAGGGCAAGCATCTGCTCTATGAATCGATGAACCTGCTGGAGAATTACTGGTTGGATGGCTGCGAGTATCTTTGCGGCAACGACATTACCTATGGCGATCTCGCGGCATTTCACGAGTTCGTATCTCATGAAGCCGGTAATATCATTCCCGACGCCGTCTGGCAGAAACACCCGAAAACACGGGCATGGTTCGAGAAGCTCTCCCAGCGGCCTGCGGCAAAACAGGTCAGTGAATGGCAATACGAGACCATCCGCAAAGTGATGGATGGCGAGATGAAGGTGACCTTCACGCGCAGAACCGCCGTGCTGAAGGGCACGGAAGCGCACGGCGGCCACAACACAGGACTGGTCCACCTGGGCGAAGCCGGAGACTTCATCGCCGAGACGGAGGCGTCGACCTGACCCCTTTGCGTCTTGCCCCATCGCTCCGCCCTGGCAACCCGAATTTGTCGTAGGGCAAGTGACCGGACGACCCGTCGACGTCACGGCGCGGTTTCGGTGAAGTGCGGCCGGGCCTGGTTCAGGGTCGAGTACAGGTCGCGGGCGACCTCGATGGCGGTCTCGACGAAGGGCGTGGTGCCGGGCGATGCCGTATCCGTTCGCCACGCCACCGCGAGTTCCATCGCCAGGTCACCCGGCACGGCGCCGAGCTCGCCCCTCGGGTCGACGGCGCCACGCGAAGTGCAGAACGAGCGGGTGTGACGCCGGTCCGCATGCTTCGGGGTCGTGCTTCCCGGTATCTCGGTGGGCTCACAATCTGGGTCAAGTCTTGCTTCGTGAATTAGGGGAGGAACATGTTGGCAAAAAACAAGACTTGACCCCTTTTGTGAGAATTGACCCTATTGGACGGACCTACATTTGTGTCATCTGGAATGTCCCAACCTAGTGAAAGCCGACGGGTCGTGGCTGCGCGCGCCGGATACTTGCAGCCGCATGGTTCATCCATGCCATTCCAGCTTGATCTTAAACTGACCTTTACCGGTTCGCACAAATCCAAGGCGTTCATAAAGCCGGCCTGCTCTGTTGTTCTTCATCACTTCAACGGTCACTACCCTATTGTTGGAATGTGCTCGCGATAGAAGTTGCCCTATGATTGCAGCTCCTATGCCACGATTTTGCATTTCTGGAACGATGTAGAACTGACCGAGTTTGGTCTCGGCAACGTCTTCGCGCACGTGCATCCAGCCAATATCCTGATTGTCTACCACTATGATCGAAGCTTCCCCACTCGCTATGTCGCGCTCGACCACCTGCCTTTGCCGCTGATCGCTCCACTCCAGGAGTTCCTCGGTAAGCGATTTCATCAACAGTCGATATAGGCACCAGGCGAACTCTAGGTCCCCAGGATTTGCGGGACGCAATCGGAAGCGCTGATCGTCAGACACCATCGCGTAGCGGCCATTCCTTCGTTCAGTACCGCATCATACGGTATTTGGAGGATAAGGACATCTCAGAGGCAGGTCGGAGGGAAATACGCAAAAAAGGGGGGTCAAGTCTTGCTATTTTTTCATTAGTCGAACCTGACATTGGCAAAAAGCAAGACTTGACCCCAATTCTTGTGACCCCAATCCTTGAGCGCCTGCCCGGACGAGAGCATGTTCGGGTATTGGCACGCCATGAAATGTTCGAAATTGGTGAAAGCTGACGAACCACGCCCGAGGCGTCGAGTTGGAGTGTAGCCACAGGCAGTCTTTTGAGGAGCTGCCTTAGGGAAGCGGCGATCTGCCAGGCTCAGCGATTATCGGCCCGTCAGTTTCCATCCATAAGGGCCCGCAATCTCTTGTACGATTCTTTGGGCGAACTTCCTGCCGTGTCTATCCTGACTCTGGGAATGCTCCAGACGAAGCGAGGGGTCAAGTCTTGCTTTTTGCATTCATTAGACAATTCTGGGCAAAATGCAAGACTTGACCCCTTTTGAAAGCCGGGACCGCAAGGTCGTGCTTGTCCCGGGACGGCGCGTGGGGCGGCGAAAAACTGGGCGGCCCCCCAACCCCCGCCCCCTCGACGGCGGCGGGGGTTTGCTCCTATATCCTTCCTCCAGGGAGGATGTCGGCATGAAGATCTATACCGGCGATCGGACCATCGACGGCATCGACGTCCGGGTGGACGGGGTGGCACTCGATCCGAGGACCGATCTTAAGCGCATTACCGATCTCGGCTTCGAGTGGACCTATGAAGGGGACTCGCCCGCGCAGCTCGCGCTCGCGCTGCTGGCCGATCATCTGGGGGATGACCAGCGCGCGCTCGCCTTGCATGAGGCGTTCATGGCCGAGGTTGTGGCCTTTCTCGACAACAGCTGGCGGCTCACCGGGGCGGAGATCGACGCGGCGCTGGGCAAGCTGCAGGACAAGGGGTCGGCCACGTGAAAATCGCAATCATGGGGACGGGAGGCGTCGGCGGGTATTTCGGCGCGAAGCTGGCGGCGGCGGGCCTCGACGTGGCGTTCGTCGCGCGCGGCGCGCATCTGGCGGCGATCCGCGAGGGGGGCCTCAGAGTCGAGAGCCAGGCGAGTGGCGACGTTCATGTCATGCCGGCCCGCGCGAGCGACGATCCGGGCGAGATCGGGCCGGTGGATATCGTGCTCTTCGCGACCAAGCTCTGGTCGGTGGAGGAGGCGGGCGAGGCCTGCCAGCCGCTGCTCGGGCCCGGGACCGGCGTCATCAGCCTGTTGAACGGGATCGACAGCGAGGAGCGGCTGCTGCCGATCCTGGGCGCCGAGCATGTCGTCGGCGGCGTCGCCTATATCTCCGCCGGCATCGTCGAACCGGGCCTGATCCGCCACTTCGCCATTCCACCGGCGCTGGCTTACGGCGAGCTGGACGGGCGGAACGGCGCGCGGATCACCGCCTTCCACGAGGCCGCGACCCAGGCGGGGTTGAGCGCGCGCCTCTCCGACGACATCCAGGACCTGATCTGGCGCAAGTTCGTCTTCCTCGCCACCATGGCCGGCGCCACCGCGCTCACCCGCCAGCCGATCGGCGTCATCCGCCAGGACGCGGAAATGCGCGAGATGTTCCTGACCTCCGTCGACGAGGCCACCGCCGTCGCCCGGGCCGAGGGGCACGAGCTCGGCGACATGGTGGGCGAGATGGCCAAGGTCATCGACGGCGCCGCGCCCGGCACGCGCGCCTCCATGGCGATGGACCTGGAACAGGGCAACCGGCTCGAGGTCGAGTGGCTCTCCGGCATGATCTGGCGCCTCGCGCAACGCCACGGACTGGAAGCGCCGATGCACCGGGTGATGTATGCCGCGCTGAAGCCCTGGGCCGAGGGGGCGCCGGCGTGAGGATCGCGATCTACGGCGCGGGCGGCATCGGCGCGATCTACGGCGCCGCGCTGGCCGAGGCCGGCAACGAGGTCGTCTTCATCGCCCGTGGCCCGCACCTGGCGGCGATGCGGGCGGACGGCCTGCGGATCACCGGCCACGGCGGCGAGGTGCATCTGCCGACGGTCGAGGCGAGCGACCGGCCGGGCGACCACGCGCCCGTCGACCTCGTGCTGTTCTGCGTCAAGCTCTACGACACGGAAAGTGCTGCCGAGGCGATGCGGCCGATCGTCGGGCCGGAGACGGTGGTCGTCACCTTGCAGAACGGTGTCGACGGGCGGGAGCGGATCGGCGCCGTCATCGGTGCCGACAATGTCCTCGCAGGCGCCGCGCACCTCGGCGGTTTCATCGAGGCACCGGGCGTCGTCCGGCGGACCACGCCCGGCATACGGATCGTCTTCGGCGAGGTGGGCGGGGCGCGAAGCCCGGGGACCGAGGCGGTCGCCCGCACCCTCGCCGCCGCGGGCATCACGACCGAGATCTCCGACGACATCGACCGGGACATCTGGGCCAAGTTCGTCGTCCTCGCCTGCAACGCCGGCATGACCTGCGTGTCCCGCCTGCACATCTCGGAGGTCTACCGCGACCCGGAGTTGCGGGCGCTGGCGAGAGCCAACATGGCGGAGATCGTCGCCGTCGCCGCGGCCAAGGGCGTGGCGTTGCCGGGGGACATCGTCGAGACCATGACCGCGGCTTCGGAGGCGTTCCCACCGGAGATGACCACCTCCACCCACAACGATCTCAAGCGCGGCCGGCGGATGGAACTGCCCTGGCTCGCCGGCCTGGTCGCGCGCCTCGGCGCCGAACTCGGCGTGGCGACGCCGGTCAATCGGGCGATCTCGGCGGCGCTGACGCCTTATGTCGCAGGGGAGGGGTGAGGACTTTTTTCCGATTCCCCTTGCGAGTCCCACCTCGGATTTGAAAACATGTCCTCAGGGACCGGCCGCACGGCGGCCAGGTCCGCCGGGAACCGTCCGGGAGGGGCGGATTGGAGACGAAAATCCGAGGAAAGGCCAAAAGCCATGAGCACATCAAAGCCTACTGGACCCAGGAGCGTCGCGATCCTGGGCCCCTATCTCAGCGGTAAGACGACGCTCCTCGAAAGCATCCTGTTCGCGACCGGGGCGGTCGGCCGCAAGGGCACGCAGAACGCCGGCAACACCGTCGGCGACAGCGCGCCGGAAGCGCGCGAGCGCGGCATGGGCACGGAACTGAACGTCGCCACGACGACCTATCTTGGCGACAGCCTCACCTTCCTCGACTGTCCCGGCTCGATCGAGCTGCTGCAGGAGAGCCACAACGCCATCCTCGGCGTCGACGCGGCCATCGTCGTCACCGAGGCGGAGGCGGACAAGGCGCTCACCGCCGTGCCGCTGTTGAAGATGCTGGGCGACCTCGGCATCCCGCGCCTGCTGTTCGTCAACAAGGTCGACCGGGAGAACAGCGATATCGCCGGTCTGCTGGACGCGCTGGGCGCGATGTCGGACGCGCCGTTGATCCTGCGCCAGATGCCCTTGCCGGAGGGCGAGGCGGTCGGCGGCTATATCGACCTGCCGAGCCGTCGGGTCTTCACCTACCAGGCGAACGCGGCCTCCGAGCTGGTCGAGATGCCCTCCGAGGCGGGTGATGATTTCGAGATGGCGCGCTATGAGATGCTGGAGAAGCTGTCCGATTTCTCGGACGAGCTGATGGAAAAGGTCCTGGAAGACGTCACGCCCGAGGATGCGGAGATCTACGCCAACCTGACCCAGGCTTTCGGCGAGGGGCAGATCGTGCCGGTCATGCTCGGCTCGGCCGAACAGGACAACGGCGTGCGCCGCCTGCTGAAGTTCCTGCGCCATGAAGTGCCGGCGGCGGACGTCGCGGCCGGGCGCGCCGGCGAGATGGGCGAGGGTATCGTCGCGCAGGTGCTGAAGACCTACCACACGCAGCATGCCGGCAAGCTCTCGATCTCGCGGGTGTGGAGCGGCACGGTGAAGGACGGCACGACCTTGAACGGCGATCGGGTCGCCGGCCTCTTTCGCATGATGGGCCACGGCACCGAGAAGATCTCGGAGGCCGGACCCGGCGAGGTCGTCGGCTTCTCCCGCCTCGAGTCCGCCCGGACCGGCCAGGTCCTGACCGATGCCAAGGAGGCGCCGGAACTGGCCACCGCGCCGCGGCTGTCGCCGGTGTTCTCGCTGGCGATCGCGGCGGAGAAGCGGGACGACGAGGTCAAGCTGTCGGGCGCGCTCAGCCGATTGTCGGACGAGGATCCGGCACTGATCTACGAGCATATGGACGCGACGCACGAGCTGGTGCTGCGCGGCCAGGGCGATATTCACCTGCGCGTCGCGACAGATCGGTTGCGGCACAAATATGGTCTGGCGGTGTCCAGCCGGCGCCCGCGTGTGCCCTACAAGGAGGCGATCCGCAAGACCGTGCAGCAGCACGGCCGGCACAAGAAGCAGTCGGGCGGCCACGGCCAGTTCGGCGACGTCCACCTGACGATCAAGCCGATGACGCGCGGCGGCGGGTTCGAGTTCAAGGACTCGATCGTCGGCGGCGTGGTGCCGAGGCAGTACATCCCGGCAGTGGAAAGCGGGGTGAAGGACTTCCTCGACCGTGGCCCGCTCGGCTTCCCGGTGGTCGACGTGCAGGTCGAGCTCTACGACGGCCAGTTCCACGCCGTCGACAGCTCGGAAATCGCCTTCAAGACGGCGGCCCGCATCGCCATGAGCGAGGGCATGCCGAAATGCGATCCGGTGCTGCTGGAGCCGATCATGCACATCGACGTGATGGTGCCGTCGGAGTTCACGCCGCGCATCAACCAGGTGTTGAGTGGACGGCGTGGCCAGGTGCTCGGCTTCGATACCCGCCCGGGCTGGCCCGGCTGGGACATCGTCAGCGGCACGATCCCCGAGTCGGAAATGCACGACATCATCGTCGAGCTCCGCTCCCTCACCCAGGGTGTCGCCTCCTACCAGGCGCATTTCGAGCGGCTGCAGGAGCTGACCGGAAGGCTCGCCGACCAGGTGATCACGGCGCGGGAAGACGAGAAGGCGGCCTGAATTCGATTTCGAACGGTCCCGCGGTTTCGTGACGCCCGTCACTGGCTGCGGGGCCGTTCCCCCCGATATGACCCCGAAGGGCGATGCCTTGGCGTCGCATATCGGGGAGGTCGTTCATGTCGGGATTACGGGCGTTCGGTTTCGTTCTCGCCCTCTCAGGCGTCCTGCTCACCGCGCCTGCGGGAGCGGAGCCGCGCGGCGGTACGCTCGCGGCGGAGCATATCGCCGGCTATGACCGCATCTCGATCGATTGGCGCCAGGCCGTCGACTACGACGTCAGGCGACGTGGCGAAGACGTCGAAGTCACCTTCGACACCGCCCTCCCGCTCACGGCCGAGGAGTCGGGGCCAAAGGGAACGACCTGGCTTCGCCACCTCCGTGTCGCGGACAACCGCTTGATCCTGAAACTCTCGCCGTCGGTACGCCTGCGTCACTATCGCACCGGCCGTCGCTTCGTCATCGACCTGCTGCCGCCGGCCGCCGCCGGCACCCAGCGGCTGGCGCTCGGACCGCCCCGGTAGACCTCGTCTAGAATTTCGAGATCGAAATCTCCTTCGACGTGATGAACTCCAGCAGGGCGGGAACGCCGGCTTCGGTCTGCTCGATGCCGCGTTTGATCGCCGGGATGATCTCGGCCGGGTCGGTCACCCGTTCGCCATAGCCGCCGAAGGCGCGGGCCATGGCGGCGTAGTCGCCCGAGATGTCGGTGGAGCGGAACTTCTCGGTCGAGACCTCCATGATCGGCAGCTCGATCGCCATCGAGAAGTTGTTCAGCAGGATCGAGAGGATCGGAATGCGCTCACGCACCGCCGTCTCGAAGTCCATGCCGGGGAAGCCGATCGCCGCATCACCCCAGACGTTGATGCAGAGCTTGTCAGGGCAGGCGAGCTTTGCGCCCATGGCGAGACCGAGGCCGTAGCCGAGCTGCGTCGTCTTGCCCCAGCCGATGTAGGAGAGCGGCCGGGTCGCCTGCCAGAAGGGTGAGATCTGGTCGCGCGGACTGCCGGCGTCGTGGGTGATGACCGTGTTGTCGCGGTCGACCGTGGCATGCAGGTCCCACAGCACCCGGTAAGGCGAGAGCGGCGCCTCGTCCGAGGTGAGCTTGGGCATCCAGTCCTCGAGCCATTCGGCCCGGATGCGGGCGATATCCGCTTCCGTGGCGCTCGAATCCCTGACCGCGCCGCCGAGCCGGCTTTGGAGCGCCGCGTTCAGGGCCTGCAGCGTCAGCTGGGCGTCGCCGATGATCGCCTGGTCCGACACCTGGTTCTTGTTGATGTCGAGCGGGTCGAGCGTCGCGTGCAGGATCGTCTTGCCCTTGGGCATCGCCGTGCCGAAGCCCGTCGTCGTGAAGCTGCAGCCGATGCCGAAAATGACGTCCGCCCTGTTCAAATACTCGTGCACCGTCTTCGGGATCGCCCGCCCGCAGGAGCCGAGGCTCATCGGATGGGTTTCGTCGAAGGCGCTCTTGCCCTGCAGGCTGGTGGTGACCGGGGCGGCCAGCAGTTTGGAAAGCTCGGCGAGTTCCGTCCAGGCTTTGGCGTAGTGCACGCCCTGGCCGGCATAGATCACCGGACGCTCGGCGGCGGCGAGCGCATCGGCCATCGCCTCGACGCCGGCGGGTTCCGGCGCGCTTCGCAGATGGACCTGCGGGGTGTAGTCGATCTCGCCGTCGACCTCGGCCATCATCAGGTTGCCCGGCACCTCGACCAGGACCGGGCCCGGGCGGCCGTTGCGCACCTGGGCGAAGGCGCGACGCATCACGTCGACGACCTGGTTCGGGCTTACCACCGGCTCCGTCGATTTGGTGACGTGCTTGAAATTCAGGGTCGAGTTGAAATTGGGCTGGACATGGGCGATCTCGGTCGCATAGCCCATCGGCAGGACCAGGATCGGCACGCTTTCGCCGTAGGCCTGGGCGACGCCGCCGAAGGCGTTTTCGGCGCCGGGGCCGTGCTGCATGGCGAAGATGCCGATCTTCTCGCCGCTGGTCATCCGCGCGATGGCGTCGGCCATATGCAGGCCGATCCGCTCCTGGCGGCAGATGATGGTGCGGATATCGGCCCGCGCTGCATATTCGATGATGTGGTTGACCGGATAGGCGCAGAGCATCTCCACCCCTTCCCGCTTGAGGATTTCGGCGATCGCCTCGACGACTTTCATGATGTCCCTCCCGCTACCTCGGCGCGCGACCCGCGACCGGCGCCGGAGTGTGCCATACCCGGCGCCATGCCGTCACGGCACAGGGTCGAGAGGCGGTGCCCTCGGCATCTGAAGTGGGATAGAGTGCGCGCGAACGGAGGAGGGAACTCATGGCGGACGAAATCGGCTTCATCGGGGTTGGCAACATGGGCCAGCCGATGGCCCTCAACCTGGCGGAGGCCGGGCATCGACTGGTCGTGTACGACATTTCCGAAGAGGCCATGGCGCCGCTGTTGGAACGCCAGGCGCGCCGTGCCGGCTCGGCGCGGGACGTGGCGGATGCCTGCGAACTGGTCTTCGTCTCCCTGCCGAACAACAAGGCGATCGAGGAGATCGTGCTGGGCGCGGACGGCATCGTGAACGGTGCCAAGGCCCGTCTCTATATCTCGACCTGCACCACGGGCTCGCCCTTCGCCGAGGCGACGGCGGCGGCGCTGGCGGCGAAGGGGATCACCACGATCGATGCGCCGATCTCGGGTGGGCCGCCGGGCGCGCGGGCCGGCAGCCTCTCGATCATGGTCTCGGGGCCCGAGGCGGCTTTCGAGGAGGCGAGGTCACTACTGGAGACGCTCGGCAGCACGGTGGTCTATTGCGGCGATAGGCCGGGTCATGCCCAGGTCCTGAAGCTCGCCAACAACATCCTTTCGGCGACCGCCCTCGTCGCGAGCTGCGAGGCCTTGGCGATGGGGGTCAAAGCCGGGCTGGATCCGGCGGTGATGCTGGAGGCGATCAATGCCGGGTCCGGGCGCAACAGCGCGACAATGGACAAGATCCCGCGCGACGTCACGCCGCGCAGCTTCGCCTATGGGGCGCCGATGCATATCCTGATCAAGGATATCGACCTGGCGCTCGCCGAGGGCGAGGCGCTCGGCATCAGCCAGCTGGTCTGCCAGCAGGTCCGCCAGGTCTTCAAGCTGGTCGAGCACCAGGGCTGGCGGGACCGCGACATCACCGAGATCGCCAAGCTGATCGAAGGCTGGGCCGGCGTCGAAATCAAGGCCATTCCATGAGCGGCCGGGCCAAGCCCGAAAAGCCGCTGATCCGGGCGCTACGCGGTGAACGGCTCGACCGACCGCCTTTCTGGTTCATGCGCCAGGCGGGCCGCTACCTGCCCGAATACCGCGCGGTGCGGGCCGACGCCGGCGGTTTCCTCGACCTCTGCATGAACCCGGAAAAGGCGGCGGAAGTGACGCTGCAGCCGATCCGCCGCTATGGCATGGACGCGGCGATCCTGTTCGCCGACATCCTGCTGATTCCCCACGCCCTGGGCCAGCCGCTCGACTACCGCGAGGGCGAGGGCCCGGTGCTGGAGCCGATCCGCGATGCCGCCGGCCTCTCCCGGCTCGATGCATCGGCCGCGTCGAGCGGCCTGGCACCGGTGATGGAGACGGTGGCCCGCGTCGCCGCGGCCCTGCCGGACGAAACCGCCCTGATCGGTTTCGCGGGCGCACCCTGGACCGTCGCCACCTATATGGTGGAGGGCGGCGGCAGCCCCGATCACCGGAACACCAAGCGCTGGGCCTACGGGGATCCGGACGGCTTCACCCGGTTGATCGAGGTGGTCGTCGATGCGACCGTCGACTACCTGGCGGCCCAGGTCGCCGCCGGGGCCGAAGCCCTGCAACTGTTCGATACCTGGGCGGGCTCTCTCGCCGCGCCGGAATTCGACCGCTGGGTTACGGCGCCGACCCGGGCCATCGTCGCCGGCTTGCGCGCCCGCGGCATCGACGTCCCGCTCATCGGTTTCCCGCGCGGCGCCGGCCTACGCCTCGCCGAATACCGCGACGGCACCGGTGTCGACGCCCTCGGCCTCGACTTCGCCGTGCCGACGACCGCGGCGCGCGAGAAGCTCGGCGACGCCACCTGCCTGCAAGGCAACCTCGATCCCCAACTCCTCGTCGTCGGCGGCGATGCGATGCTGGATCGCGCCCGCGCCATCCGCGAGACGTTGAACACCGGGCCCTGCGTGTTCAACCTCGGCCACGGCATCGTGCCCGAGACGCCGCCGGAGCATGTGGCGGCGCTCTCGGCGTTGCTGCGGGGCGATTAGCCGCCGAAGAAAACGTCCTCCCGAAAGACCACGGGAACGGTGCGGTTCTCCTTGGAATCGCCGACCAGCGGCTTGCCGTCGGCGCCCAGGCGGTCGTCCTTCGACTGCTTCTGGAAGTTGGGCGTGCCGATGCGCAGCATCACCAGGCATTCGTCCGTGCTGGTGGCGTGGAAGCGATAGAGCATGCCCTTCGGCATCATGAAGCCCTGGTTGGCGCGGATGTCCTGGGTCTCGTCGTCCGGGCCGTAGAAGCGGGCGCTGCCTTGCAGGATGATGAAGACGTGGTCCTCGTCGGGATGGGCATGCAACTCGTTCTCGCCGCCCGAGGCATAGACCTTGAGGCGGACCGACAAATCCTCGGTCGCTGCCAGGACCGTATCGGTGCGGCCCTGGGCCAGCATCTGGGCTTTCAGGGTGAAGGCCACAGGCTTGCCGGTTTCCGTCGCCCGGATCTGATCCTCGAAGATGTCCTTCGCGGTGATCGAGGGCGGCTTCATTTCGAAGTCCAGGGCGGTGGCGTCGTTCATGTGTCGTGCTCCCATTCGTTCTGCGGGGGCCATAATCGCAGGTCCGGAACCGTGCGGGAAGAAGGCTGGGCAATCCGGCCGGCACGGGCTAGGTTCGGCGCCGCTTGCGGAGGATCGAGCGATGGCGCGCACGGCGGTGGTTCTGTTCAATCTAGGCGGCCCGGATAGCCCGGCGGCGGTCCGGCCGTTCCTGCGCAACCTGTTTTCGGATCCGGCGATCCTGCGCGTGCCGGGGCCGCTGCGCTGGTTCCTCGCCTGGCTGATCTCGACCCGGCGGGCACCGACCGCGCGGGCGATCTACGATCAGATCGGTGGCGCCTCCCCCCTGCTGGCGGAGACCCGCGCGCAAGCCGATGCGCTGGCCGACGCGCTCGCCGACCTGGGCGAGGTGCGCGTCGAGCCGGCGATGCGTTACTGGCATCCCTTCGCCGACGCCGCGGCCGAAAGCCTGGCGGCCTGGGCACCGGACCGGATCGTCGCCCTGCCGCTCTATCCACAGTTTTCCACGACGACGACGGCCTCTTCCCTGCTCGCCTGGCGGCGGGCGGCGGCGGCGCGGGGGCTCGAGGCGCCGCTGCACACGGTGTGCTGCTATCCCGGCGCCTCCGGCCTGGTCGCGGCGCAGGCGGCGCTGATCCGCCCGATGCTGGAGGCCAGCCAGGCCGAAGGCCCGACCCGCGTGCTGTTGTCCGCGCACGGCCTGCCGAAGAAGATCGTGGCGGCGGGCGATCCCTATCAGTGGCAGGTGGAGCGGACGGCGGAAGCGGTCGCCGCCCAGCTCGGCGAGATCGATTGGCGGGTCTGTTATCAGAGCCGGGTCGGCCCGCTGGAGTGGATTGGCCCGGCGACGGAGGACGAGATCCAGCGTGCCGGCGCAGACGGCGTGCGCCTGGTCGTCGTGCCCATCGCCTTCGTCTCCGAACACTCGGAAACCCTGGTCGAGCTGGATATCGAGTATGCCGAGCTGGCGCGCGAGGCCGGCGTGCCGGCCTATCGGCGGGTGCCGGCACTCGGGACCCAGCCGCTGTTCATCGAGGCCCTGGCGGCGCTGACGCGCGCCGCGTTGGCCCGGGCCGAAGGACGTGTCGCCAGTGCCGACGACGTCAGGTTGTGCCCCGCCGGCTTTTCCGGCTGTCCGATGACGCCGGGGGGCTGAGCGGTGCTGGATCTGCTGAGCGACTTCCATCTCTGGATCAAGGCGCTGCACATCATCGCCGTCATCGCCTGGATGGCCGGAATGTTCTACCTGCCCCGGCTCTACGTCTATCACGCGGATGCGGCGGTCGGATCGGAGCTGTCGGAAACCTTGAAGATCATGGAGCGTCGCCTGCTGCGCGCCATCATCAATCCGGCGATGATGCTGGCCTGGATCCTCGGCGGCCTAATGCTGGCGACGCCCGGCCTCATCGACTGGAGTGATGGCTGGGTCTGGGTGAAGCTGGTCTCGGTCGTCGCGATGAGCGCCCTGCACGGCGCCTACGCGCGCTGGCGCAAGGACTTTGAGGCCGATCGTAACCAGCGACCCGCCCGCTTCTATCGCATCGCCAACGAAGTGCCGACGGTGCTTGTCCTGATCATCGTCACCATGGTCGTCGTCCGCCCGTTCTGAGCGGCGGCGTGTGGATTACAGGTGGAACGGTTCACCGAGCTGGCGATTTGCCGCCCGTCCGCCGAAGGCCAGATGGCGCAACACCGCGGCCCGAATATGGGCCGCATCGCTCAGCGCCTCGGCCGATCCTTCGGCCTTGGACAATGCATCTATGCAAAATGCGACGACACTTCGCCGCTCGACGCGCGCGATCATTCGCAGGCTGCGCATGACATCCGCCGGGAGAGACACCGTACGTGTGCCCCGCGCCTGAGGTAAAATCAGGGAAACTGTGCCGTTTTTCGCCATCATGTCCTAAACATGCCTTGCGGAGTCCGGCTATTGAATATGAATGCATGCACGGCTTTAATGCATAGATGCAACACTGGCTCGAAGATTGGGACGATATCCGCCTGGTGCTCGCGGTGCACCGCACCGGCAGTTTTCACCGGGCGGCGGGGGCGATGGGCGTCGATCCCGCGACGGTCAGCCGGCGGGTCGGACGGATGGAGCGCCGGTTGGGCGCCCGGCTGTTCGATCGCAATGCCCGGGGTGCGCGGACGACGCCTGCCGGCCGCATCGTCGTCGCCAGGGGCGAAGAGATGGAAACCGCCACCACGGGCATCGAAGGCGATATCGCGGGAATCGACGAGGCGATCGCCGGCCCGCTGCGCATTACCACGACGGAAGGCATCGGCATCTATTGGCTGGGGCCGCGACTGCTGGGGCTGCGCCGGCGGCACCCGAACCTGGAAATCGAAATCGATGTCGGGGACGCCCAGCGCGACCTCTCACGGCGCGAGGCGGACATCGCGATCCGCTACGGCCGCCCGACCGATCCCCGGGTGCGGGCGCGGCGCGTCGCCGACGTGCCCTTCCGGCTGTTCGCCGCGCGGAGCTATCTCGATGCGCATGGCCGTCCGGGCAGCCTCGAGGAGCTTCGCCACCATCATTTCATCAGCTATGCCCTGCCGCTTGCCGGCCCGTTGTGGGACAACTGGAGCCGGCTGCGGGAGAGCGGTGCGGGAATCGCGTTTCGCGCCAATACCGGACATGGCGTCGCCATCGCCACCGAGGCCGGCTTCGGCATCGGCCTGCTGCCGCGCTATACCATCGAGCTTCTGCCGGAATTGGAGGAAATCCCCCTCGATGTCGGGCCGCCGCTCGAACTCTGGCTGATGACGGACAAGGACATCGGGCGCACGCGCAAGGTTCGCGCCGCCGTCGACTACATCGTCGATTTGTTCGAGCGCGAGCGCCGACGCTATTTCTCGCCGTAGCCGTTCATCGGACGAGAGAGCGCGGCTAGAACCCGCCGCCGTTGATGTAGATCCGCTGGTTGGTGATGTAGCGGCCGTCCTCGCTCACCAGGTGCGCGACCTCGGCGGCGATGTCGCTCGGCGCGCAGACGAAGCCGAAGGGCGCCGTGGCATCGCGCTCGCGCATGTCGTCGGGTCCGGGCAGCAGGGTGATGAGCTTGCGGCCCATGTCGGTGTCGACCAGGCCCGGGGCGACGATGTTGACACGCATGCCGTGCTGGCGTTCCTCCTTGGCGAGCGTATGGGCGAGGGCTTCCGCGCCGGCCTTGCCGACGGAATAGAGGCCCATGTTCGCGCTCAGGTTCAGGGTCGTCGTCGATGAGATCATGACGATGTCGCTCCGCGCGGCGGCCCGCATGTGCGGGACCAGGGCCCGGCACATGTGGATCGGTCCCCACAGGTTGGCGCCGAGCAGCAACTCCCACTGCGCGCGGGTCGCGCCGGTTACGCTCGGACGGTCGACGTAGCTGGAGCCGATCCCCGCGTTGTTGACCAGGATGTCGATCTGCCCGAAATCGGCGATCGCCCGGGCGCACATGGCATCGACGGCCGCCTCGTCGGCGACGTCCGCCTGGTAGATCTCGGCCCGTCGTCCGAGCGCCTGGACGGCGCTGCGGACCTCGTTCGCGGCATCGACGTCGCGGGCGTAGTTGATCGCGATATCGGCGCCGTCATGGGCCAACCGCAGGCAGATCGCCCGCCCGATCCCGCGGCCGCCGCCGCTCACGAATGCCACTCGTCCCTCGAGCCCTGCCATCGCCGATACTCCTTACTCTCGATCCGTCCACAGGTTTGTCGGCCCAGTGTAGCGACGGGGCGTCGTCCCGCTACCCCGTGCGGGTGAATGATGTATCGATCCGGGAGCAGGTTTCACCCATTTGGGTGATGCCGCCGGGCCGCACCTCGCCTATGTTCAAGGCAACAACAACAAGGGAAAGCTCACGACTTGACGCAAACCCCGCCTTCGGGCGGACGTGGAGGTCGTAGCTGATGCACTACCCCGAAGCCGTCCTCGCGCTCCGGCACGACCGCAAGCCCTGCCGGGTCGAGGAACTCTCGCCCGCCGCCGCCTGCGTGCGCACGGAGGGCAATGCCCAGGATCTCGACGGCACCGAAGTGGTGCTGGAGATTCCCGGCTACGGTCGGATCCCGGCCGAGGTCGTGGTGATGACCGATGGTTCGATCGGCTTGATGTTTCTGCATGACGGTCACGCCCGTGACGCCATGCGCTGTTGGCTGGCCCGAAACGACTAATTCTGGGACGCGGTGACGTGTCCCGCTTCAGACACCCGGGCCAACCCCTCCCGCCCGGGTGCGTCGCGAGGGGCGTCGATGCGGAAACGACTGGCGGTTTATTTGAACCTGCTCGCCTTGGGCCTGCTCCTGTCGAGCGCGGCCTGCCAGTCTCCTCCGCCGGCGACGCCCCTCGCGGCTCCCACCACGACGACGCCCGCTACCGGGGCGCCGCTCTCCCGGATCTCGGTGATGAGCAACGGCTGGCATACCGACCTGGTGCTGCCGCGCAGCGCCGCGCTCGCTCGCGCCGCGCCGGAAGTCGCGGATTTTCCCCAAGCGCTCTTTTTCAGTTTCGGCTGGGGGGACGCCGAGTTCTACCGGGCGCCGGATCCGGGCCTGCTCGCCACCCTCGGTGCGGCGATGGCGCCGACGCCGGCCGTCGTGCACCTGGTCGGCCTGCGCCGCCATCCAGCCCTGGCCTTTCCCTCGGCGGAGGTGATCGACCTGCAGGTGGACGAGGCCGGCGAGGCGGCGCTGCTGGCGCATCTGCGCGCCGCCTTCGACCGTCCGGCCGGGCGCCGTGCGACGGCGGTCGGTCCGGGCCTTTACGCCAACAGCCTGTTCTATGACGGCACCGGGAAATTTCACCTCTTCAATACCTGCAACAGCTGGACGGCGCGCGGTCTGACGGCGGCGGGCCTGCTGGCCGGGGATGAGGGCGACATGATCCGGGCCGAGGCGGTGATGTCGCGCCTGCGCCGGCCGTGATAATCTCGTTCATGCTCGCCTTTTGAACGAGAGGATCGCCATCGATGTCCGACGTTTCGCCGCTTTGGCCCGCCACGCTGCATCACTTCCGCCTCGACAGCGAAGATCCCGCGGCGCTGCTCGACTTCTATGGCGCGGGCCTGGGCATGGCGGCGAAGCAACTGGGCGAGGATCTCTGGCGCCTCGACGGGCCGGCGCGACGCCTGCTGGTCGGGCGCGGCGACAACGAGAGCGTCGCCTACGGCGCTTTCGCCATCCCCGAGGTCGCCCGCCTGGAGGCGTTGCAACGCTGGCTGGAGGCGCGCGGGGTCGAGATCCTGGCGAACCCCAGCCCGCTGTTCGGCAACGCCGCTTTCGCCATCGCCGATCCCGACGGGCAGATCCTCGTCTTCGGCGTGCCCGGGCCCGAGGCCGGGGCGGCGGCGGCGGGCACCGACGACGCCTTGCCCGGCCGCATCCAGCACCTGGTTTTCGCCTCGGCCCAGCCGGAGACGGTGGCCGCATTCTATCGCGACACGCTCGGTTTCGTCGTCTCCGACGAGGTCCGCACCGACGACGGCCAGCTCGGCGCCTGCTTCCTGCGTTCGGACGAGGAGCATCACTCCTACGCCGTGTTCCGCGCGGACGCGGCGCGCTACGACCACCACGCGCTGGAGACCGACTGCTGGAACGACATCCGCGATTGGGCCGACCATTTCGCCACCATGCGGGTGCCGATCTGGTGGGGCCCCGGCCGGCACGGGCCCGGCAACAACCTGTTCGCCATGGTGCGCGATCCCGACGGCAACCGCATCGAGCTTTCGGCCGAGATCGAGCACATGCCGCGGGACATGGAATTCCGCACCTGGGCGCACGAGGAATTCACGCTGAACATGTGGGGCGGCGCCTGGATGCGGAGCTGAGATCTACCCGTCCGGGTGGACGGGGGAGTCTTTCGCCCGCCACAGCCAAGCGGCGAGCCGAAGGTAGCCCGCCGTCGCATAGCCGCCCGGCCACCCGCCATCCTCGCGGGCCAGCGCCGGCAGCCGGTACCAGGCGACATCGGGGTGGGCATGGTGCAGCGCATGCAGGTTGTTGTTGAGGAACAGCAGGGCAAACGGCGCCTCCGCCCGGCACATGACCGAGCGATGGCCCGGCCGGTGTTCGTCGAAGGAACGCAGCAGCTGCAACGCGTTCGCCGGCCAAAGCACCGCCAGCGCATAGAGCCAGAGTGGCAGGCCGGCGACCAGCTCGAGCCAGCAGATCACGCCGGCGACCAGAAATAGGTGCCGCGCCCAGATCGCGCGCAATCCACGATCGCCGGCCGAGATCGCACGAACCTCGCGCCACCAGAATGTCGCCACCACATGGATCGGCCCGAGCAGCAGACGGCCGGCCAGGCATTGCCGGGCGCGGAGCAGGACTTGGGCGGGGCGCGACAGGCGATTCCAGTCGGCGGCGGTGAGATAGAAGGACTCGGGATCGTCCCGGGGGTCGGCGAGCCGGGCCGACGCGTGATGAGCGCGATGCCACGTCGCATAGCGCGCCAGCGGCAGCCACAGATCCCAGGGCGGCCCGGCCACCAGGGCGTTGAGCCAGGGCCGCCGGCTCGGATGGCCATGCACGACTTCGTGGCGGAGCGAGCCGTGCCAGGCGACCAGCCAGGCCAGTGCGGCGAGGGCGAGGGGGGCGGGAAGCTGCGAATAGGCGAGTGTAATCGCCAGGATACCGCCATGGATCGCGACGGCGAGGCCCCAGGTCGGCAGCTCCAGCTCTCTCCTCTCGTCTCCCATGCCCCGAGCCTGAGGGGCCAGCAGGTGTTGAGTCGACGATTGTTCCCAGAACAACAATAAACATTGGTGGGAAAAATCAACAAACTGTGTGAAAATGCCCCATCATGTCAGATGTTCCGATTTTGGACCGCCGCCTGACCATCCAGAGCTTCCGCGACCGGCTGCGCGAAGCGATGGAGGCGCACAGCCTCACCCAGTCCGGCCTGGCGCGTCGTATCGGCGTCGACCGGTCGACCCTCTCGCAGCTGCTGTCCGTCGACAACGATCGCCTGCCCCGGGCGGATACCGTGGCCTCGATCGCCGTCACCTTGCAGGTGAGCGTGGATTGGCTGCTCGGCCTGCGGCAGGATGCGCGGGTCAGCGCGGATATTCTGGCTCAATCGGTCGTGGTCGCCGGCGGCGACCGGGAAACGGCGGAGGCGCGGCTCGCCGCCTGGCACGACGAGGCGGCCGGCTACAAGATCCGCTATGTGCCCTCTTCCATCCCCGACATCCTGAAGAGCGAACGGGTGAACGAGTATGAATATACCCCCTTCGCCGTCGCCGAACCCGCCGTGGCGCTGGCCCGCACGGCGGATCATCTGGCCTACAGCCGTCGCCCGGAAACCGATATCGAGGTCTGCAACACGGTGCAGGCGGTAGAGGGGTTCGCGCTCGGCCAGGGCCTGTGGGCCGGGCTGGCGCTGGAAGACCGGCGGGAGCAGCTGCGCCGCATGATCCATCTGGTTGACGAGCTGTATCCGACGTTCCGCTGGTTCCTCTATGACGGCCAGCAGCGCTACAGCGTGCCGCTTACCGTGTTCGGCCCGCACCGCGCCGCGGTCTACGTCGGCCAGATGTACTTCGTCTTCACCACGACCGAGCATATCCGCGTCCTCACCCGCCACTTCGACGACCTGATCCGCGCCGCGCGGATCCAGCCGACCGACGTCGGCGATTTCCTCCGCGCCCAGCTCGCCCGGGCCGAACGGGACGGCTGACGGAGGCCAATTTTCGGGGGATGTGCTAACAAGGCCCGACATGGGGGACCGGGAGGAGAACCGCGAGATGACCGCCGCCAATCAACTGGGCGCCGCCGAAGCCGCCGCCGCCATCCGCGAGGGACGGCTGACCAGCGAGGCGCTGGTCCGCGCCTGCCTGGAGCGGATCGAAGAACGCGAGGCGAGCGTGCATGCCTGGGTCGCCCTCGACCCCGACGCGGCGATCGCGCAAGCGCGCGCCGCCGATGCCGCGCCGAGCGCCGGCCCGATCCACGGCTTGCCCGTCGGCATCAAGGACATTATCGACACCGCCGACCTGCCGACGCGCCATGGCTCCCCCATCTATGCCGAGAACCGGCCGACGTGTGATGCCGCCTGCGTCGCGATGATCCGCCGGGCGGGTGCGGTCGTTCTCGGCAAGACGGTGACGACGGAGTTCGCCTCTTTGACCCCGCGCGAGACGCGCAATCCGCACGATCCCGCTCGTACGCCCGGCGGCTCCTCCTCCGGCTCCGCCGCGGCGGTGGCCGATTGCATGGTGCCGCTCGCCTACGGCACGCAGACCGCGGGCTCGGTGATCCGCCCGGCCTCGTTCTGCGGTGTGGTCGCCTACAAGGGATCGTTTGGCGCGCTGCCGATGGCGGGCATCAAGCCGTACGGGCCCCTGCTCGATACGCTCGGCATCTTCGCCCGCCAGGTCGGCGATACGGCCCTCGTCCGCGCGGCCCTGACCGGGGCGCCGGCGGTGCCGGAAGCGCTGCCCCGGCCGCCGCGCGTCGCCCTTTTCCGCACGCACGAGTGGGACCGGGCCGAAGCCGCCTGCCACGACGCGGTGGAGGGTGCGGCCCGGCTCATGGCCGAAGCGGGCGCCGAGGTCGTCGAGGTGGTACCGCCCGATGCCTTCCGCGACCTGGTCGAGGCGCAGATGCTGGTCCTGGCCTACGAGGGCGCACGCTCCTACGCCTCGGAATACGAACGCGCACCCGCCTTGGTGAGCGAGGGCATGCGGAGCGAGATCGAACGCGGCCTCGCAATTCCGCACGCCGATTACACCGCGGCCTGGGCGCTGGCGCACGAGTGCGGGAGGCTGATGGCCGGCCTGTTGGAGAGCCACGATTGCCTGCTGACGGCCAGCGCCCCCGGTGAAGCACCGGTGGGCGAGGCGACCGGCGATCCCGTGTTCAACCGGGGCTGGACCTTCCTGCATGCCGCCTGCCTGACCTTGCCCGTCGCGCGCGGCCCGAACGGCATGCCGATCGGCGTGCAGGCGGTCGCCGGGCCCGGCCGGGACGATCATTTGCTGCGCGTCGGCCAATGGATGGAAGCCGCGCTCACCGCCAACTGACGAGACGCCGACGAGGACGCCCATGACCACGCCGATCCCGACACTTCGCGCCCTGCGGGTGCGACCCGTACTGGTGCCGCTGAACCGCCCGGTCGTCGCCCGTATCGCCACCATGACCGACTGGCCGCTGATCCTGATCGACATGGAGACGGAGGAGGGCGTGACCGGCCTCGCCTATCTCGAGCCCTATGTGGCGAAGTCGATGCGCTATCTGGTGCCGGCGCTGGAGGACATGGGTGAGATGTTGCGGGGCCGGCCCATCGCCCCGCTCGAGTTCTATCAGGCCGCGCGCAAGTCGCTGCATTTCGTCGGCTACGAGGGGCTGGCGATGATCGCCGCCTCGGGCCTGGACATGGCCGCCTGGGATACGCTGGCGCGCGCGGCCGACCTGCCGCTTTGCACCCTGCTCGGCGGCACGCCGGGACCGGTCCGCGCCTATAATTCCAATGGCCTGTGGCTGAAACCGGCGGACGAGGTCGGGGCGGAGGCCGAGGAACTGCTGGCCGAAGGCGGCTTCTCCGGCGTGAAGATGCGCATGGGTCGGGCGACCATCGCCGAGGATATCGCCGCGCACGACGCGATCCGCCAGGCGATCGGCCCGGAGCGGGCGTTGATGGTCGATTTCAACCAGGCCCTCGATCTCGGCGAGGCGCTGCGGCGCTGTCATGCGATCGACGGTCTCGGCTTCGAATGGATCGAGGAGCCGGTGCTCTACGACGATTTTTCCGGTTACGCCAAGCTGGCGGCGGAGCTGAAGACGCCCTTGCAGATCGGCGAGAACTTCTACGGCCCCCGCGACATGTGGAAGGCGCTGACGGCGAATGCCTGCGACCTGGTGATGCCGGACTTCATGCGCATCGGCGGGGTTACCGGTTGGATCCAATCCGCCGGCCTGGCGACGGCGGCCAACGTGCCGATCTCGACCCACCTCTATCCCGAGGTCGGCGCCCATGTCATGCGGGCGAGCGAAACCGCCCACTGGCTCGAATGGCAGGACTGGGCCGACGAGATCCTGGTTCGGCCCTACGAGCTTCGCGACGGCGACATCATCGTGCCCGACGCGCCCGGCCTCGGCCTCGCGTGGGACGAGGACGCGGTCGCCCGCCACCTGGTCGAATAGACGTTACGCCAGCAGCGCCGGCAGGTCCCCGGGCCGCTCGGCGAGGGCGTCCGCCCCGGCCGCCTCCAGCTCCGCCCGCGTGCCGTAGCCAAAGAGCACGCCTACCGTGGCGACGCGGTTGTTGCGCGCGCCGACCATGTCGTGGCTTCGATCGCCGACCATCACCACGGACGCGGCCGCCAGCCCTTCGCGTTCGAGGATCCAGGCGATGAGCGCGCTCTTGTCGCTGCGCGTCCCGTCCAGCTCGGCACCGTAAATCGTCTCGAAATAGCCATCGAGCGCAAAGTGCGCGAGGATGCGTCGGGCATAGATCGCAAGCTTGCTGGTGGCGACGAACAGGCGCCGGCCCTCGCCGCGTAACCCCCGCAGAACCTCCTCGATCCCCGGATAGACGGCATTCTCGAACAGCCCGATCTCGCCGTAGCGCTCCCGGTACAACGTGACCGCCTCGTCGACCGGGCCCTCGTCGCCGAGCAGGGCACGCAGGCTTTCCTGTAGCGGCGGGCCGATGCACCAGGTGAGGTCGTCCGGCGCCGGGCGTCCCAGCGCGACAAGGGCATGGCGGAGCGATGCCGCTATCCCGACGACGGGATCGGTCAAGGTGCCGTCGAGGTCGAAGAGTATCGTCGTCATGCTGCAAGTCTAGCCGGCGCCGTCGGTGGTGTCTCGTTGACCAGAATCAATGCCGCCCTCGGCCCATCCGGCGATGATTTCTCAAGCTTGAACGACACGTTAGGGGAGGATCGAAGCGATGCTACAGACCATCCTGGTTGCCACCGACGGCTCCGACCACGCCCGCAAGGCCGTACGCCTGGCGAGCGATCTTTGCGCCAAATACGAGGCGCGGCTGGTTCTCGTCCATGTCCTGATGAACCATGCCTCCTCGGCCACCTTGACCAAGCTGGCGAGCCAGCGGGCGCTGGGAAAGCGTCTGTGGGACCGCTTGAACAGCTACGAGAGTGAGATCTACGAGGCGATGGCCGGGGCCGACGCGGCGGCGGGCTTCGTGCCGATCCCGGCGCCGCGCGAGGTGCTGGAGGGGGTCGCCAAGGTCGTCCTCGAGCGGGCCGAGGCCCAGGCGGCCAAGGCCGGCGTCGCGCGCATCGACACGCGGGTTGCCGGCGGCGATCCGGCCGATGCCATCCTGGATGCAGCGAAGACCGAGAAGGCGGACATGATCGTGCTCGGCAGCCGCGGCCTCGGTGACCTGAAGGGTCTCTTCCTCGGCTCCGTCAGCCACAAGGTCGCGGCGCAGAGCGAGGCGACCTGCGTCACCGTTAAGTAGGCGCGCCGTGACGACGCGTGTCCATCACTCCGCCGTCAGGCTTTCGAGAAAGGCGATGAAGTCGTCGATCTCGCCGGGCGTCAAGGTGAATTCCGGCATCGCCGGGTGCCCGGTGGCGATCCCTTCGGCCAGGGCCTCGGCGAGGGCGGCGACGGGAAAGCGCTCGTCGAGCCGGCGAAACGGCGGGGCCTCGGCCTTCGGGCTGTCCCCCGTCGCCGCGACCGCGTGGCATTCGGCGCACTTCGCCGCGGCGAAGGCGCGACCCGCCGCGACATCGGGCCCGTTGGCGCGGGCCGGCGGCGCGAGCAGGGCGAACATCAGAACTGCGGAGCACAACAGGGAGGCAGCGAAATGAAAGCGGTTATCGACGGCGCCGAGGTCAGCGTCGATTTTCCCGACAAGGTCTATCTCGGGACCTTCGGCCGGCAGGCCGGCTACGAGGTCCGGGTCGAGCCGGACGAAGCCGTCCTTCGGCTGCGCCGTGAGGGCGAGGACTGGCGCGAGGCGGCGGTGCATCTTCACTATTATCTCCTGGCCGGCATCGTCGAGGAACTGGCGGCGGGGCTGGAGGCGAACGAACCCCTGGACGAGGCGCACCGCCAACCCCTGCAGAGCGCCGCCCGGGCCCTCGCCCATTCACTGCGCAAGAATCGCTGAACGGGGCGTGCTGAACGCGGGCGATCTTGTTTTACGCCCGCTCCTCGTCCGCCGCCAGCGCCGCCATGCCTTCGCCGCCGAAGCGGGTGGCGAGCGCGCCGATCACCAGGCCGACCACGGCCCCCTCGACGACGAACCAGAAGGGCGAGGCCAGCACGCTCTCGGCACCGAACCTCCCGGCCAGCATCCGGCCCAAGATGTCGTGCGCGAAGAACACCAGCACGAAGTTCATCCAGGCACCGACGATCGGCGCGCGCATCCACCAGGGCATCGGAAAGCGCAGGACGGGATGGCGGGTATAGACCCCGAACACGCCGACGACGGCGCCCAGGGTCGGATACCAGAACAGGATGCCGAGCCGAAGCCACCAGTCGGCCTCGGCCGAGAACAGCGGCAGCAACAGCAATCCGGCGAGGCCAACGAGCAAGCCGACCCCCTTGCCGATGGCGATACGGGTCATCAGAGACGGGTTGGCGAACATGGTTCCGATCCTCCTCCGCCGATGTGGGGTTTCGAGGACAGATTACGCCAGGGCCGGACGGCGGGCATTGATGGGAATCAAACGGCCTCGCGGGTGATCCAGCCGCCGCCAAGGACGCGATTCCCGGCGTAGAGCACACCGGCCTGGCCCGGCGCGACGCCCGCCTCCGGCACCGCCAGTTCGATCCTGGCGCCGTCCGTGCCGGCGGCGTGGACCCGGGCCGGGACCGGCGCCCGGGTCGAGCGGATCTTGATTTCCGCCGCCAGGCCGTCCGCCTCGGGCGGCGGCGCCAGCCAGTTCATCTCGCGCAAGGCCAGCCGGGTGCGGTCGAGCGCCGCCTTGGGGCCGACGACGACGCAGCGGCCCTCCGGCTCGATGCGCAACACATAGAGCGGTTCCGGCCCCGAGAGGCCGAGGCCGCGGCGCTGGCCGACGGTGAAGCGGGTAATCCCCTGGTGCAGGCCCAGCACCGTGCCCGCCTGGTCGACGATCGGCCCGGGTCCGTCGGCGCCCGGGCGGTGGCGGGCCACGGTCTCCCAATAGCGCCCCTCGGGCACGAAGCAGATGTCCTGGCTGTCCGGCTTTTCCGCCACCGCGAGGCCGAAGGCGCCGGCGAGGGCCCGCACCTCCGCCTTGCCGGCGAAGCCGCCGAGCGGAAAGCGTAGGAACTCCAGTTCCGCCGCCGTCGTGGCGAAGAGGAAGTAGCTCTGGTCGCGCGCCGGGTCGACGGCCCGCCAGAGCTCCGGCCCCGCGGGGCCCGCCATGCGGCGGACATAGTGGCCGGTCACCATCGCCTCGGCGCCGAGCTCGCGGGCCGTCGCCAACAGGTCGCGGAACTTCACTGTCTGGTTGCAGCGCACGCAGGGGATCGGGGTCTCCCCGGCGAGGTAGGAATCGACGAAATCGTCGATCACCGCCTGGCCGAAGCGGGATTCGTAGTCCAGCACATAGTGCGGGATGGCGAGCCGGCCGGCGACGGTGCGGGCATCGCGAATATCGGCCCCGGCGCAGCAGGCGCCCGGCTTGGCGACGGCCTCGCCGTGGTCGTAGAGCTGCAAGGTGACACCCACCACGTCGAAGCCGAGCTGCCGACAGAGCGCCGCGGTGAGCGAGCTGTCGACGCCGCCCGACATGGCGACGACGATCCGCGCGCCGGGCCGGACGTCGGCCAGCGCCTGGCGGACGTGCTCGGGAACGGGAATATCCGGGGTGGAGGTCATGGGCCCCGTATATAGGGCCGGGGCGGGGCGAGACAATGGCGGAGTTCAGAGCGCCGGGAACCGCTTGCGCCAGATCGCCACCCGCCGGTCCGCCTCGGCACGCGCGGCTTCGTCGAGGGTGGCGGCGACGCGCGCGCGGCCTTCCGCCGCCTTGCCGTCCCCCGCCTCGGTGGCGAGCGCGTACCAGAAATAGGCCTTGATCGGATCCCGCGCGACGCCGCGCCCGCGTTCATAGGCCCGCGCCAAATTGTGCCGCGCCTTGACGATGCCCGCGCCCGCGGCCCGGTGATACCAGGCGACGGCGGCGACGGGATCCGGCGGCATGGCCCGCCCGCGATCATAGAGCGTCGCCAGGTTGAACTGCGCGTCGCCATGCCCGGCGAGCGCCGCGGCGAGATACAGCCGCGCCGCGGCCCCGTCGTCCCGCGCGACCCCCTGGCCCAGAAGATACATGGTGCCGAGATTGCTCTGCGCCGCCGCATGCCCCCGCTCCGCCGCCCGGCGCCACCATGCGATGGCCTCCGCATCGCTTTGCGCGACCCCTTGTCCCTGCACCGCCATCAGCCCGAGATTGTATTCGGCATCGGCATGCCCGGCCTCGGCGGCAGCGAGAAACGCGCCCCGCGCCGTCGCGAAATCGCCGGCCTGCAGGGCGTCGACACCCGCATCGAAATCGGCGCGGGCGGGGCTGGCGAGCACGACCAGCAGGGTGAAGAGGGAGAGAAGGCGGGTCATGGCATGGCCTTTCGAAAGCGGTGCCGCAGACATGGGACATTCCGAGCGGCGGCGCAATGCCGGGTCAGGCCGCCGCGCCGCGGATTCGTTCGATCAGCGCCGTCGGGTCCGCCGGTATCGCGTCGCCGCGCCAGGCGATGTGCTGGTCGGGGCGGGCGAGGACGAGGGGGCGGTCGTAGGGGGGTGTGGGGGCCAGGTCGAGGAGGGCGAGGGGCACCCCGCGGGCCGCGGCGGCGGCGCGGAGGGGGGCGGCGTCGAGGGTGGCATCGAAGCGGAGCAGGGTGTAGCCGTCGCCCAGACGGTCGTAGAGGCTGGCGCCGTCTTGCAGAACCAGATGGGGCAGGCGGCAGCCGGGGACCGTCGAGGGGGTGAACTCGGCCATGGAGTAGCCGGGCGCGGCCTCGCCGTCGTGGGCGATGATGGGGGAAGCCTCGTAGAAGCAGCCGAAGTTCAGGCCGGCGCAGCAGTATTGCTGCACGTTCAGGGCATAGGCCTTGTCGCCGAGCGCCCGGCGGGCCGCGGCACCCTGGGCGCTGTCGGCTTCGATCTCGGCCGGCACGCCGCCGCGTTGGCCGGCCATGGCGTGGGCATGGTCCATGACGAAGTGGGAAACCTGGCGGGTGATCGGCCCGCGTTCCGCCTCGTGCGCGGCGAGGATGCCGGCCTCGGCCCAGCCGGCGAGGTGGGCGGCGAGCAGCCAGGCGAGGTTGGCGGCGTCGGCGATGCCCGCGTTCATGCCGTAGCCCGCGTAAGGCACCCAGATATGCGCGGCGTCGCCGGCAATGAAGACCCGGCGTTCGCGGATCCGGTCGGCGACGAGGCGGCGACCGACCCAGTCCATCGGCGCGATCAGCTCATACGCGAAGTCCGGCCCGACGCCGAGGATGGCACGCAGCGCCGCGTCGCGGTCCACCGCCTCCGGCCCGGCCTCCTCGGGGCGGAGGTAGTTGTGCACCACCCAACGCTCCCGCCCGTCGATCGCATAGACGTTGCCGGCGCGTTCCGGGTTCAGGGAGAAGGTCGCCCAGGCCGGCGCCTCGCGTTGCAGGTCCAGAAGTGCGGGCGCGCGGATATAGCTCGACTGCACCCGCTGGATGACCGCGTCGCCTTCCAGCGTTGCGCCCATGGCCCGGCGAATCGCCGAACGGCCGCCGTCGCAGCCGACGAGATACCGGCAGCGGATCGCCGTCTCGGTACCGTCGGCGAGGTGGCGGGCGACGGCGCGGACCTCGTCGTCGTCCTGTTCGAAGCCGGTCACCTCGCTGTCGCAGAGGATGCGGAGCCCGCCCTGCGCTTCGGCATGGGCGAACAGGATCGGCTCCAGGAAGATCTGGTTGATGCGGTGGGGCGGCTCCGGCGTCGGCCAGTCCGTGTCGGGACCGCCCGTGGCGGTGAAGCGGTCGCGCCGGCAGGGGATCGGGATGCGCGTCAGCTCCGGCCCGGTGAAGCGGGTGCGGTAGGAGACGTCGTTCGGATAGTCAGCCGGCAGGCCCGCCTCGCGCAGCGCCCCGGCGACGCCCAAACGGCGGAAGATCTCCATCGAGCGGGCGGCGACATGGTTGCACTTGGGCGGCGGCGGGGCGCCCCGCGGACGGCGTTCGACCACCAGGACTTCGATCCCGCGCCGCGCGAGATCGATGGCCAGCGTGAGGCCGACCGGCCCGCCGCCGACGACGAGGACCGGGACCTCGATCTCCCGGCTCACGGCACCTGCACCGTCACCGTGCGCGTCAGCGCCTCGCCCCCGACCGAAAGCGGCTGGTGGCTGTTGGCGTTCAGGGTGATCGTTACCTTCGTCTCGCCGCTCGGCAGTTCCGCCAGATGGTGGTGTGCGGTGTAGACCCGGCCGATCTTCTTGCCGTTGACATAGATATGCGCATGACCCTCGCCTGCGACATGGGGCTGGTCGACCTTGTCGCGGGCGAAGGCGAAGTTGGTCGTCTTCACCCGCACCACCCAGCCGCCGCCGCGCCCCGACCCCGCCGGCATCACCTCGAGCGCCAGGGTCGGCGCGTGCGGCCCCGGTGCGATATCGATGGCCTCGTCATGGGCATGCGCCTTGGCGTGCCCCGCTTCGGGCTTCGCATGACCGTGGTCGCCGTGGCTCTTGTGGCCGGCGTCATGCGCTTGCGTCGGCGTTTCCTTGGCGGCGGAATCGTCGTCCGCGTGGCCATGCTTGCCGTGATCGTGCTTGGCATGGCTGTGCCCGCCGACTTCGTCGCCCTGCTCGCGGGCTTTCGGGGCATGCTCCGGCCGGCCGACGGTGACTTCAATGTTTTGTTCGCCGGCGACCTCGAAGGTGAGGGTCATGGTAAAGCGCCCGCCTTCTCGCAACGGCTCGCTCATCCCGGAGAGCATGACGAGCGAGGTCGCCTGCCCCATGCGATGGGTCTTGCCGGCGGGCAGCGACACGGGCGTGTCCGTGTCCGTGACGATCATGTCGCCGCACTTGACCCGGAAGCTGTGCAGCGCCGCCCGCGTGGCCACCGGGGTGGCGACCGCGAGCAAGCGGTCGTCGCTCGTCCCCCGATTGTGAATTGTCACGAAGGCTCGGGTCATGCGGCCGGCCCGCGCGCCCGTCGGATAGGCCCAGGCCTCGGTGACGTGGATCCCGGCGCCGTCGTCGGTTGCCGGCGCGCGTGCGGCGGCGGCGACGACGCTGACCCGGATCTCGACCTCGCCGCCGTTCGCCAGGGTCAGGGTCAGGGGAAAATCGTCGCCCTTCTGCAACGGCGCCTTCAGGCCGAACAGCATGATGTGCAGGCCGCCCGGTGCCATCTCCGTCGTTCCACCGGCCGGCAGGTCGATCGCGTCGATGGCCCGCATCCGGGCGATGTCGTTCTCGATCTCGTGGGTGTGCAGCTCGGCCCGCGCCGCGGCGGGGGTGGCGACGGCGAGCAGGCGGTCCGCGCGGTCGCCGATGTTGGTGATCGTGAGGTAGGCGGCGCCGGCCTTGGCGGCGCCGATGGAGGCGCGGGCCCAGGCGGCCTCGACCACGATATCGCCCTCGGGCTTGCCGCCGGCCCGGGCGGAGAGGGACAGCCCCAGGGCGATGGCCAGGGCGATCAAGCAACGAAACAGCATTGGGTTACATCCTCCCGTCGGCGAAGCGGCCACGCCCCCATATGTAAGCCGGGCGGCCCGGACGTCCACCGGGAACTGTCGACGCGGGGCTAGTTGAAGCCGAGAACCTTCGAGGGCAGCCACAGCGCCAGGCCCGGGAAGGCCATGACCAGGCCGATCGCGACGATCTCCAGGCCGATGAAGGGGATCACGCCGCGGTACATGTCGCGCAGGGTGATCTCGGGCGGGCTGATGCCGCGCAGGTAGAAAATCGCCGGCGCCATCGGCGGCGTCAGGTAGCTGGTCTGGATGACGATCAGGAAAAGGATCGAGAACCAGACCGGATCGAAGCCGAACTTGTGCATCAGCGAGATGGAGATCGGCACGAAGATCAGGATGATCGAGATCATGTCGAGCACGAAGCCGGCGACGAAGGCCAGGATCAGGATGACGAAGAGCGTCGACCAGGCGGTGAGGCCGGTCGCGTTCATCATGTCCGTGATCAGGTTCATGCCGCCCGCGGCGATGAAGATGCCGGAGAACATCAATCCGCCCATGTAGATCATCATGATCATCGAGGAGACCAGCAGCGTGCGGACCAGGGCCTGCCACATCGCCCGAAAGCTGAAGTTGCCGTAGGCGAGCGTGAGCACGATGGTTCCCGCCGCCCCCATCGCCGCCGCCTCCGTCGGCGTCGCCGCCCCGATCATGATCGAACCCAGCACCGTCACCACCAGCAGCACGGGCGGGACCAGGGCGGTCAGCGAGATCACGATCTTGCGCCAGAACGGGGGCTCCTCGACGCTGCGCGGCAGGCGCGGGCCGAGCCGCGGCCGGATCGAGCAAAGCACCAGGATATAGAGGATGTAGAGGCCGGCGATCATCAGGCCCGGGATCATCATGCCGATGAACAAATCGCCGATCGAGACGCTGGCGACGGGGCCCAGCAGGACGACCAGGATGGACGGCGGGATGATCGTGCCGAGCGAGCCGCCGGCGCAGATCGTGCCGCTGATCAATCCCTTGTCGTAGGCGTATTTCAGCATCGGCGGGATCGCCAGGATACCGACCACGGACTCGGTCGCGCCGAGCACGCCGCTCGCCGCGGCGAAGACCACGCACATCAGGATGGTGCCGACGGCGAGGCCGCCGGGCAGCCGCCGGGTCCACAGGTGAATGGCGTCGAACAGCTTCGCCGCGATGCCCGAGCGTTCCAGCATCGCGCCCATGAAGACGAACAGCGGGATCGCCGCCAGCACATGCGCGCCGGAAACGTCGTGCACCTTGGTGACCAGGATGAAGGCCAGGGATTCCGGCGGCCAGCGCAGCAGGCCGAACAGGAAGGCGGTCCCGATCAGGCAGAAGGCGACGGGAAAGCCGAGGAAGATCATCACCAGCAGGGCCGGAAACATCCAGATCGCGACGTCGAGACCCATGGGGACGGCTCCGGTTGCGGGGCGGTGGCGGTAAGCGCCGGGTCGGGTGGGCGCAGGTGACCACGGCGCCCGGGGCGGGACGCCCTTGTTGGCCTCCCCGCCCCACGCCGTCAAGTCACGGGGCTGTGTTTTTGCCGCGGTCGGTCGCGCCTAGTCCGCATTTCTCACACTATCCATGGCCTCAGTCTATCTGGGCCGAGTCGATTCGGCGAGGTGCGGGCCCAAAAGCGTAGCGGGGCTACGTCGAGGGACCGCATCTCGCCGAGCGGCCGGCCCAGATAGACCCTTCGGGCGGCGCTGTGGGCCCGACAGGGTGCGTCGCACTGCTTGTACGATGAACCACATCGAACGGCGCAGCGCTCCTTCCCTGTCGGGCCCACAGCGCCGCTGAGGCCGTGGATAGTGTGAGAAATGCGGACTAGCAGCCTGTCGGACTTGAGCCGAGTTTCGAGATGAGATTCACTGTCACGGTCTGATTCTCTCCTGCGCGGTGATTTTGTGATGAGCAACTTTCGACAGGTTGACCGGGAGACCAGCTATCTTCTGCCGCCTTCGGTGGACGAATGGCTGCCTGATCGTCATCTGGCGCGCTTCGTGGTCGATGTGCTGGAGCAGCTGGATCTCTCTGCGTTCGTGAAGGCCTATCGTGGTTCGGGCTCGGCGGCGCATCACCCGAGCGTCCTGCTGGGCCTGCTGATCTACGGCTACGCGACGGGGGTGCATTCCAGCCGGAAGCTGGAGCGGGCGAGCTATGATTCGGTGGCCTTCCGCTTCATCGCGGCAAACGACCACCCCGACCACGACACGATCGCCACGTTCCGCCGTCGCTTCCTGCCGCTGATCGAGGGGCTGTTCGTGCAGGTTCTGCTGCTGGCGCGGCAGGCCGGCATGCTGCAACTGGGCACGGTGGCGCTGGACGGGACGAAGATCCATGCCGACGCGAGCCGGCACAGCGCCCTGTCGTGGCAGCGTGCGGGCGAGATCGAAGCCCGGCTGCGGGCCGAGGTGGCGGAGTTGATGGCGTTGGCGGAAGCGGCGGACCGGTCCGAGGTTCCCGACGGCATGAGCGTGCCGGAGGAGCTGGCACGGCGCGAGGACCGGCTGGCGGCGATCGCCGCGGCGAAGGCGGAGATCGAGGCGCGGGCGGCCGAGCGTCATGCGCGGGAGCAGGCGGAGTACGAAGAGAAGCTGGCAGCCCGCGAGGCGAAGGAAACGCGGACCGGCCGCAAGCCGGGCGGGCGGCCACCGAAGCCGCCGGAGCCGGGGCCACGGGCGAAGGACCAGGTCAACCTGACGGACCCGGACTCGCGCATCATGCCGGTGGCCGGCGGCGGCTTCGAGCAGTGCTACAACGCCCAGGCTGCGGTGGCCGCCGGCAGCCTGCTGGTGGTCAGCGCCGACGTGGTGCAGGCGGCGAACGACAAGCAGCAGATCGAACCGACGCTCGAAGCACTCGCCGGCCTGCCGGACGGGCTTGGCGAGGTCGAGACCCTGTTGGCGGACAGCGGCTACTTCAGCCAGGCCAACGTCGAGGCCTGCGGGGAAGCGGAGATCGCGCCGCTGATCGCGCTCGGCCGGGAGCACCACCATCTTTCCTGGCGGGACCGCTTCGCCGAGGCGCCGCCAGCGCCCGAGGATCCGACGCCGCTCGAGGCGATGTGCCATCGCCTGGCCACACCCGAGGGCCGGGCGCTCTACGCGCTTCGCAAGCAGACGCCGGAGCCGGTGTTCGGCATCATCAAATCGGTGATGGGCTTGCGTCAGTTCAGCCTGCGCGGCCTCGACAAGGCGAAGGGGGAATGGACCTTGGCCACGCTCTCCTGGAACATCAAGCGGATGTTCGTCCTCAGCCACGCCTGAACGGGCGGGCCAACCCGCGTTCGCAACTTCATGGGGGTAAATCCATGACATCGACGCCCGCCAAGCCAATCTTACCAATCCTTGCATGCCCGAGTCCGACAGGCTGCTAGTCGGGAAGGTTGGCGAGCGCCTTCTGCAGATCTTCGGCATTCATCACGGGATTGAACTCGACATCGGCGTCGAGATTCACGAACAGCGGCTCGGCGACGGCGGGGATGTCGACGGAGCCCGCCATGTCGAAAACCATCATGCCGGCCCGCTCGCCCTGCTCCGGCCAGAAGTAGGCGGCCTCCGGCTTCAGCTTCTCCATCAGCTCGCCGATCACCCGGCCCATCGTGCCGTCGGCGATCGCCTCGTTGCCGCGCTCCACCGGTACGCTCCACCTCAGCATCATTCGCATCTCGTCGTCCCTCCCATGCCCTGCTGCATTTGGCGCTTATACAGGAAGTGGGCGGGAACTGGCCATCGGCGGAGCGCCCGCCTATTGTGAACCGGTTACGGGAGGATGCGATGAGCCGGCGAATTATTCCCGATGTCGTCGACGGACAGACGATCCAGGCGTTGGCCCCGGATGCCAGCGCGCGCGAGGCGGCGCAGGCGATGGTCGCGAACGATATCTCCGCGGTACTGATCAACGATGCGGCGGGCCGGTTGATCGGTATCGTCACCGAGCGTGACCTGGCCCGCCGGGTCGTCGCCGCCGGCCTGGACGGCGCGGCGACGCGGCTCGAGGAGGTCATGACCGCCTCGCCCGAATGCATCGCGCCGGACGAGACGCCGGAACGCGCATTGCGCCTCATGCAGGTCCGCCGCTACCGCCATCTGCCGGTGGCGGTGGAGGGGCGCGCCGTCGGTATCGTTTCGCTGCGCGATTTGCGCACCGCCGGCAAGCGTGGGGGCGTCGTTTCCTGGTTTGCCGGTCAGCGCCGGGCGGGATAGCCGCACCTCATTCCGCATCGCCCGTCATCGCCAAGGCGGCACCGGCGCCGTCCCGTTTGCTCGGCAGCACGAAGGCGGCCTCGTCCTCCATGGCCTTGCGTGTCAATTCCAGCAGGACCTTCGGGCGAAACAGCGTCAACCGCAGGCCCGTACCCTCCGGCAGGCCGGCGATTGCGCCGGTGCCCTCGTCGCTGGCAAGCGGACGGGCGAGGTCACTCAACGCTTCGCCATGAGCCGTCGTGAGGCCGAGGTCGACACGGCGGGCGCCCGGGTGGTCGGCGAACCATTCGGGGTCGGCGGTCAGGGCCTCGGCGAAGGCCAGGCCGGCCGGCGTCAGATCGTGCACCAGGAAGACGCCCGGTGCCGTGCGGGTCCGGACGGCGGCGACCAGCGCCTCGCGTGACGCGGCGGGATCGGCCGGACAGGCGACATGGCAGGCGGCGGTCAGCGCGAAGCCGTTTTCCCGGTAGAAGGCGGCGTGATCCGGGCGCTGGCAGACCAGAACCCGGTCGTGCACGACATCGTCGGGGCCGAGGGCGGGCACGGCGGCTGCCGTGTCGACCCGCTGGTTCGGCGGGTTCAGCTGGTCGTAGCGCTGCAGCAGGCGCACCGCCTCGTCCCGTTTCGCCGTGCTCTGCGCCCGGGGCTTGCGATGCCAGCGTGACGCCGCGAAATAGCCCGCCGCGCCGACGAGCAGCCCGACGACGGCGTGCAACAGAAAGAACGCCGCCCCGGCCGCGACCGCCACCGCGACCAGCAGAAAGATGAAGAAGCCCTTGGAGCGCTTGGTCAACCGGCCTTCGAGTTCATGCTCCAGCTGGGCTTGCAGGTAGCGATGTTCACCCTTGGCGGTGACGCCGTCGATGAGTTTCTTGACCACCATGTCGGCGATGCCGTCGACCTTGGGGTTGAGGGCGAAGAGGTGCCCGCAATGGCCGCACTTGGACGCCGGCCGCCCCTTGCCGGCCGGCTTGGTGTCCTTCTCGCAAGCGACGCAGCGCATGTCCCCCCACTTCCCGTCACTTCGGGCGCGGCTGCTATGATGGCACGGAAGAACGCGCTGGGGGACCCGGATCATGTCGGATCTGCTGGGGGCATGGTCGCTCGACGACGTGCCGGCGCGACGGCGGATCTCGACCCTGGCCGAGGCCCGCATGCTGGCCCGCCTGCCGGGCCATCCCGAAGGCCTCGCCGAGATCTCCGAGGGCCCGCTCTGGCTCGTGGCCCGTCGGGGCAAGCTGTCGCGCGGTCCGGCCGGCGTCCAGGCGCACGAGGGCCTGCTCGTCGGCGAGTCTCCGCCCGAGGGGCATTTCGTGCTCGCGCGGGCCGATCTCGCGGCGCGGCGCCTGCGCCTGCTGCGCGGCCTTTCCGGGGGGGAACGGTTGTACTTCGCGCGGCTGCCGGGGCTGGTGCTGTTCGCCGCCTCCCTCCGCCCGCTGCTGGCGCATCCCGACCTCGACAGCCGGTTGCGTCGAAGCGCCGTCGACGAGACCGTCGTCGCCGGCCTCACCATGGCCGGCACCGGCACGTTGATTGAGGGTATCGAGGAGGTGCCGCCCGGCCATACCCTGACGCTTGGACGCGAGGTCGAAGCGCCCCGCTGGCACTGGCCTGGCCTGCTGGAGCCGCCGGCGGGCGATCTCGCCACGCTGGCGCGGGACTATCGCCATCGCCTCGGCCACGCGGTGGAACGGGCAATCGGGCCGGCGCGCCCGGTCGCCGTCACCCTGTCGGGCGGCATCGATTCCTCCGCCATCGCCGCCCATGCGGTCGATTGCGTCGGCGCCGCCAACGTCGAGGCCTTCACCTACGAGTTCGACGACCCGAGCCACCCCTGCGAGACGCCGTTCGCCGTCGCGGTCGCCCGGCGTCTCGGTATCCGCCACCACGTCTTCAAGATCTCCTTCGAGGACTATCTGCAGGCGCTGCCGGAAACGGTATGGCGGGCCGAAAGCCCGACCCATTGGCCGAAGGCCTTCATGCTGCCGGCGAGCCGGCGGATCCTGCGGCATGGCTTCACCCGTTATCTCTCCGGCTTCGGCATCGGCAGTCACATGGCCCATCTCGAGGACCTGGCCCGCCTGCTGGCCCGGCCGGGCGGCGTGGCGCTGGTCACCGCGCTCGCCTGGCGGGCGCGCACCCGACGCGGGCGCCATCTGCACCGGCTGCGCCGGGTGCACCCGAGCCTGGAGCCGCTCTATCCTCGTTTGCTGCTGCTGGTCCTGTCGGTCCTGCGCGAGCGCGGCGCCATCGCGGATTTGCGGACCCACTTCCCGGCCGACATGGCGCCGCTGTTGGGCGAGGGCGGGCACATTGCCGAAGCGCCGTCGGGCTTCGCCCGGATGGAGCTGGCGGCGCACCTTCGCCATCAGAGCTTCGCCCGCCTGGTCTCCTGCATCGACGTGACCCGTTGGGAGAAGGTCCTGCGCGAGATCGGCGTCGAGCGCGTCTCGCCCGCCCATTTCGCCGAAGCCCTGCCGCCCTCCTACCTGCCGATCCGGCCGCGCCCCAACCCCTGGAGCCGGGCGGGCCGGCTGCGCCCAGGCAAGTTGCTGCTGCGGGAATCGATGAAGGGGGTGCTGCCGGAGGACGTTCTCCATCGGCGCAAATCCTGGGCCGATGCGGTGGTCTCGCCGACCTGGTATGCCGCCGGCCTCGCCTGGATGCGCAGCGTGCTGCCGGCGGACGACGACATCCTGGCCAGCGACCGGCCCGGGTGTCAATCAGCATTTAATTCTGACCCCCTATCGGCGTGCAAAATTGACCCCCCCCCTTGCTTCGACGGAGGTTGTCCCGGTAGTCCACGGGAGGGCCCCGCGCGGCTTCGTGTAGCGCTTTGCGTTACGCGGAGCGAAGCCGCGTGGGAGGGGCCTGTGGGCCCACCGGGACAACCGGGCCGGCGGCGGAACGTGGGGATCAGGTGGGGTTCTTGAAGTGGCAATGAGCTTTTGAAGTAGTGTCCAGACTGTTCTGCAAGTTTGTCATGGCTGCCGATGAGGGCCACCGGCATGCCTGGCGCGGAGATTTCGATTGCTCGGAGCGCCAGGCATGCCGAGCCGCCGTCAGGCGGCTTTCTGGATGCGTTCGCTTTTGCTCTCCTTGAGATGGATCATGTTGAGCTAGCGGTTGGCATCCAGCCAGTCCTCATGGATTTCGATCGCGAGAGCCCGGACCAGCCGGAGGCAGCTCATCCACCCCATCGGCCCGGACTTGTGCCCCAGCTACGAAACCCCTTTTGCAGAACAATCTGTACAGGACCCGTTTTGATTTGCCCGCCTTTGCGATGAAAGCCCCCAGGCTGATTGGCTCCATATAGCGGATCAGCCTGGGGCTTTGCTTACAGGGCGGCTACTTTTGTCGTCGCTGTTTGCTTTGTGCGAAGCGGTAAGACATGTTGCCTGTTTCGATGATTGCGCAGTGATGCGTTACACGATCCAGCAACGCGGTTGTCATTTTTGCATCTCCGAAGACGGAGACCCATTCCCCGAACTCCAGATTGGTGGTGATGATGACGCTGGTCTTCTCATAGAGTTTGCTGATCAGGTGGAACAAGAGCGCACCGCCGGATTTGGGGAATGGGATATAGCCCAGTTCGTCGATGATGACGCAATCCATGGCCGTCAGTTGCCGGATGATCTTGCCGGCGTTGCCTTCGGCCTGTTCCTTGATCAGCGCATTGATCAGATCGACGGCGTTGAAGAAACGGACCTTCTTTCCCTGATTGATCAACAGCGTCCCCAGAGCAATGGCGATGTGGGTTTTGCCCGTACCGGTTCCGCCCACCAGAATGAGGTTGTGGGCCTCCTGGGTGAACTGCCCTGAGCAGAAGGGGTCGATTTGCGCTTGGGTGACGGCGGCTAGCAGCCTGTCGGACTTGAGCCGAGTTTCGAGATGAGATTCACTGTCACGGTCTGATTCTCTCCTGCGCGGTGATTTTGTGATGAGCAACTTTCGACAGGTTGACCGGGAGACCAGCTATCTTCTGCCGCCTTCGGTGGACGAATGGCTGCCTGATCGTCATCTGGCGCGCTTCGTGGTCGATGTGCTGGAGCAGCTGGATCTCTCTGCGTTCGTGAAGGCCTATCGTGGTTCGGGCTCGGCGGCGCATCACCCGAGCGTCCTGCTGGGCCTGCTGATCTACGGCTACGCGACGGGGGTGCATTCCAGCCGGAAGCTGGAGCGGGCGAGCTATGATTCGGTGGCCTTCCGCTTCATCGCGGCAAACGACCACCCCGACCACGACACGATCGCCACGTTCCGCCGTCGCTTCCTGCCGCTGATCGAGGGGCTGTTCGTGCAGGTTCTGCTGCTGGCGCGGCAGGCCGGCATGCTGCAACTGGGCACGGTGGCGCTGGACGGGACGAAGATCCATGCCGACGCGAGCCGGCACAGCGCCCTGTCGTGGCAGCGTGCGGGCGAGATCGAAGCCCGGCTGCGGGCCGAGGTGGCGGAGTTGATGGCGTTGGCGGAAGCGGCGGACCGGTCCGAGGTTCCCGACGGCATGAGCGTGCCGGAGGAGCTGGCACGGCGCGAGGACCGGCTGGCGGCGATCGCCGCGGCGAAGGCGGAGATCGAGGCGCGGGCGGCCGAGCGTCATGCGCGGGAGCAGGCGGAGTACGAAGAGAAGCTGGCAGCCCGCGAGGCGAAGGAAACGCGGACCGGCCGCAAGCCGGGCGGGCGGCCACCGAAGCCGCCGGAGCCGGGGCCACGGGCGAAGGACCAGGTCAACCTGACGGACCCGGACTCGCGCATCATGCCGGTGGCCGGCGGCGGCTTCGAGCAGTGCTACAACGCCCAGGCTGCGGTGGCCGCCGGCAGCCTGCTGGTGGTCAGCGCCGACGTGGTGCAGGCGGCGAACGACAAGCAGCAGATCGAACCGACGCTCGAAGCACTCGCCGGCCTGCCGGACGGGCTTGGCGAGGTCGAGACCCTGTTGGCGGACAGCGGCTACTTCAGCCAGGCCAACGTCGAGGCCTGCGGGGAAGCGGAGATCGCGCCGCTGATCGCGCTCGGCCGGGAGCACCACCATCTTTCCTGGCGGGACCGCTTCGCCGAGGCGCCGCCAGCGCCCGAGGATCCGACGCCGCTCGAGGCGATGTGCCATCGCCTGGCCACACCCGAGGGCCGGGCGCTCTACGCGCTTCGCAAGCAGACGCCGGAGCCGGTGTTCGGCATCATCAAATCGGTGATGGGCTTGCGTCAGTTCAGCCTGCGCGGCCTCGACAAGGCGAAGGGGGAATGGACCTTGGCCACGCTCTCCTGGAACATCAAGCGGATGTTCGTCCTCAGCCACGCCTGAACGGGCGGGCCAACCCGCGTTCGCAACTTCATGGGGGTAAATCCATGACATCGACGCCCGCCAAGCCAATCTTACCAATCCTTGCATGCCCGAGTCCGACAGGCTGCTAGGCCGTAATCGAAAGTGGCGAAGTCCTTATGGTGGGGGAACTTCGAGGCCCGCATTTGGTGCTGGATAGAGCGCACCCGGCGCTCTACAGTCTCGGCGTCGATCAGTTGCTTTATCGCAGTGGTCAGACTTGGCGGCTTGCGCGCGGCCAGCAAAGCTTCGGCGCAAGCCGCCATTCCATACAGCCTCAGGGCGATCAGTTGGTCTATCAAAGCTTTCATGCGACGGCCTCCCCGGCAACGCACAGCGTCTCATAGCGCTTGCAGTCCGCTTCGGGCCGCAAGGTCAGTTGCGGATAGGCGTGGCTCTCGCCCCATGGCGCGATGACCGGCTCCACCAGTTGGTTGATCAGATTGATGATGGCCGGAAGGCGCAGCGTGTTCTGCTCCACGGCCAGTTCACAGGCTATCTCGACCACCTCGATCCCGTGATCCTGGGCCAGCAGGAGCAGATCGACAAACTCCCGGTCCCCGCCTTTGCCGGCCATGTAATGCGCCCTGACCCGGTGCATCGCCTCAGGCAATTGCCAACCCACAAAGGGCGCGCCATCTCTCAGCGCGCCGGGCTTGCGGTCGAGTAGGGGCAGGTAATGCCAGGGCTCGAAATAGCTGGCGTTGCGGGTAAAGCGGCGCTTGTGCTCGGCAATCACATTCTGCCCTGACACAACCACGATCCGGTCCGCATAGGCGCGCAGAGAGACAAGCTCCCCGGCGAACCGGGAGGGGACGCTATAGCGATTGGTGGCATATTGGACCAGACAGGTAGAGCGGACACGAGCGGCCTTCTCAACATAGCCGTCAAAAGCCCGGCCCAGGGGACGCAGTTCGGCGCACTCGTCTGCGAACACGTCCGAGATCTTGCGATCCGATTGTTCGGGGTGGGCGCGATTCGCCAATTCCTCGCAGCGCAGACGCAACCAGCCGTTCAGCGCATCCAGATCGTCAAAGGCGGGCTTGGGCGCAAACAGCTGTCCCCGCAGGAACCCAACCTGGTTCTCAATCTGACCCTTCTCCCACCCCGCCGCGGGTGTGCAAGCAACCGGTTCCATCACATAGTGGTTCATCAACGCCAGAAAGCGCGGATGGAACACACGGTCCTTAGAGCGCGAAACATAGGTTACCATCGTCTTGGGGTTGTCGATGATCACCCGGCGCGGTACGCCGCCATAGAAAGACATCGCCCGTGCAAAGGCGTCCAGCACCATCTCCTGAGATTCGCTGGGATAGGCAACAACAAAGGGCTTGCGGCTATGACATAGGCGGAAGTGGGCAACCTTTACCTTCTGCTCGACACCGCCCAGGACAGCGTATTCCGTGCTCCAGTCAAACTGGAGCGCGTCACCTGCCGTAAAGTGCAACGGAATGAACGCATCCCCCGATCCGGCGCCAGAACGCTTCAGGTCGCGGACAAACCTCTGAACCGTCGAGTAGGATCCGCTATAGCCTTCCGACACAAGCTGCTCATAAAGCTTCTTGGCCGTCCGGCGCTCACGGCGCGGGCGCCCCAGGTCCTGCTCAAAGAGCGCCCGAAGCCGGCTGGCGAAGCCATCGCTAAGCTTACGCCGGACGGGTGAAACGCGCCGCTGATAGCTCGGTGGATCGCCGTCCTTCAGATACTTCTTAATCGTGTTCCGCGACAAACCAGTCTGACGAGATACAGATCGGATACTCCGACCCTCCCGTAATATCCAACGTCGGATCTTCAATACGCTTTCCATCAATACCACCTGCTCTTTCCTCCGCACTGTTCCGTGCGGATGCTAGCGTTCTGCGCGTTTCGGAAAGTCCCGGACACCGATTACGGAAAGTCCTGGCCAGAGATTTCAGTAAGTCGCGGCCAGTGATTCCGGAAAGTCCCGGACAGCATCACGGGGCGATCTGAGTTCAGCTTTCGGGTGCGCCGTCTCGGCGTCTACCTCTTGGCTTTTGCCGGGAGGGGACATGCCCAGACGGAAGCAGACGAGACGAACGACGGTGAGAGATGCACGAACGATCCTGCGGCTGACGCATGACCAAGGCCTCTCGGCGCGAGAGGTGGCGGAACGGCTGAAGGTCTCCAAGACGACAGTGTCGACCTATTTGCTGCGGGCCCGCGAGGTCGGCCTTACCGCCTGGCCGCTGCCGGCGGAATACGAGGACGACGCGGTCCTGCAAGAGACGCTGTTCCGCCGCATGGGCCGGCCCCCGCGCGACAGGTGCGAGCCGCACTGGCCGACGGTCGCGGCCGAGCTGAAGCGCAAGGGGGTGACGCTGACCCTGCTCTGGCAGGAATACCGCGCCTCACATCCCGATGGCTACGGCTACACCTGGTTCTGCGAAGCCTTCACGGCGTTCAAGCGGCGCACCGGCGCCACCTGGCGCAACCGCCACGAGGCCGGTGCGGTCATGCAGACCGATTATGCCGGCCAGACGGTGGACATCGTCGACCCCGAGACCGGCGAGGTGCACGACGCGCAGATCTTCGTCGCCGTGCTGGGCGCTTCCTCGCTCACCTTCGCCACCGCCAGCCTGACCCAGCGCCTGCCCGACTGGGTCGCCGGACAATGCCGGGCGCTCGCCTACTTCGGCGGCGTGCCCAAGAGCATCGTCTGCGATAACCTCAAGGCCGGCGTCGCCAAGCCGCTCTGGTTCGAGCCGACCCTCAACCCGACCTTCGCCGCGCTCGCCGAGCACTACGACACCACCGTCCTGCCGACCCGGGTCCGCAAGCCGCGCGACAAGGCCAAGGTCGAAGTCGCCGTCCAGGTCGTCGAGCGCTGGATCCTGGCAAGACTGCGCAATACGCGCTTCTTCTCCCTCGACCAGCTCAACCGGGCGATCCGCGACCTCCTCGAGGAGCTCAACGAGCGGCCCATGCGCAACCTTGGAAAGAGCCGGCGCCAGATGTTCGAGGCCATCGAGCGCGAGGCCCTGGCACCCCTGCCGACGACGCCCTTCGAATATGCCGAATGGAAGACCGCCAAGGTCCATTCCGACTATCACGTCGACGTCGAGCGCAGCTTCTACTCCGTGCCGCACGGCCTGATCGGCCGCAAGGTCCAAGTCCGGCTCACTCACCGCACGGTCGAGATCTTCCACAACCACAAGCGCGTCGCCAGCCATCTCCGCCGCTCACCGCATGGCGGCCATGCCACGATCCCGGCCCACATGCCCAAGGCGCACCAGCGCTATGCCGAGCGAACGCCACAAAGCCTGATCGACCAGGCCAGCCGCATCGGCCCCAACGCCGCCCTCCTGGTCGAGCGGATGATCCGCGATCGGCCCCATCCCGAGCAAGGCTATCGCAGCGCCATGGGCGTCTTGTCGCTCGCCCGCCGATACGAACCGGAACGCGTCGAGGCCGCCTGCGCACGCGCGCTCACCATCAACACGACCAGCTACTCATCGCTCGCCGCCATCCTCAAGTCCGGCCTCGATCGCACACGCCCCGAGCGCGAACCGCTTCTGCCGCTGCCGCCACACACCAACATCCGCGGCCCCGGCTACTACCGATAACCAGGAGAAGACACCTCATGCTGACACACCCGACCCTCGACCAGATGCAGGCCCTCGGCTTCAAGGGCATGGCAGAGGCTTACCGCGACATGGCCGAGCGAGGCCAATCATCGGAATTGAACCGCGAGGACTGGCTCGCCCTCATGCTCGACCGCGAGGCCGCCACCCGCGCCGACAAGCGCCTCGCCAACCGCCTCAGACAGGCCAGGCTACGCTTCCCCGAGGCCTGCATCGAGGACATCGACTTCGCCGCCGAACGAGGCCTCGACCGCCGCGCCGTCCTCTCTCTCGCCCAGGGCGTCTGGCTCAAGGCACACGAGAACCTCATCGTCACCGGCCAGACCGGAACCGGCAAGACATGGCTCGCCTGTGCCATCGCCCATCAGGCCGCCAGGCTCGATCATTCCGTCCTCTACGTCCGCATGCCCAGGCTCTTCGAGGACCTCGCCATGGCCCGCCTCGACGGCCGGCTGCCCCGCCTGATCGACCGCCTCGCCCGGGTCCAGCTGCTCGTCCTCGACGACTGGGGAACCCATGGCCTGACCGACCGCCAGCGCCTCGATCTCCTGGAAATCTGCGAGGAACGATACCACCGACGCTCAACCCTCATCACCGCGCAGATCCCCGTGACCGCCTGGCACGACCTGATCGGCGAGGCCACCATCGCCGACGCCATCCTCGACCGCGTCATCCACAACGCCCACCGCATCGGCTTGAAAGGCGACAGCATGCGAAAGAAGAAATCGACGACCGACTTGACCCAGCCAACCACAACGGAAAACAATCCCGACTGACGGCAACAAGGCACCCGAAGCCAAACTCCCGGAACCGGCCGGGACTTTATGAAATCGGTGGCCAGGACTTACTGAAACCGCCGTCCGGAACTACCGAAATCCGCAGCGTTCCAGGTGGGTCAATTCTTACCGCTCATAACCCACCAAAGTGGGTCAGTTTTGCATGCCGATTCACACCGCGGAGAGCTGGCCCGAAGGCCACCTCACGTTCAATCGGCGCATGATGTATGCGGCGCTCAATTGGTGTACCGAGAACCACGCGGGCATCATCGACATCCTGCGCGAGCTCTGCGGTGGCGGCGTCTTCCAGATGCCGGCGGACGTCAGTGTTCTGCAGGAACCGGCGTTGCGCGAGCGCTTCGAGACCTACTGGCAAACCCCGCAGATGGATGCCGTCTCCCGCATGAAACTGCTCCGCCTGGCCTGGGATCTCTTCGGCTCCGAATTCGCCGGCCGCCATCAGAGCTATGAGAAATTCTATGCGGGCGCCCCCTTCATCGTGCGCGGCCACAGCTTCCGCGAGGCGCCGTGGGATGAACTCGACGGCATCGTCGACGACCTCCTGAACCGTTACGACGTGCCCGAGGCCTGATCTTCGACATCCAAGGATCGGCGGGTTTGGGCGGCCGAGTCGTCGACATAGGAATACTCCACCTTCCGAAAGTCACCGTAGAGCTGTTCGAGATAGGCAACCGGTCGACCGGGACAGGAGTACTCTTCGCCGAGGAAAGTGATCGTCGAGGTCGGCAGCACGATGTCGCGCGCCACGCCATAGCCACCACTTTCGGTCTCGGGCATCGACGCCTTGTAGTGCCGCCGCTCGACCACCGCCGAGCCGCGGCTGTCCGCCTCCCGATAGACGAAGAGATCGAGGCGGATCTCGCCCCTCATCCTGTAGCGCTCGTAGAGCAGCGGCCATGCTTGCGGCGGGTCGTAGGAGATCGTGAGGTAACCTTCTTTGGCAAAGACGTCGCAGGAAAAGCCGTCCCGCTGACAGCAGGCGCCCAGTTCGGCGACCAGCCGATCCCAGGACGCATCGTCTTGCAGCAGGACGGAAAGATCGACGTCGTCCTCCCATTTCAAAAGCGATCCGTCCTCCCGGACCGCCCCCAGCAAGGTTCCCCCGTCCAGCCAGTATACGAAGTTCAATTCCGAGAGCTGGGACGCGACGTAACGACAAAGTTCCGCCAGGTGTTCGCGGCAACAGGGCGCGGTATTGAGACCGAGACGGTTGACGTAGAGATTGAAGGGACACGGTGCGGATTCCTTGGTGCATCCGCGCCAGGCGTCGGCGTTTGCATTTATCTCCAGCTCGCGGATGCCGTGACGCTTTCCGAATACGGCGAGATTACCTCCCGCCTGCCGCTTCAGGACGGCGAGATCGTGATCGTCGAGGCGATAGAGCGACCGTCGACCGCCAGCCCGACGTCGCCTGACGTACCAGGCCAATTCGATCGCCATGGCCGTGAGCAGGACGGCCAGCATCTTCGGGTTCCAAACCAGCCCACAAGCGACGAGGGCCGGAAGCGACATCCAAAGCCCGGCGTGGTCGGCGTGGCGGGCCAGAAATTCCATTGATCGCGACGTCGGCCGGAAGGCAATCGCCGGCGCGGCGACGACATAGAAGAGCCCGATGATGAAAATTGCCACGAGAGTGGCGGCGGCGGCGTCGATGCCGTCCGACGACAGTCCGACATGGACGACCGTGCCCACCGCGAGTGCCGTGGTGACCAGTGTTTCCGTCCACGCGGGGGGAGCCAGTTGCGCGGATAACGCAGCAGACGCACGAAGCACAGATAGGTGCTTGCGAACAGCACGATCGCCAGGAAGATATCAACGGCCACCGGGAAACCCGCCCCTGAGGTTGTCCTGGCCCTCGCGCAGCAGTTCCTCGAGCTTGGAAGGCTGTGGGCCCCCACCGCTGCCGCCCGGCTGATTCCAAGTCATCGTTGCGGTCCTCGTTCAATCTGATATTCGCTAGAACCACCGTACTCGGCGCGTTCCTTCGTCACTCGCAGGCGCTACGCTCTAGTTTCCGACGGGGTATCGATGACCGGCACGTCGGCTGGCGGCGTATCGGCCCCACCCGCAGATGCCATCGAAATTCCCAGCGGTGCCGATCGCCGTTGACGCCACTGGGTGGTGACGGCGTAGCGATGCGCCTGCCCGCCGCGTGCAACGTCGCAGGTGCGCACCGGATGCCCGGTTCACCATGTCATCGGCGGGCGGCCCGGTGGAGATCTATGACGTCGACTCGGGCGCCTCTGTCGCGGGTATATCCTCGGTCTTGGACGGCTTCTGCTCGGCGCTCGCCGTGTCTGCGGGCTTGTCGGTTTTCTTTATGGTGTCGGCGGCGTTGTGGGCGGATGAGAATTCCTTAAAGGACATCTGGAGATTTGCCTCGATCTAGGCGCGACAGCCATTTGTCGGCCAAGTATACGTGGCGTCTCCACGATACGATTACAATGAAAAACGCGCATGTTATTCAGATTTATTTTTCATCTGCCGCAACAATATTAGGGCGGTATTTTCATGACATTTGAAGGCCAGGGCGAAATACTTAAAGTAATGCCATGAATATTTTGTGTATTCAGACGGCATTTCGATCTTTTGCAAGTGGAGGACATCGGCGCGGTGGGCATTGGCGGTGCGATTACTGCGGCTCGCGCGTCGCGTCGCTGAAGCCAGCGCCGACCTGGTACGAGGACGTTGATATCCCTGCGATGGATACTGAGCTCAGGCACCCGTGACGGATGGATACTTGGCGAGGCCCCTCGATGACGGGAGCGACGCCCGCGGCGACCAGTGAATTGTATTCGCCCGTGGTTCGACGTCGAGCGTTGACGACGGCGTTGCACCCCAAGAGCGCCGGCTCCTCCCCGGCCGGAAAGCCGAATGTTTCGGCCGTTGAACTTCTCGACGGGCCGTTCCTGTTCCCCAGCCGTTCCGCTAGACTGAGAACATGTCCGAGGCCATTGAACGCGGGCTCGCGGCCGTGCTCGCCGCCGACGTCGTCGGTTACTCGCGCCTGATGCAGGCGGACGAAGCCGGCACGCTCGCCCGCATGAAGGCGCACCGGGCCGAGCTGTGGGGCGAACTCGACGGCATCGTCGACGATCTCCTGAACCGTTACGACGTGCCCAAAGCCTGAGGTGCGGCGTCGGACGCAAGGCGGATGCCGGCGGGACCATTCCCCCGGAGTACGCCATAATCAGAAATCGCGATGCCTTCTTCCGTGGCGGTCTTCGCGGGAATAAAACGCCATCGGTCCGTTCTTCGGAATCTACTCTGGAATACCGGCCTTGATGGCCATTCGAATCAACCGGTCACGAAATTCCCCGGATTTGTTGTACTTGAGGTTGCCGAAATTCGACACTCGGAATTCCGGATTGATCCGTTCCAAGCGCGCGACGGTCTCACCGGCGGCTTCCATCTTGTCCTGAGCAGCCTGCGAGGCCGCCTGGAAAAGATAGAAAGCCGGATGCTTTACGATGCCGACGGACTGGATGATTCTGTCCCAGGTCGCTTCACTCTTGGCGTACTGGCGATCCTGGAAATAGGCCATGCCCAGGAAAAAGAGGCCACGGTAGGTTGGCGCGCGGCTCAAGTCGTCGGCGATCTCCGCATATTCGACGGAAAGCGCCGACTTGCCTGCGAAGAACAAATAGAACGACATGAACAGATTGGTCTCGTAACCCCCCGGCTGAATAGCGAGGGCCTGCCGCATCGCATCGACGGCCGCGTCCTGTTCGCCGTTCGCCAGATGCGCGCCGGCGAGCGCTATATGTGACCAGGCGAACTCGGGATCCGCCTTGATCGCCTGTCTTGCCAGGGCCAGTGCCCGCGAAACGTCTTCTTGCGGCGATGGGCCGTAGCCAAACCGCGCCTTGACCGAGTGGTTGAACGACAGTCCGGCGATGCCGCCCGCGAACTCGGGGTCGAGCTCGATGGTCTTCTTGAAAAGCCGCTCGCCTTTCTGGATATTGCTCGGCGTGGGTACCTCGACAATCCTCCGCGCCTGCACGAAGGCATCGTAGGCTTCGATGTCCGTGACGTGCTTTTGCAGGATACGATCCTGCTCCCGGGCCTTGAGGGTCACCGCCATCGCCTTCACGACCTGTTCCGTCAATTCGGATTGAACCTGGAACACGTCCTCGACGCTGCGGTCGTATCGATCGGCCCAAAGGTGGACCCCTTTGATGGCGTCGATCAACCGCGCGGTGAGGCGGAGCTGGCCGCCCGCGCGCCGCACGCTGCCCCGAAGTACATAGCGTACCCCCAATTCCTCGGCGACCGATCGATCCAGAATATCCTTGTCTTTGTAGCCGCGCGTGGAGTGCGGAGCGATGACGAATATGCCCGAGACCTTGGAAATGTCCGTGATGATGTCGTCGGTCATGCCATCCGCGAAGAAATCCTGGGAGGCGTCATCCGACAGGTTCGAGAAGGGCAGCACGGCAATGGATGGCTTGTCGGGTAGCGGGAATGCCATGCGCTCGATGGAAGCCGCTTCGACTTCGGTCCGCCAGGGTTCCTGCCAAATCAACACGGCACCGATGATCGCCAGCGAAACTGCGACGGCGGCGACCTGGAAGTTACGGCGTCCGCGCCGGCGATGTGTCGGGCCGGATGCGGGCGCCGGCCCTGCGCCATCGAGAAGGACGCGGAATGTCCGCACGGGACGGGCGATGTTCTTGACCTCGACCTCGCCCAAGTCTTCGAACGAGACATCCATCCGATCGCGCACCTGGTCGCGGGCCGCGCGAGAGAGACAAATGCCGCCTGGTTCGGCGAGGCCCTCCAGGCGCGCCGCTACGTTGACGCCGTCACCGAGAAGATCGCCGTCCTCTTGCTCGATGACGTCGCCCAGGTTGACGCCGACGCGGAACCGGATACGCCGTTCTTCCGGCACATCCGCGTTGCGTTCCCCCATGGCCTGCTGGATGTCGATCATGCAGCGCAGGGCTTCGACAACGCTCGGGAACTCGATCAGAACGCTGTCGCCGGCGGTGTTGGCGATGCGGCCTCGATACGCCGCGACCTTGGGGTCGATCAGCTCGCGCCGATGTGCCCGCAGGGCGGCAAGGGTACCTTCCTCGTCCTCGGAAACGAGACGGGAGTAGCCGGCGATATCTCCGGCGACAATCGCCGTCAGCCGGCGCGTGACTTCGCCTTCAGCCATGCCATCTCGATCCTTCCCCGCCGCGAGTTTAACTTAGGAGGAGGGGGCACTCTAGTAATTCGTCGCGCATCCAGAGGTGTCCCAATTGGGCTGTCGCATGGAGCATTGCCAACGAGGCAAAGCTGTGACGGCCAATTCCTCGGGACGGCGCGCCCACACCGTTCTCCCCGCCCTTCGACACGGCGAACCGCGCTCTCGTCCCACACGCGCTTGTGACGTGCCTTGAATTCAATCCCCGGCAGCCGCTGCCCAGATATGAGGAGAGCCGATCGACATCGACAATCGGGAGGAATAGGGCCATGGATGCAATCTCGTCGAAACCCTGGGGAATGGCAGCGCAGGCGGCGCTCGGCGTGCTGGCTGCGGTCGCCTTGACGTTCGCTACGTCCACCTGGAGTACCGCCGCGCCCCGTGCCGAGCTTTGGGAACGCTGGTCGGCACACGACCCCGACGCGCGGACCCGCATCGACCACGGGGCCTGGGACTCCTTCCTCAAACGCTTTGTCCGCGTTCGGCCCGACGGGGCCAACCTCGTAGCCTACGGCAAGGTCACGCGGAGCGACAAGGCGGAACTCGGGCGCTATCTCGGTGGTTTGGCGGCGCTTCCGATAAGCACCTACAATCGCGCCGAGCAGCTGGCCTATTGGATCAATCTCTATAATGCGATCACGGTCTGGGTGATCCTCGAGCATTATCCGGTCGCCGGCATTCGCGATATCGACATCTCACCCGGCTGGTTCACGGACGGGCCGTGGGGCAAGAAGCTGGTGACGATCGAGGGGCAAGCCGTCTCTCTCGACGATATCGAGCATCGCATTCTCCGCCCCATCTGGCGCGACCCGCGGATCCACTATGCGGTCAACTGCGCCTCGATCGGCTGCCCGGACCTGACCGACCGGGCGGTCACCGCCACGACCGCGGAGGCCTATCTGGACGAGGGCGCCCGCGCCTACGTCAACGACGCCCGGGGCGCCCAGATTCGGGGCGGGCAGCTCTACGTCTCCAGCCTCTATCGCTGGTTCGAGGCGGATTTCGCGGCGGATGGCGGGATCGTCGCGCACCTGCGTAAATATGCCGGGCCGGATCTCGCGAACCGGCTGCGTCGGTCCACCACCATCGCCGACGACAGTTACGATTGGCGGCTGAACGACGCGAGCCCCCGGCGGGTCCGTGTCAGGCGCAACACCGTCTCGGAGGATTCCTACTACAGCGGCGGCAGCTAGACAGCGCGGGAGGCGGCCGGGGATGGGACGCTCCGCCGCGGTCGTCGCCGGCGCGATAATCCTGTCGGCCGTCGCCCTGGCGGTGGCCTCGCGGCTGCCGCCGGCCGGCCTCGGCCTGCCCTTCGATGCCTCGTTCCTGGTGGTGGGTCTGATGATGGCCGGCGGGGTCGCCTATATGACCCTGCCCGCGGTGTTGCCGCGGGTGCCGTTGGACCGGCAAGCCATCCTCGTCATGCTGCTGGTCGGGCTGGCGTTGCGGCTGGTGTATCTGGCATCGGCGCCGATCTTCGAGGACGACTTCTATCGCTATCTCTGGGACGGGGCGGCCGTGGCCGCCGGCCTCGACCCCTTCGCCGTCGCGCCCGCCGACGTCGTCGCGGGGGTGGCGCCGGCCGAGTGGCTGGCGCTCGGTGAGGCCTCGGGCGGCGTGGTCGAGCGGGTCACCTACCCCGATCTCCGCACCATCTATCCCGCCCTCGCCCAGGCCGTCTTCCTCCTCGCGCACCTGTTGGAGCCGTGGAGCCTGGATGCCCTGCGCCTCGTGCTGCTGACGGCGGAGGCGGTGGGCCTGGTCGTGTTGCTTCAGCTGCTGCGCGAGACGGGACGTTCGCCGCTGTGGGCCGCGCTCTATTGGTGGAACCCGCTGATCGCCAAGGAATTGGTGAATTCGGCGCACATGGACGGCATTCTGCTGCCCTTCGTCCTGGGCGCCCTGCTGCTGGCGATCCGCCGCCGTCCGGTTCTGGCGAGCGGCCTGCTCGCCCTCGCGACGGCGGTGAAGCTTTGGCCCGTCTTGTTGTTGCCGGTCCTGCTGCGGTCCTGGCTCGGGCGGCCCCGGCAGCTGTTCGCGGCGGCGAGCGGTGTGCTCTTCCTGCCGGTCCTACTGGGCGCACTCGACGACGGCTCCGGCTTCGTCGCTTACGGCCGGGAATGGCGGCGGAACGCCGCGCTCTTCACCCTGGTGTGGGAGGGGGTGAATGGCCTCGCCGATTACTTGGCGATTTCCCGCCTGGATGCCGGGCAGCTTGCGCGTCTGCTCGCGGTCGGGGTTGTGCTGGCGCTCGCCCTTGCCTTGAACATCCGGCCAGCCCGGGATCCGATCGACCTCGCGCGGCGCGTCCTATTCGTCACCGCCGCGTTGTTCCTGGTGAGCCCGACCGGCTATCCCTGGTACTTCACCTGGTTCGCGCCGCTGCTGGCTATTCTGCCGGTCCCCGGGCTGATGGCCCTCACCGTGATGTTGCCGCTCTATTACTTGCGCTTTCCCCTCGAAGCCCGCGGGCAGGGCGAGGTCTTCGAAACCGTCGTCGTCGCCGTCGAGTTCGCGCCGGTGCTGGCCCTGCTGGCCTGGCAGGCGCTGCGCGGACGCATGGCGTTTCGGCCATGACCACAGGTATCGGAGGAACGAGGATGAAGGACGGCCGGAGAATTGCGACGGTCATTCCCGCCCTGGACGAGGAAGCCGCCATCGGCAAGGTCCTGGCGGCGCTTCCCGCCTGGGTCGATGTGGCCGTCGTCGCCGACAATGGCTCACGCGACCGCACCGCCGCGATCGCCCGGGCGATGGGCGCGACGGTGGTGGCCGAGCCGCGGCGCGGCTACGGCGCGGCCTGTCTCGCGGGCCTCGCCGCGCTGCCGCCGGTCGATATCGTCGTCTTCCTGGATGCCGACTTCAGCGATTACCCGGAGGATATGGCGCGTCTGGTCGCGCCGCTGCTCAGCGGCTCGGCGGACCTCGTCATCGGCTCCCGCGTGATGACGGCGGGCGGTCGTCGCGCGCTGACCCCGCAGCAGCGCTTCGGCAATGCCTTGGCCTGCCTGCTGATGCGGGTGTTGTGGCGGGCGTCCTATTCGGACCTCGGACCGTTCCGGGCCATACGGGTGGAGGCGCTCAGCCGCCTCGCCATGCGGGACCGGGACTATGGCTGGACGGTCGAGATGCAGATCAAGGCGCTGCGCAAAGGGATGACGGTCCGTGAGGTGCCGGTCCGCTACCGGGCGCGGATCGGGCGCTCGAAGATCTCCGGCACGGTGCGCGGCACGATCGGTGCGGGCTGCAAGATCCTCTGGCTCATCCTGTGTCACGGTTTCCTGGGCCGCCGCCTCGAGCCTGAATAGGCTCGATCCGATTTCAGAGCCCCGCTGCCCGCCGGACGGCATGCAGCGGGTCGTCACCGTCGCGGCTGGCCCGGGCCCAGCCGTCGGGAATCGGGGTGCCTTGCCACGGCCAGTGGCGCATGCCTTCGAAGGCGACGGTGCGCCGGGCCGTGCGCCAGGCGCCGTCGCGCTTCTCGACGATGTCGATGTAGCGGCCGAAAATCTCGACATCGACCTCGCCCGCCGCCCGGTCGCCGCCGAGCAGCACGTCGCCGGGCGAGCGTTGGCGCACGAAGTAATAGGTCTCGACCACGGCGCGCGTCTCGGTCGCGAACTCGATGCGGCAATTGCCGAGGAAATGCATCGATTGTTCGATGCCGGCGTGGCGCTGGCTGACCCAGTCGATGAAGCCGTCGACGCCGCCCTTGTAGTCGCCGTGGTCGTCGCTGGCGTCGGGATGGAAGGTATTGCGCACAGCCGCCCAATCGCGCCGGTCGACGCCCTGTGCATAGGTGGCCATCAGATCCTGGATGGCCAGCCGGTCGGCCACGCGGGCCATGTCGTCGCTCATTGTCGTTCCTCCCTCGTCTCTTACCGGCGCGATCCTAGCAAACCCGTCGCGCCCTGTTCTCCCGCCACCCGATCGTGCTAGGTCAAGGGCCGAAACGCCGGGGAGGAGGAAGATTATGAGTTCTGAAATGGTTCTGTTCGAGGTCGAGGACGAGATCGCCACGGTCACCATGAACCGGCCGGACGCGCTGAACGCGTTGAGCCCGGAAATTCGCGCCGGCCTGCGCGAGGCGGTGACGACGATCAAGGAAAAGGCCGGCGACGAGATCAAGGTGGTGATCCTGACCGGCGCCGGGCGGGCGTTTTCCGCCGGCGGCGACGTGAAGACCATGAACAACCGGCTGGGCAGCCCGCTCGACGCGCGCCAGGCGCTGCGCAGCGACCATCAGCTGATGTACGACATTCTTAATCTGGAATTGCCCGTGGTCAGCCTGGTGAACGGGCCCGCTGCCGGGGCCGGCGCCAACATCGCGCTCGCTGCGGACTTCGTGCTGGCGACGCCGCGTTCCTTCTTCATGCAGGCCTTCGGCCGCATCGGTCTGGTACCGGATTGGAGCGGCTTCTACATCCTGCCCCGCCTGGTCGGCCTGCAGAAAGCGAAGGAGCTGGTCTTCACCGCGCGCCGCGTCTATGCGGAAGAAGCCAAGCAGATGGGCCTGATCTACGACATCGTGCCGGAGGAGGACGCGCTCGGCGCCGCCCGCGCCTTCGCCGGCCGGTTCCGCCACGCGTCGACCACGGCGATCGGCGTCGCCAAGAACGTGCTGAACCAGTCCTTCAATCTCGACCACCGCACCTTGCTGGAGCTGGAAGCGAGCGGCCAGGCGGTCGCCCGCACCAGCCCCTATCACACCGAGGCGATCCGCCGCTTCGCCGACAAGGAGCCGGCGATGTTCGATTGGGAAGCCCTCGACAAAGCCGCGGCCGCAGGGGAGTGAGCGACATGGCCTACCGTGTGATGATCCAGATGCCGATCACCGATGGCATCAAGTCCGTGTTCGACGCCCGCGACGATGTCGAGTACGACCGCTTTACCGAGTTATCGGAGGAGAACATCCTCCAGCATATCGCCAACTACGATGCCGCCATCCTCGGTATCGCGCCCTTCACCCGGCGCATCATCGAGAAGGCGGACAAGCTGAAGATCGTCGCTCGCCACGGGGTCGGCTATGACGCCGTCGACGTGCCGGCGCTGACCGATCACGGCGTGCCGCTCGCCGTCGCCGGGACGGCCAACTCCGTCACCGTGGCGGAACATTCCCTCTTCTTCATGATGGCGCTGGCCAAGCAGGCGGTGCGCTACGACCGGGAGACGCGCGCGGGCAACTGGAACATCCGGTTCGAACAGCCGGCCTTCGACCTCGCCGGGCGCACGGTGCTGATCCTCGGCTTCGGGCGCATCGGCCGCCGCCTGGTCAAGCGCTGTGTCGCCATGGAGATGGAGGTGCTGGTGCACGATCCCTATGTGATCCAGGACGCCATCGCCACCGCGGGCGCGACGCCGGTCGACGATTGGCGGGCGAAACTCGGCGAGATCGACTTCCTCTCGGTCAACTGTCCGAAGAACGAGGAGACGACGGGCATGGTCGCCACGGCCGAGCTGGAGGCGATGGGCAAGGAGGCCTTCGTGGTCAACACGGCGCGCGGCGGCATCATCGACGAAGCGGCGCTCGACGACGCGCTAGAGCGGCACCTCATCGCCGGCGCCGGCATCGATCCCTTCGTGGTCGAGCCGGCGGTGCCGGAGAACCCGCTCTTCCGCCACGACAACATCCTGGTGAGCCCGCATTCCGCCGGCGTCACGGTGGAAAGCATGTTCCGCATGGGCGCCAATTCGGCGCAGAACGTCGTCGACTGTTTCGACGGCAAGCTCGACCCGGCGAACGTGATCAACTCCGAGGTGCTGTAGGGCATCAGGCGATCAGTTCGGCCAGCACCGCGTTCAGGACACGTCGCCCCTGGGGCGTTGCGCGCAGGCGGTCCGCCGTCACGTCGACGAAGCCGCCCTCGACCAGTCGGTCGAGGGCGTCGCTGTTCACCATCTCTTCCAGCCGGGCGACGGCGGTGCCGTCGAAGCGGGCCCGCGCGACGCCTTCGACGAGGCGCAGCCCCATCATCAGGGCTTCTTCCGCCGCGATGTGGGGCGCCAGCGCGTCCTCGCTTTCCCGGCCATGCCCTGCGTCGAGAACCGCCTGGCGCCAGCGTTCGGGCAGGCGGTGGGCGACGGTCGCGTGTCGCCGGCCGTCGAACGTCAGCCGGCCGTGCGCGCCGGGCCCGATGCCGACATAGTCGCCGCCGCGCCAGTAGGCGAGGTTGTGCCGGCTCTCCGCCCCCGGCCGGGCGTGATTGGAAATCTCATAGGCCGGCAGGCCCGCCTCGGCCGTCACCTGCCAGGTCGTCTCCAGCAGGGCTTCCTGCACGTCTTCCTCCGGCAGGTGCAGCCGGCCTAGGCGGTGCGCGGTGTGAAATGCCGTGCCGGCCTCGATGGTCAGCTGATAGAGCGAGAGGTGTTCGCCCGCGAGCGCCAGGGCCTGGTCCAACTCCGCCCGCCAGGCGGCGACGCTTTGTCCCGGTCGGGCGTAGATCAGATCCAGCGAATGGCGCGGAAAGATCCGCCCGGCGAGCTCGACCGCCGCGCGGGCCTCGGCCGCCGAATGCTCGCGGCCGAGCGCGGCGAGCGCGTCGTCCTCCAGCGCCTGCACCCCGATCGAAACCCGGTTGACGCCGGCCGCCCGGTAGCCGGCGAAGCGGGCCGCTTCCACCGACGTGGGATTGGCCTCGAGGGTAATCTCCACGTCTTCGGTGACGCCGAAGTGGGTCTCGATCGCCGCCAGCACGGCGGCGACGGTCGCCTCGTCCATCAGCGACGGCGTACCGCCACCGAAGAAGATGGAGGCAGCGGGCCGGTTGCCCACGCGTTCGGCCCACCAGGCGATCTCCGCCCTGTAGGCGGCGCGCCAGTCGGCCTGGTCGACGCCGTCGCGGACATGACTGTTGAAGTCGCAATAGGGGCATTTCACCCGGCAGAACGGCCAATGGACATAGATTGCCAGCGGCGCGCCCGGGCGGTCAGCGGAAGCAGGCATCGATCAGCTTGGCGAAGGCGTCGGCCCGGTGGCTGATGGCGTGTTTTTCCGCCGGGTCCATTTCGCCGAAGGTCAGGCCGGCATTTTCGGGCTGGAACATCGGGTCATAGCCGAAGCCGCGATCCCCCCGGGGCGGCCAGACCAGCTGGCCGTCGACCCGCCCGGTCACCGTCTCGACGTGGCCATCGGGCCAGGCCAGGGTCAGGGCGCTGATGAAATGAGCGCTCCGTTGTTCTATCGCCAAGGCGCCCGCCTCGCGCAGGCAGCGCTCGACCTCGGCCATCGCGTGGTCGAAGTCGCGCGTCGGTCCGCCCCAGCGTGCCGAGTAGATGCCCGGGGCGCCGTCGAGGGCGTCGACGACGAGGCCGGAATCATCGGCGAGCGCCGGCAGGTCCGCGGATATCGCTGCCGCGTGGGCCTTCAGCTCGGCATTGGCCTCGAAGGTGGTGCCGGTTTCCTCCGGCTCCGCCAGGCCCAGGGCGCCGGCGGACAGGCAGGTGACGGCGAACGGTGCCAGCAGGTCTTCGATTTCTACGACCTTGCCGGCGTTGTGGCTGGCCACCACCAGCCGATCGCCATCGAAGATCCGTGCCGCCATCGTAGCACTCACCCTTCCCCGATCGCCTGCTTCTGCAAGCCGACGAGGTCGCCGACGGCCCCCGTCGCGAGGTCGAGCAATCGGTCGAGTTCGGCGCGGGAGAAGGCCACGTCCTCGGCCGTGACCTGCACTTCGACGATGCCACCCGTCCCGGTCAGCACGAAGTTCGCATCGGCGCCGGCGTTCGAATCCTCGGCATAGTCCAGGTCCAGCACCGCCGCACCCTTGTAGATGCCGCAGGAAATGGCGGCGACGTGGTCGTGCAGCGGCATCGTCTCGATCAGCTTCTTCGCCCGCATGTGCGCAAAGGCGTAGTGCAGCGCGACCCAGGCTCCGGTGATCGCCGCGGTGCGGGTGCCGCCGTCGGCCTGCAGGACGTCGCAGTCGAGGCGGATCTGCCGCTCGCCCATATCCTCGAGGCGGGTCACCGCGCGCAGCGCGCGGCCGATCAGGCGTTGGATTTCCTGGGTGCGTCCGCTCTGCCGGCCGCGGGCGGCTTCCCGGTCGGTGCGGGTGTGGGTCGAGCGCGGCAGCATGCCGTATTCCGCCGTCACCCAGCCGCGGCCCTGGTTGCGCAGCCAGGGCGGCACTCGCTCGTCCAGGCTGGCACAGCAGAGCACGTGGGTATCGCCGAAGCGGACCAGGCAGGAGCCTTCCGCATGCTTGGCGAAGCCGGGCTCGAGGCTCACCTTGCGCATCTCGTCGGCTGCGCGTCCCGATGGTCGTTCTGCCATGGTCTCGATCCTTCCCTGCTCGGCGTCAGAGGCGGGTTCTAAGCGATTTTGCCCACGATGGAAAATCACACCGGCGGACGCCCTGCGCGTTGACGCCTCCGGGGCCCGTAACTACATTCCCGGCGCGAGGCAAAGGGAGAGGGCCCAGAGGGTCCGGGACGATGGACGAGAAGGCGAGCGCGGAACCTGGAATTACCAGTTTGGACGAGCGGAGCCGGGAGATTTTCCGCGGCGTCGTCGAATCCTACATGGTCAACGGCGCCCCGGTCGGCTCCCGCACCCTCTCGCGTCTGCCGGGCGTGACGCTGTCGCCGGCCTCGATCCGCAACGTCATGTCGGACCTGGAAGCGGCGGGTCTGCTGTACGCCCCGCATACCTCGGCCGGCCGCCTGCCGACGGACCTGGGTCTGCGCATGTTCGTCGACGGCCTGCTGGAGATCGGTGACCTGACCGAGGACGAGCGCGCCTCGATCGAAGGGCGCTGCGCCGACGGCGGCCACAGCATGCAGGACATGCTGCAGCGCGCGACGGATATCCTCTCCGGCCTCTCGCAATGCGCCGGCGTCGTCGCCGTGCCGAAGTTCGAGACGCCGTTAAAGCATATCGAGTTCGTGCACCTCGGCGCCGGGCGGGCGATCGTCGTCCTGGTGACCGAGACCGGTGTGGTGGAGAACCGGCTGATCGAGCTCGGCCCCGGGGTACCGCCCTCGGCCATGATCGAGGCGGCGAATTATCTGAACCACCGCCTACAGGGCCGCACCTTCGAGGAGGCGCGCGGCCTGATCCAGGCCGAACTCGAGGCGCGGCGCAGCGAACTCGACGCGCTGACGCAGAAGATCGTCGAGGCCGGCCTCGCGACCTGGGCCGGCGAGGACAACGAGGGTAGCCTGATCGTGCGCGGTCATTCGAAGCTGCTGGACGACGTCAGCGCCGTCGACGACCTGGAGCGGGTGCGCCAGCTGTTCGCCGATCTGGAGAATGCGCGGGAATACCAGCGCATGCTGGATCTGGCACGCGATGCCGACGGCGTGCGAATTTTCATCGGCTCGGAAAACCGGTTGTTCAGCCTCTCCGGCTCCTCCCTGGTGGTGGCCCCCTATACGGACGGCCAGCAGCGCGTGGTGGGGGCGATCGGCGTCATCGGCCCGACCCATCTGAACTATGCGCGGATCATTCCGATGGTCGACTATACCGCCCAGGTGATCGGCCGGTTGATCGGGTGAGCGTGCAAGCCGTCACAAACAAGGAAGATCGAGACGATATGAGCGACGAGAAGGACGAGATGGAAACGCCGGAAGCGGCGAACGACGATGATGAAACGATCCGGGACGATGGCAACGCACCCGAGGACGGCGCGGACGAGGCGCCGCCGGCCGAGCCGACCCCGGACGAGATCATCGCCGAGCTGAAGGATCAGCTGCTGCGCTCGCTGGCTGAGACGGAGAACGTGCGCCGCCGCGCCGAGCGCGATGTGGCCGACGCGCGCCGCTTCGCCGCGACCGGTTTCGCCCGCGACGTGCTCACCGTGGCCGACAACCTGCAACGCGCGATCGACACCGCCAAGGCGAATGCCGAAGGGGATGCAACCGCGGTGATCGAGGGGGTCGAGCTGACGCTCCGCCAGTTGGAGCAGATGCTGGAGAAGCACGAGGTCCAGGAGATCGAGGCCCTCGGCCTCAAGCTCGATCCCAACCTGCATCAGGCGATGGTGCAGATCGAGGACGGCGAGGCGGAACCTGGAACCATCATCCAGGTCATGGCGGCCGGCTACACCATTCACGGCCGCCTGCTGCGCCCCGCCATGGTCGCCGTCGCCAAGGCGCCGAAGACGGCTGATACGGGCCAGAACATAGACACGGAAGCCTAGCCCGCCGCTTTCGATAGCGGCGCGGCTCGGTTTCCAGAACGAGATCGACGCACACGAAACGGACCCAAATCTCGGTCTTCCGAGCTCAGCCGAATGGTTTCCACAGCAGGATCAGCTTTGGCAGCACCGTGAGGGCTGCCAGAAGGGCAATAAACATTGCCGCCGCGATCAGAACGCCGAAATAGATCGTGGGTATGAAGTTGGAGAATACCAGGATGGAGAAGCCGAAGATGATGGTCATGGTCGTATAGAATACCGCTTTGCCGATATTGGCGTGGCAAACATGCAAAGTCTCGAGATAGTCACCGTTATTCGCATATTCCTCCCGGAAGCGGTAAATGTAATGGATGCCATTATCGACCGCGATGCCGATGGTAATGGCGGCGATCGTTATGGTCATCATGTCCATGGGAATATTCGCCCATCCCATCACGCCCAAAACGACCGCGGCTCCCAGCAGATTTGGTAGAATTCCGATAACCGACAATTTGATCGAGCGGAACAGCACCAGGAACATGATGGCAATACCCAGCATGACCACGCCCAGGGTTTTGATCTGCGACGTGAACAGGCTCTGCAGCATATTATTGTAGAGGACCAGAAGCCCACTGACGGTTACGTCCGGCTCCTCGAACCCGAGTTTCCCGACCAGATCGTGTCGTATCCTTTCCAGCAACGCCTTGCGGCGCAAACCCGGTCTCGAATCGACGATGCGGACGACGACCCGCGCCTCGTTGTGATCAATGGACACATAAGGCTCGACCAGGTGTTTTCGGACTTCGGGCGGGATTTTAGTATAGAGGACGGCCAATTCGATACCATCCAATTCACCCTCGGCCAGGTCTTCGGCGATGCGTACAGGTGACGCGAATGAAAGCACCTTGCCGATTTCGGGAAGACGATCGAGATAGTCGTGCACGTCCTTGATGCGTTGGATCTTACTCGCCGTAAACCAATATTCCGGTGAGTTCGCGATTGCCTCCGCATACTCGCGCTCCATTTCCTTCTCTTCCTCGCTCAGCCCTTCCAGATCCTCGGGTTTCAGCACGGCGGCCAGGGGATCCTCGAATTTGATCACGATCTCCAGCGGTGTGGTGCCCCCGAGTTTCTCGTCGATGAGCTTGAGACCCTGATAAATTTCCGTGTCGCTGCTGAAGTAATTTATGAAACTGTTCTCGACGCGCAGCCGGGAAATTCCCACCGCACTGACAATGGCCAGGATAATTGCCAATGCCAGGATCTTGTTGCCATGTTGTCCCGTGAGACGGGCCAGGTATTCGGGAGGCAGAAACCGATCGCTTTCGAGCGTAGGCCTGGATCCGGATTTCCCCATTGCGATCAGCAGGGCAGGAAACAGTACGAACGAGGTAACGAACGTTATCGTCAAGCCGGCGCTCATCATCCAGCCGAAGTCGATGACCGGTTTGATGTCGCTGACGACGAGGGAGCTGAAGCCCATGATGGTCGTCAGTGCCGTGTAGAAACATGGCTTCGCCATCTTGTGCGTGGTGGCCCTCACCAGCGCCAATTGATCGTCATCGGGATAATCACGGCTCAGCTGCCGATAACGCACGATCAGATGAATACTCATCGAGATGGTGATGATCAGCATGAGGGCGAGAAAGTTCGATGAAATGACGGTGACCTTCCAGCCGATCAATCCCAGAACGCCGACCATAACCACGCCAGCGTAGAAGCAGTTGAGCAGGGGAAGAACGATCCAGCGCAGTTCCCGAAAGATCGCCGTGAGAACGGCAATGAGGAACAACAGGACAATGCTACCGAAGACGATCAGATCGTTGCGCACGAACGTCACCATGTCGTCCGTAATCATCGGCACACCGCCGAGATACAGGACGCCATGCTGGCGGTAGGGCTCGATGATGGACCTGATCCTCGCAATGTCGAGGTGGCGCTCCGCGCTTATCTCTTCCTGGACTTGATCGTATTCGGCAGTGACACTTGCCAGTTGTTTCGCCTCTTCGGCCGTAAGGCCGGCGCTTCGGCTTTTCGAACGCAGCTTGTTACGGGTTCGGAGCAGCTCGTTGAACCGCGTATTCTCCGTCAAACTCAAAAGCAGCGTGGTGGTTTTGCCATCTTTGCTTATGATGAGGTCCTGGAACACTGGGCTCGCCAGCAGTTCGTCCCTGGCCTTGTCCCGATCGATACCGGGTTCCTCCAGGCTTGAAATATGATTGGCGACTTCCGACAATGGTTTGCCCGACAGTTTCAACAGCGGGGCGTCCAATATCGTCAGCATCCTGTCGACGCTGGCGACGGTTCCGAGCTCCTTGCGGAGCTGCTTCAGTGAATTCAACGCGTGGTCGAAAAACAGGTCTTCGTCCGGCGTAAACGTTACGATCAGCAAATCGCCGCTCGGGTAGCGCTCGTTGATGGCGCGGTAGAGCTTGAGGTCCGCATCGTCTTCCAACAACAGGGAGTCGGCCGATGCGTCTAGTTTGAAGTCCTTTGCGTGATATCCGAAGAAAACCAGAATGGCGAGCAGCGCGACGAGGACCGCCTTGGGATGGTTGAGCACCAAAGTGTCATAGGCCCGGACGGCAGCAAGTGTCATCGCGGAACCCCTTCGGGCGATGACACGCCGGTTACGGGCGTCACGCGTCGACCTCGCCGACATAGGCGCGGTGCAGCCGCGCGCCGAGGCCCGTCAGCAGCTCGTAGGCGATGGTTCCGCCCGCGGTTGCCAGCTCGTCGAGAGATATGGTCGGACCCAGCATCTCCACCGGCGCGCCGAAGCCGAGCGCGCAACTCGGCACCTCGGTGACGTCGAGGGTGATCAGGTCCATGGAAATCCGCCCGACCACCGGCACCCTCCGGCCTTGAATCGCGGCCTCGGCCACATTGCCGAGCGCGCGGATGTAACCATCGGCGTAACCCATCGATACGGTCGCGATACGACGCCGTGCCGGCGCCCGCCAGGTCAGACCGTAGCCGACGCCCTCGCCGGGGTCAATTTCCCGCACCGTCAGGATTTTCGCAGTCAACGTAACGACTTGGCGCATCGGATTGGGTCGATCCGGAGTCGGATTGACCCCGTGGAGCGCGATCCCGCAACGCACCATGTCATAGTGGTATTCGGGGCCGAGGAAGACGCCGGAGGAAGCGGCGAGGCTGGCCGGCGCCGGCGGCAGCAGGGCCCTGCGCGCCTCGAAACGGGCGCGCTGTTCGGGGTTGGACGCGGCATCGCGGTCCTCGCTGGAGGCGAGGTGGCTGGAGATCAGGCGGATATCGATGCCGGCGAGACGCTCCGGTTCCCGCGCCAGGGTTTCGATCTCGCAATCGGAGAGGCCGAGGCGGGAGAGGCCGCTGTCGAGATGCAGGCCGGCGGGCCCGCCGCCGCTCTCCCGCCAGGCCTCGACATGGTCGAGGGAATTCAGCACCGGAAACAGCCGCGCTGTGCGGAAGCGATCCTCGGTGCCTCGGTTGGCGCCGTGCAAGACCTGGATCTCGACATCGTCGAGGATCGCACGCAGCGCCTCGCCCTCGCCGAGGTGGGCGACGAAGAAATGCCGGCAGCCGGCCGCGTGCAGGGCCTTCGCCGCGGGGCCGAGCCCGAGGCCATAGGCGTTCGCCTTGACCACCGCGCCGCAAATCGCGCCGCCCGAGGCCGCGTCGAGGGTGCGGTAGTTCGCCTGGAAAGCCTCCAGGTCGACGCTCAGAATGGCGCCCGCGGCGTCCCGGTCCATCTCGTTCCGTCCCGTCTCTAGAGGTCGGCGTACTCGGCGATACGGTCCTTCCAGGTCAGCGCCTCCTCCGGCCCGGAAATCGCCGTCGGCAGGCCGGCCATGTTGGTGACCGGCACCAGCACCCGGTCCACTCCCACATTGGCCATGCCTTTCAACTCCGCAAGGTCCTCCGGCAGGCTGGTGGTGACTTCCAGGGCGCCCGGGTCGCGGCCGTGCGCTTCGGCTTCGGACCGGGCCAGCGCCACCAGTTCCGCCGGCGCCCCGCGCGCGGGGAAGAAGCCGTCGCCCAGCCGGCCCGCCCGCCTGGCCGCCGCCTTGGAGTGGCCGCCGACGATGATCGGCACCGTGCCGTTCACCGGGCGTGGCCGGCAGTGCGTATCCTTGAACGAGACGAACTCGCCCGAGAAGTTGGGCGGGTCACCGGCCCAGAGCTCGCGCATCGCGGCGACGTATTCGTCCGTGCGCCGGCCGCGGTCCTCGAAGGGAACGCCGAGCGCTTCGAACTCCTCGCGCAGCCAGCCGACGCCGATGCCGAGCAGCACCCGCCCGCCCGAGAGGTGGTCGAGGGTGGCGACCTGCTTGGCGGTGATCACGACATTGTGCTGCGGCAGGATCAGGATCCCGGTGCCGAGCTTGATGCGGCTCGTATGGGAGGCGACATAGGCCATCCAGATCAGTGGATCGGGCAGCGGGATGTCGTCCTTGCCGCCGGCCATCTTGCCGTCGGTGGAATAGGGATAGGCACTCTCGTAACCGGAAGGCACGACCGTGTGTTCGACGGTCCAGGCACTCTCGAAGCCGGCTTCCTCGCCGGCCTGGATCAACTCCAGCGCCTTCACCGGATCGACGTAACGCCCCGTGTTGCAATACCTGAGGCCAAACTTCATGTGCTGCACTCCCTCTTCCAATCCCCCGGCGCGCTCTTCAATAACCGCTTCCGGGGAGGGCGTCGAGATGCGCCGCGATCTCCCCCGCATCGGGCTGTGAGGTCTGCGCGCCGGCCCGGGTGCAGCAGAGCGCGGCGGCGACGCTGGCCCCGCGCAGCGCCGGCGCGATTTCCAGGCCCGCATCCAGTCCGGCCGCCAGCACACCGACGAAGGTATCGCCCGCCGCCGTGGTGTCGAGCACCGAGACGGGCAGCGCCGGCACCGCCGTTACGCCGCCTGCCGCGATATGCCGCGCGCCCTCCGCGCCGAGCGTCAATACGACCTCGAGGCCGTGCCGGGCGGCCAGCACACGAAGCGCCGCGACGCGCGTCGCGCCATCGCCCGCCGCGTGTCCCGTCAGAACTGCACCCTCGCCCTCGTTGACGACGAGAATGTCGATATCGTCGAGCGCGGTGGGCGGGATCGCCGCCGCCGGCGCGAGGTTGAGCAGGACCCGCGCCCCGGCGGCCTTGGCGCGGCGGGCGAGGCGCCAGTTCTCCGCCGTCGGCACCTCCATCTGCAAGACCACCAGGGTGCCGGGGCCGAGATTCGCGTCTGCCACGTCGTCGGCGCGGGCCTCCGCGTTGGCGCCGGAGGCGACGAGGATCCGGTTCTCGCCGTCCGCGCCGACCCATATGCTCGCGCAGCCCGTCGCCGCCGGCGACGCTTTGACGCCCGAGAGGTCGACGCCGGCCGCCTGCGGACCCGCGAGTGCCGCGTCGGCCAGCGCGTCATTTCCGACCCGAGCGACGAGCCGGACCTCGGCTCCGGCGCGCGCCGCGCCCGCGGCCTGGTTGGCACCCTTGCCGCCGGGGGAGAGGGACGGCGTGGCGCCGATCACCGTCTCGCCGGCCGCCGGCAAGCGCGCCGTGTGCAAGGCGATATCGAAGTTGATCGAGCCGAAGACCAGGATCACGACGCGATCCCCGCCGCCAGGCGCGCCAGCCGCTCGGTCAGCAGGGCGAAGAAGCCGTCGTCGTCGATTCCGATCGCAACTTTCGCGTTCACGGACGCGCCGTCCAGATGGCGCGGCTTCACCCGGGCGACGGTCTGGCCGAGGTTCAGCGGGCTGGCGCATTCGACCTCGACCCGCGCCTCGACCGTCTCGAACAGTTCCGGTGCCAGCAGCCAGGCGACGGCGCAGGCGTCGTGCACGAAGGGATCCCCGGTGCCGTATCCCCCCAGCATCCGGATGAGCGCGGGGCCGATCGGCGCGGGCAGGGCGCCGAGCGTCTGCCGGCGGGCCGCCGTCGCCGGTGCCTTGTGGGTGACGTCGAGGCCGTGCATGACCAACGGCGCGCCGGCCTCGAAGACGATATGCGCCGCGTGGGGATCGACGTAGATATTGAATTCGGCCGCGGGCGTGACATTGCCGGGATTGAAGGCGGCCCCGCCCATCAGGACGATTCCGGCCAACCGCTCGACGATGTCCGGCGCCTTGACGATCGCCAGCGCGATGTTGGTGAGGGGACCGATCGGGCAGAGGGTCAGCGTCCCCGCCGGCAGCCGGCGCGCGGTCTCGATGATGATATCGACGGCGTGGCCGTCGGCGAGCGGTCCGGCCGGCGGCGGCAGCGCGATGCCGCCGAGCCCGTCGTCGCCGTGCACCCAGGCGGCGTCGACGCCGACACGGCGCATCAAGGGCCGCGCGCAGCCGGCGTGGACCGGAACGTCGCCGCGTCCCGCCAGGTCCAGCACGCGCCGCGCGTTGGCCGAGGTGCGGTCCAGATCGACGTTGCCGGCGACGCAGGTGACGGCTTCGAGCGCCAACTCCGGCGAGGCCAGGGCCAGCAGGATCGCCAGCGCGTCGTCGACACCCGGATCGCAGTCGAGAATGAGGTGTCGTCGTGCCATGTGCCGCCCGATTTTCCGGTTCCGAGTCGCTCGAGCTCATCTTATGGTGCGAGGTCGGTGGCGGAAACTCCCGGGGAGGGCGGCCTGATGAAGACGAGTGCCAAGGTGGTGGTGATCGGCGGCGGCGTCGTCGGCTGCAGCGTGCTCTATCACCTGACAAAGTTCGGCTGGACCGACGTCATGCTGATCGAACGTTCGGAGCTCACCTCCGGCTCGACCTGGCATGCGGCGGGCGGTTTTCACACCCTCAACGCCGATACCAACATGGCGGCCCTGCAGGGCTATACCATCCGCCTTTATAAGGAACTGGAGGAGATCAGCGGCCAGTCCTGCGGCCTGCACCATGTCGGTGGCCTGACCCTGGCGACCACGGCCGACCGCATGGATCATCTGGTGGCGGAACGGGCCAAGCACCGTCACATGGGCCTCGACACCCGCATCGTCGGGCCGGAGGAGATCGTCGAAATCGCCCCGATCGTCGATACGGGCGGCGTGCTCGGCGCGCTCTACGACCCGCTCGACGGCCACCTCGATCCCTCCGGCACCACGCATGCCTATGCCAAGGCGGCACGCCTGGGCGGGGCGGAGATCGTGCTGCGCAACCGGGTTCTGGAATTGCGCCCGCAGCCGGACGGCGCGTGGGACGTGGTGACGGAGCAGGGCACGGTGCGGGCCGAGTATGTCGTCAACGCGGCCGGCCTCTGGGCCCGCGAGGTGGCGGCGATGGCCGGCGTCTACCTGCCGCTGCACCCGATGGAGCACCAGTATCTGGTGACCGACGACCTGCCCGAGGTCTATGAGCGGGATTCTGAACTCGTCCACATCATGGACCCGGCGGGCGAAACCTACCTGCGCCAGGAAGGGCGCGGCCTGGTGCTCGGCATTTACGAGCAGGCCTGCGAGCCCTGGGCCCTCGACGGCACCAGCTGGGATTTCGGGCACGAGCTGCTGCCGGACAAGCTCGATCGTATCGCCGAGCCGCTGGCGGCGGCCGGGCGGCGCTATCCCTGTCTCGCCAACGCCGGGCTGAAGCGGGTGATCAACGGGCCTTTCACCTTCGCCCCCGACGGCAATCCGCTGGTCGGCCCCGTGCCGGGCGTCAAGAACTACTGGGCGGCCTGCGCGGTGATGGCGGGCTTCAGCCAGGGCGGCGGTGTCGGCCTGACGCTCGCCGAATGGATGGTCGAGGGCACGCCCAGCCGCGACGTCTTCGCCATGGACGTCGCCCGTTTCGCCCATTACACGACGCCCGCCTACGCGCGGATCAAGGTGGTGGAGAATTACCAGCGCCGCTTCGCCGTCGCCTATCCGAACGAGGAGCTGCCCGCGGCCCGCCCGTTCCGCACGACGCCCGCCTACGGGGTCTGGGCGGCCGAACGAGCGGTCTTCGGCCATGCCTTCGGGATGGAAGCGGTGAACTATTTCGCGCCCGTGGGCGAGCCGGCGGAGGAGACGCCGAGTTTCCGCCGTTCGAACGCCTTCGCCCCGACGGCGGCGGAATGCGCGGCCGTCCGCACCGCCGTCGGCATCAACGAGATCCACAACTTCGGCAAATACGAGGTGCGCGGCCCGGACGCCGAGGTCTGGCTGTCCCACATCATGGCGAACCGCATGCCGGCGCAAGGCCGCATGGTGCTGACGCCGATGCTGAACCCGCGCGGCCGGTTGATCGGCGACTTCACCGTCGCGCGGCTGGGCCAGGAACGTTTCCAGCTCACCGCCTCCTATGCGGCGCAGGGCTATCACATGCGCTGGTTCGAGGCGCATCTGCCCGACCGCGGCGTCGTGCTGGAGAATGTTTCCGATTCCAGGGTCGGCTTCCAGATCGCCGGGCCCCATGCCAGGCGGCTGATGGAGCGGGTGACCCGCGCCGACGTTTCGAAAGCGGCGCTGCCCTTCCTCTCGGTCGCGGAGATGGAAGTCGGCCTGGTGCCGGCGATCGTCGCCCGCGTGACCTATACCGGCGATCTCGGCTTCGAGATCTATGTCGCACCCGAACACCAGGTGCAGCTCTATCATGCCCTGGCGGCGGCCGGTGCCGACCTCGGCCTGAAGCCCTTCGGCATGCGGGCCATGATGTCGTTGCGCCTGGAGAAGTCCTTCGGTGCCTGGATGCGGGAGTACCGGCCCGACTATACGGCGGCGGAAACCGGGCTCGACCGTTTCATTTCCTTCGCCAAGAACGACTTCATCGGGCGTGACGCGGCGCTCGCGGAACGCGACGCGCCGCCGGCCCGCAAGCTGGTGGCCTTCACGGTCGAGGCGACGGACAGCGACGTGTGGGCCGACGAGCCGATCTGGAAGGGCGACGAGGTCGTCGGCTTCGTCACCTCGGGCGGTTATGCGCACCATGTCCAACGCTCGGTCGCCCTCGGCCTGGTGCCGCGCGAGCTGGCGGTGGCGGGGGAGAACTTCACCATCGAGATCCTGGGCGAGCGCCGGCCGGCGACCATCCTCGCCGAACCGCTGTTCGATCCGAGGGGCGCGCGGATGCGGGGATAGTGTAGACTTCAAAGCTTCGGGCGGCCCGGCGGTGGGACAGGACATGGTCGAGACATTTCGCAGCGACGCCGAAGACGGTCTCGGGGACGCCGCCGTCCGGCTGATGGCGGAGGCCGTCGAGAACATTTCCGAGGGCATCGCCCTCTATGATGCCGACGAGCGCTTCGTCACCTGCAACCGGCGTTATCTCGAACTGCGCGGCGATCTCGAGCCCCACCTCGTCGCCGGCAAGACCTTCGAGGAGATCCTGAGGGCGAGCGTGGCGCAGCGCTCCGGCGTTATCGAGGGGGTAGCCCCGTCGGAGATCGAGAGCTGGATCCAGGCCCGCCTGGCGCGCTTTCGCCGGCCGGGCCCGGCCGAGTTCCGCCATTACAGGGGCGAGCGCTGGGAACGGGTACAGACCCGGGCGACGCCGTCCGGCGGGCGCGTCATCATCCGCGCCGACGTCACCGAGGCGAAGCGCGCCGAACGCGAGCTGGCGGCGCGGGAACGGCGCGAGTCCGAGGCGACGCTGCGCCATATCCTGGAACATGTCGGCGACGCCCTCTTCATCATCGATCCCGCGACGCACCGCATCCTCGACGTCAACCAGCAGGCTTGCGCCTCGCTCGACCACGACCGCGAGACGCTCACGGCGATGACCGTGCCGGAGATCGAGGTCGATTTTCCCCGCGAGGCCTTCGATGCCCACGTCAAAAGCCTGACGCGGAACGAGGTGGCGACCGTCGCCGGCACGCACCGCCGCCGCGACGGCACGACATTTCCCGTCGAGGTCCGCGTCGCGCTGACGGAGATCGAGGGCCGCGAGGTGATCCTGGCGCTCGCCCGCAACGTCGCCGAGCGCGAGGCGGTCGAGACCCGCCTGCGCCATGCCCAGAAGATGGAGGCGATCGGCCAGCTGACCGGCGGCATCGCGCACGACTTCAACAACCTGCTGGCGGTGATCCAGGGCAATGTCGCCCTGCTCGACGAAAGCCTGGCGGCGGAGAGCGATCTGCGCGCTTTCACCCAGCCGACGCTCAGGGCGGCCCGGCGCGGCGCCTCGCTCACCGAACGGCTGCTCGGCTTCGCGCGGCGCCGGCCCTATCGGGGCGAGGCGGTACATGCCGGCCGGCTGGCGACCGGCCTCATCGACATGCTGCGCCGCACCCTGGGCGAGGACGTCGAACTGCACGTGACCAGCGCGCCGGACCTCTGGCACAGCCACGTCGATCCCGGGCAGCTGGAACAGGCGATCCTCAACCTCGCCAACAACGCCCGCGACGCCATGCCTGAGGGCGGCGTGCTGCACATAGCGCTCGCCAATCTTGCCCTGGCGGCGGACGAGGCCGACCTGCCGGCGGGCGACTATGTCGAGATCGCCGTCAGCGATACCGGCACCGGGATGTCGGACGCGGTTTTGGCGCGGATCTTCGATCCCTTCTTCTCGACCAAGGACGTCGGCAAGGGCACGGGGCTCGGCCTCTCCATGGTCTATGGCTTTGCCCGACAGTCCGAGGGCCGCATCCTGGTCGAGAGCCGGGAGGGTGCCGGCACGACCTTCCGCCTGCACCTGCCCAGGACCGCCGCGGGCGCCGCCCGGGACCCCGCGCCCGCGCCGCGACCCCCGCCGGCAACGCCGGCCGGCGCGGGCGAGACGGTGCTGGTCGTGGAGGACGACGGCGACCTCCGCGACCTGCTGGCGCGCGTGTTGACCAGAAAGGGCTACCGGGTGTTGAGCGCCGGGAGCGGCCCCGCCGCGCACGAGGTGCTGGCCGACGCCGGGCCCATCGACCTGCTGCTGACCGACGTGGTCCTGCCCGACGGCATGAGCGGCAAGGGCGTGGCGGCGACGGTGCAGGCGCGTTTTCCCGCCTGCCGCGTGCTCTACATGTCCGGCTTCGCCGAGGGCCGGATCGCGCATCAGGGCTATCTCGACCCCGGCGTGCAGTTCCTGGCGAAACCGTTCGATGCCGGGGATCTGATCCGGCGGGTTCGCGCGATGCTGGAGGGATGAGGGCGCCATCGGCGGGTAGAGGCGGAGCGGTTCGACAGGCCGGGACCCTGGTGGCTGAGGTCCGCTATTGTTAGAAATTTGCAGTGATGTCTGAAATCCTATCGCCCGCGCATTCTGCGGTGGCAACGCGTTAGCGCATGAAATCAGGAGGCCGTCTTCGAGCTGCCCACTTGGGCGTACGGCAAGTACAGCACTGAATACTAGAAAAATCATGTATAACTAGTTCGGATAATATGAAAACGTTTTATCCTTGCATCTATTATTTGGCCTCACAATGGCCTGGTCGCGCCATGACTATACAATTGGTGGTGTGAAGATTCAGGATAACCCTTTGAATATACTTGGTAAATTTCGGTTCTGATGAACTCTTGTGGATTTTCGTTCGCAAATTTGGATTCTTGACGTGACATGCAGAAAGGATTGACGCAAACTTATGTCAAGTGTTGGGCTCTCGTATTTGGGGACGCCGTTCTTCATTGCGGGGCCGGATATTTCGGGGCGCTTAGGTTGGCAGTGTAATATCAGATGGAGAATGTTCATATGAAACGCAGGCTGTTTATGGGACTGCTGATGCTCGGAGTACTGATGTCGATGGCGACCGGCGCACGGGCTGCGACATTCAACTGTCATGAGCAGGCCAGTGGAGGCTACTGCAAATATGTCGGGAAGATACAACAGCTATATATCAACGAATCGAATGTGATGTTGATGTACTACGAAACTCCCATCGATCTGATACAGGCCTCCGATGTTGGGCTGGCCTGCGCCTCGCTGGGCAATGCCGCCATCTACAAGACGACCTGGCCATCCGCTGAGTATTTCTATTCGACGTTGCTCATGGCGCTGACGGCGGATCGAGAGATCAACATACAATTAGGATGCGCTCATGATACTGGATATCTCAACATCGACCGGATCTGGCTGAGATGAGCCGTTTCCGACGCACGCACCAAACTCGCATCGAAAGCGGAAGGAGATTCCCGATGAACCCGATAAGACGTTTCGCTCTCGTCGTTCTCGCCGTCGCCGTACTCGCCGGCACGGGCGGTGACGCCCGGGCGATGAGTTTCAATTGCCACGCCGGTAGCGGCAATCCCTATTGCGTATACGGCGGCAAGGTCACCCGCCTCTACATCAACGAATCCGGGCTGATTTTGATGTATTTCGAAGGCGCGGTGGATGCGTTGCTGGCAACGAACCACGGCCTGGCATGTGCGCAAAATCAGGGCGCGGCCAAATACCAGACGACTTGGGGCGCTGCGGATTTCATCTACTCGACCCTTATGACCGCCAAGACCAGCAATCAGGACATTTCTCTGCAACTGCGCTGCGCCCACGGAGGCACTTACCTCAACATCGACCGGATCTGGCTGGAGTAGTCGACGTTGCGGCAAGACCGTTGGATCGTGTTTAAAGGCTGAAGTCATGAACATCACGAAGTTATTCAAATCGACACTCGCCCCTCTCGCCCCGGCCTCGACCCGAAGGGGGATCGAGGACGGCGAGGCTCGGATCGGGGGCCGCGTCCAACCGGTCGACGACATGAAACTCTTGCACATCAAAGGGCGATGACCATGCCAGACGACATTCGCCATGGCCCGGGGATGTTCGGCGGTTTCCGTGGCTTGAGCCTGTGCCTGCCGATCCTGCTCGGCATGCTGGCGTCCCCGGCGCTCGGCGAAGACATAACCTATGAATACGACGACTTCGGACGCTTGACGGCGATCGTCCACGACGGCGGCAGTCGCGTCGATTACGAGTACGACAACGCCGGCAATCGGACCAAACGGACGGTCGTCGGCCTGGGCGTCGCCGACCTTCAGGTGACGATCGCCGACGCGCCGGACCCCGCCTATGTCGGGGGCACCCCGGCGAGCCACGTCGTGACGGTGACCAATACCGGGCCGGATGCGGCCGGCGATGTCCTGCTCGGCCTCTCGTATACCGGGGCGGCCGATTTCACCGGCCTCACGCCGTCCCAGGGAAGCTGCGACGGCACGCTCGTGTGCAACTTCGGCGCGCTGGCGAACAATGCCAGCGCCAGCGCGACGCTGGTTCTGACGCCGAGCGCGGCGGGCCAGCTCACCGTCGTCGCGAACGCGACCAGCGGCGAACAGGACCCCGACCCTGTCGATGATACCGCCGTCGAACTCACCACCGTGAAACCCTTCGGCAGCAATTGTCTCGTCGTGCCCCTGCTGGGCTTCTACACGATCTGCGCGGCGAATTGAGAGGGGGGAAGCTAATGACGACGTCGCTCTTTCAACGATGCCCTCTCTCAACGAATGGAGTTCCCGTCATGACATTGCGGCCGCTTATGCGAGTAGACGTCTGGACGGTCGGCATGGCCGTGTGCGCGCTGCTGGTAGTCCTGGCGGATCGTCCATTATCGGCCGCTCCGACGCCCACGGTCAGCGCGTATGTCGGAGAATCCGTCACGCCGAATACTGCGAGGCCAACCCGCGACCGCCGCTCCGCGACTGCCGGCTCCCAGAGCCTTACCGCCGGCGCTCCGATTGCGGCCGCCTTGAGCACTGGCATCGCCGGCATCGGCGCTGCGAGCGATGCGGAAATCGTCGAACAGGCACGCGCGCTCAGGCACGACGTCGACAAGATCTATCAATTCGTCCATGACGAGATTCTCTACGAACCGTCCGATGGCTACAAGAAGGGTCCGGTGGGTACGCTGCTCGACGGTTCCGGCAATGCTTACGATCAAGCGGCTCTTATGGTGGCGCTATTGCGTGAGTCGGGTTATACGGCCAACTATGTTTTCGGTTCCATACTGTTGACTACGGAGCAGTTGTCGGCCTGGTTGCCGGACGCGTTCGGAAACCAGTCGTCCGAGGCAGTCTTCGACCACCTCGTTGCGGGCGGCATTCCCGCCGTCAAGGTGGGCATTTATCCAAGCGTCAATTACTTGTTGGAGCATGTCTGGGTCCGCACGGAGATCGACGGGATTTTTTACGTCTTCGACCCCAGTTTCGTGCAACACACCCAAGCACTGGTCGAGCGACCGGTTTGGAACGATCCGGCGCAATACCCCAACGGCTTTGACGACTTCACGACGGACGATCAGATTTCGCCGCTCAGCGCCGCCACCCAGGTGACGAATGCCGCCTTGCAAGGTGCGACACAGACGACCGATGCCGTCGAGGACATAAATACGGCCGCCATTCATGCAAAGCTCGTCGAACTCTCGACCAGTTTCGGGAACGAGATCGCGGCACGGGAAGCCCAAGGGGAAAGCTACGAAGAAATTCTCGGCAACCCGGCACCGGCACCTGCCGATACGGCCCAACGCACCGGGTTTCTGGCCTATCAGTATTCGCTTTCACAAATCTGGACCGCGGACATACCGGATGCTTTCAAAGTCAAATTGACAATCCAGCACGGCGGCCTCGATGTAGATCTGTTCTCACCGGACATTTATGGGCGTCGGCTGACGATCACCTATGATTCGTCCGGTAGACCGTCCCTGATGCTGGACGGCACCCTGCTGGCCCAATCGCCGACGACGAACGTTATCGGCAGCGAGCGGGATATAATCCTTATCCTCGACATGCCCTATCCGGCGAACGATTTCACTTATGTGGACGAGACGTTCGTCCAGGCGATCACCGTCGGCGGGACGTATCACATTCAGAACAGCTGGGGCCGGGTTGGCGACAATCTGGCCCGGAAGCATCAAAAGCGCCTGAGGGAATACCTCGTTCAACTGCCAGCGGGGCAATCGGCGGCGGAGTCCGAGGAAGTCACGGGCTCGGCCTTGATGCAACTTTCGATGCGCAATCTCGCGCAGCAGACACGCGCCAACGATCTGCAATATCTGCTCACCAATCATAGAACGCAATTTCACTATTCTTTGGCGACCATACGTCAGTCGGCTTCCCTGGTCATCGACCAGCATGTTGGTGAAAGCACGACGAACATGATTCCCCCCGTGGGCAATCCGTCGACGGACGACGCGCACCGGGCATCTCGACTGAACCTGAGCGGCTTCTTCAGCGCCCTGGAGCACGGCGCCATCGAGCAGCATCATGACACCACGGCCGTCTCCACCATAAAGCTTCTCGACATCGCCAACGCCGCGGGCCACAAGATCCACGATATCGATTCGGGCAACTGGAACGCCATTCGCCAGACCTTCTCGGGCTACTCGGCGGCCGACCTGGCGGATATCGACGCGGCGGTCCTAGGGGGCTTCCGCGTCATCGCGGCCGCGCGCGGCGATCTGACGGAGGGCGACTGGTCGGGCATGGGCTACATCGCCATCGGCGAGGTCAACCAGGGCATCTTCCACCGTATTTCCGGTGGCCTCAACGGCGGCTTCGCCACGGAAGACGCGCTTATCGACCCGGTTTTGTTTCTGGATGCCATGGCCGTCCAGGTCGCCTCCTCGGAAGTCCCGCTCTTTTCCGATCCCATCGATGCCGTCACCGGTGATTATTGGCTGCAACATACCGATATGACACTTGGCTCGGGGGGCGCCGTGACATCCCTCGGCTTCGAGCGCTACTACAACTCCGCCAACCGCTTGCACGACGGCCTGCTGGGTCGCGGCTGGCGGCACAACTTCGACATCACGGCTCGGGTCGATTCGGGCGGCCTCCAAGGACTGGGTGAGGATTCGCCGACGGATGCCGCCGCCGCCTTCGTCGCTTTCCACGTCGTCTTCCAGCTGCTGCGCGACGGTCAATCGCTGGAGGACCTGGTGATCTCGGCGGTGGTGCACCGCTGGCTCATGGACCAGTTGACCGACAACGTGGTGAATGTCGACCGTCCCGGTCACGACGGACGTTTCGTACGGCTGCCCGACGGCAGCTACAACCCGCCGCCGGGTGTTGCGGCGACGCTGAGCCTGGAGACGGACGACACTTACCTGCTGCGTACGGCGGAGGGGCTGGAGTTCGATTTCGACACGGACGGCAAACTGGTGACGCGGGAAGACCCGAACGGCAACTCGCTGACCCTCGCCTATGACGGCTCGGACCGCTTGTCGACGGTCTCGAACGACTTCGGCCGCCAGCTCACGCTGACCTACCAGAACAACCGACTTTCCAAGGTTACGGACAACGCCTCCCCGGCCCGCTCGGTCGATTATGTCTACGATACGGACGGCAACCTGACGAAGTTCAAGGACACGCTCGACCACGCGACGACCTACGAATACGACGTTCCGGGCCGGATGACGAAGCTGTTCTACCCCGCCTTCCCGACCTCGCCCTTCATCGCCAATACCTACGACGTGCTTGATCGTGTCCGCACCCAGACCAACGCGAGCGGCTTCACCTGGGAGTATTTCTTCGCCGGCAGCCGTTCGACCGAGCTTGATCCGCTGGGCCACGAGAAGACCCGGGTCTGGGACGCCTGGCGCCAGCCGGCGGAGGAGATCGACGAACTCGGCCACGTGACGGTGACCCGCTACAACGGCCACCGCCTGCCCGTCGAGCGGACCCTGCCGGAGGGGGAGCGTACGACCTGGCGCTACGACGCGCGGCACAACCCGGTGGAAGTGACGCGGCATCCCCGGCCCGGCTCGAGCGAACCGCCGATTGTCGAGAGTGCGAGCTTCGAGGCGGCGTTCAACCGCCCGGAATCGAGGACCGACGCGCTCGGCCGGGTGACGAGCATGGTCTACGATGCCAAGGGCAACCTGAGGCGGATCGACCATCCGGAGGTCGACGATGTGGTGCCGCAGACCCGCTTCACCTACACGGCGGCGGGCCTGCTGGAAACGGTGAGGGATGCGGAGGGCATGGTGACGCGGCACGGCTACGACGCGGTGAGCGGTGATCTGGAGACGACGAGCGTGGACGACGGGCCGGGCGGGCTGAGCCTGGCGACGGGGTTCGGCTACGATACGGTGGGCAACCGGACGCGGGTGACGGATCCGCGCGGCCACGCGACGATCTTCGTCTTCGACAAGGAACGGCGGGAGACGCGGCGCACGGGCCCGGCGCCGGTCTCGGCGATCGTGAAGACGGGCTACGACAAGGACGGGCGGGTGACGAAGCTGGAGCGGCGGACGGGCGACCCCGCGCCGAACGATTGGCTGGAGACGGTGACGGTGTACCTGCCGAGCGGCAAGCCGTCGACGGTGACGGGGGAGAACGGCGGCGTGACGACGTTCGGCTACGATGCGCTGGAGCGGGAGACGAGCGTGAGCGGCCCGGTGGCCGGGCGGAAGACGACACGGGTGCTGGACGCGCGCGGACAGCTGAAAGAACTGAAGCGGCGTCTCGACGGGACGGACGTGGTGATCTCGCAACACGTCTGGAACGAGAACGGTCAGCCGCTGACGGTGGAGGACGCGAAGGAGAACGTGACAACCTATGGCTACGACGATTACGGCCGGGCGGCGCGGACGACCTACGAGGACGGCAGCTACGAGGAGGCGGTGCTGGACGCGGCGGGGCGTCGTCAGTCGTGGCGGACCCGGGCGGGGGATATGATCGGCTTCGGCTACGACGCGCTGGACCGGGTGCGGACGCGGACGCTGCCGGGGAACGACGTGTTCACCTTCACCTACGACCTGGTGGGCCGGATGGAGACGGCGACGCGGGCGGGGGAGACGATCACCTACGGCCACGACACGGCGGGCCGGGTGGAGACGGTGACGGACGGCGCGGATCGGACGATCGAGTATCGCCGGGACGCGTCGGGCAACCGGGTGCGGACGACCTGGCCGGACGGCTGGTATGTGACCTATGCTTACGACGCGATGGGCCGGATGACGGAGATCAAGGAACTGGGTACGGGCACGCCGCTGGCGCGCTGGCGCTACGACCGGCTCTCGCGGCCGGAACTGGTGGAACGCGCGAACGGGGCGGCGACGACGTTCGGCTTCCACGATCCCGTCGACGGTTCGCCGGGGCCGGAGCTTCGCGCGCTGAACCATGACTTCACGGGCGAGACGGTGAGCTTCGGCTTCGCGTACAACGACGCGGGCCAGCGCACGGGTCTGTCGGTGGACAACGCTTTGTTCCGCTGGCGGCCGGCGGCGAACGGCACGCGGAGCTACACGGTGCCGGACGGCGCGCTGAACCAATACACCGCGATCACGGATCCGACGGCGACGACACCGGTCTACGACGACGACGGCAACCTGACGGTCCTGCCGGGGGTGGGGACGTTCGGCTACGACGCGGAGCGGCGGCTGGTGACGGACGGCGCGCTGGGCTTCGACTACGATGCGCAGGGCCGGTTGCTGCGGCGCTGGACGGGGAGCGTCCTGGCGACAGAATACCTGCACGACGGGGCGCACGCCATCGCGGAATACGACGGCACCGGCGCGCTGGCGGCGCGGATCGTCTACGGCCCGGGCATCGACAACCCTGTTCTGGTGGACCGCGGGGGCGAGCGGCTGTGGTTCCACCGGGACGCGTCGGGCTCGGTGGTGGGTCTGTCGGACGAGGACGGCTGGCTGGTGCAGGCCTACGCGTGGAGCCCGTTCGGCGAGGCGGACGAGGGCTTGGCGACGTTGTTCGGCGCGGACGACAACCCGCTACGCTACGCCTCACGGCTGCAGGAGCCGGGGCGACCGTACCTGCACGTGCGGGCGCGGGTGTACATGGCGGGGCTCGGCCGGTTTATGCAGGCGGACCCGGCGGGGTATGTGGACGGGCTGAACCTCTATGCCTATGTGTTGAACGATCCGGTGAATAATTGGGATCCTAGCGGGTTGGAAATACAGGGTGTTTTTGGCACGAGTGCTACTTATTTCCAAAGTTTTATAGGGATCAGCGGGTCGGCGGGAATAGCGGGGACAATCAATGACGGCATCAATCTCCGTGATCTTAGGCTGGGTGCCACTGCCAACGTCGCTATTCTGCTTGGGGTTGGTGAATATCGCGGAATTGGGCCGTTCGTCTCTTTTGCTGAGAATTCCGTGCGGACACCGAATGGGCGTTCAACTTCTATAAATTTACATACGGAGGGGGCGTTTGGGCCACTGGCATTGTCCGCGGCTACGCCATTTCACCATGTTTCGGATCCGAACCCAAACCTGAGCCAGACTATGAACATCGCAGTGCGTGGTGGTTATGGTCAAGGCCAATTTTTTGCTCCGGTTGGTATTGGTCATCAGTGGACGGTTATGTTTCCGTCGCTGAACGATATTGTTTTGTCTTTGCCTGAGAGCCTTAGGGGGCCAGCACATTTGATGGTGCTACAACATACTATCTTGCCCCAAATGACAATCGATATTGTGAAGTCTGCATATGATTTTCTGACGTCAAATGAGAGTGCTAAGACTTCGAATGGTAATTGACGGATCAAGAAGTAGGGAATTATTGCATGATAATGTCATATTGGAAGGCTTTGTCAGGATGCGGTGTTGTGATTATTATATACGTGGCTTTCTTGGTGGTGGCCAATGGAGATGTTGGTGTTATTTATGTTATAATATTTTTATTATCTGTTATATTGATTGGAGTTGTAGTGAAAAATAAAAGGCTTCCCGATATGTTTCTGGTTAAGAATAAGATTTATTTTGGATTATTACTGGTGCCCTCCTTTCTAATAGGCATTTCTGGTAGCGAAGGAGGATTGTTTGGTCCGATTATTAGGACAATTTCAGTGTACCCTTTCTTTCTCACCTTTTTTGAATGGAGTATGATGAAACGCCGCAGGAAGTAGGGATGAGAATAGTAGCGGTGACAGTGCATCCATTGTCAAAGGGAGTTCGAGGGACAGTATACCCATTAGAATTACGGTGACAGTGCACTTATTGGCACACGGACGACCTACGAGGACGGCAGCTACGAGGAGGCGGTGCTGGACGCGGTGGGGCGCCGTCAGTCGTGGCGCAACCGGGCGGGGGAGATGATCGGCTTCGGCTACGACGCGCTGGACCGGGTGCGGACGCGGACACTGCCGGGGAACGACGTGTTCACCTTCACCTACGACCTGGTGGGTCGGATGGAGACGGCGAAACGGGCGGGGGAGACGATCACCTACGGCCACGACACGGCGGGCCGGGTGGAGACGGTGACGGACGGCGCGGATCGGACGATCGACTATCGCTGGGACGCGTCGGGCAACCGGGTGCGGACGACCTGGCCGGACGGCTGGTATGTGACCTATGCTTACGACGAGATGGGCCGGATGACGGAGATCAAGGAACTGGGTACGGGCACGCCGCTGGCGCGCTGGCGCTACGACCGGCTCTCGCGGCCGGAACTGGTGGAACGCGCGAACGGGGCGGCGACGACGTTCGGCTTCCACGATCCCGTCGACGGGGTGCCGGGGCCGGGAATTCCGGGAATTCGAGGGACAGTATACCTATTATGAATTAGAGGGGCAGTATACCTATTCTGGGTATTTTCTAGCGTTATTTCAATGAGTTAAGTAAGCAAGGGGTCGCGTCTTGCATTTTGTCTTGAGGGTTCTGGACGCCGGCGATCCGGCGCGGGACACGAAGTTCGGCTACGGCCTGAACGACGATCTGGCCTCGATCACCGATCCGCTCGGCAACGAGACGCGTTATCAGCGCGACGGCTTGCGTCGGGTGGCGAAGGCGATCGATGCCTCCAACTCGGGTCAGAGCCCGCCCTGCGGGACGGCGGGCGTGACCTGTATGGACTACGACGTGTTCGACAACCCCGTGGCGGTGACGGACGGTCGGGGCAACGTGACGCAATACCTGCGCAACGGCTTTTCCGAGGCGATCGAGCGGTCGAGCCCGGACAGCGGTCTGTCGCTGTTCGAGTACGACGCGGCGGGCCGCGTTGTCTCCCGGGCGACGGCGGACGGCCGGACGGTGGTGTGGACGCGGGACGCGCGGGGCCGGGTTCAGATGGCGGTGACGACGGACGACGGCGGCTCGACCGGCGGGGGGGAGCTGACGCGGGTGGCGGTGCAATGCACCGTGGTGCCGCTGCTGGGGCTCTCCCTGATCTGCGACGGCGGCAACCCGGGCGGTCTCGGCCCGGGCGGCGGTCCGCTCGCGGGCTCAGGCGCGAGCCATCAGGTGACCTGGGCCTGGGACACGGCGACGAACGGCATCGGCCGTCTGGCGAGCATCACGGAGCCGTCGGGGATCACGTCCTACGTCTACGACGACCGGGGCAACGTCGTCTCGGAGAGCCGGGACATCGGGGCGGTCGGCACGGCCCATGTGACGGGCTACGCCTGGGACCTGGCGGACAACCTGGTACGGATCGTCTGGCCGACGGAGGATGCGGTCGACTATGCCCGCGATACGCTGGGGCGGATCACGACCGTGAACTTCACGCCGACGGCGACCGGTACGGCGTCGGCGGTGGCGTCAGCCATTCAGTACGATCCGTTCGGCCCCGAGACGACCTCGACGCTGACGTTGGACGGCGTTCAGCTGGCCTCGAAACGGACGTTCGGGCTGGACGGCCGCCTGGACCGGACGGAGCTGAAACAGGGCTCGACGATCCTGCACGACCTGTCGATCAGCCATGACGATGCGGGCCGGGTGGACGGGCGTACGGATGCGGTCACCCCGGCGCTCGATGAAAGTTTCACCTATGACCCGGTCAGCCGCCTGAAGACGGCGAGCCAGCCGGGCCTGGGCGGTTACGGCAACCTGTCGTACGGCTACGACGCGGTGGGCAACCGGGTGAGCCGGACGGCGAACGGCGTGACGGTGAGCAGTACGGTGGAGGCGCTGTCCAACCGCCTGGCGAGCCACGGTGGGCAGCCGGTGACGCACGACCACGCGGGTCGGATCACGGCGCGGACCGTCGGGGGCCAAAGCCAGAGCTACACCTACGGCCTGGACGGCCGGCTCGAAAGCGCGACCGCGGGCGGTGTGACGTCGAGCTACTTGCACAACGCGCTCGGCCAGTGGATCTCGGGCACGGCGCTGGGGGTGACGCGGCATATCCACTACGACCTCGCGGGCCGCCGGATCGCGGAGACGGACGGCGGCGGGGCCCTGCTCCGGGCGTGGATCTGGCTCGACGGCCGGCCGGCCTTGCAGGTCTCGCCCGACGGGACGGGCGGTCATGTGGTGGCGGCGCTCGCCGGTGACCAACTGCACCAGCCGCTGGCGCTGCTGGAGGACGACGGCACGGGCGACGCACGCCTCAGCTTCACCCGGGCGAGCCTGCCGTTCGGCGGTACGGACACGCTGACGGCGGACCCCACCGACGAGCCGACGCGGCTGCCGGGGCAGTACGCCGACCCGGCGACGGGCCTGCACTACAACTACCACCGGGACTACGACCCGCTGCTGGGCCGCTACCTCCAGCCGGACCCGATCGGGCTTGCGGGCGGGGATGTGAACCTCTATGCCTATGTGGGCAACGATCCGCTGAATATGGTGGATCCATTTGGTTTGACTGCCTCGGTGTCTGTTCCAGCCTACGTCACAGTGGTTGTCTGTGGAGCTATCATAATTAAGCAATGCGGGTTGGATCCGGCGTGTATTTCCGGCATGTACAATCTAATCAAGCCGCTGTTAACACCGCAGTTTCCTATAATTTTAAATGCAGGAAGTTTTCCGAAAGGATACCGCCCAGCGGATCAAGGAGCAAGAGAATGGGCGAATAACATCAGGGGAATCGCATTTGGAATTGCCTTGACGTGCGTGTTTGATCTTGAGGTATTGGCGCGAATCGATTCTACCCGGTCTTTTCACGGGTGGAGGTTGCGATGGAAGGCTTTCTGGAGTGCTTTGAGGGTCTCGAGGATCCGCGGACTGGCAATGCCGGGCGTCACGATCTGCTGGAGATCTTGACGATCGCCCTGTGCACGGTCCTCTCGGGCGGTCAGACGGCGGTCGACATGGCGATCTTCGCGCGTGAAAAGGAGGCGTTCCTGCGGGAATTTCTCGTACTCGAACATGGCGTGCCGAGCCACGACACCTTCAGCCGGGTGTTCCGGTTGCTGGATCCGGAGGCGTTCGGCGCCTGCTTCCAGCGCTTCATGGCGCGCTTTTCCGAGACCTGCCAAGGGGTCATTGCGATCGACGGCAAGGTGGTGCGGCGATCCTACGACAAGGCGAGCGGCACGTCGGCGCTGCATATGGTCTCGGCCTGGGGCTGTGATCAGCGGCTGGTGTTGGGGCAAGTCGCCACCGACGCCAAGTCCAACGAGATCACCGCCGTGCCGAAGCTGTTGAAACTATTGAGCCTCGAGGGGACGATCGTGACCGTGGACGCCCTCAATTGCCAGCGCGCCATCGCCAGCCAGATTATCGAGCAGGGGGGTGACTACGCCCTGGCGTTGAAGGGCAATCAAGGCACGCTGCATGACGACGTGAGAACCTTCCTCGACGATCCGAAAGCCGAAGCGACCACCACCGACACCACGGTCGATGGCGATCATGGCCGCATCGAGACCCGTGCCGCTCTCGTCTCCAGCCACGTCGAGTGGCTGCAAGAGCGCCATCATTGGCCGGGCCTGAAGGCGGTCGCCAAAGTCACCCGGACCCGCGAGTGCGCGGAGAAGACGTCGAGCGAAACCGCCTACTACCTGCTCAGCCAGCCGCTCGACGCCGAGCGCTTCAATCCCGTTGCCCGGGCGCACTGGGGGGTCGAAAACCGCCTGCACTGGTGCCTCGATGTCCAAATGAACGAAGACCAAGACAGAACCCGCAAGGACAATGGACCGCACAATCTCGCCGTCCTGCGCCACATGGCGCTCAATGTCATGCGAAAGGATCCACGAAAAGACTCGCTGCGCGCCAAGTTCAAAATCGCCGCTTGGAACAACGACTATCTCCTGTCACTCCTCGGCAAATTCTGAAATGCGATTGCCCTGCGAATAACAATGGATACCCATCTTATGTGGGAGGCAATCGGCTGCATGGTATTAAGGATGCTAATGGAGGGAGGGGGGATGATGATTATGGGGTTAATCCCAGTAATGGGAATGTAATTGATCAAGATAACAATGTAGTTGGAAATCTGAACGATGAGGACTGAGGAAGGGTCGTTCTTTGTTGCGATATCTTTGACTGCTATAGGGAGAGATATGGATCCATGTGATGTAAGCAAAGCGACAGGATTAAGGCCAAGTAAATCATTTAAAAGAGGCCAAATATTTGTCTCCGGGCCGGAGAATATTCGAATTGTGAGGAGGCATGGGTATTGGTCCTTTGGGTTAGATTGTATATGCAATTCCTCCAGTGATTTAGTTCGCAGGTTTTTGGCGAAAATTGACTTTAGTAAGGAAGATATATTTAATATATCGAGTTTAGAAAATTGCTATGTAGATATTTTTATTTCGAACACTAGTCCAAGCGATCAGGTCGTAAATCATCAGCTAGTTATTAAAAATGGAGACCTGTCAAATTTGAAAGATCTGGGACTTGATGTCCGCATAACTTTCAGTTTTGTGCCTAAGGAGTAGCAAGGCGCCGGAATTGCGGTGACGAATTGCGGTGACAGCGAATTGCGGTGACAGTGCACTCTTTAGATGCTCGTCCGTCAAGTCCGGAATTTTGAACTCGTTGCTTCCTACGACGCGGTGACGGGGAACATGACCGGCCGGACGGAGACGGACCTGACGGCGCTGGCCGGCCAGGCCTCGCCGGCGGTTCGGACCTGGAGCTACAGCTACGATGCGACCGGGCGTAGCAACGGGTCGCGTCTTGCATTTTGCCTTGAGCGGTTCTGGAAGCCGGCGATCCGGCCCGCGATACGGTGCTCGGCTACGACCTGAACGACGATCTGGCCAGCGTGACGGACCCGCTCGGTAACGAGACGCGGTTCGTGCAGGACGGGCTGCGGCGCGTGGCGAAGGCGATCGACGCGTCGAACGCGGTGGCGGACCCGGCCTGCGGGACGGCGGGCGTGACCTGCATGGACTACGACGTGTTCGACAATCCGGTCGCGGTGACGGACGGCCGGGGCAACGTCACGCAGTACCTGCGCAACGGCTTTTCCGAGGCGCTCGAAAGATCGAGCCCGGGTGACGAATTGCGGTGACAGTGCACTCTTTAGATGCTCGTCCGTCAAGTCCGGAATTTTGAACTCGTTGCTTCCTACGACGCGGTGACCGGCAACATGACCGCTCGGACGGAGACGGACCTGACGGCGCTGGCGGGCGCGGGGGCGCCGGGGGTTCGGACCTGGAGCTATACCTACGATGCGACCGGGCGGATGACGGCGATGGACGGGCCGTTGCCGGGCGCCGACGACACGACGGTCTACGGCTACACGGGCCCCTATCTGACGTCGGTGAGCTTGCCGACGGTGAACGGGGTGGCGCCGGCGTGGACGCTCGGCGATCACGACGCTTACGGCCGGCCGCAAACGGTGACGGACCCGAACGGGCTGGTGAGCGCGCTTGCCTACGACGGGCGCGGGCGGTTGATCTCGCGCACCGTGCACTCGGCCCAGGGCGATGCGGTGACGACATTCGACTACGACCCGCGCGGGCTTCTGGTGGGGCTGACGCCGCCGCTCGGCGGGGTGTACAGCTATGATTACGACGACGCGCGTCGGCTGCTGTCGATCGAGGACGGGACGGGCAACCGTCTGGAGGTTCCCGACTACGACGCCATGGGCAACGCCGAACGGGTGACGATGGAAGACGGCGCGGCGGCGCTGAAGCGGGACCAGCAGCAGACCTTCGATGAGTTGGGCCGACTGTTGACGGTCTTGGAGGCGGGCGATGCGGCGCGGGACACGGTGTTCGGCTACGACCTGAACGACGATCTGGCGAACGTGACGGACCCGCTCGGCAACGAGACGCGCTACGAGCGCGACGGGCTGCGCCGGGTGGCGAAGGCGATCGATGCCTCGAACACGGCAACGAGCCCGGCGTGTGGCACGGCGGGCGTGACCTGCATGGCCTACGACGTGTTCGACAATCCGGTGGCGGTGACGGACGGTCGGGGCAACGTCACGCAGTACCTGCGGAACGGCTATTCCGAGGTGATCGAGCGGACGAGCCCGGACAGCGGGGTGTCGTCGTTCGGTTACGACGCGGCGGGCCGTGTGGTGAGCCGTATGACGGCGGACGGGCGGACGACGGCGTGGACGCGGGATGCGCGGGGCCGGATCGAGACGGCGGTGACGACGGGTGGCGGCTCTGGCGGCGGCGGCTCCGGCGGTGGCGGTTCGGGCACGGCGATCTGCACGGTGGTGCCGTTGCTGGGGTTGAGCCTGATCTGCGAGGGTGGCACGTCGGGCGACCCGGGCGACCCGCCGCCGCCGCCGACCGGATCGAGCCATGTGGTGAGCTATGCCTGGGATACCGGCGTGAACGGCATCGGCCGACTGGCGAGCATCACGGAGCCGGCGGGGATCACATCCTATGTCTACGACGACCGGGGCAACGTCGTCTCGGAGAGCCGGGACATCGGTACGACCGGCACGGCTTATGTGACGAGCTATGCCTGGGACCTTGCGGACAACCTGGTTCGGATCGTCTGGCCGACGGGGGAGGCGGTGGACTATGCCCGCGATCCTCTGGGGCGGATCACGGGTGTGGACTTCACGGCGACGCCGGGCGGCGTGGCGGCGGCGGTGGCCTCCGGCGTGACCTATGATCCGTTCGGTCCCGAGACGTCGTCGGCGCTGACGCTGGATGGCGTACAGCTGGCTTCGACCCGGACGTTCGGTCTGGACGGTCGCCTGGACCGGACGGAGCTGACGCAGGGGACGACGATCCTGCACGACCTGTCGATCAGCCATGACCTGGCCGGCCGGGTCGACGGGCGCACGGATGCGGTCGCCCCATCCCTAAACGAGAGCTTCGGCTACGACCCTGTCAGCCGCCTGACGACGGCGAGCGGCGGCTACGGCACTCTGTCCTACGATTACGACGCCGTGGGCAACCGGGTGAGCCGGACGGAGAACGGGGTCACGGTCGCCAGCACGATCGACACGCTCTCGAATCGTTTGGTGAGCCATGGCGGTCAGCCGGTGACGCACGACGGCGCGGGGCGGATCACCTCGCGGACCATTGGCGGTCAGACGCAGAGCTACACCTACGGCCTGGACGGCCGGTTGCAAAGTGCCGTGGCGGCCGGTGTGACGTCGAGCTATCTGCACAACGCGCTCGGCCAACGGATCTCGGCGACAGCGTTGGGTCTGACGCGGCACATCCACTACGACCTTGCGGGCCGCCGGATCGCGGAGACGGACGGCAGCGGGGCTCTCATCCGGGCGTGGATCTGGCTGGACGGCCGCCCGGCCTTGCAGGTCTCGCCGGACGGGACGGGCGGTCATGTGGTGGCGGCGCTCGCCGGTGACCAGTTGCACCAGCCGCTGGCGCTGCTGGAAGACGACGGCACGGGCGACGCACACCTGAGCTTCACCCGGGCGAGCCTGCCGTTCGGCGGCACGGATACGCTGACGGCGGACGCGGGTGTGGACGAGCCGACGCGGCTGCCGGGCCAGTACGCCGACCCGGCAACGGGCCTGCACTATAACTACCGCCGGGACTACGACCCGCTGCTGGGGCGCTACCTGCAACCGGACCCGATCGGCCTCGCGGGCGGGGACGTGAACCTCTATGCCTATGTGCGGAACGACCCGCTGAACCTCGTTGATCCGACGGGTGAGAACCCGCTGTTCTTCGCCGGGCTGTTCTTCGTTGCCTACAGCGCGGACAAGATCTACTGTGACAACATCGTCGGCAACAAGGACAACCTGGGGGAGAACCTGCTCTTCCTCGGGGCAGACTTGGTCGGGCTGGGTATAGGTTCCCTGGGAGCGAGGGCGGCCTATGGCGCCTATCGGGCGGGGCGGCTTGGCTCGTTATTTGGGAGAGGCGCCGGGGGGCGGTTGCCCCATGGATTTGCTAACAATGGTGCATTTGACAACTTTAAAAATGCACTGAATACAGGGTTGACGAGAGCTGGATTCGGTAACACTACGGCCATATTGCAAGGCAGCGCGGTGACAGGCCGGAAGTTCGCTTCAGGGGCACCATTTGACAGCGGAAGACTAAGCGATTTTGATGTAGCCTTGGCCGGTCGAGATATCTTTGCCCGGACGAATGCCCTTGGAATTGGAAAGAGAGGCGGCGGGATTCGGACAGGGCCTTTAGGTGCCGGAGATGTTAATCAGTTGGGGCTTGGTAGTCTTCAAGCTGACTTGTCAAGAATGGCGGGTAGAGATGTGAATTTCATGGTATTCAGAAGCCCCTCGGACGCCCTTAGAAGGGGCCCCAGTCAGATTTTGAAGTGATATATTATGGTAAATATATCATACGGATGCCCTGTTGATGATATTCATCAATGCGAGAATTTATTGAACGGTATTCTTGGCATGGAGTTCAAATTGCACGATAGTTCGTATTGGGGAGGGGAGTATTTTCTAAGTAGCTCTGAGAGCGTGGGAAAGTTCAAGATTTTTCGGAACGTTGACATTTTTGATAAAGAGCCAATTGATGAGGCGCTTTCTGAGTTTTCAGTGGTTTTCTTGGCTTCAGCTGAATGGTTGGTCATCCAGAGACTTGAGGAAGAGCTAAAAGAGCGGCTTGGCTATGAATTGATCAAGGTCCGCAGATAGCAGTTTTGATAAGGATGAGCGAAAGGGACAGTGGGTTTGTTGAAAAAGTCAAGCGCAGGGGACACAAGCGCAGGGGACAGTATACCTATTCTTGCGCGTCGTCGACTTCGAGACCGCCGGTGCGAACCGTTTCGCCTTCGAACGTTATTACAACGCGCGCCATGTGCGCCCGGGCCACTATGCGCTGGGCGCGGGCTGGACGCACAGTTATTCCGGCTATCTGGTGTTCGAGGGGGGCAACTTGTCGACGCCGGCCTGGGTCGATGCCTACCGGGCGAACGGGCGGGTGCTGCGCTTTACCCGCGACGCCACCAGTGGCCTCTACACGGCGCCCGCCGGGGAGATTTCGACACTCGCGCTCTCGGGCACGGAATGGCTGCTGGGCGACGGCGACCGCGTCGTCGAGGCCTACACGGGCGGTCAGCTGAGCCGGATCGAGCATGCGAACGGCTACCAGATCACCCTGGCCTACACCGGGTCCGCCGGCACGACGCTCTCCACGGTCACCGACAGCCATGGCCGGCAGTTGAGCTCCACGATCGGCGACGTCGACACGAAGAACGCCAGCCAGCGCTGGCGCTTCACGCGGATGAACGCCGGGCCGGGGCTCGACGTCGACTATGCCTACGCCGATCCCGCGCCGCGCTACTTCAACCTGATCAAGGTCACCCATCCGGCGGTCGACGTCGGCGGTGTGCCGGTCCGCCACACGACGCTCTACGACTACGACGACCCGAGCGTGCCGGCGGGCGGCGCCCAGGCGCCCTTCCTGCTGACCGGGATCACGGACGAGAACGGCGTCGGCTTTGCGACGTACCACTATGATCATCTGACGCGCCGTGCCCTGCTCTCCACCCATGCGCTCGGCGACGGGCAGGTCACGGTCGCCTATGACGACGTGAACGGGGTGATCACGACGACGAATGCGCTCGGCAAGCAGGCGGCGTACCGCTATTCGGCGATCGGCGGGCAGGACCGGGTGACGGCGGTGGACGGCCTGGCGAGCACGAATTGCGCGGCGGCGACCCGCGCGCAGGGCTACGATGCCGACGGCTTCGTCGCCTCGACGACGGACGCGGAGGGCAATGTGCGTGAGCTGAACGGCCTCGACGCGCGCGGCCTGCCGGGGGAGGTGGTGGAGAAGGACGCGGCGGGCACGGTGCTGCGGCGCGCGAGCTATGTCTGGCATGCGGACTTCCGGCTGCCGGAACTGATCACGATCCATGACGGCGCGGGCAATCCGATCCGATCGATCGATCCGGTCTACGACGCGGTGACCGGCAACATGACCGCTCGGACGGAGACGGACCTGACGGCGCTGGCGGGCGCGGGGGCGCCGGGGGTTCGGACCTGGAGCTATACCTACGATGCGACCGGGCGGATGACGGCGATGGACGGCCCGTTGCCGGGCGCCGACGACACGACGACGTATGGCTACACGGGGGCCTATCTGACCTCGGTGACCTTGCCGGCGGTGAACGGGGTGGCGCCGGTGTGGGCGTTCGCCGCGCACGACGGCTACGGCCAGCCGCGGACGGTGACGGATCCGAACGGGCTGGTGACGGCGCTGGCCTACGACGGGCGGGGCCGGCTGGTCTCGCACACGGTGCAGTCTGCGCAGGGCGACGCGGTGACGACGTTCGACTACGACCCGCGCGGGCTGCTGGCGGTGCTGACGACGCCGCTCGGCGGGGTGTACAGTTACAGCTATGACGCCGCGCGGCGGCTGACGGCGGTGGAGGACGGTACCGGCAATCGGATGAGCTATCCGAACCTGGACGCGATGGGCAACGTGAACGAGACGCGGAGCGAGGACGCCGTGGCGACGCTGAAGCGGCAGCAGGAGGCGACGTTCGACGAGCTCGGGCGTCTGCTGACGGTGCTGGAGGCGGGCGATCCGGCGCGGACGTCGAACTACGGCTACGACCTGAACGACGTGCTGACGAGCGTGACCGACGCGCTCGGCAACGAGACGCGGTTCGTGCATGACGGGCTGCGTCGGGTGGCGAAGATGATCGATGCGTCGAACGCCGCTTCCGACCCGGCCTGCGGCACGGCGGGCGTGACCTGCATGGCGTACGACGTGTTCGACAATCCGGTCGCGGTGACGGACGGCCGGGGCAACGCAACGGTCTATGCGCGCAACGGCTTTTCCGAGGTGATCGAGCGGACGAGCCCGGACAGTGCAATGTCGCTGTTCGAATACGACGCGATGGGTCGCGTGGTGAGCCGGGCGACGGCGGACGGCCGGACGACGGTGTGGACACGGGACGCGCGGGGCCGGATCGAGACGGCGGTGACGACGGATGACGGCGGCTCTGGCGGCGGTGGTGGTGGCGGCGGCGGTGGTTCGGGAACGGCGAGCTGCACGGTGGTACCGCTGCTGGGGTTGAGCCTGATCTGCGACGGCGGTGCGTCGGGCGATCCGGGCGATCCCCCGCCGCCGACGGGATCGAGCCATGTGGTGAGCTATGCCTGGGACACGGGTGCGAACGGCATCGGCCGCCTGGCCAGTATCACGGAGCCGGCGGGGGTCACGACGTACAGCTACGACGACCGGGGCAACGTGGTCTCGGAGAGCCGGGACATCGGCACTGTCGGCACGCCCTATGTGACGAGCTACGCCTGGGACCTGGCGGACAACCTGGTACGGATCGTCTGGCCGACGGGGGAGGCGGTCGATTATGTCCGCGATACGCTGGGGCGGATCACGACCGTGGACTTCACGGCAACGCCGGGCGGCACGGCGGCGGCGGTGGCGTCAGCCATTCAGTACGATCCATTCGGCCCCGAGACCTCGTCGACGCTGACGCTGGACGGCGTTCAGCTGGCCTCGACCCGGACGTTCGGGCTGGACGGTCGCCTGGACCGGACGGAGCTGACGCAGGGCGGAAGCGTCCTGCACGACCTGTCGATCAGCCATGACGATGCGGGCCGGGTGGACGGCCGCACGGATGCGGTCACGCCAGCGCTCGACGAGAGCTTCACATCTGGCGACCTGTGCCATCCTGCACTTACATTGCACTTACAGAGCCGAGACGCAATTATTGGGAATTTCTAATTTCCTGAAAACCAGTGAATTTCTTGGGAAATATGGCGCACCCGACAGGATTCGAACCTGTGACCTCTGCCTTCGGAGGGCAGCGCTCTATCCAGCTGAGCTACGGGTGCCGACAACGAGGGGAACCATAGTCGAAGCCGACGGGCCTTTCAATCGCCGGCTGGCGGGCGCGGTCCCTCGGTCTGCAGGCTTTCGAACCGGCAGGCGGTTGCGATACGTAAGGGCGCCGCCGTCGGGGTGACGATCGGTTGCCACATGATTCGCCGGGCCGGGTAAGGCCGCGCCGGCGTGTCGGCGGCGAAGATGGGTGGCGCCGGCAGGCCCCGAAAGATGGCGTTTCATCGCGCGATCGGGCCGCTGCCGTGGTGCGCGATTGCCCCCGCGCGCGGGGGAGGATAGCTTAGTGGCCTGGGTGGGCTGGTGATCCCGGTCCGCCCACGTCTCGATGTTTCTTGGGGAGAAGACGGGCACATGGAACAGGTGATGCAGGCGAACGGCTACCGTCTTCATTCCGCCGCGCGCCTCCTGATGCCGGACATCAGTCGTACGGCGCAGCCCAAGCCCCGAGACTACGACTACGACCTCGAGGGCGCGCTGAACGCGGTGCTGTCGCTGCGCTCCGAAATTCCCGAGGATGCCTATACCGCCTCGATTCTTGGTACCGAACGTGAAGGACACGGCATCCTGATCGACGACGAGGGCCTGGTGCTGACCATCGGCTACCTCATCTCGGAGGCGGCCCACGTCACGCTCGCGGCCATGAACGGCAAGGTCGCCCGGGCCCAGCCGCTCGGCTACGACTATAATTCGGGCTTCGGCCTGGTCCGCGCCCTGGAGCCCCTCGATACCGCGCCGATCGCCATCGGCAGCTCCGCCGCGATTTCCGTCGGCGACCGGATGGTGGTTGGCGGGCATGGCGGCACCGGTCAGTCGCTCGTCGCCAAGGTCGTTTCCAAGCGGGAGTTCGCCGGCTATTGGGAATATCTGCTGGACGAGGCGATCTTCACCGCGCCGCCGCACCCGAACTGGGGGGGCGCGGCGCTGCTCGACGCCGAGGGCAAGCTCTGTGCCGTCGGTTCGCTCTTCGTGCAGGACGCGGTGACGGGTGAGCAGCCGATGCGCGGCAACATGTTCGTGCCGATCGACCTGCTGGCGCCGATCCTGCCGGAACTCGTCGCCCAGGGGCGAACCAGCGTGCCGCCGCGGCCCTGGCTCGGCATGTTCACGACGGAGATCGAGGGCCATCTGATCGTCGCCGGCCTCGCCAACGGTGGCCCGGCGGAGCGGGCCGATGTCCGGGTCGGCGACATCGTGCTGGGCGTCGCCGGCGAGGGCGTGCACAGCCTGGCGGAGATGCTGCGCCGCGTCTGGTCCCAGGGCCCGGCCGGCATCGAGGTCACCATGACCTTCCAGCGCGAGGACCAGCTGGTCGAGGCCCGCATCGAAACCGCGAGCCGGTACGACTTCATGAAGGTTTCGCACCTGAACTGAGACGGGGCCCCGCATCTGCGGGCATTTCGCGACGGTAGCCCCGACAATTGATCATCACGTGCATCCGGAGAGTGGAAGGACCCAGCCGTACGCGGTGCCGGGGTGGGCTATTCGCGGCGCCTCAAAGGGGTCATCTGTGGACGGCACCGTCTTGGCAAGCTCATTCTCGATCTTGATGCAGGGTTTGGTCGGGTACTGTCATCTGTCCGGCCTGTTTGGGCGGTCTATTGGGTCTGACCGCTGGCCCTCATGCGATCCTTGGATCGGCGCTCCTATCAGGTCTGCGCGCTTTGTTACGCCTTGACCTCGGCGAGCTCTGCCGATCCTCGGTTCGACCGTTTGCTGCATGACGTCGAATTGCCCTTCCCAAGCTCGTGTGCGCCAAGCCTCCCCGAGTGTGTCCCAGGTAGTGGTGTAAGAGCGATGGCCACCGGCTTCCGTCCGTAGGGAGCCGTAGGCGACCGGAGGACGGAAGCCGGTGGCCATCGCGTCGAACTTCGTTAGGTTGAGGTTGCTTAATCGACAACCGCCGAAGGAGACGATACGATGACCGACGACAGCATCGCGCTTCGGGCGCTGATTGAAAAGGCACCGGACGCTGATTTCCTGCGCGACATGATCGGCGTCGCGGTCGAGCGATTGATGGCGCTGGAGATCGATGGCCTGTGCGGTGCCGGCCACGGCGAGCGGAACGCCGAGCGGGTAAACCAGCGCAACGGCTACCGCAAACGGCTCTGGGAAACCCGGGCGGGCACTGTCGAGCTGCCGATCCCGAAACTGCGCAGGGGCAGCTACCTGCCCTTCTTCCTGGAACCCCGGCGCACCGTCGAAAAGGCGTGTAAGCGGCAGCACGATACTGGGCCACTGATGCGGCCAGGCTGTCTGGCTGCGGGCGGATAGAAAGTCCGCCATTTGATAGCCTTTCATCATATTGATGGAAGGCGTGGAGATGTACCCAGTGGAGCTCTATCGGAAGGTCAGGCTCGCCTGTCGGCGCGGCGGTCTGAGCGGTCGCGAGGCGGCGCGGCAATTTGGGATCGATCGGAAGACGGTGGCGAAGATCCTGGCCCATTCGGTGCCGCCTGGATACCAACGTACTCGACCTGCGAGGCGGCCGAAGTTGGCCCCGTACACAGGCATCATTGATCGCATTCTTGAGGAAGATCGATCAACCCATCGCAAGCAGCGGCACACGGCGAAGCGGATCCACGAGCGCCTTCGCGATGAGCATGGCTTTGAGGGCGGTCAGACCATCGTCAAGGATTACGTGCGCGAGCGCCGCCGTCGTCTGCGGGAGATGTTCGTGCCGTTGGCCCACCCTCCCGGTTATGCGCAGGCGGACTTTGGCGAAGCCGTGGTCATCGTCGCCGGCATTCGGCGGAAGGCCCACTTCTTCGTCATGGACTTTCCCCATAGCGATCAGTGCTTCGTGAAGGCCTACCCGGCGGCGACGTCGGAAGCCTGGTTGGACGGCCACAACGCGGGTTTTGCCTTCTTCGGCGGGGTGCCGCAATCGATTCTCTACGATAACGACAAGCGCCTGGTGGCGCGCATTCTGTCGGACGGCACACGGCAGCGGGCGCAGGCGTTCAGTGGGCTCCAATCCCATTATCTGTTCGAGGACCGTTTTGGCTGCCCCGGCCAGGGGAATGCTGAGCCATCGAAGGCGCCATCGGTTCGAGCCCGATGGCGAAGGGGCAAGGTCGAGGGCATGGTTGGCTATGCGCGGCGTAACTTCATGATCCCCGTTCCTCGCTTCGAGAGCTGGGAAGCCTTCAATGGGGATCTGGCCAGACGCTGCCATGAACGGGGCAAGGATGTCCTGCGCGGCCACCGCGAGAGCATCGGCGAGCGGTTCGGTCGCGACCAGGAAGCCCTGATGGCGTTGCCGCCGGCACTCTTCGATGCTTGCGATCAGCAGGCCACGCGGGTCAGCTCACTCTCCCTGGTACGCTACCGACGCAACGATTACTCCGTACCCGTCGCTTATGGCCACCAGGACGTCTGGATCCGTGGCTACGTGCATGAGGTGGTGATCGGCTGCGGCGGCGAGATCATCGCCCGCCATATCCGTTCCTATGAGCGGGGGGATCTGGTCTTCGATCCGCTGCACTATCTCCCCTTGCTGGAGAAGAAGATCGGCGCTCTGGACCAGGCGGCACCCCTGCAAGGCTGGGACCTGCCCGAGGCCTTCGCAAGTCTCCGACGTCTGCTCGAAGCCCGCATGGGTAAAGCTGGCAAGCGGGAGTACGTGCAGGTCCTCAGCCTCATGGAGACGTTCGAGCCGGAAGACGTTCATGGCGCCGTCCGCGATGCCTTGCGGCTCGGCGCGATCGGTTATGACGCGGTCAAGCATCTGCTGTTGTGTCGGATCGAACGCCGGCCGCCACGTCTGGACCTGGACATTTATCCCTATCTGCCCCGAGCGCGTGTCGCCACCACGACCGCCGCCACATACATGAGCCTGCTGGGCGGCGCCGGATCATGACCGAGACCCCGCAGCTCTTGCTGGCCCACCACCTGAAGTCCCTCAAGCTGCCGACCTTCCAGCGCGAGTATGACAAGCTCGCCCGCCAGTGTGCCGCCGAGGGCGTCGATCACGTTCGCTATCTACTGCGGCTGAGCGAACTGGAACTGATCGACCGCGAACGCCGCATGGTCGAGCGGCGGATCCGACAGGCCAGGTTCCCGACCGTCAAAAGCCTCGATGCCTTCGACTTCAAAGCAATCCCCTCCCTCAATAAGACACTGGCCTTGGAGCTGGCACGGTGCGAGTACATCGATCGCCGAGAGAACGTCATCGCGCTGGGCAATAGCGGCACCGGCAAGACCCACGTCGCTCTCGGTCTTGGCCTCGCGGCTTGCCAGAAGGGGCTCGCCGTCGGCTTCACCACCGCCGCTGCACTGGTCCATGAGCTGATGGAAGCCCGGGATGAGAAGCGGCTGCTCCGCCTGCAAGGACAACTGGCAAAATACCGTCTACTGATCATCGACGAACTCGGCTTCGTGCCGCTCTCCAAGACCGGCGCCGAGCTCCTCTTCGAGGTCTTCTCACAAAGATACGAACGGGGCTCGATCCTGGTCACCTCGAACCTGCCCTTCGACGAATGGACCGAGGTCTTCGGCTCGGAACGCCTTACAGGCGCTCTCCTCGACCGACTGACCCATCATGTCCACATCCTCGAATGCAACGGCGAGAGCTATCGCCTCAAGCATGCGCGCGGCTCGAAGAAAGCTAAGGCGGACAGAACACGCCCCGACGCTTGACCACGTGGGCCCACAGGTCCCTCCCACGCGCGGGTCGCCGACAGCCCGATTGAAGGGCTCGTCGCCCCGCGCGCGGGCCCCTCCCGTGGACTACCTGGACAAGCTCCCCAAACAAATATCGCCCTCTATAAACCGCCAAATGGCCCCTTTTTAGTACGCATCCGGCCAAGACCACGGTCGGCTCGGATTGACGGAGCGCGGCTGCGGGGAACGGATCAGGCGGCGATGTTGTTGGGTGTCGCGGCTTTCCAGTTCCAGGGCAGGAGTTGGTCGATCGCCTTTGCCGGATGGTCGTTGATGCGGCGCAGCACGTCTTCGAACCAGGCGCGAGGGTCGACGTCGTTGAGGCGGGCGGTTTCGATCAGGGTGTAGACGGCGGCGGCGCGCTCGGCGCCCCGGTCGGAACCGGCGAAGGTCCAGTTGCGCCGGCCGACGGCGATGCCCCGGAGCGCGCGCTCGGCGGCATTGTTGGTGAGGCAGATGCGACCGTCGGCCAGGAACGCCGTGAAGCTCGGCCAGCGCTTGAGCATGTAATCCATGGCCTTGGCGACGGCGCTGCCCGAGGACAGTTTGGCGCGTTCCGTCCGCATCCATTTCCCGAGGTCGTCGACCAGTGGGCGGACGCGGGCCCGGCGGATCCCGCGACGGCGCTCCGCCGTGTCGCCGTTGATCTCGGCCTCGATGGCGAAGATCTCGTCGATGCGGCGCACCGCGTCGCGGGCCATCGGCGCCCGGATCGCCTTGCCGAGATCGGCCAGCTCGAAGAACTTGCGCCGGCTGTGAGCCCAGCATGCGGATTTCGGTAGTTCCGGACGGCGGTTTCAGTAAGTCCTGGCCACCGATTTCATAAAGTCCCGGCCGGTTCCGGGAGTTTGGCTTCGGGTGCCTTGTTGCCGTCAGTCGGGATTGTTTTCCGTTGTGGTTGGCTGGGTCAAGTCGGTCGTCGATTTCTTCTTTCGCATGCTGTCGCCTTTCAAGCCGATGCGGTGGGCGTTGTGGATGACGCGGTCGAGGATGGCGTCGGCGATGGTGGCCTCGCCGATCAGGTCGTGCCAGGCGGTCACGGGGATCTGCGCGGTGATGAGGGTTGAGCGTCGGTGGTATCGTTCCTCGCAGATTTCCAGGAGATCGAGGCGCTGGCGGTCGGTCAGGCCATGGGTTCCCCAGTCGTCGAGGACGAGCAGCTGGACCCGGGCGAGGCGGTCGATCAGGCGGGGCAGCCGGCCGTCGAGGCGGGCCATGGCGAGGTCCTCGAAGAGCCTGGGCATGCGGACGTAGAGGACGGAATGATCGAGCCTGGCGGCCTGATGGGCGATGGCACAGGCGAGCCATGTCTTGCCGGTTCCGGTCTGGCCGGTGACGATGAGGTTCTCGTGTGCCTTGAGCCAGACGCCCTGGGCGAGAGAGAGGACGGCGCGGCGGTCGAGGCCTCGTTCGGCGGCGAAGTCGATGTCCTCGATGCAGGCCTCGGGGAAGCGTAGCCTGGCCTGTCTGAGGCGGTTGGCGAGGCGCTTGTCGGCGCGGGTGGCGGCCTCGCGGTCGAGCATGAGGGCGAGCCAGTCCTCGCGGTTCAATTCCGATGATTGGCCTCGCTCGGCCATGTCGCGGTAAGCCTCTGCCATGCCCTTGAAGCCGAGGGCCTGCATCTGGTCGAGGGTCGGGTGTGTCAGCATGAGGTGTCTTCTCCTGGTTATCGGTAGTAGCCGGGGCCGCGGATGTTGGTGTGTGGCGGCAGCGGCAGAAGCGGTTCGCGCTCGGGGCGTGTGCGATCGAGGCCGGACTTGAGGATGGCGGCGAGCGATGAGTAGCTGGTCGTGTTGATGGTGAGCGCGCGTGCGCAGGCGGCCTCGACGCGTTCCGGTTCGTATCGGCGGGCGAGCGACAAGACGCCCATGGCGCTGCGATAGCCTTGCTCGGGATGGGGCCGATCGCGGATCATCCGCTCGACCAGGAGGGCGGCGTTGGGGCCGATGCGGCTGGCCTGGTCGATCAGGCTTTGTGGCGTTCGCTCGGCATAGCGCTGGTGCGCCTTGGGCATGTGGGCCGGGATCGTGGCATGGCCGCCATGCGGTGAGCGGCGGAGATGGCTGGCGACGCGCTTGTGGTTGTGGAAGATCTCGACCGTGCGGTGAGTGAGCCGGACTTGGACCTTGCGGCCGATCAGGCCGTGCGGCACGGAGTAGAAGCTGCGCTCGACGTCGACGTGATAGTCGGAATGGACCTTGGCGGTCTTCCATTCGGCATATTCGAAGGGCGTCGTCGGCAGGGGTGCCAGGGCCTCGCGCTCGATGGCCTCGAACATCTGGCGCCGGCTCTTTCCAAGGTTGCGCATGGGCCGCTCGTTGAGCTCCTCGAGGAGGTCGCGGATCGCCCGGTTGAGCTGGTCGAGGGAGAAGAAGCGCGTATTGCGCAGTCTTGCCAGGATCCAGCGCTCGACGACCTGGACGGCGACTTCGACCTTGGCCTTGTCGCGCGGCTTGCGGACCCGGGTCGGCAGGACGGTGGTGTCGTAGTGCTCGGCGAGCGCGGCGAAGGTCGGGTTGAGGGTCGGCTCGAACCAGAGCGGCTTGGCGACGCCGGCCTTGAGGTTATCGCAGACGATGCTCTTGGGCACGCCGCCGAAGTAGGCGAGCGCCCGGCATTGTCCGGCGACCCAGTCGGGCAGGCGCTGGGTCAGGCTGGCGGTGGCGAAGGTGAGCGAGGAAGCGCCCAGCACGGCGACGAAGATCTGCGCGTCGTGCACCTCGCCGGTCTCGGGGTCGACGATGTCCACCGTCTGGCCGGCATAATCGGTCTGCATGACCGCACCGGCCTCGTGGCGGTTGCGCCAGGTGGCGCCGGTGCGCCGCTTGAACGCCGTGAAGGCTTCGCAGAACCAGGTGTAGCCGTAGCCATCGGGATGTGAGGCGCGGTATTCCTGCCAGAGCAGGGTCAGCGTCACCCCCTTGCGCTTCAGCTCGGCCGCGACCGTCGGCCAGTGCGGCTCGCACCTGTCGCGCGGGGGCCGGCCCATGCGGCGGAACAGCGTCTCTTGCAGGACCGCGTCGTCCTCGTATTCCGCCGGCAGCGGCCAGGCGGTAAGGCCGACCTCGCGGGCCCGCAGCAAATAGGTCGACACTGTCGTCTTGGAGACCTTCAGCCGTTCCGCCACCTCTCGCGCCGAGAGGCCTTGGTCATGCGTCAGCCGCAGGATCGTTCGTGCATCTCTCACCGTCGTTCGTCTCGTCTGCTTCCGTCTGGGCATGTCCCCTCCCGGCAAAAGCCAAGAGGTAGACGCCGAGACGGCGCACCCGAAAGCTGAACTCAGATCGCCCCGTGATGCTGTCCGGGACTTTCCGGAATCACTGGCCGCGACTTACTGAAATCTCTGGCCAGGACTTTCCGTAATCGGTGTCCGGGACTTTCCGAAACGCGCACCCAGCACGAGGCCTCGATAAGCGGCGCCGGTTGGCGTCCCTTCGCATAGAGGGCGTTGAAGCCGCTGTAGGCATCGGCCTGGAGGATGCCGGACCAGACCTCCAGATGACCCCGGGGATGCCGGCCGGCCCGATCCCGGGAGTAGAAGTAGAGCGCCGCCGGCGGGTCGCTGCCGGCGAAGGGACGGTCGTCGCGGACGTAGGTCCAGATCCTGCCCTTGACCGTCTTCTTCCTGGCCAGCACCGGCACCGGCGTCTCGTCGCCATGCAGCCGTTCGGCGGCCAGCACATGGGCCCGGATGCGCTCGTGCAACGGCCGAAGCGTGGCGCAGCAGGCGCCGACCCAATCCGCCAAGGTCGAGACGTCGAGCTCGATACCCTCGGCGGCGAAGGCCCGGCTCTGCCGGGTGAGCGGCAGGTGCATGGCGAACTTGTCGTTGAGGACCGTCGCCAGCAGGCCGGGACCGGCGCGCCCGCGCGGGATCGCGTGGTGCGGCGCCGGCGGCTGGCTGATCGTCTCGCAGGCCCGGCAGCTGAACTTCTCCCGCACCGTCTGCACCACCTTCCACTGGCGGGGCACCAGCTCCAGGCTCTCGGTGACGTCTTCCCCGAGCTTCACCAGCTTGTCGCCACCGCAGCAAGAGCAGAACTCGGGGCCGGGCAGCACGACCCGCTCGCGCGGCAGGTGGGCCGGCAGCGGCGCCCGCTTGGGCTTGCGTCGGGTGAAGCCGCGCACCGTCGTGCCGTCGTCGGCCTCGCCCGGGCCCGCGCTCTCGGCCGTCGCCGTCTCCAGCTCCTCAAGTTGCAGTTCCAGCTGCTCCAGCAGGTGGGCGCCACGCTCGGAGGAACGGCCATACTGCTCGCGGCGCAGCTTGGCGATCTGCAGCTTCAGATGTTCGACTTCCAGTTCGGCCCGCGTCCGTGCCGCCCGTTCCTCGGCCAGGGCGTCGCGCAGGCGGGCGTTCTCTTCGAGGACATCGGCGCTGGTCATGGGCGGGAGTGAATCAGACCCCGCGCCCGCCCGCCAGACCTATTGCGCCGACCGAGTCGATATGCCGCGCCTCAGCCCGCCCGCTCCGGACGCCGGGTCAAGCGCGGGTGACGCCAGTCGATCCCGTCCAGCATGTAGGCCAGCTGCGCCGAAGAGATCGCCACGGCGCCCCCGCCATGAGCCGCCGGCCAGACGAAGCGGCCGTGCTCCAAGCGCTTGGCATAAAGCGACATGCCCACCCCGTCGTGCCACAGGATCTTCAACAGATCGCCCCGACGGCCCCGGAAGACAAACAGGTCACCCGCATGCGGGTCCCGGCCCAACGCCTCCTGGACCTGCAAGGCCAGCGTGTTCATGCCGCGACGCATGTCCGTCACGCCCGAGGCCAGCCACACCCGCACATCGCCGCGAACCGGGATCATCGCCGCGCCAGGGCCGAGAACACCCGGCCAAGCGCCGAGGCGTCCACGCCCGCGTCCACCATCACCCGCGCGCCGCAGCCGAGCTCGATCGTCATTCGCCCCGACCCGACCGACGGAGCCGGCGCCGAGGGACCCCGCTCGTCCGCCACCACGGTCACCGGAACCAGGCCGCCGGCACCGCCCAGCAAACCCTCGCGGTAGAGCTTGCGCCAGGCGAACACCTGGTTCGCGTTCACATCGTGCCGACGCGCCACCACCGATGCCGACGCGCCCGGCTCCAGGCTCTCCAGGACAATCCGACGCTTCTCCGCCAAAGGCCAGCGACGCCGGGGCTGGGACGCCGTGCGCCTGTCGCCGGCAGGGAGATCTTCTTCGTCCACCATCAAACTCGTACCCATCTTCAAACTCGTGGACACGAACGAAGTGCCCACTTCAGAAGAGGGGAGACTCGGAAATTACCGGAGCACCGACAAGGCGGTGCTCACCGGATGCGTACCCTTTTTATGCCGCCGTTGACACCCGTACTGGTCCAGTTCCAGGGTCAGCGGGAAGCCGCGCGGGTCCGTCACCACCGTGGTGACGCCTACCGGCCGGGCGTGCGGCCAGGGTGAGCGGGAATCGTGGCGCCGGGGGCCCCGCGTAAGTCACGCGCAAGTTTCACTGCCGAAGCCGTCGCCCGGTAGGCCGTACGCGCGGGCGATCTCCGTCCGAATCGTGCCGCCGTCGGCCAGCAGCATCTCCGCCAGCCCGCCGCTGTCGCCGTAGCCAAAGCCGGTGACGTTGCCCTCCGCGTCCTCTCGGCCGAGGATCTTGTGCCCGGTGTCGTAGCTGAACAGCTGGCTGTCGCCCGAGCCGTCGACGATGGTCGTCAGGTTGCCGTGGATGTCGTGCGCCCCGCCGCGTCGCGCGAGGTCTCCAGCCGGCCGTCCACGCCGTAGGCGAAGCTGGTCACCCGGCCTTCGCTGTCGGTGATCGAGGTGATCCGGCCTTCGGCGTCGTAGCCGTAGGTCGTGGTCTCCTGGTTGGCGTTGGTCGCTTGCGCCAGCAGGCCCGCGGCGTCGAAGGTCAGCTCGACCCCGTTCGGATAGCTGCGCGTGTGCGTGTCGTCGCCGTTGCGTACCAGGTTGGAGAAGTCGCCGTCCGGGCCGGTGAACTCGCCCGGCAGGCCGTCGCTCTGGATGCCCCAGGTGATCAGGTCGTGCGCGTTCATCGCCCGCCCGGTCGCCGAGGTGAAGCCGAAGTAGCCCTCGTCCTGGCCGAGCAGGGCCGGGATGTCCACGAGGGTCGCCAGCGTCGCGTCCTCCGGCCGGGTCTCGCCCGGCACGACGCGGACTTCCAGCAGCTGGCTCGCCCCGTCGTAGTCGATCCAGGCCGTCCAGACCTGGCCGTCGTTGAAGCGGCCCGGCACGTGGACACGGGCGAAGGAGCTGCTGGAGCCGTTCGCGTTGAAGCCCTGGTGGTTGCCGCTGTGGCCGTCGCTGCTGCCGTTGTTCCAGCTGTCGAACTCGACGCCGAGGCTGTTGGCGATCCCCGCGTAGCCGATCCCCAGGCCGCTGCCGCCCACCACGTTCGGGCTCCGCGCCACGACGAATACGATGCCGTCGGCGCCCTGGCCGTCGTTGTCGGACCAGCCGTTCGGCTCGGACATGCGGAACTGGACGACCGTCGAGAAGCCGATGGCCGCGCCCGTGCCCGCATCGCGGATCGGGATCGCCTCGGTCTGGAACGCCGTGCCGGTGCGGAAGCGCTGGTTGTCCGTCAGGCGCAGCACCGCCTTGCCCTCGAACAGCATCGGCGGGTCGTTGAACAAGGGCGTGTGCGCCGTCCTTCAACAGGGTCTGCCGCTGGGTGCCGGTGTCATTGTCGGCCGGCGCGGTAATTGCGGGATACTAGGGAGAGGGTCGGTAACTTATTGAATCAACAGAAGGAAATTACTTAGAATAGGTATATTGTCCCCCGAGGCCTGTCAATCAGCATTTAATTCTGACCCCCTATCGGCGTGCAAAATTGACCCCCCCCCTTGCTTCGACGGAGGTTGTCCCGGTAGTCCACGGGAGGGCCCCGCGCGGCTTCGTGTAGCGCTTTGCGTTACGCGGAGCGAAGCCGCGTGGGAGGGGCCTGTGGGCCCACCGGGACAACCGGGCCGGCGGCGGAACGTGGGGATCAGGTGGGGTTCTTGAAGTGGCAATGAGCTTTTGAAGTAGTGTCCAGACTGTTCTGCAAGTTTGTCATGGCTGCCGATGAGGGCCACCGGCATGCCTGGCGCGGAGATTTCGATTGCTCGGAGCGCCAGGCATGCCGAGCCGCCGTCAGGCGGCTTTCTGGATGCGTTCGCTTTTGCTCTCCTTGAGATGGATCATGTTGAGCTAGCGGTTGGCATCCAGCCAGTCCTCATGGATTTCGATCGCGAGAGCCCGGACCAGCCGGAGGCAGCTCATCCACCCCATCGGCCCGGACTTGTGCCCCAGCTACGAAACCCCTTTTGCAGAACAATCTGTACAGGACCCGTTTTGATTTGCCCGCCTTTGCGATGAAAGCCCCCAGGCTGATTGGCTCCATATAGCGGATCAGCCTGGGGCTTTGCTTACAGGGCGGCTACTTTTGTCGTCGCTGTTTGCTTTGTGCGAAGCGGTAAGACATGTTGCCTGTTTCGATGATTGCGCAGTGATGCGTTACACGATCCAGCAACGCGGTTGTCATTTTTGCATCTCCGAAGACGGAGACCCATTCCCCGAACTCCAGATTGGTGGTGATGATGACGCTGGTCTTCTCATAGAGTTTGCTGATCAGGTGGAACAAGAGCGCACCGCCGGATTTGGGGAATGGGATATAGCCCAGTTCGTCGATGATGACGCAATCCATGGCCGTCAGTTGCCGGATGATCTTGCCGGCGTTGCCTTCGGCCTGTTCCTTGATCAGCGCATTGATCAGATCGACGGCGTTGAAGAAACGGACCTTCTTTCCCTGATTTGTGAATCGGCATGCAAAACTGACCCACTTTGGTGGGTTATGAGCGGTAAGAATTGACCCACCTGGAACGCTAGCATCCGCACGGAACAGTGCGGAGGAAAGAGCAGGTGGTATTGATGGAAAGCGTATTGAAGATCCGACGTTGGATATTACGGGAGGGTCGGAGTATCCGATCTGTATCTCGTCAGACTGGTTTGTCGCGGAACACGATTAAGAAGTATCTGAAGGACGGCGATCCACCGAGCTATCAGCGGCGCGTTTCACCCGTCCGGCGTAAGCTTAGCGATGGCTTCGCCAGCCGGCTTCGGGCGCTCTTTGAGCAGGACCTGGGGCGCCCGCGCCGTGAGCGCCGGACGGCCAAGAAGCTTTATGAGCAGCTTGTGTCGGAAGGCTATAGCGGATCCTACTCGACGGTTCAGAGGTTTGTCCGCGACCTGAAGCGTTCTGGCGCCGGATCGGGGGATGCGTTCATTCCGTTGCACTTTACGGCAGGTGACGCGCTCCAGTTTGACTGGAGCACGGAATACGCTGTCCTGGGCGGTGTCGAGCAGAAGGTAAAGGTTGCCCACTTCCGCCTATGTCATAGCCGCAAGCCCTTTGTTGTTGCCTATCCCAGCGAATCTCAGGAGATGGTGCTGGACGCCTTTGCACGGGCGATGTCTTTCTATGGCGGCGTACCGCGCCGGGTGATCATCGACAACCCCAAGACGATGGTAACCTATGTTTCGCGCTCTAAGGACCGTGTGTTCCATCCGCGCTTTCTGGCGTTGATGAACCACTATGTGATGGAACCGGTTGCTTGCACACCCGCGGCGGGGTGGGAGAAGGGTCAGATTGAGAACCAGGTTGGGTTCCTGCGGGGACAGCTGTTTGCGCCCAAGCCCGCCTTTGACGATCTGGATGCGCTGAACGGCTGGTTGCGTCTGCGCTGCGAGGAATTGGCGAATCGCGCCCACCCCGAACAATCGGATCGCAAGATCTCGGACGTGTTCGCAGACGAGTGCGCCGAACTGCGTCCCCTGGGCCGGGCTTTTGACGGCTATGTTGAGAAGGCCGCTCGTGTCCGCTCTACCTGTCTGGTCCAATATGCCACCAATCGCTATAGCGTCCCCTCCCGGTTCGCCGGGGAGCTTGTCTCTCTGCGCGCCTATGCGGACCGGATCGTGGTTGTGTCAGGGCAGAATGTGATTGCCGAGCACAAGCGCCGCTTTACCCGCAACGCCAGCTATTTCGAGCCCTGGCATTACCTGCCCCTACTCGACCGCAAGCCCGGCGCGCTGAGAGATGGCGCGCCCTTTGTGGGTTGGCAATTGCCTGAGGCGATGCACCGGGTCAGGGCGCATTACATGGCCGGCAAAGGCGGGGACCGGGAGTTTGTCGATCTGCTCCTGCTGGCCCAGGATCACGGGATCGAGGTGGTCGAGATAGCCTGTGAACTGGCCGTGGAGCAGAACACGCTGCGCCTTCCGGCCATCATCAATCTGATCAACCAACTGGTGGAGCCGGTCATCGCGCCATGGGGCGAGAGCCACGCCTATCCGCAACTGACCTTGCGGCCCGAAGCGGACTGCAAGCGCTATGAGACGCTGTGCGTTGCCGGGGAGGCCGTCGCATGAAAGCTTTGATAGACCAACTGATCGCCCTGAGGCTGTATGGAATGGCGGCTTGCGCCGAAGCTTTGCTGGCCGCGCGCAAGCCGCCAAGTCTGACCACTGCGATAAAGCAACTGATCGACGCCGAGACTGTAGAGCGCCGGGTGCGCTCTATCCAGCACCAAATGCGGGCCTCGAAGTTCCCCCACCATAAGGACTTCGCCACTTTCGATTACGGCCTAGCCGCCGTCACCCAAGCGCAAATCGACCCCTTCTGCTCAGGGCAGTTCACCCAGGAGGCCCACAACCTCATTCTGGTGGGCGGAACCGGTACGGGCAAAACCCACATCGCCATTGCTCTGGGGACGCTGTTGATCAATCAGGGAAAGAAGGTCCGTTTCTTCAACGCCGTCGATCTGATCAATGCGCTGATCAAGGAACAGGCCGAAGGCAACGCCGGCAAGATCATCCGGCAACTGACGGCCATGGATTGCGTCATCATCGACGAACTGGGCTATATCCCATTCCCCAAATCCGGCGGTGCGCTCTTGTTCCACCTGATCAGCAAACTCTATGAGAAGACCAGCGTCATCATCACCACCAATCTGGAGTTCGGGGAATGGGTCTCCGTCTTCGGAGATGCAAAAATGACAACCGCGTTGCTGGATCGTGTAACGCATCACTGCGCAATCATCGAAACAGGCAACATGTCTTACCGCTTCGCACAAAGCAAACAGCGACGACAAAAGTAGCCGCCCTGTAAGCAAAGCCCCAGGCTGATCCGCTATATGGAGCCAATCAGCCTGGGGGCTTTCATCGCAAAGGCGGGCAAATCAAAACGGGTCCTGTACAGATTGTTCTGCAAAAGGGGTTTCGTAGCTGGGGCACAAGTCCGGGCCGATGGGGTGGATGAGCTGCCTCCGGCTGGTCCGGGCTCTCGCGATCGAAATCCATGAGGACTGGCTGGATGCCAACCGCTAGCTCAACATGATCCATCTCAAGGAGAGCAAAAGCGAACGCATCCAGAAAGCCGCCTGACGGCGGCTCGGCATGCCTGGCGCTCCGAGCAATCGAAATCTCCGCGCCAGGCATGCCGGTGGCCCTCATCGGCAGCCATGACAAACTTGCAGAACAGTCTGGACACTACTTCAAAAGCTCATTGCCACTTCAAGAACCCCACCTGATCCCCACGTTCCGCCGCCGGCCCGGTTGTCCCGGTGGGCCCACAGGCCCCTCCCACGCGGCTTCGCTCCGCGTAACGCAAAGCGCTACACGAAGCCGCGCGGGGCCCTCCCGTGGACTACCGGGACAACCTCCGTCGAAGCAAGGGGGGGGTCAATTTTGCACGCCGATAGGGGGTCAGAATTAAATGCTGATTGACACGCGTGAAGGAAACGCTGGACCGCGCGGCGCTTCGCAAGCTCACCGCCCGTGATCTGGCGGCGATCGGCGTCAAAATCGTCGAGGTCAACGACGAAATCGTGGTCCGCGCCGCCGGCGACGACCTCGACAAGCTGGTCGACGCGCTGATGGCCGACGGCGGGGTGGACCGATGAGCGGGGCCACTCGAGAGAGCCCGCCACCGCGGCGGCCGCTTCTTTCGAGCCGCATCAGCGCTGGCGGGATAGCGGCGCACGCCAGCGCCGGCTGGGTGCTGGACGCGGAGGGCCGAGCGGTGGTGCGCGAGGTGTTCCTGCGCCCGAGCGGCGGAGCCAAGGCCGGCTCGGCGATCGACGCGCTGGTCGACGACCTGGCGGTGATCGTTTCGGTCGCACTCCAGCACGGCGTGCCGCTTGCCGCGCTCGCCCGTTCGCTCGGGCGGGAGCCGGCGGGCCATCCGGCCAGTATCGCCGGTGCCGCGCTGGATCTGCTGACGGAGTTCCAGGCGGATCTGGAGGCTGAGATATGAGCGCCGCCCTGAAGCGCGCCGTGCACGCGGCCTGCCGTGAGCACGGCCTCGACACCGACGCCCGGCGCGACCTGCAGCGCCGCGTCACCGGGAAAGCCTCGCTCACGCAGATGACGCCGGACGAGATCCGCGCCCTGCTCGACCATCTGAACGGCGGCACGGGGCGGCGCGGCCAGGCCCGCGATGCCCTGCCGCGCGGGGCGACGACGGGCAAGCTGCGCGCGCTGTGGATCTCCGGCTGGCACCTGGGCGTGGTGCGGGACCGCACCGATAGGGCGCTCGCCAGCTTCATCCGCCGCCAGACCGGCCTGGACGCGGCCCGGTGGGCGCACGATCCGGCCGACGCGGCCAAGGCGATCCAGGGCCTGGAGGCCTGGCTCGCCCGCGAGGCCCGCGTCGACTGGTCGCCCTACGCCACCGCCTCGGGGCCCTGGGCGCACCCGCGCGGGCGGGTTCTGGAGGCGCAGTGGCGCATACTGCACCGCCTGGGCAGGGTACGGATCGGCGACCCGGCCGCGCTCGCCGCTTATGCCGACCGCTTCGTCCGCGCGCCGGGGCGGCGCGGATACTTGCTGATGCTCGACACGGCCGCCGACGCGCTGATCCACCACCTCGGTGACCGGATTCGGCAAGCCAAGACACGCGAGGCCCAGACGTGAGCGCGCACCGCATTGGCGAGGCGACCATCTACCGGGGCGATTGCCTAGAGATCCTACCCACGCTCGGCCCTGTCGACCACATGATCACCGACCCGCCGTACGAATCCGTCATACACCGGGCCGCGGCGGAAGGCCGGATCCAGCGCACCGACGGCCAGGCGCCGCCGCGCGGGTTCGAGTTCGACGGCATCGACGCGATCCGCGACGAGGCGGCCCGGACCATGGTGGCGGCCGCGCGGGGCTGGCTCCTGGCCTTCGCCCTCGCCGAGGGCGTCGGCGCCTGGCGCGACGCCATCCAGGCGGCCAGCGGCAAGTGGGATACCACGCTTTGCTGGGTGAAGCCGGATGCGACCCCCAGGTTCAACGGCCAGGGCGCGGCGCGCGGCTTCGAGTGTATCGTCTCCGCTTGGTGCGGCACCGGCCACCGGCGCTGGCAGGGCGGTGGCAAACGCGGCGTCTTCACCCATCCGACCGCCAAGGGCGGCCACCCGACGGCCAAGCCGCTGGCGCTGATGATGGCGCTGGTCCAGCTCTACACCCGGCCGGGCGATCTAATCTGCGATCCCTTCATGGGCTCGGGCACGACGGGCGTGGCGGCCATCGCGCTCGGCCGGCGCTTCGTCGGCATCGAGATCGAGCCTGGCTACCACGAGATCGCACGCCGCCGGCTCGAGGCCCGCGTGGCCCAGCCACTGCTGCCGTTCGACGTCCCCGCCACTCATCAGCCGGTGTTGGCGCTGGAGGATGCCGGATGACGACGCTGCCGGGCGTTCTGGCCGAGATCGCGGCGCTCGCGGGGCGCGATGCGGCGCTCGGAATCGCGCTGCACCATGGCGGCGACGACGGCTGGGACGTGCCGCGAACGATCGAGGGCGCGGCGGGCCGGGCGCTGGTAGGTCTCGTCGGCGCCGAAGCGGCGGCCGCGATCGTTGGCCGTTTCGGCGGCGAGGCGCTGGCCGTGCCGCTCGCGCGGCGCGCGGTGGTCGAGTGGCTCGCCGAACAGGGCTGGAGTAGCGCCAAAATCGCCTGCCGGCTCAACATCACCCGGCGCACCGCGCGACGCTACCGGCGGCACGGCGCGTAAAACCGCCCGCGCTTCAGCGGACCATGGTCCGCTGCAACCGCCTGCCGGGATGCGCGATACTGCCCCTCCGACCCCGGCCCGACAGGACACACGATGCTCATCTCCCTGATTTCCACCGGCCTCGGCATGCTCGGCGGCGTCATCCCCGACCTCCTGAAGGAGTTCCGCGAGAGCCGCGAGCATGGCCGCGAGATGGACCGCATGGACAAGCAGGCCGAGCTGCAGCTCAAACTGCTGGCGCACCGGACCGAGGCTCGCCTTCAGGAGATCGAGGGCCAAGCGCAAATGGAGGAGGTGCGCGCCTTCCGCACCCAGATGTCGGAGATCTACAAGTCCCAAGCGCCGGTCGGCGTGAAGTGGGTCGACGCCTGGAACGCCGCCCTGCGGCCCGGCGCCTGTACCGTCATCATCGCGCTGTTCACCGCGATCGCCGGCACGTATGCCTACGGGATGTATTTCGGCGCGCCGCATCTGGCCGAGATCTCCACGGTGATCTGGGGCTCGCTGGTCGGCGATGCGATCCAGGCCGTGCTCGGCTACCTGTTCGGCTACCGCTCCGGCGCGAAGCTCTCGGCGGCGGTCAGGCGATGAGCCGGCGCCGCGCTCCGGTCTGCCGGCGGGCGGTCCGCCTGATCAAGCACTTCGAGGGCTTCTCGGCGGAACCCTATCTCTGCCCCGCCGGGGTCTTGACCATCGGCCACGGCGCCACCTATGGCGTCGATAGACGCCGCGTCGGCCCGGACCACCCGCCGCTCGACGCGGCGGGCGCGGAAGCGCTGCTGCGGCGCGACCTCGCGCGCTTCGCCCTCGCGGTCGACCGCATGGTGGTCGTGCCGATCGGCGCCAACCAGCACGGCGCGCTGACCTCTTTCGCCTTCAACCTCGGATCGGGCGCACTGCGCGCCTCGACCCTGCTGCGCCGCGTCAACGCCGGCGCGTGGGACGACGTGCCGGATCAGTTCCATCGCTGGGTCTTCGCCGGCGGGCGGCGGCTTGCCGGTCTGGTCCGCCGCCGCGAGGCTGAAGCCGAACTCTGGGGGATGACATGAGCGCCGAGGAGATCACCGGCTGGCTGGTGCGCGCCACTGTCGCCGCGATTGTCGCCGCCATCGTGCTGCTGTTCCGCCGCATGCGCGAGGCCGAGGCCAGGCTGGCCGAGACGAAGGTGCGCCTCGCGGCGGTCGAGAAGCAGGACAACTCGGCGACCTTTGGCGCACTGCGGAATCGGATCGAGGAGCTCGACCGTATCTCGGCGGAAACCCGCGCCGATGTCGCCGCCGTCAAGGCCTCGGTCGCCGCCATCGAACGGGCGCTACACCTGATTCATGAGCATCTGATGGACAAGGGGGTGCCATGAGCGCTTACGCCCGCATCGTGGCCGAGGATATGCGCCTCGTCGTTCTGCAGCTCCTGGCGCAAGCCGAAGGCTTCGATCTCAACGACCGCATCCTGGCTAGCGCGCTGACCGCGTTCGGCCACCGCCCGAGCCTCGACAAACTCGCCACCGAGCTCGCCTGGCTGGCCGAACAGGGCCTGATCGAGACCCGCGACGTCGAGGGCTTCACTGTCGCCGCACTTCTGGCCCGGGGCCAGGATGTCGTCGAGGGCCGCACCGCCGCGCCCGGGGTCCGCCGCCCGCGCCCGGACGAACTCTGAACCATGCCGCGCCGCGCCCTGATAGATCGCCACTTCTCGGCCGAGGAGCAGTCCAGCATCGCCGCCTTCCTCGACGCCAACCCCACGATCAGCGTCGACGACTTCCGCGCCCTGCTGCGCGAGCGCGGCGCCGAGCTCTCCCGCTCCACCGCGCACGCCGCCAAGCGCAAGCTCGAGGCGATGGGCGGCCGGCTGCGCGAATCGCGACGGATGATGGACGCCATCGCCACGGATCTCGAGGGCGAGGACGAGAGCCGGCGTCACCGCGCGTTGTTGGAGATCGCGCGCACACTGTGCTTCGAGTTCCAGCAGGCACTGCTCGATGGCGACGCCAGCACCCTGAAGGCCGGCGATCTCGCCCACCTGGGGCGCTCCCTCAAGGATCTGATGCAGGCTGCCCGCCTCGATCAAGACTATGCCGCCCGGCTGGTCGAGCAGGCCACCAAGCGCGCCGCCCAGGCGGCCGGCCAACAGGCCCGCAAGCTCGGCCTCTCCGAGGAGGGCGCCGCCTCGATCCGCGCGTTCGTGGAGGGCGGCGCATGAGAGAGGCGCGCACCCTGCTCCCCTACCAGCGGCGCTGGGTCGCCGAGACAAGCGGATTGGCGGCGATCCAGAAGTCCAGACGGATCGGCATCTCCTGGGCCGAGGCATATAACGCGGTAATGCACGCCGGCCTCGGGCGCGGCGACGTGTACTACCAGTCCTATTCCCTCGACATGGCGCGCGGCTTCGTCGCCGACTGCGCCGAGTGGGTCGAGCACTGCCAGGGCATCGCGATCGAGACCGCCGGCGAGACCTTGATCGACACCGGCGATTCCCACGCCGTGCAGGCCTTCCGCCTGCGCCTCGCCGCGGGCAAGACCATCACCGCGCTCGCGTCCAGCCCGCGGGCCTGGCGCTCCAAGGGCCGGCCCGGCGATATTGCCGTCATCGACGAGGCCGCCTTCATCGACGATCTCGAGGCCGTGCTGACCGCCGCGCTGGCGACCCGCATGTGGGGCGGCGCGGTGCGCGTGATCTCCACTCATAACGGCGAGGCCAACCCCTTCGCCGCGCTCTGCCGCGATATCGCCGAGCGCCGCCAGCCGGGCGCGCTGCATACCGTCACGCTGGCCGACGCACTTCACGAGGGCCTTTACAAGCGCATCTGCATGGTCACCGGGCAGCACTGGTCGGGCGCGGCCGAGGCGGCTTGGGAAGCGGGCCTGCGCGCGGAGTACGGCGCCCGCGCCGCCCAGGAGCTCGACTGCGTGCCCTCGGCCGGATCGGGTGCCTGGCTCGCCTGGAAGGCGATCACCGATGCCGAGGACGCGGAGGCCGGCAAAGCGGAACTGTATGCGGGCGGCACCACCTATATCGGCGTCGATGTCGCGCGGCGGCGCGATCTCTGGGTCGCCGCCGTCATCGAGGAGGTCGGCGATGTCCTGTGGCTGCGCGAGCTCCAGACGGCGCGCGATATCTCCTTCTCCGAACAGCGCGCGATCGTGCGCACGCTCGCCGCTCGCTACCGCCCACTCCGCATCGCCGTCGATCAGACCGGCATGGGCGAGGCCGTCGTCGAGCAGCTGGCCGAGGATCACGGCGGCCTCACCGTCGAGGGCGTGCTGATGACGACCCCCAAACGGCTCGACGTCGCCACCGCGCTGCGCGAGGCCTTCGAGGACAACCGTATTCGTATCCCCGCCGACGAGGCGCTGCGGCGCGACCTGCACAGCCTGCGCGCCGAAGCCGGGCCCACGGGCGCACCCCGGCTGACCGCCGAGCGAGCCGACACCGACGGCCACGGCGACCGCTTCTGGGCCCTCGCGCTCGCCTGCGCCGCTGCTGCCCAGGCCCGCGGCCCCTTCGAGGCCTGGACCACGGACCGCCGGCACGCCGCCTTCCGCGCGCCCGATGGACTGGGGCCCGGCAGTGGCCATGAGATCGACTACGAACTCGGCGTCGTGCGCTCGCCCCTCTCGGCTCTGAACGGGTGGTGAGCATGGCGAAAGACCTCCCCGCGACGCCCGACACGGCCGAGATCGCCGCGCCCGAGGCCGGCCGCGAGGGCATCGGCGCCTGGGCCGGCGCCTGGCTCGACGAGATGGGCGCGTTCGCCGCCGATCCCCGTCAGTGGCGAAGCGGCCCCGCCTCGATCTCCGCCGCCACGGCGGCGCTCACCGACCCCCACGCCCGCGCCGTGCTCGACCAGCGCCTCGACGCCGGCACCGCCGCGCCGCTCGAGGTCGAACCCGGCGGCACGGGCCGGCGCGACCGCATCGCCGCCGAGGACCTCGCCGGGCAACTCGAGGCCATCGAGATCGACCGCGTCAGCCGGGAACTGCTACACGCCGTCTGGTACGGCTACGCCATCGCCGAGTGCCTCTGGGAGATCGACGGCGCCCGTGCCCGCCTCGCCGATCTCAAGGTGCGCGACCCCGCCCGATTCCGCTTCCGCCCCGACGGCACGCCGTTGCTGATCGCCCGGGACCGGCCGCGCGGAATCGAGCTGCCGCCGGCCAAGTTCACCGTCCTGCGCCAGCCCCGCCAGCACGGCGGCCAGCCGCACGGCCCCGGTGTCGCCCGCTGGTGCCTCTGGCCCGTCTGGTTGAAGCGGCAGGGTGTCCGCTTCTGGTCGACCGCGCTGGAGAAGTTCGGCATGCCCGCCCTCGTGATCTCGCTCCGGGGCGACGCCCCGCCCGAAGAGGTCGCCTTGGCGCTCGAAACCGTAAGCGCCGTCATCGGCGGCGCCGGCGTCGTGACCAAGGAGGGCCAGAAGATCGAGACCCTCGACTCCCAGCGCCGCGCCGGCGGCGACTACAAGGAGTTCACCGCCGCCATGGACGGCATGATCGCCGACGCCGTGCTCGGCCAGCGCGCCACCAGCGAGATCGGCCCCTGGCAGGCCACGGCCGAGGTCCATGCCGAGGTGCTGCAACGCCTCGTCGCCGCCGACGCACGACGCCTCTCCGCCGCCCTCCAGCACTCCCTCGCCACCTGGCTCACCCACTGGAACCACCCAGGCGCCGCCGTGCCGCGCTTGATCCGCGACACCGCCCCGCCGGAAGACCTGGAGCGCCGCGCGAACCGCGATGACATCGTCGCCCGGATGTCCGAGCTCAAGCCGACCCAAGCCTATGTCGAGCGCACCTACGGGGGAGAATGGGAAGCGGCGGCGCCCTCGACGCCGCCCGCGCGGGCCGAGGAGGAGCGTCTGGCGCTCGCGGGACCCAGGCGGGCGGGCGACGCTATCGATCGGGCCGTCGACGCGCTGATCGAAGACGAAGGCTGGACACGCATCATGGAGCCCATCGTCCAGCCGGTGCTCGACGCCGCCACCGACGCCCCTGGATTCGCGACATTCCGCCAAAGGCTCGACGGCGAGGCGTTGCAAAACGCCATGGACACGAGCGAGCTGGCCACCACGTTGCACCGCACGACCTTCTCGGCCGAGATCGCCGGACAGGGCGAACCCGAGGGCGGAGAGTAGGCCATGGCCGGACGCGAAGACGCACAAGACGATATCCAGCCCGGCCACTGGATGCGCTGGCCAGCGGGACGGCGCAATGGCCGCATTCAACGTCTACTCCACGACGACCATGGTGGCCTCGCCGGCGCCGTGCTGGAAGCCGACGGCGGCGGATGGATCGCCACCGCCGTCGGCGAGCTCACGCCTATCTCCCCCCGCGGCCTGAACTGAAGACCGATCATGGCGGACCCCGAGATCCTCGACGTCCCGCCCCTGGAGGCGATCGAGCACTTCCGCGCCAAGGGCTACCATATCGGCTACCACTGGCTCGACACCGACGCCGCACGGCACACCGCCTCCTTCACCGTCGCCAAGGTGGCGCAGCTCGACATTCTCGAGGACATCCGCGCCGCCGTGGACGCGGCGGTCGCCGAGGGCAAGACCTACGACTGGTTCCAGGGCGAACTCGAACCCATTCTGCGCCGCAAGGGCTGGTGGGGCCGCGAGCGCATGATCGATCCCCTGACCGGCGAGAGCCAGATCGTCCAACTCGGCTCGCCCCATCGTCTGCGCATCATCTTCGACACCAATCTCCGCATGGCCTACGCCCATGGCCGCTGGGAAAAGATCGAACGGCTCGCCGACCGATTGCCCTATCTCCGCTACGTCGCCGTTCAGGACAGGCGCACCCGGCCCGAACACATGGCCTGGCATGGCACCGTGCTGCGCTGGGACGACCCCTTCTGGCACAGCCACTATCCGCCCAACGGCTGGAAATGCCGTTGCATCGTCCAGCAGCTCGGCGAAGACGATCTCGAGCGCTACGGTCACGCCGTCTCCGATCGCCCACCCGACGGCTGGGACCGGACCCGGGATTGGCTCGACAGGCGCAACGGACAGATCCACCGGATCCCGGTCGGCATCGATCCGGGCTTCGCCCACAACGTCGGACTCGTCGATCCCGCCGCGCAGGCCCAGCGCCTGCTCGATCAAAGGACGTAGTCCCGGCCGCCGTTCCTCGGTTTGGCAACCGCGAATCGACGCTCCCGGAAATGGCCGATTTTGGCGCGAATTCAGGGGGCTGAAAATAGGCCTTTTTGACCCGTTTCCAGCCAATTCACGGCACCTGAACGGCCATTTTGACAAATATTTTCGATTAACCGATTCCGGCCTCGATAGGCCCGCCGATCACCTCCAACCTACTGATCCAGAAAGACTTTGTTCGGAATAGTCCGACCTCATCCGAGGTAGTCCGGATTCTTAGTCTTTTCTGTCTCCCCACACGCGCGGCCAGCAAAGCTTCGGCGCAAGCCGCCATTCCATACAGCCTCAGGGCGATCAGTTGGTCTATCAAAGCTTTCATGCGACGGCCTCCCCGGCAACGCACAGCGTCTCATAGCGCTTGCAGTCCGCTTCGGGCCGCAAGGTCAGTTGCGGATAGGCGTGGCTCTCGCCCCATGGCGCGATGACCGGCTCCACCAGTTGGTTGATCAGATTGATGATGGCCGGAAGGCGCAGCGTGTTCTGCTCCACGGCCAGTTCACAGGCTATCTCGACCACCTCGATCCCGTGATCCTGGGCCAGCAGGAGCAGATCGACAAACTCCCGGTCCCCGCCTTTGCCGGCCATGTAATGCGCCCTGACCCGGTGCATCGCCTCAGGCAATTGCCAACCCACAAAGGGCGCGCCATCTCTCAGCGCGCCGGGCTTGCGGTCGAGTAGGGGCAGGTAATGCCAGGGCTCGAAATAGCTGGCGTTGCGGGTAAAGCGGCGCTTGTGCTCGGCAATCACATTCTGCCCTGACACAACCACGATCCGGTCCGCATAGGCGCGCAGAGAGACAAGCTCCCCGGCGAACCGGGAGGGGACGCTATAGCGATTGGTGGCATATTGGACCAGACAGGTAGAGCGGACACGAGCGGCCTTCTCAACATAGCCGTCAAAAGCCCGGCCCAGGGGACGCAGTTCGGCGCACTCGTCTGCGAACACGTCCGAGATCTTGCGATCCGATTGTTCGGGGTGGGCGCGATTCGCCAATTCCTCGCAGCGCAGACGCAACCAGCCGTTCAGCGCATCCAGATCGTCAAAGGCGGGCTTGGGCGCAAACAGCTGTCCCCGCAGGAACCCAACCTGGTTCTCAATCTGACCCTTCTCCCACCCCGCCGCGGGTGTGCAAGCAACCGGTTCCATCACATAGTGGTTCATCAACGCCAGAAAGCGCGGATGGAACACACGGTCCTTAGAGCGCGAAACATAGGTTACCATCGTCTTGGGGTTGTCGATGATCACCCGGCGCGGTACGCCGCCATAGAAAGACATCGCCCGTGCAAAGGCGTCCAGCACCATCTCCTGAGATTCGCTGGGATAGGCAACAACAAAGGGCTTGCGGCTATGACATAGGCGGAAGTGGGCAACCTTTACCTTCTGCTCGACACCGCCCAGGACAGCGTATTCCGTGCTCCAGTCAAACTGGAGCGCGTCACCTGCCGTAAAGTGCAACGGAATGAACGCATCCCCCGATCCGGCGCCAGAACGCTTCAGGTCGCGGACAAACCTCTGAACCGTCGAGTAGGATCCGCTATAGCCTTCCGACACAAGCTGCTCATAAAGCTTCTTGGCCGTCCGGCGCTCACGGCGCGGGCGCCCCAGGTCCTGCTCAAAGAGCGCCCGAAGCCGGCTGGCGAAGCCATCGCTAAGCTTACGCCGGACGGGTGAAACGCGCCGCTGATAGCTCGGTGGATCGCCGTCCTTCAGATACTTCTTAATCGTGTTCCGCGACAAACCAGTCTGACGAGATACAGATCGGATACTCCGACCCTCCCGTAATATCCAACGTCGGATCTTCAATACGCTTTCCATCAATACCACCTGCTCTTTCCTCCGCACTGTTCCGTGCGGATGCTAGCGTTCCAGGTGGGTCAATTCTTACCGCTCATAACCCACCAAAGTGGGTCAGTTTTGCATGCCGATTCACACTGATGGTCAAGGGCATCAAGTGGCTGCCCCGCATGATCTCGGGCCTCGAGAAGTTCATGGACGAGCATGGCTATGCCTCGCTCGACGAGATGTTCGCCATCGCCTCGGGCGCCGCCGCCAAGGATTACGACGAGCAGTTCAACAAGGCGCGCAACTACGCCGTCATCGACGACGATCCCTGCCAGAACCCGACCTGCACGGTCTGCATGCAAATGTGCTTCTACGAGGCGCTGAGCCAGACCGCCGAGGGCACGGTCGCCGTGCACACGGACAATTGCATCGGCTGCGAGCTGTGCATGGACGTCTGCCCCTTCGATGCCATTTCAATGGCGACCTCGACGCCGGAACAGCTGGCCGGCGGCTATTTCGACATCCCCGAGGGCGTGTTCGAGAGCAACAAGTTCACCACGCGGCGCAACAATCCGCTGTTCATCGGCAAGACCGGGATCGAGCGGCTGGACGACGCCGCCGACTGATCGGATCGCTACTCCGCCGCCGCCGCGTCGGGGGCGTCGGGCAGCACGATCAGGCCTTTGTCGGCGAGGTCGTGGATCGCGCCCTCGTCCAGGCCGATGCCGCCCAGCACCTCGCGGGCGTGCTCGCTGATATCGGGCGGATTGCGCCTGGCGCTGAACCAGCGATTGCCCATTTCGACGTAGAAGCGGGGCGCCTTCACCACCTTGCCGTCCGGCAGAGTGACTTCGACCAGATGGCCTTCGTGGTTGAGGTGGGGATCATCGATCAGATGGTCCGGCCGGTTGACCGGCCCAAAGGCGAGTTCGGCCCGCTCCGACTTCTCCAGCAGCTCCGCCGCCGTGAACTGGCCGAAATAACCGGCGAGCGCCGGGATCAGCCATTCGCGTTGCTCGACCCGCTCGCCGTTCGAGCCGAGACGGGCGTCGCCGGCGAGGTCGGGGCGCTCGAACACCTCGCAGAAGCGGCGCCACTGCGTCTCCGTCACCACGCCGATGAAGATCATGCGGTCGTCGCTCGAGGTGAAGATGTCGTAGACGCCCCAGGCGCGTACCGGGCGGGCCATGGTCTGGGGGATCTCGCCGGTCAGCATGGTCTGCACCATCTGCTGGCCCATGATGAAGGTCGCGGCCTCGAACAGGCCCGATTTCACTTCCTGGCCGAGGCCGGTCTTCTCGCGCTCGCGCAGCGCCGCCAGGATGCCGACGACGCCGCCGAGGCCGCCCAGGATGTCGATCACCGAGGTGCCGGCGCGCAACGGCCGGCCCTCGGGTCCGGTCATGTAGGCGAGCCCGCTCATCATCTGGGCGATCTCGTCGAGCGCGCGGCGGTGCTCGTAGGGGCCGGAGAGAAAACCCTTGAGGGCGCAATAGATCAGCCGGGGATTGAGCTCCCGCAGCCGTTCATAGCCGAGCAGCCACTTGTCCATCGAGCCCGGCGCGAAATTCTCCAGCACCACGTCGGACTGTTTCACCAGCGCGTCCATCACCTCGCGGCATTCCGGCGCCTGCACGTCGATCGCCAGCGAGCGTTTGTTGCGGCCGAAATAGGGGAAGAAACCGACGCCGACATTCTTCAGGTGGCGCGTGCGGTCACCGCGCGGCACCGGCTCGATCTTGACGACGTCGGCGCCGAGGTCGCCCAGGATCATGCCGGCGGACGGCCCCATGATCGCGTGGGAGAACTCCAGGACCTTGATGTCCTCCAGTGGCGGCGCCTCGTTCATGTCTTGTCTCCGTGCGTCGTCGAATCGTCTCGTTCCGGGGCGCCGAGACTAGCCGCTGGCCGGGGGCTTGGCGATTCCCGGGTCTGGCCGCGGCCTTCGAGGTCGGAGATCGGCTCGCGCTTGCGCCACCAGATCGCCAGCCAGACCACCAGGGTCGCCAGCCCGCCGACGGCGAGCGGCCAGCGCAGGCCGACGACTTCCGAGGCCGCCCCCATGGCGAGCGCGCCTGCCGCCGGCCCGCCACGGAAGATCAGGCCATAGAGGCTCATCACCCGGGCCCGCATCTCCGGCTGCACCGAAAGCTGGATGAGGGTCTGCGCGCCGACGCCGCCGACCACCATGGCGAGGCCCGAGACGCCCATCAGCACGAGCGCAACCGCGTAGTTCGTCGTCGCCGCGAAGCCGATGACCGAAAGGATGAGGACGCCCATGGCGATGAGTGTGAGGCGTCCCAACCCCTCGCGCCCGCCACGTCCGGCGAGCCAGAAGCCGCTGACAATCGCGCCGGCGCCGATCGTCGAGGTGAGCGCCGCCAGACCGTCGGCGCCCTTGTCGAACACCGCGCTCGCGAAGCCCGGCAGCAGCTCGATATAGGGCCGCACGCCGAGGCTCATGCAGACCGACAGCAGGAGGAGCGGTCCGATGCCCGGATGGCGCGCCGTATAGGCCAGGCCCTCGCCGATATCGGCGAGCAGGGAGGCGTCGGCGGCTTTCTTGCCCGGCAGGGCGTCCTCGCGCAGGCGGATGTGGGAGAGCACGAGCATGAAGGCGAGGAAGCTGACGCTGTTCACGGCGAAGGCGGCGGCGACGTCGACGGAGACGATCAGCAGGCCGGCGATCGCCGGGCCGATGAAGCGGGCGAGGTTGAAGATGATGGCGTTGATGGCGACGGCGGTGGAGATATCCTCGCGCGGCACCAGGCGGGGTATCAGGGAAAGGCGCGCGGGCTGGATGAAGCCCTGCGCGGCGCCGGAGACCAGGACCAGGAGGAAGAGCAGTTCCGGCGTCACCAGTTCGGTCATGATCAGCGCGACGAGGACGAGGGAGGTCACCATCGACACCGCCTGCGCGATCTGGATCAGCCGCAGCCGGCCACCGCGATCGGCGACGGCACCGCCGAGCGGGCCCAGGATCAGCGCGGGCGAGAGGTCGGCCATCGCCAGCAGGCCGAGCCAGGCACCGGAGCCGGTCAGTTCCCAGGCGAGCCAGCCGACGGCGACCCGCTGGATCCAGTTGCCGACCAGGCTGACCGAATTGCCGGCGCTGTAGAGGCCGTAGTCGCGATGCCCGAGGGTGCGCCGGATGGCGCCGAACTGGGCGAACTTCACGGGGCGATAGCGGCCCTCACGCCGCCTCGGCCTCGGCCCCGGGCGTATCGCCGGCGCCCAAGTCCCAGAAGATGCCGGTCATGATGTCCAGGCCCTCCCGCGCGATGGAGGCCAGCATGTGCTCGTCCGGGGCATGCTGCGAACAGGAGGCGTAGGAGTGCGGCACCCAGATCGTCGGCACGCCCAAGGTGTTGGCGAAGACGTCGTTCGGCAGGGAGCCGCCGAGGTTCGGCAGCACCATCGGCCCGCGGCCGAGCGTCGTCTCTATCGAGCGTACGCACCATTGCACCCAGGGATGGTCCGGCAGCAGCCGCGTCGCCCGCATGTAGACCTTGCGCATGCCCTGTTCGACGCCGACGTCCTGGTAGCCGTGCGCGTCGAGATGGCGGCGGATCGCCGGCAGGAAGGTTTCCGGATCGCGGTCGACGGTGAAGCGGATCTGGCACCAGGCGGTCGCGCGCGCGGGAATCGCGTTGACCACCCGGTCCGGGTTGCCGGCCTTGAAGGCCAGCACCTCGAAGGCGTTCCAGCCGAACACCCGCTCTTCCGGCGTCAGGCCCGGCTCGCCCCAGTCGGGCTCGATCTCCGGGCCGTCGGCCCCGCCATCGACCTCGCAACCGGCGAGCGCCGCGCGCACCGAGTTGGGAATGGCCTGCGGCTTCAGGTCGTCCAGCAGGATCTCCCCCTTCGGGCCGACCAGTGTCGCCAGCGCGTTCGCCATGCGCGTGCCGGCATTGGAGATCAGGCCGCCCCAGTTGCCGGAATGGTGCCCGCCCTCGCGCAGGTCGACGATCAGTTCGAAGTTCATCGCGCCGCGGGTGCCCATGAAGAGGGTCGGTGCCTCCGGCTTGAGGCGGGGCCCGTCGGAGCCGATCAGCACGTCGGCGGTGAGTCGCTCGCGGTTGGCTTCGGCGAATTCGTTCAGGCCGGGTGAGCCGAGCTCCTCCGAGCATTCGAGCAGGATGCGCGAGTTGAAGCCGAGCCGGCCGCGGGTTTCCAGCACCGCGCGCAGCGCCGCGATATTGATCGTGTGCTGGCCCTTGTTGTCGGCGGTGCCCCGGCCGTAGAGCCGGTCGCCCTCCCGGGTCAGGCGCCAGGGGTCGAGGCCGTCGCGCCATTCCCCCTCCAGACCGCGGACGACGTCGCCGTGGCCATAGGTCAGCACGGTCGGCAGATCCTCGCCCTCGCGCCGTTCGGCGACCAGGAAGGGGCCGCCCGCCGGCACCGGGTTTTCCATCACCTCGCAGGCATAGCCCATCTCTTCCAGCAGCGGCGCGATCTCGTCGCCCAAATAGCGATAGAGATCGTCGCGATGCTCCGGCACTTGCGCTGTGGACGGGATCGCTACCCGGCGGGTCAGCTCCTCCAGGAAGCGGCCCTCGTCGAAATAGGCGGCGATCTGGGCGAGCGCGGCGCTGCGGTCGGTCATGCTCAGAGCCCCAGCACCAGTTTGGCCATGATGTTGCGCTGGATCTCGTTCGAGCCGGCATAGATCGAATGGGCCCGGACATTGAGATAGCGCGGCATCGCCGGCACGCCATGCGCCGGGCCGACGGGCTCGACGTTGTTGCCGGGTACGCGCGCTTCCGGCTGGAAAGGGAAGCCGTAGTGGGCGATCGCCTCCACGGACAGCTCGCTCAACGTCTGGTTCACCTCCGAGCCGCGGGTCTTCAGCATGGAGGAGGCGGCGCCCGGGTTCTGGCCCTGGCTCATCGCGCTCATCAACCGTTGTTCGGTGGCGTCGAGCGCGCGGACCTCGATCTCCGCCGCGTCCAGCTTGGACTTGAAGTGCGCGTCCGCGATCAGGGCGTCACCGGCGGCGGGCTCGTTCTCCGCCAGCGTGCGAAGCTTGGCGCAGGCCGCGCCCAGGCCCGGGCCGTAGGCGGTGCCGCCGCGTTCGAATTCCAGCAGGTATTTGGCGACGGTCCAGCCCTGGTTCTCCTCGCCCACCCGGTTGGCGACCGGCACGCGGACATCGTCGAAGAAGACTTGGTTCACCTCATGGTCGCCGGCGAGCGTGATGATCGGCTCGATGGTGATGCCGGGGGTGTCCATGTCGATCAGGATGAAGCTGATACCTTCCTGGCGTTTGCCCTCGCTCGAGGTGCGGACCAGGCAGAACATCCGGTTGGCGTATTGCGCGCCGGAGGTCCAGATCTTGGTGCCGTTGACGACATAGTCGTCGCCGTCCTGGACGGCCCGGGTCTGCAGCGCCGCCAGGTCGGAGCCGGAGCCGGGCTCGGAATAGCCCTGGCACCAGGTGTCCTCGCCCGAGAGGATCTTCGGCAGGTAGAAGTCCTTCTGGTCGTCCCGGCCGAACTTCATGATGACGGGGCCGACCATGCGCAGCCCCATGGCGAAGAGGCGTGGCGCCCCGCGCGCGGCGCATTCCCGCTCGAAGATGAAGCGTTGCATGGCGCTCCAGCCGGTGCCGCCGTGCGCCCTCGGCCAGGCGGGCGCGATCCAGCCCTTGGCGTGCAACGCCTTGTGCCAACGCCGGCCGATCTCGACGTCGGCGAAGATGCCGCTGGTCAGGCGGCCCGCCTCGGCCAGGTCGTCGGTCAAGGCCTCGTCGATGAAGGCGTTCACGTCCTCGCGAAAGGCCTGGTCTTCCGCCGCCAGCGTCAGGTCCATGGCTTTGGCTCCCTCCTCGTCGTCTGTTCAGTCGTCCAGCGCGGCCATCAGGGCGGCGATCCAGTCGCCGACCTTCCCGGAATCGATCCAGCGGGCGACGGCGACGAGCTCGCGCGACGCATCCACCCAGATCAGGTTCTGTCCCGCGCCCATGGCGAAGACGCTCGTCTCCGGCGCTGCTGCGTGATAGGCGCCGTTGGTGTTCAACCACCACATGAAGCCGTAGATCGGCTTGATGGCGCAGGGCGTCAGCATCTCCTCGATCCAGGCCTCCGACAGCAGCCGCCGCCCGCCCCAGGTACCGCCGGCCGCGATCAGCAGGCCGAGCCGGGCCTGGTCTTCGGCCGAGATGCGCAGGCCGCCGCCCCAATGCGTGCCGCCCGGCACCGACCACAGGGTCGTGCCGTCGACCTCGACGCCGGCGTTGTCGTAGGGGTACCAGTGCCAGCCGTCGGACGCGCCGATCGGATCCATGATCCGTTCCTTGAGCACGTCGGGCAGGGACCGGCCGAACAGGCGCAGCAGCGACAGGCTCATCCGGTTGACGCGGACGTCGTTGTATTCCCAGAAGCCGCCCGGCGCCGTCAGGGTGCGGGGCTCGCCCTTGCGGGCGTTGTCGGCGCCCGGGCCGACCTCGCGATTGCGATCGATCCAGTCGGGTCGATCGAACAGCTCGCCCTCCCACTCGCTGGTCTGCTGCAACAGCTGCCGCCAGGTGATGGTGCGGTTCTGTTCACTGTCGAAGCCGCCGTCGTGCACCGTCTCGCCGATCGGCGCATCTAGGTCCGGGATCAGGCCGTCGTCCCAGGCGAGGCCGGCGATGATGCCGAGATAGCTTTTGGCGGCGGAGAAGGTGAGGTCGGCGCGCGCGGGATCGCCCCATTCCGCCACCACGCGGCCCCGGCGCAGCACCAGGCCGGCCGGCCCACCCCGTTCGAACAGGGGGCCGAGGGGCTGGTTATAGGGCGGCGGCTCGAACTCCCCGTCGCGCAGACGCTCAGAGAGATCGCGCGGCCAGGGCGTCTCGCTCGCCTCGACGAAGCGGGTCGCTTCGGCGAGGCGCGCGGCGTCGAGGCCGACATCCTCCGGCCGGGCACGGGGCAGGCGGGCGGTGACGGCCAGGGCGTCGTTCATGGCGTGGCTCCCGCGGTTCAGGGATAGACCAGGCTGATCACCTCGGCGATCAGCGCCGGGCGTTCCTGGCCTTCGATCTCGACGGAGAACTCGTTGATGATGCGCACGCCGTCGCCCTTCACGTCCTCGCAGGCCTTGCAGCTCGCCTTGCCGCGCACGCGTGAGCCGGCGGGCACCGGATTGGTGAAACGCACCTTGTTCGAGCCGTAGTTGAGGCCGTGGCTCTTGTCGACGATCTCATAGATCTCGTACATCATGCGCGGCAGCAGGGAGAGCGTTAGATAGCCGTGCGCGATGGTCTTGCCGCCCGGCAGCTCGGTCTTCGCCCGTTCCACGTCGACATGGATCCATTGATGGTCGCCGGTGGCGTCGGCGAAGGCGTCGATCATCGCCTGGTCGACGTCGATCCACTCACTGACGCCCAGTTCCTTGCCGACATAGTCCTTCATGGCTTGCGGATTGGCGACTTTCACCATGGCGGGTATCTCCTCATCGTTGCTGTGTTTCGCGCCTAAACTCCCACAAACCAGGGGGCCATGGCGAGAGGCGATGTGAATTTCCCGCCGCGCCGCCCTCAATTCGACGGCACCCGGTCCGGATCGACTGTGACCCGCCAACGGACATGGACGGCGAGATCGGCCGGCGCCGGCCGCACCGCGCCGCCCTCGGCGACCCGGTCCACCCGGCGCCAGGGCCCGAAATCGGCCGTGGCCGTGGGCACCTCGCCGAACGGCAGGTCGAACAGGTAGGCCCCCTCCGGCGCGCTGTTCCAGCGCAGTTCCAGGACACGCCCGGCGTGGCGGTGGGAGAGCTCGACGCGCAGGTTGAAGATCGAAACGCTGTCCACGACCCGCTCGGGGACATGCGCCCAGCCGACGAGACGGGGATGACCGCGGCTATGAAGGATAGGGCGCCAGAGCACGCTGATGCCGCCCGGTTCGCGGATCCGGTCGAGCCGGACCTGGAGCTCGACCATCGGCCGCGCGCCCTGGATTTCGAAGGGATCGATGGGCCTGGGCGGTGGCGGCGCCAGCAGCGGCCACAGCCAGAGGGCGAGGCCGGCGGCCGCGGCCAGGATCGGCAGGGTGATGGCGGCGGACCGTCGCGCCGAAATCTTGCCGCCCGTCCGCCAGCCGAGCCATAGGCCGAACCCGGCGCCGGCGATCCCGCCGAGCGGCATTGCGCCCATCACGCCGGCCATGCCGAGCGCGCCCTCCTGCTGGCCGGTGCCGACAACGTCGCCGACGAGCGCTGTCAGCAGAAGAGCGGCGAGGGCGCCGAGGCCGGCCAGGGCGACGGCGACGAGGGCGGCCAGAAGACCGCGAAAGATCAGCGCCATGGCACCCGCCCTTTCCTTTTCCGCAGAGTCGACGATCGCGCGGACAGTCTAGGCCATGGGTGCGGTGTCGAAGGGGAAATACACACCGGGGCCTTGCATCCGGGTCGCCGGGCTGGGAGGGTCCGAGACGACGTACAGGGGGAGCGCGGCCATGGAACTCGGACTGCAAGGAAAGACGGCGATCGTCACCGGCGCATCGAAGGGCATCGGCCTCGCCGTGGCGCAAGGCCTGGCGGCGGAGGGCTGCGCGGTCCACATCGTCGCGCGGACCGCGGGCGATCTCGAGGCCGCGCGCCTGCGCATCATGGTCGACAGCCAGGTCGGCGTGACCTGCCATGCGATGGACCTCGCCCAGAAGGGCCAGGCCGAGGCGTTGGCCAAGGCGGCCGGCCCGGTCGACATCCTGGTCAACAACGCCGGCGCCATTCCCGGCGGCGCGATCGACAAAATCGACGAGGCGACCTGGCGCATGGCCTGGGACCTCAAGGTCTTCGGCTACATCAACCTCACCCGCGCGGTCTATGCCGCGATGAAGGAGAAGGGCGGCGGCGCCATCGTCAACGTCATCGGCGTGGCGGGGGAGCGGCAGGACTTCAACTATATCGCCGGCTCGGCCGGCAACGCCGGCTTGATGAGCTTTAGCCGCGCGCTCGGCAGCGCGAGCGCCGACGACGGCATCCGTGTCGTCGCGGTCAATCCCGGGGCGACGGAAACGGAACGGCTGGTCGGCCTCGCCCGTCAGCGCGCCGCCGACCAGGGCCGCGATCCCGACAGTTGGCGCGACGACATGAAGGGCCTGCCCTTCGGGCGGCCCGGCACGCCGGGGGAGGTCGCCGATCTCGTCGTCTTCCTGGCCTCCGAGCGGGCCTCCTATATCTCCGGCACCGTCGTTACCATCGATGGCGGCAACTCCGCCCGCGCGGCGAAATAGTCCGCTTCCGCCCGGCTGCGGGTTCGGGTAACACTGGCGCCATGGCGCTCGCACGATTCGCCGCAACCATCGGCGGCTACACCATGGCGAGCCGTGTGCTCGGCTTCGTCCGCGATATCCTGATGGCGGCGGTGCTGGGCGCGGGGCCGGTCGCGGACGCGTTCTTCGTCGCCTTCAAGCTGCCGAACTTCTTCCGCCGCCTGTTCGCCGAGGGGGCCTTCAACGCGGGCTTCGTGCCGGTGTTCGCCGGCCTGGTGGAACGGCGCGGGCGTGATTTCGCCTTCGCCTTCGCCGATGCGGCGCTCGGCCTGCTGCTCGTGGTTCTGCTGCTGTTCACCGCCATAATGCAGGGGGCGATGCCCTGGATCATGCTGGTGCTGGCGCCCGGCTTCGCGGACGACCCGGAAAAGTTCGACCTGGCGGTGACGCTGACGCGGCTGACCTTTCCCTATCTGATGCTGATCAGCCTGGTTTCGCTGCTGGCGGGCGTGCTGAACAGCCTGCGCCGCTTCGCCGCCGCCGCCGCCGCGCCGGTGCTGTTGAACCTGTGTCTGATCGCCTCGCTGCTGTTCCTGGATGAAACCTTCGCGACACCCGGCCACGGCCTGGCGATCGGCGTTTCGCTCGCCGGCGTGGTGCAGTTCCTCTGGCTGGTCGGCGCCGCGGTTCGCGCGGGGTATCTGCCGCGCCTGCCGCGCCCGCGGCTGACGCCGGACGTGCGCGAGCTGTTGCTGCTTATGGCGCCCGCCGCGCTCGGCGCCGGGGTGGCGCAGATCAACCTGGTGGTCGACATCATCCTCGCCTCGCTGCTGCCGGAGGGGTCGATTTCCTTCCTGTTCTATGCCGACCGGCTGAACCAGCTGCCGATCGGTGTCGTCGGCGTCGCCGTCGGCACGGCGCTGTTGCCCTTGATCGCGCGGCAGATCGCACGGGGTGAGGATGCCGCGGCGCTCGCTAGCCAGAACCGGGGTATCGAGTTCGCGGCGGTGCTGACGCTTCCGGCCGCCGCCGCCCTGATCCTGCTGGCCGGCGACCTGATCGGCGGCCTGTTCGAGCGGGGCGCCTTCACCCCGGCGACGACGGCGGCGACAGGCGCGGCGCTCGTCGCCTATGCCGCGGGCCTGCCGGCCTATGTCCTGATCAAGGTGCTGACGCCCGCCTACTTCGCGCGCAGGGACACGCGCACGCCGGTGAAGATCGCCGTTCTGGCACTTGTGGTGAACCTCGTCCTCAACCTGATTTTAATGCGCTATCTGCAGCATGTGGGCCTGGCCCTGGCGACGGCGATCGCCGCCTGGGTCAATGTCGGCCTGCTGGCCGCCGTGCTTCACCGGCGCGGTCAGCTGGCGCCCGACGCGCGGCTTCGCCGCCGCCTCGCCGCGATTATCGCCGCCACCGCGGTGATGGTGCTGGCACTTTGGGGGCTGCAAACGCTGCTCGCCGCGCAGCTGGCCGTTGCGGGGGTCGAGCGGAGCGCGGCGCTCGCCGGGCTGGTCGTGGCCGGCGTCCTCGTCTACGGCCTCGCCGCACTGGTCTTCGGTGCTTTCCGCCCGCGCGAGCTTGCGGCCCTGGCGCGGGGCCGCGACGGTTGACCGACGGGGTGGCGCCGCGTCATAACCCGCCCGGCCAGCCACCAGCGAAACGGGCGAGCCTCATGGACCGTATCTTCTCCGGCGTTCAGCCGACCGGAAACCTGCATCTCGGCAATTATCTGGGCGCGATCCGTAACTTCGTTCGCCTGCAGGCTGAGAGCGAATGCGTTTTCTGCGTCGTCGATCTGCATGCCATCACCGTCTGGCAGGAGCCGGCGGAACTGCGCAACAGCACGCGGGAAGTCGCGGCGGCCTTCATCGCCGCTGGCATCGATCCGCAGGCGCAGATCATCTTCAACCAGAGCCAGGTTCCGGCGCATGCAGAACTGGCCTGGATCTTCAATTGCGTCGCCCGGCTCGGCTGGCTCAACCGCATGACCCAGTTCAAGGAGAAGGCGGGCAAGCAGCGCGAGAACGCCAGCGCCGGCCTCTATGTCTATCCCAACCTGATGGCGGCGGACATTCTGGCCTACAAGGCGACCCATGTGCCGGTCGGCGAGGACCAGAAGCAGCACCTGGAACTCGCGCGCGACATCGCGCAGAAGTTCAACCACGACTACGGCGTCGAGTTTTTTCCGATCATCGAACCGCTGATCCAGGGGGAGGGGACCCGGGTCATGAGCCTGCGCGACGGCTCGGCCAAGATGTCGAAATCGGATCCCTCCGACGCCTCGCGCATCAACCTGACCGACGGGCCGGACGACATCGCCAAGAAGATCCGGCGCGCCCGCACGGACCCGGAGGCGTTGCCGTCGGAGGTCGAGGGGTTGGAGGGCCGGCCGGAGGCGGCGAACCTGGTTACGATCTATGCCGCGCTGGACGATGCGACGACCGAAGCGGTGTTGCGCGAGGTCGGCGGAACCCAGTTCTCGGACTTCAAGGGGCGGCTGACCGAGCTGGCGGTCGCCCGGCTCGGCCCCATCGGGGAAGAGATGCAGCGCCTGATGGCCGCGCCCGGCGAGGTCGACGCCATTTTGAAGCACGGCGCCGAACGGGCCTCGGAAATCGCCGAGCCGATCCTGCACGAGGCCAAGGAAATCGTCGGCTTCCTCAACGTGCGCTGACGCCGGGCGGAACAGGGGGGCCAAGTTCCGGATGGTTTTCGGTTGCTGGGGCCGGATTTCCCCCCCCATCTTTCGACCAGCCGCCCTCTCAACCGTCCGAGGCCTCATCATGCGCGAGCGTATCGCCGCCCAATTTCGAAAATGGCTGCCCGACCGTTCGGGCGGGACGCCGCGCCTCGAGGATTCGCGGACCAAGCGCTATGCCTTGCGCGGCGGCATCGCGCTGCTCGTGCTGATCGCCCTTTACTATCCCGTCGGCATGGTGCTGACGCACGAGATTTCCGACGAGATCGATTTCGAGCCCGGGGCCGAGGACCGGGTGGAGGGCGGCAGCCACGCCGTGGCGCTGGCGACGGCGCTGATCCACCGGGAGATCGACGTCAACCGCTGGATCGCCAACGATCCTTGGTTCCTCGCCCCCGCCGCCCTCGACAACATGCCCAACTACCAGCAGGGCATCATCCGCGCCATCGGCCGTTTCGCCTTCGAGCTGGTCGATCAGCTCGGACGCACGCGCGGCTCCAGCCAGACCGATCCCGACTTGCAGGAAGCCTCGGGCCAGCTGCAGTACGCGGGCGACGTCTGGGTTTTCGATCTTTCGACCTCCTGGGCGCCGACGACGCCGTCGGAAGCGCGCTATCGCAAGGCGCGGCGCTCGTTGATTTCCTACAACCGGCGCCTGGCGTCGGGCGACGCGAAGTTCGAACGGCGCAACGACAATCTGCTGGCCACCCTCGACCGTATCGCGCTCGATCTCGGCTCCTCCTCCGCCACGCTCGACCGGCATATCGACGAGTATTCCCGTGGCTTCATCGACACCCTGTCGGACGATCACTTCTATGGCGTCAAAGGCCAGTCCTATGCCTATTACCTGATCCTGCGCGAACTCGGCCGCGACTTCGATAAGGTGCTGGCCGAGCGCGAGCTGGGCGAGGCCTGGTCGCAGATGCTGGACAGCTTCCGCCATGCCGCCGAACTCTCGCCCCTGGTCATTTTCAACGGCGAGCCGGATTCGCAGGTCCTGCCGAGCCATCTGGCGAGCCTGGGCTTCTATCTGCTGCGCGCGCGTACGAAGTTGCGCGAGATCACCAACATCCTGCTGAAATAACCGTCGTTGCCAGCCCCGCCGGCCTCGTGGCAGCATGTCCTTCGGGAGGCTGCCAACGATGACGGATTCACAAGCCCGCGCCCGCCGGAACTTCCTGGTGGTCGTCGACGACACGCCGGAGTGCCGGGTGGCGCTCCGCTTCGCCTGCATGCGGGCGCACCGGACCGGGGGCGGCGTCGTGCTGCTGCGCGTGCTGGAACCGGGCGACTTCCAGCATTGGATGGCGGTCGAGAACCTGATGCGGGAGGAAGCGCGGGAGGAGGCCGAGGAATTGCTGCAAGGCCTGGCGGACGAGATGAACGCCTATTCGGGCCTGATGCCGGAATTCCGCATCCGCGAGGGCCGGGTGGTCGATGAGATCCTGGCGCAGATTTCCGAGGACCCCTCGATCCGCATTCTGATCCTGGGCGCCTCGTCCGATGCCTCGGGTCCGGGCCCGCTGGTCTCGCGCCTGGCGGGACAGATGTCCGGCTCGCTGCAGGTGCCGGTTACCGTCGTGCCGGGCGACATGAATGCCGAGCAGATCGCCGACCTCGCCTGAACCACCCGCGCGCTGCCGCCTGGTCAACTGGAACATCGCCTGGGCCCGCGCCGCCAGCCCGCGCGGTGCCGTCATGCGCCGCCGGATCGATGCGCTGGCCCCGGACATCCTCTGCGTGACCGAGGGGCACCTCGACTATATAGATGGCGCCGGATACGCCATCGCGGCCGATGCCGACTACGGCTATGCGCCCAAGCCCGGGCGGCGCAAGATCATGCTGTGGAGCCGGCGGCCCTGGCGCGCGGTGGACACCCTCGGCCATGGCGGTCTGCCGGGTGGGCGCTTCGTCGCCGGCACGACCGATACCGAGATCGGCCCGCTCCGCGTCTTCGGTCTCTGCATTCCCTGGATGCATGCCCATGTCGCCACCGGGCGGCGCGACCGGGCGGCCTGGCAGGACCATCTCGGCTATATCGCCGCGCTCGCACCCCTGCTGGCACGCCGCCGACGCTGGCCAACGGTCCTGATCGGTGACTTCAACCAGACACAGCCGCGGACCAGGGCGCCCTTGCGCGTCTACGAACCGTTGATGGACGCACTCGACGGCTTCGCCTTCGCCACGACCGGCACGCCGCCCGGCGCCGAGCGGCCGGCGATCGACCATGTCGGGCACGACGGGCGCCTGGAAACACGGGCCTGCGGTGCGATCGACCGCAGGGACGGGGGGCGCCCGCTCTCCGATCATTACGGCGTCTGGGCGGATCTGGCGATCAGGGGGCGGCGGCCTCGGCGGCGAAAATCTCCTTTGGCTCTCTAACCCCGCGCAGGCCGTGGAAGCCGAGGGAGACGAGGCCCCCGGATCCATGCGCTTCGGCGAAAGCGGAAGAGGCGAGGAGGGGGCGGTCGAGCACCTTGCAGAGGGCTTCGACCCGGGCCGCCTCGTTGACCGCGGGCCCGATCACGGTGAAGTCCAGCCGTTCCCGCGCGCCGATGTTGCCGTAGCGCACTTCGCCCGCGTGCAGACCGATGCCGAAGCGGATTTCCGGCTGGCCCTCGCCGGTGCGCTCGGCGTTCTCGCCGACCAGCCGCTTCAGCGCGCGGCCGGCCGCCCGCATGGCACGCTGGCTGTCCTCCACCAGGCTCGGTCCCTCGGCGAAGATCGCCAGCAGGCCGTCGCCCATGAATTTGAGGATTTCGCCGCCCTCACTCTCGACCGCGTCGGCCTGGATGTCGAAATAATCGTCCAGCAGGGCGATGACGGCCGGTGCCGGCATGCGGTCGGAGAGGTGGGTGAAACCGCGCAGGTCGCTGATCCAGATCGCCGCGCGGAGGCTTTCGACCTGGGCCCGGCGGACGGAGCCGCCAAGCACCCGGCGCGCCGGTTCGCGCCCGAGGTAGGTGTTCAGCAGGGTGCGGGTTTCCTCGTGCGCGGTCTCGACCTCGACGCGAAGCGCAATCAGCGGGAGCAGGTCGTAGAGCAGGGTGAGCTGCGGCGTCGTGAAGCCGTCCGGCGTCTTGGTCGCCCAGGAGATGAAGTTGATCTCACCCGTCGAGTGCAGGATCGGCATGATCACATAGTCTGTGCAGCCGAGCGCCAGCAGATCGTGCAGCACGGGGAAGTCGAGCAGGGGATCCGGCCCTTCGAGGCGGCGGCGAATCGCGCCCATGCCTTCATGAATGAGCTTGGCGGGCGAGTTCTGGTAGGGCGGTGCCGCGCGCATCCCATAGCTCAGATCGTGGAAGGCGATGCCGCTTTCGCCGCGGCGCCAGGCGGCGGTGCGGGCGGCGACCTCGGGATGGCGCGAACTGATGGAGAGATTGACCCGGTCGAGCGGCACGCCTTGTCCCAACAGCGCCTGGCAGAGCGATTCCAGCAGTCGCGCCAGGTCCATACGGCTGCCGCGATGCTCGACCAGCCAGCCGGCGACCGGATTGGTCGACCAGCTGGGATGCACCTGGTCGAGCCTCTCGGCCGCATCGACGGCGTCGGGGGGCGAAGTCTCGGTGGCGGTCACGGTGTGGTCGATGCTCCCTGGCGGGGGTGAAATTTTCTAATGCGCGTTCGGACACGAGGTGATATAGGGCGCGCGGGGAGGACACCCCCGGGCCTGGAAATGGCTTCGGAGGTGTGGCGACACAAGGGTTGGGCTGGCGTTCGGGTCACCGCGCGCCGCCGTCGCCGAAGACGGAGAGCACAGGGTTTGGAGGGGCCGCCTCGCGGCATTGGCGTCGGGTTAACCATGTTTCAGAAGCTACCATTGGCCGGGGCGGTCGTCGCCCTGGGTTTGTCGATCGCCGTCGGCCCGTCCACGGCCGGCGAGAAAGCGGCGGGCGACGGCACGGCCGAGATCACCCGGATCACCGCCGGCGAAGTCGTTGTCGGTGCCAGGCGCCACGGGCACGTGCCGGAAAGCAGGCTGGCGGCGGCCCGTTTTCGCAGTTCCGGTTTCGATCTCGCCCGGGTTCGCGCGCGGGAGCTGCCGGTGCCCCGCATCTACCTCGATGCCTTTCCCCGCGATCTCGCACGGCTGCGCTCCGTCAAGGCGCGCAAGCGGCTGTTCATTCAGACGGTGCTGCCGCTAATTTTGAGTGCCAACGAAGAGGTGGCGATCGACCGTCGTTTCCTGCTGGAGTTGCGCGACCGTCGCCGCGGCGGCGGTGCGATGTCGCCGGCGGAACGTCGTCGGGTGGCACTGCTGGCCGAGGCCTACGAGACGGAGGGCGACGATCTCGCGGCGTTGCTGCGCCGGGTCGATATCGTTCCGCCGTCGCTGGCGCTGGCGCAGGCGGCGGAGGAATCGGGTTGGGGGACGTCGCGCTTCGCGCAGCAGGGCAAGGCGGTCTTCGGACAGCGCACCTGGCGCCGCGGTCGCGGCATGGTGCCGTTGCGTCGCGAGAGCGGCAAGCGCCACGAAGTGGTCACCTTCAATCGCCTGCGGGCTTCCGTCGTCGCCTATGTGCGCAATTTGAACAGCCATCCGGCCTATCGCGCGTTCCGCCGGGTCCGCGGCGCGGCGCGGGACCGGGGGGCGTCGCTCTCGGTTGCGGATCTGGTGGCGACGATGACCCGCTATTCCGAGCGGGGACCGGACTATATCCGAACCATCCTGGCGATCATCCGGGTGAACCGCTTCGCGGCCTTCGACCGTGTCCGCCTCGCACCGAAATCGAGCGTCGGAATCTGAACCTCGTTACGGCGAAATCACGAACTGCAGACCGAACCAGCGCCAGCGGCCCTCGCCCGCCGGCATGGTGCAGTTGACCCGGCCGCGCGGCGGCGGGAACGGTGCGCTCAGGGGGACCTCGACCTCGCGTGGGCCGAGGTGGCGAAGCGGCACCGCGCCCTTGCGGTTCGAGGCATAGCAATTCAACGCCGTGAGCGGGCCCGAGGACCCATCGAGGCGAAAGCCGACGGTCGGTGGATTGCCGGCCGCGTCCAGCACGGTCTCCGCCGGGCGCAGGCGGTCGAGGTAGAGCGGCAGCGCGTTGGCGGCCAGGCGAAAGCGGTCGATGGAGCCGAACGCCTCGTTCATGGCGAAGCGCGGCAGGCCGTAGAGGTCCTCGTCGCCGTGCGCGACGCCGGAGTGCTGGCCGAAGGCGGCGACGTAGCCCGCCTCGCGGGCCAGGCGCTTCTCCCGCGTGCCATATTCACCGAAGGGATAGGCGAGCAACGTCGGCGTGAAGCCGAGCTCCTCGCGGATCCGGCGGTTGGAGCGGGCGAACTCGTCGCGGACCTCGGCGGCGCTCAGGCGGGCGAGATGGGGGTGCGACGCGCTCTGCACGCCGATCGTCACGCCGCCCGCCGCCATCTCGCGGATCTGGGTCCAGCTCATGTAGTCCGGGCGGCGCTGGTCGATCGCGTCGGTGGCGACGAACAGGGTCGCCGGGACGCCGGCCTTGCGCAGTCGGGGCCAGGCGTTGCGGTAGACGCTGGCAAAGGCGTCGTCGATCGTAAGCGCGATCGCCCGGTCCGGCAGGTTGTCGTGCTGGCGCAGCGCCGTGACGATCCGCTCCAGCGGCAGGGCGACGAGGCCGGCGCGTTCGATTTCGCCGAGGTGCGCGTCGAGCTGGGCGAGCGTCGTGTTTGTGCTGGGATGGCGGCCATCGCCGAAGCGGTGATAGGTGAAGACGACGGCGGAATCGCCCGCCATGGCGGCCAACGGCGCCGTGAGCGATGCGACCAGCGTGGCCGCACCGACCAGGTGGCGCCATCGGCCGTGCTCTCTTCCTCGACGTGCCACGTCACCTCCCGCCGTGCCCTGGTTCCCCCGGCCCGGCGACTATACAGGGGCGCCTTGGCCCATGTCCGCCTTGCCGCGCGGGCGCGGGAAACGTAAATAGATCTCCACCCAGCAGCAGACCGGGCCCCAGGCCCGGCGAACCCCCGGGAGGCAGCGTGGCCCGATGCTCAGCGACGACGGCATGGATCTCATTCTTCGCAACGCCAGGACGCACAATTTCTGGCAGGACAAGCCGGTCTCCGACGTGACCGTGCAGGCGCTGCACGAGTTGTTGCGCCACGGTCCGACCAGCGCCAACTGTTCGCCGGCGCGCTTTCTCTTCATCCGCACGCCCGAGGGCAAGGCCCGTCTCGCCCCGCATCTGAGCGACGGTAACCACGACAAGACGATGGCCGCGCCGGTCACCGCCATCGTCGCCTACGACATGCGGTTCTACGAGCATCTGGCGAAGCTCTTCCCGCACAATCTCGACGCCCGCACCTGGTTCGAGGGCAACGACGAGGTCGTGTTCTCGACCGCCTTTCGCAATGGCACCCTGCAAGGCGCCTACCTGATGATCGCGGCCCGCGCCCTCGGCCTCGATATCGGCGCGATGAGCGGCTTCGACAATGCCGGCGTCGACGCGGAGTTCTTCCCCGACGGCCGCTTCCGCTCGAACTTCCTCTGCAATATCGGCTACGGCGACCCGACCGAGATGCCGCCGAAGAATCCGCGGCCCGACTTCGACGAGGTCTGCGAGCTGCTCTGAGCCCGCGGCCGGGCCCGCACGCCATGCCCATCCTCGCCCTCGATACCGCGTTGGACGCCTGTTCGGCGGCGGTGCTGGCGGATGGCGAGGTGCTGGCCGGCGCCTATGAAACCCGCCCCCGCGGCCATGGGGAGCGGATCGCGGCGATGTGTGCCGAGGTTCTGGAGGAAGCCGGCCTCGCGCCCGGTGACCTGCAACGCATCTGCGTCACCGTCGGCCCCGGCAGTTTCACCGGCGTGCGGATCGGGCTGGCGACGGCACGGGGTTTCGGCGTCGCCCTCGGCCGGCCGGTGGTCGGCCTCTCGACGCTGACGGCGGTCGCCATGCCTTTGGGCGGCGGCCGGCCGCTGCTCGCCGCGCACGACGCACGCCGCGGCCAGGTCTATGTCCAGGCCTTCGGCGCCGACGGCAGCCCTTCGGCGTCACCGGTGGCGGCGGCACCGGAAGCCGCGGCCCGGCTCCGGCGGCCCGACATGGCGCTGATCGTCGGCACCGGCGCCGCCCTGGTCGCCGCCCATCTCGATGCCGGGGTCGAGGTCATCGAGGCACGCCCCGACGCCCGCCGCTTCGTATCTCTGGCCGAGGCCTTGCCGGTCCCCGCCGGCGCACCCGAACCGCTGTATCTGCGGGCACCCGATGCGGTGCCCCGCGCCACGGGCTGATGCGGGAAAGCCCGATCCATCCGGTCGGTCTCGCCGCGGCGCGGCGCCTCGCCGCGCTGCACGCGCGTTGTTTCACACCGTCGTGGACGGCGCGCGACATCACCGGCCTGCTCAAGGGGCGGGGGGTCGGCGCCCTGCTGGCGGGGGAGCCGGAGCACCCGACGGCGGACCGCGGTCTGGCGTTGTATCGGGCGGTGGCGGACGAGGCGGAGATCCTGACCATCTGCGTCGTGCCGGCGGCCAGGCGAACCGGCGCGGGCCGCGCCCTGCTCACCGCGGTGGAAACGCGATGCCGCGAGGCCGGGGCCGCGACCCTGTTTCTGGAGGTCGCGGTATCGAACGCGGCGGCACGCGCGCTCTATCACGGTGCCGGCTACGTCGAAATCGCGCGGCGGGCGGCCTATTACGAGCGCGACGACGGCGTTCGCGAGGATGCGCTGGTGCTGCGGCGGAACCTGTGAGGACCTACGCCTTGCGCACCCGCAGGATATGCACCCCCTTGGCATCGTCGCCTTCGGGTTCGAGGTAGAGGATTTCGTGGCCGTGCTCGCCGAGCGAGCGCGGCACGTTGACCAGCGGTTCGCCGGCGTTCAGGCGGATCTCCGCGATGGCGCCCGAGGGGATCTTCTCGATCATCAACTTGGTGCGCACGAAGGTCATCGGGCAGACGAAACCGGTGATATCGAGGAAATGCGCCGCCTCGTCATTCGACATTTTCCGAACTCCCCCAACTAACCGGCCGCCCGCGTCTTGGCGGCGTCGTTGATGATTCGATCCCACCGTCATATATTCGTGCCAACAAAAGAAAATCCAAGTCCTGGGAGGACCCGTTACTATGACGGACAAGCAAGATCGACCTGTGGACGTCTTGCAACTGACCACCGACATCGTCGCCAGCCATGTGGCGAGCAACGAGGTGGCGGTGGGCGATCTCCCGCACCTGATCCGGCAGGTTTACGACAGTCTCGCCAGTCTCGGCAACGAGGCGATCGCGGACGTCGCCGGCCGGCCGGAACCCGCCGTCTCGATTCGCAAGTCGATCACGCCCGAGTACATCATCTGCCTCGAGGACGGCAAGAAGCTGAAGATGCTGAAACGCCATCTGAAGACCGCCTACAACATGACGCCCGAGCAGTATCGCGAGCGTTGGGGGCTGCCGGTGGACTATCCCATGGTGGCGCCGAATTACGCCGCGCAACGGCGCGAGCTGGCGAAGAAGATCGGCCTCGGGACGTCCCGGCGGCGCGAAGACAGCTAAGCGACGGATCGTGCCGCCGCGGAACGCGAAACTTTCCACCTTCGAGCGGCTCTGCGCCGAAAAGGGCGTGCGGCTCACCGGCAAGCGCCGGCTGATCGGCGAGGTGCTGGCCCTGGCCGAGGACCATCCCGATATCGAGGAATTGCATCGCCGCGCCAGCCAGCGCGATGCCCAACTCTCCCTGGCGACGGTCTATCGGACCGTGCGGCTGTTCGAGGAGGGCGGGCTCATCGCGCGCCATGATTTCGGCGACGGCCGGGCCCGTTACGAGCTGGAGCCCCGCGATCACCACGACCACCTGATCGACACGACCACCGGTGCCGTCGTCGAGTTCGAGAGCGAGGAGATCGAACGCCTGCAGGTCGAGGTGGCGCGGCGGATGGGCTACCGGCTGGTCGGCCACCGTCTCGAGCTTTACGGCGTCCCGTTGAAATCCGGCGGTTCAGGGCGTGGCGGCGACGGGTCGTCGACCTGAATGCCGGGGCGTTCTCGACTTGATGTCGGCGCCGTGCAGGCTTAGCTTGATCCTGCGGGTTCCATCGTGTAAACGGCGGCGCCCGTGGCGAACGCGGCTGTGGCGCGTCGCCGCCTGTGAGTGCTGAGTGATGGCGGCGGCGCTGGAGAAACAACGGGCGACAACGCAAAGCAACGAATACGGAACGGCCTTGGCCAAATCCCTCTTTATCCGCACATACGGCTGCCAGATGAACGTCTACGATTCCGCACGGATGGCGGATGTCCTGGCGCCGCTCGGCTATGGCTTGACCGACAGCCCGGACGGGGCCGACATGGTCATCGTCAACACCTGCCATATCCGCGAGAAGGCGGCGGAAAAGACCTATAGCGAGCTCGGGCGCCTGCGCCGCCTGCAGGAGCGCAAGGCCGACGAGGGCGGGCGCATGGTGTTGGCCGTCGCCGGTTGTGTCGCCCAGGCGGAGGGGGAGGAGATCCTCCGCCGCGCGCCCAATGTCGATATCGTCCTCGGCCCGCAGACCTACCACCGCCTGCCGGAAATGCTGGCCCGCGCGCGCCGCGCCGCGGATGCGAGGGACGGCGAGGCGGTGCGTGGCGTGCTCGACACGGAGTTTCCGGCCGAGGCGAAGTTCGACCATCTGCCCACTTCGGCGCGGGCCGCCGGGCCGAGCGCGTTCCTGACCGTGCAGGAGGGCTGCGACAAGTTCTGCACCTTCTGCGTCGTGCCCTATACCCGCGGCGCCGAGTTTTCCCGCCCGCTGGCCGATATTCTCGGCGAGGCGCGAGACCTGGTTGCGCGCGGCGCGCGGGAGATCACCCTGCTCGGCCAGAACGTCAATGCCTACCGGGGCGAGGGCGCGGACGGCGGGCCGGCGGATCTCGCGGCGTTGTGCCGGGCGTTGGCCGAGATCGAAGATCTGGCGCGGATCCGGTACACCACTTCCCATCCCCGCGACATGAGCGCGGCCCTGATCGACGCGCACCGCGACTGCGACAAGCTGATGCCCTATCTGCATCTGCCGGTCCAGGCGGGCTCCGACCGGGTGCTGGCGGCGATGAACCGGCGCCACCGCGTCGCCGACTATCTCGATACCGTTGCCCGCCTCCGTGCCGCGCGGCCGGATCTGGCGCTTTCCGGCGATTTCATCGTCGGCTTCCCGGGCGAGAGCGCGGCGGACTTCGAGGCGACCCTCGCCCTGGTCGAGGCGGTCGGCTATGCGCAGGCCTATTCCTTCAAATACAGCCCCCGCCCGGGGACGCCGGCGGCGAGCCTGCCGGACCAGGTCGACGAGGCGGAAAAGAGCGATCGGCTCGCCCGTTTGCAGGCCCTGCTCGCGGCCCAGCAGCACGCCTTCAACCAGGCGACGGTCGGTGCCGAATTCGACGTGTTGCTGGAGCGGCCGGGCCGCCACGACGGACAGCTGGTCGGCCGCAGCCCCTATCTCCAGGCCGTTCACCTGCAGGCCGGCGGCGCCCAAATCGGCGATCTCGTGCCGGTCCGGGTGCTCGAGGCCGGACAGAACAGCCTGGCGGCGGAAAGGCGGGCCTCATGAACGCCGATGCCCGGCAGCCGCAACTGGTCCTCGAATTTCAGGACAACCGGCTGCTGCCCGCACTTTACGGCGAACATGACCGCAACCTGGCGCGCATCGAACAGAAGCTGGGCGTTTCCATGGTATCGCGCGGCAACCGGGTCTCGATCCAGGGCGAGGAAGGGGCCGCCGCGACGGCCGGCGCCGCCTTGAACGAATTGTACCGGCGCTTGCAGCGGGGCCAATCGCCGGGCCTCGGCGATGTCGACGGCGCCGTGCGCATGGCGAGCGCCGCGGACGCCTCGGGCGGTGCGGGCGACGGCAAGGGCGAGGGGGAGGCGATTCGCACCCAGAAGCGCACGATCTGGGCCCGTTCGCCGCTGCAGGCCGATTACGTCCGCGCACTCCGTGAGCATCCGCTGGTCGTGGCACTCGGCCCGGCGGGTACCGGCAAGACGTATATCGCCGTCGCCGTCGCCGTTTCGATGCTGCGCGAGGGCCGGGTGGATCGCATCATCCTGACCCGGCCGGCGGTCGAGGCCGGCGAGCGGCTCGGCTTCCTGCCCGGGACCCTGGAAGAGAAGGTCGACCCCTATATGCGGCCGATGCTGGATGCGTTGTTTGATATGATGCCCGGCGAAACCGTGATAAAACGGCGCGAGGAAGGCATCATCGAAGTGGCGCCGCTGGCCTACATGCGGGGACGGACGCTGGCGAACGCCTTTATCGTGCTGGACGAGGCACAGAATACGACGCCGATCCAGATGAAGATGATCCTGACGCGAATGGGCGAGAACGCGCATATGGTCGTCACCGGTGATCCCAGTCAGGTCGATTTGCCGCTCGGCACGAAGAGCGGCCTGGTCGACGCGATGGAGATCCTGCGCGGCATCGACGATGTCGGGGTCATCGAGTTTTCCCATGTCGACGTCGTGCGCCATGCCCTGGTGACCCGCATCGTCAAGGCCTATGGCGCACGCGATCTCGACCTGCTCGGGGACTCGTCGTGATGGAGGGCACGGGCCAGCCGCGCGACGATTTGCTGCGCGCCCGCGAGGAATTGCGCGAGCGGGCCGCCCGGGCGCTTGGCCAGGGCCGCTGGAAGCGGTGGCGGCCGGCGCTCGACCTGACGTTGCTGGGCGCCTTCGTCGTCATGCTGACGGCGCTCTTCGCGCCGCCGGTGCCGGGCGTGCTGCCGATCCCCGCGCTGGACAGCGTCGCGGCCAGCACGGTTCGCGCCGAACGCGACGTGCTGCTGGAGGATCGCAAGGCGACGGCGCTGCGTCGCGCGGAGGCCGCCGGGCGCGTCCTGCCGGTCTACGACTATGATTCCGAGCTCTATTTCAATCTCGGCGACCGGGTTTCGGCGGCGGTGGGCAAGATGGTCCGCCGACGCGACGGGGCGGAGGGGACGCAGGTGGAACGCCGGGCGGCCTTCGAAACCGACCTCGGCGTGCCGATCAAGGCCGGGGTCTTCCCGCTGCTGGAAAAGCTGGAAGATCCCCTCGATATCGCCATCGCGATCAACTTCTTCCTGAACATGGGCCTCGACCGGATGATCGTCGCCAATCGGGCCGATCTGCCGGAGCAGAGCGGTATCGAGGCCTCGGTGCTGTCGACCGGGCGGTCGCTGCGCATGTTCCATTTGGGCGGCATCTTCGACCTGCGCCAGCTGCGCCGCCTCATCCAGGCCCGATCGGGTGACGTGCAGTACGGCTCGGCGCGCATCGTGCGGTCCTGGATCGTCGAGACGGCGTTGCTGCTGGTGGGCCCGAATCTCAGATCCAACGAGGCGGCGACCCGCAAGCTGCGCGAGCAGGCGGTGGCGGAGATCGAGCCGGTCTTCGTCCGCATTCGCGCGGGCGAGGTGCTGGTGCGCAGCGGCGACCGGATCACGCCTTCGGTGCAGGAGCGCATGCGCTGGCTGAACGAGAGCGCGGGCGGCCGGCAGCGCTGGGGTGAAACGGCGGCGATGGCGCTGCTGCTGACCGGGGTCATCCTGCTGGCCGGCCTGTTCTTCCGCCGGGGCCGCGTGGCGCAGATGCTGGACCGCAAGCAGACGGTGATGACGCTCACCATCGTGCTATTCTCGGGCGCCGTTTCGATCGCCATGTATTACGCCGGACGCGGTATCGCCGAAGGTCTGGCTATACCCGCCGAAGCGGCGACCCTGCTGGTGCCGCTGGCGCTCGGCACGGTGCTGGTCTCGCTGCTGATTGATGCGCGGACCAGCCTCCTGGTCGGCATCGGCATGACCATTCTGGTCGCCTACCGGGTGGACGGGGATATCGGCCTCGTTACCTATTACATGGTCGGCGTGCTGGTCGCCGGCATCGCCGCCCGGGGCTGCCGGCGACGCAGCGACCTGTTGCGCGCGGGCCTGATGGTGGCCTTGGCGCAGATGGCGGTGGTGCCGATCACCACCCTTTTGGCGGGGGAGACGTTCGGGGCGGCCAAGCTGCCGGAACTCGGCGCGGCGGCGGCCTCGGGCCTCGTCGTCGCGGTTCTCGCCCTCGGCCTGCTGCCGGTGATCGAGCAGCTGTTCGACGAGCCGACGGACATGCGGCTGCTGGAACTCGCCTCCAACGACAACCCCCTGTTGAAGCGACTCGCCCTGGTCGCACCCGGCAGCTATTACGCTTCCGTGCTGGTCGGCAATCTTTGCGAGGCGGCGGCCGACGCGGTCGGGGCCAACGGCCTGCGCGCCCGGGTCATGGCGCTCTATCACGACATCGGCAAGATCGTTCGCCCCGGCTACTTCGCCGAAAACCAGCGCGAGCAGAACGAGCACGACCGGCTGGCGCCGGAGACCTCGGCGCGGATCATCCTCTCCCACGTTCAGGACGGGATCGAGATCGCCGAGCGCGAACGCCTCGGTCCGGTGGTTCTGGAGGCGATCACCCAGCACCAGGGCACGACCTTGCTGAAATGGTTCTATGCCAAGGCGTTGGAGCGGGCCGGTGGCGACGAGGGCGCGGTGGTGGAGGAGGAGTTTCGCTATCCGGGCCCGAAGCCGCAGAGCCGGGAGGCCGGCATTCTCCTGCTGGCCGATTCTGTCGAGGCGGCGACCCGCGCGCTCGGCAACCCGGCGCCGAACGAAGTCCGCGACCGGGTCTCCCAGGTCATCCAGGAGAAGGTCGCCGACGGCCAGCTCGACGAGTGCGAGTTGACCTTCCGCGATCTCGCCCAGGTCGAGGAGGCGTTCGCCCGCACCCTCACCCTCGGCGTCTTCCACAATCGCATCGAATATCCCGCGCTTCCCGCGCGACCCCGGCAGCAAAGTGACGGCAATGGTGAAAACCGAGGTTCGGATCGCGTGTCCAGCCTGGGCGACCGATCGGCCTGAGCCGGCGGAGATGGCAAGCGCCGCAATCGCCGAGGCCGCCGGCCTGCTGGCCGAAGCGGCGCTTCGTGGCCGCGAGGTATGCGTCGTCCTGGGCGACGACGCGATGAGCCGGGAGCTCAACGAGACCTGGCGCGGCCGGGACCGGGCGACCAACGTGCTCGCCTTTCCGACGATGGCGCCTTGGGATTGGCGTGCTGTCGATATCGACGAGGAAGAGAGCCTCGGCGATATCGTGCTGGCCCGCGGCGTGGTCTTGCGCGAGGCGGACGCGCAGGCCAAATCCGCGTCCCAGCATCTAGGACACCTGGTTGTGCATGGATTTTTGCATCTTCTGGGCTACGATCATCAGGACGACCGCTCGGCGGTGGAAATGGAAGACCTGGAGCGCCGCATCCTGGCGCGTCTCGGCATTCCGGATCCCTATGCGGCCGAGAGCGGCGGTCCGTCGACAACGGCATGAGCCAGGGTGATGAACGACGACTCCTCACAAAGTAGATCGCCCCGTTTACACGGGGCCGATTCCGACACTTCCACCGCGACGCTGGGCGAGCGACTGAAGAACCTGCTGCGCGGGATCTCCGGCGGCGGGGAAGGCGACCTCAAAGAGAGCATCGAGGACGTCATCGACGAGCACGCCGACGAGGGCGACACGCTCGACCCGGAACAGCGGGCGATGCTGACCAATATCCTGGGCTTCGGCGAGCTGCAGGCCGACGACATCATGGTACCCCGGGCCGACATCGTCGCCGTCGATATCGACGACGATCTGGACGAGGTCATGCGGACCTTCCGGGAAGGCCGCCATTCCCGTCTGCCGGTCTATGGCGAGAACCTCGATGCGGTGAAGGGCTTCGTCCATATCAAGGACATCATGGATTTCTGGGGCGGCGGCGAGGGCTTCCGGTTGGCCGCCATTCTGCGCGAGCCGCTGGTCGTGCCGCCGCGAATGCCGGCGCTGGCCCTGCTGGAACGCATGCGAGCGACCCGGATCCACATGGCCCTTGTGGTCGACGAGTATGGCGGCGTCGACGGCCTGATTACGATCGAGGACGTGGTCGAGGAAATCGTCGGTGAGATCGAGGACGAGCACGACGACGAGGCCGAATACACCATCACCACGCTGTCCGAGATCTGCTTTGAGGCCGACGCCCGCGTCGAGGTCGAGACCTTCGAGGACCGCTTCGGCGTCGACCTGCTGCCGGACGAGAGCGACGAGGACATCGAGACCCTGGGCGGTGTCGTGGTCTCCCTGCTGGGGCGCTTGCCCCGCGTCGGCGAGCGCGCGCGCCATCCCGACGGCTTCGAGTTCGAGGTGATCGAGGCCGATCCACGTCGGATCAAGAAGCTGCGCATTCACCGCGTCGCCGATACGGCGCCCGCCCCGGCCGATTGACGTCTTGGCCGGCCGGGCGCAAGCGGTAGGGCCGCATCGCCCGGAGGCCGCGATCGCCGGGCAGCCGGCTTGGCGTGCCGCCGCTCTAGCCCTGGTCCTGGGTGCCTCGGCGGCGCTGGCCCAGCCGCCGTTCCATGCCCTGCCCCTGCTGCTGCCCGCGTTCGTCGGCCTCGTCTGGTTGATCGATGGACGCCGTCGCTTGGTGGGTGCGGGGCTGATCGGCTGGATGTTCGGCCTCGGCTACTTCCTGGTGGGACTGCATTGGGTCGCCAACGCCTTTCTCGTCGACGCGAGCCGCCACGCCCTGGTGATGGCGCCGGCGGTCTTTGGGCTCGCCGCGGGAATGGCCCTCTTTCCGGCCCTGGCCGCCGTCGCCGCGCGGCGGGCGCCGGGCGGAGACTGGCGTCGCCCGGTCGTCCTGGCGTTGGCCTGGGTCGTGCTGGAATGGGTTCGCGGCTGGCTATTCACCGGCTTTCCCTGGAGCCTGATCGGCCATGCGGCGGCGTTCTCGGACCCTCTGATGCAGGGCGCGTCGATCGCCGGCGTTTTCGGTCTGTCCGCGGTGCTTCTGTTGGCGGCCAGCTTGCCGGCGCGCTGGCGTCATCCGGGCGGGCGTTGGGGCAGCCTTGTCGCTTTCGTCGCGCTCGGCCTGCTTTGGGGCTTCGGTGAATGGCGTCTCGCCCGCCCGCTGCCGGCGGACGGCGCCTCGGTCCCGTTGCGAATCGTGCAGCCCAATATCGCACAGGCGCTGAAATGGCGGCGCGAGCTTCGCCAGGCGAATTTCGAACGGCACTTGGCGCTCAGCGCCAAGACACCGGCGGCGGCGGGGACGGTGCTGATCTGGCCCGAGACGGCGACGCCTTTCTTCCTCGACGAAAGCGAGGCGGCGCGCCGGCGCATCGGCGCCCTGCTGCCGGCGGACGGATTGGCGCTTATCGGCAGCCCGCGCCGCGTCCCGACCGGCCCGCTCCGCTTGCGGAACAGCCTGCTGGCGGTACAGCCGGATGGTCGGGTCGCTTTCGGCTACGACAAGCATCATCTCGTGCCGTTCGGAGAATTCCTGCCGTTTCGTGACCTGCTCGGCCATCTCGGCCTCGACAAGTTCGCCGCGGGCGCGGTGGACTATTCGCCGGGCCCCGGGCCGCGCACCCTCGTCCACCCGGGCCTGCCGGCGCTTTGGCCGCTGATCTGCTACGAGGCGATCTTCGCCACCGAAACGCCGGCAGAACGCCCCCAATGGCTGTTGAACGTGACCAACGACGCCTGGTTCGGCGATTCCATCGGTCCCCGCCAACACTTTGAAATCGCGAGGTTTCGCGCGATCGAACAAGGGCTGCCGCTGATCCGGGCGGCGAACACCGGGATATCCGCCGTGGTCGATGCCCGCGGTCGTGTCGCGGCCGCCCTGCCGTTGGGCGAGGCGGGGGTGCTCGATGCCATGCTGCCCCCGCCGCTCGCCGACGCGACGCTATATTCGCGATTCGCGGATTGGACCTGGTTTCCAGTTGTTTTCATTGGGTTTTTCTCTGCGCTATTCCGACGTGGTCCACCTGCCGAGCACCCATCCGGGTGAGTTGACAAGCCTCTTGCGCTACTTGATGGCATACTACAGTATGTAGGTCTTGTGGCGCCCAGTGCTTGCGGGCGCAAACCGGCAGGTGCCCCATGAAAAGACGTACTTCCGAGCATCCCGACCCCGTCGATGTGCATGTCGGCGGGCGTGTCCGGCTGCGTCGAACGCTTTTGGGCATGAGCCAGGAGAAGCTGGGCGCGGCCTTGAGCCTGACATTCCAGCAAGTGCAGAAGTACGAGCGCGGCGCGAACAGGATCGGCTCCAGCCGGTTGTATCAATTGAGCCGCATTCTCGATGTGCCCGTTTCCTTCTTCTTCGACGACATGCCGGTGGCGGTCTCCGGCCCCGGCTTCTCCGAAAGCGGGCAACAGGAATACGACCAGGAGAAGCTGTCGCGGCGGGAAACGCTGGAACTGGTGCGGGCCTATTACCAGATCGAGGATCCGGAAATCCGCAAGCGGATGTTCGAGCTGGTGAAGGCGATCGCCGGTGAACGATACCCGAACCGGGTCTGATACCAGGGCAATCGCATTTCAGAATTTGCCGAGGAGTGACAGGAGATAGTCGTTGTTCCAAGCGGCGATTTTGAACTTGGCGCGCAGCGAGTCTTTTCGTGGATCCTTTCGCATGACATTGAGCGCCATGTGGCGCAGGACGGCGAGATTGTGCGGTCCATTGTCCTTGCGGGTTCTGTCTTGGTCTTCGTTCATTTGGACATCGAGGCACCAGTGCAGGCGGTTTTCGACCCCCCAGTGCGCCCGGGCAACGGGATTGAAGCGCTCGGCGTCGAGCGGCTGGCTGAGCAGGTAGTAGGCGGTTTCGCTCGACGTCTTCTCCGCGCACTCGCGGGTCCGGGTGACTTTGGCGACCGCCTTCAGGCCCGGCCAATGATGGCGCTCTTGCAGCCACTCGACGTGGCTGGAGACGAGAGCGGCACGGGTCTCGATGCGGCCATGATCGCCATCGACCGTGGTGTCGGTGGTGGTCGCTTCGGCTTTCGGATCGTCGAGGAAGGTTCTCACGTCGTCATGCAGCGTGCCTTGATTGCCCTTCAACGCCAGGGCGTAGTCACCCCCCTGCTCGATAATCTGGCTGGCGATGGCGCGCTGGCAATTGAGGGCGTCCACGGTCACGATCGTCCCCTCGAGGCTCAATAGTTTCAACAGCTTCGGCACGGCGGTGATCTCGTTGGACTTGGCGTCGGTGGCGACTTGCCCCAACACCAGCCGCTGATCACAGCCCCAGGCCGAGACCATATGCAGCGCCGACGTGCCGCTCGCCTTGTCGTAGGATCGCCGCACCACCTTGCCGTCGATCGCAATGACCCCTTGGCAGGTCTCGGAAAAGCGCGCCATGAAGCGCTGGAAGCAGGCGCCGAACGCCTCCGGATCCAGCAACCGGAACACCCGGCTGAAGGTGTCGTGGCTCGGCACGCCATGTTCGAGTACGAGAAATTCCCGCAGGAACGCCTCCTTTTCACGCGCGAAGATCGCCATGTCGACCGCCGTCTGACCGCCCGAGAGGACCGTGCACAGGGCGATCGTCAAGATCTCCAGCAGATCGTGACGCCCGGCATTGCCAGTCCGCGGATCCTCGAGACCCTCAAAGCACTCCAGAAAGCCTTCCATCGCAACCTCCACCCGTGAAAAGACCGGGTAGAATCGATTCGCGCCAATACCTCAAGATCAAACACGCACGTCAAGGCAATTCCAAATGCGATTCCCCTGGGTCTGATACGAATCCCGCTTGACCGCGCCGGAGCGAACCGCTTAAAGAGGCGCGGTCCAAACGCCACGCACGAGCGTGACATCGGACTGATCCGGTGCTTCCACCGGCAAGGGTTACTCTTCCGCGAAAGGAGTTCGGCGTGGCGCGAGGCAGCTATCTTTTCACGAGCGAGTCGGTATCCGAGGGCCATCCCGACAAGGTCTGCGACCAGATTTCCGATCGGATCGTCGACATGTTCCTGGCCGCGGACCCGGAAGGCGCGCGGGTCGCCTGCGAGACGCTGTGCTCGACCAATCTGGTGGTTCTGGCCGGCGAAGTGCGCGGTCCGGCCGAGGTGGCGAACGACGTCGCCGGCATGGAGGCGCGGGCGCGCCAGTGCATCAAGGATATCGGCTACGAGCAGGACGGCTTTCACTGGGAGACGGCGGAGGTGCAGGTTCATCTCCATCCCCAGTCGGTCGATATCAGCCAGGGCGTCGATGAAAGCGGCAACAAAGACCTCGGCGCCGGCGACCAGGGCATCATGTTCGGTTACGCCTGCCGCGAAACCGAGGAGTTGATGCCGGCGCCGATCTCCTATTCACACCGTATTCTGGAGCGCATGGCGGCGGACCGCCATGCCGGCAAGACGCCGGGTTTCGGGCCGGATTCGAAAAGCCAGGTCACGCTCCGCTACGAGAACGGCAAGCCGGTCGGCGCCACCTGCGTCGTCGTCTCGACCCAGCATGCCGAGAACCTCAGCTCCGACGATGTACGCGAGATGGTTCGCCCCTACGTACTCGACGTCCTGCCCGAGGGCTGGATGTGCCCGGAGGAGGACTTTTACGTCAATCCGACCGGCCGTTTCGTCATCGGCGGCCCGGACGGCGACGCGGGCCTGACCGGCCGCAAGATCATCGTCGACACCTACGGCGGCGCCGCGCCGCATGGCGGTGGCGCCTTTTCGGGCAAGGACCCTTCCAAGGTCGACCGCTCCGCCGCCTATGCGGCGCGTTATCTCGCCAAGAACGTGGTCGCCGCCAATCTGGCGGACCGGTGCACCATCCAGCTCGCCTACGCCATCGGCGTCGCCAAGCCGCTGGCGATCTATGTCGACACCTACGGCACCGGGCGTTGTGACGAGGCGCGGCTGGAACAGGCGCTCGGCGAGGTCGTCGATCTCAGCCCGGGCGGCATCCGCCGCAAGTTGCAGCTGACGCGTCCGATCTACAGCCGGACCGCGGCCTACGGTCACTTCGGCCGGGCGCCGAGCGAAGACGGTGGCTTTTCCTGGGAACGCACGGACCTGGTCGACGAGTTGGCCGGCCTGCTCGGCTAACCGTCCGACGTCACACGATGAGCGGGCCGGACGACGCCGGCGCCCCCCGGCGCATGCTGCACGGCCGGCGGCGCGGCAAGCCGATGCGGCCGACCCGCCAGGCCGCGTTCGAGCGCCGCCTGCCGGAACTCCGCGTCGATCTGGACGGCGTGGCGCCGGGCACTCTCGATACCGCTGGTCTGTTCGCACACGCCCCGTCCGGCATCTGGCTGGAGATCGGCGCCGGTAACGGCGAGCATCTCGCCTGGCAGGCCGCCCATCGCCCGGACGTCGGCTTCATCGCCGCCGAGCCGTATCTCGCCGGTGTCGGCCGTGCCATCGGTTACCTGGAGGCGGCCGGGACCGCCAATGTCCGGTTCTTCGTCGACGACGCACGGTTGTTGCTGGCGGCGTTGCCGGAGGGGGTGGTGGCGCGGATGTTCATCCTCTTCCCCGATCCCTGGCCCAAGGCGCGCCATCACAAGCGGCGCATCGTTGCGCCCTCGACGCTTCCGGCGATCGCGCGCGTCCTAGCGGACGAGGCGGAGCTGCGCCTGGCGACCGACGACATGGGCTATTGCCGATGGATGCTGGCCCTGCTGACCGGGGACGCGGCCTTCGAGTGGTGCGCCCGGGGACCGGAGGACTGGCGTCGGCGCCCCGAAGATTGGCCGCAGACGCGCTATGAAGAAAAGGCGTTGGCGGCCGGCCGGCGGCCCGCTTACCTGCGATTTCGTCGGCGCGCGCGGGCCGCGGCATAGGCGGCGAATAGGCCTTGCGGACCGGGCGCTTATGACTATTATGGCGCGACTCTCGTCTCATCGATGAAGCTTAGGGACGAAGGCTTGCGTAACAGTGGGCCGGCGCCCACCCTTATGGTAATCGGACCATGGAACAAACGTCGCCGCCAGATCGCCTTGACCGGGTCGAGGCGCTGATCGCTCCCGCCATCGAGGCTATGGGCTATGATCTCGTGCGCGTGCGGATGACCGGCGGCAAGAACCGGCCGACGCTGCAGATCATGGCGGAGCGTTCGGATACGACGGAAATGACCGTGGACGATTGTGCCGGGCTCAGCCGGGCGATCTCGGCCCTGCTCGATGTCGAGGATCCGATCCCCGACGCCTATCAGCTCGAGGTGAGTTCCCCCGGCATCGACCGGCCCCTGGTCCGCCTGGCCGACTTCGACCGCTACGCCGGTCATGTCGCCAAGGTCGAACTGTCGCGACCGATCGACGGGCGCAAGCGGTATCGCGGCCGCCTGCTCGCCAATGCGGGCGAATACGTGCGTCTGGCCGTCGAGGACGAGAGCGAGAGTGTTGCGGAACTGCCGTTCGCCGACGTGGCGGACGCCAAACTGGTCCTGACCGACGAATTGATCAGGGCCGCACTGAAAGAAAGTGAGCGACGATAATGACGGATGCGGTGGTCGGCGCGAACCGATTGGAATTGTTACAGATCGCGGACGCGGTCGCGCGGGAGAAAGTGATCGACCCGGAAATCGTCATCGAGGCGATGGAAGAGGCGATCCAGCGGGCCGCGCGCTCGAAATACGGCATGGAGAACGATATCCGCGCCGAGATCGACCGCCGTAGCGGCGACATCCGTTTGGCCCGTCTGATGGAAGTGGTCGAGGAGGTGGAGAACGACGCCACCCAGATCTCGCTGCCCTTCGCGCAGCGGCGCAATCCCGACGCCCAGGTCGGTGATTTGCTCTCGGACGCGCTGCCGCCGATCGACTTCGGCCGCATCGCGGCGCAGACCGCCAAGCAGGTGATCTTCCAGAAGGTTCGCGACGCCGAGCGCGCGCGCCAGTACGAGGAATACAAGGATCGCGTCGGCGAGATCGTCAACGGCATCGTCAAGCGCGTCGAATACGGCAACGTCATGGTCGACCTCGGCCGTGCCGAAGCGATCGTGCGCCGTGACGAGCTGTTGCCGCGGGAGAATTTCCACAACGGCGACCGGGTCCGCGCCTACATCTACGACGTGCGGCAGGAAACGCGGGGACCGCAGATCTTCCTCTCGCGCACCCATCCCCAGTTCATGGCCATGCTGTTCGCCCAGGAGGTGCCGGAGATCTACGACGGCATCATCGAGATCAAGGCGGTGGCCCGCGACCCGGGCAGCCGGGCCAAGATCGCCGTGCAGTCGCGTGACAGCTCGATCGATCCGGTCGGCGCCTGCGTCGGCATGCGGGGCAGCCGTGTCCAGGCGGTGGTGAGCGAGCTGCAGGGCGAGAAGATCGACATCATCCCCTGGTCGCACGACTCGGCCGCCTTCCTGGTGAACGGCCTGGCGCCCGCCGAAGTGACCAAGGTCGTGATGGACGAGGTCGCGCACAAGTTCGAGGTCGTGGTGCCGGACGAACAGCTGAGCCTGGCGATCGGGCGGCGCGGCCAGAACGTCCGCCTGGCCTCGCAGCTGACCGGCTGGGATATCGACATCCTGACCGAGTCCGACGAGAGCGAGCGGCGCCAGGAAGAGCTGCGCCAGCGCAGCCAGATGTTCATGGACACGCTGGTGATCGACGAGATGATGGCCCAGCTGCTGGCGACGGAGGGCTTCGCCCAGGTCGAGGACGTGGCCTTCGCGACGCTGGACGAACTCGGCGGCCTGGAAGGCTTCGACGAGGACCTGGCCGAGGCGTTGCAACAGCGTGCCCACGACTATCTCGACCGGCGTGACGAAGGCTACGACCAGGAACGCCGCGAGATGGGCGTCGAGGACGATGTCGCCGCCATCGAAGGGCTGACGCCGGGCATGCTGGTCAAGCTCGGCGCGGGCGGGATCAAGACCCTTGACGATCTGGGCGACCTCGCGACGGACGAGTTGATGGATCCCTACGAGGGTGTGCTGGCGGACTTCCAGTTGAGCGAGGACGAGGCCAACGCGATCATCATGGCGGCGCGGGCGCACTGGTTCGACGACGAAGACGTGCCGGCGGCCCCGGCGGCGGAGAACGACGATGGCGCGCAGGCGGGCGGCGAAGCGGACGCCCCCGCGTGAGGTCGCGGCCGGCGACGCGTGCGGCCTCAGACGCTGCATCGTCACGGGAGAGCGGCTGGAGCGCGCGCGGCTGATCCGTTTCGTCGTCGGTCCCGACGATGGAATCGTGCCGGACCTGGCCGGGCGGTTGCCGGGCCGGGGCCTGTGGGTGCGGGCGGACCGCGCGTGCCTGGAGCGGGCGGTTTCCGCCGGGCGCTTCTCGCACGCCGCGCGGGCCCGGGTCGCCGTCGCGCCCGACCTGGTCGAGCGGGTCGCGGGATTGCTGGCCCGGCGGGCGCTGGAATACCTCGGTTTGGCGCGTCGCGCCGGCGAGTTGGTGAGCGGTTACGAGAAGGCCCGCGCGTGGGTCGAGGCGGGCCGGGCGACGGTTCTCGTCCAGGCGAGCGACGGTTCGCCCGCCGGACGCGAGAAGCTGGCGAGGGGCGGCGAAGGGGTGCCGATCGTGGCGCTGTTCGATTCGTCTGAATTGAGTTTGGCATTGGGCCGGCAAAATGTGGTACATGCTGCCCTTTGCCGTGGGGGCCTTGCCGATCGGTTCCGCGCCGAGGCGGCGCGTTTGGCGGGGTTTCGTGAATACGACGCGGGTTCCGGTGCGTTTCGTGCGCCGGGGCACGAAGGTAACGCGTCGTCGATGGAAGGTGGCACGTGAGCGATAGTGGTGAAAAGAAGACGCTGAGTTTGGCGAGGGAGCCCAAGAAATTGGAACTCCGCTCAACCGGCGATACCTCGCAGGTCCGACAGAGCTTCAGTCATGGTCGCTCGAAGACGGTCCAGGTCGAGGTGCGTCGAAATCGGGCCGCTCAGCGCGCCCAGACTCAGGCGCCACCGCCGGAGCCGGAACCCGAGATCCCCGTTGTGGAGCCTCCGGTCGAGGTGAAGCCCGTCGTCGAGGCACCGCCGGAGCCGGCAGCGACGGAAGATGCCCGCGTACGCCACGTCCTGCCGACCCTGAGCGAGGCGGAAAAGGCGGCCCGCGCCCGCGCGCTCGATTCCGCGCGCCAGGCAGATCGTCAGGCGCGCGAGCATGTCGAGGAACAGGTCAAGCTCCGCGCGCTCGAGGAGAAGCGTCTTGCCGCCGAGCGCGAGGCGGCCGAAATCCGCCGCAAGGCGGAAGAAGATCGCAAGCGCACCGAGGAAGAGTCGCGCCAGCGGGCCGAGGAAGAGGCGGAGCGCAAGCTGCGCGAGCAAGAGGCCCGGGAGAGCGAGGAACAGGCGCCCGCCGCCGCCAAGACGCCGGCCGCCGCACCCGCCGCCAGCCTGCCGGGCGGCTTGAGCGGTCGCCAGGCGATCGAGGAAGAGGAAAGCGCCCGCGCCCGTCGCGCACCCGGCCGGCGCACGCCGGCGCCGAAGCGCGGCGATCCGCGGCGCCGTTCGGGCCGGATGACCATCGGCCAGGCGCTGGATGTCGACGACAGCGATGCGCGCGTCCGTTCGCTCGCCTCCGTGCGCCGCGAGCGGGAACGCCAGCGCCAGGCCCGCCAGGCCCGGGTCGCCAGCGGTGCCGCACCGCAGAAGATCTACCGCGAAGTGGTGATCCCCGAGACGATCACGGTTCAGGAACTCTCGAACCGAATGACGGAGCGGGCGATCGATGTCGTTCGCGCGCTGATGAAACTGGGAGTGATGGCGACGATGAACCAGCCGATCGACTCCGAGACCGCCGAACTCATCGTCAACGAGTTCGGCCATACCCCGCGGCTGGTGAGCGCGGCCGACGTCGAGATCGGCGTTATCGGCGCGGCCGACGAGGACGAGGACAAGCAGCCCCGTCCGCCGGTGGTCACCGTGATGGGCCATGTAGATCACGGCAAGACCTCGCTGCTCGACGCGCTGCGCCAGAGCAACGTCGTGGACGGCGAGGCCGGCGGCATCACCCAGCATATCGGCGCCTATCAGGTCGAGGCGGCGAGCGGCAAGATCACCTTCCTCGACACGCCGGGCCACGAGGCCTTCACGCAGATGCGCCAGCGCGGCGCCGGCGTCACCGACATCGTCATCCTGGTGGTGGCGGCCGACGACGGCGTGATGCCGCAGACGGTCGAAGCGATCAATCACGCCAAGGCGGCCGAGGTGCCGATCATCGTCGCGGTCAACAAGATCGACCGCAAGGGCGCCGATCCCAACCGGGTGATCCAGGAGCTGCTGCAGCACGAGGTCATTACCGAAGCCCTCGGCGGCGACGTCCAGGTGATCGAGGTGTCCGCGACGGAGCGGACCAATCTCGACAAGCTGGAGGAGGCGATCAGCCTGCAGGCGGAGATCCTGGAACTCGGCGCCAATGCGGAGCGCGAGGCCGAGGGCGTCATCGTCGAGGCCAAGCTGGACCGGGGCCGCGGCCCCGTCGCCACGGTGCTGATCCAGCGCGGCACGCTGTGCGTCGGCGACATCTTCGTCGCCGGCCAGGAGTGGGGCCGGGTACGCGCGCTGATCGACAGCCAGGGCAACAATATCGAGGAGGCCGGACCTTCGGTGCCGGTGGAGATCCTCGGCCTGAACGGCACGCCGCTGGCGGGTGATCCCTTCAACGCCGTGGAAAGCGAGGGCCGCGCGCGGGAGATCACCGATTATCGCCAGGCGCTGGAGCGCGATACCCGCGCCGCCCGCGGCACGCGCGGCTCGGTACAACAGATGTTCGAGGAGATCACGGCGGGCGAGCGCCAGGAGTTCCCCATCGTCATCAAGGGCGATGTGCAGGGCTCGGTCGAGGCGATCGTCGGCGCGTTGGAGAAGATGGGCACGGACGAGGTCGCGGTGCGGGTGCTGCACAGCGGCGTCGGTGGTGTGACCGAATCCGACGTCACCCTGGCGGCGGCTTCGGGCGCACCGATCCTCGGCTTCTCCGTCCGTGCCAACGCGCAGGCCCAGGCGCTGGCCAAGCGCGACGGGGTGGAGCTTCGCTACTACTCGATCATTTACGAGCTGGTCGACGACATAAAGTCGATCCTGAGCGGGATGCTGGCGCCGGAACGGCGCGAGGAGGTTCTCGGCACGCTCGACGTCCTGGAGGTGTTCTCGATCACCAAGGTGGGCCGGATCGCTGGTTGTCGGGTTTCGAACGGCGTGGTGCGGGCCGGCGCGCGGGCCCGCCTGCTGCGCGACTCGATCGTGGTGCACGACGGCAATCTCAAGTCGCTGCGTCGCTTCAAGGACGATGCGCGCGAAGTGCGCGAGGGCAACGAGTGCGGCGTCGCGCTGGAGAACTATCAAGATCTCCAGCCGGGCGACTCCCTCGAGATCTACGAGGTCGAGGAGATCGAACGCTCGCTCTGAGCGACGCGCGGGCGTCCGATCTGTTGAAGACGTTGGGAAGATCATGGCCAGGCAACGCAATACCGCGCGTGGTGGCGCCGCGCGCGGTAGCGGCCCTCGCGGGCGCAGCCAGCGACAGCTCCGTGTCGGCGAGTTGATCCGTCACGCGCTGGCCGAGGTGCTGGCGCGGGGCGAGGTGCGCGATCCGGCCCTCGACGGCGTTTCGATCACGGTGAGCGAGGTTCGCACCTCGCCCGATATGCGCCATGCCACCTGTTTCGTCATGCCGCTTGGCGGCGCCGAGCGCGACGAGGTCATGTCCGCCCTCGCCCGCTCCGCGCCCTGGCTCTCGGGCCAGGTGGCGCGCCGGGTTACCATGAAATACACACCCAGGCTTCGCTTCGAGTTGGACCAGAGCTACGACGAGGCGAGCCGGGTCGACGCGCTGTTGCGCCGGCCCGACGTCGCCCGCGACCTGAGCCCCGAAGAGACCGATGCGGCCGGAGACGACGGCGATGGCGCGTAGGCGGCACGGCCGGGCGGTCAGCGGCTGGATCGTCCTCGACAAGCCCGAAGGCATAACCTCGACCCAGGCGGTCGGCAAGGTGCGCTGGCTGTTCGGTGCGGCGAAGGCCGGCCATGCCGGCACGCTCGACCCGCTGGCGACGGGTATCCTGCCGATCGCGCTCGGCGAGGCGACCAAACTGGTCGCCCGGGTGATGGACGGTGCCAAGCAATATGCCTTCACCGCCCGCTGGGGCGAGGCGCGCGATACCGACGATGGCGAAGGGGCCGTGATCGCCAGCAGTGAACAAAGGCCCGATGCGGCGGCGATCCGGGCGGCCCTGCCCGCCTTCACGGGCGAGATCGCGCAGCGCCCGCCGACCTATTCCGCGATCAAGGTCGACGGCGCGCGCGCCTATGACCTTGCGCGCCAGGGAACGCCCGCGGCGCTCGCCCCCCGCCCCGTGCGCATCGACCGCTTCGAGCTGCTGGCGACGCCGGATGCGAACCATGCCGAGTTCCTGGTCGAGTGTGGCAAGGGCAGCTATATCCGCAGCCTGGCCCGCGACCTGGGCGAACAACTCGGCTGTTTCGGTCACGTGGCGCGCCTGCGCCGCACCCGGGTCGGCCCGTTCACGGAAGACAATGCGATTTTGCTGGATAAACTTGAAGAGTTGCGCCATAAGGAGGCGCTCGACGAGGCTCTGATCCCGCTACAGGCGGCGCTGGACGACATCCCGGCGCTGGCGGTCATGGGATCGGAGGCCGTCCGACTGAAGAACGGTCAGGCGGTTCGGGTCCCCAGCTCCAAGCAAGGGCTCGTCTTTGTAATGGCCGATGATCGGCCGCTGGCGCTCGGCCAGTTGGATCACGGGGAGCTGAGACCCGTCCGGGTTTTCAACCTCTGAACACTTGGGAGTAGATGATGTCGATCACGATCGAACGTAAGTCTGAGTTGGTAGCGGAATATCGTCGTGCAGACGACGACACCGGGTCCCCGGAAGTCCAGGTGGCGATCCTGACCGAACGGATCGTCAACCTGACCGAGCACTTCAAGACCCATCACAAGGACAATCATTCACGGCGCGGACTGCTGAAAATGGTCAGTCAACGCCGTCGCTTGCTCGATTACCTGAAGGGCAAGGACCAGGAGCGTTATCAAACGCTCATCCAGCGCCTGGGGCTCCGGCGATAGACGCCAGGGTCGACGGGCATGAACCGGACCGTGACAGGCACGGTCATATCCCCGACACGAGGACCGGCGCGCGCGCGATGATTACGCGCACGCGGCGGCACCATCGCGCGCGTTTGACGACGCGGCGGAGTCGGGTAGGGCGGGGGCGCCATGGGGGTGCCGCCGCCAGGAAGGAAGAACGAAATGTTTGACGTACATCGCAAGGAACTGACCTGGGGCGGACGCCCGCTGGTCCTGGAGACCGGCCGCATGGCGCGGCAATCGGACGGCGCCGTGCTGGTGAGTTATGACGGGACGACCGTGCTCGCCACCGTGGTCGCGGCGAAAACGCCGCGGGAGGGGATCGACTTCTTCCCGCTCACCGTTCACTACGTGGAAAAGACCTATGCCGCCGGAAAGATCCCCGGCGGCTTTTTCAAGCGCGAAGGCCGGCCGACCGAAAAGGAAGTGCTGACCTCGCGGCTGATCGACCGGCCGATCCGGCCGCTCTTCGCCGGCGGGTTCCGCAACGAGACGCAGGTGATCTGCACCGTGCTGAGCCACGACCTGGAGAATGATTCCGACATTCCGGCCCTGATCGGCGCCTCGGCGGCGCTGACCATCTCCGGCATTCCCTTCCTCGGGCCGATCGCCGCCGCGCGCGTCGGCGTGATCGAGGGGGAATATGTCCTCAACCCGTTCCTCGACCAGCTGCCCGAGAGCGATCTCGACATGGTCATCGCCGGCACGGCCGACGCGGTGATGATGGTCGAGTCCGAAGCGGACGAGCTGTCCGAGGAGATGATGCTCGGCGCCGTGATGTTCGCGCACAAGGAAATGCAGCCGGTGATCGATGCGATTATCGAGTTGGCCGAGCATGCGGCGAAGGAGCCGTGGAACCTGCCCGAGGCGGAGGACAACTCGGCCCTGATGTCGGCCCTGAAGGACAAGGCCGAGGCCGATCTCCGAGCCGCCTATGCGGAGCCGGTGAAGCAGGCCCGCGTTACCAAGATCGGCGACGTGAAGAGCGCCGCGGTCGATGCCCTGGCGGGCGACGAGGTGCCGGCGGGCGCCGTCTCCGGCCTGTTCAAGACGCTGGAAAAGGATGTGGTCCGCGGCCAGATCCTGGATTCCGGGCAGCGCATCGACGGGCGCGATACCCGTACCGTGCGGCAGATCGACTGTGACGTCGGCACCCTGCCGCGCACGCATGGCTCCGCTCTCTTTACCCGGGGCGAGACGCAGGCGCTGGTGGTCACCACGCTCGGCACCGGCGAGAACGAGCAAATCGTCGACGCGCTGGCGGGTGAGTATCGCCAGCACTTCATGCTGCATTACAACTTCCCGCCCTACAGCGTCGGCGAGGCCGGTCGCTTCGGCTTTACCGGCCGGCGGGAAATCGGCCACGGCAAGCTCGCCTGGCGGGCGATGAACGCCATGATGCCGAGCAAGGAGGACTTCCCCTACACGATCCGCGTCGTTTCGGAGATCACGGAATCGAACGGCTCCTCCTCGATGGCTACCGTTTGCGGCACCAGCCTCTCGCTGATGGATGCGGGTGTGCCGATCAAGAAGGCGGTCGCCGGTATCGCCATGGGCCTGATCCTCGAGGGTGAGCGTTACGCGATCCTCTCGGACATCCTGGGCGACGAGGACCATCTGGGCGACATGGACTTCAAGGTCGCCGGTACGCGTGACGGTGTCACCAGCCTGCAGATGGACATCAAGATCGCCGGCATTACCGAGGCGATCATGCAGGATGCGCTCGCCCAGGCGAAGGACGGGCGCCATCACATCCTGGACGAGATGGCCAAGGCCCTGCCCGACGCCCGCGAAGAACTTCGCGACAGCGCACCGCGCATCCACGCCATGAAGGTTCCGGTCGACAAGATCCGCGAAGTGATCGGCACCGGCGGCAAGGTGATCCGCGAGATCACCGCGACGACCGGCGCCAAGGTCGACATCCAGGACGACGGCACCGTCCGCATCGCCTCGCCCGACCAGGCGAGCATCGATGCCGCGGTGGCCTGGGTCACCGGCATCGTGGCGGAGCCCGAGGTCGGCGCGATTTACCACGGCAAGGTCGTAAAGACCGTGGACTTCGGCGCCTTCATCAACTTCATGGGCTCGCGCGACGGCCTCTGCCATATCTCGGAGCTGAAGCCGCACCGGGTGAAGCAGGTGACCGACGTCGTCAACGAAGGCGACATGGCCTATGTGAAGTGCCTGGGTATCGACGACCGCGGCAAGGTGCGCCTGTCGATGAAGGTGGTCGATCAGGAGACCGGCAAGGAAATCCCGCGCGAGGAAAAGGCCGAGAGCGGCGACGACTGAGCCGTCTTCGACGGAAAGCCGGAACGGGGCGCCGTGGTTCGACCACGGCGCCCTTTTCTTTCGGCGCTACGGGGACTCGTGTGCGCCGTCGAAGTCGGCATGCGATTCCATCGGTGCCACGTCGAAGGCCCGCAGCAGGCGCCCGAACATGATGAAGGCGCCGCTTATCAGCCCCAGCTCGACGATTTCGGCTTCCGTGAAGTGGTCCCGCAGCCCGTCGACGACGCCTTCGTGGATCGTGTGGTGCCGGGTCGCCAGCCGCTCGACGAAATCGAGGGCGGCGGCCTCTCGCGCCGTCGGCGTCGCTTCGCCCGCCAGCTTGGCCAGCAGATCGGGGTAGAGATCATTCGCCCCCGACGAGGGCGCGCGGCTTTCCAGTCAGCGATGGCACTGGTTCAGCTCGGCGATCCGCAGTCGGACCAGTTCCTTCAGTTCGAACGGCAGCACGCCGCGGAACTTGCCGTCGAGATAGAAATCGAGAAAGGCCTTGAACAGCTCGGGCTGGTGGCCAAAGACGCCGAACATCTCGTCGCCGGATTTCTCCATCATGCGTCTGAGATCGGGATCGGCGAGCTGATCGGCGGTAAGCGTCGGCAAATTCACCATGTCGGTCTCTTCGTCGGCGGGATGACGTTTCGCCAGCCTACGACGGGGCACGAGCCACAGCAAACGGCAGGGCGTCCGGGAAAAAGAAAGCCCCGAAAGCATGGCGCTTCCGGGGCGAGTCTAACAGGGAGGCTAAACGTCTCGGAGACGTCTAACGATCGGGTCGGGCAACTTGGGGGGCGTGCGTCGACCCGATCAATGTGGAGGTCGCTTTCGCTCCTCCACCGAAACGGTATGTTGCGTTGCAACAGCCGCTGAACACTATTTAGACCCTCGTCCGCGCGGGGACTACCCACGAAAAAGCAATGGAGCTATGCGTCAGACGCATAGCTTTCCCTCTAATATTTCCAGCTGCGGCCTTCTTCGACAAGAAATTCCCGGAATGCGGCGATTCTCTTCATATTCCTCAGTTCTTCCGGGTAACAGAAGAAGGCGTCGAAATTCGGCCCTTGGATGTCCGGCAGCACGCGCACGATCTTGGCGTCGTCCAGCACCATGTAGTCGGGCAGGGCAGCGACACCCAGGCCCGCTTCGGCCGCCAGCAGCAGGCCGTAGATGTTGTTCACCTGCATCTTCGGCTTGCGCCGGTCGTGGCCGGTCAGTTCCATGAACAGCGGCCAGTTGACGTTGCGCAGCGTCGGCGGTGCCAGGTCGCCGTAGACGATCAGGTCGTGGTCGTCGAGGTCGGTGAACTTCTCCGGCGTGCCGCGCGCGGCCAGGTAGGAGGGGGCGGCATAAAGGTGCGTGTGCACCGCGAAGAGCCGCAGTTTCACCACGTCCGGCTGGGTCGGCATCCCCATCCGGATGGCGACGTCGGCCTCGCGCATGCCGAGGTCGAGTTCCCGGTCCTCGCAGATGATGGAGAGATCGATTTCGGGATAGGCCTCGATGAAGCGGGTAATCCGCGGCGTGAGCCAGGTCGAGCCGAACCCGACGGTCGTGGTCACGCGCAGCTCGCCGCTCGGCCGCACCCGGGTATCGGTCAGGATGGTCTCGACGGTGGCGAGCTTGCCGAACACGTCGTGCACGGTGCCGTACAGCAGCTCACCCTGTTCGGTCAGCAGCAAGCCGCGGGCATGGCGGTGGAAGAGGGTCGCTTTCAGATCCTCTTCGAGCGCATGAATCTGCCGGCTGACCGCCGATTGGCTGAGATGCAGCTGGTCGCCGGCATGCGTGAAGCTGCCCGCCTCCGCGACGGCGTGAAACGTTCTGAGTTTGTCCCAATCCATGACATCACCATGGCACGGTCCCGCATCGTCGGGACCGGAAAATGCGCCCTATTCGGCGGCCTCGGCCGAGACCGCCTGCTCGCCCAGGAACTTCTCCGCCTCCAGCGCGGCCATGCAGCCGGTACCGGCGGCGGTGACCGCCTGGCGGTAGACATGGTCCTGCACGTCGCCGGCGGCGAAGACGCCGGGGATCGCCGTCGCGGTCGAATCGGGCCGGGTCGCGAGATAGCCCTCGTCGTCCATTTCCAGCTGGCCGGCGAACAGTTCCGTCTGCGGTTTATGGCCGATCGCAATGAAGACGCCGTCGACGGCGAGATCACGGGTCGCGCCGCTTTTTACGCTCTGCACCCGCGCGCCGGTGACCGAGGGCGGCTCGCTGTCGCCCACAATCTCGTCCAGCACATGATCCCACAGCATTTCGATCTTCGCGTTGGCGAACAGGCGCTTTTGCAGGATCTTCTCAGCGCGCAGCTCGTCGCGACGATGGATCAGTGTCACCTTGCTGGCGAAATTGGTCAGGTACAGCGCCTCCTCGACCGCGGTATTGCCGCCGCCGACGACGGCCACGGGCCGCTCGCGATAGAAGAAGCCGTCGCAGGTCGCGCAGGCGGAGACGCCGAAGCCTTGCAGTTTCTGTTCCGATTCCAGCCCCAGCCACTTGGCCTGGGCGCCGGTGCAAATGATCAGCGTATCGCCGGTGTAGACGTCGCCGGTATCGCCCTGGCAGCGGAACGGCCGGGCCTGCAGGTCGACCTCGGTGATGATGTCCTGGTGAAAAACGGTGCCGACGCTGGCGGCCTGTTTCTCCATCTGCTCCATCAGCCAGGGGCCCTGAACGACGTCGGCGAAGCCCGGATAGTTCTCGACATCCGTCGTGATCGTCATCTGGCCGCCTGGCTGTAGGCCGTGCACCAGCATGGGCTCCAGCCCGGCGCGGGCCGCATAGATCGCGGCGGTCAGGCCGGCCGGACCCGAGCCCAGGATCAAGACGCGGGAGTGATGGTGCTGGGCCATGGCGCGAGCCTCCGGGCGATATTTCCAAGAACGTCGAACGGCGGCGCGCCGTCTCGTCCGACGCGCCGTCTGCCCCGTTATTTAGAAGTGCGGACCCGTGCCTGCAAGGGGGTAGCGATGCGGGCGGGGGCGGAGCATGCTAAGTCTCGCGCGGGCGTGGGTGATCGGGCGAGCTCGAGGTACGGGAGGCGGGGGTGGAAGCGGTATTGGTAACGGGCGCCGGCAAGCGAATCGGGTGGGGAATCGCCCGGGGGCTGGCCGACGACGGTTGGGCCGTGGCGCTGCATTACAACCGTTCCGCCGAAGGCGCGGAGGCCTTGGCGGCCGAAATCGTCGCGGCGGGCGGACGGGCCGTGGCGCTCGGCGCCGATCTCGCCGACGCGGGCGCCACGGACGGGCTGGTGCCGGCGGCGATTTCCGCGCTCGGCCGGCTCGACGCCGTCGTCAACAACGCCTCCCTCTTCGAGAAGGACGATGCCGGCACGCTCGACCCGGCCCTGTTCGACGCACACTTGGCGATCAATGCGCGCGCACCGGCACAGCTGACCCGCGACCTCGCCAACAGCCTGCCCGCCGGACGGGTCGGCTGCGTCGTCAACGTGCTGGACCAGAAGCTCTGGAACATGAACCCGGACTTCCTGTCCTACACCATCTCGAAGGTGGCGCTGCTCGGTCTCACCCGAACCATGGCGATGGCGCTCGATCCCAAGGTTCGGGTCTGCGGCGTGGCGCCCGGCCTGACGCTGCCGAGCGGCAGCCAAACGCTTCAGCGCTTCGAGGATATCCACGACGCGACCCCGCTCGGTCGCGGCAATACGGTCGAGGACGTGGTGAACGCGGTGCGATTCGCGCTTGCCAGTCCCGGCCTCAACGGGGATACCGTGATGGTGGATGGCGGCCAGCACATGTCGCCCAGTCCCTTCGATGTTCTCTTTCCGCCGGACGATGATCGATGACGCACTCCGACCTGCTCGCCGCCATGCTCGCCCCGTCCGTGGCGGGCGATACCCTGGAAGCCCGGCGGATCTTCATTCGGGGCCTGGTCCTCGACATCGTCATCGGCGTGCATGCCCACGAACAGGTTCGCACGCAGCAGGTGGCGATCGACGTCGATCTGTACCTCTCGCCGGTGCCGCCGCCGCGCCGCGACGCGCTGGAGGAAGTGCTGAACTATGAGGAGGTGCGCGACGCCGTGCGCCAGATCGCGTTTCGCGAACGGTTCAAACTGCTGGAAAGCCTGGCGGAGCGGGTCGCCGCCGAGTGCCTGGCGAATTTCGGCGTCACCGGCGTGCGCATCGCCATCGAAAAGCTGGAGATCTTCGAGGACGCCAAGGGCGTCGGTTTCGAATTGATCCGCTTCAAATCCACCTGACGACAAGGAGAGCCCGCATGCCGCTGCCCCAGGACATTTCACCCGTCAACGATGAATTAATGGACACGCTCGCGCGAACCGGCGAGATGCCCTGGATCGAAACGCACCCCGGCACCGGCTTCATGAAGGTCCTCTGGATCGGTGCGGAAACCGGGCGCTGGGCGGTTCTGCTGAAATGGCTGAAGGGCCATGTCGCGGCGCCGCACAAGCATCTCGCCGGCGCGCACGCCTATGTCCTGTCGGGCCGCTTGCAGGTTCGCGACGGGGTCTTGGAGGCGGGCGACTATGTCTACGAGCCGAACGGCATGGTGCACGATGCGACCACCGCGTTGGAGGATACCGTCTACCTGTTCATCGCCGATGGACCGGTGCTCTACTTTGGCGAGGACGCCTTCACGGGCTATTTCGGCTGGGAGCAGCTGCAACGCCTGCGTGACAAATTTGCCGCAAAAAAGGCAGCAGAGTAGTCCTCGCCGGGCCACACGCTTGCGGCGACGGCCTTGTTAGACCGATAAATGTGTTACGTTTCCCGATGCTTGAGAGTAACAGCTCATCTAATGCTGCGGGAACGGTTGAGCGGTATGCGCCAGGCGAAGACGTGAGACCTGCGGGTGGGGGCGATACGCGGCCATGAGTTTCAAAGTGAAGTTCTGGGGGGTGCGCGGCTCCATCGCCTGCCCCTCGGCCAAATACGTGACCTACGGCGGCAACACCAGCTGCATCGAGGTCGCGCTCGGCGGTAAGCGCATCATCCTCGACTGCGGGACCGGGCTGCGCAACCTCGGCCAATACTTCACCCGCAAGGGGGCGAAGCACGCCCATATCCTGCTGACCCATACCCACTGGGACCATATCAACGGCTTTCCCTTCTTCACGCCGGCCTACCTGCCCGAGAATTCCTTCACCATCATGGCCGGTCATCTCTGGGAGAAGGACTTCGGGATCCAGGAGGTGATGGCCGGCCAGATGTCGAAGCCGACCTTTCCGGTACCGCTCGACATCATGGCGGCGAACCTCGATTTCGTCGATTTCGAGGCGGGGACCGATTTCAGTCTCGGCGATGGGATCCGGGTGCGGACCACCAAGCTCAATCATCCCGACAACGCAACCGGTTATCGCATCGAGTACCAGGGCGCCTCGATGTGCTACATCACCGACACCGAGCATGTCGTCGGCAAGCCGGACCAGAATATCCTCGGCCTGATCGAAGGCGCGGATCTGGTGATCTACGACGCGACCTATACCGACAACGAATTCAAGCACAAGATCGGCTGGGGGCATTCGACCTGGCAGGAGGGCGTGCGGCTGTGCCAGGCGGCGAACGTCGGCCGGCTGGCGATCTTCCATCACGATCCGGACCACGAAGACTCCTTCATGGAGCAGCTGGAGGCCGAGGCCCGCTTCGCCTGGCCCGGCGCCTTCATCGCACGCGAGAACATGCGAATTTTTCTCAATCGTTAGTCTCTTTGCTTTGCTGGTAAAGCGGCCTAGGTTTCTCGAGCCGGCGGATGTGGCCGCCGGCTGATAACGTGATTGACGTGAGAATTGATCATGCTGAGCGAGCGGCAGGCGCGCGACGTCATTCGTGCCCTTTGGACCGACTGGGATGGACGTACAGGTGCGGCATCCGACAAGGCGGCGTATTACGACTGGTTGGTCGCAAACAAGCCGCAGGTGCTGCACTTCAAGATCAGCGGTGATAAGAAGCAGCGGATCATGGCCTGGTTGAGCGGCTACTAGCGAGCTGTCGCCGCGACGGGCCCAAAGGGTTCATCGCACCGGGAGGACGGCTATGGCGCGGCGGCGCAAGAAGGCCAAGTCGAAGATCCATTTTGCCCAGTTTCTGGTGCATGGCCCGACCTATCACAGCCTGGCCATGTGGCGGCATCCGGAAACCCAGGCCGCCGGCTGGGACTGGTCCCGGCCGGAGCTTTACCAGCATATCGCGCAAGTCTGCGAGCGCGGCCTCTTTGACATGGCCTTCTTCGCGGACCTCAATTACATCGCCGACACGTTCCGCGGCTCGATGGAGCCCTCGCTGCGTTACGCGACCCAGGCGCCGGAGCATGATCCGTTACCGCTGCTTTCCTTCATGGCGGCGGCGACGAAGCATATCGGCGTCGCCGCGACGTTCTCGGTCAGTCACCATCATCCCTTCTATGCAGCGCGCCTGTGGGCCAGCCTCGACCATCTGACCGGCGGGAGGGCCGGATGGAACGTGGTCACCTCGATCAATTCCAACCAGGCCGCCAACCATGGTGAGGAACGCGCGCCGACCGAGCAACGCTACGAGCGGGCCTTCGAGTTCATGGAGGTCTGTCGCAAGCTGTGGGACAGCTGGGAGGCGGACGCGGTCGTCATGGATGCGCCGGGCGCAGTGTTCGCCGATGCCGACAAGGTGCATCGGATCGAGCACGAAGGGCGTTTCTTCAAGTCGCGCGGCCCCTTGAACGTCGTGCGCTCGCCGCAGAACGGGCCCGCCATCCTGCAGGCCGGCACCTCACCGCAAGGGCGCGATTTCGCCGCCCGCCACGCCGATGCCATCTTCGCCATCCAGCCGCGGGCCGAGGACGCGGGCGCCTATCTCGCCGATATCAAGCGGCGCATGGCCGACGATTACGGCCGCCCGCCCGGGCATTGCCGGATCCTCTTCGGCGCCCAGCCGATCATCGGCGAGAGCGAGGCGCACGCCCGCGAGAAGCAGCAGATCCACAACGAGCTGGTCCCCCTCGACGGCGGCCTGGCGATCCTCTCCGCCCATCTCGATTTCGACCTGTCGAAAATCCCGCCCGAGGCGCTGATGGCGGAGCGTGAGGAGCCGCAGCTGCACCGCATGCGGACCCGTTTTCTAAAGCCCGACGGTTCTTCCATGACCATGGCGGAGGTCGCCCAGCGCCATGGCCAGGGCGTCGGCCTGCCCCAGTTCGTCGGCACCGCCGAGGGCGTCGCGGACCAGATGGAAGCCTTCATGGAAACCGCCGGCGGCGACGGCTTCATGCTGACGCCGATCTATTCGCCCGGCGCGATCGAGGAATTCGTCGAACAGGTCATCCCGATCCTGCAGCGCCGCGGCCTCTACCGTACCGAGTACAAGGGCCGCACCCAGCGGGAAATTCTCCGCCAGGAGGATTGACCGGGCGGCTCAGGACACTTCGGAATATTCGACCTCGCGGCCAATGCGGGCGCCAGCGTCCTGGCGGGCGCGGAACGCCTCCATCAGCCCCTGGTGATTGTCGTAGGCTTCGGGACTGAGTTCGCCGCCGACGCGCCGTTCCGCCTCGAAGTGGCCGAAGCGGTCCGCGCCGCGCACCAGCATGGCCGAGCCGGCCGGCCGGCCGATATCGCGGACTGACGCCGGGACGTAGGAAATGCCGAAGCCCATGCGCCGGTCGTGATGGTGGTTGGGCCGCGAGCAGTGCACGAGACGGGTGTGATGCAGGCTCATCTCGCCGGCCCGCAGCGCCATCGGTTCGCCGGCCTCGTCCTCGAAGCGGTCGTGGATCGCCTGCCCGCGCAGGATCAAATTGTGCTCCCCCGGGTCGTCGCGATGCTCGAACTGGCCCCAGCGGTGCGAGCCCGGCAGCACCCGCATGCAGCCCGCCGCCTCCGGCGCGTCCGAAAGGGCGATCCAGGCGGTGACATGGCGTTGCGGCGTCAGGTGGAAATAGGTGCCGTCCTGATGCCAGAGGATGTACTGCGGTGTGCCCGGATCCTTGATCCACATGGTGGTGTGATAGACCATGATGTCGGGGCCGATCAGGTCCTCGACCGCGTCCAGCACGCGGGGATGGCGGATGAGACGATCGGCCCAGTCGAACAGCAGGTAGGACTTCGACTTCTCCGGATAGTCGAGCGTCTTGCCGGTGCGCGCCTCGAACGCCTCGATCGCCGCGCGGGCTTCGCGCGCCTCGCCCGGGCTCAGCGCCGGCACCGGTGAGACATAGCCCCGCTCGTCGTAGTGGCGGATTTGCGTGTCGCTCAACACCTTGGCCATGGCGTTTTCATTCCCCCGGATCTGCTGCCCCGATAGTGTCCCTGGCGACCCCTGGGCTCAACCGTGGTCGTGGTGCTCGCCGGTTTCGGGGTCGATAAGGCGGTGGATGTGGACGATGAAGTAGCGGGTGTGCGCATCGTCGATCGTCGCCCGTGCCTTGGCCTCCCAGGCGGTATGCGCCTGGGCGTAGCTCGGAAACAGGCCGACGATGTCGAGCCCGGCGCAATCCGTGAAGTCGATCCCGCTCGGATCCTCGAGCTCACCGCCGAAGACCAGATGCAATAGCTGTTTGGCCATGACGTTCCTCCCTATCGTCCCTTGAAGGCCGGCGGTCGCTTCTCCAGGCGGGCGGCGATGCCCTCGCGGGTGTCCTCGCTCTGATTGGTCTGCAAGACCAGGGCGTCGAGGTCTTCGTGCGCGATGGGATCGCGGAATTCCATCTCGCGGACCAGGATCTGCTTCATCGTTCGCATCGACAAGGGTGCGTTCTGCGAGAGCCGATGGATCAGCTGGTCGGCCCGCGCCTCCAGTTCCGCCGCCGGTGTCACGGCGTGGATGATGCCCTTCTCGTGCATCCAGGCCGCCGGCATCAGGTCGCCGATCAGCAGGAATTCCCGCGTCGCCACCGGCCCCGCCACCTCCAGCAGTTTCTTCGACAGGAACCAGGTGAGCGCCAGCCCGATGCGGGCGAGCGGCATGGCGAAGCGGGCCGTTTCCGCCGCGACGACGAAGTCGCAGTGCAGCGCCAGCTCGTTGCCGCCGGCGATCGCGTCGCCTTGGACCACGGCGACGACGGGCAGGGGATAGGTTTCCACCGCGCGCAGCATGCCCTCGATCGGGCTGCCCTTGTCGAGCCGCTCGCCCCGCTGTACGAGGTCGAGGCCGGAGCAGAACACCTTGCCCTCGCCGCGTAGCACGGTCACCCGTTCCGCCGCGGCCGGCTCGGCGGAAAACGCCGCCTGCAGGTCGTCCAGCATCTCCTGGGTCAGTGCATTGCGCTTTTCGGCCCGCTGCATCGTCACCGTGCGCACCGCGCCGGCGCTTTCCACCTTGATCAACGACATCTTCGCCTCGCCTCCCGGAGTTCCGTTTCGGCGCGGAGTTTACATCAAGACGGCCTCCAGAAAACAAACGAGCCGCCCGGGTTTGGGCCCGGGCGGCTCCGCTTCACGCCATTTGGGAGGGGGAGGTCGTGAAGCTCGTTCGTTACAGGCGCCTCGGCGCCGGTCGTCGTAATGCCGGTTCAGGCGGCCTTGCGCTTCGGCTTGGCGGCCGGCGCCTCGGCGGTGGCGGTCTTGGCCATCGCCTGGAACTCGGCGACGCTGTCCAGGAAGCGCGCGTTCAGCAGCTCGAACAGCTGACCGTTGGCCGAAGCGACCATGTCGGCCACGTCGCGGGCCTGGACCATCTGAGTCTCGACCGCCTTGCGGGTGATCTCGACCTGGACCTTGGCGCCCTCCTCGGGCGTCGCGGCCTTCAGCACTTCGCGGGTGGCCTCGGTCGCCTCCTCGTAGCCCTGGCGCAGGATTTCGGCCTGCTTGGTGGCGATCGCCTGGAACGCCTCGCCGGCCTTCTCGCCGACCAGCTTCATGGTTTCCATGTTGCGCTGTTGCGCGGCCTGCACCGCCTCGACGTCGAGGACGGCCGGCTGAAAGGCCTTGGCGAACGACATCGGATCGAAGTCGGCAAAGGGGAAGGTCGTGTTCATGTCGTCGTCTCCTCGGCTGTCGCGTCCGGGCCCTATGGCCGACGGCGCGATGTTGCGATGCAACAATTCCGAGGCAAATATATTGCGTTGCGAAAAAAAGTCAAGACAAAATTGTGCGGTGCACAAATTTTATGAGGATCATGCCTCCGAGGCGTCCGCGGCCGCTTCGGGTCGGCCGCGTCGCAGGCCCTGCAGCCAACGGGCGACGGAGTCGGCCCGGCCCAGCCCCTTATCGAGGGCCGACATGGTTTTGCCGAGATCTTCGCTGTCGTCCTCGATCCAGGCCCGGAAGGCGCCCAGGTAGACGATACCGAGGCCTTCGACCTGCACGTTGCGCAAGGGCCCCCAACTGGCGATGCAGGCGGCTTCCAGCATCCAGACCAGGCTGCGCCGCCGGGGGCCGCGCGCGAAACAGGCGGCGAAGGGCGGGTCGTATCGCATGTCTCGCCAGATGGCGGCGATGGCCGTCTTATGCGGCGCCATGGCATCGAAGCGGCGCATGATGACGTCGAACAGGCGGTCGCGGACCGGCTCCTCGCCGATGGCGTTGTCGGTGCCTTCCAGGACCGCATCGTCGATGCGCCGCACAAAGGCCGCGAGGAGGGCGAATTTGGAGGGGGCGGCCCGGCGTGCCGCGTTCAGGTCCAGGTCCGCCTCGGCGGCGATTTCCGCCAGCGTCGTGTCGCGCCAGCCCTGCACGGCGGCAAGGCGGAGCGCCGCGTCGACCATCCTTGCCGTGTCGGTCTCGGTGTCGCGGGCGCGGGCTCGTTTTCGGGTCGTTGCCATGGCGTGGCCTCCCTGAAGGGAACCGATGGATGATAGCGAAGCGAATTCCGTCTCGGCAAGCGCCGCTCTCAATGCTCGATCACGGCACTCGGATAGGTCCGCCGCCAGTTCTTCGTTTCGATGCGGGCCAAGTAGTCGGCCTTCCGGCGTTTCCCGGCCGGCGTCGGGCGGATCCGCAGGGCGAGCAGGTCCTCCAAGCCGAAGGGGGCCAGCAGGGCCAGCGCGCCGGCCGCGTCCAGGCGTACCGCGACCGCCGTCGGCGTTTCCAGCCAATGGCGGATGGCATCCTCGCAATCCCGGTAGGCGGCATCGCCGTTCCTCAGATGCATGCGCGCCTGATTGCGCACCGACCAGGGCACGTCGGTCATGGCGTGCCGCAGGCGGGCCTCGTGGCGGGCTTCCGCTTCGCGGCTGAGGTCGCCAGCATCGAAGTAGAGCACGTCGACGTCGTCGAGGGGGCTCGGCGTCGGCGTTCGCAGCAGGGTGTCCCAGACGGCCCGGCGAACAAAGCCGGCGCCGATCCAGGCATCGGGCAGTTCCAGCGCACGTACCGCCGTCAGGCAGGCCATCATCCAGGCCTGGCCGCGAATTGTGCTGAATACGAAACCCCGGGCCGCCGCATCGTCCATCGCCTCATGCTACAAGCAATCGACGCGGCGAGGGGAGGGGCCGGTGGAAATCGAGACGGAACGGCTGATCCTGCGGCGGCTCGACACCGGCGACCTTCGCGAGATCGCGGCGCTGTTCGCCGATTCGCATGTGCTGCGCCACCTGGCGGTCGAGGCGATGGACGGGGACGGCGCACGGGACTTCGCCGCCGACTTCATTCGCGACAGCCGGGGCGAATTTCGCGAGGCCGGCACCGGCGCGTTTGCCGTGACCGCCCGGGCCTGCCCGACGGCGATCGGCTATTGCGGCCTGCGCCCGGTCCCGGTCGAGCCCGGCTCGCTCGAATTGATGTACGCCTTGTCGCCCCGGGTCTGGGGCAAGGGCATAGCGACGGAAGCGGCGGGCGCTTGCCTCGCGTGGGGCTTCGCCACCCTCGATCCGAATGCGGTGATCGCGCTCGCCCGAACGGAGAACCACGCCTCCCGGGCCGTCATCGAGAAGCTCGGCTTGCGCTATATCGGCATGAGCGATCGCTACTACCGTGACACGCTCCGCCTCTATCGCATGGGCCGGCGGCACTGGCAGGCCCGCGCGGCGGCTACTTGAACAGGGCCTCGCCCTTCATGCCCTCGTAGAGGCTGGCGACAAACTCGCCATAGCCGTTATAGAGCTGCGTCGGGACGCGTTCCTGGCTGCCCAGCACACGCTCGGTCGCCTGCGACCAGCGGGGGTGAGTCACTTCGGGATTGACGTTGGCCCAGAAGCCGTATTCCCGCGCCGCCAGCTTCTCCCAGAAGGTCTCCGGGCGCTGGTCGGTGAAGGTCACGCGCTGGATCGACTTGATGTGCTTGAAGCCGTACTTCCAGGGCAGCGCCAGGCGCAACGGTGCGCCGAACTGCTTGGCCATCGGCTGCCCGTAGGCGCCGGTGACCATGAAGGGCAGCTCGTTCATCGCTTCCGCCATGGTCACGCCCTCGGTATAGGGCCAGGGATACCAGAAGGCTTTCTGGCCGCTCGCCATGCCGGAATCATGGAAGCTCTCGAAGCGAACGTATTTCGCCTTGCCGAGCGGCTTGGCGAGCTTCACCAGGTCGGCGAGCGGGAAACCGCTCCACGGTACGACCATCGACCAGGCCTCGACGCAACGGTGGCGGTAGACGCGTTCCTCCAGCCGGACCTGCTTCAGCAGATCGTCGATGGCGATATCGAAGGGCTTCTCGACCATGCCGTCGACCTTCACCATCCAAGGCCGGGTCTTCAGGTCTTGTGCGGCCTTCCAGACCGACTTGTGGGAGCCGAATTCATAGAAATTGTTATAGGAGGCGTTGATCTCGGCCGGGGTGATCTCGCGGCTGAATTTGTAGCGGGGATTGCGAATCACCGGGTAGAGATCGGCCGAGGGATCCCCTTCGACGGTGAGCGGCACGCGCTTGGCCAGCGCTTCGCCCGAACCGGCGATCAGCGCGGCGGGCGCGGCCGTCGCCAGGATCGAACCCGCGGCCAGTGACTTGGCGAAACGACGGCGGCTCATGAAGATGGCCTCGTCGGTCGCCTGGGAATCTGGCACTTCCCATCCCTTGCGTCGGAAATAAAACATCGGCCGGCCCCCTTTTGCCTTCCTATCGCCGGCCTCCACGCCGGTCCCATGGGGCCATAGTTGGGCCCGGGCGTCTCGAAAACAATTCACAAAAGTGTACGGCCAGGCCCACACTGGACCTGCATGCCTGAATGGGTAAGCTTGCGGAAGCGCGCCACGAGGGAACGGCCCCCATGCTAAGCCCATCCAAGATCCTGTTGACGGTGGCGATCATCGCCGGCGTGGTGCTGGCCACCCGCTTCCTGCGCCGCCGCAACGACGCCAAGGTCGGGCGCGGGCGGGCCGAACCGCCGCCGGCCGACGACACCCTCAGCCTCGAGGCCTGCCCCGTCTGCGGCGATTACGTCGACGGCGCGGCGCCGGCCTGCGCCCGGGCGGACTGCCCCCGGGCCTGAGCGAGGGTCAGTTCGCGCGTTCGGCCGCTTGGGAATAGAGCGTCCGGCCCTCGACCTGGGCGAAGCCGATCTGCTTGATCTCCTGGATCAGCGTGGCGAGTTCGCCGTCGCGTCCCGACTTCAGGCAAGAATCGACCAGCATCTGGTAGAAGATGTCGCGCTGGGCATGGCTGCCGCCCATGTGCGGGAAGTCGTGCCGTGCCGCCATCAGGGTGGTCACGACCGCGTCGTGTTCGCCGCGCCGATGCGCGATCGAGGCCTGGGCACAGGGCGCGGCGGCACGGCGAATTGCGACGCCGAGGGGACCTTCGTCGCCCTCGGCATCGGCCAGCATCGAGGCGACCACGGCCTGCGCCCGCTCCTCCCGGCCGGCGGCGGCGAGGATCATCGCCACATGGGGGTCGGTGAAGGGGCTCGCGTGATCGTCGATTCGGCCCTCGGCGACGTCGGCGATCGCGTCCCAGCGCGGGCCGACCTCGACGCCGCGCAATTCCAGGCGCAACAGCAGGGCGGCGCAGTTCTGGATGTCGATATAGGCGTCGGGCACGGCCTGGACGAGGGGCGATTCAGGATTGCGGATCCAGGCGTCGTAATGCTCAAGGATGCGCTCGTGTTCGCCGCGCTCCAGCAGGAAGAGGCAAAGGTGCCACCAGAGGTGATGGACGATCTGGTTCTTGCCGGCCCAGTTGTCCTTGAGGCCTTCGATCAAGGTGACGCCTTCGTCGACCCGCCCCTGCATGACCAGGACGTGGGCCATGGCGTGGGCCGCCCAGGGATCGCCCGGATCCAGCTCCAGCGCCTTGCGGCCGAACCGCTCCGCCGCCTGATAGTTCAGCGCCTCCTCGTTGGAGAAGGCGCGGCAGGCCAGATAGAGCGAATAGTCCGGTGTGTCGTCCTCGAAGGCAGGTGCCGCACGCTCGACGACATCGCGCATGTTGTCGGCGTGGCCCATCCAGAAATATTCCTGCTGGACGAAACGGTGGCCCAGCAGGTCGGTCGGATGCTCGCCCAACACGGCTTCGTACTTCTGGGCGGCATCCATCAGCCGGCCGGCGGCGGCGGCCTCCAGCGCTTCGATGTAGCTGCGTTCGCGCGGGCAGACGTCGGCGATGCCGGCTTTGGCGGCATTCAGGGATTCGGCGATGATGTCGGCGTACTTGGCGCTGCGGCCGCCGACCAGGAAAAGGCCCTTGAAGGCGTGCGCGAAGGGAAAGTCGGGATCGGCGGCGAGCGCCGCGCCCAGATGATCCATCACGTCGACCCGCCAGTAATTGAAACTTTCGATCGCCCGCTCCAGGTGACCGGCCGCCTCGGCGCTGGATGTCGTCAGGGGCAAGCCCCGGCTATCAAGTCGCATCGTTATGCCGCCTCCCTCATTTCCCGTAACCTGCCCCGGCCGGCCGCCGCCCGCAAGTGATTGCTCGCGCCCAGGTGGTCTTCGGGGGTAGATTGCCCGCCAGTGTCGCCGAATTGGGAGGGAAGCGCGTGAAATATGGATTCTATCTGCCGACGCGGGGCGAGAACGCCACGCCCGAGGCCCTGGCCCGCCTGGTCGCCCATGCCGAGGCGAAGGGCTTCCACAGCGTGATGATTGCCGATCACGTGGTCTTCCCGGTCGAGATCAATTCCCCCTATCCCTACACGGTCGACGGCTCCTTCCCCGGGCAGGGCGACGCGCTGGAACAGCTGGCATTGATGAGCTTCATCGCCGCGAAGACCGAGCGGCTGCGCCTGGTCACCAGCGTCATGGTCGTGCCGCACCGCAATCCGCTGCTGTGCGCCAAGACGCTGGCGACGATCGACGTGCTGTCGAAGGGGCGGGTTACCGTCGGCATCGGCGTCGGCTGGATGAAGGAGGAGTTCCAGGCCCTGGACGCGCCCGACTATCACAAGCGCGGCAAGGCGAGCGATGAATACATCGATATCTTCAAGACCGTGTGGACCCAGGACCCGGCGGCCTATGAGGGGGAGTTCTATTCCTTTGCACCCCTGCATTGCCTGCCCCATCCCGTGCAGAAGCCGCATCCGCCGATCTGGATCGGCGGGCACAGCCGTCCAGCGATTCGCCGCACCGCGCGCATGGGCGACGGCTGGCATCCGGTGGGCGCCAACGCCGCCGTGCCGCTGCCGCCCGACGAGTTCGCCCCCCTGCTGAGCGAGCTGAAACAGCGCTGCGAGGAGGAAGGGCGGAACTACGAGGACATCACGATCTCCTTCAAGGCGCCGGTCTACGATCCGGGCCTGCCGGCGGCGCCGGGCATACGCAAACCCTTCTCCGGCGGCCCGGATGAGGTGGTCGAGGATATCCACACCTATGCGGGCCTCGGCGTTTCGGAACTGATTTTCGACATCCGCTCGCCGTCCTTGAACCAGAGTCTGGAGCGGATCGATCATTTCGCCGAGGAGATCATGACCCGCGCGGCGGACTGATCCGGGTTTGGTTCGGGCCCCGCTACGGGGAGAAGCCGTGACTGCCGGCGACGGCGCCCAGGACGGTGACGAGGCTGAGCGTCAAGGCCACCACATGCAGGCGGGCGATCAAACGCAGGGCCCGGTCGGGGTCTTCCTTGGTGGCCCGTGCGTACCAGCGCCGTAGAACCAGCGGTTCGGCCACGAACAGGGCGACGGTGAACAGCAGCCAGACCAGGACCATGGCGTGCATCCACCACTGGGTCGGATCGCCAAACCGTTCCCAGGCGTCGAGGGCCTCGACCAGGTAGAGGCCGCTCGCGCCGGTGAGCAGGGTGGTCACGCGGGCTTGCCAGGAAAAGCGTCCCTCGAGCGCCTCGAAGAGGGCGACGCGCGTTTCCGGCGTCTCCGAGGCGCGGACCGCGGGGAGGAGGACCGTCGTCACGAAGCCGACGCCGCCGATCCAGAGGACGACGGCCGCGACATGGATCGCGCGCGCGAGGGCTACGTCATCCATGCCGTGGCTGCCTCCCCTATCCGGCCATCGGCGTGTCGATCTTCGGCGCGTGCTTCAGCAGGCTTTTCAACGTGATCGAGCGCAGCGTGGCGAGGGAGAGCTCGTTGATCTCGGCGTTCACCGCCTGCAGGGCGCCGCCGATCATGGTCGCCCCGACCGCGTGCCGCAGCGAGGGGTCGACCTCCGGCTCCAGCGGTTGGAACAGCTCGATGACGTCGAACAGGGTGACCCGGGCGATGTTGCCGGCGAAGCGATAGCCGCCGCCGGCGCCGCGGACACTCTCGATCAGGCCGGCGCGCACCAGCGTCCGCATCACCTTGGCCAGATGATGGGCCGAGATGTCGTAGGTCCGTGCGATGTCGGCGGTCGCCAGGCGACGATCCGGCTCGCGCGCCAGCTCGAGCACGGCATATAGGGCGAAGAGCGACGACTTCTGCAGCCACATGTCCAGGCTCGATCCTAATCGGCAATCCGGTACCGATCTATCGCATGCCGGCCCGGCGCGCACAACGCCGCCCGGTCAGCGTTCCTCGAGGCGGCACTCCAATTCGATGTAGGGCCCCGAGGTCAAGCCCTGTGCGCGGAAGAAGGCGAGGTTCAAGGTGTCGGCGCGCGAGACCATGGTGCGAACCGTCTCGACGCCCTCGTCGCGGAAGCGGTCGCCGATTTCGTGAAACAGCCGTCCGCCGATGCCCGCCTCGCGCCAGCCGGGTGCGACGTTGACGGCGAAGACCCAGCCGCAGGGCGGGGAGCCGAACTCCCAGGCCCGGACCTCGCCGACGACAAAGCCGATGATCTCAGCCCCCGCCTCGGCGACCAGAAAGTGGCGTCCGGCGCGCCGGCGGCGCACGTAACGGGCAAAGATGTCGCGCCAGTAGTCGGGCTTGGCCATGCCGGTGGCGACGTCGTCGAGCCGGGTGACCGCCTCCAGATCGGCGGCCCGCGCGCGGCGAAGGACGGGACCGGGGTCGGGGGCAGGGGCGGTGGACATGGCGATCCTCGGGCAAGCGGCGGTGATGCGAATGGGGAAGCTTACACCAGCCGGACGGGCCAAGGGCGCCTGTCGCCGAGGGGCGATGCGGTGCCTGCGACAGTTTGTCCCGAGCGGGGCGTCGATTTCGCATTGATCCTTTAATTGGTATTGGCGTACGATTTTACATATAAAGAAGGCGGCCCGATCGATCGGCGCCAGTTCGCATCATCGGGTCCAACGGCGCCACGGGCGCCCGAAGGAGGTCGACCCTATGACCGTCGAGCACATCGTGGACCGCTGCCAGGCCCTGTTCGAGGATCTCCGCTTCACCAGCGTGTCGGACTGGAAGGCGGAACAGCCGGGCCGCAAGGCCATCGGCTACATGCCGATCTACGTGCCCTGCGAGATCATCCATGCCGCCGGCATGCTGCCCGTCGGCATCCTCGGCGGGGGGGAGAGCCTGGAGGTGATCCAGGGCGACGCCTATTACCAGAGCTACATCTGCCGCATCCCGCGCTCGACGGTGGAGCTCGGCCTGACCGGCCGCCTCGACGCGCTCGACGGCATGCTGTTCCCGAGCATCTGCGACGTGATCCGCAACCTCTCGGGCATGTGGACCCTGCTGTTTCCCGACAAATACGCGCGCTACTTCGACGTGCCGCAGAACTTCGACGACGGGATCGGCGGGACCTACTATCTGCGGGAACTGGAGATCCTTCGCGAGGACATGGGACGGATCGCCGGCCGGGACATCGAGGACGACGATCTCCGCGCCTCGATCGCCGTCTATAACGAGAACCGCCGGGCGATCGGCCGCCTCTACGCCTTCCGCGCCGAGCAGCCCTGGCTGGCGCCGACCTCGGAAGTCTATCTGGTGGTCCGGGCCGGCATGGTCCTGCCGGTGGAGGCGCATACCCGGCTGGTCGACGACTATATCGCCGCCGCCCGGGCCTCGGACCGGCCGCTCCGTGACAACTGCCGGATCGTGCTGGCGGGCGGTTTCTGCGAGCAGCCGCCGCTCGGCCTCATCAAGTCGATCGAGCTCGCCGGCTGCTATGTGGTCAACGACGACTTCATGCTGTCGACCCGCTGGCTGCTGGAGGACGTGGCGGTGGACGGCGATCCGCTGGACAATTTGGCGCAAGCCTTCCTCCACCACTCGACGGCGACCTCGGCCAAGTACGAGCCGGACAAGCAGGCCAAGGGCCAGTTCCTCTGCCAGCAGGTCGCCGACTCGGGCGCCGAGGGGGTGATCCTGGTCGCCCCCAGTTTCTGCGATCCCGCTCTGCTCGACCGGCCGATGCTGCAGCGTGCGCTCGACGCGGCGGGCATCCCCTACACCGCGTTCAAATACGCCGAGAACTCCGGCCAGCTGCAGCCGATCCGCGAGCAGGCCGGAACCTTTTCCGATTCGATCAAGCTATGGAGCGCCTGATGGCCGAGACCGAAAGACCGCCCGTCCAAAAAGAAGACTCGATGCTGAAGCAGAAGGCGATGATCAACGCCAACTATCACGCGCTGGCCACGGCGCACGAACGCGGGGCGAAGGTCGCCTCGACCTTCGTTCCGGGCAACCTGAACGAGCTGCTGATGTGCTTCGACCTGGTGCGCAACCTGCCGGAGACCAATGCGCTGCAGAACGGCCTGCGCAAGAAAAGCGGCAAGATGATCCAGGAGGCGGAGCGGGCCGGCCACTCCGAGGACGTCTGCACCTACGTCAAGGCCGACCTCGGGATGATGCTGCAAGGCAATATCGGACCGACCGGCGAGCAGCTGCCGACGCCGGACGTGCTGCTGCTGTCCTACACCGGCTGTTTCACCTTCATGAAGTGGTTCGAGCTGGTCCGCAACGAGTACGACTGCGAGACCATCATGCTGCACGTGCCCTATCAGGGCGACGGCGTCATTACGCCCAACATGCGCAACTATGTGGTCAAGCAGCTGAAGGAATCGGTGATCCCGACGCTCGAACGGGTCAGCGGCATCAAGTTCGACATCGACCGCCTGCGCCAGCACATGAAGGAATCGGCGAAGGCGGAGGATGACCTGGTCTGGGTCCTGCAATCGGCCAAGAACCGGCCCTCGCCGATCGACGCCTATTTCGGCGGCGTCTACTACATCGGGCCGATCTTCACGGCGTTTCGCGGCACGCCCGAGGCGAGCGAGTATTATCGCCTGCTCCGCGCCGAGGTCGCCGCCCGCATGGCGGAGGGGCGGGGCCCCGTTACGCCGGAAGGCGACATGTCGGGCGAGCGCTACCGCCTGGTGGTCGAGGGGCCGCCCAATTGGACCAGCTTCCGCGAGTTCTGGAAGATGTTCTACGACGAGGGCGCCGTCGTCGTCGCCTCGACCTACACCAAGGTCGGCGGGGTCTACGACTTCGGCTTCCGCCACGATCCCGACAACCCGCTGGAGTCGCTCGCCGACTACTGTCTCGGCTGCTACACCAATCTCAACCTGCCGACGCGCGTCGACATGCTGTGCCGCTATCTCGAGGATTACCAAGCCGATGGCTTGCTGATCAACTCGATCAAGAGCTGCAACAGCTTCTCTGCCGGCCAGCTGCTGATGCTCCGCCAGATCGAGGCGCGGAGCGGCAAGCCCGGCGCGTTCATCGAGTCGGACCTGGTCGATCCCCGCTACTTCTCGCCGGCGAACGTGAAGAACCGTTTGGAGAGCTATTTCCAGATGATCGAACAGAAACGGAGCGGAAGGGGGCCCGCGGCATGAAGTGCTTCATCGGTGTCGACCTCGGCTCGACCACGACCAAGGCGGTGGTGCTGGACGAGAACCGCAACGTCCTCGGCCAGGGCATTACCAACTCCCGTTCCAACTACGATATCGCCGCCCAGGTGGCGAAGCAGGAAGCCCTGGTGACGGCGCGCTTTACCCTGTTCCGCCGCGCGCTGGCCGAGGTCGACGTCCTTGCGGGCGGGCTCGAGGCGTTCCTCGACGGCTTGGAATGCAACCTGCGCCTGGAGCAGTTCCTCGAACAGCTCGACGATCTCGAGGCCACGGTAGCCCTCAAGGTCGCGGAACGCGGCCTGGCGGACCGGCAACCGGGCTTGCCGGAGGTGCTGGAGGAAATCTTCGCGCAGCTGCGCGCCGAGGCGCCCGCCCTTTATGCGCCCGGCGCCCAGCGCAAGTCGGACTTCTTCCGCGATGTCGCCGGCTCGCGCTATCTCGCGGTCGGCGAGGAGGTGGCCAAGGACGCGGGCGTTCCCTACGACACGGTCGTCAACGTCTACGACCGGTCCATTATCGAGGTCGAGAACCGGGCCTCGGCGGAGAGCGTGAGCGACAAGCTCCGCCGCGCCCTCGCGCGCAGTCTCGCCGACCTGCCCGACATCGAAGACCGGTCCGAGGCGATCCGCGCGCCGATCGACGGCATCCTGGCCGTCCCTTTGGAGGAGGCGTATGTGGTCGGCACCGGCTACGGCCGCGCCCGCCTGCCGTTCTCGAAGGAGCATATCCGCTCCGAGATCCTCTGCCATGGCCTCGGCGCCCACGTCATGTTTCCCGGCACCGCCACGGTGCTCGACATCGGCGGCCAGGACACCAAGGCGATCCAGGTCGATCCCGAGGGCATCGTCGAGAACTTCCAGATGAACGATCGCTGTGCCGCCGGCTGCGGGCGCTACCTCGGCTATATCGCGGACGAGATGAACGTCGGAGTGCACGAACTCGGCCCCATCGCGATGCAGGCGACGCGGCAGGTGCGGATCAATTCGACCTGCACGGTGTTCGCCGGGGCGGAGCTGCGCGACCGCCTGGCGCTGGGCGAAAAGCGCGAGGACGTCCTGGCCGGCCTGCACCGGGCGATCGTGCTGCGGGCGATGTCGATCCTTGCCCGCTCCGGCGGCATCCGCGACCAGTTCACCTGGACCGGCGGCGTGGCGAAGAACGCCGCGGCTGCGGTGGCGCTGCAGGACCTGGTGGCGGAGAACTACGGCGACCTCGCTATCAATATCGATCCCGACTCGATCTACACCGGTGCGCTCGGCGCCGCGACCTTCGCCCACCGGGCCATGGAGGACTGACATGACCATCACCGTCGGCATCGACATCGGCACCGGCGCGGTGAAAACCGTGCTGTTTCGCAGCGAGGGCGAGACGCCCGAATGGCTGGCCCGCCGGGTCGAGCGCATTCGGCGGCGCGACCCCCAGGTCCTGGCCGAGACCGCCTACGGCGAGATGCTGGCGGAGGCGGGTATCGCCGCCGACGAGGTCGGCTATATCGCGACGACGGGGGAGGGCGAGAACGTGCCCTTCCGGACCGGCCACTTCTATTCCATGACCACGCATGCCCGCGGCGGCGTGCATCTCGCCCCCGGTGTCGGCGCGGTGCTGGACGTGGGCGCGCTGCATGGCCGCGCGATCTCCATCGACCCGCGCGGCAAGGTGCTGGCCTACAAGATGACGAGCCAGTGCGCCTCGGGCTCCGGCCAGTTCCTGGAGAACATCTCGCGCTATCTCGGCGTCGCGGTCGACGAGGTCGGCGAACTCTCGATTGCCGCGGACGACCCGGAGAAGGTCAGCGGCATCTGCGCCGTGCTGGCGGAGACCGACGTCATCAACATGGTCAGCCGCGGCATCTCGACTCCGAACATCCTGAAGGGCATCCACCTGTCGATGGCGATGCGCCTGGTCCGCCTGTTGAAGGCGACGAAGCTCAGGGACGGACGCGCGCTGATGACCGGCGGCCTCGCGGCCGACGCCGGCCTGCTCACCGCGATGCGCGAGCAGGTGGTCGAACAGAAGATCAACGTCGAGGTGGAGGCCCATCCCGACTCGATCTATGCCGGCGCCATCGGCGCCGCGCTTTGGGGTGCGTTCCGGCACGAGAAACTGGCGGCCCTCGGCCAGTTGGCGCAGGCGAGCTAGGAAACCGGCACTACCCGCGGTGCGCCTCGACGAGGGCGCCGAGCGCCTGCTTCTGGTTGCCGGCATCGTCGAAGTTGGCCGGGTCGAGCCAGGCTTCGTAGGCGGCCTCGATCCCGGGCCAGTCGGCGTCGATCATGGCGTACCAGGCGGTGTCGCGGTTGCGCCCCTTGTAGATCGTCGCCTGGCGGAACAGGCCCTCGTAGAGGAAGCCGTAGCGCCGCGCCGCGCCCTGGCTGCCGGCGTTCAGCTCGTCGCACTTCCATTCGTAACGCCGGTAGCCGAGCTCGACGAAGACCCGGCGCATCATCAAATACATCGCCTCGGTGGCGACGCGGCTGCGCTGGAGGGCCGGCGAATAGTTGATATGGCCGACCTCGATGACGCCGGGGGTCGGCTCGATCCGAAGAAAGCTGGCGACGCCCAGCGCCTTGCCGCTCGCCTGGTCGACAATCGCATGGAACAGCGGGTCGTCGCCCGTGCAATAGCTCTCCATCCAGCCGCGGAAGGCGTCCTCGGTGGCGAAGGGCCCGTAGGCGAGATAGGTCCAGATCCGTCCCTCGCGGTCCGCCGAAAACGCCTCGAACAGGTCGGCGGCGTGTGCCGCGACATCGACCGCCTCGACCCGGCAATAGCGGCCCGTCATGGCCGTGCGCGGTGGGCGGGGCCGGGCCTGCCAATCCGCCATGGCAAAGCCGATCGGCTGGCCGAGTTCGTTTGTCTGCTCGCTCATGGTCTTGTCTCCTCGCGACGTCGCCCGCCTTCTACGCAGGAAGTGGCTTTGGAAAAAGCGCCAATTCGCCGGAAAAGGAGAGGGCCACTCAGGCGTCGTCCACCGCGACCTCCTGCGCGTCGGCCAGCAGGCGGTAGCGGGCGCGAATGCGCGCGGTGAGAGGGGCGGCCCGCTCCGGCGCGGCCAGCAGGCTGTGAATCGGCATGCAAAACTGACCCACTTTGGTGGGTTATGAGCGGTAAGAATTGACCCACCTGGAACGCTAGCATCCGCACGGAACAGTGCGGAGGAAAGAGCAGGTGGTATTGATGGAAAGCGTATTGAAGATCCGACGTTGGATATTACGGGAGGGTCGGAGTATCCGATCTGTATCTCGTCAGACTGGTTTGTCGCGGAACACGATTAAGAAGTATCTGAAGGACGGCGATCCACCGAGCTATCAGCGGCGCGTTTCACCCGTCCGGCGTAAGCTTAGCGATGGCTTCGCCAGCCGGCTTCGGGCGCTCTTTGAGCAGGACCTGGGGCGCCCGCGCCGTGAGCGCCGGACGGCCAAGAAGCTTTATGAGCAGCTTGTGTCGGAAGGCTATAGCGGATCCTACTCGACGGTTCAGAGGTTTGTCCGCGACCTGAAGCGTTCTGGCGCCGGATCGGGGGATGCGTTCATTCCGTTGCACTTTACGGCAGGTGACGCGCTCCAGTTTGACTGGAGCACGGAATACGCTGTCCTGGGCGGTGTCGAGCAGAAGGTAAAGGTTGCCCACTTCCGCCTATGTCATAGCCGCAAGCCCTTTGTTGTTGCCTATCCCAGCGAATCTCAGGAGATGGTGCTGGACGCCTTTGCACGGGCGATGTCTTTCTATGGCGGCGTACCGCGCCGGGTGATCATCGACAACCCCAAGACGATGGTAACCTATGTTTCGCGCTCTAAGGACCGTGTGTTCCATCCGCGCTTTCTGGCGTTGATGAACCACTATGTGATGGAACCGGTTGCTTGCACACCCGCGGCGGGGTGGGAGAAGGGTCAGATTGAGAACCAGGTTGGGTTCCTGCGGGGACAGCTGTTTGCGCCCAAGCCCGCCTTTGACGATCTGGATGCGCTGAACGGCTGGTTGCGTCTGCGCTGCGAGGAATTGGCGAATCGCGCCCACCCCGAACAATCGGATCGCAAGATCTCGGACGTGTTCGCAGACGAGTGCGCCGAACTGCGTCCCCTGGGCCGGGCTTTTGACGGCTATGTTGAGAAGGCCGCTCGTGTCCGCTCTACCTGTCTGGTCCAATATGCCACCAATCGCTATAGCGTCCCCTCCCGGTTCGCCGGGGAGCTTGTCTCTCTGCGCGCCTATGCGGACCGGATCGTGGTTGTGTCAGGGCAGAATGTGATTGCCGAGCACAAGCGCCGCTTTACCCGCAACGCCAGCTATTTCGAGCCCTGGCATTACCTGCCCCTACTCGACCGCAAGCCCGGCGCGCTGAGAGATGGCGCGCCCTTTGTGGGTTGGCAATTGCCTGAGGCGATGCACCGGGTCAGGGCGCATTACATGGCCGGCAAAGGCGGGGACCGGGAGTTTGTCGATCTGCTCCTGCTGGCCCAGGATCACGGGATCGAGGTGGTCGAGATAGCCTGTGAACTGGCCGTGGAGCAGAACACGCTGCGCCTTCCGGCCATCATCAATCTGATCAACCAACTGGTGGAGCCGGTCATCGCGCCATGGGGCGAGAGCCACGCCTATCCGCAACTGACCTTGCGGCCCGAAGCGGACTGCAAGCGCTATGAGACGCTGTGCGTTGCCGGGGAGGCCGTCGCATGAAAGCTTTGATAGACCAACTGATCGCCCTGAGGCTGTATGGAATGGCGGCTTGCGCCGAAGCTTTGCTGGCCGCGCGCAAGCCGCCAAGTCTGACCACTGCGATAAAGCAACTGATCGACGCCGAGACTGTAGAGCGCCGGGTGCGCTCTATCCAGCACCAAATGCGGGCCTCGAAGTTCCCCCACCATAAGGACTTCGCCACTTTCGATTACGGCCTAGCAGCCTGTCGGACTCGGGCATGCAAGGATTGGTAAGATTGGCTTGGCGGGCGTCGATGTCATGGATTTACCCCCATGAAGTTGCGAACGCGGGTTGGCCCGCCCGTTCAGGCGTGGCTGAGGACGAACATCCGCTTGATGTTCCAGGAGAGCGTGGCCAAGGTCCATTCCCCCTTCGCCTTGTCGAGGCCGCGCAGGCTGAACTGACGCAAGCCCATCACCGATTTGATGATGCCGAACACCGGCTCCGGCGTCTGCTTGCGAAGCGCGTAGAGCGCCCGGCCCTCGGGTGTGGCCAGGCGATGGCACATCGCCTCGAGCGGCGTCGGATCCTCGGGCGCTGGCGGCGCCTCGGCGAAGCGGTCCCGCCAGGAAAGATGGTGGTGCTCCCGGCCGAGCGCGATCAGCGGCGCGATCTCCGCTTCCCCGCAGGCCTCGACGTTGGCCTGGCTGAAGTAGCCGCTGTCCGCCAACAGGGTCTCGACCTCGCCAAGCCCGTCCGGCAGGCCGGCGAGTGCTTCGAGCGTCGGTTCGATCTGCTGCTTGTCGTTCGCCGCCTGCACCACGTCGGCGCTGACCACCAGCAGGCTGCCGGCGGCCACCGCAGCCTGGGCGTTGTAGCACTGCTCGAAGCCGCCGCCGGCCACCGGCATGATGCGCGAGTCCGGGTCCGTCAGGTTGACCTGGTCCTTCGCCCGTGGCCCCGGCTCCGGCGGCTTCGGTGGCCGCCCGCCCGGCTTGCGGCCGGTCCGCGTTTCCTTCGCCTCGCGGGCTGCCAGCTTCTCTTCGTACTCCGCCTGCTCCCGCGCATGACGCTCGGCCGCCCGCGCCTCGATCTCCGCCTTCGCCGCGGCGATCGCCGCCAGCCGGTCCTCGCGCCGTGCCAGCTCCTCCGGCACGCTCATGCCGTCGGGAACCTCGGACCGGTCCGCCGCTTCCGCCAACGCCATCAACTCCGCCACCTCGGCCCGCAGCCGGGCTTCGATCTCGCCCGCACGCTGCCACGACAGGGCGCTGTGCCGGCTCGCGTCGGCATGGATCTTCGTCCCGTCCAGCGCCACCGTGCCCAGTTGCAGCATGCCGGCCTGCCGCGCCAGCAGCAGAACCTGCACGAACAGCCCCTCGATCAGCGGCAGGAAGCGACGGCGGAACGTGGCGATCGTGTCGTGGTCGGGGTGGTCGTTTGCCGCGATGAAGCGGAAGGCCACCGAATCATAGCTCGCCCGCTCCAGCTTCCGGCTGGAATGCACCCCCGTCGCGTAGCCGTAGATCAGCAGGCCCAGCAGGACGCTCGGGTGATGCGCCGCCGAGCCCGAACCACGATAGGCCTTCACGAACGCAGAGAGATCCAGCTGCTCCAGCACATCGACCACGAAGCGCGCCAGATGACGATCAGGCAGCCATTCGTCCACCGAAGGCGGCAGAAGATAGCTGGTCTCCCGGTCAACCTGTCGAAAGTTGCTCATCACAAAATCACCGCGCAGGAGAGAATCAGACCGTGACAGTGAATCTCATCTCGAAACTCGGCTCAAGTCCGACAGGCTGCTAGCCGCCGTCACCCAAGCGCAAATCGACCCCTTCTGCTCAGGGCAGTTCACCCAGGAGGCCCACAACCTCATTCTGGTGGGCGGAACCGGTACGGGCAAAACCCACATCGCCATTGCTCTGGGGACGCTGTTGATCAATCAGGGAAAGAAGGTCCGTTTCTTCAACGCCGTCGATCTGATCAATGCGCTGATCAAGGAACAGGCCGAAGGCAACGCCGGCAAGATCATCCGGCAACTGACGGCCATGGATTGCGTCATCATCGACGAACTGGGCTATATCCCATTCCCCAAATCCGGCGGTGCGCTCTTGTTCCACCTGATCAGCAAACTCTATGAGAAGACCAGCGTCATCATCACCACCAATCTGGAGTTCGGGGAATGGGTCTCCGTCTTCGGAGATGCAAAAATGACAACCGCGTTGCTGGATCGTGTAACGCATCACTGCGCAATCATCGAAACAGGCAACATGTCTTACCGCTTCGCACAAAGCAAACAGCGACGACAAAAGTAGCCGCCCTGTAAGCAAAGCCCCAGGCTGATCCGCTATATGGAGCCAATCAGCCTGGGGGCTTTCATCGCAAAGGCGGGCAAATCAAAACGGGTCCTGTACAGATTGTTCTGCAAAAGGGGTTTCGTAGCTGGGGCACAAGTCCGGGCCGATGGGGTGGATGAGCTGCCTCCGGCTGGTCCGGGCTCTCGCGATCGAAATCCATGAGGACTGGCTGGATGCCAACCGCTAGCTCAACATGATCCATCTCAAGGAGAGCAAAAGCGAACGCATCCAGAAAGCCGCCTGACGGCGGCTCGGCATGCCTGGCGCTCCGAGCAATCGAAATCTCCGCGCCAGGCATGCCGGTGGCCCTCATCGGCAGCCATGACAAACTTGCAGAACAGTCTGGACACTACTTCAAAAGCTCATTGCCACTTCAAGAACCCCACCTGATCCCCACGTTCCGCCGCCGGCCCGGTTGTCCCGGTGGGCCCACAGGCCCCTCCCACGCGGCTTCGCTCCGCGTAACGCAAAGCGCTACACGAAGCCGCGCGGGGCCCTCCCGTGGACTACCGGGACAACCTCCGTCGAAGCAAGGGGGGGGGTCAATTTTGCACGCCGATAGGGGGTCAGAATTAAATGCTGATTGACAGCGGTGGCCGAGGCGGGCCGAGCGATGGGGCTTTCCGCCGACCAGCAGCAGGGTGCGTTGCTGGCCCTGGAGCAGATGATCTCCAAGGGCACGGTCGCGGCGGAGGAACTTCGTGGCCAGCTCGGCGAGCGGCTGCCGGGCGCTTTCCAGATGGCCGCGCGCGCCATGGGGGTGACCACCAAGCAACTCGGCGAGATGCTGCAACGCGGCGAGGTCCTCGCCGAGGATCTGTTGCCCAAGCTGGCGCGGGAACTCCGCGCCTCGGTCGCCGAGGCCCTGCCGGGGGCGATGGAAGGGGCCGACGCGGCGATCAACCGGCTGGAGAACGCGATTTGGGACCTCGGCGTGGCGATCGCCAAGAGTGGCGTGCTTGATCTTGCCGCGAGCCTGGCCAAGGCGGGCACGGCGGTGGTCCGGGCCGTGACGCCGGACGACCCCAAAACGCTCGAGGAGTTTCGCGAGGCTCTAGCCCTTGCGGAAGCAGACGCCAAGAGATTCGAGAGGGCTAGAGAGCCTGGCCACGCCCGGAACCACCGCCGCCGGGCGGCGGTGCTCCAGCGCCAGATCGCGGCCTTGGAACAGCTCGCCAAAGAGGCGGCGGCAGCGGCGGCGGACCAGTATACCGTCGATACGACACTTGGCCCCGCCCTGCCTGCCGACGACGCCCCGCCGAGCAAGGCGGCCGGGAAGGCGCTAGCTCAATTGGAGCGGCAAATCGCGCTCACCGGCAAGTTGAGCCAGGAGCAGATCGCCGCTTGGGAGGTCGCGGAGGGCCGCTGGAAGGCCGAGAGCCAGGCGACGAAGGAGCGTCTGCTGGCGGGCGCCCGGGAGTTGGATCGGCTGGCCGAGGAGGGCCGGAAGGCCGAAGAGACCAAGCGGAAGGACAAGGCCGCCACGCAGGCCCGCACGGCCGCGCTCGAGGACCTGAAGGCCCAGGCGCTCTCCCTGCTACCGGTCTATCAGCGCGAGCTGGCCGAGATCGAGATCTGGAAGACGGAGACCCTCGCCGCGCTCGACGGCGTGAGCACGGCGCGGGAAGAGCAGGCCACCCGGCGCGCCGAGGTAGAACGTATCGCGGCCGAGAAGATCCGCGAGCTGGACCAGGCCGAGGCCAAGCGCCGCCGCGATCTGGCGGCCGAGGAAGAGGAGCGCCGAAAGAAGGCGATCGAGGCGGCCGAGGAAGAGGCCGAACGCCGGCTCCGCGCCTCCCGGCGCTGGCAAGACGGCGCGATCCGGGGCTTGAAAGACTATGGCGAAGCGGCGACGGACGCCGGCCAGCGGGCCGAGGACGCCGTGGGCGACGGCGCCAAGCGCATGGAGGACGCGCTCGTCGAGTTTGCGCGCACCGGCAAGCTTTCCGTCAGCGACCTCGCCGACCACATCATCGCCGAGATGGCGCGGGCCGCCATCCGGCAGAACATCACCGGGCCGCTGGCGAGCGGGTTCGGTAGTATGCTCGGCAATCTGTTCGGCGGCGGGAACGCCCTCGCCGACTCCGGTGTCGGGTTCGACAACCCGGGCGGCGTCGGGCCACACGACTTCCGGCTATTCCACGCCGGCGGCATCGTCGGCGCCCCCGGCGGCACGCGCCGTGCCGTTCCGCCCGCGATCTTCGCCCAGGCCCGGCGCTGGCACGCCGGCGGGGTCGTCGGCTTACGCGGCGGCGAGGAGCCGGCGATCCTCGAGCGCGGCGAGGAGGTGCTGACGGTGCGGGACCCGCGCCACCGCGACAACCTCGCCCGGATGCTGCGCGCCCTCCCCCTCGACGTCGCCGTCAAGGCCGAGGTGGCGCTGACACTGCCCGAGAGCGTGAAGGCGGATCTGGCCGGGCTGTTTGCCCCGCCGCGCGGGCGTCACTTCGTGGACCGGCTGCGGCCCGAGCAGATCCCCGTCGCCTACGAAGTGATGCCGCGCGGCGATGCACCGGCCGGCAACGCGGCAGCGAAGGCCCGCGCGCCCGCCGTGCCGCCGCCGGCCGCCCCTGTCATCAACATCAGCAATCAGGGCACGCCACAGCGCGAGGTGAGCCGCACCGCGCGCTTCGAAGACGGGCAATGGGTGGTCGATCTGGTCGTCACGGACGGCCTGAACGGCGGCCCCATCGCGAGCATGGTCGAGACGATCGGGAGGCGTGGCGGCGCCCGATGACCGCGTGGCCCGCATACGCGGTTGTCGAGGCCGATGGCTATGAGGTCGTTCAGGACGTCGACGTCCGCCGCACGACGTTCGAGAGCGGCGCGGTGCGCCAGGCCCGCCGGTCGACCTCGGCGCTGCTGGTGCGCATCGTGCGGGTCCATATCGACAGCGACGCCGATCTCGCGCGCTTCCGGGTCTGGGCGGCGCGCCACGCCCACCGCTGGTTCGCCTGGAACGACCCGCACGATGGCGTCCTTCGCCGGGCGCGGGTGCGCGGTGGCGCCGGCTCCATCCGCTACGCCGCGCGCTCTCCCGCCCAGGACAGACGCTACTGGGCGGCCGCCCTGGAAATCGAGGGCCTGGAGGCGGACCGGATATGACGACAGCACGATTCCGCCGCACGCTCTCCACCCTCGGCGCCGACGACGTGGTGCTGGCCGCCCTGGAGATCCGCCACCCGGCGATAACCGACCCGGTGCGCGTGGTCTCCCACACGACACCGATCACGATCGGCCGGCACCGTTACGATGCGCTCGGCTTCATGCTGCGCCTGGCCGACGACGTCGAGGGCCGCGCCCCCTCGGCCGAACTCGTGCTCGACAACGTCGGCCGCGATCTGACGCAATGGATCGAGCGCGCGGGTGGGGCCGCCGGCGCCACCTGCCGGGTAATGCTGGTGCTCGCCGCGCGCCGCGCCATCGAATGGGAGGCGGTGCTGGACGTCCTGCACGTGCGCTACGACGACGAGCGGGTGACGGTCACGCTCGGCTACGATCCGCTGCTGGACCGCGACGCGGTCGCCGTGCGGTACGACCCCGAGACCGCGCCCGGCCTGTTCGGCGCGGCGACGGCCGCCAACGGCCCGACCGGTGGCGGTGGCGACGTCGACGTCGACCCGCCGCCACCACCCCCACCGCCGTCGCCAGCGCCTGGATCCTTGGGCCCGTCCGACGATCAGGGCGAGAGCGACCACGGCGACGACGGCCCCGACGGCCCCGACGGCCCCGAAGATAGCGCCTCGCCCGACGACGGAGGGATCGATGTCTGAAGCCGCCGCCACGTCGCGACACTGGAGCGAGGCCTACATCGGCCGACCTTATATCGAAGGCGCCTTCGACTGCGCCGATCTCGTCGCTCTCGTCCTGGCCGAGCGCTTCGCCCGGCACTGGTCGCCGCCGCCGCGCGCCCGGGGCGTGCGCGGGCGCGACGCCCAGGTGGGCGCGCTCGCCACTGAATACGCCCGCCCCCTCGCCCACGGCGAGAGAGCGACAGAGGGCGACGGCGTGCTGATGCGCGCCGCCGGCCGGCGGCGCGGCCTCGGCCACCACATCGGCCTCCACGTCGGAATCGAAAGCGACGCCTGGGTGCTGCACTGTCAGCGGGGCGTCGGCACCGTGCTGCACCCCGCCGCCAGCCTGGCGGCCCGTGGCCTCGAGATCCAAGGCCTGTACCGGTGGCTGTAAAGATGCGAGAAACGCCCGTTTCCGGCCCTTGCACCGCCCCGGAACAGGCCGCGGTCGCCGACCTCTGGCCCCATCCGCTGACCGCCGAGGGCCGCGAGACACGGCGTGTGGCGCTCCGGGGCCACGAGACCCTGGCGAGCCTCGCCGCCCAGGAGGCGCGGCGTCTGGGCGCGGACCCGGGCCACGTCGCCATCGCCCTGAATGGCTGCCCGGTCGCCCGCGCACTCTGGCCAGCGGCGAGGCTCGGCCCCGGCGACATCGTGACCCTGCGCGTCGTGCCCGCCGGTGGCGACTCCAACGCCCTCGCCATCGCCCTGCAGATCGCCATCATCGCCGGCGCCGCCTATATCGGCGGTCCGGCCGGCGTCGCCTTGCTCGGCAGCCAGTTCGCCGCCAGTGCGGCCAGCGCCGCCGTGCTGATCGGCGGCACCCTGGTCGCCAACGCCCTCGTCCCGCCGCCTTCGCCCGACGCGCCGGGCGGCGGCGCGCCGGGCGAGGCGGTCTATTCGCTGGCCGGCGGCGCCAACCGGGCGCGCCTCTACGCCCGCCTGCCCCTCGTGCTCGGTACCCACCGGATGTTCCCCGACCTCGGGGCCCGTGAATACGCCGAGTTCGCCGCCGGCGCGGACGGTCGGGTCGAACAGGGCCTCTTCCAGATCTTCAACTTCGGCTTCGGCAACCTCGAGATCCGCGATCTCCGTCACGGCGACACACCGCTCTCCGTCTACGAGGGCGTCGAGACCGAGTGGGCGCGCGGTGGCGGCACGATCTCGCTGGTCGCGGGTAACGTCGACACCGTCGAGGGCGCCGCGCTCGATGCTACCGATTGGATCGAGCGCGTGCTGCCCGCCGGCACGGCCCGTGCCGCCATCGACATCGCCGGGCAGCTGTTCACTCTATCGAAGAAGGGCGACCCTGGGCGTCGCGCCGTCGAGATCGAGATCGAGCACTGGCCTGAGGGCGGCGATGTCGGCAAGGTCGCACTCCGCCGTACCCTCGCCTGGGACAAACGGACACCCTATCGCCGGACCATCGCTCTCACCCTGACGAATGCCGGCGCCGACAAAGCCCACCATGTCCGCCTGCGGCGTCTCCGGGCGCCGGAAGACAGTAAATACGTCATCGACCGGCTGCATTGGACCGCGCTACGCGGCTATCAGCCGGATAGCGCCGATTACAGCGGTCAGACCCGGCTCGGCCTCAAGTTCCGCGCCTCCGGCCAGGTCTCCGGCCGCCTGGAGAAAATATCCGCCATGGTGAGCCAGAGGGTCCCGGTCTGGGACGGCCGGCGCTGGAGCGCACCCCGGGTCACCTCGAACCCGGCCTGGATCTACCGCTGGTTCGCCCGCGGCGTGTTCGTTGATGGCCAGCTCAAGGCCGGCGCCGGCCTGCCGCCCGCGCGGGTCGACGACGCGGCCCTCAAGCGCTGGGGCGCCTGGTGCGAGGCCCAGGGGTTGGCCTGCGATTACGCGATCGACCGCGCCATGACGCAGGCCCAGGTCCTCACCCTGATCGCGCGCTGTGGCCGCGCCAGCCCGAGCTGGGCCGCCGGCAAGCTCGGCGTGGTCTGGGAGGCCGCGGGGACGCCGGTCACCGCGCTGATCACGCCCGAGAACATCCTTGCCGGCTCCCTCGAGGTCGACTGGGCCGCGGCGACGGGCGCCGAGGAGATCGTCTGCCGCTACGTCGAACCCGACCTGGACTGGCAGTGGAACAGCGTCCGCCGCCTGGCGCCGGGCGTGCGTGGCGCGCCGGCCCGTAGCGTGACCGTCACGCTGCCCGGCGTGACGAAGCGTGCGCAGGCGGCCACCGAATGCAATTTGCAGGCCGCGCGGCAGATCTATCACCGCCGCCGCATCGCCTGGGACATGGCCGACGAGGGCCTGCTGATCCAGCGCGGCGACGTCGTCAGGCTGACCCACGGCCTGATCGACGGCGGCCTCGCCGGCCGTCTGCTCGGCGGCAACGAGCGCCGCCTGCGTCTCTCCCGCCCCGTCGAGCTCACCGGCGAGGATTACATAATCCTGCGTCTCGCCGACGGCGCCCTGCACACCACCCTGGTCGCTCGTCCTGGCGGCGGGGGCGATGACGAGGTCCTGTTGGCCGCGCCGCTGCCCGCCGCCCCGGGCGCGGCGGGCGACGATCCCCTGGACATCCTCTGGCGGCTCTACCCGGCCGGCAGCCCGCCGGCCAAGGTCCGGATCGTCTCGGTCCGGCCGCGCGCCGACGGCACGACCCGCTTCGAGGCGATCGACGAGGTCGACGCCTATCACCGGGCCGCCACCTCCGACCTCGCGGTGCCGCTGCCCCGCCTGCGCCGCGAGACGCCGCGTGTGCTCGCCATCGGCTTCTCGGAGGCGCCCGTCCAGGTTGGCCGCGCCCACTTGGTGGAGATCACCGCCACACTCTCCGTGGCCGGCGACTGGCGTGGCGGCACCATCCGCGCCGACGACGGCGGCGAGATGCGCGTCGTCGCCAGGCTCTCCGCCGGCGAGACCAGCGCCAGCTGGATCGCCCGCGCCGGCGGCGAAATCGACGTGGTGGTGACGCCCGGCTCCGACGCCGCCCCGGCGGGCACGCCCTTCGTGGCCAAATTCAAGGCCGCCGGCGTGGCCGGCCCGGCGCCCGCCGCGCCGGAGGCCTTCACGGTCGCGGCCGCCGCCGACGGCACCCGGCGCTTCGGCTGGCGCGACGCCGCATCCCCCACCGTCGTCGGATACCGCATTCTGTACGCGCCGGGCGCGCGGGACCCACGCTCGGCCATGACGCCGCTGCACGACGGCCTGCTCACCGCCAGTCCCTGGGAGAGCCAGGATCCGCCCGCCGGCACCTGGCGCTTCGCCATCGTGGCGGTCGACGCCCACGGCCGGGAGTCGGAACCGGCCTACGCCGCCGCCACCCTGCCGCCACCGCGCGGCGCCGCCCGGTCGACCGAATACATCTTTCGCCGCACGGCGGGCGCCACCGCGCCCGCCCGGCCCACGGGCGACCGTGTCGTAGACTCCTATCTCCCCTACGGCTGGTCGCGCGATCCCCGGGGGGTCACCGTCGACCTCCCCTCCGAGTGGGTATCCAGCCGCCAGGGCCGCGCCGGCGCTTGGGGTAATTTCTCCACCCCCGCGCTGTTCTCGCGGTACTCTCGCGACGGCAAGGATGGCGATCCCGGCAGGGACGGCGAGGATGGCGAGGATGGCGCGTCCGGAAAGCGCGCGCGGGGGGACTTTTATCGCCGCGCTCTTCGCGCCGCATGGTCTGGCGCGGAGGCTCGTCTCGCGTTGCCTGGTGCTCCGATAGTCTCAGATACAGTCACACTGTATTACCCGAGCGGCTCGTGGGCAGAGACCCGCGCCTGGTCGGGTCGCGCGTGGCTACGCATCGATAAACGCCTCGACGGGAATATTCTGATGCCCGGAAGCGTAACCGCGAACGCGATCGCGGCTAACTCCATTACCAGCTCTCACATCCGCGCCGGCTCTATCGTCGTCGGCTCGCAGGGGATCAGGGACGGGGCGGTCGGTAGCGAGAAACTTTCTGGCGTCATTCAGAGTTCTAATTTTCGGACCGGTAAATCCGGCTGGCGCATCCAGAATGCGGATTTCGGTAGTTCCGGACGGCGGTTTCAGTAAGTCCTGGCCACCGATTTCATAAAGTCCCGGCCGGTTCCGGGAGTTTGGCTTCGGGTGCCTTGTTGCCGTCAGTCGGGATTGTTTTCCGTTGTGGTTGGCTGGGTCAAGTCGGTCGTCGATTTCTTCTTTCGCATGCTGTCGCCTTTCAAGCCGATGCGGTGGGCGTTGTGGATGACGCGGTCGAGGATGGCGTCGGCGATGGTGGCCTCGCCGATCAGGTCGTGCCAGGCGGTCACGGGGATCTGCGCGGTGATGAGGGTTGAGCGTCGGTGGTATCGTTCCTCGCAGATTTCCAGGAGATCGAGGCGCTGGCGGTCGGTCAGGCCATGGGTTCCCCAGTCGTCGAGGACGAGCAGCTGGACCCGGGCGAGGCGGTCGATCAGGCGGGGCAGCCGGCCGTCGAGGCGGGCCATGGCGAGGTCCTCGAAGAGCCTGGGCATGCGGACGTAGAGGACGGAATGATCGAGCCTGGCGGCCTGATGGGCGATGGCACAGGCGAGCCATGTCTTGCCGGTTCCGGTCTGGCCGGTGACGATGAGGTTCTCGTGTGCCTTGAGCCAGACGCCCTGGGCGAGAGAGAGGACGGCGCGGCGGTCGAGGCCTCGTTCGGCGGCGAAGTCGATGTCCTCGATGCAGGCCTCGGGGAAGCGTAGCCTGGCCTGTCTGAGGCGGTTGGCGAGGCGCTTGTCGGCGCGGGTGGCGGCCTCGCGGTCGAGCATGAGGGCGAGCCAGTCCTCGCGGTTCAATTCCGATGATTGGCCTCGCTCGGCCATGTCGCGGTAAGCCTCTGCCATGCCCTTGAAGCCGAGGGCCTGCATCTGGTCGAGGGTCGGGTGTGTCAGCATGAGGTGTCTTCTCCTGGTTATCGGTAGTAGCCGGGGCCGCGGATGTTGGTGTGTGGCGGCAGCGGCAGAAGCGGTTCGCGCTCGGGGCGTGTGCGATCGAGGCCGGACTTGAGGATGGCGGCGAGCGATGAGTAGCTGGTCGTGTTGATGGTGAGCGCGCGTGCGCAGGCGGCCTCGACGCGTTCCGGTTCGTATCGGCGGGCGAGCGACAAGACGCCCATGGCGCTGCGATAGCCTTGCTCGGGATGGGGCCGATCGCGGATCATCCGCTCGACCAGGAGGGCGGCGTTGGGGCCGATGCGGCTGGCCTGGTCGATCAGGCTTTGTGGCGTTCGCTCGGCATAGCGCTGGTGCGCCTTGGGCATGTGGGCCGGGATCGTGGCATGGCCGCCATGCGGTGAGCGGCGGAGATGGCTGGCGACGCGCTTGTGGTTGTGGAAGATCTCGACCGTGCGGTGAGTGAGCCGGACTTGGACCTTGCGGCCGATCAGGCCGTGCGGCACGGAGTAGAAGCTGCGCTCGACGTCGACGTGATAGTCGGAATGGACCTTGGCGGTCTTCCATTCGGCATATTCGAAGGGCGTCGTCGGCAGGGGTGCCAGGGCCTCGCGCTCGATGGCCTCGAACATCTGGCGCCGGCTCTTTCCAAGGTTGCGCATGGGCCGCTCGTTGAGCTCCTCGAGGAGGTCGCGGATCGCCCGGTTGAGCTGGTCGAGGGAGAAGAAGCGCGTATTGCGCAGTCTTGCCAGGATCCAGCGCTCGACGACCTGGACGGCGACTTCGACCTTGGCCTTGTCGCGCGGCTTGCGGACCCGGGTCGGCAGGACGGTGGTGTCGTAGTGCTCGGCGAGCGCGGCGAAGGTCGGGTTGAGGGTCGGCTCGAACCAGAGCGGCTTGGCGACGCCGGCCTTGAGGTTATCGCAGACGATGCTCTTGGGCACGCCGCCGAAGTAGGCGAGCGCCCGGCATTGTCCGGCGACCCAGTCGGGCAGGCGCTGGGTCAGGCTGGCGGTGGCGAAGGTGAGCGAGGAAGCGCCCAGCACGGCGACGAAGATCTGCGCGTCGTGCACCTCGCCGGTCTCGGGGTCGACGATGTCCACCGTCTGGCCGGCATAATCGGTCTGCATGACCGCACCGGCCTCGTGGCGGTTGCGCCAGGTGGCGCCGGTGCGCCGCTTGAACGCCGTGAAGGCTTCGCAGAACCAGGTGTAGCCGTAGCCATCGGGATGTGAGGCGCGGTATTCCTGCCAGAGCAGGGTCAGCGTCACCCCCTTGCGCTTCAGCTCGGCCGCGACCGTCGGCCAGTGCGGCTCGCACCTGTCGCGCGGGGGCCGGCCCATGCGGCGGAACAGCGTCTCTTGCAGGACCGCGTCGTCCTCGTATTCCGCCGGCAGCGGCCAGGCGGTAAGGCCGACCTCGCGGGCCCGCAGCAAATAGGTCGACACTGTCGTCTTGGAGACCTTCAGCCGTTCCGCCACCTCTCGCGCCGAGAGGCCTTGGTCATGCGTCAGCCGCAGGATCGTTCGTGCATCTCTCACCGTCGTTCGTCTCGTCTGCTTCCGTCTGGGCATGTCCCCTCCCGGCAAAAGCCAAGAGGTAGACGCCGAGACGGCGCACCCGAAAGCTGAACTCAGATCGCCCCGTGATGCTGTCCGGGACTTTCCGGAATCACTGGCCGCGACTTACTGAAATCTCTGGCCAGGACTTTCCGTAATCGGTGTCCGGGACTTTCCGAAACGCGCATCCAGAAGTCCGGGGACGCCGAATTCAACGGCGTCGTCATCTCGCGCAAGATCGTCGCCGATCAGGGATCTCTCCCCATCCCCCGCTGGGGCGTCAAACATTCCGCGGCGATTAGGCTCGCCGGCACCTGGTTCGTGGAGCGGACCGGCGTGCCGATCAGCGCCTGGAATGGCACCGACGCCACCTATCTCGGCACGGGCGGGATTACCAATGCCCACGTGATATCTAATCCAGGTGTCCCGCCGGACGTATTGTGGGGTGTGCAGGTCACTGTCTTGCCTTTAACGCGCTGGAGCGGCGGTCAGACGCTGCGCCTCAAGCTCGATCTCTGGTGTAAGGGGGTCACTGATATTCGACCAGTGCGCGGGGGCCGGTGGTGGATCAATTGGAAAATCTACAGGGTCTCATGAAAGGCCTCCATCACCAACGCATCGTGGCCGATTTTCCAGGCCGGAATGCCCCCAAAATCACGGCGATTTTCCAGACGGTTTCGACCGTGAAAAAATATTTCCGAACATGATTCTTAATTATTTCTGTCCCGCTACAAACCGCTCCAGTTCGTCGTCGTCGTCTCGCCCCGCCACAACCTCGTTCCAACCGAGACCGCGCCACCGCTTCGCCCGTTCCAGTAACGGCGCCACCCGGCAGAGGTCGTCGTCCCGTCCCGCGAGGTGCGCCGCCGCGCTCGACCAGGGCCAGGCCTCGGCCCGCGCCACCAGCGCCGCCTTGACGGGATTGCGTTCAACATAGGCCGCGCAGGCCAGCAGATAGGGGGCGCCCATGACGAAGGAATGAAACCGCTCCTGCCAGAGATGCCCCCGCCAGCCTTCTCGGAAGTTGACCCGCCGGGTGTAGCGTCGATGCGCTTCGCCGAGACAGGCGCGCAGGCTGTCCGCCGGCGCCGGGCCGTCGTCGATCGCCTCGCGCGGCGGCACCAGGATCAAGTGCACGTGGTTCGGCATCAGGCAATAGGCCCAGCATTCGACGCCGGTCCGCCCGCAAGCGGCGGCCAGCAGCTCGACATAGGCGCGATAATCGTCGTCGTCGAAGAAAGTTTGCAGGCGTCGATTGCCACGCTGGGTGACGTGATGCGGCTCTCCGGGGACGACGAGACGAGCGATGCGGGCCATCACGCGAAGCTAGCCATACATCGGCAATACGTCAAGAATTGATATACTGTCCCCGGATTCCGCTAGCCATACATCGGCAATACGTCAAGAATTGATATACTGTCCCCGGATTCATGTAAGAATTGATATACTGTCCCCGGAATTGCATGCCCGGAATTGCGGAACGGAATTGCCCTGGGCACTTGGTTAGATCAACTGAGATGCTTGGCTAAAAAGCGTTGGAGTCTTGACCGAGAGTCAGATGCCACACTGCCCTCTCGCGTCCAGCCAGACCATGGCCCATCGAAACCATGTCCAGCCTCCGGATACACCTTCAACTCGACGTCATGCGTTGACGAAACGGTACGCAACATTTCTTGGCAATACCTCGCGGACACCGTCGTGTCTCTCGCGCCGATAAGTAGCAACAATGGGGCTGAGAGATCGTTAAGTTCAGCGAAGCAACTCGGGTAAATGGCCACAACTGCGGCGAAATGACCGTACTTGTCAACGCCATACGATTTTCCGTTGTAGCTCGATTGGTGACTTGAAACAGCGGCAAGTGCCGCCCGGCCGCCCTTGGACCAACCGACAACACCTACACGTCGACTGTCAACAACGCGCAACCCAGCCAAGTAGTTTCGACCTTGATAGGCGTCTTGCGCCTGTTCTGTGGCCAAATATGAGCCAATCGACAGTTCACGATTTCTCGAAGGCGCACTGTTGCTGTCGATGACGAGGGTGACATACCCCCAATGTGCCATCTTCTTTGCCACGCAGAGATATCCGGGTTGGAGGCCGCCGGGGTTCCCGTGCAGCAAAACCAAGGCCGGGAAGGGACCGTTGCCCAATGGTTTCAGCAAGTGGGCGGAAATCGGAACGGTCTCACCTTCTCGGTCCTTGCTGAGTAACGTCACATTTTGCGAACTCGGCGGTGTGCAGGGAGCGGTGGTTGCATGGACCGGCGCTGTCAAAGTCAACCAGAACAAAGCCGCAAGCAAAATGTCTACCCGGTTTCGCATCAGCTCATTCCGTTTCCAATTTGGAAGGATTGGTATTCTTTTCCGCTGGGCGCGGGATTTCAACCGAGACGCCACATCCGTTCCTGGCTAATCCCGGCCGTGGGAGCCATGTCCGCCAAACGGCGACTATGCCCCCGGCTTCGGATATGGGCTCTCGGCACGAGAAAGCGCCGCCAACGCCGGACAATCGATTTGCGGCTCGATCCCACCCGAAGACAACGGGATCGGCGGGGGGATCGGCGGGGATCGGCGGCAATTCGTCGCCAACTTTATGACGAGGGCGAACAGGTCTGGTGATACAGGAGAGTTTCGCGCGGGGACGCGCTACACTCTCGACGCCTCGACCCCGAACCCGCGCAATCATCGGAAGCCGCCATGTCCCTCGCCCCGCTCGAAACCCCCAGGCCCGAGAGCCGGACGATCACCACCCGTTTCGCCGACTTCGCCCTCGGCCTCGACGGTGCGCGGTTGCCCGAAGTCGTGCGCGCCAAGGCGGCGCTCTGCCTGTTGGACTTCCTCGCCGCCGGCCGGCGGGCCCGTGACCTGGACTGGAGCCGTCAGGCCGTGGCGTTGGTTCGCCACCAGGCCTCGCGCCCCGAGGCGGCGGTGTTCGGCACCGACCTCAGCGCCGCGGCGAGCGAGGCCGCCTTCGCCAACGCCACCACCGGACATGGCTTGATCCGCGAGGACATGCACGTCGCCAGCGCCTGCCATATCGGCGTCGTCGTCATTCCCGCCGCCCTCGCCGTGGCGGAGCGGGAAGGGGCCTCCGGTGCCGACCTGCTGGCGGCGATCGTCGCCGGTTACGAGATCACGGCCCGCCTGGGACGGGCCGTGCTGTCGCCGGCGTTCGCCGCGCACTTTCGCCCGACCGGCACGTTCGGTCCCTTCGGCGCGGCGCTCGCGGCGGCCCGGCTTTCGGGGCTGACGGCCGAGGAAACCGTGCAGGCGCTCGGCTTCGCCGGCAATGCGGGTGCCGGCCTCAATGCCTGGCCGTGGAGCGGCGGCACGGAGATCTACTTCCATGCCGGCGAGGCGGCCCGTGCCGGGGTGCGCGCGGCGGACCTGGCGCGGCTCGGCGGCCGGGCATCGGACGACATCGTCGAGGGCGAGGGCGGCCTGCTCGCCGCGCATCGGGCGCCGCGCTCGGCGTCGCCGGCCGCCCGGTGGGCGAGATCGAGGCGGTGAACTTGCACACCTTCGAGACGGGACGGGCCTATCCCGGCTGCGACCACGCCGGCCCCTTCACCTCCCTGCAACAGGCCAAGATGAGTATCCAATACGCCGTCGCCTCCGTCCTGGCGCGGGGGTCCCTGGACGAGGACAATTTCAGGGCGTTCGAAGATGCGACGATCACCGATCTCGCCCGCCGGGTGACGCTGATAAGTGATCCGGACTTGCAGGCGGCCTATCCGGCGCGCCAGCCGGCACGGATCGAGGTGCGTTACCGCGACGGCACGAGGGCCGAGGCGGCGCTCGACGATGTCGGCTGGCTCGACCCGGCGGCGGTGCGGGCGCGGTTCCGCGACGAGTTCGGGCCGGAACGCGGGGTCCGGATCGAGGGGCTGGTCGACCGGTTGGCGGACCTCGCCGAGCTCGGCGAACTGGTGGCCGAACTCGGGCCTTGAGCCGCTTGCATCCGCCGGCGGGGGTCGTTATAACCCGCGGGCCGTTGATGGCGGGCCTTCGCCCGCCCTCGCGGCGTTTTCCGTCGATGGAGACCGAGAGATGCCGAAGCTCAAGACCAAGAGCAGTGTGAAAAAGCGCTTTCGCCTGACCGCCAGCGGCAAGATTCGCCGGCCCCAGGCGAAGAAGCAGCACGGCATGATGAAGCGAACGAACAAACAGATCCGGAACTTGCGCGGCAGCACCATCATGGCCGAGAGCGATGCGCAGTTCGTCCGGAAAATGATGCCTTACGGCTGAGGAGCGGAGCATGGCTCGCGTCAAGAGGGGTGTGACCGCGCACGCCCGCCACAAGAAGGTCACCGATGCCGCCAAGGGCTATCGGGGCCGGCGCAAGAATACCTTCCGCGTCGCCAATCAGGCGGTGGAGAAGGCGGCGCAATACGCCTATCGCGACCGCCGCGTGCGCAAGCGGGATTTCCGCGCGCTGTGGATCCAGCGGATCAACGCCGCCTCGCGGCTCTCGGGCATGCCCTACGGGCGATTTATGAACGGCCTCAAGGTTGCCGGCATCGAGGTCGATCGCAAGGTCCTGGCGGATCTGGCGGTGCACGATGCGGCGGCGTTCGAGGCCCTGGTCGGGCGGGCTAAAGCCGCGCTGGACAGCGCCGGCTGACGACCCGCCTTGGCGGAGCCCCCGCGAAGGCGCTGAACCACATCGTGAGAATGGCGAGGGGGCGCCCCGAGGGCAGCCCCCTTTTGCTTTTTCATATCTGTCGAGTAGGACGATGCAGCAGGATATCGATACCCTGGAGAGGGAACTGACCGACGCGGTGCAGGCCGCCGCCGACCGCGACGCATTGGAAGCGGTCCGGGTCCAGGCGCTCGGCCGTCAGGGCCGGGTTACGCAACTGTTGAAGGGGCTCGGCGCCATGGCGCCGGACGAGCGCCGGGCGGCCGGCCAGGCGCTGAACCAGGTGAAGGGGCGCCTGGCCGAGGCGATCGAGGTTCGTCGCGATGCGCTGGAGCATCTCGAAATCGCCGATCGCCTGGCCCGTGAGAGCCTCGACGTGACGCTTCCCATCCGGCCCGAGGCGGAAGGCCGCATTCATCCCGTCAGCCAGGTGATGGAGGAGATCTTCCAGATCTGCGCCGACATGGGTCTGGAGATCGCCGAAGGCCCCGATATCGAGGACGACTTCCACAATTTCACCGCCCTCAACATCCCGCCCGAGCATCCCGCGCGGCAGATGCACGACACCTTCTATATGGAACGGGGCGAAGGCGAGGCGGAGGCGATGCTGCTGCGCACCCACACCTCGCCGGTGCAGATCCGTACCATGCTGGCGGGGCCGCCGCCTTACCGCATCGTCGTGCCGGGGCGGACCTATCGCTGCGATAGCGACCAGACCCACACGCCGATGTTCCACCAGCTCGAAGGGCTGGTGATCGACGAGGCGACCCACATGGGCCATCTCAAGGGCACGCTCGAAGCGTTCTGCCAGGCCTTCTTCGAGGTCGACGAAGTGAAGATGCGCTTCCGGCCGAGCCATTTCCCCTTCACCGAACCTTCGGCCGAAGTCGATATCGGCTGCAGCCGCGAGGGCGGGCGCCTGCTGATCGGTGAGGGCGAGGATTGGATGGAGATCCTCGGCTGCGGCATGGTGCACCCGAAGGTGCTGGAGGCCTGCGGCGTCGACAGTGAGCGCTATCAGGGCTTCGCCTGGGGGATGGGGATCGACCGGCTGGCGATGCTGAAATACGGCATCCCGGACCTGCGCGCCTTCTTCGACTGCGACCTGCGCTGGTTGCGGCACTACGGTTTCGTACCGCTCGACATGCCGACCCTGGCGGGAGGGCTCAGCCGATGAAATTCACCCTCTCCTGGCTGAAGGACCATCTGGAGACCGAGGCGGCGCTGGACGAGGTGGTCGAGAAGCTGACCGCCGTCGGCCTCGAGGTCGAGGAGGTGAGCGATCCCGCCGCCGCGCTTGCCGCGTTCGTCGTCGGCCATGTGGTCGAAGCCCGCCAGCACCCCAACGCCGACCGCCTGCGCGTCTGCATGGTCGACACCGGCGCGGGCGAAGCGGTGCAGGTGATCTGCGGCGCGCCCAACGCGCGCACCGGCATGAAGGGGGTCTTCGCGCCGGCCGGCACGCACATTCCGGGCACGGATATGGACCTCAAGAAGGGCAAGATCCGCGGCGAAGAGTCGAACGGCATGCTCTGTTCCGAGCGTGAAATGGGGCTCAGCGACGAGCACGACGGTATTATCGAGCTCGCCGACGATGCCGTCATCGGCGCGCCGTTCGCCGCCACGGCCGGTCTGGACGATCCGATGATCGAGATCGCCATCACGCCCAATCGCCAGGATTGTCTCGGCGTCTTCGGCGTCGCCCGTGACCTGGCCGCGGCCGGCCTCGGCCGGCTGAAGCCGTTCCGCCCCGAGACGATTTCCGGTGGCTTCGAAAGTCCGGTTGCAGTGCATCTGGATTTCACGCCGGAGATGGCGGACGCCTGTCCTTGTTTTGCCGCGCGTTACTTCAAGGGTGTGAACAACGGGCCGAGCCCGGAGTGGATGCAGCGTCGCCTGCGTGCCATCGGCCTGCGCCCGATCTCGGCCCTGGTCGACATCACCAACTATGTCACCTTCGATATCGGCCGCCCCTTGCATGTCTTCGACGCCGACAGCGTCACCGGCGATATCCACGTCCGGCCCGGCCGGCCGGGGGAGACGCTGCTGGCGCTCGATGGCAAGGAATACACCCTCGACGACCAGGTGACCGTGGTCGGCGACGAGGCCCGGGCCGAGGGGCTTGGCGGTGTGATGGGCGGCGAGGCGAGCGGCTGCACGCCCGAGACGACCAACGTGATCCTCGAAGTGGCGTTGTTCGATCCGATCCGCACGGCGACGACGGGCCGCAAGCTCGGCATCGAGAGCGACGCGCGCTATCGCTTCGAGCGCGGCCTCGATCCCGAGATGGTGTTGCCCGGCATCGAATACGCGACGCGGCTGATCCTCGATCTCTGCGGCGGCGCGGCGAGTGAGGTCGTCGTCGCCGGATCGCCGGAAGTGCCGCGGACCGAGGTGCGCTTCCGCCCCAGCCGCATCGCCCGGTTGGCCGGCCTCGAGGTCGACGAGGCACGCCAGGCGGAAATCCTCGACGACCTGGGCTTTGCGGTCGAGCGGGGTGACGACGCCTGGCGGGTGACGGCGCCGAGCTGGCGCAGCGACGTCGGCGGCGAGGCCGACATCGTCGAGGACATCGCCCGTATCGTCGGCTTCGACGCCATCCCCTCGGTGCCGCTGCCGCGCCCGGCGGGGGTCGCGCGGCCCTCGTTGACGGCGGCGCAGCTTCGCGTGCCCCGGGCCAAGCGGGTGCTGGCGGGGCGCGGCATGATGGAGTGCGTCACCTGGTCGTTCCTGCCGCGCCGCCATGCCGAGCTGTTCGGCGCCGGCGAGGCGCCGCTGCTGCTGGCCAACCCGATCTCGAGCGAGCTCGACGCCATGCGGCCCTCGCTGGTGGCGAACCTGCTGGCCGCGGTCGGGCGTAACCTGGCGCGCGGCTTCGAGGACGTCGCCCTGTTCGAGGTCGGCGGCCAGTTCGCCGATACGACGCCCTCGGGCGAGGCCGCAATGGCGAGCGGCGTGCGCCGGGGCCGCGGCTGGGGCCGGCACTGGTCGGGGGAAGGCCGCGCGGTCGATGCGATCGACGCCAAGGCCGACGCCCTGGCCGTCCTCGCGTCGCTCGGCGCGCCGGTTCAATCCTTGCAGATCGTGCGGGAGGCGCCGGGTTGGTACCACCCGGGCCGCTCGGCCGCCCTGAAACTCGGGCCGCAGCGCACCCTCGGCTATTTCGGCGAACTGCATCCGAGCGTGCTGGCCGAGATGGATGTCGAGGGGCCGGCGGTTGCCTTCGAAGTGTTCCTCGACGCCGCCCCCGCGCCCAAGGCCGGGCGCAGCCGCAGCCGCGCGGCGCTTGACGCGTCCGACTTGCCGGCGGTGCAGCGCGACTTCGCCTTCCTGGTCGACGCGGAGGTCGAGGCTGGCCGGATCGTCGCCGCCGCGGCGAAGGCGGAGAAGAGCTTGCTGGACGGTGTGGAGGTTTTCGACGTCTATGCGGGCAAGGGCGTGGAAGACGGCAAGAAGTCGGTCGCCATCACGGTGCGGCTGCAGCCGCGCAGCCAGACCTTGACCGACGAGGAGATCGAGGCGGTGGCGGGCCGAATTGTCACGGCCGTGGAAAAGGCGACGGGCGCGAGCCTCAGAGGCTGACAGGACGCCTCCCGGCTGGTTAACTCTGACCCGATTCGCAGGGCAGGGGGGCTTTTCGGTGACCTTGGGGCGTTCGGCCAGCCGCGTCGCTCTGGCGGCGCTGCTCTCATTGACGGTGCTGATCGCAAGCCCGGTGACCCGGGCACAGGTCAGCGAGGACGCGCGACTGTCGGCGATCGCCCGGGCGGGCGAAACGCGGGCGAGCGACCGGATCGTTGCGCCCAACCCCGAATACCAGCCGGTGGTCGACCGCCAGCATCGCGAGCGGATCGCCGCCACGCTCTCCGCCACCGCGATCGCCATCATCTCCCTCGAACCGGCCCGGCGCGCGGAGGTCGAGCGGGCCGCGCGCGCCGCCGCGCCGGAGGTGGCGGATGAGGTCTCGCGGCGCATCGCCCGTGCCTTCCCGGGCGCGGCGGCACCGATCGGTGCGGCGCCGCCGGTACGGTTCACGCATCCGCCCGCCCATGGCATCACCCCCGCACATCTGGCAACGCCCCGCCAAGGCGGTGGGCGCGAGTCGCTGGCGAGCCTCGAGGCCTGGCTGGTCGGCGCCATCGCGGGCGATCCCGACCGGTTGGAAGACGCCGTCCAGACGGCGGTCGCCAGCCGGCCCGGGGACCGGGCCGCCCTTGTCGCCACCGCGAGCGAGGCCTTTCCGGGCTTCGCGCCGCGGATCGCCGCCGCCGCGGCCGGCGCGCCCGGGCCGCGTTTTGCCGAGACGGCCGCGCCGGCGCCGACCGTTGTGCCCGCATCGGCGCCCGCTCCGAAAGTCGTTGCCCGGGGCGGGCCGACGCCGGTGGTCTACCTGGCCGACAGTGCCGAGGCGACGGGCAGCCCCGCCGCGCCGTCCCGGCCCGGCGTCGCGCCGGAGGAGGCCTGGGATCCGCTGGAGCCGATAAACCGCATCATCTTCGCGGTGAACGACGCCGTCGATTTCCTGGTGCTGCGGCCCGTCGCCTGGGTCTACAACAAGGTGGTGCCCGATCCGGTGATCCTGGCGGTGCGCCGTTTCTTCGACAATCTCGAATCGCCGGTCATCGTCGCCAACGACCTGCTGCAGCTGGAGTTCGAGGATGCGGCGGTGGCCGCGGCGCGCTTCGGCGTGAACACGACGGCCGGCGTTCTCGGTTTCTTCGATGTGGCGAGCGAGCTGGGTCTGCCGGCGCACCATGCCGATTTCGGCCAGACGCTACATTCCTACGGCGTCGGACCGGGGCCTTACGTCGTGCTGCCGCTCTTCGGGCCCTCGACGGCGCGGGACGGCACCGGCTCCATCGTCGACATCTTTCTCGATCCCACCACCTATGTGATCCCCCGGCCCGAGTCCTTCGCGCTCACCGGCAGCAAGGCGATCTCGATTCGCGAAGAACTGCTGGTCCCGCTCGACGAGTTGAAGGCGTCCTCGATCGATTATTACGCCGCCGTCCGGGGCGCCTACTACCAGGTCCGCGCGGTCGAGCTCTCGAAGCAGGTTGGTGGCAAGGCCTCGGTTCAGACCTCGAGCGAGGAAACCGACAAGCTGTTCGATGAAGCGAACTGAGGGGGGAGGGGACGATGGAGGCCGATTATGTCGTCGTCGGCGCCGGTTCGGCCGGCTGCGTGGTGGCAAGCCGGTTGAGCGAGACGGGTGCGCGCGTCGTGCTGCTGGAGGCCGGCCCGCCCGACGATCACCCGATGATCCATGTCCCGGCCGGCATCCTGCACCTGCTCTATCACCCGGTGTTGAATTGGAACTATGCGACGGAGCCGGAGGCGACCAGCGGCAACCGGGCGATCCATTGGCCGCGGGGCAAGACGCTCGGCGGCTCCAGCGCGATCAACGGCATGCTCTATGTGCGTGGCAACCCGGCCGACTACGACGGTTGGGCCCAGCGCGGCTGTCGGGGCTGGAGTTACGACGAGGTCGTGCCCTTCTTCGCCAAGTCGGAATCCTACCGGGGCGAGGGCGACGACGCGGTCCGCGGACGTGATGGGCCGATGACGGTCGAGGACTACCGAACTATCTTGCCGCTGACGCACCGTTTCGTCGAGGCGGCGCAGCAGGCGGGCTTCCCTTTCAATGCCGATTACAACGGCCGCCGGCAGGAAGGTGTCGCCTATTCGCAGATGTCGAGGCGGCATCGCTTTCGCGCCTCCACCGCCCGCTCCTTCCTGGCCGAGGCCAAGGGTCGGGCGAACCTCGAGATCATCTCCGAGGCGCAGGCGACGGGCCTGCGTTTCGAGGGCCGGCGCTGCGTCGGTGTCGGCTACCGGCGCCACGGTGCGGCGGGCGAAGTGCGGGCGCGGCGCGAGGTCGTCGTCTCCGGCGGTTCGATCAACTCACCGCATCTGCTGCAGGTTTCCGGCGTCGGCCCGGCCGAGCATCTCCAGCGCCTCGGCATCGACGTCGTGCTGGACGCGCCCGGGGTCGGGGCCAATCTCGGCGATCATTTCGCGGTGCGGGTTTCGCACCGGATCCGCGGGCTGGAGTCGATCAACACCCTCTCGCGCGGCGGCCGGCTGCTGGGCCAGATCGCGCGGTATGTGGCGCGCGGCGACGGCGCGCTGACCTTCGGCGTCACCAGCGCCATGGTGTTCTGCCGCAGCCGCGAGGGCATCGCCAGTCCGGACCTGCAACTGCTGTTCACCCCGGCGAGCTACGATCTCGGCCGCTTCGGCACGTTGGAACGCGAGGACGGCATGACCGTCGCCGTCTGCCCGGTGCGGCCAACGAGCCGCGGCACGATCATGGCCGAGAGTGCCGATCCGATGCTGGCGCCGGTGATCCGGCCGAACTATTTCTCCGACGACGACGACTTGCGCGTCGCCCGCGCCGGCTTCGAGATGACCCGGCGAATTTTCGCGGCGCCCGCCTTGAGCGCCCTTAGCCTCGGCGAGACGGAGCCGGGCGCCGATGTCGTGGACGAAGCGGCCTTCACCGACTTCGCCCGGGCGCGGGGCACGCCGGTCTATCACCCGGTCGGCACCTGTCGCATGGGCGAGGATCCGGGGGCGGTGGTCGATTCGCGCCTGCGGGTCCGCGGCCTCGACGGGCTGCGGGTGATCGACGCGTCCGTCATGCCGGAGGTGACGACCGGCAATACCAATGCGCCGACGATCATGATCGGCGAGAAGGGGGCGGCGATGATTCGCGAGGACGCGGCGACCTGACGGCGTTCCGCTCTGGACGCGGGCGCGGGCTTGACGGAAGATGCGCCGCGCAAGCAGCCCGGAGAGACGATAAGATGGAAGCACTGGCCAAGCCCTATTTGATGTTTCTGGGCGATGCGAAGGATCAGCTGGCGGCGAAGACCGCCGACGGCATCGCCTACTGGCGACCGGAATGGTGCGTCGGGCAATTTCGCCTGCCGGGCTGCGTCGCCGATGTCGGACTGGAAGACATCACGATCGAAGAAGCTCAGGCCCGCGGCGCCAAGACGATGGTGCTGGGCGTGGTGAATTCGGGCGGCTTCATGCCGGAGAGCTGGACGGCGAGCCTGACCGAAGCCCTCGCGCGCGGCATGGATTTGGCGAGCGGTATGCACGCCCGGTTGGAGGATTTTCCCGAGGTCGCCGCCGCTGCCGCCGAGCACGGCCGGCGCCTGGTCAACGTGCGCCATTCCGAGCAGAGTTTCGCCACCGGCAAGGGCCAGCGGCGCAGCGGCAAACGCCTGCTGACCGTCGGCACGGACTGTTCCTGCGGCAAGAAATACACGGCGCTGGCGTTGGAAAAGGCCATGCGCGCGCTGGGGCTGAACGCCGATTTTCGCGCCACCGGCCAGACCGGCGTCCTCATCGCCGAGCGCGGCGTGGCGATCGATGCGGTGATCGCCGACTTTATTTCGGGCGCGGCGGAATGGCTGACGCCCGAGAACGACGCGGACCACTGGGACGTGGTCGAGGGGCAGGGCTCGCTCTTCCATCCGGCGTTTTCCGGCGTCACCTTGGGATTGCTACACGGCGCCCAGGCCGATGCCCTGGTGCTGTGCCACGAGCCGACGCGCACCCACGTCCGCGCGCTGCCACATTTTCCGATGCCGGACGTTGGCGATGCGATTGCGGCCTATAACGCCAGTGGGCGCTTGACCAATCCCGATTGCCGGGTGGTCGGGATATCGGTCAATACGGAAGCGCTCGCGGAGGACGCAGCGCGTCGCTATCTCGACGACCTGTCCTCAAGCCACGGCATGCCGGCGACGGATTCCCTGCGCTTCGGCGTCGAGACCCTCGTCGACGCGTTGCCGTGAGAGGGGGGTCGTATGATCACCCTGGAAGTCCGTGGCGAGACATGGCCGCTTGCCGGTGAGTTCCGAATCTCCCGCGATGCCAAGACCGAATCCCATGTCGTCGTCGTCGAGTTGACGGCCGAGGACGGCACGCGCGGTTGGGGGGAGTGCCTGCCCTATCCGCGCTATGGCGAGAGCATCGAGTCGGTCGTCGGGCAGATCGAGGCGATGCGCGCGCCGCTGGCAGACGGGCTCGATCGCGCCGGTCTGCAGAGTGCCATGGCGCCGGGGGCGGCACGCAACGCCGTCGACTGCGCGTTCTGGGATCTCGAAGCGAAGCGCGCGGGCCGGCGGGCCTGGGAATTGGCCGGCTTGGCGTCCCCCGACGGACTGGTTTCCGCCTTTACACTGGGCCTCGATACGCCGGAAGCGATGGCGGCCCAGGCCGCTGCCTGTCGCGATCTGCCGGTCTTGAAGTTGAAGCTCGACGGAGGCCAGGACATCGCCCGGGTCCGGGCCATTCGAGACGTCGCGCCGGGTCCGAAGATCATCGTGGATGCCAACGAGGGATGGCGGCCCGATCAGGTTGTCGGTCTGTCGTGCGCACTCGCCGAATTGGACGTTTCGTTGATCGAGCAGCCACTCCCGGCGGCAGACGATGCGGCGCTTGCGACCATGACTCATCCGGTGCCGATTTGTGCCGACGAGTCCTGCCATACGGCCGACGATGTCGCTGTGCTTGCCGGGCGTTATGACGTGGTCAACGTGAAGCTCGACAAGACGGGGGGGCTGACGGGGGCGCTTGCGCTGGCGGCGGCAGCGCGCGGCGCTGGGCTCGAGGTCATGGTCGGCTGCATGATCGGCACGTCGCTGGCCATGGCACCGGCGATGCTGGCGGCGATCGACGCCCGTTTCGTCGATCTGGACGGGCCCTTGCTCATGGCGAAAGACCGCGATGCGGCGATTGAAACACGCGACAGCGTCATGAGCGCGCCGCCACGCGCACTCTGGGGTTAAACACGAGACGGAGTGGCGTCGTTTCAGGCGTGATCAGGGCAATCGCATTTCAGAATTTGCCGAGGAGTGACAGGAGATAGTCGTTGTTCCAAGCGGCGATTTTGAACTTGGCGCGCAGCGAGTCTTTTCGTGGATCCTTTCGCATGACATTGAGCGCCATGTGGCGCAGGACGGCGAGATTGTGCGGTCCATTGTCCTTGCGGGTTCTGTCTTGGTCTTCGTTCATTTGGACATCGAGGCACCAGTGCAGGCGGTTTTCGACCCCCCAGTGCGCCCGGGCAACGGGATTGAAGCGCTCGGCGTCGAGCGGCTGGCTGAGCAGGTAGTAGGCGGTTTCGCTCGACGTCTTCTCCGCGCACTCGCGGGTCCGGGTGACTTTGGCGACCGCCTTCAGGCCCGGCCAATGATGGCGCTCTTGCAGCCACTCGACGTGGCTGGAGACGAGAGCGGCACGGGTCTCGATGCGGCCATGATCGCCATCGACCGTGGTGTCGGTGGTGGTCGCTTCGGCTTTCGGATCGTCGAGGAAGGTTCTCACGTCGTCATGCAGCGTGCCTTGATTGCCCTTCAACGCCAGGGCGTAGTCACCCCCCTGCTCGATAATCTGGCTGGCGATGGCGCGCTGGCAATTGAGGGCGTCCACGGTCACGATCGTCCCCTCGAGGCTCAATAGTTTCAACAGCTTCGGCACGGCGGTGATCTCGTTGGACTTGGCGTCGGTGGCGACTTGCCCCAACACCAGCCGCTGATCACAGCCCCAGGCCGAGACCATATGCAGCGCCGACGTGCCGCTCGCCTTGTCGTAGGATCGCCGCACCACCTTGCCGTCGATCGCAATGACCCCTTGGCAGGTCTCGGAAAAGCGCGCCATGAAGCGCTGGAAGCAGGCGCCGAACGCCTCCGGATCCAGCAACCGGAACACCCGGCTGAAGGTGTCGTGGCTCGGCACGCCATGTTCGAGTACGAGAAATTCCCGCAGGAACGCCTCCTTTTCACGCGCGAAGATCGCCATGTCGACCGCCGTCTGACCGCCCGAGAGGACCGTGCACAGGGCGATCGTCAAGATCTCCAGCAGATCGTGACGCCCGGCATTGCCAGTCCGCGGATCCTCGAGACCCTCAAAGCACTCCAGAAAGCCTTCCATCGCAACCTCCACCCGTGAAAAGACCGGGTAGAATCGATTCGCGCCAATACCTCAAGATCAAACACGCACGTCAAGGCAATTCCAAATGCGATTCCCCTGCAGGCGTGATCGAGATCACTTGCCAATTCCGAGGTCGGTAAGTATATTCACCTTGGTCGATTCGCAGCTGTGGCAAGACCAAAGAATGTCGGCCGACCTGTGGAACGAAACCAAACGTACGTACTGCTGCTGCTAGGTATGGTTACTTAAGGAGGATCCTCATGTTGGGATTCATCACGAAAGCTCAGACGAGCGCGTATGGTCTGAAGCGAAAGATCGCGAAATACATGTCGGACGAATCCGGCGCGACCGCGATTGAATACGGCCTGATTGCCGCTGGTATCGCCGTCGCCATCATCGCGGCGGTGTTCGCCATTGGTGACGAGCTGAACAACTTCTTCGAAGCGGTACAGACGAAGCTGGCGAACAACTACAGCTAAGTCTCAATTGCGTAAGCGGTGGCATCAGCCGCCGTGTCGTCTTCGACCTCGTGTCGACGTCGACAGTCGTAGCGAGGGCGTGCCGGGTTCGGCACGCCCTCGTCTCGTTTTGCCTCGGGCCATTCGCGGTAGCGTCGGGACCGTCGTCGTGCAGGCACACCGGCGGTCGGCGGGGAGGTGGGGGTGACAGCGGCCACTGTAATCGAAGGGCTGGTCTTGCTTCCCTATCCCCTGGCTCTGACCTGGGCGATGTGCAGTGACTTGACGCGCCTCAGGATTCCCAATGCAGTAACCCTCGTGCTGGTCGGAGGGTTCCTGATCGCTGCCCCGGTCCATGGTTTGGGCTTGGAAAGAATGGCGCTGCAGATCGGATTTGGATTGGCGGCACTTGCGATCGGCATCGTTCCCTTCGCCTTTGGCGCGATCGGCGGAGGGGATGCCAAGCTGCTCGCCGGCACGGTCCCCTGGGTCGCGCCGACGGCATTGCCGGAGTTTCTGATCTGGATCGCGCTGTGTGGTGGAATCCTCGCCGCGGTCGTCCTGGTCTTTCGTCGCTTGCCGATCGATGGGTTGCCGCGATTCGAATCCACCCGCACGGTAAATGAAGACGAAGACGAAACAGTTACCGCCAAGTCAAAAAGCCGAGGAAAACCGCGAACCGTGCTGCCTTATGGCGTCGCGATAGGGTGTGCCGGAATAATCACACTGCCAAATTTATCGGTATTTACCAACTGATCTACTGCATTTGGACGAGATCTTCGCGCGAAGTTTTTGTAGAGTCTGGTTAAATCAAAACGATGCTCAAGTAACTTCACGTCGGTTGTGAATGTTTTCTTGAGTGTTGACGGAGAATCTACGTTGGCAGCATAATCCGGATGGCGTGTCGCAAGATCACCATCAATGATACGCCGGATGGGTCGCTCGGGAGAATGACGACGTGAATGTAGCTCGCATCGTCCTGATCGTCGTGGCGCTCGCGGCGGCGGGGCTTACGGCATATCTAATACAGAGTTACCTGGCAGATCAGCGCCAGCCACCGCCTGAACAGCGGCCGGAGGCGACGATTGCGTCGATCGACGTCCTCGTGGCTGAGCGTGACCTGCCGGCTGGCACGGTCCTCAACCCGGAAGCCTTTCGCTGGCAGCCATGGCCGAAGAAGGCGGTGAACGAGAACTATATCCAACGCAAGGAAGGGTCCGATCCGATCAAGGACCTGACCGGTGCCGCGGTGAAGCGTATCATCACCGCAGGCGATCCGATTATCCGGACCAAGCTGGTGACGCCGGACACACCGGGTTTCCTGGCAGGCGTATTGCCGCCGGGGACACGCGCAATCAGCATCCCAATCAATGCGGCGGATGCTGGTTCCGGCTTCATTCTGCCCGGTAATCTCGTCGATTTGGTGTTGACGCAGGTGCACACCGTAAAGCTGACCAGCGGCCAACAGGCAAAGCGTACAGTCAGCGAAACGATCATGGAAAATCTGCGAATTCTCGCGATCGATCAGAGCGTGGATGACGGCGGCACCGCCGCGAGAATCGGCAAGACGGTAACTGTTGGCGTGTCGCCGAAAGAGGCCGAACTGATTACCGTCGCCAAGCGGATGGGAACACTGTCGCTGCTACTCCGCAGTCTGACGGAACCGGAAGGCACGGTGGCGGCGGACGGCACACGACAGCCTCCTCAGGCGCGGGAAATTCCCTACACGCAAAGCAGCGAAGTCTCGAAATTCTTGACGCTGGAGAAGTCGATTCGCCCGAGGTATATGGTCGCAAAGCGTGACTTGCCTGCAGGAACATTGCTGCAGGACCTCGACATGGCGTGGGAGTTGATAGAACCCGGTGAGGATGCAACGGACTTCATCGTCGCCGGAACCCCGCTTCAGCCCCTGCGTGGCGCCTACATAAAGGGCCCGATACGCAAGAGCCAGCCGATACGGGAATCCAACATCATCCGACCCCGCGAGCACGGCTTCATCATCGCGGCGCTTTCGCCCGGTATGCGAGCCGTCTCGATCGTCATCAGCCAGATAACGGCGGTGTCGGGCTATATCGCGCCCGGTGACCGCGTGGACATCATCCTGACACAGACGGTCGCCGGCGCCGGTGCAGATAGTGGATTAAAGCAGTTGAACACCAGGCGATTCACGGAAACCATCTTCCGCGACATGCGTCTCCTGGCGATCGAACGACAGGTGAATGCGGCAACCGGTCGACCTTCAGCCGGCGGCACCGCCACGGTCGAAGTCACGCCGCGGCAGGCTGAAGAATTGGCACTGGCGCAGACCATGGGTCAGATGTCCCTCGTGCTCCGCTCGGTTCCTTCAGGTGACGTCGCCGGTGAGAGTTTCCGGCTGCCCGAAAGCGAACGTCTGCCGTACACCACCGACATCTCTTTCAGCCGAGGGTTGGTTAATCTGCTCGTCTTCGGAACAAAATCCGAACCGGAACTGGTCCGTGCTCGCCAAAGCCGCGGCGGTGCCGGCGCGGGGGTGACGTTGGGACCGCGGCGTATCCCGACCGGCCGTCCCATTCGACCAGGAGCCTCGACACCACCGGCACCCCGGCCGTCACTGCCGGCAATCGGCGGACCTCGGCCGACCGGTCCCGCGCCCGGAATGGACGCCGAACTCCCGGAAGCGCCCAAAGCACAACCCAAGCCCGTCACAGCGCCGGTGGCGGAGGGGCCCGAGGACAAGACCTTTGCCCCGAGCCAGCCGATCACGATCGAGCCGGACCAACCGGTTGAAAAAGAAGGTCCCACGCAGGTTCGCGTCTACCGCGGTGGCGGCCTGTCAACGGTACAAGTCGAGTAGGCCCATGATGCTGTCAAATCCCCTACGCTCTCTGGCCCTGGCGGCGCATGCTATCGCCGCCTCGGTCTTCCTGATGGTGCCGGCGCTTGCCCAAGATGCGGCCGTCGCGGAGTTGAGTCCCATCACGCTCGAAGGCGTCCCGCACGGCCAATCCGTCGTCATACCGGCGGGCAAGGCGCGAATCGTTCGTCTGCCAATCGACGTGCGCGATGTCCTTGTCGCCAATCCCGCCATCGCGGACGTTATCGTGAAGACGTCCAAGACGGTTTATATATTAGGTGGAGCCGTTGGCGCGACGAACGCGTTCTTTTTCGATGGGGACGGCAACGAAATTGCCCGTTTGGAAATACGGGTGCAAATTGACACCGTTGGCATCATGGAAGCCATCCGTTCCTTGTTGCCGCATACGGATGTGAAGTTGACGGCTGTCGGCAGCAATATCTTCATTTCCGGAAATGTTCGCTCTGCCCGTATCGCAGAGAGTCTCGAACAAATTGTCGGACGCTATACCGGCTCCCCCGCCAACGTCGTGAACCTCGTATCCATCGCCGAAGACCAACAGGTACTACTGCAAGTCCGCATCGCCGAAGTCAGTCGTGGCGCGCTCAAGGATGTGGGGATCAATTTCCAGGCGGTTGCCAATACCGGAAATTTGGCCCTCGCCGTAGCGACGACGGGTGGCTCGGCGGGGTTCCTGTCCGCTGCCGGCGCTTTCACGAGCGGTGACGACAGTATTACCGGCATCTTAAACGCCTTGGAAAACAATGGTTTGGTCAAGACGCTCGCCGAACCCAACTTGACGGCAATGTCGGGTGAGAATGCCAATTTCCTAGCCGGTGGCGAAGTGCCTATCCTCGTTGCGCAGGAAGCCGGCGTGATCACCATTGCTTTCAAACGATTTGGTGTCGGGCTGAACTTCACGCCGTCAGTACTGGATTCCGGTCGGATCTCCCTGCGGCTGTCGACGGAAGTCAGTGCGCCGGATGCCTCCACCTCGGTTATCGCCGGCGGCGTGAGTGTCCCGGGCTTTTCGACGCGTCGCGCCGAGACGACGGTCGAGGTGCCGACGGGCGGTAGCATCATTATCGGCGGACTGCTGCAGGAGAGCCTGAGTACGGATATACAAGGTCTGCCGTGGGTGAAGAACGTACCTATTCTTGGCGCACTGTTTCGATCGAACACGGTCAACCGGGCCGAACGCGAACTCATGGTAGCCGTCACGGCCTATCTTGTCAGGCCCGTGGAGCGGACACAGGTGCGCTATCCGACAGATACGATTGCCGCGCCGACAGATACGGAACTGTTCCTGTTGGGGCGTTTGGAAGCCGTCTATGGCGGGCACGAAGATGGCCCAGCCGCCACGACAACGTCCCTCAAGGGGCCAATTGGGTATATAGTTCAATGAGCAATCGCCGGATGGCTGGGAGAAGTGCCATGCGAGGTATGACGAGGGCAATGCTGGTCTGCGGACTCGCTATGCTATCGGCGGGATGCGGTGCCGCGTTCAAGAACGATGGACGCCATGTCGTCGACGTCGATCGCGATCACCCCATCACCGTGACGAGCCAACTCGTAACCGAGGAAGTCGGGGTGCCTGTGAATGCGCGGAGCCTCAGTGAGGATGTGTCGAATCAGGTACAACGCCTCGCGACCGACTTCGTGCGTCGTGGGGGTGGTTTGCTCGAAATTGCGGTTCCCGTCGGGGAAACCGACCGATCTGCCGCAATGTCGCGTGCCCGATTGGTCAAGGGTAAAGCGATAAGCGCCGGCGCGGAGCCGCGTGAAATCAAGATTCGATTGAGCGATGTTGCCGCGAACGGACCGATCGTCGTAAGCTACGAAGCGTTCACAGCGACGCCGCCGAAATGCAGACCGACGGAGAAGAACTTTACCTTAAACTACCGTAACACAGGTCAAGATACGTACGGATGTGTGACGCAGCATAATCTCTCGATAATGCTCTCGCGTCCGGCGGATCGGGCGAAGAGCGGCGTGCCGAGCCGTTACGAGGCACAGCGTCGTTCAAGGGTCGTAACGGATCACCGTAGCGGTACTCAACCGTCGTCGGACGGTGGTATTGCTGCAGGTCCGGCTTCTGGGTTTTAGGGTTCGGGTGACTGCGAACGCGCGGACAAGGATACGGGTGCTGCCATTATCAGGGTAAACATACACGCTTGGACCTTGGACGAGATGATGCAGAGTCTCGTGCAAGAAGGCTTGAGCGATCGCAAGCTGTCGCGCTCTGTCGTACAGACGGAAATCGGCGGTATCGAAGCGGCCGTGAGCCACTACGGCTCCAATCAGACGCCGCACATCATCATCATTGAATCGCATGATATGGGCGACCAGCTGCTCATGGGATTGGAACAACTCGCCGAAGTCTGCGATCCGGGCACGAATGTGGTTCTGATCGGCGATTCGAATGATATCGAGTTGTATCGAGATCTGATGCGACGCGGTATCAGCGAGTACCGTAACCGGGGCAAAAGGCCGGGCCTGGGGACGGGGGGATCTGGCCTGGGTATAGGGGTGAGTCTCAACGGCCACATCTTGTGAGGCTTCCGCGTCAAGTGACCAGATATCGATGTTCGCGGCGGGAGGTCTGTGATTCGATCCCGTCATGGCCGAATCGCTTCCGGATCTCGACGATCTTGATGTCGCCGCCCTGAAGGCGCTGGTTCTGACGCTGCTTGAGGAGCAGGCGGCCCTGCGTGCCGAGAACGCGACATTGCGCGAAGAGATCCGCCGTCTCAAAGGCCTTTCCGGGCCACCGGATATCAAGCCGAGCGGCATGGACAAGCAGGCCGTATCCCGGGGCCGGACGGGGCGGAAGGCGGGACGGCGGGCCAAGAAGGGCCGGGTTCCCATCGACGAGAGGCGGATCGTCCGGGCCGCCGTGCCGGCGGGCTCGCGCTTCAAGGGCTATGAAGACTATCTGGTTCAGGACCTGCTCTGCCGGCCGAACACTGTCCTGTTACGCCGCGAGCGCTGGCTGACGCCCGAGGGGGCCACGATCGTGGCGCCGCTGCCGGCGGGGACGCGCGGCCACTTCGGCCCGGCGCTCAGGCGTTTCGTGCTGGCGCTCTATCATGGCGGCCAGACCAGCGCGGAGCGCTTGGCGCGGCTCTTGGACGACCTCGGCATCAAGATCTCCAAGCGCCAGGTGGTGCGGTTGTTGAACGAGGGCCATGACGGCTTCGTCGCCGAGGGCGAGGCGGTGCTGCGCGCCGGCCTGGAGACGGCGCCCTGGATCAGCGTCGACGATACCGGCGCCCGCCACGCCAACCGCAACGGGGTGACGAGCGGGATCGGCAACGACGCCTTCGCTTGGTTCGCCACGACGTTTTCCAAGAGCCGCTTGAACTTCCTGGAACGGCTGCGGGCCGGCCACGCGGACTATGTGCTCAATGCCGCCGCCTTCGCCTACATGGCCGAGCGCGACCTGGCCGCATCGGTGATCGCCCGTCTGGCCGAGGGCTGCCCGCGGCGCTTCACCAACGAAGATGCCTGGCTGGCCCACCTGGGGCGGCTCGCCATCACCGGGCACGGGGACGGGCGCGGGGCCGCGCGGACCGCCACCGAGGGGGCGCTGTGGGGCGCCATCGCCGCGCACGGCCTGCTCAGGGGCACGGCCGCGGGCGCCTGCGTCGTCCTGAGTGACGATGCTGGCCAGTTCAACGTCGGCCGCCACGCGCTCTGCTGGGTCCATGCGGAGCGCTTGATCCACAAGCTGATGACCTTCTCCCGGAGCCAGCGGCGCGAGAAGGAACACATCCAGGCACGGCTCTGGCAACTCTACGCCGATCTCAAAGCCTATCGCGAAAGGCCGGCGCCAGGACGGCGGGCCCACCTGGCATGCCGCTTCGATGCGCTCTTCGCGACCAAGACCGGATTCCTCCGCCTCGACCGGCTCCTGGCTCGCCTGCATGCCAACCGCGACGAACTGCTCGTCGTCCTCGACCGCCCGGAGGTCCCGCTCAACACCAACGGCGCGGAACGCGACATCCGCGCCATGGTCACAAGGCGAAAATTCTCCGGCGGCACACGCTCCGAGGACGGCAAGCAGGCCCGAGACACATTCCTCGGCCTCTACAAGACCTGCCAGAAACTTGGCCTCTCCTTCTGGGATTATCTCGGCGACCGCCTCAAGGTCCCCGGCGCCCCACCCGTGCCCCCACTGCCGATCCTCGTCAGACAACGCTGCATCGAAATGGCTTGACCGCCCGGGGTTTTGCCCCTGTTACCGAGTACCTCGTGAAGCCTTTGGCGCCCCGAAGATTGTTCGAGACTGTCGCCGAGATTTGTGAAGATCCCGATGCGGCGCCGATGGGCCGCATGGCGGCGTTCATGAGTAGTCGTGGTGGCGCCGGCAGCAGTACGTTGGCACATAATGTCGGGTGGTTCCTCGGCCAGGAGTATGAGGAAGAAGTCGTCATCGTCGACCTCGACATCGCCTTCGGGACGGCGGGGTTGGCTTTCAATCTCGAGACGCCGCAAGGGATCCACACAGCACTTGCGGAGCTGGATCGTCTTGACGATGTCCTGCTGGAGCGTTTCCTCGCGGAATATGACGAGTACGTTCGTTTGCTCGTGTCTCCCGCGGCCTTGGATGGTGAAGACGGGCTCTATATGGAAGCGTTGGATCCATTGTTGGAGTTGGTGCGTCGGCGGGCGAGCTTTGTCATTATCGACCTGCCGCACCGGTGGGCCCCCTGGACACAGCAACTCCTCCTGGACGCCGACGATGTCGTTGTGGTGAGTTCGTTGGATCTGGCGGGGCTTCGCGACAGTCGTCACCTGACCTCCAGGCTAAAAGAGTTGCGCGGGGAGCAGGCCCCTGTACACTTCAGGGCAATCGCATTTCAGAATTTGCCGAGGAGTGACAGGAGATAGTCGTTGTTCCAAGCGGCGATTTTGAACTTGGCGCGCAGCGAGTCTTTTCGTGGATCCTTTCGCATGACATTGAGCGCCATGTGGCGCAGGACGGCGAGATTGTGCGGTCCATTGTCCTTGCGGGTTCTGTCTTGGTCTTCGTTCATTTGGACATCGAGGCACCAGTGCAGGCGGTTTTCGACCCCCCAGTGCGCCCGGGCAACGGGATTGAAGCGCTCGGCGTCGAGCGGCTGGCTGAGCAGGTAGTAGGCGGTTTCGCTCGACGTCTTCTCCGCGCACTCGCGGGTCCGGGTGACTTTGGCGACCGCCTTCAGGCCCGGCCAATGATGGCGCTCTTGCAGCCACTCGACGTGGCTGGAGACGAGAGCGGCACGGGTCTCGATGCGGCCATGATCGCCATCGACCGTGGTGTCGGTGGTGGTCGCTTCGGCTTTCGGATCGTCGAGGAAGGTTCTCACGTCGTCATGCAGCGTGCCTTGATTGCCCTTCAACGCCAGGGCGTAGTCACCCCCCTGCTCGATAATCTGGCTGGCGATGGCGCGCTGGCAATTGAGGGCGTCCACGGTCACGATCGTCCCCTCGAGGCTCAATAGTTTCAACAGCTTCGGCACGGCGGTGATCTCGTTGGACTTGGCGTCGGTGGCGACTTGCCCCAACACCAGCCGCTGATCACAGCCCCAGGCCGAGACCATATGCAGCGCCGACGTGCCGCTCGCCTTGTCGTAGGATCGCCGCACCACCTTGCCGTCGATCGCAATGACCCCTTGGCAGGTCTCGGAAAAGCGCGCCATGAAGCGCTGGAAGCAGGCGCCGAACGCCTCCGGATCCAGCAACCGGAACACCCGGCTGAAGGTGTCGTGGCTCGGCACGCCATGTTCGAGTACGAGAAATTCCCGCAGGAACGCCTCCTTTTCACGCGCGAAGATCGCCATGTCGACCGCCGTCTGACCGCCCGAGAGGACCGTGCACAGGGCGATCGTCAAGATCTCCAGCAGATCGTGACGCCCGGCATTGCCAGTCCGCGGATCCTCGAGACCCTCAAAGCACTCCAGAAAGCCTTCCATCGCAACCTCCACCCGTGAAAAGACCGGGTAGAATCGATTCGCGCCAATACCTCAAGATCAAACACGCACGTCAAGGCAATTCCAAATGCGATTCCCCTGCTGTACACTTGGTGTTAAACCACGCTGGCGCATTCAAGAAGACGGAGCTGACACCGAGGGATTTCGAAAATGCGGTCGAGATGACACCGGAAACGGTGCTGCAGCACGACCCGAACCTCTTTGGTGCGGCCTCCAACAACGGTCAGATGCTGGGCGAGGTGAACCGACGGCACAAGCTTTCCGAGCAAGTGCGTCAATTGGCCTTGAAGCTGGGGGGACGGCAACCGGTAGAGCAGAAGAAAAAGGGTGTCCTCGGTATGTTGTCAAAATCCGGCAAGGTGAAATCTAAGGCTAGTTAGGGATGTTCGGTAAGCGCAACGCGCCCCCCTCGATCAAGCCACGTTCGGCACCGGAACCTGCGGCTGCACCGGAAGAGCCGGCCAGTTCGGCTCCGACGCCGGCAGCGGCCCCGCCGAGCGCACCCGCTCCGTCCGGCGCTCGTGGCGGCGGGGGCGGCGGTTCTATATCCGGTGGTGAAGACCGGTATGTCGACGTCAAGGCAAATGTCTTCAACGCTCTCGTCGAAGCGGTAGACCTCACCGAACTCGGTAAGCTCAGTTCCGCGCAGGTCCGCGAGGAGATCACCGACATCGTCGGCGAAATCATCGCGATGCAAAACCAAGTTCTGAGCGCGGTCGAGCAACAAAAACTCATCAATGACATCTGTAATGACGTCTTGGGCCTTGGGCCGTTGGAGCCGCTTTTGGCCCGAGACGACATTGCCGATATCATGGTGAACGGTGCGCATCAGGTCTATATCGAAGCGGACGGCAATATGGAGCACACGGACATCGCGTTCCGTGACAATGCCCAGCTTATGAATATCTGTCAGCGGATCGTGGGTGCGGTGGGCCGGCGTGTCGACGAAGCAAGCCCGATTTGCGACGCCCGTTTGGTCGATGGCAGCCGAGTGAATGTGATTGCTCCGCCGTTGGCCATCGACGGCCCCTGCTTGACGATTCGGAAGTTTAAGAAAGATAAGCTCACGCTCAACAGTCTGGTGAATTTCGGCTCCATCACGCCAGATGGCGCGAAACTGCTCCAGGTTATTGGTGCGTGCCGCCTCAACACGTTGGTGTCGGGTGGCACGGGCTCCGGCAAGACAACGCTGCTCAATGCGCTGACCGGGTTTATCGAGTTGTCGGAGCGGACGATCACCTGCGAAGACTCTGCGGAATTGCAGCTACAGCAACCACATGTCGTGCGTCTTGAAACCCGCCCTCCCAATCTTGAAGGCATGGGCGAAGTGACGATGCGCGATCTGGTGCGCAATTGCCTGAGAATGCGGCCCGAACGCATTATCGTTGGCGAAGTCCGAGGGCCGGAGGCCTTCGATTTGTTGCAGGCGATGAACACGGGCCATGACGGCTCGATGGGAACCGTTCATGCCAACAACCCGCGCGAGGCGATCAGCCGTATCGAGAATATGGTGGCAATGGGTGGATTCAATCTGCCGGCCAAGACGGTGCGGGAGCAGATTGCCAGCGCGGTCAACATCGTCGTTCAGGCCGCCCGCCTGCGCGATGGGTCCCGCAAGATCACGCATGTGACGGAAGTTGTCGGCATGGAGGGTGACGTTGTTACGCTTCAGGACCTTCTCGTTTACGAGATCGAAGGCGAGGACGAGAACGGCAAACTGATTGGTCGGCACCGTTCGACCGGTTTGAGGCCGGCATTTTGGGATCGTGCTCGCTATTTTGGTCGGGAACGGTTGCTCGCGGAATCATTGGGCATGTAACGCGAGCGGTCGTTCCGGCCCATAATTGGACGGAGAGTCGCCGTGGACCCTAATCTTCTGATCATGCTGGTCGCCGGTGGTGGCATCTTGACGATGTCGCTGTTGGTCTTTCTCCTTTTTGCCCCGCGAATGGGTGTTCGCGCTAAGACCAAGAGACGGGTTTCCGTCATCACTGAGGGAGGGGAACGGCGCTCCCGGTCGGGCCGGCGTGACAAGCAGCGTAGCCGCAAGCGAGACATCCAACAACGACTGAAGGATGCGGAGAGCGCAAAAAAGAAAGACGAGACGGCTGCGCAACGTTATCGAAAGATGCTGCGATCCGCGGGCTTTTCCATCAGTTTGCAGCAGTTCTTGTTGACGTGTGCCGTCCTTTCGGTCGTCAGTGCGATTGGTTATTTGGGCATGGCATACCTGTTTGACCTCAAGGCTTTCGTGACGATTCCGTTTGCGTTGACCGTTGGTTTTGGGTTCCCGCTGTTTTTTGTGAAGTGGAAGGGCAAGCGACGCATCAATCGTTTCACGTTGCTGTTTGCCGATGCGATCGACGTTATCGTGCGCGGCGTGCGTTCGGGACTGCCAATCGGAGAGTGTTTGAACATGATCGCGCGTGAAAGTCCCGAACCCGTCAATGGGGTCTTCCAGGAAATCGTCGAGGCCCAGCGTCTAGGTGTCACCGTCGAGCAGGCATTGGCTCGTGCCCAGGAGACAATGCCGACGCCGGAACTGAGGTTCTTTGCCATCGTTCTCACGATTCAAGCGCAAACCGGTGGCAACCTGGCGGAGACGTTGTCTAACTTGTCTTCGGTGCTTCGGGCACGAAAGAAGATGCGCGACAAGGTGCAGGCCCTGTCTTCCGAAGCCAAAACCTCGGCGATGATCATTGGGGCGTTGCCGTTCCTGATTACCGGTGTTTTGGCCCTCATCAACTTCGAGTACATCAGCCTGCTGTTCACCGAGGATCTCGGCAACATTCTGGTTCTTGGCAGCTTCATTTGGATGGGGATGGGTGTCTTCATCATGAAGCAGATGATCAACTTCGAAATCTGAGGCGAGGCGGAGAACAACGGCATGGAAGCGATACTTGAGCCGGCCAATATCATCATGGTTGTTGCCGGCCTCGGCATGTTTTTGACGATCATTGCCTTCGGTATGCCTGTAGTGGCGCGCGACAATTTCAACTCGTGCCTCAAGGCAGTCGCGGAGCGGCGTGAGCAGTTGCAAGCGAGTGCCAACCTGAAAAAAGAAGAGACGATGCGCACGCGTCTGCGTCAGGAGCAGAGCAAGAACTTCATGCGCATGGTTGTCGATCGCTTCAGGCTATTGAATGACGAGCGCGCCAAGGGGATGCGGAACAAGTTGGCCCAGGCTGGGCTTCGGGGCCAGGGACCATTATATACCTATGTGTTCTTCCGCTTTGTCGGACCCATGATCGCTGCGGCGGTCGTCGCTTTCTACATCTTCGTCATGGCCCGTCCGGATTGGACGATAACGGTGCAGCTGTTGGTCATTGCCGCCGCCGCTGGGGTTGGCTACCTGTTGCCGCAGATTTTGTTGGCCAACAATATCAAGAAACGGCAGCAGGCTATCACCAAATCATATCCCGACGCCCTCGATCTGTTGGTAATTTGCGTTGAGGCCGGACTGTCGGTGGAGGCGGGATTCAACCGTGTGGCTGAGGAATTCGATGAGACGGCTCCGCCGCTTGCCGAAGAAATGGGGCTTATACCAATCGACAATGATCAGAACCCGATGGCCCATGATCTTCGTCCGATGGATTTGATTCTGTCCGGCTGTGCGATGAGGTTGTTCCAGGCCTTGCAGCAATGATCGGTGATGTCGTCCTGGTCTTCGAAGACGATGTCGGAGAGCCAGTTGTTTCGGATGTACTGCCAGACGTTCTCGGCAGGATTGAGTTCGGGCGATCTCGGCGGCAGCGGCAGGAGGGTTATGTTGGCCGGGACGTCGAGCCGTTTCGTGGTGTGCCAGCCGGCCCGGTCGAGCAGCATCAAGGCATGGGCTCCGGGTTGAACCTGGACGGAGATTTCCTCCAGATGCTGCTGCATGGCGGCGGTGTTGCAGCGTTGCTGGACGATGGCGGCGCCGGTGCCGCGCTCGGGGCAGATGGCGCCGAAGATATAGGCCGACTTGGTGCGCTGATCGTGCGGGGTGCGTGGCCGTGTGCCGCGCCGGGCCCAGCGCCGGGCATGCTTGTTCTTCTGTCCGACGCGGGTTTCATCCTGCCACCAGATCTCTATCCCGGTGCCGTCGGGGAGTGCTTTGCGAGCCCGCGCGACCAGCTCGGGGAATTTTTTTTGAAGTCCTCGATCACCCCCGGCTCCTGGGCGTGATGGCGCGGCCGCATCGTCATCCTGGCGAAGCCCATCGCCTTCAGCTCCCGGCTCACCGTCCGCTGGTCGAGCGTGATCGCGAAGCTCTCGCCGATCCAGTCGACCAGATCCGCTAGCCGCCAGCGCATGACGCCGTCGCGCGCCGGATCCGGTCCCGCTTCCACCCGGGCCGCCAAGGCGTCCCGTTGCGCCGGGTCCAGTTTCTTCGCCGCGCCCGGCGCCTTGCGGTCGATCAGGCCGGCCGGGCCCTCCGCGTTGAAACGCAGCACCCAGTCACGGATCACCTGAAGGCCGACGTCCCCCGTCCGCGCGGCCTCCGTCCGACTCCCGCCCTCGTAGATCACAGCAAGCGAAAGCAAGCGCCGGATCTGTTTAGCATCCCTCGATCCCTTGGCCAGACGTCGCAACGCCGCCGCATCGAAATCCTCGCGCAAGGCAATACCCCGACCCATGGTGATCCCCCTCTTCCGAATCACCACAATTGAGTCAGAAATCAGCCAGCAAGGGAATCCAACCGCGAGTTGACATCAATGTCGACTGGTATTACGACCGCGGAAATGGCCTTCCTGCCGGACCGCAAAGTCGCGTTGGAGAATCTTTTCAACCGCACGGGAATCCCTGCGATCAAAGCCCTGGTCACCGCGTTGATCCAATCGGAGCAGTACGGTACGCCGGTCGCTGTTACCTTGCGTGTACAGGCGAACGAGCAGCGCGAGGAACGCATGTCCCGCGCGGAAAAGAAGGCGGGCGCATTGCCCGCGCAGTTGACCGTTCCGATGATCGCGTTCTTTCTGCCAGTGATCTTCGTGGTCATCCTGGGCCCGGCAATTATCCAGACCTTGCGGGTAATTTAAATTCCCGGAAGATATTGGCGTCGTCGTTTCGTAACCGTGGTGCGACGGTGCGAAACGCTCACTGTCGGCGTAGCACGAGGCATCCGACGTCGCGGTCCTTGAACTTCTGGCACAATTCAGAGGCTGTGAGCCGGGACGGGATCGGTGCGGTCATGACACGATAGAAATCACCGCTCTCGGGAATTGTCACGGCCATGATCCCGAGCTCGACCGACTCCAGAATATCGGCATGTTTCGATTGCAGAATTTGAATGCCGCTATTCGCATCGTTCCGCTTGCGATAGCTGCCGAGTTGGACACGGAAGACGGAGCCGTCGGTCGTCCTCACCTCTTCCTTGGTTTTCAGGCTTGCGGTCCGTGGCCGTGCGGGCGCCTCGTCATTGCCCGATGTCGCTTCTGCCTCTTTCTCAGGAGATTGCTTCTTTCCCACTGTCGTCTTCGTTTCTTCGCTCGCCGCCCTGGTCTGCCGCTCCGTCCTGGAACTCGAAGATAGGGGCTGTCCCTCGTCGCGGATGGTGGGCCCGGCGCTATCGCTTGCGCGTTCCCCGCCGGGGGGGAGATTCGCACTGGGCGGTGCGGCGCCAAGCCCGTCCACTTGATCTTCGTCCCTGGCAACGAGGTTGATCGGTGCAGGGATCCGCGAGGACCCATCCGTGTCGGCTATTTTCGCTTCTGTTGGCGGTGTAACGCGATCGTCGGTTGCGACTTTCGCCTGGGTGGCCGTCTCCGCAGACGTCTCCGTCGTGTCGGGGGGAGATGAAGATGCCGCCACAGGGGATGCATCTTCGCCCTTCGGCTTCACCGGCGGCGGTGGGGAGGTGGCAATCTTGCGGGAGGGCGCGGGCGTGGGCGGCACGGCGGCTGATGGCGACGTGGCGTCCGGCGGTTCGACTTCGGTTTGCCTCACGGCGCGGTGTTGCGGAGGTGCGACCACAGGCTGGCTGATGGCACCCTGGGCGCGGCGTGTTCCGTTCGGTGGGACGATGGAGGACGAGGGCCCGGGCGAGGGAAGCGGGACACCGACAGCCTCGCCTTGACTATTTCGCGCGAGCCAGCGGTAGTAGAGCATATTCTCGTCTGCGATTTTTTTGTCGAGATCGCCGCGGACCAGACGTTCGGCCGCGTCGATACGACCCTGAGCCGCATAGAGCAGTGCCAGGTTTTGTCGAATATGGGGCGTGGCGTCCGGCTGTGCGACCGCCTTTTCCAGAAGCTGCACCGCGTTCGGCAGTTCGCCCAATTGCGCCTTCGAGAGCGCGAGATTGTTCAGGACGACGGAATTGTTGGCGTCCTCCTTCAAGGCCAACTGATAGCGGCGCTCCGCCTGATCGTACATGCCGATGCGATCGTAGGCGATGCCGAGTGCCGAGTTGATGCGCCAATCCTCGGGTTCGAGCGCGCCGGCCCGTGATAGCGAGTCGATGGCCGCCAGCGCATCGTTGTCCGCGAGCTGCGCCTTTCCAAGTTCGGCGAGCAGTTCGGGGTGGCGTTTATGCACGCCCAATCCGCGCTCGCTGATGGCGATGGCCTCCTTCGGGCGGCCGATGTGGCGCAGTGACCGCGAAAGACCGACGATCGCGTCGAGCCTGGTGTCATCGCGTTCGTAGGCCTTGCGGTAGTGCAGGAGCGCGGTCTGATAGTCGCCACGCTGTTCCGCGCCGGCGGCCGCGTCCCGCAGGCTGGCATCGACCCGTTCGCTCACGCTGACGATGGCCTTCTGCTCTTCGGGTGGCGTTTCTGGCGTCGTCTGGCAGGCGGACAATGTGAGCGAGGCCGTCAGCAGTGCGACAGGACCGGAAATGCGCATCTGGTAACCCCCTGATCCCGACGAGCGGCATTGAAAACGGAAGGTACCGGAACCGACGGCCCTGGATCGTCCCATTTCCGAGTGTGTCCTATTACACACGCTCGATCGTCTGCCAAGACTTTATACCAAATCCACCGATGCAATACCGTTGTCTATCGGATCACTTCTAATTATGCTTGGGATTCGAGACGGTTATTGGGAATTACTGTGAGCTGATCTATGACTCGCCTCCGCGGACTATCGGGAATACTCGCGCTTCTGGGCGCGGTGATTCTGTTTAACACGTCGGCCACCGCTCAGTCTGGCGATCCGATCAAGGTCGTCGTCGGCAAAACCACGCTGCTTCGGTTGGAGGAGCGGCCGGAAGTGATCTTCATCGGCAACCCGGCCTATGTCGATATCATCCTCGAACGAAACGACATCGCCTTCTTGATCGGTCGTCAGACCGGCGAGACGAGTATGCATCTACTCGACGGCGAGGGTGAAACGATGATGCATGTGCCAATCGTCGTCGTTCCCGAAGAAGCACGCCATGTCACGCTGACCCGCGGCCGGGCCGAGACGACGTTCAGCTGCAATCCGCGCTGTGCCGGTGTGCCCAATCCGCACGCGGCGGGTGCCTCTATCTCCCGCGGGCAGCAGGCGCCGGCCGGTGGCGATGAAGACGAAGGCCAAGCCGACGATGCCGCCGCGGCAACCGCTGCCGCCGCTGCCGCTGCGGCGGCCACGCAACAGCAACAGCCGGCGCCGGCCAGTAATTCCGGCTCGTCACGTCCGCCGTGGGCACCGGCCAACTAGCGGCACGTCGTCGTCACGGCGTGGGATCTCCGATCGTGGCGACGGTACGAGTTGACCGAACGGCCTGGAAAGCGCATGATCGTGTTGCGCGATCCAAAACGCCAATAAATATGGGAGGGGGATCGATCCCGACAACTCCTGAGCAAGGCCGCGCAATGGCATTACGTGGGGGCGGGACATGAAAATCCTCGTCGTCGACGCGGACCATTTGTTTGCGCGCTTGCTGAAGACCAAGCTGGAGCGCTGGGGCCATAGCGTCGTCATCGAAGCGGATGGAACGAGCGCCTTCGAACGGGTCCGCAAGGAACCGTTCCGCATGGTGATCCTGGATTGGGATCTCGAAGGGATCAACGGCCCGGCGCTTTGCACCAAGATCCGCCGTTTGAAGCGGCCTCGTTATACCTACATCATCTTCTATACCGCCTATGCGGAGAAGGAGAACCTGCTGGCCGGCCTGGAAGCCGGCGCCGACGCCTATTTGACGAAACCACTCAATACGGTCGAACTGCGCCTACGGATGAAGAACGGCAAGCGCCTGCTGAATCTCGAGGACGAGTTGCGGGAAGGCGTCAGCCGCGATGGTGCCACCGGCATCGTCAATCGGGCCAGCTTCGACCAGTTCTACCGCATCATCCTGTCCGACGCGGTACGAACGGGCAGTCAGGGCGCCTTGCTCTATGTGACGGTGCACAACTACCACGAAATTTACGCCCGTGAGGGCTTTACGCCGGCGCAGAACCTGATGATCGAAATCGCCCGTGTCCTCTCGGTCGCCATCCGGCAAAGCGATCTGGTCGCCCGGGTGGAGGACGACGAGTTCTGCGCCTTGTTGCAGAATACCTATTGGGACAAGTGCGAGCCGTTCGCCGCCCGCATTCACGATGAACTCGCGGCGCTCCAGGTGTTCGGCGACGACGTTACGATCAAGCCGGAATACTCCGTCTCCTTGGTGAATTATCCCATCGAAGGGATGTCATCGGATGAGATTCTGACCCAGGCCGATCGAATCCGGTTCCGGGAAATCGCTCACGCGTCCTAACACGGCGGCCGGCGACCGCCCATTTTGAGCAGGTCGTATACGGCAGGACGTTCAATCACCACGCAGCCAGCCCCGGGCCAATTGATGCGCGATGGAGAGTGGCGGCGGCATGCGCGTCGCCCCCTTGTCGTCCCAATTTTCCACCATGGCGGCGGCTTGCAAGCGGGTGAACCAGCGGGCGTCCTGCAACTCCTGCTGATCGAGATGGATCTCCTTGTCACGGGCGTAGGCGAAGCAGCCGATCATCAGGGACGAGGGAAACGGCCAGGGTTGCGAGGAATGGTAGCGCACCCGGTCAATCGTGATGCCGACCTCCTCCATCACCTCGCGCATGACCGCTTCCTCGATGTTTTCGCCGGGCTCGACGAAGCCTGCGAGGGCGGAATAGACGCCATCATCGAATCGGGGCTGGCGGCCGAGCAGGACGTTGTCGTCCTCGTCGAAGATCAACATGATCGTCACCGGATCGGTGCGCGGGAAATGCTGGGCACGGCAATCCTCGGATAGGCACTGGCGCATGTAGCCCGCTTCGTGTGGCACGGTCGGCCGACCGCAGACGGCGCAGTAACCGTGGCGCGCGTGCCAGTCGAGCAGCGAGCGCGCCTGGCTCAAGACCGCGGCCTGTTCACCCGCGGCCTGGCTCGCCGCCGAGCGGACATCGAGGTAGCGGCCGAATTCCGGAAAGGCGCGCGGATCCTCGGAGCGGGAAATATCGATCGCGAAGTGCGGCACGCCCTCGTGCAGGCCCAGCAGCACGACCATGCAGTCGGCCTCGAGGAAGGGGCGGACCTCGTCGCCGCTCCGCCAGGAGACCTCGATGTCGCCGTCGACGGTCATCAAGGCGCGCAGTCGCGACATCACCAGGTAACGGGCATCCTCGCGGCGCTTCTGGGCCTGCAGCCACAGGTCGTCGCGGCGAATGTGGCCGGCGCGATCGAACCAGCCACCGGCGAAGGTATGGGTATGCACGAACGTTCCTCCCCTCCAGGATGCGGTCAACCTGCCACAGGGACGGCACCGGAACAACGAAGCGGACGATCGGCCGACATCAGAGCTTCGCCGGCAGTTCCACCAGGGTGCCCATGGTCGAAAAGTCCGGCTCGCCCATCGCGCCGACCGCATCGACGAGGCGGCCATCCAGTCCGAGTTCCGTGTCGATCAGCCCGACCATCAGGGGATTGGGCAGCGCATGCGGCGAGCGCGCGCGGAGCAATTGCGCCGCCGCGGCCTCGCGCCCCGGGTTGTTCAGCGCCAGCACCGTCAGGGCCGCGGCGCTCGAGCGGCTGACGCCGGCGAAACAGTGGACGATGATCGGCGCCTCGCTGTCCCAGCCCTGCGCGAAGTCGATCAGTTGTCGGATATGGCGTGCCTTGGGCGGCGACTGGCCGGGGCGCGGCTCGGGAATGTCGTGGAACTGCAGGCGGAGGTGGCGTTCCGTCGCCATCCAGGTCGGCGTCTCGGGAAACTCGTCGTCCGCCAGCATGGAGACCAGATGGCTCGGCCGGACCCGCTCGAGGTGCACGTCGAGGTCGGCGAGGTTGGAGACATAGATGCGTGGCATGTCGACACCTCAGCCCGTCGCCATCGGCAGGGCGTCGTCGTTCGCCCATTCCGACATCGAATTGTCGTACATGGCGCCGTCCGGATGGCCGAGTAGCGCCAGGGCGAAGCTGTCCGCCGTCGCCGCGATGCCGCCGCCGCAATAGGTGATCACCTTCTTGTCCGGCCCGATGCCGAGGCCCTCGAAGTGGGCCCGCAACCGGTCCGCCGGCAGGAAACAGCCCTCGTCGTCCAGCAGGTCGTCCGCCGGCAGGTTGACGGAGCCGGCGATGCGGCCGGGGCGGCCATAGGGAATGCCCTCGCCGCGGTGTTTGTCGGCGGCCAGTGCATTCACCACCAGGCAGGCGTCGTCCTTCAGCCCGGCCAGCACGTCGTCCCGGTAGGCCACCATGTCGGGGCGGAGCGAAGCGGCGAAGTGTGCCGGGGGATAGTGGGCGGCGCCCTCGTCGACCGCTCGCCCCTCGGCCCGCCATTTGGCGAAGCCGCCGTTCAGCACCCGGGTGCGTTCGAACCCGAAGGCGCGCAGCATCCACCAGATCCGCGTCGCCCACTGGGTCTTCGCGGTGCTGTAGAGCACGACCTCGTGCTCGGGCCCGACGCCGAGCCGCGACATCGCCTCGGCGAAGTGCTCGGGCGTGGGAAAGGTAAAGCGCAGCATGCTGTCGGCCGGCCGCGAAAGATCGCCCTGCAGGTCGATGAAGGCGGCGCCGGGAATATGTCCGGCCTCGTAATCCTCCCGCCCGGGGCGTGGGGTGTAGACGCGTTCGGGATGCGGATCGAGATGGGTCGTGCAGTCGAAGACGCGAAGTTCCGGCGCGCCGAGCCGTTCGGCCAGCTCCGCCGTTTCGATCAACAGTTCCGGGTGGGCGTAATCGGACATGGGCGCAGGTTCCTTCAGGGGCAGCCGAGCTGATCGGCGAGATCGCAGAAATCGGTAGCGACGTAATCGAAGTCGTGGATCGCTTCGAAATCGCGGTCCTGGTCGGGGCCGTATTCGTTGGGCCGGGCGACGAAGGCGGTCGACAACCCGCAGTCCGTCGCGGCCACGAGGTCGTCGTTGTGGGCGGCGACCATCAAAACTTCTTGCGGCTCGAGGCTCAAATAGTCGACGGCGTTGAGATAGGCCCCCGGCTGCGGCTTGTAGTGACGCGCCACCTCCGCGCCCAGGATGGTATCCCAGGGCATGCCGGCGCGCTTCGCCATGTTGACCATCAGCGCGACGTTGCCATTGGAAAGCGTCGCGATGATATGGCGCGACTTCAGCCGGGTCAGCCCTTCGACCACGTCCGGCCAGGGATCGAGGCGGTGCCACGCCCGATTGAAGTCGTCGATTTCATCTTCGGTGAGGCCGTCGATGCCGTGGCGTTGCAACAGCTCGTCCAGGTTCATGCGATGGAGCACGTCGAGCTTGACGAAGCCCATCTGGCCGCTCCGAACCTTCTCCATCGCCGGTTGATAGAGGGCGCGCCAGTCGCGGGCGAACTGCTCCCAGTCGAGGGTGATGCCCTTGGCCCGGCCGAGGGCCTCGCCCTCGCGGGTGACGGAGCCTCGCCAATCGACCACGGTGCCGAAGACGTCGAACACGCAGGCCTTGATACCCTCTCGCGCCATGGCGCCTCTCCTCAAACCTTGGCCATGACGTCGGTGGCGAAGCGGTCGATCTGCACCCGCTGTTCTTCCGCGTCGCGGCCGATATAGCGCATGATGACGCCCGAAAAGCCGAGATCGGCGATGCGCTTGACGTCGTCGCGAATGATTTCCGCGCTGCCGGTGCCGAGCGCGCGCGTGCCGTCGACCGAAGTCTTTTCTTCGCCGATCGAAAGGAAGATCTTGTGCTGCAACTCCAGCCCGTCGAAATCGCGTCCGTGCTTCTCGCAAAGCGTCTTCAGGCGCCCGAGATGCTCGCCCAAGCCGGCCACGTCCAGCGAGACCGAGAGCCAGCCGTCGCCCTGCTGTACGACCCGGCGCAGCGCCCGGTTGCTGGTGCCGCCGATGAGGATGGGCGGGTGCGGGCGGGCGATCGAGCCGGGATGGCATTCGATCGGCTCGAAGGCGTAGTGCTCACCGTGGTATTCGACCAGGCCGCCGCCGGCGACCAACTTGACGATCTCGAGGCATTCGTCGGTAACGGCGCCGCGGGCGGCGAAATCACGGGCGTCGAGGGCGACGAACTCCTCCTCCAGCCAGCCGACGCCGGCGCCGAGCACGACACGTCCGCCCGCGAACTGGTCGATGGTCGCCAGCAGGCGGCCCAGCAGAACCGGGTTGCGGTAGGGCATGACCAGCACGGCGGTGCCGAGGCGCAGGCGCGAGGTCGCACCGGCCAGCACGCCCATGGTCGCGATCGGCTCCATCAACGGCTCCGTCGCTTCCACGGGAAAGCTGCCGGTCGGGCTGTAGGGGTATTTCGAATCATACTGCTTGGGGAAGACCACATGGTCCGCGAGCCAGAGTGAGGAAAAGCCGGCCGCCTCCGCCTGTTGCGCCAGCGGGAGGATATGCATCGGCAGGGCGAGCGGGCCATAGACACCGACGTCGAGGCCGAATTCGATTGCACCGCTCATGTCTCTCGCCTCCTCCGACCGTCCTGAGCGCGAAGCTAGCCGGTTTGCCGCCCCTTGGCCAATGGGGCGAGGCCTGTACACTCCGGGGACAATCAGGGGAGGGAGAACGCCATGGCCAAGACGTCGATCACCGCCGGCCGCGACGCGGTGCGCGGTTTCGCGCCGAAACTGGTGGAACTGACCGAGGAGGTCGCCTACGCCGACATCTGGGAGCGGCCGGGCCTGTCGAAACGCGATCGCAGCCTGATCACGCTGGCGAGCCTGGTGTCGCTTGGCCGGGAACGACAGATCCGCGGCCATGTCGCCCGGGCGCTGGGCAACGGCGTCACCAAGGACGAGATCGTCGAAGTAATGACCCATCTGGCGATCTATGCCGGCTGGCCGGCCGCCCTGACCGGCGCCGCGATCGCCCGGGAAATCTGCGAGGCGGAGGAGGACTGACCCCATGGGCAAGCTCATCATCGAGGCGCGCATCAACGAATACGCCATGCGCGACGTCAATCCGCAGGTGCCCTGGACGCCGGCGGAAATTGCCGCCGACGCGGCGGCCTGCCGCGAGGCCGGCGCGTCGATCGCACACTTCCATGCGCGCCAGGACGACGGCCGCCCGGCACACGACGCCGAGACCTATGCGGAAGGGATCCGCCGCATCAAGGCGGCGAGCGATATTCTCACCCACCCCACGCTCGGTTTCGTCACCCTCGACGCACCGCCCGAGACCCGCGTCGGCCATGTCGTGGAGATGGCGGCGAACCCGGAAACCCGGCCCGACTTCGCGCCGATGGATACCGGCAGCACCAACATCGACCGCTACCTCCGGGACGAGAAGCGGTTCCACACGACGGATCTGATCTATCGCAACTCGACCGGCACGCTGCAGCACTTCGCGCGGGAGATCGGCCAGGTGGGCGTGAAGCATTATCTCGTCTCCTGGAACATCGGCTTCACCCGCCAGGCGCTGGCACTGATGGAGACCGGCGCGGTGCCGACGCCGGCCTTCATGCTCTTCGTGCTGACCGACGGCGAGGTGCTGGCCGGCCACCCGGGCACGCCCGAAGGCCTGCGCGCCCATCTCGATATGTTGCCGCCGGCCGACGGCAGCCTGCACTGGGCAGCCTGCAACTTCGGCGGCGATCTGCTGGGCGTGACGCCAATGATCATCGAGCGGGGCGGCCACGTCTCGATCGGCCTCGGCGACTATCACTATGACGAGATCGGCCGGCCCTCCAACGCCGAGCTGGTCGCCCGCGTCGCCGACATGGCCCGCGCCGCCGGCCGTGAGGTCGCGACACCGGACGACGTCCGCGAGATGCTGGCGATGGGGTGAGGGGGCCGCTTCTCCTCAGGCCGCCATTCGTGCCGGGTTGTGGGCGGCAAGCAGGGGGCGGACCAGGGCCTTGAAGCGCCGTGCCTCGTCGTCGTGCAGGTAGCCCGACAGGCAGAAGGAGTGGCAGCCGGCGTCGATGAAGGCCTGTAGCTGAGCCGCGCATTGCTGCGGATCGCCGACGATGGCGATGCCGGCGCCGGAACGGACTTTGGTGATCCCGGTCCACAGATTCGGCCCGATCATCTCGCCGTGGGTTTCCGCCAGTTCCTGGACCCGGCGGTTGGCGGCCGAGTTCCATGTGATGTCCTTGAGCCGCGCCCGCGTCGCGTCGGTACCGGTGGAGACCAGCTCGCGCGCCGCCGCCCAGGCCTCGTCTCCGTCTTCGCGGCAGATGATCTGCAACCGCATGCCGAAGCCGATGTCGTCCGCCCGGCCGTGCGCGGCCGCCAGCTGGCGTATGCGGGCGATGTTCTCTTCGATCCGGGCCGGCCTGTCGCCCCAGAAGAGATGCACGTCGGAATGCTTGGCCGAAATCTCCCAGGCCTCCGCCGATCCCCCGCCGAGATAGAAGGGCGGATGCGGCTTTTGGAAGATCGCCGGCTGGATCTTCGCGCCTTCGAGGGTGTGGAAACGGCCCCGGTGGTCCAGCGGTCCGTCCGCGGTCCACAAGGCCTTGAGGATGCCCACCTCTTCGTCCATCAGGGCATAGCGGTCTTCCTTCGCCAGGTGCACGCCGTCACCCCTCAGTTCTCCTTCGTTCTGGCCGGCGATCAGGTTGACGGCGATTCGCCCCTCGGTGAGTTGGTCGAAGGTGGCGATCATCTTGGCCAGCAGCACCGGGTTCATGTAGCCGGGTCGGGCGGCGATCAGCGGCTTGATCGTCCGCGTCTGACCGACCAGATAGGCGGCCGTGACATAGGCTTCCCAGCACTCGGGCGTCACCGGGATCAGCATGTATTCGAAGCCGGACTCTTCCGCCGCGTGGATGATGTCGAGGAATAGCGCGCTATTCGGCGCACGAGCGGCCTCCGGCTTGTTGAAGGCCGTCATGTCGCCGTTGGTCGGCAGGTACCAGCCGAATTCCAGTCGTCGCATCGCGCCGCCCCCGGCCCGCCGGCTCAGCTATCCTCCGGCGGCGCGATGTTCGGGATGCCCTCCATCAGGGACGCGGGCACCGTTTCGATCAGCTCGTCGACGGTGAACATCCCCTCGTCCGTGTATTTGTAGATCGAGCGGGCCTCCTCGCCGTACTGGTAGGTGTGGATCAGCGAACGCTCGGCATGGAACAGCTGGCCGTTCACGTCGCCGCTGTCCTCCGTGCAGAGATAGACCACCATCGGCGCAATGAACTCCGGGCCGGGCATGGCCATGCGGGATTCATACTGGGCTTGCGTCAGCAGGCCGCGCTCCAGCCGGCGTTTCCAGCCGGCGATGACCGCGTCGTTCACGGTCATGCGGGTCGCCGCCATCGGACACATCGCGTTGGCGGTGATGCCGTAGCGCCCGCACTCTCGTGTGATGGTCCGCGTCAGGCCGATGATGCCGGCCTTGGCGGCGGCATAGTTGCACTGACCGACGGAGCCCTTGAAGGCGTCCGAGGAGAAGTTGACGATGCGGCCGTAACGCTGCCCCCGCATCACCTTGATGGCGTGGTGGCACATGTTCCAGTGGCCTTTGAGGTGGACGTTGATCACCTCGTCGAAGTCCTCCTCGGTCATGTTCCAGATCATCCGCTCGCGCAGCATGCCGGCGACGTTCACCAGAAAGTCGATTCGGCCGAAGTTCTCGACACACTCGGCGACCATGCGCCCAGCGTTGGCGTAGTCGGTGACGGAGTTGGTGTTGGCGACCGCCTTGCCGCCGGCGGCCTGGATCTCGGACACCACCGCGTCGGCCGGCCGTTCCTCGGTCGCCTCGCCGCCGCGCCCGACGCCCGGATCGTTGACGACGACGCTCGCGCCCTCTTTCGCCAGCAACAGCGCCACCTCGCGCCCGATACCGCGCCCCGCGCCGGTGACGATCCCGGCCCTGCCTTCCATGTTCATCGGCTTTTGTCCTCTTCCCGTGATTGCGGGATCGAGTCTGCGCGATCCACCGCCGCGAGCCAAGTATCATCGCCGGTGAGCCAAGTCAGACGCTGATCTCCGCCTTCGCCAGCCCCTCGTAGAAACGATCGAACCAGGTGGGGACGGCGTAGGGCAAAGTATCCCGCATCCGCGCGGCGTCGAATTCCGGATTGATCTCCAGCATTTCGGTCCAGACCTGCCGGGCCGCTTCGCCGCGCCCCGTTTGGCCGAGGACCGCGGCGAGATAGGCGCGCGTCGTGTCCGTGTTCGGATTGCGCTGGAGGCGGGCCTCGAAGCTCGCCTCCGCCTCGCCGTCGCGCGCCAGCGCGAAGAAGGCGCGGCCGAGCAGCAGCAGCGCCAGGTCGAATTGCGGATCCAGCCGGAAGGCCTGTTCGAAGAGCGGCACGGCCTCCGCGTGACGGCCCTGGAAATCGCGCACCTGGCCGAGGGCGGAAAGACCCTGTCGGGGATTGGGCTCGAGCTCGAGACAGCGCTGTGCGGCCGTTTCCGCGGACGCCAGATCACCGCGCCAGATGTGGCAATAGGCTTCGGCCGCCCTGCCCATCGCATCGTTCGGATCGATCTCGGTGGCGCGCCTGGCACAGGCCAACGCGTCCTCGACGCTGTTCCCATGCCAGTCGTTCCAGCGATTGAGGTAGTTGGCGTTATGGATGAGGGCCAACATCCCATGCGCGGTGGCGGCGTTGGGATCGATGGCGATCGCCTCTTCCACCAGGGCCCGCGCCTCCCGGATGGCGTCCGGTCCGAAGTGGTAGATGTGGGTGCGCGCCCGGTAGAGCAGGTCGCGCACCTCGGGTCCGATCTCCGGCCGGCTTTCGCGCCGCTGTTCCTCCGCGGGCGTCAGCTCGACGCGCAAGGCCGCGACGATCTCGCGCGTTACCTCGTCCTGGACGGCGAAGACGTCCTCGATACCCCGGTCGTAGCGTTCCGCCCAGACCTCGCCGCCGGCGTCGCCGTCGACCAGCTGGGCGCTGATCCGCACCTGGTCGCCGGCCCGGCGCACGCTGCCCTCCAGGACATAGCGGACGCCGAGGTCGAGGCAGACCTCGCTCACCTCGGGCCGCTGGCCCTTGTAGGCGAAGGTCGTGTTGCGGGCGATGACGAACAAAGCCGAGACCTTGGAAAGGTCGGTGATGATGTCCTCGGTCATGCCGTCGGTGAAATAGTCCTGCGCCGGATCGGCCGACCGGTTGGCGAAGGGCAGGACCGCGAGCGAGGGCTTGTCGGGCCGGGTCGGCGGCGCGTCGAGAGGGGCGCTCTCACCCTCGCGCCAGCGCCAGATCTGCACCGGGTGGGCGATGTTCTTCAAGTCGTGCTCGCCACCGTCGCGCCACTCGGCGTCGAGCCGTCCGCGCACCTGGCGGTAGGCGTCGTCGGAAATCGCGATACCGGCCGGCGTGGCGACCGACTCGATCCGGGCGGCGATGTTGACGCCGTCGCCGAGCAGATCGCCGGCGGAGACCACCACGTCGCCGAGATGCACGCCGACGCGAAACTGCAGGCGCCGGTCCGAGGCAACGTCGCTGTAGCGCGCCGTCATGCCGCGTTGCATGTCCACGGCATAGCGCACCGCGTCGACGACGCTGGCGAATTCCAGCAGCAGGCTGTCGCCGGCGGTGTTGGCGATGCGGCCGCCGTGCTCGGCGATGAGCGGATCGAGCAACTCCCGTCGGCTGGAGTGCAGGGCGGCGAGCGTACCTTCCTCGTCCACCCCGATCAGCCGGGAGTATCCGGCCACATCCGCCGCGACGATGGCCGCCAGTCGTCGTTCCGCTCGCTCCGTCATGGCGCGAGTTTAGCGATGGCCCCGCGTCGGCGAAACAGCCGCCGCCCTTTCACTTCGCGGCGGAGATCCGTCCCGCTTCGGCGGCGAGAAAGTCGGCGATCGTCGTCACGTTGCGGGGATCGTCGTAGATCGCGTGGCCGACGCCGTCGAGGACGAGGGAGCGGGAGCGCGGGCGGCCCGCGAAGAAGACGCCGCAGTGGCCCTGCTGGCCGGCGGTCTTGGCCGCCGCGTACCAGGGGTCGTCCGCGCCGACCAGGGCCAGCACCGGCTCCATCGTATAGGGCGAGAGACCGCGCACGAAGGAGGAGCCGTGACAGGTCCAATGGGTCAAAACCCGGGCCTTGAACTGGTAGCCGCGATAGAGCGCCGCGGCCACCGCGCCCTCGGACGAGCCGTAGAGAAACAGGCGGTTGGGGTCGACCCAGGGGACCTGCTTCAACCGGTGCAGGGTGTAGGCGACCTCGGTCAGGCGGAAGTCGTAGACGAACACGTTCTGGCCGCCACTCTGGAACCAGGCACTGCATTGCAGGGGCCGGTACCTGCGGGCGAAGCTGTCCGGCGCGATCACCGCGAAGCCGCGCGCGCCGAGCTCCTCCAGCACCTTCAGGGTGCCATAGCCGTTGCAACCGTGCAGGTAGAGCACCGTCGGGTAGCCGAGCCGCGGGCCGCGGCGCAGCCGGGCCTGCACTTCGTCGCCGTTCAGGCGGCCGACCGTGGGGGCCTCGCCGCGGGCCCCGGGGATGACCGCCATGGCGTTGTCGAAGGTGCGGGCGATGTCGCTCGTGGCTTCGGTGCCGTCGATATCGCCGAGCGTGCCGCCGCCCGTCTCCAGCGCCGGCTCGCAGGCGGCGAGCGTGATCGCACAGAAGAGGGCCGCCAGCATCACCCGGCCGCGTCTCATGTGCCCGCCTCCAGCCGCGTCGCCCGACACCACCATTCGGGCCGGGCGGCGGCGATCTCGTCCCGCCCGACCGCCGCCGCCGCCTCGCTGTCGAAGAGGGCGAAACAGGTCGCACCGCTGCCGCTCATCCGGGCGAGCCGGACGCCGGGAAGCGCGGCGAGCCGATCCAACACCTCGCCGACGACCGGGGCGAGGGCGATCGCCGGCGCCTCCAGGTCGTTGCGGAGCGGGGCCAGCCATTCGGCGAGCGCGCCCGGCGAGGTGGGCGCGGGCCAGCTGGGTGCCGGCGCCGAGAAGCTGCCATTGCGGGCTCGGAAGACGTCGGGGGTGGCGAGCGCCACGCCGGGATTGACGACGAGCGCCGGGGCGGGTGGCAATGGGCCGACGGGCACGACCCGCTCGCCGACGCCGCCGATCCGCACGGCGCGGGGCTGCGCCAGGCAGGCCGGCACGTCGGCGCCGAGGCCGAGGCCGATCTCCGCCAGGCGTGCTTCATCAAGGTCGAGGTCCCAGAGCGCGTCGAGCGCGCGCAGGCCGGCCGCCGCGTCGGAGGAACCGCCCCCCATGCCCGAGGCCGGTGGAAGGTTTTTGTCCAGTGCAAGCGCCGCCGTCCGCTCAGGGTCCAGGGCCCGGGCGGCGCGCAGCAACAGGTCGTCGTCGCCTTCGCCCAGGCTGGCGGCCAATCGCTCGGCGAAGGGGCCGCCGCGGGTCAGCGACAGCCGGTCCGCCGGCCCGGCCCGCACCTCGTCGGCGAGGCCGGTGAAGACGATCAGGCTGTCGAGCTCATGGTAGCCGTTCGCCCGGCGGCCGAGAACATGGAGGAAGAGGTTGAGCTTGGCCCGTGCGGGCCGTCGTTCGAGCGCCACCGCCTCAGCCGTCGGTACGCGTCCGCGCGGCGGCCAGGCCGCGCTGGAGCTTCTCCTGGATGCGGGCGACCTGGTCGTCCTCCGGCTCCAGGTCGAGGGCGTGGCTCCATTGAAAACGGGCCTCGATGCGCCGGCCGACCTGCCAGTAGGCATCGCCCAAATGATCGTTGATCACCGGATCGTTCGGCCGCAGTTCGACCGCACGCTCCAGGTAGCGCACGGCGTCCGGGTAGTCGCCGCGCCGATAGAGCACCCAGCCCAGGCTGTCGACGATATAGCCGTCGTTGGGCCGCTGCGAGACCGCCTTCTCGATCATCTCCTGCGCCCGGTCGAGATTGAGACCCTGCTCGACCCAGGAATAGCCGAGATAGTTCAAGACCAGCGGATGGTCGGGGGACAGCTCCAGCGCCTTGAGGAAATCGGCCTCCGCCCGCTCCCACTCCTTGGTGCGTTCGAGCGCGATGCCGCGGGCATAGAACAGCGACCAGTGGTGTTTTTCCGGTTTGTCCAGCCCCAGCATCGCCCGGTCATAGGCCTTGGCGGCGTCGCCGTAACGTTCGCGGCTGCGCAGCAGGTCGGCGAGGGCGACGAGCGCGGCATTATCCTTGGCGTCCTTGGCGACGATCGCCTCCAGGGCAGCCACCGCCTCGTCCAGCCGTTCCAGGCGTTCGAGATCGACGGCGATCCGCAGGCGGGAATCGCGATAGTAGGGCGAACCTTCCCGGATCTCCGCGTAGGTGTCGATCGCATCCTGCCAGCGCCGGTCCGCCTCCAGGATCTCGGCCAGCAGCATGCGGGCGTCGTCGAGGCCGGGACGCAGGTAGAGGGCGAGATGGGCATACATGCGCGCCGCACTCCGCCCGCGGTCCTGGGCCAGGGCCCGCGCCGCGCCGAAAAAGGCCTCGGCGAGGCCGTCGCGGGCCGAGACGACGATCGCATCGGGCTGGCCGCCCGCTTCCAGCTTGGCGAGCGCGCGCTTGACCGGGCGGTGATCGGCAATCCGCTCCAGCAGCTTGGTGTAGACGCCGGCCGCGTCGTCGCGCTTGCCGAGCTTGGCCAGCACGGCGCCGCGCGCCAGCGTCGCCTGGGCGGTCAGGCCGCGGCTGTCGTCGATCTTGGCGAGCAGGGCCTCGGCCCCTTCGCTGTCGCCGAGGGCATCGCGCATGAGAGCCAGGTGATAGTCGCGGAAGCCGTGAAAGCCTTCCCGCGCGTCGAGCGGTTTCAGCGCCGCCTCGGCCGCGGCGAGATCGCCGAAGCCGACCTTGACCCAGCCGAGCATCAGCGGTTTCAGCAGCGCGGCGAAGCCCTTGGCCTCGTCCGCCTCCAGCAAGGCCTCGGCCGGCTCGAAGCGTCCCGCCTCGACCTCGCGCGCGGCCAGGACCAGGCGCGCGAGGCCGGCCCGGCCGTCGCCCGCGACCAGCTGCTCGGCGAGCGCGAAGGCCCGGGCGTGATCGCCCGTCGCCAGGCTGACCAGAAACGTGCGATGGATGAGGGCGCGGTTTTCCGGGTTGTCGGCGAGCGCGATCTCATAATGGCGCGCCGCCGCGTCCGCGTCGCGGGCGACCCGGGCGTGGCGGGCGGCGAGGTAATGGCCGAGCGCCGAATCCACCGGCTCACCGCGCAGCGTCGGTCCGCCGGCACCGGAATGGCCCTGGCAGCCGGCCAGCGCCAGCAGGCCGGCGAAGGCCAAGAGGGAGGCTTTCAACCGGCGGGACCGGGGGAGCGGAGGCCGCGCCTTCGGCGCCGTCGCGTCATTGCTCATAGGCTCACTTCCGCCTCCTCGGCTGGAGGTTACATATTGGGATAGTTCGGGCCGCCGCCGCCCTCGGGAACCACCCAGTTGATATTCTGGGTGGTATCCTTGATGTCGCAAGTCTTGCAGTGAACACAGTTCTGCGCGTTGATCTGCAGACGCGGATTGCCACCGTCGTCGTCGCGCAGGATTTCATAGACGCCGGCCGGACAAAAGCGCTGCTCGGGCGCGTCGTACTGCGCCAGGTTGACGTCGATCGGCACGGCATCGTCGGCGAGCGTCAGATGGATCGGCTGGTCTTCCTCGTGGTTCGTGTTGGAGAGGAAGACCGACGAGGGTTTGTCGAAGCTCAGCACGCCGTCGGGGCGGGGATAGTCGATCGGCTGGTGCATTTCCTTGCGGGCCGTGTGCATGTGGTCGGGCTTGCCGTGCCGCAGCGTGTAGCTGAACTTGTGCCCGAACATCTGGTCGAAGCCGTTGAACAGCGTCGCCCCGATCAGGCCCCATTTGGCAAAGGCCGGGCGGAAGTTTCGCGCCGCCTTCAGCTCGTCGTAGACCCATGAATTCTCGAACGCCTCGGGATAGGCGGTCAGTTCCGCCGGACCCATATCCTCGCCCGCTTCGGCCAGCGCCTCGAAGGCGGCCTCGGCCGCCAGCATGCCGGTCTTCATGGCGTTGTGCGAGCCCTTGATCTTCGGCACGTTCAGGAAACCGGCCGTGCAGCCGATGAGCGCGCCGCCGGGGAACACCAGCTTCGGGATCGATTGCAGCCCGCCCTCGTTCAGCGCCCGGGCGCCATAGGCGATGCGGGTGCCGCCCTCCAGATGTTCGGCGATCTCGGGATGGGTCTTGAAGCGTTGAAACTCGTCGAAGGGCGAGAGATGGGGGTTCTCGTAGTCCAGACCGACGACGTAGCCGATGGCGACCTGGTTGTCCTCCAGGTGATAGAGGAAGGATCCGCCGTATGTCTTGGTATCCACCGGCCAGCCGGCGGTGTGCATGATCAGGCCCTGCTGGTGCTGCGCTTCCGGGATCTGCCACAGCTCCTTGATGCCGATGCCGTAGCTTTGGTGCTGGCAGTCCTCGCGAAGCGCGAAGCGCTCTTCGAGCCCCTTGGTGAGGGAGCCGCGGCAGCCTTCGGCGAAGAGGGTGTATTTCGCGTGCAGCTCCATGCCGGGGGTGTAGCTGTCTTTGGGTTCGCCATCGCGGCCGACGCCCATGTCGCCGGTGGCGACGCCCTTGACGCGGCCGTCCTCGTGATAGAGCACCTCGGCCGCGGCGAAGCCCGGATAGATCTCGACGCCCAGCGCCTCGGCCTGCTCGGCCAGCCAGCGACACAGATTGCCGAGACTGACGACATAGTTGCCGTGGTTCTGCATGACCTTCGGCAGCAGGAAGGTCGGCATCTTTATGGCGTTGTGGGCGGTCAGAAAGCGGAACCGTTCCGCCGTCACCGGCGTGTGCAAGGGCGCGCCGCGTTCGGCCCAGTCGGGAAACAGCTCCTCCAGCGCGCGGGGATCGAGCACGGCGCCGGAGAGGATATGGGCGCCGATCTCGGAGCCCTTCTCCAGCACGCAGACTTCGAGGTCGGTGTCGTGTTGCTGGCAAAGCTGTTTCAGCCGGATCGCCGCACCCAGGCCGGAGGGGCCGCCACCGACGATGACCACGTCAAAGGGCATCGACTCACGTTCCATCGCCTCGCTCCTCGCCTCCGTCTTATCCGTCCTCGGACATCCCCGTCCGCACTTATGCCGCGCGTTCGCCCGCCCGGTCAACGATTTGCACCGCCCAATGGGCACGGCGGGTTTTGCGGGCTAAGCTGAACGTATGGTGGATCCTGCCCGAGCCCTCGACATTCTGCGCTGGCATCTCGATGCCGGTGTCGACGAGACGATTGCCGAGAGTCCGCTCGACCGTTTTGCCCTGTCGGCCAAACCACCGCCGGCCACGACCGTCGAGCCGCCGCCACGATCGCCCGCGGCGCCCGCCCCCCGGCCCGCCGCCAATCTGGCAATGGAGAACCCGGAGGCGGCCGAAGCCGGCGCGCGTGCCCGCGCCGCCGCGGCGAACGACCTGGACGCGCTCAGGGCGGCGCTCGCCGACTTCGACGATTGCCCGCTAAAGCGTACCGCCGCCAACCTCGTCTTCGCCGACGGTGCCGCCGACGCACCGGTGATGCTGATCGGCGAGGCGCCCGGCGCGGACGAAGACCGCCAGGGCCTGCCCTTCGTCGGCGCCAGCGGCCGCCTGCTCGACCGCATGCTGGCCTCCATCGACCTGGACCGGAACGAAAACGCCTACATCACCAACATCCTGCCCTGGCGTCCGCCCGGCAACCGCAAGCCGACGCCGGCCGAGAGCACGATGTGCCTGCCCTTCCTCCATCGTCACATCGAGTTGAAGGCCCCGCGGCTGCTGGTGTTCCTCGGCGGCACCTCCGCCGCGACCCTGCTGGAGCGCAAGGAAGGCATCACCCGGCTGCGCGGACGCTGGTTCGAATACCAGGGACCGGGCGGCCCGCTGCCGGCGATGCCGACCTATCATCCAGCCTTTCTGTTACGCCAGCCGGCGCTGAAACGGGACGCCTGGGCCGACCTGCTGGCCATTCGTGCCCGCCTTGACGAAATTATTTAGTCAACATGTTGTGGTAATTCTGCGTCATTTCACAAAATGTTGAATTGCCGTCACAGCAATTCTTGAAATATGGCGAAATCGTGACTATCACGATCCGATGAGTGGAGGCGTCTTCAAGATCCGCCGAGGGCGGGCCGGTGGAGGAGCGTACGTGTTGAGGGGAAGTAACGTGGCCAGGTCACGCCCGTTTGCGTGGCTGGTCCTGCTCACCGTGGCATGGCTGGCGGCACCGGCCGGCGCCGTGCTGGCCTCGACCGCAGCGGACGATCCGCTGCGCGCCGTCAGCATGGCGCGCCTGTTGTCGGCCGATGATGTCGAACGCTATCGCCGCCTCTTCGCGTTGCAGGGCAAGCAGCGCTGGCGCGCGGCGGACAAAGTGGCCGCCCGGCTCGACGATCCCGTGCTGCTCGGCCACTTGCTGTTCGAGCGTTACATGCATCCCACCGGATACCGCTCGCGCTTCGGGGAACTGCGTGACTGGTTGGCCGAGTATCACGATCATCCGGGCGCATCGCGGGTCCATCGCCTGGCCTTGAAGCGCCGTCCCAAGGGTGCCGCCCGGCCGCGGCGGCCGAGCACGGCCAAAATCCCCCTGCTGGTGCCGCCCCAGCCGGTCGGGGTGGAACGGCGGGCCCGTCGGCACGGCTTGAAGGGCCGGGCCCGTGGCCTCGCCCGACAGGTTCTCGCCGAATTGAAGCACGACCGGCCGACCCGGGCGCTCGGAATCCTGCGCGCGGCGCACCGCCGCAAGGCGTTGCGGGCGGTCGAGTTCGATACCATCGCCGCAGCGATCGCGCGGAGCTATTACTTCAACGGTCGCTACGAGCAGGCCTTGAAGATGGCGAGCCGGGCGGCCGGGCGCTCGCGGTCATGGATTTCCGGCGCCGACTGGTTCGCCGGCCTCGCGGCCTGGCGGCTCGGTGATTTGGAGGGCGCCCGGCACCACTTCGATGCGTTGGCGCGCTCCGACACGGCGGGCGCCGACATGGTCGCGGCCGGGGCCTATTGGGCGGCGCGGACCAATCTGGTCGACCGTCGCCCGGGCGAGGTGATGTCCTATCTCGCGATCGCCGGCGGCCATCCCAGGAGCTTCTACGGCCTTGTCGCCAGCCGTCTGCTGGCGCGGGAGACCGGGCTCGACTGGACGCCGGCACCGCTGGACCAGGCGGCGCTGACCAAGTTGCTGGCGATCCCGGCGATCCGCCGCATCGTCGCCTTCTGCGAAATCGGCCGGCACGACCTGGCCGATGCCGAGATGCGCCACCTGCTGGCCCGCAACCCGAAGGATGCCCGTCCGGTCCTGATGGCGATCGCCGAGCGCGCCGGTATGCCGGCAACGCTGCTGCGGCTCGCCCGACGGCAACGGGACGGCGGGATGGCGCCGCGCGACGGCGCGCTCTATCCGCTGGCGCCCTGGCGGCCGGAGGGGGGCTGGAAGATCGATCGGGCGTTGGTCAATGCGCTGATCCGGCGCGAGTCCAACTTCAAGGCCGACGCCCGCAGCGCGGCCGGCGCCAGCGGCCTGATGCAGCTGATGCCGCGCACCGCCAGCTACATGGCCGACGATCGGCGCCTGCGCGGTCGTCACAAGCGCCGGCTGCTGAACCCGACATACAATCTCGATCTCGGCCAGCGCTACATCGCCTACCTGCTGGCGGAGCCGACGATCCGCGGCAATCTGGTGCTGCTGGCGATGGCCTACAACGGCGGTCCGGCCAACGCGGTGCGCTGGTACCGGGAGGTCGGCCACGGCGAAGACCCGCTGTTGATGATCGAGAGCGTGCCGCAGCGCGAGACCCGCCTTTTCGTCAAGCGGATCCTGACCGACTTCTGGATTTACCGGGATCGGCTCGGCCAGGACACGCCGTCGCTGGATGCGGTTGCGAGTGGCTTGTGGCCTTATTATGTCGCGCTCGACGGCAAGACCCTGGCGTTGGCCAGGCGCGGCCGCAAAAAGCAGAGGTGACGACATGGTCGGCATAGACGAAAGCCTGGCATTCCGCCCGGTGCGGATCGCGGTGATGACGGTTTCCGACACGCGCGGGCTCGAGGACGATCGCTCCGGCGCGCTACTGGTCGAGCGGCTCGGGACGGCGGGCCACGAGTTGGCGGACCGGTGCATCGTGCGCGACGAGCGCGATCGGATTCGCGCCCAACTCGAAGCCTGGATCGCCGACGACGCGGTGGAGGTCGTGCTGGCGACGGGCGGGACCGGGGTTACGGGCCGCGACATCACGCCCGAGGCGTTCCACGACGTCTATGAAAAGGAGATCCCCGGCTTCGGCGAGCTGTTCCGGATGATCAGCTATCAGATCATCGGCACCTCGACCGTGCAGTCACGGGCGACGGCGGGGGTGGCGCGCGGCACATACCTCTTTGCGCTGCCGGGCTCGACCGGGGCCTGCAAGGACGCCTGGGACAATATCCTGCGCGACCAGCTGGACATCCGTCACAAGCCCTGCAACTTCGCCGAGCTGCTGCCCCGCCTCAGGGAACACGAGAGCGACGCCGCCGATTGAGCCGTTCGAGGTCGGCGCCTTCGTCGATATCCTCCAGAACGTCCAGCAACGCGACCCGCCGCCCGGCCGGAAGATTGGCGAGGGTATCGGCGCGGGCGTGCGGCCCCGACCAGCGGACGTGGCGAAATAGCCGGTGCAACAGCGCCGGCGCGCGGGTACCGACGAGCCAATAACCGCCGTCGGCCGCCGGCCCCAGCACCAGGTCGGCGGTCGCGAGTGCGTGGAAGGCCGCCCGCAGCCGGGCCGTGTCGATCTCGGGAATGTCGGAGCCGATGACGACCACCGGGCGCGGCCGGGCGGCGGCGAGCGCCCGCGCCATGCGGTGGCCGAGGTCGCCGTGCCCCTGGCGCCGGCGCGCGACGCCCGCGGGCCACCAGCGCCCGCGCACCGCCGCCGCGTCGGGTGCCACCGCCAGCATCACGTCGAAGCTGCCGTCCCGCGCGAGGCGGGCGAGAAGGCGGTTGGTTTCCTGGATATAGAAGCGCCGCGCGGGCGCCTGACCGATGTCGCGGGCGAGGCGGGTCTTCACCCGGCCGAGCGTCGGCGCCTTGGCGAAGACGATGACGAGGGGCCGCCTCATCCGTACAGCCGTTTCAGCAGTGGCGGCGGAACGCCGGCGAAATAAAGCGCGAGACAACAGAGATTGCGAGCGCTGCGCGCGATGTAGCCGTCCCGGTAGCGGGCGGCATCGGTCACCATCTCGGCCGCCAGCAGTTCGATCCGCCGACGGCCGAGCGCCCGGGCGATCGCCACGTCCTCCATCAATACCAGCGGGCGGAAGCCGCCGATCGCGTCATAGAGCCCGCGCCGGATCAGCAGGCCCTGGTCGCCGTAGGGCAGGCCGAGGGTGCGGGTCCGCCAGGCGACGATCCGTTCCAGCCGCCGGGCCGCGGGGGCGCCGTCGTCGAAGCGCAGACGAAAGACCGCCGCGCTGTCGCCCGGGCCCGCCACATGCGCCGCCACCGCGTCGTGCCAGCCGGGTCCGGGCCGGGAATCGGCATGTTGGAAGAACAGCCATTCGCCCCTCGCGGCCGCGGCGCCGCGGGCCAATTGACGGCCCCGCCCGAGCGGCCCCTCGACCACCCGGGCGCCGGCAGCGCGGGCGAGTGCGATCGTCCCGTCCCGGCTGCCGCCGTCGGCGACGACGATCTCGTCGATCAGGGAGTCCCCTTCCGCCAGGGCGGCGAGTGCGCGCGGCAGGCCCGCCTCGGCGTTCAGTGTGGGGATGACGACGCTGATCATGGCGGCGAGGATAGCGTGCCCGGTGCCTGCCGTCTTCTTTGTTCTGACTAGGTTCAGATAGATGTGAGACGCGCCTCTGGCGGCAGAGGCGGGGATCTCCGAAGCTGTGAGTTGCGAGACCAACAGCTTGAAGGAGATCCCCATGCAGGTTTTTGGCCTGCCCCGACATGTTATCAGGGGTTGGAGGACGGCGTCGCGTCTGAACGCGGAGCCCGACACTAAATGCGTAGCGTTCAGACGCGACGCCGTCCGGCGTTGGCATCGGGCCCGGCGTGACGGCTTGACGGCCGAGGCGGCGGCCCAGGCGGTGGGCGTGCCGCGTAGCACGCTCTATCGCTGGGACGAGCGGTTGGAGCCGCGCTCGCGCGCGCCTCGCCGCCGTCGTCGCCGAGAGTGGTCGAGTGCGGTGCTGCGTCGGCTTGAACGGCTGCGCCGCGACTTCCCGATGTGGGGCAAGGCCAAGCTCGGACCGCTGCTGCGCCGAGAGGGCTTCACCTTGTCGGACAGCACCGTTGGTCGCATGCTCGCCCATCTGGTCGCGCGCGGCGTCGTTGTGCCGGTGCCCGTGGCGCGACGACGCGCCAAGGGCAAGAGAGCCAAGCGCCCACACGCCAAGCGTTTGCCGAAGGGGATGAAGGCAACGGCCCCCGGCGATCTGGTCCAGCTCGACACCTTGAGCATCACGCCGGCCGGCGAGCGCACGGTCAAGCAGTTCACCGCCTACGATCCCGTCAGCCGCTTCACCTGTGCCAAGGCCTTCCGCAGAGCGACCGCCAGGAACGCCGAGAGTTTCCTCGACAAACTCGTGGCCGACCTGCCCTTCCCCGTGAAGGCCATCCAGGTCGACGGTGGATCCGAGTTCATGGCCGAGTTCGAGGCCGCCTGCGAGAGCCGAAAGATCCCCGTCTATGTCTTGCCGCCGAGGACGCCGCAGCTCAATGGCGGCGTCGAGCGAGCCAACGGCGCATGGCGCTACGAGTTCTACGCCTGCCATGACATCGAGGACCAGCTCGACAAACTAAACCCACAGATCGACAAGTTCGCCAACATCTACAACACCTTCAGGCCTCATGGAGCCTTGAAAGGCAAAACCCCCGAGGAGTACCTTCGACAGATCACAGCCAAGAAGACCTCGTCGTCTCATATGTAGTGAACCTGGACATGTTCTTGATCTGTTCTTATTGCGGATCTAAACTCTCCCCATGTGGGACGAAACGACCAGGATACCGGCGGAGGCCCGACGCGGACGGGGTGCGGTTTCGAATGCCAGCGGGCGCTTCGAGAGCCAGACCCGCTTTTTGGCCGACGACGGCTGGGGCACGGCGGAGCGGGAGCCGCCGGTGCGCCGCACGGAAGTGACGATCGATGCCTCGAAAAGCGTCATCGCCCGCAACGATTCGCCCGACGTCGGCTTCGACCGCTCGATCAACCCCTACCGTGGGTGCGAGCATGGCTGCGTCTATTGTTTCGCCCGCCCGACCCATGCCTGGCTCGGCCTCTCGCCGGGCCTGGATTTCGAATCCCGTCTGTTCGCCAAGCCGGATGCCGCCGAGATCCTGCTGGGGGAGCTGGCGAAGCCCGGCTACGACTGTCGGCCGATCGCCATGGGCACGAACACGGATCCCTACCAGCCGCTCGAACAGCGCATGGAAATCACCCGTTCGATCCTGGAGGTGCTGGCCGCCCACGACCACCCCGTCACCATCGTCACCAAGAGCCACGCCATCGTTCGCGATATCGACATCCTGGCCCCCATGGCGGAGCGGAACCTGGTGCATGTCGCGCTTTCCGTCACCACGCTCGACCGCGATCTTGCTCGGGTGATGGAGCCGCGGGCGGCCACGCCGCGCCGCCGTCTGGCGGCGATCCGCCGGCTGCGCGAGGCCGGCATCCCGACGGGCGTGATGGTGGCGCCGGTCATCCCGGCGATCAACGACATGGAAATCGAGGAGATCCTGCAGGCCGCCGCCTGGGCAGGCGCGGACGGGGCCGCCTATGTGCTGCTGCGCCTGCCGCTGGAGATCAAGGACCTCTGGGCGGAATGGCTGGAGACGCATTTTCCCGACCGCGCCGGCAAGGTCATGCGGCTGCTGCGCGAGATGCGCGGCGGACACGACTACGACGCGCGATTCGGTCTGCGCATGAAGGGCACCGGGCCCTACGCCCAGCTCATCCAGCGGCGGTTCCGCCTCGCCAAGAAGCGCCTCGGCCTGGTGGCGAAGGACCGGGACCTCGATATCGGCCGGTTTCGCCGGCCGGTGCGACCGGGCGATCAATTGACCTTGCTCTGAAAGCGGGGGCACTCTCGGGGGTTATCAGCAATCCCGACGGGACCGGGCCCCGATGCACACGGACGCACTGCTCGACATCACCATAGTGGTCGCCGCCGCGCTGGTCTGCGGGCTGGCGTTGCAGCGGCTGCGCCAGCCGCCGATCGTCGGCTACATCCTGGCGGGTGCGCTGTTCGGGCCGTCCGCCCTCGGCCTGATCGAAAATCGCGAGGCGATCGGCATCTTGGCCGAGCTCGGCGTGTTGCTGCTGCTCTTCATCATCGGCCTCGAGTTGTCGCTGCGCGCCTTTCGCCGCGTGCTGCGCGTCGCGGTGCTGGGCGCGTCGGCGCAGATCGTGCTGTCGGTCGGCGTCATGTTGTTGTTGGGCGGCGCCTTCGGCTGGCCGACCGGGCCGGCCGTCCTGCTCGGTTTCGTCGTGGCCCTCTCCAGCACCGCCGTCGCCTTCAAGATCCTGGAGGAGATCGGCGAGCTGCGCACCGATGTCGGGCGGATCGCGGTCGGCGTGCTGATCGCCCAGGACCTGGCCGTGGTGCCGATGCTGCTGCTGGTCGACGGGCTGGCGGGCGATGCGGGCCTGCCCAAGGCGGCGATCGGCAAGGTGCTGCTGGCGGTCGGACTGCTGGCCTTGATGATCGCCTACCTTACCCGGCGCGAACGGGTCGCCATGCCCTTCGCCGAGGCGATCCGCGACAATATCGAACTGACCGCCCTGGTGGCCCTGGCGATCTGCTTCGTCGCCGCGCTGATTTCAGCGCTTTTCGGCCTCTCGCCCGCCTACGGGGCGTTTCTCGCCGGCCTCTGGATCGGCAACAGCCAGGGCCGGACCACGGTGCTCGCAGCGATCCTGCCGATCCAGGGTGTCCTGTTGATGGTTTTCTTCCTGTCCATCGGCATCCTGCTGGATCTCGGCTTCATCTGGGAGAACATCGGCCAGGTCCTGGCGCTGCTCGTCGTCGTGACCGGGTTCAAGACGGCGATGAACGTCGCCATCCTGCGCCTGCTGGGCGAGCCGTGGGAACGCGCTTGGCTGGCCGGCGTGGTGATCGGCCAGGTCGGTGAGTTCTCCTTCGTGCTGCTGGCGGCGGGAGCCGCCGTCGGCATGATCGACGGCGACCACCAGCGGCTGATCATCGCCGTCATCGCCTTGAGCCTGATGACCAGCCCGCTCTGGCTGATGACCGCCCGCCGGCTCTCCCGCCTGACCTGGGGCGGGCTCGATGGGGTCCGCCAGGTGCTCTCGCGTTTGTTCGCCCGGGAAAGCCGGGCCCTGGTGGTGGCGGGTCGGGGTGCCGTCACCGGTGCGAACGTCGCCGTCCGCGCCTCGTTGCGCCTGGGCGACAAGGGGGCCGAGGCGTTCCATCGCCTGCGCGGCGGCGATGCGCCGACGGAAACGAGCGAGCGCGACGCCGCATTCGAGGCCGATGCGCTGCCCCCGCCGCCCCCGCCGCCCGAGCGCAAGGATGACTGAGGTTTTTGCCGGTATCGCCCGCGTCGCCGGCGTCGACGAGGTTGGCCGCGGCCCGCTCGCCGGTCCGGTCGTCGCCGCGGCGGTGATCCTGCCGCCGACCCCGCCCATCGGCCTCGCGGATTCGAAAGCCCTCTCGCCGGCCCGTCGCCATCACCTGGATCTGGCGATCCGTGCGTCCTCGGACGTCTCGATCGCGCTTGCGAGTGCGGCGGAGATCGACCGGTTGAACATTCTGGCGGCGACGATGCTGGCTATGCAGCGCGCCGTCGAGGGCCTGCCGGAGCCCCCCGGCGCGGCGCTGGTCGACGGCAACCGGTTGCCGGACCTCGCCTGCCCGGCCCGCGCCATCGTCAAGGGCGATGCCAGCCAACCGGCGATCGCCGCCGCCTCCATCGTCGCCAAGCAGGCGCGGGACGCGCTGATGCGGGCGCTGGCAGCGGCTTATCCTGGCTATGGCTGGGAGCGGAACGCGGGCTATGGCACGCACGAACACAAGGCCGCGCTCAGCCGGCTCGGCCCGTCTCCGGAACACCGCAGAAGCTTCGCGCCGGTCCGTGCCGTTGCCGATATGTAACTTTCAGACTCGGCGATAACCGATTGAGTCCAAGCCTATATTGACCGGGCGAGTCGGCTCGATCATTGTGCCGCGATGAGCAGTATCGAGACATATGCCGACAAGGTCTTCCGGGGAGACTGCGTCGAGGTGATGAACCAGTTGCCGGCGGAATCCGTGGACCTCGTGTTCGCCGATCCGCCCTACAATTTGCAGCTGACGGGTGAATTGCGCCGCCCCAACGACAGCGTCGTCGACGCGGTGGACGACGCGTGGGACCAGTTCGACGATTTCGCCGCCTACGACAGTTTCACGCGCGACTGGCTCGCCGCCGCCAAGCGGGTGATGAAGCCGAGCGCGACCCTGTGGGTCATCGGCAGCTACCACAACATTTTCCGCATCGGCACGGCGTTGCAGGACCGGGGGTTCTGGGTGCTGAACGACATCGTCTGGCGCAAGACCAACCCGATGCCGAATTTCCGCGGCCGCCGGTTCACCAACGCGCACGAGACGATGATCTGGTGCGCCCGCGAGCCGGAGGCCCGCAACTACACCTTCAACTACGATGCCATGAAGGCGCTGAACGAGGATCTGCAGATGCGCAGCGACTGGCTGCTGCCGATCTGCCAGGGCAACGAGCGGCTGAAGATCGACGGGCGCAAGGCGCATGCGACGCAGAAGCCGCTGGCGCTGCTGCACCGGGTGCTGCTCGCCGCCTCCAATCCGGGCGACGTCGTGCTCGATCCGTTCTTCGGCAGCGGCACCACCGGGGCCGCCGCCAAGGCGCTGAAACGGCGCTATATCGGGATCGAGCGCGAGAAGCGCTACATCAACCTCGCTTTGAAGCGGATCCAGAAGGTCCGCCCCCTGGACGACGCCAGCCTGGAGACGACGCCCTCGAAGCGGGCCCTGCCGCGCGTCCCCTTCGGCTGGCTGGTCGAGCGCGGCCTGATCGCCCCCGGCGAAACCCTCTACGGTCCGACCCGGCGCCATGCCGCGAAGGTCAGTGCCGACGGCTCCCTCGTCGCCTCGGAGGCGCGCGGCTCGATCCACCAGGTCGGCGCCCATGTGCAGGGGCTGAGCGCCTGCAACGGCTGGTCGTTCTGGTGCGTCGAGCGCCAAGGCCAGTTGCTGCCGATCGACCAGCTCCGCCAGCGGGTGCGGGCGGAGCTGCAATAGCGCAGGTCAGCTGCGCCGGCGCGGGCCGCCGGAATCGCGCCGGGACGGGTTCTCCGGCGGCAGCATGACCAGCAGGGCGTCGTTCAGGCGGGCCCGGAAGGCGGGATCGCCCGGACTGGCACCGCGCGGCGCCTCCAGCGTCAACTCGGCCTCGACCTTGGTATCGTTGCAGAAGGCCATCGCGACCCGCATGACCGGGCCCGGCTGGCCGGTCGGCAATTGGCTGAGATCGCCGCAGGCACCCTTGCCGCCGACGTGGGCGGGGACCGGGTTGAAGACCATGACGACGCGGAAATCCAGCTTCGAACCGGTCGCTCCGGTTGGCTTCGTGGTCAACCGGGCCGGCGGAAACCAGGGCGGCAGGTCCAGCCCCTCGGCGATCTTTTCCGCAACGACCTCGTCGCGCGGCCCGAACGGGCTGCCGTGCACCACGGCGGAGAGTTTGCCGTCATGCGTCGCGAAGGCGATGTTGCCGGGCTCGTAGGCCGTCTCGACGTCGACGAAATTGATCGTCCCGCCCGCCGTCTGGCAGGCGGCGAGGGCGGCGGTCGACGCGAACAGCGCGGCGAAGCGCAGTGATTTAGCCATGGCGATTACTCCCACGTCATCGCCTCCACACCTTCTAGATTGAGGCGGCGGGTCCGCTTTTTCAAGCATTGTGATGCTTTTGAAACAAGGGGCCGGGTTCCGTGTCGAGGGCGTGGCGAATGACTTTCTTCGAAAGCGTCGGCAAGGCCTGGCCGCCGAGATCGTCGATGCCACACCAGGTCCCGTCCGGGCCCGCACCCTCGAAGCGCGCGGTGAGCAGTTCGAGACGCAGGCGAAAATGGGTGAAGCCGTGCTCGACGACGCCCGGCAGCGGCTGCCAGCCAGCCGCCACCGGCGCCGAGGCGAGGGCTTCGCCATGCGACCAGGGCGCCTCGCGCCAGTCGGTCGAGGGTACTTCCATCATCCCGCCGAGCAGGCCCGAATAGGGGCGACGGCGCAGCAGGACGGCGCCGTCGCCGCGGGTCAGCCAGAAAACGACGCCATGGCGCAGCGGGCGGGCCGCCTTCGGCTTGCGGCGCGGCAGGTCGCCGGCGATGCCTTCCGCCCGGCCCCGGCAATGGGACGCGAGCGGACAGCGCCCGCAAAGCGGCGTCTTCGGCCGGCAGATCGTCGCGCCGAGGTCCATGGTCGCCTGGGCATGGTCGCCCGGCCGCGCCGCCGGGGTCAGCGCGCGGGCCAGCCGCGCCAGTTCCGGCTTTGCGTCGGGCAGCGGGGTGGCAACCGCGTGCAGGCGGGCCATTACCCGCTCGAAATTGCCGTCGACCGGCGTCGCCGGCAGGTCGAAGGCGATGGCGGCGATGGCCGCCGCCGTGTAGGGGCCGATGCCCGGCAGCTCACGCAAGCCCGCTTCCGTTTCGGGAAAGCGGCCGTCCAGCGTCGCGGCGACGACGCCGGCGCAGCGGTGCAGGTTGCGCGCCCGGGCGTAATAGCCGAGCCCCTGCCAAGCGTGCAGAACGTCGTCGAGCGGGGCCGCCGCCAGCGCCTCCACGCTCGGCCAGCGATCGAGAAACGCCCGGAAATAGGGCCCGACCGTCGCCACGGTGGTCTGTTGCAGCATGATTTCCGACAGCCAGACGCAATAGGGCTCGGCCCGGCGGCCGGGCGGTGCCCGCCAGGGCAAGTCGCGGCGGTGCCGGTCGTACCAGGCGAGCAGCGCTTCGGCCATCTCCCGGGCCCGGCTCTCGGAATCGGTTTGCAGCATCGCGGCCATGCGCCAGGATGTCTCCATGGCAAAGCGCGCGACAAGGGGACCGCTCCGCCGGGCCAGCCGGATTCTGCCCGCCGTGACCCGCGGACCGCTGGCCAAGCGGGGTTTCGGGGAGGTGGACATCGTGCTGCGCTGGCGGGAGATCGTGGGCGATACGCTCGCCGATCAGTGCCGGCCGGAGCGAATCGCCTTTCCACGCGGTGAACGGCGGCGCGGTGTACTGCATCTGATCGTCGCGCCCGCCGCCGCGCCGGAGGTCCAACACCTCGCGCCCCTGCTGCTGGAACGGGTCAACGCCTTCCACGGCTACCGCGCCGTGGAACGGGTAAGCCTGACCCAACGCCCGTTGCCGGTCGCCCCCGCCCGGCGGGCCGAGCGGCCGGCCGAGGCGCCCCTCGATCCGGCGCAAAAGGCGAAGCTGGAAGCGGATCTGGCCGATGTCGCCGACCCCGACCTGCGCGCGGCGCTGCGTCGCCTCGGGCGGAGCGTCATGAAACGCCGCGATTCGTGATCGCCGGAAGCTGGCGATGACCGGCCGGGCGGGCCATATTGCCCTGAACGGCCGGCTGGCGGGGCTGAAAAAGATTCTTCGCGCACCCGCCTCTCCGCGCTTGTGACGACCTGACGGTGGACCTATAGTTTCCCACATCTTGTGGGTTGGAGGAGAGATGACCCAACTCAATGTAGCTTTCTGGCGACGCGGCCGGCGGATCCTGTTCGGCCTCGCGTTCCTGTTCGCGGCCACGCCGGCGTTTGCCCAAGGCATCAATCCGGTGCTGGGTGAAATGGCGCTCGGCGCCGAGGATGCGCCTATCACGGTTATCGAATATGCTTCGATGACCTGCCCGCATTGCGCCTCCTTCCATGTGGAGACGTACAAGGCGCTCAAGGAAAAATACATCGACACCGGCAAGGTGCGCTTCATCTTCCGCGAATTCCCGCTCGACCGCCTGGCCTTCGCCGCCTCGAAGCTGGCGCGCTGCGCCGGCGAGGACGGCTTCTTCCCGATGATCGACGTGTTGTTCCAGCAGCAGCGCAACTGGGCCCGCTCCAAGGATCCGGCCGCGGCGCTCGCCCGCATTGGACGGCTCGCCGGGATCGATCAGGCCGGCTTCGAGGCCTGTCTCGGCGACGAGGCGGTCTCCAAGGTCATCCTGCAGAACCGGCAGACCGGCGATACTACGCACAAGGTCGCCTCGACGCCGAGTTTCGTGGTCAACGGCGAGATGATCGCCGGCGGCCGCAGCATCGAGAACTTCGACACCATCTTCGCGCCCTACCTGAAGTAACGGTGGCGCGCTTGTACACGGGGGCTTTTGTTCAGTGCAGTTTACCAGGTTGCGTCTTGCGGGCTTCAAGTCCTTCGTCGACGGCACGGACGTCGTCATCGAGCCGGGTCTGACCGGCGTCGTCGGTCCGAACGGCTGCGGCAAGTCCAACCTGGTGGAAGCGCTGCGTTGGGTGATGGGCGAGACCTCGGCCAAGCAGGTGCGCGGCGGCGCCATGGACGACGTCATCTTCGCCGGCACCCAGGCCCGCCCCGCGCGCAACGTCGCCGAGGTCCTGCTTTCGATCGACAATGCCGAGCGAACGGCGCCGCCGGCCTTCAACGATGCGGACGAGTTGCAGATCAGCCGCCGCATCGAGCGTGAGCACGGCTCGACCTACCGGGTGAACGGGCAGGAGGTCCGGGCCCGCGACGTGCAGCTGCTGTTCGCCGACCTGGCGACCGGCGCCCATTCCCCCGCGCTGGTAAGCCAGGGCCGGGTGGGCGCGCTGATCAACGCCAAGCCGACCGATCGCCGCTCCCTGTTGGAAGAGGCCGCGGGCATCACCGGCCTGCACTCGCGCCGGCATGAGGCCGAGCTGCGGCTGCGCGGTGCCTCGAACAACCTGGAGCGGCTGGAAGACGTCATGCAGGCACTGGAAGGCCAGCTGCAGGCGATGAAGCGCCAGGCCCGCCAGGCCAATCGCTACCGCAAGCTGGCGGGTCTGATCCGTCGCTTCGAGGCGATCCAGCTGCATCTGCGCTTCCGGGACGCCGACGAGCTCGGTACACGGCTGGAAGGCGAGCTGCGCGAGGCGGTGCGTCTGGTCGGCGAGTTCGAGGCCCAGGTCGCGCAGGGAACGACGGTGCGCGAGGGAATCGCCGCGTCGCTGCCGGCGCTCCGGGAAACCGAGGCGGAGGCCGGCGCCCGCCTGCATCGCCTGGGCGCGGCGCGCGACGGGCTCGATGCGGAAGAGGCGCGGGTACGCGAGGAGACCCGCGCGTTGGAGGCACGCCTCGGCCAGGTCGACACCGATCTCGAGCGTGAAGGCCACATCCGCGAGGAAGCGGACGCGGCGCTGCTTCGACTGCGCGCCGAATCGGAGGCCATTGCCGAGGCCCGCGAGGGCGAGGACGAGACGCGGGCCGGTTCGCAGGCCCGTATCGCCGAACTGGCGGCGACCGTCGAAGGGGAGGAGGGCGAACTCGACCGCCTGACCGACGAAGTGGCGGCGGAAGGGGCCAGGCGCGACGCGCTGGCGACCCGCCGGCAGGAGGCGGAGCGGCGCCTCGAACGGCAGATCCAGCGCCACCGCGAGGCGGAGGCGGAGACGGCGCGTCTCGACGCTACGCTCGCCGAGGACGACGGTGTGCGCCAGGCCGGCGAGGCGTTGACTGCGGCGGAGGCCGCGGCGACCGACAGTGCCGCCGGATTGGAAGCGCGCGAACGTGATCGCGACACGGCCGACGCGGCGCTCGGGCCGGCGCGGGAAAGCCTGCGGGCCGCGGAAAAGCGGCTGGCGGAACTGTCCGGCGAGGAAACCGCGCTCGCCCGGTTGCTGGAAGGCAAGGACGGCGGCCTGTGGGCGCCGCTGGTCGACGCGGTCGAGGTGCGCCCCGGTTATGAAACCGCCCTCGGCGCTGCGCTCGGCGACGACCTCGAGGCGCCGACGGACGAGGGCGCGCCGGTGCACTGGCGTGCCCTGGACGCCACCGGTACCGCGCCCGAGCTGCCGGCGGGTGTCGAGCCGCTCACCGATTTCGTCGCCGGTCCGCCTGCCGTCGCCCGCCGCCTCTCGCAGATCGGGGTGATCGCGCCGGAGGACGGGGATCGGTTGAGCCGACAGTTGGCCCAGGGCCAGCGCCTGGTCAGCCGGGACGGCAGGCTATGGCGGTGGGACGGCTTCACCGTCGCGGACGGCGCCGAGTCGGCCGCCGCCCAGCGCCTCGCCCAGCGCAATCGCCTGGCCGAGCTGCGCGCGAGCCGACTGGAGGCCGAGCAGGCCTTCGAAGTGGCCGGCGAAGCGCATGAAACGGCGCGCGCCGCCCAGGCCGCGGCGCGGGAGGCTTTCGAGGCGGCGCGCGGCGCCGACCGGGCCTCTATCCGGGCCCGGGACGAAGCGCGCAAGGCGCTGGAGACGGCGGAACGCCGCGTCGCCGCGACCCGTTCGCGCCGATTGGCGTTGGAGGAAACCCTGTCCGCGTTGCGCCTCGACATCGAGGAGAGCGAGGGCGCGCGCGACGAGGCGCGCGATACGCTCGCCGCGCTGCCGCCCCTGGACGAGGCGCGCGAGCGGCTGGTCGGCTTGCGCGCCACCGTGTCGGAGCACCGCGCGAGCCTGGCCGAAGCGCGCAATGCGGACGCGTTGCTGCGGCGCGAAATCCAGGCCCGTATCGACCGTCTGGGGGCAATCCAGACGGAGGCGTCGGGCTGGCGCAACCGGATCGAGGATGCCGGCCGCCAGCACGAGATCCTAACCCGCCGGGCGGAGGACACGAAGGCCCTCCTGGTCGAGGCGCGCGCCAAGCCGGCGGAAATCACCGCCAAGCGCACCGCGTTGCTCGAGCAGCTCGGCGCGGCGGAGACGGCGCGCAACGCGGCCGCGGATGCGGTCGCCGGGCGGGAGGCGGAGCTGGGCGAGGCGGACGGCGGCCTGCGCCGGACCGAGGGGGCGGCCTCCCAAGCGCGGGAGACCCGGGCTCGCCTGCAAGCCAACCTCGAGGGTGCGGCCGAGCGGCGCGAGGAAGTCCGCCAGCGGATCCGTGAGAGCCTCGACTGCGAACCCGACGCGGCGCTCGCCGCCGGCGAGGTCGCGGCGGACGAGGAGCTGCCGGCGCTGGAAGAAGCCTCGACGCGTCTCGAACGCCTGCTGCGCGAGCGTGAGCGGATGGGCCCGGTCAACCTGCGCGCGGAGCAGGAGGCGCAGGAGCTGACCGAACAGCTCGAGACCATGGTCAGCGAGAAGGCGGACCTGGAGGCGGCGATCGCGCGGCTGCGCCAGGGCATCTCCAGCCTCAACCGCGAGGGGCGCGAGCGCCTGCTGACGGCCTTCGAGCAGGTCGACAAGCATTTCCAGGATCTCTTCGTCCGCCTGTTCGGCGGCGGCACGGCGCATCTGGCGCTGACGGAGGCGGAAGACCCGCTGGAAGCCGGCCTGGAGATTATGGCGAGCCCGCCCGGTAAGCGGCTGCAGCGCCTCTCGTTGCTGTCGGGCGGCGAGCAGGCCCTGACCGCGACCGCGCTGCTGTTCGCCGTGTTCCTCACTAATCCGGCGCCGATCTGCGTGCTGGACGAGGTCGACGCCCCGCTGGATGACGCCAATGTCGAGCGGTTCTGCACGATGGTACAGGAGATTGCGCGGGTCACCGGCACGCGCTTTTTGATCATCACCCACCACGCCCTCACCATGGCCCGGGTCGATCGCCTCTATGGCGTCACCATGGCCGAGCGCGGCGTCAGCCAGCTGGTCAGCGTCGACCTGGTCCGCGCGGAACGCATCCGCGCTACGGCGTGAGGGTGCGGCGGTCGCGCTAGCGAAGCGTCCCGGTTTCCAGCCATTCGGCACATTCCGGGCCGAGTTCCGACTGCGCCTTCCGCTCATACGCGGTTGAAGCCATCGCCGACAGCGTATCGCGCCAGCGGCCGTTGGTGCCCTTGTGGACGAAAGTTTCGGCACCGCCGTCCCAGAAGGCGCCGCCGAGCGGGACGCTCGCGGTTGCATTGGCTTTCATATAGGCGAAGCTGCAATGTTCCAGAATGGCATCCCATTTGGCGTCGTCGATCGGCGTGCCGATGAATTCGGCGATCCGGCGGATTTCGCCGGGCATGTCCGCCTTGAGCTGGCCGAAATGGATCAGCAGGACGTTCGGCAGTTCCCGTATCTGCCACCAGGACCCGACGTTCTCCCAGAACGGCCAGAACGGGTGACCGTCCTTGGCCAGCCAGTCGTCGAAGTAGCTCGTGATGTCGTCGGGTGGCGGTTCGATGGGCAGACCGACGCGTCCGGGCGAATCGTTCAACGCCTCGTACCAGAGCCGGTTCGCATTGGTGTGGTGGTTGTACATGCTCCAGACGACGTCGCGCCCGTCCCGGCCGATATAGATGTATTTGGCTTGCGGTGAGAAGACGAGAGCGTCCACAGGCAGGTGCGTTTTTAGAAAACGACGGTGGGTCTGTTTCTCCACCTCCGGCAGCTTCACGTCCTTGGGCGGTACCCGCAGGTCCAGCCAGGGCGACATCTCCGCGACGGGCAAACCTTCCTCACCGTCGAAGATCAGCTGGCTGAGGATTTGCTGCACCCACGTCGTTCCGGACTTCGCATAGGAGGCGATGATGATATCGTCGTCTCGAAACGCGAAATCGTTCCAAATCGTCGAATCAAAATGGTGATTGTGAAGCTCTCGCTGTTTCTGCGGATATTGCGGCGTCATTGTCCTCGGGCTCCCGGTGATCGAGATCTACGGCGTGTCCGGTCGATGAGACGGCTCGTCGCTCCGAGACGAGCCGTCTCGATTGACAGGACCGTACGCATTGCCGGTAGGGTCTGGCTATACGGATTTCGGAATGGTCATCATGACGAATTGGAATACGGACTTCCGTCTGCGCGATCTTCGGATGTTGAGCGTCGCCCTGCGCGAACGCAGCCTGACGCGCGCGGCCGTGGTCCTCGACACGACGCAACCGTCGATCAGCAAATCGCTGGCGCGCCTCCGCGCGCATTTCGGCGACCCGCTTTTGGTTCGAAGCGGCAACGAGATGCACCCGACCCCCCGGGCCATAGAAATCGAAGGCGCGTTGCAGACCCTGCTGGCGAATGCCGATGATCTGCGCCTTTCCGCTCCGACGTTCGATCCCGCCACGGCGACCCGCACGTTCAAAATTCTCGTCAGCGACGTCGGAATGGTGGTCTTCCTCCCGGCCTTGATGCGGCGGGTGGCGCAGGCAGGACCGCGATTGAGCGTCGATGCCATCCCGCTCGATTCCAGGCCCTTCGAGACCCGGCTCGCGTCGGGGGAGGCCGATATCGCCTTGGGGGCGTTTCCGAAACCGGCCCTCGGGCTGCGCCGGCAGCGGCTGTATCCGACCACCTATCTCGGCATGGTCCGGTCCGATCATCCGAGTTTGGAAGCGCTTCGCACACGTGACGGATTTCTCGCAGCCCGCCACATCGTCGTGACAGCCTCCAACGCGGGGCACGCCGTGCACCGGACCGCCGAGCAATCGATGGCCCTGGAGATTTCCCCGGAAAACGTCATGCTTCGCCTGCCCAGCTTCACCGCCGCCGCGATCGTGGCCTCGCAGACGGAAGGGGTCGCGACATTGCCGGTGAAGTTCGCCGAGATCATGGCGCAAAGGCTCGACCTCACGACCTTCAAGCCGCCGATCAGCTTTCCGCCGATCGAGATCATGCAGTACTGGCATGAACGCTTTCACCTCGACGCCGGCCACAAGTGGTTGCGCGCCCTTTCCTTCGAGTTGTTCTCGCAGGCCGGCGCCTGAGCGTCGATTTCGTACCTCTCCGTCATTGCTTTCTCGAACGTTTTCCGGCTCTATCCCGGCGCGTCGAAGGATGCCCTGTGAAATCAAAATTATAACCGGGCACCGCGCGCCAGAAGGCTGGATCGAAAATCATGGCGGAATTTGAAAACGTCGTCCCGGTACTCGGGCTGGCGTTGAACAAGCGTGGCTATCGCGAATTGACCCCGGTGCAGGAGGCGGTCTTGGCCGCGCCCCTCGTGGATTCGGACCTTTTGGTTTCCGCCCAGACGGGATCGGGCAAGACCGTGGCGTTCGGCCTCGCACTCGCCCCGACGCTTCTGGAAGGCGCCGACCGGTTCGCCCGCACCGCGGCGCCCCTGGCCCTCGTCGTGGCCCCCACGCGTGAACTGGCACTTCAGGTCAAGCGTGAACTGGAGTGGCTATATGCGATGACGGGTGCGGAGGTCGCCTCGTGTGTCGGTGGCATGGACATGCGCGAGGAGCGCCGGGTGCTTCAGCGCGGTGCAAACATCGTCGTCGGCACACCGGGACGGCTGCGCGATCACATCGAACGCGGCTCCTTCGATACCAGGGGGCTCAAGGCCGTGGTGCTGGATGAAGCGGACGAGATGCTCGATCTCGGCTTTCGCGACGATCTGGAATTCATTCTCGGCGCCGCCCCGTCGAGGCGCCGTACCCTGATGTTCTCCGCCACCGTGCCGTCGCCCATCGCCACTCTCGCCAAGCGCTACCAGCGCGACGCGGTGCGGGTCAGCACGACGGCGGAGAGGACGCAGCACAACGATATCGAATACCGCGCGCTCACCATCGCGCCCGCCGACCGGGACAACGCCATCATCAACGTGCTGCGCTATTTCGAGGCGAAGAACGCGCTGGTTTTCTGTGCCACCCGGGCGGCCGTCAACCGGATGACCAGCCGGTTCAACAACCGCGGCTTTGCGGTGGTGGCGCTGTCGGGTGAATTGAGCCAGAACGAACGCACCCACGCCCTGCAAGCGATGCGCGACGGGCGCGCGCGGGTCTGCATTGCAACCGATGTGGCCGCCCGCGGGCTCGACCTGCCGAATTTGGATCTGGTGATCCATGCCGATATCCCGAAAACCCGCGAAACCCTTTTACACAGGAGCGGCAGGACCGGTCGTGCCGGCCGCAAGGGTGTATGCGCCCTGATCGTCGCGCACAACGAGCGTCGGCGCACCGAGCGTCTTCTCACCGGCGCCAATGTCACCGCCGCGTGGGCGAGGCCGCCATCGGTGGAGGAAATCGTCCGACGGGACCATGAACGGATTCTCGAGGACCCGTTGCTGAATGCGCCGCCGAGCGCCGACGAACAGGCCACCGCCGACGCGCTTCTCGCCCGTTACAGTGCCAATCAAGTTGCCGCCGCTTTCTTGCGCCTGCATTCCGCCGGCCGGTCCGCGCCCGAGGAACTGCTGGATACCGCACCGCCCGAACGCAAGACGAAGCGCCGCGACGACTTCAAGGGCGGGGTCTGGTTCTCGCTGTCGGTCGGGCACAAGCAGAAAGCCGAGGCGCGCTGGATTCTGCCGATGCTGTGCCGTGTCGGCCAGGTCGACAAGCACGAGGTCGGCGCGATCAAAATCCAACCCAACGAAACCCATGTCGAGCTTTCGCCTGCTTGCGTGGATCGGTTTCTCGAGGCCATCGGCCCGAATCGTACCGTCGAAAAGACGATCGCAGTGAAGGCCCTCGACGGGGTCCCCCACGCGCCCGCCGTTCCGAAAAACAAACAGGCGAAGAGTTCCGAAACGCGCACCGCGGTCGAGCCACGGCGCGAGGCCTCGCCAAAGCAAGACGTGTCGGGGCCGATGGAAGGAAAATCGGACAAGTCGAAGCGGAAAAAGCCGGACGCACCCCGCTCGGGGCCCAAGGCCGGGCGAAAACATCGCGCGAAGGCCACGAAGGACCGCGCCGCCAAAAAGCCGGGTTCTGGGCCCGTCAAGCGGAAGAAGCCATCGAAGAAATCCGATTAGGACGTCACGTCGGAGACGCTCTTGAACAGCGCTTCATCCGGGGTCACCCCCGCGCCGACGTATCGGGCGGCGGTCCGTGGGCGCGCAAGAAAGCGCTCGATATCGATTTCCCCCGTAATATCAATACCTTGTCCGCCTGGAGTCTGCGACCGATGGTCGCTTGACACCACCAGGGCCTTTTCCTATCTTGCGCGCGCCTTGGGCGTGGTCGGAATCGGGTTCTGGCCGGGGTATCGCGTCGCGGGGCGGTGTTGGTCACAACTTCGGTTTTCCCAGACTTCAGCTGGCCTCGGGGCCGCATATGACGGATCCAGGCGATAGACGCCCGCTCGACAGACTGGGCAACGAGATCGACCGGGCGCGTCGCGACGCGGGGCTGGAAGCGGAAGACCAGGAGGGGCAGGCGCTGCCGGCGGGTGAGCTGGGCATGGCGTGGCGGGTCTCGATCGAGATGGTCGTCGCGCTGCTGCTCTGTACCGGGCTCGGCTGGGTGATCGACCAGTGGGTCGGGACCACGCCCTGGGTGATGTTGGTCATGCTCTTCCTGGGGGCGGGCGCCGGCATCAGAAACGCGGTCAGGACGTTGAACCGGATGGACGCCCTGGCCCTGGAACGAACGCAACGCGCTGCCGGCACGGCCGGGGCAGAGACAAAGACGGGGGGCCGGGGTGGCGGCTGAGCGGCAAATCGACCACGACAGTCCGATGTACCAGTTCGTCATCGGCAAGTACGGCGAATGGAACGTCGGCGGCTTGGACTTCGCCTTCTCCAAGGCCGCGGTCTTCATGCTGGTGTCCGTCGCCTTCCTCACGGTTTTTCTGGTCCTGACGACCAATCGCCGCGCCCTGGTGCCGGGCCGCTGGCAGTGCCTGACCGAGATCTGGTACGAATTTATCGCCGACATGGTGAAGGAGACGGTGGGCCCCGACGGGCGGCGTTATTTCCCCTTCGTCTTCTCCGTGTTCAGCTTCATCGTCGCCATGAACCTGCTGGGCATGCTGCCCTACGCCTATACGGTCACCAGCCACATCGCGGTGACCGGCGCGCTCGCCCTCATGGTCTTCGTGCTGGTGACGGCGATCGCCCTGAAGCGCCACGGTCTCCACTTCCTGAGCTTCTTCGTGCCGAAGGGCGTGCCCTTCGTCATGCTGCTGCTCGTCGTGCCGATCGAGGTGCTGTCCTATTTCATGCGGCCGATCAGCCATTCGGTCCGCCTGTTCGCCAACATGACGGCCGGCCACACCATGCTGAAGGTGTTCGGCGGCTTCGTCGTCAAGATGGGCATCTTCGGCGTGCTGCCGCTGGCGCTGATCGTCGCGCTCACCGGGCTCGAGGTCGCCATCGCCTTCCTGCAGGCCTACGTCTTCACCATCCTGACCTGCCTCTACCTGAACGACGCCATCCATCTGGAGCACTGAGCCGGCACTTGGTACCGGTTCGCAATCGAACGATCCAATCCAACCGCGAGGAATTGAACAATGGGACCTGAAGCCGCGAAGCTTATCGGAGCCGGACTTGCCGCGATCGCCATGGGCGGCGCCGGTATCGGCATCGGCCTGATCTTCGGCAACTACGTCGCCGGCGCCATGCGCAACCCGGGCGCTGCCCAGGCCGTCTTCGGCCGGGTGATCCTGGGCTTTGCCCTGACGGAGGCGATCGCGCTGTTCGCCCTCGTCGTCGCGCTGATCATCCTGTTCGTGTTCTAGGAACGCTTTTGACCGAGCACTCTTGGGTTCACGAGGAATAGCGCCATGCCACAGTTCTGGATCGAGGACTTCCTGCCGCAAATCTTCTGGTTGGCGGTCTCCTTCGCGGTCCTCTATTTCCTGATGGCCAGGCTCGCGTTGCCGCGCGTCGCCGACATCCTGGAAACACGCCAGAACCGGGTCGAGGGCGACCTCGACCAGGCCGCCGAGCACAAGCGGCGCGCCGAGCAGGTCATGGCCGAGTATGAGACGGCGCTGGCCGAGTCCCGGGCGCAAGCCCAGGCGGTGATCGGCGAGGCCCAGGCGGCGAGTGCGGCCGAGGCCGAGAGGCGCGGCGAGGAACTCGGCGACCGCCTGCAACGCCAGGCGAACGAGGCGCAGGCGCGGATCGAAGCGGCCAAGGCGGCCGCGATGGACGAGGTGCGCGCTGTCGCCGCGGATCTCGCCCAAGGCGCGGTCGAACGCCTGATCGGCGTCGAGGTCACGGCCGATGCGGCGCGCGCCGCCGTCGACGCCGCCATGACGGAGGCACGGTGATGGAATTCGACGCCACGTTCTGGGTCGGCCTGTCCTTCGTCATCTTCATAGGCCTGATGATCTATCTGAAGGTGCACAAGATGCTGATCGGCGGGCTCGACGCCCGTTCCGAGAAGATCCGCGAGCAGCTGGACGAAGCCCAGAGACTGCGCGAGGAGGCGCAGGCCCTGCTGGCGAGCTACGAGCGCAAGCAGCGCGATGCGGTGCGCGAGGCCGAGGCGATGGTCGAGCATGCCCGGACCGAGGCGGCGCGCGAGCGCGAGCAGGCGGAGGCGCGGCTCGAGGAGATGCTGACCCGACGTGAAGCGCTGGCGGTCGAAAAGATACAGCTCGCCGAGGCCCAGGCCGAGCAGGAGATCCGCGAGATCGCCGTCGAGGCCGCCGTCGCCGCCGCCCGCCGGGTGATCGGCACGGAATTGAACGAGGAGCGTGCCGGCGCGCTCGTCGATGGCGCCATTCGCGATCTTCGCGGCCACCTGAACTAGCCACCCCATCCCACCCGACCACGAAACGGGGTGGGCATGGCGTCGTCGCCGGTCGACCGCGCGGCGAAGCGCCTGTCGCTGACGCTTCTGGCGCTTTGCACTACCGCGGCCCTGGCACTTTGGTTTTCGGCCACCGCGGTGTTGCCGGCACTGCGGCTCGAGTACGAGATCGGGCCGACGCTCGCCTCCCTCTACACCAGCGCCGTACAGGCGGGCTTTGTCGTCGGCACCCTGGCGAGCGCGGTGCTGGGCCTCGCCGACAGGCTCGATCCCCGCCGTTTCTTCATGGTCTCGGCGCTCATCGGCGCGATCGCCAATGCCGCAATCCTGTGGCTGGAGCCGGCCTCGCCGGCGGTGATCCTCTGCCGCGCCGTTACCGGGGCGGTGATGGCCGGGGTCTATCCGGTCGGCATGAAGATGGCGACCACCTGGGCCGACGGTGACCTGGGATTGCTGATCGGTCTCATCGTCGGGGCGCTGACGCTCGGCTCCGGCGCGCCGCACCTGCTGAACGCCTTCGGCGGCGTCGACTGGCGCTTCACCATCGCCGCCGCTTCCGCTCTGGCGGTGCTGGCCGCGCTGGTGATCAACTTCGCCCCCCTCGGGCCCCGCACGGCGAAGGCGCCGCCCTTCGATCCCCACGCCGCGCTTCGCGCCTGGCGCCATCCGCCCCTGCGGCTCGCCAACATCGGCTACCTCGGCCATATGTGGGAGCGCTATGCCATGTGGGCCTGGCTCGCCCTCTTCCTCGAGGCGAGCTACGCCCTCTCCATGGCGCCGGCCGCGGCGGAGTTCAACGCCCGCCTGGCCGCCTTCGCCGCCATCGGCGTCGGGGGTGCGTTCGGTGCGGTCGCCGGCGGCCGCCTGGCCGACGTCTTCGGCCGCACCGCGCTCACCATGGGGGCGATGGCGCTCAGCGGGGCGACGGCGCTGGTCATGGGCTTTCTCTTCGGCGGGCCGCCGGGGCTGCTGTTCGCCGTGGCGCTGTTCTGGGGCGTCACGGTGATCGCCGACAGCGGGCAGTTCTCGGCTTCGCTCGCCGAACTCGGTCCGCCGGAGCGGGTCGGCACCATGCTGACGATCCAGACCTGCGCCGGCTTTCTGTTGACGCTGGCCACCATCCACCTGATTCCCCATCTGGTGGCAGCCCTCGGCTGGGGTCCGGCCTTCGCCTGTCTGGCCATCGGCCCCTTCCTCGGCGTCGTTGCGATGGCCCGCCTGCGCGCCCACCCTGAGGCGGCGCAACTGGCCGGCGGGCGGCGCTGAAATTCTTGAACCCTTTGTGACGGCCCGCACATGGAAAGCGGCTGATATCCCCCAAATGGGTGATGTAGGGCGGCAACAGGTCGCCCGCTACCGGGGGAGAGCGAAGGATGGCCACAACGCGATACGGTTCGGCCGGCAGCCTCGCGGCGATCGTCGATATCCAGAATCTCGAAGCCCGGGCGGCCCGGGGCGACGCCTCGGCACAATACCGTCTGGCGACCTGTTACGAAGACGCGGTCGGTGTCCCGCGCGAGCCGGACCGCGCGCTCGGTCTTTATCGCGCCGCCGCCCGTTCCGACTTGCGCGAGGCACAGGTGGCGCTCGGCATCATGCTGGCGTTGGGCGACGGCGTACACCGCGACTATGGCGAGGCCTGGGCCTGGTTCTCCCGCGCCGCGGGGCAGGGCGACGACAACGCCTGCGAGCTCGCCCGCCTCCTCAGCCGCAAGCTCGCCGTCGGCGACCGCGAACAGGCCCGCGCCAAGATCGGCCTCGCATCCTGAGGACGGACCGCGCTCAGACTTGAAACTTGCACCGCGCCCCGTTGGCGACGATGTGGCCGGCGGTCGGGCTGGCGAAATGAGCGGCCAGGATGGTGGTATCGCTGTCGGCATGGCGCGCGACGAAGGCTTCGCGGGTCGCCCGGCTCATGGCCGGATCGACGCAGAAACGGCTGTTCCATTCCGGATAGGCGACCTGCACGGGATGGTGCATCAGATCGCCGCTGAACACCGCGCGGCGGTCCCCGCCTTCGAGGTTCAAGCAGATGTGGCCGGGCGTGTGGCCGGGCGAGGCTTCGATCACCAGCTGGTCGTCGACCGCGTGGCCGTCGTCGACGAAGTGCACCTGGCCGGCCTCCACCACCGGCAGCACGCTGTCGGCGAAGCAGTCGTCGACCGCACCCGAATGGCCCGCCGCCGCCTCGGCCTCGGCACCCGATTCGGCTTCCCAGTGGGCGTATTCGGCCTTGGAAAAGAGGTAGCGGGCGTTCGGAAAGGTCGGCACCCAGCGGCCGTCGAGCAGGCGGGTATTCCAGCCGACATGGTCGACGTGCAGATGGGTGCAGCATACGAAGTCGACCTCTTCCGGGGCGACGCCCATCGTGGCGAGATTGTCCAGCCACGGCGTCTGCATGCGATGCCAGGGCTTGGTCGAGGGCCGTTCCTTGTCGTTGCCGACACAGGTGTCGACCAGGATGGTGTGATGGGCGGTGCGCACGATGTAGCTGTGCACGCTCATCCAGAAGCGGCCGGTCTCGGGGTGATGGAAATGCGGCAGCAGCCAGTCCATCTCGCGCGCGATTCCGTCCTCGGTGCTGTCGGGCAGGATGAAGGCGGGAAAGAAACTCGGCCCCTCCGCCTCGACCAGGCGTTCGACCGTGGCCGCGCCGAAATTGAGTTTTTCCACCCCTCGGTCCTCCTCAGGAGATCGTAATGCGCGGTGCGGCGCGGCCGGGCCCGCCGCCGATGCGGGCCGCCACGGCCTCGGCGATGGCCATGTAGGCCGCCGCCTCCGGGCCGTCCGGCTTGCAGGCGACGATCGGCGTGCCGGCGTCGGCCATTTCGCGCACCGCCAGTTCCAGCGGCACTTCGCCGAGGAAGTCCATGCCCATCTCCGCTGCCGTCTTCCGGGCGCCGCCGTGGCCGAAGATCTCCGTCCGCTCGCCGCACTTCGGGCAGGCGAAGTAGCTCATGTTCTCGATCAGGCCAAGCACCGGGACATCGACCTTGCGGAACATGTTCAGGCCCTTGCGCGCGTCGATCAGGGCAATGTCCTGCGGGGTCGAGACGATGACCGCACCGGCCAGCGGCACGCGCTGCGCCATGGTGAGCTGGGCATCGCCGGTGCCGGGCGGCATGTCGACGACCATGACGTCGAGCGGGCCCCAGGCGACGTCGCGCATCAGCTGCTCCAGCGCGCCCATTACCATCGGGCCACGCCAGATCATCGGCGTGTCCTCCTCGACCAGAAAGCCGATCGACATGCAGGCGATGCCGTGCGCCCGCATCGGCTGCAACGTGCGCCCGTCCGTCGGCGGTCGGCCGGAAAGGCCCAGCATGCGCGGGATCGAGGGGCCGTAGATGTCCGCGTCGAGCAGCCCGACCCGCTGCCCGAGGCGGGCGAGCCCGCAGGCGAGATTGACCGCCGTCGTCGACTTGCCGACACCGCCCTTGCCGGAGGCGACGGCGACGATGGCGCCCACGTCGGGCAGAAGCTGGGTCTGCTGCTGCTGTTGGGGTTGCTGGGGTTGTTGTGGCGCCGGCCGGGCTTGCGGGGGTGGCGCCGCGGCCGGCGGCTGGCTGTGGGCGGTGAGGGCGGCGGTCACCGAGACCACGCCCGCAATCGCGTCGACGGCGGCCTCGGCGGCGCGGCGCACCGGCTCCATCGCTTGCGCTTCGGCGGGATCGATTTCCAGGGCGAAACCGACGTTGCCGTCGCGCACGACCAGGCCGCTCACCATGCCGAGGGAGACCAGATCGCCCTCGCGGCTCGGATGGCGGATCCGGGCAAGCGCGTCCAGGACCGTTTGTTCTTCGACTTGTGCCATGATAGGGGGCTTTCCATATGGTGGTGGCCGAGTGTCGGCGGCGATCGGTTTCATTGCGCGGTCCCGGCGGTTGTCATATAACCCGCGCGAACCTGGGGCGCAAAGTGGGTGGCGCACGCAAACGCCTCCCGGACCCGAAATCCCCGGACGTGCAACAGAGCGAGGATCAACGCGATGCCTTGGAATAATCAAGGAGGCGGCGGCGGCGGCCCGTGGGGCGGCGGCGGTGGCCAGGGCCCCTGGGGTGGCGGCAGTGGCGGCGGTGGCGGTGGCCCTCAGCCGCCGAACCTGGAGGAGTTGCTGCGCAAGGGGCAGGACAAGCTTCGCGGCGGCCTGCCGGGCGGCAAGCTCGGCGGTGGCATCGGACTGCTGATCGTTGCACTCGTCGTGCTCGGCTTCTGGGGCGCGACCGGGGTCTACCGGGTTGGCCCGGACGAGCAGGGGGTGGAGCTGCTGTTCGGCAAGTTTCACGTGACGACCCAGCCGGGTCTGCACTTCCGCTTTCCGAACCCGATCCAGCAGCACCTGACGCCGAAGGTGACCCGGGAAAACCAGGTCAATATCGGCTTCGTCGATACCTCGGCCACGGGCCGGACCAGCGCCAAGCGCGACGTCCCGGCCGAGAGCCTGATGCTGACCGGCGACGAGAACATCGTCGACATCGACTTCGCCGTGTTCTGGCGGATCAAGGACGCGGGCGACTATCTCTTCCGTATCCGCAATCCCGACCAGACCGTGAAGGCGATCGCCGAGAGTGCGATGCGTGAAGTGGTCGGACGCTCCAAGATCGACGACGTGGTGACGGAAAATCGTGCCACGGTCGAGACCGACGCGCACAAGATCGTTCAGGAAACCCTCGACGACTACCAGTCCGGCATCGAGGTCATCCGTGTGAAGATGGAAAAGGCCGATCCGCCCGAAGCGGTCATCGCCGCGTTCCGCGACGTCCAGGCGGCCCGTGCCGACCTCGAGCGCATGCGGAACGAGGCGCAGTCCTACGCCAACGACGTGATCCCGAGGGCGCGCGGTGAATCGGAAATGATCCGCCTCCAGGCCGAGGGCTACAAGGAGCGTGTGGTCGCCGACGCCGAGGGTGCGAGCGCGCGCTTCGTCTCGATCTACAACGAATATTCCATCGCCAAAAACGTCACCCGGCAGCGGATGTATCTGGAGACCATGGAAGAAGTGCTTTCGGGCATGAACAAGGTGGTCATCGACAGCGAGGGCGGGCAGAGCGGGGTCGTGCCCTATCTGCCGCTGCCGGAGATCCAGAAACGCGTGACCGGGCAGGGAGGCAACCAGTGATGGCGAGATTAATTGGAATCATCATCCTTGTCGGCCTCGGCATCGTCGGTTGGGGTTCGATCTTCACGGTCAGCGAGACGGAACAGGCGATCGTCCTGCAGTTCGGCGAGCCGCGCCGGCAGATCACCACGCCGGGCATCCAGTTCAAGGTGCCGGTCTTGCAGAACGTGATTTACGTCGAGCGGCGCATCCTCGATTTCGACGCGCCGAAGGAAGAGGTCATCGCCTCCGACAAGAAGCGGATCGTGGTCGACGCCTACTCGCGCTACCGGATCGTCGATCCGCTGCAGTTCTACACCCGTGTCGGCAGCGAGAACGGTGCGCGTACCCGGCTCGCCACCATCATCAACTCGACGTTGCGTGGTGTGCTGGCGACGGTGGAGTTGCAGACCGTTCTCTCGGGTGAGCGGCGCGAGTTGATGCGCCGGATCACCGACTCGGTGAACACGGAAGCGGAGAAGTTCGGCATCGAGATCGTCGACGTCCGCATCAAGCGGGCCGACCTGCCGCAGGAAAACTCCCAGGCGATCTACCGGCGGATGAACGCCGAACGTGAGCGTGAGGCCAAGGAGTTCCGCGCCCGCGGCGCCGAGGAAAGCCAGAAGATCAAGGCCGATGCCGACCGGCAGAAGGCCGTGATGCTGGCGGAAGCCCGGCGTACGGCCGAGATCCTGCGTGGTGAGGGGGACGCGACGCGGAACCGGATCTACGCCGAGGCCTATGAAAAGGATCCCGAGTTCTTCAGCTTCTATCGCTCGCTCGAGGCCTACCGCAAGGCCATGGACGCCAGCGATACGACCCTGGTGCTCTCACCGAACAGCGACTTCTTCCGCTACTTCGGGAATATGTCGGGGGTGACGGCCGCGCCGAAGTAGGCGGTGGACCCGGTCGGCAATGCTGGACCTGTTCACGGCGCTCGCGCTGGTGCTGGTGATCGAGGGCGCGCTCTATGCGTTGTTCCCCGAGACCATGAAACGGGCGATGGCCTTCGCCCTTTCGCAGCCGATGGAAACGCTGCGCACCGGCGGCGCCATCGCCGCAGTGATCGGGGTCGCTGCCGTCTGGTTGTTGCGCAAGCTGGGGGCGTGAGCGCGGACGTCATTCGTCGAGGGCATACTCGATGCTGGCGAGCGCGATTGCGGCCATCAGCGGGATCTCCGCCAGAGGGCGGCCCCGCTGCAGCTCGCGGCCGACGAGGAAGACGTCGACCCAGGGATTGACCAGGTCGGCCCCCTCGCGCAGCCAGAGGGCGTTCCAGAGCAGCCGCTCGGCCCAAACGTCGCGGCGTTCCTCCACGACCTCGTCGAGGAGCGCTTTGATCAGGTCCTTGTCGCCGGCATCGGCGCCCGCATCGATGGCGAACTCGACATCCGGTCCGGTTTCGAACCAGGAATCGAGGAAGTCGTGGCTTTCCGGCCAGTCGCCACTCGCCTTCAAGGCGGCCTCCACCGCGCCCGGCCCGAGGCGGGCCGGCGGCAAGCCTTCCGATAGCGCGTCGATCAGGTCGTCGGCGTCGAGCGCCCGGGGTTGCCATTCGGCCATGCCGACGGCCTCGATGAAGCCGAGGAAACCACTGGTCGGCATGCCGCCTCTCTCGCGGCCGACGGCGATGAAGTGCGATATCAGGGTGCCGAAGAACGCGTGCCCGATGTCGCGTGAGCCGACTTCGGCCTCGTAGTAGGCGAGGAACTCCTTGACCTTGCGGGGCGACTGGTCAGGCTGGAACCAGGAGTCGGCGATCCCGACGCTTTCCTTCAACAGCAGGCCGGTGATCAACCGCTTGCGGCCCTCGGCGACGATGGCGACGAGACTGCGCGCGCCGGCGCCGTCGACCGTGGTCGCCGTCAGCTTCTCGATCTGGCGTTCGGGCCAGGTTGCGCATTCGACGCCGAGGCGCCGGGCCTCGCGCACGATCTGGTCGAGCGCCGGCCGCTCGCTGTCGGGCAGCCAATTCCGGATGGCGATCATCCGCCGCAAGGTCACCGGCGAAAGCGTGCCCGTCCGCATCGCGTTGCCGAGATGATGGACGGCCGCGATCCGGACCTCGGCCGCGGAATCGAGCAGATAGAGCGCCACCGTATCCCTGAGCGCCGCGTAACCCGCCTCGGCGATGACCTCGAGCATTCGCGTTCGATAATCCGCGGGCAGGACCTGGCCGCTTTCGTCCAGCATTTCCTTGATCGCGAAGGGATCGTCGTCGAGGCCGGCGGCGATCTCCTCGAAGCCTTCCACGATGTCCGCAAAGGACGAGGGCTCCGCCTCCACCTGTTCCGCCATGCTGTCGCCGAGCAGCTCGCGCAACTCGTCGCCCGGGTCGAGGCCCGCGTGCATATAGGCATTGAGCAGGCGCATCTGCAGCTCCGGCTGGACGGCATCCTCGGTGACGAGTTCTTCCAGGACCTCCAGGCTGACCTCGACCAGGATCGCGGCATGTTCGTCGCCGGCTTCCATGGCGTAGCGCAGGTTCTCCAACCCCATGGAGAACATGATCGCAAAGGCCTCCACCAGCGCTTCGTCCGGCTTCTTGCGCGATGCGGCCTTCACCGCCTCTTCCAGGCGGTGATCGCCGTCTGGGGGTGCTCCGATATGAAGGCGTTGGTCTGGCGGAACACGGCGACGTCGCCCTCGCGGACCAACTCCTGGGCCAAGGCCCGGGCTTGTGCCTTCAGCTCGCGCAACAGGGTCATGACGTCCTCTCCCGCACCGTTGCCTGGCGGGCAAACTAGCCCCATCCTCCGGGCCGACGCCAGGGTCGATCTTCGGTGTCGTTCGGTTGACCAACGAGGGGGGCATCGCTAGTGTGCGCCGCACAAAAATCGGGGTGCGACGTTGCGATCCGGCACGCCCCCCTCGGCGACAATCGGTGGCGGACATGGCAGCGGACTCGGCGGCGAAAGCCCTGTCTTTTCAGGACCTCATACTGACGTTGCAGACCTATTGGAGCGGCCGGGGTTGCGTGCTGCTGCAGCCCTACGACATGGAGGTCGGCGCCGGTACCTTTCATTGGGCGACGACGCTGCGCTCGCTCGGCGCCGCGCCCTGGAACGTCGCCTATGTGCAGCCCTCGCGCCGTCCGACCGACGGACGCTACGGCGACAATCCGAATCGGTTGCAGCACTACTACCAATTCCAGGTGCTGATGAAGCCCTCGCCGCCCGATTTCCAGGAGCTGTATCTCGGCTCCCTCTATGCCATCGGCATCGATCCGGCGTTGCACGACATCCGCTTCGTCGAGGACGACTGGGAAAGCCCGACGCTCGGCGCCTGGGGGCTCGGCTGGGAGGTCTGGTGTGACGGCATGGAGGTCAGCCAGTTCACCTATTTCCAGCAGGTCGGCGGCTACGACTGCCGGCCCGTTTCGGGCGAGCTGACCTACGGGTTGGAACGGCTGGCGATGTATGTGCAGGGCGTCGACAATGTCTACGACCTCGCCTGGAACGATGCGGGCGTCAGTTACGGCGACGTCTATCTGCAGTCCGAGAAGGAGTTCTCGGCCTACAATTTCGAGCACGCCGATACCGAGATCCTGTTCCGCCACTTCGCCGACGCGGAAGCCGAATGCGACCGTTTGGTGGCGGTGGCGCTGGCGCTGCCCGCCTACGACCAGTGCATCAAGGCGAGCCATCTGTTCAACCTGCTGGATGCACGTGGCGTGATTTCGGTGACCGAGCGTCAGGCCTATATCGGTCGTGTCCGAGCCCTCGCCCGCGCCTCGGCCCGGGCCTGGCTCGTCTCCCAGGGCGAAGCGCCGGACGAGGAGGCGTGAGATGGCGGATCTGCTGCTCGAAGTGCTGTCCGAGGAGATCCCGGCCCGCATGCAGCGCCCGGCGCTGGCGGCGCTGGAGCGCCGGGTGCTCGACGGCCTGAAGGCCGCCGGCCTCCCCCATGACGGGGCCGAGACCTGGGTCACCCCGCGCCGTCTGGGATTGAGCATTACAGGCCTCGCCGAAAGCCAGCCCGACACGCGGGAGGAACGCCGCGGTCCCCGTGCCGACGCCCCGGAAAAGGCGATTGAGGGCTTTCTGCGCGGCAACGGCCTGACGTTGGAACAGTGCGAAGCCCGGGAGAGCGAGAAGGGCAGGTTCCTCTTCGCCGTGATCGAGCGCAAGGGCCGACCGACGGCCGACGTACTGGCGGAGCTGCTGCCGGAGGCGCTGGCCGCCGTCCCCTGGCCGAAGAGCATGCGCTGGGGGGCGAGCGATGCGCGCTGGGTTCGCCCGATGCTCTCGCTTCTCTGTCTGTTCGCCGGCCGGGTCGTGCCGTTCGAATTCGCCGGCATTGCCACCGGCGCGGAAACCCGGGGGCATCGCTTTCTCGCACCCGAGAGCTTCACCGTCGCTGGCCTCGCCGCCTACCGCGACGGGCTCGACGGGGCCAAGGTGATGTGGGATGGGGCCCGGCGCCGGGCGGAGATCGCCGAAGCGGCCCATCGCCTCGCCGAGGAAGAGGGCTTGCGCCTGGTCCCGGACGAGGGTCTGCTCGACGAGGTCGCCGGCCTGGTCGAATGGCCCGTCGTGTTGATGGGCCGGATGGACGAACGGTTTCTCGAGCTGCCGCGCGAGGTGCTGGTCAGCGCCATGCGCGCGCACCAGCGCTACCTCGCGCTGGAAGATGCATCGGGCGCGCTGGCGCCCCGGTTCGTCGTCGTCGCCAACCTGACGGCGCGCGACGGCGGCGCGGCGATTATCGCCGGCAACGAGCGGGTGCTGACCGCCCGTCTCGCCGACGCCGAGTTCTTCTGGCGAACCGATCTGGAGCGCCCGCTCGGCGAACGGGTGGCGGCGCTCGACCGCGTCGTCTTTCACGCCCGGCTCGGCAGCCTCGGCGAGAAGGTCGCGCGGATCGAGGCGTTGGCGGCGGACCTCGCCGGGCCCCTCGGCGCCGAGCGTGCGGACGCCGTCCTCGCCGCCCGCCTCGCCAAGGCCGACCTGGTGAGCGAGATGGTCGGCGAGTTTCCCGATCTCCAGGGCCTGATGGGGCGCTACTACGCGTTGGCCCAGGGGGAGAGCGCGGCGGTGGCCGACGCCATCGGCCAGCACTATTCGCCGGCCGGTCCGAACGATGCCTGCCCCCGGGCGCCGGAATCGCTGGCCGTGGCGCTCGCCGATAAGATCGACACTCTGGCGGGCTTCTTCGCCATGGGTGAGACGCCGACCGGCAGTCGCGATCCCTTCGGCCTGCGCCGTGCCGGGCTCGGCGTCATTCGCATGGTGCTGGAGAACGAGTTGCGCCTCGCCCTCGGCCCGATCTTCGCTCGGGCGGTCGCCGCCTATGGCGACAAGGTCGATGCGGCCGGTGAGACTGTCGCGGCGGCGCTGCTGGATTTCCTCGCCGACCGGCTGAAGGTGCATCTGCGCGGCGACGGCGTGCGTCATGATTTGATCCAGGCGGTGTTCGCGCTCGGCGGCGAGGACGATCTGCATCGTCTGATCGCCCGGGTCGGCGCGCTCGCTCGCTTCGTCGAGAGCGAGGACGGCGCCAATCTGCTGACCGCCTACCGCCGCGCCGTCAACATCGTGCGCATCGAGGAGGGCAAGGACGGGCGGGCCCATGACGGGCCCCTCGAGGCGGAGCGCCTGGTCGAAGCGGACGAACGGGCCCTCGCCGCGGCGCTGGAAGCCGCGGACGCGGCCAGCGGTGCGGCCCTGGCGGCGGAGGATTTCGAGGCGGCGATGGCGGCGCTCGCGGCACTGCGGGGCCCCGTCGACGCCTTTTTCGACAGTGTGACGGTCAATGCGGAGGATACGGCTTTGCGCGAGAACCGCCTGCGCCTGCTGGCGAGAATTCGAGGCACACTTCACAAGGTCGCCGATTTCTCGGCGCTCGAAGGTTAGGCGGACGATATGGGCATGTGGGTCTACGATTTCGGTGACGACCGCACCCGGGGTGGGCGCGAGATGCGCAACCTGCTGGGCGGCAAGGGCGCTAATCTGGCGGAGATGAGCAAGCTCGGCCTGCCGGTGCCGCCGGGCTTCACGCTGACGACGGATCTCTGCACCCATTACTACCGGAACGACGACAGCTATCCGCCTGAGCTGGCGGGCGAGGTCGACGCCTCGCTCGCGGCCATCGAGGCGAGCGTCGGTGCCCGCTTCGGCGACGCCGAGGCGCCGCTGCTGGTCTCGGTGCGTTCGGGCGCGCGGGCCTCCATGCCGGGCATGATGGACACGGTGCTGAACCTCGGCCTGAACGACGCGACCGTGGCGGGCCTGGCCGCCCGGTCCGGCGACCGCCGCTTCGCCTACGACAGCTATCGCCGTTTCATCCAGATGTATTCCGACGTCGTCCTCGATGTCGATCATTCCTATTTCGAGGACATCCTGGAAACCCGCAAGCTCGACAAGGGCGTCATCCTCGACACCGAGCTCGACAGCGACGACCTGGAGGAGCTGACCGAGCTGTTCCTGCGCCTCGTCGAGGAGGAGCGCGGCGAGCCCTTTCCCCAGGATCCCCGCGCCCAGCTCTGGGGCGCGATCGGCGCCGTCTTTGGCTCCTGGATGAACGAGAGGGCCAAGACCTATCGCCGCCTGCATGCGATCCCGGAGGAGTGGGGCACCGCGGTCAACGTCCAGGCCATGGTGTTCGGCAACATGGGCGAGGACTCCGCGACGGGCGTTGCCTTCACCCGCGACCCCGCGACCGGCGAGAAGGTGTTCTACGGCGAGTATCTGTTGAACGCCCAGGGCGAGGACGTGGTCGCCGGCATCCGCACGCCGCAGCACCTCACCCGCCGCGCCCGCACGGCGGCGGGCGACGACAAGCCCGCCCTCGAAGAGACGATGCCGGAGGTCTTCGCCGAGCTGGAAGCCGTCTACCAGCGGCTCGAAGCGCACTACCGCGATATGCAGGACATCGAGTTCACGGTACAGCAGGGCCGGCTGTATCTGCTGCAGACCCGCGCCGGCAAGCGGACCGCCAAGGCGGCGATGCGAATCGCCGTCGACATGGCCAAGGAGGGTCTGATCGACAGGGCGGAGGCGGTCCGGCGTATCGACCCGGCCTCGCTCGACCAGTTGCTGCATCCGACGTTGGATCCCGCCGCCGAGCGTCAGGTGATCGCCAGCGGCCTGCCGGCGAGCCCGGGTGCGGCCTGCGGGCGGGTCGTGTTCAACGCCGACGAAGCGGTCACCCTGTCGACGCAGGGCGAGCCGGTCATCCTCGTCCGGGTCGAGACCAGCCCCGAGGACATCCACGGCATGCACGCCGCCAAGGGCATCCTGACGGCGCGCGGCGGCATGACCAGCCACGCCGCCGTGGTCGCCCGCGGCATGGGCCGGCCCTGCGTCTCCGGCGCGACAGCAATCCAGGTCGATTACGAGACGGAGACGGTGAGCGCCGGCGGCCGCGTGATTTCGAAGGGTGAGGTGCTGACGCTCGATGGCGGCTCGGGCGAGATCATGGTCGGCGAGGTCGACACGATCGAGCCGGAACTGGCAGGCGAGTTCGGCGAGCTGATGAGCTGGGCCGACGAGGTCCGACGGCTCGGCATCCGCGCCAACGCGGAGACACCGGGCGACGCCGAAACCGCGCGGCGCTTCGGTGCCGAGGGCATCGGCCTCTGCCGGACGGAGCATATGTTCTTCGAGGCCGATCGCATCTCCGCCGTACGCGAGATGATCCTGGCCGGCGACGAGGCCGGCAGGCGGGCGGCGCTGGCCCGCATCCTGCCGATGCAGCGCGGCGATTTCATCGCGCTGTTCCGCGCCATGGCCGGCCTGCCGGTGACCATCCGCCTGCTCGACCCGCCGTTGCACGAGTTCCTGCCCGAGGGGGAAGACGACCTTGCCGACCTTGCCGCCAGCAGCGGTATCGAGGTCGCCACGCTGCGCCGCCGGGTCGGTCGCCTGCGCGAGTTCAATCCGATGCTCGGCCATCGCGGCTGCCGGCTGGCGATCAGCTATCCGGAGATCTACGAAATGCAGACCCGGGCGATCTTCGAGGCGGCGCTCACCGTCGCCGGCGAAGGGGGCGATGCCGTCCTGCCGGAGGTCATGCTGCCGCTGATCGCCACGGTCCGCGAGTTCGAGATCCTGCGCGAGCTGGTCGACCGGATCGCCGAAGAGGTGATGGCGGAGCGCGGCGCCCGCATCGACTATCTCGTCGGCACGATGATCGAGCTGCCGCGCGCCGCGCTTCGGGCCGGCGACATCGCCGGGGAGGCGCGCTTCTTCTCCTTCGGCACCAACGACCTCACGCAGACCACCTATGGCATCAGCCGGGACGATTCCGGTAGTTTCCTCGACGATTACCGCCGGGCCGGCATCTTGAACGTCGATCCTTTCGTATCGCTCGACGCCGAGGGTGTCGGCGAGCTGATCGAGATCGCCACGCGGCGCGGTCGGGAGACCCGCCCCGACATCAAGCTCGGCATCTGCGGCGAACACGGCGGCGATCCCGCCTCGATCGCCTTCTGCGAGACGCTGGGCCTCGACTATGTCTCCTGCTCGCCCTTCCGCGTCCCCATCGCCCGCCTCGCCGCCGCTCGCGCCGCCCTCGGCGAAGGCGCGGTCGAGGGCGAAGACGGCTGACCCCCCACTGCCCGTTACATGCCCCGGCCCGAGCGCCGCGGCCAGCCGATCCGAACACCCGTCCTTCGTCAGTCTTCCAAAGGGGTCAGGTCTTGTTTTCTGCCTAGAAATAACTAATGAAGGCAAGAAACAAGACCTGACCCCAATTGAGGCCTCGGCCGAAGAGGCGTTCGAGGTCCTTCGTTCAGTTCCGTTGTTGGCGGAGGCGTTGGAGGAGGCTGGCGGCGTCGTGGGACTGCTGTTCGCCCTCGGCCAACAGCAGGTAGCGCTCGGCCGCCTGCAGGGCGTCGTCCATGGCGTCGGCGCCGGCGGCGATCAGCGCCAGCTCGCGGTTGAGCAGGGGTGTGAGTGGCGAGAGCATGACCATGCGCCGGGCGATCTCGTAGCCGCGGGCGACGTCGCGCGCCTGCAGGGCCCGGCCGCGCAGATTGTTCAGCAGGCGGAGCAGGATGCCGCGATCCTCGACCCGTTCGGTATGATCCGGCGAGAGTTCCGCCGCCTCCCCGCCGAAGCGTTTGACGAGGCCTCTGAGCTCGGCGCTGTTGCGGGGAAGACCGGAATCGAAGGGATCGACGATAGTGCGCACCGCCCCGTCGCCGACGCGGACGAGGAAATGGGCGGGGAAGTTGATCCCCTCGGCGTCGAGGCCGGCGCGCCGGGCGACGTCGATATAGAGAATGCCGAGGGCGACCGGCAGGCCCCGCTTGCGGTCGAGGACCCGAATCAGGTTCGCGTTCTGCGGATCGTCGTAGGTCTGGGTGTCGCCCGCGAAGCCATGCCGCGCCGCGAGCACCTCCGAGAGCGCCGCGGTGACGCCAGCCGCCGGTACCAGCACCGCGACCTCTCCGGCCAGGTCCGCCAGCAGCTCGCGGTAGCGCTCCAGCGCTGTACCCGGTTGATCCAGGGCGGCCAACAGCAAGGCCGCTTCGCCGAGTTCGATAGCGTCGTCGGGTGCCTGGCCGATCGCTTCCAGCGCGCGTTCCAGAGCCGCCCGTTCGGTCATGACCGGCGAACCGGATCCGTCTTCAGCCTGACGTGACTGATCACCCGTTCCACGCCGCGGATGGCGCGGGCGTGACGGGTGATGCGGTCGAGTTCGGCGACATCCTGGGCGATGCCCAGCAGATAGACGATGCCGTTCACCGTCTCCACCGTGAAGTTGATGTCGAGGACTTCGACGTCGCCCAGCATGCGGGTGCGCAGCTGGGCGGTGATCCAGCTGTCCTTGGCGAAGTCCACGACGCTGGTCTCGTCCTGCACGATCAATTCGTTGGCGAGCGATTTGACCGCCTCTACCTGCCAGACGAGGCGCGCGGCCTCCAGGCGGTCTTCCGGGCGCGGTACGGTGCCGGTCAACACCACGCGTCCTTCCACCGACTTCACGTCGATGCGGCGGAACACCGCCTCGTCGTAGCGCAGCAGCTCGGCATTGACCTGGAAGCGGATCGATGCGTCGTCGACCGCGTCGCCGATGGAACGTTCCTGCGCCACGGCCACGCCGGCGCCGGCGGCGGCCCCGACCAATAGGCTGCCGCAACCCGATTGCGTCAAGGCCACGCCCGCCAGCAGGCCGGCGATGATCAGGAAACGGAAAGGCGAGCGAGCGTCCACCACGGCTATCTCCGACGAATCGACGATTAGTGTCTCTATTATAGGATGCGGAAATCCGGGTAACAGGGGCAGGGCCCGGGCTTGTTCACTCAAGGCCGCCAGGCATCGGCCAGATGCAGCGGCAAGCGACGTGGTCGGATGACGATGACGTCGAAGCGGACTCGTGTCTCCGCCCCGCGCCGCTCGCGCGCGAGATAGGCTTCCGTCGCGCGCTCGATCCGGCGCTGCTGGCGAGGGGTGACCGCTTCGAGGGCCTCGGCCAGGCGCTCGCGCCGTTTCACCTCGACGATGGCGAGGAGGCCGCCGCGCTCGGCGATGAGGTCGATCTCGCCGACCGGTACGCGGAAGTCGCGGGCCAAAATCCGGTAGCCCTTGGCGCGGAGCCACCAGGCGGCGAGCCTTTCGGCCCGGCGGCCGGAACGATAGGCACGCTCCCGGTTCACCGGGGCCTCAGCGCCGCCGGCCAAGCGCGAGCGCGCGGGCATAGAGCTCGCGCCGCGGCCGACCGGTCAGCGCCGCGACCAGCGCCGACGCGCTTTTGGCGCCCAACTCGCCGAGGGCCGCCTCCAGCGCGGTGTCGACGGCGGCATCGTTCGGTCCCTCGGCGGCGGGCGGCGGGCCGATCACGACGACGACCTCGCCGCGCGCGGGCTCCGCCGCGAAATGGGCGGCGAGGCCCGCCAGGTCGTCGCGCACGACCTCCTCGAAACGCTTGGTGAGTTCGCGTCCGACGACGGCCGGGCGCGGTCCCAGCACCTCTGCCATGTCGGCGAGGGACGCGGCGAGGCGATGGGGCGATTCCAGCAGCACGAGGCTGGCCTCGATACCCTTCAGCTCGTCGAGCATGCGCCGGCGCGCGACGGACTTGGGCGGTGGGAAACCGGCGAACAGGACCCGGTCCGTCGGCAGGCCGGAGGCGACGAGGCCGGCGAGCAGGCTGGAGGCGCCCGGCAGCGGTATGATGTCGATGCCGGCCTCGATCGCCTCGCGGACCAGCCGGTAGCCCGGGTCGGAGACCAGCGGCGTGCCCGCGTCGCTCACCAGCGCCACGATTTCGCCGCTTTTGAGGCGTTCGATCAGCTTTGGGCCGGCACTGGCGGCGTTGTGATCGTGATAGGCGACGAGGGGCGCGCGGATGTCGTGGATCGCCAGCAGGCGGGAGGTAACGCGCGTATCCTCGCAGGCGATCACATCCGCGGCGCCGAGCAGGTCCAGGGCGCGAAGCGTCACGTCGCGGGCGTTGCCAATCGGGGTGGCGACGAGGTAAAGCCCCGGGGCCGGCCGAGGCGGCCCGTTCGCCGCGTCGGCCTCGGACGATGAGGCGGGAGAGGGAGAAGGCTCGGATGCAGAACTGGACGCACGAGGCGGGTCGCCCCGCCGCCCGCCGCCCTTTGTCTTTCGCTCGCCGTCCCGCCGCCTGGCTGACATCGCTCGCCCCGGCCCTTCTGCTCGTCGTCGGTTGCCAGACGACCAGCGTACCTCCGAAACAGGCGGAGGCGCCACCGCCGGCGCCTGCGGTGGTTCAGGAAGCGGCGGAGCCCGTGGTGACCGGCGCGCCGCTGGCCCGGGCGGAACCGGCCAAGCCCGAGGTGGAGGCTCGCCCGCTGCCGACCCCGCGGGTCGACGAGACGCGCCTGGTGCCGCCCGTGGTCGCCGACCCGGTGAAGGTGGGCCTGCTGCTGCCCCTCACGGGCCCGGCGGGCGAGGTCGGACGGGCCTTGCGGGACGCGGCCTTGATGGCGTTGTTCGAACTCGGCACCGACCGCGTCGTGCTGCTGCCGATCGACACCCAAGGTACGGCGGACGGGGCGGAGGCGGCCGCCGAACAGGTCCTGGCGGAGGGGGCGAGCCTGATCCTCGGGCCGCTCTTCCGCGACGCGGTCGACGCCGCCAAAGGCCCGGCCCGGGCGCGGGGCGTCAACCTGATCGCCTTCTCGACCGACCTCACCGTGGCCGAGCCGGATACCTTCCTCATGGGCTTCACGCCCGAACAGCAGATCGAGCGCGTGGTCGCTCATGCGACGGAGCAAGGGTTATGGCGCTTCGGCGCGCTGGTGCCGAACGGGGCCTATGGCCGCGCGGTCGTCCAGGCGTTGCAGACGGCGGCCCTCGATTTCGGCGCCGAGGTCGTGCAGGTGGAATACTACGCCGCCGACGGCAGCGGCGCGGAAGCGGCGATCCAGCGCCTCGGCGGGGCCGTCAACAAGGGCAAGATCCAGGAAAAGGATGCCGAGTCCGATCTGCGTTTCGATGCCTTGCTGCTGCCGGAGGGCGGCGAGGTCCTGCGCCTGGTCGCGCCCTTGCTGCCCTACTACGATCTCGGTCCGGGCGAGTTGCGCATCATCGGCACCGGCCTGTGGGACGATCCCGCCCTGCTGCGCGAACCGGCGCTGACCGGCGGCTGGTTCGCCGCACCGGCACCCGATGCCCGGGTGCGTTTCGTCGAGCGCTTCCGGGAGGTCTTCGGCCGCCGGCCGGCGCGCATCGCCAGCCTGGCCTACGACGCCGCCGCACTCGCCGCGGTGCTGGGTGGCGGCGAGGGACCGCCGCGCTTCGACGCGCGGACGCTTGCCGCGCCGAGTGGCTTTGCCGGCAACGACGGCATTTTCCGCTTCCGCCCCGACGGCGTGGGTGAGCGCGGTCTGGCGGTGATGGAGATCCGGCCGGACGGCTTCAAGGTGATCTCGCGGGCGCCGGAAAGTTTCGAGAACCTGAGCTTCTGAGCGCCGCGCTCAACCTTCCGGCAGGCCCAGGCCACGCAGGGCGTCGATCAGGCGGGCGCTGCGGCTGCCGGGGCGGCTCGCGTTGGCGCCGTAGACCTTTGCCATGAGCGCGAGAGAAAGGCCCGGCTCCATGCCTCGGGCGGTCTCCAGCCTCGCCGCCGCCTCGTCGTCGCGCCCACACAGGGCATAGAGGGCGGCGAGCGTGGTGTAGGGTGTCAATCAGCATTTAATTCTGACCCCCTATCGGCGTGCAAAATTGACCCCCCCCCCCTTGCTTCGACGGAGGTTGTCCCGGTAGTCCACGGGAGGGCCCCGCGCGGCTTCGTGTAGCGCTTTGCGTTACGCGGAGCGAAGCCGCGTGGGAGGGGCCTGTGGGCCCACCGGGACAACCGGGCCGGCGGCGGAACGTGGGGATCAGGTGGGGTTCTTGAAGTGGCAATGAGCTTTTGAAGTAGTGTCCAGACTGTTCTGCAAGTTTGTCATGGCTGCCGATGAGGGCCACCGGCATGCCTGGCGCGGAGATTTCGATTGCTCGGAGCGCCAGGCATGCCGAGCCGCCGTCAGGCGGCTTTCTGGATGCGTTCGCTTTTGCTCTCCTTGAGATGGATCATGTTGAGCTAGCGGTTGGCATCCAGCCAGTCCTCATGGATTTCGATCGCGAGAGCCCGGACCAGCCGGAGGCAGCTCATCCACCCCATCGGCCCGGACTTGTGCCCCAGCTACGAAACCCCTTTTGCAGAACAATCTGTACAGGACCCGTTTTGATTTGCCCGCCTTTGCGATGAAAGCCCCCAGGCTGATTGGCTCCATATAGCGGATCAGCCTGGGGCTTTGCTTACAGGGCGGCTACTTTTGTCGTCGCTGTTTGCTTTGTGCGAAGCGGTAAGACATGTTGCCTGTTTCGATGATTGCGCAGTGATGCGTTACACGATCCAGCAACGCGGTTGTCATTTTTGCATCTCCGAAGACGGAGACCCATTCCCCGAACTCCAGATTGGTGGTGATGATGACGCTGGTCTTCTCATAGAGTTTGCTGATCAGGTGGAACAAGAGCGCACCGCCGGATTTGGGGAATGGGATATAGCCCAGTTCGTCGATGATGACGCAATCCATGGCCGTCAGTTGCCGGATGATCTTGCCGGCGTTGCCTTCGGCCTGTTCCTTGATCAGCGCATTGATCAGATCGACGGCGTTGAAGAAACGGACCTTCTTTCCCTGATTGATCAACAGCGTCCCCAGAGCAATGGCGATGTGGGTTTTGCCCGTACCGGTTCCGCCCACCAGAATGAGGTTGTGGGCCTCCTGGGTGAACTGCCCTGAGCAGAAGGGGTCGATTTGCGCTTGGGTGACGGCGGCTAGGCCGTAATCGAAAGTGGCGAAGTCCTTATGGTGGGGGAACTTCGAGGCCCGCATTTGGTGCTGGATAGAGCGCACCCGGCGCTCTACAGTCTCGGCGTCGATCAGTTGCTTTATCGCAGTGGTCAGACTTGGCGGCTTGCGCGCGGCCAGCAAAGCTTCGGCGCAAGCCGCCATTCCATACAGCCTCAGGGCGATCAGTTGGTCTATCAAAGCTTTCATGCGACGGCCTCCCCGGCAACGCACAGCGTCTCATAGCGCTTGCAGTCCGCTTCGGGCCGCAAGGTCAGTTGCGGATAGGCGTGGCTCTCGCCCCATGGCGCGATGACCGGCTCCACCAGTTGGTTGATCAGATTGATGATGGCCGGAAGGCGCAGCGTGTTCTGCTCCACGGCCAGTTCACAGGCTATCTCGACCACCTCGATCCCGTGATCCTGGGCCAGCAGGAGCAGATCGACAAACTCCCGGTCCCCGCCTTTGCCGGCCATGTAATGCGCCCTGACCCGGTGCATCGCCTCAGGCAATTGCCAACCCACAAAGGGCGCGCCATCTCTCAGCGCGCCGGGCTTGCGGTCGAGTAGGGGCAGGTAATGCCAGGGCTCGAAATAGCTGGCGTTGCGGGTAAAGCGGCGCTTGTGCTCGGCAATCACATTCTGCCCTGACACAACCACGATCCGGTCCGCATAGGCGCGCAGAGAGACAAGCTCCCCGGCGAACCGGGAGGGGACGCTATAGCGATTGGTGGCATATTGGACCAGACAGGTAGAGCGGACACGAGCGGCCTTCTCAACATAGCCGTCAAAAGCCCGGCCCAGGGGACGCAGTTCGGCGCACTCGTCTGCGAACACGTCCGAGATCTTGCGATCCGATTGTTCGGGGTGGGCGCGATTCGCCAATTCCTCGCAGCGCAGACGCAACCAGCCGTTCAGCGCATCCAGATCGTCAAAGGCGGGCTTGGGCGCAAACAGCTGTCCCCGCAGGAACCCAACCTGGTTCTCAATCTGACCCTTCTCCCACCCCGCCGCGGGTGTGCAAGCAACCGGTTCCATCACATAGTGGTTCATCAACGCCAGAAAGCGCGGATGGAACACACGGTCCTTAGAGCGCGAAACATAGGTTACCATCGTCTTGGGGTTGTCGATGATCACCCGGCGCGGTACGCCGCCATAGAAAGACATCGCCCGTGCAAAGGCGTCCAGCACCATCTCCTGAGATTCGCTGGGATAGGCAACAACAAAGGGCTTGCGGCTATGACATAGGCGGAAGTGGGCAACCTTTACCTTCTGCTCGACACCGCCCAGGACAGCGTATTCCGTGCTCCAGTCAAACTGGAGCGCGTCACCTGCCGTAAAGTGCAACGGAATGAACGCATCCCCCGATCCGGCGCCAGAACGCTTCAGGTCGCGGACAAACCTCTGAACCGTCGAGTAGGATCCGCTATAGCCTTCCGACACAAGCTGCTCATAAAGCTTCTTGGCCGTCCGGCGCTCACGGCGCGGGCGCCCCAGGTCCTGCTCAAAGAGCGCCCGAAGCCGGCTGGCGAAGCCATCGCTAAGCTTACGCCGGACGGGTGAAACGCGCCGCTGATAGCTCGGTGGATCGCCGTCCTTCAGATACTTCTTAATCGTGTTCCGCGACAAACCAGTCTGACGAGATACAGATCGGATACTCCGACCCTCCCGTAATATCCAACGTCGGATCTTCAATACGCTTTCCATCAATACCACCTGCTCTTTCCTCCGCACTGTTCCGTGCGGATGCTAGCGTTCCAGGTGGGTCAATTCTTACCGCTCATAACCCACCAAAGTGGGTCAGTTTTGCATGCCGATTCACAATCCAGGCTGATGAAATGGATGTTGGCGTAGTCGAAGGAGTAGTAGGCCTCCGTCCCCGACGTCAGGCCGCCGAGTTCGCCTCCGGTCGGGAACGTGAAGATGTCGTAGTAGGGCCCGCTCTGGGTCGCGGAGTCCGCCTGGTGACCATCGTGGTTGCCGAGGGTGGAGAACAGCGGCGTGCGGCGCAGCACTTCGGGGTACATGTCGAAGACGGCGGCCTGGTATTCCGTGTCGGTGCCGTCGTTGTAGGCGTTGTCGCCCAGCATCAGCCAGAGATCGGCGGGCTTGGCACCCAGGCTGCCGGCATAGTCCTTGTAAGCATTGCGCACGGCCCGGGCGTTGCCGTCCTTGGTCCCGGAATCGCCGATCACCCAGATCCGCGTCGGCGTGCCCGAGGCGACGGCCGGCGCCGTGGTGAAGGTGAAGGTGGCGTCGCCCTGGCCGGCGAGCGCGCCGCCGTCGTCGCCCACGGTATAGAAATAGGTCGCGCGCGCGCCCAGCCCCGTGAGGGTGACGATATGCTCCGTCCGCGTGTCGGACACGGTTTCACTGTCGGGATAGCTGCCGTTGGCGGTACCGAACCGCACGGTGGATTGCGTCGCGGTATCGGTGCGCCAGCGCACTGTGATCTCGTCCGGGCCGACCATTTGCAGATAGGGGCCACGGGTGACGGTCTGCGCTTCGGCGAGAGAGGCGCCCGCCAACAGAAACACCGCGGCGGCCGCCGCGAGCCGGTTCGACCATCCAAACATCCACGTCTCCTTCGCCCGCGCGTTTCCCGGGGAGAGGCGGCCGAAGGATCGGCCGACCGGGCGCGCGTGTTCAAGAGATAAACATGAACGCGGGACGCCGCAGTGACATCCCTCACATGGGTATGAATTCCACCCGATCCTGCGTTTAGGCGGGTGAGCCGTTCTCGACGCCCATTTCGGCGAGGGTTTCCTCGATTGCGGCCAGTGCCGCCCGCATTTCCGCCGCGCCGAGATGGCCGATACAGCCGATGCGGAAGCTGTCGGCCACGGTCAGCTTGCCGGGGTAGATCAAAAATCCCTTGTCGCCGAGGCGGTTATAGAACTCCGCGAAGACGAAACGCGGATCTCCCGGCATCAGGAAAGTGACGATGATCGGGGCCTGCAAGCCATCGGGCAGCAGGGTTTCGAAGCCGAGCCGGCGCATGCCGTCGACCAGAATGCGACAGTTCTCGCCATATCGCCCACCGCGGCCCTGCACGCCGCCTTCCGCCGCGTGCTCGGTGAGGGCCTGGTCGAAGGCGGCCAGCACATGGGTCGGCGGGGTGAAGCGCCATTGCGCGTTGCCCTCGAAGCCGCGCCACTGGTCGTGGAGGTCGAGGCTGAGGGAATGGGCCCGCCCCGCGCAGCCGGCGAGTGCCGCCTCGCGGCAGAGCACGAAGCCGAAGCCCGGCACGCCTTCGAGACATTTGTTCGACGAGGCGGCCAGCGCGTCGAACGCGACCTGGCCCTGGCCGAGGGGCAGGGCGCCGAAAGCGCTCATCGCATCGATCAGGTAGGACCGGCCGTGCCGTGCCACCACCTCGCCGATTCCCTCGACGGGATTGAGGATGCCGGACGTGGTCTCGCACTGGACGACGGCGACATGGCCGATCTCCGCCTCGGCCGCAAGGCGGGCGTCGACCGCCGCTGGGTCGATGGGCCGGTTCTCCGGCTCGACGATCTCGCGGACCTCGCGTCCGGCACGGGTCAAGATGTCCACCATCCGCGCGCCATAGGCGCCGTTGCGCAAGACCAGACAGACCCCGCCCGCCGGCACGAAACTGCCGAGCATCGCCTCCACGGCGAAGGTGCCGCTGCCCTGTACCGGCACGGCGACGTGGCTGTCGACGACGCCGGCGATCTCCACCAGCCGCGCCCGCACCCGCGCGTTCAGTTCGATGAAGGCAGCATCCCGGCTGCCCCAGTCGCGCAACATCGCCGCCTTCGTCGCCGCCGACGTCGTCAGCGGGCCGGGGGTAAGCAGATAGGGTGTTTCGGTCACGGGCGGCACTCCGGGCTCGATGGCGATGGTGGAAAAGACCGTTTCCGCCAAAGCGGGTCAAGCGTCATTCCTGGATTGGAGCATCGGGCGGGTCTAGGGGATGATGGTGGGATTCATAACCCTCGATCAGCCGGACCAGCAGTTTCAGTTCATCATCCTCCTCCTCCTCCGTGCCCGGTCCGGCATCCCAGATCACTTCGAGCCGGTCCAGCGCGGCATCGTAGTCGGCCTCGGACTTGATAGGTTTGACGTTCATCGTCGATGCTCCACCGTTGCGGCATCTATCCGGTCGTATTCGCCGTGGGTGCCTACGCACTCGGACCAGCCGATGGATCGCCCTCGTCGTATTGTACTGTAGTCATCCGTTGGGGATCATCTGCAAAAAGGCATGTGGCATCGAACATGACCGAAATCACCCTCGTCATCGGCAATCGGAACTATTCCTCCTGGTCGCTCAGGGCCTGGCTGGCGGCGCGGGCCTCAGGATTGGATTTCGCGGTGGAACTCGTGCCGCTCGGGCCGCCGAACCGGACCGTCGACCTCGACGCCCATTCGCCGAGCGGGCGGGTGCCGGTGTTGAAGCAGGGGGAATTTCGGCTATGGGAATCCCTGGCGATCGCCGAGTATCTGGCGGACCTGGCGCCCGAGTCCGGGCTCTGGCCCGCAGACATGCACGAGCGGGCGCTGGCCCGGGCGGTTGCGAACGAGATGCATGCGGGCTTCGGGGCGTTGCGCGACGGCCTTCCGATGGACCTGCGGGCGGACCGGCCCGGCACGGTCTGGGGCGACGACGTCGCGGCCGATATCCGGCGTATTCAGGAGATCTGGTGTGAGTGCCGCGCGCGCCGCCCGGCGGGCGGGCCCTTTCTCTTCGGCGCCTTCACCATCGCCGATGCGATGTATGCGCCCGTCGTCGGCCGCTTTCGCACCTACCGAGTGCCGGTCGAGGGCGCGGCGCGCGACTATATGGACGCCCTCTGGGACTGGCCGGCGATGGCGGAATGGGTCGGCGAGGCGCGCGTTGAACCTTGGGTGATCGAGGATCCTTGAGCTATCTTGCGCCCCGCGTTCAGGGGCGGGGGAGGATGACGACGTGCTGGACCTCGGGCGGACATTGATCCAGGCGGCGGAACGGGATCCCGACGCCTTGGCGATCGTCGACGGCGCACGTCGCCAGAGCTACGGCGAATGGCTGGCGGAGGTCGCCGGCCTGGCCGAGGGGCTCGGCCGCCTGGGCCTCGCCAAGGGCGACCACCTTGCATTGTTGCTGCAGAACAATTGGGAGATGGCGAGCCTGCATTGGGCCTGCCAGCTCGCCGGTATCGTCGCCACGCCGCTCAACTGGCGGGCCGACGCGGGCGAGGTCGGCCACGTGCTGCGCGATTCCGCCGCCCGCGCCGTCGTCTACCAGGACGTCTCGGCCGCGGCGGTAGGGGCGGCACCCGAAAGCGCCGGCATCGCCCGCGTGATGGTCGGCGGCGGGGCGGATACGCCGTTCGAAGACCTGCTGTCGCCGGCCGGGGCCGAGGCCCGCCCGCGGGCCGGTGCCGAGGATCTTTCCCTCATGCTCTATACCTCCGGCACGACGGGGCAGGGCAAGGGCGTGCCGCGCCGCCACCGGGTCGAGCGCGCGGCGGCGCTGGCGCATGTCGCGCAGAACCTCTACCGCTTCGGCGAGCGGACTTTGGGCGTGATGCCGCTCTATCACACGATGGGGGTGCGCTCGCTGCTGGCGATGGCGCTGGTGAACGGGGTCTTCGTCTGCCTGCCGCGCTTCGATGCGGCCCGCGCGCTGGCGCTGATCGCGGCGGAGCGGGTGACCAACCTCTATCTCGTGCCGACCCTCTATCACGACCTGCTGGCCGCACCCGAATTCGCCGGCGCCGACGTTTCGAGCGTGCGCAAGCTCGGCTTCGCCGGCGCCGCGATGACCGACGGGCTGCTACAGCGGCTCGACGCCGCGTTCCGCCCGGACCTGTTCGTCAACCACTATGGCTCGTCCGAGGTCTACACCTTCACGATCGACCAGCGCGCGGCGGCCAAGCCCGGCTCCGCCGGCAAGGCCGGATTGAACCAGCGTATCCGCGTGATCGAGCTGAACTCGAACGATCCGAATTCGTTGGCGGCAGCGGGGGAGGAGGGGCAGATCATCGCCGACCTCGCGGGCGACGAGTCCTTCGAGGGCTATCACAACCGGCCCGATGCGGACGCGCGGGCGCTGATCGACGGCTGGTATTTCACCGGCGACGTCGGCCATTTCGATGCAGACGGCGACCTGTTCGTCACCGGCCGCACCGACGACATGATCATCACCGGCGGCGAGAACGTGCTGCCCGTCGAGATCGAGAGCGTGCTGTCCCTGCATCCGGCCGTCGGCGAGGTCGCGGTCGCCGGTCTCCCGGACGAACGGCTCGGCCAGCAGGTGACCGCCTTCGTCACCCGCGTCGCCGAGGTCGACGCCGAGACGCTGGATGTCCATTGCCGCGCCTCGACGCTGGCCAACTTCAAGCGTCCCCGCGCCTATGTCTTCGTCCGGGAAATCCCGAAATCCCCGGTCGGCAAGATCCTGCGGCGCAAGCTGCTGGCGGGGGAGTACGAGGAGGCCTAGCTACCCCCGCCCGACGAAGGGCATCTTCGTTGCCATCACCGTCATGAACAGCACGTTGGCGTCCAAGGGCAGGCTCGCCATGTAGACGACCGCGTTGGAGACGTTGTCGATGTCCATCGTCGGTTCGGACTTGGAGGTGCCGTCGGCCTGCGGCACGCCGCCGGCCATGCGGGCGGTCATCGGGGTCGCCGCGTTGCCGATGTCGATCTGGCCGCAGGCGATGTCGTGCTTGCGTCCGTCGAGCGCCGTCGACTTGGTAAGGCCGGTGATCGCGTGCTTGGTCGAGGTATAGGCCGCCGAGCCCGGGCGCGGGGTGTGCGCCGAGATCGAGCCGTTGTTGATGATCCGCCCGCCCTTCGGGTCCTGCTCGCGCATGATCAGCATGGCTTCCCGGGTGCAGAGGAAGACGCCGGTCAGGTTGACGTCGACGACACCGCGCCATTGTTCGGGCGTCATCTCCTCCAGGCTGGTCGAGGGCACGTTGCCGCCGGCGTTGTTGAACAGCAGGTCGACCCGGCCATGCGCCGCGACGGTCGCGGCGAACAGCGCGGCAACCGACTCATCGCTCGAAACGTCGGTCGGCACGCTCATCAGCCGGCCCGCGTTCTCCCCCGCCAGTGCAATCGTCTCGGCCAGCGCCTCCTCACGCCGTCCGGCGATCGCGATCGTCCAGCCGTCCGCCGCCAGTGCCAGCGCCGCGCCGCGGCCGACGCCACTGCCGGCGCCCGTGACGACGGCGATTTTACCCTCTCCGCTCATAGCGAATGACTCCTCTTCGTTCCTGGGGAAGACCCGGCCGGCCCGCGCCCCCGTCCCAACCACCCGTGGAGTGTACCCTTGGGGTGGCTGGGACGGGGGCGCGGGCCGGCCGGGTCCGCCATCATTCATGATGGCGTCAACTAAATCTTCTTCTGTCCGTAGTGCAACAGGCCGGTGCCGCCGGTCGCGGGGCGGGCGCGAATGGCCTCTTCGTTCGGTTCGGTGCCCCAGCCCGGCGTGTCGGGGATGACCAGGTGGCCGTCCTCGATCGGCGGCAGCGCGGTGAACAGCTCGTGGTCCCAGGGCAGGCGGTCGATGTCGATCTCCATGATCCTGAGGTTCGGCACGGCCGCGGCGAAGTGGGCGTTCATCATGGTGCAGAGGTGGCCGTAGAAATTGTGCGGCGCCACGTTGACCTCGAAGGCCTCGGCCGCGGCGGCGATCTTCATCGACTGCCAGACCCCGTTCCACACCGCGTCGACGATCGCCACGTCCATCGACTGCGCCCGGAAATAGGGCAGGAACTCGCGCAATCCCAGCAGCGTCTCGCAGGAGCTGATCGGATGTGGGCTCTGCTGGCGGACATAGGCGAGCGCGTCGGCGTTGTAGCTGTCGATCTCGATCCAGAACATGTCGAGGTCGGCGATCGACCGCAGGATCTTCACATAGCCCTCGGTCTTGGCGTTGAAGTTCAGGTCCAGCAGGATGTCCATGTCCGGCCCGGCGCCGTCGCGAAACGCCTCCAGATGCGTGCGCAGGTTGCGCAGCACGTCCTTCTCGACGTTGAGCGCGGGCTGGAACGGCGCGCCGAAACCGGGCCGCCAGCCCTGCGGCCGGCCGTCCTCGCCATAGAGGAAGATGTTGGTCTTCAGCGCGCCGAAGCCCTTCTCCCGCACCTCGGCACCCAGCGCCTTGACCCCGTCGAGGTCGGTGATCGCCGGCTGGTAGTAGGTCGGGTGGTTGATCCGCCAGGTCGCGCAATGGGACCAGTAGAGGCGGATACGGTCGCGCACCTTGCCGCCCAGCAGCTCGTAGCAGGGCACGCCGAGCGTCTTGGCCTTGGCGTCCAGCATGGCGTTCTCGATCGCGCCCAGGCCCTCGGCCACCACGCCGCCGGCGGCGGGCCGGGTGAAGCAATAGAGTTCGGCATAGACCCGTTCGTGCTCGCCGACCTCGTGGCCGACGACGCGTTCGCGCATCCGCTCGATCACCTGGGTGACGCCGGGCGAGCCGAACCCCTCGTCGAACTCGCTCCAGCCGACGATGCCGTCCTCGGTCGTCAACTTGACGAAGTGATAGTTCCGCCAGCCGGCATCGCAATGCAGGGTCTCGATCTCCGCGACTTTCATGACCGTCCTCGCCGTTCCTCGGGTGTCGGCTTTGTATCAGACGGGAACGTCCGGCGTCAGGGGGCGGGCCGAGGCCTCACCAATTGGCCGACTGGCGTGGGATGTCGCCAGGGCGTAATTCTTACTCCAAAACTTTACAAGTCTGAAAGAATAGATTAACAATTCAGTAAATGGAGTTGCTTCATGGCCTTAACCCCTGCTGCTGAAAAGCTGATCACGACGGCGACGCGCCTTTTCTATGAACGTGGCATTACGGCAAGCGGTGTCGACACGATCGCCGCGGAGGCGAAGGTTTCCAAGCCGACCCTCTATGCCCACTTCTCCGACAAGGATGGTTTGGTTGTCGCGGTGCTCGAGCACCAGCACGCCCTCCGTCGCGAGTCTTTGATCGCGCATCTCTTCGTCCGCACTGCCTTGCCCACCGAGAAGCGCTTGCTCTCGATCTTCGATTGGGTCGAGGCCCAGCAGCATGGCGATTGGCAACGTGGTTGCCCGTTCGTCAACGCCTCCGTCGAATTGGGTGAGCAGAGCAATGAGGCTGCCACCCAGGTTGTTCTGAGGCACAAGACTTGGTTCCGGGGGATTCTGGCCGATCTGGTGGCCGAGATGAATGCCCGGTCACCTGCCGTTCTAGCCTCGCAGCTTCATTTGCTGGTGGAAGGCGCCAACGCCCGCATGTTGGCGGAGAAAGATCTGACGGCAGTTGTCGATGCGAAGCAGGCCGCCGAAGCACTGCTGGCCGCTGCGGCGAATTCCAAATCCAAATAGACAGGAGGAACAGGACATGGCGGAGCAAATGGGAACGATGAGTGGTGCCGAGCGGGGCCACAATGCGCAATCGCCCACGATTGCCGAAATCGAGGTCTTTCCGGTGCGCGTGCCGGCCCTGCATACCTTCAAGTTTGCCGGTGGCACCCTTGCCGAGGCCGGTGGTACGACGCCACATGTCTATGTCCGTGTGACCGATAGCGAGGGCGCCCAAGGTTGGGGTGAGGGGCGACCATGTCCCGGCTGGTCGTCGGAGACGATTGAAACGGTGACGTCGACCCTGCGCCACCATGTGACCCCGGCGCTGCGCGGCCTCCCGGTTCACGATCGCTTTCAGATGCATGCGCGCCTCGACCGGGCGCTGGGTGGTCACCCGACAGGGCAGCCGATCGCCCGTTCCGCCATCGATGTCGCGGTCCATGACCTCCTGGCCAAGCGGGCCAATTTACCGCTTCGCGCATTTCTCGGCGGCACTACGGATCCGGTCGACGTCACACTCTCCTACACTTTGACCGACCATGTCGCCGAGGAAGCGAGTGAGAGCGTAACCAAGCAGCGCGCCGCCGGGTACCGGCACTTCAACTTCAAGACCAGCAACCGGAATGTCGAAGACATCGCGGTCGGTGCCGCCGTTCGCGATGCTGCCGGCTCGGAGGCCTTTGTCTGGGCGGATGCGAATCAGTCGCTTCGCGTCGACCAGGCACGCTATCTAGCCCGTGGCCTGGAGGAGGCGGGCGTCAATCTCTTGGAGCAGCCGCTGATTGGAGATGCGCAGCATGCCATGGCCCAGTTGCGTCAGGCGACGATTCTACCGCTGACTCTCGACGAGGCCTGCGTGTCGGCGACGGACTACTATCGCTACGTCGCCGAAGGATTGATCGACTACCTGGTCATCAAGGTGAACCGCTCCGGTGGGATCTGGCCGTCCGTGCAGCAGCTGGGCGTCGCGCTCGCAGCCCGACAAGGCCTTATCCTGAGCGGTCTCTGCGAGACCTTGCTCAACCGGATGACGGGTTCCCAGCTCGCCAGTGCCTACGGTTGCACGGAATCCGCGGCTTTGAACGGGGGCCAGTTTCTGGATGAGAGCGGCCTGTTCCCGGACAAGGACCGGGTCGAATACGACGGATCGATACATCTGGACGATACGCCCGGCATCGGCATTGAGCCGAACATGGATGCCATTGGCGACATGCTGGACCACGATTTGGCGTAGAGGCGTTCGAGAACCCACGACGGCGAGGCAAGATCGATGACGCAAGATCCCTATCGGCTCTATGGAATGGATGCATCACCCTATTCGGCGAAGGTACGGGCGGTCCTGCGGTATCGCCGCTTGCCTCACGTCTGGGTCATTGGATCGCCGGCGACGTGCGCCGAGATTGCGCACGTCAGGCCGGCCTTGGTGCCGGTGATCCGGTATCCCGACGACGGTTCCTGTCACACGGATTCCACTCCGATCATTTTCGAACTGGAGCGTCGTCATCCTGGCCATCGTTCCGTGCTGCCCGATGATCCTGGCCAGGCGTTTCTGTGTCGTTTGATCGAGGACATGGCCGATGAGTGGTTCCCGAAGGTATTGTTCCTGTACCGCTTTCGCCTCGTCGTCGACCAGGGATATGCCGCCACGTGGGTCGTCGGCGATCTGCGCGCCGATCTGGAAGGGACGGAGCTCGAAACAGCGGTAGAAGCTTGGCGAGAGCGCCAGATCGATCGTATGCCGCTCGTCGGTGCGACGCTGGCCAATGCTCCGATACTCGACGCCAGCTTTCATCGGCTTCTGAATATTCTGGAGAGTGGCGTGGGAACGGGACGGTTCCTCTTCGGGAGCCGACCTTCGCTCGCCGACTTCGGTCTCTTCGGACAACTCAAGACGATGGCGACGGATCCGACGCCGATGGCGATCATCCGGACCGAGGCACCGAAACTCGAACACTGGATTCGCCGTCTGGAAGACACGTCGGGAGTTGAAGGCGAATGGGCGGAACCGCAGGACCCGGACCCGATGGTCGAGGCACTCTTGCGTCTTGCCGGAAGCCTCTACCTGCCTTTCCTAGTAGCGAATGCATCGGCGATCGAGACGGCGGCGGAGGAAGTCGTCGTCGACTTCCCCGACGGGACGTTCACACAGCCGCCCTTCCGGTATCAGGCGAAATGCCTAGCGCTACTGCGCCAAGGCCTTGCGGATCTACAGGGTGATGCTGCCGAAAGGACTCGGGCAATTCTGCAGAAGACGGAATGCCTGCCAGCGCTTGAAGCGTAGCGCTTGAAAGTCCGTTTCGCGATCGATTGGGGCCACGACCGCATTGCGCGGCCGGTTCGTGAGGCGCGAGGAGCGGGAGAATACTGATGCAATCGAATAACGCGCTGATTGTCGATGACGACGCGAGTATCTGCGACTTGATCTCGAAGTGTGCCCTCCGGGCCGGGTTACGACCGACGGTCGTCTATTCATCAAGGGCCTTCAAAGAGGCCCATGATGAAGTCTCTCCCGCTGTGATAACCATTGATGTCGTCATGCCGGACGAAGATGGTATCGAACTGCTGCAATGGCTGGCCGCGCGGGATTGCAGGGCTCGAATCTTGATCGTTAGCGGTTATGACCCGCTCTACAGCCACGCGGCCTTCAACATCGGCAAAGTTCGCGGCCTCGATGTCATAGCCGTCCCGAAGCCGTTTAGCGTAGAAGACCTCGTATCGAAGATGTCCAGTGCAATTTCGGTCCCAACTCGCAGTCCTGTCGCCTGTTGAGTGCGTTTTCGCCACGAGCGTCCCGCAACCCCTCATCGTTCGGCCGGCAATCGCGGTTCATCGACAGAGCCACATGGCCAGGCCGCTCCCCCGGACAACCAGCAGGGACCGGAGAGCGTCACGGGGCTTTCCCGGCGTCCCCTCACCCTCAAACGATCGCGTGCGGGCGCAGCGTGCTGCCGTCGGAGAAGCGGGCGAAGCGGAAGGGGTGGAGCTCGAGGGACGGTTCGGGGTCGAGGATCAGCTCGCTCACCAGCCGGCCGATGATCGGGCCCATGCCGAAGCCGTGGCCGGAGAAGCCCGTCGCCAGGACCAGGCCGTCCGGCGCGCGCAGCCGGTCGAGCACCGGCAGCATGTCGGGCGTCATGTCGATATAGCCGGCCCAGGTGAAGTCGATCTCGACGTCGTGGGCACCCGGGGCGGTTCTGCGGACCTGATCGAGGACCCGGTTCAGCGTCTTCATGTTCGGTGCGGGGTCGAAGGTGCGGTGCCGGGTTAAAGCCCGCTCCAGCCCGGCCTGGGTGAAGCGGCTCCAGAAGGTGTCGAGGAACAATCGGTTCAGGTGCAACTGAATCGCCCCGCGATTGTCGCGAAACTCCCGCCAATAGCGCGAGAACAGCATTAAACTGTCGATCGTCAGGTCGTGGTCGGCCGAGCGGGTGGCGACGTTCATGCTGCCGTCGCCCCGCTGCCGGTAGGCGACGCCGGTCCAGGTCGCGGCGTGGCTCTGGATCGGGGCCGCCGTCGTGCGCGCGACGGAGCCGCGGATCCAGCTCTGCGGCAGCTTCAGGCCGAGGGCGCGGAGCATGCGGCTCGACCAGACGCCCGCGGCGAGCACGACGGTGGGCGCGCGGACGACGCCCCGCTCGCCGGCGACGCCGGTGACCTTGCCGCTCTCGGTCAGAATCTCGAAGGCGGCACAATCGGTGTGGAACTCGACGCCGCGGCCCTCGGCGGCGCGGCGGAAGGCGGCGGTGACCTTGCGCGGCTCGGCCTGGCCGTCGCTTTCGGTCCACACGGCGCCGCGGCACTCGAAGGCGTTGCCCGGGACCAGCTCGTCGATCTCCGCCCGGGTCAACACACGGGACTCGAGCCCGAAGCCGCGCGCCGTCGCCACCCAGCGTTCCCAGCCGGCCTGTTCTTTCTCGGTGTCGAAGGTGATCAGGTTGCCGCCCTGGATCCATTCGATATCGGCGTTCAGCTCCCGCTCCAGCCCCTGCCAGATCTTGTTCGATTCCATCATCAGCGGGATTTCCGCCGGATCGCGGCCCTGCTGGCGGACGAAGCCCCAGTTGCGGCTCGACTGCTCGCCCGCGACCTCGCCCTTCTCCAGCACGCAGACCCGCGCGCCCCGTTTGGCGAGATAGTAGGCGCTGGTCGTGCCGGCGATGCCGGCGCCGCCGACGACGACGTCGAAGGGCTCACTCACCGGATCAATCCTTGTAGCTTTGGTCCTTGGCGTCGAGACGGCGGCGCAGTGCGGCGAAGATCACGTCCCGGACCTGGACGCTGTGGTTCGACTCGTCCTCCCGGGCATCGCTCGAATAGCGCGCGGCCGCTTCCGGCACGGGCAGAACTTTGCCACCGGTGGCGGCGGCGGCCGAGGCGGCGGCCACCTGGACGTCGCACGCCCGCTGCAACGTCCACAAGCGCTGGAAGGCGTCCGGAATCGAGGTGCCGCACGACAGCAGGCCGTGGCTGCGCAGGATCATCAGGTTCTTGTCGGCCAGGCTGGCGACCAGGCGCGGACACTCGTCGTCCCGCGTCGTCACGCCCTCGAAGTCGTGATAGGCGATCTTGTCGTGCAGGAAGGCGGAATAGAAATTGGTCTGGGTTAAACCTTCCTCCAGGCAGGCGACGGCCAGGCCGCTCGTGGTGTGGGTGTGCATGATGCAGTGCGCGTCCTCGCGGGCCCGGTGGACGGCGGAATGAATGATGTAGCCGGCCTGGTTGACCGGCCAGTCGCTGTTGCCGATGACGTTGCCGTCGAGGTCGATCTTCACCAGGTTGGAGGCGGTGACCTCGGAATACATCAGGCCGTAGGGGTTGATCAGGAAGTGTTCCTCCGGCCCCGGCACCTTGGCGGTGATGTGGTTGAAGATCAGCTCGGTCCAGCCCAGCATGTCGAAGATCCGATAACAGGCCGCCAGTTCCTCGCGGATCTCCGCCTCGCTCTGCCCGACCTCGTTTCGACGTTCGTGTTCCGCAACCGCGCTCATGGTCTCGCTCTCCGTTTCCCATCACCCGTGTCGTTTCGGCGCCACTATCCTCCCTCCGCGCGGTTTGGATCAAGGGCGACGTGGTCGCCTGCGACGGAGCGCGCTATAGTCGGTTACGCGTGGGGCGGTGAATCGAGGGAGTATGGGGCCATGGTTATGGGACGCCTGGTCGCCTTCGCCCTGACGGCCATGCTGTTGGCGCCGTCGGGCGCGGTGGCGCAAATTGATTTCGACAAGATCTGGGGCGATATCAAAAAAGCCGGCGAACGGGCGGAGACGGAGGACGGCTCCGATACGACGAAGCCGGCACCACGCCCGGCCCCGTCCCGCGAGCCGGCCACCACGACCTCTACGACGTCAGAGCCCCGCACGACCTCGCGCGAGACGATCGATGGGGAACCGGCGCGCTACGACCGGCCCTGGGTGCGCGAGATGCAGGGCTATCTCAAGGATCTCGGTCATCTCGGCGGTTCGGTCGACGGCCTGTACGGCCGGGGCACGCGGGGCGCCATCCGCGCGTTCGAGCGGGCCGAAGGCATGGAAGTGACCGGTCTGCCGACGCCGCGGGTCATGCGGGCCTTGCGCGACATCGACGCCGGCGCGAGCGAGACGGCAAGCCGCGAGACCGCGCCTGCGCCGCGCGAGACGGCGCCCGAGCGAGAGAGCGCCGCCGGCACGGAGACGACCGACCGCGGCGCCGTCTCGGACAATGGTGAAACGGCGAGCTGGCGCGGATCGCGCGAGGTCGAGGAGGAGCGCGACGTCGCACGCGCGACGACGACCTCGGCCCCGGCGCCGCGCGCGACGAGCCGGGAGGCACCCCGCGCGACCACGTCCAGACCCACGACCACGGCCGCCGCCCCGACGGGCCAGGCCGCGCTCGACGCGGAGGCGCGCCTGCGCTTGAACCGCCTTGGCTACGACGCCGGACCGGACGAAGGCGGCGCACCGGCGCAGACCGCGGAAGCGGTGCGCGCCTTCCAAAGCGACGAGGACCTGCCGGTCGACGGCCGTGTCACTCAGGCCCTGGTCCGCCTGCTGCGCGAGGCGGAGGGGGATGATCCGAACGTCGCACCGGCCGGACTGGCGCCCGCACCGGCACCCGCCGCGACGGCGCCCGCGCCCAGGACCGAGACCGCGGCGAAACCGGCGCCGGTGACCGAAACCCGGCCGGCCACCCGCGAGACGGTCGGGCGCGAGACCGGGGCGCCGGCGCGGCGTGGCCGGCTCGGCCCGCCGACGTTCGATGCGCTTTATCGCTTGAAGCTGGCGAACGGCGGTCACGTCGCCGCCGATGCCGAGGCCTCGGCTTTGCTGCATCATGCCTATTTCGTGCGCCAGCTGAACGATCGGCGCGCCGCCACGGGCGATGCTTGTCGCGCGATCCGCGCCCGCTACGAGAGCCAGCGCCGCCGCGCGGCGTTGCTGCGCGATGCGCGACGGGACTATGCGGCCGACCTCGCCGACGCCGCGGACTGGCCCGACAGCACCCGTTTCCGCCTGAAATTCGATATCGGCCTCGAACGCTTCGATTTCGACAAAGGCTACTTCCCACTCGCCGCACCGCTGACCCGCCGCTATGTCGTGGTCCGCGACGGCAACGGATGCGGACGCTTCCGCATCGGCATTCCGGGCGAGCCGGACCGTAGCTACATTACGATTACGGGCGGCGGCGCGGTGACGACGCTGCCGATGACCGGTGACGAGGCGAAGGCGCTGGTCCGCGGACTGCGCAACGCCGGCAAGCCGCGCAAGGTCCGCATCGAAGCGATCATCGAGACGCGACCGAAGCGGGCCCGTGCCGCCGGTTTCGATTTCCAGGCAAGCATCGTGCAGGCCCAGGCCTTCAACCCGGCGGACGGCCGGTTGCTGCACGACTACGACCTGACCGCGCCGGCCGCCGCGACGGTGGCGGCAGCGAAACCGGTGCCGACCGATGCGGGGCCCGCGGCCCCCGAAGCCGTCGATGCGGGGGAGGTCCTCGACTTCACCGGCTCGAACCTGGCGCTCGCCGCGCTCGGCCGGGCGCCGGGTCTGTTGCGCAAGCGGATGGTGGCGGAACTCGCCCGGCGGCGCGTCGCCGCCGAGGCGGCGCAATGGGATGGAATCGACGACATCCTCGCCGACAGGGGGAAACGGCGCCAGCTCAACCGCAAGCGCCAGCACTTCATCTATGAATGGTCGCGGACCGCCGAAGTCAATCCGGGCCTCGCCAACGGCCCCTTGATGGACGCCTTCGTCGATGCCGGCGACGACTGGGGCTTCGTCCGCAGGCATCCGAACTGGCGTCGCGGACAATCGGCCCTGGTCACCGCGACCGTCCTCTCCCGCGCCCAGAGCCAGCGGCGGGACGCTTCGAGCCCGATCTCGGACGTCGACCCCCTGGTTCGCGAGCATCTGGAGGCGGCGGCCAAGCGCGCTGCCGAGACGCCCTATCTGGTGCTCGAGGTCGGCCTGCCGTCGATCGGCTACGACCGGGAAAGGCGGCAGCTTCGCTTCGCCCGCCCGGCCTATGAAACGCCGGGCGTCGTCGCGTCCGATGCCAGGTTCGTGAAACAGCTCGACCTGTTGAAGCCCATCCGGGGTGCCGTCTACGGCAACAAACGAAAGCGCGGCAGCCGCGATCGTTTCCTGTTGCCGGCGTCGGCCAAGGGGCGGAACGCCTATCACCTCTCGCCGCCGGGCGACGACCGGGAGGCGCTGCGTACAGGCTTTCCCAACAACGACATCCTCGGCGATATGCTGGCGCCGGTCGTCGAATGGCGGCGCGACGTCGCCGAGTTGCTGCCGACGCCGCGGGCCCTGATCCTCGACGCGCCGCTTCGCATGGAAGGGATCGCCATGGGACGGCGGGCGGCACGACGCCTGTTGGAGGACGGACCCCAACGCGCACCGGCGCGGGGCGAGGGCTGGTATCGCGCGCGTCTCACCGTCGAGGTGACGGGTGCGGCGCCGGCGCGGCGGCCGGACGAGAAGCGCCTCGCCGCGGCCTTCACGGGCCGGGTCGTTCGTGTGGATTTCGCCGCCCCCGATGGGCAAATCTTCGCCAGCCTCGGCGCCGACGGCAAGGCGCCGCGCGCCGCCGCGCCCGCGTCGCCCGCCAGGGCCGACAACCCGGAGCAGGTTCTGGCGGAAATCCGCCGGCGGCGCGAACAGTGTTCGGCGCTTCGCGATGGGGACGAGAAGCTCGCCTGTGCCGAGCGGCTGTGCGGCTATGTCGAGGCACAGCGTGGCATGGCGGATACCGCGCGGGAATGCCGTGCCAAGGTGCGCGATGCCCGTGCCGCGACGGCATCGCGCCGGACCGCCGACTCGGCCGCCCAGCGGAATTGCCGCGTGCGCTTCGACGATGCCGATACCAGGTCGTGGCTACCGCGTGCCGGATCCCGCGCCGGACGCCGCGCGCTCGCGGCCTGCGCCGACCGGCCGGCGCGCCGGGCGTATGGGCCGGACATCGTTTCGCTGCGTCTTGGCATGGCGCCCGAGGCGGTGCGCCGCATCATGGTTGATCGATCCGGCTCGAACGAGACCGCGACGCTCGCCGACCCGCGACCGTTCGATGCCGCCGAGCTGGCCGTCGATTCACGCGGCACCCGCGGCATCGCGGCCTATTGGCTCGCGACCGCCTCCGGCATGCGCCTCGCGGGCGTCAGCCGACGGCTCTACTTCGGCCGTGACCGTCCCGACGCCGGCGATATCGAGGCGGGCCTGTTGAACAAATACGGCAAGGCGGATTGGCGCGACGGGCGGGGCGCCTATGTCTGGCATCCGCGAAGCCAGGGCGTCGATTCCGAACTCTGCGGCGAATTGGCGGCGATCGTCCAACCCCGCGAAGGCTGGTCGGTGTCGTGGCCCGCCGGCCGGCGCGGCGAAGCGCGCGCACCGCTGATCGTCGGCCCTGGCGGGTCTGCGCGGGAGTATCGCCGTTGGGCGGATTGCGGCCCGGTCGTGGTCGCCCATCTGCGTGTCGATCGGCGGGGCGGCGTGATCGATGCGGCCTTCACCCTTTTCGATCCGGCCTGGCTCGCGGAGCAACCGGATTTCCTGTTCGCCAGGGGTGGCGTTACCAAGCGCAAAATCGACTTCTGAACCCCGGCCGCCGGCCGGCGCGCAACCGACGAAGGGCCCGTGATCGATGGCATCTCCCGGACCGCGAGGGATCTGGCATCGGCTGGCGCACCATGAACAGGTCGTGCTGACCGCCGTCGCGGTGGTCATTGGCATCGTCGTCGCCTATGCGGCGCTCGGCTTTCGCATCTGGATCGATGCGGTCGAATGGATCGGCTTCGGCACGGCGGGGGATACGCTCTATCTCGCCGTCGCCGAGCTGCCCTGGTGGCAGGTGGTGTTGGTGCCGACGCTCGGCGGTCTCGGCGTCGGCTTGATGCTGGAATACCTGATGCCGGGCAAGCGGGCCCAGGCGGTCGCCCATGTGATCGAGGCCAACGCGCTGCACGGCGGGCGCATGGGCCTGCGCGAAGGCCTGGTCTCCGCCGCCGTTTCCGCCACCTCCCTCGGTGTCGGCGCCAGTGCCGGGCGCGAGGGGCCGATGGTGCATTTCGGCGCCACTCTCTCCTCCTGGCTGGCGCAGCGCCTCAGCCTCGGGCAGAACCTCTCGCGCACGATCCTCGGCTGCGGTGTGGCGGCGGCGGTCTCCGCCTCGTTCAACGCGCCGATCGCCGGCGTGTTCTTCGCCCTCGAGGTGGTGATCGGGCATTACGCACTCTCCGCCTTCGCGCCGGTGGTGATCGCCAGCGTCGGCGGCACCCTGGTCGCCCGTGCCCACCTCGGCGAGGCGCCCGCCTTCGATCTGCCCTGGACGCAGATCACCTCGGTGCTGGAGTTTCCGGCCTTCTTCCTGCTCGGCATCGTCTCGGCGGCCATGGCCATCGTCTTGATGTGGAGCATCATGAAGGCGGACGAGATCGTCGAGCGCCTGCCGATGCCGGATTGGAGCAAGCCGATGGCGGGCGGCCTGGCGCTCGGCCTGGTCGCCCTGTTGTTTCCCCAGATCCTGGGTGTCGGCTACGGTCCGACCGACGGTGCCCTGAAGGGCATCTTCCCGCTCTCCATGCTGGTGGCGCTGATTGCCCTGAAGACCGTCATGACGGCGGTGACGCTCGGCTGTCGTTTCGGCGGCGGCGTCTTTTCGCCCTCGCTCTATGTCGGCGCGATGACCGGCGGCGCCTTCGGTATCGTCGCGGCCTATCTGTTTCCCGAATACGCCTCCAGCCACGGCGACTACGCCATCGTCGGCATGAGCGCGGTGGCCGCCGCCGTGCTCGGCGCGCCGATCTCGACCATCCTCATCGTTTTCGAGTTGACCGGCGATTACACCATGACCGTCGCCGTCATGGTCGCGACCTCGGTCGCCTCCCTCGTCGTGCGCCAGGTGCTGGGCACCAGCTTCTTCCATTGGCAGCTGGAACGTCGCGGCCTGAACCTGCGCGGCGGCCGGGCCCGCCATCTGCTGCAATCCCTGAACGTCGGCGATATCCTGAGCCGGGAGTGTCACATCGTCGCCGAGGGCACCAGCATCGGCGAGATCAAGCGACTGCTGGCCGAGGGTCCGGCGTCCGAGTTCGTCGTCACCGACGAGGCGGGCAATCTGGTCGGCACCTTCGGCTTCCAGGAGGTCAAGGACGTCGCCTTCGATCCCAGCCTCGACAGCCTGATCAACGCCCGCGACGTGGTGCGTGGCGGGACCACGGCGGTAATCCCGGCCGACACGCTGGAGCATGCGCTCGCCCTCATGGATCTCGGCGGCGCGGAGCAGCTGGCCGTGGTGACCGGGCCCGAAGACCGCCGCGTGCAGGGCGTGGTGCACCACAAGGACGTGCTCCGCGCCCTCAACCAGGCGCTGCTGGAGGTCCAGGCGGAGGAGCACGACGACCAGGCGCCGGCACGTTAGCCTGCAACCGACATTCAAAGCTTACTCGTCCGGCGGCCGGCGCAGCAGCAGGGCGAGCGGTATGGCGAGGATGGCGGCGATGGCCATGATCGTGAAGGCGTTGATATAGCCGATCATGGCCGCCTGCCGGCCGACCTCGCCCGAGATTCGCGCCAGGCCGAGGGTCGTGCCCGTATCCCAGACATCGGCGGCGCCCGCATGGACGGGCAGGGAGCGAAACGGATTGATGTGCTCCGACAGCTCGGCCTCGTTGATCGAGCGCGATCGCAGGAAGACCAGCACGGTGAGCGATACGAACATGCTGGAGCCGAAGTTCCGCATCATGGTGAAGACGGCCGCGCCTTCCGTGATCCGGTGCCGCGGCAACGTCGAAAAGGCCATGGCCACCATCGGCGTGAAGACGACGCTGTTGCCGAGCCCCATGAGATAATGGCTCCAGAAAATGGCGAAGTCGGTGACGTTGATGTCGAAACTCGTCATCCACAGGCAACTGACCGCCTGGATCGCGAAGCCGGCGGCGATGCAGAGCCGCGGTATCAGCCGCGTTAGCGTCGAGATGAAGAAGAAGGCCGTCCAGTTGCCGAGGCCGCGGGCGGCGATCAGTGTGCTGATGGCGTCTTCGGGATAGCCCCGGAGATCGTGCAGCAGCGTCGGAAACAGCACCAGGCTCGTGAAGCTCAACATGCCGACGGCGAAGGCGATGACGGTGCCGACGGTGAAGTTGCGGTCGCGCAGCAGGGCAAAGTCGAGGAACGGGTTCTTCGCCGTCGAGCACTGGATGACGAAAATCCAGAACGAAACGAGGCCGAGGAAGGCGCAAACCACGATCAGGGGTGAATCGAACCAGTCGAAGCGGTGGCCGCGATCGAAGATCAGCTGGGCGCAGATCAAGGTGCAGGCGAGAGCGAGGAAGCCGATCCAGTCGAAGCGGACCCGGCTGAGCGTCGTATCGCGCCCGAGCGCGAACCAGATGCAAACCAGGGTGAGGATGCCCGGCGGCACGATCATGAAGAAGGCGGCCCGCCAGTTCCACGCCTCGGTCGCCAGCGCCCCGATGATCGGCCCCAACACCGGCCCGAACACCGCGCCGACCCCCCACATGACGAGGGCGAAGGGCAGCAGGTGGCGGGGAAAGGTCGCGATCAGGATGGCCTGGCCTAAGGGCGCGATCGGCGCCCCGAAGCCGCCTTGTATGACGCGGGCCAGAATCAGCGTCTCCAGGCTGCCCGCCAGGCCGCAGAAGGCCGAGGCGAGGGTGAAGCCGCCGACGGTCCACAGCATCATGTTGCGCCAGCCGAGCCGTCCGGCAAGCCAGCCGGTCATCGGCGTCACGATCGCGGTCGCGATCAGGTTCAGCGTGATCACCCAGGAGATCTCGTCGGGTGTCGCCGCCAGGGCACCGCGCATCTGCGGCAGCACGAGGTTGGCCACCGTGATCGTCATGTTGAACAGCAGGTTCGACAGCTGGATCATCAACAGGATCAGCCATTGCTGTCGGTTCAGCTGCAGGAACGCCGGTCTTCGAAGGTCGGGACTCGCGGCGCTGTCGACCATGGGGCCGGCTCATGCTCCAGTCGGACGGCAGGCGTTTCCGTTGGCGGCGATGGTGCCGAACTGTAGGCAGGATCGTCCCCGGGCGAATGCCGAGTGCGGGAGGAGATGCTAGAGCACGGTCCGATTCTATGGAAGCGCTGGATGGTCCCGTCAGGTCGTATCCGCGGGTCCGCGCCACTCGATGTCGCCATGGGCGCCGCGGATCGCCACGGCATCGACCTCGACTAGCATGTCGGGCGAGGCCAGATCGGCGATCCGGCAACCCATCGAGACCGGACGGCTGGCGGCGAACCAGCCGGGTCCCTCGCCGTAAGGGCGGTTCTGTGTTGCCGAAGCGACCGTGAAGATGCGCCGGCGGACCACGTCGTCAAGCACCAGCCCGGCGTCCGCCAGGGCCCGGCCAATGGCCTCGTGGCAGAGGTCGTACTGCCGGGCCCAGTCGCCGGGCGCCTGCACCCGGCCGTCCGCGTCAATCGATGTGCAGCCGCTGACATGGACGACGTCGCCGACGGCGACCGCACGGGCATAGCCCCGCGCCCGTTCGCGCTCATTCTCGGTGTAGATGTCGTGCCGTGTCGCGGCCGCGCCGACGATCGCTTCCGCCTCGATTTCGACCAGCATTTCGGGGCGCAGCACGGCCGGCACGCCAAGCAGCGTCGCCGTCGGCCGCACCTCGCCCAAGGCCTCGAGCCGCGCCCGCCTGCCGGCGTCCGCATCGCTCATCCGGGTGGCGAAGGTCTTGGTGTAGACGAGGTCGGCGAGGCTGCCGCCGGCCTCGTCGAGCGCGGCTTCCAGGGTCGCGAAGATGCGCCGGGTCTGCGCGTACATATCGTCGATGCCGTCGACGCCGCCCGCCTCGTTTCGCGCCGTGGTGCCGGAGACGAAGATCCGCTCGCCCACCCGGACCGCGCGTGAATAGCCGTAGAGGTCTTCCGAGGGACTGCCGGAGGTGACATGGCGGGCCCGTTGGCGGGCGCCGTCGATCGCATCGAATTCGATCTCGATCAGCTGGGTCGGGCGGGCGAGGCGGTTCACCTGCACCAGCGTGGTGGCCGGCCGGACGTCGCGAAAATGCCGCGCCAGTGCCCGTCCCGCCGCGTCCGCAAGCGCAATGTCGGTGACGTAGACGCGGCTTCTGACCACGTCGTCGAGCCGCCCGCCGGCCTTGCCCATGCTGTCGGCCGCGATGTCGAGGATGGCGTCGACCTGGCTCGCGACATCGCCCTCGCCGATCACGTTGCCCTCGGTGTCGATCGCCGTCGTCCCCGACTGCAGCACCGTATCGCCGACGCGAAGTGCGCGGGAATAATGCGCAAGAGGCTCCAGCGGGCGGCCCGAGGCCACGTTGATTCGACGTTTGTCGGCCATCGGTACGTCCTCCCGGAGATGTCGCTTCACCCGAACTCGAACTCTTTGTAGCCGCCGGCCGCGATCTTTTCGATGAGCTTGCGATAGCGGACGGCACCGCCGTTGTAGCCGAGCACGCGGGGCGTCTGGCGGCCCTCGACGTTACGGTTGACGCCGGTTTGCCAGCTCGCGATCTTGCTGGACAGCAGGCCGGCGTCGACCGCTTTCACCTGTTCGAGCCATTTCTCCGCTTCCTCGCTGCGCGCCGCGACCCGTTTGTGGCCGTGCGCGCGCATGTGGCGGATCAGGCCGATATTGAAGTCGACGATCATTTCGATGTTGCGGGGAATGTTGCCGCGCGCCGTGTGCGGGCCGAGCACCATCAACATGTTCGGAAAGCCGTCGTTGATGACGCCGAGAAACGTGCGCGGCAGTTCCTTCCACTCGTCCCGCAGGCGACGGCCGCCCGGCCCGCGGATGTCGATGCGGTCGTAGGGGCCGGTGACGCCGTCGAAGCCGGTGGCATAGATCAGAATGTCGAAGCGGTGCGCTTGCGCCGTGGTCACGACGCCGTCGGGCGTAATCCGCTCGATCGGTGCCTCGGCGATGTCGACGAGGCGGACGTTGGGTCGGTTGTAGGCCTCGAAATAGCCGCTTTCGAGCGGCAGGCGCCGGGTCCCGAAGCCGTGGTTCTTCGGTGTCAGCTTGTCGGCGAGCACCGGGTCATCGACCCGTTCGCGGATCTTGCGCGCCATGAATGCGGTTGCGAGCGCGTTCGCCCGCTCGTCGGTCAGCACGTCGCGGAAGTTGCCGAGCCAGATGCCGAAGCCGGGCTCCGAATAGAGCTTTTCCCAGAAGGCCTCGCGGTCCTCGGGCGAGACCTCCAGCGCGCTGCGCGGATCGGGGTGATGGATGAAGCAGGCGACCGTTTCCCAGCACCGTGCATAGATCTCCTTGTAGCGCGCCTTGATGTCCTTCTGTTCCTCCGGGGTGATCGCGGCGTTGTGCAGGGGCGCCGCCCAGTTGGGTGCCCGCTGGAAGACCGTCAGATGGCCGGCGGTCTTGGCGATCTCCGGGATCGCCTGGATCGCCGTCGCGCCGGTGCCGATGATGCCGACCCGCTTGCTGGTGAAGTCGACGGGCTCGTGCGGCCAGCGGGCGGTATGAAACTTCGGGCCCGCGAAGTCGTCCCGCCCCGGGATGTTGGGCAGCGTCGGCGCCGACAGCACACCGAGGCCGGTGATCAGGAGCGACGCCCGAGCCTGGCGGCCGTCTTCCAGCGTCACCGTCCAAAGGTTTGCCGCGTCGTCAAAGGTGGCGGCGGCGACGGAAGCATCGAAGGTCATGTCGCGGCGAAAATCGAACCTGTCCGCGACGTGGTTGAGGTATTCCAGCGTATCGGGCTGCGGGGAGAAGTGTTCTTTCCAGTCCCATTCCTGCAGCAGTTCCTCGTCGAAGAAGAAGCCGTAGGTCCAGCTTTCGGAATCGAACCGCGCGCCTGGATAGCGGCACCAGTACCAGGTTCCGCCGACGTCCGACCCGGCTTCGAAGACGTGGAAATGCACGCCCAGCTCGCGCAGGCGATGGGTCAGGTACATGCCCGATATCCCACCGCCGACGACGATGGCCTCATAGGTCGGAATGTCTGCGCCGTCCCTCATTGCTGGATCGACTGTCCGCCGTCGAGGTAGATCGTTTCGCCCGTGAGGAAGGGCAGGTCCTCGTCGAACAGCACGCCGACGAGGCGGCCGACCTCTTCCGCGTCGGTCGGGCCGCCGGTCGGAATGCGTTGTTCGAGGAAGCGGTTGAAGCCGTCGTTCTCCCGGTGGCCGGCGTTGAGGTCGGTCTCGACATAGCCGGGTGCCACGTCGAGGACGCGGATGCCGCGTTTCGCCCACTCCACCGCCAGGGCCCGGGTGAGGCCGGCGATGCCCGCCTTGGAGGCGCAGTAGGCGGCCGAGTACCGCACCCCCAGCTTGTCGAAGAAGGAGCCGAGATTGATGATGGTGCCGCCGCCCGCCGCCTGCAGGTGCGGAAAGACCTCGCGGCTGAGGGCGAAGGGCGCGGTGACGTTCACCGCCATCACATGGGCGAAATCCTCGGTCGCGAATTCATGGCTCGGTCCCTCGGCGTGTGCGCCGGCGTTGTTGACCAGGCCGCGAAGGCCGTCCGGCCCCTCGGCGAGCGTGGCGAAAACGGCGCGCGCCGCCACTTCGTCGGTGACGTCGAGGGCATGATATTCCAGCAGCGGCGCCAGGTCCGCGGGTACGGGGCGATCCTCGGGCCCGATGCCCTTGCGGCTGAGGCAGCCGACGCGCCAGCCGCGGCGCGCCAGCTCCAGCGCGATGGCGGCACCGATGCCGCGGCTGGCTCCGGTGACGGCGACGGCACCCTTTTCCGTCATCTCAGCGGTCCCGGAAGAGGGGCGGGCGCTTTTCCAGGAAGGCGGCGGTGCCTTCCGCGGCGTCCTCGGTCTCGAAGGCCAGCGTGTTGAGATCGGCCTCGATCGCCAACCCTTCGGCCAGCGTCGTCGTGCCGGCACGGCGCACCGCTTCCCGCGCGAAACGCAGTGCGGGCAGGCCGAAGCCGGTGAACTGGCGCATGAAGGCCTTGGCTTCATCCATCGCCTCGCCCTCGACGATCTGGCTGACCAGGCCGATGTCGCGCGCCTCCTCCGCCTGGACCATGCGCCCGCTCATCACCAGTTCCAGCGCGCGGGCCTCGCCGACCAGGCGCGGCAGGCGCTGGGTGCCGCCATAGCCCGGGATCAGGCCGAGCTTGATCTCCGGCAGGCCGAGGCGGGCGCGGGGCACGCAGATCCGGAAGGTACAAGCCATCGCCAGTTCCAGCCCGCCGCCGAGCGCGAAGCCGTTGATGAGCGCGAGCGAGGGAATGCGCAGCGTATCCAGCTTGGCGAAGGCGCGCTGGCCGCGCTCGGCGCCCGCCTTCTCGTCTTCGATAGAGCGGCCCATCAGCTCCGAGATGTCGGCGCCGGCGCAGAACGATTTTTCGCCCGCGCCGGTGATGACGAGGGCGCGGGCGTCGCTCGCCTCGGCCTCGTCGATGTAGCGGGCGATATCGGCCACCACCTCGAAGCTCAAGGCGTTGAGCGCCTCCGGCCGGTCGAGGGTGATGACGGCGAATTCCTCGTCACGGGCAAAACGGGTCGGCATGATTCGCGATCTCCCTAGCGGCCACCGGCGGCCTTGGCATAGCGCAGACGATAGAGCCCGCGGGCGACGTCGGCACCGGCACCGCGTTGGCGCAAGGCGTCGGCCGGCAGCACCTCGGCCAGCGCCGCGGCGACGGAACGCTCGTCGGCGCCGTCGATGACCACGGCCCACAGCCCGCCCGCGCGATTCTCGCGGTCGTCGTCGCCGGTGCCCTGCGGCCCGGTCACCTCGACGGCCTGGAAGAATTCGGCCCGGACCATGCCCGGCCGCTTCACGACCTCGCGCAGCGCCGGCCCGGCGAGCCAACGGGCGAGACGGGCGGCGCCCTTCGCCGGCGGGGCGATGCGCAGCGTGGCGACGACGCCGCCGCGGCCCTCGCCGGCGCGGCCGGCAACCTCGAAGACGCCGCGGGTCGTGTTGCGGAACTTGGAGGTCACCCGTTTGGTCCAGCCGGTCGAATCGTCGAGCACGCTGCAATAGGCCTTGGACGACAGCACCGCCGGCGTCCGCGTTTCATAGAGCGCCAGAAACCGCGGCTGGCCGCGGATCGCGGAATAGCGGGCCCCGGAGAGGAAACCCTTGATGGCGGCCCGTTCGTTCACGTGTTCGCGGTTGTACCATTCCTCGAAGTCGTCCTCGTGGCCGGTTTCCACATCCGTCCAGACGATCAACATGCCTTCGGCCATGGCGCTCCCTCCCGTTTTGCGCCCGCCGAGACTACACTAGCGGCCGATATCAGGGGAACCGAGGACGACGGGGGCGGGCATGGCAGTGAATTGCACGATGGAGGGCCGCCGCGCGGTGGTGATTGCCGCGGCGGGCGGGATCGGCCGGGCCTCGGCCCTCGCCTTCGCGGCCCAGGGCGCGAAGGTGGTCACCGCCGATATCGACGCTGCCGGCGCCGAGGCGACGGCGGAGATGATCCGCGAGGCGGGCGGCAGCGCCATGGCCGAGGCCGTCGACGTGCGCCAGGAGGATCAGGTAGCGGCGCTGATGGCGGCCGCGGCCGAGGCGTATGGCGGGATCGACGCGCTGCTTTATGGTGCCGCGATGCACGACGAGAGCGCGACGGTGACCGAGCTGTCGCTCGCGCACTGGGACGATGTCATTCGGGTCAACCTCACCGGCGCCTTCCTCGCCTGCCGTGCCGCGCTGCCGGTGATGATCGCGGGCGGCGGCGGCTCGATCGTGCTGATCGCCTCGCAGCTCGGCTCCGTCGGGCAACCGCGCCGGTCGGTCTATTGCGCTTCCAAGGGCGCGCTGATCCAGTTCGCCAAGGCGCTCGCCGCCGACCATGCGGGCGAGAACGTACGGGTCAACACCCTCTCGCCCGGCGCGGTGGAGACCGAGCGGCTGACCCGGCGCTTCGGCGACATGGGCCTGGCGCGCGACGCGCTGGGGCCGGCGCATCTGCTCGGCCGCCTCGGCCTGCCGGTGGAGATCGCGCATGCGGCGCTGTTCCTGGCGAGCGAGGCCTCCAGCTTCATGACGGGGAGTGATCTCGTCGTCGACGGCGGCTATACGGCGACCTGAAGGCGGACGGCGGCGATTCGTCGATGCAGATCCGGCGAGAATACCGTTCCGAGCCGGTGTGCTCGCCACTGTCGTTCTGGGTGCACCGGGCGCGGGAGGGCGAGACGTGGGCGAGCGCCTCGGCGCACGACCCGCCGCGGCCCCGCGCGGTGCCTGGCCGCGGCTGGCCGATCTACATCGTCGCCTACCGGGGCCGACGGCTCGTCTTCGCCTCCCTCGCGGAAATCGATTCCGCCATCGCCGTGCTCGGCCAACGTCATCTGCCGACGACGCTGCAGCTGGCGCGGGAGGCGGGTTTTCCGCGCTTCCAGCACGGGCATTGGCTGAGTACGCTTCCTGCGTTCTGGAAGCCTTGGAAGACGCGCCGCCTGCTGGTGCGGCGCCTGCAGGCGTTTCGCGAGCGGGAAACTAGCCGTCCGTGGCGGGCTTCGCCTGGCTCGGGCGGTAGCCCTTGAGCGCCATGCAATCCTCGAAAATCCGCTGGCGGCTGCGCAGATGGTCCGCTTCGGCTATGCGCTGGAGGCCGGCGACGTCGTTGTTGCGGTAGTTCTGTTCGAGCGCGATGGCGCGACCATGGAAGCGTTCCTCACGCTGGAGGTCGCGGCTGTTCAGCTTGGCGCGGGCATAGTTGCCGCACGAATTGACGTCGAGCCAGCGGGTCTCCTTGTCGGCGCCGGCCTTCTCCCATCGCTTGGGTTGGTTGGAACACGCGGTGAGCGCCACGGCGAGGGCGAGCGTGCTCGCGGCCAGGAACATACGCTTGGAAATCAGCACAGACATACCTCCTCGGCCCGCTCCGAAGCTAACCGGTCCCCAGTGACGGGCGCAAGCGGCAAATGCCCCCGCGGCGACGTGCCGGCGTGCAACTTGCTTGTGGCTCCCGAATTGCTGCTCTAAGGTTTTCGAATAGATGGGGAAATTCGGGGTTGGCGGCGATTGTGTAAGGGGGCCGCCCCCTGACCGGGACAGCGTATCGGGGTCCCAGCATCTCGAACAGGGAGAGCGGAGATGAAACGTCGTGCATTCGTAAAGGGCGCCGCCACCGCGGGCGTCGCGGCCACGGCCGCCGCCGCGTCGAGTTTTCCGGCACCGGCGATCAGCCAGGGCCGCAAGCAGTGGAAACTCGCCATGTCCTGGCCGCTGAACGCGCCGGGCCTCGGCACGTCGGGCCAGCGGGTGGCCAAGCGGATCACCCAGCTTTCGGGTGGCAAGATCGACGTCAAGGTCTATGGCGGCGGCGAGCTGGTGCCGGCCTTCGGCGTCTTCGACGCGGTGAGCGCGGGCGATGCGGACATGTACATGTCGGCGGAATACTACTGGCAGGGCAAGCACAAGGCCTTCAATTTCTTCACCGCCGTGCCCTATGGCCTGACCGGCCTCGAGACGCACGCCTGGATGAAATACGCCGGCGGGCAGGAGCTGTGGGACGAGCTCTCGGCGGACTTCGGCCTCAAGGGTTTCCTCGGTGCCAGCACCGGCACCCAGATGGGCGGCTGGTACCGCAAGCCGATCGAGAAGCTCGACGATTTCAAGGGCCTGAAGTTCCGCATGCCCGGCATCGGCGGCGAGGTGCTGCGCGAGCTGGGCGTCACCGTGGTCAATCTGCCGGTGGCGGAGATCTATCCCTCGCTCGCCTCCGGCGCGATCGACGCGGCGGAATGGGTCGGCCCCTGGCACGATCTCGCCTTCGGCTTCTACAAGATCACCAAGCACTATTTCTATCCGGGCTTCCACGAGCCGGGCACCTGCGGCAGCTTCGCGATCAACAAAAAGCTCTGGGACTCGCTCACCAAGGACGAGCAGCTGATCGTCACCATGGCCATCGAGGCCGAGGCGCAGATCCAGGGTGCGGAGTTCAACGCCCGCAATCTCGGCTCACTCAACGTGCTGCTGAACAAGCACAAGGTGCAGATGCATCGCTATCCCGACGACATGCTGATCGAGATCGGCAATATCGCGGGCCAGGTGGTGTCCGACATCGGCAACTCCAGCCCGATCGCGAAGAGGGTCTATGACAGCTTCATCGACTATCGCAAGCAGGCCATCACCTGGGCCAAGATCGGCGAGCAGGGCTTCATGAACGCCCGCCTGCTGCCCTTCAAGTACGGCTAGGCGGTACCTTCCCGAGGATCCGGTCCCAGCGCACCGGGGCCCGTACCTGACGTGGTGCGGGCCCCAACCGGGTGCGCGCGCTTGCGGGAGTTGAGGACGTGCGTGCTGTTCAAGCGCTTTCCAACGCGATCGACATCATGAACGAGCGGGTCGGGCGCATCGTCGCCTGGTTCGCCCTCATCATGGTGCTGGTGCAATTCACGGTCGTCCTGCTGCGTTACGTCTTCGGGCTCGGCTTCATCCCGATGCAGGAATCGATCCTGTTCATGCATTCGATGCTGTTCCTGCTGGCCTTTCCCGTGTTGCTAGGCCTGCAGGGGATTTCCATGGCGACCAACGGGTTCCTCGTCGCGACCGGCAGGCGGGCGCCGCCCGAGGCCGAGACGCTCGAGGCGGAGGCGGGGCCATGACCGGCAACGAGATCATCGTCTGCGCCATGTTCGGCGGGGTTTGCGTCATGCTGATGGGCGGCTTCCCGGTCGCCTTCTCGCTCGCCGGCGTCGCCTTGATGTTCGCCGGCATCAGCTTCGCCTTCGACCTTTTCGATCCGGCCTTCCTCGGCATCTTCCCCAACCGGGTCTTCGGCAACGCCATGGTCAGCGAGATCCTGGTCGCCGTGCCGCTCTTCGTCTTCATGGGGGTGATGCTGGAACGCTCCAAGGTGGCGGAAGAACTGCTGGAAACCATGGGGATGCTGTTCGGCTCGCTGAAGGGCGGGCTCGGCGTCTCGGTCTCCGTCGTCGGCGCGCTGCTCGCGGCCTCCACCGGCATCGTCGGCGCGACGGTGGTGACCATGGGCCTGCTCTCGCTGCCGACCATGCTGCGGCGCGGCTACGACCCGGCGCTCGCCTGCGGTTCGATCTGCGCGTCGGGCACGCTCGGCCAGATCATTCCGCCCTCGCTGGTGCTGGTGGTGCTGGGCGATCAGATTTCCGATGCCTACCAAGAAGCGCAGCGCAAGCTCGGCAACTTCGCGCCCGATCCGGTCTCGGTCGGCGACCTGTTCGCCGGCGCCCTGCTGCCGGGCCTGGCGCTGGTCGGCATGTATATCCTCTACCAGTTGATCATCGCCGTCATCCGGCCCGAGTCCTCGCCGCCGGTGCCGCGCGACGAGCTGACCGCCGGCCAGAGCACGGGCGAGATCATGTTCCGCGTCGCCCGCGCCCTGGTCGCACCTGTGGTGCTGATCGTCTCGGTGCTGGGCTCGATCCTGGCCGGGATCGCGACGCCGACGGAAGCAGCCTCCGTCGGCGCGATCGGCGCGACGCTGTTGGGCGGTCTGCGGCTGAACCCGAACCGCGGGCTGCCGATCTATGCGGCGACGGTGGGCCTGGTCGTGGTCCTGGTGTTGACCGGCATGATGGACCTGCGCGTCGCCCGCGACGAGATCCCGACCGCCGACCTGATCGGCATCCTGGTCGCCGTCATCTGCTGCCTGGCGCTCGGTTGGGGCATTCTGGTCTCGCTCGCGCGGGTCTACGGCACCGGCGGCCTGCAGGAGGTGATGCGCTCGACCACCCGGGTCGCCGCCATGGTGTTTGGCATCGTCATCGGCGCCCAGCTGTTCTCCGCCGTGTTCCGCGGCCTCGGCGGCGACGACCTGGTGCACGGCTTCCTGACCTCGCTGCCGGGCGGCGCTTTCGGTGCCATGCTGGTGGTGATGTTCATGATGTTCATCATGGGCTTCTTCCTCGACTTCATCGAAATCACCTTCGTCGTGGTACCGATCGTCGCGCCGATCCTCTTGCAGATGGACCTGAACCCGGTCTGGCTCGGCGTGATGATCGCGCTCAACCTGCAAACCTCGTTCCTCACGCCGCCCTTCGGCTTCGCGCTCTTCTACCTGCGCGGCGTGGCGCCGCCGAGCGTGACGACCTTGCAGATCTACAAGGGCGTCATCCCCTTCGTCGCCATCCAGGTCCTCGCCCTCGGCGTGGTGGCGACGTTCCCGGGCCTCTCCACCTGGCTGCCGACAGTGATATTCGGGGAATAGAAGCCGGCGACAGCGGGCCGGCAAGCGGAGGACAGACCCATGAGCAGCACGAACCTGCACCGCGACGCCATCGTCATCGACGGCCTGGTGATCTCGAACTGGAGCCGTGCCGTCTTCGAGGACATGCACCGCGGCGGCCTGACGGCGGCCAACTGTACCTGCAGCATCTGGGAAGGCTTTCGCGGCACCATGGACAACGTCGCGCAGTGGAAACGCTGGTTCGAGGAGTGCGACGATATCCTCTTGCAGGTGCACACCACCGCGGACATCCACCGGGCCAAGCGCGAGGGCAAGGTCGGCATCATCCTCGGCTGGCAGAACACGTCGGGCATCGAGGACCAGCTCGGCCACCTGCGCAGCTTCAAGGACCTCGGCGTCGGCGTCATGCAGCTGACCTACAACACGCAGAACTTCGTCGGTTCCGGCTGTTTCGACAGCAACGACGGCGGCCTCTCGGACTTCGGCCGCGAGGTGGTCGACGAGATGAACCGCCTCGGCATCCTGGTCGACCTCTCCCATGTCGGGCCGAAGACCAGCGAGGATGCGATCCGCCATTCGAAGAAGCCCGTGGCCTATACTCATTGCTGTCCGGCGGGCTTGCGCGACCATCCCCGCAACAAGACGGACGAGCAGTTGCGCTTCATCGTCGATTCTGGCGGTTTCGTCGGCTTTGCGACCTTCCCGCCGTTCCTCCCGCGCGACGCGGAGACGACGCTCGAGGATTGCGTCGACGCGATGGCCTATGTCGTCGACCTGATCGGCGAAGACAACGTCGGCATCGGCACGGACTTCACGCAGAACCAGTCCGCCGACTGGTTCGACTGGCTGCGCCGCGACAAGGGCTATGCCCGCTGGCTGATGGACGGGCGCGGCACGACCGCGCCGATGCCGGAGAATTTTCGCACGCTGGCCGAATACCCGAACCTGACGGCCGCCTTCGAGCGCCGCGGCTGGCCCGAGGGCCGCATCGCCAAGATCCTCGGCGAGAACTGGGTGCGGGTGCTGAAGGACGTCTGGGGCGCCTGAGCCGCCGGCCTCATCCCATCAGCGCGTCGATCCTATCGAGGGTGGGCTGGCGGACGCGCTGCTTGGTTTCGGAGAAGGCGCCGCCGTCCAGGCCGGCCAGGTACGTGGCAGCGGCATCGACCGCCGCATCGAAACCCTCCGCTCCGGCCGCCTGGTCGAGATAGCCGGCCGATACCGCGCCTTCGGGCGAGAACAGTTCGGCGTTGATGGTCGCGCGCTGGAACACGGTCGGCGCCAGCCGGTCGCGTGCGACCTCGAGCCCGGTGACGGGCAGGGAGAGGCCGATGCCCGTCTCGTTCAGGCCGAGGCGGAAATCGCCCTCGAGGCCGACACGGGCATCGCCCGCCAGGATCAACAGCGCGCCCATGGCGACGGCATGACCGGTCACGGCGAAGACGATCGGTTGCGGTGAGACATAGAGGCGGCGCAGCAGCGCCATGCCGGCGTCGCGCATTTGCGCTTTCACCGTCTCGTCCCCGCCCCGGATGATCTTCAGGTCGAAGCCGCCGCAGAAGACGCCCGCACGGCCCCGGATCACCACCGCCCGGGCCTCCCGCGCGGCGCGGTCGAGGCCGGCGTTCAGCGCCGCGCTCATCGCCGGGGCCATCGCGTTGGCCTTGCCGTCGTCCATGGTCAGCGTCGCGATATTGTCTTTGAGGGTATAGGTCACGCTGTCGCTCATCACCGGCACTCCAAGATTCGGTCGTTCGGAGCGCCAGAATAGGGTGTCGGCGACATGTTTGCGCGTTTCGGAAAGTCCCGGACACCGATTACGGAAAGTCCTGGCCAGAGATTTCAGTAAGTCGCGGCCAGTGATTCCGGAAAGTCCCGGACAGCATCACGGGGCGATCTGAGTTCAGCTTTCGGGTGCGCCGTCTCGGCGTCTACCTCTTGGCTTTTGCCGGGAGGGGACATGCCCAGACGGAAGCAGACGAGACGAACGACGGTGAGAGATGCACGAACGATCCTGCGGCTGACGCATGACCAAGGCCTCTCGGCGCGAGAGGTGGCGGAACGGCTGAAGGTCTCCAAGACGACAGTGTCGACCTATTTGCTGCGGGCCCGCGAGGTCGGCCTTACCGCCTGGCCGCTGCCGGCGGAATACGAGGACGACGCGGTCCTGCAAGAGACGCTGTTCCGCCGCATGGGCCGGCCCCCGCGCGACAGGTGCGAGCCGCACTGGCCGACGGTCGCGGCCGAGCTGAAGCGCAAGGGGGTGACGCTGACCCTGCTCTGGCAGGAATACCGCGCCTCACATCCCGATGGCTACGGCTACACCTGGTTCTGCGAAGCCTTCACGGCGTTCAAGCGGCGCACCGGCGCCACCTGGCGCAACCGCCACGAGGCCGGTGCGGTCATGCAGACCGATTATGCCGGCCAGACGGTGGACATCGTCGACCCCGAGACCGGCGAGGTGCACGACGCGCAGATCTTCGTCGCCGTGCTGGGCGCTTCCTCGCTCACCTTCGCCACCGCCAGCCTGACCCAGCGCCTGCCCGACTGGGTCGCCGGACAATGCCGGGCGCTCGCCTACTTCGGCGGCGTGCCCAAGAGCATCGTCTGCGATAACCTCAAGGCCGGCGTCGCCAAGCCGCTCTGGTTCGAGCCGACCCTCAACCCGACCTTCGCCGCGCTCGCCGAGCACTACGACACCACCGTCCTGCCGACCCGGGTCCGCAAGCCGCGCGACAAGGCCAAGGTCGAAGTCGCCGTCCAGGTCGTCGAGCGCTGGATCCTGGCAAGACTGCGCAATACGCGCTTCTTCTCCCTCGACCAGCTCAACCGGGCGATCCGCGACCTCCTCGAGGAGCTCAACGAGCGGCCCATGCGCAACCTTGGAAAGAGCCGGCGCCAGATGTTCGAGGCCATCGAGCGCGAGGCCCTGGCACCCCTGCCGACGACGCCCTTCGAATATGCCGAATGGAAGACCGCCAAGGTCCATTCCGACTATCACGTCGACGTCGAGCGCAGCTTCTACTCCGTGCCGCACGGCCTGATCGGCCGCAAGGTCCAAGTCCGGCTCACTCACCGCACGGTCGAGATCTTCCACAACCACAAGCGCGTCGCCAGCCATCTCCGCCGCTCACCGCATGGCGGCCATGCCACGATCCCGGCCCACATGCCCAAGGCGCACCAGCGCTATGCCGAGCGAACGCCACAAAGCCTGATCGACCAGGCCAGCCGCATCGGCCCCAACGCCGCCCTCCTGGTCGAGCGGATGATCCGCGATCGGCCCCATCCCGAGCAAGGCTATCGCAGCGCCATGGGCGTCTTGTCGCTCGCCCGCCGATACGAACCGGAACGCGTCGAGGCCGCCTGCGCACGCGCGCTCACCATCAACACGACCAGCTACTCATCGCTCGCCGCCATCCTCAAGTCCGGCCTCGATCGCACACGCCCCGAGCGCGAACCGCTTCTGCCGCTGCCGCCACACACCAACATCCGCGGCCCCGGCTACTACCGATAACCAGGAGAAGACACCTCATGCTGACACACCCGACCCTCGACCAGATGCAGGCCCTCGGCTTCAAGGGCATGGCAGAGGCTTACCGCGACATGGCCGAGCGAGGCCAATCATCGGAATTGAACCGCGAGGACTGGCTCGCCCTCATGCTCGACCGCGAGGCCGCCACCCGCGCCGACAAGCGCCTCGCCAACCGCCTCAGACAGGCCAGGCTACGCTTCCCCGAGGCCTGCATCGAGGACATCGACTTCGCCGCCGAACGAGGCCTCGACCGCCGCGCCGTCCTCTCTCTCGCCCAGGGCGTCTGGCTCAAGGCACACGAGAACCTCATCGTCACCGGCCAGACCGGAACCGGCAAGACATGGCTCGCCTGTGCCATCGCCCATCAGGCCGCCAGGCTCGATCATTCCGTCCTCTACGTCCGCATGCCCAGGCTCTTCGAGGACCTCGCCATGGCCCGCCTCGACGGCCGGCTGCCCCGCCTGATCGACCGCCTCGCCCGGGTCCAGCTGCTCGTCCTCGACGACTGGGGAACCCATGGCCTGACCGACCGCCAGCGCCTCGATCTCCTGGAAATCTGCGAGGAACGATACCACCGACGCTCAACCCTCATCACCGCGCAGATCCCCGTGACCGCCTGGCACGACCTGATCGGCGAGGCCACCATCGCCGACGCCATCCTCGACCGCGTCATCCACAACGCCCACCGCATCGGCTTGAAAGGCGACAGCATGCGAAAGAAGAAATCGACGACCGACTTGACCCAGCCAACCACAACGGAAAACAATCCCGACTGACGGCAACAAGGCACCCGAAGCCAAACTCCCGGAACCGGCCGGGACTTTATGAAATCGGTGGCCAGGACTTACTGAAACCGCCGTCCGGAACTACCGAAATCCGCAAACTGGGCGCGCGGACCGACAAGCCGGTGATCGCCGCGGTGCGGGGCTATGCGCTCGGCGGCGGCTGCAACCTCGCCATCGCCTGCGACATGGTGGTAGCGGGGGAGGGCGCCGTCTTCGGCTATCCCGAGGTCAAGCGCGGCCTCGCCGCGACGATGGTGACGCCCGGCCTGGTGCATCGGATCGGGCCGAAGGCCGCGTTCGAGCTGCTGACGCTCGCCGAGGACATCTCCGCCGAGAAGGCCCTCTCCCTCGGCCTGATCAACCGCGTGGTCGCCGACGAGGCGGTGTTGGCGGAGGCGGAGCGGATGGCGGACGTCCTGCTCGACTACGATGCGAACGCCATCCGCGTGACCAAGCGGGTCTTCCTGAAGAGCCGTGAGCTTCGCCTGAACGATGCCCTCGACGCCTCGCGCGAGGCGATGCTGCTGACCCGCGAAACCGGCCGCTGAGGCCGGCGGGCGGGGATCAGCGGGCGAGGAAGTCCTGCATCTGAGCGGGATCGAGCAGGGGATGGATTTCGTATTCGGCGGGGATGATGTCGCCCCACTCGTTCAGCAGCTGGTGCAGTCGCTCGTTGGACTCGACGTCCATGATGGCAACCGCACCCCGCCCCGCCCGGCCATAAACCGAGCGGACCTCGCCCGCATCCAGCAGCGGCTGGATCCACTCCCAATAGCGCTGGCGATGGCCCCGCGCCTCGCTCGGCCGGGTCGGCAGTGGTTGGCTGATGACGAGAAACAGCATGGCGATGATCCCCTCGCGCGGCCTCTCCAAGGCCCGTTCCCGACGCTTGTACCCCACCGGCCCCCCGATCGCCACTTCATCAACCTCCATAGGGGTCAGGACTTGAATGTTGAATTCAACATTCAAGTCCTGACCCCTATGGAGGAGTGCGGGACGATGCCTGAGGGTGCTTCAAATGAACGGGTCGTGCGACCAGTGCAGCAGGGCCTGGCGCTGGCGGGGGCGGCAGGCGAGGTCGCCGGCCTCGCAGTTGGCGCGGGTCGTGGCCGACGATCCAGTTCTTCTCACGCCAGAGGGAGAGGGGCTGACGGCTCTTGATGGCGAAACGGTCGAGGGTCGGATCCGCGCGGGCGGCGGTGCGGGCCTCGGCGAACCAGGCCGCCGGCAGTTCATCGCCGCAGTCGTTGCAGTATTTGCCCTCGAAGACGCCCAGCTTCGGCAGCTCCGCCGGCGTGAAGTGCGGCGCGAAGCCCGGGGCGACGTCCGCGCCCGGCGGGGCGGCGATTTCATAGGCGTAGGCTCGCTGGAAACTGTCGTCGACGTGGACGATACCGCCGATCCGATACATGGGATTCCTAGCAGCCTGTCGGACTCGGGCATGCAAGGATTGGTAAGATTGGCTTGGCGGGCGTCGATGTCATGGATTTACCCCCATGAAGTTGCGAACGCGGGTTGGCCCGCCCGTTCAGGCGTGGCTGAGGACGAACATCCGCTTGATGTTCCAGGAGAGCGTGGCCAAGGTCCATTCCCCCTTCGCCTTGTCGAGGCCGCGCAGGCTGAACTGACGCAAGCCCATCACCGATTTGATGATGCCGAACACCGGCTCCGGCGTCTGCTTGCGAAGCGCGTAGAGCGCCCGGCCCTCGGGTGTGGCCAGGCGATGGCACATCGCCTCGAGCGGCGTCGGATCCTCGGGCGCTGGCGGCGCCTCGGCGAAGCGGTCCCGCCAGGAAAGATGGTGGTGCTCCCGGCCGAGCGCGATCAGCGGCGCGATCTCCGCTTCCCCGCAGGCCTCGACGTTGGCCTGGCTGAAGTAGCCGCTGTCCGCCAACAGGGTCTCGACCTCGCCAAGCCCGTCCGGCAGGCCGGCGAGTGCTTCGAGCGTCGGTTCGATCTGCTGCTTGTCGTTCGCCGCCTGCACCACGTCGGCGCTGACCACCAGCAGGCTGCCGGCGGCCACCGCAGCCTGGGCGTTGTAGCACTGCTCGAAGCCGCCGCCGGCCACCGGCATGATGCGCGAGTCCGGGTCCGTCAGGTTGACCTGGTCCTTCGCCCGTGGCCCCGGCTCCGGCGGCTTCGGTGGCCGCCCGCCCGGCTTGCGGCCGGTCCGCGTTTCCTTCGCCTCGCGGGCTGCCAGCTTCTCTTCGTACTCCGCCTGCTCCCGCGCATGACGCTCGGCCGCCCGCGCCTCGATCTCCGCCTTCGCCGCGGCGATCGCCGCCAGCCGGTCCTCGCGCCGTGCCAGCTCCTCCGGCACGCTCATGCCGTCGGGAACCTCGGACCGGTCCGCCGCTTCCGCCAACGCCATCAACTCCGCCACCTCGGCCCGCAGCCGGGCTTCGATCTCGCCCGCACGCTGCCACGACAGGGCGCTGTGCCGGCTCGCGTCGGCATGGATCTTCGTCCCGTCCAGCGCCACCGTGCCCAGTTGCAGCATGCCGGCCTGCCGCGCCAGCAGCAGAACCTGCACGAACAGCCCCTCGATCAGCGGCAGGAAGCGACGGCGGAACGTGGCGATCGTGTCGTGGTCGGGGTGGTCGTTTGCCGCGATGAAGCGGAAGGCCACCGAATCATAGCTCGCCCGCTCCAGCTTCCGGCTGGAATGCACCCCCGTCGCGTAGCCGTAGATCAGCAGGCCCAGCAGGACGCTCGGGTGATGCGCCGCCGAGCCCGAACCACGATAGGCCTTCACGAACGCAGAGAGATCCAGCTGCTCCAGCACATCGACCACGAAGCGCGCCAGATGACGATCAGGCAGCCATTCGTCCACCGAAGGCGGCAGAAGATAGCTGGTCTCCCGGTCAACCTGTCGAAAGTTGCTCATCACAAAATCACCGCGCAGGAGAGAATCAGACCGTGACAGTGAATCTCATCTCGAAACTCGGCTCAAGTCCGACAGGCTGCTAGCCACCCGCATCCGCTTCGCCGCCGGCCCGCGCCAGGATCCGGCGGTAGACCGGCAGCGAGAGGGCCGGCAGCATATACATCGGGAACTGCGCCAGCGCGAAGTACATGAAGACCTCGAACGGCGCGCGGTCTGCGAGCGCGGCGAGGACGATCGCCATGTTGCAGTTGCCGGTCATGTGGCCGATGGTCAGCGCCGTGCGCGGCCCGGTCCACCAGAACAGCGCTGCGCCCAGGACCTGCAGGGCGATGTTGGCGGCGAAGGCGCAGGCGAGATAGAGCAGCACCGTCGCCGGCTGCGCCAGCAGCACCGCCGTCACCCCGTCCATCACGCCGATGGCGAAGAGGATCAGCACCGCGACGATGGCCCCGTCCAGGCGGCGGGAATGACGGTCGAGCGCCTCGGCCGAAACGAACCAGCGCCGGGCCGCCAGCGCGAGCGCGAAGGCGCCGCCGACGACCAGCAGCAGGCGGGCCATCAGGTCGCCCGCCGTGATGTCGAGCTCGAGCCCGACCAGGCCGAGCGCGAGTGCGGGGAGCGTCAACGGCACCAGCAGGTTGCCGCCGACCATGGCGGCGAGCGAAAACTCCGCGTCGAGGCGGAGGATCTGCGCGAAGGCGGCGGCGGTGGTGATCGGCGGGGCCAGCGTCATCAGGACGATGGCCGGGCCGAGGCCGGCGGGCAGCGGCAGCACCGCCAGCAGCGCCCAGGCGACGAGCGCTGAGCCCGCCAGCAGAAATGCCAGCACGGCGAGGAGCGGGCCCGGCCGGCGGAGCTGCGTGCGAACCCGGCCATAGTCGATGCGCAGCAGGGAGAGGGCGAAGGGCGCGATGATGCAGGGCACCAGCAGCGGGCGCAGCAGCTCCGCCAGCCAGGGCAGCGCCAGGCCGATCAGCACGCCGCCCGCTAAAACCTGCGTCGCCCGCCCGCCGAGCCAGTCGAGGCCCCCCGCGATTCCGCCCACGCCGGCGCCCTCACGCGTCCTCGCCCGCCGGCCCGAAGCCGCCGCCGGCCGGTGTCTCGATGACGAAGAGGTCGCCCGCGCCGACCTCGGCCGAGTCGCGGGCGGCCAGCTCGACCCGGCTGCCGTCGACCCGCTCGACCCAGTTGCGCCCGGCGCGGCCCGGCCCGCCGCCGGCGAGGCCCTGCGGCGCCACGGCCCGGCGGTTCGCCAGCATGGAGGCGGTCATCGGCTCCAGGAATCGGATGACCCGGCGCACCCCGTCGCCGCCCCGGTGCCGGCCAGCACCACCGCCACCGTGCAGGATCGAGAATTCCTCGAGCCGCACCGGAAACCGCCATTCCAGCACCTCGGGATCGGTGAGGCGCGAGTTGGTCATGTGGGTGTGCACCGCGGAGGCGCCGTCGAACTCTGCCCCGGCCCCCGCACCGCCGCAGATCGTCTCGTAGTACTGCACCCGGTCGTCGCCGAAGGTGAAGTTGTTCATCGTCCCCTGGCTGCCCGCCAGCACGCCGAGCGCCGCGAACAAACAGTCGGTGATCACCGTCGAGGTCTCGACGTTGCCGGCGACGACGGCGGCGGGATAGCGCGGGTTCAGCATCGAGGCTTCGGGAATAACGATGCGGATCGGCTTCAGGCAGCCGGCGTTGAGCGGGATGTCGGATTGCACCAGCGTGCGGAAGGCGAACAGCACGGCGGCCCGGCAGACCGCTGTCGGCGCATTGTAGTTGCTGTTCAGCTGCGCCGAGGTGCCGGTGAAGTCGATGGTCGCCGCGCGGGCCGCCCGGTTGATCCTGACGGCGGCGCGGATGGTGGAGCCGTCGTCCATCGTCAGTTCCGCGTCCCCGTCGCCGAGCCGGTCGATCACCCGGCGCACGGATTCCTCCGCGTTGTCCTGGACATGGCCCATGTAGGCGGCGACGACGTCGTGGCCGAAGGTCTCTACCATCGCCAGCAGCTCGCGCCGGCCCTTCTCGCAGGCGGCGATCTGCGCCTTGAGGTCGGCGATGTTGTGGTCGATCGCCCGGCTCGGCCAGGGGCCGGAGGCGAGGTGGGCGCGGGTCTCCGCCTCCAGGAAGCGGCCGCGGTCGACCAGGCGCAGGTTGTCGAACAGGATGCCTTCTTCTTCGACGCTTTTGGAGAACGGCGGCATGGAGCCGGGCGTGATGCCACCGATGTCGGCATGGTGACCGCGCGCGCCGATATAGAACAGGCGCCGGCCCGCCGCGTCGAACACCGGCTGGATCACCGTCACGTCGGGCAGGTGGGTGCCGCCGTTGTAGGGCGCGTTCTGCACGAAGACGTCGCCTGGATACATCGCGTCGCCATGGTCGCGGATCACCGACTTGATGCTCTCGCTCATCGAGCCGAGGTGGACGGGGATGTGCGGCGCGTTGGCGATCAGCTCGCCCGCGCCGTCGAACACGGCGCAGGAGAAGTCCAGCCGCTCCTTGATGTTGACCGAGTAGGAGGTGTTGGCGAGGACCACGCCCATCTGCTCGGCGATCGACATGAAGAGGTTGTTGAAGATCTCCAGCATGACCGGATCGACGTCGGTGCCGATCGCGACCCGCTTCGGCAGGGCAACGACACGCTCCAACAGCAACTGGCCGTCGGCGAGGCAGCGGGCGCGCCAGCCGGGCTCGACCACCGTGGTGCCGGTCGCCTCCTTCAGGATCGCCGGGCCGTCGACCGCGGCACCCGACCCGAGGTCGGCGCGCTCGAAGATCGGTGCCGGCGTCCAGTTTCCTTCGATGTGCAGCGCGGCTTCGGCGATCGGCGTCGCGTCGTCGCTGGACGACACCGGCGGGGCGTCGGCCAGCGCCTCGCCGCCGCCGACCGCCTCGAGGCTGATCGCCTCGACCAGGTGCGCGCGGTCGGGATCGACGAAGCCGAACTGTGCGCGATGCGCCGTTTCGAAGGCGGCGACGATTTCCGCCCGCGTGCCGTGCGGCACCACCAGCGCCGTGTCGGTGCCGGCGTAGCGCAGATGGACCCGGCGCATGATGCGGATGTCCGCCGCCGTCACGCCCTGGCCCACCACCTCCGCCCGGGCGTCCTCGGCCAGCGTGTCGAGCCGGGTTTCCAGTTCGCCCAGCAGGTCGTCCGTCAGTTCCGCCTCCACCGAGGCCTCCCGCATCGCCGCCACGTCGGCGAGGCCGATGCCGAGCGCCGAGAGCACGCCGGCGAAGGGATGGATCAGGATCCGCGTCATTGAGAGCGAGTCGGCGACCCGGCAGGCATGCTGGCCGCCGGCCCCACCGAAGCAGACCAGGACGTATTCGGTGACGTCGTAGCCGCGCTCGATGGAGATCTTCTTGATGGCGTTCGCCATGTTCTCGACCGCGATGGTGAGGAAGCCTTCGGCCACTGCCTCGGGCTCGGGCGTGCGGCCGGTGGCCTGGCCGATCTCGGCGGCGAGCGCGGCGAACTTCTCCCGCACCACGTCGGTGTCGAGCGGCTGGTCCGCGCCCGGCCCGAAGACCCGAGGGAAGTGCGCGGGCTGCAGGCGGCCGAGCATGACGTTGCAGTCGGTCACCGCCAGCGGGCCGCCGCGCCGGTAGCAGGCCGGGCCCGGATTGGCACCGGCGCTTTCCGGGCCGACCTGGAAGCGTCGCCCGTCAAAGCCGAGGATCGAGCCGCCGCCGGCCGCGACGGTGTGGATGTGCATCATCGGTGCGCGCATGCGCACGCCCGCGACCTCGGTCTCGAAGGCACGCTCGTACTCGCCCGCATAGTGCGAGACGTCGGTCGAGGTGCCGCCCATGTCGAAGCCGATGATCTTGTCGTGGCCCGCATCGGCCGCCGTGCGCACGGCGCCGACCACGCCGCCGGCCGGGCCGGAGAGGATGCAGTCGCGGCCCTGGAACAGCCGCGCGTCGGTCAGGCCGCCGGAGGACTGCATGAACATCAGCCGCGTATCGCCGAGTGCCGCCGCGATCCCGTCGACATAGCGGCGCAGCAGCGGCGAGAGGTAGGCGTCGACCACGGTGGTATCGCCGCGGCCGACCAGCTTCATCAGCGGGCTCACCTGATGGCTGGTGGAGATCTGGGTGAAGCCGATGCGGCCCGCGAGCTCGGCCAGCGCCCGCTCATGCGCCGGGTAGCGATAGCCGTGCAGCAACAGGATGGCGACGGCGCGGATACCGTCGTCGAAGGCGGCGCGGAGGCCCCGCTCGGCAGCCTCGAGGTCGAGTTCGTGCAGCACCTCGCCGCGCGCACCGAGGCGTTCGTCGATTTCGACCACCCGTTCGTGCAGCAGCTCGGGCAACTGAATGTCGAGGGCGAAGAGGTCGGGTCGGTTCTGATAGCCGATACGGAGCGCGTCGGCGAAACCCCGCGTGGTCGCCAGCACCAGCCGCTCGCCGGCCCGCTCCAGCAGGGCGTTGGTGCCGACGGTGGTGCCCATCTTCACATGCGCGATGGCCTCGGCCGGGATCGTCTCGCCGGGGCCGAGGTCGAGCAGCTCGCCGATACCCTGCAACGCGGCATCGGCATAGCGCTCGGGATTTTCCGAGAGCAGCTTGGCCGTGACGAAACCGCCGTCGGGGCGGCGCGCGACGATGTCCGTGAAGGTCCCACCGCGATCGACCCAGAAGCGCCAGGCTGCCCGTTCGTTGCCCATATCGTCCCCGCCGTCGGTTTGTTAGGTTTTCGCCTCCGCGGGCATGCCTTGCCGCGCCCGCCACGTCAACCGGCCGCGACGATGAGGGCGAGGTCATGAGCAAAGCCATCCTGACGACGACGCGCCTTACCATTCGCCAGCTGCGCTTGCGCGACGTCGACGGCCTCATCGATCTGCATTCGGACGCCGAGGTCATGCGTTACATCGGCTCCGGCGTCCGCACGCCGGCGGAGGCCGACTCGGAGGCTTACCGCCTGGTCGCGGCGAAGAGCGGCAAGGTCTTCGGCCCCCGCGCCGTGCGCCGGCGCCTGGATGCGGCGTTCCTCGGCTGGGTCGGTTTTCTGCCGCTGGAAGGGGGCGAAACGCCGGAGATCGCCTACCGGCTGGCCCGCGCGCACTGGGGCCAGGGCTATGGGCGCGAGGCCACGGCGCGGCTGCTGGCGCACGGCTTCGAAGACCTGGGCCTCCCCCGCGTGGTCGCGGTCACCGCGCCGGAGAATGCCCGCTCGCAGGCGGTGCTGTCGGCGATCGGTATGAACTTCGTCGATCGTCGCCGGGTCTACGGCGTCGACGATTGCCTGTTCTACGAAGCCCGCGCCTGATCTTCCCGCCCGGGCGGCAGGCCGGCCTCCTCCAGCAACGAGACGAGGCGTCGACGATGGCCGTCGTCGGTCATGGGATAGGGCTTGGCGACGTCGCTCGCGGTCAAGTTCGGATGAACCTCGAGGACGTTGGCGACGATTTCGCGGGCCCGGGCGAGATCGCCGCCGGCGACGTGGGCCGCGGCCAGCCATGGCCCGTAGCGCTGTTCCGGCATGTCCAGGTCCCGACATTTCGCGAAGGTGGCGAGCGCATTGGCGGTTCGCCCGCCCACCAGGCAGACGACGCCCAGAACGATCAGCGAAAAGGAAAAGACGTTGGGCTGTATCCGGACGGCCTGCAGGATCTGATCATAGGCGTCGTCGATGCGCCCGACGGCGAGCAGGGCGCGGGCATAAATTACCCTGATGCCGCCTGAATTCGGGGCGAGCTCGACGGCGCGGACGAGGTCGGATATCGCCGTCTCGTAGGCGCCGGCCACGAGGTACGCGTAACCCCGAACGCCGCGCGCGTTGCCCGCGTCCGGCCGCGCGCGAACCGCCCGATTCGCCAGGTCCAGCGCTTCGTTCAACAAGTCTTCGTCTTCGCCGGCCCAACCGTGCAGTTCCCGGACCGCCCGCATGAGGGCGGCCATGCTGATCGCCTCGTGATAGTCCGGGTCGAGTGCGACGGCCTTGTCCGTGTGCTGTTGCGCCCGGGCCAGGCTGTCGGGGCTGTAGATGGCGTGCTCGACCGCGGATCGGTTGAGGTGATTTCGGGTCTCCGCGTTGTCGGTGCCCCGGTGGCGTCCGCGCGCCGTTTCGCCCGCGGAAATCAGGATATCGACCTCGGCAAGGACGTGGTTGCAGATCTCGTCCTGGAGGGAAAACAGGTCGTCGGCGCCGCGGTCGATCCGGTCGGCCCAGAGATGCTCGCCGCTGGTGGTGTCGATCAGCTGGACGTTGACCCGGATGCGGTTGCCCATGGCCTGGATGCCGCCTTCGATGAGATGGCGGACGGACAGTGCGGCGCCCGCCTCGCGGGCATCGAGCGCCCGGCCCTTCAGGGCGAAGCTGGAATTGCGCGCCGCCACCGCCAGCCGGGACAAGCGGGAGAGGTCGGTGATCAGTGTCTCGGTCAGACCGTCACAGAAAAAGTCGAGCTCCGGGTTCGCGCTCATGTTGGTGAACGGCAGCACGGCGATCGTCGGTCGGGTGATGGCGGCCAGCAGGGCGGCGAAGGCACTGTCGGTGGCCGGGGCCTCTGCCTCGCCGCGCGGTCGTGCGCCGTCTTCCGCCCCGTCGCCACCTTCCCGCCACCGCCAGAGCGATACGGCGCGATCGATATTCTTCAGCCGGTGCGTGCCGCCGTCCACAAAGGCCAGATCCAGCCGGCCGCGCACCTGGCGCATCACGTCGTCGGAGATGCAGATACCATCGGCCTCTGCCTCGCCCTCGAGCCGGGCGGCGACGTTGACGCCGTCGCCGTGGATATCCTCGCCGTCGACGACGACCTCGCCGAGGTTGACGCCGATGCGCAGCCGGATGCGCCGGTCCTCGGGGACGGCGGCGTTGCGTTCGAGCATCGCCCGCTGGATGACGGCGGCGCATTCGACCGCGGCCACCGCGCTCGGAAACTCGACGAGGCGGCTGTCGCCCGCGGTGCCGACCAGGCGGCCGCCGAAGGCCTCCGTCGTGGGATCCCACAGTTCGGCCCGGTGCGCGCGCATCGCGGCGAGGGTCGCGGCCTCGTCGGCGGAAATCAGGCGGCTGTAGCCGACGACGTCGGCGGCGAGAATGGCAGCGAGCCTGTGGCGGGAAGCGTTCGTCATGGCGCGCACAGTGTAGCCGCGCGGCCCCATCGCTCAAGCGGTTACGGCCCCTTCCGATAACCGTCGTCCGGGAGTACAGTCGCCCGGCGATGTATGGGCTCGACACATGAGTATCTGGTCTCGGATTCTGAAGGGGGCCGCCGATCTATCCCTCAACACGCCGATCGGCGACCTGTTGGGCGCGCTCGCCGGTGGGGGCGGGCGGGCGGAGCCCGGGCGCGAGGGGACCCATCAGGTCGCCTTCACCATCGCCGTGATCGCGCTCGGCGCCAAAATGGCGAAGGCGGACGGCGTCGTCACCGAGGACGAGGTGGAGGCCTTCAAAGAGGTCTTCCATGTCCCGCCGGAGGAGATGAAGAACGTCGGCCGGGTCTTCAACATGGCCCGGAAAGACGCCGCCGGCTACGAGGCCTATGCCCGCCAGGTCGCGCGCATGTTCCGCGACAACCCGGTCGTGCTGGAGGACCTGCTGCACGGCCTCTTCCACATCGCCAAGGCCGACGGCGTCGTCCATCCGAACGAAGTTGCCTTCCTGCAGGAGGTCGGCACGATCTTCGGTTTCGACGAGTTCGCCTTCAACCGCATTCGCGCCCATCACCTGCCGCCGGAGGCGACGGATCCCTATGTGCTGCTTGGCGTGCCGCACGATGCGGCGGACGGCGAGGTGCGCACGGCCTACCGGGCCCTGGTGCGCGAAAACCATCCCGACCGGCTGATGGCCCAGGGCCTGCCGGAGGAGTTCGTCAAGCTCGGCACGGAGAAGTTGGCGCAGATCAACGACGCCTATCAACGTATCCGCCAGCAACGCGGCCTGACCTGAAGGCCGGTGACCATGCGCCGGGCGCCATCGCCGAACCACGGGCCCCGGCGGGGAAATCGCGCCGTCGACATGCTGGTGCTGCACTACACCGGCATGGCCGACGCCGAGGCGGCGCTGGCCCGGCTGCGCGATCCCGCCGCCGCGGTGAGCGCGCACTACCTGATCGACGAGGCGGGCGTCGTCTACCAACTGGTCGACGAGGATCGCCGGGCCTGGCACGCCGGATTTTCCTGTTGGGCGGGAGAAAGTGACGTCAACTCCTGCTCGATTGGCGTCGAATTGGCCAATCCGGGTCATGGCCTCGGCTACCGGGATTTTCCCGCGGCGCAGATGTCGTCGCTGATCGAGCTCGCGGGCGGCATCGTCGCGCGACATGCCGTTCCGGCGCATAGGGTCCTCGGCCACGCCGACATCGCCCCCCGCCGCAAGGCCGATCCGGGGGAGCGGTTCGATTGGCGCGCCCTGGCGGAGGCCGGCATCGGCCTTTGGCCCGTGGACGACGGCCGGGGGATCGAGATCTCATTGCCCGAGGGGTTGGCGCGGCTCGGCTACGACGTCGCCGGCGCCGGCCTTCGTCCGACCCTGGTCGCCTTTCAGCGCCACTGGCGGCCCGCCCGCGTCGACGGCATCGGCGATGGCGAGACCCGGCGACGCCTCGCCCAGGTGCTTGACCTGCTGCCCAAGGGCGCCTAAGCGGGAAGGTGCCAGGCGGTCGGACGGCCGCTTTCACCCGCTTCGGGGGGTGGGGGAGGAAAGTCCGGGCTCCACGGAAACACGGTGCCGGGTAACGCCCGGCGGGGGCGACCCCAGGGAAAGTGCCACAGAAAGCAAACCGCCCGACGCGTTTCGCGGCGGGTAAGGGTGAAAGGGTGCGGTAAGAGCGCACCGCGCGGCCGGCAACGGACGCGGCATGGTAAACCCCACCGGGAGCAAGACCGCATAGGGGCGATGGCCGGCCTTGGCCGGCGGGTGGGTTTCCGCGCCTTGTCGCTCGGGTAGGTCGCGCGAGGCGTCCGGTGACGGGCGTCCCAGATGAATGGCCGTCTCCCGCCGCGATCATGGCCGCGGCGGCGACAGAACCCGGCTTACAGACCGCCTGGCGCCTGTTTCCCGACGTTGCTTGTTCTTATTTTGTTCTCTTTTACCTTTTTTCGATCTGCTTTTGCTCTGTATTTGCCCGGCTATATTTGGAACATTGGCCCGACAAAATTCAGCCACATTAAGTAGTTAATAGCTCTTTCCGAAGCTTGATCTCAACCAGTCAACAACAGGGAAGGCGATCGGCCAAGCGCATGTTTTTTCTTGTGATTACTGGCCGTTTTCCAAATAATTACGTTAACTTTCCATTGACCCCCATATGAACCCATGTTATCCCATATTGTCCCAAAAACAGCCGGGACGCGTGCCGGCTATGTATGAACCACTGCCGGCATTCGACCGCGGCCCCGGACGGAGAATGGCGAGGTGGAGCGGTACTTTTTTTCGCGCTTCGACAACAAGGTCGACAAGAAGGGTCGGGTTTCCGTGCCCGCCCGTTGGCGTGCGATCATCGCCCAGCAGGCCTTCCAGGGGATCGTCGCCTATCCCTCGCCGGTCTCGGCGGCCGTCGAGGCCTGTGGCATGGACCGGCACGAGCGCCTGGCCGAGAGCATCGACGGCTTCAATCCCTTCTCCGATACCCATGGCGCCTTCGCCGCGGCCCTGCTCACCCGCAGTCATCCCCTGCCGTTCGACGGCGAGGGCCGGGTCATGCTGCCGGAAGCCTTGCTGGCGCACGCCGGGATCGAGGGCATGGCGAGCTTCGCCGGGCGGGGTGCCACCTTCCAGATCTGGCGGCCCGACGCCTACGACGCCTACGAGGCCGAGGCGCTGGAGCGCGCCCGGACCGAGGCGCCGGCGCTGGCCTTGATGCAATCGCAAGCCGCGTCGGGGGAGGGGGCATGAGCGACGCCGCCGCCGCCACGCACAAGCCGGTGATGGCCGCCGAAATGGTCGCTGCCCTGGCGCCGGCCGACGGTGCGCGGATCGTCGACGGCACTTTCGGGCGTGGCGGTCATACCACGGCGCTGCTCGCCGCCGCGCGCTGCCGGGTCGTCGCCATTGATCGCGACGGTGCGGCCATCGCCGCGGGCGAAACGCTGCGGACCGAATATGGCGAGCGGTTGTTGCTGCTGCGCGGGCGGTTCGGCGAGATGGAGCATTTGTTGAACGACGCCGGCATCGACGCGGTCGACGGCGTGGCCCTCGACCTCGGCGTGTCCAGTCCGCAGCTCGACGTCGCCGCGCGTGGCTTCTCCTTCCGCGCCGATGGCCCCCTCGACATGCGGATGGGCGACGAGGGGCCGAGTGCCGCCGATTTCGTCAACGAGGCCGACGAGGACGACATCGCCCGTATCCTCCGCGTTCTGGGCGAAGAGCGGCGCGCCCGTGCCGTCGCCCGGGCGATTTCGCGGGCCCGTGCCCGCAAGCCGATCCGCCGCACCGGCGAACTCGCCGAGATCGTCGCCGCCGCCGTTGGCTGGCGCGGCAAACGGCACCCCGCGACCCGGGCCTTCCAGGCGCTGCGGATGCATGTGAACGACGAGCTGGGCGAGCTCGAACGCGGCCTGCACGCCGCCGAGCGGTTGCTGGTCGCGGGTGGCCGCCTCGCCGTGATCGCCTTCCATTCGCTCGAGGACCGGTTGGTAAAGCGTTTCTTCGAATCGCGCGCCGGCGGCGGCGGCCGTACCGTCTCGCGCCACCTGCCGCCCGATCCCAATGCCGAGCCGGCCCGTTTCGATCCCCTCTTCCGCGGCGCCCAGCGGCCGAGCGACGACGAGGTCGCCGCCAATCCGCGCGCCCGCTCGGCCCGGCTGCGTGCCGCCGTCCGCACCGCCGCGCCGCCGCTGGAGCCGGCGACATGAGGCGCTTCGTCACCATCGCCTCCAGCGTGCTGGCCGTGGCGCTGGCGCTCTCGATCTATCCGATCGAGAACCAGGTGCGCCAGCTCGAGCGCCGGCTGGCCGACCTCGACGGCGACCTGCTGGCGAACCGGCAGGCGATCCAGGTTCTCAAGGCCGAGTGGAGCTATCTCAACCGGCCCGAGCGGCTGCAGGCGCTGGCCGCCCGACATGTCGAGGCGATTGCTCTGGCGCCGGTCTCGCCGGACCAGATCGTCAGCTTCGCTGAGCTTCCCGACCGGCCTGCACCCGACGGCGAGCCGGAGACACGCCAAACCGCGAGGATGGCGCAATGAGCCGACGTGAAAACGATTTCGAGCTGCCCCTGTTCGAGCTACGTGCCCGGAGCGAAACGGCGGACGGCTCCACGCGCTCGGAAGTTCGCTGGCTGCTCACCGGCCGCGGCCGGCTGCAGATCATGTCGGTCCTGTTCGCCGCATTGTTCCTGGTGATCGGGGGACGCCTCGTACATGTCATGCTGCTGCGCCAGGCGGCCGAGCCGGCGGTGGCCACCGGCCAGGCGGAGCCCCGGGCGAGCGAGCGGGCCGATCTCGTCGATCGAAACGGCATTCTGCTGGCGACCAATCTCGCCTCCGCCTCCCTGCACGCCGACGCGCAGGCCATCGACGACCCCGTCGGCGCCGCCCGCGCGCTGGTTCGCGTCCTCCCGGACCTGGACGAGGACGCGGTGCGCCGCAAGCTCGCCTCGAACAAGCGCTTCGTCTGGATCAAACGCAATCTGACGCCGCGCGAGCTGCATGGCGTCAACGTGCTCGGCATTCCGGGCCTCGGTTTCGAGCATAGGCAACGTCGGGTCTATCCGCTGGGCTCGCTCGCGGCGCATGTCACCGGCTATGTCGACGTCGACAACAACGGCATCGCCGGCATCGAGAAGTCGCGCGACGATCTCCTGACCCAAGGCCGGGACGAGACGCTGCGCCTGACCCTCGACGCCCGGCTGCAACATGCGCTGCGCGACGAGCTGCTGGCGGCGATGGAGCGGTTCCGGGCCAAAGGGGCCGGCGGCGTGGTGCTGGATGCGCTGAGCGGTGAAGTCCTGGCGTTGAGTTCGCTGCCCGACTTCGACCCCAACCGGGCGGGCGAGGCCAGCCAGCTCGCCCTCTTCAACCAGGTGACGCTCGGGGTTTACGAACTGGGTTCGGTGTTCAAGATCTTCAACACCGCGATGGGTCTCGATTCAGGTGTCGTCAAGCTTCGCGACCGCTACGACGCGACGCGGCCGATCCGCGTCGCCCGCTTCACCATCCGCGACGATCACCCGAAGCGGCGCTGGCTGAGCGTCCCGGAGATCTTCAAATATTCCTCCAACATCGGCTCGGCCAAGCTGGCCCTCGACGTCGGTACTGCGGGCCAGCGCGATTTCATGGACCGGCTCGGCATGCTGCGGGCGGCGCCGATCGAGCTGCCCGAGGTCGGCACGCCGCTCAGCCCCGAGCCCTGGCGTGAAATCAACACCATGACCGTCGCCTTCGGCCACGGCCTGGCGGTGAGCCCGCTGCAAGTGGCGAGCGGCGTCGCGGCGATCATCAACGGCGGCGTGCTGCATCCGCCGACGCTGATCCGGCGCGACGGCCCGCGACCCGAGGGAACCCGGGTCGTCTCGGCCCGGACGTCGGAGATCATGCGCCGCCTGATGCGCCTGGTGGTGCGCGACGGTACCGGCAAGCAGGCGAGCATTCCGGGCTATCTCATCGGCGGCAAGACCGGCACGGCCGAGAAGGTCGGCGGGCGCGGCTACAACCGGCGGGCGCTGCTCTCGTCTTTCGTCGCCGTGTTTCCGATGACGGCGCCGCGCTATGTCGTCTTCGTCCTGCTGGACGAGCCGCGGGGCAACGACGCGACGCATGGCTTCGCGTCGGCCGGCTGGACCGCCGCGCCGACGGCGGGCCGCATCATCGCCCGCATGGCGCCGATCGTCGGCATTCCGGTCCTGGACGAGGAAGACCGGCAGATCCGCCGGGCGATGCACATCGGCCCCAAAGACGGGGGCACGCGCCTTGCGTCTTACTGAGCTGCTCCGCACCGATTGGCCAGGGCTCGGCGGCGACGCGGAGATCACCGGGCTGACGGCCGACAGCCGGGAGGTGGCGCCGGGCTATCTGTTCGCCGCCCTGCCGGGCTCGCGGCATGACGGCGCCTGCTTCATCGCGGAGGCGCTCAGCCGTGGCGCTGCGGCCCTGCTGGTGCCGGAGGCGCTCGAAGGGCGCTCGGCGGACGTGCCGGTCGTCCGGGCCGACGACCCGCGCCGCGAACTCGCCCTGATGGCGGCTCGCTACTATCCGGGCGCGCCGGAAACCATCGCTGCCGTGACCGGCACCGCGGGCAAGACCTCCGTCGTCGAATTCGCCCGCCAGCTTTGGCGGGCGGGCGGCCGGCGGGCGGCGAGCCTCGGCACCCTCGGCATCCGGGCCGACGTCCCGGTCGCCGACATCGCCCACACCACGCCCGATCCGGTGACGTTGCACCGCGCCGTCGATGCGTTGGCCCGGGCCGGGGTCGATTGCCTGGGCCTCGAGGCCTCCAGCCACGGCCTGGACCAGCGGCGCCTTGACGGGCTGGCGATCTTCGCCGGCGCCTTCACCAGCTTCTCCCGCGATCATCTCGACTACCATGGCGACGCCGAAGACTACCTCCGGGCCAAGCTGCGCCTGTTCGACACGGTAATGGCGATCGGCGGCACGGCCGTGGTCAATGCCGATTGCGCGGTCGCCGAGCGTGTGTTCGCCGCCTGTCGCGCGCGCTCCCTCGACGTGGTGACTTACGGCCGGGGGCAATGCGATCTGGCGCTGCGTGCGGCGACGCCGACGGCCGAGGGGCAGCGGTTGGCACTGGAGATCTTCGGCCAGCCGCGCGATGTCATGCTGCCGCTCGGTGGGGAGTTCCAGGCGATGAACGCGCTTGCCGCCCTCGGCCTGGTGCTGGCGAGCGGCGGCGACAAGGAAGCCGCCATTGCCGCCCTCGCGCGGTTGCAGGGCGTGCCGGGCCGCTTGCAAGGGGTGGGCACGCTGGCGAACGGCGCGCGGGTCTATGTCGACTATGCCCACAAGCCGGCGGCGCTGGAACAGGTGCTGACGACGCTCCGGGCGATGACGGCCGGACGGCTCGTCGTCCTCTTCGGCTGCGGTGGCGACCGGGATCGGGGCAAGCGGCGGGAGATGGGCGAGATCACCGCCCGCCTGGCCAACCACGCCATCGTCACCGACGACAATCCCCGGAGCGAGGATCCGGCTGCCATCCGCGCCGAGGTCCTGGCCGGATGCCCTGGCGCCGAGGAGATCGGCGAGCGCGGCGCGGCCATCGCCGGCGCGATTTCCGCGCTGGCGGCGGGCGACGTCCTCGTGCTCGCCGGCAAGGGCCACGAACAGGGACAATATATCGGTGACGAGGTCCGCCCCTTCGACGACGCGGAAGAGGCCCGGGCCCGGATCCGCGAGCAGGGCGGGCGCACGTCATGACGGCGCGCGCGCTCTGGACCGCCCTGGAGGCGATCGAAGCGACCGGCGGCACGGGTCCCGACGGCTGGACGGCCGACGGCGTCTCGATCGACAGCCGTAGCTGCGCGCCGGGCGACCTCTTCATCGCGATTCTCGGCCCGAGCCGCGATGCACACGACTTTGTCGCCGACGCCTTGTCCCGGGGGGCCGCGGCCGCCGTGGTCTCGCACCGCCCGTCGAACGTGCCGGCGGACGCCCCGCTGCTGCTGGTCGACGACACGCTTCGCGCCCTCGAGGCGCTCGGCCGCCAGCGCCGCGCCCGAACGACGGCGAAAATCGTCGCGGTCACCGGCAGCGCCGGCAAGACCAGCACCAAGGAAGCGCTGCGCTGCGCGCTGGCGGCGAGCGGTCCGACCCATGCCAGTGCCGCCAGCTACAATAACCATTGGGGGGTGCCGCTGAGCCTCGCGCGCCTGCCCCTGGATGCCGCCTACGGCGTCTTCGAGATCGGCATGAACCACGCCGGCGAGATCGCCGCGCTCACCCGTCAGGTCCGCCCGCACCTGGCCCTGGTCACCACCATCGCGCCGGCGCACCTGGCGGAATTCGCCGACCTCGCCGCCATCGCCCGGGCCAAGGCGGAGATCTTCGAGGGCCTGGAGCCGGGCGGTATCGCGCTGATCAATCTCGATGCCCCGCATGCCGATCTGCTGGCCGAGCGGGCGCGGGCGGCGGGGGCGGCGCGCGTCGTCGGCTTCGGACAGGACGCGGCGGCGGAGGCCCGGCTGCTGAAATGGGTCGCCCGGGACCAGGGCAGCCGGGTGACGGCCGACGTCATGGGCCAGGCCATTGCCTTCGGGGTCGGCGCGCCCGGCGTGCATTGGGCGATGAATGCGCTCGCGGTGTTGGCCACGGTCCATCTGCTGGCCGCCGATATCGCCGGTGCCGCCGCCACGCTTCCCCAGGTTTCCGCGCTCGCCGGGCGCGGCCGCCGCCACGACATCGACACCGGTCAGGGCATCCTCACCCTGATCGACGAAAGCTACAACGCCAACCCGGCCTCGGTGCGGGCGGCCCTCGCCGTGCTCGGCGACACGTCTCCGGCGAGCTGTGGGCGGCGCATCGCCATCCTCGGCGACATGCTGGAACTCGGCGCCGAGGGTGACGCCCTGCATGCCGCCCTCGCCGGGCCGATCGCCGCCGCCGGGGTCGACCTCGTCTTCACCTGCGGGGAGGGCATGGCGCATCTGGCCGCGGCCCTGCCGCCGGAATGCCACGCCCACCATGGCGCCGACGCGGCCGCCCTGCTGCGCCCGGTCCTGGAAACGGTCCGGCCGGGCGACGTGGTGATGGTGAAGGGCTCGCTCGGCATGGCCATGGCGCCGATGGTCGGTGCGCTCGAGGGCCTGGCCGTCGAGCCGCCGGTGCACTGCGCGGGAGGTGGCAATGCTCTATAACCTCCTGCACCCGCTGACCGACCAGTTCTTCGGCTTCAACCTGTTCCGCTACATCACGTTTCGCACGGGCGGCGCCATCATTACCGCGCTGGTCATCAGCTTCGTCCTCGGCCCGCCGCTGATCCGCTTGCTGAAGAAAAAGCAGGGCAAGGGCCAGCCGATCCGCGACGACGGTCCCGAAAGCCATATCCTGACCAAGCAGGGCACGCCGACCATGGGCGGGTTTCTGATCCTGCTGGCGCTCTCCGTCTCGACGTTGCTGTGGGCCGATCTCACCAATGTCTATGTCTGGGCCGTGTTGCTGGTGACCGGCGGCTTCGGCCTGGTCGGCTTCGCCGACGACTACATGAAGGTGAGCCGGGCCAATTCGAAGGGGGTGCCGGGGAAACTGAAGCTGGTGGTGGAGATCGCCATTGCCGTCGTCGCCGTCTACTGGATCGCCAGCGCCCGGGGGGAGACGATCGATACGACCCTCGCCGTGCCCTTCCTGAAGGAGGTAATGGTTCCGCTCGGCTGGCTGTTCCTGCCCTTCGCCGCCCTCGTCGTCGTCGGCGCTTCCAACGCGGTCAATTTGACCGACGGGCTCGACGGCCTGGCGATCGGGCCGATGATCATCGCCGCCAGCGCCTTCCTGCTGATCACCTATCTCGCCGGCAACGTGGTCTTCGCCAACTACCTGCAGATCCAGTCGGTGCCGGGCGCGGGTGAGTTGACGATTTTCTGCGGCGCCCTGGTCGGCGCCGGGCTCGGCTTTCTCTGGTTCAACGCGCCGCCGGCCATGGTCTTCATGGGCGATACCGGCAGCCTGGCGCTCGGCGGCGGCATCGGGGCCGTCGCCGTGGTGACCAAGCACGAGCTGGTGCTGGCGATCATCGGCGGCCTTTTCGTGCTGGAGACGGTCTCGGTCATCGTCCAGGTCGCCTCCTTCAAGCTGACCGGCCGGCGGGTCTTCCGCATGGCGCCGCTGCACCATCACTTCGAACAGAAGGGCTGGGCCGAGCCGACCATCGTCATCCGCTTCTGGATCATCGCCGTGGTGCTGGCGCTGGCCGGCCTCGCCACCTTGAAGTTGCGGTGAGCCGATGATCCCGGCAACCACATATGACGGCGACCGCGTGGCGGTCTTCGGCCTGGGCGCGAGCGGTCTCGCCACGGCGCGGAGCCTGACCGCCGGCGGTGCCGAGGTGCTGGCCTGGGACGACACGCCGGCACGCCGCGAGGCGCTGGAGCAAATTCCCGGCGCCCGGCCCGTGGCGCCGGATGCCGCGGCCTGGGCCGGCGTCGCGGCGCTGGCGCTCAGCCCCGGCGTGCCGCTGACCCATCCCGAACCGCACCCGGTCGTGCGTCTCGCCGACAGTCTCGGCCTCGAGATCCTCGGCGATGTCGAGCTGTTCGCCCGGGCCCGGCCCGAGGCCCGCGTCGTCGCGATCACCGGCACCAACGGAAAGTCGACGACGACGGCGCTTCTCGGTCACCTGCTCGCTGCGGCCGGCCGCGCCGTCGAGATCGGTGCCAACCTCGGCCAACCGGTCCTCGACCTGGCACCGCTGCCGGAGGAGGGGGTCTATGTGCTGGAGTTGTCCTCCTACCAGATCGACCTCACCCGCAGCCTTCGCCCGGAGATCGCGGTGCTGTTGAACGTCAGCCCGGATCATCTGGACCGGCACGGCGACATGGCGGGTTACGTCGGCGCCAAGCGCCGCCTGCTGGAGATGGGCGAGGGCGCGCTGCTGATCGGTGTCGACGACGAACACGGCCGGCGGATCGCCGACGACCTGCGCAGTGCTGGACGCGAGGTGCTCGCGCTCTCCCTCGAAATCCGGCCCGAGCATGGGATCTTCGTCGACGACGGCGAGATCTTCGCCCTCCATGCGGGCCGTGAACGGCGCCTGGCCGGCGTCGCCGGGCTCGACACTCTGCGCGGACGGCACAACCACCAGAACGCCGCGGCTGCGGTCGCCATCGCCGACCGTCTGGGTTTGACGGCGGGCGAGATCGAAGCGGGCCTCGCCGGGTTCCCGGGCCTGCCGCACCGCATGCAGCGGGTCGCCGGGGCCGCGGGCGTCGCCTTCGTCAACGACAGCAAGGCGACCAATGCCGAGGCGACCTCCCATGCGCTGGCCGCCTTCCGGGATATCCACTGGATCGTCGGCGGGCGGGCCAAGGCGGAAGGGCTGCGGCCGCTGCTGAAACGCCTCGACCATGTCGCGCGGGCCTATCTGATCGGCGAGGCGGCGGAACGTTTCCGCGACGAGCTGGATGGCCGGGTCGCCTGCGAGATCGCCGGCGATCTGGCGACGGCGGTGGAACGCGCGGCCCTCGAGGCGCGCGGTGGCGGTGCGGCGGAGGCGGTCGTGCTGCTTTCGCCGGCCTGCGCCTCCTTCGACCAGTTCCCCAGTTTCGAGGCCCGCGGTGCGGCCTTCACGGAACTCGCGACCGGCCTCGTCGCGCGCTGGGAGGGGGCGGCATGCTGACCCTCGCCCGCACCGATACCTCGATCGTGGGCCGCTGGTGGTGGACCGTCGACCGCTGGATGCTGTTGGCGATCGGCCTGTTGATCACGCTCGGCGCGGTGCTGACGCTCGCCGCCAGTCCGGCGGTGGCCGAACGGCTAGATCTCTGGTCCTACCACTTCGTCACCCGCCAGTTCGTCTTCCTCGGGCCGGCGATCGCCCTGATGCTGGCGATCTCGATGGTCGATACCGTGACCGTGCGGCGCATCGCCACCTGCGGCCTGCTGGCGAGCCTGCCGCTGCTGGCGCTCACCGTGGTGATCGGGCCGGAGATCAACGGCGCGCACCGCTGGCTGCAGGTCGCCGGTTTCTCGTTGCAGCCCTCGGAGTTCGTGAAGCCCTTTTTCATCGTCGTCACCGCCTGGATGCTGTCGGCGGAGAAGGGCAACCAGCCGATCCCCGGCAACGCCATCGCCGGCGCGTTGGCCCTGCTGGTATCGGGCCTATTGCTGGCGCAGCCCGATATCGGCATGGCGCTCGTCGTCGTCGCGGTCTGGTCGGCCCAGGTCTTCATGGCGGGCCTGCCCTTCATCTGGGTCGGTGCGCTCATCGCCATCGCCGCCGTCGCCGGCGTGCTGCTCTATAATCACGTGCCGCACTTCACCAGTCGGATCGATCGGTTCCTCGATCCCGCCGCGGGCGACACCTATCAGATCGAAACCGCGCTGGAGGCCTTCGCCAACGGCGGGCTGATGGGCCGCGGTCCCGGCGAGGGTATCGGCAAGCGGGTCCTGCCGGACGCCCATACCGATTTCATCTTCGCCGTCGCGGGCGAGGAGTTCGGCCTCGTCGTCTGCATCGCGGTGGTCTGTCTCTTCGCCTTTGTGACGCTGCGCGGCTACCGGCGCCTGATGGGCGAGGACAGCCTGTTCATCATGCTGGCGGCGGGCGGCCTGCTGACCCAGTTCGGCCTGCAGGCGGCGATCAACATGGGCGTGAACCTCCGCCTGCTGCCGACCAAGGGCATGACGCTGCCCTTCATCTCCTATGGCGGCTCCTCCCTGCTCGGCCTCGCCATCGGCATGGGCATGGTCATCGCGCTCACCCGGCGGCGGCCGCGACGGGAGATCCGGGGATGAGCGGGCCGATCATCATCGCCGCCGGCGGCACCGGCGGACACCTCTTTCCGGCCCGCGCGCTGGCCGGCGTGCTGGCGCGTGCCGGGCGCGCCACGGCGCTGGTGACCGATGCGCGGGGGGCTGCCTGGGCCGCCGACTTCGCCGAGGCCGGCACCTCGGTGCATGTGATCCGCGCGGCAAGCCCCAGCGGCCGCGGTCCCTTCGGCGCCCTACTGGCCGGGGTCCAGATCGCCATCGGCGCGCTTCAGGCACGGCGGCTGCTGCGCCGCCTGCGGGCACCGGTCGTGGTCGGCTTCGGCGGCTATCCCTCCCTGCCGACGGCGCTCGCGGCCCGTGGCGCCGGCGCCGCCGTGGTGCTGCACGAACAGAACGCGGTGCTCGGCCGGGTCAACCGGCTGTTGCAGGGCCGTGCCCGTGCCCTGGCGCTTTCCTTCGAGAAGACCCTCGGCGTCGTCGAGGTGGCGACCCGCCGCCTGATCGTCACCGGCAATCCGGTGCGGGCCGAGTTCGCCGAGATCGGCGAAGCCGGCTACCGCCCTCCCGAACCGGACGGTTCGCTGGAACTGCTGGTCTTCGGCGGCAGCCAGGGCGCGCGCCGCTTCGCCGAAGTGGTGCCCGACGCCCTCGCCAGGCTCGATGGCGAAATCCGCGGGCGCTTGAACCTGGTCCAGCAGGCCCGCGGTGAGGACGAGGAGCCGCTCCGCGCCCGCTACCGCGAACTCGGGATTCGCGCCGAGGTCCGCGGCTTCTTCGACGACATGGGCGCGCGCATCGCCGCCGCGCATCTCGTCGTCGCCCGGGCCGGGGCCGGTACGCTGGCCGAGCTGACGGTAGCGGGACGGCCGGCGATCCTGGTCCCCTATCCGCACGCGACGGACGACCACCAGAGCCACAATGCAAGAGCCATGGCGGAAGCCGGTGGCGCCGTGGTCTACGACGATGGCGAGATCTCGGCCGAGGAACTGGCGGCCCGTCTCGAGTCGCTGGTCCGTCGCCCGGATGTGCTCGTCCGCATGGCCGAGCGCAGCCGCAGCCTCGGCCGCGTGGATGCCGCCGACACCCTCGCGAGCGTCGTCCTCGACCTCGCTCCCTCCGAAGGGCGTAACGGGGGGAGGGCCGCGGCATGAGGACGCTTCCCTTCGACATCGGGGTTATCCACTTCGTCGGGATCGGCGGCATCGGGATGAGCGGTATCGCCGAAGTCATGCATACGCTCGGCTATCAGGTGCAGGGCTCGGACCAGGCCGACGGTGCCAACGTGCAGCGCCTGCGCGGGCTCGGCATCACATGCCACGTTGGCCACGCCGCGGAGAACGTCGCCGCGGCCCAGGTCGTCGTCGTCTCCTCCGCCGTGAAGGACGACAACCCCGAGGTCCAGGCCGCCCGCGCCGCCCTCGTGCCGGTGGTGCGCCGGGCCGAGATGCTGGCCGAGTTGATGCGCCTGAAATGGGCGATCGCCGTCGGCGGCACCCATGGCAAGACCACCACGACGTCGCTCGTCGCCGCGCTGCTGGACGGCGCCGGCCTCGATCCGACGGTGATCAACGGTGGCATCATCAACGCCTACGGCACCAACGCGCGGCTCGGCCAGGGCGAATGGATGGTGGTCGAGTCGGATGAGAGCGACGGCAGTTTCGTCAAGCTGCCGGCGACCGTCGCCGTGGTCACCAACATCGATCCCGAGCATTTGGAGTTCTACGGTGACTTCGACGCCCTGCGCGCGGCCTTCCTGAATTTCGTCGAGAACATCCCGTTCTATGGCCTCGCGGTGATGTGCATCGATCATGGCGAGGTGCAGGCGATGATCGGCCGGATCAGCGACCGCCGGGTCATCGCCTATGGCTTCAGCCCCCAGGCCGACGTGCGCGGCGTCGCCGTCGAGACCGACGTTGCCGGCGCCCGCTTCGCCGTCGAGGTGAGCGACCGGCTGCCGGGCGGGCGGCGACGGATCGACGGCCTGCGCCTGCCGATGCCCGGCCTGCACAATCTGCAGAACAGCCTGGCGGCGATCGCCATCGGCGTCGAGATCGGCCTCACCGACGACGAAATCCGCGACGCGCTCGCGGCCTTCGGCGGCGTCAAGCGCCGCTTTACCCATGCGGGCGAAGCGGGCGGCATCACGGTCATCGACGATTACGGCCATCATCCGGTCGAGATCCAGGCGGTCCTTGCCACCGCCCGCACGGTGACCGAAGGCCGGGTTGTCGCGGTCGTGCAACCGCATCGCTACAGCCGCCTGTCCGACCTGTTCGAGGAGTTCTGCACCTGCTTCAACGATGCCGACACCGTCGTCGTGGCGGACGTCCATGCGGCGGGCGAGGCGCCCATCGAAGGCGTCGACCGCGAGGCCCTGGTCGCCGGCCTGCAGGCGCACGGCCATCGCCGGGTCCTCTCCCTCGCCACGCCGGACGATCTGCCGGACCTGGTCGCCCGGGAAGCGGTGGCAGGCGACCTGGTCGTCTGCCTCGGCGCCGGCACGATCACGCAATGGGCCAACGCGCTGCCTGGCGCCTTGCCCGCCGCCCTGGCGGCACGGCCGGTCGGGGAGGCGGTCTCGTGATGGCGGCGACGCGACATGACGGCGGCCTGTTGGACCGCCTGCCGGCGGTGCGCGGGCGCTACGAGCCGGGAGCGGTCATGGCCGATCTCACCTGGTTCCGCGTCGGCGGCCCGGCCGAGGTGCTGTTCCGCCCGGCCGACATCGACGACCTCGCCGATTTCCTCGGCCAGCGGCCGGCGGACGTGCCGCTCACCGTTATCGGGGTCGGCTCGAACCTGTTGGTGCGCGACGGCGGCATCGCCGGCGTCGTCATCCGGCTCGGCCGTGACTTCGCCCGTATCGAGGCCCGGGGCGCGGAGATCGTCGCCGGCGCCTCCGCGCCGGACGTGGCCATCGCGCTCGCCGCGCGGGACGCCGGGCTCGGTGGGCTTGAGTTCCTGCGCGGCGTTCCGGGCACCCTCGGCGGGGCGCTGCGCATGAACGCGGGTGCTTACGGCCGGGAGATCTCGGATGTGCTGGTCTCGGCCGAAGCGCTCGACGGCCAGGGTGTGCGCCACCGGGTCGAAGCCGGCGACCTCGGCCTCTCCTATCGTCATTCCACGGCGCCGGCGGACTGGATCTATGTCGCCGCCCGCCTGCGCGGCCGGCCCGACTCGGCCGAGCGGATCGCGGAACGGATGGCGACGGTGAAGGAGGCGCGCGAAAGCACCCAGCCGACCCGCGCGCGTACCGGCGGCAGCACCTTCAAGAACCCGCCCGGTGCCAGGGCCTGGGAGCTGATCGACGCCGCGGGCTGCCGCGGCCTGCGGCGCGGCGGGGCCGGCGTCTCCGAACAGCACTGCAACTTCCTGATCAACGACGGCACGGCGCGTGCCGCCGACCTGGAGGCGCTGGGCGAGGAGGTTCGCCGCCGGGTCCGCGAGAGCAGCGGCGTCGACCTCGAATGGGAGCTTCGCCGTCTCGGCCAGCATGCCGGCGGCGCGGTCCGGGAGGTGGCGCCATGACCCGGCACGTCGCGGTTCTGATGGGCGGCTGGTCCGCCGAGCGCGAGGTCAGCCTGGTGACCGGCGCCGCCTGCGCGAATGCCTTGCGTGACGGCGGCTACCGGGTGAGCGAGGTCGACGTCGGCCGTGATATCGCCGAGGTGCTGCGGGCCCTCGATCCCGATGTGGTGTTCAACGGCCTGCACGGTCCGTGGGGCGAGGACGGCCGCGTCCAGGGCCTGCTGGAGATCATGGACCTGCCCTATACCCATTCGGGCGTCCGCGCCTCGGCCAACGCCATGCACAAGCCGACGGCGAAGGGGATCTTCGCCGAGGCCGGCATTCCGATCGTGGAAAGCGTCGTGCTGGACGCGGACGCGGCGCAGGGGGCATCGCCGTTGCCGTTGCCCTATGTCATCAAGCCGGTCGACGAAGGCTCCACCGTCGGCGTCCATATCGTTAGGGCCGGTGACAACCGCGACGTCCTCGCCGGCTGGACGCATGGCCGGGAGGTGATGTTCGAACGCTTCGTCGACGGCCTCGAACTCTCCGTCGCCGTGATGGGTGACCGGGCGCTGGGCGTCATCGAGATCGAACCGTTGAACGGCTTCTACGATTACGAAGCCAAGTACACCGACGGCAAGGCGCGCCATCACATGCCGGCGCGCCTCGATGGCGAGGTCTACGAGGCGGCGATGGGGCACGCGCTCCGGGCGCACCGGGCGCTCGATTGCCGGGGCGTCAGCCGGGCCGACTTCCGTTTCGATCCGGCCGCGGGCGGGGTGGACGGGCTGTTCATCCTGGAGGTCAACACGCAACCGGGAATGACGCCCTTGAGCCTGGTGCCGGAGATGGCCGGGCACGAGGGCATGGATTTTCAGGAACTGGTCAGTTGGATGGTGGAGGACGCCGGATGCCCGCGCTAGATCCGCGACACAAGCCCAAGCGCAAGGCGAAGACCCGGGCGACCGGCGGCAAGTCGGCCGGCCGGCCGCTGCTGGTGCGCTGGCAGCGTCGCCGCCTCATCGCCGTCATCGGTGTCATGAGCCTGGTGATCGGGCTCGTCGGCGGTGGTGCCTGGCTCTGGCAATCGGGCCTGATCGCCGAGGGTCGCGACCGTGTGTTCGCGATGGTGGACGAAGCCGTGCGCGATGCCGGGTTCGCCGTCGACGAGGTCGTCGCGGTCGGCCGGGTCAACGAGGAACGGGACGCGATCCTGGCGGCCCTGGCGGTGGAACGCGGCGATTCTATCCTTGCCTTCGACGCCGAAGCGGCGCGGGACCGCGTCTTGGCGCTGAGCTGGGTGCGAAGCGCCCGGGTTTCACGCCGCCTGCCCGACACCATCCTGGTGCATATCGAGGAACGCGAGCCGCTGGCGCTTTGGCAGAAGAAGGGCCGCATGGCGCTGATCGACCGCTTTGGCGACGTCATCACGGATGAGCGCCTCGGCCGCTTCCGCGACCTGCCGCAGGTCGTCGGCGAGGGCGCCGCGGTACGGGCGGCGGAAATCATCGGCATGCTGGCGCTGCAACCGACCCTCGACCGCCGGGTGGCGGCGGTAATGCGGGTCGGCGGGCGGCGCTGGTCCGTGCGCTTCAAGAACGGCGTGGAGGCACGCCTGCCGGAGAAGGATCCGGCGGCGAGCTGGACCCGCCTGGCACGACTGTCGGCCGAGCACCAGGTGCTCGACCGGGACATCAAGGTCATCGATTTGCGACTGCCGGACCGGCTCTACGTCCGCCTCTCACCCGAGGCGGCGGAGGAACGGCGGCGGCCGGGCAAGGATACGTAGGGACGGCGGGGGCGGTCTTGGCGAGAGGGTACGGGGGTACGACAGAGTGATGGGTGCGCGTAACGGATTGGTGGCGGCGCTGGATATCGGCTGCAGCAAGGTCTGCTGCTTCATCGCGCGGCCTGACGGCGGCGGGGGCGCGCGCGTCGTCGGGATCGGCCATCAGGTCTCGCTCGGCATGCGTTCGGGTGCGGTGGCGGATCTGGAGGCGCTGGAGACCTCGATCCGGGGCGCCGTCGATGCCGCGGAACGGATGGCGGGCGAGCCGGCGCGCGGCGTCGTCGCCAATGTCACCTGCGGGCGGATGATCAGCCGGGCAATCACCGCCGATGTTCCGGTCTCCGGCCATCAGGTCGGCGAGGGGGACATGCGCCGGGTGATGAACCAGGCGCGCGGCCGGATCGACGTGGGCGACGCCCATCTGTTGCACGCTCTGCCGATCGGGCACGCGATCGACGGCAACCGCGGCGTCCGCGACCCGCTTGGCATGTACGGCGAGCGGCTCGGCGTCACGATGCATGTGCTGGCCGCCGCGAACGGTCCGGTGCGCAACCTGAAGACGGTGATCGAGCGCTGTCACCTCGAGGTCGACGGCTTCGTCGCCTCGGGCTACGCCTCCGGTCTCGCCAGCCTGGTCGAGGACGAGATGGATCTCGGCGTCACTGTCGTCGACATGGGCGGTGGGGCCACCAGCGTTTCGGTGTTCTACGAGGGCGCCCTGATCTTCGCCGACGTGATCCCGGTCGGCGGGCGCCACGTCACCAACGATCTCGCCCGCGGCCTCTCGACGACGGCACAGCATGCCGAGCGGATGAAGACGCTTTATGGCAGCGCCATCCCCTCGCCGGCGGACGAGCGCGAGATGGTGAGTGTGCCGCAGGTCGGCGAGGCCGGCGCCGACGCCATCCAGCAGGTCCCGCGTTCGATCCTGATCGGCATCATCCAGCCCCGCGTCGAGGAGACGCTGGAGCTGGTGCGCGAGCGGCTCGAGGCGAGCGGCATGGCCGGCCACGCCGGGCGCCGGCTGGTACTGACCGGCGGCGCCTCGCAGCTGACCGGTGTGCGGGAGCTGGCAGCGCGCATTCTCGACAAACAGGTTCGCATCGGCCGGCCCCTGCGCCTGCACGGCCTGGCCGAGGCGACGGACGGGCCGGCCTTCGCGACCTGCGCGGGGCTGCTGGCCCATGTCATTCAACGGCCCGACGAGGCACGTGTCGCGGCACAGGCGAACGCCGCCGCGCAAGGCGGGCTGCGGCGCATCGGGCGCTGGTTCAAGGAATACTTCTGAGGTCCGCGAGACAGCGGCCCGGAAGCCTGAGGGGTGGAACGCGTAATGGACGAAAAGGTACGGAGCAAGACCGAGTCAAACCCGAGGAGGTGGATATGGGACTCAATCTTTCGGCACCGACGGTGACCGAACTACAGCCGAAGATCGTCGTGATCGGCATCGGCGGCGCCGGCGGCAACGCCGTCAACAACATGATTCAGACGGGACTCGAGGGGGTCGAATTCGTCGTCGCGAACACCGACGCCCAGGCCCTGTCGTCGAGCGTCTCGGACCGACGCATCCAGCTCGGCAGTTCGATCACCCAGGGCCTCGGCTGCGGCGCGAAGCCTGAGGTCGGCCGGGCCTCGGCGGAGGAGGCGATCCAGCAGATCATGGACCACCTGACCGCCGCGCACATGGTCTTCATCACCGCCGGCATGGGCGGCGGCACGGGCACCGGCGGCGCGCCGGTGATCGCGGAAGCCTGTCGCGACGCCGGCATCCTGACCGTCGGCGTGGTCACCAAGCCGTTCCATTTCGAAGGCTCGCACCGCATGAAGCTGGCGGAACAGGGTATCGAGGAGCTGCAGAGCTATGTCGACACGCTGATCGTCATTCCCAACCAGAACCTGTTCCGCGTCGCCAACGAGAAGACCACCTTCGCGGATGCCTTCTCGATGGCGGACCAGGTGCTGAACTCGGGCGTGCGCGGCATCACCGACCTGATGGTCATGCCGGGCCTGATCAACCTCGACTTCGCCGACGTGAAGACGGTGATGAGCGAGATGGGCAAGGCGATGATGGGCACGGGCGAGGCCGAGGGCGAAACCCGGGCGATCGAGGCGGCGGCCGCCGCGATTTCCAACCCGCTGCTCGACGAAGTCTCGATGAGCGGTGCGCGCGGCCTGTTGATCAACATCACCGGCGGGCTCGACCTCACCCTCTTCGAGGTCGACGAGGCGGCGAACCAGATCCGCAAGGAAGTCGATCCGGAAGCCAACATCATCGTCGGCTCGGCCCTCGACGACAGCCTGAACGGGCGCATGCGGGTGAGCGTCGTTGCCACCGGTATCGATGCCGAACATGCGGTCGAGCGGGCCCCGGTGCGCACGCCGCAGCTGAGCGTCGTCTCCAAGCCGACGCCCGAGGCGGCGCCGGCGCCGGAAGCCGAGGCACCTTTGGCGATGCCGACGCAGGCGGTGACGGCCGAGCCGACCCCGCTGCCCGCGGCCTCCCTGCCCGCCGCCCCGGTGGCGCAACCGGCCCCGCCGCCGCCCGCGGCGAGCGCCGAGCCGGCGTTCGAAGCGGAGCAGGCCCCGCTGTTCGCCAGTGCCGGCGGCGGCGCGGTCGCCCAGGCGATCCCGCAGCCCAAGCCGCTGGCGCCCGAGCCGGAGGCGATGCCGCGCCAGGTGGTCGAGGAGGCGCCCGTCGAGGACGCCCCCTTCATCGCGCCGCGCCCGGTGACGCCGAGCCTGCGGCCGACGCGGCCCGCGCCCGAGGCCGAGAGCGCCCCGGAAAGCGAAGCCGCCCCCCAGGCCGAGCCCAAGCGGGCGAGCCGCGGCATGAGCCTGTTCCGTCGCATGACCGGCGGCGGCCGGGCGGATGCGCCGGCGGAGACGGCCGAACGCAAGCCGGTATTCGGCCAACGTTCGGAGCCGACGATGGCCGAGCAGGCCCCGGCGGAGGCGCCTGCGCCTGCCCCGGCGCCGACTCCGACGGCTGTCTTCGAAAACCCGGAACCGGCGCCGAGCCTGGCGCCGCGTGACGACCTCGACGGCCTTGCCCAGCGTGAGGAGGACGATCTGCTCGAGATCCCGTCCTTCCTGCGCCGCCAGGCCAACTGAGGCGACACGCTCCGTACCACCTCCTCGGGGTGGCGCGCACCGTCGCTATCCGGCGGCGCGCGCCACCCCGGCTCCTTCCCGGCTGGACGTGGCGCGTCGTGGACACGAGAGCATGCTCCAACCCTATGGAAACGCTGGATGGTCCTGCCTAGCCACTCGGGCAGGAGCGCTGCGCCGCGCGATGTGGTGCCATTGGGCAAGCAGCGCGACGCCCCCGAGTGGCTAGGCAGGACCACCGAAGGCCGGGTTCTTTTGCGCCGTGGCGGCTATGGCATCGCTCACCGATACCCCGCATCGCCCGCGCGATGCCATAGCCGCCACGACACAAAATCTCCCCGGTCCAGCGCTTCCATAGGGTCGGAGCATGCTCTAGGTTTCGGCGCGCAATCTCGTTCAACAGGGAGGACGCTTCTTGTCCCTCGCACTTTCTTCCCCCCGGCCGCGCAAACTGGCGCATACCCGGACCATCGACATCAACGGCTATCAGCGCGACGACGGGCTGTGGGATATCGAGGCGCAGCTGATCGACAAGCGGCCCGGGTTCTATCCGATGCCCGAGCGCGACCGCCAGGACGGTGAGCCGATCCATGACATCTGGCTGCGCATGACCATCGACAACGACCGCGTCGTGCGCGAGATGGAAGGCGCCATGCCGACCGGCGCCTACCAGGTCTGTCATCTGGTCACGCCCCGCTATCGCCGCCTGGTTGGCCTGCGCATCGGGCGCGGCTGGAACAAGGCGGTGGCCGAACGCCTCGGCGGCTCCGAGGGCTGCACCCATATGAAGGAGATGCTGGCGCAGATGGCGACCACGGCGCTGCAGGTGCTGTGGAGCGAGGAGGAGATCCGCGCCCGCGACGAAGGCGGCGAGGATCCGAACCGCAAGGCCGTCGGCACCTGCCATGCCTACCGGGGCGACAGCTTCATGGTGAAGCATCGCTTCCCCGACCTCTATACGGGTTCGGACGTCACGGGGGAGGCCGCGCGCGATGCTGCTGAGTGATATCGACGCGGCCACCAAGCGGGCCCGCCTGCGCGAGGGCCTCGCCGGGCCCGACATCCTGCGCGTCGCCGGCGCCTATTCGCCGCTGGTCTCCATGGCGGTGGAACAGGCCGGCTTCGACGGGGTCTATGTCGGCTCCTCGACACTGTCGACGGAGCTCGGCTTTCCCGACGTCGGCCTCATCACCCAGACGGAGGCCGCGGAGCGGGGCGGGCAGATCGCCCGCGTCACCGCGCTGCCCACGATCATCGACATCGATACCGGTTTCGGCGAGGCGATCAACGTCGCCCGCACCATCATGGAGCTCGAACTCCGCGGCCTCGCGGGCTGTCATATCGAGGACCAGGTCAACCCGAAGCGCTGCGGCCACCTGGACGACAAGGGCATCGTCCCGCTCGACGAGATGGTGACCAAGATCCGCGCCGCCGTCGCGGCCAGGCGCGACCCCAACTTCCTGATCATCGCGCGCACGGATTCCCGCGCCGTCGAGGGCATGGACTCGGCGCTGGCCCGCGGGCGGGCCTACCACGAGGCCGGCGCCGACATGGTCTTCCCCGAGGCGATGGCCGACCGGGACGAGTTCGCCGGCTACCGGGCCCAGGTCCCGGGCCCGATGCTGATGGCCAACATGACCGAGTTCGGCAAGTCGGAACTGCTGGAGGCCTCGGTCCTGCAAGACTGCGGCTACGACATCGTGCTTTATCCCGTGACCGCCCAGCGCCTGGCGATGGGCGCGGTGGAGGAGGGGCTGCGCTCGATCCGCGAACGCGGCACCCAGGCGCATCTGCTGAACGCGATGCAGCCCCGCTCGCGCCTTTACGAGCTGATCGGCTATGCGGACTATCAGCACTTCGACGCCTCGATCGGCACGCCGACGGTCACCCCGGACAGCGATTGACGCTGCCGGACGCGAGAGTAGGGACGGACGACATGGCGCAGCAGACCAGCCTGCCGGCGATCTTCATGCGGGGGGGAACCTCAAAAGGGCTGTTCTTCCACGAGGCGGATTTGCCGGCCGAACCGGCGGCACGGGACGCCGTCTTCTGCGCCGCGATCGGCAGTCCTGACCCGAACGGCCGGCAGCTCGACGGTCTCGGCGGCGGGATCTCGTCGCTGTCGAAGGTGATGGCGGTGCGTGCCTCCCCGCGCGAGGATGCCGACGTCGAATACACCTTCTCCCAGGTCGCCGTCGGCCAGGCGCGGGTCGAGCGGGCGAGCAACTGCGGCAACCTCACCTCGGCGATCGGCCCCTTCGCCATCGACGAGGGCCTGGTCTCGGTGGACGACGGCGAGGTCATGCTGCGCCTGCACAACACCAACTCCGACAAGATCATCGAGAGCCGCTTCCACGTCGCCGACGGGCGGGCGGCGGTGAGCGGCGATTTCGCCCTGCCGGGCGTCGCCGGCACGGGCGCGGAGATCCGCCTCTCCTTCCTCGATCCGGGCGGTGCCGCGACCGGCCGGCTGCTGCCGACCGGCAACGCGACGGACCGCCTCGAGGTCGACGGGGTCGGCCCCATCGACGTCTCCATGGTCGATGCGACCACCGCGGGCTGTTTCGTGCGGGCGGGCGACATCGGCCTCGCCGGCACGGAAGCACCGGAGGAGATCGAGGCCGACGAAGCGGTTCTCGCCCGCCTGGAAGCGGTGCGCCGCGCCGCCGGCCGCGCCATGGGCTTGCCCGAAGGGGCCGCCAGCGTGCCAAAGATCGGCCTGGTCGCCCCGCCGGCCGTGGCATTGACGCTCGCCGGAGAGCGCCTGGCCGCCGATGCCATGGACTTCACGGCGCGGGTGATCTCCATGGGACGACCGCACCGGGCCTTGCCGCTCACCGGCGCGATGTGCCTCTCCGTCGCTTCGCGCATTCCCGGCACCGTCGTCGCCGAGGCGAGCGTCGGCAGCGGCGAGCGGGTCCGCATCGCGCAGCCCTCCGGCGTCCTCGAGCTTGGCGCCGAGGTGGACGGCGAGGCGGTGCCCCGGGCCCTGGCCGTCATCGTCTCGCGCACCGCCCGCCGCTTGATGGAAGGCCGGGTCCTGGTGCCGCTCGAGCGGCTTGCGGGCGGCGGCGAGAGGGCGGCCTGAACGGGCATGCGAAGCATTGGCGGTCCCGGCCGACTCTGTTAGGTTGGCGGTGAATCGTTCCAAGACATCCGAACAGGGGATGCGTGCCCTATGGCCTCACGTCCAGCACCTTTGCTGATCGCCGTCGTGTTAGCTCTGCTCGCCGGGCCGCTGGCGGCCCAGGCGCAGACGACGCCCGCCAAACCGGCGGTCGCGGTCGGCAAGCCGCCGATCGTCGCCGTGGTCGACATCAAGAAAATCCTCTCCAGCGCCGCCGCCTCGAAGAAGGCCAAGAAGTCGATCGACGCGAAGCGGGCGATCTATGAGCGCGAGTTGGATCAACACAAGAAGGGTCTGAAAACCCAGCGCGAAGAGCTGCGCAAGCAGCAGAAGATCCTGGCGCCGCAGGCCTTCCAGCAGAAGAAGAAAAAGCTCGAAAAGCGCTTCGAAACGGTGATCCGACAGACGGAGGAGCGCCGCCGGGTGCTGAACGAGGCGTTCAATACGGCGATGGGCAACCTGCGCCGCGAACTCGGTTACGCCGTCGCCGAGGTGATGAAGGAACGCGGCATCGAAATGAGCCTGCCGCGCAGCGCCGTCCTGGTGTTCGACGACCGTTTCGACATCTCGGCCGAAGTCCTCAAGCGGCTGAACAAACGGCTGCCGACGATCGACCTGAAACTGAACTGACGAATTCAGCGGGCGAGTTCATAGCCCTCGGCCTCGCGGTCCCAGGCGTCGCGGCCGATGCCGGCGTCGCGCAGCTCCTGCTTGCGCAGCTTGCCGCTCGGCGTTTTGTCGAGCTCGCGGGCCGGTGCCAGGAAGCGGGGCACCGCATAGCGCGGCATGCGAACAGCGCAGAAGTCCAGCACCGAGACTGGGTCCGGCATGTCGCCCGCCGGCACGATGTGAGCCAGTACTTCTTCTTCGCCGCCGCCTTCGGCCGTGCGCACGCCGATGACGCAGCTTTCCGCTACGCCCGGATGCTCGTTCAAGACCTGCTCGACCTCGTAGGCGGAGATGTTCTCGCCCCGCCGGCGGATGCAATCCTTGATCCGGTCGACGAAGTGCAGCCGGCCCTCGGCATCGAGCTCGCCGGCGTCCCCGGTGTGGAACCAGAGGTTGCGCCAGGCCTCGACCGTGCGCTCCGGCATGCCCCAATAGCCGGCCATGAAGCAGGAGGCCTCCTTCGGGCGGACGACGACCTCGCCGATCTCCCCCGTCGCCACGGGCTGGTCGGTCTCCGCGTCGACCACGCGAAGTTCGAAGAAGTCTTCGTCCAGACGGCCGGCGCAGCCGGCGATCAGCGGCTCGTTCACGTCGGCGTAGACCGGAATATTGCATTCCGTCATGCCGTAGGCCTGCTTTAGTTTCAGGCCGAAGCGCGCCTCAAAGGCATGCCCCCAGGAATCACCGATCGGCACGGCGATCATCTGCCGCAGCGCGTTGTCGCCGTCCTCCGCCCGCACGGGCTGGCGGAAAATGAACTCCGGGATGACGCCGAGGCCGTAGGTCAGCGTCGCCCCGCAGCTCCGCACGTCGTCGAGCCAGCGCGTCGCCGAGAAGCGACGCACGACATGCGCCCGGGAACCGGCGAGCAGGCAGGACCCGAACTGCAGCAGCAGGCCCATGGCATGAAAGAACGGCATGCAGATGTACATGACGTCCGTGTCGGTCATCTCCTGCGAACGGCCCGCGCTGTAGCCGAAGTGGCGGCAGTGCGCTTGTGGCATCATCACGCCCTTGGACGGCCCCGTGGTGCCCGAGGTGAACATGATCATGGCGATGTCGTGCGGCCGGGCCTCCAGTTGCGCGTCGGCGCGCGGTGCCGTCGCCGCCAGGGCCTCGACATTGTGTAGCTGGGTTCCCGGAAGGGCCGCGGTCCCGGGCGAGATGGCGATGGTGTGCCGGATCGCGGCCAATGCCTCGCCGTCGCGGACCGTGTCGAAGGCGCCGCGCAGTTCCGCGTCGACGATCAGGGCCCGGGGCGTCGTGCTGCGAAGCTGATGTTCCAGGAAGGCGCCCTTCAGCTCCGTATTCACCGGCACATAGATGGCGCCGCGCTTCATCGTGCCGAAATAGGCCACCAGAAAGGCGCGGGAGTTGAAGGCGAAGGCCATGACCCGGTCGCCCGCCGCGATCCCGATATCGGCGAGCGCCGTGGCGAAGCCGTCGCTCTCCCGCGCCAGCTCGGCGAAGCTCAGGCTCCGGTCGTCCTCGAAGGTACAGAACACCCGTTCGCCGTAGCGTTCCGCCTGCGCCGCGAGCGCATCCAACAGGGTCCATCGGTCACGGGGATGTTCCAGCACGGCCCGACCTCCGGCCGCGTCAGCGCCGCTGGTGGCGCCAGCGCTCGACGATGGTCTGCAGCTTACCCTCGCCACCGTCCTCCGACGACCAGCTGCCGGCGAAATCGGCCGTCGCACTCTTCGGGCGTTGCGCGTCGGGCAGCGACTTCACCCGCATGCGCATCGGCACGCTGATCGCCTCGCCGACGACGATCGCCTCGGCGTTGGCCAGCGCCGGCAGGGTGTCGAGCAGGCCGCCGCTGGCGTCCGACATCGAGGCACGGACGAAATCCTGGTCGTCCTGGTTGGTCATGCGCAAGGCGAAGATCGTGTTGCATTGCGACAGCACGCTCTCCGCCAACTCGGAGGGGCGCTGGCTGATGATGCCGAGGGAGACGCCGTATTTCCGCCCCTCCTTGGCGATCCGCGACAGGGCGCGGCGGGTCGGCTCGAAGCCTTCCTCGGTACTGTTGGAGGTGTAGCGATGCGCCTCTTCGCAGACCAGCAGGATGGGCGTGTCCTGGTCACTCCACATCGCCAGGTCGAAGGTCATGCGGCAGAGCACGGAGACGACGACGTTGAGGATTTCCGAGGGCACGCCGGAGAGGTTGAGGATGGAGATCGGCTTGCCGTTCACCGGAATGCGGAAGATGCGGCCGAGGAAGGCGACCATGTTGTCGCGCACCAGCACGCTGCTGGGGAACATGAAGGCGTAGCGGCGATCGGACTGCAGCGCGGCGAGACGGTTCTTGATCCGCTGATAGGGGACGATGTCGCCGCGCGAATCCAATCGGCCGAGCGTATCCTCGATCAACCGGTTGAGGTCGCCCATCTTGTAGGGCACGGGCGTGTCGACGGTGACCGACAGCGTGTCGTCCGTATCGGCGACGAAGGCGGTCTTGGCCTGCTGTATGAACTCCCGCAGGATCGCGACCTCGTTCACCAGGTCCTTGGCCTCGTTGCCGAAGACGATCTCGACCAGTTCCTCGAAACTGAACAGCCAATAGGGGATCTGCAGGTCGCCGGGTTCGATGCATTCGGCCTGATCCTTGAAGGCGTGGGCGTATTCACCGTGCGGATCCAGCAGCACCATATGGGCGTGGGGATGCTTTTCCAGGATGCCGTGCAGGATCATCGAGACGGCGCAGGACTTGCCCGTGCCGGTGCTGCCGAGAATGGCGAAGTGCCGGCCGAGCAGCGCGTCGACGGAGACGTGTACGGGGACGGCGCTTTCATGGTGCAGTTGGCCGACTTCGATCGCGCTCGCGTCGGAACGGGTATAGATCATCCGCGCGTCGTCGGCGTCGGCAGCGAAAAAGACGTCGTCGAGGGAGGGGGTGTGGCTGACGCCCCGGCGGAAGCTGACCGCCTCGCCGTTCGCGGGCACGCCCGCCTCGCCGATCAACTCCAGCTCGACCACCTTCATTTGCTCTTCCGGCACGGCTGAGGGGATCGGTACGCTCATCCCGTTGATGATGCCGAAAACCTGCGTGCCGTTGATCCTGAGCTTGATCAGCGAACCGATCTGGAGATGCGGCGCATTCTCCGCGTCCGCCGCCTCGCCCGGTGTCAACATGCCGATCACGCGGCTGCCGTTCAGCGATACGACGCGTCCCAGCGCCTCGCCGTTCACGGTTCCGTCCGCCATTGGAAAGCCCTATCCCGCCCCGGATGAATCGTCCGCGAAGGATACACCACGACGGCGGCTACGTGTAGACGCGCGTGCCGGGCGCGCGGCGGCGTGACCTTTCCGCCTCAGCGCTTGTAGAGGCCCATCAGGCTGGCCGTGGCCAGGGAATTGAAGTGCAGCAGAAAGCCCGCGACCGCGCAGGACGGCGGCTCGAACGGCAGCGCCGCGATGCCGACGGCGTGCAGCTTGAAGACATAGCGGTGCGGATGGTCGCCCTCCGGCGGGCAGGGGCCGCCGTAGCCGGGCGCGCCGAAGTCCGTGCGCACCTCCAGCGCCCCCGCCGGCATGTCGCCGCCGCCGAGCGACAGCGATGTGGTCGCGGCGGGAATGTTCACCACCATCCAGTGCCAGAACCCGCTGCCCGTCGGCGCGTCGGGATCGAAGCAGCTGATGGCATAACTCTGCGTGCCCTCGGGCGCGCCGCTCCACGACAGCTGCGGCGAGAGGTTGCCGCCGGCACAGCCGAAGCCGTAGGCCTCCGACAACGCGTGATCGTTGGCGAGATAATCGCCGTCGTCGAAGCTCTCGCTCGTCAATACCAGTCCGCTCATGTCGCTCCCTCCCGTCGTAACGCTTGCACTCGATTGTGCCGAGTACAGCGGCTTTGCGCCGCGCTGTCAAAACCCCGGTTTGCTCGCGCGGGCGGTCCTTTCTAGGATTGCCGACGAGGACACCCGGGCGAGGGAGGACGGACCATGGACTACAAGGTGATTTCAGCCGATTGCCACATCGACCTGATCTGGCTGCCGCCAGAATTGTTCGTCGAGAACGCTTCGGCCGCGCTGCGCGAGCGCATGCCGCATGTGGTCGAGGGCGAGAAGGGGCCGAAGTGGGTGGCGCGCAACGGCGCCGAGTTCGGCCTGGCGAACGCCATGGGCTCGGCCGGGCGGGAATATGTGCCGGGCGTCATCCAGCGCAGCGACCGGATGGCGGAACAGGGCCTCTACGCGGACGGCAAGAAGGGCATCCGCCGGCTGACCGAGCCAGACCTGCGGGTCAAGGACCAGGACCTCGACGGCATCCAGGGCGAGGTGCTTTACGGCATCCTCGGCGCGTGCATGCGGCTCGGCGACGGCGACGCGGCGATCGAGATGACGCGGATCTACAACGAGGGGCTGGCCGGCTTCTGTTCCGCCCGCCCGGACCGCTTCGCCGGTCTCGCCTCCCTGCCGAACCACGACGTGGCCGCCGCCGTGGCGGAGGTCGAGCGGGTCGCCCGGCGCGGCGTGTTGAAGGGGGTCGAGGTCTCCAACAGTCACGACATGCGCCCGCTCTTCCATCCAGAGTGGTATCCGCTGTGGGAAGCGGCGGCGGCGGCGAACCTGCCGGTGCACTTCCACACCATCGGCACGCCGAAACCCGACACCACCGGCTTTGCGCCGCTGCAGGAACGCCAGTCCTTCGCGGTGCAGATCACCGGTTTCCAAATGGCCATGTCGCGCATCTTGATGGAGGTCATCTTCGGCGGCCTGCTGGAGCGCTGGCCCGACCTCAAGGTGGTCATCGGCGAGGCCGGCATCGGCTGGATCCCCTACGTCCTCGACCATATGGACCTCGAGTGGGAAGACCAGTTCAAGGACCTGACCCTGACCATGAAGCCGTCGGACTACTGGCACCGCCAGTGCTTCGCCACCTATCAGAGCGACAAGGTCGGCACCCGGCTGCTGGACCTGCTGGGCGAGGACAACGTCATGTGGGGCTCCGACTTCCCCCATCCCGACGGCGTCTGGCCGGATTCGCAAGACTTCATCGAAGCCGAACTCGGCCACCTGCCGGCCGCGGTGAAGCACAAGATGGTCTGCGCGAACGCCATGCGGTTGTATGGGTTCGGCTGAGACGGGACGCGACCTCGCGGGCGCGTGCTTGGTATAAGGGTCAGTGGTATAAGGGTCAGGACTTGAATGTTGAATTCATGCGGGCAAGGGTGTGGCAGATCTGTACTTCTCTTCCACTCCGAAGATCATCCCGGCGGGGGAAGATGAGAAAATTCAACATTCAAGTCCTGACCCCTTTTCGGTATTTGGGTGGGGCGTGCATCGGTTTTCGCCCTTGATCTCATGATGGCCATGGTGCCTTGGTTCTCGCGGTCGTCAAGGATCTCCGACCAGCTCCGCTGGCGCGCCTTCGGCGCGTCCTTGACGACCGCGAGAACCAAGGCGACGCTCCGCCATGAGATCGATGCCGGCATGTGATCAACGAGCCCAGCAGACGAAAGGGGTCACAGACGAAAGGGGTCAGGACTTGAATGTTGAATTCATGCGGGCAAGGGTGTGGCAGGTCCGTATTTCTCTTGTGCCCCAGAATCATCTGGGCGTGGGAGGAAGGGAAAATTCAACATTCAAGTCCTGACCCCTTTCCGCGTGTTGACCCCTGGATCGCCACGGCGCTTCGCGCTTTGCGATGACGACGTGTGGGCGCCGGCCAGCCGAGGCGACTTCCGGTCAGACCCGATTCCCGGAGAGGCTGGCGCGGTCGAAGCCGGCGATGGTTTTGTAGCTTTCCGAGAGCGCGACCAGCTCGGCGCGGGGGATGACCGCGTCGATGTCGTCGAAGGGCGCATCACCGGTGCGTTGGAAGACCTCGCGCAGGATGGCGTCGGGCGGGTTGGCGCGATTGGCGCGGACGACCTCCGCCGTCGCCGTCAGGCGGTCGGCTTCGTAGGCGCGGAAGGCGGCGGCGGGATCAGCCGTGCCCGCCAGCTGTCCGGCGAGGGCGGCGACGTCGAGGATCGCCTGGCCGGCGCCGTTGGAGCCGCGCGGATACATCGGATGCGCCGCGTCGCCGAGCAGGGTGCGGCGCCCGAAACTCCAGCGGGGCAACGGGTCCTTGTCGACCATGGGGTATTCGTAGATATCGTCGGCGGCGGCGACCATCGCGGGAATGTCCAGCCAGTCGAAGCGCATCTCCCGGCAGGCCCAGAGAAAATCCTCCAACCGGCCGGGCCGGCTCCAGTCGCCGGAGGGATCGCGCGGCGGCACGTAGAACTCGCATAGCCAATTCAACAGCTGGCGGCCCTCGTCGTCGATATCGTCCTGCACCGGATAGACGATGACCTTGCCGGTCTCCAGCCAGCCGGCGTAGATCATCGAGGCGCCGGTGAGATAGGCCGGCCAGCGGGTGACGCCGCGCCACATGGTGATGCCGGAATAGATCAACGGATCGTGCCCGGGGTGGAGTTCGGCGCGCAAGGCCGAGCGGATGCCGTCGGCGCCGACGAGCGCGGAGCCCCGGACCTCGCCGAGCGGTGCGCCCGTGTCGCCGTCGACGAAGCCGGCGACCACCGCGTCGCCCTCCTCCCGGCTGGCGACCAGGCGGTGGCCGGAGATGATGTTTTCAGGCCCGAGGCGCTCGCGGGCGATCTCCCAGAGGATTTCGTGCAGGTGGCCGCGGTGGATCGAGTATTGCGGCCAGTCGTAGCCGGCGAAGCGGCCGCGCGGCTCGGAGAAGATGAACTGGCCGAAACGGTTGTAGAAGGCGACCTCGCGGGTCTCGATGGCGCGGGCGCGGATCGCGGGCTCCAGGCCGAGGGCGGCGAGCTCGCGCATGGCGTGGGGCAGCAGGTTGATGCCGACGCCCAAGGGCCGGATCTCCGCCGCCGCCTCGAACACCCGGCAGGGGATGCGGCGGGCGTGCAGCGCCAGGGCCAGGGTCAGGCCGCCGATCCCACCACCGGCGATCAGGATGGTCATGCGGGGAGGTCGTCGATCAGGGCCACGCCCGCCGCCGCCAGTTCCGCCCGCGCGGCGGCGAGCGAGCCGTCGAGGTCGATGCCGCGGCTCGCCGCCTCGATCAGCACGACCTCGAAGCCGGCGGCCCGGGCGTCGAGCGCGCTCCACTTGACGCAGAAGTCGGTCGCCAGGCCGCAGGCGAAGACCCGGCGCGCGCCGCGCTCGCGCAAGCAGCCGGCGAGCCCGGTGCTGGTCTTCTGGTCGTTCTCCTTGAAGGCGGAATAGGAATCGATGTGCGCGCGAAAGCCCTTGCGCACGACCAACTGTGCGCGAGCGACGTCCAGGTCCCCATGGAACGCCGCCCCGTCGGTGCCCTGCACGCAATGGTCGGGCCAGAGAACCTGCGGGCCGTAGTCGGCCTCGATCAACGCCAGCGGCGCCTTGCCCGGGTGGGAGGAGGCGAAGGAACTGTGCCCCGGCGGGTGCCAGTCCTGGGTCAGGACCACGTCGTCGAAACGCGTCATCAGCCGGTTGATCACCGGCACGACCGCGTCGCCGTCGGGCACCGCCAGGGAACCGCCGGGGCAGAAATCGTTCTGCACGTCGACCACCAGCAGGACGTCGCCTTCGCCGATCTCCATCGCCACCACCTCCCGCGATTTCCGCTCTGACGATGGTAGCACGAGGCCGGTCCCGAAGGCTCCCGATGCCGGAGCCGTGCGGGCGGGTGCCGGATGTGCGATCCTGCGCGCAATCGATTGTCGGGAGGGCGAAGACATGCGCGTGGCGTTCACCATCGACGACCTGCCGTTGTGGCCGCACACACCCTATCCCGATGGGTATACGCCGGAAGGCATCGCGGAGACCTTCATCGCCGGCTTGGAACGCCACGGCATTTCCGGCGTCTACGCCTTCTGCAATTCCTGGTCGCTGCTGGAGCGCCCGGAGCTGGCCCGGGTGCTCGACGCCTGGTGCGCGGCGGGGCACCATGTTGCCAATCACACGCACGGTCACCCGAAGCTGAACGAGGTCGAGGCGGCGCGATACATCGAGGAGATCGATCTCGCCGATCGCCACCTCGCGCGCTGGACCGAGCGGGCGCCCGGCCGCTACTTCCGCTACACCCTCAACCAATGGGGCGATACGGAGGAGAAACGCGCCCGCGTGAAGGCGCACCTGGACGCGAAGCGGTACCGGGCGGCCGAGGTCACCAGCTGGTTCTTCGAATGGCGCTACAACGCCGCGTTCGAGAAGTGCCTCGCCGCCGGCGACCGGGAGGGTATCGCCTGGCTCCAGGCCTCGTTCCTGGAGTTCTCCGTCGCTCAGCTGCGTTACGACGTCGAGCTCTGCCGCCGCCAGTTCGAGCGGGAGATTCCGGGCATCGCGCTCGGCCACAACGTGCCGTTCTTCGCCGACGTGTTCGATGGCTTCCTGCAACGCCTGATCGACGAAGGGCTCGAGTTCGTGTCCCTCGACGACGCGGCGAACGATCCGGTGTACGACCGGGCCGCCTCCGTCGTGACGCCCGAGTTTCTGGTCTATCAGCAGAAGCTCGCCCGGGCCGCGGGCGATCGGCCGGTGCGGATCGCGCCCGACGCGCGCGACGATTTCGACCGGGTCGAGGCGATGGCCGCCTGAGAATCAAGGCGCCGGCCAGGCACCGGCGCCGTGGCCCCTGCTATTCGAGGTTGGAGTATTTCTCGATCGCCTGGGCGAGCGTCGCCTTCAGCTCCTCACCGACCTCGCCGCCACCACCGCGCACCCGGCCTTTGACCACGGCGTTCATGGCGTCGATGTGTGACTTCACGATCTCCACATGCTCGTCGAGATAGTTCTCGCGCGGCCGCGTGCAGTCGAACAGCGACGCGCCGAAATAGCTGATCAGCGGATAGCCGAAGGTGCCGCCCTGGCCCTTCAGATCATGGGCGATTTCGTTCAGGGCCTTGAAATGCTGGTGGCGCTGTTCCGGCGTATCGACGGAACGGCCGTGATGGTCGTAGAGGTTGCGGATATGGCCCTGCACCCAGTCGGGATAGTCCTCCGCCATCTTGGCGAATTCGGCCTCCGCCGCCTTCAGCGCCTCCAGGCTGAATTCGCCGGGCCCGCCGCCGCCGCCGCCTTGGTTCGCCTTTTGATGCAAGCGGTTCGAGAGCCGGTAGATCCGGACTTTTGCCTTGGGCGCCGTTGTTACACGTTCAGGCGCGGTTGACATGGACCACCTCGATGTCTTCCTCGGCGAGTATCCGGCGTTCGCCGCCCCGCGGCGTGTCGTGACGGCGGCGGCGGTCGGGGCCGAAATAGTCGGCCGTATGCAGGAATTGGCGCGGCCGGTCGATCACCTGCAGGACCCGCGCGGCGATCGATTGGGCGGAGAACGGCTTGGCGATCATCTCGGTGACGCCGAGGTCGCGCGCCTGGGACACGCTGGGGGGATCGGCATGGCCGGTGACCATGATGAAGGGGATGAAGCGATCCGGCGATTCCTTGTGCCGGCGCACCCAGCGCAGCAGCATCAGCCCGTCCACCGGCGACATCTGCCAATTCGACATGATGACGTCGACATTCATGATGCCGGCGCGCATCGGATCGTTCTTCATCAGCCGCAGGACGTCGATCGCCTCGCCGCCGTGATCGACGGATCGGATCGTGCCGATGCCGAGCGCGTTCAGCGACTGGTTGATGAGGGAGCGGAGATAGAGACTGTCCTCGACCACGAGGAAGGAGAACCGGTCCAGACTGTACGTCGCCATGGGGCGCCTCGGAGAAACGGATACCGGGCGGAACTAAGCACGGCGACGGTTAAGGACGGGTTACGTGAGGGTGCGCCAGATCGCTTCGGGGCCCGGCATGCGGTTCCCGGGCGTGGGAATCGCGAGGGCGTGCAACGCGTCCAGCACCGCCAGGGCGCAGGCCCGGGCGCCGGCGGCGGCCGTCTCCCGGGGGTGGCCCGACAGGTCGTGGAAGACATGGGCCGGCGCCTCCACGACGTCCGGCGCCCGCGCGTGTGGATCGAGGGCGACGAGCCCCCGAACCGTATGGCGGCGAAGCGTGGCCGGATCATCCTCGCCGCGCGGGGCATGAATGGCGGCGACGCGGACCGCGCCGGTTTCCCGGTCGATCGCCAGGTCGGCGAGGCGCGCGGCCGTCCCGCCGCCCCAGCCGAACCCGCGCGCCAGCCCTTCGTCCGGCGGCGGCACCGCCGTTGCCCATGCGGTGAGCGGGGCGGGCGTCGGCCCGGCAGCGGGGGAGAGATCGATCTCGATCGGCACCGACATCGCACGGGCCCGCCCGGTGACGACGTCCGCGTGCGGGCCGTCGCGGGGGTCCAGGCCCGCTTCGGGTTCCACCTCGACGGCGGCGGCCATGGCCTCGAGGATGGCTTCGTAATCGCCGCATAGACAGCGCACGCCCGCGATCCTGGCGGTGAGCTCCGCCCGGCTCGGCGCGGCGCGGCGGGCCAGCAGCTCCGTCGTCGCGACCAGCATCGCCGGCGTGCACCGCCCGCAGGGCGCCGCGCCCCGGCGCAGGAATGCCTGTTGGATGCGCGAGAGGAAACCGTGATTGGTCAAGGCCTCGACCGTGGTGACGACGGCGTCGTCGCCGGGCGCCGCGGTCACCTGGCAGGCCTTCACCTGGCGCCCGTTGACCAGCACCGCGCAGCGCCCGCAGGCGCCGTCGACGCAGTCCGTTTCGATGCGTGCACGGTCGAATTCGGGGCCGAGCAGGTCCGACAAGGCGTCTCGTGGATCGATCGGCTGGTCGTACTGCCGCCCGTTGATGCGAAAGCGATAGCGCGCCCGCGCCGACATCGACTCTAGCCGAGGACCGCCAGCATCTCGTCGACGGTGGCGAGCTTGCGCCGCGGCGAGGGGGCAGGCGCGCTCTCCTCCTCCACCGCCTTTATGCGTTGCCACTGGCCATAGTCGATCCAGCGGGTGCTGCCCGCGCGAAGTTCGCTCTCCAGGCCGGCGCGGCCCGGCTTGCCGCCATCCGTGATGTCGGCGACGATCTGCTTGGCGGCGTCGCGCCCGTCGACCTTGTTGGTGCCGATAACGCCCGTCGGCCCGCGCTTGATCCAGCCGACGGCATAGAGGCCGTCGGCGACCCGGCCGTCTTCGTTGACCACGGTGCCGCTCCACTCGTCGAAGGGGGCGCCTTCGATCGGCTCGCCCTGATAGCCGATGGCGGCGGCGACCATACCGCACTCGATCTCGAAGGTTTCGCCGGTGCCGACGGCGCGGCCGTCGACCACTTCGTTGCGTTCCATCAGCAGGCCTTCGACCCGCTCGCCGCCCAGGATCTCCAGGGGCGAGGCCAGGAAGGCGAAGTGACAGCGCTTGTTCTTGCCGGCCGGATCCAGCGTCGTGAATTCCCGCAAGCTCGCGAGGTTACGCTCCTTCAGCCGCTTGTCCCGTGAATTCTCCATGTCGTCGACGGAGTCGGGCAGCTGCGCGGGGTCGACGACCGGATGACAGTTGGTGAGATGACCCATCTCACGCAGCTCGACGTTGGTGAACTTGGCATCGAGCGCGCCGCGCCGGCCAAACATGTAGACGTCGGTGATCGGGGCGGCCTGGATCGGGTCGAGGGCATAGTCCGGGATGTCGGACGTCGCCATCTCCTCCCGCGTCTTGACCAGCACGCGGGCGATGTCGATCGCCACGTTGCCGACGCCGATGACGGCCGCGCCGGTGATGTCGAGATTGGGGTTCAGGTCGCGGAAATCGGGATGGGCGTTGTACCAGCCGACGAACTCGGCCGAGCCGAAGACGCCGAGCTTGTCCTCGCCCGGAATGCCGAGCTTGCGGTCGAAGGGCGAGCCGACCGCCAGGACCACCGCGTCATAAAGCTCGCGCAGCCGGTCGAGGGAGATGTCCCGTCCGACCTCGACGTTGCCCCAGTAGCGGACCGCACCGTCGCCGCCGGTCTTGTCGAAGGCGCGGGAGACGTTCTTCGTGGTCTGGTGGTCCGGTGCCACGCCATAACGGATCAGCCCGTGCGGCGCCGGCAGGCGCTCGATGATGTCGACCTCGCAGTCGACGTCCGACTTCACCAGGGCGTCGGCGGTGTAGAAGCCGCTCGGCCCCGAACCGACGATGGCAACAGAAATCCCCATGCCGCACCTCCCCCAAACAAGGTGTCTGTCATGACGCCCGCGAGGACCGCGGGCGAAGAATGTTCCGGCGGCTCAAACCGTCCAGGTCGAGCCCGAGCGCAACAACGCGTTCAGGTCGGGCTTGGTCGACGCCGCCTTGGCCTCGGCCATTTGTGCCACGACCGATTGCTCGTAGGAGTCCTTGCCCGTGCGATAGAGCACGCCCATCGCCACCGGCATTTCGGGCGCCTGCATCTCGGCCAGCAGCGTGGCGAGCGTGCGGTTGCCCTCGTCGTGAACCATGAGGTCGGCTTCGGTGACGCCGTCCTCGCCGAGGGTCACGGCCTCCAGCCCCAGGCCGCCGGCGGCCAGGCGAAGGCCCTTGTCCCGGTCCTTGCCGTAGATCAGCGGCTCGCCGTGGATCACCTCGATCTGCTGGTCGGCGACGACCGAGCGGTCGGTGAAATAGTCGAACACCGCGTCGTTGTAGACGATGCAGTTCTGGAACAGTTCGACGAAGGAGGCACCCTTGTGCCCGTGCGCGGCCTGCAGCACGCCCGGCATGTGCTTCTGCTGCGTGTCGACGGAACGGGCGACGAATGTGGCACCGGCGCCAAGCGCGAAGACCGATGGCGAGAGCGGCAGGTCGACCGAGCCGCGCGGCGTCGAGGGCGAGCGCGTGCCGATCCGCGAGGTCGGCGAATACTGCCCCTTGGTCAGACCGTAGATCTCGTTGTTGAATAGCAGGACCTGCACGTCGACGTTGCGGCGCAGCACATGCAGCAGGTGATTGCCGCCGATCGACAGCCCGTCGCCGTCGCCGGTGACGATCCAGACGTCGAGCTCTGGGTTGGCCAGCTTCACGCCCGTGGCGACCGCCGGGGCGCGACCGTGAATGGTATGGAACCCGTAGGTCGCCATGTAATAGGGGAAGCGCGAGGAACAGCCGATGCCGGAGACGAACACCGTGTTCTCCGGCCGCGAGCCGAGGTCGGCCAGCGTCTTCTGCACCCCTTTCAGGATGGCGTAGTCGCCGCAACCCGGGCACCAGCGTACCTCCTGGTCGGTCGCGAAATCCTTGGGCTTCAGCTTCTCGACGGCTGTGGGGGCGTTCATCTCAAGCCTCGTTCTGCTCGTGGATCGCGGTCATGATCTCCGCGATCTTGAAGGGCTGGCCGGTGACCTTGTTCAGGCCCTGGGCCGGGATCAGGTATTCGGAGCGCAACACGGTGACCAGCTGGCCGCTGTTCATCTCCGGCACGATCACCTTGTCGAAACCGCCGAGCAATTCGCCCAGGTTTCGCGGCAGCGGCCAGATATAGCGCAGGTGGACATGGCTGACGTCCACGCCGTCCTGGCGCAGGTTGTTCACCGCCCGGCTGATCGGCCCGTACGTCGAGCCCCAGCCGACGACGGCGATCTTGCCGCCCGCCTCGCCCTGGTCGACGGTCTGCTCGGGCACGTCGTTCGCGATGCCGAGGATCTTGGCCGCCCGGGTCTGCGTCATGGTCTCGTGGTTCGCCGGGTCGTAGCTGATGTGGCCCGAGTTGTAATCCTTCTCGATGCCGCCGATGCGATGCTCCAGCCCCGGGGTGCCCGGCACCGCCCAGACCCGGGCGCCGGTCTCGGGTACCCGCTGGAAGGGCTGGAAGCCCTCGGTCTCCTGGTGGAAGCTGACCGGGAACGGCTCGTAATCGTCCATGTCCGGAATGCACCAGGGCTCCGCCGCGTTGGCGATGTAGCCGTCGGTCAGCACGATCACCGGGGTCATGTATTTGGTGGCGAGGCGGATCGCCTCGATGCCGCATTCGAAGGCGTCGGCGGGCGCGCGCGCCGCGATGACCGCCAGGGGGCTATCGGCGTTGCGGCCGAAGACCGACTGGTAGAGATCCGACTGTTCCGTCTTCGTCGGCATGCCGGTCGAGGGGCCGGCGCGCTGCGAGTTGACGATGACGAGCGGCAGCTCCGTACTGATGGCGAGGCCGATCGCCTCGCCTTTCAGCGCGACGCCTGGGCCGGACGACGAGGTAACGCCGATCGAGCCCGCATAGGAGGCGCCGATCGCGGCGCAGACCGCGGCGATCTCGTCCTCCGCCTGGAAGGTCATGATGTCGAAATGCTTCATGTTGGCGAGCACATGCAGCAGGTTCGAGGCGGGCGTGATCGGATAGGAGGCAAAGACCATCTTCAGGTCGGCGAGCTGCGTTCCCGCCGCCAGGCCCCAGGCCAGCGCCTCCGCGCCGGTGACAGTGCGATAGAGACCGGGCGCGATCTCCGCCGCCTCGACCGTGTATCCGCCGAGCCCGCTCGGCAGTTCCGCGGCTTCCGCGTAGATATGGCCGGCGTTGAGGGCGGCGATGTTCGCTTCGGCGATTTCCGGCCGCTTGACGAACTTGGCCTGCAGCCAATCCACCGTCGGCGAGCGGTCGCGGTCGTACAGCCAATAGACCAGGCCCAGCGTCCACAGGTTCTTGCAGCGCAGCGCGTCCTTCTGGCTGAGCCCGGTATGCTTCACCGCCTCCAGCGTCATCTTCGAGACGTCGACGGGGAAGACGATGTAGTCGTCGAGGGTGCCGTCCTCCAGCGGGTTGGCCTCGAAGCCCGCCTTGCGCAGGTTGCGATCGGTGACCGTGCCCGAATCGATGATCACCACGCCGCCCTGCTTCAGGTCGCCGAGGTTGACCTTCAAGGCCGCCGGGTTCAGCGCCACCAGCACGTCCGGCTGGTCGCCGGCCGTCATGATCTTGCGGGCACCGAAATTGATCTGGAAGGCCGAGACGCCATAGGTGGTGCCGATCGGCGCCCGGATCTCCGCCGGGAAGTCCGGGAAGGTCGCCAGGTCGTTGCCGGCGAGCGCCGTCGCCTGGGTGAACTGGCTGCCGGTCAGCTGCACGCCGTCACCCGAATCGCCCGCGAAGCGAACAACAACCGATTCCAAGGTCTGCCGTTCCGCCCCTACCGGCGAAAACTCTTCAGCTTTAGTCGCCCTCATCGCCACCAGATCCATTTCAGCCCCGACAAACGGAGACCGCCGGCATGTCGCCACGCCCGATCACCGCAACGGTGAATAGGCGATTTCGCGCGCTCCGTCAAAGCGGGCCCCGGGTACGGATACTAAGCCCGGCGGCATTCGGCGTCGGGGCGGAATCGTTCACTTCTCGGTGTGCGGGGCGCGGCCTGGGCCCGACCAAATCAGCCGCCCGTCGGAGAGGCCGTAGAGCAGCTCGCGCCGGCCGTCGGAATCGAAGTCGATCGAGCGGATCGCGGTCTGGATCGCCGCGTCGTGCGCCAGGGTGGCGATGTCGCGAAAGACGCCGCCGGAAAAGGCGACGAGGCGCAGATCCCGCCGGCTGGCGCTCGGCAGCGCGAGGTCGACGGTGCCGTCGCCGTCGGCGTCGAGCACGACGGACATGGCCAGTTCCCGGCTGCCCATGACATGGTTGGAAAAGCCGTGCACTGAAGCCTCGCGGCGGATGCCGGCCCGGGTGTATTCGTAGATCTCCAGGGTGCCGCCGATGTGTGGTGTGATGACCACGGCGACCTCGATCCGCCCGTCCCCGTCGAAATCGCCGAAGCCGGCGGGATTGAGCCAGCGATGCGAGGTGCCGATCGGCGCCGTCTCCGCCAGCAGGTGCAATTCGTCCCCGACGATGCCGAGGACCGCGAGTGCGGCGCCGTAATGAATGTCGGAGCGGACGACGACGATCTCGTCCCGGCCGTCGCCGTCCATGTCGACGAGGCGGGCCAGGCGATCCTCGAACACCTTGTCGCCCTCGAGTTCCAGCCGCCGTTCCACCGCGTTCTCGTCGATGGCGACGATCGCACCGGCCTCGACGGCGTCGCCCAGGACCCCGTGGCCGTAGCGACGTGTCGGCGCCGCGAGCCAGGCCTCGGCGATTCCCCGCCGGCCGTAGCCGACCTCGCCGTCCGGCAGCATGTCCTCGCGGTTCTCCGGCGCGGCGAATTCGAAATTGGCCAGCGGCTCGAGGAAGAGGCCGTCCGCGCCCCGGTGGACCCGGTGGTACAGCGCCCCTTCGGCGCCCGGGCGCCGGCTGCGCACCAGCACGTCGCGACCGTTTCGAACCAGCGCCTCGATCCCTTCCGGTACCGCGAGGGCGCGGGACGTCCAGGTCTCGGCTCCGGCCTCGGCTCCGGTCCCGAACGACACCAGCGCTGCCAGAAAGGCCAGCGTCGCCGCCAGTTTCGCCTTGCCCATGTCCGCGACCTCCCGAGCCGGTGGGGGAATTGATATCGATCAATGCCGCGGCTGTGGGCGCGCGGCATTTTCAATTGTGAAAGAAGCCGCAATCGACGGCGGGGCGCAAGAGGACAAGTGACATGACGGTTCGGGAAATCACGCTGCATCTGGACGAAACGCCGGCGACGGCCCGGCGCACCGAGGGGGCGATCACCTTGGCGGCGCGCTTCGGCGCCCATCTCGTGGGCGTCATCCCCGAGGCCCCGCCGGCCCTGCCAGGCTATCTGGCGGTCGACGCCGGGGCGCAACTGCTCGACCGCTGGATCGCCGAGGCGCGCGAACGCACCGAGGAGGCGCGGGCCGCCTTCGAGGCACGGGTCGAGGGGCGCGGCATCGAAAGCTCGCTCCGTGTGGTGCAGGGCGGCCATGCGGAGGTGATGACCGCGACCGGCCGGACCAGCGACCTCATCGTCGTGGCCCAGGCCGATCCCGACACGGGGAACCTCGCCGACGGCCTGGCCGACGACCTCGTGATGTCGGCGGGCCGGCCGGTACTGGTCTGGCCCTATGTCGGTGAGTTCGCAGCACCCGGCACCCGCGCCCTTGTCGCCTGGAACGGCAGCCGGGAGGCGACCCGCGCGCTGCACGACGCGATGCCCCTGCTGGCAGCGGCGGAACAGGTCGTCGTTCTGACCATCGCCGCGGAGGCCGGCCGGGCCCGCATGGCCGAGGATCTGGTCGCGGCGCTTGAGCGCCGCGGCATCGCGGCCGAAGCCCGGGAACGGGTCGCCCGCGACGGCGATGCGCCGGAGCTCTTGCTGTCGGCCGCCGCCGAGTGCTCGGCGGACCTGATCGTGATGGGGGCGTGGGGCCATTCCCGTCTGCGCGAAGTGATGCTCGGCGGTGCCACGCGGGAGGTGCTGGATACGATGACGGCGCCGACGCTGTTCTCCCACTGAGCCGGGTCTCCCACTGAGCCAGGTCTCCCACTGAGCCAGGTCTCCCACTGAGCCGGGTCTCCCACTGAGCCGGGGTGGCGCCGGCAACGGCGTTCCCGCGTTGCCGGCGCTTGCGCCGTGTCGGCCGGTGTGGCAAGAATTTTGGCGTTGTCCGTTTGCTTCCTTATGTGCCCCTAACGTCCTTTATGATCGATCGGGCCTGCGAGAAAGCCTAGGGACGGATTGTAAGCCTGCCGCACCCGCCGGGGTGCGGGCCGGGTGTGACGACAAGGGGACGAAAGATGGCCAACGGCACGGTCAAGTGGTTCAACGCCACGAAAGGCTTCGGCTTCATTCAGCCGGACGACGGCTCGAAGGATGCCTTCGTGCATATTTCCGCGGTACAGCGCGCCGGTCTCGCCGGCCTGCGTGAGGGACAGAAGGTCCAGTTCGACCTCGTCCCCGGCCGCGATGGTCGGACATCGGCCGAAAACCTGGTCGTCGAAGACTAGGTTTCGCGACCGCGGCGCGGCGTTGCGGCCGCGCCCGAACGGCATGCCTGCCTCGGGACGCCGGAACGTGCTAGCCTCGCCTGCGTGCGGCTCGTTGGGAGTGCGTGCGCTGTTGCCTGCGCGGAGGTGAAGCCGAGGTGTCGTTTCCCGATCGGCCCTATGCCGGCATCGAAGACTTCTTTCAGGACTATGTCGACGGCTACCGGCGGGCCAGCGCTTCGCTCGATCCGGCGGCGCTCGCCCGGGCGGCGGCCCTGTTGCGCACGGCCTACGAGGACGGCCGATGGGTCTTCAGTTGCGGCAACGGCGGCTCGGCCTCCATCGCCAATCATCTGGTTTGCGACCATGTGAAGGGGGCCGCCACCGACAACGCCTTGAAGCCGCGGGTGCTCAGCCTGTCGAGCAACATCGAATTGCTGACGGCGCTCGCCAACGACGAATCCTACGACGACGTCTTCGTTCGCCAGCTGAGCGCGCTCGCCTCGCCGGGCGACGTGCTGGTGACGATTTCCTCGTCCGGCGATTCCGAAAACGTCGTCCGGGCCCAGCGCTGGGCCAGGGATCACGGACTTGTGACCATCGCGCTCGCCGGCTTCGCCGGGGGCCGGAGTGCGGAACTGGCGGACGTCGCGCTGCATTGTGAGAGCGACAATTACGGCATCACGGAGGACGTGCATCAATCCATCATGCACGCGCTGGCCCAGTATCTCCGCCAGGCGGCGATGGCGGACGAGCTGGTCGCCGGGCGGACGTTCTAGATCCCGATGACACCGCCGCCGCCCGAGGCGACGTCGCGAGGGGCGCTGCAGCGCCTGCTCGCGGTCTATGTCCAGGGACAGTTCCTGCGCTATCTGCTGTTTTCGGGCATCGCGGCGCTGACCAACTTCATCGTCGGCCTGCTGCTTTACGACGGCGCCGGCTGGGACGGGCCGGTTTCCTACCGGGTCGCCGTCTCCCTCGGCTTTCTCGCCGGGATGGTGGTGAGCTACCTGCTGAACCGCCGCTTCACCTTCTCGCAATCGGGCCGCCGGGCGCACCGGGAGGTGCGGACTTTTTTCATCGTTGTGTGCCTGGCATGGCGTTGATCTAGGAGATGGAAGTTCTCTACGGGCCGTAACGACCGGAACCGTTAGCTGAAGGCAACTGCGTCGCCGCGAGGTGGGGTGGGGAGGAAGCCGGAGGCAAAATCCGGAGCGGACGAACAGAAACCGGATATCAGGCCGGTGCGATGGGGTAAGCCAGCAATGGATGGCGATGCCCGATAGTCGTTCGGACATCGCATTGGTAAATCCGGCCGCGACCGGCGGAAAGATCAAGGTTTTACCCAGGGAGATCTCCAGCGCTCTCGGGGGAACCGAGTAGCGACCCGGCGACGGGGAGCGACGGCGGTGGAGAAGTCAGCCGAGGCCATAGTAGGGGCCGCGAGGCGCCGAAGGGCCGAATCCGAATAGCAAGGAGCAGTCTGGACCAACTCGATGAGCATGGAGCGGCAGCAAGGCGGTGGCTATCAATTGGACCTTTTCGACGAGGCCCTGATGAAGGCGCTGCGCCCCGAGGCCCCTGGTGACGGCGGAACCGGAACTGGAGCCTGCGAGGTGCCACAAGTGCGCACGGCGTTGGACCGGCAACGAGCCTTGACGCAAGACCTGATGGAACGGGTGGTGAGTTCCGCCAACCTGAACCAAGCCTACAAGCGGGTGAAGGCGAACAAGGGGTCGGCGGGCGTGGATGGGATGACCATCCAAGACCTGCGGCTCTGGCTCGTCGATCACAAGGACGCGCTGGTGGCGGCGTTGTCGCGAGGCGACTATCGGCCCCAACCGGTGAAGGGGGTCTCGATCCCCAAGCCGGGAGGCGGGATGCGGCAATTGGGCATCCCGACGGTGCTGGATCGTCTGGTTCAGCAAGCCATCCTGCACGTCCTTCAGCCGATCCTCGATCCGGGTTTCTCGGCTTCGAGTTTCGGCTTCCGTCCGGGCCGGAGCGCTCACGATGCTCTGGCCCAAGCGGGTAAGTACGTTGCCGAAGGCCGCGGGATTGTGGTCGACCTGGATCTGGAGGCGTTCTTCGACCGGGTCAATCACGACATTCTGATGTCCCGACTGGCTGGGCGGATTGGCGACAAGCGCCTGCTGCGCACCATCCGTCGCTTTCTGCAAGCGGGGATGATGCAGACCGGCGTCTGCATCCGGCGCCATGAGGGCACGCCGCAAGGCGGCCCGCTGTCGCCGCTGCTGGCCAATCTTCTACTGGACGATCTGGACCGGATGCTGGAGGCGCGGGGCCATAGCTTCTGCCGTTATGCCGACGACGTGAACATCTACGTTCGCACTCGAGCGGCGGGCGAGCGGGTGATGGCCTCGGTCGCCGAATTCCTCCAAGGCAGGTTGCATCTGCGGGTCAACCAGGAGAAAAGTGCCGTCGCTCCGGCCGGGGACCGCAAGTTCCTCGGCCACCGGCTGTTGTCGGATGGATCGCTCGGCATCGCGCCGCAAAGCCTGCGGCGGGCGAAGCAACGGGTTCGCGAGATCACCCGGCGCAACCGGGGCATCAGCCTCGCGCGCATGGTCGGCGAACTCAACGGCTTCCTCGCCGGCTGGGTGACGTACTTCCGCCATGCCCGTTGCGCGAGCCAGCTTCGGCGTCTCGACGGCTGGATCCGTCGAAAACTGCGCTGTGTCCGGCTCAAGCAATGCAAGCGCACCAAGGCGCAAGCGGACTTCCTGCGAAGCCTCGGGGTGCCCGAGCGGCGGGCCTGGATCTTGGCTCTCTCCGGCAAGGGCTGGTGGCGCAAGTCCCTCAGCTATCAAGCCACCGAAGCCATGACCCTGGCTTGGTTCGAAGGCCAGGGGCTTGTCCCTATGACCGATAGGTATCTCGCGTTACAACTGACCGGAAACCGCCGTGGTACGTAGAACGTATGCCCGGTGGTGTGGGAGGAGGGGCGCCGAGAGGACCCCTCCTACCCGATTCGCTCGGCGGGCTGCTGCTGACCGTGGTGATCGCCGTCGGCCTGCGGGCGGGCCCGGTCCCCTGGCTCGCCGAGGTCTTCGCCACCGTCCCCCTCGTCGCACCGGTTCTCGCCGACGGCGAGGCGAGCGCGCATGCCTTGGCGATCGGCCTGGTCGCCTTCTACTCCTTCGCCAGCCACAAGTTCCTGACCTTCGATCAGGGCATCACGGCTGCGCTGCGTCGCCTGTTCTCGCGGTCGCGCTGACCGCCGGCGCAATCCGCACCAGGCGGTGCGAGGGGACCGCATGCACCGCGCCGCGCCCCAGCAGCACGGCCTGGAAGGCGCCGGGGAACAAAGGCGCGAAGGCGGCGTCCAAAACGTCGAGGCCGCCGGTGAAGGCGCCCAGCGCCGGCAGGATCGCGCGCAGGCCGTCGCTGGCGAAGCAGCGCCGCACCAGGCGCTGCCCGCGGACCCGGACCGCCGCCTTGGGGTGCAGGTGGCCGGCGACCTCGCCCGCGCGCCCGCCCGCCGTCGGCTCGTGGCGGAAGCGCAGCGGGCCACTCTCCAGCACCGCGTCGACCCGGCCGGGCAGCCAATTGGGCAGGACCGGGTCGTGATTGCCGACGATCCAGATCCAGTCCCGCCCCGCCGCCAGCCCGCGAAGCGTGTCGATCTCCTCCGCGCCGAGCCGGGCCGGCCCGTGCGCATCGTGGAAGCTGTCGCCCAGGCAGACGATGCGTTCGGGCGCATGCCGTTCGACCAGGCCGGCGAGCGCGGCCAGCGTCGCGCGGGTGTCGTAGGGCGGCAGCGGCACGCCGCGCCCGGCGAAGGCGGAGCCCTTTTCGAAATGCAGGTCGGCGACGACGAGCATCGCTTCGGCCGGCCAGAACAGGCCGCCGTCGGGATCGGGGACGAGATGCGCGCCGTTCACCTGCATAGGCCAAGCGATATCGCGATTCGCGCGACCCGCCAACCGGTCGGCGGCTATAGTGTCGCCGACAGCAGGAGGACCTCCCATGACCGAGAGCCCGGACCAGCCCGCGATGTTCCGCCCGCGCTACGCCGAGATCGCGACCTTCATGCGCACGGCGCTGGTCTCGGACCCGGCGGCGCTCGATATCGCGCTTGCCGGGGTGCCCTATGACGGCGGCACCTCGAACCGGCCGGGCGCCCGGCACGGCCCGCGGGAAATCCGCAATTCCTCCAGCCTGATGCGGGCCTATCACCACGTCACGCGGGTCAATCCGTACGCGCTGTGCCGCGTCGGCGACGTGCCGTCCGAGCGGATCTACGACATCGAGGCCGCGCTGGACGAGATCCAGGCCTTCTTCGCGCCCCTGCACGCCGCCGGCGTGGTGCCGATCAGCGCCGGGGGCGATCACACCGTCACCCTGCCGATCTTTCGCGCCATCGCCGCCGAGCGGCCCCTCGGCATGGTGCATATCGATGCCCACACGGACACCTGGGACGAGTTCCAGGGCTCCAAGTTCCACCACGGCTCGCCGTTCCGCCGGGCGGTCGAGGAAGGCCTGCTCGATCCCCGCCGCACGGTGCAGATCGGCATCCGCGGTGCGCAGAACACGCCCGAGGGCTGGGACTACTCATTGTCGAGCGGCATGCGGGTGATCTTCATGGAGGAGTTCACGGCACTCGGCGTCGAGGCGGTGATCGCGGAAGCCCGCCGCGTCGTCGGCGCGGGCGCCACCTACATTTCGTTCGACGTCGACGGCCTCGATCCGGTCTATGCGCCCGGCACCGGCACGCCCGAAGTCGGCGGCATCACGACGATCGAAGCCCAACGCCTGCTGCGCGGTCTCGGCGGCCTCGACCTGTACGGCGCGGACGTCGTCGAAGTCTCACCGCCCTTCGATCCGAGCGGCAACACCGCGCTCGTCGGCGCCACGATGATGTATGAACTGCTGTGCCTCGTCGCCGAGTCGGTCGCCCGGCGAAAAGGCGGGTGAACGTCCTGGCGACCCTCACGCCGTCGATTTTCCGCCTCTCCGCTCGATTGGCTTTATCCGGTGGCTTCACCCTTTCCCTTTATCCGGTGACAGTGCACTTATTTGACTGGCTACCAGAGGCGCACGACAATACGCGCATGGCCCGCCTCGCCCACCGCATCACGCGAGGTCGGGAGGCCAAATAAATGCACTGTCACCGGAAAGAGAAAGCCCAAACTGATGCGACCACCGGAAAGAGAAAGCCCAAACTGATGCGACGGCGTTGTCAAGTTTGCGGACAAAGAGGAGTAAGGCTCTGGTCGGCTGCGCGCGGTAAGTTTGAATGTGATTTATGTGGTGGAAGAAATTCTATAAATCTATTTTTCTCTATATTCATGTCGATGGTGGGAACAGTTCTAATTTTTCCTTCCCTATTTTTTGCATTTTTGCACCTTGGTGCCACATCATTGCTATGGTTTCCGCTAACGTATGGGATTATATTCTACTTCCTTATTGGACTGCTTTGCCCTTTCTCACGTCAAAGGTAAGTGCAGCCACGCCCGAAAATTACGTGACAGAATTCGCATCTAATCCAGCGACCGTAATGCGGTGACAGTGCACTTATTTGACAGATCCCCGGAACCGCACGCAAATGCGCGCATGGCCCGCCTCGCCCACTGTATTGCGTGAGACAGACCCGGGCGAAAGCCGGCGCCCGATCGTGAGGCTATATAAATGCACTGTCACCAGAAAGGTGTCATTGAATCTAGGGCTGAATCCTATACTTTGGATCTCCGCCAACTCGGAGGGAAGAAGATTTTCAATAGACGATGTCGCGCATGTGGAGAGTCTGGTGTAGGCATGGCGCTCGTCATGTTCGCTTCTTGGGGAGTGAGAATGATTTGTAAAAGATGCGGGGCTGAAAATAGATTCAATGGGAATTTTTGTGCTGTGTGGGTGTTGCTTACGTTTGTTCTATATGCTCCCTTCATGATTAGTCCCTTGTCGTCCTCTCACTTGCCTTTGGCTACTTTATTTGGCTTTGGATATTTTGTGGTTATGACCATGCTCGGTGATTTATTCGGCCCATTCAAGAAAGACGGATGAGTATAGATCGGGGATCGTCGGGAAGTTAGGGGCCAGTTGTCGAGTGTTGAATTTGAAGAGGAACAGTCGCGTCTCGCATTTTCCTTTTTTCGGCTAATAATACCGTCGACCCGCTGGTGCGGCGGAACGACGTCAGCGGTGTCGCTGCGGAGATCAGTATCCAGTGACAGTGCACTTGTTTTACTGATCGGCGGATCAGCGCGACAATGCGTGCATGGCCCGACCCGCCACCTCGCCCACCGCATCACGCTAGGTCGGGAGGCCGAGTAAGTGCACTGTCACCGGAAAGGCCAATGCACTGTCACCGGAGAGCATGTCACCGGAGAGCACCGGGAAGGTAAAACCGGAAATCAGATATAGAATGCCCGGGGCCGGGGCGCGAACTGGCGGATCGTCATGTCCTCGATCGTGTGCTGGCGAAGCGGGCTGGTGGTCTGCTCGCCCTCGGAACAGGCCGTTGCGGTCCTGCCATCTAATACGGTGACAGTGCATTTATTTGACTGACCCGCGGAAAGGCACGACAATGCGCGTATGGCTCGCCTCGCCCGCATTGTCGTTCCCGGTGTTCCCCATCACGTGACGCAGCGGGGAAACGGTCGACAGCAGACGTTTTTCCAAGACGACGACTATGCCTTCTACCGCGATGCTCTCGGCCGCGAGTGCCGGGCCGCCGAGGTCGAGGTCTGGGCCTGGTGCCTGATGCCGAACCACGTCCATCTCGTTCTGGCGCCGGCCGACGCCGACGGTCTTCGCCGCGCCCTCGCCCGGGTGCATCGCGCCCATGCCGGTCGCATCCATGCCCGGCTGGAGCGTTCGGGTCACTTCTGGCAAGGGCGCTTCGGCGCGGTGGCGATGGACGAGGGGCATCTGGCCGCCGCGGTGCGCTATGTGTTGCTCAATCCCGTGCGCGCCCGCCTCGTCGAGCGGCCGCACGCGTGGCGCTGGTCGAGCCTGCATGCCCATCTCACCGGCGACGACGACGGCGCCACGACGCGCGGGGCCTTGGCGCGGTACCTGCCGGACATCGGCGCCCTGCTGGCGGGTGGCGAGAGCGACGCGGCCGCGCATGATCGGCTGCGACGGGCCGAGCGGATCGGGCGTCCCATCGGCGCGCCGGCCTTCATCGAGGCGCTCGAGGCCCGCCTGGGCCGCCGTATCGCGCGAGGCAAGCCCGGGCGAAAGCCGAGGCCCGATCAGAGCTCGATATAAATGCACTGTCACCGGATAGGGCGGGGTTTCGAAAATAGCGAACCCCCTCGCAATAAATGCACTGTCACCGGAAAGGGCTATTGGGAAGCGTTGTCGCTGAACACGGAGATTGGAACGGCCGCCCGGTCGGCGTGGCGATGCTATGCGATCCACTGTGCCTCGTCGCAGAGTCAGTCACCCGGCGAAAGGGCGGGTGAATGCCCTCGCGACCTTCACATCGTCGATTTTCCGTCTCCCTGCTTGATTGAAATCAAGGCCGCTCGACCCACCATCATGGAGATTGCCACTCGAGCCCCGGGTGCGTGTTGCGCCGGGGCGAGGGGAGGTGGCGATGGCCGGGTTGCGTCAGTACGGGCCGAGACGATATGGCCGGGGCCGTTACGGTCCTGCCGGCCTGTTGCTGATCGCCCTCGCGCTGCTCGGCGTCGGGCTGCCGCAGGCGGCGACGGCGGCGCCGGGGGAGCGGCCGGTTCTCGAGCGGTTTCTGGCCAAGGTGCCGGCGGGGCGGCTGGTCGCGGGGGCGGACGGCTACGGTGCCCTCGAAAGCGATCCGCCGGTGGCGGAAATCCGCCGCGACGGTGCCGTCGTCGGCCATGCGTTCGTCACCTCCGACTTCGTCGCCACGACCGGCTATTCCGGCAAGCCGATCCATATCCTGGCGGCCGTCGGGCCGGAGGCGAAAATCCTCTCCGCCGAGCTGGTCGAGCATTCCGAGCCGATCGTCCTGATCGGCATTCCCGAGCGCAAGATGCGCGCCCTGATCGAGGGCTACCGGGGCCTCGACCTGGTGGCCGAGGCGGCGGCGGGTGGTTCGGCACACGACCTCGACATCATCTCGGGCGCCACGGTCACGGTGATGATCATCGACGATTCGATTGTCCGCGCCGGCCTGAAGGTCGCCCGCGCGTTGGGCCTCGGCGGTCTTCGCGCCACGGCGGGCGGCGGCGGTCCGACGCGCGAGATCGATCCGGATGCGGCCGAGGAGAGCGAATGGTCCGTGCTGGCGGGCAACGGCGCGGTCCGCCGGCTCAGCCTCGACATCGGCCAGATCAACGCCGCGTTTGCCGAAAGCGGTGACGAACGGGCCAGCGCCCGCCCCGAAAAGGGCGATCCGGCGGAGACCTATATCGACCTGCGGGCGGCATTGGTGAGCGTGCCGGCGATCGGCCGCGCGCTGCTCGGTCCCGCGGAATACGCCAATCTCGAGGCCTGGCTGGCGCCGGGCGAGCACGCCATCCTGGTCGCCGGGCGGGGGCGCTATTCCTTCAAGGGATCGGGCTATGTGCGGGGCGGCATCTTCGATCGCATCCATCTGATCCAGGGCGAGGGCTCGGTCCGCTTCCGCGACCGCGGCCATCGCCGCCTGGGCGAAATCGCGCTGGCCGGCGCGCCGAGCTTCACCGAGCTTGACCTGTTCAAGATCCCCGCCGAGGCCGACTTCGAGCCGACGGAGTCCTGGCGGCTGCAACTGCTGGTGCACCGCGCGATCGGCGCGATCAAGAAAAGCTTCCTGACCTTCGATCTCGCCTACCGCCTGCCCGACGCCTATACCCGCCCCTTGGCCGTAGCCGCCGTGCTCAGTGACGACGACGCCGAGGCGCTGGCCCAGCAGCGTTTGTGGCAGCGGGTCTGGCGGGCCAACGCCGTCGAGGTGGCGGGGCTTCTCGTCATGCTGATGGTCCTGACCGCGGCCTTCTTCTTCCAGAAGACCTTGACCGTCAATGAGCGGGTGACCCGCTGGTTCCGCTACGGCTTTCTGCTGGCGACCCTGGTCTTTCTCGGCTGGCATGCGAACGCGCAGCTGTCGGTGGTGAACCTGATGGCGCTGATCGGCGCGATGACGTCGGAATTCACCTGGAGCGCCTTCCTCCTCGATCCGCTGGTCTTCATCCTCTGGTTCTCCGTTGCGGCCGCCCTGATCTTTTGGGGCCGCGGCGCCTATTGCGGCTGGCTCTGCCCGTTCGGTGCCTTGCAGGAGCTGACCAATCGCCTGGCCCGCCGGCTGCGCGTGCCGCAACTGAACATCCCCTGGGCGGTGCACGAGCGGCTGTGGCCGATCAAATACCTGATCTTCCTGGCCCTGCTCGGCGTCTCCTTCGTCTCCCTGCCGGTGGCCGAGGGCCTCGCCGAGGTCGAGCCCTTCAAGACGGCGATCATCCTGAAGTTCCAGCGCCCGGCGCCTTATGTCGCGCTCGCCGTGACGCTGCTGGTGATCGGCCTCTTCGTCGAACGGTTCTATTGCCGCTACTTCTGCGCGCTGGGCGCGGCGCTGGCGATCCCGGGCCGCATGCGCATGTTCGTCTGGCTGAAGCGCTATCACCAGTGTGGCGATCCCTGCCAGATCTGCGCCAACGAATGCATGGTGCAAGCCATCAGCCCGCTGGGCGAAATCAACCCCAACGAATGCCTCAACTGTCTGCATTGCCAGGTCCGCTATCAGGACAAACAGGTCTGCCCCGTCTGCATCAAACGTACCCGCAGGCAGGCGAATTTGCGCGGCGAGGCCCCCCTCGGGGCGGCCGCGGGTCACCAGAGACGTGTCAATCAGCATTTAATTCTGACCCCCTATCGGCGTGCAAAATTGACCCCCCCCCTTGCTTCGACGGAGGTTGTCCCGGTAGTCCACGGGAGGGCCCCGCGCGGCTTCGTGTAGCGCTTTGCGTTACGCGGAGCGAAGCCGCGTGGGAGGGGCCTGTGGGCCCACCGGGACAACCGGGCCGGCGGCGGAACGTGGGGATCAGGTGGGGTTCTTGAAGTGGCAATGAGCTTTTGAAGTAGTGTCCAGACTGTTCTGCAAGTTTGTCATGGCTGCCGATGAGGGCCACCGGCATGCCTGGCGCGGAGATTTCGATTGCTCGGAGCGCCAGGCATGCCGAGCCGCCGTCAGGCGGCTTTCTGGATGCGTTCGCTTTTGCTCTCCTTGAGATGGATCATGTTGAGCTAGCGGTTGGCATCCAGCCAGTCCTCATGGATTTCGATCGCGAGAGCCCGGACCAGCCGGAGGCAGCTCATCCACCCCATCGGCCCGGACTTGTGCCCCAGCTACGAAACCCCTTTTGCAGAACAATCTGTACAGGACCCGTTTTGATTTGCCCGCCTTTGCGATGAAAGCCCCCAGGCTGATTGGCTCCATATAGCGGATCAGCCTGGGGCTTTGCTTACAGGGCGGCTACTTTTGTCGTCGCTGTTTGCTTTGTGCGAAGCGGTAAGACATGTTGCCTGTTTCGATGATTGCGCAGTGATGCGTTACACGATCCAGCAACGCGGTTGTCATTTTTGCATCTCCGAAGACGGAGACCCATTCCCCGAACTCCAGATTGGTGGTGATGATGACGCTGGTCTTCTCATAGAGTTTGCTGATCAGGTGGAACAAGAGCGCACCGCCGGATTTGGGGAATGGGATATAGCCCAGTTCGTCGATGATGACGCAATCCATGGCCGTCAGTTGCCGGATGATCTTGCCGGCGTTGCCTTCGGCCTGTTCCTTGATCAGCGCATTGATCAGATCGACGGCGTTGAAGAAACGGACCTTCTTTCCCTGATTGATCAACAGCGTCCCCAGAGCAATGGCGATGTGGGTTTTGCCCGTACCGGTTCCGCCCACCAGAATGAGGTTGTGGGCCTCCTGGGTGAACTGCCCTGAGCAGAAGGGGTCGATTTGCGCTTGGGTGACGGCGGCTAGGCCGTAATCGAAAGTGGCGAAGTCCTTATGGTGGGGGAACTTCGAGGCCCGCATTTGGTGCTGGATAGAGCGCACCCGGCGCTCTACAGTCTCGGCGTCGATCAGTTGCTTTATCGCAGTGGTCAGACTTGGCGGCTTGCGCGCGGCCAGCAAAGCTTCGGCGCAAGCCGCCATTCCATACAGCCTCAGGGCGATCAGTTGGTCTATCAAAGCTTTCATGCGACGGCCTCCCCGGCAACGCACAGCGTCTCATAGCGCTTGCAGTCCGCTTCGGGCCGCAAGGTCAGTTGCGGATAGGCGTGGCTCTCGCCCCATGGCGCGATGACCGGCTCCACCAGTTGGTTGATCAGATTGATGATGGCCGGAAGGCGCAGCGTGTTCTGCTCCACGGCCAGTTCACAGGCTATCTCGACCACCTCGATCCCGTGATCCTGGGCCAGCAGGAGCAGATCGACAAACTCCCGGTCCCCGCCTTTGCCGGCCATGTAATGCGCCCTGACCCGGTGCATCGCCTCAGGCAATTGCCAACCCACAAAGGGCGCGCCATCTCTCAGCGCGCCGGGCTTGCGGTCGAGTAGGGGCAGGTAATGCCAGGGCTCGAAATAGCTGGCGTTGCGGGTAAAGCGGCGCTTGTGCTCGGCAATCACATTCTGCCCTGACACAACCACGATCCGGTCCGCATAGGCGCGCAGAGAGACAAGCTCCCCGGCGAACCGGGAGGGGACGCTATAGCGATTGGTGGCATATTGGACCAGACAGGTAGAGCGGACACGAGCGGCCTTCTCAACATAGCCGTCAAAAGCCCGGCCCAGGGGACGCAGTTCGGCGCACTCGTCTGCGAACACGTCCGAGATCTTGCGATCCGATTGTTCGGGGTGGGCGCGATTCGCCAATTCCTCGCAGCGCAGACGCAACCAGCCGTTCAGCGCATCCAGATCGTCAAAGGCGGGCTTGGGCGCAAACAGCTGTCCCCGCAGGAACCCAACCTGGTTCTCAATCTGACCCTTCTCCCACCCCGCCGCGGGTGTGCAAGCAACCGGTTCCATCACATAGTGGTTCATCAACGCCAGAAAGCGCGGATGGAACACACGGTCCTTAGAGCGCGAAACATAGGTTACCATCGTCTTGGGGTTGTCGATGATCACCCGGCGCGGTACGCCGCCATAGAAAGACATCGCCCGTGCAAAGGCGTCCAGCACCATCTCCTGAGATTCGCTGGGATAGGCAACAACAAAGGGCTTGCGGCTATGACATAGGCGGAAGTGGGCAACCTTTACCTTCTGCTCGACACCGCCCAGGACAGCGTATTCCGTGCTCCAGTCAAACTGGAGCGCGTCACCTGCCGTAAAGTGCAACGGAATGAACGCATCCCCCGATCCGGCGCCAGAACGCTTCAGGTCGCGGACAAACCTCTGAACCGTCGAGTAGGATCCGCTATAGCCTTCCGACACAAGCTGCTCATAAAGCTTCTTGGCCGTCCGGCGCTCACGGCGCGGGCGCCCCAGGTCCTGCTCAAAGAGCGCCCGAAGCCGGCTGGCGAAGCCATCGCTAAGCTTACGCCGGACGGGTGAAACGCGCCGCTGATAGCTCGGTGGATCGCCGTCCTTCAGATACTTCTTAATCGTGTTCCGCGACAAACCAGTCTGACGAGATACAGATCGGATACTCCGACCCTCCCGTAATATCCAACGTCGGATCTTCAATACGCTTTCCATCAATACCACCTGCTCTTTCCTCCGCACTGTTCCGTGCGGATGCTAGCGTTCCAGGTGGGTCAATTCTTACCGCTCATAACCCACCAAAGTGGGTCAGTTTTGCATGCCGATTCACACACCAGGGCGAGGCTGTGGGGCCAAAGCTCGACGTAGTCGGCCCCCGCATAGGCGTTCGACAGCCAGATCAGCAGGCCGAGGGAGGCGAGGGAGAAGAGGGCGAGATAGGGCTTCTCACCGATCGACGCGATGATCCGCCCGCGGAGCGCGGTGCCCGAAACGCCGAGGTGGATGGCGATGAACAGGAACGTGGCGATCAGTTGCGAGACCACGGTCGGACCATGCTCTACTCGCCGTGGCCGTTCGCGGCTGCCGCGCGTCCCGCGTCGGTTAGCCGGCAGACCAGCCAGTCCGGTTTCAACGGATTGGCGAACCACGGCTCGGACCAGCCGGACGCGATGCAGGCACGGACCGTGCGCGCATCGATCTCCTGACCGTCCTCGTCGAAGAGCGGCAGCTTGCCTCCCGCCTGCGACAGGCCGCGCGCGAGATAGCGCAGCTGTGCGGGCGATGGTCGCCGATCCGCCGTCTGTTTTCTTCGGGCCAACGTCATGGGCGCGACCCTAACGCAAGCGCCCCCGCGGCTAAAACCCCGCAGGCTTGGCGGGCGGCCCTTTTGGCGGGGAGTGCGGAGTTTTGGTCGCACTCCCCCCAGGGCAACCGGGCCGGGGTGGATCAGGCTTGCGCGCTCGGCCGGTTGGAAACCTCGTCGTACCAGCGCTTCAGGTTGGCGTGGTCGTCGGGCACGGTGACCTCGAGACGCGCGGCGGCGAAGTCGATGGTGACCAGCGTCGTGATGTCCGCGGCCGAATAGGCCTCCCCCGCCACATAGGGCCGTCCGGCCAACTCGCCGTCCAACATCTTGTAGAAGTGGCCGAGCCGGCTCCGCCCGCGCGGTCCGAGTTCGGGGATCTGTTCGACCTTTTCGAGGCCGCCGGCGGCCCGGCCGGCGAAGTTCGGCGCCTCGTTGTGAACGGCGTCGAGCAGCGGCGTGAAGCCCTCGTTCTCGGCGATCGTGCACCACATGATGGTCCGGCCCGCGCTCTCGGGTGCGTTGCCGAGCAGGGACGGTTCCGGCTGGATCTCCTCCAGATAACGCCAGATGCCGATCACTTCACCGATGCCGCTGCCGTCGTCGAGTTCGAGCCACGGCACCATGCCGCGCGGGTTCCGCGCGAGGTAGGCCTCCTGCAGTTGCTCACCCTCGCGCAGGTTCACCTGCTGGGTTTCGAGGTTCAGGCCTTTTTCGGCGGCGAAGATGCGCACCCGGCGCGGATTGGGTGCCAATTGGAAATCATAGAGTTTCATTGCCGTTCTCCCTGGCTGGATCGGCGCCGATATTGCCTGGAACCGTGCACGCGCGCCACGGCCGGGGCCGGAATTTTCGCGATCAAATTGTCGTTTTCCGCCCCTGGACCCTCCGGGGGCGAGGCTATACGTTGGATAGGTGGAGGCGCGGCCGGCGGGAGAAGCCCCGTGTGGCCCCCGGGAAATTGGTGCAATCCATGGCGAAACTCTCCCTGATCTTCGGCCTGGCGGCCACACTCGCGCTCGCCTGGTCCGCCGGCACGCCGGCCCGGGCCGGCGATGCGGCAGCCGGTCAGAAGGACTTCAAGAAGATCTGTTCCAAGTGCCATACCATCGCCGCCAATCCCGCGAAGAAGAAGAAACAGGGCCCCTCCTTGCACGGCGTCATCGGCCGCAAGGCGGGCAGCGTCCCCGGCTTCCGCTATTCCAAGGCGATGAAGGCCTCGGATGTGGTATGGAGTGCCGAGACCCTGGACGCCTGGCTGACCAAGCCGCGCAAGTTCATCCCCAAGTCGCGCATGCCCTTCGGCGGCTGGAAGAAGGCCGCGCGGCGGGCCAACGTCATTGCCTATATCGAACAGGCCTCGAAGTAGAGGCCCAAGCCCGAGGACCACGTCCATGTTCATTCAGACCGAAGATACCGCCAACGCGGACCGCATGCGCTTCATTCCGGGCCGCGAGGTGCTGGGCGACGGCGAGGTGACCTTTCGCAACGCGGAGGAAGGCGCGGGCTCGCCGCTGGCGCGCCGCCTGTTCGACGTCGCCGACGTCCGGGCCGTGACGCTCGGCGCCGACGACCTGCTGGTCGAAAAGGCGGCGGCGGCGGAATGGCATCATGTGAAGCCGCAGGTGCTGGCCGCGATCATGGAACATTTCATGGGCAACGATCCGGTGATCGAGGGCCCGGCCCGCGCCGCACCGGTCGCCGACAGCGAGGCGGACGCGGAAATTATCGCCCAATTGGAAGAGCTGATCGAGAACCGGGTGCAGCCCGCGGTTTCGGCCCAGGGCGGCGACGTGCAGCTTCGCGGCTACCGGGCCGGCGTCGTCGAGCTGGAGGTCAGCGGGCCGGCGGTCGGCCTGCTGGGCCCGATCGGCAACATGATGCGCCACTATGTGCCCGAGGTGACCTCGGTCCGCGAATGGCGCGATACCAGCGCCATGCCGGGGCTTTCCAGTGACGTTGGACTCGAGGTGCAGCGGCTGCTCGACCAGCAGATCAACCCGGCCGTCGCCAGCCATGGCGGCTATATCAGCCTAGTCGACGTGCAGGACGAGATCGTCTACATCCGGCTGGAAGGGGGCTGCCAGGGCTGCGGCATGGCCGACGTCACCTTGAAGCAGGGGATCGAGTCGACGATCCTCCACCATCTGCCCGACCTCGTCGCGGTGCGCGACGTGACGGACCATGCGGGCGGCGACAACCCCTATTACCAACCCTCGCAGAAGTAACGCGCGCCGCGGCATGTCGCGCGTCCTGCTGTTGATCCCGGTCGCCAGCTACCGGGCGGCGGATTTTCTCGCCGCCGCCGACAAGCTCGCCGTCGAGGTCGTGGTTGCCTCGGACCGGGACCTGGTGCTGGGCGATCTCGGCGGGGCCCAGGGCGTGGCGCTGGACTTCGCCGATGTGCCGGCCGCGGTCCGCCGCATCGCCGTCATGGCCTCCAACGCGCCGTTCGACGCCGTGGTCAACGTCGACGATGCGGGCGCGGAGCTGGCGGCGGCGATCGCCACCGAACTCGGCCTGGCGCAGAACCGGCCCGAGGCCGCGCGCAACGCCCGCGACAAATACCTCTTCCGCCAGAGCATCGCCGCGGCGGGGCTGCCGGGGCCTGCGTTCCGCCTGATCTCGATCCATGACGATATCGCCCGGCTGGCGGGCGAGGTCGCCTACCCCTGCGTCGTCAAGCCTTTGACCCTGGCGATGAGCCGTGGCGTCATCCGTTGCAACGACGCGGGCGAATTCGAGGCCGCGGTGCCCCGTATCGCCCGCATCCTCGCCCGCGAGGACGCGGACACGCCCGGCCGCGCCGGCGACCATCTTTTGGTCGAGGACTACGTGCCGGGCCGGGAATACGCGCTCGAAGGCCTGATCTCCCGCGGCCGGCTGCATGCCCTGGCGATTTTCGACAAGCCCGATCCGCTGGAGGGGCCGTTCTTCGAGGAGACGATCTATGTGAACCCGGCGCCGATCGACGACGCAGGCCGGGCGCGCATCGTCGCCGGCACCCAGGCGGCGATCGAGGCGGTGGGCCTCATCGACGGCCCGGTGCATGTCGACCTCCGCGTCGACGGCGATGCCGTCGTCGTGCTCGAACTCGATGCCCGCTCGATCGGCGGCCATTGCGGCCGCTCGCTCCGCTTCCCGGGCGAGATGCGGCTGGAGGAGGTGATCCTGCGCCACGCGACGGGCAAGGGGGACGGCGCGGTCGAGGCCTTGGCCGGCGGCGTGATGATGATCCCGATTCCCGCGACGGGCGTCTTGCGCGCCATCTGCGGCCAGGCGGCGGCCGAGGCGGTCGACGGCATCGTCGGCCTCTCGTTCCCCATCCCCCTCGGCCAGCCGGTCGAAACCCTGCCGGAGGGCGGACGCTATCTCGGCTTCATCATCGCCCACGGCGACACCGCACCCGCCGTGGTCGCCAGCCTGCGCGCCGCCCACGCGGCCCTCGAGTTCGAGATCGAAGCCTAGGGGACGGCGCCAGACCCCGACCGCCCGCGTTCCCCGGCAACCGATCGAAGGCGTCGGTTTCCCACACGCCGTCCTGGGTTCAGGTCTTGTCTGGTGAATTTTGTTTTAGCGGCATCCAAATTCACCATACAAGACCTGAACCCAAACACGCTGTGACTGTACAATCTTGATCAGCCTCTCCCGCAGCGTCGTTAGCGACCAGTGGGCAAGGCGCATCAGTTTATCCTGCGGCATCCCTTAAATACAAATGAGACATTCACGTCTGGGCCAATGCGATGCTCGATGACCGCTGGATTCGCGAAATTGATTTCAAAAATGGCAATAAGACCAACGGCATCGGTTCGCTCTTGAACTGTATAAAAAATTGCCTTCAATAAGCCCGGATCAAAACCCACTAAGTCATACTTTCTCGGATGCATTGTGCCGTCGGACCATTCATCTTCACCCGACGCAACTCCTTTGTCATATGTGAAAATATCTTTCCTTGGTTTCTCACACTGGAGGCTAAGAACATTCTCGCTCGCACTAGCGTCTTGCAAAAGCACCAGTAGAGTAGCGATGAGTGAAAGAACTCGCATGGGCCAACCCTACAACGTTATATTAATCCCACATTCCTGGAGTCATCCGAAAGCGGAAACTCCGCTACTCGTAGTGAGAGTATAACTCATCCCGCGACCCTGTGCACAACCATTTGATTTGCAGGAGTTCTGGGACGACAGGAGTTCTATCACAGCATACCTATTCTGTAGATTTTCTGCCGTTATTTCAATACAAACGAAATGGGGTCAGGTCTTGTTTTTTGCCTAGAGGGTCCTAATGAAGGCAAGAAACAAGACCTGACCCCAATTGCGTGACCCCTATTGCGCGCCATCCACGGCCAGGCGGCGGCCGAGGCGGTCGACGGCATCGTCGGCCTCTCGTTCCCCATCCCCCTCGGCCAGCCGGTCGAAACCCTGCCGGAGGGCGGACGCTACCTCGGCTTCATCATCGCCCACGGCGATACCGCACCCGCCGTGGTCGCCAGCCTGCGCACCGCCCACGCGGCCCTCGACTTCGAGATCGAAGCTTAGGGCGCGGCGGCGAGGCCCCAGCCGACGGCGTTCTCCAGCAAGCGATCGAAGGCCTCGGTTTCCCATACGCCGTGGAATTCGGGGGGTACGACGCCGTCCGCGTGAATTGACGCGTCGACCCGGGATTGGGTGTTGGTGCGCCCGGTGTGGCAGTGGCCGAGGCCGACATAGACGACCTCGCCGGCGCCGACATCGCGGGCATAGCCGAGGACGCGGGTCTTGCCGTCGGGCAGAAGCGAGGTGTCCTCGTCATAGACGAAGCCGAAGCCCGGCGGCGAGGGGTCTTCGACCAGTTCCGTCGTCAGCAGGACGTGGCTCGCGGCGGGATCGCGAAGCTCGATCAGATAGAGCTCGTCGCGCACGGCGAAGCGTTCCGGCAGGCCCGCCAGGACCGGGTGGCCACCGGCGACGGCGACGGCGACCTCGAATTCGGCGAGCGGCGGGTGATTGAGGAAGAAGCAGCCGAGCGTGTCGTGATGTTCGGCGCGGACCATCTGCTTGACCTGCTGGCCGTCACGCTCCCGCTTTACCGCCTTGCCGCCGGAGGTGCCGTGCAGCGCCAGCCAGCGCCCGCCCGCCTCCAGCCAGGCCTGCAGCGCAGCGTTGCCCTCGCCCTCGGGATAGGGGCCGGCGACGTAGGTTACGAGAAAATCCGTGCCGGGCAGCCAGCGTTCGATGTCGTGGAAGTCGTTGGCCACGGTGACCGCCAGGCCCTGCCGGCCGCCGAGCCGCTGGAGCAGCTGCAGGCGCGCATAGTCCATGTCGTGGCCGGCCGACGAGCCGGGCGGAAAGCCCCCGGCGATCAGATGGGCGCGTTTGGCGGTGCTCATGCTCGTTCCTCCCCGCGGGCTGGTGTTCTCTCCCCATGGTCGGGCGCCGGGCGCGCGCTGTCAAAGGCGCGGCGCCTGGGCCACGAGGGAAGTCAGGGGCGGAAGCCGAAAGTGCGCGGGCCGAGCAGCGAGGGCAGGAGCGGGCGGACCCGTTCGATCCATTCGCAGAGCGCCGGGCGGGTCTCGCGCGGGTCGATGACCGCGTGCATGGCGAAGGATTCCTCGCGCGGGAAGGGCGAGAGGCGGGCCGCCATCTCCGCCTCCAGCTCGGCCCGCTTCGCTTCGGGATCCTCGGCCGCCTCGATCTCGCGGCGGAAGGCGACGGCGACGCCGCCCTCGAGCGGCAGCGGCCCCATCTCGGCCGAGGGCCAGGCCAGCACATAGGCGTCCGGTCCGTAGTGCGCCGCGCCCGCGACTCCGTAGGACTTGCGCACGATGACGGAGGCCCAGGGCGAGGTGCATTCGGCCGCCGCCAGCACCGCCGAGGTGCCGGGGCGGATGGTGCCGAGGCGTTCCGCCGCCTCGCCGATCATGAAGCCCGGCTCGTCGACGAAGCTGACCACCGGCAGGTGGAAGGTGTCGCAGATCTCGATCAGGCGGCGCACCTTGCGGGCGCCGTCCGCCGTCATGGCGCCGGCGTAATAGCGCCCGTCGTTCGACAGGATGCCGACCGGCTGGCCGCCGAGACGGGCGAGGCCGACGATCTGTCCCGGGCCGTAACTCCGCATCATCTCGAAGAAGACGCCGCCGTCGACCACCGCCTCGATGATTTTGCGCATGTTGAAGGCGCGCCGGCGGTCGCGCGGCACGATGGAGATCAACTTCTCCTCGCGCCGGTCGGCGTCGTCGCCGAGGTCGTCGGTTTCCGCCAGGCTCCAGACGTTCTGCGGCATGTAGGAGAGGAACTGGCGGATGAGCTCGAAGGCGCCCGCCTCGTCCGCCGCGACCACGTCGACCACGCCGTTGCGCGCATGGATTTCCGGTCCGCCCAGTTCCTCCTTGCTCTTGCCCTCGCCGAGCGCCCGGTCGACCACGGCGGGGCCGGCGACCAGGACCTGGGAGTTCTCGCTCATCACCGCGAAGTGGGAGGCGACGAGGCGGGCGGCGGGCAGGCCGGCGACGGCGCCGAGGCCGGCGGTCGCCACCGGCACCATGGCGAGCGTGCGGGCAACCGATTGAAAGCGGGGCCGATCCGCGACGGAGGAGCCGACGGGGCCGCCCGAGCCCTTGCCACCGGCGCCCGTGACGCTGCCGCCGCCGCCCTCGTGCAGGCGGACGAGGGGCACGCGGTAATGGCAGGCCAGCTCCTCGATATAGGTGCTCTTGCGCAGCCCCGCGGGGTTGGGCGAGCCGCCGCGCACCGTGAAATCCTCCCCACCGATGACGCAGGGCCGGCCGTTCATGCGCGCGAAGCCGACCAGATAGTTGGCCGGCGTGAAGCCGCCGTCGGGCTCCGAGGCGCCGGCCGAAGGGCCGAGCTCGCGGAAGCTGTCGGTGTCGGCGAGGCCGTCGATCCGCTGGCGAATATTCAGCAGCCCCTTGGCCTGCTGACGCTCCAGGCCCCGGGGCCCGCCCATGCCCAACGCCCGCTCGCGGCGGCGGTGGATTTCCTCGACTTCGGCTTCCCAGCTCATGGCACGGGCATCCCTTTTGCTGTTTGCGACGCGTTCGGGGAGGGATAGCATCTAGGCGCGCCGGGGGCGACCTCCCGGCGACCGGCCCGGACCTCGCGAGATGCCGGACCTCGCGAGAATGTGAAGGGAAGGTCGTGCCGACACTTAATATTATGGCCCTGCGTACCTACATGCAGGACCTAGCCAAGCCGCGCGACGGGGGTTTTCGCGCTTTCTGCCGCTACACTCGAGGAGACAAGGCAAAATGCCACTTAGAATCAACGACGAAGCACCGAACTTCACCGCCGAGACGACGGAAGGCGAAATCAACTTCCACGACTGGGTCGGCGACGGTTGGGCGGTCCTCTGTTCCCATCCGAAGGACTTCACCCCGGTCTGCACGACCGAGCTCGGCTATATGGCCGGCCTGAAGCCGGAATTCGACAAGCGCAACTGCAAGATCATCGGCATCTCGGTCGACCCGGTGGACAACCATCACGCCTGGTCCAAGGACATCGAGGAGACCCAGGGCCACGCCATCAACTACCCGCTGATCGGCGACCCGGAACTTAAGGTCGCGAAGCTCTACGACATGCTCCCGGCCGAGGCGGGCGACAGCTCCGAGGGCCGCACGGCGGCGGACAACGCCACCGTTCGCTCGGTCTTCCTGGTCGGGCCCGACAAGAAGGTCAAGCTTTCGCTGACCTATCCGATGAGCACGGGCCGGAACTTCGACGAGGTTCTGCGTGTCGTCGATTCCTGCCAGCTGACCGCGAAGCACAAGGTGGCGACGCCGGTGAACTGGCAGCAGGGCGAGGACGTGATCATCGTTCCCGCCGTCTCTGACGAAGAGGCGAAGGCGCAGTATCCCGACGGCTGGAAGTCGCCGAAGCCCTACATTCGCATCGTGCCGCAGCCGAAGTAATTCAGGCGGCAGGCGATCTGGCGGAGGCCTCGCCGGCGGTGCCGGCGGGGCCTTCGTCTTTCGTGCGTCCCTCGACCAGGGCACCGGTGAGCGCCAGCGCGGCGTAGATCAGCACGCAGGCGAGCGTGGCCGGCGCGAAATGCAGCCGGTCGTCGGCGAACTGGACGGCGAAGACGAAAACCGGCGCGGTCGCGCGCAAGGCGTTCACCTGCATCGGCCGGGCCCGGGCGATGCCCAGTTGCAGGGCGAAGCTCGGCAGGACGATCAACAGCACGGCGGCGCCGGCGATTTCGATGACGTTGCCGGCGATGGCGATGGCCGAGCCGTCGAGCATTTCGACGAGGCCGGCCGCCAGGACCAGGCCCAGGAACCGGGTCGCCATCACGGTATCGGCGCCGATGCCGGCATCGTTCAGCCGGCGGGTGCCGAGGTGGCCAAGCGCGATCAGCACGCCACCACCGGTGGCGAGCGCACAGGCGGCGAGGCCGGTGGCGACGTCTCCCGCGCCCAGGCCGGAACGGCCCGAGAGTACGACCAGCCACAAGCCGGCCAAGGTCGCGGCCAGGGCGCCGTAAATCCAAAGGCCGAGGGGCGTGCTGCCCTGCCCGCCGCCCCGGCGCGCCCAGCACAGAATGGCGATCGGCCCGGCCCCGCCATAGAGCGTGGCGACGATCGCCGGCTCCAGGCTCTTCAGGGCCAGAAAGAAGGCCAGCCAGGCGCCCGCCGTCAGCAGGTTGATGCGGAGTAGCGCCCGGCGATGCCCCGCCAGCCGGCGCCAGCCGCCGGGGTCGCGCGCACTCGCCACACCGGCGAAGATCAGGGTGCAGGCGCAAAAGGCGACCAGGGTCACCTCGAAGACGTCGAGGGCCTGAAAGACGCCGGCGAAATAGACGTCGCGCGCCGCCTGGCAGACGACGAAGACCAGGACCAGAACCGTGCCGAGATGATGGTGGACCATGGACGATACCCCCGCGGGACGTCGCCATCGTGGGGCGTCGACAGCCGAGTGGCCATCCGGATCTTGACGTCAGGGTGCGGCGGCGCTGGCCCGTGCCGGGGTGACGACGGGCGTGCCTTCAGGTGCAGCGCCGGCGTCGATGCCCGCCTCCAGGATTTCGAAGGCACTCGACCAATCGCGCTCGCCGGCGAGGCGCCGCGCGTCGGTCACCGCCAGGCCGAGCTCGCCGCCGCCGCGCTGCCAGCGGTTGACCAGGCCTTCGCCCGCCGGGCCGGCGGCTGCCGCCGCATTGCGCAGCGACCGGCGCAGGCCGCGGGGCAGGCCGCTCGTGGAGCCCGCATCGTGCAGCCATTTGTCCAGAGCATGAGCCGGCCATTCCGCCACGAGGCGGGTCTGCCCGCGCCGTTCCAGGGCCGGCAGCAGCAGGCGGGTGACGGCGAGGGCGGCCATCGTCTCGAACCGTCGCGCCTCGTCACCGGCGCGGGTACCGATCAGGCGGGGCAGGAAGGGTTTGAGCGCCTGGCGTTCGTCGTCGCGCATCGCGTCGTTCAGGCGGATCGTGAACCCGGTCAGCACCTGCGACGCGCACTGCGGCGCATAGCCGTGATTTTCGCCGGCGACATAGGCCACCAGCTCCATCGCGCACATGCCGTCCTCGCGCAGCCGATGCGCGCCATGACCGAGCGTCGTGCCTTCCAGCAATAGCGAGATTTCGACGTCGCTCAGCGGCAGGTCGCGGTCGACGCGGCGCGAGACGGCCGTGCCGTGGTCCTGCATCCCGGTCGAGACGGCGCCGAAGGCGGCGCGGATACGTCCGGCCAGGTCCCTATTGGAAGCTCCAGACATGGCGACAGTCTATCGCAAACTAGTGGATTTCGGTACCGAAACCTTGGCGTGTGGGCTGGACCTCCGTGCCCGCCCTGGGCCAAGTTACGCCGCCGAGCACCGACAGGGAGATTGCATGATGTTACCGCAGGCACAGGATTTGCTGGACGAAGGGACCGAGCTCAACGGCGTGCTCGGCGAACTGGCGGCGGCCGATTGGACGCGGCCGACACCATTCAAGAGCTGGACGGTCGACGCCGTGGTCCGCCACCTGCACCTCGGCGACTGGCTTGCCCTGCAGGCGCATTCCGATCCGAAGGGCTTCGTGGAGATCAAGGCCTTGCGCCTGGCGGCACGGGCCCGCGGCGAGGCGGAGCCGGTCGGGCCCGAAATGGGCGAGGGCGACGCGCTGCGCGCGCAGTGGTGGCAGCTCTTCCAGGAGATGTGCCAGCAGCTCGGCACGGCGGAACCGGACGCCCGCGTGCCCTGGTTCGGCCCGGGCATGGGCGTGCGCATGTTCACCACGGCCCGGCAGATGGAGACCTGGGCGCACGGCCAGGACGTCTACGACCTGCTGCGCCGGCCCCGGACCCATACCGACCGGATCCGCAACATCGTCGTCATCGGCTGCCGCACCTTCGGCTGGACCTTCGCCAACCGGGGCGAGACGCCGCCGAGCCCGGTGCCACACGTGCGCGTCACCGCCCCCTCGGGCGCCGTCTGGACCTTCCACGACGAAAGTGAGAGCGACCTGGTCGAGGGCAGCGCCGTCGACTTCGCCCACGTCGTCACGCAAGGCCGCAATATCGCCGACGTCGACCTGAAGGTGGTCGGCGACTCCGCGCGGCGCTGGATGGACATCGCGCAATGCTTCGCCGGCCCGCCCAACGACCCCCCGGCACCCGGCGCGCGAACCTGGGATTAGAAATCCCGCCGCCCGCGCGTCGACGGCGACTATGGCACCGTCTGGGTATCGGCGTTGGGTGTGCCCGGGGTGACGGTGACGCCGCCGGCGGAGATTTCCATCACCGTGAACGTGAAGGTGTCGTCGGTGCCGGCCTTTTCGTTGGCCGACAGGCTGCGCACCTCGCCGGCACCGTCGGTCGTCAGGCTGACCGGCGCGGCGACGACGGGGGCTTGTCCTGCGGGTGTGTAGGTCCAGCGGCCGGTGACCACGGCGCCGGCGAGCGGCTGGTCATTCTCCTGGTCGACGACCACGACCACGGCTTCACCCCGCCAGTTCTTGCCCTTGCGCGACAGGGTGACCGCCACGCCGTCAAGTGCGGGCGAGGGGGCGGTGACGCCGACGACGTTGGCGCTCACCACGTCGCTGTCGTCCGACTCGATCCCGTTCGCCACCGCGCGCACGACATAGAAGTAGGTGCCGTTGGCGAGGCCGCTGTCTGCATGGAAAAGGCCGCTCGCGGTACCGATCAGGGCATAGTCGCCCTCGGAGGCCGGGGCGCGATAGACCGCATATTCGTCGGGGCTGTCGGGCGAGGGGTTCCAGGTGAGCTCGACGGTGCCGCTGCCCGAGGCGGAACTGGCCGTCAGGCCGACCGGGGGTTGGGGCGGGGTCGGCGGCGCGCCGCAGTCGTCGGTGCCGTTCTTCGGCACGGCGACGATACAGCCCTCGACCTCGCCCACGACGTAATCATGCTCGGCGGCGGCGACGTCGACGATGGTGAGGCGGAACTCACCGCTCGAATTGTCGTTCACCTTGGGGGAATCGAGGACGACCGTGCCGTCGCCGAGCGTCGTGCCCAGCACGTTGGCGCTGGCGAGGCCGCTCCAGCTGGCGAAGACTTCGGCGCCGGCGACCGGCAGCGGCGTGGGATCGCCGGTCAGCACGGTCACTGTGGCATCGGCCGCGCGGAACTTCCGCCCGACGTCGTGGATGTCCATGGCGATGTCGGCCACCGTGGCACTCGCCGGCGGGGGCGAGTCCGTCGTCGGCTGCACCGGGTCGCTCAGCGGCGATTGATTGCCCGCCGCATCCATGGCGCCGACCTCGTAGAGGTAGGTCGTGCCGGGCGTGAGGCCGCCGTCGACATAGCTCGTCGCGGCGGTCATCGCCACCATGGCGCCGTCGCGATAGATCTCGTAGGTCTCGACGCCGATATCGTCGCTCGCCGGATCCCATTCGAGGGACACGGAATTCTCCGTCGTGGCCGTGACGGTCAGGCCGTCCGGTGTGCTCGGCGGGGTGACGTCGCCCGGGTCGGGAATGGTGTAGGTGACGGTGAGCTTCGGCCGTTCCGTCGCGGTCGCGTTGTCGCTGGATTTGAAGTCGAGGCCGTCGCTGGCGCTCGGGTTGTCGAGAATGAACCCGTGATTGGCAAGCGTGCCGTCGATCCAGCCCTGCACGACCGCGAGCCCGTCGGCGTTGAGGGTTACGACGTAATTTCCGGTGCCGCCGGCACTGATGGTGCCGAGCACCTGGGCGCCGCGGTCCACCGACAGGGCGTGTGCGCCGGGCGTCGCCCAAGCGACGCCACTCTCCGGGCCGTTCCAGGTGGCCTCGAACTCTTCCCACGGTCGCAGGACCTGGAAGATCTCATAGGTCGAGCCACTGGGGTTGGTCACGCGCAGGGTCAAATTCGCCGCTTCGACGATGGCCTCGCTCGGGATGTCGGCGACGTCCCAGGCGATCAGCACGGAAGCGTCGTAGACCGAGCCCGACGGCTCGCTGCCATCGACGTTCAGGACGCCGGCGCCGCCGTAGTTGATGGCGACATCCGCCGGTTCGGAATTCAGTTCCGTATCTCGAGTGCCGGCATAGGCGGCGGTCGGCAGATGCCCGTCCTGGAAGTCCACCGTCTGCAGCGCCTTGTACTCGAAGCCCGCCGTCGTGTCGGTTGCGATTCCGTTGCCCGCATCGTCCAAAATGTTGTTCACGGTCAACAGGTAGGGAACGCCAGTCGATAGCGACGTGGTCTGCAACACGACCGTTCGCTCGTCCGCCTGTAGCGTCGCCGACTGCACGGTGACGCCGCCGTCGATATCGTAGTTGGCGGCGTTCCCGGCACCCGCCGCCTGGACCTTGTCGGAGAACAGCACGTCGACCTGTGTGGGCCCGGGTGCCGTCACGCTGGCCAGCGTCGGCGGGCTGACGTCGGCGCCGTGGACGATGCGGAAGCGGTCGGTTTCGGCCCCGGCCGAGTTCAGGAACACGGCGTCGAGTTCGTTGCCGTTGACGTCGAGGATCATCGAGCCGAGCTGGTTCAGCGAGCGGACCATCGCCGGATGGTCGAGCGCGCCGCCCGAAATCTTGCCGGAGCTGCCGGCGACCGCATAGACCGCGCCCCCGTTCGCCTCGAGCTGGCCGCTCTCCTTGACGTATTCACCGTCCCCGCCGGGGTCGCCGTCGCCGGCATCGATCTGGTGTGAGGCATCGAAACTCGTGGACGGGCCGTGGTGGCCGTCCAGCAGGTAGGAGCGTTCATAGGAATGGCTGTGGCCGGTCAGGACCAGGTCGACGCCATGCGCTTCCAGAATGGGCAGCACGTTCTGCCGCATGTCGATCAGCCGGCCTTCGGTGTCGGAGTTGTGGCTGCCCTTGGTGTAGGGCGGGTGATGCCAGATCGCGATCACCCATTCCTGGGTGTTGGCGACGAGGTCGGCCTCCAGCCAGGTCAGCATGGCGCCGGCGGGGTCCCTGTTGGTCTCGTAGGAATCCAGGCTTGTCAATCAGCATTTAATTCTGACCCCCTATCGGCGTGCAAAATTGACCCCCCCCCTTGCTTCGACGGAGGTTGTCCCGGTAGTCCACGGGAGGGCCCCGCGCGGCTTCGTGTAGCGCTTTGCGTTACGCGGAGCGAAGCCGCGTGGGAGGGGCCTGTGGGCCCACCGGGACAACCGGGCCGGCGGCGGAACGTGGGGATCAGGTGGGGTTCTTGAAGTGGCAATGAGCTTTTGAAGTAGTGTCCAGACTGTTCTGCAAGTTTGTCATGGCTGCCGATGAGGGCCACCGGCATGCCTGGCGCGGAGATTTCGATTGCTCGGAGCGCCAGGCATGCCGAGCCGCCGTCAGGCGGCTTTCTGGATGCGTTCGCTTTTGCTCTCCTTGAGATGGATCATGTTGAGCTAGCGGTTGGCATCCAGCCAGTCCTCATGGATTTCGATCGCGAGAGCCCGGACCAGCCGGAGGCAGCTCATCCACCCCATCGGCCCGGACTTGTGCCCCAGCTACGAAACCCCTTTTGCAGAACAATCTGTACAGGACCCGTTTTGATTTGCCCGCCTTTGCGATGAAAGCCCCCAGGCTGATTGGCTCCATATAGCGGATCAGCCTGGGGCTTTGCTTACAGGGCGGCTACTTTTGTCGTCGCTGTTTGCTTTGTGCGAAGCGGTAAGACATGTTGCCTGTTTCGATGATTGCGCAGTGATGCGTTACACGATCCAGCAACGCGGTTGTCATTTTTGCATCTCCGAAGACGGAGACCCATTCCCCGAACTCCAGATTGGTGGTGATGATGACGCTGGTCTTCTCATAGAGTTTGCTGATCAGGTGGAACAAGAGCGCACCGCCGGATTTGGGGAATGGGATATAGCCCAGTTCGTCGATGATGACGCAATCCATGGCCGTCAGTTGCCGGATGATCTTGCCGGCGTTGCCTTCGGCCTGTTCCTTGATCAGCGCATTGATCAGATCGACGGCGTTGAAGAAACGGACCTTCTTTCCCTGATTGATCAACAGCGTCCCCAGAGCAATGGCGATGTGGGTTTTGCCCGTACCGGTTCCGCCCACCAGAATGAGGTTGTGGGCCTCCTGGGTGAACTGCCCTGAGCAGAAGGGGTCGATTTGCGCTTGGGTGACGGCGGCTAGGCCGTAATCGAAAGTGGCGAAGTCCTTATGGTGGGGGAACTTCGAGGCCCGCATTTGGTGCTGGATAGAGCGCACCCGGCGCTCTACAGTCTCGGCGTCGATCAGTTGCTTTATCGCAGTGGTCAGACTTGGCGGCTTGCGCGCGGCCAGCAAAGCTTCGGCGCAAGCCGCCATTCCATACAGCCTCAGGGCGATCAGTTGGTCTATCAAAGCTTTCATGCGACGGCCTCCCCGGCAACGCACAGCGTCTCATAGCGCTTGCAGTCCGCTTCGGGCCGCAAGGTCAGTTGCGGATAGGCGTGGCTCTCGCCCCATGGCGCGATGACCGGCTCCACCAGTTGGTTGATCAGATTGATGATGGCCGGAAGGCGCAGCGTGTTCTGCTCCACGGCCAGTTCACAGGCTATCTCGACCACCTCGATCCCGTGATCCTGGGCCAGCAGGAGCAGATCGACAAACTCCCGGTCCCCGCCTTTGCCGGCCATGTAATGCGCCCTGACCCGGTGCATCGCCTCAGGCAATTGCCAACCCACAAAGGGCGCGCCATCTCTCAGCGCGCCGGGCTTGCGGTCGAGTAGGGGCAGGTAATGCCAGGGCTCGAAATAGCTGGCGTTGCGGGTAAAGCGGCGCTTGTGCTCGGCAATCACATTCTGCCCTGACACAACCACGATCCGGTCCGCATAGGCGCGCAGAGAGACAAGCTCCCCGGCGAACCGGGAGGGGACGCTATAGCGATTGGTGGCATATTGGACCAGACAGGTAGAGCGGACACGAGCGGCCTTCTCAACATAGCCGTCAAAAGCCCGGCCCAGGGGACGCAGTTCGGCGCACTCGTCTGCGAACACGTCCGAGATCTTGCGATCCGATTGTTCGGGGTGGGCGCGATTCGCCAATTCCTCGCAGCGCAGACGCAACCAGCCGTTCAGCGCATCCAGATCGTCAAAGGCGGGCTTGGGCGCAAACAGCTGTCCCCGCAGGAACCCAACCTGGTTCTCAATCTGACCCTTCTCCCACCCCGCCGCGGGTGTGCAAGCAACCGGTTCCATCACATAGTGGTTCATCAACGCCAGAAAGCGCGGATGGAACACACGGTCCTTAGAGCGCGAAACATAGGTTACCATCGTCTTGGGGTTGTCGATGATCACCCGGCGCGGTACGCCGCCATAGAAAGACATCGCCCGTGCAAAGGCGTCCAGCACCATCTCCTGAGATTCGCTGGGATAGGCAACAACAAAGGGCTTGCGGCTATGACATAGGCGGAAGTGGGCAACCTTTACCTTCTGCTCGACACCGCCCAGGACAGCGTATTCCGTGCTCCAGTCAAACTGGAGCGCGTCACCTGCCGTAAAGTGCAACGGAATGAACGCATCCCCCGATCCGGCGCCAGAACGCTTCAGGTCGCGGACAAACCTCTGAACCGTCGAGTAGGATCCGCTATAGCCTTCCGACACAAGCTGCTCATAAAGCTTCTTGGCCGTCCGGCGCTCACGGCGCGGGCGCCCCAGGTCCTGCTCAAAGAGCGCCCGAAGCCGGCTGGCGAAGCCATCGCTAAGCTTACGCCGGACGGGTGAAACGCGCCGCTGATAGCTCGGTGGATCGCCGTCCTTCAGATACTTCTTAATCGTGTTCCGCGACAAACCAGTCTGACGAGATACAGATCGGATACTCCGACCCTCCCGTAATATCCAACGTCGGATCTTCAATACGCTTTCCATCAATACCACCTGCTCTTTCCTCCGCACTGTTCCGTGCGGATGCTAGCGTTCCAGGTGGGTCAATTCTTACCGCTCATAACCCACCAAAGTGGGTCAGTTTTGCATGCCGATTCACAGTGTAGGGAACATACTGCGCCGAGCGCATGTCGCAGGCCCGTTCGAGGGCCGTGATCGCGGCGTCGTAGTCATCGAGCCGGATGTGCGCCGAGCCGACATAATGCAGCATGACCTGCATCATCGGGTCGGCCGGGCTCAAGCGCATGGCCGTTTCGGCATATTCGAGCGCCGATCGCGGATCGCCGCCGTAAACATGGGCTTCGGCCAAGGCGGCATACCCGAGCACGAAATTCGGATTGCCGGCAATGGAGGCTTCCAACGCCCGCACGGCCGCGGCGTGATTGCCGGCGAGCGTATGCAGACGCCCCAGGGCATGCAGCGCGAAATAATCCTTTTCATCGAGGGAGAGGGCGCGATTGGCCTGGTCCAGGCCCTCGCGCAACAGGGTGTCGCGATCCTCGGCCCACTCGTAGACCAGCAGCATAAAGGCCGCGAAGGCGAGATATCCACGCGCCTGTCCGAACTCGGAATCGCGGGCGACGGCCTCGGCGAACAGCGCCCGTCCCGTCTCCACCCCGGCGCGGTCGTGCAGCCACATCCGCGCGACGCCGCGTTGGAAGAGATCCCAGGCGTCGAGGTCCTCCGTCGGTTTGCGCAGCGCCCGGCGGCGTTCCGAGCCCGCCAGTTCCGGTTCGACCGCGGCGGCGATGGTCGCGGTGATCTCGTCCTGCAGCTCGAAGATGTCCTCCAGCTTGCGGTCGTAGCGTTCGGCCCAGACGTGGCTGGCGTTCTCCGCCTCGATCAGCTGGGCGGTCACCCGGATCCGGTCGCCGGCCTTGCGCACGCTGCCTTCGAGGACATAGCGCACACCCAGCTCCGCCCCGACCTGGCTGACGTCGACGGCGCGGCCCTTGTAGACGAAGGCGGAGTTGCGGGCGATGACGAAGAACCAGCGGAACTTCGAAAGGGCCGTGATGATGTCCTCGGTGATGCCGTCGGAGAAATACTCCTGCTCCGGGTCGCCGGACATGTTGGCGAAGGGCAGGACCGCGATCGAAGGCTTGGCGGGAAGCGGCTGTGTGGTCCCCGCCGGGCCGGTCTCCGGTATCGTCCGTGATGTCCAGTGCCAGACCTGAACCGGCCGGGCGATGTTCTTCATCTCGACCGGGCCGGCATCGATGAAGGCCGTGTCGAGCTTGTCTTGTACCTGCTCGTGGACGGTGCCCGAAATCGCCAGGCCGCCCGGCTCGGCGAGGGCTTCGAGCCGCGCGGCCACGTTGACGCCGTCGCCGTGGATGTCGTCGCCGTCGATGATGATGTCGCCGAGATTGACGCCGATGCGGAACAGCATGCGTTCGTCGTCCGGCCGTTCGGCCATCGCGTCGGCCATCGCCGCCTGCATCGCGATCGAACAGCGCACCGCATCGAGAACGCTGGCGAACTCCAGCAGCAGGCCGTCGCCGGTGGTCTTGACGATCCGGCCGTTGTGACGGGAAATCGCGGGATCCAGCAGGTCCCGGCGCAACGTCTGCAGGGTCGCCAGCGTGCCTTCCTCGTCGGCGCCCATCAGCCGCGAGTAGCCCACCACGTCCGCCGCGACGATGGCGGCGAGCCTGCGCTGCGTTGCCTTTGTCATGGCCCCACCTTAGAGAAGCCGGCAGCCTAAAGCAGCTTCGGCATCACCTTTTCGGTGAAGGTGACGAAAGAGGCGTGGCTCAACGGCGCGCAGAGCAGGTAGTCGAGATTGATTTCTTCCTGCAGACGCTGCAGCTGGTCGACGACCCGTTCGGGCGAGCCCCAGATGGTGACGGAATGCAAATAGCGCTCGACCGGATCCAGATCGCGCATCTCGCCGTCAACCTCGACCGTCATGGTCGGGTTGGCCATGCCCTTGCTCTCGTTCTTGTAGCTGTCGACGATCCAGGCGGCGCCGCGGCGCGCGACCTCTTCCGCCTCCGCGTCGGTGTCGGCCATGGCGATGAAGCGGGTCATCGGGATCTCCCGCCCCGCCACGTCGTGGCCGTTCGCCTTCGCCGTATCCAGGAAGCAATTGCGGTATTCGTGCAGTTGCTCGAAGGGCGCGTGCGGGCCGAGCATGGCGGTATAGCCACGCTGCCCGGCCCATTCCAGCGCCGGCGGGGAGCCGGCCGCGACCCACATCGGCGGGTGCGGCTTCTGGTAGGGCTTGGGCAGGACCTCGACGTCGTCGAACGACCAGTTCTCGCTCTCCCAGGTCAGTCGCTCGTTGGCCCAGGCGGCCATGACGATGTCGACCGTCTCCTGGAAGCGGGCCCGGGATTCACCGGCCGGCACGTCGAAGGTGGCGAACTCCGTCGGATCGAAGCCGCGACCGGCGCCCCAGTTCACCCGGCCATGGGTCAACTGATCCAGCAGCGCGACTTCTTCCGCCAGGCGCAACGGATGATAGAAGGCGGCGAGGGAGACGGCCGTGCCGATGCGCAGATTGCGGGTCCGGTTGGCGACATGCACCCCCATCATGTGGACCGAGGGGCAGACGGAATAATCGGTGAAGTGATGCTCGGCCAGCCAGACGCAGTCGTAGCCTGTCCGATCCATCAGATCGATCCGCTGCAAGGCCCGCTCATACACCTCTTCCAACGCGAAACGACGGCCCGGCCAGGAAAAGAACTGCAACACTCCGAACTTCATGGATCGGCCCCCGGTCTCCGTCATTTCCACCGTCGATCATTCCTAGCCGATGGGCCGACCCTGTCAAGGCGACGACAAATGGCTTTACCGCAAGCCGTGAAAGGGCACATCATTCGCCACGATTCCAAGGGGGGCGCATCGTGCGCCCGAGCTTTCGACAAGGAGCGTGACGATGATGAGGAAGACGATTTTCGCAACCCTGGCCCTGGCGGCCACCCTGGCCCTGGCACCGGCGGCGCAAGCCGAAGACGGCGTCAAGGTCGGCCTGTTGAAGTGCAACGTCAGCGGTGGCTGGGGCTTTGTCTTCGGTTCCTCCAAGGACCTGAAGTGCGTCTTCACGCCGGAGGGCGACAAGGCGTCGGAGCGCTATACCGGCTCGATCGATAAATACGGCGTGGACATCGGCTACACGGAAGCCGGCGTCATCCTCTGGGGTGTCGTGGCACCGTCGAGCAATGTGGCGCCGGGCGCACTCAGCGGCACCTATGCGGGCGCCACGGCGCAGGCGACGGCGGGCGCCGGCGTCGGCGCCAATGTGTTGCTCGGCGGCGGCGACAGCTCGATCACGCTGCAACCGGTCTCGATCTCCGGCCAGAAGGGCGTGAACATCGCGGGCGGCATCGCCGCGGTCAGCCTCAAGGCCGCGAACTAGTCATCTCGAGCGGCGCCGTCCAGGACCCGAATGCGGGCCTGGGCGCGCCGTCCGAGGGCGTCGACGAGAACCAGCTCCGAATAGCCCGGACCGTCCGGGCGCCAGGCGGCGCGACGCGTCCAACGCGTGGTCTGGAGGGGGTGCCCGTCGACCAGCCAGACGAGCGGACGACGGCCGCCTTCCGCCTCCAGGGCCACCGGCCGTCCTTGCGATCCTGCCCGCAGCACCGCCCCCTCAGGCGGATGGACGATGCGCGGTGGTGGCCCGGCCCCAAGCGCGACGACGCGCCGCGGGCCGAGACGGCGAAGCGCGGGGGGCAGCTCACCCGCCGCGAGCCGGCCAGCACCCGCCGGTGCCTTGCCCGAAGGCGCGGGACCGGCCGGCAGAAGATCGAACACCCGGTGCATCAGCGGTGCCGCCGTGTTGGCGCCGAAGCGTCCCGGCATCGGTGCGCCGTCGGGCCGGCCGATCCACACGGCCACCGTATGGTGGGCATCGAAGCCGACCGCCCAGGCATCGCGAAAGCCGTAGCTGGTTCCCGTCTTGTGGCCGATCACCCGGCGACCGCCGCGTGCGGCGCCGGGCGTCACCACACCCTCCAGGATGCGCGCCACCCGCCAGCGGGCGAGCGGGCGGAACAGCGGTTCGCCGTCGCCCGCCGCGCGGGGGCTGTCTGCACGAAAGCGTAAACGGTCGGCCCGTCCGTCGCCGCCGAAGCCGGCAAAGAGCCGCGCCAGGTCCTCCAGCGTCACGCCGACCCCGCCGAGTGCGACCGCCAGCCCGGGGCGTGCGTCGGCCTGGCCCAGCCGCAGGCGAATGCCGGCGCGACCCAGCCGTTCGACGAAGGTGACGGGCCCCAGCCGGTCGAGCAGGGCGACGGCGGGAACGTTGAGGGACAGGCGCAGCGCCTCGGCCAGACCGATCTCGCCGTGATGCCGGTCCATGAAGTTGGCCGGCGCATAGTCGCCGAAGCGGGTCGGCGCGTCGTCGACGATCGTCTGGGGATGGGCCAGGCCGCGATCGAAAGCGAGGCCGTAGATCGCCGGTTTGAGGGTCGAACCGGGCGAGCGGACGGCGCGGGTGAAGTCGACCTGGCCGTCGCGCCCGGAATCGCGAAATTCCGCGGACCCGAGATGGGCGCGAACCGCGCGGGTCCGATTCTCGACGACGATAACGGCGACGTTGGCGACGTCGTCGACCCGGCCGATCCAATCCCGCACCAGCGCCCGGACCCGACGTTGCAGCATCGCCTCGATGGTACTTTCGACGACGGCGCCGGCGGGCGCGCCTGCCCGCAGGCGGTCGGCCAGGTGCGGGGCGAGAAAATCGGCCCGGCGTCGGTGCGTCGGCGGCGGCTCGGCCTGGGCCAGCGCCAGTTCGCCCGCTTGGTATCCAGCACGGCGGCCGACGCGTTGGAGGACCGTATCGCGGGCTTTGCGGGCGGCCTCGGCGAAGCGTTCCGGGCGCAGCCGGCTCGGCGCGCGGGGCAGGGCGACCAGCAGCGCGGCCTCGCCGGCGGTGAGGGCCGAGGGCTCGTGCCCGAAATAGGCCCAGGCGGCGGCCCGCACGCCTTCCAGGTTGCCACCGAACGGGGCAAGCGTCAGGTACATGGCGAGGATCTGGTCCTTGGAATAGCGTCGTTCCAGCTGCAGGGCGCGAAGCATCTCGGTGGCCTTGGTGGCCAGGCCGCGGGGCCGTGGCTCCAGCAGCCGGGCCGTCTGCATGGTCAGGGTCGAGGCGCCGGAGACGATGCGTCCCGCAGCGATGGCCTGTCCGATCGCGCGGGCGAGAGCCAGCGGATCGACCCCGGCGTGATCGGGGAACCGCTTGTCCTCGAAGGCCTGCAGCATCGCCAGGTAGCGGGGATCGACGTCGTCGACGGTGGTCGCGAGGCGCGTCATGCCGTCGGCCGTCAGATAGGTGCGGAGCGGCCGGCCCTCCCGGTCCACCACCCGCTGTGAGAGGTCCGCCAGACGGGAGAGGTCGGGCGGAAACATCCGGTCGGCGAGCGTCAGCCCGCCGATGGCGAGGCCGGCGAGCGCCAGCAGCCCGCCGGCCCCGAGCGCGAGCCGACGCCAGTGACGCAGCGGCGTTCTCATTCGGCGATGTCCAGCCAGCCGGTCTTCGCGAGCGCGCGGTAGCGGGGTTTGTACATGTCCTCGACGAAGCTTCCCGGATTGACGAAACGACCCGGCGTCACCGCACGGACGACATAGGCGACGGCGAAGCCGCGCCGGCTGCCCCGTATATCGAGGGCGGCGACATAGCGGTCGTCGCGGGCCGCCTCGAACAGGGGGCGGCTCAGCGGGGGCAGGAAGGCAAAGCGACGTTTGTCGGTTCCACCGAGGGCGGCGTTCTCGATCTCCAGCCCGGCCGGCAGCAGGTCGACGACGAGCGCCTCGCGGTTTCCCGTGCCCGCTGCCTTGCCCTCGACCAGGACGACCAGGCGGTCGTCCCGGCGAACGGCGGCCGGATCGACGGCGCCGCCCTCGAGGGTGAAATAGCGCCGCTGGATCTCGAAGCCCTGCTGGACGGGGTCCGGTGCCACGGCCGGCACGCCCCGGCGGCTTTCGATAACGCGGACCGGCGTCGTGCCGCGGTTGGCGATGGTCAGGCCGTCCGGATTCCCGGCGGCGAGGGTGGTGCGGATCGGCGCTCCGGTCGAGCTGTGCGCCTGGCCGTCGATCGCCAGGGTCATGGTAGCACCACCGCCGGTCAGGGCGTTCGTCGCCAGCAGCAGCCAAGCCTGTTCCTGGGTGGAGAACCAGCGTCGGCGCTCGAACTGTTCCTCGATCAGTTCGCCGACACGGACGCGTCTGGCCGGCACGCCCGAGAGTTCGGCCAGCAGGGTCGCCAGCAGCGCGCCGTCGCGCAGATCCGAACCATAATCCCGGGCATCGAGGCCATCCGGCCGGCGCTGGCGCAGCGCGCGGGCGAACAAGATTTCGCCGCCGGCCGGCTCGCCCAACACGGTCATCGCCGCGGCGAGATGGCCGAGCGCGGCGCGGGTCTTCAGCAGCGGGCCGGCGGTGTCGGCGAAATAACGCACATCGCTCGCCTTCACGGCACCGATGCGGGCCAGCACATAGAGGGCATAGGCCTTGGCGTGTGGCTGCTTCTGGGCACGGCGCGCGACGAAGCGGGCAAGCCAGCTTTGGGCATGGGCGTAGGCGGCGCTGGGTACCGCATGGCCCGCGTCCCGCGCGCGGGTGAGGAAGTCGAAGGCATAGGCGGTAACCCAGGCGTGCCGCGCCCCGAAGGAGCGCCAGACCGCAAAGGCACCGTCCGCGCGCTGGCGATCGAGCACCCGTGCGATCGCCCGGTCGATCTGGAACTGCCGGCGGATCGGATCCGGTGTCAGGCCGAAGCTCTTTTCCAGGCCCGCCGCGACCAGGGTCGGCAGCGCGCGGGAAATCGTCTGTTCCGTACAGGCATAGGGATAGTCGTACAGTTCGTCATACAGGGCGGCGGCGTTGAAATCGGGGCGCGAGGCGACGGTGACGATGGTTTTCAGCGTGCCCGGCAGGTAGGCATCGCTCTCCAGCCCGGCGCCGGCCAGGCTCTGCCCGCCGTCGAGAAGGGTGACGTGGCGCGCGCTCACCTTCGGCCAGGCCGGGCGGATCTCGATGTTCCAGTCCCGCTCGATTGCGGCGCCGCCTTGCGGGGTCACGCGCAGGCGGACCTCGGCGACGCCGACCGTTCCGGCCCGCAGGACCAGCTTGCGGTCGACGCGCTCGTCCTTGGCGAGGTTCAGGGACAGCGTTGCCGGTCCGGCGACGTCGATGCCGCCATCCACGTCCAATGCCACCTCCACCGTGCGCGGCGCGCCGGAGAGGTTGTGCAACGAGAGGCTGGCGACGGCCTCGTCGCCGGGTGCCAGGAAGCGGGGCAGCACCACCTCGGCGACGATGTCGTCGCGGACCACCAGGTCGGCCTCGCCGCCGCCGACGAGGCTTTTCCCATAGGCAACGGCCATCAGCCGCAGCCGGCCGTTGAAGTCCGGCAGGTCGAGGGTGACGGTGCCTCGTCCGTCCTCGTCGATTTCGACGTCGCGGTGATAGAGCGCGACGCTCTCGACCGTGCGCGTCGTGGTGCCTTGCAGGTTGCCGAGCGCGGCATCGCCCCCGCTGCGTACCCGGCCGAAGGCGCCGGCCGCGTCGGGCACGAGATGGCCGTAGAGATCGCGGATGGTCATCGCCAGACGGCGCTGGCCGAGGTAGTGGCGCCGGGGGTCCGGCGTCTCGAACCCGGTGAGCGCGAGGATCCCCTCGTCGACCGCGGCGATGGTCAGCTTGACCCGCTCACCGGCGTTACCGGCACTGGCCAGGCGGACCGGCAGGGTCAGCTGCCGGCGTGGGCGGACGTTTTCCGGCACCTCGAGCTCGACGGCGACGCGACGTCGCGCGGCATCGATCGAGAACCAGGCGAGGCCCATGGCGCGGCGCGGCAGATGCGCCGCGTCGGCGTTATCGGGTCGAAGCGCCGTCACCATCAGATAGGCGCCCGGGCCCCACTCGCGCGAGACCGGGATCTCGATCTCGCCGCCGCCGGCCGGCAGCGGTACGCTGGCGAGATGGTGCAAGGCATCGCTCATCACCACGGCGATTGCCGTGCCGGCGAAGGGCGCCTTGACGAAGGCGCGCAGGACCTCACCGTCGCGCAGGTCGCGGGCATGCAGGGAGAGTTCGAGGGAATCCGGCACGTTCGGCAGGCGGGAGGACGCCCACCAGCCGACGGGGAAGCGATGGCTCGCGGCCGAGCCGCCTTGGGCATCGGCGACCTCGAAGCGCCAGCGCCCGCGTGGCAGCTGGCGTGAGAGCCGGGCCTGGCCGGCCTCGTCGAGCCGGATCTCGTCGGCGAACACGACCTCGTCGGTGACGGTCACCCGGGTCCGCCAGATATCGCCCTGGCGATACCAGTCGTAGTCGTGGTGCTCGCGAACCCAATGCACCGTCAGTGGTCGTCCCGGCACCGGCTGGCCACCATCGTCGAGGGCGACGATGTCGAATTCCGCGACGTCCCTGGGGCCGAGGCTGCCGGCGCCGGCCGGGCGCAGGCCGACCTCGACGGCGCGGGCCCGCACGGGGAGGCGGAGACGCGCGGGCACGGCCCGGCCGCCCACATCGATAACGTCGAGGCGCAGGTCGGCGACCAGCGGATGCGAGGTGTCGGGCAGCTCGTCGAGACGGAACCGCAAGGTGGCCTTGCCCTGCTTGTCGGTGCGCGGCGCCTTCAGGGGCCTGCGGGTCGGCCGGAAGGCCTCCTGCGCCAGGCCGAAGCGATAGCCCTTGTAGGCCGGGAAGGGAGTCTCCGCCCGGATCAAGGTCAGCTCGGCGCCGAGCTCGAGGTCCGCGGCGGGTGCGCCGTAGAAGAAGCGGGCCTCCAGCCGGGCTTCGATCTCGTCTCCGACACGCAGCATTTCGGCATCGCTCGCCACGTTCGCCTCCAGGCGGCGCGGCACGAAATCCTCGACCAGGAAGCCGACGGAGCCGATCGGCGCCGCCTCGGCATCGAGATAGGCGGCGGCGACCCAGCCGCCGGCCCGGGCGCCGGGGGAGAGCGGGACGTCCACGCCGTAGCCGCCGAAGGAGTCCCCGGCGAGCGTCTTCTCGAACATCACCGTGCCGCCCGGCCGGGTTACCCGGATGGTGAGCGGCAGGCCGGCCAGCGCCTCGGCCCGGGCGTCGCGCAGCAGGGCCGAGAGGCGCACCGTCTCGCCCGGGCGGTAGACGCCACGCTCGGGATAGAGGAAGGCGTCGGCGCCGGTGGGGGCCGCCCGGCCGCCGACGCCGCGGTCGGCGAGGTCGAGCTGGCCGCGATCGAGACGCAGGAAGTTGTAGTCGCCCGCCGCCGTCGCCGCCGTCAGCAGCAGCGGCCGGTCGCCGCCCTTGCCGCGCAACAGGCCCGGCGCGAAGCGGGCGAGGCCCTCGTCGTCGGTCGTCGCCTCGCCAAGGACCCGGTTGTTGCGGGCGATCAGGCGCATCCGCGTGCCGGAAATCGCCGTGGTATCGTCGAGCCCCCGGGCGACCACCAAAAGCCCGTCGCCGCCCTCGAAGGTGGTGAGGCCGATGTTGCTCACCACCAGCCATTGGGTCGCATGGCGTTGCCAGGCGCGGTTGCGGTCCTCGTCCGGATCGCGCGCGACCAGGGCATAGACACCGGGGACCCGTTCGGCCAGAACCTCGCCGAGCGGCAGGTTGGTGGTGACCTCCCGGTTCCGAATCGAGTCGACCTCCAGGCGGCCGTTCCAGATCCGGGCGCCGATGGACTCGGCCACCTGGTTCTCGCTGCTGGCGTAGAGGTCGTCGCGCAGCAGGCCCATCGCGGCGGCGTTGGCGAGGTTGCGGTCGGTGATGCGGTAGAGGTCGAGGCGGACGGTGGTGAGGTTGACCGTCGTCACCGGCAGCCGGTCGCCGCGGGAAAGCGGCAGCACATAGCTTTGCCGCGACAGCGTCACCCGCCGCGCCCGATCCGGCACGATGATCCGGCGGCGCGAATCCGCGTAGAGCCGGCCGCCCTTGCTGCCCTGGATCCCGGCCTTGACGACCACCTCGAGATCGGCGCCGTGTTTCAGCCCGGCGAAGCAGATCTGTGCCTCGCGGGCGGAGACGTCGACATCCTGTGCCGGCTCCAGCCGGGCATAGTCTTCCGGCCGACGCCGCATCGCCGGGGCGAGGGGTTGGTTGAAGACCACGCAGGCGGTCGGGCGCCGGCCTTCGACGTCGAGGGCGATGTTGGTGATGCGCAGTTCCAACCGCTCGCGCAATACCCGAAGGCGGCGTTGGCGCTGCCCGTTCCGGTGCAGCTCCAGGGCCCGGACATACAGATGCAAGGCCAGGCGGGCGTCGTCGCGGGCCAGTGCCGCCTCGGCCACGATATCCAGGCCCTGGGCGCGCTTCGTGCTGTTGGAGGCTTCCCGCCAGACACGCCACGCCGCCGCGGTCGCATCGTCCAGGCGTCCCGCCTTCAAATAGGCCCGCGCCAGGCGAAGCCAGGCGTCGTGGTTCGCCGGCTGTTTGTGGACGGCGAGTTCGCGGGCGAAACGGCTGCGAAATCTGTCCGGCCGCTCGGGCAGGAATAGTTCACTCAGACGGTCGTCGACGTCCGCTGCCGCCTGGCCGGCGTCCATCGCGCGCAGCCGGTCCGCCAGCGCCGCGACGCGTTCGCGCAGCCGGTCCGCGGCGCCGGAGTGATCGGGAACCGTGAAGTCCGGGTCGATCAGCCGGTCCGCCGCCTCGCCACTCGCGGTGGCCGGCAGCGGCAGCATCAACAGGACAAACAGGAAAAGGGCGCGCATGACCGGACCTCGTAACGCATCAGGAGAAACGCATATAGCATCGCGCGGAAATGCGGTTAAAACAAGGCGCCATCGGGGCGCTATGATGGGCCCTTATCAAGGGGAGGAACCAAGCCATGCGTGTGACGACACTCGACGATATTCCGCACGAGGATCTGGGCGAGGCGGTGCCGATCGCCGGTTGGGGCGGCGGCTCGGTGCGCCGCACCCGGCAGACGATCATCCCGGACGGAGACTCGCCGAACTACAAATGCTCGGTGGTGAACTTCACCGAAGGGTCGACCACCGGTTGGCATGTGCACGACTGCGACCAGATCCTGATCGTCACCTCGGGCGCGGGTATGGTCGCCAACGAGACGGAGGAGCTGCCAATCGCCGTCGGCGACGTCGTCCATATCAAGGCGGGGGAGCGGCACTGGCATGGCGCGCGGGCCGATACCACCATGGGGCACATCACCGTGACGCTCGCCGACAGCACGGCCAAGTTCGAGTAGTCCGATGGGCATGGCGAACGAGTTGAGCGCCGTCGAGGCAGCGAGGCGCATCCGCGCGGGCGAGCTGACGGCGACGGCCCTGGTCGAGGCCTGTTTGGCCCGGATCGAGGCGCGAGAGGACGCGGTCCTGGCCTGGCAGCATCTCGATGCCGAGGGGGCGCTGGCCGCCGCCCGCGCGCGGGACGGTGAAGCGCCACGCGGCGTGCTGCACGGCCTGCCGGTCGGCTTCAAGGACATCATCGAGACCGCCTCGATGCCGACCACCCACGGCTCGCCCATCTTCGCCGGCCATCGCCCGGACCGGGACGCGGCCTGCGTCGGGCTGGTCGAGGCGGCGGGCGGCATCGTGCTCGGCAAGACGGTGACGACGGAATTCGCCGTCTCCCACCCCGGCAAGACGCGCAACCCGCACAATCCGGCACATACCCCCGGCGGCTCCTCCAGCGGGTCCGCCGCGGCGGTGGCGGACAATATGGTGCCGCTCGCCTTCGGCACGCAGACCGGTGGCTCGGTGCTGCGGCCGTCCTCGTTCTGCGGGGTCGTCGGTTACAAGCCGACGCTCGGGCAGTTCAGCTTCGTCGGTGTCAACGCCATGTCGCTCTCGCTCGACACGTTGGGGGTGCACACGCGCTCCGTCGCCGACGCGGGCCTGATGCGCGCCGCCATGCTGGGGGCACCCGCAGAGCCGACGGCGCCCGAGCGCGCGCCGCGTATTGGTCTTTGCCGTACACCCTGGTGGGACCAGGCGGACGAGTGCTCGCAAGCCGCCGTCCTGGCGGCGGCCGAGGCCGCCCGGGCGGCCGGCGCCTCGCTCGTCGAGGTCGACGTGCCGCACGACTTCGACAGCCTGCCCGAGGCCAACAATCAGATCATGGGGCACGAGGGGTGCCGCGCCCTCGGCGATCTCCACAAGCTGCACGGCGACCTGTTGAGCGCCGAGCTCAAGCGCCGGATTTTCGATCCCGACTTCACCTATGACGCCTATGTCGCCGCGCGCCGTCAGGCCGCTTTCTGCCAGGCGTTGTTGGGGGAGTTGATGGCCGATCTCGACGCGCTGCTGGTGCCGGCCGCGGTGGGGGAAGCGCCGGCGGGGCTGGAGAGTACGGGCAACGCCCTCTTCAACCGGGCCTGGACGACGATCGGCGTGCCGGCGATCAGCTTGCCGGGTCACGTCGGGCCGACGGGCCTGCCGGTCGGCGCCCAGCTGGTCGCCCCCTTCGGGCGCGACGACGAGCTGCTCGCCGTGGCGCTGTGGCAGGAAGCGGCGATGGCCCCATGAAGCGGGCCGCACCTTACGGCACCTGGGCCTCGCCGATTTCGGCGGAGATCGTCGCCGGCGGCACCGGGGGCGTGCGCTTGATGGATGTCGCCCTCGACGGCGACACGCTGTTTTGGATCGAGGTCCGCCCGACGGAGGCCGCCCGCGCCGTGGTCATGGCCCGGGACGCCGACGGCGTCTCGCGCGAGGTAACGCCGGCCGACTTCAGCGCGCGCAGCCGGGTGCACGAGTATGGCGGCGGCGCCTTCGCCGTCCACGACGGCGCCGTCTATTTCACCAATTTCTCCGACCAGCAGATCTGGCGCGTCGACGCCGGGGGCGGCACGCCGGCGCGGATCACGACGCGGGACGCGCAGCGCTACGCCGACATGCTGGTGGACCCGCACGCGAACCGCCTCATCGCGGTGACGGAGGATCACGCCGGGGAGGGGGAGCCGGCAAACCGCCTGGTCGCTATTCCCCTCGACGGCAGCGGGGCGGAGGAGGTGATCGCCGAGGGCGACGACTTCTATGCCTCCCCCTGTCTATCGCCGGACGGCCAGCGGCTCGCCTGGTTGTCCTGGTCGCATCCGAACATGCCTTGGGACGGCACCCGGCTATGGCTCAGCGAGGGCGCTGGGCCGGCACTGGTCGTCGCCGGGGGCGAGGGCGAGTCGATCTTCCAGCCCGCCTTTGCGCCGGATGGGACGTTGCATTACGTCTCCGACCGCTCCGGCTGGTGGAACCTGTACGGCGAGACGGCGGGGCCCCTGCAGCCGATGGCGGCGGAGTTCGGGCGGCCGCAATGGGTCTTCGGCATGTCGACCTACGGGTTTCTGGAGGACGGCACGATCCTGTGCGCCTGGCAGGCGGAGGGGCGTTGGCGCCTCGGCCGCGTGGCGGACGGCGCGCTAACGCCGTTGGGCGGGGCCTACAGCGACGTCTCCGCGTTGCGGGTCCAGGGCGGACGGGCCGCGGCACTGCTTTCCCGCCACGACCGGCCGGGCGAGGTCGCGAGTATCGATATTCGCAACGGCGATACCGAAAGCATCCGTACCGCATCCGACGACGCGCTGGATCCAGCGGGGTTGAGCCGGGCCCAGGCGATTTCCTTCGCCGCGGAGGACGGCGGCCAAGCGCACGCCTTCTTCTATCCCCCGGCGAATGCCGCGTTCGAAGGTCCGGCCGGCGAGGCGCCGCCCCTCATCGTCAAGAGCCATGGCGGCCCCACGGCGGCGACGAGCGACGGCTTCTCCCTCGCCATCCAGTTCTGGACCAGTCGCGGCTTCGCCGTGCTGGACGTGAATTACGGCGGTAGCACCGGCTATGGCCGCGCGTATCGGGAACGGCTGGAAGGCCAATGGGGCGTGGTCGACGTCGCCGACTGCACGGCGGGCGCCTTGCATTGCGTGGCGAAAGGCCTGGTCGATGGTGAGCGCCTGGCGATCAGCGGCGGTTCGGCCGGCGGCTATACGACGCTCTCGGCGCTCACCTTCCGCGACGTTTTCAAGGCCGGCGCCAGCCACTATGGCATCGGCGACCTCGAGGCGTTAGCGCAGCATACCCACAAGTTCGAGGCGCGTTATCTCGATTCCCTGATCGGGCCCTGGCCGGCGCGCGCGGATCTCTACCGGGCCCGTTCCCCCATCCATCACACGGACCGGCTGTCGTGTCCGGCGATCTTCCTGCAAGGGCTGGAGGACAAGGTTGTGCCGCCCGAACAGTCGGAGGCCATGGTCGCCGCGCTCGCCGCGGCCGGCATCCCCGTCGCTTACGTTCCCTTCGAGGGCGAGCAGCACGGCTTCCGCAAGTCCGAGAACATTCGCCGCGCGCTGGAGGCCGAGCTCTGGTTCTACGGCCGGGTCTTCGCCTTCACCCCGGCGGACGATATCGCGCCGGTCGACATGCGCTAGCCGACCACGCCGGGGGGAGTGCCGCGCGGCGCCAGCAGGATGATCGCGGCGCCGACGAGGCAGAGGGCCGCGCCGAACAGGTCGTAACGGTCCGGCCGCACCCCCTCGACGATCAGCATCCAGGCCAGCGAGGCGGCGATATAGACGCCGCCGTAGGCGGCGAAAGCGCGCCCGGCGGCCAGGCTGTCGACCAGGGTCAGCAGCGCGGCGAAGGCCAGCAGGCAGGCAAGCCCCGGCAGCAGCCACCAGGGTGAGGCGTCGCTGCGCAGGACCGACCAGAAGGCGAAGCAGCCGGCGATTTCCGCGATCGCCGCGCCGAGATAGGCAAGTGCGCTCGGCATGGTGTCGTTACTCCGTTTCGGGCACGAGGCCGCGGTGGGCCGCGTCGAGGATAGCCACCGCGCTTTTCGACAGCCAGAGCCAGCCGATCGCCTGGATGAGGGCCCAGGCCATGGCCAGCACGACGATCAGGCTGGAATCGAAGCCTTCTTTTGCGGCGACGGCCAGCAGGACGAGGCCCAGCGGCGGCAGCACGACGGCGGCGGCGATGGCGGTGGCGAGCTGGAATAGCAGGATCCGAACCACCAGGGCGAGCGCGATGCGCGCACCATGGCCGGCGCCGACCCGCCAGGCGCGGGCGAGGCCGAGGGGGCGCGAGAGTGCCGCCGCGGGCAGCGCGGGGCTGATCCGGCCGCCGAGACAGCCGGCGATGCACCAGGCGGCGAGAGCGAGCAGGCCGACGATCAGCTGTTCACTTTCCCCGAGTTCCCAATCCTCGCCGATGACGACGAGCGCCACCGGCAAGACCCAGACGATGGAGAACAAGACGGCGAGATAGAGGAAATACCGGCTGTGTCCGCCACTCCAGGTGAAGACGCGAACGCCGTCGTCCCCCGTCGCCGGCGCGCGCAGGACCCGGTGCCAGGCGATCGCATGCAGCGTCGTGGCCAGAACGATCGCGGCGAGCATCGCCAACACCGCCAGATGCCGGCTCGCCGCCCAGGCGCCGCGCGCGCCCTCGGCGGCCAGCGCCGCCTCTGCGTCATCGCCGAAGACCTCCTGCCAGAGCAGGACCATTCCTTCCGCATAGGCGACGGCGACCCAGAGCGCGGCCACCAGCAGCATCGCCAAGGGCCCGATGGCGACCCGGACATGGCGGCGATGACGGCCACGGGCGGCGCGCCCCGGCGCTGCCAGTAGGACGGAAAGCGTCGGTTTCGGCGCGGACATATCTGTCATCTTCGCTCTCCGTCAGCGCGGCTGATCCCCTGCTTCTATCTGGCTTCACCGGCGATGGCCACGTCATGCGCCATGATCACGACTGCGCGTCCGGTGTGCCGGGGCGGTGCGGGAAGTGATACAGTCGCGCCGCCAAATGAACCGGGAGCGAGGCTCCCCACCCGGAGGAGGCCGGCGTTGCAGCATCGCCATCTATTGTTCACTCGGTTTCTGTTGACCAATGTCGTGCTCGGCGCATTGGCCGGGGCTGCCTATCTCCAGGGCTGGCTCGACGGCATGATCCATGGCCATCTGCGCGAGCTGTCGGGCCTGATCGTGCTGGTGTTCCTCTTTGGGCTCGGCCTTTGCGGCATCAGGATCTGGCGCCACGGTGCCGACCTCGACGCCGTGAAGGCGAGCGCGCCCGGCGCGGACAGCTGGGCGGGGCGTTACATGGCGCAACTGACGGCGGCGGATTCCGAGGGGCGCGCCAACCTGGCCGGCGCCCTGCGGCTGCGCCTGACCGACCGGATCGCCGGCATTCGCGACATCGCCAATGCGCTCATCTTCCTTGGCCTGGTCGGCACGGTGATCGGTTTCATCGTCGCCCTCTCGGGCGTTGACCCCGAGCAGGCCGGCGAGGTGGAGAAGGTTTCCTCCATGGTCGCGACCTTGATCAGCGGCATGTCGATCGCGCTGCACACCACCCTGGTCGGCGCCATCCTCTATGTCTGGCTGACACTCAACTACCGGATCCTGGTATCCGGTACGGTCGACCTGATCGCCGCCACCGTCGAGTTGGGGGAGCGTCGTGCGGGGGCTTGATCCGCTCGACGAGGAAAGCTGGGGCACCGTCTTTCGCGACGTGATCCTGCTGGCTCTGATCGGCTTCGTCGCCATGGTGATCATGCTGTTGCCGCACGTCCGCCCGGTGAAAACCGAGACGGACGAGCATCGATCCCCCGGCAACATCATCGTCGAGATGCAATGGCCGAATGATCTGCCTGTCGACGTCGACCTCTGGGTCAAGGCGCCGCGCGAAGTGCCCGTCGGCTATTGGAACCAGGGCGGCAATACCTTCAACCTGCTGCGCGACGACCTCGGCATCGAGGGCGACGCGACCAACCGGAATTACGAAGTGAGCTACAGCCGGGGCATTCCGCCCGGTGAATATGTCGTCAACGTGCACATGTACGGCCCGCTTTCGCGCGGCGAGAAGGTCCCGGTCAGCATCGTGGTCAGCGTCAAGAAGCCGCTGGAAGACACACGCCAGCTGCTCGCCACCACGGTGAACCTGGAGCGCCACGGCCAGGAGGAGACGGCCTATCGCTTCCGCCTGACCAGTGAGGGCGACCTGGTCGAGGACAGCGTCAGCACGCTCCGGCGGCCATTGATCACGGGGGGACCGCGATGAGCGTCCTGTTCTACGTCTTCGCCGGGACAACGGCGGTGGCTGCGATCCTGGCGGCGATCGCCATCTGGGCGCCGCGCCGGGCCCGGGTGCGGATCGGCGCCGTCGCGATCACCACGCTGTTCCTGCCGCTGGTCTACGTGCAGATCGTCGAGATGCTGGGCAAGCCGAAGCCGGCCAGCTTCGAGTGGTACGAGAATAGCGTCGAACGCGCGGCGCTGCTGGGCGTCAGCCTGGACGAGGGCAAGGCGATCTATCTCTGGCTGCGCCTCGACGGCTCCCTCGAGCCGCGCGCCTATGTCGTGCCCTGGAACCTGAAGCTGGCGGAGAAGCTGGAGGACGCGGTCGACGAGGCGGTCCGCCGCCGCGCCGGCATCGTCATCACCAAGCCGTTCTTCAAGAAGAACCTGGAGGAACTCGGCGACCTCAACGTCGAGATCCGCCCGCCGCCCACACCGCCCCTGAAAGGCACACCGCCGCCACCGCCACAGATCTTCAATCCACGGGAGAAGAGGATCTGAAGCCGGAAAGACTTCAGAAATCCACCGCCGGCAGGATTTTTCCGGCGGCCTGGCCGAAGCCGATGCGGTGGCCCTGACCCTGGCACCAGCCCCGCAACGTCACCGTGTCGCCGTCTTCGATGAAGGTCCGTTCCGCCCCGCCGTCGAGCGGCAAGGAATCGCGCCCGTTCCAGGTGAGCTCGAGCAGGCTGCCGTAGCTGTCCGCGGTGGTCCCGCTGATCGTGCCGGAGCCGAGCAGGTCGCCCGTCCGCATGGCGCAGCCGCTGATCGCGTGATGCGTCAGCTGCTGGGCGCTCGACCAGTACATATGCCTGAAGTTGGTGCGTGCGATCGTCGTCGCCATCGCTCCGCCCGCAGGCAGGTAGTCGACGGCGAGGTCGACGTCGAAATTCATCGCCGCGTCCTGTCGGAGGTAGGGCAGGGGCGTTGGGTCCTGAGGCGGCCCGGCGACCCGGTAGGGCGCCAGCGCATCCCGCGTAACCACCCAGGGCGAGATCGTCGTCGCGAAGGCCTTGGCCTGGAACGGGCCGAGCGGCTGATACTCCCAGACCTGGATGTCGCGTGCGCTCCAATCGTTCAGCAGCACGAAGCCGAAGATCATGGCGTCCGCCTCGGCCAGGGAAATGGGCCGGCCCATGGCATTGGGCGTGCCGACCACGGCACCCATCTCCAGCTCGATGTCGAGCTTGCGGCAAGGCGAGAAAATCGGCGCATCGCTGCCGGGCGGTTTGATCTGGCCGAGCGGGCGGTGGACCGCCGTGCCGTCGACGACGACGGTGCTGGCGCGCCCGTTGTAGCCGATCGGGATGTGCAGCCAGTTCGCCATCAGCGCGTTCTCGGGATCGCGGAACATGGTGCCGACGTTGGTCGCGTGTTCGCGGCTGGCGTAGAAGTCCGTGTAGTCGCCGATGGCGATCGGCAAATGAAGGCGGACGTCGGGGAGCGGGACAAGCGCGTCGTCACGCAATCCGGTCTCGCCCGGGCCGAGCAGCGCCGACAGCCGCCGCCTAGTCGCCGTCCAGACCTCGGGGCCGAGCGACATGAAGGCGTTCAAGGCGGGCTCGGCGAAGACCGCCGCCGGGGTCTCCAGCAACCCCGCTTCCGCGACCCGCGCGAGGTCCAGGACCTGGTCGCCGATCGCGACGCCGACGCGCGGTGTCGGCGTCGCGGCGGTTGAAAAGACACCGAAGGGCAGGTTCTGGATCGGGAAGTCGCATTCGGGCGCGTTGGCGCTGTCGACCCGGCTGCCCAGGTCGGGATCATGGGTTTCGTCGACGGCGCTCACGCCCCGGAGTCCTCACCCCGTTCGTGCATCCAGCGGGCGTGCTGCGGCGCGCGCCGGGTCTCCGCCCATTCGTTCAGCATGTCCCACTTCACCGCGTCCAGGCGGTCGTGCTGTTCCGGCGTGCCGGTATTGGTCGCAAGTTCAAGGCGGTGGCCGCTTGGGTCGAAGAAATAGATCGACTTGAAGATCGTGTGGTCGATGGGGCCGATCACTTCGATGGCGTCCGCTTCGAGGCGGGCCTTGGCCGCCAGCAGGGTCTCGACGTCGTCCACCTGGAAGGCGATGTGCTGCACCCATTCCGGCGTGTTGGGATCCTTGCCCATGTCAGGCCGGGTCGGTAGCTCGAAGAAGGCCAGGATGTTGTCGTTACCGGCGTCCAGGAAGATATGCATGTAGGGGTCGGGTTCCCGGGTCGAGGGCACCTCGTTCTCGGCGATCGCCAGCACGAAGTCCATGTTCAGGTACTTGGCGTACCATTCCACCGTTTCCTTGGCGTCGCGGCAGCGGTAGGCGACGTGGTGAATGCCCGACAGTTTCATGAGTCTTCTCCTCAGGCCTTATTCGGCGGCGGCGAGGAAGCCCGGCTCCGGCATCGGCGCGTCGCAGATCTGGCTGAGCGGCTTGCCGAAATGGGCCTCCAGCAACGGTACGACCTTGGTCTGGAACAGCTCCATCGAGGCCATGACCGCCCGGCTCTCCATGTCGCCGACGGCGAAATAGATGCTCATGTGGCTCGGCCCGTAGAGTTCGATCTCCGAGGCGAGACGTTCCGCCACCGCTTCGGCGCCGCCGGCGATGATGTTGCCCGCGACCTCGTCCAGGCTCGGCTCGTTCGGGAAGGGGACCTCTTCGACCATGTAGTCGTCGACCATGCTTTCGCGGCGATGGCGCAACGACATGGCGATGCGCTTCTGGAAGCGGGCACCGTCGACATAGCGCTGAACGACCGCGGGATCCTCACTGACGCAGACGAAGCGCAGCACGCCCATCGGGATGTTGTCGGTCGGCCGGCCTTCCTCGGCGTAGCACTGCTCGATCTGGTCGCGCATGGCGCGGATGCGCGCCGGGCTTTCGATGCCGCCGGAAATGAAGGGGACATAGCCGTCCCGCGCGCAGCGCCGATGGCTGTTCGGATCGGCGCCGGCGATCCAGATCGGCGGGCGCGGTTGTTGTACGGGCCGGGTGTTGATCGCCGTCGGCGGCAGCTGGAAGTGTTCGCCCGCATAGGTGAACTTCGGCTGGCGCAGGCCGGCGTCGATCATGTCGAGCATTGCGTTGAAGACTAGCTTGTTTTCTGCCATCTGCGCGCCGAGCCGCTCGAACTCATAAGTCTGATAGCCGCTGCCGACGCCGACGTCGAGGCGGCCGCCCGACAGCGCGTCGACCAGCGCGATCTCCGCGATGACGCGGGCCGGCGCGTGCAGGGGCAGGATGAGGACCGCACTCCCCACCCGGATCCGCTTGGTCATCGCCGCGGCCTGGGTGCAGAAGATCAGCGGTGAGGGACAGAGGCTGTAGTTTGAGAAGTGATGTTCGGCGAACCAGACCCGGGCGAAACCCAGCTCTTCGGCGAGCGCCGTGTGTTCCAGCGCCTCGTCGATCACCTGTTGCGGCGGCTTGGCGGAATCGCGGTGTTGCAGCAGGTTGAAAATGCCGAAGTCCATGGGGTGCCTCGCTCGCCTGTCTAGATGCTATCGCCGATCAGCTCGTCGTCATCGCTCGCGGTGTCGCTATCCGCTGGGGCCGTCTGCGCGCCGGCCCGTTCGATCATCGGGCGGAAGTTGCGCATGGAATGGAGATGCACATAGAGCAGCTCCAGCGCGTCGCCGCGCGCGAGTTCGGCGAGCGTGTCGCCCGGCAGCGCCTTCAACTTGTCCCGGTTGACCGCATAGAAGCCGGAAAGCGCCAGCTCCTCCCCGCCGGCGAGGCGGAACTGCGCCATCATCGGCTCCAGCACGCCGAGCTGGCGGATCTGTTCGGCGAAGGCACGGGTGCGTTGGAACTGGGTCTGGAATTCCTGCAGGAAGTTGAGCACGCCGCCGAGGTAGCTGGTCCGCGCCCCCGCCGCGTCGAACAGCCGCTCACCGATGCCGTCGCGGTTGCAGCCGGCGAACTCCTCGTCGATGCAGAGCGTGAAGTTGGCTCCCTCGTCGCCGCTGGCGAAGACGAAGGGATAGCGGCGCAGGAAGGCCGGGACATAGTTCGCCTGCCAGGCGCCCGCCTCGTCGAGGAAGAGATTCTGGCGGTCCCGCGCGCCGAGGATGGCGGCCGGCACCACCGCGTCCTCGTTGCCGGTGAAGACCACGGGGAACTCCGCCGCGGCAGGCGGAATTTCGGCCGCCGTCAGCGGCACCGAATTGACATGCGGGCAAAGCCGAAATCCGTCCCCGACTTGACCGACAGGTCGCCGTGCCGCTCAACCGAGACGGGAACCGCCTGCTCGTAGATCAACAGCTGTGCCGTCATAGCGCTGCCCCTATTCGTTGCCGCCCGCCGCCGAGGTGCCGGCGAGGCGTCCGAACACCGCGCCCGAAATGAGGCCGCTGCCGCCCGGATAATTGAAGTAGAAGATCCCGCCCACCAGCTCGCCCGCGGCATACAGGCCCGGGATCGGCTCCAGGTCCGTGTCCAGGACCTGGCCGTTGGTATCGATGCGCAGGCCGCCGAAGGTGAAGGTGATGCCGCAGCCGACCTGGTAGGCCTCGAACGGTCCGTCCTCGATGGTGTTGGCCCAGTTGGTCTTGTCGAAGGCGAGGCCTTCGGTCGTCCGCCCGTCCTTGACGTTGGGATTGAAGGCGATGTCCTGGCGCACCGCGGCGTTATAGCGCGCGATCTCGTCCATGAAGCCGCGCGGGTCGACGCCTTCGAGCTTGCCGGCCAATTCCTCGATGCTGTCCGCGGTGACCTTGGTCACCTGGCGGATGCGGTATTCGTCGCGCAGCAGATGGACGACCTTCTGGTCGAAGATCTGCCAGGCGAAGTTGTCGGGCTGTTCCAGAATGACGCGGCCGTATTTGGCGTAGGTGTAGTTGCGGAAGTCCGCGCCCTCGTCGACGAAGCGCCGGCCCGTCGCGTTCACCATGATGCCGAAGGGGTAGGAGTGCTTCTGAAAGTTGTCGCCGACCGCGAGGTCGCCGAACTCCGGCGCGTTGAAGTCCCAGCCAACCGCGTGACAGCCGGACCAGTTGCCGCGCGCCGCCGCGCCGACCTCCATCGCCATCTTGATGCCGTCGCCCGTGTTGAAGCGGGTGCCGCGGACTTTGGCCAGCTCCCAGCCCGGGCCGAGGTAGCGGGTGCGCATTTCCGGGTCCGCCTGGAAGCCGCCCGCGGCCAGCACGACCGAGCGCGCCTCGATGTCGTAGCGCTTGCCGTCGTGGCGGACGCTGACACCGTGCACCCGGTCGCCGTCGTGCAGCAACTTCAATGCCCGGCAGCGATAGAGGACGTCGATCCCGCGCGAGGTGGCGATCGCCGTTTCGCTCTCGACCAGGCCGGGGCCGCCGCCGCGTGCTTCGAGCGTCAGGCCGCCCCAGAACTTGAACTTGCCGTCGACCTTGAAGGCCTGCCGGCCGTAGATCGGCACGAAGCGGATGCCGTTGCCGTGCATCCATTTCATCGTCTCGAAGCTGCGCGTGACCAGGATCTCGCAGAGGTCCGGATCGGTGCGGTACTTGGTCACCCGGAACATGTCGTCGAAGAACTGATCCTGGTTGTAGGTGCCGAAATCGGTCGTCGCGATCTCGTCCTCGCTCAACTCGGTCAGCTGCTTGATATCTTCCACGCCCTCGTAGGCGAAGCGGATGGCACCCGCGGTGAAGCGGCTGTTGCCGCCGCTTTCCTCTTCCGGCGCGCGTTCCAGCACCGCGACGCTGGCGCCCCGCTCCTGCGCGGCGAGCGCCGCCGAAAACGCGGCGTTGCCACCGCCCACCACGACCACGTCGTATTGCTTGTCCACCGCCGTTCTACCCCGTCTCGAATGTAACGCGTTGATCCTGCCCGCTTCTCTATACGATCACCCGCCCGCGAACAATCAGCGGGCATCGTGGGCGAGGGTGAGGACGAGGATTTCCGGTGGCATGTTCAGCCGCACCGGCAGGATCGAGGTTCCGATGCCGCCGGAGACCAGGATCCATTTGCCGTTCGAGCGGCGCAGCCCATAGGCGAGGTCCGGTCCCGCCCGTCCCGGCGTCACCGGATCGAACAGCCAAGGGAGATGGATCTGGCCGCCGTGGGTGTGGCCCGCGAAGGAGAGCAGCGCCTCCCGCCCGACCTGGTCCAGCGCCGCCGGGTCGTGCATGGCGACGAGGAGGGGGACGTCCGCCGCGACCCCGGCGAAGGTCCGCTTGCCGTCCGGCGTGCGCGTGGTGTCGTCCGCGAGGCCGGCGAGCTGGAGGGGCGCTGCCTCCTCGCCGAGGCGGATCGTCTCGTTTTCCAGCACGGTGATGCCCGCCGCCTCGAAAGCCTGGCGCACCCGCTCACCATCCAGCCACCAGTCGTGGTTGCCGAGTACCGCGACGACGCCGAGGCGGGCGTGGAGTACCGCCAGGTGACGTGCGACGACCTCCGGCGCGATGAATGTCCCGCCGAGCACGCCTTGGATGACATAGTCGCCCAGCAGCAATGTCAGATCCGGCGCCTCGGCATTGGCGCGCCGGACGATCTCGTCGAGCTTGGCGCCGTCGATATGCGGCGCGCCGGCATGGATATCGGCGAGGACGACGACTTTGAGTGGCGGCCGCTCGGCCGGCCAGCGGGGCGAGGCGAAGGAGAGATGGCGGACCACCAGCCGGTCGGGCTCGATGAACACGGTGTAACAGGCGAGGACCAGGCCGCCCAGCAGGAGAGCCGCGAACGTGACGAGAAGGGCGCGTTTCATCGCGCGCTTGTGCGCCGTGATGATGGCGAGAGTGCGGCGCGTTGCGCTGCCGCCGGCCGCCGGGCCATGATCGGTGCCGGCTTTCCGAGGAGACGCCCCCGCCCATGGTCGAGATCACGCCGGATCTGGTGTTGCGCGCCTATGCGGCCGGCGTCTTTCCGATGGCGGAAACGCGGGAGGACGACGAGCTGTTCTGGGTCGATCCCGAACAGCGCGGCATCCTGCCGCTGACCGCCTTTCACGTCCCCCGCCGCTTGGCCCGCACCGTACGCTCGGATCGCTTCCAGGTCGGCGTGAACGAAGCCTTCGAGGCGGTCATCGCCGCCTGCGCCGACGCGCGGCCGAGTGCCGAGAACAGCTGGATCAACCGGCGTATCGTCGCACTCTACGGCGCGCTGCACCGCCAGGGCCATGTCCATAGCGTCGAGGTATTCCGCGAGGGACGGCTGGTCGGCGGGCTATACGGCGTCTCCCTCGGCGGCGCCTTCTTCGGCGAGAGCATGTTCAGCCGCGAGCGGGACGCGAGCAAGATCGCCCTGGTCCATCTGGTGGCGCGATTGCTGTGCGGCGGCTATCTGTTGCTCGATACCCAGTTCATCACCGACCATCTCAGCCAGTTCGGCGCCGTCGAGATCGCCCGCGCGCGCTATCATCACTTGCTGGGCGTCGCCCTCGAACGTCAGGGCGACTTCTTCGCCTTGCCCGCCGGCGCTTCCGGCGCGGAGGTTTTACAGGCGATCACCCAGACGTCGTAGACCGGATGCTCCATCGCGGAGAGCGCCGGGCTGGAGGCGAACATCCAGCCGGTGAAGAGGGGGGAGGGCGCGTCCGCGCCCGGCTTCAGCTCGGTGATTTCCAGGAAGGCGGAGGTCTCGGGCGGCTCCTCCGGCGGGCGGGTGTAGCAGACCCGGGGCAGGATCTCGAGGCGGCCGAAACGCCAGGCTTCGCCGAGCAGGATTTCCATGTCCGTCGTCCGTGCGGTGATCCGGTCGAGGCCGCGCAGGACGACGGTGTCGCCGGGGATCGACGTCGACTCCTGGCCTTGCGCGGCCGCCTGGGCGCAAAGCGACACGGCCAGCAGGATCGTGACGACGGTGCGCACAAGCATGGCGTCAGCCCAGCCGGGCGCGGAAGCGTAGGCGGACATAGTCCAACGTCCATTCGCCCGCGTCGTCGCACAGGACCGGTTCCAGAAGATCCACCAGCTCCGCCACGAATGCGTCCTGCTCGTCCGGCCCGACCAGCTCGAAGTAGGGACCACCGAAGGTGCGCAGCCAGCTAGCGACATGGCCGGGCAGCGTCGTCGGGCGTGGGATGAGGTCGATGGCCTCGGCGGTAAAACCATGCGCCTCCAGCCGCCTGGAAAAGCCCGCGGGCGAGGGGAAGATCCAAGGTTCGATCGCCCGGGGGTCGATCCCGCGGCGTGCCAAGGCGGCGAGGAAGGCGACGCGCGGGGCGGCGATGTTGCCCTGGCCGCCCGCCTCGGCGACGAAACGGCCGCCCGGCTTCAGGGCCCGTGCGACGCCCGCCAGCATGGCCTCGCTGTATTTCATCCAGTGCAGCGCGGCGTTGGAGAAGACGGCGTCGAATTCGGCCTCGAACGTGAGGGCCCCGCCGTCCATCAATCGGGCATCGAGGCCGCGTGCCTGTGCCGCCTCGACGAATGGGGCGCTGGCGTCGACACCGATGACGTCGGCCCCCGTGGCCGCCAGCTGTTCCGTCAGGGCACCGTCGCCGCAGCCGAGATCAAGGATACGTTCTCCCGCGGTGGGCGCCAGCAGCTCGACCACCGGTCCGCCCAGGTCAGAGACGAACCTGGCGTGGCGAGCATAGCCTTCGGGGTTCCAGGCTTGTCCGCCGCCCGGCGCTTGCGACATCGCGGGCCTCAGTCGGGCGTCCAGGGCTCGTAGTCGCCGGTCGCCGCCTTGCGTTGGCCGCCGCCCATTAGGCTGCCGGGGGGATGCCAGGCGTTGTCCGTGCCCGTCAGGTTGGGCAGATGCTCCTTCTCCCAGGCGTGGCGTCGGGGCGCGCTTTCGCTGGGCGGCGCGTCGACGGTGCGATGCAGCCAGGCGTGCCATTCCGGCGGCACCTTGGAGGCCTCCGGCTGGCCGGCGAAGATCACCCAGCGCCGGGTGCCGCCGTCCTTCTCCCGGTAATAGGCGTTGCCGAAGTCGTCCTTGCCGACCTGCTCGCCCTTCCACCAGGAATATAGTCTCGTGCCGATCGTGGCGCCCATGGCGATAGTCCGTCCCTTGCGCGATTCAGCCCGCACTGCTGGCGCGGAATATGACACCGGGACCCGCCAGCGTCCAGGGGATCGATCGAGCCTCCGCCACTTTGCAGGCATCGCGGGCGGGGTGATAGGTTGCGCCCGATTTCGCAACTCCAAGCCGGATCCCACGCCCATGCAAGACTTCCGCTTCACCCCCCTCGACCTGCCGCCGGAGACCGAAGCGCTCCGGGGCGAGGTGCGGGCCTTTCTCGACGAGACGATCGGCCACGAGCCGCCGGTGCTGCGCTCGCGCACCTGGTCGCGCTTCGATGGCGCATTCTCCCGCAAGCTCGGCGACAAGGGCTGGATCGGCATGACCTGGCCGCGCGCCTACGGCGGCCACGAGCGCAGCGCGCTGGAGCGCTATGTCGTGCTCGAGGAGCTGCTCGCCGCCGGCGCGCCCTGTTCGGCGCATTGGACCGGCGATCGGCAGAGCGGGCCGCTGCTGTTGAACCGGGGGACGGAGGAACAGCGCCGGCGCTTCCTGCCGGGCATCGCTTCGGGCGAGATCTTCTTCTGCATCGGCATGAGCGAGCCGGATACCGGCTCCGACCTCGCCTCGGTGCGGACCCGGGCCGACAGGACCGACGGGGGCTATATCGTCAACGGCACCAAGATCTGGACCTCCAACGCGCACGAATGCGACCACATGATCGCGTTGCTCCGCACCGATACCGAGGTCGAACGCAAGCACGATGGCCTCTCCCAGTTCATCCTCGATCTCAAGGCGCCCGGAGTCACCGCCCGGCCGATCCGCAACCTCGCCGACGAGGATCATTTCAACGAGGTCGTGTTCCAGGACGTCTTCGTGCCGGACGACCTGTTGGTCGGGCGCGAGGGGGACGGCTGGGCCCAGGTGACCTCGGAGCTGGCCTTCGAGCGAAGCGGGCCGGAGCGTTACCTGTCGAGTTGGATCCTGGTCGAGGAGATGCTGCGCGCCGCCGGGCCGGAGCCCTCGGAGCGCCGCGCGATCGCGCTCGGCCGTCTGGTCGCGCACGCGGCCGTGCTGCGGGAGATGTCGCTCTCCGTCGCCGGGCAGCTGCAACGGGGCGAGGATCCGAGCCTGGAGGCGACCGTGGTCAAGGACTTGGGCGCGTTGCTGGAGCAGCAGATTCCCGAAGTGGCGCACGAACTCTACGAGGAGGAGCCGACCCTGGAGGCGGCGTCCGACCTCGCCCAGGTCACGGCGTACCTGGTGCAGGCGGCACCGTCCTTCTCGCTGCGGGGCGGCGCGCGGGAGATCTTGCGCGGCATCATCGCCCGGGGGCTCGGCCTGAGATGAGTGGGGCGGAGATGGAAGACGAGAACGAACTGGCCGGGATCCTGGCCGACCAGGTAAACCGCCTGCTGGCCGATACCGCGACGCGGGAGGTCAAGCGCGCCGCGGAACTCGGTGACTGGCCGGCAGCGCTCTGGGCCGGAGTCGAGGAGGCGGGCCTGCCGCTCGCCCTGGTTTCGGAGGACGCGGGCGGCGTCGGCGCCGGCTGGGCGGAGGCGGAGGTCGTCATGCGGGCGGCCGGCCGTCACCAGGCGCCGCTGCCCCTGGTCGAGACCATGTTGGCCGCCCGGATGCTCGAAGGCGCCGGCCTGCCGATCCCGGACGGGCCGATGACGCTCGCCCCGATTCCGCCGGGCGACGCCTTGACGCTGGATGGCGAGCGCCTGAGCGGTCGGGCCTCGCGCGTGCCCTGGGGCGGGCGGGCCGGCCATGTCGTGCTGTTGCTGGAAGGCGAGGGCGGTACCGCGATCGTGCTGGCGGAACCGGGCGAGCCCGTCGCCAACGCCAATGTAGCGCGGGAGCCGCGCGACGATCTCACCTGGACGGAGGCGGTGGTTCAGGCCGCGCCGACCAATCTCTCCGCGGGCGACCTGCGGCATTGGGGGGCCTTCGCCCGCGCGGCGCAGATGGCGGGCGCGCTGGAATTCGTTCTGGCGGAATCCGTGCGTTACGCCAACGATCGCAGCCAATTCGGCCGGCCGCTCGGCAAGTTCCAGGCGGTGCAGCAGCAGCTGGCGGCGCTGGCGGGCGAAGTTGCGGCGGCGGGCGCCTCGGTCCTGGCGGCGGCCCGCGCGCTGGATCGCGGCCGGGCGGGTTTCGAGGTCGCCTGCGCGAAGATCCGCTGCGGCGAGGCGGCCGGCAAGGCCGCGGCAATCGCCCACCAGGTGCACGGCGCCATCGGCTTCACCCAGGAACACGCCCTGCACTTCGCCACCAAGCGGTTGTGGTCCTGGCGCGCCGAATTCGGCGGCGAGGCGCAATGGTCGCAAGAGCTGGGGCGGGAGATGGCCCGCCTCGGCGCCGATAGGCTCTGGCCCTTCATGACCGGTGCCCGCGGCGCGTGACCCAATGCGGCGCCTTGCGGACTGACGGTAAGAAGCCTTACCAAACCTCGCCGAAGGGGCGCAGCTCGACCAGGAACGACCAGGCGGAACGATCCTGGTGGGCGACCCGGTACATCTCTTCCGCGATCGCCGCGGGCTTGGCGAAGAACTCGTCGGGCTTGTCGGGCGCCAGCAACGGCCGGCTGCGCGGCGTATCGATCAAGGCGTCGATGATGAAATAGGCGACATGGATGCCCTGGGGTCCGAACTCGCGGGCCATCGATTCCGCCAGGATCCGCTGCGCGGCCTTGGTCGAGGCGTAGAAGCCCCAGTTGGCCTTGCCCCGTGTCGCCGCCGTATTGCCGGTGACCAGGATCGCGCCTTCGCCCGCCGCCAGCATGTCCGGGACGGTCTCGCGCGCGAGATGCAGCAAGGCCGTGGCATTGACGGTGAAGTTTCGCTCCAGGTCCGCCGGGTCCATCTCCAGGAGGCTGCCCCGGGTCGAGCGGAACGCGTTGTGCACCACGACCCGGGGTGCGCCGAGTTCGGCCTTGACGCGGCCAACCGTCTCGACCAGCGCGTCGAGGTCGCCGGCATCGCAGGGGTAGGCGTACGCGTCCTCGAACTTGGCGGCGAGCGCCTGGATGTTTTCGGCGTTGCGGGCCAGCATGGCGACGCGGTAGCCGCCCGCGCTGAACCGCCTGGCGATGTCGGCGCCGGTGCCGTGCTCGGGCCCGACGCCGGTGACGAGGCAGACTGGTTTGGTCATGTCGTTCTCCCCTGATTGTCCTCGGCGATCATGTGCGCGCATTTCTCGCCGATCATGATCGCCGCGGCGTTTGTGTTGCCGGAGACGACGCCCGGCATGATCGAGCAGTCGGCGACGCGCAGGCCCTGAAGGCCGCGCACGCGCAAGCGTTCGTCGACCACCGCGCGCGCGTCCTGGCCCATGCGGCAGGTCGAGGTCGGGTGGAAGATCGTGTTGCCGTTCTCGCGGGCGAAGCGCAGCAGGTCCTCGTCGCTCTGCACGGCCGCACCGGGCTCGCGCTCGGCCGTGACGTGGGCGGCGAAGGCCGGTTGGCCCGTGACCCGGCGCACGCACTTCAGGCCTTCGATCATCAGGCGGCGGTCGTAGTCGGTCGACAGATAATTGGGCGAAATCCGCGGATGGGTGAAGGGATCGGGGCTGGTGATCATTACCTCGCCCCGGCTTTCCGGGCGCAGCTGGCAGACCGAGGCGGTGATGCCGGAATAGGGATGCAACTCCCCGCCGAGCCGGGTGGCGCTGAAGGGGATGAAGTGCATCTGCACGTCGGGCGTCGCTGAATCGGGCAACACCGTGGTGAAGACGCCGACATGGCCGGCGCTGAAGGTCATCGGGCCCCGGCGGAAAAGGGCGTATTGCAGTCCGATCCAGGCCCGTCTGGCCAGATTGTTGACGTCGTCGTTGACGGAAATGCGCCGGTTCAGTTCATAGACCGTGCGGGCCTGGTAGTGATCCTGCAGATCGCGGCCGACGCCCGGGTGGTCGAGGACGACGTCGATGCCGTGGGCTTGCAGATGCTCACCCGGGCCGACGCCGGAGAGCTGCAGCAGCTGCGGCGAGTTGATGGCGCCGCCGGCGAGGATGATTTCGCCAGAGGCGTGGGCGAGTTTTTCCGCGCCCCGCTGGCGGTAGCGCAGGCCGCTCGCCCGCGTGCCCTCGAACGTGAGGGCGAGGGCCATGGCCTCGGTCTCGATGCGGAGGTTGGCGCGATCGCGGGCCGGCTTCAGGTAGGCGACGGCGGCGGAACAGCGCCGGCCGTTGGCGGACGTCGTCTGGAAGTTGCCGACGCCCTCCTGGGCGGCACCGTTGAAATCGTCGTTGCGCGGGATGCCGGCCTGCACTGCGGCGTCGATGAAGGCGTTGCAGATTTCCCGCTCGTCGCGGATGTCGGAAACGCGAAGCGGGCCGTCCCCGCCATGGTGCGCGTCGGCGCCGCGTTCCTGGTTCTCCGCCTTCTTGAAGAAGGGCAGCACGTCCGCATGGCTCCAGCCCGTGTTGCCGAGCTGGCGCCAGTGGTCGTAGTCCGCCGCCTGGCCCCGGATATAGACGAGGCCGTTGATCGAGCTGGAGCCACCGAGCACTTTGCCTCTGGGCCAGAGCAGGCTGCGCCCGCCGATGCCCTCCTCCGCCGCCGTCTGATAGCCCCAGGAGATCGGCGAGGTCATGTTCTTGTAATAGCCGATCGGGATATGGATCCAGAGATTGCGATCCTCCGGCCCGGCCTCCAGCAGCAGCACTTTGCTGCGCGGGTTCTCCGACAGCCGTGCCGCGATGGGACACCCGGCCGAGCCGGCGCCGACGACGATATAGTCGTAAGTCTCGCTCACCGTTCCGGCCTCAGTTCGAGGAGAACCCACCGTCGACCGGGATGGTGACGCCGGTGACGAAGCCCGCGAGCTGGTCGGAGGCGAGGTAGAGGGCGGTGCCCGCCATCTCCTCGGGCTTGCCCCAGCGGTCCATGGGCGTGCGGGCGACGATCGGGTCGCTCAGCTCCGGCGCGGCCTGGACGCCGGTGGTGAGGTTGGTCTCGACCCAGCCGGGCGCGATCGCGTTCACCCGGATGCGGTCGGGCGCATAGAGGGCGCCGAGCGTCTTGGTCAGTTGTAATATCGCCGCCTTGGAGGCGCCGTATCCCGGCACCCGGGGGGAGGAGACGTAGCTCGTCATCGAGGCGATGTTGACGATGCTGCCGGGACGTGCCGTCAGCCGCTCGCGCAGGCCGAGGCAGAGCCGGTAGACCGAATTCAGGTTGATCTCGATGTTGCGCGCGAAGCCCTCGGGCGTGAAGGCGTCCGGCGCGCGGATCGCCGTGCCGGCGTTGTTCACCAGCACGTCCAGCGCACCCGTGGCCGCGATCAGCCCGTCGACCTCGCCCGCCTCTTCCATCTGGACGCGGCGGTAGGCAAAGCCGGCGAGGTCCTCGCCGTAGTCCCGGGCGTCGGCCCGCGTGCCGGTGATCGCCACCTTCGCGCCGGCCTCGCGAAAAGCCCGCGCAATGGCGAGGCCGATCCCGTTGGAGCCACCGGTGACCAGCACCCGGTATCCCGAATAGTCGAAGCTGGCGGTCATGGCGTGGTTCCCCCTCGTTTCAGCGCTTCCGTTCCATACGGATATAGCCCATGCCATCGAGGCGGGCGTCGTAGCCGGCCCCGACGATCGTCGTCGTCTGGTCCTCGGCGATGACGCAGGGGCCGGGGATGATCATGCCCGGCGCGAGGCCGGCGCGGGCGTGCACGGGTACCTCGATGAAGTCCGTGCGGGCCGGATCGAAGACGCGGCGCATGCCGTCGGGAGCCGGCGCCTCGACCGCGGCGACGTTGTCGGCCACCGGCGAGGCGGCGGCGGGCGAGGCGACGGTCACCGCCCAGGTCAGCACCTCGACGTCGAGGTTGGGAATGATGCGGCCATAGAGCGCCTCGTAACGTTCGTCGAAGCCGGCTTTCAGGGCCGCGACGTCCGAATCGGAAAGTGCGCGGTTCGGCACGATGACGTCGATCTCGTGGCCCTGGCCGATATAGCGCATGTAGGCGATGCGGGTTTCCGTCAGCTCGGCCTCCGGCGCGCCGAGGTGGACGATGTCGCGCGCCTCGCGCTGCATTTCTTCCAGCAGGACGTTGATACCCTCGCGGTCGAAATCGCCGAAGCGGGTATAGCGGCTGCGCACCACCTCGTAGGCGACGGGTGCGCGCAAAAAGCCGATGGCGGAGCCGACACCGGCGCCGGTCGGTACCACCACGGTGTCGATGCCGAGCTTCTCGGCGAGGCGCGTGGCGTGCAGCGGTGCCGCACCGCCGAAGGCGACCATGGCCCGACTGGTCAGGTCCTTGCCGCGCTCGACCGCATGCACCCGGGCGGCGTTGGCCATGTTCTCGTCCACCACCTCGGAGACGCCGAAGGCCGCAAGCGAGGGATCGATGTTCAACGCCTCGCCGACCACGGCGCCGAGCGCCGCCTGCGATTTTTCCGGCGCCAGGCTGACGGAGCCGCCGGCGAAGCCGACCGGATCGATCCGGCCGAGCACGACGTCGGCATCGGTCACCGTCGGCCGCTCACCGCCCCGGTCGTAGCAGGCAGGGCCCGGCTCGGCCCCGGCACTTTCCGGCCCGACCGTGATCCGCCGCATCGCGTCGACATGGGCGATCGAGCCGCCGCCGGCGCCGATTTCCACCATCTCGATCACCGGGATACGCAGCGGCAGGCCACTGCCCTTGGTGAAGCGGTAGATCCGGTCGACCTCGAAGGTCCGGCTCGCCTGGGGCTGGCCGTCGTCGATCAGGCAGATCTTCGCCGTCGTGCCGCCCATGTCGTAGGACAGCACCGCGTCGAGGCCGCACTCACGGGCGACGTGGCTCGCCAGGATGGCGCCGCCGGCAGGGCCGCTCTCGACCAGGCGGATCGGTGCGTCGACCGCGGTGTCCACGGTACAAAGCCCGCCGCCCGACATCATCAGGAAGAGCGGGCCGCCGAAGCCTTCCGCCTGCAGGCCGCTCTCCAGCTTGCGCAGGTAGCGCGCCATCAGCGGCTGCACATAGGCGTTGGCGGAGACCGTCGAATGGCGCTCGTACTCACGGATCTCCGGGCAGACCTCGGAAGAACTCGAAATCCAGAGATCGGGCAGCTTCGCGCGCAGGATCTCGGCGACGCGGGCCTCGTGCGCCGGGTTGGCGTAGGAATGGATCAGGCCGATCGCCAGGCTCTCGACGCCGTGGCGCTCGATCTCCGGCACCAGGGCCTCGACCGAGGCCTCGTCCAGGTCGAGCAGGACCTCGCCGTTGGCATCCAGCCGTTCCGTCACCGGCAGGCGCAGATATCGCGGGGCCAGGGGGATCGGCTTCTCGACGTTGATGTCGTATTGCTCGAAGCGATTCTCGTAGGCCATCTCGACCGCGTCGCGGAAGCCCTTGGTGACGATCAGCGCGGTCTTGGCGCCCTTGCGCTCGATGATGGCGTTGGTCGCCAGCGTCGTGCCGTGGATGATCAGCGAGACGTCGCCGGGCGCCACGCCGGCGCTCGGCAGCAGCTCGCGGATCCCCCGCATCACGCCTTCCTCGGGCGCGGTCGTCGTGGTCAGGACCTTGGAAGCGTGGATCTGGTCACCGACCTCGAGCGCGAGGTCGGTGAAGGTGCCGCCGATGTCGACGGCGAGGCGGGCGCCGCCTGCGGGCTGCGTCATGGTCGGATGTCCCCTCGGAACGGAATTCAAAAGGCGGCCGGCGCGCCCTCGATCGGGCACGCCGCACGGGCCCGCAACTTACGGAGCGAGGGGGGCCGGCGCAAGCGGTTGTCTGCCCCCCAAGTCGTCGATCAAGCGTGACGGTCGAGGTGGGCGCGCAAGTGGTCGTTCACCAGGTCCGGCCGCTCGACATTGGCGATGTGGCGGGTGCCGGGAATGATCTCCAGCCGCGCGTCGGGAATGCCGGCGGCAAGGGTGCGCGAACAATGCAACGGCGTGCCCGCGTCCAGCTCGCCCGCCAGCACGAGGGTCGGCGCCCGGATCTCAGCCAGGCGCGCCGTCACGTCGAAGCCCATCAGGGCATCGACCCCGCCGGCATAGCCGGTCGGTGAGTTGCCGGCGACGATCTCGCCGACGCGCCGGGCCGCCGGGTCGTCGACGAAGCCGGGGGTGAACCAGCGGTCGAGGCACATGTCGACGATCGGCGCCATGCCGTCCGCCAGCGCCCGCGCGCGGGCCCGCCCCATCAACGCGTGCGAGATCGAATAGGCCGGATCGTCGCCCTCGGGCGCGATCTCGGGCACCACGCTGGTGGTCATCAACAGCGAGAGGCTGGCGACCCGCTCCGGCCAGGCAAGCGTGAAGACCTGGCCGATCATGCCGCCCATCGAGATGCCGACGTAATGCACGGCATCGATCCCGAGGCGGTCCAGCAGGGCCAGCAGATCCTCCGCCATGCCTTGAATCGTATAGGGCGGCGGCGGCACGGGACTGTCGCCGAAACCGCGCAAATCCGGCCGAATCAACCGATAACGATCCGCCAGCGCCGGCACCTGCGGCGCCCAGAGCGCATGCGAGGTCGGAAAGGCATGCACCATGAGCACGGGCGGCCCGTCCGCGGGGCCGTCCGTTTGGTGGAAGAGGTCTACTGTCATGGTTTTCTCCCCCATGGAGTCCATCATCATGCAGAGGGCACGACAATCTCGCGTTTGTGACGGCATGGCAACGCCGAAGACGCCGCACCGGCTGGTGGCGGCGTCATTCCAGATCTTCTTTCCGTATTATTTCGGTAATATTCCGCACGCGCTGCTCTTGTCGAAGCCTTCGGCTAAGCCAAGGTCATAAGTCGTGGAACAATGAAAGGTCATTCACAAAGAAAGGCTTGAACGTTGAAGTCGGGGGCAATCGGTGAATGTGGGAAGTTATAGAAATTGTACAAGCGACATTTATCCTTCTCGCAGCGCTTTTCATGCTGTTTGGAGGATTGCAGCTTATCGGCCGTGCACGACCGCCGGCCTACCTCGGTCCTCGTCCATGGCGGTTCCTGGCGGGCATCGGCAATCTTGTCCTCATCTTTGCCATCGGCCAGTTCGTCGTTGTTGCGTCCTGGACTCTACTGGAGGAACTGGCCGAAGGCCGTGAAGGATCTTCGGTCTGGCTCGCCGTTTGCTGGGCAGTCGTCGCAGCATCCGCGGTTGGACGGATTGTCTGGACCTACGCGAGGGGACGGCGACCGCCATCCACGATCCGTCGAGCGCTACCGAGTGATTTCGAAGATGCTGCCGGCGAAGCCGAGGCGTTGTTGCGAAGTTTGCCAAGGCATGATGCCTACCGTGTGACGGCACGGCGAACCGACGGCATGCGGCCGGATATCACCCTGCATCGACAGGGAAAGCATCGGTTGTTCCTGGCGGTGCCGAATGGTTTCGTGGACCGCTGGCACGCCAAGAGCACCAGCGATGCGGCGAGACGCGCGGCTCTGGGGTTTCTCGTCCGTCGGGAGGTGGGGAAATTCGTCGATGGCCATACCCGGCGGGCCCGACTGTCCAAGGCTCTCACCGAGGGTTTCGTCTTCCTTCTCCCGGCAACGGTGGCGATGGCTGGACTGTCCTTGTTGACGGCGATGCTGACGCCGGGGGGCGTCCCACTTGTCCTCCCGGTGGCCTTGGTCGCGGTCGGCATCTTCCTCTTACAACGCCCTCTGTTGAATTCTTTCCTGGCCGAAGGAGAGCGACGCGCCGCCATTCGCGCCATCTTCGCCATGACTGCCGTGGACCGGCGAGTGCTTTCCGATGACAGATCATTGGTCGACTCGGTCTGCAATGTCGACGACTTGCAAACCCCGGCCGGAAATCCGACCGTGGCCGCGCGCCTCCTTCACCATCTACGGATACGACCGGCGACGTCGGCTGGTGCGGCGGTAATGGGGCCGATCACCCCGGAAGCGCCGCTTTCGCTGGGGCATCGGTTTGGCATCTCGATCCTATTCGGAGTGCAAATCGGAATTGTGCTGGCGTCTACCGTGCTTCTATTCATCGGATCCGATGGTTTACCAGATGGCGTCGTTTACGCGGTTCTGCTGGCGCTTACTGCATTCATCTGTTTTTCGGCACACGTCTTCGGTAAGACCATGAAGTTCCATCGTCCACGGGAAGCTACTGGTGCAATCAGTGAATACGCGACGCTATTGCTGCTCGCGATCGGCGCGGGGAGCGTTGCGGCGTTGACGATGGCTGTAGCTCCGGCCGTTACTCTGCTGGCCCACTCTTACGCTGTCATCGAGACGGTCGATTTCCCGTTGGCACTGGCATGCATTGGGATCGTGGCCGCGATTGTCTCTGTGCTGGTGACCTTGGGGGTTTGGTCGGCAGGTGCGCCGGGCCCTCGAACCGAAGGGATTGGACTGGCGGGCGAGAGGCCGGTCGTACTGCGACCCCGTCACGCACTCGCGTTTCCCCTGGCGATGATCATCATCGCCGCGCCTCTTGCCGCCTTAACTCCACACGAGATGAACTTCTTCCTCAGAATGATTTATGTCACTATGGCGGTATTGTATTTCTCATTCGTACCTTTGATTTTAGGAATGTTGTTAATCGCCTATCTTCCGCCGAAATTTGGTCGTTTCGTTCCTTTCGGGCCGCTTGGAGGCGATTTTCAAACTCGTACCCTGCGTCTGTTGTGGTGGCATTGCCGAACCGACCTTACGGAACGATCTCTTCGTGTCGTCTATCTTTCGACCGCCGCGCTTGTGCTTCTTTTCATGCATGCGGCGCAATTCGGCATCTTCACCAGCTATACCGTTGGATCTCTTTTCAACAATTCTGATATCTACGCTGCAGTGTCGGCCTCAATTTTCATGGGAATGATGCCCGCCATGCTTGTGGTTGTGCTTGTCGCCGGACCTGACGTGGGCCAAGAGGAACTGCGGCTGTTTCTTGAAGTTCGACGCATCATGAATACGGACAGGCGACCTCAAGTCCACGCGTCCATGGCGCGATCGTCACGTGCCCTCGGGAAGAAGTTGGCCGGGAATTTCACCTGGCGATACACTTTTCTCAACCCGATTTACCCGCCGCGCTTCGAGCTTCTGCACCTCGCCGTCAGGGGGCTCGAAGCTACGGATCAACCTATCGAGGTCGCGCGCCGGCTTCCCGATATCGAGAATTGTCTGAACGCTCGCCTTTCAGCCGATCACACCGTCCATCTTTGGCGAGGAGGACGTGTCAGCCTGACCTATACGGTCGAGGCCGCCCGCCTTGCCCTGGACCTCGGGCTCCTCACGCGAGAACGGCGTTTGGAACTCGTACGTGCCGTCAAGTCGTTGACCATGGCGCGCGCAGATGAGCAACCGCCCCGATATCGACTGGGATGCAGGCTTCGCCATCGGGAAATCTTCCTGGGATTGATGTTGCTATCCGAGGCTGGAGAAGACGTCGACGGCATGTCGGACCGGCTGCTGGATGAGATCCAGAACTGCGCCTGGCCCGACTGTGGTCTTTCGCCGGTGGAGATCGCCATGTGCCTGGATATTGCGCATCGGCCGCATGACTTGCTCCGTCAGCGCCTGCGTCATCAGGTTCGTGATCTTCTTTGGGGCCTCGTCTGGGCCGGTGCACGCGGACGGCTCCGCCCCTTTGTCGGCGCTATCGAAACCGCGCGCCGTCTGGAAATTCCCGAGGACGAACTTCCCTTGAGCCATGACGAGCTCATGGAGAAGCTCACCGCCGTTTTGGAGAAGCCCGGCAAGCGGGCCTTCATGTAACGGGCCGGGGCCGAACGACCCGACGGGTTATGCGCCGCCTAAAGACTCATCCCGCCATCGAGCGTCAGCGTCTGCCCGGTCATGTAGTCCGAGGCGGCGAAGGCGAGGTAGAGGGTGAGGTAGCCGCATTCCTCCAGCCGGCCCGGGCGGGCGAGGGGGACGAGGCGGAGGGCGCGCTCTTCCGTCCGTTGCACGCCGTCCTCGCCGACGGTGGCGGCGTCGGGGAAGAGGCCGGGGGCGATGCCGTTTACCTGGATGCCGTGCGGCGCCCATTCCAGGGCCTGCGCGCGGGTGAAGCCGTCGAGCGCGGCCTTCGCCGCCGTGTAGAGCACCATCTCCCCACCGCCCTGCTTGCCCGTCCAGGAGGAGACGTTGATGATCTTGCCGCTGCCGCGCGCCAGCATGTGCGGCCCGACCGCCCGGGTGCAGAGCAACGCCTCGCGCAGGTTGATGTCGAGGACGAAGTCGAGGTCGGCATCCGAGATCGGCGCGCCCGCGTTCTCGCTGCCCGGCAGGCCGACGAGAGATTTTCGCAGGGAATCGCCGAGCCCGTTGACCAGCACGTCGATGGCGCCGAGCGCCTCGATTCCGGCCGCGACGACCCGCTCCGCTCCCGCTGTCGCCGTGATGTCGCCGACGACGGGGACGACGGTGCGCCCGCTCGCCTCGGCAATCTCGGCCGCGAGGGGGACGACGTGGGTTTCCGTCAGCGCGTTGATGGCGACGTCCGCGCCCGCCTCGGCCAGGACCCGGGCGATGCCCTTGCCGATGCCGCGCCCGGCCCCGGTGACCAGGACCTTGCGCCCGGTGACGTCGAAGGCGTCGGCCGTCATGACGTCCTCAATCGTGCTGGATCGTGAAACTCTCGCCGCAGCCGCAGCGATCCGTCTCGTTCGGATTGTTGAAGACGAAGCCGCTTTCGAACTTGCTCTCGCGGAAGTCCATTTCGGCGCCGATCAGATACATCAGCGCCGTCGGGTCGACGAAGACCTTGACCCCGCCAGTCTCGATCGTCTCCTCGAAGGGCTTGACCTCCTGGGCATACTCCACCTGGTACATCAGGCCGGAGCAGCCGCCCGTCCTCACGCCGACACGCAGGCCGACGACATTGTCCTCGCCGCGCTCCACCAGTTCCTTCACGCGGGTCGCCGCCGCGTCGGTCACATTCAACACCGGTCCGAGATTCATCATCACCACTCCTCGTCTGTGGAGCCTCAAAACATGTTCAGTTCGACCCTGGCCGCTTCGGACATCATCGACATCTCCCAAGGCGGATCCCAGGTCAGGCGGACCTCGACCTCGCCGACACCGTCGACTTCGGCGATGGTCTGCGCCAGCTTGCCGGGCAGGACGCCCGCCACCGGACAGCCGGGCGCGGTCAAGGTCATGGTCGTGCAGACCCGGCCCGACGGCTCGATGTCCAGATCGTAGATCAAGCCGAGTTCATAAATGTTCACCGGAATTTCCGGGTCGTAGACGGTCTTGGCCGCGTCGATCACCGTTTCCAGGCTGGCGACCTGGCCGCCGGCCTCCAAGGGGCCCACCGCGCGAGCGCAGCCGTCGCCGTCCAGTTCCGGAACACCCTCGAAGCCTTCGAACATTAAGCTGTCGTGGTACATCATCGCTTTTCGGTTCCCCTCGATCCCGCCACTATTCCGTCGTCGCCGCTTCGCCGCCCTCGACGGCGGCATTCATCGTGTGCCAGGCGAGCGTCGCGCACTTCACCCGCATCGGAAATTCGCGCACGCCCGCCATCACCTGCAGGCGCTCCAGCGCCTCCTGGTCGGCCGCGTCCTGGGTGCCCGCGTCATAGTCGTCCCGGGTGCACATCTCGTGGAAGCTGTCGAACAGTCGGCGCGCCTCCGCGACCGTCTTGCCCTGTACGATCTCCGTCATCATCGAGGCCGAGGCCTGGCTGATCGCGCAGCCCCGGCCGATGAAGGCGGCGTCGGCGATGCGTTCGTCGGAATCGAGCTTCAGGTAGACGGTGATGCGATCGCCGCAGACCGGGTTGTCGCCGCGCGCGGAATGGCTGGCGTCCTCCGGCTCCCGGTGGTTCCGGGGGTTGCGGCCATGGTCCAGGATCACTTCCTGGTAGAGCTCACGCAACTCGTCGAACATCAGCCAAAGATCTCCTTCACACCGGTGAGCGCCTCGGCCAGGGCGTCGACCTCGTCCTTCGTGTTGTAGAGGCCGAAGGAGGCGCGCACCGTCGCCGCCACGCCGAGGCGGTCCATCAGCGGCTGCGCGCAGTGGTGGCCGACGCGCACCGCGACACCCGCCCGGTCGACGATGGTGCCGATGTCGTGCGCGTGCACACCCTCCAGGGTGAACGAGACGATGGCCGATTTCTCCTCGGCCCGGCCGTACATGGTGAAGCCCGGCACCTCGGCCAGCCGCTCGTGCGCATAGGCCAGCACGTCGAGTTCGTGCGCCTCGATGTTGGCCATGCCCAGGCCATCGACATAGTCGACCGCGGCGCCGAGCGCGATGGTTTCGGGGATCGCCACCGTGCCGGCCTCGAAGCGGCCGGGCGGCGGCAGATAGGTCGTCTCCTCGAAGGTCACCCGCTGGATCATGCTGCCGCCGCCCTGGTAGGGCGGCATCGACGACAGCAGGTCGTGCTTGCCATAGAGCACGCCGACGCCGCCCGGCCCATAGAGCTTGTGCGGCGCCCAGACGTAGAAATCGCAGTCGATGTCCTGCACGTCGATCGGCAGGTGGGTGATGCCCTGGCAGCCGTCCAGCAGCACCAGCGCGTCGTGGGCGTGGGCGAGGCGGGCGATCTCCTTCACCGGCAGCACGGTGCCGAGCACGTTGGAGACGTGCGCGACCGCGACCAGGCGCGTGCGCGGGCCCAGCAGCTTTTCGAACTCGTCGATGAGGAAGTTGCCGTCGTCGTCCATCGGCGCGACTTTGATGACGATGCCGATCTGGTCGCGCAGCAACTGCCAAGGCACGATGTTGGCGTGATGCTCCATCACCGAGACGATGACCTCGTCACCTTCGCGCAGGACGTTTCGCCCCCAGCTTTGGGCGACCAGGTTGATGCCCTCGGTGGCGCCGTGGGTGAAGACGATTTCCTCTTCCCGCCCGGCGTTCATGAAGCGTTGCACCGTGCCGCGCACCGCGTCGTAGCGGGTCGTGGAGAGCTGGCTCAGGTAGTGAACGCCGCGGTGGATGTTGGAATATTCCTCCGCCATCACCTGGGTGATGGTGTCGATGACGACCTGGGGCTTTTGGGCGCTGGCGCCGGAATCGAAATAGACCAGTGGCCGGCCGTAGACTTCCTTGGCGAGGATCGGAAAGTCGCGTCGGACCGCGGCGATGTCGAGCCCGGCCTCGGAGTTGTGGCCGCTGGCCGCGACCCGGGTCTGGGCGGTGTCGTTCATCACGCCTCCTCCCCCTTGGCGTCCTCTGGGGCGGACCACGCCTGGATCCGCGCCGCCAGGGCCTCGCGAAGCGGCGCCGACGTCACGCCCTCCAGCGCATCGGTCAAGAACGCCTCGACCAGCAAATGGCGTGCGCGCGCGAGCGGGATGCCGCGGGCGCGGAGATAGAACAGCGCGTCTTCGTCGAGCGCGCCCGTGGTGGCGCCGTGGGCGCACTTCACGTCGTCGGCGTAGATCTCCAGCTCTGGCTTGGTGTCGATCTCGGCCTCGTCGGACAGCAGCAATGTCTTGTTCAGCTGCCGGCCGTCGGTGCCCTGGGCGCCGGGGGCGACGGTGACCCGGCCCTGGAAGACCGCCTGCGCCCGGTCGTCGAGCACGCCCTTGAAGACCTGGTTGCTCGTCGTGTCGGGCACCGCGTGGGTGACTTCGGTGATGACGTCGCCATGCTGCCGCCCGGCCAGCAGGTAGACGCCGGCGAGGTCGCAGCTCGCGGTCTCCCCGACGACTTCGGCGACGATCTCCTCGCGGTTCAGGGCACCGCCGAGCAGGGCCACGAAGGCCTCCAGCCGTGCGCCCTTGTCGAGGCGGGCAAAGCTCTGGCGGATGCCATGGTCTTCGGCGCCGCCTTCATAGAGCCGGGTGAGCGACAAATGTGCGCCCGCCGCCAGGTCGATGCTCGTGCTCTCGTTCACCAGGGTGGCGCCGGTGCCGAGCGTCAGCCGGGACTCGACGATGTCGGCCGCGCTCTCCGCGCCGAGACGGATCAGGTGACGCAGGTGGTGCGCCTTGGCGCCCTCGTCGGCGAGCGCGATGTGCACGCATTCGATCGGCCGCTCGAGCACGGTGCCGGGGCTGAGTTCGAGGACCATGCCGTCGCTCATCAACGCGGTGGCGAGGTCGTGGAACGGCCGGGTCGCGTCCTCCTGCGCCAGCGCCTCGGGCGCCTGGCCGTCGCCGAGCACGGCGGCGAGCGGGCGGATCTCCAGCCCCGCCGGCAGCTCGTCGAGCTGCGAGAGCGCGGGGTTGAGCCGGCCGTCGACGAAGACCAGCCGCGCCGCCACCGCTTCGCCCGCCAGCAGGCCCGGCGCGTGATCCAGCGCCGGCGTGCCGCCCGGTGCCTCGGGTGCCGGCGCCAGGGCGAGCAGCCGGTTGAGGTTGGTATGGCGCCAGGTCTCCGCCTTGGCGGTCGGCAGGCCGTGGGCGGCCAGGCGGGCACGCGCCGCGGTTCGCAGGCCGGCGGCCCAGGCCGCCTCGCCGTCGCCGAGCCAGGCGGTGGCCGGCGCCAGCGGCTCGGGGCTGCGGAAATTGCGGGTAGAGGTTGCCATCACGCCGCCTCGGTCGCTTCGTAGTCGGCGTAACCGGACGCCTCCAGCTTCTCCGCCAACTCCCGTCCGCCGCTGTCGACGATGCGGCCGTGCGCCAACACATGCACCCGGTCGGGGACGATGTGGTTCAGCAGCCGCTGGTAATGGGTGATCACCAGCATCGAGCGTTCCGGCGAGCGCAGCGCGTTGACGCCCTCGGACACGATCTTCAGCGCATCGATGTCGAGGCCGCTGTCGGTCTCGTCCAGGACGGCGAGCTTCGGCTCCAGCACCGCCATTTGCAGGACCTCGTTGCGCTTCTTCTCGCCGCCGGAAAAGCCGACGTTGACGGCGCGGCGCAGCATCTCGTCGGTGATGGCGAGCTGGCTGGTCTTGGCGCGGACGTGCTTGAGAAACTGCATGGCGTCGAGCGGGCCCTCGTCCCGCTTGGCGCGGACCGCGTTCACCGATTCTTTCAGGAAGTTCATGTTGGTGACGCCCGGCAGCTCGACGGGATACTGGAAGGCGAGGAACAGGCCGTCGGCCGCGCGTTCTTCCGGCGCCTGCGCCAGCAGGTCGCGGCCCTCGAAGAGGGCGCGGCCCGCCGTCACCTCGTAGCCCTCCCGCCCGGCCAGCACATAGGAGAGCGTGCTCTTGCCGGAGCCGTTCGGCCCCATGATGGCGTGCACCTCGCCGGCGGCGATTTCAAGATCGATGCCCCGCAGGACCGGCTTGTCGCCGACGGAGACGTGCAAGTTTTCGATGACCAACATATCGTCGAACCTTCTTGTAGCGGGACGCGCCGGCCTCAGCCGACCGCACCCTCGAGCGTGATGCCGAGCAGTTTCTGCGCCTCGACGGCGAACTCCATCGGCAATTCCTTCAAAACCTCGCGGCAGAAGCCGTTGACGATGAGCGTCACCGCCTCTTCGTCGCTCAGGCCGCGCTGGCGGCAATAGAACAGCTGATCCTCGCTGATCCGCGCTGTCGTCGCCTCGTGCTCGACCTGGGCCGAGTGGTTGCGGCTTTCGATGTAGGGCACCGTGTGGGCGCCGCACTCCTGGCCGATCAGCATGGAATCGCACTGCGTGTAGTTGCGCGCGCCGTGCGCCTTCGGCTGGATCCGCACCAGGCCCCTATAGGTGTTCTGCCCACGGCCGGCGGAGATGCCTTTGGAGATGATGGTCGAGCGGGTGCCCGGGCCGAGGTGGATCATCTTGGTGCCGGTATCGGCCTGTTGGTAGTTGTTGGTGATGGCGACCGAATAGAACTCGCCCACCGAATTCGCGCCCTTCAGGATGCAGCTCGGGTATTTCCAGGTGATCGCCGAACCGGTCTCGACCTGGGTCCAGGAGATTTTGGCGTTGTCGCCCTCGCAGATGCCGCGCTTGGTGACGAAGTTGTAGATCCCGCCGACGCCGTTGGCGTCGCCCGGATACCAGTTCTGCACCGTCGAATACTTGATCTCGGCGTCCTTGTGCGCGACCAACTCGACGACGGCGGCGTGCAGCTGGTTCTCGTCGCGCATCGGCGCCGTGCAGCCTTCCAGATAGCTGACGTAGGAACCTTCGTCGGCGATGATCAGGGTGCGCTCGAACTGGCCGGTGTTGGCGGCGTTGATGCGGAAATAGGTCGACAGCTCCATCGGGCAGCGCACGCCCTTCGGCACGTAGACGAAGGAGCCGTCGGTGAAGACGGCGCTGTTCAGCGTCGCGTAGTAGTTGTCGGAGTAGGGCACGACGGAGCCCATGTACTTTTGCACCAGCTCGGGATGGTCGCGCACCGCCTCGGAGATCGGGCAGAAGATGACGCCGGCCTCGGCGAGCTTCTTCTTGAAGGTCGTTGCCACGGAGACGCTGTCGAACACGGCGTCGACGGCGACACCGGCCAGCATCTGCTGTTCGACGAGCGGGATGCCCAGCTTCTCGTAGGTGCGCAGCAGCTCCGGGTCGACCTCGTCCAGGCTCTTCGGGCCGTCGGCGCTGGTCTTCGGGGCGGAGTAGTAATAGGCGTCCTGGAAGTCGATCGGCGGATAGGCGACCTTCGCCCATTCCGGCTCCTCCATCTCCAGCCAGTGCCGGTAGGCCTTCAGCCGCCAGTCCAGCAGCCACTCCGGCTCCTCCTTCTTGGCGGAGATGAAGCGGATGATGTCCTCGTTCAGGCCCGGTGGCGCGGTTTCGGCTTCGATGTCGGTGACGAAGCCGTACTGATAGCGCTCACCCGCCAGGTCCTCAACGTGATCGGCATTGTCGATCGAGGCGTTCATGTCTCTTCCACTCCCCCAGGAACGGTTTGGTAATCGGGGCTCAATGCGCCGGCCGGCGATCGGCGCCCGCCGTCGTCGGCAGCACCGGGATGACGGGTGCCGCCATTTCCTCGAGGCTCACGTCCTCGAGGGCGCGGCGGATCACCTGGTTGACCGGGTTCCAGTTGCCGCGCATGGGGCAAAGGCTCTCGACCTCGCAGCTCTCGACCGAGCCGTCGACGCAGGCCGCCAGCGTGATCGGCCCTTCCAGCGCGTCGATGATGCTGGCGACCGTGATCTCGGCCGCCGGGCGCGCGAGGGCATAGCCGCCGACCGCCCCCCGGCTGGAGACGACCAGACCGCTTCCCGTCAGTTGTTTCAGCAGCTTGGCGACGGTGGGCGCCGGCACGCCGGAGAGGCGGGCGATCTCGCTCGCGTTCATTCGCTCGTCGCGTTGGCGGGCCAGCTGCACCAGCAGCACCACACCGTAGTCGGTCAGCTTGTTCAGTCGAACCATCGGTTCGTCCCGCCCCGTTTTCCATATCGGACCAAATTGGTACGGATTAAATGTGCCAAGCCGGCCATCCTGTCAAGAACGGATTTTGGCCTGCGACAAAGCGCGCGGGCGGCACCCCCTCGGGGCTGGCGCAACCGGCCCTTCATGCTAGGCTCGGTCGCCGTGAACGGGGGACGAGATGATCCGACGTCTGATTGCCTTCACCTTTCTCCTTTTGCTGAGTTCGGCCGTCTGGGCGCAGTCGGCGCCGCAGGGCTACGACTCCGGCAAGATCGCCTTCGGCCGCAAGGACTACCCCACGGCGCTGGCGGAATGGAAGAAATCGGCGGCGGCCGGCCATGTCCGCTCGCAATACAACATCGCCATCATGTACTGGCGGGGCCAGGGCACGAAAACGAACACCAAGCAGGCCTTCTTCTGGTTCGAGCGCGCCGCGTCGACCGGGCATCTCGCCTCGATCTACATGCTGGGCCGGTCCTTCGAGGGCGGACACGGCGTCTCGAAGAACGACCAGATGGCCAGGCGCAACTACCTGAAGGCGGCCAAGCAGGGCCACAAGTTTTCCCAGTACCGGATCGGCCGGCTGTTGATGAAGGGCCGGGGCGGCGAGAAGAAACCGGCGGAGGCTGTCGTCTGGTTCGAACGCGCGGCGGGGCAGCGGGTGACCACCGCCTATTACGAGCTCGGCCGGGCCTATGCGGCGGGCCGGGGCGTCGCCAAGTCGCCTGAGACGGCGGTCGAATGGTACCGCAAGGCGGCGGATGCGGATTATGCCTTCGGACAGGAGCGGCTGGCGACGGCCTTGATGTCGGGGACCGGCGTCGCGGCCGATCCCGACACGGCGCTGGCGCTCTATCGCAAGGCGATCAAGGGCGGCAGCAGGCTGGCGATGCTGGGGCTGGGCGATGCCTTCATCCACGGCCGCGCCGGCCTGCCGAAGTCGCCGGAGATCGGCGTCGTCTGGTACAGCCGCGCGCTCGATCTCGGTTATATGAGCGCCGGGCTGAAGCTGGCGGAGATGTACGACAAGGGCGAGGTCGTGCCCCGGGACGCAAAGCGGGCGCTGGCCGCTTACGAGGCCGCGGCGAACGCCGGCAGCCGAAAGGCCGCCTATCAGGCCGGCCTGCGTCACGAGGCCGGGCGTGGTACCGCCGTCGACAAGGGCCAGGCGATTGAATGGTTCTGGCAGGCGGCCAGGCGCGGTCATGCCCGGGCGATGATGGCGCTCGGCAAGCTGCTGTCGACCTGGGAGGTCACGCGCGAGAGCAAGCGGGTCGACGCCTGGGCCTGGTATAAGCTTGCCGGCGAGACGGGCCTCGATACCGCCGCGGCCGCCGATCGCGTCTACGCGGCGATGTCGGACCGCGACCGCCAACTGGCCATGCCGCGCCTGGCGGCGGAGCGCCGGAACTTGAAGCGCTACACCTCGAAGACGGGAGGCTGAGACGGCGATGCGCGGGAGACCCTTCGAACGTTTTACCGGCCGGCTGGCCGTCGCCCTGACGGCGGTCCTGTTGCTGTGCGCCCAGGCGTCGGCCCCGCCGGAGTTCGAGGCCGGTCTGCAGGCCTACGAGAAGGGCGACTACAACGCCGCCTACCGGCTGCTGGCCAAGTCGGCGCAAAAGCGCCACCCGGCCTCGGTCTACTACCGTGCCCTCATCCTCTGGGAGGGCAAGGTCGGTCGCTTGAACGATCCCACGGCGGCCTCCTGGTTCCGTTTTGCCGCGGCCAAGGGGCATGTTGACGCGCAATACATGCTGGGTCGCGTCCTTTTGAGCGGACGGGGCTTCAAGCGCGATCCGGCCCGGGCGCGGGAGTGGTTGACCAAGGCCGCGAAGGCGGGACACCGGCGGGCGCATTTTCAGCTGAACGTGCTGAACTTCGCCGATTCGGACACTCCCGGGCCCCGTTTCGCCATTCTGGAAGAGGCGGCGGAGAAGGGCATAGAGGACGCCTACTTCCTCGTCGCCCAAGCGTATGAGCAAGGCCGCGGCACGGACGTCGATCCCGGCGAGGCCGCACGCTGGTACACCAAGGCGTCGGCGGCCGGCGACCCGCGCGCCAAGCTGGCGACGGCGCGCTTGCTTGCGTCGGGCGACGTGCCGGGCGGCGATGCGGCGGCGGGCCTCGCGGTACTGATCGAGGGCGCGCAGGCCGGTGACAAGTTGGCGATGATGGCGCTCGGGGATGCCTTTATCGCGGGCGGCAGCGCGCTCGCGAAATCCGTACCGATCGGCTTGGCCTGGTACGAACGGGCGGCGGAATTGGGCTATGACCCGGCGGTCCTCCAATTGGCGACATGGTTCACCGACGGCACGCATGTGGCGAAGGACCTGGACCGGGCCGCGGATTGGCTGCGGGCCTCGGCGCAGGCGGGCAACGCGAATTCGGCGTTCCGCCTCGGCAAACTCTACGACAATGCGACGGGCGGCACCCAGGCGCACAAGGCCGCGGCGTTGGAATGGTACTGGCGGGCCGCACGGAAGGGGCATGGCGAGGCGATGCGTTGGCTCGCCTATCTGCTGCGCGGCGGCAGCGCCGGCGTGACCGACCGGGTCGACGCCTACTACTGGTTCGCCCGGGCAGGCGCCGCGGGCCAGCCGACCAAGACGGATATTGCGAACACGGCGAGCTCGATGTCGCCGGAAGAATTGGCGGAGGCGAAACGCAAACTCGCCCGCGCCAAGGCGAAGGGCTTGATGAAATAAATCAGCGCCGGCGTTCTGCGGCCCGGACTGCCATGACAAGCTTCGGATATCCGCTCGGCGCCCGAGGCGGGAAGATCGGCCACCAGCCACCCGAGCGAGAGCGCCATGACCCCCGCCATCAATGTCCGCATGACCCTCTTCGAATGGGGGCTCGTCGTCGCCCTGTCGATCCTCTGGGGTGGTTCCTTCTTCTTCGTCGGCGTCGCGGTCGAGGCGTTGCCGCCGCTCACCATCGTGACGCTGCGGGTCGGTATCGCGGCGGTGATCCTCTGGCTGGTCCTCGCGCCGGGCGGGGCCAAGGGACTGTTGGTGGCGCGCCATTGGCCGGCCTTTTTCGCCATGGGCCTGTTGAACAACGTGGTGCCGTTCACCCTCATCGTATGGGGACAGACGGAGATCGCCAGCGGCCTCGCCTCGATCCTGAACGCGGCGACGCCGATCGCCACGGTCGTCGTCGCCCATTGGCTGACCCGGGACGAGCGCATGACGCCGGCCCGCCTCGCCGGCGTCGGCCTCGGCTTCGCCGGCGTCGCGGTGATGATCGGACCGGCCGCCTGGGACGGCTTCGGGGCCGGCGCGCTGGCCCAGCTGGCGGTGATCGCCGCCACCGTCTCCTATGCCTTCGCCGGGGTGTACGGCCGGCGCTTCCGGGCGATGGAGGTGCCGCCGATGGCGACGGCCGCCGGCCAGGTCACCGCCTCCACCATCCTGTTGATCCCGCTCGCGCTGCTGGTCGAGCGGCCCTGGGAGCTGGCCATGCCGGGTCCGGCGGTCTGGGGCGCGGTTCTGGGCGTCGCCGCCTTCTCGACCGCCGCGGCCTATGTGCTCTATTTCCGCATCCTGGCGACGGCCGGGGCGACCAACCTGCTGCTGGTGACCCTGCTGGTTCCGGTGACCGGCGTGCTGCTCGGCGTGCTGGTGCTGGACGAGCGATTGGCGCCGTCACACGGCCTCGGCATGGTGCTGATCGCCGCCGGTCTCGTGGTGATCGACGGCCGATTGACGGCGCGGTTCAGCCCCGGCTCGCCAGGAAGGCGTCGATGATCGCCTGGGGCTCGCCCTTGGCGAAGGACTCCTGCTGCCCCAGCACGCCGGCGCGGAAGGCGTCGTCGAAGCCCTTCAGGGCCAGCTCGCGGAAGCGGGCCTTGGTCCGCTGCCAGGCGACGGCGGGCTTGGCGGCGAAGTCGGCGGCGACCTCGGCCGCCTTGTCCACGACCTCGCCGGCCGGCACGAGATGGTTGATCAGGCCGAGCGCCCGGGCCTCCTCCGCATCGATCAGCCGGCCGGTCATCGACAGTTCCTGGTTCTTCGACCAGGGCAGGTGCAGGCCCATCCAGTAGGAGCCCATGATCGAGGGAATGGCGGCGTTGATCTCCGGCTGGCCCATACGCGTGCCGGGATGGGCGACGCGCTGGTCCGAAACCAGTGCCATCTGGAAGCCGCCGCCCGCCGCGACCCCGTTGAGGGCGGCAATCACCGGCTTTTCGGTCAGCAGGATCTGTTTGTAGATGTTGCAAACGTCGCCGAACCAGTCCTCGACCTCGTGCACCTGGATGGCGCGGGCCTCGCGCAGATCGACGCCGGCGCAGAAGGAACGCTCGCCCGCACCGCTCAGCACGATGCCCTTGACGCCCGCGTCGGCGTCCAACCGGATCAGCCCGTCGGCCAAGGCCCGGGCGAGCTCGCGGGTCAGCGCGTTCAGCGCGTCGGGGCGGTTCAGGCGCAGCACGGCGATGCCGTCCCGCAGTTCGATGTCGACGACGTCACTCACGGCGTACCTCCTCGGTTGCGATCAATCGGTCGCGGCGGCGAGCGTCATGGAGAGGTGGGCGAGCGGCCGGCCGGTCTCCTCGGCCCAGGCGTTGAAGACCGCCTGCGCCGCCCGCCGGCCCTTCTTGCCCTTCGGTTCCGCCTCCAGCACGCCGCGCGCCACCAGCCCCTTCATGACCCAGGGCGACAGCATGAAGGTATCGCGTCCCACCATGCGCAGGAAGTAGGGCCCGGAATTGCCGCCGAGCTGGCTGAACCGCCGCGCCAGATCCTCCCACAGGCCGACCGGATCGTTATGTGGCCAGGCGGCCAGATAGGTGCCCATCGCGCCGAACTCGGCGGCGACCTCGACCATGGCGGCGGCGTTGGCCCTGACGCTCTTGATTTTGCCCCAATGGCGGATGAGCCGCGCGTCGCCCATCAGCGCCTCCATCTCCTCGTCGTTGAGGGCGCGCACCCGGCGCGGCTCGAAGCCGAGAAAGACCTCCTCGAAGGCGGGCCATTTATTGTCGACGAGGGAATGCTTCAGCCCGGCGCGAAAGATCCTGAGGCACATCTGGCTGAGATAGCGATCGTCCGTCCGCTTGCGGAGCGCAGCGGCGCTCGCCAGCGTTGGCAACCGCGCCTTTAGTGCCGCCTCGCCACCGAGCCGGGCGACGGCATCGTCGTGGATGGGCTGGAAGGGGATCATTGTTCTCCACCTCAGGGCGACGCGTCGGGTCCGACGGTCGGGCCGGTGCCAGCGACGGTAGTGCGGTGCATGACGCGGGGCTCGCGCTCGTCCCAGGGCCGGCCGCGGTGCAGCACCGCGCGGTTGTCCCACATCACCAGGTCGTGCCGGCGCCACTGATGGGAATAGACGTGTTCGGGCCGGGTCGCGTGCGCCATGAGCTCGTCGATCAGGGCGCGGCCCTCGTCCTCCGCCAGGCCGACGATGTGGCTGGCGTGCGCGCCGAGATAGAGGGCCGGGCGCCCGTTCACCGGGTTGGTGCGCACGACGGGGTGATGGACCGGCGGGATGCGGGCGGCCTCCTCGGCGCTGAAGAAGCCGCGGCCGAGGCGGCGGCGCGAATAGACGATCGAATGCTCCGCGATCAGGTCGGCGATGCGCGCTTTCATTCCCGCGTCGAGGCCGTCGTAGGCGGCGCGCAGGCAGCAGAATTCGGTTTCGCCGCCCGCGCTCGGCACCTCGCGGCCCGAAAGAAGGGAGGCCAGCGCCGGCACCGGCTTGAAGGAGCTGTCCGTATGCCAGAGGCGGTTGCCGGTCATGAAGACCATGCGTTCGTCCGCCGCCGGTATGATCTCACCGTCGCCGTCGATGTTGGAGAGGTCGGAGACGCTGGCCGACAGCTTGTTGGCCCCCTTGCCGAGCGCGCCCGAAAGCGTCGTCTCCAACGGCCCGAAGCGGGCGGAGAAGGCGAGCTGCGTCTCGTCGTCCAGGACCTGGTCGCGGAAGACCAGAACCGAATGCGTTTCGAAGCCGTCCCGCAGCGCTTCGATGTCGCCGTCGCTCACGCCGGCGGCGATGTTGATGCCACTGGCCTCGGCGACGAAGTGGGGGTGCAGAGTGCGAAACGAAACAGCCATGGGCGCCTCCTTCGGAATTGCAGTAGTATGTAGCAACTCCGAATCCATAGAAAGAGCTAGGTTTTCCGAAGAGCTGTCATCAAAAGTATTCCTATGATGATAAGTCTGGATATGAGGGCGCCAAATCTTCTAAGTTGATTTTGCCTATAAAATAGTCTATAAATTTGGGGTGCTCAAGTTGGCATGTATTCTGGAGGGGATTGATGTGAAGGTCGAAGATTTAGATTATGAAAACTTAAGGTCCGTGCTCTCTCGGTTCTCGGACAAAGGACGAGGGGAGTCGGCTGCTTTCTTGAACTGGTTTCTTGAAAATATATATAGACTTGATCCGACTACCGCAGACGACGCAATTTGCGATGAGAAAAATGACAAAGGAATAGATGGAATTTATGTAGATCACAATACAGAAGAGATTCATTTTTTTCAATCGAGAATTTCACAAAGAAAAGGCAGGAGTATCGGTGATGTTGGCATTAAGGCGTTTGTAGGTAACCGGGGCAAAAGGCCGGGCCTGGGGACGGGGGGATCTGGCCTGGGTATAGGGGTGAGTCTCAACGGCCACATCTTGTGAGGCTTCCGCGTCAAGTGACCAGATATCGATGTTCGCGGCGGGAGGTCTGTGATTCGATCCCGTCATGGCCGAATCGCTTCCGGATCTCGACGATCTTGATGTCGCCGCCCTGAAGGCGCTGGTTCTGACGCTGCTTGAGGAGCAGGCGGCCCTGCGTGCCGAGAACGCGACATTGCGCGAAGAGATCCGCCGTCTCAAAGGCCTTTCCGGGCCACCGGATATCAAGCCGAGCGGCATGGACAAGCAGGCCGTATCCCGGGGCCGGACGGGGCGGAAGGCGGGACGGCGGGCCAAGAAGGGCCGGGTTCCCATCGACGAGAGGCGGATCGTCCGGGCCGCCGTGCCGGCGGGCTCGCGCTTCAAGGGCTATGAAGACTATCTGGTTCAGGACCTGCTCTGCCGGCCGAACACTGTCCTGTTACGCCGCGAGCGCTGGCTGACGCCCGAGGGGGCCACGATCGTGGCGCCGCTGCCGGCGGGGACGCGCGGCCACTTCGGCCCGGCGCTCAGGCGTTTCGTGCTGGCGCTCTATCATGGCGGCCAGACCAGCGCGGAGCGCTTGGCGCGGCTCTTGGACGACCTCGGCATCAAGATCTCCAAGCGCCAGGTGGTGCGGTTGTTGAACGAGGGCCATGACGGCTTCGTCGCCGAGGGCGAGGCGGTGCTGCGCGCCGGCCTGGAGACGGCGCCCTGGATCAGCGTCGACGATACCGGCGCCCGCCACGCCAACCGCAACGGGGTGACGAGCGGGATCGGCAACGACGCCTTCGCTTGGTTCGCCACGACGTTTTCCAAGAGCCGCTTGAACTTCCTGGAACGGCTGCGGGCCGGCCACGCGGACTATGTGCTCAATGCCGCCGCCTTCGCCTACATGGCCGAGCGCGACCTGGCCGCATCGGTGATCGCCCGTCTGGCCGAGGGCTGCCCGCGGCGCTTCACCAACGAAGATGCCTGGCTGGCCCACCTGGGGCGGCTCGCCATCACCGGGCACGGGGACGGGCGCGGGGCCGCGCGGACCGCCACCGAGGGGGCGCTGTGGGGCGCCATCGCCGCGCACGGCCTGCTCAGGGGCACGGCCGCGGGCGCCTGCGTCGTAACAGGGGCAAAACCCCGGGCGGTCAAGCCATTTCGATGCAGCGTTGTCTGACGAGGATCGGCAGTGGGGGCACGGGTGGGGCGCCGGGGACCTTGAGGCGGTCGCCGAGATAATCCCAGAAGGAGAGGCCAAGTTTCTGGCAGGTCTTGTAGAGGCCGAGGAATGTGTCTCGGGCCTGCTTGCCGTCCTCGGAGCGTGTGCCGCCGGAGAATTTT
>CATOSZ010000002.1 GCA_951812805.1 uncultured Alphaproteobacteria bacterium | reverse complement strand
CCCCTGAGCAGGCCGTGCGCGGCGATGGCGCCCCACAGCGCCCCCTCGGTGGCGGTCCGCGCGGCCCCGCGCCCGTCCCCGTGCCCGGTGATGGCGAGCCGCCCCAGGTGGGCCAGCCAGGCATCTTCGTTGGTGAAGCGCCGCGGGCAGCCCTCGGCCAGACGGGCGATCACCGATGCGGCCAGGTCGCGCTCGGCCATGTAGGCGAAGGCGGCGGCATTGAGCACATAGTCCGCGTGGCCGGCCCGCAGCCGTTCCAGGAAGTTCAAGCGGCTCTTGGAAAACGTCGTGGCGAACCAAGCGAAGGCGTCGTTGCCGATCCCGCTCGTCACCCCGTTGCGGTTGGCGTGGCGGGCGCCGGTATCGTCGACGCTGATCCAGGGCGCCGTCTCCAGGCCGGCGCGCAGCACCGCCTCGCCCTCGGCGACGAAGCCGTCATGGCCCTCGTTCAACAACCGCACCACCTGGCGCTTGGAGATCTTGATGCCGAGGTCGTCCAAGAGCCGCGCCAAGCGCTCCGCGCTGGTCTGGCCGCCATGATAGAGCGCCAGCACGAAACGCCTGAGCGCCGGGCCGAAGTGGCCGCGCGTCCCCGCCGGCAGCGGCGCCACGATCGTGGCCCCCTCGGGCGTCAGCCAGCGCTCGCGGCGTAACAGGACAGTGTTCGGCCGGCAGAGCAGGTCCTGAACCAGATAGTCTTCATAGCCCTTGAAGCGCGAGCCCGCCGGCACGGCGGCCCGGACGATCCGCCTCTCGTCGATGGGAACCCGGCCCTTCTTGGCCCGCCGTCCCGCCTTCCGCCCCGTCCGGCCCCGGGATACGGCCTGCTTGTCCATGCCGCTCGGCTTGATATCCGGTGGCCCGGAAAGGCCTTTGAGACGGCGGATCTCTTCGCGCAATGTCGCGTTCTCGGCACGCAGGGCCGCCTGCTCCTCAAGCAGCGTCAGAACCAGCGCCTTCAGGGCGGCGACATCAAGATCGTCGAGATCCGGAAGCGATTCGGCCATGACGGGATCGAATCACAGACCTCCCGCCGCGAACATCGATATCTGGTCACTTGACGCGGAAGCCTCACAAGATGTGGCCGTTGAGACTCACCCCTATACCCAGGCCAGATCCCCCCGTCCCCAGGCCCGGCCTTTTGCCCCGGTTACCCTTGACGTAAAGAGAGCCATCCTCTGCAACGAAATAATCGGCGCTGTCACCGATACTCGCGGTTATGATTGAAGTGCCGATTTTTTCCGGTTGAACCAAATCGCCCTCACCGAACCAACTGTTCGGGCGCGCCATGTACACGAAGGCTCCATCAGTGAGAGTTGCGAACACGCCGGATCGACCGGCTGCAAACCAAGTGACTTGATTGAGGATTTCCTGCGACGCGCCTGGATCATTTTCCCAGCCCAGAAGCTCGCCGGATTCCGTCAGGACATAGCTCGCATCACGGCCGACGCCGACCTGAACGACATCCACCGCAACGTGCAGCGGGAGGTCGGCTCCACTCCATTGATACGCCATATGGTCGCACAGGAGCATTTTTCGGTCGTAGTAAGCTGCAAGGCGTGGCGACGTACTATCTGCGTAGCTTGGACCACCGGCAAAAAGTAGGGAGGTAGCCGTCAGGAGCGTGGTCATGATGTTCGAACTGAGTTTCATCATGCTGCTGCGGCCAGGTCCGGCGTACGGCCGGACGGGTCAATCCAATGAAGCCCGCGCGCCGTCAGCCGGCGCCCGCCGGGCGGGCCTTACGGCGGCATTGGCCGATGGAGCCCTCGGCGCAGACGGTGGTGCCGTCGATCCAGGTGGCACCGGTAAAATCGGCATCGGTCAGGTTGGCCCGGCCCATCTTTGCGCCGGTGAGGTCCGCGCCGCGCAGGACCGCGTTCTGCAGCTGTGCCTCGAACAGGTCGGCCCCGGTCAGCGTGGCCTTGGAGAGATCGGCCTTGGTGAAGTCCGCGCCGCTCAGCCGCGCGGCGTCGAAGCGGGCGCCGACGAGGCGTGAATCGAGGAACTTGGTCCGCCGGCCATCGATGCCGGAGAGGTCGGCGCCGGAGAAGTCGACCTTGGAGAAGCGGCTATCCTTCAGCTTGGCGTCCTTCAGGACGCTTTCCGAGAAATCGCGCTGGTGCATGCTGCAGCGCCGCCAGTCGACGCCGGCGGCCGGGGGATCGGCGCAGTCGGCGAGTGCCGGGCCGCTCGCCAGCACGACCAGGGCGAGGATCGATCCCGCGCCATGCCGCCTCACTCGTCGCTTTGTCGCCTGGGTGCCCATCGGGTTCCTTCCCTCGCCGCGCCGGACCATAGCACCGCGTGGCCATGGCGTGGAAGGCGTTGCGCGTGATAGCGTCCCCCGACGACCGGGAGCCCGCGCATGGCCGACGAAGACCTGAACCTCACCCAGCTCGGCCAGCCGGCCGGCATTCCGGAAAGCCCCGAGGCGGCGGTCCTGGAGACGGTGCCCAATCCGCGCGCCGGCACCCTCTTCACCGTACGCTTCACCTGCCCGGAATTCACCTCGCTCTGCCCGATCACGGGGCAGCCCGACTTTGCCCACCTGGTGATCGACTACGCGCCCGAGGCCCGCCTGGTCGAGAGCAAGTCGCTGAAGCTGTTCCTCACCGCGTTCCGCAACCACGGTGCCTTCCACGAAGACTGCACCGTCGCGGTGGCGGAACGGATCGTGCAGGCGACGGCGCCGCGCTGGCTTAGAATCGGCGGCTACTGGTATCCGAGAGGCGGCATTCCGATCGACATTTTCTATCAGACCGGCGCGCCGCCGGACGGCCTATGGCTGCCCGATCCGGGCGTCGCGAGCTATCGCGGCCGGGGCTGAAAACGGGCCACGAATCCAGGTTAACGGGTTTCGACGCCGAGCAGTGATGCGAGGTATTCTGTATCCCATCTTGCGAGTTTTCTTCGGAGCTTCTGGCTTTTCTTGTCCTTTGCCTGACGTACGAGGTTGATGGCGAAGTGTCTGACGACGGCCATGTTTTTGGCGGCGTGTCCCTTTCGGATGCGGGAGAGGTCCTCCTTGAAGGTCACGTCGAGTACCCAGTGGAGTTGGTTCTCGATCCCCCAATGGCCGCGCACGGCGTCTGCGAGGGCCTCGGCGCCGAGGTTGGTCGAGGTAATGAAGTAACGGGTGTCGAAGCGGCAGCGGTCCTTGAGCTCGACCTTTGAGCGGACGCGGACGATGGCGGCGACATCGGGAAGGCGCAATTCGCCGGGAAAGCGGCGCTCGCCATCGAGCCAGTCGACCTCCCGGGCGATGGTGGTCGTTCGTTGCTCTATGCGACCATGGCCCTTGTCGGTGTCGGTAAAGCTCTCGAGTTCGCCGGCGGGAGTTGCCTCGAAGAGGTCCTCGATCTCGGCACGAAGCGTGGGCTGATTGGCTTTGACCGCCAGCAGGTAATGGGCGCCGGCCTCTCGGATGGCGCCGGCGATGGTGGCGTTGCAGGCGATGGCGTCGATGGAGACGACGGCGCCGTCCAGTCCGCCTTCGCCGGCCAGTCGTTCGAGCAGGAGCGGAATGGCGCCGAGTTCGTTTGATTTGTCGGCGACAGCTTCCTGGCCGAGCACGAGCCGGGCGCTGGTGGCGAAGGCCGAAACCGTGTGCAGTGCCGGCGTGCCGCAGGCCCGATCATGGCTACGCCTTGCCGTCTTGCCGTCGATGGCGATGAACTCGGGCCGATCGGGCCAGGTCTCGCGCACCCAGTCGGTGAAGCAGGCCTGGAACATCGCCGGGTCGATCCGGTTCATCAACAGGTTCAGCCAGCGCCCACCCGGCACGCCGTGATGATAGGGCGACAGGCGGCGCAGGAAGTCGAGATGGGTCTTTCCCCAAGCCGCGATGGCGTCGTGGTCGTCGCAATCGGCGATCGTGCCGCAAACCACCAGAAGGATGACCTCGGGCAGGGGGTGGGCGACACGCCAGGGATCGCGTGGATCCTCGACCCGAGAGAAATGCTCCAGCAGAGCCGTGAGCCGCGACCTCCCGCCGACGTCCACGATATCCTGATCCATCGTGCATCCTCCCCGAGACGAATCACCTGCCTCAAGGAATCACGACAGAGGCAATCTGTATTTGTCGGTATATTAGCGTTAACCCGAGTTCGGTGCCCTGGTGAACCCGGACAACGCGTTGCCCGAGACGAACGCTCGGGCTATTGTCGCCGAGGTCCGACTCGCCGCCGTCGTGATCGGCGGGAACCTCATGCGCGGAGGCTCGGCGTAAGCAGGATATGATCCGTACAATTTCGCTTCTCACCCTCGTTCTAGTGCCCGTGGGCGTGCTGTCCACCGGCCTTCCCTCGGCCGTCCAGGCGCAGGAAACCGTCGTCATCGGTGGCGGCAGCGGCGCGCCTTCGATCGATGTCCTTCCCGCTTACGGCAGCGACGGGCGCGCCTTGCCGCCGATCTCCGTCCACGACCAAGGCCGTCGTCTGCTGTTCTGGGGCGAGAAGGCGGCGAACGCCGGGACGATCACCTTGCGTCCGCCCAAGGGCGTCGTGGGGGAGACCCGGAACTTCGCCACGCGCCCGGCACCCGCCCCGGCGCCGGTCCCGCGCCTCACCCCACCCCCGGCACCGCCCGCCGTACCAGCCGCCGCACCGGCCCTGCCGAATGTGGCCGCCGCGCCGGCACCGGCACCGGCCCGGGCGGCACCGCGGCCACCGTTCCCGCCCCTCGGCTCCACACCACCACCACCGCCACCGCCGCCATCCGGACAGGCGGCGGCGCCTGCCCCGCCGCCCGCGCCGGCATCCGCTCCCCCTGCGCCTACCCCCGCCCCGGCACCGGCGCCGGCCGAAACCCGGCGGACCGCGGCGCTTCCCCCGCTCGGCGGTAAACTCGAGAGCTTCACGTTCGAAGCCGGCCAGGAACGGTTGAGCGAGGCGCAACGGGCCCGGCTCGGCGCGCTCGCCCGCGAGGTCGCGACACGCGACGGCCAGCTCGTGCTTACGGCCTATGCCTCGAGCGGCAGCGGCGGGCGCAACGAGGCGCAGCGGATCGCCTTCACCCGGGCGATGCATGCCCGCGCGCAGCTGATCGGCGAACGGTTTCCCAAGGGCCGGATCGAAGTGCGCAGCCTCGGCGAGGTGCAGGACGGCGGCGCCCGGGATCGCCTCGACATCATCCTGCGCCAGGTCCGGCGATAGGGCGCCGGGTGATGGCGGCGCCCAGATGACGGCGGGGACCGACGGCGCATCGAGGGCGGCGGCGTGACTCCACCGACCCGCTATCTCAACCGGATGCTGCTGTTCCTCGGCGTGGCGTTGGTCGTCGCCTTCCTGCTGGTCGGGCCGTTGGCCAAGGCCTTCCTCGCCAACCCGATCCTGAACGGCCTCATCGTCCTGGTGCTGGCCTTCGGCGCCCTCTACACCATCCGGCAAGTGATGATGCTGCGCCGCGAGGTCAACTGGCTCGACGGCTTCCGCCGCGCCGATCCCGCCCTCTCCGACCTGCCTGCGCCGATTCTGCTGGCCCCGATGGCGACCATGCTGGGCGAACGGCAGGGCCGCATGTCGCTCTCGACGATGAGCATGCGCTCGCTGCTCGACAGCATTTCCTCCCGCCTCGACGAGGGCCGTGAGATCAGCCGCTATCTGATCGGCCTGCTGATCTTTCTCGGCCTGCTCGGCACCTTCTGGGGATTGTTGCAGACGATCGATTCGGTCGGCAGCACGATCGCCACCTTGTCGCCGGCGAGCGAGGATTTTTCCAGTTTCTTCAGCGATCTGCAGGCCGGGTTGGAGGCGCCGCTCGGCGGCATGGGGATCGCCTTTTCCTCCTCCCTCTTCGGCCTGGCCGGCAGTCTGGTCTTGGGCTTTCTCGAACTGCAGGCGGGCCAGGCGCAGAGCCGCTTCTACATGGACTTCGAGGAGTGGCTCTCCAGCCATACGCGGCTCGCCGGCGGCGGCCCCGGCGCGCTGGACGGCGAGGCGTCCGTGCCCGCCTATGTCCAGGCCCTGCTGGAGCAGACCGCCGACAGCCTCGACAATCTGCAACGGGTGATCTCGCGCAGCGAGGAGGGTCGCGCCAGCAGCCAGGCGGCGATCATGGCGCTCTCGGACAATCTCGCCACGTTCACGGACCAGATGCGGGGCGAGCAGGAGCAGCTGCGCCGCCTCGGCGATGCCCAGGCCGACCTGCGCCCGATCCTGGAGCGGCTGGCGGCGGCGGGCGAGCGCGAACGCGGCGGCCTGGACGAGGCCTCGCGCAACCATCTGCGCAATCTCGACGTCTATGTCATGCGCCTGCTGGAGGAGGCGAGCCAGGGCCGTAACCAGATGGTCTCGGAGATCCGCAGCGAGATCAAACTGTTGGCCAGGACCATCGCCGCCCTCGCCATCGACGACGATCCGCGCTGAGGGCGGCGGGGGCGGACCGGCGGCATGCCCAGATCACGCAACCGGGGCGGCGAGGCCAACTACTGGCCGGGCTTCGTCGACGCGCTGACCACCCTGCTGCTGGTGATCATATTCCTGCTGGTCGTCTTCGTGCTGGCCCAGGTGGTGCTGAGCCAGGCGATCAGCGGCAAGGATGCCGCCCTCGACCGCTTGAACCAGCAGGTCCGGGAACTGGCCGACCTGCTCGATCTCGAACGCCGGGCCAACGCGGAGCTGCGGCTCGACGTTTCCCGCCTGACGGAGAACCTGAAGGGCGCGGCCGGCCGCCGCGACGAGTTGGAGCTGCTGCTCGAACAGATGAGTGCGCGGGCGAGCCTGTTCGAGGATCGGGCGAAAGCGGCGGAAGCCGCGCTCGCCAACACCGAGGGTCGGGTCGAAGCGGACCGGGAAAGCGTGAAACTTCGTCTTCGCCAGCTCGAGAGCCTGCGGCGCGACATCGACGCCCTACGGACGCTCCGGGCCGAGCTGGAGAGCGAGGTGGCGTTGCTCAACGCCGCGCTGGATGACGCCAAGGACCGGATCCTGGTGCTGGACGAGGGGTTGGCGACGTCGAAGGCCGCGGCGGCGGATCTGCGGGCGGCGCGCGAGGTACTGGAGAAGAGCCTGGCGGAGCGCCGGCTGCGCATCGTTTCCCTGGAGGCGCGGGGGGCGACCCTCGCTGGCAAACTCGAAACCGCGGAAGCCGACCTGGAAGCGGGCCGGAGCCGGGCCCGCGATCTCGCCGCCGAACTCGCCGATGCGCGCCGGCTCGCCGCGGCCCTGCTGGCGGACAAGGAACGTCTGACGGGCGAACGCGACGCGCTCGGCGCGGGCAAGGCGGCGGCGGAGGCCGAAACCACGCGTATCGTCGACGAGTTGCGGGCGACCAACCTGTTGGTCGCGGCGTTGCGCAAGGACAAGGCGGCGCTGGAGAAGGAACGCGAAAAGCTCGGCGAACGGGCGGCGGACGAGCGGCTGCGCCTCGATCTGGCCGAGGCGCGGGGCGATACCATGGCCGCCGAAGCCGCCGGACTTCGCCGCCGCCTCGGCGCGCTGCGCGATCGCAGCAAACAACTGGAGGCGCGCCTGGCCGACGAGGCCGAACGCACCCTGCTGGCGCAAAAGACGCTGGAGAAGCGCGACGTCCGGCTGGCGGAACTGGCGCTCTCGCGGGCCGACGTGGCACGGGCGGCGGCGGGCGCCACGGCCGCGCTCACCAAGGAGAAGGCGCTCTCCGAGCGTCGACGCCTGGCGATCGCGCTGTTGAACGAGCAGATCCAGACGCTGCGGCGCGAGATCGAGCGGTTGAGCGCCGCCCTCGATCTGGCGGAGGCGAAGGATGCGGAAAGCCAGGCGGAGATCAAGGATCTCGGTCGTCGGCTGAACCGGGCGCTTGCCGCCAAGGTCGAGGAGCTCGCGCGCTATCGCAGCGAGTTCTTCGGCCGGCTGAAACAGGTGCTGGGCGAGCGGCGCGACGTCGAGATTGTCGGCGACCGTTTCGTCTTCCAGTCCGAGGTGCTGTTCGAGTCCGGTTCCGACGAGCTGGGTGCCAACGGACGCGAGCAGATGGCCCGGCTGGCGGCGGCGTTGCTGGAGATCTCGGCCGAGATTCCGCCGGGGATCAAGTGGGTGCTGCGAGTCGACGGTCATACCGACAACCGGCCGATCCGCACCGCGCGCTTCCCGTCCAACTGGGAGTTGTCGACCGCCCGGGCGATTTCCGTCGTGCATTTCCTGGTCGCGCGCGGCATCCCGCCCGAACGCCTGGCCGCCACCGGTTTTGCCGCCTTCCAACCCATCGATTCCCGCGACGACGAGGTCGGCTGGCGCCGCAACCGCCGGATCGAGTTGAAACTGACCCAACGCTAGCCCGACGACGGAGGCTTGGAGACGGATATGGACATGGCCGAGAAACCGCTTCCCCGCATCACCCCGGACAACGCCCCGTTCTGGGAAGGTTGCCGCTCGGGCGAATTGCGCCTGCCGCACTGCGAGAGCTGCGATGGCGCCTACTGGCCGCCCTCACCGTTCTGCCCGGGCTGTTTCGGCGACGCCGTCGGCTGGCGCCCGGCGAGCGGGCGCGGCCGCGTCTCCACCTTCACCATCGTGCACCAGAAATGGTTCCCCAGTTTCGCCGACGACGTTCCCTACAACGCCGCGCAGATCGAACTGGAGGAAGGCCCCCGCCTTACCGCCAACCTGGTCGACGTGGCGAACGAGGACATCGCGGTCGGCATGGCGGTCGAGGTGGTGTTCGATCCCGTGAGCGACGCGGTGACCCTGCCGCGGTTCCGGCCGGTCGCGGGTTGAGCTTGCGCCGATCATCGACTCTCCCCCAAGATCCGCGCGCTGGCGACAAACGAGCGAGGCGATATGACAGCGACGAATAGCGGCGCAAAGCGCCAGGTGATCGGCATCGACGTCGGGGGCACCTTTACCGACGTGCTCTGTCACGATCCCGACAGCGGTGACTTGCTCTCGGCCAAGGTGCCCTCGCTGCCCGACCGACAGTGGGAGGGGGTGCTGGAGGCGATCCGCGCTCTCGGCATCGAGGCGGGCGAGATCGGCGCCTTCGTGCACGGGACGACGATCGCCACCAACGCCTTGCTGGAACGCAAGGGCGCGCCCACCGGCCTGGTGACCACCGAGGGTTTTCGCGACAGCCTGGAGATCGGGCGGACCCGGCGGCTGGTCGGCGGCCTGTTCGATATCGGTTTCCAGCGTGAAAAACCGGTGGTGAAACGGCGCCACCGGTTGGAGGTGGTGGAACGAATCGCGGCGGACGGCGACGTGCTGAAGCCCCTCGACGAGGCCGGCCTCGCCGCGGCGGCCGAACGCTTCCGTGCCGACGGTATCGAGGCCGTCGCCGTCGGCTTCATGAACGCCTATGTCGACGACCGACACGAGCGCCAGGCGGCCCGGCGCCTCGCCGAGCTGTTGCCGGACCTGCCGATCTGCACCTCGGCCGAGCTGGTGCGCGAACGCGGCGAATACGAGCGCTTCTCGACCGCCGCGCTGAACGCCTATCTGACGCCGACGCTCCGGCGTTATCTCGATGCGCTGCGCCAGGCGCTGGCCGGGGCGGGGATCGAGGTGCCGGTCTCGATCATGGGCTCGAACGGCGGTGCCATGACGCTGGAGCGGGCGGCGGACTTCGTCGTCGGCACCTTCCTCTCGGGCCCGGTCGGCGGCGTGGTCGGCGCGCTCAGGATCGCCGAGGAGGTCGAGGTCGACGACTGCATCACCTTCGACATGGGCGGCACCAGCACGGACGTGGCGCTGATCCACGGCCGGGCGCCGCGCATCCGCCATGCGAACCAGGTCGACGCCTTCCCGCTGCAGGTCCCGCAGCTCGACATCCACACCATCGGGGCCGGCGGCGGCTCGATCGTCCATCTCGGCCCGGACGGGACCCTGGAGGTCGGGCCGGAAAGCGCCGGTGCGGTGCCGGGCCCGGCCTGTTACGGCCGGGGCGGCGAGGCGGCGACGGTGTCCGACGCCAACCTGCTGCTCGGCCGCCTGCCGACGGAACGGGCCCTGAGCGGCGGCCTGGTCATGCGGCGGGAACCGGCCCTCGCCGCCTTCCGCCGCCTCGCCGACGAGGCGGATGAGACGGCGGCGATCCGCCTCGCCGACGGGGCGGTGCGCCTGGCGGTCGCCAAGATGGCCGGTGCCGTACGCGAAGTTTCGGTGCATCGCGGCTTTGATCCACGCGCCTTCGCGCTCGTCGGCTTCGGCGGCGCCGGGCCGATGCATGTGCTGATGGTGGCGGACGAGCTGGCCATCCGGCATGTGCTGATCCCGCGCCTGCCGGGCCATCTCTCGGCGCTCGGCCAGCTGCTGGCCAACCTGCGGCGCGATTTCGTTCGGCCGTGGGGCGGCCGCCTCGCCGATCTCGCCGTCGCCGACCTGGCGGCGGTGGCGGCGGAAATGCAGGCCGAGGGCGACGCGCGTCTGGCCGCCGACGACATCGCCGCGGACGCGCGAAGCCACGCCTTCAGCCTCGACATGCGCTATGCCGGGCAGTCCTTCACGCTGGCCGTGCCCTGGGCGCCGGGCGAAACGGATTGGACTTCGACCCGGGCTGCCTTCGACGCGCGCCATGAAAGCACGTTCGGCTTCGCCGATACGGAGAACGACGCCGAGATCGTCAACCTCCGCCTGGTCTCGATCGGCGAGACAGCGAAACCGGAGGTGGCGCTGGCGAGCGCGGCGGCGGGCGCGCTGGAACTCGAACGCCGCCCGGTCTGGTTCGACGGCGGATTTCATGATTGCCCCATCCTCGCCCGCGACGCCATGGCGGCCGGCTTCGTCTTCGAGGGCCCGGCCATCGTCGAAGAGGCCGGCGGGACCACCGTGGTGCCGCCCGGCTGGCGGGTCGAGGCGCATGCCTCCGGCACCCTCGTGTGCCGGCGGGATTGAGGAGACGGAGATGAGCCGACGCAAGACACCAGAAGAGCTGCGCAGCCACCGCTGGTACGGGGTCGACGACCTCCGGGCCTTCGGCCATCGCTCGCGCACCAAGCAGATGGGCTTCGAGGAACGCGACTTCGCCGGCAAGCCGGTAATCGCGGTCGTCAACACCTGGAGCGATCTCAACCCCTGCCACATGCACTTCCGCCAGCGGGCCGAGGAGGTCAAGCGCGGCGTCTGGCAGGCCGGCGGCTTTCCGGTCGAGCTGCCGACCATGTCGCTCGGCGAGAACCTGGTGAAGCCGACCACCATGCTCTATCGCAACTTCCTGGCGATGGAGGTGGAGGAGCTGCTGCGCGGCCATCCGGTCGACGGTGCGGTGCTGATGGGCGGCTGCGACAAGACCACGCCGGGCCTGCTGATGGGCGCGATCAGCATGGACATCCCGGCGATCTACCTGCCGGCCGGCCCGATGCTGTCGGGCAACTACCGGGGCGAAAAGCTCGGCAGCGGCAGCGACGTGTGGAAGTACTGGGACGCGCGGCGCGCGGGCGAGATCGACCAGGCGACCTGGAACGAGATGGAGGACGGCATCGCCCGCTCCGCCGGGACCTGCATGACCATGGGCACGGCCTCGACCATGACCGGGGCGGCCGAGGCGCTGGGCCTGACGCTCGCGGGCGGCAGCTCGATCCCCGCCTCGGATTCGAACCACGCGCGCCTCGCCGCGGCGAGCGGCAGGCGCGCGGTCGAGATGGTGTGGGAGGATCTGAAACCCTCCGACATTCTCACCCGCGACGCCTTCGTCAACGCGACCAAGATGGTGCTGGCGATGGGCGGCTCGACCAACGCCACCATCCATGTCGTGGCAATGGCCAGGCGGGCGGGCGTCGACCTCTCGCTCGACGATTTCGACCGACTGGCGGGCGAGGTGCCGTTGCTCGCCAACGTGCGCCCGGCCGGTGCCTACCTGATGGAGGATTTCTATTACGCGGGCGGCATCCGCGCCCTGATGGGGCGTTTGGCCGACCTGTTCGAGGGCGATGCGCGCACCGTCGCGGGCGGCCCCTTGCGCGACAACTGGGCCGGCGTCTCAGCCTATGACGACGACGTCATCCGGCCGCGCGACAACCCGGTCAGCCACGAGCCGGCGCTGGCCGTGTTGAAAGGCACGCTCGCCCCCGACGGCGCGGTGATCAAGCCGAGTGCGGCAGAGGCGCGGCTGCTGCGCCACACCGGCCCGGCCGTGGTGTTCGACGACTACAACGACATGGCGGCGCGGATCGATGCGGAAGATCTGGACGTCACCGCCGACTCGGTCCTGGTGCTGCGCAATGCCGGCCCCCAGGGCGGCCCCGGCATGCCGGAGTGGGGCATGCTGCCGATCCCGAAAAAGCTGCTGCGCCAGGGCGTGCGCGACATGGTACGGATCTCCGACGCCCGGATGAGCGGGACCAGCTATGGCACCTGCATCCTGCATGTAGCACCCGAGTTTTTCGTCGGCGGGCCGCTGGCGCTGGTGCGTAGCGGCGATCCGATCCGCCTGGACGTCGCGGAACGCCGCCTCGACCTGATGATCGACGAGGCCGAATTCGCCCGTCGCCGCGCCGCATGGCAAGCGCCCGCGCCGCGCTACGACCGGGGTTACGGCGCCATGTTCCAGGCCCATATACAACAGGCCGACAGCGGCTGTGACTTCGACTTCCTGGTCGGCGGCACGCCGGTGCCGGAACCGGAAATCCACTAAGCGTTTGCGGGAGACGACGATGGCGATCGAAATGTACGACCTGGCCGGTCTGGAAGACCGCCGCTTCAGCCCGTTCTGCTGGCGCACGCGCCTGGCGCTGGCCCACAAGGGCCTGGACTGCGCGGCGAAGCCGGTCGGCTTCACCGAGATTCCGGGCATCCTCGGCGGCACGCAGAAACGGGTCCCGGTCATCGTCGACGGCGAGAGGACCGTCGCCGATTCCTGGGCCATCGCCGAATATCTCGACGAGGCCTATCCCGACCGCCCGAGCCTGTTCCACGGCCCGACCGGCCGGGGCCTCGCCCGCTTCGTCGACAATTGCACGATGATGCTGATGGGCGAGATCGTGCGGATCGTGCTGCGCGACATCCACGACATGGCCCGGCCGGAGGATCGCGGCTACTTCCGCGCCGACCGGGAAAAGCGCTTCGGCGCGAGCCTGGAAACGGTGATCGCCGACGCCCCCGCCCGGGTCGAAACCTTGCGCGGGATGCTGGGCCCGATCCGCCGTACCGTTCAGCAACAGGACTTCCTCGGTGGTGACGCACCTCATTATGCCGATTACATCCTGTTCGGGGCCTTCCAGTGGCCGCGCGTGATCAGCGACGTCGAGCTGCTTGCGGCCGACGATCCGGTCCTGGCCTGGTTCGAGCGTTGCCTGGATCTGCACGGCGGCATCGGCCGCGCCATGCCGGCGAAGGCGGCGTGAGGGTCGCGGGCCGAGGCGTGGTGAATATCACTTTCCTCGCTAGCCGACATGTCGTATTACACTTGACACGCGAGGAATAGATCATGGTGACAACGCTTTATTCAGGTGGCCTGTTGTTCGACGGCGAGGGCGACGTGCGGGACGGCCAGGCGGTTCTGGTCGAGGACGGTAGGATCGCCCAAGTGGCGGCGGCGGGCACCTTCGACGGCTTCGCCGGCACCGTCGTGGATACGGGCGGGGCGACCTTGCTGCCGGGCCTGATCGATTGCCACGTGCATCTGTGTTTGGGGGCCGAGGGCGATCCGGGCACGGCGGCCGACAAGCTGCTGCCGGGCCAGATCACCATGAAGGCGCTGGAGCGGGCGCAGGCGACGCTCGCCGGCGGCGTCACCGCCGTGCGCGATTGCGGCGGCAAGGACTTTCTCGAGTTCGCGGTGCGCGACGCCTGCAACGACGGCCGCCAGCTCGGCCCGACCATCCGCGCCAGCGGCCAGGTCATCTGCATGACCGGCGGGCACGGCAATCGCAACGGCCGGGTCGCCGACGGTGTCGACGAGGTGATCCGCGCGGTGCGCGAGCAGATCCACGCCGGCGCCGACCTCATCAAGATCATGGCCACCGGCGGCGTGATGACCCCCGGCGTCGACCCGGAGGACGCGCACTACACGGCCGAGGAAATGGCGGCCGGCGTGGCGGAGGGCCGACGTTTTCGCCGCCGGAGCGCCAGCCACGCGCAAGGCTCGGAAGGGATCCTGAACGCGGTCCGCGCCGGCATCACCTCGATCGAGCACGGCATCTTCATGACCGAGGAATGCGTCACCGAGATGCTGGCCCGCGGCACCTACGTGGTGCCGACGCTCGCCGCCGTCCGGAACATCGTCGAGATGAAGGGCAGCGTGCCCGACTATGTGATCGAGAAGGCGGAACGGGTCGACGGCCGGCATCGCGAGTCGATCCTGATGTTCTACGAGGCGGGCGGACGCATCGCCATGGGCACGGACGCCGGCACGCCGTTCAATCGGCACGGGGAAAACGCGCAGGAACTGGCCCTGATGGTCGGCATCGGCATCGCGCCCGCGGACGCGCTGCGCTTCGCGACCAGCGCGGCGGCGGACCTGATGGGCCTGGACGACGCCGGCCGCATCGCACCCGGCACCGCGGCCGACCTGCTGCTGGTCGACGGCAATCCGGCCGAGGACATCGCCATGGCGGCGGACCGCGCGAACCATCGCCTGGTGGTGAAGCAGGGCCTGGCGGTCGGCGCCGCGCCGACCGACCAGGCGGCACCCTTCGCCGGCCGCATGGCGGCGTTCTGAGGCCGTCGGGCGTTCAATCTTCCTCGAAAACCCGAACAACGCCGCTGTCGTTAATGTCGCCGCGGCCGCTCTCGACCATGCGCCGGTAAAGCTCGACCGCCGCCGCGCCGAGCGGCGCCTCCAGTCCGAGCCGGTCGGCCAGGTCGGCGCCGTAGCGGGCATCCTTCAGGCGCAGGCGGCCGGCGAAGAGGACCGGGTCCTCGTGGTCGTCGGCGACGATGCGCCCGGCCGCGCGGACCACCTGCGGGCTCGCCGCCTGGCCTTTGGCCAGGGCGTCCGCCACCAGTGCCGCGTCGAGGCCGGCGCGTTTCGCCATCGCCATGCCCTCGGCGACGCCGGCGATCTGCACCGCCCCCATCAGGTTGACCAGCAGCTTGTAGGCGGTGCCGGCGCCGATCTCGCCGAAATGGACGGTGTCGCTCGAGATCGGGTCCAGCCAGGGCCGCGCGCGCGCCAGGGTCTCGTCGCTCCCCCCGACCAGCAATGTCAGCTCGCCCGCGGCGGCGGCGGCCGGCAGGCCGGTGACGGGACAATCGAGATAGGCGATGTCACGTTCGTGGGCCGCCGCCGCCAGATCCTCGACCCAGCCGGCCGACAGGGTCGAGCATTCGATTGCCAGCGTGCCCGGCGCCATGGCGGCGAGCGCGCCGTCGGCGCCGAGCCAGACGGCGCGGCTGGCCTCGTCGTCGGCCAGCATGGCGAAAACGGCCTCGGCACCGGCCGCTGCCGCGCCGGGACTGGCCGCGATGTGGGCGCCCAGTGCAGCCAATGGTGCCGTCTTCGCCGGGTCGCGATTCCAGACCCGAAGTTCGTGTCCCGCCGCCAGCAGCCGGGCGGCCATGCCGGCGCCCATGTTGCCGAGACCGAGGAATGCCGTGGTCGCCATGCGTGTCTCCCGTGTCGCCGTCGCTTATAGCGCGTTTTACCGCTGACTAGGTTCAGATAGATGTGAGACGCGCCTCTGGCGGCAGAGGCGGGGATCTCCGAAGCTGTGAGTTGCGAGACCAACAGCTTGAAGGAGAACCCCATGCAGGTTTTTGGCCTGCCCCGACATGTTATCAGGGGTTGGAGGACGGCGTTGGCATCGGGCCCGGCGTGACGGCTTGACGGCCGAGGCGGCGGCCCAGGCGGTGGGCGTGCCGCGTAGCACGCTCTATCGCTGGGACGAGCGGTTGGAGCCGCGCTCGCGCGCGCCTCGCCGCCGTCGTCGCCGAGAGTGGTCGAGTGCGGTGCTGCGTCGGCTTGAACGGCTGCGCCGCGACTTCCCGATGTGGGGCAAGGCCAAGCTCGGACCGCTGCTGCGCCGAGAGGGCTTCACCTTGTCGGACAGCACCGTTGGTCGCATGCTCGCCCATCTGGTCGCGCGCGGCGTCGTTGTGCCGGTGCCCGTGGCGCGACGACGCGCCAAGGGCAAGAGAGCCAAGCGCCCACACGCCAAGCGTTTGCCGAAGGGGATGAAGGCAACGGCCCCCGGCGATCTGGTCCAGCTCGACACCTTGAGCATCACGCCGGCCGGCGAGCGCACGGTCAAGCAGTTCACCGCCTACGATCCCGTCAGCCGCTTCACCTGTGCCAAGGCCTTCCGCAGAGCGACCGCCAGGAACGCCGAGAGCTTCCTCGACAAACTCGTGGCCGACCTGCCCTTCCCCGTGAAGGCCATCCAGGTCGACGGTGGATCCGAGTTCATGGCCGAGTTCGAGGCCGCCTGCGAGAGCCGAAAGATCCCCGTCTATGTCTTGCCGCCGAGGACGCCGCAGCTCAATGGCGGCGTCGAGCGAGCCAACGGCGCATGGCGCTACGAGTTCTACGCCTGCCATGACATCGAGGACCAGCTCGACAAACTAAACCCACAGATCGACAAGTTCGCCAACATCTACAACACCTTCAGGCCTCATGGAGCCTTGAAAGGCAAAACCCCCGAGGAGTACCTTCGACAGATCACAGCCAAGAAGACCTCGTCGTCTCATATGTAGTGAACCTGGACAACCGCTTGACGAGTCCGGCGCACGTCCCTAGGTTCCGCGCCGCCCGATCAGGCGAGTTCGACAGGTCGAGGCCAATAAGAACCAATGAGTGGGCGCCGCCTCGGGGGCGGGGCGGCGCCCGCGATAATTTTGCTGCATGCGCCGAACGTCCCGTCTACAGTCCGCCCGCGTTTTCGACGGAGTTTGAGCGATGGCCGATCCCCGCTACCTGAAGCCGGACACGCTGAGCCTGCACGCGGGCCAGAAGCCGGATCCGCAGTACGGCGCCCGTGCCGTGCCGATCTACCAGACCACCTCCTACGTCTTTCCCGATACCGACCATGCCGCCTCCCTCTTCAACCTGGAGCGGGCGGGCCATATCTACAGCCGGATCTCCAACCCGACGGTGTCGGTGCTGGAAGAGCGGATCGCCGCGCTCGAAGGCGGCGTCGGCGCGGTCTGCACGGCGAGCGGGCAGGCCGCCCTCTTCCTCGCCGTCATCACCCTGATGGACCAGGGCCGGCACATCGTCTCCTCGACCTCGGTCTACGGCGGCAGCCACCAGCTGTTCAATATGACGCTGCCCCGCTTCGGCATCGAGACCAGCTTCGTCAATCCGCGCGACGTTGCCGCCTTCGAGGCGGCGATCCGGCCCGAGACCAGCCTGATCTTCGTCGAGACCCTCGGCAATCCGGGCCTCGAGGTGCCGAACCTGCCGGAACTGGCGGCGATGGCGCATCGCCACGGCCTGCCGGTCATGGTCGACAACACCTTCGCCTCGCCGACGCTGTTCCGCCCGCTGGAGCACGGCGCCGACCTGGTGATGCATTCCGCGACCAAGTTCCTCGGCGGCCACGGCGTCGCGATCGGCGGCGTCGTCGTCGACGGCGGCACCTTCGATTGGGAGGCCTCGGGCCGCTTTCCGACCCTGACCGAGCCCTATGCCGGCTATCACGGCATCGACTTCGCGGAGGAGTTCGGGCCCCGCGCCTTCGTCATGCGCGCCCGGGCGGAAGGCCTGCGGGACTTCGGCGCCGCGATGAGCCCGCAGAACGCCTTCTATATCCTGCAGGGCGTCGAGACCCTGCCCCTTCGGATGCGCCGCCATGTCGAGAACGCCCGTGCCGTCGTCGCCTTCCTGCAGGGCCATGAGGCGGTCGCTTGGATCACCTGGCCGGAACTGCCCGACCATCCCGACCACAATCTGGCGGCGACCCTGCTGCCCGATGGGCCCGGTGCGATCTTCAGCTTCGGCATCAAGGGCGGGCGCGAGGCGGGGCGCAAGTTCATCGAGAACCTCTCCCTGCTCAGCCACCTCGCCAACGTGGGCGATGCCAAGAGCCTGGTGATCCACCCGGCCTCGACCACGCACCAGCAGATGGACGCGGCCTCGCTCGCCGCCGCCGGCATCGGCGAGGATCTGATCCGGCTGTCGATCGGGCTCGAGGATCCGAGCGACATCACCGGCGATCTGGCCCGGGCGCTGCGCGCCTCACAGAGGGGATGACGCGATGATCTTCACCGTCGACGGCCACGAGGTTTTCGCCGCGACCGGCGGCCAGCCCTTCGATGCGGCGAAGCCGACGATCGTCTTTATCCATGGCGCCGCGCTCGACCGCACGGTGTGGAACCTGCAGACACGCTACTTCGCCTGGCACGGGCGCAACGTCCTGGCGATTGACCTGCCGGGCCATGGCCGCTCGGGCGGCGCGCCGCTGACGACGATTCCCGACCTCGCCGACTGGCTGGTCCGTCTGCTCGACGCGGCGGCACTGGAAACGGCGGCGCTGGTCGGCCATTCGATGGGCGCGCTGATCGCGCTCGACGCCGCCGGCCGCCACCCCGCCCGGGTGCGCGCGCTCGCCCTGCTGGGCCCCGGCTATCCGATGAAGGTGGCCGACGTGTTGCTGGAGACCTCCGCGGCGAACGATCCGGTGGCCTTCGACCTGATGAACGCCTGGGGCTTCGGCGGTCCGGCCCAGCTCGGCCGGCATCGCGCGCCGGGCCTGTGGATGATGCGCGGCGGCTTGCGGATCTGGCAGCGCGGCGCGCCGGGCCTGCTGCATTGCGATCTGATGGCCTGCCATACCTACGAGAGCGGCTTCGAGGCGGCGGACAGCGTCGACTGCCCGACCCTGGTGGTGATGGGCAGCGACGACATGATGGCGCCGGTCAAGCAGGGCCGCGCGCTCGCCGCCCGGATCGCGGATTCCCGCGAGGTCGTTCTGCCCGACTGCGGCCACATCATGATCGAGCAATATCCCGATGAAAGCCTCGACGCGCTGCGCACCCTGGTGTGAGCGAGCGACGGCCGGGGAGAGGGAGGTCACCCATGAACCTGGCCGAGGCCATTCCCGACTCGCGCGGTATCAACCTCTACCATGCCGACCGTGATCTCGACGCGCTGATCGATTTTCATCTGCCGGCCGACCTCGCGACGCATCTGCGCCCGCATCTGGTCGCCCTCGGCGGGCTCGCCGGCGACCGATTGGACCTGCTGGCGGCCCAGGCCGACGTCAATCCGCCGGTGCTGCATCCCCGGACCCGGCGCGGCGAGGACCGGGAGCGGATCGAAAAGCACGCCGCCTACCGGGAAATGGAGGGGATCGCCTTCGGCCGCCTCGGCCTGCATGCGATGTCGCATCGTGGCGGTGTGCTCGGCTGGCCGGAACCGCTGCCGGGGATCGCCAAATATCTCTTCACCTACCTCTTCGCCCAGGCGGAGTTCGGCCTGCTCTGTCCCGTTTCCATGACCGACAGCCTGACCCGCAGCCTGCGCAAGTTCGCGTCGCCGATGCTGGTCGAGCGCTATCTGGACGCGCTCACCAGCCAGGACACGGACGCCATGTTCCAGGGGGCGATGTTCATGACCGAACAGGGCGCCGGCTCGGACGTCGGCGCGACGACGGTGACGGCGCGAGCGGCCGCGGACGGCAGCTGGCGGCTGGACGGCGAGAAATGGTTCTGCTCCAACGCCGACGCGGACCTGGCGATGGTGCTGGCCCGGCCGGAGGGGGCGGGCGACGGCCTCGGCGGCGTGTCGCTGTTTCTGTTGCCGCGCCGCTTGCCCGACGGCACGACCAATCGCTACCGCATCGTCCGCCTGAAGGAAAAACTCGGCACCCGCGGCATGGCGAGCGGTGAGATCAGCCTCGAAGGGGCGGTGGCCTGGATGGTCGGCGATCCCGGCGCCGGCTTCCGCCAGATGGCCGACATGATCAACAACTCGCGCCTGTCGAACGGCGTGCGCTCCGCCGGCATGATGCGCCGGGCCGTCAGCGAGGCGCTGTTCATCGCCCACGAGCGTCGCGCCTTCGGCCGGCGCCTGGTCGAGATGCCGCTGATGCGCCGCCAGCTCGCCAAGCTGATCCTGCCGGCCGAACAGGCGCGCGCGATGATGTTCCAGACGGCGGAAGCGCTGCGCCGCTCCGATGGGGGCGAGGACGGTGCCTATGCGCTGGCCCGGATCCTGACGCCGTTGATCAAGTTCCGCGCCTGCCGCGACGCGCGCAAGGTGACGGGCGACGCCATGGAGGTGCGCGGCGGCTGCGGCTACATCGAGGAATTCTCCGACGCCCGCCTGCTGCGCGACGCCCATCTCGGCTCAATCTGGGAAGGGACGAGCAACATCGTCGCCCTCGACGTGCTGCGCGCCGGCCGGCGGGAGGGCAGCTTCGGGGCGCTACGGGGCCATCTCGCCCGCCTGATGGACACGGCGGACGCGGCCCCGGCGCTGCCCGCGCTCACCGACAAGGCGTTCGAGCTGGCCGAACTGGCGGCGGCGGAGAACGCCCCGGAGTTGGCCCGCCAGGCGGGGAGCGCCCTTTATCACGCGACGACGGCAGCGGCCTTCCTGGCGGAAGCCCGGGCGCCGGGCCTCGAGCACCGGGCCCAGCTGGCGCGGGCCGTCATCACCCATCGCCTGACGCCCCGCGATCCGCTCGCCCGTGATACGGGCGAGCTCGACACCGACGCCCTCATCCACGATCCGCGCTGATCAGATCACCTGGCGTTCGCGCAGGTCGGCGACCTCCTCCGCCGTGCAGCCGAGCCAGCTGCCCAGGATCGCCTCGTTGTCGGCGCCCAGCAGCGGCGAGCATTTCACCTCGACCTTGCTGTCGGACATCGCCACCGGCCAGCCGGCGACATTGACCTCGCCGCGCTGGGGATGTTCGACCCGGGTCATGACGCCGCGGGCATGCAGATCCTCGTCGTGCATCAGGTCCTTGGTCGTGTAGACCGCACCGCAAGGCACGCCCGCCCCGGCGATCTCGCGCATCACCTCTTCCTTGGGATGCTGCATGGTCCAGGCGGTGATCGCCGCGTTGACCTCGTCGCGATGCTGCCAACGCAGGTCGGGATTGGCGAGACGTGGGTCCTGGATCATATCCTCGCGGCCGACGATGCGGGCGAGGCGGTGCCAATGCGCCTCGTTGGCGCGGCTGGCGAAGACGAAGCAATAGTCGTTCGGCCCGCCGGGCGCGCAAGGGTAAAGGCCGCCGGGCGAGGAGCCGACGATGTAGTTGCCCGGGCGCGGCAGCACGCCTTCGACCGGGACCTGCTTGCTCATCGGCGTGCGGATGTAGTTCATCATGGCATCGCGCATGGCGATGTGGATGTGCTGCCCGCGGCCGGTGGCGTGGCGCTGGAACAGCGCGCCCAGGATGCCGATGCAACACAGCATGCCGGTGCCGGTATCGCCGATGGTCGAGCCGGAGCGGATCGGCGGCCCGTCGGGAAAGCCGTTCACCCCCATGGTGCCGCCCATGGCCTGCGCGATCATGTCGAAGGCGAGGTAGTCGGCATGCGGGCTTTCCGGCGCGAAACCCTTGATCTGCGCGAAGATCGCGCGGGGATTGATCTGCTGGATCCGCTCCCAGTCGAAGCCGAGACGGGCGAAGGTGCCGGGCGCCATGTTCTCGATCACCACGTCCGCCTCGCCGATGAGGCGGGTGACCAGCGCCTTGCCCTCCTCCGACTTCAGGTTGCAGGTGACGCTCTTCTTGTTGAGGTTGTAGTAGATGAAATAGTTGGCATCGACGTTCGGCTGGTCGGAGAAACTCCAGCGTCCGGGCTCGCCCCGGCTCGGCTCCTCCAGCTTCACCACTTCCGCGCCCATCCAGGCAAGCGCCTCGGTACAGGACGGGCCCGCCTCGAACTGCGTCAGATCCAGAACCCTGACACCGGCCAGTGCCGGCGCGCCTTCAGGCGGCGTGATGCCGTTCATCGCTTCGATTCCCTCGTTGTCCAAAACCGCGGGCCGCGAACGCGACCCCGGACGACAGTATAGCTACCGCGCGGCGGGACCGCTAATTCAGGCAGTCGGCCGGGCAGATCCACCCGGCCAGCAGACCGGCATCGTGCAGGACCAGGGCGGCCCACAGCAAGGTGAACAGGCCGCCGAGCGTGGCGAGTGCGACCGGCGGCCAATAGCGTTGGGCGCCTGCCCGCAGGATCGCCAGGACGCCGAACAGCAGCGTCAGCGGTACGCCGACGATGCCGAGCGGTGGATAGACCGCGCTGGCGCCGCCCGCGAGATAGGCGACGAGGGCGTGGGCGAGGATGGTCCGCCGGCTTGTCGCCGGGACGTACCCGCCGTGTGCCCTTGCGTCGACGTCGGACATCGTTCGGCCCGCTACAGAACCGCTTCGGTTCCGGCGATCGCCGTGCGGTGCATGACGCGGCGCTGGTGGCCGTGGTCGTAGGGCATGACCAGATGCATGGTCCAGGTGTTGTCCCACATGACGATGTCGTGCGGTTGCCAGACGTGCTCGTAGACGAAGCGATCTCGGCTCGCCCATTCCGTCAGTTCCTCGACCAGGGCACGCGTGGCGGCTTCGTCCAGGCCGTCGATCCGCTCCATGTAGACCGGCGAGATATAGAGCGACTGGCTGCCGTCGGGGTGGGTGCGGACGAGTTTGTGCTCGACCGGCGGCACGCTCGCCGCCTCCTCCGGCTTCATCGGCGCGAGGTCGCGGTGCATGCGCATCCAGACGAAGTTGTGCCGCGCCTTCAGGCCGTCGATGCGGGCGCGCAGCGCCGCCGGCATTTCGGCCAGCGCCTGCTTGAGGTTGGCGAAGCGGGTCTCGCCGCCGCCGCCCTCGATCACATCGATGCCGTGCAGGATGGCGCCCCGACTGGGGATCGCTCGGTAGCAGCTGTCGGTATGCCAGAACCAGGTGAGCGAGTTGAAGGTCACCGCGGCGCTGTCCGTCGGCAGGATCTCGCCCTTTTCGTCGACGTTGGAGAGGATGAAGATCTCCGGCAGCCGGTCTTCGGTGTAGTCGCGTTCGGGCAGCACTTCGAGATTGCCGAAATGGCGCGAGAAGGCGACGTGCTGCTCGTCCGTGATGTCCTGATCGCGGAACACCAGCACGCCGTGCCGGCTCCAGGCCGCGCGCAATTCGTCGCGGGCCTCCGCCGTCAGGGGTTCGCGGAGGTCGATGCCGCCGACCTCGGCACCGAGGCCGGGGTGGAGTTCGCGAATCGTCAGGGTCATGGCGCGGGGCTCCTCTTGCTCTGAGTTGGGCGCTGCCAGTATAGCAAAGCCTTCGCACCGTACGCTGGAGGGAGAGTGTCATGCCTACCGCCGCCCGTGTCGTCGTCGTGCCAGAGGATCCCGCGCCGCTCGAAATCGTCGAACTCGCGCTGCCCGATCCGGGGCCGCACCAGGTCGTCGTCGCCCAAGCCGCGAGCGGGATCTGCCACACCCAGCTGCATCAGATCCACGGCGCGCGGGACAGCGCGGTCATTCTCGGCCACGAGTCGACCGGCGAGGTGGTCGCCGTCGGCGATGCGGTGAGCCATGTCGGTGTCGGCGATGCGGTGATGGTGACCTGGGTGCGGCGGGATGCGGCGAACACGGACCGGCTGCCGCCGCGCGCATGCCTCGACCTGCCCGACGGGCGGCGGGCGGAAAGCCGCAACGTCTTCACCTGGGCGACCCACACCATCGCCGACGAGCAATATATCGTCGCCATGCCGGCCGAGACGGTGAAGGACGTCACGGCGATCATCGGCTGTGCCGTGATGACCGGCGCCGGCGCGGTGGAATATACGGCCGATGTTCAGGCCGGCAGCAGCGTTGCGGTCTTCGGGGTCGGCGGCGTCGGCCTCGCCACCGTCGTCGCGGCGCGCGAGCGGGGCGCCGATCCCCTGATCGCCGTCGACCTGTCGGACGAGAAGCTGGAATTCGCGCGCCGCTTCGGGGCCACGCATCTGGTGAACGCCGCGCGCGAGGACCCGGTCGAGGCGATCCGCGCGCTGACCAGCCGCAACAGCGGCCACAGCTACGACCAGAAACCCGTGCACGGCGCCGACTTCGTCTTCGACTGCATCGGCGTGCCGAAGACTATGGCGCAGATCGTGCCGGCGGCGCGCACCGGCTTCTTCGGCGCGGCGCGCGGCGGCACGGCGGTGCTGGTCGGCGTGCCGAGCGGCGCCATCGAGATCGATCCGGGTGACTTGCTGGTGAACGAGAAGCGGCTGATCGGCTCGATCGGCGGGTCCTGCTCGCCGGAGGTCGATTTCCCCCGCTATATCGACTGGTTCGAAAGCGGCCGCCTGGACCTCGCCGCCATGGTCACGGAACGCTTCCGTATCGACGACATCGCCGAGGCCACCCGGGCCCTGGAAGCCGGTGAAATCCAGGGCCGGGCGATCATGGAGTTCTAGACCATAGTCCGCCGTTCCCGGCGCAGCATTCTCGTCAGCAGCCGGCAGGAGGTGCGTCGCCGCCTTCGGCTTCGACGGCCGGGGCCATATCCGGTGATTCGCCGTTGCGCTTGGGTGCGCGGGCGCGGCGCGGCTTCTCGACCGTCGCGGCTTCCGCGTTGGCCTCGACCTGGGCGACCAGATCGGCGGGACTGCCGGCCTTCGGGCCGCGAGAACGCCGTCGCGAGGGCGCCGGCGGTGGCGGCGGGGATGCTTCCTCCGGGAAGGCGATCTCCGGCTGTTCGCCACCGTCGGGCGGCGGTACCGCGGCCTCGGGTGCCGAATGGCCATTGCCATTCGCCGGTTCCGCCTGGTCCGGAGGGGCGGCGGGCTGGGCCTGCTGCTCCCCCTCGTCGCGTGGTGTCTGCTGGGGCTGCTGCTGGGCCTGCTGCTGCGCCTGCGCTGCGGCGACGATGCGATAGTAGTGCTCCGCGTGCTGGAAGTAGTTCTCCGCCTGGACGCGATCGCCCGAAACCGTGGCGTCGCGCGCCAGCGAGAGATACTTCTCGTGAATGTGCGACGCGGTGCCGCGAACCTTCACATCCGGGCCGTTGCTCTCAAAGCTACGGTTCATCGGGTTCGAATAGGTGCGCCGGCCGCCAGAGCGTCCGCGCCCACGTTTTGCCGCTGGGCCTTGTCTCATACCGCCAATCGTTTTTTCAAAGTGGGTCCAGATACCTTTGTGTGATGCACTTCGGGTGCCGGGCTTGCGCCACCGGATGTACGTCGTTCTCAGGTATCGCCAAGTTGGCCGCGTCGCATTCGATATTCCGCGAAGGCGCCATGGCCTTTCCCGATCGCTTGCCACCTCGTCCTCGGACGACGATGGCCATGCCATCTCGGAACAGTCCTCAGAACTGTTCGTGGACACCCTAGCGTGCGGCGCGGTTTCTGCCAAGCCTTTTTTCTAACGGTTGATAGATTCTTTCCCGGCATGGACGACGAGGCACCGGGGAATGCCCGCGAGATCGTCGACGACCGCGTCGAGCCGCAGGCCTGCCGCCTGTGCGAGGTTGCGCACCGGCGGCGCCTGACCGATGCCGAGCTCGAGGACGGCGAGGCCGTCCGGGACCAGCAGGCGCGGCAGGTCGGCGAGGATGGCACGGTAGGCATCGAGGCCGTCGGTCCCGCCGTCCAGCGCGCCTCGCGGATCGTGGCCCGCGACCTCCGTCGACAGCGTGTCGATTTCGTCCGAGGGGATATAGGGCGGATTGGCGACGACGACGTCGAACGGTCCGTCGAGATCTTGTGTCCAGGTGCCCGTCCGGAAGTGCGCCCGCGCCGCCAGTCCGAGCGCTTCGGCGTTGCCCCGCGCCCGGTCCAGCGCGGCGGCGGAACAATCGATGCCGAACCCGTCGGCGTGTGGCAGCTCCGAGAGGAGGGCGAGCAGCAAGCAGCCCGACCCTGTTCCGAGATCGAGCAGGCGAAGCGCCGCGTCCGAAGCGACCCGGGCGATCACCGCCTCGACCAGCCCCTCGCTTTCCGGACGGGGGTCGAGGACGGCGTCGTCGATTTCGAAGCGGAGGCCCCAGAACCAGCGCTCGCCGGTAATGCGGGAGACCGGCCGGCCGTCGCCGCGTGCCCGCAGCGTCGCTTCGAAGCGCGCGGCGGCGCCGGCCGGCAGCGGCTCGTCGGCCCGGCGCAACAGGGCCAGCCGGTCCGCGTCCAGGATCCAGGCCAGCAGCAGTCGGGTATCCAGGGCCGCATCTTCGATGCCCGCGGCGGCGAGCCGCCGGGCGCCCCGCAAAATCGCCTCGGCCACCGTCTCGTCGGGCGCCATGCGCTCAGCCGTCGGCCTCGGCCAGTCGTTCGGCCTGGTCGTGCGCAACCAGGGCGTCGACCACCTCGTCGACGGCCTCGCCGCTCAGCATGCGGTCGAGCTTGTAGAGCGTGAGGTTGATCCGATGGTCGGTCACGCGGCCCTGGGGGAAATTGTAGGTGCGGATCCGTTCCGAGCGGTCGCCGGAGCCGACCTGGGCGCGGCGCGTCTCGGCCCGGTCCTCGGCCTGGGCCAGCCGCTCGGCGTCGTAGACCCGGGCGCGGAGGATCTTCATCGCCTTGGCCCGGTTCTTGTGCTGCGACTTCTCGTCCTGGCATTGCACGACGATGCCGGTCGGCTCGTGGGTGATGCGCACGGCGCTGTCGGTGGTGTTCACATGCTGCCCACCGGCGCCCTGGGCCCGATAGGTGTCGACCCGGAGATCGTTCTCGTCGATATCGACGTCGATCTCCTCGACCTCCGGCAGTACGGCGACGGTGGCGGCGCTGGTGTGGATGCGCCCCCCCGATTCGGTCTCCGGCACCCGCTGCACCCGGTGCACGCCGCTTTCGTATTTCAGGCGGGCGAAGGCGCCCTTGCCGGCGACCTGGACGACCGCCTCCTTGATGCCGCCGAGGTCCGTCTCGCTCAACGACAGCAGCTCGACCTTCCAGGCGCGTTCCTCGGCATAGCGCTGGTACATCCGCATCAGATCGCCGGCGAACAGCGCGGCCTCGTCGCCGCCGGTCCCGGCGCGGATTTCCAGGATGGCGTTCTTTTCGTCCGCGGCGTCCTTCGGCAGCAGTAGCACGCGGAGCGTGGCCTCGAGATCCGGCAGACGGCCGGCGAGGTCCTCGCGCTCCATTTCCGCCAGCTCGCGCATTTCGTCGTCGGCCGCCGCGTCGGCCAGCAGCTCCTCCAGGTCCACCGCCTCGCGCCGCGCGTCCTTCAACGCGCGGGCGCCCGCCGCGACCGGCGAAAGCTCGGCATATTCTTTGGACAGGCGAACGTAGTCTTCGCCGCCGGCGCCTTCGCTCATCATGCGTTCGAGCTCTTCCAGGCGCTCCAGGATGCGTTCGATCTGCTCGTCGCGTATCACCCGACCGCTCCGTCAGGGGGCGCCAGGGTCGCGACCAAATCGCCGAGCGGCACCTCGCGCTGTTCGCCGCCGTCGAGATCGCGGAGCGTCGCGACGCCGCGTGCCAGCTCGTCCTCGCCGAGGATGACTGCGGCGCGCGCGCCCAGCTTGTCGGCCCGCTTCAGGCGCCGCCCGAGGTTGCCGCGATAGCCGTGTTCGACCGTGACGCCGGCGGCCCTCAGTTGGTGGGCGAGACGCAAGGCCTCCGCGTCCGCCGCCGGGCCGAGGGGGACAAGGGCCACCGGCCGGGGCCGTTCCGGCACGGCGGCCAGCAGCATCGCCAGCCGTTCGATGCCCGCGGCCCAGCCGACGCCGGGCGTCGCCGGCCCGCCCAGAAGTTCGATCAGCCCGTCGTAACGCCCGCCGCCGAGCACGGTACCCTGGGCGCCCAGGTCCTCGGTGATGAACTCGAAGGCGGTGTGGGTGTAATAGTCGAGGCCGCGCACCAGCCGTGGATTGAGCTGGTAGGCGATACCGAGCGCGTCGAGCCCGTCCTTGACCGCCTGGAAGAAGTCGCGCGAATGGTCGTTCAGCGAGTCCTCGATGCGCGGCGCGTCGGGCAGCAGGGCGCGGTCGCCCTCGTCCTTGGAATCGAGGATACGCAGGGGATTGCGCTCCAGCCGCTCGACGCTGTCCGCCGAAAGTTTGTCCTTGTGGCCGGAGAAATAGGCGATGAGCGCCTCGCGGTAGGCGGCGTGGCTTTCCGCGTCGCCGAGGCTGTTCAGTTCCAGCCGGCAGTTGGCCCCGACGCCGAGCGCGGCCAGAATGTCGTGGCCGAGCGCGATCACCTCGATGTCGGCCTGCGGCCCCTCGACGCCGAGGATTTCCGCATCGATCTGGTGGAATTGACGCTGGCGGCCCTTTTGCGGCCGTTCGTAACGGAACACCGGGCCGGCCGCGAAGAACTTCAGGGGCAGGTTCTGCCGCATGCCACCGGAAATGAAGGCGCGCGCGATACCGGCGGTGAATTCAGGGCGGAGCGTGATCTCCTCCCCGCCGCGGTCGGCGAAGGTGTACATCTCCTTGCGCACGACGTCGGACGCGTCGCCGAGGGTGCGGGCGAAGACGGGCGTGAACTCGAAGACCGGCGTGTCCACGTCTTCCATGCCGTAGAGATGGGCCAGCCGGCGCGCGGTCTCGATCACATGGGCATGGCGCCGCGCGGTATCACCCACCAGGTCATGGGTTCCGCGCACAGGCTGAAACGTCGCCATCGGTTTGTCTCCGAACTCGTGTCTCTAAACCGCCGTCGGCGGTGTGCCCGGCCGGCCGGGTCGACCAATACTGAACCACCTATTCGGCAGCGACGCTCGCGGCCTGGTTGGCGGTTTCGATCTCCGCCGCCTTCTTCTCCACCAGGCCGACGATATGGTCGACCAGGTTGTCGTCGTCGATCCGATGATCGGTGACGCCCGAGATATAGATCTGATGGTTGCCCTTGCCGCCGCCGGTGAGGCCGACGTCGGTTTCGCGCGCCTCGCCCGGGCCGTTCACCACGCAGCCGATGATCGAAAGGGTCATCGCCGTCTGGATATGGGCGAGCCGTTCTTCCAGCACTTCCACGGCCTTGATGACCGGGAAGGCCTGCCGTGCGCAGGACGGGCAGGAGATGATGGTAACGCCGCGCCGGCGCAGGCCGAGCGACTTCAGGATGTCGAAACCGGCGTGGATCTCCTCGACCGGCTCGGCCGAGAGTGAGACCCGAATGGTATCGCCGATCCCCGACCACAGCAGCATGCCGAGGCCGATCGAGCTCTTGATCGTGCCGCCACGCAGCGCGCCCGCCTCGGTGATGCCGAGGTGCAGCGGACAGTCGATGGCGTCGGCCAGCTGCTGATAGGCGGCAACGGCGAGGAAGACATCCGAGGCCTTCACCGAGATCTTGAATTCGTGGAAGTCGTTGTCCTGCAGGATGCGGGCGTGATCGAGCGCGCTTTCGACCATGGCCTCCGGGCAGGGCTCGCCGTACTTCTCCAGCAGGTGGCGTTCCAGGCTGCCGGCATTGACGCCGATGCGCATGGAACAGCCGTGGTCCTGCGCCGCCTTGATCACCTCGCGGACCCGGTCGGCGGAGCCGATGTTGCCCGGATTGATCCGCAGACAAGCCGCCCCACTCTCCGCCGCCTCGATGGCGCGTTTGTAGTGGAAGTGGATGTCGGCGACGATCGGCACCTCGACCCGGGCGACGATGTCTTTCAGGGCGAGCGACGATTCCTGGTCCGGGCAGGAAACGCGGACGATGTCGGCGCCGGCCTCCTCCAGCCCGTGGATCTGCCGCACGGTGGCGTCCACGTCGTGGGTCAGCGTGTTGGTCATCGATTGCACGGTAATCGGCGCATCGCCGCCGACCGGCACCTTGCCGACATGGATCTGCCGGCTCACCCGGCGGTCGATATCGCGGTAGGGTCTGACACTCATGGCTTCGATTCCGTCCCTGGCCCAACGTGGATGAAGTGCCGGGGAGATACCACGAATGGCAAGATTGGCCTAGTGTCGCTGTGGCATTCGGGACGCAGGGTCGAGGCGGCATTCTTCGTCATGCCATCACGACCGGCTAGCAGCCTGTCGGACTCGGGCATGCAAGGATTGGTAAGATTGGCTTGGCGGGCGTCGATGTCATGGATTTACCCCCATGAAGTTGCGAACGCGGGTTGGCCCGCCCGTTCAGGCGTGGCTGAGGACGAACATCCGCTTGATGTTCCAGGAGAGCGTGGCCAAGGTCCATTCCCCCTTCGCCTTGTCGAGGCCGCGCAGGCTGAACTGACGCAAGCCCATCACCGATTTGATGATGCCGAACACCGGCTCCGGCGTCTGCTTGCGAAGCGCGTAGAGCGCCCGGCCCTCGGGTGTGGCCAGGCGATGGCACATCGCCTCGAGCGGCGTCGGATCCTCGGGCGCTGGCGGCGCCTCGGCGAAGCGGTCCCGCCAGGAAAGATGGTGGTGCTCCCGGCCGAGCGCGATCAGCGGCGCGATCTCCGCTTCCCCGCAGGCCTCGACGTTGGCCTGGCTGAAGTAGCCGCTGTCCGCCAACAGGGTCTCGACCTCGCCAAGCCCGTCCGGCAGGCCGGCGAGTGCTTCGAGCGTCGGTTCGATCTGCTGCTTGTCGTTCGCCGCCTGCACCACGTCGGCGCTGACCACCAGCAGGCTGCCGGCGGCCACCGCAGCCTGGGCGTTGTAGCACTGCTCGAAGCCGCCGCCGGCCACCGGCATGATGCGCGAGTCCGGGTCCGTCAGGTTGACCTGGTCCTTCGCCCGTGGCCCCGGCTCCGGCGGCTTCGGTGGCCGCCCGCCCGGCTTGCGGCCGGTCCGCGTTTCCTTCGCCTCGCGGGCTGCCAGCTTCTCTTCGTACTCCGCCTGCTCCCGCGCATGACGCTCGGCCGCCCGCGCCTCGATCTCCGCCTTCGCCGCGGCGATCGCCGCCAGCCGGTCCTCGCGCCGTGCCAGCTCCTCCGGCACGCTCATGCCGTCGGGAACCTCGGACCGGTCCGCCGCTTCCGCCAACGCCATCAACTCCGCCACCTCGGCCCGCAGCCGGGCTTCGATCTCGCCCGCACGCTGCCACGACAGGGCGCTGTGCCGGCTCGCGTCGGCATGGATCTTCGTCCCGTCCAGCGCCACCGTGCCCAGTTGCAGCATGCCGGCCTGCCGCGCCAGCAGCAGAACCTGCACGAACAGCCCCTCGATCAGCGGCAGGAAGCGACGGCGGAACGTGGCGATCGTGTCGTGGTCGGGGTGGTCGTTTGCCGCGATGAAGCGGAAGGCCACCGAATCATAGCTCGCCCGCTCCAGCTTCCGGCTGGAATGCACCCCCGTCGCGTAGCCGTAGATCAGCAGGCCCAGCAGGACGCTCGGGTGATGCGCCGCCGAGCCCGAACCACGATAGGCCTTCACGAACGCAGAGAGATCCAGCTGCTCCAGCACATCGACCACGAAGCGCGCCAGATGACGATCAGGCAGCCATTCGTCCACCGAAGGCGGCAGAAGATAGCTGGTCTCCCGGTCAACCTGTCGAAAGTTGCTCATCACAAAATCACCGCGCAGGAGAGAATCAGACCGTGACAGTGAATCTCATCTCGAAACTCGGCTCAAGTCCGACAGGCTGCTAGGGAACGGCATCGGCCGCGGCACCCATGGCGACGCGGGTCCGCACGCCGTCCTTACCAAGATTGAGAGGGCGGGCGTACGGCGTATTCAGGTTCTTAACTTTCGCCGCGCCATCGCCGAAGAATCCACCGCCGCCGTAAGTGACGTGCAAGAACCATCTCTTGCCGACCATTCGTACCTCCCCCGTTGTGGGATCGAAGCTCGCTTGCAGCTCCAGCCAGCTTGGCGGCGCCCACGAGGCGATAAGCTGCTGTTTTATCGTTTCCGGCAAATCCCGGTCGATATCGCGGACATCGCGGTATGTGCGCCGCGCCGTGACGGTCCTGCCGTTGAAGGAAGCATCATCATAGGAATACCCGTAGCCGTCGGACCGGCGCACCGCGATTCTAATGGCGCGCGCGCCATTCGCCTGGCGGTTTTCGCCATGTCCAACCGGGTCATGGCGGAGAACCGGTGGCAGGCCCGCGCCCGCCTGCTTCGCCTCGAGTTCCGCTATTCGCTGCTCCAGACGTGCAATGTCCGCCGCGCCGAGCTGCTCCTCGCCCTTGTAGATCCATGGGTCTTCGAGCCGGCGAAAGCGTTCCTGGCGGCGAATACCGCCTGTTTGCGAATTTTCCCAGACATACTCGATAGCCTGCTCGAGCGTCTCGAGCTGCGCTTGGGCATCCTCGATCAGCTGGCTGTAATCTTGCGCGGCGATCGTGATGTCACCGGCCGCATCGTCGCCGGCGCCAATCGTATAGACATCGCCGTTTGCCGCCCGCCAATCGCCGAGAATGGAACCGCGTAAATGCTCGAGATCACTGGCCGAAAGCACGCGGACCGCCTCTTCCGGGTTGCTGCGCAGCGCTGTGCGTAGATCCCCGCTATCGGGTTCCACTTGCAGTTCCGCGCCGCCCAGCAGGGAGACGTCGTAGGCCGGCGTCTCGCCGGTCCCATCCGAACGCGCGCGAACCAGAACCTCTCCGCTCTCCGTGTCCCAGGAAATTTCCACCGTCTCGCCGTCTCCAAGATCGATCGTGTGACGGGTTTCCAAGTCCGCAGGCGTGCGGGTGGCGGCGAGGCTGTTGGCCAGGTCATCGAGCGACGCCGCGTCGAGTTCCGGTCGGCGCGCCGACAAAGCCTCTCGCAGCTCGCCACTCGATAGATTGAGCAATCGGGCGAGCTCGGCGCGGTGTCCGGGCTTGCCGAGGTCGAGCCCCAACAGCTTCGCTGCCCGGGCGCCGGCGCCTTCGACCGTCACGTTGTCGCGGGCCCAATAGCCCACGCCGGCGCGCCGGATGGCGCCGCCGGCCAGCCGAGCCGCCGCGTGGCTCTCGACATCGTCGCCGGCTTTGGCGAGCTCGTCGCCCGACAGCCGGTAAAGCCGCGCGGCCAGGGACGCCAGATCCTGCGGAACCTGTTCCGCCGCCGCGACGTCCCAGGCGAACATCGCCAAAATTGCCAATGGCCACACGCCCTTGAACCCAAACATCGGGTATCTCCCGCCTGATCGTCCGACCGATTCCGCCTTGCCGCAGGGCAATCGCATTTCAGAATTTGCCGAGGAGTGACAGGAGATAGTCGTTGTTCCAAGCGGCGATTTTGAACTTGGCGCGCAGCGAGTCTTTTCGTGGATCCTTTCGCATGACATTGAGCGCCATGTGGCGCAGGACGGCGAGATTGTGCGGTCCATTGTCCTTGCGGGTTCTGTCTTGGTCTTCGTTCATTTGGACATCGAGGCACCAGTGCAGGCGGTTTTCGACCCCCCAGTGCGCCCGGGCAACGGGATTGAAGCGCTCGGCGTCGAGCGGCTGGCTGAGCAGGTAGTAGGCGGTTTCGCTCGACGTCTTCTCCGCGCACTCGCGGGTCCGGGTGACTTTGGCGACCGCCTTCAGGCCCGGCCAATGATGGCGCTCTTGCAGCCACTCGACGTGGCTGGAGACGAGAGCGGCACGGGTCTCGATGCGGCCATGATCGCCATCGACCGTGGTGTCGGTGGTGGTCGCTTCGGCTTTCGGATCGTCGAGGAAGGTTCTCACGTCGTCATGCAGCGTGCCTTGATTGCCCTTCAACGCCAGGGCGTAGTCACCCCCCTGCTCGATAATCTGGCTGGCGATGGCGCGCTGGCAATTGAGGGCGTCCACGGTCACGATCGTCCCCTCGAGGCTCAATAGTTTCAACAGCTTCGGCACGGCGGTGATCTCGTTGGACTTGGCGTCGGTGGCGACTTGCCCCAACACCAGCCGCTGATCACAGCCCCAGGCCGAGACCATATGCAGCGCCGACGTGCCGCTCGCCTTGTCGTAGGATCGCCGCACCACCTTGCCGTCGATCGCAATGACCCCTTGGCAGGTCTCGGAAAAGCGCGCCATGAAGCGCTGGAAGCAGGCGCCGAACGCCTCCGGATCCAGCAACCGGAACACCCGGCTGAAGGTGTCGTGGCTCGGCACGCCATGTTCGAGTACGAGAAATTCCCGCAGGAACGCCTCCTTTTCACGCGCGAAGATCGCCATGTCGACCGCCGTCTGACCGCCCGAGAGGACCGTGCACAGGGCGATCGTCAAGATCTCCAGCAGATCGTGACGCCCGGCATTGCCAGTCCGCGGATCCTCGAGACCCTCAAAGCACTCCAGAAAGCCTTCCATCGCAACCTCCACCCGTGAAAAGACCGGGTAGAATCGATTCGCGCCAATACCTCAAGATCAAACACGCACGTCAAGGCAATTCCAAATGCGATTCCCCTGCGCCTTGCCGGGTAACGGGTTGGCGGGTAAACTTCCAGAAGCATTCGATAATGCTATCTTAGAAAGAAATATAGGCTGGGATGCGTGTGATGGCCAGGAATTACAAACGTATCGGCGTGATGACCAGGACGATTGCCGCCGCCCTCTTGTTGTCGACGGCGGCACCGGCGGCTGTCCTGGCAAACGCCGCTCAAACCGTTCTAATTGTCGACGGTTCCAACTCGATGTGGGGTCAAATCGAGGGCGTCGCAAAGATTGAGACGGCAAAATTAATGCTGTCCGGCCTGGTTGGTGATCTCGCCGGCGGCACGCAACTCGGCATCGTTGCTTATGGTCATCGCTCAAAGACCGACTGCGATGATATCGAAGTTCTTTCCGCGATCGGCGTCGATGCGACAGATGCGATTCGGAGCAAGATCGGCGCTATCACGCCTTTGGGAAAGACACCGATCGCCGCGGCGATCGCCGCCGCCGGCGCGATGCTCGCCGATAGCGACACCACACGCAGCATCGTCCTGGTTTCCGACGGTATCGAGACCTGTGGTGGCGATCCTTGCGCGGAAGCGGCGAAACTGGCGCAAGACGATATCAATACGCGGGTTCACGTCGTCGGCTTCGACATCGGAAAGGATCAACGCGCACAACTCGAATGCATCGCCGAGCGGGGGAACGGAAAGTATTACGACGCTGCGAATGCCGGCGCATTGGAAGTGGCATTGGCGGCCGTCAAAAAGGAAACCGTCGTTGCCGCAAAGCCGGCGCCGAAGATCAAAACCGTATTCGAGGACGACTTCTCCGTTGACGAGTTGAACGGCGCATGGGCGGTTACCAATCCAGATCCCGACGCCTTCATCGTCGAGGATGATAAGTTGTTGATGGTAGCTGGAACAACCGGCGGCTTCGATGGGAAGAAGACACCGAACCTTTTTGGCCTCGACGTGAAGCCCCCAAAAAGCAACTGGGTGTTATCGGCAACGGTTCAGGCAGAATACCAGACTCAGAAAGAAGGCATCTGGCTTGGCATGCGCAAGGACGCCAAGAACTGGTTGGCCGCACGCCTCTTCACCTCGGGAAATAAGAATTATGGCCACAAGCTAATTTTACAAGTCATAAAGTCGAGTAAGGGAAAAGCCACGAAGTTTTCAAAAACAGTCCGGGCCATGAAATGCAATGTCTGCCCGCCGGATAGGCAATTTTCAAATTTTGCGCAAACCATCACCAGTCCCATGACGCTGAGCCTCGTCCGTGACGGGCGCAAATTCTCCGCGCGGCTGACGGTCGAGGGTGCTGTGGATAAAAGTGGCAAACCGGTCGTTCATGAGACCGACGCCATTTCGTCCCTCCGGCTTCCCGGCGGCATCTTCATGACGGTCGCCCAGAACAAGAAGACCAGCGGCGAGACGTTGTTCTTTATCGATTCCGTCGAATTGACCGCGCCGGACGAAGACTAGGCGGGCCACGTCCTTGGAGGCGTCATGACCGCAACCAGTTGCCTCGTCTCCACGGCGCGGGCTGCCGGTCAACTGGCGTTTGCCATCCTATTGACGTTGTTGCTGCCCGACGCCGCCACCGCGCGGTCGCTTGAATTGGAGAGTCGTGCGGTTACGCGCCTCGAAGCGGAAGTGCGGCGCGACCAGGGGCAGGCGAAAGCGCGGGCTGCGGCGCTACGGGACCGGCTGCACGAGCAATTCGGCGATGAGCGCGCAGCCTTGGCGACGGCCAGGAGGCAGGCGGAGGATTATCGCGCGCTCGAAGCCGCTGCGCGCAGCGATGCGGCGGCAAACCGCGAGCGGGCGGACCATTGGCGCCGCGAGGCGCGGAACGGGACCTACGCCGAGGCCACGCGGGCGACGTTCGCGAAATCGGCGGCGGAATTTGCCCGTGACGCCGCGGCCGGTACGGCCCGCGCCGAGCGGCACGCCGCATCGGCAAGCGAGAAAGAGGCGGACGTCCAGCGGATCGCGTCGAAACTCGCGGACGGCGAGGGTTTGTTAATCCGGTTGAAGGCGATCATCGCCTACAAGCCACCGCCACCCCCCGACGACCGCGAAACGGCTGTCGGGGAACCGGAGGAAACGGCGCCGTTCAAGATGTCGTTGACGAAAACCCTCGGTGTTTGGCGACCAACGAAAGACGGCGACTGGCCCTTCGTCATCGTGCAGGAAGATCCTGATTTCGAGGCCTACCCGAACAGGTTGGAGGCGCATACGCAGACCCGGGTCTGGAAGGGCAACTATCACTCTTCCGAGGTTGGCGACCCGAGCCGCGGCAATCTCGAGGGCCGGGTTACCTTCACCTACAAACCGATACCCGATGAAATGAACGGCGCCATCCCGCAATGGGCCCGCGAGCAGGTAAACGGCAAACTCGAATGGCGTATCGAGCTGGACGAGGCCGGTTCGGAGGCGGATCCGCGCTATTCGATGAAATGGTATCCCGGGCGGGTGCGCTGGCGTGAGGGCGATGGGGGTGCGGGCGAGGGCGAGGCCTGGGTCGATGGTGACGGTACGCCCCTTCGCTTCGAACTGGCCAAGGACGAGGGTCTGGACATCGAAACCTGGTCCCGGCCGGTGCTTCGCGTCGGCCTCAATCGCCCCGATCACGATCCGGCGACCCATCCGCTCGAAGCTCTGATGAAGCATCAGACCTTCACGGTGAAGGTCACCCTTCCCTACGATGTCGCGAAAGAACAAGGCTCCAGCCTGACGGTGGAGGTGAAGGCGCTTGGATCCGGCAACGGGACGACGCTCGAGCTCACGGCGGCTGGATCTGTGGGCTTGCGCCCGGTCACCTATTCCCATGTCGCGGCCGCAAGCCTCGCCGATCGACGATCCGGGGGTGAGCGGACGCCGCCATTCGGTTCGCTGGCGCGCATTTTCGGCGCCGAGGGAACCCGGCTCGATATCGACGTCGATAACGCCGAGGTGGTCGAGTTTCGTTTTGGCGACGCCTACCAGCGCCTGCCCGTCTACGACACCTGGGTTCAGCGTGGCCTTGTACGCCATCGCCAGGGCTTTGAACGACTGGGGGCGATTTATGCCGGCATTATCGCTTCGCCGTCGCCCACCCCGGCGCAGAAGGAGGCGGCGCATCGCAAGCGGCTGCAGCTCTCCAACTACTGGAGCCTGCGCCAATCGGAGCAGCTCACCGACCTTCACAAGTACAATCTCGGTGAGCTTTATCTCGGCGAGGATGCGCCGCCGGTGCGCTATGCCGGCAGTGTGCTCGGAGCAGCCTCGATCGTGCAAATGTCCGATGAGCAGATGAGGGCGCTGGCGACCGCACTCACGCGACCGCGTCGCGACGGCAGCTACTTCAATCCGCTGATGCAGGCGTTCCTCGAAGGCATTACCGGCGAAGCTCTCGGGAACAATGCGATCGGGACCGCGGACCGGATCCCCTGGACATCGCCGGCGGAGGCTGCGCTGGCGCGCTATGTCATCGCCGATACCAGCGCCGACGTGGCGTCGTCTGCCGTTCGGATCGCAGCGGAGAAAGGCGTCTTCGGATTGTACGACGGCTATGTCGGCGCCACCGGGGCCGGCGATTTCTATCTGCTGTTGACCGGCAAGGATCAGTTCGGCAAGCGTCAACCGAAATGGCGGCGCGTGATGATTGCGGTGGGCCTGGGATCACAGACGCTCCTCCATCTCAACAGCGCCAGGCTTTCACGCAGCTTCGGCGCCAGCGGCCCGCGCGCCGCCGTCCATCGACTCGGTGCCCCGGTGATCGCGAACGAGACGATCGATGTCGCCGGCAAGGGTCGTCGCGTGGCCGGGGTCGAGGGGGCCGGGGGGGTGACGGCGGACCTGCCCGGCTCGGTGAAAAGCAGTCAGGCGCCGCAGACGCGCGTGCGGTTTGCGGGCGACCCGCCGGGAACGGGGAGCCCCGTCTGTGCCGCGCCCCGCCGGGCGGCGCCCGGAGACGGCATCTTCCTCGATGAGCTCGACCTCACCGGCGCCGGGGGCGATCTGGCGACGGCACGGGCATTGTACGGCGACAATGTGCGGATCATCGACGAAGGCGGCCCGAGGCTCTTCAGCCCCCAAGCGGGCGGTACCTGCAATCTCATGACCACCAACTATCTCGTGAACAAACGCCTCGGCCGCCTGATTTCCGAGGTTGACGGACTCCGACGCGCGGCGCGGATAAAGCTCAAACAGGCACGGCGCGAGGTGACGCAGGGGGTTCGCACGAAAGCCGAAGCCACACCCTATGAACAGCTGAGCGCATCCGAACTGGGTGAAATCATTTCCGAGCTTGGGGCGAGCAACAAGATAATGCGCGAATACGCCCAGACATTGGGGGCCAAGATCTCCGAGCTGGATCCGTCGAACAATGGAAGGATCAATCTGCGCGCCATCCGCACGGCCCTGAGCAATGACTACGATGTGAAGATGATTCTGAAACTGGAAAGTGAATACCATGCCGTCGCCGTCACAGAGATCGTCGCCGACGCGGACGATATCATCACACATGTCCGGTTTTACGAACCAAATCTCGGCCGGATCGTCGAGCTGCCGGCAGGCCGGTTCGAGGGTCTGATCGCGCGCGATATCGGATATGGCAACACGACCCTCCTGCGATGGGGCGGATAATCCCATGCCACCCCTCGGCTCCCTTCCGACGGGCTGGTAGTATTACGGCGGAATTCGGGGTGGGGGGGAACCATGGCATGAATGGTCGTGAATATGACTTCATCGTGGTCGGCGGCGGTTCGGCTGGCTGCGCGCTCTCCAGCCGGTTGAGCGAGGACGGCCGGTATTCCGTTCTGCTGCTGGAGGCGGGGCCGGAGCAGCACCCCCTCTCGCGCATTCCCATCAGCTATTCCAAGCTGATCGACAATCCCGCCGCCAACTGGTGCTACCGGGCGGAGGCCGAGGAGAGCACCGACGGGCGCGGGATCCCGGTGCCGCGCGGCCGCGTGCTCGGCGGCTCCAGTTCGATCAACGGCCTGGTCTTCGTGCGCGGCCAGCAGCTCGACTACGACACCTGGGCGCAGCTCGGCAACCGGGGCTGGAGCTTCGACGACGTGCTGCCCGTCTTCCGGCGCATGGAGAACTACGAACACCACACGGACGATTTCCGCGCCCAGGGTGGACCGTTGCACGTCAGCGAAGCCGTCGACCAGAGCCCGCTCTACGACGCCCTCTTCGCCGCCGGCCGGGAGATCGGCCTCGCCCCCAACGACGACTACAACGGCGACACCCAGGAAGGCATCGTCCGCACCCAGACGACCATCCGCAAGGGCCGGCGGATGAGCGCCGACTACTGCTATCTGCGCGAGGCGCGCCATCGCTCGAACCTGACGATCGAAACCCGGGCGCTCGGCCGCAAACTGATCTTGGAGGGCAAGCGCTGCGTCGGCATCGAATACGACGTCGCCGGCCAGCCCCGGGTGGCGCGGGCCGGGCGCGAGGTGGTGCTGTGCGCGGGCGCCATCGCCTCGCCGCAGCTGCTGGAGCTTTCAGGCATCGGGCGGCCGGAGGTCCTCCAACGCCACGGCATCGAGGTGCGCCACGAACTCGCCGGCGTCGGCGAAAGCCTGCGCGACCACATGGCGCCGCGCCTAGTCTGGCGGATCGCCAAGCGGGGTGTGGTCTACAACGACACCGCGCGGGGCTGGAAGCTCGGATTGCAAATTCTGCGCTATGCGATCAATCGCCAGGGCCTGTTGAACCTGCCCTCGGCGCCCGTGCTGGGTTTCCTGAAGACCCGGCCGGAGCTGGCGACACCGGACATCCAGCTGCATTTCGTGCCCTTCCATGCGATCCTGCGCAAGACGCGCGAGCTCGGCCCCGATCCCGGGATGACCATCGCCATGTACATGCTGCGCCCGGAAAGCCTCGGCTCGATCCATATCGCTTCGGCCGATCCAATGGTGCATCCGGAGATCCGTTTCAACTTCCTCTCGAACGAGCATGACCGGCGCACCCTGATCGACGGCGTGCGCAAGACCCGCGAGGTGATCGAGACGCAGGCGATGGACGACTTCCGCGGGCCGGAAATCGCGCCGGGCCCGGAAGTACAGAGCGACGACGAGATCCTCGACTTCATCCGCCGCAGCTCCGAGACGGCCTATCACCCCGTCGGCACCTGCAAGATGGGCAACGATCCGATGGCGGTGGTCGACGACCGTCTCCGCGTGCACGGCCTGAAAGGTCTTCGCGTCGCCGACGGCTCGATCATGCCGACCCTGATCTCCGGCAACACCAACGGTCCCTGCATCATGATCGGCGAGAAATGCTCGGACATGATGCGCGAGGACGCGGCGTAGCGACGAAAAAAGGGCGGCGCCGCAGCGCCGCCCTTTCTCGTCGAACGTGGGTCCGGCGTCAGACCTGGCCCAGCATCGTGTCGGCGCCGGTGGCCTCGGCGACGCCCGGGTTTTCCTCGACGTTCACCGCCTTGGCGACGCCGTTCTCGACCAGGATCGAGAAGCGGGTGGCGCGCATGCCCATGCCGCGGGCCGTCAGGTCGAGGTTCAGGCCCATCGCGCTCGCATAGTCGGCGCTGCCGTCGGCCAGCATCATCACCGCGTCGCCGGCACCCTGGTCCTTGCCCCAGGCGCCCATGACGAAGGCGTCGTTGACACTCATGCAGGCGATGGTGTCGACGCCCTTGCCCTTCAGGGCGCTGGCGTTCTGGATATAGCCCGGCAGGTGGCTGTTCGAGCAGGTCGGCGTGAAGGCGCCCGGCAGGCCGAACAGCACGACGGTCTTGCCGCCGAACAGCTCGGCGGACGTGACCGGCTTCGGTCCCTCGTCGGTCATCGTCATGAACTGCCCCTCGGGCATGGTGTCGCCGGCTTTGATCGTCATGTCGCGTTCCCTCCGTTTGCGGCCGATGCCGTTTGCCCGGCCTGGAATTCCATCGATTGGCGGAACTGCTTATAGCGGCTCGGCGACGGCTTGAGAACCGGCCGCCCGACACTACTGCGCGGCGAGTGCCAAGGTCTTCTCCCCCGCGCGGGCGCCGTCGACGAAGGTCACCGTGACGGCGTGTGCGGCAAGGCTGCCGTCGCCCTTGCGCGAGCGTACGGGTACGGTCACGCGGGCGCCCAGGCGATCCTCGGCCAGCGTGACCTCGGCGGCATCGAAGCCGAAGGGCCAGGGCGCCTCGACCAAAACGTCCGGCCGGCTCAAAGGCGTCGTGGCGGCGACGGTGAAGTGCAGCACCTCGGCGCCGGGCGCCCCGGTGATCGCCGGCTCGCGGATCTCGAAGGGCCCGCCGTCGGGCATCGGGACCTGCGCCAGGTAGTGCCGGATGACGCCGGCATGCGGGCTGGAGCCGCCGCCCTTGGCCGGCAGGTTGAGGACGAGGTCCGCTTCGACCGGAATGCAGATGTCGCGGCAGACCTGATAGAACACCCGCAGGCGAGCGCTGACGGCTCGGCTCGGCTCCGCCACGGCGAGGCGGATCGGCAGGATCACCTCGTCGCCGTAGCCGTAGGTCGAGAGATCGAAGGCGGTGAAGCGCTTCGGCAAGGGCCAGAGCAGCTCGGCGCCCGCCACGTTCTCGGACTTCGACCAGTCGAGCTGGGCCGGCATGCCGGCTTCGCCCGGGCTGCGCCAGTAGGTCTTCCAGCCGGGCTCGAGCTTGAATTGCAGGCCGAGGTCCAGGGTTCCGACGCCGTCGACGGCGTTTCTGGCCGCGATCAGGCGGGCCTTGGTTTCCTGGATGCCGATCCATTCCGATTGCTGCGCCGCGGCGGGGACGGCGGCGGCCATGGTCAGGGCCACCCAAGTGCCTGTAATCGCCCGTCTAATCCACATCCATCATCTCCACCGCCGATGCTCCCCTCGATCATATGGGGAGGCTATAGCGGATAGAAGCGGACCGGGGCCTAAACTTGTCGTGAGGCGGTACGGCTTGATTTTGTGTGTTCACGACAAAATAACGGAAACAGGGCCCTATCCTTGGTGTAGACTCGTCCCCGGCAAGCATCGCGAGGCGATATGAGCAGTTACCAGACCACATCAGGCTATCTCGACGGCCAGCTTCTGATCGCCATGCCGTCGATGGGGGACGAGCGTTTCCAGCGCAGCGTCATCTACATGTGCGCCCATTCCGAGCAGGGCGCGATGGGGCTGATCGTCAACCAGATCGCCGACCAGGTGAATTTCCGCGAACTGCTGCAGCAGTTGCAGATCGAGGTGCCGGAACTGCGCCGCGAGATCAACGTGCACAACGGCGGACCGGTGGAAACCGGGCGCGGCTTCGTCCTGCACACCACCGACTACTCCCAGGAATCGACCTTGATGGTGGACGATGCCTTCGGCCTGACCGCGACGGCCGATATCCTGAAATCCATCACCTCGGGCGAGGGGCCGCGGGAGAGCATGCTGGCGCTCGGCTATGCCGGTTGGGCGCCCGGCCAGCTCGACACCGAGATCCAGGCGAACGGTTGGCTGCACGTCGATTCCGACGTCGAGTTGGTGTTCGACGATGACCTGGAAGGGAAATGGGCCCGTTCGATCAAGAAGATGGGCATCGACCCCTCCTTCCTCTCCCTGGACGCGGGCCACGCCTGAGCGTCACTGGCCGTAGCGATGCAGCGCGGCGCCGTTCGCCTTCAGCCAGGCACGGGCGCCCGGAACGTCACTGTGTAATTCCGCGACCAGGGCCCAGAAGTCCGGGCCGTGATTGGCCTCGACCAGATGTGCCACCTCGTGCGCCACGACGTAGTCGAGCACGAAGTCCGGCGCCAGGACCAGCCGCCAGGAGAACGACAACGCCCCGCTTGGCGCGCAGCTGCCCCAGCGACTGCGGGGATCGCGTACGGTGATGCGGGAAGGGGCGACGCCCAGGCGGGCCGCCATCGCCCCGGCCCGATCGGCGAATTCCCGGCGGGCTTCGCCGCGCAGCCAGTCGGCCAGCCGGCGCGGCAGATGCGCCGCCTCGCCGCTCACCCGGATCTCGTCGCCGTCGCGGATCACGCCGCGCCGGCCGGCCGGATCGTGGCGTATCGTCGTCGCGCGGCCGAGTAGTGGCAACGCCACCCCATCGGCGAAAGGGACGGCCTCGGGCGCGGCGGCAAGGCGCCGGCGCACCCAGGTGGCGTTGTCGCCGGCGAAGGCGATGGCGCGCTTTCGGCTGGTGCGGTTCGGGCAGACCAGGACCGCTTCGCCCGCCATGGCGTCGATCTTCAGCAGCACCCGTCGCGCGCGGGGATTGACGCGCAGCACCAGCTCCAGATCGTCATTGGGCGGCGATAGTCGTATCCGCTCTCCCTGCGCCATTCCGCGTCCCCGTCGATTCGCCGCCGCCATTATAGGCTGCCGGCCGCACGGCCCGGATTTCGCCGCATTCGGGATGCAGAGTGGCGCGATGTGGCCTCGTATCCGCCGAGTGTGGCGCGCCTTGCCTTGGCGTCGTATCGCCCGCCTCTTCCATCGGCGGCGGCGAGAACTCGCCTGGACGGTCGCCGGCGCGGCGCTTGCCGTGGTGGTTACGGGCTATGTCTGGCTACTGATGGCGGACCGCTGGTACGAGGAGGCCGAGGCCCCCGTCGACGCCGCCGCCTTCGCCGCCCTCGATGCGGGGGAGCGCTGCCTGGCCCAGGCGATCTACTTCGAGGCGCGGGGCGAGCCGCTGGAAGGTCGCATGGCGGTCGCCCAGGTGGTGATGAACCGGACGCGGGACGCGCGCTATCCGGACGAGATCTGCGCCGTCGTCTTCCAGAATGCCCATCGCCGCCACCGCTGCCAGTTCTCCTTCGCCTGTGACGGCCGCTCCGACCGGCCGCGCGATCGGGCGGCCTGGGAAAGTGCCGTCCGCCTCGCCCGTACCCTGGTCGCCGGCGGCCACCGCGACCTGACCCAGGGCGCGACGCACTATCATGCGCTTTACGTCTCGCCCGCCTGGTCCAAGGTCCTCGATCCGACCCGCACGATCGGCCGCCACCGCTTCTACCGCGAGCCGTGAGCACCGGAATCCGGATCGCTTAACACCGCGTTAAACCCCCGTTGCGTAGCATGGTGAGACTCTTCGAGGGTGGAAGCGAGGCGGCACCGTGGTGCGAGTGGAGCGGGACTGGACGGAGGCGGCACCGGAGGCGCCGGAGGCGACCGGGCGGGCCTGGCTCTCGCCCGATCAGATGGTCGCGCGCTTTGCCGGCCCGGCCCTGCTGATCGCCGCCGACGGTGGCGTCCGCGCGGCCAACGCCGGTGGACGATTGTTGCTGGCGGCCGTCGCGGAGAGGTTGCGCGACCAGGTGATCCGGACGCTGATTGCCCATGTGCCCTGGACCACGCGGATCGAGACGGCGTTCGGCGGCGAGCGTCGGGTCTTCGACCTGACGCTGCTGCCGTTGGCGGGCGAGGCGGAAGACGGTGTGCTGATCCTCGGGCGCGAAGCGACATTGGAACACAACCTGGCTCGTGCTTTGGCGGACAGCCGGGCCCGCTACCGCGATCTGGTGTCCTGTTCCGCCGACTTCGCCTGGGAGACCGATGCCGACGGGCGCTTCATCTTCATCTCGCCGAGCGGGGCGTTGGGCCATGCGGCGGAGGATTTGGTCGATCGCCCCTTCACCCTACTGACCGGCGAGGCGGTCCTCGGTGACGGGGAGAGCCCGTTCGCCTGCCATTGGCCACGCAGCGGGGTCGAGGTCCGTCTCGGCGGGGTCGACGGCGCGGTGGCGATCGTCGAGATCTCCTGTCTGCCGGTGACCGACGGCGAGGGCGCCTGGCGCGGCGCCCGGGGTGTCTGCCGGGACGTGACGCGGGAACACGATCAGCAGGCCGCACTGCACCGCGCCGAACAGCGCGAAAGCCTGATGCGCTCGGTGATCGATGCCATTCGCAACGAGGTGACACCCGAGGCGATGTTCCAGGCGGCGGCCGGCTCGACCGCGGGCGCGCTCGGCGCGGAGGCCTGCTGGGTCGTGCGCGGAACCGGCCAGGTGGTGGCCCGCCACGGCGAGAGAGGTCCGCCACCGGTGGAGGACGGTGCCGGCGTTCTGGCCGCAGCTTGCGCGTTTCGGGGTGAAAGCCTCGGCCGTCTCGTCGTGCGCCGTGCCGCCGCGCGCGGACCGTGGAGCGCGGAGGAGACCGACTTTCTCGACGGCGTCGCCGCCCAGCTCGCGGTCGCCATGGCCCAGGCCGGCGTCCATGAGAAATTGAACGCCCTCTCGACGACCGACGAATTGACGGGCCTGCTCAATCGCCGGGGGATGCTGCGGGCGCTGGCGGCCCGGTTTCGCACCGGCGGCATGGCGAGCGGCGTGCTGGTCTACCTCGATCTCGACAACTTCAAGCCGGTGAATGACACCCATGGCCATGCCCGGGGCGACGAGGCGCTGATGGCGCTCGCCCGCCGCCTGGAAGTCCTGGTACGCGGCGGCGACCTGGTAGCCCGGCTCGGCGGTGACGAGTTCGTCCTCTGGCTCGACGGTGCCGGTGAGGCCGGCGGTCTGGCCAAGGCCCGGGGGCTGCTGGCCATGGCCGGCGAGCTGCGCCATTTCTCGGCCGACGACGCGCGGCCGTTGTCCCTGTCGATCGGCCTGGCCGTGATCGAGGAGGCGGTCGACGGCGAGAGGGGAATCGAGATGATGATCGGCCGTGCCGATGCGGCCATGTATGCCGCCAAGCACGGCGGCAAGAATCGCATTGCGCTCGCCCGTTCGGACGAGCCTGCGAGGGAGGTCGCATGACATGTTGATGAGCTTGTTCCGTCGTGGCCGTGACCGCGATCATGGACGCCACGGTCTTTCCTATGAAGCGCAGCGCGCGTTGGTCACTGCCGGTGATCCGGGCGGCCGGCGCAAGTTGGCCCGCGCCACCGATACCCGCCCGGAGATGTTGTACTACCTCGCCGGACAGGGCGATGCGGAGATCCGCCGTGACATCGCCACCAATCGCGCGACGCCGGTACAGGCGGACCGCCTCTTGGCGGACGACGTGGACGTGGAAGTCCGCGCCCAGCTCGCGCACAAGATCGCCCGTCTGGTGCCCGACATGAATGCGGAGGAGCGGGAGCGGATCGGCGCCCTCGCCCTGGAAACCCTCGAGACGCTGGCTCGCGACCAGCTGCCGCGCGTGCGCGCGATCGTCGCGGAGGAGGTCAAGTCGGCGCGCGGTGTGCCGCGTGAGCTGATCCGCCGCCTCGCCGCGGATACGGAATCCATCGTCGCCGCGCCGGTGCTGGAATACTCGCCTCTGCTCGGCGACGACGATCTGCGCGAGCTGGTGGCCGCCGGCATGGCCTCTGACGCGCTGGACGCCGTCGCCCGGCGCGATTCGCTCGCGGCCGAGGTTTCGGACGTCATCGCCGCGACGCTCGACGTCGCCGCCGTCGCCACCTTGCTGGCCAACGAAAGCGCACAGATCCGCGAGGACACCCTGGATGCCCTGGTCGACAACGCGGCCGACGTCGATACCTGGCATCCGGGTCTGGTGGCGCGGCCGGAACTGTCGATCCGGGCGGTGCGCCGCGTCTCCGGCTTCGTTGCCGCCTCGCTGCTCGAAATTCTCGCCCGGCGCAACGACCTGGACGATGCGACGCGCAAGGACCTCGACCAAAAGGTGCGCCAGCGGCTGCGCGAGTCGAGCGGCCCCGAGGGTGATGCCGAGGCGGCGCGGACCCACGAGGTGACGGACGCCGGCCTGGTCGACGACGAGGCGCTGCAGGCGGCGATCGACGGCGGCCGACGCGATTTCGTCGTCGAGGTGTTGGCGCGCAAGACCGCACTCGAGACGACGACGATCGACAAGGTGATGCGTTCGGGAAGCGCCAAGGCGGTCACGGCGCTCGCCTGGCGAGCGGGTTTCTCGATGCGTTCGGCGATCCAGCTGCAGACCGGCCCGGCCCGCATCCCCCCGCCTCAGGTGCTGATGGCGCGCAACGGTACCGACTATCCGGTGCCGCCCGAAGATCTGGCCTGGCACCTGGAGGCGTTTCTCTAGCGAAGATCCGTGAAGGTTCTCAGTCCGAGGATTTGCCCACGCGTTCCTCGTACGAGCGGTCGTGTTCCCGCTCGATGAAGTCGCTCAGCTCACCACGCAGGGCTCTGAGTTCGTGCAGGATGCGGTCGACGACCCAGATCCCGATGGCGCACGATGTGACGGCGAGATAGACCAGAAAGCTCTCGCCGAAAGAAAAGCCGAGGTGCTTGACGATCAGGGCCGGCAAAATGCCGATCAGGCTTGCCCAGATCGGCAGGTCGTTGGGATCGTGCCGTCGCTTGGCCTTCGTGCTCATGCCCGTCCATTCCCCCTCACATCTCAGGGCATTCTACCCGCCCGGCCAGGAAAATAACAGAGCCGACACGCGTGTTGCGACGCGTCACTCGGCCGTGGCGCTCCAACCGTCGATCCGCTTGTCGGCCTCGACCCGTTCGTCCTTGCTCAACCCCTTGGCCATCGTATCATGCGCGGCGCGGGCGTCGGCATGGCCCTGGTTGGCGGCCAGTGCAGTCCAGACATAGGCGTCCACCGAGCTCTTTTCGACACCATCGCCGGCGGCGTGCAGGCGGCCGAGTTCGAACTGGGCGTCACTGTCGCCCTGATCGGCGGCACGGCGGAACCATTGGGCCGCCGCCTTGACGTCCGAGCGTACACCGCGACCGTCCAGGAACAGGCGGCCGAGATTATACTGCGCGATACCGTAGCCCTTGTCCGCGGCGCGCCGGAACCAGCTGACGGCGGCACCGTAATTCTGCTGTACGCCGTTGCCGTGGGCATAGAGAAAGCCGAGGTTGTAGGCGGCGGCGTAACCCTGCCTGGCGGACGCCTCGTACCATTTCACGGCGGCGGCGTAATCCTGCAGCACGCCGTGACCCTGCGCAAACATGAAGGCCAGGTTGTGCTGTGCCGGCGCATAACCCTTTTCCGCCGCCTGGCGGAACAAGCGTGCGGCCTTTGGAAAACTCTGCTCGATCCCATGCCCTTGGGCATGCATGACCGCGATGTTGGAAATCGCCCGGACATCGCCTTGATCGGCGAGCGGCTTGAAGGCCGAGTAGGCGGCACCGTAGTCGCCCCGTTCCACCGCCTTGAGGCCGGCGTTGTAGTTCGCCAACGCCGGCGTCGTGACCATCATCGTCAGGGCAAGCGCAAGAAGACGTCGCATGACACACCTTTGAAAAGCCATATTCGCGCCGATCCTAACACTCGAAGGACCGGATTTTCCAGTAAACAGGGGTGATGATTACTTATCATTCCTCGAATCGTGGCGTTCCCGCAACGCTCTTGGGTATTGGTGGTAATTTTGCCATGCCCGAAAGCCGTCGATTGCGGCAGATTTCGACCGCCCGAACCGATCGATATGACGGCGCAAGGCGTCAGGCGCGCCAGAACGCCGGCGTGAACAGTACGAGCACGGTGAAAAGTTCGAGCCGGCCGAGCAGCATGCCGAAGGCCAGGGTCCATTTCGCCGATTGCGGCAGTTCGGCGAAGCTGCCCGCGGGCCCGATCACCTCGCCGAGGCCGGGCCCGACGTTGGCCAGCGCCGTCGCGGCGCCCGAAATCGCCGTCATGGTGTCGAGTCCCTGGGCCGAGAGCGCAACGGCCAGCACGGCGAACGACGCGGCGAACACGAAGAAAAAACTGGTCACCGCGTGCATCACCGGCTCGGGAATGGGCTCGCGATTGAAGCGGGCGATGGTGACGCCGTGCGGACGCAGCAGGAGCGCCAGCTGCACACGCAGTGTCGCCAGCAGCACCTGGAAGCGGAAAATCTTGATCCCGCAGGATGTCGAGCCCGCGCAGCCACCGACGAACATGATGAAGAGAAAGACGACGACGACGAAGTCGCCCCAGCCGCCGTAATCGGCGGTGGAATAGCCGGTACCGGTCAGGATCGAGGTGACGTTGAACACCGTTTCACGCAGGACCTGGTCGAAGGCGCCCTGCCCGCTCAGCACTCTATAGCCGATGATCATGCCCAGGGCGGCGAACAACAGGACGAGGAAGCCGCGGACCTGGCTGTCGCGCCACAATGCCAGCGGCCGCCCGCGCAGTAGCTGGAAATAGAGCAGGAACGGCAAGCTGCCGATGACCATGAACACGGCTGCCGAATAGTCGATCCAGGCACTGTCGAAATGCCCGAAGGAAGCGTCCGAGGTCGAAAAGCCGCCGGTGGCGATGGTGGTCATGGCGTGGGCGACCGCCTCGAAACCGTTCATGCCGGCAAGCCAGTAGGCGAGCACGCAGAGCGCAGTCAGGCCGAGGTAGATGGCACCGATAACACCGGAAATCTGTGCCGCGCGGGGCAGGATCTTTTCCGACTGGTCCGCCGATTCCATGCGAAAGAGCTGCATGCCGCCAATGCGCAGCATCGGCAGGATAGCGATCGCCGTGACCACGATACCGATGCCGCCGAGCCATTGCAGGATGGCGCGCCAGATCAGAATCCCGGGTGGCGCCCGGTCGAGGCCGACGATGACCGTCGACCCGGTCGTGGTCAGGCCGCTCATCGCCTCGAAGAAGCTGTCGCCATAGCTGAGATCGAGGGCGGAAAAGGCGAAGGGCAGGGCGCCGAACGCCGGCAGCACCAGCCAGCTCGAGGTCGTCAGCAGGAAGGCCTGGCGTTGGTTGATCGCCCGCTGGCCGCCCCGGCTCGAGAGCACGAGGCCCGCGCCGACGAAGCCCGTGAGAAAGGCGCCGGCGAGAAACACTTCCCAGTCCTTGTTGCCGACGACCGCGTCGAGCAAGGCGGGAATCAACATGGTCAGGCCGAGCGTCGCCAGCATCAGCCCGTTGACGAGAAATATGGGTCGAAGCGTTACCACGCGCGCAGCCCACCGCCGTTCCGGCGCATCCGGCTCAGTTCAACCGTTGCCCGCTTTCGGGCGTATCGAGGGAGAATGCGGGAATCGAGACGTCGAACCGGTTGCCGTCGCCACCCACCATCTCGTAGCTGCCCACCATGATTCCCGACGGCGACGAGAGCGGTGTACCGCTGGTGTATTCGAAGCTTTCCCCCGGGGCCAATACGGGCTGTTCACCGACGACACCCGGGCCGCGCACCTCTTGCACGCGGCCATGACCGTCGGTGATGTGCCAGTAGCGGTTCAACAGCTGCACCGTCTCCGCCCCTTGATTCTCGATGCGCACGCAGTAGGCCCAGACCCAGTGGCCGTTCTCCGGCTCGGACTGGTCATCGAGGTATATCGGCTGCACCTGGATCCGGATATCCCGGGTCGTTTCCACATACATGGCTGACCTCCCGCGAAGTGCCACCCTGGGGCGCGAACTATCCCGCCCGGCGGCCCGCTTGTCCAGTTGCGACGTTTCAGGCCGGCCGCTTGGCGATAAGGAAACTCTGCGCGCCATCCATTACCAGCTCGCCCCGCTGGTTGTGAACCGTGCTCTGCATCTTCAAGACGCCGGTCGAGCGCTGCTCGACCAGTTCCACCACCTCGAGCATGGAATAGAGCGTGTCGCCCGCATAGACCGGCTTCAAGAAGCGGCTCGACTGCTCGAGAAAGCCGATCATCGATTCGCCGACGTAGTGGGGAAACATGCCCGCCCCCGGCGCGGTCTGGCTGACCACCTGGAAGCCGTGCGCCAACAGGCCGTCATGGCCGCGCCGCCGACAGTATTCGATATCGTAGTGGATCGGATGATTGTCGCCGGATGCCAACTGAAAGGCCGCGAAGAGCGCATCCGTCATGGTCCGCGAGGGCAGCGGAAAGCGCATGCCGACCTCGAAATCCTCGAACCAGCGATTCTCCGCCAGTTCGTAGTCGTCGGGTGAAAACGATTGCGTGCTCATGTCCCTCTCCCTTTTCTTCGCCGACCGCCTCGGCCTGCGCGACTATAGGAGAGGCGGTGGCGGCGAGGAAAGCGTGGGCGGAACGTCAGGCGGCCTCGCTCCAGGTGAAGCGGAAGGTGGCACCACGGCTGTCGGCGCCGGAGAGGACTTCGACGGTGCCGCCGTGCAGCTGGACCTGTTTCGCGACCAGGGACAGCCCGATGCCGCTGCCCTCGACCTCGTCGCGGCTGCGCAGTTTCTGGAACATGCCGAAAATGCGCTCGTGAAACTCCTCGGCGATGCCCGGCCCGTCGTCGGTGACGGAGAATTCCACCGCGCCGTCGCACGCCCGGGCGGAAACTTCGATCTGCATGTCGTCCCGGTCGTGGTGCTTGACCGCATTGGCGATCAGGTTGACGAGAACCTGGAACAACGGGGCCTTCGCCGTCGTCAAGGTGGGTAGATCGTCGCCGATACGCACCGTCGCGGTCTCGGGAATGTCCAGGATTTCGACGACTTCGGCGAGCAAGGCGCCGGTGTCCACCGTTTCGCAGACCTCGTCCGCGCGTCCGACCCGGGAATAATCCAGCAGCGCGCCCAACAGCCCTTCGAGCCGGTCGACCCGGTTCCTCAGCAGCTGCATATGTTCCCGGCTCTCCCCGTTCATCGCCTCGCCGAGATCTTCCTCGATCCAGGCGGCCAGGTTGCCGATGGCTCTCAACGGGGCCTTCAGGTCGTGCGATGCGGCATAGGCGAATTCCTCGAGATCCCGGTTGGACCGGCTCAGTTCGTCGGCATGCCGGCGCAACTCGTCCTCGCGATCACGCAATGCATCGGAGATCCGCCGATCGCGCTCCTGCATCTGCTCGAGTTCGGCCCGTGATCGTTCGATCTGTCTGACAAGATCGCCGATTTCGTTGCTCGACGTGGCGGCGAAGGGGGTCTGGAAGTCCCCTTGGCCGAGCCTGGCGATATCCCGGCCGAGCGCGAACAACGGTTTGATCACGTCCCGCGACATCACGATGCTGGAAATGACGTAAGCGCCGAGCAAAAGGGCGACAGTGGCAAAAAGGTAGAGCCGCAGCGCCTGCTCCAGCGCCAGGGCCCGTGCTTCCTCCCCATCGGCATAGCGGACCGCCAGGGTGGCGACGTACTCTGCGTCGCTCAACAGGCGTCCCGCCAGGATACGCTGGGCGCGGGCGCGATCGCGTGGGGGCAGGCTGCTACGGATCGACGATAGTTTTTCGAACGCGCCGTGCATTGCCGCCAGCCGATCCTCGACCTGGCTCGCCACCACCGGATCGAGCAGGCGACGCGCCTCGCCGACGAGGAAGCCTTCTTGCAACGAGGCATGCCGTCGGTTCCATTGATTGAGGACGCGCGCACCCGGATGCAGCATGAACTCCGTCGACAGCAGACTCAGTTCGAAAACCGCATGCTCCAGCCCGCGCGCCTGCTCATAGACCGCACGCGCGTCGACGCGCTCGCGATAGGTCCAGGCCGTGAAGGCCGCGCAAGTGATGAACAGCAGTGCCGCCGTGCCGACAGCCAGCCGAAGCTTGCCCTTGATACGCATGGCGGTCGGCGCGCCTCAGCGAATGATACGGACGTCTTGTGGGCTGACCGCCTCGAGAGCGGGCATGTAGACCCAGGCCGCGACGTCCGGGATGTCGGATATCTTGCTCAGCCCCTCTTCCTGGCGCCAGCGCAGGCCCTCCTCGACGACGAAGAGCAGGTTCTGCGGCAAATGCACCTTCAAGGTATGCTGGGGCCAGAGATTGTCGAGATAGTCGGCCTTCAGATCGAATCGTTCGCGGATGATCGCCTTGGCGGCATCTGGTTCCCGGCTCGCGAATTCTTCCGCCATCTTCAAGGCGCCGACGACCGCACGGGCCGCGTCGCCATGGCGTTCCAGCCATGCCGCCTGGCTGGTGAGAAGGAAGTAGTAGGGACGGCCGTCGCGTTCCTCGCGCAAGGTGGCGAACTTGTCGCCGAGATTGCGCTTCGCCTCGAAGACGTAGGGCTCCCAGGTGATCCCCGCGTCGACCTCGCCGCTGCTGATCGCTTTGACAATGTCCTTGGGGCTCATGTGGACGAGTTCAACGACATTTCGCTCGATGCCGGCCAGCGTCAGGATCTGGCCCAGGAAATACTGCCCGATGCTCTTCTTGGTAACCGCGACGCGCTTGCCCGCGAGGTCGGCGACGCTGGCGATACCCCGGTCCGAGCGGGCGAACAGCTGGCATGTGCGAGACGATGAAATAGCGCCGGCGATGCGCAGGTCGCCGTGTGTCATGGCATTGCTGCCGAAGGCGAAATCGGAGCCGGTAGCGAGATTGATCTTACCGTCTATCAGATCCTTGGTTGCCCGCGAGCCGGATTGATAGAGCCGTATGTCGACGCCGCCGGGCACGCTGTCGAAGTATCCCTGCGCCTCCGCGATCCAAATCAGGATACCGGTTTTCGTTGCACCGATGACGGTCTTTGCGACGACGGCGCTCGAACATCCGACGGCCACAAGGAAGGTCAGTGCGACCAGAAGGCTCTTCATCACCCCATACCTCTCGAAATCCCAATAGGAACCCGGGGATTTTGAAGAGGGGGAGGTTAACAACCCGTGAAGTCGCGTGCGCGACGACCGGCGCGTCAACCCGCGCTGCAGGAGGCGCCGCCGAGAACGCAGAATTTGGCGCAATGGGGATGGTTGAGGGCGATGTCTCCCGCCGCCTCGGCCAGGCTCGCGCCCATCTCGAAACGGGGATCGTAGGGCAGCAGGGTGCAGGGCAACACCTTTGCCGCCGCCTCTCCCTTGCGCCGCACCACCATTCGCGAGGAGGCGCACATCATGGTCCCGGGATCGATGCCGAGCAGACCCCAACAGGCCGTCGTTATCTCCGGCACATCGATCGCCGCATCCATCTCCGGAAACAGCACGAGGCGGGCCGGATCGAAGGCATCGATGGAGAGTTCGAGTTCATGGAACAGGGTTCCGAAACCGGCCCGCAAGCTCGCCTCGTCCTCGGTCCCGAAGGTACGTCCGGCAACGGCGAGATCGAAGCCTTCGCGCGCGAGCCAGGACAGCCCCTCCAACATGCGTCGCCAGCTGTGGCGCCCGCGCTCCAGCTCGTGCCCCTCGAGCGTATAGTGGTCGACCGAGACGCGGATCGCCAGTCGGGCGCCGTAGGTCTCGCGCAGCGCCTTCAGCCGGGCCTTGCATTTGAGCATGGGCCGCATCGCGTTGGTCAGCACCAAGACCCGGTAGCCGCGACGAAGCGCGTCCTCGACCATGTCGAGGAACTCCGGGTTCATGAACGGCTCGCCCCCGGTGAAGCCGATCTCGCCGGCCGACCAGTCGGCGTCCAATTCGTCGAGAAACCGCGCCACCTCGTCCGCACTCAGATAGACCAGCCGGTCGTTTCGGGGCGTCGATTCGATATAGCAATTGTGGCAGGACAGATTGCACAGTGTGCCCGTATTGAACCAGAGCGTTTCCAGCCGATTCAGCGCCACTCGTGCCCGGGCTTCGCCCTTGGCGGTCGTCGCCACGTCCTGGAATTTCCTCGGATCGAGCCGGGTAAGCGGCACGCCGACGATTTCGGATATCTGCGCCTCGGCGCCAGCGGCCATACTCAAAGCGAACACCTCCCGATCATCCCCCCATGGACGCCCGGAACCTGGGGTTGCCCATGCGGCTTGTCAACGCGCGTCCAGGTAAACTTATCGCCAGCGCCCGCCGGGCGTTCTCGGAACCCGTCGAATGTGCTATGCCATCGCCCAGGCGGGCGTAGCTCAATGGCAGAGCAGAAGCTTCCCAAGCTTACGACGAGGGTTCGATTCCCTTCGCCCGCTCCAGCTCTTTTGTCCGATCCGGATAAACAATCGGTTTCGATCGGTTCCCGCGGATCCCGGCCCGAATCCGACGAAGCTCGCCGATTTGGAAACGCATATCGAGCTGGTCCCGGACACCGACCATCGGCGAAGACGACAGGGAGAGAGGCATGCGCATCGGCGTGGGTATTCGCAACATGGGACCACAATCGACGCCCGAAACCATGGCTGCCTGCGCGCGGGCGGCGGAGGGGGCAGGGCTCGACTCGATCTGGATCACCGACCATATCGCCATCCCCCCCGATGACGCCGAGGGCAGCGGCGGGCGTTATATGGATACGCTGACGACGCTTGCCTGGCTCGCCGCGGCGACGACGCGCATCGGGCTCGGCTCGGCCGTGCTGATCCTGCCCTACCGGGCGGCGCTGGCGACGGCAAAGCAGGTGGCGACGGTGCAGGAACTTTCCGGTGGGCGCCTCATGCTCGGGGTCGGCGTCGGCTGGATGGCGCCGGAATTCCAGGCCGTCGGGGTCGACCGGCGCCGCCGGGGCGCCATCACCGACGAAACGCTCGCCTTCATGAACGCGTGCTTTGCCGCCGACGAGGTCGAGGCCAACGGCCAGCCCCTCCTCTTCCGACCGCGTCCGGCGAAGCCGCCGTTCCTGATCGGCGGCAAGGCGCTACACGCGCTGGCCCGGGCCGTGGCCCATGGCGAAGGCTGGCTGCCCGTCGTGCGCGGGCCGGAGGAGATCGCCGACGACGTGGCCCGCTACCGGGCGCTGACGGCGGCGGCCGGCAAGCCCGACGGCTCCGTCACCGTCTCCACGCGCCTGCCGCTGGACGACGCGGCGGCCTGCCGGGACCTGCTGGCGCAATATCGCGACCTCGGCGTCGAGCGGCTGATCTGTGGCTTCCCGTACGACGATGGCGCGGGCTTCGAAGAGCGGTTGGCGCTTTTGGTTGCGGTCTCGGGTTGAGCAGGGCGGTACGCCGTCTTCCGGCGAACCGCCCGACCCCGCTGCTCTCCCCTCAGGCCAGGGTTTGCAGCGCGGCGCCGATCCGGGCCTGTTGCGCTTCGCTCGTCAACGCCGACAGCGTCTTGAGAAAGCGGGGATTCTCCGCGCCCGCGAAGATGTACTGCCAGCGATAGGCGGCGCGAAATCCGTCTTCGACGGTGACCGCCTCGGCGCGGTCGACCGGTCCCGTTCAGTCCCGCGGGCGGTGGCCCGTGGGCGGCCAGGCGATCAGGGCGATCAGCGGATAGACCGCCATCGAGGTCCAGAGGAAGAGGTGGAAGACGTTGATGTAGCCGATCGTCGTCGCCTGCCGCGCCACCTCGCCGGCGACGCCGGTCAGGCCCGAGGTGTCCTCGATGTTCCAGCGCCCCATCACGGTTGTGAAGTTCAGCCGTTCGGCGAACGGATTGATCCATTGCACCAGCTCGGCGTAGCTCATCTTTTGGGTATGGAACACGACCACGAAGCTCGCCGAGATGAAGTAGCTGGAGCCGATGGAGCGGACGAAGTGGAACAGCGCCGCGCCCTCCGCCGAGCGGCGGGGATCGAAGTTCGAGAAGGTGACCAAGGTCATTGGCACCCACAGGCAGCCGACGCCGAAGCCCTGGACCGCCATGGTCCAGGCCATCTCCTCGAGGGATACGTCGGCCCCGAAGTTGGCCATCGCCAGGCCCGCCCAGGTATGGGTGCCGAAGCCAAGCAGGAAGAGCAGCCGGGGATCCCAGCGGTTGGCGAAGAAGATCATCATCACCATCGACACCGCCGTACCGGCGCCGCGCACGCCGATGAGGACGCCGACGGTGAACTCGGGCACGTCCCGCAGTTGCTGCAACATGGCCGGTATCAGCACCATGGGTGTGACGAACAGCATGCCGAAGATGGCGGCGATAGCGATGCCGATGGCGAAATTGCGGTTCAGCAGCAGGCGGGGATCGAGGAACGGGCGGTCCGTCGTCAGGCTGTGCACCAGGAAGACCCAGCCGAAGAAGACGGCGGCGGCAGCTTCGAGGACGATCTCGATCGAGCCGAACCATTCCGCCCGCTCGCCGCGGTCGAGCATCAGCTGCACACAGGCGATGGCGATCGACAGGCTGATGAAGCCGGTCCAGTCGAGTTTCGGGCGTACCTCGGGCGGCGGATCGCGCTTGATGAACAGCAGCACGCCGGCGAGCGCGACGAATGCCATCGGCAGCAGGATGAAGAACACCCAGCGCCAGGAAATCTCCTCGCTGACGTAGCCGCCGATCAGCGGCGCGATGGTCGGCGGTATGCCCACCCCCATCATGTAGATCGCTACCGCCGGGCCACGCTTCTCCTCGGTGAACTCGTCGAGCACAACCGATTGGGCGATCGGCGTGAGGGGCGAGCCGCAGGCCGACTGCACCACCCGCCAGAACACCAGCTCGGCGAGCGAGGTCGACAACCCACACATCAAGGTCGCCACGCTGAACCCCGCGACCCCCCAGATCATCGCCCGGCGCCGGCCGAAACGGGCGGAGATCCAGCCGGCGAGCGGGATGGTCACCGCCGTCGCGATCAGGTTGGAGGTGACGACCCAGGCGACCTGGTCGGGGCTGGCCGACAGCGCGCCCTGGATCTGCGGCAGCGACACGTTGGCGATGGTGATCGTCGTCGCATAGAGCGTCGTGACCAGCGTGCAGGTGACGAGAAGGAACACGGGCGCGCTAGCGGGCCGCGGGCAGGGCGCTGGGGTTACCGATCGGGTTGCCGATGGGGTTGCCGCCGATCATCACCCGTCCAACCCTCCCCGGAAGTGGTGCCGAGGGTGCCAAAAACACTTCGGCTTTGCAAGGAATTGCAGGATACGCTAGGCTTTCCCATGGTTTACGAGCCACATGGATGCCCGCTTCGCTTCGGGCTCGGCGTCTTTGGCGATCGCTGGTCGCTGCTCATCATCCGCGACATGATGTTCCGGGGACATACCCGCTTCCAGGATTTCCTGGACGCGGACGAGGCGATATCCACCAACGTGCTCTCCGACCGGCTGCGCCGCCTGGAAGCCCAGGGTATCGTCCATCGCGAGCGCGATCCCGAGAACGGACGCCAGGTCCTCTACAGCCTGACCGACAAGGGCCGGGACCTGCTGCCGGTCATGCTGGCAATCGTCGGCTGGTCGGAACGGCATGATCCCCGGACCCGGGTCCCGCCCGATCTGGCGGCACGGATCCGGGCGGCGTCGCCGGATGCGCAGGACGAGCTGCTGGCCGACATGAGCCGCGCGGTATCGGAAACCTGAAGTCCCGGCCGACGGCGTTCAGGCGTCCGCGTCGCTCTCCGTGCCGTCGTCCAGCGACAGGCGGAAATCGCAATGTTCCGCGCCCTGCATGATCGTCTGGCTGCGATTGAAGTCGATGTTCGGGTTGAAGCCGCCGAACATCTTGCCGTCGCGCCCGCACGAGAGGACGAAGCCGAGGTCCGCCAGGCCGAGCTGCTTGTACATCTCGGCGTATTTGCAGCGCACGATGTTGTAGTTGTAGGTGCTGTCCGACTTTTCGATGATGTCGCGTTGCAGGGCGCCGCCGGCCGACCATTGCCCGGTGCCCGCGGCGAGATGCGCAAGCGAGTTGCCCCCGCAGCGTTCCGCCAGGTTCCGGCCGCTTTCCTCCGCCAGTTCCAAAATGACCTGCGAGGCGATCTCGATGGTCTTCTCGCGTCCGATCTCCGCGGCGAAAGCCTCGATCAGCGGACCGGCGATCCGTGCCTCGATCTCCCGGCGCGCCAGGATCGGAATGTCGTCGATGTCCATGGCTGGCTCATCTCCCTGTTATATTTGTAGGCGGAAGTGTCGGGGAGACGGCCGGGGCCGTCAATGCGGCCTCTCGCGTCACCCCAAACGGAAAGGGGCCGGGACCCTTGTCGGATCCCGGCCCCCGGTTCGGACGGCGTCAGTTTCGGCTCCCGGTGATCAGCCCTTCGGGCGGATCCGTACCAGGTCCTCGATGACGCCGTCCATGCCGTTGCCGACGATGACGTTGGAGATCTTCTCCGAGACCTTTTCCAACGCCTCCAGCTCCTTCAACCGCAGGAGGATCGGGTTGTCCTCCATCAGCCGGGCGGTGTTGAGCAGCGAACGCGTGGCCGCGGTTTCCTCACGGCGCTTAATCACGTTCGCTTGCGCGCTCTTCTCCGCCTCGACCACCCGGTTGACCAGCTCGCGGACGTCGCCCGGCAGGACGATGTCCTTGATGCCGACCGAGGAGGCCTGCAGCCCCGCCCGGGCCAGCGCCGGCTCGAGCAGCTCGACCATGGCGGCGTTGATGCCCTGCTTGTCGCCCAACACCTCGTCGAGCGTCCGGGTCCCGGCCACCCGGCGGAGCGCGAACTGCAGCTCCTTGTACAGGTAGTCGGCGAGGTCCGTGGTGAGACCGACCGCCACTTCCGGATCGACCACCCGCCAGACGGCGGTGAGGTTGGCCCGGATGCCGATCTGGTCACGCGTCAGGACCTCCTGCCCGGTGACCTCCAGGGCTTGCAGGCGGAGGTCGAGATGCAGCACCTCGACCCCCCGCACCGCCCGCCAGAAGGCGTAGCGGCCCGGCGTCAGACGCCGCGTCAACACGCCGTCGACATAGAGCAGGCCGACCGTGTCGTGCTCGACCACCACCTGGCGCACCAGGCCCGAGCGGGCGAAGGCCGGCCGGGCGAGCGCGGCGACCAGCGCCGCCGGCACCTCGAGCTCGCCGGCGACGTCGATCCGACGGACCTCGACCTCGTGCAGGTCCTTGGCGTAGAAGGCCCGCTCGCCCGGCGCGACCAGGTCGGCGAGCTTGCCATCGACGAAGACCAGGCCGACCTCGCCGTCCCTCATGTCGGCGACCTCGAAGTAGGTGGCGATCGCACAGGCATGGGTCATCGCCAGCGTCCGGATCGCCGCGTCCTCGACCGGGATCGGCCGCAGGTCGACGGTGACCTGTTCCACGGCCCCGCCGAAGCGCGATACCCGATGCAGGCCCGGTCCCAGCACCCGGACGAAGGCCCGGTTGCGGTAGAGCAAGGCGATCTCATGATCGGCGATATGGATCTTGCGCGCGAACATTGTTCCACTCCTTCCTTCCGACGTTACGGTTACGCTGTACTCTCGATGACAAAACGAATGATGGGTGGCACGGGAGGGCTCCGACGGTCCCGGGCGGATGTCTTCGCCGCGGCCTTTCCCGCCCGTCGACGCCGCCGGGGGCGACCGTCCGTTCCGCCGGACGGCCATGCCCGAAAGCGTTTCCGCGCGGGGCCGGCGTCGGATGAGAAGACGCTCGAAACCCGTTTCCGCCCGGCGGCGTGGGGCCGATATTGCGACCCGCTTTCCGCCTGGACCCCTCCCGGCACCCTTTGCTGCTTTTGTGGAGCGGGAGTTGAACCCGCGACCGCCAGATTTCGAGTCTGGTGCTCTACCCAACTGAGCTATCCATGGCGACGAGGTGGGATTCGAACCCGACGACCTCCGGGCGTTCAACCCGGCGCTCTATCCCCTGAGCTACTTCGTCGAACAGTACCCGCGCACCTTTCGAGGGTGGCGGAGGTAGGCGCGATACACGCGGGGCGCATTACGGCGCCGGGCGCGCCGGCCGGGCATCGGAACCCGAACCGCTGTGCCTTGCCTCACAAAGTACCAAAGCAAATACCAACCTCCCCCGGGGCCGGGGGAGCAAGGTTTAGGTGTGATGTGATGGTTTCATATGTCCTGCCTTTCCGCTGTATCGGTCGGGCGGGACGGGTGCGCGAAACAGCCGTCAGGCCCGGGGGGTGGTCGACCCCATGTCTTCGGGGGCCTGTCTGGATGGGTCTTGCATTTCGCTTCCCGTTTCGCGGTGCCGCCCGGATATCGGGCGGGAGGCGACGTTTAGTCCGCCGCCCCGGCGAAGGCAAGCGGAAACCCGAGGCGCGAGCGAAAAAGCAGCAATCGTTCGCCTCGATACCGAGCTCGCGAAACGATGCCGCCTGTGGCGGATGGATTCGCGAAACTTTGCAAGCGTCCCCCGACATGGAACACTTCGCGCCAGCTGGACGGGGCAACGGCAGGGAGGCGAAACGGTGGCGCGATCCGAACAGACCTTTTTCGAGGACGAGGCGCTCGACCGGGCCTTCGGCGTGGTCATGGCGCTGGCGACGGAAGTCCAGGTCCTGCGCGACCGGTTGGGCGCGCTGGAGGCCCGGCTGGCGGCGGCGGGCCTCGTCGAGGCGGGCGAGCTCGCCGCGGCGCCGGGCGACGAGGAACGCGCGGCGGGCGAGGCCGATCGCCGCGCCTTCGCCGCCGCCCTGCTGGAGCCGCTGCTGGGCCGACAATCCTCCAAGAGCGTGGGGTGAGCGAGATGGATGAGCGAAGCTTCGTCGCGGCGCAGGACTTTCTCCTGGAAGCCAAGAAATACTGGACGACCGAGATCTACGGCGCGCTGAAGGCCGATTACCGGCACAAGGCCGCCAAGGCGGCACCCGGGGAGCCGGCGGAGGTCCGGGCGATGCTCGGCGAAACGGTGCTCTATCGCTACTACGCCTGGCTGGAACGCCACCTGCAACGCTTCAAGTATTCCGGCCGCTACGGCCTCGCCCCCTATCACCGCGAACGGCGCGAGGCCCTGCTTGCGGGCCTTGCGGATCCCGGCGGGCGGCTGGCGCTCGACCCCGATCTCGACGTGCCGAAATACTATTCGGCGGTCGACATCCACCAGCATCCGGGCGGCGTTTCCGGCGAGGACATCGCCGGCTTCGTCTACGAGCGGGGCTCGCGTTCGACCACGCCGATGCTGGGCGCGCGCCATCGCGACCTGCACCAGCGCTTCACCGACATCCTCGCCGCCGAGGGCGCGCCGTCCCGCATCCTCGATATGGGCTGCGGCTTCGGCAAGAGCACCCGGCCGTTCTACGACAGCTTCCCCGAGGCGCGCATCGAGGCGATCGATCTCTCCGCCCCCTGCCTCGCGCTCGCCGCGTCCATCGCCGCGGAGGACCAGGCGCGAAACGTCCGCTACCGGCAGATGGACGCGCTCGCCACCGACTACGACGACGCGGGTTTCGATCTCGTCACCTCGACCATGCTGATTCACGAGATGCCGCCGGAAGAGATCGAGCGGAGCTTCGCCGAAGCCCACCGGCTGCTGGCGCCCGGCGGCCGCATGGCGCATCTCGACTTCCTGCCCGCGTCCGAGCCCTTCGCCCGCTTCATCCACTACGGTCACGGCCGGCGTAACAACGAGCCGTTCATGCGGCCCCTCGCCGAGATGGATCTCGAAGGGGTGCTGGCCGGCCTCGGCTTCCGCGATATCGAGATCCAGCCTTTCGCCGAGGCCGACGGCGTCGATACGGTGGACAGTGCGGCCTGGCGCTTTCCCTGGGCCGTCGTCTCGGCCCGCAAGGCCTGACGCGGCATGGGGGCGGCGACGGATCGGGTCCTCGTCGTCGGCGCCGGCCCGGTCGGCCTGATCGCGGCGCTGCGTCTGGCGGACGTTGGCATTCCGGTGACGCTGATCGAGAAGGCGGCGGGCGTCAGCGACGATCTCCGCGCCTCGACCTTCCATCCGCCGACCCTGGACATGCTGGCGCCCTATGGCCTGACCGCGGCCCTGGAGGCCCGCGGCCTGCGCTGTCCGACCTGGCAGATCCGCATGCACGAGACGGGGGAACGGGCGGTCTTCGACCTCTCCCTCATCGCCGACGAGACGGACCATCCCTATCGCCTGCAGTGCGAACAAGCCCATCTCGCCGCCGTTATCGCCGAACGGCTCGCCGGGGATAACAGCGTGGAGATCCTCTTCGAGACCGAGCTGGTCGACCTGGCGCAGGACGCGGACGGCGTTACGGCGATTCTGCGCCGCGACGGCGAGGACGTGCCGCTCGGGGCTCGCTGGCTGATCGGCGCCGACGGCGGGCAGAGTGCGGTGCGCCGTCTTGCCGGTATCGGCTTCGCGGGCGATACCTATCCGGAAACCACGGTGCTGGCGACGACGCCGTTTGCCTTCCACGACGTCCTGGACGATCTTTCCGTCGTCAACTACTGCTGGTCGGCCGAGGGCAACTTCGCGCTGCTGCAGCTGCCGGGCCTGTGGCGCTGCAGCCTTTATTTCGATCCCACGCTCGGCCTGGAGGAGGCGGTGGAAATGGAACGCGTGCAGGCGCAGCTGCGTCGGATCCATCCGGGCGAGGCGCCGTTCGAGATCCACGACAAGCGGCCCTACCGGGTGCATCAACGGCTGGCCGAGACCTGGCGGCGGGGCCGGGTGCTGCTGGCCGGCGACGCGGCGCACCTGAACAGCCCGTCGGGCGGCATGGGCATGAATGGCGGCATCCACGACGCCTTCAACCTCACGGAGAAACTTAAAGCGGTGTGGGAGGGGGCGGATCCCGACCTGCTCGACCGCTACGAGCGCCAGCGCCGGCCGGTCGCCGCGCGGGAGATCCTGGCCCAAGCGGACCGCAACCGGAAACGGATGCTGGAGACGGACCCGGGTCGCCGCCGCGAACTGTTGCGCGACCTTCAGGCGATCACCGGGGACCCCGAGCGGGCCCGCGCCTACCTCCGCCGTAGTTCCATGCTCGAGGGCTTGCGGCAGGCGGAGGCCGCACCATGAGCGGGCCCGACTACGGCGCCCGCGCCCGCCTCGGCCTCGGCGTGCCGCAGGCCAACCCGACGGTGGAGCCGGAGTTCCGCCGTCTGCTGCCGGACGGCGTCGAGCCCTATACGGTCCGCCTGACGTGCGACGCGGCCGACAGCGCCACCCGCCTCATCGCCTATATCGAGGACCTGGAGAACTACCTCGCCCGATTCGACACGCTCCGCCTCGACGGCTTTGCCTTCGCCTGTACCGGATCCGCCTACCTCGTCGGCCTGGCGCGGGAACGGGAGATCGTCGCCCGGGCCGAGGCCCGCTTCGGCTATCCCGTACTGACCGCGAGCGAGGCGATCCAGCGCCGCCTCGATGCGCTGGGGGTCCGCCGCCTCGCCCTGCTATCGCCTTATCCCGCCGATCTGGTCGCGGCGGCGAAAACCTATTGGGAGACGCGGGGTTTCGAGATCCCGATCATCGACAGGCTGGAGACCGGCAGCCGGGATACCCGCTCGATCTACGGCTTGGGTGCCGCGGACGCGTTCGCCGCGCTCCGCGCCGTACCGCTCGACGACGTCGACGCCGTGCTGCTCTCCGGCAGCGGGTTGCCGACGCTGGCGGCGCTCGCTCGCGCGGGCGAGGTGACCGACAAACCCGTCGTCGCCTCCAACCAGTGCCTGGCGGGCGAGCTGCTGCGGGAGTTGGGCTTGGATCCGATTCTCTGAATCAGGCGACCTCGACGCGCATGCCGTCGTGGCCGATCTCGAAATCGTTCCGGCCCGTGCGGTCCTGGCCGCGCAACAGGAAGAGGGCACGTTCGCTCAAGTCGGTCTGGACGTCGTCCTGGCCGCTGCCGACCCGCATCTCGCGGTCGTAGAGGGCGCTTCCCGGCATATAGCGGATGGCGAAGCCGGCCCGGCGCTCGCCGCTGGTATTCGCCGTGGCACCGTGCGCGGTGTAGACGTCGAAGAACACCATCTGCCCCGGCGCGAGGGGCACCTCCACCACGTCGCCCGCGTCGAACTCACCCGGCGCGATTTCCTTGTCGAGGGCGGCGCCCCGGCCGGCGATACTTTCGTGGCGCATCAGCCGCTTACCCTGATGCGACCCGGCGACAAGGCGCAGACAGCCGTTGGCCGGCGTCGTGGCGTCGATGGCGATCCAGGCGGTGACGGTCGCCAGCGGGCGGATCGGCCAGTATTCGCCGTCCTGGTGCCAGGGCGTCGCCCGGCCGGTGCGCGCGGACTTGGAGAAGATCCGGCTGCCCCAGAGGATGATGTCCGGCCCGATCAGCTGCTCGGCAATGTCGAGGACCTCGGGCACGCGGCAAAGTTCCAGAAAGCGGTCGTGCAGGTCCGGCGCCGGCCCGCCGAGATAGCGGATATGCGGCGAAACCAGCCCCTCCGTCGGCATGCGCGGATAAGTCGCCAGCAGCTCCTCGAGCGCGCCGGCCAACGCCGCCAGCGTGGCGGGGGGCAGCTGGTAGTCCGGCACGACGAAGCCGTCGCGCGTCCAGGCGGCGAGCCGCTCGGCGCTCAAGCGGTGGTCCATCGCCGTCATCCCGCGCTGTCTTCCAACACCATTTGGGCTGCCTTCTCGCCGATCATGATCGCTGGTGCGTTGGTGTTGCCGGAGATGTGCGTCGGCATGATCGAGACGTCGGCGACCCGCAGGCCCCGGATGCCGCGGACCCGAAGCCGCTCGTCCAGCACCGCCATGGGATCACCGTCGGGGCCCATCTTGCAGGTGCCGACCGGGTGATAGGTCGTCTCGCCGGCCGCCTTGACCCATTCGAGGATGGCCTCGTCCGTCGTCACCGCCGGCCCGGGGGCGAGCTCGCGGGTGCCGATCGCCTGCATGGCCGGCGCGGTCATCACCGCGCGGGCCTTGCGGATGGCGGCGATGGTCGTCTCGATGTCGAGGGGGGAATCCAGGAAGTTGAAGCGGATCGCCGGCGCGGTTCCGGGATCCGGCGAGGTGATGTGGATGTGGCCGGTACTCTCCGGCCGCATGGCGTGGGCATAGCAGGTCACGCCCGATTGTCGGCTGAGCTTGTAGCCCGGATCATAGAGCAGCGGCACCCAGCCGAGCAGGCCGTCCGGCACGTCGATCGTCTCGCGCGTGCGCACGAAGGCGCGGATCGGCGCGGCGGGGATCCCCATCATGCCCTTGCGCAGGAACAGATACTTCAAGGCCTGGCCGACGATGCGGACGCCGCCGGCCCGGCTGTTGTAGGTGACGCCCGGCTGGTCGATCGCCCAGCGGGTGCGCGGCGCGTAATGGTCGCGCAGGTTCCGCCCCACCCCCGGCAGCGCGTGGCGCACGTCGACGCCGGCGGCGGCCAGCGTTTCGGGATCGCCGATGCCGGAGAGTTCCAGCACCTGGGGCGAGTTGATGGTGCCGGCGCTCACCACCACCTCGCGCCGGACCCGGGCCTCGCGGATTTCACCGCGCACCGCGTAGCGCACGCCGACGCAGCGTTTCTCGTCGTCGAGCAGCACGCCGTGGCTCAACGCCTCGGTTTGGATCTCCAGGTTGGCGCGGCCCCGGGCCGGTGTCAGATAGCAATGCGCTGTGCTCATCCGCCGGCCGCCGGAGATCGTCGCCTGGCTCATCGAGATGCCTTCCTGGCGCGCCCCGTTGTAGTCCGGGTTGTGCGGGATGCCGACCTCGCCCGCCGCCTTGATCAACGATTCATACAGCAGGCCCGGCTCGTCCGGGTCGGTGACCTTCAGCGGGCCGTCGCGGCCGCGGAACTCGTCCTCGCCGCCCTCGTAACTTTCCAGCTTCTTGAAGAACGGCAGGACGTCCGCGTAGCTCCAGCCCTGGTTGCCGAGCTGTGCCCAATGGTCGTAGTCGCGGGCCTGGCCGCGCACGAAGACCAGGCCGTTGATCGCGCTGGAGCCGCCCAGCAGCTTGCCGCGCGGGACATGCAGGCGGCGGCCGTTGGTGCTGTCCTCCGGCTCGCCGGAATAGCACCAGTTGGCGGCCGGATTGTTGACCAGCCGGGCATAGCCGATCGGAATGGGCGACCAGGGATGGCTCGCCCGTCCGGCCTCCAGCAGCAGGACCCGGTGGCCCGGATCGGCCGACAGGCGGTAAGCCACGGCGGCACCGGCCGAGCCCGCGCCGACGACGATGAAATCGTAGGTCTCCACGTCCGCCATCTTCCCCTCCCGACGTTTCGCCGCCCGAGATTAGCCCGCCCCCCGCAGCCGATCCATCGTCGCCCTTGCCACCACCCGCATTCGGCGACATGTTGTCGCTCGCGCCCTGCCGGAGGAACGAGAGCCATGAACGCCTTGCCCGAAATTCGCCACAGCGCCTGCCCGCACGACTGCCCGTCCACCTGCGCGCTGGACGTCGAGCGGCTGAACGCGACGACGATCGGGCGGGTGCGCGGCGCGGCGGACAACGACTATACGGCGGGCGTCGTCTGCGCCAAGGTCGCGCGCTATGCCGAGCGGATCCACCACCCCGACCGCCTGACCCGGCCGATGCGCCGCGTCGGCCCCAAGGGCAGCGGCGAATTCCAGCCGATCGGCTGGGACGAGGCCCTCGACGCGGCGGCGGAAGGCCTGCTGAAGGCGGAACAGGCGCTCGGCTCCGAGACGGTCTGGCCCTATTACTATGCGGGCACCATGGGCCTGGTGATGCGCGACGGCATCCACCGGCTGCGCAACGTCAAGAAATACTCCGGCCAGCACAACACGATCTGCACGACGCTCGCCTGGAACGGCTTCATCGCCGGTACCGGCAAGCTCGCCGGCGCCGACCCGCGGGAGATGGCGAAGTCCGACCTGGTGGTGATCTGGGGCACCAATCCGGTGAACACCCAGGTCAACGTCATGACCCACGCGACCCGGGCCCGCAAGGAACGTGGCGCCAAAATCGCCGTCGTCGACGTCTACCGCACCGGCTCGGCCGAACAGGCGGACATCCACATCTGCCTGAAGCCCGGCACCGACGGGGCCTTCGCCTGCGCGGTCATGCACGTGCTGTTCCGCGACGGCCATTCCGACCGGGACTACCTCGCCGAATACACCGACTGCCCGGCGGAGCTGGAGGCCCACTTGCAAAGCCGCACGCCCGAATGGGCCGAGGCCATCACCGGCGTGCCGGTCGCCGAGATCGAGGCTTTCGCCAAGCTGGTGGGCGAAACCAAGCGGACCTTCTTCCGCCTCGGCTACGGCTTCGCGCGCAATCGCAACGGCGCCTTCAACATGCACGCCGCCCTTTCCATCGCCGCCGTCACCGGCGCCTGGAAATACGAGGGCGGCGGTGCCTTTCACAACAACGGCTCGATCTTCACCTGGGACAAGTCGATGATCGAGGGGCTGGACGCGCGCGACCGCGAGATCCGCGTGCTCGACCAGACCCGGATCGGGCCGATCCTGATGGGCGAGCGGGACGCGCTCTGGGATGGGCCGCCGGTCACCGCCCTTTTCATCCAGAACACCAACCCGATGATGATCGCGCCGGAATCGAACAAGGTGCATCCCGGCTTCGCCCGCGACGACCTGTTCACCGTCGTGCACGAGCAGTTCATGACCGAGACGGCGAAGATGGCCGACATCGTGCTGCCCGCCACCATGTTCCTGGAACACGACGACATCTACCACGGCGGCGGCCACCAATACGTCATCGCCGGCCCGAAGGTCGTCGACCCGCCGGAGGGCTGCCGCTCCAACCACGAGGTGGTGACGGCGCTGGCCCGCCGGCTCGGCGCCGACCATCCGGGCTTCGAGATGACCGCGGCGGAACTCTGCGACTGGACGCTGAAGGCGTCGGGCTATCCGGGCTTCGACGAGCTGGTGGAGAAGCGCTGGATCGACTGCCAGCCCGATTTCGAGACGGCGCATTACCTGAACGGCTTCGCCAATCCGGACCGCAAGTTTCACTTCGCGCCGAAGTGGGAACGCTGGAGCTTCGGCAGGTTCGGCCCCGAGGGCTGGCAGGACGCCCGCCCCCGCCTGCCGGACCATTGGAACGTGATCGAGGATCAGACGGCCGAAAAGCCCTATCGCCTGGTGACCGCGCCGGCGCGGAGCTACCTGAACTCGTCCTTCACCGAGACGCCGACCTCGATCCGGCGCGAGGGCCGGCCGACCGTGAAGCTCACGCCGGCGGACGCCGCGGCACTGGACGTCCGCGACGGCGACCGCGTCCGCCTCGGCAACGACCGGGGTAACGTCGCGATCCACGTCGAGGTCGAAGCCGGCGCCCGCCCGGGCGTCGTCATCGTCGAGAGCGTGTGGCCCAACGCCGCCTTCGAGGAGGGGATCGGCATCAACGCGCTCACCGGCGCGGACCCCGTCGCCCCTATCGGCGGCGGCGCCTTCCACGACAACGCGATCTGGATCCGCAAGCTGGACTGATCAGGCCTCCTGTGGCTTCAGGGTGGCGATGCGCAGGCCCGAGAGGATGAGGGCGACGCCCGCCCCCCAGTTGAGGCCGGCGATCACCCGGGGCCGCGCCAGCAGCCAGGCCGACAGGGTGGCGGCGAAGCAGCCGAAGACGCTGAAGGCGCTTGCGCAGAGGATGGCGAAGAGGGCGCCCAGGAGCAGCATCTCGCTGGCCGCCGTCGCACTGCCCGCATCGACGAACTGCGGCAGGAAGGCAAGCGTGAAGAGCAGCACCTTCGGATTGAGGAAGTTCGAGAGAAAGCCGGTCCAGAACACCCGGGAGAGCGCGATCGGCGCCGCGGCGGCGGGCCGGAACAACGTCTTCGAGACGATGCAACGCACGCCGAGATAGATCAGATAGGCCGCGCCAGCGAGCTTCATCACCGTGAAAGCGAAGAGGGAGGTCTGCAGCAGCAGCGAGAGGCCGAAGGCGGCCAGCGCCGAATGGGTGAAGATGCTGGCACCGCAGGCCCATGCGCTGGTGATCGCCGCCCGGCGTCCCTGGCCGAGACCCCGGGCGATCGCCAGCAGGATGTCCGGTCCCGGCGCGATGATGATGATCGCGCAACCGCCGAGAAACAGCAGCAGCTCACTTCCGCCGATAGCCATCGTCCCCTCCTTGTTTCGGCCCGGGCGCCTACTCGCCCGCCGCCGCCAGCAGCGCCTTGATCTTCGCGTCCTTTGTCAGGCCGTGCGCGGTGGTTCCGTTCTTCAGCGACAGGCTCGGGTCCGCGCCTTTTGCCAGCAGCGTTTCGACGATGGCGACGTGGCCGGATTGCGCGGCGAACATCAGCGCGCTGGTGCCGAAGCTGTTCTGCGCGTCGATCGCCGCGCCCGCCGCCAGCAGGGTGTCGACGATGCCGGCCCGGCCGTGCTGCGCCGCCATGGCCAGCGGTGCCGTCCCGTCCTTCAGGCCGACGTCGAGGGACGAGCCTTTGGCGAGCAGGGCCGCGACGATGCCCGGATGGCCGTGCCAGGCGGCTTGCAGCAGGGCGGTGGCGCCGTCTTCGGCGCGGGCCTCGATGTTCGCGCCCCCGGCCAGCAGGGCGTCGACCACCGCGCCGTGCCCGATTTCCGAGGCGAGGATGAGGGCGGTCGCCCCACGCGCGGCCTTGACGTCCGGTGAGGCGCCCGCCGCCAGCAGCCGCTCGACCACGGCGACATGGCCGCCGCCGGCGGCGACGACCAGGGCGTTGAGGCGGTTCTTCGCCGTCAGCTCGACCGACGCGCCCTTGGCCAGCAGGACCTCGACGATATCGTCATGCCCCTTGTAGGCGGCGGCGATCAGCGCCGTGCCGCGCCCCGTATGCACGAAGTCGACCTTGGCGCCGTTCTCCAGGAAGCGCTTCGCCCCGGCGAGGTCGCCGGCGAGCGCGGCGTTGAAGAGCCGCGAATCGACCTCGGCGGCCAGGGGCGCCGTGACGAGGGCGAACAGCAGCACGATCGCCGGCAGGATCGCCCGCGCCGGCCGGCGTACGGCCGCAAAAACAAATGACATCACGTCCCCACTCCTAATCCGGATTAGGCCGCCCCGATCACGATGACACCGAATTCGGTCGCGGCAAAGGTGGACGTGGGGAAACCCGGACAGCAAAACGGCGGCGCCCCGAAGAGCGCCGCCGCCGGAAATGTCTTCGTCGTCAGGCGCCGCAGTTCAGGCCGGCGACCATCTTGCGGGCATGGCCCTCATGCACCTTGAAGGTGGTGAGTGCGCCCTGCAGCAGGGTCTTCAGCGGCGGTACCGTGACGGCCGGGATGAAGCTGGTCTCGACCGTCTTGTTGACCACTTCGTGGTAGCCGAGCTCGTTCGTCGCATAGGCGCAGTCGAAGGCCTTGCCGCGCAGGCCGGCGAGTTCGTCGCGCTTGGCGGCGGCGCCCTTGACCAGCGCGCGGCTGAGGTCGTTGTCCTGCGGCGTCACCTTCAGCTCGGTGATGAGGGCGACGGCCTGGTCGTTTACCGCCGCATGGTCGCGGATCATCGTCTTGGCGAAGTCTCGGATCTTGTCGTTCTCGGAGATCGCCAAGGCCAGGTGAGCGTAGCGGATATCCAGGTTGCCGGCGGTATAGGCGGTATGCGCGATTTCCAGATCGTTCATGGCACCACCGGCGCTGGCGGTGGTGGTGAAGGCGGCCAGGGCCATCGCGGCCAGGGAAAGTTTGCGAAACATGTCTCTCGTCCTCGTCCGTTGTGTATTGCGCGGGTTGGCCTCGCGGGCCGGGCGGCGATACCGCCTGCGACTAAGATGGACGAGGGCGAGGCGGGTTCAATCGCCGCCGCGCGGCTTTGGACGCGGCGCAACAGGTCTTGGACGGCGGGCAAAATTCGGCGGCGTTTTTCAGGCGGCGAGGCCGGGCAGGGCCAGCGCATCGGCCCGGCTGGGAACGTCGGTTACCAGCAGGCAGCCGGGCTTGTGGGTGATGGCGATTTCCGGGCGGGCCTGCAGCATGGCGTATTGCGGGGTGATGCCGCAGCCCCAGAAGACGCAGATCTCGGCATTGCGGACCTCGACCGGATCGCCGACCAGCGGCGTCGCCAGGTCGTCGATGCCGATCTGAGCGGGGTCGCCGATATGCACCGGGGTGCCGTGGGTCAACGGAAAGCGGCTGGTGATCTCGATCGCGCGGATCGCGTCGGCCGGTGCGAAGGGGCGCATGGTCACGCACATGTGGCCGCGGAACGGGCCGGCGGGATGCAACGGGATATCCGTCATGTACATCGGCACGCAGACGTCCTGGGTGATGTGGCGCAGCTCGATCCCGTCCGCCATCAGCGCCGCCTCGAAGGAATAGGAGCAGCCGACGGCGAAGGCGACGAAGTCGTCGCGCCAGAGATCGCTGATGTCGGTGACCTCGTCCACCAGCTCGCCATGGCGCCAGATCCGGTAGCCGCCGAGGTCGGTGCGGAGGTCGAGATCGTGGCCCAGGGTCGGGATCGTGGGCTCGCCCCGATTGCCGGTGCCGACCAGCGGGCAGGGCTTGGGATTGCGCTGGCAGAAGGTGGCGAAGTCCAGCGCCAGCTCGGCCGGCAGGATGATCGGGCTCGCCTGCATGAAGCCGGGCGCCATGCCCGTCGTTTGCAGGAAGGCGGGCGAGGCTGGATCGCGGAACAGGCGCCGGGCCGCCGCGCCCGTCGCGACCGAGGCCGGGTCCTCGTGCATGCAAAGCGGGTTCATCTGGCTCATGTCGTCAGCCCTCCCCATCATAGATGGCGTAGGCGGCATCGACGCCGGCGTTGACCGGCGCCTCGAAGCCGTTTCGCCGCAGCACCGCGTCCAACGCGCTCAGGCAGCGCAGGATGTTCGCCTTGCGGCAGACATGGCCCATCGTTCCCAGGCGCCAGATCTTGCCGTGCAGCGGCCCGAAAGAGGTGCCGATCTCGATGCCGAAATCCTCCAGAAGTTCGCCCCTGGCCTTGTCGCCGGCCACGCCTGCGGGGATGACCACACCGGTGACGTTCGCCATACGGTGTGCGGCGTCGCCGAACAGCTCCAGTCCCATGGCCTCCAGCCCCGCCCGCAGCGCCCGGCTCGCCAGGCGGTGGCGGGCGAAGCCGTGCTCCAGCCCCTCGGCGAGGACGATACGGGCGCATTCCCGGGCCGCGTAGAGCATGGTCGTGGCCTCGGTGTGGTGGTTGAGGCGTGCCGGGCTCCAATAGTCCATCAGCATCGGCAGGTCGAAATAGTTGGACGCAATCCTGGGCCCCGGGCCGGCGGTATAGCCCTCGGGCCGGATCCCCGCCTCGATGTGCTTGCGGCTCGAAATCCGCTCGACCACACGTTCGTTGAAGGTCACGGGTGCCGAACCGGGGGGGCCGGAGAGGCATTTTTGCAGGCCGGCACTGACCGCGTCGATATGCCAGGCGTCGACCTCCAACGGATTGCCGCCGAGCGTCGCCGTCGCGTCGACGTAGAGCAGCACGCCCGCCGCGCGGCAAATGCGGCCGATCTCGTCGAGCGGCTGGGCCATGGTCGTCGAGGTATCGCCATGCACCAGGGCGACCAGGCTCGGCGTGTGGGTCCGAACGGCGTCGGCGATCCGGTCCGCCTCGAACACGCCGCCCCACTCGGTCTCCAGCGTGATCACCTCGGCGCCGAAACGCGCGGCGATCTCGGTCAGCAGATGGCCGAAGCGGCCGAAGATCGGCACCAGCACCTTGTCGCCCGGCGCGATTAGGGAGGCGAGGCAGGCCTCGATCCCCGCGCGCGCCGTACCGTTGACCAGCAGGGCCCAGTGGTTCTCCGTGCGAAAGACCTGGCGGTAGAGCGCCATGACCTCGTTCATGTAGCCGGTGAACTGGGGGTCGAACTGCCCCAGCATCGGCGTCGACATCGCCCGCAACACCCGGGGGTAGACATCGACCGGCCCCGGCCCCATCAACAGCCGGGGGGCGGGATCGAGCTCGTCGAACAGCTGCGTTGTGGAGTTCATGAGGATGCCGTCTCCCGCGTGATCGATGAACGATATCACGCATGACACCACGGAACACCGAATTCACGGAACCGGCGTCCAACCCGCAGCGAGATCTCGATTTCGACATAGGATAATTTTGGTTGCAATCACGGAACAAACGGCTAGGATTGAGTAGTTGAGTGTTATCTAGGGCTTGATCTATATAGCGGAATTGATAAAATGTGGGGGTTCTGATGCGAAGACTTAACTTGGCGTTCTGCATGGCGCTGACGATTTTCACGGCCGGCTGCGGATCCACGATCCTGTATGATGCGGCCAAGGACGAAGAAGCCACGAAGGCAAAGACGGAACTGGCGAAAGTTGACTTGGATGTCTTCGCCGCGACGAGACGCGAACGCTTGGGCCGACTCCGGCAGAGCGAGCTGGATACCGTCGACAAGATCGCCTTGCTCAGCGGTAAGGACAGTTTCGTTTCCTTGGTCGGCGAGGCCAGAACGGACTGCGGACTCTTCAATCTTTACAAGGATTCGACAACCGCGCGTGGAAATGAACTCTGTTCCGTGCTGGGCCACGGAAGCTTTGACGTTCTACGAACGCGCCTGAGCGAGCTGGGCATTTCTCGGGTCGGGCAGGTCAGGATGCTATCGAAGGCGATCGCATCGGCACGGTTGATTTTTGCAGTTGCGGCGCACAAACCATTCGAGGATCTGCGGCCGATTCTAAGGGGCCGTACGCCGACCTGCGAAGATTTTCGGCACTTGCGTAGCGATGCGGCGCGGGACGAACTCCAGAACTCCTTGATTGGCAGCGTGCCAGAAAAACAACGCGTAAGGGTCAGGACAAGCCTGAAGTCTCTCGTGAAAGGGTGCAGTCTGCAGACGAGAAATTTCGATGTTTTCGTCGACGCGATGCTGACGACGTCTTCTGGCGGGAACCCGATGCGCCGCGATACCGCGTGCAAGGCTAGGGCGACCGGATTGGGTGAGATCGTGGCCGCGCTCTGTGATTTGTGGCGGCTGAACGACGAAGTCGTATCGGCCAAAGCTGCGGCGGCTGAGGTCGCCACGCAGCTTAAACGCCTCTCTAGCAGCCTGTCGGACTTGAGCCGAGTTTCGAGATGAGATTCACTGTCACGGTCTGATTCTCTCCTGCGCGGTGATTTTGTGATGAGCAACTTTCGACAGGTTGACCGGGAGACCAGCTATCTTCTGCCGCCTTCGGTGGACGAATGGCTGCCTGATCGTCATCTGGCGCGCTTCGTGGTCGATGTGCTGGAGCAGCTGGATCTCTCTGCGTTCGTGAAGGCCTATCGTGGTTCGGGCTCGGCGGCGCATCACCCGAGCGTCCTGCTGGGCCTGCTGATCTACGGCTACGCGACGGGGGTGCATTCCAGCCGGAAGCTGGAGCGGGCGAGCTATGATTCGGTGGCCTTCCGCTTCATCGCGGCAAACGACCACCCCGACCACGACACGATCGCCACGTTCCGCCGTCGCTTCCTGCCGCTGATCGAGGGGCTGTTCGTGCAGGTTCTGCTGCTGGCGCGGCAGGCCGGCATGCTGCAACTGGGCACGGTGGCGCTGGACGGGACGAAGATCCATGCCGACGCGAGCCGGCACAGCGCCCTGTCGTGGCAGCGTGCGGGCGAGATCGAAGCCCGGCTGCGGGCCGAGGTGGCGGAGTTGATGGCGTTGGCGGAAGCGGCGGACCGGTCCGAGGTTCCCGACGGCATGAGCGTGCCGGAGGAGCTGGCACGGCGCGAGGACCGGCTGGCGGCGATCGCCGCGGCGAAGGCGGAGATCGAGGCGCGGGCGGCCGAGCGTCATGCGCGGGAGCAGGCGGAGTACGAAGAGAAGCTGGCAGCCCGCGAGGCGAAGGAAACGCGGACCGGCCGCAAGCCGGGCGGGCGGCCACCGAAGCCGCCGGAGCCGGGGCCACGGGCGAAGGACCAGGTCAACCTGACGGACCCGGACTCGCGCATCATGCCGGTGGCCGGCGGCGGCTTCGAGCAGTGCTACAACGCCCAGGCTGCGGTGGCCGCCGGCAGCCTGCTGGTGGTCAGCGCCGACGTGGTGCAGGCGGCGAACGACAAGCAGCAGATCGAACCGACGCTCGAAGCACTCGCCGGCCTGCCGGACGGGCTTGGCGAGGTCGAGACCCTGTTGGCGGACAGCGGCTACTTCAGCCAGGCCAACGTCGAGGCCTGCGGGGAAGCGGAGATCGCGCCGCTGATCGCGCTCGGCCGGGAGCACCACCATCTTTCCTGGCGGGACCGCTTCGCCGAGGCGCCGCCAGCGCCCGAGGATCCGACGCCGCTCGAGGCGATGTGCCATCGCCTGGCCACACCCGAGGGCCGGGCGCTCTACGCGCTTCGCAAGCAGACGCCGGAGCCGGTGTTCGGCATCATCAAATCGGTGATGGGCTTGCGTCAGTTCAGCCTGCGCGGCCTCGACAAGGCGAAGGGGGAATGGACCTTGGCCACGCTCTCCTGGAACATCAAGCGGATGTTCGTCCTCAGCCACGCCTGAACGGGCGGGCCAACCCGCGTTCGCAACTTCATGGGGGTAAATCCATGACATCGACGCCCGCCAAGCCAATCTTACCAATCCTTGCATGCCCGAGTCCGACAGGCTGCTAGGGAAATTGCCCAAGCCGAGGGCACGTCGTTCGATCAGGCCAAATTCGACGAGGCGGTAGACAAGGCGTCCGCAAAAGTGAAGGAGATCCTGTCCACTGCCAACGAGGCGGCTTCGGGTCTCGGCATCGGTAACGGCGAGAACGCCACGTGGCTTGCAGCTGTGGAATCGCTGATCACTGCCGTCGAGGCCGGAGACGCCGGTGACGCCGGAGAATTGCAGCGCGCCCGTATCCTGTTCGCGTCATTCAAAGGTATCGTCGGCAAGACTGCCGGTTTGGCCAGTGCGCTGGCGGACCCGGTTCCCGCCGACCTGCTCGTCACTCGCGATTTTCTTGCCTTGGAACGACAGTACCTCGAAAAACAGATCGGTTTGATTGAGGCACGGCGCAGCCTCGCGCTCGAGGCGCTGGATGCACGAATGCTTCAGGCTTGGCTGATTGCTCAGATCAACCAGACGAAGCCAGTGGTTTGCGAGAAGAATGACTGTGCCGCAACGCCGGCAGATCTGGAAGCCATGCTTCAAGGCGAGCAAAAGCAGAACCTTTATTGGGCGCTGGCCTATGCGTGGTTGGCCTTGGGGCCGGCCCAGGCGCGAATTGACCGGGTTCCCTGGGAGAAAGGTCATCTCAACCATGTGGAAATCGGCATCGAGCGCGAACGTGCGCTGGGCGAGACCTTGGTGCTCGCGAGTGGTGCGATCGATGATTTGGCGGCATTTCACAAGACCGGGTTGAAGCGCGAGGAAATCATCGCCCTGGTGGGTCGTCTGGCCAATCTGGGTGTTCTTGGAGGAATTTTAAATGCTACGGACTGACTTCACAAAGTTGCTGATCTCCGGAATGTTGTTGGCCGGGATCGTCTCCGGATGCGCCAGTGATAGGGCCGCTGGCGAACTGGCGAAGGAAACCAAGAGTATCGTTGACAGATTGAAGCGCGACGGGAACGCCATCGTCCTCGCCGATGAGCGTACCGAGCGGCTGCGCGCAAGCTTGTTGGGCGCGCGGATCCAAGATCATGATCTGAATGCATTGGACCTGGAGCTGTTGAGGCGTTCCGGTCTCGTAGCCAAGGTGCGAACATACGAGATTATCGAGAACGTCGAAAAGATCTTGACCGGACAGCCGGATCTCTCCAAGGCGCGCGAATACGATGCCTACCTGCCCGAAACGATTCTCGCCGACTACCCGGCCGTCCCGACAACGTTCAAGTCGCTGTCGGCTGTCAGTAAATCGCTTGGCAAGTTACAGGACGAGAAGGAGTTTGCAGACCGGGCCGCGCTCTACCTCGCAATCGCCAAGGATGTGAGCGGCACTATTGTGAAGGCTGCATCGAACTCGGAAGCTGCTGCTGCTGCAAATGCATCGTTATTGACGGCGGCCGCGTCGAAGTAGGTTATGTGAGTGTCAGGTTGGCCCGAATTGCCCAGTAACGATGTTCTTCGTCATGGCATATCAATTGGGAGCATAGAATGAATCGTACGGAATACTTGGAAGCCGCCCGAGACAATGCACTGCAGATGGCCCTGGAGATTCGTCTTGAAGAGCTCGAGTTGCCGCCAACGCGCCGTGGAAGCCTTCGACGCAAGCGAACTCGCTTGACGGACCGGGCGGGCGAATTTCAGCGTGAGATTATTGTGATCGACGCCAGGCTCGTCGTCGTAAACCGGCCGACGTCCCAGGACAAGGCGAATATGATCGAATTGAGGAATAGAGTGCGCGATGCGACCCGCAACAGGCTTGCCCTGTCGGCGATGCTGGCACTCGCCGACGAGGTTCTGGGCGTCATCGACGAACTCCGCGCCGTGGCCTGAGCCGGCCGACACACCGTCGTTGGGCGGTGTGGGGACCAAAGTTGAGATTTATCGCCCCCAGCCACCGCCGCCCGCCGTCTCCAGCCAAAGGCGATCGCCGGCTTCCAGGCGTCCCGCTTCGGTCTTGGAGGACAGCGGTTCGATCCGCCCGTCCGCCCGTTCGACATGGAAGCGCGCGGTGCGCCCGGGCGCGCCGCCGGCGGCGCCGTGGGCAGCATGCAGGGCACGTTCGAACAGCAGCGAGAAGCTGATCCCGTCGTCGAGCGCACGCAGCACCCGGCGCACGCCGAGGCCGCCCCGGTGCCGGCCGGTGCCGCCGCTGTCCTCGACCAGCTCGTAGCGCTCGATCAGCAGGGGCATGGCGGCCTCGCTCGCCTCGATCGGCAGGTTCATGGTGTTGCCCATGTGGGTGCGATGGCCGTCGAGGCCGGGGCCGGCGGCGCTCGCCCCCATGCCGCCGCCGATCGTCTCCAGGTGGACAAAGCGGCGGTCCCGGTGCGTGTCGTGACCGCCCAGCGCAAAGACCCCGGCGGTGCCGTAGCTGCCGCCGATGCCGCCCGCCGCCATGGCCGGCGCCAGCGCCTCGAACATCAGGTCGACCAGACGGTTCGACATCTCCGTGTTGCCGGAGACGACGGGCGCGGGGTGCACGCAGTTGACCAGGCTTCCCGCGGGCGCATGGACCAATACCGGCCGGTAGGCACCGGAATTCGGCGGCACGTCGCCGCCGCCGAGCGCTAGCGCCAGGTAATAGCAGGCCGACGCGGTGACCGAGATCGGCGCGTTGATCGGCCCGCGCGCCTGTGGCCCGGTGCCGGCGAAGTCGATCTCCAGCCGGCGGCCCCGCTTGGTGACGGCGACGGCGAGGACGAGCGGCCCGTCCCCCCGATCCTCGATATAGCCGTCGCCGTCGAGATGCTGGCGCGCGGCATAGGTGCCGTCGGCGATGCGCGCCAGCGCCGCCTCGACCAGCCGCTCGCTGTAGGTCTGGGTCTCGGCCAGGATGCGTCGTATCGCCGGGCCGCCGTAACGCGCGACCAGGGCCTCGACCCGCTCGACGCCGCGCCGGTTGCAAGCGATCTGCGCCTGGAAGTCGCCCCGCCGATCCTCGGCCACGCGCACGTTCGCGAACAGCAGGGTAGCGACGCCCTCGTCCATCACGCCCGCGCGCAGGACGCGGACCGGTGGAATGCGCAGGCCTTCCTTGACGATCTCGTCGGTGACGGCGGAGGAGCCGGGCGAGGCGCCGCCGATGTCCGGCCAATGCACCCGGCTCGCGGCGAAGCCGAGCACGCCGGCATCGTCGAAGATCGGCGTCATCAAGGTCATGTCGGGGAGGTGCGAGCCGCCGGAATAGGGATCGTTGGCGAGCACGGCGTCGCCCGGCCGCCATTCGTCCAGGGGAAAGCGGGCGAGCATCCCCTTGGCGGAGAACGGCATGGCGCCGAGATGCACCGGGATGTCGTTGCCCTGGGCGACGACGTCGCCGTACTGGTCCAGCAGCGCGCAGGAGAGGTCGGAGGACAGGCTCAACAGCGGCGAGAAGGCGGCGCTGGTCATCACCGTGCGCATTTCCTCGCAGATGGCGACGAGGCCGCCGCGCACGACCTCGAAGGTGACGGCGTCGCTTTCCAGTTCCAGCGGGGCGTCGTTCATCGCGCGTCCTCCTCCTCGATCACCAGCACGCCGGAGGTGCCGGCCGTGACTCGCTGCCCGGCCAGCACCCGGATGGTGGCGCCGAAATCCTCGATCAGCAGCGGCCCCGCGAAGTGCTCGCCGGGCCGGATCGTCGCCCGGGGAACGACCTCGATCTCGCGCCGGATCCCGTCGGCGCCCGCGACCGCGCGGCGGCGCCGGCCGGGACCGGACACTTCACCCGCGGCCGGCGCGGGCCAGGCGACGGCGGCGGGGCAGCCGGCGACCAGGCGCAGGTTGACCAGCTCGACCGGCTGACCGGGGAGGTCGTAGCCGTATTCGGCGACATAGGCCTGGCGGAACAGGCGCTCGAGGGCCTCGCCGTCCCGGTCTTCCGGGCCGAGCGGCAGGGTCTTTTCGAACATCTGGCCTTCGAAGCGGAGGTCGGCCTGACGCTCGAACCGGCTTTCCCCCGCCGTCGCCTCGGCCGCCAGCAGGGCGTGTGCGCGATCCTCCAGGCCGGCGAAGCCCGCCGTCAGGGCTGCCGCATCGACGCCCTGCGCCCGGGTCAGCACGGTCTGCACCAGGTCGTGGCGCACGTCGCCGAGGAGGGTGCCGACAGCGCTGAACAGGCCCGGGACGGGGGGCACGACGATCCGCGGCACGCCGACCTCGCGGGCGATCGCCGGGCCGTGCAGGGCGCCGCCGCCGCCGAACGCCAGCAAGGCGAAGTCGCGCGGATCCAGGCCCCGGCGCAGGGTCGCCAGGCGCACCATCTCCGCCATGTTGGCGTCGGCCAGGGTTAGAATGCCGGCCGCCGCCCGCTCGAGGGGCCAGCCCAGCGGATCGGCGACGGTCTGGGCGATCACCCGGCGCGCGGCCTCCGCGTCGATGCTCAGGTCCTCGGCGCCGTAGCCGTCGGCGGCGATATGTCCGAGGACGACATGGGCATCCGTCACCGTCGCCGCCCCGCCGCCCCGGCCCCAGCAGGCCGGGCCCGGATCCGCGCCGGCGCTTTCCGGGCCGACCTTCAGGACGCCCAGGCTGTCGAGCCGGGCGATCGAACCGCCACCGGCGCCGATCTCGATGAGGTCGATCACCGGGCTCTTGATCGGATAGCCGCCGACATCGCGCCCGTCGACCAGGCGGTCGGCCAGGAACTCGGGCGCCAGCCGCGGCCGTCCGTCCTGGATGACCCCGACCTTGGCGGTCGTCCCGCCCATGTCGAAGGCGATCAGGTCCCCGAAGCCCTCCGTCCGGCCGAGCGCGGCGCTGGCGATGACGCCGGCGGCCGGACCGGATTCGATGAGGTGGACCGGATAGCGCCGTGCGTTCGCGGCCGAGGTCAGGCCGCCGTTCGACTTGACGATCGCCAGCCGGGGAATGTCGCGGGCCGCCAGCGCGTCGCCGAGACGGCCGAGGTAGGCCGCGGCCCTGGGGCCGATATAGGCGTTGACAGCGACGGTGCTGGTCCGCTCGAACTCGCGAAACTCGGCCGTCACGTCGCTGGCGCGCGAGACGAAGACGTCCGGCAGGGCCTCGGCGATCGCCGCTTCCAGGGCCCGTTCGTGGCCATCGTCGGCGTAAGCATGCAGCAGGCTGATCGCCACGGCCTCGACGTCCAAGGCGCGGAGTTCGCCGACGATGCGCTCGATTTCCGCCTTGTGCAGGGGGACGAGAGTTTCGCCGTCGTGCGCCGTCCGCTCCGCCACCTCCAGGCGACGCGCGCGCGGCACCAGAGGCGGCGAAATTTCCGGTGCGAGATCGTAGAGCCGGGGCCGGGCCTGGCGGCGCAGCGCCAGCACGTCGCGAAAGCCCTCGGTCGTCACCAAGGCGGTGCGGGCGCCCCGCTTCTCGATCAGCGCATTGGTGCAGACCGTGGTGCCGTGATGGACGGCGCCGGCGGCGAGACCGGTGCGGGCGAGAAATCGCGCCGCGCCCGCGAGCGCGCCCGCCGAGGGATCTGCCGGCGTCGACGGCAGCTTGAAGGTCCCGACGATACGCCCGGCGCCCGCATCGAGCGCGACCACGTCCGTGAAGGTGCCCCCGACATCGATGCCGAGCAGGATGTCCGCTGCGTGGTCGGTCATGAAAACTCCGTCACGGGATCGAGTTCGATCCCCTTCATGACCCAGACGGGGCTATGACATCAACAGCTTCCCTTCGGCCGCTTGCCGCTGGTCTTGATCGTCGCATCGCCGTCCGGCACCTTGCCGTCGTACGGCATCCGGGCCAAGATCCGGCCGCATTCGGGGCGAGGGAGGATGAAACCATGCGTGCCAATCCGGTGAAAAAGACCCTGGCCGAGGGCGGCAGCGCCCACGGCACAATGATCTTCGAATTTTCCAGTCCCGGCCTGCCGCAGATCCTGGTCAACGCCGGCTGCGATTTCGTCTTCTACGACATGGAGCATTCGGGCTTCACGCTGTCGGAGATGAAGACCCAGCTGGCGCTCTGTCGCGGCCTCGGCCTGGTGCCGCTGGTCCGCCCGCCGGGGAAGTCCTACCAGTACACCGCCCGCCTGCTCGACCTCGGCGCCATGGGCCTGCTGTTCCAGATGGTCGAAAGCGCGGAAGAGGCGGCGGAGCTGGTCTCCTGGACCCGCTATCCGCTGGAAGGCCAGCGCGGCGCCATGTTCGGCGGTGCGCACGACGACTACGGCTCGGCCTCGATGGCCGACACCAAGGCCGCCGCGCACGAACGCACCATGGTCTGCGTGCTGATCGAGACGGCCAAGGGCCTGGCCAACGTCGACGAGATCCTGGCCGTGCCGGGTGTCGACGTCGCCCATCTCGGCCATGCCGATCTCTCCCTCTCCATGGGTATTCCGGGGCAGTTCGACCATCCGGACCTGCAGGCCGGGATCGACAAAATCGCCGCGGCGGCCGAGAAGCACGGCAAGACCGCCGCCGGCCTCGTCGGCACGCCGGCGCAGGGCCGGGAATGGCATGGTCGCGGCTTCCGCATGCTGTCCTACTTCTACGACATCGGTATTTTCCAGAGCGCGCTGGCGAACGGCATCCAGGGCATGAAGGGGGAGGGTTGAGACCATGCAGTTGGACGATGCCCGGGTTCGCGAGTACGAGGAAAAGGGCTGGACCGTCGTGCCGGACGCGCTTCGCGCGGAAGAATGCGCGGTGTTGGAGACGGCCGCCTTCAAGGTGCTGGAGCGCACCGGGCCGGAGGTCGCGCGGGAAACCGACGGCGCCCCGCACGTCTGCTGGGGCATGCATCTCTTCGATGAACGCCTCGGCACGCTGACCCGCCATCCGGCGATCCTGGGGCCGGCGGAACAGCTGCTCGGCAACAAGGTGTTCGTGCATCAAAGCCGGATCAACGTGAAGCAGACCGGCGGTTCCATCGTCGAATGGCACCAGGACTACGGGACCTATCACCGCATCGACGGCATTCCGCGCCCGCACGGCATCATGATCGCCGTCTTCCTCGACGACGTCACGGCGGTGAACGCGCCGGTGCTCGCCGTGCCGGGCAGCCAGCGCGAGGGCATGGTGTCCGAAGCGGTGATCGACGAGGGCGTGGCGGACCACGAGCGTGCCGCCAAGCACCGCTACGACATCACACCCCAGACCATGAGCCGCCTGGTCGACAACCACGGGCTGGAGGCGATCGAGGCCCGCAAGGGCGCGCTGCTGTTCATGAACATGACGGTGGTGCACGGCTCCAGCGTGAACATCTCACCGCTCCGCCGCCTGTTGCTCTACATCAACGTCTCGACCGTCGACAACCGCGGCGAAACCTTCGCCCGCGCCGAATACCACGCGGCCCGCGACTTCACGCCGCTGGAGGCGCTGGGGGAGGATTGTCTGCTGGCCTACGCGTGAGGTTCGGCTAAAGATTATTTGGCTTGATCCCCGGCCACTTCGGATCAAACTTGATCCGAACTAAAGATTGCTCTCCCGGTAGGAACCGCTCGGCGCATCGGCGACCGTGGCGCGCAGCCAGGCAACGTCGCCGGCCCGCGCGCCGAAACGTCCGGGGTCGTAGTCGACGGCATCGAAGCGCGGCGGCACCCCGGCGATGAGGTCGGCGATGTTGTGTCCCGCCGCCGCCGAGATCGTGACGCCGTGGGAGTTCATGCCCGTCGCGACATAGAGGCCGTCGATCGAACCGACCCCGCCGATGAGCGGATGGCCGTCCGGCGTGAAGCTTTCCGGGCCGTTGACGAAGCGGCGGATCGGCGCCTCCTCCAGCGCGGGGAAGAAATCGAGGATCTTCTCGAAGTAGGGCGCGAACTTGTCCCAGTTGGCGTCCAGCAGGGTGAAGGCGAAGGGATCCGGCAAGGCGCCCGGTTCCAGGGTCACCGCCGCCTCGTCGAAGCAGCCGAAGAGGAAGTTGCCGACGTCTTCGCGCCCATAGAGCAGGTCCGCGGGTGAGACGAAGGACGGCGTCTCCCGCGCGATGCGCTCCCCCGGCTCGGCGATGACGTAGAAATGCTCGCAGCCCCATTGCGCGAGCGCCACGTCGAGCGGGGCCAGCAGATCGCGCGACCAGAGACCCGAACAGACCACCACGACGTCCGCCGGCAGGTCCCCGGCGTCGGTCCGGACGGCCTGCACGCGACCACCCTCGGCCGCGATACCGTCGACGCGGCAGTTTTCGACGATCTCGACGCCGTGCCGGCGGGCGGCCCGGGCATAGGCCGCCGTCAGTCCGGCCGGGTCGAGCCGCCCGGATGTGCCGTTGAGCCAGACCCCGGCGAGGTGCGCAGGGCTCAACAAGGGATGTCGCCCGGCCGCCGCCTCGGGCGTCAACATCTCGGTCTCGAACCCGCGCGCCCGCGCCGCGTCGGCCATGTCGCGGAGCGGTGCGAGAACCTCCTCGTCGCGGGCCAGGAACATCCGCCCGGTGCGCAACCAGCCAATCGATTGCTCGCCCTCGCGCGCCAACCCCTCGACGGTGTCGAGCAGGTAAAGCACCTCCGCGTCACGGTCGCCGCCGGGCTTCCAGGTGACGTTGCCGGCCGAATGCCAGGTCGTCCCGGCCCCCAGGCTCTCCTTCTCGACCAGCGTCACCGCGCCGAGTTGGCGGCTCGCCAGATGCCAGGCGACGCTACAGCCGACGACCCCGCCGCCGATGACAACGATCCGTCGATCCATCCCGCTCCCTTTCCTGCGAACCCCGGGAGTGTCGCATACGTCCCCTTCACGTGCAGCGAAATCGCCGATCAGCTGACGCCGAACTCACGGAAATGGGCGCCAATCACGACTGCACGCGCTGGAGGCGCTTAGGGGAATATCGACGCCTTGCTTACCGGTGAGGAGGAATCGACTTTCGTCTCGCCGTGCCTGAAACAGCAGGGCGCATTAGTATGCATTGAATTTATATAGATTAACACCATATCGATTCTCGAAATTATTGATGTGGTGGCGAAGCACCGGCACATCGAGGGAGCGCAAATGGAGGCCCTGGTTGGAATTGTCGCCGAGCTCCTGGTGCATTGCGCTGCTGGGATCGTCGCGGTCGTCGTCGATGTCGTGGCCGGGCTCGTCGGGTTGATCGCACAGCTGTTCGGCTGGAGCCCGCCGTCCTTCAAGCGTATCGCCCTGGTGGTTTCGGCGCTCGCTTTCTCACTTTTGGTTCTTTGTCTCTCCGCCGTCGCGGTTCTGAGCGCCTTCTTCTTCGAGCCGACCAGTCGCTGGATCGCCGACCGGGTCGGCGCGTCGACGGGCTATGAAATCGCCTTCGAAGGCGCCAGTGGGAACCTTCTTACCGGGCGAATGTCTCTTGACCGTGTCGAGATCCGCAGAACCGGGCTGGCGGCGGACAGTTTCGCCCTGGACCTCGAAAAGGTGATACTCGACGTCGACTTGGTTGGCTCCCTGATCGGCGCGTCCAAGGTCGAGAGACTGCGCATCGATGGCGTGCGTGGCGTCGTGACCGCCGATGGTGGCGGCCGTGCGGGCGGTGGCCCGCCGCTCAATCTGGTGAAGGCGGCAGGGCGATTGAACTTCGTCGTTCGCGACCTCCAAATCGCCGATGTCGATATCCATCTGGGCCGGCCCGACGGCCCACCGGTACGCTATGTCTTCACGCGGTTGGCCGTTGCACCGTTCCGCGGCTACCTGGCGCTTTTCGATCTGCTCTTCCGATCCAATATCTCCGGTGAAATCGACGGCCACCGCATCGACATTGCAACGAGCGGCAGCGCCGCCGGTCGAAAGACACAATGGAAGTTCGATGCCCTGCCCGTCGATCTAGTGCGTCACTATGTCGGCGTGGCCCCTGCGACCTGGCTCCAGGCCGGCGTGCTCGAAATCGAGGTCGAGGATCGTTGGCGCCGCGATGATGAAGAGACGACGTTCGACATGGACTGGCGCCTGCGCTTCCTCGAGCCGCGCGTCTCGGCGCCGGCCGGCGCTTCCCTGATCGAGCGGGCAGCCGTCAACGCCATGTCGAAGCACATGAACGGCCGCGAAGATGTTCTGATCGCCTTCACCATGCGTTATGCCGAGGGTGACTTCGCAAGCACGGCATCGACGGACGCCAGCGCTCTTTGGCGTGCCATTCTCAAAGCTATGATCTTGGCGCTGGAAGAAATGTCCAAAGCGAAAGATCAACCGACGCCGAACTCGCGCAAATAGGCACCGATCGCCGCGATGCCGACGGCACCGCTCGCCCGCAGCCGGCCTGCGTTGGCGGCCTCGATGCCGCCGAGCGCATAGACCGGCAGGGAGGCCGCGGCGATCAGGCGGGCGAAGCGGGCGGGGCCCAGCGTCGGAGCGCCCGGATGGCTCGCGGTGGCGAAGACGGGGGAGAGCAGGGCGGCATCGGCGCCGGCCATCGCTGCGCGGTGGAGCGCCGGCAGGGAATGCGCCGCCGCCGTCACCAGCAATCGCGGATCGGCGTCGGCCCGCCGGCCGCCTTTCAACGCGTGTTCGGGCAGGTGCACGCCGTCGGCGCCGATGGTCCGCGCCAGCCGGGCGTCGCCGGCGATCGAGAGCAGGACGCTGCGGGCGCGGCAGAGCCGGGCGAGGTCGGCGGCCAGGCGGGCCCGGTTCGGTGCCTCGTAGTGCCGCAGGATGATCATCGCGCCGGGGGGCAGGCAGGCCGCCGCGGCCAACGGATCGGGCAGGCGCCGGGCGTCCGTCAGCAGCAGTACGGCCGGCAGCCGCCGGCCCGCCGGGTGGCGTCGATTGAGGCTGGCCGCGACCTCTGTTACCGTCGTCATTCACCCACTCCGAGCCACCGAAGCGCGACCCTGCCATGAGCACCGTTCCCTCGCCAGCCTCCGACCCCGACATCGACATCGCCGCCAACCTGGCGGGCGTCATGGCCGAAATCGCCGAGGCCGCGGCGGCGGCCGGGCGCGATGCCGGCGACATCGGCCTCGTCGCCGTCTCCAAGACGCACGGGCCGGATCGGATCCGCCCGGCGCTCGAGGCCGGCCACCGCCTGTTCGGCGAGAACCGGGTGCAGGAGGCGGAGCGCAAGTGGCCGGAACTTCGCGAGGCCTTTCCCGATTTGCGCCTGCACCTGATCGGCCCCCTGCAGGGCAACAAGACGCGGGACGCGGTGGAGCTGTTCGATTGCATCGAGACCATCGACCGGCCCCGCATCGCGCGCCGGGTCGCCGAGGCCATCCAGCAGGCCGGCCGCGCCGTCGACTGCTACGTCCAGGTCAATACCGGCGCCGAAGCGCAGAAGGCCGGGATCCCGCCGGACGAAGCGGACGCGCTCATCGCCCAATGCCGCGACGAGTTCCAGCTCAGCGTGCGGGGCCTGATGTGCATCCCGCCCGCCGACGAGGAGCCGAGCCTGCATTTCGCCCTGCTGCGCGAAATCGCCCGGCGCAACGGCCTCGACGGCCTGTCCATGGGCATGAGCGCGGATTTCCCCCTCGCGATTCCCTTCGGCGCCACGCTCGTCCGCGTCGGCACCGCCATCTTCGGCCCGCGCGGCACCTATTGAGCCGCCGCGGGATCACCCGACCTGGCGACCGTCACCAGATAGTTGCCATGGCCGTCGATCCGCGCGACGTGACCGGGTCGCAGCAGGGTCGTGAAGGTCGTCGCCTCGACGACCGCGGGGCCGTGGATTTCCATCCCGGGGCGTAGCGCCTCCCCGTCGTGCACGTCGAGCCGCTGCAGGCCGCCCAGCGCATGGACATGGACGTCGCGCTGCGCCTTGGGCACGGGGGCCTCGCGCGTATCCGTCTCACCCGCCGCCAGTCGATCGGCCAGATGGTTGCGGCCGACCGCGCGGACCCGCCAGCTGGTCATCTCCACCACGTCGTCGGTGTCGAAGATGGTGTAGATCCGCTCGTGCGTCGCATGGAAGGCGGCGACCAGGGTGTCGATGTCGCCCGGTGCCAGCCCCTCGCCGGACGGGGTGAAGGCGACCTCGATGTCCCAGGACTGGAACTCGTAGCGGCCCTGGTAGGCGTATTCGTAGGCCCGGTCTTCCGCCGGCACGCCGGCCCGATCCAAAAAGGCTTCGCCCCGCGCGCGCAGCGCGGCCAGCACCCGGTTCACCGCCGCCAAATCGAAGCGCCGGCTGTCCGTGGCCAGCGTCGCGCTCTCCGCCCATCTGAGATCGGAGATCAAACCGCCATAGGCCGACAGACCGGCGGCGAAGCGCGGGATCATGTAGCCCTCGATGCCGATGATCTCCGCCATCTCGCCGATGTGACAAGCGGTCGCGCCGCCGCCGCAGACCAGATAGCTCTCGCGCGGATTGATGCCCTCGCGCACGGTGATGTCCTCGATCGCCGTGATCATGTTGTGGTTGGAGGTGGTGTGGATCGCATGCGCCGCCTCCATCCGTGTCACGCCGAGCGCATCCGCCACCGCGTCGACGGCACGCTCAGCGGCCGCGGCGTCGAGGCGGATCCGCCCGCCGAGGAAGAAGTCGGGATCGAGAATGCCGAGCACGACGTTGGCGTCGGTCACCGTCGCCGCCGCGCCGCCCATTGCGTAGCAGGCGGGGCCCGGAACCGCGCCCGCGCTCTCCGGCCCGACGCGCAGCAGGCCGCCCGCGTCGACCCGGGCGATGGAGCCGCCGCCGGCGCCGATGGAGCGCACGTCGACCTTGGGGATCCCCAGCATGTCGGGGCCGATCATGGCTTCCGGCGTGACGATCACCTCGCCGCCGCGAATGGCGGAGACGTCGAAGGTCGTGCCGCCCATGTCCACGACGATGACGTCGGCCGCGTCGCTCAGGTGGCGGGCGGCGATCGGCGCCAGGGTCGGCCCGGACATCACCGAATAGATCGGCCGGCGGACGATCTCGTCCGGCGGCATCATGCCGCCGACGGAGTTCGCCACCAGCAGTTCGCGGGCATAGCCGTTCGCCGCCAGCGCCTCGCGCAGGACGGTGACGTAATCGCCGACGATCCGCGCCAGGCTGGCATCGATCACGGTGGAGATGGCCCGGCGGTATTCCCGGGGTATCGGGTTCAGCTCGTGGCTCAGGGTCACCGGCAACTCGGGCCATTCCCGCGCCAGGATCTCGGCCACACGACGCTCGTGGGTGCCGTCGACGATGGACCACAACAGGCAAACGCCGACCGCCTCGACCCCGGTCGCGCGAAAGCGCCCGATCGCGGCCAGCACGTCCGCCTCGACCAGCGGCTCGATCTCCGCGCCGCTGGCGTCCAGGCGTCCGCCGACCGTCGCCGTGCGTTCCGGGGGCACGAAGGGGGCGGGAAAATCCAGGCGCCATTCGAAGGCGCGCTTTCGCGGCCCCTCGCGCAAGGTCAGGATATCGGGGAAGCCGGCATTGGCGATGAAGCCGACACGGGCGACCTTGCCCTCGACCAGCGCGTTGGTCGAGACGGTGGTGCCGTGCACGATACGCGTCGTCGCCGCCAACAGCCCGGCGAGGTCGAGGCCCCGGTCGGCGGCGGCGAGGCGCAACGCTTCCAGAAACCCGTCTTCGAAGGCGCCGGGGGTCGAGCGGGCCTTGTAGATGCGGACGTCGCCCGCCTCGTCGGCGACGACGCAGTCGGTGAAGGTGCCGCCGATATCGATCGAGATGTCGAAGGCCATGCTCAGCCTCCCCGCAAGGCACGGGTGCGCGCTTCGTCGACCCGGTGGCCGACGCCGTCCGCCGCGGGCACGAGGGCGACGCCATAGACCGCCTCGGCGCGCGCCGGCGTGATCCAGCCGCGATCAGCGCTCGCCGCGACCCGTTTCGGTGCCCGCTTGCGGGGATCGCCGTAGCCGCCGCCGGCCCCGGCGAGGCAGACTACGGCCTCGCCCGGCCGCACCACCTCGCCATGGAAGGCCGGCAGCCGGTGAAGCGTGCCGTCGGCCAGGCGCTTCCAGTTCGCCGCGGGCGCGCCGGCACCGCCGCCGAGCACGCCGAGGCCTGGATTTTGCTCCCCGTCGCTCGCGTAGATCACGGTCATCTCGTCGCGCAGCGGCCGGTAGATCATCTTCATGCCGGGCGCGCCGTCGAACTCGCCGGGGCCGAGCGTGTCCGGCTCCAGCCAGCGGCCCTCGACCAGGATCGGATACATGCTCTCGTCGATCTCGATCGAGTCGAGCACGATCATCCCGCCGTTCTCCGAGGCGAGATAGGTGATCCAGCCGTCGTGGCCGTGAATGCCGGGCCCGCTGGCATAGCCGATGAACATCTGGTTCACGTAGCCGCGGTCGTCCCGCGCGGAATCGACGCCCGAAATCACCGCCATGCCCGCCGCCATCATGTGCCCGCCCTCGGCCATGCCGTACGGCGGGCCCATCTGGGCGAAGCAGGCGGCGACGGCGATGACCAGCCGCTCGTTCACGTTGGTGGTGGCAACGGAGGTGCCGACGGGATACTTCGGCCGGCCGACGACACAGTCGTCGCGCAGCAGCACGTCGATACGGCTGGCGCTGCCCTCGTTGTGCGGGATCGTGGGGTCGAGATTGTAGAAGACGCCGATGCGGCAGGATCCGGTCGCCGTCGCCTCGGTCAGGTTGATGCCGCCCGGCACGCAGTCGATGTTGTCGCGGGCATCGACGGTAATCCGCCCCGCCTCGGGATCGACGGTGACAGTGACGCGAACCGGCACGCCGTCCTCGGCCACGCCCGGCACCGGATCGTGCATGGTCTCATAGCGCCAGGTCCCGGCCGGCAGCTCGGAGATCGCGGCGATGGCGCGCCGCTCGCCATAGGCCATCCATTCCTCGACGAAGGCCTTGATCGTCGCGAGGCCGTGGTGGGCGATCAGCTCGCCGATCCGCCGTTCGCCGATCTGGCAGGCCCCGACCTGGGCGCGGTAATCGCCGTACCAGAGGTCCGGCACGCGGATCTTCATCCGGCACATGCGGATGATGTCGGCCAGGTCCTCGTGCCCGCGCTGCACGCGCACGCAGGGGAAATGCAGCCCCTCCTCGTAGACGGTGGCGGCGTAGGGCAGGTAGGTGGTCGGCAGCGGCGCGCCGATGTCCGCGTGGTGGGAACGCGCGAGCACCCAGAACAGCGGCTCCCCCTCCCAGAACACGGGCACGCAGACCGTGAGGTCGGCATGATGCGTCGCCCCGGTATAGGGACAGTTGTTGAGGAAGGCGTCGCCCTCGGCGATGTCGTCGAAATACTCGGTGATTGGCCGCGTCGTCAGGTCGAGGGCGGTGATGTGGATCGGGATCCCTTCTTCCACCGTCAGCAGGCGGTGGTCGTAGGTCAGGATGCCGCAGGACATGTCCCGCGCGTTCTTGATCACGGCCGAACGGCTCGCCTTCATGACCGTGTTGGTCATTTCGCGGATGATCGCCTCGAACCGACTGGCCAGCACGGCCATCAGGTAGGGCGGAAAGCGGGCCTCGCTATCCGATGTGGTCATGACGCGCGATCCCCGTTCTGAAGTGTGAATTCGACGTGGCCGAGGGCACCGAAGTCCGCCCGCACGGTGCCGTCGCCCGAAATCGGGATCGGCGGCGTCGTGGTGCCCGTGGTGACGAACTCTCCGGCCCTGAGGCCGCGCCCCTCGGCGGCGAGCGTATTGGCCAGCCACGCGGTGGCGCCGAAGGGGCCGCCGTCGACGTTGCGCCCACAGCCCTCGGCGACGCGGACACTGTCGACGAAAACCTCGATCCCCCCGTCCAGCAGATCGAGCGCCGACCAGTCGGCGACGGCTTCGCCGGTGATCCAGTGGCCGTGCGCCGCGTTGTCGGCGATCAGATTGCGGGCACCCGCCTCGCGCCAGGGCTCGAACACGGTCGAGATGATTTCGATCGCCGGCAGGACGGCGGCCGTTGCGGCCTCGATGGCGGCGGCATCGAAGGGGGCGGCGGCGGGATCGAGGGTGCGTGCGAGGCGCAGCGCGATCTCCGGCTCGTGGACGTGGAAGAAGCGCCCGGCGCGGTCAAGACACACGCCCGTGGGATCGGTCGCCTGGGCGTAGAGCCGGCCGAAAAGCGGCGTGTCCGTGCCGACGATCTCACGCGAGGCGGCATTGGTCGCGGCGATCTTGTAGCCGATCGCCCGCCAGCCCCGCTCCTCGACCAGGATCCGCGTGCCGGCGGCTTGCACCGCATAGGCCGTCGCGACGTCGGGAATCGTGCCGTCGACGGCACGGGGCCGGCCTGCATCGCGGTGATCCAGCAGCGCGCGGGCGAGGGTCTCCACCATGGCTCAGTCCATGCCCTTGATGTCTTGCGCCTCGTAGGGGGCTTCGAGGCGGGCGATCTCCTCGGCGCTCACCTCGACATCGACGGCGCCGACCAGTTCGACGAGCTGGTCGGCGTTGGAGACGCCGACGACCGGCGCGGCAATTCCCGGCTTGTGCAGCATCCAGGCGAGCGCCACCTGGATCGGCTTCACCCCGCGCTCCGCCGCGACCTCGGCCACCGCGTCGGCGATGGCGAAGGCGTTGTCGGTATAGAGCAGGCGGTGCGCCTTCTGATCGGCTTTCGCCCGCACCGTGTCGCCGCCGCCCTGGCGGTGCCGGTTGCCGGCCAGGAAGCCGCGGGCCAGCGGGCTCCATGGCGTAACGCCGACCCCCTGGTCGAGGCAGAGCGGGATCATCTCGCGCTCCTCCTCCCGGTAGATCAGGTTGTAGTAGTTCTGCATCGAGACGAAGCGATGCCAGCCGTTCCGCTCCGCCGCCGCCTGCGCCTTGGCGAACTGCCAGGCGAACATGGTCGAGGCGCCGATGTAACGTGCCTTGCCGGCCCGCACGACGTCGTCGAGGGCCTGCATGGTTTCCTCGATCGGCGTCTCGTCGTCCCAGCGGTGGATGACGTAGAGGTCGACATGATCCATGCCGAGCCGGCCGAGGGACGCGTCGATCCCGTCCATGATGTGCTTGCGCGAGAGCCCCTGCTGCGTCGGCTTGTCGCCCATCGGCCCATGCACCTTGGTCGCCAGCACGATTTCGTCGCGCGGCGCCAGCTCGCGCAGCAGCTTGCCGGTCACTTCTTCCGACACGCCGTTCGAATAGATGTCGGCGGTGTCGAAGAAGGTGATGCCGGCCTCCAACGCCTGGGCGAAGAGCGGCCGGGCTTCGTCCTCGCCCATCACCCAGGCGAGATGGCCGGGCCTGCCGACGCTGTTGGTGCCGAAACAAAGTCGCGAGACCTGCAGCCCGCTGTTGCCGAGGCGGGTATAGCGCATGTGTCGTCTCCCTCCGATTTAAAGTGCCGCGCGGACCTTCGGAAAGACCTCTTCGGCCATCAGGCGGAAGCTGTCCAGGACCTGGCCCTGCGGCATGCCGACGCCCTGCACGCTCATGATCAGGTGGTTCATGCCGGTCAGCTCGCGGTAGCGCAGGATCTCCGCCGCGACGCCCTCGGGGTCGCCGACGATGAAGCGGTCGCGGGCCAACTCCTCGTAGTCGACGTCGATGTCGCGGTCGCCTTCCGCCATCGCCTTGTCCTGGCCCCAGGCGACATAGAGGTCGTACATGCTCTTGATGTAGGGGGCGGCGGTCGCCACCGCCTCCTCGTGCGTCGGTGCGCAGAACACTTCGCGCCGCATCGGCAGCTCCGCCGGGAACGGTTTGCCGAGGCGATCCAGCTCGCCGCGGTAGATCTCCATCTGCCGGGCGATGGTGGCCAGCGTCTGGTGCGGGTTGATGTACCAGCAGTCGCCGAGCCGGGCGGCCCGGCGCACCGCGTTGTCGACATTGGCGCCGACCCAGATCGGCGGGTGCGGCTTCTGCACGCAGGGAAGCGAGACGTTGGCCGCGTCGAGTTCGAAGTGGGAGCCGGTCATGGTGACCCTCTCCTCGCACCACAGCCGGCGGACGGTTTCGAGGTTCTCCTCGAAGCGATGCACGATCTCGCCCCGCTTCAGGCCGAAGGCCTTGAACTCGACGTCGCGGTAGCCGAGTGCGGCCCCGAAGATCACCTTGCCGCCGCTCATCACGTCGAGGGCGGCGAAGTTCTCCGCCACCTCGAGCGGCTTGTGCAGGGCCAGCAGCACGATCCCGGCATTGAGCCGCAGGTTCGGCGCCTCGGCCATGACGCGGGCGAGGTAGGGTACCTGCATGAATTCCCGGTGCGGCCAGGTCGAGAAGTGCGAGCCGGTGGTGATCGAGTCGTAGCCGAGCGCGTCGAGGGTGCAGGCCTGTTCCATCAGCTCGCCGAAGCGCGCGCCCATATCCTCGTTCCAGGGAAACACGCCCCGCTGCATGATGCCGAATTGCATGTCTTTGGCCACACCGCCGCTCCTTCACATGTCGGAAAACACGACGCGATCCTAACGTGTCGCCGGCCTTATGCCACCCAGGCGATGCGCAGCGTGTTGGTCGCGCCCGGCGTGCCGAAGGGGACGCCGGCGGTGGTGACGATGCTGTCGCCGGCCGCCGCGAAGGCCTCGGCCTTGGCGATGGCGCAGGCCTTGTCGATCATGTCGGTGAAGTCGACCGCGTCTTCCGTCACCACGCAGTGCAGACCCCAGGCGAGCGAGAGGCGGCGCGCGGTATCGAGGCGGGGCGTCAGCACCAGGATCGGCGAATGCGGCCGTTCCCGCGAGGCGCGCAGCGCCGTGGAGCCCGAGGTCGTATAGGTGACGATGGCCCGGGCCGAGATCGTCTCGGCCACCTGCGCGGCGGCGAGCGTGATGGCATCCGCCGCCGTCGCCTCCGGTTCGTAGTGCACGGCATCGAGGATGGTGCGATGCAGCGGGTCGCCCTCGACCTCTTCCGCGACCCGGTTCATCACCTCGACGGCGCGGACCGGATGGTCGCCTGCCGCCGTTTCTGCCGACAGCATCACCGCGTCCGCGCCGTCGTAGACGGCGGTTGCCACGTCCGAGACCTCGGCGCGGGTCGGCACCGGCAGGTTGATCATGCTTTCCAGCATCTGGGTCGCCACCACGACCGGCTTGCCGAGCCGGCGCGTGAGGCGCACCAGCCGCTTCTGCGCGCCGGGCACTTCTTCCAGCGGCAGCTCGACGCCGAGGTCGCCGCGGGCGACCATGATGGCGTCGGCCTGTTCGACGATATCGTCGATATGGCGAAGTGCCGCCGGCTTTTCGATCTTCGCCATCACTGCGGCGCGCCCGCCGATCAGGCGGCGCGCCTCGGCGATGTCGTCGGCCCGCTGCACGAAGCTGAGGGCGATCCAGTCGCAGCCGAGGTCCAGGGCCAGGGCGAGATCGCGGCGGTCCTTCTCGGTCAGCGCCGAGAGCTGGATGATGCTGTCGGGCAGGTTGACGCCCTTGCGGTCGCTCAGGGGGCCGGCGACGACGATGCGGGTGTCGACGAAGTCCTCGCCGACCCGTTCGACCCGAAGCCGGATGCGGCCGTCGTCCAGCAGCAGCTCGTGCCCCTTTTCAAGCGCGGCGAAGACCTCGCGGTGGGGCAAAGGCGCGCGACGGCGGGTCCCCTCGGCCGGGTCGAGATCGAGGCGGAAGCGCTTGCCTTCCTCCAGTTCGACGACGCCGTCGGTCATGCGGCCGACACGGATCTTCGGCCCCTGCAGATCGGCGACGATCGTTATCGGCCGGCCGGTTTCGCGCTCCAGGTCCTGGATGGTCGCGACGCGAGCCTTGTGGTCCTCCGGTCCGCCATGGCTGAAGTTCAGGCGGAAGGCGTCGGCGCCCGCCTCGATCAGGGCGCGGATTACCTCGGGCGTGGAACTCGCCGGCCCCAGGGTCGCCAGAATCTTGGTATTGCGTTGCCGCCGCATGCCCGTCGGCCTTCACTGCTTTGTCGTTTCGGAAGCTAACCTAATAGCATTACCGGACGAGGACGGCGCGAAAATCGTTCACGTTGGTCAAGGTCGGGCCGCTGATCACCAGATCGCCCAGCGCCTGGAACAGGGAATAGGCATCGTTCGCAGCCAGCATCGCGGCCGCATCCAGGCCCGCGGCCCGGGCCCGGGCGAGCGTCGTCGGATCGGCGAGGGCGCCCGCGTTGTCCTCCGTGCCGTCGATGCCGTCGGTATCGCAGGCGATCGCCGTGATCTCCGCCGCCCCGTCGAGGGCCAGCGCCAGCCCCGCCATGTATTCGGCGTTGCGCCCGCCGCGTCCCCGGCCGCGGACGGTCACCGTCGTCTCCCCGCCCGAGAGCAAGGCGACCCGCCGGCCAGAGGCCAGCCGGTCACGGGCGAGTGCTGCGTGTTCGGCGGCGAGCGTGCGGGCCTCGCCCTCCAGCGCGTCGCCCAGGATCTCCACCTCGTAGCCGGCGGCCCGCGCGGTCCCGGCCGCCGCCTCCAGCGAGCGCATCGGCGTCGCGATTACCCGGGTTTCTGCACGGGCGAACGACGCGTCACCGGGCTTCGGCGTTTCCGCCGCGGCGCCGGCGAGGTGGGCGGCGACCGCGGGCGGGGCCTCGATGCCGTATGTCTCCAGGATCGCCCGGGCGTCCGCCACCGTGCTCGGGTCCGCCACGGTGGGGCCGGAGCCGATGACCGCCGGATCGTCCCCCGGCACGTCGGATATCGCCAGCGCCACCACCCGGGCCGGCGCCGCGGCCTGGGCCAGCCGCCCGCCCTTGATGGCGGAGAGATGCTTGCGCACGCAGTTCATCTCGTCGATCGGGGCACCGGATTTCAGCAGGGCCCGGTTCACCGCCTGCTTGTCGTCGAGGCTGAGGCCCGGGGCCGGTTGCACCAGCAGCGCCGAGGCGCCGCCCGACATCAGAACCAGCGCCAGGTCGTCCGCGCCGAGGCCGGAGACCAGCTCGAGAATGCGGCCTGCCGCTTCGCGTCCTCTTTGGTCGGGTACGGGGTGGGCGGCCTCGATCACTTCGATTCTGCGCGTCGGGCAGCCGTGGCCGTCGCGGGTGACGACCAGGCCGTCGAGCGGGCCGCTCCATTCCCGCTCCACCGCCGCGGCCATCGCCGCCGCGGCCTTGCCGGCACCGACCACCACCGTGCGGCCGCGCGGCGGCTCGGGCAGGCGGCCCGGAATGGCGAGCGCCGGATCCGCCGCCGCCACGGCGGCCTCGAACAGCGCGATCAGCAGTTCGCGGTGGGTCATGGCGGCCTCCCTGACGGCCTATGCGTTGGTTCGCGGCGGAGTTTCCGTCGTTTCGATCAAGTGACGGCCGATGATGTTGCGTTGGATCTGGTTGGTCCCCTCGATCACTTGCAGCACCTTGGCGTCGCGGAAATAACGCTCCACCGGGTTGTCGCGGGAGATGCCCTGACTGCCCCAGAGCTGCACCGCGTCCGTCGCCACCCGCATGGCGACGTCGGTGGCGAAACATTTGGCCATGGCGGCGTGCGGCGCCAGCTCACGCCCGGAGGCGCCGCGGTCGACCATGGCGGCGCAGGCATAGACCATCTGGCGGGCCGCCTGGATGCCCATGCCCATGTCCGCCAGCATCCAGCGCACGCCCTGGAAGTCGGCCACCGGCTGGCCGAAGGCCTGGCGTTCGCGGACATAGTCGACGGCGAGATCCAATGCGCCCTGGGCCAGGCCGACGCCGCGCGCGCCCATGATCGGGCGGGCCTTGTTGAAGGCCTCCATGATGGTGCGAAAGCCGCTGCCTTCTTCGCCCAGGCGGTTCTCGGTGGCGACGAAGGCGCTATCGAAGCGCAACTCGCAGCTCGGCACGCCCCGGGCGCCGAGCTTGTCCTCCTCCCGCCCGATCTCGAAGCCCGGCGTGTCGCGGTCGACCAGGAAGGCGCTGATGCCGCCGTGGCGCTGGCTGGTGTCGGTCTTGGCGGCGACGATGAAGAAGTCGGCCACGGTGGCGTTGGTGCAGTAGATCTTGGCGCCGGTCAGACGGTAGCCGCCGTCGACCCGGTCCGCCCGGGTGGTGATGCCGGCGACGTCCGAGCCGGCGCCCGGCTCCGTCACCGAGATCGAGGCGCGCAGGTCGCCGGAGACCAGGCCCGGCAGCAGGCGTGCCTTCTGCGCCGCGTCGCCGCCATGCAGGATGGCGCCGAGCGTCGACCATTGCACGATCAGCAGGTAGGCGGTGTTGTAACAGACGCGGTTCAGCTCCTCGACCGCGAGGCAGGCGGCGAGGATGCTGTCGGTGCCGCCGTGTTCTTCGGGAAACGGTAGGGCGAACAGGCCCTGGTCGCGCAGCAGGTCGAACATGTCCTGCGGATAGGCGGCCTCGGCGTCGATCGCCGCGGCGCGCGGCGCCACCTTGTCGCGGGCAATGGCGCGGATCGTGTCGCGCAGCAGAATCTGTTCGGCGGTGAGTTCGAATTGCACGGTCATGCCAGGCTGCTTCCTCGTCCCGGGGCGTCGGGCGGCCACCATGCCTTCGCCCCCGTGGTCGATCAAGGACCTATCCCCTTAGTACCGGCTCATTCTCTGCTTGGTACAATCAGTGCGAGATCGTTGGCCCTTTAGCTCAGGAAAGTGCGGATTTCTGTTGTCATCCGATCGATCGTACGCATCCGGCCAAGACCACGGTCGGCTCGGATTGACGGAGCGCGGCTGCGGGGAACGGATCAGGCGGCGATGTTGTTGGGTGTCGCGGCTTTCCAGTTCCAGGGCAGGAGTTGGTCGATCGCCTTTGCCGGATGGTCGTTGATGCGGCGCAGCACGTCTTCGAACCAGGCGCGAGGGTCGACGTCGTTGAGGCGGGCGGTTTCGATCAGGGTGTAGACGGCGGCGGCGCGCTCGGCGCCCCGGTCGGAACCGGCGAAGGTCCAGTTGCGCCGGCCGACGGCGATGCCCCGGAGCGCGCGCTCGGCGGCATTGTTGGTGAGGCAGATGCGACCGTCGGCCAGGAACGCCGTGAAGCTCGGCCAGCGCTTGAGCATGTAATCCATGGCCTTGGCGACGGCGCTGCCCGAGGACAGTTTGGCGCGTTCCGTCCGCATCCATTTCCCGAGGTCGTCGACCAGTGGGCGGACGCGGGCCCGGCGGATCCCGCGACGGCGCTCCGCCGTGTCGCCGTTGATCTCGGCCTCGATGGCGAAGATCTCGTCGATGCGGCGCACCGCGTCGCGGGCCATCGGCGCCCGGATCGCCTTGCCGAGATCGGCCAGCTCGAAGAACTTGCGCCGGCTGTGAGCCCAGCACGAGGCCTCGATAAGCGGCGCCGGTTGGCGTCCCTTCGCATAGAGGGCGTTGAAGCCGCTGTAGGCATCGGCCTGGAGGATGCCGGACCAGACCTCCAGATGACCCCGGGGATGCCGGCCGGCCCGATCCCGGGAGTAGAAGTAGAGCGCCGCCGGCGGGTCGCTGCCGGCGAAGGGACGGTCGTCGCGGACGTAGGTCCAGATCCTGCCCTTGACCGTCTTCTTCCTGGCCAGCACCGGCACCGGCGTCTCGTCGCCATGCAGCCGTTCGGCGGCCAGCACATGGGCCCGGATGCGCTCGTGCAACGGCCGAAGCGTGGCGCAGCAGGCGCCGACCCAATCCGCCAAGGTCGAGACGTCGAGCTCGATACCCTCGGCGGCGAAGGCCCGGCTCTGCCGGGTGAGCGGCAGGTGCATGGCGAACTTGTCGTTGAGGACCGTCGCCAGCAGGCCGGGACCGGCGCGCCCGCGCGGGATCGCGTGGTGCGGCGCCGGCGGCTGGCTGATCGTCTCGCAGGCCCGGCAGCTGAACTTCTCCCGCACCGTCTGCACCACCTTCCACTGGCGGGGCACCAGCTCCAGGCTCTCGGTGACGTCTTCCCCGAGCTTCACCAGCTTGTCGCCACCGCAGCAAGAGCAGAACTCGGGGCCGGGCAGCACGACCCGCTCGCGCGGCAGGTGGGCCGGCAGCGGCGCCCGCTTGGGCTTGCGTCGGGTGAAGCCGCGCACCGTCGTGCCGTCGTCGGCCTCGCCCGGGCCCGCGCTCTCGGCCGTCGCCGTCTCCAGCTCCTCAAGTTGCAGTTCCAGCTGCTCCAGCAGGTGGGCGCCACGCTCGGAGGAACGGCCATACTGCTCGCGGCGCAGCTTGGCGATCTGCAGCTTCAGATGTTCGACTTCCAGTTCGGCCCGCGTCCGTGCCGCCCGTTCCTCGGCCAGGGCGTCGCGCAGGCGGGCGTTCTCTTCGAGGACATCGGCGCTGGTCATGGGCGGGAGTGAATCAGACCCCGCGCCCGCCCGCCAGACCTATTGCGCCGACCGAGTCGATATGCCGCGCCTCAGCCCGCCCGCTCCGGACGCCGGGTCAAGCGCGGGTGACGCCAGTCGATCCCGTCCAGCATGTAGGCCAGCTGCGCCGAAGAGATCGCCACGGCGCCCCCGCCATGAGCCGCCGGCCAGACGAAGCGGCCGTGCTCCAAGCGCTTGGCATAAAGCGACATGCCCACCCCGTCGTGCCACAGGATCTTCAACAGATCGCCCCGACGGCCCCGGAAGACAAACAGGTCACCCGCATGCGGGTCCCGGCCCAACGCCTCCTGGACCTGCAAGGCCAGCGTGTTCATGCCGCGACGCATGTCCGTCACGCCCGAGGCCAGCCACACCCGCACATCGCCGCGAACCGGGATCATCGCCGCGCCAGGGCCGAGAACACCCGGCCAAGCGCCGAGGCGTCCACGCCCGCGTCCACCATCACCCGCGCGCCGCAGCCGAGCTCGATCGTCATTCGCCCCGACCCGACCGACGGAGCCGGCGCCGAGGGACCCCGCTCGTCCGCCACCACGGTCACCGGAACCAGGCCGCCGGCACCGCCCAGCAAACCCTCGCGGTAGAGCTTGCGCCAGGCGAACACCTGGTTCGCGTTCACATCGTGCCGACGCGCCACCACCGATGCCGACGCGCCCGGCTCCAGGCTCTCCAGGACAATCCGACGCTTCTCCGCCAAAGGCCAGCGACGCCGGGGCTGGGACGCCGTGCGCCTGTCGCCGGCAGGGAGATCTTCTTCGTCCACCATCAAACTCGTGCCCATCTTCAAACTCGTGGACACGAACGAAGTGCCCACTTCAGAAGAGGGGAGACTCGGAAATTACCGGAGCACCGACAAGGCGGTGCTCACCGGATGCGTACGATCGATCTCTTCCTCAGTATTATAATAGTGTGGCGACGCGCGCACGAGCGTCGGCAAATTTCGTACTGTGGCGTCTATGAGCGTGCTGGAAGGCCGGGACGTGCTGACGTTAATGCCAAGCTCGGCAAGCCTCATTTGCACGGTTTCAGGCTCATGCCTACCAACTGAAAACGTGACGGTAGTGGCTGGTTGTGGCCCGAGATCATAGAGTTGGACGCCAGGAACCTCACTCAGAGTGAGTCGCATCTGATTGGCCAGCGCCTGGCAGCGCGCGGCAATCTCATCCATTCCAATAGCGAGCGCATAATCGACCGCAACACCGAGCCCAAGTCTTGCGGCATAGTTATTTTCCAAGGTCTCGAACCGACGCGCATCAGGACGAAGTTCATATTGGTCCAGTGTGAGCCAGGGTGCCGCGAAATGGTCGATCATCGGCGGCTCGAGTTGGTGCATCAGGTCACGGCGCACATAGAGAAACCCCGTGCCCCTCGGCCCGCGCAGGAACTTGCGACCAGCGGCTGTCAGCATGTCGCAGCCGAGCTCTGAAACATCAACTGGCATCCGACCGACCACCTGACAGGCATCGAGCAGGTAAGGAATGCCGTGTGCCCTTGCGATGCGACCGACCGCGGCAGCAGGATTGACTAAGCCACCATTCGTTGGCACCCAGGTGATTGCGATGAGGCGCACACGTTTATCGAGCATCTTTTCAAGGGCGTCCGGATCTAGAACGCCGTGAGCGTCATCAGGGATCACCTCGATTGTAGCCCCGGTGCGCTTTGCAACCTGCAAAAAAGCGACATAGTTCGCACCGTATTCAGCTCGTGCGGTCAGGATTCGATCACCAGGACGCAGCTGCTGGGCGTAGAAGGCCATCTGCCACGCAACCGTGCCATTTTCAGTTAGTGCGATCTCATCTTTCGCTGAGCCAACAAGCCTTGCCACACTGTCGTAGACGCCGTCGAGGTGCGCAGCAGTTTCGCGCGCCGCCTCATGGCCACCGATCTCAGACTCTCGTCTGAGATAGCCAATCATTGCCTCAAGCACCGCGGATGGCATCAAGCCAGTCCCGGCATTGTTAAGATGCACGCGATTGGAGACACCCGGTGTCTCAGCGCGCAGGCGGGCAATGTCTATTGGCATTCTTGCTCCGGTGTCTAGTTATGAACGTCCATTCGGTTCTCCGGAGTATCACTATCGTGTTGCAACGTTAGCTTCTCTCGGCCGGGCCGAATGGACAACCTTCTGAAGGTTCATATCTAGTGAAGGTCGAAAAGTGCGCCACGCTCGCCGCAATCTATTGAGTGAAAAAGCGTACCAAATGCGTCATCCGCTTGTCCAGGACTCTGGACAAGGACAGCCGGCTTGACAGGCGCCGGCGAGCAGGCACCCTGGTCGCCATGGCCGCTCACGAACCCGCGTTCCCGTTCTGGCCGCGCCTGGCGCTCGGCGTCGCCGATGTGCTGGACGCACCACCGCGCTTTGTCGGGCGGGCCGCAGCCTGGCTGCTCCTGCCGATGGTCGCGATCATCTTCTTCGACGTGATCTGCCGCAAGTTCCTCCGCCACCTCGACTGGGTGATCGAGAACGACCTGCATCACTACATGAACTCGCCGAAGCTGCAGGATTCCGAATGGCACTTCTCCGCCGCCCTGTTCTTCCTCAGCCTCGGTTACGCCACCTCGATGAACGTGCAAATCCGCCTCGACCTGTTTCGCGACCGCTTGGGCCGGGCCGGTCGTGTGGGCCTAGAATTGGCCGGTGGCGCCGCGCTCTGGCTGCCCTTCGTGCTCATCCTCGCGTGGTATGCCGGTGGCTATGTCTGGGAGGCCTGGGCGACGAACGAGCAGTCCTCCTTCCTGACCGGCCTCGGCAATCGTTGGGCGATCAAGTCGAGCCTTCTGGCCGGCCTGCTGCTGCTGGCGATGGCCGTCGCCTCGATTTCGCTGCGCGCCGTCGTCTGGCTCTGGGGCCCGGCGGAGGGGCGGGAGGCTTGCCGCCTGGACTCGATCGCGGGTTAGGAGCCGGTCCAGGCAAGCGCGGCTTCCAGCCGGTCGTCGCCCCAGAACAGCTCGCCCCCGACAACGAAGCTGGGGGAGCCGAAGACGCCCGCCGCCTTCGCGGCGTCCGTGTTGGCCGCGAGCGCGGCGCCGATCGTCTCGCCTTTCGCCCGGGCCGCCACGTCGTCGGGATCCTGGCCGATCTCCGACAGGGAGGCCGGCAGGTTCGGGGCCTCGCCCGGCGCTTCGCCGGCCTGGAACCAGCGGCAGTAGGTCGCCCGGACGTAGTCGGCGCACCAACCTTCCTGGTCACCCAGCACGGCGATGCGGTTGGCCAGCTCCAACTCCGCCAGGGGATAGGGTGCCGGCACTGCGATCGCCACGCCGTGTTCGGCCGCGCGGCGTTCCATGTCGCGCCACATGTAGGCGGTCTTCACCGGTTTGCCGACGAAGGGGGAGTTGCCGTATTCGCCCATGATCACCCTGACGTTGAAGGGGCGCCAGCGCACGGCGACGCCGGCTTCGGCGGCGGCCCCCTCCAGCCGCATGACCGTCAGGTAGCTGTAGGTGCTGCCGATCGAAAACCAGAAGTCGATCTCCCGCATGGCCGGTGCCCCCTCAGGCGATGCCGGCGCGGCGGCGGAAGTCGGGATCGGAGATCGACAGCTCCCGGCCCGAGAGGTCGCGGGCCTCGTCGCCGAGCAGGTAGGCGATGGCCCGGGCCGGCGCCTCGACCGCGCCCAGGTTCTCGCGCGGGATGCGGCTTACCTGGTTGATGCCGGAAGCGCGGATCCGCACCTGCATGTCGGTATCGACGGTGCCGGGTGAGAGGCCGTAGACCGCAATGCCTTCGCCGCCTTCCAGGGCAAGGGCGTCGGTCAGCATCGCCAGGCCGGCCTTGCCGGCGCAATAGGCGCTCCAACCCTCGAGCGGGCGGTGCGCCGCGCCGGAGGAAACGTTGAGGATGACGCCCCGCCCGCGCGCCCGCATCTCGGCCAGCACGGCATGGACGCAGTAATAGGCACCGACCAGGTTGATCTCGACGCTGCGTGCCCAGGCGGCCGGGTCGACCTCGCCGGGCGCGCCGATCGGCTCGATCACGCCGGCGTTGTTGACCAGCGCGTCCACCGGGCCGAATTCCGCGCGGGTCGCCGCCACCAGGGCCTCGACCTCGGCCAGGTCGGAGACATCGCAGGCCATGCCCCGGGCCCGGCCGCCGCTTGCGCGGATTTCCGCCGCCACCGTTTCGGCCAACGCGCCGTCCCGCGCGGCCAGCATCACGCCGGCTCCGGCCGCGGCGATCGTCCGGGCCGCGCCGGCGCCGATGCCCCGGCTCGCCCCGGTGACGATCGCCACCCGTCCGTCGAGGTCACCCATGACCGCCCCCTCAGCCGGCGAGACTGTCGAGGGTCGGCGGGGTGAAGCGGTCGTCGGGATCGTCCCAGCCCTTGAAGTCCGGCTTGCGCTTTTCGGCGAAGGCGGCGCGGCTCTCCATCAGGTCGCTCTTGGCGCCGTGGCCGTGCAGGGCCTTCGCCAGGCCGTCCAACTCGGGCGCTACGGCGGGACGCATGGCGCGCATCATCTGCACCGTGTTGACCCGGCTGGCCGGCGGCAGGGTCAGCAGGTGTTCCGCCATCTCAATCGCCGCCGGCATCAACTCGTCCGCCTCGACCAGGCGGTTGAGGAAGCCGATCTGGTGGAACCGCTCGGCGGTGAAGCGATAGCCGAGCGCCATTTCCATGGCGATCGGATAGGGCAAGGCGGCGATGTGGCCGTGGTTGTAGCCGCCGAGCAGCCAGCGCTTCGCTTCCGAGACCTCGAACACCGCCTCGCGGACGGCGACGCGCAGGTCCGTGCGCTCGACCAGCATGAAGCCGCCGCCCATGGCATAGCCGTTGATGGCGCAGATCACCGGCTTCTCCAGCGCGCCGGTCATGAAGGGATCCTCGATCTCGGCCCGCCGGCCGCCGGGCGCCCCGTCGGACAGACTTTCCTTCATGTCCTCGCCGGCGCAAAAGCCCCGACCGGTGGCGGTGAAGATGGCGACCTCGAGGTCGCGGCTCTCGCGGAATTCGACCCAGGCCTCGGCCAGCAGCTGGCGCATCTCGCCGCTGAGCGCGTTCAGCCGCTCGGGCCGGTTCATGCGGACAATGAAAATCTGTCCCCGGGTTTCGGTTTCGACAACGGCCATGCCTGTTTCCTCCCTGTCGTCAAGCGCCCGCTCGCGGCGGTGTGGGAGGGTTATGGCGCTAGTCGTCGTCGCCGCGCAAGCGCTGCCGCAAACGATCCCGCGCCTTGCGGGCCGCCTGGCCCGCCGCATAGGCCGGATCGTCGGCCCGCGAGATCCGCCCGGCCTCGCGTCCGGCCCGGCGCGCCAGCTCGGCCGCCTTGGCCCGGGCATCGGGATCCTCCGCCAACCGCCGCGCGGCCATGAGGGCGAGATTTCTGAGCGAGAACAACATGAGCGGAGTTTAGCGCCGCTCGGCGCTCAGTGCACTACCGCGTAGTGCCGGCCATAGCCTCTCGACGGCTTCGACGAAAGTCGGAACCCATCAGACGCCTACCGCCTGACCCGCCATCGTTTGGCGCGGGCGGCGGTGGCGTGGGCTTGTTGGCGGATCTGGAGTTTGCGCTGGGCGTGCTGGCGGCGTTCTTTGGCGGCCTCGCGCTTTACCTTGCGCCACATCGCCTGGACCTTGGCCGCATAGGGCTTGGCGAAGCGCGGTGTGCGGGAGTGGTAGCGGGAAATCGCCCGGCTCCAGGTCCGCGTTTCCGTCTTGAGGGCGGCGAGGAAGCGGCCCGCATAGGCGGTGTTGGCGGCGGGATCGAGGACCTCGTCCAGGCCGGCGAACTTGTCGCCGTGCCAGCCGAGATTAATCTGCATGCAGCCGACGTCGATGTTGGTGACGCCGCGCGCGCGAAGCGCTTGAATTTCACGCTTCGCGGCCCGCTTGCTCGGCAAATATCGCCCCCGTCCCTCGGCATAAACGGTCCAGGGCCAGGCAACGCTGACCTGTGCCGCCTTCACCCAATGGCCGGATTCGACCCGGCCGATGGCGCCCAGCAGGCCCGCCGGAATGCGGTGCGCGCGCTCGACGCGGCGGCTGGCTTTCAGGCAGAGCCGGTGGTCCGGCGATGGTTTCTCGGCAACCGAGGGCGCCGGTGCGGGCGTCGCCTGGACGACCGGCACGGCGGCGAGCAGGGGAAGGGCGAATATCAGGGTGCGGATCGGGATCATCATGCCCCGAATTACGCAAGCCCCGTGCCAAGGCGTTATTCGGCGGCGAGGCGGCCTTCGGGTTCGTATTGGACGAGGCGGGCGACGACGGAATCGATTCCGCGCGCGATCTCCGCGAAATCGGCGTTCGGACGGATCGCCACCTCGTCCATGTAGAGGGCGCGGTTGATCTCGATCTGCAGGGTATGCAGGCCTTCGCGGGGTCGGCCGTAGTGGTGCGTGGTGAAGCCGCCGGCATAGGGGTTGTTGCGCGCCACCACGAAGCCCGCCTCGCGGAAGGCCTGGCGGGTCCACTCGACGAAATCGGCCGACGCCGTGGTGCCGAAGCGATCGCCCAGCACGATATCGGGCCGGCGCCGGCCGCCGTCGGTATCTCCCGGTGCCGGGATCGAGGGCATCGAGTGGCAGTCGATCAGGATGGCCCGGCCGTGCGCCGCGCGGGCCGCCTGCAACAACTGACCGAGCCGCGCGTGATAGGGCCGGTAGACCCGGTCCAGCCGCTCTTCGATCTCCGCCAGGGCCAGTTTGCGGTCGTAGACCTCCGCCCCCTCGGCGACGAGCCGCGCGATGGTGCCGAGCCCGCCGGCGACGCGCAGCGACGAGGTGTTGGCATGCGCCGGCAAGGGTTCCTCGAACATGCCGGGATCGAGTTCGTAAGGCTCCCGGTTCACGTCGAGAAAGACCCGGGCCCAGCGCGCGCGGAGCAGCGGCGCGCCGTGCGTCGGTGCGGTGGCGAACAGCCGGTCGATGAAGGCGTCTTCGCTACGCCTGAGCATGAGCGGGGCCAACGGCGAGGCGGCCTGGAAGTCGGCCGGATAGTGATCGCCGCTGTGCGGCGAGGCAAAGACGAAGGCGCCCGCCGGTCCGGCGGGCGCCAGCAACTCATAGGCCGGCGGCGGCGTGTCACTCTCGCTGTTGCTCTCACTCTCACTCACGCCCGCGCACTCCTCACTCTTCGCCCGGGCGACCCGGTTCCGGGAGGAACACACTTTAGCATGGGCACCGGCCTTCAAGTGAACAGGGAGAGCACGCCGGTATAGGCGTAGAGACGGTTGTGACTGATCTCGCCGTTGCCGAAGAAACCGACCAGGGGCACGTCGCCGAGGGCCGCCTCGATCGCGCGCAGCTCCTCACTCTCGGCGCCGAACAGGTTGGGGCCGCGGGCGAGGCAACTGTGATAGAGCGCGCCCCGCGGCGGGCCGTCGAGACGCGCCTTCAGGCCGTCCAGCATGCGGGTCAAGTCCTCCTCCGCCGCCGCCTTGTCGCGCCGGCAGAACATCACCTGGTCGCCCGGCTCGATCAGTTCGGCGATGGCCAGCAGATCCCGCTGGGTGTCGATGCCGGTGAGGTTGCGGACCATGTAATCGCCCCAGTCGCTGCCCTGGACCGGCACGGCGGCGAAGATGTAGCCGTCGACCCGGCGCAGGTCGCGGGCCAGCAGTTCGCCGATGTCCTCCTTGAAGACCTCGAGCGCCGGGCGGCCGTCGAGTTCGACCAGGATATTCTGCTCCGAGGCCGTCACCTGTCGGGCCGGGCCGATCGGTGAGCAGCCCTGGGTCAGGCCGGTGGCGACGCCGACCCCACCCGAGATCAGCAGGCCGGAAAGGCCGCCCTCCGTCACCTCACCCGCGACCTGGCCGAAGGCCGAGCGCGAGGAGGTGAGGCCGCCGACCAGAAAACTGGACGAGGCCTCGCCGAGCGTGCCGAGCAGCTCCGCCAGCCGCGGCTCGCGCGGATCGGCGTGCACGACGCCGAAGTTGCCGAGATGGGCGTCGAGCCAGTCGCGGTTGGCGTCGACCATGGCCGCCAGATCGTCGCGCCGGGAATCGAAGACGGTGAATTCACCCGCCGGCAGGGTGCCGACCATGACGGCGAGCGCCGGGGCGTCGAAATACTCGATCCCGCCGGCGCAGACGCCGATGCCGGTGCTGCCGACCCAGGCCTCGATCCCGGTGCGCTGGCGCAGCGTTTCCGAAATGTCCGCCAAGGCGTCGACCATCAGGTCGGTGACATAGAGAAAGCCGACGTTGGCCCCGGCGGGCAGCGGCATCATCTGTTCGAGGCAAGCCTCCGTCGCCGCCCGCCAGTCCGATCCGCCGCTGTGTCCCGCCCTGAATATGGCCTGTTCGCTCATTCGTCGATTTCCCTCGATGCTTCGCGCGCGCATCTTGCCCTCGCCGTCCCGCGCCCGCAATCGATTCCGCCTTGGCTTCCAGGGGAATCGCATTTGGAATTGCCTTGACGTGCGTGTTTGATCTTGAGGTATTGGCGCGAATCGATTCTACCCGGTCTTTTCACGGGTGGAGGTTGCGATGGAAGGCTTTCTGGAGTGCTTTGAGGGTCTCGAGGATCCGCGGACTGGCAATGCCGGGCGTCACGATCTGCTGGAGATCTTGACGATCGCCCTGTGCACGGTCCTCTCGGGCGGTCAGACGGCGGTCGACATGGCGATCTTCGCGCGTGAAAAGGAGGCGTTCCTGCGGGAATTTCTCGTACTCGAACATGGCGTGCCGAGCCACGACACCTTCAGCCGGGTGTTCCGGTTGCTGGATCCGGAGGCGTTCGGCGCCTGCTTCCAGCGCTTCATGGCGCGCTTTTCCGAGACCTGCCAAGGGGTCATTGCGATCGACGGCAAGGTGGTGCGGCGATCCTACGACAAGGCGAGCGGCACGTCGGCGCTGCATATGGTCTCGGCCTGGGGCTGTGATCAGCGGCTGGTGTTGGGGCAAGTCGCCACCGACGCCAAGTCCAACGAGATCACCGCCGTGCCGAAGCTGTTGAAACTATTGAGCCTCGAGGGGACGATCGTGACCGTGGACGCCCTCAATTGCCAGCGCGCCATCGCCAGCCAGATTATCGAGCAGGGGGGTGACTACGCCCTGGCGTTGAAGGGCAATCAAGGCACGCTGCATGACGACGTGAGAACCTTCCTCGACGATCCGAAAGCCGAAGCGACCACCACCGACACCACGGTCGATGGCGATCATGGCCGCATCGAGACCCGTGCCGCTCTCGTCTCCAGCCACGTCGAGTGGCTGCAAGAGCGCCATCATTGGCCGGGCCTGAAGGCGGTCGCCAAAGTCACCCGGACCCGCGAGTGCGCGGAGAAGACGTCGAGCGAAACCGCCTACTACCTGCTCAGCCAGCCGCTCGACGCCGAGCGCTTCAATCCCGTTGCCCGGGCGCACTGGGGGGTCGAAAACCGCCTGCACTGGTGCCTCGATGTCCAAATGAACGAAGACCAAGACAGAACCCGCAAGGACAATGGACCGCACAATCTCGCCGTCCTGCGCCACATGGCGCTCAATGTCATGCGAAAGGATCCACGAAAAGACTCGCTGCGCGCCAAGTTCAAAATCGCCGCTTGGAACAACGACTATCTCCTGTCACTCCTCGGCAAATTCTGAAATGCGATTGCCCTGCCTTGGCTTCACCGATGCCGCCTGTGATAAACTGATCTCAGCGACATCGTGACATGAGGACGGGAGGAGCACGACGAAAATGACCTATACCCTCGAACAGTTCGCGGCCGACTGCCGCGCGGCGCTGCAGGCCGATCCGGGAGCCGGCGGCAAGGAGAAGATTCGCGATTACGTCTCGAAGGCGCTGCAAGACGATGACTTTCAGCGCACCCAACTCGGCGCGAACGCGACCGCAGAACGGGAGATCATCTACGAGGATCCCGATCTCGGTTTCTGCATCTGCCGGCATTCCTATGACGGCGCCAAGCAGGGCGCACCGCACGACCATGGACCGACCTGGGCGATCTACGGCCAGGCCGAGGGCGAGACCAAGATGACCGATTGGGAGTTCAAGGTGCCGCCGCAAGGCGAGGAGCCGGGCCAGGCGGTCGTGAGCCGCACCTATCATCTAAAGCCCGGCGATGCGCATCTTTATGACGTCGGCGCCATCCATGCACCGTACCGCGACGGCCCGACCAAGCTGATCCGGATCGAAGGCGTGGACACCGCCAACGTCAAGCGGACCAAAATCGTCGCCGCCGAATAGCGACGCGGCCTCGAAGCGGCCCCGCCGAGGGATCGGCGGGGCCGTTTTTCGTTGTCGAAACGAGCTGGCGAAACTCAACGGCCCTCGCGATACCAGGCCGCCGCCGTCAGGCCGAGCAGCAGGGCGAGGACCACGAGTGCCGGCATCAACGGCAGCTGGCTGACGCCGGTCACCCGGTATTCGCCGTTCGCCCGGAAGCCGAACCAACCCCTGCCGGCGGCATCGCGTTCCGGCGCGACACGGCGCAACGCCGGCGCGCCGTCGATAGCCCAGGCCACGCCGCCGCCGCTCGCCGCGATCACCGGCTGCAAGCGGTCCGCCGTCGCCCTGAGGTCGGCGTATTCCTTGGGATTGAGGTCGCCGACGGCGGCGACGGCGCTCTGCTGGCCGTCGCTCAGGCGATAGAGGCCGGGCTCGTCGACCTCGATCACGGTGCGGGCCAGGCCGCTTTCGTCGGGTGTCAGGGTCAGTTGGCGCCGCGCGCCCGACGGCATGGTCACCGTGACCTCGGCGGGCGTCTCGGCGAGGCTGCGGCGCTGGATCGACATGCGCCCGCCGGCGACCCGGGCGCGCAGGTCCTCTTCCTCCAGCTCCGGCTCCTTCATCAGCCAATGGGCGACGCGGCGCAGCAGCTCGGCCTGGGGGCCGCCGCCCTCGAAGCCGCGAGCCCAGAGGTAGACATGGTCCGAGAGCAGCTGCGCCACCCGGCCCTCGCCGACCCGGTTGAGGATCAGCAGCGGCCGCTCGGCGATGCCGTTCATCAACACCTGGCCGGCCGCGGCCTCGACGTCGACCATGCGGAACCAGCGGCCCCAGGTCGGTGCGTCGCCCCCCGCGCCGGCGAGATCGGTGGTCACCGGATGGCGCCGGCCCGCGTCGCTCAGGCGTGGACGGAAGCTCTCGCTCAGCAGGCGGCCGGTCGGGCGGCTCGGCAGCACCTTGTCGAGGCTGGTGCGATAGAGGCTCAACGGCGTGGCGAAGGCCGGCCCGGCGGCGACCAGCACGGCACCGCCCAGGGTGACATAGTCGGCGACGTTGGCGAGATAGACGTTCGGCAGCACGCCGCGGCGGCGATAGCGGTCGAAGATGATCAGGTCGAAGTCGTTCAGCTTGGTCTGGAACAGCTCCCGGGTCGGGAAACTGATCAGGGAGAGTTCGCGGATCGGTGTCCCGTCCTGCTTTTCCGGCGGGCGCAGGATGGTGAAATGGACGAGGTCGACGGAGGGGTCGGACTTCAGGATGTTGCGCCAGGTCCGCTCGCCCGCATGCGGCTCGCCCGAGACCAGCAGCACGCGAAGCCGGTCGCGCACCCCGGAGATCGAAACCACGGTGCGGTTGTTGCGCTCGCTCAACTCGCCGTCGACCGGGGCGACCTCGATCTCGATCAGGGTTTCGCCGCTGTGCTTGAGGCTGAAGGGCAGGGTCTGGGTCCGGCCGACGGGCACCCGCAGGCTTTCCGGCGGTCCGCCGTCGATGCGGATCAGCACCGTCGCCGGCAGGGCCGCATCGCCGCCCTGGTCCTCGACCCGGTAGGTCAGTTGCAGGTCCGCGTCGACCAGGCCGTAGCGCGGCGCCCGTTCGACCACCAGGCGGCGGTCGCGTTCCTCCCGTTCGCCGGTCAGCAGCAGGTGTACCGGCCCGCCCGGATCGAACGCGGCGAGGCGTTCCTCGCGCTCGTGGGTCTGGCCGTCGGAAACCACGACGACACCGGCGACCCGGTCCTTCGGCACGTCGGCGAGCGCGCGCTCGATCGCCCGCAGGACCCGCGTGCCCTCGCCGACGTCGGCGCGGCTGGCGCTGGTGGCGACGATGCGGTGCTCCAGATTCTCCAACTTCCCGAGGCGGGACTCGAGATCGCGCACCGCCGCCTCGGTACGCTGGCGCCGCTCGCCGATCCCCTGGCTGGCGGAATCGTCGACGACGACGATCGCCACATCGGAAAGCGGTTCGCGCTCCTCCTCCAGCAGGCTGGGATTGGCGAGCGCCAGCAGCCCCGCGGCCAACGCCACGGCCCGCAACGGGACGCCCGGCAGATGACGCAAAAAGGCGAAGACCAGAACCGCGGCACCGACCCCGCCGAGGGCCAGAATCCACGGCCAGTCGAGTAGGGGGGCGAATTCGATCGCTGCGACGCCGCTGTTCATTGGCCCAACCGCTCCAGGATCGCCGGCACATGCACCTGGTCGGCCTTATAGTTGCCGGTGAGCGTATACATCATCAGGTTGACGCCGAAGCGGTAGGCCAGCTCGCGCTGCCGGGTACCGCCCGGCACCACCGCGGCGAGATAGCGGCCCTGGTCGTCGACCGCCCAGGCGGCGGCCCAGTCGTTGCCGCCGATGATGACCGAGGCGACGCCGTCGTTGACCCCGCCCGGCGGCAGCTCGACCCAGAGGCGGCGCCCGGCATAGCGGCCGGGGAAACTTTGCATCAGATAAAAGGCCTTGGTCAGCACATGCTCGTCCGGCACAGGCACCAGGGGCGGCACGTCGAGGCGGCGCAGCAGACGGCGCAACGGCCCGCCCGCCCCGCTCCCCCGCCGGCCGAGGGCGGGCAGCGCCATCTGCGCGTCGCGGGTATCGAACAGGATCGTGCCGCCGGTCTTCATGAAGACGTTCAGGCGCCGCGCCGCTTCGTCCGAGATCGGCTTCTGCGTGGCTGAGATCGGCCAGTAGAGCAGGGAGAAGAAGGCCAGTTCGTCCTTCTCGATATCGACCGAAAGCGGCGTGTCCGCCTCGATCGACGTGCGCTGGCGCAGGATCTGGGAAAGACCGACGAGACCGGCGTGGGCGAGCGAGTCGATTTCCTCGTCGCCGGTCAGCACATGGGCGATGCGCGTCTCGGCGGTGGCGTGCAGGGCGCGCCGGTCCGCCTCCGCGTTCACTTGCGCCCGCGCCGTTCCCGGCGCCATGGCGCCGAGGCCGAGCAGCCCGGCCAGCAGAAGGCCGGCGGCGCTTCTGGCGCCGAGGGCGCGCGGCAACGCGCCGCGCAAGGCCAGCGCGGCGATCACGTCGATCAGCCCGAGGGCGAGGGCGGCCAGCAGCAGCCAGGGTTTCAGATCCGTCTCGTCCGCCCGGGTGAAGGCGGTGACACGGGCCCCATCGGGCGCCGGCGGCACGGCGACGAGAGGCTCGCCGCCGCGCGCGAGGTTGAGGGCGCGGCGGCTTTCCTCGGTGCCGTAGTAGCCGGGCGGATGGCGCGGACCCGCGGCGGTCTTGTCGATTTCGTTGGCCGGGATCGCCACAGCGGCACGCGCCGGTCCTTCCAACCGGCCGAGGCCGTCGAGGCTGGCGAGCGGCGGCAACAGCCGGTCGCCGGCCTCGCCCGCGACACCGCGGCTGAGCGCCAGCAGGCGGCGCATCATGTCGACGAAGAGGCCGGAGATCGGCAGGTTGGACCAGTTGGTATTGGCGGTGGTGTGGAACAGCACCAGCCAGCCCTCGCCGCGCCGCTCGGCCGTGACGAGCGGCGTGCCGTCGGCCAGGCGCGCCCAGGTCTTGGCGTCGAGCTCGAGCGACGGCTCCGCCAGGACCTGGCGGTCGACGCGGACGTCGTCCGGCACGAGCAGGCCGTGGAAGGGGCTGGAATCGTCGAAGGCGGCGAGCCGGGCCGGTTTGGTCCAGGTGAGCGCGCCGCCGAGCGTGCGCCCGCCGCCGCGCAGGCGTACCGGCAGCAGCTCGTCGGCGTTCTGCGCCAACCGGGGCCCGGCGAAGCGCACCAGCATGCCGCCCTTGGCGACCCAGGCGGCGACCGTCTCGCCGTCCCCGCCTTTCAGGCTGCCGACGTCCGCCAGCACGATCATCGCCAGCGGTCTGGCCAGCAGGTCCGCCAGGGGCGCCTCCTCGATCTCGGCGAACGGCGCCATGGCCCGGCCGAGGTAATAGCTGTTCGACAGCAGCGGCTGCGCCCGTTCCGCCGAGGCCGCGCCCGAATCGATGCCGATCGGACGGCGACGCCAGCGTTCGTCGAGCAGCAGCACGGCGGCGGCCGAATCCTCGCCCTCCACCACCAGCCGGTCGACCCGGTTGCGGATCTCCGTCGGCAGACGCAGGTTCACCTCCGCCGCTTCCGCGCCTGCCGCGAAGGCGGCCTCGCCCGCGCTTAGGATCCGTCCCCCCTCGCCGAGCGCCAGGACCCGGGCCTGCGCCGGCCGATCCGTCGCGACCCGCCGCAGCTTCAGCGTCACGCCGCCGGCGACTGCGTCCGGCCGGCCGAGCGCCTTGGCCCCGACCTCGTCGGCGGCCATGACCTGCAGGCTGCCGAGCGCCGCCAACCGCTCACCGAGGCGCTTCCCCGCCCCGTCGTCGACCCCGTCCGAGAGCCAGACCACGTCGAGCGGCTCCTCCGGCGTCAGCGTGCTCAACCGGGCGAGCGCCTGGGCCCGGTCGACGTCCCAGGGCTTGGGCTCGAAGGCGCGCAGGCGGGTGCGGGCTTCCGCCGCGCTGGTCTGGTCCGGCGGCCCGGCCTCGCCGTCCCGGGCGATCGGCGCGGTGGGCAGGATCATCACCGGCTTGGCGGCGCGTCCGGCCCGGACCAGCAGCTCGTCCATGGCGGCCAGGCGGCCCTCCCAGTCGTCGGCCGCGGCCCAGCCGTCGTCGACGACGATCAGCAGCGGCCCCTCGCCCGTGAAATCCGCCTCGGGATCGAGGGTCGGATGCGCCAGCGCCAGGATCACCAGGGCCGCCAGCGCCAGGCGCAACAACAGCAGCCACAGCGGCGTCGCCGCCGGCGTCTCCTCGGTCGCGGTGAGGTTCATCAGCAGGCGGACCGGGGGGAAGGTTTCGAAGCGCGGGCTCGGCGGCGTGACGCGCAGCAGCCAGAAGATCGCCGGCAACGCCAGCAAGGCCAGCAGCATCCAGGGATTGAGGAAGGCGAGCGGGCCGAGCGTCATGACGTCACCCGGCCGAAAGCCCCGGAAATCGCCTGGTGCAGAGCCAGCAGCGCCAGTTCCGGCGGCCGGTCGGTGCGGTGCTGGGTGATGGTCCAGCCGATCCGATGGGCGAGCGTGGTAAGCCGGTGCCGCCGGTCCTCGAGCAGGGCCAGGTAATCGTCGCGCAGCGACTCGACCCGCCCGACGGTGAGGCCGCCCTCGGCCTCCGGCCCCTCGAAGCGCACCCGGCCGTGGAACGGCAGATCCTCCTCCGCCGGGTCGATCACCTGCAGCAGGTGGCCGAAGACGCCCGCCGCCGCATAGCTCTTGATCAGACCCTCGAGCTCGTCGAGCGGCGAGAGCAGGTCGCCGATCACCACCAGCTGCGCGTGCCCGGGCAAGGGTTCGCGCGCCGGCAGGCTGTCGCCGCCGCCGATGCCGCGCCCGTCGCCGGCCAACACGGCCGCGGCGAGCCGGGAGAGCGCCGCGCGCCCGGTGCGCGGCCGGGCCCCGGTGCCGAGCAGGGCGACCCGCTCGCCGCCGCGAACCAGCAGTGCGGCCAGCGCCAGCAGCAGCAGGTCCGCCCGCTCCCGCTTGCTGCTGGGCCCGCCGTCCGAGCGATAGTCCATCGAGGGCGAGGAATCACGCCAGAGCCAAACGCTCTGCGCCGCCTCCCATTCGTTCTCGCGGACGAAGACCTTCTGGCTCTTGGCCGACTGGCGCCAGTCGATCTGCGGCGCCGAATCGCCCGCTTGGTAGCGGCGGAACTGCCAGAAACTCTCGCCCGCGCCGACCCGGCGGCGCCCGTGCACGCCCTGGGCGACGGTATTGGCGATTCGGTGTGCGGCGACGAGCAGCGGCGGCAGGGGCTGGGCGAGTTGCTCGGCCCGCTGGCGCAGGCCGCCGCCCCCGGCTTCGGCGGTGTCCGCCACCGGCCGGCCTCAGCCGTGCGGTGCGGCGAGGCGCGCGACCACGTCGGAAAGACGGACGCCTTCGGCCCGGGCCACGAAGCTGAGCGCCATGCGATGGCGCAAGACCGGCGGCGCCAGCGCCACCACATCATCGATCGAGGGCGCGAAGCGACCGTCGAGCAGGGCGCGGGCGCGAACCGCCAGCATGAGCGCCTGGCTGGCGCGCGGCCCCGGGCCCCAGGCCAGGTGCTGGCCGGTCTCCGCGTCGGCGCCGGCATCGGGCCGACCGGAGCGGACCAGGCTCAAAATCGCCTCCACGACGCTTTCGCCGACGGGGATCCGGCGCACCAGGCGCTGCGCCGCCATCAGCTCGTCCGCGCTCAAGACCACCTCGACCGTCGCCTCGGCGACGCCGGTGGTCTCGATCAGCATGCGCCGCTCCGCCTCCAGATCCGGGTAGTCGACGTCGATCTGCATCAGGAACCGGTCGAGCTGCGCTTCCGGCAGGGGATAGGTGCCCTCCTGCTCCAACGGGTTCTGCGTCGCCACCACGTGGAACGGCTCCGGCAGGGCGTGACGGGCGCCGGCGATGGAGATCTCGTGCTCCTGCATCGCCTGCAGCAGGGCCGACTGGGTGCGCGGGCTGGCGCGGTTGATCTCGTCCGCCATCAGCAGCTGGCAGAACACCGGCCCCTCGATGAAGCGAAAGGCGCGCTGGCCGGTATCGCTTTCCTCCAACACCTCGGAGCCGAGGATATCGGCCGGCATCAGGTCGGGCGTGAACTGCACGCGCTTTTCATCCAGTCCCAGGACCACGCCCAGGGTTTCGACCAGGCGGGTCTTGGCCAGACCGGGAACGCCGATCAACAGCGCGTGCCCGCCGGCGAGGATGGTGATCAGGGTCTGTTCGACGACCTCTTCCTGGCCGAAAATCACCTGCCCGATGGCGCGGCGAACTTCGGCGAGACGGGTGCCGACGGCGGCGATTTCCGCCGAGAGATCTTCGTTCGTGGGGGGTGTGGGCTGCATGGGCACAATTATCGTCTATATTCCAAGGGACGCGCGAGGCGAGCGCCCGGTGAAGGTAACGCCTCGCGCCGTCGGTGGCCAGAATTCATCAGTCCCAGGGACGCATTTGTGAACGCCATGTCGCAGAATTCTCCCACGCCGGATCCCGAGGCCATCGCGGCCCGGATCGAAAGCGGCGGTCTGCCGCCGGTGCACCTATGGAATCCCGACAATTGTGGCGAAAGCGAGATGCGGATCGCCCGCGACGGGACCTGGTACCACGAGGGCCGGCCGATCCGCCGCGACCGCATGGTCCGGCTGTTTTCCACCATTCTGCGGCGCGACGGGGACGGCGCTCACTATCTCGTGACACCGGTCGAAAAGCTGAGAATCGAGGTCGAGGACGCGCCGTTTCTCGCCGTGGAGATGACGGCGCATGGCGCGGGGGCCGAACAGGTGCTGGTCTTTCGCACCAACGTCGGCGACGAGGTGATGGCCGGGCCGGCGCACCCGATCCGGGTGGAACGCGCGGGCCCCGAGGATGACACGCCCTCGCCCTATGTTCATGTTCGCGGCGGGCTCGAGGCTCTCATCGCCCGGGCGGTGTTCTATGATCTGGTCGAGCTCGGCGTCGAGGCCGAGGTGGCCGGCGAGCCCCATCTCGGGGTATGGAGCGCCGGCGCGTTCTTTCCCCTCGCCCCCATGTCCGAGCTGGAGGACGCGTAGTTCCGTGCCGAATGACACGACGACCCGGCGACGCATCGAAAGCCGCATTCTCGCCCACGCGCCCGGCCTGGAGGCCGGCGCGGGTGACAGCGATCTCGATGCCGAAATCAACGATTGGCGCGATCCCGACAGCGTGCTGCGTCCCGCCGCCGTGCTGGTGCCCCTGGTCGAGCATGGCGACGGCCTCACGGTGCTGCTGACCCAGCGCACCGAACACCTGCGGACCCATGCCGGTCAGGTGAGTTTTCCCGGCGGGCGGGTCGAGGACCACGACCGCGGACCGATCGACACCGCGCTGCGCGAGACGGAAGAGGAGATCGGCCTGCGCCGCGACCATGTCGAAATCGCCGGCTATCTCGACGGCTACGAGACCGGGACCGGTTTCCACATTACGCCGGTGGTCGGCTTCGTGCGGCCGGGTTTCACCTTGAAACTGGACGCCTACGAGGTGGCGGAGTCCTTCGAGGTGCCGCTCTCCTTCATTTTCGATCCGACCAACCACCAGCGCCACCAGCGCGAACACAATGGGCGGACCCGGCGGTATTTCGCCATGCCCTACAACGGCTTTTACATCTGGGGCGCAACGGCGGGGATGTTGATGAATCTCTATCGCCGCGCCCACGATCTGCTCTGAAGGGGCATTGCGATGGCTCGGATTTTGTTGCATCTGCTGCTCCTGGCGCTGCCGTTCGTTTTGTGGTTCGCCTATATGAAGGCGCGCGGCCGGGCGGCGGCGGAAGGACGGGTGTGGAGCGATGCGCCGATCCTCGGCTTGCTGCTCGGTGGTATCGCGCTCTCGGCGTTGGCGCTGTTCGGGCTCGGCGCCTTCGAGAGCGGGGCGCCCGGCAGTACCTACGTCCCGGCCTATACCAACGAAGAGGGGGAGATCGTCCCCGGCCGGTTCGAGTAGCCGGACCATGGCCGGCCCCAGAACCGAGCGGATCGCTCCGCCCGCCTGGATGACCGCGCCGGCGACCCATGCCGTGCTCACCGCCCTGGAGGCGGATGGCGCGGTCGCTCGCTTCGTCGGCGGTTGCGTGCGCGACACGCTCGCCGGCCGGCCGGTCGCCGACATCGACATCGCCACGACGGGCCAGCCGGAGGGCAACGTGCGACGGCTGGAGGCGGCCGGCATCAAGGTGGTCCCGACCGGCCTGAAGCACGGCACGGTGACGGCGGTCTGCCGGCACCAGCCCTTCGAGGTGACGACGCTCCGCCTCGATGTCGAGACCGATGGGCGACATGCCACGGTCGCCTATACCGACGACTGGCGCGGCGACGCGGCGCGGCGCGACTTCACCATGAACGCCCTCTATGCCGACGCGGCGGGGCGGGTATACGACTGGTTCGACGGGATCGAGGACCTGGCCCATGGCCGGGTCCGCTTCGTCGGTGACGCCGACGCGCGCATCGAAGAGGACCGCCTGCGGGTCCTGCGCTACTTTCGCTTTCACGCCCGTTACGGTCGCGGCCGGGCCGATCCGGCCGCGCGGGCGGCCTGCGCGCGGGCCGCCGGCACCTTGCATCGCCTGTCGGGGGAGCGGATCCGGATCGAGCTCTTGAAACTGCTTGCGGCGCCGCGACCGGCCCGCACGCTCCGCACCATGATCCGCCTCGGCCTGATGGTGGAGGTCGTGCCGGGTCCGCTGGACTTCGCCGCCCTCGCCCGCCTGCGCCGGCACGAAGCCGTGCCGGCGGACCCGGTGTTGCGGCTCGCGGCCTTGCTCGACAAGCAGGACCCGGAGGCGGTGCAGCGCTTGCACGCGCGTCTGCGCTTCTCGAACCGCGAGCGTGATCGCTTGCTCGACCTCGTAACGCCCGGGAACCGGATCGGCGCGCGCGCCGGGCGGCACGAGATCCGCCGCCTCGCCCATCGCCTCGGCGCCGGGCGCGCGGCCGACCTCGCGCGCCTCGCCGGCGCCGGCCGGGCGCTCGGCATCGCATTGGACGACCCGCCGCCGCCCTTCCCGCTCACCGGGCGCGATGCGCGGAACCTCGGCGTCGAGGGGGGGCCGGAAATCGGGCGCCTGTTGCACGCCGTGGAGGACTGGTGGATCGACCGACATTTCGCGCCCGATCACGCTGCCTGCCGCGCCCGACTGGCCGAGCTGATCGGCAGGTCTTGATCCGCCCGCCGGACGGATTAACCATATCGGCACGAGTTCCTGGAACAATGGTCGTCTCGAGTGATCCAATGGACATCACAATGTCGTCAGGGCGTGTAGGCGAGGAGGACAAGGCAGGCGCAGACCCCGTCGTTCCTGCGGCCGGCCGCGCCACCGGGCGGCGGGAAGCGGAGCTGCTGGGGATCAATCGCGACTTGCGCCGGCAATTGGCGCAGAGTGAAGCGAACCTGAAGGCGATCCTGGACCACGCCCCGGCCGAGATCGGCTTGAAGGACCTGGACGGCCGCTACATCGTGGTGAGCCGCGAGTTCATGAAGCGCTGCCCGCCGGGCATCACCGACATCACCGGCAAGTCGCCGCACGATCTCTTCCCGCCCGAGGTCGCCGACGTAATCGCTGCGCAGGATCGCGAGGTCGTGGCGTCGGGCAAGGTCACGCAGGGCGAGGTCGACGTCGTCGTCGACGACAAGCCGCGCACGATGCTCGCCGTGAAATTCCCGTTGCGCGACGGCGAGGGAGAGATCACCGGCCTCGGCGGCGTGGTCGTCGACATAACCGCCCGCAAGGAGATGGAGGAGGCCCTGCTGGGCGCCAAGGAGGCGGCCGAGGCCGCAAGTCGGGCCAAGTCCGAATTCCTCGCGACCATGAGCCACGAGATCCGCACGCCGATGAACGGTATTCTGGGCATGGCCCGGGTCCTGCTGGACGCGGCGCTTTCCGCCGAGCAGCGCGAACAGATCACGACGATCGAGCATTCGGGCGAAACGCTGCTGACGCTCCTGAACGATATTCTCGACCTCTCGAAGATCGAGGCCGGCCGCCTGGACCTCGAGCAGCTGGACTTTTCCCTCGCCGACCTGCTGGACTCACTCGCGGCATTCTGGACGCCGCAACTGCACGCCAAGGATCTGAGCTTCACCGTGGAGACGCCGGTGGACCTGGTCGCGGCGCTGGAGGGAGATCCGACCCGCGTCAGGCAGGTCCTGATGAACTTGATCGGCAATGCGGCCAAGTTTACCGAGACGGGCGGCGTCACCCTCGCTGTGTCGCAGCGGATTTGCACCGGCGGCGATGTCGCGTTGCGCTTCAGCGTCACGGACAGCGGTATCGGCATGACGCCGGAGACGCAATCGAGGGTTTTTTCGGCCTTCACCCAGGCCGACGGTGCGACGACGCGTCGATACGGTGGTACCGGCCTGGGGCTGGCGATCTGCCGCCAGCTGGTCGACCTCATGGGCGGCGGCATCGGCGTCGACAGCGCGCCGGGCCGAGGCTCGACGTTCTGGTTCACCCTGCGTTGCCGCCGGGGCGAGATCGAGCCCGACGGCGACGACGTGCCGGCGAACGCGCGCGGGGCCGATAGCGGGCCCCGGGATCGCGCCGCACCGCTTCGCGTCCTCGTGGCCGAGGACAACCGGGTCAACCAGACGGTCTTGCGGGCCATGCTGGCGAAAACGGGCTGCCGGATCGAGTTGGTCGAAACCGGCGCCGCGGCGCTGGCGGCGGTATCGCGAGCCCGTTTCGATCTGATCCTGATGGATATCCAGATGCCCGAGATGGACGGGATGGAGGCGACCCGGAAGATCCGCGCCTTGTCGCCCTGGGGGGCGGGGGTTCCGATCATCGCGCTAACCGCCAACGCGATGCGCGGCGACCGGGAGAGCTATCTGGCGGCAGGGATGACCGACTACGTCTGCAAGCCGATCGATCCCCGTCTGCTGTTCGCCGCTATCGATCGCGTCATGGCCGCGGCGCCGCGCACCGACGCGGCCCGATGGAGAGCCAGGGCAATCGCATTTCAGAATTTGCCGAGGAGTGACAGGAGATAGTCGTTGTTCCAAGCGGCGATTTTGAACTTGGCGCGCAGCGAGTCTTTTCGTGGATCCTTTCGCATGACATTGAGCGCCATGTGGCGCAGGACGGCGAGATTGTGCGGTCCATTGTCCTTGCGGGTTCTGTCTTGGTCTTCGTTCATTTGGACATCGAGGCACCAGTGCAGGCGGTTTTCGACCCCCCAGTGCGCCCGGGCAACGGGATTGAAGCGCTCGGCGTCGAGCGGCTGGCTGAGCAGGTAGTAGGCGGTTTCGCTCGACGTCTTCTCCGCGCACTCGCGGGTCCGGGTGACTTTGGCGACCGCCTTCAGGCCCGGCCAATGATGGCGCTCTTGCAGCCACTCGACGTGGCTGGAGACGAGAGCGGCACGGGTCTCGATGCGGCCATGATCGCCATCGACCGTGGTGTCGGTGGTGGTCGCTTCGGCTTTCGGATCGTCGAGGAAGGTTCTCACGTCGTCATGCAGCGTGCCTTGATTGCCCTTCAACGCCAGGGCGTAGTCACCCCCCTGCTCGATAATCTGGCTGGCGATGGCGCGCTGGCAATTGAGGGCGTCCACGGTCACGATCGTCCCCTCGAGGCTCAATAGTTTCAACAGCTTCGGCACGGCGGTGATCTCGTTGGACTTGGCGTCGGTGGCGACTTGCCCCAACACCAGCCGCTGATCACAGCCCCAGGCCGAGACCATATGCAGCGCCGACGTGCCGCTCGCCTTGTCGTAGGATCGCCGCACCACCTTGCCGTCGATCGCAATGACCCCTTGGCAGGTCTCGGAAAAGCGCGCCATGAAGCGCTGGAAGCAGGCGCCGAACGCCTCCGGATCCAGCAACCGGAACACCCGGCTGAAGGTGTCGTGGCTCGGCACGCCATGTTCGAGTACGAGAAATTCCCGCAGGAACGCCTCCTTTTCACGCGCGAAGATCGCCATGTCGACCGCCGTCTGACCGCCCGAGAGGACCGTGCACAGGGCGATCGTCAAGATCTCCAGCAGATCGTGACGCCCGGCATTGCCAGTCCGCGGATCCTCGAGACCCTCAAAGCACTCCAGAAAGCCTTCCATCGCAACCTCCACCCGTGAAAAGACCGGGTAGAATCGATTCGCGCCAATACCTCAAGATCAAACACGCACGTCAAGGCAATTCCAAATGCGATTCCCCTGGATGGAGAGCAGATTCGAGGTGACGTGGGTGCGGGCGCCCGGTATCGTCGGGCGGAGACGATTCGTGGCGCGCCCGCGCCGATTTCGAGCCGGCATGACATGACCGACAGCAGACCGAAACCCGTCGTCCTCTGTATCCTCGACGGCTGGGGCCATCGCGACGTGGCCGAGAACAACGCGATCCTTCAGGCCGACACGCCGGTGTTCGACCGGCTGTCCGCCACCGGCCCCCGCGCGCTGCTGGAGACGTCGGGCGACGACGTCGGGCTGCCCCGCGGGCAGATGGGAAATTCCGAGGTCGGACACCAGAATCTCGGCGCCGGTCGCGTCGTCATGCAGGACCTGCCGCGGATCGATGCCGCGGTCGCCGACGGCTCGCTGTCCGCGATGCCGGCTCTCGCCGACGTCGCCGCCCGGGTGAAAGCGAAGGGTGGTGTTTGTCATGTGATGGGCCTGCTTTCGCCGGGCGGCGTGCATGCCCATCAGGACCATATCGCGGCGCTGGCCGGCGCGCTCGACGCGATGGGTGTGCCGGTGCGGATCCACGCCTTCCTCGACGGCCGCGATACCCCGCCGAAAAGCGCCGGCGACGCCATGGAGGCCTTTCTCGCCTCAATCCGCGATCTCGCCGATTGCCGGGTCGCGACGGTGACCGGGCGCTTCTACGCCATGGACCGGGACCAGCGCTGGGACCGGGTCGCGCGCGCGCAGGCCCTGCTGGTCGACGCCCGGGGCGAGGCCGCGGCCACGGCCGCCGAGGCGATCCGGGCGGCTTACGACCGGGGCGAGACGGACGAATTCGCGAGCCCGACGGTGATCGCCGATTATGCCGGCATGGCCGACGGCGACGGCCTGGTCATGGCCAACTTTCGTGCCGACCGGGCGCGCGAGATCCTCGCCACCCTGGTCGACCCGGACTTCGACGGCTTTCCGGTCGGCCGGCGGGTCACGTTCGCGGCGCGGCTCGGCATGGTGTCCTATTCGGAGGCGCTAGACGCCCGGCTCGAGGCGCTGTTCCCGCCGAAGCTGCCCGAAGACACCCTGCCCGAAGTGGTGAGCCGGGCGGGCCTGCGCCAACTGCGCATCGCCGAGACGGAGAAATACGCCCACGTCACCTTCTTCCTGAACGGCGGTTCCGAGCGGGTGTTCGAGGGCGAGGAACGCATCCTGGTGCCCTCGCCCCGGGTCGCGACCTATGACCTGCAGCCGGAAATGTCGGCGCCGGAGGTGACCGACCGGCTGGTCGAGGCGATTCGATCGGGTGGGTTCGACCTGATCGTGGTCAACTACGCCAACCCGGACATGGTCGGGCACACCGGCGACCTCGCCGCCGCACGCGCGGCGGTCGAGACGGTGGACGCCTGCCTCGGCCGCTTGGAGGCGGCGCTGATCGAGGCCGGCGGCACGATGCTGGTGACCGCCGATCACGGTAACGTCGAAATGATGGCCGACCCGGCGAGCGGTCAGGCCCACACCGCCCATACCACCAACCCGGTGCCGCTGTTGCTGGTCAACCCGCCGGGTGCGTTGGCGCTCGGCAACGGCCGGCTCGCCGATGTGGCGCCGACCCTGTTGGAGCTGCTGGCGTTGAAGGCGCCGGCCGCCATGACGGGAGAATCGTTGCTGCAGGCGCCGGGGCCGCGGGAAGAGGTTATGGAGAGCCGTGCTGCGGGTTGAGCATCGCGTCGTCCTCGCGCTCGGCGCCTTGGTGCTGGGTGCGGCCCTGTTCGCCTCCGGCGGGTCACAAGCCGCGAAGAGTGTCGATGGCGAGGCGCGGCGGGCGCTGGGTGGCGTCGAGGGGGATTTGGCACGCCACCGGGCCAACGTCCGCGAGATCGACGCGCATACCCGCCGCGTGAGCGCGGAGCTGGAGGCCATCCAGGCCCGCCTGTTGGGCCTGATGCCGCGGATCGACGCCGCGCAGGGCGAGATCGAGAAGTCGGAGGAACGGCTGGGCGAGCTCTCGGGTGCGATGACGGTCAAGGAACAGGCGCTCAGCGGCCGGCGGGAGGAGATCTCGATCACGCTGGCGAGCCTCAGCCGCCTCTCGCGGCGCAGCGCCATTTCCATACTGGCGAGCGCCGGCTCGCCCATCGACACCTATCGCGGCGCCCGGCTGATGAGCCGGCTGGTCGAGCGGCTGGAGGGCGAGGCACGGGGTATACGCGCCGAGCTGGCGGAACTCGCCGCGTTGCGCGACGCCGTGGTTGCGGAACGCCGGCGACGGAGCGAGGCCCGCGACCGGCTGGGTGCGCGCCGTGCGGAGTTGGAGGGGTTGATCGCCGCGCGCCGCGACCTGCGGCGAAGCCTGGCCACCTCGCGCACACGTGAACAGCGCGACGTCGCACGCCTGGCGCGCGAGGCGGAAAGCCTGGTCGATTTGGTCGACAAGCTGGGCCGGGCGGAAACCCGCCGGCGCCACGACACCGCGCGGCGGGCCGCCGGCGAACGCCAGGCGGCGCTTCATCGCCGGGCCATGCTCGAGCGCGGCGCGGCCCGGGACCGCGCCCGGCGACGGGTCGGAAGCGACCTGCGGCTGGAACGCAGACAGGCGGTGCGGGAGGCCGAACGACGGGCCCGCGCCCGTGTCGTCCGGGACCACACCGAGCAACGCGTGCTGCGGGCCCGCGAGGCGGCGGCGACCAAGCGGCGCGCGGCGTTGGAGACGGCGCGCCTGGCCGACGAGGCCACCCGGTTGGAAGCGGCGAGCCGCGAGGAGATGCTGCAGGCCGCAGCCCTGCCGCCCTCCCCGGTGCGCTTCTCGGAAAGCCGGGGCAAGCTGCCCCTGCCGGTGCGGGGCCGCGTCGTCGGCCGCTTCGGTGCCATCGGCGGCGCGGCCGGGCAGCCCTCGAAGGGCATCCGCCTGCAAACGGCACCCGAGACCCCCGTCGTCGCCCCCTTCGACGGCAAGGTGGTGTTCGCCGGCGAGTTTCGCGATTACGGACTGTTGTTGATCATTTCTCTCGGCGAGGAGTATCATCTGCTCCTTTCCGGCATGTCGCGGGTCTACGGAATCGTCGGGCAGCATGTCCTGGCCGGTGAGCCGCTCGGAGAGATGGGGCCAATTGACGGCGCAGCACCCACGCTATACGTGGAGCTGAGACGCGGGGGCAAACCGATCAATCCGCTGCCCTGGATGGCGGCGGCAAAAGGGAAGGTTAGCGGATAATGCGAAACAGCCTGCTCGGTATCGCCCTGGTTGCGGGCCTGCTGGTGATCGGGGTACAGCCCCGCGCCCAGGACTCGGAAACCTATCGCCAGCTCATCCTGTTCGGCGACGTGTTCGAACGGATCCGCGCCGACTATGTCGACGAGGTCAAGGATCCCGATCTGATCGAAGCGGCGATCAACGGCATGTTGAGTTCGCTCGACCCCCATTCGAGCTATCTCAACGCGAAGAACTATCGCGACATGCAGGTGCAGACGCGCGGCGAGTTCGGCGGCCTCGGCATCGAGGTGACGATGGAGAACGGCCTGGTGAAGGTGGCCTCCCCGATCGACGACACGCCGGCCTTCCGCGCCGGCCTCAAGTCGGGCGACCTGGTCACCCACCTGGATGGCGAGCCGGTGCTGGGCCTCACGCTCGGCCAGGCGGTCGAGAAGATGCGCGGGCCGGTCAACTCGGCGATCAATCTCACCATCGCGAGGAGCGGTGAGGACAAGACCTTCGACGTCTCCATCACCCGCGAGATCATCCGCATCCGCTCCGTCCGCCACCGGGTCGAGGGTGATGTCGGCTATGTCCGGATCATCTCCTTCAACGAGCAAACCAACCGCGGCCTCAAGCGCGCCTTCGAAAAGCTGAAGGGGGAGCTGGGCGACGATGCCAAGGGCTACATCCTCGACCTGCGCAACAATCCGGGCGGCCTGCTGGACCAGGCCGTCGCCGTCTCCGACGCGTTCCTACCAGCGGGCGAAATCGTCTCGACCCGGGGCCGGCGCGACCAGGACGCGCAGCGCTTCAACGCGCGCGAGGGCGACCTGGCCGACGGCAAGCCGCTGATCGTCATGATCAACGGCGGCTCGGCCTCCGCCTCGGAGATCGTCGCCGGCGCGTTGCAGGACCATCGCCGCGCGATCCTGCTCGGCACCAAGAGTTTCGGCAAAGGCTCGGTACAGACCATCGTGCCGCTGCAGGGCCACGGCGCCATCCGCATGACCACGGCGCTCTACTACACGCCGTCGGGCCGCTCGATCCAGGCCAAGGGGATCGAGCCGGACATCGAAGTGGAACAGGCCGAGGTCTCCTCCGTCGACGGCCGCAAACGGCGCAGCGAGGCCGATCTGCGCGGGCGCATCGAGAACAAGGACGACGAGAAGAAGTCGTCCGGCGCGGCGAAAGACGCGACCGGCAAGGACGGGGCGGGCAAAGACTCGACGGGCAAAGACGGTGCGAAGGACGACGGCAAGACCAAGGTCAACGCCGGCAAGGAAACGCCGCAGGACTTCCAGCTGGCCTATGCGCTCGACCTGCTGCGCGGCATCACCATCCTGGGTGAGCGCACGGGCAACTGACGGCGGGCGCCACGGCCTCGCCGGAACGGGACTTTTTGAACCGAGGCGGGGCGCAGGGAACGCGTGTCGAGAAAACGTACCGAGGTGGTGACTCCCGGGCGTCCCAGGCGGCGCGCGCCCTCGCCGCTCGTGATCGCAATCCTGCTGCTCGGTCTTGGTTTCGGTGGCCTCGTGCTCTGGTTGCAGCTGAGTTACGTGGCACCCGGCGACACGGCGACGACGCGCGCCGGCAGCGGCGCCGTCGTCGTCGAGGTGGCCCCGCCGGAGACCGAGACGCCGCCCGCCGCCACCGCGGAGACGCAGGCCGACCCGATCGACACGCCGACGCCGGCGCCATCCACCCCTGCACCCGCACCCGCACCGACGGAGGCGAAGCCCGCTGCGCCGCCGGCGGACGCACCGCGCTGGGCGCGCCATGCCCAGGCTTTTACGGCGCCGGCGGGACAGCCTCTCGTCGCCATCGTCATCTGGGGCCTCGGCCTCTCCCGCGCCGATACCAAGGCGGCGATCCAGCAGCTGCCGGCCGAGGTCACCCTCGCCTTCGCGCCCTATGGCCGCAACCTGCAGGACTGGGCCGACCAGGCCCACACGCTGGGCCATGAAACGGTGCTGCAGGTGCCGATGGAGCCCTATGGCTATCCGAAGAACGACCCGGGCCCGCACACCCTGCTGACCACCCTGCCGGCCGAGGCCAATATCGAACGCCTCGACTGGGTTCTCGACCGTTTCCAGGGCTATGTCGCCGTCACCAACCAGCTGGGCGCCCGCTTCGCCCGCTCGGCCGAGCATCTGACGCCGGTGCTGCGGGCGCTCGCCGCGCGGGAGGTGATCTTCCTCGACAGCCGGCGCGGCGGCGAGGCGCTCGGCTACGAACTCGCGGGCGTGGTCGGCCTCGACCGTCTGGCCAACGACCATTTCATCGACGACAAGGTCGAGCGCGAGGCGATCGACGCGGCGCTCGCGGCGCTGGAGGAGACGGCGCGGGACCGCGGCCACGCGATCGGCATCGGCTTTCCCTTCCCGCTCACCATTCGCCGGCTGCGCCTGTGGGTCGACCGGCTGGCGACCCGCGGCATCGCGCTCGCCCCGTTGAGCGCGGTTCACCGCGCCGCCCGCAAGGAGTAGCCCCACCCCATGCAGCCCTATCTGGACCGCCCCTACCGCCCCTGCGTCGGCCTGATGCTGGTCAATCCGGCCGGCCTGATCTTCGCCGGCCAGCGCATCGACCAGGTGGCCGAGGCCTGGCAAATGCCGCAAGGCGGCATCGACGAGGGCGAAACCCCGGAGGCCGCGGCCCGGCGCGAACTGTTGGAAGAGACGGGCACGGAAAGGGCCGAGATCCTCGCCGTCAGCCGCGACTGGCATCCCTACGACTTGCCCGAGCCGATCGCCGACCAGGTCTGGCACGGCCGTTTCCGCGGCCAGACGCAAAAATGGTTCTGCCTGCGCTTCCTCGGCACCGACGCCGACCTCCGCGTCCTCGAGGTCGATGAACCGGAATTCGACCAATGGCGCTGGATGACCGCCACCGAACTGCTCGCCGCCAGCGCCCCCTTCAAGCGCGAGGTCTACGGCACCGTCATCGAAGAATTCGGCGCCCATCTGGCGTGAGGTTATCTCGGAACGTCGCCCTCGATGGTCAGACGGTGCATGCGGCGGCGGTGGCCGTGGTAGTCGTTGAGGGCGTAGTGGTGGGTCGCGCGGTTGTCCCAGACGACCAAAGTATCGGCCGCCCAGCGGACCCGGCAGGTGAATTCCGGCCGCGCGATGTGGGCGCAGAGATAGTCGATCAGCGGCTTGCTCTCGGCCTCCGTCATGCCCTCGAAGCGCATCGTGTGGGCGCCGTTCAGATAGAGCGATTTCTGTCCCGTCTCCGGATGGGTGCGGACGATCGGGTGGATCGCCTCCAGCGCGTCGGCCCGTTCCACCCCCTTGGCCTTCATCTCGCTGTTGCCCGCCGCCGCGTCGCGCCGGCCGCCGGCATAGCGCAAGGCCGCGCTATTGACGCCGCGGAGGCCGGCGAGTAGCGCCTGCATACCGGCGGACAGCGTTTCGTAGGCGAGGCGGGCGTTGGCGAACAGCGTGTCGCCGCCCGCCGCCGGCACCTCGCGGGCATAGAGCAGGGTGCCGAGCGGGGGGCGCGGCAGGTAGCTGGTATCGGAATGCCAGAGGCCGCCGAAATTGCGGGTGTCGCCCTCCGCCTTCAGGATCTCGATCACCTCCGGCGCCTCCGCCAACCCCTCGACGAAGGGATATTCGTTGGGCGTGCCGAACTGCCGGCCGAAGGCGACCTGCTGGGTGGGCGTCAGGGTCTGGTCGCGGAAGACGACGACATGGTGGGCGAGAAAGGCCCGGTGGATTTCCTCGGCGGTCGAATTGTCCAGCGGAGCCGACAGGTCGACGCCGGCGATCTCGGCGCCGAGGGCGCCGGCGATGGGGGTGACCTCGATGCGGTGATAGGTCATGGCGCGCTTCCCTGCGTCGACGATGATCGGGTCAAATCTAACACGGGTTCGAAAAGACGGGCCAGTTGCTTGCGGGCGCGCGACATGCCAAGCAAGGGGACCGCAACGCGACATCGAAGGGAGGGCCCAGCCCATGAGTGCGGATTTCGGTAGTTCCGGACGGCGGTTTCAGTAAGTCCTGGCCACCGATTTCATAAAGTCCCGGCCGGTTCCGGGAGTTTGGCTTCGGGTGCCTTGTTGCCGTCAGTCGGGATTGTTTTCCGTTGTGGTTGGCTGGGTCAAGTCGGTCGTCGATTTCTTCTTTCGCATGCTGTCGCCTTTCAAGCCGATGCGGTGGGCGTTGTGGATGACGCGGTCGAGGATGGCGTCGGCGATGGTGGCCTCGCCGATCAGGTCGTGCCAGGCGGTCACGGGGATCTGCGCGGTGATGAGGGTTGAGCGTCGGTGGTATCGTTCCTCGCAGATTTCCAGGAGATCGAGGCGCTGGCGGTCGGTCAGGCCATGGGTTCCCCAGTCGTCGAGGACGAGCAGCTGGACCCGGGCGAGGCGGTCGATCAGGCGGGGCAGCCGGCCGTCGAGGCGGGCCATGGCGAGGTCCTCGAAGAGCCTGGGCATGCGGACGTAGAGGACGGAATGATCGAGCCTGGCGGCCTGATGGGCGATGGCACAGGCGAGCCATGTCTTGCCGGTTCCGGTCTGGCCGGTGACGATGAGGTTCTCGTGTGCCTTGAGCCAGACGCCCTGGGCGAGAGAGAGGACGGCGCGGCGGTCGAGGCCTCGTTCGGCGGCGAAGTCGATGTCCTCGATGCAGGCCTCGGGGAAGCGTAGCCTGGCCTGTCTGAGGCGGTTGGCGAGGCGCTTGTCGGCGCGGGTGGCGGCCTCGCGGTCGAGCATGAGGGCGAGCCAGTCCTCGCGGTTCAATTCCGATGATTGGCCTCGCTCGGCCATGTCGCGGTAAGCCTCTGCCATGCCCTTGAAGCCGAGGGCCTGCATCTGGTCGAGGGTCGGGTGTGTCAGCATGAGGTGTCTTCTCCTGGTTATCGGTAGTAGCCGGGGCCGCGGATGTTGGTGTGTGGCGGCAGCGGCAGAAGCGGTTCGCGCTCGGGGCGTGTGCGATCGAGGCCGGACTTGAGGATGGCGGCGAGCGATGAGTAGCTGGTCGTGTTGATGGTGAGCGCGCGTGCGCAGGCGGCCTCGACGCGTTCCGGTTCGTATCGGCGGGCGAGCGACAAGACGCCCATGGCGCTGCGATAGCCTTGCTCGGGATGGGGCCGATCGCGGATCATCCGCTCGACCAGGAGGGCGGCGTTGGGGCCGATGCGGCTGGCCTGGTCGATCAGGCTTTGTGGCGTTCGCTCGGCATAGCGCTGGTGCGCCTTGGGCATGTGGGCCGGGATCGTGGCATGGCCGCCATGCGGTGAGCGGCGGAGATGGCTGGCGACGCGCTTGTGGTTGTGGAAGATCTCGACCGTGCGGTGAGTGAGCCGGACTTGGACCTTGCGGCCGATCAGGCCGTGCGGCACGGAGTAGAAGCTGCGCTCGACGTCGACGTGATAGTCGGAATGGACCTTGGCGGTCTTCCATTCGGCATATTCGAAGGGCGTCGTCGGCAGGGGTGCCAGGGCCTCGCGCTCGATGGCCTCGAACATCTGGCGCCGGCTCTTTCCAAGGTTGCGCATGGGCCGCTCGTTGAGCTCCTCGAGGAGGTCGCGGATCGCCCGGTTGAGCTGGTCGAGGGAGAAGAAGCGCGTATTGCGCAGTCTTGCCAGGATCCAGCGCTCGACGACCTGGACGGCGACTTCGACCTTGGCCTTGTCGCGCGGCTTGCGGACCCGGGTCGGCAGGACGGTGGTGTCGTAGTGCTCGGCGAGCGCGGCGAAGGTCGGGTTGAGGGTCGGCTCGAACCAGAGCGGCTTGGCGACGCCGGCCTTGAGGTTATCGCAGACGATGCTCTTGGGCACGCCGCCGAAGTAGGCGAGCGCCCGGCATTGTCCGGCGACCCAGTCGGGCAGGCGCTGGGTCAGGCTGGCGGTGGCGAAGGTGAGCGAGGAAGCGCCCAGCACGGCGACGAAGATCTGCGCGTCGTGCACCTCGCCGGTCTCGGGGTCGACGATGTCCACCGTCTGGCCGGCATAATCGGTCTGCATGACCGCACCGGCCTCGTGGCGGTTGCGCCAGGTGGCGCCGGTGCGCCGCTTGAACGCCGTGAAGGCTTCGCAGAACCAGGTGTAGCCGTAGCCATCGGGATGTGAGGCGCGGTATTCCTGCCAGAGCAGGGTCAGCGTCACCCCCTTGCGCTTCAGCTCGGCCGCGACCGTCGGCCAGTGCGGCTCGCACCTGTCGCGCGGGGGCCGGCCCATGCGGCGGAACAGCGTCTCTTGCAGGACCGCGTCGTCCTCGTATTCCGCCGGCAGCGGCCAGGCGGTAAGGCCGACCTCGCGGGCCCGCAGCAAATAGGTCGACACTGTCGTCTTGGAGACCTTCAGCCGTTCCGCCACCTCTCGCGCCGAGAGGCCTTGGTCATGCGTCAGCCGCAGGATCGTTCGTGCATCTCTCACCGTCGTTCGTCTCGTCTGCTTCCGTCTGGGCATGTCCCCTCCCGGCAAAAGCCAAGAGGTAGACGCCGAGACGGCGCACCCGAAAGCTGAACTCAGATCGCCCCGTGATGCTGTCCGGGACTTTCCGGAATCACTGGCCGCGACTTACTGAAATCTCTGGCCAGGACTTTCCGTAATCGGTGTCCGGGACTTTCCGAAACGCGCACCATGAGCCAGGACACAATCCGCATCGGTCTGATCGGCGCCGGCGGCAACACGCGCTCGCGCCATATTCCGGGCTTTCAGACCCAGAAGGGGGTGGAGCTGGTGACCGTCGCCAACCGCACGCCCGCCTCCGCCGCCCGCGTCGCCGAGGAATTCGGGATCGCGGGCGTCGCGGAGGATTGGATGGCGGTGCTGGAGGACGAGACGGTCGATGCCGTCTGCATCGGCACCTGGCCCTATATGCACGCGCCCATGACCGTCGCGGCGCTGGAGCACGGCAAGCACGTGCTGTGCGAGGCCCGCATGGCCCGCGACGGGGACGAGGCGCGGGAGATGCTGGACGCCCATTGGCGCCATCCGGGCCTGGTGGCGCAGATCGTGCCGGCCCCCCACACGCTGGCCTTCGACGCGACGATCCGCGAGATGATCGGCGCCGGCCGGATCGGCGAGCTGGTCGCGCTCGACGCCCGCATCACGCAGGGCAGCGACTTTCCCAACGCCGACTCGCCCGTCCACTGGCGCCAGGACCGGGTCTTGAGCGGCAACAACATCATGAGCATGGGCATCTGGTACGAGGCCATCATGCGTTGGGTCGGCCCGGTCGGCCGCCTGCACGCGATGGGCCAAGCGGTGGTCCCGCACCGGCGGGACGAGGACGGGAACCGGGTCGCGATGACCATTCCCGACCATGTCGACGTCACCGCGACGCTGGCCCAGGGCGGGCAGATGCGTTTCTGCGTCTCCACCGTGCTCGGCCACGCGCCGATGGCGGGCGAGGTGATGATCTTCGGCACCGAGGGCACGCTGCGCCTGGCCCAGCCGAACGGTGGGGCGATGGCGCTGGAATACGGTAAGCGCGGTGCCAAGGGGCTGAGCCCGGTGAAAATCGCCAAGAAGAACCAGGGCGGCTGGCGTGTGGAAGAGGAGTTCTGCAACGCCGTGCGCGGCCTGGAGGCGGTGAGCCACACCGACTTCGCCACCGGCGTCGACTATATGGACTTCACCGACGCGGTCACCGAGTCGCTCGCCAGCGGCGAAAGCGTGCGGTTGCCGCACGGCGCGGGGAGCTGAGGCCATGCATGTCGGGATGAGCGCCTTTTTCCAGAACCGGATCGAGGGCATGACGGACCGCGAGGTTTACCGCCACGAGGTCTCGATGGCGGAGCTGGCCGAGCCGTTGGGCTTCGATTCCGTCTGGTCGGCGGAGCACCACTTCGACAACTACACCATGTGCCCGAGCGTGACCCAGTTCCTCACCTACATGGCGGGGCGGACGACGCGGGTCGGGCTCGGCTCCATGGTCATCGTGCTGCCCTGGCACGACCCGGTGCGCGTCGCGGAGGAGATCTCCGTGCTCGACCACGTCTCCGACGGACGGGTCATCCTGGGTGTCGGCCGCGGCCTCGGCCGGGTCGAGTTCGACGGCTTCCGCCTGGAGATGGGCGAAAGCCGCCAGCGCTTCGTCGAGCATTCCGAGGCGATCCTGGAGGCGCTGGAACGCGGCTATATCGAGTATGACGGCGAACTCTACAAGCAGCCGCGCAAGGAGATCCGCCCCTTCCCCTTCCAGAGCTTCAAGGGCCGGGTCTATGCCGCCGCCGTCAGTCCGGAATCCGCCCGCATCATGGCCCGCCTCGGCATCGGCATCCTGATCATCGCCCAGAAGCCGTGGGAGAAAACGGTGCAGGAGCTGGAGGCCTACCGTGAGATCTACCGCGAGATGAACGGGGTCGAGGCGCCGAAGCCGATCATCGCCACCTTCATCGGCTGCCACGAGGACCAGGGCGTCGCCGACGAGATGCAGGCCAAGTATATCCGCGGCTATTCCCGCTCGGCCCTCGAACACTACGAGTTCGACAACGCCGGCCTGGCCGATGTGCCGGGCTATGAGTATTACGGCGCGCTCGCCAACAATATCGCCAAGCACGGCATCGACGCCTTCGTCGACTTTCTGTCGGAGCTGCAGGTCTGGGGCACGCCGGACCGGGTCTACGAGCGGCTGATCGAGTATGTGAACCGGGTCGACGCCGCCGGCATGATCGGCATCTTCAGCTATGGCGGCATGCCGCACGACGTGGCGAAGGCGAACATGCAGCTGTTCGCCGAGAAGGTCCTGCCGCGCCTGCAGGACTACGACACCGGCGTCGAGATCGGCGGGGGTGGGCCGCTGACCGTTGCGGCGGAATAGGCCGCCCCGACCGGGCCTCTGGCCGCTCGCCCTGCTCCTCCTGTTCCTGCTGGGCGCGGGCGGGGCGAGCGCGCATGTCGCCAATCTCTCGACCTCGCGGCTCGACGTCTCCGAGGTCGGGATCCGCCAGGTCGTCGACGTCCATCGCAAGGACCTGGAGGCGGCGCTTCGTATCCCGCTCGCGGCCGATGGGGAAACCACGGATGGCGACATCGTCGCCGAGGCGGACAGGGCGCGCGACTACCTGCTGGCCAAGGCGGGCCTCGCCGGTAGCGACGGCGCCGCCTGCAAGGTCACCTCGGACCGGCCACGCCATATCGAGGATCACGTCCTGCTGACGGCGACCTGGCGCTGTCCGGCGGGCGCGCGGCTCGACTACCGGGTGACGCTGTTTCACGAGCTGGATCCGAACGCCCGCCACCTCGCCCTGGTGGTCCGGGAGGGTGGCGAGCCGCACCAGCACCTGCTGACCGCCGGCCGGGCGGTCGCCACCCTCGACACGCCGGCCGCCTGGTACCGCACGCTCGCCCGCCATCTCGTCTCCGGCATCGAGCATATCGCCATCGGTTTCGACCACATCGCCTTCCTGCTGGCGCTGCTGCTCTGGGCGCGCCGTTTCTGGCCCTTCGTCGGCATCGTCACGGCATTCACGGCGGCCCATTCGATCACCCTCAGCCTCGCCGCCCTCGACCTGGTGCAGTTGCCCGCCGAATGGGTCGAGCCGCTCATCGCGCTCACCATCGTCTGGGCGGCGGCGGAGAATTTCTTCTCGACGAACGGGGCGAACCGCTGGCGAACCGCCTTCCCGCTCGGCCTGCTACATGGCTTCGGCTTCGCCAGCGTGCTCGCCGGTTTCGAGCTGCCGGCAGATCAGCTGGTCCTGGCGCTGGCCGGCTTTAACCTCGGCGTCGAGGCGGGCCAGCTGATCATCGTCGCCGTGCTCTTCCCGATTCTGCTGGCGCTGGATCGGGCGATGACACCGGGCGGTGAAAGCCCTGGCCGCTCGCCGCGGCTGGTCCGCGCCCTCTCCCTCCCCATCCTTCTGCTGGGCGTCTACTGGTTCGCGGAGCGGGTCTTCTTCTAACCCTGGCGCACGAGATTATCCGCCAGGCGGTCCTGCAGGCGGGCGATGTCGATCTGGTGCACCGAGCCCGCGCCGGCGAGATCGAGGGTATGCGCGGCGGCCGCGCCCATGGCGATACAGGGGCCCATGACGCGGACGCTGGAAAGCGCGGCGACGTCGCCGTCGACGACGCGACCGGCGGCGACGAGATTGTCCGCCTCCGGCGGCAACAGGCTGCGCAGCGGCACCTGGTGTAAATGGTCGTCGCCGAAGACCTCCCAATAGGCTTCCGTTTCGTCGTGGTGCAGCTCGATCGGCCAGGAACACCGCAGTACCGCATCGTCGAAGCGGGCGCCGGCGCGGACCTCCTCGACGCCGAGCTGATGGCCACCGACGATCCAGCGGGTCTGGCGAATGCCGAGCTGGCCGTAGATCCGCACCCGCGCCGCGGCGAAGGCGGCGGGAAACTCCTGCCGGAGGAAGTCCAGCACGCGGTCGGCCTGGGCCCGGCCCGCAAGGGCCGCCGCCGTCGCGCCGACCGGGTCCAGCGGCGTCTTCACATGGGTCATATTGACCAGCGCCCGGCCGGTCCCGGGCACCACGAAGACGAAACCGTCGAGCCGGACCAGCCCGTGCGCCGAGGCCGTCTCCTTCAGGCGGGCCTCGATCTCGTCGCGGTGCGGCGCGCGCGCCTCGTCGATCCCCTCCAGGACGAAGACCTGGGTTCCGTGCACGGGTGCCACCGGCTCGCGGCATTCGAGGCCGGCGAGCCAGGTTGCGACCGCATCGCCCGAGGCGTCGACGAAGCCTTCCGCCGCGACCCTGAGATCGCCGTGCCGGGTGGCCAGGTGCAAGGCGGTGAGGCGGCGCCCGTCCCGTTCGACCGCGCGGGCCATGGCGCCCAGGATCGGCGTGATCCGCGCTTCCGAGGTCACGCGCCGTTCGACCCAGCGGGCCAGCGCGACCTCGTCATACTGCACGATGCGGGTGTTGCGCCGGCCGCTGATCGGGTTCAGCGCGCCCTCGGCACCGAGGTCGGCGAGGATCTCGTCGGCGATGCCGCCGGTCACCTGGTAGGGCTCCGGCCCGTTGGAATAGAGCCCGCAGAAGGTGCCGATGACGGAATGCACCGCCTGGCTGTCAATCAGCATTTAATTCTGACCCCCTATCGGCGTGCAAAATTGACCCCCCCCCTTGCTTCGACGGAGGTTGTCCCGGTAGTCCACGGGAGGGCCCCGCGCGGCTTCGTGTAGCGCTTTGCGTTACGCGGAGCGAAGCCGCGTGGGAGGGGCCTGTGGGCCCACCGGGACAACCGGGCCGGCGGCGGAACGTGGGGATCAGGTGGGGTTCTTGAAGTGGCAATGAGCTTTTGAAGTAGTGTCCAGACTGTTCTGCAAGTTTGTCATGGCTGCCGATGAGGGCCACCGGCATGCCTGGCGCGGAGATTTCGATTGCTCGGAGCGCCAGGCATGCCGAGCCGCCGTCAGGCGGCTTTCTGGATGCGTTCGCTTTTGCTCTCCTTGAGATGGATCATGTTGAGCTAGCGGTTGGCATCCAGCCAGTCCTCATGGATTTCGATCGCGAGAGCCCGGACCAGCCGGAGGCAGCTCATCCACCCCATCGGCCCGGACTTGTGCCCCAGCTACGAAACCCCTTTTGCAGAACAATCTGTACAGGACCCGTTTTGATTTGCCCGCCTTTGCGATGAAAGCCCCCAGGCTGATTGGCTCCATATAGCGGATCAGCCTGGGGCTTTGCTTACAGGGCGGCTACTTTTGTCGTCGCTGTTTGCTTTGTGCGAAGCGGTAAGACATGTTGCCTGTTTCGATGATTGCGCAGTGATGCGTTACACGATCCAGCAACGCGGTTGTCATTTTTGCATCTCCGAAGACGGAGACCCATTCCCCGAACTCCAGATTGGTGGTGATGATGACGCTGGTCTTCTCATAGAGTTTGCTGATCAGGTGGAACAAGAGCGCACCGCCGGATTTGGGGAATGGGATATAGCCCAGTTCGTCGATGATGACGCAATCCATGGCCGTCAGTTGCCGGATGATCTTGCCGGCGTTGCCTTCGGCCTGTTCCTTGATCAGCGCATTGATCAGATCGACGGCGTTGAAGAAACGGACCTTCTTTCCCTGATTGATCAACAGCGTCCCCAGAGCAATGGCGATGTGGGTTTTGCCCGTACCGGTTCCGCCCACCAGAATGAGGTTGTGGGCCTCCTGGGTGAACTGCCCTGAGCAGAAGGGGTCGATTTGCGCTTGGGTGACGGCGGCTAGGCCGTAATCGAAAGTGGCGAAGTCCTTATGGTGGGGGAACTTCGAGGCCCGCATTTGGTGCTGGATAGAGCGCACCCGGCGCTCTACAGTCTCGGCGTCGATCAGTTGCTTTATCGCAGTGGTCAGACTTGGCGGCTTGCGCGCGGCCAGCAAAGCTTCGGCGCAAGCCGCCATTCCATACAGCCTCAGGGCGATCAGTTGGTCTATCAAAGCTTTCATGCGACGGCCTCCCCGGCAACGCACAGCGTCTCATAGCGCTTGCAGTCCGCTTCGGGCCGCAAGGTCAGTTGCGGATAGGCGTGGCTCTCGCCCCATGGCGCGATGACCGGCTCCACCAGTTGGTTGATCAGATTGATGATGGCCGGAAGGCGCAGCGTGTTCTGCTCCACGGCCAGTTCACAGGCTATCTCGACCACCTCGATCCCGTGATCCTGGGCCAGCAGGAGCAGATCGACAAACTCCCGGTCCCCGCCTTTGCCGGCCATGTAATGCGCCCTGACCCGGTGCATCGCCTCAGGCAATTGCCAACCCACAAAGGGCGCGCCATCTCTCAGCGCGCCGGGCTTGCGGTCGAGTAGGGGCAGGTAATGCCAGGGCTCGAAATAGCTGGCGTTGCGGGTAAAGCGGCGCTTGTGCTCGGCAATCACATTCTGCCCTGACACAACCACGATCCGGTCCGCATAGGCGCGCAGAGAGACAAGCTCCCCGGCGAACCGGGAGGGGACGCTATAGCGATTGGTGGCATATTGGACCAGACAGGTAGAGCGGACACGAGCGGCCTTCTCAACATAGCCGTCAAAAGCCCGGCCCAGGGGACGCAGTTCGGCGCACTCGTCTGCGAACACGTCCGAGATCTTGCGATCCGATTGTTCGGGGTGGGCGCGATTCGCCAATTCCTCGCAGCGCAGACGCAACCAGCCGTTCAGCGCATCCAGATCGTCAAAGGCGGGCTTGGGCGCAAACAGCTGTCCCCGCAGGAACCCAACCTGGTTCTCAATCTGACCCTTCTCCCACCCCGCCGCGGGTGTGCAAGCAACCGGTTCCATCACATAGTGGTTCATCAACGCCAGAAAGCGCGGATGGAACACACGGTCCTTAGAGCGCGAAACATAGGTTACCATCGTCTTGGGGTTGTCGATGATCACCCGGCGCGGTACGCCGCCATAGAAAGACATCGCCCGTGCAAAGGCGTCCAGCACCATCTCCTGAGATTCGCTGGGATAGGCAACAACAAAGGGCTTGCGGCTATGACATAGGCGGAAGTGGGCAACCTTTACCTTCTGCTCGACACCGCCCAGGACAGCGTATTCCGTGCTCCAGTCAAACTGGAGCGCGTCACCTGCCGTAAAGTGCAACGGAATGAACGCATCCCCCGATCCGGCGCCAGAACGCTTCAGGTCGCGGACAAACCTCTGAACCGTCGAGTAGGATCCGCTATAGCCTTCCGACACAAGCTGCTCATAAAGCTTCTTGGCCGTCCGGCGCTCACGGCGCGGGCGCCCCAGGTCCTGCTCAAAGAGCGCCCGAAGCCGGCTGGCGAAGCCATCGCTAAGCTTACGCCGGACGGGTGAAACGCGCCGCTGATAGCTCGGTGGATCGCCGTCCTTCAGATACTTCTTAATCGTGTTCCGCGACAAACCAGTCTGACGAGATACAGATCGGATACTCCGACCCTCCCGTAATATCCAACGTCGGATCTTCAATACGCTTTCCATCAATACCACCTGCTCTTTCCTCCGCACTGTTCCGTGCGGATGCTAGCGTTCCAGGTGGGTCAATTCTTACCGCTCATAACCCACCAAAGTGGGTCAGTTTTGCATGCCGATTCACACTCTTGGCCTTCCCCTTCCCGGCCCTTTCGCCCGATTCCCGTTCGACCGCCGCCGTCGTCTCCTTCCCGGTCTTCCCGGCCTTCCCCGCCCCCGCCATCTTTCCCTTACCGGCCTGTCGTGTCGCTGTCCCGGAGGAGGGGCCGGGAGGAGATAGAGGCGCGGCGGTCACGGATGGCGGGGAGTTCTTCTTGCGCCTGGCTTGCGGCGGGGGTTCGGTTTCCGGGGCGCGTCCAGCGTCCCGAGGCGGGGCCTTCGCCGGCAGTTCGCTCGCCTTGAGCCGCGGCGTGGTGGTCGCCGGCGCTGGGAGCTCCGTGGCGGCGAGGGGGGCGGCGGATGTACTATCGTCGCCCCCGGCGAGCGCGGGGGAGACGTGCAGCACGGCGATCACCAGGGCGGCGCCGGCGGCGAGGCCGGGACCGAGCGGGGTCAGGCCGCGCGTGAGCGGCCGGCGCCGGCGGCGTTGCAGACAAATCCGATGGAGCAGCGCACAGAGGCTGCCGGCGAGCAGCGTCCAGGCCAGTCCCAGCGGCCCGAGGACCAGGCCGAGGGCGCCGAGCAGCAGGGTATCGCCGTCGTGCAGCGGGCGGTTCCGGCCGAGGCGCCAAGCCAGCGCGTTGGGCGCCAGCACGGCGGCGAGGCCGAGCCCGCCGCCCAACAGGGACGGTATCCAGTAGCCGGCGGTGAGCACGGCCTCGCCGCTTTGGAGCCCCTGGGCCAGGCGCCAGGCGAGGCCGGTAAGGACCAGGGCCAGGATAACGCGAACGTCGACGACGAAGCGCCGGGCGTCGTCGCGGGCGATGCGGGCGAGCGTGAGCAGCAGGGCGGCGGCGGTGAGCCAGGCGGCGAGAGCGATCATGGCGTTCCCTGTTCCGGATAAGCTTGGAAGCTGTGCGGCAGCGCCCGGCACAACGTCTCGAGCCGGGGCCGGGCGCAGAGCGTGGCCGGCAGGCGAAGGGGCAGGGCGTGCGCGGCGCGCTCCCCACTCCTGGCGTCATGCCAGGCGAGCAGCGCGTCTTGCGCCGTCCGCAGACGACGGGCCAGGGCGATCTCGCCTTCGAGCCGGGCGAGGTCCCGCTCCGCCCGCCGCACCGCCCGCAGCACCGCCGTGTCCCGAACGGCCGTCCCGTCCGGGCGGCTTTCGCCTGCCGCCGTCGTGGCGGGGCTCGTACCCCCCGGTTCCGCTCGCGCCGCCGGACTGGCCGCGAGGGCCAGGACGAGGACGAGGGCCGGAGCAGACCAGGCGATGCCGGCATGAGGCCAGGGGACGGGTATAGGGAGCGGTGTCATGGGAATATCTCGTCAACAACCGGTGCATCCGCCGACGGTAAGATCGGAGATCGTGCCTCTGGGTGCGGTGACCTTTTCCGTGACGAAAACCGTATCGGCGCTGACATCGCCGGCTGTGATTGTCCCCAAGGCCGTGATGCCGCCTTCGGCCGTGAGCGCCTGGCCGATGACGAGATCGCGGTTGATGGTGAGCGTCCCGGCTTGGAGTACGTCCGTAATGGTCAGGCGTTCGGCGGCGATAGCGCCGGCGCCCTGGACGTCGTGGCCGGCCATGTCGAGGGTCGCCTCCATGCGGTTGGCCTCCGGGTGGTGGGGGACGGCGGTGCGGTGTAGCCAGGGCCCGATGACCGTGGCGCGGTCGACGCGGCGCAGGGTGGCGATAACCCCGGGGCGGACCCGGTCGGGGAAGCGGGCGGTGAAGCCGGCAAGATCCGCGCCGATCGCCGGACCCGAGAGCCGGGCGGGCGTTCCGGGCGCGACGATGCCGATCCGGCTGGCGGGCGGCAGGCGCAGCAGGGCGGACGGCGGCGGCGGGGTCGCGTCGCGGGCCTGGGCGGGGGTCAGGCGCTCGCCGGCCAGCAGTTCGAGCGTGTTCGCATCGATGCGGCGGATGGCGACGGCGAGGTCGCGGCCGAGGGCGCTGGTGTCGGGGAAGCCCGCGGGCAGTGCGCCGGCGTCGCGAAGCGTGGCGAGGGGGAGGGTGACCGGCGCCCGCCGGGCGCGTTCGAGCAGGTCCTGGAAGCGGGCGGGGTCGGCGGCATGGTCGTGGGCGGCCTCGCTCAGCAGGGCGATCCGCGCCGCCGCCCGCGCGGTGCGGTGTTCATAGTGGTAGTGGTCGAGCACCGCACCGACCGACAGCGCCACGATGGCCAGCAGGCCGAGGGTCAACAGCGCGTCGAACAGGCCGAGCCCCCTGAACCGGCACCCCGCCCGCCCCGTCCCGCGGCGCGCCCGTGTTCGCCGGGCGGTCATTGGCAACCCTCGCAGGTATCGACCTTCAGCCGGTCGATCTCGCCACGCGGCCCATAGAGCCCGGTGCCGACGACAAGGTCGGTGTCGATGGTCAGATCCGGGCCGCCAAGGAGGGGCGTCTCGAGGGTCGCGGCGAGGACCTCTCCGCCGGCGCTGGCCCGGCCAGCCTCGCCGCGCCCGTGCGCGGTAACGCCGTTCGCCGTCGCCGCGCGGGCCGTGACGTTGCCGGCACCCCAGATGCCGACACCATCGGCGAACCCGAGATCCGTCTCCATCTTCGTGAGCTCCGGCCGCCCCGGTTGGGGCCGCCGATACAACCGGCTCGCCTGAACGGGCAACGCCAGGTCGGCCGTGGCGTAGAGGCTGCCCTGCCCCAGCGCCCCACCGAGGGCCGCCTCGATGCGCGTCAGATGTCTCGCCATGGGATGCGGCGCGCCCGCTCTGGCGAGCTCTCGGAGCCCGGCGGCCAGCGCGCCCTCGCGGATCGAGTCTTCCAGGGGTAGCGCCGCGTCGGGACCGGGAGCGGGCAAGACGGCATAGGCGAGCGGCAGGCCCGCGCCATCGTCGATGATACCGAGCCGGACACCGCCCCCGGGCAGACCCGGCGGCAGGTGCCCGGCGAGCTCGGCGCCGGTCAGCTCGTAACCCCGGCGCCCCCGGCCGGCCAGCCGCCCGGCATGGCCCGCCTGGTCCTCCTGCGCGGCCCGATGCGCGGCCTCGAGCCCGAGCGCCAGCACCGCGCCCCGGGTCCGCGCGAGGTCCTGCCGCGAGAGCAGGCTCTCGCGGCTCTCGTGCTGCAGCAGCCAGAGCGCGCCGAGGCTCAACAACAACAGCGCGCCGAACAGGCTGCCCGCGCCGCGCCGGCGGCGGCGGAAGGGGCCGTGAAGGCAGGAGGTTCGGGACATCGCGGAACCTACTGGAAGGTCAGGGTGACGTGATTGGCGTCGTCGTTGCCGGTGCAGGCCGTCGCGGCGAGGGCGTTGTTGATGTCGGTGCCCTTCTTTTGACCACCGCTCGTCCCCTGGAGGGCCTTCAGTCCGGAGCGTGAGGTCGCGCGGCCGACATAGGCGTCGATGATCGAGGCGCAGACCTCCTGATCGAGGTCGTTGAGCTTGATCTTGAAGTTGCGATTGTTGCCGGTCACGTCCACGGTGCCGTCGTAGGGGTGGTAAATCTCGGGGGTCTTCGTGGCAGTTTTACCCGAGCCCGTCGTCTTCGTTTTCTTGGCGCTGTCGGGGATCAGGCCGCGGATCTCGAGAAGCCCGTTGAGCGGGTCCGTGCCGTAGTCTCCGGTGGTGGCGTGGATCGTCATCACGGCGGTGCGCAGGTGCGTGATCAGCTCGAGCGTGGCAGTGCGCTTCATGCGATCCTGCGCGTTCTGATAGACGCCGACGATGGTGATCATGGCGAAGGCGCCGATGGCGAGGCCCAGCAGCGCGCCGAACAGCGTGAGCCCGCGATAGGCGCGGCGGGGCCGGTAGGGTGCGGTGGGGGTGAAGACGGTCATGGCGATGTCCTTCCGGGATTGGGGATCAAGGTGCCGCCGGCACGGCGCCGGCGAGGGTCATCAGAGTGAACAGGGCGTCGATGGCGACGCCGGTGGCGAGCGCGACGAGCCCGAACAGCCCGGTGGCAAGCCCAGCGGCGCGGGCGCGCAGGCTGTCTGCGCGTTCCGTCCAGCGCTCGGCGAAACGGGCGAGGCGGTCCGCGCCATCGGCGACGCCGTCGAGGGCGGCGACGATGGGGATCAGCGCCGGATCGGGGAAGCCGTGACCGGCGAGCGTCATGGCGCGCCCGAAGCCGGCGCCGCGCGCCATGTGGGCCTGGATCGTGCCGATCCGGTGGCGGGCGTAGGGCGAGGCGTGGCGTTTGAGGTCCTCGAAGGTCCGATCGTTGAGGTCGAGCCCGGCGGCGAGGAACTCCAGCGCGGTGAAGAAGAAGGCGGAGCCGGCGAGCGTGCGGGCGAGCGAGAACGGCGCCATGCGGTCGGCGAGCGTCCGCCCCGCTCCCCGCCAGGCGTGCAGCAGCCGGAGCAATATCCCCAGGCCGAGGACACCCGAGACGAGCACCGCGGTGGTGTGGTCGTACAGGAAGCTGGCGGCGGCGCGGACGGCACCGGCGGCGCCGGGCCAGTGTTCGGGCGGCACAAGGCGTTCCATCTCCGGGATGAAGTGCCCGGCGGCGAGCCACAGGAGGGCGAGCGAGAACAGGACCAGGCCCACCGGCGGGGCGAGGGCCTGGGCGATCGCCCGCACCTGGCGCTCGCGCAGGCGGGCGACGCGGGCGGCGGCGGCGAACAGGCGGGCGGGTTCGATCCGGCCGTAAGCGGCGAACACGGTACTCTCGGCGGCGGGCAGCGTGTCGGCGAGACGGCTTTGGAAGCGGCCCGAGAGCAGATCGCGGCGCCAGGCGGCGAACAGCCGGGCGCGGGCGTGCTGGCGCTGCCCGGCGGCGCCGTCGGCCAGCACCGCCAGCGCGGCCTCGAGCTCGAAGCCGGCCGCGGCCAGATCGGCCAGCGTGGCGAAGGCGTCGACCCGGGCCCGGCGGCCGAGCACCAGGCGGGTCCACGGGCGGGCGAACAGGCGTCTCATGGCGCCACCCTCCGTTCCCCCGGCCCCAACCCGGCGGCCGGCGACCCGGCACACGGCGCCCCGGCCTCCAGGCCGGCGCCCTTGATCACCGCGTCGAAGGGATCGAGGCGGCCGTCGAGCACGGCGCGGCGCAGCTTGTCGGTGAGCGGGACACCGCCCAGCGAATCGCGCCAGTGGCGCCAGGCGGCCTGGGGGTCGCCGCCACGGATATGGTCGAGGTAGCCGGCGTCGGGCTGGATGTATTCGGCGAGCGCCCGCTGGCCGGTGTAGCCGTTCCAGGCTACCGCCGCGAGGCCGCCCGCGCGGCGGCATTTTTCGCAGCCCTTGGGGTTGCGGTAGCGCACGCCGGCGAGGCCTCCAACGCCATCAGGCGGGTCTCGCCCGTCGGCGGGCGCGTCGAGGGCGCACCCGGCGCAGAGCTCGGCGATCAGGGTCTGCTTGCAGAACAGCGCGATGTTGCCGGGCTTGGCCAGCTCGGCGGCGGCGATGCCGAGGTCGAGCAGCCTAAAGGGGATGGCGTTGGCGTTGTCGCAATGGATCGTGGTCCAGACCTGGTGTCCGGTGTCGATGAATTGCAGCACCTGGCGCGCCGCCTCGGCGTCGCGGATCTCCGAGACCATGCCGGAGGCCGGGTGGATACGGCAGAAGTGCATCAAGGCCGCGCGGTAGTGGTCATGGCGCTCGCTCGCGTCGCCCGCCGTCGGCACGGCGATCTGCACCGCGCCGGGGATGCGGTATTCCACCGGGTCTTCCACGGTGACCAGGTTGAGGGCGCCGCCGGCCTCGGCCATCTGCAGGGTGAGGTTGCAGGCGAGCGTGGTGGTCTTGCCGTCGCCGGTGCTGCCGGCGATGAAGATGCCGCCCTTGCGCCGCGCCCGGATGGCGGCGAAGAGGGCGGCTTCCTCGGCCGGAAAGCCGAGCTCCTCCAGCCGGGTTCCGGCGGTCAGCAAGCCGGCATAGAACAACCGGGCGAAGAGATGGTCGCCGTCCGGCTCGTGCGGGCCGCGCTCGCAGCGCAGCGCGGTGACGCCCTCCGGCAGCGCGATGGCGCCGCCGGCGGCGAGCGCGAAGCCCTGGAACTGGCGCTCGCGGTAGCCGGTCTGGCCGGTGCCCTCGTCCTTGGCGTGGAACAGGTAGCCCATCAGCTCGCGGCCTTCCTCGGCGGTCAACGGCTCGCCCAGGGGAAGCTTCTTGTCGTTGACGATGGCGAAGAGGTCGCAGCGCGTGGTCCCGCGCTCGAACACCACGTCCGAGGCCCGCGCGTCCGCCGCCTCGCGCAGGATACGGGAGAGCCGGTCGCCGAGCGCGGCGAGGTGGGGACTGGCGTCACCGGGGATGTCGCCACTCCCGGGCCGCCAGGCCTGCTGGATCTGCTCGAGATCCACGCTCCGCTCGGCCAGCGGATCGGGCACGGCACCGGCCCGGCGCAATGCGACGAGCTGGCGGCGGAGCGTGTGGTCGGCCTCGTAGCCGCGCGCGATCAGGCAGCGCCCATCCGCATAGATGGCGCAGATCCGGCGGAAGTGGGCATCCATGGCCGGGAGGGGGAGTGGCGTTTCGCCGGCATCGAGACGGCTCATGGCGCACTGTCCTCCCCGATGGGCGCGCCGCCGTCACCCGGCCCGGCCCGCGGGGGCGGCCCGTGCGGCAGGGCTTCGGGCGGCGTGCCGGCGAGCCAGACGCCGGGCGGATCGGTGGCGATGCGGGCGACGCGGGCGCCGCCGGGCAGCTGGTCGCCTGCGGCGACGAACCAGCGTTCCCCGTCCCGCGCGAGGCCGGCCCGGAGCGCGCCCGCCCGGCCAAGGATGGTGAACCAGCGGTAGGGGCCGGGGAGCTCCAAGGCGTCGTCCCCGGCCTCGAGGGGGACGTCATCGTCGTCCCTTACGGCGGCCCGATCCCCGTCAACGGACACGCCGTCCTGCAACAGGGTGTCGATGCGGGAGAGGGTCCCCTCGAAGCCGTTCCCGGCCGGTGTCGTGGCCTCGGCCGCGGGCATTGGCGCGGGCCCGGGCGATGGCACCGGGGCGACAGGCCCGCTCGCCGCCGGCGCCGGTTCGGGCCGCTGCGCCTGGTGCAGCTCGTCGTCGGCGGCGTGCAATTCGGCGAGAAGCCGTTGGCGCGCCGTGCAGAGCCGGATCGCCTCGCTCTCGAGGCCGAGCGCCGCGACGGCGTCGTCCAGCGTCGTCGCCTCGGCCAGCAGGCGGTACAACAGACCGCGCGGACAGGGCGGGAAGATCGTCCCCGGAACGCCGGGAGGAACGTTCCGGGGCGCCGCCGTACCGGCCGACAGGGACGCGGCCGGGGCGGAGCGGGCAAAATCGGACCCGCTCGCGGGCACGGGTGTGGACGGCGCCGGTCCCGCCGGCACCCCCTCGCGTGCCGGCCCGGCCGGCAGAAGGGGGAGCGGCGGCCCCGGCGACGCCATGGGCGACATCGCCGGGGTCTGGCCCGATACCGCGCCGGACAGCACGCCGAGTGCCGCCGTCAGGGCAAGAAGCGCCGCGAGGGAACGGACCCGCCGCATTACCGCCCCTTCGCCCGGGCCTGTCGCAGGCGCTCGTACAGGTCGCGCCAGCCGATCAGCAGGGTCTCCGCCTCGCCCTCGAAGCGGAGGTTGAGCTCCCCCCGGCTCCACCACCAGCGCCCGGCGACGGCGCGCCCGTCCGGCGCGGCGCCGGTGAAACCGCCGTCGGCCGCGAGACGCAAGGTCTCCGGACGGCCCCACGGCGACAACACGATCGGCTGTTGTGACTCGGCGAGCCCGTCGCTCAGGATATAGGCCGGGTGACGTTGGCCGGTCGGATACATCGCCAGGGCGTAGCCGATCAGATGCCGGTGAGGCTTCGCGAACAGCCCGCCGGGGCTCCAGGTGATCACCTTGCCGTCGTGGGTGAGCTTCGCTTTCCAGACCTCGTCGATCTCGCTATTGGCGCCGAGCCGCCAGAGCTCGTCGGCGTTCGGATCGTGAGAGAGCACATAACGCAGCCCATCGTTGCGGGTGACGATCTGGCCCCGGTTCTCGGCCAACCACCGGCGCAGCTCCTCGGCGGGAAACGGCAGCCGGCCCATCTTGCGGGCGTTGGCGACGCCGATCCCGCCAGGGGTCATGCTGTCGTACGAGCCGGGGAAGTTACGGATCGGCGCGTCCGGGTCCTGCTTGCGCAGCCGGGTCATGAACAGCGAGGTCTGTTTTTCGTTGATTGGGAGATCCGCCGGGAGCTCCAGGCCCGGGCAGGCGTCCTTCATCGCGCGGGGCCAGGAATCTTGCAGCCAGCCAACGCTCCAACGTTGCACGTGCTGTTCTTGACGATTCCAACTTTCTATCCAATAGGCCTGTGAATCGGCATGCAAAACTGACCCACTTTGGTGGGTTATGAGCGGTAATACCAGTCGACATTGATGTCAACTCGCGGTTGGATTCCCTTGCTGGCTGATTTCTGACTCAATTGTGGTGATTCGGAAGAGGGGGATCACCATGGGTCGGGGTATTGCCTTGCGCGAGGATTTCGATGCGGCGGCGTTGCGACGTCTGGCCAAGGGATCGAGGGATGCTAAACAGATCCGGCGCTTGCTTTCGCTTGCTGTGATCTACGAGGGCGGGAGTCGGACGGAGGCCGCGCGGACGGGGGACGTCGGCCTTCAGGTGATCCGTGACTGGGTGCTGCGTTTCAACGCGGAGGGCCCGGCCGGCCTGATCGACCGCAAGGCGCCGGGCGCGGCGAAGAAACTGGACCCGGCGCAACGGGACGCCTTGGCGGCCCGGGTGGAAGCGGGACCGGATCCGGCGCGCGACGGCGTCATGCGCTGGCGGCTAGCGGATCTGGTCGACTGGATCGGCGAGAGCTTCGCGATCACGCTCGACCAGCGGACGGTGAGCCGGGAGCTGAAGGCGATGGGCTTCGCCAGGATGACGATGCGGCCGCGCCATCACGCCCAGGAGCCGGGGGTGATCGAGGACTTCAAAAAAAATTCCCCGAGCTGGTCGCGCGGGCTCGCAAAGCACTCCCCGACGGCACCGGGATAGAGATCTGGTGGCAGGATGAAACCCGCGTCGGACAGAAGAACAAGCATGCCCGGCGCTGGGCCCGGCGCGGCACACGGCCACGCACCCCGCACGATCAGCGCACCAAGTCGGCCTATATCTTCGGCGCCATCTGCCCCGAGCGCGGCACCGGCGCCGCCATCGTCCAGCAACGCTGCAACACCGCCGCCATGCAGCAGCATCTGGAGGAAATCTCCGTCCAGGTTCAACCCGGAGCCCATGCCTTGATGCTGCTCGACCGGGCCGGCTGGCACACCACGAAACGGCTCGACGTCCCGGCCAACATAACCCTCCTGCCGCTGCCGCCGAGATCGCCCGAACTCAATCCTGCCGAGAACGTCTGGCAGTACATCCGAAACAACTGGCTCTCCGACATCGTCTTCGAAGACCAGGACGACATCACCGATCATTGCTGCAAGGCCTGGAACAACCTCATCGCACAGCCGGACAGAATCAAATCCATCGGACGAAGATCATGGGCCATCGGGTTCTGATCATTGTCGATTGGTATAAGAATTGACCCACCTGGAACGCTAGCATCCGCACGGAACAGTGCGGAGGAAAGAGCAGGTGGTATTGATGGAAAGCGTATTGAAGATCCGACGTTGGATATTACGGGAGGGTCGGAGTATCCGATCTGTATCTCGTCAGACTGGTTTGTCGCGGAACACGATTAAGAAGTATCTGAAGGACGGCGATCCACCGAGCTATCAGCGGCGCGTTTCACCCGTCCGGCGTAAGCTTAGCGATGGCTTCGCCAGCCGGCTTCGGGCGCTCTTTGAGCAGGACCTGGGGCGCCCGCGCCGTGAGCGCCGGACGGCCAAGAAGCTTTATGAGCAGCTTGTGTCGGAAGGCTATAGCGGATCCTACTCGACGGTTCAGAGGTTTGTCCGCGACCTGAAGCGTTCTGGCGCCGGATCGGGGGATGCGTTCATTCCGTTGCACTTTACGGCAGGTGACGCGCTCCAGTTTGACTGGAGCACGGAATACGCTGTCCTGGGCGGTGTCGAGCAGAAGGTAAAGGTTGCCCACTTCCGCCTATGTCATAGCCGCAAGCCCTTTGTTGTTGCCTATCCCAGCGAATCTCAGGAGATGGTGCTGGACGCCTTTGCACGGGCGATGTCTTTCTATGGCGGCGTACCGCGCCGGGTGATCATCGACAACCCCAAGACGATGGTAACCTATGTTTCGCGCTCTAAGGACCGTGTGTTCCATCCGCGCTTTCTGGCGTTGATGAACCACTATGTGATGGAACCGGTTGCTTGCACACCCGCGGCGGGGTGGGAGAAGGGTCAGATTGAGAACCAGGTTGGGTTCCTGCGGGGACAGCTGTTTGCGCCCAAGCCCGCCTTTGACGATCTGGATGCGCTGAACGGCTGGTTGCGTCTGCGCTGCGAGGAATTGGCGAATCGCGCCCACCCCGAACAATCGGATCGCAAGATCTCGGACGTGTTCGCAGACGAGTGCGCCGAACTGCGTCCCCTGGGCCGGGCTTTTGACGGCTATGTTGAGAAGGCCGCTCGTGTCCGCTCTACCTGTCTGGTCCAATATGCCACCAATCGCTATAGCGTCCCCTCCCGGTTCGCCGGGGAGCTTGTCTCTCTGCGCGCCTATGCGGACCGGATCGTGGTTGTGTCAGGGCAGAATGTGATTGCCGAGCACAAGCGCCGCTTTACCCGCAACGCCAGCTATTTCGAGCCCTGGCATTACCTGCCCCTACTCGACCGCAAGCCCGGCGCGCTGAGAGATGGCGCGCCCTTTGTGGGTTGGCAATTGCCTGAGGCGATGCACCGGGTCAGGGCGCATTACATGGCCGGCAAAGGCGGGGACCGGGAGTTTGTCGATCTGCTCCTGCTGGCCCAGGATCACGGGATCGAGGTGGTCGAGATAGCCTGTGAACTGGCCGTGGAGCAGAACACGCTGCGCCTTCCGGCCATCATCAATCTGATCAACCAACTGGTGGAGCCGGTCATCGCGCCATGGGGCGAGAGCCACGCCTATCCGCAACTGACCTTGCGGCCCGAAGCGGACTGCAAGCGCTATGAGACGCTGTGCGTTGCCGGGGAGGCCGTCGCATGAAAGCTTTGATAGACCAACTGATCGCCCTGAGGCTGTATGGAATGGCGGCTTGCGCCGAAGCTTTGCTGGCCGCGCGCAAGCCGCCAAGTCTGACCACTGCGATAAAGCAACTGATCGACGCCGAGACTGTAGAGCGCCGGGTGCGCTCTATCCAGCACCAAATGCGGGCCTCGAAGTTCCCCCACCATAAGGACTTCGCCACTTTCGATTACGGCCTAGCCGCCGTCACCCAAGCGCAAATCGACCCCTTCTGCTCAGGGCAGTTCACCCAGGAGGCCCACAACCTCATTCTGGTGGGCGGAACCGGTACGGGCAAAACCCACATCGCCATTGCTCTGGGGACGCTGTTGATCAATCAGGGAAAGAAGGTCCGTTTCTTCAACGCCGTCGATCTGATCAATGCGCTGATCAAGGAACAGGCCGAAGGCAACGCCGGCAAGATCATCCGGCAACTGACGGCCATGGATTGCGTCATCATCGACGAACTGGGCTATATCCCATTCCCCAAATCCGGCGGTGCGCTCTTGTTCCACCTGATCAGCAAACTCTATGAGAAGACCAGCGTCATCATCACCACCAATCTGGAGTTCGGGGAATGGGTCTCCGTCTTCGGAGATGCAAAAATGACAACCGCGTTGCTGGATCGTGTAACGCATCACTGCGCAATCATCGAAACAGGCAACATGTCTTACCGCTTCGCACAAAGCAAACAGCGACGACAAAAGTAGCCGCCCTGTAAGCAAAGCCCCAGGCTGATCCGCTATATGGAGCCAATCAGCCTGGGGGCTTTCATCGCAAAGGCGGGCAAATCAAAACGGGTCCTGTACAGATTGTTCTGCAAAAGGGGTTTCGTAGCTGGGGCACAAGTCCGGGCCGATGGGGTGGATGAGCTGCCTCCGGCTGGTCCGGGCTCTCGCGATCGAAATCCATGAGGACTGGCTGGATGCCAACCGCTAGCTCAACATGATCCATCTCAAGGAGAGCAAAAGCGAACGCATCCAGAAAGCCGCCTGACGGCGGCTCGGCATGCCTGGCGCTCCGAGCAATCGAAATCTCCGCGCCAGGCATGCCGGTGGCCCTCATCGGCAGCCATGACAAACTTGCAGAACAGTCTGGACACTACTTCAAAAGCTCATTGCCACTTCAAGAACCCCACCTGATCCCCACGTTCCGCCGCCGGCCCGGTTGTCCCGGTGGGCCCACAGGCCCCTCCCACGCGGCTTCGCTCCGCGTAACGCAAAGCGCTACACGAAGCCGCGCGGGGCCCTCCCGTGGACTACCGGGACAACCTCCGTCGAAGCAAGGGAGGGGGGGGGTCAATTTTGCACGCCGATAGGGGGTCAGAATTAAATGCTGATTGACAGATTGGCCTCGCTCGGCCATGTCGCGGTAAGCCTCTGCCATGCCCTTGAAGCCGAGGGCCTGCATCTGGTCGAGGGTCGGGTGTGTCAGCATGAGGTGTCTTCTCCTGGTTATCGGTAGTAGCCGGGGCCGCGGATGTTGGTGTGTGGCGGCAGCGGCAGAAGCGGTTCGCGCTCGGGGCGTGTGCGATCGAGGCCGGACTTGAGGATGGCGGCGAGCGATGAGTAGCTGGTCGTGTTGATGGTGAGCGCGCGTGCGCAGGCGGCCTCGACGCGTTCCGGTTCGTATCGGCGGGCGAGCGACAAGACGCCCATGGCGCTGCGATAGCCTTGCTCGGGATGGGGCCGATCGCGGATCATCCGCTCGACCAGGAGGGCGGCGTTGGGGCCGATGCGGCTGGCCTGGTCGATCAGGCTTTGTGGCGTTCGCTCGGCATAGCGCTGGTGCGCCTTGGGCATGTGGGCCGGGATCGTGGCATGGCCGCCATGCGGTGAGCGGCGGAGATGGCTGGCGACGCGCTTGTGGTTGTGGAAGATCTCGACCGTGCGGTGAGTGAGCCGGACTTGGACCTTGCGGCCGATCAGGCCGTGCGGCACGGAGTAGAAGCTGCGCTCGACGTCGACGTGATAGTCGGAATGGACCTTGGCGGTCTTCCATTCGGCATATTCGAAGGGCGTCGTCGGCAGGGGTGCCAGGGCCTCGCGCTCGATGGCCTCGAACATCTGGCGCCGGCTCTTTCCAAGGTTGCGCATGGGCCGCTCGTTGAGCTCCTCGAGGAGGTCGCGGATCGCCCGGTTGAGCTGGTCGAGGGAGAAGAAGCGCGTATTGCGCAGTCTTGCCAGGATCCAGCGCTCGACGACCTGGACGGCGACTTCGACCTTGGCCTTGTCGCGCGGCTTGCGGACCCGGGTCGGCAGGACGGTGGTGTCGTAGTGCTCGGCGAGCGCGGCGAAGGTCGGGTTGAGGGTCGGCTCGAACCAGAGCGGCTTGGCGACGCCGGCCTTGAGGTTATCGCAGACGATGCTCTTGGGCACGCCGCCGAAGTAGGCGAGCGCCCGGCATTGTCCGGCGACCCAGTCGGGCAGGCGCTGGGTCAGGCTGGCGGTGGCGAAGGTGAGCGAGGAAGCGCCCAGCACGGCGACGAAGATCTGCGCGTCGTGCACCTCGCCGGTCTCGGGGTCGACGATGTCCACCGTCTGGCCGGCATAATCGGTCTGCATGACCGCACCGGCCTCGTGGCGGTTGCGCCAGGTGGCGCCGGTGCGCCGCTTGAACGCCGTGAAGGCTTCGCAGAACCAGGTGTAGCCGTAGCCATCGGGATGTGAGGCGCGGTATTCCTGCCAGAGCAGGGTCAGCGTCACCCCCTTGCGCTTCAGCTCGGCCGCGACCGTCGGCCAGTGCGGCTCGCACCTGTCGCGCGGGGGCCGGCCCATGCGGCGGAACAGCGTCTCTTGCAGGACCGCGTCGTCCTCGTATTCCGCCGGCAGCGGCCAGGCGGTAAGGCCGACCTCGCGGGCCCGCAGCAAATAGGTCGACACTGTCGTCTTGGAGACCTTCAGCCGTTCCGCCACCTCTCGCGCCGAGAGGCCTTGGTCATGCGTCAGCCGCAGGATCGTTCGTGCATCTCTCACCGTCGTTCGTCTCGTCTGCTTCCGTCTGGGCATGTCCCCTCCCGGCAAAAGCCAAGAGGTAGACGCCGAGACGGCGCACCCGAAAGCTGAACTCAGATCGCCCCGTGATGCTGTCCGGGACTTTCCGGAATCACTGGCCGCGACTTACTGAAATCTCTGGCCAGGACTTTCCGTAATCGGTGTCCGGGACTTTCCGAAACGCGCATCCACGGGCCGATCTTCCCCGATCAGACGCCACAGACGGGCGTCGAAGGCGCGGAGTTCGGCCAGTCGTTGACGCAAGCCATCGAGGGGTGTTTCGGCGCGGATCCGCTCTGCGAAGCCCTGTAATCCCTGCCAGAGCGTCTCGGCGATCTCGTCGCTCACGCGCTGGTGTTCGAGGGCCCATTCGATGGCGGCGCGGATGCCCTTGCGGGCCGTGCCGATCTCCCGCTTGAGCCGGCGCCATTCGGCCCTGTTCCGGACCAGGGTCTGTTCCAGCCGTGCCAGGCGGGGCAGCAGGGCGGCGGCGGGCGAGAGGTCCAGGCCATAGGCCTCGACGATCCGGCCCTCGCCGTCGCGGCGCCCGAAGCGGCGGTGGTTGGGAGAATCACGGAAGGCCAGGGCGCCCAGTTCCATCATCCGCCGCTCGTTGCGCCGGACCTGGCGGGGGGAGATACCGAGCTGTTGGGCCGCCTTCTCCACCGAGAGCCAGACGACGGGTCGTCCGCCCGGCGCCCAGTCGCTCTCCCTGGTGTAGGTGAGCAGCAGCTCGTAGTGGCTGATCAGGCCGCGTGTCCAGCCGTCCTCGAGGCCGACCCGGCGCAGGACGGCGAGGATCTCGAAGCGCTTGATGCCCTCGGGCAGGCCGAGAAAGCTCTCCGCGCCCCTCTCGGCCTGCTTGTGGACCGGGGAGCGTTCCCGGCCGCCGCTCGGGTTGAGGCTCTCGTTGGCGAGCCAGGGACGCTGTACTGTACTGTGCTGGTGTTGGAAGTGGTGTGCTGTTGCATGGTTGATCGACCGGGGCGGGACCGGGCGATATCTCCGGGAACCTTGCATTTGCCCTTGACAGGGAATCGCCGAGGGCACATCTTCCTCTAACTCTGGTTGAGGAGGATGAACTTGCTGACGGCATCGTGGACATCGGGAATCTGCACCCAATGTTCGGACAAATGATGAGGTTATCGAGGACATCGTTAGGGGTCGCTTCGGCGGCCCCTTTTCTTTTGTCGCGTGACGTTTGCTTGAAATTGGCCATTGACAAAAGGTTGCTCCCGCGTTAGCGGTTCCTCTCAATCCGGCGCAAAACAGCAAAATGCGTGAACAAACGAGGAACATGGGAGAAGCGCGCCGGAGCAGGCGTTCCTCGCCGACGGCATGACCGAGGACATCATGACGGCGCTGACCAAGAACCGCTCGCTTCTGGTTTCGGCGCGTAATTCGACCTTCGTCTACAAGGGCCAGTCGGTCGACGTGCGCGAGGTCGGCCGCGATCTCGGCGCCGACTTCGTGCTGGAGGGCAGCGTGCGCAAGGGCGGCAACCGGATCCGTATCTCCGCCCAGCTGGCCGAAACGACGGACGGCAACCAGATCTGGTCGGAACGCTACGACCGCGACCTCGACGACATCTTCGAGCTGCAAGACGAGATCACCCAGACGCTCGCCGCCCGGATCGAGCCGGAGATCGGCGCCGCCCAACGGGAACGAGCGCGCGGCAAGGAAGCGCGCAGCCTCGACGTCTGGGAGACCTATCACCTGGCCAATTCGCTCGCCTACCAGTACACCAAGGACGGCAACACGGAGGCACGGCGCCTGTTCGGCCAGGCGATCGAACAGGACCCGGACTTCGCCCCGGCCCATGCCGGCCTCGCCTACACGATCTTTCTGAGCGCGGTGTATTTCGGTGCGGCGGCGGACGCAGCGCTGCTCGACGGCGCCTTGAGTGCGGCGGAGCGGGCCGTAACCCTCGACGACAAAGATGCCAATTCCTTCTTCATCAAGGGCCGCATCCATCTGATCCGGCGCGAGTACGACCAGTCGATCTCCGACCTGCGCAACGCCATCGAACTGAACCCGACCATGGCGACGGCCTATTGCGGCCTGGGCGATTCCCTCTCCTATTCGGGCCGCATGCTGGAGGCGATCCCGCATTTCGAGGCGGCGATCCGCCTGAGCCCGCACGACCCGCGCAAATGGGCCTTTCTGGTCTATGGCTCGCTCGCGCTGATGCTACTTGAACGTTTCGAGGAGGCGGCGGACTGGGCCGCGCTGTCGATCGCGGTACCGAACGCCACCTTCTGGCCCCATGCCCAGCTCGTCGCGGTGCACGCCCGAGCCGGACGGCTGGAACAGGCCCGCGCCGCCGCCGACGGATTGATGCGCAAGGAACCGGACTTCACCGCCCGGCGCTTCGCACGCCAGTTCCTGTTCTACCACGAGGATCCAAGCCAGATGGATCGCTACGTCGCCGATCTGCTGGCGGCCGGCCTGCCGGAATAGGTGGCTTCAGCTGCCCTCGGGACGCACGACCTCGTCCATGAAGCGGGCCATGGCCTCGAGCGTCTCGCCGACGTCGGCGCTGGACACGGCGACGACCACTTCGCCGACGCCCGCCTCGGCGTAGGCGGCCAGGGTTTCGACCATGTCGGCCCCGGTCCCCGTCAGTGCGGTCCGCGCCGCCGGCGGGCGGCTCGGCGCCTTGTCGGAGAAACGCATCGGCAGGGAGATCGAATAGGCGAGATCCGACGGGTCCCGACCCGCCGCCGTCGCGAGTGCGGCGATCTCCGAAACGCCGACGCGGATCTGCTCGGGCGACTGGCGCAAGGTGTGCCAGCCGTCGCCCAACGTCGCGGTGCGCCGACGCGCGGCGGCGCTGTTGCCGCCGACCAGGATCGGCGGGTGCGGCGATTGATGCGGCTTGGGCGAGAACTTCAGGCCGGAGAAGGCGTAGAACTCGCCCGCGAAATTCGGCGTGTCCTCGCCCCAGAGCGCTTTCAGGGCCTGCAGGATCTCGTCGCAACGGCGCCCGCGCGTCGTGAAGTCGACGCCGAGGTTGGCGTATTCGTCCCGCGTCATCGCGACGCCGATGCCGAGTTCGACCCGGCCATGCGAGAGCTGGTCCAGCGTCGCCACCATCTTCGCCAGGCGGGCCGGTTCGTGCCAGGGCAGGACGAGAACCGAAGTGCCGAGACGCACCCGCTCCGTCGCCACGGCGATCGCCGTCAGCACGGTGAGGGCGTCGTGATAGGGCCGGTCGCCCAGCCGTTCGGCGACATAGTCGGCATGCCAGAGATGCTCGCGCACCCAGACGCTGTCGTAGCCTCGCCGCTCCGCCTCGACGGCGATGGCGACCAGGTCGTTCGGGTCCTCGACCCCCTGGTTGTTGGGAATGGCGAAACCGATGCGCATGGCGTGTTCCTTTCCGTGTCCGCGCCGCCCGCTTCCGGTATGATCCGCCGGCCGGGAAATGCAACCCCGGCGGAGGGCGAGCGCCATGATGACAGGTGAGCGAAACGACCTGGTGACCCGGACCGGGCCCGACACGCCCGCGGGCGCCGTGCTGCGTCGCCACTGGTTGCCCGCGGCATTGAGCGACGAGCTGAGCGGCGAGCGGCCACTGGCGCCGGTACGCCTGCTGGGCGAGGACCTGGTGCTGTTTCGCGACGAGGCCGGTCGCCTCGGCCTGATCGACCGGCATTGCCCGCATCGCGGAGTCGACCTCGCCTACGGGCGGCTGGAGGACGGGGGCCTGCGCTGTCCCTTCCACGGCTGGCTGATGGCGACGGACGGGCGCTGCCTGGAACAACCGGCCGAGCCCGCGGGCAGTCGCGCGCACGAGAAGATCCGCACCACCCGCTATCCGGTCGAAGAGCGGAACGGCATCGTCTTCGCCTATCTCGGCCCCGGCACCCCGCCGCCGCTGCCCGCGCTCGATTGTCTGCGCGCGCCGGCGAGCCATGTCTTCGCCTTCAAGGGATTGTGGCATTGCAATTGGCTGCAGGCCCTGGAGATCGGCATCGATCCCGCGCACGCCTCCTTCCTGCATCGTTTCTTCGAGGACGAGGACGGCGGCGACGACTACGGTCGTCAGTTCCGCGACAGCGCCAACGACATCCCGATCACGCGCCTGCTGCGCGAGCATCACCGCCCGGAAATCCTGCTGGACGAAACGGATTGGGGCCTGCGGATCAAGACGCTTCGCCACCTGGACGATGCGCGCACCCATGTCCGCGTCACCAACCTGTTGTTTCCCTGCGCCATCCATATTCCGATGTCGCGCTGGATGACGATCACGCAGTGGCATGTGCCGGTCGACGACTCCCGGTGCTATTGGGTGTCGATGTTCACCAGTTTCGCCGAGCCGGTCGACGCGGAGACGATGCGCGCCCAGCGCCTGGCGGAGCATAGTCTGCCGAACTACGCCCCCCTGAAGGGTGCGGCGAACGCCTATGGCTACGACCCGGCGGAGCAGAAGAGCCTGACGTTCACCGGCATGGGGATGGACATCAACGTGCACGACCAGTGGGCGGTCGAGTCCATGGGCGCGATCCAGAACCGCGAGAAGGAGCATCTCGCGACCACCGACAAGGCGATCGCCGCCAACCGTCGTCTGTTGCTGCAGGCGATCGGGGCGCCGGACGCGCCGGCGTCACCGCGTGAGAACGACGGGGTGCCGATCGCCCTCGACACCATCGGTCCGACGGCGGCCTGGGACGAGATCTGGCGTGAAGCCGACGCGGCCCGCCGCGCCGCCTGCCCCTGGACGGCGGTGCCGGCGGATGGCTGAGGCGTCGGACGGCGCGCTTGGCCGGGGCGGCTTCGCCCGGCGGCACGGGCTCGGCGACGCACGGGCCGCGGCGGAGGTCGTGCAACGGGTCCAGGCGGAAAAGCTCGACGTCGTCCGCGTCTCCTTTCCCGACCAGCACGGCATCCTGCGGGGCAAGACCCTCGTCGCCGACACGCTCGCCTCTGCCTTCGAGAACGGCGTCTCCATGGTGACGACCCTGCTGGCGAAGGATACTGCGCACCGCACCGTGTTCCCCTGGTTCACCGAGGGCGGCGGCTTCGACATGGGCGAGATGACCGGGGCCGGCGATTTCCTGATGCTGCCCGACCCATCGAGTTTCCGCGTCCTGCCCTGGGCGCCCGGGACCGGCTGGATGCTGGCCGACATCTATTTCCCGGCCGGCGATCCGGTCCCCTTCGCGACCCGCGAGATCCTGCGCTCAGCGCTCGGCGATCTTACCCGGGCCGGCTACGACTACGTCTGCGGGCTGGAGGTGGAGTTCCATCTGTTCCGGCTGGAGGACGCGAAACTCGATCCCGCACAGGCCGGCCAGCCGGGCGAGCCGCCGGCGGTCTCCCTGCTGGCGCACGGCTTCCAGTATCTGACCGAACAGCGCATGGACGAGCTCGATCCGTTCCTGGAGCCGTTGCGCCGCGATCTTCTGGCGCTCGGCCTGCCGCTCCGCACGCTCGAGGTCGAATACGGGCCGAGCCAGGTCGAGATCACCCTGAAGCCCGGCGTCGGCCTGGCGACGGCGGACGACATGGTCCTGCTGCGCAGCGCGGTGAAGCAGATCGCGCGGCGCCACGGCCTGCACGCGAGCTTCATGTGCCGGCCGAACCTCGCCAACCTGTTTTCCTCCGGCTGGCACCTACACCAGTCCTTGCGCGATTGCGAGAGCGGTGAAAACCGCTTCATGCCCGAGGATGGCGGGGCGGCGTTGTCGCCTCTCGGTCGGCACTTCGCCGCCGGCCTGCTCGAGCATGCGAGAGCCGGCGCGATCTTCGCGGCGCCGACGTTGAACGGCTACAAGCGCTACCAGCCCTATTCGCTGGCGCCCGACCGGGTGCATTGGGGCCGGGACAACCGCGGCGCCCTGCTGCGTGTCCTGGGCGGACCGGGCGATCCCGGCACCCGGATCGAGAACCGCGCCGGCGAGCCCGCCGCCAACCCCTATCTCTATCTGGCGAGCCAGGTGCTGGCGGGCCTCGACGGGATCGAACGGGCGGCGACACCACCGCCGATGGCGGCAGAGCCTTACGGCGACGAGGCGCCGCGCCTGCCCGGCTCGCTGCTCGAGGCGGTCGCGGCTCTCCGCGGCGACGATTTCTTCCGCGCGCGCCTCGGCGACCGCTTCATCGACTACTACCTGCACATCAAACAGGCCGAGATCGACCGCTTCCTCGCCAGCGTGACCGATTGGGAGCAGCGGGAGTACTTCGAGATCTTCTAGACGGCAAACTCCGCATTGCAAACCGCCCCGTTCATGACTAGGGTTTCAGTGACTAAACGGTCGAGCGAGAATAATAGTACGTGCCGGCCGTTTGGCGCCTAGGGGGGATCATCGCGGTGATGACGGATCGGCGAAATACGGCTGTTCGATTGGCGGTCGCGCTCGTTCTCACCTTCCCGGCGCTTTGGCTGGGCGCAGCGAACGCGAAGAACGACAAGCTGATCATGGGCAGCGGTGGGGTCACCGGTGTCTACTATCCCGTCGCGATCGCCATCTGCCGCCTCTATAACGCCGATCGTGCGCCGAGCGAACCGGAATGCGTCGTCGAGAGCACGGGCGGGTCGATCCAGAACCTGAAGCGCATGCGCAAGGGTTCGCTGGATCTGGCCATCGTGCAGTCGGATTGGCAGTTCCACGCCTACAACGGGTCGAGCAGGTTCCGCGACATCGGCCCGGACCTCGAACTGCGCTCCGTCCTCTCGTTGTATCCGGAATCGTTCACGGTGCTGGCCCGGTCGAATTCGGACATCAAATCGATCTCGGACCTGCCCGGCCACCGGGTCAACATCGGCAACCCCGGCTCCGGTCAACGCGCGACGATGGAAGTCGTGATGCGCGCGTTTGGCTGGACACGGTTCAGTTTCACCGGTGTGCGCGAGTTCGACTCCAAACACCAGGCACAGGCGCTTTGCGATGGCGAGGTCGAGGCCATCGTCTTCGTCGCCGGCCATCCCTCGGGCACCATCAAGGCGGCGACCGCCAAGTGCAGCACCAATCTGGTCGACGTCGAAGGTGCGCCGATAAAGGACCTCATCGCCCAACATCCCTACTACCGCCGGGCGGTCATTCCGGCCGGCATGTATTTCGGGCAGTCCCGGGAGGTCACGACATTCGGGGTCGGCGCCACGCTGGTCGCCAATGCGAAAGTGCCCAACCAGGCGATCAAGACCCTGGTGCGAAGCGTTTTGGAGAACCTCGGCCTGTTCAAGCTCATGCATCCGGCGCTCAAAGGCCTGAAGGCGAGTGAAATGAAGATGGATGGGCTCAGCGCGCCGCTGCACGACGCGGCCCAGGCCTATTTCCAGACCACCGCGCGAAACAAGGAGTAGGGGAATGGGCGACTTTCCCGCCACGTGGCGAGCGCGCCGCGCGGCCGTCTCTCTCGCGTTCACCTGATGACCTCGACGCCGCTTCCCCGCCGCATCCACGCCGCGGCCTTCCCGCGCGTCCTGGCGTTGATGTGTCTGCTGGCGCTCGTCTTCGCACTAACGCCGGTCCGTGCCCAGGAGGAGCTGCCGCCCTGGACCATCGCGGTTGCGGGCCCGATGAGCGGCGATTCCGCCCGCCTCGGCAAGGCGATGATCGACGCGACACGGCTGCGCGCGGAACAGATCAACGCCAAGGGCGGGATCAACGGCCGGCGGATCGAAGTCGTCGTGTTCGACGACGGCAACACGCCCGAGGGGGCGGCCGAGGCGGCGGGGCGGATCGTCGGCGAGACGCAATCGCTGCTCGTGATCGGCCATCGGACCAGCGGCGCCTCCATGGCGGCGAGCCCGATCTATCGTGACGGCAAGATCGTCGCCATCTCGGGCACCGCGACGGCGGACAAATTGACGCCGGACAATCCTTGGTATTTCCGCGTCGTCTACAACAACGCCCTGCAGGCCGATTTCATCGCCAACTACATCAACAGCATTCTGAAGTTCAAGACCGCCACCCTGATCTCGTCGGACAGTGCCTACGGCAAGTCCCTGTCCACCGCCTTTCTCGAGTCCGTCGAGGGGCTGCCCCTGACGATCGCGCACAAGTTCGAGGTCGAGGCCGGCGATCCGGACATCGACCTGACCATGGGTGAAATCGTCGCCGAGTTGTCCTTAGTTCCCGACAGCGGCGTCGTCTTCCTGGCGATGAACGCCACCAACGCCGCACATTTCGTGCGGGAGATGCGCAATTCGGGCTTCGTGTTTCCAGTCTTCGGTCCGGATTCGATCAATCAGGGATTTCCGAACTTCTTCGAACCCGATCCGGTCACGAAGACGTCACCCGGCGACTTCACCGACCAGATCTACGCCACGACGTCGATGATCTGGGACGTCGCCAACGAGAATGCGACCCGCTTCCGCAACGCCTTTCATGAGAAGTACGGGCAGACGCCGGATTCCGGCATGGCGCTTTACTACGATGCCGCCAGCGTCGCCTTCCACGCGATCGAGAACGGCCAGCTCTCTGGTACCGACCTGGCGGCGGACCGAAAAAAGATCCGCGATTATCTCGCGAAGATCGACGGGCCCGAGGCTGCCTATTCCGGCATTACGGGGCGGATCTACTTCGATGCCATCGGCAATGTCGTGAAGACGGTGCCGGTCGGTGTCTTTCAGCTGGACCAGTTCATCTCGGCCCCCGTGCAGCTGGAACCGGTCGCCAACCCGGTCATGGTGCCCGGCTTCGCGGACAAGCTCGAGGCGGGCGCGATCATCCCGTTCGACGAAGGCTACATGCACGCGACGCAGGTGGTCTATATCGGGATGGACCTGAACGAATTCTCCAACCTCAACACCTCGACCGGGGATTACACCCTGGATTTCTACATGTGGCTCCGCTATCGGGGCGAACTCGATCTCTCCAAGCTCGAGTTCTCGAATGCCGTGAGCGATGTCGCGCTGGACAATCCGATCTGGCAGCGCGAACGCAACGGCATGAACATCGTCACCTTCAAGATCCGCGGTACCTTCCACGGCGAGTTCCAGTTTCGCGACTATCCCTTCGACAGCCAGCGGGTCGTGCTGGAACTCCGCCACCGCGACCGGACACGGGAAAGCCTGAGTTTCGTCGCCGATCGCCTCGGCATGCGGTTGACGGAGCCGGGCTCCACCCTGCTCGGCCGGCTCGAGGCCGACAATGTGTTTCGCACCTCGCTCGGCTGGCGCATCACCGAGGCCGAGTTCTATCAGGACCTGATCAAGACGGCCTCGACGCTCGGCGAAACGGTGTTTTTCGAGGGCGAGACCAACGTCGACTTCTCACGCATGACGCTCGAATTGCAGATCGCACGGAAACTGACCAGCTACAGCACGACAATCCTGCTGCCGATGACGATCCTGTTCGTCATCGGCTTGATGCTGTTCTTCGTGCCGGTGGACGAGTTGCCACCACGGCTGAGCGGCGGCATCCTCGTCCTGGTCACCGTATCGCTGCTGCGTGCGCGACTCTCCAACGATTTGCCGAACATCGGCTATCTCGTGGCGATGGACTACATCTTCTTCGCGCTGCAGACCGCCATGTGGTTCGGCATCATGATCAGCGTCGCGAGCTTCTGGTTCTACCGCAAGGAAAGGCTGAAGACGGCAGGCGCCATCAACTGGGGCGGCGCGGTGATCTATCCGCTGCCGACCATCGGCGTCTTCGTCTATATCTGGCTGACGCTGTTCTGACGTGACGGTTCCGCCGCCGGAGAGCGCCGGCTATTGCCAGCCCTGTTCCTTGTAGAACTTCTTCGCGCCGTCATGCAGCGGGGCCGAGAGGCCGTCCTTGATCATCTCCTCGGCGACCAGGATCTTCAAGGCGGGATGCAGCCGTTTGAAGCGCTTCAAGTTGTCGAAGACCGACTTGACGACGGTATAGACCACCTCTTCCGAAACCTTGGCCGAGGTGACGAGGGTGGCGCCGACGCCGAAGGTGACGGTATCGCCATCCGTGCCCTTGTACATGCCGCCCGGTATCTTCGCCGTCCGATAGTAGGGATTGTCGGCGATCAGCTTGTCGATCGCCGGCCCTGAGACGTCGACCAGAACGGTGCTGCACCGGGTCGAGGCCTGTTTGACCGAGCCACTGGGATGACCGACGGTGAAAATCATCGCGTCGACCTTGTTTTCGCAGAGCGCGCGGCTCTGCTCCGCCGATTTCAACTCCGTCGTCTCGGAGAAGTCGGCGAGGGTCCAGCCCTTCGCGGCGAGCACGACGTCGAGGGTCGCCCGCTGGCCGGAACCGGAATTACCGATGTTGACCCGCTTGCCCTTCAGATCGTCGAAGGTCTTGATACCGGAATCGGCGCGCGCCACCACGGTGAACGGCTCCGGGTGCACGGAAAAGACGGCACGCAGTTCGTCGTAGGGACCGTCCTCCTTGAACCGAGAGGTCCCCTTGAAGCTGTGGTATTGCCAATCCGACTGCGCGATGCCGAAATCCAGGCCGGCGCCGCGAATTGTCTTGAGGTTGTAGACGGAGCCGCCGGTGGATTCGACGTTGCATTTGATACCGTGTGTCTTGGCGCCCCGGTTGACTAAGCGGCAGATGGCACCGCCGGTCGGAAAATAAACACCCGTCTTGCCACCGGTTCCAATGCGGATGGTTTCTTTGGCCACCACCGATGTGCCCGCGCCCGGCGCCACCAGAAGTGCCAAGGCAGCCGCACAGACAATTGTCAGATGCTTCATGTTTTCCCCCCGTGTTCGGACCGCCCCCCCGGGTGCAACGGCACGGCAGAGCCCGTCCAGACAACTCGCGTCTCGGCATCACGTCGTCGCTCGGCATTAGGCCGCATGGCAAGAGCGAGCACAAGCCCAATCCGCGCCGATCGTCTCTCAATCCGAGGCTGAATGGTTTAGACCCTTAATATATAGCAGCAACGCGCTTTCCAGCAGCTCCTCCGGCGCCATCGGCAAGGGGCGTCGCGCCTCGTCGCCGCGGGCAAAGAGGGAGGCGATACCATGCAGCAGGGACCAGACGTGCAAGGTCATCATCTCGACCGGGGGCCGCTCCGCCACCGGCATCAAATCGGTGAAGCCGGCCGTCGCCCGGCGCAGCACGGCGATCGCTCGTTCGCTCGCCGCCGCCAGGTCGGCGTCGGCGTCGGGCGCGAGCCGGGATTCGAACATCGCCGCGTAATACGAAGGCTCGGTCCGCGCGAAGCCGAGGTAGGCCCGGCAGGTATTCTCGAAAGCCCGGTAGGGTTCCGGCCGGCCCTGGTCGAGGCCGCGTGCCAGCGCCTCCGTGAGCTGCGCGAAGCCCCGGGTCGCGACGTCGACCAGCAGGGCGTCGCGATCGCGAAAGTGGCGATAGGGCGCCGCCGGGCTGACGCCGGCCCAACGCGCCGCCTCGGCGAAGGTGAAGCCGGCGAGGCCTTTGTCGCCGATCAGATCCAGGGCCGCCTGCACCAGCGTCTCCCGCAGGTTGCCGTTATGATAGCCGCGCCGTCCGCCGCGTTTGCCGGATCCACTCATGTAAAAGGCTATTACATGATATCGCGCGGGCGCGCTATTCGGCCGCCTTCGGCAGGGAGCCGTCGAGCTCGTAGCGGTCCGCGACGGTATCGACCAGGCGGCCCGCCGCCTCCCAGTCGTAGGTCCGGAAGCTGTGGCCGCGGGTGACGAACTGGGCGCCGGCATAGAACATTTCGTATTGCACGTGGCGCCCGGCGAACTCCGTGCCGATCGCATCCCAGGCCAGTTTCAGCAGCTTCACCCGCTCCCGCTCGCTTCGCCCGTCGGCCGAATGCTGCACGCTGGCGATGATGCCGGCGAGACGGGGGTCGGCGAAGTCGGCCGCCGCGGAGGGCAGCATGATGAGGGCACCGCCCGCCAGCTCGCGCAGCGTGGTGATCATCTCGGGATACAGCTCCTGCGTCAGGGTCTGCGCGGCATAGACCGCATGGCGGTCGGGCACGAAATACTTGCCCCAATAGCTGCCCTTGGCCTCGGTCCCCCAGAGCATGCTTTCGACCTGCGCCGCGCGGGCGGCCAGGCGGCCGAGGCTTTCGACCACCGAGGGGATCTTCACCGTGCCGATGATCTCGGTGATCTGCCGGGCGAGGCCGACCAGGAATTTCAGCTTCACGGTGAGGCGGATCTGCGCCTGGTAGTTCTGGTAGATGTGGCCCGGCGTGTCGTGGAACTGTCGGCGGCACATGTCGGGATCGCGATGGACGAAGATCCGGTCCCACGGCACTTTGACGTCGTCGAAATAGAGCAGCGCGTCGTTCTCGTCATAGCGCGCGGCGAGGGGATCGTCGAACTCGCTCCCCGCCCGCGCCTCGTAGGAGCGGCGCGAGAGCACCTCCAGGCCGCGGGTCGCCATCGGCAGGGCGCAGCAGAACGCATAGTCGACCTCGTCCGCGCGCAGCGGCTGGAGATGGGCAACGAACACTTCGTTCGCCATGATCGAGCTGGTACCCAGCATCTTGGCACCGCGCACGGTGATACCGGTCGAATCCTCGTCGACGATACGCAGCATGGGATCGTCGCTCTCGAGGTCCACGGCGGCCTTCGAGCGGTCGACCTGCGGGTTGATGATGACGTAGGTGAGATAGAGGTCGCTGTCTCGGGCATAGACGTAATAGTCCCAGAACGCCTTGGCCCGGGCGGGATCGTAGGCCTCGAAGACCTCCAGGCCCATCAGCTGGCCGGTGACGGCGGAGGCCAGATGGTCGGGCGAGCGGCCCATGAAACCGCCATGCTGTTCGGCCCAGGCGACCAGCGCCTCGCGCCGGGTGACGAGGTCCTCGTAGCTCTCCGGCATCTGCCAGGCCCGGTTGACCCGCCGCCCGCTGGTCGGCGATTCGAAGGTCATCACTTCGGCATTCGCCGGATCGGCCTGATAGTCGTAGAGGCTGGCGGCGGTCGCCACCGATTGGGCGAACGCCGGATGGGTGGTGACGTCTTCGACCCGTTCGCCCTCGATATGCACGCTGCGCCCGTCGCGCAGGCTGGCGATGTGTTCGGCGGCGTTCTTGATGGACTCGGCACTCATGCTCGGCGCTCCCTCACGACTGTGGTGGCCAGCTTACGGGAGTCCGCCTTCGCTTCGCCAGGGTCACTGGAATCTGTTGCCCGGAAGCCCTAAATTCAGCTTAATCCAATGCGCTGAATTTTCCGGGGAGGGTCCGCCGATGCCGAATGCACCCGAAGCCTTGATTCTGGATCTCGTCGAATGGGTGGCCCGGACGCCACGCCGCTACGACGACGTCATGGATGCCTGGCGCACCTCCTGTCCACGCCTGCCGGTCTGGGAGGATGCGGTGTCCCGCGGCCTGGTCGAACGACGGCGTGACGGCCGCGAGGCCCCCCATGTCCTGGTAACGGCGGCCGGTCTCGCGCTCCTGCGGGCGCACGGCCGCACCGCGCAGGCGGCCTGACGCCACGGCGATGAAGGTCACGATCCTCGACGACTATCACGACACGCTTCGCCATCTGCCGTGCTTCGCCAAGCTCGCTCGCCACGAGGTCGAGATCTGGAACGATCATTGCCAGGCGGTGGAACCGTTGGCGGCGCGGCTCGCCGACACCGAAGCCCTGGTGCTGATCCGCGAGCGAACCCACATCCGCCGCGACCTGCTGGAACGCCTGCCGAAACTGCGGCTGATCAGCCAGCGGAGCGTCTATCCCCATATCGACGTCGCCGATTGCACCCGGCTCGGCATCACCCTCTGTTCCGACCTGCACATGGACACGCCGAGCCATGCGACGGCGGAGTTGACCTGGGGCCTCGTTCTGGCCGCGGCGCGCCAGATCCCGGCGCAGATGGCCTCGCTCAAATCCGGCGGCTGGCAGACCGGTGTCGGCATGACCTTGCGAGGCAAGACGCTCGGCCTGCACGGCTATGGCCGCATCGCGCGCGAGGTCGCCGGCTTCGGCCGGGTCTTCGGCATGCGGGTCCTGGTCTGGGCGCGGGCGGCCTCCAGGGCCCGCGCCGTCGCCGACGGCCACGAGGCCGCGCCCGACCAGCGAAGCTTCTATGCGAGCGCCGACGTGGTCAGCCTGCATATGCGCCTGGTCGACGCCACGCGCGGCATCGTCGGACCGGACGATCTCTCGGCCATGCGGCCGGGGGCCATCCTCATCAACACCAGCCGCGCCGGGCTCATCCAGCCGGGCGCCCTGCTGGCGGCACTTCGCGCCGGGCGGCCCGGCCGGGCGGCGATCGACGTGTTCGACGCCGAACCGGTCACCGACCCCGACGATCCCCTGCTGGCGCTGCCCAACCTGATCGCCACGCCGCACATCGGCTATGTGACGGCGGAGGAATACGAGCTGCAGTTCACCGACATCTTCGAACAGATCCTCGCCTTCGACGCCGGCCGGCCAATCAACGTCGTCAACGCGGACGTCGTGCCCCGCTAGACCAGGCTTGCGCCTCGCGTAACGCGTCCGGATTGGGGTCACATCGGATAGGGGTCACCCCGGAAAGGGGTCAGGTCTTGTTCTTTGCATATATGAATTTCCCATCATGAAGGCAAAGAACAAGACCTGACCCCTTTTTGGATTTCGGCCGTGGCCCCGGTGCGATGTCTACACCGACACGGCGCCCGGCTCAGCGTGCCTGCGCGTCGATCATTTCCATGAAACGGCCGAAGAGATAGTGGCTGTCCTGCGGACCGGGCGAGGCTTCGGGATGGTATTGCACCGAGAAGATCGGCTTACCCTCGACCCGGAGGCCTTCGAGGCTGCCGTCGAACAGGCTGATGTGGGTCTGGGCGACACCCGCTGGCAGGCTTTCGGACTGGACGACGAAGCCGTGGTTCTGGCTGGTGATTTCCACCCGACCGGTCTCCAGGTCCTTGACCGGCTGATTGGCGCCGCGGTGGCCGAGATGCATCTTCTCCGTCCGGGCACCGAGGGCCAGGGCCAAAATCTGGTGGCCGAGACAGATGCCGAAGATCGGCAAGCCGCTCTCGACCAGGCGGCGGACCGTCGCCACGGCATATTCGCCCGTCGCCGCGGGATCGCCCGGGCCGTTCGAGAGGAAAACACCATCCGGCGCATGTGCCAGAATCTCTTCCGCCGTCGCCTGGGCCGGCACCACCGTCACCCGGCAACCGGCCGAGGCGAGGCAACGCAGGATGTTGCGCTTGACGCCGAAATCCATCGCCACGACATGGCGCGTCGCCTCGCCCCGCCGGCCGTGACCGGTGCCGAGCGTCCAGACCGTTTCCGCCCAGTCGTAGGTCTGCCGGCAGCTCACCTCCTTCGCGAGGTCCATGCCCTCGAGGCCCGGGAAGGCCGCGGCCTCGGACCTCAGCGCGTCGAGATCGAAAACCCCGTCGGGCGCATGGGCGACGATGCCGCCGGGGGCGCCGGAATCACGGATATGGCGGGTCAGGCGCCGGGTATCGATGCCAGAAAGGCCGACCAGGCCCTGGCGGCGCAGCCAATCGTCGAGCCCCCCTTCGGCACGGAAATTGGCGGCGGCCGTGATGTCCTCGCGCAGCACCAGGCCGCGGGCGGCGGGCGTCGAGGCTTCCAGATCCTCGTCGTTGGCGCCGACATTGCCGATATGGGGAAAGGTGAAGGTGATGATCTGTCCGGCGTAGGACGGATCGGTGAGGATTTCCTGGTACCCGGTCATCGAGGTGTTGAAGCAGACCTCGCCGACGGCGCGGCCGGCAGCACCCACGCCCTTGCCCCAGAACAGGGCGCCGTCGGACAGCACCAGAAGCGCGGTGGCGCCATCGGGCGGAGCAATCATGTCGGGCGCGCGTTCGGGCATGGGATCTCGCTTCCCAAGGGGCTGATCGTCGAGGGCAGGTGCCGGGTCGGCGCGGAAGATACGCCCCCGTCAGGCCGTCGTCAAGCGACTGTCCAGGTTCACTACATATGAGACGACGAGGTCTTCTTGGCTGTGATCTGTCGAAGGTACTCCTCGGGGGTTTTGCCTTTCAAGGCTCCATGAGGCCTGAAGGTGTTGTAGATGTTGGCGAACTTGTCGATCTGTGGGTTTAGTTTGTCGAGCTGGTCCTCGATGTCATGGCAGGCGTAGAACTCGTAGCGCCATGCGCCGTTGGCTCGCTCGACGCCGCCATTGAGCTGCGGCGTCCTCGGCGGCAAGACATAGACGGGGATCTTTCGGCTCTCGCAGGCGGCCTCGAACTCGGCCATGAACTCGGATCCACCGTCGACCTGGATGGCCTTCACGGGGAAGGGCAGGTCGGCCACGAGTTTGTCGAGGAAGCTCTCGGCGTTCCTGGCGGTCGCTCTGCGGAAGGCCTTGGCACAGGTGAAGCGGCTGACGGGATCGTAGGCGGTGAACTGCTTGACCGTGCGCTCGCCGGCCGGCGTGATGCTCAAGGTGTCGAGCTGGACCAGATCGCCGGGGGCCGTTGCCTTCATCCCCTTCGGCAAACGCTTGGCGTGTGGGCGCTTGGCTCTCTTGCCCTTGGCGCGTCGTCGCGCCACGGGCACCGGCACAACGACGCCGCGCGCGACCAGATGGGCGAGCATGCGACCAACGGTGCTGTCCGACAAGGTGAAGCCCTCTCGGCGCAGCAGCGGTCCGAGCTTGGCCTTGCCCCACATCGGGAAGTCGCGGCGCAGCCGTTCAAGCCGACGCAGCACCGCACTCGACCACTCTCGGCGACGACGGCGGCGAGGCGCGCGCGAGCGCGGCTCCAACCGCTCGTCCCAGCGATAGAGCGTGCTACGCGGCACGCCCACCGCCTGGGCCGCCGCCTCGGCCGTCAAGCCGTCACGCCGGGCCCGATGCCAACGCCGTCCTCCAACCCCTGATAACATGTCGGGGCAGGCCAAAAACCTGCATGGGGTTCTCCTTCAAGCTGTTGGTCTCGCAACTCACAGCTTCGGAGATCCCCGCCTCTGCCGCCAGAGGCGCGTCTCACATCTATCTGAACCTAGTCAGCGACCTTTTCAGGAAAACTCCTAGTTATTTCAATGTGTTAACCAGAAACAACAGGTTTGCCTGGGTGGAACCGATGGGATAGTCTGTTGCCACGACGACAAGTCGTCGGGCCTGCAAGGGACAAAGCGCCATGCTGAGGGAGCGCTTGGACACCGCGTTGCGTTCGGCCATCAAGGACCGGGCCGCCCGCCGGGTATCGACCCTGCGGCTGGTCCTGGCCGCGATCAAGGACCGGGATATCCATTTGCGCGGCGAAGGCGTGGACGGCGGTGTCGACGAGGTCGGCATCCACGCCATTCTGCAGAAGATGGTCAAGCAGCGCCACGACAGCATCGAGCACTACGAGGCCGGCGGCCGCCTCGAACTCGCCGAGCAGGAGCGTGAGGAGATCGAGATCATCCACGAGTTCCTGCCCCGCCAGATGGACGCGGGCGAGGTGTATGCCGCCGTGTCCGCCGTCATCGCGGAACTCGGCGCAGCGAACCTGAAGGACATGGGCCGGGTGATGGGCGCGCTAAAGACACGCTTCCAGGGCGAGATGGACTTCGGCCAGGCCAGCCGCATCGCCAAGGAACGGCTCGGCTAGCCGCCGGCATCCCCTGGACTGAAGCTCGCCTCGGGACGAATAACGATGGAGCTGTCGATGTCCATCGCACGTGCGTTCGCAACTCTCTGCATCTGCCTGGTGGCGTGCCTCGCCCCTCCCCCATCCTCCGGCGCCGCGGCCGGGGCGGTCGAGCTTCCCGTTCTTACCGACAACACCGTCTCGCCGCGCATCGTCTATGTCGAAAATCCGCGTTTCGCGTCGCTCGGCGAGGCGGAACTGCGGGTCGTGGTGCAAGCGGCCGCCGCGCTGGTGCACGAGCATTTCGCCGTCACGCTCCTTATGCCGGAGGAGATTCGGACCCTTCACATCGACCAGGTCTTCGCCGGGCTGGTCTCGAAGGCCCCCGGAAACTTCGCTCGCCGGATCGGCGACTTCAAGAACGATGCGGTCGACTGGCATCGGGTCGAGAGCCTGATCGCCAGGAACATCGAGGCCCGGGGCGCCGCCGTGGAAGCCCAGATGTCCTTCGCGCGGCCCCATCTCGTCGAACCGCCGGCAACGCATGGCCTCGAGGCCTTCGCGGCGGCGGTGGCCGATACCTTCAGGCGGCGACTGTCGTACTGGACGACGGCCGAATTGGCTGACGGGCACCCGATCATCGGCGCGGTGCCGGGCCGTGAGGACCTGCCGCTGAACGAGTATGTCTACTGGGCCCTGATGGCGAAGCGCGGGATCCCGGCGGAAATCGTTTTGACCAACCAGCTGATCGCCAGCGTCGAGTATCTGTCGACGCCGGTTCACATGGCCATCCGGGGCGGCATTACCGGCGGCTCGGCGGAATACAATCCGGCCTCCCGGTTCGGCGCCTCCGTCTGGATCTCGCTGGCGCCGTTCCTGATGCAGGACCGGCAGGTCCGCGAGCTCAGGGGCGGAGCGGTCTATTCGCGGCGGGACGCGCTTCGATATGCGGGCGTGCTGCTGGCCCATGAACTCGGGCATGCGCTGCTTCACCTCGAGCACCCCTGGGCGAACCAGGCCTGTCTCATGCGGCCCGCCGAGGTGCTGGACTTCGCCGCCTGGGCCGACAAGCTGGATGCTGGAAAGTGTCCATTGGGCAGCGAGCGCGCCATGACGCCCGGCAGCTTGAGAATACCCGTCTGGTAATAGACGTCGCGACGCAGGGCAATCGCATTTCAGAATTTGCCGAGGAGTGACAGGAGATAGTCGTTGTTCCAAGCGGCGATTTTGAACTTGGCGCGCAGCGAGTCTTTTCGTGGATCCTTTCGCATGACATTGAGCGCCATGTGGCGCAGGACGGCGAGATTGTGCGGTCCATTGTCCTTGCGGGTTCTGTCTTGGTCTTCGTTCATTTGGACATCGAGGCACCAGTGCAGGCGGTTTTCGACCCCCCAGTGCGCCCGGGCAACGGGATTGAAGCGCTCGGCGTCGAGCGGCTGGCTGAGCAGGTAGTAGGCGGTTTCGCTCGACGTCTTCTCCGCGCACTCGCGGGTCCGGGTGACTTTGGCGACCGCCTTCAGGCCCGGCCAATGATGGCGCTCTTGCAGCCACTCGACGTGGCTGGAGACGAGAGCGGCACGGGTCTCGATGCGGCCATGATCGCCATCGACCGTGGTGTCGGTGGTGGTCGCTTCGGCTTTCGGATCGTCGAGGAAGGTTCTCACGTCGTCATGCAGCGTGCCTTGATTGCCCTTCAACGCCAGGGCGTAGTCACCCCCCTGCTCGATAATCTGGCTGGCGATGGCGCGCTGGCAATTGAGGGCGTCCACGGTCACGATCGTCCCCTCGAGGCTCAATAGTTTCAACAGCTTCGGCACGGCGGTGATCTCGTTGGACTTGGCGTCGGTGGCGACTTGCCCCAACACCAGCCGCTGATCACAGCCCCAGGCCGAGACCATATGCAGCGCCGACGTGCCGCTCGCCTTGTCGTAGGATCGCCGCACCACCTTGCCGTCGATCGCAATGACCCCTTGGCAGGTCTCGGAAAAGCGCGCCATGAAGCGCTGGAAGCAGGCGCCGAACGCCTCCGGATCCAGCAACCGGAACACCCGGCTGAAGGTGTCGTGGCTCGGCACGCCATGTTCGAGTACGAGAAATTCCCGCAGGAACGCCTCCTTTTCACGCGCGAAGATCGCCATGTCGACCGCCGTCTGACCGCCCGAGAGGACCGTGCACAGGGCGATCGTCAAGATCTCCAGCAGATCGTGACGCCCGGCATTGCCAGTCCGCGGATCCTCGAGACCCTCAAAGCACTCCAGAAAGCCTTCCATCGCAACCTCCACCCGTGAAAAGACCGGGTAGAATCGATTCGCGCCAATACCTCAAGATCAAACACGCACGTCAAGGCAATTCCAAATGCGATTCCCCTGCGTCGCGACGACTGTCGGCGGGCCGGCTTCGGCGATACCATGGAGCTTCGGAAAAGCAAACGGGGAGGGGACAGATGTCGGCCTTGACGACGAGCCCTTGGCTACACGAACGGTCCTGGACGTCGGTTCGGGATTATCTCGAAAGCAACGACACGGTCCTGGTGCCAGTCGGCGCCACGGAACAGCACGGCCCGCACGCGCCGTTGATGCTGGACACCGGCTGGGCCATCGGCGTCGGCGAGGCGGTCGCCCGCCGCACCGGCACCTTGGTCGCCCCGCCGATGCACTACGGCTGGTCCAGCGGCCATATGGGGTTTCCGGGCGGCGTGACGCTCACCAGCGAAACCCTGACGACGGTGCTGGTCGAAATCTGCCGCAGCCTGATGGTGCACGGCTTCAAACGCTTCGTCCTGGTGAACGGCAACCGGGTGGCGAACCTGCCACCGATGGAGATCGCCGCGGCCAAGCTGCGGGTTGGTCACGGGGCGCTGGCGGCAGTGCTCGACGTCGGGCTGATCGCACGCCGCGAGGTCGGCGACATCGTCGGCGCGCATCCGGCGGGCGTCGGCCACGCGGGCGATGCCGAAACCTCCTACATGATGTACCACCGCGAGGAACTGGTCGACCTGGCCAAGGCGCCGGTCGGACCCGGCGGCGCGCTGGTCAACGAAGAGGGGCCGGCGGCCGGCTTCATCGGCCTCACCGGCCCCTGGGACCGCAACCTCGCCCAACTGAAGGCCACGCCCGACCAGTTCGCCGCGCACACGGCGGCGAGCGACGGCGTCGTCGGCGACGCGACCGTGGCGACCCGCGAAAAGGGCGAACGCATCTTCGAGGCCATCGTCGAAAACGCCGTCGCCTTCGTCGAAAGCCTGCGCGACGAACCGGTCACCTTGCGCAACGTCGACATTCCAATTTGAGAACGACCCCGCCGCGCAGGCAACGGCTCGTCACGGCCTCATAGCGTCCGGCAGAGCCGCAACGCATCCAGCACCGCCGCGTGGATGTTGCGGCTGGCGACGGCATCGCCGATGCGATGCAGCTCGAAGCCCGGAGCCGTGCCGGGCGGCTGGGCGCGGCCGGCCAGCAGGGCGTCGAGGTCGGTGACGCCGCGGTTCGAGGCCCGGTCGCGGAGTTCGTGATAGAGCGCGTCGACCGGCTGGGTGCCGCGATCGACCAGGATCCGGTCGCAAAGTCGTTCGCGCATCGTGCCCGTGACCTCGTTGCGCAGCTGCGCGGCGAGGCGATTGCCGTGCGGAGTGATCGCCACCAGGCGTTCGTCGACGCTCGTCTCCAGGCCGAGCTCGTAGATCCGCTTCTTCCAGATCACCCGCTCGGCATAGTTCATCTCCGGCGCCAGCGAATCGTCGAGGGCGGCGAAGGCGACCCGGCGACCGGCCTCGGCGAAACGCTCGGCGACGCTGGCCGCCGCGTGCCGGCCGGTGCCGTCGTGCACCAGGACCTCCTCGCCCGCCGGCAGCGGACCGTCCAGCGCTTCCCACAGGTCGCTCGCGTGTTCGCCGCCGTCGAGGCCGTCGATCTCCGGCAGGCCGCCGGTGGCGATGATCACCACGTCCGGCGCCCCGGCCAGCACGTCCGCCGCCTCGGCCAGGCGATTGAGGTGGACCCGCACGCCGAGACGGTCGAGTTCGCCCGCGCGCCACTCGGCGATGCCCATGATGTCGCGCCGCCAGCTCGCCGTCGCGGCGAGACGAAGCTGGCCGCCGAGGCTGCGCGTCGCCTCGAACAGCACGACCTCGTGGCCGCGTTCGGCGGCAACGCGCGCCGCCTCCAGCCCGCCGGGGCCGCCACCGACGACCACGATCCTGCGGCCCGGTACCTCCGCGCGCGGAACGGTCTGCGGCAGATCGACCTCGCGCCCGCTGGCGGCATTGTGGATGCAGGCGGGTCGGGCCTGGCTCATGCAATGGGTGACGCCGACGCAGGGCCGGATGCGGTCCGCCTCGCCCCGCTCCAGCTTGGCGACGATATGCGGGTCGGCGATATGGGCCCGGGTCATCGCCACCATGTCCAGGAGGCCCTCGGCGATCGCATGGCGCGCGGTGGCAAGGTCGGTGACCCGCGCGGCGTGGAAGACGGGCAGGTCGACCTCGGCCTTGAAGGCGCCGACGGGGGCGAGCCAGGGGGCGAGCGGCGAGGCCATGCCCGGCATGTTGTCGGTGGCGAGCGCGATCGCCGTATCCATGCGGCCGTAGATGGCGTTGAAGAAGTCGACGAGGCCGGAGGCTTGCAGCAGTTTCGCGGCGGCCAGCGCTTCGTCGGGATGAAGGCCGTCGGCCAGGCCTTCGTCGACGACCCAGCGGATGCCGACCAGGAAATCGTCGCCGACCGCGGCGCGGATCTCCTCGTGCACCATGAGGGCGAAGCGGCAACGATTTTCCAGGCTGCCGCCGAATTCGTCCGTGCGGCGGTTGGTTTCGGGCGAGAGGAACTGGCCGATCAGGTGACCGCCGGCCAGGGTTTCGATGCCGTCGAGGCCGCCATCTCGGCAGCGCCGAGCCGCCTGGCCATAGGCGCGGACCACCCGGTCGATATCGTCGCGGTCCATCTCCTTGGGGAAGCTGCGATGTAGGGTCTCGCGGATCGCCGTCGGCGCGATGGTCGGCAGCCAGTTGCCGGCATAGGGCTCGCCGCGCCGGCCGAGATGGGTGATCTGGCACATCAGCGCCGCGCCCTGGGCATGCACCCGGGCGGAGAAGTTCTCCAGGTGGGGGACGATCTCGTCGATGCCGACGTTCAGTTGGCGGAACACCGAGGGGCTGTCGGGCGCGACGTTGGAGGAGCCGCCGAACATGGTGAGGCCGATGCCGCCCCGCGCCTTCTCCTCGTGGTAGCGCTGGTAACGCTCCAGCGGCAGGCCGCCCTCCTCCAGCCCGCAGGCGTGGCTGGTGCTCATGACCCGGTTGCGGAAGGTGACGCCATTGATGGTGAGGGGCTGGAGCAACGGATCCGTCATGGCCCATCGAAACCCTGGAAGCCGGCGTCGTTCAGGACCCGGCGCGGGATCATTATCCGTCCCGCCATCATCGGCCGGGGCGAAGTGCCGATGCGCAACTCGCCGACCAGGCCCAGCAGCATGTAGGCCTCCTCCCGGTCGAGGGTGGTGTTTTCGGAGACGAAGTCGACGGCCGCCCGGCTGGCATCCTCCGTCGCTTCCTCGACGCTCGGCCCGAAGCCGATGATCTGGATCAGCTCGTCCTGCTCGATGATCGGCCGTTTCACCTCGCGGCCCTTGTCGAGGCTGATCCGCGCTTTCACGGTCGAGCTGCACTCGACCCCGGTGCCGGAGATGATGCCGTCGGAAATCACCGCGTGGGGATCGGCGAAGAACACCAGGGCGCCCGGATGGATTACCGGCAGATGCACGGTCGAGCCCTCGCCGACGTCCTTCTGGTCGAAGTCGCCGCCATAGGGGCCGGTGTAGGCCGGCGTATAGCCCTCGGGCGGCATGGTCGAGATGGTGCCGAGGTTGGGATAAAGGTCGATCGGGATCCGGTCCGCGAACCAGGCCTTGCCGTCGCGTACCGGACAGGCGAGCGAGCGGGCGTCGGGAAACTCTTCGCGCAGCACGCCGAAGTTCTGCAGGATCGCGGTGACGCCGTCCTCGTGCGGCGTGATGCGGATGAGCTCGATCCGCACGGCATCGCCCGGCTCCGCGCCGGCGACGATGATCGGCCCGGCAATCGGCGACAAGGGGTGGCCCTCGTTCTCCGGCGTGAAGGGTGTCGGAATGGTCCTGACGTCCTCGACCTCCTTCAGGGAGCCGTCGACGACGATTTCGACCACCTCGCCCGGCTCGATCTTCATCTCGGGCGGCGTATTGGGATTGACGGAAAACATATAGGCGCGTGACATGGGCGGGATCCTTCTCTCGGGCGGGATAGAGACTATATCAAAGCGGCCGGTTCGGGAGCGACGCCATGGAAACATCCCCGCTGCATCCCCGCTTCGGCGTCGAGGTCAAGGGCGTCGATCTCCGCGACGTGACGGCCGCGAGGCATTATCCCGAGATTCGCCGGCTGTTCGAAGACCACGCCCTGCTGCTGTTTCGCGGCCAGAGCCTGGACGAAGCGGCGCAGAACGACCTCGCCCTGCTGTTCGGGCCGCTGGAGGATCGCCTGGCCGATACCGCCGGCACGCCGGCCCGGGCACGCCCCGCGATTCCCCGCCTTTCCAACCGGGAAGACGGGGCCCTGCTGCCGGCCGACTCCCTCGACGTTCTGAATCTGATCGCCAACCAGCAGTGGCACACGGACTCGACCTTCCTCAACACGCCCGCCCTCATCAACCTGATTACCGCCCATGTCGTGCCCTCCCGCGGGGGCGAGACGGAACTGGTCTCGACCCGCGCCGCCTTCGCCGACCTGCCGGCCGACCTGCGGGCCCGGGTGGCGGACGCTGTCTTCCTGCATTCCGTCCTGCCCTCCCGCCTCAGGGTCGATGCCGACCTGCTGGCGCTGGAACAGGTCGCCCGCTATGGCTGCCAGGCTTGGCGGGCGGTGTGGCCGAACCCGGAGACGGGGCAGCCGGCGCTCTATATCGCCGGCCACGTCTACGGCGTGCGCGGCATGGCACCGGCGGCGGCGGAGGCCTTCGTCGCCGAGCTGCTCGCCTTCTGCACCCGCCCCGAATACGTCTACAGCCACGCCTGGCGGCCGGGCGACGTGCTGATCTGGGACGAACGCGCGACCATGCACCGCGGCCGGCCCTGGCCGCTCGACGAGGAACGCACACTCACCAGCTGTTGCGTCTCCGCCCGCGACCTCGACGGCCTCGCCCAAGTCCGCCCGACGGACGGCCCGGCGCGCGCGGAAGAGGCGTTCGTTCCGCCAGCAAATGCCGAGCCCTTGTCCTAGACGGAGAACGCGGATGTCGAAGATCGTCCGGCTGGACATGGAGCAAATCCAGGATTGGCCGTCATTTCATGACGTATTCGCCAGGACCTTAGGGTTTCCGGATTTCTACGGCCGCAACATGAACGCGTGGATCGATTGCATGACGTCGCTCGGAGACCCGGACGACCGCATGACAACCGTGCATGCGCCGCCCGGCGGCGTGCTCACTCTGCACCTGGATCACATGGGCGACTTCGCCGAGCGATGCCCGGGCATTTACGAAACGCTCGTGGCATGTGCTGGCTTTGTGAATCACAGATTGATCGAAATCGGCGAGGCTCCCGTGCTCGCCCTTTCCTTTTGGCGATAGGGCGCATATCCGGGCTAGCTTCTCCCGATCTGAACCTCACCCACTGTCGTGTTAATCTCTCCCCGACACTCGAGTGCTTTCGGAGAAACCTCATGGACTACTACGATCTCGGTGCCTACGGCCGGGCGATCACCACCTCCTCGCCCGAGGCGCAGGTCTGGTTCGATCGGGGGCTGAACTGGGTCTTCGGCTATAACCACGGCGAGGCGATCGCCTGTTTCAAGAAGGCGATAGCGGCCGATCCGGGCTGTGCCATGGCGCATTGGGGCGTCGCCTATGCGACGGGCCCCAACTACAACCTGCCCTGGCACCTCTACGATCCGAAGGGACGGGCCAACGCGCTTTCCGCCGCCTATGCCGCGAGCCGGGAGGCGATGGCCCACATGGCGGGCGCGAGTGCGGTCGAGCAGGCGCTGATCCGCGCGTTGGAGGCCCGCTATCCCCAGAGCGAGCCGGTCGACGATCTGATGCCGTGGAACCGCGACTACACCAACACCATGCGCGGCGTCCTGGCCGACTTCCCCGACGATCTCGACGTCATGGGCGTCTTCGTCGAATCGATCATGACGAAACCCCCTGGCAGATGTGGGACCTGAAGAGCGGCCAGCCCGCCGAGGGTGCCGGCACGCTGGAGGCGCGCGAGGTGCTGGAAGGCGCCTTCCGGGACCGGCCGGACAGCTGGGATCATCCGGGCCTGCTGCACCTCTATGTCCATCTGATGGAGATGTCGCCCTTCCCCGAGCTGGCGCTGCGGGCCGGCGACCGGCTGCGCGAGCTGATGCCGGAGAGCGGCCACCTGATCCACATGCCGACCCATATCGATGTGCTGTGCGGCAACTACCGCGACGTCCTGGTCTACAACCAGAAGGCCATCCAGGCCGACCGCAAGTTCCTGGCGCGCGAAGGCGCCTTGAACGTCTACGCCATGTACCGCACCCACAATCATCACTTCGCGATCTACGGCGCCATGTTCCTCGGCCAGTACACGCCGGCGATCGAGGCCGCGCAGGAGCTGATCGACACCACGCCGGAGGAGCTGTTGCAGGTCCCCTCGCCGCCGATGGCCGATTTCCTGGAGGGTTATCTCTCCATGAAGCAGCACGTGCTGGTCCGCTTCGGCAAGTGGCCCGAGATCATCGAACAGGAGATGCCGGAGAACCAGGAGCTCTACGCCGCGACCACGGCGATGATGCGCTATGCCAAATCGGTCGCCCATTCCGCGCTCGGCAACGTCGCGGAAGCCGAAGCGGAGAAGGCCGAGTTCCTCGCCGCCAAGCCGAAGGTGCCGGAGTATCGCCGGGTGCACAACAACCGGGTTTCCGACCTTTTGGACATCGCGGAAGAGATGCTGAACGGCGAGCTGGAATATCGCCGCGGCAACTTCGACGTGGCCTTCGCCCATCTGCGACGCTCCGTCGAACTCGACGATGCGCTGCCTTACGACGAGCCGTGGGGCTGGATGCAGCCGGCCCGCCATGCGCTGGGCGCCCTGCTGCTGGAACAGGGCCACCTGGCGGAGGCGGAACAGGTCTACCGCGAGGACCTCGGCCTGGACGAAACCCTGAGCCGGGCCTGTCAGCATCCGGGCAACCTCTGGAGCCTGCACGGCCTGCACGAATGCCTCACCCGGCGGGGCGAGACGGTCGAGGCGCGCCACATCAAGCAGCAGCTCGACCAGGCGCTGGCCCGGGCCGAGGTCGAGGTCCATGCCTCGTGCTACTGCCGCCAGCGCGCCGCCGCCTGACGAAACGAGGAGAAAAGCGCATGCGTTTCGGTGTCCACCTGGTCGCCGCCGGCCAGATGATCGAGGGCGACAAGATCGCCCGCGTGGCCCGGCGGGCGGAAGAGCTCGGCTATGATTCCCTCTGGGTCAGCGATCACATCGTTTTCCCGACGGAACTGACCTCCCCCTATCCCTATTCGCCCGACGGCAAGCTGCCGCTCGATCCCGAGAACCCGTTCCTCGAGCCTTTCACGGTGCTGAGCTGGGCGGCGGCGGTGACGACGCGGATCAAGGTCGGCACCTCGGTCCTCATCGTGCCGTACCGCGATCCGATCATCACCGCGAAGATCGTCGCCTCGCTCGACGTGCTTTCGGGCGGGCGCTTCATCTTCGGCGTCGGCGTCGGCTGGCTCGGTGAAGAGTTCCGCGCCCTTCGCCAACGCCTGGAGGATCGCGGGCCGCAGACGGCGGAGGCGCTCGCCGCGATGAAGGCCTGCTGGACCCAGGCGACGCCCGAGTTCCACGGCGACTTCTACGACTTCGCCGACATCAAGTTCGCGCCGAAGCCGCGCCAGAACCCGCACCCGCCGATCTGGTTCGGCGGCAACACCAAGGCGGCCCTGCGCCGCGCGGTGGAACAGGGGGACGGCTGGCATTGCATCGCCCTGACGCCGGAGGAGGTCGCGGAAAAGGCCGCCTATCTTCGCGAACAGTGCGAGGCCCGGGGCAAGGCGTTCGACGATTTCGCCATCGCCATCACCATCAACGTCAACGGCAAAGTCCCGCTGACACCCGAGACGGTGCGGCAATACGAAGCGGCGGGCGTTTCGATGATGTTCATCCCGCGCTCCTTCCAGGCCGACGTCGACTCGATGATTGCGAACATGGAGACGTTCGAGGCCGAGGTGAAAGGCCCCAGCGCGCGATAACGCAAGGCTCGGCACGTGATCCGATCTTTCCCTTTCCGCGCCGCCGTGCGCTGCCTCCTCGCCCTGGTGCTGCCCTTGTCGCTCGGCGTCGCCCTGGCGGCACGGGGCGAGACCGTGACCTTTCCGGCGGTCGGCGGCGAGACCCGGTTGCTGGCCCTTCTGGAATTTCCCGACGCGCCGCCGCCGCACCCGGCCGTCGTGCTGCTACACGGCTGCGGCGGGCTCTGGCGCGGGGCCGAGGTCAAGCCGATCTACAAGCAATGGGCGGCGCATCTTCGCCGGGCGGGCTATGCCACCCTGCTCGTCGACAGCGCCGGGCCACGCGGCATCCGCTATAGCTGCGGCAAGCGGCAGGCGCGACGGATCCTCTATCGCGGCCGGCCAAAGGACGCCTACGGTGCGCTCGCCTATCTGCAGGGGCGCCCCGATATCGAGCCCGCCCGCATCGGCCTGATCGGCTGGTCGCAGGGCGGCGGCATCGTATTGTTGAGTATCGTCGAGCCGAGCATCGGCCGGCCCGTCCCCCCGCCTCGCCACGACTTCCGCGCGGCGATCGCCTTCTATCCGGCGGTCTGCAACGAGCGATGGCAGTCGCGCCCCTTCACCAAGGTACCGCCCGGCGGCTGGACCACGGAGATCCCGTTGCTGGTCCTGCACGGCGCCGCCGACAACTGGACACCCGCGGCCCCCTGCCGGCGCTTCATCGAGGCCGCGGCGGCCCGCGGCGCGCCAACGCAGATCCGGCTGCTGAAGGGCGCGCATCACGGTTTCGATGCCCCGGGCCTGCCGATCCGGCGCCTGGGGCGATTGCGAACCCGATCCGGTGAGCAGCCGATCATCGGTACCGACCCCGCGGCCCGGGCCGCGGCCCTGGATCTCGTGCCGAAGTTCTTGAACCGACACCTTCCTCGCGAGTAGAGAGAAGGCGGTCGCCACCGGACCCGAAGGATGAGGAGCCCTCGCCATGACCACCGCCCATGATTCCAGCCCGAGCGACGGCCTCGCCCATGTGGTCGGCGACAAACGGCCCGATCTTTGGCGGCGTACCATCCCCGAGGTGCTGGCGGCGACGGTGGCGGCACACGGACCGCGCGAAGCGGCGGTCTTCGTCGAGCAGGGGGTGCGCTGGACCTGGGACGCGTTCGCGGCCCGGGTCGACGACCTGGCGGCGGGCCTGCTGGCCTTGGGGCTGGAGACCGGCGACCGGGTCGGCATCTGGTCGCCGAACCGCTACGAGTGGTTGTTGACCCAGTTCGCCTCGGCGCGGATCGGCCTGGTGCTGGTCACCATCAATCCCGCCTACCGCCTGGCGGAAGTCGAATACGTGCTGAACAAGGTGCAGGCGAAGGCGCTGGTGACGGCCAGCCGGTTCAAGACCAGCGACTATGTCGGCATGCTGCAAACCCTGGCGCCGGAGCTGGCGACCGCGACGCCGGGCGCGCTGCGGGCGGAGAAGCTGCCGGATCTCGCCATCGTCGTACAGATGGGGGGCGAGACGGCGCCCGGCATGCTGGCCTTCGACGCGGTGGCGGGGGCCGACGGTGCGGGTGCGCGGGATCGGCTGGACGCGATCTCGGCGACCCTCTCGCCGGACGACGCCATCAACATCCAGTTCACCTCCGGCACCACCGGCGCGCCCAAGGGGGCGACGCTGACCCACGTCAACATCGTCAACAACGGCCGCTTCGTCGTGACGGCGCAGAAGTTCTCGGCCGCGGACCGGCTCTGCATTCCGGTGCCGCTCTATCACTGCTTCGGCATGGTGATGGGCACGCTCGGCTGCGCCACCATCGGGTCGACGATGGTCTTCCCCTCCGAAGGGTTCGAGCCGGGCGCCACCCTGGACACCCTGGCGGGCGAGGCCTGTACCGCCATCTACGGCGTGCCGACCATGTTCGTCGGCATGCTGGCGGACGGACGGCTCGACGGCCTGGACCTCTCGGCGCTGCGCACCGGCATCATGGCCGGCGCGCCCTGCCCGATCGAGGTGATGAAGCGCTGCGTCGCGGAGATGAACCTGGCGGAAATGACAATCGCCTACGGCATGACCGAGACCAGCCCGGTGTCCTTCCAGACCGAGACGGACGACGTGCTGGAACGCCGCGTCTCCACCGTCGGCCGGGTACAGCCCCACCTCGAATGCAAGATCGTCGACGAGACCGGCGCCACCGTCCCGCCCGGTGAGCAGGGCGAGCTCTGCACACGCGGCTATTCCGTCATGCTCGGCTATTGGGACGAGCCGGAGCGGACGGCGGAATCGATCGACGCCGCGGGCTGGATGCATTCCGGCGACCTGGCGACGATCGACGCCGCGGGCTTCTGCAACATCACCGGGCGGGTGAAAGACATGCTGATCCGCGGCGGCGAGAACGTCTATCCGCGCGAGATCGAGGAATATCTCTACCGCCACCCCGCCGTCCGCGAGGTCCAGGTTTTCGGCGTACCGGACGAGAAGTTCGGCGAGGAGATCTGCGCCTGGATCATCCTGGAGGAGGGCGTCGCCTGCGACGAGGAGGAGATCAAGGCCTTCTGCCGCGGCCAGATCGCCCACTACAAGGTGCCCCGCTACGTCCGCTTCCGCGGCGAGCTGCCGCTGACCGTCACCGGCAAGGCGCAGAAGTTCCGCATGCGCGAGACGATGGTCGCGGAACTCGGCCTCTCGGAGGCGAAAACGGCCTGACGGACCCCTGCTCGATAGCCGGGGCTCTCCGTTGGATTTACTCGGCATTCAGATGTCGTGATGCTGTTCTCGAATCCCCACATTGGGCGCGAAACGGAAGGCTTCACCAAGATGTTCGCATGAGCGGCATTATCTGACGTGAAATCGACATGCGAACCGGTTTGAAAATCTCGCCATTGATCTTCACGAGATGATGCGATGGCGAACGCTTCGAAGAACCAGGCCGGATCCACTAGAAATATCTCAGGCCCACATCGGAAATCATCAGGCCGTTCACGAACAACGCGAGCAGCAAGATGATAATCCGGCTCAAAACGGCAACAAAACGGGATTTCGTATTGTAGGCGTTGAACCATACCGAGGCCAGGCACCACATAGTCCAAAAATAACCGACCAGCCAGCCGACGATATGGACACTTGTAGGACCGAAACCGAGCGTATCCTCCAAAACCAGCGGCACGACAGCAGCGGCGACGGCACCGCAGGCCAAAAAATTCACAATCGCAAAATAAACCGCGCTGTCCAGATCGCGAGCCTTGATGAATAAGCGGCTCGCTATGGCATGCTGCGGCCAGTCCTGCTCTTGCGTATCGTCCGGATTTTGCGAAGGCTTCATGAGTTTCGGCTCCACCTAAAGCCGGCGGCAGCGTAGCATCGTGATCAAAGGCTGGCCACAGGATTTTCGGCCGCTATCCCGGTGAGCGGCATCGTGTCACCGTCCCGGAAGTATTATTCCCCATGCCTTCGGCAGCATAGGAATTTTGTCTGTATCGCGGTGCTTGCGCCATGCCGGGTGAAACGCCAGTGAGGGAGCGGATGTCCGCTTTACGGTTCTCTTTTCGTCCCGGTACAGCAGAGGAATTTCCTGAGCCGCGAGGCGGCGGACCAACCGGGCATAGTCGGCCCAAAGCTGCGCATAGCCCGACACACCGTGGAGAGCACGGATCTCCTCACCCAGGGCGATCAACTCACGCCCATTCACGCGCGCCACGTCGAAAGCCCGCGCCAGGGCGAGCGGAAGCCGGGAATCGCTGATCTTGCGAGTCCGATAGGCGAGGTACTCCCGACCGCCGACCGGATAGGGCTGGTCGTGAAACATGACCCGGGCACGCAGGCGGTTCAGGTCGTTGTCTCGACGATTGTGCCGGTCCGCCGCCCGACCGTGGTCGGTATCCGCGTCGCACGGCCCGGCGCGCTCGCTGATCTCGAACGTGAAGCTTTGCGCGTTGGATTGCATCCGAACTTCGTCGCGAAAGGGCTTGAAGCGCACCGTGACCAGGTGAGAACCGGCCTCGCGTTCCCTGTCCGCCAACAGAACCGACCGTTCGCTCGGCGGCAGAACCAGATCGGCCGGTGTATCTCTATCCATGTCGATCATCATGATTCGCAATGAGAGCCGGCCCGCCCTGTCGATCAAGTGGCGCGGGAGATAGTAGCGCCGACCCTCGATCCGTTCCCCGACCGCGGCCTCGGCCTCACCTTCCGGCGCCAGGGGATAGTAGCGGCCCGCTTCGAGGGCGATCAGAGGTACGAAATCCCCCATACCGAACGGATCGGCCGGCTCGGCCACATGAAACTCGCGGAGGGAAATGAAATGGCAGGTGGCGAGTGCCGACGTATTCGCCAGAAGCAATGCCAGGGAAAGACCGATCGCAGCTCCCAGTCCGTGCACCATGTCGGATCTCCCGGCTTTCGCCCGTTCGTGCGCGTCGCAAGCCTGGCCCCGCAAGGGCTTGCCCGCGCAGTCAGGCTTGCGGATCGTCCGTCGCATCGCCAAAACGACTACCGAGACGTTCATACCATTCTCTCGGTATCAGCAAGTGCTCGACGATCAGCGCGTCGTCGTTGTCGACCTCGACGAGGAAGCGGTCGTGCAGCTTCACTTCGACCTCGGCAACATCGGCGCAGTAGAGATTTCGGCACGTATCACAGCCGCGCAGAACCAATCTGGCGAACCGGCCCGGCTCGATCTCACCCTCGGCGCGCGGCAGGCGTTCGAGGGCTTCGAAGCGTCCCTCTTCCAATTTCGCCCGAAACGCGTCCCGCTCCGCCCCGCCGTCCCGGGGTAGCGCTTGGAGCAGCGGGGACCTGTAAAGGACCTTGGCTTCCATTTTGCAATCCTCGCAGAACACGAAGCCATGACGACCGGCAGCGCGCCTGCACGTATGGCCGGTGTGGAGGATCAGAATCAGAGCCTCGATACCCCAAACGCCATACGACCAGAGGCCCGTCGGCGCTGGGATTTCGGCATAGGCGAACAGCCCATCCCAGAAGTATGCCGACGCGTACACCGCCAGGAGCGTGACCGTCCGCTCGTCCGCAGGGTGCACCCAACGGTCGACCAGGAAACAGAACCGGCCGAAATCCTGCCAGGGATAGTGGATCTCGTTCGAGAGGCCGAGTAGGGCCATGTCCTCGACCTGCATGAAGACGTAGTGGAGGTGCCAGGCGACGACGAGCATGGCGAAGCCGGCCGCGGCACCGAGCCAGAAGGCAAAACGATCGTTCCGGATCTTCGCGACCTTCACGACCTTGGCGACGCCCGTGCCGCCGATGATGCTCGCGATCCCGATCCCCAGAAGACCGAGATCGATGTAGACGTCGCCCAACACCTTGAAGACCCCGGCACCGAAGCCCACGACGGCAGCGATCGGCACGGCGGCGGAACCCGCGGCGAGGGCGGTGGTGCGGCTGAACGTTCCCGAATGCAGGTAATAGAGGTTCGCCGCCGGTGGGGATCCGGCATGCCGCTCGCGTGACGTCGCTGCACGCGTCACGGCGAGCACCGGGAGGCCATCGCCGTGGTCGATGCCAGGGCGAGCATGGCGGACAGGTCCACCGCGGACGACCGGCGGCACCTCACTCGCCCTCTCCCTTCCTCACACCCGGAGATCGCAGGACATGCCGCCATACCCCATACCCGCCCAGCAGGATGCGTAGCGCGCCGAACACGGCGACGGCGATTGTCAGATACTCCAGCGGATAACGGAGAAACCCCTGATCCGCCGCAACCGGCGTCAAGGCGCTGCCGAACAGAACCATGACGGCGCCGGCGTGAAGCCTCGTGCCGGACGGGCCCAGGGACATCGCCCGCATCGACGCCGGTCCGAACCTCGACAGCAATCCCCTGGCCTGTCAATCAGCATTTAATTCTGACCCCCTATCGGCGTGCAAAATTGACCCCCCCCCCCTTGCTTCGACGGAGGTTGTCCCGGTAGTCCACGGGAGGGCCCCGCGCGGCTTCGTGTAGCGCTTTGCGTTACGCGGAGCGAAGCCGCGTGGGAGGGGCCTGTGGGCCCACCGGGACAACCGGGCCGGCGGCGGAACGTGGGGATCAGGTGGGGTTCTTGAAGTGGCAATGAGCTTTTGAAGTAGTGTCCAGACTGTTCTGCAAGTTTGTCATGGCTGCCGATGAGGGCCACCGGCATGCCTGGCGCGGAGATTTCGATTGCTCGGAGCGCCAGGCATGCCGAGCCGCCGTCAGGCGGCTTTCTGGATGCGTTCGCTTTTGCTCTCCTTGAGATGGATCATGTTGAGCTAGCGGTTGGCATCCAGCCAGTCCTCATGGATTTCGATCGCGAGAGCCCGGACCAGCCGGAGGCAGCTCATCCACCCCATCGGCCCGGACTTGTGCCCCAGCTACGAAACCCCTTTTGCAGAACAATCTGTACAGGACCCGTTTTGATTTGCCCGCCTTTGCGATGAAAGCCCCCAGGCTGATTGGCTCCATATAGCGGATCAGCCTGGGGCTTTGCTTACAGGGCGGCTACTTTTGTCGTCGCTGTTTGCTTTGTGCGAAGCGGTAAGACATGTTGCCTGTTTCGATGATTGCGCAGTGATGCGTTACACGATCCAGCAACGCGGTTGTCATTTTTGCATCTCCGAAGACGGAGACCCATTCCCCGAACTCCAGATTGGTGGTGATGATGACGCTGGTCTTCTCATAGAGTTTGCTGATCAGGTGGAACAAGAGCGCACCGCCGGATTTGGGGAATGGGATATAGCCCAGTTCGTCGATGATGACGCAATCCATGGCCGTCAGTTGCCGGATGATCTTGCCGGCGTTGCCTTCGGCCTGTTCCTTGATCAGCGCATTGATCAGATCGACGGCGTTGAAGAAACGGACCTTCTTTCCCTGATTGATCAACAGCGTCCCCAGAGCAATGGCGATGTGGGTTTTGCCCGTACCGGTTCCGCCCACCAGAATGAGGTTGTGGGCCTCCTGGGTGAACTGCCCTGAGCAGAAGGGGTCGATTTGCGCTTGGGTGACGGCGGCTAGGCCGTAATCGAAAGTGGCGAAGTCCTTATGGTGGGGGAACTTCGAGGCCCGCATTTGGTGCTGGATAGAGCGCACCCGGCGCTCTACAGTCTCGGCGTCGATCAGTTGCTTTATCGCAGTGGTCAGACTTGGCGGCTTGCGCGCGGCCAGCAAAGCTTCGGCGCAAGCCGCCATTCCATACAGCCTCAGGGCGATCAGTTGGTCTATCAAAGCTTTCATGCGACGGCCTCCCCGGCAACGCACAGCGTCTCATAGCGCTTGCAGTCCGCTTCGGGCCGCAAGGTCAGTTGCGGATAGGCGTGGCTCTCGCCCCATGGCGCGATGACCGGCTCCACCAGTTGGTTGATCAGATTGATGATGGCCGGAAGGCGCAGCGTGTTCTGCTCCACGGCCAGTTCACAGGCTATCTCGACCACCTCGATCCCGTGATCCTGGGCCAGCAGGAGCAGATCGACAAACTCCCGGTCCCCGCCTTTGCCGGCCATGTAATGCGCCCTGACCCGGTGCATCGCCTCAGGCAATTGCCAACCCACAAAGGGCGCGCCATCTCTCAGCGCGCCGGGCTTGCGGTCGAGTAGGGGCAGGTAATGCCAGGGCTCGAAATAGCTGGCGTTGCGGGTAAAGCGGCGCTTGTGCTCGGCAATCACATTCTGCCCTGACACAACCACGATCCGGTCCGCATAGGCGCGCAGAGAGACAAGCTCCCCGGCGAACCGGGAGGGGACGCTATAGCGATTGGTGGCATATTGGACCAGACAGGTAGAGCGGACACGAGCGGCCTTCTCAACATAGCCGTCAAAAGCCCGGCCCAGGGGACGCAGTTCGGCGCACTCGTCTGCGAACACGTCCGAGATCTTGCGATCCGATTGTTCGGGGTGGGCGCGATTCGCCAATTCCTCGCAGCGCAGACGCAACCAGCCGTTCAGCGCATCCAGATCGTCAAAGGCGGGCTTGGGCGCAAACAGCTGTCCCCGCAGGAACCCAACCTGGTTCTCAATCTGACCCTTCTCCCACCCCGCCGCGGGTGTGCAAGCAACCGGTTCCATCACATAGTGGTTCATCAACGCCAGAAAGCGCGGATGGAACACACGGTCCTTAGAGCGCGAAACATAGGTTACCATCGTCTTGGGGTTGTCGATGATCACCCGGCGCGGTACGCCGCCATAGAAAGACATCGCCCGTGCAAAGGCGTCCAGCACCATCTCCTGAGATTCGCTGGGATAGGCAACAACAAAGGGCTTGCGGCTATGACATAGGCGGAAGTGGGCAACCTTTACCTTCTGCTCGACACCGCCCAGGACAGCGTATTCCGTGCTCCAGTCAAACTGGAGCGCGTCACCTGCCGTAAAGTGCAACGGAATGAACGCATCCCCCGATCCGGCGCCAGAACGCTTCAGGTCGCGGACAAACCTCTGAACCGTCGAGTAGGATCCGCTATAGCCTTCCGACACAAGCTGCTCATAAAGCTTCTTGGCCGTCCGGCGCTCACGGCGCGGGCGCCCCAGGTCCTGCTCAAAGAGCGCCCGAAGCCGGCTGGCGAAGCCATCGCTAAGCTTACGCCGGACGAGTGAAACGCGCCGCTGATAGCTCGGTGGATCGCCGTCCTTCAGATACTTCTTAATCGTGTTCCGCGACAAACCAGTCTGACGAGATACAGATCGGATACTCCGACCCTCCCGTAATATCCAACGTCGGATCTTCAATACGCTTTCCATCAATACCACCTGCTCTTTCCTCCGCACTGTTCCGTGCGGATGCTAGCGTTCCAGGTGGGTCAATTCTTACCGCTCATAACCCACCAAAGTGGGTCAGTTTTGCATGCCGATTCACACACCTGAACGGCCATTTTGACAAATATTTTCGATTAACCGATTCCGGCCTCGATAGGCCCGCCGATCACCTCCAACCTACTGATCCAGAAAGACTTTGTTCGGAATAGTCCGACCTCATCCGAGATAGTCCGGATTCTTAGTCTTTTCTGTCTCCCCACACTCACCGCCCTCCAGCATGCGGGGGACGAAAGCGTGCACCCCATGTATGACGCCCCAGAGGTTGACCGCCAGGATCCAATCCCAATCCTTTTCGTCGGCGTCCAGCATCGGTGCCCGGACCAGCACGCCCGCATTGTTGTGCACGATGTGAACGGCACCGAAGCGATCCCATGCCGCATCCGCCAGCGCTTCCACCGACGCCTTTTCGGTGACGTCGGTGACGACACCGATCGCTTCCGTGCCCAGCGCCTCGACCTCCGCACGCGCCGCTTCGAGCGCATCCGCCGCGACGTCGGCCAACACCAGCTTCGCACCGCGATTTCCCAGCGCCAATCCCATGGCCCGGCCGATCCCGCTCGCAGCGCCCGTGACGACGGCAGTCTTCCCCGTAAAATCCTTCATACGCTCTCCCCCTTAGGCGGCTTTCCTGGCAGTTAGTCTAATGCATGATCCACCCCTGCTTCCAACCCGTCCCGTCCGATCCCAAATGAGGTCTGGGGTCAGGTCTTGCTTCTTGCCTTCACCGCCGACTTCAGAAGTAGGCAAGAAACAAGACCTGACCCCACCGAGACCGACCCCCACCAGAACCTGGCCGCAGTGACGCGACACGAACGTTGCACGCGCTCGAGACAGCAGGTGCGTCATGTCATGATTGCGTCGCGCAAAGGATTGCGGCTTCGTGGAGGCGAAGCAGGCCCGAGACGGCCGGCGGGGGGCCTTACCCGTCCCGCCGGATGTCCGCGATCACCTCGGCCACCCGCTGGGAGAGTGGCGCGTATTGCAGGCCGAACTCCTCGATCACGCGGGAATTGTCGATCAGATAGTTGCCGGAAATCTCCTTGCCGCCGCTTTCCGCCTCGAAGCGGATGTCGGCTTCGGGGATCTCGGCGCGGACCAGCGCCGCGAGCTCGCCCATGCTGATCGCCGTGCCGCCGGAGCTGTAGGTGGTGTGCTTCGGCGCATCGCTCAGCAGGACGCGGGCGAAGACTTCGGCCATGTCCTCGACATGGATGACGCAACGCATGGCATCGGCGTGCGGGAAGGTGATCGTGTTGCCGCGCGCCGGCTCGCACATGCAGTTCACATGGTCGATGGAGCCGAACTTCTTGTCCGGTCCGGTCACGTTCGCCGGGCGCACGCAGGTGATCGTCATGTCGAACTTGCGGCGATAGTCGTGCGCCTGCCACTCGTTGTAGATCTTGTTCACCGCATATTGGGTATCGCCGTGGCGGGCGTCGTCTTCGTTCACCGCGCGCTCACCGAAATGGCTCTGCTGTCCGCTGACCGCGAGGGAACTGGCGAAGACGGTGTGTTTGACGCCGGTCATGCGCGCCGCTTCGAAGCAATTGTCCATGCCCTGGATGTCGAGCTTGAAGGCGGTGTGGGGATCGAGATCGCCGATGAAGTAGGAGAGGTTGATGACCCGGGTGGCGCCGCTTTCCAGCATGGCCGCGACCACGTCGTCGAAACTGGTGACATCGCCCCGTCGCACCGTCACACCATCGCCGAGATCGGCGAACGCGGCACGCGCCGTCGCGACGTCGATGTCCATGCAGGTCACCGGCTCGCCCTGCGCCACCAGCTTCGGCATCAACCGCCTGCCGATGAAACCCGCCCCTCCGATCACCAGTATCGACATGTCTTCCCCTCCTCCCGTTCTGCGTCCAGGGCCGAAGCTAGCCGGAATTCCGCACCGAGGCCATGGCGCCATCGACAGGGCTCGCCCCTTGGTCTTTAATCGCGCGCCTGTTCGAGACGTCCCGAGGAGAGATCATGCGCGCGACCGTCCTGCACCGCCACGGCGGCCTCGAAAACCTGGTGTACGAGGCCGACTACCGAGACCCCGAGCCGGAGGCGGGCCATGTCCTGGTCCGGGTCAAGGCTTCCTCCCTGAATTACCACGACGTCTTTACCTGCCGTGGCATGCCCGGCATCAAGGTGCCCCTGCCGGTCATTCCGGGCCTCGACATCGCGGGCGAGGTTGCCGGCCTCGGTGCCGGCGTCGAGGGCTGGTCCGAGGGCGATCCCGTTCTGATCAACCCCATCCATCCCGGCAAGGGCCTGATGGGGGAGATGCTGGACGGCGGCCTCGCGGAATATTGCGTCTGTTCGGCCGAGCAGCTGATCCCGATCCCCGACGGTGTCAGCTTCGCCGAAGCGGCCTCCCTGCCCGTCGCCTACGGCACGGCGCACCGCATGATGTTCGAGAACGGCCACATCAAGGCCGGCGAGAAGGTGCTGGTGCTGGGCGCCAGCGGTGGCGTCGGTACCTGCTGCGTGCTGCTCGCCAAGATGGCCGGCTGCGAGGTCGTCGTCGCCGCCAGCAGCGAAGAGAAGCTCGACCGCTTGAAGGCGCTCGGCGCGGACGCCGGCATCAACTACGCGGAAAGCGCCTTCGAGAAGGAGATCTGGCAGCGCTACGGCAAGCCGTTCCGGCGCAGCTACGAGGGTGGCGTCGACGTCGTCGTCAACTTCACCGGCGGCGAGACCTGGGTGCCGTCCTTCAAGGCGCTGAAGCGGGGCGGACGGCTGCTGACCTGCGGGGCCACGGCCGGCTTCGATCCGAAGACCGACATCCGCTACATCTGGACCTTCGAGCTGAAGGTGCTCGGCTCCAACAGCTGGACCCGGGACGATCTCACCACCCTGATGGGGCACATCCAGGCCGGCCGCATGGCCCCGGTGATCGACCAGGAGTTGCCGCTCGAGCGTGCCGTCGACGGCGTGCGGGCGTTGGAGGACCGCTCCGTCTTCGGCAAGATCGTGGTGGCGCCATGAGCGAGACGCCTCTCGACGCCAAGGCGATCCAGGCGATGCTGGACGCCTCGCCCTTCATTTCCTTCATGAACCTGACGGTGACCGACGTCGATGCCGAGGCCGGCGAGATCACCATGCGCATGCCGCTTCGCCCCGAGTTCGAGCGCAAGGCGGGCACCGGGCAGTTCCACGGCGGCCCCATCGCGGCGCTGATCGACACGGTCGGCGACTACGCCCTGGCGATCGCGCTCGGCGGCGGCGTGCCGACCATCAACTTCCGCACCGACTATCTTCGCCCCGCCTTCAACACGGACCTGCTCGCCACCGCGCGGGTCCGCCGGGCCGGACGCACCGTCGGCGTGGTGGACGTCGACGTGCTGGACGAGAGTGGACGCCTGCTCGCCGTCGGGCGCGCCTGCTATTCGATGCAGGTGGGCTGACGAAAGGCGCGCGGCGGGGGAGGGGTCCTGGTGTTCAATCCGACGATGGTCATGATCGACGCCTTCGTCGATCGGCTGCATGAGACCTACGGCCGGGTCTACGGCGTGCTGGAGCCGGAATATCCCAACATCATCGGCTTCGTCGCCCGCATCGCCCTGGAGAACATCGCCAACTCCGACGCGCCCTATCACGACGTCGCCCACACCATCATGGTGAGCGAGGTCGGGCAGGAGATCCTGCGCGGCAAGCAGATCTCGGAAGGCGGGGTTACGCCCGCCGACTGGTTGCATTTCACCGTCGCCCTGCTGTGCCACGACATCGGCTATGTGCGCGGCGTCTGCCGTGGGGACGGTGGGGGCCGCTTCGTGATCGACGGCGACGGCAACACGGTGACGCCGCCGCGCGGCGCAACGGACGCCGCCCTCACCCCGCATCATGTCGCGCGCTCCGGCCTCTTCGTGCGGGAACGGTTCGCCAAGGTGCCGCAAATCGACTGTGACGCGGTGGTCGCCAACATCGAGCACACCCGCTTTCCCGTACCGGAGGGCAAGGTGGCCGACGATGCCGGGTCCTATCCCGGCCTGCTGCGGGCGGCCGACCTCATCGGGCAGATGGCCGACATCGGCTATCTGAAGAAGTTGCCCCTGCTGTTCGCGGAGTTCCAGGAAACCGGCGCCAACGCCCGTTTCGGCTACGAAAGCCCGGCCGACCTGGCGGAATCCTATCCAAAGTTCTTCTGGTCGCAGGTCCGCCCCTATCTCGATCCGAGCCTTCGCTACCTCCAGGTCTCGCAGGACGGCAAACTCTGGATCGCCAACCTCTATGCCCATGTCTTCATTCAGGAACATGCCGGTGAGGCGTAGTCGGACCACGCGCTAGCTAGCGTGCGCCGTCGCCGTACGACTCGAGGTCGAAGGCCGCCGCCATCAAGGCGCGCGTGTAATCGGTCTGCGGGTCTTCGAAGATCCGCTCGGCGGGGCCCTGCTCGACCACCTTGCCGTCGCGCATGACGATGACGGTGTTGGCCAGGGCCCGGACCACCTTGAGGTCGTGACTGATGAACATGTAGGCGAGGCCGTGGCGATGCTGGAGATCGCGCAGCAGCTCGACGATCTGCGCCTGCACCGACATGTCGAGGGCGCTCGTCGGCTCGTCGAGGACGAGGAAGCGCGGCTTCAGCACCAGGGCGCGGGCAATGGCGATGCGCTGGCGCTGCCCGCCGGAGAACTCGTGCGGATAACGGTCCATCGCCTCTGCCGGCAGATCGACTTCCGCCAGCGCGTCGGCGATCAGCCGTCGCCGGTCATCGAAATCGCCGCCGAGGCCATGCACCCTGAGGCCCTCTTCGACGATGCCCTGGATCGACAGCCGCGGGCTGAGCGAGCCGAAGGGATCCTGGAAGACGATCTGCATCTCGCGCCGCAGAGGACGGATTTCCGCCCCGCTCATCCGATCCAGGCGATTGCCGGCGAACTGAATGTCGCCCGTCGAGGACAACAGCCGCAACAGCGCCAACCCCAGGGTCGTCTTGCCTGAACCGCTTTCGCCGACCACGCCGACGGTCTCGCCGGCCCGGGCGGCGAGGCTGACGCCGTCGACGGCCTTCACATGGCCGACGGTGCGCCGCAGCACGCCGCGCTTGATCGGGAAATGCACCTTGACGTCATGCGCCTCGATCACCTGCGGTGCGTCTTCGGCCGGCGGGGTCGGCAGGCCCTTGGGTTCGGCCTGCAGCAGGTGGCGGGTGTAATCGTGCGCGGGCGCGGCGAACACGGCTTCGGTCTCGCCGGCCTCGACGATTTCGCCCTGGGTCATGACATGGACGCGGCGCGCGACCTTGCGCACCACTGCGAGGTCGTGGGTGATCAGCAGCACGGCCATGCCAAGCTCGGCCTGCAACTCGGCCAGCAGCTCCAGGATCTCCGCCTGGATCGTGACGTCGAGCGCCGTGGTCGGCTCGTCGGCGATCAGCAGGTCCGGCTCGTTCGCGAGCGCCATGGCGATCATGACCCGCTGGCGCTGGCCGCCGGAAAGCTGGTGGGGATAGCTGGCGAGGCGCTGTTCGGGCTCGGGGATACGGACCAGGCGCAGCAGCTCCAGCGTCCGCGCCCGGGCCTGGGCCGGGCTCATCCGCTTGTGCAGCAGCAGTACCTCGTTGATCTGCTTCTCCACCGTGTGCAGCGGGTTGAGCGAGGTCATCGGCTCCTGGAAGATCATCGAGATCCGGTTGCCCCGCACCTGCGACAGCGCCCCGTGTCCCGCGCCGAGCAGCTCCTCCCCGCGGAAGCGGACGGAGCCGCCCGGATGCCGCGCGACACCGGGGGGCAGCAGCTGCAAGACCGAAAGCGCGGTGACCGACTTGCCGGAGCCGCTCTCGCCCACCAGCGCCACGGTTTCGCCGGCCTCGATGGTGAGGGAGACGCCGCGCACCACCTCGTTCCAGCCGGCCTCGCCCTGGAAGGCGACCCGCAGGCCGTCGATTTCCAGCAGCGGCGCGCTCATTCCCCGGCCCCCCGGGCGCCGGCGGCGGCCAGCGGGCGGGTATCCTCCGCGACCGGGCCGCCGAGCACGGTCTTGCGCGGGTCGAAGGCATCGCGCACGCCCTCGAACACGAAGATCAGCAGGGTGAGCATGAGGGAGATGGTGGCGAAGGCGGTGATGCCGAGCCAGGGCGCGTGCAGGTTCGCCTTGCCTTGCTGCAGCATCTCGCCGAGCGAGGCGGAGCCCGGCGGCAGGCCGAAGCCGAGAAAGTCGAGCGCCGTCAGCGTGGTGATCGAACCGGACAGGATGAAGGGCAGGAAGGTGAGCGAGGCGACCATGGCGTTCGGCAGCAGATGCTTGAACATGATCACCCTGTTGGAGACGCCGAGCGCCCGGGCCGCGCGGACATAGTCCAGGTTGCGGGCGCGCAGGAACTCGGCCCGGACGACGCCGACCAGGCTCATCCAGCTGAATAGCAGCATGATCGACAGCAGGGTCCAGAAGCCCGGCACGATGACGCTGGAGAAGATGATCAGGATATAGAGCAGGGGCATGCCCGCCATGATTTCGATGGCACGCTGGCCCAACAGATCCGTCCAGCCGCCGAAGAAGCCCTGTGCCGCGCCGGCCGCGACGCCGATCACCGTACTGATCACCGTCAGGATCAGTCCGAACAGCACGGAGATACGGAAGCCGTAAATCAACCGCGCCACCACGTCGCGGGCTTGATCGTCGGTGCCGAGCCAATTCTGTGTCGTCGGTGGCGAGGGCGCCGGCCCCGGCCGTCCTTCCTTCACGTTGGTGCGGTAGTGGAAGGAGATCGGCGGCCAGATCAGCCAGCCTTTCTCGGTGATCAATTCCTGGACGAAGGGATCCTTGTAGTCCGCTTCGGTCGGGAACTCACCGCCGAAAGCGGTCTCCGGATAGGCGACCAGAACCGGGACGTAGAAACTGCCGTCGTAGCGGGCGAGCAGCGGCTTGTCGTTGGCGATGAACTCGGCGAACAGGCTGAGGACGAAAAGGCCGGTGAAGATGACCAGCGACCAGTACGCCCGCTTGTTGGCCCGAAAATTCGACAGCCGCCGCCGGGTCAGCGGCGTAATTCGCACCCCGAGGAAGCGGTCACGGCCCGACATCCGCTCAGACCTCCCGGCTTTCGAAGTCGATTCGGGGATCGATCAGCGTGTAGGTGAGGTCGCCGACCAGCTGGATGACCAGCCCCATCAAGGTGAACACATAGAGCGTGCCGAGCACGATCGGATAGTCCCGGTTCAGCACCGCCTCGAAGCCGAGCAGCCCCAGACCGTCCAGCGAGAAGATCGCCTCGATCAGCAGCGAGCCGGTGAAGAAGACACCGATGAACGCCCCCGGAAAGCCGGCGATGACGATCAGCATCGCGTTGCGGAAGACATGCCCATAGAGCACGCGGCGCTCGCTCAAGCCCTTGGCGCGGGCGGTGACGACATATTGCTTGCCGATCTCGTCGAGAAAGGAATTCTTGGTCAGCATGGTCAGCGTGGCAAAGCCGCCGATGGCGAGCGCCAGGATCGGCAGGGTAATGTGCCAGAAATAGTCGACGATGCGGGCCGGCCAGCTGAGCTCTTCCCAGTTGTCGGACGTCAGGCCGCGTAACGGAAAGATGTCCCAGAAGCTCCCGCCGGCGAACAGCACGATGAGGAAGACGGCGAAGAGAAAGCCCGGAATGGCATTGCCGACGATGACGATCGCCGAGCTCCAGACGTCGAAGCGGGTGCCGTCGCGTACCGCCTTGGCGATGCCGAGCGGGATCGAGATCAGGTAGGAAAGCAACATGGTCCACAGGCCGAGGGTGATGGAAACCGGGAGCTTCTCGATCACCAGATCGACGACCGGGCGATCGCGAAAGAAACTCTCGCCGAAGTCGAACCGCAGGTAGTTGCCGAGCATGGTGAAGAACCGCTCGTGCGCCGGCTTGTCCAGGCCGAATTGCCGTTCGAGATCGGCGAGCAGCTCCGGGTCCAGGCCCTGGGCGCCACGGTACTTGGCGTTGATCGATCCACTTTCTCCGGCCTGCGTGGTGCGGTTGCCCTCGTTGCCGCCGACCTCGGCGCTGGAACCGCCGCCATAGCGCGCGGTGACGTCCACGGCGGTCCCGGTGATCTGGGCGATCACCTGCTCCACCGGTCCCCCGGGGAGGAACTGCATGACCACGAAGTTGATCAGCATGATACCGAAGAGCGTCGGGATCATCAGCAGCAGCCGACGGGCGATGTAGGCCATCATGGCGTCAGTCTCCCGCCGCCGTCACCTGGCCGCCTCGATGCGGGCCCGCTTCTCCGGATCGATCCACCAGGTATCCAGGAAGCCGAGGTCGTAGCGCGGCTTCGTCTTCGGTCGGCCGAAAACGTCCCAATAGGCGATCCGGTGGCTCGCGGAATACCACTGCGGGATCAGATAGTGGTTCCACATGACCATACGATCGAGGGCCCGCGTGGCGGTCACCAGCTCGTCGCGATTGCGCGCGCCGACGACCTTCTCGATCAGGCCGTCGACCAGCGGGTCGGCGATGCCGGCGTAATTCAGACTGCCTTCACGCACGGCGGACCGGCTGTTGAACAGATTGCGCAAGGCGACGCCGGGCGTCAGCGACATGCGGAAGCGCGCGGTGATGACGTCGTAATCGAAGGTCACCCGGCGGCGCTGATACTGGGCCGATTCCACCAGCCGGAAGCCGGCCTCGATGCCGAGGCGCCTGAGGTTCTCCGTATACGGCAGGACGATCCGCTCGAAGCCTTGCAGGACGGAGAGGAATTCGATCGTGAAGGGCTCGCCCTTCGCATCGACCAGCTTGCCGTCGACGACGCGCCAGCCGGCGGCCTTCAACAACTTCGAAGCCTCGCGCAGGTTCGGCCGCAACGCCCGGGTGCCACCGTTCACCGGCGGCGCATACGGCCCCTCGAAGGCTGCCGCCGGCAGCGCGTCGCGGGCCGGTGCCAGCAGCTCGAGCTCCGCGGCCGAGGGCGGGCCGAGCGCGGCCATCTCCGAATTCTGGAAGATCGAACGCGTCCGCTTGTAGGCGTCGTAGAACAGGGTTTCGTTGGTCCATTCGAAATCGAAGACCAGGCCGAGCGCCTGGCGCACCCGAATGTCCTTGAACTTCTCCCGCCGGGAATTGAGGTAGAAGGCCTGGGTGCCGGAGGGCGACTCGTCCCCCAATACCTCGCGCTTCAGCCGCCCGTCCTTCACCGCCGGCACGTCGTCATAGCGCGTCGCCCAGTCGCGCGAAGTGAACTCCTCGCGAAAATCCAGCTGACCGCCGAACAGCGCCTGCAGGCCGACGGTGCGATCGCGAATGTAGATCCACTTCAGCCGGTCGAAGTTGTAGCGGCCGCGATAGACCGGGTGGTCCTCGGCCCAATGATCCTTCACCCGGCGCCAGGTGATGGAGCGGCCCGCCTCGACCGCCTCGATCTCGTAGGGCCCACTCATCAGCGGCGGTGTCAGGCTGGCCTTCGCGAAATCGTGGGTTTCGTAGAACGCCTTCGAGAGGATCGGCATCAGCGCGACATAGGCCGGCAGGTCACGCGTTTCGGCACCGGCCTTGAAGGTAAAGCGGACATGATCGGGGGCGAGCGCCCGCGCCTCTTCGATATCGTCGAACTGCACCCGATAGAACGGATTGGCGCCTTTATGGTTCTTCAGCGTATCGAAGCTGAAGGCAACGTCCTCGGCGGTGATCGGGCTGCCGTCATGGAAGCGGGCGCGCGGGTCGATCCTAAAGGAGATCCATTTCCCCTCCGGCGACAGCTCGACCGACTTCGCCACCAGGGCGTAGAAGGAATCCGGCTCGTCCATCGACTGGTACATCAGGCTTTCGAAGGACAGGAACTTCTCGCCCGAGAGGAAGAAATTCAGGCCGGCCGCCGGCACGCCCTTCAGGATGAAGGGGTTGAGGGAATCGAAACTACCCTGGAACCAGAGCCGCGCGGTCCCGCCTTTCGGCGCACCGGGATCGACATAGTCGAAATGGCTGTAGTCGGGACCGTATTTGAGGGACCCGAGAATGGCGAAGCCGTGCCGATCCTCGGCACCGGCGGCGCCCGCCAGGCCGGCCGCCAGCGCGGCGCCCAGCAGAAGTCGTCCAAGGGGGGAGGCTATTGTTTCGCCTCCTCGGCTTTCAGCGTCGCGTCCTTCTTCGGATCGACCCACCAGGTGTCGTGGAACCCGATCAGGTACTTCGGTCGGATCGCCGGCCGGTCGAAGCGGTTCCAATAGGCGATGCGGAAGTTGCGGCTGTGCCAGTTGGGAATGACGTAGTGCCCCCAGAGCAGGACCCGGTCCAGGGCCCGGGTCGCGGTCACCAGCTCGGCGCGATTGGAGGCGTAAATCACCTTGTCGATCAGGATATCGATCGCCTCGTCCTGGATGCCGATGAAGTTGCGGCTGCCCTCGCGCGTCGCCGCCTCCGAGCCCCAGAAGTCGCGTTGCTCGTTGCCGGGTGAGAGCGACTGCCCCCAACCGCTTGCGATGATATCGAAGTCGAACGTCTCGGTCCGCCTCTGGTATTGCGACGAATCGACCACCCGCACCGTCGCCTCCACGCCGAGGCGTTTCAGATTCTCGATGATCGGGCCGACGATGCGCTGGAACGACGGCTGGACCAGGAGAAATTCCATCATGAAGGGCTTGCCCGTCGCCGGATCGAGGAGCTTGCCGTCCTTGATCTCATAGCCCGCGTCCTTCAAGAGCCGGATCGCGAGGCGGAGCTGGCCCCGCATGTTGCCGGAGCCGTCGGTCGCCGGTGGATCGTAGGCCTCGGTGAAGACGTCGTCTGGAATTTTGCCGCGCAGCGGCTCCAGCAGTTTCAGCTCGTCGGCGCTCGGCAGGCCGGACGATGCCAGCTCCGAGTTGGCGAAGTAACTCTTCGTCCGGGTGTACTGGTCATAAAACAAGTTCTTGTTCGACCATTCGAAATCCATGGCGTAGCCCAGCGCCTGGCGCAGCCGTCGGTCGCCGAACTTCGCGCGACGCAGATTGAAGACGAAGGCCTGCATGCCCGTCGGCCGCTCGTGGTCGATGGTCTCCTTGATCGCCCGGCCGTCCCGGATCGCGGGGAAGTCGTAGCCGGTCGCCCAGCGCTTCGCGGTGCTCTCCATGCGGAAGTCGATCTGGTGCGCCTTGAACGCCTCGAAGGAGATCTGGTCTTCCCGGTAGTAGTCGTAGCGAATGACGTCGAAGTTGTAGCGCCCCTTGTTCACCGGCAAGTCCTTGGCCCAGTGCGCGTCGTGCCGCTTGTAGGAGATCCAGCGCCCGGCCTCGAAACCGTCGATTTTGTAGGGCCCGCTGCCGACGGGCGGCTCCAGCGTCGTCGCCTCGAAGTCCCGTCCTTCCCAGTAGTGTTTCGGCAGGACGAACAGTTGCGAAACGATTTGCGGCAGTTCCCTGTTTTTTGGGCCACTGAAGGAGAACTTCACCCTCCGCGGGCCGGTCACTTCCGCCTTGTCGACGTTGGCGTAATAGTGCCGGTAATGGGGCGCCCCCTTGGTCTTCAGGATATCGAAGGAGAAGACGACATCCTCCGGCGTGATCGGTTTGCCGTCATGCCAGTAGGCCCCCTCGCGGAGCGTATAGGCCACCCACGACAGGTCCTCCGGCACTTCCACCGATTGCGCCAACAGACCGTATTCGCTCGACGCTTCGTCGCCCGAGGTCGTCATCAACGTCTCGAACATCAGGCCGATGCCGGCAGCCGGCCGGCCCTTGATGACGAAAGGATTGAAGCTGTCGTAGGTGCCGAACGCGCCGAGCCGGACCTCACCGCCCTTGGGCGCGTCCGGGTTCACATAGTCGAAATGCTTGAAATCCGGGGGATACTTCAATTCGCCGGTGAGCGACATGCCGTGCGCCACCCGGGTTTCGGCGGCCTGCGCTGCGGGCGCCAGGGCGAGGGTGAGCAGCAGGCAGATCACGAGGCGCATGACGGCTCCTTCTTCGGGCTCTCGAAGCGGCGGCGTCCCATGATGTAGGTTATGCCGGCGGCCACGCAACCGGGTGGCCGTTCAACAGTTCGAGCATCGGCGCCATCAGCCGCGGATCGCCGACGGCGACCAGGTCGTCCGGCGTCGACATATCGAGCCGCTCGCCCCGCCAGTTGGCGCAGGCGCCGCCGGCGTTCTCGATCACCGGAACGGCCGCCGCGTAGTCGTGAATGTCGAGGCCGGTTTCCACCACCACGTCGAGATGACCACCGGCCAGCAGGCCAAAGGCGTAGGCGTCGGCGCTGAACCGGGTGAGCGCGGTCTTCTCCTGCAGGGCGGCAAAGACATGCTCCTTGCCGCCATCGAAGTGGTGCGGCCCGCAGGTGTAGTGGATGGCCTCGGATAGCTCAGCACAGGGCCGGCAGCGCTGCGCGACGCCGTTCAGGGTGGTTTGCGCCTCGCCGTGCGCGACCCAGCGTTCGCGCAGGATCGGCTGGTCGATCAGGCCCAGCGCCGCTTCGCCGCGATACACCAGGGCGATCAGCGTGGTGAAGAGGGGCGAGCCGGAGAGGAACGAATTGGTGCCGTCGATCGGGTCCAGGCGCCAGATCCACTCGGCGCCGGGGTTGTGGTCGTCGAATTCCTCGCCCTCGATGCCGTGCTCCGGCAGCTCGCGGATCAAGATCTCGCGCATCGCCGTTTCCGCCTCGCGGTCGGCGTTGGTGACGAAGCTGGTGTCGGCCTTGCGCGTCAGGTCGAAGGGCTGGCGGAAATGCCGCCGGATGCGTGCGCCCGCGGCGTTCGCCAGGCGGTGCGCCACGTCGAGGTAGGCGGCTGGGCAGTCCATCGGACCCGGCCCCGGGGCGCCCCTAGTTCGGCATTGCCGGCGGGCTGTCGCTCTGCATGCGCAGATAGGCCAGCAGCGCCGCCCGGTCGGCCGGCTTTTTGACGCCCGCGAAGCTCATCTTCGTGCCCTTGGCGAAGGTCTTCGGGCTGGCGAGGAAGGCGTCGAGGTCGGCGTAATTCCAGTCCCCGCCGAGGTCCTTCAGGGCCGAGGAAAACTTGAAGCCGTCGACGCTGGCCTTGGCGCGGCCGACGATGTTCCACAGGTTCGGGCCGATCTTCTTCTTGCCGCCCTTGGCCATGGTGTGGCAAGCGACGCATTTCTTGGCGACCTTCTTGCCGCTATCCATGCTGGCGGCGGCCATCATGGCGACGGCCGAGACTGCCTTGGGCTTGTCTTCGGCAGGCGCCGGCGCCTTGGTCTCGGCCACTTCGACCGCGATCGCGGCTTTTTCGGGCACGCTCGAATGGACGACGAAGTTGCCGACCTCGCTGATCAGCATCACGAGCAGGGCGGCGCCGAGGGCGGCGCCGAGAAACTTGTTGACCTCGAAGAAATCCATCGACCGGCTCCCAGATTTTCGCGCCGGAACTTAGCCGTTTCCCCAAGCATCCCGCAAGGGGGCGATGTCCAGCGCAGACGAGGCGATTTGTCGCGCTGTCGCGCCCTGGGATCGGAGCTGTGGCAACACCGTCACATCGGCCCGCCGGCTTGCCTCTTGCGCGGCGGGCCGGCTTGCCCGTATCGTCCGGCCCGCGTGAAGGCATGCGTGTTTTGGGGGCCGCATCGCCGCGCGGCAAATTGGATCAAGGCAACGCGCGATGGCGGATACTTCCAAGCCCCCCGCGCCGCCGGTGGAGGACGTGCGCGAGCTCGTCTCTTACATCGAGGCGGGCGTGAAACCAGCCGATAGGTGGCGAATCGGCTCCGAGCACGAGAAATTCGGCTTCGACCTGGAAACCCTGAAACCGATCCCTTACGAGGGCGAAAACGGCGTTCGCGCCATGCTGGAAGGGTTACAGCGCTTCGGCTGGGAACCGGTGCTGGAAAAGGGCAATCCGATCGCGCTTGCCCAAGCCGGCGCCTCGGTCAGCCTGGAGCCGGGCGGCCAGTTCGAACTCTCCGGCGCGCCGCTCGCGACGTTGCACGAGACTTGCGAAGAGGTGCACACCCACCTCGCCCAGGTGCGTGAGGTCGCGCAGGAAATCGGCGTCGGCTTCCTCGGCCTCGGCTTCAATCCGAAATGGCGCCGCGAGGACGTACCGGTGATGCCCAAGGGGCGCTACGGCATCATGCGGCGCTACATGCCGACCAAGGGCGATCTCGGCCTCGATATGATGCTGCGCAGCTGTACCGTGCAGGTGAACCTGGATTTCGGCTCGGAAGCGGACATGGTGACGAAGTTCCGCGCCTCCCTGGCGCTGCAGCCGATCGCGACGGCCCTCTTCGCCAATTCGCCCTTCACCGAGAATGCCCCCAACGGGTTCCTCAGCTTCCGCTCGCAGATCTGGACCGATACCGATCCGGATCGCTGCGGCATGCTGCCCTTCGTCTTCGACGAAGGCTTCGGCTTCGAGGCCTATGCGGAGCATGCGCTCGACGTGCCGATGTACTTCGTCTATCGCGACGGTACCTATATCGACGCCTCGGGCCAGTCGTTCCGCGATTTCCTGGCGGGCAAGCTGCCGGCGCTGCCGGGGGAGCGGCCGACCATCAAGGATTGGGAAGACCATCTGACCACGCTGTTCCCGGAGGTGCGCATGAAGCGCTTTCTGGAGATGCGCGGCGCCGATGCCGGGCCGTGGGGCCAGCTTTGCGCCCTGCCGGCGTTCTGGGTCGGATTGCTCTATGACGCCACAGCCCAGGCCGCCGCCTGGGACCTGGTCAAGGACTGGACGGCGGAAGAGCGCGAGTATCTCCGCGCCGAAACGCCGAAGAGCGCGCTGGCGACGCCGTTCCGGGGGCAAACCGTGGGCGATATCGCCGCCGAAGTCCTGGCGATCTCGCGCGCCGGCCTGGCGGCACGCGGGCTGATCTCCTCGACCGGCCTCGACGAAACGCAGTATCTGGAACCGCTGGAAGAGATCGTCACGACACGCCGGACCCAGGCCGAGGTCCTCCTCGATCTCTACCATGGCGATTGGGGCGGCTCCGTCGATCCGGTCTATCAGGAACGCGCGTTCTAGACCCACTCACGCGCGCTCAATCGGGACCCAGTTCCTCCTCCCCCAGCACGAAATGCAGGCGGTAGAGCCCCATCTCGCAAGCGCCGAGGCCGTGCGAAGCGCGCGCGTCGGCGGCGAGCGGGCCGTCGCGTAGCCCGACCAGGGCGTCCGGCTCCAGGGCCTCGACCAGGACGACCCAGTCCGCCACGGCGTCCCGGGTCTCGCGCATCGCCTTCTCTTCCGTACCGAGGTTGCTGGCGTCGTCGTCGCCGCGCAGCAGGTGGGCGGCGACGATGCCCGGGCCTTGGACGACTGCCGGGAACAGGTCGTCGGCGAGCCAGGCTCGCATCTCCGCCTCCCGCCCGGCGAGCGGCGCCAGGCGCCCGGTCAGGATGGCGGCGCCGACCCCGTTGCCATGGCTGGCGACCACGGTCGACAGGGTTCGGTTGTTGTCGCGGATGTGCGGTCCGATGCGCCGGGTCCAGGGCGTCGGTGCGTTCAACCGGGCGAGGTATTCGGGCGAGGTCAGGGTGGCCAGCGACTCCGTTTCGTAGAAGTGGAAGAATTCCGGCTCGCCCTCTATCGCGACGTAGCGCCGGCCGCGGCGAAAGCCGGGAATGCCGACCCGTTCCGCCATGTGCTCATGGCAATGCCAGTGGTTGTAATCCTTTTGTAAGGCCTCTTCGACATTGTGCCAGATGGCCGCCACACCGGCGCCGAGCAGTGCCATGATCCCGTCTCCCTTTTACCTTCGTTGGCCATTCTGGAACGTTTCGACATCTTGTTGCCAGTGCCGTAATGGAAGTCCAGAGCATGGTTCGACCATATGGAGCCGCTGGATGGGTTCTTTTGCGCCGTGACAGCGATGACATCGCTCACCGATACCCCGCATCGCCGTCGCGATGTCATCGCTGCCACGGCGTAAAATCTTCCCGGTCCAGCGGTTCCATATGGCCGAACCATGCTCTAGGGTCGATGCGGGAGGCCAACAGGCGGTAAACGCCGGCATTTGAGGAAATTCGATGAATATCCACGAACATCAGGCCAAGGAAGTCCTGCCCGGCACGGTGTTGCCGTGCCGCGGGGTCATGCCGCCTTTTCTCCGGCCGAGGCCCGCGCGGGGGCCGAGGCGCTCGGCGGCGATCTCTGGGTCGTCAAGGCGCAAATCCATGCCGGAGGCCGCGGCAAGGCCGGCGGCGTGAAGCTCGCCCGCTCCCTCGACGAGGTCGAGAGCCTGGCGAGCGAACTGCTCGGCAAAGTCCTGGTCACGCACCAGACCGGTCCCGGCGGCAAGGAAGTCCAGCGTCTCTACATCGAGGAAGGCTGCGACATCGCGCGGGAAATCTACCTCGGCGCCGTGGTCGACCGCGGCGCCGGCCGGGTCGCCATCATGGCCTCGACCGAGGGCGGGGTGGAGATCGAGAAGGTCGCCGCGGAAACGCCCGAGAAGATCGTCACCGTCGCCATCGACCCGGCGAGCGGCCTGCAGGCCTTCCACGCCCGTCGCATCGCCTACGGCCTCGGCCTGGAGGGCGGCCAGATCAAAAGCGCGATTTCATTCATCACCGCGCTCTATGACGCGATGCTGGCGACCGACGCCTCCATGCTCGAGATCAATCCCCTCGTCGTTACCGGCGCGGGCGATGTCATCGCGCTCGACGCCAAGATGAACTTCGACGACAACGCCCTCTTCCGCCATCCGGAGATCGCGGCGCTGCGCGATCCGAGCGAGGAAGACCCGGCCGAGCTCGAAGCCTCGGAGGCGGAGCTCAACTACATCAAGCTCGATGGTTCCATCGGCTGCATGGTGAACGGCGCCGGCCTGACCATGGCGACCATGGACATCATCAAGCTGGAGGGGGGCGAGCCCGCCAACTTCCTCGACGTCGGCGGCGGCGCCACGAAGGAGCGGGTGACGACGGCCTTCAAGATCATCCTGGGCGATGCCAACGTGCGCGGCATCCTGGTCAACATCTTCGGCGGCATCATGCGCTGCGACGTCATCGCGGAGGGCGTGGTGGCGGCGGCCCGGGAAGTCGACCTCGCGGTACCCCTGGTCGTCCGGCTGGAGGGCACGAACGTGGACCAGGGCAAACAGATTTTGGCCGAGTCCGGCCTGGCCATCACCTCGGCCGACGATTTGGGCGACGCGGCGGCGAAAATCGTCGCCGCGGTCGAGGAGGCGGCGTAATGGCGGTCCTGGTCGACAAGAACACCAAGGTCCTCTGCCAGGGCTTCACCGGCCGGCAGGGCACGTTTCACAGCGAACAGGCGATCGCCTACGGCACCCGCATGGTCGGCGGCACCAGCCCCGGCAAGGGCGGCAGTGAGCATCTGGGCCTGCCGGTCTTCGACACGGTCGCCGATGCGGTCGCCGATGTCGGGGTCGACGCCTCGGTGATCTACGTTCCGCCGCCCTTCGCAGCCGACGCCATCCTGGAGGCGATCGATGCCGGCGTCGCGTTGATCGTCTGCATCACCGAAGGCATTCCTGTGCTCGACATGGTCCGGGTCAAGCGCGCGCTGTCGGGCTCCGACAGCCGGCTCGTCGGGCCGAACTGCCCGGGCGTGATCACGCCGGACGAATGCAAGATCGGCATCATGCCGGGCCATATCCACCGGCGCGGCAAGGTCGGCATCGTCTCGCGCTCCGGCACGTTGACCTACGAGGCGGTGGCCCAGACCACGGCCGCCGGGCTCGGCCAGACGACCTGCATCGGTATCGGCGGCGATCCGGTGAACGGCACCAACTTCATCGACTGCCTCGACCTCTTCCTCGGCGACGACGAGACCGAGGCGATCGTCATGATCGGCGAGATCGGCGGCTCGGCCGAGGAGGATGCGGCCGAGTTCCTCAAGCAATCCAAGGTGAAGAAGCCGACCGTCGGCTTCATCGCCGGACGCACCGCACCGCCCGGACGGCGCATGGGCCACGCGGGCGCCATCATTTCCGGCGGCAAGGGCGGGGCCGAGGACAAGCTCGAGGCGATGCGCGGGGCGGGCATCGCCATATCCGAGAGTCCGGCCGGCATCGGCCGGACGATGTTGACGCTTTTGCAGGGTTGACGGCTTGGGTTATCGTCGCACCGGCGGCGTTAACCCTATTTGCAGGTTTTGGCGAATAGGCTCGCCCGCCCGGGGCAACGAGCGGAACAGGCGCGGGCGCTGGACCCGCGCGCGACGAGGTGAGGCATGACCCAATCGGCCGAGGCGACCTCTTTCCTCTACGGCGCCAACAGCGCCTTCATCGAGGAACTCTATCAACGCTACCTGACCAGCCCGAGCACGCTGGATCCGAGCTGGCGGGACTTTTTCGACGGCCTCGCCGACGAGGCGGGCGACGTCCAGGCCGAACTGAAAGGCGCCAGCTGGGCGCCGAAGGACGCACGCCGGCTGGAGGCCGGGCGCGGCTATACCCTGCTGGAGGACCCGGCGGAGATCCACACCGTCGCCCAGCGCGCACCGGCCGCCTTGGGCGCGGTCTCGGCCCAGCATTCCCGCCAGGCGACGCTCGACAGCATCCGCGCGCTGATGATGATCCGCGCCTACCGTGTGCGTGGCCATTTGCACGCCAACCTCGACCCCCTCGGCATGACGCGCAACCCGAACCATGCCGAGCTCGATCCCAAGAGCTATGGCTTCGACGACGACGCCATGGACCGGCCGATCTTCATCAACTACGTGCTCGGCCTCGAAAGCGCTACCTTGCGCGAGATCCTCGACGTGGTGAACCGGACCTACTGCGGTTCCATCGGCGTCGAATTCATGCACATGCAGGGCCCTGAGGAAAAAGCCTGGATCCAGCAGATGGTCGAGAGCCGGGCCGACCGCATGGGCTTTCGCCCGGCCGACCGGCGCGCCATCCTGCGCGCCATGACGGAATGCGAGGGCTTCGAGCGTTATCTGCACTTGAAGTATACCGGGACCAAGCGCTTCGGCCTGGAAGGGGCGGAGGCGCTCATTCCCGCGCTCGAAAGCCTGGTAACGCGCGGCGCCGAACTGGGTGTGCGCGAAATCTCCCTCGGCATGCCGCACCGCGGCCGGCTCAACGTATTGGCCAACTTCATGGCCAAGCCCTACACGCAGATCTTCGCCGAATTCCAGGGTCATACGGCGCAACCGGACGACGTGCAGGGTTCCGGCGACGTCAAGTATCACCTCGGCACGTCGACGGACCGGGATTTCGGTGGCTACAGCGTACATCTCTCGCTCTCCGCCAATCCGAGTCATCTGGAGGCGGTCGACCCCGTCGTGATCGGCAAGGCCCGGGCCAAGCAGACCCAGCGCGGCGACAGCTCGCGCTCGGAGGTGATGGCGGTCCTGATGCACGGCGACGCCGCCTTCGCGGGGCAAGGCCTGGTGGCCGAGTGCTTCGCGCTTTCCGATCTCGAGGGCTACCGCATCGGTGGCACGGTGCACATCATCGTCAACAATCAGATCGGCTTCACCACCAACCCGATCGCCAGCCGCTCCTCGCCCTATTCCTCCGACGTCGCCAAGATGGTGCAGGCGCCGGTCTTCCATGTGAACGGCGACGATCCCGAAGCGGTCTGCCGTGTCGCGGAGCTGGCGGTCGAATTCCGCCAGCGCTTCAAGCAGGACGTGGTGATCGACATGTTCTGCTATCGCCGCCACGGTCACAACGAGGGTGACGAGCCGGGCTTCACCCAGCCCGCCATGTACCGCAAGATCGCCGAGCATCCGACGACCCGGCAGATCTATGCCGACCGCCTGGTGACCGACGGCGTGCTGACCGGCGAAGAGGCCGACCAACAGGTGAGCGACTTCCAGGCGAGCCTGGACCAATCCTTCGAGGCGGCGGAGACCTTCAAGGTCAACCGGGCCGACTGGCTCGAAGGGGTGTGGAGCGGGATGCAGCGGGCGCAGGGCGGTGCCCGGCGCGGCTCCACCGACGTGAAGATGGACGCCCTGCACAAAATCGGCGAGCGGCTGACCAGCTATCCGGGCGACCTGCGCGTGCATCGCACCGTGCGTCGCCTGCTGGAGCAGAAACGCGCCAACATCGAGGCGGGGGAAGACATCGACTGGGCAACCGGCGAGGCACTGGCCTTCGGCTCCCTGCTGCTGGAGGACATCCCGGTCCGCCTGTCGGGCCAGGACTCGGCGCGCGGCACCTTCTCCCAACGCCACAGCGTTCTCGTCGACCAGGAGGACGAGCGCAAGTTCACGCCGCTCAACAACCTCGGGCGTGATCAGGCGAGCTACGAGGTGATCAACAGCGCGCTCTCCGAGGCGGCCGTGCTCGGCTTCGAGTATGGCTACTCGCTTGCCGAGCCGCGGGGCCTGATTCTCTGGGAGGCGCAATTCGGCGACTTCGCCAACGGGGCGCAAATGATCATCGACCAGTTCCTCGCCGGCGCCGAGAGCAAGTGGCTGCGGATGAGCGGCCTGGTCATGCTGCTCCCCCATGGCTTCGAAGGCCAAGGACCGGAACATTCTTCCGCCCGGCTGGAGCGTTACCTCCAGCTCTGCGCCGAGGACAACATCCAGGTCGCCAACTGCACCACGCCGGCCAACTATTTCCATATCCTGCGCCGGCAGATCCATCGCAAGTTCCGCAAGCCGCTGATCCTGATGACGCCGAAGTCGCTGTTGCGCCACCGGCGCTGCGTCAGCCGGCTGGATGAAATGGGACCGGGCAGCACCTTCCACCGGCTGCTTTACGACGATCTCGAGATGACCGAGGACAAGAGCCTCGCGGCGCCAGACAAGATCCGCCGCCTCGTGCTCTGTTCGGGCAAGGTCTACTACGACCTGCTGGAAGCGCGCGAAACGCTGGAGCGCAAGAACGTCTACCTGATGCGGTTCGAACAGCTCTACCCCTTCCCCAAGCAGCCGCTGATCCAGGAGCTGAAACGCTTCCCCAAGGCCGATGTCGTCTGGTGCCAGGAAGAGCCGCAGAACATGGGTGCCTGGTGGTTCGCCAAGCCGCGCATCGAAGCGGCCTTGAAGCACGCCAAGCACAAGAGCAAGCGGGTACGTTACGTCGGCCGGCCGGAGTCCGCCTCCACGGCGACCGGGCTGTTGAGCGTGCATCGCCAGGAGCAGGACAGCATCGTCGCCGAGGCGCTCGGCCTCTAGGGGTCGCCGCCGGCAAGACAGGAAGACGTCATGGTCGATATCATCGTGCCCACCCTCGGCGAGAGCGTCACCGAGGCCTCGGTCGCCCAGTGGTTCAAGCAGCCGGGCGAAAGCGTCGCCCGCGACGAGCCGCTGTGCGAGCTGGAAACCGACAAGGTCGCGGTCGAGGTGCCGGCGCCGGCGGCCGGCGTGCTGACCGAGATTTTCGCCGATGTCGGCGCGACCCTGGAGGTCGGCGGCCTGCTGGCCCGTTTCGAGCCGGGCGCCGCCGGCGAAGCCGCGCCCGCCCCGGCCCCCGCCGCGGCGGCACCGCCACCCGCCGCAGCACCGGCCGCCCCCGCGCCAACGCCTCCTCCGGCCCCCGCGGCGGCCCCGGCAGCAGCGCCGGCGGCGGCCATGCCGTTATCGCCGGCGGTGCGTCGCCTGGTGGCGGAGAACAATCTCGATCCCGCCGTCATTCCGGCGACCGGCAAGGACGGCCGCCTGTTGAAGGAAGACGTCACCCGCTACCTGGATAATCCGCCGCCCCCGGCCCCGGCGCCGCCGCCGCCCGCGGCACCGGCCGCAGCACCTGCCGCAACGCTGTCCGATCAGCCACCGGGCGCCCGCCCCAAGGGTGCGCGCGAGGAAGTCGTGCGGATGACCCGGCTGCGCCGGCGCATCGCCGAACGGCTGAAAGAGGCCCAGCACACCGCGGCCATGCTCACCACCTTCAACGAGGTGGACATGACCCGGGTGATGGAGGCGCGCACGACCTACCGCGACGTCTTCGAACGCAAGCACGGCGTGCGTCTCGGCTTCATGAGCTTCTTCGTCCGCGCCAGCGTGCTGGCCTTGCAGGAATTGCCCGCGGTCAATGCCGAGATCGACGGCGACAGCATCATCTACAAGAACTACTACAACGTCGGTGTCGCCGTCGGCACGCCGCAGGGCCTCGTCGTGCCGGTGCTGAAGGATGCCGACGAGATGGGCTTCGCCGAGGTCGAGCGCACCATCGGCGACTTCGGCCGCCGGGCGCGGGACGGCAAGCTGACGATCGACGAGATGCAGGGCGGTACCTTCACCATCTCCAACGGCGGGGTCTACGGCTCGCTGATGTCGATGCCGATCCTCAACCCGCCGCAGTCCGGCATCATGGGCATGCACAAGATCCAGGAACGACCCATGGTGGTCGACGGCGAGATCCAGATCCGGCCGATGATGTATCTCGCCTTTTCCTACGATCACCGGATCATCGACGGCCGCGAGGCCGTGACCTTCCTGGTCCGCGTCAAGGAGATGGTCGAGGCGCCGGAACGGCTGCTGTTCGACATCTAGCCCGTCCCGAGGGAGCGAAAGAGCATGAGCGAGGAACGTTACGACGTCGTCTTCATCGGCGGCGGGCCCGGCGGCTATGTCGGCGCGATCCGGGCGGCGCAACTCGGCCTCAGGACCGCCTGCGTCGAGGCCCGCTCGACGCTCGGCGGGACCTGCCTGAATGTCGGCTGCATTCCCTCGAAGGCGCTGCTCGAAAGCTCCCACCTCTATCACCAGGCGCAGGCGGATCTGGCGGCACACGGCATCGTCGCCGGCGAGGTCGCCCTGGACCTGAAGGCCATGCTGGCGCGCAAGACCAAGGTGGTCGACGAGCTGACCAAGGGCATCGGCTTCCTCTTCAAGAAGAACAAAATCGATCTTTACGAGGGCACCGGCCGCCTGGCCGCGGCCGACAGTGTCGTGGTGACCGCGGCGGACGGCTCCGAACGGACGCTTGGCTGCGAGAACGTCGTGCTGGCGACCGGTTCCGAGCCGATGGGCCTGCCGGGCATCGAGATCGACGAGAAGCGGATCGTTTCCTCGACCGGCGCGCTGACGCTCGCCAAGGTGCCGAAGCATCTGGTCGTCGTCGGCGGCGGCTATATCGGGCTGGAGCTCGGCTCGGTCTGGGGCCGGCTCGGCGCCGAGGTGACGGTGGTCGAGTTCCTGGACCGCATCACGCCCGGCATGGACGGTGAGCTGTCGAAGAACCTGCAGCGGCTGTTGAAGCGCCAGGGCATGAAATTCCGGCTCTCCACCAAGGTCGCCGGCGCCAAGACGGTGCGCGGCGGGGTCAATCTCGCCCTCGAACCGGCGGCGGGCGGCGAGGGCGAAACCCTGAAGGCCGACGTCGTCCTGATCTCGATCGGCCGCCGTCCCTTCACCGCCGGCCTCGGCCTGGCGGAGGCGGGCGTGGCGATGGACGCGCGCGGCTTCGTGCCCGTCGACGGCGATTTTCAGACCAACATCGCCGGCGTCTTCGCCATCGGCGACCTGCTGCCGGACCGCCCGATGCTGGCCCACAAGGCGGAGGAAGAGGGCGTCGCGGTCGCCGAGCTCATCGCTGGACACGACGGGCACGTCAACTATGCGGCGATCCCGGGCGTGGTCTACACCTGGCCGGAGGCCGCCACCGTCGGCAAGACGGAGGAGGAGCTGAAGGCCGCCGGCGTCGCGTACAAGGTCGGCAAGTTCCCCTTCCTCGCCAACAGCCGGGCCCGGGCGAACGGCGATGCCGACGGCTTCGTCAAGCTGCTGGCCGATGCCGCGACGGACCGGTTGCTGGGCGCGCATATCCTCGGGCCCGATGCCGGCACGATGATCTCGGAGCTGGTCTTGGCGCTCGAGTATGGCGCCAGCGCCGAGGACGTGGCGAGGACCTGTCACGCCCATCCGACCCTGAACGAAGCCGTCAAGGAAGCAGCACTCGGCGTCGAGGGACGCACGCTGAACGCCTGACCGCGAACGACGCGCGCGAGGTATCCATGCCGGCCAACAGAATCGAGAACGTCGAGAGTTTCCTGGTCCGCATCCCGCTCAGCCGCGACGAGACGCTCGGCACCTGGCGGGGCGGGCGGACGCTCGACTATGTGCTGCTGCGCATCGATACCGCCGCCGGCGTTTCCGGCTGGGGCGATGCCTTCGGCTACGGCGCCGCACGGGCGACCAAGGCGGCGCTGGACCATATCGTGGCGCCGCGCCTGATCGGCGAGGACGCGTGCGATATCGCCGGCATTTCCCACCGCTTGCAGAAGGGCATCCATAGCCTCGGGCGCAACGGGCCGACGCTCTTCGCCATCGGCGGCGTCGATATCGCGCTCTGGGATATCGCCGGCAAGACGGCGGGCCTGCCGCTGCACGCCCTGCTGGGCGGCCGGGCGAGCGAGACCATCCCCGCCTACGCCAGCCTGCCGAGGTACCAGGATGCCGACGCGGTGGCGGACCGCACGCGCCATGCGGTCGAGGCGGGCTATGCCCACGTCAAGCTGCACGAGACCACCGTGCCCGAGGTGCGCGCCGCGCGCGAGGCCGGCGGCCCCGACTTCGCCCTGATGGTCGACACCAACTGCCCCTGGTCACCGCGCGAGGCGGCGGAGATGGCGGACCGCTTGCGGGACTACGACCTCTATTGGCTGGAGGAGCCGATCTATCCGCCGGAGGATTTCGCCGCGCTCGCCGCGCTTGGCGCGAAAAGCGGCATCCCCATCGCCGCCGGCGAGAACGCCTGTACGGCGTGGGAATTCCACAAGATGTTCGAGGCCGGCGCGGTCGATTTCGCCCAGCCGAGCGTCACCAAGGTCGGCGGCATCACCGAGCTGGCCCGCGTCGCGACGCTCGCCCGGGCGGCCGGTGTTTGCCTGGCCCCGCACTCGCCCTATTTCGGGCCGGGCTTCCTCGCCACCCTGCATTTCCTCGCCGCGCAGCCGGACGCCTTCCTGGTCGAGCATATGTATCTGCGCCTGGAGGCCTATATCCACGGCCCCTGGAACCATCCCGACGGCAACGCCTTCCGGGTCCCCGACGGCCCCGGTCTCGGCGCCGAGCCGGATCCCGACGTGCTGCGCGACTACACCGAGGTCGAGGCTTAGAGCGCGTCAAGTTTGGCCCTGGCCGGCCCGCTCCCCCGTCCCAACCACCCGTGGAGTGTACCCTTGGGGTGGTTGGGACGGGGGAGCGGGCCGGCCAGGTGATTCGGATCAAACTTGATCCGCGCTAAAACAACCGTCCCCCGGCGATGTCGGCACCCTCACGCAGCGCGCGGAGCTTGGCCCAGACGACGTCGCTGGTAACCCGGCCCATGCCGGCCGAGGTGTCGAAGCCGCAATCCGTGCCGGCCAGCAGGCGGGTGGGATCGCCGATCGCCGCGGCGGCCCGTTCGAGACGCTCGGCCACCACTTCGGGATGCTCGACGAAGTTGGTGAGTGTGTCGATGACGCCGGCGACGAGATACTGGCCGGGGTTCAAAGGGATATCGCGCAGCACCGCGCTTTCGTGCTGGTGGCGGGGATTGCCGAAGGGCAGTACCAGGCCGCCGACGTCCGCCTCGAGCAATCTCGGCAGCACTTCGGCCAGCGCCACGTCCCGGGTGTGCGGCCCCTCGTAGTTGCCCCAGCAGACGTGCAGGCGCACCCGCTCGCGCGGCAGGCCCGCCAATGCCAGGTTCAGGCTGTCGACCACGTCCGTGACGAAGTCGAGGTAGGTATCGAGCGGCTCGTCGCGGAACAGGATATGGCGTTCCATCGCCAGGTCCGGGGCGTCGATCTGCAGGATCAGGCCGTGCCGGATCGCCGCCTCGTATTCGACCCTGAGCGCCGCCGCCACCGCTGCCAGATAGGTCTTGCGGTCGCCGTAATGCTCGTCGTTCATCGCCGCGACGACAATGCCGGGCGAGGGTGCGGTGATGAATCGATCCTGGAACCCGTCGAGGCCCTGGAGGGCGGTTTCGAAAGCATCGATCTCGGCCGCGTTCGCCTCGGGTGCGATGTGGCGGATCTCGCCGATCGCCGCGGGCGGCGCCCGGTTCGACACCCAGGTCTTGGCCGCGAAGGCCTGTTTCGAGGCCTCGGCGAATTCGGGAAAGTCGATGATGTCGCCCCAGGGCTTGCGCGGGGTCGAGCCGCCGAAACCGCTCATCCGCCGGGCGACGTAGATGAAGAAGGCCTCGCGCAGCTGTTCGCCGTTGTTGGGGATATCGATGCCGGCCTCGCGCTGGCGTTCCAGCACCCAGCGGGTCGCCGCCCGGCCCTCAGCCTCAAGGCGGGCTTCGTCGACGGGCTTGCCGTGCTGGCGTTCGGCATAAAGCTGCACGAGGGCCGGTGGGCGCGGCAGGCTGCCGGCATGGGTGGTGAGGATTCCGCTCATCCCGTCGCCACCTCCTTGAAGCGACGAAGCGTCTCGATCTGTTCGTCGAAACTCTCGATCCGGTACATCGGATAGAGCATCACCATGTCGGCGCCATGCGCCCGCTAGCCATCCGCCGCCGCGGCCCAAGCCTGCGGGTCGGGCGCGTTCATGCGCAGCCAGCCCTCGAGGCCGAAGTCCGCCGCATCGCGGCCAAACTCCGCCAGGTGGCCGCGCAGCCGGTCGAGCTTCTCGCCCGCCGCCTCCGGCGGCACGATCGGCATCCAGCCGTCGCCGATCCGGGCCGCACGGCGGATCACCGCGTCCGAGGAACCGCCGAACCAGATCGGGATCGGCCGTTGCACCGGGCGGGGCACGATGTTGACCTCCTCCAGGTCGTGAAAGCGGCCCTTGTGGCTGACCAACTCCTCGCACCACAGGCGGCGCAGCACCTCGACCTGTTCGGCCTGGCGGGCGCCCCGGGTCGACCAGTCCTCACCGAGGCCGGCGTATTCGACATGGTTCCAGCCGACGCCGATGCCGAGGCGCAGGCGCCCCCCGCTCAACAGGTCGACCTCGGCCGCCTGCTTGGCGACGACGCCGGTCTGGCGCTGGGGCAGGATCAGCACGCCGCTCGACAAGGTGACGGTCTTGGTCACCGCCGCCAGGAAGGCCATGGTGGTGAAGGTTTCGTGGAACGGGTCCGTCTCGTTATAGAGCGGCGTCCAGCCGTCCCGCGCCGTCGCGCCGAAGACATGGTCCGGCACCTCGATACAGCCATAGCCGAGATCCTCGGCCGCCTGGGCCCAGTCGCGGATCTTCGCCGGGTCGGTGCCGATGTCGCGGGTCGGAAAGAAGGCGTTCAATTGCATGGCGGGTCTCCGTATCCGGGGCCGAAGCCGTATAGTAGCGCCCTCAGCGGAGGAAGCGAGATGACCCACAAGGCGGCGATAATCGGGCTCGGCATCATGGGGCGGCGGATGCTGGCCGCCATGCGGGCCCACGAAAGGTTCACCGTGGCCGCGCTGTTCGACCCGTCGGCGGCGGCGGTGGCGGCGGTGCGGGCCGAGTGGCCCGAGGCGCCGATCGCCGACAACGCCGAGGCCGCGATCGATGCGGCGGACGTCGTCTATCTCGCCTGCCCGCCGGCACCGCGCAAGGCACTTGCCTTGGCGAGTGCCGCGGCCGGCAAGGCGGTGTTCCTGGAGAAACCGCTCGGCGTCGACGTGGCGGAAAGCCGCGATCTGGTCGCCCGCCTCGCCGCCGCCGGCGTGCCCCGCGCGGTCAACTTCACCCAGGCCGGCGGGCGCCCTATCGCCGAGGTCGCCCGCGCGCTTCGAAGCGGCGAGATGGGCGATGCGCAAGGCATCGACATCGTCGTCACCTACGCCGCCTGGCCACGCGACTGGCAGGTCGCGGCCGACTGGCTGCGCTTCGCCGCCGAGGGCGGCTATACCCGCGAGGTGATCAGCCATTTCCTGTTCCTGAGCGCCCGGCTGCTCGGCCAGCTCTCCCTGGTCTGGGCCCGGGCCGACTATCCCCCGGATCCAGCGTTGTGCGAAAGCCATGTGCTGGCCCGCCTGGAGACCACGGAAGGCCTGCCGGTCTCGCTCCTCGGCGCCGTCGGCGGCGCGCAGCCCGACCGCCAGGAGGTGACGGTGAAGGGCCGGGCGCGCAGCTACCGCTTCGACAATTTCCACGGCCTGCTGCGCTCCGAGGGCGGCCCCTTCGCCGAGACGTTGGCCCCGGTCGAAACGCTGCGCGGCGAGAGTTTGCCGAGCCAGCTTGCCGGCCTCGATGCCTGCCTCGGCGGCCGGGACCACCCGCTCGCCACCCCGGAAGAGGCGCTCGCGGTGCAGGAGCTGGTCGAGGCCATCCTGGCCGCGCGCGGCGGGGCGGTCTGACATGAGCCTCGCGCATCTCGATCCCGGCACCACGGGTGGCCTGTTGTTGGCGGCGCTGCGCCGCCACCCGGACCGGATCGCCTTCGCCGATGCGGGCGAACGGCTGACCTACCGCGCGGCCTGGGACCGCCTCGGCCGGTTCCAGGCGGTGCTGCTGGCGGCCGGCGCCGGACGGGGCCAGGGCGCCGCCGTCCTGACCAGCAACCGCGCGGCGAGCTACCTCGCCTCGGCCGCCGCCACCCTCGCCGGCCTGCGCACGACGGCGCTGCATCCCCTGGGTGCGCTGGAGGATCACGCGAGCGTGCTGGAGGACGCGGAGATCTCGCTTCTGATCGTCGACGTCCCGGCCCACCTGACGCGCGGCGGCGAGCTCGCCGCCCGTTTTCCCGACCTCACCGTGATCACCGTCGGCCCGGCCGACTACGGCGCCGACATTCTCGCCGGCGCCGAGGCCGTGGGCGCGCGGGCGCCGCGCGACCTGGCGAGCGCCGACGATACGGCGATCCTCTCCTACACCGGCGGCACCACCGGCCGGCCGAAGGGTGCGTTGCGCCGCCACCGCGAGATGGTGGCGATGACCGCCGCGGTCCTGGCCGGCTTCGAGTTTCCCGAGGAGATCCGCTTCCTCGCCGTCTCGCCGATCAGCCATGTCGTCGGCACCAAGGTGTTGCCGACCCTGATCCGCGGCGGCACCTTCCACATGCTGCCGGCCTTCGATCCCGAAGCGGTGCTGGCCCGCATCCAGGCGGACCGCATCACCGCGACCCTGCTGGTGCCGACGATGATCTACGTGCTGCTCGACCATCCGGCCCTGGCGGAGACGGACCTCTCGGCGCTGGAGTTGCTGCTCTATGGCGCCTCGCCCATGTCCACCAGCCGGCTTGCCGAGGGGTTGGAACGGCTCGGCCCGGTGTTCAGTCAGCTCTATGGCCAGACCGAGGCCTATCCACTCACCGTGCTGCCCCGCCGGGCGCACGATCCTGCCCGGCCCGACCGCTTGGCCTCCTGCGGCCTGGCGGTGCCGGGCGTCACCATCGCCTTGCTGGACGACGATGACCAGCCGATCGAGACCGGAGCGTTGGGTGAAATCTGCGTCCGCGCACCGCACTGCATGACCCGGTACTGGAAGCGGCCGGACGAGACGGCGGCGGCGCTGTCGGGCGGCTGGCTGCACACCGGCGACGTCGCGAAGGCGGACGACGAGGGCTATCTGACGATCATGGACCGCAAGAAGGACATGATCGTTTCCGGCGGCTTCAACGTCTATCCGCGCGAGGTCGAGGACGTGCTGGCCTGCGACCCCGCCGTCGCCATAGTCGCGGTGGTCGGCGCGCCGGACGAGAAGTGGGGCGAGGCGGTGACGGCGATCGTCGTCGCCCGCCCGGGCCGCCACATCGACGAGGCTGCCCTGCGCGCCCGGGTGCGGGACGAGAAAGGGCCGGTGATGACGCCCAAGCGGATCGACGTGGTCGACGCCCTGCCGCTCACCCCGCTCGGCAAGCCGGACAAGAAGGCGCTTCGTGCGCGCTACTGGGCAGGCCGCGAACGCCGGGTCGGCTGAGGCGACAGGAAAGGCGAAGACGATGGAACACCGCGAAATCAAGGACGCGAGCGTCTGGCGGCGGGCGGACTTCCCGGACCCGGACCGCTTCACCCGGCGGCTGACGCCGGCGATGGTGGCGGAGATCGAGGCGGCGGTCGAACGGCTCCGCGCGGCGGGCCGGGCGCCGGAAAGCCTCACCCGGGCCGACGTGCCGCTGCCCGAAACCGCGCCGCTGTTGCGTGAGGCCTACCGCGGAATCGAGGACGGCGCGGGCTTCGCCGTGCTCTCGGGCTGGCCGGTGTCGGCACACGACGAGATGGACAACCTCACCGCCTACTCGGCCCTGCTCGCCCATTTCGGCCGTATCGTCGTGCAGAACTACGAAGGCCAGCGCATCGTCGACGTGCGCGACGAGGGCGTGCCCTACAACCACGAACATCGCGGCTATCGCTCCAACAAGCTGCTGCCCTTCCACACCGACGGCTCCGACCTCGCGGCCCTGCTCTGCCTCGGCACGGCGGCGGAAGGTGGCCGCTCCCGCCTGGTGAGCGCGACGGCGGTCTACAACACCATCCTCGCCGAACGCCCCGCCGACCTGGAGATCCTGGCGCGCGGCTTCTACCACCACCGCCGCCGCCAGCATGCCGAGGGCGAGCCGCCGCTCTCCCCCGCCCGCATTCCGGTCTTCGCCTTCAACGGCGGCTGGCTGCACTGCTGCTACAACCGCAATCCGATTCAGTGGGTGGAGAAGGAAGGCCTCCGCCTCGACGCCCGCGAGGTCGCGGTGCTGGACAACTTCGACGCCATCGTCGCCCGGCCGGAGATGCAGGTCGAGATCGACCTGGCGCCGGGCGACATCCAGATCCTCAACAACTTCACCACCCTGCATTCCCGCACCGCCTACCGCGACGACGAGACCCACCGCCGCCACCTGGTCCGCGTCTGGCTGGAGGACCCGGCCAGCAAGCGGATCGGCGAAAGCCTGCTGGATCTCTACGTGCCCGGCATGTCGCGCTTTCACGCGGCGGGGTAAGGGGACGGTGGCATGTTTCGCCGATTCAGTCACCATATGCTGGTAGGGCTATTTCCGTTGATCGCCGAGATTGATAGACTTGTGATATGTCGGAACGAGCTCAACGTAGACTAGCGGCTATTTTCGCCGCCGACGTGGTCGGTTACTCACGTCTCATCGGCACCGATGAGACGGGCACGCTGGCAGCGATGCGGGCACATCGTGCGGAGCTGTGGGATCCGACCACGGAGATGTACGGCGGCCGCCTTGTCGGCACGGCGGGGGACAGCCGGCTGGTGGAGTTTCCAAGCGCCGTCGCGGCCGTCGAATGCGCAGTCGCTATTCAACGTGCCATGGCGAAACGCGGCACCGAGGTGCCCGAAGACCGGCGCATCCACCTCAGGATCGGCGTTAATCTAGGCGACGTGGTCGTGGACGACGGCGACATCCTGGGCGATGGCGTCAATGTCGCCGCGCGGCTGGAGGCGGCCGCGGACGTTGGCGGCATTTGCCTTTCGGACGACGTCGTCCGCCAGGTACAGGGACGGCTCGATCTGGAATTCAGAGATGGTGGCGAACAGGCCCTCAAAAACATCACCCGCCCCGTTCACGTCTGGCACTGGACGGTCGAGGGGAGAGTGGAATCCCATGGAGCTCTCGGCACCGCACTAGCGCTCCCCGATAAACCCTCCATAGCTGTGCTGCCGTTTGACAACATGTCGGGCGACCCTGAACAGGATTACTTCTCGGACGGAGTTTCCGAGGACATTATAACCGCCCTCTCGCGCCTGCGTTGGCTGTTCGTAATCGCCCGCAGTTCGTCTTTCACCTTCAAGGGTACGGGCACCGATACCAGCAATTCTCATTTTGGCGATTTGCGTTGATTTTTTCCTATGCAAGGAGCCCGGTTTCTGATTCAAAGTGGCGATGAAGGTGCTCAAAGACCTGATATTGGAGTTGCGCTCGCTCTGCGGGTCCTTCCCGGACAAGCGGACGGGGAGCAACAGCCGCTATGACATGGCCGACTTCGGGCTTTCGGCCTTCTCGCTGTTCTTCATGCAGAGCCCCTCGTTCCTGTCCCATCAGCGCACGTTGGCGCGGGCGCACGGGCGCTCGAATTGTGAGAGCTTGTTCTCCATGTCGCGGATCCCGACGGACAACCAGATCCGGGCGATGCTGGACCCGGTGGTGCCGGACAGGCTCTATCCGCTCTTCTCGTCCCTGCTGGAACGTCTGGAGGCGGGCGGTGGGCTCGGCCCCTTCCGACGCCTGGACGGCCATCTCCTGGTCGCGCTCGACGGCACCGAATATTTCTGCTCGCGGAAGATCTCCTGCCCCAACTGCTCGCAGCGCAAGCGCAACGACGGGGCCGTGGAGTATCACCACAACATGGTCACGGCAGCGCTTGTCGCCCCGGGCCACGCCCGGGCGATACCGCTGGCTCCGGAGTTCGTCGTTCCCCAGGATGGCGGGGAGAAGCAGGACTGCGAAAGCCGGGCGACGCGGCGCTGGCTGGTCGCGCACGGGCCCGGCCTGGCCCGGCTGAAGCCGATCTATCTCGGCGACGATCTCTATTCCCGCCAGCCGATTTGCGAGGCCGTTCAAGCGGTTGGCGGCAACTTCCTGTTCGTCGCCAAGCCAGGCTCGCATCCGACGCTCCACGAATGGCTCGACGGCATCGAACTGCCGATCCACGAGGAACGGGTCAAGAAAGGCCGTGGCTTCCAGACCCATCGCTACCGTTGGCTCGCCGACGTGCCGATCCGCGACGGTAAGGACGCGCTCCGGGTCAACTGGCTCAACATCGAGATCGTCAACAAGGCCGGAAAGGTCACGTACCGCAACAGCTTCGTCACCGACATCGCTGTCGACCGGAGCAACGTCGCCGAACTCGCCGCCTGCGGGCGGGCCCGTTGGAAGATCGAGAACGAGACCTTCAACGTGCTCAAGAACAACGGCTACAATCTCGAGCACAACTTCGGACATGGCAAACAGAACCTCTCGGCCCTGCTCGCCACCATGAACCTCTTCGCCTTCGCCTGCCACGGCGTGTGCGAGATCCTCGAAGCCGTCTGGGAAAAGGCCCGCGGCGCCCTTGGCTCACGTCGGCGCTTCTTCGAACACTTACGCACCATTACCAGCTACATCGTCTTCCCCTCCTGGGCGGCCCTCGTGCGGACCCTCATCACTGGGCAGCCACCGCCTGCCAGAGCCAGCCTCTGAACCGAAACCGAACCCCAAGCGAGTATCACCCAGGAGACAGAAACAAGAGCCATAATGAGAACTGCTGCACCGATACGGCGATGATTGCCCAAGAACTAGGTGTCAGGTATCTACTGGAGGGTAGTGTGCGGCGCGCTGGTGAGCGTATTCGTGTCACGGTCCAGTTGCGTGATGCGATCTCCGAGGTTCAGGTTTGGGCAGAACGTTACGATCGCCGGATTACCGATATCTTCGATCTTCAAGATGAAATAACCGAACAGGTATGTGCGACCATAGGGCCGGAAATCACTCGGGCTGAAATTGACCGGGCTGATCGAAAGCGGCCAGGAACGCTCGATGCCTGGGACCATTACTTGCGTGCCCTACGGCTGATGAACCAGATCAATAAGGAGAGTCTTATCCAGGCCGAGGAACAGCTGTTCAAGGTCTGCGAGATGGACCCCAAATTTGCCGGTGGCTACGCCGGCCTGGCCTGGTGCCATTCCCTCAACGCCTTTTCCGGCTGGTCCGAATCGGGCCGCAGGTCCCGCGCCGAAGCCATGCGTTGCGCGCGCCAGGCAGTGGCACTCGATCCCGACGATCCGATGGCGAACGTTTATCTCAGCTGGGTTTACATCCATGCTGGCCAGCAACACCAGGCCATCGACACCGCGCGCCGGGCGCTGGAGCTGGATCCCAATTCGTCTCAGGCCTTTGGTTTTCTGGGCATGGCTCTGGCACTTGCCGGGAGACGCGATGAGGCGATTTCCGCCTCGGAGCGCGCGCTTCGCGGCAGTCCACGAGATCCCTTGCGCAGCCATTTCTATTCGGCAATCTCGAACGCCCTGTTCATGCAGGGCGAATACGAAGACGCAATAACCTGGTCGCGGCGGGCAACACAATTGCAACAATCATATTTCGGTTGGTACCTGATTTTGGCGGCCGGCGCCGCCCATCTCGGCCGTGATGGCGAAGCGCGCCTGGCGGCGGAAGAAATCTTGCGCCTGGTGCCGCGCTTGACCCTAAAGGGAATTAGAAAGAATCCGATGTTCACCGAGCCCGCCGATATCGAGCGCTTGGTCGCGGGACTGCGCAAGGCTGGATTGCCGGAGTGATGTGCGTACCCGGGTCCAGGTCATGGGAACGGGGACTTGTTTCAAGACAAGACGAGAGTCATGGAGGCGAAAAAAGGGCACGACCTGGCCGCTCTATGCACGCGCCAGGAGCGGAAATGCTTCCAAGCGATTAATGACGCCGAAAGCCGCGCCGTTAATCCGCTCGAAGCCTGCTTGGTTTTCCGGCTTTATGAAGTCTTCGACGTGACGAAGATCGGCCTCGGCATCTTCGGAGATTCTAACGTGCATCAAATCCGAAATCTGCCGCGACGTCGTCGAGATCGCGGTATTTCAGCGCCCCGGCCTCGTCCTTGGCCAGCGTGTCGCTCACCTGCTTGCGTGGAAAGGGGGTCAGGTCTTGTTTTTTGCCTACCGAAGCTCGAGGCAAAAAACAAGACCTGACCCCCTTTTGTCGTTTGAGCCCATAGAATCCGCCACACCTAATCCCCCACCACCAACCGCCCCTTGATGATCTTCCGCGTCGCCGTGAGCGGCATCGCTTCGATCAACTCCAGGCGTTCCGGCAGTTTCAGCTTGGCGACGCCGTGCGATTGCAGATACGAACAGAGTTCCGCCAGGTCCGGCGCCGGTTCGCCCGCGGGAACGACGAAGGCGCAGGCTCTCTCGCCGAGGACCGGGTCCGGGACGGGGACGATCGCCGCCTGCGCCACGCCCGGGTGGGCGTCGAGCAGGCGTTCGATGTCGAGCGGGTTGTACTTCACGCCGCCACGGTTGATGACGTCCTTGGAGCGCCCGGTGAGGGCGACGTTGCCCGCCGCGTCCTGGACCGCCAGGTCGCCGGTGCGGAACCAGCCGTCGGCGGTGAAGGCGGCGGCGTTGGCCGCCTCGTTGTCGAAATAGCCGGCGAAATGATTGGGGCCGCGGCTCTGCAATTCGCCCTCCGCGCCCGCCGGGACGGGCGCGCCGGTCTCGTCGGCGATGCGGACCTCGGTGCCGGGGCTCGGCCGGCCGGCGCTGGCGGCGACGGTGTCGAGCGGGTCGCCGGGGCGGGTGTAGAGGCCCGCCTGCAGCTCGGTCATGCCCCAGAGCTGGGTCACCGTGCCGGTTGCCAGGAGGGCGTCGAGGCCGCGGGCGACCTCCGGTGGGACCTGGGCGCCGGAGAGGATCGCGAGTCGTAGCGCCGACAAGTCGCGGTCCACCAGCACGCCGCTTGCCAGGCCCGCGGCGATGTGGGCCGGCGCGGCGAGCAGGATGCTGGCGCGGCGCATCTCCAACGCCTCGGCCAGCGTCGGCGGGCTGAACACCGGCAGCAGCACCGAGGTCGCCCCGGCGACGAGCGCCATGTGCACGGCGTAGAGGCCGAAGAGATGGCCGAAGGGGGCGGCGGAGAGAATGCGGTCGGCGGCGGTGATGCCATGCTCCCCCGTGCCGGCCCGCGCGTTGGAGAGCATGGCCTGGTAGCTGAGCGGCACGCCCTTGGGGCTGGCGGTGGTCCCGGATGTGTAGAGCAGCAGGAACGGATCGGCGCCGACCGGCGCGTCGGGCACCGGGGCCCGGCCCGCCTCGGCCGCGGCGAGGTCTTCGAAGGGGTGCGTGCCGTCCACGCGCTCACCGACGCTCAATACATGCTCGAGGGCCGGCAGGCGGGCGGTCAGCGAAAGTGCATGGTCGAGCGGGCGGAAGGCGCCGATCTCCGCCTGGCCGATGAAGGCGCGGGCCCGGGCGTGGCTCAGCAGCGCCTCCATCTCGGCCGCCTGATAGGGCATGTAGATCGTCGTCATCACGGCGCGGATCCGGGCGATGGCGAGGAAGGCGGTGACATGGGCAATCGTGTTCGCCAGCTGCACGGCGACGACGTCACCGGCGCCGAGGCCGAGCGCGCTCAGGCCGGCCGCGGTTCGATCGACGTCGCGCGCCAGCTCCCGCCAGGTGACGATGCGGGCGCCGTCGTCGAGGGCCGGTGCGTCGGGCCGGGCGGCGGCATGGGCGGCGAGGTGGGAGGTCAGCGTCTCGTTCGTCCACCAGCCGGCCTCGATATAGTCGCGGACGCGGTCGGCCGGATAGCCCATTGCGCGGCGGAGTGCGGCGTTGTCGCCGGCCGCCTCGCGCCGCGCGTTCTCGCCGTCGCGGTAACGCCGGCCGCCGCCGAGCTGGTTCAGCCGATAATAGGTGTGGGTACGAAGCTTGCGCCGCTCGACGATGTTGCGGATCACCGTCACCTGTTCACGTGTCAAGCCGAGGCGGGGGGCGAGTTCCGCGTCGGCCAGGCCGGCCCCGGTCCGGTTGGCCGCATAGCCCGCCCGGTCGCCGAGCCGGATCGGGTCGCCGCGGCGGACCTGCATGTTGTGGCTCTGCTCGAAGATCAGCTCGCCATAGGCGGCGATCATCGCCTCCGTGACGCCGGCCTGTTCGCGGTTTCGCCCCGAAGTCATTCGCCGGTGGCCTTCGCCTCGGCCCGGCGGATCGGATCGGCGAGCGGGGCTTGCGTCGCCACCGGGCAGACCCGCATGCATTCGAAACACTGGGCCAGCAGGCCGCCGGAGCCGACCGACATCTTGTACCAGAGCATCGACTGGTCCGGATCCTCCAGCACGTCGGCCCGCCCGTCCGCGTCCTCCGCCGCCATGGCGTCGGCCAGCATGCGCGGCAGCGCCTCGTACTGTTCCGACAGCTCGGCGCATTTCCACATCTCGTAGCGCATCTCGGCCTGCTTGCCGTCGTCGTCGATCTCGCCGGAGAGGCACTGCGCCGGGCAATACTTCATGCAGGGCGTCACCCCCTGCTGGCGGTAGAGCGCGACGCAGGAGGGCGCGGGACAGGGGTTCTCGGCGAGCGGCGCGTCGGCGGGAAGCGCCAACTCCGTAAACACGGAGGCGTAGTACATGTAGCCGAAGTCAGGATGCAGCAGGATATCGCCGGCCAGGCTGCGGGCGCCGAGGCCGGCGAGCTCGGCGTGCAGCTTCAGGCTCTGCAACGGCACGCGCGGCCCCTCCTCGTTGTCGAGGTCGGGCGGGCAGTAGATCGAACGGGCCCGGTAGCGACCCTCGATCATGAAGGCGAGGCCGTAGGCAATGCCGTAGGCCCGGGTCTCGGTCGAGCCGAAATAGGCCATCGCCTTGGCCGGCACACTCCACGCCCCCTGGGTCTGGCCGCCGACGCCGAGGCTGATCACCGATTTGACCCGCGGCATCAGGTCGGCCGGCCGGTGTCCCTCCGGCGCGATCTCGTTGATCCTGTCGAGATCGGCGACGCCCGCGACCAGCGCGCCCTTGCCGAGGCAATAGTCCAAAATCGCGTCCTTCGCCGCCTGGCTCACCCGCCGTCCTCCCCTTGGATCAGGGATTGAGCTTACGGAGCGGGCGGGCGGCGATCAATCGGCCATCGGCCTCTTGCGCCCGCTGCAAAGTCCTCCTGTGGATCAGGCGCGGATCTTGTCGAGGAAGGTGGACAGTTCAGCGCCGAGGGCAGCCGAATCGCTGTGCAAGTCGGTGGAGATGTCGACGATGCGCTTGGAGACGCCGCTGCCGGTCCGCGTCGCCGTGCCGACCCGGTGCAGTCGGTCCGACGCCTCCCGGGTGCCGTTGGCGACGCCGGCGACGTTGTCGGCGATGCGCAGGGTCGCTGCGTTCTGTTCTTCCATCGCCGCCGAAACGGCGCGGGAAATCTCCGTCACCTTCAAAACGGACTCGGCAACCGCCTTGATGCGCTTCACCGCGTCGTTGGTCGACGCCTGGACGATGCCGATCTGGTCGACGATGCGCTGGGTCGCGTGTCCGGTCTGCGAGGCGAGCGCCTTGACCTCGCCGGCGACGACGGCAAACCCCTTGCCGGCCTCACCGGCCCGGGCAGCCTCGATCGTCGCGTTGAGGGCCAGCAGATTGGTCTGATTGGCAACATCGTTGATCATCGAGACGACCTCACCGATCTGGTCGACCTCGCTGTGCAAGGTCGAAATGCCGTCGTCGGCCGCCGTGACCTTGTCGTGGGCGTCGGCGACCACGGTCCGGGTCAGGTCGACCTGTTCGTTGACCAGCTGGATCGAGTCGGTCAGGTCGTTGGTCGCCTGCTCGACGGTCGCGACCTCGGCCGCCGTTCGTCCCCCGGTCTCCCGCGCCGCCTCGGCGTCCCGCTCGCTGGTCCGGGCGCTTTCGGCCATCTCCTCGGCCGCGGCATTCAAGTCGTCGGCGTGGGCCGCCACCCGCACGACGATGCCGCCGATCGCAGATTCGAACCCGTGCGCCAAATTCTGCACCAGATTGGAGCGCTCCTGCGCCTTGTTATGCCGCTCCGCCGCTTCCCGCTCCGCGACGAGGCGGGCGTTTTCTTCGGCATTCGCACGGAAGACCTCGACGGCCAGCGCCATCCGCCCGATCTCGTCGCGCCGGCCGCGGGCCGGCACCTCGGCTTCGAGGTTACCGTCGGCGATCGCCTGCATGGCCTGCGTCATTCCGCGAACCGGCCTGGAGATCGAACGGTCCAGCATTAGCAGGGCAATGACGACGATGACGGCCAGCAGGGCGCCCAGGACGATCTGCTCGGTGACCGCTGCCGACGCCGCTTCGAGGGCGGATTCGCGAAACAGAAAACCTTGCTCGGCCGAATATTCGACCAGCAGCTCGAACAGCTCCTCGACTTCGGAGAAGATTTCCAGGTGGCCTCCCCCCTGGCCGCCCGCGGCCAACACGTCGGCCCTCATCGCATCCCATGCGGCAAGCTGGGCGCGGATGTCCTGTTCGACGGCAACCGCGTCCTCGCCGACCATTCGGTCCGCGGCGAGATCGAGGTTGTCGCGGAGCGACTGGTCGATCTCGCCCGCACGGTCCAGCAACGCCTGGCGCGCGTCACCTTCGGTACTGGCCGACAGCGCGTCCACGGTCCAACGCAGGCGCAGGAAGTCCGCCTGGGCGGCCTGCGTCACCTGACCGGAAATCAATGGCCCCTCGTAGATACGGTCGGTCAGTTCGCTGAGCTCGCCGACGGTCCTGAGGCCGAGACCCGACATCGCCGTCCCGAGCAAGAGCACCAGCGCGAAGGCCAGCACGAGTTTTCCACGAATCATCATGTCGGTACGGCTCCTGGGGAATGGACGAGGCCGGCGGCGGCGATGCTATTCCGTTACCGTCACGTTGAGCTTCATGCGCGGGTGGAACGAGCAGAGCACGGTGAAGCTGCCCGGATTTTTCAAGGTGATTTGGCCGGACTCGCCCGGGCGTTGAACCTTGATCTTCACGTATTTGAAGGCGGGCGACTTGGTGTAGACATTGTGCCGCCGACGCTTCGATTCCGAATTCATGAACACGAGGGTATCGCCGACCTTCGCCGTGATCTTCGAAGGAATGAACTTCTTCCCCTTCTGATCGATGACATGCTCGGCGGCGGCGATCGGCAGCGCGGTAGCACATAGGATACTACCGGCCAGGAGGAGCGCGCGTTTCATGTGATTATCCCCGTTCAACGGCAATGCAGGCGAATGGCCCGCTTCGGCCTTCTCGAAGGTCGAGTGAAACAAATCCGCCCTAAAGAAGGCTTAATCCGCGCGGGATCTTGTGCGAAACAAAGACTATTTGCTGTCGAACATCGCCATTGGGCTGCCGACGTCGACCACGCCCAGCGCCCGGTGCGCCTTGTAGCCGAGGAGTTCGCGCGCCCGTTCCGGCAGGCCTCGCGCGACCTCCAGCGGTACGCTCAGGAACAGGTTCTCCTCCTGGCGGAGCCAACCGACGACATAGCCGACGAACATGCCGCGCCGCCGTGCGTTGCGGCTGGTGTTGGCGCCACCGCCGTGCAGGGTAGAGCCGAGATAAACCAGGGCGGAGCCCGCGCGCATCTCGGCCGGGAGGATCTCGCCCGGCTGCGGCTGGCGCTCGCGCGGCCAGCGATGGCTGCCGGGCACGACACAGGTAGCGCCGTTCTCCGCCGTGAAGTCGCCAAGCGCGAACATCACCTCGATCTGCAATTCCGGGCCCGGGCGGGGCATGTAGGCCCAGGCGTCCTCGTCGCGATGCAGGCGCTGCGGGCTTTCGCCGGGACCGATCTCGATCAGCTGGGCGGTGTTGAGCTGATAGTCGAGGCAGTTGCCCAACAAGAAATGATCGGCGAGATCGAGCAGTCGGGGCAGCAGCATCACCTCGGCGAAACTCGCCGCCTTGGCCGGCAGGCCGTCGAGGCGGATGGTATCGCGACCGAAGAAGTCGACCATGGCCGGCAACGTCGGATGGCGGACGCCGGGCGCGGTTGCCCTGACGACCTCGTCCAGTTCGCGATTGAGAGTGTCCCTCAGCGCCGGTGCCAGCAGATCGTCGACGACCACGGCGCCGTCGCGCTCCAGTACGGCCGTCATCGCGTCGAGCGGGGCGTTCGCCGGCAGGTGTTCCAGGGCCATGTGCGTCCCCCGCCTCAGCCGATCATCGGCAGGTTCAGGTCGTGCTCGCGAGCGCAGAGGATCGCCTCGTCGTAGCCCGCGTCGGCATGGCGCATGACGCCGGTCGCCGGGTCGTTGTGCAGCACGCGCTGCAGCCGCCGCTCGGCCGCCTCGCTGCCGTCGCAGACGATGACCATGCCGGCGTGCTGCGAATAGCCGATGCCGACGCCACCGCCGTGATGTAGGGATACCCAGGTGGCACCGCTGGCGCAGTTCAGCAGGGCGTTCAGCAGGGGCCAGTCGGCCACCGCGTCGGAGCCGTCGCGCATGGCCTCGGTTTCCCGGTTGGGACTGGCGACGGAGCCGGAATCGAGATGGTCGCGGCCGATCACCACCGGCGCCTTCAGCTCGCCCGCCGCAACCATGCGATTGAAGGCGAGGCCGACGCGGGCCCGTTCGCCGAGGCCCAGCCAGCAGATCCGCGAGGGCAGGCCCTGGAACTGGATCTTCTCCCGCGCCATGTCGAGCCAGTGATGCAGGTGGAGGTCGTCCACCAGGGCCTTCACCACGCCGTCGGTCTTGTAGATGTCGGAGGCCTCGCCCGAGAGGGCCGCCCAGCGGAACGGACCGCGGCCCCGGCAGAACATCGGCCGGATGTAGGCCGGCACGAAGCCCGGAAAGTCGAAAGCGTCGGCAACGCCGGTCTCCTTGGCGAACTGGCGGATGTTGTTGCCGTAGTCGAGGGTCGGCACGCCGGCCCGGTGGAACGCCAGCATGGCCCGGACCTGCGTCGCCATCGATTGCTTGGCCGCCTCGATCACCGCCTGCGGGGCGTTATCGCGCCGTTCCTCCCATTCCGCCACACTCCAGCCGGCCGGTAGGTAGCCGTTCAGGGGATCGTGCGCCGAGGTCTGGTCGGTGACGATGTCGGGACGGATGCCGCGCGCCACCAGGTCGGGAAAGACCTCGGCCGCGTTGCCGAGCAGGCCGATGGAGACGGCCTCCCTGGCCGTGCCGGCCGCCTCGATCCAGCGAAGCGCCTCGTCCAGGTCGGCGGTCCAGCGGTCTAGATAGCCGCTGGCGATCCGCCGTTCGATCCGCTCGGCCCGGCATTCGACGCAGAGGATCGAGGCGCCGGCCATGGTCGCGGCGAGCGGCTGCGCCCCGCCCATGCCGCCGAGGCCGCCGGTCAGGATCCAGCGGCCCGCGAGGTCGCCGCCGTAATGCTGGCGGCCCGCCTCGACGAAGGTTTCGTAGGTGCCCTGGATGATCCCCTGGCTGCCGATGTAGATCCAGGAACCCGCCGTCATCTGCCCGTACATCATGAGGCCGGCGCGGTCGAGCTCGTGGAAATGTTCCCAGGTCGACCATTCGCCGACCAGGTTGGAGTTGGCGATCAGCACGCGGGGCGCGTCGGCGTGGGTGCGGAAGACGCCGACCGGCTTGCCCGACTGCACCAGCAAGGTCTCGTCCGCGGCGAGCTCGGTCAGGCACTGGACGATGCGGTCATAGCACGCCCAATCGCGCGCCGCCCGTCCGATGCCGCCGTAGACCACCAGCTCCTCCGGCCGTTCCGCGACCTCGGCGTCGAGATTGTTCATCAGCATGCGAAGCGGTGCCTCGCTCTGCCAGTTGCGCGCCGTCAGGGTCGAGCCCCGCGCGGCACGAATGCGGCGGCTGTTGTCGAGGCGGCTGTTGTCGGGATGGGGGCTCGCGGTCATGCCTGGATCTCCGATCGGACAAAGCGGGCGCCGGTCCCGGCCCCCAGCGCCGCCTGGTAGCGGCGATGAAAGGCCATATAGCCGGGCGCCGTCTCCAGCAGCCGGTCGGCCATCGCCCGGTGCAGGCGGGGCAGCGCATGGAAGGGCACGGCGGGGTAGACGTGATGCTCGACGTGATAGGGCATGTTCCACATCAACAGCCGCACCGGCCAGAGGGTGAAGGTGGTCCGGGTGTTGGCCAGCATGTCGGGCCCGAGCGGGCAGCCGGTATGTTCCGCTAGCAGATAGAGGCGCAGGAAGGGTTGTCCCAACAGGGCGGGGCCGAGCCAGAATACCAGCGGCTCCGGCCGCCCGAACGCCACCGCCAGCCCCACCAGGGCATAGACGGCGAGATGCCAGCGCGCTTCCCGCGCCACCGCCGCGCGCTCCCCCGCCGGCACGAAATCGGCCGACACCCGCCCGGCCGCGTGGCGAAACAACTCACCGATCCGGTCGCGCCAATAGTTCCAGGCGGAGACGTAACGCAAGTACTGTCCCCAGCTCTCCGGCTTGGCGGTGGGCGCCTCGGGATCGCGCTCCGGATCCTGGGTGAAGCGGTGATGGGCGAAGTGAAAGCGGCGAAAGAAGCCGGCCGGCAACACCGCGACGAGGCCGATCGCCGCGGCGGTGAGATCGTTCGCCCGGCGATTGCGGAACGGCGTGCGGTGGACGCATTCATGCAAGCCGGCAAAGAGCGCCACCTGCACGATGCCCTGGACGGTCATGGCAGGCAGCAACCACCAGCTGCCGAGGCTGGCCCAGACCAGGACGCCAGCGCCGATCAGCAGCGCCAGGTGGATGGCGAGCCGCAGCGCGCCCGCAGCATCCGAGCGGGCCGAAAACTCCCGGACCAGGACCGGCGGCAGCAGTTTGGAACGGGCGTGGGTGATCTCCATCGGAGGAGGGTACACCCGGGTGCCGGTGGGGTCATGCGTCAATCTCGCCCCCACGCGCCATAGGGTTATGACCGGTTGCTGCACGAGGGCCTCGGGCTGGGTCCAGCCGATGTTGCCCGGGCACGGACACAATGCGACCAAGAGGTCGGGTTACCCGCACCACATCCCGTTCGGCGAACGGCGATGCTCGAAGGGGTCTGTGGTGCGGAAGTCGGGATATCGATGGAGCCTCATCCGTCGAGCTTCAGCTTCCAATCGATCGATTGCAAATGCCCGGACAGCCGGCCTGGACTTGATCCGCGGAATGTCATCTCGACCATATAACCGACCCTGATGGGTTTCCAATACGTCGCGTACCATGGTCGAAACGACGTCATATTCGAGACCGATAGCAGATTGCCGTCTGACAGCGCCGCTGGCATCATGTCCGTTAGCATCGACCTGGACCCGCACTGTATCGTGACGACTTCGGTGCCTTCATCGAGCATATCGTAACAATCTATATAGGCCTTCGAGCAATCCGGTTGGAATATGGACTCCCATAATTCGCCGCCACGGCCCGTCAACATGACAAACAATCCCCTGTCCAAATCGCTGGCGTTTCGAGGCGCCGGCTGGATACCGGAATCATAGCCATTGCGGCTGTAAGCCACGTAACCTTGCCCGTGAAGTTCATGCAGCTTTGCCGCGACTTCCCGTACCATTAATCCAGGGGTGGGACGATTGAAAAATTCATTCATGTCGCCCCGGGAAAGATCGCCAACGTGAACGACAGCATCGCTGAGTATATCCAGTATTATTCTGCTCCCTATATCCAATATGACAAAGCAGGCGAGGCTTCGTGGCTGATCATGGCGTGCAATTTCAATTCAGGCGACAACGACATCATGGACTGGAGTCCGGCGAAGTTCGGCGTGAAAGTCCTTCTAGCCGGGCCAAGCCAATGCATTGTCTCACGACGCCCAGTTGCTCTCCACACGTATCGATCGCCTCCATTCATCATCTGCGGTCGAAAGTGCGGTGGGCGGCAGCCACGTCTCCATTTTATGAACCACGAAACAGCCGCGAAATCCGATGGGAATCTCCTTCCAGTAGGTTGCCTGAAAAAGCTGCAGAGTTTCGATCTCTTCAACCGACCTTACTCTCGGATCCTTAGATGCGGCATCTAGGACGACCTGAAGGAGCTCGCAGCTTGAACATTCGACTACTGCATCTTGGTAATCCGTTTCTTCGGTCCACCTGAACCATGTATCGACAAATTCTGACCAGTCTGGCTTACAATATTCCTCCCAGGCCGTGCCCCCGCTGGCCGTCAAGCCAACATAATATTCGTCGAGCATTTCCATGGGGACTCGATGCCCAATATTGGGTCATCTTTCGAGAATAAGGTGAGATTGACCATGCCTATACGATAGAGTTTAAAGTATATGCCTCGAACTTCTTCAGCGGATAGTTCGTGGTTCTTTCGATTGAATACCATTTCGAATTCAAGCGACAATAGGTGTCCCATTTTTGTACTTGGGCATTGCTATGAGGGATAGAAAATAGGTCAACTTCGGATCAGATGTCATGGCATAACTCTTGCATACAATCCTCCAAATCAGCTTTTCCTATGTCGGCTCTACTCGGCGCCGCTACTGATCATGCTGGCGCTATTCGTCACGAGTCCCAGCTTTCGACCATTCGTATCGATAGACTCCATTCGTCGTATGCGGATGAAAGGGCAGTAGATGGCAGATAAGTCTCCTTCGTTTGAACCACGAAACAGCCCCGAAATCCGATGGGAAGTAGCTTCCAGTAGGTAGCCTGAAAGGGTTGCAGTGTTTCGATGTCTTCGACCGGTCTTACTCTCGGGTCCTCGGAGGCTTGATTCAGCCCAGATTCGAGGACATCTCGACCCGAACATTCAATCACGGCTCGTTGATAATCTGGATCTTCAGTTTCTTCATACCATATGGTGATAAACTTCGACCAATCCGGCTTACTGTATGCTTCCCAGGCTGCAGCCCCTCTGTCGGTCAAACCGACGGAGTATTCGTCAAGTATGTCCATAGGTGATTCCAAGTCCGATAGCGGCACATCACTGTCGAAGAGAGTAACGGAGATCATATTGTTTCTATAAAGCCTAAACACAATATTTCGCACTTCTTCAATCAATAAGCCATGGTGTCTTCGATTGAAGATTCCTTCAAAGTCCGGTGAAAAAAACAGTCGAGCCCTGCATCTTAGCATCGCCATCAGGGATATAAAGTAAGCTGATTTTAGGTTTATGCTCATATCATAATATATTATATAACCTTTGTCATTAGCTACTCCTTTGCCAGATTTCACCAAGAATACCTGCTGCCCCCGATGAAATTATTCGCCATCAAATCCAGCTTTCGACCATCCGTATCGATCGCCTCCACCGATCCTCCGCAGCGCTCAATGCTGAGGATGGCAGGAGAGTTTCCTCAGTTCCAAGCACAAAACCCGTACGAAATCCAACGGGTTGCTGTTTCCAGTAGGTAGCATGCCAGGGCCTCAAGACCTCAATCTCTTTTACCAAGACTATCCTAGAGTCCAGAGAAATCTGCCTCATTCCGACTTCAATCGTCGCTTGATCTCCACATTCAACTGTTGCCTCTTGAGAATGATTAATCGAGTCAAACTGATACCATATTCTAGTGAATTCTGACCAGTTCGGATTGGCGTACGCTTCCCAAGATGCCCCCCCCCTGGAAGTCAATCCAACACAGTACTCGTCCCGAATATCATCGGGTGAGGTAATGTCCAAAATCGATTCTTCCGTAGAGATTGATGTCAGGTCGATAAATCCATCACAATAGAAGTTATAGTATATATCTCGTATTTCTCGGGCCGAAAGACCATGATTCTTTCGATTGAATAGCATTTCAAAATCAGGTGATGTGAGGTGTTGAATCTGATACCTCAGCATAGTAAGCAAGGAGAGGAAATAGGCTGACTTTGTATCTATTGTCATGTCAGTGTGCTCGAAACCGGTCTTCGAGATAAGCACCCCCCGCATCATCAACACAGCATGTACAAGATGTAACTGACCCTCGAAACATGCCACGAGATTTGACATTCCAATGCTCGCCTGCACCGGCGGTGCCGTAGCATGGCCCGGAGTCGATCGGCCCCCGGCCCTCAAGCTGATTCGGGAATACCCCGAACGAGTTCGCAGCCTCTTGTCGCGACTCATAGTCATAGTCGTCGAGTTTCCAGCATTCGAGATGATTTGGGAAGTCGTCCTGGCACGTCGGGCAGTCGCGTGTCTCCGCGCCGGTCAGGCTGGAGAGGAGGTCGTTGGTGTTGGACGGGTCCTGCGATAGCGCGAAGATGCCGGCGATCGTCGCGGCGATGCCGGAGATCACGGCGCCGCCGACGGCGCAGGCGGGACTGGCGGCGCAGGCCAGGATGAGCGGCACGATCCGTCCGTCCGGATCGGTGAAATAGACCGGGTTCTGCAACGCATAGCCGTAGCGGCTGGGCCCGGCGATCAGGCCGAGCGGATCGCTCTGCAGGTAGCGGCCGGTCGCCGGATCGTAGTCGCGATGGTAGTTCTGGTGCAGACCGGTCAGCGCATCCAGGCGCTGGCCGGGGAAACGGGCCGGCTCGTCCGTCTCCAACCCCGTGACCATCGCGACCGTGCGGCCGAAGGGATCGGCGATGCGATCCCAGACGACCCCACCGGACCCGTCGATCAGCTTCACCGGCTGGTCCACCTGGTCGGACAGTATCCAGTACAGCGCACCGTCCTCGTCGACCGCCGCCAGCGGCCGGCCCTCGAGCCGGATGTAGCTCCGTTTCACCGTGCCGGCGCCGTCCGCTTCTTCGAGCACGGCGTCGTCGGCGCCATAGGCAAGGCGCGTCACGCCGGCCGCTGTTTCGATCCGGATCTGCCGGCTGAGCGGGTCGTAGACATAGTCCGCCGTGCTGCCGTCCGGTACCGTCGCGGTTTCAAGTCGCCCGGCCGCGTTGTAGTCGTACTCCGTACGCGGCGCTTGACCCCCCTTGCCGGTCCGGTCCCGGGTCAGGTTTCCAGCCGCGTCATAGTTCAAGTCCCGTGTCGCCAGAAGCGTCGCGATCTCCTCCAGGCGATTGTCGTTCGCACCGTGGACATAGCTCGTGACCGTGCCGTCGCGATCGTGCGACAGGCGGTTGCCGACGCCGTCATAGGCATAGGCGTCCGTGCCCCAGGGGCCGCTCGCCGCCGTCAACTGCCCGAGCAGATCGAAGCCGTGGCTCCGATCGCGCGCGGGGTCCAGGGCGTCGAAGATCGCCGTGGCACTGCCGGCGGCATCGAGCGTCAGGCTCAGGTCCTGGAGCATGGTCCCGCCGGTCGTCGTCGCCTGGAGACCCACCAGGCGGTAGTCGCCGTCATGCGCGCGCGAGAGCGTCACCCCGTTGCCGAGGACCGCGCCGCCAATCGGGCCGAACGGTCGGTAGGTGACGGCGGAGACCACGCTTTCGAGGGGCGCGGTCGCATCCGCCTGCCAGTCCACCGCCACCACACGGCCGAGCGGGTCGCGCGTGAAGTGGGCGATCCGGCCCGAGGGATAGGTCGTGCGGACGATATTGCCCGCCAGGTCATAGGTATGCGCCGTCGTCGTCGTCAGCCCGTCGAGGGTCCGCGTCTCCGTCGTCCGGTTGCCGTAGGCGTCGTAGATGTAGCTCGTCGTCGAGTTCGCGTCGGAAATGTCGGTCAGCCGACCGAGGCCGAAGTTGCCACCGGTTTGATCGTCGTAGCCATAGGTCACGCTCTCCGCCGAATGCTTGCCGGCGAAGGTCTTCGCCATGACCCGGCCCAGGGAATCGTAGGTATAGCTCGCCTTGACGCCCCGGGGATCCGTCGTCTTCGCCAGATTGCCGGCCTCGTCATACTCGTGCACCGTCTTGCCCGCGTCGGCGCTGTCCTCTTCCACCAGTTCGCCAAATCCGTTGTATTCGTAGCTCGTGATCACGCCGTTCGCATCGACGACGGAACTCAGGTTGTCGGAACTGTCGTAGCCGATCTGCGTGACCTGATCGAGGGCGTCGGTGATCTGCACGACCCGGTTGAAGGCATCATGGAGCCGCGCGCTCACGCCGCCCACGGCACTGGTCGTCTCCGTCCGGTTGCCGAGCGCGTCGTAGCCGTACCCCGCCGCCTGGCCCGCGCCGCCGAGCTGGCTGGTGAGCCGGCCGAGGGCGTCGAAGGCGGCCGTGCGAACCCAGGTCTCGCTCCCGTCCGAGGCCAGCACCCGACTTTCGGTCCGGTTGCCCATGGCGTCGAGGGTGAAGTTCATGCGTTCGCCGAAATGGTTCTCGATGGCCGTCAACCGTCGCGCGTCGTCATAGGTGAACGTCGTCGTCGCACCCAGGGGATCCGTCAGTTGCAGCAACTGACCCTCGGCATCGTAGACGTATGTCGTGACCGCCGGAACCGGCCCTTGCACCGTGGCGCTGAGCAGGCGTCCGAGCGCGTCGTAGATGAAATCCGTGACCACCCCGTTCGGATCCACCGCCGATGCCGGCAAGCCACGCGCGTCGTGGCCGGCGAAGCTGGTCACATGGCCGAGTGGATTCGTAATCGTGGTCAAATTGCCGGCACCGTCGTAGGCATAGGTCGTCACGTCGGCGACATCGGTCCGCGGGCCGTCCACGCTCGCCAGCTGCCCCGTGGCCGTCCACGTGTACGTCGTCGTGCGCGCTTCGGTCTTGTTCTTGCCGATCTGGATGGACTCCGTGCGGCTGGTCAACTCCCCGGTCGGGCCATAGGTGAAGTCGGTCGTCCGGTCGGGGCGGGCGATTTGCGTCGGCGCGTGGAAATCCGGATGCCAGGTCGTCGTGATGACGCGGGCTTCGCCGTCGGCGTCAACCACCCGCTCGATTTCGTCGTCGTCCGAGTTGTAGGTATAGGTCGTCCGGGTGCCGTTCAGGTCGAAGGATTGGTTGCGCAGGGAGCCGGAGAATCCGTTCTGGCGGCTCGCCGCGGCGATGCCCAGGCTCGCTTCGCGATCCACGCGGGTAACCTGAAACTCCTGTTCGATCGGTACGTTCGAAAAGGAGGCGTGACGCTCCATGGTAAAGACCTCGACCTGGCCGAGGGCGTTGGTGACGGTTCGGGTGTCGGCCGGTGCGCCGAGCGCACTGTCGCCATAGGAGATTACCGTCCGGTCGGCACCGCCTGCCCGCTCGCTCGAGGTCACACGTCCGGACTGGTCGTAGGTGATCGTCTTGGCACGGATACCGTTTCGATCGATGACGCCGGTCAGCAGCGGCAGATAGAGCGGGGTCTCATACTCGTAGCTCATCGTGTCCAAGACATTGCCGGCGCCGTCGCGGCGGGTGACGGCGGTCAAGACGTCATGCTCCGTCGCGACGCCGCCTGGCGCATGTAGCGTGTAATCGTAATCGATGACGAGCCCGCCCGGGAGTGTGATGGTGTCGATCCGGGACCCGGCCCAGGTGAGATGCAGACTCTTACCGAGATTGTCCGCGATCTCGATCAGGTCGCCGCCGGTCGTATAGACGTAGGTGCGTTGATAGCCACCCGGCCATCGGGTCTGGGTGACGCGATGGCGGCCGCTCACGGGCTCGAACCGATCGATACGCTCGTCTTGATCGGTGTGTTCGTAGACACCGGGCGAGGCTTCGGTCATGCGGCCCCGCTCGCCCCGATAGGTCCATACCGCGCCATTCGCGTCGCTTTGCAAAGTGAAAGCCTGCCAGACATTGCTATCGAACTGGTCGCCAAAGCGCTCACGGGTGCCATCCTCGCTCGTGACGATGACCTGAAGGCCGGGTATCACCACATCGAGTTCGCGTGTGAGATGGGTCCGCCAGCCGAGGCCCAATCCATTGCCCCGCATTGGCATCAGCACGCTACGATAGGTCCGCTTGATGTCGAAGGGGCGGGGGCCGGTGCCCGCATAGTCCGTGAAAACCTCGTATTTCGCGCCGGAAGAGATCGAGGTCGGTTGGCCGATATGCGGAGCGGTGCAGGTACCGCAAGCCTCCGCCGCCAGGTGCGAATCTTCCGGCACGCAGCTTCCTTCGATGCCGACGTATCCCGAGGCACAGCCGAGCAGCAGAAATATCGTCGCGGGAGGGCGATCGGGCGCCGTGTAACGGCAGGTCCAGCCCGGCGTGGCAAACGCGTCCGTAAGGGATTGCGGACCCGGCGTACTCTGAATCAAGAGGCCGACCGCATATCCGAAGGCCGGAATAAACTGTCCCTGTGCCGAGATACAGGCGTCGTTGGCGATCAAATAGGGGATGACGTTGCCATCCGCATCGTACCCGGGCCACCCACCGACAGCATTCTCTTGCGCCGCGGCGGGAATAGCGAAGAGCCCGACGCCGTGTTTGCCAGGTGCGCTGGCGAAGGAAAGCGCAATCGTGAGAAGGCCCAGGCACAGCAAAGAAAGATTACGGAGCATTTGAGTTACCTCGAATCAATGTCAGAGGACGGCAATCTTCGTACACAGGCTCAGCTTGAAATCCAACACGACCCAAAAACGATGACCGTGCGTTCTTATTCTCGCTTCTGACGATAGTAGTGAGCAAGATGCAGCAAAGTCAATGTGAAATTTTTCCTCTGCTCAATTAGATTCATCTATTTAATATCTAAAGTATTTCCAGAATTCAATGTTGTTTCGACACTTGTAGTCGGTGTAATCGATCCGACGCTGGCAACACCGGCCGAGCGTCTGGCGCCTTGACAGACGGGCCATGGCCGTCGATGCAAACCCGTCTAGAAACCTCGAGCCCGGAGTAGCCCTCCATGCCCGGCCACGTTGCCCGACATCCCGCCAAACTCTACTGCCACCGCGCCTCCAGCGCCTCGCTCCGCGTCATGCTCTATCTCGCGGTTCGCGGCATCGGCGGCGACGTCGTGGCCGAGGTCCACACCGGTCTCGAAACCGATGATCGCGGCATCATGGTCTTCACCATGCCCGAGGGCGACGCCGAGACGGCGCGGCTCGGGAGCACGGACCTGACGGTCTTCAACCCGGAGGGACGGATTCCCGTTCTGCTGCTGGCCGACGGACGCCAGCTCACGCAGTCGGCGGCGATTCTGGATTATATCGAGGAAACGCTCGCCCCGGCGGACGGCCCCTCGATCTGGCCGGCCGAGGCCTGGGCGCGGGCGGAGGCGCGGCGCATCATGTCGATCGTCGCCGCCGACATTCAGCCCTACCAGAACATTCCCTTCATCATCCAGGCGATGGGTGAGTGGGGCATGGTCAAGGCGACACCGACCGTGCATCCCTTGCGTCTGCATTTCATCCGCCGCGAGTTCGGCGCGCTGGAGGGGATCCTGGAACGGAGCGCCGGGCGCTACGCCGTCGGCGACGTCATAACGCCGGCCGACTGTTTCCTGGTGCCGCAAGTGCGCAACGCGCTGCTCGCCGGCATCGACCTCGCCGCGGAGTTTCCTCGTCTGGATTCCGTGTTCCGGCATGCGATAGCCGAGCCCGCGATGGCGCGTGTCGTGGACGCGGCGGGCGGCGTCGTGCAGCCGCTCGCCTATGACGACGACAAATTCGAGGTTTACGCGACGGAGATCGAGCCGCCCGGCTAGCGCAGGTCCTTGACCTTGCCTTCGATCTCGTCCAGCAGGGCGTCGATGTCGCCCTTCTTCTGCTGCATGACGGCGGCCATCTCCGAGCGCTGGGTGATCGCCAGGCTGACGCCCTCGACCACGACGTCGACGATCATCAGCCGGCCCTTGCCCTCGCGGACGCGCCACTGAACGATCAGGCTCGAGCCGTCGCCACGGACGATTTCGCTGACCACCAGGCGGCCCTTGCCGCGATCGTCCTTTTCGTCCACCACCCGCATGGTCTCGCCCGAATACTGCGAGAACCGGGCGCCGTAACTGTGCAGGATGTAGGACTCGAAGAGGTCGAGATAGCGCGCGCGCTGTTCCTTGCTGGCCGCGCGCCAGTGCCGGCCGAGCACGAATTTGCCGATCCCCTTGAGGGCGAAGCCCTCACGCAGCAGGCCACGCAGGCGTTCCTGGCGCTGGTCGGCGTCGATCGATTCGTCGCCGAGCGCCGCGATGGCGTTATCGCCCAGCGTACTGACGAAGCGGCTCGCCTCACCCGGCGTGATCGCCTGGGCGGGCGCCGACGGGACCGCCGTGGCGACGAGCAGGAACAGGGGGACAACGTAGGCGAGTAGCTTACTCATCGGTTCGCGCCTCGATCAGTTCGTCTTTACCTTGGAAACCCGCGTGCCCGGCGCGTCCTCTTCCTCGAACTCGATCGCGATGTCGGGCGCGTCTTCCAATTCGGCGGGCTCACCGTTCAGGATCTCCGCCGCGCGGAACTGGCGATAGAGGGAGCGGATGGTGACGTAAAAGTCGATCGAGGTTCGCTCGATCTCGTCGAGCGATTCGATATTGCGACTACGTGTGTCAATGCCACTCGCAAGGCGTCGGGACAGGCCGAAGGCCAGCTCGATGTCATCGGGAATGACGTAGCGGAACGGATCGAGGAAAATGTTGCCGACCCGACCCACCGTATCGCGCACGTTGGAAGGACCGAACAGCGGCAGCATCAGGTAGGGCCCCTCCTCGAAACCCCAGACCGCCAGCGTCTGGCCCAGGTCCTCGTCGTGGTAGGGGATCGCCTCGCCTTCCGTACCGGTCTCCATCGCCATCACGTCGAGGGCGCCGCCGGCGCCGGCCAGACTGTTGACCGCGAAGCGCGCGGCGCTGTCGGCGGCCCGCTCCGGCTCCCCCTGCAGGACGTCGTGGATGAAGTTCTGCGGCGTGTTGAGATTGCGCGTGACGTTGCGCACGCCGTCGCGGACATCGTCCGGAAATACCTTGCGGTAGGCGATCGCGAGCGGGCGGAAGAGCGCCGCGTCGAGGCCCCGGTTGATCTCGAAGATCGTTCGGTTCATCGGCTCGAACGGATCGTTCGCCTCGTTGTAGGCCGCGACCGCCGCTTCGTCATCGGCGGGCGGCGGCGTCGCGCACGCGCCCAGGCCGAGTACGAGGCCAAGGGCCGCGATCCGCAACAGGGCACTCCCGCGCCCCGGGGCAAGACGGCCTATCGCCGCCAGATGACGTCGGTGTTTCACCGTCATCTCATCCACTCCAACTCCGGCCGAACATCGGCCTCACGCCCTCCCGGCGTGCAAAGCTTCCCCGCACCAAGAGCTAGCACAGATCCGCCAGCATGGCCAGTACCGCCCTCGTTGGACAGGGGCAGATCGTTATCGATTTGCTAACGACATAAAAATATATTTATATCTGTCTTTCTGGCGCCATGGCGCAGTAACAGGCAGGCACGTCGATGGAGCGAATTCTCTCGGGCATGAAAGCGGCGGCGGAACCGACCCGGCTCCGCCTGCTGGCGATTTGCGCCTATGCGGAACTCACGGTGACGGAGCTGACGCAAATCCTCGGCCAGAGCCAGCCGCGGGTATCCCGTCACCTGAAACTGCTGTGCGAGGCGGGCCTGCTGACCCGGCATCGCGAGGGCACCTGGGCGTTCTATCGCCTGGCCGAGGGCGGCGCCTGCGCGGCGCTCGCCCATGCGCTGATCGACCTGCTGCCGGAAGACGATCCCACGCTGACCCTCGACATGGAGCGGCTGGAGGGCGTCAAGGCCGCGCGGGCCCGGGCGGCAGCCGACTACTTCCGCGCCAACGCCGAACGCTGGGACCGCATTCGCGGCCTCTATGTGCCGGAGGCCGAGGTCGAGGCGGTATTGCTGGATATCTTCGAAGGGCACGACATCGACGAGTTCCTCGATCTCGGCACCGGTACCGGGCGAATCCTGGAGATCTTCGCGCCCGGGATCCGCCGGGGAATCGGCATCGATCTCTCGCACGAAATGCTGACCGTGGCCCGTGCCCGGCTCGAGGGCAGCGCGTTCCGCCATTGCCAGGTGCGCCATGGCGACCTCTACAACCTGCCCTTCGCCGGGGCCAGCCAGGACGCGGTCGTCGTGCACCAGGTGCTGCACTATCTCGACGACCCGCGCTCGAGCCTGGAAGAGGCGGCCCGCGTGCTCAAGCCCGGCGGCCGCCTCGCGGTCGTCGATTTCGCCGCCCACGGCGAAGAATTCCTGCGCCAGGAACACAAGCACCGCTGGCTCGGCTTCGACGATGCCGACATCGCCCAATGGCTGCTCGGCGCCGGACTGGAAGCGCGCGCGCCGATCGAGCTCACCGGACGTCCGCTCACCGTCAAGGTCTGGCCCGCCCGCCGGCCGGCGGAAGGCGCCTGGGCGCGGGGCCAGGCGCGTGCCGAAGCCGGGCATAACTGAGTAACGGAGAGAATTGCGACATGAGTGACATTCTGCACGCCCTCAGGGAACGGGTTCTGCTCTGCGACGGTGCCGTCGGCAGCGTCGTGCAGACCCTCGACCTCGACATCGAGCGCGATTACCTCGGGCAGGAGAACTGCACGGAGGCGCTGAACATCGCCCGGCCCGACATCGTCGGCGAGATCCATCGCGGCTATCTCGAGGCGGGCGCCGACGTCATCCAGACCAACAGCTTCGGCGGCTCGCCGATTACGCTCGGCGAGTTCGACCTGACGGACCGCGCACAGGAGATCAACCGCCTGGCCGGCGAGCTGGCGGTCGAGAGCGCACGGGCCTTCGCGACCGCCGAGCGGCCCCGCTTCGTGCTCGGCGCGATCGGTCCCGGGACGCGTCTGCCGAGCCTGGGCCAGGTCGATTACGACTCCCTGGAAGCCGCCTACCGGATCCAGGCTGCCGGCCTGCTGGAAGGCGGCGTCGACGGCTTCCTGGTCGAGACCGTGCAGGATCCCTTGCAGCTGAAGGCGGCGGTGAACGGCGCTCGCCTGGCGCTCGGTGCGGCGAAACGGGATCTGCCGATCCTCACACAGGTGACGATCGAGACCACGGGCACCCTGCTGGTCGGCACCGACATCCAGGCCGCCGCCACGATCATCCACGCGCTGGGTGTCGATTCCATCGGCCTCAACTGCGCCACCGGCCCGCGTGAGATGGCCGAGCATGTCGCCTGGCTCGCGGGCCACTGGCCGGGCCTGATCACCGTGCAACCCAATGCCGGCCTGCCCGAGCTGGTCGACGGCAAGCCGAGCTATCCGCTGACGCCGGACGAGATGGCCGACTGGCTGGACCGGTTCGTGACCGAGGACGGGGTCAACATGATCGGCTCGTGCTGCGGCTCCACCGCGACCCATACGGCGCGCCTGGACGCCCTGCTGCGGGGCAAGGGCGACGGCGACCGCCCGGCGCCGCTGCCACGTGATCCGGTCTGGGAACCGGCGATAGCCTCGCTCTATGGCCAGGTGACCTATGCGCAGGAAAACGCCTTTCTTTCGATCGGGGAACGCTGCAACGCCAACGGCTCCAAGGCCTTCCGCGAGGCGCAGGCGGCGGAGGATTGGGATGCCTGCGTCGCCATCGGCCGCACCCAGATGCGGGAGGGCAGCCACGCCCTCGATCTCTGCACCGCCTTCGTCGGCCGCGACGAAATCGCCGATATCACCCAGGCGGCGAGCCGGCTGCGCGGTGCGGTCGATGCACCGCTGGTGATCGATTCCACCGAGCTGCCGGTGATCGATGCGGCGCTCAAACTCTATGGCGGCAAGGCGCTGATCAATTCGATCAACTTCGAGGACGGCGAGGCACCACCGGCCCGCCGTCTGGAGCTGGCCCGCAAGTTCGGGGCCGGTGTCATAGCCCTCACCATCGACGAGGAGGGGATGGCCAAGGGCGTCGAGGACAAGCTTCGCGTCGCCCACCGCCTGCACGACTTCGCCGTCGACCAGCACGGCCTGGCCCCGGCGGACCTGCTGTTCGATCCGCTGACCTTCACGATCTGCACCGGCAACGAGGACGATCGCAAGCTCGGCCTGTGGACGCTCGAAGCGATCGAGCGGATCGCCGAGGAGCTGCCCGAGTGCCAGATCATCCTCGGTCTCTCCAACATCTCCTTCGGCCTGAAGCCGGCGGCGCGCCATGTGCTGAACTCGGTGTTCCTCGACCATGCCCTCAAGCGCGGCATGAACGGCGCCATCCTGCACGCCAGCAAGATCCGGCCCCTGCACGCGATCCCCGAGGACGAGGTTCGCATCGCCGAGGATCTGATCTATGACCGACGCGCCGATGGCTACGACCCACTGCAGGCCTACATCGCCCTCTTCCAGGACCGCGAAGGGCCGGTCGAGGCCGTCCCGCTGCCCGAGGCGATCGAGGAGCGGCTGTCGCGCCGCATCATCGACGGCGAGCGCCAGGGCCTTGAGGAAGATCTCGACGAGGCGATGGGCCAGTATCCACCGCTCGACATCGTCAACCGCTTTCTGCTGGACGGCATGAAGGTGGTGGGCGAGCTGTTCGGCTCGGGCCAGATGCAGCTGCCCTTCGTGCTGCAAAGTGCCGAGACCATGAAAAAGGCCGTCGCCTATCTCGAGCCGCACATGGACCGGGTCGCCGGCCAGCGCAAGGGCACCATCGTGCTGGCGACGGTGAAGGGCGACGTGCACGACATCGGCAAGAACCTGGTCGACATCATCCTCACCAACAACGGCTACGAGGTGGTGAACCTCGGCATCAAGCAGCCGATCGCGACGATCCTGGAGGCCGCGCGTGAACACGAGGCGGATGCCGTCGGGATGTCCGGCCTGTTGGTGAAATCGACGGTGATCATGCGCGAGAACCTCGAGGAAATGGCGCGCCAGGGCCTCGACATGCCCGTCCTGCTCGGCGGCGCGGCGCTGACCCGGCGCTATGTCGACGAGGATTGTCGCCAGGCCTACGGGGAAGACGGCCGCGTCGCCTACGCCCAGGACGCCTTCGCCGGTCTCAATCTGATGAACCGGATCGTCACCGGCGAGTTCGACCAGCATCTGGCGGCCGAGCGGGCCCGACGGCGCCCGCGCGCGAGCGGCGTCAAGCAGGTGAACGGGACCTCGACCCTGCGCCCGGTCGACGGCGAGGAGATCCGCCTGCGCCGCGACGAACTGGCCGCCGCCGTCGACGTGCCCGAGCCGCCGTTCTACGGCACCCGCGTCATCGAGAAGACCCGCATCCGCGCCCTGATGACCTACCTGAACGAGCGCATGCTCTATCAGTTCCATTGGGGCTACCGGAAACAGGGCCGACGGCTGGAGGACTATCTCGCCTGGGCCGATACCGAAATCAAGCCGATCCTGCTGGACTTGGTCGCACGCTCGGAGGACGAGGACATCTTGCATCCGCGCGCCGTCTACGGCTTCTGGCCGGCGGCGAGCGACGGCGACGATATCGTGCTGTTCGAGGAGGGCGAAGAGCGGGAATTGGCGCGCTTCTCCCTGCCCCGGCAGAAGCAGGCCGGCGGCCTCTGCATCGCCGATTTCATACGCGACATCCGCTCCGGTGAGCGCGACGTCATCGGCCTGCAGGCGGTGACCATCGGCCGCCACGCCAGTGAAGTGGCGCATGAATGGTTCCAGGAGGACCGCTACCGGGACTATCTCTACCTGCATGGCCTCAGCGTCGAGATGGCGGAGGCGATGGCGGAATACGTCCATGCCCGCATTCGCGCCGACCTCGGCATGGCCTTCGAGGATTCCCGCGACCGCCACAAGCTGCTGAGCCAGGGCTATCGCGGCTCGCGCTACTCCTTCGGCTTTCCGGCCTGCCCGAACCTCGCGGACCAGCACCGGCTGCTCGAGCTGCTGGACGCCAAGGCGATCGGCCTGGAAATGGGCGAGGAGGACCAGCTGGAGCCGGAACAGTCGACCTCGGCGATCGTCCTGCATCACCCCCAGGCGAAGTATTTCTCGATCTAGGGAGAAACCGGCGGTTTCAGCACGACCTTGCCGATAACGGCGCGGTCGCGGACCCGCGCCAGGCCGCGGGCGAAGTCGCGAAGCGGAAAGACCGAGTCGATGCGGCACGTCAACGCGCCGCCCGCGTGCAGATCGAACAGCGTGCGGAACATCCCGTCGACCTCCGCGACCACCTCGGGGCCGATGGCGGTCCGGCCCCAGCCCATGTAATGGCCCCAATAGAGGCCGATGATCGTCAGGTTCTTCACCAGGACGATGTTCGCCGGCACCCGGGGAATGTCGCCCGAGGCGAAGCCGATGGGGATCAGCCGCGCCAGCGGGGCGGCACAGCGCAAGGCCGCATCGAACACCGCGCCGCCGACCGGATCGTAGACCACGTCCGCGCCGCGCCCCTCGGTGAGCTCGAGCACGGCTGCGCGCAGATCGTCGCGGCGGTGGTCGATCCCGTGGTGGGCGCCGTGCGCTGCGGCGACCGCGAGCTTTTCTTCGCCCCCCGCCACGGCGACGACCGTCGCACCCAGCGCCCTGCCGAGTTCCACCCCGGCCAGGCCGCTGGCGCCCGCGGCACCGGTGACCAGCAGGACCTCGCCCGGTCGCAAGCGGGCGCGCCAGGCGAGCGCGGCATAGGTCGTGGCGTAGATCGTCGGGAAGTGGATCGCCGAATCGAAGTCGAGGCCGTCGGGAATCGGAAACACGTTCTCCGCCATGGCGATCGTCTGCTCGGCGAAGCCGCCCGCGCGCACGCCCGCGCAGACCCGCTGTCCCGGCGCCACCCGGCCCGCGGCCTCGGGCGAAACGTCGCGCACGATGCCGGCGATCTCCGTCCCCGGCGTGAAGGGCGGCGGGTGGCGGTTCTGGTGCTTGCCCTCGATCGCCAGGAGATTGGCGAAACTGACGCCGGCGGCATGGACCTCGATGCGCACGCCGCCGGGCCCGAGTTCGGGCGGCGGCACCTCGTCGTAGGACAACGCGTCGATCCCGCCGTAGCGATGCGCGACAACCGAATGCATGGCTCCTCCTCGCCGGGACTGTCGGGCCGACCGGCGCGCCCCTCATACACCATATCGCCCACCGGCCGCCCGCTCAGCCGAGGCGGAATTGGCCGAGGCCCACCGGCGGGACGGTACCCGGTGCCAACCGCTCGTCCGGTTCGGCCGTCCCGATCCGGCTGGTGATCGGCACCACGCCGGCCCAGACGGGCAGCGCGTAGTCCTCTTCGTCGTCGACCGGGCCGCCGGCACGGATCTTGGTCGAGACCTCGTCGATTTCCATTTCCAGCACCGTCGTCGCCTTCAGCTCCTGGCCGGTGACCGGGCGCAGTTCCGCCCAGCGGCCGGGGACCAGGCGGTCCATGAAGATCTCCAGCTGGCGCTCGATCTCCCGCCGGTCGTCGAGCTTGCGGGCACGGCCGAACAGCATGGCCGAGCGGAAGTTTGCCGAGTGATGGAAGCCGGAGCGCGCCAGCACCAACCCGTCCAGATGGCTCACCGTGAGACAGACCTCCAGGCCATCGCTCTGCAGGCGGAGCATCCGGCTGGCGCTGGAGCCATGCCAATAAACCCGGTCGCCGTCACGCCAGTAGAGCGTCGGCGTCACATGGGGAAAGCCGTCGACCACATAGCCGACATGGCACATCAGACCGGCATCGAGAACGCCATGTACCGTCTCGCGGTCGTGGGCGCCGCGGTCGTGCCGGCGGCGCAGGCGGGTTCGTGGGGTCTGAGTGTAGGCGGTCATGGCGAAAGCCCTCCGTTCGAATTCGCGGCAGGGATAGATCGCAATTGGTTTTACGAGTATATCCAATGAAGGAAAATTTCTTGTGGCCAATTTCGGGAAACGTCGATGACGACTTCACCGTCGAGCGCCGTCATGGCCCTGTCCCTCGAACGGGGGCCGGGCGGCCCGCCCTTGCAGCTGCAGCTCTACGACCAATTGCGCGGCCTGATCCTGGCCGGCAGGCTCGGTCCCGGCGCGGCCCTGCCGTCGAGCCGGGCGCTGGCGCGGGAGCTGGGCGTCTCACGGACCACCGTGCTGCTGAGCTACGACCAGCTCACCTCCGAGGGTTATGTCGAGGGGCGCCGTGGCGCCGGCACCTTCGTGCCCGAGGTCCTGCCGGAGGTGAACCTGGTGACCGACGCGCGGGGCGCGGCGCGGCGCGGCCCGCCGGTCCCGGCGACGGTGTCGGCGTTGGCCGAGCGGCTGGTGGGGGAGCCGACGGAGGCCTCGATCGCCGCCCGGCCGTTCCGCCAGGGCCTGCCCGATACCGGCCAGTTCCCCTTCGACCTCTGGTCCCGGCTGCTGGCCCGGGCCTGGCGGACGCCGTCGGAAGCGGCGCTGGCCGGCAGCGAAATCGAGGGCGATGGGGAACTGCGCCGGGCCATCGCCAAACATCTGCGCGAGATCCGCGGCATCGACTGCGACTGGTCCCAGGTCTTCGTCACCTCCGGGTCGCGCGACGCGATCGACATCGCCGCCCGCACCCTGCTGGATCCCGGCCAGGCCGCGGTGATGGAAAACCCCTGCTATCCCCTGGTCGCCCACGCGCTGGGCGCCGCGGGCATCGAGGTCCATTACGCCGAGATCGACGGCGACGGCATCGCCATCGGCCAGGCCGAGCGCGCGGGCGTGGCGGCCCGGCTCTGCGTCGTCACGCCCTCGCGGCAGTTCCCGCTCGGCGTCACCATGAGCCTCGCCCGGCGGCTGGAGCTGCTCGACTGGGCACGCCGGCACGACGCCTGGATTCTCGAGGACGATTACGACAGCGAGTATCGCTATGCCGGCCGGCCGCTCGCCGCGCTCAAGAGCTTGGACGAGGAGGGGCGCGTGCTCTACATGGGCACCTTCTCCAAGGTGATGTTCCGCGGCCTCCGGCTCGGCTACCTGGTGCTGCCGGAATCGATCGTCGCCCCGGCCGCTTTGGTCCGCCGCGGCACCGGCGAGGGGGCGAGCCCGCTGGCGCAGCCGGCGCTCGCCCGCTTCATCGAGAGCGGTCGCTTCACCGCCCATGTCCGCCGCATGCGCCGGCTCTACCGTGACCGCCAGGAGGCCCTGCTCGACGCCCTCCACCGCCATGCCCGCGACCTCTTCACCGCCGAGCGGCAGGACGCCGGCATGCATCTGATCGCACGACCCACCCCGGCGCTGGCCCGGCGCATGGACGACGTCGAGGCCTGCGCCCGGGCGGCGGCGGCGGGAATCTACGCCGCCCCGCTGTCCATGTATTGGCGCCGCGGCCCGGCACCGGCCGGCCTGCTGCTCGGCTTCGCCGGCTTCGACGAGGCGGCGATCGAGCGCGGCGTCGAGATCCTGGCGGGGTCGCTCGCCGGCTAGTTCTCCCGCCGGATTCTGCTATCATCCGGCCGCGGTCACCGAAATTTCAAGGGAACACGCGTCATGGACATGAACATCGTCGATGCCGACATCGACACCCTGCCCCCCGCGGAAGCCGAGCGGGCATTGCGGGTGCAGCTGGCGGCGGCCTACCGGCTGGTCGATCATTTCGGCTGGACCGAGCTGATCTACGGCCACCTGACGGTGCGTGTGCCCGGACCTGAGATCCACTTTTTAATCAACCCCTTCGGCCTCAACTACGACGAGGTCACCGCCTCGAACCTGGTGAAGATCGACGTCGACGGCAATGTCGTCGAGGACACGGGCTATCCGGTGAACCGGGCCGGCTTCGTCATCCACTCCGCCGTGCACATGGCCAACGCCGAGCGGCACAAATGCGTGCTGCACACCCACACCCGGGCCGGCATGGCGATCTGCGCGATCGAGGAAGGGCTGCGCCCGGTATCCATGTTCGCCACCGCCTTCCACGAGGCGATCGGCTTCCACGACTACGAGGGGCCGAGCCTGGATACGGACGAGCGGACCCGCATCCTGGAGAGCCTGGGCGAACACAACACCCTGATCCTGCGCAACCACGGCCTGCTGGTCACCGGCGCCACGATTCCCGAGGCCTTCCTGCGGCTCTACCGGCTGGAGCGCGCCTGCCAGATCCAGCTCGACGCGGCGGCCGCCGGCACCTTGAACGAGCTGTCGGAGAACGCCGCGATCAACAGCCGCGAGGCGATGAACGACTACAAGACCGTCGGCGGCCCGGCCATGGGCCGGATGGAGTTCCAGGCGCTGATGCGCAAGCTCGACAAGATCGATCCCTCCTATAGGGACTAATCCGACCCGCACGCCGTGGATCCTGCTCGGCGTTTTCCTGGTCGACCTGGTCGGCCTGGCGATGCTCTATCCGATCCTGCCGTTCCTGGCCAAGACGCTGGGGGCGGACGCACGCGGCGTCACCCTGCTGATCGCCAGCCATAGCCTGGCGCAGCTGATCTCCGCCCCGCTCTGGGGCCGGATCAGCGATCGCATCGGCCGCAAGCGCGCCCTGCTGCTGGTCCTGCTCGGCATCGCGGGCGGCCACCTCTGGCTCGGCCTCGCCGGCTCGCTCACCGGATTGTTTCTCGCCCGCGCCTTTTCCGGCGCCATGGCCGGCAACGTCGCCGTGGCGCAAGCCTACATCGCCGACGTCACGCCGATCGAGGCGCGCTCCGGCGGCCTCGCCAAGATCGGCGCGGCCTTCGGCATCGCCTTCGTCATCGGCCCGGCGATCGGCGGCATGGTCGCCGGCGGGGCGGAGACGCGGGCCGACTTCGCCCTGCCCTGCTTCGCCGCCGCCGGCCTCTCGCTGCTGGCCTTCCTCCTCACCCTGCTCTTCGTTGGCGAGCCGGCACGTCACGAGGCGCGGAAAACCCCGCCCGCACGCCAGGTCCTGCAATTGCTGGCCCGGCCCCGGATCCTCGGCCTGATTGCCCTGCTGGCCGCGATGACCATGGTGTTCAGCCAGACGATCTCGATCTATCCGCTGTTCCTGGAGGCCCGATTCGACTGGGGGCCGCGCGAGGTCGGCTGGGCCATCGCCTACATCGGCCTGCTGGCCGCGATCATCCAGGGTGGCCTGATCGGCCCGGCGACGAAGTGGCTGGGCGAATGGCCCGTATTGCTGATCGGTGCGCTGGCCCTCGTCGTCGGGCTGGCCGGCGTGGATCTGGTGGGCGGCGTCGGCGGCTATCTCTGGCAGGCGGGCCTGGTTTCGATCGGGCTTTCCGTCGGGCCGCCGATCCTGACCGGGCGGATTTCCCGGGCCAGCCCGGCCGACGCCCAAGGCGCCAGCCTCGGCGCCGCCAGTTCCGGTGCCGGCATCGGCCGCATTCTCGGGCCGCCCATTTCCGGCATCGCCTTCGTCGAACTGGGCGCCGCCGCACCCTTCTATCTCGCGGGCCTGATGATCGTACCGGTGATCATCGCCGCCGCCTGGCACTCGAAGGAGAGACGCCGATGAGGACGATACTCGTGGCCCTAGGGCTACTGCTGGCCGCACCCGCGACGGCGCACGAACACGCCATCGCCATGCATGGTGCGCCGGCGCTGGGCCCCGACTACGCGCACTTTCCCTATGCGGACCCGGCGGCGCCGCGCGGCGGGCGGCTGGTGCTCTCGCGCCTGGGCGGGTTCGACAGCCTGCACCCCTTCATCGTGCGCGGCCGGCCGGCGATGGGCCTGGGGCTGACCCGGCTCAGCCTGCTGACGCGAAGCAGCGACGAGCCCTTCACCCTCTATACCCAGGTCGCCGACCGGGTCCGCACGGCGCCCGACCGCAGCTGGGTCGAGTTCCGCCTGCGTCCGGGCGTGCGCTTTCACGACGGCCGCGAACTCGACCTCGACGACGTCGAGTTCAGCCTGCGCACGCTCGCCGCGAAGGGCCGGCCGAACCATCGGCGTTACTATAGCGAGGTGGTCGAGATCCAACGGCCCGGCCCACGGACGATCCGCCTGGTCTTCAAGGATGCCTCGAACCGCGAGCTGGCGCTGATCCTGGGCCTGATGCCGTTGCTGAGCCGCACCGACTTCGAGGACCGCGATTTCGAGCGCGTCTCGCTGCAACCCCTGAACGGCCTCGGCCCCTACCGGGTCGGCCGGATGGAGCCCGGCCGTTTCATCGAATACGAACGCATTCCCGGGCATTGGAGCGAGGGGCTGCCGGCCCGGCGCGGCCGGCACAATTTCGACGTCGTCCGCTACGAATATTTCCGCGACGAGGACGCCCGCCTGCAGGCCTTCCTGGCCGGCACCGTCGACGTCCGCTGGGAACGCGATCCCCGCGCCTGGAAGATCGGCTACGTCGAGGCCGAGGCGCGCGGCATGCGCCGGTTGGAGTTGCCGCACGGCCGGCCGGCCGGGCTCTGGGCTTTCGTCTTCAACGCGCGGCGCCCGCCCTTCGACGATTCCGGTCTGCGCCGGGCGCTCGGCGAGGCGCTCGACTTCCCCTGGATCAACGAGGCGTTCTACGATTCGGCCCACCAGCGCACGGAAAGCTACTTCGCCAACGCGGTGCTGGCCGCCGCCGGCCCGCCCGACGCGGCCGAGCGGCGCCTGCTCGCCCCCTTCGCGTCGTCGCTTCCCGAGGCCGCAATGAGCGAGCCCTGGACCGCGCCCGGCCGGCGGACCGGGGAAGGCGCGCGGGCCGCCCTGCGCCGGGCGGAACGCGGCCTGCAACGTGCCGGCTGGGTCGTGCGCGACCTGAAACGGGTCCATGGCACGAGCGGCAAGCCGCTGGCGTTCGAAATCCTGCTGGCCCGCCGGGCGGACGAGCGGCTGGCGCTGACCTACGCCCGGAGCCTGGAGCGGCTCGGCATCGAGGTTACGGTGAGGACGGCCGATTCCTCCGAATACCAGGAGCGTATCGACCGCTTCGATTACGACGTCATCATGAATCGCTGGGACCAGTCCCTCTCGCCCGGGACCGAGCAGGCCTATTACTGGGGCACGGCGGCGGCGGACCAGCCGGGCTCGCGCAACTATCCGGCCATCCGCAACGCCGCCGTGGACGCGATGATCGAACGCTTGACCGGTGCCGTCACGCGGGAAGATTTCGTGACCGCGACCCGGGCCCTCGACCGCGCCCTGCTGTGGGGCGAGCACGTCCTGCCGCTGTTCCATTCGCCGGTCGACCGCCTCGCCCACTGGCCTCGGTTCGCCCGCCCGGCGACGGTGCCGCTCTATGGTGCGAACCCGGTGGAGACCTGGTGGCGAGAGAAGCGTTGACGGGCCCGCCGGCACGCCGTTAAGTCGCGGTTCCAACGCCGCAGCGAGGAGCGCCCGCATGTCCCCCACCCTTCCCGACCAGGCCCGCGTCGTCATCGTCGGCGGCGGCATCGTCGGCTGCTCCATCGCCTATCACCTGACCAAGCTCGGCTGGACAGACGTCCTGCTGCTGGAGCAACACCAGCTGACCGCCGGCACCACCTGGCACGCGGCGGGCCTGGTCGGCCAGCTTCGGCCCAGCGCCAACCTTACCAAGCTGATCCAGTACTCGGCCGACCTCTACGCCCGGCTGGAGGCGGAGACCGGCCAAGCGACGGGCTGGAAGATGTGCGGCTCGCTCAACGTGGCGACGACGCCGGACCGGCTGATCGAGTTGCGCCGCGCCGCCGCCCAGGCGCAGGCCTTCGGGGTCGAGGCCGAGATGGTCGACGCGGCGGAGGCCGGCCGCCTCTGGCCGCATATCCGCACCGAGGATATCGCGGGCGCCGCCTGGATCCCGGGCGACGGCAAGGCCAACCCGGCCGACCTGACCCAGGCGCTCGCCCGCGGCGCGCGGACCGGCGGCGCGCGGATCGCCGAGGGCGTCGGCGTTCGCGACGTGGTGCTGGAGGGCGGCCGGGTCGTCGGTGTCGAGACCGACGCGGGCACGGTCGCCTGCGAGGTGGTGGTCAACGCCGCCGGCCAGTGGGCGCGCGACTTCGCCGCCAAGTCGGGCGTCGTCGTGCCGCTGCACGCGGCCGAGCACATGTATATCGTGACCCGGCCCCTGGGCCTCGATCCCGACACGCCGGTGATGCGCGACCACGACAACCGGGTCTACTTCAAGGAAGAGGTCGGCGGCATCCTGATGGGCGGCTTCGAGGCGGAGTGCAAGCCGTGGGGCAGCGAGGGCGTGCCCGAGGGCTTCGCCTTCGGCACCCTGCCGGACGACTGGGACCAGTTCCAGCCGCTGATGGAGGGCGCGCTGCGCCGCTGCCCGCTGCTGGAAACGGCGGAGATCCGCCAGTTCATGAATGGGCCCGAAAGCTTCACCCCCGACGGCCATTTCATCATGGGCGAGGCGCCGGGCATCGCCAATTACTACGTCTCTGCCGGGTTCAACTCCGCCGGCATCGCGTCCGCCGGCGGGGCGGGCAAGGCACTCGCCGAATGGATCGTCGGCGGCGAGGCGCCGATGGACCTCTGGGAGGTCGACATCCGCCGCTACGGCCCCTTCCACGCCAACCGGACCTTCCTGCGCGAGCGCACGGTCGAGAGCCTGGGCATGCACTACGCCATGCATTGGCCGCGCTTCGAGCCGGTAAGCGCGCGGCCGCTGCGCCGCTCGCCGCTCTACGACCGATTGGCGGCGAAGGGGGCCTGTTTCGGCTCCCGCTTCGGCTGGGAACGGGCGAACTGGTTCGCGGCGCCCGGCCAGGCGCCGGAGATGGAATACGCCTGGGGCCGGCAGAACTGGTTCGAGGCGACGGCGGCCGAGTGCCGGGCGGCGCGCGAGGACGTCGTCGTCTTCGACCAGACCAGCTTCTCCAAGTTCCTGCTGCAGGGGCGGGACGCGGAGGCGGCCTTGCAGCGGATCTGCGCCAACGACATGGCCGTGCCGACGGGGCGCATCGTCTATACGACCATGCTGAACGCCCGCGGCGGGATCGAAAGCGACCTGACCGTCACCCGGATTGCCGAGGACGCCTTCTTCATCGTCTCCGGCGCCGCCCAGGCGGTGCGCGACTTCGACTGGATCCAGCGCCGCCTGCCGGCGGACGGCCATGCGATCCTGACCGACGTCACCGCGCTCTGGTCGGTGTTGAGCGTCATGGGCCCGAAGGCCCGCACCCTGCTCGAACGCCTCAGCCCCGACGACCTGTCGGACGGTGCCTTCCCCTTTGCCAGCAGCCGGATGATCAACCTCGGCCCGGCCCATGTCCGCGCGACCCGGCTGTCCTACGTCGGCGAACTGGGCTGGGAAGTCTATTGCCCGGTCGAGATGGCGCCGGGTCTCTACGATGCCCTGTTCGCGGCCGGCGACGACCTGGGCCTGCGCGACGCGGGCTATTACGCCCTCGAATCCCTGCGCGCCGAAAAGGGCTACCGGGCCTGGGGGCACGACCTGACGCCCGACGACACGCCGCTCGAGGCAGGCCTCGGCTTCGCCGTCGCCCTCGACAAGAACGCGGATTTCATCGGCCGCGACGCCTTGCTGAAACAGCGCGAGGAGGGTTTGGAAAAACGCATGGTGGTCTTCACGCTGGCCGACGAACAGGCCGTCGCCTGGCATGACGAGCCGCTCTATCGCGACGGCGAGCTGGTCGGCCACGTTTCCTCGGCCGACCACGGCCATGCGCTGGATCGCCCCATCGCCTTCGCCTATGTCCACGGCCTCAAGGGCCTGGATGCGGCCTACCTGCAAGCCGGCGCCTACGAGATCGACATCGCCGGCACCCGCATCGCCGCCACCCCCCACCTCCGCCCGCCCTACGATCCGAAGGGCGAGAAGATGAAGGGGTAGCCGGCGCTCTGACGGCTCGCTACGCGCATTCGCGATGACGGACGATCGGGCCCGACGGTCACGCCGTCCCAGACCCCCTTCGCTGATGCATCACTCGTCGATTTTTGCCGCAACGGCCTCGATTTCGACGACGACGCCTGCACGCGGAAATGGCTCGACGACCAGCAGCGTGGCCGGCGGGTTGTGGTCGCCCATGACGCGGCCACGGACGTTCTGGTAGTCGTCGAGAATGGATTTGTCGGTAACGTAGACACTGAATTTGACCACGTCTCGCATCGTCATGTGAGAGGCGGAAAGTATCGTCCGGATACGCTCGAAGATGATCGCGATCTGTTCAGCGGGGTCGTCGGGTACCGAGCCGTCCAGGCGCGCGCCGACCTGGCCATTGCAAAACAACAGCCTGGCGTTGGCAGGCACTTCCGTACCGTGCGCCGCGTCGTTCGAATGGGCGCGGATCCGGTCGTTGAGCGTATGCAACTTCAACATCATCGTGTTCCCTCCGCGAGATGCGTCTGGAAGGCTCGGAGGATCCTCAGTCGACCAATGGCCGTTGGTTTCTTCAGCGACCCTTGAAACGGTTCGCCGCGCGTTTCTCCGCGAAGGCGCGGGCGGCTTCCTGGAAGTCCTCGGTGAGGTACAGCTTCTCCGTCGCGATCTGCGCCTGGATCTCGCGGCGCTGGCGGGCGAGGGCGGCGCGGCGGACGCGGACGGTCGAGCGCACGCTCAACGGCGGGTTGGCGTCGACCTCCTCGGCCAGCGCCTGCGCGGCGGCCAGGCCCTCGCCCTCGGCCACGACCCGGTTGATCAGGCCGGCGGCCTGCGCTTCCTCGGCGGTGAACCAGCGCCCGGTGAGCGCGATCTCCGTACCGAAGGCGGCCGCACCGCGGAACTGGGTCAGGCCCCAGTACATCGCCCCGCCGAGGCCGCGGCTGGTCTCGGTGATCTGCAGCCGGGTGTCCGCCTCGGCGACGATCAGGTCCGCGTCCAGCATGATGCCGACGGCGAGGCCCATGACATAGCCGTGCGGCGCGGCGATCACCGGCTTCCAGTTGACCGCGTTCAACAGGACGTCGCCCGCATGCGCGCCGCGGCCCTGCGGCCCGCCCAACGCCTCAAACTCCTCCCGGCTGCGCAGCTGGCGCTTGTGCACGTCGGCGCCGGTCGAAAAGGCCCGCCCGGCACCGCGCAGGACGGCGACGTTGGCCTCGGGGTCGAGGTCGAAGCGATGCAGCGCATCGGAGAGCGCGACCACCTGTTCGTCGTCGAAGGCGTTCAGCTTTTCGGGCCGGTTGAGGGTGATGGTGACGATGGCACCGTCACGCCGGTAGTCGATCCGCTCTTCCATGGGGTTCTCTCTCCGTGCTGTCGATTGTTCCGACGCCTGGCCGGCGTTACTTGGTGCCGTACATCCGGTCGCCGGCATCGCCGAGGCCCGGCAGGATATAGCCATGGTCGTTCAGCTGGCGATCGATCGCGGCGGTGTGCACCGGCACGTCGGGATGCGCAGCCGTGAAGGCGTCGATCCCCTCAGGGGCGGCCAGCAGGCAGACGAACTTGATCCGCTCCGCCCCCGTCTGCTTGATGCGATGCACCGCGGCGATGGCCGAGTTTCCAGTCGCCAGCATGGGATCGACCACGATGACGTCCCGCGCCGCCATATCCTCGGGGGTCTTGAAGTAGTACTCGACCGGCACCAGGGTCTGGGGGTCGCGGTAGAGGCCGATGTGCGCCACCCGGGCGAGCGGCATCAAGTCCAGCATGCCGTCGAGCAGGCCGTTGCCGGCGCGCAGGATCGAAACGAGACAGAGCTTCTTGCCCTCCAGCTGGCGCGCCGACATGGTTTCGAGCGGGGTTTCGATCACGACCTCTCGCGTTTCCAGGTCCCGCGTGACCTCGTAGGCCAGCAGCAGGCTGATTTCCCGCAGCAACTGGCGGAACAGCGAAATCGAGGTATCGGTCTGGCGCATCAGGGTGAGCTTGTGCTGGACCAGCGGATGCTCGGCGACGGTGACGTTGGCATGCATGTCAATCAGCATTTAATTCTGACCCCCTATCGGCGTGCAAAATTGACCCCCCCCCCTTGCTTCGACGGAGGTTGTCCCGGTAGTCCACGGGAGGGCCCCGCGCGGCTTCGTGTAGCGCTTTGCGTTACGCGGAGCGAAGCCGCGTGGGAGGGGCCTGTGGGCCCACCGGGACAACCGGGCCGGCGGCGGAACGTGGGGATCAGGTGGGGTTCTTGAAGTGGCAATGAGCTTTTGAAGTAGTGTCCAGACTGTTCTGCAAGTTTGTCATGGCTGCCGATGAGGGCCACCGGCATGCCTGGCGCGGAGATTTCGATTGCTCGGAGCGCCAGGCATGCCGAGCCGCCGTCAGGCGGCTTTCTGGATGCGTTCGCTTTTGCTCTCCTTGAGATGGATCATGTTGAGCTAGCGGTTGGCATCCAGCCAGTCCTCATGGATTTCGATCGCGAGAGCCCGGACCAGCCGGAGGCAGCTCATCCACCCCATCGGCCCGGACTTGTGCCCCAGCTACGAAACCCCTTTTGCAGAACAATCTGTACAGGACCCGTTTTGATTTGCCCGCCTTTGCGATGAAAGCCCCCAGGCTGATTGGCTCCATATAGCGGATCAGCCTGGGGCTTTGCTTACAGGGCGGCTACTTTTGTCGTCGCTGTTTGCTTTGTGCGAAGCGGTAAGACATGTTGCCTGTTTCGATGATTGCGCAGTGATGCGTTACACGATCCAGCAACGCGGTTGTCATTTTTGCATCTCCGAAGACGGAGACCCATTCCCCGAACTCCAGATTGGTGGTGATGATGACGCTGGTCTTCTCATAGAGTTTGCTGATCAGGTGGAACAAGAGCGCACCGCCGGATTTGGGGAATGGGATATAGCCCAGTTCGTCGATGATGACGCAATCCATGGCCGTCAGTTGCCGGATGATCTTGCCGGCGTTGCCTTCGGCCTGTTCCTTGATCAGCGCATTGATCAGATCGACGGCGTTGAAGAAACGGACCTTCTTTCCCTGATTGATCAACAGCGTCCCCAGAGCAATGGCGATGTGGGTTTTGCCCGTACCGGTTCCGCCCACCAGAATGAGGTTGTGGGCCTCCTGGGTGAACTGCCCTGAGCAGAAGGGGTCGATTTGCGCTTGGGTGACGGCGGCTAGGCCGTAATCGAAAGTGGCGAAGTCCTTATGGTGGGGGAACTTCGAGGCCCGCATTTGGTGCTGGATAGAGCGCACCCGGCGCTCTACAGTCTCGGCGTCGATCAGTTGCTTTATCGCAGTGGTCAGACTTGGCGGCTTGCGCGCGGCCAGCAAAGCTTCGGCGCAAGCCGCCATTCCATACAGCCTCAGGGCGATCAGTTGGTCTATCAAAGCTTTCATGCGACGGCCTCCCCGGCAACGCACAGCGTCTCATAGCGCTTGCAGTCCGCTTCGGGCCGCAAGGTCAGTTGCGGATAGGCGTGGCTCTCGCCCCATGGCGCGATGACCGGCTCCACCAGTTGGTTGATCAGATTGATGATGGCCGGAAGGCGCAGCGTGTTCTGCTCCACGGCCAGTTCACAGGCTATCTCGACCACCTCGATCCCGTGATCCTGGGCCAGCAGGAGCAGATCGACAAACTCCCGGTCCCCGCCTTTGCCGGCCATGTAATGCGCCCTGACCCGGTGCATCGCCTCAGGCAATTGCCAACCCACAAAGGGCGCGCCATCTCTCAGCGCGCCGGGCTTGCGGTCGAGTAGGGGCAGGTAATGCCAGGGCTCGAAATAGCTGGCGTTGCGGGTAAAGCGGCGCTTGTGCTCGGCAATCACATTCTGCCCTGACACAACCACGATCCGGTCCGCATAGGCGCGCAGAGAGACAAGCTCCCCGGCGAACCGGGAGGGGACGCTATAGCGATTGGTGGCATATTGGACCAGACAGGTAGAGCGGACACGAGCGGCCTTCTCAACATAGCCGTCAAAAGCCCGGCCCAGGGGACGCAGTTCGGCGCACTCGTCTGCGAACACGTCCGAGATCTTGCGATCCGATTGTTCGGGGTGGGCGCGATTCGCCAATTCCTCGCAGCGCAGACGCAACCAGCCGTTCAGCGCATCCAGATCGTCAAAGGCGGGCTTGGGCGCAAACAGCTGTCCCCGCAGGAACCCAACCTGGTTCTCAATCTGACCCTTCTCCCACCCCGCCGCGGGTGTGCAAGCAACCGGTTCCATCACATAGTGGTTCATCAACGCCAGAAAGCGCGGATGGAACACACGGTCCTTAGAGCGCGAAACATAGGTTACCATCGTCTTGGGGTTGTCGATGATCACCCGGCGCGGTACGCCGCCATAGAAAGACATCGCCCGTGCAAAGGCGTCCAGCACCATCTCCTGAGATTCGCTGGGATAGGCAACAACAAAGGGCTTGCGGCTATGACATAGGCGGAAGTGGGCAACCTTTACCTTCTGCTCGACACCGCCCAGGACAGCGTATTCCGTGCTCCAGTCAAACTGGAGCGCGTCACCTGCCGTAAAGTGCAACGGAATGAACGCATCCCCCGATCCGGCGCCAGAACGCTTCAGGTCGCGGACAAACCTCTGAACCGTCGAGTAGGATCCGCTATAGCCTTCCGACACAAGCTGCTCATAAAGCTTCTTGGCCGTCCGGCGCTCACGGCGCGGGCGCCCCAGGTCCTGCTCAAAGAGCGCCCGAAGCCGGCTGGCGAAGCCATCGCTAAGCTTACGCCGGACGGGTGAAACGCGCCGCTGATAGCTCGGTGGATCGCCGTCCTTCAGATACTTCTTAATCGTGTTCCGCGACAAACCAGTCTGACGAGATACAGATCGGATACTCCGACCCTCCCGTAATATCCAACGTCGGATCTTCAATACGCTTTCCATCAATACCACCTGCTCTTTCCTCCGCACTGTTCCGTGCGGATGCTAGCGTTCCAGGTGAGTCAATTCTTACCGCTCATAACCCACCAAAGTGGGTCAGTTTTGCATGCCGATTCACACCGATGCCATGGAAGGGCCTTTCACGTCTTTAATTCCAGCCTTTGATGCACGCAGCGACCGAGGCACAGCGTACGCATCCGGCCAAGACCACGGTCGGCTCGGATTGACGGAGCGCGGCTGCGGGGAACGGATCAGGCGGCGATGTTGTTGGGTGTCGCGGCTTTCCAGTTCCAGGGCAGGAGTTGGTCGATCGCCTTTGCCGGATGGTCGTTGATGCGGCGCAGCACGTCTTCGAACCAGGCGCGAGGGTCGACGTCGTTGAGGCGGGCGGTTTCGATCAGGGTGTAGACGGCGGCGGCGCGCTCGGCGCCCCGGTCGGAACCGGCGAAGGTCCAGTTGCGCCGGCCGACGGCGATGCCCCGGAGCGCGCGCTCGGCGGCATTGTTGGTGAGGCAGATGCGACCGTCGGCCAGGAACGCCGTGAAGCTCGGCCAGCGCTTGAGCATGTAATCCATGGCCTTGGCGACGGCGCTGCCCGAGGACAGTTTGGCGCGTTCCGTCCGCATCCATTTCCCGAGGTCGTCGACCAGTGGGCGGACGCGGGCCCGGCGGATCCCGCGACGGCGCTCCGCCGTGTCGCCGTTGATCTCGGCCTCGATGGCGAAGATCTCGTCGATGCGGCGCACCGCGTCGCGGGCCATCGGCGCCCGGATCGCCTTGCCGAGATCGGCCAGCTCGAAGAACTTGCGCCGGCTGTGAGCCCAGCACGAGGCCTCGATAAGCGGCGCCGGTTGGCGTCCCTTCGCATAGAGGGCGTTGAAGCCGCTGTAGGCATCGGCCTGGAGGATGCCGGACCAGACCTCCAGATGACCCCGGGGATGCCGGCCGGCCCGATCCCGGGAGTAGAAGTAGAGCGCCGCCGGCGGGTCGCTGCCGGCGAAGGGACGGTCGTCGCGGACGTAGGTCCAGATCCTGCCCTTGACCGTCTTCTTCCTGGCCAGCACCGGCACCGGCGTCTCGTCGCCATGCAGCCGTTCGGCGGCCAGCACATGGGCCCGGATGCGCTCGTGCAACGGCCGAAGCGTGGCGCAGCAGGCGCCGACCCAATCCGCCAAGGTCGAGACGTCGAGCTCGATACCCTCGGCGGCGAAGGCCCGGCTCTGCCGGGTGAGCGGCAGGTGCATGGCGAACTTGTCGTTGAGGACCGTCGCCAGCAGGCCGGGACCGGCGCGCCCGCGCGGGATCGCGTGGTGCGGCGCCGGCGGCTGGCTGATCGTCTCGCAGGCCCGGCAGCTGAACTTCTCCCGCACCGTCTGCACCACCTTCCACTGGCGGGGCACCAGCTCCAGGCTCTCGGTGACGTCTTCCCCGAGCTTCACCAGCTTGTCGCCACCGCAGCAAGAGCAGAACTCGGGGCCGGGCAGCACGACCCGCTCGCGCGGCAGGTGGGCCGGCAGCGGCGCCCGCTTGGGCTTGCGTCGGGTGAAGCCGCGCACCGTCGTGCCGTCGTCGGCCTCGCCCGGGCCCGCGCTCTCGGCCGTCGCCGTCTCCAGCTCCTCAAGTTGCAGTTCCAGCTGCTCCAGCAGGTGGGCGCCACGCTCGGAGGAACGGCCATACTGCTCGCGGCGCAGCTTGGCGATCTGCAGCTTCAGATGTTCGACTTCCAGTTCGGCCCGCGTCCGTGCCGCCCGTTCCTCGGCCAGGGCGTCGCGCAGGCGGGCGTTCTCTTCGAGGACATCGGCGCTGGTCATGGGCGGGAGTGAATCAGACCCCGCGCCCGCCCGCCAGACCTATTGCGCCGACCGAGTCGATATGCCGCGCCTCAGCCCGCCCGCTCCGGACGCCGGGTCAAGCGCGGGTGACGCCAGTCGATCCCGTCCAGCATGTAGGCCAGCTGCGCCGAAGAGATCGCCACGGCGCCCCCGCCATGAGCCGCCGGCCAGACGAAGCGGCCGTGCTCCAAGCGCTTGGCATAAAGCGACATGCCCACCCCGTCGTGCCACAGGATCTTCAACAGATCGCCCCGACGGCCCCGGAAGACAAACAGGTCACCCGCATGCGGGTCCCGGCCCAACGCCTCCTGGACCTGCAAGGCCAGCGTGTTCATGCCGCGACGCATGTCCGTCACGCCCGAGGCCAGCCACACCCGCACATCGCCGCGAACCGGGATCATCGCCGCGCCAGGGCCGAGAACACCCGGCCAAGCGCCGAGGCGTCCACGCCCGCGTCCACCATCACCCGCGCGCCGCAGCCGAGCTCGATCGTCATTCGCCCCGACCCGACCGACGGAGCCGGCGCCGAGGGACCCCGCTCGTCCGCCACCACGGTCACCGGAACCAGGCCGCCGGCACCGCCCAGCAAACCCTCGCGGTAGAGCTTGCGCCAGGCGAACACCTGGTTCGCGTTCACATCGTGCCGACGCGCCACCACCGATGCCGACGCGCCCGGCTCCAGGCTCTCCAGGACAATCCGACGCTTCTCCGCCAAAGGCCAGCGACGCCGGGGCTGGGACGCCGTGCGCCTGTCGCCGGCAGGGAGATCTTCTTCGTCCACCATCAAACTCGTGCCCATCTTCAAACTCGTGGACACGAACGAAGTGCCCACTTCAGAAGAGGGGAGACTCGGAAATTACCGGAGCACCGACAAGGCGGTGCTCACCGGATGCGTACGGCACAGCGCGCAGCGGATCATGTTAGACGTAGCTTGAACGCGCCGCGGCGCCAATCACGATGGCGTCAGCGTTCGGTGAACGTTGGCGGCAGGGCTTCGGGGGCGGTCGATGGCAGCGGGCGGCGCCGGTCACTCCGCCGCGACGTCGGTGCGGGCGGGCCGGCGGTAGTGAAACACCTCGTCCTCGAGGTCGATCGCCGGGAACTCGTCCTTTTCGCGCCAATAATCCTGGGTGTGCTGCCATTCCCGCTTGTCGCCGCGCCGCGGCAGGATCGAGAGGGCGCGCTTGAGGTAGTTGGGATTGAAGCTGTCCTCCTCCATCCAGTCGAACAGCGCCATGTCCTTGTCTTCGTCCCGAAGCGCCGGCTCGACGCTGGTCGCACCCGTCGCCTTCATGTGGTTCAGCAGGCGGCAGACGAAGGCCGCGATCAGTTCGCTGCGCAAGGTCCAGCTGGCACGGAAGTAGCCGAAGACCCAGGCGAGGTTGGGCACGCCCGTGAACATCATGCCCCGGTAGGTGACCGTGTCGTGGAAATCCAGCGGCTTGCCGTCGATGGTGAAGGCGATGTCACCCATGACGTTCATGTTGAAACCGGTCGCGGTGACGACGATATCGGCCTCCAGCTCCGCACCCGATTGCAGGCGGATGCCCCTCTCGGTGAAGCGCTCGATGTGGTCGGTGACGACCGAGGCCTTGCCCGCGGCGATGCCCTTGAACAGATCCCCGTCGGGGACGAAGGCGATGCGCTGGCGCCAGGGCAGATAGTAGGGCGTGAAATGGGTATCGATATCGTAGTCGGGACCCAGCAGGTCGCGCACCTGGGCCAGAAGCTGGTGTTTCACCTCCTCGGGATCGGCGAAGCACTGGTCGGTGAAGGTGGCCTGATCGTGCATGATCTTGCGCCGCGTGATCTCGTGCACCCAGGCCTCGTCGACCTGCAGCTCGCGCAGGGTTTCGGCGATCTCGATGGCGTTGCGCCCGCAGCGGAAAAACGTCGGTGAGCGCTGCAGCATGGTGACATGGGCCGCCGTTTCCGCCATCGCCGGCACCACGGTCGCCGCCGTCGCGCCAGAGCCGATGACGACGACGTTCTTGCCCGCGTAGTCGAGATCCGCCGGCCAGTTCTCCGGATGGGCGATGGTGCCCTGGTAATCCGCCATCCCCGGCCGGTCCGGGGTATAGCCCTCGTTATGGCGGTAGTAGCCCTGGCACATCCACAGGAAATTGCAGGTGAAGACGACGCTCTCGCCGGTCTCCCCCCGCGTCGCCTCGATACGCCAGAGGCCGTCGGCGTGCGACCAGGCGGCGGTGGCGATCCGGTGCCGGTAGCGGATGTATTGTGCCAGGTCGTTCTCTTCGATGACCTCGCCCATGTAGGAGAGGATTTCCTCCGCCGTCGCGATCGGCGGCCCGACCCAGGGCTTGAAGCCGTAGCCGAAGGTGTGGAGGTCGCTGTCCGAGCGGATACCGGGCGAACGATGGGTCCACCAGGTGCCGCCGAAGCTGTCCTCCGCCTCCAGGATGACGAAGCTGGTATCGGGACATTGCCCGCGCAGGTAATAGGCGCCGGCGACGCCGGAGATGCCCGCGCCGACGATCAGAACGTCGAAATGTTCGGCTTCGCCTCGAGCGGTTTCGTTCGGTGTCGTCATGGCGCGGCGCTCCTCCCCTCGACGCCGGGCGTGCGCACGCTATCCGGCATCACGGTATCGTGGTGCCAGTATAGCGCAAGGCGGACGATTGTCCGCCCGGGGAGGGGGGCCTGCGCTACTCCGCCGCGGCTTCGATCTTGTCCTGGGTCTTGGTTTCGAAGTCACCGGCGTCGTGGCGCTCGCGCAGCTGTTCGTGCGGTTCGCCGCGCAGGCGATTGACCATGCGGCCGCGCTTGACCGGTTCGCGGGCATGGATCTCCTCCGCCCAGCGCAGCACGTTGGTGTAGGACCTGGCCTCCAGGAACTCCTCCGCCCCGTACTGGTCGAAGATAACCAAGCCGCCGTACCACGGCCAGATCGCCATGTCGGCGATGGTGTAATCGTCACCGCACATATAGCGGTGTTCCGCCAGCCGCCGGTCGAGCACATCGAGCTGGCGTTTGGTTTCCATGGTGAAGCGGTCGATGGGGTACTGCTGTTTCTCGTCCGCATAGGCGTAGAAATGGCCGAAGCCGCCGCCGAGGTAGGGGGTGCTGCCCATCTGCCAGAACAGCCAATTCAGGCATTCCGTCCGCCCGGCCGGATCCTGGGGCAGGAATTCGCCGAACTTCTCCGCCAGGTACAGCAGGATGGCGCCGGATTCGAAGACCCGCGTCGGCGGCGTGGTGCTGTGGTCCAGCAGTGCCGGGATCTTGGAGTTCGGATTAATGTCGACGAAGCCGCTGCCGAACTGGTCGCCGTCGCCGATGCGGATCAGCCAGGCGTCGTATTCCGCCCCGGAAATGCCCTTCGCCAACAGTTCCTCCAGCAGCACCGTCACCTTCACCCCGTTCGGCGTGCCGAGGGAATAGAGCTGCAGCGGGTGCTTGCCGATCGGCAGTTCCTTGTCGTGCGTCGGCCCGGCGATCGGACGGTTCGTGCTGGTGAACCGGCCCTGTTTCTGCCCGTCCCATTTCCAGACTTTGGGCGGCGTGAAGGTCTTGGTCATGCTGTGAACTCCGTATCCGGGCGCCATGGCGGCGGCAAGCGATATCATATGAGGGGTCGCCGGGGCGAAGGCAAGCGTTCGCGATTGCCTTCATCGGGGTGAACCCATCGCCGGGACGCAGTATACCTGGGGGCGAAAGGAGACCCGCCATGCCCATTCATGAGAACGGCCCCGTGCGAATCCACTACGAGGAAGCCGGTTCCGGCGCCCCGCTGCTGGTCCTGCCGGGCGGTGGCTTCAACGCGACCATCGCGGGCCTCGCCGACCACGCTTTCAATCCGCTCGACGCGTTCGCCGACACCAACCGCGTCATCGCGCTCGACCTGCGCAACGCCAACGGTGGACAATCGGAAGGGCCGCTCGACGCCGATCGGACCTGGGACAGCTTCACCGACGACCAGCTCGCGCTGGCGGACCATCTCGGCCTCGACCGTTTCATCGTGATGGGCTTCTGCATCGGCGGCCCGCTGATCTGGAACCTGTTGCAGCGCGCGGGCGACCGCGTCGCCGCCGCCGTGCTCGTGCATCCGAGCGGCTACAGCTCCGCCGTGCCGAACGTCTTCCGGGATTTGAACCTGGCGGGCTGGGCACCCGAGTTCGTCGCCCGCCGGCCCGAGGTCACGATGGAGACGGTCGCCCAGTTCCTCGACAACATGTACACCAAGCGCGCCGATTTCGTCTTCACGGTGGACCGCGACTTCGTCCGCAACTGCCAAACGCCGGTGCTCATCCTGCCCGACGACATTCCCCCCCACCCCTACGCCGCGGCGATGGAGACGGCCTTGCTGGCGCCGAACGCGCAAGTCTCGCTCTATCCCTGGAAGGAGAACGCGCGAAAGATCGAGCTGGCGCTGAACCACATTCGCGGCTTCCTGGCGATGAACGCGCCGGACCCGTGAAGCCAGGGCAATCGCATTTCAGAATTTGCCGAGGAGTGACAGGAGATAGTCGTTGTTCCAAGCGGCGATTTTGAACTTGGCGCGCAGCGAGTCTTTTCGTGGATCCTTTCGCATGACATTGAGCGCCATGTGGCGCAGGACGGCGAGATTGTGCGGTCCATTGTCCTTGCGGGTTCTGTCTTGGTCTTCGTTCATTTGGACATCGAGGCACCAGTGCAGGCGGTTTTCGACCCCCCAGTGCGCCCGGGCAACGGGATTGAAGCGCTCGGCGTCGAGCGGCTGGCTGAGCAGGTAGTAGGCGGTTTCGCTCGACGTCTTCTCCGCGCACTCGCGGGTCCGGGTGACTTTGGCGACCGCCTTCAGGCCCGGCCAATGATGGCGCTCTTGCAGCCACTCGACGTGGCTGGAGACGAGAGCGGCACGGGTCTCGATGCGGCCATGATCGCCATCGACCGTGGTGTCGGTGGTGGTCGCTTCGGCTTTCGGATCGTCGAGGAAGGTTCTCACGTCGTCATGCAGCGTGCCTTGATTGCCCTTCAACGCCAGGGCGTAGTCACCCCCCTGCTCGATAATCTGGCTGGCGATGGCGCGCTGGCAATTGAGGGCGTCCACGGTCACGATCGTCCCCTCGAGGCTCAATAGTTTCAACAGCTTCGGCACGGCGGTGATCTCGTTGGACTTGGCGTCGGTGGCGACTTGCCCCAACACCAGCCGCTGATCACAGCCCCAGGCCGAGACCATATGCAGCGCCGACGTGCCGCTCGCCTTGTCGTAGGATCGCCGCACCACCTTGCCGTCGATCGCAATGACCCCTTGGCAGGTCTCGGAAAAGCGCGCCATGAAGCGCTGGAAGCAGGCGCCGAACGCCTCCGGATCCAGCAACCGGAACACCCGGCTGAAGGTGTCGTGGCTCGGCACGCCATGTTCGAGTACGAGAAATTCCCGCAGGAACGCCTCCTTTTCACGCGCGAAGATCGCCATGTCGACCGCCGTCTGACCGCCCGAGAGGACCGTGCACAGGGCGATCGTCAAGATCTCCAGCAGATCGTGACGCCCGGCATTGCCAGTCCGCGGATCCTCGAGACCCTCAAAGCACTCCAGAAAGCCTTCCATCGCAACCTCCACCCGTGAAAAGACCGGGTAGAATCGATTCGCGCCAATACCTCAAGATCAAACACGCACGTCAAGGCAATTCCAAATGCGATTCCCCTGCCCCGTGAAGCATTCGTGACTTGACGGCACCGCCGCGGGAGGCCGGAGATAACGGATGATGCGGCTCGTGACATCGATCATCCTGCTTCTGGCCCTTTGCGCCCAGCCGTTCGCGCTGAGCGCGGGGATGGCCGGGCATGATCGGATGAGCCACGACATGGCCATGGGCGGCGGTCACGCGGCCCCGGCATGCGACGATACCGCATGCCCGGACGAGGATCGCGCCCCCTGCTGCCTGGTCGCCGCCGGTCACTGCGCGGCGAGCTGGCTGATGCCGGAGGCCGCACGCTCGCCGATCCCGGCCTGCCACGCGATGCCACGGCTGGTCACCGCGACGCGCTGGCTCGAAGACAGCGCGCCCGAGGCGGATCCGCCATCCCCCCGCGCCTGACGGTTTTCCCATTGACGACAATGCCGCCCTCGCAAAACCGCGGGTGCGGGCCCTGTTGGGAACCGAGCCGTCTCGCTCGAGAAAAAGCCGTCATGACCAGGTCCAAACCCAAATCCTCGACCACCCTCGCCATCGCCATTCTCGCCACCAGCCTCCTCGCCGCCCCGGCGCTCGCCGCCGGCAAGCACGGGAAGGGGCATGGACACGCCGCGGCCGCCGATATCGGCGCGCCCGGCAAGCCGGAAGCGGTGACCCGCACCATCGAAGTCACGATGTTCGACAACTACTACGAACCGGAGAACCTCACCGTGAAGGAAGGCGAGACGGTACGCTTCATCGTCCGCAACAAGGGCGAGTTCGTGCACGAATTCAACATCGCCACGCCGGAGATGCACCTCGCCCACGCCCCGGAAATGGAGATGATGGTGGAGCACGGCGTGCTCGAGCCCGACCGCATCAACTGGGACGCGGCGAAGAAAATGCAGGCCACCATGGGCCACGGCATGCACGACGAGGCCAACAGCCTGCTGCTGGAGCCCGGCAAGTCCGGCGAGATCGTCTGGCGCATGCCCAAGCATGCGACGTTGCAGTTCGCCTGCAACGTCCCCGGTCATTATGGCGCCGGCATGCACGGCGACCTTTCCCTCACCCACTGATACATCGCGCCGCCGCGGGTGGAGACGCCCGAGGTGCGCGCCGACGGGATGAAATGACATGAAACAGATCCGAAACTTGCTGGCGGGCCTTCTCGGCACCGTCCTTGCCGGCGCCTGCGCCGTTTCCGCCACCGCCGGCGAATACAACCTGACCGTCGACCCCGTAGAAATCGACACCGGCGGTTTTACCCGGGCCGGCATCGGCTACAACGGCGCCTCCCCCGGGCCGGTTCTCCGGTTCAAGGAGGGCGAGGAGGTCACGATCAATGTGACCAACAACCTCTCGGAATCAACGTCCATTCACTGGCATGGCCTCATATTGCCATTCCAGCAGGATGGCGTCCCCGGCATCAGTTATGACGGCATCGCCCCTGGCGAGACCTTCACCTACAACTTCCCGATCGTGCAGAGCGGCACCTATTGGTTCCACAGCCATACCGGCTTCCAGGAGCCGGACGGGGCCTACGGCGCCATCGTCATCGAAGGCAAGCGACGCGAGCCGTTCCGCTTCGACCGGGAGTATGTCGTCCAGTTCACCGACGCCCATCCCCACCCCGGTAACCGCATCATTCGCAATCTCAAAATGTCGGCCGACTACTACAACCGTCAGCAGCGGACGCTCTTCGACGTTTTGGCGGATATGAAGGAAAAGGGGACGGAGAAGGCGTTGGCCGACTACGCCGCTTGGGGCGAAATGCGGATGATGCCGACGGACATCGAGGACCTCCAAGGGTTCACCCCCCTAATTAATGGCAAGAGCCCGGACGGCAATTGGACTGGGATATTCAAGCCAGGTGAGCGGATTCGCCTCCGCTTCATCAATTCGTCCGCCATGACCTACTTCGACGTCCGCATTCCGGGATTGAAAATGACCGTGGTGCAGGCCGACGGCAATAATGTTCAGCCGGTGACGGTCGATGAATTCCGCATCGCCGTGGCTGAAACGTTCGACGTGATCGTGCAGCCAAAAGAGGACAAGGCGTACACGCTCTTCGCCGAGTCGATGGGACGCACCGCCTTTGCCCGCGGCACCCTGGCGCCCCGCGAGGGCATGGCGGGCGCGGTGCCGGAGATGCGTCCCGCCCCCCGGCTGACCATGGCCGACATGGGCATGGCGCACGGCGATCACGGCGGGATGAAGCACGACATGCCGGCTGGCAAGACCCACAAGATGCCCGACGGCACCGTCATGAAAGGTGGATCACACGCCGGCATGAAGCACGATGGGATGAAACATGGTGCGATGAAAATGGACCATTCCGCCCATGGCGGCATGTCCATGGCCAAGTCCGATCCTTTCTATGCGGCTGGTAGTGGTCTGGCGCCGGTAGCAGCCGACGGCGGTCGCTTCCTCTCGTACAAGGACCTGAAGGCGCAGAAGCCGCTCTATAAGCTCCGCGAGGCCACGCGGGAGATTGAACTCCGGCTGACGGGCAACATGGAGCGCTACACCTGGTCGATCAACGGCGTGAAATTCGCCGACGCGGAACCCTTGCGTCTCACCTACGGCGAGCGTGTTCGCTTCAAGTTCGTCAACGAGACCATGATGACTCATCCCATGCACCTGCATGGCATGTGGTCGATCCTGGATAACGGAAACGGCAAGTGGAATCCGATAAAACACACGGTATCGGTCGCTCCCGGCACCACGGTGTTCATGGAGACCGAAGTCGATGCGCCTGGCCAATGGGCCTTCCACTGCCACCTCTCTTATCACGCCGATAGCGGCATGTTCCGCAAGGTCGTGGTCGAGGGTGGGCCAGATACCAAGGCCGGGGGGGTGACGTCATGCGCAACACACTCTTCGGCCTGGCCGTGGCCTTTGCAGGTCTCGGCCTCGGCGCCGCCGCATCGGCCGAGCCTGTCGTTTGGGGCATCCAGGTCGAGCAACTGGAAATCCGTGCAGGGGACGAAGATAAAATCGCCGCCTGGGACTCCGATGCCTTCATCGGCAAGGATGAGCTGCGTTTCGTCTGGCGAAGCGAGGCCGAGTATGACGGTGATGAGCAAGCCTTCGAAAGCCTGGAGAACCAGCTCCGCCTGCAAACCCCTGTGACAGACTTCTTCGATGCGCTGGCCGGTGTGCGCTTCGATACGCCCGAAGGGCCGGACCGGATCCACGGCGTGCTCGGCCTGCATGGACTGGCGCAGCAGTGGTTCGAGGTCGATGCCGATCTCTTTCTCTCCGAACATCCGGCCTTCCGGTTCGAGGTGGAATACGAAGGCCTGATCACCAACTACGTCACCTTCACGCCGAGCATCGAGCTGGACCTGCCGTTCACCGAGGACACGAGCTATGGCGAAGGCGCGTTCGGCCCGATCCTCGAGGTCGGCGCGCGCCTGAGCTTCGATCTCGTCGATCGCGCGGTCTCGCCCTACATCGGCGTGAACTGGGAGCGGCTGCTCGGCTCGACTGCCGACCTCGCCGACGACGACGGGGAGGATACGGACACCTTCCAGATCGTGATCGGCCTCAAGCTGATGTTTTGAAACCGCAAGCCGGAGAGAGCACATGAACATCACCCGTACCGTCGCCCCACTTCTGACCGCCGGCCTCCTCACGCTCGCCGGCGCCGTGGCGGCGCAAGACGTGAAGCTGCCGGAGACGACCCCGGCGCTGGAGCGCGGAAAGGCGAACTACGAGAAGTTCTGCAGCGCTTGCCACGGCGCCAACGGCGTCGGCACCGACAAGGGGCCGCCCTTCCTCCACCGCGTCTATCATCCGGGCCATCACGGCGACGGGGCCTTCTTCCGGGCGGCGAAACAGGGCGTGCGGGCGCATCATTGGCCGTTCGGCGACATGGCCCCGGTGGACGATGTCACGGAAACCGAGGTGCAGACGATCGTCGACTACGTCCGCGCCTTGCAGCGGGCGAACGGCATCTTCTGACGCCTCGGCACTTCAGTACTGCTTGCGCTCGAACCAGCCGCCGACCTCGTCGGCGACGGCCTTGAAAACGCGGCCCATGACGCCCGCGTAGTCGAGGCCGTCCATCGGGTGCAGCGCTTCGATCTCCTCCAGGACGCCGGGTGGGCATTCGTCCAGCGTCAGGCCCTCATGCACCGCCCATTTCTGGATGTGGTTCAAGAAGCGCGGCGTGATGAGGGGCGCGTCTTTCTGGTTCAACGGGTCGGCCATGGCCTCTTCCAGGCTGGCGAATTCCACGCCGGCGGCGGCGAAAGCGGTGAGAATGTCCCCCAGGCAGTCGGCTGCCAGGGGCGTTGCGTGAACGAGCCAGATGTAGATCGGATCGCGCCCGAACACCGCGCGCGCCGTCGTCGCCTGGATCTGCAACTGCCGGAGCGCCGTGGCCACGAACTGGTAGCGCAGCCAGGCCATCGCCTCGCCGTCGCCGGCTTTCGAAACCCGCGTGTGGGCGGCCAGGAACTCCGTGTCGTAGAACCACACGCCGACGGGCGCGCTGGTGTAGCCGTTGGCGTGCAGATAGTCCTGCACGCCGTGATACTTCGCCGCCGTGTTGCCCCAGTTGTCCATCGCATAGCGGAAATAGCGCACGGGCGCCTCGGCGATCCACGGCTCGATCAGCTCCGCCGTGCGCTCGATGTCGCGGATATAGACGTCCTGCTCGACCCAATTCAGGTTCGCATGATAGTGCGTGTGATTGCCGATCCTGTGCCCGGCCTCGCACCAGTGATCGAAGATTTCCCGCATCGCCCGATCCCCGCCCGAGGGGGCGGTGGCCGAAAAGCCGTAGACATGAGACAGGCCATGTTCCGCGAACGCTGCCGTCATCGCCGGCACGACGATCGACGGACCGTAGCCGTCCGGCCACGGCACGCCTTTCCACAGGAACAGGTCGTCGACCGTGACGGCGAGCTTGATTCCGGGCTTGAACGCGAAGTCGTCCATGGCTGCCCCCTGTCTTCGGTTCAGCCCGACCCGCCGGCGTAGGGCTTCAGCGCCGCCCAGATGGTGTGATGCACCGGGGTCGGGACTCCGTGGTGGCGGCCGAGACGCAGGATTTCGCCCGAGAGCCATTCGATCTCCATCGGCCGGCCCGCTTTGAGGTCGACCAGGAGGGAGGGCTCGAGATCGGCGGCGGAATTGGCGATGAAGGCGGTGCCGGCATCGAAGGCCCCGGCCATGTCGATGCCCTCCGCCTCGCCGACGGCGACGATCTCCCTCATCGAGACGTCGGTGAGCGCGCGCAGCTCCGCATCCTCGCGAAGGACGCCGACTGGGGCACGGGCGAGCACCGCGACGCCGCCGATGCCGGCCAGCAGGACGAACTTGCCCCAGAGCAACCGGCGAATATCGTCGGTGAAGAGGCAATCGATGCCGGCGAGTTCGCAGGCCTCGCGAAAACTCTCCAGGCGCGGCGACATGTGGCCGTCGAGTTCGCCGACGGCGATGCGCTGCGGGCCCGAGACATGGCGAACCCGGCCCGGCGCCTGCAGATGCGCGGTGACATAGGCGATGCCGCCGACGACGTGCCGGCGCCCGAGGATCGGGATCAGGCGATCCTCGGAATCGATGCCGTTCAGCAGCGAGACCACCGCCGTCGCCGGGCCGAGCAGGGGCTCGCACGCCTCCGCCGCGGCCTCCAGGCCATAAAGCTTGGTGCAGAACAGGACCACGTCGACCGGGCCGACGCCGCGGGGATCATCGGTTGCCTGGACGCGATCCAGGTGCAGGTCGCCGACGAATTCGCTGGTGACGCTCAAACCGTTCGCGCGCAGCCCTTCGAGGTTGGCGCCCCGCGCGATGAAGGATACGTCGTTGCCCGCCGCGGCGAGCCGGGCGCCGAAGTTGCAGCCGATGCCGCCCGCCCCCATCACCGCGATTCTCATGAGGCTAACTCAAGCTATTGCAGAAGCGCTGGATGCGCTGGCAGGCGTCTTCCAACTCCTCCATCGAGGTGGCGTAGGAGACGCGGAAATGCGGTGCCAGGCCGAACGCCTCGCCATGCACCACGGCGACGCCCTCGGCCTCCAGCAGCTCGTTGACGAAGTCGAAGTCGTTCTCGATCACCGTGCCGCCGGGCGTGGTCTTGCCGATGCAGCCCGCGCAGCTCGGATAGACGTAGAACGCCCCCTCCGGCTTGGGACAGGAGAGCCCGCTCGCCTGGTTCAGCATGGAGACGACCAGGTCGCGCCGTTCCTTGAAGGCTTCGTTGTTGCGCGGGATGAAGTCCTGCGGGCCGGACAGCGCCTCGACCGCCGCCGCCTGGCTGACGGAGGAGGGGTTGGAGGTGCTCTGCGACTGCAGCTTCGACATCGCCTTGATCAGGTGCGCCGGCCCGGCGCCGTAGCCGATCCGCCAGCCGGTCATGCAATAGGCCTTGGAGACCCCGTTGACGGTGAGCGTGCGGTCCTTCAGGCCCGGTTCGACCTGGGCCAGGGTCACGAACTCGAACGCGTCGTAGACCAGATGCTCGTACATGTCGTCGGTCATCACCCAGACCTGGGGATGAGCCAGCAGCACATCGGTCAGCGGCTTCATGTGCTCGTGCGCATAGGCCGCGCCCGAAGGGTTGGAGGGCGAGTTGAAGATCAGCCACTTGGTCTTGGGCGTGATCGCCGCCGCCAGGGCCTCCGCCGTCATGCGGAAGCCGTCCGCCGCCGTGGTCGGCACGAAGACCGGGGTGCCGCCGCCGAGCAGGACGATATCGGGGTACGAAACCCAATAGGGCGTCGGGATGATCACCTCGTCGCCCGGGTTCAGGGTCGCCAGCAGCGCGTTGTAGAGCACCTGCTTGCCGCCGGAGCAGACGATGACCTCGTCCTGTTCATACTCGAGCCCGTTCTCCCGCTTCAGCTTGTCGCGGATCGCCCGCTTCAGCTCCGGCGTGCCGTCGACGTTGGTGTATTTGGTGACGCCGTCGCGGATTGCCCGGATCGCCACCTCCTTCACGTTCTCCGGCGTATCGAAGTCGGGCTCGCCCTGCGAAAGGGTGATGATGTCGTTGCCGGCCGCCGCCAGATCGCGCGCCTTGGCCGAGATGGCCATGGTGGCGGAGGGCTGAATACGGTCGAGAGAGTCGGAGAGGAAGGCCATGATGGTGCCTCCGTCGGCGGTTGATAGGGGTGAACCGGGGTTCGGGGGACCCTAATCCCGCCGGCATGCCGGTGCAATGAAATTTGCGCCCCGGGGCTCGAAAGCGGATACTTTTCCGCAAACGGGGGAGGGTCGGCGATTGAGCGAGGCCCGCTACTACAGGCATTCGGGCCGTATCGGTCTCCTGGCACCGGTGTGGATGGCGTTCGCGGGCGTGGCAGCGGCGGTTGTCGTCGGTCTCGTCTACGGCCACTGGATGTATTACCTCTTCGCCCTGTTCACCGTCTGGGTGCCGCCGGTCTATGGCGCCATGGTCGGCCTCGCCGTCGGCTTCGCGGCGCACGCCGGAAAGACGCGCAGCGGCTGGTTCACCAGCCTCGGTGGTGTCGGCGCGGGCGTGCTGGCGATCTATACCGGCTGGCTGTTCTGGCTCTGGGCCTGGAGCGGGCACGACTATTTCGCGCTGTTCTCCGGCTATTCCCTCTGGTCGGCGATGGGCGAGGCGGCGGCCGAGGGGATCTGGTATTTCGACGAATTCGAACTGGACGGCGGAACGCTCTATTTCTGGTGGGTGGTCGAGGGGCTGTTGATCCTGCTCGGCAGTTGGCTCGGCGCCTGGTTCGCCGTGCAGGAGGGCGACAACATCTTCTGCGAGGCCTGCGGGCGCTGGGCGGAGACGGTCTGGACGTCGGGGGATCTGGCGAACGTCGGGAACGAGTATGAGTTCCGCGATGCCGTCGAGGCCGATGCGCCCGCCCGCCTGATGAACCTGACCCCCACGACGCGCGCGATCCCCGGCACCACCAGCCAGATCAAGGTCATCGCCTGCGCGACCTGCAAGGACCTCCACGTCCTCGATGTCGAGACGATAGCGCACGGCCGCACGGACAAGGGCAAAGACACCGCGAGCGTCGAAACGGTGGTGGACAACCTGTTGATCGACGAAGCCCTCTTCGAAGACCTGAAGGCGCGCTATCCCCGACCGGCCGACTGAACCGGCCGCACCTCTGGCTTAACGGGTTTTTCACCGTGTCCGGCCCATCCTCCGCTCTGGTTACCAGGTGGAGCGGCGTCCATGGACGAGATCGCCTATGAGGCATTACGGCGGCGTGCGGAGGGCTCCAACGTCAATGCCCGGACTCTGCTGGCGACCGACTATCTCAATCATTTCAACGAGATCGTCATGCTGCTGGAGATGCTCCCCGACATGCCGGAGTGTCTGGAAGACGTCCAGGAATGGGCGCCCAAGAGCTACCCGCAGCATTTCGCCGACAGCGCCATCGCCGACCGCGAGCTGGCGATCGAGGCCTGGCCCTTGTCACCGATCCGCTACCGCCAGCCCTTCGAGCGCACAGTCCAGGCCATGGACCAGACCGTTCTCGCCTGCGTCGACCGCTGCGAACGCGCCATCACCGAGGCCAACGAAACCCGCCTGCGCGCCGTCAGCGCCAAGGGTGCCTTCACTTTGCAACGCTTCGTCGAACGGGCGAGCGCCATCATCAACGGCGACGAGGCAAGCCTCGACCAGCACGAGATCGACGCGCTGATCGACGAATAGGGGTTGTGGGAGAGTAACGGTGGGAGAGGTCTCTATGGATCGAACCCGGAACCAGTGGATCGGGTTGGCGGGCCTGTGACCCGCAGACGAAAAATGGTGGGCCCGGCAGGACTCGAACCTGCAACCAGACCGTTATGAGCGGCCGGCTCTAACCAATTGAGCTACGGGCCCCCGGTGCTTCGTCCGGCACGTCCGCCGGATCAGTTGTCGAGGAAGCTGCGGAGTTTGCGGCTGCGCGAGGGGTGCTTCAGCTTGCGGAGCGCCTTGGCCTCGATCTGGCGTATGCGCTCGCGGGTGACCGAGAACTGCTGGCCGACCTCTTCCAAGGTATGGTCCGTGTTCATGCCGATGCCGAAGCGCATGCGCAGCACCCGCTCCTCGCGCGGGGTGAGGGAGGCGAGCACCCGGGTCGTGGTCTCGCGCAGGTTAGCCTGGATCGCCGCGTCGATCGGCAGCACCGCGTTCTTGTCCTCGATGAAATCGCCGAGGTGGCTGTCTTCCTCGTCGCCGATCGGCGTCTCGAGGCTGATCGGCTCCTTGGCGATCTTCAGGACCTTGCGCACCTTCTCGAGTGGCATGCCGAGCTTGGCGGCCAGCTCCTCCGGCGTCGGCTCGCGGCCGATCTCGTGCAGCATCTGGCGCGAGGTGCGGACCAGCTTGTTGATGGTCTCGATCATGTGCACGGGAATGCGGATGGTCCGCGCCTGGTCGGCGATCGAGCGGGTGATCGCCTGGCGGATCCACCAGGTGGCGTAGGTCGAGAACTTGTAGCCGCGGCGATACTCGAACTTGTCGACCGCCTTCATCAGGCCGATGTTGCCTTCCTGGATCAGGTCGAGGAACTGCAGGCCGCGGTTGGTGTACTTCTTGGCGATCGAAATCACCAGGCGCAGGTTGGCCTCGACCATCTCCTTCTTGGCCTGGCCGGCCTCGCGCTCACCCTTTTGCACCGTCGTGACGATGCGCTTGTATTCGCCGACCGGCAGGCCGGTGTCGGAGGCGATATCGGCGATCAGGCCCCGGATGTCCTTGATCGCGTCGCGCTCCTTGGTGACGAAGTTGGCCCAGCCCTTGGCCTTCAAGCGGCGCACTCGGCTGGCCCAGCGCGGATCCAGCTCGCGCCCGATATAGTGCTTGAGGAATTCGTCCCGCGAGACGCCCGAGCCGTCGGCCATGCGCAGCAGCCGGCCTTCCAGACTGATCAGCCGCCGGTTGATGCCGTAGAGCTGGTCGACCAGTGCCTCGATGCGGTTGTTGTGCAGGTGGACGTCGCTCACCAGTTCTTCCAGCTCGACGCGCAGCTTGTGATAGCGCTTCTCCTGCGCCGCCGTCAGCTCCTCGTTCTTCAGCGCCGCCTCCATGCGGGAGTCCTGCAGCTTGCGGAAGCGCTTGTAGATCTTGGCGATGGCATCGAAGGTCTCGAGCACATGCGGCTTCAGCGCGGCTTCCATGGCGGCGAGGGAGATGTTGCTCTCCTCGTCGTCGTCGTCATCGTCGTCGCTGTCGTCGTCCGCGGTCTCGGCCTCGGCCGTCTCTTCCTTCGCCTCGGCGTTCTTCGCCTTGTTGTCGGCGTCCATGCCGCCGTAGGTCGCGTCGAGATCGATGATGTCGCGCAGCAGCACCGTGCCCTCGACCAGCATGTCGCGCCACTCGATGATGGCGCGAATGGTCAGCGGGCTCTCGCAGATGCCGCTGATCATGGTCTCGCGGCCGGCCTCGATGCGCTTGGCGATGGCGATCTCGCCCTCGCGGCTCAACAGCTCGACGCTGCCCATCTCGCGCAGATACATGCGCACCGGATCGTCGGTCCGGTCGTAGGCCTCCTCGCTCGCCTTACCGGTTTCGGCGACGGCCTTCTCCGGCTTCGCCTCCGGCTCGGCCGTCTCTTCCTGCTCGTCCGCCTCGATCAGGTTGATGCCCATCTCCGAGAACATGGTCATCACGTCCTCGATCTGCTCCGAAGACACCTGGTCGTCGGGCAGCACCGCGTTCAGCTCGTCCACGGTGACGTAACCGCGTTCCTTGCCTTTCGCGGTCAGCTTCTTCAGCGCCGCGTTGTCCGTGTCCAGCAGTGGCCGGTCCTGGGTCTCGGTCGCCTGCCGCATGTCCGTCGCCGTCGCGCTCTTTGCCATTCGCCACCTAGCTCCCCGGTCGGGTTCCGCACGGAAGTGTGCGCAACCGTAGTCCCCACCCAGCACAAAACGGGACGACGGCGCCCCTACGCCACGCCCCGACGCACCCTGTCGAGTTCCCCGCGCACGGCGTTCAACCGTGCCCAATTGGCATCCGACATATCGTCGCCGTACGCCACTTCCGCGGCCCGTAGATCCGCCTCCAGATCCTTCTGGCCGTGTCTCGCCCGGGCGTCGTCCCAGCCCTGCCGCGCCGCATCGAGGCTCGCGTCCGAATAGACGTACGATGGGAACTGCCCCCGCGCCCTGTTCGTCATGGCATCGAGAACATCCACCAGATCCTCGTCGATCAGATTGTGCCGGAGATGCTCCACGTCAAGGGTCGGGACCGTCGCGAGCGTTTCTATGATCAGGCCATGAAGTCTGTCAAGCACGGGCGTGTTCAGGTGAAGGTCGCAAAAGACCTCGAAAATGGCCGGATCTTCCAACATTTCGGGATGATTGAGCGGGACCGCCAGCAGAACGGGCTCGCGCGGGTCGCCTTCACGCTCGAGGTTGTAGCGCCTGTGGGTCTGGCGAACATCCTTCCAGAGGGGACCTCCGGGCCTTCGTTCCCGGCCGAACTTGGGCGTCGCTCGCGCCGCACCGAAGAGCTGGTCGAGCCGGCTGCGAAAGTGGTCACGGTAATAGGTTTTCACCGCCTCGTCGGGGATCTGACCGGCGAGCTGGCCGAGGTCGCGGCGCAGGCCCGCGCGGCGCTCCGGCGTGTCGAGATTGCGACCGTCGAGCGCGGCTTCCCAAAGGACATCGACCAGGGGGCGGGGTGCGGCCAGCAGCTCGCGAAGCGCGCCGGGTCCCCGCTTGGCCAGCAGGCTGTCGGGATCCTCGCCCGTCGGCAGGGCGACGAAGCCGAGGGAGCGGCCGGGCCGCAAGGCCTCCAACGCGCGCTCACCCGCACGCCGGGCCGCCCGGGCGCCGGCCGCGTCGCCGTCGAAACACAGCACCGGCTCCGGCGCCAGGCGCCAGAGCTCGGCCATCTGCCCCTCGGTGAGCGCGGTACCCAACGGCGCCACCGCATGGCGGACGCCGGCCCGGTGCAGGGCGATCACGTCCATATAGCCCTCGGCCACGATGATGGTGCCGGCCTGGTGCGCCGCCTCCCGCGCGCCGGCCAGGTTATAGAGCGTTCGGCCCTTGTCGAAGACGGCGCTTTCGGGGGAATTCAGGTATTTCGCCCGGGCCTCGCCCAGCGCGCGGCCGCCGAAGGCGATGATCTTGCCGCGCCGGTCGGCAATCGGGAACATCACCCGGTCGCGAAAGAAGTCGTAGCTCTCGCGCCCGTCGTCGGGGCGGCGGACCAGGCCGACCTCTTCCAGGGCGTCGGCCGTATGTCCGCGGGCGAGGAAGGCCGCCTTCAACCGGTCGCCGCCGGCGGGCGCAAAGCCGAGGCGGAAATGCTCGATCGTCGTCCGGTCGAGGCCACGGCCCTGCAGATAGCTGCGCGCGCCGGCGCCGGCCGGTCCGGCGAGCTGCTGTTCGAACCAGGCCGTCGCCTGCTCCAACACGTCGCCCAGCCGCTGGCGCGCCTCCTGGCGGCGCCCGGCGTCGGGATCGGGGGCGGGCGGCACCATGCCGACGCTCGCCGACAGGCGTTCCATCGCGTCGGGAAAGGCGAGCCCCTCGGTGTGCATGACGAAATCGATGGCCGTGCCGTGCGCGCCGCAGCCGAAGCAGTGATAGAAGCCCTTCTGCTCGTTGATGGTGAAGGACGGCGACTTCTCGTCGTGGAACGGGCAGAGCCCGCTCCATTCCCGGCCCTGGCGCTTCAGCTTGACGCGGCGGCCAACCAGATCGGCGAGGCCGACACGGTCTTTCAACTCCTCGATGTAGTTCTGGTCGAAGGCCATGGCGGGATCCGGCGCGCCGATTCGCGTGCCGGGGATTTTACCCGATTCGCCCGCCGCGACGACGCCCCGGCCAGGTCATATCCCGGCTAATGCGTGATGTACTCCCGCATCGCCTCGGTCTCGTGCACCAGGTCGTCGAGCCGCAGCTTGACGACGTCGCCGATCGAGACGATGCCGATCAGCCGGCCGTCCTCGACCACCGGGAGATGGCGAATGCGCCGCTCCGTCATCCGGGCGAGGATGCCGCGGCTCGCATCGCCCAACCGGCAGGTGGCGACGTCGGCGGTCATCAGGTCGGCCACCCGCGCCGCGAACACCTCAGCCCCCCGCATCGCCAGCGCACGCACGAGATCGCGTTCCGAGACGATGCCCTCGACCCGCGCGCCGTCGCCGCTGACGACGATGGCGCCGATGTTGCGCGCTTGCAACATCGCGGCGGCCTCGGCCAGCGTGGCCTCGGGCGAAATGGTCGCGACGTCGGCCCCCTTGTTCCGCAGTATCCGTTCAGCTGTCATGACTTTGCCCCTACAATTTCATCAAGCCTTTGTTTATAATGGGATTTGTAAAATATTATGTCAATTAGGAAAATCTGGCGAAGCGCCGCCATTTACCCGGCGCGGCGCCGACGGCACACTCGGCGCCGCGCGCCCGCGCGATACACTTTCCCGGAGGACTGGCCAGATGACCTTTTTCAAGTCCCTGCCCGACGATGCGGGCCCGCCCCAGGTCTTCGCGGCCCACCCGGAACTCTACGGTCTCTGGTCGGAGATGAGCCAGGTCCTGATGAATGGCGAGTCGCCGCTGAGCCCGGGCGAGCGGGAACTGATCCTGGCCTATGCGGCAGGCGTCGCCGGCTGCGCTTTCGTCTATACCGCCCATTCCGAGGTCGCCTATGCCTGGGGCTACGAGGACGGACTGCTCGACAAGCTCCTGGACGATCCCGCCAGCGCGCCGGTCGACGACAAGCTCAGGCCCCTGCTCGCCTTCGTGCACAAACTGACGCTAACGCCCGGCGAGATGGCGCAAGCCGACGCCGATGCCGTCTTCGCCGCGGGCTGGGACGAGCGGGCGCTGCACGACGCCATCGCCGTCACCGCGCGCATGGGCTTCATGCAGCGCCTGGTCGAGGGCCACGGCTTCACCCCCTGGCCGCGCAAAACGGCCCGGGAACGGGCGCAAAAGCGCGTCGACCTCGGCTACGTCAAGCTCTATCCCGTCTTCGCCGACCGCGACTCCGCCTGATCCCTCTACCCCTATTCCGGAACCTCCTCATGACCGCAAAACCGCTGGAGGGCGTGCGCGTCCTCGACCTGACGCAGTTCTACCAGGGCCCCTATGCCGCCTACCTGATGGCGATGGCCGGTGCCGAGGTGGTGAAGATCGAGCCGATCGGCGGCGAACGCACGCGGCGCGGTGGCGGCGCCGATACCCCGCTCGCCTTCGCCATGCTGAACGGCAACAAGCGCAGCCTGACCCTCGACCTGAAGGGCGCGCGGGGGCGAGAGCTGTTTCTGGCACTCGCCGAAAAGACCGACGTGGTGATCGAAAACTTCGCGCCGGGCACCATGGACCGGCTGGGCCTCGGCTGGGAGGTGTTGCGGGGGCTGAACCCGCGCCTGATCTACGGCACGGCGACCGGCTACGGCATCTCCGGGCCGGACCGGGACCAGCTGGCGATGGACCACACGATCCAGGCGGCCTGCGGTATCATGGGCCTCACCGGCGAAGCGGACGGCCTCCCGGCCCGCGCGGCGGGACAGATCTGCGACTTCATGGGCGGTGCCCATCTCTACGGTGCGTTGCTGACCGCGCTGCTGGGCCGGGAGCGCACGGGACACGGCACCCTGGTCGAAATCGCCATGCTGGAGACGATGTATTTCTCGCTCGCCAGCGAATATTCCCATGTCCAGCGGACCGGCGAGCTGCCGCCGCGCCAGGGCGCGAAGTCGGCGGCCAACAGCGCGCCGTACGGGCGCTACCAATGCCGCGACGGCTGGGTTTCGATGCTGTGCGTCTCCGAAGCGCAGTGGCAGAGCCTGCTGCGCCTGATCGGCCGCGCGGACCTGGCCGACGATCCCGACTACGAAAGCGGGCCGAAGCGCCACCTGCGGGAGGACGAGGTCAACGCCATGATCGAGGCCTGGACCGGCACCCGGACCCGGGACGAGGTCTACCGGGGCATGCGCGAGGCCCGCATTCCCGTGGCCCCGGTGCGCGATCTGAACGAGGTGATGAACGACCCGCACCTGCATGCGCGCGGCATGCTGCACCGGCGGACACATCCCGACATGGGCGACGTGGTTCTGCCGGCCTCACCGCTCCGCCTGCACGACTATCCGGCGGGCGAGGTCGCGTTGTTTGCCGAGCCGGGCGCCGACGGCGCCGGCGTGCTGGCCGACTGGCTGGCGATGTCGGCGGGCGATATCGACGCGTTGCGCCGCGACGAGGTGATTTAATCCTCGCCGAAGCGCATCGCCGCCATGGCCTCGATCAAGGTCACCGTCTCGTCCATGGTCACCTCTTCGCCGTAAGCGTGCACACCGGTCTGCAGCAGGCCGCGGGTGAGGTTCGCCAGCAGCATCGGCGCGCCGCACTTGATGCCGAGCTCGCTCGCCAGGCTGACGTCCTTCAGGCTCAAGGACATGGCGAAGTTGGAGAACGGCACACCCTCGGACATCTTCGCAAGCATGTGTTCGCTGGCGACGGAGCGCCCGGAGCTCTTGTTGATCACCTCGGTCATCTTGTCGAGGGAGAGGCCGTATTTACGCCCCATGGCGACCGCCTCCAGGGTGGCGATGCGGCAGCAGGCGCTGATCGTGTTGTTGACCAGTTTCAAGACATGGCCGTTGCCGACGTCGCCGCAATGAAAGACGTTCGGGCTGATCGCCTCCAGGACCGGGCGCACGGTCTCGAAGACCTCGAGCGGGCCGGCCGCCATGATGGCAATGGTGCCGGCGTCCGCGCCGCGCGGTCCGCCGGACACCGGCGCGTCGATCAGGGTGACGCCTCGTTCCGCCAGTTCCGCCGCCATGGCCCGGGTCTCGTCGGGATCGCCGCTGGTCTGGTCGATCAGGATCTTGCCGGGCTCCAGCCCCTCCGCCAGGCCGCCGGGGCCGAAGATCGCCGCGCGCACGTCGGCCGAACGGGGCACGCAGAGCAATACGACGTCCGAAGCCCGGGCCAGCGCGGCCCCGTCCTGTGCCGGGATCGCGCCCTGGTCGGCGAACTCGGCCATCCGCTCCGGCCGCAGGTCCAGCACCCGCAGCTCGCGGCTCAGCATCAACCGCCGGGCCAACGCCCCGCCCATGGCGCCCAGGCCGACATATCCGAGATTCATCGCTGTTCTCCCTCTCAGGTTTCGCGCGGCGCCACCTATAGCAGCACGGACGCGGCAACGCGTCGTCTTCGAGAACCGTCGCGCCGCTTGCCCCGGGACCCGGTGGGCGGATAGGTTCGCCCCAGCGGTCACAACAGGAAAGACCTCAGCCATGGACACCAAGATGGACACGCTGGACTTCGCCGTCCCGCATGACCGGCCGGTCCCGTACCTGCACCGGATCACCAGCTATTACCTGGCGCTCGGCTACGACAACCCCTATCGCTGGGCGCAGTATGAAGACGTGCCGTTCCAGCCGCTGGCCAAGCCGCTGGCGGAAAGCCGGGTATCGCTGATCACCACGGCGGCCCCCTACCGGGAAGACAAGGGCGATCAGGGCCCGGGCGCGCCCTACAATTCCGCCGCCAAGTTCTACAAGGTCTATACCGGTGAGATCGACGCGGACCCGGACGTCCGCATCTCCCATCTCGGCATCGACCGCAACTACACGACGGCGGAGGACATGGGGACCTGGTTCCCGCTGCCTGCGTTGCAGGCGAGTGAAGCCTCGGGTCGGATCGGCGAGTTGGCGCCGCGCTTCATCGGCGCGCCGACCAACCGCAGTCAGCAGACGACGATCGAGCAGGACTGCGTCGACATCCTGGCGCATATCCGCGAAGACGGCAGCGACGCCGCCATCATCGTCGCCAATTGACCCGTGTGTCACCAGACCGTGAGTCTGGTTGCACGGCATCTCGAGGCGAACGTCATCCCCACGGTGGTCATGGGCTGCGCCAAGGACATCGTCGAACATGTCGGCGTGCCGCGGTTCCTGTTCTCGGACTTCCCGCTCGGCAACTCAGCCGGGCGGCCGAATGATCGGGCATCGCAGGCGCAAACCCTGGCGCTGGCGCTGGATCTGCTGGAATCGGCCGTCGGGCCGCGCACCACGATGCAGTCGCCGCTGCACTGGTCGGACGATCCGACCTGGAAGCTCGACTTCTCCAACGTCGAGCGGATGAGTGAGGAAGAACTGGCGGAACGCCGGGCCCGCTTCGCCCGCGACAAGGAGATCGCCCGCCAGGTCCGTGCCGATGCCGGCCTGAAGGTGGGCGCGGCGGAGTGAGCGCGGCCGACGGCACGCCCCGACTGCCGCTCGACGGGATCCGCGTTCTCGACATCGGCTCGCTCATCGCCGGGCCGTTCGGCGCGACGCTGCTGGGCGATTTCGGCGCCGAGATCATCAAGGTCGAGCAGCCGGGCACCGGCGACGCCCTGCGTGGCACGCCGCGCGACGGGGTCGCCAACCGCTCCGGCAACTGGCTGGTGGAAGGGCGTAACAAGAAGTCGGTCACGCTCAACCTGCGGGTTCCCGCCGGCCAGGCGGTGCTGAAGGAGCTGGTCGCCACCGCCGACGTGGTGATGGAGAACTTCACCCCCGGCACGCTGGAGCGTTGGGGCCTCGGCTGGGACGATCTCAGGGTGATCAATCCCAGGCTGATCATGTGCCGCGTCTCCGGCTACGGCCAGGTCGGGCCCTATGCCAAGCGGGCGGGCTACGACCGCATCGCGCTCGGCTTTTCCGGCTACATGTATCCGACCGGTTTCCCGGATCGCTATCCGGTGCGCCCGGCCTTTCCCACCGCCGACTACAGCACCGGCAGCTTCGGCGCGCTGGCCGTCATGCTGGCGCTCTATCAGCGCGACATGGGCGGCGGGGCCGACGGCGAGGGCGGCGGACAGATGATCGACCTGGCGCTCTATGAGCCGAGCTTCCGCATCACCGCCGACATGATCTCGGCCTTCGTCGCCGACGGCGCCATCCGCGAGCGGATCGGCAACCGCAACCCGACCTTTTCGCCGGCCGGCACCTTCGAGACCCGCGATGGCCGGCTGGTGCAGATCGCGGCCGGCGGCGACAAGGTGTTCGAGCGCCTGGCCAACGCCATGGACCGGGGCGAGCTGGTGAGCGATCCGCGCTACGCCAAAAGCGCGCAGCGAATTGAACGGGCGGACGAACTCGAGGCCCTGCTGGCCGAGTGGATCAAGGCGCGTGATTTCACCGAGATCGAGGAACGCCTCGTCGGCGCCAACGTCCCCTTCGGCGGCATCTATACCGCGGCCGATATCGCCGAGGACCCGCATTATGCCGCACGCGAGAACATCGCCCGGGTGGCGGACGCGGAGCGGGGCGAGATCGCGATGCCGGCGGTCGTGCCCAAGCTCACCGCCACGCCCGGCCGCATTACCCATGCCGGGCCGCAGCTGGGCGCACACAACGACGAGGTCTATCGCGGCCTGCTGGACAAGTCGGACGCCGAGCTGGCCCAGCTGAAGGCCGACGGCGTGATCTGACATGGCGGACTTCGACGTCCATCTCACCGACGCCGTCATCGGCGCCGAGGTGACGGGCATCGACCTGGCCCGACCGCTGACGGGCGCGGCACGCGCGGCGCTGGACGCCCTGCTCGACGAGCGTTCGGTCCTCTGCTTTCCGGGCCAGCGGCTGGACGAGGCCGCGTACATCGCCTTCGCGCGTAACTTCGGCAGCGTGCGACCGGCGATCCCGCCCCGCCCGGACTGGAGCCCCGACGGCTTCCCTGAAATCATGCGGGTTTCCAACATCAAGCACGACGGCCGGGACATCGGCCATGGCGACGCCGGCTCGGTCTGGCATTCCGACATGTCCTTCACGGCCGTGCCGCCGCGCGCCACGCTGCTCTATGCCCGCGAGGTCCCGGTGCGCGACGGCGTGACCCTCGGCGCCACCAACTTCGCCAGTGCCGTCGCCGCCCATGCCGCGCTGCCGGCCGCGACCCGTGCGCGCATCACCGGACTGGAGGCGGTGCACAACGTCTATGGACGGCGCGCCGGCACCGGCCGCTCGGTGAATTTCGATGCGGAACGCAAGGCGTTGCCAGACGTTGCCCATCCGCTGGCCCGGGTGAACCCGCATTCGGGCGCGATGGCGCTGTTCGTCAACACCGGCGAGTGCATCGCCGTTCCCGGCCTGGGCGACGACGAGGCCCTGGCGCTGATCGCCGAACTCGCCGAATTCATCCAGCAGGACGCGTTTCGCCTGCGCCACGACTGGCGGGTCGACGACGTGGTCATCTGGGACAACGGCGCGGTTCAGCATCTCGCCACCTTCGACTATCATTGGCCGGCCGAACGCCGGCTGCTGTGGCGCCTGACGGTGATGGGCGCGGACGACATTGAATACGAGATCGAATAGGGAGTAATGGACATGAACGTGGCGGACCTGACCGCGCGGTTCCTGACGGCGGTTGCCGGCGAGGACGAGAAATACGCCCACAAGGCGGCGGTGAGCGTGATGAACGAGCTGAAGGACGATCTCGACGGCGTCGCCGGCGCGCTCGACTATCTCACCGGGTCCGGCGGCAACGCCTTGCAGGCCTTTTATCGCGCGCCCAACCTCAGTCTGCTGAAGGTCCGCTTTCCCGACGGGCGGCGCACGCCACCGCACAACCACGGCACCTGGGCGGCGATCCTGGTGCTCTCGGGCGCGGAAAAGAATTCCCTCTACACCCGGGGCGAGGACGGCACGCTCAGTTACGAGCGCTCGATCGAGCTCACCGCCGGCTCGGTCCTGTTCATGCCGGCCGACGCCGTTCATGTCGCCGAATGCCTGGGCGACGAGCCGGCGATCGGCCTGCACGTCTACGGCGCTAACGTGCTCGGCGTGGAACGGGCGATGTGGGACCCGGACAGCCTCGCCGAACAGCCGCTCGACTGGTCCCAATACGAAGGCCTGGCACAGCGCGCCTCCGCGGCCGACAAGGCGCCGCTGACCTAGCGGCGAGCCTCGGCCATGCCGCTGGCAGCGCAGGCCCGGGCACGCCCGGGCGCCATCGCGACGATCATGGCCGGCTCGGGCCAACGGCTGTCCTATGGCGAGCTGGACGAGCGCAGCCGCCGCCTCGCCAACCTGTTCCGCGCCCAGGGCCTGGTGGGCGGCGACGTCGTCGCCCTCTTCATGGAAAACAACATCCGCTACCACGAGGTCTATTGGGCGGCGCTGCGCTCCGGCATGTACCTGACGGCGGTCAACAAGTACCTGACCGCGGAGGAGGCGGCCTATATCGTGGCGGATTCGGGCGCCAAGGCGCTGGTCACCTCCGCGGCATTGGGGCCGGTGGCGGAAGCGATGCGCGACGCGATGCCGGCATGCTCGCTCCGCCTCGCTGTCGACGGGCCGGTCGCAGGGTTCGAGGCCTATGAACCGGCGCTCGCCGCCGCCCCGGCCGAGGCGGCCCCCGACGAGCGGCTCGGCGATTTCATGAACTATTCCTCGGGCACTACCGGCCGGCCGAAAGGCATCAAGCGGCCATTGTCCGGCCTCGCGTTCAGGGCGCTTTCGCCCCTCGACGAACTGGTCGGCACCGTCTACGGGGTCGACCGCGAGACGATCTACCTCTCGCCGGCCCCGCTCTATCACGCCGCCCCGCTCGCCTTCACGGCCGCCGTGCACAGCCACGGCGGCACCAATGTGATCATGGAACGCTTCGATGCCGCCCAGGCGCTGGCCCTGATCGAGCGTCACCGCGCCACCCACAGCCAGTGGGTGCCGACCATGTTCGTGCGCATGCTGAAGCTGCCGCCGGCGGCGCGCACCGCACACGACCTCTCCAGCCACCGGGTCGCGGTGCATGCCGCAGCGCCCTGCCCGCTGGAGGTCAAGCGGCAAATGATCGATTGGTGGGGCCCGATCCTGCACGAATATTACGGCGGGACCGAGCGCAACGGCCTGACCTATTGCAACAGCGCCGACTGGCTATCGCACCCGGGCACCGTCGGTCGGGCGCAACTCGGCACGCTGCATATCTGCGACGAAGCGGGGCGGGAGCTGCCGGCGGGCGAGCCGGGCCTGATCTATTTCGAGCGCGACGAGGCGCCGTTCGAATACCACAACGATCCCGAGAAGACCGCGCAATCGCGCCATCCGAGGGAGCCGTTCTGGACCAAGCTCGGCGACGTCGGCTATCTCGACGAGGAGGGCTTTCTCTACCTGACCGACCGGGAATCCTTCATGATCATCTCCGGCGGGGTCAACATCTATCCCCAGGAGATCGAGGATTGCCTGATCCTGCACCCCGAGGTCGGCGATGTCGCCGTCTTCGGCGTCCCGCACGCGGAGTTCGGTGAAGAGGTCAAGGCGGTCGTCGAACTGGCACCGGGCATCACACCCTCGCCCGAACTCGCGGAAACGCTGATCGAACACGCCCGGGCCCATCTCGCCGCCTACAAGGTGCCGCGCTCCCTCGACTTCGAAGCCGCGTTGCCACGGCTGGAAACCGGCAAGCTCTACAAGCGGTTGTTGAAGGACCGCTACTGGGGCAAGCGGGACAGCAGGATCGTATAGTCTCACCTAAGTGAACAGCCGCCGCATCGCCTGCCGGTAGTCTTCGTCGATCTCGCGGGCGGCGATGTGCAGCCCGTCGCGCACGACATGGCGGCCGGCCGACCAGACGTCGCGGACGACACCGCGATTGCCGGCGGCGAAGATCCAGACGTCCAGCCATTCGGCAGGGTTGGTGGCGACGAAGGACGTTGCGTCCAGGTCCAGCGACGCCAAGTCCGCCCAGGCGCCAGTCTCGATCCGTCCTTCGCCGCGGCCGAGCGCCCGGGCGCCGCCCGCCGCCGCGTCGAGGTAGAGGGATAGGCCGGTTTGCCCGCCCGGATCCGTGAGCACGGCGCGGGCACCGTCCCGAAGGCGTTGGCCATACTCCAGCATCCGAAGCTCCGCCGTCGCCGAGATCGCGACGTTGCTGTCGCTGCCGATGCCGAAGCGACCGCCGGCCGCACGAAAGCGGTCGGCCGGGAAGATGCCGTCGCCGAGGTTGGCTTCGGTGATCGGGCAAAGTCCGGCGACGGCACCCGATGCGGCGAGCGCCCGGGTCTCCGACGCCGTCATGTGCGTCGCGTGCACCAGGCACCAGCGCGCGTCGACATCGGCGTTCGCCAGCAACCATTCGACCGGCCGGGCGCCGAGGGCGGCCTGCACCTCCGCCACCTCCGCCGGCTGTTCGGCGACGTGGATATGGATCGGCCCGGCGCCGTAGCCGACGACGAGCCGGTCCAGCGCGCCCGCGTCGACGGCGCGTAGCGAATGCGCCGCCACGCCCAGCACCGCATCCGCAGGCAAAACCCCGAGCGCCCGGGCGGCGTCGGCCATCAGGACGTCGAAGCCGTCCGCCTCCGTCGCGAAACGGCGTTGCGTATCGGCGACGGGCCGGCCGTCGACGCCGCCTTGGGCATAGCGGACCGGCAGCAGCGTGAGGCCGATGCCGCTCAGCGCCGCGGCCTCGGCGATCCGGCTACACATCTCGGCCGGGGCCGCGTAAGCGCGGCCGTCGGGCGCGTGGTGCAGATAGTGGAATTCGCCGACGGCGGCGAAGCCGGCCTCCAACATCTCCTTGTAGGCGAAGGCGGCGATGGCCATGAGCTCGTCCGGCCCGATGTCGGCCAGCAGGGCATACATCACCCGGCGCCAGGACCAGAAGTCGTCCTCGCCGACGGCGCCGCGCCGCTCGGTTCGGCCGGCCATGGCGCGTTGGTGGGCGTGGGAATGCAGATTGGCCAGCGCCGGGATCGCCGCCCGCCCGGCGAGACGAACATCGCCGGCGCGGCGCGCCACGCCGGCCTCGATCCCGCCGAAGCGGCCATCGCCACGGATCTGGATGCGGACATCGCGCCGCCAGCCCTCCGGCAGCAGGGCGGCGGCGGCGAAAAGAGTGACATCCCGCGCCGTCGTCATCGCGGGATCTTGCATCAGGTGAAGCCGCGGCGGCAATATGGCGCCACCCTCCCGAAGCCATCCGTCTCCAGTCCGAGGAACCCTCGCCATGCCCACGTCGCCACGCCACGCCGCCGCCGGCAACCTGCCATCGAGCGAAACCATCCGTGTCCTCGCCCAGCGCGTCAGCGTGCGCGATTATGCCGAGCGGTCCGTCGACGACCACTATGTCCAGGCGGTGTTGAAATCCGCATTCCGCGCGCCGACCTCTTCGAACATCCAGTCCTACAGCGTCATCGTCGTGCGCGAAGCGGAAACCCTGGCGGCCCTCGGCGAGGTCACCGCCGGCCAGCGCCATGTCCGCGAAGCGCCGGTCTTCATCGGCTTCTGCGCTGACCTCACGCGGATCGAGGCGGCGATGGCGGCCCGCGGCCACTGCCTGGAGGACAACAACCTGGAGGTTGGTCTGGTCGCCTCCATCGACGCGGCGCTGGTCGGCATGTCGGCCTATCTGGCGGCGGAGAGCCTGGGGCTGAAGGGCGTGCTGATCGGGGCGGTGCGCAACAACGCGGTGGAGACCGCCCGCATCCTCGGCCTGCCGAAGGGCGTTTACTGCGTCTTCGGCATGGTACTCGGCTGGCCGGGCGAGGTGCCGGCGCAGAAGCCGCGCATGGCCTATGACGACATGGTGCATTACGAGCGTTACGGCCGGCATGCCGACGAGGCCGGCGTGGACGAGCGGGTCGCCGCCTACGACGCGGTGCTGGCCGCCCATTACGAGGCGGCGGGCAAGCCGACGACGCCGGACTCCTGGTCGCACGACATGGACAAGAAGTTCAACCCGCAACTGCGCGACAACCTGCGCGCCGAGTTGGCCGCGCTCGGCTTCGACTTTCGCTGACCCGCATGCTCCGGCGCCCGACCCGGCAGGATTTCGTCCGCCAGATCAAGCGCGCCGTGAACGGGGCGGACAGGCGGATCTGGCCGGGCGCACGCACCCTGGTCGGCCTGCTGGCCATGGTCGGCGGCGTTCTGGGATTCCTGCCGATCCTGGGCTTCTGGATGCTACCCGTCGGCGTGGCGCTGATCGCCCTCGATATCCCGCCGCTGCGCCGCCGCCTGCTACGCTGGAGTGCGGACGGCGACGTGGAGGCGACGTCGAAGCCGCCTCAGCCCGGCAAGCGCTCGTAGCTCGGCACGCCTTCGGGCAGGGCATGGAAGGGTTGCTTGTCGATCGTGAAGATCGCCGCTTGCGGCTTGAACTGGCTGGGATCGTCGAGGGTGCCGACCTTGACGATCATCATGTCCGGGCGACGCGGCGAGCGGGTGCCGATGCCGGTACCGCAATTCGGGCAGAAGAACCGCGTGACCGGCGTTTCCAGGTCGTCGCGGGCGAACTCGGCCGGCGTTCCCTTGGTGAAGCGGAAGTCGTCACGCGCGAAGAACACGATGGCGTTCGGATGCCCGCCGGTGATGTACTGGCATTCCCGACAATGGCATTGCATCGCGCCTTGTGGCGGCGTCGCCGCCGTGTAGCGAATCTGGCCGCAATAGCAGCCGCCTTCCGTAGCCATGATCCGACCCTCGCGCGTTGTTCCGTGTTCGGCGCGATGATAGCCGGCCGCCGGCCCGTCCGCTAGTTCGCCTTGACGACGCCGCAGGCGACCCGTCCGCCGGCGCCGGCGGCATCGCCGTAGCTGTCGGGACCGGCGTGGATGATGATCGACGAGCCGTCGGAATCGAACAGCGAACCCACAGCACCCGCCTCCAGACTGACCAGCGTATTGAGCGTGTCGGCCAGGGCCGTGCCGTCCCCATGCGCGAGCAGGTTCGGCAGGTCGCCCGCATGGCTCTGCCCGGCGCGGGCGAAACCATGCTGCCCGCCGTGCGGATTATAGTGGCCGCCCGCCGCCTTGAAGTCCGGTGCGCAGGCGCCCGTTTCGTGAATGTGAAAGCCGTGCGGGCCGGCCGACAATCCGGTCATCCGGGCCTGGATCAGGACGCCTTGCGCGGTTTGGGTGAAGCTCACCGTACCCATGGCGGTACCGTCGGGACCCTTCATCTCGGCGACCGCCCCGGCCGCCTGGACACCGGCGGCCACGAAGGTCGAGCCCACACAAATCGCCAGGGCCGTCAAAGCGGAAAGTCCTCGTTTCATGGCATGCCTCCGTGCCGATCAGGCCCCGTTCCCAGGATGCCCGCTCGGCAGGGCGGAAACAAACCGAAACGACTAATGCGCGCTCACCGGCTCGAGATCGTGCTGCCGGCTGGCGGCGAAAGCGACGTCGCGGTCGGCGAAGCGGGCGATTTCCGTGCCGTCGGCGCTGTGCAGGGCGTAGGCGCGACTGTTCTCGGCCCGCACCGTCTTGACGTAGGCGACGTCGGCGAGGCCGATATTGAACAGCTGCTGCATGGTGACGGCGGGCCGCTCGGCGGCGAGGGTTTCGGGCTTGGTCATTTCGAAGGCTCCTCTACGACATCACTCGGCATTCATGTCGATCGTCTTGGCGGTGGACGTCTTGCCGCCGCCCGAGCTGATCTCGATGGTGCGCACGTTCGGGGTCGGCACCGGACGCATCAGGTCGATCGCCAGCAGGCCCCGGTCCAGCTTGGCGCCGGCGACCTCGATGCCCTCGGCCAGCACGAAGGCGCGCTGGAACTGGCGGGCGGCGATACCACGGTGGAGATAGACGGTCCCCGTCTCCTCGCCCTGCTTGCCGCGGATCATCAGCTGGTTTTCTTCCAGCGTGATCGAAAGGTCGTCCTCGGCGAAGCCGGCCACCGCGAGCACGATGCGCAGCCCGTTCTCGCCGACCTGCTCAATGTTGTAGGGGGGATAGCCATCGCTGCCGGACTTGGCGGCCCGATCGAGGATTCGCTCGAAATGATCGAATCCCAGCAGCAAGGGACTGTTGAACGCGGACAAACGGCTCATCGAACCACCTCCTCCAGCTGAGCAAGCATGGCGTCGTTACCATTTTGGCGAAGCCGTACGGGCCTCCGCCGACGGCCCCGAGGGCACCGCCATGTCTGTAATGTAGGCAGTGCCTTGCGCCGATCAAGGCTCCCCGCGACGGGGAGACGTACGGATGCCTTTTAGAGGGTGGTGCCGGGGCCCATCGCCGAGACGCCGGTGAAGAGGGCGACGATATATCCGCTGTAGGCGATGGTCAGGACCAGGCCCGAGAACCGGTTGAGCGATCGCCCGGAAAGCACCAGGATCAACAACAGTCCGGAGGCCCCCATCATCAGCCAGAGATCGAAGCCGAGAAAGGCGTCGGGGACCGGCACCGGGCTGACGATCGCAGTGACGCCCATGATGCCGAGGATGTTGAACAGGTTGGAGCCGACGACGTTGCCGATGGCGACGTCGGCGTGACGGCGCAGCGCGGCGACGACCGAGGTCGCCAGCTCCGGCAACGAGGTGCCGATCGCCAGCAGGGTGAGGCCGATCACCGCCTTGCTGACCCCGGCGGCGGTGGCGATCTGGATGGCGCCTTCCACCAGCCAATGGGCCCCCAGCACCAGGCCTGCCATGCCGCCCACGACGAAGGCGACGGCGACCCAGATGCGGCCCGGTTTGCCGCCGAGTTCGTCCAGCTCCTCGGCCATGTCCGATTCGCTGGACCCACCGCCGCGTTTTGCCATGACGTAGGAATAGCCGAGAAATGCCACCAGGCCGGAGACCAGGATGATGCCGTGCCACGCCTCGATCCGGCCCTGCCAGGCGAAAACGACGAACAGCCCGCTGGCGCCCAACATCAACAGAGTATCGCGGCGCACGGACGCACCGTCGGCGGTGAAGGGATAGATCGCCGCCGGCAATCCCAGAACGAGCAGCACGTTGGCGATGTTGGAGCCGACGACGTTGCCGATCGCCAATTCCGGCGCGCCGGTCAGCGCCGCGTCGAGGCAGACGACCAGTTCCGGCGCGGAGGTGCCGAGCGCCACGATGGTAAGCCCGATGACGAGCGGCGGGACATCCCAGCACTGCGCCATCGAGACGGCGCCCCGGACCAGGACGTCGCCCGCGAGCAGCAATAGCACCAGACCGCCGGCCACCATGAGATAGGTCATCGGCCGGGACTCGGAATCATGACGACAGGCCGCATGCAATGCCCCACTCAGGCCGCCCCGTACCGACGGCTTGCGCCATCCGGACCATCTCCCCCACGAAGCATCGGGTCCGCTGACGTCATACCTATATGGGGAGGCCGACGGCCGAGACAACACGACCATCGGCCCGGAGGCGCCGTTCGCGACGGTATTACTTGCTTTGCCGCAGGCCGTCCATCGCCCGTCAGCCCGCGGGCGGCCCTTTAAGCTCGACGGTGTTGCCCTCGGGGTCCTGGATGTAGATCGAAGGACCGTCTCCCAGCGCCCCGAAGCGGGTGGCCGAGGGCTCGTGCGGGATGCCGCGCCCCTTCAGGTGGGCGCTGATCGCCGCCTCGTCGAAGGGCTCCACCTGCAGGCAGAGGTGATCCATGTTGCGGCCTTCGACGCCCGGCGCGGCCCCGCCCTTGGCGCCGAGCTGGCCGTCGATCGGCACCAGGTCGATCATCGCCCGCCCGGCGGCCAGGTGATAGAGGCCGATGTCGGGGCGCCGCCGCGTCACCGTGCAGCCGACCACGTCGCAATAGAAGGCGATCATCGCCTCGACGTCCCGCACCCGCAGCACGACGTGATCGAGGCCCTGCAAGGGGATCGGATGGCTCGTCATCGCGTGTCTCCTAACGCTTGCGCCGAAGCGCGCGGGTGCCGGGCTTGCCGGCGGAGGACCGGCCACGTGGGCTGCGCGCCGCATCCAGCATCTCGGGCGTCAGCACGGCGGGCGGGTTGTTACGATTGACGCGCTCGCCGCTCGCCGGTTCACGCCGCCCACCCCGGCCCCGGCCCCCACCCTTGCCTTTGCCCTTGGCGGGCGGGCGGCCACGCCGGGCCTCCCCCGGTCGGGGTTCGCGCAACGCGTCGGTGTCGCCTTCCAGCTGGGCGAGCTCCATCCGCTCCAGCCGCTTGATCTCGTCGCGCAGGCGGGCCGCCTCCTCGAACTCCAGTTCGGCCGCGGCCTCGCGCATGCGCTTTTCCAGATCCTCGATATAGGCGCGCAGATTGTGGCCGATCAGCTCGACCTTGTCCCCGTCGCCGGTGTCGACGGTGACGTGATCGCTTTCGTAGACGCTTTGCAGGATGTCGGAGATGTTCTTGCGAATCGATTCCGGCGTGATGTCGTTGGCCGCGTTGTAGGCGCTTTGCTTTTCGCGCCGCCGCTCGGTCTCGGCCAGCGCCCGGGTCAGGCTGTTGGTCATCTTGTCGGCATAGAGGATGACCCGCCCGTCGACGTTGCGCGCGGCGCGGCCGATGGTCTGGATCAGCGAGGTCTCGGAACGGAGGTAACCCTCCTTGTCCGCGTCCAGGATGGCGACGAGCGCGCATTCCGGGATATCGAGGCCCTCGCGCAACAGGTTGATGCCGATCAGGATGTCGAACACGCCGAGGCGGAGATCGCGCATGATCTCGATCCGCTCCAGCGTTTCGATGTCGGAGTGCAGGTAGCGCACCTTCAGGCCCGCCTCGTGCAGGTACTCCGTCAGGTCTTCCGCCATCCGCTTGGTCAACGTCGTCACCAGCACCCGGTGGCCGTCCGCCGTCACCGCCTGGCATTCCGCGATCAGGTCGTCGACCTGGTATTCCACGGGACGGACGATGCAGACCGGATCGATCAAGCCGGTCGGCCGGATCAACTGCTCGATGAAGACGCCGCCGGTCCGCTCGAGCTCCCACCCACCGGGGGTGGCGGAGACGAAGACGGTCTGCGGGCGCATGGTCTCCCACTCGGCGAACTTCAGCGGCCGGTTGTCGATGCAGGACGGCAGGCGGAAGCCGAATTCCGAGAGGGTCCACTTGCGGCGGAAGTCGCCGCGGAACATGCCGCCGATCTGCGGCACGGTGATGTGGCTCTCGTCGACGACCAGCAGGGCGTTCTCGGGCAGGTATTCGATCAGTGTCGGCGGTGGATCGCCCGGATTGCGTCCCGTCAGATAGCGCGAGTAGTTCTCGATGCCGGGGCAGGAGCCGGTCGCCTCCATCATCTCGAGGTCCAACATGGTGCGCTGTTCCAGCCGCTCCGCCTCCAGCAGCAGGCCCTGGTCGCGGAACCGTTCCAGCTGCGCCGCCAGCTCCACCTTGATCTTCTTCGCCGCCTGGCGAAGCGTCGGTTTCGGCGTCACATAGTGGCTGTTGGGATAGACACGGACCCGCTCCAGCGTGTCGGTGCGGTGGCCGGTCAGGGGATCGAATTCGACGATGGCGTCGATCTCGTCGCCGAACAGCTCGATCCGCCAGGCCCGATCCTCGAGATGGGCGGGCCAGAGTTCCACCACGTCGCCGCGCACCCGGAAGGCGCCCCGGGCGAACCCGGCGTCGTTGCGCCGGTACTGCAGCTCGACGAAGCGGCGCAGCAGCTCCTGCCGGTCCATGCGCTTGCCGCGCACCAGGTCGACGGTCATCTGGCTGTAGGTTTCGACCGAGCCGATGCCGTAGATGCAGGACACCGAGGCGACGATGACGACGTCGTCACGCTCCAGCAGCGCCCGCGTCGCCGAGTGGCGCATGCGGTCGATCTGCTCGTTCACCGAGGCCTCTTTCTCGACATAGGTATCGGTGCGCGGCACATAGGCCTCGGGTTGGTAGTAGTCGTAATAGGAAACGAAATACTCGACCGCGTTCTCGGGGAAGAAGCTCACCATCTCGCCATAGAGCTGGGCGGCCAGCGTCTTGTTCGGCGCCAGCACCAGGGTGGGGCGGCGCAGCTGCTGGATCACATGCGCCATGGTGAAGGTCTTGCCCGAACCGGTGACGCCCAGCAGGACCTGGTCCCGCTCCCCCCGGTTCAAGCCCTCGGCCAGTTCGACGATCGCTTGCGGCTGGTCGCCCTGGGGGGTGAACTCGGAGACGAGATCGAACGGCCGCCCGCCCTCGTCCTTTTCCGGCCGGTCGGGCCGGAACGGCACCCATTGCGTCTGCTCCGCCTCCTGCAAGGCGGACTCGAAGCGGCGTTGGTTTTCAGCGAGCGAGGTATGAGCCATGGCCCGTGAAATATAGGACGGCCGGGCCGGCGCGGGGAGTCTTTATCCGAGGCGGCAGCGCAATCTTTCCAGGTGCCGGGCCAACGTGGCACCCGCTGCATAGTCCCGTGTCGCCAGGGCCTGCATCACCGCGATCAGGCAATCGTCGCGCAGCCGCTCCAGCGTCTCGATGTCCAGCTCCCCGGCCTGGGCTTCCGATTGCTCGACCATGGCATCGATCAGGGACTCGGTCAGCTCCGGCGCCGCCAGTTTCGTCCACGGCAGCTTCAGGGCGGGACCGAACTGGGCCAGCATATGGGCCATGCCGGCCTCGCCGCCCGCCAGATGGAAGGTCAGGCAGGTTCCCATCGCGGACCAGCGCAGGCCCGGACCGTAGACGATGGCGCGGTCGATCTCCTCCGTCGTGGCGATGCCGTCGTTCACCAGGTGCAGCGCCTCGCGCCAGAGCGCTTCCTGCAGGCGGTCGGAGATGTAGCCCTCGATCTCCCGGCGCACGATCAGCGGATGCATGCCGAGGGTCTCGTAGAAGGCCGCGGCGGCGGTCAGGCACTCGGGCGCCGTCGCCGTACCGCCGACCAGCTCGACCAGGGGCAACAGGTAGACCGGATTGAAGGGATGGCCGATGAAGACCCGCTCCGGGGCCCGGCAGTCCGCCTGCAAACGACTCGGCAACAGACCCGAAGACGAGGAGGCGATGAGTGCCGCCGGCGGACAGGCCCGGCTGATTCGCGCGAGCAGCTCGCACTTCAGGTCTTCTCGCTCCGGCGCGTTTTCCTGCACGAAATCGGCCTCGGCGACGGCCGCCTCGATGTCGGTGGTAAAGCGTGCTGTCCCGCGCGGCCGTTCGATATCGCCGGCGAGCGTGGCCCAGGCCCGTTCCGCCTGCGCCAGCATCGCGCGCAGGCGCGGCTCGGCGCCGGCATCGGGATCGGCGACGGTGACGTCGTGGCCGTTTTCGATCAGTCGCCCGGCCCAGCCGGCGCCGATCAGCCCGGCGCCGACCAGGACGATGCGGCGGATGTCCGCCATGATTGCTAATTGCCGCGCCGGGCGGCATGGCGCCCGGCGATACGGCCGAAGACGGCACCCCGAAGCACCGAGGTCGCGCCCGTATAGACGTTGTAATAGAGGCCCATGGTCTCACCCACCGCGTAGAGGCCGGGTATAGCCTCGCCGTCCATGTTCACGACTTGCGCGTTGGGATTGGTCTTCAGACCGCCGAAGGTGAAACAATTGGCGGCGATGATGGGGAAGGCACGAAACGGCGGCCGCTCGATCGGGCGGGCCCAGTTGGATTTCGCCGGCGCCAGCGCCCGGGTGGCGAGACCGTCTTTCTCCAGCGGGCGGAAGTCGCCGGTGGGGCAGGCCGCGTTGTAAACGGCCACCGTGGCGGCGAGGCCGTCGGCGTCGATACCGGCCGCCGCGGCGAGGTCGGCCAGGCTTTCGGCCTCGAAAGGCGGCTGGTCGCTGCGCACGGACACCCGCCAGTTCGCGACGTCGTCGATACCGGCGTCGAGCACGCAAAAGGCCAAGCCCTCGGGCCGGCGCAGGATCGCCCGGGTGACGTTCTCATAGATCGCATCGACCATGTCCGAGGCCTCGTCGACGAAGCGTTCGCCGTTCCTGTCGACGAGGATACCGTAGGGCCAGGCCAGCACGATCGGCTCGTGCCGGCCCGAGCGGGGATCAACCGGCTCGGCATGGAAGTCCGCATAGTCGCCCGCCGGCGCCGCGCCGACATCGAGCGCCATGCGGATGCCTTCGCCCCGGTTGTAGTAACCGCCGCGGCTGACGGGGCGGATATTGCGCGCCTTTTCCCCGAAGTAATGGGCCAGCATCTCGGGATTGCCTTCGAAGCCGCCGCTGCCGAGAACGACGGCGGGGGCCATAAAACGGCTACGGCGGTTGCCGGGCCCGACCGCCTCGACCCCCTTCACCGCGCCGTCGTCGTCCTGGATCAGCCCGCGCGCGGTAGTGCGATAGTGGATCTCAGCGCCCTTGGACACCGCCGCTTCGGCCAGGGCCTCGACCAGGGCGAGGCCGCCGCCGATCGGTGCGATCCGCGTCGTCGACTGGGTGATCAGGTAGGACGGCAGCACGTCGAAACGGATACCGAAGCCGGACAGCCACTCGAGCGTCGGCGGGCAACCCTCGGCAAAGGTATGGATCAACTCGGGATCGGTGAAACTCAACGACTTCACCAGGCCGGACCAGCCGTCATAGTCGCGCGCGGTCTCCGCCACCAGGTCGGGATCGAGGTAGCGGGGCGCATTGGCCATGAAATGGTCCTCGAAATCATCGGCGACGGCCTCGGGGCTCTTCATGCGCATGAAGGCATCGGTCCAGCGCGTGTTGCCGCCGCGGTCCTCCTCCGGCGCGCGTTCGAGAACGGCCACCCGGGCGCCCTGTTCGAGCGCCGTCACCGCTGCAGAAAGCCCGGCGATGCCGCAGCCCACGACCACCACGTCAAGCCCGATCTCCGTCACGGAATTCCCCTTTGCACCTGCCGATCCGCATTCCCGCGGCGGACGGTAGAGGCCGCTTCACATGCCGGTCAACCGGGTGTCCAGGTTCACTACATATGAGACGACGAGGTCTTCTTGGCTGTGATCTGTCGAAGGTACTCCTCGGGGGTTTTGCCTTTCAAGGCTCCATGAGGCCTGAAGGTGTTGTAGATGTTGGCGAACTTGTCGATCTGTGGGTTTAGTTTGTCGAGCTGGTCCTCGATGTCATGGCAGGCGTAGAACTCGTAGCGCCATGCGCCGTTGGCTCGCTCGACGCCGCCATTGAGCTGCGGCGTCCTCGGCGGCAAGACATAGACGGGGATCTTTCGGCTCTCGCAGGCGGCCTCGAACTCGGCCATGAACTCGGATCCACCGTCGACCTGGATGGCCTTCACGGGGAAGGGCAGGTCGGCCACGAGTTTGTCGAGGAAGCTCTCGGCGTTCCTGGCGGTCGCTCTGCGGAAGGCCTTGGCACAGGTGAAGCGGCTGACGGGATCGTAGGCGGTGAACTGCTTGACCGTGCGCTCGCCGGCCGGCGTGATGCTCAAGGTGTCGAGCTGGACCAGATCGCCGGGGGCCGTTGCCTTCATCCCCTTCGGCAAACGCTTGGCGTGTGGGCGCTTGGCTCTCTTGCCCTTGGCGCGTCGTCGCGCCACGGGCACCGGCACAACGACGCCGCGCGCGACCAGATGGGCGAGCATGCGACCAACGGTGCTGTCCGACAAGGTGAAGCCCTCTCGGCGCAGCAGCGGTCCGAGCTTGGCCTTGCCCCACATCGGGAAGTCGCGGCGCAGCCGTTCAAGCCGACGCAGCACCGCACTCGACCACTCTCGGCGACGACGGCGGCGAGGCGCGCGCGAGCGCGGCTCCAACCGCTCGTCCCAGCGATAGAGCGTGCTACGCGGCACGCCCACCGCCTGGGCCGCCGCCTCGGCCGTCAAGCCGTCACGCCGGGCCCGATGCCAACGCCGGACGGCGTCGCGTCTGAACGCTACGCATTTAGTGTCGGGCTCCGCGTTCAGACGCGACGCCGTCCTCCAACCCCTGATAACATGTCGGGGCAGGCCAAAAACCTGCATGGGGATCTCCTTCAAGCTGTTGGTCTCGCAACTCACAGCTTCGGAGATCCCCGCCTCTGCCGCCAGAGGCGCGTCTCACATCTATCTGAACCTAGTCACCGGGTGTTAAGGAGTTTGGAGTTGCCTCCCCCGATGATGCTATTATGTATGGAGCCTGCGGCGCCCACGGAATGGCCCGCTACGGGACTGGAAACGTGAACAATTTCGGACGAAACATCGCCCTCTGGGTCATCATCGTGCTGCTTCTGCTGGCACTGGTGAACATGTTCAACCAGGACAAGGGCCAAAGCGCCGGCAGTGAACGGGCCTACTCGGACTTCATCGCCGACGTCGATTCCGGCCAGGTGAACGAGGTCACGATCCAGGGCAACGAGATTTCCGGCAAGTATATCAACGGCAAGTCGTTCACGACCTATGCCCCGGACGACCCGGAACTGATCGGCAAGCTGCGCGAGCGCGGCGTCAAGATCAATGCCGCGGCGGCGGAGGACGGCACCCCGCCGCTGTTCGCCATTCTGCTGAACTGGTTCCCGATGCTGCTGCTGATCGGCGTCTGGATCTTCTTCATGCGCCAGATGCAGTCGGGCGGCGGCAAGGCCATGGGCTTCGGCAAGTCCAAGGCCCGCCTGCTGACCGAACGACACGGCCGGGTCACCTTCGACGACGTCGCCGGCATCGACGAGGCGAAGGAAGAACTCGAGGAAATCGTCGAGTTCCTGAAAGACCCGCAGAAATTCCAACGCCTGGGCGGCCGCATTCCCAAGGGCGCCCTGCTGGTCGGCCCGCCCGGCACCGGCAAGACCCTGCTGGCCCGCGCCATCGCCGGCGAGGCGAACGTGCCTTTCTTCACGATTTCCGGCTCGGACTTCGTCGAGATGTTCGTCGGCGTCGGCGCCAGCCGCGTGCGCGACATGTTCGAGCAGGCGAAGAAGAACGCGCCCTGCATCATCTTCATCGACGAAATCGACGCGGTCGGTCGGCACCGGGGCGCCGGCCTCGGCGGCGGCAACGACGAGCGCGAGCAGACCCTGAACCAGCTGCTGGTCGAGATGGACGGCTTCGAGACCAACGAGGGCGTCATCCTGATCGCCGCGACCAACCGGCCGGACGTGCTGGACCCGGCCCTGCTGCGGCCCGGCCGCTTCGACCGCCAGGTCGTGGTGCCGAACCCGGATATTCTGGGCCGCGAGAAGATCCTGCAGGTCCACATGCGCAAGGTCCCGCTCGCGCCGGACGTCGATGCGCGGGTGATCGCACGGGGCACGCCGGGCTTTTCCGGTGCCGACCTCGCCAACCTGGTGAACGAGGCCGCCCTGCTGTCGGCCCGCAAGAACAAGCGCGTCGTCACCATGGCCGAGTTCGAGTCGGCCAAGGACAAGGTCATGATGGGGGCGGAGCGCCGCTCGATGGTGATGACCGAGGACGAGAAAAAGCTGACCGCCTATCACGAGGCGGGGCATGCCCTGGTCTCACACTATGTGCCGGGGAACGATCCCCTGCACAAGGTGACCATCATTCCGCGCGGTCGTGCGTTGGGCGTCACCATGAACCTGCCGGAACGCGACCGCCTGTCGTACCGCAAGACGGAGATCGAGGCGCGCCTGGCCATGACCTATGGCGGCCGGGTGGCGGAACAGCTGATCTTCGGCGACGAGAACGTCACCACCGGCGCCGGGGCCGATATTCAGCAGGCGACCCGCTGGGCCCGGGCCATGGTCACCGAATACGGCATGAGCGACAAACTCGGCCCGCTGCGCTATTCCTCGGACGAGGAGGAGATCTTCCTTGGCCATTCCGTCGCGCAACGCAAAAACATTTCCGGCGCAACGGCCAATCTGATCGACGAGGAAATCCGCAGCATCATCTCAAAGGCCGAGGATCAGGCCCGCGACGTGCTGAGCGAACATCTCGACGACCTGCATGCCGTCGCCAACGCCTTGCTGGAATACGAAACGCTGAGCGGCGAGGACATGCTGGCGATCCTGCGCGGTGAATCGATCCAGCGCGATGATGTCGACGGCGGCCCGGCCGAGGATGCGGGGCAGGCAACTTCGGTGCCGACGACCGGTCGCAAGACCGACGGTCGCGAGGGTCCGGGCCCGATCTCGCCGGAGCCACAACCGGAGACCTGAGGCGGAACCGCCATGTCGGCGGCGATCCCCCTGTTGGCGCGCGCCCTGCCGCTGACAGCGCGCGATGCCGGCACGTCGACCTATCCTCTGGCCGGCAGCCCCCTGCGGTTCCGCGATGTCGAGTTGGTCGGTGGACCCGCGACGACGGCCCCCGTTCTGCCCTTCGACGACGCCCTGGAGACGATCGCGCGGGCCGACGGGGCGGCATGGGCCGAGACGTTGCGTCGCCGACTGACCGAAACGCCGCCGCCACCACATCCGATTTTCGCCGGTGCCGTCCCCCTGATCATGGGCGTGGTCAACGTCACGCCGGACAGCTTTTCCGACGGCGGGCGCTTCGTCGCCGCGGAGCGGGCGATCGAGCATGCCCGTGCCCTGGTTTCGGCCGGCGCGGACATCGTCGATATCGGCGGGGAATCGACCCGTCCCGGCGCCGCGCCGACGTCCACCGCCGCCGAACTGGACCGGGTCCTGCCGGTGATCGAGGGGCTGGCGGATCTCGGCCGGCCGCTGTCCATCGACACCCGACGGGCCGAGGTGATGCGCCGGGCGCTCGCCGCCGGCGCCGCCATCGTCAACGACGTCACGGCGCTCAGCCATGACGCGGCGGCGATCGACGTCGTCGCCCAGGCCGGCGTGCCGGTCATCGCCATGCACTCGCGCGGCACGCCGGAAACCATGGCCGCGCTGGCCCGTTATGACGACGTCGCGGTCGACGTCACTCGGGAACTGGCCGACCGCGTCGCCGTCGCGACGGCCGGCGGCGTCGCCGAGGACCGCATCATCCTCGACCCCGGTTTCGGCTTCGCCAAGACCGGGGCGCATAATATCGCCCTGCTTGCGCGGCTGACCCTGTTGCTCTGTCTCGGCCGGCCGCTGGTCGCCGGCCTCTCGCGCAAGCGCTTCATCGCCGCCCTGCACCGCGACGCCCCGGCGGACCGACGGCTCGGCGGATCGATCGCCGCGGCGCTCGCGGCGCTCGACCAGGGCGCGCGCGTCTTGCGTGTGCACGACGTGGCGGAAACCCACCAGGCCGCGGCGATCTGGCATGCTATCCAAACTCACGACGGCTAGCCCGCATTTCTCACACCCTCCACGGCCTCAGCGGCGCTGTCGGCCCGACAGGGAAGGAGCACTGCGCCGTTCGATGTGGTTCATCGTACAAGCAGTGCGACGCCCCCTGTCGGGTCGACAGCGCCGCCCGAAGGGTCGACCTGGGCCGGCCCGCTCGGCGAGGCGCGGTCCCTCGACGTAGCCCCGCTACGATTTCGGGCCCGCACCTCGCCGAATCGACTCGGCCCAGGTCGACTGAGGCCATGGAGGGTGTGAGAAATGCGGGCTAGGCTTAGGTATTGCCGTAAATCCACCCCGGTGATAGATTTTTCCTTGGGAGGCAGACACTTAAAGGCCGCTTAAACCCATGCAACGTAAATACTTCGGCACGGACGGCATCCGTGGCCGGACCAACAGCTTCCCCATGACGGTGGAGGTGGCGCTGGCCGTCGGCATGGCCGCCGGTCGCCATTTCACCCGCGGGGCCCATCGCCATCGTGTGGTCATCGGCAAGGACACCCGCCTGTCCGGTTATATGCTGGAGGCGGCGATGACGTCCGGCTTCGCGGCCGTCGGCATGGATGTCTTCCTGCTCGGCCCGATGCCGACGCCGGCGGTGGCCATGTTGACGCAAAGTCTGCGCGCCGATCTCGGCGTCATGCTGTCCGCCTCGCACAACCCCTACCAGGACAACGGCATCAAGCTGTTCGGCCCGGATGGCTACAAACTTTCCGACGTGATCGAGTTGGAGATCGAGCGGGGCATCCAGCAGGCCGACCAGGCACCGGCGGTACCGCCGGAGGCCGTCGGCCAGGTCCGCCGCCTGGACGATGCCATGGGGCGCTATACCGAATTCGTCAAGCGCAGCTTTCCCTCCAATCGACGGCTCGACGGCTTGAAGGTCGTCGTCGACTGCGCCAACGGCGCCGCCTACAAGGTGGCCCCGACGGTGCTGTGGGAGCTCGAGGCCGAAGTGATCCCGGTCGCGGTGACGCCCAACGGGCGCAACATCAACCATAAGAGCGGATCGACCGATCCCGAGGTTCTCCGCGCCCAGGTGGTGACCCACGGGGCCGACGTCGGTATCGCGCTGGACGGCGACGCCGACCGCGTGATCCTGGTGGACGAACACGGCCAGGTCATCGACGGCGACCAGGTCATGGCCGCCATCGCCGAGCGTTGGCAGGACGCCGAGCGTTTGCGCGGCGACGGCGTGGTCGCGACGGTGATGTCGAACCTCGGCCTCGAAAAGCACCTCGAGGGCCGGGGGCTGCACCTGCACCGCACCCAGGTCGGCGACCGCTATGTGGTCGAGTACATGCGCCGGCACGATCTCAACCTCGGCGGCGAACAGTCGGGTCACATCGTGTTGTCGGACTTCGGCACGACCGGCGACGGCCTGGTAGCGGCCCTGCAGGTCCTGGCATTGATGGTCGACATGGACCGCCCGATGAGCGAGGTCTGCGCCCGCTTCGAGTTGATGCCGCAGATCTTGAAGAACGTCCGCTATGCCGGCCGCTCTCCCCTGGAGGATGCGGGCGTGCAGCGCGCCATCACCAGCTGCCAGAAGGCGCTCGGTGCGCGGGGTCGGCTGGTCATCCGTCCCTCCGGCACCGAGCCGCTGATCCGCGTCATGGGCGAAGGCGAGGACGAGGACGAGGTCGTCAACATCGTCGAGGAACTGGCGGGTCTCATCGAACAGGTCGCCATGCTGGAGGCTGCCCGTTGAAAGGCCGTGTGCTGATCGTCGCGGGCAGTGATTCCGGCGGTGGCGCCGGCATCCAGGCGGACATCAAGGCGGTGACGGCGCTTCGTGGTTACGCCGCGACGGCGATCACCGCGCTCACCGCCCAGGACACCCGCGACGTCCATGCCATCCACGAAATTCCCCCCGACTTCGTCCGCAAGCAGATCCAAGTGGTACTGGCCGATATCGGCGCCGATTGCCTGAAGACCGGGATGCTGCATCGCGTCGAAATCCTGGATGTCGTCGCCGACGCCCTGGAGGCGGAGGGCGAGGGACTGTCCCTGGTCATGGATCCGGTGATGGTCGCCAAGGGCGGCGCCCGGCTGCTGAACGAAGACACCATGGAGGTGCTGGCCCGCCGTCTGCTGCCCAAGGCCCGCCTGCTGACGCCGAACGTGCCGGAGGCGGAGATCCTGGCGGGTGCCACGATCCGCGACGAGGCGGACATGGTCGACGTCGGCCAGGCGCTCCGGGCCCGGGGGCCGGCGGCGGTGTTGATGAAGGGCGGGCACATGACCGGCGACCGTCTCGCCAACCTGTTGATCACCGCCGATGGCGTTACCCGCTTCGAGAGCGAGCGGATCGAAACCCGCAACACCCACGGCACCGGCTGCACGCTGGCCTCGGCGATCGCCTGCGGCCTGGCCCAGGGCCTCGACATGGCGAGCGCGGTCGGCCGCGCCGGCGACTATGTCCACCGGGCGATCCTGTCCGCACCCGGCTTCGGCGCCGGCCATGGACCGGTCGACCACGCCCACACGATCCCCGAAACCCCGTGAGCGACGCGCCCTCGCGCCGGCGTGCCTATGGCTGGCGGGATCCGCGTCCCGCCTGGGATCGTCTCGGCAAACTCGACGGCCTCGCCTATCTGGAGGCGGAACGCGACGGCCAGCTGCCGCCACCGCCCATCACCGTGGTCAACCGCTTTCGCCTGACCGAGGTGCGCCGCGGCCGGGTGGTCTATCGCGGGACGCCGGGCGAAGACCATGCCAACGCCGTCGGTTCCGTCCAGGGCGGCTGGACCGCCTCGATCCTCGATGCCGCACTCGGCAGCGTGGTGCATTCGATGCTGCCCGCGGGCCGTCTCTATACGACATTGGAAATCAAGGTGAATTACGTCCGTGCCGTCCGCTTCGACACGGGCGAACTGGCGGCCATCGCCGAAATTCGCCACGCCGGCCGGCAAACCGCCACCGCCGAAGCGCACCTGTTCGATCCCGACGACAGGCTGCTGGCCCATGCCAGCACCACCTGCCTCGTGTTCGAAGCGGATTAGAGAACGTCGCGGATTCCCGCGGCCATGACCTCGGGTGGGGTATTCGCGCCGAAATGGCGGATGTAGCGCCCGTCCGGGCCCATCAGAAAGACGATGGAGCTGTGTTCCATCAGATAATCGCCGCTGCCGTCGTCCACCCCCTTGGCGAAATAGACGCGGTAGGCCTTGGCGGCGGCATTGATCCGTTCGCCGGATCCGGTGAGGGCGACCAGATCGGGATGGAAGTGGCGGCGGTAGGTATCGAGGACCGGCACGGTGTCGCGCTTCGGATCGATGGTGATGAAAACCGGGCGGACCGCCCGGGCCTCGTCGCCGAGTGCATCCAGCGCCAGGCTCATGCTCTGCAGCTCGGTCGGGCAGATATCGGGGCAGAAGGTGTAGCCGAAGTAGACCAGCATATGGCGGCCGGCAAAATCCCGGGTTCGCACTTCACGTCCCGTATGATCGGTCAGGAGGAAGTCGCCGCCGATCGCCGCGACGCCGTTTTCGTCGCGGGCAATGAAGGAATAGGCGCTGATCGTAGTCGCGACGACGACGGCGAGCAGGGCAATGGCGAGGGAGATGCGGCGCGCGTCCATGGTGGCCTCCTGGTCTCCTTTGTAGTGAAGCCCGGCCGGCTTCGCCAGCGCCATGACAGCGCCCTCGCGAAACCTTGTTCCGAAGCCGCCGGCACGCTACATCAGGATGCGTGGGGCATTGAGAGGGAGACGATCGATCATGCGCGCGGTCCTGATCGCCATTTTCGCCCTGGTCGCGGCCGTCGCGCCCGCCCGGGCCCAGGACTCGAGCGACGGCATCGGCACCGCCGTTCGTGAAGTCACCTTCCTGGAGGCGGTGGCGCAGGGCGACGTGAAGCTGGTGCGCACCCGTATCCTCAATCACGCCAACGTCAACAGCCGGGACAAGCAGAAGCGCAGCGCCCTGGTCCTCGCTACGCTGCGCGACGATCTGGAGATCGTGGAAATCCTGCTGGCCGAGAAAGCCTCCGTCACCCTCGACGACAAACGCGGCAATACCGCCCTGCACTACGCGGCGGAGCGCGGTTACGACGAGATCGCCGACCTCCTGCTGGACGCGGGCGCCGCCGTCGACGTGGAGAACGGCGACGGCGAAACGCCGATGATGCGCGCCGTGGTGGAAGGCCGCTTGAACCTGGTCCGCCGCCTGCTGCGCGCCGGTGCCGATCTGAGTTTGACGGACTACACCGGCCGCACCGCCATGGACCACGCTCGCGACCGCCGCCGCAACGCCATCGTCAGTACACTTCGCCGCGCGGGCGCGCAGTAGATCTTCACAATCGGGATCGCCGCCGCGCGGTCAATCCACCTGTCGCTGTCGCCAGGACTGGGTGCGGATCAGCACATGGCGCGAGAGGAAGCCATGCGCCAGACGGACGAGGGCGTTGGTGTAGAAGATGACCATGCCCATGGCCGCCGCCGGCGCGATGTCGCCGGCATCGTCCATGTTGAGCACGGCGACCGAGGCGAGCGTCGTATCGGGTGAATAGAGAAAGACCACGGCCGAGACCGTCGTCATCGCGTTGACGAAAAGATAGATCGAAATATCGAGGATCGCCGGCAGGCAGACCGGCACCGTGACCCGCGTGAGCATCTTGTGGAAGGGTTGCTTCAAGGATTGCGAGACATACTCGAACTCGATGTCCATCTGCTTCAACGCCGTCAGCGCGGTCAGATGCGCGACGGTGTAGAAATGGGTGATGGTGCAGATCACCAGGATCCCCATCGTCCCGTAGATGAAGTTCAGCGGGTTGTCGGGATCGTTGAAGAAGAAGATGTAGGCGAGGCCCAGAACCAGGCCCGGCACCGCCATCGGCATCATCGCCAGCAGCTGGAAGAGCCCCCGCCCGGCCCGAAAGCCGCGGCCCTTCTCGATCATGTAAGCCCCGGTGAAGACCATGACCGTGCCGAACACGGCCGTGTAGAGCGCCATCCGGATCGAGTTCCAGAAACTCTCCCAACCGCCGCCGTCCATCACGTCGAAGTCGTAGTTGGTGAAACCGAGGGAAAGGTCGTAGGGCCAGAACTTGATCAGCGCAGCAAACTGGCAGACGGCCAGCATGCCGAGGATGAAGACCGAGATCGCCGCGCAATAGAGCGCCATGCTCGCATCGAAGCGCCGGCTGGGGCGCGGCTCGTAGGCGACGGCCCGGGCCGATAGCAGGGCGACCTGGCGGCGTTGCACGATGCGGTCGACGGTGAAGGCAGCGATCGCCGGCACCAGCAGAATGACGCTGACCACCGCGCCCATCTGGAAGTTCTGCTGCCCGACGACCTGCTTGTAGATATCGACCGCCAGCACGTTGTACTGCCCGCCGATAACCTTGGGCGCGCCGAAATCGGTGATGACCAGGGTGAAGACGACGAAGGCGGCCGAGATCAGGCCGTAGCGGGCGCCCGGCAGGGTAACGGTGAGGAAGATCCGCGGCTTGCCGGTGCCGAGCACGGTCGCGGCCTCGTAGAGCCGGGCGTCGGCGATGGACAGCGCCGTGGTGATGATGATCAGCGCGTGGGGAAAGGTATAGAAGACCTCGGAGATGACGATGCCGATCGGCCCGTAGATATCGTTGCCGAGCAGCAGGCCGGTGATCATCCCCTGCTTGCCGAAGAGGTAGACCAGCGCGATACCCGGCAGCAGGGACGGCACCAGGATCGGCACCATGGCGATGGCGCGGAAGCCGGCCTTGAACGGCATACAGCTGCGCACCAGGGCGTAGGCGAAGAGGAACGCCAAGGTCACGGTGATGAGCGTGCTGATCGCCGCGACGGTGATGCTGTTCTGGATGGAGCGGAACAGCGCCGGCGTCGAGAAATAGGTCTCGAAGTTACCGAACCCAGTCGATCGGACCGGGCGCAAAAGGACGCGGCGCAGCTCGCGGCTCGTGAACTCGCGCCATTCGAGATCCTCGATGATTCGGCCCTTGGCGATGAAGCCGGCCCCGCCGGGCGCCGCGTTGCGAACCCGGTAACGGGTGGTCGCGCGGAACGAAAAGCCCGGCATGACGGAAGCGGCACTCAGCCGGTGATTGGCGGTGATGGCGCCATCCTCGGGATCGAGTTTGCCCTTGGCGATCGCCAGCTCGCGCACGCCGCCCTTGGACATCCAGCCCGCGCCGTCGTCGGCCTCGATCTCGATGTCGGTCAGGTCGAAATGATAGGTCTGCAGCGATTTCGACAGCATCGCATAGAGCGGGAAGGCCAGGGCGACGAGCAGGTAGAGCCCGATGACGCCCATGAAGGCACGCATGATCCAATCGTCGCGCGACAGCTTCAGCCGAACCCCGCCACGCGCGACGGCCGTCGCCTCAGCCATCGCCGGGTCTCGTCGTGAAGGCGCGCAGATGCTCGCGCGGCAAGGCGATCGCGAGATGTTGGCCGGCCTCGATGCCCTGCCGCCCGCTTTGTTCGACGGCGATGTCGGCATGCAGCGTCTGGTCGCCGAGCGCGGCGATGCGCAGTTCGGCGCGCACGAAGGCGCCCAGGAACTCGACGCCGATCACCGCCGCCTCGAAACCGTTCACCCCGTCGGCGGCGATGCGAACCTCTTCCGGGCGAAGGGCCAGGACGACGGCGCCCCCGACGGCGTGGCCTTCGAGGTCGGCGGCGAGGTCTGCGTCGCCGATCCGGGCCCGCCCGGAGTCGGCCACGATGGCGTCGAGGAAGTTCATCGAGCCGATGAAATCGGCGACGAAGGGCGTCGCCGGGTGCAGATAGATTTCGTGCGGCGTGCCGATCTGGTCGATCACGCCGGCGTTCATCACCACGATCCGGTCGGCCATGGTCAACGCCTCTTCCTGGTCATGGGTCACCATGACGGTGGTGACACCGAGCGTGCGCTGCAACTCCTTGATTTCATGACGCAGGCGGGCGCGGACCTTGGCGTCGAGCGCCGAGAGCGGCTCGTCCAGCAACAACAGGCCGGGCGACGTGGCGATGGCGCGGGCGAGCGCCACGCGCTGCTGCTGGCCGCCGGACAGCTGCGCTGGATACTTGCCGCCCTGATCACCGAGTCCGACCAGGGCGAGCAGTTCGTCGACCCGGGCCGCGACGGCGCCGCGGCCTAGCAGCCTGTCGGACTTGAGCCGAGTTTCGAGATGAGATTCACTGTCACGGTCTGATTCTCTCCTGCGCGGTGATTTTGTGATGAGCAACTTTCGACAGGTTGACCGGGAGACCAGCTATCTTCTGCCGCCTTCGGTGGACGAATGGCTGCCTGATCGTCATCTGGCGCGCTTCGTGGTCGATGTGCTGGAGCAGCTGGATCTCTCTGCGTTCGTGAAGGCCTATCGTGGTTCGGGCTCGGCGGCGCATCACCCGAGCGTCCTGCTGGGCCTGCTGATCTACGGCTACGCGACGGGGGTGCATTCCAGCCGGAAGCTGGAGCGGGCGAGCTATGATTCGGTGGCCTTCCGCTTCATCGCGGCAAACGACCACCCCGACCACGACACGATCGCCACGTTCCGCCGTCGCTTCCTGCCGCTGATCGAGGGGCTGTTCGTGCAGGTTCTGCTGCTGGCGCGGCAGGCCGGCATGCTGCAACTGGGCACGGTGGCGCTGGACGGGACGAAGATCCATGCCGACGCGAGCCGGCACAGCGCCCTGTCGTGGCAGCGTGCGGGCGAGATCGAAGCCCGGCTGCGGGCCGAGGTGGCGGAGTTGATGGCGTTGGCGGAAGCGGCGGACCGGTCCGAGGTTCCCGACGGCATGAGCGTGCCGGAGGAGCTGGCACGGCGCGAGGACCGGCTGGCGGCGATCGCCGCGGCGAAGGCGGAGATCGAGGCGCGGGCGGCCGAGCGTCATGCGCGGGAGCAGGCGGAGTACGAAGAGAAGCTGGCAGCCCGCGAGGCGAAGGAAACGCGGACCGGCCGCAAGCCGGGCGGGCGGCCACCGAAGCCGCCGGAGCCGGGGCCACGGGCGAAGGACCAGGTCAACCTGACGGACCCGGACTCGCGCATCATGCCGGTGGCCGGCGGCGGCTTCGAGCAGTGCTACAACGCCCAGGCTGCGGTGGCCGCCGGCAGCCTGCTGGTGGTCAGCGCCGACGTGGTGCAGGCGGCGAACGACAAGCAGCAGATCGAACCGACGCTCGAAGCACTCGCCGGCCTGCCGGACGGGCTTGGCGAGGTCGAGACCCTGTTGGCGGACAGCGGCTACTTCAGCCAGGCCAACGTCGAGGCCTGCGGGGAAGCGGAGATCGCGCCGCTGATCGCGCTCGGCCGGGAGCACCACCATCTTTCCTGGCGGGACCGCTTCGCCGAGGCGCCGCCAGCGCCCGAGGATCCGACGCCGCTCGAGGCGATGTGCCATCGCCTGGCCACACCCGAGGGCCGGGCGCTCTACGCGCTTCGCAAGCAGACGCCGGAGCCGGTGTTCGGCATCATCAAATCGGTGATGGGCTTGCGTCAGTTCAGCCTGCGCGGCCTCGACAAGGCGAAGGGGGAATGGACCTTGGCCACGCTCTCCTGGAACATCAAGCGGATGTTCGTCCTCAGCCACGCCTGAACGGGCGGGCCAACCCGCGTTCGCAACTTCATGGGGGTAAATCCATGACATCGACGCCCGCCAAGCCAATCTTACCAATCCTTGCATGCCCGAGTCCGACAGGCTGCTAGTTTCCGGTTCTCCAGGCCGTAGGCGATGTTGCGCACCACGGTCAGGTTGGGAAACAGGGCGTAGGACTGGAAGACGATGCCGAAGTCCCGCTCCGCCGGTGGCAGGCGGGAGATATCGCGGCCCGCGAGTTCGATGCGCCCGCTGGACTGGACCTCCAGGCCGGCGATGGCGCGCAGCAGCGTCGTCTTGCCGCAGCCCGACGGCCCGAGGAAGCAGACGAACTCGCCCTCGGCGATGTCGAACGAGATCCCGGAAAGCGCGACGAAGCGGCCGAACGATTTCGACAGGTCGGTGATCGTCAGATGAGGCCGCGCGCCGGGCGCGCTGTCGTCGTGAACCGCGGTCATGGCAGGCGGGCCCGCCGCGTCGGGACCCCGCCCGGCGGAGGCCGGGAGGGACCCGCGCGGCGGCCGGTCCGCTGCTACTTCTTCGGCTCGGACTTCGAGTCGTACCGCTTGGTCCAATCGGCGATGATCTTGGCCTTGTTCGTCGCGGCCCATTCGAAGTCGTTGTCGATCATCGCCTCGGTGATGCCGGCGGGGAAGTGCTTCACCGGCTTGGCCAGTTTCGTGATGGCGATGACGGCATAACCCTGGTTATAGAGCTTGTTCGCCTTCTCGGTGATCGACCAGTCGACCAGGGTCTTGGCCGCATCGAGCTTCTCGGTGCCGGCGATGATCGCGGTCGCCTCCATATCCCAACCGATGCCCTCGGAGGGGATCACGATTTCCAGCGGCGCGCCCTTGGCCTTGGACTTGGCGCCGCGGAAGGCGAAGGAAATGCCGATCGGGATCTCGCCGGCGGCTGCCTGCTTGCAGGGCTTGGAACCGGAATGGGTGTAGTGGTGGATGTTCTTGTGCAGCCCGTCCATGAAGGCCAGCCGCCCGCTTCGCCGAACATCTGCAGCCAACTCGAAACGTCGAGGAAGCCAGTGCCGGACGAGCCCGGGTTCGGCATGGCGAGATGGCCCTGGTAGACCGGCTTGGTCAGGTCCTTCCAGCTCGCCGGCACGGGCAGGCCGTGCTTCTTGCCCTCGACGGTGTTGTAGCAGACGGCGGCGACCCAGGCGTCCATGCCGGTCCAGAACGGCGGATCCTCCTTGTCGCGGAAGCTGGCGTTCAGCTTCTCGATGCCCTTCGGCTTGTAGGCCTCCAGCATGCCTTCGTTCTTCATGATCATCAGGCTGGTTGCGGCCAGGCCCCAGACCACGTCGGCCTGCGGGTTGTCCTTCTCCGCCAGCAGCTTGTTGGTGACGATCCCGGTCGAGTCGCGAACCCAGCGGATCTTGATGTCCGGATGGTCCTCGTTGAAGGCCGCGGCGTAGCGTTTGAGATCCTCGGCCTCGACGGCGGTGTAGACGGTAAGCTCGGTCTCGGCCCGTACCGGGCCCGCCGCGAGGGCGAGTGCGGCGGCGATGCCGAGCGGCAGCAACGTGCGATGGAAGATGGTGTCGGACATGTGGGCCTCCCTGGTCTGACGGTTTCCCCGACCATGGGGTGGGCCATCGCTCCGGTCAAGCAAATGCGTGCGACGGCCTCAGGGATCGAGCAGGCCGCGTAGCCGGCCCGCGGCGCCGAGGGCGAAACGCAAGGTGACCTCCTTGCGCCGGCTGGCATGCAGGCGGGGGAGCGTGGCCGAGGGGCGAACGACCTCGGCACCGAAGCGGTCCGCCAGAATGAACCCATGATCCTCGGGCAGCACGCCGTCGGGAAAACCCTTGGGCGTCGCGAAATAGAAGCTGTCGCAATAGTCGAGATACTCGGGCCATTTCTGGTCGGCGCGGAAATCCGCCAGCGAGCGCTTGATTTCGACGATGACGATCCGGCCCTTGCGGTCGAGGCCAGCGACGTCGGCGCGCCGGCCGCTTTTCAGGCGGAACTCGCCGAGGCTCTGATAGCCCATGCGGGCGAGCAGGCGGGCGACGCCGCGCGCCAGCATGACCGCGCTCTCGACCCGGTCGTCGGCTTCGGGTCCCTTGCTGTTCATCCTCGACCTCGCAGGCCCGGCATGGGTGGCGGCATGGTGCTCGGATCATTTACCATGCGGCAACACTTCACGTCTTAGGCTCCGGCCGCCTTTGGGAAGAGCAAACGTAATGTCGGACGAGTTTGGAGGCTGGGACGCACGAATTCTCGAACGCCTGTTGGCGACGACCCGGGAAGGCTTCTGGTTTATCGACAACGAAACCAACACGATCGACGTCAATCCGGCGATGTGCGCCATCCTCGACCGTCCGCGCGAGGCGATCCTCGGCCGGTCGATCTTCGAGTTCGTCGATGCCGCCAACAAGGCGGTCTTCGAACGCGAGATCGCGGCACGCCGGGCGGGGGCCCTTGGTCACTATGAAGTCTCGCTGCTGCGCTCCGACGGCACGTCGATCCCTTGCATCAACAACGCGACGCCCGTGCTGGACGACGACGGCAACAAAATCGCCTCCATCGGCCTGTGGACCGACGTCTCCGAGCTGAAGGCGACGGAACACTCCTTGCAGGAAGCCAAGGCCCGGGCGGAAAGCGCCAGCCGGGCCAAATCGGAGTTCCTGTCCTCGATGAGCCACGAGCTGCGCACGCCGCTGCACGCCATTCTCGGCTTCGCCCAGCTTTTGGAGTCCGACGCGGATTTTCCCCTCGGCTCGACCCAGCGCGACCAGATCACGCGGATCCTGCGCAGCGGCGACCATCTGTTGGATCTGATCAACAAGGTGCTGGACCTGGAACAGATCGAGCAGGGCGACCTGCCCCTGGACATCGCCCCGGTCAGCCCGCGCGCCGCCGTCGACCACGCGCTCGACGTCGCCCGCGCCATGGCACGCAGCCGCGCCATCCAGGTCCGCGACGACACGGCAGGCGCGCCCCTGCCGAACCTCCGCGCCGACGAGACCCGGCTGCGCCAGGTACTGTTGAACCTCGTCTCGAATGCGGTGAAGTACAACAAACCGGGCGGTGACGTCGTGTTCTCGCACGCACGGGAAGCGGACGGCGGATCGCGCTTCACCGTCGCCGACACCGGCCCCGGTATCGCGGACGCGGCGCGGGGTCGGATCTTCCAACCCTTCGACCGCCTCGGCATGGAAGCCTCGGCCATCGAGGGCGCGGGCATCGGCCTTTCGCTCACCAAACAACTCGTGGAACTGATGGGCGGGCGCATCGACTTCGAGTCCACCCCGGGCCAGGGCACGCGCTTCCACGTCACCCTGCCAGCAGCCGAGACCATCGCGGCCGAGGCCGAGGCACCCCCGACGGTGATACCGACGGCGCCGACCGGCCCCCGGCTCGTGCTCTATGTCGAGGACAATCCGGACCTGTTGGAATTGATGGGCCGGATCGCCGAGCGGGCAGCGGGGGTCGAGTTGATCTCGGCCCATACGGCCGAACTCGGCCTGGTCCTGGCGCGCGAGCGCCGGCCGGACCTGATCCTGTTGGATATCAACCTGCCGGGCATCAATGGCATCGAGGCCCGCACCGCGCTGCGAAAGGCACCCGAAACCGCGCAGATCCCAGTGATCGCGGTGACCGGCAACGCGATGGCCCACAACCGCCGACAATACGACGCGGCGGGCTTCGACGGTGTTCTCGCCAAGCCGTTCAAGATCTCGGAAGTCCGCGAGCTATTCGCCGACCCCCGCGCGTTCCTGTCGGTCGGTGGGTAGGTTGGCGCGGGATCACTCTCAACGATCGAAGATTTCCAGCTTCAGCTCACCCGCCAGGCATTCGCCCATCCAGATCGGATTGTCGCGATGGTCGGCCAGGTCGTCTTCGGTGTTGGGATGCAGGAAGACCGTGAGGTCGCCGCGGTTCAACATCAACCAGGGCACGAACGCGGTGAACTGATCGGTTCGGAACAGCACCTGGTAGCTCCAACGCGGATGCGGCCCGACGGTCTTTTCGTGAAAGCGGCCCATCTGGATGTCGAAGGCGGCCTCGATTCGCTCGCGCAGCGCCCAGGCGGCTTCCCGGCTTTCCGCGTCGAAGTAGACGTGGGCGTGATAATCCTCGATCACGCCCACATCGCGGTTCGCGGTCATGCTCAGGCGTCCGCCGTTGCGACCGCCTTCTCCTGGAACATTTGCTGCAGCTCGCCCGTCTCGAACATCTCGCGCACGATGTCGCAGCCGCCGACGAACTCGCCCTTGACGTAAAGCTGCGGCACGGTCGGCCAGCTGGAGTATTCCTTCACGCCCTGGCGCAGGCCCGGGTCCTGGAGGACGTCGATGCCCTTGAACTTGATGCCGAGGTGGCTCAGCACGCCGACCACCGTGGCGGAGAAGCCGCACTGCGGAAACACCGGCGTTCCCTTCATGTAGAGCACGACCTCGTTCTCGTCGATGTCGTGGCGAATGCGTTCGTGCACCGTTGCGTCGTTCATCTCGTCTCTCTCCTCCTCAAGCATCGGGGGCGGAGGTTTGCAGCGCCAGCGCGTGCAATTCACCCCCCATGCGGCCCTGTAGGGCCTGGTAGACCATCTGGTGCTGCTGCACCCGGCTCTTGCCCCGGAACGCTTCCGAGACGACGATCGCGGCATAATGGTCGCCGTCGCCGCGCAAGTCCTGAATCTCGACATTGGCGTCCGGCAGCGCCTCGCGAATCAAGCGTTCGATGTCCCCGGCGTCCATCGGCATGGTTCGGCGTCTCCTCGGTTGCCTCAGGCCGCGCCCATCAGACGCGGCAGGGTGGCCTCGTGCGCGGCACGAAGCTCACCCAAGGATATATGACCATGGCCTTCCAGGGTCAACGCGTCACCGCTCACCTGCCCGATCCGGCAGGCGGGAATGTCCGCCGCTTGCAGGTCCGCCAACAGGCCGTCCATCACCGCCGGCGGCGCCGCGATCAGGTAGCGGGCCTGGTCCTCGCCGAAGGCCCAGCCGGCGATATCCCCCTCCTCCGGTGCCTCCAGGGCCAGGCCCCGGCCGCCGGCAAGCGCCATTTCCGTCGCGGCCACCAGCAGGCCGCCATCGGAAATATCGTGGCAGGTGTCGAGCCGGCCGGTCTCGATCAGGCGCAGCACCGCTTCGCCCACGCGGCGCTCCCACGCCGGGTCGAGGGCCGGGACCGGGCCGTCCTCGGCGCCGAACAGCTCGCGCCGGTAGAGCGTCTGGCCGAGATGGCCGATACCTTCGCCGACCAGGGCGACGAGGTCGCCGTCGCGCTTCAATGCGATGTTGGCCCGCTTGTCCAGGTCGGCGATCAGGCCGAGGCCGCCGATCGCCGGGGTCGGCGGAATGGCCTGGCCGTTGGTCTCGTTGTAGAGCGAGACGTTGCCGGAGACGACGGGATAGTCGAGCGCCTCGCAGGCCTGCGCCATGCCTTTGATGCAGCCGACCAGCTGGCCCATGATCTCCGGGCGTTCCGGATTGCCGAAGTTGAGACAATCGGTGATCGCCAACGGCCGGGCGCCGACGGCGACCAGGTTCCGCCAGGTCTCGACCACCGCCTGGGCGCCGCCCATTTCCGGCGCGGCCCGGCAGTAGCGGGGCGTGCAGTCCGTACTCATCGCCAGCGCCTTGGCGGTGCCGTGCACCCGGACTACCGCTGCGTCACCGCCCGGCCGTTCGACCGTGTCGGCCATGACCATGTGATCGTACTGCTCCCAGATCCAGCGCCGCGAGGCGAGATCGGGGCAGGCCATCAGCGTGCTGAGCGCCGTCATCGGCGCCACCGCCGGCCCCTCGTCGGCGAGCGCCGCCGGCGCCGGTGTCGGCTGCCAGGGCCGGTCGTAGATCGGCGCATCGTCGACCAGCGGGCGGACGGGGATCGTCGCGACCTCGACATCGCCCTGGCGCACCGTCAGCCGGCCGTCGTCGGTCAGCCGGCCGATGACGGCGAAATCGAGCTCCCACTTCTCGAAGACGGCGCGGGCCATGTCCTCGGCCCCGGGGCGGAGCACCATCAGCATCCGCTCCTGGCTTTCCGACAGCATGATCTCGTAGGCGGTCATGGCGCTTTCGCGCTGCGGCACCGCGTCGAGGTCGAGTTCGATGCCGACGCCGCCCTTGTCCGCCATCTCGACGGAAGAGCACGTGAGGCCGGCCGCGCCCATGTCCTGGATCGCGACGATGGCATCGGTCGCCATCAGCTCGAGACAGGCCTCGATCAGCAGCTTCTCCGTGAAGGGATCGCCGATCTGCACCGTCGGGCGCTTCTCCTCGCTCTCGTCGTCGAACTCGGCCGACGCCATGGTCGCGCCGTGGATGCCGTCGCGCCCGGTCTTGGAGCCGACATAGATCACCGGATTGCCGATGCCGGCGGCGGCGGAATAGAAGATGCGGTCCGCCGGCGCGATGCCCACGGTCATCGCGTTCACCAGGATGTTGCCGTTGTAGCCGGCGTGGAATTCGGTTTCGCCGCCGACCGTCGGCACGCCGACGCAGTTGCCGTAGCCGCCGATCCCGGAGACGACGCCGGAGACCAGATGGCGGGTGCGGGCATGGTCCGGCGCCCCGAAGCGGAGCGCGTTCAGGTTGGCGACCGGGCGCGCGCCCATGGTGAAGACGTCGCGCATGATGCCGCCGACCCCCGTCGCCGCGCCCTCGCGCGGCTCGATGAAGGAGGGGTGGTTGTGGCTTTCCATCTTGAAGACGGCGGCCTGGCCATCGCCGATGTCGACGATGCCGGCATTCTCCCCCGGCCCCTGGATCACCCAGGGTGCTTCCGTCGGCAGGGTCTTCAGCCAGATCCGGGTCGACTTGTAGGAGCAATGCTCGCTCCACATGACGGAAAAGATGCCGAGCTCGGTGAGGTTCGGCGCCCGTCCGAGCGCGTTCACCACCCGCTCGTATTCCCCGTCCGTCAGGCCATGCTCGGCGATCATTTCCAGCGTGATCTCGGGCCCGGGCGTGTTCTTCATCATCGCCGCCCTCAACCGAGCGCTTGGGCGAGGCCGGCGAAGATCGCCTGGCCGTCGCTGCCGCCATGGCGCGGGTCGGCCGCCCGTTCGGGATGCGGCATCAGGCCCAGCACGGTCTTCGTCGCATTGTAGATCCCGGCGATGTCCTGCACCGATCCGTTCGGATTTGCCGGGCCGGGCGTCTCGCCCGCGGCATAGCGAAAGGCGATCTGTTCATTGTCGGCGAGTTCGGCCAGCGTCTCGTCGTCGGCGAAATACTGGCCGTCGTGATGGGCGACGGGGATGCGTAGTACCGCGCCCTGCTCAAGGCCGCTGGCGAACAGGGTTTGGCTATTCTCGACCCGGACATGGACGTCGCGGCAGACGAAGTTGAGCCCGGCATTGGCCAGCAGCGCGCCCGGCAGCAGCCCCGCCTCGGTCAGCACCTGGAAGCCGTTGCAGATGCCGAGCACCGGCACCCCCTTGCCGGCCCGCGCGACGACTTCCTTCATCACCGGCGAATGCGCCGCCATGGCGCCGGAGCGCAGATAGTCGCCGTAGGAAAACCCGCCCGGCAGCACGATCAGGTCGGCGGCCTCGAAGTCACCCTCGCCGTGCCAGACCATGTCGACCGCGACGCCGTCGACGGCCTCCAGCGCGACCCGCACGTCCCGGTCGCAGTTCGATCCCGGGAAGACGATAACGGCGGCCTTCATGGCAGGCGCCTCGCGTCGCGAGCCCGGCCAGGCATGTTCAAAGCGTCGATCACTCTTCGATCTCGACCCGGTAGTTTTCGATCACCGTATTGGCGAGCAGCCGTTCACACATGTCCTCGACCCGGGCCCGCGCGCTCGCCGCGTCGCTCGCCTCGAGCTCGAGTTCAAACAGCTTGCCCTGACGCAATTCACCGATGCCGTCGAAGCCGAGGCCGGCGAGCGCGTTGCCGACCGCCTTGGCCTGCGGATCGAGAACGCCGGGTTTGGGATAGATATGGACCTTCGCGCGCACCGCCTCGCCCCGTCTACTGCATCACCGCCGGGCCCTTGAGGTCGCGGGGCCCGCCCTCCGGCAGAATGCCGAGGCGGCGTGCGACCTCCTGATAGGCCTCCGCCACGCCGCCGAGATCGCGGCGGAAGCGGTCCTTGTCCAGCTTCTCGTTGCTCTCGATGTCCCACAGGCGGCAGGAATCGGGGCTGATCTCGTCGGCCAGCACGATCCGCATGTCCTCGTCCTGATAGAGCCGGCCGAACTCGATCTTGAAGTCGATCAAGCGGATGCCGACGGCGACGAACAGGCCATAGAGAAAGTCGTTGACCCTGAGGCTCAGCGACATCATCTCGTCCAGCTCCGGCGGGGAGGCCCAGCCGAAGCAGGTGACGTGTTCCTCGGTCACCAGCGGATCGCCCAGCTCGTCGGATTTGTAGCAGTATTCCACGATCGAACGGGGCAGCGGTGTGCCCTCGGCGATGCCGAGCCGCTTGCTCATCGAGCCGGCGGCGACGTTGCGCACGATCACCTCGACCGGGATGATCTCGACCTCGCGGATCAGCTGCTCGCGCATGTTCAGGCGGCGCACGAAGTGGGTCGGCACGCCGACCTCGCCGAGCCGGGTCATGATGTACTCGGAGATACGGTTGTTCAGCACGCCCTTGCCGGTGATAATGCCGTGCTTCTCGTTGTTGAAGGCGGTGGCATCGTCTTTGAAGTATTGCACGAGGGTGCCGGGCTCCGGTCCCTCGAACAGGACCTTGGCCTTGCCCTCATAGACTTTTCTGCGCCTGGGCACGGGATATCCCCCGAATGAGAAGGACGGGCGGCGCGGTGCCGAGTCCCGTCCTCATGAGGCGGCGACATTACCCGATGAGGGAGGGCAAGACAACGGCCGCGAAGGTCCCGCGAGGTTGAATCCGAACCTCGATAAGGGTATGTCGATAGGGAGAGCACGCGCCGCCTAGGCGCGCGAAACAAGGGGACGGAAATGAGCGGATTCAAGGATCGGGAAAAGGGTTTCGAGGCCAAGTTCGCCCATGACGAGGAGCTGCGCTTCAAGGTCGTGGCCCGGCGCAACAAGCTTCTCGGACTGTGGGCGGCGGAACTGATGGGCCTCGCCGGCGACGAGGCGGAAGCTTACGCCAAGCAGGTCGTCCGCGCCGACTTCGAGGAGCCGGGCGACGAGGACGTCTACCGCAAGGTGTTCGGCGACCTCGAAGCCAAGAACCTCGACGTCTCCGAGCATCGCGTGCGCCGCGAGATGGAGGAGCTGATGGGCACCGCCCACGACCAGGTCACCACCGAATAGCCCCGACCGGACCCCGACGCCATGACTTACGTCCGCTATATCGACCGCACCCGCGACTACTACGCGGGCCAGGGCTACACCAAGCCGTTCGGCTGGGCGCATTTCGACGAGGTGCCGTTCACCCCGCTTGCCAAGCCGCTCGCCGCGTGTCGGGTCGCGACGGTCTCGACCGCGGACGTCTATGTCGCCGGCGACGACGGCACCAAGCCGCACAACGCCTTCACCGGCGACGTCTATTCGCTGCCCTCCGACACGCCGGTCGCGCGCCTCGTCTCCACGATGGAGCATTACGACCAGCACGCGACGCACATGGACGACATCGATTCCTTCCTGCCGCTCACCCGCCTGGCGGAACTGGCGGCGGCGGGGCGGATCGGCGGGGTGACGACGCGCAGCCACGGCGTCTTCACCAGCTATTCCAAGCGCAAGACCCTGACGGTCGACGGGCCGGAGATCCTGAAGCGCTGCCGCGAGGACGGTGCCGACGTCGCCCTGCTGACGCCGATATGACCGGTCTGCCACCAGACCGTGAGTCTGGTTGCCCGCTACCTGGAAGAGAACGGCCTGCCGACGGTGATGATCGCCAACGCGCGTGACATCGTCGAATTCTGCGGCGTGCCGCGCCTGCTCTATACCGACTTCCCGCTCGGCAACCCGGTCGGCGTTCCCGGCGACGCGGACATGCAACGCGAGATCGTCGCCATGGCCCTGGATGTGCTCGTGAAGGCGGAAGGACCGCGCACGACGCGGGAAGCGCCGCATGCTTGGCCGCAGGGCGAGGCCTGGAAGGACAAGATTTTTACCGAGGAACAGCCCTTCCTCGACAAGGAAGCGACGGCGCGCTGGCTGGCGGACAAGGCGCAGTATCGCCAGATGAAGTCCGACGGAAAGCTTTGAGGCGACATCTGTAACCGGCTCGAAAAAGGGGTTAAGCTGCTCCGACACGGATAAAATGAGCCGGAGGGGCGTCATGGCCGACGAATTCACTATTGCCGATTTCAGGCATGTGGCGGACGGCTTGCAGGAAGGGCAGTTCGCCGTCGGGCAACGACGCAAGGCCGCCAGCCTGGCGGATCTCGACCCGATCTACCGTGACCTGCTGGACCGACCGATCACCATTACACTGGGGCTGATCGGCCCCGACGGCAGGGTCAGCCTGACGCCGATGTGGTTCGACCACGAGGACGACAAGATCCTGGTCAACACCGCCGCGCACCGGGCCAAATGCGACTGGATCCGCGCCCAGCCGAACCTCACCGTCCTGATCGTGAACCCGGACAATCCCTATCACTGGGTGCAGATCAAATGCACGGTCGAACAGGAACTGCGCGAGGTGGACGACGGCGGCGAGGCGGTGACCCGTCAACTCGACCGGATCTGGACCAAATACACCGGCGAAGCGCCACCCTACGGCCTTCGCGACCCGGAAATCGACGAGACACGCGTACTCTTCGTCTGCGCCATCCACCGGATAGCGACCTTCGGCAAGCCGTAGAGGGTCAGAAGCTTTAGGTGAGCGCCGCCTTGAGCCGGCCCTAGCAGCCTGTCGGACTTGAGCCGAGTTTCGAGATGAGATTCACTGTCACGGTCTGATTCTCTCCTGCGCGGTGATTTTGTGATGAGCAACTTTCGACAGGTTGACCGGGAGACCAGCTATCTTCTGCCGCCTTCGGTGGACGAATGGCTGCCTGATCGTCATCTGGCGCGCTTCGTGGTCGATGTGCTGGAGCAGCTGGATCTCTCTGCGTTCGTGAAGGCCTATCGTGGTTCGGGCTCGGCGGCGCATCACCCGAGCGTCCTGCTGGGCCTGCTGATCTACGGCTACGCGACGGGGGTGCATTCCAGCCGGAAGCTGGAGCGGGCGAGCTATGATTCGGTGGCCTTCCGCTTCATCGCGGCAAACGACCACCCCGACCACGACACGATCGCCACGTTCCGCCGTCGCTTCCTGCCGCTGATCGAGGGGCTGTTCGTGCAGGTTCTGCTGCTGGCGCGGCAGGCCGGCATGCTGCAACTGGGCACGGTGGCGCTGGACGGGACGAAGATCCATGCCGACGCGAGCCGGCACAGCGCCCTGTCGTGGCAGCGTGCGGGCGAGATCGAAGCCCGGCTGCGGGCCGAGGTGGCGGAGTTGATGGCGTTGGCGGAAGCGGCGGACCGGTCCGAGGTTCCCGACGGCATGAGCGTGCCGGAGGAGCTGGCACGGCGCGAGGACCGGCTGGCGGCGATCGCCGCGGCGAAGGCGGAGATCGAGGCGCGGGCGGCCGAGCGTCATGCGCGGGAGCAGGCGGAGTACGAAGAGAAGCTGGCAGCCCGCGAGGCGAAGGAAACGCGGACCGGCCGCAAGCCGGGCGGGCGGCCACCGAAGCCGCCGGAGCCGGGGCCACGGGCGAAGGACCAGGTCAACCTGACGGACCCGGACTCGCGCATCATGCCGGTGGCCGGCGGCGGCTTCGAGCAGTGCTACAACGCCCAGGCTGCGGTGGCCGCCGGCAGCCTGCTGGTGGTCAGCGCCGACGTGGTGCAGGCGGCGAACGACAAGCAGCAGATCGAACCGACGCTCGAAGCACTCGCCGGCCTGCCGGACGGGCTTGGCGAGGTCGAGACCCTGTTGGCGGACAGCGGCTACTTCAGCCAGGCCAACGTCGAGGCCTGCGGGGAAGCGGAGATCGCGCCGCTGATCGCGCTCGGCCGGGAGCACCACCATCTTTCCTGGCGGGACCGCTTCGCCGAGGCGCCGCCAGCGCCCGAGGATCCGACGCCGCTCGAGGCGATGTGCCATCGCCTGGCCACACCCGAGGGCCGGGCGCTCTACGCGCTTCGCAAGCAGACGCCGGAGCCGGTGTTCGGCATCATCAAATCGGTGATGGGCTTGCGTCAGTTCAGCCTGCGCGGCCTCGACAAGGCGAAGGGGGAATGGACCTTGGCCACGCTCTCCTGGAACATCAAGCGGATGTTCGTCCTCAGCCACGCCTGAACGGGCGGGCCAACCCGCGTTCGCAACTTCATGGGGGTAAATCCATGACATCGACGCCCGCCAAGCCAATTTTACCAATCCTTGCATGCCCGAGTCCGACAGGCTGCTAGGCATTCAAGCTAATCGGTAGCCCATCATTGCCGCGCGCTTCAATCGTTTCGTCGGCGCCGGCGAATCTTCGAGCAGTTCCATGACTCGGAGACTATCGCGTTCGGAGAGATGAATCTGCTCCACTTTCCACAGCGCGGCACGAGCCTCAAGCGACACTTCTGCCTGGGGAACCAGCACCATTTCGCCGGATCGCAACCGCTCATTATCGCTTATTTTTCTCGGCACGGCATATCCTCGCTTCGTGAAAATATATATCACATTCATTCAGTACAATGCCAAAATGACGCTCATCCCAGCTCGCGCCGAAGAAAATTCAGCAGGTTGATGACCGCGTATTCGCGGATCCGGTTGCGGTCGCCCGGCAGGCGGACTTCGAGGGACTTCTTGCCCTCCGCCGTGGCGAGGCCGAGGAAGGCCAGGCCGACGGGCTGGCCTTCCTGTTTGTCCGGGCCGGCGACGCCGGTCGTCGCCAGGCCGATGTCGGCGCCGAGCACGCGGCGCGCGCCGGCCGCCATGGCTTCCGCGCAGGCCGCCGTCACCACGGGGCCTTCGGGCACGCCGAGCAGGTCGAATTTGACCTCGCTCGCGTAGGAGATGATGCCGCCGCGGAACACCGCACTCGCCCCCGGTATGCCGCCGAGGCGGGCGCCGACCAGGCCGGCGGTCATCGATTCCGCCACCGCCAGGGTCAGCCCGCGCGCCTTCAGCATATCCAGCACCACCGATTCCATGCTGGCGCCGTCGAGGGCGAAGACCACGTCGCCGAGGATCTCGCGCACCCGGACCTCCTCCGCGTCGAGGATCCGGGTCGCCGCCGCGTCATCCTCCGCCTTGGCGGTGATGCGGACCTTCAGGCCCTCGATGCCGCTGGCCTGGAAGGCGAGCGTCGGGTTGCCGATCTCGTCCAGTTCCAGAATGCGGTCGTGCAGCAATTCGGCGAGACCCGATTCCGAGTTGCCCCAGGTCTTCAGGACCCGGCTGCGGATCGCCGCACTGACGCCGGCGCGCCGGCGCAGGTCGGGCAGCACCGTGCCGTTCAGCATTTCGCGCATCTCGTAAGGCACGCCCGGCACGGCATAGATCACCTTGTCGCCCACCGGACAGACCAGGCCCGGCGCGGTGCCGGGCATCTCGGCGATCGCCCGGGCCCCCGTTGGCCGATCGGCCTGTTGCAGGTTGTTCTCGCTCATCCGCCGGTTCCGGGATTCGAAGATCCGCCGGATATGCGCCGCCATGTCCGCGTCGCGTTCGAGTTCGACGCCCATCACCTCGGCGATCGCCTCGCGGGTGATGTCGTCCTGGGTCGGGCCGAGGCCGCCGCAGACCACGACCGCGTCCGAACGGCTGAGCGCCAGTCGCAGGGTATCGACCATGCGGGCGCGGTTGTCGCCGACCGTGGTGTGATAGTGCGAATCGATGCCGGCGAGGGCGAATTGCTCCCCCATCCAGGCCGAATTGGTATCGACGATCTGTCCCAGCAGCAGCTCGGTGCCGATGGCGACGATTTCACAACGCATCTGGTTCCCCCGTGGCGTGGCGGGAACCGGATCAGTCCCCGTTGTTCATCTGGTCCGACAACGCCTCCTCGGCGTCGGCGAGCGTGGTTTCGAGAGCATGGCGTATCGCGTCCATCACGATCAATGCCGTCTCCCCCTGCAGGCGGACTTCCACCGCGCGCCCGGCGATCCCGGTATCGTCATAGGCGGTGACTTGCGCGGCCAACATCACATTGCGCCGCCCCTCCACCTCCGACAGGGAATTGAGCCCCGCCCGCGCCGCGGTCTGCAAGCGCACCGCATCGATAATCGTTCGACTGTTCGCCAGCTCCATCGCAAATATCCTTCACCGAGAGCTTTCACGCCGATTCAGTATCGTGCGCAGTGTACCGCGTCCCGGCGCCGAGTTCGACTCTTCACAATTTGATGATCCCACGCTCAAGCCCGGATCGCGCCGCCGCCCGGCAGGTCCCGCCGGGCGCGATGCAGCAGCCAGGCGGCGATTGCCAGGTTGGCGAGGTTGAAGGCGATGCCGTTGATGAAGGCGAGGGTGTAGTCCCCGGTGAGGTCGTAGAGCACGCCGGCGATCCAGCCGCCGAGCGCCATGCCCAACATCGTTGCGAACATGGCGGCCCCGATGCGCCAGCCGACGCTGGCGATCGGAAAGTAGCGACGGATGATCACCGCGTAGGACGGCACGATCCCGCCTTGCGAAAGACCGAAAAAGGCGGCGGCGAAATAGAGCGCCACCAGCGATTGGGTCGGCATGAAGATCAACAGGGCGAGCGCCTGGAGGGCGGAGCCCAGGATCAAGGTCTTCAGGCCGCCGATCCGGTCCGAGATCCAGCCCGAGCTGACCCGGCTGACCACCCCGCAGGCGAGCAACAGGGCCAGCATCTCGGCGCCGCGTTGCGCCGCGTAGCCGAGATCGGAGACATGCGCCACCAGATGGACCTGCGGCATCGCCATTGCCGCGCAACAGGCGATCCCGGCGAGGCAGAGCGCGGATTGCAGGGTCGCCGGGCTCAACCCCATGTCGCGCCGGGGATCGCCGCCCCGCGCCTCGGCCCCCGCCGCCAGCGCCGGCGGGCGGGGGCGCAGCATCAAGCTCAAGGGCAGCATGAAACAGAGGCAGAAAAAACCAATGCCGACGAAGGTCTGGCGCCAGCCGACATCGTCGATGAAGTGCTGGATGATCGGCGGCCAGATGGCGCCGGCCATGTAGTTGCCCGAAATGACGACGCCGATCGCCAGGCCGCGGCGGCGATCGAACCAATGGGTGATGTCGGCGACCAGCGGCGTGAAGACGGCCGCGTTGCCGAGCAGGCCGATCAGCAATCCCTGCGCCAGGCACAGCTGCCACAGGCTCTGGGCGTTGCCGGCGGCGATGAAGCCGATGCAGAGCATGACGGCACCCACCATGGCCGGCGGCATCACGCCGACCCGGTCCCCCCAGCGTCCCATCAGGATGCCGCCGAGGCCGAAGCCGATCATGGTGACGGCATAGGGGATCGAGGCCATGTTGCGGGCAACGTCGAATTCCGCCGATACCGGCTTCAGGGCGACGACGGCGGCATACATGCCGACCGTGCCACAGGTCATCAACGCCAGCGAGGATGCCGCGCGCAGACAGGCGTAGGTCGACTCGACCTCGTACTCGGTCGCCACGATCACGATATCCCCGGACCTCGGAAAGCCAGACCTTACACCGCTTGCGGGGCGTGGCGGAAGCGGGCAGGTTCGGCCCGCTTCCGATCCGCTGACCGAGGACGCGAGACCATGCCCGAGCCGAGTGCGCCGCCATTGTTGTTCACGCCGCTGCGCCTGCGCGGCATGCAAGCGCGCAACCGCGTCGTCGTCTCACCGATGTGCCAGTACCACAGCGTCGAGGGCGGGCCGACGGACTGGCACATGGTCATCCTCGGCCAGTTCGCCGTCGGCGGCGCCGGCATCGTCTTCTGCGAGGAGACGGCGGTCGAGCCGCGCGGGCGCAAGAGCCATAGCTGCGCTGGCATTTGGGACGACGCCCACATCCGACCCTATCGCCGCATCACCGACTTCATTCGCGACCAGGGCGCCGTGCCGGCGATACAGCTCGGCCATTCCGGGCGCAAGGCCTCGGTGCACGGCGCCCGGGCGGAATGGGCGCCGCTTCGCGAGGCCGACGCGGCCGATGGTCTGCCGCCCTGGCAGGGCCTGGCGCCGAGCCCGCTTCTCGCCGCCCCCGGCAAGCATATTCCGCGCGAGATGGACCGCGACGACATCGCGCAGCTGATCGAAGACTTCCGCACCGCCACGCTCCGCAGCCTCGATGCCGGTTTCGAGCTGGTCGAGATCCACGGCGCACACGGCTATCTGCTGCACCAGTTCCTTTCGCCGCTCAGCAATCGGCGCGGCGACGCTTATGGCGGTGACTTCGCCGGCCGCTCCCGCCTGGTGCTGGAGGTGACCGAGGCGATGCGGGCAGCGCTGCCGGACGAGGTTCCGCTGTTCTACCGGGTGTCCTCCGTCGACGGCGAGGGCGGCGTCTGGTCGCTCGACGACACGGTGCGGCTGGCCCGCGGGCTGCGCGAGCGCGGCGTCGACCTGGTCGATTGTTCCGCCGGCGGCATTTCCGGCGACAGCGAAATGCCGATCGTCCCCCGGGTGCCGGGCTATCAGGCCGGCTTCGCCGAACGGGTGCGCCGCGAGGCGGGCGTCCCCACCATCGCCGTCGGCGGCATTACCGAGGCGGCCCAGGCCGAAGCGATCCTGCAGGCGGGCCAGGCCGATCTGATCGCCATCGCGCGCGAGCTGCAATGGAACCCCTATTGGCCGGCGCATGCGGCCAAGGCGCTCGGCGTCGGCGACGACTACGGGCAGCTGCCCGAGGAAGTCGCCTATCGCCTGCGCAAGCGCGACGCCGACGCCCGGCTTCCCGTCAATCGGCCGGGACCGGCGGCGGATGCCCTGCTGGCTCGCCTGGCGGCGCCCAGGGACGGGGCCTGACGGGATCCTTCACGCCAACGCGAAAGCCTCCGCCAGGTGCCGGTAGGTGGCGAGCCGGGCCTCGAAATCGTGTGTGACGCAGACGATGACGAGTTCGTCGGCGCCGTGTTGTTGTAACCGGGGCAAAAGGCCGGGCCTGGGGACGGGGGGATCTGGCCTGGGTATAGGGGTGAGTCTCAACGGCCACATCTTGTGAGGCTTCCGCGTCAAGTGACCAGATATCGATGTTCGCGGCGGGAGGTCTGTGATTCGATCCCGTCATGGCCGAATCGCTTCCGGATCTCGACGATCTTGATGTCGCCGCCCTGAAGGCGCTGGTTCTGACGCTGCTTGAGGAGCAGGCGGCCCTGCGTGCCGAGAACGCGACATTGCGCGAAGAGATCCGCCGTCTCAAAGGCCTTTCCGGGCCACCGGATATCAAGCCGAGCGGCATGGACAAGCAGGCCGTATCCCGGGGCCGGACGGGGCGGAAGGCGGGACGGCGGGCCAAGAAGGGCCGGGTTCCCATCGACGAGAGGCGGATCGTCCGGGCCGCCGTGCCGGCGGGCTCGCGCTTCAAGGGCTATGAAGACTATCTGGTTCAGGACCTGCTCTGCCGGCCGAACACTGTCCTGTTACGCCGCGAGCGCTGGCTGACGCCCGAGGGGGCCACGATCGTGGCGCCGCTGCCGGCGGGGACGCGCGGCCACTTCGGCCCGGCGCTCAGGCGTTTCGTGCTGGCGCTCTATCATGGCGGCCAGACCAGCGCGGAGCGCTTGGCGCGGCTCTTGGACGACCTCGGCATCAAGATCTCCAAGCGCCAGGTGGTGCGGTTGTTGAACGAGGGCCATGACGGCTTCGTCGCCGAGGGCGAGGCGGTGCTGCGCGCCGGCCTGGAGACGGCGCCCTGGATCAGCGTCGACGATACCGGCGCCCGCCACGCCAACCGCAACGGGGTGACGAGCGGGATCGGCAACGACGCCTTCGCTTGGTTCGCCACGACGTTTTCCAAGAGCCGCTTGAACTTCCTGGAACGGCTGCGGGCCGGCCACGCGGACTATGTGCTCAATGCCGCCGCCTTCGCCTACATGGCCGAGCGCGACCTGGCCGCATCGGTGATCGCCCGTCTGGCCGAGGGCTGCCCGCGGCGCTTCACCAACGAAGATGCCTGGCTGGCCCACCTGGGGCGGCTCGCCATCACCGGGCACGGGGACGGGCGCGGGGCCGCGCGGACCGCCACCGAGGGGGCGCTGTGGGGCGCCATCGCCGCGCACGGCCTGCTCAGGGGCACGGCCGCGGGCGCCTGCGTCGTCCTGAGTGACGATGCTGGCCAGTTCAACGTCGGCCGCCACGCGCTCTGCTGGGTCCATGCGGAGCGCTTGATCCACAAGCTGATGACCTTCTCCCGGAGCCAGCGGCGCGAGAAGGAACACATCCAGGCACGGCTCTGGCAACTCTACGCCGATCTCAAAGCCTATCGCGAAAGGCCGGCGCCAGGACGGCGGGCCCACCTGGCATGCCGCTTCGATGCGCTCTTCGCGACCAAGACCGGATTCCTCCGCCTCGACCGGCTCCTGGCTCGCCTGCATGCCAACCGCGACGAACTGCTCGTCGTCCTCGACCGCCCGGAGGTCCCGCTCAACACCAACGGCGCGGAACGCGACATCCGCGCCATGGTCACAAGGCGAAAATTCTCCGGCGGCACACGCTCCGAGGACGGCAAGCAGGCCCGAGACACATTCCTCGGCCTCTACAAGACCTGCCAGAAACTTGGCCTCTCCTTCTGGGATTATCTCGGCGACCGCCTCAAGGTCCCCGGCGCCCCACCCGTGCCCCCACTGCCGATCCTCGTCAGACAACGCTGCATCGAAATGGCTTGACCGCCCGGGGTTTTGCCCCTGTTACGTGTTGTTGCGCGAGCGTCCGCAAGCGCGCCGCCACGGCCGGACCGGCGCCTGCCACCAGACGCCGCCGGGCGGCCCGCACCACGGCCGCCTGAGGCGGCGTGAAGCGCGCGGCTGCCGTCGCGGCGGCGTCCGGCGAGGGCACCGGGCCCGGCAGGCCGGTCTGCAGGCGCAGCAGCCAGAGGTCCCGGCTCATGGCCAGACGTTCCGCCTCCGCGTCGCTGTTCGCGGCGATGGCGAAAACGGCAAGCGCCGATCGCGGCGTGCGACCGGGATGCGACGCCTGGAAATCCCGCCGGTAGGCTGCCATGATCTCGGGTCCCTGTCGTTCGGTGATGAAGTGGGCAAAGCAGAACGGCAGGCCGAGGCGCGCGGCGATCCCCGCCGTGCGGTCGCTGGCGCCGAGCATCCAGACCTCCGGCAACCCGGGGCCGCGAGGCTCCGCCCGCACGCCGTCGTCACGCGGCGCGTCGGCGAGGAAATCCAGCACGGCGCCGACCCGACCTTCGAAGCCGGCGATGTCGAGCACCGCCCCGGTCGGGCTCAGCGCGCGGGCCGTCGGCCGGTCGCTGCCGGGCGCCCGCCCGAGGCCGAGGTCGATGCGCCCCGGATACAGCGTCTCCAGCATACGGAAACACTCGGCCACTTTGAGGGCCGAATAATGGTTCACCATGACGCCGCCGGCACCGATCCGCATGTGCCGGGTGAGGCCGGCGACCCGGGCGATCAGGATTTCCGGCGCCGACCCGGCCAGGCCGACCGCATTGTGATGTTCCGCCAGCCAATAGCGATGATAGCCGAGCCGGTCGCAGGCCTGCGCCAGCGCGAGGGTCTCGGCGATGGCCCCCGCCGCCGTATCGCCCTCGGATATCGGCGATTGGTCGAGAACGCCGAGTTTCACGTCGCCCGCTTGGCCATCGCCTCGGCCTCGAGGGCGGCATAGTCGATCTCGCCCGCCGCGGCGACGCGGCGGCGCTGGGCGTTGCGGGCCTTGATCATCCAGGTCAGCGCCTCGTTGTAGGGTGTGGCGATGCCGAGCGCGCGGCCCTCCGTCACCACCGCGCCGTTCAGCGCGTCGATCTCGGTCAACCGGTTGGCTTCCATGTGCTGCATCATGGAGGGCTTGGAGAACTTCCAGGTATAGGCCTTGATCGTCGCCAGCGGTTCGGCCGTCGCCAGGCGGATGTTCTTGGCCGCGGCCACGGTGAGGGCCTCTTCGACGCATTTCGTCTGCATCATGTCGGCGCCCTCGTGCATCGGGATCTCGCCGATGCGGATGTCGAGCAGCGCGCAGAGCGGGTTGAGCGCGCAGTTGTGGATGAACTTGCTCCACACGATGCCCATGACGTTGTCGGAAATCTCCGGGTTCAGGCCACCACGGTCGAGGGCGGCGGCAACCGCCTGCAGGCGCTGGCTGGTGCGCCCGTCCAACTCACCCAGGTAGGTCGTGCCGGCGTGGCCGTGCGCCGGCCGCCCAGGCCCGTGCATGAAGGCCGAATGGTAGCTGACGCCGCCCAGCACCCGCTCCGCCCCCAGTTCCGCTACCAACGCCTCGATGTTGCCGATGCCGTTCTGCAAGGTGAGCGCGACCCCGTCCGGCTTCAGCGCCGCCTTGGCCGTCACGGCCGCGTCTCCCCGGTTGTTAGTATCGGTCTGCACGAAGGCGACATCGTATTCGCCCGGCCGGTCCAGGGTCTCGTGGATCGGCATCTCGATATGGACCAGTCCGCCGACGTCGTCCAGGTGCAGGCCGTTCGCCCGCACCTCCGCCACATGTTCCGCCCAGCTATCGATCAGGGTGACGTCCGCCCCGCCCCGGGCCATGAGCGCGCCATAGGTTCCCCCCATGGCGCCCGCGCCGATAATGACGATCCGCATGACCCTGCCCTCCGCCGATTGACCGGCGTGATCACTAGCATGGGCGCGCGGAGGAGGGCTATGGTGGCCCGACCGTTCGAGCCGCCCCGGAGGTGCGCGACCATGCTGCCCAATGCCTACCCCACCCTGAATTTCGATCTCGGTGAGAGCGCCGACCTGCTGCGCGACAGCGTCTCCAGCTTTTCCGCCGATCACATCGCGCCCCGCGCCGAGGAGATCGACGCCACCGACACCTTCCCCCGTGACCTCTGGCCGATGATCGGCGCGCTGGGCCTGCACGGGATCACGGTGGAGGAGGAGTACGGCGGCGCCGGCATGGGCTACCTGGAGTGTGAATCGGCATGCAAAACTGACCCACTTTGGTGGGTTATGAGCGGTAAGAATTGACCCACCTGGAACGCTAGCATCCGCACGGAACAGTGCGGAGGAAAGAGCAGGTGGTATTGATGGAAAGCGTATTGAAGATCCGACGTTGGATATTACGGGAGGGTCGGAGTATCCGATCTGTATCTCGTCAGACTGGTTTGTCGCGGAACACGATTAAGAAGTATCTGAAGGACGGCGATCCACCGAGCTATCAGCGGCGCGTTTCACCCGTCCGGCGTAAGCTTAGCGATGGCTTCGCCAGCCGGCTTCGGGCGCTCTTTGAGCAGGACCTGGGGCGCCCGCGCCGTGAGCGCCGGACGGCCAAGAAGCTTTATGAGCAGCTTGTGTCGGAAGGCTATAGCGGATCCTACTCGACGGTTCAGAGGTTTGTCCGCGACCTGAAGCGTTCTGGCGCCGGATCGGGGGATGCGTTCATTCCGTTGCACTTTACGGCAGGTGACGCGCTCCAGTTTGACTGGAGCACGGAATACGCTGTCCTGGGCGGTGTCGAGCAGAAGGTAAAGGTTGCCCACTTCCGCCTATGTCATAGCCGCAAGCCCTTTGTTGTTGCCTATCCCAGCGAATCTCAGGAGATGGTGCTGGACGCCTTTGCACGGGCGATGTCTTTCTATGGCGGCGTACCGCGCCGGGTGATCATCGACAACCCCAAGACGATGGTAACCTATGTTTCGCGCTCTAAGGACCGTGTGTTCCATCCGCGCTTTCTGGCGTTGATGAACCACTATGTGATGGAACCGGTTGCTTGCACACCCGCGGCGGGGTGGGAGAAGGGTCAGATTGAGAACCAGGTTGGGTTCCTGCGGGGACAGCTGTTTGCGCCCAAGCCCGCCTTTGACGATCTGGATGCGCTGAACGGCTGGTTGCGTCTGCGCTGCGAGGAATTGGCGAATCGCGCCCACCCCGAACAATCGGATCGCAAGATCTCGGACGTGTTCGCAGACGAGTGCGCCGAACTGCGTCCCCTGGGCCGGGCTTTTGACGGCTATGTTGAGAAGGCCGCTCGTGTCCGCTCTACCTGTCTGGTCCAATATGCCACCAATCGCTATAGCGTCCCCTCCCGGTTCGCCGGGGAGCTTGTCTCTCTGCGCGCCTATGCGGACCGGATCGTGGTTGTGTCAGGGCAGAATGTGATTGCCGAGCACAAGCGCCGCTTTACCCGCAACGCCAGCTATTTCGAGCCCTGGCATTACCTGCCCCTACTCGACCGCAAGCCCGGCGCGCTGAGAGATGGCGCGCCCTTTGTGGGTTGGCAATTGCCTGAGGCGATGCACCGGGTCAGGGCGCATTACATGGCCGGCAAAGGCGGGGACCGGGAGTTTGTCGATCTGCTCCTGCTGGCCCAGGATCACGGGATCGAGGTGGTCGAGATAGCCTGTGAACTGGCCGTGGAGCAGAACACGCTGCGCCTTCCGGCCATCATCAATCTGATCAACCAACTGGTGGAGCCGGTCATCGCGCCATGGGGCGAGAGCCACGCCTATCCGCAACTGACCTTGCGGCCCGAAGCGGACTGCAAGCGCTATGAGACGCTGTGCGTTGCCGGGGAGGCCGTCGCATGAAAGCTTTGATAGACCAACTGATCGCCCTGAGGCTGTATGGAATGGCGGCTTGCGCCGAAGCTTTGCTGGCCGCGCGCAAGCCGCCAAGTCTGACCACTGCGATAAAGCAACTGATCGACGCCGAGACTGTAGAGCGCCGGGTGCGCTCTATCCAGCACCAAATGCGGGCCTCGAAGTTCCCCCACCATAAGGACTTCGCCACTTTCGATTACGGCCTAGCCGCCGTCACCCAAGCGCAAATCGACCCCTTCTGCTCAGGGCAGTTCACCCAGGAGGCCCACAACCTCATTCTGGTGGGCGGAACCGGTACGGGCAAAACCCACATCGCCATTGCTCTGGGGACGCTGTTGATCAATCAGGGAAAGAAGGTCCGTTTCTTCAACGCCGTCGATCTGATCAATGCGCTGATCAAGGAACAGGCCGAAGGCAACGCCGGCAAGATCATCCGGCAACTGACGGCCATGGATTGCGTCATCATCGACGAACTGGGCTATATCCCATTCCCCAAATCCGGCGGTGCGCTCTTGTTCCACCTGATCAGCAAACTCTATGAGAAGACCAGCGTCATCATCACCACCAATCTGGAGTTCGGGGAATGGGTCTCCGTCTTCGGAGATGCAAAAATGACAACCGCGTTGCTGGATCGTGTAACGCATCACTGCGCAATCATCGAAACAGGCAACATGTCTTACCGCTTCGCACAAAGCAAACAGCGACGACAAAAGTAGCCGCCCTGTAAGCAAAGCCCCAGGCTGATCCGCTATATGGAGCCAATCAGCCTGGGGGCTTTCATCGCAAAGGCGGGCAAATCAAAACGGGTCCTGTACAGATTGTTCTGCAAAAGGGGTTTCGTAGCTGGGGCACAAGTCCGGGCCGATGGGGTGGATGAGCTGCCTCCGGCTGGTCCGGGCTCTCGCGATCGAAATCCATGAGGACTGGCTGGATGCCAACCGCTAGCTCAACATGATCCATCTCAAGGAGAGCAAAAGCGAACGCATCCAGAAAGCCGCCTGACGGCGGCTCGGCATGCCTGGCGCTCCGAGCAATCGAAATCTCCGCGCCAGGCATGCCGGTGGCCCTCATCGGCAGCCATGACAAACTTGCAGAACAGTCTGGACACTACTTCAAAAGCTCATTGCCACTTCAAGAACCCCACCTGATCCCCACGTTCCGCCGCCGGCCCGGTTGTCCCGGTGGGCCCACAGGCCCCTCCCACGCGGCTTCGCTCCGCGTAACGCAAAGCGCTACACGAAGCCGCGCGGGGCCCTCCCGTGGACTACCGGGACAACCTCCGTCGAAGCAAGGGGGGGGGTCAATTTTGCACGCCGATAGGGGGTCAGAATTAAATGCTGATTGACACGCTTCGGCGTTGCGGGCTTTTTCTTCGTACATTTGCTTGTTCGATTCAGCCATCTGTATGCGCCTTGGGCGCGAGTCGGGTTGGTACGTCTCGTCCACAGCCACGACGTCGCGCTCCGATTGTGCGTTCCGCACGGCCTTCTCAAAGGCAGCGAAGTTCAGCTTTTGCTTCCGGTGGGCGGAACGCGCCGGCGTTTGTGAATTTCGAGCCTCGATCCTCTCCCGATTTTCCACCCCTGGAGGCGCTGGTGGCTTTGGATTTCGAGGCTTGCTCAACGCTCGTAGTTTCGCCTCGGCCTGCCTCGCCTTCTCCTCGAAACTCAATTTTCTGCGCCTGGCACTTTCGGCGGCGACCTGATGGCTCGGCTCCGACAGATCGCCGATTCTGATGTCTATCAGGACCAGCGTGATCTCGGATCGATAGTATTTCCTGAGCATCACCAGTTGGGAGACGTCGCGGGTCTGTTCAATAAAACCCTCGACATAGCGGGGTAGCGGAATTCGGCCGCTGAGGGCAGTCAACTCTCCGACGAGTTCAATGGCGGCATCGGTGATTTCCAGCCCCTCTCCGACGACTGCCTGGGCGCGCTTCGCTACCTCCGCGGCATGTTCGCCGGCGGACGAGCTGAACCCCGTGGCGGCTTCCACCGCCAACACGGCCGTGGAGAGGAGATCCTTCAACGCCTCCCGGCCACAATCGTCCCCAAACGCCTTGCAAGCCTCCAAGGCTTGCCTGGCCGCTTCCCTTGACGTGACGGGCGATAGGGCGCGGAGCCGCCGGGCGGTGTCGGGCAGCCCGGCCGCGTCAAATGCGGGTGGGGCGAACCGTCGGCACGCCGCGTCCGCGAGGAGGAGAATGAGGTCATTGGAATCGGCGACCGCGCCCCTGGCATCGCCTGGGAGATCTCCCTTGCCATCGACGTCCTCGAGGCGCGCCAGCTGCTCCTCGCTCAGCGCATCCATGAGCGCATCGACGTATGAATTGATTTCGGCGCGGTAATCACGGACGTGTGGGAATGTTTCTCGTCTTTCAACGCCGTCCGATCTGCGAATGATCAGCTCGCGCCCGTCTTCGGAAAACGAGAGGTCGGATACGTAGGCGCTGACGATATTGCCCTCGATGTCCTCGAAATAGTCCTCACGATATTCCGCGATCAGCCGCCTTGCCGAGACGTGCCAAACCTCGATCAGTTGTTCTTGTTTGAGCCCATACTGGTCAAAAGACCCGAGGCCGCGGCACCGCGCCGCCCGGGTCCGCTTCTGGTTGAACGCCCAGCCCCGGCCATCATCGAAGGACTCGACCATTTGTGATCTACCCATGGTCCCAATGTCATCGTCGCAAGGAGTCGTTTCGACCAAAACTTTTGTTAAACTTAGCCGCTAATTTCGGTCGAAACGATAACCGCCAATCCGCACTGAACGGCCTCGGATAAGGAGGCAGTTTAGCCGAGGCCGTGGCGATCGGAAACAGAAACCATCGAAGATGCCGGCGTCAGGCTCGGCGGAAAATCATGGCGACAAGGCGACAAGGCGACTGAACGCCGGTTCGTCTGCTTTCATCAGGTTGGGACTTTTCGCATGGCGCCGGGACCAACCCGAGCATGCCTGATTTCAACACTCTCACCCAAGGTCGCGGAAATCGTCCCACCACCCGCACGCCACCGCGACAATCCGCCCGTTGACAGACGCCGCCGACAATCGAATATTCCGCCTCGCGGCGCCGAATGCTGCACCGCATAATTCGAGGCGACGACACGTCATGACCAGCCCCAATGCCCGGCCGCAGGAACGGCCGGCGAGACCGCATTTTTCCTCCGGCCCCTGCGCCAAGCGGCCTGGCTGGACGCCGGACGTGCTGGGCGACGCCCTGCTCGGCCGTTCGCACCGTTCCGCCCCCGGCAAGGCACGGATTTCCGAGGCGCTGGCCCGGACCCGCACGCTGCTGGAACTGCCGGACAGCCACCGGGTGGCGATCGTGCCGGCCTCCGATACGGGCGCGGTCGAACTCTCGCTCTGGTCCCTGTTGGGTGCGCGCGGCGTCGAAATCCTGGCCTGGGAGAGTTTCGGCCAGGGCTGGGTGACCGACGTGGTGAAACAGCTGCGCATCGAGGACGTGCTCGTGCGCGCGGCCGATTACGGCGCGCTGCCGGATTTGGCGGCGACGGACTTCGCGCGCGACGTCGTCTTCTGCTGGAACGGCACGACCTCGGGCGTGAAGGTGCCCGACGGGGCGTGGATCGCCGACGACCGGGAGGGGCTGGTGATCGCCGACGCCACCTCCGCCGCCTTCGCCATGCCGTTGCCTTGGGACAAGCTCGATGTCGCCACCTTCTCCTGGCAGAAGGTGCTGGGGGGCGAGGCGCAGCACGGCATGCTGGTGCTCGGGCCCCGGGCGGTGGAACGGCTGGAGACGCACACCCCGCCCTGGCCGCTGCCGAAGCTGTTCCGCCTGGTGAAGGGCGGCAAGCTGGATGCCTCCCTGTTCGACGGCGGCGCCATCAACACGCCGTCCTTGTTGTGCCTGGAAGACTATCTTGACGCCTTGAAGTGGGCCGAGGGCTTGGGGGGACTGTCGGCGCTGCTCGGACGGTGCCGGGCCAACCTGGCGGCGTTGGAGGACTGGGTGGCGAAGACGCCGTGGATCGATTTCCTCGCCGCCGATTCGGCGACGCGCTCGGAAACCTCGATCTGCCTGTCGATCACCGATCCCTGGTTCCGGGACCTGCCGGCGGGCGAGCAGGCCGCCTTCACCAAGGCCATGGCCGGCCTGCTGGAGGACGAGGGCGTCGCCTTCGACATCAACGGTTACCGCGACGCGCCGCCGGGCCTGCGCATCTGGGGCGGTGCTACGGTCGAAGCCGCCGACATGGCCCGCCTGCCGGCCTGGCTGGAATGGGCCTTCGCCGAGACCCTCGCCGCCCGCCGCACCGCCGCCTGAATTCGGAGACATCGAGATGCCCAAGGTTCTGATCGCCGACAAGATGAGTCCGCGCGCCGGCGAGATCTTCCGCGAGCGCGGCCTGGAGGTGGACGAGCGTACCGGCATGGCGCCGGCGGAGCTGCTGGAGGCGATCGGTGCCTACGACGGCCTCGCCATCCGCTCCGCCACCAAGGTAACGCCCGAGGTGTTGGCCCGGGCGGACAGCCTGAAGGTGATCGGGCGGGCCGGCATCGGTGTCGACAATGTCGACGTGCCGGCGGCGACCCAGGCCGGCGTCTGCGTCATGAACACGCCCTTCGGCAACGCCATTACCACGGCGGAGCACGCAATCGCCCTGATGTTCGCGCTCGCCCGCCAGATCGCCGCCGCCGACCGCTCGACCCAGGCCGGCAAGTGGGAAAAGAACGCCTTCATGGGCATGGAGCTCTATGGCAAGACGCTCGGCATCGTCGGCTGCGGTAACATCGGCGCCATCGTCGCCGACCGGGCGCTCGGCCTGCGCATGCGGGCCGTCGCCTTCGATCCCTATCTCTCGGCCGAGCGGGCACTCGAGATCGGCGTCGAGAAGGTCGAGTTCGACGACCTGCTGGCCCGCGCGGACATCATCACCCTGCACACGCCCTTGACCGAAGGCACGCAAGGCCTGTTCGATGCCGCGGCGCTCGCCAAGACAAAGCCCGGCGTCCGCCTGATCAACTGCGCGCGCGGCGGCCTGGTGGTCGAGGCGGACCTGCGCGCGGCCCTCGATTCCGGCCATGTCGCCGGCGCCGCCTTCGACGTCTTCGTCGAGGAGCCGGCGCGGGAGAACCCCCTCTTCGGGCATCCGAACGTGGTGGCGACACCGCATCTCGGCGCGGCGACCGAGGAGGCGCAGGAAAACGTCGCCCTGCAGGTGGCCGAGCAGATGAGCGATTTCCTGATCGACGGTGCGGTGACCAACGCCCTCAACATGGCCTCGGTCACGGCCGAGGAGGCACCGCGGCTGAAGCCCTATACCTCGCTTTCCGGTCTGCTGGGCGGCTTCGCCGGGCAACTGACCGAGTCGGCCGTCAAGTCGATCCACATCGAATACGAAGGCCATGTCGCCACCCTCAACACCCGGCCGCTCACGGCCATCGCCGTCGAGGGCCTGTTGAGCCCGCTGATGGCCGGCATCAACATGGTGAACGCGCCTGTTATCGCGCGCGAGCGCAACATCGACATCCGCGAGACCAAGAACGAACGGCGTGGCGACTATCTGACGCTGATGCGCCTCACCGTGACGACGGAGCGGCAGGTCCGCTCCGTCTCCGGCACCCTCTTCGCCGACCGCCGGCCGCGCCTGACCGAGGTCAAGGGCATCCCTCTGGAGGCGGAGCTGGCACCGCACATGCTTTATGTCACCAATCACGACCGCCCCGGTTTCATCGGCGCGCTCGGCACCACGCTCGGCGATGCGGGCGTCAACATCGGCACCTTCCATCTCGGCCGGGCGGACGCGGGGGGCGATGCCATCGCGCTGGTCGCCGTGGACGAGGCGGTGGCGCCCGAGGTGCTGGAGCGGGTGCGCGCCCTGCCCCATGTCGTGCAGGTCAAGGCGCTGGCCTTTTAATGCGCACGCCTCTCGACAGCGCTGCCATGTCGCCGGCGACGACGGTGCGATACACTGCCGCCGCCATGACCGATTCCGCCGATCTCGCCCTGTTGCCGGAGGGCCTGCGCGACGACCTGCCGCCGACGGCGGAGCGGGAGGCCGATATCGTCGGCCGCCTGATCGCCGGCTTTCAGGGCCATGGCTACGAGCGGGTGAAACCGCCGCTGGTCGAGTTCGAGGAAAGCCTGCTGGTCGGCCCGGGTGCCGGCATCTCGCGCCACATGTTCCGCCTGATGGATCCGGTGAGCCAGCGGATGATGGGCCTGCGGGCCGACATGACGACCCAGGTCGCCCGCATCGCCGCCACGCGCCTAGCCCATACCGCGCGGCCGCTGCGGCTCTGTTATGCCGGCCAGGTGCTCAGGATCCGGGGCAGCCAGCTGCGCCCGGAACGCCAGTTCACCCAGGCCGGCGCCGAATTGATCGGCGTCGATTCCGTCGCCGCCGATGCCGAGATGGTCCGCCTGGCCGCCACCGTCATGGCCGAGGTCGGGGTCGGCGAGCTCACCATCGATCTCACCGTGCCGGCCCTGGTGCCAATGGTCTGCGCGGACCTCGGCCTCGACGAGACGGCCGCGGCGATGGCGCGCAAGGCGCTCGACCAGCGCGACGCGCCGGCACTCATCGGCCTGGCGGCGACGGCGCGCGACCGCCTCAAAAGCCTGATCGACGCGGCCGGCCCGACGGAGGCGGCGCTGACCGCGCTGGCCGACGTGCCGCTGCCGGCGGCGGGCCGGGCGCTGCTCGACCGGGTGGCGGCGCTGGTCGCGGACCTCAGCGCCGAGGGGGGCTCTGGGGGAGACTTCGCGCTCACCCTCGATCCGGGGGAAAGCCGGGGCTTCGAATATCAGAGTGGCATCAGCTTCGCGCTCCTGGCGTTGGGGGTCCGGGGCGAGCTCGGCCGCGGCGGGCGCTATACCCTCTCGAACGGCGAGACCGCGACCGGCTTCTCGCTCTATCTCGACAGCCTGCTGCGCGCCGTACCGGCCCCCGAGGCGGTCCCGCGCCTGTTCCTGCCGCGCGGACAGGCGGCCGCCGCGGCCGGGCTTCGCCGTCAGGGCTGGCGCGTGGTCGGCGATCTCGCCGAAGGTGGCGAGGCGGAGGCCGAGGCCCGGCGTCTCGGCTGCACGCATATTTTCGAACAAGGGACGCCGCGCCCGCTGTCCCGCTAGGGGGAGGCGCGCGCGGGAACGAGGAGGAGGCAACTCCGATGGCCAATGTCGCCGTGATCGGCTCCCAGTGGGGCGATGAAGGCAAGGGCAAGATCGTCGACTGGCTCTCCAACCGGGCCGACGTGGTGGTGCGTTTTCAGGGCGGCCACAACGCCGGCCACACCCTGGTGATCGACGGCCATGTCTACAAACTCTCACTACTACCCTCCGGCATCGTCAGGCCCGGCAAGCTGTCGATCATCGGCGGCGGAGTCGTCGTCGACCCCTGGGCCCTGCTGGACGAGATCGAGGCGGTGCGGGCCGAGGGGGTCGAGGTCGGGCCGGACAATCTGCACATCGCCCACAACGCCAGCCTCATCCTGCCGCTGCACGGCGAACTCGACGTCATGCGGGAAGAGGCCAACACCGGCAAGCCGATCGGCACGACCCGGCGCGGCATCGGCCCGGCCTACGAGGACCGGGTGGGGCGCCGGGCCATTCGGATCTGCGACCTGCAGGATCCCGCGGACCTGCCCTCCAAGATCGACAACCTGCTGCTGCACCACAACGCGCTGCGTCGCGGCCTCGGCCGCGCGGAGGTCGACGGCGATGCGCTGATCGCCCAGCTGACGGCGATCGCCGAGCGGATCACCCCCTACAGCCGGGTCGTCTGGCGCGATCTCGAGCAGGCACGACAGGCCGGCAAGCGCATCCTGTTCGAGGGCGCGCAGGGCATCATGCTGGACGTCGATCACGGCACCTATCCCTATGTCACCTCCTCCAACACGGTCGGCGCCCAGGCCGCGGTCGGCAGCGGCATCGGCCCGGACGCGGTGAATTTCGTCCTCGGCATCACCAAGGCCTATACGACCCGCGTCGGCGAGGGCCCGTTCCCGACCGAACAGGCGAACGAGATCGGCCAGCACCTGGGCGAGCGCGGCCACGAGTTCGGCACGGTCACCGGCCGGGCGCGGCGCTGCGGCTGGTTCGACGCGGTGATGGTCCGCCAGGCGGCCCGCGTCTCCGGCATGCACGGCATCGCGCTCACCAAGCTCGACGTGCTGGACGGGATGGACGAGCTGCGGGTCTGCACCGGCTATACGCTCGACGGCCAACCGATCGACTACCTGCCGGCCGACAGCGTCAAACAGGGCCGGGTCGAACCGATCTACGAAACCCTGGAAGGCTGGAGCGAGAGCACCCAATCCGCCCGCCGCTTCGCCGACCTGCCGGCGACGGCGATCAAATACATCGTCCGCATCGAGGAACTGATCGGCGTCCGCGTCGCCCTGCTGTCGACCAGCCCGGAACGCGAGGACACGATCCTGGTCCGCGATCCGTTCGTGGATTGAGGCGCCGATATCCGCCGTGAACGACATGGGCAAACAGTAGCGCTCTCCCCACCGCTACTCGCCGGTGGCGATCCGGGCTAGAGACTGGGCGCGTTTCGAAGCCGATGTCAGGTGAAAGGCTTCGGTTATCGCCATCTCTCGCAGACGGTTCGCCTGCTCCCGCGCGCCGTGCTCATCCAACATGACCGAGAGCCGATGCAGGAGATGGATCCGCTCGGTTCCTGGCCGCATGTCGCGTGCCATCGCGAGGGCGCTCGTCGAATCGCCATTTCGCGCAAGGTGCATTGCGACCTCCACTGCGAGGCGGCGGGCAACCACCGCATCTTCGATTTCGGTGGCCAGGCGGCTCGCGGCAATCGGATCATCCAGCTTGAGATGTCGCATTGCGATGAGCGAAATCTGCAGATCCCTGCTTTGGCCCGAAGGCATTGCCAACGCCGCTTCAGAGGAAGACGAAAGTACCTGTCGAGCACTGTCGTTGTCGGCCCAGAGGTCGAACAGACGCACGAAGAACTGCGAACGATCCGAGGGGCCCTCGATCTCTTCGGCCGCGATTCGGGCCAGGCCGAGTAGATGTTGCGGGTCCACCATTCCCCGCCGTGCCGCGACACGGGCCGCCCGGAGCAGGCGCGCCGCCCGCTGCTCTGCGTCGGCGTCTCGCCGTGACGCGTCCAGCGCGAGCCCAACGTCGCCCAGGCGGATCCAGGCCACCGTAATGCTTGTCCAGGCATTGTCCCGGCTACTCGGATGGTCGAGACCAGCGGCCAACATCTCGGCCCTGAAGAGCGATTCTCGAGCCTCGGTCATCGGGGTCACACTCTTCAGGGCGAGTGACACGAGGGCGCGAGTGCGCGCGGAAGCCTCGGCGATCCCATCCAAGGCGTCGACGAGGTCGTCGACCGGCTTCTCGGGAGGATATGCGACGATAACCTTCACCAAGGTCCGATCCCGGTGTCGGGGATGCACCGCCGCGGCGATCTGCAACGCGGGATCCAGAAAGCCTGCCCGCGACAAGGCCTCGGCAATCGTTGGCAGAGCCAAGCTATGCGCGTTCGGCTGGCGTGACGACAGTGCATCATCCGACGCGGCCACGAGAAGAGCGCGACATTTGTCGACAAGCCCCGCCGCGCACCAGATATGCCCAATCTGGTTCAAAGCGGAAGCCCTGCTGGCCACGCTTTCGACAGACCATGCTGCGCTCTCGGCCAACATGAGCAATTTCCGCCAACCGGCGCGACCGCCGTTCCGGCGCGCGGCGGCTATCTGCGCAAATGAGGTGGCACGGGACCACGCAAATTCGATGCTACGGGCGATCAAAACTGCGACGCCCTCCCTGGCGTCACCTTGGAGTGCTGAGGCGATAGTGGCGAGCGTATCACCTCGGACGCCTTCATCCTCTATGCCTCGCGCAACGCTGAGCGCCGACGTCAGATCGCCGAATTGGAGAAAGCGGCTCGCAATGTCGCGCTGGCGTTCTTCTCGGTAATTTATCCGCTTCCCCTGCCGAATATCGTGGAGCGCCCGGCCATACATCTCCCGGACGGCGTCCATGTTGCCGACGACCGCCCAGGCGCCGCCGATCATCTTGTAGCTGTCGGCGCGCACGCGATCGTTACCAATGGCGGCCGCGCTGTCAGCCGCATGCCGCAAAAGACATTCTGCGTCGGGATGGTGCTCGCAGGGATGACGCATTTGCGACGTATCCCAAGGGGGCGCTACGTCGCTCCAGGGCGGTTCGGGATCATTGCTCAACGACAGCGAAAACGCCGGCACAGATACCGCAAGGAGAAAGCAGAGAAACCAGGATGCTGCACTGATGGGAACGAGGTACTTCGCGGGGAAGTTTGGCAAAGAAGAGTGCATTACCGTCGCCCTCCATGAACTGAAGGCCAATCGATAGACGCGAATTTAGGCGATTTTATGTTTTCTTTTTCGGGTCCGGCTTTCGAGGCTCATGCGGGATTTCCCGGCGCCGGGACTTACCGACCCAGCCGTCGATCTACCAGTCCAACAGACGGAGAGCGGAGACATCGTCCAACCACCCAAGTTACCCGTCGTTAACCATGTCTTAGGCCCCGCCGGCCTTTAATCGTCGGCGATGATGCAGCAACCGGCCACCAGAGATACGGGCGATGTCGAGCGGCGGCTGCGCGCGCGGCTCGCCCGGGATCCCGACGACGATCGCGCCCATCTCGATCTCACCCTCTGGCTGATCGAGCGGGGCCGCGGCGTGCCCGAGGAATTGGAACGCTCGCTCGAACGGCTGTGCGCTCGCTTTCCCGGCGTGCCGCGGCTGAGCGGGCTGCTCGGCCATGTGCGGGCCGGCCTGATGAAGTTCGAGGCCGCAGCCGAGGCTTTCGAGGCGGAGCTGGCGCTGGCGCCGGAGGACGGAGCGATCCGGTTGGCGCTCGGGCGGGCGCTGGCCCGCTCCTACGGGCGTTTCGAGGAAGCCGAGACGGCCTTCGAGGACGCGCTGGCGGCGGCGGACGGCGATGGTGAGGTACTCTGTGAGGTGGCCCGCTTCCAGTTCCAGGAAGGCCGCTTCGCCCGCACGATCGAGCTGGCGGCGCGGGGCCGTGAATTGAACCTGTCGGAATCGAGCCGTTGTCTGTTGTCCCTGATCGAAGGGCAGGCGTTGCGCGCGCTCAATCGCGACGACGGCGCCGAGGCCGCGTTCGAGGGCGCGCGGCGGGCGGCCGATCTGCTGATCGATCATGGCGATACCCAGACCAAGCTGGTCGGCATCGCCCTGAAGGCCCGCGCCCTGCACGGGGCGGGTCGCGACGGTGAGGTGACCGCGCTCTATCAGGCCTTGGTCGAGCTGCTGCCCGTTTCGGCGGCGCATTACGATCCCGCGCGCTATCTGCCCGACACGCCCGGCCGTCTCGAACGTTTGCGCCGGCGCGTCGGCGGGCGCGACATCGTCGTGCTGCTACAGGGGCCCTCGCTGAAAGGGCTGGAAGCGGCGCGCGAACGGTTGCGCCCGCTCGACGTCCGCTTCGCCACGGTGAACAAGTTCGAGCCGGTCGTCGAACGTCTGCTGGCGCCGATTCGGCGCGAACTCGATATCCTGTTCACCGGCAATCCGGCGGAGCTGGCCGGCCGCTGGGCCGCCTATGAAGCTTATCTCGAGGCCGGCACAGGGCTGTTGATCACCTCCGACTATGCCGTCTCCGGCCTGCCGCGGGAGACCTCGGGGCCCGGCGCCTTCGTGCGCCGTTTCGATGCGTCCCTGCTGTATTTCTATTCCGACCGCCCGGTGCCGGCGCTCCCCACCGATCCCCTGCACGTCATGCCGGGAAATTCGCTCTCCGTGCTGCTGCCCCTCCTGGTCGCGGCGGCGCCCGGGCGGATCTTCCTTTTTGGTGCGGACGGCGGCGCGCCCGGAGACGAACACGAGGCCTATTTCGCGAAGACCGGCGGCGTCGCCGAGGCCTCGGCGCGGACCATCGCGGAGGTTCATCGCCGCCTCGCCAACGAAGCCTGGGACTGCGATCAGAACGTCGGCCTCTCGATGCGCACGATCGCCGTATTGCATGGCCTGCCCGTCCCCGAAGTCTATAACTGCTGCCCGGCCAGCAACCATCGCCTTTTTCCCCGGATCGACGTCGAGCAGGGCCTCGCCATGCTGGAGGCGGGACGATCGTGAAGGCACTGGTCACCGGCGCCGACGGCTTCATCGGCTCCCACCTGGTCGAACGCCTGGTCCGGGCCGGTCACCAGGTGCGCGCCATGGTCCTCTATGACGCGCGCGGCGGGGAAGGCTGGCTGGAGGCGATCGAACCCGGCGTGCGGAACAGCATCGAGGTCGTCGCCGGCGACGTGCGCGACGCGGATTGCGCCGAGGCGGCGCTGGCCGGCTGCGACACCGTGTTGCATCTGGCCGCCCTCATCGGCATTCCCTATTCCTACCGGGCGCCCGCCTCCTATGTGGACGTCAACGTCACCGGCAGCCTCAACCTGCTGAACGCGGCCCGGCGCCACGGGGTGCGCCGCTTCGTCCAGACCTCGACCAGCGAGGTCTACGGCACCGCCCGCTTCGTGCCGATCACGGAGGCCCATCCCCTGGCCGCGCAGTCGCCTTACGCCGCCAGCAAGATCGGGGCGGACCAGATGGCGCTTTCCTACCAGGCGGCTTTCGACGTACCGGTCGTCGTCGCCCGCCCGTTCAATACCTACGGGCCACGCCAGTCGGCCCGCGCGGTCATCCCGACGGTGGTCGCGCAGATCGCCGCCGGCCCAGCAATTCTCATTTTGGCGATTTGCGTTGATTTTTTCCTATGCAAGGAGCCCGGTTTCTGATTCAAAGTGGCGATGAAGGTGCTCAAAGACCTGATATTGGAGTTGCGCTCGCTCTGCGGGTCCTTCCCGGACAAGTGGACGGGGAGCAACAGCCGCTATGACATGGCCGACTTCGGGCTTTCGGCCTTCTCGCTGTTCTTCATGCAGAGCCCCTCGTTCCTGTCCCATCAGCGCACGTTGGCGCGGGCGCACGGGCGCTCGAATTGTGAGAGCTTGTTCTCCATGTCGCGGATCCCGACGGACAACCAGATCCGGGCGATGCTGGACCCGGTGGTGCCGGACAGGCTCTATCCGCTCTTCTCGTCCCTGCTGGAACGTCTGGAGGCGGGCGGTGGGCTCGGCCCCTTCCGACGCCTGGACGGCCATCTCCTGGTCGCGCTCGACGGCACCGAATATTTCTGCTCGCGGAAGATCTCCTGCCCCAACTGCTCGCAGCGCAAGCGCAACGACGGGGCCGTGGAGTATCACCACAACATGGTCACGGCAGCGCTTGTCGCCCCGGGCCACGCCCGGGCGATACCGCTGGCTCCGGAGTTCGTCGTTCCCCAGGATGGCGGGGAGAAGCAGGACTGCGAAAGCCGGGCGACGCGGCGCTGGCTGGTCGCGCACGGGCCCGGCCTGGCCCGGCTGAAGCCGATCTATCTCGGCGACGATCTCTATTCCCGCCAGCCGATTTGCGAGGCCGTTCAAGCGGTTGGCGGCAACTTCCTGTTCGTCGCCAAGCCAGGCTCGCATCCGACGCTCCACGAATGGCTCGACGGCATCGAACTGCCGATCCACGAGGAACGGGTCAAGAAAGGCCGTGGCTTCCAGACCCATCGCTACCGTTGGCTCGCCGACGTTGTAGCGGGACAGAAATAATTAAGAATCATGTTCGGAAATATTTTTTCACGGTCGAAACCGTCTGGAAAATCGCCGTGATTTTGGGGGCATTCCGGCCTGGAAAATCGGCCACGATGCGTTGGTGATGGAGGCCTTTCATGAGACCCTGTAGATTTTCCAATTGATCCACCACCGGCCCCCGCGCACTGGTCGAATATCAGTGACCCCCTTACACCAGAGATCGAGCTTGAGGCGCAGCGTCTGACCGCCGCTCCAGCGCGTTAAAGGCAAGACAGTGACCTGCACACCCCACAATACGTCCGGCGGGACACCTGGATTAGATATCACGTGGGCATTGGTAATCCCGCCCGTGCCGAGATAGGTGGCGTCGGTGCCATTCCAGGCGCTGATCGGCACGCCGGTCCGCTCCACGAACCAGGTGCCGGCGAGCCTAATCGCCGCGGAATGTTTGACGCCCCAGCGGGGGATGGGGAGAGATCCCTGATCGGCGACGATCTTGCGCGAGATGACGACGCCGTTGAATTCGGCGTCCCCGGACTTCTGGATGCGCCAGCCGGATTTACCGGTCCGAAAATTAGAACTCTGAATGACGCCAGAAAGTTTCTCGCTACCGACCGCCCCGTCCCTGATCCCCTGCGAGCCGACGACGATAGAGCCGGCGCGGATGTGAGAGCTGGTAATGGAGTTAGCCGCGATCGCGTTCGCGGTTACGCTTCCGGGCATCAGAATATTCCCGTCGAGGCGTTTATCGATGCGTAGCCACGCGCGACCCGACCAGGCGCGGGTCTCTGCCCACGAGCCGCTCGGGTAATACAGTGTGACTGTATCTGAGACTATCGGAGCACCAGGCAACGCGAGACGAGCCTCCGCGCCAGACCATGCGGCGCGAAGAGCGCGGCGATAAAAGTCCCCCCGCGCGCGCTTTCCGGACGCGCCATCCTCGCCATCCTCGCCGTCCTTGCCGGGATTACCATCCTTGCCGTCGCGAGAGTACCGCGAGAACAGCGCGGGGGTGGAGAAATTACCCCAAGCGCCGGCGCGGCCCTGGCGGCTGGATACCCACTCGGAGGGGAGGTCGACGGTGACCCCCCGGGGATCGCGCGACCAGCCGTAGGGGAGATAGGAGTCTACGACACGGTCGCCCGTGGGCCGGGCGGGCGCGGTGGCGCCCGCCGTGCGGCGAAAGATGTATTCGGTCGACCGGGCGGCGCCGCGCGGTGGCGGCAGGGTGGCGGCGGCGTAGGCCGGTTCCGACTCCCGGCCGTGGGCGTCGACCGCCACGATGGCGAAGCGCCAGGTGCCGGCGGGCGGATCCTGGCTCTCCCAGGGACTGGCGGTGAGCAGGCCGTCGTGCAGCGGCGTCATGGCCGAGCGTGGGTCCCGCGCGCCCGGCGCGTACAGAATGCGGTATCCGACGACGGTGGGGGATGCGGCGTCGCGCCAGCCGAAGCGCCGGGTGCCGTCGGCGGCGGCCGCGACCGTGAAGGCCTCCGGCGCGGCGGGCGCCGGGCCGGCCACGCCGGCGGCCTTGAATTTGGCCACGAAGGGCGTGCCCGCCGGGGCGGCGTCGGAGCCGGGCGTCACCACCACGTCGATTTCGCCGCCGGCGCGGGCGATCCAGCTGGCGCTGGTCTCGCCGGCGGAGAGCCTGGCGACGACGCGCATCTCGCCGCCGTCGTCGGCGCGGATGGTGCCGCCACGCCAGTCGCCGGCCACGGAGAGTGTGGCGGTGATCTCCACCAAGTGGGCGCGGCCAACCTGGACGGGCGCCTCCGAGAAGCCGATGGCGAGCACACGCGGCGTCTCGCGGCGCAGGCGGGGCAGCGGCACCGCGAGGTCGGAGGTGGCGGCCCGGTGATAGGCGTCGACCTCGTCGATCGCCTCGAAGCGGGTCGTGCCGTCGGCGCGCGGCCGGACCGAGACGATCCGGACCTTGGCCGGCGGGCTGCCGGCCGGGTAGAGCCGCCAGAGGATGTCCAGGGGATCGTCGCCCGCCGCGCCCGGGGCGGCGGGCAGCGGCGCGGCCAACAGGACCTCGTCATCGCCCCCGCCGCCAGGACGAGCGACCAGGGTGGTGTGCAGGGCGCCGTCGGCGAGACGCAGGATTATGTAATCCTCGCCGGTGAGCTCGACGGGGCGGGAGAGACGCAGGCGGCGCTCGTTGCCGCCGAGCAGACGGCCGGCGAGGCCGCCGTCGATCAGGCCGTGGGTCAGCCTGACGACGTCGCCGCGCTGGATCAGCAGGCCCTCGTCGGCCATGTCCCAGGCGATGCGGCGGCGGTGATAGATCTGCCGCGCGGCCTGCAAATTGCATTCGGTGGCCGCCTGCGCACGCTTCGTCACGCCGGGCAGCGTGACGGTCACGCTACGGGCCGGCGCGCCACGCACGCCCGGCGCCAGGCGGCGGACGCTGTTCCACTGCCAGTCCAGGTCGGGTTCGACGTAGCGGCAGACGATCTCCTCGGCGCCCGTCGCCGCGGCCCAGTCGACCTCGAGGGAGCCGGCAAGGATGTTCTCGGGCGTGATCAGCGCGGTGACCGGCGTCCCCGCGGCCTCCCAGACCACGCCGAGCTTGCCGGCGGCCCAGCTCGGGCTGGCGCGGCCACAGCGCGCGATCAGGGTGAGGACCTGGGCCTGCGTCATGGCGCGGTCGATCGCGTAATCGCAGGCCAACCCCTGGGCCTCGCACCAGGCGCCCCAGCGCTTGAGGGCCGCGTCGTCGACCCGCGCGGGCGGCAGGCCGGCGCCGGCCTTGAGCTGGCCATCAACGAACACGCCGCGGGCGAACCAGCGGTAGATCCAGGCCGGGTTCGAGGTGACCCGGGGTGCGCTCCAGCGCCGGCCGTCCCAGACCGGGACCCTCTGGCTCACCATGGCGGATATTTTCTCCAGGCGGCCGGAGACCTGGCCGGAGGCGCGGAACTTGAGGCCGAGCCGGGTCTGACCGCTGTAATCGGCGCTATCCGGCTGATAGCCGCGTAGCGCGGTCCAATGCAGCCGGTCGATGACGTATTTACTGTCTTCCGGCGCCCGGAGACGCCGCAGGCGGACATGGTGGGCTTTGTCGGCGCCGGCATTCGTCAGGGTGAGAGCGATGGTCCGGCGATAGGGTGTCCGTTTGTCCCAGGCGAGGGTACGGCGGAGTGCGACCTTGCCGACATCGCCGCCCTCAGGCCAGTGCTCGATCTCGATCTCGACGGCGCGACGCCCAGGGTCGCCCTTCTTCGATAGAGTGAACAGCTGCCCGGCGATGTCGATGGCGGCACGGGCCGTGCCGGCGGGCAGCACGCGCTCGATCCAATCGGTAGCATCGAGCGCGGCGCCCTCGACGGTGTCGACGTTACCCGCGACCAGCGAGATCGTGCCGCCACCGCGCGCCCACTCGGTCTCGACGCCCTCGTAGACGGAGAGCGGTGTGTCGCCGTGACGGAGATCGCGGATCTCGAGGTTGCCGAAGCCGAAGTTGAAGATCTGGAAGAGGCCCTGTTCGACCCGACCGTCCGCGCCGGCGGCGAACTCGGCGTATTCACGGGCCCCGAGGTCGGGGAACATCCGGTGGGTACCGAGCACGAGGGGCAGGCGGGCGTAGAGGCGCGCCCGGTTGGCGCCGCCGGCCAGCGAATAGACCGCCTCGCCCGGCGCGCCGCCGCCCGGCGCGTCGGGCGAAGGCGGCGGGACGAGGGCGTTGGCGACCAGGGTGCCGCCGATCAGCACGGCGGCGCTGGCCGCACTGGCGGCGAACTGGCTGCCGAGCAAGGCGACGCCGGCCGGACCGCCGATATAGGCGGCGCCGGCGATGATGGCGATCTGCAGGGCGATGGCGAGGGCGTTGGAGTCGCCACCGGCGGGCACGACGCGCAGGGTCACGATGTCGCCGGGGCCGAGCCTCGCCGCTGGCCAGAGTGCGCGGGCGACCGGGCAGCCATTCAGGGCGATGGCGACGTGGCCCGGGTCCGCGCCCAGACGCCGCGCCTCCTGGGCGGCGAGGCTCGCCAGGGTCTCGTGGCCCCGGAGCGCCACACGCCGTGTCTCGCGGCCCTCGGCGGTCAGCGGATGGGGCCAGAGGTCGGCGACCGCGGCCTGTTCCGGGGCGGTGCAAGGGCCGGAAACGGGCGTTTCTCGCATCTTTACAGCCACCGGTACAGGCCTTGGATCTCGAGGCCACGGGCCGCCAGGCTGGCGGCGGGGTGCAGCACGGTGCCGACGCCCCGCTGACAGTGCAGCACCCAGGCGTCGCTTTCGATTCCGACGTGGAGGCCGATGTGGTGGCCGAGGCCGCGCCGCCGGCCGGCGGCGCGCATCAGCACGCCGTCGCCCTCTGTCGCTCTCTCGCCGTGGGCGAGGGGGCGGGCGTATTCAGTGGCGAGCGCGCCCACCTGGGCGTCGCGCCCGCGCACGCCCCGGGCGCGCGGCGGCGGCGACCAGTGCCGGGCGAAGCGCTCGGCCAGGACGAGAGCGACGAGATCGGCGCAGTCGAAGGCGCCTTCGATATAAGGTCGGCCGATGTAGGCCTCGCTCCAGTGTCGCGACGTGGCGGCGGCTTCAGACATCGATCCCTCCGTCGTCGGGCGAGGCGCTATCTTCGGGGCCGTCGGGGCCGTCGGGGCCGTCGTCGCCGTGGTCGCTCTCGCCCTGATCGTCGGACGGGCCCAAGGATCCAGGCGCTGGCGACGGCGGTGGGGGTGGTGGCGGCGGGTCGACGTCGACGTCGCCACCGCCACCGGTCGGGCCGTTGGCGGCCGTCGCCGCGCCGAACAGGCCGGGCGCGGTCTCGGGGTCGTACCGCACGGCGACCGCGTCGCGGTCCAGCAGCGGATCGTAGCCGAGCGTGACCGTCACCCGCTCGTCGTCGTAGCGCACGTGCAGGACGTCCAGCACCGCCTCCCATTCGATGGCGCGGCGCGCGGCGAGCACCAGCATTACCCGGCAGGTGGCGCCGGCGGCCCCACCCGCGCGCTCGATCCATTGCGTCAGATCGCGGCCGACGTTGTCGAGCACGAGTTCGGCCGAGGGGGCGCGGCCCTCGACGTCGTCGGCCAGGCGCAGCATGAAGCCGAGCGCATCGTAACGGTGCCGGCCGATCGTGATCGGTGTCGTGTGGGAGACCACGCGCACCGGGTCGGTTATCGCCGGGTGGCGGATCTCCAGGGCGGCCAGCACCACGTCGTCGGCGCCGAGGGTGGAGAGCGTGCGGCGGAATCGTGCTGTCGTCATATCCGGTCCGCCTCCAGGCCCTCGATTTCCAGGGCGGCCGCCCAGTAGCGTCTGTCCTGGGCGGGAGAGCGCGCGGCGTAGCGGATGGAGCCGGCGCCACCGCGCACCCGCGCCCGGCGAAGGACGCCATCGTGCGGGTCGTTCCAGGCGAACCAGCGGTGGGCGTGGCGCGCCGCCCAGACCCGGAAGCGCGCGAGATCGGCGTCGCTGTCGATATGGACCCGCACGATGCGCACCAGCAGCGCCGAGGTCGACCGGCGGGCCTGGCGCACCGCGCCGCTCTCGAACGTCGTGCGGCGGACGTCGACGTCCTGAACGACCTCATAGCCATCGGCCTCGACAACCGCGTATGCGGGCCACGCGGTCATCGGGCGCCGCCACGCCTCCCGATCGTCTCGACCATGCTCGCGATGGGGCCGCCGTTCAGGCCGTCCGTGACGACCAGATCGACCACCCATTGCCCGTCTTCGAAGCGCGCGGTGCGGCTCACCTCGCGCTGTGGCGTGCCCTGATTGCTGATGTTGATGACAGGGGCGGCCGGCGGCGGCACGGCGGGCGCGCGGGCCTTCGCTGCCGCGTTGCCGGCCGGTGCATCGCCGCGCGGCATCACTTCGTAGGCGACGGGGATCTGCTCGGGTCGCAGCCGGTCCACGAAGTGGCGCCCGCGCGGCGGGGCGAACAGCCCGGCCAGATCGTCCTTCACACTCTCGGGCAGCGTCAACGCCACCTCGGCCTTCAGGGCGAGGTCGAGGGGGAGGGCGCGCGGTACCTGGGCGAGGTTGTCGCGGTGGCGCGGGTCCCGCGCCGTCAGCACCTCCTCGCCCTTCTCCAGGATCGCCGGCTCCTCGCCGCCGCGTAAGCCGACGACCCCGCCGGCGTGCCAGCGCCGGGCCTGGGCGAAGATCGCGGGCGGAACGGCACGGCGCGTGCCGCCGGGGGCGCCGACGATGCCGCCGGCGTGGAATAGCCGGAAGTCGTGTGGCCCGACGCCGCCCGGGCTGTCAAACCCGACGCCGGAGTCGGCGATGGCGTTCCCGCCGCCGAACAGACTGCCGAGCATACTACCGAAGCCGCTCGCCAGCGGCCCGGTGATGTTCTGCCGGATGGCGGCCCGCGCCATCTCGGCGATGATGTGGTCGGCGAGATCGCTGACCTCGAGCTTGCCCGACGTCACGAAGCCGGTGAGTGCGTCCTCCATGCGCTTGGCGCCGTCGCCCACGGCGTCCTCGGCCCGCTGGCCGGCGTCCGTCGCCGCTTCGCCATAGTCTTTCAAGCCCCGAATCGCGCCGTCTTGCCAGTGCCGGGAGGCGCGCAGCCGGCGTTCAGCCTCTTCCTCGGCCGCCTCGATCGCCTTGTTTCGGTGCCCCTCTTCCTCGGCCGCCATATCGCGGCGGCGCTTGGTCTCGGCCTGGTCCAGCCGGCGGATCTTCTCGGCGGCGATACGCTCGACCTCGGCCCGCCGGGCGGCACGCTCTTCCCGCGCCGCGCCCACCCCGTCGAGCGCGGCGAGGGTCTCCGTCTTCCAGATCTCGATCTCGGCCCGCTCGCGCTGGTAGGCGGGCAGCAGGGCCAGCGCCTGGGCCTTCAGGTCCTCGAGCGCCGCCGTGCGCGCCCGCGTGGCGGCCTTGCCCTTCCGCGCGGTCTCTTCGGCATCACGGCCCTCCTCGGCCAACTGATCGAGTTGCCGGGCACCCGCCAACAAGCGCTCTTTCGTCGCCTGGCTCTCGGCCTTCCAGCGGCCCTCCGCGATCTCCCAAGCGGCGATCTGCTCCTGGCTCAACTTGCCGGTGAGCGCGATTTGCCGCTCGAGCTGGGCCAGCGCCTTCCCGGCCGCCTTGCTCGGGGCGGTGGCGGCATCTCGGTTGTAATGATCGAGCGTCGCGTCGGTGGTAAACGCGTCCGCCTTGGCGGCGGCCTCGGCGGCAATCTCGGCGCTGAATTTCTCCAGCTCTCGGCGCCACCTCTTTATCTGCGCCTCGATGTTCCGACGCGTGCTCCCGGCCATAGGTCCACCGAGCGCTGTCTCCGCGACGGAGATGTTGCCCTCCAGATCCGCTCGCGACAGATCGCCGCCCGGCGTCGCGAACCGGACCACCGCCGTGCCCGCCTTGGCCAGGCTCGCGGCAAGATCGAGCACGCCGCTCTCGGCGATCGCCACGCCGAGGTCCCAAATCGCGTTCTCCAGCCGGGTGATCGCCGCGTCGGCCCCCTCCATCGCTCCCGGCAGAGCCTCGGCGACCGAGGCGCGGAGCTCCCGCGCCAGCTTGGGCAACAGATCATCGGCGAGGATCTCGCCGCGTTGCAGCATCTCGCCGAGCTGCTTGGTGGTCACCCCCATGGCGCGCGCGGCCAGCTGGAAAGCGCCCGGCAGCCGCTCGCCGAGCTGACCACGGAGCTCCTCCGACGCGACCGTGCCCTTGGAAATCATCTGTTCCAGGGCCCGCAGCGCGCCCTGCTGTTGCTCGGCGGAAAGCCCCATCGCCCGGCCCGCCTCGGCCACCGCCGTGAAGATCTCCCGCGCCGCCTCGCCCTCGAGCGCCGTGCCCTTGGCCGCCGCCGCGAAGCCAGAATAGGCCGCCGCCGCGCCTTGGAAAGCGATCCCGAGCCGCTCGGCCTCGGCGCGCACGAAGGCCAGCTCCGCCGCGCCCGCCTCGGCACTGCCCGCCGCCGCGCGGAAGCGGAACTCGAGCCGTTCCATCGCCCGGCCTGTATCCACGATCTCCTTGGTGAGGCCAATCGCCGTCAGCGCCACGGCGACCGGTAACAGGCCGCGCAACGCGCCGGCGAAAGCCAGCGCGCTCCGGCCAGCGCCGCCCACGCCATCGCCCGCGCCCTTGGCTTTCTTGCCAAAGCCTTTGACTTTATCCCCGGCCTTCTTCGCCTTCCTGCCGAGGTCGTCGACTTCCGTGCCCGCCTTCCTGGCTTTCCTGCCGAGGCCGTCGACTTGGCTCGCGGCCCGGGACGCCCCGTCGCCGAGCCCGTCGATGTCCTTGCCGGTCCTCTTGGCCCGCTTGCCCGTCTTGCCGGCCGCCTCGCCGGTCTTCGCGAGATCGCGTCTCAGCGTGTGAATCGGCATGCAAAACTGACCCACTTTGGTGGGTTATGAGCGGTAAGAATTGACCCACCTGGAACGCTAGCATCCGCACGGAACAGTGCGGAGGAAAGAGCAGGTGGTATTGATGGAAAGCGTATTGAAGATCCGACGTTGGATATTACGGGAGGGTCGGAGTATCCGATCTGTATCTCGTCAGACTGGTTTGTCGCGGAACACGATTAAGAAGTATCTGAAGGACGGCGATCCACCGAGCTATCAGCGGCGCGTTTCACCCGTCCGGCGTAAGCTTAGCGATGGCTTCGCCAGCCGGCTTCGGGCGCTCTTTGAGCAGGACCTGGGGCGCCCGCGCCGTGAGCGCCGGACGGCCAAGAAGCTTTATGAGCAGCTTGTGTCGGAAGGCTATAGCGGATCCTACTCGACGGTTCAGAGGTTTGTCCGCGACCTGAAGCGTTCTGGCGCCGGATCGGGGGATGCGTTCATTCCGTTGCACTTTACGGCAGGTGACGCGCTCCAGTTTGACTGGAGCACGGAATACGCTGTCCTGGGCGGTGTCGAGCAGAAGGTAAAGGTTGCCCACTTCCGCCTATGTCATAGCCGCAAGCCCTTTGTTGTTGCCTATCCCAGCGAATCTCAGGAGATGGTGCTGGACGCCTTTGCACGGGCGATGTCTTTCTATGGCGGCGTACCGCGCCGGGTGATCATCGACAACCCCAAGACGATGGTAACCTATGTTTCGCGCTCTAAGGACCGTGTGTTCCATCCGCGCTTTCTGGCGTTGATGAACCACTATGTGATGGAACCGGTTGCTTGCACACCCGCGGCGGGGTGGGAGAAGGGTCAGATTGAGAACCAGGTTGGGTTCCTGCGGGGACAGCTGTTTGCGCCCAAGCCCGCCTTTGACGATCTGGATGCGCTGAACGGCTGGTTGCGTCTGCGCTGCGAGGAATTGGCGAATCGCGCCCACCCCGAACAATCGGATCGCAAGATCTCGGACGTGTTCGCAGACGAGTGCGCCGAACTGCGTCCCCTGGGCCGGGCTTTTGACGGCTATGTTGAGAAGGCCGCTCGTGTCCGCTCTACCTGTCTGGTCCAATATGCCACCAATCGCTATAGCGTCCCCTCCCGGTTCGCCGGGGAGCTTGTCTCTCTGCGCGCCTATGCGGACCGGATCGTGGTTGTGTCAGGGCAGAATGTGATTGCCGAGCACAAGCGCCGCTTTACCCGCAACGCCAGCTATTTCGAGCCCTGGCATTACCTGCCCCTACTCGACCGCAAGCCCGGCGCGCTGAGAGATGGCGCGCCCTTTGTGGGTTGGCAATTGCCTGAGGCGATGCACCGGGTCAGGGCGCATTACATGGCCGGCAAAGGCGGGGACCGGGAGTTTGTCGATCTGCTCCTGCTGGCCCAGGATCACGGGATCGAGGTGGTCGAGATAGCCTGTGAACTGGCCGTGGAGCAGAACACGCTGCGCCTTCCGGCCATCATCAATCTGATCAACCAACTGGTGGAGCCGGTCATCGCGCCATGGGGCGAGAGCCACGCCTATCCGCAACTGACCTTGCGGCCCGAAGCGGACTGCAAGCGCTATGAGACGCTGTGCGTTGCCGGGGAGGCCGTCGCATGAAAGCTTTGATAGACCAACTGATCGCCCTGAGGCTGTATGGAATGGCGGCTTGCGCCGAAGCTTTGCTGGCCGCGCGCAAGCCGCCAAGTCTGACCACTGCGATAAAGCAACTGATCGACGCCGAGACTGTAGAGCGCCGGGTGCGCTCTATCCAGCACCAAATGCGGGCCTCGAAGTTCCCCCACCATAAGGACTTCGCCACTTTCGATTACGGCCTAGCCGCCGTCACCCAAGCGCAAATCGACCCCTTCTGCTCAGGGCAGTTCACCCAGGAGGCCCACAACCTCATTCTGGTGGGCGGAACCGGTACGGGCAAAACCCACATCGCCATTGCTCTGGGGACGCTGTTGATCAATCAGGGAAAGAAGGTCCGTTTCTTCAACGCCGTCGATCTGATCAATGCGCTGATCAAGGAACAGGCCGAAGGCAACGCCGGCAAGATCATCCGGCAACTGACGGCCATGGATTGCGTCATCATCGACGAACTGGGCTATATCCCATTCCCCAAATCCGGCGGTGCGCTCTTGTTCCACCTGATCAGCAAACTCTATGAGAAGACCAGCGTCATCATCACCACCAATCTGGAGTTCGGGGAATGGGTCTCCGTCTTCGGAGATGCAAAAATGACAACCGCGTTGCTGGATCGTGTAACGCATCACTGCGCAATCATCGAAACAGGCAACATGTCTTACCGCTTCGCACAAAGCAAACAGCGACGACAAAAGTAGCCGCCCTGTAAGCAAAGCCCCAGGCTGATCCGCTATATGGAGCCAATCAGCCTGGGGGCTTTCATCGCAAAGGCGGGCAAATCAAAACGGGTCCTGTACAGATTGTTCTGCAAAAGGGGTTTCGTAGCTGGGGCACAAGTCCGGGCCGATGGGGTGGATGAGCTGCCTCCGGCTGGTCCGGGCTCTCGCGATCGAAATCCATGAGGACTGGCTGGATGCCAACCGCTAGCTCAACATGATCCATCTCAAGGAGAGCAAAAGCGAACGCATCCAGAAAGCCGCCTGACGGCGGCTCGGCATGCCTGGCGCTCCGAGCAATCGAAATCTCCGCGCCAGGCATGCCGGTGGCCCTCATCGGCAGCCATGACAAACTTGCAGAACAGTCTGGACACTACTTCAAAAGCTCATTGCCACTTCAAGAACCCCACCTGATCCCCACGTTCCGCCGCCGGCCCGGTTGTCCCGGTGGGCCCACAGGCCCCTCCCACGCGGCTTCGCTCCGCGTAACGCAAAGCGCTACACGAAGCCGCGCGGGGCCCTCCCGTGGACTACCGGGACAACCTCCGTCGAAGCAAGGGGGGGGGGTCAATTTTGCACGCCGATAGGGGGTCAGAATTAAATGCTGATTGACACCCGGATCGAGGATCGGCTGAAGGACGTGCAGGATGGCTTGCTGAACCAGACGATCCAGCACCGTCGGGATGCCCAATTGCCGCATCCCGCCTCCCGGCTTGGGGATCGAGACCCCCTTCACCGGTTGGGGCCGATAGTCGCCTCGCGACAACGCCGCCACCAGCGCGTCCTTGTGATCGACGAGCCAGAGCCGCAGGTCTTGGATGGTCATCCCATCCACGCCCGCCGACCCCTTGTTCGCCTTCACCCGCTTGTAGGCTTGGTTCAGGTTGGCGGAACTCACCACCCGTTCCATCAGGTCTTGCGTCAAGGCTCGTTGCCGGTCCAACGCCGTGCGCACTTGTGGCACCTCGCAGGCTCCAGTTCCGGTTCCGCCGTCACCAGGGGCCTCGGGGCGCAGCGCCTTCATCAGGGCCTCGTCGAAAAGGTCCAATTGATAGCCACCGCCTTGCTGCCGCTCCATGCTCATCGAGTTGGTCCAGACTGCTCCTTGCTATTCGGATTCGGCCCTTCGGCGCCTCGCGGCCCCTACTATGGCCTCGGCTGACTTCTCCACCGCCGTCGCTCCCCGTCGCCGGGTCGCTACTCGGTTCCCCCGAGAGCGCTGGAGATCTCCCTGGGTAAAACCTTGATCTTTCCGCCGGTCGCGGCCGGATTTACCAATGCGATGTCCGAACGACTATCGGGCATCGCCATCCATTGCTGGCTTACCCCATCGCACCGGCCTGATATCCGGTTTCTGTTCGTCCGCTCCGGATTTTGCCTCCGGCTTCCTCCCCACCCCACCTCGCGGCGACGCAGTTGCCTTCAGCTAACGGTTCCGGTCGTTACGGCCCGTAGAGAACTTCCATCTCCTAGATCAACGCCATGCCAGGCACACAAGCAAAGGCTCCGCCGAAGCGGAGCCCATCTAACGCGATTCAAATGGGCATCAGCTCGCGAGGTGGGCATCCTCCTCGCGTACGGCGTTGTTTTCCATGCGCGTGAACGCGTCGTTGATAGCGCGACGATTCACATCTGCATCTTGCTTGGAAATCTGCCGGCGGCCACTATACACCCGATTGCTGATGTATCCATCAGCCGTCAAGCGGTCAGTCTTCTGGGCCAACATCGTATGGCTCCTTTTCTCCGATCGGGCATCATCAGCACGAATCAAGGCCAGCGTCAATCCCTATTTGTACATTCGCCAGTACGGCCGACCTGCCCTGTCCATGCCCGTGTCAACGCGGGTATACCCAAAGCGCACAAATGCTTCACCAACTATATGGTGCTTCTTGAGGGCCTTTTCAGGCATCCCTCCATTTTTTGCCACGCGATAGATTGATACCGGGTTAACGTCTTGAACTAAAACACCAATGCACAACTCCACTGCTGGCATGATCGCCGCCCTAACACTTTCTGGAAGATATGGCGTCGCCATATCTCTATCCATAGTTATGAATGGGAGCTCACTGTCATCCATCCACTCCACATGCATTTCGAATATGAATTCCCAGCAACCTTCCTCGACATCATCAGCTTGAAACAGATGACAACGATATGCAACCCGGCAAGTGGTTTGGGCACAGGCGGCAACAGGAATGACTACTGACCTCTGACCCGGTTCCCAGCCATGGATTACTAATGGATCAAAAAACTGCAAATCCAGGATGGGAACCAGGTTCATTTCTCAATGTCACACTTCCAAGACAATCTTGAGCGGCGCCGGCTCGTTCACCACGGCAACAACCCACTCAATATCACAAAGGGTGGAGATAGTCAGAGCCTGTCGCCGATTCGACGGCTCTGACACGCCGTCCCCTGCACCCCTAAAAAAGCCCAGAAAATTGGGATTTGAGAGAGTGTTGTATAAATCATGGGCCACGCACCACTTGAGCCGGAATTTGACGAACGGCCTAAAGAAACGTCACATTCCTATTATACAATACACGCGGCGGCACGGACCATCATCCAGAAGGCAAACTGACCGTCGTGGATGCCGCAGGCAGCCGCCAGCGTCCTGGTGTCGTGCTCCACCCCACCACCACCCCTCAAAGCGCAAACACCTCCACCCCACCCGCACGCCCCGGCAACGTCCGGACGCCCACCGCCCGTGCGTCCACCCCGGGGCCCGCCGCGTCGATCGTCGCCGCGCTCGCGTGGATCGCCACTTCGTATGGCTCGCCGTCCTTGCCCAGGCTCTCGATGCGGTTGGCGGTGTTCACCACGTCGCCGACGATGGTGTAGTTGATCCGGCCGGGGGCGCCGATGTTGCCGACCACGACCGGGCCGCCGTGCAGACCGATGCGGACGCGGATTTCGGCCCGACCCGCGGTGCGGCGCCGCGCGTTGTCGGCCTCGATCGCCCGCCGGATCGCCAGGGCAGCCCGGCAGGCCCGCGCCGCGTGGTCGGCCATCGCCTCCGGTGCGCCCCAGAAGGCCATGACCGAATCGCCGATGAACTTGTCGATGGTCCCGCCCTCGGCCTCGATCGCCGTCGCCAGGAGGGCGAAATGCTCGTTCAGGAAGGCGGCCGTCTCCTCGGCGCTCAGCCGTTCCGAGAGCGCGGTGAAGCCGGCGATGTCGGTGAACATCACCGTCAGCTCGCGCGCTTCGGAGGCGAGGCCGACATCGTCGCCCTGGCCGACCAGGCGGTGCACCAGGTGGCGCGGGACGTAGGTCTCGAACCAGCGCAGGCCGCGGACCATAGCGTTGAAGGCCTCGTCGGCGCTGGAGATCTCCTTGAAGCGGCTACCGGGCAGGACCGGCACCTCGGCGAGCGTGAAGGCGCGTACCTGCTCCGCCGCCCGGGCGAGGCGCCCGAGCGGTCGGTTCAGGCCGCGGGCGAAGAGCCAGGCGACCACGAGCGCGGCGAGCAGCACCAGGGCGCCGGCCAGTCCCGCCCAGCGCAGGCGTCCCACCTCGTCGGTGAGGGCGGCGGCCGGCAGGTGCACGCCGACCAGCCAGGGCGTTTCGCCGTACCGGGTCGTCCGCTCGGTCAGCAGGGCGATCTCCCGTCCCGCGTGGGCGAGGAGGCGGATCCCCGTATCGCGCTCGAACCGGTCGGCAGGCACGCGGCGGGCGGCGGCCAACATCGCCGCCAGCCGGGCGTCGCCGAGGTCGGCGACCGTCGGCAGGGGTCGCTCGGGGCCGAGGCCGGGCAGGGCGCGCACCAGGCGGGGGTGGGCCAGCACCTTGTCGTCGCCGTAGACCACGAAGGCGCCGCCGCCCAAGGCCTCGGCCGTTTGGCGCAGCGCCGCCGACAGGGTGTCGACGCGGACCGTGGCTGCCAGCAGACCCAAATAGACGCCCTCGCGCCGGATCGGATAGCGCAGGTTCAACAGGCTGGTCTCCAGGCTGTCCGGCCGGTACAGCTCCCCCCACTCGAGGCCCAGCCGCTCGCGGCCGGCCTCGCGCGCGCCGACGATCAGCGGCTGGTCGGCGATGGAAAGCCGTTGGAGGTCGATGCCGTCCTCGCGGCGGAGCGCGAAGAGCATCGAATCGTCCGTGCGGACGAACACCAGGGCGCGGACCTGCGGCGTCGCGGCGAGGGCGCCCGAGAGATGGCGCCCGAGGACCGCGTCGTCCGCCGCATCCAGAGCGCCGCCCTCGATCTGCCGCGCGAGGTGGATCAGCTGGTGTTCCGCCGGTTCGAGATAGTCGGCGATGCGGGCAACGACGACCGCCAGGGTCGCCTCGCCCTTGTCCTGCAGCAGGGTGATGGTGTTCTGCCGGGCTGCCCACAGGCCGAGGGCGAGGACCGTGGCCACCGCCAGCAACACCAGGCCGCCGAAACCGATCAGCAGGCCGTGGGACAGGCGGATCTGGAACCGCGCCTTGCTGTCCGCCATGCTTTTGCCCCCAACTCTCCCCGGGGACATCCTGGCCGACTCGGGCGCCCGGTGGAAGGCGTCAGGCGGCGGCCCGTTCGATCCGGCACTGGAAACAGTTGTTGCGGGCGGAGCGGACATGCACGAAGGCGATGTCCGGCATCGCCAGCAGGTCCGCCGCGCGGGCGGGAATATCCGCCGTGGCGACGATGCCGCCGGTGCCGTAAACGATCCGCTCGTCCGCCGAATAGCCGCGCACGATGTATTCGGGGCTGTCCAGCATCGCCGGGATCTCGGGCGACGGCTCGGCCCGCGAACAGGCCTCGGCATGCAGGAAGATCGGACCCGTCTCCGCATAGGGCTGCAACGTCGTGAAGGGGCGCCAGGCCAGCACCAGGAAGGCCGATCCCTCGGCAATTCCCTCCAGGCAATGACGGCAGGGCGTGCCGTCACCCTCGGAGATGCGCCGTTCCGGCGAGTGGCCGTAGGCGTCAGGCGCGCCGGCGCGCAGCTGCGCGACCGCGTCGCCGGGCAAGGCTTCGAACTGGATGGTCATCGGATCGCTCCCGCTGTTGGAGCGCCGATCCTGGCCGGCGCCGGGCGGCCCCGCCATCCGTATCTTGTCCCCACGGTCGCACAAAATATTTGACCCGGGCGCGGCCGGCGCCCGATATGGGTTCGAACCGGACGCACGTGGAGAGAGACCGTGACCCAATCGACCGCTGAGAGCGCCCTCGTCCTCGATCGCCTGGCGGCGGTGATCGAGACACGCCGGGGCGCCAACCCCAAGGATTCCCGGACCGCGCGGCTGTTCGACCGCGGCCTCGGCAAGATCTGCCAGAAGGTCGGGGAGGAGGCGACGGAATGCGTGGTCGCCGCGCTTTCCGAATCGGACGAGCGCGTGGTTTCCGAAAGCGCCGACCTGATCTACCACCTGCTGGTCATGCTGAAGGCGCGCGACATCGAGCCCGACGCGGTGTGGACCGAGCTCGCCGCGCGCGCGGGCGAAGGCAAGTAGGAGCGGGATGCGGCGATGGCCTACGACGACACCAACATCTTCGCCCGGATCATCGCCGGCGAGATCCCCTGCAAGAAGGTGTTCGAGAACACCCACGCGCTCGCCTTCCACGACATCAGCCCGCAGATGCCGGTACATGTCCTGGTCATCCCCAAGGGCCGCTACGTCACCATGGACGAGTTCGCGGCCGCCGCCAGCACGGATGAGCAGGCCGATCTCAGCCGGGCGATCGGCGAGGTCGCGCGGATTACCGGTGTGGCGGAGACCGGCTACCGGCTGATCGCCAACAACGGCGAGGACGCCCACCAGGAGGTGCCGCACCTGCATTTCCACGTGCTCGGCGGCAAGCGGATCGGCGGCCGGATGATCAAGGGCGATTGAGGAGCGACGCGCACCATGGCGATGGACAGACCGAACGTCCTGCTGATCTGCGCCGACCATTGGGCGGCGGAGTATCTCGGCGTCGCCGGCCACCCGGCGATCCTGACGCCCGGCCTCGACGAGATCTCGCTCGCCGGTACGCGCTTTACCAATTGCTATTCGGAATCGCCGGTCTGCATTCCGGCCCGGCGGACCCTGATGACCGGCCAGACGCCCCGCTCGCACGGCGACCGGGTGTTCGACGACAAGCTGGCGATGCCGCCGGTGACGACGCTGGCCCAGGCCTTTCGCGACGGCGGCTATCAGACGGACGCGGTCGGCAAGCTGCACGTCCATCCCCAGCGGGACCGGATTGGCTTCGATTCCGTCGCCCTCGACGACGAGGGCCGCCCGCAATGGGGCGTCATGGACGACTACGACATCTTCCTCGGCGACCAGGGCTATCCGGGCCGGCAGTTCGACCACGGCATGTCGAACAACCAGTACGCCTGGCGCGCCTGGCACCTGCCGGAGGCGGTGCACGCGACGACCTGGGCGGCGCAGAGCATGGCCCGCGTCATCAAGCGCCGCGATCCGACCCGCCCGGCCTTCTGGTATCTCGGCTTCCGCCACCCCCATCCCCCGCTGGTCCCGCCGCAGGCCTATCTCGACCTCTATCGCGAGGTGGAGATCGACCCGCCCTACGAGGGCGCCTGGGCCCGGGCCGACGACCTGCCCTTCGCCCCGAGTGCCGTCCGCCAACGCGCCCGGCTGCTGGACGGGGAGAAACTGCAGGGCGCCCGGCGGGCTTTCTATGCACTCTGCACCCAGATCGATCATCAGATCCGCTACCTGATCGGCACCCTCCGGCTGGAGGGGCTGCTGGACAACACGGCGGTTGTCTTCACGTCCGACCACGGCGACATGCTGGGCAACCACGGCATGGTGGCCAAGCGGGTGTTCTACGAGGCGTCCGCCAAGGTGCCGATGATCCTGATGGGCCCGAAGGACGATCCCCGCCTGGCCGAGGGCATGCTGGACGATCGCCTCGTCGGCCTGCAGGACGTGATGCCGACCCTGCTGGACCTCTGCGGCCTCGAGGTGCCCGACAGCGTCGACGGGACATCCATGTTCTCCACCGCCCGACGGGGCCATTTCTATGGCGAATGCGGCGAGGACGACCATGCCAGCCGGATGGTGCGCGACGCCCGCCACAAGCTGATTTACTACCCCGTCGGCAACCACTTCCAGCTGTTCGACATGCAGGACGATCCCCGCGAGCTCGTCGACCTCGCCGCCGATCCGGCCCATGCGGCGGTCCGCGACCGCCTGACGGCGCTGCTTCGCTCCGAGCTCTACGGCTCGGACGCGGATTGGTTGGACGGGCGAAGCCTCGTCGGCAAGCCGGACCGCCCCTATCACTGGGCGCCGCACCGCAGCCTGAACAGCCAGCGGGGCGACGGCTGGCCGCCCTCGCCCGCCGTCGACATCCCCCAGGTCGAATGGGCCCGCGAGAAGCCGACGGACTGATCGCGGGGGCGAATTGCCGGGGCGGGGCGGTTGCGAGGTCACGCGCGGCGTGAAATGCTGCACGTCGGCGCCGAGCCGGGACAATTACGGGAGACGACGCCATGGCACGCAAGCCCAACTATCGCTTCGAACGCCAGGAACGCGAGCGCCGCAAGGCCGAAAAGAAGGCCGCAAAAGCCAAGGCGAAGGCCGAAAAGGTGGGCGAAGACGAGGCCGAAACGCCCGAAGTCGACGGCCAGGCGACCGCCGAGGTCGAAGACGCCGATCGGGGTTAATTTCTGAAGATCAGGCTGTCGCCCCAGGTGGTGCCCCATTGCAGGCACCCCGCGTTTGCGATCTGCCGCGGGCCGGCCTCGCCGCGCAGCTGGCGGGTGATCTCCGCCAGATGGTTCCAACCGCTGACATGGGCTTCCGATAGCAGGCCGCCGTTGCTGTTGACCGGCAACGCGCCACCGGGGCCGATGCGCCCGTCCGCGACGAAGGCGTGTCCCTCGCCAGGCGGTGCCAGGCCAAACCGTTCGAGCGCGAAGATCACCAGGGGCGTGAAGGCGTCGTAGGTGTAGAAGCCGTCGATATCGTCGCGGGCGATACCGGCCATTTCGTAGGCCTCTGTGTCGTCGGCGCGGGGCGTGACGCGGCCCGGACGCTGCTGATTGATGCCGAGGCCGGGCGGCGCGAAGATGAACTCGTCCGGGCCGGAGCGTATGCCCTGCATGCCGGAGACATAGACCGGCGGCTTCGCCAGATCGCGGGCGCGGTCGGCCCGGGTGATCAACAGCACCACCGCCCCGTCGCTCACCTGGCAGCAATCGAACAGGCCGAGCGGCTCGGCGACCCGACGGGCGGCAGCGTGCTGCTCGAGGGTCAATTCCTCGCGTCGGATGGCGCCGGGGTTGAGACGGGCGTGTTCGCGCAGGCTGACGGCGACATGGCCGAGTGCCTCGGTGCCGGCCCCGTACACCGCCATGTAGCGCTGGTAGGCGATCGCCGCGCCGGCGGCCGGCGCGGTCAGGCCGTAGGGCGGATGTTCACCGTGGGTGCCGCCTTCTTCCCGGGTGCCTTCGAAATCGCCGGGACCGCCGAGGATGTCGCGCTCGCGGGTGAAGCTGCAGGTGGTGAAGCAGGCGACACAGTCGCAGAGCCCCGCGCTCACCGCCATCACGGCGTTCTGCACGCTCATCGTGACGAAGCGGCCATGGGTCCAGGTCTGATTGACCCAGCGGAGGTCGAGACCAAAGGACTCCGCCACCCGGTCGTAATCGAGGCCGAGCGGCCAGCCGATGTTCATGGCGATGCCGTCGATGTCGTCACGCGTCAGGCCCGCGTCGTCGAGGGCATTTCGCAGCGCCGTCGCCCCCATGGCCAACGTGCTTTCCTCCGCCCGCCGGCCGAAGCGGCTGGTGCCGACGCCGACGATCGCCGCCGTGTCGCGAAACGAGAGGCTCACGACGCGGAACCTTCCGGCGCGTTGATCCGGTCGAGCGGAAAGATCGGCCGGCGTACGTTCTTGAAGTCGAGCATGTCGTAGTCGGAGGTACAGACGCCGACGCCGGCGCACTCGATCACCTGTTTGGCGATGTCGCGGAAACCGGCGCGGTAGTGGATCCGGCTCTTCAGCATCAGATAGCGCTTGGCCAACGGATCGATGCCCAGGCTCTTCAGGCAGGCGAGGTCGTTCGGCTCCTGGTGGCGGGAGATGACGACGATCTCGACCCGCCCGGTGTCCAGCACCACGCTCGGCCCCATGTCCATCAGCACGCCCCGGCTGGCCGGGCCCTGGTTGCGGTAGCGACCATCGGAGATCAGCTTGACCCGCCCCGTGACCTCCAGCGGTTCGCCGGCGCGACCGATCGAGGGCATGTCGAGCTTGCCGCCCAAGGGCAGGGTGACCTCGGCGCCGACGCCGGCGGCGATCATCGTCTGCACGGCTTGCGGATCATGGACCGCGAAGGCGGCGACATCCTCCAGCCCCGCGTCCAGGATGCCGGCCAGAACCGCCATGGTGTCCATGGTCCCGCCCGAGGCCGCATTGTCGTAGTGGTCCAGCAGGATCACCGGCCCCTCGCTCGCCTCGCCCGCCCGGGCCAGCGATTCGGCCAGCGGCTCGATTTCGTAGACGAAGCTCTCCCGCGCCGCCCAGGCCATGTCCAGCAGCTCGTCCCGGTAGCGCGTCGCGAGCTCGGGATCACCGTCGGTGACGACGACGGCGGAGAGGCCGGCCTCGCGGATATCGGCGTGCGGGAAGCCGACGAAGAGGGTGGCGGCGAGCGCACCGGCCGTCTCCATCTCGCGGGCACGGGCCTGCAGCGCCTTGTTCGGCAGATCGTCCGTGCCCTGGCGCATGACGTGGGGCAGCATCGGCCGGTTGCCCCAGGCGAGCGTCGGCCGCGCCTGGCCGGCCAGCATGGCGAAGATCGGCCGGCCGGCGCGCATCGCCGTCTCGTAGGTGTCGATGTGCGGATAGGTCATGTAGCCGGCGACGACGTCGGCATTGTCGGCGATGGCCGGATACATGTTGGTGTGCATGTCCAGACAGACGCCGATCGGCGTTTCGGGCGCGATCTCCCGCAGCCGGCGCAGCAGCTCACCCTCGCCGTCCTCCAGGCTTTCCGTCACCATGGCGCCGTGCAGATCCAGCAGGATGGCGTCCGGCGCTTCGGCCGCGACCGCCTCCAGGATCGCGCCGCTCATCGCCGTGTAGGCGTCGTCGTGCACCACGCCGCTCGGCCAGGCGTTGGCGGCGATCGGCACGATCAGCTCGGCCCCGTGTTCGTCACAGAGATCGATATAGGCGCCGAGGCCCGATCCGGTGCCCCGGAAATCGGCGATCGCCTCCGCGCCCCGGGCCGGGCCGTCGCGACCGCGGGCAAAACGGGCGAGCGGTGTCGGCACCGGCGAGAAGGTGTTGGTTTCGTGCTTCATCATGGCCGCGAGAACGCGCATTTCCAGAGTCCCCCTCGTTGGGCTGCGGCACGCTAGCATCTGCCGGGACACGTTTCCAAACGCGCGGGAATGGCGCTAATCTCCGCCCGGTCGAGGGAGGGGATGGACGGCGATGACACGACTTCTGGTACTCGACGGCGACGGCATCGGACCGGAAATCGTCGGCGCCGCGCTTATGGCGCTGGATGCCCTGAATGCCCGCTTCGGCCTCGGCCTCGAGCTCGAACGCGAGGTGGTCGGCCTCGCCGGCCTCGCCGCCAACGGCATCACCGTCACCGACGAGGTGCTGGCCAAGGCGCGAGCGGCCGACGGCGTCGTCCTGGGGCCCGCCTCGGTCTCCGACTATCCACCGCCGGACGAGGGCGGGCGCAACATCTCCGCCGCCTTCCGCAAGGGGCTGGGCCTCTATGCCAATATCCGACCGAGCTACACCCGCGCCGGCGTGCCCGCGATGGCCCGGGCGATGGACCTGGTGATCGTGCGCGAGAACCTCGAAGGCTTCTACGCCGACCGCTCCATGCACCAGGGGCAGGGCGAATTCATGCCGTCCGAGGACATGGCCCTCGTCGTCGGCAAGATCACTACCGAGGGCTCGACCCGCATCGCCCGCGCCGCCTTCGAGCTGGCCCGGCGGCGGCGCAAGCGGGTCACCATCGTCCACAAGGACAACGCGCTGCGCATCTTCTACGGCCATTTCCATGCCTGCGTGCGCAAGGTCGCCGAGGACTACCCGGACGTCGCGGTCGACGACGTCATCATTGATGCCATGGCAGCCCTGCTGATCCGCCGGCCCGAGGCCTACGACGTCGTCGTCACCACCAACATGTTCGGCGACATCCTCTCGGACGAGGCGGCGGAACTGGCCGGCGGGCTGGGCCTTGCCGCCTCCCTCAATCACGGCGACGACCACGCGGTCGCCCAGGCCGGGCACGGCTCGGCACCGGACATCGCGGGCCGGGACATCGCCAATCCGACGGCGATGATGCATTCCGTCGCCATGCTGCTGGATCATCTCGGGGCTAGCAGCCTGTCGGACTTGAGCCGAGTTTCGAGATGAGATTCACTGTCACGGTCTGATTCTCTCCTGCGCGGTGATTTTGTGATGAGCAACTTTCGACAGGTTGACCGGGAGACCAGCTATCTTCTGCCGCCTTCGGTGGACGAATGGCTGCCTGATCGTCATCTGGCGCGCTTCGTGGTCGATGTGCTGGAGCAGCTGGATCTCTCTGCGTTCGTGAAGGCCTATCGTGGTTCGGGCTCGGCGGCGCATCACCCGAGCGTCCTGCTGGGCCTGCTGATCTACGGCTACGCGACGGGGGTGCATTCCAGCCGGAAGCTGGAGCGGGCGAGCTATGATTCGGTGGCCTTCCGCTTCATCGCGGCAAACGACCACCCCGACCACGACACGATCGCCACGTTCCGCCGTCGCTTCCTGCCGCTGATCGAGGGGCTGTTCGTGCAGGTTCTGCTGCTGGCGCGGCAGGCCGGCATGCTGCAACTGGGCACGGTGGCGCTGGACGGGACGAAGATCCATGCCGACGCGAGCCGGCACAGCGCCCTGTCGTGGCAGCGTGCGGGCGAGATCGAAGCCCGGCTGCGGGCCGAGGTGGCGGAGTTGATGGCGTTGGCGGAAGCGGCGGACCGGTCCGAGGTTCCCGACGGCATGAGCGTGCCGGAGGAGCTGGCACGGCGCGAGGACCGGCTGGCGGCGATCGCCGCGGCGAAGGCGGAGATCGAGGCGCGGGCGGCCGAGCGTCATGCGCGGGAGCAGGCGGAGTACGAAGAGAAGCTGGCAGCCCGCGAGGCGAAGGAAACGCGGACCGGCCGCAAGCCGGGCGGGCGGCCACCGAAGCCGCCGGAGCCGGGGCCACGGGCGAAGGACCAGGTCAACCTGACGGACCCGGACTCGCGCATCATGCCGGTGGCCGGCGGCGGCTTCGAGCAGTGCTACAACGCCCAGGCTGCGGTGGCCGCCGGCAGCCTGCTGGTGGTCAGCGCCGACGTGGTGCAGGCGGCGAACGACAAGCAGCAGATCGAACCGACGCTCGAAGCACTCGCCGGCCTGCCGGACGGGCTTGGCGAGGTCGAGACCCTGTTGGCGGACAGCGGCTACTTCAGCCAGGCCAACGTCGAGGCCTGCGGGGAAGCGGAGATCGCGCCGCTGATCGCGCTCGGCCGGGAGCACCACCATCTTTCCTGGCGGGACCGCTTCGCCGAGGCGCCGCCAGCGCCCGAGGATCCGACGCCGCTCGAGGCGATGTGCCATCGCCTGGCCACACCCGAGGGCCGGGCGCTCTACGCGCTTCGCAAGCAGACGCCGGAGCCGGTGTTCGGCATCATCAAATCGGTGATGGGCTTGCGTCAGTTCAGCCTGCGCGGCCTCGACAAGGCGAAGGGGGAATGGACCTTGGCCACGCTCTCCTGGAACATCAAGCGGATGTTCGTCCTCAGCCACGCCTGAACGGGCGGGCCAACCCGCGTTCGCAACTTCATGGGGGTAAATCCATGACATCGACGCCCGCCAAGCCAATCTTACCAATCCTTGCATGCCCGAGTCCGACAGGCTGCTAGACGCCAGGAAAACGCGCTGTCGGAGGCGGCGAAGGCCTGGACCCGGGCGATCGACGGCCTGCTGGCCGCGGAAGAAACCCGCACGACGGACCTCGGCGGTACGCTGGGCACGGCCGCCTTCGGTGCGGCCGTGGCACGACGGATCCGGGACGAGACGTGAAAGAAACAGGGGCGAGGCGAAACGATGAGCGATACGGATTATGACGTGATCGTGGTGGGGGCCGGCAATGCGGCGCTGGCGGCGGCGACGGCGGCGCGCCAGGGCGGGGCCGAGCGGGTGGTGGTGCTGGAGAAGGCGCCGGAGCACATGCGCGGCGGCAACACGCACTACAGCGGCGGCCTGTTCCGCATCGCCTTCGACGATCCCGAACAGCTACGCCCCATGGTCCCCGACGTGGAGGCGGAGCTGCCGGGCTTTTTCGGCAACGTCACGCCCTATCCCGAAAGCCGCTTCTGGGAGGACCTGCTGCGCGTCACCGACGGGCGCACGGACCCCGATCTCGCGCAGATCCTGATCGGCAAGTCCTACGAGACCATCCGCTGGGCGCACGAGTGCGGCATCGAAATGGAACCGGCAACCGCGCTGTCGGGCGTCAAGGTCGGCAACCGGATCACCTTTCCCTCGGGCGCGGTCATCCGCGCCGTGCACGAGGGGGTCGGCCTCTCCCGCATGTGGTTCGACATCGTCGAGAAGAACGGCATCGACGTCCGCTACCGGACCGCCGCGCGGGAACTGCTGCAGGACGAGAGCGGCCGGGTCACCGGCGTCGCCGTCAAGGGGCCGGAAGGTTTCGCCAGGCTGACGGCGCGCGCCGTTGTGCTGGGTTGCGGCGGCTTCGAGGCGCACCAGGCCTGGCGCGCGCGCTATCTCGGCGCCCCCTGGGACCATGCCAAGGTCCGCGGCACGCCGCACAACACGGGCGACGGGCTGCGCATGGCACTCGATATCGGTGCGTTGACCTATGGCCAATGGACCGGCTGCCATTCGACGCCGATCGATTCCGAGGCGCCGCCGCACGGCGACCGGGAACTGACCGACAAGTCCAACCGCCTCTCCTATCCCTTCAGCGTCATGGTCAACCGGCGCGGCAAGCGTTTTCTGGACGAGGGCGAGGACTTCCAGCTTTATACCTACGCCAAGACCGGCGGCGCCATATTGCGCGAACCGGGCGGCATCGCCTGGCAGATCTTCGACCAGAAGACGGTGCATCTGCTGGAGCCGCGCTATGTCACCGGCACGCCGGTCGAGGCGGACAGCCTCGAGGAACTGGTAGCCCAGCTGCCGGTCGACCGGGAGGCCTGTCTGGAAACGCTGAACGAGTTCAACGAAAAGGCGGGCGCGGGCGTCTTCAATCCGGCGGAGAAGGACGGTATCGCCAGCGACGGCCTCAGCCCTGAGAAGACCAACTGGGCGATCCCGCTCGACAGCCCACCCTTCGTCGCCTACGGGGCGACGGGCGGCATCACCTTTACCTTCGGCGGCCTGAAGGTCGACGACGCGGCCCGGGTGATCGACGTGGCGCAGGAGCCGATCCCCGGCCTCTTCGCCTGCGGGGAGCTGGTCGGCGGCCTCTTCCATCACAACTATCCGGGCGGCTCCGGCCTGGTCTCGGGCGCGGTATTTGGCCGCATTGCCGGGACCAGCGCCGCGGGGATACAGTGAGCTTTGGACACGAACGGGCTTGGCTTCCGCTTTAAAGGCCGTGTAGTGTGCGCTCGTCCGCCCGACCTTGCGGGGTCGTGGCGCGGGCTTAGGGGTCCCGGTCCGAGAGTTCGAGTCGACGGTAACGATCCGTCACGGGCCGGGGTGGCAACAGGGAGGAGAGAAATCCCATGAATCTCAGCAAGTATGCTCGGCTCGCCGCCACGACGGGTCTTGCGGCGGGCCTGGCACTCAGCCTCGGCACGGCCGCGGAAGCGCAGAAGCGCGTGAAGTGGAAAATGCAGAGCGCGTTCGGCTCCAAGCTCTCGATCGTCGGTGAAGTCGCCGCGCGCTACGAGGATTTGATGGACCGCGTCTCCGGCGGCAATTTCAAGATCAAGTTCTTCGAGCCGGGCGCCCTGGTGCCGGCGCTCGAGGCCTGGAGCGCGGTGAAGGCCGGCTCGATCGAGTCGTCCTGGACGACAGCTGGCTACCACGCCGGCAAATTCCCGGCGCTGTCCTGGTACACCGCCGTGCCGTTCGGCCCGGAAATGGGCGAATACATGGCCTGGCTGACCTACGGCGGCGGCGACGAGATCTACAATCGCCTCTATGCCGAACAGGGCGTCCGCGGCCTGCACTGCGCGGCCATCGCGCCGGAGACCTCCGGCTGGTTCCGTGAGCCGATCGACTCGCTCGACCAGCTCAAGGGCATGAAGATCCGCTTCTTCGGCCTCGGCGCCAAGGTCATGACCAAGATGGGCGCCTCGACCCAGCTGCTCGCCGGTGCGGACATCTATCCCGCCCTCGAGCGTGGCGTCATCGACGCGACCGAGTTCTCCATGCCGTCGATCGACCTGGACCTCGGTTTCTACCAGATCGCCAAGTACAACTACTTCCCGGGCTGGCATCAGCAGGCCTCGATCGGCGAGCTGCTGATCAACAAGGAGAAGTACGACGGCTTGACCGATCAACAGCGCTCTTGGCTGGACGTCGGCTGCAGCGACTCGATGATGTGGTCCTACGTGAAGTCCGAGGCCATCCAGTTCAAGGCGATGCAGGAACTGGAGAAGAAGGGCGTGATCTTCAAGCGTTGGCCGGACGAGGTTCTGGACACGCTGAAGGCCAAGTGGGAAGAGGTCGTTGCCGAAGAGTCGGCCAAGGACCCGTTGTTCGCCGAAGTGCACAAGTCCTACAAGTCGTTCCGCGAGCAGTACAAGGTTTGGCTGGATAACGGTTACCTTCGCAAGTAGCCCCCGCCTGATCTCTTCCGGCCTCCGGGCCGGATGAAGAGACCCGGCCCCGTGGAAACGCGGGGCCGGGTTTTTATTGGCGATCGTTCAAAGAAAACCGTAGGGATCGATATCGATGCGGACGCGCACCTGCGGGGGCGGCGTTACCCGGGCGACCCAGGCGCGTGTGACCTCCGAAATCCGCACCGCACGGCTGGCCTTCAGCAACAGCCGGTAGCGAAAACGACCCCGTAGCAGGGCCAGCGGCGCGGGGGCTGGGCCCAGGACCTGGAGGTCGGCGTCGCCCGGCGCCGCGCGGGCGAGCGCGACGGCGACCGTGCGAACGCGCTCCTCCTCCGGCCCGGAGACGATCAGCGCGGAGAGGCGGCCATAGGGCGGCATGCCCTGGGCCAGGCGCGCCTCGCCCTCGCGTTCCAGAAAGGTGTCACGGTCGCCCGAGACCAACGCCTGCATCACCGGATGTTCCGGCATGTAGGTTTGCAGCCAGGCGCGGCCCGGCCGCTCCGCCCGCCCGGCGCGGCCCGAGATCTGGCTCAGCAGCTGGTAGGTCCGTTCCGCGGCGCGCAGATCGCCCCCGGCGAGACCGAGGTCCCCGTCGATCACCCCGACGCAGGTCAGCAGCGGGAAATTGTGCCCCTTGGCGATGATCTGGGTGCCGATCACCAGGTCGATCTCGCCCCGCGCGATCCGCTCGACCATCGCCTGGGCGGCGAGTGGTCCGTGCACCGTATCGCTCGCCACCACTTCCGTGCGGGCCTCGGGAAACAAAGCCACGGCCTCTTCCAGGATGCGCTCGACCCCGGGGCCGCAGGGCGTGAAATCGGCCTCGCCCTCGCACTCGGGACAGATCTCGGGCAGACCGCGGGAGAAATCGCAGTGATGACAGCGCAGGCGGTCCTGGAAGCGATGCTCGACCAGCCAGGCGGCGCAGTTCGGACATTCCAGGCGATGGCCGCAGCGCTTGCAGAGCGTCAAGGGCGCATAGCCCCGGCGGTTGAGGAACAGCAGGGCCTGCTCGCCCGCCGCCAGCGTCTCGGCGATGCGGGCCCGCAGCAGCGGAGAGATCCATTCGCCGGCGGGCAGGCCGGCACTTCGCATGTCGATCGCCTCGATTTCCGGCAGCTCCGCCGCGCCCGGCCGGTTGGGCAGGCGCAGGTGGTGGTAGCGGCCGCGTTCCGCGTTCACCAGGCTCTCGAGGCTGGGCGTCGCGGAGACCAGCACGGCCGGGAACTCGCCGAGCGAGGCGCGCGCCACCGCCATGTCGCGGGCGTGATAGCAGACGCCTTCGTCCTGCTTGAAAGCGCCGTCGTGCTCTTCGTCGACGATAATCAGGCCGAGATTGGCGAAGGGCAGGAAGAGGGCGGACCGGGCACCGACCACGACCCGCGCCCGGCCCTCGGCGATATGCCGCCAGGTCGCGCGGCGTTCCGCCTGGCGGAGGTCCGAGTGCCAGGTCCTGGGCGCGACGCCGAAACGCGCCTCGAACCGCTCCAGCCACTGCGCCGTCAGTGCAATTTCCGGCAGCAGCACGAGGACCTGACCGCCCTTGGCGAGCGCGCGGGCAATCGCCTCGAAATAGACCTCGGTCTTGCCCGCACCGGTCACGCCGTCCAGCAGGGAGACGGAAAATCCGCCGCGCCGCACCGTGTCCTCCAGCCGCTCGGCGACGTTCTGTTGTTCCGCCGTCAGCACGGGGCCGGCGCGCCGCCAGTCGGGCTCCGCCGGCGGGGCGTGGGCCGGCAGGGCCACCTCCGCCAGGGTGCCGGCGCCGGCAAGACCGGTGACGACGCCCGCACCGACCCCCGCCGCCTCGGAGATCTCGCGCCGGGTGAGGGCGGGACCGCCGGCCAGCACATCGATCACCCGACCGCGGGCCGGCGTCATCCGTTCGGGTGGCGGGCCGGCCAGGTGATAGCCGATGCGCGGGCGCGGCGGTTGCAGGGCCGCCGGCACGCTCATCGCCATGCGCAGCACGCTGCCCGGATCGGCGCAGGTATAGGCGGCGACCCAGGAGATGAAGCGGCGCATCGCCTCGGCCATCGGCGGCGCGTCCAACACCTCGACCACCGATTTCAGCTTGGCTTCGGCAACCGGCGCGTCGGGGCTGGCGCTGCCCACGCCCCACACGATACCGACCGCTTGGCGTCGGCCGAGCGGCACGACGACGAAATCCCCCGGCACGGCCCCCGTCTCGCCCGGCAAATAGTCGTAGGCGCCCGCCAGCGGCAGGGGGAGCAGCACATGGATCCGTGCCGTGCCCGGAGCGGGCGAACTGGTATGCTCATTGGCCATCCGCTAGACTTTACCCGTTGATTCGCCGTCCCGCATGCGGGACGGCACCATCCGAGGCTGAAAGGGTCACGCGCACATGAAGTTCTTCGTCGACACGGCGGACGTGGACGAAATACGCGATCTCGCCGCCACCGGCATGGTCGACGGCGCGACCACGAACCCGAGCCTCGTGGCCAAGACCGGCCGCGACTTCTTCGAGGTGTTGCGGGAGATCTGCGACATCGTCGACGGCCCGGTCAGCGCCGAGGTCACCGCCACCGAACACGAGGCGATGACGGCGGAAGGCCGCAAGCTCGCCGCCTTCGCCGACAACATCGCGGTCAAGCTGCCGATGACCTGGGACGGCCTCAAGACCTGCCGGGTGCTCAGCCAATCGGGCATCCAGGTCAACGTCACCCTGTGTTTCTCGGCCAATCAGGCCCTGCTCGCGGCCAAGGCCGGCGCCGCCTTCATCTCGCCCTTCATCGGCCGGCTGGACGACGCGGGCCACGACGGGATGGAACTGATCTCCGACATCGTCGCGATCTACGACAATTATGACTTCGACACCGAAGTCCTGGTCGCCTCCGTGCGCACGGCCAATCACGTGAAGGATGCGGCGAAGATCGGCGCCGACGTCTGCACTTTGCCGCCGGGCGTGCTGCGCTCGCTGATCGGGCACCCGCTGACCGACAAGGGCCTGGCCGCCTTCCTCGCCGATTGGGAAAAGACCGGCCAATCGATCCTGAAGGCGGAGGACGGGACATGAGCGGCAAGACCACGCCGGCCGCCGGCAAGGACGGGGGCGAGCTCACGGCCGAAGAGGTCGCGACCTATCTCCGCCGCCATCCCGACTTCCTCGGCGACCACACGGAACTGCTGGAAATCCTCACCCCACCTTCGGAGCGCACGGGCGCCAACGTGCACGATATGCAGCAGTTCATGGCGCGGCGCCTCGGCGACGAGGTCACCCGGCTGCGCGGCCAGCTGGGGGAACTGATCGACACGGGCCGCGCCAACATGACCGTGCAATCCCAGGTGCACGGCGCCGTGCTGGCCCTGCTGGAAGCCCGCAGCTTCGAGCATCTGATTTACCTCCTGACCGAGGAGCTGGCACCGATCCTCGACGTCGACGCCGTCACCATCTGCGTCGAACGGGTCGGCGATGAGGCACCCAACCGGGCCCGCACCGCCGGCGTCTATGTGTTGGAGCCGCACGGCGTCGACAGCCGCATCGGCCAGGGCCACGACGTGCTGCTGGCGAACGACATCCCGGCCGATCCCGACGTCTTCGGCCCGGCCGCCGGCATCGTGCGCAGCCAGGCGCTCGCCCGCCTTAGATGCGGCAAGCGCGCGCCGTCCGGGCTGATCGCCTTCGGCGCCCGCGACCGGAACAAGTTCCAACCCGAACAGGGCGCCGACCTGCTGGTCTTCCTAGCGCGCGCCCTGGAACGGCAGATCCAGGGATGGCTCAACCTGCCGAGCTGACACGCCCCGCCCCCGGTCCCGATCTCGCGCGGGCCCGGGAGGACTGGCTGCGCTGGCTGCTCTCCGAACGCCGCCTCGCCGACAAGACGATTCAAGCCTATACCCGCGATCTCGACGGCTTCCTCGCCTTTCTCGCCGATCACCTCGGCGAGCGGCCGAGCCTCCCAGCCCTCGAAGCGTTGGCGGCGCGAGATTTCCGCGCCTGGCTCGCGCGACGGCACGGGCAAGGCCTCAACGCTACCTCGACGGCGCGGGCCCTCTCGGCGGTGCGCGGGTTTTTCGGCTTTCTCGAGCGCGACGGCCGGCTGGAGAACGCGGCGCTTCGGGTCATCCGCTCGCCGAAACTGCCCCACGCGGTGCCGAAGCCGCTCACCGAGGGGGAGGCGATCGCCACTCTGGACGCGGCCGAACTCGACGGGACGGAACCCTGGATCGCCGCCCGCGACGTCGCAGTGCTGACCCTGCTGTATGGCTGCGGCCTCAGAATTTCCGAGGCCCTCGGCCTCGAGCGGTCGGCCGCACCGCTGCCACCGGTCCTGCACATCCGGGGCAAGGGCGGCAAGGACCGGATCGTGCCGGTGCTGCCGGCGGCCCGGCGCGCGGTCGACGACTATCTCGACCTCTCTCCACATCGCATCGCCGGCGACGGCCCGCTGTTCCTGGGCGTGCGGGGAAAGCGCCTCAATCCCCGCATCGTCCAGGGCCTGATGCAGCGCCTGCGCGGCGCCCTCGGCCTACCAGCCAGTGCGACTCCGCATGCGCTGCGCCATTCCTTCGCGACCCATTTGCTCGGCGCCGGCGGCGATCTGCGTACCATCCAGGAGCTGCTCGGCCACGCCAGCCTGTCGACCACGCAACGCTATACCGACGTCGACGCCCGCCAACTGCTCGACGTCTACCGCCGCGCCCACCCCCGCGCCCGTGGCTGACCGGGTACAGTGGAAGAGCGACGGCCATCCCTACCCTTGGCCGTACCAAGTGGCCTTGCCCTTGCCGTGCCGGGAGATGTGGCCGGCAGCGACCAGGGCCGCCAAGTGCTTCTTGACGGTATTGCGATTGGCACCGGTAAGCTTGACGACCTCTGCGATCGTGACGCGTCCCCGGTCTTTGACTGTGCTGACGATCTCGATCGACAATGCGGGCAGTGCATTGATGATGAGGTGTTCCCGCTCGATTTTTGCTTCCAGCAATCTTTTTTGTTGCCGAAGTGCCCGCAGGAAATAGAGCACCCAGGGCTCCCAATCGAGCGAAGGGCTCCGAATCGTGCGCTGTGTTTGTCGAAGCGCTCGGTAGTAGCCCTCCTTTTCATTCTCGATAACGCTTTCGAGCGATGAATAGGGCACATAACTGTAGTCCGCGCGGAGCAGCATCAGCGTCGTCAGGATCCGTGAGAGGCGCCCGTTCCCGTCCTGAAACGGATGGATCTCCAGGAAGACGACGGTGAACATCGCGATGGCGAGCAGGGGGTGGATCGTTCGGCCGGCCAGCTGACGTCGTGTCCACTCGATCAGTTCGTCCATCTTCCTGGGTGTTTCGAATGGCGTCGCCGTTTGGAAGAGAATGCCGATTTCATTGCCATCGGCATCGAAGGCGGCGACATTATACCAATCGACAATGATCAGAACCCGATGGCCCATGATCTTCGTCCGATGGATTTGATTCTGTCCGGCTGTGCGATGAGGTTGTTCCAGGCCTTGCAGCAATGATCGGTGATGTCGTCCTGGTCTTCGAAGACGATGTCGGAGAGCCAGTTGTTTCGGATGTACTGCCAGACGTTCTCGGCAGGATTGAGTTCGGGCGATCTCGGCGGCAGCGGCAGGAGGGTTATGTTGGCCGGGACGTCGAGCCGTTTCGTGGTGTGCCAGCCGGCCCGGTCGAGCAGCATCAAGGCATGGGCTCCGGGTTGAACCTGGACGGAGATTTCCTCCAGATGCTGCTGCATGGCGGCGGTGTTGCAGCGTTGCTGGACGATGGCGGCGCCGGTGCCGCGCTCGGGGCAGATGGCGCCGAAGATATAGGCCGACTTGGTGCGCTGATCGTGCGGGGTGCGTGGCCGTGTGCCGCGCCGGGCCCAGCGCCGGGCATGCTTGTTCTTCTGTCCGACGCGGGTTTCATCCTGCCACCAGATCTCTATCCCGGTGCCGTCGGGGAGTGCTTTGCGAGCCCGCGCGACCAGCTCGGGGAATTTTTTTTGAAGTCCTCAATCACCCCCGGCTCCTGGGCGTGATGGCGCGGCCGCATCGTCATCCTGGCGAAGCCCATCGCCTTCAGCTCCCGGCTCACCGTCCGCTGGTCGAGCGTGATCGCGAAGCTCTCGCCGATCCAGTCGACCAGATCCGCTAGCCGCCAGCGCATGACGCCGTCGCGCGCCGGATCCGGTCCCGCTTCCACCCGGGCCGCCAAGGCGTCCCGTTGCGCCGGGTCCAGTTTCTTCGCCGCGCCCGGCGCCTTGCGGTCGATCAGGCCGGCCGGGCCCTCCGCGTTGAAACGCAGCACCCAGTCACGGATCACCTGAAGGCCGACGTCCCCCGTCCGCGCGGCCTCCGTCCGACTCCCGCCCTCGTAGATCACAGCAAGCGAAAGCAAGCGCCGGATCTGTTTAGCATCCCTCGATCCCTTGGCCAGACGTCGCAACGCCGCCGCATCGAAATCCTCGCGCAAGGCAATACCCCGACCCATGGTGATCCCCCTCTTCCGAATCACCACAATTGAGTCAGAAATCAGCCAGCAAGGGAATCCAACCGCGAGTTGACATCAATGTCGACTGGTATTATTGGGAAGTGTCTTGTAGGCACCGCGGTGACGTTGATCTTTTTCGCTATAGATCAACAGGTCTCGGTGAAGTTGCAGAAGGTGGTTTTCGGTGAGCTCGATCTCCTGGTGATGGGCGAAAACCGTCTCCATCACCTGGGCATAGCCCGCGACCTCTTGCTCGTCCCGCGTCGCAAAGCTTCTGACGTCGAGATTGGCCAGAAGTGCCTCGACTTCACCATCGGTCAGCTTGCTGCCTTCGATACGTGTCGACGAGCCGATGCTTTCGATCGTCGCCACCCGTCTGAGCGCGGTCAGACGTTCCGGCGCCAGCCTCCCCAGCGCACGCCACGCCCCCTTGAATTCATCGATCTCCGAGATCAGCGCGAGGATTTCAGGCGTGATGACGAGCGTGCCGGTATCTAGGATCATACCCATATTTTTACCCAGAAATACCCAAATAACAATGCAGATTACGTACATACCCACAAATTTACCCGAAACGACCCGTAAATGCCGCAACTTGGGCGGCGCCTGGCCATTGCGAATCGACGGCGGCCTTGCGAAGAAGAACGCAGCGCAATCGCATTCGAGGCTTCCACCATGACCCTTTCGGCCCTGTTGATCGCCAATCGCGGCGAGATCGCCATCCGTATCGCCCGTGCCGCCATGGATCTTGGGCTTCGTGCCGTCGTCGCCCATGGCGAAGACGACGCGGACAGCCTGCCGGTCCGCTTCGCCGACGCGGCGATCGCCTTGCCCGGCCAGGGGGCGGCGGCCTATCTCGACGGCGAGGCGGTGATCCAAGCTGCCCGCGCGGCCGGTTGCGAGGCCGTGCATCCCGGCTACGGCTTCCTGGCGGAACGGGCGGACTTCGCTGCCGCCTGTGCCGCCGCGGGCCTGCTGTTCGTCGGCCCGGAGGTCGAGCATCTCGCCCTTTTCGGCGACAAGGCGCGGGCCCGCGCCGCGGCGACGGCAGCGGGCGTGCCTATACCCCGCGGCCTCGACCGCGCGGTGAGCGACGCGGAAGCGGCGGCCTTCCTGGCCGAACTCGGCAGCGGCGGCGAGATGATCGTCAAGGCGATCGCCGGCGGCGGTGGGCGCGGCACCCGGGTGGTGAGAACGGCGGCCGAATTGTCCGAGACGCTGGCGCGCTGCCGGTCCGAGGCCAAGGCCGCCTTCGGGCGCGAGGACGTCTATGTCGAGGAATTCCTGCCCCGCGCACGCCATATCGAGGTCCAGGTGCTGGGCGACGCCCAAGGCGCCGTCAGCCATCTGTGGGAGCGCGAATGCAGCGTGCAGCGGCGCTATCAGAAGATCGTCGAGATCGCGCCGGCCCCCGGCCTCGAGCCGGGCTTGCGCGACGAGATCATCGCGGCCGCGCTACGCCTGGCAACGAGCGTCGGCTACCGCAACCTCGGAACCTTCGAGTTCCTGGTCGACACCTCCGGCCGATCCGACGCGCCACCCTTCGTCTTCATCGAGGCCAACGCCCGCCTGCAGGTCGAACACACGGTGAGCGAGGCGGTCACCGGCGTCGATCTGGTGGCGAGCCAGATCCGCCTGGCCCAGGGCGCCAGCCTCGCCGACCTCGCGCTCGCCGCTCCGCCGCCGGCAACCCGCGTCGCCATCCAGGCCCGCGTCGCGATGGAGACGATGACGGCCGACGGCACCGTCCGCCCCGAGAGCGGCACGCTCACCGCTTACGAGCCGCCGAGCGGTCCGGGCGTTCGCGTCGACGGGTTCGGTCACGCCGGCTATCGCACCAGCACGCTTTACGATTCGCTCCTGGCCAAGGTGATCTGCCAGGGCCCGGACCTCGCCGCCGCCGCGGCACGGACCCGCCGCGCGCTGGAGGAGTTTCGCATCGAGGGCGTCGCCAGCAATCTCGCGCTGCTGCGCGCAATTCTGGCGGACGAGGCGTTCACGGGATCGGAGGTCCACACGACCTGGCTCGACGCCGCGCTGCCCCGCCTGCTGGCCCTGCCCGAGACGTCGCGAGGGCCACGCCATGCCCAAGCGGCCCAGGCGGGCGAGGCCGAGGCAGGCGGCCATGCCGGAGCCCGCATCGAAAGCCGCGATCCGCTCGCGCTGTTCGATCACGACGCCCGCGTGAAGGCGGAATCACGAGAAAGCGAGACGGCGGACGTCGGGCCCGAGGCGCCGGACGGCAGCATCGCGCTCGCGGCGCCGATCCAGGGCACGCTCGTCGCGGTCGACGTCACCGTCGGCGATGCCGTCCGGACCGGGCAACAGGTCGCCGTCGTCGAAGCAATGAAGATGGAGCATGTCATCGCCGCCACGGCGAGCGGCATCGTCCGCGAGGTCACCATGGCGGCGGGCGACGTCGTGCGCGAAGGCTGGCCCCTGGTCTTCGTCGAAGAGGCGGAGGTTGCGGGCACGGGATCGGGCGGCACCGACACGGGTCCGGTGGACCCGGACCATATCCGCGACGATCTGCAACAGGTGATCGACCGCCACGCCCATACCCTGGACGAAAACCGCCCGAAGGCGGTCGAACGACGAGAAGCCCGCGGCTTCCGCATGATCCGCGAGAGCGTCGAGCAGCTGGTCGATCCCGGCTCTTTCCAGGAATACTGGCCACTGCTGGTCGCCTTGCAGCACCAGCGCCACGACATAGAGACGTTGCGGCGCAACACGCCGGCAGACGGCGTCGTCGCCGGCACCGCAGCGATCAACGGCGATCTCTTCGACGACGAGAAGAGCCGCGCCGCCGTCGTCGCCTATGACTATACCGTGCTGGCCGGTACCCAGGGCCGGCGCAACCACTACAAACAGGACCGGATGTTCGAGCTGGCGCAACGCTTCCGCCTGCCGATCGTGATCTTCGCCGAGGGCGGCGGCGGGCGGCCGGGCGACGACAACGTCGGGCCGCGCGTCGCCTTCGACACGCCTACCTTCACCACCTTCTCCAAGCTTTCCGGCCTGGTGCCGATGGTCGGCATCAACAACGGGCGCTGCTTCGCCGGCAACACGGCGCTGCTGGCCTGCTGCGACGTCATCATCGCCACCAAGGCCTCGACCATCGCCATGGGTGGGCCGGCGATGATCGAGGGCGGCGGCCTCGGCGTCTATACGCCCGAAGAGGTCGGACCGATGAGCTTCCAGGTCCCGAACGGCGTGGTCGACATCCTGGTCGAGGACGAGGCGGAGGCCGTCGAGGTCGCGAAGACTTACCTCTCCTACTTCCAGGGCCCCATCGAGACCTGGACCGCGCCCGATCAGCGCCGGCTGCGCCATATCGTGCCCGAAAACAGGGTCCGCCTCTACGACATGCGCGAGGTGCTGTACACGCTGGCGGACGAAGGCTCGGTGCTGGAGATCCGCGAGAAGTTCGGCATCGGCGTCATCACCGCGTTCATCCGCATCGAGGGCCGGCCGATGGGCGTCATCGCCAACAACCCGCACCACCTGGCCGGCGCCATCGACAGCGACGGCGCGGACAAGGGCGCGCGTTTCCTGCAACTCTGCGATGCCTTCGACATCCCGGTGCTAAGCTTGATGGATTGCCCCGGCATCATGGTCGGCCCCGAGCACGAGCGCACCGCGCTGGTCCGCCACGCGACCCGCATGTTCAACACCGGCGCCAACATCACCACGCCGCTGCTCGGCGTCGTGGTGCGCAAGGCCTATGGTCTCGGCGTGCAGGCCATGTGCGGGGCGAGCGCGCTGGTCGGCTTCTTCATGGTCGCCTGGCCGACGGCCGAGTTCGCCGGCATGAACATCGAAGGCGCGGTGAAGCTCGGCTACCGAAACGAGCTGGCGGCGATTGAGGACCCCGAGGACCGCCGCCTGGCCTTCGAGGAACGGGTCGAGCAGGCCTACGACACGGCCCGCGCGGTCAACGCGGCGGCAGGCGGCGGCATCGACGACGTGATCGATCCGGCCGAAACCCGGCGCTGGATCACCAACAGCCTCCGCCGCCTGCCCCCGGTTCCACCCCGCGAGGGCAAGAAGTACGCCTATATCGACACCTGGTGAGCCAGCTCAGGCCAGCCAGCGCTCGAGGTTGGCGGCGACGAAATCGTCGTCGCCGAGTTCGGGATAGTCGCGGCAGACGCGGTCGATCTCCGCCGCCTGGCCCGGGCTCAGCCCTTCGTCCGGGTCCAGGCACCAGATCCCCCGCAGCAGGCCCTGGCGGCGCAGCACTTCGTGGCAGCCGGCGATGCAGCCGGCGAAGCCGTTGGCGACATCGAACAGCGCGGCGTTGCAATCGGTGACCCGGGCGTCGAGGCGCAGCAGGTCGGCCTCGACCCGGCCGGCCGCGGCGGCGGCCTGGGCCCGCGCCAGCAGGTCGACGGCACATCGGACCCAGACGCTCCAATGGCCGAGCAGGCCGCCGCGGAAGCGGACTTCGACCGCCTCGCCGTCGCGCATCAGCGCCCAGGGCGTTACCAGGTCGCCGACGATATGGTCGTCGTTCCCGGTATAGAGGGCGATCCGCCGCTCGGCCCCGGCGGCGACGACGCCGCGGACCACGTCGAGGGTGCGATAACGATCGAACGGAGCCACCTTGATGGCGGCGACGTTCTCGATCTCCGCGAAGCGGCGCCAGAAATCGAAGGACAGCAAGCGGCCGCCGACCGCCGGTTGCAGGTAGAAGCCCACCAGCGGAATGCGGGCCGCCACGGCGCGGCAATGCGCGACGATCTCGTCCTCGCCCGCCCCCGCGAAGGCGGCGAGGCTGAGCAGGCCCGCGTGATAACCGAGCTCGCGGGCAATTTCCGCCTCCGCCAGCGCCTGTTCGGTGCGCCCGACGAGACCGGCGATCATGACGAGCGGCCTCTCGGTCCAGGCCGCCGCCGTTTCCGCCGCCAGGCGCAACACCGGCGCGTAGAGCCCGGCCTCGCGGATGGCGAACTGTGTCGTATGCACGCCGACGGCGAGGCCGCCGGAGCCGGCATCAAGGTAATAGCGGGTGAGCGCACGCTGGTGTACGACGTCGAGGTCCCGGTCCTCGGTCAGCGCCAGGGGATGGGCGGGGATCACCACGCCACGAGCCAGCGCGGCGGCGGCCGCGTCGGGGATCGTCGGAACCGTCATCATGGACCCTATTCCGCCACGCGGCGGCCGGCGCCGTCAACCGAGTTCCGGGCCGGCGATGACGTAGACCCGGCGCCTGTCGTCGAACGGCCGGGCGCGCCCGCGAAGCATGCGGGCATAGCCCCGCTGCCGGGTAAAGCCGCGCGCGCCCAGCAGCGCCGCCAGGCCCGCGTGATGATCGGCGAGGTCGAGGAACACCGGCCCCTCGATACGGGCGAGCGCCGCCGCCAGCAATGCCGCCGCGGTCGCGTCGTCGCGGGCGACCAGGGGGCCGAGCTGGGTCGCCAGGCGGCCGTCGCGGGCCAGCACATAACCCCCGACGCCGCCTTCCCCACCCGCGCGCAGCGCCAGCGCCGGACAGCGGCCCGCGAGGTGGTACAGAATGTCCGTCCGATCGGCGCCGAAGGCCGCCGCATCGAACGCCGCGATATCCCCCAGGTCACCCGGATCCAGCACGTCGACGCCCGAAACGCCGGCAGGCGCGCCACCGCCCGTCCCCTGCCAGCGCGAGAGGGAATAGACATCCTGGAAGCCGAGCGGCAGATAGACCGGATGGCCGAGTTCGGTGGCGTCGATGTGAATCGGCATGCAAAACTGACCCACTTTGGTGGGTTATGAGCGGTAAGAATTGACCCACCTGGAACGCTAGCATCCGCACGGAACAGTGCGGAGGAAAGAGCAGGTGGTATTGATGGAAAGCGTATTGAAGATCCGACGTTGGATATTACGGGAGGGTCGGAGTATCCGATCTGTATCTCGTCAGACTGGTTTGTCGCGGAACACGATTAAGAAGTATCTGAAGGACGGCGATCCACCGAGCTATCAGCGGCGCGTTTCACCCGTCCGGCGTAAGCTTAGCGATGGCTTCGCCAGCCGGCTTCGGGCGCTCTTTGAGCAGGACCTGGGGCGCCCGCGCCGTGAGCGCCGGACGGCCAAGAAGCTTTATGAGCAGCTTGTGTCGGAAGGCTATAGCGGATCCTACTCGACGGTTCAGAGGTTTGTCCGCGACCTGAAGCGTTCTGGCGCCGGATCGGGGGATGCGTTCATTCCGTTGCACTTTACGGCAGGTGACGCGCTCCAGTTTGACTGGAGCACGGAATACGCTGTCCTGGGCGGTGTCGAGCAGAAGGTAAAGGTTGCCCACTTCCGCCTATGTCATAGCCGCAAGCCCTTTGTTGTTGCCTATCCCAGCGAATCTCAGGAGATGGTGCTGGACGCCTTTGCACGGGCGATGTCTTTCTATGGCGGCGTACCGCGCCGGGTGATCATCGACAACCCCAAGACGATGGTAACCTATGTTTCGCGCTCTAAGGACCGTGTGTTCCATCCGCGCTTTCTGGCGTTGATGAACCACTATGTGATGGAACCGGTTGCTTGCACACCCGCGGCGGGGTGGGAGAAGGGTCAGATTGAGAACCAGGTTGGGTTCCTGCGGGGACAGCTGTTTGCGCCCAAGCCCGCCTTTGACGATCTGGATGCGCTGAACGGCTGGTTGCGTCTGCGCTGCGAGGAATTGGCGAATCGCGCCCACCCCGAACAATCGGATCGCAAGATCTCGGACGTGTTCGCAGACGAGTGCGCCGAACTGCGTCCCCTGGGCCGGGCTTTTGACGGCTATGTTGAGAAGGCCGCTCGTGTCCGCTCTACCTGTCTGGTCCAATATGCCACCAATCGCTATAGCGTCCCCTCCCGGTTCGCCGGGGAGCTTGTCTCTCTGCGCGCCTATGCGGACCGGATCGTGGTTGTGTCAGGGCAGAATGTGATTGCCGAGCACAAGCGCCGCTTTACCCGCAACGCCAGCTATTTCGAGCCCTGGCATTACCTGCCCCTACTCGACCGCAAGCCCGGCGCGCTGAGAGATGGCGCGCCCTTTGTGGGTTGGCAATTGCCTGAGGCGATGCACCGGGTCAGGGCGCATTACATGGCCGGCAAAGGCGGGGACCGGGAGTTTGTCGATCTGCTCCTGCTGGCCCAGGATCACGGGATCGAGGTGGTCGAGATAGCCTGTGAACTGGCCGTGGAGCAGAACACGCTGCGCCTTCCGGCCATCATCAATCTGATCAACCAACTGGTGGAGCCGGTCATCGCGCCATGGGGCGAGAGCCACGCCTATCCGCAACTGACCTTGCGGCCCGAAGCGGACTGCAAGCGCTATGAGACGCTGTGCGTTGCCGGGGAGGCCGTCGCATGAAAGCTTTGATAGACCAACTGATCGCCCTGAGGCTGTATGGAATGGCGGCTTGCGCCGAAGCTTTGCTGGCCGCGCGCAAGCCGCCAAGTCTGACCACTGCGATAAAGCAACTGATCGACGCCGAGACTGTAGAGCGCCGGGTGCGCTCTATCCAGCACCAAATGCGGGCCTCGAAGTTCCCCCACCATAAGGACTTCGCCACTTTCGATTACGGCCTAGCCGCCGTCACCCAAGCGCAAATCGACCCCTTCTGCTCAGGGCAGTTCACCCAGGAGGCCCACAACCTCATTCTGGTGGGCGGAACCGGTACGGGCAAAACCCACATCGCCATTGCTCTGGGGACGCTGTTGATCAATCAGGGAAAGAAGGTCCGTTTCTTCAACGCCGTCGATCTGATCAATGCGCTGATCAAGGAACAGGCCGAAGGCAACGCCGGCAAGATCATCCGGCAACTGACGGCCATGGATTGCGTCATCATCGACGAACTGGGCTATATCCCATTCCCCAAATCCGGCGGTGCGCTCTTGTTCCACCTGATCAGCAAACTCTATGAGAAGACCAGCGTCATCATCACCACCAATCTGGAGTTCGGGGAATGGGTCTCCGTCTTCGGAGATGCAAAAATGACAACCGCGTTGCTGGATCGTGTAATACCAATCGACAATGATCAGAACCCGATGGCCCATGATCTTCGTCCGATGGATTTGATTCTGTCCGGCTGTGCGATGAGGTTGTTCCAGGCCTTGCAGCAATGATCGGTGATGTCGTCCTGGTCTTCGAAGACGATGTCGGAGAGCCAGTTGTTTCGGATGTACTGCCAGACGTTCTCGGCAGGATTGAGTTCGGGCGATCTCGGCGGCAGCGGCAGGAGGGTTATGTTGGCCGGGACGTCGAGCCGTTTCGTGGTGTGCCAGCCGGCCCGGTCGAGCAGCATCAAGGCATGGGCTCCGGGTTGAACCTGGACGGAGATTTCCTCCAGATGCTGCTGCATGGCGGCGGTGTTGCAGCGTTGCTGGACGATGGCGGCGCCGGTGCCGCGCTCGGGGCAGATGGCGCCGAAGATATAGGCCGACTTGGTGCGCTGATCGTGCGGGGTGCGTGGCCGTGTGCCGCGCCGGGCCCAGCGCCGGGCATGCTTGTTCTTCTGTCCGACGCGGGTTTCATCCTGCCACCAGATCTCTATCCCGGTGCCGTCGGGGAGTGCTTTGCGAGCCCGCGCGACCAGCTCGGGGAATTTTTTTTGAAGTCCTCGATCACCCCCGGCTCCTGGGCGTGATGGCGCGGCCGCATCGTCATCCTGGCGAAGCCCATCGCCTTCAGCTCCCGGCTCACCGTCCGCTGGTCGAGCGTGATCGCGAAGCTCTCGCCGATCCAGTCGACCAGATCCGCTAGCCGCCAGCGCATGACGCCGTCGCGCGCCGGATCCGGTCCCGCTTCCACCCGGGCCGCCAAGGCGTCCCGTTGCGCCGGGTCCAGTTTCTTCGCCGCGCCCGGCGCCTTGCGGTCGATCAGGCCGGCCGGGCCCTCCGCGTTGAAACGCAGCACCCAGTCACGGATCACCTGAAGGCCGACGTCCCCCGTCCGCGCGGCCTCCGTCCGACTCCCGCCCTCGTAGATCACAGCAAGCGAAAGCAAGCGCCGGATCTGTTTAGCATCCCTCGATCCCTTGGCCAGACGTCGCAACGCCGCCGCATCGAAATCCTCGCGCAAGGCAATACCCCGACCCATGGTGATCCCCCTCTTCCGAATCACCACAATTGAGTCAGAAATCAGCCAGCAAGGGAATCCAACCGCGAGTTGACATCAATGTCGACTGGTATAACGCATCACTGCGCAATCATCGAAACAGGCAACATGTCTTACCGCTTCGCACAAAGCAAACAGCGACGACAAAAGTAGCCGCCCTGTAAGCAAAGCCCCAGGCTGATCCGCTATATGGAGCCAATCAGCCTGGGGGCTTTCATCGCAAAGGCGGGCAAATCAAAACGGGTCCTGTACAGATTGTTCTGCAAAAGGGGTTTCGTAGCTGGGGCACAAGTCCGGGCCGATGGGGTGGATGAGCTGCCTCCGGCTGGTCCGGGCTCTCGCGATCGAAATCCATGAGGACTGGCTGGATGCCAACCGCTAGCTCAACATGATCCATCTCAAGGAGAGCAAAAGCGAACGCATCCAGAAAGCCGCCTGACGGCGGCTCGGCATGCCTGGCGCTCCGAGCAATCGAAATCTCCGCGCCAGGCATGCCGGTGGCCCTCATCGGCAGCCATGACAAACTTGCAGAACAGTCTGGACACTACTTCAAAAGCTCATTGCCACTTCAAGAACCCCACCTGATCCCCACGTTCCGCCGCCGGCCCGGTTGTCCCGGTGGGCCCACAGGCCCCTCCCACGCGGCTTCGCTCCGCGTAACGCAAAGCGCTACACGAAGCCGCGCGGGGCCCTCCCGTGGACTACCGGGACAACCTCCGTCGAAGCAAGGGGGGGGGGTCAATTTTGCACGCCGATAGGGGGTCAGAATTAAATGCTGATTGACAGCGTCGAGGCCGGCGACCCGGTCCTGTTCGGCACAAACGGCGAGCGCCCGGCGCATCAGCGCGCTGGCGATGCCGCGCCGGCGAAACCCGGCCGTTACCAGGATCATGGCGATCCAGGCGAAGGCGGGCCCGTGCGGCAGCACCATCGAGGTCGCCACCAGGCCCGCGTCGCGGTCCACCACGGCGGTGCCGGATCCGAGCCTGCACATCAGCTGCCAGTCCGCCGCCACCTGATTCCAACCCGCTTCGGCGCTCAGCCGGCAGGCCCCTTCGATATCGTCGTCGTCGAGGGCGCGGAAGACCAGGCCGTCAATAGCGTCCATCGCGGACCTCGAACTTGGTCGGTTTGCCGAGGCTCGCCCCGCCGCGCCCGACCCAGTCCGCCGTCCAGTCGATCATGGCCGAAAGCGGCACCAGCGGCGGGCCGAAGCGCTGAACCGCCCGCGCGGCATTGGACAGCCAGACCGCCTCGGCCTCGCGCCCGGTAATCCGCGGCGTCTTGCCGAGCCGCTTGCCGAACGCCTCGGCCAGATCGCGTACGGAGACCGTCTCCGGGCCGGTGACGTTCAGGGGATGCGTCGGCACCGTGCAGTGCCGCAATGCGCGCAGCGACCAGGCGCAGGCGTCGCCCTGCCAGATGACGTTGACATGGCCCATGGTGACGTCGATCTCGATGCCGTCGCGCACCTTGGTCGCGACGTCCGACAGCACGCCGTAGCGCATGTCGATCGCGTAGTTCAGACGGATGAGGCAGCCGGGCGTGCCGTTGCGCAGCGAAAACCATTCGAACATCCGCTCCCGCCCGACGCAGGAGGCCGCATAGTCGCCGGGCGGCGGCTCGGTCGGGGTGTCCTCGGTGGCGCCGCCACTATCGACGGCGGCGAAGGGATAGACGTTGCCCGTCGAGTAGGCGACGATCCGCGAGGTGCCGAACGCCTCCGCCACCAGGGTCGGCACATGGGCGTTCATCGCCCAAGTCCGGGCCGGGCTGTCGCTGGCGCCGAACTTCTGCCCGGCCATGTAGACCACGTTGGCGAGCTTCGGCAGGGCCTCGACCTCGGCCCGCTCCAGCAGGTCGGCCCGGATCGTCTCGATCCCCTCCGCCGCCAGTGCTTCGGCCAGTCCGGCCTCGGAAAACCGCGCGACCCCGACGACGCGTCTCCCGGGTGCGGCCCGCTTCGCCATCCGCGCCAGCGTCGGCCCCATCTTGCCGCCAACGCCGAGCACCAGGATATCGCCCTCGACCCCCGCCAGATCCTCGACCAGCGCCGCCGTCGGCCGCGCCATGAAATCCTCCAGCCCGGCGACGTCGTCGAAGCGGTCGGGCAGGTCGGCGGGATCGAGGAGGGGGAAGGTCATTCGCAGGCTAACCCGCCAATTCCCCCGCCAACGCCCGCGCCCGCGTGGCCTGTTCCCGCGCGAGATCGGCGCAAAGGCCCGTATAGCGGGTCGGATCCAGCAGGGCGTCGATTTCGCCGGTGGAGAGATGCGCCGAGACGCGGTCGTCGGCGGCCAGCAGGGCGGCGAAGCCGGTCTCGCCGGTCGCCGCCGCCTGGGCCGCGTCATAGACCACGTCGTGCGCCTCCTGGCGGCCGATGTGTTCGCCCAAGGCCAGCATCACCGGCTCGGCCATGATCAGGCCGTCGGTCAGATCGAGGTTGGCGCGCATGCGTTCGGGCTTCAGCTCCAGGCCCTCGGCCAGGATGCGCACGCGCTCCAGCATGTCGCCCGTGAGCGTGCAGACCTGGACCTGGGCGTGGCGCATCATCAACGAGGTCTGGCGGTTCGCCTCGTGCTCGGTCATGACCGCCTCCAGCGCCAGCGGCACCTGGGTGCGGATCTCCGCCGCATAGGCCATGACGTCCTGGGTCAGGTGCGGATTGCGCTTTTGCGGCATGGTCGAGGAGCCGACGGTGCCGGGCGAGATCGGCTCCTCGACCTCGCCGAACTCCTGCTTCATGCCGGTATAGATCTCGTGCGCAAACTTGCCGCTGCTCGCCGCCAGCAGGGCCAGCAGCATCACCTGTTCGGCCAGATGGTCCATGATCGAGCGGGCCGGCACGGCCATCGCCGGCAGGTCGAGGTGGGCGGCGAGGCGGGCCTGCACCGCCATGCCCTGGTCGCCGAAGGAGGCGACGGTGCCGGCGGCCCCGCCGAGCAGGGCCTGGAAGATGCGCGGCTCGGCCTGGCGCAGGCGTTCGACGTGGCGGGCGAATTCGTCGATCCAGATCGCCGGCTTCAGGCCCCAGGTCGCCGGCACCGCGTGCTGGCCATGGGTCCGGCCCGGCACCGCCATGTCGGCCGAACGCTCGGCGAGATCCGCCAGCGCGGCCAGGATCGCCCCCAGCTGCCGGAGGAAGATCCGATGCGCCCGGCGCAACAGCAGGATATCGCCGGTCTGGGTGATGTTCTGCGTCGTCGCCCCCCAGTGCACATAGTTGCCGGCATCGCCCTCGCAGAGCCGCGCCAGCTCCCAGACCAGCGGGACCAGCTGGTGCGCGGTGCGCCGGAAGCCTTCGGTCAGCCGCTCGCGGTCGAAGAGGGCGAGGTCGCACTTGGCCACGATCTCGGCCGCCGCCGCCTCGGGGATCATGCCGAGTTCCGCCTCCGCCTTGGCCAGCGCCGCCTCGACGTCGAGCCAGGCCTGCCAGCGGGCATCCTGGCCGAGCAGCGCGGTTATGCCGGGATCGGGTACGCGCAGGGATGTCGGATTACCTTGTTGCATGGGCGGTTCAACCCTCCGGCGGTTCTGCGGCCGTGCGTTCGACGATATGGCCGTAGTGTTCGGTGCGGCGGTGGGCGGCGAAGTTGAAGATGGTCTCCTTGATATAGCGGCCGCGATCGAGGTCGATGACCGCGCTCACCACTTCGTCCTCGACGGTGGTGGCGAGCGCCACGATCTCGCCGGTGGGCGCGACGATGCAGCTGCCGCCCATCATGTCGACTCCGCCCTCGAGGCCGGCGCGCGCCGTGCCGACGGCCCAGGTGCCGTTCTGGTAGCAGCCCGCCTGCATCGACATGTGATTGTGGAACATGCGCAGATGCTCCGATTCCCGCGCCACCGAATTGCCGACCGGCGTATTGTAGCCGAGCATGACCAGCTCGACGTCCGACAGACCCATGACCCGCCAGGTCTCCGGCCAGCGACGGTCGTTGCACAGGCACATGCCCATGTTGGCGCCCATGGTCCGCCAGACCGGGAAGCCGAGGTCGCCCGGCTCGAAATAGCCTTTTTCCAGGTGTTGCCAGGGCCGTTCGGGCTCGTATTCGGCATGTCCGGGAAGATGCACCTTGCGGTATTTGCCGACGATGGCGCCGTGATCGTCGACCAGGACCGAGGTGTTGAAGCGCCGCTTGCGGCCCGCCTTGTCGTGAAACAGCTCGCCATAGCCGAGATAGAAGCCGACGCCCAGCTCCCTCGCCGCCTCGAACAACGCAGCGGTCTGGTTCGAGGGCAGTTCCGTCTCGTAGAAGGAATCGAGTTCCGCCTCATCCTCCATATGCCAGCGCGGAAAGAAGGTGGTCAGGGCCAGTTCCGGGAACACGACGAGCGTGGCGCCGCGCCCGGCCGCCTCGCGCAGCATTTCCACCATCCGGCGCACCACCGGCGCGCGTCCCTCGTCCCGCTCGACCGGGCCCATCTGGGCCGCGGCCACGTGCAGCAATCTCGCCATGTCCCCGCCTCGCCATCAACACGATCAGATGGCGAGACTATAGCCAAGGAGGTCAGGCGCCCAGATGCTTGGCGAAGAATTCCACCGTGCGCGTCCACGACAGCTTGGCGTCGGCCTCGTCGTAGCGCCCACTGCTCGGGTTGGCGAAGGCGTGATCGGCCTCGTACCAATGGGTTTCGAAGGGCTTGCCGGCGCCGGTCATCGCCGCCTCGAAGCCGGACACCATGTTCTGGTTGATCCACTTGTCCCGGGTCGCGAAATGGCCGAGGACCGGGCCCTGGAGGCTCTTGACCTCGTCCGCGGTGCGCTTCACGTTGCCGTAATAGACCACCGTCGCCTCGACCGGCGCCTTGATCCCGGTCATCAGCGACCAGCCACCGCCGAAACACCAGCCGACCGTGCCGATCTTGCCGGAGGAGCCTTCGTGAGCGCGCAGCCACCGGACCCAGGAGACCAGGGTGTCGACCGCCTCGCCGGCGTCGACGCTTTTCATGTAGCCGCGCGCAGCGTCGCGGGTGGTGGCGACCCGGCCATCGTAGAGGTCGACGGCGAGCGCGTTGTAGCCGATGCCGGCGTATTCCGCCGCAACCGACTTGATTTGGTCGTTGAGGCCCCACCATTCGTGCACCAGCAGGATCATCGGCGCCTTGGCCCGGCGGGTCCGCGCGAAGGTCGCCTTCGCCGTTTTGCCGCCCCCGGTGGTGATCGAAACCTCCGGCAAACTCTCCGCCACCGATTTCGCCAGTGCCGGATTGGCCAGCACCGCCGCCAGCGGCAGCCCGACCGCACCCTTGACCATGTCTCGTCTCGCCAGCATTACCGTTTCCTCCCGCTTGCCTGGTGTCGTGTCCGAAGACCTTATGTCGGGTGGCGCGGCGCGGCCAATCACGTGTTGCGGAGCGGGCTGCTCGTCCTCGCCGCTTTGATGGCCGTAGTGCCGCCGGCAATGGCGCGTGCCATCACCGTGACCCTGACGCCGTTAGAGGCGGCGGATGTCGAGGCCGGCCTCACCGCGGCGCCCGGGCTTCACTTCGTCGAAGGCTTGGCTTTGGCATCGACGGATAGCGACTTCGGCGGGCTTTCGGGCCTTGTCCTGGATCCCGATGGTGAAGACTTCACTGCCGTAAGCGACAAGGGAAACTGGCTCACCGGCCGCCTCGTTCGCAATGCCTCGGGAGGCCTCGAACGCATCGCGGGGGCTCAATTGCGGCCAATCCGAAACAGCGATGGCGTCATGGTGACGATCGCCAAGAATACTCACGATGCCGAAGAGGTAGCACGATTTTCCAACGGCGATCTGGTGGTGGCCTTCGAGCGAAGGAACCGAGTCCTGCGCTATCCCCTGGGCCAAGCCATAGCGTCCGCACAGCCACAAGCCCTAGGCTTTCGCACCTCCGCCGGTCGACGCTTCCGACGGGCCCAGGGTCTGGAGGCCTTGATCGTGCTTTCGGACGGCCAGATCCTGCTCGTCGAAGAGAAACGAGGCGGGCAGGCCGATCATCTGGCGGGTTGGCGAGGCCGGCCGAATGCCGGGCCACCAACTCAATTGCGCTATACGACACAAGCCGGCTTCGAGCCGGTCGGCATGGCGCGCCTCGCGAACGGCGACATCCTGGTGCTGGAACGACGCTTCAGCTTTCTCGGCGGCTTCGCCAGCCGTGTCGTCCGGATCGAGGCTGAAACGGCGGCAAGCGCCGAAACCCTGCATGGGGATCGCGAGCTGCTTCGCCTGCAAGCGCCGGGTGTCGCCGACAACTTCGAGGCCATCGCGACGCATCCGCGCGCGGACGGCGGGACGGACATCTATCTGTTGTCCGACGACAACTTTAATTTCCTGCAGCAGACCCTGCTGCTGCGGTTCGTTCTGGAGAAATAAGGCGATTTCGACGTCAGGCGTCGGTGGCCGAGACCTGCGCCTTTTCGATCGCCCGTTTGACCCGACGGGCGCGGATCGAAAGATTGCCGTCGCGCGCCGCCAGCAGGAAGGGATCGAGGCCGCCGCGCGCTTCCACCGAGCGGAGCGCGTGGGTCGAAATGCGCAGACGAAAGGCCCGGCCAAGCTGCTCGGAGTGCAGCGACGTGGTTTGCAGGTTCGGCAGGAACCGGCGCTTGGTCTTGATGTTGGAGTGTGAGACGTTGTTCCCAGACATCACACCCTTGCCGGTGAGTTCGCAGCGCCGTGTCATGGCCTTATCCGTTCCGCCGTCATAAAAACAGGAGTTGTGCCGACCCCCGGGGGCCGGCGCGCGGGTTCAATACGAGATCAGGGCCCGGCCGTCAAGGCGGTGTCCAGGTTCACTACATATGAGACGACGAGGTCTTCTTGGCTGTGATCTGTCGAAGGTACTCCTCGGGGGTTTTGCCTTTCAAGGCTCCATGAGGCCTGAAGGTGTTGTAGATGTTGGCGAACTTGTCGATCTGTGGGTTTAGTTTGTCGAGCTGGTCCTCGATGTCATGGCAGGCGTAGAACTCGTAGCGCCATGCGCCGTTGGCTCGCTCGACGCCGCCATTGAGCTGCGGCGTCCTCGGCGGCAAGACATAGACGGGGATCTTTCGGCTCTCGCAGGCGGCCTCGAACTCGGCCATGAACTCGGATCCACCGTCGACCTGGATGGCCTTCACGGGGAAGGGCAGGTCGGCCACGAGTTTGTCGAGGAAACTCTCGGCGTTCCTGGCGGTCGCTCTGCGGAAGGCCTTGGCACAGGTGAAGCGGCTGACGGGATCGTAGGCGGTGAACTGCTTGACCGTGCGCTCGCCGGCCGGCGTGATGCTCAAGGTGTCGAGCTGGACCAGATCGCCGGGGGCCGTTGCCTTCATCCCCTTCGGCAAACGCTTGGCGTGTGGGCGCTTGGCTCTCTTGCCCTTGGCGCGTCGTCGCGCCACGGGCACCGGCACAACGACGCCGCGCGCGACCAGATGGGCGAGCATGCGACCAACGGTGCTGTCCGACAAGGTGAAGCCCTCTCGGCGCAGCAGCGGTCCGAGCTTGGCCTTGCCCCACATCGGGAAGTCGCGGCGCAGCCGTTCAAGCCGACGCAGCACCGCACTCGACCACTCTCGGCGACGACGGCGGCGAGGCGCGCGCGAGCGCGGCTCCAACCGCTCGTCCCAGCGATAGAGCGTGCTACGCGGCACGCCCACCGCCTGGGCCGCCGCCTCGGCCGTCAAGCCGTCACGCCGGGCCCGATGCCAACGCCGGACGGCGTCGCGTCTGAACGCTACGCATTTAGTGTCGGGCTCCGCGTTCAGACGCGACGCCGTCCTCCAACCCCTGATAACATGTCGGGGCAGGCCAAAAACCTGCATGGGGATCTCCTTCAAGCTGTTGGTCTCGCAACTCACAGCTTCGGAGATCCCCGCCTCTGCCGCCAGAGGCGCGTCTCACATCTATCTGAACCTAGTCAGGCGGCGCGAGCCGTGTCAGCAATTCTCATTTTGGCGATTTGCGTTGATTTTTTCCTATGCAAGGAGCCCGGTTTCTGATTCAAAGTGGCGATGAAGGTGCTCAAAGACCTGATATTGGAGTTGCGCTCGCTCTGCGGGTCCTTCCCGGACAAGCGGACGGGGAGCAACAGCCGCTATGACATGGCCGACTTCGGGCTTTCGGCCTTCTCGCTGTTCTTCATGCAGAGCCCCTCGTTCCTGTCCCATCAGCGCACGTTGGCGCGGGCGCACGGGCGCTCGAATTGTGAGAGCTTGTTCTCCATGTCGCGGATCCCGACGGACAACCAGATCCGGGCGATGCTGGACCCGGTGGTGCCGGACAGGCTCTATCCGCTCTTCTCGTCCCTGCTGGAACGTCTGGAGGCGGGCGGTGGGCTCGGCCCCTTCCGACGCCTGGACGGCCATCTCCTGGTCGCGCTCGACGGCACCGAATATTTCTGCTCGCGGAAGATCTCCTGCCCCAACTGCTCGCAGCGCAAGCGCAACGACGGGGCCGTGGAGTATCACCACAACATGGTCACGGCAGCGCTTGTCGCCCCGGGCCACGCCCGGGCGATACCGCTGGCTCCGGAGTTCGTCGTTCCCCAGGATGGCGGGGAGAAGCAGGACTGCGAAAGCCGGGCGACGCGGCGCTGGCTGGTCGCGCACGGGCCCGGCCTGGCCCGGCTGAAGCCGATCTATCTCGGCGACGATCTCTATTCCCGCCAGCCGATTTGCGAGGCCGTTCAAGCGGTTGGCGGCAACTTCCTGTTCGTCGCCAAGCCAGGCTCGCATCCGACGCTCCACGAATGGCTCGACGGCATCGAACTGCCGATCCACGAGGAACGGGTCAAGAAAGGCCGTGGCTTCCAGACCCATCGCTACCGTTGGCTCGCCGACGTGCCGATCCGCGACGGTAAGGACGCGCTCCGGGTCAACTGGCTCAACATCGAGATCGTCAACAAGGCCGGAAAGGTCACGTACCGCAACAGCTTCGTCACCGACATCGCTGTCGACCGGAGCAACGTCGCCGAACTCGCCGCCTGCGGGCGGGCCCGTTGGAAGATCGAGAACGAGACCTTCAACGTGCTCAAGAACAACGGCTACAATCTCGAGCACAACTTCGGACATGGCAAACAGAACCTCTCGGCCCTGCTCGCCACCATGAACCTCTTCGCCTTCGCCTGCCACGGCGTGTGCGAGATCCTCGAAGCCGTCTGGGAAAAGGCCCGCGGCGCCCTTGGCTCACGTCGGCGCTTCTTCGAACACTTACGCACCATTACCAGCTACATCGTCTTCCCCTCCTGGGCGGCCCTCGTGCGGACCCTCATCACTGGGCAGCCACCGCCTGCCAGAGCCAGCCTCTGAACCGAAACCGAACCCCAAGCGAGTATCACCCAGGAGACAGAAACAAGAGCCATAATGAGAACTGCTGGAGCCGTGTCGAGACGGGAGGGCAAGACATGTCGTTCGCCAATCTGCTGAAGACGTTCACCACCGCCATCGAGGCCGGCGACGGCCCGGCGCTGGCCAGCTGTTTGTGTGCCTGGCATGGCGTTGATCTAGGAGATGGAAGTTCTCTACGGGCCGTAACGACCGGAACCGTTAGCTGAAGGCAACTGCGTCGCCGCGAGGTGGGGTGGGGAGGAAGCCGGAGGCAAAATCCGGAGCGGACGAACAGAAACCGGATATCAGGCCGGTGCGATGGGGTAAGCCAGCAATGGATGGCGATGCCCGATAGTCGTTCGGACATCGCATTGGTAAATCCGGCCGCGACCGGCGGAAAGATCAAGGTTTTACCCAGGGAGATCTCCAGCGCTCTCGGGGGAACCGAGTAGCGACCCGGCGACGGGGAGCGACGGCGGTGGAGAAGTCAGCCGAGGCCATAGTAGGGGCCGCGAGGCGCCGAAGGGCCGAATCCGAATAGCAAGGAGCAGTCTGGACCAACTCGATGAGCATGGAGCGGCAGCAAGGCGGTGGCTATCAATTGGACCTTTTCGACGAGGCCCTGATGAAGGCGCTGCGCCCCGAGGCCCCTGGTGACGGCGGAACCGGAACTGGAGCCTGCGAGGTGCCACAAGTGCGCACGGCGTTGGACCGGCAACGAGCCTTGACGCAAGACCTGATGGAACGGGTGGTGAGTTCCGCCAACCTGAACCAAGCCTACAAGCGGGTGAAGGCGAACAAGGGGTCGGCGGGCGTGGATGGGATGACCATCCAAGACCTGCGGCTCTGGCTCGTCGATCACAAGGACGCGCTGGTGGCGGCGTTGTCGCGAGGCGACTATCGGCCCCAACCGGTGAAGGGGGTCTCGATCCCCAAGCCGGGAGGCGGGATGCGGCAATTGGGCATCCCGACGGTGCTGGATCGTCTGGTTCAGCAAGCCATCCTGCACGTCCTTCAGCCGATCCTCGATCCGGGTTTCTCGGCTTCGAGTTTCGGCTTCCGTCCGGGCCGGAGCGCTCACGATGCTCTGGCCCAAGCGGGTAAGTACGTTGCCGAAGGCCGCGGGATTGTGGTCGACCTGGATCTGGAGGCGTTCTTCGACCGGGTCAATCACGACATTCTGATGTCCCGACTGGCTGGGCGGATTGGCGACAAGCGCCTGCTGCGCACCATCCGTCGCTTTCTGCAAGCGGGGATGATGCAGACCGGCGTCTGCATCCGGCGCCATGAGGGCACGCCGCAAGGCGGCCCGCTGTCGCCGCTGCTGGCCAATCTTCTACTGGACGATCTGGACCGGATGCTGGAGGCGCGGGGCCATAGCTTCTGCCGTTATGCCGACGACGTGAACATCTACGTTCGCACTCGAGCGGCGGGCGAGCGGGTGATGGCCTCGGTCGCCGAATTCCTCCAAGGCAGGTTGCATCTGCGGGTCAACCAGGAGAAAAGTGCCGTCGCTCCGGCCGGGGACCGCAAGTTCCTCGGCCACCGGCTGTTGTCGGATGGATCGCTCGGCATCGCGCCGCAAAGCCTGCGGCGGGCGAAGCAACGGGTTCGCGAGATCACCCGGCGCAACCGGGGCATCAGCCTCGCGCGCATGGTCGGCGAACTCAACGGCTTCCTCGCCGGCTGGGTGACGTACTTCCGCCATGCCCGTTGCGCGAGCCAGCTTCGGCGTCTCGACGGCTGGATCCGTCGAAAACTGCGCTGTGTCCGGCTCAAGCAATGCAAGCGCACCAAGGCGCAAGCGGACTTCCTGCGAAGCCTCGGGGTGCCCGAGCGGCGGGCCTGGATCTTGGCTCTCTCCGGCAAGGGCTGGTGGCGCAAGTCCCTCATACCAATCGACAATGATCAGAACCCGATGGCCCATGATCTTCGTCCGATGGATTTGATTCTGTCCGGCTGTGCGATGAGGTTGTTCCAGGCCTTGCAGCAATGATCGGTGATGTCGTCCTGGTCTTCGAAGACGATGTCGGAGAGCCAGTTGTTTCGGATGTACTGCCAGACGTTCTCGGCAGGATTGAGTTCGGGCGATCTCGGCGGCAGCGGCAGGAGGGTTATGTTGGCCGGGACGTCGAGCCGTTTCGTGGTGTGCCAGCCGGCCCGGTCGAGCAGCATCAAGGCATGGGCTCCGGGTTGAACCTGGACGGAGATTTCCTCCAGATGCTGCTGCATGGCGGCGGTGTTGCAGCGTTGCTGGACGATGGCGGCGCCGGTGCCGCGCTCGGGGCAGATGGCGCCGAAGATATAGGCCGACTTGGTGCGCTGATCGTGCGGGGTGCGTGGCCGTGTGCCGCGCCGGGCCCAGCGCCGGGCATGCTTGTTCTTCTGTCCGACGCGGGTTTCATCCTGCCACCAGATCTCTATCCCGGTGCCGTCGGGGAGTGCTTTGCGAGCCCGCGCGACCAGCTCGGGGAATTTTTTTTGAAGTCCTCAATCACCCCCGGCTCCTGGGCGTGATGGCGCGGCCGCATCGTCATCCTGGCGAAGCCCATCGCCTTCAGCTCCCGGCTCACCGTCCGCTGGTCGAGCGTGATCGCGAAGCTCTCGCCGATCCAGTCGACCAGATCCGCTAGCCGCCAGCGCATGACGCCGTCGCGCGCCGGATCCGGTCCCGCTTCCACCCGGGCCGCCAAGGCGTCCCGTTGCGCCGGGTCCAGTTTCTTCGCCGCGCCCGGCGCCTTGCGGTCGATCAGGCCGGCCGGGCCCTCCGCGTTGAAACGCAGCACCCAGTCACGGATCACCTGAAGGCCGACGTCCCCCGTCCGCGCGGCCTCCGTCCGACTCCCGCCCTCGTAGATCACAGCAAGCGAAAGCAAGCGCCGGATCTGTTTAGCATCCCTCGATCCCTTGGCCAGACGTCGCAACGCCGCCGCATCGAAATCCTCGCGCAAGGCAATACCCCGACCCATGGTGATCCCCCTCTTCCGAATCACCACAATTGAGTCAGAAATCAGCCAGCAAGGGAATCCAACCGCGAGTTGACATCAATGTCGACTGGTATCAGCTATCAAGCCACCGAAGCCATGACCCTGGCTTGGTTCGAAGGCCAGGGGCTTGTCCCTATGACCGATAGGTATCTCGCGTTACAACTGACCGGAAACCGCCGTGGTACGTAGAACGTATGCCCGGTGGTGTGGGAGGAGGGGCGCCGAGAGGACCCCTCCTACCCGATTACCGAGGACGGCGTCTATGACGATGTCTTCTACGGCGCCTTCCAGGGCCGCGACGCGATCCGCGACCTGCTGGGGAACTATTTCCACCGCGACGGCGAGAACTTCCTCTGGGACATGTTGGATCCGATCGCGGACGGGAGAAGCGGGTTTTCGCGCTGGCACTTCAGCTTCACCGGCCGGACCGCCGCCAACCGGGGCCGCCGCGTGGTGATGGAGGGTGTCGGCTACTTCCGGCTGTCGGGCGGCCTGATCCAGCACTACGAAGATTATGCGCGCGCCGGCGAGGGCCTGGTGCAGCTGGGCTTGGACCCGGTGCATTGTCACCGGGTGCTGGAAAAGTGGGCCGCCCGGCAGAACGCGCAGCCGGCGCTCGCCGCCCACGTCGCCGGGCGTCGCGGTTGAGAGGCGACCCGCTCAGCGGCCCTTGAAGTCCGCCTTGCGCTTTTCGTTGAAGGCAAGCACGCCCTCGTGCCGGTCTTCGGTCGGGATCAGGCGGTTGTAGGCTTCGATCTCCAGGAACATGCCGGTGCGCAGGTCCGTGCGCAGGCCGAGCTCGATCGACTTCTTCGCCTGTTTGATGGAAAGCGGCGCGTTGGCCACGATGCGGCCGGCCGTCTCCATGACCGCGTCCATCAGCGCCTCGGGCGCCACTACCTTGTTGACGAAGCCCCATTCCAGGGCTTCTTCCGCAGTGAACGGCTTGGCGGTGAAGATGATTTCCTTGGCCCGGCGCGGACCGACGGCGCGCGGCATGGTCTGGGTCCCCGCACCCCCCGGCATGATGCCGAGCGATACCTCGGTCAGCGCAAAGCGGGCATTGGTCGAGGCATAGGCGAAGTCCATGCAACCGACCATTTCCGTGCCGCCGCCGAACGCCGCGCCGTTGACCGCCGCGATCACCGGGATCGGGCAATCGACGATTCCCAGCATGACCCGCTCGAAGATGGCGTGCTGGTCCTGCCACTGCTGGTCGGTCATGCCGTTGCGTTCCTTGAGGTCGCCGCCGGCACAAAAGATCTTCTCGCCCGCGCCGGTGACGACGACACAGCGATAACGCGCCGGCGAAACCAGGAGGGAACGGAAGACATCCTCCATGTCGATACCCATCTGCGTGTTCATGGCGTTCGCCGCGTTCGGCCGGTTCAGGGTCACCAGCAGAAGGCCCGGTTCCGGCTCTTCCAGCAGCAGGGTTTCGTAGCTTTCGGTCATGGCGCGTCGTCCTCCTCGTCTCCAGCCTCGCCGCTGGTCTTACAGCCCATAGAGAATCGGCGCTAGTAGCGAGAAGGCGAGCCAGAGCAGGCCGGCGAGCGGCACACCCGCACGCAGGAAGTCGGCGAAGCGATAGTGCCCGGGGCCCATCACCAACAGGTTGGTCTGATAACCGATCGGCGTCGCGAAGGAACAGTTGGCGGCGAAGATCACCGCATGGACGAAGGCGACTTCCGAAACGCCGAGGTTCGCCGCGACCGCGATGGCGATCGGCGTGAACAGCACGGCCGTCGCGTTGTTGGAGATCAGATTGGTGGCGACCGCGACCAGGGCGAACAGCACGGAGAGTGTCGCCGCCGGGCCGAGCCCGCTCACCTGGCCGACCAGATTGTGGGCCAGCCATTCGGCGCCGCCCGTCGCCGCCAGCGCCGTGCCCATCGCCAGCGCGGCGGGCACCAGCAAGGCCACCCGCCGATCGATGGCGCGGGCCGCCTGGGACGGCGTCAGGCAGCCGCTGGCGAGCATGGCGACGGCGCCCAGCAGGGCGACCATGACCAGCGGCAGAGCATCCGTGGTGGCGAGCGCGATGATACCGGCGAAGATGATTCCCGCCAGCGGCGCCTTGCGCCGGGCCGCCAGCTCGCGCGCCGACCACTCGAGCAGCACCACGTCCGCATCTGCGCGCAGATCGCGCACCCGCTCGCGCGGGCCGAGCAGCAGCAGCACGTCGCCGACCTCGAGGCGGATCACGTCGAGATTGGCCCGCAGCATGCGAGAGCGGCGCTGCACGCCCAAGACCAGGCAATCGGTCTGATAGTGGAAACCGATCTCGGCCACGGCGCGGCCGACCAGGCGCGAGGTCGGCGCGACCATGGCCTCGACGAGCAGCTGGTCACTTGCCGTCATTTCGCCGTCCGGCGGCAGCAGGCTCGGCGTGTTGGCCAACGCCTGGGCCAGGACCTCGCGGGTCGCGGCCACCACCAGGACATCGCCGACCTGGATCTCGATTTCGTCGTAGGGCGGCAGCACCACATGCGGGCCGCGCTGGAACAGCCGCACGGTCATGTCGGCGAGCGCAGGAAAGCGCCCGGCGACGGCGCGCTCACCGATCAGGCGGCTCGACTCGCGTACCGTGATCTGCGCGACGTAGTGCCGGCCCTCGCCCATGTACTGCCGCGTCAAACTCTCGCGGTCCGGCAGCAGGCGGGGTGCGACCGCCAGCAGATAGGCGATGCCGATCGCCGCCAGGATCGTGCCCATGAGGGCGAAATCGAAAAAGCCGATCACCGGCCCGCCCTGCGCCGCCGCAGCGCCGGCCACCAGTAGGTTCGTCGAGGATCCGATCAACGTCGTCATGCCGCCGAGGATGGCGGCGAAGCTGAGCCCCATCATCCAGCGCGCCGCCGGAACGTCGGCACGGGCGGCGAGCGCCGTGGCGATGGGAATGAAGATCACCACCACCGGCGTGTTGTTGATGAAGGCCGACAGCAGGGCGACGGCGAGGAACAGCAGGGCGCCGGTGGCGACGGGCCTGAGGCGCAGCCGGTTGACCAGCGGCATCACCAGCGCCTCGATGCTCCCGGTGCGGATCAGGCCCTGGCCGACCACCATCAGCGCCAGGATCGTGATCAGCGCGGGGGCGGCGAAGCCGGCGAGGAACGCCTCCGGCCCCGGCGCTCCCGCGCCGCCCCACTGGAAGATCAGCATCAGCGCCAGGATCGTCGCCGCGGAGGTCAGCTCCATGGCCCAACGCTCGGCCGCATAGGCGACGACCGCCACGCCGATTACCGCGAAGCTCGCCCACATCTGCCAGGTCGGCTCGATCGTCTCCAAGGCTCCGGCCCCGTGGCTGCCACGCCATCGAATATAGGGAACTTCGCCCCGCCGGGCGAAACGGTGCCTACGGCCTGCCTGGACCACAGGCGGTGGGCCTGATAGTACATCGACGGAAATCTAACGGATATTCGAAGGAGTGACTGCGGTGTCCGCCATTCGTATCGACCCCGAGACCGGCCTGAAGCTGTTCGCCACCCGCGCCGCCATCGCCAGCGACAAGATCCGGGGCCAGGGCTATGCCGAGATCGACGACGAGGCGCTGAAGACCTTGCCGCCGCCGCCGCCGGGCGCCGCCTTCAACGCGCAGGAGCAGGCCAAATACCGCGAATTCAAGGAAGCGCGCCGGGGCGCCGCCGACTTCATGGCGATGGAGGGGGAGTTCTCGCGCTATCTGGAGGACGTCTATTCCGCCGAGCCTGTTCCCCGCGAAGCGCTGGACGACGAGTGCGAAGTCCTGGTGATCGGGGGCGGTTTCGCCGGCATGTTGCTCTGGTACAAGCTCTCGCGCGCCGGTTTCACCGATGTGCGTTTCTGCGAGAAGGGCGGCGACGTCGGCGGCACCTGGTACTGGAACCGCTATCCCGGCATCGCCTGCGACGTCGAGAGTTACAGCTATCTCCCGCTGCTGGAGGAGATGGGCTATTTCCCCTCCATGAAATTCGCCTCCGGCTTCGAAATCCTGGAGTACTGCCAATCGATGGCGGAGAAGTTCGGTTTCTACGACCACTGCCTGTTCCACACCACGGTCGATCGCACCGAGTGGGACGAGGAAAGCGGCCGCTGGACGGTCTTCACCGACCGGGGCGACGCCATGCGGGCGCGCTATGTCGTTCTGGCCAACGGCATCCTGACGACGCCGCGGCTCGCCCGTATCGACGGCATGGAAAGCTTCCAGGGCGAGACGTTCCATACCTCGCGCTGGAACTACGACATCGACCTCAAGGGCAAGCGGGTCGGCATCATCGGCACCGGCGCCACGGCCGTACAGGCGGTCCCGGAACTCGCCAAGATCGTCGGCGAGCTGTACGTCTTCCAGCGCACGCCCTCCTCGATCGACGTGCGCGACCAGCGGGCGACGACGAGCGAGGAGATCGAGGTCTGGAAGAGGGAGCCCGGCTGGGCCGTCGCCCGGCGGGAACGGCTGGCCAAGATTTCCTCCGGCCGCACGGCGCTGAAGGGCAACGACGACTACCTCTCGGGCAAGGTCGATCCCGCCACGCAGCGCAAGCAGCACAAGACCGAGATCTCGCCGGAGGAGCTGATCCAGAAACAGCTCAACTCCAACTTCCGGATCATGGAGCAGATCCGCGCCCGGGTGGACGAGATCATCGACGATCCGAAGACCGCCGAGGCGCTGAAACCCTATTACCCTTACGGCTGCAAGCGGCCGGCCTTCCACGACGAGTACCTGCCGACCTTCAACCGGCCCCATGTGCACCTGGTCGACACGGCACCGCTCGGCGTCGGCCTGATCAACGAGCGGGGCGTGGTGCACGACGGGGTCGAATATCCCCTGGACGTGCTGATCTACGCCACCGGCTTCCAATGGATGGGCACCGCGGCCTTCAACATGATCCGGGGCCGGGGCGGGCGGACCCTGCAGGAGAAATGGGACGAGGGCACGCGCACCTTCCTCGGCCTGCATTCGAACGGCTTCCCGAACCTGTTCATCGTCTCCGGCCCGCAGGGCGGCGGCGGCCAGTTCAACTTCACCCGGGTGATCGAGTCGCACAGCGACTACATTGTCTGGATGCTGGAGACGCTGCGCGAACGCGACGCCAAAGTGGTCGACGTCCGCGAAGAACCGGAGCTCGAATACGCCGAACACTGCCGCCAGGCCGACGTTCGCACCAGCCCCTTGCGCGACTGCATTTCCTATTACAACGGCGAGGGCAACGCGACGCCCGGCAGCCTCGCCTACTACGGCGGGGCCGACAACTGGCACCTCCTGCGCAAACAGGCCCAGGAATCGCTCGACGCCTACGTCTTCGAATAGGCCCGCCGCCCGCGCCGGGGGAGGAGGGACGCCATGATCAAGCTCGGGCTCTACAGCTCGATTGCCAACCCGCCGCGAGGCGACGACCTGGACCGCTGCGTCCAGGAGGCCATCGCCGAGGCGGAGCTGGCCGAGGCCTGCGGCTTTCACGGCTTCTTCTTCGGCGAACATCACCAGGACCGGGACGGCTTTTTGCCCTCGCCCCTCGTCGTCGCGGCGGCGGTCGCAGCGCGCACCAGCCGGATCCAGATCGGCACCTCCGTCGTGCTGCTGCCGCTGCATCATCCCCTGCGCGTCGCCGAGGATGTCGCCACCCTCGATATCGTCTCGGGCGGCCGCGTCGCCTTCGGCGTCGGTATCGCCTACCAGGAAGCGGACTTCCGCGCCTTCGGGATCGAGCGCCGGCACCGGGTCGGACGCTTCGAGGAGGCAATTCAAATTCTGGAGAAGGCCTGGTTGGGGGAAAAATTCAGCCACAAGGGCCGGCATTTCGACATCGAGGACGTCACCATCCTGCCGCGTCCGATCCAACGGCCGCGCCCGCCGCTCTGGATCGGGGCCTGGGTGCCGGCGGCGATCGAGCGCGCCGCGCGCCTGGGCAATGCCATCGTCATGAGCCCGAGCATGCCGCTCGGCCCCATCACCGAAGGCGCGAAGCTCTACCGACAGGCCGCCGAGGCCGCCGGCCGGCCGGGCGAAATCGTCATGATGCGCGACGCCTGGGTCGCCGACAGCCTGGAGGACGCGGCCCGGGTTTACGGCCCCGAGGCGATGGCAGCCTACAAGTATTATTGGCGCAACGGCGCGGAGGCCTTCCAGGGCATCGACTCGGAAGACGCCTTCGAGTTCGAGACGATGTGGAAGGACCGCATCATCACCGGTTCGCCCGAAACCTGCATCGCCGAGTTCAAGCGCTGGAGCGAAGCGGTCGGTACGGACTATTTCCTGTTGCGCCTGCGCCACGCCCATTCGGGCGGCCCGCCGCACGCCGAAATCATGAAGACGATCGAACGTTTCGGCCGCGACGTTATCCCGCATCTCGGAGGCTGATCCGATGATCCCGCCGCGCCCCCCCGGACCGGAGTTCCACACCTTCACCGCGATCGCCTGCTGCCCGGCGACCGGCCGCCTCGGCATCGCCACGGCGACCCGCTCGCTTGCCGTCGGCGCACGGGTGCCCTTCGTCCGGCCCCGGCTCGGCGCTGTCGCCATCATGGCGATCGCCGATACCCGGCTCGGCCTGCTGGCGGGGCGGCTGCTGGAGATGGGCTACAAGGCGCCCGCCGTCGTCGAGCAGCTGGTCGCCGCCGATCCCTATCACGAGTATCGCCAGCTGGGCGTGATCGACTCCGATGGTTTCACCGCCGCGCGGACCGGCGCGATGAACCGGGACTGGGCCGGCCATCATTGCCACGACGATTTCATCGCGCTCGGCAACGTGCTGCAGGGCGAGCATATCCTGGAGGCCATCGAAGCGGGCTTCGCCCCCGACGGCGCGCTGGAGGAGCGCCTGCTGCGCGCCCTCGAGGCCGGCCGCGACGCGGGCGGACAGAAGGGCGGGCAGAATTCCGCCGCCCTCCTGGTTTACGACGACAAGGAGTTCGCCCGGGTCGACCTCCGCGTCGATGCCCATGACGAGCCGGTCGGAGAATTGCGCCGGGTCTTCGAGGTCTTCAAGCCGGCGATCGACTACTATTCCCATCGCCAGCTCGACGCCCGCGTCCAACCCCTGCACGAGGCGGTGCCCGACAAAGGCTACTGAACGTCGGAGCACCGACCATGCAGGGTACGGGGTGTCGGTTCCGAGTCTCGGCGACGGACGTCGCCCCGAAAGCCGCGATCACGCCGGCACACCCGCTCGCCCTATGTCACGCGGGGTCACAGGCTTCGGAATAAGCCCCGACGGGAAGTCCCAACTATTGCGAGACGTCGGCCCTGAGCATTCATCCAGCGTCGAAGCATGACCAAGACGGCACCTTGAGCAGAACCGCGCCTTCGCTAGACTGATCTCATGACAGAGCGAACACGGCATCGGCTCGCTGCCATCCTCGCGGCGGATATCGTCGGCTATAGCCGAATGGTGGCTGCGGACGAGGCCAGTACGCTCGCCGCCATGCACACTCTCCGGTCGGAGTTGTGGGAGCCGCTCACCGAGACACACGGTGGCCGTCTGGTCGGCACCGCTGGCGACAGCCGACTGGTCGAGTTTCCGAGCGCGATCGCAGCCGTGGAGTGCGCCGTCGCCACACAACAGGCAATGGCAGAACGAAACGCCGACCTGCCCGAGGACAGGCGCGTCCGCTTGCGTATTGGCGTAAACCTGGGCGACGTGGCGGTCGATGGTGACGATATTCTGGGTAACGGAGTCAATGTCGCGGCGCGCTTGGAGACCGAGGCCAAACCGAACGGTATTTGCATTTCCGACGACGTGATACGCCAAATTCGCGGCCGACTGGATCTGGAGTGTCAATCAGCATTTAATTCTGACCCCCTATCGGCGTGCAAAATTGACCCCCCCCCTTGCTTCGACGGAGGTTGTCCCGGTAGTCCACGGGAGGGCCCCGCGCGGCTTCGTGTAGCGCTTTGCGTTACGCGGAGCGAAGCCGCGTGGGAGGGGCCTGTGGGCCCACCGGGACAACCGGGCCGGCGGCGGAACGTGGGGATCAGGTGGGGTTCTTGAAGTGGCAATGAGCTTTTGAAGTAGTGTCCAGACTGTTCTGCAAGTTTGTCATGGCTGCCGATGAGGGCCACCGGCATGCCTGGCGCGGAGATTTCGATTGCTCGGAGCGCCAGGCATGCCGAGCCGCCGTCAGGCGGCTTTCTGGATGCGTTCGCTTTTGCTCTCCTTGAGATGGATCATGTTGAGCTAGCGGTTGGCATCCAGCCAGTCCTCATGGATTTCGATCGCGAGAGCCCGGACCAGCCGGAGGCAGCTCATCCACCCCATCGGCCCGGACTTGTGCCCCAGCTACGAAACCCCTTTTGCAGAACAATCTGTACAGGACCCGTTTTGATTTGCCCGCCTTTGCGATGAAAGCCCCCAGGCTGATTGGCTCCATATAGCGGATCAGCCTGGGGCTTTGCTTACAGGGCGGCTACTTTTGTCGTCGCTGTTTGCTTTGTGCGAAGCGGTAAGACATGTTGCCTGTTTCGATGATTGCGCAGTGATGCGTTACACGATCCAGCAACGCGGTTGTCATTTTTGCATCTCCGAAGACGGAGACCCATTCCCCGAACTCCAGATTGGTGGTGATGATGACGCTGGTCTTCTCATAGAGTTTGCTGATCAGGTGGAACAAGAGCGCACCGCCGGATTTGGGGAATGGGATATAGCCCAGTTCGTCGATGATGACGCAATCCATGGCCGTCAGTTGCCGGATGATCTTGCCGGCGTTGCCTTCGGCCTGTTCCTTGATCAGCGCATTGATCAGATCGACGGCGTTGAAGAAACGGACCTTCTTTCCCTGATTGATCAACAGCGTCCCCAGAGCAATGGCGATGTGGGTTTTGCCCGTACCGGTTCCGCCCACCAGAATGAGGTTGTGGGCCTCCTGGGTGAACTGCCCTGAGCAGAAGGGGTCGATTTGCGCTTGGGTGACGGCGGCTAGGCCGTAATCGAAAGTGGCGAAGTCCTTATGGTGGGGGAACTTCGAGGCCCGCATTTGGTGCTGGATAGAGCGCACCCGGCGCTCTACAGTCTCGGCGTCGATCAGTTGCTTTATCGCAGTGGTCAGACTTGGCGGCTTGCGCGCGGCCAGCAAAGCTTCGGCGCAAGCCGCCATTCCATACAGCCTCAGGGCGATCAGTTGGTCTATCAAAGCTTTCATGCGACGGCCTCCCCGGCAACGCACAGCGTCTCATAGCGCTTGCAGTCCGCTTCGGGCCGCAAGGTCAGTTGCGGATAGGCGTGGCTCTCGCCCCATGGCGCGATGACCGGCTCCACCAGTTGGTTGATCAGATTGATGATGGCCGGAAGGCGCAGCGTGTTCTGCTCCACGGCCAGTTCACAGGCTATCTCGACCACCTCGATCCCGTGATCCTGGGCCAGCAGGAGCAGATCGACAAACTCCCGGTCCCCGCCTTTGCCGGCCATGTAATGCGCCCTGACCCGGTGCATCGCCTCAGGCAATTGCCAACCCACAAAGGGCGCGCCATCTCTCAGCGCGCCGGGCTTGCGGTCGAGTAGGGGCAGGTAATGCCAGGGCTCGAAATAGCTGGCGTTGCGGGTAAAGCGGCGCTTGTGCTCGGCAATCACATTCTGCCCTGACACAACCACGATCCGGTCCGCATAGGCGCGCAGAGAGACAAGCTCCCCGGCGAACCGGGAGGGGACGCTATAGCGATTGGTGGCATATTGGACCAGACAGGTAGAGCGGACACGAGCGGCCTTCTCAACATAGCCGTCAAAAGCCCGGCCCAGGGGACGCAGTTCGGCGCACTCGTCTGCGAACACGTCCGAGATCTTGCGATCCGATTGTTCGGGGTGGGCGCGATTCGCCAATTCCTCGCAGCGCAGACGCAACCAGCCGTTCAGCGCATCCAGATCGTCAAAGGCGGGCTTGGGCGCAAACAGCTGTCCCCGCAGGAACCCAACCTGGTTCTCAATCTGACCCTTCTCCCACCCCGCCGCGGGTGTGCAAGCAACCGGTTCCATCACATAGTGGTTCATCAACGCCAGAAAGCGCGGATGGAACACACGGTCCTTAGAGCGCGAAACATAGGTTACCATCGTCTTGGGGTTGTCGATGATCACCCGGCGCGGTACGCCGCCATAGAAAGACATCGCCCGTGCAAAGGCGTCCAGCACCATCTCCTGAGATTCGCTGGGATAGGCAACAACAAAGGGCTTGCGGCTATGACATAGGCGGAAGTGGGCAACCTTTACCTTCTGCTCGACACCGCCCAGGACAGCGTATTCCGTGCTCCAGTCAAACTGGAGCGCGTCACCTGCCGTAAAGTGCAACGGAATGAACGCATCCCCCGATCCGGCGCCAGAACGCTTCAGGTCGCGGACAAACCTCTGAACCGTCGAGTAGGATCCGCTATAGCCTTCCGACACAAGCTGCTCATAAAGCTTCTTGGCCGTCCGGCGCTCACGGCGCGGGCGCCCCAGGTCCTGCTCAAAGAGCGCCCGAAGCCGGCTGGCGAAGCCATCGCTAAGCTTACGCCGGACGGGTGAAACGCGCCGCTGATAGCTCGGTGGATCGCCGTCCTTCAGATACTTCTTAATCGTGTTCCGCGACAAACCAGTCTGACGAGATACAGATCGGATACTCCGACCCTCCCGTAATATCCAACGTCGGATCTTCAATACGCTTTCCATCAATACCACCTGCTCTTTCCTCCGCACTGTTCCGTGCGGATGCTAGCGTTCCAGGTGGGTCAATTCTTACCGCTCATAACCCACCAAAGTGGGTCAGTTTTGCATGCCGATTCACATCTGCCTGATGGATCGCGACGGCGAGGTCGCCTGGCGCGGCAAGTGCGCGAGCGATCCCCAGGTGATCGCGACGGTGCTGGCGAAACAGGTCGCGCGTCTGGACGCGGCACGGCTGGTCCGCTGCGTGTTGGAGACGGGGCCGCTGTCGGTGTTCTTCTATCACGGCCTCTTCGGCAGCATGGCGCCACTCCGGTTCGCGCCGGATCTCCACCTCGACAGTTGTGTCTTCGCCAAAGCCTTCGGCATTCGCGCACGCGCGTACCGCTGCCGAAACGGAGTCCATCTTCAGCATCGCCTCGCACGCTGGTTCCTTGCCCGAAACCTGCGTCCCAAGCCAACTTGCTCCCAGGGTTGCGGCTCCCTTTCTTTGAGTCTGACGAAATTCCTCGTGTGCGATGCACCGGCAGCACATTCAGCCGAGCACGCTCCGTCGACATGGCGGAAATTCACGATGGGGTAACGCCTCCCATGGAAACTACGCATACAACTGTAATCAGAAGCAGCTGACGGCCGTCGGCGGTTAGCCGGAGTCTAGCGCATTGGAATCACCCCCGATGGAGAGTATCGAGAACCTAGATTCGCGGTATCTCTCGGGTGTCCTTGCCCCAAATCATCCTGAGGTGCCCGAGGCTTTTCTGACGCGGGCGGCCTGGCAGAGTCAGGTGGTGAACCTCATCTTGAGGCTGCGCAAAGACTATCGTCGTCCCGCGTTCGGATTGACGGAGGCGGAAATATCAGTTCATTACCACCGCGCTCTGGACGACTTCATTGCTTTGCTTCGAACCAAGCTACGTTGACGCTTCATTCACCTGACGATGCCGAGGCTCCAGCCTAGGTGGCCCTACGTCCGTGCACCTGGGTTCGAGGCTCCGCGGTCCTGCGACGCCTCCAGTATGCCCGGGCGATCCCAGTCACCCTCGGGACGCTGCAATATCATCGGATTGGTATCGATCTTCAGCGCATCGCCATCCACCGGGATGGGAAAGCTGATTGGGAAGTATTCGTGGTCGGAAAAGTGGAAGGTGTCGCCGATTACCTTCGCCCCGAATACGTCGGAGAAGTAGGGTAGCAGTCGCACCTGGCACTGGCCAAAAGCTTGGCGATAGCCTTTTCGTGCGCAGAATCGCAGCACGTCGTTGAATAGGTGTCGCCCAACCTCGACATGGCGGTGTTCCTTCCGAACCGCCAGCCGCTCAAGCTTACAGAAGTCGGCGAACCAACGAACACGCGTGGTTCCAACGGGCTGGCCGCCGACCAGCGCCAAGAAGTTTGTCGCGGTCAGGTCGTTGCCATCAAACTCCTCCTCCCACGGACAGTCCTGCTCTCCGATAAACACCAAAGTGCGAACCGCCTGCACTAGAGCAAAGTCTTCCAATGTACGAGCGACACGGATCTCTATGTGATCATGGTTGTTATTGCCGATAGTCATGCTGCTTCCCCCTTGTTGGAATCATCCAAGTTTCCTTCTGCAGCGAGCCGGTCCAGTTCGCTGCTAACTGCTTCGCTGGTCATGCCAATGGCACCGTTGCGGATTGCGGTAGCCGAAACTCCGTCGACGCGGCGTACGGCCAGTGGATAGGTCCATCCACACTCGTCAACGATCGAGCGCACGGTCATGCCGCCGAAATCGCTGCCGTGGATCGCATGTATCGGCTCGCCCGGATGGCGGCGGCGCACTTCGGCTAGCACTCCATGAAACCCATCGGTGTCATAGATCTCAGGCCAGAATGCGACTTCAATGCGCTCTGATAGATTGGTTTCCTTGACTGCAACCTCGATCAAGCGGCGCCGAATTTCTGGTCGGTAGAACCTATTTCCTGTCGGAAAATAGTCCACATTCGCGTCAGCAGTCCCGGTGGTTTCAAAGACCATAAGGCCGCCGTCTTCGCTGGCGATATGAATTTCACCACGCTCCAGTGCCCGGCGATGGAATTTGGGGATCAATGTAGGATGGACATACAGTTTTGAGAGCCCGCGCTCGCCAACCGCGCGCTCGACCAACTCCAGGTGCGTTTTGTGAAACGGGTTGAATGTACCAAAGAAGACGCCGACACCCCTTCGGGGATAGAAGACGCCGCGAAGGTCTGAGAGCAGCCCGACGCCGAAGACAAGCAACCCCAGCATTGCGCTCGCTACAAGGAAAGCTTCTCGGACGATCGGCAAGCCGGTGGTAGCAATAGCCGTGACGATGATATTGGCAGACAGCCCCCAGACCGTATTGAGGACAGGGTCGCCAATACCTCGATTAAACAAGAAGATGCCGACATACTGAGCGCCCTGCGAAGCGACCGTTGTTGCCAGTGCGACGACAAACAAGCCGCCCGCGGCTTCCAGTCCCCCGGTGACGAGGCTTCCGGTCGCCTCCAGGATCCAGAATGCAGCGACGTTGAAGATGAGCTGCGGTGCCATTCGACCGAGGCGGCCGGCGGTGACGCATGCGGTTTTGAAATTGGCCCATTCCTCGGCCCTGTTCGACAGCTTCGCGTACAGCGGCATGAATATGCCGACGAAGGCCGAAATACCTATCACCGCCCAAGCCAAAGGAGCGCCGTGGGCAAGTGCGTAGGAACCATACATCAATGCACCCATGCATAACGAGATGCGGGTCGATTGGCTGGATGCGTATGCCACCAGGTACTTCAGCGGGTGGGACATTGGCATAATCTCCGAGAATTACGGCCAAATTCCGGGTTGTATGAGGATATTGTTTACAACCGATGCCAAGGGTGCCAAGATCTCTGGCCCGCGTGAAGGCAGATGTATGCAGCATCAAACGGCGATACAGCATAATGAAGCGCACTCTAAATAGCTGGGATGACGTCGAAGTATTCCTTGCTGTTCTGCGGGCGGGCAGTTTCTTGGGCGGCGCAAAAGCTCTCGACACAAACCAATCGACGGTGAGTCGAAGGGTGCTCCAGATGGAGCGCTACCTTGACGTGAAGCTCTTTGATCGATCAAAGCGGGGGGCCCGGCCTACGGCGTCAGCACGTCTCATTCAGCCCGCTGCCGAGACTATTGAAGAACAGGTGCAGGCGATCGAGCGAGGCGTGGCCGGCATAGATACGGAGATGCGCGGCGAGGTGAAGATCACAGCTACGGAAGGCATCGGCACTTTTTGGTTAGGGCCGCGAATGCTAGGATTCCAGAGGTCGCATCCGGGCATCGATCTCTACATAGATGCGACATCTGAACCGCGCGAGTTGGGATTGAGAGAAGCCGACATTGCGATCAGGTTTGGGAGACCGGATGTTCCGGCTTATCGCATAAGGCAGGTCGCGAAAGTCACTTTTCGAGCGTTTGGATCTCGTGCCTATCTTCGTGAGTTCGGGCTACCACAAGGATTCCAAGATTTTCGAGATCATCTTTTTGTCGATTACGATGCCCCGCTCCGAGGGCCGCTGTGGACAAGTTGGCGACGGATCGTGAATTCAGGCAAGGCAACGGTGCTAAGATCGAATAGTACCCACGCCGTAGGTCGCGCCTGCGATGCCGGGTATGGACTTGCGCTACTACCGCTTTTTGCGCCGGATTATCACCCTCACATCTTGGAGGTGCCGGTGGAGATCGGTCCTCCCTTGGAGTTATGGGTGGCGACGCATGAAGAAACAGGAAATTCGGCGCGTGTCAGGGCAGCGCTCGACTACATCTACAAACTCTTCGAAGTCGATCGCTATCGGTACTTCTCGGGATGAAAAGCGGACAATCCATTGCGCAATGCATGCGAATGACTTGAAGGTTGACCGACGATGGGAATTCTCAACATACGCATCTTCGGACAGCGCACGAGCGTTAGGTTGTCACAGGTCGAGCAGCGCGCCCTTCGGGCTTTGGCAGTAACAGGGGCAAAACCCCGGGCGGTCAAGCCATTTCGATGCAGCGTTGTCTGACGAGGATCGGCAGTGGGGGCACGGGTGGGGCGCCGGGGACCTTGAGGCGGTCGCCGAGATAATCCCAGAAGGAGAGGCCAAGTTTCTGGCAGGTCTTGTAGAGGCCGAGGAATGTGTCTCGGGCCTGCTTGCCGTCCTCGGAGCGTGTGCCGCCGGAGAATTTTCGCCTTGTGACCATGGCGCGGATGTCGCGTTCCGCGCCGTTGGTGTTGAGCGGGACCTCCGGGCGGTCGAGGACGACGAGCAGTTCGTCGCGGTTGGCATGCAGGCGAGCCAGGAGCCGGTCGAGGCGGAGGAATCCGGTCTTGGTCGCGAAGAGCGCATCGAAGCGGCATGCCAGGTGGGCCCGCCGTCCTGGCGCCGGCCTTTCGCGATAGGCTTTGAGATCGGCGTAGAGTTGCCAGAGCCGTGCCTGGATGTGTTCCTTCTCGCGCCGCTGGCTCCGGGAGAAGGTCATCAGCTTGTGGATCAAGCGCTCCGCATGGACCCAGCAGAGCGCGTGGCGGCCGACGTTGAACTGGCCAGCATCGTCACTCAGGACGACGCAGGCGCCCGCGGCCGTGCCCCTGAGCAGGCCGTGCGCGGCGATGGCGCCCCACAGCGCCCCCTCGGTGGCGGTCCGCGCGGCCCCGCGCCCGTCCCCGTGCCCGGTGATGGCGAGCCGCCCCAGGTGGGCCAGCCAGGCATCTTCGTTGGTGAAGCGCCGCGGGCAGCCCTCGGCCAGACGGGCGATCACCGATGCGGCCAGGTCGCGCTCGGCCATGTAGGCGAAGGCGGCGGCATTGAGCACATAGTCCGCGTGGCCGGCCCGCAGCCGTTCCAGGAAGTTCAAGCGGCTCTTGGAAAACGTCGTGGCGAACCAAGCGAAGGCGTCGTTGCCGATCCCGCTCGTCACCCCGTTGCGGTTGGCGTGGCGGGCGCCGGTATCGTCGACGCTGATCCAGGGCGCCGTCTCCAGGCCGGCGCGCAGCACCGCCTCGCCCTCGGCGACGAAGCCGTCATGGCCCTCGTTCAACAACCGCACCACCTGGCGCTTGGAGATCTTGATGCCGAGGTCGTCCAAGAGCCGCGCCAAGCGCTCCGCGCTGGTCTGGCCGCCATGATAGAGCGCCAGCACGAAACGCCTGAGCGCCGGGCCGAAGTGGCCGCGCGTCCCCGCCGGCAGCGGCGCCACGATCGTGGCCCCCTCGGGCGTCAGCCAGCGCTCGCGGCGTAACAGGACAGTGTTCGGCCGGCAGAGCAGGTCCTGAACCAGATAGTCTTCATAGCCCTTGAAGCGCGAGCCCGCCGGCACGGCGGCCCGGACGATCCGCCTCTCGTCGATGGGAACCCGGCCCTTCTTGGCCCGCCGTCCCGCCTTCCGCCCCGTCCGGCCCCGGGATACGGCCTGCTTGTCCATGCCGCTCGGCTTGATATCCGGTGGCCCGGAAAGGCCTTTGAGACGGCGGATCTCTTCGCGCAATGTCGCGTTCTCGGCACGCAGGGCCGCCTGCTCCTCAAGCAGCGTCAGAACCAGCGCCTTCAGGGCGGCGACATCAAGATCGTCGAGATCCGGAAGCGATTCGGCCATGACGGGATCGAATCACAGACCTCCCGCCGCGAACATCGATATCTGGTCACTTGACGCGGAAGCCTCACAAGATGTGGCCGTTGAGACTCACCCCTATACCCAGGCCAGATCCCCCCGTCCCCAGGCCCGGCCTTTTGCCCCGGTTACCTTTGGCAAAGGCTGATCGCATAACTATTCATGAATGGTGTAGTCACGCAACGTTGCGCCAGGACGACGAAAACCTGAACCGAACTCAGGCAATACGGACCGAAATCATTCGAAGACTCCTTCAGCTTTCCGGTCTGGAACTTGGAATGTCTGGGACGGAGAGCTGACCAGCCATCGTCGCAGACCCTCTTGAACTGGCGACCCCGGCAGGACTCGAACCTGCGACCTGCGGATTAGAAGTCCGCTGCTCTATCCAGCTGAGCTACGGGGCCATTGCCGGCCTATCACTGCTCGTAGGGTCTGGTGCCCGGACCCCTGACGCTGGTGTAGCTGAAGTTGTCGGCATAGGCCCGCGGCCGCACCCGACGCGCGCGAGGCTCGCGAATTTCGTAGGCGATGCCGTGGCGCTCACAGTAGGCGATGGCGGCGGCCTCGCTCTCGAAGTTCATGCGGAGCTGCTGGCGGGTGTCGGCCGAGGCCGTCCAGCCCATCAGCGGCTCGACCTGTCGCGGGGCGGTGGGGTCGAACTCCAGGCGCCAAATCGTGGTCTTCGCACGGCCTGACTGCATGGCGGTTTTCGACGGACGATAGACGATGGCCTTCATCAGGGCCTCCCTTTAGGGGGCAATCGGATATTGGTCGGGGAGACTGGATTCGAACCAGCGACCCTTTGCTCCCAAAGCAAATGCGCTACCAGGCTGCGCCACTCCCCGGCGGTCTTGGTTTTGCGCCCATATCGATGGTTCGTCAAGATGGGCGCATGAAGCTCGGGGACGCATGCGAACGCTATTGGGCCGAGGTTTCGGAGCGGCAGAGCTCGGCCCGGACGACGCGGTATCAGCTTGACCGCCTGATCCGGGATCTGGGCGGCGACACCCGGCTTGATCAGATCGCGGGCGATGCGGTCGCCAATTATATCACCGAGCGGCGCCAGCAGCCGAGCAGACGGGGCGGCACGGTCGGACCGGCCTCGATCAATCGTGAGATCGAGCTGTTGCGCCGTGTGATGAATCGGGCCGAGCGCGTTTGGGGCGCGGATACGACAAAGTTGGAATGGGGTCTGCTTCGCCTGAAGGAGCCTCCACCTCGCCAACGGGTGCTCAGCGCGGACGAGGAAGCAAGGCTTGTCGCTGCCGCGGCTGGTCATCTGAAGGCGCCTATCCGTTTCGCTCTTCTGACTGGACTTCGCCTCGACAACGTCATGCGGCTGGACTGGCGCCAGATCGATTTGGTGGAAGGCTTCATGAGTTTCACGGCCAAGGGCGATCGTCTGCACGTCCTGCCGGTAACGCCGTCCGTCCGCGACTTGCTCGAAAGCGTCGGCCCCCAGGCGGGCGGCCCGGTGTTTACCTACCGGGGTAGGCCGGTGAGGTCCTGGAAGACGGCTTGGCATGGCGCCCTGAAAAGAGCGGGTATCGAGGACTTCCGTTGGCACGATCTTCGCCACACCGTCGGTTCGAGGTTGGTCCAGCGAGGGGTTGATATTTCAGCGGTCCAGGATGTGATGGGCCACGCCGACATCGAGACCACACGGCGCTACGTGCACCACAACACCGTGAGGAAGGTAGCGGCGCTCAGTCTGCTGGAGGGAGAACCGGGCGAGAAGCCGGGGCCTCATCCGGCGGGATGCTGAGCGTCGACGAATCTGGCCTCCCGCTTGGCGAAGCTGCGGCGCGGTTCTGGGACGAGTCTGCCCGGCATGAGGCCGCGGCGGGCTCTGTTCGGATCCGGCTACGTCGTCTCGTCGAGGGGCTGGGCTCGGCCACGGCGATCGAGGACATTTCCGGCGACGCCCTATCGCGGTATGTCCGCCGGCAACGAAACGTCATCAGCCACCACGGCAAGCCGTTCTCTGCGAGGTCCGTGAACTTCGACGTGGTGTTGCTGCGGCGGCTCATGAACCGGGCTCAGGACGCCTGGGGGGCAACGCTACCCTCCGTCGACTGGCAGGCCGTGCTGCTGAGCGAGCCTCGAAAGAAGCGATGGATACTTTCGGCCGCTGAGGAGGAGCGGCTACTGGCGGAAGCGCCAGGCCACCTTCACGGGCCGATACGGTTGGCGCTGCTGACCGGCATGCATCTCAAGAGCGCCGTCGGCCTTCGTTGGGAACAGGTCGACCTGGGCACCGGGACGCTGTCACTGAGAGGCTATCACGGCAGCACCTACACGTTGCCGATCACGCCGAAAGTCAGGGCTATCGTCGAAAGCCAGCGCGGTTCGGATGGCCATGTCTTCACCTACAGGAGGATCGGCCTGGATCTACCTGAGCCGATCAAGTATTGGCATCACGCTTGGCTCGCGGCTTGCAAACGGGCTGGCCTTGAAGGCCTGCGGGCCTGGGACCTGCGCCACACCGTTGCTGCGAGACTGATCGCCCGGGGCGTCGACGTCTCGGTCGTGCAAAGGGTGCTCGGGCACCGGTACATCTACACGACGGCGCAGTACCTGAAATACGAGATGGCCGAGAAGAGCGACGCGCTCGGCCGCCTGGCGCAATGACGTTGGCCGAGGCCCTTCGTCGGTATGGAACCGAGGTGATGCAGTTCAGCGGCAGCAGGTCGGCCAAGTACCATTTGGCGAAGATCGTCGAGACGCTTGGGCCTGAGACACTGGTCAGCGACGTCAGCGTTCGGATGTTGTCGGACTATGTGGCGGCGCGGCGGCACGACGTCAGCAGATACGGCCGGCCATATAGTCCCAGAACGATCAACATGGAGCTGTTCCACTTTCGCCGGCTGATGATTCGAGCGGAACGAGTGTGGGGCTTGCCGGTGTCGGCGACCGCCTGGCCGTGGCTGCCGCCGGACGCGTCGGCCGAGCGGCATAGAATTCTGACCGATGAAGAAGAGGAGAGATTGCTGGCCGCCGCCGCGGATCATCTGCGGCCGGCGATCGAGTTCAGCTTGTTGACCGGCCTGCGCCTCAACAACACGCTTCGTCTCGACTGGTCTCAAATCGACATGTCCGTCGGATCGATTTCGGTCGGGATCAAGGGCGGGAGACATCTCGTCCTGCCGATCGCACCGGGGCTCCGGAAGGTGCTGGAGGGCCTGGGGCCGAAGTCGTCGGGGCGGGTCTTCACCTATCGAGGTCGGCCGCTGACGACCTGGTATTGCAGCTGGCGAACGGCGTTAAGACGATCTGGCCTCGAAGGCATGCATTGGCATGACCTGCGGCACACTTTCGCCGATCGGCTGCTCAAGCGCGGCGCCCGGCTAACCGACGTTCGGG
>CATOSZ010000001.1 GCA_951812805.1 uncultured Alphaproteobacteria bacterium | reverse complement strand
CCGCGATACCGCGTGCAAGGCTAGGGCGACCGGATTGGGTGAGATCGTGGCCGCGCTCTGTGATTTGTGGCGGCTGAACGACGAAGTCGTATCGGCCAAAGCTGCGGCGGCTGAGGTCGCCACGCAGCTTAAACGCCTCTCTAGCAGCCTGTCGGACTTGAGCCGAGTTTCGAGATGAGATTCACTGTCACGGTCTGATTCTCTCCTGCGCGGTGATTTTGTGATGAGCAACTTTCGACAGGTTGACCGGGAGACCAGCTATCTTCTGCCGCCTTCGGTGGACGAATGGCTGCCTGATCGTCATCTGGCGCGCTTCGTGGTCGATGTGCTGGAGCAGCTGGATCTCTCTGCGTTCGTGAAGGCCTATCGTGGTTCGGGCTCGGCGGCGCATCACCCGAGCGTCCTGCTGGGCCTGCTGATCTACGGCTACGCGACGGGGGTGCATTCCAGCCGGAAGCTGGAGCGGGCGAGCTATGATTCGGTGGCCTTCCGCTTCATCGCGGCAAACGACCACCCCGACCACGACACGATCGCCACGTTCCGCCGTCGCTTCCTGCCGCTGATCGAGGGGCTGTTCGTGCAGGTTCTGCTGCTGGCGCGGCAGGCCGGCATGCTGCAACTGGGCACGGTGGCGCTGGACGGGACGAAGATCCATGCCGACGCGAGCCGGCACAGCGCCCTGTCGTGGCAGCGTGCGGGCGAGATCGAAGCCCGGCTGCGGGCCGAGGTGGCGGAGTTGATGGCGTTGGCGGAAGCGGCGGACCGGTCCGAGGTTCCCGACGGCATGAGCGTGCCGGAGGAGCTGGCACGGCGCGAGGACCGGCTGGCGGCGATCGCCGCGGCGAAGGCGGAGATCGAGGCGCGGGCGGCCGAGCGTCATGCGCGGGAGCAGGCGGAGTACGAAGAGAAGCTGGCAGCCCGCGAGGCGAAGGAAACGCGGACCGGCCGCAAGCCGGGCGGGCGGCCACCGAAGCCGCCGGAGCCGGGGCCACGGGCGAAGGACCAGGTCAACCTGACGGACCCGGACTCGCGCATCATGCCGGTGGCCGGCGGCGGCTTCGAGCAGTGCTACAACGCCCAGGCTGCGGTGGCCGCCGGCAGCCTGCTGGTGGTCAGCGCCGACGTGGTGCAGGCGGCGAACGACAAGCAGCAGATCGAACCGACGCTCGAAGCACTCGCCGGCCTGCCGGACGGGCTTGGCGAGGTCGAGACCCTGTTGGCGGACAGCGGCTACTTCAGCCAGGCCAACGTCGAGGCCTGCGGGGAAGCGGAGATCGCGCCGCTGATCGCGCTCGGCCGGGAGCACCACCATCTTTCCTGGCGGGACCGCTTCGCCGAGGCGCCGCCAGCGCCCGAGGATCCGACGCCGCTCGAGGCGATGTGCCATCGCCTGGCCACACCCGAGGGCCGGGCGCTCTACGCGCTTCGCAAGCAGACGCCGGAGCCGGTGTTCGGCATCATCAAATCGGTGATGGGCTTGCGTCAGTTCAGCCTGCGCGGCCTCGACAAGGCGAAGGGGGAATGGACCTTGGCCACGCTCTCCTGGAACATCAAGCGGATGTTCGTCCTCAGCCACGCCTGAACGGGCGGGCCAACCCGCGTTCGCAACTTCATGGGGGTAAATCCATGACATCGACGCCCGCCAAGCCAATCTTACCAATCCTTGCATGCCCGAGTCCGACAGGCTGCTAGGGAAATTGCCCAAGCCGAGGGCACGTCGTTCGATCAGGCCAAATTCGACGAGGCGGTAGACAAGGCGTCCGCAAAAGTGAAGGAGATCCTGTCCACTGCCAACGAGGCGGCTTCGGGTCTCGGCATCGGTAACGGCGAGAACGCCACGTGGCTTGCAGCTGTGGAATCGCTGATCACTGCCGTCGAGGCCGGAGACGCCGGTGACGCCGGAGAATTGCAGCGCGCCCGTATCCTGTTCGCGTCATTCAAAGGTATCGTCGGCAAGACTGCCGGTTTGGCCAGTGCGCTGGCGGACCCGGTTCCCGCCGACCTGCTCGTCACTCGCGATTTTCTTGCCTTGGAACGACAGTACCTCGAAAAACAGATCGGTTTGATTGAGGCACGGCGCAGCCTCGCGCTCGAGGCGCTGGATGCACGAATGCTTCAGGCTTGGCTGATTGCTCAGATCAACCAGACGAAGCCAGTGGTTTGCGAGAAGAATGACTGTGCCGCAACGCCGGCAGATCTGGAAGCCATGCTTCAAGGCGAGCAAAAGCAGAACCTTTATTGGGCGCTGGCCTATGCGTGGTTGGCCTTGGGGCCGGCCCAGGCGCGAATTGACCGGGTTCCCTGGGAGAAAGGTCATCTCAACCATGTGGAAATCGGCATCGAGCGCGAACGTGCGCTGGGCGAGACCTTGGTGCTCGCGAGTGGTGCGATCGATGATTTGGCGGCATTTCACAAGACCGGGTTGAAGCGCGAGGAAATCATCGCCCTGGTGGGTCGTCTGGCCAATCTGGGTGTTCTTGGAGGAATTTTAAATGCTACGGACTGACTTCACAAAGTTGCTGATCTCCGGAATGTTGTTGGCCGGGATCGTCTCCGGATGCGCCAGTGATAGGGCCGCTGGCGAACTGGCGAAGGAAACCAAGAGTATCGTTGACAGATTGAAGCGCGACGGGAACGCCATCGTCCTCGCCGATGAGCGTACCGAGCGGCTGCGCGCAAGCTTGTTGGGCGCGCGGATCCAAGATCATGATCTGAATGCATTGGACCTGGAGCTGTTGAGGCGTTCCGGTCTCGTAGCCAAGGTGCGAACATACGAGATTATCGAGAACGTCGAAAAGATCTTGACCGGACAGCCGGATCTCTCCAAGGCGCGCGAATACGATGCCTACCTGCCCGAAACGATTCTCGCCGACTACCCGGCCGTCCCGACAACGTTCAAGTCGCTGTCGGCTGTCAGTAAATCGCTTGGCAAGTTACAGGACGAGAAGGAGTTTGCAGACCGGGCCGCGCTCTACCTCGCAATCGCCAAGGATGTGAGCGGCACTATTGTGAAGGCTGCATCGAACTCGGAAGCTGCTGCTGCTGCAAATGCATCGTTATTGACGGCGGCCGCGTCGAAGTAGGTTATGTGAGTGTCAGGTTGGCCCGAATTGCCCAGTAACGATGTTCTTCGTCATGGCATATCAATTGGGAGCATAGAATGAATCGTACGGAATACTTGGAAGCCGCCCGAGACAATGCACTGCAGATGGCCCTGGAGATTCGTCTTGAAGAGCTCGAGTTGCCGCCAACGCGCCGTGGAAGCCTTCGACGCAAGCGAACTCGCTTGACGGACCGGGCGGGCGAATTTCAGCGTGAGATTATTGTGATCGACGCCAGGCTCGTCGTCGTAAACCGGCCGACGTCCCAGGACAAGGCGAATATGATCGAATTGAGGAATAGAGTGCGCGATGCGACCCGCAACAGGCTTGCCCTGTCGGCGATGCTGGCACTCGCCGACGAGGTTCTGGGCGTCATCGACGAACTCCGCGCCGTGGCCTGAGCCGGCCGACACACCGTCGTTGGGCGGTGTGGGGACCAAAGTTGAGATTTATCGCCCCCAGCCACCGCCGCCCGCCGTCTCCAGCCAAAGGCGATCGCCGGCTTCCAGGCGTCCCGCTTCGGTCTTGGAGGACAGCGGTTCGATCCGCCCGTCCGCCCGTTCGACATGGAAGCGCGCGGTGCGCCCGGGCGCGCCGCCGGCGGCGCCGTGGGCAGCATGCAGGGCACGTTCGAACAGCAGCGAGAAGCTGATCCCGTCGTCGAGCGCACGCAGCACCCGGCGCACGCCGAGGCCGCCCCGGTGCCGGCCGGTGCCGCCGCTGTCCTCGACCAGCTCGTAGCGCTCGATCAGCAGGGGCATGGCGGCCTCGCTCGCCTCGATCGGCAGGTTCATGGTGTTGCCCATGTGGGTGCGATGGCCGTCGAGGCCGGGGCCGGCGGCGCTCGCCCCCATGCCGCCGCCGATCGTCTCCAGGTGGACAAAGCGGCGGTCCCGGTGCGTGTCGTGACCGCCCAGCGCAAAGACCCCGGCGGTGCCGTAGCTGCCGCCGATGCCGCCCGCCGCCATGGCCGGCGCCAGCGCCTCGAACATCAGGTCGACCAGACGGTTCGACATCTCCGTGTTGCCGGAGACGACGGGCGCGGGGTGCACGCAGTTGACCAGGCTTCCCGCGGGCGCATGGACCAATACCGGCCGGTAGGCACCGGAATTCGGCGGCACGTCGCCGCCGCCGAGCGCTAGCGCCAGGTAATAGCAGGCCGACGCGGTGACCGAGATCGGCGCGTTGATCGGCCCGCGCGCCTGTGGCCCGGTGCCGGCGAAGTCGATCTCCAGCCGGCGGCCCCGCTTGGTGACGGCGACGGCGAGGACGAGCGGCCCGTCCCCCCGATCCTCGATATAGCCGTCGCCGTCGAGATGCTGGCGCGCGGCATAGGTGCCGTCGGCGATGCGCGCCAGCGCCGCCTCGACCAGCCGCTCGCTGTAGGTCTGGGTCTCGGCCAGGATGCGTCGTATCGCCGGGCCGCCGTAACGCGCGACCAGGGCCTCGACCCGCTCGACGCCGCGCCGGTTGCAAGCGATCTGCGCCTGGAAGTCGCCCCGCCGATCCTCGGCCACGCGCACGTTCGCGAACAGCAGGGTAGCGACGCCCTCGTCCATCACGCCCGCGCGCAGGACGCGGACCGGTGGAATGCGCAGGCCTTCCTTGACGATCTCGTCGGTGACGGCGGAGGAGCCGGGCGAGGCGCCGCCGATGTCCGGCCAATGCACCCGGCTCGCGGCGAAGCCGAGCACGCCGGCATCGTCGAAGATCGGCGTCATCAAGGTCATGTCGGGGAGGTGCGAGCCGCCGGAATAGGGATCGTTGGCGAGCACGGCGTCGCCCGGCCGCCATTCGTCCAGGGGAAAGCGGGCGAGCATCCCCTTGGCGGAGAACGGCATGGCGCCGAGATGCACCGGGATGTCGTTGCCCTGGGCGACGACGTCGCCGTACTGGTCCAGCAGCGCGCAGGAGAGGTCGGAGGACAGGCTCAACAGCGGCGAGAAGGCGGCGCTGGTCATCACCGTGCGCATTTCCTCGCAGATGGCGACGAGGCCGCCGCGCACGACCTCGAAGGTGACGGCGTCGCTTTCCAGTTCCAGCGGGGCGTCGTTCATCGCGCGTCCTCCTCCTCGATCACCAGCACGCCGGAGGTGCCGGCCGTGACTCGCTGCCCGGCCAGCACCCGGATGGTGGCGCCGAAATCCTCGATCAGCAGCGGCCCCGCGAAGTGCTCGCCGGGCCGGATCGTCGCCCGGGGAACGACCTCGATCTCGCGCCGGATCCCGTCGGCGCCCGCGACCGCGCGGCGGCGCCGGCCGGGACCGGACACTTCACCCGCGGCCGGCGCGGGCCAGGCGACGGCGGCGGGGCAGCCGGCGACCAGGCGCAGGTTGACCAGCTCGACCGGCTGACCGGGGAGGTCGTAGCCGTATTCGGCGACATAGGCCTGGCGGAACAGGCGCTCGAGGGCCTCGCCGTCCCGGTCTTCCGGGCCGAGCGGCAGGGTCTTTTCGAACATCTGGCCTTCGAAGCGGAGGTCGGCCTGACGCTCGAACCGGCTTTCCCCCGCCGTCGCCTCGGCCGCCAGCAGGGCGTGTGCGCGATCCTCCAGGCCGGCGAAGCCCGCCGTCAGGGCTGCCGCATCGACGCCCTGCGCCCGGGTCAGCACGGTCTGCACCAGGTCGTGGCGCACGTCGCCGAGGAGGGTGCCGACAGCGCTGAACAGGCCCGGGACGGGGGGCACGACGATCCGCGGCACGCCGACCTCGCGGGCGATCGCCGGGCCGTGCAGGGCGCCGCCGCCGCCGAACGCCAGCAAGGCGAAGTCGCGCGGATCCAGGCCCCGGCGCAGGGTCGCCAGGCGCACCATCTCCGCCATGTTGGCGTCGGCCAGGGTTAGAATGCCGGCCGCCGCCCGCTCGAGGGGCCAGCCCAGCGGATCGGCGACGGTCTGGGCGATCACCCGGCGCGCGGCCTCCGCGTCGATGCTCAGGTCCTCGGCGCCGTAGCCGTCGGCGGCGATATGTCCGAGGACGACATGGGCATCCGTCACCGTCGCCGCCCCGCCGCCCCGGCCCCAGCAGGCCGGGCCCGGATCCGCGCCGGCGCTTTCCGGGCCGACCTTCAGGACGCCCAGGCTGTCGAGCCGGGCGATCGAACCGCCACCGGCGCCGATCTCGATGAGGTCGATCACCGGGCTCTTGATCGGATAGCCGCCGACATCGCGCCCGTCGACCAGGCGGTCGGCCAGGAACTCGGGCGCCAGCCGCGGCCGTCCGTCCTGGATGACCCCGACCTTGGCGGTCGTCCCGCCCATGTCGAAGGCGATCAGGTCCCCGAAGCCCTCCGTCCGGCCGAGCGCGGCGCTGGCGATGACGCCGGCGGCCGGACCGGATTCGATGAGGTGGACCGGATAGCGCCGTGCGTTCGCGGCCGAGGTCAGGCCGCCGTTCGACTTGACGATCGCCAGCCGGGGAATGTCGCGGGCCGCCAGCGCGTCGCCGAGACGGCCGAGGTAGGCCGCGGCCCTGGGGCCGATATAGGCGTTGACAGCGACGGTGCTGGTCCGCTCGAACTCGCGAAACTCGGCCGTCACGTCGCTGGCGCGCGAGACGAAGACGTCCGGCAGGGCCTCGGCGATCGCCGCTTCCAGGGCCCGTTCGTGGCCATCGTCGGCGTAAGCATGCAGCAGGCTGATCGCCACGGCCTCGACGTCCAAGGCGCGGAGTTCGCCGACGATGCGCTCGATTTCCGCCTTGTGCAGGGGGACGAGAGTTTCGCCGTCGTGCGCCGTCCGCTCCGCCACCTCCAGGCGACGCGCGCGCGGCACCAGAGGCGGCGAAATTTCCGGTGCGAGATCGTAGAGCCGGGGCCGGGCCTGGCGGCGCAGCGCCAGCACGTCGCGAAAGCCCTCGGTCGTCACCAAGGCGGTGCGGGCGCCCCGCTTCTCGATCAGCGCATTGGTGCAGACCGTGGTGCCGTGATGGACGGCGCCGGCGGCGAGACCGGTGCGGGCGAGAAATCGCGCCGCGCCCGCGAGCGCGCCCGCCGAGGGATCTGCCGGCGTCGACGGCAGCTTGAAGGTCCCGACGATACGCCCGGCGCCCGCATCGAGCGCGACCACGTCCGTGAAGGTGCCCCCGACATCGATGCCGAGCAGGATGTCCGCTGCGTGGTCGGTCATGAAAACTCCGTCACGGGATCGAGTTCGATCCCCTTCATGACCCAGACGGGGCTATGACATCAACAGCTTCCCTTCGGCCGCTTGCCGCTGGTCTTGATCGTCGCATCGCCGTCCGGCACCTTGCCGTCGTACGGCATCCGGGCCAAGATCCGGCCGCATTCGGGGCGAGGGAGGATGAAACCATGCGTGCCAATCCGGTGAAAAAGACCCTGGCCGAGGGCGGCAGCGCCCACGGCACAATGATCTTCGAATTTTCCAGTCCCGGCCTGCCGCAGATCCTGGTCAACGCCGGCTGCGATTTCGTCTTCTACGACATGGAGCATTCGGGCTTCACGCTGTCGGAGATGAAGACCCAGCTGGCGCTCTGTCGCGGCCTCGGCCTGGTGCCGCTGGTCCGCCCGCCGGGGAAGTCCTACCAGTACACCGCCCGCCTGCTCGACCTCGGCGCCATGGGCCTGCTGTTCCAGATGGTCGAAAGCGCGGAAGAGGCGGCGGAGCTGGTCTCCTGGACCCGCTATCCGCTGGAAGGCCAGCGCGGCGCCATGTTCGGCGGTGCGCACGACGACTACGGCTCGGCCTCGATGGCCGACACCAAGGCCGCCGCGCACGAACGCACCATGGTCTGCGTGCTGATCGAGACGGCCAAGGGCCTGGCCAACGTCGACGAGATCCTGGCCGTGCCGGGTGTCGACGTCGCCCATCTCGGCCATGCCGATCTCTCCCTCTCCATGGGTATTCCGGGGCAGTTCGACCATCCGGACCTGCAGGCCGGGATCGACAAAATCGCCGCGGCGGCCGAGAAGCACGGCAAGACCGCCGCCGGCCTCGTCGGCACGCCGGCGCAGGGCCGGGAATGGCATGGTCGCGGCTTCCGCATGCTGTCCTACTTCTACGACATCGGTATTTTCCAGAGCGCGCTGGCGAACGGCATCCAGGGCATGAAGGGGGAGGGTTGAGACCATGCAGTTGGACGATGCCCGGGTTCGCGAGTACGAGGAAAAGGGCTGGACCGTCGTGCCGGACGCGCTTCGCGCGGAAGAATGCGCGGTGTTGGAGACGGCCGCCTTCAAGGTGCTGGAGCGCACCGGGCCGGAGGTCGCGCGGGAAACCGACGGCGCCCCGCACGTCTGCTGGGGCATGCATCTCTTCGATGAACGCCTCGGCACGCTGACCCGCCATCCGGCGATCCTGGGGCCGGCGGAACAGCTGCTCGGCAACAAGGTGTTCGTGCATCAAAGCCGGATCAACGTGAAGCAGACCGGCGGTTCCATCGTCGAATGGCACCAGGACTACGGGACCTATCACCGCATCGACGGCATTCCGCGCCCGCACGGCATCATGATCGCCGTCTTCCTCGACGACGTCACGGCGGTGAACGCGCCGGTGCTCGCCGTGCCGGGCAGCCAGCGCGAGGGCATGGTGTCCGAAGCGGTGATCGACGAGGGCGTGGCGGACCACGAGCGTGCCGCCAAGCACCGCTACGACATCACACCCCAGACCATGAGCCGCCTGGTCGACAACCACGGGCTGGAGGCGATCGAGGCCCGCAAGGGCGCGCTGCTGTTCATGAACATGACGGTGGTGCACGGCTCCAGCGTGAACATCTCACCGCTCCGCCGCCTGTTGCTCTACATCAACGTCTCGACCGTCGACAACCGCGGCGAAACCTTCGCCCGCGCCGAATACCACGCGGCCCGCGACTTCACGCCGCTGGAGGCGCTGGGGGAGGATTGTCTGCTGGCCTACGCGTGAGGTTCGGCTAAAGATTATTTGGCTTGATCCCCGGCCACTTCGGATCAAACTTGATCCGAACTAAAGATTGCTCTCCCGGTAGGAACCGCTCGGCGCATCGGCGACCGTGGCGCGCAGCCAGGCAACGTCGCCGGCCCGCGCGCCGAAACGTCCGGGGTCGTAGTCGACGGCATCGAAGCGCGGCGGCACCCCGGCGATGAGGTCGGCGATGTTGTGTCCCGCCGCCGCCGAGATCGTGACGCCGTGGGAGTTCATGCCCGTCGCGACATAGAGGCCGTCGATCGAACCGACCCCGCCGATGAGCGGATGGCCGTCCGGCGTGAAGCTTTCCGGGCCGTTGACGAAGCGGCGGATCGGCGCCTCCTCCAGCGCGGGGAAGAAATCGAGGATCTTCTCGAAGTAGGGCGCGAACTTGTCCCAGTTGGCGTCCAGCAGGGTGAAGGCGAAGGGATCCGGCAAGGCGCCCGGTTCCAGGGTCACCGCCGCCTCGTCGAAGCAGCCGAAGAGGAAGTTGCCGACGTCTTCGCGCCCATAGAGCAGGTCCGCGGGTGAGACGAAGGACGGCGTCTCCCGCGCGATGCGCTCCCCCGGCTCGGCGATGACGTAGAAATGCTCGCAGCCCCATTGCGCGAGCGCCACGTCGAGCGGGGCCAGCAGATCGCGCGACCAGAGACCCGAACAGACCACCACGACGTCCGCCGGCAGGTCCCCGGCGTCGGTCCGGACGGCCTGCACGCGACCACCCTCGGCCGCGATACCGTCGACGCGGCAGTTTTCGACGATCTCGACGCCGTGCCGGCGGGCGGCCCGGGCATAGGCCGCCGTCAGTCCGGCCGGGTCGAGCCGCCCGGATGTGCCGTTGAGCCAGACCCCGGCGAGGTGCGCAGGGCTCAACAAGGGATGTCGCCCGGCCGCCGCCTCGGGCGTCAACATCTCGGTCTCGAACCCGCGCGCCCGCGCCGCGTCGGCCATGTCGCGGAGCGGTGCGAGAACCTCCTCGTCGCGGGCCAGGAACATCCGCCCGGTGCGCAACCAGCCAATCGATTGCTCGCCCTCGCGCGCCAACCCCTCGACGGTGTCGAGCAGGTAAAGCACCTCCGCGTCACGGTCGCCGCCGGGCTTCCAGGTGACGTTGCCGGCCGAATGCCAGGTCGTCCCGGCCCCCAGGCTCTCCTTCTCGACCAGCGTCACCGCGCCGAGTTGGCGGCTCGCCAGATGCCAGGCGACGCTACAGCCGACGACCCCGCCGCCGATGACAACGATCCGTCGATCCATCCCGCTCCCTTTCCTGCGAACCCCGGGAGTGTCGCATACGTCCCCTTCACGTGCAGCGAAATCGCCGATCAGCTGACGCCGAACTCACGGAAATGGGCGCCAATCACGACTGCACGCGCTGGAGGCGCTTAGGGTGTGAATCGGCATGCAAAACTGACCCACTTTGGTGGGTTATGAGCGGTAAGAATTGACCCACCTGGAACGCTAGCATCCGCACGGAACAGTGCGGAGGAAAGAGCAGGTGGTATTGATGGAAAGCGTATTGAAGATCCGACGTTGGATATTACGGGAGGGTCGGAGTATCCGATCTGTATCTCGTCAGACTGGTTTGTCGCGGAACACGATTAAGAAGTATCTGAAGGACGGCGATCCACCGAGCTATCAGCGGCGCGTTTCACCCGTCCGGCGTAAGCTTAGCGATGGCTTCGCCAGCCGGCTTCGGGCGCTCTTTGAGCAGGACCTGGGGCGCCCGCGCCGTGAGCGCCGGACGGCCAAGAAGCTTTATGAGCAGCTTGTGTCGGAAGGCTATAGCGGATCCTACTCGACGGTTCAGAGGTTTGTCCGCGACCTGAAGCGTTCTGGCGCCGGATCGGGGGATGCGTTCATTCCGTTGCACTTTACGGCAGGTGACGCGCTCCAGTTTGACTGGAGCACGGAATACGCTGTCCTGGGCGGTGTCGAGCAGAAGGTAAAGGTTGCCCACTTCCGCCTATGTCATAGCCGCAAGCCCTTTGTTGTTGCCTATCCCAGCGAATCTCAGGAGATGGTGCTGGACGCCTTTGCACGGGCGATGTCTTTCTATGGCGGCGTACCGCGCCGGGTGATCATCGACAACCCCAAGACGATGGTAACCTATGTTTCGCGCTCTAAGGACCGTGTGTTCCATCCGCGCTTTCTGGCGTTGATGAACCACTATGTGATGGAACCGGTTGCTTGCACACCCGCGGCGGGGTGGGAGAAGGGTCAGATTGAGAACCAGGTTGGGTTCCTGCGGGGACAGCTGTTTGCGCCCAAGCCCGCCTTTGACGATCTGGATGCGCTGAACGGCTGGTTGCGTCTGCGCTGCGAGGAATTGGCGAATCGCGCCCACCCCGAACAATCGGATCGCAAGATCTCGGACGTGTTCGCAGACGAGTGCGCCGAACTGCGTCCCCTGGGCCGGGCTTTTGACGGCTATGTTGAGAAGGCCGCTCGTGTCCGCTCTACCTGTCTGGTCCAATATGCCACCAATCGCTATAGCGTCCCCTCCCGGTTCGCCGGGGAGCTTGTCTCTCTGCGCGCCTATGCGGACCGGATCGTGGTTGTGTCAGGGCAGAATGTGATTGCCGAGCACAAGCGCCGCTTTACCCGCAACGCCAGCTATTTCGAGCCCTGGCATTACCTGCCCCTACTCGACCGCAAGCCCGGCGCGCTGAGAGATGGCGCGCCCTTTGTGGGTTGGCAATTGCCTGAGGCGATGCACCGGGTCAGGGCGCATTACATGGCCGGCAAAGGCGGGGACCGGGAGTTTGTCGATCTGCTCCTGCTGGCCCAGGATCACGGGATCGAGGTGGTCGAGATAGCCTGTGAACTGGCCGTGGAGCAGAACACGCTGCGCCTTCCGGCCATCATCAATCTGATCAACCAACTGGTGGAGCCGGTCATCGCGCCATGGGGCGAGAGCCACGCCTATCCGCAACTGACCTTGCGGCCCGAAGCGGACTGCAAGCGCTATGAGACGCTGTGCGTTGCCGGGGAGGCCGTCGCATGAAAGCTTTGATAGACCAACTGATCGCCCTGAGGCTGTATGGAATGGCGGCTTGCGCCGAAGCTTTGCTGGCCGCGCGCAAGCCGCCAAGTCTGACCACTGCGATAAAGCAACTGATCGACGCCGAGACTGTAGAGCGCCGGGTGCGCTCTATCCAGCACCAAATGCGGGCCTCGAAGTTCCCCCACCATAAGGACTTCGCCACTTTCGATTACGGCCTAGCCGCCGTCACCCAAGCGCAAATCGACCCCTTCTGCTCAGGGCAGTTCACCCAGGAGGCCCACAACCTCATTCTGGTGGGCGGAACCGGTACGGGCAAAACCCACATCGCCATTGCTCTGGGGACGCTGTTGATCAATCAGGGAAAGAAGGTCCGTTTCTTCAACGCCGTCGATCTGATCAATGCGCTGATCAAGGAACAGGCCGAAGGCAACGCCGGCAAGATCATCCGGCAACTGACGGCCATGGATTGCGTCATCATCGACGAACTGGGCTATATCCCATTCCCCAAATCCGGCGGTGCGCTCTTGTTCCACCTGATCAGCAAACTCTATGAGAAGACCAGCGTCATCATCACCACCAATCTGGAGTTCGGGGAATGGGTCTCCGTCTTCGGAGATGCAAAAATGACAACCGCGTTGCTGGATCGTGTAACGCATCACTGCGCAATCATCGAAACAGGCAACATGTCTTACCGCTTCGCACAAAGCAAACAGCGACGACAAAAGTAGCCGCCCTGTAAGCAAAGCCCCAGGCTGATCCGCTATATGGAGCCAATCAGCCTGGGGGCTTTCATCGCAAAGGCGGGCAAATCAAAACGGGTCCTGTACAGATTGTTCTGCAAAAGGGGTTTCGTAGCTGGGGCACAAGTCCGGGCCGATGGGGTGGATGAGCTGCCTCCGGTTGGTCCGGGCTCTCGCGATCGAAATCCATGAGGACTGGCTGGATGCCAACCGCTAGCTCAACATGATCCATCTCAAGGAGAGCAAAAGCGAACGCATCCAGAAAGCCGCCTGACGGCGGCTCGGCATGCCTGGCGCTCCGAGCAATCGAAATCTCCGCGCCAGGCATGCCGGTGGCCCTCATCGGCAGCCATGACAAACTTGCAGAACAGTCTGGACACTACTTCAAAAGCTCATTGCCACTTCAAGAACCCCACCTGATCCCCACGTTCCGCCGCCGGCCCGGTTGTCCCGGTGGGCCCACAGGCCCCTCCCACGCGGCTTCGCTCCGCGTAACGCAAAGCGCTACACGAAGCCGCGCGGGGCCCTCCCGTGGACTACCGGGACAACCTCCGTCGAAGCAAGGGGGGGGGGTCAATTTTGCACGCCGATAGGGGGTCAGAATTAAATGCTGATTGACAGTCCTGAGTGACGATGCTGGCCAGTTCAACGTCGGCCGCCACGCGCTCTGCTGGGTCCATGCGGAGCGCTTGATCCACAAGCTGATGACCTTCTCCCGGAGCCAGCGGCGCGAGAAGGAACACATCCAGGCACGGCTCTGGCAACTCTACGCCGATCTCAAAGCCTATCGCGAAAGGCCGGCGCCAGGACGGCGGGCCCACCTGGCATGCCGCTTCGATGCGCTCTTCGCGACCAAGACCGGATTCCTCCGCCTCGACCGGCTCCTGGCTCGCCTGCATGCCAACCGCGACGAACTGCTCGTCGTCCTCGACCGCCCGGAGGTCCCGCTCAACACCAACGGCGCGGAACGCGACATCCGCGCCATGGTCACAAGGCGAAAATTCTCCGGCGGCACACGCTCCGAGGACGGCAAGCAGGCCCGAGACACATTCCTCGGCCTCTACAAGACCTGCCAGAAACTTGGCCTCTCCTTCTGGGATTATCTCGGCGACCGCCTCAAGGTCCCCGGCGCCCCACCCGTGCCCCCACTGCCGATCCTCGTCAGACAACGCTGCATCGAAATGGCTTGACCGCCCGGGGTTTTGCCCCTGTTACGATAATAAGGCTGTCAACGAACTGACAGATTCTGAGCGGAGTCATCTGAAAGATCTAAGAGTAAAAGAAATGCTGTCACCTGAGGCCTGTGTGTCCTATTCGCACGAGGAAGTCATTGCAAAGGCCATACAGTTGATCAGCATTGCCCCAACTATCGCGTCGGCGCATCGGGCATTGGGCGAGCGCCCGGAATTGGAGAGCGACGAAATCAAATCGGCGCTCAAACTGCTCAAGCTGTACGATGCGGCGGCCAGCAATGCTACGCGACTGCTAGACGACGAAGTTTTACGTGGTGCTCGGCAGGCTGGGCGGCGGATCGACACGCAGTTCTGTACGACATTGCTGGCAGGAGATAAGAACAAGGAGAACAAGGATGTGGAGAAAGCGTGCTCCGGAGCCACGGTAGGCGAGGCTGGCGGGAAAGGCCACAGCTTTGCCTTCGCTGTGACGCCGACGGACGAGGCGCAGCGCATTTCCACCCTGCAGCGGGCGGCGCGCGCCATGCAACTCTCGCTTGGTCTCGCCGCGACGGTGCCGCAGTCGGGGCTGAACCTGACCGGCAGCGTCAACTATCTGAAGGCGGCGTCGGGCTCGATCGACGCGCTGGAGCGCGTGCCGCGAGTCATCGGCTTCGCCGGACGGGATCCGGCGGTGACGAACGGTGTCGAGGGCGCGGCTTTCGGATGGCTGTTCGGTCCCGAGGTCTCCGTCGACTCGAAGGCGAAACAACTGGCACTGCGGCAGACGGCGATGGACCGTATCGTCACCACCGATCTGTCGGTGCCGGCGTGGTGGCCCCGGATGCGGCTTGCGGTAGAAACCACCTGGGCCGGTAAACTCGCGCATCTGAAATTCGCGGACGGCGCCTCGCTCAACAGGAAGGAGGGGTCGGGGGAAGACGGAGGCATCGGCAAGTCGACCGACATCGTCGTCAATCTGCCACGCAACATGGCCGATCTGGACGGCTTTACCAGCCTGCTCTTCGACCGGCTGGGCTATGGCCAGCAAGTGCAAACCCGCATCGACCATGTCGAGCCGTCGACCATCCGCAACTGCGGCGACAATGTCCCGCTTTTGATCCAGGGCAGCGAGCTGTGGCGGGAACCACGTGTGTTTCTTGCCGGAATCGCCGCAAAGGACGGTGAGTACAACGTACTGCCCGACATGGGTGGCGTGGTCGCGCAATTCGATCTGCGCACGTTGGCCGGCCAGATCTCGGGCGGCAACGAGACGCGGACGCTGACGGTCTGGACTCGGATCGGCGAGGCTCGCAAGCAAGTGAGAATCGTCTGTCCGAAGCCGGCGAGCAAGAAAGAGGTCAAGACGTCCTACAAGGGCCAGGTCTCGCAGCTGAAGGGACAGGTCGAGAGCGCCAATGGCGAGGCGGGGAGAACGGTCGCCGATCTGGAGAAGCGGCTCGCCAAGCTGGATACCAGCAAGGATCCGGCGAAGACGCTGGCGAGCGAACTTGCCGCGATCAAGGCCAAGATCGCGGGCCTTTTCGATCGTGCCGTTAAAGGTTCGGACGGAAAAGGGGGGCTGAAGGCGCTCGGGCCTCTCGCCAGCACGATCGATACGTCGATCAACGACTTCGACGCCGAAATCGAGCGTCTAAAGGCCTTGGGCCAGCCCACCGACGTGTTGCAATTGAGGCGCGACGGCAAGGCGAAGGAAGGCGGGGCCGCCGTGCTCGAAGGCAAGCGTTTCAAGGCGGCGTTCGATGCGGGGCTGCAGAAGCAGAATGAGGCCCTGATCGCACTGGAAGGCAGGATCAGTGTGCTCGAGCCGAAGTCCTGAACCGGTCGCCGGGCGGGGAGGGGCATTGCCCTTTCGCCGCCCGGCCCCACCGCGAGTTGAGGATTCGGCGAGGAGAAGATGATGAATGCCACCAGGATCCCGTTTCGCTACCGGACTCCGTTTCGTCTGCGACTTGTCCGAGGAATCTACCGGCTGGTGAATCTGGTCGTTCCCTGGCACCGGCTACCCGGCTACCTCGCCGTCTTCAATCTCGTCGCCTTTCGCGAGCGCTACCGCGAGGAGAACCTGCACGACACCGGCTACGGACGTGAGGCGCCACTGCCCTGGAAGCCGCAGTACCGGACGAGCCGTTCGCCTGACGGCTCCTACACCGATCTCGATCATCCGCTCATGGGCGCCAAGGGCACGCGGTTCGGGCGCAATGTGCCACTTCGCGATCTGAAGCCGGAACAGGGACCGTCGCTGCTGGAGCCCAGCCCGCGGGAGGTGAGCGCCGAGCTGCTGGCACGCGATGAGTTCAAGCCCGTGACCGGCCTCAACATGTTGGCCGCCGCCTGGATCCAATTCGAGAACCACGACTGGTTCTTCCATGGCAAGCCGGTCACGGAAGATCCCTTCGCGGTGTCGCTGATCGAAAACGACGACTGGCACGAGGACCCGATGCGCATTCCTCGCACGCCGCCGGACCCGACGCCGCCGGAGGCGGGCCTGGACGGCGTGCCGACGTTCGTCAATCAGCATCCTCATTGGTGGGACGCGACGCAGCTCTACGGTCCGGACGAGCGGCAACAGATGCGTCTGCGCAGCCGGACGGACGGAAAACTCCGGATTTGCGACGGCGGGCTGCTGCCGCTCGACCCCGAGGCCGAGGGCATCGATCTCACTGGTTTCAACGACAACTACTGGGTAGGACTGAGCCTGCTGCACACTCTCTTTGCACGGGAGCACAATGCAATCTGCGACGCACTGAAAGCTATCTATCCCGGATGGTCGGACGAGATGCTCTTCCAGACGGCGCGGCTCGTCAATTCCGCCCTGATCGTCAAGATCCACACCATCGAGTGGACTCCCGCGATCCTGCGGCACCCGGCGCTGAAGATTGCCATGAACGCCAACTGGGCCGGCATTGCGAACGATCTGCTGCGCAACCTCACCGATCTGGCGTTCGGCGACAAGGAGATCTCGTTCGGCATTCCTGCTTCAGAAACGCATCATCACAGCGCGCCCTATAGCCTGACCGAGGAATTCGTCACCGTCTATCGGCTACACCCGCTGATCCCCGATGAGTTCACCTTCCGCGACGTCGGTGACGACAGCGTGCTGGGCGCGGGGCTGAGCTTCACCGAGATCCAGGGCCGGCACACACGTGATGCCGTCGAGCAATACGGCATGGCAAATCTTTTCTATTCCTTCGGGCTGGCCCCTCCAGGTGCGATGGTTCTCGGGAACTACCCCAATACGCTACGCCACTTCGAAAAAGCCGACGAACCGGTCATCGATCTGGCCGCCGTCGACATCATGCGCGACCGGGAGCGCGGCGTTCCGCGCTACAACGCCTTCCGGCGCAGCCTCGGCATGAAACCAATACGATCCTTCCGAGATCTGACGGCGGATCATGCGCTCGCAGCCAAGATAGAGAAGGTCTACCGGTGTGATATTGAGCGGGTCGACACTCTGGTCGGCATGCTCGCAGAAGCGCCGCCCGAGGGTTTTGGATTTTCAGATACGGCGTTCCGGATCTTCATCCTGATGGCGTCGCGGCGCATCAAAAGCGACCGCTTCCTGAACGAGGACTTCAGAACGGAAGTCTATACGCCGATCGGAATGGACTGGTTGGAGGCCAATAACATGCGGACGGTGATCGGACGCCATTTCCCCGACCTGCAGCCATTCGTCGGTGGTGTCGAGAATGCCTTCTTCCCCTGGCCGCGTCGGGGCAACCCGGACCCGGCCTGACGACGTTGCGATCGATACCGCCGGATCCGCGCGTCCGGTCCGTCCCTTCCTCCGCCCCCCGGCCGCGGGCAGTTCCGCGGCTCGAAACGTCGAGCCCGCCGCACGGACATTGTTCGCTGATGGTCGGGCGCATCGCGTCATTGGCTCGGACGGAGCGCCAAACGGTCCAAGTCCGACATAATGTGGGGTAGATGTGACCTCTCAATTGGTTGTTCATTCGATCCTGCTCTGAGAAGCGTACGCATCCGGTGAGCACCGCCTTGTCGGTGCTCCGGTAATTTCCGAGTCTCCCCTCTTCTGAAGTGGGCACTTCGTTCGTGTCCACGAGTTTGAAGATGGGCACGAGTTTGATGGTGGACGAAGAAGATCTCCCTGCCGGCGACAGGCGCACGGCGTCCCAGCCCCGGCGTCGCTGGCCTTTGGCGGAGAAGCGTCGGATTGTCCTGGAGAGCCTGGAGCCGGGCGCGTCGGCATCGGTGGTGGCGCGTCGGCACGATGTGAACGCGAACCAGGTGTTCGCCTGGCGCAAGCTCTACCGCGAGGGTTTGCTGGGCGGTGCCGGCGGCCTGGTTCCGGTGACCGTGGTGGCGGACGAGCGGGGTCCCTCGGCGCCGGCTCCGTCGGTCGGGTCGGGGCGAATGACGATCGAGCTCGGCTGCGGCGCGCGGGTGATGGTGGACGCGGGCGTGGACGCCTCGGCGCTTGGCCGGGTGTTCTCGGCCCTGGCGCGGCGATGATCCCGGTTCGCGGCGATGTGCGGGTGTGGCTGGCCTCGGGCGTGACGGACATGCGTCGCGGCATGAACACGCTGGCCTTGCAGGTCCAGGAGGCGTTGGGCCGGGACCCGCATGCGGGTGACCTGTTTGTCTTCCGGGGCCGTCGGGGCGATCTGTTGAAGATCCTGTGGCACGACGGGGTGGGCATGTCGCTTTATGCCAAGCGCTTGGAGCACGGCCGCTTCGTCTGGCCGGCGGCTCATGGCGGGGGCGCCGTGGCGATCTCTTCGGCGCAGCTGGCCTACATGCTGGACGGGATCGACTGGCGTCACCCGCGCTTGACCCGGCGTCCGGAGCGGGCGGGCTGAGGCGCGGCATATCGACTCGGTCGGCGCAATAGGTCTGGCGGGCGGGCGCGGGGTCTGATTCACTCCCGCCCATGACCAGCGCCGATGTCCTCGAAGAGAACGCCCGCCTGCGCGACGCCCTGGCCGAGGAACGGGCGGCACGGACGCGGGCCGAACTGGAAGTCGAACATCTGAAGCTGCAGATCGCCAAGCTGCGCCGCGAGCAGTATGGCCGTTCCTCCGAGCGTGGCGCCCACCTGCTGGAGCAGCTGGAACTGCAACTTGAGGAGCTGGAGACGGCGACGGCCGAGAGCGCGGGCCCGGGCGAGGCCGACGACGGCACGACGGTGCGCGGCTTCACCCGACGCAAGCCCAAGCGGGCGCCGCTGCCGGCCCACCTGCCGCGCGAGCGGGTCGTGCTGCCCGGCCCCGAGTTCTGCTCTTGCTGCGGTGGCGACAAGCTGGTGAAGCTCGGGGAAGACGTCACCGAGAGCCTGGAGCTGGTGCCCCGCCAGTGGAAGGTGGTGCAGACGGTGCGGGAGAAGTTCAGCTGCCGGGCCTGCGAGACGATCAGCCAGCCGCCGGCGCCGCACCACGCGATCCCGCGCGGGCGCGCCGGTCCCGGCCTGCTGGCGACGGTCCTCAACGACAAGTTCGCCATGCACCTGCCGCTCACCCGGCAGAGCCGGGCCTTCGCCGCCGAGGGTATCGAGCTCGACGTCTCGACCTTGGCGGATTGGGTCGGCGCCTGCTGCGCCACGCTTCGGCCGTTGCACGAGCGCATCCGGGCCCATGTGCTGGCCGCCGAACGGCTGCATGGCGACGAGACGCCGGTGCCGGTGCTGGCCAGGAAGAAGACGGTCAAGGGCAGGATCTGGACCTACGTCCGCGACGACCGTCCCTTCGCCGGCAGCGACCCGCCGGCGGCGCTCTACTTCTACTCCCGGGATCGGGCCGGCCGGCATCCCCGGGGTCATCTGGAGGTCTGGTCCGGCATCCTCCAGGCCGATGCCTACAGCGGCTTCAACGCCCTCTATGCGAAGGGACGCCAACCGGCGCCGCTTATCGAGGCCTCGTGCTGGGCTCACAGCCGGCGCAAGTTCTTCGAGCTGGCCGATCTCGGCAAGGCGATCCGGGCGCCGATGGCCCGCGACGCGGTGCGCCGCATCGACGAGATCTTCGCCATCGAGGCCGAGATCAACGGCGACACGGCGGAGCGCCGTCGCGGGATCCGCCGGGCCCGCGTCCGCCCACTGGTCGACGACCTCGGGAAATGGATGCGGACGGAACGCGCCAAACTGTCCTCGGGCAGCGCCGTCGCCAAGGCCATGGATTACATGCTCAAGCGCTGGCCGAGCTTCACGGCGTTCCTGGCCGACGGTCGCATCTGCCTCACCAACAATGCCGCCGAGCGCGCGCTCCGGGGCATCGCCGTCGGCCGGCGCAACTGGACCTTCGCCGGTTCCGACCGGGGCGCCGAGCGCGCCGCCGCCGTCTACACCCTGATCGAAACCGCCCGCCTCAACGACGTCGACCCTCGCGCCTGGTTCGAAGACGTGCTGCGCCGCATCAACGACCATCCGGCAAAGGCGATCGACCAACTCCTGCCCTGGAACTGGAAAGCCGCGACACCCAACAACATCGCCGCCTGATCCGTTCCCCGCAGCCGCGCTCCGTCAATCCGAGCCGACCGTGGTCTTGGCCGGATGCGTACTGAGAAGCTGATGTTGGCGACAACATTAGCTTGAGGGGCAAGACCGAATAAACGTTCACAAGAATGCCCGTCTGACGCCGAAAGGTCGAGAGCTGTTGATCGAGCGTCTGGAGCGCGGAGAGCATCGCGAGGATGTCGCCGGCTCGTCGGTTGACGACCCGTCACAGGGTCCGTGGCCGGACCGGTGGGCCGATCAGGGTGTTTACCCGATCAGATGGGGTCCCAGCTGTAATACTCCCCGGTGCCGTCGAGCGGGAGCAGGTCGTTGCGCAGGCTCGGCTCCAACATGGCGGCGAGGTCGGCGGGGCTCCAGCCGTCGCCCTTGTGCAGGGTGCGGATTGGGCGGGGCTGGCTCATCAGGTAGATTTCGTTGCCGCGCACGCCGAAGACCTGGCCGCTGACCGCGCTGGCCGCGTCGGACGTGAGGTAGGCGACCATCGGGGCCATGTGCGCGGCGGTCGAACCGACGCGGAACTTCTCGAAGGCTTCGGCCTGTTCCTCGCTCTGCACCGGGATCGATTCGATCATCCGGGTCCAGGCGAAGGGGGCGATGCAGTTGGAACGGATATTGCGCCGCCCACCCTCGAGCGCGATCACCCGGCTCATGCCGACGATGCCCATCTTGGCCGCGGCATAGTTCGCCTGACCGACGTTGCCGTTCAGGCCGGAGGTCGAGGTGAAATGAACCAGGGAGCCGGTCTCCTGCTCGCGCATGTGCGGCAGCGCCGCGCGGCTGGTGAAATAGCTGCCGTTCAAGTGGACTTCGATGACGGCGCGCCATTCGGCCTCCGTCATCTTGTGCATCATGGTATCGCGCAGGATGCCCGCGATGTTGACCACCGCATCGATGCGGCCGAAGTCGGCGACGGCCTGGGCGACCATGCGCTCGGCGCCCGCGCTCTCGGCGACGCTGTCGGTGTTGGCGCTGGCCTGGCCACCGGCGGCCTCGATCTCGCGTACGACGTCGGCCGCCGGGCTGTCGTCCTCGCCCTCGCCGCCGAGACCGGCGCCCAGGTCGTTGACCACGACACGCGCGCCCTCGGCCGCCAGCAAACGGGCGACCTCGCGCCCGATCCCCCGCCCGGCACCCGTTACCAGCGCCACCTTGCCATCCATCAGACCCATGATCGTCTCCCTCGGCTTCGAATTCGCTGCCGGCAAGCTACCCGATTCCGTCGCTGCGCAACACCGGGCCGCAATGGGCCGGATTGCGATCGGCGATAGAGACGAGAGTATCGTTCAACTGACGTTGGGCCCTCTCCGACCAGCGAACTTCCGCGCCTTGCGGGTCCGTTTCGCTTCTGCTGCTTTGATGGCTTCGGTCGCCGCGGCCATCACCTCATCATGCGCCACGCTCTCTCCGCGCCGGCATTCCGCTAAGCCCGTGGTGATGTCTTCGATCCAGCGTCGTTCCTGTGCCAAATAGTGGTCGAGCGCATCGGCGACGAGCGAGGAACGGGTTACGGACAAAATCTGCGCCAAGTCGTCGAGCGCCGCGACCGTTTCATCCGAAATTTCCAAGGTAATCGAGGACATGGCGGGGTCCCGAAATTTTTCGCCGAGAGCGGAAGTGTAGCACGCTTTCTCTTCGGTTTTCCGCGGCTCGGATCGTCGCGAACGACGACGGCTACGCCGCCCCGACACCCGTTTCGGCGTTGAAGTCGTCGATCATCGCATCCCAGGCCGCCGGATAGGACAGCAGCTCGCGCCAGAATTCGGGCGTGCGGCGGGCGTCGAAATCGGCTTGCGCTACGCCTTGCTGCTCGACCCAGGTGTAGTAGCCAAGGTTGAAGATCCGGTTGCGGGCGACCTGGTCCAGCTCCTCGACATGCGCCGTGTCGGCGCCGGCCAGGTGGCGGGCGAAGGTGGCGCCGGCGGCGACCTCGTCGAACCCGTCGGGAAAATCGCGCGCCAGCGTCAGGGCCTGCTCGCTTTCATAGAGGGCCGCCCCGTCGGTTGCCACGGTGACGATGACGTCGTCCGGCCCGAGGTCGAGGCGTTTGGCGAGCTTGATTGCCGCGAGCGCGTTGCAGATCGAGGAGAGACCGAGGTGACCGAGACGCGCGACCAGGTCCGCCTCCACGCCCTGGCGTCCGACCAGATGTCGGCGCCCGGCCTCCGTATTGAACAGCAGGTTCAGCTGGTCCGTCGCGCGGTCCGAGACGGCGACGACCGCGTCCATGTTCATGACGTTCTGGATCAGCGGCACATGCTTGTCGCCGATGCCCTGGATGTTGTGTTCGCCATAGCCGTTATAGAGCATGGTCGGGCATTCCAGCGCCTCGACCGCGCAGATCGCCGCGCCGTGCTTCGCCTTCAGATAGTCGCCCGCGGCGATCGTCCCGGCGGACCCTGTGGCGGAGACGAAGGCGGCCAGGCGTCGCTCGGGCCGCCGGGCACGGCTATCCTCGAAGACGCTCGACAGCGCGCGGCCGGTGACCTCGTGATGTACGAGATAGTTGGCGAACTCGGAGAACTGGTTGAGGATGACGTTCTCCTGGGATTCCGCCAGCTCCGCGCATTTGTCGTAGATCTCTTTCACGTTGCTCTCGGAGCCAGGGGTGCGGACGATGTCTTCCGGCCCCTGGGTCCAGGACTCGAGCCAGCGGAAGCGCTCGGCGCTCATGTCCTCCGGCAGTACGGCGACGCCGCGGCAGCCGATGATCTTCGAGATCGCGACGCCGCCCCGGCAGTAGTTGCCCGTCGACGGCCAGATCGCCCGGTGGCGGGTCGGATCGAAGCCGCCGGTGACGATGCGCGGCGCCAGGCAGCCGTAGGCGGCCAGCACCTTGTGGGCGCCGATCATCGGAAAGCGATCGCCGAGCGCCAGCAGGATCGGCGCGGCAACGCCGGTCAGCGCCTCCGGCAGTTCCAGATATAGCGGCACGGGCACCGTCCCGGTTCGCGCCGCATCGTTGTACCAGGTCACGCGGAACAGGTTGCGGGCGTCGGCCGCGTCCGCCTCGACGCCGTCGAGCGCGCCCTGGACCCCTTCCGACATGCGCGCAGGGTCGGCGAGCTCGGAAAAGCGCGGCAGGCGCACGCCGTGGGCCCGCAGGTGCGCGACGGCGCGGGCCCGGTTCTCGGGATTGATGATGGTGGCGTCGAGCCCGTGTGCGTTCACCCGCGCATCCCTTCGGCAAAGTGCTGCCATGGCGCAGGGCCGTTGGTGCGAGCGGTGAGACTCGAACTCACACTTCCGTAAGGAAAATGGCTTTTGAGGCCATCGCGTCTACCAATTCCGCCACGCTCGCTTTCCGCTGTGCTCCTGAATAGACGACGACGCCGGGCAAGGCAACCTTGCCGTCGGACCCCACAATCACCGAATATGCGCGGGAGAACAAGGCAGCCCATGTCCGACGCGCACACCCTCTCCGCCGATGATTTCAGCCCGCTGGAGCGGCGGCTGATCCTGTTCACCATGTCGTCCTGCACGATGCTCTACGCCCTGACGTTGACCATCGTCTCCGTCGCCCTGCCGCAATTGCAGGGGGCGCTCGGCGCGACGCCGGACCAGGTCTCCTGGGTGGTGACCCTGAACGTCGTCGCGACCGGCGTGGCGACGCCGGCGACGGGTTGGGTCGTCGCGCGTTTCGGCCAGCGCCGGGTGCTGATCTGGTCGATCGCCGGCTTTACCGTGGCGACCATGCTGTGCGCCTCGGCGACGTCGCTCGGCCCGCTGCTGTTCTACCGCATCGCCCAGGGCGTGTTCGGCGCGCCGCTGGTGCCGCTGGCCCAGGCGATCATCGTCGGCGTCTATCCCGCGGACAAGCGCGCGGGCGCGCAAAGCGTCTTCGGCATGGCCGTCGTCATCGGGCCGGCGATCGCGCCGACCATCGGCGGCTACCTGGCGGAGGAGTACAACTGGCGCTGGGTCTTCCTGCTGGTCCTGCCGCTTTGCGTCGTTTCCATGATCGGCGTGCTCGCCTTCATTCGCGACTTCACCCGGCCGAAGCCCGTCCGCCTCGACTGGACCGGCTTTCTCGCGCTTTCCATCGCGATCACCTGCCTGCAGCTGATGATGGACCGGGGCGAGCGGCAGGACTGGTTCGAGTCGAGCGAGATCATCATGGTGACGACGGCCATGGTGCTGGGTTTCTACGTCTTCGTGGTGCACACATTGACGCACGCGACGCCGTTCATCAGCCCGACCCTGTTTCTCGACCGCAATTTCACCATCGGGCTGTTTCTGGTCTTCGTCTACGGCACCTTGAACGTGACGCCGACGGTGCTGCTGCCGCCGATGCTCCAAAGCCTGCAGGGCTATCCCGATTCCATGATCGGCGCGCTGCTGGCCAGTCGTGGCGGCGGCATGGTCTTCGGTTTCCTGGCGGCGGCGCGCATCGGCCGTCTCGACCCGCGCATCGGCCTCTCGCTCGGCCTCGCCATCGTCGCCTTCAGCGGTTGGCGCATGACCCACTTCGGGCTCGATGCGACCGCCTTCGAGATCGCCTGGGTCGGCGCCTTGCAGGGCTTCGGCTGCGGCGTGATGTGGGTGCCCTTGTCGATCGTTACCTTCGCCACCCTGGATCCCGCGCGCCTGCCCGAGGCCTCGTCGCTGTTTCACCTGCTGCGCAACTTCGGCTCCTCGATCTTCATCTCCCTTTCTGTGATGACGATCGTGCGGACCGGCAAGGTGAACTACGCCGAGCTGACCGAGAACGTCAGTCCCTTCAACGAAAGCCTGGCATTCGGCAACGTGACCGGCCTGTGGAACACCGAAAGCCTCGGTGGGCTCGCCGCGATCAGCCGGGAGATCGGCCGGCAGGCCAGCATGATCGGCTATTCCAACGCCTTCCTGGTGTATACCCTGGTCTGCCTGCTGGCGGCGCCGTTCCTGCTGTTCGTCAGGATCCGCAAGCGATGAGACCGCCCTGATGAGACCCCCGTTGTGAGGACCCCGCGATGAGCACCGATACCCTCTCCGCCGCCGTCGCCGCGCGCGCCGGCTTCGCCGCCGACGTCTTCGACCGCCTTGCCGCGGGCAGCCACGACGGCATCGGCATCACGCGCGCTTCCTACGGCGAGGGCGAGGCCTTCGCGCACGAGCTGATGGCGGAGACGGCGATGGGCCTCGGCCTCGAGGTCGAACGGGACGCGGCCGGCAATACCTACATGACGCTTCCCGGCACCGACCGCGCGGCGGCGCCGGTCATCGTCGGTAGCCATCTGGACTCGGTCGCCCAGGGCGGCAACTTCGATGGTGCCGCCGGCGTCGTCTCCGGCCTCGTCGTCTGCGCCGGGCTTCTCGACGCGGGGCTGACGCCACCCCGCGACGTCCGCGTCATGGGCATCCGGGCGGAGGAGAGCGCCTGGTTCGGCGTCTCCTACATCGGCAGCCGTTCGGCCCTCGGTACCTTGCCGTCGGGCGCCCTCGAAACCGCACGGCGGGCCGATACGGGCCGGGTCCTGGACGACCACATGGCCGAGGCGGGGGGTGATCCCGCGGCGCTCGCCGCCGGTGAGGTCTATCTGCCGCCCGCCGCCCAGCACGCCTATCTCGAAGTGCATATCGAGCAGGGCCCGGTGCTGGAGGAAGCCGGCATCCCGGTGGGCCTGGTCACCGGCATCCGCGGCAACCGGCGCCTGCCGGCGGCCCGCGTGCAGGGCGAATACTCCCACTGCGGCGGCGTGCCGCGTTCGCATCGGCGCGACGCGGTGATCGCCGCGGCCGAGCTGGTCTCCGCCCTCGACGCGATCTGGACCGAATGTGACGACCAGGGTCGCGATTTCGCCTTCACCATCGGCAAGTTCTTCACCGACGCCGAATGGCACGCCATGACCAAGATCGCCGGCGCTGTGGACTTCAGCCTCGACATGCGGAGCCTCGATGCCGGTTTCCTCGACGAGATGGAAGGCCGCCTCGCCACGCTCGCCGCCGAGATCGGCACCCGCCGAGACGTCGCCTTCGAACTCGGCGACTTCACCCGGGCGGCACCCGGCGTGCTCGATCCGGACATCCGGCGCGATCTCGCCGAGGGCGTCGGACGGCTCGCCATCCCGAGCCTGGAGATCGCCAGCGGTGCCAGCCACGACGCCGCCGCCTTCGCCGCCGCGGGCGTGCCGACGGCGATGATCTTCATCCGCAACGCCCACGGCAGCCACAACCCGGACGAGGCGATGGAGATCCCCGACTTCATGGCCGCGACGGGCCTGCTCGCCTGGTGGCTCGCGGAGAAGGCCTGAGGTTGGTTTTTTAAGGCGGGCCGGCCGGGCGTTTCGGCGAAACCGAAACCAGCCTAACAGGTATAGTTCATGCCCAAGCGGCCGCCATCGACATAGATGGTTTCGCCGGTGATGTAGCTCGCCTTCGCGCTCGCCAGGAAGGCGACGACGTTCGCCACCTCGGCCGGCTCGCCGACGCGCTTGAGGGGGGTGCGGGACATCACCATGGCCATCGCCTCGGGGTTGGCGTTGACGCCGGCCATCATCGCCGTGTCGATGGAGCCGGGCCCGACGGCGTTGACGCGGATGCCGTGCGGCGCGAGCGCCAGCGCACTCGCCCGGGTCAGCTGCATGACGCCGCCCTTGGAGGCGCAGTAGGCCGCGATCGAGGGGATGGCGACCTGGGCGTTGACCGAGGACATGTTGACGATCGCGCCTTTGATCCCGGCGCGGACCATCGACTTCGCCGCCAGTTGCAGGGCGAGGAACGTGCCGGTCAGGTTGACGTCGATCACCGCCTTGAAGTCGGCGAGCGAGGTGTCGAGGAAATCCTGCGGCAGGGCGATGCCCGCGTTGTTCACCAGGATCGAGAGCGGACCGGCCTCGGCCTCGATGGCCTCGAAGGTCCGGGCGACCTGGTCGGCGTCCCCCATGTCGCATTCGAAGGCGAGCGTGTCGTCGCCGATCTCGCCCGCGGTCGCCCGCACCCCGTCGCCCTCGATGTCGACCAGGGCGAGGCGGGCGCCGTCGGCGGCGATGGCCTCGGCACAGGCGCGGCCGATGCCGCGGGCGGCGCCGGTGATCACGGCAAGGGGTTTGTCGCTCATCTCTCGAACTCCCGAAAATTTCAGCGGGCCTTGAGCCACTGGTTGAGGGTGAAGGCGGTGTCGTAGACATGCCGCATGAGAGGGCCGCCGGCGAGCGGCTTCGGCGTGCTCAAGGGCAGCGGCAGATCCTCTTCCGCACCACCGGAAAGCAGCTCCGCCATGGCGCGGCCGAAGATCGTGCCGGGGGTGATGCCGCGCCCGTTGTAGCCGATCGGCGTATAGAGCCCATCCGCCAGCCGGTGGATGCGCGGCAGATGGTCCGGCGTCATGGCGATCTGCCCGTGCCAGGCAGCCTCGAAGTCGACCGCGCCGAGGTCGGGGAACAGCCGGCGGATATTGCGCGCCGCCCAGCGCCGCGAGAGCCCCTGTTCCCCGCCGACGACGCGGCCCATGGAGCCGATGATCAGCCGCCCGAAGGCATCGCGGCGAAGCGAGAACATGACCCGCCCCGTGTCCCACAGGCCCTGCCCTTCGGCGAGGATGCGTGCCCCGCGTTCGCCGAGCGGCGCGGTCGCCACCTGGAAGAAGTGGATGATGGTGAAGCCGCGCGAGAGGCCGGGCCACAGCTCGTCCGTATAGGCGTTGGTGCCGAGCACCACCCAGCGCGCCGAGACGCGGCCCCGGTTGGTTTCGACGATCCAGCGGTCGCCATCGCGCCGGAGCGCCGTCGCCCGCGTGCCGACGGAGATCTCCGCCCCCGCCGCCGCCGCCGCGCGGGCGAGGCCGCGCACGTAGCCCATCGGATTGATGGTGCCGGCCCGGTGGTCGAGCAGGCCGCCGAAAAAGGCCTCGCTGCCGACCTTCGCCGCCGTCTCTTCGGCCGAGAGCAGGTCGACTGGCGCGCCGAGGCGGCGCCATTCCTCGGCCCGCCGCGCGAGGTCCTCGTAGCCGGCAGGGGAATGGGCGGCATGGATGGTGCCGCTCCGCGTCGCCTCGCAGCGGATCTGGTGTTTCTCGATCAGCCCCATGACATAGGCGGGTGCCTCGCCCAGCGTCTCGACCAGAGCGGCACCCCGCCGCTCGCCCAGCTTGGCCCGGACATCCTGCGGCGGCAGCCACAGCCCGGCGTTGACCAGCCCGACGTTGCGCCCCGACCCGCCATGACCGATATGCGCCGCCTCCAGCACATGACAGGCGATGCCCTTCTCCTGGGCATGCAGCGCGGTCGAAAGCCCGGTAAAGCCGCCCCCGACGATGGCGAGGTCCGTCTCGACATCGTCCGTGCCACCGAGCGGCTCGCGGTCCGCCTCGTCGGCGGTCTGGTCCCAGAGCGACATAATCGGGCGTTGCGATTGGGTCATGGTTTTATATTCGCCTCAATTCGGAGGCCGATTCAATCGGCGGACCATTTGAACTCAATGATGCACACACCAATTCAGCCTTCATAGCAGGCCCGGGTTCGGTATGGTCTAGGCATTCCAACGACCATCGTTCCTGAACGTCGGTCAGTCTTCAAGGCGCCCAACGTATCTTGACTTTAAAGTATCGAGCCGACTGTTTCCACGTGTGCTTTGTCCAAATTTGCCATTGAATTACCAATTGCGTTGAAATAGCCGTCGATATATGCACGATAATGTTCAGTTTTGACTGATTTCAAAAATTGTGTGCCATGCTACTGTTCCTCCGGCCCGGATCAGAGATGTCCGACCGTCAAATGATGATATCAATCGAAGATTTGAACAATCGGCCCTCTATATCGAAATGTTTAGAAAAATCAAGGGTGCGCGGAAGAAATAAAGAATGAAATGCATATGATTTCGGCGCTCGTAAGCCTAGGGCCAGTCCAAAACCCGCCGGCAAAACTTCACGACTTCCAGTTAATTTAACCAAATTCGATCGATGGATAGACGGTTGCCGCCCTGCTTGCAACGCATTAAAATAGTCACCGGCGCATTCGAGGTTTTAGCTGTTAACAATGTGGAGTAAAAGAATTCACCAACCGCCAAATTTTTTGAATCTCCACCGTAGAAAATATCGAAGCTGGTGGAATTATCGTTATTAGCACAAGTTAAACCGACGTTTTGTGCTGCTGACATATTCTCTGAGTGCTCGAAGTACATCAGAAGCAAACCGGCGTCGTTAAAATATAGACGGTCTACGGTACCTGAATACTGACAGTAGGGACCATTCGTCGAGCCGGAATTCGCATCACAGAACAAATGGCTCGCCGAGGCAGCGGAAAATCCGACAATATTAAGAATGAGAATGGCGCTAGCCAAAAATAAACTCCGTCGCATCTTTGTCTCCTATCTGCCGTCCAGAAATGAAATAATACCGTCGAGCCATCGAAATGATTCGCGGCCGCCAGCCACTCATCGGTGTCGCCGAGCTCAATGCACCATGACGATCCGGGCCTTCGAGACTGATCTCAGTTCTTCGATACCCGTCACTCGGCCCGGTTCGCCTCAATCCACTCAAGGTGACTATGTGCTTTGTAGCATGAACTGTCAATATACGAAAACAAATCAAACGTATCATATTTATCTAAGAGTATTGTGTGTCTTGCGCTTAGCGGACAAGTCTTTGGTGGAATGCGCTTCCAAATCCAGAGACGCCATCAGCCGGACTACGGCATAGCCCGCTTTAGGCCTAATCCTAGCAGCCTGTCGGACTCGGGCATGCAAGGATTGGTAAGATTGGCTTGGCGGGCGTCGATGTCATGGATTTACCCCCATGAAGTTGCGAACGCGGGTTGGCCCGCCCGTTCAGGCGTGGCTGAGGACGAACATCCGCTTGATGTTCCAGGAGAGCGTGGCCAAGGTCCATTCCCCCTTCGCCTTGTCGAGGCCGCGCAGGCTGAACTGACGCAAGCCCATCACCGATTTGATGATGCCGAACACCGGCTCCGGCGTCTGCTTGCGAAGCGCGTAGAGCGCCCGGCCCTCGGGTGTGGCCAGGCGATGGCACATCGCCTCGAGCGGCGTCGGATCCTCGGGCGCTGGCGGCGCCTCGGCGAAGCGGTCCCGCCAGGAAAGATGGTGGTGCTCCCGGCCGAGCGCGATCAGCGGCGCGATCTCCGCTTCCCCGCAGGCCTCGACGTTGGCCTGGCTGAAGTAGCCGCTGTCCGCCAACAGGGTCTCGACCTCGCCAAGCCCGTCCGGCAGGCCGGCGAGTGCTTCGAGCGTCGGTTCGATCTGCTGCTTGTCGTTCGCCGCCTGCACCACGTCGGCGCTGACCACCAGCAGGCTGCCGGCGGCCACCGCAGCCTGGGCGTTGTAGCACTGCTCGAAGCCGCCGCCGGCCACCGGCATGATGCGCGAGTCCGGGTCCGTCAGGTTGACCTGGTCCTTCGCCCGTGGCCCCGGCTCCGGCGGCTTCGGTGGCCGCCCGCCCGGCTTGCGGCCGGTCCGCGTTTCCTTCGCCTCGCGGGCTGCCAGCTTCTCTTCGTACTCCGCCTGCTCCCGCGCATGACGCTCGGCCGCCCGCGCCTCGATCTCCGCCTTCGCCGCGGCGATCGCCGCCAGCCGGTCCTCGCGCCGTGCCAGCTCCTCCGGCACGCTCATGCCGTCGGGAACCTCGGACCGGTCCGCCGCTTCCGCCAACGCCATCAACTCCGCCACCTCGGCCCGCAGCCGGGCTTCGATCTCGCCCGCACGCTGCCACGACAGGGCGCTGTGCCGGCTCGCGTCGGCATGGATCTTCGTCCCGTCCAGCGCCACCGTGCCCAGTTGCAGCATGCCGGCCTGCCGCGCCAGCAGCAGAACCTGCACGAACAGCCCCTCGATCAGCGGCAGGAAGCGACGGCGGAACGTGGCGATCGTGTCGTGGTCGGGGTGGTCGTTTGCCGCGATGAAGCGGAAGGCCACCGAATCATAGCTCGCCCGCTCCAGCTTCCGGCTGGAATGCACCCCCGTCGCGTAGCCGTAGATCAGCAGGCCCAGCAGGACGCTCGGGTGATGCGCCGCCGAGCCCGAACCACGATAGGCCTTCACGAACGCAGAGAGATCCAGCTGCTCCAGCACATCGACCACGAAGCGCGCCAGATGACGATCAGGCAGCCATTCGTCCACCGAAGGCGGCAGAAGATAGCTGGTCTCCCGGTCAACCTGTCGAAAGTTGCTCATCACAAAATCACCGCGCAGGAGAGAATCAGACCGTGACAGTGAATCTCATCTCGAAACTCGGCTCAAGTCCGACAGGCTGCTAGCGGTTGGCATCCAGCCAGTCCTCATGGATTTCGATCGCGAGAGCCCGGACCAGCCGGAGGCAGCTCATCCACCCCATCGGCCCGGACTTGTGCCCCAGCTACGAAACCCCTTTTGCAGAACAATCTGTACAGGACCCGTTTTGATTTGCCCGCCTTTGCGATGAAAGCCCCCAGGCTGATTGGCTCCATATAGCGGATCAGCCTGGGGCTTTGCTTACAGGGCGGCTACTTTTGTCGTCGCTGTTTGCTTTGTGCGAAGCGGTAAGACATGTTGCCTGTTTCGATGATTGCGCAGTGATGCGTTACACGATCCAGCAACGCGGTTGTCATTTTTGCATCTCCGAAGACGGAGACCCATTCCCCGAACTCCAGATTGGTGGTGATGATGACGCTGGTCTTCTCATAGAGTTTGCTGATCAGGTGGAACAAGAGCGCACCGCCGGATTTGGGGAATGGGATATAGCCCAGTTCGTCGATGATGACGCAATCCATGGCCGTCAGTTGCCGGATGATCTTGCCGGCGTTGCCTTCGGCCTGTTCCTTGATCAGCGCATTGATCAGATCGACGGCGTTGAAGAAACGGACCTTCTTTCCCTGATTGATCAACAGCGTCCCCAGAGCAATGGCGATGTGGGTTTTGCCCGTACCGGTTCCGCCCACCAGAATGAGGTTGTGGGCCTCCTGGGTGAACTGCCCTGAGCAGAAGGGGTCGATTTGCGCTTGGGTGACGGCGGCTAGGCCGTAATCGAAAGTGGCGAAGTCCTTATGGTGGGGGAACTTCGAGGCCCGCATTTGGTGCTGGATAGAGCGCACCCGGCGCTCTACAGTCTCGGCGTCGATCAGTTGCTTTATCGCAGTGGTCAGACTTGGCGGCTTGCGCGCGGCCAGCAAAGCTTCGGCGCAAGCCGCCATTCCATACAGCCTCAGGGCGATCAGTTGGTCTATCAAAGCTTTCATGCGACGGCCTCCCCGGCAACGCACAGCGTCTCATAGCGCTTGCAGTCCGCTTCGGGCCGCAAGGTCAGTTGCGGATAGGCGTGGCTCTCGCCCCATGGCGCGATGACCGGCTCCACCAGTTGGTTGATCAGATTGATGATGGCCGGAAGGCGCAGCGTGTTCTGCTCCACGGCCAGTTCACAGGCTATCTCGACCACCTCGATCCCGTGATCCTGGGCCAGCAGGAGCAGATCGACAAACTCCCGGTCCCCGCCTTTGCCGGCCATGTAATGCGCCCTGACCCGGTGCATCGCCTCAGGCAATTGCCAACCCACAAAGGGCGCGCCATCTCTCAGCGCGCCGGGCTTGCGGTCGAGTAGGGGCAGGTAATGCCAGGGCTCGAAATAGCTGGCGTTGCGGGTAAAGCGGCGCTTGTGCTCGGCAATCACATTCTGCCCTGACACAACCACGATCCGGTCCGCATAGGCGCGCAGAGAGACAAGCTCCCCGGCGAACCGGGAGGGGACGCTATAGCGATTGGTGGCATATTGGACCAGACAGGTAGAGCGGACACGAGCGGCCTTCTCAACATAGCCGTCAAAAGCCCGGCCCAGGGGACGCAGTTCGGCGCACTCGTCTGCGAACACGTCCGAGATCTTGCGATCCGATTGTTCGGGGTGGGCGCGATTCGCCAATTCCTCGCAGCGCAGACGCAACCAGCCGTTCAGCGCATCCAGATCGTCAAAGGCGGGCTTGGGCGCAAACAGCTGTCCCCGCAGGAACCCAACCTGGTTCTCAATCTGACCCTTCTCCCACCCCGCCGCGGGTGTGCAAGCAACCGGTTCCATCACATAGTGGTTCATCAACGCCAGAAAGCGCGGATGGAACACACGGTCCTTAGAGCGCGAAACATAGGTTACCATCGTCTTGGGGTTGTCGATGATCACCCGGCGCGGTACGCCGCCATAGAAAGACATCGCCCGTGCAAAGGCGTCCAGCACCATCTCCTGAGATTCGCTGGGATAGGCAACAACAAAGGGCTTGCGGCTATGACATAGGCGGAAGTGGGCAACCTTTACCTTCTGCTCGACACCGCCCAGGACAGCGTATTCCGTGCTCCAGTCAAACTGGAGCGCGTCACCTGCCGTAAAGTGCAACGGAATGAACGCATCCCCCGATCCGGCGCCAGAACGCTTCAGGTCGCGGACAAACCTCTGAACCGTCGAGTAGGATCCGCTATAGCCTTCCGACACAAGCTGCTCATAAAGCTTCTTGGCCGTCCGGCGCTCACGGCGCGGGCGCCCCAGGTCCTGCTCAAAGAGCGCCCGAAGCCGGCTGGCGAAGCCATCGCTAAGCTTACGCCGGACGGGTGAAACGCGCCGCTGATAGCTCGGTGGATCGCCGTCCTTCAGATACTTCTTAATCGTGTTCCGCGACAAACCAGTCTGACGAGATACAGATCGGATACTCCGACCCTCCCGTAATATCCAACGTCGGATCTTCAATACGCTTTCCATCAATACCACCTGCTCTTTCCTCCGCACTGTTCCGTGCGGATGCTAGCGTTCCAGGTGGGTCAATTCTTATACCAATCGACAATGATCAGAACCCGATGGCCCATGATCTTCGTCCGATGGATTTGATTCTGTCCGGCTGTGCGATGAGGTTGTTCCAGGCCTTGCAGCAATGATCGGTGATGTCGTCCTGGTCTTCGAAGACGATGTCGGAGAGCCAGTTGTTTCGGATGTACTGCCAGACGTTCTCGGCAGGATTGAGTTCGGGCGATCTCGGCGGCAGCGGCAGGAGGGTTATGTTGGCCGGGACGTCGAGCCGTTTCGTGGTGTGCCAGCCGGCCCGGTCGAGCAGCATCAAGGCATGGGCTCCGGGTTGAACCTGGACGGAGATTTCCTCCAGATGCTGCTGCATGGCGGCGGTGTTGCAGCGTTGCTGGACGATGGCGGCGCCGGTGCCGCGCTCGGGGCAGATGGCGCCGAAGATATAGGCCGACTTGGTGCGCTGATCGTGCGGGGTGCGTGGCCGTGTGCCGCGCCGGGCCCAGCGCCGGGCATGCTTGTTCTTCTGTCCGACGCGGGTTTCATCCTGCCACCAGATCTCTATCCCGGTGCCGTCGGGGAGTGCTTTGCGAGCCCGCGCGACCAGCTCGGGGAATTTTTTTTGAAGTCCTCGATCACCCCCGGCTCCTGGGCGTGATGGCGCGGCCGCATCGTCATCCTGGCGAAGCCCATCGCCTTCAGCTCCCGGCTCACCGTCCGCTGGTCGAGCGTGATCGCGAAGCTCTCGCCGATCCAGTCGACCAGATCCGCTAGCCGCCAGCGCATGACGCCGTCGCGCGCCGGATCCGGTCCCGCTTCCACCCGGGCCGCCAAGGCGTCCCGTTGCGCCGGGTCCAGTTTCTTCGCCGCGCCCGGCGCCTTGCGGTCGATCAGGCCGGCCGGGCCCTCCGCGTTGAAACGCAGCACCCAGTCACGGATCACCTGAAGGCCGACGTCCCCCGTCCGCGCGGCCTCCGTCCGACTCCCGCCCTCGTAGATCACAGCAAGCGAAAGCAAGCGCCGGATCTGTTTAGCATCCCTCGATCCCTTGGCCAGACGTCGCAACGCCGCCGCATCGAAATCCTCGCGCAAGGCAATACCCCGACCCATGGTGATCCCCCTCTTCCGAATCACCACAATTGAGTCAGAAATCAGCCAGCAAGGGAATCCAACCGCGAGTTGACATCAATGTCGACTGGTATTACCGCTCATAACCCACCAAAGTGGGTCAGTTTTGCATGCCGATTCACAGGCCTATTGGATAGAAAGTTGGAATCGTCAAGAACAGCACGTGCAACGTTGGAGCGTTGGCTGGCTGCAAGATTCCTGGCCCCGCGCGATGAAGGACGCCTGCCCGGGCCTGGAGCTCCCGGCGGATCTCCCAATCAACGAAAAACAGACCTCGCTGTTCATGACCCGGCTGCGCAAGCAGGACCCGGACGCGCCGATCCGTAACTTCCCCGGCTCGTACGACAGCATGACCCCTGGCGGGATCGGCGTCGCCAACGCCCGCAAGATGGGCCGGCTGCCGTTTCCCGCCGAGGAGCTGCGCCGGTGGTTGGCCGAGAACCGGGGCCAGATCGTCACCCGCAACGATGGGCTGCGTTATGTGCTCTCTCACGATCCGAACGCCGACGAGCTCTGGCGGCTCGGCGCCAATAGCGAGATCGACGAGGTCTGGAAAGCGAAGCTCACCCACGACGGCAAGGTGATCACCTGGAGCCCCGGCGGGCTGTTCGCGAAGCCTCACCGGCATCTGATCGGCTACGCCCTGGCGATGTATCCGACCGGCCAACGTCACCCGGCCTATATCCTGAGCGACGGGCTCGCCGAGTCACAACAGCCGATCGTGTTGTCGCCGTGGGGCCGTCCGGAGACCTTGCGTCTCGCGGCCGACGGCGGTTTCACCGGCGCCGCGCCGGACGGGCGCGCCGTCGCCGGGCGCTGGTGGTGGAGCCGGGGGGAGCTCAACCTCCGCTTCGAGGGCGAGGCGGAGACCCTGCTGATCGGCTGGCGCGACCTGTACGAGCGCCTGCGACAGGCCCGGGCGAAGGGGCGGTAATGCGGCGGGTCCGTTCCCTCGCGGCGCTTCTTGCCCTGACGGCGGCACTCGGCGTGCTGTCCGGCGCGGTATCGGGCCAGACCCCGGCGATGTCGCCCATGGCGTCGCCGGGGCCGCCGCTCCCCCTTCTGCCGGCCGGGCCGGCACGCGAGGGGGTGCCGGCGGGACCGGCGCCGTCCACACCCGTGCCCGCGAGCGGGTCCGATTTTGCCCGCTCCGCCCCGGCCGCGTCCCTGTCGGCCGGTACGGCGGCGCCCCGGAACGTTCCTCCCGGCGTTCCGGGGACGATCTTCCCGCCCTGTCCGCGCGGTCTGTTGTACCGCCTGCTGGCCGAGGCGACGACGCTGGACGACGCCGTCGCGGCGCTCGGCCTCGAGAGCGAGGCGATCCGGCTCTGCACGGCGCGCCAACGGCTTCTCGCCGAATTGCACGCCGCCGACGACGAGCTGCACCAGGCGCAGCGGCCCGAACCGGCGCCGGCGGCGAGCGGGCCTGTCGCCCCGGTGCCATCGCCCGGGCCCGCGCCAATGCCCGCGGCCGAGGCCACGACACCGGCCGGGAACGGCTTCGAGGGGACCCTCTCCCGCATCGACACCCTGTTGCAGGACGGCGTGTCCGTTGACGGGGATCGGGCCGCCGTAAGGGACGACGATGACGTCCCCCTCGAGGCCGGGGACGACGCCTTGGAGCTCCCCGGCCCCTACCGCTGGTTCACCATCCTTGGCCGGGCGGGCGCGCTCCGGGCCGGCCTCGCGCGGGACGGGGAACGCTGGTTCGTCGCCGCAGGCGACCAGCTGCCCGGCGGCGCCCGCGTCGCCCGCATCGCCACCGATCCGCCCGGCGTCTGGCTCGCCGGCACGCCGCCCGAAGCCCTGCCGCACGGGCCGCCCCCGCGGGCCGGGCCGGGTGACGGCGGCGCGCCCATCGGGGAGGACAGTGCGCCATGAGCCGTCTCGATGCCGGCGAAACGCCACTCCCCCTCCCGGCCATGGATGCCCACTTCCGCCGGATCTGCGCCATCTATGCGGATGGGCGCTGCCTGATCGCGCGCGGCTACGAGGCCGACCACACGCTCCGCCGCCAGCTCGTCGCATTGCGCCGGGCCGGTGCCGTGCCCGATCCGCTGGCCGAGCGGAGCGTGGATCTCGAGCAGATCCAGCAGGCCTGGCGGCCCGGGAGTGGCGACATCCCCGGTGACGCCAGTCCCCACCTCGCCGCGCTCGGCGACCGGCTCTCCCGTATCCTGCGCGAGGCGGCGGACGCGCGGGCCTCGGACGTGGTGTTCGAGCGCGGGACCACGCGCTGCGACCTCTTCGCCATCGTCAACGACAAGAAGCTTCCCCTGGGCGAGCCGTTGACCGCCGAGGAAGGCCGCGAGCTGATGGGCTACCTGTTCCACGCCAAGGACGAGGGCACCGGCCAGACCGGCTACCGCGAGCGCCAGTTCCAGGGCTTCGCGCTCGCCGCCGGCGGCGCCATCGCGCTGCCGGAGGGCGTCACCGCGCTGCGCTGCGAGCGCGGCCCGCACGAGCCGGACGGCGACCATCTCTTCGCCCGGTTGTTCTATGCCGGCTTGCTGACCGCCGGAACCCGGCTGGAGGAGCTCGGCTTTCCGGCCGAGGAAGCCGCCCTCTTCGCCGCCATCCGGGCGCGGCGCAAGGGCGGCATCTTCATCGCCGGCAGCACCGGCGACGGCAAGACCACCACGCTCGCCTGCAACCTCACCCTGCAGATGGCCGAGGCCGGCGGCGCCCTCAACCTGGTCACCGTGGAAGACCCGGTGGAATACCGCATCCCCGGCGCGGTGCAGATCGCCGTGCCGACGGCGGGCGACGCGAGCGAGCGCCATGACCACTACCGCGCGGCCTTGATGCACTTCTGCCGTATCCACCCGGCCTCCGGCATGGTCTCGGAGATCCGCGACGCCGAGGCGGCGCGCCAGGTGCTGCAATTCATCGACACCGGACACCAGGTCTGGACCACGATCCATTGCGACAACGCCAACGCCATCCCCTTTAGGCTGCTCGACCTCGGCATCGCCGCCGCCGAGCTGGCCAAGCCCGGCAACATCGCGCTGTTCTGCAAGCAGACCCTGATCGCCGAGCTCTGCGCCGGGTGCGCCCTCGACGCGCCCGCCGACGGGCGAGACCCGCCTGATGGCGTTGGAGGCCTCGCCGGCGTGCGCTACCGCAACCCCAAGGGCTGCGAAAAATGCCGCCGCGCGGGCGGCCTCGCGGCGGTAGCCTGGAACGGCTACACCGGCCAGCGGGCGCTCGCCGAATACATCCAGCCCGACGCCGGCTACCTCGACCATATCCGTGGCGGCGACCCCCAGGCCGCCTGGCGCCACTGGCGCGATTCGCTGGGCGGTGTCCCGCTCACCGACAAGCTGCGCCGCGCCGTGCTCGACGGCCGCCTCGATCCCTTCGACGCGGTGATCAAGGGCGCCGGCCTGGAGGCCGGGGCGCCGTGTGCCGGGTCGCCGGCCGCCGGGTTGGGGCCGGGGGAACGGAGGGTGGCGCCATGAGACGCCTGTTCGCCCGCCCGTGGACCCGCCTGGTGCTCGGCCGCCGGGCCCGGGTCGACGCCTTCGCCACGCTGGCCGATCTGGCCGCGGCCGGCTTCGAGCTCGAGGCCGCGCTGGCGGTGCTGGCCGACGGCGCCGCCGGGCAGCGCCAGCACGCCCGCGCCCGGCTGTTCGCCGCCTGGCGCCGCGATCTGCTCTCGGGCCGCTTCCAAAGCCGTCTCGCCGACACGCTGCCCGCCGCCGAGAGTACCGTGTTCGCCGCTTACGGCCGGATCGAACCCGCCCGCCTGTTCGCCGCCGCCGCCCGCGTCGCCCGCCTGCGCGAGCGCCAGGTGCGGGCGATCGCCCAGGCCCTCGCCCCGCCGGTGGGCCTGGTCCTGTTCTCGCTCGCCCTCCTGTGGCTCGCCGCCGGGCACTTCATCCCGGAGATGGAACGCCTTGTGCCGCCCGAACACTGGCCCGGCGCCGCCGGTGCCGTCCGCGCCGCCGCCAGCTTCCTGTACGACCACACCACCGCGGTGCTCGTCTCGGGTGTCCTCGGCCTGGGGATATTGCTCCGGCTGCTGCACGCCTGGCGGGGAGCGGGGCGGACGCTCGCCGACCGCATGGCGCCGTTCTCGCTCGCCCGCACGCTCGCCGGCTCCGCCTTCTTCTTCACCGCGCTGGAGTTCCTCGCCGCCGGGCTCGACCTCAACGATCGGACCTTCGAGGACCTCAAACGCCACGCCTCGCCCTACGCCCGCCACCGGATCGGCACGATCCAGGCCCACATGGCGCGCGGCGCCGGCTTCGGGCGCGCCATGACGCTCGCCGGTCACGGCTTCCCCGATCCGGCGCTGATCCCCATCGTCGCCGCCCTCGACGGCGTCGCCGATGGCGCGGACCGCCTCGCCCGTTTCGCCGAGCGCTGGACGGAACGCGCAGACAGCCTGCGCGCCCGCGCCGCTGGGCTTGCCACCGGGCTGTTCGGGCTCGTCGCGCTCGCCACCGGCGTCGCCATCGACGCCCTGTTCACTCTGATGACCCTCGCCGGCGCCGTGCCGGCGGCACCTTGATCCCCAATCCCGGAAGGACATCGCCATGACCGTCTTCACCCCCACCGCACCCTACCGGCCCCGCCGCGCCTATCGCGGGCTCACGCTGTTCGGCGCGCTGCTGGGCCTCGCCATCGGCGCCTTCGCCATGATCACCATCGTCGGCGTCTATCAGAACGCGCAGGATCGCATGAAGCGCACTGCCACGCTCGAGCTGATCACGCACCTGCGCACCGCCGTGATGACGATCCACGCCACCACCGGAGACTACGGCACGGACCCGCTCAACGGGCTTCTCGAGATCCGCGGCCTGATCCCCGACAGCGCCAAGAAAACGAAGACGACGGGCTCGGGTAAAACTGCCACGAAGACCCCCGAGATTTACCACCCCTACGACGGCACCGTGGACGTGACCGGCAACAATCGCAACTTCAAGATCAAGCTCAACGACCTCGATCAGGAGGTCTGCGCCTCGATCATCGACGCCTATGTCGGCCGCGCGACCTCACGCTCCGGACTGAAGGCCCTCCAGGGGACGAGCGGTGGTCAAAAGAAGGGCACCGACATCAACAACGCCCTCGCCGCGACGGCCTGCACCGGCAACGACGACGCCAATCACGTCACCCTGACCTTCCAGTAGGTTCCGCGATGTCCCGAACCTCCTGCCTTCACGGCCCCTTCCGCCGCCGCCGGCGCGGCGCGGGCAGCCTGTTCGGCGCGCTGTTGTTGTTGAGCCTCGGCGCGCTCTGGCTGCTGCAGCACGAGAGCCGCGAGAGCCTGCTCTCGCGGCAGGACCTCGCGCGGACCCGGGGCGCGGTGCTGGCGCTCGGGCTCGAGGCCGCGCATCGGGCCGCGCAGGAGGACCAGGCGGGCCATGCCGGGCGGCTGGCCGGCCGGGGGCGCCGGGGTTACGAGCTGACCGGCGCCGAGCTCGCCGGGCACCTGCCGCCGGGTCTGCCCGGGGGCGGTGTCCGGCTCGGTATCATCGACGATGGCGCGGGCCTGCCGCTCGCCTATGCCGTCTTGCCCGCTCCCGGTCCCGACGCGGCGCTACCCCTGGAAGACTCGATCCGCGAGGGCGCGCTGGCCGCCGGGCTCCGAGAGCTCGCCAGAGCGGGCGCGCCGCATCCCATGGCGAGACATCTGACGCGCATCGAGGCGGCCCTCGGTGGGGCGCTGGGGCAGGGCAGCCTCTACGCCACGGCCGACCTGGCGTTGCCCGTTCAGGCGAGCCGGTTGTATCGGCGGCCCCAACCGGGGCGGCCGGAGCTCACGAAGATGGAGACGGATCTCGGGTTCGCCGATGGTGTCGGCATCTGGGGTGCCGGCAACGTCACGGCCCGCGCGGCGACGGCGAACGGCGTTACCGCGCACGGGCGCGGCGAGGCTGGCCGGGCCAGCGCCGGCGGAGAGGTCCTCGCCGCGACCCTCGAGACGCCCCTCCTTGGCGGCCCGGATCTGACCATCGACACCGACCTTGTCGTCGGCACCGGGCTCTATGGGCCGCGTGGCGAGATCGACCGGCTGAAGGTCGATACCTGCGAGGGTTGCCAATGACCGCCCGGCGAACACGGGCGCGCCGCGGGACGGGGCGGGCGGGGTGCCGGTTCAGGGGGCTCGGCCTGTTCGACGCGCTGTTGACCCTCGGCCTGCTGGCCATCGTGGCGCTGTCGGTCGGTGCGGTGCTCGACCACTACCACTATGAACACCGCACCGCGCGGGCGGCGGCGCGGATCGCCCTGCTGAGCGAGGCCGCCCACGACCATGCCGCCGACCCCGCCCGCTTCCAGGACCTGCTCGAACGCGCCCGGCGGGCGCCGGTCACCCTCCCCCTCGCCACGCTTCGCGACGCCGGCGCACTGCCCGCGGGCTTCCCCGACACCAGCGCCCTCGGCCGCGACCTCGCCGTCGCCATCCGCCGCATCGATGCGAACACGCTCGAACTGCTGGCCGGCGAGCGCCTGACCCCCGCCCAGGCCCGCGACGCGACCCCGCCGCCGCCGTCCGCCCTGCTGCGCCTGCCGCCCGCCAGCCGGATCGGCATCGTCGCGCCCGGAACGCCCGCCCGGCTCTCGGGTCCGGCGATCGGCGCGGATCTTGCCGGCTTCACCGCCCGCTTCCCCGACCGGGTCCGCCCCGGGGTTATCGCCACCCTGCGCCGCGTCGACCGCGCCACGGTCATCGGGCCCTGGCTACACCGCACCGCCGTCCCCCACCACCCGGAGGCCAACCGCATGGAGGCGACCCTCGACATGGCCGGCCACGACGTCCAGGGCGCCGGCGCTATCGCCGCCGAACGCCTGACCATTACGGACGTACTCCAAGCCGGGACGCTCACCATCAACCGCGATCTCGTCATCGGCCAGGCGCTCACGGCCGAAGGCGGCATCACGGCCTTGGGGACAATCACAGCCGGCGATGTCAGCGCCGATACGGTTTTCGTCACGGAAAAGGTCACCGCACCCAGAGGCACGATCTCCGATCTTACCGTCGGCGGATGCACCGGTTGTTGACGAGATATTCCCATGACACCGCTCCCTATACCCGTCCCCTGGCCTCATGCCGGCATCGCCTGGTCTGCTCCGGCCCTCGTCCTCGTCCTGGCCCTCGCGGCCAGTCCGGCGGCGCGAGCGGAACCGGGGGGTACGAGCCCCGCCACGACGGCGGCAGGCGAAAGCCGCCCGGACGGGACGGCCGTTCGGGACACGGCGGTGCTGCGGGCGGTGCGGCGGGCGGAGCGGGACCTCGCCCGGCTCGAAGGCGAGATCGCCCTGGCCCGTCGTCTGCGGACGGCGCAAGACGCGCTGCTCGCCTGGCATGACGCCAGGAGTGGGGAGCGCGCCGCGCACGCCCTGCCCCTTCGCCTGCCGGCCACGCTCTGCGCCCGGCCCCGGCTCGAGACGTTGTGCCGGGCGCTGCCGCACAGCTTCCAAGCTTATCCGGAACAGGGAACGCCATGATCGCTCTCGCCGCCTGGCTCACCGCCGCCGCCCTGCTGCTCACGCTCGCCCGCATCGCCCGCGACGACGCCCGGCGCTTCGTCGTCGACGTTCGCGTTATCCTGGCCCTGGTCCTTACCGGCCTCGCCTGGCGCCTGGCCCAGGGGCTCCAAAGCGGCGAGGCCGTGCTCACCGCCGGCTACTGGATACCGTCCCTGTTGGGCGGCGGGCTCGGCCTCGCCGCCGTGCTGGCGCCCAACGCGCTGGCTTGGCGCCTCGGCCGGAACCGCCCGCTGCACGACGGCGATACCCTGCTGCTCGGCGCCCTCGGCCTGGTCCTCGGGCCGCTGGGACTGGCCTGGACGCTGCTCGCCGGCAGCCTCTGTGCGCTGCTCCATCGGATTTGTCTGCAACGCCGCCGGCGCCGGCCGCTCACGCGCGGCCTGACCCCGCTCGGTCCCGGCCTCGCCGCCGGCGCCGCCCTGGTGATCGCCGTGCTGCACGTCTCCCCCGCGCTCGCCGGGGGCGACGATAGTACATCCGCCGCCCCCCTCGCCGCCACGGAGCTCCCAGCGCCGGCGACCACCACGCCGCGGCTCAAGGCGAGCGAACTGCCGGCGAAGGCCCCGCCTCGGGACGCTGGACGCGCCCCGGAAACCGAACCCCCGCCGCAAGCCAGGCGCAAGAAGAACTCCCCGCCATCCGTGACCGCCGCGCCTCTATCTCCTCCCGGCCCCTCCTCCGGGACAGCGACACGACAGGCCGGTAAGGGAAAGATGGCGGGGGCGGGGAAGGCCGGGAAGACCGGGAAGGAGACGACGGCGGCGGTCGAACGGGAATCGGGCGAAAGGGCCGGGAAGGGGAAGGCCAAGAGGACGAAGAGCGTGGGCGGCGCGGGCCTGGCGGGGGTCTCGCTCTCGCCGCGCCCGGAGGCGCCGCCGCGCTGGCATGTCCGGCCGGGGCGGGACGTCACCCTGGCGGGGGTGCTCGCGGGCTGGTCGCGCCGGGCCGGTTGGACGCTGGTGTGGAAGCCGGCGCGGCACTATGCCATCGGTGCCGCCGCCCACTTCGACGGCGCCTATCTCGACGCGGTGGACCGGCTGCTGGCCGGGCCGGGGACACGGCGCGCGTTGATCGCGCGGGCCTATCCCGCCAACAGGCACCTGGTGATCGAGGACGCGCGGGGTGGCGGCTCGTGAGCGCCGCCGTCGCCATCGCCCGGGGCCGCGCGATTTTGGCCCGCGCCCTCCGTCTCGCCGCCAGCCTTGGGCTGGCGGGCTGCGCCGGGTTTGGGACGCCCGCGCCGAGCGAGGCGCCGCCGGTAACCATCGTCCAGGAGGCCGAGCGGCGGATCGCGGCGGCCGCCGAGCGGGCCGAGGCCGCGCTCTCGCGGCTCGCCCGCCAGCAGGGCGCCGGCGCCGCGCCGCCAGCGGACGAGATCGCCGGCGCCGCCGTGCCGCCGGAACTGCTGGCCGAGGTCGAGCTCGACTGGACCGGGCCGCTGCCCGGCTACGGCTTCCGGGAAGCCGGCGCCCGGCCGCACCGGGCGCCGATCGTCACCCTGCCTGTGAATCGGCATGCAAAACTGACCCACTTTGGTGGGTTATGAGCGGTAAGAATTGACCCACCTGGAACGCTAGCATCCGCACGGAACAGTGCGGAGGAAAGAGCAGGTGGTATTGATGGAAAGCGTATTGAAGATCCGACGTTGGATATTACGGGAGGGTCGGAGTATCCGATCTGTATCTCGTCAGACTGGTTTGTCGCGGAACACGATTAAGAAGTATCTGAAGGACGGCGATCCACCGAGCTATCAGCGGCGCGTTTCACCCGTCCGGCGTAAGCTTAGCGATGGCTTCGCCAGCCGGCTTCGGGCGCTCTTTGAGCAGGACCTGGGGCGCCCGCGCCGTGAGCGCCGGACGGCCAAGAAGCTTTATGAGCAGCTTGTGTCGGAAGGCTATAGCGGATCCTACTCGACGGTTCAGAGGTTTGTCCGCGACCTGAAGCGTTCTGGCGCCGGATCGGGGGATGCGTTCATTCCGTTGCACTTTACGGCAGGTGACGCGCTCCAGTTTGACTGGAGCACGGAATACGCTGTCCTGGGCGGTGTCGAGCAGAAGGTAAAGGTTGCCCACTTCCGCCTATGTCATAGCCGCAAGCCCTTTGTTGTTGCCTATCCCAGCGAATCTCAGGAGATGGTGCTGGACGCCTTTGCACGGGCGATGTCTTTCTATGGCGGCGTACCGCGCCGGGTGATCATCGACAACCCCAAGACGATGGTAACCTATGTTTCGCGCTCTAAGGACCGTGTGTTCCATCCGCGCTTTCTGGCGTTGATGAACCACTATGTGATGGAACCGGTTGCTTGCACACCCGCGGCGGGGTGGGAGAAGGGTCAGATTGAGAACCAGGTTGGGTTCCTGCGGGGACAGCTGTTTGCGCCCAAGCCCGCCTTTGACGATCTGGATGCGCTGAACGGCTGGTTGCGTCTGCGCTGCGAGGAATTGGCGAATCGCGCCCACCCCGAACAATCGGATCGCAAGATCTCGGACGTGTTCGCAGACGAGTGCGCCGAACTGCGTCCCCTGGGCCGGGCTTTTGACGGCTATGTTGAGAAGGCCGCTCGTGTCCGCTCTACCTGTCTGGTCCAATATGCCACCAATCGCTATAGCGTCCCCTCCCGGTTCGCCGGGGAGCTTGTCTCTCTGCGCGCCTATGCGGACCGGATCGTGGTTGTGTCAGGGCAGAATGTGATTGCCGAGCACAAGCGCCGCTTTACCCGCAACGCCAGCTATTTCGAGCCCTGGCATTACCTGCCCCTACTCGACCGCAAGCCCGGCGCGCTGAGAGATGGCGCGCCCTTTGTGGGTTGGCAATTGCCTGAGGCGATGCACCGGGTCAGGGCGCATTACATGGCCGGCAAAGGCGGGGACCGGGAGTTTGTCGATCTGCTCCTGCTGGCCCAGGATCACGGGATCGAGGTGGTCGAGATAGCCTGTGAACTGGCCGTGGAGCAGAACACGCTGCGCCTTCCGGCCATCATCAATCTGATCAACCAACTGGTGGAGCCGGTCATCGCGCCATGGGGCGAGAGCCACGCCTATCCGCAACTGACCTTGCGGCCCGAAGCGGACTGCAAGCGCTATGAGACGCTGTGCGTTGCCGGGGAGGCCGTCGCATGAAAGCTTTGATAGACCAACTGATCGCCCTGAGGCTGTATGGAATGGCGGCTTGCGCCGAAGCTTTGCTGGCCGCGCGCAAGCCGCCAAGTCTGACCACTGCGATAAAGCAACTGATCGACGCCGAGACTGTAGAGCGCCGGGTGCGCTCTATCCAGCACCAAATGCGGGCCTCGAAGTTCCCCCACCATAAGGACTTCGCCACTTTCGATTACGGCCTAGCAGCCTGTCGGACTCGGGCATGCAAGGATTGGTAAGATTGGCTTGGCGGGCGTCGATGTCATGGATTTACCCCCATGAAGTTGCGAACGCGGGTTGGCCCGCCCGTTCAGGCGTGGCTGAGGACGAACATCCGCTTGATGTTCCAGGAGAGCGTGGCCAAGGTCCATTCCCCCTTCGCCTTGTCGAGGCCGCGCAGGCTGAACTGACGCAAGCCCATCACCGATTTGATGATGCCGAACACCGGCTCCGGCGTCTGCTTGCGAAGCGCGTAGAGCGCCCGGCCCTCGGGTGTGGCCAGGCGATGGCACATCGCCTCGAGCGGCGTCGGATCCTCGGGCGCTGGCGGCGCCTCGGCGAAGCGGTCCCGCCAGGAAAGATGGTGGTGCTCCCGGCCGAGCGCGATCAGCGGCGCGATCTCCGCTTCCCCGCAGGCCTCGACGTTGGCCTGGCTGAAGTAGCCGCTGTCCGCCAACAGGGTCTCGACCTCGCCAAGCCCGTCCGGCAGGCCGGCGAGTGCTTCGAGCGTCGGTTCGATCTGCTGCTTGTCGTTCGCCGCCTGCACCACGTCGGCGCTGACCACCAGCAGGCTGCCGGCGGCCACCGCAGCCTGGGCGTTGTAGCACTGCTCGAAGCCGCCGCCGGCCACCGGCATGATGCGCGAGTCCGGGTCCGTCAGGTTGACCTGGTCCTTCGCCCGTGGCCCCGGCTCCGGCGGCTTCGGTGGCCGCCCGCCCGGCTTGCGGCCGGTCCGCGTTTCCTTCGCCTCGCGGGCTGCCAGCTTCTCTTCGTACTCCGCCTGCTCCCGCGCATGACGCTCGGCCGCCCGCGCCTCGATCTCCGCCTTCGCCGCGGCGATCGCCGCCAGCCGGTCCTCGCGCCGTGCCAGCTCCTCCGGCACGCTCATGCCGTCGGGAACCTCGGACCGGTCCGCCGCTTCCGCCAACGCCATCAACTCCGCCACCTCGGCCCGCAGCCGGGCTTCGATCTCGCCCGCACGCTGCCACGACAGGGCGCTGTGCCGGCTCGCGTCGGCATGGATCTTCGTCCCGTCCAGCGCCACCGTGCCCAGTTGCAGCATGCCGGCCTGCCGCGCCAGCAGCAGAACCTGCACGAACAGCCCCTCGATCAGCGGCAGGAAGCGACGGCGGAACGTGGCGATCGTGTCGTGGTCGGGGTGGTCGTTTGCCGCGATGAAGCGGAAGGCCACCGAATCATAGCTCGCCCGCTCCAGCTTCCGGCTGGAATGCACCCCCGTCGCGTAGCCGTAGATCAGCAGGCCCAGCAGGACGCTCGGGTGATGCGCCGCCGAGCCCGAACCACGATAGGCCTTCACGAACGCAGAGAGATCCAGCTGCTCCAGCACATCGACCACGAAGCGCGCCAGATGACGATCAGGCAGCCATTCGTCCACCGAAGGCGGCAGAAGATAGCTGGTCTCCCGGTCAACCTGTCGAAAGTTGCTCATCACAAAATCACCGCGCAGGAGAGAATCAGACCGTGACAGTGAATCTCATCTCGAAACTCGGCTCAAGTCCGACAGGCTGCTAGCCGCCGTCACCCAAGCGCAAATCGACCCCTTCTGCTCAGGGCAGTTCACCCAGGAGGCCCACAACCTCATTCTGGTGGGCGGAACCGGTACGGGCAAAACCCACATCGCCATTGCTCTGGGGACGCTGTTGATCAATCAGGGAAAGAAGGTCCGTTTCTTCAACGCCGTCGATCTGATCAATGCGCTGATCAAGGAACAGGCCGAAGGCAACGCCGGCAAGATCATCCGGCAACTGACGGCCATGGATTGCGTCATCATCGACGAACTGGGCTATATCCCATTCCCCAAATCCGGCGGTGCGCTCTTGTTCCACCTGATCAGCAAACTCTATGAGAAGACCAGCGTCATCATCACCACCAATCTGGAGTTCGGGGAATGGGTCTCCGTCTTCGGAGATGCAAAAATGACAACCGCGTTGCTGGATCGTGTAACGCATCACTGCGCAATCATCGAAACAGGCAACATGTCTTACCGCTTCGCACAAAGCAAACAGCGACGACAAAAGTAGCCGCCCTGTAAGCAAAGCCCCAGGCTGATCCGCTATATGGAGCCAATCAGCCTGGGGGCTTTCATCGCAAAGGCGGGCAAATCAAAACGGGTCCTGTACAGATTGTTCTGCAAAAGGGGTTTCGTAGCTGGGGCACAAGTCCGGGCCGATGGGGTGGATGAGCTGCCTCCGGCTGGTCCGGGCTCTCGCGATCGAAATCCATGAGGACTGGCTGGATGCCAACCGCTAGCTCAACATGATCCATCTCAAGGAGAGCAAAAGCGAACGCATCCAGAAAGCCGCCTGACGGCGGCTCGGCATGCCTGGCGCTCCGAGCAATCGAAATCTCCGCGCCAGGCATGCCGGTGGCCCTCATCGGCAGCCATGACAAACTTGCAGAACAGTCTGGACACTACTTCAAAAGCTCATTGCCACTTCAAGAACCCCACCTGATCCCCACGTTCCGCCGCCGGCCCGGTTGTCCCGGTGGGCCCACAGGCCCCTCCCACGCGGCTTCGCTCCGCGTAACGCAAAGCGCTACACGAAGCCGCGCGGGGCCCTCCCGTGGACTACCGGGACAACCTCCGTCGAAGCAAGGGGGGGGGGTCAATTTTGCACGCCGATAGGGGGTCAGAATTAAATGCTGATTGACAGCCTGGAGGCCTGGCTCGCCCGCGAGGCCGGCGTCGACTGGGCGCCCTACGCCACGCCCTTGGGGGTCTGGGAGCGTCCGCGCGCCCGCGTGCTGGAGGCACAATGGCGCATACTGCACCGCCTGGGCAGGGTGCGGATCGGCAACTTGGCCGCGCTCGACGCTTATGCCGACCGCCACGTCAAGGCGCCCGGACGGCGTGGTTATCTCCAGTTGCCAGATACAGCCGCCGACGCGCTGATCCGCCACCTCGGTGACCGGATTCGCCAGGCCAAGGCGCGAGGGACCCAGACATGACCACGCACCGCATCGGCGAGGCGACCATCTACCGGGGCGATTGTCTGCAACTCCTGCCCACGCTCGGCCCGGTCGACCACATAATCGCCGATCCACCCTACGAGGCCGTCCTGCACCGGGCCGCGGCGGAAGGCCGGATCCAGCGCACCGACGGCCAGGCGCCGCCGCGCGGGTTCGAGTTCGCCGGCATCGACGCGATCCGCGAGGAGGCGGCCCGGACCATGGTGACGGCCGCGCGAGGCTGGCTCCTGGCGTTCGCCCTCGCCGAGGGCGTCGGCGCCTGGCGCGACGCCATCCAGGCGGCCGGCGGCAAGTGGGACACGACGCTCTGCTGGGTGAAGCCGGACGCGACCCCCAGGTTCAACGGCCAGGGCGCGGCGCGCGGCTTCGAATGTATCGTCTCCGCCTGGTGCGGCACCGGCCATCGGCGCTGGAATGGCGGCGGGCGGCGCGGTGTGTTCACCTATCCGACCGCCAAGGGCGGCCATCCGACGGCCAAGCCGCTGGCGCTGATGATGGCGCTGATCCAGCTCTACACCCAACCGGGCGATCTAATCTGCGATCCCTTCATGGGCTCGGGCACGACGGGCGTGGCGGCCATCGCGCTCGGCCGGCGCTTCCTCGGCATCGAGATCGAGCCTGGATACCACGAGATCGCACGCCGCCGGCTCGAGGCCCGCGTGGCCCAGCCACTGCTGCCGTTCGACGTCCCCGCCACCCAACAGGCTCCACTGCCGCTGGAGGACGCGGGGTGACGACGCTACCGGGCGTGCTTTCCGAGATCGAGGCGCTCGCGGGGCGCGGGGCGGCGCTCGGAATCGCTCTGGCGCACGGCGGCGACGACGGTTGGGACGTGCCGCGCGCACTCGATACGCCACCGGGCCAGGCGCTGGCAGGCCTCGTCGGCGCCGAAGCGGCGGCCGCGATCGTCGGCCGCTTCGGTGGCGGGGCGATTGCCGTGCCGCTCGCGCGGCGCGCCCTGGTGCGACATCTCGCGGCACAAGGCATGAGCACGGCCGAGATCGCGCGGCGGCTCGCCATCACCCGGCGCACCGCGCGGCGCTACCGGCGGCACGGCGCGTAAGACCGCCTGTGCGGCGGACCATGGTCCGCTGCAACCGCCTGCCGGGATGCGCGATAATCCCCTCCCGACCCCAGCCCGACAGGACACGCGATGATCATCTCCCTGATTTCCACCGGCCTCGGCATGCTCGGCGGCGTCATCCCTGACCTCCTGAAGGAGTTCCGCGAGAGCCGCGAGCACGGGCGCGAGATGGACCGCATGGACAAGCAGGCTGAGCTGCAACTGAAGCTGCTGGCGCACCGGACCGACGCCCGCCTTCAGGAGATCGAGGGCCAAGCGCAGATGGAGGAGGTGCGCGCCTTCCGCACCCAGATGTCGGAGATCTACAAATCCCAGGCGCCGGTCGGCGTGAAGTGGGTCGACGCCTGGAACGCCGCCCTGCGGCCCGGCGCCTGCACCGTCATCATCGCGCTGTTCACCGCGATCGCCGGCACGTACGCCTACGGGATGTATTTTGGCGCGCCGCATCTGGCCGAGATCTCCACGGTGATCTGGGGTTCGCTGGTCGGCGATGCGATCCAGGCCGTGCTCGGCTATCTGTTCGGCTACCGCTCCGGCGCGAAGCTCTCGGCGGCGGTCAGGCGATGAGCCGGCGCCGCGCCCCGGTCTGCCGCCGGGCAGTCCGCCTGATCAAGCACTTCGAGGGCTTCTCGGCGGAACCCTATCTCTGCCCCGCCGGGGTCTTGACCATCGGCCACGGCGCCACCTATGGCGTCGATGGGCGCCGCGTCGGCCTGGACCACCCGCCGCTCGACGCGGCGGGCGCGGAAGCGCTGCTGCGGCGCGATCTCGCGCGCTTCGCTCTCGCGGTCGACCGCATGGTGGTCGTGCCGATCGGCACCAACCAGCACGGCGCGCTGACCTCTTTCGCCTTCAACCTCGGATCGGGCGCACTGCGCGCCTCGACCCTGCTGCGCCGCGTCAACGCCGGCGCGTGGGACGACGTGCCGGATCAGTTCCGCCGCTGGGTGTTCGCCGGCGGGCGGCGGCTTGCCGGCCTGGTCCGCCGGCGCGAGGCCGAAGCCGCTCTCTGGGGGATGACATGAGCGCCGAGGAGATCACCGGCTGGCTGGTGCGCGCCGCTGTCGCCGCGATCGTCGCTGCCATCGTGCTGCTGTTCCGCCGCATGCGCGAGGCCGAGGCCAGGCTGGCCGAGACGAAGGTGCGCCTCGCGGCGGTCGAGAAGCAGGACAACTCGGCGACCTTCGGCGCACTGCGGAATCGGATCGAGGAGCTCGACCGTATCTCGGCGGAAACCCGCGCCGATGTCGCCGCCGTCAAGGCCTCGGTCGCCGCCATCGAACGGACGCTACACCTGATTCATGAGCATCTGATGGACAAGGGGGTGCCGTGAGCTCTTACGCCCGCATCGTGGCCGAGGATATGCGCCTCGTCGTTCTGCAGCTCCTGGCGCAAGCCGAAGGCTTCGATCTCAACGACCGCATCCTGGCCAGCGCGCTGACCGCGTTCGGCCACCGCCCGAGCCTCGACAGGCTCGCCACCGAGCTCGCCTGGCTGGCCGAACAGGGCCTGATCGAGACCCGCGACGTCGAGGGCTTCACCGTCGCCGCACTTCTGGCCCGGGGCCAGGATGTCGTCGAGGGCCGCGCCGCCGCGCCCGGGGTCCGCCGCCCGCGCCCGGACGAACTCTGAACCATGCCGCGCCGCGCTCTGATCGACCGCCATTTCTCGGCCGAGGAGCAGGCCAGTATCGCCGCCTTCCTCGACGCCAACCCCACGATCAGCGTCGACGACTTCCGCGCCCTGCTGCGCGAGCGCGGCGCCGAGCTCTCCCGCTCCACCGCGCATGCCGCCAAGCGCAAGCTCGAGGCGATGGGCGGCCGGCTGCGCGAATCGCGGAGGATGATGGATGCCATCGCCACGGATCTCGAGGGCGAGGACGAGAGCCGGCGCCACCGCGCGTTGTTGGAGATCGCGCGCACACTGTGCTTCGAGTTCCAGCAGGCACTGCTCGATGGCGACGCCAGCACCCTGAAGGCCGGCGATCTCGCCCACCTGGGGCGCTCCCTCAAGGATCTGATGCAGGCTGCCCGCCTCGATCAGGACTATGCCGCCCGCCTGGTCGAGCAGGCCACCAAGCGCGCCGCCCAGGCGGCCGGCCAACAGGCCCGCAAGCTCGGCCTCTCCGAGGAGGGCGCCGCCTCGATCCGCGCGTTCGTGGAGGGCGGCGCATGAAGGACGCGCGCACCTTGCTCCCTTACCAGCAGCGCTGGGTCGCCGAGACGAGCGGATTGGCGGCGATCCAGAAGTCCAGACGGATCGGCATCTCCTGGGCCGAGGCATATAACGCGGTAATGCACGCCGGCCTCGGGCGCGGCGACGTGTACTACCAGTCCTATTCCCTCGACATGGCGCGCGGCTTCGTCGCCGACTGCGCCGAGTGGGTCGAGCACTGCCAGGGCATCGCGATCGAGACCGCCGGCGAGACCTTGATCGACACCGGTGATTCCCACGCCGTGCAGGCCTTCCGCCTGCGCCTCGCCGCGGGCAAGACCATCACCGCCCTCGCGTCCAGTCCACGGGCCTGGCGCTCCAAGGGTCGGCCCGGCGATATTGCCGTCATCGACGAGGCCGCCTTCATCGACGATCTCGAGGCCGTGCTGACCGCCGCGCTGGCGACCCGCATGTGGGGCGGCGCGGTGCGCGTGATCTCCACTCATAACGGCGAGGCCAACCCCTTCGCCGCGCTCTGCCGCGATATCGCCGAGCGCCGCCAGCCGGGCGCGCTGCATACCGTCACGCTGGCCGATGCGCTTCACGAGGGCCTCTACAAGCGCATCTGCATGGTCGCCGGGCAGGATTGGACCGGCGAGGCCGAGGCGGCCTGGGAGGCGGGGTTGCGTGCGGAGTACGGCGCCCGCGCCGCCCAGGAGCTCGACTGCGTGCCCTCGGCCGGTTCGGGCGCCTGGCTCGCCTGGAAGGCGATCACCGATGCCGAGGACGCGGAGGCCGGCAAAGCGGAACTGTATGCGGGCGGCACCACCTATATCGGCGTCGATGTCGCGCGGCGGCGCGATCTCTGGGTCGCCGCCGTCATCGAGAAGGTCGGCGATGTCTTGTGGCTGCGCGAGATCCAGACGGCGCGCGATATCTCCTTCTCCGAACAGCGCGCGATCGTGCGCACGCTCGCCGCTCGCTACCGCCCGCTCCGCATCGCCGTCGATCAGACCGGCATGGGCGAGGCCGTCGTCGAGCAGCTGGCCGAGGATCACGGCGGCCTCACCGTCGAGGGCGTGCTGATGACGACCCCCAAACGGCTCGACGTCGCCACCGCGCTGCGCGAGGCCTTCGAGGACAACCGTATTCGTATCCCCGCCGACGAGGCGCTGCGGCGCGACCTGCACAGCCTGCGCGCCGAAGCCGGGCCCACGGGCGCCCCCCGGCTGACCGCCGAGCGAGCCGACACCGACGGCCACGGCGACCGCTTCTGGGCCCTCGCGCTCGCCTGCGCCGCTGCTGCCCAGGCCCGCGGCCCCTTCGAGGCCTGGACCACGGACCGCCGGCACGCCGCCTTCCGCGCGCCCGATGGACTGGGGCCCGGCAGTGGCCACGAGATCGACTACGAACTCGGCGTCGTGCGCTCGCCCCTCTCGGCTCTGAACGGGTGGTGAGCATGGTGAAAGACCTCCCCGCGACGCCCGACACCGCCGAGATCGCCGCGCCCGAGGCCGGCCGCGAGGGTATCGGCGCCTGGGCCGGCGCCTGGCTCGACGAGATGGGCGCGTTCGCCGCCGATCCCCGTCAGTGGCGAAGCGACCCCGCCTCGATCTCCGCCGCCACGGCGGCGCTCACCGACCCCCACGCCCGCGCCGTGCTCGACCAGCGCCTCGACGCCGGCACCGCCGCGCCGCTCGAGGTCGAACCCGGCGGCACGGCGCGGCGCGACCGCATCGCCGCCGAGGACCTCGCCGGGCAACTCGAGGCCATCGAGATCGACCGCGTCAGCCGGGAACTGCTACACGCCGTCTGGTACGGCTATGCCATCGCCGAGTGCCTCTGGGAGATCGACGGCGGCCGTGCCCGCCTCGCCGATCTCAAGGTGCGCGATCCCGCCCGATTCCGCTTCCGCCCCGACGGCACGCCGTTGCTGATCGCCCGGGACCGGCCGCGCGGAATCGAACTGCCGCCGGCCAAGTTCACCGTCCTGCGCCAGCCCCGCCAGCACGGCGGCCAGCCGCACGGCCCCGGTGTCGCCCGCTGGTGCCTCTGGCCCGTCTGGTTAAAGCGGCAGGGTGTCCGCTTCTGGTCGACCGCGCTGGAGAAGTTCGGCATGCCCGCCCTCGTGATCTCGCTCCGGGGCGACGCCCCGCCCGAAGAGGTCGCCTTGGCGCTCGAAACCGTAAGCGCCGTCATCGGCGGCGCCGGCGTCGTGACCAAGGAGGGCCAGAAGATCGAGACCCTCGACTCCCAGCGCCGCGCCGGCGGCGACTACAAGGAGTTCACCGCCGCCATGGACGGCATGATCGCCGACGCCGTGCTCGGCCAGCGCGCCACCAGCGAGATCGGCCCCTGGCAGGCCACGGCCGAGGTCCATGCCGAGGTGCTGCAACGCCTCGTCGCCGCCGACGCACGACGCCTCTCCGCCGCCCTCCAGCACTCCCTCGCCACCTGGCTCACCCACTGGAACCACCCAGGCGCCGCCGTGCCGCGCTTGATCCGCGACACCGCCCCGCCGGAAGACCTGGAGCGCCGCGCGAACCGCGATGACATCGTCGCCCGGATGTCCGAGCTCAAGCCGACCCAAGCCTATGTCGAGCGCACCTACGGGGGAGAATGGGAAGCGGCGGCGCCCTCGACGCCGCCCGCGCGGGCCGAGGAGGAGCGTCTGGCGCTCGCGGGACCCAGGCGGGCGGGCGACGCTATCGATCGGGCCGTCGACGCGCTGATCGAAGACGAAGGCTGGACACGCATCATGGAGCCCATCGTCCAGCCGGTGCTCGACGCCGCCACCGACGCCCCTGGATTCGCGACATTCCGCCAAAGGCTCGACGGCGAGGCGTTGCAAAACGCCATGGACACGAGCGAGCTGGCCACCACGTTGCACCGCACGACCTTCTCGGCCGAGATCGCCGGACAGGGCGAACCCGAGGGCGGAGAGTAGGCCATGGCCGGACGCGAAGACGCACAAGACGATATCCAGCCCGGCCACTGGATGCGCTGGCCAGCGGGACGGCGCAATGGCCGCGTTCAACACATGCTCCACGACGACCACGGCGATCTCGCCGGCGCCGTGCTGGAAGCGGACGGCGGCGGATGGATTGCCGCCGCCGTCGGCGAACTCACGCCCATCTCCCCCCGCGGCTTGAACTGAAGACCGATCATGGCGGACCCCGAGATCCTCGACGTCCCGCCCCGGGAGGCGATCGAGCACTTCCGCGCCAAGGGCTACCATATCGGCTACCACTGGCTCGACACCGACGCCGCACGGCACACCGCCTCCTTCACCGTCGCCAAGGTGGCGCAGCTCGACATTCTCGAGGACATCCGCGCCGCCGTGGACGCGGCGGTCGCCGAGGGCAAGACCTACGACTGGTTCCAGGGCGAACTCGAACCCATTCTGCGCCGCAAGGGCTGGTGGGGCCGCGAGCGCATGATCGATCCCCTGACCGGCGAGAGCCAGATCGTCCAACTCGGCTCGCCCCATCGTCTGCGCATCATCTTCGACACCAATCTCCGCATGGCCTACGCCCATGGCCGCTGGGAAAAGATCGAACGGCTCGCCGGCCGATTATCCTATCTCCGCTACGTCGCCGTTCAGGACAGGCGCACCCGGCCCGAACACATGGCCTGGCATGGCACCGTGCTGCGCTGGGACGACCCCTTCTGGCACAGCCACTATCCGCCCAACGGCTGGAAATGCCGTTGCATCGTCCAGCAGCTCGGCGAAGACGATCTCGAGCGCTACGGTCACGCCGTCTCCGATCGCCCACCCGACGGCTGGGACCGGACCCGGGATTGGCTCGACAGGCGCAACGGACAGATCCACCGGATCCCGGTCGGCATCGATCCGGGCTTCGCCCACAACGTCGGACTCGTCGATCCCGCCGCGCAGGCCCAGCGCCTGCTCGATCAAAGGACGTAGTCCCGGCCGCCGTTCCTCGGTTTGGCAACCGCGAATCGACGCTCCCGGAAATGGCCGATTTTGGCGCGAATTCAGGGGGCCGAAAATGGGCCTTTTCGATCCGTTTCCAGCCGATTCATGGCCTCTGAACGGCCATTTCGACAAATATTTTCGATAGCCCGATTCCGACCCCGAGAGGCCCGCCGACCGCCCTCAACCTACTGATCCGACAAGGCTTTGTTCGGAATAGTCCGACCTCATCCGAGATAGTCCGGATTCTCAATCTTTTCTGTCTCCCCACAGCGGACCGGATCGTGGTTGTGTCAGGGCAGAATGTGATTGCCGAGCACAAGCGCCGCTTTACCCGCAACGCCAGCTATTTCGAGCCCTGGCATTACCTGCCCCTACTCGACCGCAAGCCCGGCGCGCTGAGAGATGGCGCGCCCTTTGTGGGTTGGCAATTGCCTGAGGCGATGCACCGGGTCAGGGCGCATTACATGGCCGGCAAAGGCGGGGACCGGGAGTTTGTCGATCTGCTCCTGCTGGCCCAGGATCACGGGATCGAGGTGGTCGAGATAGCCTGTGAACTGGCCGTGGAGCAGAACACGCTGCGCCTTCCGGCCATCATCAATCTGATCAACCAACTGGTGGAGCCGGTCATCGCGCCATGGGGCGAGAGCCACGCCTATCCGCAACTGACCTTGCGGCCCGAAGCGGACTGCAAGCGCTATGAGACGCTGTGCGTTGCCGGGGAGGCCGTCGCATGAAAGCTTTGATAGACCAACTGATCGCCCTGAGGCTGTATGGAATGGCGGCTTGCGCCGAAGCTTTGCTGGCCGCGCGCAAGCCGCCAAGTCTGACCACTGCGATAAAGCAACTGATCGACGCCGAGACTGTAGAGCGCCGGGTGCGCTCTATCCAGCACCAAATGCGGGCCTCGAAGTTCCCCCACCATAAGGACTTCGCCACTTTCGATTACGGCCTAGCCGCCGTCACCCAAGCGCAAATCGACCCCTTCTGCTCAGGGCAGTTCACCCAGGAGGCCCACAACCTCATTCTGGTGGGCGGAACCGGTACGGGCAAAACCCACATCGCCATTGCTCTGGGGACGCTGTTGATCAATCAGGGAAAGAAGGTCCGTTTCTTCAACGCCGTCGATCTGATCAATGCGCTGATCAAGGAACAGGCCGAAGGCAACGCCGGCAAGATCATCCGGCAACTGACGGCCATGGATTGCGTCATCATCGACGAACTGGGCTATATCCCATTCCCCAAATCCGGCGGTGCGCTCTTGTTGCGCGTTTCGGAAAGTCCCGGACACCGATTACGGAAAGTCCTGGCCAGAGATTTCAGTAAGTCGCGGCCAGTGATTCCGGAAAGTCCCGGACAGCATCACGGGGCGATCTGAGTTCAGCTTTCGGGTGCGCCGTCTCGGCGTCTACCTCTTGGCTTTTGCCGGGAGGGGACATGCCCAGACGGAAGCAGACGAGACGAACGACGGTGAGAGATGCACGAACGATCCTGCGGCTGACGCATGACCAAGGCCTCTCGGCGCGAGAGGTGGCGGAACGGCTGAAGGTCTCCAAGACGACAGTGTCGACCTATTTGCTGCGGGCCCGCGAGGTCGGCCTTACCGCCTGGCCGCTGCCGGCGGAATACGAGGACGACGCGGTCCTGCAAGAGACGCTGTTCCGCCGCATGGGCCGGCCCCCGCGCGACAGGTGCGAGCCGCACTGGCCGACGGTCGCGGCCGAGCTGAAGCGCAAGGGGGTGACGCTGACCCTGCTCTGGCAGGAATACCGCGCCTCACATCCCGATGGCTACGGCTACACCTGGTTCTGCGAAGCCTTCACGGCGTTCAAGCGGCGCACCGGCGCCACCTGGCGCAACCGCCACGAGGCCGGTGCGGTCATGCAGACCGATTATGCCGGCCAGACGGTGGACATCGTCGACCCCGAGACCGGCGAGGTGCACGACGCGCAGATCTTCGTCGCCGTGCTGGGCGCTTCCTCGCTCACCTTCGCCACCGCCAGCCTGACCCAGCGCCTGCCCGACTGGGTCGCCGGACAATGCCGGGCGCTCGCCTACTTCGGCGGCGTGCCCAAGAGCATCGTCTGCGATAACCTCAAGGCCGGCGTCGCCAAGCCGCTCTGGTTCGAGCCGACCCTCAACCCGACCTTCGCCGCGCTCGCCGAGCACTACGACACCACCGTCCTGCCGACCCGGGTCCGCAAGCCGCGCGACAAGGCCAAGGTCGAAGTCGCCGTCCAGGTCGTCGAGCGCTGGATCCTGGCAAGACTGCGCAATACGCGCTTCTTCTCCCTCGACCAGCTCAACCGGGCGATCCGCGACCTCCTCGAGGAGCTCAACGAGCGGCCCATGCGCAACCTTGGAAAGAGCCGGCGCCAGATGTTCGAGGCCATCGAGCGCGAGGCCCTGGCACCCCTGCCGACGACGCCCTTCGAATATGCCGAATGGAAGACCGCCAAGGTCCATTCCGACTATCACGTCGACGTCGAGCGCAGCTTCTACTCCGTGCCGCACGGCCTGATCGGCCGCAAGGTCCAAGTCCGGCTCACTCACCGCACGGTCGAGATCTTCCACAACCACAAGCGCGTCGCCAGCCATCTCCGCCGCTCACCGCATGGCGGCCATGCCACGATCCCGGCCCACATGCCCAAGGCGCACCAGCGCTATGCCGAGCGAACGCCACAAAGCCTGATCGACCAGGCCAGCCGCATCGGCCCCAACGCCGCCCTCCTGGTCGAGCGGATGATCCGCGATCGGCCCCATCCCGAGCAAGGCTATCGCAGCGCCATGGGCGTCTTGTCGCTCGCCCGCCGATACGAACCGGAACGCGTCGAGGCCGCCTGCGCACGCGCGCTCACCATCAACACGACCAGCTACTCATCGCTCGCCGCCATCCTCAAGTCCGGCCTCGATCGCACACGCCCCGAGCGCGAACCGCTTCTGCCGCTGCCGCCACACACCAACATCCGCGGCCCCGGCTACTACCGATAACCAGGAGAAGACACCTCATGCTGACACACCCGACCCTCGACCAGATGCAGGCCCTCGGCTTCAAGGGCATGGCAGAGGCTTACCGCGACATGGCCGAGCGAGGCCAATCATCGGAATTGAACCGCGAGGACTGGCTCGCCCTCATGCTCGACCGCGAGGCCGCCACCCGCGCCGACAAGCGCCTCGCCAACCGCCTCAGACAGGCCAGGCTACGCTTCCCCGAGGCCTGCATCGAGGACATCGACTTCGCCGCCGAACGAGGCCTCGACCGCCGCGCCGTCCTCTCTCTCGCCCAGGGCGTCTGGCTCAAGGCACACGAGAACCTCATCGTCACCGGCCAGACCGGAACCGGCAAGACATGGCTCGCCTGTGCCATCGCCCATCAGGCCGCCAGGCTCGATCATTCCGTCCTCTACGTCCGCATGCCCAGGCTCTTCGAGGACCTCGCCATGGCCCGCCTCGACGGCCGGCTGCCCCGCCTGATCGACCGCCTCGCCCGGGTCCAGCTGCTCGTCCTCGACGACTGGGGAACCCATGGCCTGACCGACCGCCAGCGCCTCGATCTCCTGGAAATCTGCGAGGAACGATACCACCGACGCTCAACCCTCATCACCGCGCAGATCCCCGTGACCGCCTGGCACGACCTGATCGGCGAGGCCACCATCGCCGACGCCATCCTCGACCGCGTCATCCACAACGCCCACCGCATCGGCTTGAAAGGCGACAGCATGCGAAAGAAGAAATCGACGACCGACTTGACCCAGCCAACCACAACGGAAAACAATCCCGACTGACGGCAACAAGGCACCCGAAGCCAAACTCCCGGAACCGGCCGGGACTTTATGAAATCGGTGGCCAGGACTTACTGAAACCGCCGTCCGGAACTACCGAAATCCGCACTCTTGTTCCACCTGATCAGCAAACTCTATGAGAAGACCAGCGTCATCATCACCACCAATCTGGAGTTCGGGGAATGGGTCTCCGTCTTCGGAGATGCAAAAATGACAACCGCGTTGCTGGATCGTGTAACGCATCACTGCGCAATCATCGAAACAGGCAACATGTCTTACCGCTTCGCACAAAGCAAACAGCGACGACAAAAGTAGCCGCCCTGTAAGCAAAGCCCCAGGCTGATCCGCTATATGGAGCCAATCAGCCTGGGGGCTTTCATCGCAAAGGCGGGCAAATCAAAACGGGTCCTGTACAGATTGTTCTGCAAAAGGGGTTTCGTAGCTGGGGCACAAGTCCGGGCCGATGGGGTGGATGAGCTGCCTCCGGCTGGTCCGGGCTCTCGCGATCGAAATCCATGAGGACTGGCTGGATGCCAACCGCTAGCTCAACATGATCCATCTCAAGGAGAGCAAAAGCGAACGCATCCAGAAAGCCGCCTGACGGCGGCTCGGCATGCCTGGCGCTCCGAGCAATCGAAATCTCCGCGCCAGGCATGCCGGTGGCCCTCATCGGCAGCCATGACAAACTTGCAGAACAGTCTGGACACTACTTCAAAAGCTCATTGCCACTTCAAGAACCCCACCTGATCCCCACGTTCCGCCGCCGGCCCGGTTGTCCCGGTGGGCCCACAGGCCCCTCCCACGCGGCTTCGCTCCGCGTAACGCAAAGCGCTACACGAAGCCGCGCGGGGCCCTCCCGTGGACTACCGGGACAACCTCCGTCGAAGCAAGGGGGGGGGTCAATTTTGCACGCCGATAGGGGGTCAGAATTAAATGCTGATTGACACGCCTGGACATCTACGTCAACCGCCAGCCGCTGCATCAGCGCATTCTCGAGGACCGGGCCGAGGATACCCACGACCAACCGGTGAGCGCGGCCGAGGTCCGCGCCCATCTGGCCCGGCTCTGGTCGCGCGGCGGCGAGAAGGAGGCCGCCTCGGACCATCTCTCGGAAGCGCAACGCGACCTCTTCGTGGAACCCCCTGCGGGGGAGAGGCGCCCCGGCGACGAGGCCGGACCCCGGCCCCGGCCCCAGACCGCGGAGGGCAACGTCGTCGCCCGGCTCGACCGGCAGGTCCGCCAGCGCGCCGTGCTCTGGCGCCATGGCGCGGCGGCCGGCCGGCTCGACGGCGAGCTCGCCTCGCTCGCCGCCGGCTACGAGCGCTACCGGGCGGGGGAGGGCGACGACATCGTGCGGGAACCGGGCTTCGGCGCGCTGCTGGCGCGCCACCGGCGCCTGCTCGGCGAACTCGCGCCGTTCCGCGAGGGCGGGCGCGACTTCGCCGCGCTACGCGCCGCCTGGCCCCGGCTGGCGCCTGGGGCGCTGCGGGAATTGGAGCAGCAATACGAGCGGGCGGCGGGCTTCCGTGACGCCGTCGCCGAGGCGGCCGCGACCGAGGCCGCCGCCGAGGCCGTCGCACAGGCAGGGGATAGCGAGACCAGGAGGCACGAGATGACGCACGCACCAGAGAATACCGGACGGACGGCAGCGCAGGACGAACGACACCGGGAAATCGGCGGGGAACCCGGGATCGACCCCGGGGCGCCACCGGAGCCGATGGGTGACCCGGCAATTTCGCCGGAGACCCGGCAGCTCCTCCAGGAGACCCAGCGGGCCGTCCGGACTCACGTCCAAGCGGCGACGGACGCCGGCCTCTCCCCTTACCTCTATCCGGGCCACGAGGCCGTGATCGCCCGCTACGAGGCTCTCCTGGCGCTCGCCGACCTGCCCGATGCCCTTCGCCCGGGAATCGAAACCGTGCTGCAAGGCTACCGGGACGGCCGCCCGGTATCGGGCCCGGACCCGGAGGCGGCTCGGAACGAGGTGCCGGCGCCCGCCGCGCCGCCCGTCGACCCGGCGCCCGTGGAGCCGCCCGGGCCCTCGGCGGAAGAGCGCTACGCCGCGCTGGCGGGCGAATGGAACGCGCTTCTGGAAGCCGCCGAGCGTGAGGGACGGCATATCTTCGAGACGAACGGCCACACGCCGCTGCTCGCGCGGATGCGCGACCTCGTCGACCGGCCCGATCTCACCGCCGCCCACCGCGAAACCCTCCAGGGCCTCCTCGCCGCCGCCGGGCGTGATCGTGATGCCGCTGCCCAGGTCGGCCAAATGCCGGCTCGCACCGCCCATTTGACCGAACGCTTCCAGATGCTCGAAGCCCAAGCCCGTCAGGCCGGGCACTATCTCCCCGCCACCGCCGGCTATGCCGCGTGGAAACGCCAGGCCCTGGATCTGATCCGCGATGTCCACGCCGCGCTCGCCGATCCCGACGGCGCCCGCCACATCGCCCGCCATGACACAGGGGCTCCAAAGCAAGACCTCCGTCCCAGGCTTCTGCCTCTCCTGCTCGCCGTCGCCAACAGCGATCCCCATGATCCCTGGAACCGGGCGATGGGGGATATCATGAACACCTACGCCCTCGAACAGGGCTTCGCCAAAGGCCCCGATACGCTCCGGAACCACTACCGCCTGTTCGACGTCCATCTCGCCAGCCTCGTCGAGCACCACGGCCCGCGCGCCGATCACCCCCATGTCGACGACCGCCAGGCGGCGCTCGCCCATATCGACGAGATCGCCGCCGGCCTCGAGGCTCACCGGGCCGCCGGCGAGAAGGGCCAGCAGGCCGTGCGCCAAAGTGGAACCCTGCTTGCCGAACTCCCGCGCTACGACGAGTGGCGGGCCTCGTCCGTCCAGGTCCTGGCGCGGGCCAACCGGATCCTCGAAAGCCATAACATCTACGCCCATCACCTCGACGACGGCCACCGGCCCGCCACGGACCGGCTGCGGCGCGCCGCCGCGCCCCTCGCCGCCCTGTTACACGCGGCCCAGGGTGAATTAGAAGACCGCCAGGGCCATGTCATGAGCACCACCTATTTCGCCACCGATATCCCGAAGACCGCCGCCGGGCTCGACGATCCCGATCCCGCCCGGCGCGGAGAGGCGCGAAACAAACTCGACCGGGACATCGCCTACGCGGTCGAGCGCCATGGGCCGCGCGAGGAACGAACGCTCCAACACGAACAGGAAATCAGCCGGGGGACGAGCATTGGGATGTAGAACGACAGCGCTTTATCCGCCGAGGGTCCTGCGGTGACCCGCCATCAGAACAACCTGACGAAGCTTAGTTCGCCGTAGGTTCGCTCGTAGTCGTGCAGCTGGGCGTTGGAGGCGCGATCCTCGCGCACCAGCGACAGCCGTGGGCTGAAGCCCCACAGGGTGAAGGCCCGGTGATGGACGCTCAGTCGGAAGACGCGGGTCGTGTCCCTGCGCGATCGCCCACTCTCGGTGAACGGATACCAATTGCCCTCGTAGCCGGTCCGGCGCAACGCGGCGCTGCCGCCCAATGTGAAGCCCCAGGGCAGCGCCGCCGTCAGCCCCGCTTGCACCCAATGGCCATCGTTGCGCTGCCGTCGGCGCTCCGGCCGCTCCCGCGACCAGCCCACCCGCAGATCCGCCCGCAGCGTCGGCGTCAGCAGATAGCTCCCCCCCAGCGAGACATCCATCACCGGGCCCTCGAGATCGGGGCTCTCGTCGTACTTCCGGTCGAACCAGGAGGCCCGCAGGCTGGCCGTCATCCGTCGCGTCAGCCGGCGATGGCCCTCGAAGCGCAAGCCGAGGTCGCGATAGTAGGGATCGTCGGCGAGCCAGTTCTGGCGCACCGTCGCCAGCAGGCTCGCCTCGGTGTCGTCGTCGATCAGCCAGCGTGGCCCCGTATGGGCCTCGAGCGTCATGCGGTCGAATTCACCGCCGCGGTACTCGCGCCGCGATACGTCCGCCCCGGCACGCAATCGCCAGCGGTCGTTCAGCGGATACTGGTACTCGCCCCCGGCCCACACCGAGACGCCGATGCCCGACTTCGGCGCCGTCTCGTAGGTAAACGGCAGACGACCGTAGGCCGTGTCGATCCAGATCGTCCGATTGTCCGATGCCGCCGAAACGTTGCTGTCCGGCGCGAGAGCGAAGCCGAGATTGAGGCTCCAGCGCTTGCGCGCGCGAATCTCTGCCAGAAGGCGATTGACGTTGTGAACCACCGCCGCCGGTGGCTTGCCTGCCAGCACGCGCTCGAAATGCGCCTTCGCAAGATCGTCCTCGCCCTTCAAGAAGAAGGCACGGGCCAGCTCCAGGCGTACCCGCACCAGGCCCGGCCGACGCACCAGAAGCGACCGGAAGGCCGCGATCGCCTCGGCCAGCAGCGCCTCGCGCTTCGCCTCCGCCAAATCCGCTTCTTGCGCCGCGCCCACCGCCGCGAGGCCCAACTGGAACATCGCCGCCGCATCCACCGTGCCCCCTTCGGCCAGGGGGCGGAGACGCTTCAGGGCGTCCTCGAACCGGCCATCGCGGACAAGTTCCTGGGCCTCGGCCACATCGGCGCTGGGCCGTGCCGGATCCGGCGCTGCCCAGGCTGGTACGGCACATGCCAGCGCCGTTCCCAACGCCAACGCACGGAATATCGATAACGGATACATGAGATGGGCTTCTCCGAGGCGAGCGGGGCCTCCACCGGAGCGGCCCCGCTCGCCTCGGAGAAGCCCACATGGAAAAACAAAACGGAAAAAAGCCGGGCGGGGCTCGGAGTGCTTCTCTCCGGACCCCGCCCGTTTAAAGTCAAGCCCGCCAGGACCTACTGCTTCTTGGCGCCGAAGGCACCAATGAAGCTCTCGGTAATCTCATCGGTGGTATCACTGACGCCAAAAGTGCCGCCAATCGCCTTGGGGGCGATGTTCTCTTCCTCATCGTTCGTATCCGGCCCGTAGAAAGTCGCGTTCCACGTGCCCTCGAACTTGTGCTGTACGTTCGAATTCGCATCCAGGATCGAACCCATCACAGCCACACCGGCCGCAACAGTATCACTGACCCCAATAGGAGTCGTTTGCAGGCGAATCTTGTCCTCCAGTGCTGCGCCACCACCCACTCTGATCTCGCTAATATCACCTTCGACGGTACCCCGACTCGAAGCATCCCCGAACTTGGCAGTCAGGCTCGCTTTGCCATCGAACCAGTTCACGCCTTCGCCGGTCTTGTGATGGGCACCAGCAGCCGAACCACTGTAGGTCGCGTTGCCCGTGATCCCCGTTAAGCCATCTGTTGTCCCAATCGGATCGCCACCGTCCTCGAAAGCACCGAAGGCAAGATTACTGACGTTATCCCCCTTCAACCAGATGCCGAACGAGAGGTAGTCGTCGTTTTGCTCCCTCCCAGTTCTTGCTGAAACAGCAGCTACGGCCTCTCGTTTCCCCGTGAACACGTAGCCCACGACAGTGCCGTCCGTTTCGATGGAGCAAACTGTGGCATCTGGGCATGTCAAGCCTCCAGAATACGCGTACGCGGCATCTGGAAAATCCCTCGATGCCCCACCAACTAAATCCTCCTCGTCGTAGAAGGTGACGTTAGCAGGATCGCTCCTGTCGCCTTGGACTTTGCCGAGACGGACCGAGGCGGTATTGAATTCCTTGGCTTCTATTGCTGTTACTCCTTCTCTTGGAGCATCGGCCTGCTTTTTGTCCGTGAAGACGATTAGCTTGAACCCATTTTCCACCTCCATCTCACGCCCATGCTCGAAGTCGCCGAGCGGGTCGATGACCCTCACGTTGTCGCTGTCTACTTCGATGTCATCAACTTGGAATTTCAAATCCACGTCGGCTGGCGTATCGCCGTTGACCGGCACATTGTTCCAGATAGGGGTGACCGAAACGGTGTCGGCGTTATTAGCATTGGCTGCCCCCACAATCGCTTCACCGGCCGCCTCGATGAAAGCATCTTGCTCTGCGGCCTCTTCGCCGTATGCATTCGCCGTCCTGAACAGCTCAAGCACATGCGTACCCGCAGCGGCGGTTGCCTCCTCGGCAAAAGTCTCGGCGGAGACGATGGCCGCTTCGACACTCGTCCTTGCCGTGTCGGCAGCGTCCCTCAAGTTGTTCGCAGCATCCGTGATGGCCCTCGCGCCTTGCTGCGTTTCAATGTCCGCATCCTGCGTTGCCCTTTCGTACTCGGCAATAGCCTCATCCAGGGCAGCCCTTGCGGACCTCACGATCTCCGCTTGCTCGGACGCCCTCTCACTCTGCTCCGAAGCCGTCCTAGCATCTGTGCGAGCGGCCCTAGCCCTTTCTTGCGCTTCAGAAGCGACGTCCGCGTATCTTTCTGAGCGAGATGCCGCGTCGTCGGTAACTATCTGCAGCGCTTCCGCACGTGCGTCCTCAGCAAGACTCCGCGCATCACGCGCATCAAACCGCTCCTGCTCGGTCGATGCCACCGGCTCCGCAGCGTCAGCCGCCATCTGGGCGAATGACATGGCCTCGTCAAGGGCAACGTTGGCATTTTCCATGGCCGTCGCCGCTGCCATACTCGCGTTCTCGGCTGCGTCCTTCAGAGTGTTTGCCGCCGTCTGGATGACCGTCGCGCCTGCCTGCGTCTCAATGTCCGCATCCCTCGTGGCCTGTTCGTAATCGGCAGTCGCCTGGTCCAGCGCAAGCCTCGCCGCTTCTACTTCTTGCATCGCCTGGTTCACCATCTCTACTTCAGACGCAGCGCTGTCGGCAGCCTCCGAAGCTCTGGCATCATCCGTGCCTGCGAGTCTGGCCGCGTCAACGGCCTCATTGGCCCTCGCCACTTCACCTTCGACGGCATTCAATACTGCCGCGATCTCAGACACCGCGTTATCCGCAACATCCCGCTCCGCAGCCGCCCGGGCACTCTCGGCTGCCCTCACCGCATCACGCGCATCAAACCGCTCCTGCTCGGTCGATGCCACCGGCGGGGGCTCCGCCGCCGCCGAATCGTTCTTATTACTTCCACCGCCGCATCCGGCGACGAGTAACGCCGCAGCCATCGCGGTGGCGGGCAGTCCCCACTGGGGCTTTCGAGAGATCAACTTCACTTCAGGGCTCCTAGCGTTTAGCAAGAGGCCCCGTGAAGAGGCCCCGTGAAGAGGCCCCGTGAAGAGGCCCCGTGAAGAGGCCCCGTGAAGAGGCCCCGTGAAGAGGCCGCTAGCATATGGCTCCAAGGGACCATCAGTCAATACGGGTATCGCTAATGTATGGGTGTTTCGTCGCCGTCTTCGAAACGACGTTTCAGCCCGCTCGTGCCGCGCTGCAACCCGCAGCCGGCACCGCGCATCGGAGGGGAACCCGAGCGAGGCTGGAGGGCCGCCTGGAGACCGCAGCGGGCTCGCCTCTCTCAACATCAGTCTCGGAGACAATCCACCATGAGCCACGCCACCACGCCCTCCTCACATCCCCATGCGATTGGGCCGCGTTTACCGATAGGGCCGTCACGCCACGAGAGCCTTGCCGCCGGCGCCGTCTTCGTCCTCAACCATTCAGGTGGCAAGGATAGCCAGGCCATGTACGCCGTCGTCTCCTCCCTCGTGCCCCACGAGCGGATCATCGTCGTGCACGCCGATCTCGGCGAGGTGGAATGGCCCGGCGTCCAGGACCACATTCGGGCCAATATCGCCCATGAGCTCAACGTGGTGAAAGCCGTCTGGCGCGACGGCTCGGAAAAACACCTGCTCGACATGGTCCGTTGCCGCCGCCGCAAGTTGCGCGCCGACGGGCGGGACGCCTCACCCTTCCCTTCGGCGAATCAGAGGTTCCGCACTTCGGATCTAAAGCGCGCCCCAGTAGAAAAGTTCATCCGCGGCCTCGGCGCGCCCCTGGTCATGAATTGCCTCGGTCTGCGCGCCGAAGAATCCCACAGCCGCGCGGCCCGGGACGCTTGGGCGCTGAACAAACGCCTCTCCACCGCCAAACGCACGGTATACGACTTCCTGCCTATCCGCGACATGACCCTGGATCAGGTGTGGCGAACCATCCAGGCCTCCGGGCAGCGCCGGCACGAAGCCTACGATCTCGGCGCCTCACGCCTGTCGTGCAGCTTTTGCCTCTTCGCCAGTAAAGCCGATCTAACCATCGCCGCCCGCGCCCGGCCCGCGCTCTACCGCCGCTACGCGGCCCTGGAACAGAAGACCGGATACACCCTACAGCCGGGCCGGAGCCTCGCCGAGACCGTCGCCGGGGCGGGTCGACTTCGCCGGCGCGATTGAGCACCGTGGTTCCGCGAGAAACCAACGCACCGCCAGAAACAGGAGATCAGCCGGGGTATCGGCATGGGGCTGGAGGACGGCCTGTACCTTGCAGAAACTACCCAGCTCTGGGACCGTGACCGGCCCATAGCCCGGGTGCGGCGGGCAGCACGTCGTGTCCCGTCGCGTGGTGTGGGAGCGCTTTTCGCGTCTTGCTTCGCCGGGCGAGGTGACTAGGTTCAGATAGATGTGAGACGCGCCTCTGGCGGCAGAGGCGGGGATCTCCGAAGCTGTGAGTTGCGAGACCAACAGCTTGAAGGAGATCCCCATGCAGGTTTTTGGCCTGCCCCGACATGTTATCAGGGGTTGGAGGACGGCGTCGCGGCGTCTTCCCGTCAAGCATGGGCAAGGGATCGCCTAGCGCTCGTCGATAATGATCGTCCTGGTATTCGCGCATGATCTCGGCGGCGGCCTCGGGTGGGATTTCATCATCATTCTCCGCCCGAGCGCCTACTGATCTGTCCAGCATCCGCTCGATGTCTTCGTGCGAGGTCAGAGGAGGGCCAACGAGTGGGCCTAGCAGCCTGTCGGACTCGGGCATGCAAGGATTGGTAAAATTGGCTTGGCGGGCGTCGATGTCATGGATTTACCCCCATGAAGTTGCGAACGCGGGTTGGCCCGCCCGTTCAGGCGTGGCTGAGGACGAACATCCGCTTGATGTTCCAGGAGAGCGTGGCCAAGGTCCATTCCCCCTTCGCCTTGTCGAGGCCGCGCAGGCTGAACTGACGCAAGCCCATCACCGATTTGATGATGCCGAACACCGGCTCCGGCGTCTGCTTGCGAAGCGCGTAGAGCGCCCGGCCCTCGGGTGTGGCCAGGCGATGGCACATCGCCTCGAGCGGCGTCGGATCCTCGGGCGCTGGCGGCGCCTCGGCGAAGCGGTCCCGCCAGGAAAGATGGTGGTGCTCCCGGCCGAGCGCGATCAGCGGCGCGATCTCCGCTTCCCCGCAGGCCTCGACGTTGGCCTGGCTGAAGTAGCCGCTGTCCGCCAACAGGGTCTCGACCTCGCCAAGCCCGTCCGGCAGGCCGGCGAGTGCTTCGAGCGTCGGTTCGATCTGCTGCTTGTCGTTCGCCGCCTGCACCACGTCGGCGCTGACCACCAGCAGGCTGCCGGCGGCCACCGCAGCCTGGGCGTTGTAGCACTGCTCGAAGCCGCCGCCGGCCACCGGCATGATGCGCGAGTCCGGGTCCGTCGCGGATACTGGTACTCACCCCCGGCCCACACCGAGACGCCGATACCCGACTTCGGCGCCGTCTCGTAGGTAAACGGCAGACGACCGTAGGCCGTGTCGATCCAGATCGTCCGATTGTCCGACGCCGCCGAAACGTTGCTGTCCGGCGCGAGCGCGAAGCCGAGATTGAGGCTCCAGCGCTTACGTGCGCGGATCTCCGCCAGAAGGCGGTTGACGTTGTGAATCACCGCCGCCGGTGGCTTGCCCGCCAGCACGCGCTCGAAATGCGCCTTCGCAAGATCGTCCTCGCCCTTCAAGAAGAAGGCACGGGCCAGCTCCAGGCGTACCCGCACCAGGCCCGGCCGACGCACCAGAAGCGACCGGAAGGCCGCGATCGCCTCGGCCAGCAGCGCCTCGCGCTTCGCCTCCGCCAAATCCGCTTCTTGCGCCGCGCCCACCGCCGCGAGGCCCAACTGGAACATCGCCGCCGCATCCACCGTGCCCCCTTCGGCCAGGGGGCGGAGACGCTCCAGCGCGTCCTCGAACCGGCCATCGCGGACAAGTTCCTGGGCCTCGGCCGCATCGGCGCGGGGTGGCGTCGAATCCGGTCTTGCCCAGGCTGGTACGGCACATGCCAGCGCCGTTCCCAACGCCAGCGCACGGAATATCGATAACGGATGCATGAGATGGGCTTCTCCGAGGCGAGCGGGGCCTCCGCCGGAGCGGCCTCGCTCGCCTCGGAGAAGCCCACATGGAAAACTAAAAACGGAAAAAAGCCGGGCGGGGCTCGGAGCGTTTCTCTCCGGACCCCGCCCGTTTGAAGTCAAGCCCGCCCGGAGCTACTGCTTCTTGGGGCCGAAGGCCCCAATGAAGCTCTCCAACTTATCACTCTTCGCAGCGCCGAAGGTCCCGACGATGCTGGCTGGCTTGTCGGTGGTGGCTTGTCCGTCGCCGTAGAACGCGCCTGCCCACTTGCCCGAGAACCCGCCAGCGGCGCTGGTGTCTCCTCCCTTGAAGAAGCCTCCGTATCGGGTGCCAGTGATAGTTGCGCTTCCGAGGCTCAACTTCAGCGCTTTCTCCATGCCGCCGACATTGAAGTTGGATACCGTCCCGCTCACGCTACCGAGTTCGGTGTTAGCGCCGAAATCCGCCGTCAGAGCGACATCGGCAGTGAACTCCTTGATGTCAGGGGTGTCTTCGACTGCGGCTCTCTTGGCATACAGACCGACCGCATCGCCTTCGTATGTGGCAGTGCCGGTGAGGCCCGAGAGATGTCCCGTATTGAAACCACCGCCGCCGCCGAGGGCGAAGACCCCAACCTCATAGGAATCGGCACTCGTGGCATCGTCTGGAACATGGAGCCAATAACCGAGGGCAAAAAGAGGCATGACGCCGCGCTCTGTTCCATAACCCCTGACACGAAGTGTGCCGGTATCATCCTTATTTTTCCACTCAACACCATTCCATCCATCGATAGGAGCGTTCACGACGGTGCCGTCAGTTATTGAATCGTGGAAAAAGTTTCCATTACCGTCTTTGGCATAAAACACTACATTGTTCTTGTAGTGCCGGGACGACAACACGCCAATCTTCTTCCTACGCGCATCGGGAGCAGCCGTTGATTGGTGAACACTGCCGAGTGAAGGAGTAGCGGCTGCTGCACTCGCAATTTCCTCAGCTACCTTCTTCGTGACATCATCAGCTGCCGTGGCCGCAGCGATCAGTTGATTGGCAGGAGGGCTACTAATACTAACAAAACTGTCGCTACTCAATACTGCCGTGGCGTCAGCTTTTTCCTGCTCGTTCGGCGCAACCGGTTTCGCGGCGTCAGCCTTTTCCTGCTCGTTCGGCGCAACCGGTTTCGCGGCGTCAGCCTTTTCCTGCTCGTTCGGCGCAACCGGTTTCGCGGCGTCAGCCTTTTCCTGCTCGTTCGGCGCAACCGGTTTCGCGGCGTCAGCCTTTTCCTGCTCGGTCGGCGCAACCGGCTTCGATGGCGTCGCCGCATCGGACGTAGTGCCTGTGGTGCTGCTGCCGCATCCGGCGACAAGCAGCGCCGCAGCCATGGCCGCGGCTGGCACTCCCCACTGGGGCTTTCGAGAGATCAACATCACTTCAGGGCTCCTAGCGTGTAGAAAGAGGCCCCGTGAAGAGGCCGCCAGCATATGACTCCAAGGGACCAGCAGTCAATACGGGTATCGCTAATGTATGGGTGTTTCGTCGCCGTCTTCGATACGACGTTTCAGCTCGCTCGTGCCGCGATACAACCCGCAGCCGGCACCGCGCATCGGAGGGGAGCCCGAGCGAGGCTGGAGGGCCGCCTGGAGACCAGCGGCGGGCGCTTTTCATCGTCTTACGGAGACCGAACGCCATGAACCATGCCATCATGCCGACTGCGCTTGCCCGCACGACACAGCGTTACGCCATCTATGCCCGCTACTCTTCCCACCTCCAGGACCCGCGCTCCATCCCGGACCAGATCGCCCTCTGCGAGGAACGCATCCGCGCACGTGGCGGCACCGTCGCCGGCATCTATACAGATTCAACCTCGACCGGCCAGACCCTCCACGAACGTCCCGGCCTCGCGCAAATGCTCCAGGACGCCAAGGCCGGCCTCTTCGACGCCATCTACACCGAGGCCCTCGACCGGATCAGCCGTATACAGACCGACACCTCCGGCATCTACGACCGCCTCGTCTTTCACGATCTCGACCTCGTCACCATCGAGGAAGGCGAAGTCCAGCCCATTCACATCGCCTTCAAGGGCGTCATGAACCAGGGCCAACTCGTCGCCCTCGCCAGCAAGACCCGGCGCGGCCAGATGGGCCGTGTCCGCGAGGGCCGCGCCGGCGGCGGGCTCAGCTACGGATACAACGTCGCCAACAGAGTAGGCCCCGACGGCAAGCTCACGCGTGGCCTGCGCACCGTGAACCGCGAACAGGCCAAGGTCGTCCGCCGTATCTTTCGCCTCTATGCCGACGGCGCCAGTCCGCGCAACATCGCCGCGCTGCTCAACGCCGATGGCATTCCCGGACCTCGCAAGGGCCTCTGGACCGCCTACACCATCAACGGCCGGCCCCGGCGCGGCACCGGCATCCTCAACAACGAACTCTATCGCGGCCGGATCGTCTTCAATCGCACCCGCAAGAAACGAAACCCCGACACCGGCAAACACGTCGCCCGCGATAATCCGCCCGCCGAATGGATCGTGACCGACGTCCCCAACCTGCGCATCGTCGACGACGCGCTCTGGGACGCCGTCCAAACCCGCCGCCTCAAGGGCTACGACCGCCGCCAGGCCCACGCCACCCGCGTCCCCCTGCCGCTCAGCCCTCTCCTCCACTGCGCCGTCTGCGGCGGCTCCATGAGCGTCATCAACAAGGGGCGCTACGGCTGCACCAATCGCCGCCAGAGCGGCACCTGCGAGATGAACCGGCGCATCGCCGTCGATGTCGTGGAACGGCACGCCATGGAGAGCCTGCACCGGCAACTCTCGCGGCAGCAGGATTGGCCCGCCCTGCTGGCCGAAGCCGCCGCCGCCAGGCAGGCCGCCCGCGAGGCCATGGCCGAACACATGGCCGCCAACCAGCGCCACATCGCCAATATCGTCTCGGCCATCCAGGAGGGCACCGCGGCCCAGAGCTTGCACCGCCAGCTATTGACACTGGAAAACACCGAGGCCCGGCTGAAATACGAATACGCCGCGCTCGCCAGCCCGCCCACCGTCGATCCCGACGTGCTGACGGCACGGTTGCTGGATAAACTCGACACGCTCGCCGCCGCCATCGCCAACGCGCGCGCGCCGGTCAAGCGGCATGACGCGCTGATGACCCTCTCCACGTTGATCGAACGCATCGTCGCCGCGCCCGATCCGGACAATCGTTACGACATGAACCTCACCGTCACCCCCCGCACGGACGGATTGGTCGACCTGGCCATTGCCGCCGCGTAGACGGCCAACCGGAAATCGCAAACCAGCATGAACAGCGGCACGGAAGGGGGAGGAACGGAGAGATTCGTTCCTCCCCCTTGCTTCACGCCTCCCGGCACACCTCATCCCGGAACCGCCGCCGGGCTTCGGGACACGCCTTCCGCCAGGCCCGGCGTAGCGCCTCCAGCTGCGCCGCCTCCGATGACCTCGCCCTGCCGCTCGCCGCCTTGCCGTCGATCGCCGACAAGGCCTTGTCCAGCGTCGCCGACCCCGGCATCGACGCGCAAACTCCCGCCACCACGCGCTGGCGCGCGCGCGACAGTTTCGACAGGCGGTGCAGATCCCCCTCCCGGTCCGCCAATGCCGTCCCGGCAAGCGCTTCGGCGGCCTCGTCGTCGATGCCTTCGCCGATCGCCACCGCGCGGCGAACCGCGCGCGACGTCAGCCCCATCTTCGCGCTCGCATCGTCGGCGAAGGATCGGATGGAAATGTTTTCCATCCGATTTTTCTCCGCGAATTCAATGCTCTTGCGGTCTCCCCCATTGCATGCTTCGGGAAACAGCCGCTCGTACACCGCCTTGCGCGCCGCCAGGAACCGCGCCCGGTCCAGCGCCGTCAACTCGGCCCGGGCCAGGTTCTCGTCGATCTCCATCAAACGCACTTCGTCCGGCGTGCCGTCCACGATCATCGCCTCGATCTCCGTCCAGCCCAACACCCGCGCCGCCGCCAACCGGTGCGCGCCCGCCACCAGGGCGAACACCCCCGCGTCGGACGCCCCCCAGGCATGGGGACGCGTCGTATCCGCCTCCCGCCAGGGGCGCAGCAGCACCGGCGATTGCAGGCCGATGTCCCGCATCGAGGCGGCAATGGTCTCGATCTTCGCTTCATCGAGACCCAGCCGCAAGCGGTCCTCGACCCGGATCGCCGCCAGCGCCACCGACAGCGTCCGCCGGGGACGCGCCGTTTCCAGTTCGCTCTGTTCGGCTTGGCCTTCCCCATTGCCCGTCCTTGCTTCCGGCGATAGCGAGCGGAACGCTTCCGCCAAGTTCCGTTGTTTCGTCATGCCAGCCTCCCTTCGTTGTTCTTCGCCGTCGCCCGCACGGCGGGATGGGCCAACAATCGATCCAGCAGCGCCAGAACCTCCCCCGCCGCCTTGCCACGGGGCGCGTACTCCACCACGCCTTGGCCCGCCGTCAGGGCATGCACGAAGGCGGCGCGCTGTCCGAGAGGCGGCGCCACCGCGTCCAGGCCCAGGTTCGCCAGCGCCGCCGCCGTCTCCGCCGCCAACCGGCCCCGCGCCGGCGCCGCGTTCACCACCGCCACCGCCGGAACATTTGCCAGCCGGGCCATGTCCAGGCTGTCGGTGACCGCGCAGAGATCGAACAACGCCGGGCGGCAGGGAATGACCACCAGATCGGCCGCCCGCGCCGCCGTCAACGCCGCCCCCTCCGCGTGCGGCGCCGTGTCGATCAGCGCCAGGGCGATGCCGTCCTCGGCCGCCTCGCCCAGCACACGCTCGACATGACGCGCCGGGCAATGCCGGACCACCGGCGATGTGGCGCCACGGACCTCCGCCCAGGCGCTGGCCGAGGCCTGCGGGTCCACGTCCAGCACCGCCGAGGGGAGACCGCGCGCTTGCGCCGCCACCGCCAGATTGACCGCCAGCGTCGTCTTGCCCGCCCCGCCCTTGCGCGAGAGCACCGCCAACCGGCGAAGTCCGCCCGGGGGTTGTGTATTCCGCGCCAGGGGGCGCGGGAAGGGGTGAATGTTGTGGGTCTTCGTCATCGGTTCTGTTCCTTTCCCGTGGTTGTGTTGAGCAGGCCGTACACGGAGCGGGCGAGATGCAGCTCCCCCGTCCCGGCCCGCGCCGTCAGTGCGCGCAAGTAGCCGCCGGGGCGGCGCACCTCGCCCCGGTGGTGCTTGGCGGCGACGACGATCACCGCCATCGCCGCCCCCTCCCGGCCCATTGCCCGGCAGGCCTCCCCCCAGGCATGGGGCGAGATGCCGAGTTCGGCGGCGTGCTCGCCCGCCGCGTCGATCAACGAGGACCAGGAGGGATGTTCATCGAGCGGCAGCCGATGGCGCAGGCCCGGCGGCAGGATCGCCAGCAGGTTGTCCCACGACACCCGGGGCCGGGGCACATCCCCGTGCCGGCCCCCTTCCTCTCCGCCGCGCCCCGGCGGGTGCCGGTGAGCCGCCACCGCCGCGCCCCCTTCGTCCCTTGCCGGCCCGGCGGCCGCTTCGCCGCCGCTTACCGGTATTCCTTGATCAGGAACTAGGTTTGTATTGTCATCTAATGGTGGCGGACACGGATGTCCGCCAGGGCGGACATATCGGTCCCCCGTGGCGGACATATTGGCCGGCAAGTCATTGTCGTCGTTGGGGGAATTGTCCCCGGGCGGGTCCACGGGCCGATCTTCCCCGATCAGACGCCACAGACGGGCGTCGAAGGCGCGGAGTTCGGCCAGTCGTTGACGCAAGCCATCGAGGGGTGTTTCGGCGCGGATCCGCTCTGCGAAGCCCTGTAATCCCTGCCAGAGCGTCTCGGCGATCTCGTCGCTCACGCGCTGGTGTTCGAGGGCCCATTCGATGGCGGCGCGGATGCCCTTGCGGGCCGTGCCGATCTCCCGCTTGAGCCGGCGCCATTCGGCCCTGTTCCGGACCAGGGTCTGTTCCAGCCGTGCCAGGCGGGGCAGCAGGGCGGCGGCGGGCGAGAGGTCCAGGCCATAGGCCTCGACGATCCGGCCCTCGCCGTCGCGGCGCCCGAAGCGGCGGTGGTTGGGAGAATCACGGAAGGCCAGGGCGCCCAGTTCCATCATCCGCCGCTCGTTGCGCCGGACCTGGCGGGGGGAGATACCGAGCTGTTGGGCCGCCTTCTCCACCGAGAGCCAGACGACGGGTCGTCCGCCCGGCGCCCAGTCGCTCTCCCTGGTGTAGGTGAGCAGCAGCTCGTAGTGGCTGATCAGGCCGCGTGTCCAGCCGTCCTCGAGGCCGACCCGGCGCAGGACGGCGAGGATCTCGAAGCGCTTGATGCCCTCGGGCAGGCCGAGAAAGCTCTCCGCGCCCCTCTCGGCCTGCTTGTGGACCGGGGAGCGTTCCCGGCCGCCGCTCGGGTTGAGGCTCTCGTTGGCGAGCCAGGGACGGGGGGTGGAGCTGGTGTGGGAGGTGTTGTGCTGTTGCATGGTTGATCGACCGGGGCGGGACCGGGCGATATCTCCGACGGCCTCACATTTGCCCTTGACAGGGAATCGCCGAGGGCGCATCTTCCACCAACTTCGTGGTTGAAGGAGGATGAACTTGCTGACGGCATCATGGACATCGGGAGCATCCGCCCAATGTTCCGGGAAATGGTGAGGTTATCGAGGACATCGTTAGGGGCCGCTTCGGCGGCCCCTTTTCTTGTGTGCCTGGCATGGCGTTGATCTAGGAGATGGAAGTTCTCTACGGGCCGTAACGACCGGAACCGTTAGCTGAAGGCAACTGCGTCGCCGCGAGGTGGGGTGGGGAGGAAGCCGGAGGCAAAATCCGGAGCGGACGAACAGAAACCGGATATCAGGCCGGTGCGATGGGGTAAGCCAGCAATGGATGGCGATGCCCGATAGTCGTTCGGACATCGCATTGGTAAATCCGGCCGCGACCGGCGGAAAGATCAAGGTTTTACCCAGGGAGATCTCCAGCGCTCTCGGGGGAACCGAGTAGCGACCCGGCGACGGGGAGCGACGGCGGTGGAGAAGTCAGCCGAGGCCATAGTAGGGGCCGCGAGGCGCCGAAGGGCCGAATCCGAATAGCAAGGAGCAGTCTGGACCAACTCGATGAGCATGGAGCGGCAGCAAGGCGGTGGCTATCAATTGGACCTTTTCGACGAGGCCCTGATGAAGGCGCTGCGCCCCGAGGCCCCTGGTGACGGCGGAACCGGAACTGGAGCCTGCGAGGTGCCACAAGTGCGCACGGCGTTGGACCGGCAACGAGCCTTGACGCAAGACCTGATGGAACGGGTGGTGAGTTCCGCCAACCTGAACCAAGCCTACAAGCGGGTGAAGGCGAACAAGGGGTCGGCGGGCGTGGATGGGATGACCATCCAAGACCTGCGGCTCTGGCTCGTCGATCACAAGGACGCGCTGGTGGCGGCGTTGTCGCGAGGCGACTATCGGCCCCAACCGGTGAAGGGGGTCTCGATCCCCAAGCCGGGAGGCGGGATGCGGCAATTGGGCATCCCGACGGTGCTGGATCGTCTGGTTCAGCAAGCCATCCTGCACGTCCTTCAGCCGATCCTCGATCCGGGTTTCTCGGCTTCGAGTTTCGGCTTCCGTCCGGGCCGGAGCGCTCACGATGCTCTGGCCCAAGCGGGTAAGTACGTTGCCGAAGGCCGCGGGATTGTGGTCGACCTGGATCTGGAGGCGTTCTTCGACCGGGTCAATCACGACATTCTGATGTCCCGACTGGCTGGGCGGATTGGCGACAAGCGCCTGCTGCGCACCATCCGTCGCTTTCTGCAAGCGGGGATGATGCAGACCGGCGTCTGCATCCGGCGCCATGAGGGCACGCCGCAAGGCGGCCCGCTGTCGCCGCTGCTGGCCAATCTTCTACTGGACGATCTGGACCGGATGCTGGAGGCGCGGGGCCATAGCTTCTGCCGTTATGCCGACGACGTGAACATCTACGTTCGCACTCGAGCGGCGGGCGAGCGGGTGATGGCCTCGGTCGCCGAATTCCTCCAAGGCAGGTTGCATCTGCGGGTCAACCAGGAGAAAAGTGCCGTCGCTCCGGCCGGGGACCGCAAGTTCCTCGGCCACCGGCTGTTGTCGGATGGATCGCTCGGCATCGCGCCGCAAAGCCTGCGGCGGGCGAAGCAACGGGTTCGCGAGATCACCCGGCGCAACCGGGGCATCAGCCTCGCGCGCATGGTCGGCGAACTCAACGGCTTCCTCGCCGGCTGGGTGACGTACTTCCGCCATGCCCGTTGCGCGAGCCAGCTTCGGCGTCTCGACGGCTGGATCCGTCGAAAACTGCGCTGTGTCCGGCTCAAGCAATGCAAGCGCACCAAGGCGCAAGCGGACTTCCTGCGAAGCCTCGGGGTGCCCGAGCGGCGGGCCTGGATCTTGGCTCTCTCCGGCAAGGGCTGGTGGCGCAAGTCCCTCAGCTATCAAGCCACCGAAGCCATGACCCTGGCTTGGTTCGAAGGCCAGGGGCTTGTCCCTATGACCGATAGGTATCTCGCGTTACAACTGACCGGAAACCGCCGTGGTACGTAGAACGTATGCCCGGTGGTGTGGGAGGAGGGGCGCCGAGAGGACCCCTCCTACCCGATTATACCCGGGTATAATCCTGTCTGAAATCTGGGGACACCAGAGTTTTGGCGGGGATTTTCGACGCCGCTCTGGATGCAGGACGTCTGGCTGCGATCGTCGAGGCGGCGACACTGGATTCGATGCGTGCGCGGGCCCAGGACACCGCTCCCCTTCGGGGACACCAGGACCTTCAAGGAACGGGAAAAGTTCTTCCTCCGTGGCGGGCTGCGGATTTCGGTAGTTCCGGACGGCGGTTTCAGTAAGTCCTGGCCACCGATTTCATAAAGTCCCGGCCGGTTCCGGGAGTTTGGCTTCGGGTGCCTTGTTGCCGTCAGTCGGGATTGTTTTCCGTTGTGGTTGGCTGGGTCAAGTCGGTCGTCGATTTCTTCTTTCGCATGCTGTCGCCTTTCAAGCCGATGCGGTGGGCGTTGTGGATGACGCGGTCGAGGATGGCGTCGGCGATGGTGGCCTCGCCGATCAGGTCGTGCCAGGCGGTCACGGGGATCTGCGCGGTGATGAGGGTTGAGCGTCGGTGGTATCGTTCCTCGCAGATTTCCAGGAGATCGAGGCGCTGGCGGTCGGTCAGGCCATGGGTTCCCCAGTCGTCGAGGACGAGCAGCTGGACCCGGGCGAGGCGGTCGATCAGGCGGGGCAGCCGGCCGTCGAGGCGGGCCATGGCGAGGTCCTCGAAGAGCCTGGGCATGCGGACGTAGAGGACGGAATGATCGAGCCTGGCGGCCTGATGGGCGATGGCACAGGCGAGCCATGTCTTGCCGGTTCCGGTCTGGCCGGTGACGATGAGGTTCTCGTGTGCCTTGAGCCAGACGCCCTGGGCGAGAGAGAGGACGGCGCGGCGGTCGAGGCCTCGTTCGGCGGCGAAGTCGATGTCCTCGATGCAGGCCTCGGGGAAGCGTAGCCTGGCCTGTCTGAGGCGGTTGGCGAGGCGCTTGTCGGCGCGGGTGGCGGCCTCGCGGTCGAGCATGAGGGCGAGCCAGTCCTCGCGGTTCAATTCCGATGATTGGCCTCGCTCGGCCATGTCGCGGTAAGCCTCTGCCATGCCCTTGAAGCCGAGGGCCTGCATCTGGTCGAGGGTCGGGTGTGTCAGCATGAGGTGTCTTCTCCTGGTTATCGGTAGTAGCCGGGGCCGCGGATGTTGGTGTGTGGCGGCAGCGGCAGAAGCGGTTCGCGCTCGGGGCGTGTGCGATCGAGGCCGGACTTGAGGATGGCGGCGAGCGATGAGTAGCTGGTCGTGTTGATGGTGAGCGCGCGTGCGCAGGCGGCCTCGACGCGTTCCGGTTCGTATCGGCGGGCGAGCGACAAGACGCCCATGGCGCTGCGATAGCCTTGCTCGGGATGGGGCCGATCGCGGATCATCCGCTCGACCAGGAGGGCGGCGTTGGGGCCGATGCGGCTGGCCTGGTCGATCAGGCTTTGTGGCGTTCGCTCGGCATAGCGCTGGTGCGCCTTGGGCATGTGGGCCGGGATCGTGGCATGGCCGCCATGCGGTGAGCGGCGGAGATGGCTGGCGACGCGCTTGTGGTTGTGGAAGATCTCGACCGTGCGGTGAGTGAGCCGGACTTGGACCTTGCGGCCGATCAGGCCGTGCGGCACGGAGTAGAAGCTGCGCTCGACGTCGACGTGATAGTCGGAATGGACCTTGGCGGTCTTCCATTCGGCATATTCGAAGGGCGTCGTCGGCAGGGGTGCCAGGGCCTCGCGCTCGATGGCCTCGAACATCTGGCGCCGGCTCTTTCCAAGGTTGCGCATGGGCCGCTCGTTGAGCTCCTCGAGGAGGTCGCGGATCGCCCGGTTGAGCTGGTCGAGGGAGAAGAAGCGCGTATTGCGCAGTCTTGCCAGGATCCAGCGCTCGACGACCTGGACGGCGACTTCGACCTTGGCCTTGTCGCGCGGCTTGCGGACCCGGGTCGGCAGGACGGTGGTGTCGTAGTGCTCGGCGAGCGCGGCGAAGGTCGGGTTGAGGGTCGGCTCGAACCAGAGCGGCTTGGCGACGCCGGCCTTGAGGTTATCGCAGACGATGCTCTTGGGCACGCCGCCGAAGTAGGCGAGCGCCCGGCATTGTCCGGCGACCCAGTCGGGCAGGCGCTGGGTCAGGCTGGCGGTGGCGAAGGTGAGCGAGGAAGCGCCCAGCACGGCGACGAAGATCTGCGCGTCGTGCACCTCGCCGGTCTCGGGGTCGACGATGTCCACCGTCTGGCCGGCATAATCGGTCTGCATGACCGCACCGGCCTCGTGGCGGTTGCGCCAGGTGGCGCCGGTGCGCCGCTTGAACGCCGTGAAGGCTTCGCAGAACCAGGTGTAGCCGTAGCCATCGGGATGTGAGGCGCGGTATTCCTGCCAGAGCAGGGTCAGCGTCACCCCCTTGCGCTTCAGCTCGGCCGCGACCGTCGGCCAGTGCGGCTCGCACCTGTCGCGCGGGGGCCGGCCCATGCGGCGGAACAGCGTCTCTTGCAGGACCGCGTCGTCCTCGTATTCCGCCGGCAGCGGCCAGGCGGTAAGGCCGACCTCGCGGGCCCGCAGCAAATAGGTCGACACTGTCGTCTTGGAGACCTTCAGCCGTTCCGCCACCTCTCGCGCCGAGAGGCCTTGGTCATGCGTCAGCCGCAGGATCGTTCGTGCATCTCTCACCGTCGTTCGTCTCGTCTGCTTCCGTCTGGGCATGTCCCCTCCCGGCAAAAGCCAAGAGGTAGACGCCGAGACGGCGCACCCGAAAGCTGAACTCAGATCGCCCCGTGATGCTGTCCGGGACTTTCCGGAATCACTGGCCGCGACTTACTGAAATCTCTGGCCAGGACTTTCCGTAATCGGTGTCCGGGACTTTCCGAAACGCGCACGAAGGCCAGCAAACCGGGCGCGCGGCGCTTGCGGGCGAGGCGCGTCATCACCGCCCGCCGGCGCGGACCGAGCGGCCCGTCCCCCGGCAATTCCCGCATTTCCCGGTCCGACATCCGGGGATAGAGGCACCAACAGGTTGCCCCCCAGCTGCCCTTCAGGGCCTGGCCCATGGCGTCCATCAGACGGGGGGTGAGCGGGCGGATGACGAGGTCGGGGATCGGGGGGCTTGACGTTTCCATACTAACCCTATAAATCCTTTTTAATGGTCAGTCAATCGCAATTCGAAGACGTCCCGCCCTGGCGCCCCCGGCATTTCGTCGGCGGGCATCCGGCGCTGGATCTGGTGAACACGATCTCGCACCGGCTGGACCCGACGCTCGCCGTCGATCGCATGAACGCGCCCGGCAAGATCGCGACCTGGATGGTCGAGGTCGGCGTGCTGACGGCGGGGGAGGCGGCGGGGCTGGCCCCCGACGGCCTGGTCCCCGGCGTCGCCCGGCTGCGGGCCGCCGCGGCGCACGTGTTCGACGCCGCCGCCGCCGACCAACCACCGCCACCGACCGCCCTCGCCCAAATCCTGGGCCTCGCCGGTGACGGCGCGGCGGAACTCGCCCAGGTGCCGGACGACGGCAAGACGGCGGCGCGGGTCCGGCCCGCCCGGCTCGACACGCCGGGCCTCATCGCCGCGCTGGCGTTGCTGGTGCTGGACGGCGTCTTTCGCCTGCCGCGGGGCCGCGTGCACGCCTGTCCACGCTGCGGCTGGCTGTTCCGCGACAGCTCAAAGGGCCGACGGCGGCGCTGGTGTTCGATGAAGGTCTGCGGCAACCGCGAAAAGGTCGCCCGCCACTACCAGGTCCGGCGCGGCGCGCGCGGGACCACAACACGAGGAGATGCGCCATGACCACCCCCGATCCGCGTTCCACCACGACCCGGTTCCGTGCCCTGCATGCGCGCGAGGCCTGTTTCGTCATCCCCAACCCCTGGGATGTCGGCTCGGCCCGGCTGCTCGCCTCCCTCGGCTTCGAGGCCCTGGCGACGACCAGCGCCGGCCTGGCGTTTTCCCTCGGCGTGCGCGACGGCTCCCCGAGCCGCGATCAGGTCCTGGCGCACTGCCGCCAGATCGTCCAAGCGACGGACCTGCCCGTTTCGGCCGACCTGGAGAACGGCTTCGCCGACAGCCCCGAAGGGGTGGCGGAGACGGTGCGCCTCGCCCGCGAGGCCGGGCTCGCCGGCTGCTCGATCGAGGATTACACCAACCACCGGGACGATCCGATCTACGACTTCGGCTTCGCCGTCGAACGGGTCGAGGCCGCGGTCGAAGCCGCGCGGGCCGGCGACGACGGCTTCGTGCTGACGGCGCGGGCGGAAAACCTGGTCTGTGGCGTCGACGACCTGCACGATACCATTCGCCGCCTCCAGGCTTTCGAGGCGGCGGGCGCCGACGTGCTCTATGCGCCGGGCCTGCACGACATCGAGACCGTCCGCGCCGTCACCTCGGCCGTCGGCAAGCCGGTGAACGTGGTCATGGGCATGCCGGGCGCGACCCTCAGGGTCGACGAACTGGCGGCGGCGGGCGTCGTTCGCATCAGCCTGGGATCCGCCTTCTTCCGCGCCGCGCTCGGCGAGTTCCTGCGCGCCGTCGCCGAGGTGCGGGAGGACGGCGGCTTCACCTTCGCGGAACGCGCGGTCGGCTTCTCCGAGGTCGAGGCGCATCTCGAACCGTTCGAGGTCCGCGATGCCACGCGCGCGGTCGCCTGAGGCCGGTCCCGGCTAGTCGGCGGCCTCCATGTCGATCGGATCGGCGACGATGATGGTATCGACGTCCTGCCAGCGGACCTCGGGCACCTCGCAATAGATCTCGACCTCGTTGCCTTCGGGATCCTTGGCATAGACCGAGCGGGTGACGCCGTGGTCCACCGTGCGAACGATCTCGATGTCGTTCTCGACGAATTTGGCGTGATAGGCGCGCACCGTGTCCCAACCGTCGGCGACGATGGCGAGATGGCTGAGGCCGACCTGGTCGGCTTCCGGTGCCGCCGCGCCGTCCGAGACCTTGAAGACCGCGAGATCGTGGTGATAGTCGGAGAAGCGGAAAAAGACGCCGAAGCCCTCGCGCTCGTCCGTGATTTCCATGCCCAGGATATCGCGATAGAAGTGCTTCGCCTTGTCCAGGTCCCGCATCTTCAACACCACATGCCCTACCCGCTGCAGCCCCATCGTTGCCTCCCTAGCTTGCCAGAAACCGGCCGTTAGCCTAGCCGACGCCCGCAAACATCGCACGCTATTCCGGTCTGGCATCGCTTTCGCTAAAGTCGGGCCATGGCGGAGAACACGGTGAGACGACTTGCGGCGATCGTGGCGGCGGACGTTGCCGGCTATTCGCGTCTCGTCGGCGCGGACGAGGAGGCGACGCTGGCCGCCTTGCGCGCGCACCGGCGCGAGCTGATCGACGGCCTCGTCGACACCCACGGCGGGCGTATCGCCAACACCGCCGGCGACAGCCTGCTGCTGGAATTCCCGAGCGCAGTCGACGCCGTGAAGTGCGTCACGGCCGCACAGAACGCCATGGCGGAACGCAACCGGGCCGTCGACGCGGACCGGCGGATCGAGTTCCGGGTCGGCATTCATGTCGGCGACGTCGTCGCCGAGGGCGGGGACCTGCTCGGCGATGGGGTCAACATCGCGGCCCGTATCGAAGCCCTGGCCACACCCGGCGGCATCGCCATTTCGGACGACGCGCACCGCCAGATCCGCGACCGCCTCGACCTCGCCTGGGCCGACGGTGGCATGCACAAGGTCAAGAACATCGCCCGCCCGGTCCACATCTGGCGCTGGGAACCGGAGATGTTGGCGGTGGAGCCCGCCGTGGCGGACGCGCCCACAACGGCGACGCCCTCGATCGCCGTGCTGCCCTTCGCCAACATGTCGGCCGATCCGGAACAGGAGTTCTTCTGCGACGGCATCGCCGAGGACGTGATCACCGCCCTCTCGAAGATCTCCCGCCTCAAGGTCATCGCGCGCAATTCGAGCTTCGCCTACAAGGGCACATCGCCGGATATCCGCCGCGTCGCCGAGGACCTCGGCGTGCGCCACGTGCTGGAGGGCAGCGTGCGGAGCGGGGGCGGTCGTGTCCGCGTGACGGCGCAGCTGATCGACGCGACGGACGGCGCACACTTGTGGGCCGAACGCTACGATCGGCGGATGGACGACGTCTTCGCGATCCAGGACGAGATCGTCAAGGAAATCGTCGCCAACCTGCGCGTCCGCCTCTCGGATGGCGACGGCGCGCTGTTGATCGCCCGTGGCACCCGCAACGTCGAGGCTTGGCAGAACTGCGCCACGGCCTGGGACCTTTTCCTGAAATTCGAGGTTGCGACAAACCTCCGTGCCCGGGCGTTGGCCGAGGGAGCGATCGCGCTGGATCCCGACTATGCCGTCGCCCATGCGCTGGCCGGATGGTCCTTCTGGTTCGAGGCACGGACATCGCTCGGCGCAGCGGCGACGGAGAAGTTCGAGCAGGCGGCCCGATATGTGCAACGGGCCCTTGCGCTGGATGCGACGGTGCCCATGGCCATCGGCCTCGAGGCCATGGTGGCCGTGGCTTTCGGGCGATATGGCGACGGCGTCGACATTGCCGAGCGCGGCCTCGCCCATCATCCGGGCAACGCCGATATGCGCGCCTACTACGCCTTGGCCCTGGCGCAGGCCGCGCGCTACGAGGACGCGGCGCTTCATTTCGAGGCGGCGATTTCCCTCAACCCCATCACGCCCAGCTGGTACCACGGCGGCTACGCGAGCGCCTTGCTCGGCCTCGAACGCTACGAGGCGGCGCTGGCCGCCACCGACCGGGCCCTGGAACTCGAGGGCAGTCATCAGACGGTGTTGATCTACCGCGCCTACGCGTTCGAATCCCTCGGCCGATCGAACGATGCGCGAGCCTGCGTGGCGGAGGTTGTGCGCCTGGCCCCCCTATTCCGCCTGGGACATTTGCCAAATCTCGTCCTGCACGACGACCCCGAATTGCTGGTCCACTTCACGGACGCCCTGGGCCGGGCCGGGCTGCCGGCATGAGCGGGGGTGTGGAACGTCGGCTGGCGGCGATCCTGGCGGTGGACGTCGTCGGCTATTCCGGACTGATGGAGGTGGACGAGGCGGGGACGATCCGGCGCCTGAAGGCCATCCGGCGCGATATCGTCGACCCGGCGATCCACGCGCACGGCGGACGCATCGTCAAGACCACGGGCGACGGCATGCTGGTCGAATTCGCCAGCGCCGTGGCCGCCGTCGACTGCGCGCTGTGGATCCAGCGGGCGATGGCCGATAGGGCGGGCGACATGCGCTTCCGCATCGGCGTCAATCTCGGCGACATCGTCATCGACGGCGAGGATATCCTGGGCGAAGGCGTCAATGTCGCCGCCCGCCTGGAAGCATTGGCCGATCCGGGCGGGATCGCCGTCTCGGGGACCGTTCACGACCAGGTCCAGGGCAAACTGGACGCGGTCTTCACGGACGACGGCGCGCAACAGGTGAAGAACATCCAGCGCCCCGTCCAGGTCTGGCGCTGGAGTGCGGAGGCCCCGACGGCGCCCGGGGCCGAGCCGAGCGCCCGCGCAACGGGCGACGATCCCTCGATCGCCGTGCTGCCGTTCGCCAACATGTCGGCCGATCCCGAACAGGAATTCTTCTGCGACGGCATCGCCGAGGACGTGATCACCGCGCTGTCGAAGATCGCCCGCCTCAAGGTCATCGCGCGCAATTCCAGCTTCGCCTACAAGGGCACCTCGCCCGACATCCGCCGCGTCGCCGAGGAATTGGGCGTGCGCTACGTCCTGGAAGGCAGTGTGCGGACCGGCGGGAGCCGCATCCGGGTCACCGCGCAGCTGATCGACGCCACCGACGGCGGCCACCTCTGGGCCGAGCATTATGATCGCCGCCTCGACGACGTCTTCGAGATCCAGGACGAGATCGTCAAGGAAATCGTCACCAACCTGCGTCTCCGCCTGACCGACGGCGAGCAGGCCCTGATGCTCTCCCGCGGCACCGACAATATCGAGGCCTGGCAACACTGCCAGCGTGCCATGGACGAATACATCAAGCACAACGCTTCCGGCCACCTGCGGGCGCGCGAGCACGCGGAGCGGGCCATCGCGCTCGACCCCGACTATGCGGCGGCCTGGGGGACGCTGGCCTTCGCCCACTGGTTCGAGGGCCGGATGACCGTGGCGGAGACGTCGCGGGAAAGTTTTGCGACCGCGCGCGACTGCGCCGAACGGGCGATCGCGCTCGACGCACGCAACAGCGTCACCGCCGGCATCGCCACGATGGTAGCGCTTTCGGACGGTAATTTCGTCGAGGCCGTGGCCATCGCCGAAGAAGCGCTCTCGCACCTGCCGAGCAATGCGGATGCCCGCGGCTTTCTCGCCTTCGCCCTGCTGCATGGCGGACGCTACGAGGCGGCGCTGGTGCACTTCGCATCCGCCTTCGCGCTCAATCCGCTGCCGCCGGTCTGGTATCGCAACGGCCATGCCCGCGCGCTGCTCTGCCTCGGCCGGCTGGACGAATCCCTTCAAGCGATCGACGGCCTGTTGGAAGCCCAGCCGGACCATCATCAGGCTTGGCTCTACCGTGCCTATATCTATCAATGCCAGGGCCGCGACGCCGAGGCGCGCGAGGCGATGACCCGCGCGTCGCAGCTGGCACCGATGCTGCGGGTCGGCCACCTGCCGCAATTCTTCCTGCTGAACGACCCGGAGATGCTGGAACGGCTGGCCGGGGTCCTGACCGACGCGGGGATGGCGGTGTGAGCGCCGGCGAGGAACGCCGTCTGGCGGCGATCATGATGGCGGACGTGGTCGGCTATTCCGGGCTGATGGAGGCGGACGAAGCGGGCACGATCCGCACCCTCAAGGCGCATCGGCGCGACCATGTCGACCCGGCGATTGCCGCGAACGGCGGGCGCATCGTCAAGACCACGGGCGACGGCATGCTGCTCGAGTTCGCCAGCGCCGTCGCCGCGGTCGGCTGCGCGCTCGGGGTCCAGAAGGCCATGGCGACGACGACAGACGGCATGCGGTTCCGTATCGGCATCAATCTCGGCGACGTCGTCGTCGACGGCGAGGATATCCTGGGCGAGGGCGTCAACATCGCCGCCCGCCTGGAAGCATTGGCCGAACCGGGCGGGATCGCCGTCTCGGGCACCGTTCACGACCAGGTCCGGGGCAAGCTCGATGCCGTCTTCAGCGACGATGGCGAGCACGAGGTGAAGAATATCCGGCGCCCCGTCCGGGTCTGGCGCTGGGCACCGGAGACAACCGCGCGATCCATGCCGGCCGTCGCGCCGCGTGACGAGATCCCCTCGATCGCCGTGCTGCCCTTCGCCAACAGGTCGAGCGACCCGGAACAGGAATTCTTCTGCGACGGCATCGCCGAGGATGTCATCACCGCGCTTTCGATGGTTTCCCGGCTCAAGGTCATCGCCCGAAATTCGAGCTTCGCCTACAAGGGCGACGCGACGGATCTTGGCCGGGTCGCGACGGAACTCGGCGTGCGCTATGTGCTGGAGGGCAGCGTGCGGAGCGGCGGCAGCCGTATCCGGGTGACGGCACAGCTGATCGACGCCGCCGACGGCACCCATCTCTGGGCCGAACGCTACGACCGGCGAATGGACGACGTCTTCGAGATCCAGGACGAGATCGTCAAGGAAATCGTCACCAACCTGCGCCTTCGCCTGACCGACGGCGAACGGGCCCTGATGTTGTCCCGCGGCACCAACAATGTCGAGGCCTGGCGAAACTGCGTCACCGCCTGGGACCTGTGGCTGAAGTTCGACGCCGCCGCCGCCTCGAAGGCGCGGGAACTGGCCCGGCGTGCCATCGATATCGACCCGGACTATGCGACCGCCTGGGCGCTGGTCGGCTGGACGGTCATGTACGAAGGTCGATTGTCGCTGGGACCGGAGGCGATGGCCCACTTCGAGGAGGCCGACACCTACGCCCGCAAGGCGCTTGTCCTCAACGAGAGCGAGCCGGCGGCGATCAGCCTGAACGCCATGCTCGCGGCGGCGTTGAACCGCCATGCGGACGGCGTCGAGATCGCCCGGCGGGGCCTTACCCTGCATCCCGGCAACGCCGACACGCGCGCCATCTACGGCTTCACGCTGATGCACGCCGGGCGCTACGACGAGGCGGTCCAGCACTTCGAGGCGGCGATCGACCTCAATCCGTTGACGCCGAGCTGGTATCACTACGGCCATGCACGCGTCTTGCTGTGCCTCGAGCGCCACGTCGAATGCCTCGCCGCCACGGAGCGGTTGCTGAAACACGGGCTCGGCTTTCAGATGACCTGGATCTACCGGGCCCACGCCCTCGAATGCCTGGGCCGGCACGACGAGGCGCGGGCCGCTATGACCGAACTCCAGCGCTTCGCCCCGATGTTCCGACGAAGTCATCTGCCGCAGTTCTTCATGCATGACGACCCCGGGCTGCTGGCCCATGTCGACGACGTCCTGGGTCGCCTCGGACTGCCGGCATGAGAGGGAGCGTGCAGATTCGCATGGATGCAGCACAAGGCGGGATGGGAGGCGTAGTGCTATGGCAGGAATGACCTCGATCGCCGTTGTCGGCGCAGGTGCCTTCGGGACGGCGCTGGCGACTTTGTTAGCGGCGGCGGGACGCGATGTCGTGCTCTGGACGCGGGACGCCGAGCTCGCCCGGGCGATCGTCGAGACGCGACGGAACGAGGTCTATCTGCCGGGAATCGACCTCGACCCGCGGCTCGACGCGAGTGCCGATCCCGCCGTGCTGGCCGGGCGTGAGCTCGTGCTGTTCGCCGCACCCGCCCAGGCGACGGGCGAGGTCGCAGCGCGCCTGGCGGGCGAAATCGCCGCCGATGCCGCGGTCCTGATCGCCGCCAAGGGGATCGAGCGGGCCTCGGGCCGGCCGATGAGCCGGGTCGTCGCCGAGGCGCTACCCGGCCGCGGAATCGCCATCCTGTCCGGCCCGACCTTTGCGGACGAGCTGGCGCGCGGGCTGCCCGCCGCCGTCACCCTCGCCTGCACGGACGGGGAACAGGGCGGCGCCATTCGCGACGCTATCGGCCTGCCGCACTTCCGGCCCTACCTGACGGACGACGTTACCGGCACCGAGATCGGCGGCGCGGTCAAGAACGTCGTCGCGATCGCCTGCGGCATCGTCGCCGGCGCCGGCCTCGGCGAGAACGCTCGTGCCGCCCTGATGACCCGGGGCCTGGCGGAGATCATGCGGTACGCACTGGCCGCGGGCGGGCGCGCCGAAACCCTGATGGGGCTCGCCGGCCTGGGCGACCTGGCGCTCACCTGTGGAAGCGAGAAGTCACGCAACATGTCCCTCGGCATCGCGCTCGGCCGGGGCCGTACCATCGACGAGATCCTCGGGCCCCGCCGGGCCGTCACCGAGGGTGTGGCGACCGCGGCGGCACTGGCGGCGCGGGCCGACACGCTCGGCCTCGATATGCCGATCACCCAGGCCGTGCACCGCATTTGCAACGAGGGCGCCGATCTCGCCGGCGAGATCGAACGCCTGTTGGCCCGCCCCTTCCGCGAGGAGGGAATCTAACCCCGATTAACTCCAGCTCGCCTGGGCCTGGGCGGTGCGGGCATCGTTCGGTTGGATGACATGCGCCTGGTAGGCCGGGCGGGCGGCGAGACGATCGTAATAGGCCTCGACGTTGGCATAGCCCGGCCGGTTCGGGGTCCAGCGGATCCAGCGGTCGATCAGGGAGCCGGCCGGAAAATCGGCGATCGTCAGGTCCGAACCGCCGAGGTAGTCGTTCTCGCCCAAATGGGCCTCCAGGATCTCCAGCTGGGGGCGGAGCGCGGCAACGGTGCGCGGAATCGCCTCCGGGTCCCGTTCGGCCTCCGAAAGCCGGAAGTAATAGTCGAGGTAGGCCGCGTTGAAGCCGGCGAAGTTGAGCGAGCTCCAATCCATCCACTTGTCCGCCGCCGCCCGCGCCCGCGGATCTTCCGGATAGAGCGTGCCGGCCGCGTGTTTGGCGCAGAGATAGCGGATGATCGCGCCTGATTCCCAGAGCGTGAAACCGTCGGCCTCTTCCAGGGTCGGCAGGCGGCCGTTCGGGTTCTTGGCCCGGTATTCGGGATCGTCGTTGCCGCCGAAGCCGCCGCCCCAGTCGATCCGATCGTGCGCGATGGCGAGTTCGCCGACGCACCACATTACCTTGATGACGTTCGAGCCGTCGTTGCGGCCCCAGATTTTGGTCATGTCGTTTCCTTTCCGGAAATCCGTCGTCGCCTCAGATCACGTTCTCGGTGCGCATCCGCGCCACCTCGTCGGCCGACAGGCCGAGCCAGTCGCCGTAGATCTCTTCGTTGTCGCCGCCATGCAGCGGTGCCGAACGGATCGGCACCTGGCTTTCCGACATCTTGATCGGCCAGGCCGGCACGGTCATCTCGCCGCGCTGGGGATGATCGATCGTCGCCATGATGCCGCGGGCATGCAGATCCGCGTCCTCCAGCTGTTCCTTCATGTTCAGCACCGCACCGCAGGGCACGCCCGCGCCGCCGATGATGTCCATCACCTCGCGCTTGGTGCGCTGGCTGGTCCAATCGCTGATCGCCGTGTTGACGATGTCCTTGTGCTCATAGCGCATCACGCCGTTGCCGAGCCGCTCGTCCTCCAGCAGGTCCTCGCGGCCGATCGCCCGGCACAGGCGCCGCCAGTGCTCCTCGTTGCCGCGGCTCGTATAGACATAGGCCCAGTCGTCGAGGCCGCCGGGCTTGCAGGGAAAGAGGCCGCCGGGCGCCGTGCCGAAGACCTCGTTACCGATGCGGGGCAGCAGGCTGTCATCCTCGAGCGCGGCCTGGCGGCTCATCGAGGTACGGCTGTAGTTGACCATGGCGTCGCGCATGGCGAGCTCGATATGCTGCCCCGTGCCGGTGACGTTGCGCTGGAACAGCGCGGCGAGGATGCCCATCGCCGCCAGCATGCCCGTGCCGGTATCGCCGATGGTCGGGCCGGGGCGGACCGGCGGCTGGTTTGGCATGCCGTTGATGGCATAGGTACCGCCCGCCGCCTGGGCGATCATGTCGAAGGCAAGGAAGTCGCCGTGCGGGCCGTCGGCGGCGAAGCCCTTCACCTGGGCGAAGATCAGCCGGGGGTTCAGCTCGCGCAACCGCGCCCAGTCGAAGCCGAGGCGGGCGAAGGTGCCGGGCGCCATGTTCTCGACGACGACGTCGGCATGCTTCACCAGGTCCTCGATCAGCGCCTTGCCCTCGGGCGACTTCAGGTTGCAGGTCACGCTCTTCTTGTTGGTGTTGTAGAAGATGAAGTATTGCGAATCGACGCCCTGCTTGTTGGTGAAGCCCCAGCGCCCGGGCTCGCCGCGGGTCGGCTCCTCCACCTTCACCACCTCGGCGCCGAACCAGGCCAGCGCCTGGGTGCAGGACGGACCCGCCTCGAACTGGGTGAAATCCAGAACCTTGATGCCGTCGAGTGCCGCAGCCGTGCCGTTGCCGTCCATTTTTTCAGTCCTTTCGAGTTGAGTCCCGGCCACCCACGCCCCCGGCCCAACCACCCCAAGGGTACACACCATGGGTGGCTGGGCCGGGGGCGTGGGTGGCCGGGCGCTTCAGATCAATCTCAATCCGCCGTGTCACGTACACGATACCAGGGAAGCGGATCGCCCGCCGTCTCGAGCCTGAGCGTATAGACCGAGGTCACCGCGCAGACGAAAAGCGTCTTCAAGTCCTCGCCGCCGAAGCAGAAGTTCACCGCCATTTCCGGCAGCTCGATGATGCCGATATGCCGGCCGTCCGGCTCGTGCACCCAGATGCCTCCGGGGCCGGTGCAGTAGACCCGGCCTTCCTCGTCGACCTTCATGCCGTCGGGAATGCCCGGCGCGTCGCCGGCGCTGAGGTCGGCGAAGATCCGCCGGCCGGTCATGCAGCCCTCGGCATCGAGATCGACGGCATGGATGTATTTCGTCAGCCGGGTGTTGGCGACATAGAGCGTGCGCTCGTCGGGCGAGAAAGCGAGGCCGTTGGGATATTCGCACTCGAAGACGATCTCGATGCGACCATCGGGAAAGACCCGGTAGACCCGGGCGCCACCCCAGACGTCGTCGACCCCCTCCGGCCCCGGCTGTTCCCGTTCCGCGAACGGCACCCGGTAGGAGGGGTCGGTGAAATAGAGGCTGCCGTCGCTGCGGCAGATCACGTCGTTCGGCCGGTTGAAGCGGCGACCCTCGAAGCGGTCGACCAGGGTTTCGACCACGCCGTCGGCGCCGGTCCGGGTGACCCGGCGGCCGAACCCCTCGCAATGGATCTGCCGGCCTTCGAGGTCGAAGGTCATGCCGTTGGCGTTGTCGGTACGGCGGATCAGCGCCGGCGTCTCGCCCGGCACCATCCGATAGAGCGCGCCCGGGCGGATATCGTTGAAATAGTAAAAGCCGCCCGGATGCCAGAGCGGCCCTTCGGTAAAGACATAGCCGGTCGCCAGGCGCACCGCATCCTGCGGCTTCAGGATATCGCCGAGATCGCTCATGGAGCCTTCTCCCTCAGATGACGCCCTTGCGCTTCAACTCTGCGAGCGCGGCCGGATCGAGGCCGAGCAAGCGGCCGTAGATATCGTCGTTGTGCTCGCCGAGCGGCGCGCCGCCTTCCAGCGCCGGCAGGTCGCCGCCGGAAAAGGTTACCGGAAAGCCAGGGATGATACTCCGTTCGACCGGCTCGGGCGAACCGTGGCGGCGCATCGGCTTCAAGGTGCCGCGATCCCAGAAATGGCGATCTTCGATCACCTCCGGCAGGGTACGGACCCGGGCGATCGGCACGCCGACGCCCTCCAGCAGGGCGATACCCTCCGCGCAACCATATTGGCCGAGCTTTGCCTGGACCTCGGCGCGGAGTTCGACGACATGGGCCTGGCGCCCCTCGGTCCCGGCATAACGCGGATCCTCCAGCAGCTGGTCGAGGCCGAGGGCGCGGCACAGCTTTTCCCAGCGCCCGGCACTGCCCGCCGTGATGATGACGTCGCCGTCCGTCAACCGGTAAAGGCCGGTGACGTTGTTGCGGGCATCGTTGCCGGCCCTGACCGGCAGGCCCTCGTGCAGCACGTGTTCCAACGGCTCCATGAACATCAAGGTCGCCAGCGTGTCGATCATGGAGGCGTCGAGATACTGTCCTTCCCCCGTGGCGTCCCGGTGGCGCAGCGCGCCCAGGATCGAATAGGCGGCATAAAGCGGCGTTACCAGATCTCCGACGAAGACGCCGAGCCGCGTCGGCGGGCCGTCGGCGGCCCCGTTCATGTCCATGATGCCGCTCATCGCCTGGATCTGGTGGTCGTGCGCGGGCAGGTCCTTGTAGGGCCCGCTCTGGCCGTAGCCGGCGATGGAGCAATAGATGATTTTCGGATTGACCGCCGCCACCTCGTCATAGCCGAGGCCGAGGCGGGTCAGGGAACCGGGCGAGAGATTCTCGATCACCACGTCGGCCTGCTTCGCCAGTTCCAGGAACATGGCCCGGCCTTCGTCGTCCTTCAGGTTCAGGGTGACGCTCTTCACCCCTTCGGAGCGTTTGAGGAAACGGACGGAGAGATCCTCGTCGCTTTCCCGCTCCGCCGTGATGCCGTTCGGCCCGGTGAAGGGCCCGATGCCCCGGATCGGATCGCCGGTCCCCGGCATCTCCACCTTGATCACCTCGGCGCCGAAGCGAGCCAGGCTCATGGAGAGGAAGGGACCGGCCAGGAAGACGGTCACCGAGAGGACGCGAATGTCGGCAAGCGGCGTCATGCGGTATTGCCGCCGTCGACGGGAAGCGCCGTGCCGGTGATGAAGGAGGCCTCGTCCGAGAGCAGGAAAAGAGCCGCGTTGGCGATCTCCTCCGGCCGGGCGGGTCGGCCGAGCGCGTTCTGCCCGGCCCGCTTGGCCACCAGTTCCTCAGGGTCCATGCCGTGCGTCGACTGCTGGTCGGGTCGGGCCAGGAAGACGCGCAGCATCGGCGTGTCCGTCGTCCCCGGGCAGACCACGTTGGCCCGGATCCCTTCAGGGCCGTGGCGCTTGGCGAGCGCGCGGACGAAGCCGACGACACCGTGCTTGGCCGCCGAATACACAGGCGAGAAGGGCGACCCCGTGATGCCCGAGGCCGCCGCCGTGACCATGCCCTTCTTGCCCGCCATGCGCATGACGATGCTCCTCCTCCGTTTGTCCTCACACGCCCTTGAATTCCGGCTTGCGCTTCTCGACGAAGGCGCGGCGGGCTTCCGTCGCGTCTTCCGAGCTTTGCAGGATGCCGCCGGCGTTCGAGGTCAGTACCGTCGTCGTCTCCATCGAACTGTCGAGGGCCTGGCGCATGATCCGTTTGGAGACCCATTGCACCAGCGGCGGCTGGGCGATGATGCGGCCACAGAGCTCGCGCGTCGTCGTTTCCAGGTCTTCCGCGGCGACCAGATGGTTCAGCATGCCCCACGCATAGGCCCGCTCGGCGTCCAGCGCGCCGGTATAGGCGAACTCCAGCGCGCGGCCGAGGCCGACCATCTTCGGCAGATAGTAGGAACCGCCGTTCTCGATGATCTGGCCGGCCTGCTGATAGCCGATGAAGCGGGTGTTCTCGCAGCCGAGGCGGATGTCGCAATGCAGCGCCATGTCCATGCCCGAGCCGACGGCGGCGCCGTTGATCATGGCGATGGTCGGCTTGCGGACCTGGGAGATATCGCGGTGCAGCTTGGTGAAGCCATGAAAGAAGTGCTGCCGCATGGCGTCCGGCCCCTCGTGCGCACCGCGCGCGCCGTCGACGTTGGGGCCGATCTCGTCCTCGCTCGGCCGGCTCTTGAGATCGGCGCCGGAGCAGAAGCCGCGCCCGACACCGGTCAGTACCATGACCCTGACGTCGGGATCATCATCGCCCGCCCGCATGTACTCGCCGACCTTGGCGACCGTGCCCATGGCCTCGGCCGTACCATAGAGCGCGTTCATCTTTTCCGGCCGGTTGAACTTGATCCAGAGGATGCCGATCTCCTCCTTCTCGTAAAGCAGATAGTCGACCAGTTCCGGGCCCATGGCGCGTGTCCTCCCTTGTCCGCCGTCGTGCGCAGCGATCTTAGGCCGGGCGTCGCACGCTGTCATGGCGGGGCGGACATCGCGCCCAGCACCGTCGTCCTATTTTTCGACTTCCGGCGCCTCGGGCAGGCCGGCGCGACGGAGAGCCCCGACGTAGCGTTCGACGAAGTCTTGATTCTTCATGAAATAAGCGCGTTTTCGTTGACCCTGAACGGTCAATTTCGGGTCGATCCGCCGCATTTCGTCCATGTGGCGGCGCCCCGCGTCCTCGTCGCCAGCCAACACAGCCGCCGCGGCCAGGAGACGCAGCACAATCGCCTTGTTTCGTGGATTGTCGGCCACTCTCGGCAGTACACCCTTGGCCACGTCCATCGCCTGCGCGTAATCGCCCATTTCCAGCAGGGCAAAGGATAGGTTCCGGGGGACGAAGGTCGGATAGACAGGCTGTATCCGCATGCCGAACCTCAGCAGGGCGGCACCCTCCGCCGCCTGACCGCTTGCGTGTTTGACAAAACCGCCCACGGTGTAAGCCGTGGAGTGATTGGGCGCGAGTTCCAGGGCCCGGTCGATATGGGCGATCGCCGAATCATGCTTGCCCGTGTACACGTCGAGTTGCGCGAGCAGGACCAGCGTCGCTGGGCGACGATCTCCGCCCAGCGACAATGCCCGCTCGGCGAACTCACGCGACTTTGCCATGTCGCCGCGGGCATCGCTGCTGAGCCCGAATTGGACACGCTGCCAGAGCAGGTAGGCCATCATGTCGTTGGCGATAGCGACATCGGGCAGCCGGGAATAGAGCTCGCCGCAGCTGGCTTTAGCATCCGCATGGCCCTGTTTGGAGAACTTCTGGAATTCTTCCCGGCAACGGAGGAACAAGAGATAGTTGTCCAGGGTGCCGACTTGCTCACGCCAGGTCGCGGCACTCTTTCCCAGGCTCAACCGGACCTGCATCGCGGTCAGGACCTTGTCGGCGATTTCATCTTGAAGGACCATCAGATCGCGAAGCTCGCGGTCGTAACGCTCGGCCCACAAATGACGGCGGTTCTGCGTATCCGCAAGCTGGACGGAAACCCGCAGCCGATCCTCCTCGCGTTGCACGCTTCCCGTCAGGACATATCTAACGCCATAGCGTTCCGCTGCCTCCCGGATTTCCGCTGTCGTCCCTTTTGCCGACGGCGTCGCGGCCCGGGAGATCACGAAGATGTCCGGCGTCGCCGCCAGCACCGATGTGATGTTCTCCGTCAGTCCGTTCGCCAAGTAGGCCTGACCCTTTTCCCGGGAGAGATCTTCGAACGGGAGAACGACGATCGACGGCTTCTCGGGCAGTGCAAACGCAAACTTGGACGGATCCGGGGGCTCGAAGTCGGGTCGTTCCGTCCACCAGAACCCGATCGCCGCCGCGGCGAAAATCAACAGGGCAACGGCAAGCAGCACCCGGACCGGCAGCCGTCGAGGCGGTGTCACGACATGGCCGGGAGCCCTCGGCGCCAGGTCCGCGATGACGTCGGGCGCCGCCCGGACATGAAACGCGCGAACCGGACGGGCAATATTCTTGACCTCGACGTCGCCGAGATCGTCGAACTCCAGGTCGAGGCGATCACGGACCTGATCGCGCGCGGCACGACTGAGACAGATACCGCCCGGCTCGGCCAACCCCTCGAGGCGCGAGGCGATATTGACGCCATCTCCGAACAACTGCTCGTCCTCGACGAGCACGTCGCCGATATTGATGCCCATGCGCAGAAGCAGACGCCGATCCTCGGACGACCCGGCCTGGTGCTCCTGGTTGCGCGTTTGTGCGCGGAGCGCGAAACCGACGGCCTCGACGACACTCGGGAACTCGAGCAGAAAGCCATCTCCGGCCGAGCCGAACAACCGCCCGGAATGCGTGAGGGCGAGCGTGTCCAGGGTGGCGCGGACCTGGTTCAGGCCATCCAATGTTCCCGTCTCGTCGTCGTGCATCAACCGGCTGTATCCGGCAACATCGATCGCCACGATCGTTGTCAGCTTCCGCTCGCGTCCAGCCATGCCGGCCCCCTCCCCGCACCAAAAGACTAGAACGGCGGCGGCAACGGAACAAACGCGCCGACGCGCCCTCGTTTGCGCCGCCCCGTCCGACCCGATACCGTCGCCCGGCAAGGAAGATGGAGGCGTGGTGATGGCGAACGCATTGATGGCCGCCTGGGTCGACATCACGGCCGAGGCGGAAAGCGAATTCCAGGACTGGTATTTTCGCGAGCACGTGCCCGAACGAGTGACCCTGCCGGGCTTTCTCTCCGGCCGGCGCTATACGGCACCCGGGGCGCAAGCCAATCGGTTCCTGGCACTCTACGAGGCGACGGGCGTCGAGGTCTTCGCCAGCGAGGCCTACCGGGAACGGCTGAACAACCCGACGGATTGGACCAACCGGATCATGCCGCACTTCCGCAATACCGTGCGTACGGTGTTCCATGTCCGGGAGACCTGGGGCGCGCAATACGGCGGCGCGATCGCCACCATCCGCTATGGCGCCGGCGAGGACGCCCGGGATTGGCTGGCGGAGGAGGCTTTGCCGGCCCTCGCCCAGGCGTCCGGCATCTGCCGCACACGCCTGCTGGAGGCCGACGCGGAACAGAGCATGCCCGACACGACCGAAGCCCGCATGCGTGGCGAGACCGGCGGCAACGCCTGGGCGCCCTGGGGAATCATCGTCGAGGGTATCGGCGCCGAGTGGCTCGCCCCCGCGCTCGCCGCCGCCGACCTCGAGGCGGGTTTGCGGGCGCGCGGTGCCGGCGACATCGTCACCGGCCGTTACGACCTCGTCTTCGGGATGGAGAACCGCGGCTAGGCCGGCATGTGCTCGGCCAGCCAGGCGACGGTCCGCTCGAAGATCGCATCACGCAGGTCCGGCAGATAGACGTCGTAATGGCCGGCGCCGGGGATCAGCCAGAGGTCCTTCGGTGCGCGGGCCGCGTCGTACATGTCGACGACGTCGTCGGCCGGCGTCACCGCATCCAATTCGGCGGCGATGAAGAGGATGGCGCGCGGGCTGATCCGCGCGACGACCTCGACGGGGCGAAACTCGATCAACTTCTCCGCCGTCGCCAGCGAATAGTCCGTCGCCACCGGTCGGTCCATGTGCGGAATGTCCTTGACGATGTCGCCGCGCGCGGCGGCGGTCTTGGGATCGCCGACCAGGATGCCGCCCATCGGGCCCATCAAGGCTGAGGGCGCGCCACCGACCCGGGCCTTGCGATCCTCCGCGATGCGGGCCAGCAGGTCGAGCCATTCGCCCTGGCGGCGCACGCTGCGCATCCAGCGCCGCCCGTCGCCCCAGCCGACGACGCTGACCGCCGCCCGTACCCGTTCGTCGATGCCGGCGACATAGGGCACCATGCCGGCGCCGAAGCTGAAACCGACGAGGGCGAGGCGGTCGGCGTCGACCTCCGCCCGGGTTTCCAGGAAGGTCAGCGCGTTGCGAATGTCGTTGGCCTGTTCCAGCGGATAGAGACGGCCCGGCTCGCCACCGCTCTCGCCGACGCCGCGAAAATCCCAGATCAGCGCGACATGGCCGAGCTCGGCGAGGCGCCGGCCGATGTGGGGAAACCAGAAGAATTCCTTGACGCCGATCATGCCCTGGCAGAGGACGACGCCGGGATGGCCGGCCGCGGCTGGACGGTCCGGCGAATAGAGAATGCCGGCGATTTCCACACCGTCGCTGTCGAATGTGATGGCCTGTTCCATGGCCTCACCCTTCGGCCCGCAACGCCCGGCCGATCACCAGTTTCTGCACGTCGCTGGTGCCTTCGTAGATCTGCGTCACGCGGACGTCGCGGTAGATCCGCTCCACCCCATAGTCGGCGAGATAACCGTAGCCGCCCAAGGTCTGGATCGCCGCCGAGCAGACCCGCTCCGCCATTTCCGAGGCGAACAGCTTGGCCATCGAGGCCTGCTTCAAGCTCGATTCGCCCGCGTCCAGCAACCGGGCGGCATGATGCGTCAGCTGGCGCGCCGCCTCGATCTCCGTCGCCATCTCGGCGAGGCGGAATTCCACCGCCTGGTGCTCGATGATCTTGCGCCCGAAGGACTCGCGCTCCTGGGCGTAGGCGTGCGCCTGGGACCAGGCGGCCCGCGCCATGCCGATCGCCTGCGCGGCGATGCCGATACGCCCGGTCGAGAGATTGGCGAGCGCGATTTTATAGCCTTCCCCGGGCGCGCCCAGCATGTCGTCAGCACTGACCCGCAGGCCGTCGAGCACGATATGACAGGTATCGGAACTGCGCTGGCCGAGTTTGTCCTCGAGCGCCGCGACCGTATAGCCCTCGGCCGGCAGGGGGCTCAGAAAACAGGAAATGCCGCGCTTTCCGGCATCTGGATCGCTGACGGCGAAGATCATCGCCAGCTTGGCGATGCTACCCGAGGTGATGAATTGCTTGCTGCCGGTGATGACCCAGTGATTGCCGTCCGCAACGGCACGGGTACGCAGGTTGGATGCGTCCGAGCCCGCTTGCGGCTCGCTCAACAGGAAACAGCCGATGACGTCGCCCCGGGCGAGCGGTGTGAGAAAGCGCGCCTTCTGTTCTTCCGAACCGTATTTTTCCAGCGCCGCGCAAACCGGTGAATTGTTGACGCTCATCACCGTGGAACACCCGCCCTCGCCCGCGGCGATTTCCTCGAGCGCCAGGATATAGGACATGAAGTCGGCACCCGCGCCGCCCCAGGCCTCGTCGACACAGACCCCCATCAGGCCGAGTTCACCCATACGCGCCAACACGTCCGGCGGGATCCGGCCCTCGCGATCCCACTCGCGGGCATGGGGTCGAAGTTCACTCTCCGCGAACTCCCGCGCCATGTGCTGGATAATTCGTTGTTCCTCGGCAAGCGACATGATGGTCCTCGATCTTCTTCAGGCCTGCAGCATGGGGACCAGGGCCTCGTAGACGGCACCGACCGTGGCCGGCTTACGCACGAAACCATCGATACGGGGCAACGGCGCCGCCTGCCCCTGCGCGGTGTCCGTGTCCGAGGCGGTGATCACCAGAATCGGCAGGTTGCTGATCTGCGCATCCTCGTTGCCGCGCACCGAGGATGCGAGTTCGTAGCCGTTCATTTCCGGCATCACCAGGTCGGTTACCAGGACGTCGAACCGCCCCGGCACCTCCGCCAGCAGCGCCAAAGCCTCAGCGCCGTTGCGCGCCACCGTCACTTGACGAAAGCCGACGACGCTCAAAATCCGCTCCAGCATCTTTGCGGAAAACTCGGAGTCCTCGACGACGAGCGCTTCCTTTGCGCCGAAGGCGGATACATCCCGCATTGTCCGTCTCTCCCGCTGGACGCCCCATGGCTCGTCCATCCCGCGTTCGGGCCGAACCCCGACGCCGGAGGGATCCTAGCTCGTATTCGTCACCCTAGCCACGCTCCCGGTAGATCCAGGTCATGCCGGTTCGCAGTGCATGAGGTTAATCACAATCAAGCATCAAGGTTCCGGGAGGCAATTGGCAACTTTATCGATCAACTCGGTATTACCCACAAGAAGGCCATTCCGTTGCTCACCATATCGTTAACCAATATTAATCTCATCGTTCGGACCGCGAACTCCAACAACATAAGCATTGGCATAATTTTCATAATCCCGACATTTATTTCGAAGACTTTCTTGACTGAATAGCAAATCAGTCTATTTCCAGCGGTGACATCGACGGGTGATGTCTCTGAAACACAGGATAGTTGGTGATCGGCATGGCTAAAGGTAAACGCGTCGACGAGAGTACGCTTACGCGCATGGAAATAAGAAAACTCAATGCTCTGAGAAAATCCGTGGGCGATGAAATTGCAGACCAGGCATTCGCCGAATGGCTGGCGAATAAACCGGCGCCCTCGTCGATGGTGGTCGATCGTAACGCCGAGATGATCCAGGAGGCGCTGCAAGGACTGATCGACGACGGCCGCCTCGCCATTCCGCGTGGGGGCTACATCCTTCGCCGCGGACGGGGACGCGTCATCGTCGAACGGCCGGAATAACGGCACCGCCGCGCCCCTGACGGGGCGTGGCCCGACCGGGCCGAACGCCCGACGATTTTCACCTAGCCCGTATTTCTCACACCCTCCATGGCCTCAATCGACCTGGGCCGAGTCGATTCGGCGAGGTGCGGGCCCAAAGGCGTAGCGGGGCTACGTCGAGGGACCGCGCCTCGCCGAGCGGCCAGCCCAGGTCGACCCTTCGGGCGGTGCTGTCGTCCCGATCAAGCGTGCGTCGCACCGCTTGTACGATGAACCACATCGAACGGCGCGCCGCTCCTGCCCTGTCGGGCCGACAGCACCGTTGAGGCCGTGGAGGGTGGGAGAAATGCGGGCTAGCGGCCGGCCTTCATGTCGGCCTTGCGTTCGTACATCTCCCGGTCCGCGGCGGCCAGGGTATCGGTGACGGACTCTCCGCCGCGGAATGTCGTGATGCCGTAGGCGAGCTGGATCGGCAGAGCCTTGCCTTCCCAGTCGATCGGCTGTTCCTCGATCGCCTGAGCCAGCTGCATGGCCTTTTCCCGTGCGCCGCGATCGTCCGTTTGGGCGAGAATGACACCGAATTCATCGCCGCCCAGGCGGCCGACCACATCCGATTCCCGCACCCGTTCCAGCAGGATTCCGGCGACGTGCAGCAGTGCCTTGTCGCCGGCGGCGTGACCGTGATTGTCGTTGATGGCCTTGAAGCCATTCAAATCGAAGTAAATCAGGCTGGACGGATTTTGATAGCGCTCGGCAAAGGATATGGCACGGGTCAGCTCGCGGACGAAGGCCCGCCGGTTGGCGATCGGCGCCAAGGTGTCGAGGTCGGCCAGCTTCTCCATCTGGTTCAACCGCTCGTGCGTGCGGTCCAGCTCGCGGCGAAGTGTTTCCACCTCGTGCATCAGCCCCATGATCGCTTCGCGTACCTTCGGCGTCAGCTCGGCCTCGGGAATGCCGAGAATGGTGGCGCTGTCGCTCGGGCCCGCCGGCGCCACGGCCTCCGCCGCGCGGTAGGCACGCGCCGCGTCCCGCCCGGCCGCGCGCGGCGCCGGGGCACGGGAAATCGGTTTGTCGTCGCCGATCTTCATGGCCAATCCACTCGTACCAGGGCGCCTTACATCGCGCCCCCCGCATGTAATACCAGTCGACATTGATGTCAACTCGCGGTTGGATTCCCTTGCTGGCTGATTTCTGACTCAATTGTGGTGATTCGGAAGAGGGGGATCACCATGGGTCGGGGTATTGCCTTGCGCGAGGATTTCGATGCGGCGGCGTTGCGACGTCTGGCCAAGGGATCGAGGGATGCTAAACAGATCCGGCGCTTGCTTTCGCTTGCTGTGATCTACGAGGGCGGGAGTCGGACGGAGGCCGCGCGGACGGGGGACGTCGGCCTTCAGGTGATCCGTGACTGGGTGCTGCGTTTCAACGCGGAGGGCCCGGCCGGCCTGATCGACCGCAAGGCGCCGGGCGCGGCGAAGAAACTGGACCCGGCGCAACGGGACGCCTTGGCGGCCCGGGTGGAAGCGGGACCGGATCCGGCGCGCGACGGCGTCATGCGCTGGCGGCTAGCGGATCTGGTCGACTGGATCGGCGAGAGCTTCGCGATCACGCTCGACCAGCGGACGGTGAGCCGGGAGCTGAAGGCGATGGGCTTCGCCAGGATGACGATGCGGCCGCGCCATCACGCCCAGGAGCCGGGGGTGATCGAGGACTTCAAAAAAAATTCCCCGAGCTGGTCGCGCGGGCTCGCAAAGCACTCCCCGACGGCACCGGGATAGAGATCTGGTGGCAGGATGAAACCCGCGTCGGACAGAAGAACAAGCATGCCCGGCGCTGGGCCCGGCGCGGCACACGGCCACGCACCCCGCACGATCAGCGCACCAAGTCGGCCTATATCTTCGGCGCCATCTGCCCCGAGCGCGGCACCGGCGCCGCCATCGTCCAGCAACGCTGCAACACCGCCGCCATGCAGCAGCATCTGGAGGAAATCTCCGTCCAGGTTCAACCCGGAGCCCATGCCTTGATGCTGCTCGACCGGGCCGGCTGGCACACCACGAAACGGCTCGACGTCCCGGCCAACATAACCCTCCTGCCGCTGCCGCCGAGATCGCCCGAACTCAATCCTGCCGAGAACGTCTGGCAGTACATCCGAAACAACTGGCTCTCCGACATCGTCTTCGAAGACCAGGACGACATCACCGATCATTGCTGCAAGGCCTGGAACAACCTCATCGCACAGCCGGACAGAATCAAATCCATCGGACGAAGATCATGGGCCATCGGGTTCTGATCATTGTCGATTGGTATAACACCCAAAAAGATTACCAAATCTTCTCGGGCACGCGAATATGATTCGACGACCCCGGCCGCCGGTGCCGTCCCCGTTCCGATCTCCCCATCGATCCTCTATAGTCGGCCCCCTTTTTTCGGGAGGAAGGCATGGAGAGTTCGACACCCCTGGTCGGCGTCATCATGGGCAGTCGCTCGGACTGGGAGACCATGCGTCACGCCGTCGAGATCCTCGACGAGCTGGGGGTGGCGCGCGAGACACGCGTCGTCTCCGCCCACCGCACGCCCGACCGGCTTTACGACTATGCGCGGCGTGCGGCGGACCGCGGTCTCCAGGTCATCATCGCCGGGGCCGGGGGTGCCGCCCATCTGCCGGGCATGGCCGCCTCGATGACCCGCCTGCCCGTATTGGGGGTCCCCGTCGAGAGCAAGGCCCTCTCCGGCCTCGACAGCCTGCTGTCCATCGTCCAGATGCCGGGCGGCGTGCCGGTCGCGACGCTCGCCATCGGACGGGCCGGTGCGACCAACGCCGGGCTACTCGCCGCCCAGATCGTCGCCTTGTCGGACGATGCGGTCGCGCGCGCGCTGGCCGCCTGGCGGGACCGCTTGACGGAGTCCGTGCCGCTCATGCCGGTCGACCCGGCATGAGGCTGGGGATCCTCGGCGGCGGCCAGCTCGGCCGCATGCTGGCACTCGCCGGGGCCAATCTCGGCGTCGCCACCCACGTGCTGGACCCGACGCCGGGCGGACCCGCGGCCCAGGTGGCCACGGCCGAGACCGTTGCCGCCTATGACGATCTGGCCGCGCTCGACGCCTTTGCCGCGACCGTCGACGTCGTCACCTACGAATTCGAAAACGTGCCCGCCGACACCGTGCGTCATCTGGCCGAACGAGTACCGGTGCAGCCGGGCGCCGCGGCACTCGAAACGGCACAGGACCGGCTGCTGGAGAAACGCTTCGCCAGGGACCTCGCCATTCCGACCGCGCCCTTCGTCCCGGTCGACGGTCCCGGCGACCTGGTCACGGCACTGGCGGAGATCGGCACGCCGGCGATCCTGAAAACCCGGCGGTTCGGCTATGACGGCAAGGGTCAGACCCGGATCGAAGCCGCGGAACCGGCGGCGGCCGAGGCTGCCTGGCACGACATCGGCAGGGCGCCGGCCCTGCTCGAAGGGTTGGTCCGTTTCGAACGGGAAATTTCCGTCATCGCCGCGCGCGACAGCAAGGGCGGAATCGCCTGCTACGATCCGGTCGAGAACGTGCATCGCCACCACATCCTGCACACCTCGACGGCACCGGCGGCTTTGGCGCCCGAAGTGGCGGTCCGGGCGCGGGAGATCGCCGGTTTGCTGCTGGACGGCCTCGACTATGTGGGTGTCATGGGGATCGAGCTGTTCCATCTCGCCGACGGCGGCTTGCTGTTGAACGAGATCGCCCCCCGGGTCCACAACTCCGGCCATTGGACGATCGAGGGCGCGGAAACCTCGCAGTTCGAGCAACATGTCCGCGCGGTCACCGGCCTGCCGCTCGGCCCGACGACCTCGCTGGGCCGGGCCGAAATGACCAACCTGATCGGTGACGACGTCGCGACGGTCCCCGCCCTGCTGGCCGAGCCCGGCGCCCATGTCCATCTCTACGGCAAGGCGGAGGTGCGGCCGGGGCGGAAGATGGGCCACGTGACCCGGGTCCGTCGGGAATAGCCCGCGTCAGCGCGCGGTCCAGCCGCCGTCGACCAGCAGGCTGGTCCCGGTGATCATCGCGGCGGCGGGCGAGGCCAAAAAGACGATCGCGCCCATCAGGTCCTCGGTCTTGCCGAGCCGGCCAAGCGCGATACGGTCGAGCACGTCGGTGCGAAACTGCGGGTCCGCCAGCATCGGCCGGGCGAGCGGAGTTTCAAAGAACGTCGGGCCGAGGGAGTTCACCCGAATGCCGCTTTCCGCAAGCTCCAGCGCCAGGGCCTTGGTCATGCCTTCGAGCCCGTGCTTGGTGGCGCAATAGACCACCCGGGTGGGCGCGCCGACATGGCCCATCTGCGAGCTCATGTTGATGATGGCACCGCCCCGCGCCTTGCGGTTCTCCTCGCGCAGCATCCGCTCGACGGAAAAGCGGGCGACCATCAGGCAGGCGCGGAGATTGAGGTTCAGCATCTGGTCGAGCTTCTCGACCGGCAGTTCGAGCATCGGCATTGGAAAGTTGATGCCCGCGTTGTTGACCACGATGTCGAGGGCGTCGAGCCCGGCGATCGTCGCCTCCAGCCGGGCCGTGTCGGTGACGTCGCAGACCGCGACCCGCGCCTCGCGGCCCTCCGCCCGAACCCGTTCCGCGACCCGGTCCAGCTCGCTCTCCGTCCGGCTCATCAGCACCAGGTCGGCGCCGGCTTCGGCGAGCGCGATCGCCGCCCCGGCACCGAGGCCACGGCCCGCTCCGGTCACCAGGGCCGTGCGGCCATGCAGGGCGAAGCTCGGGGTCCGAAGCGTGTCGATTTCCGCATTGTCGCTCATCGGCCTTCGCCCCCTCCATCCGCCGGAAGGACGCTGTCGTCGGGCGCACCGACCCAGGCGAGCGCGGCCACACCGTCCCGGAAGACCCGCATGTCCGAGCCTTGCGGATCCGACATCGAGGCCAGCATCCGCATGACGCCGAAATCGACATCACCCCCGACCAGGAGGGCGACACGCCGCCGGCCGAGCTTGTCGTCGTTGGCATCGATGACGGCGGCCATCTGGCGTACCGTGTCCTGGTTGAAATCGACCTTCACGGCACGGAAATCATGCAGCCGACCGAGCCCCGGGCGGATGCGCGGGTCATCGACCAGGTCGGAGACGAACGTCCGCCACAACCCGATTTCCACTTCACCCTGCCACGTAATCGCCATGACGCCATCGTCCGCGATCATCGTGATCTCGTACCCGCTACCCATCGGCCACCAAATTGTCGGGGTGCCCCCTATGGCACCTGGGACGGGATATTGCCAAAACAGCGAACCACTTACCAGAGCCCGGCCACCGATGCGGGAAGTTTCGCGCTCCCTAGAGCCGGTTTCACCGACGTGCTATCAGCGCAGCGTGCATTCCGCTTCAGGAGGTTCGATCCCGTGCTCATTCACGCCGACCCGCTCACCCGTCTCGTCGACACCATCTTCCAACGGCGCGGCTGCCCGGCCGACGAGGCCGACCGTATCGCCGGCTTCCTCGTCGCCGCCAATCTCGCCGGGCACGACAGCCACGGCGTGATCCGCGTGCCGCGCTACGTCCAATATATCGACGACGGCAAGATCACGCCCGGCGGCGATATCGACGTGGTGACGCGGTCCGAGTCCTTCGTCCTGGTCGACGGCTGTTTCGGCTTCGGCCAGACCGTCGGGCCCAAGGCGGCGCGCCTCGGCATGGACATGGCGCGCGACAACGGGGTCGGCGTGGTGGCCCTGCGCAACGCGGGCCATCTCGGCCGGATCGGCGACTATCCCCTGCGCGCGGCCGCCGAAGGCCTGGTCTCGGTGCATTTCGTCAATGTCGCGGGCTCCTGCCTGGTCGCGCCCTTCGGCGGCATCGACCGACGTTTCTCGACCGCGCCGTTCGCCGTCGGCATTCCTTCCGAGGACGGGCCGCCGATCATCCTCGACTTCGCCACCTCCGTCGTCGCCGAGGGCAAGGCGCTGGTCGCCTACAACGGGGGCAAGCCGCTTCCCGACGACAGCCTGGTCGGGCCGGACGGCGAGATCTCCGGCGACCCGCTGCTGCTTTATGGGGCCGATGCCAGCGGCGGCGCGCCGAACCCGCGCAACGGCCCGGGCGCGCTGCGTGCCATGGGCGATCACAAGGGCTCGGGCCTGGCCCTGATGTGCGAACTGCTGGCGGGCGCCTTCACCGGTTCGGGCTGCGCCGGGCCGGAGGTTCGCCAGGTCGCCAACGGCATGCTGTCTTTCTACCTTTCGGTCGGTGCCTTCGACGACGGCCATGGCGTCGGTGCCATGGTGCGCGACTATGTCGACTTCGTGAAAGCCAGCCGGCCGACGGAACCCGGCGGCGAGGTCCTCGTGCCAGGCGAGCCCGAGCGGCGGCGCGAGGCGGAGCGGCGGCGCGACGGCATCCCGCTCTCGGATGCAGCCTGGGCGGCCATTCTGGAAACGGCGCGGGGCGTCGGCCTCGACCAGGCGGAAATCGACTCCATCGTCGGCGCCAACAACTAATTTGGGGAGAACGTCATGAGCGACGCCAGCGAACGCCAGACCTACGGCATGGCCGACGAGGAGCTGGTCAAACTCCCAACGGTGTTCCGGGACGATCTGCTGAAAGGCAAGGTCGCGCTGGTTTCCGGCGCCGGCAGCGGGCTCGGCAAGGCGGTCGCCTATCTCTACGCCCGGCTCGGCGCCGACCTGGTGATCTGCGGACGGGACGAGGAGAAGCTGCGCGGCACCGAGACCTGGCTGCGCGAGCTCGGCGCCGAGGTCGACATCCACGCCATGACGATCCGCGACCCCGAGCAGGTCGACGCGATGATCGACGCGGCCTGGGAGGCGCAGGGCGGTATCGACATCCTGGTCAACAATGCCGGCGGCCAGTTCCCGCAGAAGGCCATCGACTTTTCGGTCAAGGGCTGGAACGCGGTGATCGACACCAACCTCAACGGCACCTGGTACATGATGCAGGCCGCGGCCCGGCGCTGGATGGCCGCGAAACGGCCCGGCTGCATCATCAACATCGTCGCCGTGTTCTTTCGCGGCATGCCCGACATCGCGCACACCTGCGCCGCGCGGGCCGGCGTCACCTACCTCTCGAAGACCGTCGCCATCGAGTGGGCGCCGAACCAGATCCGCGTCAACTGCGTCGCCCCCGGCTGTGTCGAGACGGAAGGCTTCAACGTCTATCCGCCGCACGCCGCGAAGCTCTACAGCTATGCCAATCCGATGATGCGCACCGGCGACGTGCAGGACATCGCCGAGGCCTGCGTCTATCTCGCCGCGCCTTCCGGCAAGTTCATCACCGGCGAGGTCGTCACCGTCGACGGCGGCCAGCAGAACTGGGGTGATCCCTGGTGCCATACCAAGCCGGATTACTTCGAGGTGCCGAAGGCGAGCGAGCTGTAATGAACACCCGGGATTTCCAGGTCGCCGTGATCCGCGGCGACGGTATCGGCATCGACGTCACCGAGGCCACCCTCGCGGTGCTCGCGGCGGCCGAGGCGCGGGTCGGCGGGTTTCGTCTGGTGGCGGAAGACCTGGACGGTGGGGCTGCCTATTACCGCGAAACCGGGCGCGACATGGCGCCCGGCGCCGAGGCCGCGGCGGCGGGAGCCGACGCTATCCTGCTCGGCGCCATCGGCCTGCCGGAAGTTCGCCACGCCGACGGCACGGAAATCTCGCCCCACCTGCGGCTGCGCGAGGACCTCCAGCTCTATGCGGGCGTCCGTCCGGTCAAGGCCTATCCGAACGCGCCGCAACGCCTGGCCGATCCCCGGGCCGGCGAGATCGACCTGGTGATCCTGCGGGAATCGACCGAAGGCCTGTTCTATTCGGCCGCCGTGCACGACCGCTCCCCGGTCGAGACCGACGCGGAAGTCCAGGACATCCTGCGGATCACCCGGGCGACGACGGAAAAGCTGCACGACTTCGCCTTCCGCCTCGCCGGACGGCGCCGGGCGCGTGGCGGCAAAGGCCTGGTCACCTGCGTCGACAAGGCGAACGTCTTCCGCTCCATGGCCTTCTTTCGCAAGATCTTCGACGAGCGCCGCGCCGGCTTTCCCGATATCGACGTGTCCTACAACTATGTCGACGCCCAGGCCCTGGACCTGGTCCGCCAGCCCTGGGCCTTCGGCGTGCTGGTGATGGAGAACATGTTCGGCGACATCCTCTCCGATCTCGGCGGCGGCCTGGTCGGCGGCATGGGCATGGCGGCCTGCGCCGAGATCGGCGACGCGCACGGTCTGTTCCAGCCCGCCCACGGCAGCGCACCCGACATCACCGGCCAGGACAAGGCGAACCCGCTCGCCGCGATTCTGAGCGGCGCCCTCATGCTGGATTACCTGGGCGAGCGTGCGGATCTGGAAGCGCCGGGCGAGGCCGCCGCCCTGATCGAACAGGCGGTCCATCAGGGGTTCGCGGAGAACCGCCTGCGGCCCATGGAGTTCGGCGGCGACATGGGCACCCGGGCCGTGGCCCGCGAGGTCGTCGCGTTGCTGCGCCCATAGCCGCCGGCCCGCCTCGCCACCGAAGCCGCCCGATCACACGTCACACTGCGCATCATTGTCGCAGGCCTGCCATATGGCTTGCGCAAAATGACGGTGTCAGGATAATTTCCCAGTCCCGGTTTTGAGAATGATTGTCATTCTCAAAACCGGGACTGGGAACCATGACCCGAGGTTCAGACATGCCAAGTCGATCGAAGGCGCGGAAATCCGCATCGCGAAGGGGGTTCGGCCGTGGACTGTTGGTGGCGCTGCTGTGCGCCCTGATCGCCCCGCCGCTTGTCCTGTCCGCGGCGCAAGCCGAAGAGGTCAACGTCTATTCCTACCGCCAGGAATTCCTGATCCGTCCCCTGCTCGACCGGTTCACGGCCGAAACCGGTATCGAGGTCAACGTCGTCTTCGCCAAGACCGGCATGATCGAGCGGCTGAAGGCCGAGGGCCGACACAGCCCGGCCGACCTGGTGTTGACCTCCGACATCGCCCGTCTCAACGCCCTGGTCGAGGCGGATCTCGCCCGCCCGGTCCCCTCCGACAGCCTGCGGGCCGCCATTCCCGCCGCCTACCGCCATCCGGGCGACCTCTGGTTCGGCCTCACCATGCGCGCGCGGGTGATCTATTACGCCAAGGCGCGGGTCGCCGAAGATGCGATCACCCGCTACGAGGACCTGGCCGATCCCAAGTGGCGCGAACGGGTCTGCGTGCGCTCCTCCCGCCATTATTACAACCAGGCGCTGCTGGCCTCCATCATCGTTGCCGCCGGCGCGGAGACGGCGGAGGCCTGGGCGCGAGGCTTGCGCGCCAACCTCGCCCGCAAGCCGCAGGGCGGCGACCGGGGCCAGGTGAAGGCGATCAAGGAAGGCCTATGCGACGTGGCGATCGGCAACCACTATTACTACGGCGTCATGAAGTTCAACGACAAACGGCCGGAGCAGAAGGAATGGGCCGCCGCCGTCGGCCTGATCTTCCCGAACCAGAGCGACCGGGGCACCCACGTCAATCTCTCCGGCATGGCGATGACCAAGAGCGCGCCCAACGCCGCCGCCGCCCGCAAGCTGATGGAATTCCTCGCCGGGCCCGAGGCGCAGGCGATCTACGCCGCGAGCAACTACGAATATCCGGTCAATCCGGCGGTGCCCTGGAACCCGGAGGTCGCCTCCTGGGGCCGCTTTCGCCCCGACGACGAGAACCTGCAGGGCATCGCCGAACGGGCGCCGGAGGCCTTGCGCATCTTCGACCGGGTCGGCTTCGAGTAGGCGGCGCGCACGATGGCGGTGCTGGACGAGGGGGCGGGATCGACGGCGCGGCTGCCCGCGCGCGACGCCGGCCGCCTCGGCCTGACGCTCGGCGCCTTCCTGGTCGCCGCCATGGTCGCGTTGCCGCTGATCGCCGTCGCCACCCTGGCGCTCCGCTCGAGCGGCGGCGCCTTCGCCCATCTCGCCGAAACGGTCCTCGCCGGCTATATTTTCAATACGGCCGGCCTGCTGCTCGGCGTCGGGCTCGGCGTCGTGCTGATCGGTGTCGGCACGGCCTGGCTCGTCACCATGTGCCGGTTTCCGGGCTCCCGCCTGTTCGAGTGGGCCTTGCTGCTGCCGCTCGCCATGCCGACATATGTCATCGCCATCGTCTATGTCGAGATGCTGGAATACGCCGGCCCGCTGCAGGGGATGCTGCGCGAACTCGCCGGCTGGCAAACGCCCAGGGACTACTGGTTCCCGGAGATCCGCTCCCTGCCGGGCGCCATGATCGTCCTTAGTCTCGTGCTCTATCCCTATGTCTTTCTGCTGTCCCGCGCCGCCTTCCTCGACCAGTCGGTCTGCGCCCTTGAGGTCAGCCGGACGCTCGGCCGCGGGCCCTGGCGCGGCTTCCTCACCACCGCCCTGCCGCTCGCCCGTCCGGCGATCGCCGTCGGGCTGGCACTGGCACTGATGGAGGTGTTGAACGATTTCGGCGCCGTCCGCCAGTTCGCCGTCACCACCTTCACGACCGGCATCTACGACGTCTGGCTCGGCATGCACAACGCGCCGGCGGCGGCCCAGCTCGCCTGCCTGCTGCTGGTCTTCGTCCTGGCGGTGCTGGCGCTGGAGCGTCATTCCCGCCGCCAACGCCGCTATCACCAGACCTCGCGCCGCTATCGGACCCTGCCGGGTTATCGGCTCACCGGGCTGCGCGCGCTCGCCGCGCAAACCGCCTGCGCCGCGCCGCTGATCCTCGGCTTCGTCCTGCCGGCCCTGGTGCTGGCCGGCTGGACGCTCGAGTCCGTGGCGCTGGCCCGGGTCGAGGACTACGTCTCCGACATCGTGACGACGCTGGCGCTCGCGGCGGGCGCGGCGGCGCTCGCCGTCGCCGTCGGCCTCTACCTCGCCTATGCCATGCGCATCGCAGGCGCCGGCCGCGGCCTCTCGCTCGCCGTGCGGCTGGCCAGCACCGGCTATGCGGTGCCGGGCTCGATCATCGCCGTCGGCGTGTTGATGCCCTTCGCCTGGGCCGACCATGTCCTGAACGACGTCGGCGAGGCGGTCTTCGGCATCACCTTCGGCCTGGTGTTGAGCGGCACCGTCGTCGCCGTCGGCTTCGCCTACCTGGTTCGCTTCCTCGCCCTCTCCTTCGGCACCATCGAGGCGAGCCTCGGCCGGGTGACCCAGAACATGGACGGCGCCAGCCGCACGCTGGGGCGCGGCCTGGGCGGGACCCTCGTCTCGGTCCATCTGCCGTTGATCCGCGGCGGCGTGCTGACCGCCGCCCTCCTCGTCTTCGTTGACGTGATGAAGGAACTGCCGGCGACCTTGATTCTGCGCCCGTTCAATTTCTCGACGCTCGCCACCCGGATCTACGAATACGCCAGCGACGAACGCTTCGAGGAATGCGGCCTTTGGGCGCTCACCATCGTCGTCGTCGGCATCCTGCCGGTCATCCTGCTGAGCCACGCCATCCGCGCCTCACGCCCCGGCGGCGGCCTGCCGAAAGGTGGCGGGTGAAATAGCGGCGGAGCAAACTCGACCCCGCGCCCGCCTTTCCTATAATGCCGGCGACTTGAGACGACTGGAGAGCCCCCGCCATGAGCATCGCGGCAATCGACGAGTTGAGCGAACCCCTGGTCTGGCCGGAGGAGGGCGTGACGCGCATTCCCTTCCGCCTGTTCTCCGACCCGGAGATCTATCGGTTGGAGCAGGAGCGGATCTTTCGCGGGCCGGTGTGGAATTTTCTCTGTCTCGAGATCGACATCCCGAACCCGGGCGACTTCAAGACGACCCACGTCGGCGAGGTGCCGATCGTCGTCACCCGGGACGAGGAGGGCGAGGTGCACGGCCTGATCAACCGTTGCGCCCACAAGGGCGCCCTGGTCTGCCTGAAGGAACGCGGCAACGCCAAGATGCTGACTTGCGTCTATCACTCCTGGACCTACGACATGGGCGGGCGTCTGAAGGGCCTGGCCTTTCGCCATGGCCTCCGGGGCAAGGGCGGCATGCCGGAAGACTTCGATCTCGCCCGCCATCGCATGGAGCCGATCCGCGTCGAGGTGTTTTCCGGCCTGGTCTTCGGCACCTTCGATCCCGACATGCCCTCGGTCGAAAGCTACCTCGGCCCGGTGATGAGCAAGTTCATCCGCCGCAACCTCGACCGACCCCTGCACCGCCTCGGCATGCATAGCCAGATCATCCACAACAACTGGAAGCTCTATGCGGAGAACTTGCGCGATTCCTATCACGCGACCCTGCTGCACACCTTCTACACGACCTTCAAGATCAACCGCCTCGACATGGACGGCGGCATCATCATGGCCGACGACAAATGGCACCACGTGAGCTACGCCAAGCGCGCCACCTTCGACGAGGCGGAGGAATACCAGAAGGCGGACGTCCACTCGGACCAGTTCGATTCCAAGCTGGAAGGCCCGGAGCTGCTGGACGCCTGGGACGAATTCGACGACGGCATCACCCATTCGATTCAGGCGGTATTCCCCAATCTCGGCATCCACTTCACCTTGAATTCGCTCTGCGTGCGCTATTTCGCGCCGCGCGGCGTCGATCAGACGGAGCTGTTCTGGCACTACCTCGGCTATGACGACGACGACGAAGCGAAGACCGCCATGCGGGTGATGCAGGGCAACCTGACCGGCGCCGCCGGCCTGGTCAGCCTGGAGGACGGCTGCATCAACGAGTTTGTGCAGCGCGGCACGGCCGGCAGCGGGGATCGCAACGCCTTCATCGAAATGGGCGGTCGCGACGTCGAATCGAGCGACGCCAGCCGTGCCACCGAGGTCGCGATCCGCGGCTTCTGGACCGGCTATCGCCGCATCATGGGGATCGAGGCGTGAGCGAGGGAATCGAGCCCGGAACGCGGGGAAGAATTGAGGATTTCCTCCTCGCCTATGCGCACGCCATCGACGACGGCGACCTGGAAGCCTGGCCCGGATACTTCACCGAGGACGCGGTCTATCAGATCACCACGCGGGAGAACCACGAGGCGGGCCTGCCGCTCGGTATTTTCTATTGCGAGAGCCGGGCGATGATGTCGGACCGGATTTTAGCTCTGCGCACCGCCAACATCTTCGAGCCGCACACCTATTGTCACATGCTGAGCCGCTCGGCCCTCTCGTCCAACGGCGCAGGCATCACGGCGCGGACCAATTTCACCGTGGTGCGCACTATGCAGGACGGCGCGAGCGAGCTGTTCGCGGTCGGCAAATACCTGGATCGCATCGTCCTCGAGGACGGCGCACCGCGCCTGGCGGAACGCCGGGTGATCCTGGAAAGCCGTCGCGTGGACGTCCTGCTGGTCTTTCCCTTGTAGTCCCGGACCGAGCGGCTGCGACCGCCCGGTCCGATAACCACCTATTGCGCCGTAAACGTGTCGCCGCCGACGATGATGTCCGGGGCGGACGTCGCGAGGCTCCATTTGGTGAGGATCTGGCCCGATGCCGAACTATAGTATCCGGCCCAGGCGGTGACGGAACCGCAGTTCTGGGTGCTGTTGGCCCAGTTGACCGACCAACCGATCGTGAAGCCGTTCACCCAGCCCGAAACCGGGTACTGCGTGTTTTGACAGCCGAAGCCGGCCGCCCGGTTGATGTAATAGCCGGTGAACGAGTTGTTCGCCCCGTAGCCGGTGATCGTCAATGTCGATCCACTCTGATTGACCCACGTCTGACCCGCCACGAGCTTAAGGGAGTCCGACGCGGCATTCACGGCCATCGGTGCCCACAGCAGGAATATCAGAAGGGTGGAAAGGCTGGTTAAGCGACGCATGATTCTACTCTCCATATGAATTAGGGTTAGATCTGCAACTTTAAGAAACATTATAGTCGTGGTCAAGATTATATATTTATTAATCAACTGATATCTTCGCGAGGCAACAACCGCAACGCCAGCGGCCCGAAGGCGGCGCCGGCGGCGATGGTAATCCAGGTCCAGCGCCAGGCCACCGCGCTCTCCGGCCCACCACCGAGATCGAGGGCGATGCCGGGCACGGCGGCGCCGAGGACGGCGATGCCGAGGCCGATGAAGGTGTGCACCGCCATGGTGGCGCCCCGGCGCGACCGCTCGGCCGATTGCACCGCCCCGGACGTCACCGCCGCGCTCTCCCAGGTTGCGGTCACGCCGTGCAGCAGGCAGAGGCCGACCACCACGCCGTAGGCCAGGCCGGCGGAAAAGCCGATTCCGCCGCAAACCAGCACCGAGATCACCATGAACACCGGGATCACCCGCGCACGTCCAAAGCGAAGCGCCAACTCGTTGCCGAGCACGTTCGCCGGCATGCCGAGCAGGCCGACCAGGGCGGCCACCGTCGTGGCGGCGATGAAGGGCGCTTCGCCGCCGGGCGCGCGCGCCGCCGCGAAGGCGAGGAAGGCGACGATCCAGGCCCGCATGCCGAAAAGCTCCCAGTTGTGGGCGGCGTAGGCGAAGACGTAAGCCATGGTCCGCCGGTTGGTGAGGACCGGGCGGAAATCGAGAAAGTCGAGGCGGTGGCCGACGGGCCGCGCGACCGGTTTCGGCCGCAAGACGATCCAGGCGACGACAAAACTGACCGAAGTCAGCAGGCCGGCAGGGCGAAGGCCCAGCGCCAGCCGAAGTCCCGGGCGATTTCGCCGGCCAACAGGTAGGAGACGGAAACGCCGATCGCGAAGGACGATGTGTAGAAGGTGACGGCGCGGGTTTCCGCGCGCGCGTCCTCGATCCTGTCGGTGAGCGCCTTGAGGCCCGGCATGTAGGTCCCGGCGAGCGCGGCGCCGGCCAGCACGCGGAGCGGTGCCGCGCTCCAGAACCCCTCGGCCAGCACCGCGAAGCCGAGGATCGCCGCACCGCCGAGCGCGGTCGAGGCGAGATAGACGATGCGGGCGTCGATCCGGTCCGTCGCCGCGCCCAGCAGCGGCACCGCCGCCATATAGCCGACGAAGAACAGGCCGGAGAGCCAGCCCGCCTCCGTACCGCTGAGCGACCATTCGTCCAGGAACATCGGCAGCAGGGCCGGGAAGCTCGAGAAGCTCAACATCCCCAGCACCTGCACCACGCACATGGTGGCGATCAGTCGGACGGGCGTCACCCCTGGGGCCGGCCGGGCCGGCGTCCGGCGGGGTCCTTGCGGATCGGTCGGCGCACGTTCGCGCTCCTCGCCTCAATCGCCGGTGAAGTTCGGCGCGCGTTTCTCGACGAAGGCGGTCACCGCCTCCTGCCGGTCGGCGGTGGCGTTGGAGCTGATCTCGTAGGCGATCGCCGCGTCCATCACCCGGTTGGCGACGTCGCGCAGCACCAGGTTGACCGCCGTCTTGGTCCAGCGCACCGCCCAGCGGGGATTGCCGAGGATCTTGGCGACGATCTCATCGGTCTTGGCGTCGAGCCGGTCGGCCGGCACGGCATGGTTGACCAGGCCCATGGCGGCGGCTTCCGCCCCGGTGATCATGTCGCCGGTCAACAGCATCTCCTTCGCCCGGGCGAAGCCGATCAGCTGTGGCCAGATCACGGCGCCACCGTCGCCGGCCACCAGCCCGACCTTGACGTGGGGATCGCCGATCTTCGCCGTCTCGTCGGCGACGATGACGTCGCAGAGCAACGCGATGGACGCGCCGAGCCCCGCCGCCGCCCCGTTCAGCCGGCACAGGATCGGCTTCTCCAGCTCCAGCAGGCCGTTGACGATCTTCTTGGCGTCGTTGGCGATGCCGCGGAACAGCGCCGGATCGTCGATCATCGCCTGGAACCAGTCCATGTCGCCGCCGGCGCAGAAGGCGCGACCCGCCCCGGTCAGCACGATCAGGTCGCTCTCCGCATCGCCCTGCAACTCCGGGAAAACCCGTGCCAGTTCCTCGTGCATCTCAAAGTCGACGGCGTTCATCCGCCCGTTGTCGATGCTGACCCGAAGCTCGCGGCCCCGCCGCTCGAATCCGAGGCGCTGGTAACTCGCAAAATCCATCTCCGTCTCCTCCCCCCACCGCCCCGTTTTCGACATCGGGCCGGCTTCGATTAACATTCCAGCGGACTGTAGCACCAAGGCGTTGCGGCACGGGGACGGGGAACAGCTATGGAAACCGAGGCGAATGGCACCTGCGCGGTCTGCGGCCGGGGGCCCGGGACGGTTGTCGACAGCGGCATTGCGCCGACCGCCTATTCGATTTGCGCGGCCTGTCGCGCGCGCGACGCGGAAAGCCTCGCCGTCGTCTGCTTCTGGGTTTTCTTGCAGGGCGGCCCGGAGGCGGCGGCGAAGAACAACCCCGACATCACCGCCGCCGATGGCATCACGAGCTATTCCGACGGGCGCTATATCGGCTGGGCGGAGATTTGCGGCCTCTATCCCGAGTACCGGTCCGGTTTCGAGAAGAACCGCCCCGATCCGGCCTGAGCGCCGCCACGGCCTACTGCGTTCGATAGCCCGCCGGGTTCTGCTCCAGCCGCTTCGCGATACCCTTGTACTGGTCCTGGATATAGGCGCTGGCCGGCCGCGGCGTGAGGAACTTCAGCCACAGCCGGACCACATGGCGCTGCTTGCCCGCGTCCGGGCCGTCGACGAAGGCGGTGCGGCCGTGCAGCACCGTGTAGTTGTTCACGAACTGGATGTCTCCCGGCTGCAGCACCATGGTGTAGACCAGCGCGGGGTCGTTCATGGCCTCGTCGATACAGGCGAGCGCCGCCGCCTTCGGGGGCGCCAGCTCGACGCCCGGCGTATCGATCGCCTTCTGGATGGTGCCGCGGCGGAACGAACAGCTCAACACGCCGTCGGTCACGTCGAACACCGGCCCGTTCCAGGTCTTCATGGCGCCGGCGGCCTCGGTCACGATGTAGGGCAGGCCCTCATAGAGCGGGGGCAGGTATTCCGGGTGCGCGGCGAGAATGGCGTTATGCACCGACATCGAACTGACGATCCGGCTCAACCCGCCCGAGCGTCCCTGGCGCACGCAGAGCAGCGAGGTCATGTCGGCCCGGTCGACATGAAAATCGAGCGCGCCGCTCGTCTGATAGCCGCGCGTTCGCGTCGCCGTCGGATCCTCGTTGCCATGATCGAAGACATGGCCCAGGACGTCGCCATAGACGTTCTGCGATATCGCCCGACCGAGATGCGTGCCGATGCCCCATTTCATCACGAACAGGTCGTCGACGTCGTAGCGTTCGACCGGGATGCCGCGCAGCAACGCGAAGCCGCGCCCCGCGCGCACCTCGGCCTCGAGCACGGCGAGCCGCGGCGCCAAAACCGGCAGCGGAAAGTCTCCGCGCGAGAGGTCGGACAGTTTTCCCGCCCAGCCGCGTACCCCCTGTAGGGCACGGTCGAGATCTTCGATCTCCGCCGCGTTCAGGACATGCAGCCAACCGGTATCGACCTCGATCTCCGCACGGGTCCAGGCGCTGGCGTCCGTTACGGGGCGTTGGTGGATCTCGCTCTCGGTCATGCGACATCATCCCGTCGTTTCGCATTCGGCGTCAATCGCGCGACGGCTTGACGATGCCGGCTGCCCGGGGGACCCTCGCGGTCGGGGACAATGGCGGGGGCCGTACGATGGCGGGCGACGGCAAGGGTATCGGCGGTTTCTGGCGGGCGCTCGGCGGCAAGGCGAAGCTGGTGGTCGCGGCCCTCGTCGCCGCACCGGTGCTCGGGCTGGCCGGCGCCGTCGCCCTCTTCGTCGTCGCGCTCAGTGGTGCTGCCGAGGAGCGGGCCCGGCTGGATCTCTTCCTCGAGCCGATGTTCGAAAGCGTGGCGGCCGACGGCTGGACCGCCGACGCCTTCGATTCCTTCGCCAATCCGATATTCCGCGAGAGCCTGGACCAGGCCGAGGGCGAAAAGCTGCTGGCGCGCTGGCGGGGGCTCGGCAAACTCGTCACCTACGAGGGCCTCGATGGATTCGAGTTCCAGCAGGGCGACGGCTGGATGTGGGGCGGCGGCACGGTGCGCGCCGGCTTCGAGGCGGGCACCGTGGTCTTCGCCTTCGAAGCCGAGGCCCAGGACGGCCGCTGGCAACTGAAATGGCTGAAGGGCGGCAGGCTCTAGCGACCGCGCCTACAACGCGCCGGTGCGCCTCAGACCCTCGTGGATTTGTTGTTTCTGACGCTTGGATAGCAACTTGGCATGTTCCAGGTGTCCCGCCCTCATGGGTGCCCAGGCCATGTTGAACGTGTTGTCCGCCGCCCGCAGATAGGCCGGCACCACCTGCTCGTCGAAATGACGGATGGCGGCCACGGCGTCTTCCTTTCGGCCGAGATAGCCGAGCGCGGCCACCAGATAGTAGTGCGAGAACAGGTCGTCCGGCTCGTCCCGGAGCGCCGGCGCCAGGATCTCGACCGCGCCCGCATAGTCCTCGGTGGCGAAGCGCAATTGCCCCAACACCTTCCGGTAGACGGCCGGTCCCCTCGGATCGAGACGGAGTGCTCGCGCCGCATGCGCCAGCCCCTCGCCCGGCCGCCCCAGCCGGTTCAGCGTATCGGCGAGATAGGCGAGCGTGCCGGCATCGTTGGGATTGAGGCGGAGCGCGTGGTCGAACGCGGCAAGCGCGTCCTCGGATTTCAAGGCAAAGCGAAGCATTCGACCCTCGACGCCGTGCGCATAGGCGGAGGGGGTGCGAAGCGCTACGGCAAGCAGGCCGCGGGCGCGGGCGACCGCGTCGGAGGCGAAGAGGAAGCCGAAGTCCGGGTACCATTCACGCGCGATGATGGTCGTGGCGTAGTAGAGCCATGCCAGCGCCGCATGCGCCCGGCCATGGCCCGGGTCCAACTCGACCGCCTGCTTCAGATAGGGCTCGGCGGCACGCAGGTTTTCCAGGGACTCCACCTGCATCAACCGCCAGCCCTTGAGATAGGCGTCGTGGGCTTCCGGATTGCCGGCGTCATGCGCGGCAAGGCGGGCCTTCGCCTCGGGATCGAGTTTCAGGGCCAGCGCGGCGACCACCTCGGCCGTCACCTTGTCCTGCAACGCGAAGACGTTCGCCCGCGAGCCGTCGTAGCGATCCGCCCAAAGGTGGCCGCCGGATTGCGCGTCGATCAGCTGGGCGTTGATCCGCACGGCGTCGCCGGCCCGGCGGACCGAGCCCTCCAGCACGTATCTGACGCCGAGCTCGCGCCCGACCGCCTTCAGGTCGACCGCCCCACCCCGATAACGGAACGAGGAATTGCGCGCGATGACGAACAGGCCGTCGAGTTTCGAGAGGTCGGTGATGATGTCTTCGGCCATGCCGTCGGCGAAATAGGCCTGTTCCGGGTCGCCGGAGAGATTGTCGAACGGCAACACGGCGATCGACGGCTTGTCGGGCAGCGGAAGCACCGCCTCGCCGGGGGCGCCGGGGGCGACGTCGGCCCCCGACTGCCACCACCAGCCCCCGCCGGCCGCGACGGCGAGAAGGACGAGAAGACCGAGTGCTACCGGGAGTTTGCGGCGCGCCGTCGGCGCGGAAGGCGGCAGAGGCACAGCGCCTTTCCCCGCGACACGGAAGGCCCGCACGGGCCGCTCGATGTTCTTCACCTCGACCTCGCCCAGGTTCTCCAACGACACGTCCATGCGGTCGCGGATCTGGTCGCGAACGGCGCGCGAAAGGCAGATGCCGCCCGGCTCCGCCAGGCCCTCCAGGCGGGCGGCGACGTTGACCCCGTCGCCGAGCAGGTCCGCGCCCGCCTCGACCACGTCGCCGACGTTGAGGCCAATGCGGAAGTGCAGGCGCTCGTCCTCCGGCAGGTCGGCGTTGGCGGTGGCCACGGCGGCCTGGATCTCGCGCGCGCAGCGCAACGCGTCGACGACGCTCGGGAATTCGATCAGCAGGCTGTCGCCCGCCGTGTTAGCGACGCGGCCACGATAGCCGGCGAGCTTCGGGTCGATCAGCCCGCGGCGATAGTCCCCGAGCCGGGCGAGTGTGCCTTCCTCGTCCGCGGCGACCAGGCGGCTGTACCCGGCGACATCGGCGGCGAGGATCGTCGTCAGTCTCCGTGTCGGCCCGCCGTCCACCATGCCCCACCCATCGCGCCTATCGCGGGAATTCTAGCCGATGCTCAGCCCAGGATCACTTCCCCCAGGCTGTAGACAGCAATTCTCATTTTGGCGATTTGCGTTGATTTTTTCCTATGCAAGGAGCCCGGTTTCTGATTCAAAGTGGCGATGAAGGTGCTCAAAGACCTGATATTGGAGTTGCGCTCGCTCTGCGGGTCCTTCCCGGACAAGCGGACGGGGAGCAACAGCCGCTATGACATGGCCGACTTCGGGCTTTCGGCCTTCTCGCTGTTCTTCATGCAGAGCCCCTCGTTCCTGTCCCATCAGCGCACGTTGGCGCGGGCGCACGGGCGCTCGAATTGTGAGAGCTTGTTCTCCATGTCGCGGATCCCGACGGACAACCAGATCCGGGCGATGCTGGACCCGGTGGTGCCGGACAGGCTCTATCCGCTCTTCTCGTCCCTGCTGGAACGTCTGGAGGCGGGCGGTGGGCTCGGCCCCTTCCGACGCCTGGACGGCCATCTCCTGGTCGCGCTCGACGGCACCGAATATTTCTGCTCGCGGAAGATCTCCTGCCCCAACTGCTCGCAGCGCAAGCGCAACGACGGGGCCGTGGAGTATCACCACAACATGGTCACGGCAGCGCTTGTCGCCCCGGGCCACGCCCGGGCGATACCGCTGGCTCCGGAGTTCGTCGTTCCCCAGGATGGCGGGGAGAAGCAGGACTGCGAAAGCCGGGCGACGCGGCGCTGGCTGGTCGCGCACGGGCCCGGCCTGGCCCGGCTGAAGCCGATCTATCTCGGCGACGATCTCTATTCCCGCCAGCCGATTTGCGAGGCCGTTCAAGCGGTTGGCGGCAACTTCCTGTTCGTCGCCAAGCCAGGCTCGCATCCGACGCTCCACGAATGGCTCGACGGCATCGAACTGCCGATCCACGAGGAACGGGTCAAGAAAGGCCGTGGCTTCCAGACCCATCGCTACCGTTGGCTCGCCGACGTGCCGATCCGCGACGGTAAGGACGCGCTCCGGGTCAACTGGCTCAACATCGAGATCGTCAACAAGGCCGGAAAGGTCACGTACCGCAACAGCTTCGTCACCGACATCGCTGTCGACCGGAGCAACGTCGCCGAACTCGCCGCCTGCGGGCGGGCCCGTTGGAAGATCGAGAACGAGACCTTCAACGTGCTCAAGAACAACGGCTACAATCTCGAGCACAACTTCGGACATGGCAAACAGAACCTCTCGGCCCTGCTCGCCACCATGAACCTCTTCGCCTTCGCCTGCCACGGCGTGTGCGAGATCCTCGAAGCCGTCTGGGAAAAGGCCCGCGGCGCCCTTGGCTCACGTCGGCGCTTCTTCGAACACTTACGCACCATTACCAGCTACATCGTCTTCCCCTCCTGGGCGGCCCTCGTGCGGACCCTCATCACTGGGCAGCCACCGCCTGCCAGAGCCAGCCTCTGAACCGAAACCGAACCCCAAGCGAGTATCACCCAGGAGACAGAAACAAGAGCCATAATGAGAACTGCTGATTTCTCACACTCTCCATGGCCCGCCGGGGCACAGGTGTGCTAGGCTCGTTGGGATTAGCGACGCGCCGCCCATCTGGAGTAGGCCATGCCCGGGGATCCACAACTGTTCTCGCCGCTGGAGATTCGCGGCCTGACCCTCGACAATCGTATCGTTTTCGGACCGATGGCGACCTATTCGGCTGTCGCCGGCACGGTCGGTGATTGGCATTTGACGCATCTGAGCCGGATCGCCGCCGGCGGTTCGGCCCTCGTCTTTCTCGAGGCGGCGGCCATCTCTCGGCAAGGCCGCATGTTCCAAGGCGCGGTGGGCATTTGGCAGGACGAGCAGATCGTGGCGCTGCGCCGGTTGACGGATTTCCTACACCAGCAAGGGGTGGCCGTCGGTCTCCAGCTGACCTGCCGGGGCGACGACATGCTGAACCTCCGGCCCTGGGACGAGCCCGAAGGCGATGTCGATCCTTATGTGGCCAACCTCGGGATCTGGGACATGGACCCGGCGATGACCGAGGTGGCGTCGGATCCACTCGCGCATGAATACGCACGCGAGGATCTCGAGGAACTGCTCGGCATTTACGAACAGGCGGCGCGGCGCGGTGCGGAGGCCGGCTTCGACGTCTTGGAGATTCACGGCGGGCGCGGCACCATCCCGCATGCCTTCCTCTCGCCCCAGGACAACAAGCGCGGCGATGAATACGGCGGCGTGGTGGAATCCCGTATCAGCTTCCCGGTGCAACTGGCGGAGGTCGTACGGTCCGCCTGGCCGGAAGATCGGCCATTGTTCTATCGCGCCGCACCGGTCGATAGCGGCAGGGTCGGCTGGCGGGTCGCGGATTCCGTTGCCTTCGCCGACGAGTTGCAACAAGCCGGCGTCGACGTGATCGATCTCGCCTCCGGGGCCAGCCCGATCGCGGCCGGGGACGGCATCGTCGATGGCGCACAGGCGGCGACGGCCCGCGCCATCCGCCGCGAGGTCGGCCTGCCGGTGATGGTGGGCGGTGGCCTCGAGGGGCACGTCGATTCCGAGGCCGCGCTTTCCGACGGGTTGGGTGAGCTCGTGGCCCTCGTCCGTCCGACAATCTGGAATCCGAACTGGCCCCTGCATGCGGCCGATTCGCTCGGCATCGATCCGGACAAGGCGGCCTGGCAACCGCCCTACGGATTTGCGCTGCGCAGCCTGGACGGCGACGACACTTCGACAGACGACTGAGCGACGGGCCGGACAAACGTCCCTTGCCGGCCGCGCCCGGCGGCGGGTACAGTCCGGCCCACTCACGCGCGAGCCCGGGAGGAAGAGGTAAGTGGCGTCAACGGCAAGCTGGGCGCATCCTGCGGCGCCCGCGGAAACCTCTCCGCATGTATCGGACGAGGTGAAGTACACGACCTGCTACATGTGCGCCTGCCGTTGCGGCATCAAGGTTCACCTGAAGGGTGGGCAAATCCGCTATATCGAGGGCAACCGCGATCATCCGGTCAACAAGGGCGTGCTCTGCGCCAAGGGTTCGGCCGGGATCATGCACCAGAACTCGCCGGCGAAATTGACCAAACCGCTGAAGCGCGTCGGGCCGCGCGGCAGCGGGGAGTTCAAGGAAATCGAGTGGGAGGAGGCCTTGACCACGGCCAGTGAGTGGTTGGGCGAAATCCGCAAGGACGATCCCCGCAAGCTCGCTTTCTTCACCGGCCGCGACCAGAGCCAGGCCCTGACCGGCTGGTGGGCGAGCCAGTTCGGCACGCCCAACTATGCCGCACACGGCGGCTTCTGTTCCGTCAACATCGCGGCCGGCGGCCTCTACACCATCGGCGGCTCGTTCTGGGAGTTCGGCGAGCCGGACTGGGAACAGAGCAAGTATTTCATCATGTTCGGCGTCGCCGAGGATCACGACAGCAATCCGATCAAGACCGGCCTCGCCACCCTGAAGGCGCGGGGCGCCAAGTTCATCTCGGTCAATCCGGTGCGCACCGGCTATTCGGCGATCGCCGACGAATGGTTGCCGATCCGGCCCGGCCGCGACGGACTGTTCGCGCTCTCCCTCGCGCATGAGCTGCTGCGTGCCGGTAAGGTCGATGTCGACTATCTCATCCGCTATACCAACGCGCCCTGGCTGGTGATCCGCGACGAGGGCGGGGCCGAGGACGGGCTGTTCGCCCGCGACGGGGACGGCAACCCGCTGTGCTGGGACCGCAACGCGGACGCCGAGGCCAATGCACGCGCGCCCGGCGTGGCGCCGGCGCTCAAGGGCGAAGTCACGCTCGCCGACGGGCGGCGGGCGGTGCCGGCCTTCCAGCTGATGGCGGAACGCTATCTCGACGCCAAATACGCGCCGGAGAAGGTCGCACGGGAAATCGGCATCGACGCGGCGACGATCCAGCGCATCGCCGCCGAGATGGCCCGGGTCGCCTTCGAGGAACAGATCGAGATCGACCAGCCCTGGACCGACTGGACCGGACACCGGCACGAGAAGATGATCGGCCGCCCGGTATCGATGCATGCCATGCGCGGCGTCTCGGCCCATTCGAACGGCTTCCATACGACCCGGGCCCTGCATTTGCTGCAGATGTTGCTCGGCTCGATCGACGTGCCGGGCGGCTTTCGCTACAAGCCGCCGTACCCGAAGCCGGCCCCGCCCGGGCCGAAGCCCGCGGGCAAGCCCGACCAGGTCACCGCCGGCTCGCCCATGGGTGGCCCGCCGCTCGGCTTCACCTTCGGGCCCGAGGATCTGCTGGTCGAGGCGGACGGCACGCCGCGGCGGATCGATCACGCCTTCTCCTGGGAGGCGCCGATCTCCGCCCACGGCATCATGCACCGGGTGATCACCAACGCCTGGAAGGGCGATCCCTACAAAATCGACACGCTCTTCATGTTCATGGCCAACATGGCCTGGAACTCGGCGATGAACACCACCGGCACCGCGGAGATGCTGACCGACAAGGACCCGGACACCGGTGAGTACAAGATCCCCCGGATCCTCTATGTCGACGCCTTCTATTCCGAGATGGTGGCCTATGCCGACATCATCCTGCCCGATACGACCTATCTCGAGCGCTGGGACTGCATCTCGATGCTCGACCGGCCGATCTCGGGCGCCGACGGGGCGGCGGACGCCATCCGCCAGCCGGTGCTCCGGCCCGACCGCGACGTGCGTCCCTTCCAGGACGTCCTGCTCGACCTCGGCTTCCGCCTCGGCCTGCCGGGGATGACGACGGAGGAGGGCAAGGCGCGCTATCCGGGCGGATATTCCGACTATATCGTCAATCACGAACGCACGCCGGGCGTCGGCTCGCTCGCCGGCTTCCGCGGCGTCGACGGCAAATCGGAGGGCAAGGGCGAGGTCAACCCGGACCAGCTGCAGGCCTATATCGACAACCAGTGCTTCTGGCGCCACGAGCTGGCCCCGGACGAGCGCTATTACAAGCACGCCAACAAGGCCTATCTGGAGAAGGCGGCAAGGCTCGGCTTCATCCCGGCGCCGGAGCCGATCGTGCTGCAGCTCTATAGCGAGGTCCTGGCCGGCTTCCGCCAAGCGGCCCGGGGCCATGGTCCCGTGCAGCCGCCCGATCGGCATCGCGAACGGGTCGAACGCTACTTCGATCCCCTGCCGATCTGGTACCCGCCGCTGGAGGAGCAGGCGAGCGAGGACCTGGAACAATATCCCTTCCACGCGATCACCCAGCGTCCGGCGGCGATGTACCATTCCTGGGGCTCGCAGAACGCATGGCTGCGGCAGATCCATGCCGCCAACGCGATCTACCTGCCACGCGGGCGCGCCGGCGCCATGGGGATCGGCGAGGGGGACTGGGTCTGGCTGATCAGCCGGCATGGCCGGGTCAAGGCCCGGGCCAAGCTGATGGAGGGGGTGAACGCCGATACGGTGTGGACCTGGAACGCCATCGGCAAGCGGGCCGGCGCCTGGAACCTGGACCCGAACGCGCCGGAAGCGCGCGAGGGGTTCCTGTTGAACCACATCATCGACGAGTTGTTGCCGGCGGACGAAAGCGGTCACCGTTACGGCCTGGCCGATCCGGTGACCGGTCAGGCGGCCTGGTACGACCTCAGGATCCGGATCGTGAAGGCGGGCGAGGGCGAGGGCGACGAAACGTCGCCAAAGCCCGCGCCGCTGACCCCGCCGCCGAGTGTCGGCGGCCGCGTCGGCCGACTGGATTACGGTGCCGATTTCCGCCGGCGGAGGAATTGAGATGACGGATCTTCCCGAGCGCGCGCCTGAGAAACGGCTGGGCCTGGTCATCGACCTGGACACCTGCGTCGGCTGTCACGCCTGCGCGGTGAACTGCAAGGAATGGAATACCGGCGGCTATCACGCGCCCCTGACCGACGAGCAGCCCTACGCGGCCGGCACGGACGGCATCTGGTTCAACCGGGTACACGCCTTCGAGGCCGGCGAAGGGGCCGCCGGCCGGACGGTCTATTTTCCGCGGTCCTGCCTGCATTGCGACGACGCCCCCTGCGTCACGGTCTGTCCGACCGGTGCCAGCTACAAGCGGGCCGAGGACGGCATCGTCCTGGTCGACGAGGACCTTTGCATCGGCTGCAAGCTCTGCTCGTGGGCCTGCCCCTACGGTGCGCGCGAATATGACGCCAGTGCCGGCGTCATCAAGAAATGCACCCTCTGCATCGACCGGATCTACAACGAGAACCTGGAAGAGGTGGAACGGGTGCCCGCGTGTGTTTCCACCTGTCCGGCAAACGCCCGCCATTACGGCGACTTCAACGATCCCGACTCCGACGTCTCGCGCCTCACGCGCGAGCGTGGCGGCTACGACCTGATGCCGGAGATGGGCTGCGCGCCGACCAACAAGTATCTGCCGCCCCGTCCGGCCCGCAAGGGCGGCGAGGGTGGCGATGAAGTCCTTGCCGACGCCGAAAGCCCCGGCGGCGTCCTCGGCTGGATCGATCGTCTCCTCTCGGCCTGAGTGTCCGCCCATGAATCCCGCGCCATCCATCATCTTCTTCACCACCGTTTCCGGCATGGGCTACGGCATGCTGGCTTGGCTCGGCCTGTTCGGCCCGTTGCAGCTGTTGAGCGACCGGCCGGGTTTCGTCGCACCGGCGATGTTCGTCGCCCTGCTGTTCATCGCCGCCGGCCTGGTCTCCTCCACCTTCCATCTCGGCCACCCGGAACGGGCCTGGCGCGCGCTGACGCAATGGCGTTCCTCCTGGCTCAGCCGCGAAGGCGTCGCGGCCGTCGTGACCTTCGTGCCGGCGTTGATCTTCGCCTTCGGCTGGCTGTTCATCGGCGAGGCGAGCGAGGTCTGGGGCCTGTTCGGCCTGCTGGCGAGCGTCGGGGCCGTGGTGACGGTCTATTGCACGGCGATGATCTATCGCAGCCTGCGCGCCATACCGAACTGGCACCGCGGCATGGTGGTCGCGAACTACCTGTTGCTGGCGGCCGCCAGCGGCGGCGTTTGGCTGAACGCCATGCTGCTGTTGAACCGGATCGAGCGGCCCTTTTTTACCGCCGTCGTGCTAGCGCTGGTGCTGCTGGCCTGGCTTTCCAAGATCCTCTACTGGCGTGATACGGCCGAACCGGCCGGCGTTTCGACCGCCGGCAGTGCGACCGGTCTCGGCCGCCTGGGTCGGGTCGCGCTGTTGGAGACGCCGAACTGGGAGGCCAACTACCTGCAAAAGGAAATGGTCTTTCATGTCGGGCGCAAACATGCCGACAAGCTTCGCCTGATTGCTCATTTCGCCGGCTTCGTGGCGCCCGCTGTCGCCTGCGCCGTAATCTGGACGGATGTCGGCTGGATGAACCCGGTATTGGCGATATTGGCCGCCTCTTCCATCACGCTCGGCCTCGTCACGGAGCGCTGGTTGTTCTTTGCCGAGGCCAAGCATGCGGTCGGACTCTACTATGGTGTCGATCAGGTCTGAGCCCCTCCGGTAAGGCTTTTCCCTATATCTAGCAGCCTGTCGGACTCGGGCATGCAAGGATTGGTAAGATTGGCTTGGCGGGCGTCGATGTCATGGATTTACCCCCATGAAGTTGCGAACGCGGGTTGGCCCGCCCGTTCAGGCGTGGCTGAGGACGAACATCCGCTTGATGTTCCAGGAGAGCGTGGCCAAGGTCCATTCCCCCTTCGCCTTGTCGAGGCCGCGCAGGCTGAACTGACGCAAGCCCATCACCGATTTGATGATGCCGAACACCGGCTCCGGCGTCTGCTTGCGAAGCGCGTAGAGCGCCCGGCCCTCGGGTGTGGCCAGGCGATGGCACATCGCCTCGAGCGGCGTCGGATCCTCGGGCGCTGGCGGCGCCTCGGCGAAGCGGTCCCGCCAGGAAAGATGGTGGTGCTCCCGGCCGAGCGCGATCAGCGGCGCGATCTCCGCTTCCCCGCAGGCCTCGACGTTGGCCTGGCTGAAGTAGCCGCTGTCCGCCAACAGGGTCTCGACCTCGCCAAGCCCGTCCGGCAGGCCGGCGAGTGCTTCGAGCGTCGGTTCGATCTGCTGCTTGTCGTTCGCCGCCTGCACCACGTCGGCGCTGACCACCAGCAGGCTGCCGGCGGCCACCGCAGCCTGGGCGTTGTAGCACTGCTCGAAGCCGCCGCCGGCCACCGGCATGATGCGCGAGTCCGGGTCCGTCAGGTTGACCTGGTCCTTCGCCCGTGGCCCCGGCTCCGGCGGCTTCGGTGGCCGCCCGCCCGGCTTGCGGCCGGTCCGCGTTTCCTTCGCCTCGCGGGCTGCCAGCTTCTCTTCGTACTCCGCCTGCTCCCGCGCATGACGCTCGGCCGCCCGCGCCTCGATCTCCGCCTTCGCCGCGGCGATCGCCGCCAGCCGGTCCTCGCGCCGTGCCAGCTCCTCCGGCACGCTCATGCCGTCGGGAACCTCGGACCGGTCCGCCGCTTCCGCCAACGCCATCAACTCCGCCACCTCGGCCCGCAGCCGGGCTTCGATCTCGCCCGCACGCTGCCACGACAGGGCGCTGTGCCGGCTCGCGTCGGCATGGATCTTCGTCCCGTCCAGCGCCACCGTGCCCAGTTGCAGCATGCCGGCCTGCCGCGCCAGCAGCAGAACCTGCACGAACAGCCCCTCGATCAGCGGCAGGAAGCGACGGCGGAACGTGGCGATCGTGTCGTGGTCGGGGTGGTCGTTTGCCGCGATGAAGCGGAAGGCCACCGAATCATAGCTCGCCCGCTCCAGCTTCCGGCTGGAATGCACCCCCGTCGCGTAGCCGTAGATCAGCAGGCCCAGCAGGACGCTCGGGTGATGCGCCGCCGAGCCCGAACCACGATAGGCCTTCACGAACGCAGAGAGATCCAGCTGCTCCAGCACATCGACCACGAAGCGCGCCAGATGACGATCAGGCAGCCATTCGTCCACCGAAGGCGGCAGAAGATAGCTGGTCTCCCGGTCAACCTGTCGAAAGTTGCTCATCACAAAATCACCGCGCAGGAGAGAATCAGACCGTGACAGTGAATCTCATCTCGAAACTCGGCTCAAGTCCGACAGGCTGCTAGCAAACTTCTCGCCTGCCCATACGAAATATTGTAGTGTGTGATTCGCGACGGTTGTCGTCGTGATGTCGTTGGCGTGCAAATTATTTCTGTCGGATATCAGTTTGTTCGGCATTGTTTTGCCTCATTTCTCAAAGGGACGTGAAGGCTGTCTTTTAATCCGGTTTGGATTTCTTAGATCGTTGTTAACCAAACTGGGTGAGTATTGTGTAACGGCACAAGACCCTGTTGTTTGGGATGCTGGATGGAGTGACGATGGCGTAAACGAAAGAGCGGTACGGCCCGTATGACCGGTGTCTGGAGGCACCCGGGGCCGATCGACCGCCATGTGGGGTCTCGTGCGGGAGGGCGTCTACGCAAGTTTCACGGCGGCGATGTGCGCATCGCCGCGTAGGAAAGGAGCGACCCCGCCATGAACCTGCCCCGCACCGAGCTCTCGCCGGAAAGCGACGTTTTCGCCCAGTTCACCGAGCAATATTCAAAGCGCGAGCAGGAAGAGCTCTCGCTGCGCGATTATCTCATCGGCTGTCGGGACAACGCCGGCTTCTACGAGAGCGCGGCGGAGCGAATGCTGGCCGCGATCGGCGAGCCGGAGGTGATCGACACCTCGACCGACCCCCGCCTCGCCCGCATCTTCCTCAACCGGACGATCAAACGCTATCCGGCCTTCGCCGAGTTCTTCGGCATGGAGGATACGATCGAGCGGATCGTCAACTATTTCCGCTTCGCCGCCCAGGGCCTGGAGGAGCGCAAGCAGATCCTCTATCTGCTGGGGCCGGTCGGTGGCGGCAAGTCGTCGCTGGCGGAACGCTTGAAGCGGTTGATGGAGCAGAAGCCGATCTATGTCCTCAAGGCCGGCGAGGAGATCAGCCCGCTGCTGGAAAGCCCGCTCGGCCTGTTCGAGCCGGAACGTATGGGCGACCTGCTGGAGGACAAATACGGCATCTCCCGCCACCGCCTGACGGGCCTGCTATCGCCCTGGGCGATCAAACGGCTGGACGCCTACGACGGCGACATCTCCCGCTTTTCCGTCGTCCGCCTGCTGCCCTCGCGGCTGCGCCAGATCGCGGTCGCCAAGACGGAGCCCGGCGACGAGAACAACCAGGACGTCTCAAGCCTCGTCGGCAAGGTCGATATCCGCAAGCTGGAACACTATTCCCAGAACGATCCCGACGCCTACAGCTATTCGGGCGGGCTGAACCGGACCACCCAGGGCCTGTTGGAATTCGTCGAGATGTTCAAGGCGCCGATCAAGGTCCTCCATCCGCTGCTGACGGCGACCCAGGAAAGTAACTATGTCGGCACGGAAAGTGTCGGCGCCTTTCCCTTCCAGGGCATCGTGCTGGCCCATTCGAACGAGAGCGAATGGCAGCAGTTCAAGGGCAACAAGAACAACGAGGCCTTCCTCGACCGGATTTGCGTGGTCAAGGTGCCCTATTGCCTGCGGGTGAGCGAGGAGGCCCGCATCTACGACAAGCTGCTGCGGCAGAGCGAGCTGGCGGACGCCTCCTGCGCCGCCGAGACGCTGACCATGCTGGCCCGTTTTTCCGTGCTCACACGGCTGAAGGCGCATGAGAATTCGACTCTCTACGCCAAGATGCGGATCTACGACGGCGAAAGCCTGAAGGACACCGATCCCAAGGCCAAGTCGATGCAGGAATATCGCGACACCGCCGGTGTCGACGAGGGCATGACCGGGATCTCCACCCGCTTCGCCTTCAAGGTGCTGTCGGAAACCTTCAACCACGACACCGAGGAGGTCGCGGCCGATCCGGTGCATCTGATGTATGTCCTGGAACAGGCGGTGCGCCGCGAGCAGTTCGCCCCCGATACGGAAGCCGGTTACCTCGAGTTCCTGAAGTCGGAGCTGCAGCCGCGCTATGCCGAGTTCATCGGCAACGAGATCCAGAAAGCCTATCTCGAAAGCTATGGCGAGTATGGCCAGAACCTGTTCGACCGCTATCTCAGCTATGCCGACGCCTGGATCGACGAGCAGGACTTCAAGGATCCCGATACCGGACAGCTGCTGGACCGCGAGGTGCTGGAGGCGGAGCTTTCGAAGATCGAAAAGCCGGCGGGCATCGCCAACCCGAAGGATTTCCGCAACGAGGTGGTGAAGTTCGCGCTCCGGGCGCGGGCCAACAACGGCGGCGCCAACCCGTCCTGGACGTCCTACGAGAAGCTGCGCGACGTCATCGAGAAACGGATGTTCAGCCAGGTCGAGGACCTGCTGCCGGTGATCAGCTTCGGCACCAAGCAGGACAGCGAGACCGACGAGAAGCACACCCGCTTCGTCGAGCGCATGTGCGGACGCGGCTATAGCGAACGTCAGGTCCGGCGGCTGGTCGAGTGGTACATGCGGGTCGACAAGGCGAGCTAGGGAGACGCGGAGGAAGACGGGAGAGGAGAACGGATCCGCCACCAGGAGGCTTCAATGCCCCACTTCATCGACCGACGCGAAAACCCCAAGGACAAGAGCCTCGGCAATCGACAGCGCTTTCTGCGCCGCGCCCGGGCCCGGCTGCGCGAGGTGGTCGACGAATCGATTAAGAAGCGCGGCATCACCGACCTCGACAAGGGGGAGGTGGTCACCATCCCGACCCGCGACGTTCGCGAACCTCGCCTGCGCAGCGCGCGCGAAGGCGGGCGGCGGGACTATGTGCTTCCCGGCAACAAGGAATTCGAGAAGGGCGACCAGCTGCCCAAGCCGCCCGGCGGCGGTGCCGGCGAGGGCGGCCGCGAGGCGAGCGACGGTGGCGAGGGCGAGGATGCCTTCGAGTTCGCGCTCACCCGCGAGGAGTTTCTCGACCTCTTCTTCGAGGATCTGGAGTTGCCGGATCTGGTGAAGACCGATCTGCGCGACGTGACGACGACCAAGTATCGCCGCGCCGGCATAAGCCCGGTCGGCACGCCCACCAACCTCAACCTGCTCCGCACGATGCGCAACAGCTATGGTCGGCGCCTGGCGCTCGGCCGCCCGAAGACGTCGACGATCGCGGCGCTGGAGGCCGAAATCACGCGGGCCCGGGCGGACGGAGCGGCGGACGACGACGAAACCCTGGCCGCCCTGCTGGCAGAACTGGACCTCCTGGAGCGGCGGCGGCGCTGGGTGCCCTACATCGATCCGATCGATCTTCGTTTCAACACCTTCGAGGCGAAGCCCGAGCCTAATACCCAGGCGGTGATGTTCTGCCTGATGGATGTCTCCGGTTCCATGGGCGAGCGGGAGAAGGACCTCGCCAAACGCTTCTTCATGCTGCTGCACCTGTTCCTCGCGCGGCGCTATGAGCGCACCGACCTGGTCTTCATCCGCCACACCCACGAGGCGCGCGAGGTCGACGAAGACACCTTCTTCCACAGCCGGGAGAGCGGCGGCACGGTGGTCAGCACGGTGCTGCGCGAGATGCGCGATATCGTCGCCGACCGATATCCCTCGTCGAGCTGGAACATCTATGCAGCCCAAGCCTCCGACGGGGAAAACTTCACGGGCGACAGCGGGCGCTGCGCGGCGTTGCTGCACGAGGCGCTGATGCCGCTCTGCCAGTACTTCGCCTATGTCGAAATCCTGGACGCGCGGGAGATGGAGATTTTTCGCGATACCAGCCAGGGGGCGGAGCTCTGGCGACACTATCTCGGCGTCGCCGAGCGCTGGAGCAACTTCGCGATGAAACGGGTCTCCAGCCCGGCGGAGATCTATCCGGTGTTCCGTGAGTTGTTTCACACCGCCGGCGGCGAACGGGCCGAGGCGGCCCTGCGGAGGATGCCGTCATGACCGCCCATCGCCGCAAGCCGCTGTTCGAAGGCGCGGAGTGGGACTTCGCGACGATGGAGCGGACCTACGAGGCGATCCAGCGCGTCGCCCTCGACGATCTCGGCCTCGACGTCTATCCGAACCAGATCGAGATCATCTCGTCCGAACAGATGCTGGACGCCTACGCCAGCCACGGCATGCCGCTGATGTACCGGCATTGGTCTTTCGGCAAGCATTTCGCGCGGGAAGCGGAACTCTACCGCCGGGGGCGGACCGGCCTCGCCTACGAGATCGTCATCAACTCCAATCCCTGCATCAGCTACAACATGGAAGGCAACACCATGGCCCTGCAGGCCCTGGTGATGGCCCATGCCGCCTTCGGCCACAATCACTTCTTCAAGAACAACTACCTGTTCCGGCAATGGACCGATGCGGAGGCGATCCTCGAATATCTCGATTTCGCCCGCACCTACATCGCCGAGGCGGAGGAACGCCACGGCGTGGTCGAGGTCGAGGCGGTGCTGGACGCAGCGCATGCGCTGATGGACCAGGGCGTGTTTCGCTATCGCCGCCCGCCCCGCCTCTCGATGGCGGCGCGCGATGCCAAGCGCCTGGCCCGCGAGGACTACGAGGCCCGCACCTTCAACGATCTCTGGCGCACGGTACCGGGCGCCATCGCCGAGGATCCGGATGCGCGGGCGGAGGAGCTGCGGCGGCGCAAGGCGCAGCTCGACCTGCCGCAGGAGAACCTGCTCTATTTCCTGGAGAAGCACAGCCCGGTCCTGCATACCTGGCAGCGCGAGATCCTGCGTATCGTCCGCACGATCGCCCAGTATTTCTATCCGCAAAAGCAGACCAAGGTGATGAACGAGGGCTGCGCCACCTTTGTCCACCACTACATCATGAACGCCCTCTACGACGACGGCCTGCTGACCGAGGGGGCGATGCTGGAGGCCCTGCACAACCATTCGAACGTCGTCTTCCAGGGCGAATTCGACGATGGCCGGGGCGGCGGCCTCAACCCCTACGCGCTCGGCTTCGCCATGATGCGGGACATTCGCCGGATCTGCGAGGCGCCCGACGACGAGGACAGAACCTGGTTTCCCGACATCGCCGGCCATGGCGATTGGCGCGGCGTATTGAAGGACGCCTGGGCCAATTACCGGGACGAATCCTTCATTCAACAGTTCCTGAGCCCGCGCCTGATCCGCGAGTTCAAGCTCTTCACCCTGTCGGACGCGGCCGAGGACCCGCACTACACGGTGCAGGCAATCCACGACGAGCGCGGCTACCGCGACGTCCGCCGGCGGCTGGCGGAGATGTACGATCTCTCGCGCATCGAACCGGACATCCAGGTCGCCGATGTCGATCTGCTCGGCGACCGGGAGCTACAGCTCCGCCACACCATGCGGGACGGTATTCCTCTCGCGGCGGAGGATCGTGAACGGGTGCTGGCGCATCTGAAGACGCTGTGGGGTTATGACGTCCGTCTCGACAGCACCGATGGCGCGGAGGCCACGCCCCGCGAGAGTGCCACGACCCGAGCGACGACTTCCGACGAATAGGGCCGAATACCCGCCCTCAGGAGAAGGCGTCGAAGACCTCCTGAATGGCGGCGAGCTGGTTGCCGGCCGCCGACGAGGGCACGACGATCGGCGTCTTGATTCCGGCCTCGCGCCAGGCCTCGACCCCCTCGCGGACCTTGGCGACGGGCCCGAACAGCGTCGTGTCCGCCAGCCAGCGGTCGGAAAGCGCACGGGTCACGCCGTCGTTGTCGCCCGCGGCCATCGCCGCCTCGACCGCGCCCATCTCCTCCTCGTAGCCGGCCTCCTTCCAATAGTTTCGGTAGTTGGTCAGCCGCGCGTAGGAGGTGAGGGTCCGCCGGTTCACCGCCTTCGCCGCCTCCACGTCGTCGGAGATGCAGGTCGGCACCATGTTGGCGATGACGAAGTCCGGATCGTTGCGCTTGCCATCGGGCAGGGCGGCGAGCGAGGTGCCCATGTGGCTGCGCGCGCCGTTGGCGAAGATCATGCCGTCGGCGATCTCGCCGGCGAGGCCGATCATCCGCTTGCGAAGCGTGGCGATGATGATCGGCGGCTTGTCCCCGGTCCGTTCGACGGCGCGATATTCCTCGACGAAGGCGCGCATGTCGCCGAGCGGCTTGCCGACCTGGATGCCGAGGCGGGCATGGGTCGGGGCGTGGCTGACGCCGACGCCGAACTGGAAACGTCCGCCGGAAAGCTCGTGGATCAGCGCCGCGGTCTGGGCGTAGTCGATGGCGCGGCGCGAATAGATCGGCGCGATCGCCGTGCCGAAGACGATCCGCTCTGTCACCTGGGCGCCGGCCTGGCAGAGCGCCATGCAATCGCCGATCGAGGGGCCGTAGATGCCGCTGAATCCGCGTCGTTCGACCTCGGGGATCAACTCCAGGATGGCGCGGCGACGGCCGGGAATGGCGGCAAGCGAGATGGCGGGCATGGCATCGGACATGGACGGGTTCCTTCGCGTCGGTTCAGCCGGTAGGTCGTTCCTTCTATAGCGTGCCGGGCCGGCGCGGACCAAACTCCCCCACGATGCCGATCGGCGTTAGAGTGGGGCGGAGGAGACCCGCCCATGACACTCGCCGGCCGTACCGCTCTCGTCACCGGCGCCAGCCGCGGCATCGGTCGCGCCATCGCGCAAGCCTACGCCGGCGCGGGCGCCCGTGTCGTCGTCAGTGGGCGTGACGAGGGCGCGCTCGACGCGCTGGCGGCGGAGCTCGGGCCCGATGTCCACCCCGTCGTGGGCGACCTGACGGCGCCGGAGACGCCCGCCGCCCTGGTCGCGGCCACCGAGCGGCGCTTCGGCGCCCTCGATCTGTTGGTGAACAACGCCGGGGTGATCCATCCGGCCCGCGATCTCGCGGACTTCGCGCCGGCCGACTGGCGTGCGGTCATCGAGATCAACCTGGTGGCGCCCGCCATGCTGGCCCGCGCGGCGATCCCGGTGATGCGCGCCACCGGCCCCGGGCACATCATCAACATTTCCTCCATCGGCGGGCGCAAGGGTGCCGGCGGGCGCAGCGCGTATCGTGCCAGCAAGGCCGCCTTGATCAGCCTCACCGAAAGCCTCGCCGCCGAACTCGTCGGGGACGGCATTCAGGTGAACTGCCTCTGCCCCGGCGCCGTCGACACCGAAGGCTACCGCGAGTTGATGGGAAGCCGGGGCCGCGCGCCGTTGGCCAGTGCGATCTCGCCGGCGGAAATCGCCGACGTCGCCCTCTTCCTCGTCGGCCCGGGCTCCAGTGCCGTCACCGGCACGGCGATCGATGCCTTCGGCGCCGCCAACCCGCTGTTCCAAGGCTGAAGGCCATGCGCCGCGTCGCCTGCCTGTTCTGGCTCCTCTGCATCTCGGGCGGAGCCCTGGCGGAGCGGCCGGCGGACCTCACGGACGGGGGCGCGGTTCGCATCGTCGAGGTCGTCGACGGCGATACCGTGCGGCTCGCCGACGGCGCGCAGGTCCGCCTGGTCGGCATCCAGGCCCCGAAGCTGCCCCTCGGTCGGCCCGGTTTCCCGACCTGGCCGCTCGCCGGGGCGTCGAAGCGGTTCCTTGAGGACCTGACGCTCGGCCGCGCGGCGCGGATGCGCTTCGGCGGCCGCCGCCAGGATCGTCATGGCCGCTGGCTCGCCCATCTGGTCACCGAGGCGGACGGCTGGATCCAGCAGAAGATCCTCGCCGCCGGCATGGCCCGGGTCTACAGCTTCCGCGACAATCGCCGCCTGGTGCCCGAGATGTTGGCGATCGAGCGGGCGGCGCGGGCGGCGCGGCGCGGCATCTGGGATCATCCTTTCTACGCGATCCGTCGCGAGGCGGAGACCGGGCGCAATCTGGATACCTTCCAGCTGGTCGAGGCGCGGGTCGAGAAGGTGGCGGTGGTACGCGGACGGCTGTACCTCAACTTTGGCGCGGACTGGCGGCGGGATTTCACGGTCAGCTTCCGCGCCCGCGATCGCAAGGCGCTGGACCGGGACGGCTTCGACTACCGGGCCCTCACCGGGAGGCGGATCCGCGTGCGCGGCTGGCTGAAGTCCTGGAACGGCCCGATGATCGAGGCGACCCACCGCGAACAGATCGAGGTTCTCGACTAGCGGCTTTCGCCCGCTGCCGACAGAAGCGATACTCGGTGCATGGAAATCAAGGTTCCCGTTCCATCGCCGCGGGGGGCGATCGGCGCATGAGGCGTTTGCTGCGAAGCCGGCCGGTGATCGCCGGGGTGGCGGCGCTCAGCGTTTTCGTCGCTGGATTGGCCGCCAGCCTTGCGGGCCTGATGCAGCCGCTGGAACTCCTCGCCTACGACATGGCGTTGACCCGGCTGGCCGTGCGGGACACGCCATCGGCGCCGGTCACCCTGGTGGGGGCGACCGAAGCCGACATCGCGGAATACGGCTGGCCGCTTCCCGACGGCGTGCTCGCCCGTCTGATCACAACCATTCGAGGCCAAGCCCCACGGGCGATCGGCATCGACATCTATCGCGACAAGCCCGTACCGCCAGGCACGGACGCGCTGGATGCGGTACTGGCGGCGCCGGGGAACCTGGTCTGGGTCTACAAGTTTTCGAGCGCGTCGGGTCCCCGTATCCCGCCGCCCGCCGCCCTGGAGGGCGGCGAGAATACCGGTTTCGCCGACATCGTCATCGACGGCGACGGGCGGGTCCGGCGCGGCCTGTTGTTCCTGGACGACGAGAACGGCTTCGGCCAATCGATGGCCCTGGCGCTCGCCGGGCGCCACCTGGCCGCGGCCGGTATCCTCTCCGAGGCCGATCCGGACAACCCGGACTGGATGCGCCTCGGCACGGTCGGCTTCCGTCCGGTGGAGGCCGACGACGGCGGCTATGTCGGCGCCGACGCGGGTGGTTATCAGTTCATGGCCGACTTTCGCGGCGGCGACGCCCCCTTCACCATGTCGAGCGTCGCGGATGTGTTGCGGGGCGACGTGCCGGCGGGGCGGTTTCGCGATTCCGTCGTCATCGTCGGAACCGCCGCCGAGAGTGTGAAGGACTACTTCGCCACGCCGTTCGATCATGTCGGCGGCGACGGACGGGCGATGCTCGGTATCGTCCTGCATGCGCACCTGACGGCCCAGCTGTTGCGTCACGGGCTTGCCGGCACGGCGCCGATCCGCCCGCTGGGCAACGGATTCGAGCTGGCCTGGCTGCTGCTGTGCTGTGCGCTGGGTGGCGCGCTTGCCGCGGCGCTGCGCCGGCCCGCCGGTCTCGTCGTGGTTCTAGCGCTGGGGCTCGGTGCCATCGGCGCGGTTGGATACGGCGCGCTCGGTGCGGGCTGGTGGTTGCCGAGCGTCGCGCCCATGCTCGGCTGGCCGCTCGCCGCGGGTCTCGCCACGGCCTGGCTCTCACACCTGGAGCGTGTCGAGCGCGCCGCCCTCATGGGCATCTTCTCGCGCCACGTTTCGGCTGAGGTGGCCGCCGAACTCTGGCGCCAGCGGGAGGATTTTCTCGAAGGCGGCCGACCCAAGGCACGGGAAATCACGGCGACCGTCCTGTTCTCCGACATCGCCGGCTTCACCCCGATTTCCGAGGGCTTGAGCCCGCCCGAACTGATGGACTGGCTGAACGAATACCTGGCGGAGATGGCGCGCATCGTCATCGCGCACGGCGGCGTCGTCGACAAGTTCATCGGCGATGCCGTGATGGCCGTCTTCGGTGCGCCGCTGCCGAGCACCACACCCGAGCAACAGCGCGTCGACGCCCGGGCGGCGATCGCCTGCGCCGAGGCCATGGTCGTCCGGCTCGACGCGCTGAACCAGGCCTGGCGGGCCGCCGGGCAGCCGGAAATCGGCATGCGCGTCGGCCTGCACACGGGTCCCGTCGTCGCCGGCAGCCTGGGCGGCGATCAGCGCATGGACTACACCGTCATCGGCGATACGGTGAATGTCGCCGCCAGGCTCGAAAGTTTCGGCAAGGAGGTCGCGGAAGCGGGGGAGGGTTGCACCATCCTCGCCAGCCGGGAGACCCTCGACCTCGTCGGCGGGATCGACTCCGCGACGGCGGTCGGTGAAATTGTGCTGAAAGGTAAATCGGCGGGAATCGAGGTCTATCGCCTGCCGACGGGGTAAACTGGTGCGCACGACGTTGGATGGGAACGAGACATGCTGAAGGTGATCTTGCTATTGACGATCCTGGCGCCGCCGCCTGCGACGGCGAATGGGGAAGCCATGCCCCGGGTCGAGGACCAGGCGCGCCAGACCCTGCACATGGCGCAATACAAGCCCCGCAAGCGGCGCGGCGCGCCCGCCACCCGGGTCGGCGGTGCAACGCGCGGCGCCGGTGACGACGCGCCGATCGTCCAGGTGCTGAGCCCGCCGCATACCGGTTACACGGGTCGCGAGCGGCCGGTCCTGCATTGGTATCTCTCCAAGCCGATTCGTGACCAGCGGGTCGAGGTGACCTTCGTCGACGAGGACAAGCTGGCGACGGTGCTGGAATATGTCGCCGACGAGGCCATAGCGGCCGGCGTCCATGCGGTCGACCTCGCCGCCCATGGCGTCCGCCTGGCGCCGGGTGTCGAATACCGCTGGACCGTCGCCCTGGTGATGGATGCGGCCGAGCGGTCGCGCGACATCATTTCGAGCGGCACGATCCTGCGCGTGGAGGACCCGGTGGCGCCGGGCCCCGGCACGGATGCGGTCGCGCAGGCGACCCGGCTGGCCGAGGACGGGCTCTGGTACGATGCGGTCGACACGCTCTCCCAGGCGCTCGCCGCGGATCCCGGCAACGCGGCGGCCAGGACGGCCCGGGCCCGGCTGCTCGACGAGGGCGAACTCGGTGATGTCGTGCGCCATGATCGCGCCCGCTAGTTTCGTCAGGTCCCTGCTGGCCGCCGCGGGGCTCGCCCTGGCGGCGGGGCCAGCGCTGGCCGAGGCCGACGCAGCGGCCGCCCTGGTGAAACAGGGCGACGCGGCGGCGGGGGCCGGCCACTTCACGGCGGCGGTCGCCGACTGGTCGCGGGCCGCCGGACTTTACGCCGGGGCGGGGGATGCCTGCGGCGGCGCCCGGGCGCTGGCCCGGCGCGCGGAGGGACACCAGGCGCTCGGCTTCCACGGCAAGGCGCTGGCGGACTTCGAGGCGGCGCGGCGCCTGGCCGACGGCACGGACAAGGCGGCCCTGAAGGCGGCGATCGCCGGCGGCCTCGCCGGGGCGCATTTCCTGGCGGGCGATCCGATGCGCGCGGAAGCCTTGTGGCGCGACGGCCTCGATGCCGGCGGTGGCGTCGGCGCGCGCAATCAGGTCAACCTCGCGAACCTCCTGGCGGCGGAAGGCCGCGGCGGCGAGGCGATCGTCGCCTGGCGGGAGGGCGCACGACGGGCCGAAGCGCATCGCGACCCGGGCCTCGCCGGCACCGCCCGGGTCAACCTGGCCCGTCACCTGACCAGCGGCGCCCATCCGGAAACAGCGCGCGCCCCCCTGCTCGCGGCGGCGCGGGCCTTCGACGGTCTGCCGCCGGGCCATCCGAAAGCGGTCGGTCTGCTGGCGGTGGCCCGCCAGGCCGCGCGCCTTGAGGTCCGCCTCGCCCGGAGCGAGCCGGCGCTGCGCCGCCTGGCGTTCGACAGTGCCCTTGCGGCGCGGGAGCTAGCGATCGGCCTGGACGACGCCCGCTCGCTCTCCCATGCCGAGGGCCGGCTCGGCGCGCTCTATGCCGCCGCCGGTCGGCACGGCGAGGCGATCCAAATGACCGAACGGGCACTCGCCGCCGGCCGGCGCGTCGGCGCTTCGGACCTGCTCTACCTCTGGCAGTGGCAACTCGGCCGTTTGCGGCGCGATACGGGCGCGCTGATAGGGGCGATCGCCGCCTACCGGGAAGCGGTCCATCATTTGAACCTGATCCGGGACGATCTGACACGCGACTACCGTGCCGGTCGACGATCCTTCCGCGAGGTGGTCGGACCCGTCTTCGTCGAGCTCGCCGACCTGCTGTTGCGGGCCGCCCCGCGTGAAGCGAACGCGGCGCGCGCGGAAACCTTGCGTGCCGACGCCCGCCTGGCGATCGAGGCGTTGAAGGCGGCGGAACTGCGGGACTTCTTCCGCGACGATTGCGTCACCGCGTTGGAGGCCAAGGTCACCGGCATCGACCGTCTCGCCACAGGCACCGCGGCGCTCTATCCGGTGGTGCTGGCCGACCGGCTGGAACTGTTGGTGAGCCTGGCCGACGGGCTGCACCAGGTCACGGTGCCGATCGGCCGCGCGGCCCTGACGGCCGAAGTCCGGGCCTTTCGCCAGCGCCTGGAGAAGCGGACGACGCACCAATACATGGCGCACGGCCGCCGGCTCTATGACTGGATCATCCGCCCGCTCCTCCCGCTGCTCGAGTCCGCGGGCGTGAAGACCCTGGTTTTCGTGCCCGACGCGCCGCTGCGCACCATCCCGCTCGCCGCCCTGCACGACGGGAAGCGCTTCCTGGTCGAACGCTTCGCCCTCGCCGTGACCCCGGGCCTGCGCCTCCTCGACCCCCGGCCGTTGCCGCGCGATCGGCTCGAAATCATGACCAGCGGCCTGACCGAGGCGGTGCAGGGCTATCCGGCGCTGCCCCATGTCGGCGCCGAACTCGACGCGCTGCAGACCCTGTTTCCCGGCCGGGCGTTGCGGGACCGCGGCTTCTCCGCCGCGGGAATCGAAGCGGAGTTGAGCGATACCGCCTTCGGCATCGTGCATATCGCCAGCCACGGGGAATTCTCCAGCGATCCCGACAAGACCTTCATCCTGACCTACGACGGCAAGCTGTCGATGGACGGGCTGGAGCGTTTCATCAAGCTCGGCCGCTTTCGCGACAAGCCCGTGGAACTGCTGACCCTGAGCGCCTGCCGCACGGCGGCGGGGGACGACCGGGCAGCCCTCGGCCTCGCCGGCATCGCCGTCAAGGCGGGCGCGCGCAGTGCGCTCGCCACGCTCTGGTTCATCAACGATTCCGCCTCGGCCGACCTGGTGACCGACTTCTACCGCCACCTGAAGACGCCCGGCGTCTCCAAGGCCGAAGCCGTCCGCCGGGCCCAACGCACCCTGCTCGGCGACCGACGCTACCGCCATCCAAGCTACTGGGCACCGTTCCTGCTGATCGGCAACTGGCTCTAGAAGGGTCGGACGACGAGGCGGAAGTGGATGCCGGCGTCCTGTAGGTTGCCGTCGGCGCCGTCGGCGATGTCGATGAAGGCATGCCCGACGTATAGGTCCGCCTCGATGTGCCGGCCGAGCGACAGCTTCAGCCCGCCGCCCGCCGACAGCAGATCTTCCGTCAACCGGTTGCCGCCGAGGTTCCAGCCGCGGCCGTAATCGACGAAGGCGGCGAGCTGGACCAACGCGTCGCGGCGACCGAGGCCCGGAAGCTCGAGCGCGCGCCGATAGACCGGCAGGCGACCTTCCAGCGAGGCGATGACGCCGGCGTCCCGGGTGATCTGGTTCTCCCGGTAGCCGCGCACGCTGTCGGCGCCGCCGATGGCCAGCTTTTCGAGCGGCAGCAGACCGTCCGTGGAGAGCTGCAGGTCGCCGCGCAGCACGACCAGCCCGTCGCCGAAACCGATGTCGAGGGGCACGCGGCGGATCCATTGCGCTTGGGCGAGCCAGGCGAGGAATTCGCCGTCCGGGGCGTTCCGGTTCATCGTGGCGTCCAGCGCGTCGACGCCGAGACGGAAGGTCGAGCGCAACGCGATCACCTGTTCGGTTTCCCGGTGGGTGAAGTCCTGCGTGGCCTCGATCGTCGCAACGACGCTTCGTCCGTTCCGCACCCCCGGTGAAAAGGAAAACGGCCGGCCGAGCAGGCGGGTTTCGCTGTCGCGCCGCGCGAGCGCGAGGCCGAGGCCCGCCTCGCTCGCGGGTGTCCTGTATACCGGGTGGCGCAGCGCGAGCCTGTAGGTGTTCGAGCGGCTTTCGATATCGAGCCGGTCGAACGGCGCCTCGACCACGTCGGAGGCGTTGCGTTCGATAAAGGCGGAAAGCGTCGTGTCGTGCGCGGTGATGGGCAGCGCAACCGCGGCGGAGCCGTGACGCAGCCCCTCGGTCAAGCCGAGTTCGAGGTCCAGGCGATCGCCGAGGCCGGTGAGGTTGCGCAGGGTGGCGAAGGCGCTGGCGTGGGTCGCCCCGATGCTGGGGGAGCGGTCGTTGGCGACCGCCAGGCCGAAGTCCCAGGCCCGTGCCCGTGTCACGTCGAGTTCCAGCTCGCTCTCGCCCGGCCGCAGGCCGGGGCGCAGCCGCGCCGACAGGCCTTCGATCAAGGGGTCCTGCAGCAACAGGCGCAGCCGGTCGCGCAGCCGCTCGACGTCGAGCGGCGGCCCGATATCGAGAGCCAGGCGGTCGAGCACATAGCCGGGGCGCAAGCGGCCGAGGCCGGTGACCTCGATCTCGCTCAAGGCGCCGGCCACGACCTCCATGCGGACCACGCCGTCGGCGAGATCCTGGTCGGGGAAGACGACGCCCGAGTTGATATAGCCGCGGGCGACGATCGCCGCCGACAACTGTCGTCGTAGCGCTTCCAGCTCGTTGGCGTCGACCGTCCGCCCCTCGTAGGGTGCGATCAGCTTTCGCGCCTCCACCGCCGGCAGCAAGGCGTTGTCGGCGAGCTCGATGCGCGTCACGTCGATTCGAATGCCCGAGGGCGGCAGCGCCCGGGGCGCCACGGGCGGCGGGACGGGCGGCAGCTCGAAGCGCTTGTCCTCGCGCTCGAGCCTCGGCGCCGGCAACGGCGTGCGGCCGTCGCCCGGTCGCTCGATCTGATCGCGGGTCGAGGGGGGAACCTGGGCGAGCGCGCCTGCCGCCAGGCACAGAGCGCCGAACGCGAGGGCGGTGGCGAGGGCGCGGCTCATCCGCTCAGGCCGTGCAGTCGAGATGCAGCAGCGCCAGGCGTTCCGGCCGGGCGCCGACGACGGCGGCACGCGCGGTGCCCGGCGTAGAATCGGTCAGGAAATAGGCGGCGGGCTGCGCACCGTCGGGCGACAGCGGCAGGCCGCCCCGACCCGCGGCCGAGAGCGAGCCCGCGACCTTGCCGCCCCGCGCCGCGCAGCGGGCCGCCAGCTTGTTCGCCGCGTCGAGCAAGGCGGCGGACAGCGCGCTCAGCCCGGCCGAGATATCGCTTTCCGGCGCGCTGATCACCACGTTGCCGGCGACGCCCAGCGCCGAAGAGGCCTGGATGACGCTGCCCGCCCCCTGGATCAGCTGCTCGGCCGTGATCGAGATATTGCCGCCCGGGCCGCCGAAGGCGTTCGCTTCGATCCGGCTCTCGTCGAGGACGACGAAGATCGGATCGATGATGATATTGCCGCCGCCGCCGAGGCCGCCGCTGACGCTGGTGGTGATCTCGGCCTCGATCAGATGGACGATGACCATGGCCTGCAGGGAAATGTTGCCGCCGTCGGACAGCGCCGTGCTGGTGGTGACACCGGCATTGTCGGCGAAGAAGCGCTGGCCGGCATCGATGTCGATCGCGCCGGCGAGACCGGCCCCGGTGCTGGTCGCGGCGATCGCGGCGCCGTCGCGAAGCTCGACCTCGCCGGCCCGGATGCTGATCGAGCCACCGTCGCCCGCAGCCTCCGTGGCCGCCGTGACGGCGCCGGCACCCTGAAGCGTCAAGGCGCCCTCGACGGTGAGCGAGATGTTGCCCGCGTCACCGCTGCTGGTGGTCGCGGCGGACAACTCGCCGCCGTCGAGGGTCAGCCGGCCCGCCCGAATGACCAGGCCGCCGGCATCGCCCGCGTCTTCCGCCGTCGTCAGGATCGCGCCCTCGCCGCTAATCGAAAGTACCTCCGTGGCATCGATCTCGACTCGCCCGCCGGTGCCCGCACCGCCGGTTTCGGCGGAGATTTCCGGCTCGCCCCGTAAACTCAGGCGTGCCACCTCGATGACGACGGAACCGGCGTCGCCGCCCGCCCCTTCGTCCACGTCGCTGGCGATCTCGGAATCATCGGCGATGTCGAGGCTCTCGCCCCGGATGAGGATGGTGCCGCCGGTGCCCTCGCCGATGACGTCGGCGAGGATTTCCGCCTCCTCGACCAGCTCGATTGCCGTTGCCCGAATGACGATATCGCCGGCGGTGCCCGGGCCGATGCTGGAGACGTTGATCAGGCTTTCACCGGAGAGCCGCAGCATCTCGGTATCGATGCTGACCTCGCCGCCCTGGCCGTCGCCCTCGGTCAGGCTGGCGATGCTCGATTCCCCTTCGAGATCGAGCATGGCAACTTCGATGCGGATGGGTCCGGCCCGCGTGTCGTCCTCCGTCGCCGTTTCGATCTCGCTGTCGACCATGACGAAGCGGCCGCCGCGAACGACGACGCTGCCGCGCTCCGCCGAAATCGACGCCTCGGTCAGGGTGACGTCGCCGCCTGCGAGGCTGATCGACCCCGCCTCCGACATCTCGAGCGCCGCGCCGTCGAGCCGGAGAGGCCCGGCCGGCCCCGGGCCGAGGAAGCCGAAGGCCGCAGGCGCGGCGGTGCTCAGCACAGCCACGGCGCCGGTGGCGGGAAGCGCGGTGCCGTCGTCGAAGCGGAGTTCCCCGCCGGTCCCGGCATGGAAGGCGCCCGGCAGGTCCAGCTCGGCGTTGGGACCGAAGACGATGCCGGCGGGATTGAGCCGCCAGAGATCCGCCGTACCGACTTCGGAGCGCAGCAGGCCGTCGATCTCCGAGGGTGTGCCGCCGGTGACGCGGCCAATGACATGGGCGATGTCCGGCGCCCCGGTGAAAGTGGCGCTGTCGCCGGCGGAGAGATCGAACCGGCCGAAGGAATGAAACAGGTTGGCCCCGGCCCGGGTGCCGAGCGCCTCGGGAATGACGACGTCCGGCCCACCGAGGGTGAGCGCCGGCCCGAAGCTGCCGTCCGTCGTCACTTGCGCCCGGGCGCCGGTGGCGAGCAACAGAGCCAAGAGGAACCAGGAGAGACGCACCCCGCCGTCCTCAGACCGTGAATTCGAGCACGCTGTCGAAACTGTCTTCGCGGATCACCACGCGGGCGCCGTCGTCGAGAACGCCGCTCCGGCCCTCGGCGATCTTCCCCACACCGTCGAGCATGCCGACCCGGAGCCGAATCGCGCCGAAGATCGAGTCCCGGGTGCCGAGCGCGGAGGCGAGCGCCCCGTAGCGTTCGCCGTAGGCCGCCGGCGACATGACCCGGATACGACCGCCGACGAAGGCGACGTCGGCGACGGCGCCGTCCTCCGCGACGTCGGAGTCGAGCAGCCGGGCGAACCGCTCCGCCTCCGCACGGTGGTCGGCGCGGACGACGACGAATTCCGGCATGGCGCGGACGTCGTTGGCGTGGCTCTGCCATTCCGGGCGCCAGACCAGCTCCGGCGTGCCGTGTTCGCAGAAATAGACCCGCCCGCCGGGGAAGACGTCGGGGCGGACGTGCACGGTGCGGAAGCTGGCATCGAAGGTGCCCTCGGGCAGTTCCACCGGCCGGGTGAAGGCCTTGGGCGGGGCGCCGGCCATGTCGAGGGCCTGCAGGCGGGCATGCACCTCGTCGACGTCGTCGGTCTTGAAGACCAGGCCGTTGATGCCGTTCGGCGCGCCGGCGAGGTCCGGCCGGTCGTGGTCGACGCCCGCCGGCAGGCCGATCAGTTCCAGATAGTCGGTTTCGAACATCATCAGGTGGTTGATCGAGCCGAGGCTGTGATAGCCACGCTCCGTCAGGGTGAAGCCGAGATCGGCGAAGATCGCCTCGGCCTGGTCCATCTCGAAGCCGACGTTGATGACGGTGTGATCGAGCCGCGCGGTCGTCGCCATGACCTGTACTCCTTGGGCGAATGCGAAGAGGGGGGATCGTCGCCGATATCGCGGTCGCCCGCAACGCGGCTGACTAGGTTCAGATAGATGTGAGACGCGCCTCTGGCGGCAGAGGCGGGGATCTCCGAAGCTGTGAGTTGCGAGACCAACAGCTTGAAGGAGATCCCCATGCAGGTTTTTGGCCTGCCCCGACATGTTATCAGGGGTTGGAGGACGGCGTCGCGTCTGAACGCGGAGCCCGACACTAAATGCGTAGCGTTCAGACGCGACGCCGTCCGGCGTTGGCATCGGGCCCGGCGTGACGGCTTGACGGCCGAGGCGGCGGCCCAGGCGGTGGGCGTGCCGCGTAGCACGCTCTATCGCTGGGACGAGCGGTTGGAGCCGCGCTCGCGCGCGCCTCGCCGCCGTCGTCGCCGAGAGTGGTCGAGTGCGGTGCTGCGTCGGCTTGAACGGCTGCGCCGCGACTTCCCGATGTGGGGCAAGGCCAAGCTCGGACCGCTGCTGCGCCGAGAGGGCTTCACCTTGTCGGACAGCACCGTTGGTCGCATGCTCGCCCATCTGGTCGCGCGCGGCGTCGTTGTGCCGGTGCCCGTGGCGCGACGACGCGCCAAGGGCAAGAGAGCCAAGCGCCCACACGCCAAGCGTTTGCCGAAGGGGATGAAGGCAACGGCCCCCGGCGATCTGGTCCAGCTCGACACCTTGAGCATCACGCCGGCCGGCGAGCGCACGGTCAAGCAGTTCACCGCCTACGATCCCGTCAGCCGCTTCACCTGTGCCAAGGCCTTCCGCAGAGCGACCGCCAGGAACGCCGAGAGCTTCCTCGACAAACTCGTGGCCGACCTGCCCTTCCCCGTGAAGGCCATCCAGGTCGACGGTGGATCCGAGTTCATGGCCGAGTTCGAGGCCGCCTGCGAGAGCCGAAAGATCCCCGTCTATGTCTTGCCGCCGAGGACGCCGCAGCTCAATGGCGGCGTCGAGCGAGCCAACGGCGCATGGCGCTACGAGTTCTACGCCTGCCATGACATCGAGGACCAGCTCGACAAACTAAACCCACAGATCGACAAGTTCGCCAACATCTACAACACCTTCAGGCCTCATGGAGCCTTGAAAGGCAAAACCCCCGAGGAGTACCTTCGACAGATCACAGCCAAGAAGACCTCGTCGTCTCATATGTAGTGAACCTGGACAGCGGCTTGCGCGCGCCGGGCGCGAACGGCACCATGGCCGCGGAACCGCCCGGGAGGCGCCGCGACGATGACCGACTTCCACAAGACCGCCTGTCCGCACGACTGCCCCAGCGCCTGCGCCCTGGAGGTCGAGCGGCTGGCGCCGGACCGCATCGGCCGGGTCCGCGGGCAAAGCGGTTTCGACTACACAGACGGGGTGATCTGCGCCAAGGTCGCGCGCTACGGCGAACGCGTCCATCACCCGGACCGCCTGACCCGGCCGCTCCGCCGGGTCGGCGCCAAGGGCGACGGCGAGTTCCGGCCGATCGCCTGGGACGATGCGCTCGACGAGATCGCCGAGGCGTTCCTGCGTGCCGCCCAGGGCGGCGGGCCGGAGGCGGTCTGGCCCTATCATTCCGGCGGGACCATGGGGATCGTCCAGCGCTTCGGCATCGACCGGCTGCGCAATACCATGGGCTATTCGCGGCAGAAGACCACCATCTGCATCGGCGCGGCGGAGCCCGGCTGGCGGGTCGGCGTCGGCGAACTGCGCGGGACCGACCCGCGGGAGATCGCGGAATCCGACTTGATTGTCGTCTGGGGCGGCAATCCGGTGTCGACCCAGGTCAACCTGATGCGCCACATCCAGCGCGCCCGGAAGGCCCGGGGCGCCAAGCTGGTCGTCGTCGACTGCTACCGCACGCCGTCGATCGAGGCGGCCGACATTCCGATCCTGCTGCGCCCGGGCACGGACGCGGCGCTGGCCACGGCGATGATGCAGGTGATGCTGGCGGAGGGGCTGGCCGACCGGGACTTCCTCGCCAGCCACAGCGACTTCGACGACGAGGTGGCGGCGCACCTGGCCGCCCGCACGCCCGAATGGGCAGCGGAGATCACCGGTCTCACGGCGGACGCGATCCGCGACTTCGCCCGCCTCTACGGGCGGACGGATCGGGCCTTTCTGCGGCTCGGCTTCGGCTTCACGCGCGGTCGCAACGGGGCCGCCAACATGCACGCGGTCACCGCCCTGCCGGCGGTGAGCGGGGCCTGGCGACACCGGGGCGGCGGCGCCTTCTTCATCAACCTCGACAACTGGAAGCTGGACCTGACGCTGGCCCATGCGCTCGACGCCATCCAGCCGGAAACCCGCATGCTGGACCAGGCCCGGATCGGCCCGGTGCTGACCGGCGATGCGGAGGCGCTGAAGGGCGGCCCGCCGGTCACCGCGATGGTGATGCAGAACGCCAATTCGGCCAACGTCGCCCCCGACAGCACGCTGGTCCGCCGGGGCCTGACCCGGGACGACCTGTTCCTCGCGGTGCACGAGCAGTTCATGACCGCGACCGCCCAATGCGCCGACATCGTACTGCCCGCCACCATGTTCCTCGAACACGACGACATCTACTACGGCCTCGGCCACACGGCGATCACCGTCGGCCGCCGCATCATCGAGCCGCTGGCCGAATGCCGCAGCAACGACGCCGTCGTCCGCGCGCTCGCCAAACGACTGGGGGCCGAGCACCCGAGCCTGGAGCTGGAGCCCTGGGCGCTGATCGACCAGATCCTGCGCACTTCCGGCCTGGGCGACGCGGAGAGCGCACAACGCGTCGGATATGTCGAGCGCGGCCCGGACTTCGACGAAGGCCATTTCACCGCGGGCTTCCCGAACCCGAGCGGGCGTTTCCGCTTCCACGCCGACTGGGCGGCGCTCGGCCCCTATACCGACGGCCTGCCGGCCATCGTCGACCATGCCGAGCTGATCGAGGGCGCCGACGCGGACCATCCCTTCCGCTTGGTGGCGCCCCCGGCCCGCACCTTCCTGAATTCCAGCTTCACAGAAACACCCGGTTCGCGCGCGCGGGAGGAGCGGCCGACGGTGCTGCTGCACCCCGTGGACGCCGACCGCCTCGGCCTCGCCGACGGCGCCCGCGTCCGCCTCGGCAACCGGCGGGGCGAAGTGGTCTTGCACGCCCGCCTGTTCGAGGGCCTGCACGCCGGCACCCTGATCGTCGAGGGGGTGTGGCCCAACGCCGACTTCGAGGAGGGCCGCGGTATCAACCACCTGATCGGCGCCGACCCCCTGCCGCCGGCCGGCGGCGCCGCGTTCCACGACACTGCGGTCTGGCTGCGGGCGGAGGCGGCGCGACTGGCGGCGGAATAGGGGGCGTTCGCCTCAATCGGCGGCAAACAGCCGTTTCGCCTCGTCCCGGAGGTCGGTCTTGCGGATCTTGCCGCTGGCGGTCATGGGGAAGTCGTCGACGAAGACGACATGGCGCGGGATCTTGAAGCTGGCGACCTTGCCGCGGCAGAAGCCGACGACCGCGGCCTCGTCCAGCGCGGCGCCGGGGGCGATCTCGACGAAGGCGACGGCGACCTCGCTCAACGTCGCGTCGGGCAGGCCGACGACGGCGCATTGGTGGACCTCGTCGCGTTCCAGCAGCAGGCCCTCGACTTCCATCGGGTCGACGTTCTCACCGCCGACCTTCAGCATGTCCTTGTAGCGGCCGAGGAAGCGGAACTCGCCCTCAGCCGACAGCGTGCCGGTATCGCCGGTCTTGAACCAGCCGTCCTCGGTAAAGCTGGCCGCCGTCTCCGACGGTTTGTCGTAGTAGCCGAGCATCAGGCTTTCGCCCTTGACCAGCACTTCGCCCGGCTCACCCGCCGGCATGTCGCGGCCGGTGTCGGGGTCGACCACGCGCATCTCGTAGCCGAGGCCGACCACGCCCGAGCTTTCGCAACGCATGTCCAGGCTGTCGCCGAGGCTGCCGATGGCAGCGCCCAGCCAGATCTCGGTCATGCCGAAGCCGGAGACGTTGCAAAGCGGCGCCAGCGCCCGGGCGCCGCGGCGTACCACCGGGGTGGCGCTCAGCATGCCGGCGGCGAAGATGCCGCAGCGCAGGCTGGACAGGTCCCGCGGACGGGCCTCCTGCGCCTCGGTCAGCGCCTTCATGTGTGCCTCGAAGCCGTGCATGACGGTCACCCCCTCGGCGTCGACGAGGTCGAGGCATTCGTCGGGATCGAAGGTCTCGGTGACGATCTGCTTGGCGCCGGTGATCATGGTCAGCATGGCGCCGTCGGAATAGCCGAAGGCGTGGAACAGCGGCAGATAGTTCAGGACCACGTCGGTTTCCCGGTTGTCGAGCCGGAAGGCGCGCTCCGCTACGTTGCGGATCAGCTTGTGACTGTGCATCGCGCCTTTCGGGAAGCCGGTGGTGCCGGAGGTGTACATGATGAGGAAGACCTCGGCCGGATCGACCGCCGCCGCCCGGGCACGGAGGGTTTCGTCCGACACGGCTCCGCCCGCCATTTTCGCCGCCTGCCAGTCGACGGTGCCAGGGCCCGGCGCCTCGCCCAGGATCAGCAGCCGGCGCATCTTCGGGAACTCGGGATCTTCGATCTCGACCCCGTCCGTCGGCAGGCGCAGCACCTCGCCCGCCATCGCCTGATAGTCGATCGGGCCGGAGCGGTCGTGGGTGATCAGCATGACACTGTCCGACTGGCCCAGAACATAGGCCAGGTCGCGGGTGCGGAAGCGCGTGTTGACCGGCACCTGCACGGCGCCGATCTTGGCGAGCGCGAAGGAAATGAAGATCCAGTCGTCCGAATTGTTGAGCCAGAGGGCGACGTGCTCGCCGGGTGTGACGCCCTGGGCGATCAGTGCCTTGGCGGCGCGGTCGATCTCCCGGGCCTGTTCGGCGAAGCTCCAACGCCGGTCCTTGAAGACCAGCGCCTCGCGGTCCGGAAAGCGCCGGGCGACATCGTCGGAGAGATCGCCCAGGCGCGCCTTTGCGTAGGCTGGCATGGCGATATTCCCTAAAGCGCGGCTTCGGCCAGCACGCGGATCGAGTCGACCGTGCCGCCGGAAACCAGCAGGGTGTCGACATGGCGGGTCTTCGCGGCGGCCTTCCAGGACTCCAGCCGCTCGACGATACGCTCCCGCGGGCCGACGAGGGCGACCTGGTCGACCAGTTCGTCCGGCACCGCCATCGCCGCCTCGGCCCGCCGGCCGGCGAGGAAGTGGTCCTGGATTTCGACCGCCGCCGCCTCGTGGCCGAGCCGCTTGGCATGGTCGTTGTAGAAGTTCTTCTCCCGCGCGCCCATGCCGCCGACATAGAGCGCCAGGTGCTGGCGCACCGGCATGCGGCATTTATCGAGATCGTCGCCCAGCACGACGTCGACGAAGGGCAGGACGTCGTAGGTGGCGAGGCTTTTGCCCCCGCCCGCCTTGGCGAAGCCGGCCTCGAGGTCGTCCTGGATCAGCGCCGGGCGGTCGGGGTCCATGCAGAAGGGGAACATGCCGTCGGCCACTTCGGCGCTCGCGCGGATGCCGGCGGGTGCGACCGTGCCGGTATAGATCTTCAGTGCCGGGTTGCCGTGCATGATGCTCTTCAACGGCTTGCCGAGGCCGCTGGCGCCCGCGCCGTGGAAGGGGATCTGGTAGTGGAAGCCGTCATGCTCCAGCCCGCCCTCGCGGGCCAGGATATTGCGCACGATCTCGATATATTCCCGCGTGCGGGTCAGCGGCCGGCCGTAGGCGACGCCGTGCCAGCCTTCGATCACCTGTGGTCCGGAGGCGCCGATGCCCATGATGAAACGCCCGCCGGAGAGCGGGTCGAGCGTCATCGCGGTCATCGCCGCCATGGCCGGCGTGCGGGCCGGCATCTGCATGATCGCCGTCCCGACCTTGATCTTCGTCGTCTGCGCCAGGATCCAGGCCGCGGGCGTCACCGCGTCGGAGCCATAGGCCTCCGAGGTCCACACGCTGTCGAAGCCGAGCCGCTCCGCTTCCAGCACCAGATCGAGCGGCAGCGTCATGCCCGCCCCGGAATAGCCGAGTACCAGTCCGAGTTTCATGGCCGTTAGCCCCTGTTGCCGAGGTCGAGCCAGGGCAATCGCATTTCAGAATTTGCCGAGGAGTGACAGGAGATAGTCGTTGTTCCAAGCGGCGATTTTGAACTTGGCGCGCAGCGAGTCTTTTCGTGGATCCTTTCGCATGACATTGAGCGCCATGTGGCGCAGGACGGCGAGATTGTGCGGTCCATTGTCCTTGCGGGTTCTGTCTTGGTCTTCGTTCATTTGGACATCGAGGCACCAGTGCAGGCGGTTTTCGACCCCCCAGTGCGCCCGGGCAACGGGATTGAAGCGCTCGGCGTCGAGCGGCTGGCTGAGCAGGTAGTAGGCGGTTTCGCTCGACGTCTTCTCCGCGCACTCGCGGGTCCGGGTGACTTTGGCGACCGCCTTCAGGCCCGGCCAATGATGGCGCTCTTGCAGCCACTCGACGTGGCTGGAGACGAGAGCGGCACGGGTCTCGATGCGGCCATGATCGCCATCGACCGTGGTGTCGGTGGTGGTCGCTTCGGCTTTCGGATCGTCGAGGAAGGTTCTCACGTCGTCATGCAGCGTGCCTTGATTGCCCTTCAACGCCAGGGCGTAGTCACCCCCCTGCTCGATAATCTGGCTGGCGATGGCGCGCTGGCAATTGAGGGCGTCCACGGTCACGATCGTCCCCTCGAGGCTCAATAGTTTCAACAGCTTCGGCACGGCGGTGATCTCGTTGGACTTGGCGTCGGTGGCGACTTGCCCCAACACCAGCCGCTGATCACAGCCCCAGGCCGAGACCATATGCAGCGCCGACGTGCCGCTCGCCTTGTCGTAGGATCGCCGCACCACCTTGCCGTCGATCGCAATGACCCCTTGGCAGGTCTCGGAAAAGCGCGCCATGAAGCGCTGGAAGCAGGCGCCGAACGCCTCCGGATCCAGCAACCGGAACACCCGGCTGAAGGTGTCGTGGCTCGGCACGCCATGTTCGAGTACGAGAAATTCCCGCAGGAACGCCTCCTTTTCACGCGCGAAGATCGCCATGTCGACCGCCGTCTGACCGCCCGAGAGGACCGTGCACAGGGCGATCGTCAAGATCTCCAGCAGATCGTGACGCCCGGCATTGCCAGTCCGCGGATCCTCGAGACCCTCAAAGCACTCCAGAAAGCCTTCCATCGCAACCTCCACCCGTGAAAAGACCGGGTAGAATCGATTCGCGCCAATACCTCAAGATCAAACACGCACGTCAAGGCAATTCCAAATGCGATTCCCCTGGAGGTCGAGCAGGTCGGTGTTGACACAATTGCGCAGGTCGTCGTTGCCCAGATAGCTGACCATGGACTCGATCGCCTTGCGCCTGAGGTCGCGCTGGCCCGGCACGGAATAGAAGGCGGCGTGGGGCGACAACAGCAGGCGCCCGTCGATCCACTCCTCCCGCGCGCAGAAGGCCTGCAGCAGCGGGTGTTCCGTCGGCGGCTCCGTCGGCAGCACGTCGAGGGCGGCGCCGGAAATCTTGTCGCTCTTCAGGGCGTCGTAGATCGCGTCGATGTCGCAGACCGGACCGCGGCTGGTGTTGACCAGCACCAGGTTCGGCTTGGCGTGGGACAGCAGATCGGCGTTCACCAGGCCGCGCGTCGTGTCGTTCAGGGGGGTGTGCAGGCTGATGGTGTCGGCCCGCTCGACCAGCTCCTCCGCGCTTGCCGCGCGGGCGTAGCCGGTGGCGAGGTCGACGCCGTCGGGCAGGTTCGGATCGTAGAAGATCACGTCCATGTCGAAGGCCCGGGCCCGGCGCGCGGCGGCGGTGCCAATGCGGCCGAGGCCGATGATGCCGAAGGTGCTGCCGCGCAGCCGCATCAGGCAGCGCTCGTGCCGGTAGCCCCAGTTGCCCTGCGGATCCGCGCGCAGGCCGTCGTTGAAGCGCACCACGGCGCGGCGCAGCGCCAGCGCCTGGGCGATCGCGTGGTCGGCGACCTCGGTGGTGCCATAGTCGGGGACGTTGCAGATGGCGATGCCCCGCCCACCGAAGCCCGGCAGGTCGAGCCCGTCGAAGCCGACGCCGCCGCGCACGATCTGGCGGCAGTTCTCCATCAAGGGCATCTTCTCGGTGACCAGCGGCGTGCAGCGGAAGACCAGGATGGCATCGGCCTTGGCCCAGGACTCGTCCGTCACGTCGTTGCCGTCGTCGTAGACGTCGAACTCGGCATCGAGACCGTCCACGACCGCCTCTTCCACGTCCAGTCCTTCATACATCTTGTCGGTGATCAGAATACGCACGCGCTGTCCCTCCTCGGATCCCTTGGCCGTCCCGGCCTGCTGTTCTACCTTCTCGGTGGCCCGAGGGACAAGGAGAGAGACCGATGGACGAACTGAGCGTTGGAATCGACGGGGACGGTATTGCCGTCGTGACGATCGACCGGCCGGAGAAGCGGAATGCCATGACGCTCGCGATGTGGCGGCGGATGGCGGAGATTTCGGGTGAGCTGGATGCGAACCCGGAGGTGCGCGTGGTGATCCTGACAGGTAGCGGCGGCTATTTTTGTGCCGGTGCCGACATCTCCGAATTCGCCACCGTGCGCGATACGCCGGAGCGGGGTGCGATCTACGAGGAGGCGACGGCGGCGGCGGAGAATGGCCTGCACGGCATCTCGAAGCCGACAATCGCGGCGATCGACGGCTTTTGCGTCGGCGGCGGGCTCGGCCTCGCGACGTGCTGCGACTTTCGCGTCGCCGGGCCCGATGCACGTTTCGGCATTCCCGCCGCCCGGCTCGGCATCGTCTATGCGCTGGGCGAGACCAGCCGCCTGATCGACGTGGTTGGGCCGATCGGCGCCAAGCGGATCCTGTTCTCGGGCGAGATCTTCGGGCGGGAGCGGGCGGCGTCCATGGGCCTGGTCGACGAGGCGGCCGACGGCGCGGCGCTGCCGGCCGCGCGCGCTTTCGCCGCCAGCATGGCCGGCAACGCGCCGTTGTCGCTGTCGGGCGCCAAGTTCGTGGTCAACGCCATCGCCGCCGGGCGCGGCCACGCGGAGGAGGCGCGTATCGACGAGCTCTGCCTCGCCGCCATCGGCAGCGACGACTATGCCGAGGGCCGCGCCGCCTTCACCGAGAAACGCCCGCCCCGTTTCCAGGGCCGTTGAGCGGGCGGGATGGCCCCCGGGGCGGATCGCCTGCCCGAACCGCGCGCCGGGCTGGCGCTGCATCCGGGGATAGCCCCGCTCTGGCTGCGGCCCTGGTTCGACGCGGCGGCGCTTCGCTTCATCACCCGCCTGCATCTGCCCATCTCCCGGGCCTGGTCGCGGGCGCTTTCCGGCGATATCGCCGAGTTCGCCGACGCGCTTGCGCTGCGGCGCACGCCGGGACCCTTGATCCGGCGCGCCGTCGCCGCGACGGCAGCGGCCGAGGCCCGGTACTGGACGGCCGACGCCGAATGGGAACGGGCGATGTTCGGGTCCGGAAAGCCGATCGCCGCGGTCGAAGTCGCCCGCCGCCGGGCCGCGGAACGGTTGATGCTGAGCCAACGCGGCTTTCTGCCACTGGCCTTCGGCCATGGGCTGGCCCCGGTCGACTGGGACATCCCCACGCCGGAAAGGCTCGAGGAACGTCATGCCGAGCGGCGTGCGGGCGCGGCATTTCCGGCACCGGACCGGGTCGAAATCCGGCGAAGCGGCGCGATTCCGGGTCCCGACGGGCCGCAGTTCTGGCTCCGCATGCCCGCGCCCTCGCGCCTTTTGGGCGACGAGGCCTGGGCCCATGTCTATGAGCCGGACGGCGTCGACAACCCGGCGACCCTGATCTTCCTGCACGGCATCTGCATGGAGATGGAGTTCTGGCCTGACCAATTCGATCCGATCCCCCGCCTGGCACGGCGCGGCGTGCGGGTGGTCCGGGTCGAGGGACCCTGGCATGGGCGCCGTCGCGCGCAGGGCCGCTATGGCGGGGAGCCGATCCTGGCCCGGGGCCCGCAGGGCATGATCGAACAGTTCGAGGCCTGGGTGGCGGAAGTCGCCCTCTGGATCGACTGGGCGCGTTCGACCGGCAGCGGGCCGGTGGCGCTCGCCGGTGTCAGCCTCGGTGCGCTGACCAGCCAGCTGGCGCTCGGCGCAGCGCGCGACTGGCCCGCCGCCATGCGTCCCGACGCGGCCCTGCTGGTGGTCACCACCGGCGATGTCGGCGCCATCCTGACCGACAGCGCGCTGCCCCGCGGCCTGGCGATGGCGCCACGCCTCGAAGCCGCCGGCTGGTCGCCCGAGGTGCTGGCGCCCTGGCTCGCCCTGGCGGAGCCGGGCCCGGAACCCTCGCCCCCCGTCGAGGACATCGTCATGCTGCTCGGCCGGCACGATGTCGTCGCACCCTTCGAGGGCGGCCGCGCCCTGGCGGAACGCTGGCGGATCCCGCCCGAGAATCTGTTCCTGCAACGCCGCGGCCATTTCTCGGTGAGCGTCTCCTTAGGCGTGGAAACGGCACCGGTCGACCGGTTGCTGGACCGCTTGCGCGAGAAGGGTGCCGTTATCCGGGAACCATCAGGCTGATCGCCACATCGTCGACGTCGAAGCGGGCGGGAAGCGCGGCCATGATGTCGCCGTCACCCTGGACCGGCCCGCCGGTGGGGGTCGAGACGACGACCCGTTCGGCCGGGATCACCTCGTAGTCGGCCAGCCGGTTCAGCCGGCCGAGCCCCATCGACAGGCCGTAGCGCAGCGCCGCCAGGCGGCCCGGTGTCCGGAACAGGCAGACATGCAGGCGGCCGTCGTCGAGTCGCGCGCCAGGCGCGACCAGATAGCGTCCGGCATAGAGGCGGCCGTTGGCGATGATGGCGGCGGCAGCGCGTTCCCGCCGGCCGTCGATCTCGAGCTCGTGCATCGGAAAGTCGCCGGACCAGGCCTCCTTCAGGCCTTGCCAGAGATAGGCGGCCTTGCCGAGGTGGCGTTTGAGGGCGAGGTCGACGCCCGCCACCACCCGGGCATCGAAACCGACGCCGGCCATGGCGAGGAAACGGCGCTCGTCGACCCGGCCGGCCCGCACCGCCTGGGCCCGGCCGTGCAGCATGGTGTCGGCCACCCGTGCGACCGTCGTGCCGAGGCCGATCTCCCAGGCCAGCACGTTTGCGGTCCCCGTCGGCAGGATGGCGAGCGGCGGGGCCGCCGGCGTCAAGCCATTGACCGCCTCGTTGACGGTGCCGTCGCCACCGGCGACCGCCAGAACGTCGTGGACCCCCGCATCGGCCTCGCCGGCGAAACGCTCGGCATCTCCCCGCCGTGACGTCGCCCGCAGATCGACCTCGGCGCCGCCCGCCCGCAGCCGGGCGACGACGGCCTCCAGCCGCCGGTGCGAGGCCTGCCCGGCGGTCGGATTGTGCACGACCAGGATGCGCTTGCCCGTCATGGCGCGACCGTAGCGCGCATCGCCCTGTCTATCCATGGGCACGGTGGTGCGATCCGGGGTATGACGTCGACAACCGTCGCCGGGCTGTCCGGCGGGAATCGGCTCGGGAGTATGGGACATGAAGGTCGGCTTCATCGGATTGGGCAACGTCGGCGGCAAACTGGCCGGCAGCCTGCAACGCAACGGCTTCGAGCTCTGGGTGCGCGACCTGGACGCGGCGGCGGCGCGGCCGTTTCTCGAGGCGGGCGCCCGGTGGGCGGAGAGCCCGGCGGAAATGGCGGCGGCGGTCGATCTCGTCGTCACCTGCCTGCCCTCACCCGCGGCCTCCGCCGCCGTCATGGAAGCCGACGACGGTGTGCTGGCGGGCCTCGAGGCCGGCACCATCTGGGCGGAGATGAGCACGACCGATAGCGAGGAGGTGCGTCGCCTCGGTGCCCTCGTCGCCGCGCGGGGCGGCGAGCCGATGGATTGTCCGGTGTCGGGTGGTTGCCACCGGGCGGCGACCGGCAACATCTCGATTTTCGTCGGCGCCGAGCGGGCGACCTTCGAGCGGGCCCTGCCGGCGATTTCGGCCATGGGCCGGGACATCCTGCATGTCGGCCCTTTGGGCGCCGCCTCGGTCCTCAAAGTGGTGACCAACTATCTCGCCTCGGTCCACCTGGCGGCGCTGGGCGAGGCGATGATGGTGGCCCGCCAGGCCGGCATGGACCTGAACACGACCTTCGAGGCGATCCGCATCTCCTCGGGCAATTCCTTCGTGCACGAGACCGAAAGCCAGGTGATCCTGAACGGCTCGCGCAACATCAACTTCACCATGGACCTGGTGGTGAAGGACATGAGCCTGTTCGACGGGCTGGCGGAGCGGGCCGGCGTGCCTTGCGAGATCGCGCCCCTGGTGCTGGAGATCTTCAAGGACGGCCAGGCGCGTTACGGCGAGCGGGCCTGGTCGCCGGGTATCGTCCGCCGCCTGGAGGAGGCCTGCGGCGCCGAACTGTCGGCACCGGGGTTTCCCGCCGAGATCGTCGACGACGGGCCCGAAGTGCCGGGCGCCGAGGTCGTGGTCCGTCGCGGCGGATGAGACATGGCTCGCTGGCCCCGCGCCATGCGCTATTCTCGCCGCTCGGCCCGATGGGGAGGACAGGCATGAGCGACGGCGACACCACCTATCCACCACGCGATTTGGCGAGCCATCCACCGGCCTTGCACGAGGCCTATGGTTCGACCAAGGCGCGCGCCCCGAGCCTGGCGCCGGTCGTCGTGCCGCACACCTTGTCGGAGCTGACCGGGCCCCGGCTCGGCCTGGACCGGCACGAGGCGATCGACGCCGACCTGACACGGAACGCCGTGCGCAACGGCGCCCCGCTCGGCGAGCGCATCGTCGTCACGGGCCGGGTGATGGACGAGGGTGAGCGGCCGGTGCCCGATGCCCTGGTCGAAGTCTGGCAGTGCAATGCCGCCGGTCGCTATCACCATCCGGGCGACCAGCACGACGCGCCGATCGATCCCAATTTCTCCGGCGCCGGATCCTGCGTCTCCGACGCGGACGGCCGGTACCGCTTCACCACCCTGAAGCCCGCGGCCTATCCCTGGGGCAACCATCCCAACGCCTGGCGCCCGGCACATATCCATTTCTCGCTGTTCGGGCCGGCAACGCTGACCCGGCTGATCACCCAGATGTACTTTCCGGGCGATCCGCTGCTGCCCCTCGATCCGATCTTCATGAGCACGCCGGCGGGCGCGCGGGACCGCCTCGTCGCCGCCTACGATCACGACGTGACGATGCCCGGCCACGCACTCGGCTATCGCTTCGACATCGTCCTGCGCGGCCGCCGGGCCACGCCCGGGGAGGGCTGAGACAATGGCCCGCGAAACTCCCAGCCAGACCATCGGCCCCTTCTTCCACGAGGCCTTGATCCGTCCCGGCGAAAACATCCTGGCGGGCGACGACACGGCCGGCGCACGCATCGTCGTCGAGGGCCGGATCACCGACGGCGACGGCGCGCCCGTGGGCGACGCCCTGGTCGAGCTGTGGCAGGCCAACGCCGCCGGCCGCTACGCCCACGCGACGGATGCGCGGGCGGAGGTGCCGCTCGATGCCGCCTTCACCGGCTACGGCCGGGGCCGGACGGACGGCGACGGTGTCTTCCGCTTCGAGACGATCAAGCCCGGCCCCGTGCCCGGTCCCGGCAACAGCCTGCAGGCACCGCACCTGAACCTGGTGATCTTCGCCCGCGGCCTGCTCAACCATCTGACGACGCGGCTCTATTTCGAGGACGAGGCGGCGAACGAGACGGATCCGGTGCTGAACCTGGTCGACGAGGCGCGCCGCGGTACCCTGATTGCGCAGCGCCGGGAGCGCGGGGGACAGACGGTCTACCGGCTCGACATCCGCCTTCAGGGCGCGGGCGAGACGGTCTTTCTCGAGGCGTGAAGCCCGTGCAGCCGGGCGCGGCGCTTACCCATTGGACACGGGCGATCGGCGACGGCGTGCCGACACGACGCCTGGACGACGGCCTGGTCAACAGAACCTGGGCGGTCGGCGCGCCGCCCCGCTACGCCCTGCAGGCGGTAGCACCCGCCTTCGGGATGGAGGTCGACGGTCATATCGATGCCGTGACCCGGACGCTCGCGGCGGCCGGCCTCGCCGCGCCCCGGCTGGTCGCCGGGGACGACGGTCGCCTTTCGCTGCCAGGCGACGGCGGCTGGCATTGGCGGCTGCTCACCTGGATCGACGGGGTCAACCATCACCAGGTGCCGGGCCCGGATCATGCCGCCGCCGCCGCGGCCCTGGTCGCCCGCTTTCACGATGCCCTGCTGGCGACACCCGCCGGCGAGGCTCTGCCCGCAAGCGACTTTCACGACACCGATGCCCGGATGGCGGCCCTGGAGGCCGCCGCCGGAGGCGCGGGGGATTTGTCGGCGGCGGACCACGACGCGTTCCGGCGCCTGCACGATTCCATCCGCGCGGCGTGGCGGCGCTGGCGGACGGCAATGGTGCCATCGCCCCCGCTGCGTCCGGGGCATGGCGACCTGAAGATTTCCAACGTGCTGTTCCATCCCGGCGGCCCGGAGGCGGCGGCGCTCATCGATTTCGACACGCTCGGCCGCCATACGCTGGAGGCCGAACTCGGCGACGCGCTCCGCTCCTGGTGCAATCCAGCGGGCGAAGACACCGTCGCACCACGGCTGGACGAAGCGCTGTTCGAAGCCGTCGTCGCCGGCTATCTCGGGGCCAGCGGGACGATCACGGCGGCGGAGCGCGCGGGCATCGTCACCGGCTTCGCCCGCCTGGCGCTGGAACTCGCGGCACGGTTTCTGACCGACGTGGTCGAGGACCGCTATTTCGCCTGGAACCCGGCCCTTGCCCCCGACCGGCGGGCGCACAACCTGCTGCGGGCCGAGGGACAGCTGGCGCTGGCCCACCTCGTCGAGACGCGCCGCGCGGCGCTGGAGCGCATCGTCGCCTACGAATCCTCGAGATAGGGCCCGATGTCGACCTCGTCGATCTGGTCGGGCGAGAGGAAGGTTTCGGCATATGTCTGGTAGACGCCGCTTTCGAGGAACAGCTCGAAGAGCTCCGGATCGATGTGCTGGTCCTTGCGCATGAAGCCCATGATGCGGATCGACTCGCTGAGCGTCTTGGCCTTCTTGTAGGGCCGGTCGGAGGCGGTCAGAGCCTCGAAAATATCGGCGATCGCCATGATGCGGGCCGGCACGCTCATCTCGTCGCGCTTCAGGCGGCGGGGATAGCCGGTACCGTCCATCTTCTCGTGATGGCCGCCGGCATATTCGGGCACCCTTTCGAGATGCTTCGGGAACGGCAGCTTCTCCAGCATCACGATGGTCTGGATGATGTGGTCGTTGATCTTGTAGCGTTCCTCGTCGTTCAGGGTGCCGCGGCGGATGGCGAGATTGTGCAGTTCGCCGGTGTTGTACTCGTGCTCGGGCACCGCCATGCGGAAGCCCAGGTCCTCGTCCGTGGACGCCGCCTGTTCGGCGCGATGGATCACATGTTCGTCCTTGTCGTGCGCGTTTCGGAAAGTCCCGGACACCGATTACGGAAAGTCCTGGCCAGAGATTTCAGTAAGTCGCGGCCAGTGATTCCGGAAAGTCCCGGACAGCATCACGGGGCGATCTGAGTTCAGCTTTCGGGTGCGCCGTCTCGGCGTCTACCTCTTGGCTTTTGCCGGGAGGGGACATGCCCAGACGGAAGCAGACGAGACGAACGACGGTGAGAGATGCACGAACGATCCTGCGGCTGACGCATGACCAAGGCCTCTCGGCGCGAGAGGTGGCGGAACGGCTGAAGGTCTCCAAGACGACAGTGTCGACCTATTTGCTGCGGGCCCGCGAGGTCGGCCTTACCGCCTGGCCGCTGCCGGCGGAATACGAGGACGACGCGGTCCTGCAAGAGACGCTGTTCCGCCGCATGGGCCGGCCCCCGCGCGACAGGTGCGAGCCGCACTGGCCGACGGTCGCGGCCGAGCTGAAGCGCAAGGGGGTGACGCTGACCCTGCTCTGGCAGGAATACCGCGCCTCACATCCCGATGGCTACGGCTACACCTGGTTCTGCGAAGCCTTCACGGCGTTCAAGCGGCGCACCGGCGCCACCTGGCGCAACCGCCACGAGGCCGGTGCGGTCATGCAGACCGATTATGCCGGCCAGACGGTGGACATCGTCGACCCCGAGACCGGCGAGGTGCACGACGCGCAGATCTTCGTCGCCGTGCTGGGCGCTTCCTCGCTCACCTTCGCCACCGCCAGCCTGACCCAGCGCCTGCCCGACTGGGTCGCCGGACAATGCCGGGCGCTCGCCTACTTCGGCGGCGTGCCCAAGAGCATCGTCTGCGATAACCTCAAGGCCGGCGTCGCCAAGCCGCTCTGGTTCGAGCCGACCCTCAACCCGACCTTCGCCGCGCTCGCCGAGCACTACGACACCACCGTCCTGCCGACCCGGGTCCGCAAGCCGCGCGACAAGGCCAAGGTCGAAGTCGCCGTCCAGGTCGTCGAGCGCTGGATCCTGGCAAGACTGCGCAATACGCGCTTCTTCTCCCTCGACCAGCTCAACCGGGCGATCCGCGACCTCCTCGAGGAGCTCAACGAGCGGCCCATGCGCAACCTTGGAAAGAGCCGGCGCCAGATGTTCGAGGCCATCGAGCGCGAGGCCCTGGCACCCCTGCCGACGACGCCCTTCGAATATGCCGAATGGAAGACCGCCAAGGTCCATTCCGACTATCACGTCGACGTCGAGCGCAGCTTCTACTCCGTGCCGCACGGCCTGATCGGCCGCAAGGTCCAAGTCCGGCTCACTCACCGCACGGTCGAGATCTTCCACAACCACAAGCGCGTCGCCAGCCATCTCCGCCGCTCACCGCATGGCGGCCATGCCACGATCCCGGCCCACATGCCCAAGGCGCACCAGCGCTATGCCGAGCGAACGCCACAAAGCCTGATCGACCAGGCCAGCCGCATCGGCCCCAACGCCGCCCTCCTGGTCGAGCGGATGATCCGCGATCGGCCCCATCCCGAGCAAGGCTATCGCAGCGCCATGGGCGTCTTGTCGCTCGCCCGCCGATACGAACCGGAACGCGTCGAGGCCGCCTGCGCACGCGCGCTCACCATCAACACGACCAGCTACTCATCGCTCGCCGCCATCCTCAAGTCCGGCCTCGATCGCACACGCCCCGAGCGCGAACCGCTTCTGCCGCTGCCGCCACACACCAACATCCGCGGCCCCGGCTACTACCGATAACCAGGAGAAGACACCTCATGCTGACACACCCGACCCTCGACCAGATGCAGGCCCTCGGCTTCAAGGGCATGGCAGAGGCTTACCGCGACATGGCCGAGCGAGGCCAATCATCGGAATTGAACCGCGAGGACTGGCTCGCCCTCATGCTCGACCGCGAGGCCGCCACCCGCGCCGACAAGCGCCTCGCCAACCGCCTCAGACAGGCCAGGCTACGCTTCCCCGAGGCCTGCATCGAGGACATCGACTTCGCCGCCGAACGAGGCCTCGACCGCCGCGCCGTCCTCTCTCTCGCCCAGGGCGTCTGGCTCAAGGCACACGAGAACCTCATCGTCACCGGCCAGACCGGAACCGGCAAGACATGGCTCGCCTGTGCCATCGCCCATCAGGCCGCCAGGCTCGATCATTCCGTCCTCTACGTCCGCATGCCCAGGCTCTTCGAGGACCTCGCCATGGCCCGCCTCGACGGCCGGCTGCCCCGCCTGATCGACCGCCTCGCCCGGGTCCAGCTGCTCGTCCTCGACGACTGGGGAACCCATGGCCTGACCGACCGCCAGCGCCTCGATCTCCTGGAAATCTGCGAGGAACGATACCACCGACGCTCAACCCTCATCACCGCGCAGATCCCCGTGACCGCCTGGCACGACCTGATCGGCGAGGCCACCATCGCCGACGCCATCCTCGACCGCGTCATCCACAACGCCCACCGCATCGGCTTGAAAGGCGACAGCATGCGAAAGAAGAAATCGACGACCGACTTGACCCAGCCAACCACAACGGAAAACAATCCCGACTGACGGCAACAAGGCACCCGAAGCCAAACTCCCGGAACCGGCCGGGACTTTATGAAATCGGTGGCCAGGACTTACTGAAACCGCCGTCCGGAACTACCGAAATCCGCAACGGAATGAACGCATCCCCCGATCCGGCGCCAGAACGCTTCAGGTCGCGGACAAACCTCTGAACCGTCGAGTAGGATCCGCTATAGCCTTCCGACACAAGCTGCTCATAAAGCTTCTTGGCCGTCCGGCGCTCACGGCGCGGGCGCCCCAGGTCCTGCTCAAAGAGCGCCCGAAGCCGGCTGGCGAAGCCATCGCTAAGCTTACGCCGGACGGGTGAAACGCGCCGCTGATAGCTCGGTGGATCGCCGTCCTTCAGATACTTCTTAATCGTGTTCCGCGACAAACCAGTCTGACGAGATACAGATCGGATACTCCGACCCTCCCGTAATATCCAACGTCGGATCTTCAATACGCTTTCCATCAATACCACCTGCTCTTTCCTCCGCACTGTTCCGTGCGGATGCTAGCGTTCCAGGTGGGTCAATTCTTACCGCTCATAACCCACCAAAGTGGGTCAGTTTTGCATGCCGATTCACAACCTGGACCATGTACTGTGGTGCTACCTCGATCTCGGCGGGATCGCGGCCGGCCTCGGCGGCCAGGCGGTGCAATTCGCCGACATCGTGCGCGATCCGCTCCACCGGGAGGGCGGCCGGCAGCCAGCCGGTGCCGTTGCGCGCCGCGCGGCGCACCTGGGCGAAGTTGTTGCCGCCATAGAGGATCGGCAGGCGCGCCTGCAGCGGTTTCGGCGCCAGCTCGACATCCTCGAAACGATAATAGCGGCCCCGGAAGCTGGCCCGTTCCTCGGCGAACAGGGTTTGCATCGCCTCGACCGCCTCCTCGACCATGTCGCCCCGGTGGCCGCCGGCCTCGGGTGCCAGCGCCTCGAACTCTTCCCGGTAGGCGCCGACGCCGACGCCCAGTTCCAGGCGCCCGCCGCTCAACTGGTCGAGGGTGGCGATCTGCTTCGCCGTGACGACGATGTCGCGGCGCATCGGCAGCACCAGGATGCCGGTACCGAAGCGCAGCCGCGTGGTCTGTCCGGCGAGCCAGGCATAGGTCACCAGCGGCTCCCAGAACCGCGGCGCCTGACCGAACTCCGCGCGGACGTAGCGTTGCGTGGTCATGTGGTCGTTGCCCCAGACCGAGTGATAGCCGAGCGCTTCGGCATGCCGGGCGATCCGCAGCAGGGCGTCCGGATCCGAAAACGGGATCGGATAGGTCAGTCCCTCCATACCCGTTGGAAATCCCGCGCTGACCTTCATGTCGCGCCCTCCTGCTCTCGTGCCAGGCGCACCGCGTCCAGCGCGCCTTCCAGCCCCGCCGGGTCCTGCACGCCGGCGACGACCACTTCGTCCAGCCCGGCCCGGCGATAGTCGAGCAGCCGTTCGGCCACGACCTCGGGCGGTCCGCAGGCGGCATGCGCGTCGACCACCTCGTCGCCGACCAGACGGGCCGCCGCCGCCCAGTCCCCGCCGGCCGTCGCCGCGCGCAGTGCCGCCTGGTCCAGCGTAACGCCGGCCAGGCGCAGGTTTTCCGCATGGTGCGCGCCGCGCAGGATGAAACCGAGCGAGGGGCGCAGCCGGTCGCGGGCCCGCGCCCGGTCCGCGTCGACCGCGACCAGCACCAGGCCGATGCGCCGCAGCCGCCGGCCGTCCGCACCCGCCGCCACGCGGGCGAGGGAGGCCTCGACGAAGGGCAGGGCGGCGGCGCCGGACAGCTGCACGCCATCGGCCACCTCGCCGGCGAGGCGCAGCATGGCGGGCCCGCTTGCGGCTAGCACCAGCGGGACTCGCGCCGCGCCGGCCTCCAACCGCCGGCCCGTCACTTGGAAAACCGTGCCCGCGTGCTCGACCGTCTCGCCCGCGAACAGCGCGCGGTGGATCGCCAAGGCCTCGCGCAAGGTCGCCAGCGGGCGGGGCCGCGCGATGCCGGCCGCCTCGAAATCCACCGGCGCGCCGAGGCCGAGGGAGAGGGCGGCGCGACCCGGGAAATGTTCGTCCAGGCTGGCGGCGGCCATGGCGGTCTGCACGGGATGGGTGGCGAGCGGGCTCATCGCCATCAGGCCGGCCCGGATCCGCGTGGTGGCGCCAAGCGCGACGGTCGCGCCGATGATGGGATCGCGCTGGAACAGGTGATTGGCGAACCACAGCGTGTCGAGGCCCGCCGCCTCGGCCATTGCTGCGCGCCGGGCGATCTCGCCCGCCGCCTCGCCGCCCTGGAAGGACAGGCCGAAACCAGGCGTCTCCCAGGTCGTCGTCATGCCCGGGTCCGGCGCTAGCGGGCGAGGTCGCGAACCGCCTCGGCGATCTTCTCGCGGTCGGGAAAAACGTGGTCCTCCAGCACCGGGCTGTAGGGGATCGGCACCTGCAGGGCGCAGACCCGGCGGACCGGCGCCTTCAGGGCGGCGAAGGTATCCGGGTCCTCGGTCAGCAGGGCGGCGATCTCGGCCGAGGCGCCGGCCGTCGGTCCGGCCTCGTCGGCGATCACCACGCGGCCGGTCTTGCGCGCCGAGGCCCGGAGGGTTTCGGCGTCCATCGGCACCAGGGTGCGCGGATCGACGACCTCGACGGAAATCCCCTCGGCCGCCAGCGTCTCGGCCGCGGCAAGCGCCTCGTGCACCAGCCAGGCGAGCGCGATGACGGTGACGTCGCTGCCCTGCCGCTTCACGTCGGCGACGCCGATCGGCACGGTGTATTCGCCGTCCGGCACCTCGCCGGTCATGCCCATGAGACGGGTGGATTCGAAACTGATCACCGGATTGTCGTCGCGGATCAGCGACTTCAACAAGCCCTTCACGTCATAGGGCGTGGAGGGCAGCACCATCTTCAGCCCGGCCAGGTTCATGAACATGGAATAGGGGCTTTGCGAATGCTGCGCCGCGAGGCGCGTGCCGCCGCCGACGGAGGCGCGGTAGGTCACCGGAAACTTGGTCTGGCCGCCGAACATGTAGTGGATCTTGGAGGCCTGGTTGACGATCTGGTCCATGGCGACGAAGGAGAAGGTGACCATGCGCCAGTCGACGATGGGCCGGAAGCCGGACCCGGCGGCGCCCAGCCCCATGCCGGTGAGCGCCCCCTCGGCGATCGGCGTGCCGCGAATGCGCTGTTCGCCGAACTCGTCGACCAGGTCGCGGTTGGCGTCGGTCGAGAGGTGGAAGACCTTGTCGTCGCGCCGCATTTCCTCGGCGATGGCCTCGAGGCCGGCCGCGGCATAGCTGATGGTTCTCATGATCTCGTCGTCTCCCGAAGTTGTTCCCGGCGCCGTGCCCGGCACCCGTCAGTCCGCGAACACGTCCTCGAGCGCCGCCTCCGGTCGGGGGAACGGGCTCGCCTCGGCGAAGTCGACGGAGCTCTGGATGGTGGCCATGATCTCGCTGTCCATCGCCGCCCATTCCGCGTCCGTGAGCTGGCCCTGCTGGCCTTTCAGATGCTCGACCAGGCGGGGGATGGGATCGCGATCCATCCAGGCGGCGATCTCGTCGTCGGTGCGGTAGTCGACCTGGCCCGGGCGCTCCGTGTGGCGGCGCTGGCGATAGGTCTTGCATTCGATCAGCGTCGGCCCCTCGCCGGCCCGCGCGCGGGCAACAGCCTCCAGCGCCGCCTCGTGCACCGCCAGCACGTCGTTGCCGTCGACCACCACGCCGGGAATGCCGTAGCCGGCGGCGCGCGCCGCGACGTCTTCCTGCGCCAGCGTCGTCGCGGCCGCGGTCGACGCGGCCCAGAGGTTGTTTTCGCAGACATAGATCATCGGCAGCTTCCAGGCGGACGCGATGTTGATCGATTCGTGGAACGGCCCGGCGTTGGAGGCGCCGTCGCCGAAGAAGCTGACCGCGACCCGGCCCTTGCCCTCCATCTGCGCGGCGAGACCGGCCCCGGTGACGATGGAGATCCCGCCGGCGACGATGCCGTTGGCCCCCAGCATGCCGATGCCGAAATCGGCGATATGCATGGAGCCGCCCTTGCCCTTGCAGTAGCCGGTCTCGCGCCCGTAGAGCTCGGCCATCATGCGGTTCAGATCGGCGCCCTTGGCGATGCAATGGCCGTGGCCGCGGTGGGTGGAGATGATCTGGTCGTCCCGGTTGAGCGCCGCGCAGACCCCGACGGCGACCGCCTCCTCGCCGATATAGCAATGCACGACGCCGTAGATCTTGCCTGCGATATAGTCGTCGGAGGCGCGCTCCTCGAAGCGGCGGATGATCTGCATCTGCCGCAGCATCTCGCGCTGCGCTTCGGGGGTGAGTGTCGTCGTCATGGCGCCGTCTCCCAGGTCAATGCGTCGGCTGTGCGTATGATGCCCGTGCCGGCGCGCCCGCGCCAGCCCATGTTCCGAGCCCGCCGAAGCTCTTGCGCCGACGCGCGATCTCGGCTATGTCGGCCCCCGGCTCGGATGCCGCCCCACCCCGGGGCCGGACACCCCAGCGCCCAGGTAGCTCAGTTGGTAGAGCAGCGGATTGAAAATCCGCGTGTCGGTGGTTCGATTCCGCCCCTGGGCACCATAATTTCTCAATGAAATCAATGTGGTAACGGCTTCTATGGAGCGACTCCAAAGTCGCTCTTCTCGCTCGGGGTCACACTGGTATCACAAGGTTTTTGTGCTTGGACGTGGCAGGGTGTGGCGGCTTGAGGCGATTTGAGCGGGCAGGTTGATTTTGAGGCGCAGACTCTAGCAGCCTGTCGGACTCGGGCATGCAAGGATTGGTAAGATTGGCTTGGCGGGCGTCGATGTCATGGATTTACCCCCATGAAGTTGCGAACGCGGGTTGGCCCGCCCGTTCAGGCGTGGCTGAGGACGAACATCCGCTTGATGTTCCAGGAGAGCGTGGCCAAGGTCCATTCCCCCTTCGCCTTGTCGAGGCCGCGCAGGCTGAACTGACGCAAGCCCATCACCGATTTGATGATGCCGAACACCGGCTCCGGCGTCTGCTTGCGAAGCGCGTAGAGCGCCCGGCCCTCGGGTGTGGCCAGGCGATGGCACATCGCCTCGAGCGGCGTCGGATCCTCGGGCGCTGGCGGCGCCTCGGCGAAGCGGTCCCGCCAGGAAAGATGGTGGTGCTCCCGGCCGAGCGCGATCAGCGGCGCGATCTCCGCTTCCCCGCAGGCCTCGACGTTGGCCTGGCTGAAGTAGCCGCTGTCCGCCAACAGGGTCTCGACCTCGCCAAGCCCGTCCGGCAGGCCGGCGAGTGCTTCGAGCGTCGGTTCGATCTGCTGCTTGTCGTTCGCCGCCTGCACCACGTCGGCGCTGACCACCAGCAGGCTGCCGGCGGCCACCGCAGCCTGGGCGTTGTAGCACTGCTCGAAGCCGCCGCCGGCCACCGGCATGATGCGCGAGTCCGGGTCCGTCAGGTTGACCTGGTCCTTCGCCCGTGGCCCCGGCTCCGGCGGCTTCGGTGGCCGCCCGCCCGGCTTGCGGCCGGTCCGCGTTTCCTTCGCCTCGCGGGCTGCCAGCTTCTCTTCGTACTCCGCCTGCTCCCGCGCATGACGCTCGGCCGCCCGCGCCTCGATCTCCGCCTTCGCCGCGGCGATCGCCGCCAGCCGGTCCTCGCGCCGTGCCAGCTCCTCCGGCACGCTCATGCCGTCGGGAACCTCGGACCGGTCCGCCGCTTCCGCCAACGCCATCAACTCCGCCACCTCGGCCCGCAGCCGGGCTTCGATCTCGCCCGCACGCTGCCACGACAGGGCGCTGTGCCGGCTCGCGTCGGCATGGATCTTCGTCCCGTCCAGCGCCACCGTGCCCAGTTGCAGCATGCCGGCCTGCCGCGCCAGCAGCAGAACCTGCACGAACAGCCCCTCGATCAGCGGCAGGAAGCGTAACAGGGGCAAAACCCCGGGCGGTCAAGCCATTTCGATGCAGCGTTGTCTGACGAGGATCGGCAGTGGGGGCACGGGTGGGGCGCCGGGGACCTTGAGGCGGTCGCCGAGATAATCCCAGAAGGAGAGGCCAAGTTTCTGGCAGGTCTTGTAGAGGCCGAGGAATGTGTCTCGGGCCTGCTTGCCGTCCTCGGAGCGTGTGCCGCCGGAGAATTTTCGCCTTGTGACCATGGCGCGGATGTCGCGTTCCGCGCCGTTGGTGTTGAGCGGGACCTCCGGGCGGTCGAGGACGACGAGCAGTTCGTCGCGGTTGGCATGCAGGCGAGCCAGGAGCCGGTCGAGGCGGAGGAATCCGGTCTTGGTCGCGAAGAGCGCATCGAAGCGGCATGCCAGGTGGGCCCGCCGTCCTGGCGCCGGCCTTTCGCGATAGGCTTTGAGATCGGCGTAGAGTTGCCAGAGCCGTGCCTGGATGTGTTCCTTCTCGCGCCGCTGGCTCCGGGAGAAGGTCATCAGCTTGTGGATCAAGCGCTCCGCATGGACCCAGCAGAGCGCGTGGCGGCCGACGTTGAACTGGCCAGCATCGTCACTCAGGACGACGCAGGCGCCCGCGGCCGTGCCCCTGAGCAGGCCGTGCGCGGCGATGGCGCCCCACAGCGCCCCCTCGGTGGCGGTCCGCGCGGCCCCGCGCCCGTCCCCGTGCCCGGTGATGGCGAGCCGCCCCAGGTGGGCCAGCCAGGCATCTTCGTTGGTGAAGCGCCGCGGGCAGCCCTCGGCCAGACGGGCGATCACCGATGCGGCCAGGTCGCGCTCGGCCATGTAGGCGAAGGCGGCGGCATTGAGCACATAGTCCGCGTGGCCGGCCCGCAGCCGTTCCAGGAAGTTCAAGCGGCTCTTGGAAAACGTCGTGGCGAACCAAGCGAAGGCGTCGTTGCCGATCCCGCTCGTCACCCCGTTGCGGTTGGCGTGGCGGGCGCCGGTATCGTCGACGCTGATCCAGGGCGCCGTCTCCAGGCCGGCGCGCAGCACCGCCTCGCCCTCGGCGACGAAGCCGTCATGGCCCTCGTTCAACAACCGCACCACCTGGCGCTTGGAGATCTTGATGCCGAGGTCGTCCAAGAGCCGCGCCAAGCGCTCCGCGCTGGTCTGGCCGCCATGATAGAGCGCCAGCACGAAACGCCTGAGCGCCGGGCCGAAGTGGCCGCGCGTCCCCGCCGGCAGCGGCGCCACGATCGTGGCCCCCTCGGGCGTCAGCCAGCGCTCGCGGCGTAACAGGACAGTGTTCGGCCGGCAGAGCAGGTCCTGAACCAGATAGTCTTCATAGCCCTTGAAGCGCGAGCCCGCCGGCACGGCGGCCCGGACGATCCGCCTCTCGTCGATGGGAACCCGGCCCTTCTTGGCCCGCCGTCCCGCCTTCCGCCCCGTCCGGCCCCGGGATACGGCCTGCTTGTCCATGCCGCTCGGCTTGATATCCGGTGGCCCGGAAAGGCCTTTGAGACGGCGGATCTCTTCGCGCAATGTCGCGTTCTCGGCACGCAGGGCCGCCTGCTCCTCAAGCAGCGTCAGAACCAGCGCCTTCAGGGCGGCGACATCAAGATCGTCGAGATCCGGAAGCGATTCGGCCATGACGGGATCGAATCACAGACCTCCCGCCGCGAACATCGATATCTGGTCACTTGACGCGGAAGCCTCACAAGATGTGGCCGTTGAGACTCACCCCTATACCCAGGCCAGATCCCCCCGTCCCCAGGCCCGGCCTTTTGCCCCGGTTACCAGGAAGCGACGGCGGAACGTGGCGATCGTGTCGTGGTCGGGGTGGTCGTTTGCCGCGATGAAGCGGAAGGCCACCGAATCATAGCTCGCCCGCTCCAGCTTCCGGCTGGAATGCACCCCCGTCGCGTAGCCGTAGATCAGCAGGCCCAGCAGGACGCTCGGGTGATGCGCCGCCGAGCCCGAACCACGATAGGCCTTCACGAACGCAGAGAGATCCAGCTGCTCCAGCACATCGACCACGAAGCGCGCCAGATGACGATCAGGCAGCCATTCGTCCACCGAAGGCGGCAGAAGATAGCTGGTCTCCCGGTCAACCTGTCGAAAGTTGCTCATCACAAAATCACCGCGCAGGAGAGAATCAGACCGTGACAGTGAATCTCATCTCGAAACTCGGCTCAAGTCCGACAGGCTGCTAGTCGACTGCGGACCGCCAGTGAGAAACTGTGATACTCTGGAGGTCAATGACACAGCGATATTGCCAAGTCTGCGATACACCCATCAAACCACCTCGAAAGCGGTGTGAGAACTGCGGTCCAATACACGATGCATTTAGTGCTGACCCACGTTCAGATGTCCAGGCGATTTCTGAGGCAATGCGACGGGCGTATAGCCGTGAGAAATTCTATTGCTATTACTCTGGCATTGAACTTGAGATCGAAGACTCTGGCGCTCCAAATTACCGGAGTATTGATCATCGCACGCCTGGGGTGCGCACTGACCTCGTTTTAGCGGCATCATTTATTAATGAGATGAAGGGCGATCTTAATGAGAATGAGTTTCGTCAAGCCGTTTCCGCTCTCGCGAAACACTTTAACACAGGAGCCGTAGCGGACTTTTCCAATATCTCGTTTGCCTATCGCAAACGAGATTGGACCAGACGGCGTTGATACAATAATGACCGGCGATCGGGGGTTTGGAATCTTGCGCCGTGAAATCCACAGAGGTGCCATCGAGATTAGGGATAGTTGTTATAGATTCGAGGCACAGGGCAAGCGCCTCTTTCTCGACATGGGGCTATCCATCACAGGCGCGTCGATCTCTTCATTCGCAGGTATCGTTTTAAAGACCTCTTCCCGCGGGTCGCACGCCGAGACGATGGGGAATGGTAGGACGTATAATCAAAGCAGGACAATTAGGTGGTGACACAGGAAAGCCACGAGGAAATCGTCGCGCGGATTCGAAGAGCATTGCTGACACCGAAGGGTCGCGAAAGCATTCACCGGCGGCGGGAGGCCGCTGCCAAGATGGCGAAGGGATTACGGGAACTGGCCGCGTCGCGATGGGTTCTCAAGGCGACGAGGCGCAGGGTCGGCTCGGATATGACCGTGTTCACTGTCCGCCAAGGTACGGTTCAACAAGCGGCAAAAGGACTGGAGGTTTCCGTCGAACTCCTCGGCAGCGGCGTCGGTACTCTCCTGCCGCCTCCCGAGGGACACAACTACCCGATCCTGAGAACTTTGAAGCCTGATGAGAGGCGACTTGAATGGGGAGGGAGCGATGCGCGGGCATATATTCGCGCGTGTCACGTGATGAAGCGCGCTTCTCCGGAGCGTCGTCTGCAAGGCGAGATAATTCGTAACAGGGGCAAAACCCCGGGCGGTCAAGCCATTTCGATGCAGCGTTGTCTGACGAGGATCGGCAGTGGGGGCACGGGTGGGGCGCCGGGGACCTTGAGGCGGTCGCCGAGATAATCCCAGAAGGAGAGGCCAAGTTTCTGGCAGGTCTTGTAGAGGCCGAGGAATGTGTCTCGGGCCTGCTTGCCGTCCTCGGAGCGTGTGCCGCCGGAGAATTTTCGCCTTGTGACCATGGCGCGGATGTCGCGTTCCGCGCCGTTGGTGTTGAGCGGGACCTCCGGGCGGTCGAGGACGACGAGCAGTTCGTCGCGGTTGGCATGCAGGCGAGCCAGGAGCCGGTCGAGGCGGAGGAATCCGGTCTTGGTCGCGAAGAGCGCATCGAAGCGGCATGCCAGGTGGGCCCGCCGTCCTGGCGCCGGCCTTTCGCGATAGGCTTTGAGATCGGCGTAGAGTTGCCAGAGCCGTGCCTGGATGTGTTCCTTCTCGCGCCGCTGGCTCCGGGAGAAGGTCATCAGCTTGTGGATCAAGCGCTCCGCATGGACCCAGCAGAGCGCGTGGCGGCCGACGTTGAACTGGCCAGCATCGTCACTCAGGACGACGCAGGCGCCCGCGGCCGTGCCCCTGAGCAGGCCGTGCGCGGCGATGGCGCCCCACAGCGCCCCCTCGGTGGCGGTCCGCGCGGCCCCGCGCCCGTCCCCGTGCCCGGTGATGGCGAGCCGCCCCAGGTGGGCCAGCCAGGCATCTTCGTTGGTGAAGCGCCGCGGGCAGCCCTCGGCCAGACGGGCGATCACCGATGCGGCCAGGTCGCGCTCGGCCATGTAGGCGAAGGCGGCGGCATTGAGCACATAGTCCGCGTGGCCGGCCCGCAGCCGTTCCAGGAAGTTCAAGCGGCTCTTGGAAAACGTCGTGGCGAACCAAGCGAAGGCGTCGTTGCCGATCCCGCTCGTCACCCCGTTGCGGTTGGCGTGGCGGGCGCCGGTATCGTCGACGCTGATCCAGGGCGCCGTCTCCAGGCCGGCGCGCAGCACCGCCTCGCCCTCGGCGACGAAGCCGTCATGGCCCTCGTTCAACAACCGCACCACCTGGCGCTTGGAGATCTTGATGCCGAGGTCGTCCAAGAGCCGCGCCAAGCGCTCCGCGCTGGTCTGGCCGCCATGATAGAGCGCCAGCACGAAACGCCTGAGCGCCGGGCCGAAGTGGCCGCGCGTCCCCGCCGGCAGCGGCGCCACGATCGTGGCCCCCTCGGGCGTCAGCCAGCGCTCGCGGCGTAACAGGACAGTGTTCGGCCGGCAGAGCAGGTCCTGAACCAGATAGTCTTCATAGCCCTTGAAGCGCGAGCCCGCCGGCACGGCGGCCCGGACGATCCGCCTCTCGTCGATGGGAACCCGGCCCTTCTTGGCCCGCCGTCCCGCCTTCCGCCCCGTCCGGCCCCGGGATACGGCCTGCTTGTCCATGCCGCTCGGCTTGATATCCGGTGGCCCGGAAAGGCCTTTGAGACGGCGGATCTCTTCGCGCAATGTCGCGTTCTCGGCACGCAGGGCCGCCTGCTCCTCAAGCAGCGTCAGAACCAGCGCCTTCAGGGCGGCGACATCAAGATCGTCGAGATCCGGAAGCGATTCGGCCATGACGGGATCGAATCACAGACCTCCCGCCGCGAACATCGATATCTGGTCACTTGACGCGGAAGCCTCACAAGATGTGGCCGTTGAGACTCACCCCTATACCCAGGCCAGATCCCCCCGTCCCCAGGCCCGGCCTTTTGCCCCGGTTACGATAATTCGAGCCATATCGATGAGCCCTAAACAGGAACTTTTGAGAAACTTGTGGCCTGTTCGTCCAGCAAATTGCCTTATGGAATTTCCCGTAGCGGTCCAGAGGCACGGGCGCATCGGAACGGGAAACGTCGACCTATTGGCAAGAACGGGCAGGGGTCGTTGGCCAACGTTCATCGTCAGTGAGATCAAGGTCGATGCGACGTCACCCTACGATGCCATGGTCCAGGCTATTCATTACGCGGCGGCCCTCGATGTCGAAGTGAATGGAATCGCGAACGAAATTCCTCCGGCGGACCGAACGATGTATCGCACGCTTTTCGGTAGCAGTTCGACGTCATCGGGTCCCTTGCGCTTTGGAGCCATGGCGATCGTTCCGAACCTTTCGGGCGCCGAGGCAAAGGCCCGGGCTGCGATGAGTGATTTGGGCGCAGATGATGCCTGGCTCGACGTGATGTTGTTTGACCCGCGTGACGATGGGCAGTTTCGACCGGCGCTGAGGTTGAGGTCGCCAGGGTGACGGCAGCGAACCCATCGCCGCCGTTCCCGGCACGAACGCGGCCGGGATTGTCGGGCGCATCATCTTGGGCTTTCCGTCGACAGCCAACCGCGGCGCCGCTATCAGGGCAATCGCATTTCAGAATTTGCCGAGGAGTGACAGGAGATAGTCGTTGTTCCAAGCGGCGATTTTGAACTTGGCGCGCAGCGAGTCTTTTCGTGGATCCTTTCGCATGACATTGAGCGCCATGTGGCGCAGGACGGCGAGATTGTGCGGTCCATTGTCCTTGCGGGTTCTGTCTTGGTCTTCGTTCATTTGGACATCGAGGCACCAGTGCAGGCGGTTTTCGACCCCCCAGTGCGCCCGGGCAACGGGATTGAAGCGCTCGGCGTCGAGCGGCTGGCTGAGCAGGTAGTAGGCGGTTTCGCTCGACGTCTTCTCCGCGCACTCGCGGGTCCGGGTGACTTTGGCGACCGCCTTCAGGCCCGGCCAATGATGGCGCTCTTGCAGCCACTCGACGTGGCTGGAGACGAGAGCGGCACGGGTCTCGATGCGGCCATGATCGCCATCGACCGTGGTGTCGGTGGTGGTCGCTTCGGCTTTCGGATCGTCGAGGAAGGTTCTCACGTCGTCATGCAGCGTGCCTTGATTGCCCTTCAACGCCAGGGCGTAGTCACCCCCCTGCTCGATAATCTGGCTGGCGATGGCGCGCTGGCAATTGAGGGCGTCCACGGTCACGATCGTCCCCTCGAGGCTCAATAGTTTCAACAGCTTCGGCACGGCGGTGATCTCGTTGGACTTGGCGTCGGTGGCGACTTGCCCCAACACCAGCCGCTGATCACAGCCCCAGGCCGAGACCATATGCAGCGCCGACGTGCCGCTCGCCTTGTCGTAGGATCGCCGCACCACCTTGCCGTCGATCGCAATGACCCCTTGGCAGGTCTCGGAAAAGCGCGCCATGAAGCGCTGGAAGCAGGCGCCGAACGCCTCCGGATCCAGCAACCGGAACACCCGGCTGAAGGTGTCGTGGCTCGGCACGCCATGTTCGAGTACGAGAAATTCCCGCAGGAACGCCTCCTTTTCACGCGCGAAGATCGCCATGTCGACCGCCGTCTGACCGCCCGAGAGGACCGTGCACAGGGCGATCGTCAAGATCTCCAGCAGATCGTGACGCCCGGCATTGCCAGTCCGCGGATCCTCGAGACCCTCAAAGCACTCCAGAAAGCCTTCCATCGCAACCTCCACCCGTGAAAAGACCGGGTAGAATCGATTCGCGCCAATACCTCAAGATCAAACACGCACGTCAAGGCAATTCCAAATGCGATTCCCCTGGCGCCGCTATCGACAACTGCCTATAGCGCGGCGCAATATTCCAGTCTGGCCTTTCCCGACCGTCGTTTCCGGAGACACAGACAATGGTGGACACCTACTTCGTCGACGGCGAACGTCGCGCTCACACGTTAGGCAACCGTGGCCCCCTGCGCTTCGACGCCGACGGCGCGCTCGCCCAGGACATCGTCGATGCCTATGACGACGTGGGCTTCTATGTGTTCGAAGGGGTGATCGGGCCTGCGGAACTGGCTGATCTGGTCGACGACTACCGCGACATGCACGCCCGGGCGCCGACGTCCGGCGCGGCGGCGCGGGACATGACGGTGTTGGGCCGGGAGACCGATGGGCCGGGCTTTCATTTCGCCAAGCCGCTGAGCGATCCGCTGGGCGGCACGGCGGCCTTCGACGGCCGGCACGCGGCGCGGATGGCGGAACTCGAGCCGCCGCCCGACGCGCCGGAGGAGGTGCTGTATTTCGTCTCGGGCGGGCTGCAGGTGATGGATTCCTTTCTGCGCTTGTCGGGCCATCCTCGGCTGTTGGCCGTGGCGGAGGCCATTTATGGGCCGGACTTCGCGCCGTTCTCCGACGCGATCTGGATCAAGGAGCCGGGCCTCGGCAGTGCCGTCGCCTGGCACCAGGACGGCACCACGCACTGGGACAATCCGGACTGGGACCCGCACATCCACGGGCTCAACTTCATGGCGCAGCTGCATGGCACCAGCCCGGTCAATGCGCTCTGGGTCGTGCCGGGCAGTCACAAGGCGGGCAAGATCGACATCAAGGCGCTGGTCGACGGCAACGGCTCCGACCGTCTGCCGGACGCCGTCCCGATGCTGTGCCGACCGGGTGATGTCGCGGTGTGCAATCGGCAGGCGCTGCATGGCTCGTTCCCGAACACCTCGGCGAACAAGCGGGTCAGCCTGGTGTTCGGCGCGCATCGGCGAACCTCGGTGCTGGGCATCGAGGGGTGGACCCATGGCCTCTATGACGAGGCGCGCGTCCAGCAGCGCTCCCGCGTCATCGCACTCGCCATCGACGCGCGGCGACAGCGCTTTCCCGACGAGACGCCGTACGTCTATCGACCGCTTACGGGTCGGGAGGACGCCAACACATGGGGCCCCGACACGCGGGAAAGCGTGCTGCGCAACTACAATATGAACGACCTGCGCATTTGATGGCGGGCGTTATCTGGATGGCGCTTCGGCCTAAGGTTTGACCGCCAGTTCACCGCGCGGGGTATCGGCCCGTGTCGCCTGGTCGACGTTGCGGGCGATCTCCAACGTCGCGGCGCCCTGTTCCTCGACCGTCGAGGCGACGTCGTCCGTCGCCTCGTCGGTTTGTGCCGCCGGCGCCTTGACCTCGGAGGCGACGACGGCGAAGCCCTTGCCGGCGTTCGAGTCGCGACAGTCTTTTCGGTCGCGGCTCAACACGGGGTTGCGACGACCTATGAATTCAACGCCCGGGGCGTCAACCCTTGGCCCGGTAGGTTTCCGGGGCCAGGCGGGCGAACAGCAGGCCGACCAGGGCCATCGGTGCCGCCGCGAGCAGCAAGGCGACGACGGGGCCCTGGGCGTCGACGACGAAGCCGAGGCCGATCGGCCCGATGACGTAGCCGAGGTCGCCCGCCATGCGGAAGGTGCTCATGGCGGCGGCGTTCATGCCTGGCGCCGCGCTGTCGGCGGCATAGGCCGCGGGCGCGCTGCCGCCGACGGAGGCGGCGATTCCCCAGACCACGCAGGCGGCGGTGAACCAGAGCGCCGAGGGCGCCCAGCAGAACAGCACCATCGAGGTCGCGGTCAGCAGGGTCGCCGGCACGATCACCGCCTTGCGCCCGAAGCGGTCGATCAGCATGCCCGTCGGATAGGCCGCCAGCAGGCCCATGACACTGCCGAGCGCCAGGCCGAAGCCGATCTCGCTCGCCCCCATCGCCAGCATGGTGGCGCCCAGCACGGGGATGATGGTGAACAGGCCGCCGGTGCGCACGACGCCGTTCATGAAGGCGATGGTGCAGACCAGCAGATAGCCGACCTGGTCGCCCAGCATGCGGATCTGAGTGATGAAGGCCGGCCGCTTGCGCCCGCCGGCGCCCTCGGTCCCAAGCCCCCGGGTCTCGCCGACGGCGAACCAGGCGATCGCGCTCGCCGTCAGGCCGAGGCCGCCATAGACCCAGAACGGCGCGGCCAGGCCCCAATATTCCGCGATCAAGCCGCCCGGGAACGGCCCGATGCCGACGGCGAAGATGAAGGTGCCCTGATAGATCGCCATGGTCCGCCCGCGCCGTTCGGGCGTGGTGATGTCGGCCAGTACGACCTGTCCGGTGGTCAACACCAGCCCGGCGCCGGCACCGGCGACGAAGCGGGCGACGATGAATTCGGGATAGCCGGTGGCGAGCGCGCACCACACGCTGCCTGTGGCCGAGACCAGGCCGCCCAACGCCAGGGTCGGGCGCCGGCCGAGCCGGTCGGAAAGCTGCCCCGCCGGCATCGCCAGGCAGAACCGCGCCAGGCCGTAGATCGCCACCGCCAGGCCGATGGCCGAGGCGGAGACCCCGAAGGTCAGCGCATAGAGCGGCATCACCGGCACGATGCCGCCGAAACCGATCTGGTTGACGGCGATCAGCACGCACATCCAGACCAGCACACGCCGCTCGAAACTCAAGGACGGTTCTCCTGCGCGTCGTTGTCGGGGACGGCCCGGCTCACTCGATCGGCACGAAGATGCAGTGGCGGACCTGGGCGCCCACGGCCTGGGAGAGATGGCCTTTGCCGCTGGTGTCCTCGACCAGGATGACCTCGCCGGCGCCGATCACGCGCGCTTCCCCGTCGCTCGCCGTGATCTTCACGCCCGCGTCGAGGTTGATGATGTACTGTCGCCGGGGTGCCGGATGCCAGTCGAGATCGTAGTCGGGCGGCACCTGGCGAAAGATGATGCCGCTCGCCGGCAACCGCTCCGACAGCCGGCCGGCGGGGCTCTCGCTCACCCATTCGACCTCGATATCGCGAAAATGCGTCTCGCCGTCGTCACCGATATAGAGATTGTGGATCCGCATGCCGCTTGTCCTCCCGTACCCCGCAAGGGGCCGGAATATGCGCGCGGGGGCGGATGGGCGCAAGGGTGGGTGGATTAACCGGGAAGTTGGCCCCGAGGTCAATCGGACGATTCGACGGCTTTGGGGAAATGACGGGCGAGTGCGCCGTGGAGCGGCTGGTCAATCAACAAATTATCGACCAGAACCGACTGCTTGCTCTCCTCCTCGCCCTTCTTGTCGAGCGACCTCACGATCTTTTGGACATCCAGGCTGAGGAAATTCTCGCAATTTGGGCACGCTTGGATGCGAATGCGGCTCGTCGTGCCGGGCACCTGGGGCTCGGCCGGCGGGATTGCGACGAGGCGCCCGAGAGGATCCGCCTCCAACTCTGCGCGAAAACTCTCCTCGTTTCCGATCGCCTCCAGATCGGGAGAATAATAGACATCCTCGGCCCACTCCTCGCATGCCTCGCAGAACGTGTTCTCGCTCGCCTCCACGGTCATTAGCGCGGCAAGGGAACTGGAGACCACGATGACAAGGGCTTCGATAACCCAAATGGTATAAAGTAAACCACCTTCAATCGTAATGAACTCAACATGATAGTCGACGCCCCCGTCTGCTGCCTCGATGATCGCCGAGTACATCAAGTAGCCGCTCAGTGGTGAAAAATAGTCGTGCCCGCTCCACGCCAACAGCCAGAAAACCCAACTCGTATAGACCGAGACAACGCCCAGCGCCGCGCCGAGCAAGCCGACGAAAACTTCGTTTCGTACTTTGCCGAGACGGGCGGCTTGGCCGACGATACAGCCGCAGCCGATACCATAGGCCAGCGGTGAGAGGAGCTTCAGGACGATAAATGCCACCCACACCCCCAGCCAGGGCAGGATGAGTTGCGGGTAATACATCCAATAGGCATAGATTGCACCTAGCACAATCGCGCCGGCGAGGCCGGCGAGCACCATCAACAGAGGCCCGCGAAAGCCGATGCTCCCGGAGGGGCGATAGTAGAGTGCCTCTTTCATCCCTCGTTCTCCTTGCCGGGGGCGGCGGGCGCTTCGCCGCGTTTCGGGTTGGGGTCGTCAATGTTACCGCGTCGCTCGAGTCCATTGAGCCTCTTCTTCCTTGGACCGGTTGCCGACATCTTCTTCATGTGGTGGGACTGCATAGCGTACGACGTTGGCTATGACCTGAACCACCCTGATCATCCCTTCAATCGTTGGGGCGCTTGCGGGCGAGTCTTCCCGCGAATCATGTTGGAGACGCTTTGCCAAATACTGACCGTCCCTTCATTGTTTTGTCAGCGCGACGCCATCCATGGCTTGAACCATCTTTGCCACCCAGACACCGAACCGGTCGTTCGAGCCCGGTTGGCCCAGAACTCGGGTCTTGAACCGGGTTTTCTCGGGTGGGTGGAGTCCTGTATCCGCGGCGAGGCGCTATAGTCGCGGGGTGATCCAGAATGTCGGGAGGCCCCAGCCATGAGTGAGACCATTATCGGCACCGGTGATTTCCGCTACCGGGTCGAGCGGGACTGGGCGAAGTTGCCGGAGGGCTGGCGGTTCATGGATGTCGCCGCCGTTGCGACGGATGCGAACGACAACGTCTATGTCTTCAATCGCGGCGCTCATCCGATGATCGTCTTCGACCGCGACGGTAACTTCCTCAGGTCCTGGGGTGAGGGGCTGTTCGCCCGGCCGCACGGGCTGCATATCGGGCCGGACGAGACGCTCTATTGTACCGACGACGGCGACCACACCATGCGGGCCTGTACGCTCGACGGCAAGGTGTTGATGACGCTGGGGATCGCCGGCAAGCCCAGCCCCTATATGGCGGGTGAGCCGTTTCATCGCTGTACCCACACGGCGCTGTCGCCGGCGGGCGATCTCTATGTTTCCGACGGCTACGGCAATGCGCGGGTGCACAAATATTCGCCGGACGGCCGGCTGGGGGGAGCCCGGGACCGATCCCGGACAGTTCAACATTCCGCACAACATCGCCTGCGACGCGGACGGCTGGGTCTATGTCGCCGACCGGGAGAACCACCGCGTCCAGGTCTTCGACGGCAATGGCAAGTTCGAAACCCAGTGGCACGACATGCACCGGCCCTGCGGCCTCTGCATGGAAAGGGGGGCGGACCCGCTGATGTATATCGGCGAGCTGGGGCCGGGGATGGCGGTGAATTCCGACATGCCGAACATCGGGCCCCGGCTGTCGGTGCTGGACAACCAGGGCCGCACGCTCGCCCGGGTCGGCGACTTGACCGGGGGCCTGGCGCCCGGCCAGTTCGTGGCGCCGCACGGCCTGTGCGTCGACAGCCGGGGCGATATCTATGTGGGCGAGGTCTCCTTCACCGCCTGGCCGCGCTTCTCCGACGCGCCGCCGCCGGACGACCTCACCAGCCTGCGCAAGCTGGCTCGCCTCGCGACTTAAGCCTGACCAAAGGACCTGCCCATGATCATCGACCATCGCACCTACACGCTGAAGGCCAACTGCTTGCCGGACTACCTGAAGATCTTCGAGGCCGACGGGTTGCCGATCCAGATGCGCCATCTTGGCAACCTCGTCGGCTATTTCGTCACCACCATCGGCACGGTGAACCAGGTCGTCCACCTCTGGGGCTACGCGGACCTCGGCGACATGGAACGCCGGCGCGCGGCTCGCGACGCGGATCCCGCATGGGCGGTCTACAAGAAGAAATCCATGGACCTGGTGCTGCACCAGGAGAACAAGATCGTCGCCCCGGTGAGTTTCTCGCCGATCCAATGAGCGAGACGGCCTGCGCGCTTTGCCGCCGGCCCTTGGGTGTGCGGCGGGAGAGGCACCATCTGGTGCCGCGTAGCCTCGGCGGGCGGGAGGTGGTGACGGTGCATCCGATCCGCCACCGCACCATCCATGCGACGCTGGACGAGAAGGCGCTCCGCGACGCCTACCCGACCATGGCTGCGCTGCGCGACCATCCGGAGATCCGCCGGTTCTTGAAATGGATCGCCGGAAAACCGCCGGATTTCCACAAATCGACCCGACGCACCGCCCGGCGGCGTTGACAAATTCTTCACCCGACGCGAGTAAGGCACTACTATGGCGAGCGATCGGGCGCTGCGTTGGGGGGCGAAGCGAATGGCGAAGGGTGCGCAGCAATCGACGGGATTGAAATCCCTGACGGCGCTGTTGATGCTGGCGGTGGCGCTGCCGCTCGGATTCGCCTTCGCCCATCTGGTGACGCCGGTCCTCTGGTGGATGGAGGTGCGGACGGGGATCTCGCTCTCCGGCGCGCTCGGCCCCGCCTGGTTCATCATCGCGGCCTCGGTGCTGTTCGCCTGGGGCCTGCTGTACACCATCGTTGGTCTGGTATTCGAAGCCCGCAGGACCTCCGGGCGGTGAGCGACAGCTTCGCCGACAAGGAAAGTGCGCGCGGCTGGGTCTGGGATGCCCTGCAGGAGCGTCGTCTCGCCGCGTTTCCGTTTCCGCCGCACGGGCGCATTCCGAATTTCAAGGGCGCGGCGGACGCGGCACGGCGCCTGTTCGAGATCCCGGCCTTCCGCGACGCCCGGCGGATCAAGGTCAACCCGGACTCCGCCCAGCGCCCGGTCCGGGCCGAGGCGCTGAGGCGCGGCATCACCGTCTTCGTGCCGACACCGCGCCTGCGGGGCGGGTTCATGAAACTGGATCCCGCCCGCATCCCGCCGGAGGAGATCCGCCGCGCCGCCACCATGTCCACCGTCCAGCACTATGCCGAGACGGTCGCCCTCGCCGACCTGCCGCAGCTGGACGCGATCTGCTGCGGCTCCGTCGCGGTGACGACGGGGGGCCTGCGGAGCGGCAAGGGTGAGGGCTTTTCCGACATCGAATTCGCCATCCTGGCCGAACTCGGCCACGCGCCGGTGCCGGTCGCGACCACGGTGCACGAGGTTCAGCTGGTCGGCGGCTTTCCCACCGCCGGCAACGATATCCCGCTGCATTGGGTGGTGACGCCGAGCGCGATCCACGAGGTCGCCCGGCCCGGCCCGCCGCCCACCGGTATCGATTGGGACGCGCTATCGCCCGAGCGTCTGGCCGACATGCCGGTGCTGGGCGAACTCAGGGCCCTGCTCGCGGCTCGTCGGCACAAGGCCTGATATGGCTAGCCGGCCTCCGGGCCGAGCAGGGCGGCGCGGAAGCGGTCCTTCAGGTGGGCACCGTCGCGCGGCGGCAAAGTCAGGGGCAGGTCTTCGGCCCGGACCTTGATCGCGTGCAGCATCGGGCCCGGCGCCCTCAGGATCGCCGGCAGCACAGCGTCGAATTCGCCCTGGTCGCGGACCGTGCCGGTGGTTTGGAACCCGACGGCGGCGGCCATCGCGGCGAGGTCCGTCGTTCCGGCGGTGTGCGTCGGTTGCATGCCGGTCTCGCCGTAGCGTTCGTTGTCGAGCACGACGATCGACAGGTTGGCCGGGTTCTGCACGGTGACGCTGGCGAGGCCGTTCGCCCCCATCAACGCGTCGCCGTCGCCGGTAATGACCAGGACGCGGCGTTCGGGTTGCGCCAAGGCCAGGCCGAGCGCCATCGACACGGTCCCACCCATGGCCCCCCACAGCGGAAAGGTCAGCGGATGGTCGCCCGCCGCCGCGGCGTCCCAGCTCGAGGCGCCGAGGCCGGTGACCACCAGCATCTCGTCGCGATCCCGCAGCAGGGCCGCCACCACCTCGCGGCGGCGCAGTGGATAGTCCTTCGCGCGCTCGGTATTCATCGCTCTATTTCCCGAAGCTCTTGGCGCCGATCAGGCGCTGGGAGAGCAGCACGGCCGTCGCGGCCGGACCCTCGTAGGCCATGCGGGCGGCGGCGAGGACCGTCTCTTCGACATCGTCGACGCTGTCGACCGGAAAGGTCAGCACGCCGGCCAACTTCAGCACGTCCTCCGTGATCTGGCCCATCGGCACCTGCCAGGGATTGCTCTCGCCCCATTGCCCGCGCATCGTCACCAGCATCAGCAGGGGGAAGCGGCAGGTTTTCGCCAGGCTCAGCATGTTGATGCAGTTGCCCACACCGCTCGACTGCATCAACAGCGCGCCGCGTTCGCCGCCGAGCCAGGCGCCGGCCAGCAGGGCGATGCCCTCCTCCTCCGTGGTCAGCGGCACGGCGCGGACCTCGTTCGCTGTCACTGCCCGCTCGATCAGCCGCGCGTGACCGGCGTCGGGCACATAGGCCATCTGGGCGACCTCGAAGTCGCGCAGAATGCGGAAAATCTCGTCCGGCCAGGTCGGCGCGGCAGGCATCGTATCGTTCATGTCCAACCTCCGGCGGCGGATACTAATGGGATGGCCGCAGGATTGCGATAGGCCCCGGGCTGGCGGTCAAGACGCCTGTCGGCGGGCATCGCGAAAGCTGATCAAGCGTCCCGCCTCCTCGTCCCACAAGGTGAGGTGGATGGTGCGCAGGCTCTGCCAAACGCCGAGGCGGCCGACCTCCCGCAGCTCCGGGAGGGCGTCGAGACATTCCCGCAGGCGGTAGTTCGGCACCCGGCTGCACATATGGTGGATGTGATGCAGGCCGATGTCGGCCGTCAACCAACGAAGTGCGCCCGGCAGGGCGTAATACGAGCTGCCATGCAGCGCGGCCCGGGCGTGGACCCACTCGCCGTCGCGGGCCCAATGGGCGCGCTCGAACTGGTGCTGGACGTAGAACAGCCAGACGCCGAGCGAGGAGGCGAGCAGGACGACCGGCAACTGCAGCTTCAACAGGGTGAGCGGGCCGACCAGCAGGGCTAGGCCGAGGATCGCCGCGAGGATCGCCAGGTTGGTCGCCATCAGGCTGGTCCGCATCCAGGCGGCGCCGGCCTGCCGGTCCGGCGGCCAGCGATGCTGGACCAGGAACAGATAGGTCGGGCCCACGCCGAACAGGATCAGGGGGTGGCGATAGAGCCTGTAGGCGAGGCGGCGCCACGGACCGAGATCGCGATATTCCGCCAGGGTCAGCGTCGTGATGTCGCCAACGCCCCGGCGGTCGAGGTTTCCCGAAGACGCGTGGTGCGTGGCGTGCGCGCCGCGCCAATAGTCGTAGGGGGTCAACGTCACCACGCCGAGCGCGCGTCCCACCCAGTCGTTCATCTGTCGCGCCCGAAAATAGGAGCCGTGCCCACAGTCGTGCTGGATGACGAACAGGCGGACCAGCAGGGCCGCGGCCAGTGGCGCCAGCAGCAGCGAGAGCCAGTAGGCTTGCGCCGCCGCCGCCCACATGAGGGCCCAGGTCGCGGCGAAGCCGGCGGCGGTGATCGCCAATTGGGTGAGTGAGCGGCGAAGGCTCGGCGTGCGGTACTCGCGCAGGCGAGCGGTCAGGCGGCGGAGATCGAGGTCCATGCCGCTCAACGCCCTTCGGACGGTCGGTGCGGGACGCCGTCGATATCGCTCAATTCGAGGACCGCGCCGGCATGTCGTCGCTTTTGCCGTCCGGCTCCGTACCGGACTCCCGGGCCAGCCGCATCGCGCGCAGGCGTGCCGACTTGGCCAGGGCCGCGCGGCGCGCCGTCTCGCGCGCATCGAGCGTCGTCGACGCCTCGTCGTCAGGCCGCTTGAATAGATTCGCAGCTCGTTGCCGCGCCCGCTTGCTCATATGTTCGTCCTTCGCTTGGCGGCGAAGCGTCGGCTCGCGCGAACCGGTCCAGGGCCGGCTTGTGAGCCGCAATCGTCGTTCCGCTTCAGGGTGCCTCGGAGCGATACGCCAAAATGACAACGAACGCCCGCCACCACGAGACGGGAGTGCGAGTAACACGGCGACCCTCGAATGGCAAGAATTCAGCGCTTGGGGAATTCAATCGATATTGCCATGACAGCCGGCCGGTGTTAGGTTCAGCCAACCGCCGGATACCGATCCGGCCCAAGGATTACGATTTCGCGATTCGGCCCGCCCTAGGACGATGGCCGGCTCTCCGGGACATGACAGGCGATCGCAGCTAGCGGCGGCAATCCTCGACCGAGGTTCGGTTCGGAGTGCCGTCGGTGAATTCGGTTTCGGCGCCCCGGCCTTGGACAATGATGACGGGTGAAGCGCTTCGGAACACCGAATCGCGCCCAAAACTTCGCAGTGGCCGGGAAGTCCCCGGCGACGGTGCCGACAGAACGGGGGAAACCCCACCGACCGTGAAAAGGTTCGGAGTCGTCACCATTCCATCCGAAAAGAGGACTAAACGACATGACCAAGGGAACCGTTAAATGGTTCAACGCCACCAAGGGCTACGGCTTCATCAGCCCGGACGACGGCGGCAAGGACGCCTTCCTGCATATTTCGGCGCTGGAACGCGCCGGCATCGGCGGTGTCGATGAGGGCCAGCGCGTAGAATACGAGGTGAAGCCCGGTCGCGACGGCAAGTCGGCGGCGGAAGACATTCGCCTCGTCGACTGACCATCGAGGTTGTGCGGCGGCGAGGGCAAAGCCTCTCGTCGCCGCCTCCCCTCTCCGGTCCACCCGCCGCCGCAAGGAGAAACATCATCGTCACCGTATTCGTTCGTGACAACAACGTCGATCAGGCGCTTCGCGCGCTGAAGAAGAAGATGCAGCGCGAGGGTCTGTTTCGGGAACTGAAACGTCGTCGCCATTATGAAAAGCCCTCGGAGCGGCGCGCCCGCGAGGCCGCGGACTCGATTCGCCGCCAGCGCAAGCTCGAGCGCAAACGCGCCCAGCGCGAAGGATTGATTGCCAAGCCGGGCGGAGCCGCGCCGCGCTAGCGGGGCGGGGACTCCGACAATGCCACAGCAGCGGGCCGCGCCGGCGCCGAGCGATCCGGCAGATGCCGAAGAGATTTCACCCTATCGGGCCAAGCGCGACGCCCCGGGGGATCGCGTTTGCATGAGTTGCAGCAAGACCTTCCCCAGCCTCGGCTGGCATAACCGCCTGTGCCGCGACTGCGCCAAGCGCGGCTAATTCCGCGAACCTTCGATTTGTTCGCCGTTCGGTTCGAATTCCAACGAAGAACCCATTAGTCTCGAAGCTGGATACAATCGTTCAGCGGGAGGGAAACATGGGCAGGTTGGATAGCAAGGTCGCATTAATCAGTGGTGGCGCGCGCAGCCAGGGCGAGGGTGAGGCCCGGCGTTTCGCGGCCGAAGGGGCCAGCGTCGTCTTCGGCGATATCCTCGACGAGGAAGGCCGGGCGGTCGAGGCATCGATCCGCGAGGCGGGACATGCCGCCACCTACATTCATCTGGACGTTACCAGCGAAACGGACTGGCGGGCCGCGGTCGAACTGGCGGTGACCGGCTACGGCAAGCTCGACATTCTCGTCAACAACGCGGCCATCGTCATTCCGCGCGTCGCGATCGAGGAGCGCGAGGTCGAGGAATGGGACCGGGTGATGGCGGTGAACGCGCGCGGCGTCTTCCTCGGCTGCAAGCACGCCATTCCGGCGATGCGTGAGGCCGGCGGCGGCTCGATCGTCAACATCTCCTCAATCGCCGGCATCGGCCAGGCCACCCACCAGGAGCCGGCCTACGCCACTTCGAAGGCCGCGGTGCGCACCTTCTCGAAGGTCGTCGCGGCGCAGCATGCCCAGGACGGCATTCGCTGCAATTCCCTGCACCCAGGCCCGATCGATACGGTCATGCTGCGTTCCTCCATGGGCAATACCCAGCGGCTGGAGGCGCGCATGCAGCGGGTGCCGATGGGCCGCATGGGCCGGGTCGACGAGATCGTCGACGGCGCCCTCTACCTGGCGAGCGACGAATCGTCCTACGTCACGGGTACGGAGTTGATCATCGACGGCGGCGCGCTGGCCATGTGAGGCCGGTTACTTCTCCACCTTCGCTGCGGCGGCGCAGGCACTCAGCACGCGCTGGACGTGGGGCGGCGCGGCGGTGAGCGTCACTTCACGGGTGGCGCCGTCGCCCCGGCGGATGTTCACTTTGTCGTGTGCCAGGATCCGTTTCGCGAATTCGGCCGCCTCGTCGAAGGAGGTCGCCTGCCGATTGGCGTGTACCCAGGTGCCCGTCGTCCATTCGCCGTCGTCGAAACTGTAGTGAATCGGCGTCGGTCCGAAGACCGGGTACGGCGCCTCGTCCAGCATGACGATCGCCAACACATCGCCTTCGCAGAACAGGGCGATGGCCGCGAAATCGCCGTCCACCTGCGCCCCGCCGCCGATCGCCTGGTGGCTCATGATGCCTTCATAGGGGTCGTGCTCGGCCGAATAGGCCCAGACGGTCTCGGCCCGGACGGGCAGGGCAAGGGCGAGGAGAAGCAGGGCGAGGATGGCAGGGCGCATGGGCGAGGGTCCGGGATGAAGTGCGTCGGGGTCATGCGAAGGCGGCATCGCCTCCGTCGAGGAGATGGGACTTCTATGCCCCTTTGTCACCCGCTTTGGAAGCCCTGCAGGAATGTCGGTCGTCGGCGATTGCCTGGCGGCACGGCGGGTGAAATGTTAGTCCCGAGACCAAGGGGGAGAATTCCACATGACTGCGGGCCTGCTCACCGCCGGACAAATGCTCACCGCGCATGCGCGGTTGACGCCGGACGCCCCCGGCGCCGGGGATCTCGAACGCACGATGAGCTTTGCCGCCTGGAACGCGCGGGCCTGCCGCTTGGCCAATGCGCTGCTCGGCCTCGGTCTCGCCAAAGGCGACCGGATCGCCGTCCTGGCCTACAACCGGCTGGAGTGGGCGGAGATCTATGTCGCCACCGCGAAGGCGGGACTGGTCGCGGTGCCGATCAATTTCCGCCTGACCGGGGCGGAAGCGGCCTTCATCATCAAGGATTGCGGCGCCACGGCGGTGCTGGTGGAAGACGCGCTCACCGCGACGCTCGAAAGCGTACGCGACGATCTTGCGGTGTCGCGGGATCGCCTGGTGCACTTCGGCGGAACCACACCGGCGGGCTATCGGGGTTACGAGGACCTGATCGCCGCGGCAACGGACAGCGAGCCTGTGACAACCGTCCTGCCGGACGATCCCTGGTGCCTGATGTACACCTCGGGCACGACCGGCAATCCGAAGGGGGCGATCCGCAGCCATCGCAGCCTCGCCTTGCTGGCCTTGATGGCCGGGATCGAGTTCGAGCTGCGCCGCCGCGACAACGCGCTGCTGGTCATGCCGATGTGTCATGCCAATTCGTTGTTTTTCTTTATCGCGTTTCTGTATCGCGGCGCCCCGGTCACGATCTTCTCCGCGCCGCGCTTCGACCCGGAGCTTTGCCTGCGGGCCCTGGCGCGCGCCACGTTTTCATCGCTGGTGCCGACGCACTATTCGATGATGATGGACGTTCCCGCCGCCCGGCGGGGCGATACCGCCTCCGTCGAGAAGCTGCTCGTGTCCTCGGCGACGGCCTTTGCCGAGACCAAGCGGCAGATCATGGAGATGTTCCCGAATTCCGGTCTGTACGAGATTTACGGCTCGACCGAGGCGGGCTTCGTGACGATCCTGCATCCCGATGAACAGTTCGACCACCTCGGCACCGTCGGCCGCGAAGTCGTCGGCTCGGCCCCGATCCGGCTGCTGGACGACGATGGCGGCGAGGTGCCCGACGGCGCGCCGGGGGAGCTGTTCAGCCATAGCCCCTACCAGTTCGACGGCTACTGGAACCTGCCCGAGGCGACGGCGGAGGCCTTGCGCGGCGGATACCTCAGCGTCGGCGACGTGGCCTCGCGCGACGGCGACGGCTTCATCCGCCTGATCGACCGCAAGAAGAACCTGATCATCTCAGGCGGTGAGAACATCTACCCCTCGGAGGTCGAACAGGCCTTGATCCGGCACCCCGATGTGCGCGACGTCGCGGTGATCGGCGTCGCGGACCGGAAATGGAGCGAGCGGGTGGTCGCCGTCGTCGTCCCGCGCGAGGGCGCGTCGCCGGACGGCGAGGCCCTGATCAGCTGGTCGCGCGACCATCTCGCCGGCTTCAAGCGCCCGCGCGAAATCGCCTTCCTCACGGCCGACGAGATGCCCCGCAACGCCACGGGCAAGATCCTGCACCACAAGCTGCGCGAGCGGTTCGGACGAGGCCACGGGTGAGCGGCCGACGACCCGGGCGCTGTCGGCCAGGCGTCACTCGACGACGACGGGTGAAATCGTCTCCAGGATCCAACGGGCGATCGCTGTCATCCGGGCATCGCTGTGTTGCTGCCCCATGACCTGGATGCCGACCGGCATCCCGCCGACGGCGAGCAGCGGCATGGTCACCACGGGCGCGAACAGCATCGAGCTCGGCGTGTTGCAAATCGCGTCCCCGGTCGGACGCGGCGCGAGCGGTTCGCCCGGCCGGTCGCCGGGCCAGAGCGGGGCGGGCCCGGGGCAGGAAAAGCCGATGACCGCATCGGCGAAGGGCGCCAGGCTCTCGTGGCTGCGTTGTGCGGCCGCGCGCTTTTGCAGGGCGGCGCGGTAGTCATCGGGCGACATCGCTTCCGCGACGGCGAGCCGCGCCCGCAGCCGTTCGCTCAACCCGTTGGGGTGCTCGTTCAGGATGTTTCGCTGCGCCCAGCGGTTTTCCCAGCCGGTGATCGCGTTGCAGGTATCGCTCGCCCCCTCGACCGCCCGCTCCAGCGCGTCGACATAGGGATGGTCGCCGCGCCGCAGGATCTCGACTCCGGCCGCGCGAAGCTTTTCGAGAACCGTCTCGAAGCCCGACGTGCTGGCCGCGTCGACGGCGCCCCAGCCATCGCCTTCCAGGACGACGAGGCGGTCGGGCTTGTGGGCGGCGGGCGCCGCGTCGGGGCCGAACAGGCCGGGGCAGCCTCGGTCGCCGCCGGCACGCTTGGCGATCTCGATCGCGGTCTGCCACATGTCCTCGATACTGCCGGCGTGGACGCCGTGGGTGCTCATGCTGGTCGCTTGCCGCTCGCCCGGTTGATGCCGCCCTGGGTCGGCTTCAAGGCGATGTTGGCGCAATAGGCCGCCGGGCGGATGATCGAGCCGCCGACCTGGGTGCCGATCGCCGCGGGCAGCATGCCGGCGCCGACCGCCGCGCCGGACCCGGTCGAGGACCCGCCCGCCGTGCGGGCCGCGTCGAACGGATTGACCGTATCGCCACCCGGGTGGGAGCCGCCGAGTTCGGCCGTCACCGTCTTGGCGAGCACCACGGCACCGGCCTCGCGGAGCGCCCAGACGGCGGCGTTGTCGCGCTTGGGGAAATTGCCGATGAAGGCCTCACAGCCCATCTCCGTCGGCATGTCCCGGGTTTCCAGCAGGTCCTTGATGCCGATCGGCAGCCCGTCGATCGAGGACAGCGCGCGGCCCTCCCGCCAGCGCCGGCTGCTTTCGTCCGCGGCGGCGCGGGCGCCGGCCTCGTTCAGGGTGACGAAGGCCTTGATGTCGGGTTCCTTCGCCGCGACGACCTCCAGGCAGCGTTCGAGATAGGCGCGCGGCGAATCGGTGCCGTCGTGAAAGCCCGGCGTCGCGTCGTGAAAGGTCAGGGCCCGGTAACGGGAAGGGTCGTAGTTGCCGCGATCCATGATCTGTCCATATCCCCGAAGGATGATTGGTATGGGAGTCGAGGGTAGTCGCCGCGGCCCGCCCCGGCAATTCCGGGCGCAGGAAGCGCTATTCGGGTAGCATGGTCACGACACGGAGGAATCGGGGAGGACGGGACATGGCGCAGGCGTACGATCTCGAAGCGGTGCTCGGCACGGTGACGTTTCTCGAGGGACGGACACGGCACAGCGATACCAAGGGTACCTTCGCGCGGGTCGCCGACTACCGCGACGGCGGCATTTTCGCCGGCGGCTTTTCCGGCACCAGCCAGTGGGAGCGGCATCCCCAGGGCGACGAGATCGTGCAGATCCTGAAGGGGAGCGTCACCCTGACCCTGAAATCGGCGGGTGCGGTGGAAACGCTCGATCTCCGGGCCGGGATGATCGCCGTCGTGCCGCAGAACACCTGGCACCAATTTCATGCGCCCGACGGCGTCACGCTGATGACGACCACGCCGCAGCCGACCGAGCATATCGAGGATGCGGAACCGCCGCTCGGCTGACGGGGCCATGACCGATGCTTGCTTCCAGGCGCGGCCGATCACGCCCGCCATCGGTGCCGAGATCACCGGGCTCGACGTACGCCGGGCAGGCGCGGAGGCGCAGGCCGAGCTGAACGCGGCGTTGGCCCGACGGAAGGTTCTGGTGCTTCGCGACCAGGACCTCTCAGCCCCCGACTACGCCGCTTTCCTCCGCCTGTTCGGCACCCCGGTGCGGGAGGACCTGGCGGTCGACGAGGGCCATCCCGCGGAGGTCGGCGCCATCCATATCCGGGCCGGGGAAGCGCAGCGGATCAATTTCTGGCACATGGACCATTCGTTCCGCGAACTGCCGACCCGCGTCCTCTCGCTTTACGCCCAGATGCTGCCGCCTGCCGGCGGCGATACACTGTTCACCAATCTCGAGGCCGCCTACGACGGGCTTTCCGAGGCCATGAAGCGACGGATCGGGGGTCTGCACGGCCACCATCGCATGACGCCGACACAGAACACCGCGCGTCGCTATGGTAGGGACGAAGCAGCGGCCCTGGCCAAGGCGCCGCCGATCCGCCATCCCCTGGTGGCGTGCCATGCCGGGAACGCCCGGCCCTACCTTTTCGTCAACGTGCCGATCTACTGCCGGGCCATCGCGGAACTTCCGACAGCGGCGGGCGACGCGCTGCTGGCCGAGCTCTATCACCACGTCCAGCGGCCGGAATTCGGCTTCCGCCTCACCTGGCGGGCGAACACCCTCGTCGTCTGGGAAAACAATCGCACGCTGCACTATCCGGTGGCCGACTATTTCCCGCACGAGCGCAAGCTGTGGCGCGGAGTGATCCAGGCGACTGAGGCTGACCGGCCGCGGGCGGGATAACCGGGACGGTTCACCCGCTCCGATCAGTCCGCCGCCCGCCAGGCGACAGCGGAAACGTCCCCCCGCTTCAGGCCGTCCATGCGACGGCACGACACCCGCTTCTGCTTGGCCCGGCCCGGCGAATTCACCCAATAGATCTGTGGATCGCGAGCGTAGGCAAGGCACTCGATCCCGGTCGCCGATCGAACCATCACTGTCCGAAGGGCCGGGATGGTATCGATCATCTGCCAGTCGTCGTCCGCTTGATCGACGTGCTGTGCTTCTCCGGTGCCTCTCATATCGTCCATGATCTCTCCAGCGGTGCCGCCGTCGCCCGATAGGTCGGCGAAGAACTTTAAACTTTAGTATCTTAAATATATAGCGATGCTCGAACTGTTTCAATCGATAGGTCGGATCGTCTGGACGGGATCGTCGTCCCCGGCTACAGACGACGGCGTGCGGAGGGAGAAGGCGATGGGCATGAAGGTCGGATTCATCGGGCTCGGCAACATGGGCGGGCCCATGGCCGAACGCATTTTGGCGGCGGGGTTTTCGCTGATAGTGCACGACGTGCGCCCGGAGGCGGGCGCCGGGCTGGTCGAGCGGGGCGCCGAATGGGCCGAAACGGCGCGGGCGCTGGCCGCCGCGTGTGATGTCGTCTGTACCTGTGTGCCGGGGCCGGTGGAAATGGAAGCCGTCTACCTCGGCCCCGAAGGCGTGCGGGCGGGGCTGCGGCCCGGTGCGCTCTGTGTCGACCACACCACCAATGCACCCGAGGTGGTGGCGCGGGTGGGCGCCGCGTTGGAGGCGGCCGGTGCCCGGTTGCTGGACGCTCCCGTCGATGGTGGGCGGGAAGGGGCGCTCGCCGGCGCTCTCAACCTCTTCGTCGGCGGCGGGGCGGCGGACCTGGAACGGGCCCGTCCGGTGCTCGAGCCCTTCGCCCGCACTATCGTGCCGGTCGGCGCCCTTGGCACGGGCACGGTGACCAAGATCGTGCACAACGCGCTGGCCATGAGCGTCGACCTGCTGATGACCGAGTGCCTGACCTTGGGCGTGAAGTCGGGCGTCGAGCTGCCGGGGTTGATCGAAGCCTTCAAGCAAGGATGCATCGCCGGCGGCAATACGATGTTCACCGAACGGATGCCGGCGACCCTGTTTCGCGGCGATTTCTCCGCCCGCTTCGCCTTGAACCTCGCCGCCAAGGATTTCGCGCTGGCCGAAACCCTGGCGGACCGGAATGCCGTGCCGACGCGCCTTGTCGATCTCTGTCACGCGGAATTGCGGGAGGCGATGGCGCGCGGGTGGGGCGAGGACGATCGGACGCGCGCATCCACCCTGCAGGAAGAACGTGCCGGCGTCGCGTTGCGCCTGCCGGTCGGTGTCGGCGCGTAATCCGTTCGCGGCGTCTGCCGGCCGTTCAATCGAACAGGCTGGAGACCGAACTTTCTTCCGATATGCGGCGGATCGCCTCGCCGATCAGCGGGGCGATCTCGACGGTGCGCAGTTTCTCGCTCGCCTTCATCGCCTCGGTCGCCTGGATCGAATCGGTCACGGTGAGGGAGACGAGGGCCGAATCCTCCACCCGGCTGACCGCTTTGCCGGACAACACGCCGTGGGTGACGTAGGCGTGAACCGATTCGGCGCCCTGTTCCGCCAGGGCGTTGGCGGCGTTGCACAGCGTGCCGGCGCTGTCGACGATATCGTCGAACAGGATGCAGCGCCGGCCTTCGATGTCACCGATCACATGCATGACCTCGGAGGCGCCGGCCCGTTCGCGCCGCTTGTCGACGATCGCCAGCGTGGCGCCGATTCGGCTCGCCAACGCCCGGGCGCGCACGACGCCGCCGACGTCGGGCGAGACGACGGTCAGGTTGTTGCCGGGAAGTTGTTCCGTGATGTCGCGGGTGAAGACGGGCACGGAAAACAGGTTGTCCGTCGGGATGTCGAAAAAGCCCTGGATCTGACCGGCGTGGAGGTCGAGGGTCAGGACCCGGTTGGCGCCGGCGGTGACGATGAGATTGGCCACCAGCTTGGCCGAAATCGGCGTGCGCGGTCCCGGTTTGCGGTCCTGGCGGGCATAGCCGAAATAGGGAATGACGGCGGTGATCCGCCGGGCCGAGGCGCGGCGCAGTGCATCGATGCAGATCAGCAACTCCATCAGATTGTCGTTCGCCGGCGAGGAAGTCGACTGCATCATGAAGACGTCCTCGCCCCGGACGTTCTCGTTGATTTCGACGAACACCTCGCCGTCGGCGAAGCGGCGAATCTCCGCCCCCGTCAAGGGTATCGAGAGGTAGCCGCCGATGCCCTCGGCAAGCGGGAAATTGCTGTTGCCCGCGACCAGCTTCATCGCCCTGTCTCCCCCCGTACGGCCCCTTCGGGTCACGCCCCCGATCCGCGCCGGACTCTTAACAATCGATCCCGGCACTGTAAACGCCCGGTCCGCAAAACCCCGTGCTTGCTTCCTTTTCCCCGCCGCATTACATCTGGGCGACGCCGGATGCGGCGCCTCGGGCCAGGGAATCGCCGCCGATGTACGCAATCTTCACTCTGATCGACACGGTATTGAACCTCTATACCTGGATCGTATTCATCTATGTGATCATGGGTTGGCTGGTGCAGTTCAATGTGATCAACACCCGAAACCAGATCGTCGCCATGATCGGCAATACCCTGCATCGTCTGGTCGAGCCGGTGCTGCGGCCCATACGCCGCATCATGCCCGACCTCGGTGGTATCGATATTTCTCCGGTGGTGTTGATCATCGTGCTCTATTTCGTCCGCAATCTGATCGTCGTCGACATCGGCCGCGCGATGCTGTGAGCCCGGCGCGGCGCACCGACGGCGGTCTGCGTCTCGACTGTCGGGTGCGGCCGGGCGCGGGGCGCGACGAGGTCTTGGGTATCGTCGCCGAGGGCCCGTCGACCGGGCGTCTGGCGGTCACGGTGACGGCGCCGGCGGAAGGCGGCAAAGCCAACCGGGCGGTGGTCAAGTTGCTGGCCCGCATTTCTCACACCCTCCACGGCCTCAACGGTGCTGTCGGCCCGACAGGGCAGGAGCGCTGCGCCGTTCGATGTGGTTCATCGTACAAGCAGTGCGACGCCCCCTGTCGGGCCGACAGCACCGCCCGGAGGGTCGACCTGGGCCGGCCGCTCGGCAAGGCGCGGTCCCTCGACGTAGCCCCGCTACGCCGTCGGGCCCGCACCTCGCCAAATCGACTCGGCCCAGGTCGATTGAGGCCATGGAGGGTGTGAGAAATGCGGGCCAGCCCGCCACTTCCGCTTGCCGGCCTCGCGCTTCCGGCTCGTCCATGGCGCCACACGGCGTGAAAAGACGCTTGCGATCGAGGGCGTGACGGGCGAGGAATGGGCCGCAATCGAATCGGCGCTGGCGGCGCTTCGAACAGGGAAGGGGACGCGATGACGGCGGACATCATCGACGGCAAGGCATTCGCGGCCGAGGTCCGGCGCAAGGTCGGCATCCAGGTTGCGGCACTGAAGGCCGCGCATGGCCTCACACCGGGCCTGAGCGTGGTTCTGGTCGGCGAGGATCCGGCGAGCCAGGTCTACGTCCGCAACAAGGGCAAGGCGGCGGACGAGGCCGGCATCGTCTCGGACGAGATCCGCATGGACGCCGGCGTCGGCCAGGACGAGGTGCTGGCCGTGGTCCGCCGCCTGAACGCCGACCCGGCGGTGCATGCCATTCTGGTGCAGCTGCCGCTGCCGGACCAGGTCGACGAGGCTGCGGTGATCGACGCCATCGATCCCGCGAAGGACGTCGACGGCTTCCATGTCCTCAACACCGGCCGGTTGGCCGTCGGTCTCGACGCCATGGTGCCGTGCACGCCGCTCGGCTGCCTGATGATGCTGGAGGACCGGCTGGGCGACCTTTCCGGCAAGCGGGCGTTGATCGTCGGTCGTTCCAACATCGTCGGCAAACCGATGGCGAGCCTGCTGCTCTCGCGCCATTGCACGGTGACCATCGCGCATTCCCGCACCCAGGATCTCCCCGGCGAATGCCGCCGGGCCGATATCCTGATCGGTGCCGTCGGCCGGGCGCAGATGATCAAGGGCGACTGGGTCAAACCCGGCGCCGTGGTCATCGATGTCGGCATCAACCGGATCGACGCGGGCGAGGGCAAGACCCGCCTGGTCGGCGACGTCGACTTCGAGGGTGCGAAAGACGTCGCGGGCGCCATTACCCCGGTGCCGGGCGGTGTCGGCCCGATGACGATCGCCTGCCTGCTCGCCAACACGGTGACGGCGGCCTGCCGTCAGGCGGGCGTTGCGGTGCCCGACGCCGCGTAGGTCGTCGTTCCGGTCAGGGTGTCGGCCCGAAGGCGGTGCCGGTCATCAGCTGAACTTCTTGCGAGGACAGCAGCGGGCGGACGCGGCTGGCGACGGCCATGAAGGCCTCGCTCGCGTAGATGCGGCGCCAGAAGTCGCGCCGTTCGGCATCGTCCTCGAAGCGCCAGATGTGGATCAGTTGATGCAGCGGTCCGGTGTCGCTGACGAAATAGCCGACCAGATGGCCGGCGAAGTCCTCGGCCTGCAGAACCGCCCAGATCTCTTCTTCCAGGGCCAGAACCTGGGGCATCTGACCGATTTCGACCTGATAGGTGCGTTTTTCATAGAGCGGCATGCGAATAACTCCTCGCGATGGTGACCGGGGAGAGCAAGCCTATCCGACCCGCCGACGCCGGTCATGTCCGCCTATTTCTTGGCGCAGTCATCGGCGCTTCGGCCGAAGCGGCTCGTCTGATCGCCATCATCGAGGCAGCCCATTTTCCAGTTTCCCGTGGCCGTCTCGCCCGACGGCAGGGTCAGGGTGCCCTGGCCGTGCGGCCAATCGTCGGTGAAGGCCCCTTCGTACTTCACCCCGTTGCGCAGGACATAGACGCCCTGGCCATTTTTCTTCCCGGCGACGTAATTACCCTCGTAGCGGCCGCCGCTCGCGGTTTTGAGGACGCCCTTGCCGGATGGCGCCCCGTCGACGAATTCGCCCTCGAAGGTACCGCCGTCGTCACCGAGGTAATGTCCTTTGCCGTGTGCCTTGCCGGCCTTCAGGGACCCGGTGAAGCGGGCCTGCTTCCAGGCGCCGTCCCGCATATAGGTCCAGATCAGCAAGCCGTCGCCTTCGGCCTTCCCGGCATTGCAGGCGCCGTTCCAACTCACGGTCTCGTCGGTTCTCGGATCCTCGTTCCAGATCGCGCAGTCGGTCTTGCCGTCGGGTTGCATCCAAAGACCCTCGGCCCGGGCCAGGGTGGCGCTGAGGGTCAGGACCAGCGCTGCGAGGATGAGGCGAGGGATCGTGCGCATGTTTGTCTCCCGTGACGGACTACACAATGAAAAAGCCGCCCGATGTTCCCATCGGGCGGCCCGAATGTCTCATCGCCCTCGCCGCGAGGCAACGGCGAAATCGCCTCGTCGGATCAGCGCGAGTAGAACTCGATCACCAGGTTCGGCTCCATGCGCACTGGATAGGGCACATCGGCGAATTTCGGCACGCGCGTGAAGGTGCCGCGCATGTTGCGGTAGTCCACCTCGACGTAATCCGGCAGGTCGCGCTCGGCACTGTCGATCGCCTCCAGGACCATGACCATCTGGCGCGACTTTTCACGCACTTCGACGACGTCGCCCTCGGCGACCCGGTAACTCGGGATGGTGACGCGGCGGCCGTTCACCGAAACATGGCCGTGACTGACGAACTGGCGGGCGGCGAACACCGTCGGCACGAACTTCATGCGATAGACGATGGCGTCCAGGCGGCGCTCCAGCAGGCCGATCAGGTTCTCCGAGGTATCGCCCCGGCGTTTCACCGCCTCGGCGTAGACCCGGCGGAACTGCTTCTCGGTGATGTTGCCGTAATAGCCCTTCAGCTTCTGCTTGGCCGAGAGTTGCACGCCGAAGTCCGAGGGCTTGCGCCGCCGCTGGCCATGCTGGCCCGGCCCGTACTCGCGCCGGTTCACCGGGCTCTTCGGGCGGCCCCAGAGATTCTCGCCCAGGCGCCGGTTCAGCTTGTATTTCGACCTTACGCGTTTCGTCATCTTCGTCTCGCTCGAAGGCGCGCTCCGGACTCCGGAAACGCTTTGTGAGTTGGCAATGGCTGTCCGCGGCGGACGCGAGGTCCCCCCGGAACGCGCCCTCATACAGGGCGGCGGTTGGCAAGTCAAACCTCGTCGCCGTCTCCCGGCCCGGCCGCCGCCGTCGGATCCACGCGACCGAGCGCGCTGACGATGCCGTGCAGCGTGCGCACCTCCTGATCGCTCAAATCGGCACGGGAGAAGATGTTGCGGATGTTACGCACCATGGAGGGGCGCTTCTCCGGCGGTTTCAGGAAGCCGCCGGCGTCGAGACCGGCTTCCAGGCGCAGATAGAAGTTCTCCAACTCGGCGGCGGTCGCGGGCCGGACCTGACTCTCCGCGGGGGCTTCGGCGTCGGCCTGGAACCAGTCGTGGCCGATCAGCAGCACCGCCTGGGCGAGGTTGAGGGAGGAAAAGGCCGGGTTGGTGGCCACCTCGACGATGGCCGCGGTGCGGGCGACGTCGTCGTTGCCGAGGCCGGCGCGTTCGCCGCCGAACAGGATGCCGGCGCGCCGCCCCGCCGCCTGGGCCTCGCGCAAGCGAGCGGCCGCCTCGCGCGGGCGCAACACCGGTTTCGACATGTCGCGTTCGCGCGCCGTGGTCGCCAGGACCAGCTCCAGGTCGCCGATCGCCTCGAGGGTGGTGTCGTGGACCGTCGCCCCGTCCAGCACCAGGTCGGCGCGGCTGGCGGTGGCGCGGGCCCGTTCGCTCGGCCAGCCGTCGCGCGGCGCGACGAGGCGCATCTCGGTCAGGCCGAAGTTCAGCATCGCCCGGGCGGCGGCGCCGATGTTCTCGCCCAGTTGCGGGCGTACCAGGACGACGACGGGGCCGCCGAGGATGGGTGTGCGGGAGGAATCGGTTCCGGCCATGGTTCGATGAGATCCGCGATGATGATCGTTTTGCCCGCGCCTATAGCACAGGCCGGCTGGAATCGGTGCGGTGGGGGACATATAGTCGACGGCGGTCGAGAGGTCGTCGGGGGGAGGCAGCGCGTATGGAAGCCGGTTCGGTCGAGATTTCCGGGATTCGTGTCGATCTGCGTTCAGGTGGCGCTGGACGCGATGTGCTCTATCTGCACGGCGGCCTCGGGCCGGACCGCGACGCGCCGTTTCTCGATGCCTTGGCGCAATCGGCCCGGGTGTTGGCGCCGACCCATCCCGGTTTCGGCGCTTCCGATTGGCCACGTGAGTTTCGCGGCGTCGACGATCTCGCCTATTTCTACCTGGACTATGCGGATGCCGCGGGTTTGGAGGACGCGGTGCTGGTCGGCGCCTGCCTCGGCGGCTGGCTCGCGGCGGAGATGCTGATCCGCGCGCCGGCACGATTTTCGAGCGCCGTGCTGATCGGCACGCTCGGCGCCAAGTTCTCGGATCACCTGACCCGCGACATCACCGATATCCATGCCCTGGAAAGCGACACGGTGGAGGAATTGCTGTTCCACGATCCGGCCTTTCGCAACCGGGACCTCACACAGCTGGACGAGGCGGAATTGACGGGCATCGCGCGGGGCAAGGAAGCCTTCGCCTATTACGGCTGGAAGCCTTACATGCACAGCGCGCGCCTGGCGCGCTGGTTGCACCGGGCGACGGTGCCGAGCCTGCTGCTGTGGGGCGAGGGCGACGGCTTCGTCACCCCTGATTACGGCCGGAAATTCGCGGCGGCGATGCCGGATGCCCGCTTCGAGACGATCCCCGAGGCGGGACATTACCCCCATGTCGAGCGGCCGGCGGAGACGGCGGCCGCGGTGCTGGCCTTCGCCGGCGCGGCGTAAACGGGCGGACGAGGAAGGAGACGCGAGCATGCAGGTCTGGCACTTTTCCGAACTGGCCTATCCACCCGCCTGGGACGAAGGGCACCGACGCGGCACGTTTCGCGTCAATCTGCCGAACGCCGAGTGCGATCCGGAAGTCGCTTCGGATATCTTCCATCGCCACTACGACGAATTCCAGCTCTGCGACGAGCTCGGCATGAACATCATGGTGAACGAGCACCACAGCACGGCGACCTGCCTGAACGCCGCCGTGACGGTCTCGTTGTCGATTTTGGCCCGCATCACCAAAAATGCGCGCCTGCTCTCCCTCGGCATGCCGATCGCCAACCGCTCGGACCCGGTTCGGGTCGCGGAAGAGATGGCGATGATCGACGTCATCAGCCGGGGCCGCTTGGAGATGGGCCTGGTCAAGGGCGCGCCTTACGAGATCGCGCCGGCGAATTCCAATCCCGGACGAATCATGGATCGCTTCTGGGAGGCGCACGACCTGATCCTGAAGGCCATGTCGACCCATGACGGGCCGTTCAACTGGGAAGGCGAGCATTTCCACTATCGCAAAGTCAATATCTGGCCCCAGCCCTGGCAGAAGCCGCATCCGCCGGTTTGGATCACCGGCCTCAGCCCGGGAACCGGACGCGCGGTGGCGGAACGCGGCCATGTCGCGGCCGCCCTGCTGTCCGGCGGGATCGCAGGTGCCATGTTCGACGCCTACCGTAAGCGCGCCGCGGAGCTCGGCCGCGTGGCGACGCCGGACCGCATGGCCTATTGCGTACTGGTCGGTGTCGGCGATACGGAGGCGGAGGGCCGCCGGCGGGCCGACGAGGTCGCCGGCTATGTCCGGACCTCGCCGATCGTCGCCGAGCCGTTCCGCAATCCGCCCGGCTACAACGCCATTCCAGCCAACGTGGCGGCGATGCAGCAGGGGCCGAGCGTCTCCGTCGCCCGGGTCAAGACCGTCGACGGGCGGACCATCGATCCGACCAAGGCGAGCGTGCAGGAGTTCATGGATGCCCGCACCGTATTCGCCGGCACCCCGGACCAGGTGTTCGATCAGATTGCCCAGTTCAACGCAGAGGTCGGCGGTCTTGGCCAGCTGATCATCATGGGCCAGGGTGGGACGCTCGGATTCAAGGATACCTGCGAGAATTTGCGCCTGTTCGCGGAAGAAGTCATGCCGCGCCTGGACGAGATCGCCATGCCGGAAAACCCCTATGCCGAGCAGGCTGAACGGGCGGCCAGCGCTGCCGAATAATTCCCCGATGGCCCTGAAATAGGATGGCAATCGGTCGATGAAGCGACCGGACAATGTGAGTCGTCCGGGCAACGCTTCATGGTTATCGTGAAATTCATACTCATTTGGGTGATTTCTTTATGGTTTTGAGGGGTTAGATTGTTCCTTGCGTACCCGTCCGGGGTTCGCGAGTGGGCCGTGAAAGCGGTTTTTTTCGAGGTTTTTCGGTCGCGTTTTCGAGTTTTGTGACGGCGCGCACTTCGGATCTCGAAAATTTTAGCTAAATCCTCTGTCAGCGAATGGGCGCTAGGGGACTTCGGGAGCAAAAAAGATGGCCGATACCACCAACACCACCGGCACGGGCGAGATCGCAGGCGTGAATGAGAATCTGGGCGCGGACGCCGTGTTGAGCGGGGCGGAAGGGCAAGAGGTTCTGGTCGGCCAGGCGGGCCTGGGCGAGGCTGTCGAACTCACGAACGAGAGCCAGGAAGTATCCGTCGATCCGGGTGATAACTTCATTCTGCCCGAAGGCGTGAGCCAGGCCGACATCCAGTTCATCCAGGACGAGGGCAGCCTCGTCATCACGTTGCCGGGCGACGTGGAGATCACCTTCACCGACTTCTTCGTCATCTCGAACGAGCAGGAAGAGGGTGGCTTGCCCCCGGCCCTCACGCTCTCCGACGGCACGGTGATGGACCCGACCTTCGTGATCGCGCAGATCGACAATTTCGATCCCGAGGCGGTGGCCGCGGCGGCCGGCGGCCAAGGTGGCGGTGACGGCAACGCCTCGTTCTCGCCCTATGCCAGTGGCGACATCGGCCCGGGCGACGACGCCCTCGACCTGCTCGGCAACCTGCCGGGCTTCCCCTTTGCGCTCGGCGACATCGACGAGGAGTTCGCCGACGACGGCAATGGCCTGTTCCAGGCGGTGACCGCGCTCTCCGTGGTCGATCCGGTCGGCCTCAGCGGGCCGACTCCGTCCGATCCGGTCGGCAATCCGGAGTCTCCGGCCAATTTCGTCATCAGCGGCAGTTTCGACGGCGGCTTCGAGGACGCGCTGCCGAACGTAACAGGGGCAAAACCCCGGGCGGTCAAGCCATTTCGATGCAGCGTTGTCTGACGAGGATCGGCAGTGGGGGCACGGGTGGGGCGCCGGGGACCTTGAGGCGGTCGCCGAGATAATCCCAGAAGGAGAGGCCAAGTTTCTGGCAGGTCTTGTAGAGGCCGAGGAATGTGTCTCGGGCCTGCTTGCCGTCCTCGGAGCGTGTGCCGCCGGAGAATTTTCGCCTTGTGACCATGGCGCGGATGTCGCGTTCCGCGCCGTTGGTGTTGAGCGGGACCTCCGGGCGGTCGAGGACGACGAGCAGTTCGTCGCGGTTGGCATGCAGGCGAGCCAGGAGCCGGTCGAGGCGGAGGAATCCGGTCTTGGTCGCGAAGAGCGCATCGAAGCGGCATGCCAGGTGGGCCCGCCGTCCTGGCGCCGGCCTTTCGCGATAGGCTTTGAGATCGGCGTAGAGTTGCCAGAGCCGTGCCTGGATGTGTTCCTTCTCGCGCCGCTGGCTCCGGGAGAAGGTCATCAGCTTGTGGATCAAGCGCTCCGCATGGACCCAGCAGAGCGCGTGGCGGCCGACGTTGAACTGGCCAGCATCGTCACTCAGGACGACGCAGGCGCCCGCGGCCGTGCCCCTGAGCAGGCCGTGCGCGGCGATGGCGCCCCACAGCGCCCCCTCGGTGGCGGTCCGCGCGGCCCCGCGCCCGTCCCCGTGCCCGGTGATGGCGAGCCGCCCCAGGTGGGCCAGCCAGGCATCTTCGTTGGTGAAGCGCCGCGGGCAGCCCTCGGCCAGACGGGCGATCACCGATGCGGCCAGGTCGCGCTCGGCCATGTAGGCGAAGGCGGCGGCATTGAGCACATAGTCCGCGTGGCCGGCCCGCAGCCGTTCCAGGAAGTTCAAGCGGCTCTTGGAAAACGTCGTGGCGAACCAAGCGAAGGCGTCGTTGCCGATCCCGCTCGTCACCCCGTTGCGGTTGGCGTGGCGGGCGCCGGTATCGTCGACGCTGATCCAGGGCGCCGTCTCCAGGCCGGCGCGCAGCACCGCCTCGCCCTCGGCGACGAAGCCGTCATGGCCCTCGTTCAACAACCGCACCACCTGGCGCTTGGAGATCTTGATGCCGAGGTCGTCCAAGAGCCGCGCCAAGCGCTCCGCGCTGGTCTGGCCGCCATGATAGAGCGCCAGCACGAAACGCCTGAGCGCCGGGCCGAAGTGGCCGCGCGTCCCCGCCGGCAGCGGCGCCACGATCGTGGCCCCCTCGGGCGTCAGCCAGCGCTCGCGGCGTAACAGGACAGTGTTCGGCCGGCAGAGCAGGTCCTGAACCAGATAGTCTTCATAGCCCTTGAAGCGCGAGCCCGCCGGCACGGCGGCCCGGACGATCCGCCTCTCGTCGATGGGAACCCGGCCCTTCTTGGCCCGCCGTCCCGCCTTCCGCCCCGTCCGGCCCCGGGATACGGCCTGCTTGTCCATGCCGCTCGGCTTGATATCCGGTGGCCCGGAAAGGCCTTTGAGACGGCGGATCTCTTCGCGCAATGTCGCGTTCTCGGCACGCAGGGCCGCCTGCTCCTCAAGCAGCGTCAGAACCAGCGCCTTCAGGGCGGCGACATCAAGATCGTCGAGATCCGGAAGCGATTCGGCCATGACGGGATCGAATCACAGACCTCCCGCCGCGAACATCGATATCTGGTCACTTGACGCGGAAGCCTCACAAGATGTGGCCGTTGAGACTCACCCCTATACCCAGGCCAGATCCCCCCGTCCCCAGGCCCGGCCTTTTGCCCCGGTTACTGCCGAACCAGCATCAGGGTGCTACGGACTTCGCCAACGAGGTCAAGACCCAGCTCGTCATCACCTTCGTTCCCGAAGACAACGAGGAGATCGAAACCCTCACCGTCAACGACATCCCGAGCGACGTTCAGGTCTTCATCCGCCAGCCGGGCGGCGATCCCGCCGACGACGTGCAGGTCGATCACGACGGCTCCGTCACCGTTCCGGGCAGCCAGATCAACAACATCTTCATCATCGCGCCCTCCGACGCCGATGCCGACATCCCGCTGAGTTTCACGGCGGTGGTCGTGGACCCGGACGTGGCGAACGGCGGGTTCCTGGTCAGCGACGATTTCACGGTCATCATCGATGCGGCCGCGGACGTACCGACGGTCGGCTCCCTCGGCGAGGGCGGCCTCTTCGTCGGCGGCGTGATCCCGAGTGTCGAAGGCACGGCCGGTGACGCCGTCGCGGTGAACCTCGACGTGGTCTCGAACGATGCCGACGGCTCCGAGACGACGGCGGTGCAGCTGTTCTTCACGTCGGAACAAGGCTTCGATGCGTCGGACTTCACGATCAACGCGCCCGGCGCGGAACTGGTCGAGCCCGCGGACGGCGCGCCCTTCTTCGTTATCCCGCAGGAAAGTTTTGCCGGTCTCGAGATCGGCATTCCCGATGGCGCGTTCGAATCGATCAACGTCTTCGCCTTCGGTGTCGCGACGGAAACCGAGATCACCGGTGCCGAGCTCACCTTCAACAACAACGTGGCGGTGACGCCCAAGGCGGTAGCCTTCCAGATCACCCTGCAGGGTGAGCTGATCGTCGGCATCGCCAATCCGATCTTCGACCTGGTCGAGACGGACACGGGTGCCGAGGTTCTGACGGCGTCGCTGGCCCAGCTCGGCCTGACCACGACGATCCAGGGCGAGGACCAGTCCGACTTGGTCGAAAGCATCACTCTCGACCTCGCGAACCTGCCGGACGGCGCCGCGGTCGTGGACGGCCAGGGCGCGACGGTCGGCCAGGCCTCGGGCGGCGCATTGAGCGTGACGGTCGCCAATGCCGACGAACTGCATGCCCTCGTGTTGCAGCTGCCGGGCGACTTCTCGACCGTCGACAGCGGCGACATCACCGGTTCGATCACTGTCGCCGGCGTCGATGGCTTCCCGGTCGCCAACTTGAACCCGGATGTGGTCAACGTGACGGTCGCCGTCGAAGGCGATATCGACGTGACGGCCGAGTCCGTGACGGTCGCGGAAGACGCCAATCTGGTCAGCTTCACCAGCGACGACGCACCCGGTTTCGGCCTGACCTTCAACGTGGTCGACCTGAACCTGGCCGCGGTGGCGACCGACGTCGACGGTTCGGAAGAGGTGCAGACCGCAACGGTGGCCTTCAACGGCGCGCCGACGGGCACAGGTGTCTTCTTCTTCGGCGCGGCCGGAAGCACCTTCGCCACCGTCGAGCGGACCGATAACGGCGACGGCACCGAGAACATCTCGGTCTCCGGCCTGACGGCGGCCGAACTGGCGACGGTTCAGCTGGCCCTGCCGCCCGATTACAGCGGCGAGTTCTCCGGCAACGTGGTTTCGGCCTTCACCGACGAGCAGGGCACGGACGAAGCGCCCTTCTCCGTCACCGTGACGCCGACGCCCGACCTGCGCCTGCCGAGCGGCGAAGAGATCGGCGGCCTCGGCGACGACCAGGAAACCGATGCGGCGATCACCGTCGCCCTCAACCTGACGGCGGAGATCGACGACAGCGACGGCAGCGAGGTCTTCACCTCGTTCATGGTGACGTTCGACCAGCTGCCCGACGGCACGACGGCCAGCACCGGCACGCTCGACGGCTTGGTGTGGACCGGTGCCAGCCTGGACGATCTCCAGGGTCTCGCCCTCGTCCTGCCGGCTGACTACTCCTCCGAGGACGGCGGCGTCATCAACGGCACGCTGGCGGTGACGACGAACGAAGGCGGTGACCAGAGCGTCGATTTCGTGGTTCCGGTATTGCCGGAAGCCGATCTCGAAGTCGCTGCCCAGGACGTGGAAGTCAAGGAAACCGACGCCCCGGTCACGATCAACCTGGGCGCGGGCGCCGGCGAGAACAACGCGGGCCTGTCGGCCGAGGCGGTCGACCTCGACGGTTCCGAAGAGGTCACCGGCGTTTCGGTCGAATTCTCCGGCCTGCCCGAGGGCGCGTCGGTCAACGGCGGCGCGCTAGTGGGCGGCGTGTGGACCGGCACCGTGTCGGAGCTCGACGATCTGCAGCTGACGGTTCCGGCGGACTATTTCGGCGAGATCCAGGGCGTCTTGAATGCGACCACGGACGAAGGTGGCGACGAGAGTGCGCCCTTCACCATCACGGTCGATGCGACGCCGGATGCGGTGGACGACCAGGTGACGGTGGCGGAAGACTCCACCGACAACACCATCGCCATCCTGCCGAACGACGATCAAGGCGATGCGCCGGCGACGGTTATCTCGACGACGGATCCCGAGAACGGCACGGTATCCATCAACGAAGACGGCACGGTCAGCTTCACGCCGGATGCGGACTTCGACGGCCAGACCACGTTCGATTATACGATCGAAGATCAGAACGGCGATCGGTCGACCGCGACCGTGACGGTGATTATCGATCCCGCGCCGGACGCTGTGGACGACCAGGTGACGGTGGCGGAGGATTCCACCGACAACACCATCGCCGTCCTGCCGAACGACGATCAGGGCGATGCGCCGGCGACGGTTATCTCGGCGACGGATCCCGAGAACGGCTCGGTGTCGATCAACGAGGACGGCACGATCAACTTCACGCCGGACCCGAACTTCGACGGCCAGACCACGTTCCAGTATACGATCGAAGATCAGACCGGCGATCAGTCGACGGCGACTGTGACGGTGATTATCGATCCGGCGCCGGATGCCGTGGACGACCAGGTAACGGTCGCGGAGGACTCCACCGACAACACCATCGTCGTCCTGGCGAACGATGATCAAGGCGATGCGCCGGCGACGGTCATCTCGACGACGGATCCCGAGAACGGCTCGGTGTCCATCAACCCCGACGGAACCGTCAGCTTCACGCCGGATGCGAACTTCGACGGCCAGACCACGTTCGAATACACGATCGAGGATCAGACCGGCGACCAGTCGACCGCGACCGTGACGGTGGTTATCGACCCGGCGCCGGACGCCGTGGACGACGAGGCGACGACGGACGAGGACACGGCGGTGGTCATCGCCGTCCTGCCGAACGACGACCAGGGCGACGCTCCGGCCACCGTCATCTCGACGACCGATCCGGCGAACGGCTCGGTCGAGATCAACGAAGACGGGACGGTTACCTTTACGCCGGATCCGGACTTCAGTGGCCAGACGAGCTTCGAATACACGATCGAAGATCAGACCGGCGACCAGTCGACGGCGACGGTCATTGTCGTGATCAACGCGACGCCGGATCTCGAGCTTCCGAATTCGGACGAGATCGGCGGTTCGGGCCAGGACCAGGAAACCGATGCGCCAATCACGGTGGACCTGAACCTGTCGGCCTCGATTACGGACAGTGACGGCAGCGAGGTGTTCACCTCGATCACGGTGACCTTCGATCAGCTTCCCACGGATACGACGGCGAACGGCGGCACCCTCGATGGGCTGGTCTGGACCGGTTCGGACGCGGAGCTCGCGGCCCTGGCGCTGACCTTCCCGCAGGACTATTCGTCCGAGGACGGCGGTGTCATCCAGGGCACGCTGGCGGTGACCACGAACGAAGGCGGCGACGATAGTGTCGACTTCGAGGTTCCGGTTCTGGCCGAGGAAGACCTCGACGTGACCGGCGGCGGCAGCGGCGTTCTCGGCACCGAGACGGACGATCCGGTAACGGTCAATCTCGGCGTGGACACGGCGGGTCCGAACGCGAACCTGTCGGCGGTCGTCAGCGATCTCGACGGCTCGGAAGAGGTGACCTCGGTGACGGTGACCTTCGACTCGGGTCTGCCTTCGGGCATCGACTCGGACGACTTCAACGCCGGTAGTTTCTCCGCGGGCGCCTGGACGGGCACGGCGGCGGAGCTTGCCCAGCTGACCCTGACCCTGCCGGCCGACTTCTCGGGCGACATCGCGGGTTCGGTGAACGCGACGTCCGACGAAGGCGGCGACGAGACGGCGCCGTTCTCCTTCACGATCGATCCGGATCCGGATCTCGAGCTTCCGAATTCGGACGAGATCGGCGGCTCGGGCCTGGATCGGGAAACCGATGCGGCGATCACGGTTGACCTGAACCTGTCGGCTTCGATTTCCGACAGTGACGGCAGCGAGGTGTTCACCTCGATCACGGTGACCTTCGATCAGCTTCCCTCGGGCACGACGGCGAACGGCGGCACCCCCGACGGGCTGGTCTGGACCGGTTCGGACGCGGAGCTCGCGGCCCTGGCGCTGACCTTCCCGCAGGACTATTCGTCCGAGGACGGCGGCGTCATCCAGGGCACGCTGGCGGTGACGACGAACGAAGGCGGCGACGATAGTGTCGACTTCGAGGTTCCGGTTCTGGCCGAGGAAGACCTCGACGTGACCGGCGGCGGCAGCGGCGTTCTCGGCACCGAGACGGACGATCCGGTAACGGTCAATCTCGGCGTGGACACGGCGGGTCCGAACGCGAACCTGTCGGCGGTCGTCAGCGATCTCGACGGCTCGGAAGAGGTGACCTCGGTGACGGTGACCTTCGACTCGGGTCTGCCTTCGGGCATCGACTCGGACGACTTCAACGCCGGTAGTTTCTCCGCGGGCGCCTGGACGGGCACGGCGGCGGAGCTTGCCCAGCTGACCCTGACCCTGCCGGCCGACTTCTCGGGCGACATCGCGGGTTCGGTGAACGCGACGTCCGACGAAGGCGGCGACGAGACGGCGCCGTTCTCCTTCACGATCGATCCGGATCCGGATCTCGAGCTTCCGAATTCGGACGAGATCGGCGGCTCGGGCCTGGATCGGGAAACCGATGCGGCGATCACGGTTGACCTGAACCTGTCGGCTTCGATTTCCGACAGTGACGGCAGCGAGGTGTTCACCTCGATCACGGTGACCTTCGATCAGCTTCCCTCGGGCACGACGGCGAACGGCGGCACCCCCGACGGGCTGGTCTGGACCGGTTCGGACGCGGAGCTCGCAGCCTTGGCGCTGACCTTCCCGCAGGACTATTCGTCCGAGGACGGTGGCGTCATCCAGGGCACGCTGGCGGTGACCACGAACGAAGGCGGCGACGACAGCGTCGACTTCGAGGTTCCCGTACTGGTCGAGGAAGATCTCGACGTTACGGCGAACGATCTCGGCGTTATCCAGTCGGATGATCCGGTGATCGTCAACCTGGGCGTGTCGACCGGCGGGAACAATGCCGGGCTGTCGGCCACGGTCGACGATGCGGACGGCTCGGAAGAGGTCGTGTCGACGGAGGTGGTGTTCACGGGGCTGCCGTCGGGCATCACGACGGACAGCTTCAACGCCGGTACGTTCCAGGGCAATTCCTGGGTCGGTTCCGCCGAGGAGCTGGCGCTGCTGACCCTCGAACTTCCAGGTGGCTTCTCCGGCGATATCGGTGGCCAGATCTTCGGTGTTTCGGACGAGCTCGGTGCGGAAAATGCCTTGTTCACGATCCGTGTCGACGCCATCCCGCAGGTGCTGGGCGCCGAGGATGCGGTGGTCGACGAGGATGGTTTCCTCGCGGACGCCAACGTCGACAGTGGCCAGACCGGTGAATTCGACAGCACCGAATCCACGACGGCATCGCGCGAGATCACCGTCGACTTCAGCGACGATGTTCCGGTGACTCTCGATGGCTCGTTGCGGTTCGTCGACTCGGACGCGCTCGACGGCCAGCTGGTGGACCTGGACGGAAACCCGGTCGTGTTCTCTCTCTCGACGGACGGCCAGACCCTGACCGGCGCGACGAGCAACGGCCCCGTGCTGACCCTCCAGATCCAGACCGGGGCGAGCGAGGTCGGCGGCGTGGTTGTGAATCGGCATGCAAAACTGACCCACTTTGGTGGGTTATGAGCGGTAAGAATTGACCCACCTGGAACGCTAGCATCCGCACGGAACAGTGCGGAGGAAAGAGCAGGTGGTATTGATGGAAAGCGTATTGAAGATCCGACGTTGGATATTACGGGAGGGTCGGAGTATCCGATCTGTATCTCGTCAGACTGGTTTGTCGCGGAACACGATTAAGAAGTATCTGAAGGACGGCGATCCACCGAGCTATCAGCGGCGCGTTTCACCCGTCCGGCGTAAGCTTAGCGATGGCTTCGCCAGCCGGCTTCGGGCGCTCTTTGAGCAGGACCTGGGGCGCCCGCGCCGTGAGCGCCGGACGGCCAAGAAGCTTTATGAGCAGCTTGTGTCGGAAGGCTATAGCGGATCCTACTCGACGGTTCAGAGGTTTGTCCGCGACCTGAAGCGTTCTGGCGCCGGATCGGGGGATGCGTTCATTCCGTTGCACTTTACGGCAGGTGACGCGCTCCAGTTTGACTGGAGCACGGAATACGCTGTCCTGGGCGGTGTCGAGCAGAAGGTAAAGGTTGCCCACTTCCGCCTATGTCATAGCCGCAAGCCCTTTGTTGTTGCCTATCCCAGCGAATCTCAGGAGATGGTGCTGGACGCCTTTGCACGGGCGATGTCTTTCTATGGCGGCGTACCGCGCCGGGTGATCATCGACAACCCCAAGACGATGGTAACCTATGTTTCGCGCTCTAAGGACCGTGTGTTCCATCCGCGCTTTCTGGCGTTGATGAACCACTATGTGATGGAACCGGTTGCTTGCACACCCGCGGCGGGGTGGGAGAAGGGTCAGATTGAGAACCAGGTTGGGTTCCTGCGGGGACAGCTGTTTGCGCCCAAGCCCGCCTTTGACGATCTGGATGCGCTGAACGGCTGGTTGCGTCTGCGCTGCGAGGAATTGGCGAATCGCGCCCACCCCGAACAATCGGATCGCAAGATCTCGGACGTGTTCGCAGACGAGTGCGCCGAACTGCGTCCCCTGGGCCGGGCTTTTGACGGCTATGTTGAGAAGGCCGCTCGTGTCCGCTCTACCTGTCTGGTCCAATATGCCACCAATCGCTATAGCGTCCCCTCCCGGTTCGCCGGGGAGCTTGTCTCTCTGCGCGCCTATGCGGACCGGATCGTGGTTGTGTCAGGGCAGAATGTGATTGCCGAGCACAAGCGCCGCTTTACCCGCAACGCCAGCTATTTCGAGCCCTGGCATTACCTGCCCCTACTCGACCGCAAGCCCGGCGCGCTGAGAGATGGCGCGCCCTTTGTGGGTTGGCAATTGCCTGAGGCGATGCACCGGGTCAGGGCGCATTACATGGCCGGCAAAGGCGGGGACCGGGAGTTTGTCGATCTGCTCCTGCTGGCCCAGGATCACGGGATCGAGGTGGTCGAGATAGCCTGTGAACTGGCCGTGGAGCAGAACACGCTGCGCCTTCCGGCCATCATCAATCTGATCAACCAACTGGTGGAGCCGGTCATCGCGCCATGGGGCGAGAGCCACGCCTATCCGCAACTGACCTTGCGGCCCGAAGCGGACTGCAAGCGCTATGAGACGCTGTGCGTTGCCGGGGAGGCCGTCGCATGAAAGCTTTGATAGACCAACTGATCGCCCTGAGGCTGTATGGAATGGCGGCTTGCGCCGAAGCTTTGCTGGCCGCGCGCAAGCCGCCAAGTCTGACCACTGCGATAAAGCAACTGATCGACGCCGAGACTGTAGAGCGCCGGGTGCGCTCTATCCAGCACCAAATGCGGGCCTCGAAGTTCCCCCACCATAAGGACTTCGCCACTTTCGATTACGGCCTAGCCGCCGTCACCCAAGCGCAAATCGACCCCTTCTGCTCAGGGCAGTTCACCCAGGAGGCCCACAACCTCATTCTGGTGGGCGGAACCGGTACGGGCAAAACCCACATCGCCATTGCTCTGGGGACGCTGTTGATCAATCAGGGAAAGAAGGTCCGTTTCTTCAACGCCGTCGATCTGATCAATGCGCTGATCAAGGAACAGGCCGAAGGCAACGCCGGCAAGATCATCCGGCAACTGACGGCCATGGATTGCGTCATCATCGACGAACTGGGCTATATCCCATTCCCCAAATCCGGCGGTGCGCTCTTGTTCCACCTGATCAGCAAACTCTATGAGAAGACCAGCGTCATCATCACCACCAATCTGGAGTTCGGGGAATGGGTCTCCGTCTTCGGAGATGCAAAAATGACAACCGCGTTGCTGGATCGTGTAACGCATCACTGCGCAATCATCGAAACAGGCAACATGTCTTACCGCTTCGCACAAAGCAAACAGCGACGACAAAAGTAGCCGCCCTGTAAGCAAAGCCCCAGGCTGATCCGCTATATGGAGCCAATCAGCCTGGGGGCTTTCATCGCAAAGGCGGGCAAATCAAAACGGGTCCTGTACAGATTGTTCTGCAAAAGGGGTTTCGTAGCTGGGGCACAAGTCCGGGCCGATGGGGTGGATGAGCTGCCTCCGGCTGGTCCGGGCTCTCGCGATCGAAATCCATGAGGACTGGCTGGATGCCAACCGCTAGCTCAACATGATCCATCTCAAGGAGAGCAAAAGCGAACGCATCCAGAAAGCCGCCTGACGGCGGCTCGGCATGCCTGGCGCTCCGAGCAATCGAAATCTCCGCGCCAGGCATGCCGGTGGCCCTCATCGGCAGCCATGACAAACTTGCAGAACAGTCTGGACACTACTTCAAAAGCTCATTGCCACTTCAAGAACCCCACCTGATCCCCACGTTCCGCCGCCGGCCCGGTTGTCCCGGTGGGCCCACAGGCCCCTCCCACGCGGCTTCGCTCCGCGTAACGCAAAGCGCTACACGAAGCCGCGCGGGGCCCTCCCGTGGACTACCGGGACAACCTCCGTCGAAGCAAGGGGGGGGGGTCAATTTTGCACGCCGATAGGGGGTCAGAATTAAATGCTGATTGACAGGCAGGACGAGGAAAGCCGCTTTCTCGGCTGCATCGGTTCGCGCTCGTTCTCGGGCCAGCTGACGGCGGAGATGGAGGCGGGCTGCGCCGACACGGACGGCGTGCTGCTGGCCGACGCCATCGCCGAGGCCGGCCTCGCCGATGCGCCGCGCCTGACGCCGGAGCCGGGACGCTATCTCGGCTTTCTCGAGGCCCATATCGAGCAGGGACCGCGCCTGGAGGATGCCGGCGACCTGGTCGGCGTGGTGACGGACATCGTCGGCCTGCGCGGCTACGTCATCGGCTTTTCCGGCCAGCAGAACCATGCCGGCACCACCATGATGAACATCCGCAAGGATGCGGCCGCCGCCCTCTTCGCCTTCGCCGACCGGATCAATACCCGGTTTCCCGCCGCCATGGGGCCGCGATCGGTGTGGACCATGGGCCGGGTCGACGTACATCCGGGCGCGCCTTCCATCGTGCCGGGGCGGGCCGAACTCAGCCTGCAGTTCCGCGACAAGTCGGAAGCGGTGCTGGCCCAGGGGAATCGCATTTGGAATTGCCTTGACGTGCGTGTTTGATCTTGAGGTATTGGCGCGAATCGATTCTACCCGGTCTTTTCACGGGTGGAGGTTGCGATGGAAGGCTTTCTGGAGTGCTTTGAGGGTCTCGAGGATCCGCGGACTGGCAATGCCGGGCGTCACGATCTGCTGGAGATCTTGACGATCGCCCTGTGCACGGTCCTCTCGGGCGGTCAGACGGCGGTCGACATGGCGATCTTCGCGCGTGAAAAGGAGGCGTTCCTGCGGGAATTTCTCGTACTCGAACATGGCGTGCCGAGCCACGACACCTTCAGCCGGGTGTTCCGGTTGCTGGATCCGGAGGCGTTCGGCGCCTGCTTCCAGCGCTTCATGGCGCGCTTTTCCGAGACCTGCCAAGGGGTCATTGCGATCGACGGCAAGGTGGTGCGGCGATCCTACGACAAGGCGAGCGGCACGTCGGCGCTGCATATGGTCTCGGCCTGGGGCTGTGATCAGCGGCTGGTGTTGGGGCAAGTCGCCACCGACGCCAAGTCCAACGAGATCACCGCCGTGCCGAAGCTGTTGAAACTATTGAGCCTCGAGGGGACGATCGTGACCGTGGACGCCCTCAATTGCCAGCGCGCCATCGCCAGCCAGATTATCGAGCAGGGGGGTGACTACGCCCTGGCGTTGAAGGGCAATCAAGGCACGCTGCATGACGACGTGAGAACCTTCCTCGACGATCCGAAAGCCGAAGCGACCACCACCGACACCACGGTCGATGGCGATCATGGCCGCATCGAGACCCGTGCCGCTCTCGTCTCCAGCCACGTCGAGTGGCTGCAAGAGCGCCATCATTGGCCGGGCCTGAAGGCGGTCGCCAAAGTCACCCGGACCCGCGAGTGCGCGGAGAAGACGTCGAGCGAAACCGCCTACTACCTGCTCAGCCAGCCGCTCGACGCCGAGCGCTTCAATCCCGTTGCCCGGGCGCACTGGGGGGTCGAAAACCGCCTGCACTGGTGCCTCGATGTCCAAATGAACGAAGACCAAGACAGAACCCGCAAGGACAATGGACCGCACAATCTCGCCGTCCTGCGCCACATGGCGCTCAATGTCATGCGAAAGGATCCACGAAAAGACTCGCTGCGCGCCAAGTTCAAAATCGCCGCTTGGAACAACGACTATCTCCTGTCACTCCTCGGCAAATTCTGAAATGCGATTGCCCTGGGTGCTGGCCGCCTTCGCCGCCCTGGTCGAGGAGATCGCGGCCGAGGTGAACGGCCTCGGCGGGGCCAGCGTCACGGTGACGCCGGCCCGCGCGCCCGTGGCGCCGACGGTGATGGACGCGAACCTGCGCGACCATATCGCCCGGGCGGCCGAGGCCCACGCGCCCGGCAAATGGGTCGAGCTGGAGAGTGCGGCCTTCCACGACGCGGGCGTGGTCTCCGCCGTGCTGCCCTCGGCCATGCTGTTCATCCCGTCGATCGGTGGCATCAGCCACGATTTCGCCGAGGACAGCCATGATTCCGACATCGTGCTCGGCTGCCAGGTCATGGCTGACGCGGCGGCGAGCGCGCTGGCCCAGGCCCGGGACGGTGCATGAAGATCGGCATCCTGGAAGCGGGCACGGTCCCGCCGGCCCTGCAGCCGGAACCGCGCTACGCCCAGCCGTTCATCGACCTGCTCGCCCCCGTCGCGCCCGACTTCGCCTTCCGCCCCTATGCGGCCAACGAGGGCGCGTTGCCGGACAGCCCGGACGACTGCGAGGCCTGGATCATCACCGGCAGTCCGGCCGGCGTCTATGACGCGCTCGACTGGATCGCGCCGCTGCGGGATTTCACGGTTCGCGTCGCCGAGCGGGACGCGCCCATCGTCGGCGTCTGCTTCGGCCACCAGCTGATCGCCGACGCGCTTGGCGGCGCGGCGGTGAAGTCGCCGAAAGGCCGCGGCATCGGCGTGCACCGGCACCGGGTCGTCCGGCACAAGCCCTGGATGGATCCGCCGCGGGACGAACTCGACTGCATCGTCTTCCACCAGGACCAGGTCGTGGCGCTGCCGCCCGGCGCCGAGCGGCTGGCGGAAAGCCTGTTCTGTCCCAATGCCATGTTCCAGCTGGGCGAGACCATCCTGGGCCTGCAACCCCACCCCGAGATCGAGCCGCCGTTCGCTGCCAAGCTGATCCGCCTGCGCCGCGCGGTCTATGGCCGGGCGGCGGCCGACGCGGCGCTGGCGGGCCTGGCGCGGGAGCGTGACGCCGGCCTCTATGCCCGCTGGATCGTCAATTTCCTGCGCGCCGCCCGTGGCTGAAACCCGGGTTCACACCGCGAACCCGATGGCCGGTATCGCCATGATGGTGGCGAGCGGGGCCTTCCTCACGACGAACGACGCCCTGATGAAATACCTGGCGACGGACCTGCCGGTCGGCCAGATCGTCTTCCTGCGCGGCTTTCCGGTGATGGCGGCGCTCGCCATCATCGCCTGGCGGGCCGATGGGTGGGCGGAACTGCGGGTGAACAGCTGGCGGGTGCAGCTGCTGAGTGCGGGCCTGTTCACCGCTTCGCTCTTCATCTTCGTCTCCAGCCTGCCGCTGATGCCGCTGGCGGATGCGATCGTGCTGATCTACACGAGCCCGATATTGGTGATGGCGTTGGCGCCGTTGCTGCTGAAGGAACGGGTCGGCTGGCGGCGCTGGCTCGCCGCCGGTGTCGGCTTTGCCGGCGTCGCCCTCCTCACCCGGCCGAGCGGTGCGGCCGACTGGGTCTATCTGCTGCCGCTCGGCGTTGCCCTGCTGCTCGCCCTGCGCGACGTCTTGATGCGCCATATCGCCGGCACCGAGACCGCGACCTCGCTGGTCTTCGTCGGCAACGTCATGACGATGGTTCTCGCCCTGCCGACCTTGCTGTTCGGCTGGGCGCCGCTGACGCCGTTGCATTATCTGTTGATGGCGCTTTCGGGGGTCTTCTTCGCCATCGCCCAGGTCTTGATGGTGGAATGTTTCCGCCATGCCGAGGCGGCGGTGGTCGTGCCGTTCCGCTATACCTCGGTGCTCTGGGCGGTTGTGCTCGGCTGGCTGGTCTGGAACCAGCACCCCGACGGCTGGGGCTTTCTCGGCATCGCCCTGGTCGTCGGCGGCGGGTTTGTCGTGGCCCGCCGCGAGGCGCGCGCCCGGACGCAGAACAGAGGCGGCGAGGGCGCATGAGGTTCCGTATTCCCGACCGGCACTATCCGGCCGTCGTCGTCGTGGCGAGCCTGATGCTGATCTTCTTCGCCCAGGGCGCCTATTTCGTGCTGAACGTGCAGTTGAAGCCGATCGTGCAGGAGATGGGCTGGCCGCGCGAGGTGCCCTCGCTCGCCTATGCCGCCGCCTTCTTCGGCGGTGGGGTCGGCGCGCTCTATTTCGGCCAGCTTTCGGAGCGTATCGGCATGGCCCGGGTCGCGCTGTTCGGCTCGGTGATGATCCCGCTCGGCGTTTTCCTCACCAGCCTGGCGGAAGAGGGCTGGCACGTCTGGGCGACCTACGGCCTCTTTGTCGGCATTCTCGGCAACGCCTGCATGTTCACGCCGCTGATCGCCAACGTCTCGCGCTGGTTCGACAAGAACCGGGGCCTCGCGCTCGGCATCGCCACCTGCGGGCAGAGCCTTGGCGGGGTCGTCTGGTCGCCGCTCGTCACCGCGATGAACGACGCGGTCGGCTGGCGCACGACCTTCCAGCTCTATGCGGCGCTGGCCCTGGTGGTCATGCTGGCTTTGAGCCTGCTGCTCAGCCGCCGCCCGCCGGACGACCTGGCCAAAGCCGTGCCGAGTGGCCCGGACGGCCGGGTGCTCGGCCTCGACCCCAGGGTGATGACGGCGATCCTCTGTTTCGCCATCGTCTGCTGCTGCATTCCGATGTCGGTTCCCTTGGTGCATCTGCCGGCCCACGGCACCGACCTTGGTTTCGGGCCGCAGCAGGCGGCGCTGCTGCTCTCGACCGCGCTCTTCGCCTCGCTCGCGAGTCGGATCCTGGGCGGCATCCTGGCCGATCGGATCGGCGGCCTTCGGGCCTTGATGCTCGGCTCCTCGGTGCAGTGCGCCATGCTGGTCGCCATCGCCTTCACCCGGGACCTCTGGACCCTCTATGCGGTCTGCCTGGTCTACGGCCTCGGCTACGGCGGGGTCATCGCCATGTATGCCTATATCGTGCGCGAGTATTTCCCCCTCGCCGGCATGGCCCGGCGGATGGCGGCGATCTACCTCTTCGGCACCTTCGGCATGGCGATGGGCGGCTGGCTCGGCGGGCGCATCTTCGACACCGCCGGCGCTTACGGACCCGCCTTCCTCACCGCCGCCGCGATCAATGTCGTCAATCTGCTGGTCATCGGCTGGCTGATCAACCGAACCCGCACCTTCCGCCCGCAGCCCGCGCTCGCCACCTGAGCGCCCGCCGCGATGTTGCCACCTCCGCCCGCGGTGGCTACGGTTCGAGCCGTTCTCGAAGGCGATCAAGGGAAGGGGCCATGATGAATTGGGCTGGCATGTTTGATTTCCGGGCGGGATGGGGCGCTGCAGTTTCCGCCGTCATGCTGTTCGCGAGTGCGCCCATCGCGGCACAACAGGCGAACTTGTGGAGCCATGACTTCCCCGAAGACAAACCGGTCCTGATCGACAGTATCGGCAGCCTGGAAACCACCGTGCTGGTGCAGGTCCGCCAGGGCCGGCCGCTCAAATGGACGCCCGAACCGCAACTGCTGATCCACTTCGCCGGCTACGAAAGCGACGACGTGGTCGTCATGCAGGTGCTCGCGAACGATGCCCCCATCGGCAAGCCGATGAACTGTCCGGCGAAGGCCTTCGTGCCGGAAGGCCCATTGGTCTATGTCACCTGCTGGCCCAAGGCGGAGTTCGGCCTGACCGAGACCGGCGCGTTCGGGCTGAAAGTAACCTACAAGCAGACGCTGCTGGGCCTGAGCCACGACCTCGCGACCTTGCACCTCGACGTGGTGGCGATCAAGCACGGCTCGAAGAACAAGCCGAAGCTCAACTACGCCGACAATCTGGACATGAAGATGGGCGTGGCGACGATCGAGGAGGCCGGCAACAGCCTCCCCGGGGCGACCTCGTCGGGCAAGCGGGATCTCCAGGCCATACACAGCGCCCTCGGCTCGGCCATGGACCAGCCGGAGTCGGTCCCCTTCGCGACCTTCCGCTTCTGGGTCAAGGGCGAGAAGACCTGGTCGGCGCCGAAGTTCAGCTGCATCTACAAGGGCAAGAAAGTGGCCGAGGCCCGCCCGGGCGGCGGCGTGTCACGCAACTACTGGAGCCATACGGAGGCGGGCCGCATCAAAGTCCGCTGGGACCAGATGGTCTTCCGCGTGAACGACCTGAAGTTCCGCCCGCCCAAATCAGGCACCAAGCCCAGCTTTGCCCGCCCGGTCCACTGGATGAACGAGAACCCGGGCGATTACCGTTGCGTGATGACGTCGGGCGGCGAGCTGGTGAAGGAACTGCACTTCACGATCGCGCCGGACGGCAAGCTGGTGCGCCCCGACTGTCAGGCCGCATCGATGAAAAGCCTGCGTCACGTCACCCTGGTCCGCAAGGTCAACAAGGCCATCGCGAAGATCGCTTACGACGAGGCGCTGGCCCGCAAGACGGGCTATCAGGGCAACGTCACCTGGCGGGACGGCTGCCCCCTGATCGAGTAGCGGGCGCCACGGAACCGCGATCAGGGATCGAGGGCGTCCTTGGCGCGATTGATCTCGCGGGCTAGTAGGGCGTGTTGCGGCAGGCTGGGGTCGATCTTGGCGAGCAGCCGTTCCCAGAGCGCAATCGCCGCGCGGGGACGGCCGGCGCGGGCCTCGGCCAGGCCGACGACCCAGAGCGCTTCGCCTTGCTCGGGGGCCAAATCCAGGACCCGGCGGAAGTCGGCGATCGCTTGGGCCGGCGTCGGCGCGCCTTCGCCGGCGGTTTCCATCAGGCCGCGGGCGCGGGCCAGCAGGGGGGCCGGGTCGTCCGGGCGTAGCGCGGCGGCGCGGCCATAGGCCTCGGCCGACTCGTCCGCCTTGCCGAGCACGCCGTAGGAGCGGCCGAGCCGCATCCAGCCCTCGTAGTCGTCCGGCTCTTCGGCCAGGCGTTCCGCCAGCCGCGCGACCATGGCGGCGATGAACTCGTTCCGTTCGTCCGCCGACATGCCCTCGACCATGGAGGGATCGGGCTGGCCTGGCGCGGCGCCGGGGGGATGCGGGGCGGACGCGGTGGCGCCCGCCTGCTCGCGGTAGCGGGCGAGAAACAGCGGCGGCAGCTCGTCCTCGAGGGATATCGCCAGGTCCCGCGCCGCGCGGACCAGGCGGATCAGCACCAGATCGATCCAGGGCACCCCCGGCTCTGCCGTCTTGGCGAGCGCCAGCCAGCCGTCGTAGGCGGCCTGCGGGCGGCCGTTCTGCCATTCCGACAGCGCCAGGTAGTAGTGCGGCTTTGCCAGGCCGGGGTCGCGCTTGCGCGCCGCCTCGAAGGCCGCACGGGCGGCGGGACGCACAGTGCCGTCGGCGGCGAGCGTTAGGGCTTCGCCGAGATCGCTCTCCGTCGCGGCGTCCTCCGGCGCGCGCTCCAGGGCCTCGGTGAAGGCCTCCGCCGCCTCGGTCGGCCGGCCGGCGGCGATCAGGCTGCGGCCCAACACCCGCCAGCCCTCCGCATCGCTTGGATCGGCGGCGAGGCGGGCCTGCAGTTCGCGCACCTCGGCCGACAGCGGCGCCCGGGCTTGCGGCGCATGGGCCCCGCCGGTCCAGGGCGTCCCCGGCTGCTCCGGCCTGCCGAGCGTCGCGTAGACGAGGAGTGCGATAAGCGGCAGGGTTAGGACGACGACGACCGCCGGCATCCGGCCGCCGTCCGAAGCCGCCGCGTCGTCCGCCGGACCGTCGGCCTCGGCGGCGCGCAGCAGGCGGCGCTCGATCTCCAGGCGGGCGGTCCGCGCCTCCTCCTCGCCGATCAGGTTTTGCGCGACCTCCTCCTCCAGCTCCGCGAGCTGGCGGCGGTGCACGGCGAGGGCATGGGCACGCCGCGAGGTCTGCACCCGCGCCCGGCCGAACAACGGGCCCAGCATCAGCGCCGTCACCGGGACCACAAGCAGGGCCAAAACGAACCAGAGGTTCATGCGCCCGCGTCTCCGTCCGACAGCAGGCGTTCCAGGCGGGCACGCTCGTCCGCCGCCAGTGCTTCGGGTGCCGCGGCATCGCGCCGTCCCCGGCGATACCAGAGCACGACGAGCCCGCCGCCGAGCAGCAGCAGCAGGATCGGCGCCAGCCAGATCAGCGCCGTGGCGGCACGGAACGGCGGCTTCAGCAGCACCCAGTCGCCGTAGCGGGCGACCAGATAGGCGGTGACCTCGTCGTCGCTGTCACCGGCGGTGAGCCGCTCGCGCACCAGGCGGCGCAGGTCGCGGGCGAGTTCGGCGTTGGATTCCGCGATCGACTGGTTCTGACAGACCAGGCAGCGGATCTCGCGATGCAGGGCGAGCGCGCGGGCCTCCAGCCCGGCGTCGGCGAGCGGAACCTCCGGCGTGGTCTGCCCCGCGGCGGGCAAAGCGCCGAGCAGCAACGCCGCCAGGACCGTCAACACCCTCAGCATTCGACGGCCTCGCCGGCCTTCGCCGCCCGGATCGCCGGCAGCAGCTTGCTCTCCAGGTCGTGGGCGGAAATTGCGCCGATGTGCTTGCAGACGATGCGTCCGCGGGCGTCGACCAGGAAACTCTCCGGCACGCCGTAGACGCCCCAGTCGATCCCGACCCGGCCGTTGCGGTCGGCGCCGACCCGGTCGTAGGGATCGCCGAAGCGTTTCAGCCAGCCGAGCGCGGCGGCCGGTTCGTCCTTGTAGTTGAGGCCGTGGACGGTGACGACATCCTCTTCCATCAGGCGCATGAGCAGCGGATGCTCCTGCCGGCAGGTGATGCACCAGGAGGCGAAGACGTTGACCAGGCTGACGCCGCCCGCGAGGTCGGCGGTCGCCAGCCCGGGCGGGCGACCCTCGATCGGCGGCAGCGCGAACTCCGGCGCGGTCGTGCCGATCAGGGCGGAGGGGATCTCTTCCGGCGCCAGGTAGAGGCCGTGCAGCAGGAAGGCGCCGAGCGCCAGAAAGGCGACGAGCGGCAGCCCGGCGAAGCCGAAGCGAAGCCGCCGGGGCCGGGGGGCCTGTTCGTCGCTCACGCTCCGTCTCCTATTCGGCCGCCTGGGCCACGGGCGCCGGCGGTGCGTGGCGTCGGGGGGCGCCGACCCGGTGGCGCCGGTCACTCAACGACAGGGCACCGCCCAGCACCATGAACAGACAACCGGCCCAGATCCAATGGATCAGCGGTTTGAAGTAGAGCCGGACGGACCAGGCGCCGTTGCCGACCGGCTCGCCGATCACGGCATAGAGGTCGCCCTCGAAACGGGTGAGGATCGCCGCTTCCGTGGTCTGCATCGGCGGATTGGGATAGTTGCGCGACTGCGGCGATAGGCGGGCGACCTCCTTGCCGTCGCGGGTCACGCGGAAGCGGCCTTCGACCGCGGCATAGTTCGGCCCCTGCACCGGGCGTACGCCTTCGAAGGTGTAGTCGTGGCCGCCGACGCGCATCGTCTCGCCCGGCTTCATCGGCACCAGGGTCTCGGTCTCCCAGGCGGTCGAGGTGACGATGCCGAGCAGCACGACGCCCATGCCGGCATGCGCCACCGTCATGCCCCAGGCGGCCCGCGGCAGGCGGGCGGCGCGGCGCCAGCTCTCCCCGGCGGAGGCGCGGAACAACTTCACCCGATCGGCCCACTCGACCAGCGCCGCGGCGATCAGCCAGACGCCGAGCGCCAGCCCGGCGAGCGCCAGCCAGGGCCCGCCCTCGATCCAGATCAGCCCCCAAATGACGACGCCCAGGGCGGCCAGGCCGGCGAGCCAGAGCCGTTGCAGCGCGCCGCGGAGATCGCCGCGCTTCCAGGGCAGCAGGGGCCCCACCGCCATGGCGGCGATCACTGGCACCATGATCGGCCCGAAGGTGGCGTTGAAATAGGGCGGCCCGACGGAGATCTTCTCGCCGGTGAGCGAGTCGAGGAACAAGGGATAGAGCGTGCCGAGGAAGACGGTGGCCGCCGCCGCGCTCAGCAGCAGGTTGTTCAGGATCAGCGCACCTTCGCGGCTGACCGGCTGGAACAGGCCGCCGCCGGCCAGCCGGGGCGCGCGCAGCGCATAGAGCGTGAGTGAGCCGGCGACGACAAAGAAGAGAAAGCCCAGGATGAAGACGCCGCGCGTCGGGTCGGTAGCGAAGGCGTGCACCGAGGTCAGCACGCCGGAGCGGACCAGGAAGGTGCCGAGCAGGCTGAGCGAGAAGGTGATGATCGCCAACAGCACGGTCCAGCTTTTGAGCGTGTCGCGCTTCTCGACGACGATGGCCGAATGCAGCAGCGCGGTGCCCGCCAGCCAGGGCATGAAGCTCGCGTTCTCCACCGGATCCCAGAACCACCAGCCGCCCCAGCCGAGCTCGTAATAGGCCCACCAGCTCCCGAGCGCGATGCCGAGCGTGAGGAAGCACCAGGCGGCGAGCGTCCAGGGCCGGACCCAGCGGGCCCAGGCGGCATCGACCCGGCCCTCGATCAGTGCGGCCACCGCGAAGGAGAAGGCGATGGAGAAGCCGACATAGCCGAGATAGAGAAACGGGGGATGGAAGGCCAGGCCCGGGTCCTGCAGCAACGGGTTCAGCCCCTGGCCGTCGGCCGGCACGGGCAGCACCCGCTCGAACGGGTTGGAGGTGAACAGGCTGAAGGCGAGGAAGCCGACGGCGATTCCGGCCTGCACGCTCAACACCCGGGCGCGGAAGGCGGGTGGCAGGTTGGTGCCGAACCAGGCGACCGCCATGCCGAACAGCGCGAGGATCAGCACCCAGAGCAGCAGCGAGCCCTCGTGATTCCCCCACACCCCGGAGATCTTGTAGAGCAGTGGCTTGGCCGAATGGGAATTGGCGACGACGTTCAGCACGGAGAAGTCGGAGGTGACATAGGCGTGTGTGAGACAGCCAAAGGCGATGGCGATCAGTGCGAACTGAACGATCGCCTGCGGGACCGCCAGCTGGATCAGCCGGCCATCGCCCCGGGCCGCCCCCCAGAGCGGCAGGACGGCCTGCGAGATCGCCACCACGAGGGCGAAGATCAGGGCGAAATGGCCAAGTTCGGCGATCATCGGTGCTGCCCTCCCCGCCGTCTCAATCGACCGGAGTGAGGACCGGTTCGCCGGCGAAGTGGCGCACCAGGTTCTCGATCATCAGCTCGCCCATCGCCGTGCGGGTCTCAAGGGTCCCGCTGGCGTGGTGCGGCTGCACGATGACATTGTCGAAGCCGAGCAGTGGCGCCGGTACGTTCGGCTCGTCCTCGAAGACGTCGAGCGCGGCGCCGGCGATGGCACTGTCTGCCAGCGCGGCGATCAGGCTATCGGTGTCGACCACGCTGCCCCGCGCGACATTGACGAGGAAGCCTCGCGGCCCCAGCGCGTCGAGCACGCTGCGGTCGATCATGTGCCGGGTTTCCGCCCCGCCCGGACAGCAGAGCACGAGATAATCGGCGGCGGCGGCGAGTTCCGCCGGGCTCGCGCAATAGGTCGCGTCGACGTCCGGCTGTTCGCTGCGGCCATGATAGGCGATGCGCATCCCGAAGGCCTCGGCCCGGCGGGCGAGCTGCTTGCCGATGCGCCCGAAGCCGACGATGCCGACGGTCTTGCCGCGCAGCGCGCTCGACAGGTGGATGTCGCCTTCCCGGGGCCAGCGGCCGGCACGGACGTAGCCGTCGCCCTCGACGATGCGGCGCGAAATCGCCAGCAGCAGACCCATGCCGAGATCGGCGACGCAATCGGTTAGCACCTCGGGCGTGTTGGTGACGACGACGCCGCGCTGCCGGGCCGTCGCGAGGTCGACGAAGTCGACGCCGACGGCGAAGCAGGACACGATTTCCAGCCCGGGGAGGGAATGCATGAGGGCGCTGTTCACGGAATCGGGCGCCGTGGCGACCACCGCGCGGGCGGCGGCGGCGGGGCCGCGAAAAAAGGCCGTCTTGTCCGCCGCCGAATGATAGTCGTGCACGGTGAACAGGCTTTCGAGCTTCGCCGTCGTAAAGGGCGGGAAGGCCGAGACTCGTACCACCTCGGCGCGGCTCTCGCTCATCCCCCCTCTCCCTTCCACTGGCCCTGCTCGCGGAGCGCCTCGGCGACCTCGGGCGGCATGTATTTCTCGTCGTGCTTGGCGAGCACCTCGCTGGCGAGGAACAATCCGGCACCGTCGAGTGCGCCTTCCGCGACGACGCCTTGTCCCTCGCGGAACAGGTCCGGCAGCAGGCCACGGAAGAGCACGGGCACCGTATTGTTCCCGTCCGTCACGGCGAAATTGACCGACCCGTCTTCCGCCTTTTTCACGCTGTCGACGGCGACCAGGCCGCCGATGCGCAGGCGTTGTCCGGCGGCCGGCGCCTTGGCGACAAGCTCGCTCGGCCCGTAGAAGAAGACGATGTTGTCCTCGAGCGCGACGAGTACGAGGGCCGCGACGGCACCGAGGCCGGCGAGCGCCGAGATCAACAGCCACATGCGGCGCTGTTTGCGTTTCACGCTGCCTCGTCCCCTTCCGCGTGTCGCACCAGTTTCTCGACCTCGTCGAGGCGCGCCCGCATGCGTCGTTGCCGCAGGACGCTACTCACCACCAAGGCAATCATCAATACCGCACAGGCGGCGAACGACGGCCAGACGAACGCCGCATAGCCACCCATGTCGAAGAAATCGCGGAACGTCTGCATTGGTTCGTCCGAGCCTCGCCTCGCCTCCGTGTTATAGGAAGCCATCGGGGAAGCGTCCAGCCGCCGGCCTTCACGAATTCGGGTGGCCGGCCCCTCACTCCGCCGCCGCCAGCCGGCTTTCGAGCGCGCGCAGCCGGGCGCCGTCCAGCTCGGTCCGCATGCGCAACAGCAACACGGCGACGAAATAGGCCTTGAAGCCGGCCGCCATCACCAGCAGGGGCCAGAGCATGCTGGCGTGGATCTTCGGCCCCTCGGTGGTCAGCACGCTGGCCGGCTGGTGCAGCGTGTTCCACCAATCGACGGAGAATTTGATGATCGGCACATTGACGAAGCCGACGATCGCCAGGATGGCGCAGGCCTTCGCCGCCTTGGCCGGATCTTCGATCGCCTGCCACAGCGCCATGTAGCCGAGATAGAGAAACAGCAGAACCAGCACCGAGGTCAGGCGGGCGTCCCAGACCCACCAGGTTCCCCACATCGGCTGTCCCCAGAGCGCGCCGGTGATCAGCGCCTGGGCGGTGAAGACGGCGCCGATCGGCGCCATCGCCCGGGCGGCGACGTCGGCCAGCGGATGCTTCCAGATCAGGGAGGCGGCGCTCGCCGCCGCCAGCGCGGTATAACAAAAGAGCGCCATCCAGGCGGACGGCACGTGGACGAACATGATCCGAACCGTCTCGCCCTGCTGGTAGTCGGCGGGGGCCACGAAAAAGCCGAGCGCCAGGCCGAGCAGCAGCAGCGCGACCGCCAGGCCGCTCGCCCAGGGGGCCACGGCGCCGGCGATGCGGCGAAAGCGGGCGGGATTGGCGAAGCGGTGCCAGCCGCCCCCGCCGCGGCGTTGCGCGGCGGCCTGGGTCATTCACCGTCCTCCAACTCGCGCGCCTCGTCGATCAGCAGGATCGGCACGCCCTCGCGGATCGGATAGGCCAGGCGGGCCCGTTCGCTGATCAGTTCCCGCGCCTTGGAATCGTAGCGCAGCGGCCCCTTGCTCAAGGGACAGACCAGGATCTCGAGCAGTTTGGGATCGACGTCGTGATTATCCTCGTCCATCGTCCAACCCTTCAGTGGGCGCTGGCGCTGTCGTCGCCGCCGTGCCGCCCGATCAGCGCCATTTCGATGAGCGCGGTCAGCACGCGGGCGCGCTCGGTGACGTCGCGCGATTCCAACAGGGCCTGTTTCTCACTCGGCGGCAGGGGGGCCAGCATCGACAGCTGGTTGACCAGCGTACGGCTGGGCGCCTCGGCGACGGCGCTCCAATCCAGCGACAATTGATGGATCGCCGCATAGCCCTTCAGGGCCTGCACCAGGCGTTCACGATCGACGCTGTCCGCCGCCCCATCGCCATCCTCGTCGCCATCTTCGTCGAGATCGCCCGCGAAAGGACTCCAATCGGCGATGATCTGCCGGTAGAGCGTGTCGCGTTCCAGCTCCCGGGCGACGCGGAAGCGGGAAACACCGGTCAGGACGATCAAATAGCGGCCGTCCTGGGTCTGGCGGGAACTGGTGATGCGCCCGACGCATCCCGTCGGATAGACCGCCGGCTCGAAAGCCTGGTCCTCGGGATCGAGTGGTTGGATCATCCCGATCAGCCCGTCGCCCTCCAGGGCGTCGCGGGTCATCTCGCGGTAGCGCGGCTCGAAGATGTTGAGCGGCAGATGCTCGCCCGGCAGCAACAGCACCCCGATCAGGGGGAAGACCGCGATCCGTTCCGGCAGGTCGGTCATGCGGCCGGCCTCGGGCCTCAGGAGAACAGCATCGAACTCAACCGCCGGCGCGAAGCGACGGTCAGCGGGTCGCCGGCGCCGAAGGCGTCGAACAGGGTCAGCAGCTGCTTGCGCGCCGCCTCCTCGTTCCATTGCCGATCGCGCTTGACGATCTCCAGCAGATGATCGACCGCTTCCTCCCGTTCGCCCTGGCCGACCAGGGCCTGGGCCAGGTCGAAGCGCGCCTGGTGGTCGTCGGGATCCGCCTCGATCGCCCGGCGCAATTCGCCGGCGTCACCGGCATCGTCCGCCTGCGAGGCCAGCGCCAGCGCGGCCTCGGCCGCCGCCACGGCCGGCGCGTTCCGCTGGCGCTGGTCGACGCCGGCCAGGGTCTCCCGCGCGCCGTCGAGATCGCCACCGGCGATCTGGCACTGCGCCAGCCCGGCCAGCGCGTCGGTGTTTTCCGGCTCGACCCGAAGGATCTGGCCGTAGATGTCCTGGGCCTGGGCGACCTCGCCCGCCTCGCGCGCCTGATCCGCCATCTCGATCGCCCGTTCGATCTCGTTCGGGCCGCTATCGCCGGTGAGGCGCTGGACGAAGGCCTTCACCTGGCTTTCCGGCAGGGCGCCGGCGAAGCCGTCGACGGGCCGTCCCTCGTGAAAGGCATAGACGGCGGGGATCGACTGGATACGCAGCTGCTGGGCGATCGCCTGGTTTTCGTCGATGTTGACCTTGACCAGGCGAACGGCGCCGCCGGCCTGGCGTACCACCTTTTCCAGAATCGGCGTCAGCTGCTTGCAGGGCCCGCACCACGGCGCCCAGAAGTCGACGATGACGGGAACTTCCTGGCTGGCCTGGATGACGTCCTCGGCGAAGCCTTGGGTATCGGTGTCCTTGATCACGTCGGCCGGCGCCTGACCGATCAGCGGCTCTTCCATCACGGCTCGTTTCTCCTCGTCGAGGGGGGTGGGTTCGCACCTTCGCGCGTTCGTCCCTAGGGTAGGGTGACGGCCCTTTGGCCGCAAGGGCGCACGCCCGGGCGCGGACGGCTAAAGCGCGAGTATTTCCGGTTCGTGGCCGCAATCGCGAATAAAGCGCAGCAGGTCGTCGGGCCGGATCGCCGTGGTCCGGGTGTTGATCAGCGGATGGTAGTTCAGCGGCGAACGATCCAGCATCTCCCGGTCCAGCACGACGCGAACGCGACAGTCGCCGTCGTTCACCAGGGCGAACGGCGTGACGGCGCCCGGCACGACGCCGAGCGCCTCGAGCAGCCGTTCGGGTCGCCCGAAACTCAGCCCCGGCGCGCCGATGGTTTTCGAGAGGGCCTTCAGGTCGATCTCGCGATCCTCCAGGGCGACGATCAGCCAGTCGCGCTTTTTCTTGTCCCTGAGATAGAGGTTCTTGCAATGTCCGCCGGGGAGCTGGCCGCGCAGCGCCTTGCTTTCCTCGACCGTGCGCAACGGCGGATGGTCGTGCGTCACCGTCTCGATGCCGAGTACGGCCAGGTGCTGTAGCAGGTCTTCGGGCGTTTTGGGCACGGGCCACCTCCTTCCGGGATCGCGATTTCGTGTTGCCTTGGCTTGCCTTTCACCGCTCTGCCAAGGGCCATTTCGGCGTTGCGTCGATTTGTCGCTAAGACCGAACCATGTTATGATAAATGATTACTGGGTAAAAATTGGTGCCTCGCTATGAGCGACAATGACGAGGCCATCGGCGGTTTGCCGACCGAGGGTACATCACCGGCGGGTGACAGCCACACCGGACGGGTGAAGTGGTTCGATCCCGTCAAGGGCTTTGGCTTCATCGCTACCGATAGCGATGGCGATATCCTGATCCACAAGACCGTACTGCACGACGCGGGGCGGGAGACGCTGGAAGAAGGCGTCACCGTCGTTTGCGAAACCGTGCGCCGGGAAAAGGGCCTGCAGGCCGTCCGCCTGGCGAGTGTCGACGAGAGTACGGCGGAACCCCGACAGTTTCGCCCGCGCGGTCCGCGTCGGGCGCCGATGCACCGCCCCCGCGGCCAGGGCGACGCGCCGGTGCCGGAGGGGGAGGCGATCGACGTCGAAGTCAAATGGTTCAACCGAACCAAGGGCTACGGCTTCGTCACCCGTAACGACGGCTCGAACGACATTTTCATCCATGCCGAGGTGCTGCGCCGCCAGGGCATGGAGGACCTGGCCCCCGGCCAGCAGCTGCGGGTGCGCATCGGCGTCGGTCAGCGCGGCCCGCTGGTCGCCGAGATCGAAGGCTGACGCCGGTCGGCTCGCAGGCTAATCTCTCTCCCGACGATTTGGCGGGGGAGGAAATCGACATGGTTCTGGACAACAAAATCGCCCTGGTAACCGGGGCGGGCAACGGCATCGGGGCGGCCAGCGCCGTCGCCTTCGCCGAAGCGGGCGCGACGGTCGTCTGCGCGGATATCGACCTGGAAGCGGCCGAGCGGTCGGCCAGGCGCGCGAGCCAGGTCGGCCCCGACGCCATGGCCGTGCAGGCCGATTGCGGCGACGTCGCCTCGATCGAGGCGATGCTGGACGCGGCGGTGGCGGCGCATGGCCGCCTCGACATTATTCTGAACAACGCCGGCGTCACCCGGCACGCCTACATCATGGACATCACCGAAGCCGATTGGGACCGCATGAACCGGGTCAACGCCAAGGGCGTGTTCTTCTGCCTGCAAGGCGCGGCGCGACGCATGATCGCCCAGGGCGGCGGGCGGATCATCAACATCGCCTCGGTCGCCGGGCGGGGCTATGTCGGCACCTCCAACGCGGCCTATGCGGCGACCAAGGGCGCGGTGATCTCGATGACCAAGACGGCGTCGCAGCAGCTCGGCCAGCACGACATCAACGTCAACGCCATCTGTCCGGGCGTCACCCTGACGCCCCTGGTGCAGAAGCTGCTGGAAGACCGGGCCGAGGCGTCGGGCATCAGCTTCGAGGAGGCCAAGGCCAAGGCCGCGAAGCCGATCCCGATCCAGCGCGCCAACGACCCCGAGGATATCGCGGCGATGGCGGTCTTCCTCGCTTCGCCCGCCGCGCGGAACATCACGGGCCAGGCCTACAACGTCGACGGCGGGCTGGTGCCGAGCTGAACGAGGTCGGCGGCGATCGCCTCCAGCGCGTCCAGCGCCGCCGCCGGGTCCTCGCCCGACGTGTCGAGGTCTCGCGCAGCCTGGGCATAAAGCGCCGCGCGGCCTTCGAGGATTCGTTGCAGGTCGGCCATGGCCTCGCGACTGCCGGCGATCGGGCGGTGGTCGCCTTGCGCGGCGACGCGGGCCATGTGCTGTTCCGGGCGGGCATGCAGCCAGACGACGTGGCAGCTTTCCAGCAGGCGGCGGTAGGTGCCGGCCTCCGCGACGATGCCGCCGCCGGTCTCGATCACCGCGGCTTCCCGCGCCGCGATCACCGCTTCCAGGCCGTCCCGCTCCAGCCGCCGGTAGGCCGCCTGGCCCAGCAGGTCGAAGACCTCGTCGAGGGGCATCCCGGCGCGTGCCGCGACCTCCTCGTCGAGCTGGACGAAGGGCACCTCCAGCCGCGCGGCGAGCCCGGCCCCGAGTGTCGTCTTGCCGGCACCGCGCAAGCCGACCAGGGCGATGCGCCGGGCCCGGGCCGCCGCCCCGCCGAAGCGCGTCTCCAGCCAACCGCGGACCTCGTCCAACGCGTCCGGCGGCATGCCGGCCAGCCGTTCGGCGATGAGATCGAAGGCGACCGGCGGATCGTCGCCCTCGCGCGCCAGGTCGGCGAGCGGCAATCCCATGGCACCGGCGATCCGGCGCAGCAGCAGCACCGAGACGTTGCCGCGCCCGCTCTCGATCGCCGCCAGGTGGCGTTCGGAGACGGCCGATTCCGCCGCCAAGGCCTTGCGCGTCATGCCACGCCGGGCCCGCGCGCGACGCAGTCGCTGGCCGAGCGCTGCCAGATAGGCCTCGCCCCCGTCTTCGTCCCTGTCTTCGTCCCGCACCGCTGCGACCGCCCGTGTTTCGATGGCTCCGTGCATCATGACCGCAAGCCGTAGGCGGGGCAAAATGCCGCCCCGACAGGGCCGTGGTCGGCGCTATAATGGCCGCCATTCCCGCGTCAGGAGGCGAGGCCCCATGACCAAATACAGCCGAATCGACCTCGAGTGCGCCCCGCCCGGAGTCCACTACGACCAAGCCTACAACGCGGCCGTTGACATCGTCGAGCGGCACGGCGCCGGCGACAACGCCGACAAGACCTGCCTGATCGACGACGACGGCAGCTATACCTACGCCGAGCTGACCGCCGCCATGAACCGGGCCGGCAACATGCTGGACGATCTCGGCATGCAGGCCGAGCAGCGCGTCGTCATGTGCATGACCGACGGCATCGATTTCGCCGCCGTCTTCTTCGGCGCGATCAAGGCCGGCTATGTTGCCGTGCCCCTCAACACCATGCTGACCGGCGACGACTACGACTACATCCTGCGCGATAGCCGCGCCCCGGTCCTGGTGGTGAGCGAGGCGCTGCTGGAAACCTTCGCGCCGCTGTTCGACGGCCTGCCGCACCTGCGCCATGTCATCGTCGCTGGCGGCGGCCCCGACGGCGCGCACGAGGACCTGGCGAGCCTGCTTTCGGTCGCCAGCGCGGAGCTGCCGGCGGCGGCGACGACGGCGGACGACGTCGCCTTCTGGCTGTATTCCTCCGGCTCGACCGGCCGGCCGAAGGGGGCGGCGCACCTGCAGGCGGACATGCTGTACACGGTCGCCTATTACGGCCTCGCCGTGCTCGGGCTGCGCGCCGACGACGTGGTCTATTCGGCGGCGAAGATGTTCTTTGCCTACGGGCTCGGCAATTCGCTTTCCATGCCGCTCTATGCCGGCGCGACGGCGGTGGTGACGGCGGGGCGGCCGACACCGGACTCGGTCGTCGATGTCATGCACCGCCACCAGCCGACGGTGTTTTTCGGCGTGCCGACACTTTATGGCGCGATCCTCGCCGATCCCGAGGTTGGCCGCGAGCAGGCCTCCGGCGCGCTCCGCCTGTGCGTCTCGGCGGGCGAAGCCCTGCCCAAGCATATCGGGGAGAGTTGGGAAGCCCGCTTCGGCGCCGGCATTCTCGACGGCATCGGTTCGACCGAGATGCTGCACATCTTCATCTCCAATCGTCAGGGCGACAACCGCTACGGCACCACCGGACGGCCCATTCCCGGCTACGACCTGCGCCTGCTGGACGAGAACGGCGAGGCGGTCGCGGAAGGCGAGATCGGCGAGCTCTGGGTCTCCGGCCCCTCGTCCAGCCCGTACTATTGGAACAACCGGGCGAAAAGCCTCGATACCTTCCATGGCCCCTGGACGCGGACGGGTGACAAATACGTGCGCGACGGCGACGGCTACTACGTCTATGCCGGACGCAGCGACGACATGTTGAAGGTCGGCGGTATCTGGGTCTCGCCCTTCGAGGTCGAAAGCGCCCTGCTGGCCGACGACGAGGTGCTGGAGGTCGCCGTCGTCGGGCGGGAAGACGCCGATACCCTGGTGAAGCCGATGGCCTACGTCGTGTTGAAGCCGGGCGTGACCGGCAGCGAGGCGAAGGCCGATGCCCTGAAGGCTTTCGTCAAGGACCGCATCGCGCCCTACAAGTATCCACGCTGGATCGAGTTCGCCGAGGCCCTGCCGAAGACGGCGACCGGCAAGATCCAACGCTTCCGCCTGCGTGATTGACCCCTCGTGAGTGACAGCGGTTTTCTCACCGCCGGCGGGTGGCGGCTGGAGTACACCTGGCACGGCCCCGGGCCGGACGCCGCCCCGACCCTGGTCATGCTGCACGAGGGACTTGGCTGTCTCGGTCTCTGGCGCGATTTGCCCGCGGAGCTCGCCCGGCGGACCGGCCTCGGTGTGCTGGCCTACAGCCGGGCGGGCTACGGCGGTTCGGACGCCCGGCCCTTGCCGTGGCCCGGCGACTTCATGGACGACGAGGCGGCCCGAATCCTGCCCGAAGTCCTGCGCGCCGCCGATGTCCGGCGGGCCATCCTGCTCGGCCATTCCGACGGCGCGACCATCGCCCTGCTGTACGCCGCCGCCCCGCCGCCCGGCGGGCCCGACCTGCTCGGCCTCGTCCTGCTGTCGCCGCATGTGCTGACGGAGCCGGTCACTCTGTCCTCCATCCGCAAGGTGATGGGGATCTACGAGGCCGGGCACCTGCGCGAGCGCCTCGCCCGCCACCACGGTGACAACGTCGACGTCGCCTTCCACGGCTGGTCCGGCGCCTGGACCTCGGGCGCCTTCGACACCTGGAGTATCGAAGCGCGCCTGGCGACGATCGCGGTGCCGAGCCTGGTCATTCAGGGTCTGGACGACGAGTACGGCACGCTCGACCAGGTGGAACGGCTGGCCGCGGCGAGCGGCGGCCCGGTCGAACGTCTGCTGCTGGAAGACTGCGCCCACAGCCCGCACGTCGACCAGCGCGAGGCGACCGTGGCGGGCATCGCCGGCTTTGCCCGTATGGTCATCTCCTGAGCGCCACTTCCGCTCGTCGCCATCCTGGCTATGATGCGCGCCGACAAGGGCGACGTCGTCCACGACAACGGGAGGGAAGAAGCGATGGATCTGGAACTGGCTGGCAAAACGGTATTGATCACCGGGGCCTCGAAGGGGATCGGGCGGGCCTGCGCGGACGGCTTTGCCGCCGAGGGCGCGCATCTGCATCTGGTCAGTCGCACCGCGGACGACCTGGAGCGCGCGGCGGGTGAGATCCGCGACCGCTTCCAGGTGAGCGTCACGACGCACGCCCGCGACCTTTCCGACAGCGCCAACGTCGACGCGCTGTTCGAGGCGACGTCCGACATCGACATTCTGGTCAACAACGCCGGCGCCATTCCCGGCGGCTCGATCGATAAGATCGACGAGGCGACCTGGCGCGCCGCCTGGGACCTGAAGGTCTTCGGCTACATCAACATGACGCGGCGTTATATCGCGGCGATGAAGGAACGTGGCCACGGTGTCATCGTCAACGACATCGGCACCGGCGGCGACCGGGTCGACTACGACTACATCGCCGGCGCCGGCGGCAACGCCAGCCTGATGGCCTTCACCCGGGCGATCGGCGGCCGCTCGATCCATTTCGGCGTGCGCGTGCTGGGCGTCAATCCGGGTCCGGTCGAGACCGATCGAATCCAGACGGTGATGCGCAGCCTCGCCGAGGCGGAGTTCGGCGATCCCGAGCGTTGCAGCGAATACTACGCCAAATGGCCGATGAACCGCTTCGCCAAACCCGAGGAGGTCGCCGACCTGATCGTCTTCCTTGCCTCGGCCCGGGCGAGCTACATCTCCGGCACCATCGTCACCCTCGACGGCGGCAAGCACTCGGACAACTCGACGCTTTGACGTCGTCGGCCGGCGGCGGCGTGCGGAGGCCCTGGTGAGCGCCTATATCGTCAAACGTTTCCTGCTGATGCTGGTGACGCTGTTCGGCATGTCGGTGCTGATCTTCGTCATGCTGCGGCTGATTCCGGGCAACATCGCCGACATCATGTTCGACAGCGCGGGTTTCGTGGACCCGCTGGAGAAGGCGGCGATCGAGAAGGAGCTCGGCCTCGACCTGCCGATCCCGGTGCAGTACTGGCATTGGATCCGCGGCCTGCTGACCTGGGATCTCGGCTTTTCCTACGTGACCGAGATGCCGGCGATCGACGAGCTGGGGCCGCGGATCCCGATCACCGCCAAGTTGGCCGCGCTGGCGCTCGGATATTCCATTATCCTCGGTCTGCCCTTGGGCGTGATCAGCGCGGTCAAGCAGGACACGCCGCTCGACTATCTGCTGCGAGTGACCTCGCTCAGCGGGCTTTCCATGCCGTCCTTCTGGCTCGACCTGCTGATCCTGATGGGCTGCGTCGCCTTCCTCGGCACCATCCCGATCTATACCGACCCGCCGGAAACCCTGTGGGACGAGCTGTTGCTCTATTCGGTGCCCGCCGCCGCCGTCGGCTTTCGCGCCTCCTCCCTCATCATGCGGCTGACGCGCGCCTCGATGCTGGAGATCATGCGGCAGGACTATATCCGCACCGCCCGCTCCAAAGGCGCGAGCGAGAATGCGATCAACTACCACCACGCCCTGAAGAACGCGGTCCTGCCGGTGGTCACCATCATCGGCATCGAGGCGGCCTTCCTGATGGGCGGGCTCATCGTCACCGAGACCGTGTTCAATATCCCGGGCGTCGCCTATTTCCTGGTCGAGGCGATCCAGATGCGCGACTATCCGATCGTGCAGAACCTGGTGATGCTGATCGCCGTCGTCACCGTGGTGATCAACTTCCTGGTGGACCTGCTCTATGCGGTGCTCGACCCCAGGATCCGCTACGCCGATTGAAGCGCACCGGGTTGAAGTGCACCGGGTGTCGCCCGGGCGCTATCATCGGGCGCACGAGGGAGGAAACGACATGGATCTGACGCTGAGCGCGGCGGACGCGGCCTTTCGGGACGAGGTCCGGGAGTTCCTGGCCGAGAAGATGACGACCGAGATCAAGGAGGCCGGCCGGCTCTCCAGCGGGGTTTTCGCCAGCTTCGAGCTGAGCCGGCGCTGGTACCTGATCCTGGCCGAGAAGGGCTGGATCGCGCCCGGCTGGCCGAAGGAGTTCGGCGGCCCCGGCTGGAACGCGATGCAGCGCTACATCTTCGAGCGGGAGAGCGCGCTCGCCAGCACGCCGCGGCTGTTCTCCATGGGCATCCGCATGATCGGGCCGGTCATCATGGGCCACGGCCGGCCGGACCAGCAGGAACAATACCTGCCGCGCATTCTGTCGGGCGAGGACGTCTGGTGCCAGGGCTATTCGGAGCCGGGCTCCGGCTCGGACCTCGCCAGCTTGCAGACCCGCGCGGTGCCGGACGGCGACGACTATGTCATCAACGGCTCGAAGATCTGGACCTCGGGCGCACACCACGCCAATTCCATGTTCTGCCTGGTCCGCACCTCCTCCGAGGGCAAGCGGCAAGAGGGGATCAGCTTCCTGGTCTTCCCGATGGACCTGCCCGGCATCAAGGTCGAGCCGATCATCACGCTCGCCGGCGACCATCACTTGAACCAGGTCTTCTTCGACGACGTCCGCGTGCCACAGGCGAACCGCATCGGCGCCGAGAACAACGGCTGGACCGTGGCGAAATACCTGTTGGAGTTCGAGCGCGGCGGCACCGCCTACGGCCCGATGCTGCGCGCCCAGTTCGAACGGGTGAAGGCGATGGCCCAGGCGGAACGGACGGACGGCGCCATCCTTTGGGAGGATCCGGGGTTCCGCCACAAGCTCGGCGCGGCGGAGATCGCGCTCACCGCCGTCGACGTCAGCGAGCAGCGGGTGATGTCGGCCTTGAGCCAGGGACAGAACCCCGGCGCGGCCTCCTCGATGTTCAAGACCCGCGGCTCGGAGATGATCCAGCACCTGACCGAACTCGGCGTCGAGGCGATCGCCTATTATGCCTCGCCCGTGCAGCGCGACGCGCGTACGCCCGGCGCCAACATCGAGGCGATCGGTCCGGACCATGCGGTGCCGGCGATGCCGAACTATCTCAACTTCCGCGCCGCCTCGATCTATGCCGGCTCGAACGAGATCCAGCGCAACATCATGGCCAAGGCGGTGCTCGGGCTCTAGACGCCGCGAAAGAGGGAAATGGCCATGTCGACCACCGTCGCCGACCTCGTCGTTCAGGCCCTGCGCCAGAACGGGATCGAGACGCTCTATTGCCTGCCGGGCGTGCAGAACGACGATTTCTTCGACGCGCTCTATGATCACCGCGACAGCCTGCGGCCCGTGCAGGTGCGGCACGAGCAGGCGGCCGGCTACATGGCGCTGGGTGCGGCACTGGCGACCGGCCGGCCGCAGGCCTTTTGCGTCGTCCCCGGGCCGGGCTTCCTGAATGCGACGGCGGCGCTGGCGACCGCCTATGCGGTGGGCGCGCCGGTGCTGGCCCTGGTCGGCGAAATCCCGCTGCCCGCGATCGGCAAGGGGTTGGGCCTGCTGCATGAGATCCCGGACCAGCTAGCGATCCTACGCGGCCTGACCAAGCAGGCGGAGCGGATTTCCGGCCCGGGCGATGCGGCCGACGTGCTGCGCCGGGCCTTCGGCGCGCTGCACTCCGGCCGTCCCCGCCCCGTCGGCATCGAGGTCCCGGCGAGCGTCTGGAAGGCCCCCGTGGCCGAGCCGCCGGAGAGCCTGGCGGCGGCGGCGATACCGGCACCGGCGCCAGATCCGGCGGACATCGAACGGGCCGCGGGGCTGCTGGCGGCGGCGGAACGCCCGCTGATCGTGGTCGGCGGCGGCGCGCGCGACCATGGCGCGGCGATCACCCAGCTCGCCCGGCAGCTGACGGCGCCGGTGGTGGCCTTCCGCAACGGCCAGGGCGTGGTGCCGCGCGACGACCCTTTGAGCGTCGGCGCCCCGGTCGGGCGCGAGCTTTGGCGCACCGCCGACGTGGTGCTGGCGCTCGGCACCCGGCTGGCGATGCAGCAGACCCAATGGGGCACCGACGACGACCTGCGGATCGTCCATATCGACATCGACGCCGCGGAACTCGGCCGGGTCACCGCGCCCGAGGTGGGGATCGAAGCCGACCTCGCCGTGGCGCTCCCCGCGCTGCTCACCGCGCTCGGCGACCATGCCCGGGACCGCCCGGATTGGGCCGGCGAGACGGCGCGGGCCGAGGCGCGGCTCGCCCAGAGTTATGCCGAACGGCTGGCCCCGCAGCTCGGCTGGTTGGAGGCGATCCGTGCCGAGTTGCCGGCCGACGGCATCTTCGTCGACGAGCTGACCCAGGTCGGCTACGTCTCGCGCTTCGCCTGGTCCTGCACGCGGCCGCGGACCTATCTCTCCACCGGCTATCAGGGGACGCTCGGCTGGGGCTTCGCCACCGCGCTCGGCGCGGCGCATGCCCGGCCCGAGGTGCCGGTGGTCTCGATCAGCGGCGATGGCGGCGCGCTCTATACCATCACCGAGCTGGCGACCGCGGTGCGGCATTCAATCGCGCTCACCGCCATCGTCTTCACCGACAACGCCTTCGGCAACGTGCGCCGCTTCCAGATCGAGAATTACGCGAACCGGCCGATCGCCTCCGACCTCACCAGCCCGGATTTCGTGCGCCTGGCGGAGAGTTTCGGCGCCCGGGGGATGCGGGCGAAGACGCCGGACGAGCTTCGGGCCTGCCTGCGCGAGTCGATCCGCGATCCCGCCCCGACGGTGATCGAAGTGCCCGTCGGCGACTTTCCCTCGCCCTGGGACTTCATCCTGATGGGCAAGGTCCGCGGCGCCTGAAGCCTGACAGCGACGAGGAACCACGCACCATGACGACGAAGCGACCCTGTTTCCTGGTCATCATGACCGACCAGCAGCGGGCCGACTGGCTTGGCTGCGCCGGCCATCCGGTGCTGCGGACGCCGCACCTCGACGCCCTGGCGGCGGCGGGCACGCGCTTCGACAACTTCCACGTCGCCTCGCCCATCTGCATGCCCAATCGCGCCACCTTCATGACCGGGCGTTATCCGAGCGTGCACGGCCTGCGCTACAACGGCTGCCGGCTTTCGGCCTCGGCCAATACCTTCGTCGAGGTGCTGGGGCTGAGCGGCTACCGCACGGCGGCGATCGGCAAGAGCCACCTCCAGCCCTTCTCCGATCAGCCGCCGAAGTGGGTCGATGACGGCGACACCGGGCCGATCGCCGAGGCCTGGAAGCCGGATCCGCGCGACTATGGCCAGGAAAGCCCGGACCGCTACGGGGAGGCGGGACGCTACGACGTCGTGACGCCGTTCTACGGCTTCCAGCACGTCGACATGGTGACCGGCCATGGCGATCGTTGCGGCGGCCACTACGGCCAGTGGTTCCGCGAAACGGCCGGCGACTGGCGCGCTCTTCACGACCCGGAAAACCAGCTCGCACACAACTACAGCTGCCCGCAGGCCTACCGCACGCCGGTACCGGAGGAACTCTACAGCACCGCCTACGTCCGGGACCGGACGATCGATTATCTGGAAACGCGCGCCGACGATACGGCGCCCTTCTTCCTTTTCGTCTCCTTCCCCGATCCCCACCATCCCTTCAACCCGCCGGGGCGTTATTGGGATCTCTATTCACCGGAGCAGTTCGAGGTTCGCCTGCCCTATTCGGCGCATCGCAATCCGACGCCGCCCTTGCGCTGGATGCACGACAACTGGCAGGGCGGTGGTGGACAGTTCTCGCCGCAGACCGCGACCATGCTGGACGAGGGCCATCTGCGCGAGGCGATGGCGCTCACCGCCGGTATGGTCGCCTGCATCGACGACGCGGTCGGTGAGATCATGGCCAGCCTGAAACGAAGCGGGCGGCACGAGGAGACGGTCGTCTGCTTCACGGCCGACCACGGCGACTATCTCGGCGATTTCAATATGTTGTTGAAGGGCGCGATGCCGTTCCGCTCGATCACCCGGGTACCGTTCCTCTGGTCCGATCCGGCGGACCGTACCGGCCGGACCTCGGACCTATTGGCCTCCACCGTCGATCTGGCGCCGACCATCCTGGCGCGGGCCGAAATCGCCCCCTATCACGGCATGCAGGGTCGCAATGTCCTGCCGGCCCTCGCTGGCGGCGATGAGCTGCGCGAAGATTTGTTGATTGAATACAACGACGGCATGGCCCGCCTCGGTTTCGAGGCGCCGGCCCGTGTTCGCGCGCTTGTCTCCCGGCGCTGGCGCTATACGGTCTATCTTGGACAGCCCTGGGGCGAGCTCTACGATCTCGAGAGCGATCCCGACGAAACCCACAATCTATGGGACAGCGCAGCCCACGCGTCGGTGCGCGCGGACCTCGCCGAGCGGCTCAACCATCACCTGATCGCGCAGATGGACGAAAGCCCCCGCTCGACCCGGGTCGCCTGAGAAATCGTTGGAAATACAGGCCCTAGAAGAAGCTGGGACCGTCGCGCCGCTTGCAGTTGTTGCACAGCCGGTTGGCCCAGCCGAAACTCGGAAACGTCTTGTTACAGCAGAGGCAGGGACGTTCCATCGGCTGATCGTCGGCCGGCCGGTCGATGGTGTCCTCCACCAAGTCCATGTCCAAATCCACGCTTCTTCCTCCCCTCCCGGACCACCGTGTGCGGTGACCAGGTCGCTCCCAAAATCTAATCACCGTTAGAATGTACACCATGCAGGATCGTTTGTGAAGCAAAACTGTCGCAGGGCCTGAAAAGTTCCCCGTATACGGGTTTATGACAAAAGCGAACCCCGCCGCGAGATCGCCGGCGGGGTTCTTTTGCGCGTTGCATGTCCCGGCAAGAACCAGGATTTTATGGCGAGGTCCCACCATCCCGACCGGGACGCGTCCTGGTCTTGGGATGGCCCCTCGCAGGGGGATTGATTGTCGGCGGCCTGCGCCGGCTTTATGGCATTCCAGGCGTCAGCCCGGTGCCCCGGCGGGCCGTGGCCCCGCGTTGCCGCGGGGCCCGATTCGACTGTCGGGTGGCGTCATTCGATGAATCCTCCCCGTCTGGTTATTTGACATAACGATAGTGCGCCTCGGCGCCGGGAGAGTCAACAAAAATCGCTCGCCACGGGCATATTCAATCGCCGGCGCCGTCGGCGCGCAGCGTCACGTCGTCCTTGGAAAAGCGGTGGCTTCCGCCGCATCGGGGACAGACGATCTCTTGCGGTGGCAGCTCGAGGCTGTCGAGCTGCGACCATTCGAGATTGAGGCCGACGTAGACGTCTTTCCCCGTGTTCGGACAATGGATGTAGGCTTGTGACATGTCACACCTCTGGGCTCGATCGAGTAGCGATTCTAGCAGGCCACGACCCGGTAGCCCAGTCGAATTATGTAAAAAATACGTGGAGCCGGTGGCGGCGACCGTGAATCCGCGCGCTCATTAACCCCTCGGCCTTCAGGCTTTGTTAGAGTGTCGTCGACTAATGTTGTGGCGGACAGGCGGACGAGGTGCCCATGGCGAGAATCCTGCTGGCGGAGGACGATGATTCCATGCGCCATTTCCTGCAGCGCGCGTTGGAGCGGGCAGGGCACGAAGTGCTTTCCGTAGCGCGCGGCGACCAGGCCCTGCCGGTCATCGCCGAGGGCCGCTTCGACGTCCTGCTGGCCGATATCGTGATGCCGGAGATGGACGGCATCCAGCTGGCCCAGCGCGCCGTCGCCGTCGACCCGCGCATCCGCATCATGTTCATCACCGGCTTCGCCGCCGTCGCACTGCGCAACCGGGCGAGCGCCAAGGCCGACGCCAAGGTGCTCTCCAAACCCTTCCACCTGCGCGAGCTGGTCGAGGAAATCGACAAGCTGATGGCGGCTTGAGGGCGGGTGCGGCGTCGAAGCCTTGTCTCGGGGTCAAGTCTTGTTTTTTGCCTTCATTAGAAATCTTTAGGCAAAAAGCAAGACTTGACCCCAATTCCGGACGGTCGATGCCGTCTACGATAGGTGCCGGATTGTTGCCGTGAGGACCTTATTCGTCGATTTCTTCGGAACTCTTTGCAGCGATCAATTTTGGCGTACGCTCCCAGTGGCGCAATTTGAACGGGTCCAACGCGCGATCTTCGTATCCGATCCGGTCACCGTGAATGAATGGATGCGCGGAAACTTCACGTCCGAAGACATCAATCGACTTGCTGCGAGCAGGACTGGTATCGCGTACGCCGACCTATGGGCTGCTTTCGAACGCGATTGCAGGACGATGAGAGTCTCGAAAGGTGCACTCGACGCCGTTGCGTCCTTGCGAAGCCGCTTTCGCGTTGTTCTGATTACCGATAACATGGATTGCTTTGACAGATTTACCGTACCAGCCCTCGGTTTGAACGACTTTTTTGACGACATAGCAAACTCATCCCGCGAGGGTTGTTTGAAATTGGATCGCCATGGAGAAATGTTTTACAATTATCTTGTCGGAGACCTTGAGGATGCGGTTCTTATGGATGACTCGGAAGAAATTTGCGACTTCTTTTCCGGCCTTGGGGGAACGGCTTACTTGGTGACAAACGCGGAGCCTGCGAGGATTCATTTGGAAGCCGTGACGGCCGTCTGACTATCGAGCATCGAAACGGCGTAATGGGGTCAGGTCTTGTTTTTTGCCTAGGAATTTCTAATAAATGCAAAAAACAAGACCTGACCCCATTCCCTGATAAATGCAGAAGACAAGACCTGACCCCGTTCCCTGATACCGCTGGGGCGGGCTTGTTTGCCGATTTTCTCTGGTCTATATTCGTTCGTATGATGAACTCTCTCGCTTTAGGCGTTTTTGTACGCCCGCCGATCCTGCCCCGCCGAGCGCAACGCTTTGTCGGATGACGTCTTCCTCGTCTCCGTGCAGCACTTATGGTTCAGGAGCCGGAAACATGCCGTATATCTCGCAAACGCCCCAGCCGCCTTACTATGCGGTTATCTTCACATCCATCAACGCTGACGTCGATCACACAGAGCACACGGAACTCTATGGTAACCGGGGCAAAAGGCCGGGCCTGGGGACGGGGGGATCTGGCCTGGGTATAGGGGTGAGTCTCAACGGCCACATCTTGTGAGGCTTCCGCGTCAAGTGACCAGATATCGATGTTCGCGGCGGGAGGTCTGTGATTCGATCCCGTCATGGCCGAATCGCTTCCGGATCTCGACGATCTTGATGTCGCCGCCCTGAAGGCGCTGGTTCTGACGCTGCTTGAGGAGCAGGCGGCCCTGCGTGCCGAGAACGCGACATTGCGCGAAGAGATCCGCCGTCTCAAAGGCCTTTCCGGGCCACCGGATATCAAGCCGAGCGGCATGGACAAGCAGGCCGTATCCCGGGGCCGGACGGGGCGGAAGGCGGGACGGCGGGCCAAGAAGGGCCGGGTTCCCATCGACGAGAGGCGGATCGTCCGGGCCGCCGTGCCGGCGGGCTCGCGCTTCAAGGGCTATGAAGACTATCTGGTTCAGGACCTGCTCTGCCGGCCGAACACTGTCCTGTTACGCCGCGAGCGCTGGCTGACGCCCGAGGGGGCCACGATCGTGGCGCCGCTGCCGGCGGGGACGCGCGGCCACTTCGGCCCGGCGCTCAGGCGTTTCGTGCTGGCGCTCTATCATGGCGGCCAGACCAGCGCGGAGCGCTTGGCGCGGCTCTTGGACGACCTCGGCATCAAGATCTCCAAGCGCCAGGTGGTGCGGTTGTTGAACGAGGGCCATGACGGCTTCGTCGCCGAGGGCGAGGCGGTGCTGCGCGCCGGCCTGGAGACGGCGCCCTGGATCAGCGTCGACGATACCGGCGCCCGCCACGCCAACCGCAACGGGGTGACGAGCGGGATCGGCAACGACGCCTTCGCTTGGTTCGCCACGACGTTTTCCAAGAGCCGCTTGAACTTCCTGGAACGGCTGCGGGCCGGCCACGCGGACTATGTGCTCAATGCCGCCGCCTTCGCCTACATGGCCGAGCGCGACCTGGCCGCATCGGTGATCGCCCGTCTGGCCGAGGGCTGCCCGCGGCGCTTCACCAACGAAGATGCCTGGCTGGCCCACCTGGGGCGGCTCGCCATCACCGGGCACGGGGACGGGCGCGGGGCCGCGCGGACCGCCACCGAGGGGGCGCTGTGGGGCGCCATCGCCGCGCACGGCCTGCTCAGGGGCACGGCCGCGGGCGCCTGCGTCGTCCTGAGTGACGATGCTGGCCAGTTCAACGTCGGCCGCCACGCGCTCTGCTGGGTCCATGCGGAGCGCTTGATCCACAAGCTGATGACCTTCTCCCGGAGCCAGCGGCGCGAGAAGGAACACATCCAGGCACGGCTCTGGCAACTCTACGCCGATCTCAAAGCCTATCGCGAAAGGCCGGCGCCAGGACGGCGGGCCCACCTGGCATGCCGCTTCGATGCGCTCTTCGCGACCAAGACCGGATTCCTCCGCCTCGACCGGCTCCTGGCTCGCCTGCATGCCAACCGCGACGAACTGCTCGTCGTCCTCGACCGCCCGGAGGTCCCGCTCAACACCAACGGCGCGGAACGCGACATCCGCGCCATGGTCACAAGGCGAAAATTCTCCGGCGGCACACGCTCCGAGGACGGCAAGCAGGCCCGAGACACATTCCTCGGCCTCTACAAGACCTGCCAGAAACTTGGCCTCTCCTTCTGGGATTATCTCGGCGACCGCCTCAAGGTCCCCGGCGCCCCACCCGTGCCCCCACTGCCGATCCTCGTCAGACAACGCTGCATCGAAATGGCTTGACCGCCCGGGGTTTTGCCCCTGTTACACTCTATGGACGTATGGTAGAGATTGCTCGGAGTTATGATGGTTTCTTGGGAATCGAGCCGTCGCGAAACCCGGATGGTACAGGCCTTGCTGCGATCTATTGGAGGGACCAGGAGTCGATTTTGGCCTTTTCCAAGGACCCGGAGCACATGGTTGCCAAACGAAAGGGCCGAGAAATTTGGTATAGCCATTACATGATCCGAATCTGCAAGGTCGAACACCAATATGGTAGGCCAGACGATTAGTAATGCCTGTGCCGACACATATATGCAGGGGCCAAGCCCCGCATTCTGCATCGGTTATCTTGCGGCAAGGAAGCGAGGCTTGCCTTTATCTCTGCTCCTCTTCCGGGGCTCGTTACCGCGCGACGTCTGCCGCCTGTTGCGGCCGGGCCAAATGTTCGACCTGTCGCATCTGTGTGGCCGACGCACCCATCTTGGGGTCAAGTCTTGCTTTTTGCATCGGTTCGCTCGTGGCAAAGAGCAAGCCTTGACCCCTTTTTGGCGTGTGCGACGACCAAATTCGGCGAGGACATGGCGCCCGACGCGCGTCATGGAGCGGTTCGGGCCGATCCACTGATGCCACGCTCCCGGCGGCCCGGAAACGCTTCGTTCGGGCTTGCCATGACACGGCGATTTCGCCTATATGGCGCGGTGGTCGGGGCGCGTAGCTCAGCTGGTTAGAGCGCTACGTTGACATCGTAGAGGTCCCCAGTTCGAGTCTGGGCGTGCCCACCATTTTCTCCGTCAGCCGAAGTCACCACGTTCGATGGCGGCCATCCGATGGGGATCGGCCCGGCGGGCCGCGATGGGGCGTAGCCAAGAGGTTAAGGCAGCGGGTTTTGATCCCGCCATCCCAGGTTCGAATCCTGGCGCCCCAGCCAGCGCTCCTATTTCTCGTTGTGTTCCAGCGTGCGCAGTCGGTGGGCCAGCAGGGCCGCCTCGGCGCCGAAGCCCGCCGTCCAGGCGAGGAAGCCGACGACCGCGCCGTTGACGCCGACGAAGACCAGGGTCACCGCGGAGACGACGGTCGCGACGCCGATGCGCGCGGCACCACTCGCCGCCATCATGCCGGTGGAACGCCGGCCGGCCAGCAGGCCGCGGCCCAGCGCCGAAAAAGCCCAGGCGGCGGCCATCAGGAAGGTCAGCGCGAAGGCCGGCTTGCAATAGGCTTCCAGCTCCGCCTCCAGGCCCATGATGTCGACCAGCAGCAGGCCTTCGAGCGGTGTGTAGAACAGCAGCACGGCGATCGCGACGAAAACCGCGATCAGTTGCAGCGTGAAACGGTGCAACACCCGCCGGTCCGCCGCCGTCTTCACCAGGGTCTGCGCGGTCTGCACCAGGTTGCGCATCGGGCTCATGATCAGGCTGACCAGGCCGTAGACGATGTTGAAGGCGGCCAGCGACAGATCCGGATTGGCCAGCGTGCCGAGGAAGATGCTGATCACCGTCGCCACCCCCATTTCGGCCGAGGCGTTCAGCATCAGCGGCCAGGAGAAGGTCCACTGCCGGCGCATCGTCGGCGGCGTCTCGATCCCGTCCACCTGGTCGTCGCCCGCCGGCAGGTCGGAATAGATGCGCCGGGCGAAGAGGAAGGCGACGACCGATTCCGCCGTCATGCAGACCAGCAGGGCCGCGGCACCAATCGCCGCGCCCTGAAGAAACTGGGGCAGGATGAAGAGCGAGACGCCGAGGGAGGCAAGCCTGGCGAAGGTGGCGATGGTGATGAAGATGGTCCGCCGGTGCGCCAGGATCAGGCCGAAACAGATCGAGCGCACGATCAACACCGGGGCCGAGAGCGACAACAGGAAGGTGACCTGCTTGGCCTGCGCGACCACCGCCTCGCTCACCCCGAAGAACCCGGCGAAGAGCCAGTCGCCGAGGCCGGTGAAGGCGATGAACTGCGCGAGCACCCAGGAGGGCGCGGTGATCAGCACCATGAAGGGCAGCAGGTGGCGGAGCGCCCGGCGGGTCTTCAGGTAGGAGAGCGTCAGCAGGGCCGAGACCTCGGTGCTCGACGCCATGGCGTAATAGAGCGTGAAGCCGACATGAAAGGCCGCCAGGGTCACGTTCTGCTCTTCCGAGCGGGCCAGCGCCGCGTTGATCACCGACTTGGAGATCATGTTCAGCTCGGTCATGAAGACCAGCGGCAGGAAGAACCGATAGGCGTCGCGCAGCGTAATGGCGGAGGTCATCGACGCCGGTGCGGGCTCATGACGAGAGCTCGTCGAGGGCGCGGCGCGCAAAATAGTAGGCGTTGCCGGAATCCAGCGTGCCGCCAAGGTCGCGATAGAAACCGTTGGCTTCGATGTTGTCGGCCATCGCCTGCACGGTCATTTCCACCATGCCGCCGGCCCGGGCGCGTCTTGCCAGATAGCGGACGAGAGCCCGTGCCACGCCCTGTCGCCGCCGTTCGGGTACGACGTACAAATCGATAATGTGCAGCGTCGTCCCGCCTTGCTGTGTATCGAACCCCCGGTTCCAAAGCGCATAGCCGGCGACGGCACCGATATGGCGGGCGATCAGGCCGCCCACCAGCCGGTCCGGCCCGGACATGGCCCTGCGCAAGGTCGCCGCATCGAGTTTTGGTGGTGGCATTCCCTCATGTGCGCTGAGCGCCGCCGCCATGGTGACGATGGCATCGAGATCACCTTCGTCCGCCTCGGCGATGTCGATCGTCATGAGGTTCGATCACCCGTACACGCGCAATCGCCCGTCCGCACGCGCCCTCAGGCCGCGTCCTCCAGGACCATGGCCGCGGCCTTTTCGCCGATCATGATCGAGGGCGCGTTGGTGTTGCCGGAGGTGAGCGTCGGCATGATCGAGGCGTCCGCCACGCGCAGGCCCTGCAGGCCGCGCACCCGCAACCGGTCGTCCAGCACCGCCATGGCGTCGCCGTCGGGCCCCATCTTGCAGGTGCCGACCGGGTGATAGGTCGTCTCGGCCGTGCGCCGGACATAGTCCAACAGCTCGTCGTCGCTCTCCAGCGCCTGGCCGGGCGCGATCTCCGCGCCGCGGATGCCGTCCATCGCCTTGGCGTTGATCCAGTCCCGTGCCATGCGCATGCCGCCGACCGTGGCGGCGCGGTCGATCTCGGAATCGAGGAAGTTGAAGTTGATCGCGGGCGGCCGGCCGGCATCCGCGCTGGCGACATGGATCGAGCCGAGACTCTCCGGGCGCAGCGGATGGGTGATGACGGTGATCCCGCGGTTGCGGTCGAGCTTGTAGTCCGCCGTCGCCATGAAGGGGATGACCGAGATGCCGACGTCGGGCGAGTCCAGTCCCTCGCGGGTGCGCACATAGGTCCGGATGGGCGAGGCCGGCAGTCCCAACATGCCGGTGCCGGTGAAAGCGTACTTCAGCGCCTGGCCGACGGCGCCAATCCCCCGGCCACGGTCGTTGTAGGTGACGCCCGGCTGGGTGATCGCCCAGCGCATGCGCGGTGCGTAGTGGTCGCGCAGGTTCTCACCCACGCCGGCCAGCTCGTGGTGCACCTCGATGCCGAGGCCGGAGAGCCGCGCGCCTTGGCCGATGCCGGACAGTTCCAGCAGTTGCGGCGAGTTGATGGCGCCGGCGCAGACGACGACCTCGGCGCCGGCCCGTGCCTCGCGCTTCTGGCCACCGATGGAATAGGCGACGCCGACGCAGCGGGTCCCCTCGAACAGCAGCCGCTCGCTCAACGCCTCGGTCTCGATTTTGAGGTTGGCGCGGCTGCGGGCCGGCTCCAGGTAACAGTGCGCCGTGCTCATCCGCCGGCCCGAGCGGATCGTCGCCTGGGTCATGGCGATGCCGTCCTGGTCGGCGCCGTTGTAGTCCGGGTTGCGCTTCATGCCGACCTCGTCGGCGGCGCGCATCAAGCAATCGTAAAGCGGCCCGCCCTCCTTCAGGTCGGACACCTTCAGCGGCCCGGCCCGGCCGCGAAATTCGTCGTCGCCGCCGTCGTAGCTTTCCATCTGCTTGAAGAAGGGCAGCACGTCGCGGTAGCTCCAGCCGCGATTGCCGAGCTGCGACCAGTGATCGAAGTCGGCCGCGTTGCCGCGCACGAAGACCATGCCGTTGATCGAGCTGGAGCCGCCGAGCAGTTTGCCGCGGGGCACCGGTATGCGCCGCCCGTCGGTGTTCGCCTCGGGCTCGGAACTGTAGAGCCAGTTCGCCTTCGGGTTCTCGATCAGCCGGGCGAAGCCGATGGGGATGCGCGACCAGGGATGGCTCGGCCGCCCCGCCTCCAGCAGCAGCACCTTGTTGCGCCCGCTCTCGCTCAACCGGTAGGCGAGCGCCGAGCCCGCCGAGCCCGCACCGACGACGATATAATCGAAGCTCTGGCTATCCATCTTCCCCTCCCCCGTATCTCGTGAAACCCACGCCCTCGACGGTCGAACGACCGGGCGGAAAAAATCACAGGGCGGAATGCTAGCCGATCGGGGCGAGGCTGGGAATGCGGCCGGGACGGAGTCAGTGCAGCGAGGGCTCGCAGGCCTCCGCCTCGAGGTTGCGGATCGCGTCCATGATGCGCATGCCGATCTCCCAGCCCACGACGTCGCCGCGTTCATAGAGCGTGTCGGCGCGGGCGGAGACCTCGGCCCGGGCGTCCGTCCCGTGCCGCGTGATCATGCGCGCGGCGGTCCGGTAGATTTCACGATCACTGAGCATGGCGCGTCCATAACATGGAAATTCGGCCCCCGCCATGGGCGACAACGGCATGCGGCATTTCGACCGGGACAGCGGGGTCGGGATCGTGCGGCCTTGCCCCGGGCGGCCTCGCTACCTATGTTCCGGCGACGTGCAGCCGAGGACGAGGCGATGAGCAGCGATATCCTGAATCCCCATACCGCCCTGATCTACACCATGGTGTTGATGAGCGCGGCGGACAGCGACATGACCGACAGCGAGTTGCAGCGCATCGGCGATATCACCCGGACCCTGCCCGTGTTCCAGGAGTTCGATCCCGAGACTTTGGTCGCCACGACGCAGGACTGCGCCCGGCGGCTGAACGACGCGACCGGCCTGGAGGCGGTGCTCGACATCATCACCGCCAGCCTGCCGGCGCGGCTGTCGGAGACGGCCTATGCCATTGCCTGCGAGGTGGCGGCGGCCGACCTGCATATCGAGCAGGAGGAAATCCGCCTGCTGGAAATGCTGCGCCACACGCTGGGCATCGACCGCCTGGTCGCCGCCGGGATCGAGCGCGGCGTCAGGGCGCGGCACATCTCGCTCTGAGCCTTCCGGGGCCGTCCGGCCTCACGGTTTTACAAGTGCAAGCCCCGGCCGAGGGCGGCGAGGGTGGCTTCGTGCAGCGCTTCGCCGCGTGTCGGATGGGCATGAATCGTCGCGGCGATGTCCTCCAGCCGGCTGCCCATCTCGAGGGCGAGCGTGAAGGCCGCCGCCAGTTCCGAAACATTCTCGCCGACCGCCTGCAGGCCGAGCAGCAGATGGTTGTCGGCCCGGGCCACGACGCGGACGAAGCCGTCGTCGCGACCGCTCGCCATCGCCCGGCCGTTGGCCGCGAAGAGAAAGCTGGCCGTGGTGACCGCATGGGGCAGCGCCGCGGCCTCCTCGGGGGAGAGGCCGACAGTGACGACCTCGGGATCGGTGAAGCAGATCGCCGGGATCGCCACCCGGTCCCATTCGCGCCGTTCGCCGGCGACGATTTCCGCCACCATCTCGCCCTCGGCCATGGCGCGATGCGCCAGCATCGGCCCCGCCGTGACGTCGCCGACGGCGTAGACGCCGCGCATCGAGGTGCGGCATTGCGCATCCGTCTTGATGAACGGGCCGTCGCGGTCCAGGTCCAGGCTTTCGAGGCCCCACCCCTCGACCGCCGGGTGGCGCCCGACGGTGAGGAGGACCCGTTCCGCCGCGATGTCGCGCCGCGCGCCGGCCTGTGAAACCTCGAGGGTATCGCCCGCATGGCCGACGGCCTCGGCGCCGCACAGCACCTCGACGCCGAGCATCGCCAGGCGGGCCGTGACCGGGGCGACCAGCGCGCCGTCCAGGTGTGGCAACACCCGCTCCGCCGCCTCGACCACCGTCACCCGCGCGCCGAGCTTGGCGAAGGCGGTGCCGAGTTCCAGGCCGATGTAGCCGCCGCCGACCACCGCGAGGCTCGCCGGTACCCGGGTGAGCGCCAGCGCCTCGCTCGACGACAGCACGGCGCCGCCGAAGGGCAGGGCGGCGAGCGGTGCCGGGCGCGATCCGGTGGCGATGAGCACGGCCTCGGCCCGGATCACCTGTTCGCCGGTCTCGCCCTCGACGACGACGCTCTTGCCGTCGCGAATGCGGGCCCAGCCGCGCACGGTCTTCACGCCCGCCGACTTCAACAGCCCGGCGACGCCCCGGTCCAGCCGGGCGACCAGGTCGTCCTTCCAGGCGACGGTCCGGGCGAGATCGATCGCCGGCGATGTCGCGCTGATGCCGAGCGGCGAGGCGCCGGCTGCGGCTTCGCTGAGCGTGTGGAACTCGCCCGCGGCATGGATCAGCGCCTTCGAGGGAATGCAGCCGACGGTGAGGCAGGTACCGCCGAGCGCGTGGGCCTCGACCAGGACGCAGTCGAGGCCGAGCTGGCCGGCCCGGATCGCGGCGACATAGCCGCCCGGGCCGGCGCCGATCACCAGGAGCTTGCAGGCGATGTCGCGCATCTCTCAGTCCTCCATGAACAGGGCCGCGGGATGTTCGAGGCCGCGCTTGATCGCCTGCACGAAGCGGGCCGCGTCCATGCCGTCGACGATCCTGTGATCGAAGCTGGAGGACAGGTTCATCATCTCCGCCGGCACGAAGTCCCGGCCGTCCCAGCGCGGTGCCACGCGCAACTTGTTGACCCCGACGATCGCCACCTCGGGATGGTTGATCACCGGGGTCGTGACCAGGCCGCCGAGCGCGCCGAGCGAGGTGATGGTGATGGTCGAACCGGTGAGTTCCTCCCGGCCGGCGAGACCGTCGCGTGCGAGGCCGGTGAGGCGTGCCAGCTCCCCCGCCGTGGCCCAGAGATCCAGCGCCTCGACGTGGCGGACGACCGGCACGACCAGCCCCGCCGGCGTCTGGGTCGCGATGCCGATGTGGACACCGCCATGACGGTGGACGATACCGGCCTCGTCATCGAAACGGGCGTTCATCTCCGGCTGGGCTCGGATGGCCCGAACCATGGCCCGCATGAGGAAAGGCAGGATGGTGAGGCGGGGCTGCCCCTCGTGCCGTTCCGCGTTCAGCAGGCCGCGCAGCTTCTCCAGCGCCGACATGTCGACGTCCTCGACGTAGGTGATGTGTGGAATGCGGGCGTTGGCGAGGCTCATCCGCTCGGCGATGCGGCGGCGCAGGCCGACCAGCTTGACCTCTTCGATCGACGTGTCCGCCACCCGACCAGACGCCGCGGCGGGCGTGGCGGTGCCGGCGAACCAGGCGTCGAGATCCTCGTGCCCGATGCGCCCGGCCGGCCCGGTGCCGCGGACTTGGCGCAGATCGACACCGCCCTCGCGGGCGCGGCGGCGGACCGAGGGCGCGGCCAGCGGGCGTTCCCCTTCCGCCCGGGGCGGGCCCGGTGGTGCTGGTGCTGGTGATGGTGGCGTCGAACTCGGCGGCGGCGGCTCCCGGGCCACGACGACGTCGGCCTCGCTTTCGGCCTCGTCGACGTTGCCCTCGCCGGCGACCGCCAGGCGCAGCAGCGGCGCGCCGACGGCGACGGTGTCGCCGATCTCGCCGCCCTGCCACAGCACTTCGCCGGCGACGGGGGCATAGATCTCGACCGCGGCCTTGTCGGTCATGACGGTGGCAACGAGCTGGTCTTCCGCGACCAGAGTGCCGACCGCGACGTGCCATTCGACCAGTTCCGCCTCGGCGACGCCTTCGCCCGCATCGGGCAGTTTGATGACGTGCTCGCCCATCTCAGATCTCCAACACCGCGGCGAGGGCCTCGCCGACCCGCGCCGGTCCCGGGAAATAGTCCCACTCCTGGGCATGGGGGTAGGGGGTGTCCCAGCCGGTGACGCGGGCGACCGGCGCTTCGAGATGGAAGAAGCAATGTTCCTGCACCAGGGCCGCCAGTTCCGCCCCGAAGCCCGAGGTCAGCGTCGCCTCGTGCACGACGACGCAGCGCCCGGTTTTGCGCACGGAGGCCGCGATGCAGTCCAGGTCCAGCGGCAGCAGCGTGCGCAGATCGACGACCTCGGCGTCGATGCCGCGCGCCGCCACGTCGGCCAGCGCGACATGAACCATGGTGCCGTAGGCCAGCACGGTCGCCGCCGCGCCCGGCCGGCGGATCGCCGCCCGGCCGAGCGGTTCGCTGTAATAGCCCGCCGGCACCTCGGCCAACGGGTGCCCGGCCCAGGGCGTGACCGCGCGCTCGTGATGGCCGTCGAAGGGGCCGTTGTAGAGGCGCTTGGGCTCGAGGAAGATGACCGGGTCGTCGTCCTCTATCGCCGCGAGCAGCAGGCCCTTGGCGTCGCGCGGGTTGGAGGGCACCACGGTCTTCAGGCCGGCGACATGGGTGAAAAGGGCTTCGGGCGACTGGCTGTGGGTCTGGCCGCCGAAGATCCCGCCGCCGGTCGGCATGCGGATGGTGAGCGGGGCGGTGAAGTCGCCGTTCGAGCGATGGCGCAGCCGCGCCGCCTCCGAGACGATCTGGTCGTAGGCCGGATAGACATAGTCGGCGAACTGGATCTCGAGACAGGGCCGAAGGCCATAGGCCGCCATGCCGATCGCCGTGCCGACGATGCCGGATTCGTTGATCGGCGTGTCGAAGCAGCGGGTCTTGCCGTATTTGGCCTGCAGGCCCTGGGTGCAGCGGAAGACGCCGCCGAAATAGCCGACGTCCTCGCCGAAGACGACCACGTCGTCGTCCCGGCCCATGGCGACGTCGAGGGCGTCGCGGATCGCCTCGATCATGGTCATGGTGGCCATGGCTCAGTACCCCGCCCGCTGGCGCTGGCGGCGCAGGTGCGGCGGCATCTCGGCGTAGACCCCCTCGAACATGTCGCGCGGGCTTGGATGGCCGCCGGCATGCAGCGTGCCGTGACGCTCCGCCTCGCGCTGCGCGGCGACGACGGTATCGGCGATCTCCGCCTCGGCCTGGGCGTGGCGTTCCTCGGACCAGGCGCCGATGCGGATCAGATGCGCCTTCAGGCGCATCACGGGATCACCGAGCGGCCAGGAATCGCTCTCGGTCTGGGGTCGGTAGGCGGTCGGATCGTCGGAGGTCGAGTGGGCGCCCGCCCGGTAGGTGACGTATTCGACGAGCGTCGGGCCGAGGTTGGCGCGGGCCCGCTCGACCGCCCAACGGGCGACGGCGTGCACGGCCAGATAGTCGTTACCGTCGACCCGGAGGGCGGGAATGGCGAAGCCGTGCCCGCGCGCGGCGAAGGTGCCGGCGCCACCCCGCGCGATGCCCTGGAAGGTGGAGATCGCCCACTGGTTGTTGACGATGTTCAAGACCACCGGCGCCTTGTAGGTCGAGGCGAAGACCAGGCCGGCGTGAAAGTCGCTCTCCGCCGTCGAGCCATCGCCGATCCAGGCCGCGGCGATTTTCGAATCGTGCTTGATCGCCGAGGCCATGGCCCAGCCGACCGCCTGTACGAACTGCGTCGCCAGGTTGCCGGAGATCGAGAAGAAGCCGTGCGCGCGGCTCGAATACATGATCGGCAGCTGGCGGCCCTTCAGGGGGTCGCGCTCGTTGGAGAAGATCTGGTTCATCATCTCGACGAGGGGATAATCGTCGGCGATCAGCAGGCCGGCCTGGCGATAGGTCGGGAAGTTCATGTCGCCGGGCGCGAGCGCCTTGCGGAAGGCGCAGGCGACCGCCTCCTCGCCCAGGTGCTGCATATAGAACGAGGTCTTGCCCTGGCGCTGGGCCAGCATCATGCGGGCATCGAAGGCCCTGAGCGTCATCATATGGCGAAGCCCGTCGCGCAGCTCGTCCGCGTCGAGCAGCCCCGACCAGGGACCGACCGCCTCGGCGTCGCGGTTCAGCACGCGGATGATCGAAAAGGCGAGGTCGCGGATCTCCTCCGGCACGACGTCGATCTCCGGCCGACGGATCGTGCCGGCCCGGTCGATGGCGACGTTGGAGAAATCAGGCGTATCGCCCGGGCGCACTTCCGGCTCGGGCACATGCAGGCTCAGGCGCGTCTCACCAGCCATTCGGACCTCCGCCACGGCATCTGACTTAGATAATACTTGAGCGTGGCGAGACAGCCGTCAACGCGGCGCGGGCAGAACGCACGGTCCGGTCGTGGCGCTGCCGGTGCCGGCAATATTCGGCAGGGTGGCCCGGTCGGGAAGACCGATCCTATCGCGCCGCTATTCGCGCGCGGCGAAGCCCGTGAACAGTTCCGCCAGTTCGTCGGCCGCCAGTTCGTAGAGTTCCTTGCCCGCTTCCGGGTTGGCCTCCCAGGGGTGGGAGCCGATGCGCCCGTCGGGGAACTTGGCCCGGTAATCGGCGGCATCGGTCCAGCCCCCGCGCACGCCCGAGGGCGGGCCCATGGCCTCCGTCCCCGCCTTCACATGGTCGGGGAAGAGATACTGGGTGACCGAGATCTCGGAGTTGGTGGCATGCATGCCGTCGCGATTGCCGAACAGGCGTCGGATCGCCGCGTTGGTCTTGGGCCCCTGCCACCAGTTGCGCAGTTCGCAAGCGATGTCAGGCCGGTTGCCGCCACCGGTGCCCTCGCGGCTCTGCTCGGTGTAGAGCTCCTGGAAGGCGGCGTTGATGGTCGTGATGTTGCCGCCGTGACCGTTGACGAAGAAAAAGCGATCGAAGCCGTGATGGGCGAGGCTCTCCACCCATTCCTTGATCACCAGAATCAGGGTCGAGGGCTTCAGCGTCATCGATCCCGTAAAGGCCATGTGGTGCTGCGCCATGCCGACGTTGATGACCGGGGCGACGATGGCGTCGGCCCGCTCGCCGGTCGCCTTGGCAATGTACTCGCCACAGAGCGCGTCGGTGCCGACCAGGCCGTTGGGGCCGTGCTGTTCGGTCGAGCCGATCGGCACGATCACCGCCGTCGAGCGTTCGAGATACGCCTCGACCTCCGCCCAGGTCATCATATGCAGCAACATGGCGCCATCTCCTCGATTCGGGGCCGATTCTCCCGCCACTATAGGCACAAACGCCGCCGCCGGGCGCAAAGGTCGCGATTCTGCCGGCAATATTGCGCCATTTGGCCGCGCCCCTGTTGACGCCTACCCGTCCCGTCGGCATGTTGGCCCGACCATCGGCGGGGCCGTTCCGAGGGGGGACGGCGGCGCTGATTTTCGATGAATTTCCACTTTTGCGCCGCCTCGGGCGCGAGGGTCCTCGATCGCGAGAAAGCTCAATGTCCGCCAGCGCCACCGCCGAGGTCAGCCACCGGGACATGGCGAACGCGATCCGCGCGCTTGCCATGGACGCGGTGCAGGCCGCCAACTCCGGCCATCCTGGCATGCCGATGGGCATGGCCGACGTGGCCACCGTCCTCTTCCGCCAGTTCCTGAAATACGATCCCGAACGGCCCGACTGGCCCGACCGCGACCGCTTCGTGCTGTCGGCCGGGCACGGCTCGATGCTGATATACGCCTTGCTTTACCTGACCGGCTATCCGGACATCGACCGCGACCAGATCGAGAACTTCCGCCAGCTCGGCAGCCGTACCGCCGGCCACCCGGAATTCGGCCACGCCGCCGGTATCGAGACGACGACCGGGCCGCTCGGCCAGGGCATCGCTACCGCCGTGGGCATGGCGATCGCCGAGCGGATCCTGGCCCAGCGTTTCGGCGCGGACCTGGTCGACCATCACACCTGGGTCGTCGCCAGTGACGGCGACTTGATGGAGGGGATCAGCCACGAGGCGGCCTCGCTCGCCGGTCATCTGAAGCTCGGCCGGTTGATCGTGCTCTATGACGACAACGATATCTCCATCGACGGCGGCACGTCGCTTTCGCTCTCCGACGACGCGCTCGCCCGCTTCGCGGCCTATGGCTGGGAGACGGAACGTGTCGACGGCCACGATGCGGACGCGCTCGCCGGCGCTTTAGCCCGCGCCAAGGCGAGCGGGAGGCCCAGCCTCGTCGCCTGCCGGACCACCATCGGCTATGGATCGCCGAACAAGGCCGGCACGTCGGGCAGCCACGGCGCGCCGCTCGGTGCGGACGAGATCCAGGCGACGCGGACCGCACTCGGCTGGCCGTATCCGCCCTTCGAAGTGCCGAACGCGATCCTGGACGCCTGGCGCGCGGCGGGCGAGGCCGGCAGGCCGGCGCGCACGGCGTGGGAAGGTCGCCTCGGCGCGGCGGGCGATGCGGCGGCGTTCGAAGCGGCTGTGTCCGGCGCGGTTCCGGCCGGCATCGCGCCGGCGCTGACCGACTTCAAGCGCGCGATGAGCGAGAAGGCGCCCGCCATCGCCACCCGCCAGGCCTCGGGCGAAGTGCTCGAGGTCTTGAGCCCCCTGGTGGCGGAGATGGTGGGCGGCTCGGCCGATCTCACCGGCTCCAACAACACGCGGGTGGCGGGACACCGGCCCATCACGGCGGAGGATTTCTCCGGCGGCTATATGCATTACGGCGTGCGCGAGCACGGCATGGCGGCGGCGATGAACGGCATGGCGCTGCACGGCGGCGTCATTCCCTATTCCGGTACCTTCCTCGTCTTTTCCGACTATTGCCGGCCCTCGATCCGCCTGGCAGCCCTGATGGAACAGCGCGTCGTCCATGTGATGACGCATGATTCCATCGGTCTCGGCGAGGACGGCCCGACGCACCAGCCGGTCGAACACCTGGCGAGCCTCAGGGCGATCCCGAACCTGCTGGTGTTCCGCCCGGCCGACGTGATCGAGGCGGCGGAATGCTGGCAGCTGGCGCTCGAGAACGCCGCGCGGCCCTCGGTCATGGCGCTATCGCGCCAGGGCGTGCCGACGGTACGGACCCGCCACGAGGACGACAATCTCTCCGCCCGCGGCGCCTATGAGCTGGCGGCGGCCGAGGGCGACGCCCGGGTCAGCCTGTTCGCGACGGGGACCGAGGTCGCGATCGCGCTCGCCGCGCGGGACCTGCTGGCGGGCGAGGGGATCGCGACCCGCGTGGTCTCCGTGCCCTGTCACGAGCTGTTCTGGGAACAGGACGCGGCCTACCGCGAGGCGACGCTCGGCCCGGGGACGGCCAAGGTCGCCGTCGAGGCGGCGATCCGGCAGGGCTGGGACGCCATCGTCGGCGGCGACGGTGGTTTCGTCGGCATGAACGGTTTCGGCGCCTCGGCGCCGGCCAAGGATCTCTACCAACACTTCGGCATCACCGCCGAGGCGGTGGCGGCGGCGGCCAAGGCCCGTCTCTAAGCCGCTCACCACACCAACGGATACGAAGGAGCAAGCAAGATGGCGGTTCGCGTGGCGATCAACGGATTCGGGCGGATCGGTCGCCTGGTACTGAGGGCGATCCACGAAAGCGGGCGCAAGGATATCGAGGTGGTGGGCATCAACGACCTCGGTCCGATCGAGACCAATGCCCATCTGCTGCGCCACGATTCGGTGCACGGCCACTTCCCGGCGACGGTGAAGACCACCAAGTCCGGCATCAACCTCGGCAACGGCGTCATCCGCGTGACCGCCGAGCGCGATCCGACCAAGCTGCCCTGGGGCGATCTCGGGGTCGACGTGGCGCTGGAATGCACCGGCATCTTCGCCTCCAAGGAAAAGGCCTCCATGCACTTGGAGGCGGGCGCCAAGCGGGTCCTGGTTTCGGCGCCGGCGAGCGGTGCGGACCTGACCGTGGTTTACGGCGTCAATCACAAGAAGCTCAGGAAATCGCACACCGTCGTCTCCAACGCCTCGTGCACGACGAACTGCCTGGCGCCCGTGGCCTTCGTGCTGAACAAGGCGATGGGCATCGAGCGGGGCTTCATGACGACGATCCATGCCTATACGGGCGACCAGCCGGTGCTCGACACCATGCACGGCGACCTGCTGCGGGCCCGCGCGGCGGCGACCTCGATGATCCCGACCTCGACCGGTGCGGCCCGCGCCGTGGGCCTGGTGCTGCCGGAACTGAACGGCAAACTCGACGGTACCGCCGTCCGCGTGCCGACGCCCAACGTCTCGCTGATCGATTTCAAGTTCCAGCCGAAGAAGAAGACCACGGTGGAGGCGGTGAACGCGGCGATTGTGAAGGCCGCCAAGGGTCCGCTGAAAGGCGTGCTGGCGACCACCGACGAGCCGCTGGTCTCAATCGACTTCAACCACGATCCGGCCAGCTCCACCTTCGATCTTGGCCAGACCCAGGTGATCGACGGCGAATTCGTCCGCGTCCTCTCCTGGTACGACAACGAGTGGGGCTTCTCCAACCGGATGTCGGACACCGCCGTCGCCATGGGCAAGCTCGGCTGAGGCCGGTTCCTTGCGCCGCGGCCTCGATGAAGCGGACCTCGCCGGCGAGCGGGTCCTGCTTCGTCTCGACCTGAACCTGCCGATGCGCGACGGTGTCGTCACCGACGCGACGCGCATCACCCGCAGCCTGCCGACCCTGCAGACGCTGATCGGCGCCGGCGCGCGGACCGTCGTCATGTCCCACTTCGGCCGCCCGAAGGGGGAACGGCGCGACGAGATGTCTCTCGAACCGGTGACGGCGGCGCTGTCGGTGGCGCTCGATGGTGCGAAGGTCGCCTTTGCCGCCGACTGTGTCGGGCCGGCGGCCGTGGATGGCGTGGCGGCTTTGGGCGCGGGCGAGGTGCTGTTGCTGGAGAACTTGCGCTTCCATGCGGGGGAGGAGGCGAACGAGGCGGGCTTTGCCGACGCGCTCGCCGCTCTGGGCGACATCTACGTCAACGATGCCTTTTCCTGCGCGCATCGGGCGCATGCCTCGACGGAGGGGCTGGCGCACCGGTTGCCGGCGTTGGCCGGGCGGGCGATGGAGGCGGAACTCGGCGCGCTTTCCCGCGCGCTGGAGGCGCCGGCGCGCCCGTTGATGGCCGTCGTCGGCGGTGCCAAGGTCTCCTCCAAGCTGGCCGTGCTGGGCCATCTGGTCGACAAAGTCGATTCCCTGCTGATCGGCGGCGGCATGGCCAATACCTTCCTGCAGGCCCAGGGGCTGAATATCGGCGCCTCGCTCGCGGAGCCGGACATGGCCGAGCAGGCTCGGGCGATTATGGCCCGGGCGGAGGCTGCCGGCTGCCGTATCCTGCTGCCCCGCGACGTGGTGATCGCCGACCGGTTGGCGGACGGCGTCGACGTCTCGACCGTGGTAGCGGAACGGATGCCGGACGGCATGATGATCCTCGACATCGGACCGCGTAGCGCGATGGACGGCGAGGCCGCCCTCGACGCCGCCGCGACGGTGGTCTGGAACGGCCCGGTCGGCGCCTTTGAAACCGCGCCCTTCGACGAGGCGACGACGCGCCTGGCCCGGCACGCGGCCGCCCGCACCCGGGCGGGCGACCTGGTATCGGTCGCCGGCGGTGGGGATACGGTCGCCGCCCTCAATCATGCCGGCGTGCTGGAAGATTTCTCCTATGTGTCGACGGCCGGCGGCGCCTTCCTCGAATGGTTGGAGGGCCGGACCCTGCCGGGCGTCGCGGCGCTCGAGGGTTGAACGGATCGGCCGCCCGCCCATCATCCGTTTCCATGACCTCGCGCAGGCGCGGGCGGCGCTTCGGGTCGCCCGGGATCTCGGCGCCGAATGCTGGCTGGCGACACCGCCCGGCGGCATCGCCTTCGCCGGTGCCCCGTTCTTTTTCGCTTTGGTGACGGCGGCGCAGGGCGAGGTGCCGGGGGCACCCGTCCGCTTCGTGCTCGATTGCGGTGCCGACGGCGCCGAGGCGGTGATGGCGATTCGCGGCGGCTGGCGCGACCTCGCCCTCGATCCGGCCACGCCCGGCCGAGACCGCGTCGTCGACATCGCACGCCGGGCCGGCGTCGGGGTGCACGCGGACCTCGCAACGGCGCTGAATCTCGCCGACGCGGCCGATCCGGAGGCGGCCTGCCGCGATCTATTGTCACGGGTCGCCGGCGGGGCGTTGAATGGTGACGAAGCTTGCGGTACCTAAAGAATCAAGGGAATTGAGCGGGGAGAGACGCGGTATGAGCGGACATGATCTGGCGACCACCGCCCGGGCGATGGTCGCACCGGGCAAGGGCGTTTTGGCGGCCGACGAAAGTACGGGCACGATCCAGAAGCGACTGGATTCAATTCAGGTCCCCTCGACGGAGGACAATCGCCGCGCCTACCGGGAACTGCTGTTCACCACCGACGGGGCGGCCGAGCATATCTCCGGCATCATCCTGTTCGACGAAACGTTGCGGCAATCCAGCAGCCAGGGCGTGCCGTTCCCGAAACTGCTGGCCGACCAGGGCATCCTGCCGGGCATCAAGGTCGACAAGGGGGCGAAGGCGTTGGCCGGTGCGCCCGGGGAAACCGTGACCGAAGGGCTGGACGGCCTGCGCGAGCGGCTGGCGGAATATGCCGAACTCGGCGCCCGTTTCACCAAGTGGCGCGCGGTGATCGACATCGACGCGAGCTTGCCGAGCCGCTATGGCCTCGCCGCCAACGCACACGCGCTGGCGCGCTATGCCGCACTCAGCCAGGAGGCCGGCCTGGTGCCGATTGTCGAGCCGGAAGTGCTGATGGACGGCGCGCACGACATCCAGCGCTGCGCCGAGGTGACGGAAGCCGCCCTCAACATCGTCTATGACGAGCTCTACCTGCAGCGTGTGCTGCTGGAGGGCACGATCCTGAAGCCGAACATGGTGATCGCCGGCAAGGCCTCGGCCAACCAGGCCGGCGTCGAGGAGGTCGCGGCCCGCACCGTCGAAGTGCTGAAGCGCGGCGTGCCGGGCGCGGTGCCGGGGATCTGCTTCCTCTCCGGCGGGCAGAGCGAGGCAGAGGCGACGGCGCACCTGAATGCGATGAATGCGATTGGCAATCTGCCCTGGGAGCTGAGCTTCTCCTACGGCCGGGCGCTGCAGGCCTCGGCCCTGAAGGCATGGGGCGGCGAAGACTCCCAGGTGGCGGACGCGCAGGCAGCCTATCTGCACCGCGCGCGGATGAACGGTCTCGCCCGCACCGGCGCCTACAAGGCCGCGCTCGAGCAGGCCGCCTAGGTTGAGCGACCGGGCGGCGACGGCCGGGCGGGAACGCTGCCGCCTCTATCTCATCACGCCGGAGCGGCTGGAGCCGACGGCCTTTGCCGACGATCTCGCCGCCGCCCTGGACGGGGGCGACGTCGCCTGCCTGCAATTGCGGTTGAAGGACGTCTCCGACGACGAGATCCGGCGCGCCTGCGAGGTGCTGCTGCCCATCACGCAAGCCCGCGACGTCGCCTTCCTGGTGAACGACCGGGCCGACCTCGCCGCCGAAATGGGCGCCGACGGCACCCACGTCGGACAGGACGACATGACCTATCGGGCGGCCCGCGCCCTGGTCGGTGCGGACGCCATCGTCGGCGTCACCTGCAAGAATTCCCGCCACCTGGCGATGGAGGCGGGGGAGGCGGGCGCCGACTATGTCGCCTTCGGCGCCTTCTTCCCTTCGACCAGCAAGGAGACGTCGGTCCGCGCCGAGCCGGACATCCTCGCCTGGTGGTCGGACCTGATGGAACTGCCCTGCGTCGCCATCGGCGGCATTACGGCGGAGAACTGCGGGCCTTTGGTTCAGGCCGGCGCCGATTTTCTCTGCGTCATCTCCGCCGTTTGGGGCCATGGGGACGGCCCGGGGGCCGGCGTCGCCGCCCTCAACCGCGCGATCGACGCCAATATGTGAGACGTCCGGATCAGTGGCCGGCCGGCAGCTCGGCCAGCTCGATCAGGATATCGCCGGTCGATTCCGGATTTATGAAGGCGATGCGCGACCCGCCATGGCCGATGCGCGGGGCCTCGTCGATCAGTTGCACCCCCTTGTCCTTCAACTCGGCAAGGGCGCCGTCGATGTCCTCGACCTCGAAGCAGAGATGGAACAGGCTCTGGCCCTTGCGCTCGATCCAATCCGCCACCGCGGATTTCGGACCCGCCGCGCGCAGCAGCTCGAGATAGGTTTCGCCCACCGGATACATCGCCAGCTCGGTATCGCCGATCCGCTCCTCGTATTCCATCTCCAGGCCGAAGACGTTCTCCAGCATCGCCATGGATGCCCGGATGTCGTCGACCGCGATCGCCACATGCTCCACGCGCTTGATCTTCATGGCTTCTCCCCCTCTTCATCCTGTCGTTCGTTGTTCGGGGCTGTATGATAGGCGCAAAGCAGCGGCGAACCGAGGAGCGTTGAGCATGACCGTCATCGGCATCGAGGAAATCTTTTTGCAGGTCAAGGACATGGAGAGGGCGCTCGACTTCTATCACGGCATTATCGGCATCCCCATCGACAAGCAGGACGGGGAGCGGACCTACCTGCAGATGGGCCGCGGCCATATCGTGCTGCAGATCGTCGGCCACACCGGGCGGCACCAGGGTGGCGGGCCGATGCATTTCGCGCTGACCGTCGAGGAGGACGACTTCGACGCGATCCTCACCCGCTTCGAGGGTGGCCGCCACTTCACCCGCGGCCCCTACGGCGAACGCGGCCAGGGCCGCGCCCTGTTCATGATCGATCCCGACGGCAACGAGGCGGAGGTCAATACCCGCTACATCCACGGGGTGCCGACGCGGACGTGATGGCCGTCAGCTCGACAAACCTTTCTCGTGGAAGATGAAGCCCAATACGTTCAGTAGGAACTGGGCGGCGAGGAAGGCGGTCGAGCCGCTCAGGTCGTAGTCGGGCGCGACCTCGACGAAGTCGAGGCCGACGATGTCGCCCTTTTTGGCCAGGCCCTGGAAGATCTCCAGCACCTCGTAATAGAGGAAGCCGCCATGGCTCGGCGTGCCGGTGCCGGGCGCGATGGAGGGATCGAAGCCGTCGACGTCGACGGTGGCGTAATAGCGCACGCCGTCCGGTATCCGCGCCAGCACCCCGTCCGTGCCGAGGCGGCGGCAGTCGCGCACCGAGAGGATGTCTGAACCGGCGGCACGGGCGGCGGCGTAATCCTCCCGGTTGGAGGAGGACACGTTGCGGATGCCGAGTTGGCTGAAGCCGGTGACATGGGCCATCTCGGAAGCACGCCGGAGCGGGTTGCCGTGGCCGTAGCGCACGCCGTGGCGCTCGTCGACGAAATCGAGATGGGCGTCGATGTGTACGATGTGCACCGGCGGCTGGTCGTCGAAGGCGCGGATGCAGGGGATGTGCACCGAGTGGTCGCCGCCCAGCACCAGGGGAAAGGCGCCGGCCGCCAGGATCGCGCGCACGCCGGCCTCGATGTTGGCGTGGCTTTGGATCGTATCGGTGTGGATGATGTCGGCGTCGCCGATGTCGGTGATGCGGATCTTGTCGACCGGCAGGTAGGTGACGTCGTCCTCGAAATCGTAGGCGCCGCCATGGCCGAAGGAAAACAGGGTCGAGGCCTCGCGGATGGCGCGCGGGCCGAAGCGGGCGCCGGCGCGGTACTGCGTTCCCATGTCGAAGGGCGCCCCCAGCACGCAGACATGGGCGTCGAGCGCGTCCCAGTCGAGCGATACGGGCTGCTTGGCAAAGGTGCAATGGCCGACGAAGGGCAGGTTCAACCGCCCCGATTGGTAACCGTGTTCCGCCATCGATCCCTCTCCCCAGCCCGGGAGCGACGTTAGCGCAACCGGGCCCGGGCGCAAAAACGTTTCGGGCCGCGAAGGGGGGATTCGCGGCCCGAACACAGGGAGGCGTCAACAGACTGGATGAAATCCAGTGGCCAGGTCATCTCCTGGTTGATAGCGATCTTAGTGCCCGAACCTTAATTCATGGTTAACGGGCCGAGAAACTTTATCCTAGCAGCCTGTCGGACTTGAGCCGAGTTTCGAGATGAGATTCACTGTCACGGTCTGATTCTCTCCTGCGCGGTGATTTTGTGATGAGCAACTTTCGACAGGTTGACCGGGAGACCAGCTATCTTCTGCCGCCTTCGGTGGACGAATGGCTGCCTGATCGTCATCTGGCGCGCTTCGTGGTCGATGTGCTGGAGCAGCTGGATCTCTCTGCGTTCGTGAAGGCCTATCGTGGTTCGGGCTCGGCGGCGCATCACCCGAGCGTCCTGCTGGGCCTGCTGATCTACGGCTACGCGACGGGGGTGCATTCCAGCCGGAAGCTGGAGCGGGCGAGCTATGATTCGGTGGCCTTCCGCTTCATCGCGGCAAACGACCACCCCGACCACGACACGATCGCCACGTTCCGCCGTCGCTTCCTGCCGCTGATCGAGGGGCTGTTCGTGCAGGTTCTGCTGCTGGCGCGGCAGGCCGGCATGCTGCAACTGGGCACGGTGGCGCTGGACGGGACGAAGATCCATGCCGACGCGAGCCGGCACAGCGCCCTGTCGTGGCAGCGTGCGGGCGAGATCGAAGCCCGGCTGCGGGCCGAGGTGGCGGAGTTGATGGCGTTGGCGGAAGCGGCGGACCGGTCCGAGGTTCCCGACGGCATGAGCGTGCCGGAGGAGCTGGCACGGCGCGAGGACCGGCTGGCGGCGATCGCCGCGGCGAAGGCGGAGATCGAGGCGCGGGCGGCCGAGCGTCATGCGCGGGAGCAGGCGGAGTACGAAGAGAAGCTGGCAGCCCGCGAGGCGAAGGAAACGCGGACCGGCCGCAAGCCGGGCGGGCGGCCACCGAAGCCGCCGGAGCCGGGGCCACGGGCGAAGGACCAGGTCAACCTGACGGACCCGGACTCGCGCATCATGCCGGTGGCCGGCGGCGGCTTCGAGCAGTGCTACAACGCCCAGGCTGCGGTGGCCGCCGGCAGCCTGCTGGTGGTCAGCGCCGACGTGGTGCAGGCGGCGAACGACAAGCAGCAGATCGAACCGACGCTCGAAGCACTCGCCGGCCTGCCGGACGGGCTTGGCGAGGTCGAGACCCTGTTGGCGGACAGCGGCTACTTCAGCCAGGCCAACGTCGAGGCCTGCGGGGAAGCGGAGATCGCGCCGCTGATCGCGCTCGGCCGGGAGCACCACCATCTTTCCTGGCGGGACCGCTTCGCCGAGGCGCCGCCAGCGCCCGAGGATCCGACGCCGCTCGAGGCGATGTGCCATCGCCTGGCCACACCCGAGGGCCGGGCGCTCTACGCGCTTCGCAAGCAGACGCCGGAGCCGGTGTTCGGCATCATCAAATCGGTGATGGGCTTGCGTCAGTTCAGCCTGCGCGGCCTCGACAAGGCGAAGGGGGAATGGACCTTGGCCACGCTCTCCTGGAACATCAAGCGGATGTTCGTCCTCAGCCACGCCTGAACGGGCGGGCCAACCCGCGTTCGCAACTTCATGGGGGTAAATCCATGACATCGACGCCCGCCAAGCCAATCTTACCAATCCTTGCATGCCCGAGTCCGACAGGCTGCTAGGACTTGAAGAAGGCCTCGGCCGCGCCTTTGTGGGCGTTCTTGGCCCCGATCATCTCGCGGGCGCGTTCGATCTCGCCCTGAAGATCGCCGATGTAGGCTTCCAGCTCCTCGATCCCCATGATCTCCAGGTTGGGCCGTTCCAGCTGCGGGCGGCGTACCTCTTCCTCGTCCATCATGCCCGGATCTCCCTCGCGGTTGCCTTGCCGACGCGAACATTATAGACGAGAGCGCATCTCCGCCATGCCGCGTTGTTCCACCTGAGGAGGCCCCGCCATGTCCGCTTTGCCCGAAACCATGACCGCGATCGAAATCACCACGCCCGGCGCGCCCGAGGTCCTGCGACCGACCACGCGGCCGGTCCCGGCGCCCGGCCCGGGCGAGGTGCTGGTCAAGGTCGCCGCGGCCGGCGTCAATCGTCCCGACGTCGCCCAGCGCGAAGGCAACTACGATCCGCCGCCGGGCGTCACCGACATTCCAGGCCTGGAAATCGCCGGCGAGATCGTCGCGCTGGGCGAGGGGGTCGAGGGCTGGGCCGTGGGCGATGCGACTTGCGCACTCGTGTCGGGCGGCGGATATGCCGAGTATTGCCCCGCGCCCGCACCACAATGCTTGCCGGTGCCGCCCGGCTACGACATGGTGCGCGCCGCCGCCCTGCCGGAGACCTTCATGACCGTGTGGACCAACGTCTTCCAGCGCGGCGCCCTGCAGAGCGGCGAGACGATCCTGGTCCACGGCGGCTCCTCCGGCATCGGCACCACGGCGATCCAGCTTGCCAAGGCGTTCGGTGCCCGGGTGCTGGCGACCGCCGGCAACGCCGAGAAGTGCAAGGTCTGCGAGGACCTCGGCGCGGAGCGGGCGATCAATTACCGGGAGGAAGACTTCGCGGCGATCGCCAAGGAGGCGACCGGCGGCAAAGGTGTCGACGTCATCCTCGACATGGTCGGCGGCGACTATATCCCGCGCAACGTCTCGTCCCTGGCGCTCGAGGGCCGGCTGGTGATCATCGCCTTCCTGGGCGGCCCCCGGATCGAGAAGATGAACTTCATGCCGATCATGCTGAAGCGGCTGACGGTGACCGGCTCCACGCTCCGCCCGCGCACGGTCGCCCAAAAGGCGGCAATCGCCGCGGAACTGCGCGAGAAGGTCTGGCCGCTGATCGAGGCCGGCACGGTCGGCCCGGTAATGGACTCGACCTATCCCCTGGCCGAAGCCGCCGCCGCGCACGCCCGCATGGAATCGAGCGTGCATATCGGCAAGATCATGCTGGAGGTGTAGGCTCCGCTGCCCGCTTCAAGGAAACCAAGGCCCAAGACGTAAGATTATAAAGCTCTTGGTAGCTTGTGGAATTCGCGGCCACTCCTCCCTATTTTCGGAAACAGGTCTTGTCGGTGGGTGGAGGCAAGGTCCCTAATATGGTATTTTGATCTATGCAAAAGGAGGCGACAATGGCCGGTGACATTGTCGGAGCATTCAGTGAGGAACAGGTCGCCTGCTTGACAGGCTTGTCGCTGAGCCAACTTCGGCGCTGGAATAGCATTGATTTCATCAAGCCGGAGTATCGACAGCCGAGAAGCCCACGGCGCGCTTACAGTCGAATTTACTCGTTCCGAGATTTGTTGAAACTCCGAGTCCTCAATCAGCTACGCAACGTATACAATATTCCTTTCAAGGAACTGAGGAACGTCGAGCGTGAGCTTGACCACTTGGGTGACGAGAAGTGGACTTCGCAGAAGCTTTGGGTGCTCAACCGACGTGTGGTATTTCAAGAACCGGAGTCGATGCGCAAACGCGAGATTTCAAGCAAACAGTTTGTTGCGGAAATTCCTTTGGCAGTCGTGACGACCGATGCCCGGGCGGATATTCGCCGGCTTAACGAGCGGTCAGGAAATACTGTCGGGCAAACCGAGAAACGGCGCCAAGTGCATTCATCCGAAGAGGTCTTCTCAGGCACACGGATTCCCGTGAAGGCAATCGCTGGATATATCAGGCAAGGATTTGACGATAATGAGATCCTTCGCAAGTTTCCCATTCTGAATCAATCGGATATAGACGTGGCGCGCGCTTTCGTGCGAGATGAGGCGGCTTGAAGCGACCGAAAGAGCGCATTCGGTTTTTCACCGATAATGACGTTGATGACGACGTCGGCCGGTTCCTGGAAGAGGCGGGACATAGCGTCGTTCGCCTCAGGGAGTATATGCTGGCCGATTCTCCCGATCCGGTTGTTGCGGCAGTGTGTCGCGAAGAGGGAATGGTACTTGTAACGCACAACATCAAACATTTCCGCGCCATCGTGAAAGATCACGAAGTTACCAAGAGAGAAGTTGATAAATTGTGCCGAATCGAGTTGGCCTGTCAGCAATTTGAAGCGTTGAAGCGTGTTGCCGTAGAATTGCCAATCATCGAACTCGAATGGAAACGTCTGGGCGAGGCCAAGCACGGCCTACGCATATACATCGGCGACTCCATGGTCAGAGTGCACCGCTGACGGCAGGATGTGAAGAATAGCGCCGACCGTCGGCAATCGACGAGATGGGGTGGCAAAAATCACCCGATCGCGGCGACCAGGTCCTGTAGGTGCTGCAAGCGTGCCTCGGCCTTCAGGCGGGCCTCGTCGTCCTTGGCGTCCTCGATGTCCTCGCGGGTGTTCTGGATGCGCTGATCGAGGCCGGCGCGGTCGAGTTGCGAGACGGGCAAGGCTTCGTCGGCCAGGACCACCAGACGGTCTTGTGCCACCTCGATGACGCCGCCGCCGACGAAGATGCGGGCTTCGTCCGCGTCGATCTCACCCTCGACCTCGATGACGCCGGGGCGCAGGCTGGCGATCATGGGCGCGTGGCCGGGCAGGACGCCCATGTCGCCCTCGGCGCCCGGCAGGGAGACCTGGCTGGCCTGCACGGAAAGCAACAGGCGTTCCGGCGATACCAGTTCGAACGTCAGCATGGACTAGATCCTCCGCTTCCGCCGATCAGGCCGCTTCGGCGGCCATCTCGCGGGCCTTCTCGACCGCTTCCTCGATGGTGCCGACCATGTAGAAGGCCTGCTCCGGCAGGTCGTCGTGCTTGCCGTCGCAGATTTCCTTGAAGCCGCGGATCGTGTCCTCGATGGCGACCAGCTTGCCGGGCGAGCCGGTGAAGACCTCGGCGACGAAGAACGGCTGGCTGAGGAAGCGCTGGATCTTGCGCGCGCGCGAGACGGTCTGGCGATCCTCTTCCGAAAGCTCGTCCATGCCTAGGATGGCGATGATGTCCTGCAACGACTTGTAGGCCTGCAGGATCCGCTGGACCTCCCGCGCGATCTGGTAATGTTCGTCGCCGACGATGCGGGGATCGAGGATACGGCTGGTCGAATCGAGTGGGTCCACGGCCGGGTAGATGCCGAGCTCGGCGATCTGCCGCGAGAGCACCGTCGTCGCGTCCAGATGGGCGAAGGAGGTTGCGGGCGCCGGGTCGGTCAGGTCGTCGGCCGGCACGTAAATCGCCTGCACCGAAGTGATCGAGCCCTTGGTGGTCGTCGTGATCCGCTCCTGCAGAGTACCCATGTCGGTGGCGAGCGTCGGCTGATAGCCCACCGCCGAGGGGATGCGGCCGAGCAGGGCCGACACTTCCGAACCCGCCTGGGTGAAGCGGAAGATGTTGTCGACGAAGAACAGCACGTCGCGGCCCTCGTCGCGGAAATGCTCGGCCAAGGTCAGGCCGGTCAGGCCGACACGGGCGCGGGCGCCCGGCGGCTCGTTCATCTGGCCGTAAACGAGGGCGGCCTTGGAGCCTTCCTCGTCGAAGCGGATGACGCCCGATTCCATCATCTCGTGATAGAGGTCGTTGCCCTCGCGCGTGCGCTCGCCGACGCCGGCGAACACCGAATAGCCGCCATGCGCCTTCGCGACGTTGTTGATCAGCTCCATGATCAGCACCGTCTTGCCGACGCCGGCGCCGCCGAACAGGCCGACCTTGCCGCCCTTGGCGTAGGGCGCCAGCAGGTCGACGACCTTGATGCCGGTGGCCAGGATCTCGGTTTCCGTCGACTGCTCGACGAAGGGCGGGGCGTCCTGGTGGATGGCGCGGGTCTGCGTCGCCTCGACCGGGCCGCGCTCGTCGATCGGCTCGCCGACGACGTTGATGATGCGCCCCAGCGTCTCCGGCCCGACCGGCACGGCGATCGGCAGGCCGGTGTCGACCACTTCCTGGCCGCGCACCATGCCCTCGGTGGTATCCATGGCGATCGTGCGCACGGTGTTCTCACCGAGATGCTGCGCGACTTCCAGAACCAGGCGCTGGCCGTGGTTCTCGGCGTGCAGGGCCGACAGGATGGCCGGCAGCTCGTCCTCGAACTGCACGTCGACGACGGCGCCGATGACCTGGGTGACCCGGCCGACGTTGTTGGTGGTGGTTGTGGTGCTCATGGTATCGCTCCCCTAGAGGGCGTCCGCGCCGGAGACGATTTCGATCAATTCCTTGGTGATCATCGCCTGGCGCGTCCGGTTGTATAGCAAGGTCAGCCTGTCGATCATGTCGCCCGCGTTGCGGGTCGCGTTGTCCATCGCCGTCATGCGGGCGGCCTGCTCGGCGGCGCCGCTCTCCAGCATGGCCTTGAAGATCTGCACCGCCATGTTGCGCGGGATCAGATCGGCCAGCAGCTCGGTCTCTTCCGGCTCGTATTCGTAGATCGCGCCGCCGAGATCCGGGGCGGCCGCCTCGTCGCCCTCATCGCCGGTCGGCAGCGGGATCAGCTGCTGCACGTTCAGCTCCTGGCTGATCACGCTCTTGAAGGCGTTGAAGATGATGGTGCAGACGTCGAATTCACCGACCCCGAAGCGGCCGATGACGTCCTGCGCGATCTCGTTGGCCCGAGCATAGCTCGGCGCCCGCATCTCGCGCAGCGTGACGTAGTCGATGATGATGTCGTCGAAATCGCGCCGCAGGCTGTCATTGCCCTTCTTGCCGATCAGCAGCAGCTTCACCTGCTTGCCGGCATCGCGCAGTTCCTTGACATGGCGCCGGGTTCGGCGCGTCACCTGGGTGTTGAAGGCACCGCAGAGGCCGCGTTCCGCCGTCATGACGATGACGAGATGGACCTGGTCGTTGCCGGTGCCGACCATCAGGGGCGGTGCGCCCTCGAGGCTCGGCAGGTTGGCCGCGACCGAGCTCAGCAGGCGCGACATGCGCTCTGAATAGGGCCGGGCCTGCTCCGCCGATTCCTGCGCCCGGCGCAGCTTGGCGGCGGAGACCATCTGCATCGCGCGCGTGATCTTCTGCGTCGACTTGACGCTGGTGATCCGGTTGCGCAGGTCTTTCAATGACGGCATGGCGTCGTCTCGTCCCTAACCCTCGAGGATCCGGTTCCGCCGGCTCAGGCGAACTTCGCGGTGAAGGCGTCGGCCACGGCGACTAGCTCCTTCTCCGTGTCGTCGCTGATCTCGCCGCTGTCGCGGATGGCGCTGACGATGCCCGGGTGGTTGGCCTTGACCTCGTTCAGGAACTCGACCTCGTAGCGGCCGATGTCGCCGACCGCGATATTGTCGAGATAGCCGCGCACGCCGGCGAAGATGGCGATCACCTGGTCCTCGACCGGCATCGGCTGGTACTGGTCCTGTTTCAACAGTTCGGTCAGGCGCGCACCGCGGTTCAGCAACCGTTGCGTCGCGGCGTCGAGGTCGGAGCCGAACTGGGCGAAGGCCTCCATCTCGCGATACTGCGCGAGTTCGAGCTTGATGCGGCCCGCGACCTGCTTCATCGCCTTGGTCTGCGCGGCGGATCCGACACGGCTCACCGACAGGCCGACGTTGATGGCCGGGCGAATGCCGCGATAGAACAGGTCCGTCTCCAGGAAGATCTGGCCGTCGGTGATCGAAATCACGTTCGTCGGGATGTAGGCCGAGACGTCGTTCGCCTGGGTTTCGATGACCGGCAGGGCGGTGAGCGACCCGGCACCCTGTTCGTCGTTCATCTTCGCCGCACGCTCCAGCAGGCGGGAATGCAGGTAGAAGACGTCGCCCGGATAAGCCTCGCGCCCCGGCGGGCGGCGCAGCAGCAGGCTCATCTGCCGGTAGGCGACGGCCTGCTTGGTCAGATCGTCGTAGAAGATGACCGCGTGCATGCCGTTGTCGCGGAAGAACTCACCCATCGCGCAACCGGCGTAGGGGGCGAGGAACTGCAGCGGTGCCGGCTCCGAGGCCGTGGCGACGACGACGATCGAGTATTCCATCGCGCCGTAGTCCTGCAGGGTCTTGACCAGCTGCGCCACGCTCGAGCGCTTCTGCCCGCAGGCGACGTAGATGCAATAGAGCTTCTTGTCGTCGTCGGCGCTGTCGTTGATCGCCTTCTGGTTGATGATGGTGTCGATCGCCACCGCGGTCTTGCCAGTCTGGCGGTCGCCGATCACCAGCTCGCGCTGGCCGCGGCCGACCGGGACCAGGGCGTCGAGCGCCTTCAGGCCGGTCTGCATCGGCTCGTGCACCGACTTGCGCGGGATGATGCCCGGCGCCTTGACCTCGACCAGGCGGCGTTCCGTCGCCTCGATCGGGCCCTTGCCGTCGATCGGATTGCCGAGCGCGTCGACGACGCGGCCCAACAGGCCCTTGCCGACGGGCACGTCGACGATGTCGCCCGTGCGCTTGACCGTCTCGCCTTCCTTGATGTTCTGGTCGCTGCCGAAGATCACGACGCCGACGTTGTCGGTCTCCAGGTTCAGCGCCATCCCCTTGATGCCGCCCGTGAACTCGACCATCTCACCGGCCTGCACGTTGTCGAGGCCGTAGACGCGGGCGATGCCGTCGCCGACGGAGAGCACCTGACCGACTTCCGAGACTTCCGCCTCGGTGCCGAAGTTGGCGATCTGATCCTTCAGGATGGCCGAAATTTCGGCGGCGCGGAGTTCCATCACTCAGCCCCTTTCATAGCGAATCTGAGATTGCGTAGTTTGGTCGCGAGGGAGGTGTCGATCATGCGCGAACCGATGCGCACGACGAGACCGCCCAGGATGTCGGGATCGACGCGCTCCTCCAGGGAGACGTCGGTGCGCATGGCGGCCTTCAGTTCGGTGGCGATGCCGTCGCGCTGGGCCGGGCTCAAGGCATGTGCGCTGGTCACTTCGGCCGCGACCTCGCCGCGATGAAGGGCCAGCTGGCGTTGAAAGCCGAGCGCCATGCCGTCGAGGGCGAAGAGCCGCCGGTTGGTCGTGACGACGCCGATGAAATTGGCGACCAGCGCGCCGACGCCCATCTTCTCGAGCACCGCGGCCATCGCCGCACTTTGTGTCGCCCGGCCGAATATCGGGTTGCGCACGACGTTGCGCAGGTCGTCGCTTTCCGCGAGAGCGGCACGGATGGTCGCCAGGTCCCGCTCGACCGCGTCGAGCGCATCCTGTTCGCGCGCCAACTCGAACAAGGCCGTCGCATAGCGCGCGGCGATGTCGGATACCAGGGTCGTCTCGGCTGCCACGTGGCGAAGCCCCCACTTAGTCGTTCTCGGCCGTCCGCCGGGTCATTCCGCCGGATTTATCTAAACCGTTGTTTTTTCAGTCGAAAACAAAGTCGAGATGGACAGCCCGCCGCCCCTCCGGCAGCGCGCGGGCTATCTAGCATGGCCTCGCGGGGCGTGCAAGACGTCCAGGCGGGCGGAATCGTCGCATCACGCCGCCGCGATAGGCACCTCGCCCGCCGCGGTGGTGCGGTGCAGCAGCCGGCGGTAACCGTCATAGTCGTTGAGCGCGAGATGCATGGTGCGCCGGTTGTCCCAGCAGACCACGTCGCCGGGGCGCCAGCGGTGACGGTAGGTGAATTCCGGCCGGGTCGCATGCTCCTGCAGGAAGCGCAGGATGGGACGGCTTTCCTCCCGGCTGAGGCCCGAGAGGTGGCTGGTGTACACCGGATTGACGTAGAGCGATTTCTCCCCGGTTTCCGGGTCGAGGCGGACGACCGGGTGCACACTGTCGAGGTCGGCGGCGGGATCGTTGCGCTTCATCTTGATGGAACGACTGGGGTTGGGCACCTTCAGCGCCGCCTTGGTGCCGTAGGGCCGACCCGTGTGATTGCCGCTGAGCCCCGCCAGCATGGCGCGGTAGCCGGGCGAGAGTGCCTCGTGTGCGGCGGCCATGTCGCACCAGAGCGTATCGCCGCCGAGCGGCGGCAACTCCAGCGCATGCAGTACCGAAATGGCGGGCGGCGCCTCCAGGCAGCTGAAATCCGAATGCCAGGCGCCGCCGAAATTCGAGACGTTCGCCTCGTCCGCTTCTTTCAAGACGGCGATGACGTCCGCATCGTCGGCCATCGGCTCGACGAAGGGAACGCGCAGCAGCGGCCCGAAGACGCGCGTTAGATCCTTCTGCGCCGCCCGGTCGATGGTCTGATCGCGGAACACGATGACTTTGTGATCGCGCATCGCGGCGCGAATCGCCTCGGCTTGCGTGGCATCGGGCGGGCTCGACAGATCGATGCCCAGCACTTCGGCGCCCAGCGTGCCGGCGAGCGGGCGAACATCCAGCGCCGCGGTCGTTTCCACCGCCAGGCTCATAGCGCGGCGAGCTCCGCGTTGCGCTTGTCGGTGACCAGCATGTGGGCGGGCCTGTGGGTGATGCAGATCGGGGGGCGGGCATGCTCGACCACCGCTTGCGGGGTGACGCCGCAGGCCCAGAACACCGGGATCTCGTCCTCGCGCACGTCGGCCTCGCCGCATTGCCAGGACTGGTTGATGTCCTCGATGCCGATCAGGTCCGGGCGGCCGATGTGCACCGGTGCGCCGTGCACGCCGGGAAAGCGCGTCGTCACCTGGATCGCGCGGATCGCGTCGGCCGGCTTGAAGGGCCGCATGGAGACGACCAACTTGCCGGTGAACCGGCCGGCCGGCTCGCAGTCGATGTTGGTGAGATAGATCGGCACGTCCTCGCGGGTGTCGAAGTGGCGCAACGGCAGTCCCGCCTCCATCAGCGCCTCCTCGAAGGAGAGCGAGCAGCCCATGGCGAAGGCCACCATATCGTCTTGCCAAAGATGGCTGATGTCGGTGACGTCCTCCGAGAACTCGCCGTCGCGGAAGACCCGGTACTGCGGCACGTCGGTGCGGATGTCGATGTCCTCGCCCAGCTCCGGCAGCATGGGATCGCCCGGCTCCGACATCGCCAGCAGCGGACAGGGCCGCGGGTTGCGGCGGCAGAAGGTCTGGAACTCGTAGGCGTACTCCTTGGGCAGGATGCAGATGTTGGTGTGCACCCAGCCCGGCACCTGACCGACCGTATAATGCGTGAACTCGCCCGATCGGATGGCCTGGCGCAACTCGCGCGGGATCTCGTAGTAGGGGATCTGGTTGCTGTCGACGGCGGCGATGGCCATGGCAAGGCTCCTCTTCTGTGTCGCTTTTCTATCGCGGTCAGCTGCCGGTGCGAACGGCGGCCCAATAGTCGTGTGTCAAGGCGTCGACCATAGCGTCGTGGCGCAGCCGCAGGCAGACCCGTGCGGCTTCGCCGTTGGCCCGTGCCATGGTCGAGGTGCAATCGTCGAAGGCGGCGCGCGCCCGCGCCAGCCCTTGCCTGTCGGCGGCGGCGAACGGCTCGGCCACCGCGCCGGCCCAGATCCGCGCGGCGATCGTCGGACCGCCCGGCGTGGCGAGGGCGTTGATCAACGCGCCCATGGCACCGAGCGCGGCGAGGCTCGCGGGTGTTTCCACGATTTCGGAACCTATGGCGCGGAACGGCCCGCGGGCCTGCGCGAGGGCGGCCGCGTCGTCCTCGCCCGCCGGGACCAGGGTCGCCTTGTCGCCGACGTCGAGGGTGATCGCCACCACGCCCGCCGGTAGCGCCGGCAGGTGAATGTCGACGGCGGAGAAAGAACGCCGCGCCCGGAAAACCGCCGTGTCGTCGAGTGCCCGGCGCTGCCGTCGGCCATCGGCGAAGCGAAGATGGAGCCTCGCCGTGCTTCCCCCCGCCAAGTGATAGCGGGTACCCGGACGGGGCGAGACGCGATCTTCCTGCAGGCAGAAGCTGGTCAGTTCGGCCCGGCAGCCGGTATCGTCGCAACGCAAGGGTACCGGTACCGGCGTCGCCACGAGGGCGAGGATCTGCGGTGCGGCCGCGGCGGCGCAGACGGGGACCGCGAGGGCAATGCAGAGTGCCGACAGCAGTAATCGCATCGCTCGACCTTTCGTCGCGTGCGGGGCGGGCCATAATTGCGCCCCACTTGCCGCAGAGGTTGGGCCGGTGGGGTGGGTCATGCCCGGTGGCGCGCTATGGAACGAGTCTGCCGCCGAGCCGCGAGAGGCGTCAACATGAAAAACCGCCTCGACGACATGATACGCCGGCAGATCGCCGCTGTCGTCCTTGCCGGATTCGCGCTGTGGTTTCCGGGGCCGGCGGCCCGGGCGGAGCCCGTGGACCTCGAACTTTTGCTGGCGGTCGACGTCTCGCCCTCGATAAACCGTCAGGAGTACATATTGCAGATGCGCGGACTCGCGCAGGCCTTGCGCGCGCCCACCGTCATCGCCGCTATTCAAAGCCTGGCGCCCGACGGCGTCGCCATGGCGCTGCTGATGTGGGCGGGCGAAGGGGAGCGCCGTCTGGTGGTCGACTGGCGCCGGCTCGTCGACCGGGCCGGGGCGGAGGCTTTCGCCGACGCCGTCGACCAGGCGCCCCGGCTGCGTTCGCGCGGCGGCACGGCGATCGGGGACGCCATCCGGCATGGCGCGGCGCTGATCGACGGCAATCGCTTCGTCGGCCGGCGGTCCGTCATCGACGTGTCGGGCGATGGTCGAGCCAACCGAGGCATCGATCCGGCCTGGGCGCGGGATGCGGCGCTCGCGGCCGGGTTGACGGTGAACGGTCTCGCCATCCGTAACGAAGTTCCGGACCTGGATGTCTACTATGGCGAATATGTGGTCGGCGGGCCCGCCGCTTTCGTCGAAAGCGCGTCCGGCTTCGAGGACTTCGCGGAGGCCATGAAACGCAAGCTGGCCCGGGAGATCCGGCGCATCGGCCTGGTTCGATCGACGGCGGCAAATGGTGCCTTTCAGACCGATTGACAACCCCGGGGGCCAACACTAGGTTCCCCCGGTCCATTTGGGGGGCGGTAATAAATGGGGTACCGGGCGTAAGGCCCGGTCGGGGAGGCACGTGGCGCACCTGTTGGAAATTGAAAACCTGCGGACCCAGTTCTTTACGCAACAGGGAACGGTGCAGGCGGTCGACGGTATTTCCTACAACGTCGACGAAGGCGAGACGGTCGCCGTGGTCGGGGAGAGCGGTTGCGGCAAGTCCGTGAGCGCGCTGTCCATTCTGCGGTTGATCCCAAACCCGCCGGGCGAGATCGTCGGTGGCGAAATCCGCTTCATGGGTAAGAACCTGCTGGATATGACGGATCAGGAGATCCGCAGCATCCGGGGCCGCGACATCGGCATGGTGTTCCAGGAGCCGATGACCAGCCTCAATCCGGTGCTGACGATCGGTCGCCAGCTGACGGAAACGCTGATGCATCATCTGGGCTCGACACAGGACGAGTCGATGGACCGGGCGCGCGAGCTGCTGCGCCTCGTCGGCATCGGTGACTCGGATCGGCGCCTGGCGCAGTATCCCCATCACTTGAGCGGCGGCATGCGCCAGCGGGTGATGATCGCCATGGCGCTCGCCTGCGAGCCGAAGCTGATCATCGCCGACGAGCCGACCACGGCCCTCGACGTCACCATCCAGGCACAAATCCTGGAGCTGATGCGCGAACTCACCAAGCAGATGGGCGTGGCGCTGATCGTCATCACCCACAACCTCGGTGTCGTCGCCCGCTATGCCGACCGCGTCAACGTCATGTATGCGGGCAAGGTGATCGAGAGCGGCTCGGCGATGGACATCTACCATCGCCCGCACCATCCCTACACGCTGGGCCTGTTGCGGTCCGTGCCCCGGCTCGACCAGCCGCGCGGCACCCGGTTGATCCCGATCGAGGGACAGCCGCCCGATCTCACCCGGCTCGACGGTGGCTGCGCCTTCCGGCCGCGTTGTACCTTCGCGACGGAGCAATGCGCCGGCGCGATCCCCGGGCTCGAGGCGGTCGACGAGGGTCATATCACCGCCTGCTTCAACAAGGAGGCCGTGGCGGACAGTTTGAGGAACACGACATGAGTGTCGATGCCGATGCCGGCAGCGCCGAGAGCGGGTTGAGCGACGAGGTCCTGCTGACGGTCAGGAACCTGAGGAAGTACTTTCCCGTCACCGAGGGCATGATGATCAAGCGCACGGTGGCCGAGGTGAAGGCGGTCGACGGCGTCAGTTTCGAGGTTCACCGGGGCGAAACGCTGGGTCTGGTGGGCGAGTCGGGATGCGGCAAGTCGACCACCGGGCGATGCATCCTGCGCCTGGATCCGCCGTCGTCCGGCGAGATCCTGTTCGGCGGCGTCGACATGGCCAACCTCAGCCGGGCCGAGCTCAACAAGATGCGCGAGCGGATCCAGGTGATCTTCCAGGATCCCTATTCCTCGCTCAATCCCCGCATGAAGGTCGGCGACATCATCGGCGAGCCGATGAAGGTGCACGGCCTGTTGCCCGATGCCGACAAGCGGCGGGAACGGGTGGCGGAGCTGTTGCACGTCTGCGGCCTGAATCCGGCGATGGCCGATCGCTACCCGCACGAAATGTCGGGCGGCCAGCGCCAACGCGTCGGCATCGCCCGGGCGTTGGCCCTGCAGCCGGAATTCATCATCTGCGACGAGGCGGTCTCGGCCCTGGACGTCTCGATCCAGGCCCAGGTGATCAACCTGCTGGAAGACCTGCGCGAGCAGTTCAACCTGACCTATCTCTTCATCGCCCATGACCTGAGCGTGGTGCGCCACCTCTGCCACCGGGTTGCCGTCATGTATCTCGGCAAGATCGTCGAGCTGGCGCCGGCGGACCAGGTCTTCGACAATCCGCTGCACCCCTACACCCAGGCGCTGCTGGCCGCGGTGCCGGTGCCGGATCCGGAGATCGAGTCGGCGCGGGCGCACCAGACGGTCAAGGGCGAAGTGCCGAGCCCGATCAATCCGCCGAGCGGTTGCGTGTTTCATCCCCGTTGCCCCAAGGCGGTCGATGGATGCAGTATGAGCGTGCCCGAGCTTCGCGAGCTGGAGCCGGGGCACTGGGTTGCGTGCAGCGAGGCCTGAGACGGGGCGACTGTGGTCGCGCCGGGGTCGACCTGCACCGATAAGAATCCAAGGGCCGACAGGGGTCGGTTCGGGGGTGTGGTCCGGGACGTCAAGTGCCCGGAACAGGGAGAAGGAGAAACCACATGAAGCGTATAATGGCGAGAGCCGCGACGCTCGGCGTCGGTCTCGCGGTGGGGGCCGGCTTCGCCGTTGGCGCCTTGGCCGCGACACCGAAGAAGGGTGGCGTGCTCGAGTTCGTGGTGGCCAGTAAGATTCCCTCTTACGACGGCCATCAGGAGAGCACCTTCGGCATGATCCATCCGATCCGGCCGTTCTACAGCCTGCTGATCCGTATCAATCCCGAGAACCCGTCCTCGGCCACGGACTTCGTCTGTGACCTCTGTGTCGGCGACGTGCCCAAGGGAACGGACGGCGGCACCAAGTTCACCTTTAAGATCAAGCAGGGCGTCAAGTTCCATGACGGCACCCCGCTGACCTCCGCCGACGTCAAGGCGACCTACGACAAGATCGTCTTCCCGCCCCAGGGCGTGCCCAGCACGCGCAAGGCGTTCTATTCGATGATCGACTCGGTTACGGCGCCCGATGCCGACACCGTCGTGTTCAAGCTGAAGTTCCCGTCGGGTGCCTTTATTCCCGCGCTCGCCTCGCCCTTCAACTTCGTCTATTCGAAGAAGGACCTGGACGAGAAGGGCTACAGTTGGCACAAGACCAACGTTAACGGCACCGGTGCGTACACCTTCAAGCAGCATCAGCCGGGCGCGTTCGTCGAGGGCACCCGCAATCCCGACTATCACCACGAGGGCAAGCCCTATCTCGACGGCTACAAGGCGATTTCCGCGCCGAAGATGGCGGTCCGCATTCAGGCCATTCGCGGCGACCGCGCGGCGATCGAGTTCCGCGGCTTCCCGCCGAAGGCGCGCGACGACCTGAAGAAGGCGCTGGGCGACGACCTCACGGTGCAGCAGGGCGATTGGAACTGCGCCAGTACCTTCGTCTTCAACAACGAGCGCAAGCCGTTCGACGACGTCCGCGTGCGTCGGGCGTTGACGATGGCGATCGATCGCTGGACCGGCGCCAAGTACCTGTCCAAGATTGCCATCGTGAAATCGGTTGGCGGCATCGTCTACCCGGGCAGCCCGTTGGCGGCGACGGAAGAGGAGCTGACCAAGATTTCCGGCTTCGGCAAGGACATTGAGGCTTCGCGGGCCGAGGCCAAGCGTCTGCTCAAGGAAGCCGGCGTCGAGAACCTCACCTTCGATCTGCACAATCGTGCCGTCGACCAGCCCTACAAGCTCGTCGGCACCTGGCTGATCGACCAGTGGCGCCGGATCGGTGTCAAGGTGACCCAGAAGGCGGTCTCGACCGGCCAGTGGTACGACGTCTATCGCAAGTCGAAAGACTACGATGTCGGCGTCTTCGCCAATTGCCAGTCGGTCATCAACCCGCTCGCCGACGTTTCCGGTTGGCTTTGCAGTGCCTCGAACAACTACACCTACTGCAAGGACGAAGAGCTGGAAGAAACCTTCAAGGCGATGAACAAGGAACCGGATCCGGCCAAGCAGCGTGTGCTGATGCGCAAGTTCGAGAACCGGGCCATGCACGAAAAAGTGTATGGAGCGATGGTTCTGTGGTGGTACAAGATCAACCCTCACCGTTCCTACGTGAAGGGCTGGAAGATCGCACCGAGCCACTACTTGAACCAGCATCTCGACAACGTCTGGTTGGACAAGTAGGCGGTTTCGACGCCACGACGTAACGGACGCCCCCGCCGGCAACGCGCCGGTGGGGGCGGACGGTCGGATGAAGATGACGGTCAAAGGGATCTCAGTCGATGTACAAATACATCATCAACCGCATTCTCCTGATGATTCCCACATTGCTGGGGGCTGCGGTCCTTGTCTTCTTCGTCTTGCGCCTCGTCCCGGGCGACGTCTGTGAAATTCGCCTGGCGGGTACCGGCCTTTTCGCCGATCCCGAGGCGATCAAGATCTGTCAAGACGATCTCGGGCTGAACGATCCGACCTATGTTCAGTTCGGCCGCTTCATTTCGGGCTATTTCACCTTCGATCTCGGCAAGTCCATGTGGACCGGGCGCGCCGTGTCGGAGGAAATCGGACTTCGTTTCCAACTTTCACTGCAGATCGCCATTATGGCGACCATCATTTCGGTCATTATCGCGGTGCCGCTCGGTACCATATCGGCGGTCAAACAGGACACCTGGATAGATTACGCCGTCCGGACCTTTTCGATCGCCGGCATCGCCATGCCGTCCTTCTGGCTCGGCATGCTGATGATCCTGGGGATGTTGATCTATACCGGCTGGATGCCACCCTTGGATTATGTCTCGCCATTCGAGGACCCCATCGGCAACATGACGCAGCTGATCTGGCCTGCGCTCGCCACCGGCTATCGCTATTCGGCGGTCATAACCCGGATGACCCGCTCCTCCCTGCTGGAGGTGCTGCGCGAGGACTATGTTCGGACCGCCCGGGCCAAGGGGCTGTTGGAGAAGGTCATCGTCAACCAGCACGCCCTGAAGAACGCCCTGTTGCCGGTCGTGACCATCGTCGGCATCGAGTTCGCCTTCCTGATCGGCGGCCTGGTGGTGACGGAGCAGGTGTTCAATTTGAACGGCCTCGGCAAGCTGTTCGTCGATTCGGTGTTGAACCTCGACTTCAACATGACCCAGCAGTTGGTCATGCTGGTCGCGTTGATCTTCGTCTTGGCAAACCTCGTCGTCGACGTTCTCTATGCCTGGCTCGATCCCCGCATTCGTTACGCCTAGGAGAGCACGATCATGACCGTGACAACCGAAAACTTAGGCTCCCCCGACATCGAAGCCCTGCCGGAGCGGGATTCTCTCATCGTCCGGTGCTGGAATTTGGTCCGGCGCCAGCCGCTTGGCGCGGCGGGCCTGCTGTTCATTGCGATCATGACGGTGATGGCTTTCGGCGCCGAGGTGCTGACCAGTATCAATCCCGAAGAGCAGATGTTCGAGCACATGCTGGAGGCGCCGAGCTGGGAGTTCCTCCTCGGCACCGATAACTTCGGCCGCGACATCTGGACCCGTATCATCTACGGCGCCCGTACGGCGATGCTGGTCGGCTTCTTCGCCGCCTTCTTCGGCTCGGTCATCGGCCTGATGCTCGGCGTCGGCAGCGCCTACTTCGGCGGCAAGATCGACCTGATCTTCCAGCGGGTGATGGATATTTTCCTCGCCTTCCCGTCGATCATCATGGCCCTCGCCGTGGTCTCCGTTCTTGGCACCGGCCTGCAGAACGTGATCATCGCCATCATGCTGCCGATGATACCGCAGTGCGCCCGGGTGGTGCGGTCCAGCGCCTTGTCGATCCGCGAAATTCCCTATGTCGACGCGGCGCGCGCGCTCGGCTACAGCCATGGTCGAATCATCCTGCGCCACATGTCACCGAACGTCATGGCGCCGTTCCTGATCATGTTCACCTCCTTCGTCGGCCAGGCCATTCTGGCCGAGGCTTCGCTCTCCTATCTCGGCCTCGGCGTGCAAGAGCCGATCCCGGCCTGGGGCCTGATGCTGCAGGGCGGCGCCGAGGAATATGCCGAGAGCGCCCCCTGGGCGGCCGTGTTCCCGGGCCTCGCGATCACCTTCGCGGTCTTCGCCTTCAACCTCTTCGGCGACGCAGTGCGCGACGTGCTGGACCCCAAACTGCGTTCGCGATGACCGACGATCCCGCATCGGGTAAACTACGGCGGCGGGCCTCGGCTCGCCGCCGTTCGTTTGTGACCGGAGCCGAAGGACAACCGCCATGGATCTCGCGCTGGAGGGAAAATCCGTCGTCGTCACCGGGGGCAATCGCGGCATCGGGCGTGAAATCGCCCTCGCCTTCGCCCGGGAGGGGGCGAACGTCGCCATCGTCGGGCGGGACGAGGCGGCGCTCGCGGCGACGGCCAGCGACCTCGAAGCGCTCGGTGTGCGGGCCCATGCGATCCGCGCAGACCTTTTCACCGCCGAGGGCTGCGCGCGCGCCGTGGACGAGACGGCGGCGGTCTTCGGTGGCCTCGACGTGCTGGTCAACAACGCCTCGACCGCCATCGGCGGCCCCTTCGAAAGCCTGAGCGACGAGCAGCTGATGGAGCGTTTGAACGGCAAGACGCTCGCCTACATGCGTTGTTGCCGGCAGGCCTTGCCCTGGATGCGCCGGGCGGGCGGCGGTCGCATGGTCCTGATCGGCGGCGGGGCGGCCCGGCGGGCGGCGGCGGGCTCGCTCACCAGCGGTCTCGGCAACGCCGCCCTCACCAATTTCGCCAAGCACCTGGCACTCGACGTGGCGGCGGAGAATATCACCGTGAACGTCGTACATCCGCCCTTCACCAAGACCGATCGCTATCCCTCCCGCCTGGAGGCCCGCGCCAAGCAACTCGGCGTCGACCTGGCCGCGGCGGAAGCCAGCTTCGTCGCCGACTTCCCGATCGGTCGCCTGGTGGTGCCGCAGGATATCGCACCGATGGTGCTGTTTCTCGCCTCACCGCTGGCCGGTGCGATCACGGGCGAGGCCATCGCAATCGACGGCGGTTCGACCCCCGGGGTCTATTACTGACGCCAGCCCTCGCGCGGGTGGCGACGGGCATTCCGAGGGGCGGACGCAGGGGAGGAAGGCGACGCGATGAGACGACCGATGGGGCATTGGGTGTTGCTGGCGGTCGTGGCCCTGGTCGCCATCGTCGTCGGCGAGCGGCTGTTCCGTGACCTCTTGTTGACATTGGACCAGCCGCGCGCGGTGACGGCACGCGGCTCGCTGGCCGATTTCGAGCGACAGAACGTCGAGATCTTCGAGCGCCTCGCTCCGTCCGTCGCCTATATCTACACGGAGACCGGTCGGGCCGCCGTGCTGGCCGGCGCGGAGCGCGGCGGCACCGGTTCCGGCTTCATCTGGGACGTCGCCGGCCATGTCGTAACCAACCACCACGTCGTCCGCGACGCGGCGCGGGTCGCCGTCCGGCTCGACACCGGCGAGGCGATCGCCGCCAAGGTGGTGGGCGCGGCGCCGGACTACGACCTCGCGGTCCTGAAACTGAAGCAGTTGCCGCGCGGCCTGCGCCCGATCCCGGTCGGCACCTCGGACGACCTGCAGGTCGGCCAGGCGGTGCTGGCGATCGGCAATCCTTTCGGACTTTCGCGCACGCTCACCACCGGGATCGTCAGCGCCGTCGGCCGCAACCTGCCGACGGATACGGGGCGCGAGATCGTCAACGTCATCCAGACCGACGCGGCGATCAATCCGGGCAATTCGGGCGGGCCGCTGCTCGACAGTGCCGGCCGCCTGATCGGCGTCAATACGGCGATCCTCTCGGAGACCGGCAGTTCGGCCGGGATCGGTTTCGCCGTGCCAGTGGACAGCGTCAATCGCGTGGTGCCGGAAATCATCGCCCACGGCAAGGCGCCGCGGCCCGGCCTCGGCATCACCGTCGCCACGGAGGCCCAGGTCGCCCGCATGGGCGTCGAGGGCGTCGTGATCATGGACGTGCTGCCCGGCGGCAGCGCGGCCGGAGCCGGCCTGCGCGGCGTCGACCGCCGCGGCGGCGCGCTCGGCGACATCATCGTCGCCGTCGACGGCCGCCCGGTCCACACGCTCGCCGATCTCGCCGCCGGGCTGGAGGCCGCCGGCATCGGCAACCAGGTAGCCCTGACCCTCTGGCGCGACGGCGACACCCGCCAGGTGAAAGTCCAGGTGATGGACATCGGCTGACCCGCCCGCCTCCCCCTCGCACGCCGATCACCCCTCACCATTTCGATGGGGACGCGGGTTCATCGGCTCAAAAGGGGTCCATCGGCTCAAAAGGGGTCAGGTCTTGTTTTTTGCATTTATCATTTAATGCGCAATTAGGCAAAAAACAAGACCTGACCCCTTTTGAGGAGCGCCGCTGGGCGGTGGCATTCGCGGTAATTTGGTCAGTGGGCGTCGTCGTGGTGCAGCAGGCCTTGCTCGCGGAACCATTGGAGGGCGGCTTCGAGGGCCTGGTCGGTCGGGGCGGGGCGGTAGCCGAGTTCGCGCACCGCCTTGTCGATGGCGAACGGACGTTGCGCGCGGGCGATGCGCACGCCGCTCAAGGGGGCGGCGGGCGGGCGGTGGGTGATGTGGTCGGCCACGGCTTCCGACAGGCCGGCAAAGGCCAGTGCGAGGATCGGCGGGACTCGGCGGCGTGGCATGGTGCGGCCGCTGATCGCCTCCAGGCGGACCAGCAGGTCGGCCAGGCGCAGGTTCTCGCCGCCCAGGATATAGCGTTCGCCCAGGCGCCCGCGGGTCGCCGTCAGCCACAGCCCGTGGGCCAGGCTGGCGACATCGACCAGATTCAGGGTGAAGTCCATGAAGGCGGGATGACGCCCGTTCAAAAAATCCAGCAGCAGGCGGCTCGGCGGCGTGAGGTTCTCGTCGCCGGCGCCGATCGGCATGGTCGGGTTGGCGATCACGACGGGCAGGCCGTCCGCCGCCGCCGCAAGCGCGGCCTGCTCCGCGCGGAGCTTCGACTTGCAATAGGGGCCGGGCACCTGGTCCGGGGTCAGCCGGCGGGTCTCGTCGATGGGGCCGGGTGGCGGCTCGATGCCGACGAGGATCGATTCGGTCGAGACATGGACAATGCGCCGGACATCGGCCCGCGCCGCGGCCTCCAACACCGCGCGGGTGCCGTCGAGATGCAACCGCTCGAAGCTCGACTTGTCCCGGTCCCAGAGGTTCGGATTGGCCGCCAGGTGGAACAGCAACTCGGCGTCGCGAAGTGTTTCGCCGAGCGGTTCGCGCTCGAGTATGGAGCCCTGGATGAATTCCGCCGCGGCCGGCAGCAGGGGCGAGGCTGCCGGGTCGAGGACCCGGACCCGGTACCCCTGTTCCAGAAGCAGGGCGACCAGCGGCTTGCCGACGAAGCCGCAGCCCCCGGTCACCACCGCCAGCGGAGACCCGCAGTGCTGCGGCACCGACACTTGGTCCCTCGTCCCTAGTCCCGTCCCGGCGGTCGGGCGGCGTCGAGCGGGACGCCCGGCGCGGCCTTGGAACGGCGCAGCACCGGCGCGGTCTTCACGCTGGCGACGTTGGGCGCGGGCGTCAATTCGCTGCTCAGGAACTGCTGCCAGACGTCCCAGTCGGGCGCGATGATCTTCAAGATGAAGTCGGCCTCGCCCGTCAGCATGTGACACTCGCGCACCAGCGGCCATTCGCCGACCCGGGCCTCGAACGCCTCGAGATCGGCCTCCGCCTGGCTGTGCAGGCCGACCAGGGCGAAGACGGAGAGGCCGTAACCCAGCTGATCGGCGGCCAGGTCGGCGTGATAGCCGCGGATATAGCCGGCCTGTTCCAGCGCGCGAACCCGGCGCAGGCAGGGCGGTGCCGAGATGCCGACCCGGCGCGAGAGTTCGACGTTGGTAATCCGCCCGTCGTCCCGAAGTTCCGCCAGGATGCGAAGGTCGATGTCGTCCAGCTTCACCCGCTGCATGTTCCCGGCCCTCCATCGCCGCACCGGCGCAATAATATTACTCACGGCCCCGGGTGCAAGGACTGATCCTGGTCAAACGCCACGCCGTGGGGTATCACCGCCGCGGCCCATACGCTCAATCGGAGGTCGGAAAATGAAGGCGATGGTGATCCCGGTGACGCCGTTTCGACAGAACTGCTCGCTGCTCTGGTGCGAGACGACGATGCGGGGCGCCCTGGTCGATCCCGGCGGCGACGGCGAGCACTTGGAGGCGGCGGTGCGCGAGAATGGGGTCGAGATCGAAAAGATCCTGGTCACCCATGGTCACGTCGATCACGCCGGCGCCGTCGCCGTGATGGCGGAGACCTACGGCGTACCGATCGAAGGCCCGCACCCGGACGATACCTTCCTGATCCAGAGCCTGGAGAAACAGGGCGCCAAATACGGCTTTTCCCAGGTGCGTGATTTCCTCCCCGACCGCTGGCTCGAGGGCGGCGACGAGGTCACCGTCGGCGAATTGCACTTCGGCGTCCGCCACTGCCCGGGACATACGCCCGGCCACATCGTCTTCCATCAGGGCGACGCCGGCGTCGCCTTCGTCGGCGACGTTCTGTTCAAGGGCTCGGTCGGCCGCTCGGACCTGCCGCGCGGCAATCACGAGCAGCTCATTCGCGCGATCCGCTCCGAACTCTGGCCGCTCGGCGACGACACCACCTTCGTGCCGGGCCACGGGCCGCTGTCGACCTTCGGTAACGAACGTCAGAGCAACCCCTATTGCTCGGACTTCGTCGAAATCTGAGAGAGCACCGCCAACACGCCGGCCATGGCGTCGCGCCCTGAGCTGTGGCCGATCGCCTCGATGCCGGCCGCCACCGTTTCCAGATCGTGAACCTCGCCGGCAATGATCCGCGCTATGGCCAGGTGGATCGCCGCCGCGGCCTGGCCGCGCGCCGCCGCCGCCAGATGGGCGGTCGAGATCGGATTGCCCGCCCGGAGAGATCGTCGTCGCACCGGCGGCCAGAGGCGGCCCGCCAGGTCGCGCCGCCTGAGCGTGTAGAGCGCGACCAGGGCCCCGGCGAGGACGTCGTCGCCAGCCGGCGTCAGCCCGGGCCCCCGGCCGACCAGCGCGGCCGCGACCCGGTCGGCCGAACCGGCCTCGCCCCGGGCGGCGACGGCGAGCCAGGCCGATAGGTCACGTCCCATCCGCGGATCCGGCGCCAGCCGATGGCGATAGGCGGCCAGCGTCTCGGCGGCGCCGGTGCCCGCTGGGGGTGGGGCAGGCGGTTGCCAGATCCCGGCACCCTCGAGGTCGACGGTGAGGTCGGGCGCGATGCGCAGGCGCATGTCGACGCGTGCGACCCGGGCGCCGAGGCGGAGGCCGCTGGCCCGCCAGTCCGTCGTCGGCGGCGCCGAGGTGGTGACGTTCAACGGTCCGGCCGGCATGCCCCGGTGGCCGATGCAGGCAAGCCCGCGTGGGGTCTCGACGTAGAAGCTCTGTTGGAAGAGGGCGAGCACCCGTCCCGCGAGCCCGGCGCCGAGATGGTCGAAGGCGAGCCCGCCGATCCGCGTCGCCCGCAGCGCGACGGCCGCGGCGACCTCAGTCATCACCGGCGGCGAGGCAGGCGAGCGCCAATTCGGCCGCCTGGGCGTTGGAAGGGGCGAGCAGAACGCCCGCCGCCGCCAAGCGGGCCGTGGTCGCGGCATGGCTTTGCGGATCCCGGTCCGTCCCGGTTACCGAGGCGACGACATGCGGCCGGTCCGCACTGGCCGCGGCCAGTGCTGCCGCGATACCGCCCGCGGGATCGCCGTGGGCGCCATGGCCGAGGATCAAGTCCAACAACACGACGGCCAGATCCCCGTCGGCCAGCGCCCCGGCGAGCAATTCGTCGCGCGGTGCGGGATCGATCATCGGGTGTGGCCGGCCCCGGGTGCGCTCGTCGGCGCCGAGATCGATCATCGCGTCGTCGCGCCCGGCGCGGCGAAACAGGATGCCGGCCTCGCCGGCGAGCGTGCCGCCGCAAAACAGCCCCCGCGCCCCCCGGCGCCCCGGGCCGGGCTTTGGCGCCTGCGCCGCCGCATCGAAGGCCGGCGGCCGGCCCGCCGCCTCGGCGAGGGTCGCGACCTGGCGAGCGTTTTCCGGCAGGGCGATAGGCGCCGCGTCGAGCAGGCAGAGGGTGAAGCGCTTTTCGCTGGCGGCGATGCGCGCGACCAGCGCTGGAAGCAACTCCGCCGCCGGCGGCTTGGAGATCAAGACGATTTCCCGGGTCGCGGGGTCGTTGTCCAGGGCGTCGATCGCCATATGGGTGGCGATGCCGCCGATCTCGCTCGAGAAATCGCGCCCGCCGACCCCGATGGCGTGGGAGACGCCGCCGCCGGCCCGTGCGACGAGGCAGCTGACCTCCTGGATACCGGTGCCCGAAGCGCCGATGATGCCGACATCGCCGCGCGGCACCTCGTTGGCGAAGGCGAGTGGCGTTCCGGCGATGATCGCCGTGCCGCAATCCGGGCCCATCACCAGCCGGCCGCGTTCGCGCCCGGCCTGCTTCAGCGCCCGTTCGTCCTCGATCGCGACGTTGTCCGAAAAGATCATCACATGCAGCCCGAGACGGAGCGCCTTCCAGGCTTCGGCCGCGGCGAAGTCGCCCGGTACCGAGATCAGGGCCAGGTTGGCCCCGGGCAGGGTGTCGACCGCGCCGCGCAGGGTGCGCGGTTGCCAGCCCGCGCCCGCGTCACCGACGGAACTTCCGCCCGGCGCCGCCAGACACTCCGCCGCCGCCGCCAGGGCCGCCTCGGCCGCCGCCCGGTCCCGGGCGCGGACCGCGAGGATCAGATCCCCGCCGAGCGCCGCCGCGCCGGCCTCGGCCAGCAAGCCGGCGTCGGCCAATATCTCGAGGTTGGCGGGCGTTCCCATCATCAGGGCGGCGTCTTCGATGCCCGGCAGGGCCGCGATGTCGCGGCTGATCCGCATCAGGGCGACGGAATCGATGAAGACGCCCGGGCGAACCCGGTTCTCGGTGACGCTCATGACACCCCCAGGCGGTGGCCCAACGCGCGCGCGGCGTCGGCGAAACAGGCCATGGGCGCGCGCACCACGCCGGCGCCGACCTGGCCGATGCCGGGCTCGCGGTGGGCGATGCCGGTGTTGATGGTCGGCGCCAGCCCGGTTTCCAGGACCCGGCGGATGTCGATGCCGCTCGGCACGCCCAGATAGTCGAGCGCCGGAATGGTCCATTCCGGATTGTGGCCGACGGTGATCTCGCTCATCGCCCGGGTGGTGAGGGCGGCTTCCGAGGCGCTGCCGGCGCCGACGAAACCGGCAACGGCGGGGGCCGCCGCCATGGCGAAGCCGCCGAGGCCGACGGTCTCGACGATGGTCGAATCGCCCATGTCGGGGTTGGCGTCGGCGGCGGTGAAGCCCGGGAAATACAGCCCTTCCGGCATCTCGACGGGGGCGGTGAACCAATCGTCGCCGGTGCCGGAAACCCGGATCGCGAAGTCCGTGCCGTTGCGGCACATGGCGGTGACGACGCTGGCGCCGTCGATGTTGCGCACCGGATCCATGATCGCCTTGCCCATCACCATGGCGACGTTGAGGAAGAACTGGTCGTTGCCGGCGATGAAGGCCAGGATTTCCGCCAGCGCCTCGCGGTCCGGGCAGGTCCGCGCCAGGGCCGGCGCCAGGGCGCGCAGCAGCAGGCCGGTGCAGCCGACGTTGCGTTGGTGCATCTCGTCGCCCATGGTGAGGCCGCGGGCCACCAGCCCCTTCAGCGGAATGCCGCCCTGGTCCCGGAGCGCGGCGCCAAGCGCCGGGCCCAGACGGGTCCGCAGCCAGGCGAGGCGGGCCAGCACCTCGCCATCGTTGCCGCCGAAGCGCATGACCTTGCCGAGCCCCTCGTTGATCGTGCAATAGGCCCGGTTGCCGAAGGCCCGGTTCTCGACGACCAGCAGCGGCTGGCTCCGCGTCGTCATGCCGGTCATCGGGCCGACGGCGTCGAAGTCGTGGTTCGGGCGGAAGGTGAAATCGCCGGCCGCCGCCCGCTGTTCCGCGTCGGCCAGGTCGCGGGCCCAGCCTTCGAAGACGGCGATGCCGGCGACGGCACCGCGCATCGGCCCGCACATCTCGCGCCAGGCGACCGGGGGGCCTGCGTGCCCGATCACCTTTTCGCCGAGCGCGGGGATCGCCTCGCCCGCGCCGACGACGTCGACCAGCACCGGGTCGCCCGCCAGCATGCGGGCGAGCGCCTCGGCATTGGCCCCCTCGACGGCCTCGACTACGTCGTTCATGGGCCGAGCTTCGCCAGCAGCCGGGCGAGATCCGGATCCCCGCCCGCAGGCGGGCTCCACTCGACATGCCGCACCTCGGCGCCGCGCGCTGCAAGCTCCGCCGCGAAGCCCGACAGCCCCAGGTTGATCACCTTCGGCGCCGTCGCCAGCAGGTCGGCCGGTTCCTCGTCATTCATCCCCGATACCTCCGGCGCGGAGACTATCGCGCAATGCCCATCGTGCCCATGGTCCGCGGCGATCTATTTGTATCAATTCCGCTCCCGCGGCGCCCTTGCGTGCAAGCGGGGCCGCAGAGCACAATTCCCGTGACGGGCGGGCCGCCTTCGGCGCCACCGCCGGCAACAACCGGGAGGAAGCGATCATGGATTTTGGATTTTTTACGATGCCGTCCCACCCGCCGGAGCGGGACCTGCGCGAGGGGCATGAATTCGACCTGCAGAACATGCGTTGGGCGGACGAACTCGGCTTCACCGAGGGTTGGGTCGGCGAGCATCACACCGCCCCCTGGGAGCCGCATCCGGCGCCCGACCTGCTGGTAATCGAGGGCTTGCGGCAGACCGAGAAGATCCGCCTCGGCCCGGGCGGCTTCTTGCTGCCCTACCACCATCCCGCCGAGCTCGCCAACCGGCTGGCGATGATGGACCACCTGAGCCAGGGCCGGCTCAACTTCGGCGTCGCCGCCAGCGGACTGCCGAGCGATTGGGCGATGTTCAACGTCGACGGCATGTCCGGCGTAAACCGCGACATGACCCGCGAGGCCCTGGACATCATCCTGCGGCTGTGGGGCGACGAGGAGGAGTTCGACCACAAGGGCGAGTTCTGGCACGTGACCAAGGCGGCGGAAATGTTCGGCTTCCTCCGCCCGCACCTCTATCCGGTGCAGAAGCCGCATCCCCCGATCGGCGTCGCCGGGCTCTCCAAGGGCTCCGACACCCTGAAACTCGCGGGCGAGAAGGGCTACATCCCGCAGAGCCTGAACCTCTCACCGGCCTATGTCAGCAGTCACTGGGACGCGGTCGTCGAGGGCGCGAAACGCTCCGGGCGCACGCCGGACCGGCGCGAGTGGCGCCTGGTGCGCGAGATCTTCGTCGCCGAGACGGACGAGAAGGCCTGGGAGCTTTCGGTCGGCTCGATGATGGGGCGGATGATGAACGAGTATTTCCTGCCGTTGCTCGGCAATTTCGGCTTCCTCGATTTCCTCAAGCACGATCCCGACGTTCCGGACAGCGACGTGACGGCGGAATATTGCGCCAAGCACAATTGGCTCGTCGGCTCGCCCGCGACCGTGGTGGAGAAGTTGGAGAAGGTATACGAGGATTGTGGTGGCTTCGGCTCGATGCTGCTGTTCTGCTTCGACTATCAGGACAAGGCTTCGGCCTGGCACGAGAGCATGGGCCTGCTGATGAACGAAGTGCAGCCCAAGGTCGCCCATCTGATTCCGGAACCGGCGACCAGCGCGGCGGAGTAGCGCCGTCCCGTGACCTCGGAGGGGGCGGCGTCAGGCCGCCTCTTCCGGCGTCACCCCGACCATCGACATCGTGCCGTCGGCGGCGCGGGCAATCCGGAACAGGCCGAGGTTGGCGACGCTGCCGACGGAAAAGGGGGCGACGGGAACGTCCTTGGTCCAGGCGTCGGTCACCCGGATGCAGCCGCCGTGGGCGACGAGCAGGACCCGCTCGCCCGCGGCCACGCTATCGAGTGCATCCTTGACGGCGGCGACGACACGGGCCTGGAATTCATCGATCGTTTCGCCGTCGCCGCCGATCCGTTCCCCCGGTGGCAACTCCCGCCAGACGCGCCAGCCCTCGGGATCGCTCGACGCGACCTCGTCGCCGAGCCGGCCAGAGAAGCGACCGACGTCGATTTCCGCGAGGCGGGGGTCGGTGGCGTCCGGCGCGCGGGCGAAGAGACAGTCCGTCGTCTCCAGGCAGCGCGCCAGCGGGCTAGAGATAATGCGCTCGAACGCCGGCATGCGCGGGCCGAGGGCCAAGGCCTCGTCGCGACCCCGGGGCGAAAGATGCGACTCGCCCCGATTGCCCTGCATTCGGGTCGGCGGGCCGTTCCACGTCGTGTGCCCATGGCGAATCATATAGAGGGCGGCCTCGCTCATGGGCGCATACTCGCTTTGATATAGGGACGCTTCGGCGTTCTGGACGTCGTCAGTCGGCCGCTTTCGCGGCGCCCAGCAGATCGTCCACGACCTGGATCAGCTCACCATGGTCGAACGGCTTGTGCAGGGTAGCGTCGACGCCGAACATTTTCATGATCTTCAACGACCAGTTGGCCGGCAGCGAGGTGCCGCCGCCGGAAATCGCCAGGCTGCGGGCGTTCGGCTGCAGGCTGGCGAGTTGCTTGATGACGGCGATGCCGTCTTCCTCGGGCATCAGGACATCGGTGATGACGAGATCGAAGTCCGTCCCCTCGCTGAGGCGGCGCAACCCCACCGCGCCATCGCCCGCCTCCTCGACCTCGTGGCCGTTCTTCTCCAGCAAGACGCGGAGCATCGAGCGGAGATCCGTCTCATCCTCAATGACGAGTATCCTGGCCATCGCGGTCTTCCCCTTGATCGTTACCCAAACCTAGCAGCCTGTCGGACTTGAGCCGAGTTTCGAGATGAGATTCACTGTCACGGTCTGATTCTCTCCTGCGCGGTGATTTTGTGATGAGCAACTTTCGACAGGTTGACCGGGAGACCAGCTATCTTCTGCCGCCTTCGGTGGACGAATGGCTGCCTGATCGTCATCTGGCGCGCTTCGTGGTCGATGTGCTGGAGCAGCTGGATCTCTCTGCGTTCGTGAAGGCCTATCGTGGTTCGGGCTCGGCGGCGCATCACCCGAGCGTCCTGCTGGGCCTGCTGATCTACGGCTACGCGACGGGGGTGCATTCCAGCCGGAAGCTGGAGCGGGCGAGCTATGATTCGGTGGCCTTCCGCTTCATCGCGGCAAACGACCACCCCGACCACGACACGATCGCCACGTTCCGCCGTCGCTTCCTGCCGCTGATCGAGGGGCTGTTCGTGCAGGTTCTGCTGCTGGCGCGGCAGGCCGGCATGCTGCAACTGGGCACGGTGGCGCTGGACGGGACGAAGATCCATGCCGACGCGAGCCGGCACAGCGCCCTGTCGTGGCAGCGTGCGGGCGAGATCGAAGCCCGGCTGCGGGCCGAGGTGGCGGAGTTGATGGCGTTGGCGGAAGCGGCGGACCGGTCCGAGGTTCCCGACGGCATGAGCGTGCCGGAGGAGCTGGCACGGCGCGAGGACCGGCTGGCGGCGATCGCCGCGGCGAAGGCGGAGATCGAGGCGCGGGCGGCCGAGCGTCATGCGCGGGAGCAGGCGGAGTACGAAGAGAAGCTGGCAGCCCGCGAGGCGAAGGAAACGCGGACCGGCCGCAAGCCGGGCGGGCGGCCACCGAAGCCGCCGGAGCCGGGGCCACGGGCGAAGGACCAGGTCAACCTGACGGACCCGGACTCGCGCATCATGCCGGTGGCCGGCGGCGGCTTCGAGCAGTGCTACAACGCCCAGGCTGCGGTGGCCGCCGGCAGCCTGCTGGTGGTCAGCGCCGACGTGGTGCAGGCGGCGAACGACAAGCAGCAGATCGAACCGACGCTCGAAGCACTCGCCGGCCTGCCGGACGGGCTTGGCGAGGTCGAGACCCTGTTGGCGGACAGCGGCTACTTCAGCCAGGCCAACGTCGAGGCCTGCGGGGAAGCGGAGATCGCGCCGCTGATCGCGCTCGGCCGGGAGCACCACCATCTTTCCTGGCGGGACCGCTTCGCCGAGGCGCCGCCAGCGCCCGAGGATCCGACGCCGCTCGAGGCGATGTGCCATCGCCTGGCCACACCCGAGGGCCGGGCGCTCTACGCGCTTCGCAAGCAGACACCGGAGCCGGTGTTCGGCATCATCAAATCGGTGATGGGCTTGCGTCAGTTCAGCCTGCGCGGCCTCGACAAGGCGAAGGGGGAATGGACCTTGGCCACGCTCTCCTGGAACATCAAGCGGATGTTCGTCCTCAGCCACGCCTGAACGGGCGGGCCAACCCGCGTTCGCAACTTCATGGGGGTAAATCCATGACATCGACGCCCGCCAAGCCAATTTTACCAATCCTTGCATGCCCGAGTCCGACAGGCTGCTAGCGCCGCGTAGTCGATAGTGCTGACCCATGAGACATAGGAACTCACCGGGAAAAACGCAATCGGGAAATATCGGGCCGTCGGGGCCAGCGGGCGCCGCGCGACGAGGCCTGCGTGATACGGCGATGTGCGGCGGGTTACCGCCGGCATGGGGATGGGGATCGAAGGCAGCGGCCATGCCCCTATCTGCTTGGACTCTTGGAGCGTGATCGGATCATGTCGCCTATGCGCCGCCGTCAGGAAACTAACGTCCCTTGATGAAAAACGACCACCCAGCCGATTGCAGTTCGACGCCAAATCGTTGTCCGCTTTGTTAACCGTCCCGGTTCGGTGAGGTCGTAGTTCACTTGGAAAAGGCTCTTCGCCAATTCACGAATCCTGAATTTGCTACAGGGCCAGTCATGAGGTTCGGGTGACTTATAGCGCTCCAGCAGGTTAGAGATCACAAACTCTCGTTCATACACTCGACCGCTCGCACCGATCTCCCAGAATTCCTCATCAGTCATCCGCTCCAAATCTTTGCGGCTGGTACCATGTGCACGGCGGTGGAAAATCGGTTCACGCGCTCGCAATTCTTCGAGAACCGCAGCCAATGAAACGTCAGACATAGTACACTTTGGCAACGTCGATAGGTAGACCGTACATGAACTGCCCCATAACTATGCCGCTCGGAGATTAGCGAAGCGCGTGCGACAAGTCGAGTACCTGTCCAGGTTCACTACATATGAGACGACGAGGTCTTCTTGGCTGTGATCTGTCGAAGGTACTCCTCGGGGGTTTTGCCTTTCAAGGCTCCATGAGGCCTGAAGGTGTTGTAGATGTTGGCGAACTTGTCGATCTGTGGGTTTAGTTTGTCGAGCTGGTCCTCGATGTCATGGCAGGCGTAGAACTCGTAGCGCCATGCGCCGTTGGCTCGCTCGACGCCGCCATTGAGCTGCGGCGTCCTCGGCGGCAAGACATAGACGGGGATCTTTCGGCTCTCGCAGGCGGCCTCGAACTCGGCCATGAACTCGGATCCACCGTCGACCTGGATGGCCTTCACGGGGAAGGGCAGGTCGGCCACGAGTTTGTCGAGGAAGCTCTCGGCGTTCCTGGCGGTCGCTCTGCGGAAGGCCTTGGCACAGGTGAAGCGGCTGACGGGATCGTAGGCGGTGAACTGCTTGACCGTGCGCTCGCCGGCCGGCGTGATGCTCAAGGTGTCGAGCTGGACCAGATCGCCGGGGGCCGTTGCCTTCATCCCCTTCGGCAAACGCTTGGCGTGTGGGCGCTTGGCTCTCTTGCCCTTGGCGCGTCGTCGCGCCACGGGCACCGGCACAACGACGCCGCGCGCGACCAGATGGGCGAGCATGCGACCAACGGTGCTGTCCGACAAGGTGAAGCCCTCTCGGCGCAGCAGCGGTCCGAGCTTGGCCTTGCCCCACATCGGGAAGTCGCGGCGCAGCCGTTCAAGCCGACGCAGCACCGCACTCGACCACTCTCGGCGACGACGGCGGCGAGGCGCGCGCGAGCGCGGCTCCAACCGCTCGTCCCAGCGATAGAGCGTGCTACGCGGCACGCCCACCGCCTGGGCCGCCGCCTCGGCCGTCAAGCCGTCACGCCGGGCCCGATGCCAACGCCGGACGGCGTCGCGTCTGAACGCTACGCATTTAGTGTCGGGCTCCGCGTTCAGACGCGACGCCGTCCTCCAACCCCTGATAACATGTCGGGGCAGGCCAAAAACCTGCATGGGGATCTCCTTCAAGCTGTTGGTCTCGCAACTCACAGCTTCGGAGATCCCCGCCTCTGCCGCCAGAGGCGCGTCTCACATCTATCTGAACCTAGTCAGTACCCCTCAAGAACGTGTGCCGATTGGCCTGGTTCCATGGATCGATCCGACAGAATTCCCAAGTCCGTCAGATTTCCGGCCTCGCCCCTGACGGCCGATCGCCGATTCCTGATCCGTCGAGCCCTCCGGCAGGTGACACTTCTCTAGCAGCCTGTCGGACTTGAGCCGAGTTTCGAGATGAGATTCACTGTCACGGTCTGATTCTCTCCTGCGCGGTGATTTTGTGATGAGCAACTTTCGACAGGTTGACCGGGAGACCAGCTATCTTCTGCCGCCTTCGGTGGACGAATGGCTGCCTGATCGTCATCTGGCGCGCTTCGTGGTCGATGTGCTGGAGCAGCTGGATCTCTCTGCGTTCGTGAAGGCCTATCGTGGTTCGGGCTCGGCGGCGCATCACCCGAGCGTCCTGCTGGGCCTGCTGATCTACGGCTACGCGACGGGGGTGCATTCCAGCCGGAAGCTGGAGCGGGCGAGCTATGATTCGGTGGCCTTCCGCTTCATCGCGGCAAACGACCACCCCGACCACGACACGATCGCCACGTTCCGCCGTCGCTTCCTGCCGCTGATCGAGGGGCTGTTCGTGCAGGTTCTGCTGCTGGCGCGGCAGGCCGGCATGCTGCAACTGGGCACGGTGGCGCTGGACGGGACGAAGATCCATGCCGACGCGAGCCGGCACAGCGCCCTGTCGTGGCAGCGTGCGGGCGAGATCGAAGCCCGGCTGCGGGCCGAGGTGGCGGAGTTGATGGCGTTGGCGGAAGCGGCGGACCGGTCCGAGGTTCCCGACGGCATGAGCGTGCCGGAGGAGCTGGCACGGCGCGAGGACCGGCTGGCGGCGATCGCCGCGGCGAAGGCGGAGATCGAGGCGCGGGCGGCCGAGCGTCATGCGCGGGAGCAGGCGGAGTACGAAGAGAAGCTGGCAGCCCGCGAGGCGAAGGAAACGCGGACCGGCCGCAAGCCGGGCGGGCGGCCACCGAAGCCGCCGGAGCCGGGGCCACGGGCGAAGGACCAGGTCAACCTGACGGACCCGGACTCGCGCATCATGCCGGTGGCCGGCGGCGGCTTCGAGCAGTGCTACAACGCCCAGGCTGCGGTGGCCGCCGGCAGCCTGCTGGTGGTCAGCGCCGACGTGGTGCAGGCGGCGAACGACAAGCAGCAGATCGAACCGACGCTCGAAGCACTCGCCGGCCTGCCGGACGGGCTTGGCGAGGTCGAGACCCTGTTGGCGGACAGCGGCTACTTCAGCCAGGCCAACGTCGAGGCCTGCGGGGAAGCGGAGATCGCGCCGCTGATCGCGCTCGGCCGGGAGCACCACCATCTTTCCTGGCGGGACCGCTTCGCCGAGGCGCCGCCAGCGCCCGAGGATCCGACGCCGCTCGAGGCGATGTGCCATCGCCTGGCCACACCCGAGGGCCGGGCGCTCTACGCGCTTCGCAAGCAGACGCCGGAGCCGGTGTTCGGCATCATCAAATCGGTGATGGGCTTGCGTCAGTTCAGCCTGCGCGGCCTCGACAAGGCGAAGGGGGAATGGACCTTGGCCACGCTCTCCTGGAACATCAAGCGGATGTTCGTCCTCAGCCACGCCTGAACGGGCGGGCCAACCCGCGTTCGCAACTTCATGGGGGTAAATCCATGACATCGACGCCCGCCAAGCCAATCTTACCAATCCTTGCATGCCCGAGTCCGACAGGCTGCTAGGCCATCTGTCAGATTCCGGCTCACTGGTGCATAACTCGTAATATATGCATCAGTCTTCGAAACTGCGGACTTTCGCGACTTTGAGTGGTGCACATTTCCGGTGCAAGGGACAGCACGTCAGAGCCGCCGGATCGCCGACGAGATCGCGACGGCCAAGGCTACAACAACGCAAGTTGTCGCGATGTAGCAGCAAGGCGTTCAGGCCGCCTGGCGATAGGGCTCGATGATCTGCTGTGCGAAGTCGCGGAAGTTTTCGCGCATCGCCGCGCGGGGCGGCAGTAACGTGACCTCTTTCAGGCCGGCGCCGGCCAACTGATCGAGGCGTTCGAGGATTTCGTCGCGCGTGCCGACCAGACCGCCGGCGACGCGGATCAGGTCCGGGGTGACGAAGCGGCGTTCCTCCGGCGGGCAGAAGGCGCAGTGGCCGCGGTGCAGCAGCAGGTGGCGGCGTTCGGCCGGCATTTCGGCCTCGACATAGGCCTTGTAGTCGCGCCACAGGTCGCCGACCCGGTCGGGCACGAAGTCGTCGCGGCCCCACTCGCTGTAAAGTTCGTGCCAGTAATGCAGGGTCGAGACGACGGCCGAGGCCGTCTCGTCGACGACCCGGTCCGAGGCGAGATCTTCGCCCGGGCGAAGCACGCAGGCGAAGGTCAGGGTGGCGGTGTGGTAATCCGCCGGCCAGGGGCGGCCAACCTCTTCGGCGCCGGTCTTCGCGATGTCGAGATTGCGGGCCAGCACGCCCAGCGGCTCGTTGCCGGCGCAGATCCGGCCGTCGCCGTAAGCCCCCGCCGCGCGCAGGGCCTTCGGCCCGTTGGCGCCGACATAGATCGGCACCGGCCGGTCGGTGTCGACGCAGGCGAGCTCGCGGTCGAGAAAGCGGATGGGGCGGGCTTCGCCGCCGTCCGGGCTGTAGTCGACTTCTTCGCCCGCCAGCAGGGCGCGCACGACACGGAGGTACTCGCGAAACGCCGCCGCCTTCATCGGCCGCGCGCCCATCAGCCGCATCGCCGTATGCCCGGTGCCGATGCCGAGGAAGACCCGGCCCGGCGCCAGCCGGTTGATCGAGGCGATCGAATGCGCGGTCACCGGGGCCGAACGGGTCCCGGCGATGGCGACGCCGGTGCCGAGATGGATGGTCGAGGTATGCCAGGCGGCGAGCGCCATGGTCGCGTAAGCATCGGACCAAATCATCTGGCTGTCCGGCACCCAGCCGCGGTCGTAGCCGAGCGCCTCAAGCTCGGGAAAAATCTGCCAATCGTCGATCTTGGTCGCCACCATGCCACCGAATTTCATGCGTCCTCCCCGCCCTCCCGGGCCTTCTCTCCCCCGCCCTCGCGGGCGCTGTCTTCCCCGCCCTCGCGGGCGCTGAAATAAATCTGATCGTCGGCCATCATGGCCTGCCACCAGCGTGCGATCCACGCCTGGTCCTTGTCGGTCCACTCGATCTCCCGCCCCTGGTGCGCCTCGCCCATGCGGATCGACAGGCGGACCATGGCGGAAACCAGGGGCAAGCGCTCGGCCTCGAAGGCCCGCAGCGCCGCCGCGACATCGCCGCCGGCGGCAGCGACCGCGCGGGCCAGTGCCACCGCATCCTGGATCGCAAGGGACGAGCCGGAGCCGACATGTGGGCGGCAGAGATGCGCCGCATCGCCGATCAAGGCCAGGCTGGGCGCGGTGAGCCGGGGCGCCAGGAAGGAATGGATGACCTGCTGGAACGGCGCCTTCGTCGCCTCCAGCACCGCCATGAACCGGCCGGGAAAAAGCCGCCTGGCGCGGGCCAAATGCGCCCGCCACAGCGCCTCCGACATCAGGCCGGGCGGAATCGACAAGCGTCGTGTTTCACCGGTGCGGTCGACTTGCGCCGCCGCCAGCTCCGCCGCGGTCATGTTGACGTACCAGACCCAGTTGAGCCGGCGCTTGCCGACCTTCAAGCCCTCGCCGCCGGCGCCGGGGCCCGGAACCAGATACATGATGACGTGGCCGCCCGGCACCAGATAACGGATCAAATGGTTCTGGTAGTCGTCCCAGATCTCGCCCAGCGCGGCGGCGGACACTTCGGCCTCGTCGATCAGGCCGCGCACCGCGACATAGCCCGCAAACTCCGGCGCCAATTCGGGAAAGAGCAGCCGGCGGGCGGTCGAATCGACACCGTCGGCGCAGACCAGCAGGTCGAAGCGCGTCGCGCGTCCATCGGAAAAGCGGACGAGCGTCCCGCCTTCCGCCGGCTCCAGGGCGACCAGGCTGACGCCGCCTTCATAGACCGCGTCCGGCACCCGGGCCCGCAGGCCGCGGTACAGCACATCCCAGCAGGTCGTCGCCATCGCCCCGTCCGCGCGCCACAACAGGCTGTCGTCACCCGCGAGATAGTCGTGGTGATGCTTGAAGAGATACCCGTCCAGCAGATCGTTGGCCTGCAGGTGCGCCAGCGCCGGCGGGTCCAGGCCGATGCCGGCCCCGCGATCGCGGAGCAGGCCGGGCGAACGCTCGAACACCCGGACATCGGCGCCGGTTTCGAGAAGCTCCCGCGCCGCCGCCAGGCCACCGATGCTGCCGCCGATGATGCCGATCCGCATGGCCGCCTACCTAGCCCGCATTCCGCACCCTGTCCACGACCCGGGTGGCGCCAGGCTCAACCACCGGAGGCGGCGAGCGCCTGGAGGCTTTCCGCGTCGAGGGGCAGGTTGCGGCGCACGTCGCCCGCCCCGCCGATCGGGCCGAGGGGATGGCCGTCGACGATGATCTCCAAACCGCCGATATTGCCGGTGGTCAGCACCAGCCCCGCGACGTCGGGCGCGTGGTAACGCTCCCCCGATTTCAGGATGCGGGTCATCAGCAGCTTTCCGGCTCCGTCCTGAATCTGCACCCAGGAATCGGCGCGCGCGCGCAGCACCACCCTGGCCTCTTCCGGCGCGACGCCGAACCGGCCAGCAGTTGCCTCGACCAACGGCGGCGGCGCCGGCACATCGGCCGAAGGGGTGGCCGGCGCATGGGTCAGCAGCGTGGCGATATCCGGGCGCGGTTTGGGAATCGGCGGCACGCCGGGCGCGGGCGGCGGCGTCGCGGTCTCCGTCGTCGCGGTCTCCGTCGTCGCGGGGGGCGGCGTGGCGGGGGGCGGCGCACCGGTCAGCAGGGCGGCGTCGCGCGCGGCCTCCCGCGCTACCACCTCGGCGCTCGCGGGTGCAGGCGCGGAGGGGGGCGCTGCGGGCGGGCTCGCGCCCTCGGCCCCCGGCGGGCGCGGGACCGGTGTACTGGTCTCCGCCGGGCCGGGTGGCGGCGGGGTCGCCTCGGGGGCCGGCGTGAGCAGCGCCGAGAGGTGATCGGGCGGCGGCGGTATCTCCGCCGGGGGCGCCTCGGGATCGGCGGAGAATTGCCAGACACCGACGGCGATCATCGCGGCCAGCAGCGAGACGGCGATCAGCAGGGTCGAAGGGCGCCGCCAGTCTTCGTCCGCCCGGGGCAAATTGACGGCCCGGGGCCGGGGCGAGGGCGGGGCGGCCGCGTCCCGGCCGAAGGACGCCAGCAACTGGTCCGAATCGAGATCGAGGTAGTCGGCATAGGCCCTGAGAAAGCCCCGGGCATAGGCGTCGCCCGGCAACTGGTCGAAACGCCCCTCCTCGATCGCCGTCAAATAGTGGATCTGGATGTGCAGCTCGCGCGCGACGGTCTCGAGATCGATATCCCGTTCCCGCCTCACCCGGGACAGCTCCTCGCCGACGCCGGCGTAGTGCGACGGCACCGTGCTGGCCGCGCCGTCCTCCCGTCCGCCCGGGACGAGATTGGCCCGCAAGCGCGCGACGGCGATCTTGGCATTGCGCGCGTGCGCAATGCCGACTTCCCGCCTCGATCGATTGCCAACGCGCATGCCGGCGCCACCCCATCCGATGGATTGTCGCGATCACCGCTCGTGGTGGCGGTGATCATGAAGGATGAGCGGGCTTTGAGGCAAGATTTTGACCGCGCCGGCGCTCTTTCGTGATCGGGCGGGCATGCTCTAGGATTGGTGGCATCCGTGATCAGGAGGTTCGCCCATGCGCATCGGCATATCCCTTCCCGTCCGCGAACTGGGCGACGACATCCAGGCGATCAAGACCTTCGCGCGCGCCGCGGAGGATCTCGGTTTCACCCATTTGCGGGTGCCGGAACAGATCATCCGCGCCGGCAGCGGGCCGCTGCACGAGCCGATGACCCTGATGGCGATGATCGCCGGTGTCACCGAGCGCATCGAGCTGGTCCCGTCCGTCGTCATCCTGCCGGCCCGCCAGACGGTGCTGCTGGCCAAACAGGCGGCGACGCTGGATTGCCTGTCCGGCGGCCGGCTGCGGCTCGGTATCGGTGTCGGCAAGGATGCCGGCGAGTATGCCGCGCTCGGCGTCGAGTTCGCCAGCCGCGGCGCCCGGGCGGAAGAGCAGATCGATCTGCTGCGCCGCCTGTGGTGCGAGGAAACCGTCGACTTCGAGGGCCGCTTCGACACGGTCCAGGGCGCCGGCATCAATCCGCTTCCGGTGCAGCGGCCGATCCCGCTCTGGATCGGCGCCGCCGCCTTGCCCGGATCCCGCATCCGCCGGCGGATCGGCACCCGGGCGGACGGCTGGTTCAATCTCTGCGCGCCCGAGGAATTCCCCGCGCTGCGCGACGAGATCCATGGCCACGCGGTGGCGGCGGGGCGCGATCCCGCGGCCCTCGGCGTCGAGGCGGGCGTCGCCGTGGTCGGCCCGCGCGAACAGGAATGGCAGGCCCGCGTCGCCGGTTGGCGCGACCTCGGCCTGACGCATCTCTGCATTCGCACGCTCGGCGGCGGGCTGCAGGGCGACGAGCACCTGGCCCGCATGCGCGCCATCGCGCCCGAACTGGCGTCACTCTGAAGCCATGTTGACCACGGCACAGCACGAGAGCTTCGCGCACCAGGGCTATTTGCTGCTGCCCGGGTTCTTCGATGCCGCGGTCGATTTCGCGGCACTCAGGGCCGAGTACGAGGACGTGCTGGCGACCGCCGCCCGGGACCTCGCGGCCCGTGGCCTGGTCGACGACACCCACGCCGACCTCTCCTTCGGCGACCGTGTCGCCCGGCTGGTGCGGGCGAGCGGTGGCGAACTGCACAAGTATCTCGACATCACCTTGCCGCAACGCGGCGTCGGGACCGAGACGCCGATGCACGCCGGCCCGGCGGTCTTCGCCCTCATGCGCGATCCCCGCCTGCTGGACCTGGTCGAGGCGATGATCGGTCCCGAGATCTATTCCAATCCGACCCAGCACGTCCGCATCAAGCCACCGGCCCGCGCCTTCGACGGCCACGACCGGCTCGCCAACGAGATCGCCACCACGGTCTGGCACCAGGACCAGGGCACCGTGATACCAGCCGCGGACGCGACCCGGATGCTGACGGTCTTCATCGCCGTCACGCCCGCGACCAAGGAGAACGGCTGCCTGCTGGTCGCGCCCACCAGCCACAAGCGCGGCCTGGCGCTGCACTGCCACAACGCACGCGCCAGCTTTTCCAGCCAGGCCATTCCGGACAGGCTGGTCGGCGAGGATCGGCTGGCGCTGGAAATGCAAGCGGGTGATGTGTTGCTGCTCGACAAGCTCACCATGCACGCTTCCCTTCCGAACCTTTCGGACGAGATCCGCTGGAGCGTCGACCTGCGCTACAACCCCATCGGCCAACCGACCGGCCGCCCCTGGTTCCCGGGCTTCGTCGCGCGCAGCCGGGCAGCACCGGAGCGTGAATTGCGCGATGCGGGCGAATGGGCCGGCCTCTGGGCAGGCGCGCGGCGGCGGCTGACCATCGATCCCCCGGCCACCTTCCAGCGCTGGGCCGAAGACGATCCGGGTTGCGCCTGATCTAAGCGCCCTTGGCCGCCAGTTCCAGCAGGTCGTCGACGACCCGTTCCAGGTGTTTCACCGTGTTGCAGACCTGGGCGAGGTGGCAATAGGGGACATAGCGGGGCATTTCGCTATCGCCGGTGCCCCAGAAGGGCTTTGGCTCCGGGTTCAGCCAGATCACCCGCTTGGCCCGGCGGTAGATCTTCTCCAGCAGGTCCTGGCGTGGTGCGGTGTTGTTGGAGCGGCCGTCGCCGAGGATGATCACCGTGGTGCGGCGGTCGACCGCATCCAGGAAATTCTCGTCGAAATCCTCCAGCATCCGGCCATAGTCGGTCGGGCGGAAGCCGATCGTCTCCAGCACCAGGTCGATGGCCTGGGCGGCTTCGGCCTCGTCGAGGGTTTGGCTCACCTCCGCCAGGCGGTCGGAGAAGGCGAAGGCGCGGATTTCCGCCAGCACCTCGTTCAGGCTGTAGAGGAAGAGCAGCAGGAAACGCGCCGCGGCACTGACCGAGCGGGAGACGTCGCAGATCGCCACCACGCGGGGCCGGTCGATCTTCTTGTGCCGCCAGACCAGATCGAAGGGCACGCCGTCGTGGCCGATGTTGCGGCGAATGGTGCGGCGCACGTCGAGCCGGCCGCGCCGGGCATGGCGGCGGCGTCGCGTGTGCTTGGCGGCGAGCCGCTTGGCGATCTTGCGCACCAGCCGCTGCATGCGTTCTAGATCCCGGGATTCGAGGCTGGAGAGCCGTGCCTCGGCGAGGAATTCCTCGCGCAGCCGCTCGGCGTTCGGCCGGGCGAACAGCTCGACCTGGCGGGCGACCAGATCACGCGCCTCGTCCAGCAGATAGCGCCGCCCCGCCTCCAGCCGGTCGGCCCGGTCCCGGTCGCCCTCGCCGGCGCGGCGGCGCAACTCCCAAATCATGCGCTCGAGATCGCGCAGGCCCATCTCGTCCAGCAGGCGCCGGGCCATGACGCCGCGCTGCGTGACGAAGCGGACCTCGGAGACGCCGACCTGGTTGGCCGCCGCTTCCATGGCCTGGGCGATCGCCGGGCCGTCGCCGGCCAGCAGCATGTCGGCCAGCGGCAGCGGGGCGAGCGCGCCGTCCGTCTCGCCCTCCGCTTCGCCCGGGTCGGCTTCACCGTCACCCTCGCCGTCCTCCCCCTCCGCGATGGCATCGAGGGCCGAGGAATCCAGTTCGTCGCGGGCGAAGAAGCGCTCGAAGCATTCCTCGAAGCGGTCTTTCTCGTCCTCGGTCTTGGCCATGGTGGCGGCCAGCGCGTGCTTCAGGATATCGCGGTCCGCGAAGCCGACGAGGTCGGCGACTTCGTGCGCCTCCAGCCCTTCGCGCACGGAGACGGGAACGTCCGAGACGCGCAGCGCCCGGATAAACCGTTCAAGCGTTGGCCGCACGGCTCGGCCTGCCCTCGGTCTCGCGCGCCGCCTTGCGGGTCATTTCGACCAGGCTGCCCTGGGTCTGCTCGATGTCGCTCTCGAATTTCAACAGCACGTTGAGCGTATCGCGCACCATCTCGATCTCCAGCTGGTCCGCGTTCAGCAACATGAGGACCCGGGCCCAGTCCAGGGTCTCGGCCAGGCTCGGCAGTTTCTTCAGGTCCGCCTCGCGCAAGGCCTGGATGAAGTGCACCAGCTGGCGGTTCAGCCGCTCGGGAATATCGGGCAGACGCTGGGCGACGATGCGTTCTTCCGTGCGCGCATCGGGGAAGGGTATGTAGAGATGCAGGCAGCGCCGCTTGAGGGCGTCGCTCATCTCCCGCGTGTTGTTGGACGTCAAAAAGACGAAGGGCGGCACCGTCGCCTTGACCGTGCCGATTTCGGGGATAGAAACCTGATAGTCGGAGAGGATCTCCAGCAAGAAAGCCTCGAACTCCTCGTCCGACTTGTCGATTTCGTCGATCAGCAGCACGGCGCCTTCCGGCTGGCGCAGGGCCTTCAGCAGGGGCCGGGGCTCGAGGAAATCCTCCGAATAGAAGACGTCCGCCTGGTCGCGCAGCCGGTCGACGGCGGCCTCCAGGCCCGTGGTGCCGGCGATGACGTCGCCCAGCTTCTCCTTCAGGATCTGGGTGTAGAGCAGCTGCTTGCCGTACTTCCATTCATAGAGCGCCTTGGCCTCGTCCAGGCCCTCGTAGCACTGCATCCGAATGAGCGGCAGGTCGAGCCAGCGCGCCGTGGTCAGCGCCAGCTCCGTCTTGCCGACGCCGGCGGGGCCTTCGACCAGGATCGGCTTGACCAGCTGGGCGGCGACGTAGACGGCGGTGCCGATTCCACGCGAGGCGATGTAATCGGTCGTGGCAAGGCCGTCACGGATCGCCTCGACGCTGGCGAGTTTGGCGTTGCGTTCCTCGGACATGGGCGACGTACCTCGATGACGGCGGGGCGGGACGGCCGAAACGGGCCGCGCGCTGCTAATAGCGCACAGCGCGTCGCTTGGCCAGTTTCGCACCGGCCAAATACCCTCATAACTCTCGAAAGTCCCCGTGCTATACTAGCAGCCTGTCGGACTCGGGCATGCAAGGATTGGTAAGATTGGCTTGGCGGGCGTCGATGTCATGGATTTACCCCCATGAAGTTGCGAACGCGGGTTGGCCCGCCCGTTCAGGCGTGGCTGAGGACGAACATCCGCTTGATGTTCCAGGAGAGCGTGGCCAAGGTCCATTCCCCCTTCGCCTTGTCGAGGCCGCGCAGGCTGAACTGACGCAAGCCCATCACCGATTTGATGATGCCGAACACCGGCTCCGGCGTCTGCTTGCGAAGCGCGTAGAGCGCCCGGCCCTCGGGTGTGGCCAGGCGATGGCACATCGCCTCGAGCGGCGTCGGATCCTCGGGCGCTGGCGGCGCCTCGGCGAAGCGGTCCCGCCAGGAAAGATGGTGGTGCTCCCGGCCGAGCGCGATCAGCGGCGCGATCTCCGCTTCCCCGCAGGCCTCGACGTTGGCCTGGCTGAAGTAGCCGCTGTCCGCCAACAGGGTCTCGACCTCGCCAAGCCCGTCCGGCAGGCCGGCGAGTGCTTCGAGCGTCGGTTCGATCTGCTGCTTGTCGTTCGCCGCCTGCACCACGTCGGCGCTGACCACCAGCAGGCTGCCGGCGGCCACCGCAGCCTGGGCGTTGTAGCACTGCTCGAAGCCGCCGCCGGCCACCGGCATGATGCGCGAGTCCGGGTCCGTCAGGTTGACCTGGTCCTTCGCCCGTGGCCCCGGCTCCGGCGGCTTCGGTGGCCGCCCGCCCGGCTTGCGGCCGGTCCGCGTTTCCTTCGCCTCGCGGGCTGCCAGCTTCTCTTCGTACTCCGCCTGCTCCCGCGCATGACGCTCGGCCGCCCGCGCCTCGATCTCCGCCTTCGCCGCGGCGATCGCCGCCAGCCGGTCCTCGCGCCGTGCCAGCTCCTCCGGCACGCTCATGCCGTCGGGAACCTCGGACCGGTCCGCCGCTTCCGCCAACGCCATCAACTCCGCCACCTCGGCCCGCAGCCGGGCTTCGATCTCGCCCGCACGCTGCCACGACAGAGCGCTGTGCCGGCTCGCGTCGGCATGGATCTTCGTCCCGTCCAGCGCCACCGTGCCCAGTTGCAGCATGCCGGCCTGCCGCGCCAGCAGCAGAACCTGCACGAACAGCCCCTCGATCAGCGGCAGGAAGCGACGGCGGAACGTGGCGATCGTGTCGTGGTCGGGGTGGTCGTTTGCCGCGATGAAGCGGAAGGCCACCGAATCATAGCTCGCCCGCTCCAGCTTCCGGCTGGAATGCACCCCCGTCGCGTAGCCGTAGATCAGCAGGCCCAGCAGGACGCTCGGGTGATGCGCCGCCGAGCCCGAACCACGATAGGCCTTCACGAACGCAGAGAGATCCAGCTGCTCCAGCACATCGACCACGAAGCGCGCCAGATGACGATCAGGCAGCCATTCGTCCACCGAAGGCGGCAGAAGATAGCTGGTCTCCCGGTCAACCTGTCGAAAGTTGCTCATCACAAAATCACCGCGCAGGAGAGAATCAGACCGTGACAGTGAATCTCATCTCGAAACTCGGCTCAAGTCCGACAGGCTGCTAGGGAGGTAAAACAGCCATGGTGTGGGGAGGCGTGTCGGATGCAACGGAAACGGATTTTGGGGTGGAGCGGGTCGGCGCTTCGTGGTCTTGTCATCGCAGGCGCGGTGGCCTTCGCCCTGCCGGCCTGGGCCAGCGGCGACTCGAAGTCGACGACGGCCGCGCCGGCGGCGGCACCGGCAGCGCCCGCGGGCCCGACCGCCGCCCAGGTCGCGGAACAACAGAAGCGCATCGCCGCCGACAAGGCCTTCGTCGCCGCCCACCCTGAGGCGGGCGAGGTCCGGGCGGAAGTGCTCGACCAGCTTCGCCTCCTGCCCATTCTTCAGGTCGGTGAGCTGCCGATCGGTGCCGCCGAGCCGCACCACCTGCCGCTCGATGTCGCCGGTGACGGCTACCGGCTGACCTTGCCGGATCTTTCCGTCGACCTCGGCGGCGATCGCCTGGTCCTCGGCACCGTGACCGCCGAGTTCGCGGCGACCGGCCCGCATCGCATGGACGTCGAACTGGCGGTCCCCGAGAAACTGGTCGTCCTCGACGCCAGCGGCCAGGCGGCCTTCGAGGTGGCGATCGGCAGCCAGCGTATCGCCGGCACCTGGGATCGCCGGGTCGGCAACTTCATCGCGCTCGACGGCGAATTGGCCGCGCTCACCGGCGGCGTGCCGGGACAGCCGATGGTCGAGATCGGCGCCATTCGCGCCGTCACCACGAGCGAGGACCTCTCCGACGATGTGATGAACCTCGAGGCGACGATGGAGATCGAGGCGATCAACGCGGTCGGCTTCTTCACGCTCGCGCGCATCAAGCTCGCGGGCGATGTCGAGAACCTCGACATTCCGGCTTATGTCGCGTTTCGCAAGCTGGCGGAAGACCACGAGTTCCTGGCCAAGCTCGAACGGCTCGAGCGCATGGATCTGCCCGAGGTACAGGCCATGCTGGGGCCGCGCCTGCAACCGCTGCGCCGGGTCTATGACGCGGCCGGGGCGTCCTATCGCTTCGAGGGCCTGAAGATCGCCGACGAGAACTTCTTCGCCGGGCCGGCGGCGGGCGGCGCGATCGAGGCGATCGAGGTCGCGATCAGCCTCGACGGTGTCGAAAGCGACGAGGCCAAGGGCACGCTCAGCTTCGCCATCGATCAGCTTCAGGTGCCCCCGGGGCAGCTGCCGCCGCCGGTGGAGAAGCTTCTGCCGAACCGTGCGGGCTTTACCCTGGCGCTGGAGCGTCTGCCGTTGGGCGAGCTCTGGGATGTCGGCATCGACTTCCTGACCAAGGGGCCGAGCCAGGAGGATCCGGCGGCGGCGATCGGCGGCCTGCGCGCGGTCTATCCGCTCATGCGCAACCAATCGGCGCTGGCGCTCAGCGATTTCGCCATCGAGGGGCCGGCAGCCGGCCTGACCGCCGACGGCGAGGCGCGGATCGATCCGGCCTCGCCTCTGTTGACGACGGGGGACGGCGCCATCGTCATTCGCAACTTCGACGAGATCGTCGCCGTCGCCAAGCAGATGGGCGCGCCGCCCGATTTCGACGCCATGGTCGCCCTGGTGACCGCCTTCGGCGAGCGGATGGAGGAAACCGGCGGCTATCGCTTCCGCCTGGAAGTGACGGCGGAGGGCAAGATCACCGTCAACGACAAGCCGGTCGACCCGCTGCTCCAGGCCATCGGCATGCGGTAGGTCGGTTTCGGCTTGCGCCGAACGGCCTGGCCGGCCCGCTCCCCCGGCCCAACCACCCCCCAGGGCACCCCAAGGGTACACTCCACGGGTGGTTGGGCCGGGGGAGCGGGCCGGCCAGGCGACCGAGCAAAGCGACTCAGGCCGGCTTCAGCGGATGCACGATCTCGTCCTCGTCGAGGTCGAGTTCGTGCAGCGCGATGTTGTGCAGGCTGAAGTCGGCCTGGGGCGCCATGATCGGGCCGAGCGCCCCGTCGCGGAACAGCTGCTCCAGCCGGCCGCCTTTGAAGATCGCGTGCGCGCCGCCCATGGTCAGCGCCGTCCGGGTGATCCGGGCCACCGCTTCGCCGACGACGTATTTGGCGCGGAAGAGGGCGGTGTTCGCTTCCGCCGTCGGCCCGTCGCGGTCGCGCAGCCAGGCCGAGTGATAGGTCACCAGGCGGGCCGATTCCAGAGTCGCGCTCATCTCCGCCACGTGGCGGCGGACGTCGGGATGATAGGCCAGCGACTGGGAATAGCCGGGCGGGCGGCGATCCTGTACGACGCGACGGATCTCGTCGTAGGCGGCCTGCGCCACGCCGAGATAGACCGCGGTATATGATCCCCAGAGCCAGTTCGAATGGGCCTCGCGGAAGGGCCGCATGTCCTCGCCGCGCCAGAGCAGCCGATCCGCCGGGATCAGGCAGTCTTCCAGGAGCATCGAATCGCTGCGCGTCGCGCGCATGCCGAGGGTATCCCAGTTCTCGGTCACGGTCTTGCCGGCGATCTCGCGCGGCACCAGCAGTACCATGCCGGCCCAGCGCCCGTTGGCGTCGTCGGGATAGGTCATGACGCAGCAATGGTCGGCCGCCTGCAGCATGGAGGCGAACATCTTCCGCCCGTTGACCCGCCAGCCCCCGGCGTCGCGCGTCGCCCGCGTCGCGATGTGCCGCTCACCGATGAGCGAGGTGCTGCTCGCCTCGGAGAAGTTGCCGGCGATGAGCGCCTTCTCCCGCACCACCAGGTCGGCCAGCATGACCTTGGTCTCCTCCGCGACCTCGTCGCTTTCCAGCAGCGGGCCGACCATGGAGGCGTGCATATTGTAGGCGAGCGCGGTGGAAGGGCAGCCCGCGCCCAGCGCCTCGAAGGCCAAGGTGTGGGCGAGAAAGTCGATGCCGCGCCCGCCCCTGGCCGCGGGTACGTTCAGGGCATGGAAGCCCTCGTCGCGCAGAATGGCGTAGTTCTCGTGCGGATGACTGGCGTCGCGGTCGTGCTCGTTGGCCCTCGTCGCGAACTCCTGCGCCAATTCGCGACAGCGTTCGCGAAGCGCGATCTGTTCCGCCGTGAAGTCGCCGATCACCCGACTCTGCCCCCTGACATGTTTCGGCCGCCCGCGCACTGTGACGCGGGCGGCCTCCAACAATGCGTTATCCGCACCGGCGATGCCAGCGCGGCCGCAGTGACGGTTACTTGACCGCCTTGACGCCGATGATCGGTGCCACAGTGGCGTTCCAGTCCTTCACGCACTCCGCCGAACAGCGCGAAGCCCAGGCCTTCAGGACGTTGTCGCGCAGAATGCGGTCACGCTCCTTGACGTCGTCGGCCCCCGGCTCGACCAGGGTAACCGAACCGGGCGTGCCCTTGGAGCAGGTCCCGTTGCCCGACAGGCAGCGCAGCGCCTCGTCGTCCTCGGTCTTGGAGAAGGCCCAGATCTCGTTCTCGAGTTTCTTGGCCTGGCTCCACAGCAGGGCCTGCGTGTCCTTGTTGACCCGGTTCCAGGCCTTGTTGCTCATGGCCAGGAAGCCGAGGCCCATGCCGACGCGGATCGTCATCGCATGGGTGATCACTTCGTGCCATTTGGCCTGGAAGGCCGGCATGGTGCCGGTGATGCCGCAGTCGGCGACGCCCTTCTGCAAGGCGGGCACGACCTCGGCGAAGGCGATGGTGACCGAGGTGCCGCCGGCGCCCTCGACGAAATCACCGAGCGTGGTGGAGTAGACGCGGACCTTCTTGCCGCGAAGATCGGTCAGCTTCTTGATCGGGGCGTTGCACCAGATCATCTGGCTCGGGAACGGGTAGGTCAGCATGAACTTGGAGGCGAAGGTCTTGTCGAAACGCTTCGCCAGGACCGGCGCGTAGGCGTCGGCGACCTTGCGCCCGGTGGCGAAATCCGCGGACACGGACGAGAGATCGACGCCCTCGACCGCCGGATCCTCGGAGGCGACATAGCCATAGGCGCCGAAGGCGGCATCGAACACACCGAGTTTGAGCAGCCGCGCCACTTCCCAGCCCTTGAGGCCGAGCTCGGTGATGGGATGCGTCGTGCCGGAGACCTTGCCGCCGGACACCCCGGGCAGGGTCTTCTCCCAGAACGGCTTTTCGAACTTCTGAAACGGCGTCAAGTTGGCCCAAGTGCCGACGACCTTGAACTTGGCCTTCTGTACCTCGGCCTGAACGCCTCCGGCGGCCAGCGCCAAAGCGCCGGCGACGAGCACCGCCGGCAGGTGACGAAATCGATATTGCATGGATCATCCTCCCAAGGTCCGAACCGCTCGGACCGGGAAATTTTGCCATAACCGCCGCGCCACGTCAGCCCTCGGCACCGGAATTGTCACGCGCGGGCCTTTCCCGCCGCCGGCGATCATGAGATCGTGCATCCCGGACGAGAACAGTTGGAGGAGGACGAGAGCCATGAAAATCGACGGCGGATGCCATTGCGGCGCCATCACCTACGAGGCGGAACTCGACCCGGACAAGGTCGCGATTTGCCATTGCACCGACTGTCAGGCGATGTCGGCGAGCGCCTTTCGCACCCTGGCCATGGTCGAGGAGAGCAAGTTCATCCTGCTGAGCGGCACGCCGAACATCTACGTGAAGGTCGCCGAAAGCGGGAATGAGCGCGAACAGGCCTTCTGCGGAACCTGCGGCGCGGGAATCTACGCGGCCCCGGTCGGTGAAGGGCCCCGGATGCTGGGATTGCGTCTCGGCACCGCACGCCAGCGCGATCAGCTGGTGCCGAAGGTCCAGGTCTGGGCCACCTCCGCCCTGCCGTGGGTCGACGACATCGGCCAGATCCGCAAGGTCGACCGCCAGCCCGGATAGGGACCTGCCCGGATCCAGCAATTCTCATTTTGGCGATTTGCGTTGATTTTTTCCTATGCAAGGAGCCCGGTTTCTGATTCAAAGTGGCGATGAAGGTGCTCAAAGACCTGATATTGGAGTTGCGCTCGCTCTGCGGGTCCTTCCCGGACAAGCGGACGGGGAGCAACAGCCGCTATGACATGGCCGACTTCGGGCTTTCGGCCTTCTCGCTGTTCTTCATGCAGAGCCCCTCGTTCCTGTCCCATCAGCGCACGTTGGCGCGGGCGCACGGGCGCTCGAATTGTGAGAGCTTGTTCTCCATGTCGCGGATCCCGACGGACAACCAGATCCGGGCGATGCTGGACCCGGTGGTGCCGGACAGGCTCTATCCGCTCTTCTCGTCCCTGCTGGAACGTCTGGAGGCGGGCGGTGGGCTCGGCCCCTTCCGACGCCTGGACGGCCATCTCCTGGTCGCGCTCGACGGCACCGAATATTTCTGCTCGCGGAAGATCTCCTGCCCCAACTGCTCGCAGCGCAAGCGCAACGACGGGGCCGTGGAGTATCACCACAACATGGTCACGGCAGCGCTTGTCGCCCCGGGCCACGCCCGGGCGATACCGCTGGCTCCGGAGTTCGTCGTTCCCCAGGATGGCGGGGAGAAGCAGGACTGCGAAAGCCGGGCGACGCGGCGCTGGCTGGTCGCGCACGGGCCCGGCCTGGCCCGGCTGAAGCCGATCTATCTCGGCGACGATCTCTATTCCCGCCAGCCGATTTGCGAGGCCGTTCAAGCGGTTGGCGGCAACTTCCTGTTCGTCGCCAAGCCAGGCTCGCATCCGACGCTCCACGAATGGCTCGACGGCATCGAACTGCCGATCCACGAGGAACGGGTCAAGAAAGGCCGTGGCTTCCAGACCCATCGCTACCGTTGGCTCGCCGACGTGCCGATCCGCGACGGTAAGGACGCGCTCCGGGTCAACTGGCTCAACATCGAGATCGTCAACAAGGCCGGAAAGGTCACGTACCGCAACAGCTTCGTCACCGACATCGCTGTCGACCGGAGCAACGTCGCCGAACTCGCCGCCTGCGGGCGGGCCCGTTGGAAGATCGAGAACGAGACCTTCAACGTGCTCAAGAACAACGGCTACAATCTCGAGCACAACTTCGGACATGGCAAACAGAACCTCTCGGCCCTGCTCGCCACCATGAACCTCTTCGCCTTCGCCTGCCACGGCGTGTGCGAGATCCTCGAAGCCGTCTGGGAAAAGGCCCGCGGCGCCCTTGGCTCACGTCGGCGCTTCTTCGAACACTTACGCACCATTACCAGCTACATCGTCTTCCCCTCCTGGGCGGCCCTCGTGCGGACCCTCATCACTGGGCAGCCACCGCCTGCCAGAGCCAGCCTCTGAACCGAAACCGAACCCCAAGCGAGTATCACCCAGGAGACAGAAACAAGAGCCATAATGAGAACTGCTGGCCCGGATCGGGAATTGCATCGCGCCGGGGCCCGTGCGACACAGGGCTCCCGCAAGGCCCGGAGCACACCCAATGTCCAAACTGGTGGTCGGCGTCGTCGCCAACACCCACCTTTTGCACGGAAATCACGCCGTCCAGGTGACCGGTGAGCGGAACCTGCGCGCCGTCGCCGACGTCTGCGACGCCATGCCGCTCATCGTGCCGGGCCTGCCCGATGTGACGGACGTCGCCGCCCTTCTGGACGTGGTCGACGGCATCCTCCTGACCGGGGCGCGGGCCAACGTCCACCCGACCTATTTCGACACCGAACCGCATCCCGCGCACGAACCCTATGACGAGGCTCGCGACGCCGTGGCCTTGAATTTGAGCGAGGCTTGTGTCGCGCGCGGCGTGCCGCTCTTCGGGGTCTGCCGCGGCCTGCAGGAGATGAACGTCGCGTTCGGTGGCTCGCTGCACCCGGAAATCCGCGATATCCCCGGCCGCATGAACCACCGGGCCCCGCGCCTGGAGAACGGCGATATTCACCCCGACCCCGACGTCGTCTTCGCCGACCGGCACGAAGTCCGGTTGAGCCGGAACGGCGTTTTCGCCCGGCTGCTGGGCTGCGAGAGCATCCGCGTCAACTCGCTGCACGGCCAGGGCATTCTGCAGCCGGGAAAGCGTGTCCTGATCGAAGGCACCGCGGAGGACGGGACGATCGAGGCGATCCGCATCGACGCGGCCGACGCCTTCGCCCTCGGGGTGCAATGGCACGCCGAATACGACCCGCAGTGCAACCCGATCAACCGCACCCTGTTCGAGGCTTTCGGCGACGCCCTCGCCGCCCGTCACCAAGCCCGCGCCTGAGAGGTCGTCACTCGCCTTCGCGGTCCCGCGCCGGGTGGATGTAGATCAGCCAGTAGGTCAGCGCCACCAGGATACCGCCGCCGACGATGTTGCCCAGCGTCACCGGCAGGAGATTGGCGACGATCTCCATCGCCGTGATCTCGGCACCGGCCCGCAAGCCTGCGGGCAGCAAATACATGTTGGCGATCGAATGCTCGAAGCCGGCGGCGACGAAGGCAGCGACCGGAAAGACCACGGCGAGGATCTTGCCGCTGATCCGACGGGCCGCGAAGGCGAGCCAGACCGCGAGACAGACCAGGACATTACACAGCACACCGCGGGCGAAGGCCTCGATAGGATCCAGGCCGGACTTGGCCTCGGCGATCCGACGGGCCGTCGCCGCGATCTCGCCGTCGAGCGTGCCGGCGAGGTCGACCAGCACGACGATGCCGAGCGCGCCGGCCAGATTGCCGAAATAGACCCAGCCCCAGTTGCGCAGCAGCTGGAGGAGGGTGATGCGTCGATCGACCCAGGCCATGACGATCAAATTGTTGCCGGTAAAGAGTTCGGCGCCGCCGACGACGACCAGGATCAGCCCGGTCGAAAAGGCCACCGCGCCGAGCAGCTTGGTCGGCCCGGCCCCCAGCGTCGAGCCGGTGATCACCACCGTGTAGAACAGCGCGCCAAGCGCGATGAAGGCGCCGGCCAGCACGGCCAGTGCCAGCAAGGGCACCGTCGCCAGCCGGGCCTTGGCGAGGCCCGCGTTCTCCACCCGCCGGGCGATCTCGGCGGGGGCATAGGCGTCCGGGCTGTCGTTTGCGGTCATGGGGATCTCCTCCCGCCTCGTCGTCGCCATCCTGCCCACCGGGCGATGACTTGAAATTGATTTGCCTCAAGCCGGAAGTCACGCCATATCGCAGCCATGGCTTGGTTCGCTCGCATGGCGCTGCTGGCGCTGTTGACCCTGTCGGCTCCGCTTCGCGCGGAGGTCGGTCCCGAGGCCCTGTCGGCACTGCGGGGGCTGGAGCCGCTGCGCGGCGAGGCGGTCGATCCGGCGACCCTCGACGGTCGTGCCGTCATCGTCACCTTCTTCGCCTCCTGGTGCCCGCCCTGCCACGACGAGTTTCGCCATCTGAAGCGCGTGGCCGAGACGCACGGCGACAAGATCGCGATCGTCGCGATCAACGTCTTCGAGAACCGGTCGAACCCGCAGACCCAGGCGCGCCTGCGGCGGTTCCTCGACGAGCACACCCCACCTTTTGCCGTCCTCGCGGGCGGGCGCGAGATCCGTCGGGTCTACGACGGGCTCGATCGGATCCCCTCACTCTTCGTCTTTGCCCCCGATGGCCGTCTGGCCTGGCATTTCCGCCATGCCCGCGGGGCCGAGCGGACCCATGTGACGGAAGCCGACCTGGCGAAGGTTCTGGCCGACCTGCGCTGAAGGCTGGTCAGAAGTCGACGCAGATTCCGTTCACTTCCCAATCGCCATAGCGCGTCGGCTCCGGCCCGTCGCGCCCGCCGACCTCCTTGGTCGCCTCCGACGCCTTGTCGTCTGGCGCCGCGTCGGAAGTCTCGCTCTTTTTCTTGGTCTCGTCGTCCATGCCACACCTTCTTCGCCGTCCGCGTACCCACGCCGTCCCTACATATCATCACGCGCACCGAAGGGAAGACTTGGCGCCGCGCCTCGCGGCGGTTAGAGAGACGCCATGAGTGAAACTTCGACCCCGACGATCGCCGGCCTCGAGGCGCGCGAAGCGGCCCGCCGCGTGCTGGATACGGTGCTGGAAAAGCATCGCCCCCTGGACGAGACGCTGGCGGCGGAGCCGCGGCTGGCGCGGCTGGCGCCGCGCGACCGCGCCTTCGCCCGCCTGCTGGTGGCCACCGTGCTGCGCCGGCGCGGCCAGCTCGATGCGCTGATCGACGCCCGCCTGGCCAAGCCCCTGCCGGAACAGGCGCGGGCCGTCTACCAGATCCTGCGCCTGGGCGCGGCGCAGGTCCTGTTCCTGAAAACGCCGCCGCACGCCGCCGTCGACATGGCGGTACGTCAATGCCGCGATCACCCGCGGTTTCGCGGCCTGGTGAACGCGGTGCTGCGCCGCCTGGACGAGGCGGGGGAGGCGGCGCTCGGCCCGGTCACACAGAACTGTCCCGACTGGCTGCTCGCCCGCTGGCGCCGCCGCTTCGGCGAGGCCGACACCGCGGCGATCGTCACCGCACTGATGGCGGACCCATCGCTCGATCTCTCACTCAAAGCCGAGATAGGCACCTGGGCCGAGCGGCTCGGCGCCACGGTCCTGCCGACCGGCGGCCTTCGCCTGACGACCGGCGGCATCGTCGAGGACCTGCCCGGTTATGACGACGGCGCCTGGTGGGTTCAGGACGCGGCGGCGAGCCTGCCGGCCCGCCTCCTCGGTCCGCTTCAGGGCCGCCGCGTTCTCGACCTCTGCGCGGCGCCCGGCGGCAAGACGCTGCAACTGGCCGCGGCCGGCGCGGACGTGCTGGCGCTCGACCGCTCGGCGAGCCGGCTGAAACGGCTCGAGGCCAACCTGGCGCGAACCGGCCTGACCGCAACGACCCTCGCCGCCGACCTCACCGGCTGGCAGCCGGACGCGCCGGCCGAGCTGATCCTGCTGGACGCGCCTTGCGCCGCCACCGGAACCATCCGCCGCCATCCGGACATCTGGCATCTGAAGTCAGCCGACGACATCACGCGTCTGGCGGCCCTGCAGGCCCGTCTGCTCGCCCGGGCCGCCGGCTTCCTCGCGCCGGGCGGCAGCCTGGTCTATTGCGTCTGCTCGCTGGAGCCGGAGGAGGGCGCCGATCTCGTCGACCAGGTCCTTCCGACGACGCCGGGCCTCGCCCGCCTGCCGATTCGCGCCGCGGAGGTGCCGGGGCTGGAATCCGCGCTGACCGCGGCGGGCGATCTCGTCACCCACCCGGCGTTATGGCCGGAATCCGGCGGTCTCGACGGCTTTCAAATCATCCGCCTGACGCGCGCGTGAAGCGCTTGCGGGGCCCGGGGCAAGCTGCTACCTAGCTCGTCATGTCGTCGTCCATCCGCATCGCCCCCTCGATCCTGTCGGCGGACTTCGCCGCCCTCGGCGCCGCGGTCCGCGCCATGGACGAGGCCGGCGCCGACTACATCCATATCGACGTGATGGACGGCCATTTCGTACCGAACATCACCATCGGCCCGGGCGTCGTCGCCGACCTCAGGAAACACTCCGAACGGATCTTCGACGTCCATCTCATGGTGTCTCCGGTCGATGCCTACCTCGCGCCGTTCGCCGAGGCCGGGGCGGATATTCTGACCGTTCATGCCGAGGCCGGCCCGCATTTGCACCGGACCGTGCAGGCGATCCACGCGCTCGGCAAGCGGGCGGGCGTCGCGCTCAATCCCGGCAGCCCGGTGAGCCTGCTGGACGAGGTCATCGACGAGGTCGACCTGGTGCTCGTGATGACGGTGAACCCGGGCTTCGGGGGGCAGAAATTCATTGCCCGACAGCTCGACAAGATCGCCGCGCTCAGACGGCGGATCGACGCCACCGGCCGTAGCATCGACCTGCAGGTCGATGGCGGCGTCAATCTCGATACCGCGCAGAAAGTGATCGCCGCCGGTGCGGACGTGCTGGTTGCCGGCACCGCCGCCTTCGCGGACGGGCCCGATCATTATCGCGGCAACATCGCGGCCCTGCGCGGCGCGGGATGAGCGAGAGCGGCCTCTCGACCGCGACCCGGCGGGCCTGGCAGCGCCTGCTGGCACTCAGTCATGGCACACCGCTTTATCGGTTTTCCCTCGACCAACGCCCGCCCGAGACCCTGGCCATCGCCCCGCCCGATCCCTGGCCCGGCCGACCCGAACTCGGCAATGCCATGTTCCAGGGCGTCTTCGCCTTCGCCGGCACGGAAGCGAGCGCACCGAACCAGCCACCCTGGCGGCTGCGCCCGGACGATGCGGCCTGGACCGGCGAAATCCACGCCTTCGACTGGCTGCGCCATTTCGCTGCCGCCGGCGGCCAGGCGGCCGAGGCCCATTCCCGCAAGCTGCTGCGCTCCTGGATCGAGCTTTGCGGCGAATGGCAGACCCAGGTCTGGGCGCCGGAGGTCCTGGCGCGCCGCGTTCTCGCCTGGGTCGGGCATGCCGAATTCCTGCTGGCCGGCGCGGACGACGCCTTCCGGCGCGAGTTTCTCGCCAGCCTGGCAACGCAGTACCGCCACCTGCGCCGGGTCGAGACCCTGGCCAGGCCCGGGCGGGAAATTCTCACGGTCGGCGCGGCGCTGGTCGTCGGCGGCATCGCCCTGCCGGACGCCGGGCGCGGCCTGCGCGCCGGGATCGCCCTGCTGGAGACGGAGATCAGCCGTTCCATCCGCCCCGACGGCGGGCACGAAAGCCGGTCGCCGGCCGACATGCACGCAGTGCTGCGCGAGCTGATCCGGGTCGAAGAGGCGTTGCGGGCGGCGGACATGGAATCGCCCGCCCTGCTACGCCAGGCGATCGAGCGGATGGCGCCGATGCTGCGGGCGCTGCGACACGGCGACGGCGGCCTGGCACTGTTCAACGGCGGCGGCGAGGAGAGTGCGGAAGCGATCGATGTCACCCTCGCCCGCGCCGCGAGCGCGGCGGAACCGTTGCTCGACGCCTCGCACTCCGGCTTCCAGCGTCTTGCCGCCAAACGTGCGGTCCTGATCGTCGACACGGGCCCACCGGAGGGCACGGTGGTGACCGCGAACCAGCATGCGGGTGCCCTCGGCTTCGAGTTCTCGACGGGGGAGCATCGCCTGGTCGTGAACTGCGGTGGTGCCGGCTGGCGCGGGCCGGAATGGCATGCGGCGATGCGGGTGACGGCCGCCCACTCGACGGCGGTGTTGGGCGAGACCAACAACCTGCCCCCCTCCCTCTCGCCCGACCGGCCGATCCGCGCGCCGGCCCGCGAGGTATCCCGCAACGAGGACACGGCCGGCAACCAATGGCTCGACATGCGCCATTTCGGCTATCACGACCGCTTCCGGGCCAGCCATCAACGCCGCCTCTATCTCGATGCGGCGGGACGGGACCTCAGGGGCGAGGACCGCTTCGTGCGCGAGAGCGCGGGCGAAGCGCTCGACTATCAGATCCGCTTTCACCTGCACCCCGACGTGCAGGCCGCACCGGTCCAGGGCGGCGGCCATGTGCTGTTGAAGCTTCCCGGCGGCGCCGGCTGGCGCTTCCGCGCTTCGGAAGCCGACGTAACGCTGGAGGAAAGCGTCTACCTCGGCCGTGGCGACACGGTCCGCCGCAGCCGCCAGATCGTCGTCGCGGGAACCCTCGACGGCGGTGTCGCCGGGGTCAAATGGGCCTTTCAGGCCCCCTGACGAGACATGACAGCGCTTGCCACGGCGAGGGGTCCCACCAGCGGCTCGCCAACCCGGCGGTCGACGGCAGCACGAAAAGTGCCGTATCGCCGATCGTCGTGCCCAAGGGGCCGTAGTCGACCGGTCCGCCGGCGAAACGCGCCGCCGCCCGCTTGCCGTTGAAGGCGAGATATCGCGGCCGGGCCGCCTGGATCTTCGCGTCAAGCCCCGCGATGTCGTCGTCGCCCGCCCGCAAGCCCGCGTCCGGACCGCTGTAGCGCTTGGCGAGGTCGGTAAGGCCGATGCCGAAATCCGGCAGCAACGTGAACTCCTCCGGCGCCAGGCGGCGCGGCGTCAGCCCGCTTTCGTGCAGGATGCGCCAGAACTTGTTGCCGGGCCCGGCGTAGTAGGCGCCGACATCGGCCGAACGGCGCCCGGCGGCCGAGCCGCAGATCACCAGGTCGAGCCCGGGGCGGAGCAGGTCGGGCAGGGCGTCGGCCAAGGCGTCAGTGCGCCTCGTCCCAGTTGTCGCCGACGCCGGCGTCGACCACCAGGGGAACATCGAGATGCGCTGCCCCCTCCATGGTCGCCTTCACCACCGTGGCCGTCTTCTCGATTTCGTCGTCCGGCACTTCGAAGATCAACTCGTCATGTACTTGCAGCAGCATCGTCGCGGCGAGGTCGGCATCGGCCAGCGCGTCCGGAATACGGATCATGGCGCGGCGGATGATGTCCGCGGCCGTGCCCTGGATCGGCGCGTTGATCGCGGCGCGTTCCGAAAAGTTGCGCCGTGCCGGGTTTTTTTCGTTGATCCCCCGCATATGGGCCCGGCGCCCGAACAGGGTCTCGACGTAGCCGTTCGCCCGGGCGAAGGCCTTGGTCTCGTCCATATAGGTCCGGATGCCGGGATAACGCTCGAAATAGGCTTCGATGTAACGCTGGGCGTCGCCCTGGGGTATGGCCAGGTTGCGGGCGAGGCCGAAGGCCGAGATACCGTAGATGATGCCGAAGTTGATCGCCTTGGCGTTGCGCCGGGTGGCCGCGTCCATCTCGTCCAAGGGCACGTCGAAGACCTGGCTCGCGGTCATGGCGTGGATGTCGAGGCCGTCGTGGAAGGCCTGCTTGAGGCCCTCGATATCGGCGATGTGGGCGAGCACGCGCAGTTCGATCTGCGAATAGTCCGCGCTCATTAGCTTGTGGCCGGGGGCGGCGATGAAGGCACGGCGGATCTTGCGGCCTTCCTCCGTGCGCACGGGGATGTTCTGCAGGTTGGGATCCGTCGAGGCCAGGCGCCCGGTCGACGTCGCGGCCATCGCATAGGAGGTGTGGACGCGCCCGGTCTCGGCGTTGATCTGGCCCTGGAGCGAGTCTGTATAGGTGCTCTTGAGCTTGGCGAGCTGGCGCCAGTCGAGCACGCGTGCCGGCAGGTCGTGGCCTTGCGCGGCGAGCCCTTCCAGCACGTCGTGGCTGGTACCGTAGGCGCCGGTCTTCGTCTTCTTGCCGCCGGGAAGGCTCATCTTGTCGAACAGGATCTCGCCGAGCTGCTTGGGCGAGCCGATGTTGAAGTCCTCACCGGCGAGCTCGTGGATTTCCGCCTCCAGGCCCCCCATGCGCTGGGCGAAGTCGCCGGACAGGCGACGAAGCTCCTCGACGTCGACTTTGATTCCGGCCCGCTCCATGTCGACCAGGATGGGCACCAACGGGCGTTCCAGCCGCTCGTACACGGCGACCTTGCGCGCGTCGAGCATGCGGGGCTTCAGCGTGCGGTGCAGGCGCAGCGTGATGTCCGCGTCTTCCGCCGCGTAGTCGCGGGCCTTCTCCAACGGGACCTCGGCGAAGGTGATGGCGTTCTTGCCGCTGCCCGCCACCTCCTTGAAAGGGATCGGCTTGATGGAGAGGTGCAGCTGGCTCAACTCGTCCATGCCGTGGCCATGCAGGCCGCCCTCCACCACATAGGACAGCAGCATCGTGTCGTCGATCGGCGTGATGCGGATACCCTGCCTGGCCATGACCAGCGCGTCGTATTTGATGTTCTGGCCGATCTTCAGCACGGCGGGCGATTCCAGCAGCGGCTTCATCAGGGCCAGGGCGCGAGCCTTGTCCATCTGTTCCGGCGGGCCGTCGTCGTCCGACGCGCCCTCGGCGCCAAGGTCCAGCTCCCCCTGGCGTTTGGGGCGCACATGGCCCACCGGCACGTAGCAGGCCCGCCCCGGCCGGATCGACAGGGAGAAACCGGCCAACTCCGCGGCCATGGCGTCGAGCGAGGTCGTCTCCGTGTCGAAGGCGACCTGGCCGGCGCGCTGTGCCTCCTCGATCCAGACGCGCAGTTCGTCCGCCTCGCGGACCAGGACATAGTCGACCTCGTCCGGCGCGGCCTCGTCGAAGCCCGACGGTGCCGCTTCGACGCCAGCCGCATCACCGCCGCCCCATTGTCCGCGGGCGCGGGCCAGCAAGCGGGTGAATTCCATCTCCTCCAGGAACGGCAGCAAGACATCCGGCTGCGGCGGGGCGAGGCCAAGCTCGTCCAGGGCGTAGGGCACCTCGACGTCGTCCTTCAGCCGTACCAGGTCCCGGCTCACGCGGGCGAGGTCGGCATGCTCGAGGAGGTTCTGTCGGCGCTTGGGCTGCTTGATCTCCTCGGCCCGGGCCAGCAGGGTGTCGAGGTCGCCGTATTCATGGATCAACTGGGCGGCGGTCTTCACGCCGATGCCGGGCACGCCCGGCACGTTGTCGGTGGAATCGCCCGCCAGCGCCTGTACCTCGACGACCTTGTCCGGGCCGACGCCGAAACGCTCGACCACTTCGTCATGGCCGATCCGCCGGTTCTTCATCGGGTCGAGCATGCCGATCTGGTTACGCACCAGCTGCATCAGGTCCTTGTCGGAGGAGACGATGGTGACCTTGATGCCGGCCTCGTCGGCGAGACGGGCATAGGTGGCGATGACGTCGTCCGCCTCGAAGCCCGGCATCTCGACGGTCGCCAGATTGAAGGCCCGGCTCGCGTCCTTGATCATGGCGAACTGCGGTACCAGGTCTTCGGGCGGCGGCGGCCGGTTGGCCTTGTAGTCGGGATAGATCTCGCTGCGGAACGTCGCGCGGGCCGCATCGAAGACGACGCAGAAGAGGTCGACGTCGTCGTCTTCGATCGCCTCCTCGACCAGCTTGTTCAGCATGTTGCAAAAACCGCTGACCGCACCGATCGGCGCCCCGTCCGACTTGCGGGTCAGCGGGGGGAGTGCGTGATAGGCCCGGAAGATATAGCCGGAGCCGTCGATCAGCACGAGATGGCGCGTGTTGGTATCGGTCATCCAGGGATAATGTCACGGCTGCGCGCGACGCCAAAGCCCCCGATGAAGACGGTACGAGCGTAGGCACCAAAACGCATTGGATTTGCAAGCCCTGACGCCGATATCTTTAGTGTACGAATATGCCATTATGTGATTTTAATGCCCAGAAAATTGGATACGGCGCTTAGTTCTTTTGGCAAACATCGCGACGTCGGTTCGCGATGTTCTCATAGTAGAGATCTGTATCTATTTGATACTATGAGAACATATTCGATAGTATCAGATAGTATTTTATCCATACGGTAAATGCTCCGCATAAGAACCAAGACCGTCTGATCCAAACCATAGATCGAGCGACGCCGTCATGGGCGTCCATTTTTACGTCAAGTGGATTTGAACACGGCGTTGCCCTAAATCGATGGGTGGCCGAGTCGCGATTCCGGGTCGTGGCGAGACGGGCGCAAGCGTTTCACCGCGCCAGGGCCGCAGGGGAGGATCCAAGTGAACGCGGGGACCGGGCACGACGGCGGACATGGCCGAAACCCTCGGATGTTCGAGGCGCTGGTCGGCAACGACGTTCTGCGCGACGACGTCGGTCGGCGGATCGCCCGCTGGATCGCCCGCGAGTCGGAGAAGGAAAGCGCGCGCGCCTTCGGCGTATCGCCGCGCACCGTCAAGAGCTGGCGGGCCGGGCACCTCCCGCAGATGCGCCATCTCATGGCGATGGCCGGGCGGTGGGGCGAAGCGTTTCTCGACGATGTCTTTGCCCCGGTCCTCGTACACGACGCCCCCCTGACAACCCGGCTGGAGCGTCTCGAAGCCGAAATCGCCGCGATCCGTCGCGAGGTGAGCCAGATCGACGACGCCGAACCGGGCCCTGCCGAAAGCCCGGCCGGCGGTCCGACAGAAGCCGGCACCAACGGGCGAACCCTGCCCGAGCCCAAGCGCTGGGAATCGTTCCGTGACGACTCGCGCAACCGGGTCGAGGTCGCCTGGTACGATGTCGACGCCGTGGAATTCGACGGCGAGGAAATGCGCACCTTCGCCCGAATGATGGGCAGCGTCGCGGGGCGCCCTCCGAGCTGGGAATCACTGTCGGCCGAGGAACGGTCGCTGACCTCGATTCACCTGGTGGACGTCACGGCCAACGCGCCCGACGAATACAGTTTTCGCCATCTGGGCTGGACCGGAATCGACATGAGCGGGATCACGCGCCTCGGCAGTATTCCCGCCGAGGCGCTGAGGATCAACGCGCAGCACAGCTACCTCGACGTCAAGGTCTTCGGTGAGCCGAGCTACAGTCTGGTCAGCCGCCGGCTGGCCAGCGGCGACAACCTGTCCTATTCCCGCCTGATCTGGCCAGCGCTCTCAGGTGACCGCAACCAGCTTCTTTGGGTGGGCATCCGAAGCGAGCAGAGACTCTAGGCGCCGCAGATCGCCGGGAAGCCGGGCCAGCGCCTCCGTCCGCGAGATGTGCGTCATGTAGAACTCGTGCTCCATATCCATGACGATGCCGCGCGCGACCGGACTTATACCAATCGACAATGATCAGAACCCGATGGCCCATGATCTTCGTCCGATGGATTTGATTCTGTCCGGCTGTGCGATGAGGTTGTTCCAGGCCTTGCAGCAATGATCGGTGATGTCGTCCTGGTCTTCGAAGACGATGTCGGAGAGCCAGTTGTTTCGGATGTACTGCCAGACGTTCTCGGCAGGATTGAGTTCGGGCGATCTCGGCGGCAGCGGCAGGAGGGTTATGTTGGCCGGGACGTCGAGCCGTTTCGTGGTGTGCCAGCCGGCCCGGTCGAGCAGCATCAAGGCATGGGCTCCGGGTTGAACCTGGACGGAGATTTCCTCCAGATGCTGCTGCATGGCGGCGGTGTTGCAGCGTTGCTGGACGATGGCGGCGCCGGTGCCGCGCTCGGGGCAGATGGCGCCGAAGATATAGGCCGACTTGGTGCGCTGATCGTGCGGGGTGCGTGGCCGTGTGCCGCGCCGGGCCCAGCGCCGGGCATGCTTGTTCTTCTGTCCGACGCGGGTTTCATCCTGCCACCAGATCTCTATCCCGGTGCCGTCGGGGAGTGCTTTGCGAGCCCGCGCGACCAGCTCGGGGAATTTTTTTTGAAGTCCTCGATCACCCCCGGCTCCTGGGCGTGATGGCGCGGCCGCATCGTCATCCTGGCGAAGCCCATCGCCTTCAGCTCCCGGCTCACCGTCCGCTGGTCGAGCGTGATCGCGAAGCTCTCGCCGATCCAGTCGACCAGATCCGCTAGCCGCCAGCGCATGACGCCGTCGCGCGCCGGATCCGGTCCCGCTTCCACCCGGGCCGCCAAGGCGTCCCGTTGCGCCGGGTCCAGTTTCTTCGCCGCGCCCGGCGCCTTGCGGTCGATCAGGCCGGCCGGGCCCTCCGCGTTGAAACGCAGCACCCAGTCACGGATCACCTGAAGGCCGACGTCCCCCGTCCGCGCGGCCTCCGTCCGACTCCCGCCCTCGTAGATCACAGCAAGCGAAAGCAAGCGCCGGATCTGTTTAGCATCCCTCGATCCCTTGGCCAGACGTCGCAACGCCGCCGCATCGAAATCCTCGCGCAAGGCAATACCCCGACCCATGGTGATCCCCCTCTTCCGAATCACCACAATTGAGTCAGAAATCAGCCAGCAAGGGAATCCAACCGCGAGTTGACATCAATGTCGACTGGTATTACGCGCTGATAGCCATAATACTCGAGCGGCATGTAATGGGTTTCCGCCATCTTCGGCATTTCCAGCCCGACACTGTGATCCGCGTTGAACAGCTGGAAGCCGGCCCAGCGGATCATGCGCACGAGATGCCAGCCGATCCGCTTGCCCTGGAAACCCGGCCAGACCACCAGGCCGCCCAGCTGGAAGATACGACCCTGCGCCCGTGGGAAGTCGTCGGGGAAGTAGATCTCCGGCGGCGCCACCTCGAGGGCGCGGGAGACCGAGAACCACATCCGCCCACTCTCCACCAGATCGACCAGATCCTCGAAGGCTTCGTAGAGCCTGAGGGCGATCGCGGCGGCCGGCGCACCGGTGGCCCGATCACGGACCAGAAACGACAGTGTATTGCCCGCGGTGATATCCGGCTGGCGATCAGGGCGAAAACACCAATTGGCGACAGTGGGCGCATCGGCGACAAGCGCCTGCCATTGCTGCAAGCCGTCTTGTTGGACGGAAACGACCAATCCATTGTCTTCTAGAACATGCCTATGCATTTGCAGGCCGTTCCTAATTGATTGATGTTCGTGGGAATTCATCGCTCTCTCCTTTTGCAATGCTCACCGTCGAATCTCGACGGCGAAAGATATTAGCAGGACGGAGGCCTCAAAATGTCAATCCTGAATTTCCAGATTGTGTTCCCCATCACCATGTGACGCGCCATTTACCTCTCATTCTAATGTCCGTGAAGATCTTTCCTATGTCTTCAAATTTAAAATATTAACGAGGGTGGAGTGGAATTTTCATGGTTAATGTATGCAAAATAAAACCTCGGGGCGCATACCGAAAGGTTCTGATTCAAATTCCCATGGATATAATTTCTGTACGATAGATTATATGTTAGACTCCAATATAAAAATTCCTGAAAGATAATACCTATGCGGTCCGCACTGCTGGCATTCCCAAACTGTGAATCGGCATGCAAAACTGACCCACTTTGGTGGGTTATGAGCGGTAAGAATTGACCCACCTGGAACGCTAGCATCCGCACGGAACAGTGCGGAGGAAAGAGCAGGTGGTATTGATGGAAAGCGTATTGAAGATCCGACGTTGGATATTACGGGAGGGTCGGAGTATCCGATCTGTATCTCGTCAGACTGGTTTGTCGCGGAACACGATTAAGAAGTATCTGAAGGACGGCGATCCACCGAGCTATCAGCGGCGCGTTTCACCCGTCCGGCGTAAGCTTAGCGATGGCTTCGCCAGCCGGCTTCGGGCGCTCTTTGAGCAGGACCTGGGGCGCCCGCGCCGTGAGCGCCGGACGGCCAAGAAGCTTTATGAGCAGCTTGTGTCGGAAGGCTATAGCGGATCCTACTCGACGGTTCAGAGGTTTGTCCGCGACCTGAAGCGTTCTGGCGCCGGATCGGGGGATGCGTTCATTCCGTTGCACTTTACGGCAGGTGACGCGCTCCAGTTTGACTGGAGCACGGAATACGCTGTCCTGGGCGGTGTCGAGCAGAAGGTAAAGGTTGCCCACTTCCGCCTATGTCATAGCCGCAAGCCCTTTGTTGTTGCCTATCCCAGCGAATCTCAGGAGATGGTGCTGGACGCCTTTGCACGGGCGATGTCTTTCTATGGCGGCGTACCGCGCCGGGTGATCATCGACAACCCCAAGACGATGGTAACCTATGTTTCGCGCTCTAAGGACCGTGTGTTCCATCCGCGCTTTCTGGCGTTGATGAACCACTATGTGATGGAACCGGTTGCTTGCACACCCGCGGCGGGGTGGGAGAAGGGTCAGATTGAGAACCAGGTTGGGTTCCTGCGGGGACAGCTGTTTGCGCCCAAGCCCGCCTTTGACGATCTGGATGCGCTGAACGGCTGGTTGCGTCTGCGCTGCGAGGAATTGGCGAATCGCGCCCACCCCGAACAATCGGATCGCAAGATCTCGGACGTGTTCGCAGACGAGTGCGCCGAACTGCGTCCCCTGGGCCGGGCTTTTGACGGCTATGTTGAGAAGGCCGCTCGTGTCCGCTCTACCTGTCTGGTCCAATATGCCACCAATCGCTATAGCGTCCCCTCCCGGTTCGCCGGGGAGCTTGTCTCTCTGCGCGCCTATGCGGACCGGATCGTGGTTGTGTCAGGGCAGAATGTGATTGCCGAGCACAAGCGCCGCTTTACCCGCAACGCCAGCTATTTCGAGCCCTGGCATTACCTGCCCCTACTCGACCGCAAGCCCGGCGCGCTGAGAGATGGCGCGCCCTTTGTGGGTTGGCAATTGCCTGAGGCGATGCACCGGGTCAGGGCGCATTACATGGCCGGCAAAGGCGGGGACCGGGAGTTTGTCGATCTGCTCCTGCTGGCCCAGGATCACGGGATCGAGGTGGTCGAGATAGCCTGTGAACTGGCCGTGGAGCAGAACACGCTGCGCCTTCCGGCCATCATCAATCTGATCAACCAACTGGTGGAGCCGGTCATCGCGCCATGGGGCGAGAGCCACGCCTATCCGCAACTGACCTTGCGGCCCGAAGCGGACTGCAAGCGCTATGAGACGCTGTGCGTTGCCGGGGAGGCCGTCGCATGAAAGCTTTGATAGACCAACTGATCGCCCTGAGGCTGTATGGAATGGCGGCTTGCGCCGAAGCTTTGCTGGCCGCGCGCAAGCCGCCAAGTCTGACCACTGCGATAAAGCAACTGATCGACGCCGAGACTGTAGAGCGCCGGGTGCGCTCTATCCAGCACCAAATGCGGGCCTCGAAGTTCCCCCACCATAAGGACTTCGCCACTTTCGATTACGGCCTAGCCGCCGTCACCCAAGCGCAAATCGACCCCTTCTGCTCAGGGCAGTTCACCCAGGAGGCCCACAACCTCATTCTGGTGGGCGGAACCGGTACGGGCAAAACCCACATCGCCATTGCTCTGGGGACGCTGTTGATCAATCAGGGAAAGAAGGTCCGTTTCTTCAACGCCGTCGATCTGATCAATGCGCTGATCAAGGAACAGGCCGAAGGCAACGCCGGCAAGATCATCCGGCAACTGACGGCCATGGATTGCGTCATCATCGACGAACTGGGCTATATCCCATTCCCCAAATCCGGCGGTGCGCTCTTGTTCCACCTGATCAGCAAACTCTATGAGAAGACCAGCGTCATCATCACCACCAATCTGGAGTTCGGGGAATGGGTCTCCGTCTTCGGAGATGCAAAAATGACAACCGCGTTGCTGGATCGTGTAACGCATCACTGCGCAATCATCGAAACAGGCAACATGTCTTACCGCTTCGCACAAAGCAAACAGCGACGACAAAAGTAGCCGCCCTGTAAGCAAAGCCCCAGGCTGATCCGCTATATGGAGCCAATCAGCCTGGGGGCTTTCATCGCAAAGGCGGGCAAATCAAAACGGGTCCTGTACAGATTGTTCTGCAAAAGGGGTTTCGTAGCTGGGGCACAAGTCCGGGCCGATGGGGTGGATGAGCTGCCTCCGGCTGGTCCGGGCTCTCGCGATCGAAATCCATGAGGACTGGCTGGATGCCAACCGCTAGCTCAACATGATCCATCTCAAGGAGAGCAAAAGCGAACGCATCCAGAAAGCCGCCTGACGGCGGCTCGGCATGCCTGGCGCTCCGAGCAATCGAAATCTCCGCGCCAGGCATGCCGGTGGCCCTCATCGGCAGCCATGACAAACTTGCAGAACAGTCTGGACACTACTTCAAAAGCTCATTGCCACTTCAAGAACCCCACCTGATCCCCACGTTCCGCCGCCGGCCCGGTTGTCCCGGTGGGCCCACAGGCCCCTCCCACGCGGCTTCGCTCCGCGTAACGCAAAGCGCTACACGAAGCCGCGCGGGGCCCTCCCGTGGACTACCGGGACAACCTCCGTCGAAGCAAGGGGGGGGGGTCAATTTTGCACGCCGATAGGGGGTCAGAATTAAATGCTGATTGACACCAAACAAACGGGCGCCAAGCCGGAACTATCGATCGCGCGGCGGTATGCGTCGAATCACACCGCCCTCATGGGCCGCCTGCCCGCCGGAGACCGGGAACCGATTCCAGCGTCCAATCAATACATTGAATACATTGGCTTATCAGCGGGTGGCACGAGCTGAATAATCGACAGAAAACCCATGTCTGCCAGGGACATGGCATTGCCGCGCCGTATTGCCGAGGGTGGGGGTGTGGTCAGGCTCCCGGAGGTACCCGTAGCTGCGTCTATGCCAGGGATACATCGTATATCTCTGCCAAGAGGCAAGTTACCGGGATAAGAAACTGGCCGGAAATTGTGTTTGGCGAGGCAGAAAAATGGAGGGGGATTATGAGTTAGCTCGAATACCTCATGCAAATTCTCATAGTCCTACAGATACATGCCTTGGTGTGGAGGGGATTTTTGTGCCTGAGTATAAGGGAGAAACTTGTCTGATTCTTGGTGACGGTCCTTCATTGGCCATGAAGGTGGAATCGCGCGACGGATCGATCTCCTGTGACGCCAATTCATACTCGGATGTTTTGCTGTTTATCGTGGCAGGAAGGCCATCAGCTAGCGACATTACGACCATTATAAGGCAATCGTATTCAATCTCGTCGGCGAAAATGACGATTTGGGACTTCTCAAAATCCGATTTGAGCGAGCTGAAACCACAAGCTTGCCGACGGATACTGAGGTTCGTCAACCGCCTGGAAAACCGCTGCCAGATCACGACCAATAACATCTTCATTCCCAAAAACGAGAGCGACCGGATGCTGTTGGAATTTTATGTGACCATCGCGCGCATGAGCGGCGCGGCGACCAGGTACCAGTTCGCCGAAAGTCGCATGTCCGCGCTTCGGGCCCTGCACCGCCCGACGGCCTGGCCCGCCCTTTCCGGCCTACAGGCCTGATTCGGACCGCCCCTCGGGGTCAGGCCGGATCCCCGGCCAGCGTCTCCACCACCGCCTGCATGCGGGCGATGTCTCCCGGCGTCGAGAGGCGATGATCGCCTGATTTGACGAAGACGGCTTCGACATCCTCGGACCCGAGCCGTTCGATCAGTTCCAGCGAGCCGGCCCACGGCACATCGGGATCGGCCATGCCGTGCAGGATGCGGACCGGACAACGGATCTCAGCGGCGCGGGGCAACACCTGGTTGCGCCGGCCGTCTTCGATCAGCGACATGGTGATCTCGTAAGGGCCATCGCCGTACTGCGAGGGACGGCGATAGATGCCGTCGCGTTCCAACTCGCGGCGGATCTCCGGACCGAAGCCCTCCCACATGCGCAGGACGAAATCCGGGGCCGGCGCGATGCCGACCAGGCCGGCCACGCGGTCCGGCCAGGCCAGCGCGAGCAGCAGCATGATCCAGCCGCCCATGGAGGAGCCGACGACAATCTGCGGGCCCGTCGTCACCTCGGCCAGCACCGCGCCTGCGTCTTCGGCCCACAGCCCGATCATTCCCTCGACGAAGCGGCCGGAGGACCGACCGTGACCACGATAGTCGAACCGGGTGTAGGCCCGCCCGACGCTTGCGCAATGCGCCTCCAGCGCCAGCGCCTTCGCCCCGCCCATGTCGGACATGAAGCCACCGCAGAAAACGACACCCGGGCCGCGACCGGCCGTGTGGTGATAGGCGATCGCCGTGCCGTCGGGGCGGGTGAGAATTTGCTCGGGCGGGCTCATAGCCAGAACTCCTCGATGCGGTGGCGGTTATTTCTTCGGCGCGTCGCTGCGGGCGGTCTCGCCGCAGATGCCCCGCAGCGCCTGCCATTCCTCCGCGTTCAGGATCGGGCGGGGGTTCCGGACCGCGGCCTCACGGGCCCGGCGTTCGCGATCGGCCAGCGGCGGATGGGTGCTGAGATAGGCGAGCAGGGCATCGAGACCGCCACCGTCGTCTGTTTCGCCCTTTGCGCCCTTTTCGGACTCGGTCTTTTCAGCCTCCGTATCCTCGGCGGCATGCAACCGCGCGAAGAAGCTGGCGAGGCCGTTCGGATCGACCCCCGTCTCCGCCAGCATGACGATCGCCACCTCGTCCGCTTCCGCCTCGGCGTCTCGGCTGTGGGTGAGCACGAGCAACCAGCCGCCCGCTTCACCCAGGGCCTCCAGCAGCGTGGATCCGTCGCCGACGATCAGATCGATCAGCGTGGTAATGCCGAGGACGCGTATGAAGTTTTCCGTCGGATGATACTTCACCACATGGCCCAGTTCATGGGCGAGCACGCCGGCAACCTCCTCCGGCGTCTCCGCCGCCTCTATCAGGCCGCGCAGCAGGACCACCCGTCCTCCCGGCGCGGCGAAGGCGTTCACCATCGGGTTGCCGGAGACGGCGATGTCGAGCGGCCGGTCCCAGTCCACGGCGGGGCGCAGGCGCGCCACCATCTTGTCGAGCGCGGCCAGCCCCGCCGGCGCGTCGCAGCGCTCGCCCCGCATCAGGAAATGGTTTTCGAAGCCCTCGCCCAGGGCATCGTCCCAGGAGGCCGGAATCGTACGCGCGGCGATGTGGGCGAGAGAGGGGATACCCACGAAAAGCGCGAGCACGACCGCCGCGATCAGGCCGATGGCCAGCAACGCCTCCTTGCCGATGCGACGCGCCCGGCCGCGGCGCGAGACCAGCGCCGGCGCCACACGGGCCAGGGCCTCCGGAAACGTCGGCGACTCGACGACCAATTGCGCGTCCGGCGTATCCCGGTGCGAGAGGCGGAAGGCATCGACCCCCGGAATCGCTTCCGGACTGGTCAGGTCCTCGTAACGCCAGATATGGAAACGGTTGTCGTCCGTCTCGTCGATCCGCAGGCCTTGCGCCGTGAGCGTCACCGTCGCGGCCCGGCTGGCGGCCGTCTGTCCGTCGTGGAACCGTGCGGGGTGGTCGAGGCGCATCAGATCGACGCCACGTCGAAGGCGTCGGCGAGCCCCTCGCCGCTGCCGGGCCGTTCGGCCGCGCTTTGCCGGATCGCCTCGAAGTCGATGTCGCCGACGATCTCCAGATGCCGGCAGACGAAGCGGAAAAGACGGAGCTGGGCAAACGCGCGTCCCAGCGTCAGGGTCAGAATCAGAATCAGCGCGTTGCCGACATAAAGCCAGACGAAGCCCCAATAGGTCATGTTCAAGGAGATACCCAGCCCTTCATAGCCGGTGCATGCCGTCAGATGTTCGTACTCCTTCTTCTTGTAGACGGCCCACAACGGCAGCAGGGCCAGGACCAGCAAGGGAAAGAGCAATATTCCGAAGACACCCGCGATCTTTTCCATCCAGTCGCCGTCGGCCGCGACACCCGCACTCGCCGAGATCAGCACCACGAAGAGGAATACCAGGACGACGGCGGGGATCGAGAGAAACCAGCACAGCGCAAAGCGGGGATACAACGCCTCGGCCGAGCCTTCACAGGTGAAGGCGCGATCGCCGAACTCCGTCTCCGACATGATGCGACGATAGAGCCGCATCCGCCCCCAGGGGTAGGACCAGCCGAGCGTGATGCCGTTCAGCAGATAGATGGCCGCGTGCAGAAACCCGTAGGTCCACGACGAGCCCGGCAGGGCCGGGCGGATCCCCCGCCAGCGCGTGCGCGAGAGCCGGTAGCGCTGCGCGCGATAGACCGCGACGCCGAAGAGGTAGAGAAACACCAGATACAGGGGCGAAAGAATGGCGGAGGCCAGGATGGGATCTTCCTGACCGATATAGATCTCCACCAGGATATTGATCGCGGCGAGCGGCACCAGCACGACGAGTACGACGATCAGGAAGCCGATCAGCAGCTCCTTGCCGGTGCCGGTGTATTCGAGCCGATCGCCCTCGACACGCGTGCCCGCCCACAACATCCGGCGGACCCGGGTCTTCGCCCAGAAGCGATAGAAGGTCAGCGTCAAGATGTTCAGCAGGGTATTGATCAAAACGACCGGCAAGAGATCGCCGGCGCGCAAGTCGTGATCGAGGCGCAGCTTGCGCGGCGGCGGCGTGGGCGGCGTCCAGGGGCCGGTCGCATCCGGCGTGCCGGTGGGATCCGACATGACCAATTCCACTCCACATATTCGCGAACCGACGACGAGTCTACGGCAAGTCGGCGGGCCGCGAAACCGCGGCAATCACCGGGGCGCCCGTAAGAAGGGTGCGCCGCCGCCGGCAAAGATGCTATAAGAGGCGGCATAAGGGATCCGCCAAGAGATCCCGCCGTCGTGCCGGGTCGTATCGTTGCCGGGGCGGGGGCGGTAAGTCCTGAGTACGAGGGCGTCACGGACGTGGGGTCGACGGGGCGTGGAAATATGAATACCGGCTGGGAACGCGGCTTATTCTGGTTTTGGTTTATCGGCGCCATCGCCTGGGTCGGTGGCATCGGGTTCTATATCTATCTCGATACCGTCGGCTTCTCGCTGCATCTGACGCCGAACGAATGGACACCCTACATTCTCGTCTGGTTCCTGCCGCCGATCCTGACCTTCGGCGTCTTCCTCTTCGTCCGCTCCGTCGGCCGCAAGCTGCTCGACGACGGCTCGAAGGAGTGGGAGCGCGAGGGACTGGACAATCCGGGGACACGGTTTCGCCGTCGCGGCTAGCCCAGGCCTCCGACCGCCGTTCCCCCAGGGTACGGGAACGCCCTGATGGATGAATTCCTGATCTTCCTGGTTCTGCCGGGCGCGCTCGTCATCTTCATCTTCGCCGGCGCGATTGCCGCCTTCGTCGCCCTCGCCCGTATCCGGCGGCTCGGCGAACAGGTCACCCGTCTCGAACGCCAGCTCCTCGCAGGTGCCAGCGTGGCGACACCGGACGCCCCCTTGGCCAGTCCTCGCTCGGAAGCGACGGTGCCGGCGGAGCGCTCGGCACCCCGGCGAATCGACGACGCGCCGGCGGCGGGTGATTCGCCTCCCACGCCACCAGAAACGGACACTGCGGAACAGCCGACGGCAATGCCCTCCGTACCGGCAACGCCGCGCCCCCCACGCCCCGTGTCCTCCACGACTTCGAACATCGAGGGACGTTTCGAGGAGATCTTCACCGGCCGCTGGCTGGTCTGGCTCGGCGGCGTCACCTTGGCACTGGGCGGCTTTTTCCTGGTCAAGTATTCGATCGACCAGGGCTGGATCGGCCCGCTGGTCCGCGTGCTCGCCGGCCTGGCCTTGGGCCTGGCGCTGATCGGCGGGGGCGAATGGCTGCGGCGGCGGCCCTGGGAGCGCGCGCTCGCCGGCGTTCAACCCTCCTATATCCCCCCCGCCCTGGTCGCCGCCGGCCTGGCAACCATCTTCGCCGCGCTTTACGCCGCCTACGGCCTCTATGACCTCATTCCCATCGTCGTCGCCTTCGTACTGCTGGTGGCGACGGCGGCGGCGGCGGTCCTGCTGGCCCTGTTGCATGGCTGGTTCGTCGCCGTGCTCGGCGTGGTCGGCGCCTTTGCCGTGCCGGCGCTGCTCTCGACCGGACAGCACAGCACCGAGGTGTTGTTCCCCTACATCTTTGTGCTGATCGTCGGCGTGCTGGCCGTGTCGCGTTATACCGGGTGGCACTGGCTGAACTGGCTCGGCCTCGCCGGCGTGGTCGGCTATACCTGCATCTGGTACGCCAAGTGGCAGAGCGGCGACGCGTTGATCGTCGCCCCCTTCCTGATCTTAACCGGCGTCGTCACCGTGCTCGGCCGCGCGCCGAACCGCGGGCCCGAGATCGCGCCGCCCGGCATGTTCGAGATCTACAAACTCTCCCGCGGTGAACAGTTCGCCACCGGTGCGGCCCTGGCATTGGCCTTGCTGGTCTGGGCGCTGTTCCGCCTGGAGGGCGGCAACCTCACTGCCTTGATCACCGTCACCGTCGCCGTCGCCCTGCTGTTGATCGAGGCGCGGCGCGACAGCCGCTTGGATATCCTCGGCCTGTTCGCCCTCGCGCTCGCCCTCGCGGTCCTGCTGTTCTGGCGCATGCCGCACACCGTCTCCCGCCTGGCGGCGATGTGGGAACTGGACGGCCAGGCGATCGGCCAGGTCGCGGGGTCCTTCATACCGCCCGAGCTGGCGGTCTTCTTGACGCTCGCCGCGGGCTTCGCGTTCCTCTTCGGCACAGGCGGTTTCGCCGCGCTTTGGGGCGCCTGGCGGCCCGGCTATTGGGCGAGCCTTTCGGCGATTCCGCCGGTGCTGTTCCTGGCCGTCGCCTACCTCAGGATCGAGCGGTTCAACGTCGACCTCGGCTGGGCCCTGGTCGCCGTTCTGCTGGCCGGGCTGCTGGCGTTTGCGGGCGAACGGGTCGCCCGGTTCCGCGCCCACGCCGGCATGCGGGCAGCGCTCGGCGCCTATGCGATCGGCGCCTCGGCCGGCCTCGTCGTCGCCTTTGCCATCAGCCTGGAGAACGCCTGGCTGACCGTCGCCCTTTCCCTGCAGGTGGCGGCGATGGTCTGGATCGACGAGAAGCTGGACCTGCGGGCGGTGCGCCGGGCGGCCGAGGCGCTCGCCTATGTCGTGGCGATTCGCCTGCTGCTCAATCCGGAGATTCTCGACTACCGCCTCGGTGCCATCCCCGGCCTCAATTGGCTGCTCTATGGCTATGGCGTGCCGATGGCGGCCTTCTGGTGGGCCTCGCGCCGGCCGGGCGCGCGGCACGATCCCCGCCTCGGCCATGTGCTCGAGGCGGGCGCGCTGCTCTTCCTCGTGGTGCTGGCGAGCCTGGAGATCCGCCATCTGATCGCCGGTGGCGGCGTGGACCACTTCGGCTACCGGCTGGCGGAACAGTCGCTCAACACCATCGCCTGGGCGGGGATCGCCTATGCCCTCTATCACCGACTGGGGCCGGCCAGCCGACTGGTACAGCGCTGGGGCTGGCGCCTGCTGGCGGGACTGGCGTTCTCGCATGCGGTCGTCATGCAGCTCGGCTTCTCGAACCCGCTGCTCACCGACGACGGTGTCGGTGCCTGGCCGGTCTTCAATCTGCTGCTGCTCGGCTTCGGCGGCCCGATGCTGTTCGCCCTGCTGTTCCTGCGCCGGGCGCGGGCGCGGGGCGATACGCTTTATGCCGCGGTGGCAGGGCTCACCGGACTGGTTTTCGGCTTCGTCTGGCTGACGCTGGAGGTGCGCCATGCCTTCCAGGGGGCGGAGATCGGCGCCTGGCGTTCCACCGGCGACGGGGAATGGTACGCCTATTCCCTCGCCTGGCTGGCCTTTGCCGGGGTCCTGCTGGGGCTCGCCATTCTGCGCGGCTACCGTGCCGCCCGCTATGCCTCCCTCGTCGTCGTCATGTTCACCGTCGCCAAGGTCTTCCTCTTCGACATGGCGGCGTTGACCGGTATTTTCCGCGCCCTCTCCTTCATCGCGCTCGGCCTGGTGCTGGTCGGCGTCGGTTACCTCTATCGCCGCTTCGTGTTTCCGCCTAAACCTCCCCTGCTCGACGAGGAAGGGGACGAGGCGTAGGTGTGCAACGATGACGGCGTTACTCAATCTGGTGGACGTGAGCTTCGGCCACGATGGCGGCCGACCCCTGTTGGCGGGGGTTTCGTTCACCCTGGAGAAGGGCGAGCGGGTCGCCCTGGTCGGGCGTAACGGCTCCGGCAAGTCGACCTTGCTGAAACTACTGGCCGACCTGCACACGCGCGATGGCGGCGAGATCCACCGCCAGCCGGGCCTCGCCACCGCCTATCTCTCGCAGACGCCCGACGCCCAGGGCTTTGCCACGGCCGGTGACTATGTCGCCGCGGAGGTCGAGACGCCGCATCTGGTCGACCGCGCGCTTGCCGAGGCCGGCACCGAAGCGGCGCGGGCGCCCGACAGCCTCTCCGGCGGCGAGTTGAAGCGCCTGTCGCTCGCCCGCGCCTTTGCCGGTCGGCCCGAACTCCTGCTGCTGGACGAGCCGACGAACCATCTCGATCTTCCCGGCATCGAATGGCTGGAAAGCCGGTTGGCGCAGTTTCCGGGCGGCATCATGCTGGTGAGCCACGACCGCGCCCTGCTGGAACGGGTCGCCACCGCGACCCTCTGGCTGGATCGCGGCGCCGTGCGCCGGCATACCGGCCGCTTCGCGGATTTCGATGCCTGGATGGACACGGTGCTGACCGAGGAGGCCGAGGCCCGCGCCAAGCTCGACAAACGCATCCGCGAGGAGACCCGCTGGTCGCACGAGGGCATTTCCGCGCGCCGGCGACGCAACCAGGGCCGCCTGCGCCGTCTGGGCGACATGCGGCGCGAACGGCGCGAGTCCCTGCAAGCGGTGGCACGGGCCCGGATGCAGGCACCGGACGCGCCGCTTTCCGGCAAGCTGGTGATCGAGGCTAAGGATCTCACCAAGGCCTACGACGGGCGGGCGATCGTCGCCGGCGTCTCCGCCCGGATCATGCGCGGCGACCGTATCGCGATCCTGGGCCCGAACGGGGCCGGCAAGACCACCCTGGTACGCCTGCTGACCGGCGATCTGGTGCCCAACGGCGGCACGGTACGGCATGGCGCCAACCTCTCCGTCCAGTATCTCGATCAGCACCGGGGCTTCGAGGACGAGAGCCTGAGCCCCCGCGAAGTGATCCTGCGCCATGGGGGCGAACACGTCGAAGTCGCGGCCGGCCGCCGCCATGTCGCGAGCTACCTGCGTGATTTCCTGTTCGAGCCGCAGCAGATCGAAAGCCCCGTCTCCACCCTGTCGGGCGGGGAGCGCAATCGTCTGCTGCTGGCCCGCGCCTTCGCCCGCCCGGCCAACCTGCTGGTCCTGGACGAACCGACCAACGATCTCGACCTGGAGACCCTGGAGGTGCTGCGCGAGCTGCTCGCCGACTGGCCGGCGACGGTGCTGCTGGTGAGCCACGATCGCGCCTTCGTCGATGCGGTCGCCACCGCGACCCTGGTCGTCGAGCCGGATGGTCGGGTGACCGAATATGCCGGCGGTTACAGCGACTACATCGCGCAACGCGGCGAAATCGCGGCGACGGCGACGGACGGCGACAACCCGGCGAAATCAAAGAAGGCGCCCCGTCCGCGCCCGACCCGGGCGCCGGCGCGCCTCGACTATGCCCGCCAGCGCCGGCTCGATGCGTTGCCCGCGTTGATCGAGGCCCATGCGATGGGAATAGCCGAGGCGGAAGCCGCGCTGTCGGCCCCGGATCTCTATGCCCGTGATCCCGGCCGCTTCACCGAGGTGAGCGAAACGCTCGCCCGCCTGCAGGGCGAGCACGAGGCCCTGGAGGCGGAGTGGCTGGAGCTGGAAATGCTGCGCGAAGCCCGCGAGGGCGCCGGTTGATCGAACCAGGGCCTCGTTTCCTGCCGACCCCCCTGCAGACCATTGCGCAAATGCATGCCAGGCGCCAAACTCCGCCGTCCTTCATCCGCGCAATGCGCTGCCTGCCTGAAAGAGGAATTGCCCATGTCCGTTACCCGTCACGACGTTACCTCCGGCCCCGGGCCGATCATGAGCCGCTGCGTGGTTCGCGGCGATACGGTCTATGTCTGCGGCCTCACCGCATCCGATACCAGCGCCGACATCAAGGGCCAGACGCAGCAGATCCTCGACAAGATCGACGGCTATCTCGCGACCGCCGGCAGCGACAAGTCCAAGCTGCTGCAGGCCAACCTCTGGGTCACGGACACGGCCAATTTCCCCGCCATGAACGAGATCTGGAACGCCTGGGTCGATCCCGAGAATCCGCCCGTGCGCGCCTGCGTCTTCACCAAGCTCGCCCGGCCCGAGATCCTCGTCGAGATCATGGTGACCGGCTACAAGTAAGGCCGGCGCCGCCGCGCGTTACGGCAAGGGACGGCGTTCGACCGGGACCGCGGCATGGGCCCGGTCGAGAACCGCTTGCAGGAGTTCGGCTTCCCGGCGTTGTTCCAAGCGGCGGCGCAGCTCGTCCTGAATGTCCGCCAGCGGCGGCGGCGTCCGCGCCGTCCGCTCGGTAATCCAGACCAGATGGCAGGCGTCCGCCCTGTCGATGCGATGCAGCTGCCCGTCGGAGAGCTCGAAAAGTTCCGCCTCGAAACCGAGCACGCGGGAACGCCGCATCAAATAGCCGACATCCCCGCCCCGCTCGGCGAAGGCCGGGTTTTCGTGGTGTTCGCGGGCGAGGGCCGCCAGATCCGTTAGGCTTGCGATCTGGCCTTCCGCCTGCGTGCAGCCGGCGGCATCGGGGAAGGAGAGGTGGCTCACGCGGATGTGCTCGTGATCCCCCGCGGCGATTTCCTCGCGGTAGTAGCGGGCGACATCCTCGTCGGTGATTTCGGCCCGGTCGCGCACTTGTTCCTCCAACAGAATACGCACCACGGCAGCCTTCAGCTTTTCGCGCCACTCGGACGATTCGCCCGCGCGCTGGAGCCCGTATTGGAACAGGACCTCTTCGTGAACGATGGAATCGACGAAGCGCTCGAGGGCGCCGCGCACGTCGATCTGCTGCGCCAACGGGACCGAGCCGATCTGGCGCTGAACATAGGACAAGGGAATTTCGTGTGTCCCGACGACCGCGACGACGGGATCATCGGCCGCCAGGGCCGGACCGGTGAGCGCGAGCGCCAGGCCCGCGAGCCACGCGCGCAGCCCTCTCATCGGCCGGCGACGATTTCGCTGAGGTAGGAGATCGCCTCGTCGGACGCCCAGTCACGCTCGCCCTTCGCGGCGGCCACGATCTCGCCGGCGGGGTTGATCAGGAACGTCGACGGCAATTCGCGCGCGCCGTAAGTGCCCTGGGCGACGCCCTTGCTGTCCAGCATCACTTTGAAGCGCAATGCCATCCGGGCGGTGAAGGCCTTCACCTTGCTTTCCTCGCCGGCCCGGTCGACCGACACTGCGACGACCGACAGCACCTCCTGGCCGAGCGCGTCCTCCAACTTCTGCAGGGACGGCATCTCGCGAACGCAGGGCGCGCACCAGGTGGCCCAGAAGTTCAGCAGCACGTAGCGACCGCGATAGGCTGCGAGCGACGTGGCCACGGCGGCGATATCGGGAAGCTCGATCGCCGGCGCCGGGACCGGCGGCTCGAACGCCACCATCTTGAAGCCGTGCAGTTCGGGCGCATGCGTGCCGCCCGGCTGGGCGACGACGGCCAGAACGGCGGCGAGGCCGAGAACCCTCAGCCCCGCCCCGATCTGGGACCATGGACGTCCCGAATGGCCGTGTCGGCGTATCATGGCGATCAGGACAGCCCCGCCTCGATGCACACCGAATACTTCTGTCCGCAGATGCAGTCGTAGCAGATCTGCTTTTCGGGCGCGTTGGCGTAGAAGAAGTCCTTGCCGTGACCACAGTAGTGCTGTTCCGTCTTCGCGCCGGGCAGGGCGCCGAACAGGTAGAACGCGGGCGGCATCACGGAATCGGTGCCCGACGGGCTGTCCGGCTTCTGTGCGACTTTATTGCCCTTCTTGATGAAACCGGTCTTCTCCGAGGTAAAGCCGATCACCTCGTAGGTGCCCCAGTTGCCGCCCTTGTATTTGGCCGGCAGATCGATCGAAAAGCTGTCACTGCCGCCGTCTCCCAACCAACCGACGGCACCGAGATAGGCCGATTTCTGGTTTACCGTGTCGTGGATCCAGGCGAAGACGGCGCGGCGTCCGCCGGGCATCTTCAAACCCTTGTAGCCGCCGGAGATCACGTTCTTCTCGGCGTCGTAGCGGAAACGGCCCTTAGCGCCGGAATCCGTGTCGAAATCGTAGCCCTCGATCAGGTTGGAGCCCAGGAGGGGGTGGAACGAGGTCTCCGCCCGCGCGGTGGCCGAAACCGCCACGGCGAGGCCGAGCATCAGAAGAAAACGCAGGCCGTGCTTCATGACAACACCTCTGTTTCTCGATCCCTGCGGGCGACCGATCGCGGGCGCGGCACGGGAGCAGATTGAACGTGGAACGATAGCGGCGCGCGCCGGGCCCGCGAAATATCGAGTTGTTGCGCCCCGATAACCGGCCCTTATGGCAAACTCGTCGCCTCGACCTTTCCCCCGTTCGCTCCGCCCGCCATACTTCCGCCCGCGACTTTACAGGGAGGCGCCCATGTCGACGCTCGAAGACCGCTTCGGCTTTTCCAATGCGCACCGGGCCGGGATGCCCAGTGTGGAGGCCCGCTGATGTCGGAGCGGGTGGGAATCGATATCGGCGGCACCTTCACGGACATGGTGCTGATGGACGGCGAGGGCGGCGTGTTCACGGTCAAGGTGCCCTCGACACCGGACGACTACAGCCGCGGCATCGCCGAGGGGCTGGCGGCCGAGCTGGCGGCGCGCGAGATCCCGGCCGACGGCATCGCCGAGCTGATCCACGGCACCACCGTCGCCACCAACGCGATTCTGGAGAAGCGCGGCGCCCGCACCGGCCTGTTGACCACCGAAGGCTTTCGCGACGTGCTGGAGATCCGCCGGCTGCGCATGCCGCGCCTTTACGACCTGCGCTGGACCAAGCCACCGGCGCTGGCCGCCCGTGCCGACCGCCTGGAAGTACCCGAGCGGATCGATCACAAGGGCCGGGTGCTGACGGCGCTGGACGAGGCCGCGGCAGGCGCGGCGATCGACCGACTGCTGGCCTCGGGCGTCGAGGCGGTGGCGATCTCTCTCATCAACGCCTATGCCAACGGGGCGCACGAGGAACGACTGGCCGAGATGGTGCGGGCCCGGGCCCCGGACCTGCCGCTTTGCATCTCCAGCGAGATCCTGCCGGAGATCAAGGAGTACGAGCGGACCAGCACCGTCGTCGTCAATGCCTATATCCTGCCCGTCGTCTCGCGTTATTTGCGCCGCCTGCGCGAGGCGCTGGACGCCCTGTCGACCACCGCGCCGCTGAAGATCATGCAATCCAGTGGCGGCGCCATGGGCGTGGAGGCGGCACGCGCGCGGCCGATCCATATCATCGAATCCGGTCCCGCCGCGGGCGTCGTCGGCGCGGCGGAACTGGCCGCCAAGCTCGGCCGCAAGGACGTGCTGACCTTCGATATGGGCGGGACGACAGCCAAGGCGGCGATCATCGAAGACGGCGCCTACGACCGGGTCGGCGAGCTGGACGTCGGCGCGGGCATCAACTTCGCCGCGCGCCTGTTGAAAGGCGGCGGCTATCACGTCGGCGTGCCGGCGATCGACATCGCCGAGGTCGGCGCCGGCGGCGGCAGCCTGGTGCGGATCGACGCCGGCGGCTCTCTCGCGGTCGGGCCGGAGAGTGCCGGCGCCGTGCCGGGCCCGGTCAGCTACGACCAGGGCGGCGAAACGGCGACGGTCACCGACGCCAACGTCGTCCTCGGCTTCGTAAACCCCGACCGTCTGGTCGGCGGCGAGTTGATGCTGAACGCCGAGAAGGGTCGCGAGGCGATCCGCCGACAGGTCGCCAACCCCTTGGGCGCCGGTCTGGACGAGGCGGCCTGGGGGATCCACCAGGTAGCGAACGCGGCGATGGCCCGGGCACTGCGGGCCGTCTCGAGCGAGCGGGGGCGCGATCCGCGCCGCTTCGCGCTCGCCGTCTTCGGCGGCAACGGCCCGGTGCATGCGGTAACGCTCGCCCGGTCGCTCGATATCAAGGAGATCATCGTGCCGCCGGCCGCGGGCGTGTTCAGTGCCCTCGGCCTGCTGTTCCCGGAGACGGAACATCACCATGTCCGCACGCTAAAGCAGGGCCTGGACGGCACCGATCCGGCGGGCCTGTCAGACGCGTTCGGCACCCTCGAGGCCACGGGTCGCGAAGGCCTGGAAAGCGAGGGCTTCGCGGCCTCGGCGATGGAGTTCGAACGCTTCGCCGACCTCTGCTACCGCGGGGAAAACGCGGCTCTGACCGTGCCCGTCGGCGGTGCGGGCGACGTCCGGGCGGAGATGGCGGAAAGCTTCGCCGCCGAGCACGAACGTACCTTCGGCTATCGCAGCGACGACGAGGTGGTGGAGCTGGTGAACGTGCGCATCGTCGCCCGCGGCCGCTCCGATACGCCCCGCGTGCCGCAGGCCCTCGCGATCACACCGCGCACCGACATCGCCGCGGAGGCCGGGCGACGGCGGCCGGTTTATTTCGGGCCCGAGGTCGGCCGCATCGAGGTGCCCGTGATCACCCGCGACGCGATTTCCGCCGACGGACGCGAGGGCCCCTTCATCGTCGAGGAGTACGACTCGACCACCGTGGTGCCGCCCGGCTGCCGGGCCCGTGCCGCCGAATGGGGTGCGCTCGTCATCGACGTCGACCCCGAGAGAGGAGAGTGACGATGGCCGAACAGTTTGATCTCGCGGATCCCCGCGCCGGCCGCGCCCGCGACCCCTTCACGCTGGAGGTGGTGAAGAATGCGCTCGCCTCCATCGCCGACGAGATGGCGGCGACGATCCAGCGCACCGCACGGTCCTTCGTGGTGAAGGAGGCCTTGGACTACTCGACCGCGCTGTTCGACGGCACCGGCCGGCTGATCGCGCAGGGCACCTGCCTGCCGCTGCACATGGGCGCGATGCCGCATGCGATCCTGGCGATGCAGAACCATTTCGGCGACGACATGCGGCCGGGCGACATCTATGTCTCCAACGATCCCTGGGACGGCAGCACGCACCTGCCGGACGTGGTCTGCGTCAAGCCGATCTTCCTGGCCGGGAAACTGGTCGGTTTCGCCGCCGCGCTGGCGCACCAGACCGATATCGGCGGCCGGGTCGCCGGCGGCAACGCCAGCGATTCGACCGAGATCTACCAGGAAGGCCTGCGCCTGCCGCCGATCCGCCTGTATGAGAACGGCGAGCCGTGTGAAACCGTGTTCCGCATCATCGCGCGCAACGTCCGCGTGCCGGAAACCGTGGTCGGCGACATCCGCTCCGAGGTTTCGGCCTGCATGATCGGCGAGCGCCAGCTGCTGGACCTGATCGACCGCCACGGCCTCGACGAGTTCGAAGCGCTTTGCACCGAGCTGCTCGACTACACCGAGCGCTTCACCCGCGCCGAAGTGGCGAAATTGCCGGACGGCGTCTATCGCTTTACCGACTATATCGACGACGACGGCATCGATCCCGACCGCATTACCTTCCAGGTGGCGATCACCGTCGCCGGCGAGGAGATGGTCATCGACTTTGCGGGCACGTCGCCGCAGGTGCGAGGCGCGATCAATTCGGTCTATCCCTTCACCGCGTCGGCGGCCTGGGCCTGTGTGCGGGCGATCCTCGACCTCGACATACCCAACAACGCCGGCTTCTTCCGGCCGATCAAGGTGGTGACGCCGCCCCGCTCCATCGTCGACTGTGCGCCGCCCTCGCCGGTCGCGGCCCGCGGCCTCGCCGGCTTCCGCATCGCCGATACGGTGATGGGGGCGCTGGCCCAAATCCGCCCGGACATGGTGCCCGCCTCGGGCGGCAACTCGCCGGATGCCGGCGTCAGCCTCGGCGGCTACGACGAGACCGGCAAGCCCTTCGTCTATCTCGAATTCCTGGTCGGCTCGTGGGGCGGCGGGCCGTGGCGCGACGGCATGGACGCCTGCACCGGCATCATCGTCAACTACGCGAACACGCCGGCCGAACTGGTCGAAAGCGAGCAGCCGCTGATCGTCGAGCGCTATGAATACATCGCCGACAGTGCCGGCACCGGTGAATGGCGCGGCGGCCTGGCGCTCGAGCGGCACCTCCGCTTCACCGGCAAGGAGGGGATCATCCAGGTCCGCTCCGACCGCCGCAAGGTCGCACCCTACGGCCTGGAGGGCGGCAGCGACGGCCAGCCCTCGAACGTCACCATTACCCGGGCGAGCGGCGCGGACGAGCAGATGCCCTCCAAGTTCCTCACCACCATCCGCGAAGGCGACGTCATCCGCCTCCGCCTGGCGAGCGGCGGTGGCCACGGCGACCCGCTGGCCCGTCCGCCCGCCGCGGTCCTGGCCGACGTCGTCGACGAAAAGATCACGCCCGCCTTCGCCGCCGAGGCCTACGGCGTCGTCCTGACCGGCAGCCCGCCGACGGTCGACGCCACGGCGACGAAGCTCCAACGCGGCGCCATCCGGGGCCGGACCTCGTCGGGCCCCTATTCCTAGGCGAAACGAGGCTCAGGCGAGGAACGGATTGACGATTTCGACACCGCCGAGCGTGCGGCCGTGCTGCATGTCTTCGGAATAGAGGACCGGGCAGCCGGCCTGCCGGGCGGTCGCCCACAGCATGGCGTCCCAAAAGGAAAGACCGTGATCCGTCACGGCGGTCACGGCGTCGTCGAGGGCAATCTCGTCGGCGGCGGCGACATGGAACAAGTCTCGCCAGTAATCGATCCTGACTCTGGCTTCCGCCGGAGAGAGAAAGCCCTTGCGCGTCGTCGCGTGGAAGAATTCGCCGAGGACCTGGAGGGTAACCACGCCGTCATCGCACACCAGCGACTCTATGAGGGATTGCGAGATCGCCTGCTTTTCGCCGGCATGGCGGTCGATCGCGTAGATCAAGATATTCGTGTCGACCGTCGCATGACGTTCAACGATCATACAACTCGTCCCGGTCCACCCTCATTCCGCCGAGATCGACGCCCGTCTTGAAGTCCTTGCTCATGCGCTCGTAGGCCGCGCGCCATTTGGGATCGTCCATCTTGTCGCTGGTCCCGGGCACCAGCTTGGCGACGACCTTGCCGCGCCGCTGGATCAGATAGCCCTCGCCGCCGGCTTCCAGGTCCCGGATCAGGCTCGAAAAGCGCTGGTTCGCTTCGGTGATCGATACGACCTTCATCGGCTCGGCTCCCGAAAAATACTATAATAGTATTATTATCCTCACCGGCCGGTTTTTCAAGCCTGGTCCTGGATGCGGTCCCCGCGCGGTGCGATGTCGGTGACGAGATCGCGGATCAGCGGCTTGTTGGGCAGGGGGTCGACCGTCATCTCGCCCGCGATAAGGCGCGTGGTGCAGGCATAGACCGTCTTGCCGTCGAGCTTGACGATGCACTCCTTGCAGGCGTTGGCGTTGATGCAGGCGAAACGGATGGCGAGGCTCGGGTCCTGCTCGGCGCGGATCCGGCGCAGGCCGTCGAGCAGCGACTGGCCCTCCTCGAACGGCACCTCGAAGGTCTGGTGACCCTGGTCGTTTTCCGGCGTGCCTCGCTTGACGCGGAGGCGGGCGACAGCGCCGCTCATGCCGCATCCTCCCGCACCACGGGCCGACGTTCGAGGGCGAGCCGTCCCTCCGACAGGCTCGAGTATTGGTTTTCGCCCCAGGCATCGTCCATTTCCGGATAGTCCTCACGTTGATGGGCGCCGCGGCTTTCGTCGCGGGCGAGCGCGGCACGGGTGATCGCCTCGGCGGTCAACAGCATGTTGGCGAGATCGAGGCGATCGAGAAAGGCGGCGTCGAACGCGCCCTGGGCGATCGGCGGGCCGAGCGCGGCCGCCTCCGCCGTCATCGCCTCGATACGGGCGAGTGCGCGGGCCAGCGCGTCGGCATCGCGAAACGGCCCGACATCCCGGTTCAGCAGGCCCTGCAACTCCAGGATCCGGGCCGCCGGATTGTAATCGCCCAGATCCCCCGCACCGCCTATCGCCGCCTCGGCGGCGGCGCGGACCGCGGCGGAGTTCCGCGCGGTGGACATCGCCGCCGCCGTCTGGCCGGCCCGGGCGCCGAACACCAGCGCCTCGCTGATCGCGTTGCCCGACAGTCGGTTGGCGCCGCCGGCACCCCCCACCAGCTCGCCCGCGGCCAGCAGGCCCGGCACCCGGCTGCGCATCGCCTCGTCCACCACCATGCCGCCCATGTGATAGTGCGCGATGGGCGAGACTTCGATGCGGGTCTTCGTCAGGTCGATGCCGTTCGCCGCCAGCCGGTCGATGACCGGGCCGAAAGCCGCCCGCAGGTCGCTTTCCGAGATGTGCTCGAAGCTGAGCCAGGCCCCGCCGTGCGGCGAGCCGCGCCCGGCCTCGACCTCCTTGTAGATGGCGTAGGTCGCGAGATCGCGGGTGATCTTGTAGCTGCCGTCCTCGGTGACGCCGTAGCGTTCGGTGAACTCCTCGCCCTCGGCGTTCAGCAGGCGGCCGCCGAGTTTGTAGCGGAAGGGGTCCCACATGATGGGATCCATGCCGATCATGCGCGGCGCCAGGTGCCCGATCGGAAAGAACTGCACGAATTCCATGTCGACCAGTTCCGCCCCGGCCCGGAGCGCCAGGGCAAAGCCGTCGCCGCCCATGTTGGCCGACGCGCTGTTGCGTGCATAGAGCCGCGTGAGACCGCCGGTCGCCAGCACCACGGCGTCGGCGGTGATCGCCACCTCGCGGCCGCTGGAAAGGTGATGACCGTGGATCCCGACGGCGCGGCCGTCGGCCACGACGACCTCGCGGGCGACCAGATCGGCCAGCCGTGTCACCCCCTCGGTCCGCGAAAGCTGGGCGCGCAGCGTGCGGGAGACGGCGGGCCCGGTGTCGAGATAGTCGACATAGACGCAGCGCCGGGCGGAATGGCCGGGCGCCATCGCCTGGGTGATGGCATTGCCCTCGCTCGCCCAGCCGACGTTCCATTCGGCCATCTCCAGGATGCGCTCGGGCGCATCGGCACAAAGCAGGCGGGCCAGCGGTTCGTTGTTGAGGCCGCGCCCGGCGGCGAGCGTATCGGCGTAGTGATCGCGCCAGTCGTCCAGTTCGGCATGGCCGATGGCGGCGGCGACGGTCATCTGCGCCATTACCGTGGCGCCGCCGCGCCCGATCAGGCTGCGGTCGAGCAGCAGCACGTCGGCGCCCGCCCGCGCCGCGACGAGGGCGGCATACATCCCCGCCCCGCCCGAGCCGACGATGACCACGTCGGCTTCGCGTTCCAACACTTCAGCCATATCCCGCCTTTCCCGCCTGCGTCACGGCTGTTTCCTATCCGCCCCGGGCGCCGGCGACAAGCGTCGGGCCGCCGCTTCCAGTTCGGCCGCGGCCCGGGCGAGGTCTTCGGCGGCGGCCGGCGCCGCCTCCAGGCGCGCGATCACCGCCTCCAACCGCGTGCTGGCCCGGTGCAGCCGGATGAGCGCCTCGTCCAAGGGCCCGGCGACCTCGAGCATCAGGCGTGCGCCGGGGCCGAGCGGGGCGGCAGCCGGGCTTCCACCGACGAGGGCGAGATGTCCCTCGGCGAACGGGGGCCCGACGAAGCGGACCTCGGCGTCGGCGTGCAGGCGGGGGGCGTGCGTTTCGTCGATTGCAAGGCGGAACACCACGCCCTCGCCGGCGCCGTGCTCGACCGTCTCGACCCGGCCGATGTCGATACCGGCGAGCCGCACGGGCGCGCCCGGCTTCAGGCCCAGCGCACTCGGCGCGCTCACCTCCAGGTGTAGTACGTCGGCGGGCGACAGGCTCCGCACCAGGCCGACGGCGACCAGCAGCATGGCCAGGAACCCCGTCGCCGCAAGCACGCCGAGGACGAGGCGTCCCGTCCGCCGCTCGGCACCGCGCAGACCGAGGTCACGACGACGGCCGTAGCCGGGACGATCCGCCGGTCGATGGATATCGGGCTGCGCTTCACTCATCTCCCGACCCTGTGCCTCGCTCTTCTCCCGACCCTACTCTACCCGGGCCATGGCGCTTCGGCGAGGTGTCGGCTCGGCGTGGCAAACAGGTCGCGCTCCGCCGTCGACAATGCCGGTTGGGTGTCCGGTCATCAGGGCAATCGCATTTCAGAATTTGCCGAGGAGTGACAGGAGATAGTCGTTGTTCCAAGCGGCGATTTTGAACTTGGCGCGCAGCGAGTCTTTTCGTGGATCCTTTCGCATGACATTGAGCGCCATGTGGCGCAGGACGGCGAGATTGTGCGGTCCATTGTCCTTGCGGGTTCTGTCTTGGTCTTCGTTCATTTGGACATCGAGGCACCAGTGCAGGCGGTTTTCGACCCCCCAGTGCGCCCGGGCAACGGGATTGAAGCGCTCGGCGTCGAGCGGCTGGCTGAGCAGGTAGTAGGCGGTTTCGCTCGACGTCTTCTCCGCGCACTCGCGGGTCCGGGTGACTTTGGCGACCGCCTTCAGGCCCGGCCAATGATGGCGCTCTTGCAGCCACTCGACGTGGCTGGAGACGAGAGCGGCACGGGTCTCGATGCGGCCATGATCGCCATCGACCGTGGTGTCGGTGGTGGTCGCTTCGGCTTTCGGATCGTCGAGGAAGGTTCTCACGTCGTCATGCAGCGTGCCTTGATTGCCCTTCAACGCCAGGGCGTAGTCACCCCCCTGCTCGATAATCTGGCTGGCGATGGCGCGCTGGCAATTGAGGGCGTCCACGGTCACGATCGTCCCCTCGAGGCTCAATAGTTTCAACAGCTTCGGCACGGCGGTGATCTCGTTGGACTTGGCGTCGGTGGCGACTTGCCCCAACACCAGCCGCTGATCACAGCCCCAGGCCGAGACCATATGCAGCGCCGACGTGCCGCTCGCCTTGTCGTAGGATCGCCGCACCACCTTGCCGTCGATCGCAATGACCCCTTGGCAGGTCTCGGAAAAGCGCGCCATGAAGCGCTGGAAGCAGGCGCCGAACGCCTCCGGATCCAGCAACCGGAACACCCGGCTGAAGGTGTCGTGGCTCGGCACGCCATGTTCGAGTACGAGAAATTCCCGCAGGAACGCCTCCTTTTCACGCGCGAAGATCGCCATGTCGACCGCCGTCTGACCGCCCGAGAGGACCGTGCACAGGGCGATCGTCAAGATCTCCAGCAGATCGTGACGCCCGGCATTGCCAGTCCGCGGATCCTCGAGACCCTCAAAGCACTCCAGAAAGCCTTCCATCGCAACCTCCACCCGTGAAAAGACCGGGTAGAATCGATTCGCGCCAATACCTCAAGATCAAACACGCACGTCAAGGCAATTCCAAATGCGATTCCCCTGTCCGGCAGCAATTCTCATTTTGGCGATTTGCGTTGATTTTTTCCTATGCAAGGAGCCCGGTTTCTGATTCAAAGTGGCGATGAAGGTGCTCAAAGACCTGATATTGGAGTTGCGCTCGCTCTGCGGGTCCCTCCCGGACAAGCGGACGGGGAGCAACAGCCGCTATGACATGGCCGACTTCGGGCTTTCGGCCTTCTCGCTGTTCTTCATGCAGAGCCCCTCGTTCCTGTCCCATCAGCGCACGTTGGCGCGGGCGCACGGGCGCTCGAATTGTGAGAGCTTGTTCTCCATGTCGCGGATCCCGACGGACAACCAGATCCGGGCGATGCTGGACCCGGTGGTGCCGGACAGGCTCTATCCGCTCTTCTCGTCCCTGCTGGAACGTCTGGAGGCGGGCGGTGGGCTCGGCCCCTTCCGACGCCTGGACGGCCATCTCCTGGTCGCGCTCGACGGCACCGAATATTTCTGCTCGCGGAAGATCTCCTGCCCCAACTGCTCGCAGCGCAAGCGCAACGACGGGGCCGTGGAGTATCACCACAACATGGTCACGGCAGCGCTTGTCGCCCCGGGCCACGCCCGGGCGATACCGCTGGCTCCGGAGTTCGTCGTTCCCCAGGATGGCGGGGAGAAGCAGGACTGCGAAAGCCGGGCGACGCGGCGCTGGCTGGTCGCGCACGGGCCCGGCCTGGCCCGGCTGAAGCCGATCTATCTCGGCGACGATCTCTATTCCCGCCAGCCGATTTGCGAGGCCGTTCAAGCGGTTGGCGGCAACTTCCTGTTCGTCGCCAAGCCAGGCTCGCATCCGACGCTCCACGAATGGCTCGACGGCATCGAACTGCCGATCCACGAGGAACGGGTCAAGAAAGGCCGTGGCTTCCAGACCCATCGCTACCGTTGGCTCGCCGACGTGCCGATCCGCGACGGTAAGGACGCGCTCCGGGTCAACTGGCTCAACATCGAGATCGTCAACAAGGCCGGAAAGGTCACGTACCGCAACAGCTTCGTCACCGACATCGCTGTCGACCGGAGCAACGTCGCCGAACTCGCCGCCTGCGGGCGGGCCCGTTGGAAGATCGAGAACGAGACCTTCAACGTGCTCAAGAACAACGGCTACAATCTCGAGCACAACTTCGGACATGGCAAACAGAACCTCTCGGCCCTGCTCGCCACCATGAACCTCTTCGCCTTCGCCTGCCACGGCGTGTGCGAGATCCTCGAAGCCGTCTGGGAAAAGGCCCGCGGCGCCCTTGGCTCACGTCGGCGCTTCTTCGAACACTTACGCACCATTACCAGCTACATCGTCTTCCCCTCCTGGGCGGCCCTCGTGCGGACCCTCATCACTGGGCAGCCACCGCCTGCCAGAGCCAGCCTCTGAACCGAAACCGAACCCCAAGCGAGTATCACCCAGGAGACAGAAACAAGAGCCATAATGAGAACTGCCTGCCTGTCCGGTCATTGACTTCGCCCGGCCCAAGGCGCATGTAAGCTACACAGAATTGTCTCTCGATTGCGCGACGCGCCGAACCTATCGGGCGCTACGTCGTGGGAACAGTAAGCAAAACAACCCCACCCGCCCCGGCCGCGCCCGGGGCCGGCGACAACGCCCGCGAAGGCTCGTTCCCGAGGTGGAACCGCCCCGGGCGGCAAAGGATTATCGTGACTTCAGTAGCTTTCTCCGAGCTCGGCCTCGCCGAGACTCTCCAACTCGCGCTCCGTGAGCGTAAACATACCACCCCCACCCCGATCCAGGCCCAGGCCATTCCCAAAGTCATGGCCGGCCACGACCTGTTGGCCATCGCCCAGACCGGGACCGGCAAGACGGCGGCCTTCGCGCTGCCGTTGCTGCATCGCCTGACGGCCCGGGCGCGCGGCAAGCAACGCGCACCCGCCGTCCTGGTGCTGGCCCCGACGCGCGAGCTGGCAATCCAGATCGGCGACGAGTTCCGCGCCTACGGCACCCATCAGCCCTTGCGTCTCGCCGTGATCTTCGGCGGCGTCGGCCAGTCGCCGCAGGTGAAGGCGCTGACCCGCGGCCTCGACGTGCTGGTAGCGACACCGGGCCGGCTGCTCGACCTGATGGGCCAGGGGCATGTGAAGCTCGACCAGGTTGCCCATCTGGTGCTGGACGAGGCGGACCGCATGCTCGACATGGGTTTCGTGCGCGATGTTCGCCGCATCCTCCAGGCCCTGCCGGCGAAGCGACAGTCGCTGCTGTTCTCGGCGACCATGCCGGCGGATGTCGCCGCGCTGGCGCGGGACTTCCTCGACGACCCCAAGCGGGTCGAGGTGACCCCGCAGGCGACGCCGATCGAGCGCATCCACCAGAGCGTCCATCACGTCCGCAGCGAGGACAAGCGCCGCCTGCTGGCGGAGGTCCTGGGCGACCCGGCGTTCCGCCGCGTCCTGGTGTTCTCCCGCACCAAGCACCGGGCCAATCGCCTGGCGGAACAGCTGGAAAAGGCCGGCATCGCGGCCGACGCGATCCACGGCAACAAATCCCAGGGCGCCCGCCAGCGCGCGCTCGAACGTTTCAAGCGGGGCCAGGCCCGGGTCCTGGTGGCGACCGACATCGCGGCGCGCGGCATCGACATCGACGGCGTCAGCCATGTGATCAACTACGAGCTGCCGAACGATGCCGAGAGCTATGTGCATCGCATCGGTCGCACCGCGCGGGCCGGCGCCGACGGCATCGCGATTTCCTTCTGCGACGCGAGTGAGCGGGAGTATTTGCGCGACATCGAGAAGCTGATCCGCCAGCGCCTCACCGTCATCGGCGAGGAGCCAGCAGCCGACACCCGGCACGCCACCCCGCGTCCGCCGCACAAAGGCCGGCCCGGCGGTGGTGGCGGGGGCGGCGGCAACGGCGGTCGCAAGCGCCGGCCGCGCCGCAGCGCGCCGCGAACCGGCGAGGGCCGGCGCCAAGCCGCCTGAGGCTACCCAGGCCCGTACCGGGCAGATTATTTTGCCGAACCGTGACGCGGGTCACTACGCCTGCGCGACTTCCACCCCAGATCCAGTAGGAAGGCGACGGGGTGGAGACGCAAGACACCCCGAGACGCCATCGGACACCCGGGTCGGCGAGTTTCCCCTCCCTCTCCCGACCCGGGTCCGAACGAGCCCAGCGCCGGTTCCCCCTCCCGCCGGCGCCCCTGGCCCGGCCGTCTCCCCAGGCGGTCGGGTCTCTCGTTGTCGCCTAAACATGTCGCCAATTCGCCTTGGCCTTTGCCGCGAAATTGTTTCAAACTCCCGACCACGCCATGGCGTCCGGGCGGGGGCTTCCCGCGCCGGGAAACTTCGGGAGGACGGCAGAACATGAACGCACGGATCTGGACCTGGCTCGGCGCCGGGGCGCTGGCGATGGGGATCGCCGCGCCGGCACTGGCCGCCGGCAAGATGACGCTCTATTGCAGCGCGCAGGAAGACTGGTGCCAGCTGATGGCGCGCGGCTTCGAAAAGGCGAGCGGCGTCAAGGTCAACATGACGCGCAAGAGTTCCGGCGAAACCTTCGCCCAGATCCGCGCCGAAGCGCGCAATCCCAAGGGCGACGTCTGGTGGGGCGGCACCGGCGACCCGCACCTGCAGGCCGCCGAAGAAGGGATGTCGGTCGCCTATGTGACTTCGGTCCGGGGCGAGCTGCAGGACTGGGCCATTTCCCAGGCGAAATCGGCGGGCGATCGCACCATCGGCATCTATTCGGGCGCGCTCGGCTACGGCTATAACGAAACGCTGTTAAAGCAGAACAATCTGCCGGTCCCGGCCTGCTGGAAAGACCTGCTGAAGCCCGAATACAAGGGCCATGTGCAGATGGCCAACCCGAACTCGTCCGGCACGGCCTACACGACGCTCGCTACCATCGTGCAGCTGTTCGGCGAGGCCGACGGCTTCGATTTCATGAAGGGACTGCACAAGAACATCAACCAGTACACCAAGTCCGGTTCCGCCCCGATCAAGGCGGCGGCGCGGGGCGAAAACACCATCGGCATCGTCTTCATGCACGATGCGGTGAAGCAGGCGGTCAGCGGCTTTCCGATCAAGGTCGTCGCACCCTGCGAGGGTACCGGCTACGAGATCGGTTCGATGTCGATCATCAAGGGCGCCCGCAACCTGGAAAACGCCAAGAAGTTCTACGACTGGGCGCTCGGCGCCGAGGTGCAGTCCCGCGCGCTCGAGGTGAAGGCCTACCAGGTGCCGTCGAACACAGGCGCGAAGACCTCGCCGAAGGCGCCCGACCTCTCATCGATCAAGCTGATCGACTACGACTTCAAGACCTACGGCTCCAGTGCCGAGCGCAAGCGGTTGTTGAAGAAGTGGGACGACGAGGTCTCCAACCTGCCGCGCTGACGGGTGAAAACGCCTGAAGGGCGGACCGGTCTCGACCCGGCCGTCGGCCTTTGGCTGGCGGTCGGCGCGGCCGGCTACGCCCTGCTGCCGTGGTATGCCATCGAGGACGGATTTTTCGCCTTCGGCTGGCTGTTCCAGGGCTATCCCTTCGCGGCCGAGGCGGCCCCGGCTTTGTTCCTCAACACAGCCGGGGCCAAGCCCTGGCTTTGGCCGCTGCTCGGCTTCTTGTTGCTGCCGCTCGCCGCCTGGGGCGCAGCTCGCAACAGCATGCGGTTCTCTGTGGTTCTGCTGGCGGCGGGCGGCGGCGGCTTCGCCTATCTGCTGGCGCAAGGCTTCGCCATCGGCATCGGCGGGTGGGAGTATCAGAGCCTCGAAGCCCTCCTCGGACCGATGGCGGATCGCCAGTTCGGCATGGGCTACGGCGCCCTGATGCTGGCCGCGGCATTTCTGTTCCTCTTCACCACCGGGCTGGCGGCACGTGGTGCCATCAACGGCGATCCCTTCGTTGTCGGCGCCATCGGCCTGGTCGTCGCCATCGTCGCCATCTTCATCTTCTGGCCGATCACGCGCATCCTGGTGCAGGCGATCCAGGAGAACGACGGGACCTATTCTCTCGTCGTGTTCTGGGACAAATTCACCGATTCCAAGATCTGGGGCCTCGCCTGCCTGTCGGGGGGCGGGAGTTGCGGCGTCGCCTGGAACTCCCTGGCACTGGCGATCCTGGTCGGCCTGCTGACCACCCTGCTGGGCCTGGCTTTCGCGCTGGTCGTCACCCGCTCCGCCTTTCGCCACGGGCGGTTTCTGAAGGCCCTGACGGTTCTGCCGATCATCACGCCGCCCTTCGTCATCGGCCTGGCGATCATCCTGCTGTTCGGCCTCTCGGGCACCGTCACCCAGATTGTCGCCGAGCTTACGGGCACGCCCGCGACCCGCTGGGTCTACGGCCTGCCGGGCGTGCTGATCGCCCAGCTGCTGGCCTTAACGCCGATCGCCTTCCTGGTGCTGATCGGCGTGGTGGAAGGCGTCAGCCCGTCGATGGAGGAGGCGGCGCAGACGCTCCGCGCCGACCGTTGGCAGACCTTTCGCACCGTTTCCCTGCCGCTGATGCGGCCGGGCCTCGCCAACGCCTTCCTGCTCGGCTTCATCGAGAGCATGGCGGACTTCGGCAATCCGCTGGTGCTGGGCGGGAACTTCGACGTGCTGTCGACCGAGATCTTCTTCGCCATCGTCGGCGCGCAATACGACCAGGGACGGGCCGCGGTGCTCGCCCTCGTCCTGCTCGGCTTTACGCTGGGCGCGTTCTGGGCGCAACGCTTCTGGCTCGGCCGCAAGTCCTACGCGACGGTGACGGGGAAGGGCGATTCCGGCATCCCCTCGCGCCTGCCGGCCCGCCTCGCCATCCCGGTCTATGGCGTGGTGATCTTCTGGACCCTGTTCACGCTGACCATCTACGTCATGATCGTCTTCGGCAGCTTCGTCGAGCTCTGGGGCGTCGATCACACGCTGACCTTCAAGCACTATCTCACCGCCTTCTCCGTCGGCTGGACGGAGCACGGCCTGCATCTTTCGGGTTCCGCCTGGGACAGCTTCCTGACCACGCTCGAGGTCGCCGCCGTCGCCGCGCCGCTGACGGCGGCCGTGGGCCTGATCACCGCCTATCTGCTGGTCCGCCAGCACTTCTGGGGCAAGAACGCCTTCGAGTTCGGCACGATGCTGAGCTTCGCCATCCCCGGCACGGTGATCGGCGTCAGCTATATCCTCGCCTTCAACGTGCCGCCGCTGGAGTTGACTGGCACCGGCGTGATCCTGGTCCTGAGCTTCATCTTCCGCAACATGCCGGTCGGCGTGCGCGCCGGCGTCGCCGCCATGTCGCAGCTCGACCGCAGCCTCGACGAATCCTCCTTGACGCTCGGCGCCGGGGCCTGGTCGACCTTCCGCCTGGTGGTGCTGCCGTTGATGCGTCCGGCGATCCTGGCGGCGCTGGTCTACAGTTTCGTGCGCGCGATGACGGCGATCAGCGCGGTGATCTTCCTGGTGAGCGCGGAGTACGACACGGCGACCAGCTACATCATCGGCCGGGTCGAGAACAACGACTACGGCCTGGCGATCGCCTATTCGACGGTCTTGATCGTCGTCATGCTGCTGGCGGTCGGCGCCTTCCAGCTGGCGGTCGGCGAGCGGCGCATCGGCCGGCGCCAGGGCGAGAGCGGCCCGGCGGCAGCGCCGGCGCGAGCGGGAGGAAAACCATGAGCGAGATCGGCACCCAGGCGGCCTCGATCCGCTTCGCGGGCGTGAGCAAGGTCTATCCGGGCGGCGTTACCGCCGTCGACGACATCTCGCTGCATATAGAGGCGGGCACGCTGGTGACGCTGCTCGGCCCGTCGGGCTGCGGCAAGACCACGACGCTGCGCCTGATCGCCGGGCTGGAGATGGCCAGCACCGGGCACATCGCCATCGGCGACGAGGACGTCACCCTGGTTCCGGCGACGGAGCGCGACGTCTCCATGGTATTCCAGTCCTATGCCCTCTTTCCCCACATGACGGTGGCGGAGAACGTCGGCTACGGCCTGCGCTTTTCCGGCCATCCCAAGGCCGATATCCCGGGCCGGGTGGCGGCGGGCCTGGATCTCGTCGGCCTCGCCGATTACACGGCCAGGCTGCCGAGCGAGCTTTCCGGCGGCCAGCAGCAGCGTGTCGCCGTCGCCCGCGCCCTGGTGCTGGAGCCGCGCGTGCTGCTGTTCGACGAGCCGCTCTCCAATCTCGACGCCAAGTTGCGCCGCCGGGTGCGCGAGGAGATCCGCGAGATCCAGGGCAAGCTCGGCCTGACCGTGGTCTACGTCACCCACGACCAGGAAGAGGCGTTGGCGGTTTCCGACCGGATCATCGTCATGAACCAGGCGGTGATCGCCCAGGACGGCACGCCGCGCCAGCTCTACGAAGCCCCGGAGAGCGCCTTCGTTGCCGACTTCATCGGTGAGGCCAACGTGCTGGACTGCGAGGTCGTCGCGGTGGAGGGCGCGCGGGCCCGGGTCCAGATCGGCCCCCTCACCCTCGATTTGCCCGCGCGCGGGCGCGCCGCCGGCCCCGCCCGCCTGGCGGTGCGGCCCGACCGCGTCGGGCTCGGCAGCGGCGAGGGCGTGCCGGGGCGGGTGCGGCGCGCGACCTATGTCGGCCGGCACATGGAAGTCACGCTGGAGAGCGAAATCGGCGAAATCTTCGTGCTGCTAGCGGACGCCGACGCGGCGCCGGGCGTTGGCGACGAGGTGGCGATCTCGTTCCCGGACGGCGGCCCGGTGCTGCTGCCGGGCTGAGGCGTTCCCCGTCGACGCCGTCACTGCTACAAATTTTCTTCAAAGCGACGAGGAGCAACAATCATGGCCGACATCGACACCGGGCTCAACGCCTGGCAGCAGACCAGCAACCACAACCGGATGATCGAGCTGCAGGCGGACAAGACGCCGAATGGCGACGGGCCGGTGGAGATCGCCTTCTTCGGCTCCTCCGCCTTTCGCATCACCAGCCCGAAGGGGCTGACGGTGATGGTCGACCCCTGGCGCAACCATCCCTCGCGGACCTGGGACTGGTACTTCCACGACTTTCCGATCACGCCCGTCGACATCGGCGTCTCGACGCACGCCCATTTCGACCACGACGCGCTGCACCGACTGGACGCCCATGTGCTGCTCGACCGGTTGATCGGCACCTACGGCTTTCTCGACGTCACCCTGCACGGGATCGCCGAGAAACACGCCATCGACAGCTGCTGCGCGCTCTACGACTTCCGCAAGATCCACCGGCATTTCCACGGCACCGACGTCGCCCCGCCGAACAACCCACGTTCCTGGGACCATTGCCTGATCGTCATCGAGACCGGCGGCCTGCGCATCGTCCATTGGGGGGACAACCGGGCCGACCCGCCGGACGCCGTGTGGGACGCGCTCGGCGAAATCGATATCGCCCTGCTGCCGGTCGACAATTCGCAGCACGTCATCGGCTTCGGCGCGGTGAACGCGATCGTTGACCGCCTGAAGCCCAAGGTGGTGATCCCGCACCACTATTACATCTGGGACGTGGTGCAGCGCCAAAGCACCCTGCAAACGCCGACCGACTGGCTGGACAAGTACGACAACGTCACCCACCTGGACGGCCCGACGGCACGCTATACCAAGGCGGACACCGCTGGCCTGGACCAGGCGATCCATTATTTCAGCGACCATGTGGCCTTCGACAAGGAAGACTGGTTCCGCAAGGGTAAGTAGAATACGATATCGAATGCCCGCCAAAGACAGGGAGGTAGCGCCATGCGCGAGGTGGTCTTCTACTTCGATTACAAGAGTCCGTTCTCCTATCTCGCCCTCGAACCGGCCTATGCGCTGGAGCGCGATTTCGACGTCGCGGTGGACTGGCGCCACTACACCTTCCCGATCGCGGAGGCCTTCGATCCGGTCGCCGAGCGCTCCGAATGGCATTGGCGCAAGATCCGCTACCTCTATATGGACGCCCGACGGCTCGCCAACCGGCGCGGCCTGACGGTCAGGGGCCCGCAGAAGATCTTCGATTCACGTCCCGCCGGCGTCGGACTGTATTTCGCCCAGGCGCAGGGGGCGGAAATCCAACGCGGCTACAGCGAACGGGTGTTCGAGCGGTTCTTCAAGCGCGAACTCGACGTCGCCGACGGCGCGGCGATCGCCGCCGTGCTGGCCGAAGCCGGGGCCGATACCGCGGACTGGGAGGCATACCTCGCCGGGCCCGGCATGGCACGGCACGACGCCGTCGTCGCCGAGGCCGAGGCGCTCGGCATTTTCGGCGTCCCGACCTTCGCCCTCGACGAGGAGCTGTTCTGGGGCACCGACCGCATCGACCTGCTGCGTGAACAGCTGGCGGGCAAGGCCGGGCCGTAACGCCATGCCGCTGCTGATCCTCTCCTACCTGCTGCAGATCGCCTGCGCGGTGCATGCCTTCAAGCGTGGCTACCCGATGCCGGTGATCTTCCTGATCCTGGCCTTTCCCTTCCTCGGCTCGCTCATCTACGTCGTCGCCGTCCTCATTCCCGAATGGAAGAACAGCCGGGCGGCGCGTGGCGCCGTCACCGGCCTGCGCGACGCCATCGATCCCGAACGCGACGTCCGCGCGGCGAAAGAGACCCTGGCGATCACGGATACGGTCGGCAACCGCTTGGCGCTCGCCGACGCGCTGGCCGGGCGCGGCCGTCCGGCCGAGGCGGCCGGTCATTATGCCGCCTGCCTCGAAGGCATCTACGAGAAGGACCCCGCGATCCTGACCAAACTGGCCGAGGCGCGCTTCGCCGCCGGGGAATTCCCCGCCGCCATCCAGGCCCTCGAAACCCTGGCAGAGGCCGCGCCGGAACACCGGGCGGAGACGACGCATCTGCTCTATGCCCGTGCGCTCGCCGAAGCGGGCGAAACCGCCCGGGCCCTGGAGGAGTTCGAGACGCTTGCCGGTTATTTCTCCGGGCCCGAAGCGGTGGTGCGCCAGGGCATGCTGCTGCAGAGCCTCGGGCGGGGGGAAGACGCACGCGGCTGTTTCCAACGCGCCCTCGACGGCGCCCAGGGCGTACCCGCCAAACTGCGGGAGCGGCACGAGGACTGGCTCGAGTTGGCGCGACAGCAGCTGGAGACGTCGTGAGACCGGCAGAACCTGAGATTTCACATGAAGCTGTACCACTCCAATGCCAGCCCCTAAGTGCGCAAGGTTCGCGTCACCGCCATCGAAGCCGGCCTCGACGGTGAAATCGAGCTGGTGGCGCCGGATTCGAGTCCCTGGATCGGTGATGGCGACGCCGTCCTGTCGGGCGCCAATCCGCTGGGCAAGATCCCGACCTTGATCACGCGGGATGGCGAGGCGTTGATGGAATCGAGCCTGATCTGTGAATATCTCGCGAGCCTCGCGGCCGATGCCCGGCTGCCGCCGCCGCAGGGCCGGGAACGCTGGCGGGTGCGGCGGCTGGAGGCGCTGGCGCAAGGCGCCCTCGACGCCATCATGCTGCGCAACGTCGAAACACTTTTCCGGCCCGAAGAACTGCGCTCCGAGGACTATGTGGCACGGCAGAACGCCAAGGTGAACCGAACTTTCGACGTTATCGAAGCAGAGGTCGGCCGTGGGGACGTGCCCTCGACCCGGGACGGCGGGGTCGATCTGGGCGCGATAACACTAGGTGTCACGCTCGCCTATCTCACACAACGCTTCGGCGACGACAGCTGGCGAAACAACCGGCCGAGCCTCTCCCAGTGGCAGGACGAATTCATGGCGCGAGCATCCATGCGGGCGACGGTGCCGCCGCCCTTGCCGCCGGCGCATCTCGATCCGCGCCAGAAGTGATGGGAGAGCACGCGATGGCGGAGGTCCGCTGCGTTCACGAAGCCGCCAATATCCTGGGCGAAGGGCCGATCTGGAACGAGGTCGAGCAGACGCTCTGGTGGTGCGACAACCTGGCGCCGAAAATCCAGCGCTACGATCCGGCGAGCGGCGCGGTCGCGGAATGGGTCCTGTCGGAAGAGGTCGGCTCGATGGTGTTCCGCGAGGGCGGCGGCATCGTCGCGGCGATGAAGTCCGGCTTCGCCCATCTCGATCTCGAGACGGGCGCCCTCGACACCATCGCCGATCCCGAGCCGGGCAGTACCGCCACCCGCCTCAACGACGGCAAATGCGACCGCCGGGGGCGCTATTGGTGCGGCTCGATGGATGCCGAGCTGAAGGCGCCGATCGCCGCGCTCTATCGCCTCGACCCGGACGGGTCCTGCCACCGGATGCGCGACGGCGTCATCGTCTCCAACGGCATCGCCTTCTCACCGGACGACCGCACCATGTATTTCTCGGATTCCCGTGCCGACAAGGTCTTCGCCTTCGATTTTGATATCGAGAGCGGGCGGATCTCCAACGAACGGGTGTTCATCGACACCGCCCCCATGGCCGGCCGCGTCGACGGCGCCACGGTGGATGCGGAGGGCTGTTACTGGGGGGCGCTGATCCACGACTGGTCGATCGGCCGCTTCGATCCCACCGGCCGCCTGGTCGACACGGTTCGCCTGCCGGTTCGCCACCCCACCATGTGCACCTTCGGCGGGCCGAACCTGGACGTCCTCTACGTCACCACGACACGGAAATTCCTGGAACTGGGCGAGGCCGAGGGCCAGCCGCTCGCCGGCGCGCTGTTCGAAATCACCGGCACCGGCGCCAAAGGGCTGCCGGAGCCGCGCTTTGCGGGTTAAAGCGCCCCGAAGAAAATATCCTTCGAGAACCAGACGGTCACCGCCAGCGATACCAGGACGGTCTGCAGGGCGTAGGTCCGGGTGGCGCGCAGGGTGTTGATCATGGGTCCGCTCCTCGTCTCGCTTTCGTGATTCAAATATGGCGCGCCGCGCGGCGAAGCGCAGTGACCATGCTCACAGGCTGTTCAACTTTTTGGCATCACGTTCAACCCCACCAGCGCGCCATCGGCGTGCCGGGCGGGAAGAGGTGTTATCCTGCCCCGAGGTCATGTGTGTAACGACGTTGGAGGTAGTGGTATGGACCAGGCAAGCGGCTTCGCCGAACGGCTGCGCTGGTGGCGTTCGCGCCGCGGCTTTTCGCAGTTGATGCTCGCCGGCGAGGCCGCGGTCTCGCAGCGTCATTTGAGTTTCCTGGAACTCGGCCGGGCGCGGCCGAGCCGGGACATGGTGCTGCGCCTGGCCGCCGCCCTCGATCTTAGGTTTCGCGAGCGCAACCAGCTGCTGCTCGCCGCCGGCTTCGCCCCGCTCTGGCGCGAGGGACAACTCGGCGGCGAGGAGCTGGCGGTGGTCAACCGTGCCCTCGACCATATGCTCTGCGCGCAGGAGCCCTATCCGGCCCTCGTCGTCGACCGGCGCTGGAACCTGCTGCGGGCCAACACGGGCGCCCGTCGCCTTTTCGCCTTTCTCGCCACCGGCGCGCCGGAGGCCGACGTCGAGGTGGGGGAGATCAACCTGGTCGAGGCGGTGCTGGCGCCCGCGCCGCTGCGCCCGCTGATCGTCAACTGGCGGGAGGTCGCGCTCTGTTTCGTCGCCTATCTCAGGGCCGACGCGCTCGCCGACGGGGCCGAGGAGACCCAGGCGCTGTTGCAGCGGGTCCTGCTTTATCCCGACGTGCCGGGCCCGGGCGAACTGGCCGAGCTCACGCCGACGCAGGCGCCGGTGCTGACCATCGTCTTCGAACGTAGCGGGCGCAGGCTGCCCCTCTTCACCACCATCGCGACCCTCGGCACGCCGATGGACGTCACCGCGCAGGAGATCCGCATCGAGAACTTCTTCCCCGCCGACGAAGCCGGCGAAGCGCTGTTCCACGAGTGGGCGGCGGCGGACGGGCCGGCCTATTCCACCGCATCGTCCAGAAAGTGACGGCCTTGCCGGTCCTCGATCTCCAGCACCCAGAGGTCGGGATCGAAGTCGACCTGCCGGCGGATGAAGTCTTCCGCCGCACGGTCCTCCACCGGATCGGCGCCGGTGGCGGTGAGCCAGACGCGACCCGCGTCGGCGTGCGGCGCGGGTGCCAGCACCTGGGCGGTGCCATCCAGGCGGTTGAGCTTGAGCAACACAGAACCCGACATGTCGTCGCCGCGCCGGGCCACCATCGCCGTCGCGCCCGCGAGCTCGACCCGACGGATATGCGCCTTGATCCAGAGCTCGGCCTTGAGACGGGGCTGCATGGCACTCAAGCAGGCCGGCTGGCCCGGGCGAGGTCCTGGCATTCGGTATGGCGAAAGCAGCCGACGAGGTGATCGTTCACCAGGCCCATCGCCTGCATCGCGGCATAGCAGATGGTCGGGCCGACGAAACGGAAGCCCTCCGCCTTCAGGGCCTTGGACATCGCCTTGCTCTCCGCCGTTTCCGCCGGCACCTCGGCGGAAGTTTTCCAGTGGTTGACCTTGGGCTCGCCGTCGACGAAATCCCAGAGGAACTCGCGAAAGCCGATGCCGCGCTCGCGGAGTGCCAGATAGCCCTGCGCGTTGGAGACGCTCGCCTGGATCTTCAGGCGGTTGCGCACGATGCCCGTGTCGGCCATCAGGGCGGCGAGTTTGGCCTCGTCGAAGCGGGCCATCACCTCGGGCTCGAAACCCTCGAAGGCGGCGCGGAAGTTGTCGCGCTTTTTCAGGATGGTGATCCAGGAGAGGCCGGCCTGGAAGCCGTCCAGCAGCAGCTTCTCGAACAGCGCCCGGTCGTCCCATTCGGCGACGCCCCACTCGGTGTCGTGATAGTCGACATAGATCGGCTCGGACCCGCACCAGCCGCAACGGCCGTCCGCCGTCATCGTGCGACCTCCGGCAGCGGCGTGATCCGGCTGGCCTCGGCCGTCATCTCGCCCGCGCCCTCCACCGCGTCGAGGCGCAGCAGTGCCAAGGCCCGGTCGTCTCGCCCGGATCTGAGCGTGCCGACCTCGCGCCCGCCGGCCAGGATCGGCGTGCCCGGCGCCGGCAGCGGCCCTTGAACCGCCACGGGCCGCAGGCGCTTGCGCACCAGGCCTCGGTGCTTGGTCCGCGCCGTCACCTCCTGGCCGACATAGCAACCCTTTTTGAAGTCGACGCCGTTCAGCGCTTCGAAATCGGCCTCCAACAGGATGGACCGATCGACCTCGAGATCGCGGCTGCCGTCGGGCAATCCGAGGGCGAGGCGATGACGGTCGTAGTCCGCGGCCGAGGCCTGGGCGATATCGCCGAGCGGGCCCGCCGCGCCGCCCAATACTCTAATACCAGCCCGCGCGTCGCGCGGGTCGACGAAGGCCATGCCACCGCCCTCCAACACCCGGGCCGCGCCCGGCGCGTCGTCGAGGCCCAGTGCCGCCGCCGCACGATCGCCGAAGACGGCGTGCACGGCGAGGTCCACCGCCTCGATCTCGACGTCGGCACGCAAGCGATACATCGAAAGCCGCTTGGCGAGCGGGCCGAGTCGTTCCGCCTCGCCCTCCAACAGCAACCCGTCGCTCGTGTCCGCCAGGAAGAAATCGAAGAGATACTTGCCCTGCGGCGTCAGCAGGGCGGCATAGATCGCAGATTCCGGGCCCAGCCGCTCGACGTCGTTGGAGACGAGCCCTTGCAGAAAGTCACGCACCTCGCTCCCGCCGAGGCGCAGGACCGCGCGGTCTTCCAGTCGTGCCGCTCGCGGCGTGTCCATGATGTGTCCTCCGCTTCCCTCCCCCATGACGTAGCGGCCATCGGCGGCGCTGGCAAGGCGTGGGAGACCTCCCGGGCGCGGTGTCGGGGTCCATGATAGGCTGTCGTCCGCGCCATGCGGTTTCGAGGACGAGGTTCGCCATGACGGCACCGACGCCGATCTACTACACCCGTTGCCCGGTCCCCACGGCATCGGGCATCGCCTTCCAGACCGGAATGCTGGCCGAGGCCTTCGAAGACTCGGGCTACACCGTGCCGAACATCGTCGAACTCGGGCCCGCGCACCAGAACGTTCACTACACCCATTCGATCGAGATGTTCATGCGCGAAGGCGGCGTCGCGCCGCCGGTGTGGGCCCGCGCGAACGGCGTGGACTCCGTGCTGCTCGGCATCACCTTCATGGAAGAGCTGCAGGGCGTCTTCGTCCGCGCCGACGATGACATCCAAAGTGTCGCCGATCTCGCCGGTCGTCGCCTGGCCTTGCCGGTATGGCCGAAGCTGGTGTTCAACTTCTGGCGTTTCGCGGCGCAGAAGGGCTTGCTCTCCGCGCTCAGCGTGCACGAGGTACCGGCCACCGACGTCGACTTCGTCGATATCGTCGAAGGCTGGGATCCGAGCGAGCGGCGGAACGTCGGCCGGGACGATGTCGCCACTCCGGCGCGCTGTGAATACCGCGGCCAGCTCCAGGCCCTGCTGGCGGGCGAGGTCGACGCGATCTTCGGCAAGGGGCCGGAGGTGGCGTTGCTGCGGCGCGAGGCGGCCGGGCGGATCCGCCTGCTCTACGACCTGCGCACGGCACCCAGCCTCGCCGATCGCATCAACAACTCGACGCCGCGCCTGGTGACCACCTCGCACCATCTGGTCGAGACGCATTTCGACGCGACCGTGCGCTATCTCCGCACTGCCATCCGCGCGGCGGATTGGGTGAACGCCAACCCCGCCGAAGCGCGCGACCTGATCGCGCGGGAATGCGCCATCGCCGGCGACGAGATCGAAACCTACCTGGAGCCCGCTGTAGCGGGACAGAAATAATTAAGAATCATGTTCGGAAATATTTTTTCACGGTCGAAACCGTCTGGAAAATCGCCGTGATTTTGGGGGCATTCCGGCCTGGAAAATCGGCCACGATGCGTTGGTGATGGAGGCCTTTCATGAGACCCTGTAGATTTTCCAATTGATCCACCACCGGCCCCCGCGCACTGGTCGAATATCAGTGACCCCCTTACACCAGAGATCGAGCTTGAGGCGCAGCGTCTGACCGCCGCTCCAGCGCGTTAAAGGCAAGACAGTGACCTGCACACCCCACAATACGTCCGGCGGGACACCTGGATTAGATATCACGTGGGCATTGGTAATCCCGCCCGTGCCGAGATAGGTGGCGTCGGTGCCATTCCAGGCGCTGATCGGCACGCCGGTCCGCTCCACGAACCAGGTGCCGGCGAGCCTAATCGCCGCGGAATGTTTGACGCCCCAGCGGGGGATGGGGAGAGATCCCTGATCGGCGACGATCTTGCGCGAGATGACGACGCCGTTGAATTCGGCGTCCCCGGACTTCTGGATGCGCCAGCCGGATTTACCGGTCCGAAAATTAGAACTCTGAATGACGCCAGAAAGTTTCTCGCTACCGACCGCCCCGTCCCTGATCCCCTGCGAGCCGACGACGATAGAGCCGGCGCGGATGTGAGAGCTGGTAATGGAGTTAGCCGCGATCGCGTTCGCGGTTACGCTTCCGGGCATCAGAATATTCCCGTCGAGGCGTTTATCGATGCGTAGCCACGCGCGACCCGACCAGGCGCGGGTCTCTGCCCACGAGCCGCTCGGGTAATACAGTGTGACTGTATCTGAGACTATCGGAGCACCAGGCAACGCGAGACGAGCCTCCGCGCCAGACCATGCGGCGCGAAGAGCGCGGCGATAAAAGTCCCCCCGCGCGCGCTTTCCGGACGCGCCATCCTCGCCATCCTCGCCGTCCTTGCCGGGATTACCATCCTTGCCGTCGCGAGAGTACCGCGAGAACAGCGCGGGGGTGGAGAAATTACCCCAAGCGCCGGCGCGGCCCTGGCGGCTGGATACCCACTCGGAGGGGAGGTCGACGGTGACCCCCCGGGGATCGCGCGACCAGCCGTAGGGGAGATAGGAGTCTACGACACGGTCGCCCGTGGGCCGGGCGGGCGCGGTGGCGCCCGCCGTGCGGCGAAAGATGTATTCGGTCGACCGGGCGGCGCCGCGCGGTGGCGGCAGGGTGGCGGCGGCGTAGGCCGGTTCCGACTCCCGGCCGTGGGCGTCGACCGCCACGATGGCGAAGCGCCAGGTGCCGGCGGGCGGATCCTGGCTCTCCCAGGGACTGGCGGTGAGCAGGCCGTCGTGCAGCGGCGTCATGGCCGAGCGTGGGTCCCGCGCGCCCGGCGCGTACAGAATGCGGTATCCGACGACGGTGGGGGATGCGGCGTCGCGCCAGCCGAAGCGCCGGGTGCCGTCGGCGGCGGCCGCGACCGTGAAGGCCTCCGGCGCGGCGGGCGCCGGGCCGGCCACGCCGGCGGCCTTGAATTTGGCCACGAAGGGCGTGCCCGCCGGGGCGGCGTCGGAGCCGGGCGTCACCACCACGTCGATTTCGCCGCCGGCGCGGGCGATCCAGCTGGCGCTGGTCTCGCCGGCGGAGAGCCTGGCGACGACGCGCATCTCGCCGCCGTCGTCGGCGCGGATGGTGCCGCCACGCCAGTCGCCGGCCACGGAGAGTGTGGCGGTGATCTCCACCAAGTGGGCGCGGCCAACCTGGACGGGCGCCTCCGAGAAGCCGATGGCGAGCACACGCGGCGTCTCGCGGCGCAGGCGGGGCAGCGGCACCGCGAGGTCGGAGGTGGCGGCCCGGTGATAGGCGTCGACCTCGTCGATCGCCTCGAAGCGGGTCGTGCCGTCGGCGCGCGGCCGGACCGAGACGATCCGGACCTTGGCCGGCGGGCTGCCGGCCGGGTAGAGCCGCCAGAGGATGTCCAGGGGATCGTCGCCCGCCGCGCCCGGGGCGGCGGGCAGCGGCGCGGCCAACAGGACCTCGTCATCGCCCCCGCCGCCAGGACGAGCGACCAGGGTGGTGTGCAGGGCGCCGTCGGCGAGACGCAGGATTATGTAATCCTCGCCGGTGAGCTCGACGGGGCGGGAGAGACGCAGGCGGCGCTCGTTGCCGCCGAGCAGACGGCCGGCGAGGCCGCCGTCGATCAGGCCGTGGGTCAGCCTGACGACGTCGCCGCGCTGGATCAGCAGGCCCTCGTCGGCCATGTCCCAGGCGATGCGGCGGCGGTGATAGATCTGCCGCGCGGCCTGCAAATTGCATTCGGTGGCCGCCTGCGCACGCTTCGTCACGCCGGGCAGCGTGACGGTCACGCTACGGGCCGGCGCGCCACGCACGCCCGGCGCCAGGCGGCGGACGCTGTTCCACTGCCAGTCCAGGTCGGGTTCGACGTAGCGGCAGACGATCTCCTCGGCGCCCGTCGCCGCGGCCCAGTCGACCTCGAGGGAGCCGGCAAGGATGTTCTCGGGTGTCAATCAGCATTTAATTCTGACCCCCTATCGGCGTGCAAAATTGACCCCCCCCTTGCTTCGACGGAGGTTGTCCCGGTAGTCCACGGGAGGGCCCCGCGCGGCTTCGTGTAGCGCTTTGCGTTACGCGGAGCGAAGCCGCGTGGGAGGGGCCTGTGGGCCCACCGGGACAACCGGGCCGGCGGCGGAACGTGGGGATCAGGTGGGGTTCTTGAAGTGGCAATGAGCTTTTGAAGTAGTGTCCAGACTGTTCTGCAAGTTTGTCATGGCTGCCGATGAGGGCCACCGGCATGCCTGGCGCGGAGATTTCGATTGCTCGGAGCGCCAGGCATGCCGAGCCGCCGTCAGGCGGCTTTCTGGATGCGTTCGCTTTTGCTCTCCTTGAGATGGATCATGTTGAGCTAGCGGTTGGCATCCAGCCAGTCCTCATGGATTTCGATCGCGAGAGCCCGGACCAGCCGGAGGCAGCTCATCCACCCCATCGGCCCGGACTTGTGCCCCAGCTACGAAACCCCTTTTGCAGAACAATCTGTACAGGACCCGTTTTGATTTGCCCGCCTTTGCGATGAAAGCCCCCAGGCTGATTGGCTCCATATAGCGGATCAGCCTGGGGCTTTGCTTACAGGGCGGCTACTTTTGTCGTCGCTGTTTGCTTTGTGCGAAGCGGTAAGACATGTTGCCTGTTTCGATGATTGCGCAGTGATGCGTTACACGATCCAGCAACGCGGTTGTCATTTTTGCATCTCCGAAGACGGAGACCCATTCCCCGAACTCCAGATTGGTGGTGATGATGACGCTGGTCTTCTCATAGAGTTTGCTGATCAGGTGGAACAAGAGCGCACCGCCGGATTTGGGGAATGGGATATAGCCCAGTTCGTCGATGATGACGCAATCCATGGCCGTCAGTTGCCGGATGATCTTGCCGGCGTTGCCTTCGGCCTGTTCCTTGATCAGCGCATTGATCAGATCGACGGCGTTGAAGAAACGGACCTTCTTTCCCTGATTGATCAACAGCGTCCCCAGAGCAATGGCGATGTGGGTTTTGCCCGTACCGGTTCCGCCCACCAGAATGAGGTTGTGGGCCTCCTGGGTGAACTGCCCTGAGCAGAAGGGGTCGATTTGCGCTTGGGTGACGGCGGCTAGGCCGTAATCGAAAGTGGCGAAGTCCTTATGGTGGGGGAACTTCGAGGCCCGCATTTGGTGCTGGATAGAGCGCACCCGGCGCTCTACAGTCTCGGCGTCGATCAGTTGCTTTATCGCAGTGGTCAGACTTGGCGGCTTGCGCGCGGCCAGCAAAGCTTCGGCGCAAGCCGCCATTCCATACAGCCTCAGGGCGATCAGTTGGTCTATCAAAGCTTTCATGCGACGGCCTCCCCGGCAACGCACAGCGTCTCATAGCGCTTGCAGTCTGCGCGTTTCGGAAAGTCCCGGACACCGATTACGGAAAGTCCTGGCCAGAGATTTCAGTAAGTCGCGGCCAGTGATTCCGGAAAGTCCCGGACAGCATCACGGGGCGATCTGAGTTCAGCTTTCGGGTGCGCCGTCTCGGCGTCTACCTCTTGGCTTTTGCCGGGAGGGGACATGCCCAGACGGAAGCAGACGAGACGAACGACGGTGAGAGATGCACGAACGATCCTGCGGCTGACGCATGACCAAGGCCTCTCGGCGCGAGAGGTGGCGGAACGGCTGAAGGTCTCCAAGACGACAGTGTCGACCTATTTGCTGCGGGCCCGCGAGGTCGGCCTTACCGCCTGGCCGCTGCCGGCGGAATACGAGGACGACGCGGTCCTGCAAGAGACGCTGTTCCGCCGCATGGGCCGGCCCCCGCGCGACAGGTGCGAGCCGCACTGGCCGACGGTCGCGGCCGAGCTGAAGCGCAAGGGGGTGACGCTGACCCTGCTCTGGCAGGAATACCGCGCCTCACATCCCGATGGCTACGGCTACACCTGGTTCTGCGAAGCCTTCACGGCGTTCAAGCGGCGCACCGGCGCCACCTGGCGCAACCGCCACGAGGCCGGTGCGGTCATGCAGACCGATTATGCCGGCCAGACGGTGGACATCGTCGACCCCGAGACCGGCGAGGTGCACGACGCGCAGATCTTCGTCGCCGTGCTGGGCGCTTCCTCGCTCACCTTCGCCACCGCCAGCCTGACCCAGCGCCTGCCCGACTGGGTCGCCGGACAATGCCGGGCGCTCGCCTACTTCGGCGGCGTGCCCAAGAGCATCGTCTGCGATAACCTCAAGGCCGGCGTCGCCAAGCCGCTCTGGTTCGAGCCGACCCTCAACCCGACCTTCGCCGCGCTCGCCGAGCACTACGACACCACCGTCCTGCCGACCCGGGTCCGCAAGCCGCGCGACAAGGCCAAGGTCGAAGTCGCCGTCCAGGTCGTCGAGCGCTGGATCCTGGCAAGACTGCGCAATACGCGCTTCTTCTCCCTCGACCAGCTCAACCGGGCGATCCGCGACCTCCTCGAGGAGCTCAACGAGCGGCCCATGCGCAACCTTGGAAAGAGCCGGCGCCAGATGTTCGAGGCCATCGAGCGCGAGGCCCTGGCACCCCTGCCGACGACGCCCTTCGAATATGCCGAATGGAAGACCGCCAAGGTCCATTCCGACTATCACGTCGACGTCGAGCGCAGCTTCTACTCCGTGCCGCACGGCCTGATCGGCCGCAAGGTCCAAGTCCGGCTCACTCACCGCACGGTCGAGATCTTCCACAACCACAAGCGCGTCGCCAGCCATCTCCGCCGCTCACCGCATGGCGGCCATGCCACGATCCCGGCCCACATGCCCAAGGCGCACCAGCGCTATGCCGAGCGAACGCCACAAAGCCTGATCGACCAGGCCAGCCGCATCGGCCCCAACGCCGCCCTCCTGGTCGAGCGGATGATCCGCGATCGGCCCCATCCCGAGCAAGGCTATCGCAGCGCCATGGGCGTCTTGTCGCTCGCCCGCCGATACGTAACAGGGGCAAAACCCCGGGCGGTCAAGCCATTTCGATGCAGCGTTGTCTGACGAGGATCGGCAGTGGGGGCACGGGTGGGGCGCCGGGGACCTTGAGGCGGTCGCCGAGATAATCCCAGAAGGAGAGGCCAAGTTTCTGGCAGGTCTTGTAGAGGCCGAGGAATGTGTCTCGGGCCTGCTTGCCGTCCTCGGAGCGTGTGCCGCCGGAGAATTTTCGCCTTGTGACCATGGCGCGGATGTCGCGTTCCGCGCCGTTGGTGTTGAGCGGGACCTCCGGGCGGTCGAGGACGACGAGCAGTTCGTCGCGGTTGGCATGCAGGCGAGCCAGGAGCCGGTCGAGGCGGAGGAATCCGGTCTTGGTCGCGAAGAGCGCATCGAAGCGGCATGCCAGGTGGGCCCGCCGTCCTGGCGCCGGCCTTTCGCGATAGGCTTTGAGATCGGCGTAGAGTTGCCAGAGCCGTGCCTGGATGTGTTCCTTCTCGCGCCGCTGGCTCCGGGAGAAGGTCATCAGCTTGTGGATCAAGCGCTCCGCATGGACCCAGCAGAGCGCGTGGCGGCCGACGTTGAACTGGCCAGCATCGTCACTCAGGACGACGCAGGCGCCCGCGGCCGTGCCCCTGAGCAGGCCGTGCGCGGCGATGGCGCCCCACAGCGCCCCCTCGGTGGCGGTCCGCGCGGCCCCGCGCCCGTCCCCGTGCCCGGTGATGGCGAGCCGCCCCAGGTGGGCCAGCCAGGCATCTTCGTTGGTGAAGCGCCGCGGGCAGCCCTCGGCCAGACGGGCGATCACCGATGCGGCCAGGTCGCGCTCGGCCATGTAGGCGAAGGCGGCGGCATTGAGCACATAGTCCGCGTGGCCGGCCCGCAGCCGTTCCAGGAAGTTCAAGCGGCTCTTGGAAAACGTCGTGGCGAACCAAGCGAAGGCGTCGTTGCCGATCCCGCTCGTCACCCCGTTGCGGTTGGCGTGGCGGGCGCCGGTATCGTCGACGCTGATCCAGGGCGCCGTCTCCAGGCCGGCGCGCAGCACCGCCTCGCCCTCGGCGACGAAGCCGTCATGGCCCTCGTTCAACAACCGCACCACCTGGCGCTTGGAGATCTTGATGCCGAGGTCGTCCAAGAGCCGCGCCAAGCGCTCCGCGCTGGTCTGGCCGCCATGATAGAGCGCCAGCACGAAACGCCTGAGCGCCGGGCCGAAGTGGCCGCGCGTCCCCGCCGGCAGCGGCGCCACGATCGTGGCCCCCTCGGGCGTCAGCCAGCGCTCGCGGCGTAACAGGACAGTGTTCGGCCGGCAGAGCAGGTCCTGAACCAGATAGTCTTCATAGCCCTTGAAGCGCGAGCCCGCCGGCACGGCGGCCCGGACGATCCGCCTCTCGTCGATGGGAACCCGGCCCTTCTTGGCCCGCCGTCCCGCCTTCCGCCCCGTCCGGCCCCGGGATACGGCCTGCTTGTCCATGCCGCTCGGCTTGATATCCGGTGGCCCGGAAAGGCCTTTGAGACGGCGGATCTCTTCGCGCAATGTCGCGTTCTCGGCACGCAGGGCCGCCTGCTCCTCAAGCAGCGTCAGAACCAGCGCCTTCAGGGCGGCGACATCAAGATCGTCGAGATCCGGAAGCGATTCGGCCATGACGGGATCGAATCACAGACCTCCCGCCGCGAACATCGATATCTGGTCACTTGACGCGGAAGCCTCACAAGATGTGGCCGTTGAGACTCACCCCTATACCCAGGCCAGATCCCCCCGTCCCCAGGCCCGGCCTTTTGCCCCGGTTACGCCGATACGAACCGGAACGCGTCGAGGCCGCCTGCGCACGCGCGCTCACCATCAACACGACCAGCTACTCATCGCTCGCCGCCATCCTCAAGTCCGGCCTCGATCGCACACGCCCCGAGCGCGAACCGCTTCTGCCGCTGCCGCCACACACCAACATCCGCGGCCCCGGCTACTACCGATAACCAGGAGAAGACACCTCATGCTGACACACCCGACCCTCGACCAGATGCAGGCCCTCGGCTTCAAGGGCATGGCAGAGGCTTACCGCGACATGGCCGAGCGAGGCCAATCATCGGAATTGAACCGCGAGGACTGGCTCGCCCTCATGCTCGACCGCGAGGCCGCCACCCGCGCCGACAAGCGCCTCGCCAACCGCCTCAGACAGGCCAGGCTACGCTTCCCCGAGGCCTGCATCGAGGACATCGACTTCGCCGCCGAACGAGGCCTCGACCGCCGCGCCGTCCTCTCTCTCGCCCAGGGCGTCTGGCTCAAGGCACACGAGAACCTCATCGTCACCGGCCAGACCGGAACCGGCAAGACATGGCTCGCCTGTGCCATCGCCCATCAGGCCGCCAGGCTCGATCATTCCGTCCTCTACGTCCGCATGCCCAGGCTCTTCGAGGACCTCGCCATGGCCCGCCTCGACGGCCGGCTGCCCCGCCTGATCGACCGCCTCGCCCGGGTCCAGCTGCTCGTCCTCGACGACTGGGGAACCCATGGCCTGACCGACCGCCAGCGCCTCGATCTCCTGGAAATCTGCGAGGAACGATACCACCGACGCTCAACCCTCATCACCGCGCAGATCCCCGTGACCGCCTGGCACGACCTGATCGGCGAGGCCACCATCGCCGACGCCATCCTCGACCGCGTCATCCACAACGCCCACCGCATCGGCTTGAAAGGCGACAGCATGCGAAAGAAGAAATCGACGACCGACTTGACCCAGCCAACCACAACGGAAAACAATCCCGACTGACGGCAACAAGGCACCCGAAGCCAAACTCCCGGAACCGGCCGGGACTTTATGAAATCGGTGGCCAGGACTTACTGAAACCGCCGTCCGGAACTACCGAAATCCGCATGCAGTCCGCTTCGGGCCGCAAGGTCAGTTGCGGATAGGCGTGGCTCTCGCCCCATGGCGCGATGACCGGCTCCACCAGTTGGTTGATCAGATTGATGATGGCCGGAAGGCGCAGCGTGTTCTGCTCCACGGCCAGTTCACAGGCTATCTCGACCACCTCGATCCCGTGATCCTGGGCCAGCAGGAGCAGATCGACAAACTCCCGGTCCCCGCCTTTGCCGGCCATGTAATGCGCCCTGACCCGGTGCATCGCCTCAGGCAATTGCCAACCCACAAAGGGCGCGCCATCTCTCAGCGCGCCGGGCTTGCGGTCGAGTAGGGGCAGGTAATGCCAGGGCTCGAAATCAGCAATTCTCATTTTGGCGATTTGCGTTGATTTTTTCCTATGCAAGGAGCCCGGTTTCTGATTCAAAGTGGCGATGAAGGTGCTCAAAGACCTGATATTGGAGTTGCGCTCGCTCTGCGGGTCCTTCCCGGACAAGCGGACGGGGAGCAACAGCCGCTATGACATGGCCGACTTCGGGCTTTCGGCCTTCTCGCTGTTCTTCATGCAGAGCCCCTCGTTCCTGTCCCATCAGCGCACGTTGGCGCGGGCGCACGGGCGCTCGAATTGTGAGAGCTTGTTCTCCATGTCGCGGATCCCGACGGACAACCAGATCCGGGCGATGCTGGACCCGGTGGTGCCGGACAGGCTCTATCCGCTCTTCTCGTCCCTGCTGGAACGTCTGGAGGCGGGCGGTGGGCTCGGCCCCTTCCGACGCCTGGACGGCCATCTCCTGGTCGCGCTCGACGGCACCGAATATTTCTGCTCGCGGAAGATCTCCTGCCCCAACTGCTCGCAGCGCAAGCGCAACGACGGGGCCGTGGAGTATCACCACAACATGGTCACGGCAGCGCTTGTCGCCCCGGGCCACGCCCGGGCGATACCGCTGGCTCCGGAGTTCGTCGTTCCCCAGGATGGCGGGGAGAAGCAGGACTGCGAAAGCCGGGCGACGCGGCGCTGGCTGGTCGCGCACGGGCCCGGCCTGGCCCGGCTGAAGCCGATCTATCTCGGCGACGATCTCTATTCCCGCCAGCCGATTTGCGAGGCCGTTCAAGCGGTTGGCGGCAACTTCCTGTTCGTCGCCAAGCCAGGCTCGCATCCGACGCTCCACGAATGGCTCGACGGCATCGAACTGCCGATCCACGAGGAACGGGTCAAGAAAGGCCGTGGCTTCCAGACCCATCGCTACCGTTGGCTCGCCGACGTGCCGATCCGCGACGGTAAGGACGCGCTCCGGGTCAACTGGCTCAACATCGAGATCGTCAACAAGGCCGGAAAGGTCACGTACCGCAACAGCTTCGTCACCGACATCGCTGTCGACCGGAGCAACGTCGCCGAACTCGCCGCCTGCGGGCGGGCCCGTTGGAAGATCGAGAACGAGACCTTCAACGTGCTCAAGAACAACGGCTACAATCTCGAGCACAACTTCGGACATGGCAAACAGAACCTCTCGGCCCTGCTCGCCACCATGAACCTCTTCGCCTTCGCCTGCCACGGCGTGTGCGAGATCCTCGAAGCCGTCTGGGAAAAGGCCCGCGGCGCCCTTGGCTCACGTCGGCGCTTCTTCGAACACTTACGCACCATTACCAGCTACATCGTCTTCCCCTCCTGGGCGGCCCTCGTGCGGACCCTCATCACTGGGCAGCCACCGCCTGCCAGAGCCAGCCTCTGAACCGAAACCGAACCCCAAGCGAGTATCACCCAGGAGACAGAAACAAGAGCCATAATGAGAACTGCTGGCTCGAAATAGCTGGCGTTGCGGGTAAAGCGGCGCTTGTGCTCGGCAATCACATTCTGCCCTGACACAACCACGATCCGGTCCGCATAGGCGCGCAGAGAGACAAGCTCCCCGGCGAACCGGGAGGGGACGCTATAGCGATTGGTGGCATATTGGACCAGACAGGTAGAGCGGACACGAGCGGCCTTCTCAACATAGCCGTCAAAAGCCCGGCCCAGGGGACGCAGTTCGGCGCACTCGTCTGCGAACACGTCCGAGATCTTGCGATCCGATTGTTCGGGGTGGGCGCGATTCGCCAATTCCTCGCAGCGCAGACGCAACCAGCCGTTCAGCGCATCCAGATCGTCAAAGGCGGGCTTGGGCGCAAACAGCTGTCCCCGCAGGAACCCAACCTGGTTCTCAATCTGACCCTTCTCCCACCCCGCCGCGGGTGTGCAAGCAACCGGTTCCATCACATAGTGGTTCATCAACGCCAGAAAGCGCGGATGGAACACACGGTCCTTAGAGCGCGAAACATAGGTTACCATCGTCTTGGGGTTGTCGATGATCACCCGGCGCGGTACGCCGCCATAGAAAGACATCGCCCGTGCAAAGGCGTCCAGCACCATCTCCTGAGATTCGCTGGGATAGGCAACAACAAAGGGCTTGCGGCTATGACATAGGCGGAAGTGGGCAACCTTTACCTTCTGCTCGACACCGCCCAGGACAGCGTATTCCGTGCTCCAGTCAAACTGGAGCGCGTCACCTGCCGTAAAGTGCAACGGAATGAACGCATCCCCCGATCCGGCGCCAGAACGCTTCAGGTCGCGGACAAACCTCTGAACCGTCGAGTAGGATCCGCTATAGCCTTCCGACACAAGCTGCTCATAAAGCTTCTTGGCCGTCCGGCGCTCACGGCGCGGGCGCCCCAGGTCCTGCTCAAAGAGCGCCCGAAGCCGGCTGGCGAAGCCATCGCTAAGCTTACGCCGGACGGGTGAAACGCGCCGCTGATAGCTCGGTGGATCGCCGTCCTTCAGATACTTCTTAATCGTGTTCCGCGACAAACCAGTCTGACGAGATACAGATCGGATACTCCGACCCTCCCGTAATATCCAACGTCGGATCTTCAATACGCTTTCCATCAATACCACCTGCTCTTTCCTCCGCACTGTTCCGTGCGGATGCTAGCGTTCCAGGTGGGTCAATTCTTACCGCTCATAACCCACCAAAGTGGGTCAGTTTTGCATGCCGATTCACATCCAAGGGTCGGCCCGGCGATATTGCCGTCATCGACGAGGCCGCCTTCATCGACGATCTCGAGGCCGTGCTGACCGCCGCGCTGGCGACCCGCATGTGGGGCGGCGCGGTGCGCGTGATCTCCACTCATAACGGCGAGGCCAACCCCTTCGCCGCGCTCTGCCGCGATATCGCCGAGCGCCGCCAGCCGGGCGCGCTGCATACCGTCACGCTGGCCGACGCACTTCACGAGGGCCTTTACAAGCGCATCTGCATGGTTACCGGGCAGCACTGGACGGGCGCGGCCGAGGCGGCCTGGGAGGCGGGGTTGCGTGCCGAATACGGCGCCCGCGCCGCCCAGGAGCTCGACTGCGTGCCCTCGGCCGGCTCGGGCGCCTGGCTCGCCTGGAAGGCGATCACCGATGCCGAGGACGCGGAGGCCGGCAAAGCGGAACTGTATGCGGGCGGCACCACCTATATCGGCGTCGATGTCGCGCGGCGGCGCGATCTCTGGGTCGCCGCCGTCATCGAGAAGGTCGGCGATGTCTTGTGGCTGCGCGAGATCCAGACGGCGCGCGATATCTCCTTCTCCGAACAGCGCGCGATCGTGCGCACGCTCGCCGCTCGCTACCGCCCGCTCCGCATCGCCGTCGATCAGACCGGCATGGGCGAGGCCGTCGTCGAGCAGCTGGCCGAGGATCACGGCGGCCTCACCGTCGAGGGCGTGCTGATGACGACCCCCAAACGGCTCGACGTCGCCACCGCGCTGCGCGAGGCCTTCGAGGACAACCGTATTCGTATCCCCGCCGACGAGGCGCTGCGGCGCGACCTGCACAGCCTGCGCGCCGAAGCCGGGCCCACGGGCGCCCCCCGGCTGACCGCCGAGCGAGCCGACACCGACGGCCACGGCGACCGCTTCTGGGCCCTCGCGCTCGCCTGCGCCGCTGCTGCCCAGGCCCGCGGCCCCTTCGAGGCCTGGACCACGGACCGCCGGCACGCCGCCTTCCGCGCGCCCGATGGACTGGGACCCGGCAGTGGCCATGAGATCGACTACGAACTCGGCGTCGTGCGCTCGCCCCTCTCGGCTCTGAACGGGTGGTGAGCATGGCGAAAGACCTCCCCGCGACGCCCGACACGGCCGAGATCGCCGCGCCCGAGGCCGGCCGCGAGGGTATCGGCGCCTGGGCCGGCGCCTGGCTCGACGAGATGGGCGCGTTCGCCGCCGATCCCCGTCAGTGGCGAAGCGACCCCGCCTCGATCTCCGCCGCCACGGCGGCGCTCACCGACCCCCACGCCCGCGCCGTGCTCGACCAGCGCCTCGACGCCGGCACCGCCGCGCCGCTCGAGGTCGAACCCGGCGGCACGGCGCGGCGCGACCGCATCGCCGCCGAGGACCTCGCCGGGCAACTCGAGGCCATCGAGATCGACCGCGTCAGCCGGGAACTGCTACACGCCGTCTGGTACGGCTATGCCATCGCCGAGTGCCTCTGGGAGATCGACGGCGGCCGTGCCCGCCTCGCCGATCTCAAGGTGCGCGATCCCGCCCGATTCCGCTTCCGCCCCGACGGCACGCCGTTGCTGATCGCCCGGGACCGGCCGCGCGGAATCGAACTGCCGCCGGCCAAGTTCACCGTCCTGCGCCAGCCCCGCCAGCACGGCGGCCAGCCGCACGGCCCCGGTGTCGCCCGCTGGTGCCTCTGGCCCGTCTGGTTAAAGCGGCAGGGTGTCCGCTTCTGGTCGACCGCGCTGGAGAAGTTCGGCATGCCCGCCCTCGTGATCTCGCTCCGGGGCGACGCCCCGCCCGAAGAGGTCGCCTTGGCGCTCGAAACCGTAAGCGCCGTCATCGGCGGCGCCGGCGTCGTGACCAAGGAGGGCCAGAAGATCGAGACCCTCGACTCCCAGCGCCGCGCCGGCGGCGACTACAAGGAGTTCACCGCCGCCATGGACGGCATGATCGCCGACGCCGTGCTCGGCCAGCGCGCCACCAGCGAGATCGGCCCCTGGCAGGCCACGGCCGAGGTCCATGCCGAGGTGCTGCAACGCCTCGTCGCCGCCGACGCACGACGCCTCTCCGCCGCCCTCCAGCACTCCCTCGCCACCTGGCTCACCCACTGGAACCACCCAGGCGCCGCCGTGCCGCGCTTGATCCGCGACACCGCCCCGCCGGAAGACCTGGAGCGCCGCGCGAACCGCGATGACATCGTCGCCCGGATGTCCGAGCTCAAGCCGACCCAAGCCTATGTCGAGCGCACCTACGGGGGAGAATGGGAAGCGGCGGCGCCCTCGACGCCGCCCGCGCGGGCCGAGGAGGAGCGTCTGGCGCTCGCGGGACCCAGGCGGGCGGGCGACGCTATCGATCGGGCCGTCGACGCGCTGATCGAAGACGAAGGCTGGACACGCATCATGGAGCCCATCGTCCAGCCGGTGCTCGACGCCGCCACCGACGCCCCTGGATTCGCGACATTCCGCCAAAGGCTCGACGGCGAGGCGTTGCAAAACGCCATGGACACGAGCGAGCTGGCCACCACGTTGCACCGCACGACCTTCTCGGCCGAGATCGCCGGACAGGGCGAACCCGAGGGCGGAGAGTAGGCCATGGCCGGACGCGAAGACGCACAAGACGATATCCAGCCCGGCCACTGGATGCGCTGGCCAGCGGGACGGCGCAATGGCCGCGTTCAACACATGCTCCACGACGACCACGGCGATCTCGCCGGCGCCGTGCTGGAAGCGGACGGCGGCGGATGGATTGCCGCCGCCGTCGGCGAACTCACGCCCATCTCCCCCCGCGGCTTGAACTGAAGACCGATCATGGCGGACCCCGAGATCCTCGACGTCCCGCCCCTGGAGGCGATCGAGCACTTCCGCGCCAAGGGCTACCATATCGGCTACCACTGGCTCGACACCGACGCCGCACGGCACACCGCCTCCTTCACCGTCGCCAAGGTGGCGCAGCTCGACATTCTCGAGGACATCCGCGCCGCCGTGGACGCGGCGGTCGCCGAGGGCAAGACCTACGACTGGTTCCAGGGCGAACTCGAACCCATTCTGCGCCGCAAGGGCTGGTGGGGCCGCGAGCGCATGATCGATCCCCTGACCGGCGAGAGCCAGATCGTCCAACTCGGCTCGCCCCATCGTCTGCGCATCATCTTCGACACCAATCTCCGCATGGCCTACGCCCATGGCCGCTGGGAAAAGATCGAACGGCTCGCCGGCCGATTATCCTATCTCCGCTACGTCGCCGTTCAGGACAGGCGCACCCGGCCCGAACACATGGCCTGGCATGGCACCGTGCTGCGCTGGGACGACCCCTTCTGGCACAGCCACTATCCGCCCAACGGCTGGAAATGCCGTTGCATCGTCCAGCAGCTCGGCGAAGACGATCTCGAGCGCTACGGTCACGCCGTCTCCGATCGCCCACCCGACGGCTGGGACCGGACCCGGGATTGGCTCGACAGGCGCAACGGACAGATCCACCGGATCCCGGTCGGCATCGATCCGGGCTTCGCCCACAACGTCGGACTCGTCGATCCCGCCGCGCAGGCCCAGCGCCTGCTCGATCAAAGGACGTAGTCCCGGCCGCCGTTCCTCGGTTTGGCAACCGCGAATCGACGCTCCCGGAAATGGCCGATTTTGGCGCGAATTCAGGGGGCTGAAAATGGGCCTTTTCGATCCGTTTCCAGCCGATTCATGGCCTCTGAACGGCCATTTCGACAAATATTTTCGATTAACCGATTCCGGCCTCGATAGGCCCGCCGATCACCTCCAACCTACTGATCCGACAAGGCTTTGTTCGGAATAGTCCGACCTCATCCGAGATAGTCCGGATTCTTAGTCTTTTCTGTCTCCCCACACGGGGACGTGCTTTCCCCGCTGCCCATTGATCGGGGAGTGGCGCGATGAAGCCTGTGAACCAGGTCCTTTCCGGCTACGGCACGACCGTCTTCGAAATGATGTCTCGCCTCGCGGTCGAGCATGGGAGTATCAACCTCGGCCAGGGCTTTCCGGACGAGGAAGGGCCCGAGAGCATGAAGTCCGTCGCCTATGAGGCCACGCGCGACTTTTCAAACCAGTATCCGCCGATGATGGGCATTCCCGAGCTGCGCCAGGCCGTGGCCCGGCACGAGGCGCGCTTCCACGGCCTCGAGGTCGACTGGCAGAGCCAGGTCATGGTGACCTCGGGCGCGACGGAGGCCTTGGCCGCCGCCTTGCTGGCGCTGATCGACCCGGGCGACGAGGTCGTGTTGCTGGAGCCACTCTACGACAGCTACCTGCCGATGGTGCGCCGCGCCGGCGGCGTGCCGAAGCTGGTTCGCCTGGCGCCGCCGGAGTGGAGCCTGCCCGTGGCCGAGCTGGAGGCCGCATTTTCGGACCGCACCAAGCTGCTTCTGCTGAACAATCCGATGAACTGCGCGTTTCGGAAAGTCCCGGACACCGATTACGGAAAGTCCTGGCCAGAGATTTCAGTAAGTCGCGGCCAGTGATTCCGGAAAGTCCCGGACAGCATCACGGGGCGATCTGAGTTCAGCTTTCGGGTGCGCCGTCTCGGCGTCTACCTCTTGGCTTTTGCCGGGAGGGGACATGCCCAGACGGAAGCAGACGAGACGAACGACGGTGAGAGATGCACGAACGATCCTGCGGCTGACGCATGACCAAGGCCTCTCGGCGCGAGAGGTGGCGGAACGGCTGAAGGTCTCCAAGACGACAGTGTCGACCTATTTGCTGCGGGCCCGCGAGGTCGGCCTTACCGCCTGGCCGCTGCCGGCGGAATACGAGGACGACGCGGTCCTGCAAGAGACGCTGTTCCGCCGCATGGGCCGGCCCCCGCGCGACAGGTGCGAGCCGCACTGGCCGACGGTCGCGGCCGAGCTGAAGCGCAAGGGGGTGACGCTGACCCTGCTCTGGCAGGAATACCGCGCCTCACATCCCGATGGCTACGGCTACACCTGGTTCTGCGAAGCCTTCACGGCGTTCAAGCGGCGCACCGGCGCCACCTGGCGCAACCGCCACGAGGCCGGTGCGGTCATGCAGACCGATTATGCCGGCCAGACGGTGGACATCGTCGACCCCGAGACCGGCGAGGTGCACGACGCGCAGATCTTCGTCGCCGTGCTGGGCGCTTCCTCGCTCACCTTCGCCACCGCCAGCCTGACCCAGCGCCTGCCCGACTGGGTCGCCGGACAATGCCGGGCGCTCGCCTACTTCGGCGGCGTGCCCAAGAGCATCGTCTGCGATAACCTCAAGGCCGGCGTCGCCAAGCCGCTCTGGTTCGAGCCGACCCTCAACCCGACCTTCGCCGCGCTCGCCGAGCACTACGACACCACCGTCCTGCCGACCCGGGTCCGCAAGCCGCGCGACAAGGCCAAGGTCGAAGTCGCCGTCCAGGTCGTCGAGCGCTGGATCCTGGCAAGACTGCGCAATACGCGCTTCTTCTCCCTCGACCAGCTCAACCGGGCGATCCGCGACCTCCTCGAGGAGCTCAACGAGCGGCCCATGCGCAACCTTGGAAAGAGCCGGCGCCAGATGTTCGAGGCCATCGAGCGCGAGGCCCTGGCACCCCTGCCGACGACGCCCTTCGAATATGCCGAATGGAAGACCGCCAAGGTCCATTCCGACTATCACGTCGACGTCGAGCGCAGCTTCTACTCCGTGCCGCACGGCCTGATCGGCCGCAAGGTCCAAGTCCGGCTCACTCACCGCACGGTCGAGATCTTCCACAACCACAAGCGCGTCGCCAGCCATCTCCGCCGCTCACCGCATGGCGGCCATGCCACGATCCCGGCCCACATGCCCAAGGCGCACCAGCGCTATGCCGAGCGAACGCCACAAAGCCTGATCGACCAGGCCAGCCGCATCGGCCCCAACGCCGCCCTCCTGGTCGAGCGGATGATCCGCGATCGGCCCCATCCCGAGCAAGGCTATCGCAGCGCCATGGGCGTCTTGTCGCTCGCCCGCCGATACGAACCGGAACGCGTCGAGGCCGCCTGCGCACGCGCGCTCACCATCAACACGACCAGCTACTCATCGCTCGCCGCCATCCTCAAGTCCGGCCTCGATCGCACACGCCCCGAGCGCGAACCGCTTCTGCCGCTGCCGCCACACACCAACATCCGCGGCCCCGGCTACTACCGATAACCAGGAGAAGACACCTCATGCTGACACACCCGACCCTCGACCAGATGCAGGCCCTCGGCTTCAAGGGCATGGCAGAGGCTTACCGCGACATGGCCGAGCGAGGCCAATCATCGGAATTGAACCGCGAGGACTGGCTCGCCCTCATGCTCGACCGCGAGGCCGCCACCCGCGCCGACAAGCGCCTCGCCAACCGCCTCAGACAGGCCAGGCTACGCTTCCCCGAGGCCTGCATCGAGGACATCGACTTCGCCGCCGAACGAGGCCTCGACCGCCGCGCCGTCCTCTCTCTCGCCCAGGGCGTCTGGCTCAAGGCACACGAGAACCTCATCGTCACCGGCCAGACCGGAACCGGCAAGACATGGCTCGCCTGTGCCATCGCCCATCAGGCCGCCAGGCTCGATCATTCCGTCCTCTACGTCCGCATGCCCAGGCTCTTCGAGGACCTCGCCATGGCCCGCCTCGACGGCCGGCTGCCCCGCCTGATCGACCGCCTCGCCCGGGTCCAGCTGCTCGTCCTCGACGACTGGGGAACCCATGGCCTGACCGACCGCCAGCGCCTCGATCTCCTGGAAATCTGCGAGGAACGATACCACCGACGCTCAACCCTCATCACCGCGCAGATCCCCGTGACCGCCTGGCACGACCTGATCGGCGAGGCCACCATCGCCGACGCCATCCTCGACCGCGTCATCCACAACGCCCACCGCATCGGCTTGAAAGGCGACAGCATGCGAAAGAAGAAATCGACGACCGACTTGACCCAGCCAACCACAACGGAAAACAATCCCGACTGACGGCAACAAGGCACCCGAAGCCAAACTCCCGGAACCGGCCGGGACTTTATGAAATCGGTGGCCAGGACTTACTGAAACCGCCGTCCGGAACTACCGAAATCCGCAATGAACCCGACCGGCAAGGTCTACACGGCCGAAGAGCTGAACCTGATCGCCGATATGCTGCGCCGACACGACGCCTATGCGATTTGCGACGAAGTCTACGAGCACCTCGTGCTCGGCGAGGCACCGCATATCCCGCTCATCACGCTGCCCGGTATGGCCGAGCGGTGCGTGCGTATCGGATCCGCCGGCAAGACCTTTTCGATGACCGGCTGGAAGGTCGGCTACGTCACCGCCGCGCCGGACCTGCTGGCCATCGTCGCCAAGGCGCATCAATTCCTGGTCTTCACCACGCCGCCCAACCTGCAGCGCGCCGTCGCCCACGGCCTCGACAACGAGGTCGCATGGTACAGCGGCCTCGCCGGCCAGCTGCGGGCCAAGCGGGACTACCTGGAAGCCCACCTCTCGGCCATCGGCTTCGATGTGCTGACCTGCAATTCGACCTATTTCATGAACGTCGATTTCCGCCCGCTCGGCTTCAACGGCGGCGATGTCGAATTCTGCCGGCACCTGACCCTCGAGGCCGGCGTCACCGTCGTGCCGGTGAGCGCGCTCTATTCCGACCAGAGCGTCGAGCACCTGGTCCGCTTCTGCTTCTGCAAGCGCGACGACGTGCTGCAGGGCGCGGTCGAACGATTGGAAGCCCACTTCACGACTTCTTGACCTTCGTCGTGCAACCTGGCGGCGAGGAAGCGATTGCCGCCATGGCCGGCATGGCCGACAATCCGGGGGGAGGGTTTCACCCGGCGCGCCGCAGGCTGTCGGTTCGCCGGACTTATGAAGGTGACGTGTTTGCATGGAATTTCGGATTAAGAGCTTGGCCGGTGCGCTGGCGCTCGCGGTATTGGCGACGCCGACCCTGATGATCGAGGCGGCCGGCGCGCAGGAGCGGATCGGCGCGGTGAATTATGTCCGCGTCTGGGCTTACGGCGGGCAGGGCGGCACGTGGAAGGATCTCTTCACCCATGACGCGGTCTACGCCCAGCAGGGCGTGCGCACCGTATCGAAGGGGGCTGCGCATGTTCGCTTCGTCGACGGCACGGACCTGCGCGTCGGTTCCGATTCGGAGGTCGTGCTGGACGAGTTCGTCTTCACCCAGGCGGGGGGCGCCGGCAGCTTCACCGCGAACATGACCAAGGGTGTGCTCCGGCTGGTAACCGGCAAGCTCGCCAAGCCGTCCTACAAGGTCCGCACCCCGACCGCCCTGATCGGCGTGCGTGGCACCGACTTTGTCGTGACCATCGGCGCCGACGGCTCGACCGCCGTCGAAGTGATCGACGGCGAGGTCGAGATCTCGCCGGCGGCGGGCGGCGACGCTTCGGCAGTCGCGGCCGGCAGTACCGGTCGGGTTGGGCAGGGCGCCACGCAGGTGGCGGTAACCCGCGGCATCCGCCCGCCGGGCGAGGGCATCGAGGACGGCGCCGAGCTGCAGGGCGAGACGGGTCAGGATGCGGCCGACGACGGTGATGGCCACAACTGATCATGACCGACGTGAAGGCGACGCGCGCCCGGCCCGCGGCGCGCGCCGTCTTGACGCCGCCGGGGGAAAGGCGTATCAGCGGGCCTCGCTTGGCGGGTGTAGCTCAGTCGGTTAGAGCGCCAGATTGTGGCTCTGGAGGTCGCCGGTTCAATTCCGGTCACTCGCCCCAAGTCCCTCATTGAAATCATCGGGTTGGAGAATCGCCGCCGTCGTCGGCGAGCCGATCGTGTTCGGCCGTGTCGAGGGCCGGCGTGCCGGAGGATGGCGGGAAGGGTGCCGCTTCGAGGGGGCGGATCGGTAGGACCGGGACGCGGGCTTCGCTGCCGTCGGGGCCGGGGACGGTGGCGATGAGGCCGCGGGCCTCGGCATGCGGGCTGGTGACGGCCTCGGAAATCGAGAGGATCGGGGCGGCGGGGACGTCGGCGGCCTGAAATATGTCCAGCCACGCGGCGCGGGGTTTGCGTTGCAGGACCGCGACGATCGCCGCGTCCATCGCCGCGCGGTTGGCCGAGCGGGCCGCGTTGTCGGCGAAGCGGGCGTCGTCGGCCAGCGTTTCGAGGCCGAGCGCGCCCAGCAGGTTGTGCCAGAACACCTCCGTGCCGACGGCGGCGATGACCAGGGGGTGGTCGGCCGTCGGATAGGCGCTGTAGGGGGCGAGTGCGGGATGCCCGGCGCCGTGCGGTTCGCCCGGCCAATCGCCGGCGAAGTGATTGGTCACCTCGTCCCCCAGCAGTGCGAGCTGCGCGTCCAGCATCGAGACTTCGAAAGCCCGGCCGTGGCCGGTGCGCCGCGCCTCCAGCACCGCCGACAGCATGGCGATGGCGGCATAGAGGCCGCCCGCCGTGTCGCCGAGGTGGAAGGGGATGTGCGCCGGTCCGGTCTCCGGGTGACCGGTCAGGCTCATGCCGCCGCCCAAGGCCTGGACCACGAGGTCGTAGCCGGGACGCTTGGCCCAGGGTCCCTTGGCGCCAAAGGCGCTGAGCGATACGGCGACGATCTCCGGCTTTAGCGCGGCGAGGGCGGCGTGGTCGAGGCCGAGGCGGGCCATCACGCCCGGGCGGAAGTTGTCGAAGACGATGTCGGCGCCCGGCACGAGGCGGCGGAACGCGTCGCACCCCGTCTCGGTCTTGAGGTCGAGCACCAGGCTCGCCTTGCCCCGGTTGAAGGTGTGGAACTGGGCGTTCATGGCGCCGATTTGCGGGCCGATTCGGTTGGCGCGCACGGGATCGCCGCCCGGCGGCTCGATCTTCACCACCTCGGCGCCGAGGTCGGCCAGGATCGCCGTGGCGAAGGGCCCGGCGACGAACATCGAGAGGTCGAGTGTCAATCAGCATTTAATTCTGACCCCCTATCGGCGTGCAAAATTGACCCCCCCCTTGCTTCGACGGAGGTTGTCCCGGTAGTCCACGGGAGGGCCCCGCGCGGCTTCGTGTAGCGCTTTGCGTTACGCGGAGCGAAGCCGCGTGGGAGGGGCCTGTGGGCCCACCGGGACAACCGGGCCGGCGGCGGAACGTGGGGATCAGGTGGGGTTCTTGAAGTGGCAATGAGCTTTTGAAGTAGTGTCCAGACTGTTCTGCAAGTTTGTCATGGCTGCCGATGAGGGCCACCGGCATGCCTGGCGCGGAGATTTCGATTGCTCGGAGCGCCAGGCATGCCGAGCCGCCGTCAGGCGGCTTTCTGGATGCGTTCGCTTTTGCTCTCCTTGAGATGGATCATGTTGAGCTAGCGGTTGGCATCCAGCCAGTCCTCATGGATTTCGATCGCGAGAGCCCGGACCAGCCGGAGGCAGCTCATCCACCCCATCGGCCCGGACTTGTGCCCCAGCTACGAAACCCCTTTTGCAGAACAATCTGTACAGGACCCGTTTTGATTTGCCCGCCTTTGCGATGAAAGCCCCCAGGCTGATTGGCTCCATATAGCGGATCAGCCTGGGGCTTTGCTTACAGGGCGGCTACTTTTGTCGTCGCTGTTTGCTTTGTGCGAAGCGGTAAGACATGTTGCCTGTTTCGATGATTGCGCAGTGATGCGTTACACGATCCAGCAACGCGGTTGTCATTTTTGCATCTCCGAAGACGGAGACCCATTCCCCGAACTCCAGATTGGTGGTGATGATGACGCTGGTCTTCTCATAGAGTTTGCTGATCAGGTGGAACAAGAGCGCACCGCCGGATTTGGGGAATGGGATATAGCCCAGTTCGTCGATGATGACGCAATCCATGGCCGTCAGTTGCCGGATGATCTTGCCGGCGTTGCCTTCGGCCTGTTCCTTGATCAGCGCATTGATCAGATCGACGGCGTTGAAGAAACGGACCTTCTTTCCCTGATTGATCAACAGCGTCCCCAGAGCAATGGCGATGTGGGTTTTGCCCGTACCGGTTCCGCCCACCAGAATGAGGTTGTGGGCCTCCTGGGTGAACTGCCCTGAGCAGAAGGGGTCGATTTGCGCTTGGGTGACGGCGGCTAGCAGCCTGTCGGACTCGGGCATGCAAGGATTGGTAAGATTGGCTTGGCGGGCGTCGATGTCATGGATTTACCCCCATGAAGTTGCGAACGCGGGTTGGCCCGCCCGTTCAGGCGTGGCTGAGGACGAACATCCGCTTGATGTTCCAGGAGAGCGTGGCCAAGGTCCATTCCCCCTTCGCCTTGTCGAGGCCGCGCAGGCTGAACTGACGCAAGCCCATCACCGATTTGATGATGCCGAACACCGGCTCCGGCGTCTGCTTGCGAAGCGCGTAGAGCGCCCGGCCCTCGGGTGTGGCCAGGCGATGGCACATCGCCTCGAGCGGCGTCGGATCCTCGGGCGCTGGCGGCGCCTCGGCGAAGCGGTCCCGCCAGGAAAGATGGTGGTGCTCCCGGCCGAGCGCGATCAGCGGCGCGATCTCCGCTTCCCCGCAGGCCTCGACGTTGGCCTGGCTGAAGTAGCCGCTGTCCGCCAACAGGGTCTCGACCTCGCCAAGCCCGTCCGGCAGGCCGGCGAGTGCTTCGAGCGTCGGTTCGATCTGCTGCTTGTCGTTCGCCGCCTGCACCACGTCGGCGCTGACCACCAGCAGGCTGCCGGCGGCCACCGCAGCCTGGGCGTTGTAGCACTGCTCGAAGCCGCCGCCGGCCACCGGCATGATGCGCGAGTCCGGGTCCGTCAGGTTGACCTGGTCCTTCGCCCGTGGCCCCGGCTCCGGCGGCTTCGGTGGCCGCCCGCCCGGCTTGCGGCCGGTCCGCGTTTCCTTCGCCTCGCGGGCTGCCAGCTTCTCTTCGTACTCCGCCTGCTCCCGCGCATGACGCTCGGCCGCCCGCGCCTCGATCTCCGCCTTCGCCGCGGCGATCGCCGCCAGCCGGTCCTCGCGCCGTGCCAGCTCCTCCGGCACGCTCATGCCGTCGGGAACCTCGGACCGGTCCGCCGCTTCCGCCAACGCCATCAACTCCGCCACCTCGGCCCGCAGCCGGGCTTCGATCTCGCCCGCACGCTGCCACGACAGGGCGCTGTGCCGGCTCGCGTCGGCATGGATCTTCGTCCCGTCCAGCGCCACCGTGCCCAGTTGCAGCATGCCGGCCTGCCGCGCCAGCAGCAGAACCTGCACGAACAGCCCCTCGATCAGCGGCAGGAAGCGACGGCGGAACGTGGCGATCGTGTCGTGGTCGGGGTGGTCGTTTGCCGCGATGAAGCGGAAGGCCACCGAATCATAGCTCGCCCGCTCCAGCTTCCGGCTGGAATGCACCCCCGTCGCGTAGCCGTAGATCAGCAGGCCCAGCAGGACGCTCGGGTGATGCGCCGCCGAGCCCGAACCACGATAGGCCTTCACGAACGCAGAGAGATCCAGCTGCTCCAGCACATCGACCACGAAGCGCGCCAGATGACGATCAGGCAGCCATTCGTCCACCGAAGGCGGCAGAAGATAGCTGGTCTCCCGGTCAACCTGTCGAAAGTTGCTCATCACAAAATCACCGCGCAGGAGAGAATCAGACCGTGACAGTGAATCTCATCTCGAAACTCGGCTCAAGTCCGACAGGCTGCTAGGCCGTAATCGAAAGTGGCGAAGTCCTTATGGTGGGGGAACTTCGAGGCCCGCATTTGGTGCTGGATAGAGCGCACCCGGCGCTCTACAGTCTCGGCGTCGATCAGTTGCTTTATCGCAGTGGTCAGACTTGGCGGCTTGCGCGCGGCCAGCAAAGCTTCGGCGCAAGCCGCCATTCCATACAGCCTCAGGGCGATCAGTTGGTCTATCAAAGCTTTCATGCGACGGCCTCCCCGGCAACGCACAGCGTCTCATAGCGCTTGCAGTCCGCTTCGGGCCGCAAGGTCAGTTGCGGATAGGCGTGGCTCTCGCCCCATGGCGCGATGACCGGCTCCACCAGTTGGTTGATCAGATTGATGATGGCCGGAAGGCGCAGCGTGTTCTGCTCCACGGCCAGTTCACAGGCTATCTCGACCACCTCGATCCCGTGATCCTGGGCCAGCAGGAGCAGATCGACAAACTCCCGGTCCCCGCCTTTGCCGGCCATGTAATGCGCCCTGACCCGGTGCATCGCCTCAGGCAATTGCCAACCCACAAAGGGCGCGCCATCTCTCAGCGCGCCGGGCTTGCGGTCGAGTAGGGGCAGGTAATGCCAGGGCTCGAAATAGCTGGCGTTGCGGGTAAAGCGGCGCTTGTGCTCGGCAATCACATTCTGCCCTGACACAACCACGATCCGGTCCGCATAGGCGCGCAGAGAGACAAGCTCCCCGGCGAACCGGGAGGGGACGCTATAGCGATTGGTGGCATATTGGACCAGACAGGTAGAGCGGACACGAGCGGCCTTCTCAACATAGCCGTCAAAAGCCCGGCCCAGGGGACGCAGTTCGGCGCACTCGTCTGCGAACACGTCCGAGATCTTGCGATCCGATTGTTCGGGGTGGGCGCGATTCGCCAATTCCTCGCAGCGCAGACGCAACCAGCCGTTCAGCGCATCCAGATCGTCAAAGGCGGGCTTGGGCGCAAACAGCTGTCCCCGCAGGAACCCAACCTGGTTCTCAATCTGACCCTTCTCCCACCCCGCCGCGGGTGTGCAAGCAACCGGTTCCATCACATAGTGGTTCATCAACGCCAGAAAGCGCGGATGGAACACACGGTCCTTAGAGCGCGAAACATAGGTTACCATCGTCTTGGGGTTGTCGATGATCACCCGGCGCGGTACGCCGCCATAGAAAGACATCGCCCGTGCAAAGGCGTCCAGCACCATCTCCTGAGATTCGCTGGGATAGGCAACAACAAAGGGCTTGCGGCTATGACATAGGCGGAAGTGGGCAACCTTTACCTTCTGCTCGACACCGCCCAGGACAGCGTATTCCGTGCTCCAGTCAAACTGGAGCGCGTCACCTGCCGTAAAGTGCAACGGAATGAACGCATCCCCCGATCCGGCGCCAGAACGCTTCAGGTCGCGGACAAACCTCTGAACCGTCGAGTAGGATCCGCTATAGCCTTCCGACACAAGCTGCTCATAAAGCTTCTTGGCCGTCCGGCGCTCACGGCGCGGGCGCCCCAGGTCCTGCTCAAAGAGCGCCCGAAGCCGGCTGGCGAAGCCATCGCTAAGCTTACGCCGGACGGGTGAAACGCGCCGCTGATAGCTCGGTGGATCGCCGTCCTTCAGATACTTCTTAATCGTGTTCCGCGACAAACCAGTCTGACGAGATACAGATCGGATACTCCGACCCTCCCGTAATATCCAACGTCGGATCTTCAATACGCTTTCCATCAATACCACCTGCTCTTTCCTCCGCACTGTTCCGTGCGGATGCTAGCGTTCCAGGTGGGTCAATTCTTACCGCTCATAACCCACCAAAGTGGGTCAGTTTTGCATGCCGATTCACAGTCGAGGATGCGAATGCCGGCGAGCGGGCGGGGGCCGCTCATGACGTCGCCAGCCCCAGCACGCGGGCCGCGTTCCCACCGAGGAACGCCGCCCGGCTCGCCGGCTTCAGGTCCAAAGCGTCGAGTTCGCGACGCGGGCCCGCATGGTCCATCAGCGGCCAGCCGGTGCCGAACATCACCTTGCGCCGGCCATAACTGTCGAGGAAACGGGTCAGCTCCGGCGGGAAGTACTTCGGCCGGTGGCCCGAGCTGTCGATGTAAAGGTTCTCGTGCTTCCAGGCGAGGGAGACGAGCTCCTGCGTCCAGGGAAAGCCGGCATGGCCGGCGACGACGACGAGTTCGGGGAAGTGCAGGCAGACGTCGTCGAGGTAGTGCGGCCGGCCGGGCTCCGAGGCGGCGCGGACGGCGGTGTGTCCGGTCAGCAGCAGCACCGGGATCGCCAGGTCGATACAGGCCGCATAGAGCGGATAGTAGATCGCGTCGTTCGGCGGCCGGTCGTAGACGTAGGGGAAGAGCTTGAGGGCGCGAAAGCCGAGCTCCGTCACGGCGCGCCGCAACTCGCGCACCGCGGCCATACCGGCGCGGGGATCGACGCTCGCCGCGCCTATCAGTGTTTTGGGATGGCGGACAACTACCGCCGCCACCGCGTCGTTGTCTGCCGGGCTGCCGGGAAAGGCGGTGCCGGAGAGGACGACCTTGTCGACGCCGCCGGCCGCCGCCTCGCGCGCCAGGTCGTCCGCATCGAGCGCCATCCGCGCCTGCAGCGAGAGCCGCTCGTAGAGGCCGGCCAGTAGCGGCTCGGCCTCGAAGAAGGCGCGGTTCCAGTAATTGGCCCAGACGTCGACCACCAAATCGGCCATGGCTCCCCCCGAAATGCGATCGGGCCCCCCCGGTTTCCCGAGGGGGCCCGTCGTTACCGTCGGCGTTGACGGATTAGTCGTAGTTGATGTCGACGCCGAGGACCTTACGGGTCTTGGCGACATAGGCCTCGCCGTCGAAGCCCACCTGCTTGGCCCGGGCGTACCAGCCCTTGTAGACGGCCTCGGTGTACTTCGGCACGAACAGGCGCGCGATTTCGCTTTCCTTCGCGACCTCGAACTTCACGCCCTTCTCCTGCAGGCCGGTGATGCAACGACGCGTGTGGGAGTAGTAGTCGTTGAACATCTCCTCCTGCATCTCCAGCATCGCCTTCTTGATCGTCACCTGCAGGTCGGCCGGGATCTTGGCCCAGACGTCGTTGTTGGCGAGCACCGCCCAACCGGTCTGCGGCGCGATCCGCCAGTTGTAGACGTTCTTGGCGATCCGCCAGAACTCCTGCTTGTAGCCATAGCAGGTCGACGTGGTCAGCGCGTCGATCACGCCACGCTGCAGGCCGGCCATGACTTCGGCGGCGGCCATCGGCGTCGGCTTGGCGCCGACCGCGTTCATCAGCAGCGCGGTCTCACGATTGTGCACGCGGATCTTCAGACCCTTGAAGTCTTCGACCTTGTGCAGCGGCCTTTTCGACCAGACCAGCTGGTTCGTCCACAGCCCCTCGGCGAGGACCTGCGAGTTCCACTTCTCCGACCAGATCTTTGCCAGGTCGGCGCCGTAGAAGGCGTCGAAGATGAACTTGTACTCCATGGCGTTGGAAATCAGGCCCGGCAGGTTGGAGAGGCCCATGCGGGGCTCCTGCGAGCTGAGGTACGGATGGATGGCGGCGACCAGGTCGACGCGACCTTCGCGCACCGCCGGGGCCAACTGCGTGCCGCCGACGAGGCTGTCGTTGACGGTGATCTTCACGCGGCCGTTGGTCGCTTTTTCGATCCGCTCCGGCACGCCCTTGATGGCAAAATCGAACGTGGTGCCGGGCACCGGCAACGTCGCCAGCGTCAAGTCAAACTCCGCGGCCTTCGCCGTGGTCGGCATTCCGGCGCCAAGCGCCATGCCGAGCACGCCGGTCAAAACCTTGTTCATGCGTCTCCCTCCCAGGTCAAGTTCATGGCCGCTGGTTGCGGCGCATCGCGGGCAAAGCTTATTGTTGCCGCCGCGTCATGGCAACCATGCCCCTTGTCGGGGCTCGTGCCGAGGGCAGGGGAGATGCGGTGTGGCCGAAAGTGAAGCAATGACGGCGGGGGGGAGCAGCGACGACGAACGCTTCATCCTCGTCTCGATAATCGACAAGATTTCCGGCGCCACCGCGGCGCTCAGCACCATTGCCTTGCTGGCGATGACGGGGATCATCGTCTACGAGGTGGTCTCGCGCTATGTCTTCAACGAGCCGACCTTCTGGGTAACGGAGGTCGCGACCTACCTGCTGCTCGGTTTGACGTATGCGGCCCTGGCCCAGGCCCAGCGCGAGGGCAGCCATATCCAGGTCGAACTGCTGGTCGGCTGGGTGCGCCCGGAAATTCGCAAGACTTTGGAACTGGTGTCCGGCTGGGTCGGTCTCCTGTTCCTCGTCTTCGTCGCCTGGCAGATGGTCACCTTCGTCCATTCCGAGTTCGTCAACGACACCCGCGACTGGGGCCTGCTGGCGACGCCGCAGTGGATCCCGGAGACACCCGTCGCCATCGGCATCATCTCCTTCGCGCTGGCCATCTTCGCCGATCAGTTCCGCCTGAGCCCGAGGCGCAATCAACTCGCGCGCTGGGCCGGACCGGCGGCACTCGCCATCGCCGTCGTCGTCCTGCTGGTCCTGGGGCCGAAGCCGCCGAAGATCGGCGATACGCGGGTCGACTGGGGCACCGTCACGCTGGTCGTCGCCTTCGCTATCGCGGTGCTGTCATGGAGCGGGGTGAAGATCGCGGTCTATGTCGCGCTCACCTGCGCCGGCCTTGCGGGGATTTTCATCTGGGCCAAGGGCGTCAGCCTGCTGACCATCGGCATCCTGCTGGTCGTGGCCATGCTGGTGACCTTGCTGATGGGCGTGCGAATCGCCATGGCGCTCGGTATCATCGGCATGTTCGGGCTCTATTTCCTGTTGCCGGACACGCAGCTGTCGTTGATGGCGGAGCGGTCATGGAACAGCTTGAATTCCTTCACGCTGACGGCCGTGCCGATGTTCGTGCTGATGGGCGCGCTGCTGCTGCGGTCCGGCGTGACGACGGAGCTGTTCGATGCGCTGCTGCATTGGATGGGTCGAATGCCGGGCGGCATCGCGCATGCGAGCGTCGGGGCCTGCGGCGTCTTCGCCGCCGTCTCCGGCTCCAGCCTGGCGACGGCCGCGACCATGGGCACCGTCGCCTGCCCGGAAATGATTCGCCGCGGCTACAGCCCGCGCCTGACCTACGGCATCGTCGCGGCCGGCGGAACGCTCGGCATCCTGATCCCACCCTCCATCGCGATGATCATCTACGGCACCACGGTCGGCGCGCCGATCACCGTGCTGTTCATCGCCGGCATCATTCCCGGCATGATGTTGATGCTCTCGCTGATGGGCGGCGTTTTTCTCTGGGCCGTTCTGATCGACGGCTCGGCGCCGCGCGGCGACAGCTACAGCTGGGGGGCGAAATTCAAATCCCTGCTCGGCGTGCTGCCGTTCCTGGTGCTGATCATCGCCGTGCTCGGCTCGCTCTATGCCGGTGTCGCGACGCCGACGGAGGCGGGCGCCCTCGGCGCGGTGGTCGCCCTGCTGCTGTGCCTGCAACGCCGCAAGCTCAGCTGGCAGATCCTCTACGACACCGCGCTGGAGACGGTGAAGGTAACCTCGATGCTGCTCTTCATCGTCGTCGGCGCCTCGATCCTGAGTTGGGTGTTCGACTATCTGCGCCTGCCGCGCACCATGGTCTCGGTGGTCGAGGCGGCGGAGTTGGCGCCCTGGGTCGTCATGGCGATCATCGGCCTGATCTACATCGTGCTCGGCATGTTCATCGACCCGATTTCGATGATGCTGATGACCCTGCCGGTGACCTTCCCGATCGTCCAGGCGTTGGGCTTCGATGCGATCTGGTTCGGTATCGCCCTGGTGATGATGATCGAGGTCGGGCTGATAACACCACCCGTCGGGATCATATTATTCGTGCTGCGAGGTATAAGCGGCGATGTCGCCTTGAAGGAGATCGTCTACGGCGTGATGCCGTTCGTCGGCATCATTTTGCTGAACGTCGTATTGATCTACTTCTTCCCCGAGATTGTCAGCTGGCTGCCCGACCAGATGGAAGGGGGTTAGCGAGCCGGTCCCCCCGGCCTCACCCCCTCTTCCTCAAACGTCCAGTCCGGCTTCCCGGCGCAGCACATAGATCGGGTCGTCCAAGTCGCGCCGGCGGTGCGCCCAGTCCGGCCTCAACGGTGGGACGTCGTTGGTGAAGATCCGCGTCGCCTCGAAGATGACGATACGGTGCGCCACCCGCCAGACGTCGTCGCGGCGCTCGAAGCGATCGGCGTAGCGGCCCATCGCCGAGAGCTGCACGGTGCCGTCCTCGACCGTGCCGTAGGCTTGGCGGCCGGCGGCGTCCAGGGTATGCGCGGTCATGAAATAGGTCTCGACGATCGCCGTGTCGGCGTCCGCGAACTCGATCAGCGACTGGCCGAGGAAATGCATGACCTGGGGCAAAGACCCGGTCCGCGCGCTGGCGAAGGAGATGAAGCCGTCGATGTCGCCCTTATAGTCGCCATGATCGTCGAAGGCGTCGGCGTGATAGGTCGCGCGCACCGCCTCCCAATCGCCGCGATCGACGCCGCGGGCGTAACGGGCCATGCAGTCGCGAATCTCCTCCCGGTCGAGGAGATAGCGGATCGGGTCGGACATGTCAGGCCTCCATGGCGGCTTCGAGATCGGCGATCAGGTCCTCAGCATCCTCGATACCGGTCGACAGGCGCAAGAGGTCGCCCGGCACCGGCGTGTCCGGGCCTTCGATGGAGGCGCGGTGTTCGATCAGGCTTTCGACCCCGCCGAGGGAGGTCGCCCGCTTCCAGAGCTTGACCCGGGCCGCGGCCTGGACCGCCGCCGCCTCGCCGCCCGCGAAGCGCAGGGAGAGCATGCCGCCGAAGCCGCCCTGCATCTGCCGGCGGGCGATTTCGTGCCCGGGATGTTCCTGGAGGCCGGGATAGAGCACCTCCGAGATGGCCGGATGCCCCTGGAAATGGCGCGCGATGGTGAGCGCGTTTGCCGAGGCCGCACCGACCCGGAGATGCAGGGTGCGCATGCCGCGCAGCAGCAGCCAGGCCTCGAACGAGCCGAGAATGGCGCCGCCGTCGTGGCGCTGGGCGCGAAGCGCCGCCCAGACCTCGTCCGCGGCCCGCGTGATCAGCGCGCCGGCGACGATGTCGCTGTGGCCGTTCAGGTATTTGGTCGCCGAATGCATGACGAGATCGGCGCCGAGGTCGAGCGGCCGGCTCAGCACCGGGGTTGCGGTCGTGCCGTCGACGGCGAGGCGGGCGCCCGCCCCATGCGCGATTTCGGCCGCCCGCTCGATGTCGACGATATGCCACATCGGATTGGCCGGGGTTTCGATCCAGACCAGCTTGGTTTCGCCGGGCCGGACGGCGGCGGCGAGCGCGTCCATGTCCCAGGTCGGCAGAAACTCGATGTCGAGACCCCAGCCGATGCCCTGTTCCAGCAGCCAGTGACGAAGCCCCCAGTACATGACCTCCTGCGCGATGACGTGATCGCCCGGCTTCAGCGCGCGGAACACCGCCGTCGCCGCGGCCATGCCCGAGGCGAAGAGCATGGCTTCGGCCCCGCCCTCGAGTTCGCACAACAGCGCTTCGGCCTGTTCGAAGGTCGGGTTGTCGTCGCGACCGTAGCCATAGCCGGAGCGGTACTGGTTGTCGGGATCGCGGATATAGGTCGAGGAGAGGTGGAGCGGCGGCGATACCGCCCGCGTCCGCTCGTCGATCCAGCCGAGCGCCTGGGCGGTCTTCGTCTCCGGCTTCCAGTCGTTGCCGTTTGCCATGCCGCTAGCCCGCCAGCAGCTTGTCGCGCAGTAGCTGGTTGACCAGCTGCGGGTTGGCCTTGCCCTGGCTCGCCTTCATCACCTGGCCGACGAACCAGCCGACAAGCTTGTCCTTGCCGCCCCGGATCTCGGCCACCCGGTCCGGGTTCTCGGCGATCACCGTGTCGATCAGCGCCTCGATCTCGGAGCTGTCGGAAACCTGGGTGAGGCCTTCGCGCTCGACGATGGTGCGCGCGTCCTCGCCGCTTTGGAACATCGTCTCGAAGACCTGCTTGGCGATACGCTGGGAGATCGTGCCGTCGTCCAGCAGATCCAGCAGACCGCCCAGCTGCGCCGCGCTCACGGGACTGTCGGCGACGTCCAGCCCGCTCCGGTTCAGCTGGCCGAAGAAATCGCCCATCACCCAGTTGGCGACGGTCTTGGCCTCGCGTCCCGCGGCCACCGTCTCGAAGAAGTCGGCGGTCTCCTTCTCCGCCACCAGCACGCCGGCGTCGTAATCCGAGAGGCCGAGTTCGGCGACGTAACGCGCACGCTTGGCATCGGGCAGCTCCGGCAGTTCGGACCGGATCCGCGCGATCATCTCTTCCTCCAGCTCCAGCGGCAGCAGATCGGGATCGGGGAAGTAGCGATAGTCGTGCGCTTCTTCCTTGCTCCGCATTTCCCGCGTGATGCCGCGCTCGGTGTCGAGCAACCGGGTCTGTTGCACGACCTGGCCGCCCCCCTCGATGAGGTCGACCTGGCGGCGGGCCTCGTAGTGGATCGCCTGCTCGACGAAGCGGACGGAGTTGAGGTTCTTGGTCTCCGTCCGGGTGCCGAGCTCCGCGCCGGGGCGGCGCACCGAGACGTTGACGTCCGCCCGCATCGAGCCTTCCTGCATGTTGCCGTCGCAGGTGCCGAGATAACGCAGGATCGCCCGCAGCTTGCGCAGATAGGCGCCCGCTTCTTCGGCGGAACGCATGTCCGGCTTCGAGACGATCTCCATCAACGCGACGCCGGCCCGGTTAAGGTCGACATAGGTCAGGTTCGGGTGCTGGTCGTGCAGGCTCTTGCCGGCGTCCTGTTCGAGATGCAGCCGCTCGATGCCGACGGTCTGCGTGCGCCCGTCCGCCAGCTCGATCTCCACCTCGCCTTCACCGACGATCGGGTTCTTGAACTGCGAGATCTGATAGCCGGCCGGCAGGTCGGGATAGAAGTAGTTCTTGCGATCGAAGATCGAGACCCGGTTGATCGCCGCGCCGAGGCCGAGGCCGGTCCGCACCGCCTGTTCGACGCAAATCCGGTTGATCACCGGCAGCATGCCGGGCATCGCCGCGTCGACCAGGCTGACCTGGCTGTTGGGCGGGGCGCCGAAAGACGTGTCCGCGCCGGAAAACAGCTTGGAGGCGGAGGCGACCTGGGCATGCACCTCGAGGCCGATGACGACTTCCCACTCGCCGCTGGCGCCTTGAATCAGATCCTGGCCGTTCGCGCTCATGACTCCCCCCGCCACCAGGCCGCGGGCTTGGCATCGAAGCCCGCGGCATCCTCGATCCGGCCCGCGACCCGGAACATGGTTTCCTCGTCGAAGGCCCGCGCCATCACCTGCAGGCCGAGCGGCAGCCCCTCGGCCGACAGCCCGGCCGGGACCGATATCCCCGGTACGCCCGAGAGGTCGCCCGGCACGGTGAAGACGTCGTTCAGGTACATCGCGATCGGGTCGTCCGACTTGGCGCCGATGGCGAAGGCGGCCTCCGGCGCGGTCGGCGTCAGGATCGCGTCGACCCGTTCGAAGGCCTCCTCGAAGTCGCGCAGGATCAGCCGGCGGACCTGCTGGGCCTTGAGATAGTAGGCGTCGTAATAGCCGGCCGAGAGCACATAGGTGCCGATCAGCACGCGGCGGCGCACCTCGGCCCCGAAGCCGGCGCGCCTGGTCGCGGCATACATGTCGTTGACGTCCGCCTGCGCGACCCGAAGGCCGTAGCGCACGCCGTCGTAGCGCGCCAGGTTGGAGGACGCTTCGGCCGGCGCCACGATGTAGTAGGTCGGCAGGGCGTATTTCGTGTGCGGCAGGGAGATGTCGACGACCTCCGCGCCCGCCGCGCGCAGCCAGTCGGCGCCCGTGGACCAGAGCGTTTCCACCGCGTCCGGCATGCCGTCGACGCGGTATTCCCGCGGGATGCCGATCTTCAGGCCCTTTAGGTCGCCGGGTATGGCGGCGGCGAAATCCGGCACGGGCACGTCGGCCGAGGTCGAGTCCTTGGGATCGTGCCCGCTCATCGCCTGCAGCAGCAGGGCGGTGTCCTCGACGCTTCGGGCCATCGGGCCCGGATGGTCGAGGGAGGAGGAGAAGGCGACGACGCCCCAGCGCGAACAGCGGCCATAGGTCGGCTTGCAGCCGACAATGCCGGTGAGCGAGGCCGGCTGGCGGATCGAGCCGCCGGTATCCGTCCCCGTGGCACCGAGTGCCAGGCCGGCCGCCACCGCCGAGGCCGAGCCACCGGAGGAGCCGCCGGGCGAGCGTTGGCTGTTGTCGCCCGTCGCCCGCCAGGGATTGATCACCGGGCCCCAGGCGCTGGTTTCGCTGGAGGAGCCCATGGCGAACTCGTCCATGTTGGTCTTGCCGACCATCACCGCGCCCTCGGCGAACAGCTTTTCGGTCACCGTGCTCTCGTAGGGCGGCGTGAAGCCGTCGAGGATGCGGCTCGCCGTGGTGGTGGCGATGCCGTTCGTGCAGAACAGGTCCTTGATGGCGAGCGGGATGCCTTCCAGCAGGCCCCCGTCGCCGCGGGCCAGGCGGGCATCGGCGGCGGCGGCCATTTCGGTTGCCGTCTCCGGCGTTTTCAGGATGAAGGCGTTCAGGGCGTCCGCCGCCTCGACCGCCGCCAGGCAATCCGCCGTCAGCTCGGCCGAGGAGATCTCGCGGGCCGCCAGGCGGCGCCGGGCCTCCGCGATGCCGAGGCCGGCCAGTTCCCCCGCGCTCATTCCACCACCTTCGGCACGGCGAAGAAATCGTCGTGCCGCTCGGGCGCGTTGGCCAGCACCGCGTCGGGGTCGCCACCGTCGTTCACCACGTCCTCGCGTGGCAGCAACGTCGCGTGGTTGACGCTGGCCAGTGGCGGCACGTTCTCCGTGTCGACTTCGTGCAGCTGCTCGATCCAGTTCAGGATGCTGGAGAGTTCGCCGGACAGGCCCTCCAGCTCCTCCTCCTCGACGCCGATGCGCGCCAGGTGCGCGATACGGCGAACGGTGGCCTTGTCGACCGACATGTGCGAGGTTCCTCATCGTCATGCAAAGCGAGTTCAATGTCCCAGCGCGCCCGGTCCCGGCCGGTCGCTCGGCGACCCGTAACCGGGCCGCGAGGGCGCGCGGAACCTATCATCGGCCATGCTGCTAGACAAGACGAGCGACCTCGTGGCGGCGCTCGCGCCCGGCGCCCGAGTGCTCGGCCTCGACGTCGGTTCCAAGACCGTCGGCGTCGCCATTTCCGACCCCGCGCTCAGGATCGCTTCGCCGCTCGAAACGCTTCCCCGGGGCAAGTTCGCCGCACTCGCCGCGAAGCTTCTGGCCATCGTCGACGAACGCGGTGCCGGCGGCCTGGTGCTCGGCTGGCCGGTCAACATGGACGGCAGCGAGGGGCCGCGCTGCCAGGCGACGCGGCAGTTCGCCCAGAACCTGCTGGGCCTGCGCGACCTGCCGATCGCCTTCTGGGACGAGCGGATGAGCACGGCCGCCGTCCAGCGCATGCTGGTCGACGAGATGGACACCACCCGCAAGCGCCGGGCCGAGCTGGTCGACAAGCTGGCCGCCGCCTACATCCTGCAAGGCGCGCTCGACCATTTCGGCCACCAGGGACTGGCGCGCTGAATGCCGTCTTCCGTCCTGACCCTGGTGCCGATCTTCCTGGTCATCGCTATCGGCTGGCTGCTGCGCCGCCGGCGTTTTCCCGGCGGGGAGTTCTGGCCGGTGCTCGACCGGCTGGTCTACTACGTCGTCTTCCCGGCGCTGCTGGTGCGGACCCTGGCACGGGCCGATCTGGCGGAACTGGATGTCGGGCCCATGGCGCTGGCGATCGCCGCGCTGTTCGTCGTGCAGATCGTCGTCTGTCTCGGCCTCGGGCGGTTGATGAAACTGTCGGGCCCCGCCACCAGCTCGTTGCTGCAGGGGGCGATCCGCATGAACACCTATGCGGGCTTCGCCGTTTCCGGCGGCCTCTTCGGCGCGGTCGGCGTGACGCTGTTCTCCGTCGTCACGGCAATCGCCGTGCCGACGGCGAACGTGATTTCCGTGGCGGCCCTGGCCCTGCTGGCCGACGGTCGCCGGCCGAGCCCGCTTTCCGTGCTGCGCGACATCGCGAGCAATCCGCTGATCGTCTCGGTCCTGGGCGGCGTCGCCTTGAACCTCTCCGGCATCGGCCTGCCCTGGCCGGTGGCCCCCGTGCTCGACATCCTGGGCGACGCGGCCCTGCCGCTCGCCCTGCTGGCGGTCGGCGCGGGCATCGATCTCTCGTCCTCGCGCGCGATCGGCGCGCCGGCGCTGACCGCCACGGTGCTGAAGCTCGCGGCGGCGCCGGCCTTGATGGTGCTGGCGATCCATCTGCTCGGCATCGAAGGCGTGACGGCGGCGAGCCTGATCGTCTACGCCTGCCTGCCGTCGTCCCCCGCCGCCTACATCCTGGCCCGGCAGCTCGGCGGCGAGGCGGAACTGATGGCGGCGATTATCGCGCTGACGACGCTGGCGGCGATTCTGTCGATGCCGATCTGGTTCGGGGTTCTGTTGTAGCTCAGCCGAGCGGCACCGGCCCCGCACTACCGACCTCGCGCGCAACGCGGGAATGGAACCAGGTGAGGATCGGCTCGAACCCGCCGAACAGCACGTGTTCGTTGGCGCCCGACGCCAGCGTCTTCTGGATCCGTTCGCCCATCTCCACGTCCTCCGCCCCGGTGTCGACGACATAGTGGAAGTTCTTTTCGAAATAGCGCTGGGCCTTGGGGGCCTTCGGCGCTTCGGGCGTTAGTTGATCGAACTCCCACAGGCTCCGGCCCTGATCTTTCGCGTCCGGGAATACTCTATAAAAAGCAACGTGATCGCCGTGAAAGTTGATCGCCAGGTTCGGGAAAATGGCGTAGGAGACGACGGCCTGGTCGAGCAGGTTCCAGTTCGCTTCCGGCTGTTCCTCCAGGGACGCGATCCCGCGCTTGGCTGCGACCATGCGGTAGTGCGGACCAAGCGCCTCGAAGTGCACCAGGTTCGGGGCCATCAGGTGGCGCAAGGTCTCCGCATGGGTGAAATAGGCATGATAGAATTCGAGGAAGGTGTCGTAGAGCAGTTTCCAGTTCATCGCCGCCGGAATTCGGGTGCGGTGATTGGCGTGATAGGCCTCGAAACCATAGCTCGCGAGTTCGTCGACCAGGGTTTCGCCGAGGTAGGCGTCGAGGTCCAGCGGCCGGCCCGCGGTGGGCAGCACCCAGATCAGGCCGAAGCGTTCCGCGACCGCCAGCGGTGCAAGGCCCCGGCTGGCTTTGTCCAGGCCGGGAAAGCCGTGCTCCTGCGGCACCGTCTCCAGCGTGCCGTCGGGACCGTAGCTCCAGTTGTGATAGGGGCAGACGAACTGACGCTCACAGACGCCGGAACGCTCGGCCACCAGCAGGGTGCCGCGATGGCGGCAGGCGTTGATGAAGGCCCGCAGGCTGCCGTCCGCCTGTCGGACCACGAGGATCGGGATGCCGGTGTCGTCGTTCGTGAGATAGGACCCCGGGGCGGCGAGGTGCGCGGACAGGCCGACGACGATGGGATGTTCGCGAAACAGGCGTTGCTTCTCGCGCGCGAACTGGTCGGGATCGAGATAGTCCGCGACCGGGTTCGCCATCAAGGCGCCATCGTTCTGGGTGGCATTGCGCTGCCGCCAGTCGAGCAGCTGGCGGGCGATGGCGACTTGCGTGGCGTGCTGCATAGGCCTTCCGCCCTCCCGATGATGGTCCCGGTTTCGCCGGCGCGCTAAACTTAGCGCTCGCCGAGCGGCGGGAGCAAACGCGAGGGAAGCGTCATGGACGAGAGAAACGAGGCGGACGTCCGGGCCGAGGCGCGCGCGTGGCTGGCCGCCAACTGGGATCCGACGCTCGGCCTCTATGAATGGCGCGGCATGCTGGCCGACAGTGGCTGGGGGGCGCCGCATTTTCCCGCCGCCTGGTGCGGGCAGGGGCTGCCCGCGACGATGATCGCCCCGGTCGAGGCGGAGATCGCGCAGGCCGGCGCCGTCGGCGTCACTCGCAAGGGGGCGAGCAGCCTCGCCGCCCTCACCATCCTCAGCCATGGCGCGGCGCATCACAAGCAGGCCTATCTCCGCCGCCTGCTGACCGGGGAGGATACCTGGTGCCAGCTGTTCAGCGAGCCCGGCAGCGGGTCCGACCTCGCCGGCGCCACGACCCGGGCGGAGAAGCGCGACGGCAAATGGATCGTCAATGGCCAGAAGGTCTGGACCACCTCGGCGCATCTCGCCGACTACGGCATCCTGCTGGCGCGCACCGATTTCGACGTGCCGAAGCACCAGGGACTTTCCTATTTCCTGTTGAACATGCGCCAGCCGGGCGTCGAGGTCCGCCCGCTCAGGCAGATGAACGGCCATGCCTCCTTCAACCAGGTGTTCTTCACCGACGCTGAAATCCCCGCCGAGGACCTGCTGGAGGAGGAGGGGGCCGGTTGGCGTATCGCCACCACCACTTTGATGTATGAACGTCGCAACGCCGATTCCTCGCGCCGCAGCGTCAAGCCGTCGCCGCGCCCGGAGCGGATCTTCCGCGAGGAAGCGGAGGAAATCGCCACCGCGCTGGCGCCCTACACCTGGTATCCCCAGCGCGGCGGCCGCGTCGATCTGGTCATGGCCCGGGCACGCGAGAGCGGCGCTATCGACGACGCGGTCACCCGCGACGAGATCGCCCGGCTGATGATCCTGGCCAAAAGCGCGGAATGGACCGCCGGCCGCGCCCGCGCCGCCGCGGAGGCGGGGCAGCCGCCGGGGCCCGAAGGTTCGATCGGCAAGCTCTGTTCCAGCCTCGTCGCCCGCGCCGCCGCCCGGGTGCACACCCGTCTCTCCGGCGCCGACGCGATGCTGAGCGGCCCCGACGGCGCCCACGAGGGCACCATCGCCGAGATCCTGATTTCGACGCCGGCGCAATCGATCGCCGGCGGCACCGACGAGATCCAGAAGAACATCATCTCGGAACGCGTTCTCGGCCTGCCGAAGGAGCCCCGCACCGACGTCGACCGCCCGTTCCGCGACGTGCCGAAGAACACGGTGATCCAGGATCGTTGAGAAGATGCCGATCTAGGGAGCAGTATCCAAGCGGAGTGAGCGCCGATCTACGTCCCAGGCAATTGCCGCGGTGGCCATGATTAGGGCGACCTGAAGCAATACAAATATATTCAATGCAATATAGTAAGTGTAATTGTATCCGAAGCTGGGCAACGCTGATCGAAGGCCGTAAGAGACGGTTTCGGTGACGAACCAAAGGATGATCGCTGCACCGAAAAGTCGGACCGCGGGCGCCAAAGGTGCAAATACAGGAGGAAGGGGGTGGTGCGTGCTGGCAGCGAGAGTCACGAGGCGGAAGGATATGAAGCTGATACCGGCCCACCACACGGTTGCCGAGGTGAAAATGACAAGTACGAGATGGACGCCAAGGTAATAGTCGTACCGATTTGGGAGATAGTCATGTATGGGCGGGACGGCGAGTTCGAGCCAGATCCAGCCAGCCCAGCGGGCCGCGAAGAGCAGAGGCGCCAGCGCCATGACGCCGACGAAAGCGGTCAGAACGAATTGCAGGTCTGCTTGACGTATCGTCGCAAGCCGCTGGCGAAGTCCGTTGTCGGGGCCGGAGAGGGTGATGCGTACAACGCTGGCGCCATATGCGGCGGCCGGAATGAAGTAGAAGAGATCCCAGATGATATCGAGGATCGGCAGTGGGTCGTAGGGGGCAATGATGGGCGTCAGATGGTGAATTGCCTTCTGGTGCAGGGCGAGGACATAGATGTCGATCAGGCGGAGAGAGGTGAGAACGGAGAACGGGATGATAGCCGCCAGAAGATAGGCGGAAGATCTGCGATAGACGACGGTGGGGCCAGAAAACAATAGCGTTGTAAATCGTAGCATTCGCTATTTTTGCACAAATCCGGTCGAGGTATCCTACGAATTCTCCCGACCGAGTGACATTCATCACTTGGAATGCCGACAATTCTACAAAAATTTTATGGAAAGGCACACGATACGGGCCAGGGGACGACGAGACGAGGGGATGGGGCGATGACGCGGGCGAACTGGAATCGGACGTTCATGCATGTGACCAGCGGTATGATGCTGTGGGGCATCGCCTGCTATGGGCTGCACCTGATCGGCTGAGCGTTACAGCGTGGCGCCCGGATGGGGCAGGGCGTGGGCGCCGAGTTCGGCGGTGATGTGATCGAACGCGGCGTCGACGGAATTGGTCCGGAACACCAGGTCCGGGTCGCCCGGTGAAATGGTGCCGTGCCGGACCAGCGCCTCGAAATTCACCACCTCGTCCCAATAGTCGGTGCCGAACAGGACGATCGGCAGGCGTTTGCGGATCTTGCCGGTCTGGATCAGGGTCAGCAGCTCGAACAGCTCGTCCAGCGTGCCGAATCCGCCGGGAAAGACGATTACCGCCTTGGCCAGGTAGCTGAACCAGAACTTCCGCATAAAGAAATAATGGAAGCGGAAGGCCAGTTCGGGCGTCAGGTGCGGGTTCTCGAAATCCTCGACCGGAATCGAGATCTCAAGCCCGATGGAACGCCCGCCCGCGTCCGCGGCGCCCCGGTTGGCCGCTTCCATGATGCCCGGGCCCCCGCCGGTGCAGACGACGAAGCGCCGTTCGTCGCCGAGCGCCAGGGACCAGGCGGTGAGTCGCTCCGCCAAGAGCCGCGCGGCGGCGTAATAGCCGGCCATCACACCCTCGGCCCCGGTTTCCGGGTCGGGCGTGCGGGCGGAGCCCATGAAGACGATCGTGTCCTCGACCCCTTCCGCCTGGAAGCGATGCAGGGGTTCGAGATACTCGGCCATGATGCGCAGGCCACGGGCCTCGCGCCCCTCCATGAATTCTGGGCGGCGGTAGGCGGGCGGGCGGGGCGGTTTGGCCATGGTCAGTTCACCGTGCCCTTCGGCGCCTCGGCGAGCGTCGCCTGGCCCGGTGCCGAGACGAGGTTCCATTCCGCCTGCGTCGCCTGCCGCGAAATCAGGTCGATCAGGCCCCAGAGATGGTCGGTGCCCAGCGTGAAGGCGAGCTTCTCGCCCTTGTCGAGGGTGAAGGAAACATGGATCCGCTCGCCCGCCTGGGGCGTCAGCGAGAGCGAGGTGACGAGGCGCGCACCCTCGGCCATCGCGGGGTGCACGGTGCCGGTCTGGTAGGCCCGGGAAAAGTCGGCCTGTTGCACCGCGGCCTCGCGGGTGAACTCCGCCACCTTGGCCTGGGTCGAGGGGTCGGGGATGTCGCCCGGCACCAGGCGGGTCGCCACCTGGTCGACCAGCGCCAGCATGCCGCGTACGAGGCGCCGGGTCAGCAGGATCCGGATCTCGGTGCCGTCGGGAAAGCTGCCGCGCATCAACAGCCGATCCTCCACCGGCTGGAAGGTGACGGAGAACTGCAGCTGCTGGCCCGCGCTCAACGTCCGCGCCCTCCCGTCAGCTGCCCGCGCTCGGCCGCGCCTCGCCGCGCTTGGCCCGTGCCGGGGTCTTGGCCTTGCGCGGCTTGGTCGCCTTGGCGGCGGCCCCGTTCGCGCCTTTGGCCGGCTTCGCGGCCTTCTTCGCCGCGGCGGGTTTGCGGGCGGCCTTTCGCTTGCCGAGCAGTTCCGCCAGGTAGCCGCCCGTATGGCTTTCGGCGACGCCGGCGACATCCTCGGGCGTGCCCTGGGCGACGATGCGGCCGCCGCCGTCGCCCCCCTCCGGCCCGAGGTCGAGGATCCAGTCGGCGGTCTTGATGACCTCCAGGTTGTGCTCGATCACGACGACCGTGTTGCCGGTCTCGACCAGGGCCTGGAGAACCTCCAGCAGCTTGCGCACGTCCTCGAAATGCAGGCCCGTCGTCGGCTCGTCGAGGATATAGAGCGTGCGGCCCGTCGCCCGCTTCGAAAGCTCCTTGGCGAGCTTCACCCGCTGCGCCTCGCCCCCCGACAGCGTCGTCGCCTGCTGGCCGACATGGATATAGCCGAGGCCGACCCGTTGCAGGGTGACCAGCTTGTCGCGGACCTGCGGCACGGCGGCGAAGAACTCCGCCCCTTCGTCAACGGTCATGTCCAGCACGTCGGCGATCGACTTGCCGCGGAAGCTGATTTCCAGGGTTTCCCGGTTGTAGCGCCGGCCCTTGCAGACGTCGCAGGTGACGTAGACGTCGGGCAGGAAGTGCATCTCGATCTTGATCAGGCCGTCGCCCTGGCAGGCCTCGCACCGGCCGCCCTTCACGTTGAAGGAGAAGCGGCCGGGCTTGTAGCCGCGCACCGTAGCCTCCGGCAGGCCGGCGAACCAGTCGCGGATCGGCGTGAAGGCGCCGGTATAGGTCGCGGGGTTGGAGCGCGGCGTGCGCCCGATCGGCGACTGGTCGATATCGATCACCTTGTCGAGGTGATGCAAGCCCTCGATCGCCTCGAAGCCGCCGGGCGCGTCGCGCGCACCGTTGAGGAAACGGGCCAGCGCCTTGTAGAGCGTCTCGATGATCAGGGTCGACTTGCCGCTGCCCGACACGCCGGTAACGCAGACGAAGCAGCCGAGCGGGATGGTGGCGTCGACCGTGTCCAGGTTGTTGGCCCGCGCTCCGCGCACGGTCAGCGTCTGGTGGCGATGTCCCTTGCGCCGGGCCTTCGGCAGGGGGATTTGCTGCAGGCCGACCAGGTATTGCCCGGTCAGGCTCGCCGGCTGGCTCATGATCTCCGCCGCAGTACCGGTCGCCACGACCTCGCCGCCGTGCTGACCGGCGGCCGGGCCCATGTCGATGACGTAGTCGGCGGCGCGGATCGCCTCCTCGTCATGCTCCACCACCACCACGGTGTTGCCGAGGTCGCGCAGCTCGACCAGGGTCTGCAGCAGGCGCGCGTTGTCGCGCTGGTGCAGGCCGATCGAGGGTTCGTCCAGCACATAGAGCACTCCGGTGAGGCCGGAGCCGATCTGCGAGGCGAGGCGGATCCGCTGGCTCTCCCCGCCCGACAGCGTGCCTGAATGGCGCGAGAGGGTGAGGTATTCGAGGCCGACGTTGACCAGGAAGCCGAGCCGGTCGTTGATCTCCTTCAGGATGCGCCCGGCGATTTCCGTCCGCTTGGCGTCGAGCTTGCCGTCGAGGTCGCGGAACCAGTCGCGCGCGCCCAGGATCGACAGGCTGGAGATCTCGCCGACGTGACGGCCGTCGATCTTCACCGACAGCGCCTCGGGCTTCAGCCGGCTGCCGTCGCAGGCCGCGCAATGGGTCACGCCCTGGAAGCGTTCCAGCTCTTCGCGCAGCCAGACGCTGTCCGTCTCGTGCCAGCGGCGTTGCAGGTTGGGGATGACGCCTTCGAAGGGGCGTTCCGTCTTGTAGGCGCGCAGGCCGTCGTCGTAGCGCATGGTGATCGGCTCCTCGCCGGAGCCGAACAGGACCGCGTCGCGAAAACTCTCGGGCAGGTCGCGCCAGGCATCGCTCATCGAGACCTTGTAGTGCCGGGCGAGGCTGTCGAGGGTCTGGAGATAGTAGGGCGAGGTCGACTTGGCCCAGGGGGCGATCGCCCCCTTGCGCAGCGACTTGTCCGGGTCGGGCACCACCAGGTCGGCCTCGAAATAAAGCTCCTGGCCGAGGCCGTCGCAGGCGGCGCAGGCGCCGAAGGGATTGTTGAAGGAGAACAGCCGGGGTTCGATCTCGTCGATGGTGAAGCCGGAGACCGGGCAGGCGAAGCGGGCGGAGAAGATCACCCGCTCGCCGCTGTCGGCGTCCTCGGCGATGGCGATACCGTCGGCCAGCGCCAGGGCCGTCTCCAGGCTGTCGGCGAGGCGAGATTCGAGGTCGGGACGCAGCACGACCCGGTCGATCACCACGTCGATGTCGTGCTTGCGCTTCTTGTCGAGCTTCGGCGCCTCCTCCAGCAGGTGGTAGGCGCCGTCGATCTTGGCGCGCTGGAAGCCGCGCTTCATCAGGTCGGCGAGTTCCTTGCGATATTCCCCCTTGCGGCCGCGGATCATCGGCGCCAGCAGGTAGAGCCGCGTGCCCTCCGCCATGGCCATCATCCGGTCGACCATCTGGCTCACCGTCTGGCTTTCGATCGGCAGGCCGGTCGCCGGTGAATAGGGGATGCCGACCCGCGCCCACAGCAGGCGCATGTAGTCGTAAACCTCCGTCACCGTGCCGACGGTCGAGCGCGGATTGCGGCTGGTCGTCTTCTGCTCGATCGAGATGGCGGGGGAGAGGCCCTCGATCAGGTCGACGTCGGGTTTCTGCATCAACTCCAGGAACTGGCGGGCATAGGCCGAAAGACTCTCGACATAGCGGCGTTGGCCCTCGGCATAGATGGTGTCGAAGGCGAGGGATGACTTGCCGCTGCCCGAGAGGCCGGTGATCACCACCAGCTGACCGCGGGGGATGTCGACGTCGACGCCCTTCAGATTGTGCTCCCGCGCGCCGCGGACGGAAATGTGTTTTTGCATGCCGATCCAGCCGTGCCGGGGTCGCCGCCGGTGCCGGCGACCCGGTCTGAAATGCCCATAAGTCGTAACGCCCGCCGCCCCACCCCGGCACGCGTGCTTCCCCTTGCATAGCAGGTCAATGGCGCTGGCGGGAAGGGTCGTGAACCGCCTATTATGCGCGGCAGCGAATCGGCCGGGTTGGCGGCCTCGACGAAACCAGAAAAGAAACCAGAAGATCTGGGGGAAAGCATGGCCGGCAGCGTCAACAAGGTGATTTTGGTAGGCAATCTGGGGCGTGATCCCGAGGTGCGCCACACCCAGAACGGCGATCCGATCGTCAATTTGAACCTGGCGACGTCCGAAAGCTGGAAGGATCGCCAGACGGGGGAGCGGCGCGAAAAGACGGAATGGCACCGCGTCGTCATCTTCAACGAGAACCTCGGCCGCATCGCCCAGCAGTTTCTGCGCAAGGGATCGAAGGTCTATCTCGAAGGCCAGTTGCAGACCCGCAAATGGACCGACCAATCCGGGCAGGAGCGCTATACGACCGAAATCGCGCTGCAGCGCTACCGGGGCGAGCTGACCATGCTCGATACCCGCGGCGGCGGGGGCGGTGGTGACGGCGGCGGCTTCGGCGGCGGCGGCCAGGACGACTATGGCGGTGGCGGCCAGGGCGGAGGCGGAGGTGGCGGCTTCGGCGGCGGCCAAGGCGGCGGTGGCGGCCAGGGCGGCGGCTTCGGTGGCGGCGGTGGGGGTGGCGGCGGCGACCTCGACGACGAGATCCCGTTCTAGTCGGCCGAGGAGGTCTTTCGATGAAGCTCTACAACCTGCCGCCGGGCATGAATCCCCGGCGTGTTCGTATTTTCCTCGCCGAGAAGGGCGTTGAGCTCGAGACCGTCGATATCGACATGATGAAGGGCGAGAACCGGACACCCGAATTCCTGGCGATGAACCCGATGGGCACGCTGCCGGTGCTGGAACTGGACGACGGCACGATTTTGAGCGAGTCGATCGCCATCAGCCGCTATCTTGAGCATCTGCATCCAGAACCGGCGCTGTTCGGCGCGACACCTCTGGAACAGGCCCAGGTCGAGATGTGGAATCGACGCATGGAATACGAGATCATGGCGCCGATCACCGCGGTCTTCCGCCACGGCAACCCGTTCTGGGAAGGGCGGATCACCCAGGTTCCCGACTTTGCCGACGTCGCCCGCGCGCAGGCGAGCGAGCGCATGCTCTGGCTCGATCGTCATCTGGCGGACCGCGAATTCATCGCAACGGACACCTACACGGTCGCCGACATCACGGCGCAATGCGCCCTCCTGCTCGGCCGCAACACCGGCACGCCGATCCCCGACGAGGCGGCGAACCTCACCCGCTGGTGGAAGGGCGTGACGGCCCGGCCGAGCGCGCGGGCCTGAACAGGGCCTCCCGGGCCGGGGCAAGGGGTGGTTGGTGGACCGTGCCTCCAACAGGTTTCTGGAGATCTCGAAGCCACGCGCGCGATCCTGGTCTTGGCTGGTAACGCCTGAGGGAAAACACACCGTTGAGCGGGCATGATGCCCACGGCCGGGTGTAGCCAAGAGGCCAAGTCAAGCGTGAACGAATTGCTCCGACCCAATTGTGGGATCATGGCATCTTGAGCGAGTGCCTCTCCCCGCTAAGATCCTAGCAGCCTGTCGGACTTGAGCCGAGTTTCGAGATGAGATTCACTGTCACGGTCTGATTCTCTCCTGCGCGGTGATTTTGTGATGAGCAACTTTCGACAGGTTGACCGGGAGACCAGCTATCTTCTGCCGCCTTCGGTGGACGAATGGCTGCCTGATCGTCATCTGGCGCGCTTCGTGGTCGATGTGCTGGAGCAGCTGGATCTCTCTGCGTTCGTGAAGGCCTATCGTGGTTCGGGCTCGGCGGCGCATCACCCGAGCGTCCTGCTGGGCCTGCTGATCTACGGCTACGCGACGGGGGTGCATTCCAGCCGGAAGCTGGAGCGGGCGAGCTATGATTCGGTGGCCTTCCGCTTCATCGCGGCAAACGACCACCCCGACCACGACACGATCGCCACGTTCCGCCGTCGCTTCCTGCCGCTGATCGAGGGGCTGTTCGTGCAGGTTCTGCTGCTGGCGCGGCAGGCCGGCATGCTGCAACTGGGCACGGTGGCGCTGGACGGGACGAAGATCCATGCCGACGCGAGCCGGCACAGCGCCCTGTCGTGGCAGCGTGCGGGCGAGATCGAAGCCCGGCTGCGGGCCGAGGTGGCGGAGTTGATGGCGTTGGCGGAAGCGGCGGACCGGTCCGAGGTTCCCGACGGCATGAGCGTGCCGGAGGAGCTGGCACGGCGCGAGGACCGGCTGGCGGCGATCGCCGCGGCGAAGGCGGAGATCGAGGCGCGGGCGGCCGAGCGTCATGCGCGGGAGCAGGCGGAGTACGAAGAGAAGCTGGCAGCCCGCGAGGCGAAGGAAACGCGGACCGGCCGCAAGCCGGGCGGGCGGCCACCGAAGCCGCCGGAGCCGGGGCCACGGGCGAAGGACCAGGTCAACCTGACGGACCCGGACTCGCGCATCATGCCGGTGGCCGGCGGCGGCTTCGAGCAGTGCTACAACGCCCAGGCTGCGGTGGCCGCCGGCAGCCTGCTGGTGGTCAGCGCCGACGTGGTGCAGGCGGCGAACGACAAGCAGCAGATCGAACCGACGCTCGAAGCACTCGCCGGCCTGCCGGACGGGCTTGGCGAGGTCGAGACCCTGTTGGCGGACAGCGGCTACTTCAGCCAGGCCAACGTCGAGGCCTGCGGGGAAGCGGAGATCGCGCCGCTGATCGCGCTCGGCCGGGAGCACCACCATCTTTCCTGGCGGGACCGCTTCGCCGAGGCGCCGCCAGCGCCCGAGGATCCGACGCCGCTCGAGGCGATGTGCCATCGCCTGGCCACACCCGAGGGCCGGGCGCTCTACGCGCTTCGCAAGCAGACGCCGGAGCCGGTGTTCGGCATCATCAAATCGGTGATGGGCTTGCGTCAGTTCAGCCTGCGCGGCCTCGACAAGGCGAAGGGGGAATGGACCTTGGCCACGCTCTCCTGGAACATCAAGCGGATGTTCGTCCTCAGCCACGCCTGAACGGGCGGGCCAACCCGCGTTCGCAACTTCATGGGGGTAAATCCATGACATCGACGCCCGCCAAGCCAATCTTACCAATCCTTGCATGCCCGAGTCCGACAGGCTGCTAGGGCTGGGGAATAGATCATAGGCTCGCGGCAATTCTGGCCGCCGATGACGTCGGCTACAGTCGGCTTATCGAGGTTGATGCAGCTGACACCCTGAGGGAGCTAGAATATGGCGGAGAAGGACATACCGTCGGCCGAAGCCGGGGCCCTTGGGCCCTTTGATCCCAGTGCGCCTCGCTCCCGCGGCCTCGACGAGGTCGTCGCCAACTTTCGCAATGGCAGCGATACGCCCCGTGCGCTCCTTGAAGCATGTCTCGAGCGAATGGCATCGTTGGAGCCGAAAATCGAGGCCTTCGTCCACACGAACCTCGCGCAGGCGCGCGCGAGCGCGGACGCTGCGACGGCGCGCTATGCCGATGGCGCGCCACTCTCGCCCATCGACGGTTGCCCCATTGCCATCAAGGACATCATCGAGACGGCCGACATGCCGACCCAGATGAACAGCCCGATCTACGCCGGCTGGCAATCGGATCGCGACGCGGCATGCGTCGTCGCCCTGCGTCAGGGCGGAGCCGTGTTCCCCGGCAAGACCGTGACGACCGAGTTCGCAAACGGCGCCTCCGGGCCGACCCGCAATCCCTACGACCCGGCACGCACGCCGGGCGGATCATCCAGTGGCTCCGCCGCCGCGACGGCGGCTGGCATGGTGCCCGTGGCGCTCGGCACGCAGACGGCGGGGTCCATCGTGCGGCCGGCTGCCTATTGCGGCGTTTACGGCTTCAAGCCCAGCCACGCCGCGCTCAACATCGGCGGCATTCATCCCATATCGCTGAGCCACGACACGCTTGGGACCCTGGCCGGCACGCTTGGCGACAGCTGGCTGGTCGCGCGCTACATTGCCGGCCAAGTAGGCGGTACGCCGCCGCATCCGGGCCTCGACGGGCCCGAGGCCTTGCCCGACCCGCTGAAGCCGAAGGCCCTGGCTCGCCTCTATACCGGCAGCTGGCACGAGGTGGATGCGGCAACGAGGGCCGTGTTCGAGGCCGCTCTGGATTGGATTGCCAACCAGGGCGTCGAGATTCTCGACCGCGACAGCAGCCCGGGCATTGCCCGGCTGGAAGAGTTGCTCGAAGAGGTGCTGACCGTTGCCCAGACAATTGCGGGCTTTGAACGGCGATGGCCCTACAACGACTACGCCCAGCGCTGGCCAGAACAATTGAGCGATATGCTCCGCGAGCGGCTCGGTGCCGCCAATGCCTTGTCCCGTAATGACTACATCGCGGCCCTGGATCGACAATCTACCCTCCGGGCACAGGTCGAGGCGCTTCGCGCCGAAGTCGACGGGTTCGTCACTCTGACAGCCTCCGGCCCCGCGCCTGTCGGCCTGGCGCACACGGGCAGCCGATCATTCCAGGGCTTCTGGACCCTGACAGCTTCGCCTGCCGTGACACTGCCTCGGCTTGCGGTCGACGGCTTGCCCGTTGGCCTTCAAATCCTCGGCTTCCGTGACCAAGACGCCGACATGATGGCTGTCGCGAATTGGATCGATGGGTTGTGGTGGCGATGAGCCAAGATGTGAAATAGGTCCATCTCTAGCGCCAAGTATCAATCTAGGTGGGGTGCCAACGACAGCTAGTGTTCAGCGTTGTCCGACGCCCGCCGACCTAACGAGAAAGACGCAACCACCTCGCCTCGGCGGGCGTCCGACAACGCTGAACAGGAACGGACATGGGCCATCGGCGCGCCGGTCAAATTGATGGTACCCTGTCGGAGATCGGACGCGGGGAGTCCAAGTGTCCTTTCATCGATGCGAGGCGTTGCTTCCCGAGCGCCCGATCGAGGCTTTGAGCCGGCGCTACGGGCTGGACGACAATACCCCTGTCGAGGGCACGGTAGCCGCAGTGTTGGACACGAAGATTTTCGCGCTGGAGATCGATTCCATCAGCCCGCTGCGCCTGGCGGCCTGACCGCGCGGCTCGCGACCAGGCCGCCGTGCACGTGCCCCGGTCTATTTCACCTGGATCGTGTAGGTGTAGCTGGAGCCATCGGCGCTGGCGAGATCGCCGGGCGTGCTCAGCAGCGCGAGCGTCGGGCGGTAGAGGCCTGGCTTGTCGCCGGCGGTGAATTGGAGCAGGGCGACGCTGCCGCCGAAGATCTTGCCGAACTTCGGGTGATAGGCCGAGGAGGGCCGCGAGAGGTCCGGGGCGCCGGCGACCTCGAGGCTGCGCAACTCCTGCCCTTTGGCGCCGGCCGGCGCCTTGCCGACGACGCCGCCGACGATGGTGTCCGCCTTGGGATCGAGACGGCCGTCGCCGTTGCTGTCCTGCACGATCAGGCCACCGTTGTAGCGGGCGAGCGAGGCTGGCTTTTCGTACTTCATGGCCTTCAACTGCTGGGTCGACAGCACGCCCACACCCGCCATGCCGGCCTTGAAGTCGCCCGCCTTGGCCTGCGCGTCGCTCGCCTTGCCATAAAGTGTGAATCGGCATGCAAAACTGACCCACTTTGGTGGGTTATGAGCGGTAAGAATTGACCCACCTGGAACGCTAGCATCCGCACGGAACAGTGCGGAGGAAAGAGCAGGTGGTATTGATGGAAAGCGTATTGAAGATCCGACGTTGGATATTACGGGAGGGTCGGAGTATCCGATCTGTATCTCGTCAGACTGGTTTGTCGCGGAACACGATTAAGAAGTATCTGAAGGACGGCGATCCACCGAGCTATCAGCGGCGCGTTTCACCCGTCCGGCGTAAGCTTAGCGATGGCTTCGCCAGCCGGCTTCGGGCGCTCTTTGAGCAGGACCTGGGGCGCCCGCGCCGTGAGCGCCGGACGGCCAAGAAGCTTTATGAGCAGCTTGTGTCGGAAGGCTATAGCGGATCCTACTCGACGGTTCAGAGGTTTGTCCGCGACCTGAAGCGTTCTGGCGCCGGATCGGGGGATGCGTTCATTCCGTTGCACTTTACGGCAGGTGACGCGCTCCAGTTTGACTGGAGCACGGAATACGCTGTCCTGGGCGGTGTCGAGCAGAAGGTAAAGGTTGCCCACTTCCGCCTATGTCATAGCCGCAAGCCCTTTGTTGTTGCCTATCCCAGCGAATCTCAGGAGATGGTGCTGGACGCCTTTGCACGGGCGATGTCTTTCTATGGCGGCGTACCGCGCCGGGTGATCATCGACAACCCCAAGACGATGGTAACCTATGTTTCGCGCTCTAAGGACCGTGTGTTCCATCCGCGCTTTCTGGCGTTGATGAACCACTATGTGATGGAACCGGTTGCTTGCACACCCGCGGCGGGGTGGGAGAAGGGTCAGATTGAGAACCAGGTTGGGTTCCTGCGGGGACAGCTGTTTGCGCCCAAGCCCGCCTTTGACGATCTGGATGCGCTGAACGGCTGGTTGCGTCTGCGCTGCGAGGAATTGGCGAATCGCGCCCACCCCGAACAATCGGATCGCAAGATCTCGGACGTGTTCGCAGACGAGTGCGCCGAACTGCGTCCCCTGGGCCGGGCTTTTGACGGCTATGTTGAGAAGGCCGCTCGTGTCCGCTCTACCTGTCTGGTCCAATATGCCACCAATCGCTATAGCGTCCCCTCCCGGTTCGCCGGGGAGCTTGTCTCTCTGCGCGCCTATGCGGACCGGATCGTGGTTGTGTCAGGGCAGAATGTGATTGCCGAGCACAAGCGCCGCTTTACCCGCAACGCCAGCTATTTCGAGCCCTGGCATTACCTGCCCCTACTCGACCGCAAGCCCGGCGCGCTGAGAGATGGCGCGCCCTTTGTGGGTTGGCAATTGCCTGAGGCGATGCACCGGGTCAGGGCGCATTACATGGCCGGCAAAGGCGGGGACCGGGAGTTTGTCGATCTGCTCCTGCTGGCCCAGGATCACGGGATCGAGGTGGTCGAGATAGCCTGTGAACTGGCCGTGGAGCAGAACACGCTGCGCCTTCCGGCCATCATCAATCTGATCAACCAACTGGTGGAGCCGGTCATCGCGCCATGGGGCGAGAGCCACGCCTATCCGCAACTGACCTTGCGGCCCGAAGCGGACTGCAAGCGCTATGAGACGCTGTGCGTTGCCGGGGAGGCCGTCGCATGAAAGCTTTGATAGACCAACTGATCGCCCTGAGGCTGTATGGAATGGCGGCTTGCGCCGAAGCTTTGCTGGCCGCGCGCAAGCCGCCAAGTCTGACCACTGCGATAAAGCAACTGATCGACGCCGAGACTGTAGAGCGCCGGGTGCGCTCTATCCAGCACCAAATGCGGGCCTCGAAGTTCCCCCACCATAAGGACTTCGCCACTTTCGATTACGGCCTAGCCGCCGTCACCCAAGCGCAAATCGACCCCTTCTGCTCAGGGCAGTTCACCCAGGAGGCCCACAACCTCATTCTGGTGGGCGGAACCGGTACGGGCAAAACCCACATCGCCATTGCTCTGGGGACGCTGTTGATCAATCAGGGAAAGAAGGTCCGTTTCTTCAACGCCGTCGATCTGATCAATGCGCTGATCAAGGAACAGGCCGAAGGCAACGCCGGCAAGATCATCCGGCAACTGACGGCCATGGATTGCGTCATCATCGACGAACTGGGCTATATCCCATTCCCCAAATCCGGCGGTGCGCTCTTGTTCCACCTGATCAGCAAACTCTATGAGAAGACCAGCGTCATCATCACCACCAATCTGGAGTTCGGCGTGCGGATTTCGGTAGTTCCGGACGGCGGTTTCAGTAAGTCCTGGCCACCGATTTCATAAAGTCCCGGCCGGTTCCGGGAGTTTGGCTTCGGGTGCCTTGTTGCCGTCAGTCGGGATTGTTTTCCGTTGTGGTTGGCTGGGTCAAGTCGGTCGTCGATTTCTTCTTTCGCATGCTGTCGCCTTTCAAGCCGATGCGGTGGGCGTTGTGGATGACGCGGTCGAGGATGGCGTCGGCGATGGTGGCCTCGCCGATCAGGTCGTGCCAGGCGGTCACGGGGATCTGCGCGGTGATGAGGGTTGAGCGTCGGTGGTATCGTTCCTCGCAGATTTCCAGGAGATCGAGGCGCTGGCGGTCGGTCAGGCCATGGGTTCCCCAGTCGTCGAGGACGAGCAGCTGGACCCGGGCGAGGCGGTCGATCAGGCGGGGCAGCCGGCCGTCGAGGCGGGCCATGGCGAGGTCCTCGAAGAGCCTGGGCATGCGGACGTAGAGGACGGAATGATCGAGCCTGGCGGCCTGATGGGCGATGGCACAGGCGAGCCATGTCTTGCCGGTTCCGGTCTGGCCGGTGACGATGAGGTTCTCGTGTGCCTTGAGCCAGACGCCCTGGGCGAGAGAGAGGACGGCGCGGCGGTCGAGGCCTCGTTCGGCGGCGAAGTCGATGTCCTCGATGCAGGCCTCGGGGAAGCGTAGCCTGGCCTGTCTGAGGCGGTTGGCGAGGCGCTTGTCGGCGCGGGTGGCGGCCTCGCGGTCGAGCATGAGGGCGAGCCAGTCCTCGCGGTTCAATTCCGATGATTGGCCTCGCTCGGCCATGTCGCGGTAAGCCTCTGCCATGCCCTTGAAGCCGAGGGCCTGCATCTGGTCGAGGGTCGGGTGTGTCAGCATGAGGTGTCTTCTCCTGGTTATCGGTAGTAGCCGGGGCCGCGGATGTTGGTGTGTGGCGGCAGCGGCAGAAGCGGTTCGCGCTCGGGGCGTGTGCGATCGAGGCCGGACTTGAGGATGGCGGCGAGCGATGAGTAGCTGGTCGTGTTGATGGTGAGCGCGCGTGCGCAGGCGGCCTCGACGCGTTCCGGTTCGTATCGGCGGGCGAGCGACAAGACGCCCATGGCGCTGCGATAGCCTTGCTCGGGATGGGGCCGATCGCGGATCATCCGCTCGACCAGGAGGGCGGCGTTGGGGCCGATGCGGCTGGCCTGGTCGATCAGGCTTTGTGGCGTTCGCTCGGCATAGCGCTGGTGCGCCTTGGGCATGTGGGCCGGGATCGTGGCATGGCCGCCATGCGGTGAGCGGCGGAGATGGCTGGCGACGCGCTTGTGGTTGTGGAAGATCTCGACCGTGCGGTGAGTGAGCCGGACTTGGACCTTGCGGCCGATCAGGCCGTGCGGCACGGAGTAGAAGCTGCGCTCGACGTCGACGTGATAGTCGGAATGGACCTTGGCGGTCTTCCATTCGGCATATTCGAAGGGCGTCGTCGGCAGGGGTGCCAGGGCCTCGCGCTCGATGGCCTCGAACATCTGGCGCCGGCTCTTTCCAAGGTTGCGCATGGGCCGCTCGTTGAGCTCCTCGAGGAGGTCGCGGATCGCCCGGTTGAGCTGGTCGAGGGAGAAGAAGCGCGTATTGCGCAGTCTTGCCAGGATCCAGCGCTCGACGACCTGGACGGCGACTTCGACCTTGGCCTTGTCGCGCGGCTTGCGGACCCGGGTCGGCAGGACGGTGGTGTCGTAGTGCTCGGCGAGCGCGGCGAAGGTCGGGTTGAGGGTCGGCTCGAACCAGAGCGGCTTGGCGACGCCGGCCTTGAGGTTATCGCAGACGATGCTCTTGGGCACGCCGCCGAAGTAGGCGAGCGCCCGGCATTGTCCGGCGACCCAGTCGGGCAGGCGCTGGGTCAGGCTGGCGGTGGCGAAGGTGAGCGAGGAAGCGCCCAGCACGGCGACGAAGATCTGCGCGTCGTGCACCTCGCCGGTCTCGGGGTCGACGATGTCCACCGTCTGGCCGGCATAATCGGTCTGCATGACCGCACCGGCCTCGTGGCGGTTGCGCCAGGTGGCGCCGGTGCGCCGCTTGAACGCCGTGAAGGCTTCGCAGAACCAGGTGTAGCCGTAGCCATCGGGATGTGAGGCGCGGTATTCCTGCCAGAGCAGGGTCAGCGTCACCCCCTTGCGCTTCAGCTCGGCCGCGACCGTCGGCCAGTGCGGCTCGCACCTGTCGCGCGGGGGCCGGCCCATGCGGCGGAACAGCGTCTCTTGCAGGACCGCGTCGTCCTCGTATTCCGCCGGCAGCGGCCAGGCGGTAAGGCCGACCTCGCGGGCCCGCAGCAAATAGGTCGACACTGTCGTCTTGGAGACCTTCAGCCGTTCCGCCACCTCTCGCGCCGAGAGGCCTTGGTCATGCGTCAGCCGCAGGATCGTTCGTGCATCTCTCACCGTCGTTCGTCTCGTCTGCTTCCGTCTGGGCATGTCCCCTCCCGGCAAAAGCCAAGAGGTAGACGCCGAGACGGCGCACCCGAAAGCTGAACTCAGATCGCCCCGTGATGCTGTCCGGGACTTTCCGGAATCACTGGCCGCGACTTACTGAAATCTCTGGCCAGGACTTTCCGTAATCGGTGTCCGGGACTTTCCGAAACGCGCAGTTCGGGGAATGGGTCTCCGTCTTCGGAGATGCAAAAATGACAACCGCGTTGCTGGATCGTGTAACGCATCACTGCGCAATCATCGAAACAGGCAACATGTCTTACCGCTTCGCACAAAGCAAACAGCGACGACAAAAGTAGCCGCCCTGTAAGCAAAGCCCCAGGCTGATCCGCTATATGGAGCCAATCAGCCTGGGGGCTTTCATCGCAAAGGCGGGCAAATCAAAACGGGTCCTGTACAGATTGTTCTGCAAAAGGGGTTTCGTAGCTGGGGCACAAGTCCGGGCCGATGGGGTGGATGAGCTGCCTCCGGCTGGTCCGGGCTCTCGCGATCGAAATCCATGAGGACTGGCTGGATGCCAACCGCTAGCTCAACATGATCCATCTCAAGGAGAGCAAAAGCGAACGCATCCAGAAAGCCGCCTGACGGCGGCTCGGCATGCCTGGCGCTCCGAGCAATCGAAATCTCCGCGCCAGGCATGCCGGTGGCCCTCATCGGCAGCCATGACAAACTTGCAGAACAGTCTGGACACTACTTCAAAAGCTCATTGCCACTTCAAGAACCCCACCTGATCCCCACGTTCCGCCGCCGGCCCGGTTGTCCCGGTGGGCCCACAGGCCCCTCCCACGCGGCTTCGCTCCGCGTAACGCAAAGCGCTACACGAAGCCGCGCGGGGCCCTCCCGTGGACTACCGGGACAACCTCCGTCGAAGCAAGGGGGGGGGTCAATTTTGCACGCCGATAGGGGGTCAGAATTAAATGCTGATTGACACCATAAAGCATGATCGGCAGCGACAGCGTGCCCGGGTCGCGGCCCAGCGTCTGGCCCGATGAGGCCATCTGCCAATTGTGGTTGCGCTGGCGGTCCGGGAAGTTGTTCGGCTGGATCTGCGGCACCGCGCTTTTCAGGAAATCGACCGAGGCGCTGCCCGATGCCGTCACCTTGCCGGTGCCGTCGAGGAAGCGGACCGTGATCGTGCCCCTGTCGCCCGTATTGCGGAAGGCGCTTTGCAGGAGACCGACGTGGAAGACCTTGATGCCGCGCTGGCGTACGGGATCGCCCTTGGCGCCGGGCGCCGGGGTCATCAGGCTTTCCGCCGGCAGGCCGCCGTCCTTGGTCGCCGTCAGGGTGTAGATGTTGGGGCTGGCGCCTTCGCCGACCTTGTAGCCGACCGCCTTGCCGGGCATGCCCTGCTGCGGTGCGCCGGTGACGACCATGATGGTTTTCTGCACCAGCGGCACGTCGGCGATCCGCTCGAAGCCCGGTCCCATCTCGATCTCGACGCGCCCGCCGGCCGCGATACCGTGGCCGACGACGTTCGGGTCCATGAAGGCGATGCCGAGCGCCGCGTCGTTCTGCAAATAGATGTTGATGCCGGTGGGCGCACCGCTCACCAGGCCGGCGGCCGAAAGCGGCGAGTTGACGATCTTCGCGACGATCCCATCGGCGGATGCGGGTGAAGTGGCGAACAGGGCCCCGATCGCAAGGCCCGTGATGATACGGTGCATAATCTCTCCCTCCCAGGACTGCGACTCGCCTCGATCCCTAAGGCGATACCGGAAGGCACCATATCATGATGACACTAAAGTGATGATGTTCACAAGTTCACTTCTTCGCTACCGGACCCGGATCGTATAGGTCACTCGCGCGCCGTCGGGGCTGGCGGGATCGTCGGGATCGCTCAGCAGGGCGAACGTCGGCCGGTAGAGGCCGGGTTTGTTGCCGGCGGTGAATTCCAGCAGGGCGACACTGCCGCCGAAGATGGCGCCGAATTTCTCGTGATAGGCGGTGGAGGGCCGGGAGAAATGTGCGGCGCCATGGAAACGCGAGCTGCGAACCAGCATGCCGGATGCGCCCGGCGGGCCCTTGCCGAGAACGCCGCCGATGATCCGGTCGCGCCCGGGCGTCAGGCGGCCGTCCCGGTCCGTGTCCTGTAGGATCAGCCCGCCATTGTATCGCGATAGCACTTCAGGCACCTGGAAGCCGGAAAGCTGGATCTCGCGCACGGAGACGACGCCCGCGTCCGCGATGCCGGTTCTGAATTGCCCCATGTCGGCCGGCGCCATGTCCCGGGCGGCGGCAAACAGCATGACCGGCAGCGGCAGCGTGCCGGGTGTCACGCCGAGGACGGCACCGGGCTTCACCGTCTGCCAGTCGTGCGCGCGGCGCCCGTGGGGGAAGTTGTTGGCAAAGATTTGTGGCACGGCGCGGTCCAGGAACGGCACCGTCACCGTACCGGAATGGACGATGGCGCCTGTTGAATCCAAGATCCTCACCTCGATCCGCCCGGCCGGGCCGGCATTGCGAAAGGCGCTCTTCAACAGGCCGACATGGAATCGCTTGATGCCGCGCTGGTCGACCCGGCCCTTCTTGGGCCTCACGGCGGGCGAGCGGAGCTGTTCGGCGATCAGCCCTTCGGGCCGGGTCGGTGTCAGCACGTAGGTTTCGCGCGTTTCGCCCTCGGTGATTTGGTAACCGATGGCCTTGCCGTGCAGGCCCTGCTGTGCGGCCCCGGTCATGGCCATGAAACTGTCGATGGTGAGGGGGACGTCCGCGATCCGCTCGAAGCCGGAGACGAGCGTAACCTCGATGCGCCCGCCCGCCGGCACGCCGTAGCCGACGACATGCGGGTCCATGAAACGATAGCCGGGCGCCGCCTTCGACTGGAGTTCGATCGTCAGCGCCACGGGCGCCCCGGCGACCAGGCCGGTGGCCGAGAGGGGGGAGGGGACAATTCGGGCGACGATGCCGTCGGCCAGTGCCGGCGTGGCCAGGGCGAGGATCATCGCGGCAATCAGAACGCGGTACATGACAGTATGGATCCCAATGCTTTCAGGGGGCGGCACCGAGAACGACAGCGCCGACATAGAAGATCATCACGGCGATCGCCGCGCCCTGCAACAAGCGTGTCACGGCGCGGTAGGGGAACGACGCGACGAGGCCGTGCGCCCAGGGCCGGCCCGCCTCGGCGCGGCTCTTCAACCAGGCGTCGACGGGCAGAAAGGGCGCGAGCGCCAGCAGCGCCGGCCAGAGCAGGGCAAAGCCGAAGACATAGGGGCCGGGCTCCCAGGTTGCGCGCCGGGCCTCGCTCCGGTTTGCCCGAACGAGAGTCAGGACGATGGAATAGACCAGGCCGACGACGCCGGCGATCAAACTGCAAAACATGGCGAGACTCGGGCTCACGACCTCGACCCCAGTCGGCTCCGCACCCGCTCCAGGCCGACCAGGGCGAGGCCCGCGAGCAAGCCCCAAAAGGCCGCGCCGATGCCGAAGGCCTCCAGGCCGGAGGCGGTAACGGCGAAGGTCGCGACGGCGGCGAAGCGGTCGCCCTCCGCCGCGAGGCCGGCGGCAAGCGCGGCGACGAGGGGACCGGCGAGCGCCAGGCCGGCGATGGTAACGATGAGGGCCGCTGGAAAGCTGGCGAAGAGGGCGACCAGCGAGGCCCCGAAGAGCGCCAGCAGAACATAGCCCGCCGCGTAGATCGGGCCGGCCTTCCAGCGTTCTTTCGGGTCGGGGTGGCAATCGGGGCCGGTGCAGATCGAGGCGGTGATGGCGGCGAGATTGGTGGCATGGGCGCCGGCCGGCGCCGTCACCAGGGAGAGCAGACCGGTCACCCCCAGGATCGACCGTGCCGGCACCGGGTAGTCGGCGGCGCGCAGGACCGCGAAACCGGGCAGGTTCTGCGAGGCCATGGTGACGAGATAGAGCGGCAGGCCCAGCCCCAGCAGTGCCGCCGCATCGAAACGCGGCGTGAGAAGCGCAAAGGACGACAGGGAGATCTCGGGAAGCGGGCCGGCGAGACCGAGACCGCCGGCCAGCGCCATGCCGAGCGCGAGGGTCGCCAGGACCGCCCAGGCCGGTGACAGCAGGCGTACGACGCAGAAGACGCCGAGCATCGGCAACACCAGCTGCGGCACGCCGGTCATGTGTTCGAAGATGGCGACGACGAAGCCGAACAGCACGCCCGCCAGCATGGCCGAGGCGACGGCGCCGGGGATCCGCTCGACCAGGCGGGCGAGGGGACGGATGGCCGCGGTCGCCAGCATCAGAACCGCGGCGAGGAGGAACGCGCCGACGGCCTGCGCGAGGTCGATGCCGCTCGTCGTTGCGATCAAGGCCGCGCCCGGCGTCGACCAGGCGGTGACGATGGGCAGGCGGTGGCGGACCGACAGGACGGCCGTCGTCACGGCGATGGCGAGGCAGAGCGCGGCAATCCACGACGAGGTCTCGGCGGCCCCCGCGCCCACGGCACGGGCCGCGGCGAGGGGAATCGCGACCGACCCGCCGAAACCGACCAGAACCGCGACGAGAGCGGAAATGACGAGGGAAGCGCGCATCCCGACCGGCTCCATCCCCAAGGATTGTTCCTGTGCCATCCGGGTAAACGATGGGCGAAGAAATGGAAAGGGCCAACGGCTGGTGCTCACGCACCGGGCATGGCAGGATTCTCGCCTTGGCGCCGACGACGTGGCGAGAGAGGGAAACATGGACGTCATTCCAACAGGCCGGGCCGCCGGCGCGGAAATTACCGGCGTGGATCTCGCCGGGGACCTCACGCCGGAGACCCTGGCGGCGATCGAGGCCGCCTTCGATGCGCACGGCGTGGTCTTCTTCCGCGGGCAGACCATAACGCCGATCCAGCAGGTCGCGTTCACCCGGCATTTCGGCGAGATCGCCTTCAACGTCTTCGGCGAACGCTGGAGCGTGCCGGGCGCGCCTGAGATCGTCGTCGTCTCCAACGTCCAGGAGAACGGCGAGCCGGTCGGCCTGGTGCGCGCGGGTGAACGCTGGCATTCCGACATGGTCTACACGGCGACGCCGCCGCGCGGCACCATGCTGCATGCGATCGAGGTGCCGGAACTGGATGGCCTGCCGCTCGGCGATACCATGTTCGCCAATGCCGCGGCGGCCTGGGACGCCTTGCCGGCGGCGATGCAGCAACGCCTGGAGGACAAGGTCGGCATCTTCGACTTCCTCGGCCGCAAACGCTCGATCCCGGTGACCGAGGACGAGGCGCGCCGTCACCCGCCGGTACGCCATCCGATCGTTCGCCGCCACCCCCGCACCGGCCGTCGCAGCCTCTACATCATGCGGGACGACTGCACCGGCATCGAGGGGATGGAGAGCGACGAGGCCGCCATGCTGATCGAGGCGCTGGCCGAACACATCACCCGGCCCGAATTCATCTACCGCCATTGCTGGCGGCCGGGCGACGTCTTGCTGTGGGACAATTGCACGGTGCAGCACAAGGCGGTGATCGACTACGATCTGCCGCTTCGCCGCTTGATGCATCGCACGACGATGGGGGCCGCGCCGACGATGTGACGCGCGGCATCCCGAAGGGGAGGTGAGGGAAGCATGGACAAACCCGTTTGCGTCGTCGTCGGGGCGACCACCAAGTGGCAATCCGAAGGCCGCATGACCAAGCTGGTGCACGGCCGCGCGCTCGACGACAGCGACCTGCCGCCCGGCGCGCGCTGGGGGATCGGCGGGGCGATCGCCTTGAAGTTCGCCGCCGAGGGCTTCTTCACCGTGATGACCACCCGGACCGAGGCCAACGCGGCGCCCATCGCCGAGGCGATCCGCGCCGCGGGGGGCGAGTGCGCCATTGTCGAGATGGACCTGGTGTCCGCCGAGACGGTCGCCGGCGCCTTCGCCCATATCCGCGAGACCTGGGGCGACCCCGCCGTGTTGATCTACAACGCCGGCTATCTCGAGGGGCGCGACCTGCCGCCGGAGAAGGAGCTGTTCGAGCACCTGCCGCTGGAGATGTTCGAGACGGCGCAGCACATCGCCAGCCGCGGTCCCTTCCTGGTCGCCAAGGAGGTCCTGCCGGCGATGCGGGTGCGGGGCGAAGGCTCCTTCTTCTTCTCGAACAATTCCTGGGCGCTGCGGGGCCGCAAGCGGCATACGGGGGAATCGCTCTATTATCCCCGGGTCATGATGCGGACGCTGGCCCAGGTGCTGACCGAGGAATATTCCGAATACGGCGTGCATGTCGCCAACGTCATCATCGACGGCACCATCGATTCCCCGGGCACCCGCGCGTTGCCCAAGGCCCAGGCCAATCCCGACATCGTCATGAACCCGGTGAAGATCGCCGAGGCGTTCTGGTACCTGCACACCCAGGACCGCTCGGCTTGGACCCATGATCTCCAGCTCACCCCGTTCCCGACCAAACCGAGCTTCTGAGGGAGGGCGAGGCGATGCGGATTACCGACGCGCAGATCCATCTTTGGGGGCAGGGCCTGCCGAGCAACGATGCCCATTGGCAGGTCACGTCCTTCACTGCGGCCGAGGCGATCACGATGATGGACGAGGCGGGCGTCGATGGGGCCGTGATCCATCCCCCGCCCTGGGACCCGGACGCCTTGCAGCTGTCGGCCGACGCGGTGCGGGACTATCCCGGGCGTTTCGCCATTTTGGGCGGCCTCCCGCTCGACGATGGCGACGCGCCGGCCAAGGTCGCGCGTTGGCGCGCGGCGCCGGGCAATCTGGGTCTGCGCTACCTCTTCATTCACGAGCCCTGGCGGACGCGGTTCCGCGACGGCACCCTCGACTGGCTGTGGCGCGAGGCGGAGGCGGCCGGCGTGCCGATCGCCCTGCTGGCGACGGACTCCCTCGATACCGTCGGCCAGATCGCCGAGCGTCATCCGGGCCTGAAGCTGACGATCGATCACCTGGGCGGCCTTGGCGGCAACACCAAGGCGAAGGACCACGAGGCGATGGGCCATATGGACGCGCTGGTGGCGCTGGCCCGCCATCCCAACATCACGGTCAAGGCGACCGGGGCGCCCGGCTATGCGGGCGAGGCGTATCCCTATCCGATCATGCTCGATTACATCCACCGGGTGTTCGACGCCTTCGGGCCCGAGCGGGTGTTCTGGGGCACCGACATCTCGAAGATGCCCTGCACCTGGCGGCAATGCCTGGCGATGTTCACCGACGAGATGCCGTGGCTATCGGGCGCGGACCGGAGCCTGGTGATGGGCGAGGCGGTGCGCGCCTGGTGGGGCTGGTCCGAGTGAGCGCCCGCTCGCCGCGCGAAAGCGAGTTATGCTAGAACGGCGCCCTGCCGTGCAATACGAGAGCCGAGGAGTCCATCCATGAGCACCGCCCCCGAGCGCCTGCGCGCCCTGCTTGCCCAGCCGGGCTTCGTCACCATGCCCGCCGTCTGGGACGGCCTGTCCGCGAAACTGTCGGCGGAGGCGGGTTTCGAGACCTCGTTCCTCTCCGGCTCCTGCGTCGCCGCCAGCCGGATCGGCGGCCCGGATCTCGATCTCGTCAGTTTCGGCGAGATGCACGATTCTTTCCAGATGGCACGCGGCGCCGCGCCCGATACGTTGGTGCTGGCCGACGGCGACCACGGCCATGGCAACGCGATGAACGTGCAGCGTACGGTGCGCGCCTATGGCCGCGGCGGCGCGGCGGCCGTGCTGATCGAGGACAAGATCACGCCCCGCGCGCTGACCGCCGCGGGCAAGCCCTGCCTGCCGCGCGAGGACGCCCGGATGAAGATCCGCGCCGCGGTCGAAGCCGCGAAGGAGAGCGGTATCCTCATCCTCGCGCGCACCGACTGCCGGCCGACCCAGGGCATCGACGAGGCGGTGGCCCGGATCGAGATGTATGTGGAGGAGGGGGCCGATATCCTCTTCCTCGACTCGCCCGAGGACGACGACGAGATCCGCCGCGCGGTTGCGGCGGCGGCCGACCGACCGTCCTTCGTCGTGCTTTCGCCCGGCGCGCCCCGGGCGACGCCGAGCCCGGCGGCGGCGCTGGAACTCGGCATGAAGATCGGCACGTTCCCGACCGCGATGCTCTCCCCCGCGATCGCCGGCATCCGCGCCGGCCTCGACGCGCTGGCCGCGGGCGGTGCGGAGGCCGCGGGCGCGCTCGCGCCGGCCGACCTGCGCGAAACGCTCGGCTACGGCGTCTACGACCGCGACGCGGCGGCCTTCATCGTTCCGGATTGAGGTTCCGCGTAAATGTGATGCTCGTCGCCCGGTCGTAGCCCGGGTGCGCGGCGCGGGCCGTTTCCACGTACCCGAGACGCCGGAACAGAGCGTGGTTCTCCATCAGTTCGATCCGGGTTTGCAGCTCGAGACGGGCGTAGCCGTCCCGGCGTGCGAAGTCCTCGGCCGCGATCATCAGGGCACGGGCATGGCCTCTGCCGCGCGCGCTCGGATCGACGGCGAGTTTGCCGATATGCAGCACCTCCCCCTCAGGCACGAGGAAGAGGCAGCCGACCGGGACACCGTCCGCCTCGGCGACCAACACCCGGCCGGGCGGGCGGGCTTGGGCCCGTACGTCGTCGAGGGTCAGGCGACCGGCGGAGGAGGGCGGGTCGATCCGCCCGTCCTGCTCGGCGAAGGCGCGCTGGATCAGTTCGCGGATCGCTGCGAGTTTGGGACCTTCCCCCGTCAGGATCCGTATCCGCCGCGCCGTCACGGGGCCAGGCTGTCGAGGTCGGGTGGGTCCGCCAACCGGCCTTCGTCGAGATAGCGGCCGGCGCCGACCCGGGTCATGGTCAGCGATTGCCGGCGCCCGGCCCGCTCGGCGTTCGTGGTTTCGGCCATGCCGGGTTCGGCCTCGCCGGTGGAGCCATCGCGGAGCGCGCCCGCCGGCACCCGTCCGTCGAGCGGGGCGGGCGGCGCGATCTCCAGCAGGGCCAGGGTCATGGCCATGACGTCGATCAGCCCGACGGGACTGTCGATGCGCACACCTGCGTGCAGGCCGGTGCCCTGGGCGGCCAGAACCGGACGGGCCTCCTCGCGGCTGAGGCCGCCATGCAGGCCGCAGCCGTCGGGGATATCGGGGTTGTCGTGCAGGCAGCGCCCGGGCCAGCCGCCCGGACCGGCGTTGCCATCGCGCAGCGTGGTGAAGACGATGTCGCCGGCCCGCGCATTGTCGATGCCGGCGGCGGCCAGCGGCAGCGTGCCTTCGGGCGCCGCTGCTGCGCCGGTCATGTGCCGGGCGAGGATGACTTCCGCCCAGGGCTGGCCGGCAAGCCAATCGACCACGGCGCGTTGGATGTCCGCATCGCGACAATAGATCGAGCCGGAACTGCCCGGCACCAGCACCGCGTCGCCGCCGTCGGCTAGGCTTTCGCTCAACCGGAAGCCGGCGGCGGCCATTCTGGCGGCGACGTCGAGCGGGCCGCCGATGGCGGCGACGTGGCCGTGATCGGAGAGGGCGAAGATCTGCAGGCTGTCCTCGCGTCCGCTATCGCGGCGCCAGTCCAGCAGCTCGCCGAGCGCCTTGTCGCCGGCGCGGATGCCGGCGTCGGCCTCCGGGCTCGCCAGGCCCCGGTAGTGATAGGGCGTGTCGGGATCGGAAAACCAGAGGATCGCCGCGCTCGGATCGCGCTTCGGCACGAGAGCGTCGCGGTAGGCGCGGGCAACCCAGTCGATGCGGCCGACATTGGCCATGGCGGCGGCCGGGGCCGGGCCGATGCGGGCCTCGATCCACTCGAGATCCTCGGGCGTCGCGCTCCGCTCGCGGCCATGGGCGGAGACGTTGACAGCGCCCTTGGCGGGCGCGGTGTGGTGCAGCAGACGGTTGCCGCCGGGCGTCCCGCAGCCGATGACGGCCAAGCTGCCGCCAGCGTCCTCCAGCACCTCGCCGAGGCTCGCGCTGTGCAGCAGCGCGCCGTCGAGGGCGTCGGACGCTTCGGTCAAGGCTTCGAAGTTGGCGGTGTTGATGAAGCCGCCCGGCAGCGTCGGCTCGACGAACTTGTTGGCGACGATGCCATGGCGGGCCGGATGGCAGCCGGTCACCAGGCTCGCCTGGTTGACCCGCGTCTCGGTCGGGAAGACCGAGCGGCAATCGGTGAAGTCGACGCCAAAAGCACGCAGGCGCGCGAGATTGGGCATGCGGTCCGGCGTCGCCATGTCGGGACGCAGGCCGTCGAAGGCAACGATCAGGACGCGGCGATCCTTATTCATGGGCGTTCTCCCGGCGGTGCATGAACTGGACGGCGCGCATCGAGGCGACGGTTTCCGCTTTCTGGTTCTCGACCCGGTAGCCGATCGTCACCAGGCCGATATCGGGCCTGGAGGCGGAAAGCCGCATCGCTTCGACCGTCGCCACGGTGCGAACCGTATCGCCCGGTCGCACCGGCAAGTGCCAGCGCAAATCGTCGATCCCCGGGGCGCCCTCGCTCGCCGGGCCGAGCGCATCGGTCATGGTGAAGAGGCGGAAGGCGACGGCCATGACGTGCCAGCCACTGGCGATCAGGCCACCATACTGGCTCGCCTCCGCCGCCTGCAGGTCGATATGAAAGGGCTGCGGGTCGTACTTGAAGGCGAACTCGAGGATTTCGCTCTCCGTGAACGTCTTGCCGGGGGAGCGAAATTCCTGCCCGACATGGAAATCCTCGTAGTGTCTGTCGTTCATGTCGCGATCCTCAACCTCCGGCTCACCCTTCCCGGTCACTCTTCTTTTGGACTGTAGATCGGCGGGGTTCGGATTGTCGCGGCCAAACGATGTCGGCTGCAAGGCAATTGTCTGGGCAGCTATACGGCTACACGAGGCGATCCCAGGGTCCGAGCCTGCCGGCCGCCGGATCGGGTGGGTCGTCCCGTATCGGAAGGCTGTCTTCAAGGCGGGCAAGATGGCTCTTCAACCGTCGTTTGACGACGTCGGCGAGATCACCATCATCGATTTGCCCTATGGCCCGTTTTTCCGTCGCGATGGCATCTTGGAACCGGCCCGCTTCGGCAAACGCCGCGGCCAGCGTATCCAGGGTTTCAGGGCTTTCCCGCCGGGCCACCGCGGCTTCGGCCAATTGGACCGCCCGCGCGCCGTCGCGACAGCGATCCACCGTTGCCGTCGCGAAGATCCAGGCGAGGCCATTCAAATAGTCTGGATCGTCGGGTTGCAATTCAAGCGCCGTCGACATGTCCTCGATCGCGGCGGCGTAATTCCCGCCATACTTATGGATGGTCGCACGTGCATAGAGAAACACGGGGCTCTTCGGCTGCGATTTGAGGGCGCGTTCCACGTCTTCGAGGCCGCCGGCGATATCTCCGAGCTTGGCCCGGAGTGGCCCACGCATTGAACGGGGGAGGATCGAACTCGGGTCGAGCCGGACGGCCTCGTCCAGATCGCGGCGCGCCCGGCCGAACTCCTCCGCTGCAAAATAGGCGGTGCCGCGCCCCATGTAGGCGAGGGCGACCTCGTGGGAGAACCGCAATGTCTCGTTGAAGTCGGTAATCGCCGAGTCGATTCGCGAAACCGACAGGTTGGCGAAACCCCTGGTGAGGTAAATGGAAGGTTCATCCGGCTTGAGGGATAGCGCTTTGTCGAGGTCGCATATGGCCTCGTCCATCAGGTCGAGTCCGACCTTCGCCCCTCCGCGGATGACATATGCGCACCAGTCTTCCGGCAACAACGGAATGGCGATATCGAGGTCTGCAATCGCCTCGCTAGCCCGGTCGAGCTCGAAGTTCGCATTGGCACGAACCCTGAGCAGTTCGCCGAGCAATATCGGGTTCCCGACCGCTCGCGCCGCGAACAGCGAGCACAGAAAGAGCTTTAAGCGCGGTGGAAGTGGCGTGGACTCGATTATGGAGGGCAAGACCTTCAGAAGTCGTCTCCATCAATCGCTGAAGAACGTTTGTTATACTAAAGCGAATATTTAGTGATTGAAAGTATCTTAGCGGTGATCGGCATAAGCCGATTTGGCGTCACGTCACACCCGGCGCGTTGGCGCCGGTGACGCTTTGCCAGTAGTCTGGATCCTCGTAGTCGGTCCGGTCCTCGAGGCCGGCGAGCGCTAGAGCCTCGCGGCGTTCGACGCAGGTGCCGCAGCGCCCGCAATGCCGCTGGCCGCCTTCATAGCAGCTCCAGGTCTCTTCGAAGGCGACGCCGAGGCGGCCGCCGACGGCGGCGATCTCCGCCTTGCTCATCTCGACGAAGGGGGTTTCGAAGGCGATGCGCCACATCCCGTCGAGGGCGAGCCGTTCCATCTCGGCGAAGGCGGCAACGAACTCCGGCCGGCAATCGGGATAGACGAAGTGGTCGCCGGCGTGTACGGCGGCGGCGACGCTGTCGGCCCCGGCGCCGGCGGCGATGGCGAAGGCGATGGTGAACATGATCGGGTTGCGGTTGGCGACCACGGTGCTGCGCATGTTGTCTTCGGCGTAATGTCCCTCAGGCACCGGAACGTCGTCGGTGAGGGCGGAGCCGCTGAGGAAGCCGCGCAGTTTCGAAATGTCGACCACGTCGTGCGGCGTCGCGAGGTTTGCGGCCAGGCGGGCGGCATGCTCGATCTCGCGGCGATGGCGCTGGCCGTAGTCGAAGGTGACCAGGCGGGCGAGGCGGCCTTCGTCGTGGACCAGGTGGGCGAGCGTCACGGAGTCCATGCCGCCGGAGCAGACGACGACGCAGCTCATCGCTCGGGCCTACCCGGCGGGCCGGGCCAGGCGGGCAAGCGCGCCCGCGTCGGCCAGGTCGTCGACGCCCCAACCCGCCAGGCGCAGCGCCTCGGCCGCCGCCTGGCCCAGGACCGGTGCGGCCTGGATGGTAAACTTCTCGTCGAGCTGGGCATCACTCATCGGCCGTTCGAGGCTGCCGAGCGCGTGCGTGATGTGCCGCTCGTGGTGTTGCCCGTCGCGCGTCTCGACGGTGACCAGGGCGCCCTCGCGCCCGATTGTCTCGTCGGGCGCGGTCTCCACCAGCGCGCGCAGCCGCTGAATGTCGGCGGCGGCGACCGCCGCTTCGCTGCCTTCCTCCAGGCCCGCCTTGCCGCGGGCAAGCGATGCGGCGGCCCAGTGATGCACGCTCACCATCGCCTCCTGCGCGCCGGGTGGCGTCGGCCGGTCACACAGTCGCAGACAGAGCGGATTGACCGCCAGGCGGATGCGGGAGACGGCGTCCGGTTCGAACCCGGCTTCGCCCGCGATCTCCAGGCAGCCGTCGATCACCGGGTGGATGACGATGCCGCAGGGATAGGGTTTGTAGGCGTTGGCGAGGATCTCCCAGGTCGCGCCCAGGCCCTCCGTCGCCGCCGGGAGATGGGCCCGGCGCGAGAATAGCTCGGCGAAGCCGGCGGTCCCTTCGAGCGCCGCCGGGGTCGAGCTGTAACCGCCCTCGGCCAGCAGGGCCGCCCAGAGGCCGGCCCGCGCGGCCAGGCCCGGCACCAGGGCGACGATCATCGAGGCATGGGTCTGCCGGAAGCCGGAGGCCTGGGCGGCGGCGACGCCGAGGGCCGCCATCGTCCGCTCGACATCCAGGCCCAGCAGCCGGGCGCAACCGGCCGCCGCGCCGATACCGCCCGCGGTGCCGGTCAGGTACCAGCCGAGTTCCGCCTCCGCCGGCGGTGCGACCAGCATCATGCCCACGCGGCATTCGACCTCGATGCCGACGGCGAGCGCGTCCAGGAACGCCGCGCCGGACACGTTCCGACCCTCGGCAAGCGCCAGCAGGGCGGCGGCGACCGGTCCGGTGGGGTGTATCACCGTCGCCAGGTGCGTGTCGTCGAAGGCGTTGGCGGAAGAGGCGAGGCAATTGGCCATCGCGGCGTCGAGCGCGCCCAGTCGCTCCCCCCGGCCGAGCACGGTGGCATCGCCCCCCGAATGCGGTGCCGTCGCGCCGACGGCGATCCCCATCGCCGGGTGCCGGGCGCCGCCGAGCGCGCAGCCGAGCCAGTTCACGAGCGCGCGGCGCCCTTCGTGGCGGACGCCGTCCGGCAGCGCGGCGTCCGGCCGGGTGGTGAATTCGGCGAGCAGTTTCGTGGTCTCGAGCATGGTCCGGCCCTCCCGGCAATCGTGGCGGCGCAGAATAACGACCGCGCGGCGGGGATGCTATGGTCCGCGCCGAGAACAGACGGGCAAGGGAGAGAAACGATGGCGAAGGTGGGCTTCATCGGGCTCGGCACCATGGGCGCGGGCATGGCCAGCAATCTGCAGAAGGCCGGGCGCGAGTTGGTGGTGCACGACCTGGGGCGGAATATCGCGGAGCAACATCTGGCGGCGGGCGCGAGCTGGGCGGAAAGCCCGAAGGCGCTGGCCGAACAGTGCGACGTGATCCTCACCTCGCTGCCCGGACCGCCCGAGGTTCAGGCCGTGGTCCTCGATCCCGACGAAGGATTAATCGCGGGCATGAAGCCGGGTTCGGTGCTGTTCGACCTCTCGACAAATTCGCCGAAGGTGGTGCGCGAGATCCACGCGGTCCTCGCCGAACAGGGCGCCCACATGCTGGACGCCCCGGTGAGCGGCGGGCCGGCCGGCGCCGTTTCGGGCAAGCTGGCGATCTGGGTCGGCGGCGACGAGGCGGTGTTCGAGGCGAACCGCGCCGTCCTCGACGATTTCGGCGATCAGGTAAAGCGGGTCGGCGAGATCGGCGCCGGCGCCATCGCCAAGCTGGTCCACAACGGGGCCGGCTATACCATCATGGCCGGCCTCGCCGAGTTGTTCTCCGTCGGCGTCAAGGCCGGCGTCGAACCCCTGGCGCTGTTCGACGCGATCCGCCAGGGCGCGCGGGGCCGCAGCCGCACCTTCGACAGCCTGGCCGGTCACTTTTTGATCAACCATTACGATCCGCCCGATTTCGCGCTGAAGCTGGCGCACAAGGACATGTCGCTCGCCGCCGAGCTGGGCCGCGATCAGGGTGTGCCGATGCGCATGGCCCACCTGGCCTTGCAGGAAATGACCGAGGCCTTGAACCGGGGCTGGGACAACCGGGATTCCCGATCCTTCATGATCCTGCAACAGGAACGCGCCGGCATCGAACTGAACGTCGATCCGGCCGACGCCAAGGCGGTGATGGCGCGCGACGGCGAATAGGTCTTCAGTCGTCGGCCTTCCGGGCCCGTTCTACCAACGCGTCGCGCCGCGCGAGGCTTTCGGCCGGCCAGAGCTTGGCCGCGTCGTAGTACGCCTCTGACGACGGGGTCCCGTCGGGAAGGGTGACCCAGGGTTGCTTCGAAACCGTATGGATGTGGATGTCCGGCGCAATCGCCGTCGGTTCGTCGAGGGTCCCGACGCGGAGGAAGCTGACGTCGCGGGCGATCTCCGGTAGCCGCAGATAATGGCTCCAAAGGGCGATGCGGCAGCGCGGGCAGCGATGGACGTCCTGGCCGGCACCACTCGGGGTTTCCAGCACGACGGCCTCGGTCTCGCCTTGCAGCAGCTCGACGGCATCGTTCTCGACCATGCCGTTGAGGGCGAAGGCCGAGCCGGACTGGCGCTGGCAATAGAGGCAGTGACAGCAGTGGGTGAACAGCGGCGTCGCGGTCAGCCGGTAGCGGACATCGCCGCAGGCGCAGCCGCCTTCCAGGGACAATTCTTGCTGTGTCATGACGTCTCTCTCCCGATCAAATTTCGCTTCGGGCTCTAGCTTCCGACCTGTACGTGGCCGGCCAGGCTTCGGATGGCGGCCAGCACGCTCGGCGCAACGGCGCGGCTGGTGCGCGGGTTGGTGGCGGAGGGGCGGTTGCGGCTGATCAGTTCCAGCTCGAAGGCCTCGGCCTCTACCGCGACATGGTGGATCGCGCCCTGGATGTCCGCGTCGGCCCAGATCTCGACCTCGGTCTCGTCGAAGCCGAGGCCGGCGAGGCTCAAGGCGACGGCGACGTTGAAGTGGCGCGGGAAGGCGGCCGCGGCCTCGCGCGCGCTGCCGGTGAAGACCTTGACCGGTTCCGCCAGCGGGCCTGTCAGGTCGAAGCCGCGTTCCTGGATCCAGGCTTCGTGCGCCAGCGAATGGGGCAGGATGCGGCTGGTCAGCTTGACCGAGTGCAGGCCGCTTTCGCGCCCGCCGCGGATGCCGTCGAGGCCGGGCAGCGCGCCGGTCGCCAGTTTCAACAACCCGCCGTGGCGTTCCGCCAGGTCGAGGAGTTCGGGTTGCGCGGCGATCGCGCCGACGCTGACCGGGATCAGCGTCCGGCCGGCCACCAGCGCCGCGCGGGCGATCTCCGGCAAGGCTTCGCCGGTCGCGCACTCGACCACCACGTCGACCAGGGCCGGCAGCTCGGCGACCGGCACGACCGCCGGCAGGACCGACAGCTCGCCGGCATTGCTGCGGGCCTGATCGAGGTTGCGGGCGGAAATGGCGACGAGGCGGGCTTCGGGAACGGCACCCGCATCGAGCCTTCGGGCGAGTTCACGGCCGACGGTGCCGAAACCGGCAAGGCCGATGCGCAGGCTGCCGTCGCTCATTCTTCGTCTCCTCGGTCGACGGGAAGGCGCAGCTGTTCGGCGAGTGCCGAGAGGTCCGGCGCGTCCGTCAAACCCTGCAGGGCGGCGGCGAGACGGCTGGCCCGGAGCGGGCCGGCGACGCCGGCGACCAGGCCCTCGAACTTGGCCCGCGCGTCGACCGGCGCCATCGGCGCTTCCGGATAGCCGCGCGCGATATCGTTGCGCCGGACCAGGCGACGGCCGTCCGTGGTCTCGATTGCGATCTCGCTGGCGTAGAAATCCGGGAACAGGGCTTCCAGCTCGCCGTCGTCGGCCTCGACCGCGATGCGTTGCGAAAGCGCGCGGATCTCCGCGTCGCCCTCGCGCGCATCGACGAAGATGTCCGGCACGTCGAGCCGGCCCCGCGCCAGGGCCACTGCCAGCACATACTGCGCACAGTGGCTCTTCAACGGGTTGTCGTCGACGCAATGCAGGCCGGAGCGGGGAAAGCGGAAGTTCAGATGTTTCACAGCCCCGGCCGTCAGGTTTTCTTCGGCCCGCAAGGCCAGCAGGCCGTCGAGCGAGGGATGCAAAAAGGCGACGCAGGGATAGGGCTTGATCGCCAATTCCATGACGCCCTCCCAGCTCTCGCCGATCCCCTCGGTCAGCAATTCGGGCCGTGGGTTCCGGCTGAAGGCCTGGTAGACCGTGTGGCCATGGTCGAAGACGCCGATCGGACCGCCGAAGCCCTGACCGGCCAGCAGCGCCGCGGTCACCCCGTTGCGCGCCGCCATGCCCATCTGGAAGGGGCGCGCGTTCTCGCTTGGATCGCTCTCCCAGGCCATCAGACCGGAGGCCTGACAGGCCGCCAGGCCGAGCGCCCGAACCGTCGCTTCCCGGTCGAGGCCGAGCAGGTTGGCCGCCGCCGCCGTCGCCCCGAAGGCACCGCAGACGGCGGAGGGGTGGAAGCCGAGCGCATATTGCTCCGCCGGCCCGAGCGCCATGGAAACCCGATATTCCACCTCGCAGCCGAGCGCGACCGCGGCGAGGAAGCGCGCGCCGCTCGCGCCGACACGTTCGCCGACCGCGAGCGCCGTCGGCACCTGAACGGCGATCGGATGCAGGATGGCCTCGGGATGGTGCGGTTCGAAATCGCAGGCATAGCCCATGGTGCCGTTGGCGAGCGCGGCCTGACTGACGCTGGTCCGCATGCCGTGGCCGACGATGCTGGCCTCCGGCGTCCCTCCCTGGTCGGCGGCGAAGGCAGCGATCAGCCGACCGGTCGAGAAGGCCGGGTTGGCCGCGGCGAGCAGGCAACCGGCACCGTCCAGGGTGACCTCCGCCGTGCGGGCCAAAACGTCCGCCGGCAGGTCCGCCGCCGTCGTCTCGACGATCAGGCCGGCCAACGCCTCGGTCGCCGGTGCGCCGCTCACAGCCCGAGCCCGCCGTCGACGTGGATCACCTGGCCGGTGATGTAGCCGGCCTCCGGTGTGAACAGATAGGCGATGAGGGAGGCGACCTCGTCCGGCAGGCCGGGCCGGCCGAGCGGAATCCGGCGCGCGGCCTGGTCGTGGCCGCCGGCACCGACCGCCGCGTGGGTGCCGGGATCCTTCCGGATATAGCCGGGCGCGACGGTGTTCACGGTGACACTTGTCGCCGCGGCCTCCGCCGCCAGGGCCTTGGCGAGCGCTTCCAGCCCCGCCTTCGCCGCGGCGGAGCCCGCAAAGATATTGCCGTCATAGGGAAAGACATGGGCGACGAAGGAGCTGACGGCGACGACGCGGCCGTCCTCCGCCGCGGCCAGCAAGGGCAGGGCCGCACGGGCCAAATGCAGAAAGCTCGTGGTGATCGCCCTAAGCGATCGCTCGAGGTCTGCCGCCTCCAATTCCCCGAGGCGCGCGCGGTGGGCGAAGCCTGCGTTGGCGACGAGGGCGTCCAGCCCGCCAAACGCCGCCTCGGCTTCGGCCACGAGACGGCCGCCGGTTTCCGCCTCTTCCAGGTCGCCGAGGGAGACGACCGCTTCGGCGCCGCGTTCACGGGCCGCCGCCGCCGTTCGTTCGGCGCCGTCGCGGTTCGCCCGGGTGTGCACCAGGAGGGAGACACCCGGCGCGGCCAGCCGGCGGCAGACCGCGGCGCCGATGCCGCTCGCAGCCCCGGTCACGAGAATGGCGCGTCCCATGGCTCAGTCCTCGGGAAAGCGCGGCGGGCGCAGGCCGGATTGGAACCAGCTGACGAAGCTGTGGATGGAGAAGGTCGCCAGGCCCGTCGCCTCGGAAATCGCCCGGGCGTGCGGCACCATGTTGGTGCATTCCAGCAGGATGGCACCGACCTCGGGGTTGTCGGCGACCAGGCGGCGGGCGCCCTCGATCAGGTCGCGCTTCGCCAGCTCGACGTCCATCTCCATCTCGTCGCCGATGATGACGCGGGCGAACTCGCGGCCCCCTTCGACGCCGACCACGGGCGTGTCGGCCGCCACGTTGGCCGCCGCCAGATGTTCCGGCGAGAGCGCGGCGGCGGAGATCGTCAGGATGCCGACCCGGCGGCCCGGCGGCAGCAGGGCCTGGATCGCGCCCGCCTGCATCAACGAGGAGGTGGCGACCGGCACGGCGCAGCGCGTCGCCAGTTCCGCCTGGAACAGCGACAGAAACCCGCAGGTAGTGGTAATGCCGTCGCAGCCGTCCTTCACCAATTCGTTCGCCGCGTCGACGAAATCTTCCAGCAGGCCTTCGGCCCGCTCCGTCACCACCCGTTTCGGTGTGGCGCCGCGGACGACGCGGAAGCGGATCGGGAAGGGCCAGCTTTCAGCGTTGCCCATGTCGCCGGAAATGCGGGGAAAGCGGCTTTCCAGCATCAGGATGCCGACGCTGGCGCCGTAGACGGTCTTGCCGCCGCGCGCGATGCGGCGGGTGGTTTGCGGACGGGACAGGTTGTCGTTCATGCGATCCACTCGCTGACCGGGGCGCGAGCCTCCTGCAGGGGTTGGGAGATGATGTCGACCAGGGTCGGGCCCTCGGCCTCCAGCGCCTTCATGAGGGTGCCGCGCAACTCGCCAGGCTCGGTCACGCGGTAGCTTTCGATGCCGAAGGCGGCGGCCACCTTGGCATGGTCCGTGGCGGAAAAATCGACGGAGTAATAGCGTTCCCCGAAGCCGGTCTTCTGTCCGGCCTTGATCCAGCCGTAAACGCCGTTGGCGAAGACGATCATGGTGATCGGCACCCGGTGGCGGGCCACCGTCTCCAGCTCACCGACCGTGAAGCCGAAGGAACCGTCGCCCATGACCGAGACGCATTTGGAACCCGGACGGCCGATCTGCGCACCCATGGCGGCGGCGAGGGAGTAGCCGAGCGCGCCGTGCGCCCGGTTGGAAAAGAAATGCCGTCCGGTCTCCAACAGTTTGTAGTAGGCGGTGAAGTAGGGGCAGGGGGTGCCGGGATCGGCGACGATGACCGCGTCGCGGGGCAGCAGCTCGTTCAAGGTGGCGACCACGCGTTCCGGGCGGATCGGCGTCTCGTCACTCGCCGCCAGCTCGGCGAAGGCGGCGAACTTCTCCTCCCGCGCCTTGAGCGCGGCGCGGCGGCCCTGCTGGCGGATCGGGGCGGCCTGGCGGCGGGCCTTCACCTCGGCGACCAGGGCCTCGAGTGCGAGGCGGGCATCGCCGACGACGCCGACCTCCGTGCGGTAGTTGGCGCCGATGACGGCTTCGTCGCTGTCGATGTGGATGATCCGCGTGCCGGGCGCCGGGAAGCGCCAGCGCTCCGTCGTGACGGAGCCGGCGCGGCAGCCGATGAACAGCACCAGGTCCGCCGCCTCGACGATTCCCCGGGTCGGCATGGTGCCGCCGTTGGAGCCGACCGCGCCGACGGCGAGGGGATGGCTGTCCGCGATGACGCCGCGACCGCTCACCGTCGAGGCGACGGGCGCCTCCAGCAGGATGGCGAGCTCGCGCACGGCGTCTTCCGCGCCGGCGAGGACCGGCCCGCCGCCGCAGATGATCAGGGGTTCGCGCGCCTCCCACAGCGCGATGGCCGCGGCCTCGACGCACGCTGGATCGGGGGCGACGCGGTCGTTCGGAAAGCTGCCGTAGCGTTCCTCCGCCCATACCGTTTCCGCCTCGACCGTGCCGCGCTGGACGTCGTAGGGCAGCCCGATGTGCGCGGCGCCCGGCCGGCCGCCGGTCATGCGGCGAAAGGCGGTGCGCAGGGTTTCGGGAATTTCGGCCGCGCTGTCCAGGGTCCGGTTCCATTTGGTCAGCGGGCGGAACAACGCCTCCTGGTCGAGTTCCGTCAGCGCATAGTGGCCGCGGGCGGATACCGAGATGTCGGTGGTCACGGCGAGGATGGGGATCGAGCTTTCGTTCGCCTCGACCACGCCCGGCAGGATGTAGGTGGCGCCGCCGCCGCTCGGCCCCTCGCAGACGCCGACCTTGCCGGTGACCCGGGCATAGCCGTCCGCCATGTAGGCCGCCGACCGCTCGTCCCGGCAGAGGATGTGTTCCATGCCATGGTCGAGGCGGTAGAGGGCGTCGTAAAGCGGCAGGGTGGTATCACCGCAGAGCCCGAAGATATGGCGCACGCCGTGGCCCTCCAGCATGCGGACGAAGGCCTCCGCGCCGTTCATTTGATTGCCGAGTTCTTCAGCCAACGCCCACACTCCCAAACATCCCGCTACGTGAAGGGGTAGAGCATAGGGCCGCTCGGGCGCCCATGCTAGGCTCGCCTTTCGGAGGGCGGTGATGGAATTGACGGCGGAAGACCAGGCCTTGTTGGACGGCGCCAAGGGGCCGGCGGCGGCCCGTGCCATGGCGGACCTCGTCCGCCTGGGCGAGGCCTACGATGCCCCGGACATGGTGGATATCGGCTATGCCCATATCCATTCGGGCATGGCGCTCTATCAGGGCGATGTCGAGTTGATGACCGACCTGGCGGACGCCGGCGCCAAGGTCATCGTGCCGTCGAGTGCCAACATCGCCAACGCTGATCTCGTGAACTGGCAGGCGACGGGCGCGCCGGAGGCTTTGTTCCGCCTGCAATCCCGCGCGGCCGATGCGCACCGGGCGATGGGTAGCGCCTCTGCCTTCACTTGCACGCCCTATTGGGCCGGGCACTGGCCGACCTGGAATACCCACATGGTCTCGATCGAATCGACGGTGACCATCTTCTGCAATTCGGTCCTGGGTGCGCGGTCCAACCGGGACGGCTTTTTCGCCACGTATGCCGCGCTGACGGGGCGCTATCCGCGCTTCGGCTATCACCTGGAGGCGAATCGCCGCGGCACGCACCTGGTGCGGATCGAGGCGCCGCTCGAGACGATCAGCGATTGGAGCTGCCTCGGCTTCCATGTCGGTGCCGAGGTCGGGGGTGGCGTACCGGTGTTCGAGCCGCCGCCACGCCGCCCGAGCCTGGACGAGCTGGATGCGCTCGGCGCCGCGCTCGCCACCTCGGGCGGGGTTTCGATGTTCATTCTGCCGGGACTGACGCCGCCCTTCGCCGATGTCGCGGCGGCCTTCGACGGTCCGCCGCCCCCGGCCCTGTCGGTCGGCGCGAGTGATGTCGCCGAGGTCTATGCCCGTTTCACCACCGGGCCGGGCGATGCCGTCGATCTGGTGCATGTCGGCTGCCCGCATGCCTCGATGGAGGAGATGCGCCTCTATGCCGGATTGCTCGACGGCAAGCGGGTACATTCGGATATCGAGCTTTGGGTGACGACCAGCCGCACCGTGCGCCGCATGGCGGAAGAGGCGGGCCTGGTCCAAAGCATGGAACGGGCCGGTGCCCGGGTAATTTCCGACACCTGTCCCATGAGCTGCCATTTCGCCCGCACCGTTTCGCCCGATCCGGCGCTGGGCGTCGTGCCGCCGCCGATGCGCGCCATCGTGCTCGACAGCGCCAAGCAGGCGAAGTACGTGCGCGACATGATCCGCTGCGACACCCTGCTGACCAGCGCCGAGGGGGCGATCGCCAGCGCCGTCGCCGGCCGCTTCGTCCCCCGCGAGGCCGGGCCATGAGGGAGGTCGCCGCCCGTGTCGTCGTCCCCGGCCGGGCGCGGGGCCCGGCGCTGATCTCGGCCGACCCGATCTCCTTCCTGGGCGACGTCGACATCCGCTCCGGCCGGATCGTCGGCGAGTTGGAGAGCGTCGCCAACGCGAGCCTCGCCGGCACGGTCCTGTTCTTTCCGGCCTCCATGGGTTCGGCCGGCGCCTGGCGTTTCATCTATCAGCTGCACGTGCACGGCACCCATCCGCTGGCGCTGGTGCCGCTCGGCATGCCGGACCCCTCCGTCGTGCAGGGCGCCATGCTGGCCGGCATCCCGGTGCTGACCGAGCCGGCCCTGCCGCCCGAGGACTGGCTGCGCAACGGCGATCCCGTCGAGGTCGACGGTGAGGCGGGCGTCATCCGTCTGTTGCGCGAGGAGGGCTTGCCATGACCCATGATATCCGGCCGATCTGGATGGAGTTCGACGGCGAGGCGCTCGTCCGCAACCATGCCCGCATCGTCGAATTCGCCGGTCTATCGACCAAGGTCATCGCTTCCCTGAAGGGCGACGCCTATGGCCACGGCGCGGTCGAGGTGGCGCGCCGCCTCGCCGCCGAGGACGTCTACATGCTGTCGACCGGTTCGATGGCGGAGGCGCTGGCGATCCGCGAGGCCGGTGTCCTGACGCCGATCCTGATCTTCGCCGGCGCGCTCGCCGCCGGCATCCCGGCGTTGGTTCGCGCCGGCCTGATCCCGACGGTGACGGACCTCGAACAGGCCCGGGCGGCGGCGGGGGCCGGGGTCGCGGACGCGCCGGTCTTCATCAAGGTCGATGCCGGGCTCAACCGGGTGGGCGTGCCGCTGGCCGACGCGCTCCCCCTTATCCGTTCGGTAGCGGAACTGCCGGGCGTGCGGCTGGCCGGTGTCTATACCCACCTCGCTTTCGGCGACGCGGCGGGGCGGGAGTGGGCGCGCGACCATTTGGCCGAATTCGACGGCCTGCTGGCCGCCATGGGGCAGGCGGGGGTGTCGGTCGAGGCGACGCAAGCCCTGGCGAGCGCCGGCCTCGCCGCCGGCCTGGAAAGCGCTGCCGACTCGGTCTGCCCGGGGCACATCCTCTACGGCCTGGCGCCGGCCGATCCCGATGTTGCGGACATGCGCGGGTTCGAGCCGGTATTGCGCGCCGTGCGCGGCGAGCTGATCCACGTCGGCGAACATCCCCTGGCGGACAGCGATCGGCGCGGCGGCTTCCTCGCCCGGGCCGAGGGTACGCCGACCCGGATCGGCGTCGTCCCCTTTGGTCTCGCCGACGGCAATCGCCCGCCGGCCCGCGGCCTCGGCGCCAGTGTTTTGGTGCGGGGCCGGCGCGCGCCGATCATCGCGGTGTCGCTGGAGCATCTGACGATCGATCTTTCCGATGATGACGAGGAAACGACGATCGGAGACACGGTTACTATCATCGGTGCCGACGGCGCGGAAAACATCACCCTCGGCGAGGTCGCCGGCTGGTGGCGCGCGCGCGAAATCGACGTCATCATGTCGCTCTCTGGCCGTCTGCCGCGTCACTATTCGTCCCCCTGAACTTGGAGTTCGCGTCATGAGCCATCGCGTCGGCGTCGATATCGGCGGCACCTTCACCGACTTCGCCCTGTTCGATGCGGCCGGCGGCCGCATGGCCGTGCACAAGCAGCTGACCACGCCCACCGATCCCTCCCGCGCGGTGCTGGACGGCATCGAGGTCCTGCTGGCGCGCGCCGGCATCGGCCTGGACGCGGTCGAGCTGGTGGCGCACGGCACGACGCTCGTCACCAACGCGGTCATCGAACGCAAGGGCGCGGTCACCGGCATGCTGGTGACCGAGGGCTTTCGCGACATCCTCGATATGGGGCTGGAGCAGCGCTACGACCTGTTCGACCTGCGCCTGGTGTTTCCCGATCCGCTGGTCCCGCGCCGGCTGCGCTTCGAGGTGGCGGAACGCATGCGCTACGATGGCGGGGTCGATATCGCCCTCGACCTCGACAGCGCGCGGGCCGGTGCGCGGGCGCTCGCCGAGTCGGGCGAGGACGTCGTCGCGCTCGCCGTCTGTTTCCTGCACAGCTATGCCAACCCGGCGCACGAGCTGGCGGTGAAGGAAATGCTGGCGGCGGAGTTTCCCCAGTTCCAGGTCTCCATCAGCGCCGAGATCTTCGCCAACATGCGGGAATACGAGCGCTGGACGACGACGACGATGAACGCCTACACCCAGCCGATGTTCGACCGTTACCTGGCGCGGCTGGAGGACGGGCTGGCGGCGCGCGGCTTCGAAGGCCGGCTGGCGATCATGACCTCGTCCGGCAATTCCCTGAGCCCGGATGCCGCGCGGCGTTTTCCGGTCCGCGCGCTGGAAAGCGGGCCCGCGGCGGGCGCCCTGATGTCGGCCCATCACGGCCGCGCCCTCGACTTGCCGAACCTGCTGTCCTTCGACATGGGCGGGACCACGGCCAAGGGCGCGTTGGTCAAGGCGGGTGAGCCGTTGAAGATGTACGACATGGAAGTCGCCCGGGTGCACGAGTTCAAGCGGGGCAGCGGCCTGCCGGTGAAGATCCCGGTGATCGACATGATCGAGATCGGCGCCGGCGGCGGCTCGATCGCCGAGGTCGACGAGCGCGGCGTCATCCGCGTCGGACCGCGCAGCGCCGGCGCGGAGCCGGGACCGGCCTGCTACGGCCAGGGCGGACAACGAGCGACGCTGACCGATGCCAACCTGCTGCTCGGTTACTTGGATCCGGGGTTCTTTCTCGGCGGGGAATTCGCCCTCGACGTCGAGGGGGCGAAGGGTGTGCTGACGGCGGACGTCGCCGGGCCGCTCTCCCTCGATGCGGCGCGGGCCGCCTGGGGCGTGCACGAGGTCATCAACGAGGACGTCGCCCGCGCCTTCCGCATCCATGCCTCCGAGCGTGGCTTCGACTATCGCGCCTCATCCATGGTGGCCTTCGGCGGTTCGGGCCCCGTGCATGCGCTGGCGATCGCCGCGAAGCTACGCATTCCCCGGGTGGTTTTCCCGATCGGTGCAGGCGTGATGTCGGCGCTTGGTTTGCTGGTGAGCCCGTTGGGCTTCGAAATCGCGCGCTCGCGCCGGCTGTTCGTCGAGGATCTGGACGGGGTGGCCTTTGCCGGGAACTTCACCGCCCTGGAGGCGGAGGCCCGCGGCTTTCTCGACCGGGCTGGCGTGGCGGCGGCGGAGCAGAGCGTCATTCGCCGCCTCGACATGCGCTACCAGGGCCAGGGCTACGAAATCGAGGTCACGCTGCCGGAAGACGAGGCGCCCGAGGCCGCCTTCGCCCGGCTGGAGGCGCTGTTCCGCGCGCGCTATGCCGAGGTCTTTGCCGAAACGTTTCTGGAGGAGCCGCTGGAGATCGTCACCTGGAAGGTCGAGGCCAAGGGGCCGGAAGCCGACCTTGAAGGCACCCATCGGCTGGAGGGCACGGACACGGGCGGTTCGGGGAAAGCCGCCGATGCGGTCAAGGGCACCCGGCGCGCCTACTTCGGCGACGGCTTCGTCGACGCGACGGTCTATGACCGCTATGCGCTCGGCCCCGGCGCGGAGATCGTCGGCCCGGCCATGGTCGAGGAGCGCGAGAGCACCTGCGTCATCGGCCCGGGTGCCCGGGCCCGAGTCGACGATCGGTTGAACCTGGTCGCCGAACTCTAGTCCGCATTCAGGCGGCCTGCTTGGTCGGCAGGGCAAAGGTGAAGGCGCTGCCGGCGCCGGGGGTGCTTTCGACTTCGATGTCGCTGCCGTGCAGATGCAGGATCCGCCGGGCGATGGCGAGGCCGAGGCCGGTGCCTTCGGCGCCGCCGTGCTCGTCGCGGGCGATGCGGTAGGCACGCTCGAAGATGCGGGGCAACTCGTCTTCGGGGATGCCGATACCGTCGTCGGCCACCCGCGCCGCGGTCGCGGTCGGGCCGGGCTGCAGGCTCAGGCGCACGACGCCGCCCTCCGGCGTGTATTTCAAGGCGTTCTCGATCAGGTTCTCCAGGACCCGTTCGATCAGGCCGATGTCGCCCTGAACGAAGGCGGCCTGGGCGGGAATGTCGGTTTCCAGGCGGAGATTGCGCCGCTCGGCCCGCTGCGCGAACTTCTGGCCGACGTCCTGCACCAGTTCGGCCAGGCTGAACGCCTCGAGGTTCAGGCGGGGCTCGCCACTCTCCAGACGGGCGAGTTCGAACAGTTCCTCGATCAGGCGGTTCAAACGCTCGGCATGCTGCAGGGCGACGCCCAGATGCTCCTTGCGCTCGCCCGCCGGCAGCATCGCCAGGGTTTCCAGGCTACCCGCCAGCGCCGCCATGGGGGTGCGCAGGTCGTGGCTGATGTTTGCCACCAGCTCACGGCGTGAAGCGTCGGCCCGCTCCAGCTCGGTGATCTGGCCTTGGATCCGGTGTGCCATGCGGTCGAAGGCCTGTGCGAGCTGGTCGATCTCGTCGCCGCCAGTGACCCGTTCCGGCGGTTGCAAATGCTCCGTCGCCTGGAAGTCGCTGCGCTGGAACTGCTCGACCCCGTCGGTCAGGCGACGCAGGCGGCGGGTGAGGCCGATGAACACCAGCGTGCCGATGATGAGCGTCACCAGCAGGGCCGTCACCGTCGCGCCGAGCGCCAGATGCAGGATCGTGCTCTCTTCCATCATCTGGGTGACGCCCTCCCAGGCGCCACCGGCGAGCACGATGTAGAGATAGCCGGCGGTCCCGTTCTGCCCGGCGATCGGCGCGGCGGAGAAGATCTTGCGGCCCGAGGTCTGGCGGGGATCGTCGCCGCGCAATGGCAAAGACCCCGTGCCGTCGAGGAAGGCGCGCACCGGTGCGAGGTCGATTGCGCGGCGCAGCACGACGTCTTCCGGCGCATCGAAGGCGAGCACCCGCCCCTCGGTGTCGACCAGATAGACCTCGATTCGCGGATTGATGACCATCAGGGTCTTGAACAGTTGCTTCAAGGCAGGCGCGTTCACCGTCGCGCCGACCATCAAGGGCTCGTGCGCGACGATGTCCTGGGCGAGATGCCGGTTCAGCCGCTGGCTCGCCTCCTCCACGTGCAGACGGCCGACGAAGATCGCCAGGCCGACCAACATGGTCCCGGCGAGCACCAGCAGGATCAGCAGGGTCCAGATCAGCCGGGCGTGCAGGCTGTGGGTCATGTCGCGGCGATGTCGGCGAATTTGTAGCCGACCCCCCAGACCGTCAGCACGTATTCCGGCGCCGTCGGATCCTTCTCGATCTTCGAGCGTAAACGGTTGATGTGGCTGTTGACGGTATGTTCGTAGCCGCTGTGGCCGTAGCCCCAGACCAGGTCCAGCAGCTGCGTGCGGCTGTAGACGCGGCCCGGATTGCGCGCGAACTGGCCCAGCAGGTCGAATTCTTTCTGCGTCAGCTCGATCGCCGCGCCGCGAACATCGACATGGCGTTTGTCGAAGTCGATGCACACCTCTCCCAGCGTCAGGTTGCCGAGGTTCTGTTCGCTGCCCCGGCCCATGATGTCGACGCGGCGGAAGATCGCCTTCACCCGGGCGACCAGTTCCTTGATCGAGAACGGCTTGGTCAGGTAGTCGTCGGCGCCGATCTCCAGGCCGGCGACGCGGTCCGCCTCCTCCGACTTGGCGGTCAGCATCAGGATCGGCGTATGGTCCGCTTCGGCACGGAGCTGGCGGCAGATCTCCAGCCCCTCCACGCCTGGCAGCATGAGGTCGAGGATGATCAGGTCGTAGCCGCCGACACGGGCCTTTTCCAGGCCGGCATGGCCGTCCTGGGCGTCGCGCACGTCGCAGCCGAGTTCTCTCAGATGCAGTTTCAAAAGTCGGGCGATGTCGGGATTGTCCTCTATCACCAGAACGCGTCGGGGCATGGCGTCCTCGTTCCTGGTCGTTTTCACGTCGTTGTTCGGGCGAGCATAGCGCTCATCTATCACGTCATTATCACGGGAATCGTAACCACCCCCTTGATTGGACGAGAAAAATCTCACATATCGCGCATCGATCCATCAATTCATTAGGGAGCGATTGCGGCGATGAGCGAAGAACGGATGGAATTTCAGGCGGAGGTGTCGCGACTCCTCCAGCTGATGGTGCATTCGGTCTACAGCGACAAGGAGGTATTCCTGCGCGAGCTGATTTCGAACGCGTCGGACGCCTGCGACAAGTTGCGCTACGCGGCGGTCACGCGCCCGGAGCTGACCGAGGCCGACCCCGAGTTTCGCATCACCGTGACGCTGGACGGCGATGCCCGGACGATCCGGATCGCCGACAACGGCATCGGCATGGACCGCGACGACCTGGTGCGCGATCTCGGCACCATTGCGCGCTCCGGCACCGGCGCCTTCGTCGACCAGCTGAGTGGCGATGCCGCCAAGGACGTGGCCTTGATCGGCCAGTTCGGCGTCGGCTTCTACTCGGTCTTCATGGTTGCCGACAGCGTCGCCGTCACCAGCCGCAAGGCGGGCGATGAGACGGCCTGGACCTGGAGTTCCGAGGGCACCGGCACCTTTACCATCGCCGAGGCGACGCGCGAGGATCGGGGGACCACCGTCGAGGTGCATTTGCGCGAGGGCGAGGACGAATGGCTCGAGGGTGGCAAGCTCTCGGGTATCGTCAAGACCTATTCCGACCATGTCGCCATGCCGATCACCCTGGTCGACGGAGAGGAGGAGAGTGTCGTCAATCAGGGCTCGGCACTCTGGACCCGTTCGCGCAACGACGTCACCGAGGAGCAATACACCGAGTTCTATCGCCATGCCGGGCATGCCTTCGACGAGCCGTGGCTGACCGTGCATTACCGGGCGGAAGGCAAGGTCGAATACTCGGTGCTGCTGTTCGTGCCCTCGTCGCGGCCCTTCGACCTCTTCGATCCGGCCCGGCGCAACCGGGTGAAGCTCTATGTGAAGCGGATCTTCATCACCGACGACTGCCAGGAGCTGATCCCGCCCTATTTGCGCTTCCTCAAGGGCGTGGTCGATTGCGAGGACCTGCCGCTCAACATCAGCCGCGAAATGCTGCAGACGAGCCCGATGCTCGCCCACCTGAAGAGCGCGATTTCCCGCCGCGTCCTGAACGACCTGGAAAAGAAGGCCAAGGACGACGCCGAGAGTTTCACGACCTTCTGGGATTCCTTCGGTGCGGTGCTGAAGGAAGGCATCTACGAGGAGCAGGAACGTCAGGAGGCGATTTTGAAGATCGCGCGCTTCCGGACGAGTGCCGAGGCCGGCGCTTGGGTCTCCCTCGACGACTACAAAGCGCGGGCGAAGGACGGGCAGCAGGCGATCTATTACATCACCGGTGACGATGCCGACCAGCTCGCCCGCAGCCCGCAACTGGAAGGCTACCGGGCCCGCGGCATCGAAGTGCTGCTGCTGACCGATCCCGTCGACAACTTCTGGCTGACCACGGTGCCGGAGTTCGACGGCACGCCGTTCCGCTCCGTCACCCGCGGTTCCGCCGACCTCGACGAGATGGCAGCCGGGGACCAGGACGACGAGGCCGCCGAAGCGCCGCGTGAGGCCGATATCGCCACCCTTTCGGTGGCGTTGAAACAAGCGCTCGGCGAGCAGGTGAAGGAGGTGCGGGCCTCCACCCGCCTGACCGACAGCGCCGTCTGCCTGGTGGCGGATGAAGGCGCCCTCGACATGCATCTGGAGCGTCTGTTGAAACAGCAGCAACAGCTCGACGCGCCCTCGGAGCGGATCATGGAGATCAATCCGCGCCATGACCTGATCCGCGGCCTGATCACCAAGGTCAAGGACGAGGGGGCCGGCGCCGGCATCGAGGATGCGGCCCTGCTGCTGCTCGACCAGGCGTTAATCCTGGAGGGCGAGTCCCTGCCGGACCCCGCCGCCTTCGCCCGCCGGATGAGCGCCCTAATGGCGCGCGACGTCACATAGAGCGCCGTTGCGGCGCCCGAAGCGCCTCGCCATACTGACCGCGTGGCGGGCACGGACCCGCCGGGTCGGGTGGTGAGCTGAAGCATGTCGTCGGCGGATTCCGGGCAGGTTCCAGCATCGGCCTCGAGGCCTCGCGCGGTCGTTTACGCCGGCGTCTCGGTGCTTAATCTGGTGCTGGTCTGGTGGTTTGACCATCCCCCGACGCTGGACGGCCCGTTGCACGTCTATATCACCTCGGTGCTGCTGGCCTTCGGTTCGGGCGGGGCGGAGGCACTGCGGGGCTACTTCGACCTTAATCTCGGGGCAAATCCCAACCTCCTGATCTATGGCCCGTTCTATGGTCTGGGTTCGCTGTTCGGCCTGGCGACGGCCGAGAAGCTGGTGATGAGCGGTTTCGTCGTCGGTCTTCCCCTGGCGGTGTTCTATGCCGCGCGGGGGTGCGGTCGCGATCCCTGGTTATGTTTGTGGTTGGCCGTGCCGCTCGCCTTCTGCATGCCGTTGCAACTGGGTTTTTACAATTTCTCCTACGGCATCCTGGTCATGACCTTGGCACTCGGCGCTTATTTCAGGGCGGATTCCGCGCCCTCGCTCGGGCGCTACGCGGGGCTCGCCATCCTCGGGTTCCTGACCCTCGCCACGCATATTTTTGCCGCCCTGTGCCTGTTTTTCGCGGTTGGGCTTGCGGCGGCGTGGCGTGCTGGAATTGCGTTCAGAGGCGAGGGGAAAGCGGCCGCATTGCGCTCCCGACTCGTGCCGCCGTTTTCGGCTCTGTTGCCGGCCGCCCTGCTAGCGCTGCTGTTCGTGCTTACGAACGAGGGAAGCGGCAGTCCACTATCGGATACCTCGGGGGTGCTCTATCGCCTGATCCTGCTGTTTTTCTCCGGCTTTCTCTGGACGTTTTCATTCTACGATCTCGGCTTTGGCATGGCCTTGCTGATTGTAATCGGCGTCGCCCTCTATCACGTCTTCCGCTGCCGGAAAGAGTTCCAGGCCATGCCGAGCGACCGCGCCATGCTTCTGGTGTTCCTGGGGTTTGTCGCACTCTTCTTCGCGATTCCCGACAAGGCGGGCGGCGGCGGCTGGTTGCCGCATCGCTTGCAGCCCTATCTCTATCTAGCGCTGTTGCTCTGGCTCGGCGGCCTGGGGATGCGAGGGGCCTTCCGTCGTGGCCTGTGCTGGGTTCTCGTGCTCTTCGCGGTGGCCTTGGCCCTCTACCGGTTTCCGCAGTACCAGGAGATCGATAGCTACAGACAGGCCTATTTCAGGTCGCTCGAACCGGTTGCGCCGGGGACGACATTGGCCTTTGCCGAGGTCGGACCGCTGGTCGCGACCGATGGTGGGCCGGCGCCGCATTGGCGAGCCGATCCGATGCCGCACCTCGCGGCCTATGTGGCGGCCGAACGGGGGGCCGTGCTGATCGGGCTCTACCGTACGCATCCGGCCAAGACCACGGTCGGCTCGGATTGACGGAGCGCGGCTGCGGGGAACGGATCAGGCGGCGATGTTGTTGGGTGTCGCGGCTTTCCAGTTCCAGGGCAGGAGTTGGTCGATCGCCTTTGCCGGATGGTCGTTGATGCGGCGCAGCACGTCTTCGAACCAGGCGCGAGGGTCGACGTCGTTGAGGCGGGCGGTTTCGATCAGGGTGTAGACGGCGGCGGCGCGCTCGGCGCCCCGGTCGGAACCGGCGAAGGTCCAGTTGCGCCGGCCGACGGCGATGCCCCGGAGCGCGCGCTCGGCGGCATTGTTGGTGAGGCAGATGCGACCGTCGGCCAGGAACGCCGTGAAGCTCGGCCAGCGCTTGAGCATGTAATCCATGGCCTTGGCGACGGCGCTGCCCGAGGACAGTTTGGCGCGTTCCGTCCGCATCCATTTCCCGAGGTCGTCGACCAGTGGGCGGACGCGGGCCCGGCGGATCCCGCGACGGCGCTCCGCCGTGTCGCCGTTGATCTCGGCCTCGATGGCGAAGATCTCGTCGATGCGGCGCACCGCGTCGCGGGCCATCGGCGCCCGGATCGCCTTGCCGAGATCGGCCAGCTCGAAGAACTTGCGCCGGCTGTGAGCCCAGCACGAGGCCTCGATAAGCGGCGCCGGTTGGCGTCCCTTCGCATAGAGGGCGTTGAAGCCGCTGTAGGCATCGGCCTGGAGGATGCCGGACCAGACCTCCAGATGACCCCGGGGATGCCGGCCGGCCCGATCCCGGGAGTAGAAGTAGAGCGCCGCCGGCGGGTCGCTGCCGGCGAAGGGACGGTCGTCGCGGACGTAGGTCCAGATCCTGCCCTTGACCGTCTTCTTCCTGGCCAGCACCGGCACCGGCGTCTCGTCGCCATGCAGCCGTTCGGCGGCCAGCACATGGGCCCGGATGCGCTCGTGCAACGGCCGAAGCGTGGCGCAGCAGGCGCCGACCCAATCCGCCAAGGTCGAGACGTCGAGCTCGATACCCTCGGCGGCGAAGGCCCGGCTCTGCCGGGTGAGCGGCAGGTGCATGGCGAACTTGTCGTTGAGGACCGTCGCCAGCAGGCCGGGACCGGCGCGCCCGCGCGGGATCGCGTGGTGCGGCGCCGGCGGCTGGCTGATCGTCTCGCAGGCCCGGCAGCTGAACTTCTCCCGCACCGTCTGCACCACCTTCCACTGGCGGGGCACCAGCTCCAGGCTCTCGGTGACGTCTTCCCCGAGCTTCACCAGCTTGTCGCCACCGCAGCAAGAGCAGAACTCGGGGCCGGGCAGCACGACCCGCTCGCGCGGCAGGTGGGCCGGCAGCGGCGCCCGCTTGGGCTTGCGTCGGGTGAAGCCGCGCACCGTCGTGCCGTCGTCGGCCTCGCCCGGGCCCGCGCTCTCGGCCGTCGCCGTCTCCAGCTCCTCAAGTTGCAGTTCCAGCTGCTCCAGCAGGTGGGCGCCACGCTCGGAGGAACGGCCATACTGCTCGCGGCGCAGCTTGGCGATCTGCAGCTTCAGATGTTCGACTTCCAGTTCGGCCCGCGTCCGTGCCGCCCGTTCCTCGGCCAGGGCGTCGCGCAGGCGGGCGTTCTCTTCGAGGACATCGGCGCTGGTCATGGGCGGGAGTGAATCAGACCCCGCGCCCGCCCGCCAGACCTATTGCGCCGACCGAGTCGATATGCCGCGCCTCAGCCCGCCCGCTCCGGACGCCGGGTCAAGCGCGGGTGACGCCAGTCGATCCCGTCCAGCATGTAGGCCAGCTGCGCCGAAGAGATCGCCACGGCGCCCCCGCCATGAGCCGCCGGCCAGACGAAGCGGCCGTGCTCCAAGCGCTTGGCATAAAGCGACATGCCCACCCCGTCGTGCCACAGGATCTTCAACAGATCGCCCCGACGGCCCCGGAAGACAAACAGGTCACCCGCATGCGGGTCCCGGCCCAACGCCTCCTGGACCTGCAAGGCCAGCGTGTTCATGCCGCGACGCATGTCCGTCACGCCCGAGGCCAGCCACACCCGCACATCGCCGCGAACCGGGATCATCGCCGCGCCAGGGCCGAGAACACCCGGCCAAGCGCCGAGGCGTCCACGCCCGCGTCCACCATCACCCGCGCGCCGCAGCCGAGCTCGATCGTCATTCGCCCCGACCCGACCGACGGAGCCGGCGCCGAGGGACCCCGCTCGTCCGCCACCACGGTCACCGGAACCAGGCCGCCGGCACCGCCCAGCAAACCCTCGCGGTAGAGCTTGCGCCAGGCGAACACCTGGTTCGCGTTCACATCGTGCCGACGCGCCACCACCGATGCCGACGCGCCCGGCTCCAGGCTCTCCAGGACAATCCGACGCTTCTCCGCCAAAGGCCAGCGACGCCGGGGCTGGGACGCCGTGCGCCTGTCGCCGGCAGGGAGATCTTCTTCGTCCACCATCAAACTCGTGCCCATCTTCAAACTCGTGGACACGAACGAAGTGCCCACTTCAGAAGAGGGGAGACTCGGAAATTACCGGAGCACCGACAAGGCGGTGCTCACCGGATGCGTACGCTCTACCAGGCGCACACAGCGGTCTTCCCGATCCGCTACAGGGCGGAGCGCGATCCCTTCCGGTTTCGCTTTGCCCCCCTACCGGGCGTCGACGATACCTTTCCCCGGCTCGTGGATCTCAATCATTTCAACAAGGGTGCGGAGCGACGGGTCGATCATGTCTTGATTGCCGGGGACATGGAGCGCACGCGGGTCTATGAATTCGATCGCTTCCGCGCGAGCCTGGCGCGCGACTATGTCGTCGTCCGCCAAATCGAGAGGCCTGGACCCTTCCGTCTCTACCGCCACAAGGATGTGTTCCCACCGTCTGGTGGATAAGGAGCTAAGCCTTGCGGGCCCGAACCTGCCAGTGCAGCGCCCAGGTATGGAGATAGGGAATGCGCTCGAGCATATTGTCGAGCCCGATCATCAATCGCGTCAGGCCGCCGGCGCCCGGCAGGCGGCTTAGCAGGTTCAGCTTGTCGGGAAAGCCAGCGAATGTGTAGGCAAAGAATCCGAAGCCCCGTGAATACTCGACCTCGAAGCCGACGTCGCGGAGCAGAGGCTCCAACTCGGCGCGGCGGAAGCCCTCGTCCTCCTCGTGGAATTCATCGCTGTCGGCGTACATCCAGGCCCGCGCCAGCCGATTGACGATCGAATCGTTGGACGGCTCTGAAAAAACAAGGCAGCCGTCATCCTTGAGAACGCGGGCGACCTCTTCGAAACATTTTCCGAGGTCGGGGAGGTGGTGGATCGAGCCGCGGCAAAACACGGCATCGAAGGTGCCATCGGGGATCGGCATGGCGCAGCCGACGGCGCAAATGCGCATGGCACCCGGATCGTCTGGGGCCGAGGTAAGCATCGCGTGCGAGAGGTCGAGGCCGACGATATTCAGGCCATGCTCAGCGAGTTCTGGAAACAGGATTCCGGTACCGCAGCCGTAGTCGAGTACTGTGGCGCCCGCCTCGAGGCCGGAGATCTCGATCATGCGCCGGTTCCAGTGGCGCTGGAAAATCATGGAAAATTCAGGCCGGTAGCGCTTGTCGGTATAGACCGAGGCCAGCTTCTCGTGCAGCTCGATCTCGGTACGCAGATACGCGTCGTGCTCGCTCGCCATGGGGCGTTCCTAGCGGCCGCTCGCGCAAGCCAGACTTTCGACCTCGGAGGCGCGCTTGTGGTTCTTCTTCTCCGACATGAGCTGTAGCTGGTCACGAATAATCAAGGCGATCGACTTTGCCGCCCGGGGATTGAGGCCTTCCCGGAAAAGGCGCCAGAGGATCCTGGGGCGCAGATAGAAGCGCCGCGTCGCGCGCTTGGCGCCGGCCTTGATCTCTTCGGCAGAGAGGTCGGGATAGTCGACCACGGCCGAAGCGTTCTGGTCGAAGTCCTCGTAGGAGCCGATGGTCAGGTAGTTGTTATCGGTGACGTAGCGGTGAAACTCTGTGCCGGGGTAGGGGGCGCCGATATCGAACTTGGCGATGGCCAGCGGTAGCGAGTTCGCAAAGCGGATCGTCTTGTCGATCGTCTCGTGTGTTTCGCCGGGGAAGCCGATGACGAAATAACCCCAAACTTCGATGCCGGCGGCGTCGATGTCGCGAACCACCTCTTCGACCAGTGCCGTCGTCGTCGATTTCTTGATGTTCTTCAGGATCTGGTTGTCACCCGACTCAATGCCGATCGCCATCATCCAGCATCCGGCCTTCTTCATCTTCCGGATGAGGTCGGGCTTGCCCTCGAGAGGTCGTGCGTGGGTGTTGCAGGCCCAGCGGACGGGCGAGCCGGCGGCGATCAACTCATCACATAAGTCGTGCACCATCTTGTCGCCGGCCGTGAAGGTATCGGCATGGAAGAGGACGTTCGCGACGCCGAGGGAATGAAGATGGAGGGCTTCCTCCGCCAGGGATTTGCCGGAACGGGTCCGATACTTCCATTGATACATGATGCCCTGGCGGCAGAACGTACAGCGATAGGGGCAGCCGCGGCTGGTTTCGATGAAGGTGTAGTTGCCGAGAAAAGGCGCCCAGTATCGTTGCAAAGGCAAGAGGTCGTGCCGGGCGCGGGGCAGGTTGTCCATGTCGGCGATGAAGGGCCGTTTGGCGGTCACCGCAGGCGTCATGGGCTGGCCCGTCACGAGTCGGCCCGGCACGAACGCAATGCCGGCGACGCTATGCAACCGCTCGATATCGATTTCCGGGCTCGAATCGAGGACGGTCAGTAACTCGGCGAGCGAGTCCTCGGCCTCGTGGCGAATGACGAAATCAAGTCCTTCGGACTCGGCCAACGATAGTTCGGGCGAGTCGGTGATATGGGGACCCATGCCGACCGTTATGGCACCCGAAATTTCCTTGGCGCGCCGCAACGCGGCGACATCGTTGCCATAGGTAGCGGAAATCAGGTTGGAGAAGCAGAAGCGCGGTCGACAGCCAGCCAGGATCGCCTCATATTCGGGCCAGCTAATGCCCTGGCCGATGCAATCGACGATCTCGACACTAAGGCCGACGTTTTCCGCGACGGCTGCCAGAATCGCCATGTTGGTTTGTGGCCAGATCATCCGTTCCCATGACGAACGGCCATGACGATTGATGTCGCGGATATAGATGAACTTGTCCGGGGAAGGCGGGTTCACGAACAGAACGTCGACCGGTTCGGTATAGCGTTTGACCATGCGTTCGCATCTCCGCGGTCACCTGGAAGTGGCGCCCCCACGATTCGGGGAATTATCATACCTCGACACAGAGCCGTCATCGGCCCCACGCCTCATGTGATATGGGGGGCCTTTGGCGTTGTCAAAGTAATAGTTGTCACACAATCCAGCGTCGTTGAAAGTACTGTCGTCCGCTGTAACGAAGTCGAAGTCCCGCTCTCGCCGGTGACTTGGCGCCAGGCCATCGGTATCTGCAATGTCGATATCTCCCCGCGGCACGCATCACGGACCGGAGTTTGCCGCTCTCGCCATCGTGGCTCTTCTCGCGATGGCGATGACCGCTTCTCTCTTCTTCGGCACATCCTATTTTCGTGACATGTCACTGGTCTTCGAAGGCGGCTACCGGATCGCCCTCGGCCAACTCCCTTATCGTGACTTCTACATGCCGGTGGGCCCCGTGCTGTTCTACATGCAGGGCCTTTGCGATCTGGTGTTCGGCCATAGCGCGCTCGCCATGCTGGCGCATTCCGCGATCCTCGCCGCCACTATGGCGGTGATGGGATATCGGTTGGCGCGCCGGGACTTCGGGCCGGTCCTTGCAACCGTCTTCTCAGGCTTCATGGTGCTCGCGCTGAACGGGGTGTTCGGCAGTCCTTGGTACAACTTCACCGCCCACTTCTTCGTCGCGGTCATCGTCATGTTGCTGATGGCGCGCCTGCAGGCCTCCGTCCTGTCGCCACGCTTTGTCTTGTTCCTCGCGGTGCTTTCGGTGTTGGCGATGTTCTCGAAGCAGGATGCCGCGGTCGCGGTGCCGCTGATCGCGCTCTATCTGGCGCTTTCGGGAGGCATGGCTCCGACCCGTGTCGCGACGTGCTATGTCCTGCCATGCGTTCTGCTCTCGCTGGCCCTGGCCGGCATCTTCGAGGCCGGTGGCGATTTTCTCTATTGGTTCAATCTCGGCCAGTCGCCCCATTCGGCGCGGCTGGTGCTCTCGTTCGACCTGGTGTGGGCTGTGGTGGGGCAGTGGCGCTTCTGGCTCATCCTCGGCGCCATCGTCTATCTCGCCGTGCGCCGGCCGGCCAAAGGCGAGCGGCGATCCACCGTCCTCTGCCTTATCCTGGTGGCCGCCGTGCCGCTGGTGATCCTGCAGTCTTCCGGTCTGTCCGAACAGACCCGGATGCAAGGCGTGCCGCTGCTGCTGCTGCTGATCTTCCGCCTGGCGCGTGACAGCGAAACCCTGGCCGCATGGCGGCGAAGGCTCGGCGCGGATTGGGGACTGCGGACCCTGTCGGCGCGGGCGGGCCTGTTCGCCAGGATCCTGCTGCTCCTATTCCTGGCGAAATTGGTGCCGCCGCTCGCCCTGTTCGTCTCCCTCGACGTCAACGTCGCGACCCTCGCCGGGCGCGAGGGTTTTTCGGGCGTCGCCAAGGGCCTCGTCAGAATGGAAGAGGGCAGCTACCGGGGTATCCTGGTCTCACGGCCGGCGCATGACGATCTGGTTCGTATTCGCTCGCTGCTGAACCGCCATCAGGGCGATTTCATCAACCTTTCAGAACTCGGGTTTCTCTATGCCGATTTTGCGACACCGCCGCCGACGGGTCTGCCGCTCTGGCTCGACGAAGGGATCTCCTTTTTCGATGTACAGGTGCCGCTCCTGACATCGGGCATCGTCGACCGGGAGCCGCGCGTCATCCTGCTGCAAGACGCCTTCGATCATGCCGATCCTACACTTCATGACCGGATTGGCGCCTATTATGCGCGGCATGGCTACAGCAAGCTGTTCAGCGCGGAGGCGCCGCGGCGGGACCGGAAGATCGACGTCTTCGTCCGGCAGCCGGTTGACGGCTGAGCGACGCGAACGGCTTTATTCCCAACCCGTGAGCTTGGCGTAGACGTCGAGGGGTTCGCGCTCGGTGCGCAATGTGTTGACCTTGGCCGTGTCGTCCGCAAACCCCAAGCTCATACCGCAGACCATGATCTCGTCGTCCGGTACCTCCAGGTGGCGGCGGACGATTCGGTGGAAGTCGCGCCAGGCGGCCTGCGGGCAGGTATCCAGGCCGTGCGCGCGGGCCGCCAGCATGAGGCTCTGGATGAACATGCCGCAGTCGAGCCAGCTGCCGTACTGCAAGCGCCGATCCATGAAGGTGAAGAGGGCGACCGGCGCGCCGAAGAACTCGAAGTTACGGACATGCTGGCGTCGGCTGCCCTCGCGATCGCCCTTCGCCACGCCCATCAGGCTGTAGAGGTCCCAGCCGACCTTGCGCCGGCGGGCCTTGAAATGTTCGGCGATCTCCGAGGGGTAGGCGTCGAGCTCGTTGTCGCGTGGCGGCTCGCCGGTGAGGAAGGCCCGACAGGTTTCCTCGGCGATGGCATCGCGGACAGCGCCCGTGCAGGCATAGACCTTCCAGGGTTGGATGTTGGTGCCGCTCGGCGCGCGGGCGGCGGTCTCGATGATGCGGGCGACGGTCTCGCTCGGCACCGGTTTCGGCAGGAAGGCGCGTACGCTGCGGCGCGTGAGGATGGCCTGGTCGACATGCATGTGGGGGACACTCCCTGGGCGGATTGGAAGAGCGGGCCGGAATCGGCCCGCCGCAGCGCGGATTATGCGCAGCCGCCGCGGCTTGCCAAGGGCCGGAGAAAAACCAGTTGCAATGTCGGGTTCAGGAGCGTCCGTCGATCACCATGCGGGCGGCGCCGATGATTGGGCCCTGGCCGTCGATCTGCACCAGGATGGCGCAGCCGTCGCGCCCACCCTCCGTCAGGTCGGCAAGCTTAAAGGCGACTTCCATCGCATCGCCCCGCCACAGGCCGATATTGTCGATCTCGCGCACGACGTTGTGGTAGGCGAGCTTGCGGCCGCCGTTCTCGCCGCGACGAATATCGACTTCCTGGTGCCGGTCGTAGTGCACCAGCCAGATCGTCGCCTCACGCGCTATCTTGCCATCGGGCAGGCGGGCGACGATCATATCCTTCTCCCGGCTGATTTCGATATCGAGCCAGGTGCGCGGATCGTCCGCCACGCGGCGGATTGCATGACCGACGGAACGACGGTCCGAGCCGACCGTCTCCAGCGTGCCGCCGATGACCATCTGCGGGGTGTAGACCCGGCGCGAATTCATGGCGTGGGCATAACGGCGCTGGCGGTCCGTATGCACGGGTGAGCCGAAGGTGTCCTTCCAGCCGAGATAATCCCAATAGTCGACGTTGAAGGTCAGCGCCAACACGTCGTCGCGCTTGGCGAGCGTGCCCATTTGCTTGTCGGCCGGCGGACAGGAGTTACAGCCCTGGGAAGTGAACAGTTCCACCACGGTGAGGCGATCACCCGCCGATGCCGGCGCGGCGAATGCCAAGGCCGACACGATCAGGGCGCCGGACAGAATATGGATAAGTTGTTTCATGGGCGCGATCCTAACGAGCCGGGGCCTCACCGGAAAATCAACACTCGGTGAGGCCCGGCTGTCTTTCCAACGACGTGGTCAGGCGGCCATCAGGTTGCGCAGGACGTACTGCAGGATGCCGCCGTTGCGGTAGTACTCGACCTCGTCGAGCGTATCGATGCGACAAGTGAGCGTGATGTCCTCGCTCGTACCGTCCGCCCGGTTGATCCGGCAGCTGACATCCTGGCGCGGCTCGATGCCCTCGCCGATGCCGGTGATGTCGAAGGTTTCCGTACCGTCGAGCTTCAGGGTCTCGCGGGTCTGCCCGTTCTGGAACTCCAGCGGCAGCACGCCCATGCCGACGAGGTTCGAGCGATGGATCCGCTCGAAACTCTCGACGATCACCGCACCGATGCCGAGCAGGCGAGTGCCCTTGGCGGCCCAGTCGCGGCTGGAGCCGGTGCCGTACTCCTTGCCGGCGATGGCGATCAGCGGCACGCCGTCGGCCTGATAGCGGATGGCCGCGTCATACATGGCCATCACCTCGCCCGACGGTTGGTGCCGGGTGACGCCGCCCTCGGTGCCCGGCGCCATCTCGTTGCGGATACGGATGTTGGCGAAGGTGCCCCGCATCATCACCTCGTGATTGCCGCGGCGTGCGCCGTAGGAGTTGAACTCGCGGGCCGGGACCTGATGACTGACCAGGTATTCGCCGGCCGGGCCTTCCTCCTTGATCGATCCCGCGGGCGAGATGTGATCGGTGGTGACCGAGTCGCCGAGCAGGGCCAACGCCCGCGCACCGGAAATGTCGGCGAAGCCGGTCTCGCCCTCATCCATGGTCTCGAAGTAGGGCGGATGCTTCACATAGGTCGAGACGGCATCCCAGTCGTAGGTCAGGCTGTCCGTGGTCGGCACTTTGCGCCAGGCCTCGGGCCCGGTGAAGACGTCGGCGTAGCGATCGCGGAACATTTCCGGCGTCACATGAGCTTCCACCGCGTCGCGGATCTCGGCCGGGTTCGGCCAGATATCGGCGAGATACACCGGATTGCCGTCCTGGTCGGTGCCGAGCGCCTCGGTCGTGATGTCGATATTCATCGAGCCGGCGATCGCATAGGCCACCACCAGGGGGGGCGAGGCCAGGTAGTTGGCCCTGACGTGCGGGTTCACCCGACCCTCGAAGTTGCGATTGCCGGAGAGCACGGAACAGACCACCAGGTCGTTCGCCTGCGTCGTCTCGACGATATTCTCGTCGAGCGGGCCGGAGTTGCCGATGCAGGTCGTGCAGCCGAAGCCGACGATGTTGAAGCCGAGGGCGTCCAGATGCACCTGCAGGCCGGCGGAACGGAGATAGTTCTCCACCACCTGGCTGCCGGGCGCCAGCGACGTCTTGACCCAGGGCTTGCGGGTCAGGCCCTTGGCCGCAGCGTTGCGGGCCAGCAGGCCGGCCGCCATCAACACGGAGGGGTTCGAGGTGTTGGTGCACGACGTGATCGCGGCGATCACCACGTCGCCATGGCCGAGCGTGAAGTCGGCGCCGGCAACGGCGTTGTCGCCGCCGGGGGTGGCGCCCGTCTCGATCTCCGGCAGGGCCTCGGCGAAGGCCGGCGCGGCATTCGAAAGGGGCACGCGGTCCTGCGGCCGCTTCGGCCCCGCAAGGGACGGCTCGACATCGGATAGGTCGAGCTGCAGCGTGTCGCTGAACGACGGGGTCGGCGAAGTCTCGTCGCGCCACATGCCCTGGGCCTTGGCATAGGCCTCGACCAGGGCGACCCGGTCGGCGTCGCGGCTCGACAGCTTCATGTAGCGGATCGTCTCGGCGTCGATCGGGAAGAAGCCGCAGGTCGCGCCGTATTCCGGCGCCATGTTGGCGATCGTCGCCCGGTCGGCGAGCGACAGTTCGCCCAGGCCGTCGCCGAAGAACTCGACAAACTTGCCGACCACGCCCCGGGCCCGCAGCATCTGCGTAACCGTCAAGACCAGGTCGGTCGCCGTCATGCCTTCCTTCAGCTTGCCGCTGAGCTCGAAGCCGACGACTTCCGGAATCAGCATGGAAATCGGCTGGCCGAGCATCGCCGCTTCCGCCTCGATGCCGCCGACGCCCCAGCCGAGCACGGCCAGGCCGTTCACCATCGTGGTGTGGCTGTCGGTGCCGACGAGGGTGTCGGGATAGGCAATGGTGGCCCCGTCGGCCTCGCCGGTCCAGACGACCTGGGAGAGATATTCCAGATTGACCTGATGGCAGATGCCGGTGCCGGGCGGCACGACGCGGAAGTTATCGAACGCGGTCTGGCCCCAGCGCAGGAAGGCGTAGCGTTCGCCGTTGCGCGCGAACTCGAGCTCGACGTTGCGGCTCTCCGCGTCCGGCGAGGCGAAATGGTCGACCATGACCGAGTGGTCGATCACCAGGTCGACAGGGGAGAGCGGGTTGATCTTGCGGGGATCGCCGCCCATTTGCACCATCGCCTGGCGCATCGCCGCCAGGTCGACCACGGCGGGGACGCCGGTGAAGTCCTGCATCAGGACCCGGGCCGGGCGATAGGCGATCTCCCGGTCGGAGCGGCGCTCCCGCAGCCAGTCGACGACGCCCTTGACGTCGTCGGTCGAGACGGAGCGGCCGTCTTCATGGCGCAGCAGGTTTTCCAACAAGACCTTCAGGCTCATCGGCAGGGCGGAGGTATCGCCGATGCCGGCGGCCTCGGCGGCCTGGAGGCTGAAATAGTCGTAGCTGGCGCCGCCGACGGTGAGGGTGCGGCGGGTTTTCAGGGAATCTTGGCCCAGTCTCGTCACTGGTCGACCTCCTTTGTCATGGAAGACCTGTCGGATATCCGGCCGCGCACCAGGGCACCCGGACAATGTCGGGGCCGATCCGGTTCGCGGAGGCGTTTTGCCGGGCCCTTTTAGCGCGATCCGCTGTGGAAAGCGATGTCTGGGGTGGGAAAAAGCGATGAACGGCGCCGGAAGGTCGCGGCTGGGCGTCCGGCCTATTGCGCCTCGCCGTCCAAGGTGTGGAGTTCCCGCCGCATGATCTTGCCGGTACTGGTCTTCGGCACGTCGTCGACGAACTGCACCAGGCGCGGACATTTATAGGCGGCTAACGATTTGCGGCAGAAGTCGATCATGTCCTGCTCGCTGCTGTTCGCCCCGTCCTTCAGGACGATGTAGGCCTTGGCGATCTCGCCCCTCATCTCGTCCATCTGCTTGCCGACTGCTGCAAGCGCCACGTCGGGATGCGCCGCGAGCACCCGCTCGATTTCCGCCGGATAAACGTTGTAGCCGCCGGTCAGGATCATGTCCTTCTTGCGATCGACGATATAGACGCAGCCGTCCTCGTCCATCGTGCCGAGATCGCCGGAATGGAGCCAGCCGTCGGGTTCGAGGGTTTCGCGCGTTTTCGCTTCGTCGCCGAAGTAACCCATCATCACGATGGGACCGCGCACCATCAGTTCGCCGACCTCGCCGCGGGGCACGGTTACAGCGGCATCGTCCACATCTGCCATGCGAAGCTCGCAGTAGGGGATGGCGCAACCGATGGAGCCGTGTTTGTTGGTGCCATAAAGCGGATGCGTCGCGCCCAGGCCGGCGATTTCCGTCATGCCCCAGAGTTCGTAGAGCGGCACCCCGAAGCCCGCTTCGACCGCCTGCATGGTCGCGACCGGCATGGTCTGGCCGCCGACATAGCAACGCTTCAGGCTGCCGAGGTCGGCCTCGGCGAAGGCCGGGCTGTTCAGCATGAACATGTACATGGTCGGAACACCATCGAAGATCGTCGCCCGATGCGCCGCGATGTCGTCCATGACGGCGACGGGGTCGAAAAGCCTGTGCAGGACCAGCTTGGTTCCGAGCATCATCATGCCCGTCATCAGGACATTGCCGTAGACATGGGGGCAGGGCAGCGCGCTCACCACGACGTCGTCCGGGCCCCGCATATGCATTTGGCTGGTCATGGCACCGTTGAAGATCACCGCCTTGTGCGACTGCATCGCGCCCTTGGGGTGGCCGGTCGTGCCGGAGGTATAGCCGATGGTCGAGAGGGCCTCCGGCGCGACGTCGACCGGACCCGGCGGCGGCAGATCGGCGGCCAGCAGCGCGTCGAACGACACGGCGCCCTCGGGAGCCTCGCCGAAGGATAGGATCGATGCGACGTTCGAGGTGTTCTTCACGCCGAGGATAGCCGCGGCTTTGTCGGCGGAGGTGATGATGGCGCGGGCGCCGCAGTCCTGTACGACATACTCGATCTCCGCCGGCGTCAGCATCGTATTGACGGGGTTGATGACGGCGCCGATGCGGGTGATGGCGAAATAGCTGACGACCCACTCCCACGAGTTGGAGGCATATAGGGTGACGACATCGCCCGGGCCGATCCCGAGACTGTCGAGACCGCCGGCGGCGCGCTCGACGAGGCCGTTCAAATCCGAGAAGGTGAAGGAACGTCCTTCGAAAACGAGGGCTTCTTTGTCGCCGAATTCGGTTGCCGCGCGCGCCGGGATCTGTCCGATGTGATCGAGCATTGCGTGTCCTCTCTGCCGGTTCGCTGTCGAACCTGCGATTAAAACGGAGTTGTCGTTCAAAATACCCGGGGCAATGCCCCGGGCGCGTGACTACTGCCGGCGCTCCCGACGACGCTGGCGACGATCCTTGCGATCATCCTTTCGGCTGCCCTTACGTCCGTCCTTGCGCTCCCGGTGGTCGCGATGACGGTCGGCATTGTGGCGGCGCTCGTCGCGATCGTGCCTCTCGCCGTGTTTGACGTCGCGGCGCGGTGTATGGGCACGACGGTGGCGGTCGTGATGACGGTAGGGCTTGTCGTCGCGGATGTTGATCTGCACCCGGGCGCGACGATGGAGGTGGATATGGCGGGGTAGCTTCCGACTGCGCTTCCAGTGACTGCCGGAGCGGTAATAGTAGTGGCCCGAGACGATGTGGAAATAGACGCCGGCGTGGGGATAGTAGAAATAGTCGTGATGGTGATGGCGTGCATGCCCCGGCGGAACGCCGGGCGACCTTTCATGTACGTGCCCGGCGATATGACAACCGCTCAGGGCGCCGAGCAACAGACTGGCCAGGATCCAGCCCAGGCAACGCGATAATCCTCGTCCCGTCATCGCTCTTTCACCCTACTGCTGTCCATCCCGCCGCGTAAGACGACATCGCCGCGATTATGTCACGTACCCGCTACCACGCCCATCCCCGGGTCCGGGGATGACTCCAAAGGCCGCGCGCCGCCAGCGCGGGCAGTAGCAGCGCACCGAAACGACGGATCTCCTCGGGCGACCAGACCGGCAGGGTGACTGCGATCCCGTCGCAGCCGTAGGTGGTCGCGAGGTCGCCGATCTCGTCGGCGACCTGCTCGGCGTCGCCATGCAGGCGCCGGGCGCCGGAGACCGCGCCGATCTTGCGCATCTCCAGATCGCCCATCTGCGCGTAGATATCGTCGTAGGTCGAAATGCTGCCCCGCACGCTGTTCAAGTATTCGGCGACAATGGCGAGGTCGACGGCCTCCTCGAGCCGCTGCGATTTCGCCTCCGCCTCCGCCGCCGTTTCACGCACGATGACGCTCGCATGCATCTGCATGGCCACGCTGCCCGCCGGCCGGCCATGCGCGCTCGCCGTCGCCCGGATGGCGTCGAGGCGCCGGCGGCAATCGGCCAGCGGCGTTCGCCCGGGGATGAACACCAAATCGGCATAACGGCCGGAAAAACCGATCCCCGCTGACGACGCGCCCGCGCCGACGAGGTAGGGGCGGGGCTGCTGCACCGTCCCGGGACCGGTGATCTCGCCGCGAATGGTGAAATGTTCGCCCGCGAAGTCGACGCGGCCGGTGGACCAGGCCTGGGTCAGGATTTCGACGGTCTCGGCCGCCCGGCCGTAGCGCGCATCGTGATCGAGCGCGTTCGGCGGCGCGCCCTCGATTTTGGAGGCGAAGCCGTCGCCGGAGACGACGTTCATGCCCCAGCGTCCGCCACTCAACGTGTCGAGCGCCGCGCCGATGCGGGCGATCTGCAGCGGGTGGAACCAGGAGGTGTGGATGGTCGTGATGAAACGGATCCGGCGGGTGGCGGAGAACATCGCCGCGGCCAGGATTGGTGCCAGCAGCATCGGGTTCATGACCTCGCCCGCCGTGCTTTCCGGCCCGAAGGGCGCCCAGGCATCCATCATGAAAAGATAGTCGAAACCGACCTCTTCGGCGGCGCGGGCCATCGCGACATGGGTCTCCAGGTCGCCGATGTCGCCATTGCGGGCAGCGATGGCGCCGGAGAGCGCGTGCACGCTCCGTGCATTGGGATAGAAATAGCCGAGGCGGATGCTCAAAGGGCGTTCCTTGTTTCAGTCGCGGGCGGGCGCCTCATCATATCGTTGACCCTTCGTTCGTGCCCCATGCTAGATTTTCGCTTCAGGCATGGAATGCAGATCGGGAGGCTCCCCATGAACGACGCGCCCCAACCGACACGCGCCGATTACGCTTCGCGGATGGCCGCCTACTGCGCCGACGGCGCGGCCCGGGCGGAGGCCATCGCCAACAAGGGGCCGCTGGTGCTCGATGGCGAGGGCCGGCTCGAGGCGTCGATCCGCGAAGCCTATCGCAACCGTGGCTTCTACGTCTTCGAAGACGTGGTCGGGGCGGGCGAGATCGAGGACCTGCGCGCGGGCGTCGCGGACATGCTGGAACGCGCGCCGGCGCAGCCGGGCGCATCGCTCGATGCGAAGGGCCGGCCCGCCTACGGCCGCGACCTCGCGAAGGCGCCTTACATCTTCATCAAGCCGCTGTCGGACCCCTGGGGCGGCACCCGGGAACTCGGCGGTCGCCATCCGCACCAGATGACCCAGCCCGAACCGGAGGCCGACGCGCCGGAGCAGGTCGTGCACATCATGTGGGGCATGTGCCACGCGTCGGACGCGTGCCTGCGCGTCTATGGGCATCCTAAGCTGCTGGCCGTGGCGGCGACGATCAACGGGCCCGACTTCACGCCCTTCACCGACACGATCTTCGTCAAGCACGCGGGCCTCGGTGGTTCCGTCGCCTGGCACCAGGACGGCGTCACCCACTGGGACGCGGCGAACTGGGACGAGGAGATCCACGGCTTCAACTTCCAGGTCCAGCTCTACGAGACGACGCCGGCCAACTGCCTGTGGGTCGTGCCGGGGAGCCACCGGGAAGGCCGCATCGACATCAAGGCACGAATCGCGCGGAACGGCGGGAACGAGTGCCTGCCCGACGCGGTGCCGTTGCTGTGCAAGCCCGGCGACGTCACCATCGTCAATCGGCAGATGCTGCACGGCTCCTTCGCCAATACCTCGCCGCACCAGAGGATCTCGCTCACCTTCGGGTTCCACCGCCGGGCCTCGGTGTTGGGCCAGGCGGGCGTGTTGAGCGTGAAGACGGGCGCGGTCTACGACGCGGCGCGGATCTTCGAACGTTCCGCCGTCGTCCAGGTGGCGATCGATGCCCGCGCCCGTCACTTCGCGGACGAGCGCCGCTTCGCCTACCAGCCCTTCGTCGGCCGGGAAGACGACTATCGCTGGACCCCCGAAACCGTCCGGCGGGTCATCACCGACTACAACACGAAAGACCTGTCGATTTAGCGCCGGTATCCCTTGCCCCGGGCCTGCACGGCGGCGAGAGACGTGAGGTCGCCCGCCGGGATTTCGTTGCCGGTGGGGAAGATCGGCGCGGGATGGGTGCCGATCAGGCCGCGCACCAGGGGGTTCTGGTAGTAGCAATCGTAAATGTGGAAGACGAGCTTGTTGAAGGCCCGGCTGTCCGCGCTCGCGACCTCGCGCGCGCGCTCGACCCGGGCGGCCAGCGGCTGCTCGGCAAAGCCGTCCTCGAAGCGCGACATGATGTCCGCCAGTACCGGTTGGAAGTCCGCGGCCTGTGTTTCCAGGTAGGCTGAAAAATCCAGCTCCGCCGCGCTCGGCATGCGGCCGTCGTCACTCGCCGGCAAGATCGTGTCCAGGAGCGCGCGGAGGCGCCGGCTCGAAGCTTCATCCATCGCTCGGATCTCCTTTTCCCCGGGCCGGGCCGGGCCGGCTCAATCGTCGAACAGGTTGGCGAGGTTCTTCTTCATCCGATCGCCGATATAGAGGGCGAGCGCCTGAATGGTGCTCGTCGGATTGACGCCGCCCGCGGTGACGAAGAGGGAGCCGTCGACGACGAAGAGATTGCGGACGTCGTGCGCGCGGCCCCATGAGTTGACCACGGAGCGTTCCGGGTCGTCGCCCATCCGCGCGGTGCCGAGCAGGTGCCAGCCCGAGGCGCGCAGCAGATCGGTCTTCTCCACCTCGGTCGCACCGGCCGCCCGCATCACCTCCTCGCCGCGCGCCAGGCCGTGCTCCAGGATCCGGCGGCTGTTGTCGCTGAGCGTGTAGGAGACCTTCGGCGCCGGGATGCCGTTGGAATCCACGAGTTCGGGGTCGAGGGTGACCCGGTTGTGCGCCTCCGGCAGGTCCTCGGCCATCACCACCATGCTGGCGGAGTGGTCGAAGCGCTGGCGGAACGCCTCGTGGTGCCCGGGGCCCCAGGGAATTTGGCCGGTGTGGTGGCCCTGCAGGGCGGTCACCAGCGGTCCGGCGTTGCCGCGCACGACCTGCATGTCGTAGCCGCGCACGAAACCGCGCGAGGTGTCGGTTTCGTAGAATTCCTTGCTCAGGATGCAGGTCCCCTGCGGTCCCCGATGGGTGTCCAGGCGTTCCTCGAAGATGCCCCGGATATAGGCGACGGGGTGGAACATCAGGTTCCGGCCGACGAGGCCGCTGCGGTTGGCGAGGCCGTCGGGAAACCGCGACGAGGTCGAATTCAGCAGGATGCGCGGCGTGCCGACGCCGTTGCAGGCCATGATCACGACTTCCGCCTTCTGGAAACACTCCCGCCCCTCGGCGTCGTAATAGATCGCGCCGTTCGCCATGCCGTCTTCGTCGAGGGTGATCTCCCGGACCCGGCATCGGGTCTTGAGCTCGACGCCGCTGCGGATCGCCTGTGGCCAGTAGGTGATGTCGACGCTCGCCTTGGCGCCTTGCGAGCAGCCGGACGAGCAGGGATTGAGGTTCAGGCATTTGTCGCGCCCGTCGTAGGGCTGCGAGAGGATCGCCGCGTCGGAGGGCCACCAGTGCCAGCCGAGCTTGTCGAAGCCGCCGGCGACGACTTCACCGACGCGGCCGAGCGGCAGCGGGGGCAGGGGCGGGTCCTTCGGCGGATACATCGGATCGCCCGCGAGGCCGGAGACGCCCATGACCCGGTCGTTCTGCGCGAAGAAGGGGTCGAGATCGTCGTAGCTGATCGGCCAGTCGTCGGCCACACCGTCCAGGCTCCGGACCCGGAAATCGGAGGGATGCAGGCGGGGGAAGTGCGCCGCATAGACGATCGTGCTGCCGCCGACGGCGTTGTAGTTCAACACGTCGATGGGTGAATCGGCGGTGTTGACCGGATAGTCGTTGTCCAGGCCGCGCACGTTGGGGTTGACGTTGAAGGCGCCGAACTGCGCGGCCTCGTAATCCACCTGTGTCGTCGGATAGCGCGACGGCGTCATCCAGTCGCCCTGTTCGAGACAGAGGATCCGCATGCGCGTTTCCGTCAGGCTCCAGGCGATCGCCGCACCGGAGGCACCGGCGCCGATGATCAGCACGTCGACCGGATCGTTGTTGGGCGCTTCACTCATGCCGGCCCCTTCACCTGTTTCGTGACTTGGGCGCGCATGCTAGCCCGGACGTCCGCCGGGATCTATGGGCCGTCGCGCGAGACTACTCGGCCGCCTGTGCGGGCCCGAGCACCGCTTCCGCATCCGCCGTCAGGCTGCCGCGGCCTTCGTTCAGCAAGGCCTGGCGCATGGGATGGCCGTTACCGGCGTGCGCGACCATGGCGGCTTCCGGCGTGCGCGTCGTCGGCGCCGGCCAGTGGCCCGGCTGCGGCGCCGCGCCCTCGGCGACGATGGGCAGCGGATCGGTTTCGGCCATCGCCGGCGGCTGGACGATATCGACCAGGGTCCAGCTCGCCTCCAGCGGGATGTTGTTGGGATCGAAGAAATAGATCGACCAGATGGTGCCGTGGTCGACGGCGGGGGAGACCTCGAAGCCGGCGCCCTCCAACAGGTCCTTCAGCGCGAAGAGGTCTTCCCGGCTTTCGACCTGGAACGAGAGGTGGTCGAAGCCGAGCGGCAGGCTGGTCATCACGCCGTGGCCTTTGCGCGCCATCGGGCTCGCGCCGTCGTATTCGAAGAAGGCGATCTGCGTGTTGCCGGCGCGGAAGAAGTAATGCCGGAAGCCGTCGTGGCCGACCCCGGCCTCGAGCGTCATGCCCAACAGGTCGCGGTAGTAGCGGATGGTCTTCTCCATGTCGTCGGTGATGAAGGCCAGATGATTGATGCCGGTGATCTTCATGGGCGGTCCTCCTCTCCGCGGCGGGCGAGAAACTCATATAGGGTCGCCGCCGCCTCCCGGCCATGGGAAAACGCCAGGCCGTGGCGGGCATGGGGAAAGATGCGCAGCTCCGCGTCGGGAAGCAGGGCGTGCAGCTCGGCGGCGATCGGCGGGGCGACGAAAGGGCTTGCGTCCGGGGCCAGCAGCAAGACGGGTAGGGCGATCTCGCCGAGCCGTGCCGTCATGTCCGCGCCGACCAGCATCTCGGCGATGGCGAGCACGGTGCGGGGGTCGCCGGCGTCCTGCTCCGCCTTGAACCAGGCGAGTGCGTCCGCCGGCACCCGGCCGTCGTGAAAGCGCAGGCGCATCATCTCCGCCGACCAGTCGGCGAGGGTGGCGCCGGGGATCTGCTCCCACCACTCGCCGACCCGTTGGATGGCGTCCCCCCGGTGGGTGCAGGAGACGCCGGTGACGCTCGCCAACCGGTCCGGCGCCTGCAAGGCCGCATGCAGCGCGAGCGTGCCGCCGGCCGACTCGCCCACCAGATGGAAGCGCGCCGCCCCCGCGGCGTCCGCCACCGCCAGCAGGTCCGCCAGCATGCCGTCCAGCGTCCAGCGATGATCTTCGCCCGGCGTTGTCGAGCGGCCGAAACCCGGCAGATCGAAGGTCACCAGGCGGTAGCGCCCGGCCAGCACCGGCAGCCAGTCGCTCCAGATTCCGCCCGACGTGCCGATGCCGTGATGGAAGACGATCGTCTCCGGCGCGCGCCGCCAGGGCGGTGTCATATCGTGCGCCTGCCAATGGATCTCGCCGCTCGGCGCCGCCACGCTTGCCATGCCGTTACCCCTCCGTCGTCCTTGCCCTCGCAGTATAGGTGAAATCCGCTGCCCCACCGTCGCCGCATCGGCTATCTTGCCGGGCGATGAGCAGCGACGACGACATCGAGGACCTGGCCATGCGGCTGACGGCGGGCGACCGGCGGGCGCTCGCGCGCGCCATCACCCGGGCCGAGTCGACGCGCGCCGACCATCGCCGGGCGACCGAGGCGTTGCTCGCCCGGGTCATGGCGGGCACGGGCGCGGCGCTTCGCCTCGGCATTTCCGGCGCGCCGGGCGTCGGCAAGTCCAGCTTCATCGAGGCCTTCGGCCGCCACCTGACGGGTGAGGGTCACAAGGTGGCGGTGCTGGCGGTCGACCCCTCTTCTTCGCGCACCGGCGGCTCGATCCTCGGCGACAAGACCCGGATGCCGGCGCTGAGCCGGGACCCGAACGCCTTCATTCGCCCGACGCCGGCCGCCGGGTCCCTCGGCGGCGTCGCCCGGCGCACGCGGGAAGCGATGCTGCTGGCCGAGGCGGCGGGCTTCGACCGGGTACTGGTCGAGACCGTCGGCGTCGGCCAATCGGAATACGCCGTCGACGAAATGGTCGATTGCTTCCTCCTGCTCGCCGCGCCCGGCGGCGGGGACGAGTTGCAGGGCATCAAGCGTGGGGTCATGGAACTGGCCGACCTGGTCGTCGTCACCAAGGCGGACGGCGCGCTCGAAGGGGCGGCGCGCCACGCCGTGGCGGACTACCGGGCGGCGCTGGGGCTGATGCGGCCCAAGCATGCCTGCTGGACGGCGGAAACCCTGATGACCTCGGCCCATCAGGGGCGCGGGATAGACGCCGTCGCCGAGGCGGTGGCGCGGCAGCACGCGGCGCTCGCCGCCGACGGGACTCTCGCCGCCTGCCGCGCCGAACAGGCCCGTCACTGGCTCTGGCGTGAGGTGGAGGCAGAACTGCTGTCCCGCCTCACGACGACCGACGCCATGACGGCCGAGCGCGCCCGTATCGAGGCGGAGGTCACCGCCGGCAGCCTCGCCCCCACGGTCGGTGCTCGTGCGCTCGTACGCGCCTTCCTTTCAGAGGAATGACAAGGCCTTAGAAGGGAACGCTGAAAGATAAGGTGATGGCGCCGAAGCGGTGGGACGGCCCGCCCTCGAACTGCGGCGAGAGATAGACGTGCGAGAAGCTCAGGCGGAACCAGCGCCAGGTCAGCGCGGCACCGAAGCGCGCCTCGGCGACGAAGGGATGGCTATGCAGGGAGTGGCCGCCGCCGAAGCTGTTACCGTCCAGGAAGATGTCGCGGCCGACGACCCGTCCCTCGACATCGGCGAACAGGTGCCAGCCGATCCGATCCCGTGCTTTGAAGTGGTTGCGACCGACGGCGCTCTGCCCGATCCGGGGCGGGCCGAAGTCGTAATCCAGGCCGCGCCCGATCCTGAGGCTGCCGCCGAGCATCAGGTTCGTCGCCACATTGCCGATGGCACCGCCGAGGCGCGGCATCACGTCGACCTCGAGGCCGCCCAACGGCATGTCGTCGAAGGTCAATCGCCACAGCCGCTGGTAGGCCAAGTTGAGGCCGGGCTCGTTGGCCAGCTGATGGCGCCAGCCGTTGGTTTCGGGATCGCCGATCAGCGTGTGCCAATCGTTCTGCACCCGCTCCCCCTGGGCCAGCGGGCCGATGACGCCGAGATCGAGGGTGAGGTTGTCCATCACCCCGCCATCGCCCGGTCGCCGTCACCGCTGCCGTCACCGCTGCCGTCGTCGTCGGCCCGCGTCAGCGAGAGGCCGAGATAGAGCCAGCCGGCATACGGCCGGTCGTTGGTGACGCGGAACCGCGTGAAGGTATTGCCGGGCGTAAAGATGGCATGCCCGAGGCTGAGTCCCCAGCGCAGATGGCCCGGGCGATCGAAGACCGGCAGCCGATCCGCCACCCAGCGCGCGGGATGCGTGCCGCCGTCCGCCGCCGCGCCCGCCTCCGCCAGCACGGGCGAGAGATAGGTGAACTGCATGCCGTTCGAATAGTCGCCGTCGGTGCCGGTATAGACGTCGTTATCGTTCATGAAACTGACGACACCGCGCGGCTCTTCGCTTTGCGCGAGGCCGGCGGACAGCAATAGCGAGCCGGCCACCAGGGCCGTGCGGAACCAACGAACTGAAAACACGCGAAATCTCCGTGATTCACGCCTCCAATGCCAGGAAAGCATGTTTCGCCGGGGGGTGCAAAACCGGCCGGATTTGGAGAGGGTCGAGATTCCCGCCGCGTTATCGGGTTATCCACAGGTCGAGCAACAATGTAATTTCCTCAATTAGCATCTGGCAAAATTGCTCGTTGTTTGATTCTGGTCGCTCGATAGCAGCCTCAGAAATTGCGCGAACACTTGCGGCATGGCAGGCTAATCAGCCAAAGTGGAGCAAGGGTCAAAGGGGCAGTTGGACCCTCATTGTTGCCAGTGCCGAAAAACGGAGAGAGCCTTTGAGAAGCGGGCTAATCGCGTTCCTACTGATTTGTTTGCCCTCGGCGGCACTGCCTGGCGGGAGCTACGGGGTAGGTTTCAGCCAATTGCAAGCGGATTGGCATGGATCCGAAATGCGGGTATCGATCTGGTATCCATCTTCAGTGAAGGGAAATGGCTTCGAAATCGGACCGTTTGCAATGGCCGGCACCCGCGATGCTGAGATTGCACCAGGGCGACATGGTGTAGTGCTTCTCTCTCATGGGACGGGTGGAAGCGACCTTGGCCATCGGAATGTCGCTGCCGCGCTTGCGCTTGAGGGGTTCATAGTTGCTGCGCCGCTTCATCCAGGGGACAATTTTGAGGATCGGAGCGGCTTCGAAACCGGGAAAGCAGTCCTTGACCGGCCCGAACATCTCAGCGCTACACTTCGCGCCTTGATCACATCTGACATTTGGGCGGCCGCGATCGATCCACGGCGGTTAGGGGTATTTGGCTTTTCGCTTGGCGGTCATGCGATCATAGGTTTGCTCGGCGGCTCTCCGGAATTGGCGCAGCCCGCCGAACATTGCCGCCGTTTTCGAGACGACCCACTCTGCCGCGTTGTGCGGACGTTCGAATTGGCCGGGGATGCGGATCGTCAAACCCAAGTGCCTCGAGATAACGCGCCAATAGTGTGCGCTGCTTATTTTGCTGACCCGGTGACCGCATTCTACAGAGACGAAGAGTTAGCAGGTCTGAAGGTTCAGGAGGTCGTAATTGCCCGACCGAGCGAAGAGGATGTTCTGTCTGGCTCGGCAAATGCTCAGCGATTGGCCAATGCGTTGTCAGATGGCGATCAAGTTCGCTCTCTTTCCGAACGATTGGTGGAGGGTGCCGGCCACTATGCTTTTCTTGCACCGTTCCCCGCTGCTCTGGAGAGTGTATTGCCGCGTGAACTAGTCACCGATCCACCTGGTTTCGACAGGCACCGATTCAACACGATTTTCGTCAATGAAGTCGCGGCATTCTTTACGAATTCCATGAGGAATTGCCAACAAGGTTAATCCTTTGCATTTGCCGGGGCAGGCAATGGCGTCGAGCATGGGGATGACGCCATGTCCCCGGAACTCGCTGCGGATCCCCATCATTGGTTCATTCGAACTCAGTCGAGTGTGTGGACAAGGTCAACTATGACGTCCCGGATATGGTTTGGGATGGCCATCTTCCAGGCTGTCTTCCCATGATATGGCAATTTCTTTGTCGAGCGCTAGGTATTGCCCGTAGCCGTTTCGATAGTGGCGAGGAGCGTAGCGTATCGATTGTTCATCGTCTCAGGGCTCGCTCTTTTTGTGGCGACCTCATGTCTCAAGGTGACGAAGTTTCAGCCCTGGATCATTGACTGCGATCAACGCACGCCACTGGGAAGCCGCCCTCCCGCCCCCGACTATGGACGTGGATCCCTGAGGACGTAGAGCCGCTGTTGCGATGCCACCATTTGGCCGTATCCCGCTCGGCCCGCCGCTTCAGCCGATCACGCCCCGTTCGCGCAGCGCGTCGATCGCGGCTGCGTCGTAGCCACATTCGGCCAGCACTTCGGCGCTGTGCTCGCCGATGCCCGGCGCCGGACGGGGCGGGACTTTCGCCTCGTCCTGGATGGTGATGGGGCTCGAGATCAGCCATTCGGCGTCCGAGTCCGGCACGTCGTAGGGCACGACGGCGCCCGAATCGCGGGCCTGCCGGTCGGCCGCCACGTCGCCCGTGCGGGCGACGACGCCGTGCGGGATGCGGTGTTCGCGCAGGCGGGGCAGCAGCACCGTGCTGTCGAGCCCGGCGCACAGCGTATCGATCAGCCCCCGCAGCTCGTCGCCGTTGTCGAAGCGGGCCTCGCGGCTGGCGAAGCGGGGATCGTCTGTCAGGTCCGGCCGGTCGAGCGACTCGCAGAGCTTCGGCCAGAGGTGGTCCTGGCGCGGCATCGCCAGGATGAACCAGCGCCCGTCGCCGCAGCGGTAGTGATTGGCGAGCGCATTTCTCGACGTATCGCGTGGCGGGCGATGCTCGACCTCGGCGCCGAGCAGCGCCGCTTGGGCGAAGATGGCGTTCGACCAGAGGCCGTTCTGCAGCAGCGAGGTCGAGACGTGGCCGCCGAGCCCGGTGCGTTCGCGCCGGTAGAGGCCGGTCATGATCGCGCCGAACAGCGCTGTTGCCGTCGGATGGTCGCCCATGCCGGGGATCGAGCGGCTGGGCGTGGTGTCCTGGGTATCGCGTACCATGTCCATCATGCCCGTGCGCGCCCACCAGGCGGTCGAATCGAAGCCCGGCCGATCCGCCTCCTCCCCCGCCTCGCCGTAAGCGGTGAGGGAGGCGTAGATCATCCGCGCGTTCAGCGGCGCCAGGTCCTCGTGCCGGATGCCGAGCCGGCCGCGCACGGGGAAGGGGAAGTTGGTGACGAAGACGTCGGTCCTGGCGACCAGCCGGTGCAAGATCTCCCGCCCCTCCGTACTGGCGAGGTCGAGGGCAAGGGAACGTTTGTTCCGCGAGGCGACCATCCAGGCATAGTTGTCCTCGGTCTGCGGATAGCCGGGCGCCTCGACCAGGGTGCGGTAGGGGTCGCCCGTCAGGGTCTCGATCTTGATCACCTCGGCGCCGAAGTCGGCGAGGATCGTCGCCGCCGCCGGACCGGCGATCCAGGTCGCGACATCCAGGACGCGGATGCCGTCGAGAAGGGGCGAAGACGCGTGACTCTGCTCGGCCATGATTGCGCGAAGCTCCTCGTGCTGGGGAGGCCCGGCGCGGCGGCGCCGAGGGGAGGGGCGGATTGTGCCATGTCCCGGGCTTTCGCGACCAGGGGCGCGATGCGATAGGCTGGCGCGGTTGCCGGCCGGTGCGATCCGGCCCGGCCTTTCGGCAGGGAGCGGCGCGCGCATGAGCGATACCTTCGACTATGTCATCGTCGGCGCCGGGTCCGCAGGCTCGGTGATCGCCGGGCGGTTGGCGGCGGACGCGGCGACGTCGCTCTGCGTGCTGGAGGCGGGGCCGCCGGACCGCAACCTCTTCATCCACGTGCCGGCGGGGTTCATGAAGACCTTCGTCAATCCGAACCTCAACTGGATGTACGAGAGCGAACCCGGCCCGGCGACCGGGGGGCGCATCGTCGACGCGCCGCGCGGCAAGACGCTCGGTGGCTCCTCCTCGATCAACGGCCATATCTACAGCCGGGGACAGAGCGGCGACTACGATACCTGGGCCCAGCTCGGCAACCGGGGCTGGGGTCACGCGGACGTCCTGCCCTATTTCAAGCGGGCGGAGCGCCGGGTCGGCCCGGCGGACGAGCGGGTGAGGGGGCGGGACGGCGGCCTCGTGGTGACCGATATCGACTGGTCGCATCCGCTTTGCGAAGCCTTCATCGCCGGCGCCGTCGGCCTCGGCATTCCGCGCAACCCCGACTACAACGGCGTCCGGCAGGACGGCGTCAGCTATACCCAGCGGATCATTCACCGCAACCGCCGGGTTTCGTCCTACCGCGCCTTCCTGCATGCGCATCGCGGCCGGGCGAACGTCGATATCCGCACCCACGCGCACGCCTCGAAGATCCTGATCGAGGAGGGCCGGGCCGTCGGCGTGCGCTATCTGGTCGACGGCCGGCCGGTCGAGGTGCGGGCCCGGCGCGAGGTCGTGCTGTGCGGCGGCACGGTGAATTCGCCGCAACTCCTCCAGCTTTCCGGCATCGGCCCGGGCCGGCTGCTGCGCGATATCGGCGTCGACGTCGTGGCCGACCTGCCCGGCGTCGGCGAGAACCTGCGCGATCACTATGCCGTTCGCATGACCGCCCGGGTGAAGAACACGAACACCATCAACGAACTCAGCCGCGGCCTGCCGCTCGCCGGTGAGGTCCTCAAATACCTGGCCGGGCGGCCGAGCATCCTCTCGCTCTCGCCGACCCTGGTCTATGTCTTCTGGCGCAGTCATCCGGCGCTGGAGAACGGCGATATCCAGGTGAGCTTCACGCCCGCGAGCTACAAGGACGGCGTGCAGAATACGCTCGACGACCATCCGGGCGTCTCCATCGCCGCCTGGCAGCAGCGCCCCGACAGCCGGGGCTGGGTGCGTGCCCGCTCCGCCGACCCGCGGGAAAAGCCGCTGATCCAGCCGAACTATGTGGCCGAAGAGTCCGACCGCCAGGTGCTGTTCGCCGCCATCCGCCTGGGCCAGCGTATTCTGCGCTCGCCCGAGATGGCGCGGTACTACGATGCGGACCACACGCCCGCCCTCGACGTCGAAAACGACGACGCGCTGTGGGAGCTGACCAAGGCGCGCGGGACCACCGGGTTCCATCTGATGGGGACCTGTCGCATGGGCCCGGCGAGCGATCCCCAGGCGGTGGTCGACGATACGCTCTGCGTGCGTGGCATCGACGGCCTGCGCGTCGCCGACGCCTCGATCATGCCGACCATGCCGTCCTCCAACACCAACGCGCCGACCATCATGATCGGCGAGAAGGCCGCCGACCTCATCGCCGGCAAGACGCCGCCGGCGCCGATCGTGCTCGAGGACTGAGGGACGGCGGCTTCGGCGCGGGACGGGCATGCGATATAATCGGCCGGGTGCGACGGGATGCTTCGGGAGGGCCTGCGATGACCGTGAAGCTCGGGATGTTCATGATGCCGCTGCATCCGCCGACGCGGGACCTCGGCGCGGTGCTGGAGGAGGATCGCCAGGCGGTAATCCTGGCCGACCGGCTCGGCTTCTCGGAGGCCTGGTGCGGTGAGCATTTCACCTCCACCGCCGAGCCGGTGCCCTCGCCCTTGATGTTCTTCGCCAGCCTCGCGCACGCCACCCGGGACATCAAGTTCGCCACCGGCGTCCTCAACCTGCCGCAAAAGCACCCGGCCGTGGTCGCGGCGGAGGTGGCGATGCTCGATCACCTGTCGGGTGGGCGTTATCTGATGGGCATCGGCCCGGGCGGCCTCGGCAGTGACTTCGAGCTGATGGGCCTCCACGAGCGGGCCGAGCGCGACGAGATGATGCAGGAGTCGATCCAGACCATCCTGGAGATCTGGCGCCAGGACCCGCCCTACGACATTCCCGGCAAGCACTGGCCGGTCAGAATCGAGGATTTTGTTTTCGATGGCCTCGGCATCGGCCAGATGCTGAAGCCGAAGCAGCAACCCCATCCGCCGATCCTGCTGTCGGTCGTGACACCCAACTCGGCGAGTGCGCGGGAAGCCGGGCGGCGCGGCTGGTGGCCCGTCTCCGCCAACTTCGTGCAGCCGCGCTATGTCGCGAGCCACTGGGACGCCTATGCCGAGGGCGTGGCCGAAGTCGGCGGCGCGCCGGACCGTGGGCTGTGGCGGGTCGCCCGCTCGATCCTGGTGACGGACAGCGACGGAGAGGCCGACGAGTATCTGGCCGACACCGAGAGCGCGCCGCACTTCTACTTCCGCTATTTCCGCACCCTCTATACGCATCGCGGCGTGCTCGACTTTCTCAAACCCGACGTCGCGATGAGCGACGAGGAGACGACGGTCGAGGCGATCGCGCGTTCGATGATCACCTGGGGCTCGCCCGACACCGTGCTGGACAAGCTGGTGGCGATGCACGACGACCTCGGCGATTTCGGGACCTTGTTGATGGTCGGCCACGACTGGGACCGCCCGGCGTTCTGGCAACGCTCCATGCGGCTGCTGGCCGAAGAGGTCATGCCGCGCTTCAACGCCCATGTCGCGCAGGCACGCGGCCGGCGGGCGGCGGAGTAGCGCCATGGACGGCCCGGATATCAATCGGCTGGTCGACACCGCGCGCTATCCGCTCGACGATACCGAGGGCGAGGGCTGGCGCGCGCTGCTGGCGCGCGGGCGCCACGCCATGGCCGAGGCCGGGAGCTTCAATCTCGACGGCTTCCTTCGCCCCGATGCGGTGGACCGCGCGGTGAGCGAGGTCGAGACGGCCGTATCGACGGGCGCCCATCGACACGAGGCGCGGCACAACATCTATTTCTCGGACGAGGACGACGGCACGCCGGCGACTGCACATACGGGCCTGACCACGAGCTGGACGCTGGCCGGGGACCGGCTGGCGGGCGGAGTGCTCGATCGCGTCTATCGCTGGCCCGCGCTCGCCGGTTTTCTCGCCCGCTTGTTCGACAAGCCGGCACTGCGGCCCATGGCCGATCCGCTCGCCTGCCTCAATGCGATGCGCTACGAGGCGGGCGACGGTCTCGGCTGGCATTTCGACCGGGCGGATTTTTCGGTGACCTTGCTGCTGCGCGCGGCGGGGGCCGGCGGCGCCTTCGAATATCGCCGCAATCTGCGCGGGCCGGGCGACGACAATCGCGCCGGCATCGCCCGCCTGCTGGCAGGCGATGATCCCGACGTCGCCGTCGTGCCGCTGGCGCCCGGAACCTTGAACGTCTTCGCCGGCTATCGCTCGGCCCACCGGGTAACGCCGGTGACGGCGGCGCCCACGCGCCTGATCTCGGTGTTGAGCTTCGTGGAGCGGGAGAATGTCGTGTTCTCGGACGCCGATCGCCGGCGTTTCTATGGGCGGGCGATGCCGGTCTAATCCTCCCGCGCCGGGCGAGGGGGCCCGAAGAGGTAGCCCTGGCCGAAATCAAGGGCGTAGTCGAGCAGCTCGACCACCTCGCGCTCGTCCTCGATGTGATCGGCGATCAGGTCGATGTTGTTGCGCTGGAGGGCTTCCTTGAAGTCGGCCGGGTGCAGCACCGCGCCGCTCGCACGGCCGTCGCCCAACAGCAGGTCGGACGAGACCTTGACGAACTTCACATGGCGCCGCGGCAGCGCGTCGAAGTCGATGCCGAGATCGTGCACCCGGTCCATCGAAAAGCCGAAGCCGAGTTCCGCCAGCCGGTCGAGACAGACCTGGACCCGGTCGCCGTGGCTCAGCAGGTCCGCCTGGCTGAGCTCGAAGATCAGGTGGTCGGCCAGGTCCGCGTGCCCTTCGAGATACAGCACGAACTCGGTGATGAAGTCGTCGTCGGCCAACGTGTGGGTCGACACGTTGATGAAGAGCGGGCCGCCGCGGCGCCGCCGCTTGATCTTGCGGGCGAGCTGAACGCAGCGGAACAGCAGCAGGTTGTCGATCGTGCTGACCAGGCCCTCGGCGCAGGCGATGTCGAGATAGTCCTCGGGCCCGATGATGTCGCCCGACGGCGTGCGCAGCCGGGAGAAAGCCTCGTGAAAGCGCAGCTTGCGCTGCGGCAGGCTGACGATCGGCTGGAGATAGAGATCGATCCGGTTGTCGCGCAACGCCGAACGGATGGTATCGAGGATCTCGTCGGGGCCGAGCGGCGTGGCAGCGCTCGGCACGACCTGCAGCGTTGTGCGCGAGCGGCCGCCGCCCGTGGCGGCCAGGGGCTGGGCGACGGCATGCTCGACATCGCCGCGGGCGACCGCCAGCTGGCTCAGCTGGTCCTGGAGGACCCGCATCTCCGTGATCACGGCCTGCCCGGCGCCTTGGCCGACGCGGGCCTCGATCTCCCGCACGTCTCGGTGCAGATCGGCGATCTCGGCGGCGATCTCCTGGCGGGCATTCTGCAGGGCGTCGAGGTCGGCGGATTGCGCGTTCCAGGCCCGGCGAATGGTCTCGCCGAGTTCCCGGGTCGCGCGACGCCGTGCGATGTTCTCGTGCAGGAGGGCTGACGCGAGAAATACCGCGACGCCGATGATATACCCGGTCATGGCGTCGATACCCGGCTGGGCACTCGGCAGGACGAGCGCGACGGCGGCGGCGAGGACGGCGTAGCTGACCAGGAAGAGCAGTTGCGTGAGAAGCTGCATGAAAGCCCTCGGGTTACCGATAGGGCGCCGAGTGTGCGGTGCGGATCTTGACATTCCCTTAACCAAGAGGGATAGCGCCCGCGGGTAGCGAAGAAGGCGTAAGACGAATGAATGTGGATATGAAGCAGTCCGGCCCCCTTGGCGCGCGGGCCGAGGTGGAGGCGTTGACCTCGTCCAAGATCCGCGACGTCGCCAACGCGGCGATGGGGATCGAGGACATCATCGCGCTCTGGTACGGGGAGCCGGACCAGCCGACGCCGGATTTCATCAACCAGGCGGCGGCCCGGGCGCTCGCCGACGGGCGGACCTTCTATACGGAGAATCGCGGCATCGACGAGTTGCGCGTGGCGATCTCGGAATACATGACCGACCTGCACGGCCGCGATGTCGATTTCGAGCGGATCAGCGTCACCGCGTCCGGCATGAGCGGGGTCAACCTCGTACAGCAGGTGCTGACCAACCCCGGGGACAACGTCGTCGTCGTCGGACCGATCTGGCCGAACCTGATCCAGACCGTGCGACTGATGAGCGGCGAGCCCCGCTTCGTCGGCCTGCGTCTCGGCAATCAGGGCTGGCGCCTCGACATGGACGAGCTGTTCGATCAGGTGGACGGGCGGACCCGGGCGATCATGATCAACTCGCCCTCCAATCCCACCGGCTGGGTGGCGAGCCGGGAGATCCTGCAAACCATCCTCGATTTCTGCCGCGCGCGCGACATCTGGGTGATCTCCGACGAGGTCTATGCCCGGCTGATCTACGACGGCAGCCGCGCCGCGCCCTCGCTCGTCGATATCGCCGAACCCGAGGACAAGGTCATCGCCATCAACAGCTTCTCGAAGTCCTGGTGCATGACCGGCTGGCGGCTCGGCTGGTTGGTGGCCCCGGCGAGCCTCGGCCCCGTGCTCGAGAAGTGCATCGAGTTCCACTATTCCTGCCCCGCCGAGTTCAGCCAGGTGGCCGGCGTCACCGCGATCCGCGAGGGTGAGCCCTACGTCACCGAACTGGTCCGCCGCTACGCGGAGCTTCGCGACATCACCGTCCAGCGCCTGCGCGCCCATCCCCGCGTGAGGCTGGCCGAGCCGGAGGGTGCCTTCTACGGCTTCTTCGCCGTCGAGGGCATGACCGACAGCCTGGCCTGGTGTACCGATGTCGTGCGCGAGACCAAGGTCGGCCTGGCCCCCGGCGCCGCCTTCGGGCCGGAGAGTGAAGGCTTCATCCGTCTTTGCTACGCTCAGAGCCGTGACCGGCTGGTCGAGGCCTTCGACCGGCTCGACCCGTTTTTGGCCTGAGGAACGAGCGATGTCCGCAACCCGCGATCTCCGCGCCCTGCCGAAAGCCCACCTGCACCTCCATCTGGAGGGCGCGATGCGGCGCGAGACGCTGGAGGAACTCTGCGTGCACCATGGCGTGCCGATCCCGCCCGATACCCGCGGCCAGCACTTCGACAACTTCCTCGGTTTCGTCGAGACCTATTTCGCGGCCGGCCGGTGCCTGGTCGAGCGCGAGGATCTCGCCAGGCTGATCCTGGAGGTGGCGGAGGACGCGGCGGCGCATGGCGCCTGGTGGATCGAACCGGCCTTCGATGCCGAGCGCTTTTCCGTCCCCCGCGCCGACGGCCGGCCGTCCCTCTTCTCCAGCCAGGAGGAGGGCTGGGAATTCGCATTGGAGGCCGCGGCGGCGGCCAGCAGGGCGACCGGCGTCGGCATCGGCTGGCTGTCCGCCATCGACCGCAGCCGCCCGCCGGAAGAGGGGATGGAGCGCGCCCGCGTCACGGTCGATTTGGTCCGTTCCGGCCGCCACATGATCGCGAGCGGCATGCCCTCGCACGCCGGCCGGCACGCCGGGATCGTCGCCTTCGGCCTGCACGGCAACGAGGAAGGCTTTCCGCCCGAACCCTTCGCGGACGCCTTCCGTCTCGCGCGCGACGAGGCCGGCCTGATTTCCGCCCCGCATGCGGGCGAGATCGCGCCCTGGCCCGATGGCGGCGCGGCCTCGGTGCGCGACGCCATGGACCATCTGGGTGCGGCGCGGATCCTGCACGGCGTCCTGGCGATCGAGGACGAGGCGCTAATCGACCGCTTGGGCGAGGCCGACGTCTGCCTCGACGTCTGCCCGTCGTCCAACCTGCTGCTGAACGTTTTTCCCGACAGCGCCGCCCATGCGCTGCCCCGCCTGCTGGAGGCCGGCATCGCCTGCGACCTCGGCAGCGACGATCCCCTGCTGTTCGGCCCCGACCTGGTGGAAGAGTTCGTCCTGGCCCGCGAGGAGATGGGACTGGACGACGCGGCGCTCGCCGGCATGGCGCGCAATTCCTTCGACCATTCCGGCGCGCCGGAAGAGGTGAAGGTGGCCGGGCGCGCGGCGATCGAGGCCTGGCTGGAGGGGTAAGGCCCTATTCCGGCAGGCCCGCCCGGCGCAACAAATCTTCATAGTGGCGCATCATCGCCGGGTCCTCGTAGGGGTCGGTGTGCGAGAGGTGGACAATCCGGTAGTTGGGCTGCTTCTTCAGCGCTTCTTTCACGTGGTGGCGCGCCTTGTCCAGGTTGCCCGTTTCGGCATGGAGTGCGGCCAGGCGAATGTCCGAGAAGGAATTGTCCGGGTTCATCTCGAGCCGACGCACGTCCGTCGCTATTCCCTCGTCGAAGCGTCCCAGCAGGCGCTGGCTGATGGCGAGGATGCCGAGATACCAGTCGGGATAGACCGGGCAAAGCCGCATCGCCGTCTCGATCATCGCGGTCGCCTCTTCGGGGCGGTTGCGCATGTTCAGGAGAAGCGCATAGGAAACATGAATATCGGCGACGTTGGGGCCGAATGCGATGGCACGTCGGTGAATCTTTTCCGATTCCTCATGCTCGCCTCGTAACAAGTAATAGAGGGCGAGCATCGAGTGCAGGTCCGGGTCGTCGGGTGCCCGTTCCAGGCCGTGCCGGACCAGCCGCAGCCCCTCTTCGGCGGAGTCTTCGCTCCTGTCGTTCCAGGGGAGGCGTAGTTCGATCCAGTAGGTCCAGGCCAGCAGGGCGATCGCGGACACGAAATCCGGATCGTGGCGCAACGCCGTCTCCAAGAACTCGCGGGCCATCGTGTTGTCGCCCCTGGTAAAGCGGCGGATATGGTGCTGCGCCTGCTGGTAGGCCTGCCAGGCAGGGAACGAGGTCGTCTTGCCGCGCCGGATCTGGATCTGCTGGCCTTCCGTCAGTCGAACCTGCAACGCCGTCGCGATGGCCATGGTGATCTCGTCCTGCAGATCGAAAATGTCGTCGAGCTGCCGGTCGTAACGCTCCGCCCAGAGGTTGGCGCCGGTAGTGCCGTCGATCATCTGGGCGGTAATGCGGACCCGGGGTCCGGCCCGGCGCACACTGCCCTCGACGATATAGCGCGCGCCGAGTTCCGCGGAGACCCGGCGCAGGTCGCGCGCGCCGTCCCGGTAGGCGAAGCTCGAATTGCGGGCGATCACGAACAGGGCGTGGATCTTCGAAAGGTTGGTCAGCAGGTCCTCGGCGATGCCGTCGGCCAGGAAGGCCTGGTCGTCGTCGCCCGACATGTTGTCGAAGGGCAGCACGGCGATCGAGGGCCTGTCCGCCGGCGTGTCGACCGCCTCGGACGCAGGCGCCGCCGGAACCGACGCGTCGTCCCAATGCCAGATCCGGATCGGCCTTGCGATGTTCTTCACCTGGTGCTCGCCGCCGTCGCGCCAGGCAAGGTCGACGCGGTCGCGGATCTGCCGGTGGGCATCGTCGGAGATGGCGATGCCGCCCGGTTCGGCCAGCGCTTCGATCCGGGCCGCGATATTGACGCCGTCGCCGAGCAGGTCCTGGCCCTGACCGATCACGTCGCCGACGTTGATGCCGATGCGGAAACGGATCTGTGCTTCCGCGTCCAGACCGTCGTTCTGTGACGACAGGTCGTTTTGCAAGGCGGCCGCACAACGCACCGCGTCGACCGCGCTCGGAAACTCCAGCAGCAGGCTGTCGCCGGCGGTATTGGCGATGCGGCCTCGATGCTTGGCGATCTGCGGATCGACGAACTCCCGGCGCAGCGCGCCGAGGCGGGCGAGCGTGCCCTCCTCGTCGGCGCCGACCAGGCGGGAGAAGCCGACGACGTCCGCCGCCACGATCGCCGCCAATCGTCGCTCGCCGGCTCCGGTCATGACGGGTCACGCCGGATCGGGCGGGTGAGGCAGGTCGGCCCGCCCTCGCAGGCAAGGCAGAGCGCGCGGCCGTCGAACACCCGGACCTCGATGCCCGCACCTTCCAGCAGGGCGCGGGTCTCGGGAAAGCCGTCCAACATGATGCAGCGCCCGGGCGCCGTCGCGAGGACGTTGACGCTCAAGCCCCCGCTCGCCTCGAACTCGCCTTCGGGTGCGGCCAGAAGCGCGATCCCTCGGGCCGAGAACGCGTCATGCAGCGCGACGGGAAGCAGCGGCAGGTGGGCCAGCACCGTCTTGTCGTCGACGGGGCTCAACAGCGAGAGCAGGTGGAGGCAGGCGTCCGGGCCGGCGTGATAGGGCAGGTCGAAGGCCTCGACCTCGATGCCTCGGGCCCCGAGGATCGCGCGCAACTGTTCGATGCCCGCCTGGTTCGTGCGAAAGCCGCGGCCGACGGCGAGGGTCGCGGGATCGAGCCAGAACATGTCGCCGGCCTCCGCGAGGCCCGGCGCGGCGATCTCGCCGAGCAGGGGGATGTCGTGTTCGGCGTAGAAGACGCGGTGCAGCTCCTGCTCGCCCGCGCGCAAGGGCTTGCCGGGGGCCATGAGGACAGCGCCGTCAGGAGTTATCAAACTGGCGTCATAGGTGAAGACCGCATCGGCGTTGCCGCCGTCGTCGCCCGCCATCCACAGCACCTCGATGCCGTCGGCGCGCAGCAGCGTGACCAGGGCCGCGTGCTCGGCGACGACCCGGGCGGGATCGAAGCTCGCGCCGTAGTGCCAGACCTCGGGATCGGCCCCCAGCATCCCGGGGCCGGGCGCGCGCAACGCCACCCGGCGGAGCGGGGCGGTCATCGAGGCGACGCCCCAGGTCATGCGCCGGTCCAGCCGTAGGCCTCCCGCGCGCGCGCCGGGCTGACCAGGCCGTCGCGGACGTCGCGGGCGACATCGGCGGGCGGGCGGTCGTCGGGCCGGCCGTGGCCGCCGCCGCCGGGCGTGTGCAGCACCAGCCGCTCGCCCGCGGGAATCGTCTGCGTGCCCTTGCCGCGCAGCTTGGGGCCGGAGGCGAGGAAGACCGCGCCCGGCTCGCCCGCGCTGCCGCCGGCGCGCCCGCGGGCCGGATGGTCGATCCGCTCATAGACCGCCAGCAGTTCCATGTCCGTGCCGTTGGACTGTTCGACCTCGATGACCTGGCCGGCGCCGCCGCGCCAGGCCCCGATGCCGCCCGAGTCGCTACGCAGTTCCTTGCGGTGAAAAAGCACCGGGGTCATGGTCTCGACGATCTCGACCGGCGTGCCCTTAACCCCGCTCGGATAGGCGGTGCCGTTCAGGCCGTCCTTCACGCCGCGCGCGCCGGTGCCGCCGTTGGTGACGGCGGTGAAGGCGAACATCTCGTTCTCGTTGCTTTCCCGCCCGCGCCGGCCCCGGAAGGTCATGTTCCAAAGCGCCGAGGCGCCCTCGGCCGGTACCCGTTCCGGCACCACCTGTTCCAGGCAGCCGAAGACCACGTCGGGTAGCAGCTGGCCGACGATATGGCGGGCGCAGACCGCGGCCGGGTAGGGGGCGTTCAGGATCGTGCCCTCCGGCGCCGATACCCGAAAGACGGAGAGCGAGCCCGCGTTGTTCGGCACGCCCGGCGCGATGGCGCAGCCGAGGCCGAAGCTGGTGTAGGCCGTGGTGTAGGCCATCGGCACGTTGACGCCGTAGCGCGACATCGCCGAGGTGCCCTCGAAATCGACCCAGACGCCGTCCCCCGCGATCTCCAGGCACGCGACCAGGTCGAGGGGCTGGTCGTAGCCGTCGACGGTCATGGCGTTCCGGTAGCGGCCCTTCGGCAACTTGGCGACCTCCGCCAGCACCGCGCGGCGCGAGGACTCGACGATGTATTCCGCCAGCTCGTCGAGGCTGTCGAGTTCGAACTCGTCCATCATCTCGACCAGGCGGACGCAGCCGACCTCGTTGCAGGCGGCCAGCGAATAGACGTCGCCCTCGCTTTCCACCGGCTCGCGCGTGTTGCGCCGGACCATGGCCATCAGGGTCGCGTCGATTTTGCCCCGGTCGGCGAGCTTCAGCATCGGGATATAGAGCCCCTCCATGTGTACGTCCGTGCCGTCGGGCCCGACGCCGAGGCCGCCGATGTCCGTCAGGTGGGAGGTGCAGGAGAACAGCCCGACCAGCCGGCCCCGGCGAAAGCAGGGCGTCGTCAGCACGAAATCGTTCAGGTGCCCGGTGCCGAGCCAGGGATCGTTGGTGATGTAGATGTCGCCTTCGTTCATCTCGGCAATCGGAAAGTGCGCGATGAAGTGCTGCACCGATTCCGCCATCGAGTTCACATGGCCGGGTGTTCCGGTAACCGCCTGGGCCAGCATGCGCCCTTCGAGATCGAAGACGCCTGCGGAAAGGTCGCCGCACTCGCGCACGATCGGGCTGAAGGCGGTGCGCAACAGCGTCTGTGCCTGTTCCTCCACCACCGAGATCAGGCGGTTCCACATGACCTGCTTTTGGATGATGTCGAGGCTCATGGCGGGTCTCCCTGGGGACGGCGTTCGAGCAGGATATTGCCACCGGGCGCGAGGCGTGCGGAAAAAGCCTCGGTGACGAAGGTCGAGGTCTGGTCCTCGACGATGAGCGCCGGGCCGGGAAACGCGGCGCCGGCCTCGAGATCGGCCCGGCGATAGACCGGCACACCGGTGGCCTCGCCCCGGGCCACGTCGAAGATCTCGCGTTTCCCGACCGGTGTGGCGGTCGAGGGCGTCGCCCGGTCGCTCTCCGCGTCGGGCGTCGCCGCGGCCGTCGACACCGTCAGGCCCCAGCTCAGGACCTCGACGTCGGCTCCGGGGATGACCCGTTTGTAGAGCCGTTCGTATTCCCGGTCGTAGGCGGCTTGCAGCTCGCGCCCGTCCGCGGCTTCCAGTGTTCGGACCGGCACCTCGATGGCGATCTCGTGGCCCTGGCCGAGATAGCGCATGTAGGCGATGCGGCTCTCACCGAGCGGCGCGCCGAAGGCACCGGACTCGACCACGCCGCGCGCTTCGGCTCGCATCTCGTCCATCAAGGCGTTCACCGCACCCGCGTCGAGGGCGGACAGTCGCATGTTCAAACTGCGCACGACCTCGTAGGCGACCGGTGCGCGCAGGAAGCCGATGGCCGAGCCGACACCGGCATCGACCGGCACGACGATGCGCTGGATCGCCAGCTTCTCGGCGATCCGGCAGGCATGCAACGGCGCCGCCCCGCCGAAGGCGATGATGGTCTGTTCCGCCGCGACCTTGCCTTCCTCGACGGCGAGCACGCGGGCGGCGTTCGACATGGTCTCGTCGACGATCTCGACGATGCCGTGCGCGGCGAGGGGAGGGGACAACGCCAGCGGCTCGCCCACCGCGCGGGCGACGGCCCGGCTGGAGAGATCGGGGCTGAGCGGGATACGCCCACCGGCGAAACGCGCGGGATCGATACGGCCGAGGGTGATGTCGGCATCGGTGATCGTCGCCGCCTCGCCGCCCCGGTCGTAGCCGGCCGGGCCCGGATCGGCGCCCGCGCTTTCCGGTCCGACGGTGATACGGCCGAGGCCGTCGACCCGCGCGATGGAACCGCCGCCGGCGCCGATCTCCACCATCTCGATGACCGGGATGCGCAGCGGCAGGCCGCTGCCCTTCATGAAGCGGGCCTGGCGGTCGACCTCGAACTCGCGGGCGCGGCGTGGCTCAAGGTTCTCGATGAAGCAGATCTTCGCCGTCGTGCCGCCCATGTCGAAGGACATGACCTTGTCGAGGCCGGCGCGTGCGGCGATGTCGCGGGCCAGCACGACGCCGCCGGCGGGTCCGCTCTCGACCAGGCGGATCGGCTCCCGCTTGGCCTGGGCCAGCGTGGTGAGGCCGCCGCCCGAGGTCATCAACAGCAGCGGACAGGCGAAACCGATTTCGGCCAGCGCACTCTCCAGGCGGCCGAGATAGCCTTCCATCAGGGGACGGACGTAGGCGTTGGCCGTGGCGGTGGTAAAGCGTTCGTATTCCCGGACCTCCGGGCAAACCTCGGCGGCGAGCGTGATCGGCACGTCCGGCAGGGCCGCGGCGAGGATTTCGGCGACGCGGCGCTCGTGCGCCGGATTGGCATAGCCGTGCAGGAAGCCGACGGCGATGCTGGCTACGCCTTCGGCGGCAAGTGTCGGCACCAGGCCTTCGACCGCGGCCTCGTCCAAGGGCGTCAGCACCCGGCCCTGGGCGTTCACCCGCTCCCCCACGGGCAGGCGCAGGTGGCGGGGGACCAGGGGCGCGACCTTTTCGATCATCAGGTCGTACTGGTCGTAGCGGCTTTCGTAGCCGACCTCGAGGATGTCGCGAAACCCCGCCGTGGTGATGAAGGCGGTGACGGCGCCGCGTCGTTCCAGGATCGCGTTGGTGGCGAGCGTGGTGCCGTGCAGGATCAGCCCGACATCGCCCGGCGCCAGGCCCGCGTCGCTGAGCACTTCGCCCAGGGCCGTCATCACGCCGTCCTCGGGCCGGGCCGGCGTGGTCAGGACCTTGGCGGTGACGCGCCTGCCGCCCGCCTCCAGCACCACGTCGGTGAAGGTGCCGCCGATGTCGACCGCGAGACGGGGGGCGAGGCGGGCGGCGGCGTCGCTCATGAGGCGCTCGCGACCCGGGGCATGACCTCCTCGGCGAACATGTTGAGGGCGTCCTCGACCTGGGAGTGCGGCATGCCGACCCAGTGCACGGAGAGGATCATGTGGGTAACACCGAGCCGCTTCTGGTAGCCGATGATCTGCTCCGCCACCTCGTCGGGCGAGCCGAAGAGGAAGCGATCACGGGTCAGCTCGTCGAAGTCGAGGGAGAGGTCCTGGTCGTCGGCCGGCATCGCCTTGTCCTGGCCCCACTCGTGATAGACTGTGAATCGGCATGCAAAACTGACCCACTTTGGTGGGTTATGAGCGGTAAGAATTGACCCACCTGGAACGCTAGCATCCGCACGGAACAGTGCGGAGGAAAGAGCAGGTGGTATTGATGGAAAGCGTATTGAAGATCCGACGTTGGATATTACGGGAGGGTCGGAGTATCCGATCTGTATCTCGTCAGACTGGTTTGTCGCGGAACACGATTAAGAAGTATCTGAAGGACGGCGATCCACCGAGCTATCAGCGGCGCGTTTCACCCGTCCGGCGTAAGCTTAGCGATGGCTTCGCCAGCCGGCTTCGGGCGCTCTTTGAGCAGGACCTGGGGCGCCCGCGCCGTGAGCGCCGGACGGCCAAGAAGCTTTATGAGCAGCTTGTGTCGGAAGGCTATAGCGGATCCTACTCGACGGTTCAGAGGTTTGTCCGCGACCTGAAGCGTTCTGGCGCCGGATCGGGGGATGCGTTCATTCCGTTGCACTTTACGGCAGGTGACGCGCTCCAGTTTGACTGGAGCACGGAATACGCTGTCCTGGGCGGTGTCGAGCAGAAGGTAAAGGTTGCCCACTTCCGCCTATGTCATAGCCGCAAGCCCTTTGTTGTTGCCTATCCCAGCGAATCTCAGGAGATGGTGCTGGACGCCTTTGCACGGGCGATGTCTTTCTATGGCGGCGTACCGCGCCGGGTGATCATCGACAACCCCAAGACGATGGTAACCTATGTTTCGCGCTCTAAGGACCGTGTGTTCCATCCGCGCTTTCTGGCGTTGATGAACCACTATGTGATGGAACCGGTTGCTTGCACACCCGCGGCGGGGTGGGAGAAGGGTCAGATTGAGAACCAGGTTGGGTTCCTGCGGGGACAGCTGTTTGCGCCCAAGCCCGCCTTTGACGATCTGGATGCGCTGAACGGCTGGTTGCGTCTGCGCTGCGAGGAATTGGCGAATCGCGCCCACCCCGAACAATCGGATCGCAAGATCTCGGACGTGTTCGCAGACGAGTGCGCCGAACTGCGTCCCCTGGGCCGGGCTTTTGACGGCTATGTTGAGAAGGCCGCTCGTGTCCGCTCTACCTGTCTGGTCCAATATGCCACCAATCGCTATAGCGTCCCCTCCCGGTTCGCCGGGGAGCTTGTCTCTCTGCGCGCCTATGCGGACCGGATCGTGGTTGTGTCAGGGCAGAATGTGATTGCCGAGCACAAGCGCCGCTTTACCCGCAACGCCAGCTATTTCGAGCCCTGGCATTACCTGCCCCTACTCGACCGCAAGCCCGGCGCGCTGAGAGATGGCGCGCCCTTTGTGGGTTGGCAATTGCCTGAGGCGATGCACCGGGTCAGGGCGCATTACATGGCCGGCAAAGGCGGGGACCGGGAGTTTGTCGATCTGCTCCTGCTGGCCCAGGATCACGGGATCGAGGTGGTCGAGATAGCCTGTGAACTGGCCGTGGAGCAGAACACGCTGCGCCTTCCGGCCATCATCAATCTGATCAACCAACTGGTGGAGCCGGTCATCGCGCCATGGGGCGAGAGCCACGCCTATCCGCAACTGACCTTGCGGCCCGAAGCGGACTGCAAGCGCTATGAGACGCTGTGCGTTGCCGGGGAGGCCGTCGCATGAAAGCTTTGATAGACCAACTGATCGCCCTGAGGCTGTATGGAATGGCGGCTTGCGCCGAAGCTTTGCTGGCCGCGCGCAAGCCGCCAAGTCTGACCACTGCGATAAAGCAACTGATCGACGCCGAGACTGTAGAGCGCCGGGTGCGCTCTATCCAGCACCAAATGCGGGCCTCGAAGTTCCCCCACCATAAGGACTTCGCCACTTTCGATTACGGCCTAGCCGCCGTCACCCAAGCGCAAATCGACCCCTTCTGCTCAGGGCAGTTCACCCAGGAGGCCCACAACCTCATTCTGGTGGGCGGAACCGGTACGGGCAAAACCCACATCGCCATTGCTCTGGGGACGCTGTTGATCAATCAGGGAAAGAAGGTCCGTTTCTTCAACGCCGTCGATCTGATCAATGCGCTGATCAAGGAACAGGCCGAAGGCAACGCCGGCAAGATCATCCGGCAACTGACGGCCATGGATTGCGTCATCATCGACGAACTGGGCTATATCCCATTCCCCAAATCCGGCGGTGCGCTCTTGTTCCACCTGATCAGCAAACTCTATGAGAAGACCAGCGTCATCATCACCACCAATCTGGAGTTCGGGGAATGGGTCTCCGTCTTCGGAGATGCAAAAATGACAACCGCGTTGCTGGATCGTGTAACGCATCACTGCGCAATCATCGAAACAGGCAACATGTCTTACCGCTTCGCACAAAGCAAACAGCGACGACAAAAGTAGCCGCCCTGTAAGCAAAGCCCCAGGCTGATCCGCTATATGGAGCCAATCAGCCTGGGGGCTTTCATCGCAAAGGCGGGCAAATCAAAACGGGTCCTGTACAGATTGTTCTGCAAAAGGGGTTTCGTAGCTGGGGCACAAGTCCGGGCCGATGGGGTGGATGAGCTGCCTCCGGCTGGTCCGGGCTCTCGCGATCGAAATCCATGAGGACTGGCTGGATGCCAACCGCTAGCAGCCTGTCGGACTTGAGCCGAGTTTCGAGATGAGATTCACTGTCACGGTCTGATTCTCTCCTGCGCGGTGATTTTGTGATGAGCAACTTTCGACAGGTTGACCGGGAGACCAGCTATCTTCTGCCGCCTTCGGTGGACGAATGGCTGCCTGATCGTCATCTGGCGCGCTTCGTGGTCGATGTGCTGGAGCAGCTGGATCTCTCTGCGTTCGTGAAGGCCTATCGTGGTTCGGGCTCGGCGGCGCATCACCCGAGCGTCCTGCTGGGCCTGCTGATCTACGGCTACGCGACGGGGGTGCATTCCAGCCGGAAGCTGGAGCGGGCGAGCTATGATTCGGTGGCCTTCCGCTTCATCGCGGCAAACGACCACCCCGACCACGACACGATCGCCACGTTCCGCCGTCGCTTCCTGCCGCTGATCGAGGGGCTGTTCGTGCAGGTTCTGCTGCTGGCGCGGCAGGCCGGCATGCTGCAACTGGGCACGGTGGCGCTGGACGGGACGAAGATCCATGCCGACGCGAGCCGGCACAGCGCCCTGTCGTGGCAGCGTGCGGGCGAGATCGAAGCCCGGCTGCGGGCCGAGGTGGCGGAGTTGATGGCGTTGGCGGAAGCGGCGGACCGGTCCGAGGTTCCCGACGGCATGAGCGTGCCGGAGGAGCTGGCACGGCGCGAGGACCGGCTGGCGGCGATCGCCGCGGCGAAGGCGGAGATCGAGGCGCGGGCGGCCGAGCGTCATGCGCGGGAGCAGGCGGAGTACGAAGAGAAGCTGGCAGCCCGCGAGGCGAAGGAAACGCGGACCGGCCGCAAGCCGGGCGGGCGGCCACCGAAGCCGCCGGAGCCGGGGCCACGGGCGAAGGACCAGGTCAACCTGACGGACCCGGACTCGCGCATCATGCCGGTGGCCGGCGGCGGCTTCGAGCAGTGCTACAACGCCCAGGCTGCGGTGGCCGCCGGCAGCCTGCTGGTGGTCAGCGCCGACGTGGTGCAGGCGGCGAACGACAAGCAGCAGATCGAACCGACGCTCGAAGCACTCGCCGGCCTGCCGGACGGGCTTGGCGAGGTCGAGACCCTGTTGGCGGACAGCGGCTACTTCAGCCAGGCCAACGTCGAGGCCTGCGGGGAAGCGGAGATCGCGCCGCTGATCGCGCTCGGCCGGGAGCACCACCATCTTTCCTGGCGGGACCGCTTCGCCGAGGCGCCGCCAGCGCCCGAGGATCCGACGCCGCTCGAGGCGATGTGCCATCGCCTGGCCACACCCGAGGGCCGGGCGCTCTACGCGCTTCGCAAGCAGACGCCGGAGCCGGTGTTCGGCATCATCAAATCGGTGATGGGCTTGCGTCAGTTCAGCCTGCGCGGCCTCGACAAGGCGAAGGGGGAATGGACCTTGGCCACGCTCTCCTGGAACATCAAGCGGATGTTCGTCCTCAGCCACGCCTGAACGGGCGGGCCAACCCGCGTTCGCAACTTCATGGGGGTAAATCCATGACATCGACGCCCGCCAAGCCAATCTTACCAATCCTTGCATGCCCGAGTCCGACAGGCTGCTAGCTCAACATGATCCATCTCAAGGAGAGCAAAAGCGAACGCATCCAGAAAGCCGCCTGACGGCGGCTCGGCATGCCTGGCGCTCCGAGCAATCGAAATCTCCGCGCCAGGCATGCCGGTGGCCCTCATCGGCAGCCATGACAAACTTGCAGAACAGTCTGGACACTACTTCAAAAGCTCATTGCCACTTCAAGAACCCCACCTGATCCCCACGTTCCGCCGCCGGCCCGGTTGTCCCGGTGGGCCCACAGGCCCCTCCCACGCGGCTTCGCTCCGCGTAACGCAAAGCGCTACACGAAGCCGCGCGGGGCCCTCCCGTGGACTACCGGGACAACCTCCGTCGAAGCAAGGGGGGGGTCAATTTTGCACGCCGATAGGGGGTCAGAATTAAATGCTGATTGACACTCATGTCCTCGAAACGGACCGTCACGTTCTCGCTGACGAACAGCAGGTCGCGCCCGGTTTCGGGATGGGTGCGGACGACGGGGTGGGTATGCTGGCTGGGGCCGTCGGCCTCGTGTTCCTCGTCGGCGCTGCCGAGGATATCCATCGAGGCGATGCGATGGCGCTGGTAGTAGCCGGTCGAGCGATCGCTGTGCACGGCGCTGAGGCCCCGCAGCAAGCGCTTGAATTCGTCCGACAGGCTCTCGTAGGCCAGGTACATGTTGGCGAAGAGGGTATCGCCGCCGGCCGCCGGCACCTCGAGGGCGTGGAGCGCCGCGCCCATCGTCGGCTCCGCCAGGTAGGTGAGGTCGGAATGCCAGGTGCCGCCGAAGTTGCCGGTGTCTTCCGGCTGTTTGACGACCTCGATCACTTCCGGGTAGCCGTCGACCGGCACGATATAGGGATGGATGTGCAGCGGGCCGAAGCGATGCCCGAAGGCGACCATCTCAGGGGCCGAGAGATCCTGGTCGTGAAAGAACAGGACCTGATGCTCGAGCCAGGCCCGATGCACTTCGGCGAAGGCCTCGTCGTCGAGGGTCGTGAGGTCGACGCCCCGCACCTCGGCGCCGAGCGCGCCCGCGTAAGGTTCGACCTCGATCCACCGATAGCTCATGCGCCGTCTCCCCTGGATACCTCACAATAGCGGGATCCGCGCCGACGTTGAAGCCTCGACTATTGCCAGCCGGGCACGCCGGACATGTCGGGCAGCGTGTGGGCGATGCCCTTGTGACAGTCGATGCAGGTCTTTTCCCGCGTCGTCACGAAACGCTCGTGCGCCTTGCCGGCGCGCGGCGACTGCTGGGTGAAGTCCATGAAGGCGAAGTCGTGGCAGTTGCGGCATTCGAGCGAGTCGTTGGCCTTCAGGCGGGCCCACTCGTGCTCCGCCAGCTCGCGCCGCTTGGCCGCGAACTTCTCCGGCGTGTCGATGGTCCGGAAGATCTTGCCCCAGAGTTCCTTCGAGGCCTGCGTCTTGCGCGCGATCTTGTTGGTCCATTCATGGGGCACGTGGCAATCGGGACAGGTCGCACGAACGCCGGACCGGTTGGAGAAATGGATCGTGCCCTGCAACTCGGCGTACACGTTGTCGCGCATCTCATGGCAGGAGATGCAGAACGTCTCGGTGTTCGTCAGTTCGAGCGCGGTGTTGAAACCACCCCAAAAGATGATACCGGCGACGAAGCCGCCGACGGTCAGGAAGCCGAGGCTGAAATGCGCGCTCGGCCGGTTGAGGACCCGCCAGTACGCCTGAAGCCGCGCTCCCATGGCCTTAGCGCCGCCCGCGCCGGTCGGCGCCCTTGCCGACCAGGTCGTCCATGTCGACGAAGTCGTTGGCCACCAGCGGCTTGGCGAGGTGCTGGGGGACATGGCACTGGGTGCAGAAATAGCGCCGGGGTGAAATCGTCGCCAGGAACTGGCCGTCCCGGCTCATGAAGTGGGTGATGGAGACCATGGGCGCCTGCGAGTCCTCGACGGCCCGCCGGCTGTGACAGGACATGCATTTGTTGGCCGACGTATCGATCTGGTAGTCGCGGATCGAATGGGGAATGGTCGGCGGCTGTTCGGGATAGTTGCGCGGCGGTCTGATGTCGGTGTTGTTGATCTTCGTCATCGACGGTGCTTCGCCCTGTTCGGCGAGCGGCGCGGCACCGCGAAGCGTGGCAACGGAGTCCTGCGCCAAGGCGCCGCCGGAGAACGGCAGGGCGAGGGCGAACGCAAGCGCGAACGCTCGCATCGACGTGCTCAAACGGCGAGGATCTTGACCGCGCATTTCTTGTAGTCCGTCTGCTTGGAGATGGGATCGGTGGCGTCGAGGGTGACCTTGTTGATCAGCTGACTGGCGTCGAACCAGGGCACGAACACCAGGCCCTTCGGCGGCTTGTTGCGCCCGCGGGTTTCGATGCGGGTCCGCATCTCGCCCCGGCGCGAGACGATCCGGACTTCCGCGCCACGCCTGAGGCCGCGGGCCGCCGCGTCGTCGGGATGCATGAAGCAGACCGCGTCGGGGAAGGCCTTGTAGAGTTCCGGTACCCGCTGGGTCATCGAGCCGGAATGCCAGTGTTCCAGCACGCGACCGGTGCACAGCCAGATGTCGTATTCGTCGTCCGGCGCTTCGGCCGCGGCCTCGTAGGGCAGCGCGAAGATCCGCGCCTTCTTGTCCTTGTGGCCATAGAACTGGATGCCGCTGCCCGCCTCGACGTACGGGTCGAAGCCTTCGCGGTAGCGCCAGCGCGTTTCCTTGCCGTCGACCACCGGCCAGCGCAGTCCGCGCTCGCGGTGATAGGTGTCGAAATCGCCGAGGTCGTGGCCATGGCCGCGCCCGAAGGCGGCATATTCCTCGAACAGGCCCTTCTGGATGTAGAAGCCGAAGGCCTCGGCCTCGTGGTTGTCGTAGGCGGCGTTGCGATCCGAGAGCGGGAACTTGTCGACATTGCCGTTGCGGTAGAGCACGTCATAGAGCGTCTTGCCCTTGAACTCGGGGTTGGCGTCGAGGATCTCGTCCGGCCAGACCTCCTCCGTCGTGAAGCGTTTCGAGAACTCGACCAGCTGCCAGAGGTCCGACGTCGCTTCGCCCGGCGCCGAGACCAGCTCGTGCCAGAACTGGGTCCGCCGTTCGGCGTTGCCGAAGGCGCCTTCCTTTTCGACCCACATCGCGGTCGGCAGGATCAGGTCCGCGGCCTCGGCAGTCACGGTCGGATAGGCGTCCGAGACGACGATGAAGTTGTCGGGATTGCGGTAGCCGGGCAGCGTCTCCTCGTTCATGTTGGCGGCGGCTTGCAGGTTGTTGTTCACCTGGATCCAGTAGGCGTTGATCTTGCCGTCGCGCAGCATCCGGTTCTGCAACACCGCGTGATAGCCCACCTTGCCCGGAACGGTTCCCGCCGGCAGCCGCCAGATCTTCTCGGCGAAGGCGCGATGCTCGGGGTTTTTCACCACGAGGTCGGCGGGCAGGCGGTGCGCGAAGGTCCCGACCTCGCGCGCTGTGCCGCAGGCCGAGGGCTGCCCGGTCAGCGAGAACGGCCCACTGCCGGGCGTCGAGATCTTGCCGGTCAGCAGATGCAGGTTGTAGATGAGATTGTTGCACCAGACGCCGCGGGTATGCTGGTTGAACCCCATGGTCCAGAACGAAACCAGCTTGACCTTCGGGTCGGCGTAGAGTTCCGCCAGGGCCTCCAGCCGCTGCTTCGAAACGCCGGTCAGTTTCGAAACGCGCTCGACATCGTATTCGGCGACGAAGGCGGCATATTCCTCGAAGCTCATCGGCGTCGATGCGCCGGCCTTGCCGGCATTCTTGGCCCCCCGCTCGCGCGGATCCTCGGGCCGCAGGCCATAGCCGATGTCGTCGGCACCGCGGCGGAACACGGTGTGCTTGTCGACGAAGGCCCGGTCGACCTTATCGTTCGAGATGATGTAGTGCGCGATGAAGTTGAGGATGGCGAGATCGGTCTGTGGCTGGAACACCATCGACAGATCGGCCAGGTCGAAGTTCCTGTTCTCGAACGTCGACAGCACGGCGACCTTGACATGGGGCGCACTCAGCCGGCGGTCGGCGACCCGGGTCCACAGCACCGGGTGCATCTCCGCCATGTTGGCACCCCAGAGCACGAAGGCGTCCGCCGCCTCGATGTCGTCGTAGCAGCCCATCGGCTCGTCGATGCCGAAGGTGCGGATGAAACCCGCCACGGCGGAGGCCATGCAGTGGCGGGCGTTCGGCTCGATATTGTTGGAGCGGAAACCGGCCTTCATCAGTTTGGCGGCGGCGTAACCTTCCCACACCGTCCACTGGCCAGAGCCGAACATGGCGATGCCGCTCGGCCCCTTCTCGGCCAGCGCTTTCTTGAAATGGATGGCCATCTCGTCGAAGGCACGATCCCAGCTGACCGGGGCGAAGCTGCCGTCCTTGTGGAACTTGCCGTCCCGCATGCGCAGCAGCGGCGTGGTCAGCCGGTCCCGGCCATAGAGGATCTTCGAGAGGAAGTAGCCCTTCACGCAGTTGAGGCCGCGATTGACCTCGGCCTTCGCGTCGCCGTGGGTGGCCACGACCTTGTCGTCGCGGGTCGCTACCATGACGGAACAGCCGGTGCCGCAGAAGCGGCAGGGCGCCTTCGACCAGGTCAGGCGCGTGGCGTCCGCCTCGGTAACGACGTTGGCCGCCGTCGCCGGTCCCGCAATACCCGCAGCGGCACAGGCGGCGGCCGCGGCCTGGGCTTTCAGAAAGTCACGACGCTTCAGTGCCATGGTCTACGCTCCCGCCCGCGTTTCGTGCGCCTGGTAGACGAGCGCCGTCACCAGCACGCCGGCCAGGCGATCGACCTCGCCGATCCGCTCGCTCAGTTCGCCGTCGCTCGCCGCTTCGATGACGATCACCAGCTTGCCCTTGTCGTCGCGCCCATGAACTTCCATGCCCGGGATCCGGGCGACGGCGTCCTCGGTCCGGTCGAGCCATTCGGGCCTGACGTAGGCGACCAGGCTGGCGAGGTTGAAATCCGGGTCCGCGTCGCGTTGTCCACCGAGGAGCAATCGTCGTCGCGCGAGGTCGACAGTACTTGCACTCATGAAAACCTCTCTCGTTCGAAGGGATGCTGGATCAACCGCCGGGCGGACCGAGCAGGATCTGGCTGAGCCAAATCGTGAAGCCGTATCCGCCGACGATGGCGACCGCGAGGGCGGGTCCCAGGACGACCGTCAGGAACAGGAACGCCTTCAATTCGCGGCGCCGATCGCCCTTGTCCTCGCTGTCCACCGTCATGCGTCGCTTGCTCCGTGACGTCCATTGCGGGAGAAGCTATCGCCCACCGGTTGGTGGCGAATTGATCTTGATCAAGGAAATCGATGAATTGGCGTCGGGGAGGATGAAACATGCTGGATGTCGCCGGGAAAAGCATCGCCGAGACGGTCGCCGAGGCCGCGTCTCGCCATGGCGCCAACCCGCTTCTGACCCTGCCGCCGGACGCGGCGCGGCCCTATCACCCGAACGGCGTCCATATCTCCTATGGGGAAGCCGGCGCGATGATTTCGGCTTACGCGGCAGCGCTGCGCCGGGCCGGCTATGGGCACGGTCACCGGATCGCCTTCCTGCTGGCCAATCGGCCGGAAATGATGCTGCTCAAACTCGCCTGCGCCGATGTCGGGGTTTCCTGGGTTCCGATCAACCCGGACTACCGGCCGTCCGAGATGGCCTATGTGTTGACCGACAGCGGTATCGACCTGGTGGTGGCCGCGCACGATCAGCTGACGCTCGCCGATGGGGGAATCGCGGCGGCGGGCGGCGGCATCGCGCGTCTCGTCTTCACGTCCGGCACGTTGGAATTTCCGTCACCACCGCGGTCGGCGCCACTGAGCGAGCCAGTCGGGCCCGGCAGCGAATCGAGCCTGCTCTATACCTCGGGCACCACGGGGCGACCCAAGGGCTGCATCCTCTCGAACGCCTACGAGCTGGAGATCGGCGCCTGGTACGCGACGCGGGGTGGGCGCCTCGCCTTCACCGACGGCGGGGGCGAGCGGATCTACAATCCGCTGCCGCTCTTCCATGTGAATGCCGCGATCTGCTCTTTCTACGGCATGCTGCTGACCGGCAACGCCCAGGTGGTGACCGAGCGGTTCAGCCGCAGCGGCTGGTGGCGCGAGATCCGCGAGAGCGAGGCGACGGGCTGCCACTACCTCGGCATCGTCATCCCGGTGCTGATGAACGAGCCGCCGGGACCGGCGGACCGCGACCACGCACTCCGCTTCGGCATCGGCGCCGGCGTCGAGCCGACCCTGCACGCCGCCTTCGAGGAACGCTTCGGCTTTCCGCTGATCGAACTCTGGGGCATGACCGAGATGTGCCGCGTGCTGGCGGACTGCCATGAGCCGCGCCGTGTGGACACCCGTGCCATGGGCCGGTCCGTCCCCGGCCTCGAGGTTCGCGTCGTCGACGACGATGACCGGGACGTTGCGGTGGGGCAGGCGGGAGAGATGGTCGTCCGCCATTCCGCCGAGACGCCGCGCAAGGGCGCTTTCTCCGGCTATCTCAACCTGCCGGAGGCGACGGAGGAGGCCTGGCGCAGCGGCTGGTTCCACACCGGCGACACGGTGACCCGGGACGCGAGCGGGATGCTCTATTTCGTCGACCGCAAGAAGAACATCATCCGCCGTTCGGGTGAAAACATCGCCGCGGCCGAGGTCGAAGCGGCGCCGCAGGCGCACGAGGACGTCGCCCAGGTCGCGGTCCTCGCCTTCCCCGACGCCTTGCGCGACGAGGAGGTGATGGCTTGTATCGTGCCGAGCCGCGGGACCGGCGACGCGGCGCTGGCGCGGATCTTGTTCGATCATTGCTTTGCCGACCTCGCCTACTACAAGGCGCCCGGCTGGATCGTCTTTGTCGCGGACATACCGGTGACCGGGACGCAGAAGATCCAGAAGCATATGATCTTCGCCGAGGGCGAGGATCCCACCACCACGCCGGGTGCGCATGACCTGCGCGACCTGAAACGGCGTCAATAACCAGGGAGAACGATCATGACCGGTTTCACCGCGCGCTGTCTTTGCGGCGCCGTCCAGCTTTCCGTCGAGGCCGAGCCGTTGATGATGGCCAATTGTCACTGCGACGATTGCCGGCGCGCAACCGGTGCTAGCTTCGCGAGCGTCGTGCACGTGCCGGCGGACAAGCTCACCGTTACCGCCGGCGAGCCCGCCAGTTTCGAGCACGAGAGCGACAAGGGCTCGAAAATGAAGAAGTTCTTCTGCTCGAGTTGCGGCTCGCAGCTGTTCGGTGCCAACGATGCCTGGCCGGATCGGCGCACCGTGCGTGTCGGCGTGATCGACGACGCGTCCTGGTTCAAGCCCCGCGCCAACGTCTATGCCTCGCGGAAATTGCCGGCGACGATCCTGGATCCCGAGGTGAAAGCTTTCGACAAAATGCCCGGTTGACGACCGCGCTATACATTTATGTCAGGGCAATCGCATTTCAGAATTTGCCGAGGAGTGACAGGAGATAGTCGTTGTTCCAAGCGGCGATTTTGAACTTGGCGCGCAGCGAGTCTTTTCGTGGATCCTTTCGCATGACATTGAGCGCCATGTGGCGCAGGACGGCGAGATTGTGCGGTCCATTGTCCTTGCGGGTTCTGTCTTGGTCTTCGTTCATTTGGACATCGAGGCACCAGTGCAGGCGGTTTTCGACCCCCCAGTGCGCCCGGGCAACGGGATTGAAGCGCTCGGCGTCGAGCGGCTGGCTGAGCAGGTAGTAGGCGGTTTCGCTCGACGTCTTCTCCGCGCACTCGCGGGTCCGGGTGACTTTGGCGACCGCCTTCAGGCCCGGCCAATGATGGCGCTCTTGCAGCCACTCGACGTGGCTGGAGACGAGAGCGGCACGGGTCTCGATGCGGCCATGATCGCCATCGACCGTGGTGTCGGTGGTGGTCGCTTCGGCTTTCGGATCGTCGAGGAAGGTTCTCACGTCGTCATGCAGCGTGCCTTGATTGCCCTTCAACGCCAGGGCGTAGTCACCCCCCTGCTCGATAATCTGGCTGGCGATGGCGCGCTGGCAATTGAGGGCGTCCACGGTCACGATCGTCCCCTCGAGGCTCAATAGTTTCAACAGCTTCGGCACGGCGGTGATCTCGTTGGACTTGGCGTCGGTGGCGACTTGCCCCAACACCAGCCGCTGATCACAGCCCCAGGCCGAGACCATATGCAGCGCCGACGTGCCGCTCGCCTTGTCGTAGGATCGCCGCACCACCTTGCCGTCGATCGCAATGACCCCTTGGCAGGTCTCGGAAAAGCGCGCCATGAAGCGCTGGAAGCAGGCGCCGAACGCCTCCGGATCCAGCAACCGGAACACCCGGCTGAAGGTGTCGTGGCTCGGCACGCCATGTTCGAGTACGAGAAATTCCCGCAGGAACGCCTCCTTTTCACGCGCGAAGATCGCCATGTCGACCGCCGTCTGACCGCCCGAGAGGACCGTGCACAGGGCGATCGTCAAGATCTCCAGCAGATCGTGACGCCCGGCATTGCCAGTCCGCGGATCCTCGAGACCCTCAAAGCACTCCAGAAAGCCTTCCATCGCAACCTCCACCCGTGAAAAGACCGGGTAGAATCGATTCGCGCCAATACCTCAAGATCAAACACGCACGTCAAGGCAATTCCAAATGCGATTCCCCTGACATTTATGTAAAGGGGGCTTGCGCTTGGGATCGCGACGACGCAAGGTGTCGCCAGTCTTAATGATTTCGGTGTCGCGGCCTGGGTGGGAAGTTTGGGGCCCCACCTACAAAAAGGTCCGACCCGACGGGAGGGGAGCCGTCGCATGTCGGATGGCGCGAACGGAAGTGCAGAAATCGCACTTCGGGTAGAAAATCTGTCGAAAAATTTTGGCGGCGTGAAAGCCGTCGGCGACGTCAGCGTCACGGTCCCCAAGGGTCTGATCTATGCGATCATCGGCCCGAACGGTGCGGGCAAGACGACGCTGCTCAACATGATCTCCGGCTTCTATGCGCCCGATCAGGGCTCGATCCATCTCGGCAACGAAGACATCACCCGGCTCAACCCGGCCAATCGCGCCACTAAAGGCATCGCGCGCACCTTCCAGAACATCGCCTTGTTCAACGGCCTGACCGTGCTCGACAATCTGATGATGGGGCGTCACGTCCACATGAAGGCCGGGGTTCTGGCCTCGTTCCTCTATTGGGGCAAGGCGCAGCGCGAAGAGGTCGAGCATCGCCGCCGAGTCGAGGAGATCATCGACTTCTTGAAATTGAGCGACCTGCGCCGCGAGCCGACGGGCGCGCTTGCTTATGGATTGCGCAAGCGGGTGGAGCTTGGGCGCGCTCTCGCGGTGGAGCCCTCGCTGCTGCTGCTGGACGAGCCGATGGCGGGCATGAACCAGGAGGAGAAGGAGGACATGGTGCGCTATGTCCTCGACGTGAACGGCGAGTTCGGCACGACAATCGTCCTGATCGAACACGACATGGGCGTGATCATGGACATCTCCGACCGGATCGCCGTGCTCGATCAGGGATCGAAGATCGCCGACGGGACGCCGGACGAGGTGCGCAACAACCCGCAGGTGATCGAGGCCTACCTCGGCAGTGGCCATTAGGGAACTCAGGGAGCGATCGGTCACATGGCTGAACTTTCGACCATCATCGACTATGTCCGCCGCAACGGTTCGGATGCCGCCTATTCCGGACGGCCGGCGATCCGGGAAAAATCCCTCGGCATCTGGGAAACCTTCGACTGGAAGGCCTTCGACGAGAATGTCGAGAGCTTCGCGATGGGGCTCGCCAGCCTTGGTTTCGCGCGCGACGACAAGCTCTCGGTGCTCGGCAATAATCGCCCGAAGCTCTATTGGGCGCAGCTTTCCGCCATGGCGCTCGGCGGGCAGTCGGTGCCGGTCTATCACGACTCGATCGCGACCGAGCTGACCTTCGTCCTGTCCCATGCCGAAACCAAGATCATCGTCGCCGAGGACCAGGAACAGGTCGACAAGATCCTCTCGATCCGGGGCGACCTGCCGAACCTGCAATGGCTGATCTATTGCGATCCCCGTGGGCTGACGGTCTACGACGAAGACTTCCTGCTGCGTTACGAGGACGTGGTGGAGAAGGGCCGCGCCTTCGCCGGCCAAAACGCGGGCCACTACGAGAACAGCGTTTCGAGCCTCACGGCCTCGGACATCGCGCTCATCGCCTACACGTCGGGGACGACGGGGCAGCCCAAGGGCGTGATGTTGAGCCATGCCAACATCATCAAGACCAGCGAGATCTTCATCCAGAACGAGGATCTTCGCGCGGACGATGATTTCCTCGCCTATCTACCGCTCGCCTGGGTCGGCGACTCGGTCTACAACCTCTGCGTCTCGGTCATGGTCGGCTGTGCGACGAACTGCCCGGAATCGCCGGAGACGCTGATGCACGACCTGCGCGAGCTGGGGCCGACGGGCATTCTGGCGCCGCCCCGGGTCTGGGACGGCATGATTTCCAACCTGCAGGTTCGGGCGGCGGACGCCGGCGGCCTCAAACGCTGGATCTACCAGGCCTTCCGCGAGGTGGCCGAGGCGGTGGAACTGGCACGCCAGGAAGGCCGGCCCGTCGCGGGCGGCCTGAAGCTGAAACATGCCATCGGCGAATGGCTGCTCTACGGTCCGGTGCGCGACCAGCTCGGCCTGCGCCGCGCGCGCTGGTGCCTGACCGGCGGCGCGCCGCTCGGCCCGGACGCCTTCCGCTTCTTCCGCGGTTTCGGCATCAACCTGAAACAAGTCTACGGCGCCACGGAAGTGAGCGGCCTGGTGTCCCTGCAGCCGGACGATCAGGCCAACCCGGATACCGTCGGCCTCGCCTGCAACGGCATCGATCTGAAGGTCGACGCGGAGACCAGCGAGGTCATGGTGCGTTCGCCCGGTGTCTTCGTCGGCTATTACAAAGAGGCGGAGAAGACGGCGGAGGTGCTGCGGGAGGACGGCTGGTTCCACACGGGCGACGCGGGTCTGATGGACGACCGCGGCCATCTGGTTATCATCGACCGGGCCAAGGATGTCGGCAAGATGGCGGACGGTTCCGCTTTCGCACCGCAGTTCGTCGAGTTGAAGCTGAAGTTCAGCCCCTATATCGGCGAGGCGGTGGCCTTCGGCGACGGCCGTCCCTTCGTCTCCGCCATGGTGGCGATCGACTTCGACGTCGTCGGCAACTGGGCGGACAAGGCCAACCTGCCCTACACCAACTATGTCGACCTCTCGCAGAAGCCGGAGGTACGCCAGCTGGTCGCCGAGGAAATCCGGCGCATTAACAACAGTTTGCCGGAATCGACGCGGATCAAGCGGTTCCTGCTGCTGAACAAGGACTTCGACGCCGACGACGACGAGGTGACGCGGACCCGGAAGATCCGCCGCGCCTTCGTCACGGAGAAATACGCCCCCGTCGTCAACGCCCTCTATGGCGGGGACCGGGAAGTGGACATGAAGATCGACGTCACCTTCGAGGACGGCACGAAGTCGCAGATCGACTCGCACCTCATCGTTGAGGACGCGGCCTGAACGCGAATATACCAAGGAGTGTTGAGACATGGACGGCGAAACCCAGTTTTTGATTGAACTGGTGACGAACGGCATGCTGACCGGCATGATGTATGCGCTGGTCGCGGTTGGTTTCGTGCTGATCTACAAGTCGACCGACGCGATTAACTTCGCCCAGGGGGAATTCTGCATGATCGCGGCGATCTTCATCGCCTCGTTCGTCTTCCTCTACGGCTTCCCGCTGTGGCTTTCGATCATCGTCGTCCTGGTACTGATGATCCTGTTCAACGTCGCGCTGGAGCGGGTGGTGCTGCGGCCGATGATCGGGCGGCCGGTGGTGGCCATCATCATGGCGACGATCGGCCTGGCGCTGATGTTCCGCGGCCTCGGCCCCTTGCTGTTCGGTGCGGAGACGCGGCCGATCAACCTGCCGATCCCGGATCTGCCGATCATCTGGGGCCCGCTCTTCATGTCGCCGATCGACGTGCTGGGCGCCGCGATCAGCGTGATCTTCCTCGCCGGCTTCGGCTGGTTCTTCCTCAAGAGTCGGATCGGCGTCGCCATGCGCGCGGTGGCGGACAGCCATCAGGTCTCCATGGCGATGGGCATCAACGTCGAGCGTTATTTCGTCATCGCCTGGGTGCTGGCGGGCGTCGTCGCCCTGCTCGGCGGGATCGTCTGGGGCAACGCCATCGGCGTCGACACCCAGCTTGCCGCGCTCGGCCTCAAGGTCTTTCCCGTGGTGATCCTTGGTGGCTTGGACTCGATCATCGGCGTCGTCGTCGGCGGCATCATCGTCGGTGTCGTCGAGGCGCTCGCGGCGGGTTATTTGGATCCCTATGTCGGCGGCGGCACCAAGGACTTCACGCCCTATGTGCTGATGATCCTCGTTCTGATGGTCCGACCCTACGGCATCTTCGGCAAGCCCATCATCGAGCGCATCTGAGCCGGCGGAGCAAACGTCCATGTATTTCCGACAGAGTGGCTACTACAAGACGAACTACAAGTCCGACATGGCGTTGCTGCCCCTGCCGATCGGCCAGGCGACGGCGATCGGCTATGCCCTGCTGTTCTTCGTCATCCTGCCGCTGGCCTTCGACGAGTATCTGCTCTCGATCGTCAACATCGCCGCGATCGCGGTCGTCGGCGCGCTCGGCCTCAACATCCTGCTCGGCTACACCGGGCAGATTTCCATCGGCCACGGCGCCTTCATGTCCGTCGGTGCCTATACGGCGGCGAACATGGCCAAGTACCTGGACGCTCCGTTCTGGCTTACGCTGCCGGCGGGCGGGCTCATGGCGGCGCTCATCGGCGTCATCGTCGGGATGCCCTCGCTCCGGGTGAAGGGCCTCTATTTGGCGATCGCGACACTCGCCGCGCAGTTCATCATCGAGTGGATTCTGAACCATACGCCGGTGATTTCGGGCGGCATACAGGCCTCGATCGAGATGCCCCGGCCCGAAATTTTCGGCGTCGTGCTGGAGACCCAGGCGGAGCTCTACTTCTTCATCCTGCCGATCACGGCGTTGGCCATCATCGCGACCTTCAATCTGGTGCGCAGCCGGATCGGCCGTGCCTTCATCGCCATTCGCGACCAGGACGTGGCGGCGGAAATCATCGGCATCAACGTCTATCGCTACAAGCTGCTGGCCTTCGCCATCTCGTCCTTCTACGCGGGCGTGACCGGCGTGCTCTATACCTACTACTTCGGCATCGCCAACTACGAGGCGTTCCAGCTGCCGATCTCCATCGACTATCTGGCGATGTGCATCATCGGCGGTCTCGGCTCGGTCATGGGCTCGGTCTACGGTGCGGTGTTCGTCACGTTGCTGCCGATCGTCATCCGCTTCTTCATGGAAACGGTGGGTGTCTTCTTCGTGGACGGCAACTATCTCGCCCAGGTGATCGCACAGATGCGGCTGATCCTGTTCGGTGGCCTGATCATCGTGTTCCTGGTCGTGGAGCCCGAGGGATTGAACAAACTGTGGCAGAATATCCGGAACTATTTCCGGGTCTGGCCCTTCTCCTACTAACGGAGGCGGGCGCAGCGTCGGACCCCGGGCGGGGCGGCGCGACAACGAGGGAGGATCTCGAATGAGACGACTAGGTATTGGATTGGTGGCGGCGACCGCGCTGGCGGCCGGTGCCATCCAGGCGGGCGGCGCCATGGCCGGCGAGATCGTCGTCGGCATACAGTGCGACCGGACGGGCCCGACCCAGACGGTCGGAACGTTCCTCTGCCCGGGCTATCACGACTACGTCAAGCTGGTGAATTCGAAGGGCGGCATCGAGGGGCATACGGTACGCGTCCTCGAGATCGACCACGAATACAAGGTGCCGCCGGGCATGGAAGCCTATCAGCGGATGAAATCCGAAGGCGCCGTCGTCGTTGGCATCTACGGCACGCCGCACACCCAGGCGCTGACCCCGCTGCTGCACGAAGACAAGATTCCGGGCACCAGCCCGGGCTTCGGCTCCGCCGCGGCGGCCGACGGCAAGAAGTATCCCTACCTCTTCCCGATCGCGGCCACCTACTGGAGCCAGGGTGCGGCCGCGGTTGCGTTCGCCAAGCAGCAGCTCGACGGCGTGATCAAGGGCAAGAAGATCGCCTACATCTATTACGACAACCCGGCCGGGCGCGAGCCGCTGCCGATCCTGCACAAGCTGGCGGAAAAAGAAGGCTTCCAGTTGAAGGAGTTTGCCATTCCGCCGCCAGGCGTCGAGATGAAGGTCCAGGTGCAGGACATCGCCCGGCGTTATCGCGCCGACTTCGTCATCAACCACCTGTTCGGCAAGGCCCCCTCGGTGGCGCTGAACGAGTTCACGCGGAACGGCTATCCGCTGAACAAGATGGTCGGCTTCGTGTGGGCCGCGGGTGAGTCCAACATCATGGGCGCCGGCGGTTGGTCGAAGGCGCAGGGCTATTACTGCATGCAGTTCGCCGGTGCCGGTTCGAAGTTCCAGGTGCTGGACGACATCAAGGCCATGTATAAGGCCGAGGGTAAGGACGCGCCGAGTGAAATGGACTCGACCGTGTACTACAACCGTGGCCTGCTCGCCGCCGCCCTTCATCTGAAGGCGATCGAGAACGCGGTCAAGGCCAAGGGCGGTAGCGCCGACGTCACCGGTGCCGAGGTCCGCGACGGCTTCGAGCAGATCAAGGACTTCTCCCTCGGTGGCATGCTGCCGCCGATGAACATCACGCCCGAGGATCACGAGGGTGGTGGTTGGGTCCAGATCTTCCAAGTCAAGGGCGACGGCTTCGTGCCGGCGACCGACTGGATCCAGGGGTATCGCGATACCGTGTTGGCTCTGGTCGAAGAGCACAACAAGTAGGGGCATCGTCCCGGGGTCGGTTCGGTTCGCCGGGCCGACCCCAATGCCTTTGTCATTTTTTCCAAGTCGGAGCCTGGCCCGTGCTCAAGCTGAACAACGTCGAAGTGATCTACGACAGCGTCATCCTGGTCCTGAAGGGCATCTCGATCGAGGTGCCGGACGGCAAGATCACGACGGTGCTCGGCGCCAACGGGGCCGGCAAGACCACGACCCTGAAAGCCATTTCCGGCATCCTGCGCAGCGAACGCGGTGAGGTTACCCGCGGCTCGATCGAGCTGGACGGCAACCGCATCGACAACCGCGCGCCTCATTCCATCGTCAAGGACGGCATCGTCCAGGTCTTCGAGGGCCGGCGCGTCTTCGGCAACCTGAGTGCGGAAGAGAACCTGGTCGCCGGCGGCCACATCGTCTCCAAGGCCAAGATGCGCGCGAACATGGAGAAGGTTTACGAATACTTCCCCCGCATCGCGGAACGCCGGGACGTCATCAGCGGTTACCTCTCGGGCGGCGAGCAGCAGATGCTGGCGGTGGGCCGCGCCCTCATGTCCGATCCCAAGCTCATCCTGCTGGACGAGCCTTCGCTCGGCCTGGCGCCGATGATCATCGAGGAGATCTGGGGCATTATCCGCCGCCTGCGGGAAGAGCAGAACGTCACCTTCCTCCTGGTCGAGCAGAACGCGACCCTGGCGCTCGAAATCGCCGACTATGGCTACGTCATGGAGAACGGCGCCGTCGTGCTGGAAGGGCCGGCGGAGCAGCTGCGCGACAACGCGGATATCAAGGAATTCTATCTCGGCATGTCGGGGGAGGAGAAGCGCAGCTTCCGCGACGTCAAGCACTACCGCCGCCGCAAGCGTTGGCTGAACTGAGCCGATGCAAGGGCCGCCCGCCGGCCCCTGATCCCCGCACCGCCGGTCGATCCCGCCTTGCCTCCCGGGCGATGGCATGGCTTTGCGTGCCCTTGATCGCCGCGATGGTCACGCTGTGGCCGACGGGGGAGGGGCATGCCTTCGACGAAGCCGCGCTCGCCCGGCTGGAAGCGGAGCGGGCCTGCGAGAAGTGCGATCTCGGCGGGGTCAGCCTCTGGTGGGAAGACCTCTCGGGCGCGGCGCTCGCCGGCGCGGATCTCAGGGGCGCCAGCCTGTTCTGGAGTGGACTCTTCGCGGCGGATTTTCGCGGCGCCAATCTCGTGGGCGCCAGCCTGTGGTGGACCGACCTGGGTGCCGCCAGGCTCGACGGTGCCGATCTCACACGGGCCAGCCTCGACCGGGCGCTGGTGCATGGCGCCAGCCTGGTCGGTGCCAATCTGAACGAGGCCTCCATGAGCGGGACCAGCTTCCGCCAGGCCAACCTGGCCGGCGCGAACCTCAGCTGGGGGCACATGCTGCAAGCGCAGTTGCCGCTCGCCAACCTGGTCGGTGCGAACTTCTCCCACACCAATTTGCATCTGGCGGTGGTCACCGACTCCGACCTGACCGGCGCGGACCTCAGCCGTGCCAGCCTCACTGAAACCGATTTTTCGGGCTCGGTCCTGCGCGGGGCGAAGCTCTTCGATGCCAATCTGTCGGGCGGCGATTTCTCGGGCGTGGATTTCACCGGCGCGGACCTGACGGACGCCCGCCTGCCGACCACCAACCTGAAGAATGCCAAGTTTATCGGCGCGCAGTTGGTCAAGGTCACTCTCTGGGCGAACGACGTCACCGGCGCGGATTTCACCGATGCGGACCTGACCGGCGCCCACATTTCCGACGTCGATTTCGCCACCGCCCGGCTGTGCCGTACGAAGTTGCCGGACGGCGTCGTCAATTCCGGCTGCTGACGCCCGGTGCGACGCGGTCTATATTGTCTCCGACACACCGGATCTCGAACGACATCGAAGGAGCCGTCCAATGGATGACAGCACCCGCACGGAACTCGAAGCCGCCGCCTTCCGCCGTCTGGTGGCGCACCTGCGCGAACGCACCGACGTGCAGAACATCGACCTGATGAACCTCTCCGGCTTCTGCCGCAACTGCCTCTCCAACTGGTACCAGGACGCGGCGGGCGAGAAGGGCATCGAGCTCTCGAAGGACGCGAGCCGGGAGATCGTCTACGGCATGCCCTTCGCCGAATGGCGCGAGAAGTATCAGACCGAAGCGACGGCCGAGCAGAAAGCCGCCTTCGCCGCCGCCAACAAGCACTGAGAGGGGTCGGCTGTCGTCCCCGTCGCCGGCTTGCGCCGATGACGGGTGCGCCCTATTGTCCGCCCGCCTTTCCCCCGATCACCATCGCACAAGAGCAGTCATGAAATTCACCGGCACGGAAACCTATGTCGCGACCGACGACCTGATGGTCGCGGTCAATGCCGCGATCGCGCTGGAGCGCCCGCTTCTCGTCAAGGGCGAGCCCGGCACCGGCAAGACCATCCTGGCGCACGAGATCGCCAAGGCCCTGGACAAGCCGCTGATCCAGTGGCACGTGAAGTCGACCACCAAGGCGCAGCAGGGCCTCTACGAGTACGACGCGGTCTCGCGCTTGCGCGATTCGCAGCTCGGCGACGAACGCGTGCACGACATCTCCAACTACATCATTCGCGGCAAGCTCTGGGAAGCCTTCGTCGCCGACGCGGCGCCCGTGCTGCTGATCGACGAAGTCGACAAGGCGGATATCGAGTTCCCGAACGACATGCTGCTGGAACTCGACCGCATGGAGTTCCACGTCTACGAGACCCGCGAGGAGATCAAGGCGACGCACCGGCCGATCGTCATCATCACCTCTAACAACGAGAAGGAGCTGCCCGACGCCTTCCTGCGCCGCTGCTTCTTCCACTACATCCGTTTCCCCGAGCGCGAGACGATGCAGGAGATCATCGACGTGCACTATCCCTCGATCCAGCAGGATCTGGTGCGCGAAGCCTTGAACGTCTTCTACGAGATCCGCGAAGTGCCGGGCCTGAAGAAGAAGCCGTCGACCTCCGAGCTGCTCGATTGGTTGAAGCTGTTGATGGTGGACGAAATCTCGCCCGAGGTGCTGCGCACCAAGGATCCGAAGAAGCTGATCCCGCCGCTGCACGGCGCCCTGCTGAAGAACGAACAGGACGTGCATCTGTTCGAACGCCTAGCAGCCTGTCGGACTTGAGCCGAGTTTCGAGATGAGATTCACTGTCACGGTCTGATTCTCTCCTGCGCGGTGATTTTGTGATGAGCAACTTTCGACAGGTTGACCGGGAGACCAGCTATCTTCTGCCGCCTTCGGTGGACGAATGGCTGCCTGATCGTCATCTGGCGCGCTTCGTGGTCGATGTGCTGGAGCAGCTGGATCTCTCTGCGTTCGTGAAGGCCTATCGTGGTTCGGGCTCGGCGGCGCATCACCCGAGCGTCCTGCTGGGCCTGCTGATCTACGGCTACGCGACGGGGGTGCATTCCAGCCGGAAGCTGGAGCGGGCGAGCTATGATTCGGTGGCCTTCCGCTTCATCGCGGCAAACGACCACCCCGACCACGACACGATCGCCACGTTCCGCCGTCGCTTCCTGCCGCTGATCGAGGGGCTGTTCGTGCAGGTTCTGCTGCTGGCGCGGCAGGCCGGCATGCTGCAACTGGGCACGGTGGCGCTGGACGGGACGAAGATCCATGCCGACGCGAGCCGGCACAGCGCCCTGTCGTGGCAGCGTGCGGGCGAGATCGAAGCCCGGCTGCGGGCCGAGGTGGCGGAGTTGATGGCGTTGGCGGAAGCGGCGGACCGGTCCGAGGTTCCCGACGGCATGAGCGTGCCGGAGGAGCTGGCACGGCGCGAGGACCGGCTGGCGGCGATCGCCGCGGCGAAGGCGGAGATCGAGGCGCGGGCGGCCGAGCGTCATGCGCGGGAGCAGGCGGAGTACGAAGAGAAGCTGGCAGCCCGCGAGGCGAAGGAAACGCGGACCGGCCGCAAGCCGGGCGGGCGGCCACCGAAGCCGCCGGAGCCGGGGCCACGGGCGAAGGACCAGGTCAACCTGACGGACCCGGACTCGCGCATCATGCCGGTGGCCGGCGGCGGCTTCGAGCAGTGCTACAACGCCCAGGCTGCGGTGGCCGCCGGCAGCCTGCTGGTGGTCAGCGCCGACGTGGTGCAGGCGGCGAACGACAAGCAGCAGATCGAACCGACGCTCGAAGCACTCGCCGGCCTGCCGGACGGGCTTGGCGAGGTCGAGACCCTGTTGGCGGACAGCGGCTACTTCAGCCAGGCCAACGTCGAGGCCTGCGGGGAAGCGGAGATCGCGCCGCTGATCGCGCTCGGCCGGGAGCACCACCATCTTTCCTGGCGGGACCGCTTCGCCGAGGCGCCGCCAGCGCCCGAGGATCCGACGCCGCTCGAGGCGATGTGCCATCGCCTGGCCACACCCGAGGGCCGGGCGCTCTACGCGCTTCGCAAGCAGACGCCGGAGCCGGTGTTCGGCATCATCAAATCGGTGATGGGCTTGCGTCAGTTCAGCCTGCGCGGCCTCGACAAGGCGAAGGGGGAATGGACCTTGGCCACGCTCTCCTGGAACATCAAGCGGATGTTCGTCCTCAGCCACGCCTGAACGGGCGGGCCAACCCGCGTTCGCAACTTCATGGGGGTAAATCCATGACATCGACGCCCGCCAAGCCAATCTTACCAATCCTTGCATGCCCGAGTCCGACAGGCTGCTAGCCTTCCTGGCGCGCCGCGAGGGTGCCGGGAATTAGTTTTAGGGCGCCCGGCCGGCCCGCGCCCCCGTCCCAACCACCCCAAGGGTACACTCCACGGGTGGTTGGGACGGGGGCGCGGGCCGGCCGGGCAAACCGATAATTTCACGGGAGTTCCCCATGCTGGTCAATTTTTTCTACGAGCTGAAGAAGGGCAAGGTCCCGGTCAGCCTGAAGGAATACCTGACCCTGATGGAGGCCATGCAGGCCGGCATTCCGGAATACAGCGTCGAAAACTTCTACTATCTCTCCCGCGCCACCCTGGTGAAGGACGAGCGTAATCTCGACAAGTTCGACCAGGTCTTCGGCCAGGTCTTCAAGGGGTTGGAACCGGACGAGGACGGGATCGGCGTCGAGATTCCGGAGGATTGGCTGCGCAAGCTCACCGAGCTGTTCCTCACCGACGAGGAGAAGTCGCAGATCGAGGCGCTCGGCGGCTGGGAAAAGATCATGGAGGAGTTCAAGAAACGCCTCGAGGAACAGGAAGGCCGCCATCAGGGCGGTAACAAGTGGATCGGCACCGGCGGCACCTCGCCCTTCGGCGCCTACGGCTACAATCCCGAAGGCATCCGCATCGGGCAGGAAGGCTCACGCAACCGACGCGCGGTCAAGGTCTGGGACAAGCGTGAGTTTCGCAACTTCGACGATTCCGTCGTGCTCGGCACCCGGAACATCAAGGTAGCGCTGCGCCGCCTGCGCCGCTTCGCCCGCGAAGGCTCACCCGACGAGCTGGACCTCGACGGCACCATCAAGTCGACGGCGAGCAACGGCGGCTATATCGACATTCAGATGCGGCCCGAACGGCGCAACGCCATCAAGGTGCTGCTGCTGCTCGACGTCGGCGGCTCGATGGACGATCACATCCGCACCTGCGAGGAGCTGTTCTCCGCCGCCCGGGCCGAGTTCAAGCACCTGGAGTACTACTACTTCCACAACTGCCTGTACGAGCGGGTCTGGAAGGACAATCGCCGTCGCCACGCCGAGGTCATCCCGACCTGGCAGCTGCTGCACACTTACGGCCCCGACTGGAAGCTGGTCTTCGTCGGCGATGCCACCATGAGCCCCTATGAAGTGGTCTATCCGGGCGGCAGCGTCGAGCACTGGAACGAAGAGCCGGGACAAATCTGGATGACCCGGATGCTGGATCACTTCAAGCATTCGGTCTGGCTGAACCCGGTGCCGGAGCGGCACTGGCGCTATACGCCTAGCCTCGAGATGCTGGAACAGATCATGGGCAGCCGCATGTTCCCGCTGACCCTCGACGGCCTCGACCGCGGCATGCGTGAGCTCAACCGCTAAATCAGCGCTTCCCAGCTCATATCCAGGCCACGGCGCCGGCAGATCTGCTGCGCCGCGTTTTCCAGCCGCCCAAGCGTGCCGTCGGGATATTCCGGCAGGGCATGGCTCTCGATCATCTCCCGCGCCCGGGTCGTCGCGCGGGCCAGCATGTCTTCCGCGCCCGCGTCGCTCATCTGCTCGTAGCTTGCGCGCTGCGCGAGGCGGGGTTGCCAGAACGCGGTCTCGAAGCCGGCCAAGGTCTCCGTCGTGTCGATGAACTGGCCACCGGGACCGACCCGGGCGATCTCGTCCAGTCGCAACGTTTCGTCATTGATGTCGATCTCGGCGCGGGCCGCGGCGAGCCAGCGCAGGATTTCGAGGTCGACGACGAACTGCACCTTCGAGCTGGTGAGATAAGCCTCCAGTCCGCCCGCCGCATGCATGATGAAGTCGACGCCGCAGTCGAGCGTATTGGCAAGTGCCAGGGCCCGCTCCATCTGCGATTGGGCATCGGGGCGGGAAGAGTCCGTCAGCGCGCCGCCGCCCCGGCTCGGCAATCCGTAAAAGCGCGCGAGCTCGGCGGTCGCCGCGACGGCCCGGGCGCTTTCCGGGCTGGCCGAGGCCGGCATCCCGGTCCTGAGATCGAGGTTCGAGGTGGCACAGCCATAGAGCACGGGCGTGCCCGGCCGGATCGCCTGCACCAGCACCAGGCCGGCCAGGACCTCGGCATTGTGCTGCGCCAGCGCGCCCGCGAGCGCGCTCGGCCCGCTCAACCCCGCCATGACGAAGGGCGTCAGCTTCACGGGCTGGCCCCATTCGGCGAAGCGGGCGAGGCCCTCGGTCATCGCCTGGTCGTAGCGCAGCGGGCTGTTGACGTTGACGCTCGCTTGCGCGACCGGGCGGTCGCGGATCGCGTCTTCGCCGCCGTGAAAAGCGGCCAGCAGTTCCAGCACGTCTTCGGCCTCTTGCGCGCCGAGCACCATGCCTGCCTGGATCGGCTTGGCGCACAGCCGCATGAGTGTCGTCCAGCAGGCCACATGACGCGCCTCGACCGCCACGTCCTGGGCTTCGACCGCTTTGCGTGCCTGCACGTCGATTTCCGCCGCCGCCGCGCTCAGCCGGGAAAAATCGGCGAGGTCACAAAGCCGTCCGGGCCGGCGGACGCCGTCGAGGTCGACTGCGAAGGCGGCGCCGCCGACCGGCATGGTCCGGGCCTGTCCGCCGCCGACCTCGGCATCGGCCAGGCCCGCCGGGCTGTGCAAGGTGAAGCGGTCGGGTGCCTGTGCCAGGGCCCGGTCTATCGTCGCATCGTCCAAATAGACGCGGTCCTCGACAACGCGGGCGCCGGCCGCAGCCAGTCGGTCGCGGGCCTGGTCCCAATCGAAGACGATGCCGACCTCGTCGAGGATCCGCCGTGCCGCCCGGTCGAGCCTACGGGCGCCGTCCGCGCCGAGTACGCTGCGGAAGGGCGGGCGGTGATGCAAACCCGGATAGTCGTTGCGAGCGTGAAGTGCCGCGCGCCGGTCGAGCCGCGCGCTCCTGCCGCCTCGTCTACCGCTACGCGCCACCGGGGTTACATGTCGGCCGGATGGCTGTAGAACGGCACGGTCGTGCCGATGCCGCGGGTGCGGGCCTTCTCGACGCAGAGCGCGGCGATCATGATGTCGGAAATGGCGAAGCCCTTGTGCCAGAAGACGATGCGTTCGTCCTGGCTCTCACGGCCTGGCTTCAGGCCGGCGACGATCTCGCCGATCTCGCCGTAGCAATGTTCGTCGCGCAGTTCGCCCGCCTGCACCAGTCCGGCAAACTGGCCGTATTCCGATTTCTTGCACTGGTTCCAGTCGTCGACAATGAACTTGTCGGCACTGAAGGGCAGGCTCGGCTCGACCGACAGCACGGCCCCGTAGGGTTGCAGCAGGCAGCCGGGCTTCACGTCCTCTTCCGCGACGAGAATCTCATGCTCCAGCAAGCGCGAGGCGTCGATGATGATGTCGGCGTCGGCGACGGTCTCCTTCGCCGTCTCGCAGACGGTGATCCGTTTGCCCATGCGTTGCGTCAGGATATCGGCGAAGCGCTCGCGGCTTTCGGGCCGCGCGCTGGTCACGCGGATCTCTTCGAAGTCGAACAGCTGGTCCAGCATTTCGACGTTGTACCAGGCGGTGCCGCGCGCACCGATGTGGCCGAGCACGCGGGGCTTCTCGCAGGCGAGGTACTTGGCGCCGACGGCGGTCACCGCGCCGGTCCGCATCCAGGTCGTCGACGTGCCGTTGACGATCGCCACCGGCGCGCCGGTCTCGGGGTCGAACAGCGTGATGACGGCCAGCTCGCTCGGCAGGCCGTGGCGGAAGTTCTGGTGAAAATCGCTGATGATCTTGGTGCCGGCATAGCCCGCGGGTTCGACGTAGCCTTTGAGCACGTTGAACAGCTTGGCCGGGTAATCGAGCACCAGGTGATCCTTCGAAGGCATGATGACCTTGTCCTGCCCATGGGCGCGCAGGCCGTCTTCGATCGCATCCATCATCTCACTGAGCGTCAGCTCCAGCGCGTCGACATCCTCCTTCGACAGGATCAGGAGGTCGATTCCATCGGCCATGGACTTGTTCCTTCGGCTGTTGTGAAACCTACCATACCAGCGGGTCTGGACGGGACAAGACACAGCCATGTCATCAATCCGTCACGTCAATACAGGGTGGGTGATTTTGCCACACCGTTGAACCCTCACCGGAATTTCCACCCGACTTTCTTGGCGGGGCGGCGTGAATCGTTTAGATTTAACTGTGAATCCTTTGACGGTATTGGCCAATTTCCTGCGGGGGCGATGGGCATGCGAATTCTTCCAGTATTGGGTGTCGTGGTCGGGGCGACCCTATCGACGCCGGCATCGGCGGGCACGTTTGTGAACGAGCTCGACGTTCTCCTGAACGATCATCCACGCCTGCAGGCGTCGGGTGCCGCGGTGCGCTCGTCCCGGGCGGGGGAGGGGGTCGCGAAGGGTGACTTTCTGCCGACCCTGACCGCGACCGGCGACGTCGGCGTCGAGCAGACGGACAGTCCGGCGACCCGGGCGGCGGGCAGCGAGTTCAAGACCGAACGGATGTCCAACTCGGTCTTCCTGACCATGAACCTGTTCGACGGTTTCCGTTCGACGGGGGAGTTGAGCGCGGCGCGCCAGGCGACGAACGTGGCCTCGCAATCGCATCGCGGCACGGTGCAGGCGGTGATCCTGGAGGCGGCGACGACCTATCTCGACGTCCTGCGCCAGGGCACGCTGGTGGCGCTGAGCCAGGCGAACGAGGCGACGATCCGCGAGCAGCTGAGCCTGGAGGACGAGCGGGTGAAGCGCGGCTCGGGCATCAAGGTGGATGTCCTGCTGGCGAAGTCGCGGTTGCAGGTTTCGAAGGAACGCCGCACGGCGTTCGAAACCTCGCGGGCGGATGCGCTCAGCCGCTACCAGCAGGTCTTCGGCCACCCGGCGAGCCTGCGCAGCATGCAACCCCCGGCGCTGCCGGAGGCGGCCTTGCCGGCGAGCGTGGGGACCGCGTTCGAGGAGCTGTCGGCCTCGCACCCCGCGGTGCTGACGAGCCAGCGGCAGATCGACCGGGCGAACGCGCTGCGGCGTTCGGCCAGAAGCGGCTACTTCCCGAAGCTCGACCTGGTCGGCCAGCACAACTGGGAGAGCAACGTCGACGGCGTCGAGGGCAAGCGGCGCGACGCGGCGGTGATGGCGCGGGTGACGTGGGAGTTGTTCAGCGGCTTCAAGACGAAATCGCGGGTGAGCCAGGCGGCGGCTGAATATTCCGCAGCGGTGGAGAACGCGCGCTTCGTCGACCGCAAGAGCCGGGAGGAAGTCTCCTTCGCCTGGCACCAGATGGAGAGCGCGAATACCCGCCGCGAGCTGCTGTCGAACGCGGTGACGATCGCGGCGGAGGTGTTCGAGGCGCGGCAGAAGCTGCGCGAGGCGGGCAAGGAAACCGCGCTCAACGTGCTGGATGCGGAGAACGAGCTGCTGGGCGCCTGCATCAACCTGGTCAACGCCGATTTCGAGTAACGGGTTTCGGTCTACCGGGTCCTGTTCACGATCGGCAAGCTGGGGCGTGAGACCGTCGGTGTCGGCGGTGAGAGCGGCCCCGGCGTCGCCGAAGCGCTGCCGGAAAGCGCCCAGGCTTGCGGCTTCGCGGGCTGACGGCACGGGCCTCTCGGGCCCTCGTACGGTTTTATCGATTAGGGAGCGCGCGATATGAGCCGGGGTGATGGCTTTGGACCGCGAGGCGAGGCCGGTGTCGTAACGCTGGACGCGGGCGCGCTCGCCGGCGGCAAGCTGGTCGTCCCGCTGGCGGATTTCCTGTTGACGGCGGACTTCACGCGCAGCGGGACGACGCTGGAGATCCGCGGGACCGACGGCACCCTGGTGCGCATCGAGGATTATTTCCGCCACGACGAGGTCGCCGACTTGTGGGCGCCCGGCGGCGCGGTGATCCCGGGCGAGTTGGTCGAACGGCTGGCTGGCCCCGCGGCCGAGGGTTGGGCCCAGGCGGCCGGCACCGGCGGGCGGCCGATCGGCGTGGTCGAGCAGGTCATCGGCAGCGTGCAGGCGGAACGCGCCGACGGCTCGACCGTGAACCTGTCCGAGGGCAGCGCCGTCTTCCAGGGCGACATCGTGAGCACGGGCGCCGGCGCCCGGCTCGGCATCCGCTTCGCCGACGAGACCGCCTTCGCCATGGAAGGCAACGGTCGCATGGTGCTGGACGAGCTGGTCTACGACCCCTCGTCCGGAGCCGGTTCGGCCAGTGTTTCGATTTTGCAGGGCGCCTTCGTCTTCGTCACCGGGCAGATCGCCAAGACGGACCCCGACAATTTCGAGGTGAAGACGCCGCTGGCGACGATCGGCGTGCGCGGCACGCTGTTCGGCGGCATCCAGGGGGAGCAGCTGGACGTCTTCTTCGATGACGGCCGGGGCTTCGTCTTCAACCTGGCGGGACGGGAGAATATCGAGGCAGGGCAGAACCTGACCGTGCTGTCGGCGGAGCAGGCGCCGGGCGCAGCGCAGGCGACGCCGGCCGGCCAGTTCGACCAGATTTTCGCGCTGTCCCTGGGCGTCATCCCGACGACGCCGTTCACGCCGCTGGAGCGGCGTGGCGACGGCGGGCGAGAGCAGGACGGCCAGCCCGGAGGGCAACCGGGCGAACAGCAAGGCCAATCGACCGACGGACAGCAGGGTCGCGCCTCGACCGGCGATGGGGGTGGCACGGGACAGGCGGCCTCCGACGAGGCCCGCGCCGAGGACGACCGTACGGAGGTCGAGAGTACGGACGTCGAGACTACGGACGTTGAGCGTACGGAGGTCGAGCGGGAAGAGCTCGAGGCTGAAGAACTCGCCTCGGCGACGGTGACCGGCTTCGGGTCGGAGCCCGATGGAACCGAATTCGTCGAGGAGCAGGCCGACGCCGGCATCGTGGAAACCCTGCTGCTCGAGGGCGAGACGCCGACGCTCTTCGAGACGGCCGAAACGCCGCCGACGGGCCTTGTCGGCGACGCGGGTCTCGACCCGGCGTTCAACGATCCCCTGGGCATCGTGACGGATCCCATCCTGCAAGCGACCGCGCCGGACCAGAACAGCGGGCAGCCCACCGCGCCGGCGATCAACTTCCAAACGGGCAGTGGTGATCTGAGCGCGTTGGCCACCGCGGGGCAGGACAACATTACCGGCGCCGGCGGTGCGGATACGCTGGCGGGCGGTGGCGGCAACGACACGCTGATCGGCGTCGGCGGCAACGACGTCTTCAACGGCGGTGCCGACAACGACGTCATCAATGGCGGGGCGGGGATCGATACCGCGGTCTTCGGCGGCAACCTCGCCGCCTACAGTTTCGCGCCGGGCAGCGTGATCGTCACCGGCCCCGACGGCGTCGATCACCTGACCGACGTCGAGTTCCTGCAATTCGACGATCAGACCATCGCTGCGCCGACTTTCGGCGCTTCGACATTCAGCGTCAACGACACGATGACCACCGAAGGTGTCCTTGACGGCGGTGGTGGACCGATTATCGCGGGCACGGAATTCACGACGACCGCCTTTCCGACGATGGTCACGGTGGCCGAGGGCGCGCCTATTACGTTCGGGGGCATCACGGCGACGGACGGACTGACGGGTAGTGCTACGGATATTGGTGCCATCAACCTCAATACTTCCGATCTCCTGGAGGTGACGTTCGGCACGCCGATCGTCAATCAGGCGGGCGTACCGGATCTTTACATCGCGCAGGGTCTGTTCGATTTCAACGATGCCGCGATCTCGGTCGATGGCGGCAACAGCTTCACCACCATCACCGGCGCGCAGTTCACGGATACCGGCCTCGACGAAACCTTGCGTAATACGGCGGCCGGCTTCGATCTTTTCGAAAGCAGGGTCGATCTCTCTGTGTTGGGGGTCGCCGAAGGCGCGTCGATCAACAGCCTGCAAATCACCAGCGGCACCGTGGACGGCCTCGACGCGATCATCCTGGCCAGCCTCAACGGCAGCGGGACGTCGGGCCTGCGCTTCACGGTTACCCGCGCCGGCGATACTACGAGCCCGGGTACCGTTCAGTTCACGACCTCGACCGGCAGCGCCGATGCCGCCGACTTTACCGCCGTCAGCGGCACCTTGAGCTTCGCGGTCGGCGAGACCAGCAAGCTCGTCGTCGTGCCGGTGACCGACGATACGATGGGCGAGGGCAATGAAGTCCTGAACTTCACACTGATCGCCGCCACCGGCGGCACGATCGCCGATGGCAACGGCTTCGGCACCATCATTGACAATGACGGCGGGCTGACGCCGACGGTGTCGATCGCCAATGCCGCGCCCTCGAGCGAGGGGGCGCCGCTGTCCTTCGACGTTTCGCTCGACATCGCGGCGGCGAGCGACGTGACCGTCGACTTCTCTGTGGTCGGCGACACCGCGCTGTTCGTGGACGGCGACTTCGCCACCCGCTTCGGCAGCGTGACGATCCCTGGCGGCAGCACGTCGGTCTCGTTATCGATCCCGACGACGGACGACGCTGTGTTCGAGTCCGCAGAAGGTCTTTTCGTCGACTTGAATACGGTGACCGGCCCGGCTGACCTCGGCACAGGCGGCGGCGCCCGGATTACCGAGTTCTATCGTGGTGCCGGCTCATTGAGCGACATCGATTTCGGCATCGGCGGTGATTTCGGCACGGACGTCTACGGCGTCGATATCGGCACATTCGGGGCGAACGACGACCAGATCGTCCGCCTCACCGATACGAACAACGACGGCATCGTCGATCGGGAAGTGCTGTCCAGCGGCAACCCGGGCAGTGCCGCCGGTATCGCCTTCGATCATTCCGGCAGCAACGGCTTCGGCACGAACATGTTCGTGCTCGACTATCCTTCCAACTCCAGCCAGCGCTTCGTGCATGAAGTCGGCAATGCGGACAACACCATCACCGTCACGCAATTCTCGACGACGTCCATCTTCAACCCAAACGCGGTGACCTTTGCGACCGATGGCAGCGGCCTGCTGATCAACGCCGCCCAGACCTTCACCGGTTTCGGCGGGACCAACGACGGCCGGATTTTCCGGGTTGACGACATGGGCGCGGTCACCGTGTGGGCCGACGGCGCCAACTCGCCGACCGGCAACGGGTTGTGGGACCCGAATTACCGAGGCGCGATGAGCCCGGACGGCTGGTTCACTTTCATCAACCACGGGATTACCAATGCCAACCAGAAGGAACTGCTGTCTTTCAAGGACTTGAACGCGGATGGCGATGCCCTCGATGCGGGCGAAGCCCGCTTCCTGGCCGATGCGACGATCTTCAGTCAGGTCGGCGCCGCCACCTTCGACAACGACGGCAACCTGATCCTGGGCTCGGGCAGCGCGCTCTGGCGGCTCTCGGATCTGAACGGTGACAACGACTTCTGGGATGCCGGTGCCGGGAACTTCGACGACGGCGAGGCGGTCGTCATCGCCAGCGGGTTCGAGGGCAACAACATGTCCCTGGTGACCCGGCCCGACGGCTCGTTCCTCGGGCTGTGGACCACGGGCACCGAGGCGATCGTCTATGAGATCGAAACCGGCGTCACGCCGCGGGCGACGGGTACGATCATCGACAACGACGGTACCCCGACGATCACCGGCACCGCCGGCAACGATACGTTGAACGGAACTGGGGCGGCCGAGATCATCGAAGGTCTCGCTGGCAACGACTCGCTGTTCGGCGGGCCTGGCAACGACACGCTCCTGGGCGGCCTTGGCAGCGACATATCGAATAGCGCCACCGGCGACGATGTGTTTGACGGCGGGTTCGCGGATGGTGCTTTGGACACGGCCTTCTTTCCCTTAGAATCCGCAGGATACACGGTCACCACGGTGAACGAGATCACGACCGTTACCGATATCGATCCGGGCAACGGCGATGTGGGGACGGATACCCTCACCAACGTTTCGAACGTGCAATTCGGAGATGCGGTCATCGCGATCGACGTCGCCTCGGGCACCGCAGGCGACGACGTCGTCGTCGCGCCCGCCACGGCCGATACGATTTTTGGCCTCGCCGGCAACGATTCATTGAACGGTGGTGGCGGCAACGACACGCTTATCGGCGGTCCTGGCAACGACACTCTGAACGGAAGTTCGGGCACCGACGAGATCAGCTATGCCAACGATCCTGGCGGCGTCACGGTGGACCTGGTCGCCAACACGGCGACCGACGGTACGGGCGGGACCGACACCTTGGTTGCGATCGAGGGCCGCGTCGTCGGCTCTGCCTTCAACGACGTGATACAGGGCAGCATCGGCGTTGATTTCCTGCGCGGCGGCGATGGCAACGACACGATTACCGGCAACGCGGGCAACGACTCCCTGGTCGGTGGTGGCAACGACGACGTGATTGACGGCGGCGCCGGCACCAACGACAACGCGATCTTCTCCGGCGCCCAGGCCGGCTATACAGTTACCACCGTGGGTGCCACGACGACGGTCATGGACACCAACGCGCTCGACGGTGACGATGGTACCGACACGCTGACCAACATCGAATTCCTGGGCTTCCTGGACGGCACCATTCCGACGCCTCCCGGTGTGAACACGATTAACGGTACGATCGGAAACGATGTGCTCAACGGCACGGCCGGGCCCGATGAAATTAATGGGCTGGGGGGTGCCGATCAGTTGAACGGCCTTGCCGGGAACGACACGCTGATGGGCGGCGATGGCTCGGATACGTTGGCGGGCGGCTTCGGCGACGACGTCATCGACGGCGGTACCGACGGCGTCTTCGATGTCGCCAGCTACGCGGGCATCCAGGCCGACTTCCTGTTCATGACGGTCGACGGTGTGACGACGGTGACCGATACGAACACGGGCGACGGCGACGAGGGGACCGATACGGTCACCAATGTCCACACGCTGCAGTTCTCCGACGGCTTCAACACGCTCAACTTCATCACCGGCACGGCCGGCAACGACACTCTGACCGGTACCGGCAATGCCGAAGAGATCCGCGGCTTTGCCGGCAACGACAGTCTGTTCGGCTCGTCCAGCGACGACACCCTGCTGGGTGGGGCGGGCAACGATACGATAGACGGCGGCGCTGGCACGGCCGACCTGTTGAGTTACGCGGACGATACCGCCGGCGCCTCGGTCAGCCTTCTGGCGGGTACCGCCACCGACGGCTCGGGCGGCGCAGATGTCTTCAGCGGGATCGAGCGTCTCCTGGGTTCGGACTTTGGCGATACCCTCATCGGCAGCAATGGCCTCGACAGTATCGACGGCGGCGACGGCGGCGATTTTCTCTCCGGCCTGAACAACGGCGACACGCTGTTCGGCGGACTCGGCAACGACACGCTGAAAGGCGGCGCCGGCAACGATTTACTGAGTGGCGGGCTCGGCACCGACATCGCCGACTATTCCGCCGATGGGGCCGCGGTTACGGTCAACTTCCTCTCCGGAACCGCCGTGGATGGCAATGGCGATACGGATATTCTGAACTCGATCGAGGGCGTGGAAGGCAGTGCGTCCGATGACACCTTCATCAGCGGTGTTGGAAATCAGTCCTTCGACGGCGGCAACGGGGTCGATGCGCTGTCCTACCAGGGCGACGCCGCCGGCGTGACGGTCAATCTCGCCACGGGCATCGCGACGGACGGCTCGGGCGGCACTGATACTCTGAGCAACGTCGAAGAAATCGACGGTTCGCTCTTCGCCGATATGCTGATCGGCTCGAATACCGGCTTTGGTCTGTTCGACGGTGAAGGGTTCCGCGGCAACGCGGGCAACGACATCATCCAGGGCGCAGGCGGCCTCGACCGAGCGGAATATGACAATGCGACGGCGGGAATCACGGTCAACGTCGCCGCCGGTTCCGTCGTCGGCGATACCTCGGTCGGCACCGACAGCCTCGACAGCATCGAAATCATCGACGGCACGAACTTCATCGATACTTACACGGGTGGCGCCGTGCTCAACGGTTCCATGGTCATCAACGGAGTCGACGACCTCTTCCAGGGCCGGGGTGGCAACGACATCATCAATGGCGACGGCAACACGACCGTCATCTATGACGAGGCCACGGCGGGCGTCGTCGTCGATCTGGCGGCGGGCACCGCGGTGGGCGACGCCTCGGTCGGCAGCGATACATTGACCAATGTCGCCAACGTCATCGGCTCGGACTTTGCCGACAACCTGACGGGAAGCGGCGGTAACAACATCTTCCAGCCCTTGGGCGGCATGGACACGATCGACGGCGCCGCCGGCGTCGACCGTCTGTTCTTCCTGACAGACGATACCACCTCCGGCGTGGTCATCGATCTCGCCGCCGGCACGATCACGAACGACGGTTTCGGCAACACCGGAAGCATCACCAGCATCGAAAGCGTGACGGGTACCTTCAACGACGATTCGATCGCCGGCGGCGCGGGCGCCAACCTTCTGGAGGGCGAGTCGGGTAACGATACGATTTCGGGCGGCGCCAGCAGCGACACGCTGTTCGGCGGCAACGGCATCGACCTGATGGACGGCGGCGCCGGTAACGACGATTTCATCTACGAGGAAACTGGCGACGGCACCCAGATCACGACGAACCAAACCATCGCTGCCAGCGGCCTCGCGACCGACGTCATCAACAACTTCGTCTCCGCCGAGGACGACTTCTCTATCGACGAGACGGGTTTTGTCACGAGCCCGCAGTTCGTTTCCATTGGCACGGCCTATGACGGCACCAATTCGGGACTGGGAGGCGGTGCGGCCTTCATCTTCGACGGCACGCACTTGAGTTTCGATTTCGACGTTACCAGCGCCGGTTACACTGCGCTCGCCCAAGTCAACGGAGACGCCGTCGTCGCGAGCGACATCACGACGATGACGCCCTGAGCTTCCAGGCGAGAGACGCGTCTTAAGTCGTTGTGGTAGCGCAGATTTTCTTGCGGTCGATCGTGAAACTCAACCCGCCGCGGCGTAGTTGACCTTAACCGTGCCCTTACACGTGGAGACGGCGTTGTGGTCATCCCGCTTGGTGTTCATCACCACGTCGCTGTCCTTGAACGGCACGATTTCCTGACCCTTCTCGGCGGCGACTTCCCGCGAAATCACCCGCAGGGAATGGTGGCAGACGTCCATCAGCTCATCCAGGCTCGGCGCATACTGATAGCGCTTGTGGCTCAGCGTCAGCGTGAAGCCGTCATCGGAGTGCCAGACCTTGTGTTGCGGCGCGCAGAAGCCGTTGGGGCTGGAGATCTCGCAGACCGGCGCGCAGGCGGCGAGATACCCACCGAGGCCCAGGGTCAAAGCGATCATTGGCAGAATGCGAGGCATCGGCCCCTCCATCTCTCGAAGACATACACCACAAGGTCATCTTTTAGCGCCAAACGAGCGCGGATGCCAGCCAATTGCCACCGCCATCACGGCCCACGGCCCGGATTAGCCCCTTACGTTGCCGCGTTGCAACGACCATATGAGCGGCACGGGGAGGGCGCGATGAAGCGAATTGCCCATATCTCGGCGGCAGCCTTGGCCTCGATAGTCTTATCGGCCGCTGGACCCGCGGGCTGTGATCCGTCGGTATCGCCGCCCGTAACGGGCACTGTCGGGCCGGCCGAACGCCTGGAGGAACGCGCCAGGTCGCGCGCGCTGGAGGATATCCACCGCCAAACGCGTGAGGTTCCGCGGCCCGGGGCGGAAAGGGGGCGAAAAACCGGGCAATGAAAGCGCTTTCGAACCGCTGGAGATGACTAGGTTCAGATAGATGTGAGACGCGCCTCTGGCGGCAGAGGCGGGGATCTCCGAAGCTGTGAGTTGCGAGACCAACAGCTTGAAGGAGATCCCCATGCAGGTTTTTGGCCTGCCCCGACATGTTATCAGGGGTTGGAGGACGGCGTCGCGTCTGAACGCGGAGCCCGACACTAAATGCGTAGCGTTCAGACGCGACGCCGTCCGGCGTTGGCATCGGGCCCGGCGTGACGGCTTGACGGCCGAGGCGGCGGCCCAGGCGGTGGGCGTGCCGCGTAGCACGCTCTATCGCTGGGACGAGCGGTTGGAGCCGCGCTCGCGCGCGCCTCGCCGCCGTCGTCGCCGAGAGTGGTCGAGTGCGGTGCTGCGTCGGCTTGAACGGCTGCGCCGCGACTTCCCGATGTGGGGCAAGGCCAAGCTCGGACCGCTGCTGCGCCGAGAGGGCTTCACCTTGTCGGACAGCACCGTTGGTCGCATGCTCGCCCATCTGGTCGCGCGCGGCGTCGTTGTGCCGGTGCCCGTGGCGCGACGACGCGCCAAGGGCAAGAGAGCCAAGCGCCCACACGCCAAGCGTTTGCCGAAGGGGATGAAGGCAACGGCCCCCGGCGATCTGGTCCAGCTCGACACCTTGAGCATCACGCCGGCCGGCGAGCGCACGGTCAAGCAGTTCACCGCCTACGATCCCGTCAGCCGCTTCACCTGTGCCAAGGCCTTCCGCAGAGCGACCGCCAGGAACGCCGAGAGCTTCCTCGACAAACTCGTGGCCGACCTGCCCTTCCCCGTGAAGGCCATCCAGGTCGACGGTGGATCCGAGTTCATGGCCGAGTTCGAGGCCGCCTGCGAGAGCCGAAAGATCCCCGTCTATGTCTTGCCGCCGAGGACGCCGCAGCTCAATGGCGGCGTCGAGCGAGCCAACGGCGCATGGCGCTACGAGTTCTACGCCTGCCATGACATCGAGGACCAGCTCGACAAACTAAACCCACAGATCGACAAGTTCGCCAACATCTACAACACCTTCAGGCCTCATGGAGCCTTGAAAGGCAAAACCCCCGAGGAGTACCTTCGACAGATCACAGCCAAGAAGACCTCGTCGTCTCATATGTAGTGAACCTGGACAGGAGATTGAACCGATGCGGCTAATCCTCTAGCATCGACCCGGGTTCGGGAGAGCATCAAATCCGAGCGCCGTTCGAACGCGCGTTCCTGGCTGAAAATCCGGTCGGGAGCGGTCCCTGCCATTCGAGTTACCGTTTTGGCCCCGTTTCGGGTCGATCCGGCGACGGAGCGGGGGAGGCGATGACAACGACGCGGAGAGGGAGTCCTGTCCGAGCAAAAGGGTCCGACCTCGCGTCGCGCGCCAACGCCGGAACACCGGCGGGGTGTGAAGTGACGCAGTGGGGAACGCGGCATCTGGTAACGCGGAACTTTCGGGGCCGCGGGCAATTGGGAACGCATAGGGAGTGACATGAAAGCACTGCAATTCGAGGCGCCAACCTCCGTCGATGACGCGGTGGCGATTCTCGCGGGCGCGGGCGACGACGCGCGCATCCTCGCGGGTGGCACCGACCTGTTGGCGCAGATGAGCGCCGGCATGGTCAAACCCGGTCTGGTCGTCGATATCAAGCGGATCGACGAGATGATGACCATCACCGAAAGCGACGGCGGCTTCATCGTCGGCGCCGCCGTGTCGGGCGCCGTGCTCGGCGAGCATGCCGGCGTCACGGCCATGTGGCCGGGCGTGGTCGAGGGCGTGGAGCTCATCGGCTCGACCCAGATCCAGGGCCGGGCGTCGGCCGGCGGCAACCTGTGCAACGCCTCGCCGGCGGCCGATTCGGTCCCGGCCTTGGTCGCCGCGGGGGCCATCGCCAACATCGCCGGCCCGCAGGGCCGGCGCAGCGTGCCGGTCGAAGAGGTTCCGGTCTCGCCGGGCCGCACCAGCCTCGCCAAGGGCGAGCTGATCGTCTCGATCACCCTGCCGGCGAAGCCCGCCAACACGGGCGATGCCTATCTGCGCATGATCCCGCGCACCGAGATGGACATCGCCATCGTCGGTGCCGGCATCTGCCTGACCATGGACGGCGGCACCTGCACGGCGGCCCGCGTCTCGCTCGGCGCGGTGGCACCGACGGTCCTGCTGGTCGAGGACGCGGCCAGCGCGCTGATCGGCTCCGACCTCGGCGACGAGGCCATGGCCAAGCTGGACGCCGCCGCACGGGCGGCTTGCAACCCGATCGACGACAAGCGCGGCACGATCGCATATCGGACGAAGGTGGCGGGCGTGCTGGCCCGTCGCGCGGCGAAAATCGCCCAGGAACGGGCAGGAGGCTGAGTAGAAGACATGTCGAAACACCACGTATCCACCACCGTCAACGGGGAGCCGGTCGAGTTCCTCTGTGAGGCCCAGCAGACCCTGCTCGACGTCCTGCGCGACGAGCTGTCGCTGACGGGCACCAAGGAAGGTTGCTCCACCGGTGACTGCGGCGCCTGTTCCGTAATGCTGGACGGCCGCCTGGTCTGTTCCTGCCTGGCACTCGGCGTCGAGGCCGAGGGCCGCTCGGTCGAGACCATCGAGGGCATGGCCGAGGGCGAGAAGCTGCATCCGCTGCAGCAGAAGTTCCTGGAAGAGGCCGCGCTGCAGTGCGGTTTCTGCACGCCGGGCGTCCTGGTCGCCGCCAAGGCGCTGCTGGAACACAACCCGAACCCGACGGAGACCGAGGCGCGCTATTGGCTCGCCGGCAATCTCTGCCGCTGCACCGGGTACGACAAGATCATTCGCGCGGTGATGGACACCGCGGCCGATATGCGAGGAGCCTGAACACATGGCTGATACCGCTTATAAAGTCGTCGGCACCCGTCCGGTTCGCCCGGACGGCGTCGGCAAGGTGACGGGGCGTGACCGCTTCGGCGCCGATTTCTCGATGCCGGGCCAGCTCTGCGGCCTGGTCCTGCGCAGCCCGCACGCGCATGCCCGCATCAAGTCGATCGACACCTCCAAGGCCGCGGCGGTGCCGGGCGTCAAGGCGGTGATGACGGCGGACGACCTGCCGGAGATCTCCTCGCAAGAGGCCTTCGTCGGCGAGGGCCCGATGAACTTCCGCGATCTTTCGCGCAACGTCATGGCCCGTGACAAGGTGCTCTATGACGGTCACGCCGTGGCCGCCGTGGCCGCCACCTCGGAATCGGCCGCCCAGGCGGCGATCGACCTCATCGAGGTCGCGTACGAGGTGCTGCCGCACGTCATCGACGTGGAAGCGGCGATGGCCGACGACGCGCCGGTGCTGCACGACGACATCATCACCGACGGCGTCGAGCCGAAGCCGACCACGGCCTCGAACGTCGCCAAGCGGGTCGAGTTCAAGCTCGGCGACATGGACGCGGGCTTTGCCGCGGCCGATGTGGTGGTGGAGCAGCGCTATACCACCAAGCCGGTGCATCAGGGCTATATCGAGCCGCATGCCTGTATCGTCTCGACGGCGGAAGACGGCCAGATCCAGGTCTGGTCCTCGAGCCAGGGCCAGTTCATGGTCCGCGCCTACATGGCCAAGCTGCTCGGCCGCGATGTCGCGGAAATCCGTGCCACCCCGGCGGAGATCGGCGGCGGCTTCGGCGGCAAGACGCTGATCTACCTCGAGCCGCTCGCCGCGGTGCTGAGCCGCAAGTCCGGCCGGCCGGTGAAGATGGTGATGACCCGGCAGGAGGTTTTCCGTGGCTCCGGCCCGACCTCGGGCGGCGTCGTGTACGTGAAGATCGGCGCCACCAAGGACGGCAAGATCACGGCGGCCTCGGCCACCATCAAGCTGCAGGCGGGTGCCTTCCCGGGTTCGCCCATGGGTCCGGCCTGCATGTGCGCCTATGCCCCCTACGACATCGAGAACGTCTTCGTCGAGGGCTATGACGTCGTCGTCAACCGGCCCAAGGTCGCGGCCTACCGGGCACCCGGTGCGCCGATCTCGGCCTTCGCCACGGAAAGCGCGCTCGACGAGTTGGCGGACGAGCTCGGTATCGATCCGCTGGAGCTCAGGATGAAGAACGCCGCGCGCGAGGGCACCAAGGCCGCCTACGGCCCGCGGTTCCCGGTGATCGGCTATGTCGAGAGCCTGCAGGCGGCGATCGACCATCCGAACATGAAGGCGGAGCTGGGCCCGAACCAGGGTCGCGGCGTCGCGTCGGGCTTCTGGTTCAACATCGGCGGCGAGAGTTCGGCCTCGGTCAACATCGCCGAGGACGGCACCGTGGTCGTCGCCACCGGCAATCCGGATATCGGCGGCAGTCGCGCCTCCATGGCGATGATGGCGGCCGAGGTTCTGGGCGTCGATGTCGCCAGCGTCAAGCCGATCATCGCCGACACGTCGTCGGTCGGTTACTGCTTCCTGACCGGCGGCAGTCGCGTGACCTTCGCCACCGGCATGGCGGTCGTCAACGCCACCAAGAAGGCGGTGGACGAGATGCGCAACCGGGCGGCCAAGATCTGGGACGTCGATCCGGAGGGGGTGATCTGGGAAGACGGGCATGCCAAGCCCGCCAGCACCAACGTCGGTGACATGGCCCCGCTCAGCCTGGCCGAAATCGCCGGGATGTCCGGCAAGACCGGCGGGCCGATCGGCACCAGCGACTCGGTCAACGCCACCGGCGCCGGCGCCGGCTTCGCCACCCATGTGGTGGACGTCGAGGTCGACCCCGACACCGGCTATGTCGAGGTGTTGCGCTATACGGCGACACAGGACGTCGGCACGGCGATCCATCCCTCCTACGTCGAGGGGCAGATCCAGGGTGGCGTCGTGCAGGGCATCGGCTGGGCCTTGAACGAGGAGTATGTCTATGACGACCAGGGTCGTCTCGACAACGCCAGCTTCCTCGACTACCGCATCCCGGTCGCCTCGGACCTGCCGATGATCGACGCGGTCGTCGTCGAGGTGCCCAACCCGCGCCATCCCTACGGCGTGCGCGGTGTCGGCGAAGTGCCGATCGTGCCGCCGATGGCGGCGGTCGCCAGTGCGATCGCGGCCGCGACCGGCAAGCGGATGCGCGACCTTCCGGTTTCGCCGCCGAAGATCGTCGCGGCGTTGGACGAGTAGAGCGTTCCGGCGGGCGGCCTTCGGGCCGTCCACCGATCGCCTGATTACGTTCCCGTCCCACGTCGGTTCGCCCGGCGTGGGACGGTTTCGTTTCGCAATAGAGAACCCGAAGGCAACAGGGATGGCGGGACCATGGCAAAGGTAGTTCTGACACGGGAACTGGGCGCACGCTTCAGTGACGGCGAGCTCGAGTTTCAGATCGATTGCCGCAGCATCCGCGACCTGATCCGCCAGCTCGAAGAGCGCTATCCCGGCATCGGCGACCAATTGATGAACGGCATGTCCGCCGCTATCAACGGGGTCATCCACGAAGACGCCTACCTCGAACCGCTCGACGACAGTTCGGAAGTCTATTTCCTGCCGGCGATCGGCGGCGGTTAGGCGAGCGCGCGCCTGAGGAACCGCACGGTCTTGTCGCGGTCCTCCAGTCGTTCCTCGCCGACGACCTCGAAATCCATCGCCTCGTGGAAGGCGTCGGACGCGGGGTTGGGCGGATCGCTGTTGACCTCGCAGGTCACCGCGACGTAGCCCCGTGCCCGGGCATGGGCGAAGAGATCCTCGTACAACGCGCGGGCCAGGCCGCCGCCGCGGGCCGCCGGATCGACAATGATACGGTCGACATAGAGAAATCCGCGATCCCGAGCGCGGTGCCACTGGAAACAGGCGCCGTCGTAGTTCGCATTCGCATCGAAGGCGAGGAGGAAGGCGGCCGTCGGTGCGACGACGCGGAAGCGGTTCGCCGCGCCGGCCAGCTCGGCCAGGCGGGCCGGGGTCAGCGACGAGGTTTCGACCTGGAAGCGCTGGTTCAAGGCCAGGACCCACTCGAAGTCCGACGGTGCGATATCCCTGATGTCCACGCTGCTCACTCGGCGGCGCGGGCGAGCGTGGGGGCGGCGTCGCTTTCGCCCGCTTCGAGTTCGCGCAATTCCCGGTCGAGGCGGATGCCGGCATGGGCCCGGGCCGGGCGGAGCGGCGCCAGCAGGGTGTAGATCACCGGGATCAGCACCAGCGTGAAAACGGTCGCGATGCCGAGGCCGCCGAAGACGACCCAGCCGATGGCGCCGCGCGCCTCGGCGCCGGGGCCGGAGCCGAGGATCAACGGCAGCGCGCCCAACACGGTCGAGAACATGGTCATGGTCACCGGGCGCAGGCGGGCGACGGCGGCACCGCGGATCGCGTCGCGCACGCCGGCGCCCCGGTCGCGCAGCTGGTCCGCGAACTCCACCACCAATATACCGTTCTTGGCCATGAGGCCGACCAGCAACACCAATCCGATCTGGCTGTAGATATTGAGGCTGGAGCCGGTCAGCACCAGCGCGAAGATCGCCGCCGCCAGACCGAAGGGCACGGTCAGCACGATGACGGCCGCGGAGAAGAAGCTTTCGAACTGGGCGGCGAGGACGAGCAGCACGACGAGCACGGCGACCGCGAAGGTGATGGCGACGGCGTGGCTCGTCTCCTGCAACTTGGCGGCCTGGCGGATGAAGCGAAGGCCGATGCCCTCGGGTAGGACCTCAGCGGCCAGCGCCTCGACGTCGCGGATCGCCTCCGCCAGCGTATAGCCCGGGGCCAGTGGCGCATCGATCTCGATCGCCCGGCGCTGGCCCGCGCGGTCGAGTTCCGCCGCGACGCCGGTCTCCTCCAGCCGGATGAAGCTGGAGAGCGGCACCAGGTCGCCGGACCGCGCGCTGACGAAGAGGTTCGAGAGGTCGCTCGGATCGTCGATGGCGCCGGCGGCGGACTCGAGACGGACCGGCACGGCGCGATCGTCCAGGTTCAGTTCCGCCACCTCGATGCCGTCGACCATGGCCCGCAGCGTGCTGGCGATGCGTTCCACCGGGATGCCGAGATCTTCCGCGCGGTGCCGGTCGACCTTGACGGAAAGCTGCGGCTGGGTCTGCTGGTACTCGATCTCGGGATCCTCGAGGCCGGGCAGCCGTTCGTGGATCGCCGCGAGGAAACCGTCCGCGGCCGTGGCGATTTTGGCGTAGTCGGAACCGGTCAACGTGAATTCGATCCGCCCGCCGGTGCGCCAGAGGTTGAGGCTGTTCGGCTGGCGCACCCGGGCCGTCGCCCCGGGGATCGCCTTCAGCGGCTTGCGCAGGTCCTTGGCGATCTCCGCCTGGCTGCGCACCCGCTCGCCCCAGGGGCTGAGGGGGGCTGCGATATAGACCCGGTTGATGTCCCAGCGGCCGACGATCGACATCACGTTCTCGACCTCGCCCGCCGTGCGCAATGGCTCGAGCAGGGCTTCGGCCTGGGCCGATTGCCGGTCCATATAGTCGAGGCTGACCCCGTCGGGCCCTTGCATGTAGATGAAGAGGCCGCCGCGATCCTCGCGCGGCAGCAGTTCCTGCTTGATCTCGGGATAGAGCGCGGCGGCGGAACCGGCGATGGCGGCAGCGATTCCCAAAGTCAGGACGGGTGCCGCCAGCGTGAGGTCGAGAAAGCGGCGATAGGCCCGCTCGATGCCGCCACCGATGCCCGCGCGCAGGCCGCCGGGCGTCCCGCTGCCGCCCGGCAGGCGCGAGGCCAACATGGGACAAAGCGTCAGGGCGACGAAACTGGAGATCACCACGGCGATCGCCAGCACGAAGCCGAACTCGGTGAACAGGCGTCCGGCCTGGTCGGGCAGGAAGGCGATCGGCACGAAGACGGAGACCAGGGTCGCCGTCGTCGCCAGCACGGCGAAGAAGACCTGTCGCGTGCCGATCACCGCGGCGGCGAGCGACTTGGCGCCCTCCGCCCGTCGCCGCTGGATGTTCTCGACGACGACGATGGCGTCGTCGACGATCATGCCGGTCGCCAGCACCAGGGCCAGCAGGGTCAGGATGTTGATGGAAAAGCCGAGCAGCCAGATCGCGCCCACCGTGCCGATGAGCGCGATCGGGATCGCCACGGCGGGGATGAGGGTCGGCCGCAACGCGCCCATGAAGAGGTAGATCACCAGCACGACGATCGGCACCGCGATGGCCAGGCTGATCAGGACCTCGCGTACCGAGCCGCGGATGAAGCGGGCGTCGTCCGAGATCTTGACCACCTCGGCCGCGCCGAGACGGCGGTTCATGCGTTGAATCGCCATGTCGACGGCACTGGAGATTTCGATGGTGTTCGAGCGCGCCCGGCGAATGATCGAAAGGCCGATGACACGCTTGCCGTTCAGCAGGGTGTAGCTTTCCGAATCCGCCGGCCCATAGACGGCGCGGCCCACGTCGCCGAGACGGATGCCTTCGCGCAGTTCGAGGTGTTCCACGTCCGCCGGCGCGGAGACGGAGGCGTCGGCGCGGACCAGCAGCAATTGCTCGTCCGATTTGAAGCTGCCGGCCGGCACGTCCAGGTCGGTGTTGCTCAGGACCGCGGCGACATCGTCGATGCCGAGCCCGAAGCGGGCGAGGCGCATGGGATCGACGACCACGCGCAAGACCTTTTCGCGCGCGCCGAACAGGTTGACCGTGGCGACGCCGGGGATGGCCGCCAGTTCCGGTGACACATCGTCCTCCGCCAGGCGCGTCAGCTCCGATTGCGACAGCGTGTCGCTCACCAATGCGAGGCGGATGATGGGGGAGGCATCGTTGTCCGCCTTGTATACGATCAGGTCTTCGACGCCTTCGGGCAGGCGGCGCTCAATGGCGGCCACCGCCTCGCGTACATCGTTCGCGGCGACGTCGAGATCGACCTTGGTCGAGAACTCGGCCCGGATGCGGGCATTGTTCTCCTCGCTCGCGGCGTTGATTTCCGTCACGCCGGCAACTCGGGCGACGGCGCCCTCGATGACGCTGGTGACCTCCGCGTCCATGGTTTCGGGCGAGGCGCCCTCGAAGAAGGCCCGCACGCTGACGACCGGGCGGTCGACGTCGGGCAACTCGCGCACCTCGACGCCGAGCAGGGCGCCAAGGCCGGCGACGATGATCAGCAGATTCAACACGATGACCAGCGTCGGCCGCCGGACCGCGAGGGCGGGAAGATCGCTCGCCCTCAAATTCATGACGTCTTGCCCGCCGCCGCGCTCGCCGGGCGGGTCTTTAACTTTTGTCCGATGCGCAGACCCTGGACGCCCTCGACGACGATTTCATCGCCCGCCCGGATCGGGCCGTCGACCAGGACGCGGCCGCCGTCGCGCCGGATCATTCGCACGAAAACCTTCTCGGCCGCGCCCTCGCTCACCCGCCAGACATAGGCGCCGTCGCGGCTCCACAGCACCGCGACTTCTTTGATGCGGGGGTAGCTCCTGCCGGTGACGTCGATGCGGACCTCGAAGCTGCCGCCGGGACGAATGAGACCGTCGGCGTTGGGGATCCGCGCCCGGACTTTCAGGGAATGCGCCGCGCCGGCGATCCGGCTGTCGAGGGCGGTGATGACGCCGTCGATCCAGGTGTCCGGACGCGACCAGGGTCGCACCTTGATCCGGCCGCCGATGGCGATGCGGGTCGAGCGGTCTTCGGGCACCGCAAATTCGACCAGGATCTCCGAGCGGTCGTCGAGCCCGGCGATGGCCACGTCCTCGTCGATCCGGTCGCCGACCTCGACCTCAGTGAGGCCGACGAAACCGGCGAAGGGCGCGCGGACGATCCGGTCGGCAAGCTCGGCTTCGGCCTGCTCCAGGCGGATGGCGGCGGACTGCATTTCGGCGCGGGCCGCATCCAGCCGGGCGCGCGAGGCATGGCCTTGCGGGGCCAGCTTCTCCATGCGCTGCGTCGTGCGCCGGGCCTCCTTAAAGGCGACTTCGGCGAGGCGGACGCCGAGGCTCTGGTGCTTGGAACCGAGGCGCAACAGGATCTGCCCGGCCGCAACCGCCTCGTCCGCCGAGAAGGCGACTTCCACCACCTCGCCAGCGGCCTTGGAATGGAGTGCTGCGGAACGGATCGCCCGTCCGGTGCCGACCAGGCGCAGCGTCGTGCGGTCCGGGGCGAAGCTCACCGGTTCGGTGATCACGGGGGTGGCGCTGGCCGCCCGGCGCGGCTTGGCCTTGCCGTCGCCCGCGGTGCCCGGATTGCCGGCAAGCAGCCACCACCCGGCGCCGAGGGCACCGGCGAGCACGACGAGAATGGCAAACTGGAGGCGCAGCGACATCGCCGGGGCTTCTTTCCTCATGCTTCCGTCCCGAAAGCGGCCGGTCATTCTAGCGCAAATCGATGCCGGTTCGGGTGGCAATGGCGCTACACTTTCCCGCGAGGGAAACGACAAGGAATCGAGGCGATGACCTGGCATGTCTATGTGACGATCGCAGGCGAGGGCCGGATCGCCCGCTTTGAGATGGATCCGGCGACGGCCGCGCTGACGATGGCCGAAGACACAACGGCGCCCGGCCGGCCGGCACCGATCGCCGTGTCACCGGATGAGACGCGGCTCTACGTCGCCCGCCGCGAAGCCCTGCGCCTGGAAAGTTTCGCCCGCGACCCGGTGAGCGGCGAACTCACCAGCCTCGGCGAGATCGCCGTCGAGAACGACCCCTGCTTCATGGGCATGGACCGGCGGGGGCGTTTCCTGCTGTCGGCCTGTTACTTGGGCGAGCGGGCGGCGGTGCATGGCCTCGACGCGACGGGCGCGCTGCTCGCGCCGCCGATTGAATGGCGCCATACCGGCCGCGGCGCGCATTACTTCGAGACGGATCGTTCGAACCGCTATGCCTTCGTGCCGCATATCCACGGCGCCGGCGCGGCCAATGCGATCTTCCAGTTCCTGTTCGACGAAGAGACCGGGCAGCTCACGCCGAACCGGCCGGACCGCGCGGTGCCGGCCGGGCCCGATGGGCCGCGCCACTTCTGCTGGCACCCGACCCGCGAGCTGGTCTACAGCTCGGACGAGCAGGGCTGTTCCGTCACCACCTGGGCTTTCGATGCCGGCGAGGGCACCTTGCGCCCGCTCGCCACCACCTCGACCCTGCCGGCGGGATGGGAGGGGGAAAATACCTGCGCGCAGATCCGCCTCACCCCCGATGGCCGCTTTCTCTATGCGCCCAACCGGGGGCACGACTCCATCGCCTGTTTTCGCATCGACGAGGCGAGCGGCCTGCCGCGCCCGAACGGCCACGCGGCGGCGGAACCACGCCCCCGGGTCTTCGCCATCACGCCGGACGGGCGCCATCTGCTGTCCGCCGGCCAGGATTCGGGCCGTTTGCGGGTCTTTGCGATCAACCAGGAGAACGGCGGCCTCGATCTGCTCGACACCCACGAGGTCGGCGCGGATCCGATGTGGGTGGCTGTCCTAACAGCCGGATAGAACCTTCACCATATGAACGACCTCGCCGACCGGCAGGCGGGGATGCGGCGTGCGGTGCGTTTCGCCGTAGCCGAGTGAAGCATAGAGGGCGAGGTTTTCCCCCATCAGACCGTTGGTATAGAGGCGGATCTCGCCCCGGTTCTGTGCGCGGGCTTCGTCTTCCGCCACAGCCATCAGCCGGCGGCCGATCCCCCGGCCTTGCGCTGCCGGGTCGACGGCGACGCTCCACACCAGCAGGTGATCGGCCTCCACCTTCAGGGTGAGGGAGGCGACGAGGTCGGCGTCACGGGGCAGCACATAGACGATCGCGTCCGCGATCAGCCGTGCATAATCGGCGCCGACGGGTTCCGGCGGGCCACCGATGCGGCGGGAAAATTCATCGTAGGCCCGCTCGGCCAGCGCGCCGACGGCCGTCGCGTCGCCCGGCCGGGCCTTTCGCAAGCCGTCCATTCAGAAGCGCGAGAACAGCTGGGTGAAGCCCGGGAACCGGTCGTCGATGCCCTGCGCGCGCAGCCCGTGCCAGTAGGTCACGACGTTGATCGAGACGACCGGTTTGCCGAGCCAGCGTTCCGCCTCGTCGGCGATGCGGGCCATCGGCAGGTTGGCGCCGAACTGGACGAGGCATTCCACTTCGGGGTCGTCGATTTCACGCAAGGCGGCGATCATGTCCTGGTCGCTGACGTGGGAATAGGTCGCCGGGCTGGCGCCCTGCATGTGGCGGTACTTGACGATCTCGTAGCCCATTTCCTCGAACATCGCGCCCATGCGCGGCTCGATCGAGGGGAAGTAGGGCTCCATGATCGAAATCTTGCGTTTGACGCCATGCAGCTTCAGCGCCTCGGCGACGCCGTCCACCGCCGTCGACACGCCGATGTCGCGGCCGGCGCGCGCCCGCATGCGGGCCTTCAGGTCGGCGACGTACTGCAGGCTGCCGTCCCACACGGACAGCGCCGAGATGCCGAGGACGAGATAGTCCGGATTGCAGGTCATCACCCGGTCGACCGCCTCGTCGAGGCCGGCGTCGATCAGGCGGATCGACTCGTCGAAGGTGTCGTTGTCGTGGATCTCGATGTTGGGGATGTGCATGCGGCCGAGGTGGTTGGTCACGCCGCGCGGCCGCATGGTGTCGTATTCCGGCTGCACGACCGTGTTGGTCGAGGGCGTGGTGACCCCGATTTTCGAGCGATAGCCGAGATAGTCCGTCATCGGTGCGTCTCTCCTAGGCGGGTTTGCGGAGCAGGATTTCGAAGGGGCGAATCCGGTCTTCCGTTACGTTGCGGGCGCTGTTGCGCATCATTTGCTTCATCCGCTCCCCCATCAACAGCAGGGTCGAGAGCTTTGGCGGCCCCTCCGAGCGGACCTGTTCGCGCGCCGCCGCCTGCGCCGCGGCATGCGCCTCGCGCCTGTCGTCGAAGACCAGGATCTCGAGGCCGGCGCCTTCGATCTCGGCCCGGGTTTCCGCCGGCGTCGCGAGGAAACTGGTCGCCGCTGTCGTCGCCCAGGGCACGGGGTAATGCAGCGCGCCGCCGGGCCCCTGTGTCACATTGGAAAGGGCGAAGCGCCCGCCCGGTTTCAGGACGCGGGCCGCCTCGCCGTAGAAGCGCGGCCGATCGGCGATGTTCATGATGACATTCTGCGAATAGGCGCCGTCGAAATGATCGTCCGGGAAGGGGAGGTCGAGGGCCGAGGCCTGGCGAAGATCGACCACGTCCTGCTGGCCGGTCGCCGCGGTCAGGGCCAGCGCGGCCTCGACGAAGGCTGGCGTCAGGTCGATACCGCTCACCCGGCAGGCGCGGCTCTCGGCGATGAAGCGCGCCGGCCCGCCGATGCCGCAACCGATGTCGAGGATATGGCTGCCCGCCGCCGGGTCCAGCAGGTCGGCGATCTCCCGCGTCGCGGCGAGACCGCGGCCGTGAAAATGGTCGAGGGGCGCGAGTTCCTTCGGGCTTGGTCGGGCTCCGGCGTAACCTTCAGCCTCCAGGGCGGCAAGCAGGCGGGCGGCGATGTCCGCCAGAATAATGGCCGGCGACGCCGGCCTCGTGGTCACGCATGGGCCTCGGCTTTCGCGATACCGCCCCGGACGGCGCCAGCGCGGATGTCGCCGAACAGTACCGCGTGGCTTTCCGGCAGTGGTCGGCTGTTGGCCACGGCCAGCCAGAGCCGGAACAGCAGCCGCTCGGAACCGGCATCCTCGCCGTCCAGGTAGGGCGCGCGGGCGTGATAGACGACGTGGTTGTTCATCAAGATGACGTCGCCCGGCGCCAGGCGCCATTCGAAGGCGACCTCGTCGGCGAGTTCGGCCAGCAGGTCCAGCGCTTCCCACTGCGCGTCGGTCATCCGCGGGACCGCGGGGTTGAGCTGGGCGGCCTCGACGTAGGTGCGGGAATAGTGGGTGGTGAAATGGCCGTCGCGCAGCGCGAAGACCGGCAGGGGATAGAAATCGGCATTGTCGCCGACTTCCTCGCCGAGCCGGCTGCGATAGATATCGTCATAGAGCAGGGCGGCCAGGTCCGGCCGGCGGCGGACCATCTCGTCGTGCACGGCGATGGCGCTTGCCAGCCGGTTGATGCCGCCCTCGGCCGCCTGGCGTACGCAGAGCAGCGCCGCGACGTCGCAGCGGTCCGTGTGATAGCGCAGCGCCCCCGTCGAATGGACCCGGGCGCGGGAGGCGAGAAAGGTCTCACCGTCCTCGGTCTCGATTTGGCCGCGTTCTTCCCGCCGGCTCGTCCCTTCGTCCGTGATATCCGCCATCAGTTCGCCCGCTCGGTTCTGATTGAGGGGCGTGCCGAGTGTGCGGCCGATCGCGAGGAAGAGGGCGTGCAGCGCCGCCGGCGTCTTGTCCTCGACCGGAAAGCCGGAAATCAGTTGCAGGCCGGGCCCGTTTTCCAAGCGTTCGCCGACCTCAGCCAGCAGGCCGTCCAGTTCCGCTACGGCGATGTCCCGCCCGTCGCCGGCGGCGAGCGCGGCCTCGATCCCGGCCACCTGGCCGGCATTGAGCACATGGCGCCAACCGGCCGGTGCGGCGCCGGTCCAGGCGGCCGGGCCGCCGAGGGGTCGAATGTCGTGCGCTGTCATGAAACTAACCTCCGGTGAAGGGCGCGAGCCGGTCGAGGAAGGCCATCGCCTCGCTCTCGCCGCGGGGGGAGACGAGGACGACGCGCTCGACGCCGATCTCGCGGTAGCGCTGCAACGCGGCTTCGCTCGCTCCGTCGAAGGCGAAGACCGAAATCGACAAGGCGTCCGGGTCGCGTCCCGCCGCCTCGGCCCGCTGCCGGAGGTCGGCGATGGTGTCGGGCAGATCGTCGAGCAGGACGTCGATCGGGATCCAACCGTCGCAATATTCGGCCACCCGTCGGCGGCCGCCACCGGTGGCACTGCCCATCAGGATGGGCGGATGGGGTCGGCTTACCGGTTTGGGATAGGAAATGATCCGGTCAAAGTTCACGAACTCGCCGTGATAGGAGGCTTCCTCCTCGGCCCAAATCACTTTCATGGCCTCGATCCGCTCGCGCAGCACCTTCCAGCGGCGGGCGAAGGGGGTGCCGTGATTCTCCATCTCTTCCGCGTTCCAGCCACCACCGATTCCGAAGAGGAATCGCCCGTCTGAAAGATAATCGAGGGTCGCGACCTCCTTGGCCAACGTGATCGGATCACGTTCGATGACCAGACAGATTCCGGTGCCGAGTTTGAGCTTCTCGGTGACGGCGGCGGCGGCGGCGAGCGACACGAAGGGATCGGCCATGTGGTAGTAGGGGCGTGGCAGGTGTCCGCCGCCCGGGTAGGGCGTGTCGCGGCTGGCGGGGATGTGCGTGTGCTCCCCCACCCAGAGGCTTTCGAACCCGCGTTCCTCCAACGCCCGCGCCATCTTGTCGACGCGGATGCCGTATTCCGTGTTGTAGCTGAAGACACCGAGATGCATGTGCTTTCGACCCCTTTCCACCGCCCGGGACGGGACGAGATTAGCAGCATCCGGCGCCCCTGGCACGACGGGTGGGTCATAGCGCGGCGATGGACAAGAACCATGGGCGATGGTAGAGATTCGGGCGGCCATTGGGGGGCCGTTCCGGAGGGCTGTGGCCCCCGTATGGGGGCACGGAAGGCGAGCCGCCAAATATGAAGATCGGCATCAAGAAGAGAGTCACGCTCGCCTTCGGGACGCTCATTTTCCTGTTCTTCATCACCGCTGTCGTCGCCTATCTGCTGACGACGCGAATTCTCGACAATGTTCTGATCGCGGCGGAGATCGGTGGACCGGACCGCGCGACCTCGACGGCATTGCAGCTCGAGCTCCGGCGCAGCGCCGGGCCGGTTCGGACACCGGCAGGCCGCCCGGGCACCGGCGTATCGCCGGAGGCCTGGGCCGAACGCTACGACCGGGCCATTGCCGCCTTTGTCGCCGCTTCGCAGGCGGGGGAGGGCAGCCTGCCGCCCGATCTCGACCAGAGCCTCAGCTCGCTCCGCCTTTCGGGCCTCGAAGTGCTGAAGCTCAAGGGCGCCTTGCAGGCGGCGACCGGCAAGCTGACGACGCACGGTGCGGACATTATCGAATCGACAAAAGCATTTCTCGCCGGCGACGACTCGGCGAAGGGCAGCGGTGCGCGCTTCCGGCGGGCGGCGGCGCTGGACCTCGTGCTGGCGATCGAGGCCTTGCAGGGAAATATCGCGGCGCATGCGAAAGCCGACGGTGCGCCATACCAGGAAGCCTTGCGCCGCGCCCGACTGGCCGGAGATGCCCTGGCAGACCGTTTCGAGCGGGCCTGGATTCCGCAAGCCGAGCGCGCCTGGCATGCCGGGATCGCCGAATCGCTGACGGCGCTTCCCGCCCTGGTGAACGCGGTGGCGGAGGCGACGATGTCGCACCGGGCCCGCTTGCGGTCCTTCGAGGACGGGCTCGCGCGGCTGGACGCGGTGCTGGCCAAGATCGTCACCTCACGGGGTGAGCAGGCCAAGGCGGCGGCGGACCGGGAAGTTGCGACCTCGACCCGTTTCCTCATCCTCTTCCTCGGCATCATGACCGCGCTCGGCGGCATCGTCGGGGCGACGACCGGCGTGCTGTTGATCCGCCGCCTGGTGCGGCCGATGGAGGTGCTGGCCGACGGGGCGACGGCGATGGCGCGCGGCGATCTCGATCATCGCATTGACCTGGAAACCGACGACGAATTCGGCCGCCTGGCCAAGACCATCAACTGGATGACGGAAAAGCGGCAACGCTCGGAGGAGGCGCTTCGCATCGCCGCCAATCGGGATTCGCTGACCGGCCTGCCCAATCGCGTCGTCTTCCTCGAGCGGCTGGGCGAGGGGCTCAGTACTGCGCACCGGGTCGAGCGGATGGCGGCGCTGTTGATGCTGGACCTCGACCATTTCAAGGACGTGAACGATACGCTCGGCCACCCCGTCGGCGACGAGTTGCTGAAACAGGTCTCCCAACGGCTGATGAGCTGTGTGCGCCAGTCGGATACCGTCAGCCGCCTCGGCGGTGACGAGTTCGCCATCGTGCAGACCAACCTCAATTCCGAATACGGTGTCGAGGTGCTGGCCCGGCGGATCATCAACGAGATCTCGCAGCCCTTCGATATCGACGGGGAACGGATCTTCACCGGCACCTCGATCGGCATCACGCTCTTTCCCAACGATGGCCAGGACGGCGATGCGCTGATCAAGAACGCCGACCTCGCGCTCTATCGCGCGAAGCAGGAAGGCCGTAACACCTACACGCTCTATGACGCCGACATGAATGCGGAGATCCAGGACCGCAAGGCCCTGGAGGTCGACCTGCGCGAGGCGCTCGCCAACAACGACCTGTTCCTCAATTACCAGCCGAAGATCGACGTCGAGTCGGGCAAGGTGATCGGGGCCGAGGCCTTGGTCCGCTGGTACCACGAGGAACGCGGCATGGTTTCGCCCGCAGCCTTCATCCCGATCGCCGAACAATCGGGGCTGATCATCCAGATCACCAATCGGGTGATGCGCATGGTCTGCGAGCAGCTCAAGGAGTGGAACGATTCAGGTCTGCCGAAGCTGAAAATTTCCTTCAACCTCTCACCCGCCGACTTCCGCCGTGACAATCTGCCGGACCTGGTGAAGTCCGCGCTCGCCGAATTCGAGATCCCGCACTCACAGATCGAGTTGGAAATCACCGAAGGCATGGTGATGAGTTCTTCGGACCGGGTGTACGAAATGCTGGACGAGTTCCGCCAGGAGGGCATCAGCCTGGCGATCGACGATTTTGGCACCGGCTATTCTTCGATGGCCTACCTGATGCGTTTCCCGATCGACAATTTGAAGATCGACCAGGCTTTCGTGCGCAACCTCACCGCCGACAACGAAAGCGCGTCGATCACCAAGGCGATCATCTCCCTCGCGCACGGCTTGAATCTGAAGGTGGTGGCGGAAGGCGTGGAAACCGCCGATCACTATGTCTTCCTGCGTGAGAACGATTGCGACGAAGCGCAGGGCTATTGGATCTCCCGTCCCCTGCACGCGGCGGCTTATCGCGACTTCGTCATGGCGCATTACAGCGACGAGGAGATCCCAGAGGATCCGGGCGCGGCGGCATCCGAACAGGCGTCGGCGGATTGAGCGTGGATCGCGCACCGGCGCTCAGGCCGATCGGCTTTCACTACCTCAGGCACGGCGAAACGGAATGGAACCGCCTGCGGCTCTGCCAGGGCGAAGCAGACATTCCCTTGAACGATACCGGACGGGCGCAGGCCGCCCTGGCGCGCGAGGCGTTGCGCGGCGTCGAGATCGGGACCGTCGTCGCCAGCCCTCTCTCGCGGGCATTGGAGACGGCGGAGATCGTGCGCGAGGCGGTGTCGGCGCCGCTCGTCGTGATCGACGATTTGCGCGAAGTGAGCTTCGGTGAATTCGAGGGCGAGCCCGTCGGCGAATGGTGGGGCGCCTGGATGGCAGGTGCGCCCGTCCCGGGCGGGGTCGAGCCTTTGGAGGACTTCATGGCCCGCGCGCTTCGCGGCGTGAACGAGGCGCTTACCCGGCCGGGACCGGTTCTGGTCGTCGCCCACGGCGGTATTTTCTGGTCGGTGCAGCGCCACGCCCCGCTCGACATGGACGGAACGATCGCGAACGGCGTGCCCGTGCGCCTCGAGCCACCGAACGGTGGGTCGGCGCCCTGGCACGCGACGCTACTGCCGGCCGGCAAGCAATGATGGAGGGAGCGATGAGTGCCTATTTCATTTTGACCCAGGACTTCACGGATCTCGACGCCTTCAAACGCGACTATATTCCCAAGGTTGGTCCCTTTGTGGAGAAGTACGGCGGGGAAGTACTGGTCGCCTCTTTCGACGCGGAGGTCCTGGAAGGCGAGCCGTCGAAAGGCGTCGTGGTCATCCGTTTTCCTTCGGAACAGGCGATCCACGATTTTGAAAACGACCCGGAATACCAGCCGGTAAAACAGATACGCTTCGACCTGACGACCAACGGCAAGGCGGTGTTGGCGCCGGCGTTCGTCCGGCCGGGCTGAATTCTCGCGCCGCTATTTCGCGGGCGTCTTCGCCGTTTCCGGCGTTTCGACGGCGGTGCTGTTCGCGTTTGCCTTCTCCCGCGCTTTCGCCCGTCGGGCGGCGCGGCGTTGTTCGTCGAGCCAGGCGAGTGCGCGTTTGCGGGCCTCCGCGATGTCGCCGTCGGTCAGGTGTTTGGCGATGGCGTCCCGGTTGCCGCGTGCCTTTGGGTGACCGGAAGTGGCGGCGAGGGAGAACCATTTGTGCGCCTCGATCAGGTCGCCTTCGACGCCGTCGCCGGTCGCGGCCAGATAGCCGAGATTGTTCTGCGCCGCGGCGATGCCCTGACGCGCCGCCTTGGTCAGCCAATGCACCGCGCGTTTCGGGTCGCGTGCCACGCCGCGTCCGACGGCGAGGAGGACGCCGAGATTGTATTGCGCCAGGGCATGGCCCTGTTCGGCTGCCTTGCGAAACCAGGTCGCCGCTGCCTTTTCATCCTTCGCGGCGCCCGTCTTGCGGGCCAGCAGATGGCCGAGCTGGAACTGCGCGGCGGGATCGCCCTTTTTGGCCAGCGGGCGCAACGCCTCGGCCGCGGCCTGGTCGTCGCCGGCCTTGTAGGCCCGGGCTCCCTTGGCGGCGGAACCGGTCTGCGCGTGCACGGGGGCGGCCAGCGCGATGGCCAGCAGGCAGAGGAGGGTGAGGACACTGGGTTTCATGGCCGCGATAGTGCCCGCGGACCGATCCGGGCGCCAGCGTGAAGTCTCAACATTTGTCTTGCGCGCCGCGTTGCTTGCACTAGTCTCGCCCCGTCCTTGGTTTCATCGCCTCATCCCCCGCTTCCAGGAGAGCCGCGCCGTGCGGGCATTCGTGAATCGCAATTACCCGAGCGTGACGCTCGCCGCCTCGCTGCTGATCTTCTTCTTCGGCATGGGCGGGATGTTCCTGCTCGTCGTCGCCTTGAAGCCGATGGCGGCCGACTTCGGCTGGCCGCGCGAGGTGCCCTCGCTCGCCTTTTCCCTGCAGTTCGTCGGCTCGGGCGTCGGCGGCATCATCATGGGCTACTGGATGGACCGGCGCGGCGTGTTGGAGCCGGTGATGCTGGGGGCGGTAATGATCGGCTCCGGCGCTATCCTCAGCAGCTGGGTAACCAGCGAGTGGCAGCTCTATATGATTTACGGCGTGATGCTCGGCCTCTTTGGACAGAGCACCATGTACACGCCGTTGATGACCAACGCGATGCTCTGGTTCCGTCACAACCGCGGCATGGCGATCGGCGTGGTGGCGAGCGGGCAGAGCCTCGCCGGTGTCATCTGGCCGCCGGTCTTTCGCTATTTCAACGACACGGTGGGATGGCGCGACACCTTCTTCTGGTACGGCGTTCTAGCCCTGGTCACGATGCTGCCCCTGACCGCCCTGTTGCGCCGCCGGCCGAACCTCGATGAAGAGGCGGGCCCCGCCACCAAGCCCGCGGCGCCGGGCAAGCTGAAGGGCATCGGCGCGCCGTTTCCGATTCCGGCACTGGGTGGCATGTCGAGCCGGACCCTGCAAATCGCGCTCGGCGCCGCCATCGTCGGCTGCTGCGTGGCGATGTCCCTGCCGCTCGGCCATGTCGTGGCGCACACCAATGACGTTGGCCATTCGATGGCGCGCGGCGCCGAGATGTTGTCGATCGTCCTGGCCGGCAGCTTCATCAGCCGCGTCTTCGGCGGTTACCTCGTGGTCGACCGGTTGGGTGGCCTGGTCTCACTCCTGGTGTTCTCCGGCTTGCAGGCCCTCGGCATGCTGTTCTATGCCTTTGTCGATGGACTGCCGGCGCTCTACCTGACCTCATTGCTCTTCGGTCTCGGCTACGGCGGCATCAACATGTGCTATCCGGTGATCATCCGGCAGTTCATGCCGGTGAAGGAAGTCGGCCGTCGCACCGGCATGGTGACCCTATTCGGCGCGCTGGGCATGGCGCTCGGCGCCTGGGTCGGCGGTGCCGCGTTCGATGCCTATGGCGGCTACATGTACGCCTTCCTCTTCGGCTTCGCCTTCAACGTCGCCAACCTCGGGATTGTCACCGTGCTCTACCTGACCTACCGCGGGGGCAGCCACGGCATCGAAGCCCGTCCCGCCGGCGCCTGAACGGCTTCGAGCGGCGAAAGGTCGCGCAGTCCGGCGAGCGCCGTGGCGATCTGTTATAGTCCTCCCGTTCCGGGCCAAGGGGCCGGCACGACCCCATTCACCAAGGGAGGAGGATCTTATCCTATGGTTGTTCAGCTGACCGAGTCGGCCGAAGACGTTTCGCGTATCGCTTTTGGTTTCATGGCTTCGAAGGCGTTGTTCGCCGGATTGCATTTGGACGTATTCACTCAGCTCTCGGAAGGTCCCAAGACGGCGGCCGAGGTGGCAACGGGCGCGAAGGTGCCGATCAATCGCGCGACGACGTTGCTGACGGCGCTCACCAGCGTCGGCCTGCTGGACCGGGAGGAAGATCGTTATTCGAACTCACCGGGGGCGGAGTCGTTCCTGTCCAAGGGGCAGCCCTACGAGTTCGGCGACTACCTGCGCTACCAGATCGATCAGCAGATGTATCCCTTTCTCGGCCAGCTGAAACGAGGTGCTCGACGGCTCGCTCGATCCCGACGCCGTCGACAGCTACCAGAACTGGATGTCGGATACCGAACAGGCGGTCAAATATTCCGAAGCCCAGCATGCCGGTTCCCTCGGCCCAGGGCGCACGCTGGCGCGGAAGGTGGACCTGTCGAACGCCCGCTCGCTGCTCGACGTCGGCGGCGGTACCGGCGCGATGAGCATCCGCCTGCTGGAGGCGAACCCCGAGCTGGAGGCAACGATCATCGATTTCCCCAATGTGGCGGAAATCGGCTGGCGCTTCGTCTCGGAGGCCGGGATGGTCGACCGGATCCGCTACATCCCCTCCAACGCGCTCGAGGCCGAATGGCCGACGGAGCAGGACGCGATTCTGATGTCCTATCTGTTCAGCGGCGTGCCGGGCACGCGGGTTCCGGGCCTGGTCGAGTATGCCTTCGAGACGCTGTCGGCGGGCGGTGCCTTCATGGTGCACGACTTCATGGTCGAGGACGACCGCACCGGACCGGCGATGGCCGCGCTCTGGCAGCTCCAGCACATGGCCTTCACGCCCGACGCGCGCTCCGTCACGCCCGGCTGGCTGAAGGAGCATATGCGCAACGTCGGTTTCGTGGACATCGTCGAGGACGAGATGATCCCGGGCCTGACCAGGCTGATCCACGCGCGCAAGCCGGCATAGCCGCCGGGCCGGGGAGACACTGGAAAAAACGCGAAGGAGAGACCCTTGAAGATCCACTACGATCCGCGCACGGTGAACTGCCGAAAGGTGCTCGCCGGCATGAAGTTGATGGGCGCCGATTTCGAAAGCGAAAACATCGACTACTTCACCCAGGGTCACAAGGCGCCGGCCTTCCTCGCGATCAATCCGAACGGCGCGTTGCCCGCCTTGACGGACGGTGAGTTGAAGCTTTGGGAATCCAACGCGATCCTGCAATACGTCGCCGACAAGACGGGGGCGGATGCCGCCTATCCCGGCGATTTAGCGGTCCGCGCCGACGTCAACCGCTGGCTGCTGTGGGAGGCAAGCGCCTGGTTCCCGGCCTGCTACGTCTATCTGGTCGAGAACGTCGTGAAGCCGATCCTGGGGGCCGAGCCGGACGCCGCCGTCCTGGAGGCGCAGGCACCGACCTTCCAGGCCCTGGCGGAAATTCTCGACGCGCGCCTCGCCGGCCAGGACTGGCTCTGCGGCACGCCCGGCCCAACGATCGCCGACATCGCCATGGCCTCGCCCATGCACCTGCACCGCCATCAGAAGCTGCCCCTGGCGGCGCATGCCAATCTGCGGGCCTGGATGGACCGGATCGAAGCGCTCGAGTGTTGGCGTGAGACGGACGTCGCGCCGCTGCTCGGGCTCGATTGAGGCTTGCCTGCGGATTGGCCCCGTATCAGACCGCGCGCGTCAACCCGCCGTCGATGCGCAGATTCTGGCCGGTCATGTAGGTCCCGCCATCGGAAGCGAGCCAGGCGATCAGGGAGGATACCTCCGCAGCGTGGCCGTAGCGGCCCATGGGAATTCGCGCCTTTCGGTCCTCGGCCTCCGGCAGGCTGTCGATGAAGCCCGGCAGGACATTGTTCATGCGGATGTTGTCGGCGGCGTAGCGATCCGCGAACAGCTTCGTGAAGGCGGCCAGTCCGGCGCGGAAAACGCCCGAGGTCGGAAACAACGGATCCGGTTCGAAGGCGGCGAAGGTCGAGATGTTGACGATTGCGCCGCCGCCTTGTGCCTGCATGATCGGCACGACCAGACGGGTCGGGCGAATGACGTTCATGAGGTAGACGTCCAAGCCCGTGTGCCAATCGTCGTCGGTGATGTCCAGAACGGGACCCTTCGGCCCATGCCCGGCGGAATTCACCAGCACGTCGATCCGGCCCCAGCGATTGTTCGCGGTCTCGACCAGCGTGGCGAGATCCGCGGCCGAGAGGTTCGAGCCCGTCACGCCAAAACCGCCCAGTTCAGTGCTGAGGGCCTCGCCCTTGCCGGAAGACGACAGAATTCCGACCTGGAAGCCGTCCGCCGCGAGACGACGGGCCGCATCGGCCCCCATACCGCTGCCGCCGGCGGTGACGAGTGCGACTTTCTTATCCTGCATGGTGACCTCCCTGTTTGCTGAGACAATAGATGTAGAGGCGAGAGAGGGCAGATTCACGTCAGAATTGCTGAAATCTGACAGTAGATATACTATTGCCAAATGACGCAGCTCCCGCCCCTGAATGCGCTCCGGGCCTTCGAGGTTGCAGGCCGATGCCTGAACTTTCGGCTGGCCGCCGATGAAATGGGCGTCACGCAGGGCGCCGTTGCCCAACAGGTCCGTTTGCTGGAAGCGCACCTCGGGGTTCAACTCTTCGAGCGGCTGCCGAAAGGCCTGGCGTTCACCGCGACCGGGCGGGGCTGCCACGCGCATGTGGCGTCTGCGTTCGGGGAGCTGCGCACGGGGACCGCCACGTTGCGGCCGGACCCGGGCAATGTTCTCGTCAGCGTCACGCCGACCTTCGCCGCGAAGTGGCTCATTCCCAATCTGCCGGCATTTTCCGAGGCGCACCCGGACGTCGACCTCCGCATCCTGGCGACGGAGAAACTGTCGAATTTTCAGGGTGATGGCATCGACCTGGCCATCCGTCAGGCACAGCCGCCGTTCGGCGCGTCGTTGGAGGTCTTCCGCATGTTCCGCCAGGACGTGATCGCCGTGGCCGCGCCCCGCCTCCTCGCGGCCTCGGAAACGCCACAGGACCCTGCGGTTCTGGAGCGGTTGCCGAAACTCCATGACGCGCACAATCTTTGGCCGGAATTCCTGAAGCGCGTCGGCCTCGAGGACCGCAGTGGCCGCGGCCTACGATTGAGCCAGGCCGCGCTTACTATAGACGCCGCCGTCGCCGGTCAGGGGGTTGCCCTCGCCGATCGGTTTCTCGCCGCCCGCGAGATCGAGGCGGGGCAGTTGCTTCAGGTCACCTCGGCGTCGCTTCGCGGAGAACAGGACTTCTATCTCCTGGCCGACCGGCGAAAGAAGCGTCGGCCGACTGTAGAAATCGTGTTCCAATGGTTCGTGTCGAAGGCCGAAGCGGCAAGCCCCGGAGGCGATGGGCGGCTCAGCCCTTCAGGAACTGCATGAACTCGACGGTGAAACCGTCGGGATCGGCGCAGCAGAACACCAGCTGGCGAGTGCCGCCCATGTCGATTTCCAGCGGTGGGGCGAAGCAGTCGTGACCGGCCGCCGTCAACCGGGCATGCAGGGCGGCGGCGTCGCGGACCTTCAGGCAGAGGCGCTGGATACCGAGCGCGGTGAGGTCCCGGTGCAGGCGGCCCGTCGTCGGCGGGCTGGTCCATTGAATGAGGTCGAGGCGGGTCGCCCGGTCGTCGTCGCCCAGTTGCAGCAGGCGTGCCTTGGCGTCGGCGCCGGCCGGCAGGTCCAGGATGGGGCCGAGGCCGATTTCGTCGAAGCTGCGTTTGGCCGCGGCGGGCACGTCGTCGAAGTCCATCACCACGCGGAAGCCGATCGCTTCGTAGAAGGCGGTCGAGCGGTCGAGATCGGTGCAATTCAGATTGACGTGGAATATCGCCGTGGCGTTTACGTCTTCGGCCATCGACATGCCTCCAAGTACCGTCGTTTTCGTCCGGGGAGTCTATATCATGCCGCGGGCTATACGGGGGCGGGCTGGAGGTCGCGATGACGCACGGGGACGAGGTGGCAGTGGGTCGCAATCGCGTCCTCGCCTCGCTGGAGGAGGAGGGCGGCGCGCGCTGCGTGGATATCTTCGTGCGGCCGGACGGCAGCCATGGCTTCGAGGTCTATCGGCGCGACGGCGAAGATCCCCGGGGCTGGTATCCGACGGGGCACCATGGCGAACGCCGCTTCGACAGCGTGGCGGCGGCGCGCAGCGCGGCGGCGGCCGTCGCCCCCTGGGTGGCTTCAGGCTAGCCCGAGGTGGGCCATGATCAGGCCCGCCTGCGCGCGGACCATGTCGTGACCGGTCTGCGTGATGCAGCCGCGCTCGCGGCCGATCTCCAGCATCGGTGAGACTTCGGGGCGCAGGATGACGTCGGCGAGTGCGGTATCGGCGCCGAGGTCGGAGAGGTCGAAGGGCAACGGATCGCCCGCCGCCATGCCGAGCGGGGTGGCGTTGACCAGGACGTCGTGCCCGCCGGCGCCCGCGGGCCCGCGTTCCAGGGCAAGGGCGGGGAACTCGGCCCCGAGATCGGCGAGCAGGGCATCGACCCGGCCTTCGTCGGCATCGTGCAGGCGGAGGCTGGCGACGCCCGCATCGGCGAGCGCGAAGGCGATCGCCCGGCCGACGCCGCCGGCGCCGAGCTGCGCGGCGCGGCCGCCCGCCAGCCGGGCACCTCGTTCCCGCAGGCCGCCGACACAGCCGAGACCGTCGGTGTGGTGGCCGATCCAACGGCCATCGGGATCGCGGCGGAAGACGTTGGCGGCACCGACGCGGCGCGCGTTATCGCTCAGGCCGTCGGCGAGCCGGGCGGCCTCCAGCTTGTGCGGCATGGTGGCGACGTAGCCGTCGAAATTGCCGGTGATCTTCACCGCCTCGAACCAGGTCGCGAAGTCCTCGGCCGCCACTTGCATGGGCACGAGGACGGCCGGAATGCCGGCCTTGCGGAGCAGCTGGTTGAACACGCCGGGGGAGCCGACCTGGACAATCGGATCGCCGACCACGGCAAAGAGCCGCGTCTCACCGCTCAAGGCCAGCGGCAGGCCCAGTTCGTTGTCGCTCATGGTTTTCACCCTCCCGGTTGCGCGCGTCGCCCTTTATGCCGATCATCGCCCCATCCGAGCAAGGAGCCAGGCCGATGAACATTCCCCTGAATTCGAACCGCGCGCGCGATATCGCGTCCCAGGTCCACCCCCAGACCAACCTGCTGAAGCACAGCCAGGACGGCGCCCTCATCGTCGAAAGCGGGGAGGGGATCTATATCAAGGACGACGACGGCAAGGCCTATATGGAGACGATCTCCGGCCTCTGGTGCGCCAGCCTCGGCTTCGCCAACGAGCGGCTCGCCAAGGTCGCCTACGAGCAGATGCGCTCGCTCGGCTTCTATCACTCGTTCCGCAACAAGGCGAACGCGCCGTCGATCGATCTTGCCGAGGCGCTGCTGGCGCTGGCCCCGGTGCCGATGTCGAAGGCGGTGTTCCAGTGTTCCGGGTCGGAGGCCAACGATACGGCGATCAAGCTCGTCTGGTACTACCAGAACGCCCTCGGCCGGACGGAGAAGAAGAAGATCATCGGCCGGCGCAAGGGCTATCACGGTTCGACCATCGGCGCCGTCAGCCTCTCCGGCAAGCCGGACATGCATGCCGAGTTCGACCTGCCCGTCAGCCCCCGCTTCTTGCATGTCGACCCGCCGCACCACTACCGCTTCGCCCACGACGGCGAGAGCGAGGACGCCTTCGCCACCCGCATGGCCGACGAACTGGAGGCCAAGATCCTGGAGGAGGGGCCGGAGACCGTCGCCGCCTTCTTCGCCGAGCCGGTTATGGGTGCCGGCGGCGGCCTGGTCCCGCCGGCGACCTATTTCGAGAAGGTGCAGGCGGTGCTGGCCCGCCACGACGTCCTCTTCGTCGCCGACGAGGTGATCTGCGGCTTCGGGCGCACGGGCAACTGGTGGGGCTCCCAGACCTTCGATCTGAAACCCGATATCATCACTTGCGCCAAGGCGTTATCGGGGGCTTTTCAACCAATATCCGCGATCCTGATCGGCGAGAAGATCTACCAGGCCATGCTGGAGGAAAGCCGCAAGGTCGGCGTCTTCGCGCACGGCTTCACCTTCGCCGGCCATCCCGTCGCCGCCGCGGTCGCGCGCGAAACCCTGCGGATCTATGAGGAAGACGATGTCATCGGCCATGTCCAGCGCATCGCGCCGCACTTCCAGGCCGCGGTCCGCTCGCTCGGCGATCACGCCCATGTCGACGATATCCACGGCGTCGGCCTGCTGGCGAGCTTCGAGCTGGTCGCCGACCGCGCCACCAAGGCCCCGTTCCCCACCGACGCCGGCCTCGGCGACAAAATCGAGCAGGCCGCCTACCGGAATGGCTTGATCCTGCGCAACATCGGCGACCGCATCGCGCTTGCCCCGCCGCTGATCATCCAAGAGGCGGAGATCGACGAGATGCTCTCCCGCGTGCGCCGGGTCGTCGACGAGGTCGCGGCGGAGGTTTCGGGGTGATCGCGCGTCAGCCGCCGACGTTCTGAGGAGATCGGGGAACTCGACGCCATGGCCACGGATCCCTTGCTCAAGCCCTACCGGTTGAAGCATCTGACCTTGCGCAACCGGATCATGATTTCCAGCCACGAGCCCTACTACACCGAAGACGGCCTACCGAAGGAACGCTACCGGGCCTATCACGCAGAGCGAGCCCGGGCGGGCGTGGCGCTGACCATGACGGCGGGCTCGGCCGTGGTCTCGCGCGACAGTCCCCCTTCCTTTGGCAACATCACCGCCTACAAGGACGAGGTCGTGCCCTGGCTGCGCGAGCTCGCCGACGAGTGCCACGAACACGGCTGCGCGGTGATGATCCAGCTGACCCACATGGGCCGGCGCACGTTCTGGAACGCTGGTGACTGGCTGCCCGTCGTCTCCTCGGGGCGAGAACGGGAGCCGGCGCATCGCGCCTTCCCGAAGCTGATCGAAGACTGGGACATCGAGCGGATCACCAAGGATTACGCCGACGCGGCGGAGCGGATGCAGGCGGCCGGCCTCGATGGTTTCGAGCTTCAGTGCTACGGCCACCTGCTCGACAGCTTCTGGACGCCGCTCCTGAACGAACTCGGCGACGACTACAACGGCAGTCTGGAAAACCGGCTCCGGTTTACCGACGAGGTGCTGGCCGCCATCCGGGACCGCGTCGGGGCGGACTTCATCGTCGGCCTGCGCCTGGTCGTCGACGAGCAGGAGGCGGGCGGCATCGACAAGGCGGAAGGCCTGCGCATCGCCCGCCATTTCCGTGACGGCGGCCGGGTCGATTTCCTGAATGTCATCCGCGGCCAGGTCTTCACCGACGCGCGCATGACCCGGGTGATTCCGATGACCGGTATGGCGGCCTCCCCGCATCTCGACTTCGCGGGCGAGGTGCGCGAGGCGATCGCCATGCCGGTATTCCACGCTGCCCGCATCCCCGACGTCGCGACGGCGCGCCATGCCATCGCCTCCGGCAAGCTCGACATCGTCGGCATGACCCGGGCGCATCTCGCCGATCCGCACGTCGTCGCCAAGATCGTCGCCGGGCGGGAGGACGACATCCGGCCCTGCGTCGGCGCGACCTACTGCCTCGATAGGATCTACGAGGGCGGCGCCGCGCACTGCTTCCACAACGCGGCAACGGGGCGGGAGCTGGAGATGCCGCAGCAGATCGAGGCCGCCGAGACCAGGCGCCGCGTCGTCGTCGTCGGAGCGGGTCCCGGCGGGCTGGAGGCGGCGCGGGTCGCCGGCGACCGCGGCCACGAGGTCACTGTGCTCGAGGCGGCCGACCAGCCGGGCGGCCAGTTGCGCCTCGCCGTCCGCAATCCTCGGCGCCGCGAGATGGCATCGGCGATCGACTGGCGCATGGCGCAAAGCGGCAAGGCCGGCGTCGAATTCCGCTTCAACACGGTGGCCGAGGCGGCGGACGTGCTGCAACTCGACCCCGACGTCGTCATCATCGCCACCGGCGGGATGCCCGGTCCGGCACCATTTCCGGGTGGTGAGCTGACCGTCGACAGCTGGGACATCTTGAGCGGCGATGTCGCACCCGGCGAGAACGTGTTGCTTTGGGACGCGGCGGGCGATCATGCCGGACTACAGGCGGCGGAGGTGCTGGCCGGGGCCGGCGCCCGCCTCGAATTCGTCAACCGTGAGCGGGCCATCGCCTCCGAGGTCATGGGCATGAACCTCACGCCCTATCTCCAGGTCCTCCAGCCGCGCGGCACGCTGTTCACGCCGGCCCGGATCCTGGATGCGGATTTCGGTAGTTCCGGACGGCGGTTTCAGTAAGTCCTGGCCACCGATTTCATAAAGTCCCGGCCGGTTCCGGGAGTTTGGCTTCGGGTGCCTTGTTGCCGTCAGTCGGGATTGTTTTCCGTTGTGGTTGGCTGGGTCAAGTCGGTCGTCGATTTCTTCTTTCGCATGCTGTCGCCTTTCAAGCCGATGCGGTGGGCGTTGTGGATGACGCGGTCGAGGATGGCGTCGGCGATGGTGGCCTCGCCGATCAGGTCGTGCCAGGCGGTCACGGGGATCTGCGCGGTGATGAGGGTTGAGCGTCGGTGGTATCGTTCCTCGCAGATTTCCAGGAGATCGAGGCGCTGGCGGTCGGTCAGGCCATGGGTTCCCCAGTCGTCGAGGACGAGCAGCTGGACCCGGGCGAGGCGGTCGATCAGGCGGGGCAGCCGGCCGTCGAGGCGGGCCATGGCGAGGTCCTCGAAGAGCCTGGGCATGCGGACGTAGAGGACGGAATGATCGAGCCTGGCGGCCTGATGGGCGATGGCACAGGCGAGCCATGTCTTGCCGGTTCCGGTCTGGCCGGTGACGATGAGGTTCTCGTGTGCCTTGAGCCAGACGCCCTGGGCGAGAGAGAGGACGGCGCGGCGGTCGAGGCCTCGTTCGGCGGCGAAGTCGATGTCCTCGATGCAGGCCTCGGGGAAGCGTAGCCTGGCCTGTCTGAGGCGGTTGGCGAGGCGCTTGTCGGCGCGGGTGGCGGCCTCGCGGTCGAGCATGAGGGCGAGCCAGTCCTCGCGGTTCAATTCCGATGATTGGCCTCGCTCGGCCATGTCGCGGTAAGCCTCTGCCATGCCCTTGAAGCCGAGGGCCTGCATCTGGTCGAGGGTCGGGTGTGTCAGCATGAGGTGTCTTCTCCTGGTTATCGGTAGTAGCCGGGGCCGCGGATGTTGGTGTGTGGCGGCAGCGGCAGAAGCGGTTCGCGCTCGGGGCGTGTGCGATCGAGGCCGGACTTGAGGATGGCGGCGAGCGATGAGTAGCTGGTCGTGTTGATGGTGAGCGCGCGTGCGCAGGCGGCCTCGACGCGTTCCGGTTCGTATCGGCGGGCGAGCGACAAGACGCCCATGGCGCTGCGATAGCCTTGCTCGGGATGGGGCCGATCGCGGATCATCCGCTCGACCAGGAGGGCGGCGTTGGGGCCGATGCGGCTGGCCTGGTCGATCAGGCTTTGTGGCGTTCGCTCGGCATAGCGCTGGTGCGCCTTGGGCATGTGGGCCGGGATCGTGGCATGGCCGCCATGCGGTGAGCGGCGGAGATGGCTGGCGACGCGCTTGTGGTTGTGGAAGATCTCGACCGTGCGGTGAGTGAGCCGGACTTGGACCTTGCGGCCGATCAGGCCGTGCGGCACGGAGTAGAAGCTGCGCTCGACGTCGACGTGATAGTCGGAATGGACCTTGGCGGTCTTCCATTCGGCATATTCGAAGGGCGTCGTCGGCAGGGGTGCCAGGGCCTCGCGCTCGATGGCCTCGAACATCTGGCGCCGGCTCTTTCCAAGGTTGCGCATGGGCCGCTCGTTGAGCTCCTCGAGGAGGTCGCGGATCGCCCGGTTGAGCTGGTCGAGGGAGAAGAAGCGCGTATTGCGCAGTCTTGCCAGGATCCAGCGCTCGACGACCTGGACGGCGACTTCGACCTTGGCCTTGTCGCGCGGCTTGCGGACCCGGGTCGGCAGGACGGTGGTGTCGTAGTGCTCGGCGAGCGCGGCGAAGGTCGGGTTGAGGGTCGGCTCGAACCAGAGCGGCTTGGCGACGCCGGCCTTGAGGTTATCGCAGACGATGCTCTTGGGCACGCCGCCGAAGTAGGCGAGCGCCCGGCATTGTCCGGCGACCCAGTCGGGCAGGCGCTGGGTCAGGCTGGCGGTGGCGAAGGTGAGCGAGGAAGCGCCCAGCACGGCGACGAAGATCTGCGCGTCGTGCACCTCGCCGGTCTCGGGGTCGACGATGTCCACCGTCTGGCCGGCATAATCGGTCTGCATGACCGCACCGGCCTCGTGGCGGTTGCGCCAGGTGGCGCCGGTGCGCCGCTTGAACGCCGTGAAGGCTTCGCAGAACCAGGTGTAGCCGTAGCCATCGGGATGTGAGGCGCGGTATTCCTGCCAGAGCAGGGTCAGCGTCACCCCCTTGCGCTTCAGCTCGGCCGCGACCGTCGGCCAGTGCGGCTCGCACCTGTCGCGCGGGGGCCGGCCCATGCGGCGGAACAGCGTCTCTTGCAGGACCGCGTCGTCCTCGTATTCCGCCGGCAGCGGCCAGGCGGTAAGGCCGACCTCGCGGGCCCGCAGCAAATAGGTCGACACTGTCGTCTTGGAGACCTTCAGCCGTTCCGCCACCTCTCGCGCCGAGAGGCCTTGGTCATGCGTCAGCCGCAGGATCGTTCGTGCATCTCTCACCGTCGTTCGTCTCGTCTGCTTCCGTCTGGGCATGTCCCCTCCCGGCAAAAGCCAAGAGGTAGACGCCGAGACGGCGCACCCGAAAGCTGAACTCAGATCGCCCCGTGATGCTGTCCGGGACTTTCCGGAATCACTGGCCGCGACTTACTGAAATCTCTGGCCAGGACTTTCCGTAATCGGTGTCCGGGACTTTCCGAAACGCGCATCCTGGAAGCGGTGTCGGGGCAGGGGAACCGGCTGGAGTGCCGGCTCGGCTCCGACTACACCGGGGTCCCGCTCACCCGCCAGGTCGACCAGGTGGTGGTCAACAACGGAACCCGGCCGCTCGACGAGCTTTACTTCGCGTTGAAGCCGCTGAGCGCCAACCAGGGCCGGGTCGACTACGATGCGCTGGTGGCCGGCCGTCCGCAGCCGGCGGCAGGGGCCGGCTTTCAGCTCTACCGCATCGGTGACGCCGTCAGCTCGCGCAACGTCCACGCGGCGATCTACGACGCGCTTCGCTTACTGAAGGACGTTTGAGGCCGGCTACGTTGCGCCCTCTATCCCCTCAAATAATCTCGAAATAGCGCTTCAATTCCCAGTCCGTGATCGCCTTGCGGAAGGTTGCCTCTTCGGCCTCGCGGGTGGTGGCGAAGTGGTCGACGAAGGCGTCGCCGAAGAGGTCGCGGGCGGCTTTCGAGCGGCGCAGGCGGGCGGCCGCCTCGCCCAGGCTGGCGGGCAGGCGCAGGCGGGCCGGCACCCGGGCCTCGTAGGCATTGCCGACGCTGGGCGCGGTCGGCTCGATTTGGTGCTCGACGCCCCACAGGCCCGCGCCCAACGCGGCGGCCAACGCCAGATGCGGGTTGGCGTCGGCGCCGGCGACGCGGAATTCGACCCGTTGCGCCTCCGGCCCGCCGCGCACCACGCGCAGCGCGCAGGTCCGGTTCTCGATCCCCCAGGTCGCGTTGGTCGGCGCCCAGAAGCCCGGCACCAGCCGGGTATAGCTGTTCACCGTCGGCCCGATCAGCGCCATCAGCTCCGGCAGCAGGGCCTGCTGGCCGCCGATGAAATGGCGCAGCGTGGCCGACATGCCGTCATCGGCGCCCGCGTCGTGGAAGGCGGGCGTGCCGTCGCGGCTGAGCGAGATGTGGATATGGCCCGACTGGCCCGGATAGTCCGGCGACCATTTGGCCATGAACGTCGCCATCAGGCCGCTCTTCTGTGCCTGCGCCTTGGCGAAGGTCTTGAAGAGGGCGGCGCGGTCGGCGGCGGCGAGGAAGCCGGACTTGTCGATCGCCGCCTCCATGACGCCCGCGCCGGATTCCGAGTGCAGGCCTTCGAGCGGGATGTCCATCGCCGCCATGGTCGCGAGGAAATCCTCGTGGAAGTCCTGCCAGACGGCGCTGCGCAGCACCGAGTAGCCGAAGTTGTCGGGCGTGATCGGTTGGAGGTCGCGGTAACCCTTGTCGCGCACGCCGTTCGGATCCTCCTCGAAGAGTGTGAATCGGCATGCAAAACTGACCCACTTTGGTGGGTTATGAGCGGTAAGAATTGACCCACCTGGAACGCTAGCATCCGCACGGAACAGTGCGGAGGAAAGAGCAGGTGGTATTGATGGAAAGCGTATTGAAGATCCGACGTTGGATATTACGGGAGGGTCGGAGTATCCGATCTGTATCTCGTCAGACTGGTTTGTCGCGGAACACGATTAAGAAGTATCTGAAGGACGGCGATCCACCGAGCTATCAGCGGCGCGTTTCACCCGTCCGGCGTAAGCTTAGCGATGGCTTCGCCAGCCGGCTTCGGGCGCTCTTTGAGCAGGACCTGGGGCGCCCGCGCCGTGAGCGCCGGACGGCCAAGAAGCTTTATGAGCAGCTTGTGTCGGAAGGCTATAGCGGATCCTACTCGACGGTTCAGAGGTTTGTCCGCGACCTGAAGCGTTCTGGCGCCGGATCGGGGGATGCGTTCATTCCGTTGCACTTTACGGCAGGTGACGCGCTCCAGTTTGACTGGAGCACGGAATACGCTGTCCTGGGCGGTGTCGAGCAGAAGGTAAAGGTTGCCCACTTCCGCCTATGTCATAGCCGCAAGCCCTTTGTTGTTGCCTATCCCAGCGAATCTCAGGAGATGGTGCTGGACGCCTTTGCACGGGCGATGTCTTTCTATGGCGGCGTACCGCGCCGGGTGATCATCGACAACCCCAAGACGATGGTAACCTATGTTTCGCGCTCTAAGGACCGTGTGTTCCATCCGCGCTTTCTGGCGTTGATGAACCACTATGTGATGGAACCGGTTGCTTGCACACCCGCGGCGGGGTGGGAGAAGGGTCAGATTGAGAACCAGGTTGGGTTCCTGCGGGGACAGCTGTTTGCGCCCAAGCCCGCCTTTGACGATCTGGATGCGCTGAACGGCTGGTTGCGTCTGCGCTGCGAGGAATTGGCGAATCGCGCCCACCCCGAACAATCGGATCGCAAGATCTCGGACGTGTTCGCAGACGAGTGCGCCGAACTGCGTCCCCTGGGCCGGGCTTTTGACGGCTATGTTGAGAAGGCCGCTCGTGTCCGCTCTACCTGTCTGGTCCAATATGCCACCAATCGCTATAGCGTCCCCTCCCGGTTCGCCGGGGAGCTTGTCTCTCTGCGCGCCTATGCGGACCGGATCGTGGTTGTGTCAGGGCAGAATGTGATTGCCGAGCACAAGCGCCGCTTTACCCGCAACGCCAGCTATTTCGAGCCCTGGCATTACCTGCCCCTACTCGACCGCAAGCCCGGCGCGCTGAGAGATGGCGCGCCCTTTGTGGGTTGGCAATTGCCTGAGGCGATGCACCGGGTCAGGGCGCATTACATGGCCGGCAAAGGCGGGGACCGGGAGTTTGTCGATCTGCTCCTGCTGGCCCAGGATCACGGGATCGAGGTGGTCGAGATAGCCTGTGAACTGGCCGTGGAGCAGAACACGCTGCGCCTTCCGGCCATCATCAATCTGATCAACCAACTGGTGGAGCCGGTCATCGCGCCATGGGGCGAGAGCCACGCCTATCCGCAACTGACCTTGCGGCCCGAAGCGGACTGCAAGCGCTATGAGACGCTGTGCGTTGCCGGGGAGGCCGTCGCATGAAAGCTTTGATAGACCAACTGATCGCCCTGAGGCTGTATGGAATGGCGGCTTGCGCCGAAGCTTTGCTGGCCGCGCGCAAGCCGCCAAGTCTGACCACTGCGATAAAGCAACTGATCGACGCCGAGACTGTAGAGCGCCGGGTGCGCTCTATCCAGCACCAAATGCGGGCCTCGAAGTTCCCCCACCATAAGGACTTCGCCACTTTCGATTACGGCCTAGCCGCCGTCACCCAAGCGCAAATCGACCCCTTCTGCTCAGGGCAGTTCACCCAGGAGGCCCACAACCTCATTCTGGTGGGCGGAACCGGTACGGGCAAAACCCACATCGCCATTGCTCTGGGGACGCTGTTGATCAATCAGGGAAAGAAGGTCCGTTTCTTCAACGCCGTCGATCTGATCAATGCGCTGATCAAGGAACAGGCCGAAGGCAACGCCGGCAAGATCATCCGGCAACTGACGGCCATGGATTGCGTCATCATCGACGAACTGGGCTATATCCCATTCCCCAAATCCGGCGGTGCGCTCTTGTTCCACCTGATCAGCAAACTCTATGAGAAGACCAGCGTCATCATCACCACCAATCTGGAGTTCGGGGAATGGGTCTCCGTCTTCGGAGATGCAAAAATGACAACCGCGTTGCTGGATCGTGTAACGCATCACTGCGCAATCATCGAAACAGGCAACATGTCTTACCGCTTCGCACAAAGCAAACAGCGACGACAAAAGTAGCCGCCCTGTAAGCAAAGCCCCAGGCTGATCCGCTATATGGAGCCAATCAGCCTGGGGGCTTTCATCGCAAAGGCGGGCAAATCAAAACGGGTCCTGTACAGATTGTTCTGCAAAAGGGGTTTCGTAGCTGGGGCACAAGTCCGGGCCGATGGGGTGGATGAGCTGCCTCCGGCTGGTCCGGGCTCTCGCGATCGAAATCCATGAGGACTGGCTGGATGCCAACCGCTAGCTCAACATGATCCATCTCAAGGAGAGCAAAAGCGAACGCATCCAGAAAGCCGCCTGACGGCGGCTCGGCATGCCTGGCGCTCCGAGCAATCGAAATCTCCGCGCCAGGCATGCCGGTGGCCCTCATCGGCAGCCATGACAAACTTGCAGAACAGTCTGGACACTACTTCAAAAGCTCATTGCCACTTCAAGAACCCCACCTGATCCCCACGTTCCGCCGCCGGCCCGGTTGTCCCGGTGGGCCCACAGGCCCCTCCCACGCGGCTTCGCTCCGCGTAACGCAAAGCGCTACACGAAGCCGCGCGGGGCCCTCCCGTGGACTACCGGGACAACCTCCGTCGAAGCAAGGGGGGGGGTCAATTTTGCACGCCGATAGGGGGTCAGAATTAAATGCTGATTGACATCGAAGAGGAAGAATTCGTACTCCAGCGCGGCCAGGCCGTCGAAGCCCATGCCGGCGGCGCGCTCGACGATGCGGCCGAGCAGGTTGCGCGGACAGATCGCCGCGGCCTCGCCGGTGAACTGGCCGAGCATGAATAGCCCATCGCCGCCGAAGGCGTCCGGCAGGTTGCGTGCGGTTTCCGGCAGCAGCGCGACCTCGGCGTCGGGAAAACCGGTATGCCAGCCGGTGAGCGCCAGGCCGTCCAACGGCTCGTCGTTGCTGTCCCAGCCCAGCACGACGTCGCAGAAGCCGAAGCCCTTTTTCAACGCGCCCAGGAACTTGGCCCGCGACATGAACTTACCGCGCAACACGCCGTCGAGGTCGACGATGGCGACCTGCACATAATCGAGCCCGCGGGCCTCGACCTCGGCCGCGGCCTCCGCCGCGCTTTCGAACCGAACCACCGCCATGCCCGTCGTCTCCCTATTGATAGCCGAGTGCGCGGGCCACCCTATCAGCAATCGCCAGGGATGAGGTCAGCCCCGGGCTCTCGATGCCGTAGAGGTTGACCAGGCCCGGGGTGCCGTGGCTTTCGGGGCCCTGGATCTGGTAGTCGTCGCTGTGCCCGCCCTGGGGCTGCACCTTGGGCCGGATGCCCGAATAGGCCGGCTGCAGCGCGCCGTCGGGCAGGCTCGGCCAATAGCTGCGCACGGCGGCGTAGAACTCGTCGGCGCGGCGGACATCGACGTCGTAGTCGATCTCGTCGATCCATTCCTGGTCCGGCCCGAAACGGTTGCGCCCGGCGAGGTCGACGGAGACGTGCACGCCGAGGCTGGCGCTCTTGGGCACCGGATAGATCAGCCGGTGGAAGGGCTGGCGGCCGAGCAGGGAGAAGTAGCTGCCCTTGCAATAGAACTGTCCGGCGACCGTCTCCGGCGCCAGGCCCGCGAGCGCGCGGCCGACGCTCGGCGCGTGCAGGCCGGCGGAGTTCACCAGCATGCGGGCGCCGATGCGGTATTCGCCGTCGTCGCCGTCGCCGACCGCGATGTCGAAGCCGTCAGGCCGCACTTCGCCCGAAAGAAAGGCCGTGTTGAAGGCGATCATGGCGCCGTGGTCCTCCGCCTCGCCCTGGTAGGCGAGCATCAGGCCGTGGCTGTCGATGATGCCGGTCGAGGGCGAGACAATTGCCGCGACCGCATGGATCTCCGGCTCCATCGCCTTGACGGCCGGGCCGTCGATCATGTGCAGGTCGTCGACCCCGTTGGCCTGACCACGCGCGATGATGCCGGCGAGCGTTTCCGCCTCTTCGTCGTCGGTGGCGACGATCAGCTTGCCGCAGTTGGCATGCGGCACACGCCGGCTCTCGCAATACTCATAGAGCCGGTGCTTGCCCTCGACGCACAGCTCCGCCTTCAGGCTGTCCTTAGCATAGTAGATGCCGGCGTGGATCACCTCGCTGTTGCGCGAGGAGGTTTCGGTGCCGATCATGTCGGCCCGCTCGACGACCACGACCTCGACGCCCAGCAACGCCAGGCGCCGGGCGACGGCGAGGCCGACGACGCCGGCCCCGACGACAATGCATTCAACCTGTTCCATGGCCGGATTTCTCGCCGGATCCGCCCCGGCGGTCAAGCAGCTGTGATTTGTGCCCCCGCGATCCAGCGGTGAACATGGGGCAACGATGGGGAGGAGACGGTGATGAAGATGCGATTGGCGGCCTGCCTGGCGGCCTTGGGCCTCGTCTGCCTCGGCGCGACGCTTGTCCAGGCCTCGCCCGAACACTGGAAGCGCGAATGGCCGAAGACCGACTTCAAGAAGACTTCCGTCGACTTCAAGGAGATCTTTTCGGGCGGCCCGCCCAAGGACGGCATCCCGGCGATCAACGACCCCAAGTTCGCCCCCGTCGCCGAGATCGACGATATTCCCGATACCGAGCCCGTGGTCGGTATCACGCTCGGCGGCGAGACCAAGGCCTATCCGCTGCGCATCCTGATGTGGCACGAGATCGTCAACGACCGGGTCGGCGGCATTCCGGTCGCCGTCACCTTCTGCCCGCTCTGCAATGCGGCCGTGGTGTTCGACGGCCGGCTCGGCGACAGGGTCCTGGACTTCGGCACGACCGGCAAGCTCAGGAATTCGGACCTGGTGATGTACGACCGGCAGACGGAAAGCTGGTGGCAGCAGTTCACCGGGACCGCGATCGTCGGCGAGTTGCTCGGCCAGAAACTGACCTTCGTGCCGGCCCGCCTCGAATCCTTCGCCAACTTCAAGAAACGCGCGCCCGACGGCCAGGTACAGATCCCGACCCACAAGGGACTTCGCCGCTACGGCGCCAATCCTTACGAGGGCTACGATTCCTCTTCACGCCCCTTCCTCTATCGCGGCGCCATGCCAGCCAACGTCGCCCCGCTCTCCCGCGTCGTGGCGATCGAAGGGGAAAGCCGGGCCTGGGCGCTCGACTATCTGCGCAACAAGAAGCGGGTGGAGCTCGAGGGCGGCCTGGTCATCACCTGGGAGCCGGGGCAGAACTCGGCCCTCGACACCGGCGTCATCGCGCGCGGCGCGGACGTCGGCAATGTCCTGGTGCAGCGCAAGACGGGCGACAAGCTGGAGGATGTGGTCTACCGGGTCGACTTCGCCTTCGCCTATCACGCCTTCCATCCCGAAAACCCGATCGTCGCGAAATAGGCGCTAATCCGGCAGCCCCGCGGCGCGCAAGGCATCGACGAAGCGTTCCATCGGCTCGCCGTCGATCGGCACCAGGCGACGGGTATCGGCCAGTGTCGCCAGAGGCTGTAATTCGAGAAGCCGGGCGACGTCGGCGCGCGCTTCCTCCAGCCGGCCGAGCATGGCCAGCGCCGCCGCGCGCTGTCGGAACGGCGTTGCGAAGGTCGGGTTGAAGGCGATGCTATCGCTGGCGATGGCGACAGCCGCCGCGTAGTCGCCGGCGGTGAAGGCGCCGATCATCGCGCCCGCGTACCAGAAGGACTTGTCGGGGTCGTTGGGCGAAAGCTCGAGGGCGGCATCGAGCGCCGCGCGCGCCACGTCGAAATTACCAAAGATCCCGTTGATGCAGGCAAGCGTGCCGTGGCCGAAGGCCGCGTTCGGGTTCAAGGCGATGCTCCGGGCCACCAGGTCGCGCGCCTCGTCGAAACGGCGCTGGAACATTCGGACGCCGGCCAGGCTGGCGAGCGGGTGCCCGTCCTGGGGGTCCAGGCGCATGGCGGCCAGCGCCGCGCTCTCGGCTTGCTGGATGACCTCTTCGCGGGCGACGCCGGTGATTACGGGCACCCGTATGATCAGCTGGCGTGCCTTCAGCGAGTGCAGGGCGGCAACCTCGCGATGGCGCGCCAGGGCTTCTTCGACGAAGGCGTAAAACCGCTCGGCGCTATCCTGATCGAGCGCCTTGGAAAGATGTCGGGCGCGGGCCACCGTATCCCAAACGTCGCTGTCGCCGGCCGCGACATGGGCCATCCGCTGGGTCTCCGCCTCGATCGAGCGCGGGGCGACGGCGCGGACGATGGCGCCGCTCAATTCGTCCTGCAACGCGAAGATGTCGCTGATGGCGCGATCGAAGCGTTCCGACCACAGGCTTTCCCGGCTCGTCGTGTCGGTCAGTCGTACGGTCAGGCGGATGCGGTCACCGGCCCGGCGGACGCTGCCCTGCACGACATAGCGTACCGCCAGTTCCTCGGCGATGCGGGCGAGATCGACCCGATGGCCCTGGTAGGGAAAGACGGAGTTGCGATCGATGACCTTGAGATCGCGGAAACGGGCGAGTTCCGTGATGACGTCCTCGGTGATGCCGTCGGTGAAATAGTCCTGCTCCGGGTCCGCCGACATGTTCTCGAAAGGAAGAACGGCGAGGGAGAGGCGGGCTTCGCCCGGCGCTGCCGGGGACGCTGCGGCGGCCCGTGTCGTGCCCGTATCGGGCGGCCAGCGAAAGACCGCGAGGGGCCGCGCGATATTTTTGACCTCGATCTCGCCGAGGTCCTCGAAGGCGAGATCCAGTCGGTCGCGGATCTGTTCGTGTACGGCGCGGGTGATGCAGATGCCGCCGGGTGGCGCCAGGCCCTCGAGCCGGGCGGCGACGTTGACGCCGTCACCGAGGATGTCGTCGCCGTCGATGACGATGTCGCCGAGGTTGACGCCGATGCGAAGCTCGATCCGAGTGTCGGGCGCGATCGGTTCGTTGCGCTCCGCCATTCCCGCCTGGATCTCGGCGGCGCAGCGCGTCGCATCGACGATGGAGGGAAACTCCAACAGCACGCCGTCGCCCATGGTCTTGACGATCCGTCCGCCGTGACGCTCGACGAGGGGATCGAGGAATTCGCTCCGGTGCGCGCGCAGTGCGGCGATCGTGCCGGTCTCGTCGCGGCCGATCAGCCGCGAGTAGCCGACCACGTCGGCGGCGACGATGGCTGCGAGCCTGCGGTTGCTTGTCCCGGACATGGCGGCACTTTAATCGGCGGGCGGGGGATGTCTAATCCTTGCGCCGCGCGAAGAGGCGGCGCTCGCCGCGACGGCGGAAGACGGCCAGCAGCACGATCGCAAGGCCGCCTGGCACGACCCAGCCGGGCCATTGCAGCATGGTGACCATGACCGGATCCCAAAGTGCGGGATGGACGTTGCGCTGGATGCCGGCCTGGATCAGGTTGAGGCTGCCGACGTCGATGCGGAACCACAGCTCGCCCAGCGCGATCGGCGTCCACTCACCCGCCTGCAGGGAACGCACGATCTCCGCCCCCATCGCCATGAAGGCGAGGGCGAACAGAATACGTCCGAGCATGCGCGGAATGATCATGCCGACCCCGGGTTGCGACCTCGGTATCTATATAGGCCGCCGCCGTCGTTTCGGCCAGGAGGATCGCGTCACGCGAGGAGCGCGCGGGCGCCGTCCCACAGCTCAGCCACGAGGTCGCCGGCCGGCCGGGCCTGGGCGAGGCCGGCGGACTGACCGCTCCAGGCCTGGATGCGGGCGAGGTCGTCGGCTTTCGTGCCCTCGTTCCGCATCGTCTGGGTGAGGGCGCGCTGGATCGGGTAGGGGGCCGGGTCCGGCATGTCGGGCCCCGCCCAGGCCCGCGCGTAGTCGGTGGCCAGCGAACGGCCGGGCCGACCGGAAAAGGCGCGGGTCAGCATGGTGTCCTCGGGCCGGGCGCGGGCCAGGCCGTCGGCCCAGGCCGGCGCGATGGCCGCCTCGGGTGTGCGCAACAGGCCAGTGCCGATCTGTGCGGCCGAGGCGCCGAGGACCAGCGCCGCGGCGATGCCGCGCGCGTCGGCGATGCCGCCGGTGGCGATCACCGGCAGAGCTACCGCGTCGACGACCTGCGGCAGCAGGGAGAACAGGCCGACCGCCCGGGCCTCGGCCCCGGCGGCGTCGAACGCGCCCCGGTGCCCGCCCGCCTCGGCGCCCTGCGCGACGATGGCATCGGCGCCTGCGGCTTCGGCCGCTTCGGCTTCGCCGACGGTGGTGACGTTGGCCCACCAGCGGATGCCGCGCGCTTTCATTTCCGCGACGAAGGCGGGATCGTAGAGGCCCATGACCGAAGAGATCACCGCGGGCCCGGCATCCAGCATCGCCCGGCATTGCGCGTCGAAGTCCTGCAAGGGCGTGTCCGCCGCACTTGCCGGCGCCGGCGGTCCCCAGGCGGCGAGGGCGTCGCGGACTGCGGCCTCCGCGGCCTCGTCGCGGACCGGCGCCGGGTCGGGAATCCACAGGTTCAGTTGAAAGCCGCCATTTGTCGCCGCGCGCACCTCGCCGGCCCAACCGGCAATGGCGTCTGGCGGCAGCAGAAGCGTGCCGCAAGCGCCCATCCCGCCGGCATTCGCGACCGCGATCGCCAGTGCCGGCGGCGAGGCGCCGGCCATCGGTGCCATCAGGATCGGAAGTTGCAGGTCATACTCGGCGATGAAGGCCTGTGCCCGGGTGAGCGGAGTGGTCATCTGGTCGTCCTTTCGGCGGCGCGGCGGCCCGCACTTTGACCAACATCCGGGAAGGGGGCAATGCGCGGCATGACGGCCATCACTGCATGTCTAGCGATGTTCCGCCACACTAACGGGGTGGCGAGCAGAGGAGTGTTCACGTCATGACCGATGCCAACGATTTTCCCCGTGATTTTTCCGACGAGGTCCTGCGGACGTTCTCCGACCTCAACGCCGATATCCTGGTGGCAAACATTCTGGCGAGCCAGGCCCTGAAGGCGGTCGTCCGCTCCAGCCGCTGGCGGGACGAGCTTCTCGAAGGCATCCGCGAAGGTGCGCACCGCGCCCTCGAACAGGCGCCGTTGCCCGACGATCCGGCCTACGAGACCATGCGACGGCGAACCCTGGCACGCGCGCGCACGCGACTGGATGCGATTTTCGAGGAGATCGCCTGAAACCGTTCGGAAACAATTTGGCCGGGAACCGAAACAAACTTCGACTTTTCATCGCCGGCCTGCCCCCATATCTTAACGACACTAAACCGTTCGATAGAGGGGCGAGACATGGCTTATGTCGATTGGATGATCCGCGGTCCGAAGATTTCCGCCTGCAACTGCGCCTATGGCTGCCCGTGCGAGTTCAACGCGCCGCCGAGCAACGACATCTGCGAAGGCCTGGAGGCGACGGAGATCACCGAAGGCTGGTTCGGCGACGTGCGCCTCGACGGGTTGCGTTTTGCTGCGGCCTTCCGCTGGCCGGGCCCGGTGCACGAGGGCGGCGGCATCGTCCAGGGCTTCGTCGATGATCGCGCCACCGAGGCCCAGGTGGACGCCCTGTTCAAGATCCTCGGCGGCGAGGAACAGGAACCGACGACGGTCTTTTCCATCTACGGCTCGACCATCGAAACCGAATACGACCCCGTCTTCACGGCGATCGACTTCGAGTGCGACATCGCGAACCGGGTCGGCCGTTTCGCCATTCCCGGACATCTGGAGTTGTCGCTGCAGCCGATCCGCAATCCGGTGACGGGCAAGCCGCATCGCGCGCAGATCCGCCTGCCGGAAGGCTTCGAGTTTCGCGAGGCGGAGATGGCCTCGAGCAGCTTCAAGGGCGATGGCCAGATCCGCTTCGAAAGCAAGGATACCTACGGTTTCCTGATCGACGTCGCTTACGGGCCCTACGGCATCATCGAGTAGGCCGAGGCCATGTCGACAAGCCCGTTGGAAGCCGTGCTGCGCCGCGACCGGATCATCGTCATCGGTGGCCTCATCGCGGTCGCCGCGCTCTCCTGGCTCTATATCCTGACCGGCGCCGGCATGGGGATGAGCGCCTTCGAGATGACGTCGATGGCCGGCAAGGACGGATCGGCCATGGGGGGCATGGCGAAGATGGCGGCGATGGCGATGCAGCCCGCCGCCTGGACGCCCCGCTATGCGTTGCTCATGCTGGTCATGTGGTGGGTCATGATGGTCGCGATGATGCTGCCGAGCGCGGCGCCGATGATCCTGCTCTATGCCCGCATCGACCGGCGCCAGCGCGAACGCGATGCGCCGATCGTACCGACGGGCATATTCGCCGCCGGCTATCTCGCGGTCTGGGGGGCGTTCAGTCTGCTGGCGACCGCCTTGCAATGGGGGCTGGAGCGGGCGGAACTGCTGTCCTCGATGATGGCGAGCACCAGCGCCGCGCTCGGCGGCGGGCTTCTGCTGGCGGCCGGGATTTGGCAGTTGACGCCGCTGAAGCAGGCCTGCCTGCGCCATTGTCGCTCCCCGCTCGACTTTCTCTCGCACCGGTGGCGCAAGGGCCGCCTCGGTGCTTTCACCATGGGCCTCGAGCACGGCGCCTTCTGCCTCGGCTGCTGCTGGGTGCTGATGGCGTTGCTGTTCTACGGCGGGGTGATGAACCTCTATTGGATCGCCGGCCTCGCCCTCTTCGTCCTGGCGGAGAAAACCATCCCGCGCGGCCACTGGCTCGGCTCGGCCGCCGGCGTCGGCCTGATGGCCTGGGGCGCGCTGTTGCTGTTCGGCGCGCTCGCGTAGCCCGCATTTCTCACACCCTCCACGGCCTCAGCGGCGCTGTCGGCCCGACAGGGTAGGAGCACTGCGCCGTTCGATGTGGTTCATCGTACAAGCAGTGCGACGCCCCCTGTCGGGCCAACAGCGCCGCCCGGAGGGTCGACCTGGGCCGGCCGTTCGGCGAGGCGCGGTCCCTCGACGTAGCCCCGCTAAGCTTTCGGGCCCGCACCTCGCCGAGCCGACTCGGCCCAGGTCGACTGAGGCCATGGAGGGTGTGAGAAATACGGGCTAAATCCCGGGCGACCACCCCTATCTCCGAAGTGCTGGATCGCCGCCCGCGAGGGGTCGATAATGCGGATGTGTGTCGGCCCGTCACCCCATGAGGGGGCGTCGGATTCGAGGCGGGGAGTTTTGCTTTCATGGTCTTCTACGCGGCGAGGCGATGGATCTTCTGGGTGGTGATCGCATCGATGTCCGGGTGGTCCCATGGCGTCGCGGCACAGGGGTCGGGACAGAACTACTGGGTCCACAAACAAAGCCACACGACGGAGCGGAGCCCCGGCACCTGTTTCTGCTATGCCCTTTCGCCCCATGCGTCCTTGCCGGACAATGTCGCCGTGTCGCGCCACGGAAGTTGGGAATCGGCCTTGACGACCCGGAACGAGCTGAGCGCGACGACGGGGACCTGCCTCGCCTGCAGCGCCCCCATGGCCGGCGGCGCGGTCACGTCGAGCGCGGGCGCCAAAGACCCGCCTGCGCGGACGAGCGAAGCCAGACGGTCGGACGGCACCTTGGGTGGCGGCGGTCCCTGTGCAGCGGCGGTGGGGCTGTGGAACTGGTCCGGCGATCCCGAGAGACGGCTGCGGATAGAGGCCGACGGGTCGTTCACCCTTCCCTCGCAATCTCGTCATGGCCGATGGAGCTGCTATGGCCGGGCCATCCGCATGGTGTGGAGCCATGGCTTCACCGACCAGCTGGAACTGTCCGACGAGGGGCGGCGCCTGCGGGGCTTCGGTTGGGCCGATGCGGATCCCCTGCGCAAGCAACGGAGCTGGGGCAAACGGGTCGCCAGCGCGCCGGCCGCGGTCGCACAGACGACCGCCAAGCCGGTCGAAACCGGCCCCGCGCCCGATGTCGGGTTTTACGTCGTGGAGCTTTCGGGCGAGGGATGGCGCAAGCGGAAACGGGAGCGCGCGCACCGCATTCACGGAAGCCAGCGTTTCATCGTCGAGGTTTCGAGCGATGTCGCGACGGCGAGGGAGGGACGCGACCACTGGACCGTGCCGTCCGTGGACGATCTCGACGCGCTCTTCGAGCGTTGGCGGGAAGACACGCGTCGGGCAGGCGCGCGGGCCTGCGAGGCCAGGCCGCCGCGCTGTCCGTGCAACATCCAGCCCGACATCTGGTCGCGAGGCCCGGATTACCGGGTCGTGCAAGGCCCGTTCGCCACGACGGCGGCGGCACTGGCTGTTTCGGGCGATCCGCAGGCGCTCAATCAAAGCGAGGGGGGCGCCCTGAATTGGCGCTACGACAAGAAACGTCGGACCTCCGAGTTCGCGGCGTTGTGTCGGGAGCTGGGCTCGTGATCCGAGCGGCTGGTGGATAGGGGATCGGAGGGCGAAGCGATGCGGCGAAACAGCACCGCCCCGCCACGTGGGTGCCGCAATCACCGATGGTGGTGCCGGCACGGTATCGTCGGCCTTCTGCTGTTGTGCCTGCACCTCACCGCCGGCATGGCCCTGGCGCAAGGCCGGCCCTGGCTCGGGATCGGCGGGATCGACCTGAATGCAGCCGCGGCCACGCTGCTCGACGCGTCGGAGCGGCGCGGTATTCTCATTCGCGGCGTCCTTCCGGATTCGCCGGCGGCACGGGCCGGCCTCTGGCCCTTCGACATCATCCTCGAGATCGACAGCACCGCGATCTCCGGCACGCGCGAGCTGGCCGATCGCCTGGTGGCAAACGCGGCGGGGAGGGCGCTCGAGCTGACGATCTTCCGCGGCGGCGAGCAGATCTACGTGCCCGCGACCCCGCAACGGGTCGACGACCCCCGCCGGCTTCGACGGCGCTATCTTCGTGAAGCGGAAAAATTGGTGACGGCGGGGGAGGCGGCGCTGTCGGCCGGCGACGATGCCAAGGCTTTCGAACAGATCTCCATCGCCGCCCAGGTCGGCAACGCCCGGGCGCAGTTCCTGCTGGCCGAATTCTACCGGGACGGCGTCAACGTCGACGCCAACCCGAGCGCGGCGAACCTCTATTTCATGCTGTCCGCGCTCAGCGGACATGCGCCCGCCGGCGTCTCGCTCGCCAATGCCTACTCCGAGGGGTCCGGCGTCCCCAGGGACGACGCCCTGGCGCGCCATTGGCTCGCGGTGGCGCGCAATCTCGGCGACCCGCGCGCCGCTCAGCGACTGAAACGCCTCGAAGGCGGAACGAGTGCCGGCGCGAGGCCGAGCGCATCCAGCACGTCGCAAACGGCGTCCCGTAGCCAGACGGCTAAACCCGCCACCGGGCGGGCGGATCGACGGCAGGTCCGGCGTGTGCAGGAGGCATTGCTGCGTCTCGGCTACGAGCCGGGCGTCGCCGATGGCCTGATGGGCCGGCGAACCGGCGCGGCGATCACGGCCTATCAGCGCGATTCTGGCTTGCCCGTGACCGGACAGCCGTCGGCCGAGCTGGAGAAACGGCTGCGCGCGGCGCTCGCCGGTACAACATCGCCGCAAGCGACGCCGTCCCCGACGTCGTCCCAAGCCGGTCCGCCGCCGGCGGAATCGGATGCTTCGCTTCTGCCGGCGTTGCCGCCGCTCTCGGAATAGCCCGATGCGCGCGTCATGCCGTTCGCGTTGGTTCCCCTCGATCACCATGGCTCTCGGCCTGCTGCTGGCCTGCGCCGGCGGCGCCTTCGCCGCGACGTTCGATCCCGCCGCCGAGGTGGGCGGTCCGCCGCCGCCGACGGACGTCTTCGATCCCAAGGAAGATTATCTGGAGGCCCGCGCGCGCATCGAATTTCGCCGCGAGGCCTACGGTACGGAAGAGCAGAAGTATCGCATACGGCTCGACCGGGCGCGCCGCGCGTACCGTGATCTGACGCTCTATTGGAGCGACGCGGACCTGGCGGCGTTCAAGACCTGGTTTGCGACGGAGACCGGATCCACCATCCACATCAACGCGGCCAAACGGCGCGAACTGGCAGTCCAGGCGCGGCGCCGCTACGAGCGCACCGAGCGGGCCGAGGAGCCACCTTCCGATGCCGACGAGACGGCCCGCCTCTTTATCCATTGGCAGGCGGAACTGACCTTCAGGCGGTTGGACAACCGGGCGCTCGCCGCCTCCGCCCAGGAGTTCGAAGAGTATGTCGCGCAATACGGCGCCTATATCGGCTTCGAGGTGAGCGAATGGGGCCGTCTCATGCTCGACGACCTCTCCCGGGTCGGCAGCGAGGTTCACGCGCAGGTGCTGCCGACGATCATGAAGAAGTGCGTCTACGAGCTGCTGGCGCGAATCAGCTTCGAGGGCCTGGCCGACGGCGCGCGCGGTCGATACGGCAGCCGCTTCGGGCCGCGCGGTGGGGCCGCCTCGGCCACGCCGGGCCTCGGCGGGTCACGCTATGGGACCTCGGCCAACTACCTCGTCGAGTGCGGCAAGGACGTTTTGGTCGATCTCGCGGCCGCGACCATCGAGGCGCTGGCCAAGCGGTATTGGGTCAACCAGCGCATCGAAGAGGGTGTCTACCGCGAGGTGGCGGAATACTGGTGGCACCACTTCATCATGACTGTGAATCGGCATGCAAAACTGACCCACTTTGGTGGGTTATGAGCGGTAAGAATTGACCCACCTGGAACGCTAGCATCCGCACGGAACAGTGCGGAGGAAAGAGCAGGTGGTATTGATGGAAAGCGTATTGAAGATCCGACGTTGGATATTACGGGAGGGTCGGAGTATCCGATCTGTATCTCGTCAGACTGGTTTGTCGCGGAACACGATTAAGAAGTATCTGAAGGACGGCGATCCACCGAGCTATCAGCGGCGCGTTTCACCCGTCCGGCGTAAGCTTAGCGATGGCTTCGCCAGCCGGCTTCGGGCGCTCTTTGAGCAGGACCTGGGGCGCCCGCGCCGTGAGCGCCGGACGGCCAAGAAGCTTTATGAGCAGCTTGTGTCGGAAGGCTATAGCGGATCCTACTCGACGGTTCAGAGGTTTGTCCGCGACCTGAAGCGTTCTGGCGCCGGATCGGGGGATGCGTTCATTCCGTTGCACTTTACGGCAGGTGACGCGCTCCAGTTTGACTGGAGCACGGAATACGCTGTCCTGGGCGGTGTCGAGCAGAAGGTAAAGGTTGCCCACTTCCGCCTATGTCATAGCCGCAAGCCCTTTGTTGTTGCCTATCCCAGCGAATCTCAGGAGATGGTGCTGGACGCCTTTGCACGGGCGATGTCTTTCTATGGCGGCGTACCGCGCCGGGTGATCATCGACAACCCCAAGACGATGGTAACCTATGTTTCGCGCTCTAAGGACCGTGTGTTCCATCCGCGCTTTCTGGCGTTGATGAACCACTATGTGATGGAACCGGTTGCTTGCACACCCGCGGCGGGGTGGGAGAAGGGTCAGATTGAGAACCAGGTTGGGTTCCTGCGGGGACAGCTGTTTGCGCCCAAGCCCGCCTTTGACGATCTGGATGCGCTGAACGGCTGGTTGCGTCTGCGCTGCGAGGAATTGGCGAATCGCGCCCACCCCGAACAATCGGATCGCAAGATCTCGGACGTGTTCGCAGACGAGTGCGCCGAACTGCGTCCCCTGGGCCGGGCTTTTGACGGCTATGTTGAGAAGGCCGCTCGTGTCCGCTCTACCTGTCTGGTCCAATATGCCACCAATCGCTATAGCGTCCCCTCCCGGTTCGCCGGGGAGCTTGTCTCTCTGCGCGCCTATGCGGACCGGATCGTGGTTGTGTCAGGGCAGAATGTGATTGCCGAGCACAAGCGCCGCTTTACCCGCAACGCCAGCTATTTCGAGCCCTGGCATTACCTGCCCCTACTCGACCGCAAGCCCGGCGCGCTGAGAGATGGCGCGCCCTTTGTGGGTTGGCAATTGCCTGAGGCGATGCACCGGGTCAGGGCGCATTACATGGCCGGCAAAGGCGGGGACCGGGAGTTTGTCGATCTGCTCCTGCTGGCCCAGGATCACGGGATCGAGGTGGTCGAGATAGCCTGTGAACTGGCCGTGGAGCAGAACACGCTGCGCCTTCCGGCCATCATCAATCTGATCAACCAACTGGTGGAGCCGGTCATCGCGCCATGGGGCGAGAGCCACGCCTATCCGCAACTGACCTTGCGGCCCGAAGCGGACTGCAAGCGCTATGAGACGCTGTGCGTTGCCGGGGAGGCCGTCGCATGAAAGCTTTGATAGACCAACTGATCGCCCTGAGGCTGTATGGAATGGCGGCTTGCGCCGAAGCTTTGCTGGCCGCGCGCAAGCCGCCAAGTCTGACCACTGCGATAAAGCAACTGATCGACGCCGAGACTGTAGAGCGCCGGGTGCGCTCTATCCAGCACCAAATGCGGGCCTCGAAGTTCCCCCACCATAAGGACTTCGCCACTTTCGATTACGGCCTAGCCGCCGTCACCCAAGCGCAAATCGACCCCTTCTGCTCAGGGCAGTTCACCCAGGAGGCCCACAACCTCATTCTGGTGGGCGGAACCGGTACGGGCAAAACCCACATCGCCATTGCTCTGGGGACGCTGTTGATCAATCAGGGAAAGAAGGTCCGTTTCTTCAACGCCGTCGATCTGATCAATGCGCTGATCAAGGAACAGGCCGAAGGCAACGCCGGCAAGATCATCCGGCAACTGACGGCCATGGATTGCGTCATCATCGACGAACTGGGCTATATCCCATTCCCCAAATCCGGCGGTGCGCTCTTGTTCCACCTGATCAGCAAACTCTATGAGAAGACCAGCGTCATCATCACCACCAATCTGGAGTTCGGGGAATGGGTCTCCGTCTTCGGAGATGCAAAAATGACAACCGCGTTGCTGGATCGTGTAACGCATCACTGCGCAATCATCGAAACAGGCAACATGTCTTACCGCTTCGCACAAAGCAAACAGCGACGACAAAAGTAGCCGCCCTGTAAGCAAAGCCCCAGGCTGATCCGCTATATGGAGCCAATCAGCCTGGGGGCTTTCATCGCAAAGGCGGGCAAATCAAAACGGGTCCTGTACAGATTGTTCTGCAAAAGGGGTTTCGTAGCTGGGGCACAAGTCCGGGCCGATGGGGTGGATGAGCTGCCTCCGGCTGGTCCGGGCTCTCGCGATCGAAATCCATGAGGACTGGCTGGATGCCAACCGCTAGCTCAACATGATCCATCTCAAGGAGAGCAAAAGCGAACGCATCCAGAAAGCCGCCTGACGGCGGCTCGGCATGCCTGGCGCTCCGAGCAATCGAAATCTCCGCGCCAGGCATGCCGGTGGCCCTCATCGGCAGCCATGACAAACTTGCAGAACAGTCTGGACACTACTTCAAAAGCTCATTGCCACTTCAAGAACCCCACCTGATCCCCACGTTCCGCCGCCGGCCCGGTTGTCCCGGTGGGCCCACAGGCCCCTCCCACGCGGCTTCGCTCCGCGTAACGCAAAGCGCTACACGAAGCCGCGCGGGGCCCTCCCGTGGACTACCGGGACAACCTCCGTCGAAGCAAGGGGGGGGTCAATTTTGCACGCCGATAGGGGGTCAGAATTAAATGCTGATTGACAATCATGACGTCGCGACCGAGTTCCCTGCCGCAGGAAGCGATCAGCCAATACACCGGGCACCTGAACCGGCAGCTGGCCCGCGAATACGCAGAAATCGCCGTCGACGCGAAGGTCCAGGAGCGGGTGCGGGCGGCCGGCCAGCGCTTCCTGCAATCGGTCCAGGCCCGCCATCGCACCAACCCGGAAGTCCTGCGCATGGCGAGAAACCGGCTCTCGCCGGACGACGTCGACGCGTTCCGCCGGCAGATGCGCGTCGAGGTGGAGGCGACCGACGGCGCCTTGGTGGCCTCGGGGATGGGCAAGATCCTGCAAACCGCGAACAGCGCCGAGCTGATTTGGAAGGTCTACGGCGAGAAGCTGTCGATCTACTGGGCCAACAATTCCGAATGGTCGGGCTACGGTGCCAACCAGGTCGCACGCTTTCGCGACATCGTCAGCTGCATGAAGGAGAAGAAGGAAAAGCTCGAAAGCGTGGCCGTCATCGCCTATCTGCGCCTCGCCGACGACGCCTATCGCGGCTTCATCCGTCAATGTCGCAAAACCGGCGAGGGCGACGAGACCGCGGACGACGTCCGCGCGCGGGAATTGCTGGAGGCCGTCAACCTGCTCGCCGAGGTCGACGAGCTGATGTCGGTCCTGCCCCAGCATCTCGACCTTTACCTGATCGACCTCGAGGACGACGGCGAGGCGCTCGGCCTCCGTCTGGAGCGTCGCGAAGCCCGGCTGACCGCGCTGCTGGAGGATCCGAGCGTGCGCTGCGAGCCGCCGAGCAAGGCGGCCGCGGCATTCCGCGCGCGGGCGCAAACGGCCATTGCCGAGGGCGGCGGCCTCGCTGCGCGGGCAGACGCGGCGGCGGCGCATCGGACCCGCGCGTGCGAGAGCCTGGTCCGGGCCGAGGTCGACGACGCGGCGCGCCAGGCTCGAAGCCTCGCCGGCGAAGCCGAATCCCTGGCACCGGGGGTGACCGGTACGCTTACGGATCTCGTGCGTGAGGGCGAAGGCAATCGCCCGCAAGCGGTGTTGGAAGCCTTCAATTTCGATGCCGTCCGCCGGGGGCTCGAGCGTCTCGGCGCCGGCGTTGCCGAGAAGCGGCCGCAATTCGCCGTGGTGAGCGACATCGAAGCCGACGCCCGCGCCAAGATCGACAAGGGCAAATGGCTCTCCGGTCGCTGGCGCGATAGGGAAGCGGGCAGGGCAATCGCATTTCAGAATTTGCCGAGGAGTGACAGGAGATAGTCGTTGTTCCAAGCGGCGATTTTGAACTTGGCGCGCAGCGAGTCTTTTCGTGGATCCTTTCGCATGACATTGAGCGCCATGTGGCGCAGGACGGCGAGATTGTGCGGTCCATTGTCCTTGCGGGTTCTGTCTTGGTCTTCGTTCATTTGGACATCGAGGCACCAGTGCAGGCGGTTTTCGACCCCCCAGTGCGCCCGGGCAACGGGATTGAAGCGCTCGGCGTCGAGCGGCTGGCTGAGCAGGTAGTAGGCGGTTTCGCTCGACGTCTTCTCCGCGCACTCGCGGGTCCGGGTGACTTTGGCGACCGCCTTCAGGCCCGGCCAATGATGGCGCTCTTGCAGCCACTCGACGTGGCTGGAGACGAGAGCGGCACGGGTCTCGATGCGGCCATGATCGCCATCGACCGTGGTGTCGGTGGTGGTCGCTTCGGCTTTCGGATCGTCGAGGAAGGTTCTCACGTCGTCATGCAGCGTGCCTTGATTGCCCTTCAACGCCAGGGCGTAGTCACCCCCCTGCTCGATAATCTGGCTGGCGATGGCGCGCTGGCAATTGAGGGCGTCCACGGTCACGATCGTCCCCTCGAGGCTCAATAGTTTCAACAGCTTCGGCACGGCGGTGATCTCGTTGGACTTGGCGTCGGTGGCGACTTGCCCCAACACCAGCCGCTGATCACAGCCCCAGGCCGAGACCATATGCAGCGCCGACGTGCCGCTCGCCTTGTCGTAGGATCGCCGCACCACCTTGCCGTCGATCGCAATGACCCCTTGGCAGGTCTCGGAAAAGCGCGCCATGAAGCGCTGGAAGCAGGCGCCGAACGCCTCCGGATCCAGCAACCGGAACACCCGGCTGAAGGTGTCGTGGCTCGGCACGCCATGTTCGAGTACGAGAAATTCCCGCAGGAACGCCTCCTTTTCACGCGCGAAGATCGCCATGTCGACCGCCGTCTGACCGCCCGAGAGGACCGTGCACAGGGCGATCGTCAAGATCTCCAGCAGATCGTGACGCCCGGCATTGCCAGTCCGCGGATCCTCGAGACCCTCAAAGCACTCCAGAAAGCCTTCCATCGCAACCTCCACCCGTGAAAAGACCGGGTAGAATCGATTCGCGCCAATACCTCAAGATCAAACACGCACGTCAAGGCAATTCCAAATGCGATTCCCCTGGGGAAGCGGGCGGCTTGCATGGACAGTTCTCCGTGCGCGACAACCGCCTCGCCAAGTATGTCAATCTGCGGGAAAGCCTCTCGGCCCTCGATCGTGGCCTCGCGACACTTTCGGAGCGATTGCAGACCATCGAGGAGACCCGGCGAAGCGCTCTCGCCTGTGTGGCCACGCTCTATCCCGTCGAGGCCATGCGCGGGATTGTCGCCGGCCTGCCGGGCCATGTCGCCCGGGCAGGCGCCGCCGCCGCCGGTGCGGAAGCGTGTCTCGCCAACTTCGACCGGCACAAGGTCGCGGAGCTGCTGCGGAAATGCGATCTGGCCGGTGCCGAGCAGGCCCTGTCGGAGATGGACCCCTCGACCCGCGGGCATGCGCGCGCGTCGGGAATGGTGCGCATCGAGCAGGCCTCCCGTCGGCAGCTCGCGGCCGCCCAGCACCATTGGCAACGGGCCGAAACCGCCAGCGAGTATCCCTACCGGGAATACCAGGCGGCCTTCGATATTCTGAAACGGGCGCAGGAGCCGCCGGCGCCCTGTTCCGACACGCGGAAGGCGCTCGCCAGCGCCCTACAAGCGATCGAGGGCAAGCTCGCGGCTTCGAGGCGCCCCGCCGTGCCGGTCCTCGTGGCCAGCGCGCGCGAACAGCTGGCGGCGTGCCGTTTCAAGGCAGCGGAGGCCGCGCTCGGCCGCTGGGTCCCCGAGGACCACCCGGTGCGGGCGGAAATTGCGCAGCTTCGCCGCGGCGAAGCTCGGACCCGCGCGCTTTATGCCGAGGCCAAGGCGACCCTGCGCGAGGGGGAGGACGCCGCGGGGCGGGCCGAACGGCTGCGCCGCGCCCGCGCCCTGCTGGAGCGGGCTCTGGACCTCGAACAATGCGAGAGGACGCGGCAGGTCGTCGAGAATGCGATCGCTCATTTGGGCGCGCGGATCGTGCAGGTCCAGGCCGACGTCGCGCGGGCGGAACTGGCCGCGTGTCGTCTGAAGTCCGCCCGGGCGGCTTTGCAGGACCTGCCGAAGGATCATCCGCTGCATCGCGAGTTCGCCGAGACATACCGCACGGAGCGCGAGGTTCGCGCCGAATTCGCCTCGATCCGCTCGCAATGGCGCGCGGCGAAGCAGGCGGGCGAGGTGGATGTCCTGGTCGATCTCCAGTCGCGCTTGTCGCGCCTGCGGGACCGCGCGGTTTGCGAGCGGACGCGCGATGTCCTCGAACGCGGGGTGGCGACGATCGCCGATGCCATCGACCAGGCCAGGACGCGCGAACGCGAGCGCGAAGCGGCCGCGGCCCGCGAGGCGGAGAAGCCGGCCGACCCGCCGAAGGAAGATCCTGGCGGAGAGCGGACGTCGACACCGCCGGCACCAACACCGACTCCGACGCCAACGCCGACTCCGACGCCAACGCCGACTCCCCCGCCACCAACGGTGACGGCGCAGCCGACGCCGGCGGCGGAGGACGGCGTGCCGGCGCGTTGTCTGGCGATCCAGAACGAGTTGTCGAAACTCGAAGGTCAATCCCGTCGGGCCGCCGCCGGGTTGCAAAACCATTCCGGTGACCGACACGCGATCCAGGCCGCCCAGAGCCGTCTCATGGCCATCGCGGCGAAGGGTCAATCGCTGAACGCGGAGTTCCGCCGCCTGCGCTGCGACCTCGCGGTCACACGGAACACCCCGGGCTGTCGGGCTATGTTGCAGGAGATTTATACCCGAGAGGCCGAATTCAAACGCTACCAGAGTGACGTTCTGCAATGCGGCCAGGACCTCTCCTGCGTTCAGGCCACCCAGGCGGGGATCCGCCGGTCGGCCACCGCCATGCAGCAATTGTCACGACGCTTCCAGGCCGAGTGCGCGAAGTAGAGGGCGCTGTCATGCCCCCTGAGCCCGGCGCCGTTCGACGGTGTTGATTTCGTCGGACACGGTGGTGCGGTGGAGGACGCGGGCCTCGTTCATGTCGTCGAAAGGCCGGGCGCGGTGCATGGTGCAGCGATTGTCCCAGACCACGAGATCGCCTTCGCGCCAGACGTGGCGGTGGACGAATTGCTCCCGCGTCGCGAAGGCGGTCAGCTCGTTCAGCAGGGCCCGGCCTTCGCTCGCCGGCCAGCCGACGATACGGGCGGCGTGGGAGGCGAGATAGAGGGCCTTGCGGCCACTGCCCGGATGCTCGCGAACCAGGACCTGGCGCACCGGCGGCAGCTCGGCCCGCGCGGTCTCGGAAAAATCGGTGAAGCCGAGCAGGGCCCGGGAGTGGAAGATCGAATGTTCGACGACGAGGTCCGAAAGTTCCGCCCGGCGCGCCTCGGGCAGGGCGTCCCAGGCGGCGCGCATGTCGGCGAATTCCGTGTCGCCGCCCGTCGCCGGCAGCCGCCGGGCCGACAGCAGCGAGCAGCGCGCCGGTACGTGCTTGAAGCTGTTGTCGGTATGCCAGAGCAGGTTGCCGCGATAGTTCTGCCGCCGCTGGTCGTCCGGTCCCTGGATGCGGCCCTGGTGGTCGATGTTGGAGATATCGGTGACGTCGGGGCGCAGGCGCCTCGTCTCGTCCCGCCAGGCGTAGTTGGTCGTCTGCTGGACCGGTCCGAAGTGGGCGGAGAAGGCGACCTGGTCCCCATCGTCGATGTTCTGGTCGCGGAACAGCAGCACGGCGTGCTCGTCGAAGGCGGCCTGGATCCAGGCGAATTCCGCCCGCGTCATCGGACCGCTGAGGTCGACGCCCGCCACCTCGGCGAAGAACAGGGGATGGCGACGCGTGAGGGTGGGCGCCATGGCCGGCCTACCGCGGCGGCACGAAAGCGGCCTGGGTGCCGCCGTCGACGGGGATCGTCGTGCCGGTGATGTAGGCGGATTCTTCCGAGAGCAGGAAGCGGACGACACGGGCGATGTCGTCGGGTTGCGCGATGCGCCCGACGGGGGAGGGGCCGGAGGGCCGCCAGGCGCCGGTCTCGTTCGGCCCGCCCTGGTCGTTCACCATCGGCGTGTCGACGGTGCCGGGCGCGATGGCGTTGACCAGGATGCCTTCGCCCGCGACCTCGACGGCGAGGATGCGGGTAAGCTGGCTGACCGCGGCCTTGGAAGCGGAATAGGCCCCGCTCTCGATCTTCGGGCGAAGTGCGGAGACGGAGGAGAGGAAGACGATGCGGGCGAGCTCGCCGGCGCCTGCGGCGGCACGGAGATGGGGCAGCGCTTCGCGCGCCGAGAGCCAAAGGCCCCGCGTGTTGACGTCGAAGACCATGTCGTAATCCTCGACCGACATGTCGGCGAGCTTGCCGAGCTTCAGCACGCCCGCGCAGGCGACGAGGGCGTTGACCCGGCCCGCGGCCCGGCCGATGTCGGCCATCGTCGCCGCCACCGCCTCGGCCGAACGGATGTCGCAGGCGTGGGTGTGGAAGTTCTCATCGGCGAGCCCGGCGGCGGCCTTGGCGAGCGCCGCCTCGGTCAGGTCCAGGCCGTGCACGGTCCAGCCGCGCCCCAGCAGGTCCCGGCTGGTGCCAAGCCCGATGCCCGACGCGGCCCCGGTGACGATGGCGGTTGCGGTCATGTGCTGTCCTCCCTGTTCCGGCGATCTTCGGGCGCGGGGCGCTTCCTGTCCAGTTCACCCGGCAAGCGCGTCGCGAACGGCGAAGCCGAGCGTCGCGACGCCGATGATGGCGAGCGCGATGAGGGCGGCTTTTCGGAAATGGTCGCGTCCGCGATCGCTGAAGAACTTGGCGCCGAGCCAGGTGGTGGCGACCTGCAGCGGGATGATGGTGAGCGCGATGACCAGGACTTCCTTGGTGATCAGGCCATACCAGAGCAGCGGCGGGATCGAGCAGAGCGGCATCGCGCTCATCGCGCCGATGACGTTGGCGCGCTGGCGTTCGGGCGAGCCGGGGCGGGAGAGTGCGGTGGCGACGACCGGCGGGCCGCCGACGCCGGCGGTGCCTTGTACCAGGCCGGAGACGATACCGGCGGTGAAGCAGGCGGGAATGCCGAGCGGCCGCTTCGGCTGCCAGCCCCGCGACATCAGGGCAACCATGAGCAGCACGATGAGGGCGATGGCGATCTTCATGTACTCGGCCGGCACGGAGACCAGAACCCAGGTGCCGACCGGCGCGGCGACGAAACAGCCGAGCGCCATCGGCACCACCAGCGGCCGCTCGGCGAAGCGGACGGCGGTCGGCAGCAGCTGCACGGTGGTCGGCAGGCCGATGAGGGCCGCGGCCGGCAGGGCCACCAGGGGGCCGAGCGCCAGCGTGAAGATCGGTACCGTGATCATCGCCGCGCCGAAGCCGATGAAGCCCCGCACGAAACCGCCGACCAGCACCGCGCCGACGACCAGCGCCACGCCGCCCCAGCCCGCCTCCGCGAGAAACGCCACCACCCAGTCCGGCATGCGCCGATGCACTCCCCCTCCGGCCCGGGTCTCGGAAATTCCCGGGCGCGCGATTCCGCGCGGGCGAGTATAGTCCGCCGATCGAACGTTGGAGGACAGCCCCATGACACCGTTTCGCCCCAGGGCAGATCTGCCGACCCACGAGGTCACCAACATGCCGCCCTATATCGGCGACCAGGACCTCTGGGTCGACGACCGCGCGCTCCGTGAGGCGGTCGCGCGCGAGGGCGCGGCGGGCCATACGGCGGCCCTCGCGGCCTTCGGTGAGCGCGCCGGGGCCGGCGAGGTGTTCGAACTCGCCGACCAGGCCAACGCCAACCCCCCGGAATTGAAGGCCTTCGACCGTCACGGCATGCGGGTCGACCAGGTGGCCTTTCACCCGGCCTACCACCGGCTGCTGGACATCGCGATTTCCGGCGAGGTCGGCAACTTCGCCTGGCGGCATCCGGGGCCGGGCGCGCATGTCGGGCACGCGGCGCTCAACTACATGTTCGGCCAGCCGGAGGGCGGCGCGCTCTGCCCGATGGCGATGACCTATTCGGTGATCCCGTCCCTGAAATGGACAGAGAGCATCGCCGAGGAATGGCTGCCGCGCCTGCTGTCGACGAGCTATGACGCCCGCGACATCCCCGTCGAGGACAAGACGGGCGCGACCATGGGCATGTTCATGACGGAAAAACAGGGTGGCTCCGACGTGCGGTCGAACAGCACGCGGGCCCGGCCGCTCGGCGCCGCCACGGGGCCGGGAGCCGAGTATCTGCTGACCGGTCACAAGTTTTTCTGCTCGGCGCCGATGTGCGACGCCTTTCTGACGCTCGCCTACACCGAAGCCGGCCTAAGCTGTTTCCTGGTCCCGCGCTGGCGCCCGGAGGGGGAGCGGAACGGCCTCTATATCCAGCGCCTGAAGGACAAGCTCGGCAACCGGTCCAACGCCTCCTCCGAGATCGAGTTGCGTGATACCTGGGGCTGCATGCTGGGCGAGGAAGGGCGCGGCATCCGCGTCATCATCGATATGGTGCAGGGCAACCGATATTACTGCGCCGCCACCTCGGCCGGGCTGATGCGCCAGGCGCTCGTCCAGTGCCTGCACCACGTCAGCCACCGCGCCGCCTTCCAGCGCAAGCTGGTCGACCAGCCCTTGATGCGCAACGTCGTCGCCGACCTGGCGCTGGAGGCGGAGGCGGGCATCGCGCTGACATTGCGTATCGGGCGGGCGATGGACGAGGCGCAGGACAACCCCGGGGCTGCGGCGCTCGCCCGGATCGGCACGGCGATCGCCAAATATTGGGTCTGCAAGCGGGCGCCGGCCCATGTCGGCGAGGCGCTCGAATGCCTCGGCGGGCCCGGCTATATCGAGGACTCGCTGTTGCCGCGCCTCTACCGGGAGGCGCCGCTCAACAGCATTTGGGAAGGCTCGGGCAACGTCATGTGCCTCGACGTCCTCCGCGCCATGGCGCGCGAGGGCGAGGCGATACCGGCCCTGTTGGCCGAGCTCGACGCGGCGCGAGGCGGCGACGTGCGCCTCGACGCGGCGGCGGACCGACTGCGCGACGAACTCGCCGTGCCCGAGGACCTGGAGTTGCGCGCCCGCGGCCTGGTCGAGCGGATGGCGGTGACCTTGCAGGGGGCGTTGCTGGTCCGCCACGCGCCCGCGGCGGTGGCCGACGCGTTCTGCGCCTCGCGCCTCGGGGCCGAGTGGCACGGCGCCTATGGTGCGCTGTCGCCCGGCGCCGATTTCGACGCCATTATCGCGCGGGCGGGAGGCGATCGTGCATGACGAGGCCAAGGCCGCCAATCACCGCCGCTGGGAGGAGATGGTCGCGGTCAACCTGGCTTCCGACCTCTATGACCTGACGGCCTTCAAGCGCGGCGAACGGCGCGGCCTGCATCCCTTCGAATGGTGTTGGCTCGGCGATGTCGCCGGCCTCGACGTGTTGCATCTGCAGTGTCACTTCGGCCTCGACAGCCTGGCCCTGGCACGGGCCGGCGCGCGGGTGACCGGCCTCGATTTTTCAGCCCGGGCCATCGACGCGGCGCGCACGCTTGCCGAGGAACTCGAGCTCGAGGCCCGCTTCGTCGAGGGTGACGTCTACGACGCGGGCAAGCTGATCCCGGCAACGTTCGACCTGGTTTACGTCACCTGGGGCACGATCTGCTGGCTTCCCGATATCCAGGGCTGGGCCGGGATCGTCGCCGCCGCGCTCCGGCCCGGCGGACGCCTGTTCTTCGCCGACGCTCACCCCTTCCTGCTGACCCTCGACGACGAGAACGCGACGGCGGGTAATCTCCGGGTTCGCTATCCCTATTTTCACAAGCCCGCGCCGCTCCGCTTCGACGAGGCGACGGCCTACGGGGACGCCGGCCATGCCATGACCAATGTCGAGAGCTATGAATGGATGCACGGCCCGCTCGAGGTCTGCGACGCCCTGATCCGCGCCGGCCTCGCGTTGGAGCGGTTGGAAGAGTTCGAGTTCCTGCCCTGGAACCATCTGCCGGCCATGTGGGAGGACGCAGATCGGCTCTGGCGCCTGCCGGACGACTGGCCGCGAATACCGCTTTCCTATGGAATCGCGGCCCGCAAGCCGTAGACCGAGACGGCGTTTATCTGTCGCCCGGGCTCTGCTAGATTTACCGTAACGCCGACTTGCGGAGATCCGATCATGGCCGATGCCACCTTCGAGAGCCTGCACGAGGACGACGACGGACCGCCGGCCGTGCCTTTGGCCACGCCGCCGGTCTTCGTCTGGCCGCCGCAACCCGCGGGCCTGGTGAAGTTCCTGTTCGGCTATCCGGGCTACATCTGGCCGCTCAACATCCTCTATATGGGGATGGCGATCGCGACCTGGTTCTGGCTGACGCCGGATCTCGCGACGATGAAGACCTTCCAGTGGGATTGGATCGCCGTGATCTGGGGCCGCAACCTGGGCCTGACCTTCCTGGTTTTCGGCGGCCTGCACTTCCGCTTCTACATCGCCAAGGCCCAGGGCCGGCGCTTCATGATGAACCGGCGAGAGCCGACGCGAAACCATCGCCGCTTCCTGTTCGGCAACCAGGTGCGGGAGAACATGTTCTGGACCGCCGGCAGCGCGGTCGCGATCTGGTCGGCCTATGAGGTGGTCACGCTTTGGGCCTTCGCCAACGGCTATATCCCGATGTTGAGCTGGGAAGCCCATCCGGTCTGGTTCGTCGTGCTGTTCCTGGCGATCCCGATGATCCGCGACGCGCATTTCTACTTCGTCCATCGGCTCCTGCACCATCCGATGTTCTACAAGCGCTTTCACGCGCTGCATCACAAGAACGTCGACATCGGGCCCTGGTCGGGCATGTCGATGCACCCGGTCGAGCATGTGCTGTATTTCTCCGGCATTCTGTTGCACTGGGTCATGCTCTCGCACCCGCTGCACGCCATTTTCCATGTTCAGCAGACCGGCCTGTCGCCGGCGCTCGGCCATGTCGGCTTCCATAGGGCCAAGGGCAAGGGCGGCGGCGAGTTCCCGATCGGCAAGCGCTATTACCATTATCTCCACCACCGGTTTTTCGAGTGTAATTACGGTGGCGACGGCACCGTGCCGCTCGACAAGTGGTTCGGCACCTTCCACGACGGCACGCCGGAGAGTCATGAGATCATGCGCGGGCGGCGCAAGCAGGCGCACGGCACCGAGGCGGGGGCTGCCTAAAGCGCGGTGACGTGGTCGGGAGGCTGGCCCAGGATCTGTTCGCAGAAGGCCCGTGCGGCGCTTTCGGCACCGGCCGAATCGGCATGCGCCGTGGCGCCCTGGTGGACGCGCTTGCCTTCCCGCCAGATCGACCAGCCGAAGGCCGTGGTGCCCTGGAAGCCGGACCAGCGTTCGATATAGGCTTCGATCATGGCACCCATGATGCGCGCGGCGGGGGCCGGCGCGCAATGGCCGGCAAAGCGTGCTATGGGGCGGCAGCGATTTCGACGATAGGGGAAGGGCGGGCGACATGGCGAAGGCACGGCTGGCGGAAATCATCACACAAAAATCCTTGAGCGTCGGAGGCGAAACCAAGCTCGTGTCCGGGCGGACCAGCACCTTCTATTTCGACATGAAGCCGACATTGTTCGACCCGGAAGGCGCGAGCTTGATGGCCGGCCTGGTGCTGGAAGCGTTGGCCGACGACCCGCCCGACTATGTGGGCGGTTTGGAGATGGGGGCGGTCCCCGTCGTCGCCGCCGTTTGTGTCGCCAGCCATGCCGGCACGGGCCCCGACGTCGGCGGCTTCTTCGTGCGCAAGCAGGCCAAGGACCACGGCACGCGACGCCTGGTGGAGGGCGTGCCGGAAGGCGCGCTTGCCGGCAAGCGCGTGGTCCTGCTGGAGGACGTGACGACCACCGCCGGATCGGTGATGCGCGCGGTCGAAGCGGCCCGCGGGGAGGGGGCCGAAGTGGAGCTGGTCGTCACCATCGTCGATCGCCTGGAAGGGGCGGAGGCCAACCTCGCGGCGGAGGGCCTGGGCCTCCGGGCCATCCTGACCGCCGACGACTTTTCGACCTCCGCGGGCTGAGGTGGCGGCAATGCGCGCGGCATGGCTGATGGTTCCGCTGCTCGCCCTGGCCGCCTGCGGCAACGTCGACTGGCTCAATCATCGCCCAGGCGTGCAACGGGTCGAATCGTCGGGCACGGCGCCACGAAACGGCCCTGCCCATGCCCCCGGGCACGGCGCCCGCGCCGCGGCCACCACACCGGTCGCGGCTCGGCCTCCCGCGCCTGCGCCGGTGAGATCTCCACCAGTGGCCGCGCCAGTTGCGAAAACGGCAAAACCGCAGCCCGCGATACCATCGCCGCCGCCGGTTGCAGCCGTCCCCCCCGCGCCGCCCGTGACCCCGGCGTTGGAGGTGCGGCGCCCGACGCCCAAGAGGCCTGCACCCGCCGCCGTGCGGCCGACCCTCCCGCCGGCCCCGGCACCAGCCGCGGTGCCGACCGTGGCGCCGGCGCCGCCTCCAGTCGTGTCGCAATCCTCGCCGGCACCGGCGGCACCCGTGCCTCCGGTTTCCGAGGACGGCCTCCGGATTCTCGCCGGCAGTGCCACCAGCGTTGCGATTGGCCCGGTCGACGACATCGACGATGACGAGGCGCGCGAGCTGGCGGCTGGCCATTGCCAGGGGGAGGGGCGGCGTGCCGTGTTGCCCCGGATGAGCGGCGATACCTTCGTCATCTATCAGTGCGCGCCTTGAGGCGGCTCATGTAGACTGGCTGCGGGATCCATCGAAGCGGAGGCATAGGCACATGGCCATCATTCAGCTGGACGACGTCGCGAAGCAGGAATTTCCAAACGGCGCGACCTATCAGACCCTGGTCGGCGACGCCGACGGCTCGACGCCAGTGCGCATCGGCGTACAGGTGTCGGAGCCCGGCTATTCGACGGGGACGCACTCGCACCCCTACCTCGAGGTGGTCACCGTCATCGAGGGCGAGGGCGAGGCCTGGGTCGAAGGGGTGGCGGGCGAGTCGCCGATCGGGCCCGGCAGTACCCTGGTCATGCAGCCGGGTGTCCGCCACGGCTTCCGGGTGACTGGCGACAAGCCGCTCAAGACCTATGGCGTCCACGCCTCGCCGCACCGTATCGTGAATCGCGACTAGCAGCCTGTCGGACTTGAGCCGAGTTTCGAGATGAGATTCACTGTCACGGTCTGATTCTCTCCTGCGCGGTGATTTTGTGATGAGCAACTTTCGACAGGTTGACCGGGAGACCAGCTATCTTCTGCCGCCTTCGGTGGACGAATGGCTGCCTGATCGTCATCTGGCGCGCTTCGTGGTCGATGTGCTGGAGCAGCTGGATCTCTCTGCGTTCGTGAAGGCCTATCGTGGTTCGGGCTCGGCGGCGCATCACCCGAGCGTCCTGCTGGGCCTGCTGATCTACGGCTACGCGACGGGGGTGCATTCCAGCCGGAAGCTGGAGCGGGCGAGCTATGATTCGGTGGCCTTCCGCTTCATCGCGGCAAACGACCACCCCGACCACGACACGATCGCCACGTTCCGCCGTCGCTTCCTGCCGCTGATCGAGGGGCTGTTCGTGCAGGTTCTGCTGCTGGCGCGGCAGGCCGGCATGCTGCAACTGGGCACGGTGGCGCTGGACGGGACGAAGATCCATGCCGACGCGAGCCGGCACAGCGCCCTGTCGTGGCAGCGTGCGGGCGAGATCGAAGCCCGGCTGCGGGCCGAGGTGGCGGAGTTGATGGCGTTGGCGGAAGCGGCGGACCGGTCCGAGGTTCCCGACGGCATGAGCGTGCCGGAGGAGCTGGCACGGCGCGAGGACCGGCTGGCGGCGATCGCCGCGGCGAAGGCGGAGATCGAGGCGCGGGCGGCCGAGCGTCATGCGCGGGAGCAGGCGGAGTACGAAGAGAAGCTGGCAGCCCGCGAGGCGAAGGAAACGCGGACCGGCCGCAAGCCGGGCGGGCGGCCACCGAAGCCGCCGGAGCCGGGGCCACGGGCGAAGGACCAGGTCAACCTGACGGACCCGGACTCGCGCATCATGCCGGTGGCCGGCGGCGGCTTCGAGCAGTGCTACAACGCCCAGGCTGCGGTGGCCGCCGGCAGCCTGCTGGTGGTCAGCGCCGACGTGGTGCAGGCGGCGAACGACAAGCAGCAGATCGAACCGACGCTCGAAGCACTCGCCGGCCTGCCGGACGGGCTTGGCGAGGTCGAGACCCTGTTGGCGGACAGCGGCTACTTCAGCCAGGCCAACGTCGAGGCCTGCGGGGAAGCGGAGATCGCGCCGCTGATCGCGCTCGGCCGGGAGCACCACCATCTTTCCTGGCGGGACCGCTTCGCCGAGGCGCCGCCAGCGCCCGAGGATCCGACGCCGCTCGAGGCGATGTGCCATCGCCTGGCCACACCCGAGGGCCGGGCGCTCTACGCGCTTCGCAAGCAGACGCCGGAGCCGGTGTTCGGCATCATCAAATCGGTGATGGGCTTGCGTCAGTTCAGCCTGCGCGGCCTCGACAAGGCGAAGGGGGAATGGACCTTGGCCACGCTCTCCTGGAACATCAAGCGGATGTTCGTCCTCAGCCACGCCTGAACGGGCGGGCCAACCCGCGTTCGCAACTTCATGGGGGTAAATCCATGACATCGACGCCCGCCAAGCCAATCTTACCAATCCTTGCATGCCCGAGTCCGACAGGCTGCTAGGGCGAGCCTGAGCTGGAGGAATTGTTGCCTATGACCATCGAAGACGTGCGCTGTGATCATTACCGGATCCCGTTGCCGGTAACGCTTTCCGACTCGACCCACGGTGAGATCACGCATTTCGAACTGATAACCGCCCGGATCCGTGATTCCGACGGGGCCGAGGGCATGGGCTACACGGTAACGGTCGGTGCGGGCGGCAGCGCGGTGCGCGCGTTGATGCAGGACGACATGGCGCCGCTGCTGATCGGCGAGGAAGCGGACCGGATCGAGCATCTGTGGAAACGGCTCTGGTGGGGCTTGCACTACGTCGGGCGCGAGGGGGTGTGGGCTTATTCGGCCGCGGCCCTCGACATCGCGCTCTGGGATCTGAAGGGTCGCGTGCTCGGCACACCGCTCTGGCGTCTGCTCGGCGGACACGACCCCGAGGTCCGGGTCTACGCGGGCGGGATCGACCTGCTGTTCCCGATCGATCAATTGCTGGCGCAAACCCAGGACAATCTCGATGCCGGCTTTCGCGCCATCAAGATGAAGGTCGGCCGCGACCGCCTGCGCGAAGACGTCGAGCGGGTGGCCGAAATGCGCCGCTTCCTCGGCGACGACTTTCCCTTGATGGTCGACGCCAACATGCGCTGGCGCGTCGACGAGGCGATCCGGGCCTCCCGCGCGCTCGGGGAACACAATCTCTATTGGCTGGAGGAACCGACAATTCCCGACGATTACGCCGGTTTTACGCGTATCGTCGCGGAAGGGGGTTGCCCGATCGCGACGGGTGAAAACCTGCGGACCTTGCACCAGTTCCAGACCCTGATCTCGGCGCACGGCGTCGACTTCCCCGAGCCCGACGTGTCCAACTGCGGCGGCATCACGCCCTGGCTGAAGATCGCGCACCTGGCGGAGGCGCATAATCTGCCGCTCACCACCCATGGCCTGCACGACGTGCAGGTGCACTTGCTGGCGGCGATTCCCAACGCCAACTATCTGGAGGCACACGGCTTCGGCCTCGATCGGTTTATCGCCGCACCGCTGCAAATCGTCGATGGGCTGGCCACGGCGCCGGAGCGGGCGGGACACGGCATCGAGTTCGACTGGGCGGCCCTGGAACGACTGCGCGTGTGAAGGAACGGGACGGCGATTATGGCACTGAAGATCAGTGTGGGCCGGCTGGCCGCGGGGGATAGGGGTGTTGCGCGCGACCTGGAACGGCTCGCCGCGGCGCTGGAGGCCGCGGGCATGGAGCCGCACCTGGAACCCGACCGGCTCGACGAACAGGGTCGTTTCGAGGCTGAGATCGCCGATCACTCGCACCTCCATGCGCTTCGCCGGATTGCCGCACGGGTGGCCCTGGGCGCGGGCGTGACGCCGATAACCGATCCCGATCTCGCCGACGAAGACGAGGTCGTCGACCTTTATTACGAGCGCGGCGGCACGCCGATCTCACCGGGCGTGCTAGGCTTTGTCTCGTCTTTCGTCTGGCGCCGCGAGCCGGTATTCCAGCACCTGATGTTCCACGGCGACACCGCCGGATTCTACCTGCCGCGCGACTTCAAGAACGTGGTCATCGCCGATGACGAGCTGGCGGTGCCGGGCGGCATCATCGGCTCCGTCCCGCGCCTGCTGGCGGAATGCCGCCTGTTGGCCGAACGGCTGGAGGTGCCGGCGGACTTCGAGGCGGAAGACCTGGACATCCCCTGGAAGCCCGAAAGCAAGACCGACGAGCCGCCGGTCTGGCTCGACCACCGGGAGGCGGTGCTTTGCCTCGTCGCACTCCGCTCCGCCTGCCATGCGGCGATGCGGGTCGGCGCCGTCGTCTACTTCGACTGAGAACCCTCGCCCCCACCGTGCAGCCAGCGGAAGACCACGACGCAGGCGGCCGCGGCGATCAGCTGGGCGATGATGAAGCCCGGCGCGTCAATCGGCCGGATGCCGGAAAAGCTGTCGGTCAAGGTCCGCGCCACCGTCACCGAGGGATTGGCGAAGGAGGTCGAGGCGGTAAACCAATAGCCCGCCGTGATATAGAGCCCGACGGCGAACGGGATCGCCTCGGCGCGATACTTCAGACAGCCGAGGATGGTCGCCAGCAGGCCGAAGGTGGCGACAAATTCGCTGACCCATTGCGCCGGGCCGGCACGCACATTGACGGAGGTCGAGAGCACCGGCATCTCGAACATGACGTGGGCGACGACGACGCCGGCGATGCCGCCCGCAAGTTGTGCCGCGACATAGGCGAGTGCCGTGCCCGGCGGCAACTCGCGGCGCAACGTGAAAGCGAGGGTCACGGCCGGATTGAAATGCGCCCCCGAGAGCGGCCCGAAGACCAGGATCAACACGACCAGGATCGCCCCGGTGGCGATGGTGTTGCCGAGCAGCGCGAGGGCGACGTTACCGTCGGCCAGACGCTCACCCATGATGCCGGAGCCGACCACCGTCGCCAACAAAAACGCGGTGCCGAGGGCTTCGGCACCCAGGCGTCGTGGCAGTCCGATCTCACTCATTCTCGCTCCCCCTGTCTTTGGCGCCCGGTATAATGCAGGCAGGTGACAGTTTGGTGAAAGGCCCCGGCAGGCGGGGCTATGCCAGGGCAATCGCATTTCAGAATTTGCCGAGGAGTGACAGGAGATAGTCGTTGTTCCAAGCGGCGATTTTGAACTTGGCGCGCAGCGAGTCTTTTCGTGGATCCTTTCGCATGACATTGAGCGCCATGTGGCGCAGGACGGCGAGATTGTGCGGTCCATTGTCCTTGCGGGTTCTGTCTTGGTCTTCGTTCATTTGGACATCGAGGCACCAGTGCAGGCGGTTTTCGACCCCCCAGTGCGCCCGGGCAACGGGATTGAAGCGCTCGGCGTCGAGCGGCTGGCTGAGCAGGTAGTAGGCGGTTTCGCTCGACGTCTTCTCCGCGCACTCGCGGGTCCGGGTGACTTTGGCGACCGCCTTCAGGCCCGGCCAATGATGGCGCTCTTGCAGCCACTCGACGTGGCTGGAGACGAGAGCGGCACGGGTCTCGATGCGGCCATGATCGCCATCGACCGTGGTGTCGGTGGTGGTCGCTTCGGCTTTCGGATCGTCGAGGAAGGTTCTCACGTCGTCATGCAGCGTGCCTTGATTGCCCTTCAACGCCAGGGCGTAGTCACCCCCCTGCTCGATAATCTGGCTGGCGATGGCGCGCTGGCAATTGAGGGCGTCCACGGTCACGATCGTCCCCTCGAGGCTCAATAGTTTCAACAGCTTCGGCACGGCGGTGATCTCGTTGGACTTGGCGTCGGTGGCGACTTGCCCCAACACCAGCCGCTGATCACAGCCCCAGGCCGAGACCATATGCAGCGCCGACGTGCCGCTCGCCTTGTCGTAGGATCGCCGCACCACCTTGCCGTCGATCGCAATGACCCCTTGGCAGGTCTCGGAAAAGCGCGCCATGAAGCGCTGGAAGCAGGCGCCGAACGCCTCCGGATCCAGCAACCGGAACACCCGGCTGAAGGTGTCGTGGCTCGGCACGCCATGTTCGAGTACGAGAAATTCCCGCAGGAACGCCTCCTTTTCACGCGCGAAGATCGCCATGTCGACCGCCGTCTGACCGCCCGAGAGGACCGTGCACAGGGCGATCGTCAAGATCTCCAGCAGATCGTGACGCCCGGCATTGCCAGTCCGCGGATCCTCGAGACCCTCAAAGCACTCCAGAAAGCCTTCCATCGCAACCTCCACCCGTGAAAAGACCGGGTAGAATCGATTCGCGCCAATACCTCAAGATCAAACACGCACGTCAAGGCAATTCCAAATGCGATTCCCCTGGGGGCTATGCACAGGCGACTTGACCCGGCGCGGAATTCCCTTACATCGTGGGGGCGACAGCCATGGGCCCGTGCCCGCACCCCCTGAAACCCGACGGACGAATGGTGGCGATCAGTTGAGCGATTCCCAACCCCTCCTGCATGGCACGACGATTCTCTGTGTGCGCAAGAACGACAAGGTCGTCGTCGCCGGCGACGGCCAGGTCAGTTTCGGCCAGACCGTGATCAAGGCGAATGCGCGGAAAGTTCGCCGCCTCGGCGATGGACGCGTCGTGGCCGGGTTCGCCGGCGCCACGGCCGATGCCTTCACCTTGTTCGAGCGGCTGGAAGGCAAGCTCGACCAGCATCCGGGCAACCTCACCCGCGCGGCCGTCGAGCTGGCCAAGGACTGGCGCACCGACCGCTACCTGCGCCGCCTGGAGGCGATGATGGCCGTGGCCGATGCGACGACCAGCCTGATGCTGACCGGGACCGGCGACGTGCTGGAACCGGAGGACGGCCTGATCGGCATCGGCTCCGGCGGGGCCTATGCGCTGTCTGCGGCCCGGGCACTGATCGATCTGGAAGATCAGGACGCGGAGAGCATCGCGCGCCGTGCGATGGCGATCGCCGCCGACATCTGCATCTACACCAACAACAACCTGACCATGGAGCTGATCGAAGGATGACGGACTTCAGCCCCCGCGAAATCGTCTCCGAGCTGGACCGCTATATCGTCGGCCAGGGCGACGCCAAGCGCGCCGTCGCCATCGCCCTGCGCAACCGCTGGCGGCGCATGCAGCTGGAAGAAGGGCTGCGCGAAGAGGTCCTGCCGAAGAATATCCTGATGATCGGCCCGACCGGCGTCGGCAAGACGGAAATCTCCCGCCGGCTCGCCCGCCTCGCCGGTGCCCCCTTCATCAAGGTGGAGGCGACGAAGTTCACCGAAGTCGGCTATGTCGGACGCGATGTCGAGCAGATCATCCGCGATCTCGTCGAGGTGGCGATCTCGATGGTGCGCGACCGGCGCCGGGCCGAGGTTCAGGCCAAGGCCGAAATCGGTGCCGAGGAACGGGTTCTCGATGCCCTGGTCGGGTCGAACGCGAGCCAGAGCACGCGGGAGGCGTTCCGCCAACGCCTGCGCGACGGCTCGCTCTCCGAGAAGGAGATCGAGCTCGAGGTGGCCGACAGCGGCGGCGGCATGCCGTCCTTCGACATTCCCGGCATGCCCGGCGCGCAGATGGGCATGATCAATCTGAACGATATGCTGGGCAAGGCGCTCGGCGGCGCGCGGACCAAGCGCAAGCGGATGAACGTTTCCGATTCCTACGAGATCCTGATGGCGGAGGAGAGCGACAAGCTGATCGACGAGGAACAGGCGGTACGCGAGGCGCTGATCGCAGTCGAAGAGAACGGCATCGTCTTCCTGGACGAGATCGACAAGATCACCGCGCGCTCCGATCGGCAGGGCGCCGACGTCAGCCGCGAAGGCGTGCAGCGCGACCTGCTGCCGCTGATCGAGGGCACCTCGGTGTCGACCAAGCACGGCACGATCAAGACGGACCATATCCTGTTCATCGCCTCGGGTGCCTTCCATCAGGCGAAGCCCGCCGACCTGCTGCCGGAACTGCAGGGCCGGTTGCCGATCCGCGTCGAGCTTGAGGCGCTGACGGTCGACGATCTGAAGCGGATCCTGACCGAGCCGGAGGCCAGCCTGACCCGCCAGTATGTGGCATTGATCGGTGCGGAAGAGGTGATGCTGGAGTTCACAGACGACGGTGTCGACGCCCTCGCCAAGCTGGCGGCCGAGGTCAACGCCAACGTCGAGAACATCGGCGCCCGTCGCCTGCACACGATCCTCGAACGCGTGCTGGAGGACATCAGCTTCGAAGCGCCCGATCGCGGTGGACAGACCATCACCGTCGATGCCGCCTATGTCGAAATCCATGTCGGCGACCTCGCCCGCGACAGCGATCTCTCGAAGTTCATTCTCTAGCTGTCCGCCGCCTCGTTTCTTCCTTGTGCGCTCCCGCAGGCGGGGGCAAAGTGGGTGCCGCCGCGCCATGCGGGCGGGCAGGGGAAACGAACGATGAAGAGCGTTCTGAGTTTGCGGTTGAACGAGCGGGCGCGCGACGACGTCGTCGCGGACAACCTGTTGCTGGTCGACTATCTGCGTGAGGCTTGCGGTCTCACCGGGACCAAGATCGGTTGCGATGGCGGGGAATGCGGCGCCTGTACCGTCCTGGTCGATGGCCAGCCGCGCCATTCCTGCCTGACGCTCGCCGCCCAGGTCCAGGGCGCGCATGTCGAAACCGTCGAAGGACTGGGCGCGAACGGTCGGATGGGCGCGCTGCAGCGTGGCTTTCACGAGAAGCTCGGGGCGCAGTGCGGGTTCTGCACGCCCGGCATGATCATGGCGGCCGAAGGTCTGCTGCGCGCCAACCCGGACCCGTCGGACGCGGAGATCCAGGCCGGGCTTGCCGCCAACATCTGCCGCTGCACCGGCTATGTGAAGATCATCGAGGCGGTGCGCCAGGCCGCGACGGAGAGCCGGACATGAGCGTCGCCGAAAGCCTGCCCAACAGCGCCACCATCGGCGTGCCGCAGCCGCTCGTCGACGGCCCTGAAAAGGTCACGGGCCGGGCGAAATTCTCCGCCGATTTCCAGGCCGCCGACCAGTGCCTCGGCCGCGTTCTGCGCAGCCCGCATGCCCACGCGCGCATCCTATCGATCGACACCTCGGCCGCGGAAGCGATGGCCGGCGTCGATGCCGTGGTGACCGGCGCCGATGTCGCGGCCAGCTACGGCGTGCTGCCGATCGCCATGAACGAATACGCCATTGCCCGCGACCGGGTCCGCTATCGCGGCGAGCCGGTCGCGGCGGTGGCGGCGTGCGATGCGCAAACCGCGGAGGCGGCGCTCCGGGCCATTCGGGTCGAGTATGAGGTGCTGCCGGCACAGTTCCATGCCGCCGACTCGCTTCGCGACGGCGCGGCCGTCCTGCACGAGGAGAAGCCCGACAACGTCGAGCGCCGAGTCGATTTCGAACTCGGCGACGTGGACGCCGGCTTCGCCGAGGCCGACTTGGTGCTGGAGCGGGAGTTCTTCAACGCCGAGGTCTGCCAGGTGCAGATGGAACCACACGCGACCTTCGCCGAATGGGACGGCGAGCGCGAGGAGCTCACGGTGCACACCTGTACCCAGGTGCCCTTCTACGTGCACCTGATGCTGGCCCGCACGCTGGAGATGGAAAAATCTCGCATCCGCGTGGTCAAGCCGCATATCGGCGGCGGCTTCGGCTGCCGCACGGAGACGCTCAACGTCGAGCTGATCGCCGCGCTGCTGGCGCGCAAGGCCGGCGGGACGGTCCGCCTCATCTCCAACCGGGAAGAGACCTTCATCACCCATCGCGGTCGGCCGGAAACGACGACGAAGCTGAAGATGGGGCTGGCGAAGGATGGGCGGATCACCGCCGTCGTCTGCGAAACCCTGCAGCGCGGCGGCGCCTACAGCGGCTATGGCATCGTCACGATCCTCTATGCCGGCTCCCTGCTCTATGGCCTCTATACGTTGCCGGCGGTGCGTTATCTCGGACAGCGCGTGCTGACCAACACGCCCCCCTGCGGGGCCTTCCGCGGCCATGGCACGGTGAACACCCGCTTCGCCTTCGAAAGCCTGCTGGACGAACTGGCGGCCGGCCTCGACCTCGATCCCTTCGCCGTGCGCCGGGCCAACCTGCTGACGGCGCCGACGATGACCGAGAACGACTTGCTGGTGAACAGCTATGGCCTGGACGAGTGTCTGGATTGGGCGGAACGGGCGAGCGGCTGGCGGGAACGCAAGGGCACGCTCGGCCCGGGACGCGGCCTCGGCATGGCCTGTTCCCACTATGTTTCGGGCGCCTCCAAGCCCAAGCACTGGACCGGGGAGCCGCACGCGACCGTCAACCTCAAGCTAGATTTCGACGGTTCGATCACCCTGTTGACCGGCGCGGCGGAGATCGGCCAGGGCTCCTCCACCGTTTTGGCGCAGTGTGCGGCGGAGACGCTCGGCGTCGACATGTCCCGGATCCGGGTCGTCGCCTCGGATTCCCGACTGACCCCCAAGGACAACGGCTCCTACTCGTCGCGGGTTACCTACATGGTCGGCAATGCCGCGATCGACGCGGCGGAAAACCTGAAGGCCGTGTTAATCGAAGCCGCGGCCCGGAAACTGGAGGCGACGCCGGAGGAGATCGAGTGCCTCGGCGAAAGCTTCCGCCGGGGCAGCCAGGACCAGGGATTGAGCTTCGAGCAGGCCACCGCCGCGGCCTTGGAAGGTACGGGTACTCTCACGGTCAAAGGCGTTTTCGAGACGCGTCCGGAAAGCTGGGGCGGCAAGAAGTATCGCGGCGCCGCGATCGGCGGCACCATGGCCTTCTCCTATGCCGCCCAGGTGGTGGAGGTCGCGGTCGACGCGGACACCGGTGAGATCGAGGTGGTGAAGGTCTGGGTCGCGCACGATTGCGGGCGGGCGCTCAACCCCCTCGCCGTCGAAGGGCAGGTGCAGGGCTCGGTCTGGATGGGGCTCGGCCAGGCGATGACCGAGGAGACGCGCTTCCACGACGGTCTGCCGATCACCGCCAATATGCTGGACTATCGGGTGCCGACGATCCTGGATTCGCCCCCCATCGAAGTCGGCATCGTCGAGGCGCGCGATCCTTACGGCCCCTTCGGTGCCAAGGAGGCGGGGGAGGGCTCGCTCTCGGGCTTCCTGCCGGCGCTCACGGCCGCCGTTGCCGATGCGCTCGGCGTTCGTGCCGACGCTCTGCCGCTGACGCCTGAGCGGTTGCTGGAACTGCTGGAAGATGCGCCGAAGCGACGGCGACATTAGGGTCTGGCGCATCGCGTGAATGCGGTCCTTGATTATGACGGCTAGTCGGTGTGGCGCGGTATTGCCGGGCTGCCACCGGCTTTTTTGAGACATCGGTAACCTACATATGTAATAGTCTACAGTGTATCTGGGCCGCCAAGCAGGACAGCTCCAATGAACAGCCCGCCTCGACAAGATCGGGAGGCTCCGGCGCGGGGACCTGGTTTCGGTGACTGGTCGCTGATTGAAGACCCGGTCTGGGTACTCGCTCTCGAAGGGCGTCAGGTGGTATGGGCCAACGAGACGGGTCTGGCGTTCTGGCGGTCAGACGGGCTCGCCCGCCTGCGTGGTTCGCGAGGTGCCACCGCGAGAACTGCGTTCTTGCCGATGTCGTCCGAGGCGCTGGGCGCCGGCCCTGGCGTTGGTGAGGTGATCGAAGCCGACCTGACCTTCGCGCCCGGCGACGAAGCTCTGACCGTGCGCTGTCGCTGTCACGGTGTCGACATCGGTACCGGCGAGCCCGCCATTCTGATTCACGTCATCGCCCTCGTGCCGGGCGGCGACGCGGCGGACCAACCCCAGGACCGGCTGGATGAAACCCAGCGGATACGCCATCAGCTCGCACGAGCCGAGGCGCGTCTTCGCACGTTTGCCGAAATCGGCTCGGATTGGCTCTGGGAGACCGACGGGGAGCAGACGATTATTCACCTGTCGTCCACCGTCACCCGACTTTTCGGCCATCCCCTCACGGAGATGCTCGGGCTCCGCCAGGGGGAGTTCCTGGCGAAAGTCGGGGCCGATTTCGGCGCCGGCGGCTCGGGCCCGGAGACGCGGCGGCACTTGGACGACCTGCGGACGCGCCGGCCGTTTCGGCGCGTCCCCTTCACCTTTCGGCGTTCCTCCGGTGGGTTTGGGCACGCGTTGATTTCCGGCATCCCCATTTTCGACGCCCTCGGCCGTTTCCAGGGTTACCAGGGGATCGGTTCGGATATCACCGATCAGGTCGTGCTGCCGCGCGAGAGCGAACGGGCACAGCATCTCTTGCGACTGGCGGTTCACAATCTCTCGGAAGTCTTCGTGTTGTGGGACCGCGACGATCGGCTGGTGCTGTGCAACGAAAAATTTCGCGAGGTCAATCGTGCGGTCATCGAAACCACCGAGCCCGGGACGCTGTTCATAGATCACCTCCGCGCGGTTCTCGCCCAGGGCGGCTACCTGGATGCGGTCGGGCGGGAAGACGCGTGGATCGAGGATCGCATGCACCGCCATCACAATCCGGGACTGCCCTTCGAGGTGGAGCGTTCGGACGGACAATGTCTACTGACCAGCGAGCAGCGGATGCCCGATGGCGGCATCGTTACCATCGCTACCGACATCAAGGAGCGGAAGCGGACGGAGGAGGCACTCCGCCAGGCCCGGGAGCAACTCGAGGAACGGGTGCGCGAGCGGACGGCGGATCTCGAGGCTGCGAACCAGATGGCGCGGCAGAGCGAGCATCGCCTGCAGCAGGCGGCGGCACTGGTAAAGCTCGGCTATTGGACCTGGGACCTGGTCGCGGACAGGTGCCTGTTCTGTTCAGAGGAATGCGCCCGGATCCATGCCCTGACGCCTGAGATCTACATGTCGAAGGCGACCTCCAGCAGTGGCGTGCTTGCCCTGATCCACCCCGAAGATCGCGCGAAGGTACAGCGGCGCTATCAGGCGCTCAGGGACGGTCACGAACTGGAACTCGAATATCGCTTGCTGTTGCCCGGCGATGTCGTCAAGCACGTTCGTGAGATCGCGAAGCTCGTCCGCGACGAGGCGGGACGCGGTACCCAGACCCATGGGACGATCCTCGATATCACCGAGCTCAGGCAGTCCGAAGAACAGCTGCGCCAAGCCCAGAAGATGGAGGCGCTGGGTCAACTTACCGGCGGTGTCGCGCATGACTTCAACAATCTCCTGGCCGTCATCCAGGGCAATGTCGAACTGCTGGCGCGGCAAATCCCGTCCGACGACCAGCTTGCGGCGTTGATCGAGCCGGTTCTGCGCGCGAGCCGGCGCGGCGCCGCGGTAACGGCCCGCCTTCTGGCCTTTGCCGGGCGGCAACCGATCTTCAATCGGGTGGTTGATGCCGGCGCGATGGTCACCGGTCTCGTGCCGATGCTGCGCTCCTCCCTGAGTGAGGATATCGAGATTGCAACGTCGATCGCAGACGGCATCTGGGCCTGCAACGCGGACCAGGGTCAGCTGGAGCAGGCCATCGTCAATCTTGCGAACAATGCCCGCGATGCCATGCCTCTTGGTGGTCGTCTCGACATTTCAGTCTCGAATGCAACCCTTTCGGTGTCGCACGGTGAGGCCGCCGGCGGTGATTATGTCGTTATTGCCGTGGGCGACAATGGCGAGGGCATGTCCGAAGCGGTCAAGGCCAAGATCTTCGAGCCGTTCTTCACCACGAAGGAAGTCGGCCGCGGGACGGGTCTCGGCCTCTCCATGGTCTACGGTTATATCGGTCAGGCGGGCGGCCACATCACTGTCGACAGTGAGGTTGGTCGCGGGACCATCTTCAAGCTCCATCTCCGGCGCGCCGTCTTCGATGCTTCGGCCGAGCGCGCCCATCCGGTCGCCTCGCCCAGGATAGCGACGGGAGAGACGGTCCTGGTCATCGAGGACGAGAGCGATCTTCGCCGGGTGGTGGTGGCGTCGCTGTCGAGCCTGGGTTACCGGGTCCTGGAGGCCGGAAGCGGGCAGGAGGCGCTGGAGCATCTAGCGAGAGCGGTCCGGATCGACCTCCTCCTGACGGACGTGGTTCTGCCGGGGGGGCTCGGCGGCAAGGTCCTGGCCGACGCCGTGATCGAGCGCTTCCCCGACGCCCGGGTTTTGTTCATGTCCGGCCATGCCGAAGGCGCCATACTTCGCAAGGGTCAGCTCGATCCGGGCGTCCGGCTGATCTCGAAGCCCTTCGCATTGGAGGATCTGGCGAACGAGGTCCGCGCGGCCTTGATGGCGTAACGCGTCCGTTCCGCCTAGATTGTCCGCCGGAGGGCGTTGGAATGGCGCGGCCAGTCGTCTTGCAGGTCGGTTTCGGGAATTTCGGGCGGACGCATCTCGCCGCCTGGACCCGCCTCGGTTTGGCGGCGGAACTGCACCTCGTCGACCCCGATCCCGCCGCGCGAAAGGCGGCCCGGGCGGCCGGCCTGCCGGAATCGCGGGTCGGTCGTGACCTCGACGAGTTTCTGGATCTTGCCGATATCGTCGATATCGTCAGTGCCACGGATACCCATCTCGACGTTTGTCTTCGTGCGCTCGCCGCGGACAAGGATGTGGCGATCGAGAAGCCCATGTCGGTCGACCTGGACGAGGCGCGCCGGATGGCCGGCGCGGTGGCGCAATCGGGTCGCTGCCTTCAGGTTGGGTTCTACTTTCGTTTTCACCCCTTGGGCCTCGAGATGAAGCGACGCTTGGCGTCCGGTGCGCTGGGCGACATTCGCTATCTCGGTGCCCGGTTTTCGGGCTTCAAGCGGGCACGGGGCGACAGCGGCGTCTTGTTGAACGACGTCGTGCATTTCATTGATCTGCAGCGCTGGCTGCTCGGTGAATCGCCGGAAACGGTTCACGCGACCCTCCGCGATCACTTTCAGCGCGGCTTCGACGACATGGCCTTTCTCGAGATGTCGTACGCCTCCGGCGCCGTTGCGCGGATCGAGGCTGGTTGCACGCTCCCCGGGCGTTGGATGGACGACATCGTCGCCGGGGCCACCGCCAGCAAGACCATCGAAGTCATCGGCAGCGAGGGCGCCCTCGAAGTCGATTTCGTACGCGGGAGGCTGTTGCATCACGAGGTACGCCACGACTGGCGGGACGGGCTGTGGCGACCGAGCTTCGGCGAAACCCGGCGCCCGCACCTGCCGACGGCCGATCCGACCGACGTCGTGACGACCAGCCTCGGCGCCTTTCTCGAGGCCCGCGCCACCGGCCGCCGGCCCGAAGCGGATGCGATCAGCGCCGGGGTCGAAATCGCGCGGATCCTCGATGCGGCTCAACGAAGCGCCGCGACGGGCCGGGCCGTGGAACTGGAGGGGGCGGAATAGTGCATCGGCCACCGGTATTTCTTATTCGTGAGATCGATCTTTTCGAACGCGACGTTCACTACCGCATGCCTTTCCGCTTCGGCGGCGCCACGTTGCACGGCTGCCCGCAAGCCTTCGCCCGGGTGACGATCGAGGATGGCGCCGGTCGCCGGGCGAGCGGCGCCGGTGCGGAGTTGCTGGCGCCCAAATGGTTCGACAAGACGGCCACGCTCTCCAACGAGGACAATTTCGAGCAGTTGCGCTATGCCGTCGCGATCGCGGCGACCGGCTATCTGCGGTTGACGCAAGAGTCCGCCTACGGCCATTTCGCCCGGCAGTACAAGGCGCAGCGGAACGCCTGCACGCTCTATGGCCTGCCGCCGCTGGTCGCGGGTTTCGGTCTGGCGCTGCTGGATCGCGCCGTGCTCGACGCGCTTTGCCGGCTGACCGGCCACGATGTCTTCACCCTGATCCGCTTGAACGGGATCGGTCTGATCGGGGGCAGCATCCTGCCCGATCTCGACGGCTTCGACTTCGATGCCTTCCTGGCCGGCCTCGAGCCGCGCGACCGTGTCGCTGCGCGCCACACGGTGGGTCTAGTGGACCCCTTGACGGGGGAAGGGGGCCTCCATGACGGCCTGCCCGAGACCCTTGTCCAGGTGATCCGGACCTATGGCCATCGCTGGTTCAAGGTGAAGATCGGTGGCGACCCGGCGGCCGACCTGCACAGGCTGCGTGATATCGCGGCCGTGCTGGATGCCGAGGCCGACGATTATGCCGTTACCCTCGACGGCAACGAGCAGTATGGCGATGCCTCGACGCTGTCGGCGTTGTGGCGAGGGCTGGAGGACGAGGCGGCCCTGGCGCGCTTCGTCCGCGCCATTCGCTTTGTCGAGCAGCCCTTCGACCGCCGCACGACCCTGAAAACCGATGTCTCCGCCCTGGGCCTGCCGGTCCCGATCATTCTCGACGAAGCGGACGACTCCCTCGACGCCTATCCACGGGCCCGCGATCTCGGCTACCGCGGCGTCTCGTCGAAATCCTGCAAGGGGCTCTACAAGTCGCTGATCAATGCGGCGCGCACGGCGCTCTGGAACCGGGAGGCCGGTGGGCCGCGCTATCTGATGTCGGGCGAAGACCTCTCCACCCAGGCCGGCCTCGGTGTCCAGCAGGATCTGGCGCTGGTCGCGTTGCTTGGAATCGAACATGTCGAGCGGAACGGGCATCACTATGTCGACGGTTTCGCCGATGCCTCCGAGGCCGAGGCGGGCGCTTTTCTCGCCGCGCACCCCGATCTCTACCGGTCGGCGGGGACGGGCGCGCGGCTTCGCATCGAGGCGGGCGAAATTCGCACCGCCTCGCTCGCGCAGCGGGGCTATGGCGGTTCCACCATGCCGGACTGGTCGACCATGCGGGAAATGCGGCGCCCGTTCTGAAGGCTCAGGCCGCGCGCGGCTCGTCCTTGGGCAGGAAGTAGCCGAGCAGATTGGCGAGGCACATGGTGGCGCCCAGACAGTAGAACACGACGATCAGGCCCCAGGCGTCGGCAATCAGCCCGCCCACCGCCGGTACGGTGACGGAGAACAGGGTCTGTACGCCGAACATCAGGCTGGTGGCCGAACCGCCAAGCGCCGGCGGCGTCAGGTCCATCATCCAGCCCTGCATGACCGGCCGCACGGCGAAGAGGGCGAAGCCGAGCAGGGAGACACCGGCGATGAACAGCACGGGGTCGCCGATCAGGGTCAGCAGCAGCAGTGCGACCGTCGAGAGCCCGAGACCGGCCAGCACCACGGGACGGCGGCCGATGCGGTCCGACCAGATGCCGGCGATCGGCGCGGCCACGACACCGCCCATCTGCATGGCGAACAGCGTTGCACCATAGAGCGCAGGGCCCATCGCCATGACCTGCACCAGATAAAGCGGCAGGAAGGTGCGGATGCCGCTTTGTCCGAGGCTCCGCACGCCGGCCATGCAGCAGAGCAGCAGAACCGAGGGGGTGGTGACGACCCGCTTCAGGCCGGCGAGATAGTCACCGGCGGCGAGGCCCGGGCGCTCCTCGCTCTTGGCGCCGGTCGGCCGCAGAACCGCCAACAGCAATAGCGCCAGCAGCAGCGAGGGCATCGCCGAAATGGCCGCCGTCGCGCGCCAGGTCAACGCCAGCAACAGACTGCCCGCCAGCAGCGGTGCGATCGCATCGCCGAGGTTGGCGCCGAGCGCATGGATCGAAAGCGCATAGCCCCGATTGTCGGGAAACCGGTTCGAGATGTAGGAAATCGCCGCCGGATGCCAGAGATTGTTGGCCGCGCCGATCAGCGCGATCAGCAAGGCGAGGGAGAGGAAGCCGCCCGCGTGACCGAAGCCGACCAGGCCGAACGCCCCCACCATCAGGGCGGAGATCTGGAAGAGGACGCGCCGGCCGAGCATGTCGACGACCATGCCGCTCACCAGGTTGGCGAGGAAGGAGGCCGCGTGGAAGATCGTGACCAGCAGGCCGGCCTGGAAGTAGCTCAGGCCCAGCTCCTCCTTGATGAAGGGGAGCAGGATCAGAAAGGTCGCGGTCACAAGGTGCGTACCGCCATGGCCGATGCCGATCAGCAGCATGGGCGCCTGGGCCCGCGCCGGCAGGCCGGTCATGTTGGCGATGAGGGACACGCGTCAGCCGCCGCCGTCGTTGCTGTTGTCGCCGTCGTCGGTCCCGGCGGGGGCGGGGCTGGGGCTGGCAGCCTGGGCAAGATGCTGTTCCAGGGCGTCGATGACCCGCTCGTCATAGCGCGTGAGGTTCTTGCGCAAGATGTCGAGCACGTCCTCCGGCCGGGCGCCGTCACGGTAGCTGCGGGGATTGGTACGGGCGACGAAGACGTCGGCCACGCCCAGGATGCGGCCCGAGAGGTCGATCTGCTCCGCCGCGAGGCCGTTCGGATAGCCGCTGCCGTCGAGCCGTTCGTGCATCTGCAGCATCACGTCGCGTACCGGCAGGCCGAAGTCGAGGTCGCCGAGGATGGCGTCCGCGTGATGGATATGGGCCTGGATCTCCAGCTTTTCGGCCTCGCTCAGGCGGCCGGACTTGGTCAGCAGTTCCGCCGGCACCGAGAGCTTGCCGATCTGCGAGAGGTTGGCGGCGATCTCCAGCGTGGCGACCTCGGCATCGGAAAGGCCGAGGCCCCGGCCCATGGCGCTGGCCACCGCTTCGAGCTTGCGGGAATGGCCGGAGAGATAGGGATCGACCGCTTCGATCGTGTTCGACAGGGCGTGAATGGTGTTCATCACCGCGGTTTCGCGAAGGCGCTGGGCCTCCAGCATGTCGGTGATGTCGCGGGCGACGGCGACGATGCCCACCCGCCGGTCTTCGTCGTCGAGGAAGGGGCGCTTGGAAAGCTGGAACTGCCGCTCGGCTCCGGCGACGTCGAGGGCGACGATCTGCGCCGCGACCTCGCCGCCGGCGATGATTTCCGCGTCCTCTGTGGCGAGTTGTTCGGCCTCGTCGCTCTGGAACAGCGCCCGGTCGGTCAGGCCGACGAGCGAGTCGACCGGCAGGCCGACGGCACGGGCGAACGCCGGGTTGGCGTAGATATACTTGGCCTCGGCGTCCTTGACGGTGATGTGCTCCTGGATCGAGCCGTTGATGGCGTCGAGCAGTTGCCGCTGGGTCTGCAGGCGGCCGGCGAGCTCGTGATACTGCTGGGCCAACGCCCGGTTGTTCTCGCTGCCCTGGCGCCACCAGAAGGCCAGCGCCGCGGCGGCGAAGCCGATGGTCGAGAGCAGCACGATCAAGCCGCCGAACAGCCGGTGGCCGCCGAGCGGTTCCAGCGCGTCCGCCTTGGAAATCTCCTCCAGGACGACCCAGGGCGCGCCGGCGACGACGACGCCGACGGAGAGATGCTCCGAGGAATTGTCGAGACCGCTTCGCGTGCCGAAGCGGATGGCACGCGGCGCTTCGCCCGCGGGCAGGCTGGACGGCGTCAGCCCGGGCGTCGCGCCGGGCCGAACGACGCTGTAGCGAGAACCCGCGAGTTGGAGGAGGTGTGCCCGTTCCCCCTGGTTGGCGAGCGCGCTGCGTGCCAGGGCGCTCCTCAGCCTGGCATCGGCCGGGATCGACATGACGAGGACACCGACGGTCCGCTCCGCCTGCGCCTCGGAGGCTGCCTGTGCCGGGCGGAGCGGGACCAGCAGATCGAGGACGAGCTCGTCGCCGGCCTGGCGCAGCGGCAGAATGCGCGCCTCGCTCTTCGGGAACATGGCCTTTACCGCCGCCCGCTGCGCGTCATCGAGGCTCGGTGCGTCGGGGCCGTTGGCGTAGACCACGCCTTCCGCGTTGGCGAGATAGGCGCCCGTGAGGCCCGTTTGCCGCTGAAAGGCGGCGAGGCCGGCCTGCATATAGGGCAGCTGCGCGCCGAGCGGCCCGGCCGCCACAGCCGCCGCCCCGGCGAGATCGACTTCCGTCGCGAACAGGAGATAGAGATCGTTGTTCGCGATCGGCTCGGCCAGCTCCAGCCGGCCCTTAAGCCATTCGGAGAGAACCTCGGCCCGGCCCGTCGCCGAAACCTGGAGGCGATCGCTCGTGCTGGCGAGCAGGCCCGCCTCCTCGTCCCGCACCGAAAACTCGAGGAAAATTATGCCGATGCACAACACGACCAGGACGAACAATGTGGCCAGCGCCAGAATGCGCATTCCGCCGGCCCGTTCGGACCGCAGGGTGGGAACGCTCAACATCTCGAGGGCGGTGGTGGGGACGTTCGACTCCGACATGTCTACTTCGCCTTGTCACGGCCGAGCGGCCGGTTGACGACGTGCGCCCAGCGCGTCGTTTCGTTCACCGAATAGAGCGGCACGTAGTATTTCAGTCGTTCCACGTCGAGCACCGCATCACTCCAGGTATCGAGTACCCGAAAGCCCGTGCCGTGACGAACGACGACGACGGCATGGCGCCGGTTGCGCAGCGTGTCGTAGACGATGGTAATCCGCAGGGCTTCGTTCGCAATGCCGAGCTCGCGCAGGGTCGCGAATTTCAAGATGGCGAACGCCTCTGCCCCGCCGCCTTGTTCGAGGAACTCGATCGGTCCGGCCCAGCGTTCGATGGCTTCCCCGCCGGCGGGCCTCGCCGCCTTCCCCTGGCCATTGGCATAGCGGTTCACCTCGGCCAACTGACGTTCCAGCTCTAGGCCCGAAAGTTCCTGCACTTTGGCGCGCCACACGGTGACGATCATGCCCGTGCAACGTGCGGCATCGGCGTCGCAAGCCCGGCCCCGTTCCCGATCTACCGCAATTCTGGAAAGGGCGTCGCGCCAGACGGGCAGGGCGGCGAGATTGTCGGAGGCGAATTCGATGTAGCCGAATATGCCCACCGGCGCCGAGGCCTGTCCGCTCGCGCCATAAGCCGTCGTCGCCACCAGCAGCGGGAACAGCAGTCCCGCGAGGTATTTTCGAGCCGCTCTCACCGTTCGCTCAACGCGTTGTTCCGCGCCTTGAGGATGGGCTTCAACAGATAGTCGAGGATGGTCTTGCGACCGGTCAGCACGTCGACGCTGGCAACCATGCCGGGGATGATCGGCAGGCGCTCCTCACCCCGCTCCAGGAAGTTTTGATCGGTGCGGATGATGACGTGATAGAAGGCTTCCCCCTCCTCGTCGGTGATGGTGTCGTCGCTGATCCGCTCCAACCGGCCGTCCAGGCCGCCGTAGATCGAGAAATCGTAGGCGGTGAGCTTCACCGTCGCGACCTGGTCGAGGCTGAGGAAGGCGATGTCGGCGGGACGGATCTTGGCTTCGACCAGAAGCGAGTCGTCGACCGGCACGATCTCGACGAGGTCCATGCCGGGCTTGATGACACCGCCGAGGGTTCGAACCTTCAACTCCTTGATGATGCCGTTCACCGGCGAGACGACGTCGGTGCGCACGACCCGGTCGCGCGCCGCGCCGATCGTCTCCTCCAGCTGGGCCAATTCCGCGCGCGCCTGGTTCAACTCGGTCAGCGACTCGGTGCGCCGCGTGTTGAACTTCTCCTCGATCCGCCGATGGGCTTCCTGCTCGGCCGACTTGGCACGCGGCACCGCCAGCTGCGTCGTCTTCAACTCGCCCGCGAGGTCGGCGACCTGACGCTTGATCCGGATGAGGTCGATCGCCGGCACGATGCCCTTCTTGGCCAGCGGCTCGGTCAGCTTCAACTCGTCGTTGGCGAGCTTCAGGCTCGTCTTGAACTTGGAGATCTTGCCGTAGAGCTCCGCCAGCTCCTGCTTGCGCTGGTCAGCCTGCACCCGAAGGATCTGGATCTGCGACTGCAGCGCGCTTTCGCTGGCGTTGAACAGCTGTTCTTCGTTGACCGCGATGACGCGGGCCTCGGCCATCAGCTCGGGCGGGAACTGCAGGGGCTTGTTTTCGGCCTGGGCGATCAGGCGGGCGACCCGGCCCATCAGGGCAAAGCGGCCGGCCTTCAATTCGCCGTAGCTGGAGGCGGCGCCCGTGTCGTCGATTCGTAGCAGAACGGTGCCTTCCTTCACCGTGTCGCCGTCCTGGACGAACACTTCCTTCAGGATGCCACCCTCGAGGTTCTGTACGATTTGCGTCTTGGAAGAGGGGATGATGCGGCCTTCGCCCCGCGTGACTTCGTCGACCTCCGCCGCATAGGCCCAGAAGAAGGCGGCGACCAGTAGGCAGATGACCAGGATGAAGACGGTATAGAGGGTCGGGTTCGGCCCCTGCACCATCGAGTTCTCGACCTCGGAGGCGAACTGCGCGTCGTGCCAATCCCGTCTGCGTGCCATGGTCGCCCTCCGGCCCTATTCGCCCGGCGCCGGCGTCGCCGCCGGGGCCTGCGGGCGTTGCACCGTCGCGGCGGCCCCGGACCCAGGCGGCGTCGCCGCAGCGGGTTGCTCCTGGGCGGCCTGGCGTTTGGCGTTGCTTCGGCCTTTTTTCAACACCTCGTCGCGCGGACCGTCGGCGACGACACGGCCGCGCGAGATGACGATCACCCGGTCGACCAGGTCCAGCAGCGAAGGCCGGTGGGTCACCAGCACCAGGGTCTTGCCGGAGAGATAGTCCCGCATGCGCTGCTTGAAGGCGTTCTCCGCCGGCATGTCCATCATGCTCGTCGGCTCGTCCAGGACCACGACCGGCGGGTCGGGCAGGAGGGACCGGGCGAGCGCGATGCATTGGCGCTGTCCACCGGACAGCGTCTGTCCCCGCTCGCCGACGACGAGGTCGTAGCCGGCGGGCTGCTGTGAGATGAACTCGTGCACGCCGGCGAGGTTGGCGGCGCGCAGGATCATGTCGTCGTCGGCATGCGGCGTCGCCATCGCGATGTTGTCGCGGACACTGCCGTGGAACAGAATGACGTCCTGCAGCAGCACGCCGAGCGACTTGCGGATGTCGCTCGGATCGATCTGCCGAACGTCCGTGCCGTCGACCAGGACCGCGCCGCTGTCCGGCTCGTACAGCTTCATCAAAAGCCGCGAGATCGTCGACTTGCCGGAACCGACCGGGCCGATGATCGCGACCTTTTCGCCGGGCTCGATCTTGAAGGAGACGTCGCGCAGGGCCGGCACTTCCGCTTCGGGATAGCTGAAGGAGACGTTCTCGAAGGCGATCGAGCCCTCGATGGTATCGCGGCTCAGGTAGCGGGCATCCTCGGGCCGTTCCACCGGCATGCGCATGATCTGGTTGAGCGCCTTCAAGGCGGCGATCGACTGATGCAGGCGGGAGAGGATATTGGCGATCTGGCTGAGCGGCGCCATGCATCGCCCGGTCAGAATCGTGCAGGCGATGAGCCCGCCGATGGTGAGTTCGTTGTCGGCGATCAAATAGACGCCGAAGGCGACGACGGCGACGGTGACGAAGTGCTGGATCAGCTGGGTCACGTTGACGCCGAGGCCGGAGAGATTGCGCACCCGCATGCCCGTATTGGCCGAGGTGCCGACGTATTTCTCCCACTCCCGCTGCATGCGGCCTTCGGCCCCCAGGCTCTTGACCGTATCGAGCGCGGCGATGGTCTCGATCATCACGCCGTGCTTCTGCGAGCCTTCCGCCGTCGCCTGGCGCACCGCGCTGCGTAGCGGGATTTGCAGCACCAGGCCGATGATGATCACTACCGGCACGGCGATTGCCGGGATATAGGCGACCGGGCCGGCGATCATGTAGATGACGGCAACGAAGACGAACAGGAACGGCAGGTCGATCAGTGCGACGACGGTGGCCGAGGTGAAGAACTCGCGCAGCCATTCGAAGTCGCGCAGCTGGTTGGCGAAGGCACCGGAGGATCCGGGGCGCGACTGCATCGTGATGCCGAGCACCTGGTGGAAGATCTTGCTCGACATCAAGACGTCGGCCCGCTTGCCCGCATTGTCGACGAAGTGGGAGCGTAGCCATCGCAGCATGAAGTCGAAGACGAAGATCAATCCGATGCCGATGACCAGGACCGTCAGTGTCTCCTTCGCCTGGTTGGGTACCACCCGGTCGTAGACGTTCATGACGAAGAGGGGGGAGGCGAGCGCCAGCAGATTGATGAAGGCGGCGGCCACCATCACGCCAAGATAGGTCTTCCAGAAGCGCGCGAGCGTGCCCCAGAACCAGCTTCGCCCGCGGCCGAGCAAAACCTCGCGCTGGACCTGACTGTAATGGTAGCGCGGGCGCAGGAAGATGGCGTGGCCGTCGTAGCGTGCGTTAAGGACGTCGAGATCGATGACCTCACTGCCGTCGCCGGTTTCGGGGAACAGCACTTCCGCCTTGTCGCGGCCGACCCGCTTGAACAGTACGCAGGCTGTCCGGCCCTTCAACAACAAGATCACCGGCAGCACGTATTCCGGCAGCGCGCTCAACCGACGTTTGACGATGCGTGAGCTGAGATCGGCCCGGTCGGCGGCGCGCAGGAAGAGGGCCGGCGTCAGCCGGTTGCCCTCCAGCGGCAGGCCGCTGATGAGCGATTGCGGCGTGCTCGGCCGCCCGAAGTGTTTCGTCACGGCGAGCAGGCAGCCGAGCAGGGGGTCCGCCGCCTCCTGCCGGAGGGCGGAGCTCGGCAACTCCCAGCGCGGCTCGGGCGGGGCCGCGGCGGCCTCCTCGTTTTCGCCGGCGGGCGGTACCGCCGACGCCGGCGCTTCCAACGTCGGTTCCTTCACGGCCGCCTCGGGCGCGGCACCGTCGGGCGCAGGCGCGGCTTCCGGACCCGCGTTGCGGGCCCGCAGGCGCAGCTTCGGTCCACGCTTCTGCGGCGCTGGCTCGGGTGTTTCGGCGGCGGCGTCGTTACTCGGGCGAGGTGTGTCCATCATGGGGTCCCGTGGCATGCACTGGATCGCGGACGATCGGGTGGAGGATAGCGCGCGGTTTCGGTTCTGCCTACACCGGAACGTGGCGCGGTCCCGGCCTCGAGCCTACAGCGGTTTCCTTTCCCGGGCCCTAACGTTGCCGATCGGGCCACTGGGGGTGGATCCAGGGCGCCTCGTTGCTCGCCGGCAACGGGGGTCGCCCGAGGATCAGGTCGCTCGCTTTTTCACCGGTCATGATCGAGGGCGCGTTTAAATTACCGTTGGTGATTCGGGGAAATATCGAGCTGTCGGCGACGCGCAGGCCCTCGACACCGATCACCCGACACTCGGGATCGACCACGGCGCCCGGGTCGTCCGCCGCGCCCATGCGACAGGTCCCGCAGGGATGGTAGGCGCTTTCGACATGATCTCGGATGAACGCGTCGAGGCCGGCCTCGTCCGTAACGCCGTCGCCGGGGGTGATCTCGCGTCCGACATAGTCGGCGAAGGCGGGCTGGGCGAAGATCTCACGGGTGAGTGCGATACAGCGGCGAAAATCCTCCCAGTCCTGAGGCTTCGACATGTAGTTGAACTGGATCCGGGGCGCCGCCGCCGGATCTGGCGAGGCGAGACGGACATGGCCCCGGCTCGCCGAGCGCATGGGCCCGACATGGGCCTGAAAGCCGTGGCCTTCGGCTGCCGCCTGTCCGTCGTAGCGCACGGCGATGGGCAGGAAATGATACTGGATATCGGGATACTCGACGCCGGCGCGCGAGCGGATGAAGGCCGCGCTCTCGAACTGGTTGGAGGCGCCGAGACCGCTCTTGAAAAATGTCCAGCGGGCGCCGATCAGCAGCTTGGAGAACCAGTTCCAATGACGATAGAGGGTGATCGGCCTGCGGCAAGTGTACTGCAGGTAGAGTTCGAGGTGGTCCTGCAGGTTCTCGCCGACGCCGGCGCGGTTCGCCTGGACGTCGATGCCATGTGCCGCAAGTTCGTCGCCCGGGCCGACGCCCGATAGCTTCAACAGGGTCGGTGAGTTGATCGAGCTCGCCGCCAGGATCACCTCGGCCCGGGCCTGGGCGACCTCGATCCGGAGGTCGCGCTCGATCTCGACCCCGACGGCGCGGCGGCCCTCGAACAGGACGCGGCGCGCGCGGGCCCGAACCAGAGCACAATTCTCGCGCCGCAGCGCCGGCTTCAGGTAGGCGTTGGCGGCGGACCAGCGCCGCCCGCGCCACACCGTCATCTCCATCGGGCCGAAGCCTTCCTGGCGGGCCCCGTTGTAGTCGGCGGTGAGGCCGTAGCCCGCCTCGGCGCCGGCGGTAATGAACGCCCGATGCAGCGGATTGTCGCGGGGCCCCCGCTTAACGTGCAGCGGCCCGTCATGCCCGCGCCTGGACGGGTCGGCCCGGCCGGCGACATCGTCGCCGCCGTCGTCGTGCCAATGCTCCATCCGTTTGAAGTAGGGCAGGACGTCGCCATGGCCCCAGCCACGAGCGCCGGACGCTTCCCAGTGATCGTAGTCCCGGGCGTGGCCCCGCACATAGACCATGCCGTTGATCGAGGACGAGCCGCCGATCACCTTGCCGCGCGGACAGGCGAGGCGGCGCCCGCCGAGATGGGGCTCGGGCTCGGTGACATAGCCCCAATCGTAGCGCGCCATGTTCATCGGGTAGCTGAGCGCGGCCGGCATCTGGATGAACGGCCCGGCGTCGCTGCCGCCATACTCCACGACCAGCACCCGGTTGCGCCCATCCTCGGAGAGCCTGTGGGCGAGCGCGGCGCCGGCCGAACCGGCGCCGACGATGATGTAGTCGGCTGCGAGCGCCATGGCGCGGCTGGGCCCCTCCCGGACGTTGACGGCTACCGCTTTACGGCGTTCCGCCGGCGCCCGCAACGGCGCCGGCGATCAATGGACCATCAGGGTGGCGAGCCGGGGGTGGTTCAGGATATTGCGGGTGACGCCCCCCATCACGATCTCGCGCAGCCGGCTATGGGAATAGGCGCCCACGATCATCAGATCCGAATCGTCGTCGATGGCGCGGGAAATCAGCAACTCGTGCACCGGCCCGCCTTCCGCCGCAATGGGTTGGATGTTGGCCTCGACGCCGTGCCAGCGCAGGGCCTCGACCAGGTCTTCCGGGCCCGGTCCCGCCTTCGCGCCGGTGTCGACATAGGCGATGGTGACATGCTTGCCCGCCTCGATCAGCGCCATGCCGCCGGCCACCGCCCGGGCCGACTGGGCACTGCGATTCCAGCCGATGAAGACCCGCTCGCCGAGGCTGTCGGGCACGGTTTCGGGCACCACCAGCACCGGCCGCCCGGCGCCGAACAAGGCGCCCTCGACCAGGTCGCGTCCGGGCACGACGTCGTGACGGTCCAAGGCGCTCATCACGACGAGATCGTGGGTGCGGGCGAACTCGCTCACCACGACCTCGGGACGTCCCTCCAGGCCGCGCCACGAGGCGGTAGCCCCTGTCGCGCCGCTGGGCGCATCGCGGAGCGGGACGCCCGTCCTCTCGCAGGCCTCGCGAAAGCTGGTCTCCGCCTGGATTCCGGCGGCGTTGCGTCGCGCCGTCATGGCTTCGAATTCGCGCGCGATCTGGCGCTGGGACATGCTTTCATCGACATGGGGTAGATGGTCCGTCAGCCCGCCCGTGACGTGGACCGCCCTGAGGTGGGCATCGAAGCGTTGCGCGACGCGCAGTCCCGCCGTGATGGCGCCCGCGTCGCCGCTGCCGCCGGCGAGAGCGCATAGGATCAATCGTATCGACATGATGAAAGCCTCCCGATGATGTTACTGCCTTAATCGAGGATTTATTGCCCGCCACCGGGAGAAGGAATATCGATCACCAGCACCTCGTCGAAGTCGCCCTGCTCGCGGGGATAGCCGCGCGGATTGCAGACGACGCGGGTCCCACCGACCTCGTAATCGCGGGCGTCATGCATATGACCGTGGATCCAGAGCGATGGGGCCATCGCCAGAATCAAGGAATCGAGATCGGAGGCGAAGGCGCCGTTCAGGAAATGTCCCTGGAACCGGGGACTGACGGAGCGATGGCTCGGCGCGTGATGGGTGACGACGATGTCGCAGGGCGGCAGGCCGGCGAGCCATTCCCGGCCCCGGTGATGCAGCGCCAGCATGTCCCCCGGCAAGGCGCGGCGGTCCTGGTCGGCGAGGGTAATGAGCTCGTAGTCCGCCATCGCCCGGCGCGACATGTCCAACACCGCCGGATCCTCACCATCGAAGTCGGTCCAGAGCGTGACGCCCGCGACCGTCAGGCCGGCGCATTCGATCCGTTCCCCGTCCAGCACATGGACATGGCTGTCGCCCGCGGCCAGACGCAGCTCCGCCGGCAGGCGATCGAGCTCGTGGCCATAGAACTCATGGTTGCCCGGGACATAGATGACCGGCGCGGAGAACGCGCGCTTGGCCCAAAGGACGCCCTGGGTGCCCGTGTGGATGTCGCCCGCCAGGACGACGAGATCGACGTCGAGGGCGGGCGGGGCCCAATCCTCGAACTCAAGATGCAGGTCGCTGTAGATCGCTACGCGTGTCATGGCGTGTAGTCTAACCGAGAGCGGCCGGCAGGTGTGTTAACGGCCGGGGCGCCGGGAAGGGGAGCCAGCCATGCGATCGTCGAAAACCGTTCACGTCGTTTCCTGCCACGCGGAAGGCGAAGTCGGCGACGTCATCGTCGGCGGCGTTGCACCGCCGCCGGGCGCGAGCGTGTGGGCGCAGTCACGAGCCCTCGCCGAGGACGAGACGTTGCGGAACTTTGTGCTGAACGAGCCGCGCGGCGGCGTCTTCCGCCATGTCAACCTGCTGGTGCCACCCGTAGATCCGCGCGCCGCCATGGGCTGGATCATCATGGAGCCGGCGCACAATCCGCCGATGTCCGGCTCGAACGGCATTTGCGTCGCCACGGTGTTACTGGAAACCGGCATCGTCGAGATGACGGAGCCAGAGACCCGTCTCCTGTTGGAGCCGCCGGGCGGTTTGGTCGAGGTCGTCGCCCGCTGCCGGCAGGGCCGGGTCGAGGCCGTGCGGCTCACCAACGTCGCCTCCTTCGTCGACCGGCTCGACGCCCCGCTCGAGGTCGCGGGCCTCGGCACGATCACCGTCGATACCGCCTATGGCGGCGACAGCTTCGTCATCGTCGACGCGGCCCGTCTCGGCTTCGAACTCCGCCCGTCGGAGGCGCGCGAGATTGCTGAGCTGGGTGTCCGCATCACGGCGGCGGCGAACCAGCAGCTGGGATTTTCCCACCCCGAACAACCGGACTGGGCCCATTTCTCGTTCTGCCAGGTCGCCGGCCCGCTCGTCCGGGAAGACGGCATCGCCAGCGGCCGAAACGCCGTCGCCATCGAACCCGGCAAAATCGACCGCTCGCCCTGCGGTACCGGTTGCTCGGCCCGCATGGCGGTCCTTCACGCCAGGGGGGAGTTGGCGGAAGGAGAGCCGTTTATCGGCCGTTCCCTCATCGATTCGCGTTTCGACTGCCGGATCGAGGCGCTGGCGAACGTCGGCGGGCGCCCGGCGATCCGGCCTTCGATCTCAGGGCGGGCCTGGATTACGGGTACGCATCAATTATTGCTCGATCCGTCCGATCCCTGGCCCGGCGGTTATCGCTTGAGCGATACCTGGCCCGGTGCCTGACGGGCCTGAAAAGCGGGGGAGGGGGTCTTGCGAGGCGTCGTCAGAGTGGACATCATGCGCCGAAGGCCATGGCGCCACCGACGTCGAGGACCGGCGGGCGCCTGGGATGGGGGAAGCGGAGGTCGAGCGTTGGAAAATTTCGTCTATGTCATGGTGGTCATCTACCTGCTGTACTTCGTCCGCCTGTATTGGAAAAGCATCACCGAGCGCCGCGCCCTTTCGCGTTTCGCTTCGGCCCTGCTGTTCGATGCCGAGTTGCACCAGCGCCAACGCGACGATTTTCAGGGCACGCTGAAGGCGATGCCGGCAAAGGATGCCGCGACCCTGGCCAAGGCGGTTGCGGAAAAGACGGTCGATCTCTCCCTGGTTTTCGACAAGACGGCAAAGCCGGCCGACGTGCACGAAGCCTTGATGGCGACGAAGGCGCGGGCCGATTCCAGCTGACGGCCGACCCGGCCGTCGAACCCCGAGGAGGCGAGAATGGCCACCGAGCTCGGCGTGATCTTTCCCCAGACCGAGATCGGCACGGATCCGATCGCGATCCGCGACTATGCCCAGACGGCGGAGGGGCTCGGTTACGACCACATGCTCGCCTTCGAGCATGTGCTGGGCGCCAATCCGGCGAGCCGTCCGGGCTGGAGCGGTCCGTTCTCCAGCGCCGATGATTTCCACGAGCCCTTCGTGCTGTTCTCGCACCTGGCCGCGGTGACGACGCGGATCGAGTTCGCGACCGCGGTCCTCATCTTGCCCCAGCGCCAGACTGCGCTCGTCGCCAAACAAGCCGCCGCCCTCAACGTGTTGAGTGGTGGCCGGTTCCGTCTGGGCGTCGGCATCGGCTGGAACGAGGCCGAGTACGAGGCGCTCGGCGAGAATTTTCGCGATCGTGGCCGGCGGTCGGCCGAACAGGTCGAGGTCATGCGCGCGCTCTGGTCGGGGGAGAGCGTCAGCTATTCCGGGCGTTGGCACACCATCACCGATGCCGGCATCAAACCCCTGCCGGTCGGCGGGACGATTCCGGTCTGGTTCGGCGGCGGCGCGGACCCGGTGTTGCGGCGTATCGCGGCGCTGGGGGACGGCTGGCTCGCCGATCTCGATCGCGGCGATCCGCGCAACTCGGAGATTGTCGCCACCATGCATCGCTACCTGGAGGAGGCCGGCCGCGATCCGGCCGATTTCCCGATCGAGGCCTGGGTGATGACCGGTGAGCGGGAGCCCGAGGACTGGGCGGCGGAGGCCGCGGGCCTGATCGAACTCGGCTGCAGCCATGTCTCGATCGACGGCATGCGTGCCGGCCGGCGCGGCGCCCAGGCCCATATTGACGTCATCACCCGTTTCCGCACGGCGATCCAGGCCCGCCTCGGGATCTAGCCCGCGTTTCTCACACTCCGCATTTACCGCCGGTTAACCGTTCTCCCGGTAAACTTTGCCGAGCTTGGCCGAGTGCCGGGCGCCTGAATTCAAAGGCGAAACGGGTGGTGGGACATGAATATCGCGGGTAATGCGGATGGCTTTCTGCGCAATGTCGAGGCGTTGCGCGAGGCGAACGGCGGGGCCGTTTCCCTGGACGATGTCGCCGACGTCGTCCATTGCCTGATGACCTCGATCGAGGGGGACATCAATCTCGCCGACCTGAAGCTGCACGACGAGTTGTCGGAGCTGGTCGACTTCATTCGCATCACCCGGGCCGAGATCGCCTCGATCCAGCCCGACCGCATTCGCCAGGAGCAGATCCGCCCCGCGTCCGATGAGTTGGACGAGGTCGTGAACGCCACGGCGGACGCAACGGACACCATCCTCGATGTCGCCGAATCGTTGGAGGCCCTCGTCGAGGAAGAAGGCGATGTTGCGCGCGGTGATGTGATCCGGGGTTTGGCGACGCGGATCTACGAGGCCTCGAGCTTTCAGGACATCACCGGGCAACGAATTTCCAAGGTCGTCAACCTCCTGAAGACCATCGAGGACAAACTGGCCAACCTCGCCGATGTCAGTGAGGGCACGTCGCCGCGCGCCGCCGTCGAGGACGTCGCGGATGGTGAAGACGGCGGCCTGTTGAACGGCCCCTCGATGCCCGATGCCGCCAACAATCAGGACGACATCGACGCCCTTCTGGCGAGTTTCGACTGAGTTCCGATGGACCAGCCGGCGAACACTCCGGCGGCCAGGCGGCGCGATCCGAACGTGATCGTCTTCCTCTCGATCTTTCTGCTGATGCTGGGTTTCTTCATCCTGTTGAACGCCCTCTCGAGCGTCGAGCAGCTTCGCGTGGAAATGGCCGTGGGCAGCGTGGCGGCCACCTTCAGTTCGGGGCGCGACACGCCGAGCGACCATACCGCCGCCGGCACGCGCGCGGGCCTGTTCACCAGCGGTGCCAGTTTCCAGGAGGGGCTGGAGGGCATGTTCGAGCCGAGCGTCCCTCTGAAGACGACCGAGTTGACGCGCGCCGGCGCGGTGTTGGAGGCGGCGGTGCCGGCGAGCTACCTGTTCCGCTGGTCGCGCGCCGAGATGCATTCGCGCACCGTCGACATCCTCGCCGCCATGGCGGACAACCTGACCCGGGACGAGGCGGGCCGCCGCTTCGAAGTCGAGCTCCGCCTGGGGGCCGGACCCGATCTCGGCCGCGAGCGGGCGCCCGAGCGCCGCTTCCTGATGGACCGTCTCGCCGCCTTTGCGACCAGCCTGCGGGCCCAGGGCGTGCCGGCCTCGTCGATCCGTCTCGCCCTCGGTGAGGCGCCGATCGGCCATGCGCGGCTGACCTTCTTCGATCGCCCGCTCGGCGATGCGATCCTTGATTTCGGCGGGTTGGCGCCATGATGCCGGTCCCCCCGCCCGAGCGTGAACCCGATCCCGGCGCCCGGGACGCCTGGCTGGTGACCTTCTCCGATTTGCTGGCCTTGATGCTGACGTTCTTCGTGCTCGTCTTCTCGATGTCGCAGATCCGCCTGGATGCCTGGGAAAGCCTGGTCGAGGCGATGACCGACCGGTTGAGCCCGCGCGAGGAATGGCGGGAGGTGCGCCTGGTGCAAGAGCCGCAAGCCGAGCACGCGCACCGCGTCGGCGCGGTCGAACTCGGCTATTTGGAGGCGGTGCTGAGCGAGAAGCTGCGAGCCGATCCGTTGCTGGGGGACGCGGTGCTACAGCGGCTGGACGATCGCCTGGTGCTGTCGTTGCCGGGCGACCGGATGTTCCGCCCCGCCAGCGCCGAACTCGCGTCGGACGCGCGCCATTCCGTCCTGCTGCTGGCCGGCGCGCTGCGCTTCATCGGCAATCAGGTCGAGGTCGAAGGCCACGGCGTGCCGCGGGGCGACGACGGGGACGAAGGCGCGCTCTGGCGCCTCACACTCGCCCGCGCCCTGGCGGTCGCCGACGTGATCGCGGCCGAAGGACGGCTCCTCAACCTGCGCGCCGCCGGCCTCGGCGCCGGACGGTTCTACGAAATCTCACCCCGGATCGAGGCCCACCGTCGCTTGCGGCTCGGCGCCCGCGTCGATCTGGTGGTGCTTCGCGATGCCCCGATGGAGGGGGACGGCAATGGTTAGAAAGTTCACGATAGGCACGGCATTGGCCGCCTTCGTCACAATGGCAGCGCCGGCGTGGGCGGAGCCGGTCACGGTGCGCACGGGCCTGCATGCCGATTTCGCCCGCATCGTCTTCGATTGGAAGGCGCCGGTGACGCATCGCGTCGAACAATCAGGCGATAGTCTGGTCATCCGGTTCGAGCGAAAGATCGAGGCGAGCTACGACCGGCTGCCCCGTCGTCTACGCGCCTACGTGAAGACGGCGCGGGCGACGGCGGACGGGCTTGGTGTCCGTCTTTCGCTGGCCCAGCCCGTGACGACGACGACCTTCCTCTCCGGCACCTCGGTCGTCTACGACTTGCGGCCCCGAGGGGCACAGGCAACGCCCGCGGATGTGCCGAAAGTGTCGGTGCGGGCCGGCGAGCACGCGGCCTTCGAGCGCCTGGTCTTCGATTGGCCGCGCAAGGTCGACTATCGCTTTCGCCAGGAGGGCAAACGGATCGAGGCCCGGTTCGCCGCGCCGGCGAATTTGGATCTCGGCCAGGTGCGGCGAACCGGCCTGCCCCTGGTCCGCGATGTCCGTGCGTCGGTGGAGGGCGGGGAAACCGTGGTCAGCATCGAGCTGACCCGGGCGGCTGAGGCACGTCATTTCCGGGTCGAGGATCGACGCGTCGTCGTCGACATATCGCGCACCGCCGCGGCGCCGAAGACGACCGGCAAGCCGAAGCCGTCTCCGCCCGCGCCGAAGCCGACGGAGATCGCCAAGCCGGCGCCCGCCAAACCCGCTCCGGAAAAGCCGGCACCCGTTCGGCGCAAACTGGCGAGCGACGCGGGACCGAAGCGGGTCGAAGCGGCCCCCGTCGCCGCCGAGCCGGCCCGCCCGGCCCCGGCGCCCAAGGCGGCACCGGCGGTGTCGTCCGCACCGAAAAAATCGAGCCGGCCCGCAGGTCCAAAACGGCCAACGGCCCCGCCAACAAAGCCAGCAGCCCAAGCCTCGGATCCTGAACTGGCGGCCCTCTACGAGGCGCGGGACCAGATCGCCAAGGAGCTCTCCGAAACCCGGGTCAAGATCTCCGTCGTGGCGCCGAGCGAAAGTCGACGGGCGCCGGCGACCGGCAAGCCGATGCGTCTGCACCGCGACGGCGTGGGCGCCACCGGCAAGACGCCACGATCGCCCTCCGCGCCGGGCCCGACGGTGGATGAGGCAGCGACCCCGGCGGCCGCCACGGCCGGCGATAGACCGAAAGCCGTCGTCGTCGGCAATCCGAACGGACTGTCGATCCGCCTGGCCGAGACGGGGGAGGGGATGGACATGCGCTTCCAATGGCCGGTGCCCGTCGCGGCGGCGGCCTATGCCTGGCGCGACGACGTCTGGCTCGTGTTCGACCGGCACGATCAGCCGGACCTGGCCGGCCTGGCCGCGCGAGACGGTCCGTTGCAGCGAATTGAGCAACTGCGTTATTCGGGCGCGACCATTCTGCGTCTGCGGCTGCGCGACGGCCTGACCGCCGGCCTCCGGCGCGAGGGTCCGATCTGGTTTCTGGCGACGCAGCGCGAGCGGCGGCCGCCCAAGCGGGCGATCGCCACCGTCCGGCAAATGAAGGCGGCGGGCGGCGCGCGGGTCTTTTTGCCCGTCATCGATACCGGCAAGCGGGTTCCGGTGCACGATCCGGACACCGGCGAGCTGTTCTATACGGTGCCGGTGCTGCCCTCGGAGTATGGCGTGCCGCGCACGCGCGAGTTTGCCGAATTCACCGTACTGGCCTCGATCCAGGGCGTCGCGGTGAAGCCGAAGTCCGACGAGATTGCCGTTGCGGCACTGCGCAACGGCGTGGCCGTGACGAAGGCGGGCGGCCTGACCCTGTCCGATCCTGCCGCGGCCAAGGGGGCAGGGCAATCGCATTTCAGAATTTGCCGAGGAGTGACAGGAGATAGTCGTTGTTCCAAGCGGCGATTTTGAACTTGGCGCGCAGCGAGTCTTTTCGTGGATCCTTTCGCATGACATTGAGCGCCATGTGGCGCAGGACGGCGAGATTGTGCGGTCCATTGTCCTTGCGGGTTCTGTCTTGGTCTTCGTTCATTTGGACATCGAGGCACCAGTGCAGGCGGTTTTCGACCCCCCAGTGCGCCCGGGCAACGGGATTGAAGCGCTCGGCGTCGAGCGGCTGGCTGAGCAGGTAGTAGGCGGTTTCGCTCGACGTCTTCTCCGCGCACTCGCGGGTCCGGGTGACTTTGGCGACCGCCTTCAGGCCCGGCCAATGATGGCGCTCTTGCAGCCACTCGACGTGGCTGGAGACGAGAGCGGCACGGGTCTCGATGCGGCCATGATCGCCATCGACCGTGGTGTCGGTGGTGGTCGCTTCGGCTTTCGGATCGTCGAGGAAGGTTCTCACGTCGTCATGCAGCGTGCCTTGATTGCCCTTCAACGCCAGGGCGTAGTCACCCCCCTGCTCGATAATCTGGCTGGCGATGGCGCGCTGGCAATTGAGGGCGTCCACGGTCACGATCGTCCCCTCGAGGCTCAATAGTTTCAACAGCTTCGGCACGGCGGTGATCTCGTTGGACTTGGCGTCGGTGGCGACTTGCCCCAACACCAGCCGCTGATCACAGCCCCAGGCCGAGACCATATGCAGCGCCGACGTGCCGCTCGCCTTGTCGTAGGATCGCCGCACCACCTTGCCGTCGATCGCAATGACCCCTTGGCAGGTCTCGGAAAAGCGCGCCATGAAGCGCTGGAAGCAGGCGCCGAACGCCTCCGGATCCAGCAACCGGAACACCCGGCTGAAGGTGTCGTGGCTCGGCACGCCATGTTCGAGTACGAGAAATTCCCGCAGGAACGCCTCCTTTTCACGCGCGAAGATCGCCATGTCGACCGCCGTCTGACCGCCCGAGAGGACCGTGCACAGGGCGATCGTCAAGATCTCCAGCAGATCGTGACGCCCGGCATTGCCAGTCCGCGGATCCTCGAGACCCTCAAAGCACTCCAGAAAGCCTTCCATCGCAACCTCCACCCGTGAAAAGACCGGGTAGAATCGATTCGCGCCAATACCTCAAGATCAAACACGCACGTCAAGGCAATTCCAAATGCGATTCCCCTGGCCAAGGGGGTGGGGTCCCTTGCCGCGTTGGGGGAGCCGTTGCTCAGGATCGCCGATTGGCGCGAAGGCCCGGGCAAGAGCTTCCAGGACAGCCGACGCAAGCTGCGCCGCGCCATCGCCCGGGCGCCGCGGGCCGCCCGCAATACCGCGCGCTGGGCGCTCGCGCGGTTTCTGTTCGCCAACGGACAGGTGCCGGAAACCCAGGCCTTGCTGCGCCTGATCGAGCGCGACGACGAGGCCGCCTCGATCGATCCCGCGTTTCGGGCCATGCGCGGCGCCGCGCATCTGCTGCAGCGCCACGACGACCGGGCCGCCGACGATCTGATGCAAAGCGATCTTTCCCGCTATCCCGATGCCAACCTGTGGCGGGCCGCCCTGCACAGTCGGGCCGGGCGGAGCGATAAGGCGCATGAACTGTTCGCCGAGGTCGCGGTGATGGCGACCCTGCTGCCGGACGGTTGGCGGGCTCGGTTGCTGCTGGAATGGGCGGAGACGACGATTCGCCTGGCGGACCTGGACAGTTTCCATACGGCCGAGGAACTGCTCGACGGCGTGGCCCTGACGGCAAGTCAGACGGCATGGCTCACCTATCTGCGCGGGCGGGCCAAGATGCTGGAGGACGAGCCTGATCTCGCGCTCGCCCATTTCGAGAGCGCGATCGCCAGCGGGGAGCGGCGCGCGCGGCTGCGGGCCGAAATGGCGACGACCGACGTCCGGCGCCAGCTCGGCCAGATCACCGACCAGGAGGCGCACGACCACCTTGCCCGCCTGGTGCATGCCTGGCGCGGTGACGGCTACGAAATGGCGCTGCTGGAGAAGCTCGTCGAGTTGCGTCTGGCCAACGACGACTTCGCCGGCGGCCTCGCCATGATGCGCCGCCTGGTGAGCAATTTTTCAGATCGTCCCGAGGCGAAGGGCATTGCGCGGCGGATGGGCGAGGTCTTCGTGGAGTTGTTTCATGATGGCAAGGCCGACAAGTTGCCGCCGGTCAAAGCCCTGGCCCTCTATTACGACTATCAGGAGCTGACCCCGGTCGGCGACAAGGGGGACGAGATGATCCGTCGCCTGGCCGATCGCATGGTCGAAGTCGATCTGCTGGACCGCGCCGCCCGGTTGCTGGAAGGCCAGGTCAGCCGTCGTCTGAAGGGGCGGAAGCGGGCCCAGGTCGCGACGCGGCTGGCGCTGATCTATCTGCTCGATCGCCGCCCGCACGATGCCCTGGAGGCGCTGCGGAACACCCGGACCCAGGGCCTGCCGGAGGGCATCGGCCGGGAACGGCGCTTGCTGGAAGCCCGCGCGCTCTCGGATCTGAACCGCCCGGTCGATGCGCTCGCCCTGCTCGAGGACGACACCAGCGACCAGGCCGCCATGCTGCGGGCGGATGTCGCCTGGCAGGCCCGCGACTGGCGGGAGGTCGCCCGCATGACCGGTCAGCTGGTGCGTGGCCAGCCGGCGGGGGAGGGCACGCTCTCACCGGCGGACCGGGTCCATGTCGTAAAACTCGCGGTGGCCCTCTACATGAACCACGACCGGCGCGGCCTGGCGGCGGTGGCGAAACGCTTCGGCCCGAGCATGGCAAAGGGCGAACACGCGGAGACCTTCCGCATGCTCACCCACGTCACCCGGCCCAACGAAACCGAGTTCCGCCAGCTCGCCAGCGCCATCGCCGGTGTCGGCGATTTGGAGGCCTTCATGTCGAGCTACCGAGCCCGGGTCGCCAACGGCGGTCTTGCCGCCATCAACTAGCCGGCCGGCATTTTCACTCACGGCGTCATTGAATTGACCCGGGGGTCCCATATATCCTTTGGACACGAAAGTTTTTCGTAATCATGAATGGGGAGAGGGACAATGTCGGAAGCAACAGTCAACAATGGTGTGAATGCCGATGCTCTGGTCGCCGCGCGCGAGGCGCTGACCGAGGCGCCGCAGGCCGCGCAGTTCAACTGGCGCGCCTCGTGCGAATGGAAGAACGGCACACACAGCCATTCGACGGTCGAGGGTTTCTTCGGTTTGGGTGAGGAGCAGAAGCGCTCCAAGACCTTCGCCTTCGATGCCGACCACCCGGAGATTTTCGCCTCCGAAGATTTGGGCGCAACGCCGGTCGAATACGTCCTCGTCGGCCTCGCCAGTTGCCTGACGGCGGGCGTGGCGGCGATTGCCCAGTATCGCGACATTCAGTTGAAATCGGTCAAGGCGACGATCGAGGGCGACATGGATATCCAGGGCATCCTCGGCATCGACGACGAGGTGCGCAACGGCTTCGACGGCATCAAGGTCACCTACGAGATCGACGCCGACGCCGGGCGCGACGATATCGAGGCGCTGGTCGCCCAGTCGCAGAAGCGGTCCGCCGTTTACGACATCGTCACCAATCCCACGGCCGTGACGGTCGAGGTCAAATAGACCCGCAACGTCGTTACAACGGGGGAGCGTACCATTCCCACCACCACAACGGTCGTGGTCGGGGCGGGGCATGCCGGGCTCGCGATGAGCCGGTGCCTCGCCGTCCGCGGCATAGATCACGTCGTTCTGGAGCGGGGCGAGGTCGCCAATTCCTGGCGGACCGAACGCTGGGATTCCCTCCGTCTGCTGACGCCCAACTGGCAGAGCCGCCTGCCGGGCTTCGGCTACGAGGGAGACGACCCCGACGGGTTCCGCGACATGACGCAAACCGTCGCGTTTCTCCAGAGATACGCCGAGGTGATCTCGGCCCCGGTGGAAACACGGACTACCGTCACCTCGATCCGCCGCGACGACGAGGATTATCTCGTCACCACGGACCGGGGTGAATGGCGCGCCCGTAGCGTCGTGCTGGCGAGCGGGGCCTGCAACCTTGCGAACGTACCCAAGGTGGCGGACGCCCTGCCGGACGGCATCGCCAGCGTGCATTCCTTCGACTACCGCAATCCCGACCAGTTGCCGGCGGGTGGCGTCCTCGTCGTCGGCGCCTCGGCGACCGGCACGCAACTCGGCTACGAAATCCACAAGTCCGGCCGTCCGGTGACCCTGGCGGTGGGGGAGCATATCCGCGTTCCCCGGACTTACCGGGGTCGCGACCTCATGTGGTGGATGGACAATGCCGGCGTGCACGACGAACGCTGGGACGAGATGGACGACATCAACCGGGCCCGCCGGGTACCGTCGTTCCAGCTCACCGGCACGGACGACGGCTCGACCCTGGACCTCAACGCCGTGACCGATATCGGCGTTGCGTTGGTCGGCCGCTTCGCCGGCCTGGTGGACGGCAAGGCGCAATTCTCGGGCTCGCTGCTGAATCAGTGTGCGCTCTCGGACCTGAAGATGAACCGGCTGCTGAACAGCTTCGACGAATGGGCAGCCGAAGTCGGTGCCGACGCGGACGTTGAGCCATCGCATCGCTTGGACTCGACGCGGGTGCCGGAGAAACCGCCCCTGACCCTGAAGCTGGCGGAGGCCGGCATCGGCACCGTGCTCTGGTGTACCGGCTACCGGCCCGACCTCTCGTGGCTGGAGGTCGACGTCCTCGACCGCAAGGGTCGCATCTGCCACGAGGGAGGCGTGACCTCGTCACCGGGTCTCTACCTCATGGGCATGCAGTTCCTGCGCCGCCGCAAGTCGGCCCTGATCGACGGTGCCGCCGACGACGCCGACGACTTGAGCGAGCACCTGGCCGCCTATCTCGACGGCTGAGGTCGTCTCAGAACACGCCCGCCTGTTTCATCCGCGCGATCTCGCCCGCGTCGTAGCCGAGGCCTTCCAGGATTTCCCGCGTGTGCTGGCCGTGTTCGGGCAGGTCGAAGACCACCTTGCCCGGCTCGTTGGTGAACTTGATCGGGATGCCGACGTGTTCCCAGCCGCGGTCGTCCTCCAGCACCATCTCGCGGGCCCGCGTCTGCGGATCGTCGAGGCCCTGGCGCAAGGTCTGGACCGGCGCGAAGCAGGCGTCCATGCCGTCGAACCAGTCGATCCATTCCGCCTGGGTCTTGGTCTTGAAGGTCTCGATGAAGAAGTCGCGCACCGGATATTGCCCGGGGCCGGGCGGCAACTTGCAGAGGTCGATCAGGTCCGGCCGGCCGAGCTTGGTCAGGACGTTGGTCGCGAACTTGATCTCGGCCCCGCCGAGAACGATCCATTCGCCATCGGCCGTCTCGTAGATCCGGTACATGGCGTTGCCGCCCCACGACCGCTCGTCCTTCGCGATCGGCTGCCGCTTTTCCGCCATGGGCGGGCCGAGGTTGTTGGGCATGCAGGCCAGCACGGAATCCATCATCGCGACGTCGACGAAATCGCCCTCGCCGGTCTGCTGGCGACGGTAGAGCGCCATCATCACGCCCGAGAGGGTGATCATCGAGGACAGCATGTCGGCGTTGGCGATCGCCGGCAGCCAGGGTTTGTCGTCCTGTCCGAGGTTGACGCTGAGGATGCCGGCATAGGCCTCCGTCGCCGCGTCGTGTGCCGGGCGGTCGACATAGGGACCGGTCTGCCCGAAGGCGGAGATCGAGGCGTAGACGATCGCCGGGTTGACCGCCTTGACGCTGTCGTAGTCGATGCCGAGGCGCTTGGCGACGCCGGGGCGGAAGGCCTCGATCATGACGTCCATTTCGGCCACGAGCTTCAAGAAGGCGGCGTGCCCCTCCGCGGTCTTCAGGTTCAGCGTCAGGCTGCGCTTGCCGCGATGGGTGTTGGCGAAAAACACGGTGACGCCGTCGCGCGCGGCGCCGATGACGCGGTTCGGTTCCCCCTCGCCGAGCGGCTCCAGCTTGATGACGTCGGCACCGTGGTCGCCCAGCATCTGCGTGAGCAGTGGACCGGGCAGGAACATCGAAAGGTCGAGAACCTTGAGGCCTTCGAGTTTCATCGCAGCGTGTCTCCCTTGTCTCTATTCCGCGGCCTGACGGCTCGCGAAGGCCTGTGGCCAGCGGGCCGGGTGGCAGCGGGCGTAACCCTCGGCATAGGGCGTATCGGCACCCAACGCCTCGGCCGCGTGCCAGGCCCAACGTGGGTTGAACATCATGCCCCGGGCCAGCGCCACCATGTCGGCCTTGCCGCCGGCGACGATCTCCTCCGCCTGTGCCGGCTCGGTGATCATGCCGACGGCCATGGTGGCGATGCCGGTCTCGGCTCGGATGCGTTCGGCGAACGGCACCTGGTAGCCGGGGCGAAACTGGATCTTCTGCCCGGGATTGTTGCCGCCGGACGAGACGTCGATGAAGTCGCAGGCCAGCGCCTTCAGCTCATGCGCCAGGACGACGCTGTCTTCGATATCCCAGCCGCCCTCGACCCACTCGCTGGCCGAGATGCGCACGCCGAGGGGCTTGTCCGCGGGCCAGGCCGCGCGCACCGCCTCGAACACCTCGAGCAGCAGGCGCATGCGGTTCCCGCGGCTGCCGCCGTAGTCGTCGCCGCGCCGGTTGGAAAGCGGGGAGAGGAATTCCGAAATCAGATAGCCGTGTGCGCCGTGGATCTCGACCACGTCGAGGCCGAGGCGGGCGGAGCGCCGGGTCGCGTCCACGAAGGCGGCCTTGACCCCGGCGATTTGCGCCGCGCTCATTTCCTCGGGCGTATGCCAGCCGTCGTCATAGGGTTGGGCCGAGGGGCCGATGGTTTGCCAGGCGCCGTCGCCCGGGCCGAGCGGCTTGCCGCCCAGCAACGGCGGATGGCACGACGCCTTGCGGCCGGCGTGCGCCAGCTGGATGCCGAGTGCGGCGGCGCCGTGTTCGCGGCAGAAGTCGACGACGCGGGCCAACGCCGCCTCCGTCTCGTCCGACCACAGGCCGAGACAGCACGGCGTAATCCGTCCCTCGGGCGTGACGTGGGTCGCCTCCGTAAAGACCAGACCGGCCGCCCCCATCGCATACTGGCCGAGGTTCATCAGGTGCCAGTCCTGCGCGGCACCGTCGATCGCCTGGTACTGGCACATCGGTGCCACGACGACACGGTTGGCGAGTTCGACCTCGCGGAGGGAGAGGGGCGTGAAGAGCTGGCTGGTCATGGGGCGCGTCGATCCTGGTTTGCGATAGGGCGGGCGTTGGTTTTCGCCGATTTGCCGCGGCCGGGCAACCGCATGGGCTCAGTACCAGACGCCCGGCCAGCGCCAGCGTGGTCGTCGCTCGATCCGCCGATAGCCGGCCGGCAGCTCGGCCGCGCCGCCCGCCGGTGCCAACCGGTGCGGGGCCTGGCCCGTCGGCAGGGCGATCAGGCGGCGGATCCGCTCGGCCGTCGGCGGATGGCTGCGCAGGAGGGAGGGGCTCGGACTGCGCTGTCCCGGCAGCAGCAGGCGGTGCCAGGCCCAGGCTTCGAACCTGGCCATCTTGCCGAGCGCGCTCGCCAGCCCGCGGGGATCGAGCGTCAGTTCGGCGGCGCGCCGGTCGGCATCGAATTCCCGCGCACGGGAAAGCGCGAGTTGCAGCAGGCTCATCGCCATGGGCGCCAGGACCAACAGGAAGACCGCCAGCCACGGCACCGCCTGCCGGCCCGCCACGGCGAGGAACAGGTTCATGACGCCCAACAGCACGCCGACGTGGGAGAGCAGGGCGCTGATCCGGCTCAACAGGTCGGCGAAGGTCATGACCGCCAGGTCGTTGTTGGCGACATGGCTGGTTTCATGCGCCAGGACGCCGACCAGTTCCCGTCGATCCAGGCCGCGCAGCAGGCCGTCGGAGAGGGCGATCACCGCCCGGTGCCGTGTGCCGACGGCGAAGGCGTTGGGCACGGCGCTCGGCACCCAGAACAGCGCGGGCATCGCCGCCAGGCCGGCGCGGCGGGCGAGTTCGTGCTGGATGCGATGGAGTTCGGGAAAGCGGGCCGGATCCAGGACCCGCGCGCGATACATCGCCAGCACCAGACGAACCGGGATCCGCGGCGCGAAGAGCAGGGCGAGCACCACGCCGGCGATCGCCCAGGGAATTCCCGCCGGCCCCCAGAGCGACCATACGCAAGCCGCCACCAGCGCCATCATGGCGGCGATCAGCAGTGCCGATTGCAGGCGATTGCGCGCCATGGCCCGCGGCCCCGGCGCGTTACGGCTCGTTCCGCCGGTCGAGGGGGAAGATCGGCCGGCGCACGTTCTTGTAGTCCAGCTGGGTATTGTCGGAGGTGGTCACCCCTTCGCCGTCGAGCGTCAGCGTCGCCTTGGCGATCGGCGCGAAGCCGGCGCGGTAGTGGATGCGCGACTTCAACAGCAGATAGCGCTTGTGGCGGGGATCGATGCCGACCGAGGTGAAGATGCCGAGATCCCAGGGCTCGTGATGGTGGGAGACGATGACGATCTCGATGGCGCCCGTGTCCAGCACCGCGGTCGGGCCGAGGGAGACCTTCAGGCCGTTGTACATCGGCCCGCGCACGATCCACTCGCCGTCGGTCAGGACCTTGACCTTGCCGGTGACGGTGAGGGGGCGACCCTCCAGGCCGAGCGCCGGCATCCGGGTCCGCCCGCCGAGCTCGAGGGTCACCGTCCGGCCGATCCCGGCCGCGGCCATGGCCTGGACGGCGGCGGGATCGCGGATGGCGCCGACCGCGACGTCCGCCAGCCCCTGACGGATGACTTCCGCCAGGACCATCATCACGTCCTGGGTGCCGCCGGAGCCGACATTGTCGGCATGGTCCAGCAGCAGGACCGGGCCGTCCTCGATCTCCTTCGCCTGGGCCACACTTTCGACCAGCGGGCGATGGCGATAGACGTGCTCCTCCCGCGCCTGCCAGAGCTGTTCCAGCAGGCGGTCGCGCACTGTCTCGGCGGCGTGGGCATTGCCATCGGTGATGGTGACGGCGGAGGCGCCGGCGTGCGCGATATCGGCCAGCGCGAAGCCGCCGAAGACGGTCGCCGCCAGCACCTCGCCCGCCCGGGCCGTCGCGATCAGGCCGGCGAAGGGCTCGTCGTCGGTGCCCTGGCGGAGCGTCTGTGAGAGCATCGGCACCTGGCCCCAGGACATCACCGGGCGACACTCGCCGCGCAGCATGGCGAACAGGATTTCGCCGACCCGGGTGCCGACCTCGAACATGTCGACATGGGGATAGGTCTTGTAGCCGATGAGGGCGTCGCAATTGGCGACCATGGCTTCGGTCAGGTTGCAATGCAGGTCGCAGGTCACGCAGATCGGCGTCGTCGGCGCGATCTGCCGAATGCGCGCCAGCAGGGTGCCTTCGCCGTCGTCCGTCGTCTCCGCCACCATGGCGCCGTGCAGGTCCAGCATGATGGCGTCGGTCCCGCCGGCGACCGCATCGAGGATCGCGTCGCTCATCAGGTCGTAGGCCTCGGCCGCGACGGGCCCCGAAGGCATCGCCTCGGCGGCGATCGGGCTGACGATCTCGGCCCCGGCGGCGCGGGCCAGGCGGATATAGGCGCCGAGCGTCATGTTGGTCTTTTCATAGACCTCGACGACATCGGGGCCCCGATGCGCACCCCATTCCTCGAACCGGGACCAGGGTGTCGGTACCGGCGAGAAGGTGTTGGTTTCGTGCTTCATCATGGCCATGACGATGCGCATGGCGGGACCTCGATACTTGCGGTCGTTAAGGGGAGTCGAGATTAGCAGACCTGGGCATAAAAAACGCCCGGTGGCGAACCACCGGGCGTGTTCCGTCGTGCCGTCGCGAAACGTCTATTCGCGGTTGCCGAAGAGATGCAGCAGGAACATGAACATGTTGATGAAGTCGAGGTAGAGGGTGAGGGCCCCCATGATCGCCTTCTTGGTCATGACCGCCTGGCCGTCGGCGGCATAGTAGTTTTCCTTGATCTTCTGCGTGTCGTAGGCGGTGAGCCCGGCGAAAATCAGCACGCCGAGGACCGAGATGATCCAGGCCATGCCGGAGGAGCCGACGAAGATGTTGATGACCATCGCCACGATGATGCCGATCAGACCCATGATGCAGAAGGCACCGATCGGGCCGAGGTCCTTCTTCGTCGTGTAGCCGAACAGGCTCAACCCGCCGAAGCCGGCAGCGGTGTAGAGAAAGACGCGGAAGACGCTCTCGCCCGTGTAGACCAGGAAGACCCAGGAGAGCGAGGCGCCCATCAGGGCCGCGAAGATCCAGAAACTCGCCTGGGCGGCGCCCACGGACAGCTTGTGGACCCGCGCGCTCAGGAAGAACACCATGCCGAGGGGGGCGAAGATGACCACCCAATGCAGCGGCGTCGAGTGGAAGAGATGGGCTAGCGTCTCCGACGTCGAGATGTAGAAGGCCACCGCGCCGGTCAGCAACAGACCGACGGTCATGTAATTGTAGACCTTCAGCATGTAGGCCCGGAGGCCCGCGTCAACCTCCGCGGACCGAGCCCGCGCCCCGAAGCCCGCGCTCGCCTGTCGTGGATCAAGTGCCATGTCGTTCGAATCCCCAGGTTGTTCGACGTGTTACGTTGCGCCGAATATTAGTCTAAACGGCGCAAATTTCAAGAGTTGGACGATGGGTCGATAAATCTAAGAGAGAAAGATAAAACCGGTAATACGCATGAAAATTAGTGATGGCTGCGGTCAGCCCTTGGCTTTGACCCGTGCCCAGGCGTCGCGCAGGCCGACGGTGCGATTGAACACCGGCCGTTCGGCCGTGCCGTCCGAATCGCGAGTGAAATAGCCGAGCCGCTCGAACTGCACGCGCTCGCCGTTCGCGACGTCAACCAACGACGGCTCCAGCCGGCAGTGCTGCAATACCTCCAGGCTGTCGGGGTTGAGGTCGTCCATCAACTCGCCCCCGGCGCCCGGCTCGGGGACCGCGAAGAGATGGTCGTACAGGCGGGCTTCGCCCGTGACCCCGTGGCTTGCCTCGACCCAATGGATGGTGCCCCGCACCTTGCGACCGTCGGGCGCGTCGCCGCCGCGGGTCTCGGGGTCGTAGGTGCAACGAAGCTCGACCACCTCGCCTGCCGCGTCCTTCACTACCTCGGTGCAGGTGACGAAATAGGCGAAGCGCAACCGCACCTCGCGGCCGGGGGAGAGGCGGAAGAACTTGCGCGGTGCGTCCTCCATGAAATCGTCCCGCTCGACCCAGATTTCGCGGCCGAAGGGAACCTTTCGGGTGCCGGCGGCGGGATCGTTGGGGAGATTGGCCGCCTCCAGCCATTCGATCTCGCCTTCGGGATAGTTCTCGATCACCACTTTCAGGGGGCGGAGGACCGCCATGCGGCGTGGTGCTACCGGATTGAGGGCGTCGCGGATGCAGGCTTCCAGCATCTGCACCTCGATGGTGCCGACGTTCTTGGTGATGGCGACGCGGGAGATGAAGTCGCGCACCGCTTCCGGCGGCAGGCCGCGCCGGCGCAGGCCGCGCAAGGTCGGCAACCGCGGATCGTCCCAGCCGGCGACGTGGCCCTCGCGCACCAGCTGGATCAGGCGTCGCTTCGACAGCACCGTATAGGTCAGGTTCAGCGGCGCGAACTCATACTGCCTGGGCGTCGCCGGCACCGGCAAATTCTCGATCAGCCAGTCGTAGAGCGGCCGGTGATCGGCGAATTCGAGGGTGCAGAGCGAATGGGTGACCCCCTCGATCGCGTCCGACTGGCCGTGTGCATAGTCGTAGGTCGGATAGATGTGCCAGGCGTCCCCGGTTCGCGGATGCGGGCTGTTCAGGATCCGGTAGAGCACGGGATCGCGCAGATTGAAGTTGCCGGAGGCCATATCGATCTTCGCCCGCAGCACCCGGGCGCCTTCCGCGAATTCGCCGGCACGCATGCGGCGGAACAGGTCCAGGCTTTCCGCCGCCGGCCGATCGCGCCAGGGGCTCGGCCGCCCGGGCTCGGTCATGGTGCCGCGATAGTCGCGGATCTCCTCGGCCGAAAGATCGTCGACATAGGCGTGGCCGGCCTCGATCAGCCGTTCGGCCCAGGCATAGAGCTGTTCGAAGTAGTCGGAGGCGTAGCGCACCTCGCCCGCCCAGGCGAAGCCGAGCCAGCGGACGTCGTCCTGGATCGCATCGATATAGATCTGCTCTTCCCGGGTCGGGTTGGTATCGTCGAAGCGCAGTGCGCAGTGCCCGCCGAACTCCTCCGGGACGCCGAAGTTCAGGCAGATCGACATGGCGTGTCCGATGTGCAGAAAGCCGTTCGGCTCCGGCGGGAAGCGGGTGATCACGGACTCATGGCGACCCGCCGCGAGATCCTCGCGGATCACCTCGCGGATGAAATCGTTCCTCTCGGCCGCCTCGTTCATCGAAATGCCTCGCCCCGCTCTTCCGACCCGCCTCATGCCTCACAGGTAGTGCGACTGCAAGCCCTTCACGATCGCCGCCATGGTCGCGTTGATCGGCGTCGGCACGCCGAGCTCGCGGCCCATGCGGACGATGGCGCCGTTGATATGGTCGACTTCGCTCGGTCTTTGGTTGAGGAGGTCGGTGCAAAGACTTGATTTGGCGTCGCCTGTGCCGCCCGCGCCCTGGATCTTGGCGACGGTCTCGCGAGTCTCCGCCTCGCTCAGCCCGATGCCGGCGGCCCGGGCGACGGTGGCCGCCTCGTCGAGCGCGCCGAAGCAGACCTCGGCCAGTTCGGGAATGGCCATGATCTGGCGGGCGTTCAGATTGGTGGCGCCCGAGGCACAGCTGAGCCAGACGTTGGCCAGCAGCTTCTTCCACATGTCGCGGCGGATATCCGCACTGGCGTGCGTCTCCAGGCCGGCGGCGGTGAAGGCCTCGGCGATGGCGACGGCGCGCTTCGAAAGGCCGCCGTCCAGCTCGCCGACATAGGTCGGCAGGTCGCCGAAATTGCGCACCAGGCCCGGGCCTTCCTTGGTCGCCCCTTGCGCGGTCAGGCCGCCGAGGACGTTCTCCGGGCCGACGACCTCGGCGATGATCTCCTCGTTGCCGAGGCCGTTCTGGAAGCTGACGGCGACCGTGTCCGGGCCGAAGACGGCGTCCTTCGCCGCCGCCACGGCGGCCCGGGTCGCCGGGGCCTTGCACTGCACCAGCACGACGTCGGCCCGCCCGGCCGCGCCTGGATCAACGGTCGCGGGCAGCTGGATGGTCCGGTCGCCGCCGACGCCGACCAGCCGCAGCCCCTGGTCCTTGATCCGCGCGACATGGTCCGCATCGACATCCAGCAGGGTGACGTTCAACCCCCCCCTCGGCCAACATGCCGCCGAACAGGCTGCCCATGGCGCCCGCGCCGATGACGACGACCCGCGGTTTGTCGGTGTTGGCCATGCGCGCGACTCCTTCCCGTTCAACGGCGCCATCGTGGCCTCTGGCCTCGGCAAAGTCGAGGTTGCGTTCCCCGGTGGCGACCCCTAGGTTGGATCACCGCCCAACCATAAAGGCGGATTGGGGGAGGGGTCCCGGCGTGCTGAAAGTGACAGGGCTCGAGACCGGCTACGGCCGCGTCCAGATCCTGCGCGGCCTCGACATGGAGGTGCCGCAAGGCCGTATCGTCGCCCTGCTGGGCGGCAACGGCACCGGCAAGTCCACCATGTTGCGGGCGGTTTCCGGCCTGATCCGGGTCTGGAACGGCCAAATCGAATTCAACGGTGAGCGGATCGACAACAAGGCCCCCGATCAGATCGTCCGCCGTGGCCTGATCCAGGTCACCCAGGGCAAGGACTCCTACCCGTCCATGACCGTGGAGGAGAACCTGAAGGTGGGCGCCTTCACCCGCAGCGACAAGCCGGGCGTCGCCCGCGATCTGGAACGGGTCTATGACTACTTCCCGGTGCTGAAGGAACGCCGCCGCCAGCTGGCCGGCACCCTCTCGGGCGGTGAGGTGCAAATGCTGGTGATTGGCCGCGGCCTGATGGCGGCGCCGAAGATGATGCTGCTGGACGAGCCGAGCGCGGCGCTGGCGCCCAAGGTCGTGCTCGACATCTTCGCCAACATCAACCGTATCGCGCGTTCGGGCGTCACCATCCTGGTAGTCGAACAGAACGTCCGTATGGCGCTGATCCTGGCGAGCTACGCCTACATCATTCGCGACGGCCGCATCCTGATCGAGGGTGACGCCGACGACCTCATGCACGACGAAAACGTCAAGATGTCCTTCCTCGGCGGGACGGTGGCGGATTCCTCGCGCGAGTATATGTCCTGAGGCCGGGCGGGGACGCGCGATGGATTTCGACTTCACCTCCCTCTTCGCCTTCATCCTGTTCGGGCTGACGATCGGCGTCGTCTACGGCATCGTCGCGCTCGGCATTTCGTTGATTTATTCGGGCCTCGACATCGTCCATTTCGCCCACGGCGAGATCTACATGTTCGGCGCCTTCTTCGGCCTGGTGTTCTCCGAGCACATGGGCGTGCCCTATCCGCTGGCGATCCTCTCGGCGATGGTCTGCACCGGCCTGCTGGGCATCGTCATCGAACGGGTGTTCTACCGGCGGCTGACCCGGGCGGGCGGTGGCTATACGGTCGCCGGCATGGGCATGATCATCTGCGGTTTCGGCATGTCGGTGGTGCTGCAGAACATCGCCTATCTCAGCTGGGGCGCCGATGCCGAGCCATTCCCTGTCGACCTCGGTGAGCCGTTCCAGTTCGGCGACATCTCGCTGCCCAAGAGCTACGGCCTGACCGCCGTCATCGCCCTGTTGTTGATGGCGGTGCTGCACTTCTTCCTGAAGAAGACCAAGATCGGCCTGGCGGTGCGCGCGGTGGCGGCGAACAAGGACATCGCCTTCCTCATGGGCATCAACGTGCCGCTGATGATCAGCCTGATCTTTGGCCTCGCCTGCGCGTTGGCCGCGGCGGCAGGCGTGCTGATCGGACCGATGCAGTCCGTGCAGGTCGAGATGGGCTACCTCATGCTGATGAAGGCTTTCGCCGCCGCCGTGGTCGGCGGCTTCGGCAGCCTGCCGGGCGCCATCGTCGGCGGCCTGCTGGTCGGCATCTTCGAGAACCTGGGCGCGGCCTACATCTCGCCCAACCACAAGGACATCTACGCCTTTCTCCTGCTCATCCTGGTGCTGATGGTCCGCCCCTCCGGCCTTTTCGGGGTCGAGGTGCGGGTCAAGGCCTGAGGCGGGCGGGGGCAGGGCATTTTAACCATGTCGCAATTCATCAAGGGAGGATCCACAAGATGACGACGACAACCAAGGGGATTACCGCGCTGCTGGCGGCCGGTCTCGTGACTGGTCTCGCGGCCACGGCACTGGCGGGCGAAATCCGCATCGGCGTGACCATGCGGATGGTCAGCGAGAACGGCCAGAAATATGGCCAGATGGTGGTCGACGAGTTCGACATGATCAACAAGGCGGGCGGCATCAACGGCCATACGTTGGACGTCACCCTGCTCAACGACGAGTGCAAGTCGGACAAGGGCGTCGCCAACGCCAACAAGCTGATCTTCCAGGAGAAGATCCATCTGTTGGTCGGTTCCACCTGCTCCTCCGTCTCGCTGCCGATCGTCGACGTCACGGCGAAGACCAAGGTGCCGCAGATCATCCCGCATTCGACCAACGAGAAGATCACCCAGAAGGGCAGTGCCTGGGTCTTCCGCGTGCCGGTGTCGGGCCGTTATTACGCGGGCGTCAACGCCAAGTATGTCGGCGAGAACATCGGCAAGAAGATCGCCTATCTCTGTGCCGCCGACGCCGCCTCGCAGAACGACTGCGAAGCGATGCAGGCGCAGATGAAGTCGCAGTTCGGTGCCGAAGCGGCCTATGTCGCCCAGGTGCAGGAGAAAGAGGTCGACTTCCGCACCCACATGCAGAAGATCAAGTCGGCGGGTGTCGACGGCATCATGATCGCGGCGCTGGCCGAGACCATGGCGCGGGCCCTGGTGCAGTCCTACGAAGCCGGCATTCCGGCGAGCGTGAACCGCATCGGTTCCTCCTCCGCCTCCAACTCGCCGGTGCCGGCGATCGCCGGTGACGCCGCAAAGGGCGTCTTCTTCACGGCGGCCTATGCAGCGGCGGACGACCGGCCGATCGCACGCCTGTTCAACGAGATGGTGCGCCAGCGCTACGGCATCCATGCGCCGGACCACGACTTTAGCCAGGCCTACGACCTGGTTCGCATCGTCGAAATCGCGCTTGGTAATGCCGACCTGAAACTCGACAGCGCCAACCTGGCGGCCGACCGCACGGCGATCCGCGACGCCATCGCCAACGTCAAGGGTTACCAGGGCCTGGCCAGCGGCCCGATCAGCTTCTGCGCCGAGGCGACGCCGCAATGCCGCGACGGCAACCGGACCGCGGTGCTGATCGCCTACACCAAGGGCGGCAAGGACTACGTCACCGAGGTGCTGGCCCGCGTTACCATGCCCGTCGACTTCGGCCTCAAGTAAGTAACGAGGCGTTTCGGGACGGCGGCAGGCGCTGCCGCCGTCCCGGCTTTCGTCGCAAAAGAAAAGCGGAGTCACCGGCCCATGAACCTCCTCCTCGCACCGTTTCGGGGACTCGTGGACTTCTTCCAGGCGCTCGCGCGAATTCATCGCATCGTGCCCTGGCTGGTGGCCTATGTCTTTTTGCTGCCGCTGCCGGAGATTCTCTCCGCCACCGGCAACGACTATTACATTTATCTGACAAACCGGATCTTAATTTTCATCCTGCTCTCCGTCGGCCTGAACATCGTCAAGGGCTTCTGCGGCCAGGTGACGGTGGGCCATATCGGGCTCTACGCCATCGGGGCGGTGACCTCGTCGCTGCTGGCGATCAACTACGGCTGGCCGTTCTGGGCGGCGATGCCGGCCGCCGTCGTGGTCACCGGCCTCGCCGGGATCATCATCGGCCTGCCCTCCGTGCGGTTGGAGGGGGCCTATTTGGCACTTGCCACGCTGGGCCTGGGTGAAAGCGTGCGCATCATGATCGCGGTGACGCCGGCGCTCGGCTCGTCCACCGGCATCATGCTGATTCCGCCGCCACAGGTCGGCAGCTTCGTCTTCGACGATTTCCAGAAGTACTACTACCTGGTGATGACGGCGGCGATGATCGGGATCTATCTCTCGTTCTCGATCCTGCGCTCGGCCACCGGGCGCGCCTTCATGGCGATCCGCGAGGATGTCATCGCCGCCTCCGTCCACGGCATCAACGTGCCGGCCAACAAGCTGCTGGCCTTCGTCATCAGCGCGCTCTATGCCGGCGCCGCCGGCGCGCTGTTCGCCCATATGCCGCCCGGCTTCATCCACCACAACAACTTCACCATCATCGAAATGGTCACCCTGTTGTTGATGGTGGTGATGGGCGGGATCGGCCACATCTGGGGCGGCGTCATCGGCGCTATCATCGTCTACATCATCTACGACAACACGCTGGAGTTTTATCATATCCAGCCGCTCACCTTCGGCCTCATCATGGTGCTGCTGGTGGTCTTCATGCCACAGGGCATCGGCGGCGTCATCGACCGCTATCTGGTGACCAAACGCTTCGTCAAGCTGCGCGAGGAGAAGTCCGATGGCGCTGCTTGAGACCCGCCGTCTCTCCAAGTCATTCGGCGGACTGCGGGCCATCCACGACCTCGACATCGACGTCGAGGCGGGCACGATCCATGGCCTGATCGGCCCGAACGGGTCCGGCAAGTCGACCTTCTTCAACCTGGTCTCGGGTGTCTATCCGCCGGATCCCGGCAGCAGCATCACCTTCGCCGGGACCGACGTCACCAAGTCCCCGCCGCACGCCATCGCCAAGCTCGGCATGGCGCGGACGTTCCAGCTGCTGCGCCTGTTCTCCGAGATGACGGTGCTGCAGAACGTCATGGTCGGCTATCACACCCATGTGCCCTACAGCCTGCTCGGCACCCTGGTGAACAGCCCGCGGACCCGGCGTATCGATGCCCGGATCACTGAGGAGATGTCGGAACTGCTGGAGATCATCGGCCTCGCCGAATATGCCGACATGCCCGCGGCTGAGCTATCGGGCGGCCAGCGCCGGCTGCTGGCGCTGGGTCGCGCGATGGCGACACGGCCGAAGCTGTTGATGCTGGACGAGCCGGCGGCCGGCCTCTCGCCGGTCAACGTCGACAACCTGCTGTCGATCGTCATGGCGCTGAAGGACCGTTACGGCCTGACCCTGTTGATCGTCGAGCACATCCTGAAGGTGGTGATGGACACCTGCGACCGGGTCACCGTTTTGGACCACGGCGAGAAAATCGGCGAGGGCAGCCCGACCGAAGTCAAGGACGACCCCGCCGTCGTCGAGGCCTATCTCGGCCAGGAAATGGACGACGAGGAAGTCCGCCAGGCCATGCAGGCGTGAGGACGCGACCGGCCGATCCGCGGTGAAATTGTCCGCGCGCGGCCGAACGATTACCATCATGGCGGAAACAGGCGGTCATCCGGGGGAGGTCGGCACTCGTGTCGTCGGCGTCCGTAGGGTCGGATTTGGGGACCGCTGTACTTGTGAGGATGGCAATGTTTGAACTACCGAAACGCGACCTGAACGGCGCATTCACGTCGCTGCCGCTGGACGACGTCCACTTCGGCGCCGGCAGTCTGGAGAAACTTGGCCCGACGCTGGAGATGCACGGCATCGAGCGCGCGCTGATCATCACCGGCAATACGCTGGCGAACAAGACCGATCTGGTCGACAAGGTGAAGGCCGCGACGGGCGGGCGTACCGCCGCCGTGTTCGCAGAGAGCATCCAGCATGTGCCCCGGCAGGGGGTCCTGCGCGCCGCCGAGATGGCCCGCGAGCACGATGTCGACGGGCTCATCTGTTTCGGCGGCGGCAGCCCGAACGATACGGCGAAGGCGGTGATGGTCGCGCTGGCCCAGGACATCACCACGGCCGAAGGCTTCGACAAGGCGCGGATCAAGTTCCAATACCCGGACCAGATCGAGATCCCGCCGGTCACCGGCGACTGCGTCCCGCTCATTGCCATTCCGACCACGCTGTCGGCGGGCGAGTTCACCTATTTCGTCGGCGTCACCGACGAGGTGCGCAAGGTCAAGGACCTCTACGCCGACAAGAAGATCACGGCGAAGGCGGTGATCCTCGATCCCGAGCTTACCCTGGCGACGCCCGACTGGCTGTGGCTGTCGACCGGCATGCGCGCGGTCGATCATTGTGTCGAGGCGATCTATTCCGGGCTGGCGCAGCCGTTCACCGACGCGCTGGCGATCCGCGGGCTCGACATGCTGTTCACCTACCTGCCGCAGTGCAAGGACGACCCGAGCGACCTGGTGGCGCGGGTGCAGTGCCAGGTGGCGTCCTGGCTGTCCGTGTTCGGCCTGGGCAGCGTCTCGCTGGGGCTGAGCCACGGCATCGGCCATCAGCTCGGCGCGCGCTGCGACGTGCCGCACGGCATCACCTCCTGCGTGATGCTGCACCACACCATGGGCTTCAACCGCTCCCACACGGCGGAACAGCAGGCCTGGATGGCCGGCGCCATGGGGGTCGAGACCTCTAACATGAGTGCCGAAGTGGCGGCGGAGGCAGCGCAGAAGACGATGACCGGTTTCGTGACGAATCTGGGTCTGCCGACGCGGTTGCGCGATGTCGACGGCGTGAGCGAGGCGGATTTCGAGGCGATCGCCAAGGACGCCCTGGAAGACCTGATCGTGGCGACCAATCCGCGCCCGGTCACCTCCGTCGACGATGTGATCGGCCTGTTGAAAACCGCCTGGTAAGCGGTTCTGCGCGTCAGAGCTCGGGATCGAAGGTAATCTCGATTGCCCCGAGATCGGCAAAGATCGCGACGACGGTAGAGCGGTCGGTGACGGGCAGGGGGTTGGTCGCAGCACCGGTCGAAACATACTGGTTGGTCGCGAGGTTGATGCCGCGCGCGCCGAGGATCTCCGTCGCCTGAACCAGGGATTGGATCGGGGGGCAGCGGCCGTCGCCGAGAAAATTCTCGCCCGACGGCCCGCCGTCGACGCGGATGTCGATGACCAGGTTGGAAAGGTCGACCTCGCGCCAGTGCCGGACTTCCGGGCCGAAGACGAAGCCGATGCCGGCGCCGTTGTCGGCGATCTCGTCGTTGGTCGTGGGCCGGGCGAACTCATCGGTGCGCGGATAGCGGTTGCCGATGATCTCGGTGGCGAGGTGCAGCGTGGCGACCTGCGATAGCGCCTCCGCCGTGTAGCCGCCGTCGCGGGCCGGCAGGTCGTCGAGCAGGCGGAAGGCGAACTCGCATTCGGCGCGGGCGTTCGGATAGCGCCGGGCGGGCAGGCGGGCGGGCGAGCAATCGGCGGTCGAATCGAAGATCCGCCCGATGATGGCGCCGTCGTGGCCGGCGAGCTCGCGCATCACCGGGCTGGTCGCGCCGAGCTTCCAGCCGAGCACCGGCTCGTCGATCACCGCGGCCATGGCGTCCTGCACGACATAGGCCTCGTCCCGGCTCCGCGCGCGCAAGGCGTCGGGGAACGCCTCCAGGGGGGTCGAGGCCCGCCAGGCCCGACCCAGCATCTCGCCGGCCCGTTTCAACTCGTCCGCCCGCATCGCCGCCTCCTCTTCACCGCCGCGGCCAGCTTGACATCGCCCGGGACAAACGGGAAGACGGGGCGCCATGATCGATTTCACGCCCGACGAAGAAACCCGCCTGCTGGTCGAGACCGTGCGCCGCTTCGTCGAGGCTGAGCTACGCCCCCTGGAGGAAGAGGTCGAGGCGAGCGGCCGGCTCGACCCGGCGGTGGCGACGGCGCTGCTGGCGAAATCACGGGACCTCGGCCTCTTTGCCATGAACATGCCGGTCGATCTCGGCGGCGGCGGGCTCGACGCCGTGCAGCTCTGCCTGGTGGAGGAGGTCGCGGGGACGACCAAGGACATCCTCATCCGCCGCGCCTTCGGCAACGTCTACGAGGTCCTGCTGGCGGGCGACGCGGCACAACACGAACGCTGGCTGCTGCCCTCGATCCTGGGGGAGCGGGTCTATTCCATCGCCATCACCGAGCCCGGCGCCGGCTCGGACGCCGCCGGCATCCAGACCCGGGCGTTGCGTGACGGTGACGGCTGGCGGCTCAACGGCCACAAGCAGTTCGTCAGCGACGGCGCCTTTTCCGATTTCTTCGTCGTCTCCGCCGTCACCGACCCGGATGCCGGTGCGCGGGGGATCTCCCTCTTCCTGGTGGACAAGGGCCTCGCCGGCTTCACCGTCGGGCGGGACCAGCCGATGATGGGCCTGCGCGGGACCAGCCATGTCGAGCTGTTCTTCGACGACGTCGCACTCGACGGCCAATGCTTGTTGGGTGGGGAGGGACGGGGATTGCGCCTCGTGCTCGACACCATCGGGCGCATTCGCCTGGCCCACATCGGCGCCCGCGCGGTCGGCATGGCGACCCGGCTGCTCGACATGATGGTGACCCAGGCGCGGGAGCGCCGGCAGTTTGGCCGGCCGATCGGCGACTTTCAGATGATGCAGGCGCTGCTCGCCGATTCGGCCATGGAAATCGCCCAGACCCGGCTGCTTGTATTGAACGCGGCACGGGAGCTGGACCTCGGCCTGGAGGCGCGGGAGAAGGTCTCCATGGTCAAGGTACAGGCCGCCGAACTGGTCGGCCGGGTCGCCGATCGGGCGCTGCAAATGCACGGCGGCATGGGCTTTTCCAAGGACCTGCCGATCGAGCGGATCGCCCGGGATTGCCGCGTCATGCGGATCTTCGACGGTACCAGCGAAATCCATCGTACCGTCGTCGCCCGCGGCCTGCTGGAGAAGGGGGTCGCGATCCTCAACCCCTTTGCCGGCGGCGCATAGATCTTGTGCAACCGGGTCGACGCCCGGCGCCTATGTTGTTTCTCGCAAATCACCGGCTTATGCTTCGGCCCCAGCGGGCCCATCACACCCGGGCCGGCACGGTGAGAAGGACGAGGGCGTAAGAGGATCATGTCGGCGGAAGCCAGTCCCGCACTGGTCTTGAATGCGGATTACCGGCCACTCAGCTATTTCCCCTTGTCGCTCTGGCATTGGCAGGAAGTGGTCAAGGCGGTGTTCCTGGATCGGGTCAACGTGATCTCGGAATATGATCGCTATATCCGCTCGCCCAGCTTCGAGATGCGTTTGCCGAGCGTCGTGGCGCTGAAGACCTATGTGAAGCCCGCCAAGTATCCCGCCTTCACCCGCTTCAACCTGTTTCTGCGCGACCGTTTCGAATGCCAGTACTGCGGCGCGACGCACGACCTGACCTTCGACCATGTCGTGCCGCGCAGCCAGGGCGGGCGGACGACGTGGGAGAACGTCACCTCGGCCTGCGCGCCCTGCAACCTGCGCAAGGGCGGCAAGACGCCGCGCCAGGCGGGCATGCATCCCCGCTACACGCCGCATCGGCCGACGGTGTTCGAGCTGAACGAGCGCGGCCGCGGCTTCCCGCCGAACTTCCTGCACGAAAGCTGGCGGGATTATCTATATTGGGACACCGAACTGGAGCCCTGAGCCCTAAGCCGTTCCCGCTGTCCCGAGGTCCACGCCATGCCCACCGAGCCCAAGGAACCCGGCGCGCTGATCGCGTTGCTTCGCGATTGCCTGGCCGCCGGCGGCTTCTCCGCCGCCAACGCCGACATCGTCGCCCGTCATCTGGTCGATGCCGAGATGAAGGGGGTGGCGAGCCACGGCGTCAATCGCCTGGCCTCCTACCTCGACGAGGTGCGCCGCGACGTCATAGATCCCGCGGCCGAGCCGGGGATAGAGGCGGTGCATGATGGCCTGCTGCGCGTCGATGGACGGCGCGGCATCGGCATTGTTGCCATGGCACGGGCGACCGAGGCGCTGATCGAGCGGGCGGGGACGCGCGGCCTGGCGGCGGCCGGCATCGTCAACTGCGGTCATTCCGGGCGGATGGGCGCCTATGTCGAGCAGGCGACGGCGGCGGGCTTCCTGGCGCTCAGCTTCGGCGGCGGCGGCAGGCGGTCGTGGGGCAACGTCGTGCCCTTCGGCGGCATCCAGCCGGTGATGAGCACCAATCCCTACACCATCGGCCTGCCGGGCCGGCCCGACGATCCGGTCGTCGCGGACTTTGCCATTTCGACCATCGCCAACGGCAAGGCGGCCGTGGCCCGCGCCAACGGGGAGCCGCTGCCGCCCGATTCGGCGATCGACCGCGACGGCAATCCGACGCGCGACGCGGAGGTTTATTTCAATGGCGGCGCCCTGCTGCCGGCGGCGGGACCCAAGGGCAGCGGGCTCGGCATCCTGGCGGAGCTGATGGGCGACGCCATGCTGGGCGACTGCGTCGAATACAACTGGCTGATGATCCTGGTTCGCGCGGATGCCTTCCAGCCGATGGCGGAGTATCGCCGGCGGGCCGAAGGCTTCGTCGACGAGGTGCGCGGTTCGACCCCGGCGGCGGGCGTCGACAAGGTCATCCTGCCGGGCGAACGGGAGACGGTGCTGGCCGCCGCGGCCGCGGCCGACGGCATCGTGATCTCCGACGGCGTGTGGGCTGGTATCGTCGCCGCCGCGGCCAAGCTCGGGATCGAAGCATGAGCAGCACCGCCCTGGTCATCTTCGATTGCGACGGCGTGCTGATCGACAGCGAGATCATCGCCTGCCGGGTGGAGACGCGCGGGCTTCGGCGGCTGGGGATCGAGATGTCGGAGGCCGAGGTCTCCCGCCGCTTCACCGGGGTCAGGGCGCGGGACATGTACCGGATCATCACCGACGAATTCGGCGTCGAGATTCTCCGCGACCACAAGGATGCCATCAGGGCCGAAATCCGCGCCTGTTTCGATGCCGAACTGCGCGCCGTCGCCGGCACGCACGAGCTGCTGGACCGCCTCGCGACACCGCGCTGCGTCGCCTCCAGCTCCGACCCCGATTGGCTGCACCAGGCCTTGACCCTGGTGGACCTGCATCATCGCCTGGCCGACGCCATCTTCTCTGGGCGCATGGTCGAACACGGCAAGCCCGCGCCGGACCTGTTCCTGCTGGCCGCCGAGCGGATGGGCGCCGCACCCGCCGACTGCCTCGTCGTCGAGGACAGCGTTGCCGGCGTCCAGGCGGGCGTCGCGGCGGGCATGCGGGTCCTGGGCTTCACCGGCGGCACGCACTGTACGCCCGGGCACGGCGCACGGCTGGCGGGGGAGGGGGCGGAAGCCGTCTTCGCCGACATGGCGGGCCTGGCGGAACGGCTTTGTTGAATCGTTCCCGCCGTTCAACGGGCGAGCAGGATGCGACCGTAGTGCAGGGTGAAGAGGCCGTAGGCGGCGAGCCAGGCGATGCCCGATGTCCAGAGCAGGGCTTCGAACAGCCCGGTCGCCAGGGGGGCGACCGTCCGGGTGAGGGCGGCGATGGCGACGAGCACATAGATCACCGTGGTCGGCACATCGGCGCTGAGGCCGCGCCCGCTGTGGCCGAGGCTCGCCCGCGTCATCACCGCGAGCGTCATCGCGCCGACCGCCCCGGCGGTGAGTGCGTGCAGGCCGGCCGTTTCCGCGACGTCGATCGTGGGCAAGGCGGCGAGGCCGAGCAGCGCTAAACCCACCGGGACCCAGAGGAAGCCCAGGTGCAGGCTCCAGACCAGGGATTGCGATCCGGTTTGCAGGCCCTGCCAGCGATAGAGGCGGGCGAAGTTGACGACCGCGGCCAGCAGCAGCAGGGCGGCGGTGGCGAGCCCGTGAGAATGCAGCAGCCAGGCGAGCAGGGCGACGACGCTCACCAGCAGGGCCGCCTTGTCGAAACCGCCGAAGGCCGCGGGCAGAGTGCTGGCGCCCTGTTTGACCAGCCAGTTGCGCGTGAAGCTCGGAATGATGCGCCCCCCGATCAGGCAGATCAGCAGAATGACGACGACAAGCCCGAGACGGAGCCCGAAACCGCCGCTCGCAACCAGGCCCAGCACGTCGAGATGGGTAAGCGCGTTGGCGACGAGCAGGAACCCAAGCGCGACCGGCATCGCCAGGTTGCGCCAGTTGCGCGCCGCGAGGATCTCGCGCAGCACGACGGCCAGCAAGGCCGCCGGAAAGGCGAGGTCGAGCAGCGCCGCGACGGCGGCACCGATGAGATCGGATGTCGCGACGGCCAGCCGGCCGGCGAGCCAGAGTGCGGCAAGGGTGGCGAGCGGCGCGCCGGACAGCGGCAACCGCCCGGTCCAGTTCGGAATCGCCGTCAACAGAAAGCCGGCGATGACGGCGCCGGCGTAGCCGAACAGCATTTCATGGGCGTGCCAGATGACGGGATCGAAGGCGCTTCGAAGCTCAATCCCGCCGGCGAGCGCCGCCAGCCACAGGGCGAGGGCTATGAAGCTCCACAGCCCGGCGCCGAGAAAAAACGGCCGGAAGCCCTGGCGAAACAAAGCCGCGCCGCCCGCCACGTGGATCAGACGCCGCGGGCCTGCCGTGTCGCCTCGCCGTTCACCGCGCCGTCGGCCGCGAGCACGACGCCATAGTCCGCGAGCGCGGCTTCGACGCTCACCAGACCGTCACGCACGTCGAGGGCGACCTTCTCCGCGTCGCGCTGTTTGGGATCGCCATAGCCGCCGCCGCCCGGCATCGCCATGGTGAGCTCGTTGCGCTCCGCCACCCGCTGGCGGCCCTTGGCCTTCATCTCGATGACCTCACCCACGGGCGGGGTCTGGTAGACCCGGCCGGCAAGCCCGTCACCGCCGCCCTTGAGGCCGCGTGCGGGATGGCCGACCCGGTCGAACATGGAGGACATGACGAAGGGCGCGTCCTCCTTGTTGGTGATGCGCATGACCTGGCCGAGGCCGCCGCGATGCTCGCCGGCGCCGCCACTGTCGGTCCGGTATTCCTTCTCCCAGATGACGATCGGGCTGATCGCCTCGTTGATCTCGACCGGCGTGTTGCGCACGCCCGAGGGGAAGGCGGTGGCAGACAGGCCGTCCTTGCTGGGACGCGCGCCGGTGCCGCCGTTGTGGAACAGCGTCACGGTGAAGATCGAGGCCTCGCCCTCGACCTTGCCGGCGACGCCGTGGCCGCCATAGAGCACCGGGTTCCACAGGCACGAGGTGCCTTCCGCCGGTGCGATCCCGTCGACCGCCTTGTGCAGGCAGCCGAGCATCACATCGGGCAGCATCTGGCCGATGGCGTGCCGTGCGGCGACGGCGCAGGGGAAGGGGGCGTTCAGCAGCGAGCCTTCGGGCGCGGTCACCCGAACCGGGCCGAGGGAACCGGCGTTGTTCGGAACGGTCGAGCCGATGACACAGCGCACGCCGAAGGAGGCATAGGCCTCCGTGTAGGTGATCGGTACGTTGATGCCGTATTCCGAGATGCCGGAGGTGCCGGTGAAGTCGATGTCGATGCCGTCGTCGGCGATAGTCAGGGTCGCGACCAGATCGATCTGGTCGTTGTAGCCGTCGATCCGCATCTGGTTCTCGTAGGTGCCTTTCGGCAGCTTGGCGATTTCCTCCAGCATGGCGCGTCGCGAATTCTCGATGACGTGCTCACCCAACTCGTCGATTGAATCGAGTTCGAACTCGGTCATCATCTCGACCAGCCGGCGGCTGCCGATGTCGTTGCAGGCCGCGAGCGAGTAGATATCGCCTTCGACCTGCACCGGCTCGCGCACATTCCAGCGCACCATTTCCATCAGCGTCTCGTTCATCACCCCCTCCGTGGCGAGGGGAATGATCGGGATATAGAGGCCTTCCTCGAAGACCTGCCGTCCGTCGGGACCGAAGCCCAGGCCGCCGACGTCGACCACATGGCTGGTGCAGGCGAAGATGGCGACGATTTCGCCGTCCTTGAAGGTCGGCGTCACCACGGTCAGGTCGTGCAGGTGGCCGGTGCCCTTCCAGGGGTCGTTCGTGATGTAGACGTCGCCCGGCTTCATCACCGAAGCGGGATACTTCTCCAGGAAGAAGTTGACCGAGGCCGCCATGGCGTTGACGTGGCCCGGCGTGCCGGTCACGGCCTGGGCCAGCATGCGACCGCCGAGATCGAACACGCCGGCCGAAAGGTCGCCCGCCTCGCGCACGGTGTTGGAGAAGGCGGTACGGATCAGGGTCTGCGCCTGTTCCTCGACGACGGCGATCAGGCGGTTCCACATGATCTGCATATGGATCTCGGAAAGGGCGGAATTCTCAGACATTTCGGCTCGCTTCCTTATGTGACGCGGCGCGAACATTACTCCCGCCGCCCGGTCCTCACAAGCTTTCTCGGCTGCCGCTCCGGTTCCTGATGGTTAACTGTTTCTTAACATCAATAAGTTACTAATGTTTCCAGGCCTTGGAAGGCCATGGCGAACCGGATTGGGGGTGACGGTCGCGGCGCCTTCCCTAAATCGGGATGGGGACACTCATGATGCGCGCTATAGGGTCACGAGTATGGAGCGTTGTGACGTCGCCGATCAGTTTGCTGTCCGTGGTGATCGCATCCACGTTAGCTTTCATTGTCTACCAAACGATTAATATTCAGGAACGCTCCCAATTCAATACGGCGACCGCGGCCGCGCGATCCTATGCGAAGGCCCTTTCGTCGTTCACCGACTATTACCTGCACGACGTCGTACCCAAGGCGAAGCGGGCGGGAATCGAATTCAAGGCGTCCGACGAGGTCACGGACACGTCGCTGCCGCTTCCCTATTCACTCATGCTGGATCTTGGAGAGAAGTCGGACCTGGGTATCGGCCAAGGCAAGTTTCGCCTTCACAGCGACGCCCCTTGGCCGGCCCGAAAAGCTCGCCGTGCCGTCGATCCGATCGACGACGGGCTGTTGCGTGAATTGCGAGAAAGTCGGCAAAGCGAGGTTTTTACCTTTCGCGAGAAGGACGGACGACGGTCACTGGTCTACGGCACGCCGATCGTCATGAAGGACTTTTGCCTGTCCTGCCACAACGCCGAGCCGGCAATCGCCAAGAGTGACTGGCGGGTCGGCGATGTTCGGGGCGTACAGTTGATCGAACTCAGCCTGCCGCGTCCCACCTTTCTGTCGGGCCTTGATGCCTTCGGCTATCTGCCCGGTATGATCGCGCTCGCCGTCTTCCTGGTGTGTACCATCGCGGCCTTGCTGCATCGTGTGCGTCGGGCCGAGCGGGCCCGTGACAGCAACCGCCGGACCGTCGAAGTTCTCCAGAACGTCGGCGAAGGGGTGGTGACGGTGTGCCGCGATGGCGCGATTTGGTCCTTCAACCGGTCCGCCGAGTCGACGTTCGGCCGTCGCGCCGGTGAGGTCATCGGCCAGCCGGCGTCGATACTCTTTGCCGGGGACGAGATGGACTCGTTCTTCGAGGCGGCGGCCGGCCCCCAAGCCGCCAACCGGAGCGCCCGGGAATGCCTCGGCCTGAGGGCCGATGGGAACGAGGTTCCCCTCAGCATCATCGTGAACGAAAACCCCGATCCCGACAGCCGCCATGCCTATATCGTATCGGTGCGCGACATGACGGAACTGAAGCGGATGGAAGCCCATCTGCTGAATTCCGAAAAGCTCAGGACTGTGGGAAAGATCGCCGGCGGCATCGCGCATAATTTCAACAACATCCTGGCCGTCGTCATGGGCAATGCCTCGTTGCTGAAGCGCCGCATTCCCGAATTCGACACCTCGTCGCACGCCCTGTTGAATTCCATGCAACGGGCATCGAAACGCGGCGCTCAGCTGTCGAGCGAGCTTCTCTCGTTCGGCCGGGAGCAGAACCTGCGCTCCGAAGCGATAGACGTGAACGGGATCCTCCGCGCCATGACGGTCATGTTCGACGCCGTGCTGCAGAACGACCAGGAGGTCGTGGTGGAAACCGCCGGTAAAGACTGGACCATCTTCGTCGACCGGGGGAAGCTCACGGATGCCTTGCTCAACCTCGCCAGCAACGCCCGCGATGCGATGCCTGGTCCCGGGCGCTTGACCTTCCGGGTCGAGACCGCGCACTTCCAGCCGGCGGGCCTGCCGATGGGCGACTATGTCGTGATTTCGGCCGAGGACACCGGGCGCGGCATCGATCCGGACGTCCTCGAGAATATCTTCGAGCCCTTCTTCACGACCAAGGAAGTCGACGAAGGCAATGGAATGGGCCTCTCGATGGTGCACGGCTTCGTCCATCAATCGGGGGGCTGCGCCTCGGCGGAAAGCCTGCCGGGGCAGGGGGCCCGCGTGAAGCTGATCTTTCCCCGCCATGTGTCGGCGCCCGAACATGCGAACTGCGAGCCCGAGTACGAAGCCATGCGGCGCTATGCATAGGCCGTTCGAGGCGCTTATTCCGGGCTGTCCGTGCCTTCGGGAGTATCGACGAAACCCGTATAGACCCAGTGAACCGTGAAGAGGGCCGCGAGCACGACAAAGGGTGAGAGGATGAGCAGGGTGAGCCCGCTCAGTCCCGGCGCGGCGGAGAGCCAGTCGAACCAATGCAGGAAGGCCTCGATGTCGCTGCCCGTGACGGCGAGGACGGCATAGATCGCACCGATCACCGCCAGGGTGACGGCCAGCCGAAAGAATCCTCGCGGAAGACGGGCGGTCATTCACCAGGCCTCGTTTCGGATGCCGGTCGCGCTTCGAGCCCATTTTTCTCCAGATGCCAGATCAGGTCGTCGATGCGGTCCTGGCCGAAGAAGATCTCGCCGTCGTGCACGAAGAGGGGGGCACCCCAATGGCCGGCGGCCAGCTGGTCTTCCCGGTTCCTTGCGATCGCGGCCTCCAGGCGCCCCGTCTCCCGCGCGCAGACCGCATCCATGGCGGCGAGGTCGAGGCCGGCCCGCGCGACGGCGTCGGCCAGATGCTCACCCTCGTTCCAGCCGTCGACCGCGGGGTCGTGCAACAGCGCGCTGACCGAGGCGACGTAGTCCAGGCCGCGCACGCACTCGGCCGCGACCTGGGCGAGCCGGGTAATGCGTTGGATATAGGGTTGCTCGGCGGCGACGGCCCGCGTCGCCATGTCCTGGACGATGGGGTCCGGGCGCGGACGGCGAAAGGGAATGCCGAGCCGTTCGGCGATCCGGCGCGTATCGCGTCCGATATAGGGCGGCCAGAGTGGGTTCACCGTCTCGAAGAAGCTCGGATCGCTGACGGCCAGCGGATAGACCGGTTTCAAATTGAAATGGACCCGATGACTCTCACAGAGCGCGACCAACGCGGGCGTCGCCAGATAGCAATAGGGCGAACGCATCGTGTAGTAGAGGTCGACGTCGAGGGTCATGGCCACATGGCTCCCTGCGGAAACGGGTGGCGGTCACGGAACCATGCCGGGGGAAGCGATGCAACCGAACGAGACGCAACGACAAATTCGCGATGCGGCGCGTGCCTTTGCCCGGCGCGTGATCGCGCCGAACGCGGCGGCCTGGGACCGGGACGAGGCCGCACCACGCACCGTTCTGCGCGAGATGGCGGCGGCCGGCTTGATGGGCGTGATGGTCTCGCCGGAATATGGCGGGGCGGGTGCGGACTTCGTCGCCTATGCCCTGGCGCTGGAGGAGATTTCGGCGGCGGACGGCGGGCTTTCCAACATGATGGCGGCGAACAATTCGCCCGTCGCCGCCGCGATCCAACAGCACGGCACGCCGGAACAAAAGTCCGATTACCTGACCAGGCTCACGTCGGGGGAATGGTTCGGCTGCATCCATTTGACGGAGCCGCACACCGGCTCCGACGCCGCGGCGATCCGCACCCGCGCGCGCCGGGTCGAGGGCGGCTGGCGCCTCGACGGTCACAAGGCCTTCATCACCGGTGGTGCGACGGCGGAACTGGCGATGATCGTCGCCGTCACCGACCCGGCGGCGGGCAAGAAGGGCATCTCGACCTTCGTCACGCCGACGGCGAACCCCGGCTACAAGGTGATCGCGCGGGAACGAAAGCTCGGCCACCGCACCAACGACACGGTCCAGGTCGTCTTCGAGGACATGTTCGTGCCCGATGGCGACCTGCTGGGCGACGTTGGCCGCGGGCTCGCCATCGCACTCGCCAATCTGTCGGCCGGGCGGATCGGCGTCGCCGCGCAAGCCGTCGGCGGTGCCCGTGCCGCGCTCGAAGCCGCGCACGCCTACGCGGGCGAGCGGGAGACGTTCGGCCGGCCCATCATCGAACACCAGGCCGTCGCCTTCAAACTCGCGGCCATGGCGACGGAGATCGAGGCGGCACGCCAGCTCTATCTGCATGCCGCGGGCTTGCGGGACGCGGGCGAGGAGGCGGCGACGGAAGCCTCGATGGCCAAGCTCTTCGCCTCCGAAATGGCCGAGCGGGTCGCCTCCGAAGCCATCCAGATCCATGGCGGTGCCGGGTATCTCAACGACTTCCCGGTGGAAAAGATCTATCGCGACGTCCGCGTCTACCAGATCTACGAGGGCACCTCGGAGGTGCAGAAGATCATGATCGCCCGCAATCTCGACGCCATCGTCGCCGGGAACTAGCCCGTGACGACGGCGAGACCATAGGGCTCACTCGCCGCCTCCAGCCAGCGCCAGAGATAATCGGCGAAGCTGCGATGGACATGGATCTCGTAGACGGGATCCTCGGCGATCTGATGGATCGTGACATGGGTGAGCGCCAGATGGCTGCCGGCACACATGCCGGGCTGGAAAACGCTCGGGTGGAAATCGAGGGAGCAGCCCTGCGCCAGCAGGTCGCGGGCGCTTGCGCCGCTAAGCCGCAGGACCGTCCGGCTCTCCGTCACATCGGCGACGGCGTGATGCAGATCGCCGAGCGCACTCCGCAACGCCTGAAGCGCGTCCTCGCGCGCCGCCGGGGCATTGACCAGCCATTCGTCGGGGCCGAGCCACAGGATCACCACGTCCTCCAGGCTCGCCACCGTGTTTGCGGTGAGCGGTGGTGCCGTGCCGAGGGCCCGGCCGACCGCATCGAGGAACGCCGCATCCTCGCCATCACCACGCAGTGTCAGCGCGACCCGGCGCGGAACTTCGCCGAGGGCGATGCCCGCGTCGCCCGCCTCTTCGATCGAGCGCGCGGCGAGGCCGAGGTGGGCGAGGGAGCTCAATCTCAGATGGGCGTCAAGCACGGGCGCGGCTCCCGTCGGGGTCGAGGAATTTGGGCGGGCATAGCTTGGCCGGCGCGCTGCGGCCGTCCCAACAAACCTGGACGGTCTCACCGTGCCGCGCGCCGCCACCCTCGACCAGCGCCATGGCGAAAGCCTGGCCGAGATTGGGGCTGAAATAGCTCGAGGTGACATGGCCGATCATCGGTACGGGCGGCGCCATGCCGGCACGCTCCACGATCTGCGCGCCTTCGGGTACCACCAGGTAGGGATCTTCCGGCAGCAGACCGACGAGCTGACGACGGTTACCGCGGGCGGTATCGGCGCGGGCGAGGCTGCGCTTGCCGATGAAGTCCTTGGCGCCGCTCACCATCGCCTCCAGCCCGAGATCGATCGGCGTGACGGTCCCGTCGGTCTCCTGCCCGACGATGATGAAGCCGACTTCGGCGCGCAAGACATGCATGGCTTCCGTGCCGAAGGGGGTGATGTCCCAGGCGGCACCGGCGCGCATCAAGGTTTCCCAAAGCGCGGTGCCCAGGCTGGCTGCGACGTTGATCTCGTAGGACAATTCGCCCGTGAAACTCACGCGGAAGACGCGGGCCGGCAGGCCGGCGAGCGTTCCGTCCTGCCAGGTCATGAAAGGGAAGGCCTCGGGCGAGAAATCGAGGTCGCCGCCGAGGCTTTCCATCAGCAATCTGGCGTTGGGACCGGAAACGCCGGCGACCGCCGATTGCTCGGTGACCGAGTTGCAATAGACTCTCAGTTCCGGCCACTCGGTCTGCAACCAGCTTTCGAGCCATGACAGCACGGCGCCGGCGTTGCCCGACGTCGTCGTCATGTGGAAGTGGTTCTCGCCGAGCCGGGCGGTGACGCCGTCGTCGAAGACCATGCCGTCCTCGTGCAGCATCAGGCCGTATCGACACCGACCGACGCCGAGACGTTTCCAACCGTTGGTGTAGATCCGGTTCAGGAACTCCGCCGCGTCCTGGCCCTGGATGTCGATCTTGCCGAGCGTCGTCGCATCCAGCAGGCCGAGGCTGGTGCGGGTCGCCTTGACCTCGCGGTTGACGGCAGCGGCCATGTCTTCGCCGGCGCGCGGATAATAGCGCGGACGCAGCCACTGGCCGACCGGCTCGAACACGGCGCCGTGCGCTTCGTGCCAGGCCTGCATCGGTGTGCGGCGAATCGGATCCAGGTTCAGACCCGTATGCCGCCCGGCGATGGCGCCGAAGGTCGCGGGTGTGTAGGGCGGGCGGAAGGTCGTCGTGCCGACGGCCGAGATTTCCTGGCCGAGTGTGCCGGCGACGATTCCCAAGGCATTGACGTTCGAGGTCTTGCCCTGGTCCGTGCCCATGCCCGTGGTGGTGTAGCGCTTCACATGCTCGATCGAGCGGTAGCCCTCCCGCGCCGCCAGCGCCAGGTCGGACGCGGTGACATCGTTCTGCAGATCGACGAAACGCTTGGCCGTCGCGGCCTTGCCGGGGCCCGTCGGAACCTGCCAGAGGTTGCGGGGCGGTGTGCCGGCCGTCGACGCCTCGGCCGCCGGTCCTTGCGGCATGCGGCCCTTGCGGGTGATGCCAGCCGCTTCCAGGGCGGCGAGGCCGGCGGCGTCACCATCCGCGAGGCAGGCGGCGAGGTCGAAACGTCCGGCCGCGGCACCGACCACGGCCGCGGGCTGGCCGCCCGTGCCGGGCAGAAAGGCGCCCAGTGTTTCATCGAAGGCGAGGCGGCCGCCGGACTGAGAAAACAGGTGCACGGTCGGATTCCAGCCGCCCGACATCGCCAGAGCGTCGCAATCGAGGCGCCGAACCTCGCCGCTCACCCGCTCGCCGTCGGGGGCGAGGCGCATCACGTCGACCCCCTTCACGCCGTACTTGCCATGCACCTGCACGACGGCCCGGGCGAGCAGCAACTCGATGCCCTGGGCGGCGAGCCGCTCCGCCAGCGCCGGCGCCACCTCCTCGCGCAGGTCGATCAACGCCGGCACGGCGACGCCGGCCGCCTTCAACTGGACGGCGACGTCATAGGCGGAATCGTTGTTGGTGGTAATAGCGACGCGCTCGCCGACCTTCACCGCCTGGCGGTTCAGGTAGCTCTGCACCGCACTTGCCAGCATGACGCCCGGCCGGTCGTTGTCCGCCAGGACCATCGGCCGTTCGATGGCGCCGGTCGCCAGCACGACCCGGCGCGCCCGGACCTTCCACAGGCGCCGCCGTGGCTGGCCGCTCTCTGGCCGGGGCAGGTGGTCGCCGACCCGTTCCAGCAGGGTCACGTAGTTGTGGTCGTGATAGCCGATCGCCGTGGTACGGGGCAGGGCGACGGCATCCGCCGCCGCCTCGATATCCGCCACGACGTCCGCGACCCAGTCGAGGCCCGGCGCATCGTCGATGGCCTGGCCGTTGCCGCGCAGGCTTCCGCCGAACGCAGCGCCCTCGTCGACCAGGATCACCCGGGCACCGGCGCGGGTCGCCCGCCGGGCCGCGGCCAGTCCGGCCGGACCGCCACCGATCACCAGGACGTCGCAATGGGCGTGGCGATGCTCGTAGACGTCGGGATCGCCCGGTTCCGGCGCGCGCCCGAGACCGGCGAAACGGCGGATCGCCCATTCATAATGTTTCCAGGCCGAGGCCGGCCACATGAAGGTCTTGTAGTAGAAGCCGGCCGGGAACAGCGGCGCGAAGAGCGAATTCACCTCGCCGACATCGAAGCGCAGGGTCGGCCAGCGGTTCTGGCTCTCCGCGACCAAGCCATCGTACAGCTCGACCATCGTCGCCCTGAGGTTCGGCTCGGCGGCGCGGCCGCTGCGCAGGCGGACCAGCGCGTTCGGCTCCTCTGCGCCGGCGGCGAGCAGGCCGCGTGGGCGGTGGTACTTGAAGCTGCGGCCCATCAGGCGGACGCCGTTGGCCAGCAGGGCGGAGGCGAGCGTGTCGCCCGGGTGGCCGAAATACTCCCGGTCGTCGAAATGAAAGCGCAGCACCTCGTCCCGGTCGATGGCGCCGCCACTCTTGAGGCGGCCGCTCAACCTTCGAACTCCGGCTTTGGTTCGCCGACCTTGTAGATCGCGAGGATTTCGTGGCTCACCGTATGGCGCGCCATGTTGAACCAGCGTCGGCAGCCATCGTTGTGGACCCAGCGCTCGTACTGCACGCCTTTCGGATTGCGGCGCATGAAGACGTAGTCGGCCCATTCCGCGTCGTCGAGGGTGTGGCTGTCGAGCGGGCGGACGATATGGGCTTCGCCCCCGCAGGCGAACTCGTGCTCCTCCCGCACGCCGCACCAGGGACAGGTGATCAGCAGCATCCGTCGGTCCTCAGTGCGCTACGGCCGCGGCGCCATGCTCGGCGACCAGGGCGCCGGAATGGAACCGCTCGATGGTGAAGGGGGCGTTCAGGGAATGCGGCTCGTCCCGGGCCATGGTGTGGGCGAAGACCCAGCCGGAACCGGGCGTCGCCTTGAAGCCGCCGGTGCCCCAGCCGCAGTTGAAGTACAGGCCCCGGACCGGGGTCTTCGAGATGATCGGGCTGGCGTCGGGGCAGATGTCGACGATGCCGCCCCAGCTGCGCAGCATGGAAAGCCGGCTGGTGAACGGGAACAGCTCGACCAGCGCGCGAACGGTCTCCTCGATGACGGGAAAGCTGCCGCGCTGGGCGTAGGAGTTGTAGAGGTCGGCGCCGGCGCCGATCACCAGCTCGCCCTTGTCGGACTGGCTGACGTAGACGTGCACTGCGTTCGACATGACGACGGTGTCGAGGATCGGCTTGATCGGCTCCGATACCAGGGCCTGCAGCGGGTGGCTCTCGATCGGCAGGCGCAGGCCGGCCATCGTGGCCATGACACTCGAATGACCCGCCGTGACGACTCCGATTTTGGGGGCGCGGATCTCGCCGCGCGTGGTCTCGACGCCGCGGACCTCGCCGTTGCGGATGATGAAACCGGTCACTTCGCAATTCTCGACGACATCGACGCCGCGCCGGTCGGCCCCGCGGGCATAGCCCCAGGCGACGGCATCGTGGCGCGCGACGCCGGCGCGGCGCTGCAAGGTCGCGCCCAGGATCGGATAGCGGGCCGCGGGATCGCAGTTCAAGACCGGGCAAAAGGCTTGCACCTCGTCCCGCCAGAGCCATTCGGCATCGACCCCGTTCAGCTGATTGGCATGGACGCGGCGGCGCAGCTCGCGCACGTCGTGCTCGTTGTGCGCCAGGTTCATGACGCCGCGCTGGGAGAACATGACGTTGAAGTTGAGCTCCCGGCTCAACCCCTCCCACAAATCGACCGCGTGATCGTAAAGCCGGCTGGAGGCGTCTTCGAGATAGTTGGAGCGAATGATGGTTGTGTTGCGCCCGGTATTGCCGCCGCCGATCCAGCCCTTCTCGAGGACGGCGATGTTGGTGAGGCCGTGCTCGCTCGCCAGGTAGTAGGCCGTCGCCAGGCCGTGCCCGCCGCCGCCGATGATCAGCGCATCGTAGCTCGGCTTCGGCTCCGGGCTACGCCACGCCTCGCGCCAGTCGCGATGGCCGCGGCCCGCGTTCCGCACCAAAGATAGAAGGGAATACTTGGTCATCGGTGCCCGGACGGATCCGCCTCGCCCCTTGTTCGCTCGCACGTTTATAGCCCGCTCTGCGCGGAGCGCACCAGCCGATGCGACGCTCGACGGTCCAGAGGCGACATGGAGGCGGTAAGGGGGCCGACGGTGATCCGAAACACGGAAAACCGGCCCCCGCGGGACGAGGGCCGGCAATCAAATTCAAAACCCGTGGGGTGGCGCGTCAGGCCGCCTGTTTGTTCGGCACGAACGGCTGGCGCGGCTCGGTCTCGAAGTCGCGGATCGACATCGTCTTATGCTGCTCGCAGTAGGACGAACCACCCGCCTTGCGTTGGCCGCAGTACTCGTGCGTAGGCCGGGACGCGTGGGGCCACATGGGCCACCGGCAGCCACGGCCGGTCCGGATCTCTTCCATGGTACCGACTCTTCTGTGTGATGTCTGACGCCGGGTTATATGGTGCGGTGCAATAAAAATGCAAGAAAAAAACGGGCGCGGGATGATCTTTGTCCGTTACTGCGACAATCGGCCACGATTATGGCGGGCAGGTGACGCCTCTGCAAGGCGATTTTTGCGCCTCACACTCGCGTAGACATTACAGATTGTATTGACAAATACAATTCGTAGGGTTATCTATCCCTCACGTCTCGCAAGAGGCGGAACCAAGCCGGTCCGTCCGCTCCCCACCCCCCTCCCTCCCCGGCGGGCGGGCCGGCGACCCGGCGGAACCGAGGGAAAAGTCATGATCGATCGCAAGCGTGGGCTCCCTGACATTTCCCGGCCGGGCACGACCGCTTCGGACGAAAAGAAGCTTGAACTGCCGCTCCGCTTCGATCCGATGACGATCGCACTGGTTGCGCATAACCGGGCGGCACGCGCTGTCTTTGATAGCTGGGGATACCGCACGACGCGATCCCTGGGCACAGTCTGTGCCATCGGCTACTTCGATGGCCTGCGTGGGCTGAAGGTCGGCGACGGTATTCGCGTGACCCGTATATCCACCGATGGCCGCCGCCTGCTCGACGCGGCGGAACTGGTGGTGGCGGAGGTGGCGCCTTCGGTTCGGGTGATTGCCTTGCAGGGCGCCACGCTCGACGACCTCCACCCCTGCCATCGACGGATCTAACTCACACGATGTATTGGATGTCACAATACACACCGAAACGAATCCCGCCAAATCAACCCTCAAAGCGGGAAGATGATGTCGAATAGCTGCTGACCATAGCGGGGCTGCTGCATGTCGGTGATTTGTCCGCGCCCGCCGTAGGCGATGCGGGCTTCGGCGATCTGGCTATGCATGATGGTGTTGGTGGCGCTGATGTCCTCCGGGCGGATGACCCCGGTGATGGTCAGCATACGCATCTCGAAATTGACGCGAACTTCCTGGCTGCCGGTGATGACCATGTTTCCGTTCGGCAGGAGCTGGGAAACGATGGCCGCGACCTTCAGTTTGATGGTTTCGCTGCGATTGACCGACCCGGTGCCGGTATGAGTCGAGTTGCTGCCGACGCTCGCCGCATTGGAGGGTGTAAAACCCTGCGGCAGCACCTTGGCGAGCGTCCCCTCGAAACCCAGCAGCGCGGTGACGTCCGCGTCTTCCGAACCTGCCCGGGTCCGGGTCGTTTCGTTGTCGATCGTCGCCTCGTCCTCGATCGTGATATCGACGGTGAGGATGTCGCCGATGCGCGACGCGCGCTGATCCTTGAAGAAGGCGCGCGCGCCGGCCCGCCAGAGGGAATTGGCCTGGCGGGCGGCGGGCTCGGCACGTGGCATCGGCAGGCTGACCGGGCGATAGTCCGCCCGCGCGACCGGATTCTCGATGTGACTCAGGCTCGGCGGTGAGCCGATGTCGCTCACCCGATCGAGGGCGTTGCATCCGCTCAGCAGGACGGGGAACAGGGCGGCGAGGGCGATGGTGGCCGGGCGCGTGGGCATAGGGGCTTCTCCTTCCTCGGGCGTCAACGGATCGCCAGGCCGGCCCGTCGGGGGACGCGGACCCGGTCGGGCGCGCTGACGCGGGCCTCGACGGTGCGCTTGCTGCGCAGGTTCATGACGGGGATCAGGTCGCCTTCCGCACCGGGGCGGAGCGCACGACCGAGGGTACCGAGGCTGATCCCCGGGACATCGAGGACCATCGTGACGACGGCACCCTTGGCGACCATGACGGCACGGGTGAGATCACGGGCACGTAGCGGCCGACCGGCGGCCAGGCGCCGCGCGGCGACCATGCCGGCGACGTCGTCTTTGCCTTCGACGACATCGGCGCCGATCCGGTCGAGGCGGAAATCCCGCCATTCGAGATCGGCGCGCGTCAATTCCCGACCCCGTGGCACCGAACGGCGCAACACCGGCAGGGCGATCATCTCGTAGGCCCGCCCGCTGAGGTGCACACGTTCGCCGTCCTCGCCATCGGACGGTCCGACGAGGGCGGCGAAACGCCGGCTCGTCGGATCGAAGTCGACGATCTCGACGTCATAGCCGGTACCCCCCAGTGACTCCAACCGGCGAAGCTGCGCCCGTTGGCGACTTTCGACCCGCAGTCGTTCGCCGACGCCCGCGGCCTCGAGGGCCCGGGCGAGGGCGGCCCCGACGCCGTCGTCGCCGGCAGGGCGCGCGTCGGCCGAGGTGAAGGCGCAGACGAGGGCGAAAGCCAGAGCCAGGAGTGTGCGTGCGATCATCGTCGTTCCTCCTAGCGAAGCGTGCTCATCGTCCGCATCATCTCGTCGGACGTCGTGATGACCTTGGAGTTCATTTCGTAGGCCCGCTGCGCCTGGATCAGATTGGTGATCTCGGTCACCGGGTTGACGTTGGCCGTCTCCAGGAAGCCTTGCAGGATGGTGCCGACGCCGGGGCCGCCGGGGACGCCGACGCTGGCGGCACCGGAGGCTGCGGTTTCGACGAATAGATTGTCGCCACGCGCCTCCAGGCCCGCATCGTTGAAGAATGTCGCCAGTTCCAGCTGCCCCACGACCTGGGGCGCGACCTGGCCGTCGATGCTCGCCTGCACCTCGCCGCTGGCGTTGATCGTGATGTCGAGGGCGTCCTGCGGCACCGTGATGCCGGGCTGAACGACGAAGCCGTTGTTGGTGACGAGCTGGCCGTCCGAACTCACCTGGAAGGAACCGGCGCGGGTATAGGCCGTCTGACCGGAGGGCAGCTGGATCTGAAAGTAGCCGCGACCCTGCACCGCCAGGTCGAAGGTATTCTCCGTATTCTGCAAGGTGCCCTGGTCGCTGAGCCGGTAGACTGCGGCCGTCATCACGCCGACACCGAGCTGGACGCCGGCCGGGATGATGTTGCCGGCGTCCGACGACTGCGCGCCGATGCGGCGCATGTTCTGGTACAACAGGTCCTGAAACTCGGCCCGCTGCCGCTTGAAGCCGGTGGTGTTCATGTTGGCGATATTGTTCGAGATCACCTCGACATTGAGCTGCTGCGAGAGCATCCCGGTGGCGGCGATCGACAGACTTCGCATGGGCTGTACTCCGTGACGAGGTTGCGGGCGGGCGTCTACTCGACGCGGCCGAGATTGCGGATCATTCGGCGTTGCATGTCGTGGGTATCGCCGATCATGCGCTGCGCGGACTGATAGCTGCGGGAGATCTCGATCATCCGCGTCATTTCGATGATCGGTTCGACATTGGAGCTTTCGAGGGTGCCGCGCAGGATGCGGCGCTGCTCGACCGGCTTCGGCTCTTCCTCGCTCCGGTGCCGCCCGCCGCCCTCGGCCGCCAGCGTCTGGGTATTCTCGAAGCGCACCAGGCCGATGCTGGCGAGCGGGCCCTCCGCCGTCGAGATCACGCCGTCACCGGAGATCTCGAACCCGGGCGCGGTCGGATCGAAGCTGATCTTGCGGTTGTCGACGTCGAGCACCGGGTGCCCTTCGCGTGTCGACAAGTCGCCCGCATCGTTCAGGATGAACCGGCCGTTACGGGTATAACGGCGGCCCTCGGGGGCCTCGACGACGAAGTAGCCATCGCCCTCGATGGCGAAATCGAGGGTGCCGCCTGTCCGCTCCAACGCGCCGGATGCGGTGTTGCGGAAGACGGAGCGGTCCTGCACGTAGGAAATATCGGGCGTCGCGCCCGGCTGCTCCACCAGAAACTCCGAGAACAGAATCTTCTGCGCCTTGAAGGCGGTGGTCTCGGCGTTGGCGATGTTGTTGGCGACCACGTCCATTTCGCGACGCAGGGCCATCTGGCGGGAAAGGGCGACGTATCCGGTCGTGTCCATCATGGCCTGGGATCCTTCTGCCTCCGGCGAGAGTGACGACGAGCATGTTGCAGGGTCCGTGCCAGTCGTCGCGACCTCGGGTTTCCGGGCGTAAGGGGCGATGGCGCCCCGTCGGTGTCGCCGACGGCCCGGTCAATTCTGCCGACCGGTCGTTTCGACCCGTGGCGGAAAGGGGTTGTTAACCAAGCGACCGGTAGATTCGCGCGTGACGAGACGGCGAGCGGACAAGCAGGGATTAGCGCAATGAGTGACGCCGAGACGACCGCCCCGGGGGCTGGCGACGAAGGGGGCAAGAAGAAGCTTTCCGGCAAGAAGCTGGTCCTGCTCTATATCCTGCCGGCCCTGCTGTTGTTGGGCGGTGGTGGGGGCGGCGCGGCCTGGTACTTCCTGCTGCGACCGGCCGCGGAGAGCGAAGTCGCCGACAGCGAGACGGCGGCCGTCGAAACCGCCGAGGCCGCCAAGACCGACGGCGATGCGACGGCGGCGCCGGCCACCAGGTCGGACGAACTGGTCTTCTACGACCTGCCGCAGATCCTGGTGAACCTGAACAGCGGCGGCAAGCGCAACAGCTATCTGAAGATCGGCCTGGCCTTGGAACTGGCGAGCGGCGACGACGTCTCGCGGGTCGAGGCGGTGCTGCCGCGCATCATCGACAATTTCCAGATCTATCTGCGCGAGCTGCGCATCGAGGACCTGAACGGCTCCGCCGGGCCAATGATGTTGAAGGAGGAGCTGATGATGCGCATCCATACCGCGACCGGCGCGCCGAAGGTGAACGACATCCTGTTCAAGGAAATGCTGGTCCAGTAGCGCGGGGGACGCGGAAATGGCCGACGACGACGAAGCCCCCGACGACGCCCAGACCGCGGCGGACTGGGAAGCCATGATGGCGGCCGAGGACGGCGATAGCGCCGATCTCGGCGGAGACGGCGGTGGCGGCGGTAACGACAACGACGAGGACATGGCGGCCGAATGGGCCGCGATGGTCGACGAGGACGAGGGCGAGCTCGACGGCGCCGGCAACAGCCGGGTCCTGAACCAGGACGAAATCGACAGCCTCTTGGGCTTCGATTCCGACGAGGACGACGACGGCGACCGGACCGGCATCCAGGCGATCATCAACAGCGCGCTGGTCTCCTACGAACGCCTGCCGATGCTGGAGGTCGTGTTCGACCGCCTGATCCGCATGATGTCGACGTCGCTGCGCAACTTCACCTCGGACAACGTCGAGGTCTCGCTCGACAACATCACGTCGATCCGCTTCGGGGACTATCTGAATTCGATTCCCCTGCCGGCCATGCTGTCCGTCTTCCGGGCCGAGCAATGGGACAACTACGGCCTGCTGACGGTCGACAGCTCCTTGATCTATTCGATCGTCGACGTGTTGCTCGGCGGCAGGCGCGGCACCGCGGCGATGCGGATCGAGGGCCGGCCCTATACGACGATCGAGATCAATCTCGTCTCCCGCATGGTCGAAGTCGTACTGGAAGACATCTCCGCCGCGTTCGAACCTCTGAGCCCGGTAAATTTCGTCTTCGACCGCCTGGAGACCAACCCTCGCTTCGCCACCATCGCGCAGCCGAACAACGCGGCCGTGCTGGTCAAGCTGCGGATCGACATGGAGGACCGCGGCGGCCGGCTGGAAATGCTGCTGCCCTACGCGACGCTCGAGCCGATCCGCAAGCTGTTGCTGCAAATGTTCATGGGCGAGAAGTTCGGTCGGGACTCGATCTGGGAAGGCCATCTGGCGACCGAGCTTTGGCAGACCAGCGTGGATCTGGAGGCGGTACTGGAGGACCAGACATTGACGTTGCGGCAGGTCATGGGCTTGGAGGTCGGCGAGACGTTGATGTTGAACGGCAAACCGGATTCGCCGATTTCACTGCGCTGCGGCGGCATTCCGCTGATGACCGGCCGCATGGGCCGCATGGGGCAGAACATTGCCGTTCGCGTCGAGGAGCGCTTGCGATGATCTGGGGTTTGGAGCCGCGTCTGTTGATCGACCTCACCATGGTTCTGCTGCTGTTGATCACCATTGGCTATTGCCTGCGCTTGAACCGGCGCCTTGCCTCGCTGCGTGACGCCCGCGGCGATATGGCCGCCGCCGCGCGGGAGCTGGAGCAGGCCAGCGGCAAGGCGGCTGCGAGCCTGGCCGAGTTGCGCCGCGCCGGCGACGGCCTCGGGCAGGAGCTGGAAACGCGCCTGGCGCGGGGGCGGGAGTTGTCGGACGAACTCAGGCGGATGACGGAGTCCGCCGATGCGGTGGCGACCCGCTTGTCCCTGGTGCCGAGCGAACGTGCCCCGGCGGGGACCGCGGCGAGCGGGCCGTCGGAATCCGAACGCGAGTTGCGCCGCGCTCTCGGCGCGGTGCGTTGAAAATAGGGGGAAGGCCGGTGCGGACCCAATTGCGCTTGCTGCCGATACTGATCATCACGCTGGCCGTCGCGTGCCTGTTACGCCTGGGCGACGTCTGGCAGGGCCTCGAAGTCATCGGCGCCACGCCCGCCGTCGCCAAATCGGAGGCGGCCAAAACGCCGGCCAAGGCCAAACCGGCGGCGACAAAACCCGCGCCCGAGGCGACGAAGAAAGCGGACGCCGACGCCCGGGATGAAACCCGGATCGACCCGGCCACCCTGTCCGCGAGTGAGGTCGCCGTCCTGCAAGCACTTTCCCAACGCAGAGCCAAGCTGGATACGCATCGTCGCGAACTCGAGACGCGTGAAGGCGTATTGAAGGCGACGGAGACGCGAATCGACGAGAAGATCACCCGGCTGAAAAAGATCGAAGCCAGCATCGAGGCGTTGATCGAAAAGCAGGACGCTGCGCGGGAGGCCAAGCTGAAGAGCCTGGTGAAGGTTTACGAATCGATGAAGCCGAAGGACGCCGCCCGCATCCTCGACCAGCTGGAGATGGAGGTTTTGCTGGAGGTGACGGGCCGGATGAAGGAGTCTCGCATGGCCGCGATCATGGCCAAGATGACACCGACGCGGGCGAAGGAGTTGACCGTGCATCTGGCGAAGCGGCCCCACCTGCCGGATGCGGAAAGTTGAAGATCGACGTTCTCAAAAATTTAACAAGCTTGCGCCAAGCTACCCTCCGTTCCCATCTTCACGCGGGGGCCGGACGTGCCAACTCCGAGAGGCTTTGATCTTTCCGTCGCGCCGAGCCGCGATGTCGCTGCCGAAGACTTCGGTCCGGTCTGCGAACGCGTGGACGCGGTCTATGGGCTGCGGGCGCGCCAGACCATCCGCCGGTTGATCAGTGACTGGTTGGGACAATACAAGATCACGCCGACGGAGCTGTTGCATCTGCCCGAGCACCTCGCCCGCCTCGAAGGGGCCGGCAGCCTGCTGCAGGGCGCGGTCCAACGCGCCGCCCGCGCACAAGTGCAGGAGAGCAAGGGCGACGTGCAGCAGCGCATGCGCACGCTCTTCTCGCTCTTCGACCAGATCCTGAAGCAGGTTCGCACCGACGCTCGCTCCGGGCGTATGCCGACACTGGAAGGGGACGATCTCGCCGACCTCGCCCGACGGGTCGCCGACGACCCGGAGCCGGCCTACTGCTTCAATGCCGCCATCGCCGCGCGGCTGGCCGGCATCGCGTCCGTTGGGGAAAAACTCTGCCAGTTGCTGGCCTGGCTGGCGCACGCCCCCGACGATACCGCACCCCTGCTCGATCAGCTGATTTCCGACTTTCTCGATGATTCCGGCGCCCTGATGGGCATTCTGGGGGAGCATCCGGATCTGCTGACCGCATTGCTCTGTCTGATCGCGCTGGCGCGCGGCGATGCCTGGGAACGTGCCGACGCACCCGCCGGCTACGACGCGCTTCGTCGCTGGATCGGGGCAGGGCGGATGCCCTATTGCCGGGATGCCGTGCTGCGCCGGGTCGCCCAAACCCTGCGCGGCCACCGGCCCTTGTGCGGCGGCGACCTGGCGAGCGAGGCCGCCGCCCAGGAACGCCTGATGGACGAACTGCGCGACGCCGACGGCTGGCTGCGGGGTGGGCTGTCGATGAGCGAGGCGTTCCGTGCCCGTGCCGGCCGCCAATTGCATGCCGAGGCGATCGCCCGCTTGCTGGCCGATTCCGAGAACGCCCTCGATCGCTTCGAGGCGCTGCTCGCCATCGAGGGTGGTATCATCGAAGGGCCGACGAAGGAGCTTTACGGAGAGTACCTGCGGCCGATCATCGAAACGCCGGCGAACCGACCCGATTTCCTCGCCGTCGCGGACGAAGACGCGCGGCAGCACGTCCGGCGCCTGGCCGCCCTTGCCGCACGGGTAAAAGCCTCACGCCTGGCCGATGTCGACAAGGAGAAGCTGGGCGAGATGCTCGACGATATCTCAGTCGAGGTTCTGGTCGGCACCAAACTGCTGGAGCGGATGGTGCGCGCGGCGGGCGACCCGGCGAATGGTGCCGTTCGCCTTATGGATCTTTGCACGGAAGGCGAAACGACGCCTGGCCGCGCACGTGATCTGGTGCGGGAAAAGATAAAGAGCCTGCTCCGCCTGCCGGGCTTCATGGAAGCGCTGACCGTCAAGGCGCGGAACACCGCCGAGGGCCGGCAGACCCTCATCGCCATCGGTCGGCTATTGGAATCGTTCGAGGGCGCCAAGCTCGCCGTCTAGCCAGCGCGTCATCTGCTACCGGGCCCGGTTCCGCTGTCAGAGTCAGGTGCCAATGGCTCTATACTTTCAGCAGTGTCCCGATGAATAGGAGCATTGCGATGAGGCCCCACGACAAGAATCCTTCCCGGCGCGCGCTACTCGCCGGGATCGGCCTCGGCCTGGCGTCGACATCCACGCACGCCGGCGAGGCCGACGAATTCATCGAGCGAGCTTTCGCGATGCGCCAGCGGGCGCTCGACGCGGGAGATAGAGGATACGGCGCGATCGTCGTGAAGGCGGGCAGTGTCGTTGCCGAGGCGCCGAGCCGGGTGATCACGCGCGGCGATCCGACGGCGCATGCGGAGATGGAAGCGATCCGCGATGCCGCCCGCGTCCTCGGCCGCGACCTTTCGGGTGCGGTGCTCTATTCCTCCTCCCCGCCCTGTCCGATGTGCGAGGCGGCGGCCTATTGGGCCGGCATCGATCGCCTCCACCACGGCCGCCCGGGCACCGACGGTGGTCCACCGCGGCTCTGCGGTTAGTTCATACCCTGCTCTCGAAGGAGGCGGGTGTAGGACCGCTTGTTGGCGCCGTCGACCAGCAGGGACGCGCCGTTGACGTAGATAGCGCGCGGCGAGGCGAGATAGAGGATGGTATCGGCGACCTCCTCGGCGCTCCCCCAGGGGCCGTGCCGGGCGACGATCCGCTGGCGGCGGGTGAGGGCGGATGCTTCGTCGTAGGCGGATCCATCGGTCTCCCGCTCCCACTTCTCGAAACGATCGGGGGTGACGACGACGCCCGGGACGACGCAGTTGACGCGGATGCCGTGCGGGCGCAGCTCGTCGGCGAGATCGGCGGTAAAGCGCAGTTCGGCCGCCTTGGCCGGCCCCGTGCAGGTCGAGCCCGGCGGATTGGCGGTCTGCAGCGCCGTGCGGCCCGCGACATTGACGATGGCACCGCCGCCCGCCTCGATCATCATGGGCACGACCCGCTGTGATAGCCGAAACTGGGCGAAGAAGTTGATCGCCATGCCGTATTCCAGTTCCGCGTCCTCGACCTCGAGAAACGGCTTGTAGGTCCCGGTGCCGGCGTTGTTGACCAGGACGTCGACCCGGCCGAAATGGTCGTGCGCGAAAGCCGTCAGGGCATCCAGGTCGGCGGGCCGCGTCACGTCCGCCGCCAGGCCGTGGATTTGCCCCTCGGCGTCCCGCCGCAGTGTTTGCACCGCATCTTCCAGCGCCTCTTCACCCCGCGCGCTCAGAATGACGTGGGCGCCTTCGGCGGCGAAGGCCCGCGCGGCGGCAAGGCCGATCCCCTTGCTGGCCCCGGTGATCAAGGCGACTTTGCCGCCGAGTTGAAGATCCATCCTGCCGTCCTTTCGCAAACACCATGTCAGGGGCGGGAGAATATGCGAGGCTGCCCGCCGAGCGCCAACGGGCGAGGAGATACCACATGGATGGCGGGCGGCGGCTCGGCCCCGGATGGCGGGCCGCGGACATCGCGGAACAGGGGGCACCGCGCCGAACGGCGACGGCGCTGGCCGAAATCCGCGACGATCTCGCGCAAGGGCCCGGGTTCTCGATCGTCGAGGGGTTGCCGGTGGACGGATCGGCGGCGGAGGAATTTCGCCGCTTCGGTGCCGCGCTCGGTCGGCCGTTGGCGCAGAATGCCCGTCGCGAGACGCTGGTGGAGATCGCCGACTTCACGGACGAGGACGCCTTCGACGAACGGGGCTACCGCTCACCGGGGGAGTTGACGCCGCACACCGATCCCTCGCCCCTCATCGCGCTGCACTGTTTGCGCGCGGCGCGGGCCGGCGGCGAGAACCGGCTGGTGAGCGCGGTGAGCGTCCGCCGCGCCATTCAGGCGGCCCGCCCGGACCTGCTGGCGGAACTGGAGGCCGGTTTCGCCTTCTACATTCCCGACGATCGGCGCGAGGGTGCGGGCGAAATCCGGCCCGCCATGCCGCTGCTGGCCGAAGGGCCGGGTGGCCTCAGTTGCGTCTACTACCGACCGTTTATCGAACAGGCGGGCGAGGTCTCCGGCGTGCCGATGCGCCCGGCGCAGCGCGACGCCCTCGACCTCTTCGATAACTACGCCATGGATCCGGCCTTTCAGTACCGTTTCGCCCTGGCGCCGGGCGAGACGCTGATCGTCAACAACTTCCGCGTCCTGCATGCCCGCGACGCCTACGAGGACTGGCCGGAAAAGGCACGTCGGCGCCGCCTGCTGCGGCTGTGGCTCGATGCGGACTGGCTGCCCGACCCGCCGCCCGCGCACGCGCAGCGGCGCGATCCCATGGCCAGGTTGTTTCGTGACGAGGGCCCCCTATCCCGACCGGGGCACCCGCGCTAGATTTGCGCCGGCCTTGGAGGGGATGGAGGAACCGAACGACATGGAATATGGCTTCAGCGTGCCGACCCGGGGGCCGACGGCCGACCCGGACTCAATTCTGACGATCGCCCGCCATGGCGAGGCGCTCGGCTTCGACTACATCTGCATTCCCGATCACATCGTGGTGCCGACGGAGATCGCTTCGACCTATCCCTATTCGGCCGACGGCGTGTGGGCCGGCAAGACGATCGGCTCCTGCCTGGAGCAGATCACGATGATGGCCTGGGTCGCCCAGGCGACCAGCCGGGCCAAGCTGCTGAGCTCGGTGATGGTGATCCCACACCGCCAGCATGTGCAGACGGCGAAAATGCTCGCCACGATCGACGTGCTCTCGGGCGGCCGGGTCGTCCTCGGCGTCGGCACCGGCTGGATGCGCGAAGAGTTCGAGGCGCTGGGCGCGCCCGATTTCGACGCCCGCGGCCGGGTGACGGACGAATATCTGGAGGCCTTCCGCGCACTCTGGGAACAGGATGTGCCGGCCTACGACGGCGACTTCGCCCCGGTCGGCAATCTGGTGTTCGAGCCGAAACCGGCCGGCCGCATTCCCTTCTGGATCGGCGGGGAAAGCGCGCCGGCGCTGCGCCGTACCGCGCGCCTCGGCGATTGCTGGTATCCGGTCGGCTCCAACCCCCGCTTTCCCTGCAATACGATTGCCCGCTATGCCAAACGGGTCGAACGCCTGCATGGCCTGGCGGAGGAGATCGGCCGCGATCCAGCCTCGATCGAGCTCGCCTACTGGGCAAACTGGCCGTTCGACCGCCCACCGCTCGAGATGGAGGCGGGGGAACGCCACCTCTTCACCGGTGATGCCGACGCGATCGCCGGCGACATCGGGGCGCTGGCCGAACAGGGCGTCACCCGCACCTTGTTCAACTTTCAGCCGCCGACCTTGCAGGCCACCCTCGACCAGCTCAGTCATTTCGCGGAAGAGATCCGCCCCCTCGTCACCGCCTGACGCGAGGCCCGAAACAGGAAGGAAACAGAACCATGGAATTCGGCTTCTCCATGCCGACCCGGGGGCCGATGGCCAACCGGCACGACCTGAAGGCCCTGGCGCAGAAAGGCGAAGCGCTGGGTTACGAGTATCTCACCGTTTCGGATCACATCGTGATCCCGAACTCGTTCGACCACGTCTATCCCTATGCCGCCGACGGCAAGCCGACCTTTCCCAACCTCTGGCTGGACCAGCCGACGGCGCTCGCCTGGCTCGCCGCGGTGACGGAACGGACGAAACTGCTGACGTCCGTCATGGTCGTGCCGCATCGCCGTCCCGTGCACACGGCCAAGGTGCTGTCGACGGTCGATCATCTCTCCGAAGGCCGCGTCGTGCTGGGGTGCGGCGCCGGCTGGATGAAGGAGGAGTTCGAGGCGCTGGGTGCCGAAGACTTCGAGGCGCGCGGCGATGTCACCGACGACTATATTCGGATCTTCCGCGAGCTTTGGCAAAACGACGCCCCCGCCTTCGACAGTCCTTACGGTGCCTTCTCCGACATCGTCTTCGAGCCGAAGCCGACGAACGGCACCATCCCGATCTGGATCGGCGGCGAAAGCCCGCGGGCGCTGCGCCGCACGGCGGAATTGGGCGATGGCTGGTACCCGATTGGCGGCAACCCTCGCTTTCCCTGCGCGACCGTCGCCCAATACCGGGCCCGGGCGGAAAAGCTGGTCGCCCAGGCGGAAAAGGCGAACCGCGATCCCGCGACGATCGCGCGCGGCTATTGCGCCAACTGGGCCTTCGACGCGCCCCCGTTCGACGTCGAGGGGGGTGGGCGTTTCCTCGGCACCGGCGAAGCGGCGCAGATCGCCGAGGATTACCGAGGCCTTGCCGAGGCCGGCGTGACCACGATCATCGTCAACCTGGTCCGCGCCAGCGTCGAGGAAAGCTACGAGGTGATGGACTGGTTCCGCACCGAGGTGCGGGCCCACGTCGAGGGTTGAGGGCCGGCCTCAGAACATCGTGGTGACGCCCGTCGCCATCAACGCCATGGTCGCGAGCGAAAGCGTCGCGGCGACGAGGGAGAAGAAAGCCATCGGATCGGAAGGTCTGTAGGGGGCACGTTTCGCCATGGCGAAGCTCCTTTCGCGGTGAAGGGCCGCCCACCTGACAGTCCGTCAGATGAGCGGCCGGTGCCCTCGACCCGGATTTTTTTGGCGTGGCGCCGGTTATGGCCCGGTCGTCCACAATGTCAATCAGCATTTAATTCTGACCCCCTATCGGCGTGCAAAATTGACCCCCCCCTCCCTTGCTTCGACGGAGGTTGTCCCGGTAGTCCACGGGAGGGCCCCGCGCGGCTTCGTGTAGCGCTTTGCGTTACGCGGAGCGAAGCCGCGTGGGAGGGGCCTGTGGGCCCACCGGGACAACCGGGCCGGCGGCGGAACGTGGGGATCAGGTGGGGTTCTTGAAGTGGCAATGAGCTTTTGAAGTAGTGTCCAGACTGTTCTGCAAGTTTGTCATGGCTGCCGATGAGGGCCACCGGCATGCCTGGCGCGGAGATTTCGATTGCTCGGAGCGCCAGGCATGCCGAGCCGCCGTCAGGCGGCTTTCTGGATGCGTTCGCTTTTGCTCTCCTTGAGATGGATCATGTTGAGCTAGCGGTTGGCATCCAGCCAGTCCTCATGGATTTCGATCGCGAGAGCCCGGACCAGCCGGAGGCAGCTCATCCACCCCATCGGCCCGGACTTGTGCCCCAGCTACGAAACCCCTTTTGCAGAACAATCTGTACAGGACCCGTTTTGATTTGCCCGCCTTTGCGATGAAAGCCCCCAGGCTGATTGGCTCCATATAGCGGATCAGCCTGGGGCTTTGCTTACAGGGCGGCTACTTTTGTCGTCGCTGTTTGCTTTGTGCGAAGCGGTAAGACATGTTGCCTGTTTCGATGATTGCGCAGTGATGCGTTACACGATCCAGCAACGCGGTTGTCATTTTTGCATCTCCGAAGACGGAGACCCATTCCCCGAACTCCAGATTGGTGGTGATGATGACGCTGGTCTTCTCATAGAGTTTGCTGATCAGGTGGAACAAGAGCGCACCGCCGGATTTGGGGAATGGGATATAGCCCAGTTCGTCGATGATGACGCAATCCATGGCCGTCAGTTGCCGGATGATCTTGCCGGCGTTGCCTTCGGCCTGTTCCTTGATCAGCGCATTGATCAGATCGACGGCGTTGAAGAAACGGACCTTCTTTCCCTGATTGATCAACAGCGTCCCCAGAGCAATGGCGATGTGGGTTTTGCCCGTACCGGTTCCGCCCACCAGAATGAGGTTGTGGGCCTCCTGGGTGAACTGCCCTGAGCAGAAGGGGTCGATTTGCGCTTGGGTGACGGCGGCTAGGCCGTAATCGAAAGTGGCGAAGTCCTTATGGTGGGGGAACTTCGAGGCCCGCATTTGGTGCTGGATAGAGCGCACCCGGCGCTCTACAGTCTCGGCGTCGATCAGTTGCTTTATCGCAGTGGTCAGACTTGGCGGCTTGCGCGCGGCCAGCAAAGCTTCGGCGCAAGCCGCCATTCCATACAGCCTCAGGGCGATCAGTTGGTCTATCAAAGCTTTCATGCGACGGCCTCCCCGGCAACGCACAGCGTCTCATAGCGCTTGCAGTCCGCTTCGGGCCGCAAGGTCAGTTGCGGATAGGCGTGGCTCTCGCCCCATGGCGCGATGACCGGCTCCACCAGTTGGTTGATCAGATTGATGATGGCCGGAAGGCGCAGCGTGTTCTGCTCCACGGCCAGTTCACAGGCTATCTCGACCACCTCGATCCCGTGATCCTGGGCCAGCAGGAGCAGATCGACAAACTCCCGGTCCCCGCCTTTGCCGGCCATGTAATGCGCCCTGACCCGGTGCATCGCCTCAGGCAATTGCCAACCCACAAAGGGCGCGCCATCTCTCAGCGCGCCGGGCTTGCGGTCGAGTAGGGGCAGGTAATGCCAGGGCTCGAAATAGCTGGCGTTGCGGGTAAAGCGGCGCTTGTGCTCGGCAATCACATTCTGCCCTGACACAACCACGATCCGGTCCGCATAGGCGCGCAGAGAGACAAGCTCCCCGGCGAACCGGGAGGGGACGCTATAGCGATTGGTGGCATATTGGACCAGACAGGTAGAGCGGACACGAGCGGCCTTCTCAACATAGCCGTCAAAAGCCCGGCCCAGGGGACGCAGTTCGGCGCACTCGTCTGCGAACACGTCCGAGATCTTGCGATCCGATTGTTCGGGGTGGGCGCGATTCGCCAATTCCTCGCAGCGCAGACGCAACCAGCCGTTCAGCGCATCCAGATCGTCAAAGGCGGGCTTGGGCGCAAACAGCTGTCCCCGCAGGAACCCAACCTGGTTCTCAATCTGACCCTTCTCCCACCCCGCCGCGGGTGTGCAAGCAACCGGTTCCATCACATAGTGGTTCATCAACGCCAGAAAGCGCGGATGGAACACACGGTCCTTAGAGCGCGAAACATAGGTTACCATCGTCTTGGGGTTGTCGATGATCACCCGGCGCGGTACGCCGCCATAGAAAGACATCGCCCGTGCAAAGGCGTCCAGCACCATCTCCTGAGATTCGCTGGGATAGGCAACAACAAAGGGCTTGCGGCTATGACATAGGCGGAAGTGGGCAACCTTTACCTTCTGCTCGACACCGCCCAGGACAGCGTATTCCGTGCTCCAGTCAAACTGGAGCGCGTCACCTGCCGTAAAGTGCAACGGAATGAACGCATCCCCCGATCCGGCGCCAGAACGCTTCAGGTCGCGGACAAACCTCTGAACCGTCGAGTAGGATCCGCTATAGCCTTCCGACACAAGCTGCTCATAAAGCTTCTTGGCCGTCCGGCGCTCACGGCGCGGGCGCCCCAGGTCCTGCTCAAAGAGCGCCCGAAGCCGGCTGGCGAAGCCATCGCTAAGCTTACGCCGGACGGGTGAAACGCGCCGCTGATAGCTCGGTGGATCGCCGTCCTTCAGATACTTCTTAATCGTGTTCCGCGACAAACCAGTCTGACGAGATACAGATCGGATACTCCGACCCTCCCGTAATATCCAACGTCGGATCTTCAATACGCTTTCCATCAATACCACCTGCTCTTTCCTCCGCACTGTTCCGTGCGGATGCTAGCGTTCCAGGTGGGTCAATTCTTACCGCTCATAACCCACCAAAGTGGGTCAGTTTTGCATGCCGATTCACAGCCTGGGAGCGCTACCAGCGGGCGATGGGGTGGTTGTTCAGGGGGGAAGACGCCGACGGCGAAATGCCTGCCGGCGGCCTGCATGGGCCGGGAAGTGGTGGGCGGTGAATTACGAGAAGGATGCCGGACGGAATGCGCGGCGGGGCGGCCTCAGACGGGAAGCAGGCGCAGCGCGGCGAGAACGATGCCGCCGATGGCGACCGTGGTGGTGAACAGCATGCCGGCGTTCCACTTCAGAAGATCGAGCTTCAGGCTGGAAATGCTGGCCTTGGTCTCCAGGCGGAGTTTCTCGACGTCCGCGCGGACGTCCTCGATTCGCGCGTTGGTTTCCAGTCGGAGACGATCGATATCGGCCTTGGTCTCCAGGCGGAGGCGTTCGACATCCGCGCGAACATTCTCGATTTCGCCGCGGACGCTCGCGATTTCACCCTTGGTCTCCTGACGCAGGGCTTCGATGACGGCGTTCGTCTCCAGATGCAGGGCCTGCATGTCGGCCTTGGTTTCGATCCGGAGTTTTTCGACATCGCCGCGAACCGCCTCGATTTCAGCCTTGGTTTCGAGGCGCAGGGTCTCGATTTCGCCGCGCACCGTCTCGATATCGGCCTTGGTCGCGAGATTATGGCGGATCAGGTTGTGTTGCTCGGAGACCACGGCCTCGGCCTGCGGCTCCGGCATGCCGGCCTCTTTCAGCCGGCGCACGGCCGCGTGGGTGTCGTAGATGCTTTCGGCGCTGTCGCTCATGGGCATAACATAGCCTCTCCAATGGCTCTTGGGAACGATACGTTTTAGCGGCGATAGGCGAATGACCTCTCCCCGCGCTCCCCCATCGCCCCGCCGTCCTCTTACTCCCGCCGGTGCGCAAGCGGGCTGGTGCCGGGTGCGGCGGATCGGTTGCCGGCTGGAGGCCACTCAGCGCGCGAGCCGCTTTCCCCGCCGCCAGTCCCAGGGTGCGACGAAGGCGCCGCGCCAGAGTCTGGCCTTAGTGGCGCGGGCGGCCTGTTCGGCGGCAACGCCGCGGCTCGAATAGCGCCGCGCGGCAAGCGCCAAGCCCTGGCGTACGAGCCAACAGCCGAGGCCGGCCTTGCCCGCGATCCCGCGGCGCATGGCGTCGAGGATCGACATTGCAAAAGACGATTCGGCCATTCACCGCTGGCAAGGACAAGGCCGCCGTTGCGCTCGGGCAGAAGGGCGGAAAGGCTCGAGCCGCGAAGCTGACGCCCGAACAGAGGTCGGAGATCGCGCGGAAGGCGGCGGCCGAGCGGTGGAAAAATCACTGACGGCTATTGATCCCGTAACTTTCTGCCACAAATGAGGTGGCAAAAAGTTACGTGGAGTGTGGCGGGCGCGTGTGGTGGGCGCCGGCGCGCGGGTCGCTTCTCCGTCACGGCTCGCCCTCCTCCTCGACCTGGCTATCCTCTTTCTCCCGCTGGCCGTGCATTCCGACGCATCCGACCGGCGATTCCGATCGCATCCGACCAGCTGTTCCGACAGCATGCGACCGCCTTTTGGCCGCTCCGCATGGAAGATGCCCGAGAGTCGCCGCCCAGCGCGCCCGCCGCCGTCCCCGTGGCCAGGATTACGGGCAGGGCGCACCACGCCTTTCGTCAACGCGGAGCTCATCGCTCCGGATCGTCCCCCGCTGGGCGCCAAGCGGCCCGCATTGTATCGATCTGGTTATAGATCTCTCGCAGGTCCGCGTTCGGCGTCCAGTCGTCGAGCAGGCCGGCACGGCCTCCCAGCTCGTGGAAGGCCTGCCAGGGAAAGGGAACGAAGGTCATGAGGATGAAGTCGGGGTCGCCCTCCGGCGGGTGGCCGATCATGAAGGCGCGCGGGCAGTGCTCGCAATTGTTCCAGCCGATGGTCATCCGCTCGTGCAGAGCGCCGCACCAGGGACAAGCGGCGCCGTTCGAGACCACGGGCAACGGTGGCGGAAGACGGCGTATCGCGGCGGCGAAATCTTGGTCGGGGTGTGCGTCGCCCCAGTTCTTTACGCGGATAACCTTTCCCATCGTGCCAAGCTCCCCCTTGTGACAATAGCGGCGGATTGCCGCCTTCCCGCGCGCCGCGCTCCCCCATCGCCCGGCCGTCCTCTTACTCCCGCCCGCGCAAGCGGGTTGGCGCCGGGAGCGGCGGATCGGCCGCATTGCAAAAGACGACGCGGCCCTTCACCGCTTCGAGCGCCGCCATCCCGCCGCCCGGGCCTCTCCCTCGGTGCAGAACCAACGCTCACCCTTGGAAGGGCTGATCTTGGTCCGGCTGTAATACCGACCGCCGGGGACATGGTAGATCTTGCCGTTCCGCGAGATGTTGCCCTTGATGCGGCAGTCCCGAGCGCGAGCAGTCTGGTCGTCGTTTGCCGCACGCGATGTCAGCCGGGCGCCTCGGCGCCAGCGCCAGGGCTCGACAAAGCGACCTGCCCACATCCCTCGGCGCGCTGCTTTCGCTTCGGCCTCCCGCGGCAGAAACCTCTTGCTGTATCGCTGGTAGGCCAGTGCCATCCCGGCGGAAACCATCGCCGCGTTGAGATTCGTCGCTCCAACATGGCAGACGGATATGAGGCGGCCCCAGCGGTCGCGGCCCTGGTCATCGCAGGTCACCGTGCTGGATCCGATCAGGTCTCGGAGCGTCTTCGTGGCCTGGCTGCCGCAGAGCCAGGTGACACCCTCGCGCGCGCACGTCTGCCGGCTCTCGGGCGCGTCGATGCCGTGCAGGCGAAGGCGCTGGCCGGCGATCTCGAGGGTATCGCCGTCTATGACGCGCGCGGGGCCGCTGACCTGTCCGAGCGCGGCGCTGGTGGGGAACGCCATGCAGGACAGGAACAGGGCGAGGCACAGGCCGGGAATGCGGGGTCGTGGGGTCATGGGTCGATTTCTTCTCCTTATCGGATCTTGCTGGCTTGGTCCGGGGCGTGGCGGGGCGCGGGGAATTGGTTCCACTCGACGCCGTCGAGCAGGCGCCCCCCCGACGTCGGGCGGGCCCCGCCCCATTGCTTGAAGAAAAACGCCACGCCGTCGCGCACGCACTGGTCGCGAAGCTCGCAAACCCAGGCCTTCCGCATCGCCCGCGCATCCGGGCCGCTCTCGCCGCCGACGATCGCCCAGACAATGTCCGTGAGGTCGATCTCGCCGATCGGCCCGAGCAGCGGCTCGAAGGAGACGAAGCGGGCCTGGCTGTCGACCTCCCGGAGGTGGGCGATGCGGCTCTTCTGGGCGGCGCTCTCGACGGAGACGCCGGGCCAGATGTGCCACGGTACCGCGCCACGGCCGTAGCGGGCGCGGAGGTAATCGCGCATCGTGGAGGAGCGCTTGGTGAGGACCTGATAGACGTGCCGGTCGGCGCTCTCCATGGTCTCGAACACCCGGTCGATGAAGCTGTGGGGCACGGCCTTGTGAAAGAGGTCGCTCATGGAGTTGACGAAGATCATGCGCGGCGCCTTCCACGACAACGGCTGCGTGAGGAGGCCGGGCCGCAAGCGGAGATCGAAGCCTTGTTCATAGGGATGGCCGGGCACCCCGCGCCAGCGCTCGGCGAAGCGTGCGGCGTAGCAGTGGTCGCAGCCGGGGCTGATCTTGGTGCAACCGGTGACGGGGTTCCAGGTGGTGTCGGTCCATTCGATCTTGGAGGTTCGGGTCATGTGTGTCGGCGTCTCCCGGTCGCGGAGAAGGTGGCCCGCGCGATCGTGCGCGGGCCAGTAAAGGGAAGTGAGGACAACTCCGGGCTGCCGCCTAGAATCGATAGCGGAGGCCGACGGTCATGTTGTGAACGCCGTCCTCGATTCCGGCGTCTTCGGTGGTGAAATACCGGTACTGGGCCTGGAGGGTCGTGCTCTCGTTCAGCTTGTAGCCGAGCCCGGCCCCAGCCTGGTAGGCCAACTGCCAATCGGTGTCGGTGCCATCCAGTCGATATGAGTCGCCGTTGAGGAGCGTGAAGTGCCCCTTTACTTTGCTTTTGATCCTGGCGGCGCCGATGCCACCGCCGATGAACGGCGTCCAGCGGCTTCCCGTGTGGAGGTCATACCAGCCGTTCACCATCAGGCCGAGCGACGAGTACTCGCCTTCAATGGGGGTCGAGTTGCTGTCATAAGTGATGTTGCCGACCGAGAAACCTTTTGATGAAAACCGTCCTTTGTCGACGTCGGCCTTTCGCCAGGACAGCTCTCCTTCGACGCGGAAGGGATTGAAGTCATAGCCGACGGTTCCGTCCAGCGCATATCCCTTGTGGAATTCGAATGCGCTGGCGCCGGGGACTCTGCCAATGTCCTCAATATCGATATAGTCGTCCGACTCCGATTGGTCGCTTGTCAGCGCCAATCCGCCGTTGAGCGAGGCGTACCAGCCCTGGGCCGGCTCGGCATGGACGGGGGCGCTGGCCAGTAGCGCGGCGGTGAGGGCGATGAGGGAGGTCTTTCGCATGATGGTCGTTCTCCTATGGTGGCCAACCCTGTGGCCGGGGGTCCGGAGGATTCCGGAGGGGTTTGCAAACCGGGCCGTCAGGTCCCGGTCCCGGGGTCTTGCGTTTCAGGTATCTGGGCGCCGCCTGCCGGGGGGTCCGGCTCTTGGAAGGCGACGGCGACGGAACGGTTCTTGAGCACGAGGGCGGCGGCGGCGTGGGCGAGGACGGCACGCTGGGCGGCGAGGTTGGGATAGCCGAGCGCCTGGGCCTGGTGGTCGCTCGTGGCGAGGCGGAGGCGCAGCGCGGTGGCGTCGGCCGGCGTCCCGTCGAGGCGTTCGAGCTGCGCGGCGATGGTCCGCGCGGCGATCTCCTGGATCCGCCGGTGCTGCTCGGCCAGTTGGAGAAGTGTGCTGTAAGGTGTCTCCCGCCGCCCGCATGCCCAGGAGCGCACGGCATTATGGCTGGTGTCCGTCAGCTCCGAGACCTCGAGCAAGGTCATGCCGCAGAGCCGGGCGAGCAGGGCGAGGGGCGTGGGCGGGTTACGAGGCATGGCGGGATCGCTTTCCGGGATCATTGGGTCGGCTGGACGGTGAGGTGGCAGGCGACGGGGGCCTTGGCCGTAACAGGGGCAAAACCCCGGGCGGTCAAGCCATTTCGATGCAGCGTTGTCTGACGAGGATCGGCAGTGGGGGCACGGGTGGGGCGCCGGGGACCTTGAGGCGGTCGCCGAGATAATCCCAGAAGGAGAGGCCAAGTTTCTGGCAGGTCTTGTAGAGGCCGAGGAATGTGTCTCGGGCCTGCTTGCCGTCCTCGGAGCGTGTGCCGCCGGAGAATTTTCGCCTTGTGACCATGGCGCGGATGTCGCGTTCCGCGCCGTTGGTGTTGAGCGGGACCTCCGGGCGGTCGAGGACGACGAGCAGTTCGTCGCGGTTGGCATGCAGGCGAGCCAGGAGCCGGTCGAGGCGGAGGAATCCGGTCTTGGTCGCGAAGAGCGCATCGAAGCGGCATGCCAGGTGGGCCCGCCGTCCTGGCGCCGGCCTTTCGCGATAGGCTTTGAGATCGGCGTAGAGTTGCCAGAGCCGTGCCTGGATGTGTTCCTTCTCGCGCCGCTGGCTCCGGGAGAAGGTCATCAGCTTGTGGATCAAGCGCTCCGCATGGACCCAGCAGAGCGCGTGGCGGCCGACGTTGAACTGGCCAGCATCGTCACTCAGGACGACGCAGGCGCCCGCGGCCGTGCCCCTGAGCAGGCCGTGCGCGGCGATGGCGCCCCACAGCGCCCCCTCGGTGGCGGTCCGCGCGGCCCCGCGCCCGTCCCCGTGCCCGGTGATGGCGAGCCGCCCCAGGTGGGCCAGCCAGGCATCTTCGTTGGTGAAGCGCCGCGGGCAGCCCTCGGCCAGACGGGCGATCACCGATGCGGCCAGGTCGCGCTCGGCCATGTAGGCGAAGGCGGCGGCATTGAGCACATAGTCCGCGTGGCCGGCCCGCAGCCGTTCCAGGAAGTTCAAGCGGCTCTTGGAAAACGTCGTGGCGAACCAAGCGAAGGCGTCGTTGCCGATCCCGCTCGTCACCCCGTTGCGGTTGGCGTGGCGGGCGCCGGTATCGTCGACGCTGATCCAGGGCGCCGTCTCCAGGCCGGCGCGCAGCACCGCCTCGCCCTCGGCGACGAAGCCGTCATGGCCCTCGTTCAACAACCGCACCACCTGGCGCTTGGAGATCTTGATGCCGAGGTCGTCCAAGAGCCGCGCCAAGCGCTCCGCGCTGGTCTGGCCGCCATGATAGAGCGCCAGCACGAAACGCCTGAGCGCCGGGCCGAAGTGGCCGCGCGTCCCCGCCGGCAGCGGCGCCACGATCGTGGCCCCCTCGGGCGTCAGCCAGCGCTCGCGGCGTAACAGGACAGTGTTCGGCCGGCAGAGCAGGTCCTGAACCAGATAGTCTTCATAGCCCTTGAAGCGCGAGCCCGCCGGCACGGCGGCCCGGACGATCCGCCTCTCGTCGATGGGAACCCGGCCCTTCTTGGCCCGCCGTCCCGCCTTCCGCCCCGTCCGGCCCCGGGATACGGCCTGCTTGTCCATGCCGCTCGGCTTGATATCCGGTGGCCCGGAAAGGCCTTTGAGACGGCGGATCTCTTCGCGCAATGTCGCGTTCTCGGCACGCAGGGCCGCCTGCTCCTCAAGCAGCGTCAGAACCAGCGCCTTCAGGGCGGCGACATCAAGATCGTCGAGATCCGGAAGCGATTCGGCCATGACGGGATCGAATCACAGACCTCCCGCCGCGAACATCGATATCTGGTCACTTGACGCGGAAGCCTCACAAGATGTGGCCGTTGAGACTCACCCCTATACCCAGGCCAGATCCCCCCGTCCCCAGGCCCGGCCTTTTGCCCCGGTTACCCTTGGCCTGGTTGGCTTGGAGGGCGCACTCGACGACGGCGCGGCCATGGCGGTTCCAGACATGATCGGGCCAGCCGCCGTCGGGGCCGTCGGGCGGGAGGAGCTCGAACTGGTGCTGGAGCAACAGGCCGAGCAGCGGGCCGAGCAGCAGGAGGACGGGGACCACGAAGCCGGTGGCGAGCGCGCGCCAGCGGCGCCGGCGCCGCGCGTCGAGCTCGCGCCAGCGGCGGAGGTCGGCGATGTGCGTGTTCAAGTCGCGGTGCAGGGCCCGGGCGGTGGCGATGGCCTGCTCGGCGGCGGCCTGCGCGGCGGCGGGGGTTTGGCCCGGCGCCACGGTCTCGGGCGCGGTGGGGGCGCACGGCTCGGTTTCGGGATCGCCGGCGGTGGGATCGTCTTGTCCCGGGGGCGGGTCGCTTTTGACGGTGGTGGCGGCCTCCGGGTCGCGCTCGACGGCCGGCGGCGTGGCGCTGGGCGCCGGCGTCCTCGTTTCGGGCGCCGGCGTGGTGGAGGCCTCGACGGGGGCTTCGACGGCGTCCGGGGCGGCAGTGGTGGTGGCCGGTGGCGCCGTTTCGACCGCCTCGCCGGGTACGGCGCGGGCGTCGACGACCGGGTGGGGGGAATCGCCACCCGTCGGGGATGTGGCCGGATCCGGGCCGGCGGCGGGCTCGGGCGGGGCCGGCGGCGTGTGGGGCTCGTCGCTGGGCGCGACGTCCCGGGCCGTGGCGTCGATGCTCGCGTACATCTCGATGTAGCGGTCCAGTCCCGGGTCGAGGAGATCGTTCTCGTCCCGGGGCGCGGCGCCAGCCGGCTCTTGCTCGTCTCTCGGGGCCGCCGGCTGGTCCCCTTGCACCGGCACGGCGAGGTCGAGCTCGACGGCGGGGTGTGTCTTTTCGGCATCGGTCATGGCGTCGCGGCCTCCAGGTCCAGGCGCGGCCCGGCGCCGGCCTTCGCCGCGTCGTGCTTGCGGATGACGAAGGGATTGGGATCGGCGAGATCGCTGCTGTCGGGGCGCTCCCAGTAACGGGCGTGGTCGAGGTGAAGCGCGTCGCGGGGCAGTTGCTTGGCGGCGGCCAGCACATACTGCTCGTCCGGTCCGAGGCGCATCAGGTCGTCGGCGGTGACCAGGCGCTGGGCGACGGCGGCGCGGCTGTCGCCGGCCTGGGTGCGGGCCGCGCTCTCGATCGGCCCGCTCGGCTGGATGCTGCCGGAGCTGGTCTCGGTCAGGCTCTCGTAGCTGGCGGTGCCGATCGCCTTGGAGAGCGTGTCGGCGCCGTCGGGATCGCCGCGCGGCAGGCCGAGGATCTGCACCACCTCGGCGAGGTCCATGAGGGTGCGCCGGTGGTTACGGCCCCAGCTGCTCTCCAGCGCCGAGAGCGATTGCGCGAAGCCCCAGAAGTGGACGCCCTTGCCGGCGGCCATGGTGTAGCCGTCCATCACCGGCTTCAGGTAGCCGAGCCGGGGCATTTCGTCGATGACGATGGTGAGGTCGCGCGCCAGGGGGCTCATCGCGGCGACGGCGGTGGGGATGGCGACCCACAGGCGCAGCCAGCCCTTGACGTGCTCGATGGTGTCCTCCGGCGCGACGACGAAGAGATCGGTGTTCCCGTCCGCCAGGTCCAGCGGATCGAAGCTGGAGGCCGCCGTGTGCCGCACGAGCTCGGGATAGGCCATGAAGGCGAGCTGGTTGGCGACGGTGGTGAAGGTGGAGCCGCCTTCCTCCTTGCCGGTCTCGGCCTGGCGCCGCGCCGCCAGATGGGCGAGCCCGCCGGCGAAGGGTTTGGTGCCATGGACCCGGAGCTCGAAGCCCTTGCGGCCCTCGGGCGTGGCGGAGAGCAGCTCGTGGACCCGGGCCAGGTTCCGGCGGGATCGCGGTTCCTGGAAGCGGACCCAGGCGATATAGCTGCGCGTTTCGGAAAGTCCCGGACACCGATTACGGAAAGTCCTGGCCAGAGATTTCAGTAAGTCGCGGCCAGTGATTCCGGAAAGTCCCGGACAGCATCACGGGGCGATCTGAGTTCAGCTTTCGGGTGCGCCGTCTCGGCGTCTACCTCTTGGCTTTTGCCGGGAGGGGACATGCCCAGACGGAAGCAGACGAGACGAACGACGGTGAGAGATGCACGAACGATCCTGCGGCTGACGCATGACCAAGGCCTCTCGGCGCGAGAGGTGGCGGAACGGCTGAAGGTCTCCAAGACGACAGTGTCGACCTATTTGCTGCGGGCCCGCGAGGTCGGCCTTACCGCCTGGCCGCTGCCGGCGGAATACGAGGACGACGCGGTCCTGCAAGAGACGCTGTTCCGCCGCATGGGCCGGCCCCCGCGCGACAGGTGCGAGCCGCACTGGCCGACGGTCGCGGCCGAGCTGAAGCGCAAGGGGGTGACGCTGACCCTGCTCTGGCAGGAATACCGCGCCTCACATCCCGATGGCTACGGCTACACCTGGTTCTGCGAAGCCTTCACGGCGTTCAAGCGGCGCACCGGCGCCACCTGGCGCAACCGCCACGAGGCCGGTGCGGTCATGCAGACCGATTATGCCGGCCAGACGGTGGACATCGTCGACCCCGAGACCGGCGAGGTGCACGACGCGCAGATCTTCGTCGCCGTGCTGGGCGCTTCCTCGCTCACCTTCGCCACCGCCAGCCTGACCCAGCGCCTGCCCGACTGGGTCGCCGGACAATGCCGGGCGCTCGCCTACTTCGGCGGCGTGCCCAAGAGCATCGTCTGCGATAACCTCAAGGCCGGCGTCGCCAAGCCGCTCTGGTTCGAGCCGACCCTCAACCCGACCTTCGCCGCGCTCGCCGAGCACTACGACACCACCGTCCTGCCGACCCGGGTCCGCAAGCCGCGCGACAAGGCCAAGGTCGAAGTCGCCGTCCAGGTCGTCGAGCGCTGGATCCTGGCAAGACTGCGCAATACGCGCTTCTTCTCCCTCGACCAGCTCAACCGGGCGATCCGCGACCTCCTCGAGGAGCTCAACGAGCGGCCCATGCGCAACCTTGGAAAGAGCCGGCGCCAGATGTTCGAGGCCATCGAGCGCGAGGCCCTGGCACCCCTGCCGACGACGCCCTTCGAATATGCCGAATGGAAGACCGCCAAGGTCCATTCCGACTATCACGTCGACGTCGAGCGCAGCTTCTACTCCGTGCCGCACGGCCTGATCGGCCGCAAGGTCCAAGTCCGGCTCACTCACCGCACGGTCGAGATCTTCCACAACCACAAGCGCGTCGCCAGCCATCTCCGCCGCTCACCGCATGGCGGCCATGCCACGATCCCGGCCCACATGCCCAAGGCGCACCAGCGCTATGCCGAGCGAACGCCACAAAGCCTGATCGACCAGGCCAGCCGCATCGGCCCCAACGCCGCCCTCCTGGTCGAGCGGATGATCCGCGATCGGCCCCATCCCGAGCAAGGCTATCGCAGCGCCATGGGCGTCTTGTCGCTCGCCCGCCGATACGAACCGGAACGCGTCGAGGCCGCCTGCGCACGCGCGCTCACCATCAACACGACCAGCTACTCATCGCTCGCCGCCATCCTCAAGTCCGGCCTCGATCGCACACGCCCCGAGCGCGAACCGCTTCTGCCGCTGCCGCCACACACCAACATCCGCGGCCCCGGCTACTACCGATAACCAGGAGAAGACACCTCATGCTGACACACCCGACCCTCGACCAGATGCAGGCCCTCGGCTTCAAGGGCATGGCAGAGGCTTACCGCGACATGGCCGAGCGAGGCCAATCATCGGAATTGAACCGCGAGGACTGGCTCGCCCTCATGCTCGACCGCGAGGCCGCCACCCGCGCCGACAAGCGCCTCGCCAACCGCCTCAGACAGGCCAGGCTACGCTTCCCCGAGGCCTGCATCGAGGACATCGACTTCGCCGCCGAACGAGGCCTCGACCGCCGCGCCGTCCTCTCTCTCGCCCAGGGCGTCTGGCTCAAGGCACACGAGAACCTCATCGTCACCGGCCAGACCGGAACCGGCAAGACATGGCTCGCCTGTGCCATCGCCCATCAGGCCGCCAGGCTCGATCATTCCGTCCTCTACGTCCGCATGCCCAGGCTCTTCGAGGACCTCGCCATGGCCCGCCTCGACGGCCGGCTGCCCCGCCTGATCGACCGCCTCGCCCGGGTCCAGCTGCTCGTCCTCGACGACTGGGGAACCCATGGCCTGACCGACCGCCAGCGCCTCGATCTCCTGGAAATCTGCGAGGAACGATACCACCGACGCTCAACCCTCATCACCGCGCAGATCCCCGTGACCGCCTGGCACGACCTGATCGGCGAGGCCACCATCGCCGACGCCATCCTCGACCGCGTCATCCACAACGCCCACCGCATCGGCTTGAAAGGCGACAGCATGCGAAAGAAGAAATCGACGACCGACTTGACCCAGCCAACCACAACGGAAAACAATCCCGACTGACGGCAACAAGGCACCCGAAGCCAAACTCCCGGAACCGGCCGGGACTTTATGAAATCGGTGGCCAGGACTTACTGAAACCGCCGTCCGGAACTACCGAAATCCGCAATATAGCCGGCGACGATGGCCCGCGCGCTTTCGTAGAAGTGCCGGCTGTTCTGGTGCGCGCCGTCGGGCGGCGGGGTCAGCAGGGCGTCGAGCAGCACGTTGATGTCGCGCACCGCGTGGGCGTCGTCGTCGCGGATGAAGTCGAGGGGGTTGTAGGTGGCACCTACCGTGTCGGGCAGGTGCAGCCGCTCGCCGAAGGCGGCTTCGTGGTCCTGGACCAGGCCGAAGGGGTCGAGCAGGATCGGCTGGCGGCCGAGCTCGCGGCGCCGCCGGGCGGCGACGCACCAGAGTTCGCCCCGGGGATCGATGGTGACGGTGGGCCCGGCGAGGCCCCGGTTATTGGGAGCGAGCAGATTGAGGGCGATGAGGGCGCCCTTGCCGGTTCGCGGTGGAGCGAGCGTGAGGGCGGAGCCTTCGAGCGGCCAGGCGACGAGGGGCGCGCCCGTGCGGCGTCCGGCTTGGCCGAGGATCGGCCCGGGGGCGCGAGCGAGGCGGTGGAGGTGGCGGCGCGCGAGCAGGCGGGAGGCGCCGTGCAGCTCGCTCTCGGCCCGCTTGCGGCCGCGGCCCCGGAGCGCGTGGGGCAGGGTGAGCAGGGTGTCGAGGCAGAACCAGGCGGCGAGCAGGCCCGCGAGCGGGGCGGCGGGCAGCAGGATCAATGCAACGGTGCCCCCAGCGGCGGCGGCGCGGAGCAGCCCGTCGAGGGAGGCGGTGGCCTGGAGGGGCTGGACCAGGTGGACCCAGGCGGCGGCGACGGCGACGGCGAGCGCTCCCGTGTGGACGGCCGCGCGGATGGCGAACAGGCGTCGTCGTCGCGGCGTCATGTGGAGGGCGAGGCTGGCGGCGCTGGCGAGGCCGAGGGCGAGGGCGGCGAGCGGGGCGGGCAGTGGTCCGGCGGCGAGCGTGTAGGCGGCCCAGGCGAGGCCGGCGGCAGCGAGGGCGAGAGACAGCGCCAGGCGGGGGAATAGGGTCATGGCGATGGCGGTCTCCGTTTCGGCGCTCAGGGCGCGGGCGGCAGGGGGGTGTTCCGCCCGCCCCGGCGCGATCCGACGCGCAAGGCGCCCAGCCGTCCGAGGCCGGCGGTGGCGGCGCTGGTCAGGCGGTCGGCCTCGCCGCCTGCCTCGCCGCGCCCGCCGATCCACTCGAGGGCGGCGGCGGGGAGGATCTCGATCAGCTTGAAGGCGCCGTTGATGAGGGCGTAGGCGATCACGATGTAGAGGTAGAGCATGGCGAGGTAGCCGACGGGTCCGAGGCCGTCGCCGACGGCGTCGCGCATCTGGGGCAGCCAGGCGGCGTTGAACAGGCGCATGGCGGCGAGCGTGACGAGGTAGCCGAGGATCAGGCCGAACAGCATGAGCGGCGGGCGCAGGACGAGGCCGGGGAGAAACAGCCATCCGGTTCGTGTCGCGGGAAGGATCAGGCTGTTGTCCTGGGCGCGGGAGACATGGGCGGCGCAGAACACGGTGACGGCGAGCAGGGCGGCGGCGAGGTTGAGCAGCCAGGCCAGTGTTGCGAACAGAAAGCGGATGAAGGGGATGGCGGGGAGGATGTAGGCGAGCGTTGCGCCGGCGATGAGCAGGGCGGCGAGGATCAGGGAGACGAAGGCGTCGCCGACGGACCAGATGGCCTCGAAGGCGTCGAGGCCCTGTCCGACGAGGGGGACGCTTTCGAGCAGGTTGGAGCCGGCGGCGACGCCGGAGAGCGCGGCGATGGCGGCGAGCGCGGCGGCGATCAGGCCGTGGCCGAGGCTGGCGAGGTCGAGGATGGGATTGTCGCCGGAGGCGATGGTGACGCTTTCGAGGTCGACGATGTCGAGCAGGCCGCGGCCCTCGCCGTCGCCGCGCGGGGGCGCGCCGATCGGGCCGAGGCTGGCGGTGGCGAGCGGCAGCGGCCAGTCGGAGGTGGCTTGCAGGTTGCGGGCGACGGCCTTGACGGCGCTATCGGCGGCCAGCGACCAGGTGGCGAGGTTGGCGCGGGGCAAGGCGATCTCGGGCAGCCGGGTGGCGGCGGCGCGGAAGGCGCCGGTGCGCGCCGCGAGCGTGTTGAAGACGGTGGCGGCCTGGAGCCAGCCGGCGCCGGCGGCCTCCCGGGCGGCGGCCTGGCGGGCGGTGTGCTCGGCGGCGAGCGCGCGTTCGAGGGCGGGCTGCAACCTCGCGGCATGATCCTCGGCGAGGCGGGCAGCGGCAAGGCGTTGTTCGAGGCCGGCGAGCGGCTGGCCGTGCTGGGGGGTTCCGGGGACATGGTGGGCGGCGAGGCTGGCGGCGAGCCTGGCGATGCGGGGCCTCAGCGCCTCGAGCGCGGCGCGGTGGGCCTCGGCGGCGGCGGCCCCGCCGGCGCCAGTGCCCCTGGGCGTCGCGTAGTGGATGGCGCCGCAGAGGTCACGGGGCCGTCCGCCGCCGTTGCCGTCGTAGTGCAGCGCGGCGAGGCGTCCCCCGCGGGTGGCGGGGCGCAGGCGGATGGCGTTGCCGTCGCCGGCGGCCCGCGCCGCGCCGTCGGCGGCGTGGCGGCAGGTCTCGACGAGGAGCAGGCGGACCAGGGTGGCGCGGGCGGCGCGCTCGGCGATGTGGGGGGCGAGCGGCTTGCCCTTGGCCAGGACCTCGTCGGCGAAGGGGGTCCAGACGGCGGCGGCGAAGTCGGCGCCGAGGTGGGCGAGACGCAGGGTCAAGTGCTGGGCGGCGTTCATGCCGTGGCCGAGCGGGGCCATCAGGGCGAGGGCGACGGTGATGCGGAGTGCGGCCCAGAGGCCGGGGCGGATCCGGCCCTCGCGGGCGGTGTCGACCAGCGCCGCGGCGGCGTGCCAGAGCAGCAGGGCGCCGGCGAGGGCGAGCAGGGTGGTGTTGTAGGCGAACAGCATGGCGGCGAGCGCGCCGCGCGGCCGATCGAGTACGGCGAGCAGGTCGCGGGCGCCGGCGTCGCGGGCGCCGTCGAACAGGCCGGACGGTATGCCCTGGGCCAGCGCCGGCAACGCGAGAAGCAGGCAGAGCGCCAACAGGCCGGCGAGCCACCCGGGCGCCGCCAGGGCCGTTCTCCGGGAGCCGTCCGGACGATCTCCCCATTCCTTCCTTCCCGGCCCCAAGACGCCGCCGGCAAGGCGGTGGAACTGGCGGCGTACCGCGCCGGGTGTGCCGGCGGGCCGGGGGTCGAGAAAGAAGCGGAGGGCGCGCATGTCGGTCTCTCACTCGGGCGGGGTCGGCGTGGCGGCGAGGCGGGGATCGCGGCGGTGGCGGTCGAGGTCGCCGGCGAGACGGGCGGCCTCCAGGGCGCCGCGCCGTTCGTCGAGGCGGTAGCGTTCCCAGTCGAGCATCGAGGAGATCGCCTGCAGGACGACCAGCTCGCGCAGCAGGTTGGCCTCGGACATGGCTTGCAGGCCGACGAACCAGGCCGGGTCCTCGAAGCGCCGGGCGGCGAGCAGCTGCAACAGCTCGTGCCGGCTCGGGGATTCGCCGGCTTGGCGGGCGGACCCGGGGGCGATGGCGCCGGCCCAGCGGGCGAGGGCCTCTCCGGCGGCGCCGGGGACGGGGACGCGGCGGGCCTGGGCGGCGGTGAAGTAGTCGATGGCGAGCGCGTCGCGGGCCCCGGTGGCGCGGGCCTGGAGGGCGCGGCGGCGTTCGGCGGCGGTATCGGCGGCGGCCAACGGCGCGGCCGCGTGGACCAGGGGGGCGGCGAGATTGCGGGCGAGCTCGCGGGCGGCGTCGCGCTGTTCCGGGGTGGCGAGCGTGGCGGCGTCGAACAGCCCGGCGGGCGCCAGGTCGGCGCCACGGTCATGGCGGGCGGCGAGATGGCGGAAGCGCTCGCTGTCGGGATCCCGGGCGGATCCGTCGCCCGGCGTGGGGTGTCGCCGTCGCTCGGCCGAGGCGGCGCGGGCGGCGTGGGCCTCTTCGGTGGCGCGGGCCGGGGCGAGGCCCTTGAGGCCGGTGACGGTTCGGCAGGCGGCACGGCTCGGGCGGCGGGCCTGGATGGCGCGGACCTCGGCGGCCTCGCGGGCGGTCTGGGCGTGCAGGCGGGTCTGGGTGTCGATCGCGCCGGCGATGGCGCGGGCGGACTTGGCGGTATAGCCCGACTGCTGCCCGGTCTGGCGGCGCAGCGCCTCGGCGATGGTGGCCTCCATGCGGGCGAGCCGTCCGTTGACGCTGGAGATCACCCGGCTGGCCTCGCCCTTCACGGTCCAGGTCCGCGCGCAGGAATGGGCCTTGGCCTCGCCGGGCAAGAGCAGCCGGGCGAGCCCAGCCAGCGCCAGCAGGATCACGAGGACCATGATGGCCCTGGGCAACGCCTTGGAAAGGACGCGGCCGAGCCCGCGCCCGCCCCGCCCCCTTCCCCTTACCGGCCCTTTCCCGGCCGCCGCCGCGGGACTATCGAGGATCGGGTGTGTCATTTTTCCACCCCCAGGATATCTCCGTAGCTACCGTGGCCGCCGCTGGGCGTCTTACCGATATCGTCGAGGATGTTGCCGCCGGGATGGCGGAGATCGACGCCGGGCAGGCCGCGGGGCAGGTCGTCGGTATAGATGGCGGCGTCGAGGGGGCGTCCGATGGCCTCGGCGTAGGCCTGTCGGGCGGCGCGGCAGATCTTGCGGTTGACGATGCCGAGCAGCTGGTCGAGGGCGCGCTCGGGACTGAAGTGGATGTTGAAGGCGCGGTAGTCGAAGAGCCGTTCGATGCAGGAGAAGTCGAAGAGGGACTGGGGCTGGCGGATACCGCGCGTGGGATGGCGGATGGTGACGAGTTCGGCCGCGACGCCGGCGCGGGCGGCCTCGTCGAGGGCGCTGGCGACGGCGGGTTCGCAGGCGTGGCGCGCGGGCGGGTCCCCGGCGGCCAATGTGGGGCTGGCAACGAGCGCGAGGCTGGCCGTGAAGAGGGCGATGATGGCGTAGGCGCGAATCGGGGCTGTCATGGGCGAGGGTTTCCTTTCGGCGAAGCCATGGTGGCCGCGGGTTCGCGGCGTTTTCCCCGGCGGGCGGCGCCATGGAGGGTGAAGCCGACGTGGGCGAGGATGTAGATCGAGCCGTCGGTGACGAGCAGGGAGATGGCGATCGGGGTGGTCGCGGTGTGCAGGACGGGCGAGAGGACGACGACGAGGCCGGCGGGGATGGCGAAGAGAACGACGGGGATCCCGGTTTGCAGGAGGCTCGTCGTAAAACCGCCGTGCAGGGCGGCGGGCAGATACCGTCGGCCGAGCCAAGTGCGGGCGATGGCGATGGCGGGAATCGCGGTGAAGATCGCGGCGGCGGCGACGGCGGCGAGGCCGCTTGCGGTCCAGGGGCCGTTGTCGGGGTATACCGCGAGGACGAGGGCGCCGAGGAGGGCGCCGGTGCTCCAATCCGCGCAGGCGAGCGCGATGGCGGGGCGAAGGAGGGGCGCGGAGCTGGGCATCAGCCGGCGGTAGAGGGCCCCGGCGGGCGGGGCGGCGAGACCGCAGAGCAGGACGGCGATGCCCAGGAGCAGGGGAAGAACCGGTTCGATCATGCGCCGGTCTCCTGGCCGGCCCCCTCGCCGCCGGTCGTTTCGCCCGTGCCGTCGCCCTGGCCGGTGTCACCGGTCCCGGAAGTTTCCCCGGCAGCCTCCCCGGCGGCCTCGGCGCCCCCGGCGAGGATGTTGAGCTGGGCCCGGGGTCCGGCGAGATGGATCTCGTGCGCGGTGCGGGCGTTGCCGTCCCGGTCCGTGTACTCACGATGACGGATGCGGCCCTCGACATAGAGCGCCGCGCCGCGGCGGACGCGGGCGGCGACGAGCTCGGCCAGCGGCCCGAAGGCGGTGACGCGGTGCCATTCGGTATGGCTCTCGCGGGTCTCGCCGCGCCGCCAGGTCTCGGTGGTGGCCAGCGAGAAGTGGGCGACCGGGTCGCCAGCCTGGGTGTGGCGGATCTCGGGATCGCGGCCGACATGGCCGATGAGCGTGGCGCGGTTCAGGTTCAACATGGCTGTATCCTCGGTGTCAATCAGCATTTAATTCTGACCCCCTATCGGCGTGCAAAATTGACCCCCCCCCCTTGCTTCGACGGAGGTTGTCCCGGTAGTCCACGGGAGGGCCCCGCGCGGCTTCGTGTAGCGCTTTGCGTTACGCGGAGCGAAGCCGCGTGGGAGGGGCCTGTGGGCCCACCGGGACAACCGGGCCGGCGGCGGAACGTGGGGATCAGGTGGGGTTCTTGAAGTGGCAATGAGCTTTTGAAGTAGTGTCCAGACTGTTCTGCAAGTTTGTCATGGCTGCCGATGAGGGCCACCGGCATGCCTGGCGCGGAGATTTCGATTGCTCGGAGCGCCAGGCATGCCGAGCCGCCGTCAGGCGGCTTTCTGGATGCGTTCGCTTTTGCTCTCCTTGAGATGGATCATGTTGAGCTAGCGGTTGGCATCCAGCCAGTCCTCATGGATTTCGATCGCGAGAGCCCGGACCAGCCGGAGGCAGCTCATCCACCCCATCGGCCCGGACTTGTGCCCCAGCTACGAAACCCCTTTTGCAGAACAATCTGTACAGGACCCGTTTTGATTTGCCCGCCTTTGCGATGAAAGCCCCCAGGCTGATTGGCTCCATATAGCGGATCAGCCTGGGGCTTTGCTTACAGGGCGGCTACTTTTGTCGTCGCTGTTTGCTTTGTGCGAAGCGGTAAGACATGTTGCCTGTTTCGATGATTGCGCAGTGATGCGTTACACGATCCAGCAACGCGGTTGTCATTTTTGCATCTCCGAAGACGGAGACCCATTCCCCGAACTCCAGATTGGTGGTGATGATGACGCTGGTCTTCTCATAGAGTTTGCTGATCAGGTGGAACAAGAGCGCACCGCCGGATTTGGGGAATGGGATATAGCCCAGTTCGTCGATGATGACGCAATCCATGGCCGTCAGTTGCCGGATGATCTTGCCGGCGTTGCCTTCGGCCTGTTCCTTGATCAGCGCATTGATCAGATCGACGGCGTTGAAGAAACGGACCTTCTTTCCCTGATTGATCAACAGCGTCCCCAGAGCAATGGCGATGTGGGTTTTGCCCGTACCGGTTCCGCCCACCAGAATGAGGTTGTGGGCCTCCTGGGTGAACTGCCCTGAGCAGAAGGGGTCGATTTGCGCTTGGGTGACGGCGGCTAGGCCGTAATCGAAAGTGGCGAAGTCCTTATGGTGGGGGAACTTCGAGGCCCGCATTTGGTGCTGGATAGAGCGCACCCGGCGCTCTACAGTCTCGGCGTCGATCAGTTGCTTTATCGCAGTGGTCAGACTTGGCGGCTTGCGCGCGGCCAGCAAAGCTTCGGCGCAAGCCGCCATTCCATACAGCCTCAGGGCGATCAGTTGGTCTATCAAAGCTTTCATGCGACGGCCTCCCCGGCAACGCACAGCGTCTCATAGCGCTTGCAGTCCGCTTCGGGCCGCAAGGTCAGTTGCGGATAGGCGTGGCTCTCGCCCCATGGCGCGATGACCGGCTCCACCAGTTGGTTGATCAGATTGATGATGGCCGGAAGGCGCAGCGTGTTCTGCTCCACGGCCAGTTCACAGGCTATCTCGACCACCTCGATCCCGTGATCCTGGGCCAGCAGGAGCAGATCGACAAACTCCCGGTCCCCGCCTTTGCCGGCCATGTAATGCGCCCTGACCCGGTGCATCGCCTCAGGCAATTGCCAACCCACAAAGGGCGCGCCATCTCTCAGCGCGCCGGGCTTGCGGTCGAGTAGGGGCAGGTAATGCCAGGGCTCGAAATAGCTGGCGTTGCGGGTAAAGCGGCGCTTGTGCTCGGCAATCACATTCTGCCCTGACACAACCACGATCCGGTCCGCATAGGCGCGCAGAGAGACAAGCTCCCCGGCGAACCGGGAGGGGACGCTATAGCGATTGGTGGCATATTGGACCAGACAGGTAGAGCGGACACGAGCGGCCTTCTCAACATAGCCGTCAAAAGCCCGGCCCAGGGGACGCAGTTCGGCGCACTCGTCTGCGAACACGTCCGAGATCTTGCGATCCGATTGTTCGGGGTGGGCGCGATTCGCCAATTCCTCGCAGCGCAGACGCAACCAGCCGTTCAGCGCATCCAGATCGTCAAAGGCGGGCTTGGGCGCAAACAGCTGTCCCCGCAGGAACCCAACCTGGTTCTCAATCTGACCCTTCTCCCACCCCGCCGCGGGTGTGCAAGCAACCGGTTCCATCACATAGTGGTTCATCAACGCCAGAAAGCGCGGATGGAACACACGGTCCTTAGAGCGCGAAACATAGGTTACCATCGTCTTGGGGTTGTCGATGATCACCCGGCGCGGTACGCCGCCATAGAAAGACATCGCCCGTGCAAAGGCGTCCAGCACCATCTCCTGAGATTCGCTGGGATAGGCAACAACAAAGGGCTTGCGGCTATGACATAGGCGGAAGTGGGCAACCTTTACCTTCTGCTCGACACCGCCCAGGACAGCGTATTCCGTGCTCCAGTCAAACTGGAGCGCGTCACCTGCCGTAAAGTGCAACGGAATGAACGCATCCCCCGATCCGGCGCCAGAACGCTTCAGGTCGCGGACAAACCTCTGAACCGTCGAGTAGGATCCGCTATAGCCTTCCGACACAAGCTGCTCATAAAGCTTCTTGGCCGTCCGGCGCTCACGGCGCGGGCGCCCCAGGTCCTGCTCAAAGAGCGCCCGAAGCCGGCTGGCGAAGCCATCGCTAAGCTTACGCCGGACGGGTGAAACGCGCCGCTGATAGCTCGGTGGATCGCCGTCCTTCAGATACTTCTTAATCGTGTTCCGCGACAAACCAGTCTGACGAGATACAGATCGGATACTCCGACCCTCCCGTAATATCCAACGTCGGATCTTCAATACGCTTTCCATCAATACCACCTGCTCTTTCCTCCGCACTGTTCCGTGCGGATGCTAGCGTTCCAGGTGGGTCAATTCTTACCGCTCATAACCCACCAAAGTGGGTCAGTTTTGCATGCCGATTCACACTCTGCACGCCGATCTCGAGACGCAGCGGTTTCCCTATTTCACCATCGTGGCGATCCTGATCTGCTGGATGGTGTTCATGTGCCAGGTCTTTCTGCCCAAGGCCGGCTGGATCGTGTTCGCCTTCGGCACCGTTCCGGCAACCCTGTTCGGTGTCGAGGCGCCAAACCCGGAATTTGCCGTCATCCCGCCATTCCTCACGATTCTGACCTCGATGTTTCTGCATGGCGGCTGGGGGCACTTCCTCTCCAACATGCTGGTGCTGTGGATTTTCGGCCGGGCGCTGGAAGATGTGCTGGGGCCGCTCAACTTCATCATCTTCTATGTGATCTGCGGCGTCGTCGGCACGATGAGCCATGCGGTAGCCTCGATCGAGTCGACGGTTCCGATGGTGGGGGCGAGCGGGGCGCTCGCCGGCGTAATGGGCGCCTATATCCTGCTCTATCCGACGTCGCGTATTCGCGTGTTGCTGCTGCTCGGCTTCGTCGTCTGGCCCGTGCGGCTGCCGGCGGTCCTGTTCATCACCGTCTGGATCGCCCTGCAGTTGACGTTCGCCGCGCTCACCGACGCGGCCATGACGGGTGTCGCCTGGTGGGCGCATATCGGCGGGTTCGTCGCCGGCTTCTTCCTGATCTTCGTCTTCCGCGCCATCTCCGACGAATGGTGAGGGGCGCCGCCTCTCCGCGTCGTTGAAAGCCCTACGCGCGTGAAGGCCGGCGGAGAAACCCGCCCCTCAAAGAAAACGGGGCGCCCCAGTTGAGTGGAGCGCCCCTCATCGCTTGCCTTTCAGTCGGCCTCGACGGCCGCCTGGTCGATGTTATTCACCCAGCGCCTCCAACACTTTGGGCGGCGACATCGGCAGTTCATAGAGGCGTTTGCCGCTGGCGTCGGCAATCGCGTTGGCAATCGCCGCCAGGGCCGGTACCAGCGGAATTTCGCCGACGCCCTTCACGCCGTGGGGATGCTGCGGGTTGGGAACTTCGACCATCACCGCGTCGATCGTCGGCAGGTCGGAGGCGACCGGCATGCGATAATCGAGGAAGCTGGCGTTATCCAGGCGACCGTTCTTGTCGTAGATGAACTCCTCGTCCAACGCCCAGCCGATGCCCTGGGCGACGCCGCCCTGGATCTGGCCTTCGACATAGGACGGATGGATCGCCCGGCCGACGTCCTGGCTGGCAGTGTAGCGCAGGATCTTGACGTGCCCGGTATCCGGGTCGACTTCGACATCGACCATATGCGCGCCGACCACGCCCATGTGCCCGACCGTGTTCTTCGACACGGTCGCCAGGATCGGCCCGCCGGTCGCCACCGCCTTCGCCGCCAGTTCCGGCAGGGTGAGGGGATCGAACTCACCGGCGTTCGGGCCGGCCGGATGCGCCGCGCCATCGCGCCATTCGACGGCTTCCACATCGATGCCCCAAATGCCGGCCGCCCGGGTCATCAAGGTATTGATGACCTGCTCGGTCGCCTCGTTGACCACAATGCCGGCGGCGAAGGTCACGCGGCTGCCGCCCGTGACGGCGCTGATGCCGACATTGTTGGTATCACCGATCTGTGCGCTGACCTGGCGATAGTCGATACCCAATTTCTCGGCCACGATGTTGACCATCGAGGCACGGCTGCCGCCGATGTCCGGATGTCCGGTGATCACCAACGCGGTGCCGTCCTCGTTGATGCTGAGCTGGGCACTGGACTCGCCCCCCGCGTTGCCCCAATAGCCGATGGCGATGCCGCGGCCCTGGTTCGGCCCGAGTTCGATCTGGGCATTGGGGTGATCGCGGACCGAAGCGATGCATTCGTGGATGCCGGCCTCACCGATCTTGGCGCCGTAAATGGTCGGCTTGTCCGCGGCGAGCGCATTGCGCAGGCGCAGGTCCCACGGATCCATGTCGAGTTCTTCGGCGATCTCATCCAGAATCGCTTCGAAGACATAGTTGCCTTGCGGCGCGCCGGGCGCCCGATAGGCGGCGACGTTCGGGCGGTTGGAAACGACGTCCAGCCCCTTCACGTGGGCGTTCGGGATGTCGTAGCAGGAGAACGAAAAACTACAGGCGCGGCCGACCGGCGAGCCCGGATAGCAGCCGGCTTGGAAGTTGTAGGCGCCTTCGACCGCCGTCAGCTTGCCGTCCTTGGTGACGCTGACCTTGAGATGCGCGGACATGCCGGACGCGGGCCCGGTCGCGTGGAAGACGTCGCCCCGGCTGTTCTGCATCTTGACCGGCCGGCCGCATTTCCTGGACAGCACCATCGCCAGCGGTTCGAGATAGATGATGGTCTTGCCGCCAAACCCGCCGCCGATTTCGGCCGGGATGGCCTTGATGTCGCCGGTCGCCATGCCGGTGATCGTGGCGGTCAGGCCGCGGACCATGAACTGTCCCTGGCTGCTGCTCCAGATCGTGGACTGGGCATCCGGCTTGTAGCTGACGATACAGGCCTGCGGCTCGATATAGCCTTGATGCACGGCGGCGGACTTGAACGCCCGCTCGATCACCAGATCGGCCTCGGCGAAACCTTTTTCGACATCGCCGGTTTCGACCGTCATGATGCTGGAAACGTTGGTCGGCCCGTCGACCCCGTCGGTTTTCAACCAATCGTGCAAAATCGGCGCGTCCGGTGCCATCGCCTCGTCGACGTCGATGACATGGGGCAGCACGTCATAGTCGACCTGGATCATTTCCAGCGCCGCCTCGGCAATGCTTTTCGAGATCGCCGCGACCGCCGCCACCGGCTGGCCGGCGTAGAGGATTTTTTCCCGCGCCATGCAGCCGCGGGCAATCCAGCGAATATCGTTCGGGCCCGTCGGCAGCGGCACGTCCAGGGGCAGCAAGGGCAGGTCGTCGCCGGTCATCACCGCCAGCACGCCCGACAAGGCTTCCGCCTTTGAGGTGTCGATCTTCTTGATCAGCGCGTGGGCGTGCGGGCTGCGCAGCACCGCGCCCCAGACCATGCCGGGCATGGTGAAATCGGCCGCGTATTGCGCCGAGCCGGTGACTTTATCGATGCCATCGGGCCGAAGGGTGCGCTGGCCGATCCATTTATTCTCGGGCGACATTTCGTTCATTCTCTTCGTTCCTTGTCCGCAAAGGTCACTGGTGTGGCACCGATAGTCGGCAATCTGCGCGCCTACGACACCGGCGAGGGTGAAACAGCGCCGCATGTGCACGGGCTATGGCAAACGTACCCCGATTCATAGCCGCCGGGGTCACCGCGAGGCAAGGCGCCCGCCCCTTCTGACGGCAATAAATTCCAAAGCCGGGAAAAGCGCGAAGACGGCGTCGGGCGCCATGCCCATTGCGTTCGGTGCTGCGAGTTCTATATAGTTGGGGTTCCAACTATCAATCTTCGGACAATTGGCGTGTCGGATAGCTTGCGTGACAGTCTCGGGGCGCAGATCGGGGAAATGGCCCGGTTGTGGCGGCTCAACATGGGCCGGCGGTTACAGCCGCATGGCCTGAGCTTTCCGCAATGGGCGGTGTTGCGCACGCTCGCCGGGCGGGACGAGGGCATGGTGCAGCGCGATCTCGCCGATGCGGTCGGTGTCGACGGCTCGACCCTGGTCGGCATTCTCGACCGGCTGGCCAAGGCCGAGCTGGTCGAACGGCGCGAGGACGCCCAGGACCGCCGTTACAAGCGGGTGTATCTGGGTGCCGCCGCCGACGCCTTGCTCCCGGCGTTGGAAGCGATCCATTTGGGACTGCGCCAGGAACTCTATGCCGGCATCCCGGAAGACGAGCTGGCGGCCTGTTTGCAGGTGCTCGACCGGGCGGTCGCGCAAGGCCGTGCGCTGGAGGGGCCGGGCGCATGAACGATCAGAGCCGGGCCCAACCGAAGACCGACGTGAGCGCTGCGACCACGGCCGACGGCGCCGCCCCGCCCCGGGCGCGCCGCCGCCGCCGGCGGATGCCACCCTTCCTCATCCCCGTGCTGACCGTGCTGGTGCTGATGATCGCCGTCGCGATCTGGGGCGGGCGTTGGTATCTGCACCAGCAGGATTTCGTCGAGGAGACGAACGCCCGCATCGATGCCGACCTGACGGCGATCGCCAGCCGGGTCGACGGCTGGGTCACGAAGATGCCGGCGGGGGAGGGCGATACGGTCGCCGCCGGCGCCCTGCTCGCGCAGATCGACGATCGCCAGGCGCATCTGCGCCGGGGCGAGATGGAAGCCGAACGCCATGCCGTGCTGGCGGAACGCGCCCGGGTCGCCGCCCGGGTCTCGATGGTCGACGGCCAGACCGAGAGCCGCCTGGCGAGCGAACGGGCCCGCCTGACCGCGGCCAAGGCCTTGGGCGCCTCGCTGGAGCACGAGTTCCGCTATGCCCGCGACGAGTTCGCCCGGGCCGAGGCGCTGGCCAAGCGCGGCGTCATCCCGGCCCGGCAGCTGGACGAAACCCGCACCGCCTATCTCCGGGCCGAGCAGGCCCGCCTGCGTGCCACCGCCCAGGTGGCGAGTGCCGATGCCGACCTCGCCGAGGCGCGGTCGGCGCGAGGCGAGATCGCGGTGCTGAACGCGGAGCTGGTGCGTCTCGAGCACGAGGCGGAGCGGCTCGCCAAGCAGGCCTCGCGTCAGGCCCTGGAGATCGACGATCATTCGGTGAAGAGCCCGCTCGCCGGCGTCGTCAGCCGCACCTTCGTCTCCGTCGGCCAGTATGTGACGGCCGGCCAACGCATCGCGCTGATCCACGATCCGGGGCAGGTCTGGGTCGAGGCGTTGATCAAGGAAACGGTCATCGCCCGCGTGCAGCCGGGCCAGCCGGTGAACGTGCATGTCGACGCCTATCCCGACCGGGTCTTCGAGGGCACCGTGACCAAGGTCGGCCATGCCGCGACCAGCGAGTTCACCCTGCTGCCGACGCCGAACCCGAGCGGCAACTTCACCAAGATCACCCAGCGTCTGCCGGTGCGCATCGCGGTGCCGCAGGACGGCGGCCTGCTGAAACCCGGCATGATGGTCGAGGTTTCCGTTGACACCAGATAGCGCCGACGACCGCGCACGCGACTTTCTGCGCGAGCGGCGCTGGTTCGCCACCATCACCGTCAACCTGGCGATGATCTCCTCGATCATGTCGTCGACCATGACCAACGTGGCGTTGCCCGACATCATGGGCGCACACGGCGTCGGTCAGGACATCGCGCACTGGCTGTCGACCGGTTTCATCAGCGCACAGACCGTCTGCATGCTGGTCGCGGCCTGGATGGTCGCCCGCATCGGGCCGCGCTATACCTACCTGACGGCGATCGCGGTCTTCGTCACCGCCTCGTTCATCGGTCTTTACGGCACGACGATCGAGACGTTGATCTTCGCCCGGGTCATGCAAGGCTCGGCCGCGGGCATGTTGCAGCCGCTGACGTTGACCATCGTTTTCGCCGCCTTCCCGCCGGACCAGCGCGGCAAGGCAATGGGGATCTTCTCCATGGGCGTCGTCATGGGCCCGGCGCTCGGTCCTTTCTTCGGCGGCATCATCATCGATCAGTTCAGCTGGCCCTTCGTCTTCGTCGGCGCCGTGCCGTTGCTGGTGCTGGGCGGGGCGCTGGCGATGTCGACCTTGCCGCTGAAGATCCCGAACCTGCCTTCGCGCCGCTTCAACTGGTTGAGCTTCGCCCTCGTGACGCTGGCGGTTTCAATGTTCCTGACCTCGCTCTCGAACGGCCAGCGCCTGGGCTGGAACAGCCCGGAGATCGTGCTCGGCTTCGTCACCGCCGCGCTCGCCGCGGGCGCCTTCCTGCTGTGGGAGATGGTGACCAAGACGCCGATGCTGCAAATCCGCCTGTTCGCCAACAAGCGCTTCGCGCTCGCCTCGGTCGTCGGCTTCATCTTCGGCGCCGGCATGTTTTCCTCGATGTACCTGCTGCCGCTCTACAGTCGCACGGTGCAGGAATTCACCCCGACCAAGACGGGGCTGGTGCTGATCCCGGCGGGCCTGGTGCTGCTGTTCATCTTTCCTATCGCCGGCCGCATTGCGCAGAACACGGCGCGCGTGCCGGTGTTCTGCGGCCTCGGCCTGTTCGGCCTTTCCATGTTGCTGTTCCACGACGCGGACGCCGCCACCTCGCTTCTCTTCTTCATCACCGTGACGGTATGCGGGCGGGCCGGGCTCGGCTTCGTCATGCCGAGCATCAACCTGCACGCGCTCCGCTCGCTCAGCAACGAGCTGGTGGCCTACGGTGCCGGCACCTTCACCTTCGTGCGGATGCTGGGCGCGTCCATCGGCACCAATGCCGTGGCGATCTATTTGGACCGCCAGACCGACGTGCATCTCGAATGGTTCAAGGGGGGGCAGACGGCCGATAACACCATGACCGCCGACTTCATGGCGAAGATGGACGAGTATCTGATGCAATACGGGCTTTCCGGCATCGAACATTCCGCCGGATCCATCGCCCACCTGCGCCGGGTCATGGAATGGCAGGCCAACACCGTCGCCCATCAGGACGCCTTCGTCGCCGTCGGCCTGGTCTTCATGATCGGCCTGATCCCGGCGCTGTTCCTGAAGACGGGCGACGCCCAGCCGTCGACCGCGCCACCGAGGGCCGCGTCACCCGCCCGCGCAACAACATAGAACGAGGTCTCAGTGATGAATGACGATTGCGTTGGACGAGTACGTCTATAGCCCAGTATTCAGGCTCACCCTCGATAGGAAGGTGATGTATCTTCGTTTGAAAACCATTTTCCATAGATTTTCATAATAAAGGGAAAGTAAGTTGGTTCCACAATGGGGTCATCGCCGCTTAGATAAGTTTCGACGGCCTTCTTCAACGTTCCTTCCAGGTGATCGAAAACGATGTCTTCGATATAAACACCTTGCTCTATGCCTATCATGACGGCTTCGAGATAGTTCAGGTACGTGACGACATATGTCATGATGGTCAGGTCGCGAGGTGATCTAAGTTCCTGATAATCCGAGAAAAACTTTGTAGCGATGCTTATCTTGACCCGGCATTTGTGGAGAGTGGGGTCTGTGTCGAAGGCCTCGACCGCTCGAACTGTTTCCCATTGTTTCCTACGCAGATACTCGGCCTGCTGTTGGCATCTGATTTGTCGCAGCTGCGCGTATGCAATACCGGCTCCAAGAATTACTGCAAGCAACGTCAAATAGGCTGCCAGCGCGGTCCATTCTTGAGCTCCCCAAGCAATCATTGGCATTTTCAGTTCCCTCAAATAGCAAGCGGCCCGAGTGTAGCACTCGGGCCGCCATAATTGAAGTCTCTACTTTAGATCGCAGGATAGCTCATTTCATCGATCCTCCGTGGGCGGTGCCATTTCCGACACCGACTACCTCTCGGCGAGCGTATCAGGCGACGTTTGCACCCGGACTATACAGAGTCAACATACGCTTGGCCGACCGGCGAGCCTTGAATGACATATAGTGCCTCACACGCAGAAAATCGAGTGATCGTGGGCACTTTAGCGCCAAAGTGTTTCAAATTATCTAATAATCGAACGTCGATATGGACCATGGCTATTTGCCCGCGCGTGAGGCCCTGAGGTCGTGCGTCGCTGCCGCGTCGATGACGCCCGCCGCACCGACCACGCAGCCATAGTCGCGCGTCGCGCCCGCGGCGGTGACGTGACCGTCGTCGAGGTCGCGCTGGACCTCGACGAGATCGCGTTGCAGCGGGTCGCCGAAGCCGCCGCCGCCCGCCTCGTGCATGACGACGCTGTCGCCCGGTGCCAGCAGGATGCGGCCCTTGCCGTCGACCTCGCCGCCCTCCCTCAGGTAGCGCCGGAGGGCGCCGTCGCCACCGCCGGCGAAGCCACGGGCGGGAAACTCCGTGCGTTGTCCCATCAGCGCCAGGTCGAGCAGGTTGCCGGTGTCGTTGCGGAACACGGTCTCCTGGCCGCTGCCGCCGCGCCAGGTGCCGGGGCCGCCGGAATCGGCCAGGATCTCGCGCTTCTCCACGGTCATGGAGGTCAGGTTCTCCCAGATCTCCGTCGGCACCACGGTCATGTTGGAGGGGGCCGGCGTCACCGCGCGCCCGTCGATGCCGGAAAGCGCGCCGAAGCCGCCCGCAAGGAAGAACAGGCTGGAGATCTCCTCCCCGTCGCGGTGATGCCCCTTGACCGAGAACACGTTCATCATCGAGACGTCGGCCTGGACCCGCTCCGGCAGGGCCTGTTCCATCGCCCCCATCAGCAGCGGCACGATGAAGTGACCGACGGAATGCCGCCCGCCCGTCGGCCAGGGCGGCTGGGCGTTCAGGATGCAGTCCTCCGGTGCCGTGACCGCGATGTGGCGCACCGCGCCCTCGTTGTTCGGCAGGCTGGGGATGGTCAGGCATTTGACCACGTAGTAGCTCTGCGCCTGGGTATAGCAGAAGGGTACGTTGATCGAGGCGCGCACTGGGCCGCCGGTGCCGGTGAAATCGATGGCGATGTCGGGGCCCCGGACCTCGATGCGGGCGGCGAGTTCGATCGGCGCCTCGATCCCCTCGATCTGGATCGCGTTCTCGTAGACGCCGTCGGGGATGGTGGCGATCTCCTCGCGCATTGCCGCCGCGGCATGGTCGTTGATCGCGTCGGAAAGGCCGCTCAACTCCTCCAGGCCGTATTCGTCCATGAACTCCAGCAATGCCCGGCCGCCGACCTCGTTGCAGGAGACGTTGGCCATGATGTCGCCGATTACCTGTTCCGGGACCCGCACGTTCATCCGCACCAGGTCCAGGATCATCTGGTTCATCCGGGCCTTTTCGGCGAGCTTGCAGACGGGAAAGCGCAGGCCTTCCTGGTAGACCTCGGTGCAGGTCGAGGACATGCCGGCGCCGCCGATATCGGGCAGGTGGGTGACGCTCATGGTGTAGCCGACCAGGCGGTCGCCGCGGAAAACCGGACGCATGACGTTGATGTCGAACAGATGCCCCGTGCCCATCCAGGGATCGTTGGTCATGACGATGTCGCCGGGGGACAGGGTCTCGGGCGGGCAGTCGCGCAGCATGTGGGCCAGCGTCTGCGGCGCCGTCCCGGTGAAGGAGGGCACCGAATAGTTGCCCTGGGCGATCATGCGGCCGCGATGGTCGAACAGGATGCAGGAGAGGTCGTAGCCTTCCCGGACGTTGATGGAGAACGAGGTGCGCACCAGCGAGAGCACGACCTCGTCGGCGATGGACACCAGACGGTCCCAGAGGATCTTCAGGCTGATCGGATCGAAACGCTGCATGGTCATACCCTCCTAGCCTTCCGCCAACTCGGCGATCAGGTTGCCGTAAGCGTCGACCGTCGCCCGTTCCCCCGGGCCGAGCACGCTGGTCGACTCGTCCTCCTGGATGAGGGCCGGTCCCTCGACCTCGGCCCCCGGCGCCAGCGCGTAACGGTCGAGCACCGGGCACGCCAGGTGCTCGTCGCGCTCGGGGAAGTAGACGGTCGTGTTCGGATAGTCCTGCGCCGCACGCGCGCCGATGTCGGGTTGCCGGTAGTTACGCGCCAGGTCGGGGAGGGGGCCGCGCGCCTCGACCTTCCAGTTGACGATCTCGATCTCGTTCTCGAGAAAGCTGGTGGCGAAGACGGCTTCGTAAGCCGTTTGGAACAGGGCCGGCAGGCGGGCGAGCGCCGCGTCCGCCGCCAGCGCTTCGGGCAGTTCCACCTCGACCTCGTAGCCCTGGCCGACATAGCGCATGTCGAGGCGACGGGTGAGGACCAACGCATCGCCGGCGATGCCGGCGGCACCGAGCTGGGCACGCGCCTGGTCGAGCAGTGGGGCGAAGCCGGCGGTGAGCGCGTTCGCGTCGAGCCGGGCCAGGCGTGCCGGCGCCGAGCGCAGGCTGGCGAAGCTGAGCGGCGTCGCCAGTAGTCCGATCGCCGACATCACGCCGGCGCCGGCGGGAAACACCACCTTGGGGATGCGCAGCTTGCGGGCGATGCGCAATGCATGCATCGGGCCGGAGCCGCCGAAGGCGACCATCGCGCTCTGGCGGTAGTCGAAGCCGATCTCGCTGGCATGTTCGCGGAAGGCGCGGGCCACATCCTCGTTGATGACCTCGTGGATGCCCCACGCCGCCCGGGTGCTCGCGACCTCCAGCGGGCCGCCGACGCCGTCGTCGAGCGCGCGTTCCGCCGCCGCCGGATCCAGCGCCATGCGGCCGCCGAGAAACTGTTCGGGCACCAGGTAGCCGAGCGCGAGGTTGGCGTCGGTCAGGGTCGCCGCGGCGCCACCACGGCCGTAGCAGGCGGGACCCGGGTCGGCGCCGGCGCTCCGCGGCCCGACGGCGAGCAGCCGGCGTTCGTCGACATGGGCGATGGAGCCGCCGCCGGCGCCGATCTCGATCATGTCGATGACCGGGATGCGCAGCGGCACGCCGCTCCCGGCCTTGAAGTCGTGCACGCGCGCGACTTCCAGTTCGTACTTGCGCAGCGGCGCGCCGTCGCGGATCAAGGCTCCCTTGGCCGTGGTCCCGCCCATGTCGAAGGACAGCAGTTCCGGCTCCGCCAGCATCTCGCCCAGCAGGGCGGCCATCAGCGCGCCGGCGGCCGGCCCGCTCTCGATCAGGCGGACCGGGAAGCGGCGCGCGGTGTCCGCCGTCACCGTGCCGCCGCTCGAGGTCATGATGAGGAAGCTGCCCTGGAAACCGAGGCCGGCGAGGCCCGCCTCCAGGTGTGAGAGATAGAGGTTGGTCAGCGGCTGGACATAGGCGTTGACCGTCGTCGTCGACCAGCGTTCGTACTCCCGCATAAAGGGGAGAACTTCGGACGAGGCGGTGACGAAGAGGTCGGGAAAGGCGGCCCGGACCGCATCCCGCGCCGCCACCTCGTGGCTGTCGTCGGCATAGCTGTGCAGGAAGCAGATCGCCAGCGCCTCGATGCCCCGGTTCTCGACCAGGTCCCGGGCGGCGGCGACGGCGCCCTCGGTATCCAGCAGCTCCATCACCGTGCCGTCGAAGGCGCGGCGTTCCGAGACTTCGCGCCTGAGCGCGCGCGGTACCACCGGCTCGGCGAAGACCAGGCGCAGGTCGAAGAGGTCGTAGCGCCGTTCCATGGCGATATCGAGGACGTCGCGGAAGCCCCGGCTCACCAGCATGCCCGTGGGCGCGCCCTTGCGCTCGATCACCGCGTTGGTGACGAGGGTGGTGCCGTGGATGACGCTGGTGAGGCGGGCGATGTCGACGCTGTCGCGCGCCAGCATGGCTTGCAAGCCTTCCAGCACGGCGCGGGCCGGATCGTCCGGCGTGGTCAGTTGCTTGTAGACGGTGAGGCGGCCGCTCTCGTCGTCGATCAGCGCGAAGTCGGTGAAGGTGCCGCCGATGTCGACACCCAGGCGATATCCCATGGGCCTCACTCCTCCAGCGCGGCGGCGAACGCGGCGAGGGCGCGCGCAATGCCGTCGGCGGTAATGTCGTGGTGGGTGCAGCAGCGAAGGCGCCGTGGTCCGTAGGGCATGACCAGGACGTCGTGTGCGGCGATGCGGGATGCGAGCGTCGAGGCGTCGAGCCCATCGCGGGCGATGTCGACCATGACGATGTTGCTTTCGACGTCCGCCGGATCGAGGGCAAGGCCCGGTAGCACCGTGAGGCCTTCGGCGAGGCGGCGTGCATTGTCGTGATCGTCCGCCAGCCGGGGGATGCCTTGTTCCAATGCGACGATACCGGCCGCCGCGGGAATGCCGGCCGGGCGCCAGCCGCCGCCGAACATTTGGCGGATCCGCGTCGCCTCGGCGATATGCTCCGCGCTGCCGGCGAGCAGCGCGCCGAGCGGTGCGCCCAACGCCTTGTTCAGATTGAAGGCGACGGTGGTCGCCGTCGCCGCCAGTTCCGCCCCGCTTCGCCCCAGCGCCGTCGCCGCGTTGAACAGGCGGGCGCCGTCGAGATGCACGGCGAGGCCGTGGCGTCGCGCGACCTCGGCAATAGCCTGCATCTCTTGGTAAGGCAGGACCCGGCCGCCGGAGGAGACGTGCGTGTTCTCAAGCAAAACCATCGCGGTGCGGGAGCGGAGCGCATCGCCCGCCTGGATCGCCGCTTCCACCGAGGCGGCGCCGAGCGCGCCCTCGACCAGGCGGGGCATGGCCCCGGTGAGGCTGGCGGCGGCCGCGGCCTCGGAGGTCAGGACATGGCTGCTGGCCTCGGTGACGAAGTTCTCGCCGGACCGGCAGTGCAGGTGAATGGCGATCTGGTTCGCCATCATGCAGGTCGGGCAGAACAGCGCGTCTTCCTTGCCGACCGTCTCCGCCGCCAGCCGCTCCAGCCGGGCGACGGTCGGATCCTCCCGCAGGTCGAAGCCGGGCGGCGCGCCGGCCGCGGCCACCATGGCCTCGATCATCGCCGCCGTCGGGCGGGCGACGATGTCGGAGCGGAGATCGACGGTCATGCGATCCGACCGGTCAGGAACGCAGCACCTTGCCCGCGCGGGCCTCCTGGACAGCGCCGTCTGCCCAGGTGACTTCGCCGTTGACCAGGGTCATCTCGACGCCGGTCGAGGGCATCACCATCCGCTTGCCGCCGCCCGGCAGGTCATGGCGTCGGACGCCGCGGTTGCCGGAGCCGATGGTCTCCGCATCGAACAGGGTGACGTCGGCGGCCATGCCCGGCGCCAGCCGGCCGCGCCCCTCGATGCCGAAGAAGTCGGCCGGGTCCGAGGTCAGGCGGCGCACGCCTTCCTCCAGGGTCATGATCTCCCGCTCGCGCACCCAGGTGCCGAGCGTGTAGGTCGGATAGCCGGCATCGCACAGCATGTCGACATGGGCGCCCGCGTCGCCGAGCCCGATCAGCACGTCGCGATTGCTCAGGATCTCCTTCACCCGGTCGACCCGCGTGTTGTAGGAGGACATCGTGAACTCGCAGCCAAGATCATCGCCCAGCGTCACGTCGAGGAAGGCGTCGACGCCGTCCTTGCCCTCGGCCTCGGCGATTTTCGTGACGCTCATCCCCTCGTACTTCTTCAGGTCGGGATTGCGGACCTCGTGCAGCACGATGCGGTTCCAGTCGCCGAAGCTGAGCGGGTTCTTCAGGTCCTCGCGGAAGGCGTCGCGGAAGGCGGTGTCGGCATAGACGGCCCGCTGCGCGTCCTTCGAGGTGTCGGCGAACACCCGTTTCCAGGCCGGGAAGCCGGCGAAGGAGAAGGGGCTGCGCATGTCGATCTCGCGAGTGAGCGGCAGCGGCGAGGTCTGTGGCCGGGCCCCCTTGGCGATCTGCGGTGCCGCCAGCGCCAGGGTGTTGCGCACCGCCTCCGAGATGTCGTCGCGATCGAAGAGGGCGATGAAGGTGACCGGCCGGCCGCTTTGCTCCAGCAGCAGGTCGAGGGTTTGGCACTGCTCCTCCTCCAGCACCGCCACCTGGCGGGTGAGTGCAATCTCGATCGCCCCCTTGCCGCATTCGCGCAGCATGTTGGCATAGGCCGTGAGTTCGGCGTCGTCCGCCATGCGGCAGGCGAGAGGCCGGCCGCCAAAGCCCAGGTGCTGGTTCAGGATAGTGCTGGAAAAGCCGAAGGCGCCCGCCGCCATCGCTTCGTGCAACAGGGCCTTGATCCGCGCCGTCTCCTCCGGCGTGGCGGGGCGTTCCATGGATTCCTCGCCCATGACGAAGTGCCGGAACGGCGTCAGTGGTGCGAGGAAACCGAGGTTGAGGGCGCTGCCCCGCTTCTCCGCCGCGTCGAGATAGTCGGGAAAGCTTTCCCAGTCCCAGGTGATGCCGCGTTCCAGCACGTCGTAGGGGATGGCCTCGACGTTGACCAGATCGCGCATGGCGATCTCGCGCGCGCCGGGCAGGCAAGGCGCGATGCCGACGCCGCAGTTGCCCATGACGACCGAGGTCACGCCGTGCCAGGCCGACGGCGTGACCTGGCCGTCCCAGCAGATCTGCGCGTCGTAGTGCGTGTGGGGATCGATGAAGCCCGGTGAGACGATCAGGTCGCCCGCGTCGATCACCCGGTCGGCCGGGCCCTCGACCTCGCCGACATGGGTGATGAGGCCGTCGGAAATCGCCACGTCGCCCCGTGTGCGTTCCGCCCCGGTGCCGTCGATCAGCGTGCCGTTCCGAATGATGATGTCGTGCGCCATGCTCCCGCTCCCCGCGTGCGTCTCAAGATCGGCGAATATGCTAGCCGATGGGTCCGCCGGGGCAACCAGGCCGTCGAGGGTCGACGCCCCGCCGGGGCGGGACGTCGATGGCGTGGCTTTCGCCTTGGCCTCAAGCCTCGTCGGAAACGTCGTCCAGCACCTCGTCGGAGATCTTGTCCATGGTGTTGATCGAGATGTGCGGCCAGCGGATCAGGCCCTGGCCGTCGCGCCGCTCGAAGAAGTCGAGCATGACGATCTGCAGGTACTGCATCCGCAGTTTCGGCCGCTTGCGCTTGTCCGTCTCGCGCAGTTCCTGGATCCAGAAGGTCGAGGTCATCAGCGCCGCGTTGGCCTGGTCGACGATGAAGGGGATGTTGACGATACCGCCCGTGGCCGCACTGGTGTCGAGCGGCAAGGTCGTCGTCCGCGCGATGTCGACGCCCTGGTTGGCGAGCGCCAGCAGTGCCGTCATGTCGATGGGATTGAACCCCGGGAAGCCCCGCTGGCGAACCTTGCCCTTGAACGGCTTGTTCACGAAGTGCTTGTAGGGCGCGAGGTAGGGATTGTTCTGGACGTCCTGTCCGGCCCCGATCGGCAGGCCGTCGACGTTCGCGGGGATCGCCGGCCCGCCGTCGTTGACCATGGAGGTGCCGAGCGCCAGGGCGGAATCGCCGTGCGGGACGGTGGCCAGGCGGGCAATGTCCAGGTTGGCGGTGCGATGGTTGCGCATGTGCAGGAACAGGCCCGGCTCGTGATGGATGGCGGCGCCCGGCTTGCCGGCGAGGCCGCTATCGGGCGAATCCGCCGCGGCGACCTGGTCGATGGTCTGCTGATAGTCGATCGTCACCACGAGCTGGTCGGCCGTCACCTCCCGGTTCGGGCCCTCGACACCGCGGTTCGGCACCTTGTCGTCGACCAGCGAGAAGCGCAGCACTTCGGTGTACTGGTTCATCAAGACCCTGTAGCGGAACCGCCCCGGGGCGAAGGGCAGGGCGATCATGTTCCACCCGGCCTCCCGCGTCTGTCCCCGATTGGCCCAGGTGCCGGGCAGCAGCCGCAGCGGGCCGAGCGCCTCGTCGTCGACCACGCCTTTGCGCCGCGTCCGATCCTTGCCGTTTTCGTTGTAGAGGTTCATCTCGGATTCCTTCTCGTTGTTCAGTTTGGCGCGCGCGGCGCCGTGAATGGGATCGATGCTATATCGAAATGATCATTCGCAAAAGACATGCGGGTAAATTGATTCTGAAATCTCAATCGATTTAGGGGTGACCATGGGCGCGCGGGGCTGCTAGCGTTCCTCCCGCATCGATCCAGACGTCAGCCGCGAGGTGAGCCCCTATGACCTATGCCGACAATGCCGACACGCCGGATGCCGACGAGCTGCCCTGGCAGTGGCGCGAGCAGCGCTGGCGCACGATCACCGAGAAGGTGCGTGCCGGCCGGTCCTTGAAGCCGAAGGCCTGGAAGGACGGCGCGCGTTGCGCCGTCGCGTTGTCGTTCGATTCCGACCACGAGTCGACGACCTTGCGCTTCGGCCAGACCTCGCCCGGCAAGCTCAGCCAGGGGCAGTATGGCTCGCGCGTGGCGATCCCGCGTATCCGTGCGCTGCTGGACCGGCACGACATCCGGGCGAGCTTCTTTGTGCCCGCCGTCGTCGCCAAGCTGCATCCCGAGGAGCAGCGCGGTCTCGCCGACGAGGGGCACGAGATCGGCATCCACGGCTGGATCCACGAGTTCAACGGCACCCTGCCGCCCGACGCCGAGCGCGACCTGCAATTTCGCGCCGCCGACGTGCTGGAGGAAATCTCCGGCCAGCGTCCGGTCGGCATCCGCACGCCGAGCTGGGATTTCAGCCAGCACACGCTGGCGATCAGCCGGGAGATGGGCCTGCTCTACGACAGCTCCCTCATGGCCGACGACGATCCCTACGAGATCCTGGAGGCGGGCGAGGCGACCGGCATGGTCGAGCTGCCGGTGGAATGGATCAAGGACGACGCGGTCTATTTTCCGATGGACCGGGGCACGACGTTGCGTCCCTACACGGCGCCCAGTTCCGTCTACGAGATCTTTCAGGGCGAATTCGACGGCGCCTATGCGGACGGCGGCCTGTTCCTGCTGACCATGCACCCCCACATCATCGGCCACCGCTCCCGCCTCGCGATCCTGGCGCGGCTGATCGAGCATATGAAGGGCCACGAGGGCGTCTGGTTCGCGACGCACAAGGAGGTGGCGGAGTACTGCCTGGCGGCGGCCGGGGAGGGCTGACGAAAGGGCGAGGCCGCCGCGTTCCCGCTACCCCTTCTCGATGATCTCCGCCAATTCGTCCGGCGTGCTCAACATCGGGTAGTGCCCGGTATCGAGCTGGTGCCAGCGGGCACCCAGGGCGTCCGCGCAGCGCCGTTGGTGCGCCTCGCCCGGGTTTTCGGCCTGGGTGCAGTAGAGGACGCTCGCGTCCCATTTCATGTCCCAGAACTTTTCCAAGACAACCGGCTGGTGGAAGCAGGCGTGCGGGTGCAGGGACACACGCTCGGCGGTCCAGCGCCGCAGGTCGTCGGGCAGGTCCTTGAACAGGCGGCCTTCCGCGTCCTCGCGGCTCGGACCCAGCGCCACGTCCGTGTTGATCGCGGCGGGGCGGGAGACGATGTCGCGGATCTTCTCGCCGTGCATCAACGCGAGCGCGTCGGCGAAGACGACCCGGGCGACGCGGTCGGCGGCCTGTTCCGCCGCACTCGCCATGACCATGCCGCCGCTCGAGGTGCCGGCGAGGACGACGTCGTGCAGATCCTCGTGGAACAGCAGTTGGGCGATCTCCTGCCCGTGCGTTTCCGTCGAGATGCCGGGGCGCATCGCGCCCGCCCGCTCGGCGCAGCCGTCCAGGCTCGGGTGATAGACCCGGTGGCCGGCGGCGCGCAGCCGTTCGGCCACGGGGCCCCAGATCCAGCCCCCCTGATAGGCGCCGTGAATCAATACGAACGTCGTCATGGTGCTGTCGCTCCTACCACTTGCCGCTGTTTTCCATCGAGGCCCAGGGCTCGGCCGCGTCCCGCGGGCCGCCCTTCTGCAACAGCTCGACCGAGACGTTGTCGGGCGAGCGGACGAAGGCCATATAGCCGTCGCGCGGCGGGCGGTTGATGGTGACGCCGCCGTCCTGCAGCTTCTGGCAGGTGGCGTAGATGTCGTCGACCTCGAAGGCCAGGTGGCCGAAGTTGCGTCCCTCGCCGTAATCCTCGGGATCCCAGTTGAAGGTGAGCTCCAGCAGCGGCGCCTTGGCGGCGCGGGCCACGCCCTCGTCCTCCGGGGCGGCGAGGAAGATGTTGGTATAGCGGCCCTTTTCGCTTTCCGTGCGGCGAACTTCGACCATGTCGAGCAGGCCGCAATAGAAGTTCAGCGTCGCGTCGAGGTCGGAGACGCGGACCATGGTGTGGAGATATTTCATCGGGGATCCTCCCTCAGCGGAAATTCGATGGCGTTTGATAGCATGTCGCGCGCCCTAGCCGAAGGGACGCAGGTGGCTGATCGCCTGTTCCTCGGATGTGATGAACTCCAGCAGCGCCGCCTTGCCCTCCTCCGTCGCGCGGCGCGCGCGCAGGAAGGCCGGGCCGACCTCGTTCGGGTCCTCCACTCGTTCCGCCCAGCCGCCGAGCGCGCGGGCGATGTCGGCATAGTCACCGCCGACGTCGCGGGTGCGGTAGCGCTGGTGGCTGCGCGCCATGTGTTTGACCTCGACCGCCATGGTCGAATTCTTCAGCACGACGGTGCAGATCGGCAGGTTCATCCGCACCGACGTCTCGAAATCGAGGCCGGTCATGCCGAAGGCCGCATCGCCCATGACGTTGACGCAGAATTTGTCCGGCGCCGCCAGCTTGGCCCCGATGGTGAGGCCGAGGCCGGTGCCGAGCTGGTGCGACTTGCCCCAGCCGAGATAGGTCCGGGGCCCGTCCGTCTCGTAGAACGGCATGATCTCGTAGCGCGGGTTGCCGGCATCGTGGGTGACGATCGCCTCGGCGGGCGGGATGTTCTGCATCAATTCCCAGATCACCCGGTAGGGATTGATCGGCGCCTCGTCGGAGGTGAGCTTGGGCATCCACTCAGCGAGCCAGGCCTCGTGCACCGCGGCGATCTCGCCCGCCGTCTCGCGCCGCTCCCGCCCGCGGGCCAGGTCCTTGGCGCAGTCGATGAACTGTCGCAACACCAGCTTGGCGTCGCCCAGGATCGGATGATCGCAGGCATAGCCCTTGTTGAGGTCGATATCGTCGTTGGTCGCATGGATGATCGTCTTGCCGGCCGGAATCGGCGTGACCATGCCGTGGCGGGTGAGGCTGGTGCCGACCGCCAGCACCAGGTCGGCCTGGCCCAGGAAGTGGCGGGTGGTGCCGTTCATCACGCCGTGGCCGCTGCCGACGGAGAGCGGATGGTGGCGTTCGGAGATCGCGCTCTTGCCCTCCATCGTCGTCATGACGGGCAGGTCCAGCAGCTCGGCCAGTTCCGCCAGCTCGGCCGTCGCCTCGGCATAGAGCACGCCGGCGCCGGCCAGCAGCAGCGGCCGCTCGGCGGAGAGCAGGGCGCGGGTTGCCGCCTCGATACCGGCGGGATCGGCCTGCGCGCGGGCGGCGCGGACCGGCTTGTAGGCTTCGATCTCGCCGTCGTCGATCTCCGCTGCGCCGACGTCCTGCGGCAGCTCCACCATCACCGGCCCCGGCCGCCCGGTCTTGAGGCGCGAGAGCGCGCGCCGCATCGCCGGCACCGTGCGCTCCGGCACCGAGATCTGTTCGACCGATTTGGTCATCGAGGCATAGCCCTTGGGGGCGCTGTAGAGCGGGAAGACGCCGTCCTGCGCCCGGTCGTGGCCGAGGGGGAGCAGCAGCATGGGCGTCGAGTCCGAGAAGGCCGTGGCGATGCCGGGATAGGCGTTCTCCGCGCCGGGGCCGTACTGCATGGCGAAGACCGCGGGCGGGCCGCCGTTGGAGACCCGGGCGAAGCCGTCGGCGATGCCGACACCGACCCGTTCCTGGCGGCAGATCACCGGCCGGATGCCGAGGCCGGCGGCCGACTCGATGAGCGGCGTCGTCGGATAGCAGCAGAGGTTCTCGACCCCTTCCTTCTGCAGGATATGGGCGATGGCGTCGTAGATCAGCATGTGTCGTCTCCTGGCATCCGGCGGCAGTCGAGCGCGCCCGAGGCATGAACGGTGACCCGCCAGCCGGGGGGCACCACGGTCGTTCCGCCCGCTTCTTCGACGATGGCCGGGCCGTCGAAGGCGGCACCGGCGGTGAGGCGGTCGCGGTCGAGAACGGGGCAATCGACGAAGCCGTCATCGAACCATACAGGGCGGCGTTCGCGCACCGGGTCGCCAGCGGCCTCGGCCCGGAAGGCGAGTTCGATCCGCTCGACCAGGCCGAGCGAGATGAGGCGGAGGTTGACGATCTCCACCTCACTCCCGCCGTCCGCATAGCCGAAGGTCTCGCCGTGGCGGGCATCGAAGGCGGCGCGCAGCGGGCCCCACTCGGTGTCGGCCTCGTCCCAGGGCACGGCGAGGGTGAAGGACTGGCCGGCATAGCGCATGTCGACGCTCGCCTGATGGCGCATGGCGTCGGCGGCGATCCCCTCGGCTGCCAGCAGCACCTCGCCCTCGGCCCGCATCTCCGCCAGGTGCGCGGCGAGATCGGCGACGGCGAGATCGCCGAGACGCCCGCCCCAGGCGCGCACGAAGTCGTGCCGGTGATCGGCGAGCAGCTGGCCGAGCGCGGAGAGGTGGCCCGGATAGCGCGGCACGATGGCCCGCGCCATCGCCAGCTCGTCGGCGACCAGCATGACATGCATCGGCCCGGCCCCGCCGAAGCCGAGCAGGGTGAAGTCGCGCGGATCGAAACCACGGTGCACCGAAACCTCGCGCACGGCCCCCGCCATCTTCGCCACCGCGATGCGGATGGCGCCGTCGGCGAGATGCACCGGATCGGCGCCGGCATCGGAAAGCGCGGCGAGCGGTGCCTGAAAGGCCCGTTCCGCCGCCGGGTGGTCCAGCATCAAACCACCGCTCAGGGCCCGGTTCGTCGGCAGCCGGCCGAGCAGCAGGTTGGCGTCCGAAATCGTCGCGTCCGTGCCGCCGCGCCCGTAGCAGGCCGGGCCGGGCAGGGCGCCGGCACTGCGCGGTCCGACCTCCAGGGTGCCGTCCGACTGGACCCAGAGGATCGAGCCGCCGCCGGCGCCGATGGTGTGGATGTCGAGCTGCGGGACCTGCAGCGGATAGGCGTCGACCTGGTTGGTATGGCTGATGCGCGGCTGGCGCCCGGCAACCAGGGCGACATCCGTGCTGGTCCCGCCCATGTCGAAGGTAATGCAGTCCTCGATGCCGGCGAGCTCGGCGATGCGGAGCGCGCCGTTGACGCCGCCGACCGGGCCCGAGAGGAAGGTGCCGGCGACGAAACCCGCGGCCCGCTCCAGCGTCATCGCCCCGCCGTTCGAGCCCATGATGTTGACCGGCGCGGCGACGCCGCTTTGCGCCAGCTCGCCTGCGAGCGTGTCGAGATAGCCGCGCATCACCGGCGTCAGGTAGGCGTTCAGGGTCGCGGTGGAAAACCGCTCGTACTCGCCCCGCTCGCGCACGATGGCGGCCGATGTGGTGATCGGCGTCTCCGGCATCAGTTGGGCCAGCGCCGCCGCCGCGGCCCGCTCCGTCGCGTCGTTGACATAGGCGTTGAGGAAGCAGATCGCGACGCTCTCGACGCCGAGCGCGCGGAAGCGGGCGACGATGTCGGTGAAATCATGGCCGGCGACGTCGCGCTCGACGCTGCCGTCGGCGAGCGTGCGTTCCGGGACTTCCACGCGGGCGTCGCGCTCGGCGATCGGCTGGGCGCGCTGGAACTTGATGTCGAACAGGCCGCCCACCAGGCGCCGGGTGCGGCCGATCTCGATGACGTCGCGGAAGCCCTCGGTGGTGACGAGGCCGGTCTTGGCGCCCTTGCGTTCCAGCAGCGCGTTGGTGGCGATGGTGGTGCCGTGCACGAAGGCGGTGATGTCTCCCTTGTCGATGCCGAGGGCGTCGAGCGCATCCAATACGCCGCGCCATTGGCCACCGGGGATCGAGGGCACCTTGGCCGGCAGCAGGGTGCGGCTTTCCGCCTCGTAGCACAGCACATCGGTGAAGGTGCCGCCGACGTCGATGCCGATCAGCAGTTGGCGGGCCGCCATCAGGCCTCCCCCCCAACGACGGGGCTGCGGGCGACGGCGCGAACCTCGATTTGATCGCCCGGCGCCGCCTTCAACATCGCCATGCCGGCGGGGCCGAGGGGAAGTCGCTCGCCGTCGGCCGCCTCGTCGATCTCGACCCAGCCGCGCACGCCGGGGCCGTGCGCCACGCGCAGCTCGATCATCTGTCCGCCCGCGACGCCGAGCCGCCGGGCAAGCGCCGTCGGCAGGCGGCAGGTCCGTTTCGGCCCGGCGAACTCGTCCTCGTTCGCCGCGGCGAGCGTGAGGTGAACCCGCGCCGCGCGCAGCTCCGCCCGCCGGGCTTCCGTCCGCGCCGGGTCGATCTCGCCCGCCGCGTCGACGACGACGCCGTAGCGCGCCTCGGCCTGCACCGCATCCAGATACCCGAGGCGGAGGTCGCGGGCGACGCGGTCCGTCGCCCGCTCCAGCGGATCGCCGAAGCCGCCGCCGCCGGAGGACTCCTCCCGCACGACGTCGCCCGGCTGCAGCTTGAAGCCGGAGATCTTGCCCGGCACGGGAGACGGCTCCAGCACCGCGCCGTCGCGCACCACGGTGAACCGGTTGCCGGCACCGTTGCCGCCGCCGTCGGTGCCGTAGGGCGGGATGACGTTCTTCTCCGAGACGACGGAAAGCACTGCCGTCTCGCCCAGCAGCCGGACCTCGCGCCGCATGCCGAGGCCGCCACGGAAGCGGCCGTCGCCGCAGGAGCCTTCGCGCAGCTCGCTCCGCTCGATGCGCAGGGGAAAGCGGCTCTCGACCACTTCGGCGGCGTGCAGCGAGCTGAAGTCCCCCTCCGTGTAGAAGCGCATGGCGTGGTTGCCGTCCACCCCCTCGGTGCCGCCGGTCCCGCCCGCCGGCCATTCATAGAGCAGGTAGATCCCTTCGCCCGTCGGCTCGGGTCCGGAGATGTAGGTATGGTTGGCGCCGCCCTTGTGGTCGCCGATCTTCATCTCCGGCACCGCTTCGCCGAGCGCGCCGGCGACCAGCGCATCGAGCAGATGCTTGACCTCGGCCATGGCGCCGCAGGGCGCGGGATAGCGTGCGTTGGTGAAGCTGCCCTCGGGTGCCACGACGGTGAGCGGCGCAAAGGAGCCGTGGTTGATCGGCGTCGTCGGATCGAGGAACGACTTGACGATGGTGCCGAGCGAGTTGATCGCCATGGAAGGCCCGATATTGGTCGGCCCGGCGGTCTGGGGGGAGGAGCCGGTGAAATCGGCGGTGATCTCGTCGCCGTCGATGATCAGTTTCAGACGGGCGTAGAGCGGCTCCGGCGTCGGGCCGGTGCTTTCGATATAGCCCTCGGCGAAGTGCTCGCCGTCGGGGAGGGCGGCGATATGGGCGCGCATCTGCGCTTCCGAGCGGGTGATCAGTTCCTCGATGCCGGCGAGCAACGCGTCGCCGCCGAAACGGTCGAACAGGCGCTCGAGATGCTCGGCCGCCTTCCGCGTCGTGCCGAGCATGGTGTTGAAGTCGCCCATGCGCTCCGCCTTGGTGCGCATATTGTTGAACATCAGGCCGAGGAAGGCCTCGTTCATCACGCCCTTGTGGCAGATCCGGGTCGGCGTGATGCGGATGCCTTCCTGGATGATCTCGTTGACCCGGCCTGAGAGCGAGCCGGGCGTCATCCCGCCGACGTCGCCCCAGTGGCACCGGACCGCGGTGAAGATCGCCGGCCGGCCGGCATGGAAGACCGGGAACAGCATCAGGATATCGTTCAGGTGGGTGCCGCCGGTATAGGGGTCGTTGTGCAGGAAGATGTCGCCCGGGTGGATGTCGCCCTCGAAGGCGCGGGCGACCTCGACCGTCGAATAGGGCACGGCGAAGATGTGGATCGGATGGTCGTCGAGGGACTGCGCGATCTGCCGTCCGTCCGCCGTCATCAGGGCGCAGGAGAAATCATGCCCCTCGTAGAGCACGGAGGAGTAGGACGAATGGATGACGTTCGCCCGCATCTCGTTGACCACGGCGATCAGCGATTCCCGGATCAACTCCAGCCGCACCAGGTCCCGCATGGCAAGTCCTCCCCGTCCTCGATGCGGTAGAGCTTACACGGCGTGCCGCACCGGGTCATGGGGTGCAGGAAGCCCCATCGACGCTCAATCGTATTGAGATGCGGCGCGTCGGCAGGCAGGAAGACGAGCGTGATGCGGCAATCCAGTCGCTCCAGCCATGGACCGGGCGGGACTGGAGTTCCAGGTGCACCGCGTCGGCGAAGTAGACCGCCTCGTCGGCGGCCAGGCCGTTCAACAGCTTATCATAGGCCGCGATGAAGGCACGCCGGTGGGCAGGGACGGCGACGACGACTGCTCGACCGAAGCAAGTCCGGGGCGACTAGATAATGTGATGCTTTTGTTAGAAGGGCGTGAAATTTGTGTGACATCCCTATGGCAACTTTGGACCTGAGAGTGTAGCGGCATAAAACCCGCTCGCCTCGAGATTGGATGTCAATCAGCATTTAATTCTGACCCCCTATCGGCGTGCAAAATTGACCCCCCCCCTTGCTTCGACGGAGGTTGTCCCGGTAGTCCACGGGAGGGCCCCGCGCGGCTTCGTGTAGCGCTTTGCGTTACGCGGAGCGAAGCCGCGTGGGAGGGGCCTGTGGGCCCACCGGGACAACCGGGCCGGCGGCGGAACGTGGGGATCAGGTGGGGTTCTTGAAGTGGCAATGAGCTTTTGAAGTAGTGTCCAGACTGTTCTGCAAGTTTGTCATGGCTGCCGATGAGGGCCACCGGCATGCCTGGCGCGGAGATTTCGATTGCTCGGAGCGCCAGGCATGCCGAGCCGCCGTCAGGCGGCTTTCTGGATGCGTTCGCTTTTGCTCTCCTTGAGATGGATCATGTTGAGCTAGCGGTTGGCATCCAGCCAGTCCTCATGGATTTCGATCGCGAGAGCCCGGACCAGCCGGAGGCAGCTCATCCACCCCATCGGCCCGGACTTGTGCCCCAGCTACGAAACCCCTTTTGCAGAACAATCTGTACAGGACCCGTTTTGATTTGCCCGCCTTTGCGATGAAAGCCCCCAGGCTGATTGGCTCCATATAGCGGATCAGCCTGGGGCTTTGCTTACAGGGCGGCTACTTTTGTCGTCGCTGTTTGCTTTGTGCGAAGCGGTAAGACATGTTGCCTGTTTCGATGATTGCGCAGTGATGCGTTACACGATCCAGCAACGCGGTTGTCATTTTTGCATCTCCGAAGACGGAGACCCATTCCCCGAACTCCAGATTGGTGGTGATGATGACGCTGGTCTTCTCATAGAGTTTGCTGATCAGGTGGAACAAGAGCGCACCGCCGGATTTGGGGAATGGGATATAGCCCAGTTCGTCGATGATGACGCAATCCATGGCCGTCAGTTGCCGGATGATCTTGCCGGCGTTGCCTTCGGCCTGTTCCTTGATCAGCGCATTGATCAGATCGACGGCGTTGAAGAAACGGACCTTCTTTCCCTGATTGATCAACAGCGTCCCCAGAGCAATGGCGATGTGGGTTTTGCCCGTACCGGTTCCGCCCACCAGAATGAGGTTGTGGGCCTCCTGGGTGAACTGCCCTGAGCAGAAGGGGTCGATTTGCGCTTGGGTGACGGCGGCTAGGCCGTAATCGAAAGTGGCGAAGTCCTTATGGTGGGGGAACTTCGAGGCCCGCATTTGGTGCTGGATAGAGCGCACCCGGCGCTCTACAGTCTCGGCGTCGATCAGTTGCTTTATCGCAGTGGTCAGACTTGGCGGCTTGCGCGCGGCCAGCAAAGCTTCGGCGCAAGCCGCCATTCCATACAGCCTCAGGGCGATCAGTTGGTCTATCAAAGCTTTCATGCGACGGCCTCCCCGGCAACGCACAGCGTCTCATAGCGCTTGCAGTCCGCTTCGGGCCGCAAGGTCAGTTGCGGATAGGCGTGGCTCTCGCCCCATGGCGCGATGACCGGCTCCACCAGTTGGTTGATCAGATTGATGATGGCCGGAAGGCGCAGCGTGTTCTGCTCCACGGCCAGTTCACAGGCTATCTCGACCACCTCGATCCCGTGATCCTGGGCCAGCAGGAGCAGATCGACAAACTCCCGGTCCCCGCCTTTGCCGGCCATGTAATGCGCCCTGACCCGGTGCATCGCCTCAGGCAATTGCCAACCCACAAAGGGCGCGCCATCTCTCAGCGCGCCGGGCTTGCGGTCGAGTAGGGGCAGGTAATGCCAGGGCTCGAAATAGCTGGCGTTGCGGGTAAAGCGGCGCTTGTGCTCGGCAATCACATTCTGCCCTGACACAACCACGATCCGGTCCGCATAGGCGCGCAGAGAGACAAGCTCCCCGGCGAACCGGGAGGGGACGCTATAGCGATTGGTGGCATATTGGACCAGACAGGTAGAGCGGACACGAGCGGCCTTCTCAACATAGCCGTCAAAAGCCCGGCCCAGGGGACGCAGTTCGGCGCACTCGTCTGCGAACACGTCCGAGATCTTGCGATCCGATTGTTCGGGGTGGGCGCGATTCGCCAATTCCTCGCAGCGCAGACGCAACCAGCCGTTCAGCGCATCCAGATCGTCAAAGGCGGGCTTGGGCGCAAACAGCTGTCCCCGCAGGAACCCAACCTGGTTCTCAATCTGACCCTTCTCCCACCCCGCCGCGGGTGTGCAAGCAACCGGTTCCATCACATAGTGGTTCATCAACGCCAGAAAGCGCGGATGGAACACACGGTCCTTAGAGCGCGAAACATAGGTTACCATCGTCTTGGGGTTGTCGATGATCACCCGGCGCGGTACGCCGCCATAGAATGCGCGTTTCGGAAAGTCCCGGACACCGATTACGGAAAGTCCTGGCCAGAGATTTCAGTAAGTCGCGGCCAGTGATTCCGGAAAGTCCCGGACAGCATCACGGGGCGATCTGAGTTCAGCTTTCGGGTGCGCCGTCTCGGCGTCTACCTCTTGGCTTTTGCCGGGAGGGGACATGCCCAGACGGAAGCAGACGAGACGAACGACGGTGAGAGATGCACGAACGATCCTGCGGCTGACGCATGACCAAGGCCTCTCGGCGCGAGAGGTGGCGGAACGGCTGAAGGTCTCCAAGACGACAGTGTCGACCTATTTGCTGCGGGCCCGCGAGGTCGGCCTTACCGCCTGGCCGCTGCCGGCGGAATACGAGGACGACGCGGTCCTGCAAGAGACGCTGTTCCGCCGCATGGGCCGGCCCCCGCGCGACAGGTGCGAGCCGCACTGGCCGACGGTCGCGGCCGAGCTGAAGCGCAAGGGGGTGACGCTGACCCTGCTCTGGCAGGAATACCGCGCCTCACATCCCGATGGCTACGGCTACACCTGGTTCTGCGAAGCCTTCACGGCGTTCAAGCGGCGCACCGGCGCCACCTGGCGCAACCGCCACGAGGCCGGTGCGGTCATGCAGACCGATTATGCCGGCCAGACGGTGGACATCGTCGACCCCGAGACCGGCGAGGTGCACGACGCGCAGATCTTCGTCGCCGTGCTGGGCGCTTCCTCGCTCACCTTCGCCACCGCCAGCCTGACCCAGCGCCTGCCCGACTGGGTCGCCGGACAATGCCGGGCGCTCGCCTACTTCGGCGGCGTGCCCAAGAGCATCGTCTGCGATAACCTCAAGGCCGGCGTCGCCAAGCCGCTCTGGTTCGAGCCGACCCTCAACCCGACCTTCGCCGCGCTCGCCGAGCACTACGACACCACCGTCCTGCCGACCCGGGTCCGCAAGCCGCGCGACAAGGCCAAGGTCGAAGTCGCCGTCCAGGTCGTCGAGCGCTGGATCCTGGCAAGACTGCGCAATACGCGCTTCTTCTCCCTCGACCAGCTCAACCGGGCGATCCGCGACCTCCTCGAGGAGCTCAACGAGCGGCCCATGCGCAACCTTGGAAAGAGCCGGCGCCAGATGTTCGAGGCCATCGAGCGCGAGGCCCTGGCACCCCTGCCGACGACGCCCTTCGAATATGCCGAATGGAAGACCGCCAAGGTCCATTCCGACTATCACGTCGACGTCGAGCGCAGCTTCTACTCCGTGCCGCACGGCCTGATCGGCCGCAAGGTCCAAGTCCGGCTCACTCACCGCACGGTCGAGATCTTCCACAACCACAAGCGCGTCGCCAGCCATCTCCGCCGCTCACCGCATGGCGGCCATGCCACGATCCCGGCCCACATGCCCAAGGCGCACCAGCGCTATGCCGAGCGAACGCCACAAAGCCTGATCGACCAGGCCAGCCGCATCGGCCCCAACGCCGCCCTCCTGGTCGAGCGGATGATCCGCGATCGGCCCCATCCCGAGCAAGGCTATCGCAGCGCCATGGGCGTCTTGTCGCTCGCCCGCCGATACGAACCGGAACGCGTCGAGGCCGCCTGCGCACGCGCGCTCACCATCAACACGACCAGCTACTCATCGCTCGCCGCCATCCTCAAGTCCGGCCTCGATCGCACACGCCCCGAGCGCGAACCGCTTCTGCCGCTGCCGCCACACACCAACATCCGCGGCCCCGGCTACTACCGATAACCAGGAGAAGACACCTCATGCTGACACACCCGACCCTCGACCAGATGCAGGCCCTCGGCTTCAAGGGCATGGCAGAGGCTTACCGCGACATGGCCGAGCGAGGCCAATCATCGGAATTGAACCGCGAGGACTGGCTCGCCCTCATGCTCGACCGCGAGGCCGCCACCCGCGCCGACAAGCGCCTCGCCAACCGCCTCAGACAGGCCAGGCTACGCTTCCCCGAGGCCTGCATCGAGGACATCGACTTCGCCGCCGAACGAGGCCTCGACCGCCGCGCCGTCCTCTCTCTCGCCCAGGGCGTCTGGCTCAAGGCACACGAGAACCTCATCGTCACCGGCCAGACCGGAACCGGCAAGACATGGCTCGCCTGTGCCATCGCCCATCAGGCCGCCAGGCTCGATCATTCCGTCCTCTACGTCCGCATGCCCAGGCTCTTCGAGGACCTCGCCATGGCCCGCCTCGACGGCCGGCTGCCCCGCCTGATCGACCGCCTCGCCCGGGTCCAGCTGCTCGTCCTCGACGACTGGGGAACCCATGGCCTGACCGACCGCCAGCGCCTCGATCTCCTGGAAATCTGCGAGGAACGATACCACCGACGCTCAACCCTCATCACCGCGCAGATCCCCGTGACCGCCTGGCACGACCTGATCGGCGAGGCCACCATCGCCGACGCCATCCTCGACCGCGTCATCCACAACGCCCACCGCATCGGCTTGAAAGGCGACAGCATGCGAAAGAAGAAATCGACGACCGACTTGACCCAGCCAACCACAACGGAAAACAATCCCGACTGACGGCAACAAGGCACCCGAAGCCAAACTCCCGGAACCGGCCGGGACTTTATGAAATCGGTGGCCAGGACTTACTGAAACCGCCGTCCGGAACTACCGAAATCCGCACATAGAAAGACATCGCCCGTGCAAAGGCGTCCAGCACCATCTCCTGAGATTCGCTGGGATAGGCAACAACAAAGGGCTTGCGGCTATGACATAGGCGGAAGTGGGCAACCTTTACCTTCTGCTCGACACCGCCCAGGACAGCGTATTCCGTGCTCCAGTCAAACTGGAGCGCGTCACCTGCCGTAAAGTGCAACGGAATGAACGCATCCCCCGATCCGGCGCCAGAACGCTTCAGGTCGCGGACAAACCTCTGAACCGTCGAGTAGGATCCGCTATAGCCTTCCGACACAAGCTGCTCATAAAGCTTCTTGGCCGTCCGGCGCTCACGGCGCGGGCGCCCCAGGTCCTGCTCAAAGAGCGCCCGAAGCCGGCTGGCGAAGCCATCGCTAAGCTTACGCCGGACGGGTGAAACGCGCCGCTGATAGCTCGGTGGATCGCCGTCCTTCAGATACTTCTTAATCGTGTTCCGCGACAAACCAGTCTGACGAGATACAGATCGGATACTCCGACCCTCCCGTAATATCCAACGTCGGATCTTCAATACGCTTTCCATCAATACCACCTGCTCTTTCCTCCGCACTGTTCCGTGCGGATGCTAGCGTTCCAGGTGGGTCAATTCTTACCGCTCATAACCCACCAAAGTGGGTCAGTTTTGCATGCCGATTCACAGCCAACTGGATGATCCGCGCGTCGGGGGAGAGCGGATCGGTCGAGGGGATCCAGGGCACGTCGCTCGCCACCACCAGCACCACATCGGCCGCCGCCAGATGGGGCGAGGCCTCGTAGTCGAGATGCATGGGATGGCTGTCGGCCAGGCAATGATAGCGCGGCACATGGGTAACGACGCCGATGCCGTGCGCCTCGGCAAGCGCGGCCAGCGCCGCGGCGGCGGCCGGATCGCGGCCGAGGTCGGAGGTGACGACGAGGGGGCGCCGGGCCGCATTCAGCGCTCGCGCGGCCTCGGCGATCTGGGCGGGATCGGGATGCGCCCGTGTGGCCGGGGCCTGCCGCGGCGGTGCGTTCGAGGGGCTGGCCGGCGCCGAGAGCACCTCGCGCGGAATGGTCAGGTAGATCGGCCCGGGTATGGCGGAGCGGGCGATGGCGACGGCCCGGTCGATCACCACCTCGGCCTCCTGGGCGCTGCGCATCTCATAGTCCCACTTGACCAGCTCGCGCAGCATGCCGCCCTGGTCGAACATTTCTTGCGCCCAGTGGATGTGCCGGCTGCGGGTGCCGTCGGCGACCGCGCCGTGTTCGGTGAGCGGCGTCCGCCCGGCCAGCAGCAGCAGGGGCATGTCGAGGCGCGAGGCGTTGGTCATGGCGCAGATCGCGTTCGCCGTGCCGACGTTGACGTGCAGCATCACGGCCAGCGGCTCGCCCGTCACCATGGCGTAGCCGTGCGCCATCGAGACGGCGACATTCTCGTGCGGGATGACCATCGGCTTCGGCCCGCCGCCGGCCCGCATCTCGGGATCGGCGAAGGCCTCGATGACGGGCGGAAAGTCCGTGCCCGCATTGGCGAGGAAATAAGGCACCCCCGCCGCCTTCAGGCGCGAGAGCAGCAGGTGGCCGACGGTGGTGTTGGTCATGGCAAAGTCGTCCGCGAGGCTGAAGCTTCAATTGGACGTACCATAACGCAGCGTTGTTGCCATCGCACGCCAAGCGCGCGTTGTTGCGCTGTCAACGGCTGTCGGCCTTCTCCGCCGGCCGGGGGGCGTTGATCAGGCCGACGAGATCTTCGAGTACTTCGTCCTCTCGCCAGAAGCGCCGACGCTTCTCGGCGCGCAAGTGCCCGATCGAATCGAGAAGGCAGGCATCAATACGATGCATGTTCACGGTAACAGGGCCATAGCCGACCCCCAGTGAAAACCATTGTTGTATGTCGTTCATGCCCTCGACGGCACGTAAGAGCCGGGTCTCCGGGCCGAACCGAAGACCGCGATCGGCGCCATATTGCCGAAGTCTCGCGGGCGTATCGAAGGTCGGGTCGTAGGTGATCCCCAGGAGATTGACGTGCTCTCCGAGCCCCGCGGCCACCAGTTGTGTCCGTAGCCGGCCAAGCTTGGTTATCGTGAGAGAGCAGCGTTGGGGGTTTTCGCATCGAGTATAGAAGAAAGTGATGAAACTCGGGCGCCCGCCGAGGAGTGCCCGCAACCGTGCGTGGGTGGCGGACTGATCCTGGACCAAAAGGTCCGGGACACGGTCGCGGGAAGCCGATGTCGCAATGACCGAATCCGCGCTGCCCAGGGGGAGGATGGAATGGCAACAGGCGGTGCCATCGATCTTCTGTCCGGCCTCAATGGCCCGCAAGGCCTCGATCGCTTCGTCACGAACCGCCTGCGAAATCGTGCCCGAGTTCTGGTCGAGCATGTCACGCAGCAGTTCTTTCGTCGCTTCGCAATCCGCCGCAACCGATTTCAGGGTCCGCAGGAGCTCGACGAGAACGGTGGGACAATGGCGGCCGGGTGGGACATCGGGGTCTCGGAGCTCCACATATGTGTCCGCGGAGCGGAACCGCCATATGGCGGCGGTAATGAGTTTCACTGTCTCCACGGGGACGGTTGTGAGATGACGGACGGCGATCGCCGCCGCGGCCACTGAGGTCGCGGAATTGCTATTTTCGAGTACCTCGAGAATGTAGACGAGGGCCGCATCGCAGGCGCCACGTTCGGCCGCGCGGACTAGAATAAAGCTCCAGAGGCGTTGCGCCTCGACCATGCCTCGGCCGGCATAGAGTGGTGAGGTCTCTTCGAGCAGATCTACGATCAGCTTCCCGTCGCGCGACAGGGCCAACCGGTCTTCGACATGATCGAGAAGGTTGGCGATAGTCCAGGATGCGTGCGGGTGATGGCGCCGCGCGCGGTAATCAGGCACGGTCCAGAAAACGCCGGATGGAACGGCGCAAGTTCGTTGACCGACTGCGCGTGAACAGTCGCCTTGCCCGGTCGACGATGTCCCGGTCCTCCTGCCCGCTATCCGAGGTTCTGAAGTTCGCCAATGTCGAGAGACAGGTCGCTTGGATTTCGTTGTACTCTGCCTCGTCGTCAATGATGTCTCGAACCGCCGTGGCGAAGGCCAAAGAATCCAATTCCCGAAGTCCCGTGGCACAAATCTGACGTAACGAGGAACGCTGGGATTTGTCGCGAAGCAGCCGTTCGAGCAGTGTCTTGGATTCGGGGTCCGAGGCGAGCAGGCGGATGGCCTCTTCCTTCGCCAAATGGCTCAGGCTCTCGAAGGTGTCCCAGACAACGTCGCGCGCGGCCGAGTGGTCGTCATGGGAAAGCAGTTGTATTGCCTTGTTGGAAGAAACAAGAGCTTTGGCCTTGTCTTTCAGGCCGTCGAGCAGCGCGGAATGTACGAAGGGATCCTTCTCGACCGCCAAGACCTCCAACGCCTCCGCCCGCAGTTTCCTGTGCCGGCTGTTCGTAACGCGCCGCAGGCAGTCCAAAAAGGAAGCACGGTAGGCGTCGAAGTGCGGGCCTTGGAACTCCGCAATTTTCAACTGATCGAGCGCCGCCATTCGCAAATCCGGGTTCGAGCCTTCATCGCCGAGCAGCTCCAGGTAATCGGGGAGCAGGTCCTCAAAGTCTTCAGGATCAACAGCCGTCTTGCGGAGTGCATTAAGACGATCGTCGGTGCCAAGCGATGTTTGCATCGCCACTTTATGAAGTTCGGCGGGAGCCGCTTCACCTTGTTCCGGCCCGCTTTCCGCGAGCTCCGCCGCATAAGCGGCGCGATATTCCTTGACGTTCATTCCTTGTCGTCCTTCTCGTGCGCCTCAAATGTCGAACGGCACGTCATCATAGCCGAACTCGAGACTTGGCCCGCCGCCAATCGCCTGATAATCCAGCATGTCACGGACGTGGGGCTGGGTGCCTGGTGCAACGGTTACTGGCGAGGCCTGCAAGCCGCCGCCGGGCGCCGTTGGTGGGCGTGGCGAAGACGTGTCTCCGTTCCATGGCCACATCTGGTCTCCCAACCGATGGCCCAGGCGAGTCCGCGTCTGGAAACTCCTAGGGTTCGCTTGATCATGCGTGTCGTTCATCCATTGCCACTTCGCCCACAATCGGTCGACGTTCGCATGTAGCATGAAGAACAGGGGATCGCGCGCCGCCGTGGGGATGCGGCTGATGAAACCGCTGAAACTCGTATGCGCAGGACCATGAGGACTCCCTTCCATGCTCCGGAAGCCGGCGTAATTACCGTTCGGCGCGGCGCCGCCGAGTCGGAGCGTGGCGGCCTCCGATATCGGGCCGGGCGGCGCATTGCCGGGGTTGAACCCGAGAGTTCTCAATATTCCCTGCCGGTTGTCAGTAGTCCAGGAATTCAGCGGATGGCCAGCGCTGAATGCCACGCGGCCGCCCGGTCCCGTCGTTCCCATGTAGGCGCGCGTGAAAAGGCTCGGCGCTGGCCGGTCAAACCGCCAATACGGCAAAGAGACGCTCGGATCGATCGCTTGCAGTTCGCGTTCCAAGTCCAGCAAGTAGGTACGGTGCCAGGGTAGGAATCCCGCATCGCCATGCGCCTCACCGCTCGTTCGCGACGTGTGCATGTCCCGAAACTGTGTAAAACGACCGGCGTCGGCGCCATTCAACGTGCCGAATGCGGAAAGGAAGCGATCCCGTTCCGCCGCGGTCAGGGTTATGGCGTTCTTTCTGATTCGGACTGTAAGATTCTTGCTGCCAAGAGTTACCCCCGAGGCTGCATCAATGGCCTGGACTGCCGCGTCGTCTAACGCAACACTCGGTTGGCCAAACTCGCCGGCGATCCAGAACGAGACGGGATCGCCGTTCGCGGGAAGCGTCAGCGCTAGACTGCTTGCACCGCTGCTCGACCGCAAACTATCCAAAGAGACTCGACCACCAGTCGCCAGGCCACCGTTTTGTAAAAGCACGTTTACCGAGCCCGTGCCGGCCGGTACGTTTACCACCTTTGCAGTAGCTTCCACCGGCGTCCAGGTCAGATAGACGCGATGCAGTGAATCCGTTTCCGGAAATACAAATTCAACGTCCATGCGTTATGCCTCCGTAACATATGAGCAGCAAAAATTACGCCGTATTTCATATACCATATCATACGAACATGCCATGCGCAACACTCTAGGACGACACACTTTAGGACGACCATGCATTCCACGTTGGCGCTGAAACGTAGGATACCGTTGTCGCAGTTTTTCGGCCGAACTGTGCCCCGATCGCACCAACTGTTCTTCAGCTGGATCGGATTTCGTCCCAGGTCTCGCGCATCCAGCGGGTGCAGGCGATGCCCTGTTCGAACAGGCTGTAGCCGCAGCCCTCGCCGTAGTCGAGGTTGGGGATGAATTCGGTGGAGATCTGGCCGAGCTGGCCCGTTTCGTCCCGGGCATGGTGGCGTAGCAGGGCGCGGATGACTTGCTTCCACGGCTCCAGCGCGTCGGCGTGCCATTCGGCGTGGTACTGGCCGGGCCCGGGCTCGGCGAAGGGGTACTGGATGCCGCGGCCGGGCTTGCCGTCGGGACCCGTCGCCGCCGTGTTCTTTGGGTTGTTCGGGACGGCCGCGCGGGCATGGCAATGGCGGACCCAGCCGGCCTCGATCCAGCTGTCGGTGACGTTGCCCGGCTGGAAGGGGTCGAGCACGACCTCGCCCGCCTCGATCGCCGCCCGCATGCCAAGCACTTCCTGTTCCTCGGGATTGTCGATCTTGAAGATCACATGGCTGTGGTCGAGGGTCATGTGGAAGTCGACACCCTTGGCCTCGACCGCCCGGGCGACCTCCGCGACGCGGCCGAAATGTTCGCTCCACATGTTCACATGCACCTCGAAGCAGGGGGTGACGCCGACCGCCTCGCCCCACTCGACCGCCTGCATATAGAAGTCGACCACCTCCTCGTTGCTGATCAGATGGCCGTCCTCGTGGTGCATCATCACCTGGGTGTTGTGGTCGAGGGAGCCGAGCTCCTTGGCCAACTGCAGGTTCGATTTCAACAGCGCCTCGTCGCGCCCGAGCGTATAGAACCAGCCACCGGCCCGGATCGGCAGGTCGTACTTCGCGCTCGCCGCCAGGAACTGGTCGATTTCGTCCGGCGCCGGCGTCTTGTCGACATAGTCGAAGACGCCCGCCTCCTTCACCATGCGAAAGCGGGTGTCGATGTCCGGCATGGAATCGGCGTGGGCATGCTTGATGCCGTTGGTCTGGATGCCGAATTTCAGGTCTGTGGCCATGGCTGCGATCCTCCCCCGGGGCGAAGCTTACAGGGATGGCCGCGACTTAAGAATAGCCGGGGCTATTCCGGCGCCGTCCGCGCGATGAAGTCTTCCAGCCAATGGATGTGATAGTCGCCGTCGAGGAAGGCGGCGTCGTTCATCAGGGCCAGATGCAGCTCGATGTTGGAGGCGATGGGGCCGATCACGAACTCCTCCAGCGCGCGGCGCAGGCGCATGAGGCATTCGTTGCGGTTGCGGCCCTGGACGACCAGCTTGGCGATCAGGCTGTCGTAGTGCGGCGGCACCTCGTAGCCGGCATAGAGGCCCGAATCGACGCGCACGCCGAGGCCGCCCGGGGGATGATAGTCGGTCAGCCGGCCGGGGGAGGGGGCGTGCGTCCAGGGATGTTCCGCGTTGATGCGGCATTCGATGGCGTGGCCGTCGAGCGAGATATCCTCCTGCACCACGTCCATGGCGCCGGAGTGCGCGATGCGGAGCTGCTGGCGGACCAGGTCGATGCCGGTCACCGCCTCGGTCACCGGATGCTCGACCTGCAGGCGGGTGTTCATCTCGATGAAATTGAACGCGCCGTTCTCGTAGAGGAACTCGACCGTGCCGGCGCCGCGGTAGGAAATCTTGGCCAGCGCCTCGGCCACCCGGGCGCCGATCGCCTCGCGGGCGTCGGCGTTGAGGGCGGGCGAGGGGCTTTCTTCCAGGATCTTCTGGTGTCGGCGCTGGAGGGAGCAGTCGCGTTCCCCCATGTGCACGACGCGGCCCTGGCCGTCGCCCAAGACCTGGATCTCGATATGGCGCGGGCGCTCGAGATAACGCTCCATGTAGACGGTGTCGTCGCCGAAAGCGGCGCCCGCTTCCGCCCGCGTGGTGGAGAAGGCGCCGGCGAGTTCGTCCTCGGCGTGGACCACCTTCATGCCGCGCCCGCCCCCGCCGGCGGCGGCCTTCAGCAGCAACGGATAGCCGATCCGCGCCGCTTCGCTGCGGGCTCGGGCGAGGTCGGCGACGGCGCCGTCGCTGCCGGGCACGACCGGTATGCCGAGTTCGGCGACGCTCTGTTTGGCGGTGACCTTGTCGCCCATCAGCCGGATATGCGCCGCCGTCGGGCCGATGAAGGCAATGCCGTGTTCCTCGACGATTTCGGCGAATTCGGCATTCTCCGAGAGGAAGCCGTAGCCCGGATGGATCGCCTCGGCGCCGGTGATCTCCGCCGCGGCCATGATCGCCGGGATGTTGAGGTAGCTGTCGCGCGCCGGCGGCGGGCCGATACAGACGCTCTCGTCGGCGAGACGGACATGCATGGCGCGGGCATCGGCGGTCGAATGCACGGCGACCGTCTCGATCCCCATCTCGCGACAGGCGCGATGAATGCGCAGCGCGATTTCACCGCGGTTGGCGATCAGGACCTTGGAGAACACCGTCGGCGCCCCGTGCCTATTCGATGATCATCAGGACCTCGCCGAATTCCACCGGCGCGGCGTTTTCGGCGAGGATACGGGTGACGGTGCCGTCGCGCGGCGCCGGGATCTCGTTGAAGGTCTTCATCGCCTCGACCACCATCACAGTCTGGCCGCGGCGCACGCTCTGCCCGACGTCGACGAAGGCCGGGGCGCCCGGTTCCGGCGCCAGGTAGGCGGTGCCGACCATCGGCGAGGTGAGCGCACCGGGGTGCGAATCGAGCGGTTCTTCCGCCACCGCGACCGGTACCGGTGTCGCCGGGGCCGTTGCCGCCGGCGCCGCCGTCATGGCCTGCGCCGCCACGGCCGGGCGGGCGATGCGGATGCGCCGATCCGCCTCCTGGATCTCGATCTCGCCGAGCCCGGTCTCCTCCAGCAGGGCGGCCAACTCGCGGATCAGGTCGGAATCGATGTCGAAGTTGCTCATGACCGCCCGGCCCCCCTCAGCCGATCCCTCGATGTGCCGGCCGGCGTCATTCACCCGGCCTCGGCGATATGTTCGGCCGCCGCCTCCAGCGCCACCAGATAGCCCTTCGCGCCGTAGCCGCAGATCACGCCGCGGGCCAGCGGCGAAATATAGGAGTGCTGGCGGAACGCCTCGCGCTGGTGCACGTTGGAGAGATGCACCTCCCAGGTCGGCACGCCGACGGCGCGGATGGCGTCGTGCAGGGCGACGGAGGTGTGGGTATAGGCGGCGGGATTGAAGACCAGCGCCGCGACCCGGCCCCGTCCCTCCTGGATCAGGGTGACCAACTCGCCCTCGTGGTTGGACTGCGCGAATTCGATGTCGTGGCCGAGCGAACCGGCCTTCTCGGTGCACATGGTCTCGACGTCGGCCAGCGTCAGGTGGCCGTAGACCTCCGGCTCGCGCGTGCCCAACAGGTTGAGGTTGGGGCCGTTCAGCACCTGGATCACCGCCATCTCGACCGCCTTTTCGCCACCGCTACCCTGTGGGAATCACCACCGTTGCCTATATACTGGCACAAACCGGGCCCGCAAAGCGGCGCCCGTAAACGGCGGGGGACAACCTTGCCTTCACGCGGCGGAAATGTGCATTATCCCGCCCCAATTCGGAACCCGGCGCGAGGACCTGTCTTGGCCATGCAAGTGACGATCAACGGGGAAGACCGTCAGTTCCCCAACCCGCTGACGGTGGTGCAGCTGCTCGATTCGCTCGGGCTCGATGCCCGAAAAGTGGCGTTGGAGCGAAATCTGGAGATCGTGCCCCGCTCGACCTACGAGCAGGTCGTGGTCGGCGACGGGGACCGTTTGGAGATCGTCCATTTCATCGGCGGCGGCGATGCGCAAGCACCGGAGGAGGGGGACGATCCCTTCGTCGTCGCCGGACGCAATCTCGGCTCCCGCCTCATCGTCGGGACCGGCAAGTACAAAAGCTTCGAGGAGAACGCCCGCGCGCTTGAGGCCTCGGGCGCCGAAATCGTCACGGTCGCGGTGCGCCGGGTCAACGTCACCGACCCGAAGCAGGAGATGCTGGTCGATTTCATCGATCCGAAGAAATTCGTCTATCTGCCGAACACGGCCGGCTGCTACACGGCGGAGGACTCGGTGCGCACCTTGCGCCTGGCGCGCGAGGCCGGCGGCTGGAACCTGGTCAAGCTCGAGGTGCTGGGCGACCAGAAGACACTCTATCCCAACATGCCGGAAACCGTGAAGGCGGCGAAGGAACTGATCGCCGACGGCTTCGAGGTGATGGTCTATTGTTCCGACGATCCGATCCAGGCCAAGGTCCTGGAGGACATCGGCTGTTGCGCGGTCATGCCGCTGGCGGCGCCCATCGGCTCGGGCCTGGGCGTGCAGAACCCGGTGCAGATCCGTCTCATCATCGAGCAAGCGAACGTCCCGGTGCTGGTCGACGCCGGGGTCGGCACGGCCTCGGATGCGGCGGTGGCGATGGAACTCGGCTGCGACGGCATCCTGATGAACACGGCGATCGCCGAGGCGGGCGATCCGATCCGCATGGCACGGGCCATGAAGCACGCGGTGATCGCCGGCCGGCAGGCCTACCTCGCGGGCAGAATGCCGAAAAAGCTCTATGCCGATCCCTCCTCGCCGCTCGGCGGGTTGATCTGAAGGCCTTCACCTTTCGTTAAGCTCTGGTCGTCATTCTTTAACGTGACCTCGTTGCGGTCGGCGAGAAGCGCCGGCCGGCGAGACGCGAGAAAGCGTGATGACCATAGACAGTGGCCTGGGCGCGGCAGCCGCCCGACCGACCTTCGAAGCCGGCTTCTTCTCCCGCACAAAGCGCGACGATGCGACGCGTGCGGAACCGAGCGCCCTTCCCCTCGGGCGCTCGGAGGAAGAAGACGCGGCGCCGCCGATCCGCCCCTTGGACGGGCTCGCCCGCGCCCCCGAGGAGGCGGGCCGGCGGCCGGCCGATCGTCATAGCGGCGCGCTGCTGTCCGTCGATACGGTCACCCGTCTGCAAGGCGATGAAAGTGACGGTGACGAGGCGGCGGCGGTCGGCGAAGAGGCGCCGTCGCGACCGGGTGCCCTCTCGCCCGAGGAAGAGGCTCATGTCCGCGAGCTGAAGGAAACCGACCGCGAGGTCCGCGCACACGAACGGGCGCATGCCGCCGCCGGCGGGGTTCATGCGGGGCAGCCGACCTACACCTTCGAAAACGGCCCGGACGGAGGGCGCTATGCCGTGGCCGGTCAGGTCTCGATCGATACCTCCCCTGTCTCCGGTGATCCCCAGGCGACGATCGACAAGGCGGAACAGATCAAGCGCGCGGCCTCGGCACCGGCGGAACCCTCGTCGCAGGATCGCCAGGTCGCCGCCGCGGCCGAGGCGCTGCGCCGCGAGGCCCAGGACGAACTGAACAGCCAGCGGACGCAGGAGGCGAGCGGCGGCGAGGGCGAACCGGCGGCACCGGCCGCTGCGACGCCCGCGGGCACCGGCGAGGGCGGCCAAGCGGACAGCGACGACAGCGCGCTGGCGGCGAGGGACGGCAGCACGGGCGATGGCGAACAGCCCGAAGGGCGCGAGGCGGCGGGCGGTATTCTCGAACGCATTCTGGGACCGCGCGGCGGCGAGGGTGAAGTCGGCGGCATCGCCGAGCTGTCGAACCGCTTGCGCGACGTCCTCGGCGCCGAACCGCCGGGCCGCGGTCCGGCGGGGCGCGACGATGACGAGCCCGGCGGAATCCCGGACGGCACCCTGATCGACCGCGCCACCGGCGGCCGGCCGGGCGCGACGATCGACGTCAGGATCTGAGCATGGTCCGAACCTGAATCAGCGTTCGGCCATAAAGATTGGAAATGCCGCGACACGTCGCACGATGCGTCATGTCCCCGACATCAATTTCGAAAGCCGCTCGGCTGTTCTTTCCAGGATCCGTACCGCATCGCGCTGTTCCTCGCGGGTCATCGAATTCCCGTCGATATCGAGCTTGAAGTGAGGCAGCGCTTCGCGGACGTGCACATCGCTACTCCCGACATTGTCATAGGCATCGACGACGCGGTAGGTCGCAACGGGACGAGATATCCCTTTGACTTCGATGTGTTCGCCTTCCTCGCAGTAAATCTGTTCCTTCACATGGGCATGGGTTTCGTAGGAAATCAGTATCTCGTTTGGGGCGCAGGCTGTCTCGAGGCGTGCGGCCAAATTCACGCCGCCGCCGATTATGGTGTAGTCCATCCTGTCGTTGCTGCCGAAATTGCCAACCGTACAGACACCCGTATTGATTCCCATTCGGCACTGCAACGGTTTCTCCAGTCCTGAATCCTTCCATAGATTCCCCAGCGCCTTCATCCGTTCGCGCATGGCGAGGGCCATCTTGACGCATGCGAGCGCATCCTCCTTGGTGCCGAGGGTTTCGGGATCGCCGAAGAAGATAACGATGGCGTCGCCGACATACTTATCGATCGTTGCGCCGTGTGCGATGGCAATATCCGACATCTCGGTCAGATACTGGTTCAATAATCGCGTCAGGTCCTCGGACTCCAATCTCTCCGTGGTCTCCGTAAACCCGACCAGATCCGAGAAGAATACCGTAAGACGTTTGCGTTGGGACACCAGCTTCACTTCCTGGCGGCCGGAAAAGATCGATTCGTAGATCTGCGGAGAAAGATACTTGGCGAGCTGGTTGGAAAGCTGTTCCAGCGCATTGGACTTTTGCGTCAACTCTTCTTCCCGACTCTTCATTTCGGTCACATCGGAGTAGATGGCGACCGTTCCCCCATCGCCGGTCTTTCTCTCGCTGATCAATATCCATCGGCCATTGTCGCGCTGCTGAAGCGTTGGTTCGGTGGGGGCTTGATGGTTGGCGAGATGTTGCTCGATCCATGCTTCGACGTCCGTGCCCTCAGCCCCCAACAGCCCGTTTTCCACGGCGCCTCGAATGATCGACTCGAAACTCATCCCGGCCTCCAGTACCAGATTATTCTCTGGATACAGAAGCTGTTGGTAGCGCGTGTTACAGATGACCAACTCGTCTGCAGCGTCATAGAATGCAAAGCCTTCGGAGGTGTTCTCGATGGCGTCGAGGAGCCTGTTTCGGGCACCCTCGATCTCCCGAAGATTGCTTTCCTCAACTTCGATGGCGGTATCTCTGAAGACAATGAGAGCCTCCGCCATGTGGGCGATTTCATCGCTTCCGCCCGGTTTTGGAAGCTCCGCACGGAGGTCGCCACCGGCGATCGCCAGCATGCTGTTGCTGAGGGCCCGCAATCGGGCGATCAAGTTACGGCTGACGTACAACCAAACGATCAGGGCCGAGCTGATCAGGCTCATGACGACGACGCCGATGATGATATTTGTATTCAGCGATTGAATGGACTGTGCTTGCAAGCGGGAGCTCGAAATATCGGACTTCGCGCCACTGACGAGAAAGTCGATCCTTGTCGTCAAGAATGTAGATAGCCTCACATTGATGGCAAGAAGTTCTTCGGCTTGTGCTAGTATCAGCAACTCCTCCTTTCTTACCTGCGCCAGGCTGGCGTCACCAATCGCCAATTTTCTGATGACACTGATTTGCTTCGTCATCCGGCGTCGAACCCGTTTTCTCTGCTGGCTCGATATCTCGGACAGCGTGTCCAGAAATCTTTGCAGAGGAAATACAAGTAGATCGATGTTCTCCGGGCTATTCGCAGTGGAAATCTGCAGGAGTGTATTCTGTACCGTGTCGACCAACGCGGTGGCCTTTTGTTGCGGAACTAAAGAAACAATAGATGTCGCCAGTTTCTGCGATTCCTCGGCTGATATCGTTGTCCCCGATCCATCGTGGCTGCGATTCCATTCGACAAGCTGCGTGTCCAGGATTCTCGAGCTCGTCGCCAAGATCCGTGCCGTTACCGAGTTGGCTTTGACGAGTCGACGAACGAGATGGTTTCTCTTGGCGACGATGTTCAGGCGCTTCTTGACCAGCTCGTCCAGGTTTTCGAGGTTCTGGTTCAGGTCGACGACCAACTGATTGACCTGTTGTGCCGCTCTCTCCCGCTCCGGCGTCACAAAGTCTCGATTTAGCAGCAACAGGGGCTCGAGCTTCTCGGCCTGTGAGGCAATATCGGCGGAGACTTCGGCACGAGCCTCTTCCGTACTGACCGCGAGTAGGGCGGGTGCGGCGCGGACGATACGCTCCGCAAGGCGGGAAAGTTCGAGCAACGACAGGGATTGGGGTACGCGGACTTCGGTGATGACACCAAGGGCGCCGCCGACCCGCGACAAGGAGTAGAAGCCGGAGCCAGCGGCAACGAGGGAGAACATGCAGATCGCGAGAAACGCGATGAGCAATCGCGCCCGAACGCCCATGCGGTTCGCCCTGGCTATGCCGGCCATCGGGCTTTGCGACAAGCGTCGGCCGTTGTCATGTCGCTATCCAGAGAGCGAGATAGGCGATTTCCACGATCAGTCTACTTAACCGGCACGTAGTCTTCATCCGTAAAGCGATACCAGACGAAGGCGCTTACCCCCGTGACGTCTCCGTTCTTGTCGAAACCGATCTTTCCCAGGACCGTATCGAAGCTGCCTTTGCGTAAGATATTGATCACGCTGTGGCGTTTTGTCGATTTTGCCTCAATGACGGCTTGCGACCATGCTTGAATGGCGGCATAGCTGTAGAGCGTATAGCCATCAGGCTCGTAGGCGTCTTCGTCACGAATACGGGCAACGGCGTCCTGCGCTTCCGGCTGGGTGCGGAGGTCGGGGCCGAAGGTAAAATATGTTCCCGCGCCATCCTCACCTGCGACGACGAGGAATTCCTCGTTCACCAGCGAGTCTCCCGACAATAGCTGAAGGTCCGGCAAATGTTTCTTGGCTTGCCTGAGAATGATGCCGATATCGGCCTGGTATCCGCCTGCATAAACGACGTCCGACTTGCTTGCCACCAATTGGTCGACGATGGATTTGTAATCTGATTGCTCCGGCGCGAACTCGGCGAAGATAACTTCGGTAATCCCGTTTTTGTTCAGCTGCTTTTTCGTGAACTCCGCCAGACCCAATCCGTAGGCCTGGCCATCATGGATGATGGCCACGTTCTGGCCGGGAAACTTGCTTGCGATGAAATCCCCGGCGATGGTTCCCTGTTGGTCGTCGCGGCCGATGACGCGAAACACATTGTCATATCCGCTTTCCGTCACCTTGGGGTTGGTCGAGGCGGGGGACATCATGATAATTCCCGCCTTGTTATATATCGAACTCGCGGCGAGTGAGGCGCTGGAACAGGCGTGCCCGACGACGAAAACGACCTTCTCGGCCACCAGTTTTCTGGCAGCGTGCGCGTTTCGGAAAGTCCCGGACACCGATTACGGAAAGTCCTGGCCAGAGATTTCAGTAAGTCGCGGCCAGTGATTCCGGAAAGTCCCGGACAGCATCACGGGGCGATCTGAGTTCAGCTTTCGGGTGCGCCGTCTCGGCGTCTACCTCTTGGCTTTTGCCGGGAGGGGACATGCCCAGACGGAAGCAGACGAGACGAACGACGGTGAGAGATGCACGAACGATCCTGCGGCTGACGCATGACCAAGGCCTCTCGGCGCGAGAGGTGGCGGAACGGCTGAAGGTCTCCAAGACGACAGTGTCGACCTATTTGCTGCGGGCCCGCGAGGTCGGCCTTACCGCCTGGCCGCTGCCGGCGGAATACGAGGACGACGCGGTCCTGCAAGAGACGCTGTTCCGCCGCATGGGCCGGCCCCCGCGCGACAGGTGCGAGCCGCACTGGCCGACGGTCGCGGCCGAGCTGAAGCGCAAGGGGGTGACGCTGACCCTGCTCTGGCAGGAATACCGCGCCTCACATCCCGATGGCTACGGCTACACCTGGTTCTGCGAAGCCTTCACGGCGTTCAAGCGGCGCACCGGCGCCACCTGGCGCAACCGCCACGAGGCCGGTGCGGTCATGCAGACCGATTATGCCGGCCAGACGGTGGACATCGTCGACCCCGAGACCGGCGAGGTGCACGACGCGCAGATCTTCGTCGCCGTGCTGGGCGCTTCCTCGCTCACCTTCGCCACCGCCAGCCTGACCCAGCGCCTGCCCGACTGGGTCGCCGGACAATGCCGGGCGCTCGCCTACTTCGGCGGCGTGCCCAAGAGCATCGTCTGCGATAACCTCAAGGCCGGCGTCGCCAAGCCGCTCTGGTTCGAGCCGACCCTCAACCCGACCTTCGCCGCGCTCGCCGAGCACTACGACACCACCGTCCTGCCGACCCGGGTCCGCAAGCCGCGCGACAAGGCCAAGGTCGAAGTCGCCGTCCAGGTCGTCGAGCGCTGGATCCTGGCAAGACTGCGCAATACGCGCTTCTTCTCCCTCGACCAGCTCAACCGGGCGATCCGCGACCTCCTCGAGGAGCTCAACGAGCGGCCCATGCGCAACCTTGGAAAGAGCCGGCGCCAGATGTTCGAGGCCATCGAGCGCGAGGCCCTGGCACCCCTGCCGACGACGCCCTTCGAATATGCCGAATGGAAGACCGCCAAGGTCCATTCCGACTATCACGTCGACGTCGAGCGCAGCTTCTACTCCGTGCCGCACGGCCTGATCGGCCGCAAGGTCCAAGTCCGGCTCACTCACCGCACGGTCGAGATCTTCCACAACCACAAGCGCGTCGCCAGCCATCTCCGCCGCTCACCGCATGGCGGCCATGCCACGATCCCGGCCCACATGCCCAAGGCGCACCAGCGCTATGCCGAGCGAACGCCACAAAGCCTGATCGACCAGGCCAGCCGCATCGGCCCCAACGCCGCCCTCCTGGTCGAGCGGATGATCCGCGATCGGCCCCATCCCGAGCAAGGCTATCGCAGCGCCATGGGCGTCTTGTCGCTCGCCCGCCGATACGAACCGGAACGCGTCGAGGCCGCCTGCGCACGCGCGCTCACCATCAACACGACCAGCTACTCATCGCTCGCCGCCATCCTCAAGTCCGGCCTCGATCGCACACGCCCCGAGCGCGAACCGCTTCTGCCGCTGCCGCCACACACCAACATCCGCGGCCCCGGCTACTACCGATAACCAGGAGAAGACACCTCATGCTGACACACCCGACCCTCGACCAGATGCAGGCCCTCGGCTTCAAGGGCATGGCAGAGGCTTACCGCGACATGGCCGAGCGAGGCCAATCATCGGAATTGAACCGCGAGGACTGGCTCGCCCTCATGCTCGACCGCGAGGCCGCCACCCGCGCCGACAAGCGCCTCGCCAACCGCCTCAGACAGGCCAGGCTACGCTTCCCCGAGGCCTGCATCGAGGACATCGACTTCGCCGCCGAACGAGGCCTCGACCGCCGCGCCGTCCTCTCTCTCGCCCAGGGCGTCTGGCTCAAGGCACACGAGAACCTCATCGTCACCGGCCAGACCGGAACCGGCAAGACATGGCTCGCCTGTGCCATCGCCCATCAGGCCGCCAGGCTCGATCATTCCGTCCTCTACGTCCGCATGCCCAGGCTCTTCGAGGACCTCGCCATGGCCCGCCTCGACGGCCGGCTGCCCCGCCTGATCGACCGCCTCGCCCGGGTCCAGCTGCTCGTCCTCGACGACTGGGGAACCCATGGCCTGACCGACCGCCAGCGCCTCGATCTCCTGGAAATCTGCGAGGAACGATACCACCGACGCTCAACCCTCATCACCGCGCAGATCCCCGTGACCGCCTGGCACGACCTGATCGGCGAGGCCACCATCGCCGACGCCATCCTCGACCGCGTCATCCACAACGCCCACCGCATCGGCTTGAAAGGCGACAGCATGCGAAAGAAGAAATCGACGACCGACTTGACCCAGCCAACCACAACGGAAAACAATCCCGACTGACGGCAACAAGGCACCCGAAGCCAAACTCCCGGAACCGGCCGGGACTTTATGAAATCGGTGGCCAGGACTTACTGAAACCGCCGTCCGGAACTACCGAAATCCGCAGGCAGCGGCCTTGGCCTGTTCCGGCTCGCAGGCATCGTCGACCGACGTGACGACGATCTGTTGGCCCAGCAGGCCGCCATTCGCGTTCAGATAGGAGATGGCACTGTTGGCCCCGATCTCCTGCTGTTCACCAACGTTGATGGTGCTGCCGGAGAGCGGCCCGGCGATGCCGATCCTGATCTCCGCCTGAACCGCGGCGATGGAAACAAACAAAGCAACGGCCACGCCGGCGCCGGCAACGATCGAAGATTTCATATCGGTTCCCCCAGGCATCGAACCGTGACAGATCTGAAGGGTTCTTCTTCTGTCGCGCAGCCCGATGGGTCGGTTCGAAACCTTAGTCTGGATTGTCGAAAGCAACAATGGCCATCTTGCAGCCGCCACGATGCAAACACCGGCTGGCCGGATGGCGGTCGTTCAACCGGCCCGTGCATTGACCGCGAGCGGCCCGATGCTCAAACAAAGGCGTCCGGCATCGAGTCTTTGCGCTCGCGCATGAAGGCCTGAAGCGCCTCGTCGATGGCTTCGTCGAGCGGCGGGGCCTGGTATTCGGCCAGGCGGCGCTTCCACAGCGTATGCGCACGTCGGGCCGAGTCCTGGGCGCCTTCGGCCTCCCATTGCTCGAAGCTGTTGTTATCGGCGATGGCCGAGCGCCAGAACGCCGTCTCGAAATTGGCCTGGGTGTGGGCGCAGCCGAGATAATGGGCGCCGGGGCCGACTTCGCGCACCGCGTCCATGGCCTGGCCGCTCTCCGAGACGTCGATGCCAGCGGCGAATTTCTGCAGCATCGAGAGCTGGTCCGCGTCGATCATCAACTTCTCGTAGGAGGAGACCAGGCCCCCTTCCAGCCAACCGGCGGCGTGCAGCACGAAGTTGGCGCCGGCCATCAGGCTCGGCTGCAGGGTCTGCGCGCTCTCGTAGCCGGCCTGCGCGTCGACCGACTTGGCCGCCGTGAAGCCGCCGCCGGAGCGGAACGGCAGGCCGAGCCGGCGGGCCAACTGCGCGCAGCCGTAAAGCACCAGGGCCGGTTCCGGCGTGCCGAAGGTCGGCGCGCCCGACTGCATCGACATGGAGGAGGCGAAGGAGCCGAAGATCACCGGGGCGCCCGGCCGGATCAGCTGCGTCAGCGCCATGCCCGCCAGCGCTTCGGCCAGGGTTTGCGCCAGGGTGCCGGCCACCGTCACCGGCGCCATCGCGCCCGAGAGGATGAAGGGGCTGACGATGCAGGCCTGGTTGGCCGCCGCGTAGACCTTCAAGGCGCCGACCATGGTCGCGTCGTAAACCATCGGCGAGTTGACGTTGATCAGGTTGAGCAGGACACAGTTTGCATCTACCGTTTCGGGCCCGAAAAGAATCCGCGCCATCTCCACGGAATCCGCCGCCCTTTCCGGCTCCGTAACGGAACCCATGAAGGGTTTGTCGGAATAGCGGATATGGCTGTAGACCATGTCCAGGTGGCGCTTGTTCACCGGCAGGTCGACCGGTTCGCAGAGTGTCCCGCCCGAGTGGTGCAGGGCCGGCGACATGTAGACCAGCTTGACGAAATTGCGGAAATCCTCGATCTCGCCGTAGCGCCGGCCGCGTTCCAGGTCGGAGACGAAGGGCGGGCCGTAGACCGGCGCGAACACCGTGCCCTTGCCGCCGAGCTCGACACTGTTGGCCGGGTTGCGGGCCAGCTGCGTGAATTCCCGGGGCGCGGTCTTCAGCAATTCGCGACAGAGGCCCGGCGGGAAGTGCACCCGTTCCCCCTGGACGTCGGCGCCCGCCTCGCGCCAGAGCGCCAGCACCTCGGGATCGTCGCGGAAGTCGAGCCCGATCTCCTCCAGGATGGTGTCGGCGTTGGCCTCGATGATCTCGACCGCCTCCATGTCCATGATCTCGACCGGCGGCATGCGCCGGGTGATCTGGCCGAGCTGCTCGATCCGGGTCTCGCCCCGCACCGCCCGTCGGGCGGCGGCACCGCCGCGTGCGCGCCGTGTCATCGTCCCGCCTCCTCAGACCCGCAGGCGGGCGTTTTCCGGATCCCAGGGGGAATCCGGAATGACCCGCGCGGCGCGGCGATCGCCGAGGATTTCGATTTCCAGCGCCGTGCCGGGTGCGGCGGCGTCCGGGCTCACATAGCCGATCGCCAGGCTCTTGCCGACGACGTGACCATAGGCGCCGGCGGTGGCCCGGCCGATCATCGCGCCGCCCTGATACAGTGGCTCGTTGCCGAGCGGGTCGGCGTCGTCGGCCTCGACCTCGAGCGTGACGAAGGCCTGGGGCACGCCAACCTGGCGCTGTTTCAGCAACGCGGCGCGGCCAATGAAGTCGCCCTTGTCGAGATGGACGAAGCGCTCCAGCCCCGCTTCGAAGACGCTGTATTCCCGGGTCAGGTCCTGTCCCCACATGCGGTAGGATTTTTCGATACGCAGCGAGTCCATCGCCCGCATGCCGCACATGCCGAGCTCGAACTCGGCGCCGGCCGCGACCAGGGCGTCGAAGATATGGCTCTGGTATTCGATGGGATGGTGCAGCTCCCAGCCCAGTTCACCGACGAAGTTGACGCGCAGCGCGCGCACGTCCGGTGCCAGGCCGACATTGATCCGCTGGCCCGTCAGCCATTTGAAGGCGTCGTTCGAAAGATCGGCGTCCGTCACCTTTTGCAGGATATCGCGGGCGCGCGGTCCGACCAGGACCAGGCAGCCGAGGCTGGTCGTGATGTTCTCCAACCGGACCGAGCCGTCGCCCGGCAGGCGTTTGACCAACAGGTCGTTGTCGAAGCGTTCGGCGGCGCCGGAGCTCACCAGATAGAAGCTCTCCGCCCCCTCGCGCAGGATGGTGAACTCGCTGCGCACGCCGCCGTTCGGCGTCAGCGCGTGCGCCAGGTTGATGCGGCCTATCGCCTTCGGCAGGCGGCGGGCGACCATGGCGTCGAGATAGGCCTCCGCGCCCGGCCCGCTCACCCTGTGCTTGGTGAAGCTGGTGATGTCGATGAGGGCCGCCCGCTCCCGCGCCGCGCGGCATTCGTTGCCGACGTGCTCGAAATAGTTCGAACGGCGGAAGCTCCAGACGTCCTTGCCCTCGACACCCTCGGGCGCGAACCAGTTCGGCCGTTCCCAGCCGTAGCGCTGACCCCAGACGGCGCCGCGCGCGGCCAGCCGCTCGTGGATCGGGCTCGTGCGGGCGGGCCGGGCGGCCGGGCGTTCCTCGTCGGGATAATGGATGATGAAGACGTGCTCGTAGGCCTCTTCGTTCTTCGCCTTGGTGTAGGCCTTGTTGGCGTAGGCGCCGAAGCGGCGCGGGTCGACGTCCAGCAGGTCGACGGACGGCTCCCCCTCGATGATCCATTCGGCGAGGAACTTGCCGGCGCCGCCAGCCGCGGTGACACCGAAGGAATGGCCCTCCGACATCCAGAAATTCTTCAGATGCCAGGCCGGACCGATCAGCGGGCTGCCGTCGGGCGTATAGGCGATCGGGCCGTTGATGATGTCTTTGATGCCCGCCGTCTCGAAGCTCGGCACCCGGTTGATCGCCGCCTCGACATGCGGCATCAGCCGCTCCAGGTCGCCGGGGAACAGGTCCTGTTCGAACTCTTCCGGCACGCCGTCGACGAAGCAGGCGGGCGCGCCTTTTTCATACGGGCCGAGGATGTAGCCCTGGCGCTCCTCGCGCAGATAGTAGGAGGCGTCGCTCTCGCGCAGCACCGGCATCTCCGGCAGGCCCTGGGCGCGCCGCGCGACCAGCTCCGGCACCTCGTCGGTGACGATGTATTGGTGCTCGACCGGGATCACCGGGATTTCCAGGCCGACCATGGCGAGGGTCTCGCGGGCGTAGTTGCCGGTGCAGCTGACGACGTGTTCGCAAGTGATGTCGCCCTTGTCGGTCCGCACCAGCCATTCGCCGTTCGGCTTCTGCTCGATCGCGGTGACGGAGGTCTGGCGGTGGATCCGCGCGCCGCGGCTGCGCGCACCGGTGGCCAGCGCCTGGGTCAGGTCGGCCGGCGCGATATGGCCGTCGTGCGGGTGGAAGAGGGCGCCGACCAGACCGTCGACATTGGCGATCGGCCAAAGCTTCTGGATTTCCGCCGGGCCGATCATCTCAAAGGGGACGCCGATGGTGTTGGCGGTACCGCAATAGCGCAGGTACTCGTCCATCCGGTCCTTGTTGGTGGCGAGGCGCAGGTTGCCGGTGACGTGGAAGCCGACGGCCTGTCCCGTCTCCGCCTCCAGCGCCTTGTAGAGGTCGACCGAGTATTTATGGATCTGGCCGACCGAGTAGCTCATGTTGAAGAGCGGCAGCAACCCCGCGGCATGCCAGGTCGAGCCGGAGGTGAGCTCGTATTTCTCCAGCAGGGTGACGTCCGACCACCCCGCCTTGGTCAGGTGATAGGCCAGGCTGACCCCGACCACGCCCCCGCCGATGACCACCACACGCGCCGTGCTTTCCATGGCCAAGCCCTCCCCGGAAATGGCGTCCCCGATCCGGCGAATATCCCTGCCGCTCGGGTTCCTGATAATTCGGTCGTAGCAATGCGCGGCGGGAAGGACTGGACTGCGGGCGACCGCAAATGGCGTGAAAGCGACAACCGGCGATGCCGTCGTGATTTGGTCCGTGCGGGCGGGCCGGCGCATAATCGCGCGGCCGCGCGCGGGGCGTCGGCGGAACGGTGAGAGGGGAGCGAGGATATGAGGATCGCCGTCGTTGGATGCAGCCCTCTGTCGGTCGGCCTCGTGCTGGCGGCGGACCTCACGCGCCTTGGCCACGACGTGTCCCTGGCCGGGTTCGACGATGGCGAGAACGCGCGTATCGCGGAGAACGTCGCCGCCGGTCTGCGGATCCTGGACGGGCCGTCCCGGTTGTTGTCGGGTGGTGCCGGCCCCGTCCGGATCGGCACCGTCGATACCGATCCGGCCCGGGCGTCGGCGGGGGCCCGCATCGTCTTCATCGATACGCCGGCGGGCGAGGTCGAAGCTCGCGTCGCCCGTCTGGCCCCGGCGCTGGCGCCCGGGCAGCATCTGCATGTACAGACCCATGGCTACTGGGCCGCCTTCCGCTCGGCCCGGGCCCTGGATGCGGCGGGCGTTCGGGGCGTGAGCGTGAGCGAGGGGACGGCGCCGACCCATGCGGGCGGTGTCGAAGCCGGGGCCATCTCGCCGCATGCGGTGCGCCGGAACCTGCCGCTCGGTGTCTTCCCGGGGCGCGAGACGGCGGTGGCCGCGGCCCTGTTGGCGGAGGTGATGGCGATCTTCGAGCCCTGCGCCGACGCCGTCGAAAGCAATCTCCAGAGCATGAATTTCCTGGTTCACCCGGCGATGTCGCTGCTCGGCGCGGGCATGTTCGACGCGGCGGAGGCGGCGGGCCGTCGCATCCGCTTCTATTCCGACGCCAACACCCCTCACGCGGGCACGCTGGCCGAGGCCCTGGACGGTGAGCGGCGGCCGGTGCTTGACCGCTTCGGCTACGCCTATCGCTCCCTCGCCGCGCAGATCGTAGGCCTCTACGGGGGCGAGGCGGCGCCCGCGGGCGTTTCAGCCGCGGTGGCGGGGGCGCCCTTCTATCAAGCGCTACCCGACATGCCGGCCGACATCTGGCGCCACTGGATGCATCTCGACATGCCGTTGGCGCACGTCCCTTACGTCCGTCTCGCCGAGGCCCTCGGCATTCCGGCACCCCTGCATCGGGGGTTGGTCGACATCTTCGGGGCGATGTTCGGCACGGATTTCTGGGCGACGGGGCTGTCCCTCGCCGCATTGGGCCTCGACGGTCTCGACGGCGCGGGCGTGCAGCGCTTCGCGCAAACCGGCGAACGTTAGACCCGCCGCCGGACTTCGACGCTCAGTGCGTTGGTTCTTTCTTCCTCAGGAGGCGGCCGCTTGCAAAGTAGACGCCGCCTGAAATCAGCCCCATGGCGATCCAGTCGCCGGTCGACGGCCATTCGTCGAGTACCGGAATGGCCATGAGCGCGGTTATCACCGGTGCCAGGGCTGCGAACACCGAGCCGTTCGACGCGCCGAGAAGGCTGACCGCGCGCCCGATGCAGACGAAGGAAACCACCGCCACCAGAACGCCGTGGACGAAGGCCTGCAGCGCGATATCGTGCCATGGCGCGTCGAACAGGCGGGCACCGAAGACGATGGCGTGCACCGGCACGTAGGTGATCAGCGACCCGACCGCGGCGATCGCCGCCGCGTGCAGCCCGCCCAACCTCGCCTTCCGCAAAGCAACGGTAAAGCCGGCCCACATTACGCCCGCGGCGATGAACATGGCGTGGCCGATGTTCTGTGCCGAACCGATCGTGCCACCCGCCCCCCAGACGATGGCCAGGACGCCGGCGACGATGAAAACCAGCCCGATCCGTTTGGCGGTGGTGAAGGCTTCGCCCAGCACGATGGCGGCGAGGCCCGCGACATAGAGGGGGATGAGCGCGGTATAGAGGGAGGCTGCGTGCACCGCCGGCGCGAACAGCAGGCCACCATAGGATATCAGCACCATCGGTGCCCCGGCGCCGACGAAAATCGCCGCCAGCCCGCCCCACCCCAACCGATCGACGGCAAGACCCTTCTTCAGCAGATAGGGCAGCAGGATCACCCCGGCGACGCCGTAACGAAGCGCCGTGATGTCCCACGGCGCGAGGTTGGTCTTGACCCCGAACCGCACGGCGACGATCCAGGCTGCCCACATGGTCACCGCCGCCAGCCCCCAGAGTGAGCCGCGTAGGTATTCCGACGGTGTCGGTTGTGCCAAGGAACGGCCCTTCAGGGACAATCACTATGCCGAAAGCGATATATTCCATTGAATATATCCGCTAGCAGCCTGTCGGACTCGGGCATGCAAGGATTGGTAAGATTGGCTTGGCGGGCGTCGATGTCATGGATTTACCCCCATGAAGTTGCGAACGCGGGTTGGCCCGCCCGTTCAGGCGTGGCTGAGGACGAACATCCGCTTGATGTTCCAGGAGAGCGTGGCCAAGGTCCATTCCCCCTTCGCCTTGTCGAGGCCGCGCAGGCTGAACTGACGCAAGCCCATCACCGATTTGATGATGCCGAACACCGGCTCCGGCGTCTGCTTGCGAAGCGCGTAGAGCGCCCGGCCCTCGGGTGTGGCCAGGCGATGGCACATCGCCTCGAGCGGCGTCGGATCCTCGGGCGCTGGCGGCGCCTCGGCGAAGCGGTCCCGCCAGGAAAGATGGTGGTGCTCCCGGCCGAGCGCGATCAGCGGCGCGATCTCCGCTTCCCCGCAGGCCTCGACGTTGGCCTGGCTGAAGTAGCCGCTGTCCGCCAACAGGGTCTCGACCTCGCCAAGCCCGTCCGGCAGGCCGGCGAGTGCTTCGAGCGTCGGTTCGATCTGCTGCTTGTCGTTCGCCGCCTGCACCACGTCGGCGCTGACCACCAGCAGGCTGCCGGCGGCCACCGCAGCCTGGGCGTTGTAGCACTGCTCGAAGCCGCCGCCGGCCACCGGCATGATGCGCGAGTCCGGGTCCGTCAGGTTGACCTGGTCCTTCGCCCGTGGCCCCGGCTCCGGCGGCTTCGGTGGCCGCCCGCCCGGCTTGCGGCCGGTCCGCGTTTCCTTCGCCTCGCGGGCTGCCAGCTTCTCTTCGTACTCCGCCTGCTCCCGCGCATGACGCTCGGCCGCCCGCGCCTCGATCTCCGCCTTCGCCGCGGCGATCGCCGCCAGCCGGTCCTCGCGCCGTGCCAGCTCCTCCGGCACGCTCATGCCGTCGGGAACCTCGGACCGGTCCGCCGCTTCCGCCAACGCCATCAACTCCGCCACCTCGGCCCGCAGCCGGGCTTCGATCTCGCCCGCACGCTGCCACGACAGGGCGCTGTGCCGGCTCGCGTCGGCATGGATCTTCGTCCCGTCCAGCGCCACCGTGCCCAGTTGCAGCATGCCGGCCTGCCGCGCCAGCAGCAGAACCTGCACGAACAGCCCCTCGATCAGCGGCAGGAAGCGACGGCGGAACGTGGCGATCGTGTCGTGGTCGGGGTGGTCGTTTGCCGCGATGAAGCGGAAGGCCACCGAATCATAGCTCGCCCGCTCCAGCTTCCGGCTGGAATGCACCCCCGTCGCGTAGCCGTAGATCAGCAGGCCCAGCAGGACGCTCGGGTGATGCGCCGCCGAGCCCGAACCACGATAGGCCTTCACGAACGCAGAGAGATCCAGCTGCTCCAGCACATCGACCACGAAGCGCGCCAGATGACGATCAGGCAGCCATTCGTCCACCGAAGGCGGCAGAAGATAGCTGGTCTCCCGGTCAACCTGTCGAAAGTTGCTCATCACAAAATCACCGCGCAGGAGAGAATCAGACCGTGACAGTGAATCTCATCTCGAAACTCGGCTCAAGTCCGACAGGCTGCTAGATCCGTCCGTTGGAGGTAGTCCTCCGGCACGGCTGGATCAAGCCGTGCGGCGATTAGAGACGGATTGCCCCGGGCGGGGTTATTCGAAGACCAACTCCTGGGTCTTGTGGGCCTCGATGAAATCCCAGTCGTAGACGACGCCGAGGCCGGGGCCGTCCGGCACGGGGACGCAGCCGTCGGCCGGCAGGTCTTCCGGCTGGTCGGAGTAGCCGCAGAGATAGACCGGGGCCACCATGTTCGCCATGCCCGGGCCGATCAGCGCCATTTCGTAGAGGTGGGTATTGCGCATGGCGGAGATACAGAGCCGATGCGCCGGTCCCACCGCATGGACCTGGAGGTCGAGGCCCACCGCCTCGCAGAAATGGGCGATCTTCATCGTGCCGGTGATGCCCATGTCGTATTCGGGATCGGCGTGGATCATGTCGCACCCCCCGGCCAGCAGGAAGGCGGCCTTCTGTTCGAGGCCGCGGACATGCTCGCTCACCAACAAGGGCGTTTGCAGTTTCTCGCGCAGGCGCTGATGGCCATAGGGCGAGACGGCGGAATCCTTGTAGGGATCCTCGTACCAGAAACAGCCGACCTCGTCGCAGACCCGGCCGAGCGCCAGGGCGTCGTTCCAGGTCTCCAGCATGCAGGCCGGATCGATCATCAGCTTCATCTCGTCGCCGATCGCCGCGCGCACGCCCCGGAGGTTGCGCATCTCGCGCCGGACCTCACCGTTGAGCCAGCCGTGGATCTTGAAGCCGTGAAAGCCCGCCGCCTTGCACGCGAGCGCATAGTCGGCGAAGGCTTCGGGCGTCTGCAGGCCGCCGGCGCTCTCCTGCCCGCAGTAGGTCGAGGCGTAGGTCGGCAAGCTGTCGCGATAGCCGCCCAGCATCGCCTTCACCGAGGTCTCGCGCAGTTTGCCGCAGAGATCCCAGAGCGCGATGTCGAGCGGTCCGTGGCCCATGTGGTCGTAGGCCCGCACCTCGCGTTTGAGGTCGTCGTAGATCCGTTCGCGATGCTCCGGGTTCCGCCCGACCATCAGCGGCGCCAGCATGCCCGCCTGGGCGAAGCTCGACGGCGTGCCGACCCAGTTGACGACATATCCGCCCTGGATGCCCACGTCCGTTCCGATACGCACGGCGAAGCGCTTGGCGGCGAAGCGCGCGCCGGCGACATGGACCATGTTGCCGACGCCGGCCGCCGCCGTTTCCAGGCCGATGTCGTCGATCTCGAAACTGAATTCGGTGAGCTTGACGGAGGTAATGCGTGCCATCGGGCACCTCGCGGATCGGAGACGGTGGTCGGTGTCAGTCTTCGGAGAATTCGTCCGGCTGCACGCGCACGCCGGAGATCTCCTCCAGCACGGAGAGCAGGGCGTGGATCTCCATCGCGCCGAGGCCCTTGGCGCCGGCCGCGATCCAGGCCTGCGCGGCCGCCGCGCTGGCCAGCAACGGCACGTCCCGGTCCGCGGCGAGATCGAGGGCGAGGGAGACGTCCTTGCGCACCGTGTGCAGGGCCTGCTTGGCGACGGTGCCCTGTTCCGGGCGATAGCTCTCCGTCTGGATCTTCTCCATCATCATGTTGAAGACGGCGCTGCCGCCGCTGGACACCGAAATCACCTCGCGGATCTTGTCCAATTCCAGCCCCGCCTTGACGCCGAGCACCATGGCCTCGAGGGCCGAGACCATGTTGGTCGCCATGGTCATGTTGTTGACGATCTTGATCGTGGCGCCGGCGCCGCTGGGGCCGACGTGGATGATCCGCTTGCCATAGGCCGTGAAGACCGGCCGGGCGCGTTCCACGACGTCTTCCGGGCCGCCGGCCATGATGGTGAGCGTGCCTTCCATCCGCTGCCGGGTGCCGCCGCTCACCGGTGCGTCGACGACGTCGATGCCTTTGGCGCCGGCGGCCTCGACGATGCGGTGGACGAGGGCCGGGCTGATCGTGCTGGTTTCGACGAAGATCGAGCCCGGCGCGGCGGCGGCCAACACGCCGTCCTCGCCGAAGGCCACGGCCTCGGTCGCGGCCTCGTTCGGCAGCGAGGCGAGGATGATGTCGGCGCCGGCGGCGGCCGCCCCGGGGTTGTCGGCAGCCTTGGCGCCGGCCGCCACCAGTGCCGCGACCGGGGTCGGGCGCAAATCGCAGACCGTCAAATCGAAGCCTGCGCGCTGGATGCAGAGGGCGATGTACTTGCCCATGCCGCCGAGGCCGATGAAGCCGACTTTCATGGACCTTCTCCCTGAATCCCGATATTTGGCCGAACGTCGAACGGCTCAGCCACTGCCGCCGAGCCGACCTTCGATATGTTGCGCCAGTTCGAGCGTGGCCTGGCCGTTGACGGCGAGGCCGTTGTCTTCCTGGTAGAAGCGGATCGCGCGCCGCGTCCGGTCCCCGGCGACGCCGTCGATCGGGCCCGGATCGTAGCCGAGCTTGGTGAGCCCGGCCTGCACGCGACTGACCGCCGGCTTGTTCGCCGCCCGCCCGTCGGACGCCCAGATCGGATCCCCGAGGTTGATGACGTCATCGGTGGTGAGCGCGCCGGTCAGGCCGCCCGCCGCGGCACCCAGCAGTGCGCCCTGCAACACGGAAAGTCCGGTCACCGCGCCGACCACCGCGCCCGCCGCGGCACCGATGCCCGCGCCCGAGGCGGCCCGGTCCCCGGTGCTGCTGCCACAGCCCGCCACCAGCAGACAGAGGCACAGCGACAATCCCGCCATCATCGATTTCATGCCAGATCGCTCCCATCGCATCGAATAACGCGCGACGAGTTTAACCCAACTTCGCCACCGGCGCCGTGACTCCGGTCACAAGGCGGGGTGAAGGCCGGCGAAGCCAGGCGCCGCGCAACCTGCTAGACTGTCGGCATGCGATTCGGGGCCCTCGCACTGCTGCTCTGCTTTCTTCCGCTCGCCGTGATGGCGCAGATCCGAGGCGGTGTGCGTGTGCTCGACGGCGACAGCATCGAGATCCAGGGCGTTCGCATGGATCTCGACGGGATCGACGCACCCGAACCGGGCCAGCGCTGCCAGAAAAAGGACGACCGCGACTATGATTGCGGCGAGCTGGCGACGCGGGCCTTGCGCACCATCATCGGCGGCCGGCGCGCGACGTGCGACGCGGTCGGCCGCACGACGGAGGGACTGCCCCTGGCGCGCTGTCGGCTCGGTCGGCGCGACCTCGCGCGGGAGATGATCGCCATGGGCTGGGCGCTGGCGCCCGAGGGTGCACCCGCCGGCTATAGCGAGGCACAGAGCGCGGCCGAGGCGAAGGGTGAAGGCCTCTGGGTCGGCCGCTTCATTCCGCCGTGGGAGTGGCGCGAGGGCAAGCGTCTGGTCGAGGCGACACCGCCGGCTCCCGCGCCGGCGCCACCGGTCACCGTGGCCCGGGCCCCCGCGCCCGAACGGCGCACGCCGCCCCGTCGCGAAACACCGCCGCCGGCCCCGAGCCCGCCACCGCCGGCAGCCGCGGTCGATTCCACGCCGCCCGCGCCGGTCCGCGAGGAAACCACCCCGCCACCGCCGACACGCGAGGAGGTTGCGGCGCCGCCCCGACAGCCGGCCAAAGTCGTGGAAGAGGCCAAAGCCCCGCCGCCGGCCGCACCTCCGCCCGCGGCCCCGCCGCAACCGGCGCCGGCGCCCGCAGCGGAGACGGCAAAGGCCACAGCACCGGCGGCTGCGAAGATCGAGCCGAAACCCAAGCCGAAGGCCAAGGCCCGGCCGGCGCCGCAACCGACGGAGGCGAAGGCGCCCCGTCGGACGGCGCGTCGCGGCGCCAATCGTCATCCGGTCGGCTGCCCGATCAAGGGCAATATCGACGCCATCGGCCGGCGTTACTATTACCTGCCGAACAACAAGTGGTACGCCATTATTTCTGTCAATCCGGAAGCCGGCGAGCGCTGGTTCTGCACGGAAAAGGAGGCGCTGGCGGCCGGTTGGCGCAAGTTCCCTTGATCTCGCGCGGTCGTCCCCACGCCGGGCGACGGATTGCGGGCTTGTCGGCAAAAATTTTCGTTATTATGTAATTGAGGCGAATCGAGTCCTGGTTGCCGCGCATTGCGTTGCTTCTGCGTTCGACTCGTTGTGTGTGGAGAGGCGATGCGACTGGGCGAAGATAGCTTGCTATTGTCTCGTTGGCTCCGCGATCCGCTGGGGATCGGTGGCGTGATGCCGAGTGGCGCCGATCTTTCCCGCATGATGGCGCGCGCCGTCGACCCGAGCCGGTCCGGCGCGATCGTCGAGCTCGGCGGTGGAACGGGGTCCATCACTTCGGCGTTGCTGGCGGCCGGTATACCCAAAGATCGGTTGATCGTGCTGGAACGCGAAGCGGAACTGCACCGTCACCTGTGCGATCGTTTTGCCGGACTGACCGTCCTGGCCGCGGACGCGACCGACCTGGCGCAAAGCCTCGGCGATCTCGGCGTAGCGAAGGTCGCCGCCGTCGTCTCCAGCCTGCCGATGCTGTCGATGCCGGGGCGGGAGCAGCAGCAGGTGTTGGGTCAGGCCTTCGGCTTGCTGCGCCGGGACGGCGCCTTCATCCAATACACCTATGGCCCGGGCGCGCCGGTATCGCCCGCCCGGCTCGCCGACTGGGGTATCGAGGCCCGGGTCGTCGGCCGGTCCTGGCGCAACCTGCCGCCCGCCAGCGTCTGGCGCCTGCGCCACCTGGGGAGCACGGTTTCAGACCAGGATACCCCCCGAGCCGGGGCCTTCCTCCAGCAGGCGGCGGAGGCCTGTGAGAGCGTGCTGCAGCGCTTCTCGCCCCGGCGCATTGGAATGCGAGATCCGGACCGCGCGACGGACCGGCGCCTCGAGGGTTTCGAACGCACCCATCGCCAATAGTGCCGTGCCCCGCGCGGCGGCGGCGGCGACGAAGCTCTCGGCCGGCCAGCCGGCGGGCAGGTCGAGCAGGGCGTGGAAGCCGAAGGGGTGCTGGCTGAGCGGCCAGTCGCCGAGGGTCTCGGCCAGCAGGGCGTTGCGGGCCTGGATCTCCTCTCCCTGCCAGGTGATCAACCGCTCCGCCGTGCCGTCCTCGATCCAGGTCCGGGCGATCTCCAGCGGCAGCGGCGGCCGGGCCAGCGTTATGGCATAGAGCGCGTCGGCCAGCGGGTCCAACCAGCGACCCGGGGCCCAGATCCAGCCGACCCGCAGGCCGCCGGCGAGCGACTTGGAGATGCCGGTGAGGTGGATCGTCCGCTCGGGCGCCAGGGCCTTCAAGGGCGCGGGTCGGCTCGCCAGGACATGGCCGTAGACGTCGTCTTCGACCAGCAGCAGATCGCGACGCCGGGCCACCGCGACGATCTCCGCCCGCCGTGCCGTCGACATGACGGCGTTGGTCGGGTTCTGCAGGGTCGGCACCAGGAAGACCGCGCCGGCGCCGCTTTCCGCCGCCGCCTGGTCCAGGGCGTCCGCCCGCATCCCCTCGCCATCCAGTGCCACTCCCCGCACCGGCACGCCCAGGACCCGTGCCGCGCGCAGCAGCCCCGGATAGGTCGCCGCCTCCACCAGCACCGGGCGCCCTTCGCGCCGCAGCACGGTGAGCGTCGCGGCGAGCGCCTGTTGAACGCCGGCGGTGACCAGGATCTCGCGCGCCGGCGCTTCCAGGCCGAGCCGCGCCAGCCAACGCCGTCCCGTCTCCCGGTGTGCGGCGAACCCGACGGTCGGCGGATAATGCAGCAGCTCCCCCATCTCGCCCGTCCGGGACAGCTGGCCGAGCGTTTCGGCAAGCGCGGCCTCCTGCGGGCCGATGCAGGGCGCGCTTTGCGTGAGGTCGACGAAGTCCGGCGACGCCGCGGCGCGGCCGGGCGCGCGCACATAGGTCCCGCGGCCGATCTGGCCCTCGACCAGGCGGCGGCGCGCGAGCTCGCCGTAGGCCCGCGTTACCGTGCCGATAGCGCAGCCGAGCCGGTGTGCGAGGTCGCGTTGCGGCGGCAGCCGGGTAGACGGTGCCAAGCGCCCCGCGGCGATATCCGCGGCGATCAGCTCGGCGATCGCCAGATGGCGCGGCCCGGCCTGGCCGGCAAGGCGGTCCGGGCTGATTGTCACCATGACATTATTTCCATTGACCTAGGACAATAGATAGCAATATCTCATTGTCTTGGGACAAACAAGCGGTGCCATGTCCGGGAGCAACCCCTCCGGCCGCACCGATGCAGACGGGAGAGCCATCATGCGCGTGCCGATTTATCAGCTGGATGCGTTTACCGAACGGACCTTCGGCGGCAATCCGGCCGCGGTCTGTCCCCTGGAGTCCTGGCTCGAAGACGCCACCCTCCAGGCGATCGCCATGGAGAACAATCTATCCGAAACCGCGTTCTTCGTTCCCCGCGACGACGGCGACTACGACCTGCGCTGGTTCACCCCGGCGTTGGAGGTCGATCTCTGCGGTCACGCGACCCTGGCGACGGCGGCCCTGATCCTGCGTCGCCTGGCGCCGGAACGCGACGGGGTCGCCTTCATGACCCGTTCGGGACGGCTGAGCGTGGCGCGGACCGCCGATGGCTTCGCGATGGATTTCCCCGCCGACCCGCCAGCGCCCGCCGACCCGCCCGCGGACCTGGAGGCGATCCTGGGGGTGGCGCCGGACGCGGTGTTGAAGGGGCGCTACTGGCTGGCGGTGCTCGGCCGCGAGGCGGAGGTTCGCGCCCTCACGCCCGATATCGCGGCGATCGCCGCGGTTGAGCCCGGCAACATGATCGTGACCGCGCCCGGCGACGAGGTCGATTTCGTCTCCCGCTTCTTCGCCCCCGGCTCGGGCATCGCGGAAGATCCGGTGACCGGCAGCGCCCATTGCATCCTCACACCCTATTGGGCCGAACGGCTCGGCAAGGACACGCTCGACGCCCGCCAGGTCTCGGCCCGCGGCGGCACGCTGCGCTGCACGCTGTCCGGCGACCGGGTCGGCCTCGCCGGCGATTGCGCCTTTTACATGGAGGGCTGGATCGAGGTGGGGACGTCATGACGGCCCTCGCGCGGGCGAAGCTCGCCATCGCGCCCGCGACGTCGCCCGACGATCTGGTGGCGATCCGCTGGCTGTTCCTCGATTACGCGGGCACCTTGTCCTTCTCGCTCGCCTATCAGGACTTCGAGGCGGAACTCGCCGGCCTGCCGGGCGACTATGCGCCGCCGGCGGGTGCCCTGTTGCTCGGCCGTGTCGACGGCCGGCCGCGCGGCTGCGTCGGCTTGCGCGATCTCGGCTGTGGCCGGGCCGAGATGAAACGGCTCTACGTCCAGCCGCCGGCCCGCGGCAGCGGCCTCGGCCGCGCCCTCGTCGAGGCGATCGTCGCCGAGGCGGCCCGCCTCGGCCACGCGGCCATTCGCCTGGACACGATTTCCGGCGAGCACGACGAGGCGATTCAGCTCTATCGGGGGATGGGCTTCGTCGAGATCGCGCCCTACTACGCGACACCGATTCGAAACACGCTGTTTCTGGAACTCGCATTCTAGGGGGTTGTCGCGAACTGACGACGTCGCCGGCGCCTCAGGCCGAGCCCTCCATGACCGTCGCGTAAGGCACGAAGCCGACACGCCGCCAGAACGCCTTGCCGTACGGATTCGACTCGAGAACATCGAGATGGATCCGCTCGCCGCTGTTCAGCCGTGTGCGTTTGAACAAGGCGATGGCCGCCGCGCCCAGCCCCCGCCGGCGATGATGCCGGGCGATGTAGAACTGTCGCAGATGCAGGCTTCGGCCATCGGGGGACACGACGTTGGCTTCGTATCGGTAGGTGATGTAGCCGACGATCTCGCCCGCGACGGTGAACAGCTCGACGCTCCAGCCCTCGTCGTCGACGAAACGGACGAGGCGCTCCCGCAGCTCGTCGAGGCTCATCGGGTTGCGACTTCCCTCGTCCTCCAGCAGCTCCTTGTTCATGCGCGCGACCGCCGCGAGTTCGCCGGGCTCATGGGCACGGATGACAAGTCCGTCAAATCGTTGCTTCCCTCCAGCACCAAGATTGTCGTTCCGTGGAGTCTCCGACATGGCGGGTCTCGTCGTCTGGTTTCGAAAGCGGCTGTCGGCAGGAATAGCAGGCGGCGGTGCGCCGGTCATTCCGGAACGCCCCGCGGACGTCGACGGGTCGGTGCGGGCCTTCGCTCGGTGACGGCCAGATCGTAGGCTATCATCCCGTCCGGCCCATACGTGCTCAGCCTCGGGAGACCCGCCATGTTGCGAACCGGCAAGGAACACCTGGAACGCCTGCGCGACGGCCGCACCGTCTATGTCGGCGGTGAGCGGATCGACGACGTCACGACGCACCCGGCCTTTGCCCGCGCGGCGGCCACGGCCGCGTCGATCTACGACATGAAGGCCGACCCGGCGAACCGTGCGGTCACCGCCTTCGAGGAAGACGGCGAGCTTTACTCCTCCTATTACATCCGGGCGAAGACCCGCGACGATCTGCGCAAGCGTTCCGCCGCGCACGCCCGGATCGCCGAGGCCACCTACGGCTTCTTCGGCCGTTCGCCCGATCACGTGTCGAGTTTCGTGACCGGCATGGCGACCAGCCCGGAAACGCTTGATACGGAACACGGCGACTTCTCGGGCAATCTGCTGGCCTACTACGAGCATATGCGTCACGAGGACGTCTATGCGGCCTATGCGGTGTTGCCGCCGCAGGCGGCGCGCGATCCGGCCTTCTATCAACGCCAGAACCTGCCGGTGCCGACGCTCCGGGTCGTGGGCGAGGCGGACGACGGCGTGGTGATCTCCGGCATGAAGATGCTCGCCACGGGGGCCGTCATCGCGGATGAAATCTGGATCGGCAACGTGATCCCGCTGGCGCCGGACCAGGCGAGCCAGGCGATCACCTGCGCGATTCCCTGCAACGCCGAGGGCCTGAGCCTCTGGTCACGCAAGCCGATGGAGCCCGCCGCGCAGAACCAGTTCGACAGCCCGCTGACCTGGTGGCTTGACGAGACCGACGCCATGGTGCTCTGCGACGACGTCAAGGTGCCGTGGGAGCGGGTCTTCTGCATCAACGACGCGACCCATTCGTCCAGGATCTACACCCTCACCCCCTCGCACTGCTACGGGAACCACCAGTCGAACGTGCGCTTCCTGACCAAGCTGCGCCTGATCGTTGGGCTGGCGAGCAAGGTGACGCAGTCGACCGGCGCCAACAAGACGCCGGCCGTCGCCGAAACCCTCGGCCGGCTCAGCGCCTGGGAGGCGGGGCTCGCCGGCATGATCCACGGCCAGATCGAAGCCGCGGAGTGTCAATCAGCATTTAATTCTGACCCCCTATCGGCGTGCAAAATTGACCCCCCCCCTTGCTTCGACGGAGGTTGTCCCGGTAGTCCACGGGAGGGCCCCGCGCGGCTTCGTGTAGCGCTTTGCGTTACGCGGAGCGAAGCCGCGTGGGAGGGGCCTGTGGGCCCACCGGGACAACCGGGCCGGCGGCGGAACGTGGGGATCAGGTGGGGTTCTTGAAGTGGCAATGAGCTTTTGAAGTAGTGTCCAGACTGTTCTGCAAGTTTGTCATGGCTGCCGATGAGGGCCACCGGCATGCCTGGCGCGGAGATTTCGATTGCTCGGAGCGCCAGGCATGCCGAGCCGCCGTCAGGCGGCTTTCTGGATGCGTTCGCTTTTGCTCTCCTTGAGATGGATCATGTTGAGCTAGCGGTTGGCATCCAGCCAGTCCTCATGGATTTCGATCGCGAGAGCCCGGACCAGCCGGAGGCAGCTCATCCACCCCATCGGCCCGGACTTGTGCCCCAGCTACGAAACCCCTTTTGCAGAACAATCTGTACAGGACCCGTTTTGATTTGCCCGCCTTTGCGATGAAAGCCCCCAGGCTGATTGGCTCCATATAGCGGATCAGCCTGGGGCTTTGCTTACAGGGCGGCTACTTTTGTCGTCGCTGTTTGCTTTGTGCGAAGCGGTAAGACATGTTGCCTGTTTCGATGATTGCGCAGTGATGCGTTACACGATCCAGCAACGCGGTTGTCATTTTTGCATCTCCGAAGACGGAGACCCATTCCCCGAACTCCAGATTGGTGGTGATGATGACGCTGGTCTTCTCATAGAGTTTGCTGATCAGGTGGAACAAGAGCGCACCGCCGGATTTGGGGAATGGGATATAGCCCAGTTCGTCGATGATGACGCAATCCATGGCCGTCAGTTGCCGGATGATCTTGCCGGCGTTGCCTTCGGCCTGTTCCTTGATCAGCGCATTGATCAGATCGACGGCGTTGAAGAAACGGACCTTCTTTCCCTGATTGATCAACAGCGTCCCCAGAGCAATGGCGATGTGGGTTTTGCCCGTACCGGTTCCGCCCACCAGAATGAGGTTGTGGGCCTCCTGGGTGAACTGCCCTGAGCAGAAGGGGTCGATTTGCGCTTGGGTGACGGCGGCTAGGCCGTAATCGAAAGTGGCGAAGTCCTTATGGTGGGGGAACTTCGAGGCCCGCATTTGGTGCTGGATAGAGCGCACCCGGCGCTCTACAGTCTCGGCGTCGATCAGTTGCTTTATCGCAGTGGTCAGACTTGGCGGCTTGCGCGCGGCCAGCAAAGCTTCGGCGCAAGCCGCCATTCCATACAGCCTCAGGGCGATCAGTTGGTCTATCAAAGCTTTCATGCGACGGCCTCCCCGGCAACGCACAGCGTCTCATAGCGCTTGCAGTCCGCTTCGGGCCGCAAGGTCAGTTGCGGATAGGCGTGGCTCTCGCCCCATGGCGCGATGACCGGCTCCACCAGTTGGTTGATCAGATTGATGATGGCCGGAAGGCGCAGCGTGTTCTGCTCCACGGCCAGTTCACAGGCTATCTCGACCACCTCGATCCCGTGATCCTGGGCCAGCAGGAGCAGATCGACAAACTCCCGGTCCCCGCCTTTGCCGGCCATGTAATGCGCCCTGACCCGGTGCATCGCCTCAGGCAATTGCCAACCCACAAAGGGCGCGCCATCTCTCAGCGCGCCGGGCTTGCGGTCGAGTAGGGGCAGGTAATGCCAGGGCTCGAAATAGCTGGCGTTGCGGGTAAAGCGGCGCTTGTGCTCGGCAATCACATTCTGCCCTGACACAACCACGATCCGGTCCGCATAGGCGCGCAGAGAGACAAGCTCCCCGGCGAACCGGGAGGGGACGCTATAGCGATTGGTGGCATATTGGACCAGACAGGTAGAGCGGACACGAGCGGCCTTCTCAACATAGCCGTCAAAAGCCCGGCCCAGGGGACGCAGTTCGGCGCACTCGTCTGCGAACACGTCCGAGATCTTGCGATCCGATTGTTCGGGGTGGGCGCGATTCGCCAATTCCTCGCAGCGCAGACGCAACCAGCCGTTCAGCGCATCCAGATCGTCAAAGGCGGGCTTGGGCGCAAACAGCTGTCCCCGCAGGAACCCAACCTGGTTCTCAATCTGACCCTTCTCCCACCCCGCCGCGGGTGTGCAAGCAACCGGTTCCATCACATAGTGGTTCATCAACGCCAGAAAGCGCGGATGGAACACACGGTCCTTAGAGCGCGAAACATAGGTTACCATCGTCTTGGGGTTGTCGATGATCACCCGGCGCGGTACGCCGCCATAGAAAGACATCGCCCGTGCAAAGGCGTCCAGCACCATCTCCTGAGATTCGCTGGGATAGGCAACAACAAAGGGCTTGCGGCTATGACATAGGCGGAAGTGGGCAACCTTTACCTTCTGCTCGACACCGCCCAGGACAGCGTATTCCGTGCTCCAGTCAAACTGGAGCGCGTCACCTGCCGTAAAGTGCAACGGAATGAACGCATCCCCCGATCCGGCGCCAGAACGCTTCAGGTCGCGGACAAACCTCTGAACCGTCGAGTAGGATCCGCTATAGCCTTCCGACACAAGCTGCTCATAAAGCTTCTTGGCCGTCCGGCGCTCACGGCGCGGGCGCCCCAGGTCCTGCTCAAAGAGCGCCCGAAGCCGGCTGGCGAAGCCATCGCTAAGCTTACGCCGGACGGGTGAAACGCGCCGCTGATAGCTCGGTGGATCGCCGTCCTTCAGATACTTCTTAATCGTGTTCCGCGACAAACCAGTCTGACGAGATACAGATCGGATACTCCGACCCTCCCGTAATATCCAACGTCGGATCTTCAATACGCTTTCCATCAATACCACCTGCTCTTTCCTCCGCACTGTTCCGTGCGGATGCTAGCGTTCCAGGTGGGTCAATTCTTACCGCTCATAACCCACCAAAGTGGGTCAGTTTTGCATGCCGATTCACACCCCAATCGCGCCCAGCGCAAGATGGACGATTTCCAGGCGGAGGCCTGGCGCCAACTGTCGGCCAATCCCGAAAGCATGTTCGTGCGGCAGGAGAACCGCAACGGGCGCGAAATCGTGCGCGTCGCCATCGCCGACCGCATGGTCGCGCAAGGCTGTGTCGACTGTCATAACGCGCATGCCGACTCGCCCAAGACCGACTGGAAGATCGGCGATGTCCGCGGCGTCCTGGAGATCGGCACGGTCATCGACGATCAGCTCGCCGCCGGCCAGGATTTGAGCAACAAGCTCCTGATCGCAGCGCTCCTCGGCGGCTTGTTGATCATCGCGCTCAGCACCATCGTGGCGCGTCGGATCGCCGGTCCGTTGATGCGCCTCGCCAAGGTGTTCCAGCAGCTGGCGGCGGGGGAACAGCGTCTCGACATTCCGGGCCTGGAGCGGAAGGACGAAATCGGCCAGATCGCCCGGGCGTCCGACAGCTTCAACCAGGCGGCGCGGGCCTGGGCACGGGAACAGGAGCTGCAAACGGAAGCCGAGGCCCGCGGCCAGGAAGAGCAGCGACAACAGGTCCTGCGCATCGCGAACCTGCTGGAAGAATCCGTCATGAGCGTCGTGGACCAGGTCGTGACCTCGACGAGCGAAACGCTGACCTCGTCCGAACGCCTGGACCGGCTCGCCCTGGAGAACACCGAGGGCTGTCAGGAGGTTCAAGGTGCGTCGAACGAAGCCTCGGATCATATGAGATCCGTCTCCTCCGCCACGGACGAGCTCAATTCGTCCATAAAGAACGTCGCCGATCAGATGAGGGAGTCCAGCCAGGAGGTGCGGCGCGCGGCGGGCGAAGCCGAGCGGACGACCGAACGGGTATCCGGTCTCGCCGAGGCCTCGCGGCGCATCGGCGCGGTCGTGGACATGATCAACGACATCGCGGAGCAGACCAATCTGCTGGCCCTGAACGCGACGATCGAGGCAGCGCGAGCGGGCGATGCCGGCAAGGGTTTCGCCGTCGTCGCCGGGGAGGTCAAGAATTTGGCCAGCCAAACCGCCCGCGCCACCGACGACATCGCCAGCCAGGTCACGTCCATGCAGGAAGCGACCGACGAGGCGGTCTCCGCGATCGGCGCTATCGGCGAGACATTCACGAAGATCGACGAAATCGTCGGCGAGATGTCCGGCTCCATCGAACGGCAGGAAGACGCGACGCGTGGCATTGCGCACAGCGTTCAGGAGACGACCCTCAGGACCGACAAGGTGTTTTCCAACATCGAGCGGATGAGCCTGTCGGCCAACGAGTCCGGCGAGGAGGCGCGACGCAGCCTGGAAGTCTCGCAATCCCTGAAGTCGAGTGCGGAAGACCTCAACCGGGAGGTCGTCGAGTTTATCCAGCAATTGCGGGAAACCGATGCGGGAAACCGCCGAACCGTGATCCGCCAGGAGGTCGATCGTTCTGCCGTGCTCAGCGACGGGGTGTGCAGCGAAACGGCTCGCCTGGTCGACCTGACGACGACGGGCGCGCGGGTCCGCTCGACCCATCCCGCAACGGAGGGGCAGACGATCACGGTGAAGATCCAGAGCGTCGGGACGATCGAGGCCGTGGTCGTCCGCAAGGAGGACGATTTCATGGGGCTCAGGTTCAACGAGGGGCAGAATTGCGAAGGCGCGATCGAGGCCATTCTGCCGCTGCCGTCGATCGGCCAAGCTGCGGCCTGAGGCCGCAGCTCAGCCGCGCGTTCCTTGCGGCCCCCGGCCGTCCGGGCTCAGTTCAGGCCGTAAAGCTTCGCCACGTTGTCGCAGGTGATCTTCCTCTGCACGGCCGGTGAGAAGGCGGCGAGGTTTTCAGCCAGGATGCGTTTCGAGTCCGGCCACAGGCAATCGGGGTGCGGATAGTCGGCGCCCCAGATGATGTTGTCCTCGCCGATCAGCGGCACGATGGGCTCGAGGAACTTGTCCTGCTGGTAGGTGACGAAGCCCTGGCGGCGGAAATAGTCGCTCGGCGCCATCGCGAAACCGAGGCTGGTGGCGCGGTCGTAATATTCCGTGTCGAGCCGGTCGAAGACGTAAGGCAACCACGTCACACCCGACTCGCCCAGCACGAAGTTGAAGTCCGGGTAACGCTCACAGGCGCCCGAGGCGAGCAGCGAGACCAGCACCTCCATGGTGTCGAGCTGGAAGAGGGCGGAGCGGACGAGGCGATACTGTGTGAAATATTCCTTCTCCATCTCCGGCCCATCCGGCGCGCGCAGTGCCTTGAAGCCGGTCGAATGGAAGGAGATCGGGAACTTGCATTCCGCCGCCGCCTTCCAGAGCGCGTCCCAGTCGCGATGCCAGAGCGGCAGGCCCATCTGCTTGAAGGCGAGGTCGCCGCCTTTCAGGCCCATGGCGGCGCAGCGGCGCACCTCCGCCGCCGCGTCCTCGGGATCGTGGTTCGGCACGATGGCGAGGGGGAAGACCCGGTTCGGATCGGCCTGGCGGGCGAAGTCGGCGACCCAGTCGTTGTAGACCCGGTCCGCCCAATAGCGCATGTCGTGATCGGCCAGCATTTCGTTGATCATCAGGCAGCCGTAGATGATCTCCGCATCCAGCCCGTCGCGGTCGAGATCGGCGATGCGCAACTCCGGCGTCGTCGGCCGGGAGATGGCGCCCGGATTGTTGTTCCACTCGAAGCCGATCTCCCGCATCTCGTCGATCCGGGCGAAGGCACCCTTGGTGTATTTGAGGAACCCGGGGCCGACGCCGTTCCACATGCCCTTGTCCTGGCCTTCGATGATCCAGTGCAGGCCGTCGTCGCGCTCCTCCGTGCGGGGCGCCGTCTGCTTCCACTTGGCCGGTGCCGCATCGGTCCACAGCGTCGGTGGGCAGTAGGTGAGATCGATGTGGTTGTCGCCGGAAATCAGTTCATAGGCCATGACGCGTCGCTTCCTCCTCGCGCGGGTTATGCTCGCGTGGGCAGTCTAAACCGATCCGCCGCCTTTGGCATAACCGGTGGCGGCGCGACGCTGGCCGTTCTCGCAATAGGCCTCGATCCAGGGCGTGCGCCGGCCGTCGTCGGACCAGAGGATGGGGAAGAAGCTTTCGTCCAACTCGGGATCCCCCGTGCGTTGATAGCGGCGATAGATGTAGCCGCCCGGATTGTCCGAAAACACAGCGTCGTAGCGGATCATGTGCAGGCCGATCGAGCGGCGCTGGATCTCGGCCGAGGTGTTGGGGCCGGAGCCATGCCAGGTTTCGCCGGCGTGGAAGACGCAGGAGCCGGCAGGAACCTCTAGCCTGACCGGTGGCCGCGGGGTGACGCCGGCCGCCTCGGCCGACGTGCGCATGTTGGCGCGGTAATCGTCGGGCGCATGAAAATCCGCCGGGATCGGCGTCAACGGCCAGTGGTGGGAGCCCGGCACGTATTCGATCGTGCCGGCTTCCGCCCGGGTCTCGTCCAGGGTGACCCAGCAGGTCACGGTGCGGGGCGGTGAGAGGAAGTCGAGGAACGAGGTGTCTTGATGCAAGGTCACCGCCTTGGCGGCCGGCGGCTTCCACCAGATCGTGTCCTGGCCGAGCTTGATGCCCGGCCAGCCGGTCAAGGCCGCCGCCGCCCGTCCGATATCGGCCGATAGCGCGAGACGGGCGATCGTCAGATCGGATTTCCAGGCATTGCCCATGTGGCGGGTGACGTCCGGCAGGCTGATGCCCTCGCGCCAGTGCCATTCGTCGGGATAGACGCCGGTGTCGAAATCGCCGGCGAAGATACGCGGAAAGCTCGCCCTGAGTGCGGCGATCCTGTCCTCGTCGAGGATGTTCTCGATAATGACGAAGCCGTCGCGGTGAAATGCCTCGCGCGCGCAAGCGCCGATGTCGGACAGCGCCTCAATCGTCCAGGCCATGGCGTCCCCCTCCGCTGCGTTACCGATGACTTGAATGTATGGCATAAAGCCGCGCGATCAATCGGAGGATTTGCGGGAAAGGTCGAAATCCCATGTCGATCACCAGCGTTGGCGAGCATACCTACACGGCCGATGGCCACACGACCTTCTATCTGGCCGCCGGACCGGAAGACGGCCCCCTGATCGTCTTCGTCCACGGCTGGCCGGAACAGGCGATCAGCTGGCGCCACCAGTTGCCGGTCTTGGCCGGCCTCGGCTTCCGTGCCGTGGCGCCGGATATGCGGGGCTATGGCCGCTCCACCATCTACGAGCGCAACGAAGACTATGCCCAGGAGCTGGTCGTCGCCGACATGCTTCGCCTGTTGGACGGCCTGGGGGCCGAGCGGGCCGTCTGGGTCGGCCACGATTGGGGCAGCCCGACCGTGTGGGGCCTGGCGAGCCATCACCCCGAGAGTTGCATCGCCGTCGCCAATCTCTGCGTGCCTTACCTCGGCCTCGACAATCTGCTGGCCGGGGCCCTGAAACAGGTGGACCGCACCGTCTATCCGGAAGACGAATTTCCGGCCGGACAGTGGGAATACCAGCTGTTCTATCAGGAGAATTTCCAGGCCGCCGTCGCCGGTCTCGACGCCAATCCCTACAACACGATCAAGGTGCTGTTCCGCAAGGGCGATCCGGCGGGGCAGGGGCGTCCCTCGCGCACCGCCTACGTGCGCAAGAACGGCGGCTGGTTCGGCCCCGGCACGGCGGCTCCCGACGTTCCCCGCGACGGCGACGTGGTCAGCGAGGACGAGGCGCGAGCCTACGCCGAGGCTTTAGCGCGGAACGGCTTCTTCGGGCCCTGTTCCTACTATATGAACCACGAGGCCAACGGGATCCACGCAGCGCAAGCGCGGAACGAGGGCTACTTGGACCTGCCCGTGCTGTTCCTGCACGGCCGCTACGACTACACCTGCGAGACCGTGACCTCGACGCTCGCCGAACCGATGCGGGCTTATTGCCGTGATCTCGACGAACGGGTGATCGACTCCGGCCATTGGATGGCCCAGGAACGCCCGGCCGAGGTCAATGCCGCGTTGCTGCACTGGCTGGCGACGAAGGTCGGCTCGCACTGGCCAGGGTAAGCCCTCAATCCAAGGCGGGTCGGCGTTCCCGGTAGGGGGTTGCCCGTTCGTGCGCGGCCGCGACGGCCAAAACGCCCGCCTCGTCGAAGGCGCGCCCGGCGATCTGCATGCCGAGCGGCAGCCCCTCCGCACTGAAGCCAGGGCAATCGCATTTCAGAATTTGCCGAGGAGTGACAGGAGATAGTCGTTGTTCCAAGCGGCGATTTTGAACTTGGTGCGGATTTCGGTAGTTCCGGACGGCGGTTTCAGTAAGTCCTGGCCACCGATTTCATAAAGTCCCGGCCGGTTCCGGGAGTTTGGCTTCGGGTGCCTTGTTGCCGTCAGTCGGGATTGTTTTCCGTTGTGGTTGGCTGGGTCAAGTCGGTCGTCGATTTCTTCTTTCGCATGCTGTCGCCTTTCAAGCCGATGCGGTGGGCGTTGTGGATGACGCGGTCGAGGATGGCGTCGGCGATGGTGGCCTCGCCGATCAGGTCGTGCCAGGCGGTCACGGGGATCTGCGCGGTGATGAGGGTTGAGCGTCGGTGGTATCGTTCCTCGCAGATTTCCAGGAGATCGAGGCGCTGGCGGTCGGTCAGGCCATGGGTTCCCCAGTCGTCGAGGACGAGCAGCTGGACCCGGGCGAGGCGGTCGATCAGGCGGGGCAGCCGGCCGTCGAGGCGGGCCATGGCGAGGTCCTCGAAGAGCCTGGGCATGCGGACGTAGAGGACGGAATGATCGAGCCTGGCGGCCTGATGGGCGATGGCACAGGCGAGCCATGTCTTGCCGGTTCCGGTCTGGCCGGTGACGATGAGGTTCTCGTGTGCCTTGAGCCAGACGCCCTGGGCGAGAGAGAGGACGGCGCGGCGGTCGAGGCCTCGTTCGGCGGCGAAGTCGATGTCCTCGATGCAGGCCTCGGGGAAGCGTAGCCTGGCCTGTCTGAGGCGGTTGGCGAGGCGCTTGTCGGCGCGGGTGGCGGCCTCGCGGTCGAGCATGAGGGCGAGCCAGTCCTCGCGGTTCAATTCCGATGATTGGCCTCGCTCGGCCATGTCGCGGTAAGCCTCTGCCATGCCCTTGAAGCCGAGGGCCTGCATCTGGTCGAGGGTCGGGTGTGTCAGCATGAGGTGTCTTCTCCTGGTTATCGGTAGTAGCCGGGGCCGCGGATGTTGGTGTGTGGCGGCAGCGGCAGAAGCGGTTCGCGCTCGGGGCGTGTGCGATCGAGGCCGGACTTGAGGATGGCGGCGAGCGATGAGTAGCTGGTCGTGTTGATGGTGAGCGCGCGTGCGCAGGCGGCCTCGACGCGTTCCGGTTCGTATCGGCGGGCGAGCGACAAGACGCCCATGGCGCTGCGATAGCCTTGCTCGGGATGGGGCCGATCGCGGATCATCCGCTCGACCAGGAGGGCGGCGTTGGGGCCGATGCGGCTGGCCTGGTCGATCAGGCTTTGTGGCGTTCGCTCGGCATAGCGCTGGTGCGCCTTGGGCATGTGGGCCGGGATCGTGGCATGGCCGCCATGCGGTGAGCGGCGGAGATGGCTGGCGACGCGCTTGTGGTTGTGGAAGATCTCGACCGTGCGGTGAGTGAGCCGGACTTGGACCTTGCGGCCGATCAGGCCGTGCGGCACGGAGTAGAAGCTGCGCTCGACGTCGACGTGATAGTCGGAATGGACCTTGGCGGTCTTCCATTCGGCATATTCGAAGGGCGTCGTCGGCAGGGGTGCCAGGGCCTCGCGCTCGATGGCCTCGAACATCTGGCGCCGGCTCTTTCCAAGGTTGCGCATGGGCCGCTCGTTGAGCTCCTCGAGGAGGTCGCGGATCGCCCGGTTGAGCTGGTCGAGGGAGAAGAAGCGCGTATTGCGCAGTCTTGCCAGGATCCAGCGCTCGACGACCTGGACGGCGACTTCGACCTTGGCCTTGTCGCGCGGCTTGCGGACCCGGGTCGGCAGGACGGTGGTGTCGTAGTGCTCGGCGAGCGCGGCGAAGGTCGGGTTGAGGGTCGGCTCGAACCAGAGCGGCTTGGCGACGCCGGCCTTGAGGTTATCGCAGACGATGCTCTTGGGCACGCCGCCGAAGTAGGCGAGCGCCCGGCATTGTCCGGCGACCCAGTCGGGCAGGCGCTGGGTCAGGCTGGCGGTGGCGAAGGTGAGCGAGGAAGCGCCCAGCACGGCGACGAAGATCTGCGCGTCGTGCACCTCGCCGGTCTCGGGGTCGACGATGTCCACCGTCTGGCCGGCATAATCGGTCTGCATGACCGCACCGGCCTCGTGGCGGTTGCGCCAGGTGGCGCCGGTGCGCCGCTTGAACGCCGTGAAGGCTTCGCAGAACCAGGTGTAGCCGTAGCCATCGGGATGTGAGGCGCGGTATTCCTGCCAGAGCAGGGTCAGCGTCACCCCCTTGCGCTTCAGCTCGGCCGCGACCGTCGGCCAGTGCGGCTCGCACCTGTCGCGCGGGGGCCGGCCCATGCGGCGGAACAGCGTCTCTTGCAGGACCGCGTCGTCCTCGTATTCCGCCGGCAGCGGCCAGGCGGTAAGGCCGACCTCGCGGGCCCGCAGCAAATAGGTCGACACTGTCGTCTTGGAGACCTTCAGCCGTTCCGCCACCTCTCGCGCCGAGAGGCCTTGGTCATGCGTCAGCCGCAGGATCGTTCGTGCATCTCTCACCGTCGTTCGTCTCGTCTGCTTCCGTCTGGGCATGTCCCCTCCCGGCAAAAGCCAAGAGGTAGACGCCGAGACGGCGCACCCGAAAGCTGAACTCAGATCGCCCCGTGATGCTGTCCGGGACTTTCCGGAATCACTGGCCGCGACTTACTGAAATCTCTGGCCAGGACTTTCCGTAATCGGTGTCCGGGACTTTCCGAAACGCGCAACTTGGCGCGCAGCGAGTCTTTTCGTGGATCCTTTCGCATGACATTGAGCGCCATGTGGCGCAGGACGGCGAGATTGTGCGGTCCATTGTCCTTGCGGGTTCTGTCTTGGTCTTCGTTCATTTGGACATCGAGGCACCAGTGCAGGCGGTTTTCGACCCCCCAGTGCGCCCGGGCAACGGGATTGAAGCGCTCGGCGTCGAGCGGCTGGCTGAGCAGGTAGTAGGCGGTTTCGCTCGACGTCTTCTCCGCGCACTCGCGGGTCCGGGTGACTTTGGCGACCGCCTTCAGGCCCGGCCAATGATGGCGCTCTTGCAGCCACTCGACGTGGCTGGAGACGAGAGCGGCACGGGTCTCGATGCGGCCATGATCGCCATCGACCGTGGTGTCGGTGGTGGTCGCTTCGGCTTTCGGATCGTCGAGGAAGGTTCTCACGTCGTCATGCAGCGTGCCTTGATTGCCCTTCAACGCCAGGGCGTAGTCACCCCCCTGCTCGATAATCTGGCTGGCGATGGCGCGCTGGCAATTGAGGGCGTCCACGGTCACGATCGTCCCCTCGAGGCTCAATAGTTTCAACAGCTTCGGCACGGCGGTGATCTCGTTGGACTTGGCGTCGGTGGCGACTTGCCCCAACACCAGCCGCTGATCACAGCCCCAGGCCGAGACCATATGCAGCGCCGACGTGCCGCTCGCCTTGTCGTAGGATCGCCGCACCACCTTGCCGTCGATCGCAATGACCCCTTGGCAGGTCTCGGAAAAGCGCGCCATGAAGCGCTGGAAGCAGGCGCCGAACGCCTCCGGATCCAGCAACCGGAACACCCGGCTGAAGGTGTCGTGGCTCGGCACGCCATGTTCGAGTACGAGAAATTCCCGCAGGAACGCCTCCTTTTCACGCGCGAAGATCGCCATGTCGACCGCCGTCTGACCGCCCGAGAGGACCGTGCACAGGGCGATCGTCAAGATCTCCAGCAGATCGTGACGCCCGGCATTGCCAGTCCGCGGATCCTCGAGACCCTCAAAGCACTCCAGAAAGCCTTCCATCGCAACCTCCACCCGTGAAAAGACCGGGTAGAATCGATTCGCGCCAATACCTCAAGATCAAACACGCACGTCAAGGCAATTCCAAATGCGATTCCCCTGGCACTGAAGCCGTTGCAGACGGAGATCGCCGGCAAGCCCGTCACGTTGAAGGGCGAGGTCAGCAGCGGCGTCTCGAAGACGTAGAACGTCTCCATCGCCCTTAAGGGCGGCGCCGGCCCCCAGCCACCTGCCGTCACCAGGACGTCATATTGCTCGAGCGCCGCGGTCATCTCCGCCGTCAGGATCCGGCGCAGCCGCGTCGCCTGCACGTAATCGAGGCCGGAGATCAGGGCGCCGAGGCCGACGCGTTCGCGAAACACCTCGCCGTATTTTTCAGGGCTTTCGCTCAAGTCTTTGTGGTGAATGGAAAATGCTTCCGACAGCATGATCATGAAGTTGCAGGCGTGATAATCCTGCAGCGGCGACAAGGTGACCTCTTCGACGATGGCGCCGAGGTCGCCGAAGACCCGGACCGCGTCGTCCATGGCGTCCCGCATCGCGGCCTGGGCGTCGCCGTCACCATCGTAGAAATGGCGTATCAGCCCGACGCGCTTGCCGGCGATGTCGGCATCGAGGCCGGCGGTGAAGTCCGGCACCGCCACGTCGGCCGAGGCCGGATCGAGCGGGTCGTGGCCGGCGAGCGCGTTCATCATCAGCGCACAGTCGCGGACGTCCCAGGTCATCGGCCCGCAGTGATCGAGCGAATAGGCGAGCGGCATGACGCCACGTCGCGAAACGCGGCCATAGGTCGGCTTCAAGCCGGTAATGCCGCAAAAGAAGGCGGGCAGACGGATCGAGCCGCCGGTGTCCGAGCCCATCGTGCCCATGGCGAGGCCGGCCGCCGTCGCCGCACCGGACCCGCTGGAGGAGCCGCCGGTGAAATGCCCCGCCTTCCAGGGGTTCACCGCCGGTGGCGTCGGCAGGTCCCAGGACGGGCCGCCGAAGGCGAATTCATGGGTCGTCAACTTGCCGAGCAGGACGGCCCCCGCCGCCGCCAGCCGGGCGGTGGTTTCCGCGTCGGCGGCCGGCACCCGTTGCCCATGCAGATGCGAGGACGACGTCGTGGCGATGCCGCCGGTGTCGTAGATGTCCTTGAGGCCGATCGGGATGCCGTGCAGCGGCCCGCGATATCTCCCGTCGGCAATTTCAGCCTCGGCCCGCGCGGCGTCCGCCCGGGCCCGATCCGCCGTGACCTGGACGTAGGCAAACAACGTCGGATTCAACTGCTCGATCCGCGCCAGGAAGGCCTCCGTCAGTTCGACGGGCGAGAGCTGCCGCGCCGCGATCAACCCGGCGGCCTCGGCGATGCCCAGATGGCAGAGATCGTTCGCCCTCATCGCGGTGGCTCCGCGCGGAAGACATGCGCCGGCTCGTCTTCCGGCGAGAGACGTCGCTGCACCCGGGCCCGCATGGCGTCGAACGCCGGCAGGGCCTTGAACATCCGCCGCAGCTCGTCGTCGTCTCGGCTCAGCCCGGCCTCGGCCAGGCGCTGTCTGAAGGTCTCGAAGTCCATCGTTTGCGATCCTCCCCGGGGATCATGACCGAAGCCGGTCGGCAATATCAATCCGCATCGTTCAAGGCGGCGATCGCGTCGGCGAATTCGGCAGTGGCGGCAACGCCCTTCGGGCTCAACCCATAGATGCCCCTTTCGACCCGCTCGAACCAGCCGTAGTGATCGTCGGCCATCAGGCGGCGCGCTTGTGCCACGCCGGTCCGCGCCGCCACCTCCGAGGCCTTCGTCGGCCCGTGTTTTTGGAGGAAGCGCACGCAGCGCAACGCGTCCTGACGATAGGCGGTCATCAGGCCTTGCCGTGTGGCCCCGCCGGAATTCGGATCGCCGACCCGCCTGGCGAATTCCCGCAGCAGGCGACCGCGCGCGGCCTTGGCCCGGCGGGGCTGGTAAGGGGCCGGGTCGCAATGGATCTGAGTCAATCCATCCTCGAGACGCACCGTGATCAATCCCAGCCCGAGACGGCGGCACAGCTTCTTGTTGTTGCGCACCGACAGCCGGAACGCCCGGCCCTTGCCGAGCGGGACGGCGATGTAGACCGCATCCGTCAGACGCTGACGTTCGATTCCCTGATGGAACAGCGACAGCGCGAAGCCGGTCTTGAGTTCGACGACGACCGGCGCCTCGCCCTCGCGCACCGCGACCACATCGGCGGCGCCGATCTCGCTCTTCACCTCGTAGCCCTGCTCTTCGAGCAGGCGCTTGATCGGGGGATAGAGTTCGGTCTCGCGAGGTCTCGACGTCGCCATGCCTCCCCCCACCTTATCGCCCGAACCTAGGCCAGCCCCTCTTTCGCCAACAGGGCGTCCGCCGTCGGCAGCTTGCCGCGGAAGGCGGTGTAGGCCGCCTCGGGGTCGCGCGAGCCGCCGGTGGCATAGATATGCCGCTTCAACCGACGGGCCGTGTCGGCATCGAAGGCATCGCCCGCCTCGCGGAAGGCCTGGAAGGCGTCGGCGTCCAGCACGCCGGACCACATGTAGGAATAATAGCCCGCGGAATAACCGTCGCCGGCGAAGACGTGCCCGAAATGCGGCGTCGCATGCCGCATGACGATGGCCTCGGGCATCCCCAGATCGGCCAGGATTTCCGCCTGGAAGGCCATGGGATCGATCTCCGCCGCCTGCACGGGGTCGAGGGTGTGGAAGGCCATGTCGACCAGGGCCGACGCGGTGAATTCGACGTTGGCGAAGCCGGTGTTGAAGGTCTCCGCCGCGCGCAGCTTTTCCAGCAGGGCCTGGGGAATCGTCGCGCCGGTCTCGTGATGGCGGGCGAAACGTTGCAGCACCTCGGGCTCGTTCAGCCAGTGCTCGAAAAGCTGGGAAGGCAGCTCGACGAAGTCGCGGGCCACCGACGTGCCGGAGATCGAGGGGTAGGTGACGTCCGACAGCATGCCGTGCAGGGCGTGGCCGAATTCATGGAACAACGTCCGGGCATCGTCCATGGTGAGCAGGACGGGCTCGCCCGCGGGTGCCTTGGCGAAGTTCATGACGTTGACGACGATCGCGTGCTGACCGGCGTCGCCGTGCGTGCCCGCGAGCTTGTGCTGTTCCTGAAAGTCGCTCATCCAGGCGCCGGAACGCTTGCTCGGCCGGGCGAAATAGTCCGCCAGGAACACCGCGATGCAGTGGCCCGCTTCGTCGTGCACTTCGACGGTGCGGACATCCGGGTGGTAGGCGGTGATATCGTCGCGTTTCCGGAAGCTCAGGCCGAACAGCTTGCCCGCGGTATCGAAGGCACCGTCGATGACGTTCTCCAGTTGCAGGTAGGGTTTGATCTCGGCCTCGTCGAACTCGTACAGCGCCGCCCGTGCCTTTTCGGCGTAATAACGCCAGTCCCAGGGGGCGACGGTGTGATTGTGGCCGTCATCGGCGATGAAACACGACAACAACTCCGTCTCTTCGCCCGCCCGTGTCCGCGCCTTTTCCCAGACCGTCTCCAGCAGGTCGCGGACATTCTCCGGCGTCTTGGCCATGGTGTCGTCGAGCTTGTAGTGGGCGAAGCTCGCGTAGCCGAGCAGCACCGCCTTCTCCGCGCGCAGGCGCACGGTTTCGCCGACCAACGGGCGATTGTCCCGCGCGCCCACGCCCTCGCCCCGCGAGGTCCAGGCCTTGAAGGCCCGCTCGCGCAGGTCGCGCCGGGCGGAGAAGGTCAGGAACGGCTCGATGATCGAGCGTGAAAGGGTGACGGCATGGCGGCCTTCGTGACCCCGTTCGGCCGCCGCCTGGGCCATGGCGGCGACGAGGGAGGCGGGAAGACCCGCCAGCTCGTCCCCGTGGTCGAGCAACAGGGCCTCTTCGCCCTCGTCGGCCAGCACGTTCTGCGAAAACGCGGTGGCGAGACTGGCCAGCCGTTCATTGATGGCGGCGAGGCGGCGCTGCTCGTCCTCGTCGAGCCGGGCGCCTGCGCGGACGAAGGATTTCCACGTCAGTTCCAGCACCCGGGCGGCCTCCGCGTCGAGGCCGAGCCTTTCCCGCGCTTCATACAGCCGGTCGATGCGAGCGAAGAGGCCACGGTTCATGGTGACGGCGGCCCGGTGGCGCGCGAGTTCTGGCGCGAGCCGGCGTTCCAGGGCCTGGAGGGTATCGCTGGTGTCCGCGCCTGCCAGGTTCCAGAAGATGCTCGAGACCCGGGTCAACAACCCGCCCGCCCGTTCGAGCGCGACGATGGTGTTCGCGAACGTCGGCGGCTCGGCGTTCTCCGCAATGGCCCGCACCTCCGCCAGATGCGCCGGCAATGCTGCCTGGAAGGCCGCTTCGAAATCACCTTCGTCGATACGTTCGAATTCCGGCAGGCCGAGCGGCCCTTGCCAGGTGGCGAGCGGGGAGGCGGTATCGAAGGCGGGCACGGTATCGGTGGGCATCGGCGGCATCCTGTGATTCGGGACGACAGAATAGCGCCATCCGTCGATCTCCGCCGACAGCCTTTGGCGTGTAACCCGGGAAAGCGTTAGACTCTTCCCCGGGCATGCAGGGGGCAGGAACGATGGCAATCGACATTATGTTACTGGACGGTGCGGCGGTGTTGAGGCTTCGCCCGTTGGGCAGTTTCGAGCGCGGCGACGTTGCTCGAATAGGGGACCTGCTCGCCATGGTCGAGACAGCGCCGGGTGGGCTGTTGTTGGACTGGTCCGAGTTTGCCAAGGGCTCGGTCGATGCCATGACCGAGGCGTCGGAGCTGGGCGAGGCCTGGCAGCCGCGCCGTGTCGCCGTCCTGGCGCCCGAGGCGTTCGAGGACAGGATTTCGCTGCTGATCCGCCGCAAGGCCGGGGCGGCGGAGGTCCGGCGTTTCGAATTGAACGAAGAAGACGCGGCACGGGCCTGGTTGATCGCAGCGTGATGCGCTTCGGGGTTTTCGATCATCTGGATCATCCGGGCGGCGACCTGGCCGATCTCTACGCCATGCGCCTCGCCTTGATCGGCGATTACGACCGGGCCGGCTTTCACGCCTATCACCTGGCGGAACATCACGGCACCGACCTTGGCGCGGCGCCGTCGCCGGCGCTGTTCCTGGCCGCGGCGGCGCAGCATTCCACGCGGCTGCGCCTCGGCGCCATGGTGTTCTGTTTGCCGCTCTATCATCCGGTCCGCCTGCTGGAGGAGATCTGCATGCTCGACCAGATGAGTGGCGGGCGCCTAGAGCTCGGCGTCGGGCGCGGCATCTCGCCGATCGAGGGCGACTTCTTCGGCGTCGACGCGGCGGACGCGCGGGAGATCTACCGTGAGGATCTGGCGCTGATCCTGGAAGGCCTGAAGGGCGGCGAGCTCGATTTCGAGGGCGCGCGACGCCGCGTGGCCGGGATGCCGATGGTCCTCACGCCCCGCCAGAAGCCGCATCCCCCGCTCTGGTTCGGCGTCGGCGTGCCGGAGAGCGCGGTCTTCCCGGCCGAGCAGGGCATCAACATCCTCTCCAACCAGACGACCGCGCGGGTCCGCGAGGTGACCGACGCCTACCGCGCGGCCTGGACGGCGGCGGGCCGGGCGGCGGCGGACCTGCCGCTCCTCGGCATGACCCGGCACATCGTCGTCGCCGAGGACGGCGAAGAGGCACGCGCCATCGCACGCCGCGCCTACCAGCCGTGGCGCGAGGCCTTCCTGCGCCTGTGGAAGCGCCACGGCCTGGTTCCCCCCAACGTCAGCCTGCCCGAGGATTTCGATCAACTGATGGCGCTCGGCCAGGGGATCGCCGGCACGGCGGACGAGGTCGCGGCGGAGATCGCCCGGCAGGAGGGGGAAGCGGACGTGAACTATTTCCTCTGTCGCTTCGCGTTCGGCGACATCACGCTGGCTGAGGCGCAGCTCTCGGTCGGGCTGTTTCGGGCCCGGATGATGTGAGGGCCGGCCCGCTTGACACGACACCTGCGATAGCAAAGCATCGCTTATGTGATAGCCGTCGTTGAGGTCGTGGCGTGGTGTTGCGGCGGTTGGCGGCTGTGGGGGTTCAAATGTACAGACAGTTTTTGATGGCCGGACTGGCGTTCGGCATGGCGATCGGTGCGTTCTCGTCGGGCGCGCAGGCCGAGAACGGCTGCGGGGGGTTGCCCGATCATGTCGCCCTGAAGGGCGCGCTCGCCGCCGCCGTCGCGACGGAGACGAGCGGCCTCGACCTCGATATGTGGGCGACGCTGGTCGATCGTGACGGCATCGTCTGCGCCGTGGCCTTTTCCGGCGCCGACCGGGGCGCGCAATGGCCCGGCAGCCGGGTGATCTCGGCCCAGAAAGCCAATACGGCGAACGCCTTCTCGCTCGATGGCCTGTCGCTGTCGACCGCCAATCTGTTCTCCGCCGTACAGCCGGGCGGCAGCCTGTTCGGGTTGCAGTTCTCCAACCCGGTCGACGTCGGCGCGGCCTACAAGGGGCCATCCAAGAACTATGGCCAGGCAAACGACCCGCTGATCGGCGTGAAGGTCGGCGGCGTGAACGTCTTCGGCGGCGGCCTCGCGCTCTATGACGCCAGCGGCGTCGTCGGCGCCGTGGGCTTGAGCGGCGATACCTCCTGCGCCGATCACATGATCGCCTGGCGGGTTCGCAACAACCTCGGCCTCGATCAACTGGTGACGGCGGGTGCCGGCGGTGTCAGCGGTGACCCTGCTCGGCCGGACAACATCATCTACGACATCGCGGCCAATCCCGATGGCGGCACCGGCGTCAGCACTGGTGGCTTCGGCCATGCCGAGTGCATCAACACCGTCGACCCATCGACGCTACCGGCTGTCAACTAAGCCGTTACGACGGACGCCCGGTCGAGCGGGCACCGACGAGCCCCCGCCTTGCGGGGGCTCGTTTCGTTTTGGCGGTATCGATCCCTTCCGCTACGATCCGAGATATGTCGCCACGGACCGGAGATGCGCGTTGCCCCGCGAGATCCTGCTGAACGCCTTTCACATGAACACGGTCGACCACCAGGCCTTCGGCCTGTGGCGCCATCCGCGCAACCGGACCCGCGACTACAACAAGCTCGCCAGCTGGACCGAGCTCGCCCGTATCCTGGAACGCGGCCTGTTCGACGGGCTGTTCCTGGCCGACGTGCTGGGCATCTACGACGTCTACGGCGGCTCGCCCGACGCGGCGCTGAAGCATGCCGTGCAGGTGCCGGTGAACGATCCCATGCTGCTGATCCCCGCGATGGCCGCGGTGACGGAGCATCTCTGTTTCGGCGTCACCGGCACCCTCAGCTTCGAGCCGCCCTATACGTTTGCCCGGCGGATGTCGACGCTCGACCATCTGAGCGAGGGCCGGATCGCCTGGAACATCGTCACCGGCTACCTCGGCAGCGCCGCCCTCGGCATGGGCCTGGACGCGCTTGCCGCGCACGACCGCCGCTACGACATGGCGGAGGATTACATGGCCGCGGTCTACAAGCTGTGGGAGGGCAGCTGGGAGGACGGCGCGGTGCGCCGCGACGCCGAGGCCCGCGTCTTCACCGATCCCGCCAAGGTGCATGCCGTCCGCCACGACGGCGAATTCTACAAGCTCGACGCCATCCACCTTTGCGAGCCCTCGCCCCAGCGCACGCCCGTGCTGTACCAGGCGGGCAGTTCAGGGCGCGGGCGCGGGTTCGCCGCGGCGCACGCGGAATGCGTCTTCGTCGCCGGCACGACGCCGCGGGTCCTCCAGCCGACCGTGGCCGACATCCGCCGCCGCGCGGTCGAACAGGGCCGGCGGGCCGACGACATCGCCATCTTCGCCGTCGCCACGCTGATCATCGGCCGCGACGAGGCCGAGGCCCGGGCCAAGCTGGCCGATTGTCTCGCCTACGGTGACCACGATGCCGCGCTCACACAGCTCTCGGGCTCGACGGGGATCGACTTCGCGGCGATGGCGTTGGACGACGTGCTCCAACATGTCCGCACGGAAGCCCAGCAGTCCGCTGTCGACGGCCTCACCATCGCCGACCCGGACCGCCAATGGACCGTGCGGGAGTTGGCCGAGCATCACGTCCTCGGCGGCCGCGGCCCCTTGCTCGTCGGCACCCCCGAAAGCGTCGCGGACGGGCTGGAGACGTGGATGGACGAGACCGGCATCGACGGCTTCAACCTCGCCCATGTCCTCTCGCCCGAAAGCTTCGCCGACGTCGCCGACCTGCTGGTGCCGGAGCTGCAACGCCGGGGGCGCTACAAGACGGCATACCGGGCGGGGAGTTATCGGCGGAAGCTGTTCGGGCGGGATCGGTTGGCGCCGCCGCATCCGGCGACGGGGGTTCGGTGGGGGTGAGGGGATCCCACTCCGCGTTCTTGTCGGACACGTGGCGGCGTTTGCGACATTCGACATGCGACGCATGTCGTGAGATCGTTTGATTCCCATACGGTATTGCCGTATGATTCGGGTCAATGGATATTGTATCGATCCGCCACAAGGGGCTGCGAGATTATTTTCGCTCGGGCAACGCGAAGGGGCTCAGCCGCAATCTGCTGCCTCGGATTCGCACCGTACTGTTCGCGCTGGCGGCCGCGCCGGACATGGATGCGCTGGAGGGGCCGCCTGGATGGCGCATCCATCAGCTCCGCGGTACTCGGGCCGGATGGTGGTCGATATCGATATCGGGGAATTGGCGCATGACCTTCCGGGTGGAAGACGGCGCGATCACGGACCTGAACGTGGAGGATTATCACTGATGGCCGGAGAAAAACTGGAGATGGGCATGCCGCCGGTTCATCCGGGCGAGTTCATCCGCACCGAGATCCTGGACGAACTCGGCCTTTCGATCGCCAAGGCCGCACGGGTGTTGGGCGTGCGGGCCGCGACGCTTTCCGATCTCGTCAACCGCAAGGCCTCGCTCTCGCCGGAGATGGCGATGCGCATCGAACTGGCCTTCGCGGTCAAGACGGAACTGCTGCTCCGCATGCAGGCCCTGTACGACAGCATGACGATCCGTGCTCGTGCCGGGGAATTGGGGGTGGCGCGGTACCGGGTGACGGGGGAAGCGGGATAGGGCCTCGATGATCGGGCGGCGTCGTCGATCTCGTGGCGGAGCGTCGCCTTGGTTGTCGAGATCGTAAAGGATCTTCGACCCGCTCCGCGGGCGCGCCCGGGACGCGTCCTTGACGACCTCGACAACCAAGGCACCATGGCCATCATGAGATCAAGGGCGGGAACCGACCGGCGCTCGGTAAGGAGCGCCGTTGTGCGATGTGGTTGCCGTTCGGTTCGCTAGGAATTTGAAATCATTGCTGAATTTGTTTCCGAAGACGCTCTGAGCGAGGGGCGGGCGCGCGCGATCTGGCGGGTCGGTGCGGGTTGGTATAGGCTCGACCCGTCAGTCTGAACACGGACTGATGGGGCTCTTAGAAGGCTCCTCCGTAGGCGGTTCGGCATGTCCGAAAACGTGCCCCCCTTGGCTCTTGCGGCCGGGGGGCGATGGCGTATGTCCAAGGCTCCGGCCCAAAGGCTATCGCGACTGTCCTACGGCGGTCTTCTAACCCCCGGCCACCAGTGTCCCACTGGTGGCCGTTGCGGTTTGGAGCAGCGGGCCGGGGAAAGATGGCGAAGCTTGAGGCCGCGATGCGCTCGGACAGGGTTTTCGAGTACGGGCACTGGTACGAGCGGAAATTCTGGAGTGCCGTCGAGGAATTGCTTCTCACCGTCGATCGGGAGATTTGAGAGGATGGCCGATATGCGGTTTCGCTCGGATGATCTCGTCGGTGAGCATTTGCTTGATGAATCGGCATTCTTCGCGCGCTTCGGCGAGGCTATCTCCGAGACGAAAGAGGCGCCGCTACCGGAAAGCGGATACGTCGCTGCGCCCAATGTCCCGGCGGATGCTGCAAATAACCACCCCCTCACAACTGCTGCACCTCCACCACCCCCGGCACCGACTTCAACGCTCCCCGGACCGACGTCGACATCGCGTACCGCCCGTCGAGCGCCACCTCGACCTCCCGGTGCGGCGCGATCTGCACCAGGATATGCACCTGGCTGCGCCCGCCGCGGTGGTCTGCCAGCAGCGTGCCCAGGTCCGGGATCGGGAGTTCGTCGCGGACGAAGATGCGGATGTCGCTGCCCGTGTCGGCGCCGACCTGTTCGATGTCGCGGACCGATTGGGCGGTGAGGCGGGCGGTGTCGGCTTCTTCGCGGGCCTCCACCTCCAGGACCACGCTGCGGCCGACCTCCAGCAGGTCACGGCTCGCCATCAGGACCTCGGCGAAGATCGTGACCTCGTACATGCCGCTCGCATCCGAGAGCTGGACGAAGGCGTAGCGGGTGCCGCGGGCCGAGTTGCGCTCGCGTTTCGAGAGGATCGTGCCGGCGAGCTTGAAGCGGTTGCCGGTGGAGCGTTGCATCCGCTCCAGCATTTCCGCGTGGGTGACGACGTGGGCGCGCTGGAGCAACTCGGCGCAGCCGTCGAGCGGATGGGCGGAGAGGTAGAAGCCGATGGCGTCGAACTCCTCCGCCAGCATATCGGTGGCGTTCCATTCGGCGACCAGCGGCAGGTCGGGCGTGACCTCGTCGGCGTCGCCCGCCTCGCCGAACAGGCTGGTCTGCGCGCTCTCCCGCTCCTCCGCCGTGCGGTTGGCGTAGCGCAGCAACAGCTCGATCGCCGCCAGCACCTGGGCGCGGTTCTCGACCAGGCGGTCGAAGGCGCCGGCGCGCGCCAGGTTTTCCAGTGCCCGCTTGTTCAGCTGCTTGGGATCGACGCGCCGGGCGAAATCCCAGAGGTCGGCGAAGTCGCCGTTCGCCTCGCGCTCCTGCACGATCGCGGCCATGGCGCCGCGGCCGACGTTGCGGATGGCGGCCAGCGCATAGCGCACCTTGCCGCTTTCGCTTGCGCCCTCGGCGCCCGCCTCGACGGTGAATTCGACGTCGGAGCGGTTGATGTCGGGGGGCAGCAACTCGAAGCCCAGACGCTCGATCTCCTGGCGGAAGACGTTCAGCTTGTCCGTGTTGCCCATGTCCAGCGTCATGGAGGCGGCGAGGAATTCGACCGGATAGGTCGCCTTCAGGTAGGCGGTCTGGTAGGCGACCAGCGCATAGGCGGCCGAGTGCGCCTTGTTGAAGCCATAGCCGGCGAACTTGTCGACCAGGTCGAAGACGTAGGAGGCGCGCGCCGCGTCGACGCCGCGGGCCTTCGCCCCCTCGACGAAATCGCCGCGCTGGGCGTCCATCTCCGCCTTGATCTTCTTGCCCATGGCGCGGCGCAGCAGGTCGGCCTGGCCGAGGCTGTAGCCGGCGAAGACCTGGGCGATCTGCATCACCTGTTCCTGGTAGATGATGACGCCGTAGGTGTCCTTGACCACCGGCTCGATGGTTTCGTGCAGGTGTTCGGGTTCCTCCCGGCCGTGCTTGCAGGCGATGTATTTCGGGATGTTCTCCATCGGCCCCGGGCGGAAGAGGGCGACGAGAGCGATCAGGTCCTCGATGTTGGAGGGGTCGGACTCGCGCAGCAGGTCGCGCATGCCGCCGCTTTCAAACTGGAAGACGCCGACCGCCTCGGCCCGGCCCAGCATCTCGTAGGTGGGCCGGTCGTCGAGGGGGATGGCGTCGATGTCGATGTCGATGCCGCGCCGGGCCAACAGGGCCAGCGCCCGTTCGATCACCGTCAGGGTCTTCAGGCCGAGGAAATCGAACTTCACCAGGCCGGCGGATTCCACCCATTTCATGTTGAACTGGGTGACCGGCATGTCCGAGCGCGGATCGCGGTAGAGGGGGACCAGCTCCTCCAGCGGCCGGTCGCCGATCACCACGCCCGCCGCATGGGTCGAGGCGTGCCGGTAAAGCCCCTCGAGCCGCATGGCGATGTCGATCAGCCGGCCGACGGTGGCGTCCTGCTCGCGCTCTTCCCGCAGGCGCGGCTCCGACTCCAGGGCCTGGCCGAGGCTGACCGGATTGGCCGGGTTGTTCGGCACCAGCTTGCACAGGCGGTCGACCTGGCCGTAGGGCATGCCGAGCACGCGGCCGACGTCGCGCAGCACCGCGCGGGCCTGCAGCTTGCCGAAGGTGATGATCTGCGCGACCTGGTCGTGGCCGTACTTCTCCTGCACATAGTGGATGACCCGGTCGCGCCGGTCCTGGCAGAAGTCGATGTCGAAGTCCGGCATCGAGATCCGGTCGGGGTTGAGGAAACGCTCGAACAGCAGGCCGAAGCGTAGCGGGTCCAGGTTGGTGATGCCGAGCGCCCAGGCGACGACGGAGCCGGCGCCCGAGCCGCGCCCGGGGCCGACGGGAATGCCCTGGTCGCGGGCCCATTGGATGAAGTCGGCGACGATGAGGAAGTAACCGGCGAAGCCCATCTCGGTGATGACGCCGAGCTCGAAATCCAAGCGCTCACGGTAGGGGGCGAGGGGGTCGGCGCCGTCCTCGCCCCCGTCTTCTTCTTGGTGCGGCATGGCGGCGAGAATCGACGGCGTCGCCAGTCGCGCCTCCAGCCCGGCGGCGGCGGTTTCGCGCAGCAGCTCGGCCTCGCCGGCGCCTTCGGCGGCGAAGCGGGGCAGGATCGGCTCGCGCAACGGTGCCCGGTAGGCGCAGCGCCGCGCGATGGTAAGCGTGTTGTCCACCGCCTCCGGCAGGTCGGAGAAGATCGCCCGCATCTCCGCCGCCGGCTTGAAGTAATGCTCGGCCGTGACCCGGCGCCGCTCGTCCTGGCCGAGCGTCGCGCCCTGGTCGATGCAGAGCAGCGCATCATGCGCCTCGTGCATGTCGGGGGTGGCGAAGTAGACGTCGTTGGTCGCGACCAGCGGGAGATCCAGCGCGTAGGCAATGTCGAGGAAGGCGGCCTCGCAGCGTTGCTCGATCGCCAGGCCGTGGCGTTGCAACTCGATATAGAAGCAACCGGGGAAGAGGGCGGCGAGACGCTCGGCGAGCGCGCGGGCCTCCGCGTCGCGCCCTTCCGCCAGCAGGCGGCCGAGTGGACCTTCGGCCCCACCCGAGAGACAGATCAAACCCGCCGCGTGCGCCTCCAGGTCGGTCAGGTGAATTTCCGCGGGCTCGCCGCCGGACGACTCGAGGAACGCCTTTGACGACAGCTTTATCAAGTTTTGATAGCCCGCCTCGTCACGGGCGAGGAGGACCAGGCGCGACGGCTCCTGCCGGTGCGCGCCATTGCCGTTGCCGTTGCCGTTTCCATTGAGGGCGCCGTTGCCCGACGCCGCATCCGCCTCGCGGGCCAGCGCCAGCAGGGCGCCCATGATCGGCTGCACGCCGGCGGCACCCATGGCCTCCGCGAACTCGAGGGCGCCGAACAGGTTGCCCGTATCGGTCAGCGCCACGGCCGGCATATCGGCGGCATCGGCCAGCTTGGCCAGGTCCTTCACCGGGATCGCGCCCTCGGCCAGGGAATAGGCGGAATGGGTGCGGAGGTGGATGAAGTCGGCATGCGGCATGGCGGCGGTCCGTGCGATTCGGGATCACCGAATTGTCCCACCCGTCGCCCCGCGAGTCATGCCCGAAGCCCCCCCGATGGCCGGAAACCGAGGGCCCTGTGGTTTTCCACACATCCAGGCCTCGGGCGCGCTGGCATCGTCTCTCGCATCGAGTCGCGTCGTTCCATGCGTACCGGGGGAGTAAGCCCATGAACATCGAGAGCCTGCCCGACATCCAGCGGTTGATCGGCATCGCCGGCGTTGCCTTCTACCTCGCCTCCTACTTCGCGCTGCAGATGGGCCTGGTCCGGGGCGACGGCTTTCTCTATCCGGGCCTGAACGTCGTCGCCGCGGCCCTTGTGCTGTTCGACCTCGGCCACAGCTTCAACTTGCCCTCGGCGCTGATCCAGGTCAGCCGGATCGCCATCTCGACGATCGACATCGCCCGACTGGCGTTGCTGCGTTGGGGCCGCCGCGCTCAATCCGTCGCCGCGACCAGCACCCCGTCGACCAGCCGGACGATCCGATCCATGCGATGCGCCAGCGCGTCGTTGTGGGTCGCGACGAGGGCGCCGAGGTCCTGATGGCGGGCGAGGTCCAGCAGTTCCTCGAACACCACATCGGCGGTGGCCGCGTCCAAGTTGCCGGTCGGCTCGTCGGCCAGCAGCAGGGCCGGGCGGTTGGCGACGGCGCGGGCGATGGCGACGCGCTGCTGCTCGCCGCCGGACAGCCGGGCCGGGCGGTGGCCGACCCGGTCCGCGAGGCCGAGGCGGCCGAGCAATTCGCCCGCCCGTTCCCGCGCCCGCCGTTTCGCCTGGCCGGCGATCAGCAGCGGCAGCATCACGTTCTCCAGCGCCGTAAATTCGGGGGAGAGGTGGTGGTACTGGTAGACGAAGCCGATGCATTCGCGGCGGATCCGCGTGCGTTCCTTGTCGCCGAGACCGCTGCCCGTCCGCCCGGCGATGGTGACGCTGCCCTCGTCCGCCGCCTCCAGCAGGCCGGCGGTGTGCAGCAACGTCGACTTGCCGGCACCCGACGGGCCGACCAGGGCGACGATCTCGCCCGGCTGCACCGTCAGCTCGGCGCCGCGCAGCACCTCGATCCGGTTGTCGCCCTGGACGAAGGTGCGCCGGATGCCGTCGAGCCGAAGGGCTGGGTCCGCCATTCCCCGCTACTCGTAACGCAGCGCTTCGACGGGATCGAGGCTCGCCGCCCGCCAGGAGGGATAGAGCGTCGCCAGGAACGAGAGCACGAGCGACATGACGACGACGGCGCCGACCTCGGTCGAGTCGACCTTGGCCGGAAGGCGGGTGAGGAAATAGATCTCCGCCGGGAACACCTTGCCTTGGATCACCCATTCGACGGCGGCGCGGATCTCCTCGATGTTGAGGCAGAAGGCGAGGCCGAGGCCGAAGCCGGCGATGGTGCCGACGAAGCCGACCGAGGTGCCTGCCAGCAGGAAGATCCGCATCACCGTGCCCCGCGTCGCCCCCATGGTGCGTAGGATGGCGATCTGCTTGCCCTTGTCCTTCACCAGCATGATCAGGCTGGAGATGATGTTGAAGGCGGCGACGATGATGATGAGGGAGAGGATCAGGAACATCACGTTGCGCTCGACCTGCAGCGCGTTGAAGAAGTGCTTGTTGACCTGTTCCCAGGTGACGATGTGGCCGAGATCGCCGACCGCGCGGACGAGCGCGGTGCGATGGCCGACGACGTCGTCCGGCTCTTCCACCATGACCTCGACGCCGGAGACCCCGTCGCCGGAGCGGAAGAAGATCTGGCTCGCCGCCAAGGGCATGAAGACGTAGCTCGAGTCGTACTCATACATGCCGACGTTGAAGGTGGCGACGATGCGGTAGGCCTTGTGCCGCGGCACCCCGCCAAAGGGGGTCGAGGTGACCTGGGGGGCGACCAGCGTCATGCGGTCGCCGACCTTCAGGCCGAGCGCCCGGGCCAGCCGGTCGCCGACGACGACGGCGTTCTTGCCCTCGAAGGCGGCGAGGTCGCCGGAGACGATCTTCGAGGCGACGAGCGGGCGGGTGCGCAGGTGTTCGGGCCGGATGCCGCGGATGAGCGCGCCGCGTGCCCGGCCCTCGGCCATTGCCATCACCTGGCCCTCGACCACCGGGCCGGAGGCGACGACGCCCGGCAGCGCTTTCACCCGTGCGTAGACGTCCTGATGGCGTTCGAGGTTGCCTTCGAAGGCGCGCACGATGAAGTGGCCGTTGATGCCGAGGATGCGCCCCAGCAGCTCGGCGCGGAAGCCGTTCATCACGCTCATGACGATGATCAGGGTGGCGACGCCCAGCATGATGCCGCAGAAGGAAAAGACGGCGATGACGGAAATGAACCCCTCCGTCCGCCGCGCGCGCAGATAGCGCCCGGCCATCATCCACTCGAAGCGGCTGAACATCGCGGCTCAGCCCTGGACGCGGCCGAGCGCATCCTCCGCCGAGAGGGTAACCCGCTCACCGTCCAGGCGGCGCTTGACCTCGACCGTGCCGTCCTTCACGCCGCGCGGGCCCACCACCAGCTGCCAGGGCAGGCCGATCAGATCCATGGTCGCGAACTTGCCGCCGGCGCGCTCGTCCGTGTCGTCGTACAGCACCTCGATCCCGGCGCCGCGCAGCTTGGCGTAGAGGTCTTCGCAGACCGCGTCGCACGCGCCGTCGCCCGCCTTCAGATTGATCAGGCCGACACGGAAGGGCGCCACGCTTTCCGGCCAGATGATGCCGTCGTCGTCGTGGCTCGCCTCGATGATGCCGCCGACCAGGCGTGAGACGCCGATGCCGTAGGAGCCCATCTCGACCGGCACCTGCTCGCCGTCGGGGCCGGTCACCAGGGCGCCCAAGGGCTTCGAATACTTGGTGCCGAAGTGGAAGATGTGACCGACCTCGATACCGCGCGCCTCGACCCGCTTGTCCGCCGGCACCTCGGCCTCGAAGCGCGCCGCGTCGTGCTGCTCGTCCGTCGCCGCATAGAGGCTGGTCCAGCGGTCGACGATGGGCTGCAGGTCGCCCGAATAGTCGAGCGCCGCCTCGTTCGGATCGAACTCGATCAGGTCGCGGTGGCAATAGACCTGGCTCTCGCCGGTTTCGGCCAGGATCAGGAACTCATGGCTCATGTCGCCGCCGATCGGTCCCGACTCCGCCTCCATCGGGATCGCCTTCAGGCCCATGCGGGCGAAGGTGCGCAGATAGGCGACGAACATCTTGTTGTAGGACCGCTTGCCGCCCTCGAAGTCGAGATCGAAGGAATAGTTGTCCTTCATCAGGAACTCGCGCCCGCGCATGACGCCGAAGCGGGGGCGGACCTCGTCGCGGAACTTCCACTGGATGTGATAGAGGTTGCGGGGCAGCTGGCGGTAGCTCTTGACCGAGGTGCGGAAGATGTCGGTGATCAGCTCCTCGTTCGTGGGCCCGTAGAGCATCGGCCGCTCGTGCCGGTCGGTGATCCGCAGCATCTCCTTGCCGTAGTCCTCGTATCGCCCGCTTTCGATCCAGAGATCGGCGGACTGGATCGTCGGCATCAGGACTTCCTGCGCCCCGGTCGCGTTCTGCTCCTCGCGCACGATCGCCGCGATGTTGTCCATGACTCTCAGGCCCATCGGCAGCCAGGAATAGATCCCCGCGGCGGCCTGGCGAACCATGCCCGCCCGCAGCATCAACCGATGCGAGACGATCTGTGCCTCGGCGGGATTCTCCCGCAGGATGGGCATGAAAAACTCGGTCATTCGCATCGCATCACTCCCGCGAGGGCGCTGTTTTCGCTGTCCACGAACGGTTGCGGCGGAACCGTCGATACCCCGTCGAGGGCTCGGCCCGCCGCCGTCGCCGGGCGGCCTTTGGGTAGCATGGGAACCCGGGCCCGTCGAGCCACCTTCGTCATGTAACCAGGGGAATCGCATTTGGAATTGCCTTGACGTGCGTGTTTGATCTTGAGGTATTGGCGCGAATCGATTCTACCCGGTCTTTTCACGGGTGGAGGTTGCGATGGAAGGCTTTCTGGAGTGCTTTGAGGGTCTCGAGGATCCGCGGACTGGCAATGCCGGGCGTCACGATCTGCTGGAGATCTTGACGATCGCCCTGTGCACGGTCCTCTCGGGCGGTCAGACGGCGGTCGACATGGCGATCTTCGCGCGTGAAAAGGAGGCGTTCCTGCGGGAATTTCTCGTACTCGAACATGGCGTGCCGAGCCACGACACCTTCAGCCGGGTGTTCCGGTTGCTGGATCCGGAGGCGTTCGGCGCCTGCTTCCAGCGCTTCATGGCGCGCTTTTCCGAGACCTGCCAAGGGGTCATTGCGATCGACGGCAAGGTGGTGCGGCGATCCTACGACAAGGCGAGCGGCACGTCGGCGCTGCATATGGTCTCGGCCTGGGGCTGTGATCAGCGGCTGGTGTTGGGGCAAGTCGCCACCGACGCCAAGTCCAACGAGATCACCGCCGTGCCGAAGCTGTTGAAACTATTGAGCCTCGAGGGGACGATCGTGACCGTGGACGCCCTCAATTGCCAGCGCGCCATCGCCAGCCAGATTATCGAGCAGGGGGGTGACTACGCCCTGGCGTTGAAGGGCAATCAAGGCACGCTGCATGACGACGTGAGAACCTTCCTCGACGATCCGAAAGCCGAAGCGACCACCACCGACACCACGGTCGATGGCGATCATGGCCGCATCGAGACCCGTGCCGCTCTCGTCTCCAGCCACGTCGAGTGGCTGCAAGAGCGCCATCATTGGCCGGGCCTGAAGGCGGTCGCCAAAGTCACCCGGACCCGCGAGTGCGCGGAGAAGACGTCGAGCGAAACCGCCTACTACCTGCTCAGCCAGCCGCTCGACGCCGAGCGCTTCAATCCCGTTGCCCGGGCGCACTGGGGGGTCGAAAACCGCCTGCACTGGTGCCTCGATGTCCAAATGAACGAAGACCAAGACAGAACCCGCAAGGACAATGGACCGCACAATCTCGCCGTCCTGCGCCACATGGCGCTCAATGTCATGCGAAAGGATCCACGAAAAGACTCGCTGCGCGCCAAGTTCAAAATCGCCGCTTGGAACAACGACTATCTCCTGTCACTCCTCGGCAAATTCTGAAATGCGATTGCCCTGGTCATGTAACGGGTTCGTCCGGCAGGCCGGCCAGACGCAAGCCTTCGATCGGGCGGTCGCGGTAATCCAGGTCCCTGAAGGGAAAACTCCGCATGGAGGGGGGCGTCCACTGGGGACGCTCATGGTGGAATGTCAGCCCGGTTCCGCGCGCGGCGGATCGCCGCCTGGCTCATTCGTGATGATAGCCGCCTTCACCCAGGATCGACATGAATTCGCGCCGGGTCGAGGCGTCTTTGCGGAAGCTGCCGAGCATGCGGCTGGTCACCATGTCGACGCCGGGCTTGTGCACGCCGCGGGTGGTCATGCACTGGTGCGCCGCCTTGATCACCACGCCGACCCCTTGCGGGCGCAGCACCTCGTCGATGGCGTTGGCGATCTGCGCCGTCATCTTCTCCTGGATCTGCAACCGCTTGGCGTAGGTCTCGACGATGCGGGCGAGCTTGGAGATGCCGACGACGCGCTTGTTCGGCAGGTAGCCGACATGGGCGACGCCGATGATCGGCGCCATGTGGTGTTCGCAATGGCTCTCGAAGCGGATATTGCGCAGCACGACCATCTCGTCGTAGCCCTCGACCTCCTCGAAGGTCCGCTCGAGGATGGTGACCGGATCGTCGCGGTAGCCGGCGAAGAACTCGTCGTAGCTGCGCACGACCCGGTCCGGCGTGCCGGCCAGGCCCTCGCGGGCCGGATCGTCGCCGGCCCAGCGGATCAGCGTCTCGACGGCCTTCAAGGCCTCGTCGCGGCTCGGCCGGTCGTCCGCTTGCCGCTCGACGGCATGAATATCGCTCACCTTCGGGCTTTGCATCGTCGCACACTCCACCATGGGAACGGCGCCACATAACATCCCCGCCGCACCAGGCCAAGCGCTCGCGAAGTCTTGAGCCGCGGAAGGGCGGGAACGGCGTATGATATCGCCCCATGACACGCACGATCCCCCATGCCCTGGCTTTCACCCTCACGCTCCTCCTCGCCGTCCCGGTGGCCGCGGACAGCCTGACCGGCGACTTCGAGATCATCGACGGCGACACCCTCGTCGTCGCCGGCACCCGCCTCGACCTCGTCGGCATCAAGGCACCGGTCCCGGGCACGCGCTGCACCGTGGCTGGCAAGTCGATCGACTGCGGCCGCATCTCGACGACGGCGCTGCTGGACCTGACGGCCGGCGCCAAGGTCGTCTGCCAGCCGCTGGGCAAGGGCAGGGCGCGTTGCCACGCCGGCGGCTACGACCTCTCCGAAGGCATGGCCTATACGGGCTGGGCGGTGGCCGATCCGCCGGAAACGTCGCCGTATGCCCGGCAGGAAAAGTCCGCTCGGGCACGGGGACGCGGCATGTGGCGGCGGGCGCGGTGAGGGCCAGGGGTGTTGTTGGGGCTCCGAGGTTGAGCCGAATCGCGGTGGGTGAGCGCGGCAATCCGGGGCTTTCGAGGATGTGGATGGAAACCGGCGGCAGATCGGGCACCCTACAAGATGCGCCGGCAACCGCCTTTCCTCAATGTCGGTCTGGCTACCCGATCACGGATATCTGACAGAATTCCAGGGAAGTGTCGGGTTTTGTGGGCATCACGGCCTATTTTCTCGCAGATTTCCGAGGTTCAAGCGGTTGGCGAGTGATCGATATCTTCCACTATTAGGAATAGTGTCATCACGGAGGCAGTGCGGAGGGCTCTCAGGGGGCGGCAGCACGGTGGACGTCACGAACCGCTAGCAGGCACGAGCCCCCCACGACCACAGGTGTCTGGAGAGCTGAACTCCCGCCACTCGGTACGGGAGTATATCCGGCTCGTCGCTCATGTGGATAAGGCTATGTTTTGAATAGGGTTTTGTGACCTCACATAGACCACCCAGACTGTGTAAAAACTCTGGCGGGAGTGATTCCGCGTGGCATATGTAAATGCTACGATTCGCCACGGCACACATCTCTGGCATAGACCGCTCGCAGGTACTGCTCCTGCCGGAGGCGGTGAACGACTATGTGGGAGGGGACAATCTGGTCCGCTTCATCGACGCCTTCGTCGAGGGCTTGGATTTGACCGCCGCCGGCTTTGAACGGGTCGTGCCCAAGGTGATGGGCCGCCCCAGCTACGATCCGGCGGATATGTTGAAGCTTTACATCTACGGCTATCTGAACTGCGTGCGTTCGAGCCGCCGGCTGGAGGCCGAGAAGCCCCATGACGGCAGGACTCAGCCTGCCGTTTCGCGGTAGTATGCTGCAGAATGGTCAAAATACAGACTTTCCTGCGCAACGCTCTACGCATCTGGTTGCCGGTGTGGCGGTCTGCCGTGTTCGTTGCAGCCGTGGTCGGGGTTATTTATATTTGGCCCGACATCAAGGAAATGCCGACAAAATTTGGTTTCCCCGCATGGGAGTTCCCCATGTGGTTTGATCGTGAGCTTGTTGGTTACTGTTTTTTGGGGATCGCGCTTCTTTGGATCTTCTGGATGGATGTGCGGCCTTCTGTGCGGGAGTGGCATAAACGCCGTGCGTCCAAGAAGCTGATTATAAACGACTACCTTCCAGTTGAATCATGTAGTATTAAGGGTAGTGAAACAGAAGCTGGCCCGACTTTATATCTGAATACCTTTTATTTGCCAGTCGGGAATGCTGATGAGTCGGGGGAAACAATGCGCAGGGTCCAGGCGCGCATATTTTTTATAGGCCCACCAGCTCTTTGTTGCATAAGGGATTCGGGCGGCTCAGAAGCGGATATTCGGCATGGAGAATGGGTGTATTACAAGATCGGGTCGCTGGTTTCAGATAAGATTCTTGGGACTTTCATGAAAACTATTGAAGTAAGTGAAGAGGATTTAAAGGTAACCGGGGCAAAAGGCCGGGCCTGGGGACGGGGGGATCTGGCCTGGGTATAGGGGTGAGTCTCAACGGCCACATCTTGTGAGGCTTCCGCGTCAAGTGACCAGATATCGATGTTCGCGGCGGGAGGTCTGTGATTCGATCCCGTCATGGCCGAATCGCTTCCGGATCTCGACGATCTTGATGTCGCCGCCCTGAAGGCGCTGGTTCTGACGCTGCTTGAGGAGCAGGCGGCCCTGCGTGCCGAGAACGCGACATTGCGCGAAGAGATCCGCCGTCTCAAAGGCCTTTCCGGGCCACCGGATATCAAGCCGAGCGGCATGGACAAGCAGGCCGTATCCCGGGGCCGGACGGGGCGGAAGGCGGGACGGCGGGCCAAGAAGGGCCGGGTTCCCATCGACGAGAGGCGGATCGTCCGGGCCGCCGTGCCGGCGGGCTCGCGCTTCAAGGGCTATGAAGACTATCTGGTTCAGGACCTGCTCTGCCGGCCGAACACTGTCCTGTTACGCCGCGAGCGCTGGCTGACGCCCGAGGGGGCCACGATCGTGGCGCCGCTGCCGGCGGGGACGCGCGGCCACTTCGGCCCGGCGCTCAGGCGTTTCGTGCTGGCGCTCTATCATGGCGGCCAGACCAGCGCGGAGCGCTTGGCGCGGCTCTTGGACGACCTCGGCATCAAGATCTCCAAGCGCCAGGTGGTGCGGTTGTTGAACGAGGGCCATGACGGCTTCGTCGCCGAGGGCGAGGCGGTGCTGCGCGCCGGCCTGGAGACGGCGCCCTGGATCAGCGTCGACGATACCGGCGCCCGCCACGCCAACCGCAACGGGGTGACGAGCGGGATCGGCAACGACGCCTTCGCTTGGTTCGCCACGACGTTTTCCAAGAGCCGCTTGAACTTCCTGGAACGGCTGCGGGCCGGCCACGCGGACTATGTGCTCAATGCCGCCGCCTTCGCCTACATGGCCGAGCGCGACCTGGCCGCATCGGTGATCGCCCGTCTGGCCGAGGGCTGCCCGCGGCGCTTCACCAACGAAGATGCCTGGCTGGCCCACCTGGGGCGGCTCGCCATCACCGGGCACGGGGACGGGCGCGGGGCCGCGCGGACCGCCACCGAGGGGGCGCTGTGGGGCGCCATCGCCGCGCACGGCCTGCTCAGGGGCACGGCCGCGGGCGCCTGCGTCGTCCTGAGTGACGATGCTGGCCAGTTCAACGTCGGCCGCCACGCGCTCTGCTGGGTCCATGCGGAGCGCTTGATCCACAAGCTGATGACCTTCTCCCGGAGCCAGCGGCGCGAGAAGGAACACATCCAGGCACGGCTCTGGCAACTCTACGCCGATCTCAAAGCCTATCGCGAAAGGCCGGCGCCAGGACGGCGGGCCCACCTGGCATGCCGCTTCGATGCGCTCTTCGCGACCAAGACCGGATTCCTCCGCCTCGACCGGCTCCTGGCTCGCCTGCATGCCAACCGCGACGAACTGCTCGTCGTCCTCGACCGCCCGGAGGTCCCGCTCAACACCAACGGCGCGGAACGCGACATCCGCGCCATGGTCACAAGGCGAAAATTCTCCGGCGGCACACGCTCCGAGGACGGCAAGCAGGCCCGAGACACATTCCTCGGCCTCTACAAGACCTGCCAGAAACTTGGCCTCTCCTTCTGGGATTATCTCGGCGACCGCCTCAAGGTCCCCGGCGCCCCACCCGTGCCCCCACTGCCGATCCTCGTCAGACAACGCTGCATCGAAATGGCTTGACCGCCCGGGGTTTTGCCCCTGTTACATTTAAAGATGTATCGGCATAACGTACCAGGTGGCTTTCGTAGCTTTGAAATCAGCTCTCCAAACAGTCAGCGCGAATATGGTTTGGGTTATCGACCGGATCTCCCAGCAGAATACCCGCTTTTAGTGGTAATTTCCGCAGATGACGAGAAGGCAGTGCTAGTCGACGTGGAAGTGGACTTATCGAAAGAGGCAACGCCAGTAACCTTTAACAGGCGGCCCTAGTCATCCTGCAACCTAACTGAGTGACACCCTGCCGCGACTAGAGTCTGCACAAAAAACGTAGCGGAGAACCCGCCCCGACTGAGCTTGTTGCGGATGGTCTTCTCGGTCTCGTGAATAGCGGCAGATGGCCGTGCGTCGGCAATCTGTCGGATCGCACATCAACGGAATATGAATTTCCCGTTCATTAGTATATGACAGCATTACCAATTTTGCCAGATGCTAATTGAGGCCATGACTCCTCTCTGCATCGGTCAACCTGTGTATTCGCCGATCCACTGGCCCACCTGGCGTCCGCCAAACCGCAGGTAAAGCGTTGTTTCGAAGGGGCTTTCCGTTAGCTCGTCGTCAATCCCGCCGACATCGCCCAAGCTGAGGCTGCGGCGACGGCGCATTGACTCTGTCTTCCGGGCGGACTTCGGCTCCGGGTCGGGTTTGCCGCGGCCGATGGTGCGGTTCGCCGGGCCATGCGGACAGTTTCACTCTGTGGATCGATCTCGCAATTCGGTCAGGTTTGGTGCTTTGTCTAAACACATGATCCAATTGACGCTTTGGCCCCGTCATCGCTCTCTTGAAATTTGACAAAGAAGATAAATGTAGTTACATTAAAAGATGGCTGACGGTGATATTCGTTACGAATGGGATGAGGCGAAAAGTCGGCAAACGCAGAAGCGTAGGGGTTTTGGTTTCGTCATCATGGGCGACTTCGACTGGGACTTCGCCGTCTGCGTCGATATCGAGGCGGCGGCTGGCGAAATGCGGGAGAAGTGGTTGGGACCGATAGACGCGCATCTCTATATGGTGGTTGTCACCTGCTTTTCTGACGTCGTGCGCGTGATTTCGCTGCGCCGTGCGACGAACAGAGAAATCGCCTTTTGGAGGCGGGAGATCCGGACATGAAGAAGACGCCGATTATCGAAGACAACAGCCCTGGCGAAGAGGCCGAAATTCAGCGCCAGATTGCGGAAGACTCCGATGTGGCGGAAATCTCGCCGACGGCGCGCGTGCTCAAGCGGGGACGACCCGCCGGCCAGACCAAGGAACAAGTGACGGTGCGGCTCGACAAGGATGTGCTTGCCGCCCTGAAAAGACCCGATCCGAAAGGCTGGCAAACCCGGCTCAACGCGGTTCTGCGTAGCGGCTTGAAACTGTAGAAGCCGTACAAGCCATACCCGACACTCAAACCCCCTCGTCGACCGGCCAGTCGACATTGCCCGGATGGGTTACCGCACCCAGATGGGCCGGGCCCACCGTCGCCCGATATTTATGCAGGCCGCCCGCCAGCGCCGGCGGCACCGGATCGCCCAGGCGGGCGCGTCGCGCCGTCAGTTCGGCCGCGTCCAGGCGGACCTCGATGGTTGCTGCTTCGGCGTCGATGGCGATGATGTCGCCGTCTTGCAGCAGGCCGATTGTGCCCCCCGCTGCCGCTTCGGGGCCGGCGTAGCCGATGCACATGCCGCGGGTGGCGCCCGAGAAGCGGCCGTCGGTCAGCAGGGCGACCTTTTCGCCCATGCCCTGGCCGTAAATCAGGGCGGTGACGCCCAGCATCTCCCGCATGCCGGGGCCGCCCCGGGGGCCCTCGTTGCGGATGACGATGACCTCGCCGGCGCGGTAGCCGAGCGCGCGGACCACGCGGATGCAGTCTTCCTCGCAATCGAAAACCCGGGCCGGGCCCTCGAAGCGCAAGGCGGAGAGGCCGGCGACTTTCAACAGGGCGCCGTCGGGGCAGAGATTGCCCTTCAATACGACCAGGCCGCCGGTCGGCGAAATCGGCGCGTCCGGCGCGCGGATGACGTTGCCGTCAGGGGGCGGGGCGTCGGCGACCGCGTCCGCGAGCGTGCCGCCGGCGATGGTCAAACAACCGCCGTCGAGATGGCCGGACGCGATCAGCGCCTTGGCGACGACGGCGAGGCCGCCGACGGCGTGGACGTCGCGGGCGAGGTAGCGGCCGCCCGGCTGCAGGTCGCCGATCAGTGGCGTGCGCCGGAACACCGCCGCCACGTCGTCGAGGTCGAAGCGGATCCCCGCCTCGTTGGCGATCGCCGGCAGGTGCAGTCCGGCGTTGGTGGAGCCGCCCGTGGCGGCGACGATCGCCGCCGCGTTCTCCAGGCTCGCCCGGGTGACGAGGTCGCGGGGTAGGGGGCCGCCGTCGCGCAGCAGCCGCATGACGGTTTCGCCGGCTTGATGGCAGAGCGCCGCGCGGCCCGGGTCGACCGCCGGCAGGGTCGCGATGCCGAGCGGGGCGAGGCCCATAACCTCCGCCGCCATCGCCATGGTGTTGGCGGTGAACTGGCCGGGGCAGGAGCCGATGGTGGGCAGGCAGACGGTTTCCAGCTCCGCCAGTTCGCTCTCCTCGGCGCTGCCGGCATAGACCGCGCCAACGGTTTCGTAGGCATCCAGCACGCTGACGTCGCGCTCCCGCCAGCGCCCGGGCAGCGCCGCGCCGCCATAGACGAAGACGGAGGGCAGGTTGCAGCGAACCATCGCCATCTGAATCGCCGGCAACGTCTTGTCGCAGCCGGCGAAGCCGACCACGGCGTCGTAGGCGTGCGCGCGCAGCACCGCTTCGATCGAGTCTGCGATCAACTCGCGGCTGATCAGCGAGAACTTCATGCCCTGGTGGTTCATCGAGATCCCGTCGGAGACGGAGATTGTCGTGAACTCGCGCGGGGTGCCGCCGGCGGCCTGGATGCCCTGCTTGCTTTCCGCCGCCTGCGGGGCGAGGGAGAGGGAACAGGGTGTCACCTCGCCGTGCGTGGTGACGACGCCCACCATCGGCTTCGCAATCGCTGCGTCGTCCAGCCCCATCGCCCGCATGAAGGCGCGATGCGGCGCACGGTCGAGGCCGTCCTTGGTGATGCGGCTGCGGCGGTCGAGACGGGTCATGGGCATCCTCCCTGCTCCGGCGGTAAGGATATGTTACTTGCTCTGCCCCGATTGCGGGTGCGAAGATTCGCCGGCCCGACAGCAACAGCGGATGGCAAGGCCTTGAGCCGGGAGCACGAACGCACCTTCGTCTGGCATTTCGCAGAGCCCGTGGCGGCGATCTGGCCGGCGCTGGCGGACACGCAGCGCTTCAACGAGGCCGCCGGCCTGCCCAAGCACGAGATCACTGAGAGCCTCAGGGCCGACGGCTCCGTGCGCTATCACGCGCAAACCCGCTTCAAAGGCTTCGACTTGCGCTGGCGCGAAGTCCCGGTCGAATGGGTCGAGCATCACTGGTTTCGCCACCTCCGCGTCTTCGAGAGCGGGCCGTTGCGGACCATCGACGCCCATCTTTCCTTCGAGCCGGAGGGCGATGGCTGCATCGGCCGCTACCGGCTGCGGGCCAGCGCCCGCAACGCCGTCGGCGCGGCCATTCTCGCCACCGGGTTCTTTCCCAGTGCCGAGAAGAACTTCGCCAAGCTGGCAGACGACGCCCGGGACTGGGCGGCCGGCGGACGCGAGCGGGTTTTCGGTACCGCCCCACCGCCGCCGGCGGCCACCCGGCAGGCGGAGATCGACGGCCACGTTCGTCGCATCGAGGCGAGCGGTAATGGTCACGGCCTCGCCGGGCGGCTGGCGGCATGGTGCCTCGCCGCGCAGGAGGTCGACCTCATGCGCATGCGGCCCCTGGAGTTGGCCCGACGCTGGGGCGCCGTCCCGCGCGAGCTGATCGAGGCAAGCCTGCAGGGCGTGCGCGACGGTCTGCTGGAGATGCGCTGGGACCTGCTCTGCCCGCGTTGCCGGGGTGCCAAGATCACCGTCACCAGCCTCGACCAGCTGCCGAACGAAGCGCATTGCGGGGCCTGCAATATTGGCTACGACCGCGACTTCGCCCGCAACGTGGAACTGAGCTTTCGCCCGGCGGCACTGCTGCGCGAGGTCTCGGACGGCGAATACTGCCTGTTCGGGCCGATGTCGACGCCGCACGTCAAGGCGCAGGTCATCGTGCCGCCGGGCGGCGAGCGGCGCTTTACGGCCGAGTTCCAGCCCGGCGCCTATCGCCTGCGCACGCTGGAGATCGGCGGCGCCGAAGACATCGAGCATGCGGGCGACGGCTTCCCGGAAATCATCGCGGCCGACGGCGGCGTCGGCCCGGGCGCGCCGGCGCCGGCGGGAACTCTGGTCTTCCGCAACGCCGAGGATCGGCCGCGCACCCTGATCGTCGAAGGCCGCGAGTGGGTGGGCGAGGCGCTGACCGCGCACCGGGTGACGACATTGCAGGGGTTTCGCGACCTCTTCCCGGCCGAACGCCTGGCGCCGGGGGAGGAGGCCGACGTCTCCCAGGTGGTCTTGATGTTCACGGACCTGAAGGGCTCGACCGCACTCTATGAGCGGGTCGGCGACGGTGCCGCCTACCGCATGGTGCGCCGGCACTTCACGCTGCTGGCCGCGGCCGTGCGTGCGCACGACGGCACGCTGGTGAAAACCATCGGCGACGCGATCATGGCGGCCTTCACCCGGCCGGAGGACGCGGTGGCGGCAGCACTCGCGGCGCGGCGTGCGGTCGGCGAGAGTGCCGACGACCTCGCCATCAAGATCGGCATCCACGCCGGTCCCTGCATGGCGGTGACGATGAACGACCGGCTCGACTATTTCGGCGGCACGGTCAACCTCGCGGCCCGCCTGCAAGGCGAAAGCGTCGGCGGCGACATCGTGCTGTCCGAGGCGGTGGCGGGGGCCGGCGGCGTCGCCCCGTTGCTCGACGGGCTCGAGAGCACGCGGGAGAGCGCGCTGTTGCGTGGCTTCGATGCACCGGTCGGCTTCATCCGGTTGCAACCGCTCCCGAAATCGTGAGCGCCGCGCTTGAGAGGGGCGGCTATTCTCGGCTACTCAAGGGACGACGTGAATTGCGGGACGTGAAAGATGACGGGAAGTGCACTCGTGGCGCTGAGCCTTCTGGCCGTTCTTCTGGTGAGCGGTTGTACGCGCCTCACCGATCCACACGAGTATCTGAAGGAAAAGGCGCAGAGCGTGCCGGAACAGCGGAACTTCACCGTCTGCCATGGCTACGACTGCACCTTCCGCACGGCGCTGAGCCTGGACGAGGGGGAATGGGCGGCGGTGCGTCGCCTGTTCGAGCCCGCCGCCAAGAGCGCTTCGGCGGAACGCCGGATGATCGGCGAGGCGATCGCCATGATCGAGCGCTACGTCGGCGCGCGTATCGGCACGGACAAGGATATCGCCGGCATCGCCTATATCCGGGCCGGCGACCGCACCCAGCAGGACTGCATCGACGAGAGCACGAATACGACGACCTACCTGACCATGATGATCGAGGACGGGCTGATCCGGCGCCACGCGCTGACCCGTCCGGCCAGCCGCGGCGTCTTCCTGGATTTCCGCTGGTATCATCAGAGCGCGGTCATCGCCGAGATCGGCGCCGGCACCGAATACGTCGTCGACAGCTGGTACAATGCCAACGGCAAGCCGCCGCTGGTCACCACGCTCAGCGCCTGGCAGTCGAGCTACGGCCGCCCGCCCATCGAAGGCTGAGCCGACCGGCTTCCCCCGCGTCGCCGGCCCGGCTACTCTAGCCGCCGTTGGTACCGGGGGAAGCTCATGGTCATCGCCGAACAGGATCCGTCGTCCGAACAGGAGACGGGGGACGTCTTTCTCGACCGTATCGCGGCCATCGCCGAACTGATCGAAAGCTCGGGCGCCGAGGGCGACCGGATCGGCGAGTTGCCGGGCGAGCTGGTCGACGCCCTGCATACAGCCCGCCTTTTCCGCCTGCTGCTGCCCCGCGCCTACGACGGCGCGGAGTTGAGCCCGCCGGCCTTCTTCCGGGTGATCGAGGCGGTGGCCAAACTCGACGGTTCCACCGCCTGGTGCCTTTGCCAGGGCAACGGATGTGCGATGACGGCGGCCTACGTCGCGCCTGCGGTCGCGGAGGAGGTCTGGGGTTCCGACCCGCGCGGCGTCCTCGCGTGGGGCCCGGGACCGGCGACAATGCGGGCCGACGGTGACGGCTACCGGATCAACGGTAAGTGGTCCTTCGCCAGCGGGGCGCATCATGCGACCTGGCGCGGTGCCCATTGCATTCTGGTCGACGACGCCGGAGAGCCGATCCGCGACGACGCGGGCAAAAGCATGATGCGGACCGCCCTCATTCCCGCGGAGAAGGTGCCGTTGACGCGGATCTGGGACACCATCGGTCTGCGCGGCACCGGCAGCGACGCCTACGAGGCCGAGGACCTTTATGTCGATGCGGCGCACACCGTCTCGCGCGACGATGTGTCCGAATGGCACTACGCCGCGCCCCTCTACGTGCTGCCGCAGATGTCGCTCTATGCGGCCGGCTTTTCGGGCACGGCGCTGGGCCTGGCGCGCGGTATGCTGGAGGCATTCAAGGACCTCGCCATGGAGAAACGGCCCCGCATGGCCCGCGACGTGCTGCGCGACAACGCGGTGGTGCAGGCGACCGTCGCGCGGGGCGACGTCCGGTTGAAATCCGCCCGCGGCTTCGTCCTGGCGGAACTGGGCGAGATCTGGGACGAGGTTCAGGCGACGGGCGAGCTGACGATCGACAATCGGGTGCGCATCCGCCTGGCGACGACGCATGCGATCCACGAGGCGAAGGACGTGGCCGACGCGATCTACGACCTGGCGGGCACCACGGCGATCTTCGCCTCCAGCCCGTTCGAGCGGCGCTTCCGCGACCTGCACACGGTGACCCAGCAGTTGCAGGGCCGCCAGACCCATTTTCAATCCGTCGGCGCCTACCTGCTGGGCCACCCGGCAGACACCGCCATCCTCTAACACGGAGAGAAAGACCATGGGCAAGCTCGACGGCAAGGTCGCGATCATCACCGGCGGCTCCGGCGGCATCGGCCGGGCGGCCGGCAAACTGTTCGCGGCGGAGGGGGCCAACGTCATGCTGGTCGACCTGAAGGCCGAAGCGCTGGCAGACGCGCAAGCGGCGATCGGCGGCGACAATGTCGCCACCTGCGCCGCGGACGTCACCGATCCCGCCGGCAACGACGCCTTCGTGCAGGCAACGCTCGACCGCTTCGGCGGCGTCGACATCTGTCTGCTGAACGCCGGTATCGAGGGCGACGTCACGCCCCTGGTCGACTATCCCGACGAGATGTTCGACAAGGTCATCGCGGTGAACGTGAAGGGCGTCTGGCTCGGCCTGAAGCGGGTCATGCCGCTGATGGAGAGGCGCGGCGGCGGCTCGATCGTCGTCACCTCGTCGACCGCGGGCATCCGGGCGGTCGGCGGCCTCTCGGCCTATGTCACCTCCAAACATGCGGTGGTCGGCATGATGCGCGCCGCCGCGATGGAGGGGGCGGCCTCCAACATCCGGGTCAACACGGTCAATCCCTCGCCGATCGACACACCGATGATCACCGCGCTCGAGACGAAGCTGGGCATTCCGGTGGGCGAGCCCTCGAACCGCCCGCTGGCCAGTGCCACGCCGTTGCGCCGCTACGGCGAGCCGGAGGAGGTCGGACGCCTGATGCTGTTCCTCGCCTCAGACGACAGTTCCTTCTGCACCGGCGGCGTCTACATGGTCGACGGCGGCGTTTCGGCCGGCAGGCCCTGATTGATCGATCTCGAGCGGCGGGCGGCGCCCTTCGCCGCCACCCTCTACATGCTGGCGGCAATGGCGTTCTTCGCCTCGATGAGCGGGACGATCCGCTTGTCGACGGCGGAACTCGACCCCCTACAGGTCGTTTTCTTCCGCAATTTCCTGGCCCTGCCGATCATGCTGCCCTGGTTGTTACGTTATGGCGGCGGCGCGCTGAAGACCCAACGCTTCGGCCTCTACAGCCTGCGCGCCGGCATCAATATCATCGGCATGGCCGCCGGCTTCACCGCGGTGACGTTGATCCCGCTGGCGGAGGCGACGGCATTGAGCTTCACGGCCCCGCTGTTCGCCACCGTCGGCGCGGCGCTGGTGCTGGGCGAGGTGGTGCGGGCACGGCGCATTACCGCCCTCGTCGTCGGCTTCGTCGGCGTCGTCGTGGTGTTGCGGCCGGGTGTCGACAGCATCTCGCTCGGCGCCCTGCTGGCCCTGGTGAACGCGTTCTCCATCGCGCTCACGACCCTGATCGTAAAATCGTTGACGCGGACCGAGTCCGCCGGTGCCATCGTGACCTGGATGGCGCTGCTGCACTCTATCCTCTCGCTGATCCCGGCGCTGTTCGTCTGGCAATGGCCGAGCGCGGAGACCTGGCTCTGGCTCGTGCTGCTGGCCGGCGCCGGCACGCTCGGCCATCTCTGCTTCACCCAGGCCTTCGCCCGGGCCGAGGTCACGCAGATTCAACCTTTGGAATTCGTGCGCCTGCCGCTGGTCGCGGTCATGGCCTTCGTCGTCTTCGACGAGGTGCCGACGATCTGGACCTGGCTCGGCGGCGCGGTGATTTTCGCCTCGACCGCCTATATCACCCACCGCGAGGCGCGCATCGCACGCCTCGCGGCCGGAAATCGTAACGGCGGCTAACCAGCGGCCTTGCGCGATTCCAGGAAGTTGATCATCCGGGCCGCATCGGCACCGTCCATGCGGCCGACGGGGCCGTCGGAATAGCTGGAGGCGACGACCGTATTGTCCGCGCCGAGAATGAACTCGGACGGCTGGATGATATTGCGCCGGTCTTCCCACCACGAGCCGAGCGTGTCCGCATCGGCCCGGGTCACACCGTAGGCGACCGGGAAGGCGAGGTCTTCGGCGACCTCCTGCGCTTTCTCGAGCACGTCGACGCTGGCAGCGACGACGGAGGCACCGAGGGCCTTGAATTCATCGATGACGTTGGAGAAGCCGACCAACTGCCGGCGGCAGTAGGGTCACCAGTGGCCCCGATAGAACAGGATGACGTTGTAGCCGCCCCGCAGGTCGCCCGGCAGCGCCGTCGTGCCGCCGCCGACCAGATTCAAGGTGACGTCCGGAAAGGCGTCACCGATGCCGAGTTTCTGACCCATTGCACTTCCCATGTCGTGATACGTCGAATGAGGCCCGATCGGGCGCCGGCATTGGAGCAAATATGACGGTCGGGCACAATGGCATTGTGAGGGGTTGACGAACTTGTGTGGAGGGGACGCGATGAACGACGACATTGTCCTGCGCGATGTGGCGGAGGAAGACGCGAGCGGCGCGCTGGCGGTGATCTACGGGGAGATCCGCCGCTATTCCGGCGTGCCTTATGTTTCCTCCCTGCAGCGCCAGTTCGCTTCCCTGCCGGGGGTTCTGGAATGGGCCTGGGGCACGCTGCGCCCGGCCTTCGCGTCGGGACGATTGCCGCGCGCCTCCTGGGACATTGCCGCCGACAGCGAGGCCTGTCGGTTGCCGGCCCTGGATGGCGCGGCGGGCCGACGGCTCGGCCTCGCGCCCGCCGACATTCCGGTGCTGGAGGCGATCTGCGAGAATTTCAGCCGGGTGAGCCCGGTCAACCTGCTGTTCGCGAGTTGCCTCGTCCGGCTTTTGGACGGGGAACGTCCGGGCGGTGGTGCGATGGCCGCGGACTGGAGGCCACCGGCGCCGACGCCGTCGCTGCCGGCGATGGTCGATCCCACCGAGGCGCCGGCCGACGTTCGAACCCATCTCGAAGCCTTTCGCCGGGGGGAGGGGGAGCAGAGCTTCGTTCCCGGCAACTACCGGATGTTCGCCCGCTGGCCCGGCCTCATCGCCCATCTGGCCGAAAGCTTGCCGCCGGTGCTGGCAACGGGCGCCTCCGCCCAGGCCATGGCCGATATGGCGGCGGCGATGCGGGCCGAGGCGGGCGCGATCCTTGGCGAATTGCCGCTTCCGGCCGACGGGCACGACATGCCGCGCGGGCGAACGCTGGCGCTGGTACGCGGCGCGCTTGCGAAATACGCCAAGACCAGTCCCGAAATGATGCTGGTCCATCCGGCGATCCGCGCCGCCCTGCCGGATCTGTCCTAACGCTTGGGCACGAAGAGGAAGGCGCCGCCTTCGTGTCCGGATTTACGGATATCGGCGAACAGCGGTGTCTGGTCCGCCTCCAGGATGACCGGCCGGCTGATCCGTCGATAGAGTTCGTGGTCGTCGATGACGCCGTCGTTGTCGCGCAAGGCGCCCAGGAACGCCTTGGCGAAAACCGAGTGGCGCCCACCGCCGGAATCCATCACCGGCTCCAACCCGCCCGATGCGATGGCCGTGCGTGAACGTTTTTCGTTCATCCGGCCGAGCCAGGCCTTGCGCTCGCCCTTGCGCTCGAGGCTGGCGTCGGCATCGCGGAACAGAGTGCCCGAATAGCAGGAATCGGCAACGACGAGGACATGGTTGGCCTGCATCGCCTTCAGGTGGCGGGTGAGCGCGGCATTGGCGATCCAGTCGACGTCGTTGTCCGGCTCGGCGTCGATCGGCAGCCAATAGCCCGTGTCGCTTTCCCGGTCGAGGGTGCCGTGACCGGCGTAATAGATCAGCAGGTTGTCCTCGGGTCCGAGGTCGGCCCGCAATTTGTTCACCGCGCGCAAGATGTCGGAGCGGGTCGCGTTCTCCAGCAAGGTCACGTCGAAACCATAGTCGTCCGTAAGGACACGGCGCACCTCGCGCGCGTCGGCAACGGCGGTCTTCAGCTTGGGCAGATGCTTATAGTCGTTGTTGCCGATGACCAGGGCGTGGAAGGCGCCGTAGGCGAGATCCAACAACGGCTTGGTTTCGGGTGTGGCCTCGCCGCCGTCGGCCTTGCGAATATCCGCGGGCGGCGGCGGGGTCTTCGCCAGCGGTTCGCTGACGGTTTCCACCGCGGCCGGCCGCGGTGGTGGTGGCGGCGTCCCGGCAATCTTTGTCTCCAGGGCCCGGTCGAGCTTGGCAAGGCGGGCCATCGCGCGTCGCCAGCGTTTCGAGCCCCGGCTTCGCGCGCCCTGCAATCGTTTGCGGGTCAGCCCCAGGAGCTTGCGAAGCTGCTTCAAGTACGCCTTGCGTTCCGGGCCGGCCTTTCTGTATTCGGCGGCATAGCGGGCGAGGTCCTTTTCCGCCACCACGACGGCGCGGTCCGCCGCCATGGCCGACGGCATGCCGGGCAGGAACGCCAGCAGGCAGAGCAGGAGCAGGGCAGGGCGCCAGGCCATGGTTCCGGGGCAACCTCGTTCAGGCGATTTCACCCCAGACTATAGGTGAGAATGAATTCCCGCTTCAAATCCGCGACACTCGGTTAACGATGGCATCACAACGTGGCATTCTTGCGGCGGTGATTCATCGCGAGGAGGGGCGCTCCATGTACCGTCTGACCACGGCCGCCGCTACGGCCATTGTTCTTTGTTTGATGCCACTGGCCGCCGACGCCGCGTCGCGGCCGCTGGTCGTCGCCCAGGCGACGGCGCCGGCCGACACTGCGATCAAGGCCGTGCAGGGCGATCTCGCCCGCTTCGAAAAGCAGGCAGCCAACATGCGCCCCGGCGCGTCCGGCGCCAAGCGGACGCTGAAGCTGTTGCGGCTGACCGAAGGTCGCCTGAATGGCTCGCGGAACAAATCCCATCCCTCGTGGGTCGAGGCCAACGACCGGTTGCAGGCCTTGAAGGCGCGTCTCGTCGCCCTGGCGGAAGGCAGGACGCCCGGCGCCGCACCGGCGAAGACAGCGGCGCCGGAGACGGCCGCCCCGAAGACGGCGGCGCCGAAGGCTTCGGCACCGGCACAGGCGGCACCGGCCGCCACCGGGCCCGGGCCGGCCGATCCCAATGTCGAGCGGGCCGGCCGCGAGTTGAAATTGATCGATCGGCAAGTTGCCGGACTTCGCCCAGGCGACCGCCGGGGCGGTATGCGCTTCCTCAAGGACCTCGGCCGCATTGCCAAGGCGCTGAACGCCGCGCCGGACAAGAAGCATCCGGTCTGGCAGGGAACCGTCGCGGACTATCGTCGCGTCAACGGCCATATCGTCGCAACCTTGATGCAGGGGATTGGCGCCGAACTCGCGAAAATCGCCAAGCGGCAGGACGCCCTGAGCGAGCTCGATCTTCTTTTCAAGTCGAAATCCGACGAGGCCAAGGCGGAGTTGGAGCGCAACTGGCAAGCGGCCTCCGCTCTCGGTGCGCCGAAGCACCCCGATGTCCAGCGCTACGTCGCGACCTTCAAGGGGACCGAAAACAAGCTGCTGGATCGCATCAACGCGGCGGTCAAGGAGCACCAGAAGCTCGGCGACGTTCAGGCCCGCGTGGCCGAGATCGAGAAGCGACAGCGGGCGCAGCCGGTACCGACAAACCTGAACCCGCCCTTCAGCGAGGCTTCGATCAACGATTATGTCGCCAAGGTGCGGACGGCGACCGAAGGGACGGCCGAAGACTTCGCCTATCTAAAACGGATCCAAGGCAAGACACCGCTGATTTCCACGCAGGCCCTGAACAGGCTCTTGCGTGCCGTCGGCGGCAAGCCGGGCGACGTCGCCCGCAGCGTTCAGCATTCCGTCGAGCGTGTCGATGCTTGGGTAGAGGTACCGTTCCAACAGGTCGACTTTCTGGCCGATACCGACGTCAACGACCCGCACCATGTCGCGAACCGCCTGCTCGGCGACGGCCGGCCCGAAAGCACGTTGAAACAGATGGAAGAGGGGGTCGCCCGCGTTGCGCTGGCCGCTGCCTTCGACAAGGGTGTCGGCCGCAAAGAGGGCCCGGATCGCGCGGCGCAACGGGCGAAACTGCAAGCGGCAAAGAAAAGCTATACCGAGATGGCCAGCCTCGCCCTCTCGAAGGTTCGCCTTCCGAAGGCGGTGCAGAAGGACGAAAAGTTCATCGATATCGCCAAGCAGACCCTTGCCAAACCCAAGTACAAGACGGTCAACCCGCACAAGCGACTGGTGATCAATTCCAAGGTCCGCCGCAAGGAAAAGAAGGAGGCGACGGCCTCCGGTAGCACGCTCTATGTCTATCACTATGTCTGGGACCAGTATCAGGTTGCGACGGCGGAGAAGGATCGCGAGGGTCCCGGCTATCACATCTGGTACACGACCCTGAAGTATTTCCACAAAGGCGGCCCCACGACACCGACGGAGGAATGGATCATCTCCGGCCGGTTCAAAAGCGTGCCGATTTTGGAGGAGAATATCGACGAATAGAACGTGAGCCGCTCGACATCGAGCCCTCGTCTATTCCCCGGGCTCAGATCCGCCCGGGGCGCTTCGTGTGCTGGGCGTTTTTCGTTTTCGGCCCTTTCAGTACGGTGGAAACCTGATAACGTCCCATTCGAAGCAGCCGTCCGTCAGGCCGTTTTGGGGGAGTTGGTGATGTCTATCCAGTCCAAGCGTTTGTCGCGTACCGAAGCTTTCGACCGTTCCGCCGATTGGAGTTCCCCCGGTTTCGTGGACGGTCAAAGATTTGCGCGACGGGGGGCTGTGCTCCTCTCGTAGTTGATTGGCGACATGTATCCTATGGATGAATGCCGGCGTCGAGGATTGTACCAGCCTTCGATGAACTGGAAGAGTTCGCGACGCGCATGGTCGGGGTTTTCGAGATGCCGCCGGTCGATCAGCTCGCATTCGAGGGTCGCGAAGAAGCTCTCGGCCATGGCGTTGTCGTAGCAGTCGCCGACCGAGCCCATGGAAGGCCGAACGCCGAACTTTCGGCAACGGGTGCCGAAGTCGATCGAGGTGTATTGCGAGCCCTGGTCGGATTGATGGATCGGCCTGCCTTTCGGCCGCCGTCGCGTGACCGCCATATCGAGGGCCTGCAAGACGAGTGCGGTGGCGAGGTGCGTCGCCATCGCCCAGCCGACGTTTTTGTTTTGTTTGATTCCGTCCTTGAACGGCACTCCTTCGATGACCTCGGCGAGGTGATTTGATCCGCCGAGTTTGCGCCACTTGGCCTTGGGGTTTCAACTCGCTACTCCGTTCGAGTTGCATACAGCGAGTGTGAAAGCCTCTAACATGGCTTGGCGCGCAGCCATTCCGGCCGTCGCATTCCGTGGAGAGACAATACAATGAACTTTAGGACAACGATCATGCCGACAGCGATGCAATTGAGCGCGGTGGCGTTCCTGACTTTCGCGCCCTTCACTGCATCGGCTCAATTGGCCACCGACCTTGCCTGTGTCGGCTGCGTCAGCAGTACCGATCTTGCGACAGGTTCGGTGACAACAGGCCGGATCGCGTTGGGCGCAGTCACCAGCAATCGTATTCTCGATGGTTCGGTCACGGCCTCGAAGATCGCCACTGGGGCGGTCAAGACAGGCGAGATCGCGCTCGGTGCGGTTACCAACAACCGGATCGCCAACGGTGCGGTGACGGTCTCGAAGATCGCGACGGGCGCGGTGACAACGGGGCGGCTCGCCCTTGGCGCGGTGACCAATAATCGAATTGCCGATGGTGCGGTCCGGGCGCCGAAGATCTCGGATGGCTCGATTCAGACGTCCAAGATCGTCGATGGCGCGGTGACCAGCGCCAAGATCGCGCCCAGCGCCATCAGTACGACCGAAATTGCCAACGGTGCGGTGACGGCGGCGAAATTGGACATGACTGGCACCGTCTTCATCGAGGACAGCGGCGACAACTTCAACAACTGTACCAAACTGATCAGCGAATTGGCCGTCGCCGTGGACCCGACCGTTATTGTGCGGGGGCCGGGGGTCTATGACTGTGGCGCGACCCAGGTCACGATCCCGACCGGTGTGAGTCTAATCGGGTCCGGCCGTAGGCGGACAATCATCCGGGGCTCGACCAACTTCGCGGTTCTCAAGACCTCGGGCGATAACATCGAGATCGCAGATCTGTTTCTCAACAGACATAGCACCAACGTGGCCGAGGCCCGGGGTATCGAGGTCGGCTTTCCGTCTTCCTCGGATCAGGTGATCATACGCAATGTCCGGATATCGGCGACGAATGGAACCACAGCGTCCTATGGAATTTTCGCGGGGAATTGCTCCGGCTTGCGGGTCGAAAACGTTCAAATTGACGCGACCACCGGCAACACTGGTGCAAATGCATTTGGAATCTATACCGCTTGTGGTGGTACTAAAAACGTGTTCACCAGCGTGGATATCCTTGCGCTGACGTCGGACACGACGGGCGCATTTTGCCGAGGCGTGCAGGCGCTCACAGTTCAGACGCAAGATGTCCATCGGATCACGGACTCTTCTATACAGACATTCCCCACAACGCCCGCGAACGCAACCGTGAATTCAGTGCTACAAGCTACTGGGAAGGTATTTCTCGTGCTCACGGATATCAGCCATGTCGTATCGGGTACGGTCACCGAGGTGGCAAACTACTAGTAGATCGTCGCCGAACGAGCTGTTCCTATCGTTCTGGTGATGCCCCGGTGCGTGTCTTAATAGCTATGGATAACTCGCTTGGAGGAGACCGGACCGCAGATTGTGTGTCGACACATATTCGAATCGTGAACCTGCTACCATGAGGACGCTTCGCGAAGAAGGCCGGGCTGGCAGTCCCGGCCTTCGGAGCGATCCCGCACCACGGTTGCGGAGCCGTATTGGACGGTCGTTCTGAATCGCAGGCGAAAGCTACTCGATCTGAAAAGGACCGGTCAGGCGTCGCCAGAAATTCATGGACTCGCAGCTTCATCTCCATCACCTCGCGTGCTTCATTTACGTACGCATCCGGTGAGCACCGCCTTGTCGGTGCTCCGGTAATTTCCGAGTCTCCCCTCTTCTGAAGTGGGCACTTCGTTCGTGTCCACGAGTTTGAAGATGGGCACGAGTTTGATGGTGGACGAAGAAGATCTCCCTGCCGGCGACAGGCGCACGGCGTCCCAGCCCCGGCGTCGCTGGCCTTTGGCGGAGAAGCGTCGGATTGTCCTGGAGAGCCTGGAGCCGGGCGCGTCGGCATCGGTGGTGGCGCGTCGGCACGATGTGAACGCGAACCAGGTGTTCGCCTGGCGCAAGCTCTACCGCGAGGGTTTGCTGGGCGGTGCCGGCGGCCTGGTTCCGGTGACCGTGGTGGCGGACGAGCGGGGTCCCTCGGCGCCGGCTCCGTCGGTCGGGTCGGGGCGAATGACGATCGAGCTCGGCTGCGGCGCGCGGGTGATGGTGGACGCGGGCGTGGACGCCTCGGCGCTTGGCCGGGTGTTCTCGGCCCTGGCGCGGCGATGATCCCGGTTCGCGGCGATGTGCGGGTGTGGCTGGCCTCGGGCGTGACGGACATGCGTCGCGGCATGAACACGCTGGCCTTGCAGGTCCAGGAGGCGTTGGGCCGGGACCCGCATGCGGGTGACCTGTTTGTCTTCCGGGGCCGTCGGGGCGATCTGTTGAAGATCCTGTGGCACGACGGGGTGGGCATGTCGCTTTATGCCAAGCGCTTGGAGCACGGCCGCTTCGTCTGGCCGGCGGCTCATGGCGGGGGCGCCGTGGCGATCTCTTCGGCGCAGCTGGCCTACATGCTGGACGGGATCGACTGGCGTCACCCGCGCTTGACCCGGCGTCCGGAGCGGGCGGGCTGAGGCGCGGCATATCGACTCGGTCGGCGCAATAGGTCTGGCGGGCGGGCGCGGGGTCTGATTCACTCCCGCCCATGACCAGCGCCGATGTCCTCGAAGAGAACGCCCGCCTGCGCGACGCCCTGGCCGAGGAACGGGCGGCACGGACGCGGGCCGAACTGGAAGTCGAACATCTGAAGCTGCAGATCGCCAAGCTGCGCCGCGAGCAGTATGGCCGTTCCTCCGAGCGTGGCGCCCACCTGCTGGAGCAGCTGGAACTGCAACTTGAGGAGCTGGAGACGGCGACGGCCGAGAGCGCGGGCCCGGGCGAGGCCGACGACGGCACGACGGTGCGCGGCTTCACCCGACGCAAGCCCAAGCGGGCGCCGCTGCCGGCCCACCTGCCGCGCGAGCGGGTCGTGCTGCCCGGCCCCGAGTTCTGCTCTTGCTGCGGTGGCGACAAGCTGGTGAAGCTCGGGGAAGACGTCACCGAGAGCCTGGAGCTGGTGCCCCGCCAGTGGAAGGTGGTGCAGACGGTGCGGGAGAAGTTCAGCTGCCGGGCCTGCGAGACGATCAGCCAGCCGCCGGCGCCGCACCACGCGATCCCGCGCGGGCGCGCCGGTCCCGGCCTGCTGGCGACGGTCCTCAACGACAAGTTCGCCATGCACCTGCCGCTCACCCGGCAGAGCCGGGCCTTCGCCGCCGAGGGTATCGAGCTCGACGTCTCGACCTTGGCGGATTGGGTCGGCGCCTGCTGCGCCACGCTTCGGCCGTTGCACGAGCGCATCCGGGCCCATGTGCTGGCCGCCGAACGGCTGCATGGCGACGAGACGCCGGTGCCGGTGCTGGCCAGGAAGAAGACGGTCAAGGGCAGGATCTGGACCTACGTCCGCGACGACCGTCCCTTCGCCGGCAGCGACCCGCCGGCGGCGCTCTACTTCTACTCCCGGGATCGGGCCGGCCGGCATCCCCGGGGTCATCTGGAGGTCTGGTCCGGCATCCTCCAGGCCGATGCCTACAGCGGCTTCAACGCCCTCTATGCGAAGGGACGCCAACCGGCGCCGCTTATCGAGGCCTCGTGCTGGGCTCACAGCCGGCGCAAGTTCTTCGAGCTGGCCGATCTCGGCAAGGCGATCCGGGCGCCGATGGCCCGCGACGCGGTGCGCCGCATCGACGAGATCTTCGCCATCGAGGCCGAGATCAACGGCGACACGGCGGAGCGCCGTCGCGGGATCCGCCGGGCCCGCGTCCGCCCACTGGTCGACGACCTCGGGAAATGGATGCGGACGGAACGCGCCAAACTGTCCTCGGGCAGCGCCGTCGCCAAGGCCATGGATTACATGCTCAAGCGCTGGCCGAGCTTCACGGCGTTCCTGGCCGACGGTCGCATCTGCCTCACCAACAATGCCGCCGAGCGCGCGCTCCGGGGCATCGCCGTCGGCCGGCGCAACTGGACCTTCGCCGGTTCCGACCGGGGCGCCGAGCGCGCCGCCGCCGTCTACACCCTGATCGAAACCGCCCGCCTCAACGACGTCGACCCTCGCGCCTGGTTCGAAGACGTGCTGCGCCGCATCAACGACCATCCGGCAAAGGCGATCGACCAACTCCTGCCCTGGAACTGGAAAGCCGCGACACCCAACAACATCGCCGCCTGATCCGTTCCCCGCAGCCGCGCTCCGTCAATCCGAGCCGACCGTGGTCTTGGCCGGATGCGTACTCATTTACTGCTGCCCGTGCCCGATATCCAGAGCCGACGAGGCCGCATGGGACCCAGCACCGCCCCCTCAAATACCGGCTCCGCCCCGGTTGACGGCGGTCCGCCAGGAGGGGCCCCATAGCACTCGCGCAACGGAAGTCACGATCGACCCGGTCTGGCGCTGGGCGCGCGCCCTCGCTGCGCACCGTCGTCTTGGGCCGCCGGCGACGGCTGACGCCCGACAGGCCGGCGGCGCGCATCAATCGGGCTACCCGCTTGCGGGCGACAGCCACGCCCTCGTCGCGCAGTTCGGCGTGGATCCGGGGGGCACCATAGGTGTCGTTGGAGACCGCGTGGATCCCGGCGATCCGCGCCGTCAGGACCCCGTCGTCGATCTCCCGGCGGCTCGACGGCCGCCGGCGCCATTCGTACCAGCCGCTGGTGGAGACCCCGAGCAGTCGGCACATCATGGCGATTGGGTACATGGCCTGGTGCGCACTCACGAACGCGAAGAGTCGTCCGAGGTCGCGTCGGTTTCCCGTGCGAACCAAGCCGCGGCTTTTGCAAGTATCTCGCGCTCTTGTCTGAGCCGCTTGTTCTCACGACGAAGCCGCTTCAGCTCCTCGTGTTCCTTGCCGGTCAGGACTTCGGTGCGACGGCCTTCCGCCACATCGGCGGCGGCCACCCAGTTACGGATCGATTGCGCCGTCGGCTCGAACTCGCGGCTCAGCTCCTCCAGCGTCCGGCCGGCGCGGACCAGTTCGACAAGCTGGGCGCGGAACTCATGCGGATATGGTGCTCGTGTTCGGGACATCGTGGACTCCTCCTTCCCAAAGGATCGGGTGTCCACGGAAACGGGGCAAGCTCAGATACTAGACGCCCCCGTCATTGGGCCCGGTATCTCGCGATGGTCATGTTCGGGTTGATGGGAGGCGGTTTATCGATGCAGGCGTCGGCGCAGGTCGCCTGCCCCGCTCTCGAAGACAACAGGGCGGTTTTTGTCCATGAGGCTTCGCCGTTGTGTCACGAACTGCGCGTGGAAGGTGATGCAGGTCTTTGGATCGCCAATAAATCCGTCCCGAACAGGCATGTAAAATTTACCTTTATGGCCAAGAATACCAAGATCATCGTTGCGAATTCCCAGCCCCGATTTCGCGTCACATCGGGCAACTGCCGGTTCAGTGAATTCACCGGGACCGGCACCCTGCTTCATCACACCGACAATGGCGCACAACCTTGCCGGTTCATGGCCTCGTGGCGGGCCGCCGACGGGACATCGATCGACGTTTCCGGCGTTCTGCACGGGGATCGCCCGGTCCAGATCGTCGCGGCACGCCGCACGGCGGCCGCTTCAAAGCCTGCCGCCGCGACCTGTCAGGCCCGCACCATCAACCGCGCAAGCAGTTCGCATACCTGGGTTCGCTTCAACTTGCCTGTCAATCAGCATTTAATTCTGACCCCCTATCGGCGTGCAAAATTGACCCCCCCCCTCCCTTGCTTCGACGGAGGTTGTCCCGGTAGTCCACGGGAGGGCCCCGCGCGGCTTCGTGTAGCGCTTTGCGTTACGCGGAGCGAAGCCGCGTGGGAGGGGCCTGTGGGCCCACCGGGACAACCGGGCCGGCGGCGGAACGTGGGGATCAGGTGGGGTTCTTGAAGTGGCAATGAGCTTTTGAAGTAGTGTCCAGACTGTTCTGCAAGTTTGTCATGGCTGCCGATGAGGGCCACCGGCATGCCTGGCGCGGAGATTTCGATTGCTCGGAGCGCCAGGCATGCCGAGCCGCCGTCAGGCGGCTTTCTGGATGCGTTCGCTTTTGCTCTCCTTGAGATGGATCATGTTGAGCTAGCGGTTGGCATCCAGCCAGTCCTCATGGATTTCGATCGCGAGAGCCCGGACCAGCCGGAGGCAGCTCATCCACCCCATCGGCCCGGACTTGTGCCCCAGCTACGAAACCCCTTTTGCAGAACAATCTGTACAGGACCCGTTTTGATTTGCCCGCCTTTGCGATGAAAGCCCCCAGGCTGATTGGCTCCATATAGCGGATCAGCCTGGGGCTTTGCTTACAGGGCGGCTACTTTTGTCGTCGCTGTTTGCTTTGTGCGAAGCGGTAAGACATGTTGCCTGTTTCGATGATTGCGCAGTGATGCGTTACACGATCCAGCAACGCGGTTGTCATTTTTGCATCTCCGAAGACGGAGACCCATTCCCCGAACTCCAGATTGGTGGTGATGATGACGCTGGTCTTCTCATAGAGTTTGCTGATCAGGTGGAACAAGAGCGCACCGCCGGATTTGGGGAATGGGATATAGCCCAGTTCGTCGATGATGACGCAATCCATGGCCGTCAGTTGCCGGATGATCTTGCCGGCGTTGCCTTCGGCCTGTTCCTTGATCAGCGCATTGATCAGATCGACGGCGTTGAAGAAACGGACCTTCTTTCCCTGATTGATCAACAGCGTCCCCAGAGCAATGGCGATGTGGGTTTTGCCCGTACCGGTTCCGCCCACCAGAATGAGGTTGTGGGCCTCCTGGGTGAACTGCCCTGAGCAGAAGGGGTCGATTTGCGCTTGGGTGACGGCGGCTAGGCCGTAATCGAAAGTGGCGAAGTCCTTATGGTGGGGGAACTTCGAGGCCCGCATTTGGTGCTGGATAGAGCGCACCCGGCGCTCTACAGTCTCGGCGTCGATCAGTTGCTTTATCGCAGTGGTCAGACTTGGCGGCTTGCGCGCGGCCAGCAAAGCTTCGGCGCAAGCCGCCATTCCATACAGCCTCAGGGCGATCAGTTGGTCTATCAAAGCTTTCATGCGACGGCCTCCCCGGCAACGCACAGCGTCTCATAGCGCTTGCAGTCCGCTTCGGGCCGCAAGGTCAGTTGCGGATAGGCGTGGCTCTCGCCCCATGGCGCGATGACCGGCTCCACCAGTTGGTTGATCAGATTGATGATGGCCGGAAGGCGCAGCGTGTTCTGCTCCACGGCCAGTTCACAGGCTATCTCGACCACCTCGATCCCGTGATCCTGGGCCAGCAGGAGCAGATCGACAAACTCCCGGTCCCCGCCTTTGCCGGCCATGTAATGCGCCCTGACCCGGTGCATCGCCTCAGGCAATTGCCAACCCACAAAGGGCGCGCCATCTCTCAGCGCGCCGGGCTTGCGGTCGAGTAGGGGCAGGTAATGCCAGGGCTCGAAATAGCTGGCGTTGCGGGTAAAGCGGCGCTTGTGCTCGGCAATCACATTCTGCCCTGACACAACCACGATCCGGTCCGCATAGGCGCGCAGAGAGACAAGCTCCCCGGCGAACCGGGAGGGGACGCTATAGCGATTGGTGGCATATTGGACCAGACAGGTAGAGCGGACACGAGCGGCCTTCTCAACATAGCCGTCAAAAGCCCGGCCCAGGGGACGCAGTTCGGCGCACTCGTCTGCGAACACGTCCGAGATCTTGCGATCCGATTGTTCGGGGTGGGCGCGATTCGCCAATTCCTCGCAGCGCAGACGCAACCAGCCGTTCAGCGCATCCAGATCGTCAAAGGCGGGCTTGGGCGCAAACAGCTGTCCCCGCAGGAACCCAACCTGGTTCTCAATCTGACCCTTCTCCCACCCCGCCGCGGGTGTGCAAGCAACCGGTTCCATCACATAGTGGTTCATCAACGCCAGAAAGCGCGGATGGAACACACGGTCCTTAGAGCGCGAAACATAGGTTACCATCGTCTTGGGGTTGTCGATGATCACCCGGCGCGGTACGCCGCCATAGAAAGACATCGCCCGTGCAAAGGCGTCCAGCACCATCTCCTGAGATTCGCTGGGATAGGCAACAACAAAGGGCTTGCGGCTATGACATAGGCGGAAGTGGGCAACCTTTACCTTCTGCTCGACACCGCCCAGGACAGCGTATTCCGTGCTCCAGTCAAACTGGAGCGCGTCACCTGCCGTAAAGTGCAACGGAATGAACGCATCCCCCGATCCGGCGCCAGAACGCTTCAGGTCGCGGACAAACCTCTGAACCGTCGAGTAGGATCCGCTATAGCCTTCCGACACAAGCTGCTCATAAAGCTTCTTGGCCGTCCGGCGCTCACGGCGCGGGCGCCCCAGGTCCTGCTCAAAGAGCGCCCGAAGCCGGCTGGCGAAGCCATCGCTAAGCTTACGCCGGACGGGTGAAACGCGCCGCTGATAGCTCGGTGGATCGCCGTCCTTCAGATACTTCTTAATCGTGTTCCGCGACAAACCAGTCTGACGAGATACAGATCGGATACTCCGACCCTCCCGTAATATCCAACGTCGGATCTTCAATACGCTTTCCATCAATACCACCTGCTCTTTCCTCCGCACTGTTCCGTGCGGATGCTAGCGTTCCAGGTGGGTCAATTCTTACCGCTCATAACCCACCAAAGTGGGTCAGTTTTGCATGCCGATTCACAGCCCTGGCGGACGGGCGACGGAAAGTGACCTTCCAGACGACGGCGCCTTTGCCGACCTATCTGGTCGCCCTGGCGGTCGGCGCGTTCGACATCGTCGAGTGGGCGCCGATCCCGCCGAACGCCGTCCGCTCACGCCCCCTGCCGCTTCGGGGCATCGCACCCAAGGGGGAGGGGGGCGAGTTTCGCTACGCGCTCGAGCATACGGCCTCGATGCTGGCGCGGCTGGAGGCTTATTTCGCGATTCCCTATCCCTACGCCAAGCTGGACCTCGTGGCGGTCGCCCAGTTCAGGTCCGGGGGAATGGAGAACGCCGGCGCGATTTTCTACCGGCGAAACCGGATCCTGCTCGGCGAGCGAAACTCGATCTATCAGCGCCGCGGCTTTGCCTACATCCATGCCCACGAGCTGGCGCACAGCTGGTTCGGCAACCTGGTGACGCCGGTGTGGTGGGATGATCTGTGGCTGAACGAGGCGTTCGCGACATGGCTCGCGGATCGGATCGTCCACGAGTGGCGGCCCGATGAATTCGACAACCGCGGTCCGATCCGCAGTGCGGGCTGCGCCATGTGGAGCGACCGGTTGGCCAGTGCCCGCCAGATCCGCCAACCGATCAATACCAACCACGACATCTGGAATGCCTTCGACCGGATCACCTATTCCAAGGGCGGCGGCGTGCTGGCGATGATCGAGCGCCATATGGGCCCGGCGGCGTTCCGCGCCGGTGTCCGTCGCTATATCGGTGCACACCGCCACGGCGTGGCGAGTGCGCAAGATTTCTACGCCGCCCTCTCGGAAAGCGCCGGCGATCCGGCGCTGGTCCCCGCCTTCCGGTCGTTCCTGGAGCAGCCCGGCACCCCGATGGTCGACGTGGCCTGGTCTTGCCGGGCGAGCGGTGCTGTGGAGGTAACGCTGCGTCAGTCGCGTGGCCTGCCGCTCGGCTCGAAGGGCGACGCGCGGCAAACCTGGTCGATCCCGCTTTGTCTGGTCTATCCCGACCAGGGCAAACGCGCGCGGCATTGCACCATCCTCGCGGCGCGCGAGGCGACGCTGTCGCTTCCCACGACCGGCTGCCCGTCCTGGGTGCTGCCGAACCAGGACGGCGCCGCCTACATGAACTTCACGTTGCCCGAGGCAGGCTGGCGGGCCGTGCTGGCGAATTTCGGCGACCTCGCACCCGGTGAAGCGCTCTCCCTTGTCGCAAGTATCGGGGCTGCCCATGAAGCGGGACGGGCGACGACCGAAACCCTCCTCGCCGTCGCCCGGGCGGCGGCGGCGTCATCGCACTGGGACGTCGTGAAGGCGCCCATGCAGGACCTCCGGGACCTGAAGAATTTCATCGCGCCGCCGGAGTTGAAACCGCGCGTCAAGCAGGTCATGCGCGAGATCTATCGCCCGGCGCTGGCGCGCCTCGACCTCGGCGACGGGGCTTTGGCCAAGGAAGCCGACGACAGCGCGGTGGAACTGTTGCGCGGCGACCTGCTCTGGTTCATGGCGCTGGACGCGGAGGATCCCGGACTGCGGGCGATCCTCGGCCGGCTCGGCCGGGCCTATCTGGGCGACGGGCCCGAGGGGAGCATCGATCCCGACGTCCTGCATCCCAACCTGGTGCGCGTCGCCCTGATCGTCGCCGCCCAGGAGGGCGGCGTGCCGTTCGCGGAGACTCTGATCGCCCGGCTGGCCCGCGCCCGGAATTCGACGTTGCGCTCCCACCTCATCGGCGTGCTCGGCTTCCAGCGCGATGGCGACGTGGTGAAGCGGGTATCGGACCTGATCCTCGATCCCTCGTTATCGAAGCGTGACGCCTCGGACCTGCTGCGCCGCCAGAGTCGCATGTCGGCCAACCGCGAGGTTGTGTTCAACTGGATCGTCGCGCACTACGACGAACTGCTCGAACGGCTGCCGCGGTCCCATCGCAAGTGGCTGCCCTGGCGCGCCTCGGCGTTCTGCTCGAACCAGGACCGCGATCGCGTAGAGGCCTTCTTTGCGGAGCGGATCGGGCGGCATAGCGGTGGGCCGCGGGTCTTGGCGAACGTCCTCGAAGCGATCGAGATCTGCGCTGCCGTGGTGGCGGCGCAGCGGGCGGATGCCGTCGCGGCGCTCACCGCCCACAGATGAGCCTGCGACCTCACTCGCCGCCCTGGGCCGCGACGACCGCCTCGCCCTTGGTCTGGGTGCGCCACATGAAGCGCGCCGCGCTCGGATCGACGGGATGGCGCATGTGCAGCATCATGCGGTTGTCCCAGGCAACGACCTGGCCGACCCGCCAATTGTGCCGGTATTGGAACTCGGGCCGGGTCGCATGGGCCCAGAGTTCGTCGAGCAGCGCCTCGCTCTCGTCCAGCGGCAGGCCCACGACATAGCCGTTGGTCCGCCGCCCGAGATAGAGCGCTTCGCCGCCCCCCGCTGTGCGGCGCAGGATCGGATGGGGCTGGCCGAGGGCCTCGACGGGCGAGGCCGGCGGCGTCATGCCCGGGCGCAGGATGCCGCTGGAACCATAGGTCGAGTCGTGCTTGATCTGGTGGCGCAACGCGGCGGCGCGCAGATGCGCGGGCAGGGCCTCGGCCGCCATCACCTGGCTGCAAAAGCCGGTATCGCCGCCGTCGTCCGGGATCTGGCGGGCGTGCAACAAACTGAAGGTGGGCGGCACCGGGATATAGGACATGTCGGTATGCCATTCCCACTCACCGAAGAACTTGTCGTCGACCGGTTTCACGGCGCCGGTGCGCCAGTCGACGTTGCCGATGAAGGAGAGAAAGGGATCGATGCCCTCGGCCTCCAGGGCGGCGACCTGGTCGTCGATCGACAGATCCTCCTCGCCCGGCGCGGCCAGCTTGCCGATGCCGTTGATGCGGCCGGGCGCGTATTCGTTCTCGCCGAAGACGGCGGTCAGCGCATGCAGCTCGTCGCGTTCCAACAGGCGGTCGAACGCGAAGCAGATCAGACCGTGCCGCGCGCGGTAGGCCTCGAGGATGGCCGCCTTCTCTTCCGGACCGATGGCGCGCGGCTCGAGGCCGGAGATGACGGCCCCGAAGCGGGCGCCGGGAAGGGGATGGATGGCAAGCGTGCCTTGGCTCGTGCTCATGGCGTCTCCTCGTCGTCGAGAATGGTCACCAGGCCGCGGGCGGGGTCGACGTGCAGGCGTTGGCCGGTGCGGATCAGGTCGGTCACGTCGCCGTCCGCGAAGCGGTCGCACATCGCGAGGTCGGCGAGTGCCGCGCCCTGGGCGAGGATCGTGTTGGCGGCGTTGAACAGGATGGCGGCGGGGGCCATGGCGCGGGTCTTCATCTCGTGCAGCATCCAGGCCGAGGCGACGCCGCCCTTGGCGGTGTTCACCACCAGGATGCGGTCGACATAGGACTGTCCCGCCAGCGCGTGGCCCGGACGCGAGAAGACGCCGGCCAGGCGGTCGAGGTCATAGCGTGCCGAAAAATCGTCCTTGGCGACGAGGGCGACGCCCTCGGCCGCCGGGCCGATGCCGGGATGGCATTTCAGGATCCGGCTCATGGGATCCGCCCCGTCACGGCGGCCTCGACGCAATCTTCCATCGAGCGGAGCGCCGGCGCATAGCCGTAGCCGCCGAGGATGTTGACGATCTTCGTCGAGTTGGAGAGCAGTCGGGTCCAGCCCTGGGCCTCGCCGATCTCGCGGGCGTATTGCTGGTAGAAGCAGGTGCCGCGCAATACCTTGGCGCCGCTCGCCTCGATCCGGGCGATGAGGCCGAGCCGTTCGCAGTCGGCGGCGATGGTCGGCGCGGTGCAGACGAGCATCGCCGTCGTCTCAGAGAGCCGCTTGCCGTCGAGCAGGTCGGCGACCTGTTGCATCTCGACATGGGACAGCTGTGGTGCGGCGAACACGACGACGTCGACCGCCTCGCCGCTGGCGCCGTACTCGGCGCGCAAGGCCTCGAGATCCGACTGTGTGACCTCCTCTGCCGCGGGCGGCGGGCCGTCGCAGACATCGGCCAGGCACCGGGCTTCCGGCGTAATGCCGACCAGGTGATAGAGCGGGGTCGAGCCGAAGCTCGCCATGGCGGCGCCGAAATGCTTCAGCGCGTCGGAGGTCGGGATGCCTTCCAGCCCCTCGACCACCGGTACCGCCCAGTAGGAGCCGCAGCGCCGGCCGATCAGGCCGCCGAGGATGCCCCACTCGGTCGGGTCGCGCGGCTGATGGCGGACGATGAAGCGGCGCGTCGCCTTGCGGTTGGCATCGAGGTGCAGGCCATAGCGCGGCGTCCGTCCGGCAAGACCTGCGGCGAGGGCCGAGGGTCCGCCCTCGAAGTTGGAATAGGCGCCGAGCACGCTGTTCGAATAGATCACCACGCCGGTGTCGCCATAGGCGACATGGTCGCCGCGCACCGGGGGCATGATGGTCTGGTAGTTGATGCAGGTATCCGTCATCAGGATGCCCATGGCGCTGCAGGCGGCGATCGCGCGGCGCTCGAGATCGGCCATCGCCTCCGTCTGGCCGAGCGGCTGGTAGTAGGAGAGGTCGATACCGCGCGGGTCCGTGATCATCGGCACGGCGACCCGGCACGCCGCCGCCGGATGGCCGGCCAGGTCCTCCAGGAAGGCGACGCCGGCCTCGCCCAGGGATTCGGTGTCGGCCATCATGTGCGCCTGGCTCACCGCGACCATGTCCTCGGCATCGAACATGCCGCCGACCTGCAGCATGTGCTCCATCGCCCATTGCCGCGGTCGCCCCAACGCACCGGCCAGCATCGCCTGCTCTTCGTCGTTCAAACGCATTGCCCGTATCCCACAATTATTCTGGTTGCGGGTGGAACATGGGGGAGGTCGTATATCGACGACCCGTCGGTTTCTGCCTTTGAACTCATGATGGCCATGATGCCTTGGTTGGCGAGGTCGTCAAGGATCTCCGACCAGCTTCGCTGGCGCGCCATTGGCGCGTCCTTGACGACCTCGCCAACCAAGGCGACGCTCCGCCATGAAATCGACGGCGCCATGCGATCGGTGTTTACATGTATGGGAGAGGCGACACGATCCCCACACTGGGCGCTGAATGCTGGTGGGACCGTCTCGGTGCACCCGCGACTTACCTCCACGTTTTCAACCACCCAGAACCTCGACCTCGACCCGGGCGTCATAGCGGGCCTGGCCGACGGTGAAGGGGAAAAGGTCGAGGGCCGCCTCCGGCAGTGCCGCCGCGCCGGAGGTCACACGGTTCAGACCTTCCGTGCCGTCGCGAATCCAGACCGTGCCCGCCGGCAGGCCGTCGGTGATCCGGGCCCGCGTCTCGAAGGCTCCGGCACCGTTGAAGACCCGGATCGTGGCGCCGTCGTCGATCCCGCGTGCCGACGCATCCATCTCGGACATCCAGAGTTCCGGGCCCCCGTCGCGGGCGACCAGCAGCGGCAAGGCCCGCCCGTGGTCGTAGAAGGCGTGGAACTGCGTCAAGGTACGCCCCGGCGCCAGGGTCAGGGGCGCGTCGGGGTCGGCGCCGTCGTCACTGGCTTCCGGCTCCGGCAACGGCGGCAGACCGGCCTGCGCGGCTTGTTCGGAGTAGAACTCGATTTTGCCCGACGGCGTGTGGAACTTCCGGTCCGGATAGGCATGCGGCGAAATGCGGAGCGCCGCCTTGCCGCCGTTCTCGCGCAGGCTGCGAACCGTCGCATGGCCGGTCGCGGGATGATCCAGCAGGGCGTCGAGCAGGCCTTCCTGGTCGGCCCAGGGATGGAAATCGGCGACCGCCAGCCGCTCGGCGAGGCCGCGGAGAATGTCCTGTACCGCGCGGGCCTCCCCCGCCGGCGGCAGCGCCTGTTCCGCCAAATAGACATGGCCGTGCGTCGCCTTGGCGCCGAGATCCTCGAGCCAGGCGGTGCCGGGCAGCACGATGTCGGCGTGGTCGCGGATCGTCTCGTTCATGAACAGGTCGTGGCAGACGACGAGATCGAGCTTGTCGAGCGCGCGGGCCAGGCGGGCGGAATCGGCGAAGGACGACAGCATGTTGACGCCGAATAGCGCCAGCACGCCGATCCGCCCGTCGTCGAGGGCGTCGGCGATCTCCGACATCTGGTTCGCGACGTAGGTTCCGGGCCGGCGCCGCTCGGCCGCGGAGACGTCGCCGAAGCCGGCGCCGTGCGCCTTGGCGCCGTGCCGCTCGCCGAGGCCGCCGCCCGGGCGGCCGTAGTCCCCGGTGAGCGCCGGCAGGCAGGAAATCGCCCGCGCACTGCGCCAGCCGCCCCGGCCCTTGTGCAGGGAACTGCCGCCGACGACGATCGTCGCGGGGCGGGTGCCCGCGAACCGGCGCGCCAGCGCGGTGATGCGATCCGCCGCGATGCCGGTCTCCGCCGCCGCCCACTCGGGCGTGTGGTCTCGGACATGGCCGCGAAGCGCTTCGAAGCCGAGCGTGTGGTCGGCGACGAAATGCGCGTCGTAAAGCTCCTCCGCGACGATGACATGCATCATGGCCAGCGCCAGCGCCGCGTCCGAGCCGGGGCGGAGGATGAAGACCTCGTTCGACTGGGCCGCCGCCTCCGTCGGCCGGACATCGATGGTGACGATATGGGCGCCGCGCTTGCGGGCGGCGACCAGATAGCGCGCCGTATTCGGCTGGCTCGCCAGGTTTGCCCCCCACATGATTATCAGCTCGGCGTTGGCGCCCATGTCTTCTTTCGTGGTGACGTCGAGGGCGCCGGTCAGGCCGAGGCCGAAGCCGCCGAGGCCCCAGCAGATCATCGCCGGGCTCCACTGCTGGCAGCCATAGAGGTTGGCGAAGCGCGCGACCAGGGCCCCGCCGGCGCGCACGCCGTAGCCGTTGGCGAGATTACCGTGCCCGGTCCAGAGTGCCGTGCGTTCCCGCCCGGCCGTCCGCATCGCGGTTGCAATGCGGTCCAGCACCTCGTCCCAGCTCGCCTCGCGCCAGTCGTCCGTGCCGCGCCGCTCGCGGATCAGCGGATGGAGCAGCCGCTTCGGGTTGCCGACGATGTCCCTCGTCGCCTGGCCGCGCACGCAGAGGAAGCCCCGGCTGTCGGGATGCGCCTTGTCGCCGCGCACCGAGACGACCTCGCCGTCGCGGGTCTCGACCATCATGCCGCACAGCGTCGGGTGGCAATTCATCGGACACATGGTCCGCGTGACGTCGCTGTCCCCGGCCATGGCGATCAGGCCCGCAGGCGACGGTCGAACAGCGCCAGCATCCGCTGCCAGTGCCGTTCCGCCGCGGCCTTCACATAGACGGCGCGGGTCGGGAAGGCGAAGCCGTGCTGGGTGTCGTCATAGATCTCGACCCGGTAATCGGCGCCGGCCGCGTCGAGGGCGGGCGGCAGGGCGTCGAGGATGTCCGGCGGCACCCAGGGGTCGTCGGAGGCGAAGGCGAGATACATCGCCCCCTTCACCTGGGCGAACTTCAGATGCGGCGAATCCTCGGCCTCCGTCATGATCCGCACGCCGTAGAAGGAAGCGATGGCGGCGAAATCGTCGGGATAGGCGGCACCGACGGAGACGACGTATTGCCCGCTCATGCAATAGCCGACGCAGCCGATGGGACCGTCGGCCGCCGCCGCGTGGCCGCGCAGGAATTCCAGCATCGGCGCCGTGTCGGCGACGACGCGGGCGTTGGTGAGGGCGTTCATCACGGCGAACATCTTTTCCCGCTCCCCGTCGTCGCCCGGGATCTTCGTGCGGTCGAAGGGATAGGTGCCCTCGCGGCCGTCGCGATAGTAGAGGTTGGGCAGCATGACGAAATAGCCGGTGGCGGCGATCCGGCGCGCCATGTCGCGCAACTCCTCGCGGATGCCGGGCGCGTCCATGTACAGGATCACCGCGGGATGCGGGCCGCCCTCGTCGGGATGGCAGACGAAGCTGTCGAGGTTGCCGTCCCCCGTCGTCAGCTCGACCTCGAACTCCTGCATGCCGCTCTCCTCCCGCCGCGTGAACCGGCAAGAGAGTGCCCCGCGGGTCCGCCCCCGCGCAAGCCGCCCGCTTGACGCGCGGCGCCGAGTGGCGCTGGATACGGCAGGCTTGGAGGTGAGCCCATGCTGCAGACCCACGTCATCCGCCTGGACGAGATCTATATTCCGGTGAAGCGCCGCAAGACCCTGGATGCGGAGCGGGTCGAGTCGCTCGCCGAAAGCATCCTGGAGGAGGGCCTGCAACTGCCGATCCAGGTCCGCCCGGACAAAGGCCGTTACATCCTGGTGAACGGCCTGCACCGCTACGAGGCGGTACGCGCGCTGGGCGAGGAGACGATCGACGCCCTGGTCATCCGCACCGGCCGGGCGTAGGCGGAGCCGCCGCAAGCCTACTGGAAGGCCGGCATGACCTCCTTGGCGAACAGCTCCATGCTTTTCAGAATCCGCTCCTCGGCGAGGTCGCCGAACCAGAAGCTGGCGTTGAAGTGGTCGATGCCCATGGCCTCCCGCAACGCCTTCAGGCGGGCGATGCAGGTCTCCGGCGTGCCGACGACGAAATAGCGCTCCAGCAGTTCCGCGTCGCTCGGCTCGTTCTCGAAGGGGACGGCGACGGCGTGGCCTTTCTCGACCCGCTCCAGTCCTTGGCGCAGGCTGAGCGTCACGCGCATGTTCCAGCGCGCTTCGGCGACGATCTCCGCCAGCTCGCTCTCGTCGTGGGTGACATAGACCGGGCGCTGGGTGGAAATGCGGATCTTCGACTTGTCGACGCCGGGCACCTCCATGGCGTCGAAACCCTTGCGGAATTCGGCCAACCGTTCGAGCGGCACGCCGAAGCCGCCGCTAACCACGTTGAAGCCGCGCTTCACCGTGGCGACGATTGATTCCTGGCTTTGCCCAACGACCCAGAAGGGCGGGTGCGGCTGCTGGATCGGCTGCGGGAAGACGCTGGTCTCGCCGAACTGGTAGTACTTGCCCTCGTGGCCGAAGGGCTTGCCCTCGAAGGCTTTCAACAGGATGTCGACTTCCTCGTCGAAGCGCTCGCGGCTTTCGCCGAGGGTGAAGCCGAGCCGTTCGAACTCGTAGGTCTGGTAGCCGCGCCCGAGCCCGACGTCGAGCCGTCCGCCCGAGAGGATGTCGGCGGTGGCGATCTCCTCGGCGACGATGAGGGGATGATGCAGCGGCAGCACGACGACGGCGGAGCCGACACGGATCTGCTCGGTCTGCGTGGCGATGTGGGTCGCCAGCATCAACGGGCGTGAGAGATAGCCGTAGGTCGAGAAGTGATGCTCGGCGCACCAGATGCTGTCGAAGCCGAGCTTGTCGGCGGTCTGCGCGAGACGCACGGCGCGGGCGAAAACTTCTACCGGCGGCCGGGCGCTCGGCGATTGCAGCAACAGAAAAGTGCCGAAGTCCATGGGGGCGCTCCTCTCGGAATTGAATGGCGATGTCGGGGCCGGCGGGGGCCGGTCGAAGGCGGGTGGGAGCGAGATTTACAGGGCGGCGCGCATCGCGTCCAGACGGGGCGGGGCGTTAACCGATGCTTCAGGTAAGATGGCGATGACGAACCAATCGCCAACGGGGAGGATCAATGATGAAACGTTATCTAACGGTATTGGTCGGGCTGTTGATGGTGGGCCATGTCGCCGCCGCCCATGCCGGCGAAGCGGTCAGCGTCGGCGCGTTGCCGCCCGTCGTGGTGAAAACGGTCCCGGCCGCCGGCGACGTCGATGTGGACCCCGCGACCAGCGAAATCCATGTCACCTTCTCCAAGGACATGATGGTGAAGCAAATGTGGTCCTGGGTCATCCATACCCGGGAGTCGTTTCCCGACGTCGCCGGCGACGTCCACTATCTCGGTGATGGCCGGACCAATGTCCTGCCCGTGAAGCTGCAGCCGGGGCGGACCTACGCCCTCTGGATCAACTCGCCGAACGGCAAGCACAGCGCCTTCCGGGATCGCGACAACAATCCCGCCATGCCCTATCTCCTGGTCTTCGAGACGCGGAAATAGGCGGAGGCCGATGGCGGGGCTATCGCCGATGGTCGATCTGCACATCACCAACGGCGACGCGGCGGCCAGCCTTCTCGAGGCAGGCCCGATACCCGGGGATGTTCTGCCCTGGCGCGATCCCATGCACCTCGGCCCGTTTCCCGCGGCCGTCGACCTCGACCGTCTCGCCGAGGTTCGCGCCGGCTATCTTGGAGGTCCCGAAACGGCGGGGCGGGAAGAGGCCCTGCGGGCCTTTCGGCAGAGAGACCAGCTGTTGCGGCGGGCGCCGACCTACGAGCGCGTGCTGCTGTGGTTCGAGCACGATCTCCTCGACCAGCTGCAGCTGCTCCAGTTGCTCGATTGGTTCCACGGCGCCGATCTCGGTGCGGCGCGGCTCGAGATGATTTGCATCGACGCCTTCGACGGCGTCGAACCGTTCCGCGGGCTCGGCCAGCTCGATGCGCCGCGCCTGGCCTCGCTCTTCCCCCGCCGCGTGCCCGTAGAACCCCGGCAACTAAGCCTGGCGTCGGCGGGGTGGGCCGCCTTTCGGGCGAGCGATCCCGGTGAACTGGAAAGCTTCCTCGCCAGCGATCTCTCCGCGTTGCCGTTCCTGCATGCCGCGCTGTCGCGTCACCTGGAGGAATATCCCGACGCGACATCGGGTTTGACCCGAACGGAAGCCCAGATCGCGACGCTGGTCGCGCGCGGCATTTCCGACCCGGTCGATGTCTTTCTGGCGAACATGGACCTCGAAACGGTGCTCTTCATGGGCGACTGGCCGACCTATCGCCGTATCGGCGGGCTGTGCGGTGGAGACGATCCCGTTCTTCTGTGCGACTCCGACGAGCCGTTCCGGTTTCCCCCACACGACCGGCTCGACCCCGACGCCTTCAGGGCGCAGCGCCTTGGCATTTCGAATACCGGCAGACGCATCCTTTCGGGCGAGCGGGACGCCTTCGACACGCTTCGGCGCGACGAATGGCTGGGCGGCGTCCGGGTGAAAAGTGGCGTCGCGATGTGGACATGGAACACCGAAGCGGAACGCCTGGAACGACGGCGATAGCTTCGCAGACGGCTCGCCTATTCGCATGGGCATCCGGGCTTCACAGATCGGAATTGGGGTCAGGTCTTGTTTCTTGCCTAGAGGAATCTAATGAAGGCAAAAAACAAGACCTGACCCCAATGAGGCCGTTCGGCATGATGATCGTCGAAATCGTTACGGCTCCGCTCTTTGCCGCGTGCATGGGCGGCACCCGGGGTTTGCGCTAGTCTCTTCCGGCAATCGGGTTGGGGAGGACGGCATGAGCGGGCGCGATCATCGGGTTTTCGAGCTTTCGAACTTTACCCTGCAGAAGGGCATCACGTTGCCCAAGGCGGAGCTCGTCTACCAGACCTATGGCGAGCTGAACGCCGACAAGTCGAACGCCGTGCTCTATCCGACCTCTTACGGCGCGCAGCACATGGGCATCGAATGGCTGATCGGGCAGGGCCGGGTGCTGGACCCGGAGAGATGGTTCGTCATTGTCCCCAACATGTTCGCCAACGGGCTCTCGACCTCGCCCTCGAACATCGCCCACCCGTTCGGTCCCGACCGCTTTCCCCTGATCACCCATTGGGACAACGTCGAGGCGCAACGCCGCCTGCTGGAAGAGGTGTTCGGGATCGAGCGGCTGGCGCTCGTCTATGGCTGGTCGATGGGCGCGCAGCAGGCGTTGCACTGGGGCGCGATCCATCCCGAGCGGGTGGCCCGGATCGCGGCGCTCTGCGGCTCGGCCCGGACCTCGGTGCACAACCAGGTCTTCCTCCAGGCGGTGCGCCTGGCGCTCACCGGTGACCCCCACTGGACCGGCGATCACTTCACCGCCCACCCGGTGCGGGGCCTGCGCGCGATGGGGCGGATCTACGCCGGCTGGGCGATGAGCCAGGCCTTCTACCGGGCCCGCGAATACGAAGCCGTCGGCTTCACCAGCCTGGAGGATTTCCTCGTCCGCGGCTGGGAGGCCAACTTCCTGCACCGCGATCCGCACAATCTGCTCGCCAGCCTGGACACCTGGTCCGCCTCCGACATCTCGGACAACGCGATCTATGACGGCGACCTGGCCAAGGCACTCGGCGCCATCACGGCGCGCGCGATCGTCATGCCGTCGACCACCGACCTCTATTTCACGGAGGAGGACGGCCGGATCGAGACCGCGCAAATGCCGAACGCCGAGTTCCGCCCGATCCCCTCGATCTGGGGCCACCGGGCCGGCAACCCGACGATGAACCCGGCCGACGAGGCCTTCATCGCCCGGGCCGTCCAGGACCTGCTGCGCGCTGGCTGAACCGGCGCGCTATAATCGGACACACGGATTTTTCAGGGGAGGGACCCATGGGCAGACTGGACGGCAAGACGGCCTTCATCACCGGCGCCGGCTCCGGCATCGGGCGGGCGACGGCGCGGCTGTTCGCGGCGGAGGGCGCGCGCATCGTCGTCGCCGACATCGACGTCGCGGCGGGGGAGGAGACGGTGGCTCTGGTCAACCAGGCCGGCCATCAGGCGATCTTCGTCGAGACCGACGTCACGAACGAGGAAAGCGTCGCGGCGGCCGCCGCCAAGACGGTCGAGGCCTACGGCGGCCTCAACGTGCTGCACAACAACGCCGGCGGCTCCTCCGCCCAGGACACCAAGGTGACGGAGGGCAGCGTGGCGGAATTCTGGCGCGTGATCTCCGTCGACCTGTTCGGCACCTGGCTCGGCTGCCGGGCCTTCCTGCCGATCATGATTCAAGGCGGCGGCGGTTCGGTCATCAACATGACCTCGAACGTCGCCCTGATGGCGGTGCTGGGACGCGACGCCTACACCGCGGCCAAGGGCGGCGTCGCCTCGATGACCCGCTCGATGGCGGCGCAATACGCCGCGGACGGCATCCGCGTGAACGCCATCGCCCCCTCGGTCACGCTCACCCCCCGGGTCCGCGCCTTCCTGGAAAGCGACCCCGACGTCGGCAAGCTGTCGGAAGCCCACCTGGTCGGCATGGCCGAACCGGAAGACATCGCGAATGCGGCGCTGTTCCTGGCGTCGGACGAGAGCCGGATTACGACGGGGCATATTTTGACGGTGGATAGTGGGGTGACGATGTCTTGAGGGAGGCCGCGCGAGTTCGTTCCTTGTGCAGGCGTACCGCCGGATAGGGTGTAAGGTTTCTTGGGGTCAGGTCTTGTTTTGTGAATTCGCGCCCTGGGTGCAAGTTGTAGTTTGCATTGGCTTGCTAGGGAAATAGGCAAGGCCGGCCTCTTGGATGAATCGCGCCATGTCCCCGGAAATCCAAATTCACGAAACAAGACCTGACCCTTTTTCCCTGTGACCCGGTGGAACCGGATGAGGGCGAGACGCCGGTCTTCGTCGCCACGCAAAGCCCGGCTTCCGACGTCCCCGCCTTCACCTTCGAGGCCGACCCGGATCTCGGCATCGAGAAGCGCGTGATCTTCGATGCCGCCGTCGCCGGCGACGCCGAGGTCGGCCTGAGAGCGCAGGGCTATACGGAGGACGAGATCGCCCGCAGCGAGCCGCTGATCCGCAACGCCGACGCGATGATGCAGGCGGTATCGAAGGACACGGAAGCCGGCATCCGACAGGGCCTCTCCGCACTGGCTGGCCTGCTGCCGGGCAACCCCCGCAGTATCAAGCGGATCATCAACATGGCGAGCGCCTACCAGGTCAGCGCCACCGTCGTCTTCGGCCGCGACTTCCGGCCGGGGCAGGAGAGATGGCGCCAGCTCATCATGTTCGTCGTCCTGTCCTCGGAACGGCCGCGGATCTGGGAGGCCTTGCTGCGGGAACGGGATCTGGCGGACCGCGTCTGCGCCTGCCTGGAGCCCGGTGCCGATTGGCCGGACCTCCCGGGCAAACCGGAGGACGACGTTCATGAGGCCGCGCGGGATCGCCGTGCCCTGGCCATTCTGCGGGACGACGGTGCCCTGGGCCTGCTGCGGACCGAGGCCATCCCCGATCCCGACGGCACCTCCGTCACCACGCGTCTGACCGAAGACGCCCTGGCGGATTTCCGCATCCTGATGCCGCTCAAAGCCCGGTCCTGAGGGACACGCCCGCTCAATAACGCCGACGACGGGGTGTGGCGGTTTTCCGGTTCCGCTATGATGGCCGCGTCGGCCGATCCCCCTTCCGGCGAACCCAAGCCATCGGAGCCATGCTTGTGAGCCGTTATTCCCTCGGCATCGATATCGGCGGCACCTTCACCGATATCGTCGTCTTCGATTCCGATACCGGTGGCAGGCGGAGCCGCAAGGTACTGACCACGCACGATGATCCGGCGCGCGGCGTGTTGGAGGGGATCGACCTGATCCTCGGCCAGGACGGCGTGCCGGCCGACGGCATCGGCCGGGTCGTGCATGCGACCACCCTCTTCACCAACGCGCTGATCGAGCGCAAGGGGGCGCCGACCGGCCTCATCACCACGCGGGGTTTTCGCGATACCCTGGAGATCGGGCGGGAGCGGAAGTACGAGCTTTACGACGTCGCCATCCGCAAGCCGGAACCGCTGGTCCCGCGGCCCTGGCGGCGCGAGGTGGCGGAACGGGTGCGGGCCGACGGCGGGGTCGAGGTTGCGCTGGATCTTGAGGAATTGGACAGGATCGCGGCGGGGCTGGTGGCGGACGGGGTCACCTCGCTCGCCATCGTGTTCCTGCACAGCTATGCCAACCCGGCGCACGAGAGCGCGGCGGCGGCCCGCGTGCAGGCCGCCCACCCGGATCTCGCCGTCACCCGGTCGAGCGAGGTGGCGCCGGAGGTGCGGGAGTATGAGCGGGCCTCCACCGCCGTCGCCAACGCCTATATCAAGCCCCTGGCGGCGACCTATCTGGATGCGCTCGCTGCCCGGATGGGGGAGCGGGGCATCGGCGCCAGCCTGTTGTTGATGCTGTCGGCGGGCGGTCTGACGCATCTGGCGGAGGCCAAGCGGACGCCGGTGCAGCTGCTGGAATCGGGGCCGGCCGCCGGCGCGCTCGCCGCCGCGCATCTCGGCGGGGCGGCGGGCGGGCCGGACCTGCTGGCCTTCGACATGGGTGGCACGACGGCCAAGCTGTCGGTCATCGCCGACGGGGAGCCGTTGATCGCGCACGGTTTCGAGGCGGCGCGGCAGAAACGCTTCATCGAGGGGAGCGGCCTACCGATCCGCATCTCCACCATCGAACTGATCGAGATCGGCGCCGGTGGCGGCTCGATCGCCGGGGTCGACGATATCGGCCTGATGAAGGTCGGGCCACGCAGTGCCGGCTCCGAGCCCGGCCCCGCCGCCTACGGCCGCGGCGGGCGGGAGGCGACGGTGACCGATGCCGACTTTCTGCTGGGTTACCTCAGCCCCGACTATTTCGCCGGCGGCGACATGGGAATCGACATGGCGGCCTGCCGGGCGGCCCTGGCGGATCTTGCCCAGGCGAGCGGCCTGGCGCCCGAGCGGGCGGCCTGGGGCATCCACGACATCGTGAACGAGAACATGGCCAGCGCAGCCCGCGTCCACATCGCCGAGCGCGGGCGCGATCCGCGCGACTTCACCCTGCTGGCGACCGGCGGCGCGGGGCCGGTGCACGCCTATCACGTGGCCCGCAAACTCGGCATCCGGCGGCTGATCTGTCCGCCGGCGGCGGGCGTCGCCTCGGCCCTCGGCCTGCTGCTGGCACCGGCGCGGGTCGACCGGGTCGCGGCCATGACCTGCCGGCTGGACGCGGCCGACTGGCCGGCGCTGGAGGCCGCCTACCAGGCGATGGCGGCGGACGCCGCCGAGGTCATCGAGGCCACCGGCCTGGATCCGGCAAGCGCCGAGGTGAGCCGGGAAGCCGACATGCGGTTCGCCGGCCAGGCCTTCGAGATCGTCGTGCGGCTGCCGGCGGGCCCGTTCGGGCCGGAGAGCCTGCCGGAGATCCGCCGGGCTTACGAAAAGGTCTACGTCGAAAAATTCACCCGCACCCCGCCGGAGGTCCCGGTGGAGATCGTCAACCTGCGGCTTTCGCTACGCGCACCGGTCGGCGGCGCGGACCTCGGCCGGGCGGCCGGAGTGGCGGGGGCCGGATCCTCGAAGGGTGAGCGGCCGGTCTATTTCCCGGCGGCGGGCGCGGCGCGGGCGACGGCGGTGCATGATCGCGCCCGGCTCGGCCCCGGCGACCGGCTGACCGGGCCGGTCATCGTGGAGGAGGCGGAGTCGACCCTGGTCGTCGGCCCCGAGGGGCGGCTGCGGGTGCTGGACGACGGGGCCATTCTGGTCGAAATCGAGGATGTGGACGGATGAACGAGACGAGCGGTGACCTGGATGCCGTGCTGCTGGAGGTGCTGTGGACGCGGCTCATCTCCATCGTCGACGAGGCGGCGAAGGCGATCGTGCGCACGTCCTTTTCCACCCTCTCGAACGAGGCCAACGATTTCGCCTGCGTGCTGACCGACCGCAACGGTGAGCTGATCGCGCAGAATTCGGGTTCCATCCCCTCCTTCATCGGGACGCTGCCGGCGACGGTGCGCCACTTCATCGCCGAATTCGGCCACGACGGCTTCGCGCCGGGCGACGTGCTCTCGACCAACAATCCCTGGCAGGGCACCGGGCACCTGAACGACGTCTGCATCGTCAAGCCGATCTTCCGGGCGGGCACCCTGGTCGCCTTCGCCGCGACGACCAGCCATGTGCCGGATATCGGCGGGCGCATCCGCTCGATGATCGCGCGGGAGGTCTTCGAGGAAGGCTTCCACATCCCCTTGATGAAAATCATCCGCGCCGGCCGGCCGGACGAGACCTTCTTCCAGCTGCTGCGCACCCAGGTCCGCACGCCGGAGCAGACCGAGGGCGACGTCTTCGCCCAGGTCAGCGCCAACGGCCTGATGGAGGAACGCCTGCTGGCGCTGATGGCGGAATACGGCCTGGCCGACCTGGTGGCGTTGAGCCACGAGCTGAACGGGCGCTGCGAGCGGGCGATGCGGGCGGCGATCCGCGCGCTGCCGGACGGCGTCCAACGCTTCGCCATGGAGACCGACGGGCACGACCCGGCCCGGCCCTACCGCTTCGCGCTGGCGCTGGAAATCGCCGGCGATGCGGTCCGCTTCGACTATGCCGGCACTTCCGAGGAACAGCCGCGCTCGATCAACTGCCCGCTCTGCTACACCTTTGCGATGAGCGCCTATGCCCTGAAATGCGCGTTGCTGCCGGAGCTGCCGAACAACGCGGGCATGCTGCGCCCCATCACGCTCGATGCGCCGGAACGCAGCCTGCTGAACCCGTTGCCGCCGGCCGCCGTCGGCGCCCGGGCCAGCACCGGGCACTATGTCCCGGTGCTGGTATTCGGCGCGCTGGCGCCGATCCTGGGCGATCGGGTCATGGCCGCGCCCGGCTCGCCCTTGTGGAATTGTACGCAGAGTGGGCAGCGCCCGGACGGGCGGACCTATGCGACCAACCTGTTCCTGAACGGCGGCATGGGGGCGACCGCCGGCGCGGACGGGGAGGGGGCACTCTCCTGGCCGTCCAACATCTCTTCGACCCCGGTGGAGGTGGCGGAGCAGATCTCGCCGCTGCTGTTCCGCCACAAGCGGCTGACGCGGGTTCTGGCGGGGCCGGGCGCCGGCGCGGCGGCCTCGGCCAGGAGGTCGAGATGGTCAACCTGTCTGAGACCGCCAGCACGGTCACCTTCATGGGCGAGCGCACCCGGGTCCCGGCACCGGGCCTGGCGGGCGGCGGGGCCGGTGGGCTCGGCCGGATCGAGATCAACGGGGTCGAGCACGACCCGCGCGGCGTCTACGTCCTGGAGCGGGGTGACGTGCTGTCGATCCGCACGCCCGGCGGCGGCGGCTTCGGCCCGCCGGACGAGCGTGCGGCGGACGAGGTCGAACGTGACGAGGCGTATGACTACGTCTGACAGCGACCCCGTCAAACGGCGGGCGACGCTCGGCGCCTGCTCGGGCACGCACTTCGTCCATGACGGCTTTTCCGACGTGATCTATTTCCTGCTGCCGCTCTGGCAGGCGGAATTCGCCCTTTCCCTCGCCGTCGTCGGCATCATCAAGTCGCTGTTTTCTACCGCCCTCGCGCTCGGCCAGATCCCGGCCGGTATCCTGGCGGAGAAGTTGGGGGAGCGCTGGCTGCTGGTCCTCGGCACCGCGGTCACCGGGGCTGCCTTCGTCGCGCTGGGCTTCACCGAGGGGGTGCTCGGCCTGATGGCCTGCCTGGTCGTCGCCGGTCTCGGCTCCAGCGTGCAGCACCCGCTCTGCGCGGCGCTCGTCTCCAAGGTCTACGAGGGGGCCGGGCAGCGGCGCGCCATCGGCATCTACAATTTCGCCGGCGACGTCGGCAAGGCGGTGGTCCCGGTGCTGGCGGGACTGGCCATCGGCGTGGTCGGCTGGCGGGTGATCGCCGGCGGCTACGGCGGGATCGGCATCGCGCTGGCGGTCGTGATCTTGCTGGTGCTGGCCGGCCTCGGTGTCGGCCGGGCGGTGGCGCGCCGGCCCAGGGCGACGTCGGATCCGGTCCGGGGTTGGGGGGTGCGGGACTCGCACGGTTTCGCCCTGCTGTCGGGCATCGGCGTGATCGACGGGGCGAGCCGGACGGCCTGCCTGACGTTCCTGCCCTTCCTGCTGCTGGCCAAGGGGCTGGAGATCGGTGAGATCGGCTTCGCCCTGGCCCTGGTCTTCGTCGGCGGGGCGGCGGGCAAGTTCCTCTGCGGCATGCTGGCCGAACGCGTCGGCATCACCGCCAGCGTCATACTGACCGAGGCGGCGACGGCGGCGGCCATCCTGGCCCTGCTGTTTCTGCCGCTGACACCGTCGCTGATCCTGCTGCCCCTGCTGGGCGCGATGCTGAACGGCACGTCCTCGGTGCTCTACGGCACGCTGCCGGTTTTCATCCACGCCGAGCGGCGCGGGCGCGGCTACGGCCTGTACTATTCCCTCGGCATCGGCGGTGGTGCTGCGGCGCCCTTCCTCTTCGGCCTGTTGAGCGATGCGACCAGCCTCGAGACCACGCTCGTCGCCTTGGCGGCGATGATCGCCCTCACCATCCCGCTCGCCATCCCGCTCGGCGTCCGGCTGGCCCGCGTCGAGGCTCAGGCGGCCTAGAGGTATGCTTCCAAGGGATCAACGTTGCTTCGGCCGCTCCATCGTCGCGAGCGAAGCGTGGTAACCCTGGGCCGCATGAACGTCGCATTCGCTGTGACGGGCCCGTCGAAGCAGCCTGGATCGCCATGTTCGCGACGCTCACTTGTAATGACGCGATCAGCTGCGTTTCAGGGGTCAATGTTTGCATGGGGTCAGGTCTTGTTTTTTGCTTTCATGGCAAGAGGTGCATGTATGCAAAAAACAAGACCTGACCCCATTTCGCGTGGCGAGACGACGCTCGTCACATTGGCGGCGATGATTGCCCTCACCATCCTGGTCGCCATCCCGCTCGGCGTTCGGCTCGCCCGGGTCGAGGCCGCCGCGGCCTAATCGGTTCCCTGGTCGGGGCGGCGGCGGTTCTGCTTGAGGTGCGCGCGGCGCTGTTTGGCGCGAAGCCGGGCGGCGCGCTTGGCGGGCGAGGGGGTGGTGGCGCGTCGGGGGCGCGGCGGCAGTGCTGCCCGGCGGAGCAGTGCGATCAGGCGGGCGCGGGCCTCGCGCCGGTTCGCTTCCCGGGTGCGGTGCGTGCGGGCGTCGATCACCAGCTCGCCCTCGGCCGTCAGGCGGCGCCCGGCGAATTGGACGAGGCGGGCCTTCACCGCATCGGAGAGGGCGGTGGTGCGGGCGACGTCGAAGCGCAGTTGCACCGCCGTCGCCACATTGTTGACGTTCTGCCCGCCGGGCCCGCCCGCGTGGATGAAGCGCTCGCGTAGTTCGGCTTCCGGCACCGTGATCCCAGGCAGGATCTCCAGCCGGGCCGGGCGCGGCGGGTTAGCCATCGGGTGTTTCGGCGGCGCGCCTCATCCCTCGTTCGCGCGGGCCGCGCGATCCTCGATCCGTGCGATCAGGCCGTCGAAGCCCTCCTTGGCCATGACGGAGGCGAACTCGGCGCGCAGGCGGGCGAGTTCGCTGTATTTGGCATCGAGATAGACGTCGACGATGCGCCAGCCGGCCCTATAGGACTTGGTCAGGTAGTTCAGGCCGACCGGCTTGTCGTCGGTGCGGTGCAGCCGGCTTTTCACCAACATCATGCCGCGCACCGAGGGCTCGGCCCCGTCGACTTCGAAATGCTCGCCGGAGAACCCCTTGAAGCGGCTGGCGTAGGTGGCGACGGTCATCGCCGTGAAGGCGCTCACCAACCGGACTTTCTGTTCGTCGTCCAGCTTGCGCCAGGACCGGCCGATCGCCGCGCGGGCCATGATGCGGAGATTGTAGGTCTCCCCCAGCAGATCCTCGAAGGCGGTCACCCGGCCGGCAAAACCCAGCTCCTCGGCGCGCTGCATGATGTCGAGCAGGCCGGTGTTCAGCCGCTCGACCAGAGCCACCGACGGCTCCAGCGCGCGGGCCGGCGCAGGCGCGAACGCCAGCACGCCGGCGAGCAGGCATAGGATCGCCATCCAGCGCCCGAACGCCGGTTGCGGCGCCCGCGCGCGGGCGGTATCAGGGGGTGCAATCGGCCATGCCGACGCCACACTCCTCGCGGTCATGCGGACCTCCGGGAAAATTCCGAGCCGGGGCTTATATATGTCGAGACCGTCGCGAGTTGAAGGCGAAGTCGGAAGCGATCTTCCCGGCGACGGATTTTCGCGCCTGATCGGCGCCTGGGTGGCGCTCGTCGCGCGGCGCGCACCCTGGGTCCTGTTGCTGGCGGCCGTGGTGACCGCGGCCTCGCTCTATCTTGCCGTTGGACACCTCGGCATCGATACCAATACCACCAACATGATCGCCGACGACGTGCCGTTCCGCCGCCACGACACGGCCTTCCAGAAGTCGTTTCCCGCGCTCGACGGCGCCCTGGTGCTGGTCGTCGATGGGCGGGAGCCGGAGACGGCGGCCCGGGATGCGGCGACGCTGGTGGCACGCCTCGCCGCCTCGCCGCATTTCGAAACCGTGTATTGGCCGACGGGGTCCGATTTTCTGCGCCGTAACGGGCTGCTGTACCGCGATGCCGCGGCGCTGGAGACGCTGGCCGACCGGCTCGCCGCCTCCGAGCCGCTGCTGGGCGTGCTGGCCGAGGATCCGAGCCTGCCGGGCCTGCTGGACATCGCGACGCGGGCCTTGCGCGAAGGCGGCGTGGCGGACCGGGCGGAGCTGCGTCGCCTGGCCGAGGGAATCGCCGAGGTGGCGGAGGCCGCGCAGCGCGGGGCGCCCGCCATGCTGTCCTGGCGCCGCCTGGTGGTCGAGGACGACCGGCGCGCGCGCGAGATCATCCTCGCCCGCCCCCGATTGGAGCGGAGCGGCCTGTCCCCGGCCAAGGCGGCGATGGCGGCGGCCCGCACGTTCGCGGAGGAGATCGGCATCGGGCCCGAGCGGGGCACCCGCCTGCGCCTGACCGGCAAGCCGGCGATGCGACAGGAGGAATTGGAAAGCGCCCGCCTCGGCGGTACGACGGCGGGCCTGCTTTCCCTCGGCTTCGTCGCTTTGTTGCTGAGCCTCGGTCTGCGTTCACCCCGCCTTGTCGTTGCGACGTTGACGACCCTGCTGATGGGGTTGAGTTGGAGCGCGGGCTTCGCCGCCCTCGCGGTCGGGCATCTCAACCTGCTTTCGGTCGCCTTCGCCGTGCTGTTCATCGGTCTGGCGGTCGACTTCTCCATCCATTTTTCACTGCGCTTTCGTGAAGAGGCGGCGCGTCTCGAGACCGACGGCGAGACGGCGATCAGGGCGGCCGGCCGGGGTGTCGCCCGCGGCCTCGCGATCGCGGCGTTGGCGGCGGGGCTCGGCTTTCTCGCGTTTCTGCCCACCGACTATCGCGGGTTTGCCGAGCTTGGGCTGATCTCGGGCGCCAGCATGGGGTTTGCCTATCTCGCCAACCTGACCGTGTTGCCGGCGCTGCTGGCCTTGCTGCCCGGCTGGTTGGAGGCGCGCCTGCCGCCGGGCCGTGCGGACGGCTGGCTGGAACGCCTGGCGACGCGTCATCGCCGCCTGGTCTGGGGCGCGACGACCCTGGCGGTGCTGCTGGCCGCCCTCTGGCTGCCGCGGCTCGGCTTCGATCTCAACCCGGTCAACCTGCGCGATCCCGATACGGAATCCGTCGCCACCTTCCTGGAATTGAGCGCCGATCCCGACGCTTCGCCCTATACGGTCGACGTGCTGGTGCCCAATCTGGAAACGGCCCGGGCGACGGCGGTGCGCTTAAGCGGTCTCGCACCGGTGCGGCGAAGCCTAACGCTCGCCAGTTTCGTGCCGGCGGAACAGGACGAAAAGCTCGCCATCGTCGAAGACATGGCGCTCTACCTCGCCCCACTGGTAACCGGCGCGCCGGGAGTTGCGGTCCCGGACGGCCCACGCTTGCCGGCTCTTGTCGCTGCGGCGCGGGATTGGCCGACGCTCGGTGTCGACGACGCGGCGTTGTCGGCCGCGTTGGCGCGCGCGGGCCGGGCGCTCGGCGCCCTCACCGCCGGCGGCGAGGCCGCGGCGCGCGATCTGGAGGCCCGACTGCTCGGCCATTTTCCCCGTTTGCTGGAGGACCTCTCGCTGGCCTTGCAGGCCGGCCCGTCGAGCGTCGAGAGCCTGCCGGAAGACCTCAAGGCGCGCTGGATCGGCCAGGACGGCGCCTACCGCATAAGTGTTTCGCCGACGGAAGACCTGATGGTTCGCGACAACCTCGCCCGCTTCGTTCAGGCGGTTTCGGCCGAGGCGCCGAACGCCATCGGGGCCGCCGTCATCGTCTCGGAGGCGAGCGGCGTGGTGATCGAGGCCTTCGTCACCGCGACGTTGCTGGCGGTGGCGGTCATCGCGCTGTTGCTGGTCGCGGTGCACCGAAACCATCGCCTGGTGATCTTGACGCTCGTGCCGCTGGCCCTGGCGGCCCTCTTCACCCTCGCCAGTGCGACAGCCCTCGGCCTGGAGCTGAACTTTGCCAACGTCATCGCGCTGCCCTTGCTGTTCGGGCTCGGCGTCGCCTCGAATATCCATGTCGTCGAACGGCTGCGACAGCTCGACGATACGACGGCGCTGATGCGGACGACGACGCCGCGGGCCGTGCTGTTCAGCACGCTCACCACGCTCGCCTCCTTCGGCAGCCTGGCCGTTTCGGCGCACCGGGGCATGGCCAGCATGGGCGAGCTCTTGACCCTGGCCATCCTCTTCACCTTGATATGCACCTTGTTGATCCTGCCGAGCCTGGTACCCCTGCTGGGGCTCGCGCGCAGCGGTGTGAGCACGACGGAGTAACCAAGAGCATGAAGGCCGTAATGTTGGCTGCCGGTGTCGGCAGCCGTTTGAAACGGGGCGACGACGCGCCCCCCAAGATCCTGCTGGAATTCGGCGGCGAGAGCCTGCTGGCCCGCCATGTCGCGCTGCTGCGCCATGTCGGCATTCGCGAGCTGGTGCTGGGCGTCGGCCACCGGGCCGACGACATCGAGGCGGAGATCGACCGGCTGGACGCGCGCGATTTCGTGCGCACCGTGACGGCGCCGAACTACCGCCGGGGCGCGATCCAGACGCTCTGGGCGCTAGCGGGCGAGTTTCGCCAAGCCGACGAGGCGGTCATGCTGATGGACGGCGACGTTCTCTACGACCATCGCATCGCCACCCGGATGACGGAGGCCGCCCATGCCGCCTCCTTCCTGATCGACCGGCACCTCGAGGAGGGCGACGATCCGGTGAAGCTCTGTGTCCGCGACGACCAAATCGTCGATTTCCACAAACGCCCGCACGATCTGGGCGACTGGCGGGCCGAGTGGATCGGGTTTCTGCGCTTTTCGCCGGAAGCCGCGCGCGCCCTGCCGGCCTGCATCGAGCCCTATGTCGATGCCGGTGAACCGGAGGTGATCTACGAACAGCCGATCCGCGATCTGGTGGTCGAGCGGCTGCCGGGGACCTTCGGCTACGAGGACATCACCGGATTGCCCTGGATCGAGATCGACTTTCCCGAGGATCTCGAACGCGCGAGCGCCGAAATCCAGGGCCTGTTACAGGAACTTCCGCGATGTCGGCCGGTCTCCGGATAACGCCCTTTTGGGACCAGCGCCTCGCCACCCTGCTGCTCCGGGTGCTGGTGCCGCTGCGGATCCATCCCAATGCGGTCACGGGTTTCACGATGGTCTGCGCCTGTTCCGCGCTCTGGCTCTATGCCCAGGGAGAGGCGCTCTGGCACTGGGGGGCGGTCTTCTTTGTCGTCGCCATGTTCCTCGACCATGTGGATGGACAGCTTGCGCGCGCGACCGGCAAGACGAGCCGCCTCGGCTACCACCTCGACCATATCGCCAGCGCGATGACCTACGCGACGGTCTTCATCGGCATGGGCCTCGGCCTCGGCGACGATCGTTTCGCGGGCTGGGGCCTCCCGCTGGGCACCAACGCCGGCCTCGCCATCGCGGTGATCTTCTCCGTCCGCATCGGTGCCAAGGAGGCCTGGGGCCCGGAAGCCGCCGAACAACCAAACGTGCTGGGCTTCGAGATGGAGGACATCATGTATGTGGTGGCGCCGGTCACCTGGTTCGGTGTCGTCGACTGGTTTGTTCTGGCAGCCGCCTTCGGCGCGCCGATCTACCTCATCATCCAAGTGATCGTCTATCTCCGACGTCGCGGCGCCACGTCGGACTGATACCGCGACCTTGAAGTGCCGGGGCAGGGACATTACCTTGCTCATACCCCTCCCCCAGGGGGGTAGGGAGATGTCGCGAGGCTCGATATGAACGAACATAATCTCCATCTCGACGTCGACGCACGGGAGGATGCGCGGCGGCGGCTGCTGTCGGTCCGTGGCCACGTCGAGGGGATCCTTCGCATGCTGGAGGACGAGGGCGTCTACTGCGTCGACGTGCTGCGCCAGATCAAGGCCGTGGACGGGGCGCTCGCCAAGGTGGGCGACCTCATTCTGCGCAGTCACCTGCACCACCATGTCGCCACCGCGCAGGTGCGCGGCGATAGCGAGGCGATGGTGGAGGAGGTGATGGAAATCCTGAAGTACCGGCGGAGCTGAGCCGTGGGCCGCGTCCTCACCCTGAAGATCGACGGCATGACCTGTGCCGGTTGCGTCAGCCGTGTCGAGCGGACGATCGCCGCCGTGCCGGGCGTCGAAACGGTCGCCGTCAACCTGGCGAGCGGTCGGGCACGGGCGGAGGTCGGCGAGAACGTCACCGGCGGGCCGATCGCCGCGGCCGTCGGTGATATCGGTTATGGCGCCCACGTCGTCGACGCGACGCGGGCCGACGAGGGCATGGCGGCGGAAATGGCGATGCTCGGCCGGCGGGCCGCCCTGGCGCTTGCCCTCGCCGCGCCGCTGGTGGTCGTCGCGATGGGGCGGCATGTCGGCGGTCTGCGCGAACTTTATCTGGGTCTGCTGGCGGAACGTCAGTGGGTCGCCCTCGAGGCGGTCCTGGCGACGCTGGTGCTCGTCCTCGCGGGGCGCGTGCTGTTCGCGGAGGCGGCGCGGGAGGCGCGCGCGCTCGCCCCGGGGATGAGTACGCTGGTCGCACTCGGCGCCGGGTCGGCCTGGCTCTATTCCAGCCTCGCGCTCGCCGCCCCCGGGCTGTTCCCGCCGGGCGCCGCGGTCAGCTATTACGAAGCCTCCGGCGTCATCGTCGCGCTCATCCTGCTCGGCCGGTGGCTGGAGGCACGGGCCCGGGGCCGGGCGGGCGCCGCCGTTCGGGCCTTGCTGCATCTAGCCCCTCGCCGGGCCTGGCGGCGCACCCCGGCGGGCGAGGTCGACGTCGACCTGGACGATATCGTGATCGGCGACGAGGTGCTGGTCCGTCCGGGGGAACGGGTCTCCGTCGACGGCGTGGTGATCGAGGGGGACGGTACGGTCGACGAGGCCATGCTGACGGGGGAGCCGATCCCGGCGTCGAAGTCGCCCGGCGCCCGCGTTCACGCCGGCACCATCAACGGCACCGGCGCCCTGGTGGTCCGCGTCGACCGGGTCGGCGCGGAGACGACGCTCGCCCGTATCATTGAGATGGTCGAGGCGGCACAGGCCGAGAAGCCGCCGATCCAGCGCCTGGCGGAGCGGATCGCCGCCGTGTTCACGCCGTTGGTCCTGCTGACGGCGGCAGCGACGTTCATCGTCTGGCTGGTTCTGGCGCCGGCACCCGCCTTGCCGTTCGCCTTCACGACGGCGGTGTCCGTGCTGCTGATCGCCTGTCCCTGTGCCATGGGGCTGGCGACGCCGACGGCGATCATGGTGGCGACCGGCCGGGCCGCGCGCGACGGCCTGCTGTTCCGCCAAGGCGGCGCGTTGGAAGCGCTGGCCCGCATCGACACGCTGGTGATGGACAAGACGGGCACGCTGACCGAGGGCCGCCCGGAGCTGGTGGAGCTGCTGCCCGATGCGGGCCGGGCGGGGGCGGAGGGCGACAGCGACGCGCTGTTACGTCTGGCGGCGGCGGCCGAACGGCGCAGCGAGCATGCGATCGGCCAGGCGATCGTCCGCGCCGCCGAGGCCCGCGGCCTGGCATTGCCCGAGCCGGAAGCCTCGCGCACCGTACCCGGGCGCGGTATCCGGGCCACGGTCGACGGGCACGACATTGCGCTGGGCACCGCGCGCCATATGGCGGAGTCGGGCGTGGCCTTGTCCCAGGCGACACGCGCGCGGGCCGAGGCGCTCGCCGCGCAGGGGCGGTCGAGCTTTCACCTGGCGGTGGATGGCCAGCCGGCGGCGATCCTCGCGGTGGCGGATCCCGAAAAGCCGGGCGCGGCCCCGGCCGTCGCCGAACTGCGGGCGCTGGGCATCGACGTCTGGATGGTGACGGGCGACGGCGAGGAAACCGCCCGCGTCGTCGCCGACCGGGTCGGCATCGCGCCGGTCGTTGCCGGTGCCCTGCCGGCGGAGAAAGCCAAGGAGGTGCAACGTCTCGCCGCACTCGACCGCCGGGTCGGCTTTGTCGGCGATGGCATCAACGACGCGCCCGCCCTGGCCGAGGCCGAGGTCGGGCTGGCGATCGGTACCGGGGCCGATGTCGCGATCGAGGCCGGCGACGTGGTTTTGGCCTCGGGTGAGCCGCTGGCCATTCCCGCCGCGATCCGCCTGGCCCGGCGCACGCTTCGCACCATCCGGCAGAATTTCCTCTGGGCCTATGGCTACAACGTCGCGCTGATCCCGCTCGCCGCCGGGGTCTTCTATCCGGCCTTCGGCCTGCTGCTGAACCCGATGCTGGCCGCCGGAGCGATGAGCCTTTCCAGCCTCCTCGTCGTCCTCAACTCGCTGCGCCTGGCCCGCTGACCTCCGCCTCGAGGGTCTCCTGGAAGCGGATCGGGCGGCCGTGGGCGCTGTCGGCGAGTTCGCCCTCGCGCATGACGACGCGCCCGCGGACCACGGTCGCCATCGGCCAGCCGGTGACCTCGCGGCCCTCGAACGGCGACCAGCCACAGCGCGAGGCCAGCCAATCCAATTCGATAGTTCGCCGGGCGGTGAGGTCGACCAGGGTGTAGTCGGCGTCGTAACCGACGGCCAGGCGTCCCTTGCCGGCCAGTTGGAAGAGGCGGGCGGCGCCGGCGCTGGTGAGGTCGACCAGGCGTTGCAGGGTCATCCGGCCGGCGTTCATGTGGTCGAGCAGCAGCGGCAGCAGGGTCTGCACGCCTGGCATGCCGGAGGGGCTGTTGGGATAGGGAACGGCCTTTTCCTCCCGCGTGTGCGGCGCGTGGTCGGAGCCGACGACGTCGACGATGCCGCGCGCAATGCCGCGCCAGAGGCCGTCCTGTTCACCGAGGTCGCGGATCGGCGGGTTCATCTGCGCGAAGTTGCCGAGGCGGTCGTAGCACTCGGGCGCGTTGAGCGTGAGGTGCTGCGGCGTCACCTCGACCGTGGCGACGTCCTTGTGGCGGGCGAGAAAGTCGATCTCCGCCGCCGTGGTGATGTGCAGCACATGCACCCGCTTGCCGTGCCGGCGGGCGAGCGCCACGATCCGCTCCGTCGCGCGCATTGCCGAGGTGGGGTCGCGCCAGTCCGGATGGGCATGCGCGCTGGTCGACGCTTCGGCGATGTGGCGGCGTTCGGCCATGCGGGGCTCGTCCTCCGCATGCACGGCGCAGCGCCGGTTGATCGTCGCCAGCACCCGGGAAAGCGTCTCGTCGTCGGCCACCAGGAGGTCCCCGGTGGAGGCGCCCATGAAGATCTTCACCCCCGCCGTGCCGGGCAATCGCTCTAGTTCGTCCAGATGGTCGGCGTTTTCCGCCGTGGCGCCGACATAGAACGCATGATCGCACCACATCCGGTCGCGCGCGCGGGCGAGCTTGTCGGCCAGCGCCTCCGGCGTGCTGGTGGTCGGCTTGGTATTCGGCATCTCGAAGACGGCGGTTACCCCACCCAGGACGGCGGCGCGAGAGCCGGACTCGAGATCTTCCTTGCCGTCCATGCCCGGTTCGCGGAAGTGCACCTGGGTGTCGATCACGCCCGGCAGGAGGTGTAGGCCGGTGGCGTCGATCTCATGCCCGGCCGACGCCTGGCCGAGGTCGCCGATCATCGCCGTCCGTCCCTCGCGCACGCCGACGTCGGCGGGTCCCTGGCCGTCGTGATTGACCAGGGTCGCATTTCGAATGATCAGGTCGTAGGAGGTCATTGTTTCAGCTCTCCGATTGAGCGGCGAGGTTTTCGGCCCGGGTCTTCTCGGCCTCGTTTCGCCGGGCGTTCTCCGCGAACTCGCGGTCTTGTGGTGAGGACAGATCCCATTCCCAGCGGGCGAGGGCCTGGTTCATGGCCTCGTTGTCGGTCACCACGCCGGCGATCGACATCAGGGTGCAGGTGAAGAGGCGGCAATGCTCGGGCCGGGTCGCGTGGCGCTCGCAATTCCCTTCGGCGTCGAGATGCACGCAGGCGCCGTCGGCCCGCTTCGGCAACTCCCGGCCGTCGTCTTCGTAGATCGGCACGCCCGAACGGCAGCAGGCGGAGCAATCGCCGCAGGGGACGCGCACTTCGCCGGCCTCGACGCCGCGGCGCAAGGCTCGCCAGTGGGTCAGCGGTGAGCCGCCCCATTTCCGCCCGGTGGCGGGGTCGACCTCGCCGAAGCGGCGCGTGCGCACCTAGTGACCCTCGAACGCCATGAGCGTGCGCACCGGCACGCCCGCCGCCTCGATACGGGCGGCGCCGCCGATTTCCGGCAGGTCGATGACGAAGCTGGCACCGACGACGTCGCCGCCGGCCTCGCGCACCAGCTGGATCGCCGCGAGCGCGGTGCCGCCGGTGGCGATCAGATCGTCGACGAGCAGGATGCGATCGCCCGGCGTCAAACAGTCGACATGCACTTCGACCTCGTCCGTGCCGTATTCCAGCTCGTATTCGACGCTGATCGTCTGGTAGGGCAGCTTGCCCTTCTTGCGGATCGGGATGAAGCCGACGGAAAGCTGGTGCGCCACCGCACCGCCCAGGATGAAGCCCCGCGCCTCGATGCCGGCCACCTTGTTGATCGACAGTCCGGCGAAGGGTTGCACCAGCTCGTCCACCGCCCGTCGCAGGCCGCTCGGGTCCTGCAACAGGGTGGTGATGTCACGGAACTGGATGCCGGGTTCCGGGTAGTCGGGAATGGTTCTGATCAGGGCCTTGAGATCCATGGTCGTCGATTCCTTACTTGGCGTCCCGGGCCAGCAAACGCCCGGCGACGGCATCCAGTTTCGCCAGCAGGGCCGGATCGCGTGCCTCCGGCGCCGTGATCAGCGCATCTTCCAACGCCCGATCGCAACCATGGGGACAGACGGCGGGCCTGTCGGACATGGCGGGCGCGGCACTGGCGACCAGCCGCCGCGCCTTGTCCGCGTTCGCCACCAGAACCTCGATGATCGCCTGAACCTCGACCGCGTCGTGATCGGGATGCCAGCAGTCGTAGTCGGTCACCATGGCGACGGTGGCGTAGCAGATCTCCGCTTCGCGGGCGAGGCGGGCTTCCGGCAGATTGGTCATGCCGATGACGTCGAGGCCCCATTGGCGGAACAGCTTGCTCTCGGCGAGCGTCGAGAACTGCGGCCCTTCGATCGCCAGGTAGGTGCCGCCGCGATGCACGGCGATGCCCGCGTGCCGGGCCGCCGCCTCGCACCAATCGCCGAGGCGCGAGCAGACCGGATGGGCCATCGAGACATGTGCGACCATGCCGTTCCCGAAGAAGCTTCGCGCCCGTGCCTGGGTACGGTCGACGAACTGGTCGACGACGACGAAGCTGCCGGGCGGGAGATCCTCGCGGAAGGAGCCGCAGGCGCTGAGCGAGACGATATCGGTGACGCCGAGCCGTTTCATCGCGTCTATGTTGGCGCGGTAGTTGATGTCGCTCGGTGCGTGGGGATGGCCCCGGCCGTGGCGCGGCAGAAAGACCATCTCGACATCGCCGAGGCGGCCCCGCAGGAACGCGTCCGAGGGGGGACCCCACGGCGTCTCGACGCTCTCCCAGCGCTGTTCGACCAGCCCTTCGATCTCGTAGAGGCCGCTGCCACCAATCACGCCGAGTACTGCGCGCGAAACTCCGTCCGCCATGAACCGTCATCCCGTTGTCCCGAATGGGCGCCGATTGTGGCGCGTGCCGGGACGACGATCAACGCCATGGGGGCGGAATCTGGCGTCGCGGCTACCGGTGCGTCATGATGTATCGCTAAACTGGTTATCATTGTGGTAGCAGGTGGAGTCGGCCGCGGCCGGATGGGAATGAGCGCCGTCGAGCACGCACTTTTGATCCTGGCCCGGGAGGCGGGCCCCGGCGAAGCTCCGCTTCGCGCGGCCGAGGCCTTGGCCGTGGGCCTGGGCTTGCGCTGTGTCACCATTCGGGCGGAGGGCGACTGTGTGGAGTCCGGCGTGCCGGCAGCTTGGCGGGACGGGACGGCGACGACGGCGGGCGATCCGTGCGACGGGCCTCTTCCGGCGCATGAACGCAGAGAGATCGTCCGGGCCGCCGACAAGTCGCCTTTGGCGGAGATTCTGCTGGCGGACGACGCGCCGATCGCGCCGGACAGCGCCGGCGAGGCGTTGCTGGCGCTGGTGATCCGCCAGCTGGCGACGGATCTCGCCGGCGAGACGGCATCTGAGCGCTATCGCCGGTTTGCCGAACTCACTGCCGACTGGCTTTGGGAGATGGATGCGGAGCTGCGCTACACGTGGCTCTCGGACAATATCGAGGCGGTGACCGGCGCCCCGGCGAGCTGGTATCTCGGCCGCCGGCGGGACGATCTGCCACCGCCCGGCGAAACCCCGGAGCATTGGAATGCCCACCTCGAAACCCTGCGTCGGCGCGAGCCATATCGCGACTACGTCTTTCCCATTCGCACCCCCGGTGGGGATCGCTGGATCCGTTCCCACGGGGCGCCGATATTTGGCGATGACGGCGCCTTCCGGGGCTATCTCGGGACCGGTACGGACATTACCGCCGAGGTGACGGCCGAGCGGCGCGCGAGCGATGCCGACGAGCTGCTGTCGATGGCGATCGACAGCCTCACGGAAACCATCGTCATCTTCGATGCCGAGGAGCGCGTGCAGCGTTTCAGCAAAAGCTTTCTGGACCTCAATCGCGATTTTCCCGAGTTGACGAAGACCGGCATCACGGCCGAGGACTACCATCGCCGCGCCTTGGCCCGGGGTGCCTATCTCGATGCCGTCGGACGGGAGGAGGCGTGGCTGGCAGAACGAATGGCGCGCTTTCGCAACCCGGGCGAGCCCTTCGAAATACGCCGCAGCAACGGCGCCCTCATCCTCGTGCGCGATCATCGCCTGGCCAACGGCGGTGTCGCCACGACGTCGATAGACATCTCGAGCCTGCGCGAGGCGGAGGTGCGTCTGCGCGATGCCGTCGAGTCCCTGGATCAGGGGTTTATCCTGTTCGATGCCGAGGGTCGGCTGCTGCTCCGAAACGCGCGAATGGAAGAGATCGCGCCGGATGTGACCGCATGGCTCGTACCGGGTACCACCGTCGATGATTTGTTCGAGGCGGCGAGCCACCAGCGGCGGCTGTCGGAGGATGGCGCGCGCGAAGAATGGCTCGCGCGCCGGCTCGCGTTCTTTCACTCGGGTGGGGGTGTCTTCGAGCAGCGCCACGCCAATGGCAGCTGGATTCGCATCGAATCACGCCGAACCAGTGAAGGCGGTGTCGTGGAGCTGCACTATGACATCACCGGCCAGCGCGAGGCCGAGCGCCTATTGGGAGAGCGCGAAGCACAGTTGGCCGAAAGCGAGAGTCGCTACCGGCAGATTTTCGATTTCGTTCCCTTCGCCCTCTATGTGCACGATGGTGAAACGATTCTGCAGGCCAACCAAAAGGCGGCGGAGATCTACGGCTATGCCAGTCCCGAGGCCATGGCCGGCACCTCCATTCGTGCCCATATCCACGCCGACGACCTCGCCCACTTCGAAGAACGGCTCGCCACGTTTCGGGCCAACGAAGGGCAGCTCCCCTTCATCGAGGACCGGCGCGTCGGGTCCGGTGGCGATGTCTTTCTGGTCGAACAATCGGGCACGCCGTTCCCGTGGCGCGGCGAGCAGCTGATTCTCGCGGTCAATCGCGATGTGACACGCGAGCGTGCGGTGGAGGAGCAACTCCGCCAAGCACAGAAAATGGAGGCGGTCGGCCAGCTGACGGGCGGCATCGCGCACGACTTCAACAATCTGCTGGCGGTAATTCAAGGCAACGTCCTCTATCTCCAACGCCAGCTGGCGGCGGACGACCCCAAGCGGAAGCTGGTCGAGCCGATGCTGCGCGCGGTGGAGCGCGGCGCTTCCCTAACGCATCGGCTGCTCGCTTTCGCCCGGCGCCAACCCCTGGATGTTCGCAACGTCGACGCCAACGAGCTGCTAACGGGACTGGAGGTGCTTTTGCGGCGAACCCTGCGAAGGGACATCGCCATTGAAATGATGCTCGGCGCGGATCTCTGGCCCTGTCTTGCCGATCCGGTACAGCTCGAGCAAGCCGTGCTCAATCTGGTCAACAACGCCCGCGACGCCATGGACGGTGGTGGTCGCCTGATCCTCGAAACGGAAAACGCCGAAATTCTCGTCGAGGACAGAATCCTGCCGGAAGACATGAAACCCGGCGGCTATGTCGTCATCTCCGTGACGGACACCGGCGAGGGCATGACCGCCGACCTGGTGGAGCATATCTTCGAGCCGTTCTTCACGACCAAAGACGTCGGCAAGGGCACCGGGCTCGGCCTCTCCATGGTGTTCGGCTTCGCCAAGCAGTCCGAGGGCCACATCGCCGCCTATTCGGAGCCGGGCTTCGGTACGACCATGCGGCTCTACCTGCCGCGGGCGGAAGAAAACTAGATCCGGTAGCGCTCGATCATCTCCTCGTCGAGCCGCATGCCGAAGCCGGGCCGGTCCGAAAGGGCCAGCCGACCGTCGAGGGGCCGGGGGGCGTCGAGGTCGAGGCGGTCCCACACGGGATCGCGCTCGGGATCTGCGAAACATTCGACGCAGACGGCGTTCGGCGTCGAGGCCAGGAGATGCAGGGCGATCTGCGGCTCTTCGTGATGGGTCATGTGAACGTCGGCCAGGCGGCAGAGAGCGGCGGCGTCGAGCCAGGCGGAGATGCCGCCGGCCTCGGACGCATCGAAGTTCACGACGTCGACGGCGCCGGCATCGACCAGACGGCGCACACCGTGCGGGCTGATCTCGCTCTGACCCGCATTGATCGGGATGGTGGTGGCGGCACGGACATCGGCCATGGCACCGACATCGTCGAACCAATGACAAGGCTCTTCGAACCAGGCGATGTCCAGCGGCTCGACCAGTCGCGCAAAACGGATCGCCTCGCGCCGGTCCCAGGCGCGGTTGGCATCGACCGCCAGCATGAAGTCGGGCCCGGCCGCCTCACGGCACGCCGCGACGCGTTCGGCGTCGGCTTCCGCCGAGAGGCCGCCGACCTTGACCTTGCAGCCGCCCATGTGGCGGGCTTGCAGCATCTGCATCTCGGCACCAAGGTCGCCGAGGGTCTTGCCTTCCTCGTAGTAGCCGCCGATCGAGACGATCGGCAGCGAGGTGGCGGCCCCGCCGAGCAGCTGCGCTACCGGCACGCCCGACAGACGCCCGTTTGCATCCCAGATCGCGGTATCCAGGCAGGCGATCGCCTCCAGCAGATGCTTGGGCGCCATCGCCGCGCCGGGCACCAGGTCCCACATCCGCTGGTGCAGGCGGCGCCAGTCGCGGACATCCTCGCCGATGACGAGCGGGGCGAGGACCTCGGCCGCCAGGTTCGCGACCTCGGTCCCATGGTGGCGGTTGTCGCCGTTATAGACCTCCGCCCGGGTGCCGTCGGCGAGTTGCAGGCGGGTGACGACGGTGCAGCGCGTCGACATCGCATAGACGCTGCCGCCGAAGGTGCGCGAAAGAGGAACGCGAATCGGAATGGCTTCGATGGCTTCGATTCTCATGGCAAGGCCCTTCCTAGACCCGTGAAACAGACGAGTGAGCATAGCAAAGACGCGAATTCACCGCGATAAAGCCCGGAATCGCCGCGCGTTAACAAATGCAAAAGGATTGCACGGCAGAGTCTCCGAAACGCCATTGCGCCACAGGCGGGAAGCACGGCGGGCGCCGCGCGCCCGGAGTTCGGAGGAATCGGTCAAGTCATGTATCAGATAGAAAATCTCGGGCGCGCAACCAGCTTGTCGGACGAAGCCATGCAATTGATGCATGAGCATGAGATTCCGCCGACCCCGTCGAATTTTCTGGTCTGGTACGAATACTGTCGGGGCAGCGAGCCGCAATTGAAGAAGGCGTTGGATATCCTGTTGTCCAACCATGCCTCCTTCACGCCGGAGCGCAACGAGGAAATCTTCACTCGCTTCTTCGTCGCCAACGACGAGGTCGCGGAGGTCGCCAATGCCGGCGTGGCGTTGGAGCGGCAGATCGGCAAGGTGCGGCAGAGTGTCGAGCAGGCCACCCAGGATCAGGGAGAATACGGCCGCAAACTCGCCGGCTACTCGGACGACCTGGATGCGATGGCGCCGGAACGGGTGAAGACTCTGGTCGGCGAAATGATGCAGGAGACGGAAAGCGTCGTCGAGAAGAGCCGCGTCCTCGAGCAGGATCTGGCCACGGCGACGCAAGAGATCGAAGAGCTGCGGACGAGCCTCAACCTGGTCCGTGCCGAGGCGTTGACCGACGGCTTGACCGGTCTCGCCAATCGAAAATGCTTCGACCAGCGCCTGCGCGACGAGGCGGCCCAGGCCATGGAGTCCGGTGCCGATCTGACGCTGTTCCTGCTGGACATCGACCACTTCAAGGCCTTCAACGACACTTACGGGCACACGGTCGGCGATTCCGTGCTCAAAGTGGTGGCGCGGACCATGAAGGACGGCGTTAAGGGCCAGGACCTGGCCGCGCGTTACGGCGGCGAGGAATTCGCGGTGATCTTGCCCAACACCAAGCTGGAGGCCGCCGCGGTGGTCGCCGAGCAGCTTCGCGTCCGCATGGCCGGTGCCGAATTGAAAGACACCAAGAGCGGCAAGAGCTTCGGCAGCGTGACCTTCTCGATCGGCGTCGCCCAATATCGCCTCGGCGAGCCTTTAGGCGATCTGGTCGACCGGGCGGACGCCGGCCTCTACCGCGCCAAGGAAACGGGGCGCAACCGGGTCGTGACCGAAGTCGAGGTCGCCGACGAACCGCTCGCCGCCGCCGGCTGAGCCCGCCCCCTTCGGCTTCGAGGCCACTCCCTCTACTGGACATCCGACGGTGCCTCGGGGACGATGTTCCCCGCCCGATCGGAATTCAGGGGAGAGGGAACGATGACGTTGGATTTGCTCATTCGCAACGGCACGGTGGTCGACGGTTCCGGCCTGCCGCGCTACCGCGCGGACGTCGGTGTCAAAGGCGGACGGATCGTCGAAATCGGCCGCATTCGCACGCCGGCTGAGAAGACCCTTGATGCCGAGGGCATGATCGTCGCGCCGGGCTTCATCGACGGCCATACCCACATGGACGCGCAGGTCGCCTGGGATCCGCTCGGCAGCTGTTCGTGCTGGCATGGCGTCACCAGCGTGGTGATGGGCAATTGCGGCTTTGCGCTAGCGCCCTGTCCGCCCGACCAGCGTGAATGGTTCGCCCGTTGCCTGGAGGCGGTGGAGGACATCCCGACCGAGGCCATGATGGCCGGCATCGATTGGACCTGGGAGACCTTCCCCGAATACCTCGCCAAGGTGGAAAGCCTGCCGAAAGGCATCAACTACGGCGCCTATATCGGCCATTCCGCGCTCCGCATGTATGCCATGGGCGAACGGGCGTTGAGCGAGATCGCGACCGACGACGACCTCGCGGTCATGGGGAATGCGGTGGCCGAGGCGGTGAAGGCCGGCGCCATGGGCTTTTCCTCGTCACGGGCGACCACCCACATCACGCCGGACCAGACCCCGGTGGCGAGCCGCATCGCCGACTGGCGCGAGCTCGCCCATCTGGTGGGACAGATGGCCGATCTCAATGCCGGGATCTTCCAGATCGGCCCCGACGTTTCGGGCGGTGCTGCGCAGCGTGAGTTTCTCGCCCGGCTGCAGGAGATCGCACTCGCGAGCGGCCGGCCGATCATGTTCGGCACCATCGCCACGGCGCAGGGCGTCGATCCCAACCCCTGGCAATACCAGCTCGACTATATCGACGACACGGTGGCCAAGGGCGGCCGGATGTGGGGACAGACGACGACGCGTTCGATCAACGCGCTGTTCAGCCTGAAATCCTATCTGCCCTTCGACGTCCTGCCGGCCTGGCGCGAATTGCGTGAGCTGCCGCTGGACGAACAGCGCCGCCGCCTCGCCGATCCCGAGGTGCGCGGCCGCCTCGTCGCCGACGAAGAGAAGATGAAGCCGCGCGACGCGGGCATGTTCCAGGGCGGAGGTGCGGCGACGACGGACCCGCGCAAGTTGGACTACGCGGGCCTCTATGCCATGCTCGACGTCGACTGGAAGGATCCCTCGATCGAAGATCTGTCGAGCACGCGCGGCCAGCATCCGGTCGAGGTGATGATCGACCTCTGCCTGGAGAACGAGAACCAGGTCTTCGTGCAGCCGCTGGTAAACGAAAAGCCGGACGATATCCTCGGCATGCTGCGCCACCCGCGCAATCTCGCCACCTTCTCCGATTCCGGTGCGCACGTTTGCCAGGAGATGGGCGCCTCCCTTCAGACGCACATGCTGAGCTACTGGGTGCGCGACCGCCAGGCCTTCACGCTGGAGGAGGCCGTGCGCATGCTGAGCTTCGACAACGCCTCGGCCTGGGAGTTGGAGGGCCGAGGCCTGATCCGTACCGGCTACGTCGCCGATCTCGTCGTCTTCGACGAAGCGGGCGTGAAGCCGCGCCTGCCGACCGTCGAGAGCGATCTGCCGAGCGGCGCCCGGCGCCTGGTGCAGAAGGCCGAAGGGATTGCGTGGACCGTCGTCGGCGGCGAGGTGACGATGGAGGACGGCGAGGCGACGGGGGCTGTGCCGGGGGTACTGCTGAAAGGCCCGCTCGCCGCCGCGGGCTGACGGCTCAGCGGAACGCCGCCAGGCGCCGGCTCGTCTCGTCCGCCAGGGCACGGACCAGGTCGGCTGCCGGCAGGTCACGGGTCAGCGCCGCCGACTGGCCGGAATGCAGAATGGCAAAGTCGGCATCACCGGTGCCGGCGAGCGCCTTGGTCACGCTCAATTGCGAGGGGAAGGGCAGGGGCTCCGCCGGGGAGAGGTCGTCGACCAGCCGGTTGCGGATGACCCGGGCCGGCCGGCCGGAGCCGACGGCGCTGACGATCGTCGAGGCGTCGTCGGCCCGGCGAAGCGCGTCTCGATGTTCCGGCAGGACGTTGGCTTCCTCGGCGCCGAGGAAGGCGGTGCCCATCTGTACGGCGCTGGCGCCCAGGATCATCGCCGCGGCGATACCCCGCCCGTCGGCGATGCCGCCGGCCGCGATCACCGGCACCGCGACCGCGTCGACGACCTGCGGCAGCAGCGACATCAAGCCCGGCTGCTGCGCCATGTCGACGCCACTGAAGGTGCCCCGATGCCCGCCCGCCTCCGCCCCCTGGGCGATGACCGCATCGACGCCGCGCGCCGCCAGCTCGCGGGCCTCCGCCACGGTCGTGGCGCTGGCGATGATGTAGCTGCCCGCCGCCTGCAAGGCCGCCAGATCGTCGGGCGGCGGCAGGGCGAAGTGAAAGCTGATCACCTCCGGCTTCAGGCGGCAGAGGGTGGCGAGATAGTCGCTGTCGATTTCACCGGCCGTGGAGTGCGGCTCCGGCATCTCGTCGACGCCCGCCGCGTCGAACAGGCCGCGCAGGCGCTCGCGCATCTCCTCGCCGGTGCCGGTGAGATCACCCGGATCCGCCCACAGCGGATAGTTGGCGTTGATCGCCCCGCCGCTCAACTGGCGAAAGCCGGCGATGCGCCGCTCCGCCTCCGCCGGTGTGGCGCCCCACATGCCGAGCCCGCCGAGGCCGCCGGCATTGCTCACCGCCGCGGCCAGCGCCGGCGTGCTGTTGGAGCCCATCGGCGCCTGCAGGATCGGCCATTCGAGGTCGAGCCGCTCGGTGAGGGCGTTTCGCGACCACATGGCCCGCGTCCGCCTAGCCGCGCCAGCGACTGGCGTCGTAGGCGGGCAGGGGTTTGATCCGCTCCACCAGGGCGGCCAATGCCGGATAGCCACCGCCTTCCATCAGGTAGGGGGCAGCGCCTTTGATGAACTGATAGGCGATGGCGGCGTCGATGTCGGCGAGCGTCATCGTTTCGCCCGCGAGCCAGCCGTCGCCCGCCGTCTCGGCCGCCGTCTCCAGCGCTGCCAGGGCGGAGGCCGCCTGGCTGTCCACCCGATCGACCCAGCCCTGGTAGATCTTGTCCTCGGGCCGCCGGTTGCGCTCGTAGGACGAGGAGACGCCCTTCTCCATGGCGCCGGTGGCGATCGCCGACAGATTGCGGACCTTGCGCCGGGCCGCGCCCGAGGCCGGCATCAGGCCATTGTCCGGGCCGGCCGTTTCCAGCAGGTGCTCGATGATCGCCTGACTGTCGACGATGGTCTCACCGTCGTCCAGGATCAGCGCCGGCACCCGGCCGACCGGGTTCTTCTCCAGGATCGCCTCCAGGTCGTCGGCAGTGGAGAGGTGCAGTTCATCATAGTCGACGCCCAGCTGCTTTAGCACCACGACGGTGCGACGGACGAAGGGCGAAACGGTACGGCCAACCAAAAGCATGTCGTGTCTCCAGGGGTTCTATGTTCAATCGGTGAGGCGGTAGACCCGCTGCGCGGTGTCGTGGAACAGGTCCGTCTTCTCCGCGACGCCGGCGCCGGCGACCAGCCGTTTGAACGAGTTCCACAGCACGTTGTAGCTGCACGACACCATGTCCACGGGGAAGTTGGATTCGAACATGCACCGCGTCGGCCCGAAGGCCTCGATCGTGTGCTCGAACCAGCGGCGGTTCGTCTCCATCAACTCGGCGCTGCCGGGCGGGCGGTCGCGTTCGTGCCAGCCGAAGCCGTTCAGCTCCATGACCAGGCCGCCGAGCTTGGCGACGACGTTGGGGCAGCGCGCCAGTTCCGTGATGTCGGCTTGCCAGCCGGGAAAGATCTCGTCGTGCTTGCCGACATAGGGGCCGATGCCGAGGGGGCCGCCAAAGTGATTGAGAATGATCGTGGTGTCGGGGAAGGCGCGGGCGAGGTCGATCACGTCGCGGATCTGCGTGTGATAGCACCAGGCCTCGAAGCTCAGCCGGCGCGGCGCCAGCTCGGCGAAGCCTTCGCGGAACTTGGCGTCCGCCATGACATGGGCCGGCGGATCGTTGCGGCCGTTCGGGATGTCGGGATGTTCGTGCCAGGTGCACTGGTGGCGGATGCCGCGGAACCGCCCGCCACCGGCGGCGATCAGGGCGTCCAGAACCTCGCCGACTTCCGCGCCGAGTTGCAGGTCGGCCCGCCCGACGATGCCGGCGGCGACCCGGCAGGGCCCATAGAGGCCGGACGCGCTCATCGCGGCGACACCGTTCACGAACTCGGTCTCGCCCAGAACCTCCCACTTGGAACCGGCGCCCTCGCGGAACATGGCGCCGCACTCGATGAAGACGGTCTTGACGATATTGTGGCCGGCGTTGATGTCCTCCAGCAGCTCGTCCAGCAGATAGCAATGCGCCGCCCGCTCGTGCCGGAATTCCCAGAGATGGTGATGGGGGTCGATGATCGGCAGATCGGGTTCCAAGGTCTCCTCGACCACCTGATCCAGCCAGTCCCGGTTCGTCGATCTCGCCGCCATGTCGCCCTCCCACGCGTTGTGGCGGCGATCCTAGTGGATGCGTCGTTGCGGCGAAACCGCTATAGCTTTGCCCGAGGCAACATCGGAGGTGGCAATGGCGTTGAAACGCATGGTGGTCGAGTTCGGCATGGGCACCGACATCAGGGGCGGCGACTGCACCAAGGCGGCGGAGCGGGCGTTGCGCGACGCGCTGTGGCACAACTCGCTCACCATCGGGGCGCCTTTCGGTTTGTCGGCGGACGACATGCAGGTCGAGGTCCGCATCGGCGTGCCGCGACCCGGCGAGGTCGACCCGGAACGGATCCAGGCGGTGCTGCCGCACGGGCGGGGCACGGTGCATGTCGAGGAAGGCGGGCTGGAAATCCCCAACGCCGCCGGCACGGACGTCACCATCATCGCCCATGCCGCGGCGATCGTCCGCCTCGATCTGCCGGAGGAGGGCGCGTGATGCAGGGACAACGGATCATTCTGGAACTCGGCGCCTCCAACAATTTGCATGCCGGCGACTACACCAAGGCGGCGACCCGCGCGGTGGAGGATGCGTTGCGTCATTCCTCGCTCAGCCTGTTCGGCAGTCTCGGCCTGAAGGCCGCCGACATGCGGGTGCACGTCACCATCGGCGTCGCCCGGCCGGACCGGGTCGACGAGGCGGCGGTGCGCGCGGCGCTGCCGCATGGCCAGGTGACGGTCGAGGTGCGCAAGGGCGGCCTCGATGTGCCGGACGAGGAGGGAGACGGCGTCGCCATCCTGGCGAGCGCCGCAATCGCGGTTTACGTGGACGTTTGAGAAGGAGGGCGCAAGCCATGGCGGTGAACTATGCCGATGTCGGGGCCGGGGACCGGCCGGAGGGATTTTCGGATGCGGAATGGCAGGTCCGCTGCGACCTTGCGGCGGCCTACCGGCTCTGCGCGCTCTGGGGCTGGACCGATCTCAACAACACCCACATTTCCGCCCGGGTGCCGGGCAAGCGCGACGACACCTTCCTGTTGAACCCCTTCGGCATGCTATTCGACGAGATCACCGCGTCCTCGCTGATCGAGGTCGACCGCGACGGCAACGTGCTGACGGAGAGTGAGTACTCCATGAACCTCGCCGGCTTCGTGATCCACGGCGCCATCCACATGGCCCGCCCGGAGCTGCACTTCGTCATGCACACCCACGCCCAATACGGCACGGCGGTGGCGATGCAGAAAGGTGGCCTGCTGCCGGTCTCGCAGAAGGCGCTGACGCTCTGGGACTGGGTCGGCTATCACGACTATGAGGGGCCGGCACTGGATGCGGACGAGCAGCCGCGCATCGTCGGCGATCTCGGCGACCGGCGGATCCTGATCCTGCGCAATCACGGCCTGCTGACGGTCGGTGAGACGATGGGCGAAGCGTTCGTCTGGATGTACCGGATCGAGAACGCCTGCCGCCTGCAGATCACGGCGATGACCGGGGGCGCGGAGTTGCAACCGCTCTCCGAGGAGACACTGACACGGACGCGGGAGATCGGCCGCAACATGTACGGCCCCGGCGGCAACATCCAGGTCGGCCTCGAATGGCCGGCCATCCTGCGCCAACTGGAACGCGCCGAGGGCACCGGCTACCGCGTTTGAGAGGGCGAGATGGGGACGATGATCGCTGCGAGCGGCGGCTGCCTGTGCGGGACCATTCGCTTCCATGCGGCCGGCCCGCTGGTCCATAGCCTCGTCTGCCATTGCCGGATGTGTCAGCGGGCCTCGGGCGCCGCCTTCATGGGCTTGATGTTCGTGTCGTCGAACGATCTGACGGTCACGAAAGGGGAGGCCCGCACCTATGGCTCGAGCACGACGGGCATTCGCCATTTCTGCGGTGACTGCGGCTCGTCCCTTTTTTTCGAGCGAGTGAGCAGTGCGCTGCACGGCATCCTGGTCGGCGCCCTCGACGATCCCGACCTGTTCGATCCGAAGATGCACATCTGCCTGTCCGGGAAACAGCGCTGGGTGAACGTCGCCGATGATGTTCCCTGCCACCTGGAAAAGCCGGAAGGCATGACGCCGCCCGGCGACTATGACCCCATCACGGGGCGTTTGATCGAGAGGCCGTCGGCGTAGATCGCCGCATGGTGATCGTGATTCAGGAGTAGGCCCATGCCACTTTCGCGGGACGCGCTGCGCGGGAAGATCCAAACCGTCGCCGGCCTGATCGAGCCCGGCGACCTTGGCCCGACGCTGATGCACGAGCATCTGCTTTGGGACATTCGCACACCGTCGATGCAGGCCGACCCGGACCAGGGCCCCCCGCTCTGTCCTTGCGAATATTTCGACATCAACTACGGCGCGGTGAAGGCGCCCAACAATCTGGTGTTCTTCGACCGCGACGTGGCGATCGCCGAGGTCGCGCGGATGAAGGACGCCGGTGGGCAGGCCATCGTCGAACTCTCGGTCGGCGGTCTGAAGCCGGACCCTGAAGGTCTTGCCGCCATCAGCCGGGAGACCGGCGTGCACATCGTGATGGGCTCCGGCCATTACGTCGACGAATACCAGGATCCGGCGAACCGGGATCGTTCGGTCGACAGCTTTGCGCGTGAGATCGTCGCGCAGCTGGTCGAGGGCGCCTGGGATACGGACGTCCGCGCCGGCATCATCGGTGAAATCGGCTGCCAGTCGCCCTGGACCGATCTGGAAAAGCGGGTAATGGCGGGGGCGCTGATCGCCCAGCGGGAGACCGGCGCGGCACTGAACGTTCACCCGGGCCGCGACGAGGACCAGCCGCAGGAGGTCGCCGACTTCGTCCGGGCACACGGCGGCGATACCTCCCGCCTGATCATCAGCCATATCGACCGCACCATTGCCGATTACGACAAGCTGTTGCGCCTGGCCGACACCGGTTGCGTCATCGAATTCGACCTGTTCGGGCAGGAGCAATCGCTCTATGCGCTGAACCTGCGCTTCGACATGCCGAACGACGCCATCCGCCTGCGCATGATCCGACGCCTGATCGAGCGCGGCCACCTCGACCAGGTCGTCATCAGCCATGACATCTGCTACCGCTCGCGCTTGCAGGAATTCGGCGGTCACGGCTACGGCCATATCTTCCGCAACGTGCTGCCATTGATGCGGCGGCGCGACTTCAGCGAAGCCGAGATCCAGCGCATCATCGTGGAGACGCCCGCGCGGCTGCTGGCCTTCGTTTGAGGGCCCTATCGATCGCCGTAATGCCGGCGCCAGACGGGGCCCGCCACCGCATCATTCTTCACGCCGTCTTGCAGCGCCGTCAGGCGCGGGAAGCTTCGCTTGTCGGGGTGGAAAATGAAGAGCATGGCGAGATAGACGTCCAGCACGCACATGGTTTGCCCCAGCATGAACGGGCCCGCCTGTAGGGCATCCTCTACGATGCCCAGCGCTTCGCCGACCCGCCGTCCGGCGGCGTCGCGCACGCCGTCGTGGCCTCCCGGATCCGTCGTGAAACGGCCTGGATACGGCACCCGCAGCAAACCCTCGTAGACGTTCACGTTGGCGAAGACCAGCCAGCGCATGAACTGCGCATGTGCCGAGGTGCCGGGCGGCGGGCCCAGCGGCTTCTCCGGATGGCAGACGGCGAGATGGATTAGAATCGCCGACGTCTCCGTCATCATCGAGCCATCGGGCAGGATCAGCACCGGCACCTGACGCCAGGGATTGATCTCGCGAAAACTCTCCGGCAGCTGCGTGTCCTTTTTGGACTCGATTTCCGTCAGCTCGAAGGCGGCGTCCGCGAGCCGCAAGGCGACTTCGACCGCGAACCCGCCGGAGCCGAGCCTGTTGTAGAGATGGTATGCCATGAGCTGCTTCGTCTCCCGCTTCGACGCTGTTGTGGAAGCGCACTGTTGCTATTCCGATACCCCGGCCTTGCGGAGACCGTCGACATAAAACCGCATTGCCGATGGGACAAACGGCAAATGCCCCTCGACCGAGGTCGGAATCGAGAACTGCGGGGCCAATTCGAGCAGCGTCGCCGTCGTGCGATCGGCGTCCGCGGGCCGGTCGAGCGCCGCGTAGGCCGGTGCCAGGAACATATAGCAAGGGACAAACTTCGGTCCCCGTGCGGCACAGGTTTCAAGCTGTGTCGCGGCCTTGTCGAATTGCTTGGAGAAATAGTAGGCCCGACCAAGATACATATCGTGGCGCGAGGGATAGAACGGGTCCAGGCGCATCGCCTTCCGCAGCAACTCGATCGCCTCGTCCGGCCGGTCGGCGAAGGTCAGCACGTCGGCGAGGCTGGCATAATGGTCCGCCCGGTTCGGGTTGAGGGCGATTGCCCTCTCGATGGCGACGACGGCGGCGTTGTGCTGCTTGCGGCGCAGAAGCACGCGTCCCAACAGTTCGTGCGCGACCGAGGACAGAGGATCCAGCTCGACGGCCTTGCGCGCGGCTTCATAGGCCCGCTCGAGGGCTTCGGGCCCCTCCCATTGCCGGATATAGGCCCCGTTGAACGTGGTTCCGAGAATGGCGTAGGCGGGCGCATAGGTCGGATCGATGGCGACGGCGCGCGCGGCGAGTGCGCGCGCCTCCGCCTTCGCGTCCCGGTTCGGCACGTCCCAGCGGGCGCGCGCCTGAAGCACATAGTCGTAGGCGGAGAGGTCCTTCGGGCGCTTTTGCGACGCCTTGGCGAGATCGGCCGCCTGGATGTTCGTTACGAGCGTCGCGGCAATTTGCCGGCTCAACTCGTCCTGGACATCGAACAGCTTGCCGATCGGCTCGTCGTATTTCTTTGCCCAGACATGCGTGCCGCGGGTGGCGTCGATCAACTGCGCGGTGATCCGGACGGTTTCGCCGATCCGCCGCATCGAGCCTTCGAGAACGTAGCGCACCCCGAGTTCCTCGGCGATGGTCCCGACCTTCACGGCGCGCCCCTTGTAGGTGAAGGTGGAGTTGCGGGCGATGACGAAGAGCTCTTTGGATTGCGCGACGTTGGTGATCACATCCTCGGTAAAGCCGTCGGCGAAATAGTCCTGCTTCGGATCGCCGGAAAGATTGGCGAACGGCATGATGGCGACGGAGGGACGGTCGGGGAGCGCATGGGCAAAGCGGTCCGGCCGGGCGGCATCGACCGTTTCCCGCCAGGGTTGCCACCACCAAAGGCCGGCGGCGGTGACTATGGCGGCAGCAAATAGGGCGACAAGGGCGCGCCAACGACCCGCCACGGGGGCGTTCCCGGCGAGGCTACCGGTCGCGCCGTCTCGCAGAACCCGAAAGGCGTGGACGGGGCGCGAAATGTTCTTCACTTCGACCTCGCCCATGTCCTCAAGCTCGTATCCGAGCTTGTCGCGAACCTGGTCCCGGGCGGCGCGCGACATGCAGATCCCGCCGGGCTCGGCCAGGCCTTCCAGTCGTGCCGCCACGTTCACGCCGTCGCCATGGATGTCGTCGCCTTCGACGATGATGTCGCCGAGATTGATGCCGATGCGGAAATCCATCCGACGGTCCCGCGCCTCGTCGAGATTGCGCTTCGCCATTTCCGTCTGGATTTCGACGGCGCATTGCACGGCATCGACGACACTGGCGAACTCGGCCAATAGGCCGTCGCCGAGAGTCTTTACGATCCGGCCTTCCCGGTGCGCGATGGCGGGTTCGATCAGGTTGCCGAGATGGGCATTGAAGCGCGCGCGCGTGTCGGCCTCATTCGCCTCCATGAGACGGGAGTAACCGACGACGTCGGCGGCAAGGATCGCCGCGAGCCTTCTGTGTACGCGTCCTTCGGCCATGGGACGTAGCGTTTCCCTCATCCGCGCCGTGGTCGCGGGGCTACCGACCGGGCCCGAGCCCGAGCGACGTCAAAGCTCCCCCCGGACGATCCGCGCGCCTTCGCCGAGCGCCTTCAGCTTGTCTTTAGCGAGCCAGCGGGGCAGGGCGGAGAAGCCGCAATCGGTGGTCGCCATCAAACGGTCGGCCGGAACATATTCGAGGACCCGGCGCAGCCGCTCCGCCACCTCGTCCGGCGTTTCGACATGGAAGCTCTTCACGTCGATGACGCCGGCGGCGATACGGCAATCGGGGGGAAGCTCGGCGAGGCGATCGAGGTCGGCCATCTCGCGGTTGGCGAATTCCAGCAGCAGGGTCTTGGCGCGCACGAGGTCCATGCCGGGGAACAGGCGGGCGAAGTCGCGCCGCACATAGGGTCGGCTGGCGTTGTTGCCGAAACAGACATGCAGGGCCGCGCGGTCCTCGAAGCCGTCGAGCACGCGGTTGACGACGTCGGCGCCGGCCGCGATCGACAGGCCTTCGGGCGGATTGGCGAAGCCAGGTTCGTCCAGCTGGATGAAGTCGGCGCCTGCCGCCGCCAGGGCCTCGACCTCGGCCCGGGCGATGGCGACGAGGTCGTCCATCAGGGCGTCGAGCGAGGCGTAGGCGGGATCGGGCGCAATATTGCGGGCGAAGGTCAGCGGCCCGGGAAAGGCGATCTTCAACGGCCGATCGGGACAGAGCCGGGTGAGCTGCTCGAACTCCTCCACCAGGCCGAGGCCGCGGGGCGCCCGCAGCCGGTCGACCGCAAAGAAGGACGGCGCGCGGTCGTAGCCCGGCAGGCCGAGGCGCCGGGTCGGCGGGTGGCGGTCCATGCCGTCGATCCGGTCGTACATCTCGTAGACGAAGCGCATGCGCCGCAACTCACCGTCGGACACGATGTCGATCCCGGCGTCGACCTGGTCGGCGATCGCCGCGCGGGTCGCGTCCTCGAAGGCCTCGTCGATATCGTCCGGGCCGAGCCGGCCGTCGCGCATCCGCTCGCGGAACAGGAACAGCCAACCGGGCGTCGCGTGGCTGCCGACGCCGAGCGTCGGGATCGGGGGCAGGTCGGCCATGGCGAAGTTCTCCCGTGTTGCGCCTTCGGGCCGAGCTTAGGATGGCAGGGGATCGGGCGCCAGCGGCTCGCGCCCGGCGGGACCCGGGTCGACGACGGTGGCGAGGATCTGCATGAAGCGCGCCAGCACCGGGTCGTCGCTTCGGCTTTGATGCCAGTAGGCATAGACCCGGACGCTGTCCTGTTCGAGGGGGAAGGGCAGCAGCTTGACCGGCCAGCGTTCCACCAGGCGCTCGGCGATGCGCCGCGTCACCGTCGCCAGCATCGCCGTGCCGCAGATCAGTTGGGGGACCAGCAGATAGGACCAGACCGTCACATGGCGCGGCCGCATCAGGCCGTGGCGACGGATCGCCTCTTCGTCCTCGAAGGCCATGCGATGCTCGAAATACCGTACCGCCACATGGCGGCGGGCCAGATAATCTTCGGCGGTGATGTCTTCGCCCGTCGGGCCGTGGCGGGCGCAGGCGAGACAGACGAAACGGTCCTCCAGCACCAGCGCGTCCGGCGGCTGGGCGACAGTGAAGGCCTGGCCGGCCAGCAGCAGATCGACATCGCCCACGCGCAGCCCATCCGCGGATGTGGCGGTGAGCGGCAGGATATCGAAGCGCAGGTTGGGCATCTCCACGCCCGCACGACGGATGGCCTCGGCCAGGCAGACCGCCATGAGATAGTCGGAGGCGACGATCCGCAGCTCCCGTTCGATCGTCGCCGGGACTTGTCCGGGGGCGAGCGCGGTGAAGGCGCGGGCCTGCTCGATGAGCTGGCCGGCAGGTTCGACCAGGGAACGGGCGAAGGGCGTGGCGACCAACCTGCGGCCGGCGCGGACCAACAGCGGATCCTCGAAGTGACGGCGGAGCTGTGCCAGCACGGCACTCATCGCCGATTGACTGAGATGGACTCGTTCCGCCGCCCGGGTGACGCTGCGCTCGGTCAGCAGGGCATGCAGGCAGACGATCTGGTTCAGGTCGAAGCCGTTCAGGCGCATAATTCAGTATCCAAATTACCGATGGCATCGCATCCAAACTATCGATTTTACACATGATTGGATATTCTCCACCTTGCGGGCGACCGCAATGGGCCGGCGAGGCGAAAAGGATTCGAACGATGACGGTGGCAACGAGCGCGGCGCGGACGGCGCCAACGGGCGATATCGCGGAAACCTATGCGCGGGACGGCTTCGTTTTCCCGATCGACGTGATGAGCGCGGCGGAGGCCGGTGCGGTGCGGGCGGACCTGGAGGCGGGGGAGGCGGAACTCGCCTCGACACCGGATCGGCTGGGGCTGTTGCGCTCCTACCCCGATCGGCTGCTGCCGTCTTTCGATGCCATAGTCCGCCATCCCGTGTTGCTGGCCGCGGCCGAGTCGATCCTCGGTCCCGACCTCATGGTCTGGAGCGGCGGGCTGTTCATCAAGGAGGCGAACACGCCGCATATCGTCAGCTGGCACCAGGACCTGACCTATTGGGGCCTCGACGACGCCGAGGAGGTCACCGCCTGGGTAGCACTCTCCCCCTCGACACTGGAAAGTGGCTGCATGCGCTTCGTCCCCGGCAGCCATCGTCAGAATCTGGTGCCGCACAACGACACCTTCGCCGAGGACAACCTGTTGAGCCGGGGACAAGAGATCGCGGTCGAGGTCGACGAGGCCGAGGCCGCGGACATCGTGCTGCAGCCGGGCCAGGCCTCGCTGCATCACGGCCACCTCTTCCACTCGTCCGGCCCCAACCGGACGAGCAACCGGCGGGTCGGCGCCGCCATCCGCTACATCAAGCCCTCGATGCGGCAGAACAATGGTGCCAAATCCCTGGTCGCCCTCGTTCAGGGCGAAGACCGCTTCGGCCATTTCAGGATCGCCGAACCGCCCGCCGCCCGCCTGACGGAAACCGACTTCGCCCTCTGCGCGGCCGATGCCGATATCAAGCGCGGCCTGCTCTACGACGGCGTCGACGCGGACCAGGGCAAGCGGTACTGAGTCAGCCGAGCCGCCAGACCCAGCCGTCGCCGGCGGGGCGGGCGGCGACGATTGTTTTGTGCATGGCCGCCGCACCCTCGATCAGGCCGTTCCAGATGCGGAAGCGGACGATGTCCGTGGTGGGTGCGCCGACGTCGAGGACGCGGAGGTTGGCGACGCGGATTTCGTCGCCGTTCTCGATCGGGTCTTCGCCGGTGCCGCGTAGCAGCGCAAGCAGGCAGGCGCGGAAGCCCACCGGGTCTTCGGCGACGCCCAGGATTTCGCGGATCTCGTCCTGCAGCTGCATGCCGACCAGCTTCGCCGCGCGGTTACCGACGGCGACGGCGCGGTTCTCGCCCAGGATGTCGACCAGGACCGGCAACGCCATGCGGGCATATTGCACCGCGTAGTTCCGCCGCGCCTTGGCGCCGCGCGCCTCGTCCCAGGGGACCGGCGGCATGGCGCCGGGATCGAATGGCGGCGGGCGTTCGTGCGGGCGGAAGCGCAGGCGCTCGTATTCCTCGAGCGGGCGATCCTCCTCGATGAAATAGCCGGTCAGGCCGTCGACGCCGTCGACGGTGATGCCGGTGCAGACGAAGCCGAGCCGGGGGTTGCCCAGGCTGACGCCGCAGCGCGCGTGGAAGGCGCGCATGAAGGCGATCGAGGTCTCGCGGGGGATAGCGCAGATCGCCGGGCCCTCGTAGATCCAGCGCGGCGGGGGATAGCGGACCCAGGCCTTGCGCGCGCTTTCCGCCGCATATTCCACCTTCACGCCGCCGACCTTGTTGGCGAGATAGATGAACTGGGCGCAGGCCTGGGCGGGCGGCAGGGCGTCCAGGCCCAGCGTCTTCAGGCCGGCCAGGAATTTTTCTTCGTGCTGGCGGCGGAACAGCTGAAAGATCAGCTCGGTGCCGGCCGGCTCACCGTGGCGCATCAGCAGGTGCAGCAACAGGCCGGTGAGGAACTCCTTGTGCAGCCGTTCCGCGACCTTCAATTCGATGAGGCTCATGTGACTTCTCCGCCTGCGATGGCGATCGCCTGGCCGGTGACCGACTGCGTGCCGGGCCCGACCAGCCAGCCGACGGTGGCGGCGACTTCGGCCGGCTCGATCAGCCGGGCCTGCGGGTTGCGGCGGACCAGCAGGCGAAGGGCTTCGGCCTCGTCGCGCTTGTCGCTCACCAGATTACTCACGGCCGCCTGACCCATTTCCGTATCGGCATAGCCGGGGCAGACTGCGTTGACGGTGATGCCGGTCCGCGCCAGCTCCAAGGCCAGGGCCCGGGTCATGCCGACGAGCGCATGTTTGGATGCGGTATAGGCGACCGCGTGGCCATAGCCGATCAGGCCCGCGGTCGAGCCGAGATTGACGATCCGGCCCCAGCCCGCCCGGCGCATGGCCGGCAACAGGACCCGGCTGGCGGTGACGGCGCCGAGCAGGTTGATCTCCAGCATCCGCCGCCAGCTCTCCAGCCCCTCGGCCTCGAACGGGCCGCCCGCGGCGATGCCCGCGTTGTTGACCAGGATGAGGGGCTCCGCCCCCGCTTCGAAGTCCAAGGCGCGGCCGAGGGCGGCCTCGTCGGTGACGTCGGCGATCCGGGCGTCCACGTCGACGCCATGCGTTTCGGCAAGGCAGGCGGCGGTCTCGTTCAGGCGGTCGGCGTTACGGCCGAGCAAGGTCAGGCGGGCGCCCTGGCGGGCCAGCTCGTCGGCGATCGCCGCGCCGAGGCCGTGCCCGCCGCCGGTGACGACCGCGTGCCGATCGGCCAGCGGTCGGGAATTTGCTTCACTCGTGTTCATGGCCGGCGCATCATGAAACCCGAACGTCATCATGGCAACGCGGGAGGTGGGGATGGACAGGGAAATGACGGTCTCGGACAGGCCGTTCGTCAAGGCCGGGGAGGCGCGTACGGTCGAGGTTTCGGCGCTCGAAGGCCGGGCGCTGCAGCGCGCGCTCGCGATCACGCCGATGCTCGTCGGACGGGATATGATGTTCATGGAAGTCCGCCGGCCGAAGGGCATGCTCGATCCCGAGCACAGCCACGACGATCACGAGTCGATCTGCTACCTGGTGTCGGGTCGCATGCGGGTGGTCATCGACGGCGAGGAATTCGAGGCCGGACCAGGCGACGTCTGGGTCCACCTGCCGGGTGTGAAGCACTACCACGAAACCCTGGAGGACAGCCTGCAGATCGAGATCAAGTCGCCGCCCCGGCGCGCCTGGCCGGAAACCTAGGCGACGTCCCGCGCCAGGATCAGGTCCCCGAAATCGCCGAGGCGTGCCGACCAGTTCGGCGGCACGACAATGGTGGTATCGGCCTCCTCGACGATGAGGGGCCCGGGCGTTTCCGCGGTGAGGTCGGCCCGGGCATGGATCGGCGTCGGGAGGGCGCCGAAGGCCGGGCCGAAGTAGGCCTCGCGCCGGGTGCCGTGCGCCGACGAGGTGGCCCCGCCTCGTGACAGCGTTTCGATGTCGAGGTGATCCGCCGACGCGGTCGCCCGCAGGCGCAGGTTGACCAGCTCGACCGGGTCGTCGCGCACATAGCCGAACTCCCGCCCGTGCGCCTCGGTGAAGATCTCCTGGAGATGGGCGAGGAGGTCGGCGCCCGGTCCGGGCTCGTAGGGCAGGGAGAGTTCGGAAACCTGATAGCCGTATTTCAGGTCGACGCGGCGCTCGAACCGGACGGCGGACCGCTCGACGCCTTCGCCTTCCAGTTCCGTGTAGGCCTCGGTCTCCAGGCGGGCAAAGCCTTCGGTGACCGTCGCCGCCTCGCACGCCGCGAGGGTCGTGGCGAGCGAGCGGATGTAATCATGCCGATAATCCGCCAGCAGCAGCCCGAGCGCGCTGAACAGGCCCGGATAAAGCGGCACGTGCACGGTGGCGATGGCCAGGTTCTCGGCCAGCGTGGCGGCATGGATCGGGCCTGCGCCGCCGAACGGGATCAGGACAAAATCGCGCGGGTCGCGTCCCCGCTCCGTCGAGACGGCACGCAGCGCCCGCATCATGGTGGCGTTCGCCACCTGGATGATGCCGTAGGCCGCCTGTTGGACGTCCAGTCCCAGCGGTTCGGCGATGGCCGTGCGAATCGCCGCCCGGGCGGCCTCGGGATCGATCGACGGTGTCGCCCCGGCGATGGCGTCGGGGTTCATATAGCCGAGTACGACGTTGGCATCCGTCACCGTCGGCTGCGTACCGCCCCGGCCATAGCAGACCGGGCCGGGCTCGGCGCCCGCACTCCTCGGGCCGACGCGAAGCGCGCCGCCGTCGTCGACCCAGGCGATAGAGCCGCCGCCGGCGCCGACCTCGACGATGTCGAGCCACGGCACGCGCAGGGCATGGCCTTCACCGCCGAACAGCCGCGTGGTCATGGTCGCCCCGCTGCCGACTTCGCCGCCCGGCTTTTCCAACGGCATGCCGTCCTCGATCAGGCAAGCCTTGGCCGTGGTCCCGCCCATGTCGAAGCTCAGCACGCGGGGCAGCGCCGCGGTTCGGGCAAACCGTGCCGCCGCCAGCACGCCCGCGGCCGGACCGGACTCGATCATGTAAGCCGGCTTCTCCCGCGCGGCGCGGGCCGACATGATGCCGCCGTTCGACTGCATGATCAGCAGCCGCGCGCCGAACGGCCGCAGATGCCCCTCCAGCCGGTCGAGGTAGCGCCGGATGACCGGGATCAGCGAGGCGTTGATCGCCGTCGTGCTGGTGCGCTCGTACTCGCGGATTTCGGGGTGCACCTCGGAGGACAGGCAGACCACCATCTCGGGGGCGATGTCGGCAACGAGCCGGGCGAGGGCCCGCTCGTGCGTGCCGTTCAGATAGGCATTGACCAGGCTGATGGCGATCGCTTCGACATCTTGCCCGAGCAGCCGGCGGATCTCCGCTTCCGCGCCGGCGGTATCGAGCGGCTGTTCCACGTTGCCGTCGCCCAGCACCCGTTCGTGGACCTCGCGACGCCAGCGGCGTGGGATCAGCGGCGGCAGGCGGTTCCACTCGGTATCGAAAATATTGGGCCGCCGCTGGCCGCGCATCTCCAGCTCGTCGCGAAAGCCCCGGGTGGTGAGCAGCCCGGTCCGTGCCGTCGTGCCCTCGATCACCGCGTTGGAGGCGATCGTGGTGCCATGCACGAAGGTATCGACGCCTGCCGCCGCGCCCGCCTCGCGAACGCAGGCCGCGATGTCCTCGCCCACGCGATCCAGCAGGGAGAGGACCTTGGTCGTGCTCAGCCGGCCGTCATCGTGGAAGATGATGACGTCGGTGAAGGTCCCGCCGATATCGAAGCCGACACGCATGCGCTATCTCGCTGTCCGGAGCGCGGCGCGCGCCGCCGCGGTGCCGTCGAGGTCGAGCGCCAGGCTCGCCCCGTCGATGACGACGCCGTACTGCGCCCGCGCCGCGCCGAGCGTCAGCTTGTCGTCGAGCACGTCCGCCAGGACCCGTTCGGGATCGCGCTCCAGCGGGTCGCCATGCCCGCCGGAGCCGGAGACGACATGATGGACCGCGTCGCCCGGCCCGACGTCGAGATGCATGTGGGCCTGCAGGGGCAGCTCGCGCCGGTTCTCGCCGTTGCTCAGCACATTTCTCGACAGGCCGCCATCACCCCCGCCCGCGAGCCCGCCGTTGGGGCGCGAGAGGCGGTTGGTCCGCACCATCGCCTTGCCCGGTTCCAGAAACCGCCATTGCTTGTAGATCGAGGCGGAGCCGCGATACTTGCCCGGGCCCCCGGTATCGGGGACGTAGCCGAAGCCGTCGACGACGATGGGATATTCCCGCTCCATCAACTCCGCGGGAATTGTGCCGTAGGAGCCGAAGGCCATCGGGGCGACGCCGTCGATGCCGTCCTGGTTGGGCCGCCCGCCCCAGCCGCCGAAGAAGATATCGAGCAGGGCGTACTCGGATCCGTCGGCCCGCTTGCCGGTGAGGTGCAGGACATCGCCGCCCTCGCCGGGGATCGGCACGCGTTCCGGCAGGGCCTGCGCCAGCACGCGGGAGAGCATGTCCATGCAGCGGAAGAACAGCGGCGCCCGCCCACCGACGGCGGCCGGAAAGGTTGGATTGAGCAGGCTGCCCTCCGGCGCGTGGATGTCGATCGGCCGGCCGAGCCCGGCGTTGGTCAGCACGTCGGGGTCGGCGATGCTCTTGACCGCGCTGTAGACGCAGGCGCGGGTCATGCTGATCGGCAGGTTGATGGCACCGGGCACTTGGCCCGCGGTGCCGGCGAAATCGAACCGTAGCCCTTCCCCGTCGGCGGTCATCGTCACCTTGAGCGGGAGCGCCACGCCGGCCGTACCAAAGCCGTCCTCCTCGAAGATATCCTCGTGGACGTAGGTGCCGGGCGGGATTGCCGCGATCGCCTTGCGGGTCGCGGTTTCGGAGAAATCGATCAGGTAGTCCGACGTGGCGTTCAGGGTCGCCAGGCCGTATTTGTCCAGCAGGGCGCCGACCTCCCGCTCGCCCCGCCAGCAGCCGGCGATCTTGGCCTCCATGTCGCCGACCCATTCCTCGCCCATGCGGACGTTGGCGAGGACCGTGTCCAGCAGCGCCTCGTTGCGGCGCCCGCCCTCATAGAGTTTCACGATCGGCAGGCGCAGCCCTTCCTCGAAACTTTCGGTGCACTGGCTGGAAAAGCCGCCTGGAAAGCGGCCGCCGATATCGGTGTGGTGGGAATAGGACACGGTGAAGGCGACCAGCTGGCCTTCCCAGAAGGCGGGCGCGACCACGGCGATATCCGGCATGTGCGTCATGCCGGCATAGGGATCGTTGGTGAGGACGACGTCGCCCGGCTGGAAATCCCCACCGTATTTCGCCATCACGGCGTCCATCACGTCGATCAGGAAGGCGAGCTGGAAGGGCGCGGCATAGCCCTGGCCCAACAGACGACCCCGGCCGTCACAGAGCGCAGTGGCGAAATCACCGGTCTTGATCATCGCCGAGCGGCCGGTCTTCCAGACCGCGATGGCCATTTCCTCGGTGATGGCGGCAAGCTCGTTCTTCACCACCTCGACGAGGATCGGGTCGAAGCCGCTGTCGTTCATGCCATGTTGCCCCCTCTACCGGCGGCGATCCTAGACAGTGCAGACAACGGGGACAATCTTGCCGACGCTGCTTTGCGACGCCAAGATCGCCAGCGACATTGCACGAGGACGGGATCGGTGACGAAGACTCGGATCTATGCCGCCAAGCGCATCCTGACGATGAACCCCGCCAGGCCACAGGCGAGCCATGTCGCCGTGCGCGACGGTCGCATTCTCGGTGCCGGCTCGCTGGCGGAACTGGCAGGCTGGGGCGACTACGACCTTGACGATCGCTTTGCCGGCCATGTGTTGATGCCGGGCCTGGTCGAGGGACATAGCCACACCATGGAAGGGGCCTTCTGGCGCTATGTCTATTGCGGCCATTTCGATCGCACCGATCCCGATGGTCGGGTCTGGGCCGGCGCGGCGTCGATCGACGCGGTGATCGATCGCCTGCGGGAAGCACAGAACGGACTTGCGGATGCCGAGACGGCACTCGCCGGCTGGTCGCTCGATCCGATCTATTACGGCGATGCGCGTTGTGGGCGGGCGGAGCTGGACCGGGTGTCCGAAACCCGACCGATCGGCGTGCTGCACGCGAGCGGCCATATCATGAGCGTGAATACGGTCGCGTTGGAGCGCGCCGGCCTGCTGCGCGAGGGCATCGATCATCCAGGCGTCGTGCTCGGCCCGGATGGTTTGCCGACGGGAGAGTTGAAAGGGCCGGACGCGATGATGCCGGCCGGCCGGCACGTCGGCTTCGATCGCGAAGTCCTGGCGGGCGACGAGGACGGCCTGCGCCAGTTCGCCCGGCTTTGTGTTCGCAAGGGGGTGACCACGGCGGCCGATCTCGCCAACCAGCTGCCAGCCGACGCGGTGGAGATGATGGCGCGGGTTACCGCCGAGGATGGGTTTCCCGCCCGCATCGTTTCGCTGCGCCGCTTCATAGGCTTGACGCCGGAGGCGCTGATCGTCCGGGCCCAGGAGCTGCGCGATATGGGGAACGAGCGGCTGCGTCTCGGCATCGTCAAGGTCGTCGCCGACGGTTCGATCCAGGGTTTCTCGGCCAGGCTGCGCTGGCCCGGTTATTACAACGGCGCGCCGAACGGCCTGTGGTACGTGACGCCCGAGGAACTGGGGGAAATCTTCGAGCGGGCGCTGGCCGCGGGCGTGCAGGTCCATATCCACACCAACGGCGACCAGGCGACGGCCCTGGTGCTCGATACCATGGAGACGGCGCTGCGCCAGCATCCGGTATCGGACCATCGCTTTACCCTGCAGCACTGCCAGCTTGCCGATGCAGCGCAGTTCCGGCGCATGAAGCAGCTCGGCATGTGCGTCAATCTCTTTCCCAACCACCACTTCTACTGGGGCGATCAGCACTATGCGACAACTGTGGGGCCGGAGCGGGCGGAGCGGATGAACGCCTGCCGCACCGCTCTCGATGCGGGCGTGCCGATGGCGATCCATTCGGATGCGCCGGTGACGCCGTTGGGCCCGCTGTTCACTGCCTGGTGCGCCATGTTTCGCCGGACCGCGAGCGGGCAGACGCTCGGCACGCACGAACGCATCACCCGGGCGGAGGCGCTCAGCACCATTACGCTCGGTGCGGCCTATACGATGCGGCTCGACGGTGAAATCGGCTCGATCGAGTGCGGCAAGCGGGCCGACTTCGCCGTGCTGGAGGACGATCCCCTGGAGGTCGCGGCGGAAGCGCTGAAGGACGTCCGGATTTGGGGGACGGTACAGGGCGGGCGGGTCTTCGCCGCATCGGAGATCTGAGGTGATGCTGCCCGTAACGCTGATCGGCGGCTATCTCGGCGCCGGCAAGACGACCCTGGTGAACCATTTGCTGCGCACCGCCGACGGCCTCCGCCTCGCGGTGCTGGTCAACGAGTTCGGCGCTTTGCCGATCGATGCCGACCTGATCGAGGCCCGGGACGAGAAGGTCATCGCGATTGCCGGCGGTTGCGTTTGTTGCAGCTATGGCAGCGACCTGATGGCGGCCCTGATGGATTTGGAGTTATTGGCGGGGGAGATCGATCATGTGTTGATCGAGACGAGTGGTGTGGCGCTTCCCGACCAGGTCGCGCGCTCCCTTCACCTGCTGGCCGGCTATGCGCACGACGGCACAGTCGTCCTGGCCGACGCCGAGACGGTCCGCGCGCGGGCTCGCGACGATTACCTTTCGGACACCATCGCCGCCCAACTGGAAAGCGCGGATCTGCTGCTGTTGAACAAGGGGGATCTGGTCGATCGCGCCGACTTGGCAGCAACGCGTACCTGGCTGGCGGAGGCGGCGCCGGATGCCCGTCTCGTCGAAACGGCATGGGCCCGGGTCGACAAGACCGCCCTGCTCGGTGCCGGCCTCGATCGGCCACCGGCGCCTCGGCACCAGCATACGGTCGCGCACGCCGCGCTCGAACTGACACTCGACCATGCTGTCGATGTCGATCGCCTGGCCAAGACTCTAAGCGCCGCGGAGGTCGGTCTGGTCCGTGCCAAAGGCGTGGTGCGAGATGGGGTTGGGGGCTGGCATACGGTGCAGGTCGTCGGACGCCGTTCTCGGGTCGAGCCGACAGCCGGCGGCCCCGCTCGGCTGGTCTGCATCGCCATCGGGGAGGCGATCGACAAGGCGGCGGTGCGACAGGCCGTAACCGAGGCGGAACTCTAGGCGGCGACCAGGCCGCACCATTCGGCGATGAAGAGGGCGATCGACTGGGTGTTGCGGCGAATGCTCTCGATTTCGACGCGTTCGTCGTAGCCGTGAATCGACTCGGCCCGCGGCCCGTAGACCAGGCCCGGAATGCCGGCATAGAGGCCGAAGAAACGGGCGTCCGTCGTCGCCGTGAAGGCGAGACGGTCGAGCGTTTCGCCGGTCACCCGGCGGTGGGTGCCCTCCAGGATGGGGATCGCCGGATGGCTCTGATCCAGCTCGTACCCCTCGGCGAAGAAGCCGTGATAGGTGACGTCGGGCGGGTCGTTGCGCAGGAACTGGTTGCGGGCGGCGGTCTCGCGGATGCAGGCCTCGATCTCGGCTCGCCGGGTCGGGATGTCGTCGCCGGGAAAGATCGCCGCGCGCACGTCGAAGACGCAGTGCGCCGGCACGGAGGAGGGCCATTCGCCACCTTCGATCCGGCCGACGTTGAAGTTGATCGGGTGGTCGTGGCCGGCAAAGTGCGGGTGTGCGGACTTCTCGGCGTTCCAGCTGGCTTCCAGCTCACGCAGGCCCTGGATCAGGTGAAAGGCGGCGTCGATGGCGTTGGCGCCGGTCGTCGCGTAGGCGGCATGGACCGGGCGCCCGCGCGCCGTCACCTGGAACCAGATGGTGCCGGTCTGCGCCGCGCCCAGCTGCTCGGCCGACGGCTCGGGGATGATGGCGGCGGCGGCCCGGTAGCCGCGCGCGAGGCAGGCGAGCGCGCCGTTGCCGGTACATTCCTCCTCCACCACCGACTGGATGTAGAGATCGGCAGCCGGCAGGAAGCCGGCCTGTCGAACGGCGTCGAAAGCGAAGACGCAGGTGGCCAGGCCCGCCTTCATGTCGCCGGCCCCACGCCCGTGCAGCCAGGCGCCGTCGCGCACCGGTTCATAGGGCGGATGCGTCCACATGTCGTGCGGGCCTTCCGGCACGACGTCGATATGGCCGTTCAGGATCAGGCTTTGGCCCCGGTGCGCCGAGGCGCGGTGCGCGCCGACGACGTTGAAGCTGTCGTCATAGGGAATGGTGACGGGTGAGAAGCCCGGCAGATGACGGATCTCCTCGACGTCCAGGCGCCAGCGGTCGACGTCGAGGCCCCGTTTCCCGAGCGCCCGGGCCATGAAGTCCTGCGCGGTATGCTCCCGCCCGCGGGTCGAGGGGAAGCGCACCAGCTCGGCGGTGAAGTCGAGCTGGTCTTCGAAGCGCTCGTCGACGGCCCGCAGCAGCCGGGTCTGGATCTCGGGCTCGAGCATCGATTCCCCCTCTAGTCCGCGAAGGCCGGCATGATCTCCTCGACGAAACGGTGCATCTGTTCGCGCACCATGGCGTCGGGCTTGTTGCCGACGTTGAAGTACAGGATCACCTCATCGATGCCGGCGGCCTCGACCCGCTTCAGGCTGTCGATGATCTTGGCCGGCGAGCCGATCAGGATGGAGCGTTCGCCGAGGTCGGCCGCCTGCATGTCCTTCAGGATCCGCACGATATCCATGAAGTAGTGCATGGTCGGCGGCGCCTTGGCCGGATCGTCGGGGAAGGCGGGCAGGACGCAGTGGTGGAAATAGTCCATTTGGGTTTCGCGGCCGTAGGCCTCCGCCGCATCGTCGTCGGCGATGTAGATGAAATAGCTGCACATGGTCCGCCCGGCCGGATTGCCCGCCGCCGTGCACTTCTCCCGGTAGCTGTCGACCGCCGCGTCGAGGCCGCCGAACATCATCGCCGCGGCGAAAGGCGCGTAGATCACGTTCAGCCCCCGGGCCGCCGCGATGTCGAGGCTGGTGGCCGAAAAGCTCGCGACATAGAAGGGGATAGGCTGTTGGACCGGGCTGGGCGTGATACGCATTTCGGGGATGGAATAGAACCGGCCCTCGTGGCTCCAGGCCCCGTCGCCCCAGGCCTTCAGCAGGACGTCGATGCCCTCGGAGAAGATTTCCGCCGACTCCATGAAGGGCGCACCGAAGGGGGCGTATTCGCGTCGGTCGTAGCCGCGCCCGCAGGCGAAGTCGACCCGCCCGTCCGACAGCAGGTCGAGGGTCGCCCACTCCTCCGCCACATGGATCGGATGGTGTAGGGGCAGCACGCTCACCGCCGGGGCCAGGCGGATGTTCTCCGTCACCGGCGCGATCGAGGCAAGCAGGGTGGAGGGGCGCGAATTCACGCCGAGCGAATCGAAGTGATGCTCGCCGATCCAGGCCGAGTTGTAGCCGAGCCGGTCGGCCAGGATGGCCTGGTCGCGGATCTCCATGACGAACTGGTTGGCGCTCCGCGTCGTGCCCGGATAGGCGTTGTCGGAGAGGGTGAAGTAACCGAATTTCATGCGCCGCGTTCCCCTGACTAGGTTCAGATAGATGTGAGACGCGCCTCTGGCGGCAGAGGCGGGGATCTCCGAAGCTGTGAGTTGCGAGACCAACAGCTTGAAGGAGATCCCCATGCAGGTTTTTGGCCTGCCCCGACATGTTATCAGGGGTTGGAGGACGGCGTCGCGTCTGAACGCGGAGCCCGACACTAAATGCGTAGCGTTCAGACGCGACGCCGTCCGGCGTTGGCATCGGGCCCGGCGTGACGGCTTGACGGCCGAGGCGGCGGCCCAGGCGGTGGGCGTGCCGCGTAGCACGCTCTATCGCTGGGACGAGCGGTTGGAGCCGCGCTCGCGCGCGCCTCGCCGCCGTCGTCGCCGAGAGTGGTCGAGTGCGGTGCTGCGTCGGCTTGAACGGCTGCGCCGCGACTTCCCGATGTGGGGCAAGGCCAAGCTCGGACCGCTGCTGCGCCGAGAGGGCTTCACCTTGTCGGACAGCACCGTTGGTCGCATGCTCGCCCATCTGGTCGCGCGCGGCGTCGTTGTGCCGGTGCCCGTGGCGCGACGACGCGCCAAGGGCAAGAGAGCCAAGCGCCCACACGCCAAGCGTTTGCCGAAGGGGATGAAGGCAACGGCCCCCGGCGATCTGGTCCAGCTCGACACCTTGAGCATCACGCCGGCCGGCGAGCGCACGGTCAAGCAGTTCACCGCCTACGATCCCGTCAGCCGCTTCACCTGTGCCAAGGCCTTCCGCAGAGCGACCGCCAGGAACGCCGAGAGTTTCCTCGACAAACTCGTGGCCGACCTGCCCTTCCCCGTGAAGGCCATCCAGGTCGACGGTGGATCCGAGTTCATGGCCGAGTTCGAGGCCGCCTGCGAGAGCCGAAAGATCCCCGTCTATGTCTTGCCGCCGAGGACGCCGCAGCTCAATGGCGGCGTCGAGCGAGCCAACGGCGCATGGCGCTACGAGTTCTACGCCTGCCATGACATCGAGGACCAGCTCGACAAACTAAACCCACAGATCGACAAGTTCGCCAACATCTACAACACCTTCAGGCCTCATGGAGCCTTGAAAGGCAAAACCCCCGAGGAGTACCTTCGACAGATCACAGCCAAGAAGACCTCGTCGTCTCATATGTAGTGAACCTGGACATCCCCTTGCGAAATCGCGGCGCATCTTAGACCCTGGCGCGCGAATTGCGAGGGAGAGATGGCATGGCGAAGGACCCGTTGAAAACCCCGATCTGCGCCCGTCTGGGCATCGAGTATCCGGTATTCCAGGCCGGCATGGGCTTCGTTGCCCGCGGCGACCTGGCCGCCGCGGTATCGGCCGCGGGTGGTCTCGGCGTCATCGGCGCCGGATCGACCATGACGGCGGACGAGCTTCGCGCCGACATCGCCAGAATCCGGGCCCGCACCGACAAACCGTTCGGGGTCGACATCCTCTTCGCCGCGATCAAGGCCGAGGGCAGCGACGTCGCCACCTATACCGACGCCGTGCAATCGATGGTCGACGTGGTGTTGGAGGAACGGGTACCCGTCCTGATCTCCGGCCTCGGCAGCCCGCGCGACGTCGTCCCCGCCGCCCACGCGGCCGGTATCACGGTGATGAGCGTGGTCGGCGCGGTTCGCCACGCGGTGAAGGCGGTCGCCGACGGCGTCGACGTCGTCATCGCGACGGGGCGCGACGGCGGCGGCCATGTCGGCGAGATCGGCACGGCCGCGCTGGTGCCGGCGGTGGTCGATGCGGTCGACGTGCCGGTCCTGGCGGGCGGCGGCCTGGCCGATGGGCGAGGGCTGGTCGCGGCACTCTCCCTCGGCGCGCAGGGCTGCTGGCTCGGCACGCGCTTCATCGCCACGGCCGAGGCGCGGGCGCACGACGCCTACAAGGAACGCATCGCCGCCACCGACAGCGCCGGCACCATCGTAACGCGGGCCCATTCCGGCAAGCCGTGCCGGCTGATCCAAAACGCCTTCACCGCGGATTGGGCGAGCCGGGAAGGGGAGATCGAGCCGTTCCCGCTGCAGATCATGCACGTCGGCAACCCGGCCTCGGAGCGGGGCCGCATCGAAGGCGATGTCGAGAACGGCGTGCTGCCGGCCGGGCAAAGCGCCGGCCTGATCCCCGAAGTGACCGGGGCCGGTGATGTCGTGCGCGCCGTGGTCGACGAGGCGCGCGACGTACTCGGCCGGCTGGCCGGATAGGAGACGGAGATGACGGACGACGGCTTGATCGTTTGCGAGACCGGCGGGCGGGACGACGGCCCGGCACTGGTGTTGATGCATGGCGTCGGGTGCAACCGGGGGGCCTGGGACGGTGTGCTTGCGATGCTGACCGAGGAATGGCCGGGGCGCTGGTTGAACGTCGACTTCCGCGGCCATGGCCAATCCTTCCACCGGGCGCCCTATGGCGTCGGCGTCCATGCGGCCGACGTCGCGCAGTTGCTCGATCCCGACGAGCCGGTGACCCTGCTCGGCCATTCCATGGGCGGGGCGGTCGCCATCGCGCTCGCCACCGGCATGTTCGGCGTGCGGGTGCGCCATGCCGTGGTCTTCGCCATCAAGACGTCGTGGAGCGAGGAAGAGGTCGCCGCCGGCCAGGCGGTCGCGGCCCGGCCCCGCCGGGTGTTCGAGGACGAGACGGCGGCGCGCGAGCGGGCCCTGCTGGTCTCCGGCCTGAAGGGGCTGACCGGGACGGACTCGCGTACCGCGGCGCTGGGTGTCGAGGCGACAGGCGGCGGTTGGCGCCTCTCCACGGATCCCCGGGTTAATGCCACGGGGCGGGCGGAGATCGCCAAGATCGTGCCGGGCGCTCGTGCGCCGATCCATCTCTATACCGGCGAGCACGACGCCATCGGCCCGGCCGACGGCATGGCCCGGCTCGGCGGTGAGGTCACGCTGTTTCCCGGTCTCGGCCACAGCCCGCACGTCGAAGCGCCGGAGGCCTTCTGGGCGACGGTCCGCGCGGACGTTCTCGCGCTGTAAACGCGGTCGGGGGAAGGGGAAAAGATGCCGCCCGCCCCACCCCGAAACAACGGCACCGACGCCGGGGACCGACCGGGGCTCGCGATTGGGCTGTTGCTGACGGCGATGGGGCTGTTCGTCACCATGGACGCCATCGCCAAGGGCCTCGCGGCGGGCGCGCTGGCACCGGAGTTCATGGTGTTCTGGCGCAATGGCCTGGTGCTGCTGTTCCTGGCCCCCCTCATCGCGCTTCGCTGGCGGGAGCGGCCGCTCCGTACGTCTCGCCCGATGTTGCAGATCCTGCGCGGCCTGCTGTTGATCGGCGCCGCGACGATCTTCATTCACGCCCTGCGTTTCCTGCCGCTGGAGACGACGACGGCAATCGCCTTCGTCTCGCCGCTCTATGTTACCGCGTTGTCGATTCCCTTTCTGGGGGAACGGGTCGGCCCCCGTCGCTGGGCCGCGGTCGCACTCGGCTTCGTCGGCGTTCTGGTCATCCTGCGGCCTTGGGGTGCGTCGTTCCAGCTGGCGATGCTGTTGCCGTTGCTCTCCTCACTCTGCTGGGCCAGCGCCCTCGTCATCACCCGCGCGATGCGGGGCGCGGAACGGCCCTTCACCGTGCTGATCTGGTCGACGGGCAGCGGCCTGATCGCCCTGGCGCCGCTGGGCCTGGCCACGTGGACGACGCCGACGCCGTGGCAGGCGGTGCTGTTGTTCGCTACCGCGCTCTGCCATATCGGCGGCCAGTACCTGACGATCCGGGCCTATATGCTGGCCTCGGCCTCGATCCTGGCGCCGTTTTCCTACAGCACGATCATCTGGGCCACGCTCTTTGGCGTGCTGGTCTTCGACTCGCTGCCCGATGGCGCGACCGTCGCCGGCACCGCCATCCTCATCGCCGCCGGTGTCTATGTGTGGCATCGCGAACGCCGCCAGACGGCGTGATCCCCGCTACACGACGGCGTCGACCTCTTCCAGAGCGGCAAGGTCGTCGACCTCGGGCAGGACCAGGGGCAGGTTGAAATACTCCGCCAATAGCTGCGCCTGTTCGCGCGCCTCGAAGGCGTCGTAAAAATGCTGGAGATTGAAGGTTTCCTCCCCGACGAGGAGGACATCGAACTTCACCGTGGATTTTCGGGGCCCCTGCGACGCTCGCCGATCCGCCGACCGTTCGGACGGTGATTCGATCGTATAGCGAAGCGTGACGGCTTCGAAACCGTCGAGTGCGGTCTTTCTGGCGTGGCTGAGGCCGAGGCAACCGAGCGTCACGTAAACGGCCCGGTCCCTGTTCGAGACGACGGTGGTCATGCGGAACGTGGCGACCAATGTGGCGATAGCGCCGACGATGGCGATGCCGACATAGACGCCGAACTCGGGGGTGAAACCGTCGAACAGGCCACCGACCCAGAGCAGGACGGCCGTGAGGCCGAAGAAAATGACGGCGGCGGCGATACCGTTCGAGCGGCTGTTGCCGAGGCGGTCGATGACATGATCCGTCAGCCGGGATAGCGGCACCGGCCGTGGCCGGCGGCGATCCGTCGAGACGCGATAGACGCCGCGCTTCTCCCCGTCGACCCACATCTCGATCGGGTAGCTGTCGCCGAGAATGTCGTCGCCCGCCATGAGCGCGCGCCTAGGCGTCCTCGAAGCCCTTCTGGGCGTCGTCGTCGTAGAACCCGGCGGTGTTCTTGAAGATGTTCGGCTTGCGATAGATCGCCAGGATGACCGCGCCTTCGTCGGAATGGGTTTCATGGAACGAGCCGGGCTTGCGCCAGACATACTGTCCGGCGCGGCAGATGCCGTCGTGATCGTAGAAGGAGCCTTCGAGGACGAAGGACTGCTCGATCGCCGGGTGCTTGTGCATCGGCAGGGTCGCGCCCGGTTCCCACTTCAGCAGGCAGGTCATCTCGCCGGCCGCCTTGTCCTCGTAGAGCACCTTGATGGCGATGCCGGGAAACTGGCTCGGCCCCCACTCGATTCCTGCGGGATCGACATAGGTCGAGCCACCGGGTGTCGGGGTGACGCGGGGCGCCCGTTTTGCGCCCGTCGGGGAAGGGTCAGCCATGGCGTCGTCCTCTGAATCAGGCGTATTGGTTCTCGATCTTCGCCTTGTCGTGGGTTTTCTGGTGGAAGTAGTTGACGCTGTAGAACTCCCGGATCAGGTCGGCATAGAGGGCGTCGGGATAGCAGGCGGGCGTCGCCTCGGTGATGCCCGATGAAGCCACGCGGATGGTCGAATAGGCGTTCGGGCTGTGGAAGTAGGCGATCGAATAGCGATCCGCGTTGCCCTCGACCAGGACGCCGTGCGGGGTCGAGAGGAAGCGGTCGTTGGAAATCCGACGCAGCATGTTGCCGATGTTGACGAGGAAAGTGCCCTCGACCAAGGGAGGCGGTACCCAGACCCCCTCGGGCAGGCGGATCGCGAGCCCCGCCACTTCCGTGCGCGCCAGGATCGTCATGAAGCTGTTGTCGGTATGCGGCCCGGTGCCGAAGTCGTTGTCTTCGACCTCGGTCGGCGGGTAGTGCAGCATGCGCAACGTCGCGTGGTTCTCGTTCGAAAAGTCGGCGTCGAAATAATCGGCCGGCATCTCCAGCGCCCGGGCGAACAGCGGCAGCATGCCCTGTCCGACCGCGTTCAGCGCCTGGAAATAGGCCATCACGCCTTCACGGAATCCGGGCAGATCTTCCGGCCATTGGTTGGCGCCGCGAAACTCCGTGCCGGCGACGATGTCGGGATGATCGGGGCCGCGGTCGTGGCTGATGAAAAAGCTCTCGTTCTGGTTCGGCTTGGTCGCCTTGTGCACCGTCGAATGCTTCTGCATCGAGGTGTTCATCGCGAGATAGCCGATATTGCCCTGGTCGAGCGGGAGCTTGTTCTTCTCCTCCAACGGTAAGGCATGGAAGCGGCGCGACTCCGCAAAGGCCCGTTCGATGGTCGCCTCCGGCACGCCGTGGCCGCGAATGTAGAAGAAGCCGACGTCCAGACAGGCCTCGCGGATCGCCGCCGCCGTCGTCTCGAGGGCCGCGATATCGCCGGAAAAGGCGTCGGCGACGTCGATCACCGGGATGCGGGCAATCGCCGCGGCCATGTCGTCGGGCGCCTTTTCGCGGAACAGGTTGATGGTCATCTCGGCCCCTCCTTATTCGCCGGCCCTGGCCTCGTCGTCTTTGCGGAACGGCGCGAACTCGGCCAGGTACTCGATATTGTCGTCCACTTCGCGCCGCTCGTGCTGGAGATAGTCTTCCACCGCGTCGCGGAACCGTTTCTCGGCGATCCAGTGGGCGCTGTAGACATGCACCGGCCGGTAACCGCGGGCGATCTTGTGCGGCCCCTGGGCGCCCGCCTCCACCCGGTCCATGCCGAGCCGGATCGCGTGTTCGATGGCCTGATAATAGCAGACTTCGAAGTGCAGGAAGCGGTGATCCTCGACGCAGCCCCAATAACGGCCATAGAGGCAATCGCTGCCCATCAGGTTCAGCGCGCCGGCGATCCATTGGCCCTCGCGCCGACACATCACCAGGGCGACCCGGTCGGCCATCCGTTCCCCCAGCATCTTGAAGAATTGCAGGTTCAGATAGGGACGACCCCACTTGCGGCTGCCGGTGTCCATGTAAAAGCGGTAGAAATGTTCCCAGTGTTCTTCCGTGATGTCCGGGCCGGAGATGATCTCGATCTCCAGGCCGGCTTCGACGATGGCCTGGCGTTCACGCCGGATGTTCTTGCGCTTGCGCGAGGAGAGCGAGGCGAGAAAATCATCGAAAGTCTCGTAGCCGTCGTTCAGCCAGTGGAACTGCTGGTCGGTGCGTTGCAGCAGGCCGAAGGCGCCCATGTGGCGCCACTCGTCCTCCGGCGCGAAGTTCACGTGCACGGTCGAGACGTCGAGCTGGCGGGCGACCGCCACCAGCCCCGCCGTCAGCTGGTCGTGCATCGCCGCCCGGTCGATCCCCGGCCGTACCATCAGCCGCGGCCCGGTCACCGGCGTGAAGGGCACGGCGGACAGCAGCTTCGGATAATACTTGCCGCCGGCCCGCTCGTAGGCGTCGGCCCAGCCGTAGTCGAAGATGAACTCGCCCTGAGAATGGCCTTTCAGGTACAGCGGCACGCAACCGAGCAGGCGTTCGTCGTCGTCCTGCACCAGCAGGTGATAGGGCGCCCAGCCGGTGTTCGCGCGCACGCAGCCCGACGCCTCCAACGCCTCCAGAAAGGCGTGGCTCACGAAGGGATTGTCGTCGCCGGCACAGGCGTCCCATTCCGCCGCCGGCACGTCGCGAAGCGCGCCCGCGACGCGGACGGTTATGCTCTCGGAACCGGGCTCACTCATCGTCTCGACATTTCACTCCCCGTGTCTACAGGCGCCGAGAATGGCGTGGTTGCGGGGACTTGTCGATGGTCTGGGCGGATCAACTATCCCCGCCGAGGTTCTCTTCGGATGGTTTGCGATGATGCGCCGGCACCAAGGTGGCCAACGCCAGGATCTCGGCCCTGGTGCCACTCGGCGGATAGATGATTTCGCCGTTGATCTTCCGTTTGTAGGCCTTGGCCTCGGCACCGGTGAGTTCGACCTCGCGATTCCAGCCGCGGGTGAAGACGGCGCCCGCCGGTCCGAGGTCGAGACAGGTGACGTAACGCTCCTGGCGATAGGCCTCGAGAGGCAACCCGAGAAGGTCGCGCGCGGCATTATGACCCGCATAGCGCCCCATGGTCATGGCGTGCTGGCATGACATCAAGGCACGGTGGCCGGCCTCGTCGACCCGTGCGCTGGCGATATCGCCGGTGGCGAAAATCTCCGGGTGCGCCGGGACCCGAAGCATGTCGTCGACGACCAGGCGGCCGAGATCGTCCTGTGGTGCCGCCAGTTCTTGGGCGAGCGGTGTCAATCAGCATTTAATTCTGACCCCCTATCGGCGTGCAAAATTGACCCCCCCCCTTGCTTCGACGGAGGTTGTCCCGGTAGTCCACGGGAGGGCCCCGCGCGGCTTCGTGTAGCGCTTTGCGTTACGCGGAGCGAAGCCGCGTGGGAGGGGCCTGTGGGCCCACCGGGACAACCGGGCCGGCGGCGGAACGTGGGGATCAGGTGGGGTTCTTGAAGTGGCAATGAGCTTTTGAAGTAGTGTCCAGACTGTTCTGCAAGTTTGTCATGGCTGCCGATGAGGGCCACCGGCATGCCTGGCGCGGAGATTTCGATTGCTCGGAGCGCCAGGCATGCCGAGCCGCCGTCAGGCGGCTTTCTGGATGCGTTCGCTTTTGCTCTCCTTGAGATGGATCATGTTGAGCTAGCGGTTGGCATCCAGCCAGTCCTCATGGATTTCGATCGCGAGAGCCCGGACCAGCCGGAGGCAGCTCATCCACCCCATCGGCCCGGACTTGTGCCCCAGCTACGAAACCCCTTTTGCAGAACAATCTGTACAGGACCCGTTTTGATTTGCCCGCCTTTGCGATGAAAGCCCCCAGGCTGATTGGCTCCATATAGCGGATCAGCCTGGGGCTTTGCTTACAGGGCGGCTACTTTTGTCGTCGCTGTTTGCTTTGTGCGAAGCGGTAAGACATGTTGCCTGTTTCGATGATTGCGCAGTGATGCGTTACACGATCCAGCAACGCGGTTGTCATTTTTGCATCTCCGAAGACGGAGACCCATTCCCCGAACTCCAGATTGGTGGTGATGATGACGCTGGTCTTCTCATAGAGTTTGCTGATCAGGTGGAACAAGAGCGCACCGCCGGATTTGGGGAATGGGATATAGCCCAGTTCGTCGATGATGACGCAATCCATGGCCGTCAGTTGCCGGATGATCTTGCCGGCGTTGCCTTCGGCCTGTTCCTTGATCAGCGCATTGATCAGATCGACGGCGTTGAAGAAACGGACCTTCTTTCCCTGATTGATCAACAGCGTCCCCAGAGCAATGGCGATGTGGGTTTTGCCCGTACCGGTTCCGCCCACCAGAATGAGGTTGTGGGCCTCCTGGGTGAACTGCCCTGAGCAGAAGGGGTCGATTTGCGCTTGGGTGACGGCGGCTAGGCCGTAATCGAAAGTGGCGAAGTCCTTATGGTGGGGGAACTTCGAGGCCCGCATTTGGTGCTGGATAGAGCGCACCCGGCGCTCTACAGTCTCGGCGTCGATCAGTTGCTTTATCGCAGTGGTCAGACTTGGCGGCTTGCGCGCGGCCAGCAAAGCTTCGGCGCAAGCCGCCATTCCATACAGCCTCAGGGCGATCAGTTGGTCTATCAAAGCTTTCATGCGACGGCCTCCCCGGCAACGCACAGCGTCTCATAGCGCTTGCAGTCCGCTTCGGGCCGCAAGGTCAGTTGCGGATAGGCGTGGCTCTCGCCCCATGGCGCGATGACCGGCTCCACCAGTTGGTTGATCAGATTGATGATGGCCGGAAGGCGCAGCGTGTTCTGCTCCACGGCCAGTTCACAGGCTATCTCGACCACCTCGATCCCGTGATCCTGGGCCAGCAGGAGCAGATCGACAAACTCCCGGTCCCCGCCTTTGCCGGCCATGTAATGCGCCCTGACCCGGTGCATCGCCTCAGGCAATTGCCAACCCACAAAGGGCGCGCCATCTCTCAGCGCGCCGGGCTTGCGGTCGAGTAGGGGCAGGTAATGCCAGGGCTCGAAATAGCTGGCGTTGCGGGTAAAGCGGCGCTTGTGCTCGGCAATCACATTCTGCCCTGACACAACCACGATCCGGTCCGCATAGGCGCGCAGAGAGACAAGCTCCCCGGCGAACCGGGAGGGGACGCTATAGCGATTGGTGGCATATTGGACCAGACAGGTAGAGCGGACACGAGCGGCCTTCTCAACATAGCCGTCAAAAGCCCGGCCCAGGGGACGCAGTTCGGCGCACTCGTCTGCGAACACGTCCGAGATCTTGCGATCCGATTGTTCGGGGTGGGCGCGATTCGCCAATTCCTCGCAGCGCAGACGCAACCAGCCGTTCAGCGCATCCAGATCGTCAAAGGCGGGCTTGGGCGCAAACAGCTGTCCCCGCAGGAACCCAACCTGGTTCTCAATCTGACCCTTCTCCCACCCCGCCGCGGGTGTGCAAGCAACCGGTTCCATCACATAGTGGTTCATCAACGCCAGAAAGCGCGGATGGAACACACGGTCCTTAGAGCGCGAAACATAGGTTACCATCGTCTTGGGGTTGTCGATGATCACCCGGCGCGGTACGCCGCCATAGAAAGACATCGCCCGTGCAAAGGCGTCCAGCACCATCTCCTGAGATTCGCTGGGATAGGCAACAACAAAGGGCTTGCGGCTATGACATAGGCGGAAGTGGGCAACCTTTACCTTCTGCTCGACACCGCCCAGGACAGCGTATTCCGTGCTCCAGTCAAACTGGAGCGCGTCACCTGCCGTAAAGTGCAACGGAATGAACGCATCCCCCGATCCGGCGCCAGAACGCTTCAGGTCGCGGACAAACCTCTGAACCGTCGAGTAGGATCCGCTATAGCCTTCCGACACAAGCTGCTCATAAAGCTTCTTGGCCGTCCGGCGCTCACGGCGCGGGCGCCCCAGGTCCTGCTCAAAGAGCGCCCGAAGCCGGCTGGCGAAGCCATCGCTAAGCTTACGCCGGACGGGTGAAACGCGCCGCTGATAGCTCGGTGGATCGCCGTCCTTCAGATACTTCTTAATCGTGTTCCGCGACAAACCAGTCTGACGAGATACAGATCGGATACTCCGACCCTCCCGTAATATCCAACGTCGGATCTTCAATACGCTTTCCATCAATACCACCTGCTCTTTCCTCCGCACTGTTCCGTGCGGATGCTAGCGTTCCAGGTGGGTCAATTCTTACCGCTCATAACCCACCAAAGTGGGTCAGTTTTGCATGCCGATTCACAGGCCAGGACCAGTACCGCCAGAATCGCTACGAACCGCATGATTTCTTCTCCGCAGAAAATTCAACAGCCAAACTATACTATACGATCGGCAAATCCGAAGCCAAGTTAGTCCGTCGTCATGGTCACGGCGTCGGCGGTGTCACAAATTGACCATGCCTTGATCCATCGAAATCGATATTTGGCGCAATGCTTAAAGTTGCGGTCACATTGACGAGGAACGCAACTCTAGTCCGAGCCGGCCGCCTGGAACCGCGCATCTGCCACCAGGCCTGCCATAGCGCAGGCGCGCTTGTGCTTGGCCGCCAGATCCTGATAGGTGCCAATTGTGTAGGCGAACAGTTCGAGATCCTTCGGTCCCACGTCACGCCAGTATTTGGCGGGGCTGCCGGCCCAGATCTCGCCGGACTTGATGCGTTTTTCCGGCGTCAGCAGGCCACCGGTCGCCAGCATGCCACCTCCCTCGATGACGGCGCCGTCCATGACGATGCCCTTCATGCCGACGAAGCCGCCCGATTCCACCGTGCAGCCATGTATCAGCGCCATGTGGCCGACCGAGACATTGTCACCGATGAAGGTTGGTCGGTTGTTGCCGCCGATGTGGACGACGGTCCCGTCCTGGATATTGCAGTTGCGGCCAATGGTGATCGGTTGCGAATCGCCGCGCAACACGCACTTGAACCAGATCGAGGTGCCGGCGCCGACGGTGACGTCGCCGATCAGGGTTGCGTCCGGGGCGACGAACGCGTCAGGTGAAACGTCGGGGGTCGTGCCCTCGTAGGGGATCGAAAGATAACTCAACGTTCGGTTCCTCACGGAAAGAGGGGTTGCTGTTCCAGGCCGGCGGTCTCGGTAATGCCGTACATCAGATTCATATTGTGCACGGCCTGGCCCGAGGAGCCCTTGACCAGGTTGTCGATCGCCGAAAGCACGATGGCCCGGCCCGGCAAACGGTCTGCGAAGACGCCGATCAGGCAGTGGTTGGAGCCGCGGACATGTCGTGTCGCCGGTGCCTCGCCCATGGGCAGAACCCGGACGAAAGGCTCGTCCGCATAGCGCGCGGCCAAGCACTGGTGCAGGTCGTCGGCGCTCGCGCCGTTCGCGAGGCGAACATAGCTGGTCGCCAGAATGCCCCGGTTCATCGGCATGAGGTGAGGGGTGAAGTTGACGGCGACATCCATGCCGGCGGCCCGACTGAGTTCCTGCTCGATTTCCGGACCATGGCGGTGCTTGGCGATAGCGTAGGCATGGACGCCCTCCGCAACCTCGCCGAAGAGCGAGCCGAGCTTCTCACCCCTGCCGGCACCCGTCACACCGGACTTCGCATCGATGATGATGTCCTCCGCCTCGATCTGCTCGGATGCCAGCAATGGTGCGAGTGGCAGGATCGCGGACGTGGGGTAACAGCCGGGACAGGCGACGAGCCGGGCGTCCGGGAGCGCGTCGCGGGCATATTCCGTCAGGCCGTAGACCGCTTCGGGCTGTAGGTGAGGGGCGTGATGCTCATGGCCATACCACGTCGCATAGGTTTCGGTATCGTCCAGACGGAAGTCGGCTGAAAGGTCGATGACTCGTGGCTGGCCGGGCGTCTGGGCGGCGAGATCCGCTGTCGTCTCGAGCAGCATCTCGTCGATGATATCCCGTCGGGTGTCGTGCAGGATGCCGGCGATGACTTCTTGCGTCGTACCGTGCGGCAAACCGCAGAAGACGACGTCGACATCGAGACCTGGCCATTCCACATCATCGATCGATACGAGGTCCGGCAGGCCAAGTCCGCCCAGATGCGGAAAAACACGGTCATAGGACTGGCCGGCATGTCGGTCGGCGGTCATCAGGACGATTTCGGCATTCGGGTGGCAGGCGAGCAGGCGCACCAACTCGGCGCCGGTATAACCACTCGCGCCGAGGATGGCTATCCGCAGCGTGTTGGAGTTCATGATCATCCCTCCCTCGAGGACAGAGACTATAGACGAAGACGCGACGAAAAAGGGCGGTGTCGCCACCGCCCTCGATCGACTTCGATATGCCGACGGACGGTCAGCGTTTGGAGAACTGGAAGCTTCGGCGGGCCTTGGCCTTGCCGTATTTCTTTCGCTCGACCACGCGGGAATCCCGGGTGAGAAAGCCGCCCTTCTTCAACACCGGCCTGAGGCCCGGCTCGAAATGGGTCAACGCCTTGCTGATGCCATGGCGCACGGCACCCGCCTGACCGGAGAGCCCGCCACCCTTCACCGTGCAGATCACATCATACTGTTCCGCTCGCTCCGCTACCGCGAAGGGCTGATTGATGATCATGCGGAGCACGGGACGGGCGAAATATTCCGTGCTGTCGCGGCCGTTCACCGTAACCCGACCAAGACCAGGCTTGATCCACACGCGCGCCACGGCGTTCTTGCGCTTTCCGGTTGCGTAAGCGCGCCCCTGCGCATCGATTTGCGGCTCCGGCGGCGGCGGCGCCTCCTCCGAAGGGGTGACGCCGAGCAGGGTCGGATCGACAACGTCGCCGATAGTGGTCGTCTCGGACATGCTCACGCACTCCTCTTGTTCTTGTCGTTCATCGCCGCCAGATCCAGCGTTGTCGGCTGTTGCGCATCATGGGGATGTTCGGTGCCGGCATAGACCTTGAGCTTCTTGAGCTGCGCCCGGCCGAGCGGTCCCTTGGGCACCATGCGCTGGATGGCCTTTTCGACCACGCGCTCGGGGTGCTTTCCATCCAGGATCTTGTCGGCGGTACGGCTCTTGATGCCGCCCGGATAGCCGGTGTGCCAGTAGTAGATCTTGTCGGTCCGCTTGCGCCCGGTGAGTTTCACCTTGTCGGCGTTTACGATGACGACATGGTCGCCGCAATCCATATGCGGGGTGAACTGCGGCTTGTGTTTACCGCGCAGCCGGTCGGCCACGATAACGGCAAGCCGGCCGAGGACCACATCCTCGGCGTCGATCAGCCACCAGTGGCGCTCAACGTCGCCGGGACGGGCGGAATAGGTTTTCATCGCGCTTGTCTCTCCCTGTCGACCGGCACGCGTGGCACCGGTCTTGAGCTGGCGGCGGAGTATGTCAGGATCGCCACGCAAGTCAAATGGTTTTTATGCAGGATTTTCGATAATCATCCCTTGAAATCAAATACTTAGAAGTGAGGTATTAAAGCACCTCATGAGAAATCGACGGCTCGTGCGCGCTTCGCCATCGTGCTACCGTTCACCAAGGGGCCCGCGCTGACGTTCGAGGAGTTAATCCATGGCACACCATAATCTTGCCGCGCTGATCATTGTCGGTCTCGTGTCGGCGACCCCCGTCATGGCTACTGGTTCCGGCCAGGCACCGATCCAACTGGCCCAGGCCGAGCTGCCCGGCAAAGTCACGTATCGGATGCAGTCCGTCAGCGGCGCCCTCGACGGTTTCGAAGCGAACACAAAGCTCGATTATCCAAAGACACGCAAACTGCCCTTGATGAAAGGCGCGCTCGACAGCGCGGAACACGCCTACAAGCAAATCCACGACTATTATGGCGGGACGTTCGATCCCGATCATCCCGACTTCGCCAAACTGACCAAACGGCTGGAGGCGGCACGCGCCGCCTATGCGGCCGAGGAAAGCGGCAAGGCGGCGCCGGCCACGGCGGCGGAAGCACCGGCCGGGCCGAAGAAACTCGACGGGCGCGTGGTCAACCGTTTGAAAAAGGCCAACGCCAGCATCGACAATGTCGAAAAAACCGCCGGCAATGCGGGACCAGGCGCGGCGAAGGTGGCGGCGGTCGATCTCGAGGCGGCGGAGCGTGAGCACGCGGCCATCACCGAATACTATGGCGGCAAATTCGATCCCACCCACCCCGACTATGTCGACAGTTTGAATCGCTTGGCGCACGCCCGTGACCTTGTTGCGAAGCTGCGGACGCAGAAAGCCGCCAGCCCGGAGCGGCCGGCGACGAGCAAGCCGTCCGCCGCGAGCAGTGGAACGGGCAGGGCGCGGCTCCCCGGGCTGGTCAGTGTCGATATCGCCTCGGCGGACGAGAGCCTGCGTAGCGTCATGCAGTATGCGGAGGAGGGCGCGAGCGCTGAATTCGTACAGCGCGGCGGCGATGCCGAACGCTACGGCGAGGACATCAAACAGCGCCTCGCCAACGCGACGAATATCCGCCAGCGTATCGAGAAGGAACAGTCGGGCACCTACGATCCGAAGCATGCAGATTGGGTCGCGTTCCTGGACAGGCTCGACGCGGGCGAAACGGCGGCGGAGACCTTCTATGCCTTCCATGGTCTGTACGGTCGGCCGCCTTCGCAGGCCTTGTTGGAGGCTATGAAACCGACCTGGGAGTATCCCGACCAAGGCATGACCTCGCCGGTCCATGAAAGGAACGTCGGCGGGATCGTCTGGTCGAAAGCGCGCATCGCCTTCAAAGACCAGGAGCAGGCGAAACTCGAGAGCATGTTCTCCCTCGCAGACCGGATCTACGGCCGGATATTTCTCGAGCGATCCCTCGGCAACACGGCTGTCTTCTCCACGGTCAACAACAAGCCTCTCGAAAACCAGAGGGGCGAGTTCGAGTACCGCCTCTTCATCGACGAAAAGCCGATCGCCGTCAGTTTCGGCGTCTTTCACCAAGGCTCGCTCGGCGAGAAGCCCCGGACGGGCTGGACGACCTGGCAATTGAACCTCAATCCCGAGTCACCCGGCAGCGAAGAGCGCCAGCTCTCCAAGGCTTGGGAGAAGGCCACCCGAGGCCTCGGCGAGGGCTCGTATAAAGTGCGCCTCGAGATATGGGGTACCCTCGGCCAGCATCGAAGCCGCGAGCCGATCGCAACAGGCGGCTTTCGCCTGAAGGTGGGCGCCGGCGATGCGGTGGCATTGCTCGACGAATTTCCCGCCGACAGTTACGCCGCCGAGGATGTCGAGGCGATCCGAGCCGGGATGAAGAAAGCCCTGGTCGGTCCCGTCGCGAAAGGTGCCGGTGAAATTCTCGATCTCTCGGTCACTAGCGACTGGGCCTATGGCATCTACCGCAGAACCCTCAACCGCTATCGCAAGATCAGCGGGACGGTGCTCTGGCACGATACCAATGCCGACAAGGTCTGCCGCTATGTGACTTACAATTTCATTTCCGACCATGGCGGCGGTGAGGACTGGTCGCCTGTCCGCTTCCGATCCTTCTGCAACGGTTGTCCGGAGGGGGATGTGAAGTGCCCGAACTAGACGACGGGCGTACGTGGATCGAGGCGGGAACCCGAATTCGTATCGATGGCAAGGGACCGACCGTCGTCCTGGCGCACGGCGTTTTGATGGATATGGGGATGTGGGACCGTCAGGTCGCGGATCTCGCCCGCGATCATAGGGTCATTCGTTTCGACATGTGGGGGCATGGTGGCTCGGCCGATCCATCAGGGCCGCGCGGCCTCGGCGATTACGTTCGCCAGCTCGCCCAGGTCATCGAAATCGCCGGCGACGAGGGCCCGCCCGCGCTCGTCGGGTTTTCCATGGGCGGGCTGCTGGCTCAGGCCTTTGCTGTCGAGCACTCGGCGAAACTTCGCCGATTGGTCCTGATGAATGCGGTATACGACCGCAACCCCGAACAGCAGGCCCGTTCCCGGGCACGCCTCGGCGATTTCGAGACCCTCGGCATCGCCGGCAACGCCGGGGGTACCGTCGCGCGCTGGTTCACGGATGGCGAGCGCGACACCCTGGCAGCGGAGATCACCGAAATCGACGGCTGGATGCGCGAGGGCGACGAGCAGGCAAAGTTGAAAGCCTACCGGGTCTTTGCGACCGCTGGCGCCGATCTGGTCGGCCGGCTCGGCACCATTCGCTGTCCGACGTTGGTGATGACCGGCGAGCATGACGTCGGATCGACGGCGGACATGGCCCGGCGAATGGCGGCGGAGATACCGGGCGCCGAACTCGAAGTGTTATCCGGCCAGCGCCACATGATGAACGTGGTCGCGCCGGCGGTGGTCAATGCGGTCCTTCGAAGGTTCCTCGAACCCGAAGCCGGCGGCTCGGGGCGTTGAGGATGCGAGTGGCCCCTTATCGAGAGGGCGCTATTTTTACGTTCCGTTAACCACACGCTCGCATTGTTACGGCAGGCGCCAGCACGGAATCTCGAACGTTAGCGCCCGATTTCCGGCGCAAGGATACACAGGTAGTGCCTGTACGGCGTGAAGCGAGTAGAGTTTATCTCACTCCGTCTTGCTCGACGGCCCGCATGGAATAGGCATGAGATGCCCTGTGGTCATGGCGAATTCGACCCCAAGCCGGGCGCCGCCGATCTAAGCGCGGCGGCGCCCGATCGGCAAACCGCTCAACAGCGCGGCGATGATGAGCCTCGGCGGCGGCTGGAGGCATGCCTCGCGCTCGCGGCGGAATGGTTCTGGGAAACGGACGCTGAGCTTCGCTACACGTGGTTGTCCGACAAGGTCGAGGTGGTGACGGCCAGACCCGTCGAATGGCACATCGGGCAGAGGCTCGGCGATCTCGTGGGATTGCCGGCGGATGGCGAAGGTACGAGTCTCTTTCTGCGGGCGCTGCATTCGCGCGAGCCATTCTCGGACATCCTGCTGCGCCGTGAAACGCCGAACGGCGTCAAGCTGATACGATCGCGCGCGCAACCGATGTTCGACGACCGGGGGCAGTTCTCGGGCTACGTCGGCGCGGATCTCGATGTGACCGAGCGTCACCGCGTCGAAGAGGCTTTGAAGGAGTCCCGGGCGCTGTTCGAATTCCTTACCGAGAACTCGCCGAGCGCCGTGGCCTTGAAGGATCGCGACGGCCGTTTTGTGGTGGCCAACAAGAAGTTCCGCGAATGGTATGGCTTCGCTTCCCGACCGATCATCGGCAGGACGTCGTTCGAGGTGTTCCCCCGTCACATGGCCGAACTCTATGTCGATCAGGACCAGGAAGTCTTCAGGTTGGAAAGCTTGGTCGAACGGGAAATGACCATCCCCTTCGCCGATGGCAATCCGCGCCAAATTCTGGTCAAGAAGTTTCCCGTTTACGACGGACAGGCCAACTGCACGGGGGTGGCGACCATTCACGTGGACGTCACCGAGGAAAAGAACCGGGAAGCCTTGTTGCGTCAGGCCCAGAAGATGGAGGCCGTCGGTCAGTTGACCGGTGGCGTCGCACACGACTTTAATAATCTGCTGGGCATCATCCAGGGCAACATGGACCTGCTGAACCGCGCCTTGGCGCCGGAACAACACCAACTGCGGGCATTGCTCGAACCGGCGTTGCGCGCCGTGGAACGCGGCGCTTCCCTGACCCACAGGCTACTCGCCTTCTCGCGGCGTCAGGCGATGGACGTCACGTCCGTCGACGCAGGCAAGCTGTTGCGTGGTATCGGTGCGATGCTCGCGCCCAGCCTTGGCGAGGATATCCGACTCGAGGTCGATATCGCCCCCGACGCGTGGCCTTGCCTGGTCGACGCCGGACTGCTGGAACAGGCCATCGTCAATCTTGCGAACAACGCCCGCGATGCCATGGCGAGCGGCGGCAATCTCACACTGGCAATCGCCAACCATAAAATCGCCGATGCCGACGCACGCCAAGACGACGATTTGGCGGCCGGAGACTATGTCGCCATCTCGGTAACGGATACGGGAGAGGGGATGGATGGCGAGGTGCAACGCCAGATTTTCGAACCCTTCTTCACCACCAAGGACGTCGGCAAGGGTTCCGGCCTGGGGCTCAGCATGGTCTATGGCTTCATCAAGCAGTCGGACGGTCATGTCCAGGTCGACAGCCGGGTCGGCGCGGGGACCGTTGTCCGCTTGTATGTCCCACGGAGCACCGGTGCCGCGACGGTGCGGGATGCAGCGCCGGGGGACTTTGGCGAAGCGGTGTCCGGTCGGACGATCCTCGTCGTCGAGGACGATGTCGATTTGCGTGCCCTGGTCGTCATCGTTCTGGAAGGGCAGGGCTACCGGGTGCTGCAGGCCGGCAGCGGGATGGAGGCGCTGGGCCGTCTGAAACAAGCCGAACAGGTCGACCTTCTCCTGACGGACATGGTGCTGCCCGGTGGCATGGATGGGCTCGAAATCGCGGCTTCGGCGCGCCAGCGGTTTCCTGCCATGGGCTTGCTCTTCATGTCCGGTTATACGGATGGTCGGGCCACGCGCGGCCAGGCCGAGCTGGAGGGCGCACGGTTGCTGCGCAAGCCCTTCGACCCGACGGAGCTTGTCGACCAGGTTTCACTTGCCCTGAGGTCTCAGTAGAGTCCGACCTCCACGAATTCCAAGCCGGCGCTCGCGTCGACGATGGCGCAAGGCCGCTCCGCCGGCAGGATCATGGCGCTGCCGGTTATCAATCGGTTCTCGCCGAGGGTTGGCAGGTCCAGCGTCATGTGGCCTTCGACGATGAAGAACAGCCGGGCTTGCGCGGCGCCGACCATGGCGAGGCGGGGCCCGTGGCATCCCTCATCGCACCGTATGACGGACACGTCGGCAAGATTGCCCGAAGCCTGCATGATGCCAGTTTCCCGCACCTGAAAGCCGGGCACGAACCAGGCGTGCCAAGAGGCCGTAGCGGCGTGGTGGAGATGAAACCGTTGCCCGGCGAAATCGCGCTCGGGCGCCGTCTCCGCCGTCGGCAATTCCAGGTGGTGATCGATCAATGTCGAGTGCGCGGCGGGCGAGGTGATCTCCAGGACCTCCAGTCCCGGGCTCGCCTCCAGGACCCGATGGCGAATTTCAGGGGGCTGCAGCACACAATCGCCCGCGTGCATGACGAAGGGCGGCCCCTGATCCTCGTAGACCAGGCGGACCCAGCCCGCCAAACAATAGATAATCTGCAGCCGGACCTTGTGATAGTGCACCATGTCCGGCACCGGCCCACCGTCGGGAATGCGGATATGGCTGGCGATCAGGTGCCCTCCCGCCCGCTTCGGAACGAGATCACGGTAGAGCATCCCGGCGCGCCCGGTAATCCAGTCGCCGCCCTCGGTGATTTCCACCTCGGTCCGCAGGGGCGGAACCTCGCCCGCGCCGTCGGGCAGGGCCAGTTCGATGACGGTACCGTTGGGCGCGTGCAGCGTGTCGGCCTCGCCGGTCAGGCGCAGGCGGCCCGGCGCCCCTTCGAAATTACGATCGAAGCGCAGGCGCATGCCGTAGCCTTCGACCACCGCGATTTCCGGATCCTCGGCAGGGAAGATCGCGCTCAGCCGAAACCCGAGGGTCTCGGTGAAGAAGGCCAGCGTCGCCGACAGGTCCGGTGCCGGCAGGATGACCTCGCCCAAGGCGGTTGCGCGCTCACGCGTCATGTCCCCATCCTCGCCGACTTGCGGCCCGGTGGGCAAGCCGTCCACAGTAGCCCTCGAAACAGGCTTGCTGCGGGAGCGTCCTCATGGCCATCACTCTGTTCGAGAATCTTCGCGCGGTGTTCTATGCACCCTTCTACGCCGCCCATGCCCTGGGCGCTTATGCGGAGGAGGGGATCGAGGTCAACATCACCACCTCGCCGAGCCCGGCAGCGACGGCGACCAGCCTGCTGGACGGCACCGCCGACGTCTCCTGGGGCGGCCCGATGCGGGTGCTGCTCACCTACGACCGGCATCCCGAATGCGACCTGGTGCTGTTCGCCGAGGCGGTCGGCCGCGATCCCTTCTTTCTAATCGGGCGGGAGGCCCGGCCGGACTTCGCCGTGGACGATCTCACCGCGCTGCATCTCGCCAGCGTCTCGGAAGTGCCCACCCCCTGGCTTTGCCTGCAGGAAGACCTGCGTCGTGCCGGCCATGATCCCGCGGCGGTCCGCCGCCGCCCGGACGCCACGATGGGCGAGAACGAGGCGGCGCTGCTGGCAGGCGACGTCGACGTCGTGCAGGTCTACCAGCCCTATGCCGAGCGGCTGGTGCGGGCGGGTTGTCACGTCTGGTATGCGGCGGCGACGCGCGGCCCGACCGCCTATACCTCGTTCTATGCCACCCGCCGGCGCTTCGAAGCCGATCCCGAAACCATGGCCGCGATGGCCCGCGGTCTCTATCGCACACAGAAGTGGCTGGGCGGCGCGGCGCCGACGGACGTCGCACGCGTCATCGCCGGCTACTTCCCGGATCTGGCGGCGGACCTGGTGGCCGATTGCGTCGCCCGCTACCAGGCCCTCGGCGTTTGGAACGACACCCCGGTCCTGCCGGAGGACGGCTTCGAGCGGCTGAAGGCCTCCTGCCTTTCCGGTGGCCTGATCTCGCGCGAGACGACCTATGGCGTCTGCGTCGACAACCGCCATGCCGAAGCCGCGGTGGCGGACGATCCGCCGGCGATGACCGGCTAGCTAGTCGTCGGCGAGGATCGCGTAGGCCTCGATCTCGACCAGCATTTCGGGCGCCACCAACCCGGAGACTTCGACCAGCGTCGCAGCGGGCCGCGTCTCGGTGAAGACCTCTTCATGCGCCCGGGTGAAGCCGGAGGGATCGGAGATGTCGGTGACATAGACGACGACGCGAACGATGTCGGTGATGGCCGCGTCGGCATCGCCCAACGCCCGGGCGATCTTCGCATAGGTCTCGCGCGTCTGTTCATAGAGATCGGCGCCGACGACCTTGCCGGCGGCGTCGGCGGACGTCGTGCCGGAGACATGAACCTGTCCTCCCATGCGCACCGCGCGGGCATAGCCGCCGATCACTTCCGTCCCATCCAGTATTTCGCGTCGTGTCATGGCTGCGGTTCCTCCTTCGAGAATGTCGCGCCCATCATGGGCAAGGACGGCCGGGTTTGCTAGCGTGCGCGGCGAAACGAACCGAGGCGGGAGGAAGAACGATGGATCTGGGATTGCGAGGCAAGAAGGCGCTGGTCACGGGCGGCTCACGGGGGATCGGCCGGGCGATCGTCGAGACCTTGGCGGGGGAGGGGGCGGATGTCGCCTTCTGCGCCCGTGATGCAGCGGCGGTCGAAGCCGCGGCGGCCGAGGTGATGGCGAGCGCCGGTGACGTGAAGATCGCCGGGCGCGGTGTCGACGTCACCGATTTCGAGGGGCTGGGCGGCTGGATCGATGATACGGCGTCGGCCTTCGGCGGCATCGACATCGTGGTGGCGAACGTCAGCGCGATGTCCGGCACGCCGGGCATCGAGGGCTGGCGGCGTGGCTTCGAAGTCGACATCCTCTCGACTGTGCAGACCGTCGAGGCGGCTTTGCCGCACCTCAGGAAATCCGGCGCCGCGGCGATCACCGTGATCGCCACCACGGCGGCGCTGGAAGCCTTCGGTGGCGTCCGGCCCTACAACTCGGTCAAGGCGGCGGTCATCAACTATGCGTCCAACCTGGCGAGTGCGCTGGCCAGCGAAGGCATCCGCTGCAATACCGTCTCCCCCGGAACCATCTTTTTCGAAGGCGGCGTGTGGGACGATCGCAAGCGCGAGGCGCCGGATATTTTCAACATGGCGCTCGGCCGCAACCCGATGGGCCGGATGGGCACCCCGCAGGAGGTCGCCAACGCGGTCGCCTATGTCAGCTCACCCGCCGCGTCCTTTACCACCGGCGTCAACCTGGTGGTCGATGGCGGCCTGACGCAACGGGTGCAGTACTGAGGCGCGAGGCTAGTCGGAGAGGACCTGTCGCGACCAGTCGTCTCGCGTGAGACGGTAGGTCTTCCAACCGGGATTGCGAAAGCCGTCGGCCACACCTTGCCGTATGGTTTGCGCCATGGCGTCGTCGTGGCGAAGCGCGGGCGACAGGCGCGCTTCCAGCATTTCGATGGCCTCCCGCTCGCCGTGCATCCCCTCCGCCGCCAGCTGACCGAGTTTGATGGCAACCTCGTTCAGGACATCCTTGCCGTCGGGTTGGGCAATGCGGTCGGCACGCCAAAGTTCGAAGTCCCGGATGTAGGCCATGCGGGCTTTGCTGTGGCTGGTGCCGACCGGCGTGCGGCCCCAATGGGTGAAGCCGAGCCGGCGCTGGACCGCTTCGCTGCGCGGATTCAGCAACGGCCAGATGTTGGTGTAAACGCCGTCGGCCTCCGTCTGGGAGAACAGGTAGTTGGTGAGGAGGCGCGATGAATCGCCCGATATGCGGCGCCCCCAATACGGCCGGGCGATCGCGACATAGGTCTCGATAGCGCCTTCGGGCAGCCCCGAGTCTAGACCGAAGCCGCGCGTGCCGACCAGTCGCGGCGCCCCATCGCCGGCGGAATCGTCGAGGATGGCCCACGTGCCGATATTCAAGGTTGACCAGTTGGAGTCCGGACTGTCGATGCCGCCGTATTTCCACCAGCCCTCCGCGCAACGCCGTTGTCGCTCGACGGTCGAGACGTCGTGCACGAGGGTTTTCGCCACTTCCGGATCACTGAACAGCGATGTGGCGAGGCCATCGACGTCCCTGGCGTCCAAGGGACGAACCAACAGGCCGCTGTGAGGTAATCGAGCTTGAAACATCTCCGGCCCTGCCTTGGCTTGCGAGGTGGTCCCTTGGACATAGGTCCAGGTGGCGTTTCGGCAATGGCTTGAAACGCCGGGGTCACAATTGAAACCGCCCCGACACAACCGCTTTTTTCCTGGCGCCGGTGACCATTCCGCTCTTTCATACGGCAACGGGATGGTCGCCGGGAGGGTGAGCGAATGTCGAAGCTGCGGGTCCAGCGCGGGGATGGGGACACGGTCGATCTCGAGGCCGAGACGGTCCAGGCTTTGGCGGCGGATCTGCGTGGCCCGTTGCTGAGCGAACGCTCGGAAGGCTATGACGTGGCGCGGCGCATCTGGAACGCGATGATCGACCGGCGGCCGGCCCTGATCGCTCGTTGTGCCGGCACGGCCGACGTCATCCGCGCCGTTGACTTTGCCCGAACTCATGACCTGCTGCTCTCGGTTCGTGGTGGCGGCCACAACGTCGCCGGCAACGCGGTCTGCGAGGGCGGCCTGATGATCGACCTTTCCGACATGCGGGGCGTCCATGTCGATGCCGCCACGCGCCGCGCGCGGGCGGCGGGTGGCGCCACCTGGGGTGATTTCGATGCGGAGACGCAGATCCACGGCCTGGCGACGCCCGGCGGGTTGATCAGCGATACCGGTGTGGCCGGCCTGACGCTCGGTGGCGGCTTGGGCTGGCTAACGCCGTCGTATGGCCTGTCCTGCGACAACCTCGTTTCGCTCGACGTCGTCACCGCGGACGGGCGCCTGGTCACCGCGAGCGCCGAACAGAACGCCGATCTCTTCTGGGGGCTGAAAGGCGGCGGTGGCAATTTCGGTATCGTCACCTCCTTCGAATTCCAGCTGCACGGCGTCGGGCCGATCCTGTTCGGCGGCATGGCGTTGCATCCGCTCGACGAGGCGGCAGCCGTGCTGCCCGAGTTCATCGCCTTCATGTCCACCTCGCCCGATGAACTCGGCGGTCTCGCCGCCTTCACCACGACACCGGAGGGCGATCCGGCTTTGGCCTTGATCGCCGTCTACAACGGCCCGATTCCGGCGGGGGAGGCGGCCATCGCCCCGCTTCGCGCGATCGGCGATCCGCTCGCCGACACTTTTGCGGCGATGCCCTACCGGGTCCTCCAGACCCTGTTCGACGCGGGCGCACCGCCCGGCCTCCGCTACTATTGGAAGTCCAGTTTCCTCGACGCCTTGCCCGAACAGGCAATCGACACGGTGATCGAGGCGATCCGCCGTCGACCCTCCCCCCTCTGCAAAATCTTCCTCGAGTTTCTGGGCGGCGCCTTTGCGGGTCCGCCGCGCGAGTCCGCTGTGTTCGACCATCGGAACTCACCCTACAATCTGCTGGTGATCGGTGCCTGGGAGGCCGCGGCGGAGGACGAAGCCGGCCGGGCCTGGACGCGCGACGTCTGGGAGGCCATGGCGGACCACGCCTCCGAGGGCGTCTATGTGAACTATCTGGGCACGGTGGGGGACGAAGGCACGGACCGACTGGCCGAGGCGTATGGGCCCGGCAAATACGAACGGCTGGTCGCGCTGAAGACGAAGTACGATCCGTCGAACCTCTTCCAGATGAACCAGAACATACCGCCGGCGACGTAAGCCCTCAGGGCAGCAGGGTTTCCACGCCGCTCTCACCGCCGAGCAGCACGCGTTCGGCCATGCCGGTGAACAGGCCATGCTCGACCACGCCGGCCAGGCTGGAAAGCCTGCGCGCCAAGGCGGGTGGGTCCTCGATGCGGCCGAAGGCGCAATCGAGTATCCAATGTCCCTCGTCCGTCACGTAAGGGGCGTCGCCGGCCTGGCGCAAGTGGGCCTCGGCACCGAGGCCGGCGATCGTCTCGCTCAAGGGACGCCTGGCCATCGGGATGATCTCGACCGGCAGGGGGAAGGCGCCCAGGGCCGCGACCCGCTTGCCCGCGTCGGCGATGACGACGAAACGGGCCGAGGCCTGGGCGACGATCTTCTCGCGCAGCAACGCGCCCCCGGCGCCCTTGATCAAGTTCAGGGCCGGGTCCGTCTCGTCTGCGCCGTCGACACACAGGTCGAGTTTCGGCGTTTCCTCCAACGTGGTCAGGGGGATCGAGAGTTCGGTGCAGAGCGCCGCCGTCCGCTCCGAGGTCGGGACGCCGACGACCCTAAGGCCTTCGGCCACCCGCGCGCCCAGCGCATGGTGAAAGAACTCCGCCGTCGAACCGGTGCCGAGGCCGAGGCGCATGCCGTCCTCGACCAGCTCCAGCGCCGCCCGCGCCGCCCGGGCCTTGGCCGCATCGCTCATCCCGCCTCCTCCCCACCCAGACCGTCCAGGTAGCCGAGTACGGCGGCCTGGATATTGGGCATCGCCTTATAGGATTTCGTCGCCTCGGGCATCGTCCGGGCCGCTTCGGCCAGCTTCGCCGCGGCATCCGGCAGGCGGGCCAGCCGGGCGAGGGGCCAGCGATGGATCGCGATGGTGAAGAGGATCGCGTCGCTGACGGCAAAGCGGGTCAGCGTCTGCCGTTCGACCCGCAGCCAGATTCGTGACCCGGCATTTTCGGCAGAGAGATCGGGATCGGGCGGACGCTTGCGATGTCGCTTCGGAAGATAGAGCGCCGGATCGTCGACCAGCGACCAGTTGAGCCGCCAGACCGGGCGGGCGACCTTCATGTGATCGAAGAAGCGGGTGACGGGCCGGGCGAGCTTGTCCTCGAAACCCGGGACCGGGGCATGGATCGCGTCGAGGGCCTGGCCCTTCTTTTCGGCCAGGCGCCAGCGGGTCGGGAAACAGACGCTGGCGGCGGTGAGGCGCCAGGCCGTCCCGTCATGCTCCATCAGGCAGACGTCCTCCCGGGCGATCCGCCCGGCGACGTCGATCGCCTCCAACGCCGGATCGTCCAGATCCCAGCGCTCCTCGAATTCGGGCAGCTCGAGCGCGCCGCCGGCGAGGTGGTAACGCTCACCATGTTGGCCGGCGAGATGGGTCGCCATGGCGTGCAGCGCTTCCCGCGCGCCGGCATCGGCACCCGGCAGGGTGAAGACCATTTCCTCCGGCGGGTCGGCCAGCAAGCGCCGCTTCTCCGCCAACTCCTCCCGCCACGGGCCGTCCGCTTCCAGCCATTCGTCCGCGCGAAGCGCCATCAGCCCCATGCTCATACGATAGGGCGCCTCGAAAGGCGTATAGAGAGCGTCGTCCATGCTCACGCCGGATCCTCTTCATCCTCCTCGATGCGGTAGCGCAGCATCGTCGGCAGCTGGGTCAGCGAGAACAGAATGGTGAGCGGCATGATGCCGAACACTTTGAAGTTGACCCACATGTCGGTGGAGAAATTCCGCCAGACGACCTCGTTCAAGACCGCCAGCACCAGAAAGAAGATCCCCCAGCGCAGCGTCAGGACCCGCCAGCCTTTGTCCTGCATGGGGAAGCCTTGATCGAGCAGGGTCTTCAGGAAGGATTTTCCCGCCATCAGACCACCGAGCAGGATCAACCCGAAGAGCAGGTTGACGATGGTCGGCTTCAGTTTGATGAAAAGCTCGTCCTGTAAGATCAACGTGAGGCCGCCGAAAACGAGGACGAAGAACCCGGTCACGAGCGCCAGCATCGGCAGCTTGCGGGTGAGCGCATAGGTCGCGACCAGGGAGACCGTGAGGGCGACCATGAAGGTACCCGTCGCCCAGAAGATGCCGGCACGATGGTTGGCGACAAAGAAGACGACCAGCGGACCGACTTCCAATGCCAGCTTGATCCAGGGATTGAGGCCACCGTGCGCGGCGGCCGTCGCCGCTTCGCCTTCGGCCTCAGGCCGGGGTTCTGTCACCGTTCCAGCCCTCGGGGTTCGCGAAAGGGGAATAGCTCGCGACGCCGATCACGGCACGATGCTGATTGAGGGCCCAATGCAGGCTCGGAAACGCGGCCTCGTCCCAGGGGATCTCGTCCCAGGCGAAGAGGGCGACTTCCTGGCTTTCCGGCCCGGCGGCGAATTCGGGCCGCTCGATCACCGCGCGGTAGATCAGTTGGACCTGCGAGATGCGGGGGATGGAGTAGACCGCCAGCAGGCTGTCGATGACGATGTCGGCGCAGGCTTCTTCGTCCGCTTCGCGGCGCGCGCCGGCCTCGGCACTTTCCCCTTCCTCGAGATAGCCGGCCGGCATCGTCCAGTAGCCGGATCTGGGCTCGATCGCGCGGCGGCAAAGCAGGTACTTATCACCGTAGGTAACGACCGCGCCGACCACAATCTTCGGATTGACGTAGTGAATCCACCCGCAATCGCCACAGACGTGGCGTTCCCGGTCGTCGCCGTCGGGCACGCGCGGCTCGAAACGATAATCGTGTAGAGGTCCATTGTTCATCACGGGTAATCTGGCATTCAACGTCGCCGAGGTCCACCCACACATCCAAATATGCCGTGCCCGATCGCGGGTTTGAGCGCGATGGTGAGAGCGGGTATCGTTCGCGCGGGATTCGGACCCACGCCCGGGTGCCGATGTTTTGGGGGCCAAGCACGTGACGAGGCAGGAAACGCCGCCCGCGCGGGCCGACGGGGCCACGCTCACCGTCGTCGTCCCCGCTTACAACGAAGAACACGGCATTCCCCACTCCCTGCCTGAACTGTTCGACGCGGTGTCCGGCGCTGAACTCAGCGGCGAGGTGATCGTCGTCGACGACGGCTCGCTGGACGCGACCGTGGCGGCCTGCGACGCGCTGATGGCCGGGCGGAGCGATGCGCGCCTGCTGCGCCATGCCCAGAACCGCGGCTACGGCGCGGCGTTGAAGACCGGCATTCAGGCCAGCGAGGCGGACCTGATCGCCATCACGGATGCCGACGGCACCTATCCGAGCGATCGCCTGGCCGAACTTTGCGCCAAGTTGCTGGACGAAGGCTACGACATGGTGGTGGGGGCGCGGACCGGCGACAATGTGCAGATCCCGCTGATCCGCCGTCCGGTGAAATGGGTGCTCGCCCGCCTGGTGAATGTCATCGCCAGAACCCGGGTGCCGGACGCCAATTCGGGCCTGCGGGTGTTCCGCCGCGACGTGGCCGTGCGCTTCCTGCCGTTCCTCCCCGACGGTTTCTCCTTCACCACCACGATCACCATGGGCATGCTGGTGAACGGCTACCGGGTCGCCTTCGTGCCGATCGACTACTACACCCGCGTCGGCAAATCGAAGATCGCACCGATCCGCGATACGCTGCGCTTCATCCGCCTCATCGTCATGGTCGGACTCTATTTTGCCCCGCTGCGGGTCTTCATGCCTCTGGCCGGGGTCCTGTTCCTGCTGGCCGTCGCCTGGGGGTTGTTCAGCTACCTCGTGCTCGGCCGGCTCGCCGACGTCTCCACCCTGATCGTCGTCATGGCCTCGGTGCAGGTCGCCAGCGTCGGCCTGCTGGCCGAGCTGATCAATCGCCGCCTGCACAACGAGGTCAAGCGTTAGCCGGTCGGCGCGCCTACCCCTCGCGTTTCAACAGGGCGGTCAGGCAGCCGATGCCGCCCGCGGCCTTTGACAATTCCGCCATCTCGACCTCGACACAGGCGATCCCCCGGTCTTCGAAGAAGCCGCGCGTCGACTCATGTCCAGCGCCCATCAGGATGCGCCGAGGGCCGATGGTGACAAAGTTGAAGGCAACCTGCTGCGGCGTGCTCGCCTCCTCGGGAAGAAACACGACCTCCATGCCACGCCGTCGCAACAACTCGACCGCGGCATGCGGGGTCCGGCGTGGCCAGGCGATGGCGAGGTCGGCATCGACGATGCGCAGCAGACCCATCAGATGCATGGTACCGAAAGGCATGTCGACGACGACCCCATCGACCCCGATATCGGCGAGAGCGGCGACCACCTGTTCGGCCCCGGACCGGTTCGTCCGCAATCCGTGCCCGACCAACACGGTCTCGTCGTCGACCCAGGCGGCGTCCGCGCCTTCGAAGGTGCCGTCGCCGACGAGGGTCCGCAGGATCGGCACGCCCAGTGCGGCCAGGCGCCGGGCCATCCGGCGCTCCTCGCCGGCGCGCACCGTGGACGCGGGCCGCGCCAGGATCGCGCCCTGATGGGTCATGAACACCAGATCGGCGCAAAACATCTGGTTGGGGCTCGGCACGTCCTCGGGCGCGAGCTCGAAGACCCGCACGCCCTCGCGTTCATAGGCCTCGGCGATCGCGCCATGCTGGGCGCGGGCACGTTCCAGATCCAGGGGCGCCAGCATCTGCGCGGCGTTCGCGTCGCCATGGCTCGCCGACAGTTCGGCCCCGGGGCGGTGCAGCAGCACGGCTTCCAGCCGCGCGTACTCGCTGCGGACCGCGAAGTCGGCCCAGACCGTGCCGATCTCGCTCTCGTGCGTCTCCTGGCGCGGCGACCAGCCGTCGCCCCCGTACGCGGCGACACCGAAGGTCGTGGCGGATGGATTGCTCATTGTCGTAGCGTCCCCGTTGTGGTGCCCCCGTTGCAAGGTAGGATACGCCTCGGGGCCGTCGAGGGAAGCATCGGATGAAGCCGCAGTGGCGTGGATCGGCCCGAAGCCTGTGCGCGGTTCTCGTACTTTTGCACCTCTCGGCGTGCGCCGGTACGAGCGTGGTGACGCGGGTGGGCGGCATGAGCCGGCCCGGATTGGAGGCCCGCTTCGGCAAGCCGGTCCTGGCGCAACACGGCTCCGCCCGATCCGTCGCGGTTTACCGCACGGCCGGGGGCACCGGGCGCGGTTCCCACGGCGTCCCTTTCTCTGGCATCCGGTGCCGTGGGACGGAAGCCTGCCTCGTCCTGGCGGCCGGCGCCCTGGTGATCTATCTCATTACCGAGCCGATCCGCCTCTATCAGGAATACCGAAGCCGGAAACGGCTGATCGCGATCGCCTATGACGACGAGGACCGACCGCTCTGTCTCGCCTGGGGGCAGGGGCGGGAGAGTGCAGAGGCCCTCGCCCGGCGCCTCGCACCGGACAATGCGCCGTGCCACGCCCTCGATCCGGCGAAGTCGTTCGCGGCGTCGGAGTTGTGCGATGCGGCCCGGCACGGCGACGCGAATGCGCGCTGGCGCCTCGCGACGCATTTCCAGGCCGGTGAGATGGCGCAGCAGGCTTATCGCTGGCTTCGATTGGCCGAACTCGCCGGGGCCACGCCCGAACCCGAGGCGCGCGCCGCGATCACGTCGGCATTAGCGCCGGCGGCGCGACGCGATGTCGAAACGGGGCTGGGGATCGGGCCGCCCGGGGCATGTGAAGCGGACATCGCCGCGGCGGCGCGGGCGGGCTGAGCAGGCTCACGCGCCACGACGGGCGGCGAGCGCCCGGGCAAGGCTACAGAATTCCTCGATCTCCAGAGTTTCGGCCCGCCGCGTCGCCTCGATCCCGACCTCGGCCAGCAACGACTCGGAATCCCGGGTCGCAGCCTTCAGGCTCGCGCGGAGCATCTTGCGGCGCTGACCGAAGGCGGCGCGTGTCACTTCCTCCATCTCCGCCGCGGGCGCAGGTGCCAGCGGCGCGGCCCGCGGCACCAGCTGCACGACCGTCGAAGTGACCTTGGGCGGTGGCGTGAAGGCCTGGGCGTGAATGTCGAACAGAATGCGCGCCTCGGCCCGCCAGCCGCAGGCGACGGCGAGGCGGCCGTAGGCCTTGCCGCCGGCCGGCGCGACGATGCGGGTCGCCACCTCCTTCTGTACCATCACCGTCAGATGGCGGAACCGCGGGCCTCGCGCCAGCCAACCGAGGATCAAAGGGGTCGCGATGTTGTAGGGCAGGTTGGCGACGATGCAGGCCTCGCCCGCCAGCACCGTCTCGCCGTCCTCTGCCAGCGCATCACCTTCGAGAACGACAAGGCGGTCGCCGTAGTGCGCCTCGAGCGGCGCCAGCGCCTCGATACAGCGGACATCGCGCTCGATGGCGACGACCCGGCGGGCCCCCGCCGCCAGCAACGCCCGGGTGAGCCCGCCCGGGCCCGGGCCCACCTCCAGCACGTCGAGGGCTTCGAGCGGGCCGGCGGCACGGGCGATCTTGGCGGTCAGGTTTCCATCCAGCAGGAAGTGCTGACCGAGGCCGCGCCGGGCCGAAAGGCCATGCGCGCGGATGACCTCACGCAGCGGCGGCAGGTCATCGCCACTCATGTCCCATGGCCCCTCGCGCGCTGCCGGGCGATCTCGCCCGCCAGACGGATCGCCTGCACCAGGCTGGCGGCGCTGGCGATGCCTTGTCCGGCGATGTCGAGGGCGGTGCCGTGATCGGGCGAGGTCCTGACGATCTCCAGGCCCAGCGTGACGTTCACGCCGTTCTCGAAGTCCAGCGTCTTCAGCGGGATCAGCGCCTGGTCGTGGTACATGCAGATCGCCGCGTCGTAGCCGGCGCGGGCGGCTTCGTGAAACATCGCATCCGGCACCAGGGGCCCGTGCACCTGCATGCCCTCGTCCGCCAGAATGCGAACCGCCGGAGCGATAATGTCGATCTCTTCGCGACCCAGTGCCCCGGTTTCGCCCGCGTGGGGATTGAGGCCGGCGATCGCCAGGCGCGGTTCGGGAATGGCGAAATCGTTGCGAAGCGCCCGCCACGCAATGCGGGCCGCCTGCACGATGTCCGATGTCGACAGCGCGGCGATGGCGCGGGCCAACGGCAGGTGAACGGTGACCGGAACGACGCGCAGTTCCGCCGTCGCCAGCATCATGACCGGCGTGGCCGAGCCGCCCAGCAGGGCGCCGAGATAGTCGGTATGGCCTTGATATCGAAAGCCCGCATCGTAGAGCGTCGATTTCTGGATCGGGTTGGTGACGATGCCGCCCGCTTCCCCGTTGCGCGCCAGTTCGACCGCCCACTCGATCGCCCGGCAGGTGGCGGCCGCGGTGGCGGTGTCGGGTCGCCCGGGCGTGACGGGCGCGGCGAGATCGAGGGCGAGGACAGGCAGCGCGTCCGCGAAGCAGGCAGCCGTCTCGCCCGGTGCGGCGATGGTCCGGATCGGCACCCCCAATCCCAGTGTCGTGCCGATCTGTGCCAGGCGCTCCGGATCGTCGATGGCGAAGAACGACGGCAATCGGTGAGCCGCGCGCTCGGCCCAGGCGCGCAGCGTAATTTCACCGCCGATCCCCGCCGGCTCCCCCATCGTGACCGCGAGGGGCGGGGCGGAGGTCACCGATATTCGACCAGCGCGTCCCGGCGAAGGTCGCGGATGAAGCGCTGAGAGAGCTTGAAGAGCTGCCGTCGGCTGAGCTGGGCGAGGACCCGTTCGCGGTCCGGCTTTCGGATCTCCTGGCGCTCGCGTTCGCAGACCATCAACAGCATGAGGGAATCGTCGAGGTCGATCGGCGCGCTCAGCTTGCCGTCGGGGAGGTCGTTCACCGCAGCCCGGATCGCCTCGGAAAGCTGGCCGATCGCCAGGGTGCCGAGGTCGCCTTGCTCGACGCCGTCATGCCCCTCGACCGCACCCGCGATCGCGGGGCAGCCTTCGGTCGCGGCGCGAAACTCCTCCGCCAACCGACGGGAACGCGACCCATCGGCGTCTGCGACGGCGATCGTGATCTGCATGAGGCGCATTCGTGCGGACTTCGGATCGGCAACGCCGAAGCGGCGCTTGTTGTGCAGCCTGATGATGTAATAGCCGCCCAGCGTGCGGATCGGGTCGCTGCGCGCACCGGGTTCCAGCGTATCGACGACCCGGGCGAGTTCATCGGCGAGCTGGTCCGCCTTGATCCAGCCGACGCGACCGCCTTCGTTCGCCGTCGCGCCGCGGGAAAACTGGCGTGCCACTGCGCCGAAAGCCGAACCGCCGTCGATTTGCGTGACCAGTTCCTGGGCGAGGCGCTGGATTTCGACCTCATCCGGTGCCGCGGCGACGGGGAGATAGATTTCCGAGATCAGGAACTCCGGTTTGCCGATGTCGGCTTCCAGGCGCGCGAGCTCCTCGTCGATTTCGTCGTCTGATATCGGCGTCGCGCGCCGACGTAGGAATTTGCCCCAGGCGATCTCCGCGCGGACCTGCTGCATCAACGATTCCCGATCGTAGCCATTGGCGCGCAGGAAGTCGTCGAAGCCGCCCGGCGGCACGTTGTTCTGACGCTCGAGGTTGGAAACGGCGCGCGCGATATCGCGTTCGTTGACCGCGAGGTTGAGTTGTCTCGCGGCCTGCAGGCGCAGCTTTTCGTCGATCAGGATGTCGAGCGCTTCGGGTCTCAGGCGTTGGCGGGCCTCGGGCGAGTCGACGGATTCCGTCGAGCGGATGATCAGTTCGACCCGTCGCTCGAGATCGAAGCCGGAGATCACCTCGTCGTTGACGATGGCGGCAATGCGCTGAATTTCTTGCGCTACGGCCGCCGGCGTCACCAGGGATATGGCGAGGAGGAGGATGGCCGCAAGCGCGGCGAGGCTGTTGCGTCGTGACGTCATCTGTCCCCTACGCTTTTTCGTCGTCCGTCGGCCCGCCGCCTCCACTCGGCGAGTCGTCGGAGGATAGCTTCTTGTCGGCCCGTATAGAAGCTATCGCGCCCGAACGCCAGCCATTGTCCAGGTTCACTACATATGAGACGACGAGGTCTTCTTGGCTGTGATCTGTCGAAGGTACTCCTCGGGGGTTTTGCCTTTCAAGGCTCCATGAGGCCTGAAGGTGTTGTAGATGTTGGCGAACTTGTCGATCTGTGGGTTTAGTTTGTCGAGCTGGTCCTCGATGTCATGGCAGGCGTAGAACTCGTAGCGCCATGCGCCGTTGGCTCGCTCGACGCCGCCATTGAGCTGCGGCGTCCTCGGCGGCAAGACATAGACGGGGATCTTTCGGCTCTCGCAGGCGGCCTCGAACTCGGCCATGAACTCGGATCCACCGTCGACCTGGATGGCCTTCACGGGGAAGGGCAGGTCGGCCACGAGTTTGTCGAGGAAGCTCTCGGCGTTCCTGGCGGTCGCTCTGCGGAAGGCCTTGGCACAGGTGAAGCGGCTGACGGGATCGTAGGCGGTGAACTGCTTGACCGTGCGCTCGCCGGCCGGCGTGATGCTCAAGGTGTCGAGCTGGACCAGATCGCCGGGGGCCGTTGCCTTCATCCCCTTCGGCAAACGCTTGGCGTGTGGGCGCTTGGCTCTCTTGCCCTTGGCGCGTCGTCGCGCCACGGGCACCGGCACAACGACGCCGCGCGCGACCAGATGGGCGAGCATGCGACCAACGGTGCTGTCCGACAAGGTGAAGCCCTCTCGGCGCAGCAGCGGTCCGAGCTTGGCCTTGCCCCACATCGGGAAGTCGCGGCGCAGCCGTTCAAGCCGACGCAGCACCGCACTCGACCACTCTCGGCGACGACGGCGGCGAGGCGCGCGCGAGCGCGGCTCCAACCGCTCGTCCCAGCGATAGAGCGTGCTACGCGGCACGCCCACCGCCTGGGCCGCCGCCTCGGCCGTCAAGCCGTCACGCCGGGCCCGATGCCAACGCCGGACGGCGTCGCGTCTGAACGCTACGCATTTAGTGTCGGGCTCCGCGTTCAGACGCGACGCCGTCCTCCAACCCCTGATAACATGTCGGGGCAGGCCAAAAACCTGCATGGGGATCTCCTTCAAGCTGTTGGTCTCGCAACTCACAGCTTCGGAGATCCCCGCCTCTGCCGCCAGAGGCGCGTCTCACATCTATCTGAACCTAGTCAGCCATGACGGGGAAACGAGTCTTTCCTTGCGCGCGCGCAAGGGTAAGATGGCACGGCGCCGGCCGGCGCCGTTCAGTGTGGAGGAATGTGGCAATGCGGGTTTCGTTCAGCGAGCCGAAGACGATAAAGCAAGGGGCGATCGTCGTCCTCGCGCAGGACGGCGGTGGTCTGCTGGCCAATGGTGCGGCATTGGACGCGCGCCTCGATGGCGCCATCGCCCGGGCCATTTCAGCCGTCTCGTTCAAGGGCGGCAAAGGGTCCTGGCTGGACATTCCGGCGCCGGGCGACGGTGTTGGTCGTGTGCTCGTCGCCGGTATCGGCGATGCGTCCGCCGCGCGTGAACTGGGCCTCGAAGGCGTCGGCGGCGGCGCCGTCGGCCGTCTTGCCACCAGCGGCCTCAAAAGCCTCGCCATCCTTTCGGAAGATCTGACGGGCTCCGCGATGTCGGTGGCGGAGACGGCGGCGCGTATTGGTTATGGCGCGCGTCTCGGCAGCTATCGGTTCGACAAATATCGCACGACCCGGAAGGCCAGCGAGAAGCCAACGCTCGAGAAGGTGACGGTGGGCGTCGCGGGCGCGGCTCGGGCACGGCGGGCCTTCGCCCCGTTCGACGCCATTGCCGAGGGGGTTTTTCTGACCCGGGATCTGGTCTCGGAACCGGCGAACGTCCTCTTTCCCGAAAGCTTTGCGGCCGAGTGCCGAAAGCTCTCGAGCCATGGTCTGAAGATTGAAGTCCTCGATGAGGCGCGCATGGCCAAACTCGGCATGGGCGCCCTGCTGGGCGTCGGCCAGGGCAGCGAACGGAAGAGCTACATGGTCGTGATGCGCTGGAACGGGGGGCCGGCGCGCCGGCCGCCGGTCGCCTTCGTCGGTAAGGGCGTCTGCTTCGACACCGGCGGCATTTCCATCAAGCCCGCGGGCGGGATGGAGATGATGAAATGGGATATGGGCGGGGCCGGTACCGTTACCGGCCTGATGCGTGCACTTGCCGGGCGCAAGGCCAAGGTGAACGCGATCGGTGTCATCGGCCTGGTCGAGAACATGCCGTCCGGCACCGCGCAACGGCCCGGCGACGTCGTGACCTCGATGTCCGGCCAGACGATCGAGGTGATCAATACCGACGCCGAAGGCCGATTGGTTCTGGCCGACGCACTCTGGTACGTGAAGGAGCGTTTCAAGCCCCGCTTCATGGTCGACTTGGCGACCCTCACGGGCGCGATGATCGTCGCGCTCGGACACGAGAATGCAGGCCTCTTTTCGAACAACGACGAATTGGCCGAACAGCTCGAACAAACCGCGAAGTCGGAGGGGGAAGGGATCTGGCGGCTGCCGATGAGCGAGGCTTACGACAAGATGATCAATTCGGATATCGCCGATATGAAGAACGTCGGCGGGCGTGGCGCCGGCAGCATCACGGCGGCGCAGTTCCTGCAGCGCTTCGTCGGCGACGTGCCGTGGGCCCATCTCGATATCGCCGGCGTTGCCTGGTCTTCGAAAGGCCGCCCGACCGTGCCCAAAGGCGGGACCGGCTGGGGCGTGCGCGCGCTCGATCGCCTGGTGCGCGACCATTACGAAGGCACATGACGGAAATCGGCTTCTATCACCTCCAGCGCCAACCTCTGGAGGGCGCGCTGCCGAGGTTGCTGGAGACGATTTCAGCGCGCGGCCACCGCACCGTCCTGCTCGCCGGCAGCGACGAGCGGGCGCGCGCGCTCGACAATCTGCTTTGGACCTATGACGCGGCATCCTGGCTGCCACATGGCGGCAGTGGGACCGGGGAAGCGGCGCGCCAGCCAATCTTTCTGACGGTGCGCGAGGAGAACCCGAACGGGGCCGACGTTCTCGTCTTGGTCGATGGCGTCATGCCCGGCTTTCTCGCGGACTTCGCCCGTGCGGTGGACATGTTCGACGGGCGCGACGAAACCGCGGTGCAGGCGGCCCGACTGCGCTGGCGCGAGTGGCGCGATGCCGGCTACCGGTTGACCTACTGGCAGCAACGCGAAGGTGGCGGCTGGGAGAAGAAGGCCGAGGCGGGACCGGAAACGACCTGAAGGACCGAGTATCTCGAAATCAACAACGTCACGCCGGTTGCATATTCTGACTTGGTTACTTCAAATCACGCTGCATTCACGCGGCCCCTGCAAACCTACGATGGTCATTGCAAGGGGGATGCGCCATGTCCGCTTCGGGAATTCACAAGATCCGCTTCGATTCCGACGGCCAGCCCGTCCGTATGGAAGTCTTCATCGAGCAATCGCAAATCGGCGCCTATGAGGTCTGCGCCCATGACGTCAGCGGTGGCTTCGAAGGCCTGCTTGTGAATCGGCATGCAAAACTGACCCACTTTGGTGGGTTATGAGCGGTAAGAATTGACCCACCTGGAACGCTAGCATCCGCACGGAACAGTGCGGAGGAAAGAGCAGGTGGTATTGATGGAAAGCGTATTGAAGATCCGACGTTGGATATTACGGGAGGGTCGGAGTATCCGATCTGTATCTCGTCAGACTGGTTTGTCGCGGAACACGATTAAGAAGTATCTGAAGGACGGCGATCCACCGAGCTATCAGCGGCGCGTTTCACCCGTCCGGCGTAAGCTTAGCGATGGCTTCGCCAGCCGGCTTCGGGCGCTCTTTGAGCAGGACCTGGGGCGCCCGCGCCGTGAGCGCCGGACGGCCAAGAAGCTTTATGAGCAGCTTGTGTCGGAAGGCTATAGCGGATCCTACTCGACGGTTCAGAGGTTTGTCCGCGACCTGAAGCGTTCTGGCGCCGGATCGGGGGATGCGTTCATTCCGTTGCACTTTACGGCAGGTGACGCGCTCCAGTTTGACTGGAGCACGGAATACGCTGTCCTGGGCGGTGTCGAGCAGAAGGTAAAGGTTGCCCACTTCCGCCTATGTCATAGCCGCAAGCCCTTTGTTGTTGCCTATCCCAGCGAATCTCAGGAGATGGTGCTGGACGCCTTTGCACGGGCGATGTCTTTCTATGGCGGCGTACCGCGCCGGGTGATCATCGACAACCCCAAGACGATGGTAACCTATGTTTCGCGCTCTAAGGACCGTGTGTTCCATCCGCGCTTTCTGGCGTTGATGAACCACTATGTGATGGAACCGGTTGCTTGCACACCCGCGGCGGGGTGGGAGAAGGGTCAGATTGAGAACCAGGTTGGGTTCCTGCGGGGACAGCTGTTTGCGCCCAAGCCCGCCTTTGACGATCTGGATGCGCTGAACGGCTGGTTGCGTCTGCGCTGCGAGGAATTGGCGAATCGCGCCCACCCCGAACAATCGGATCGCAAGATCTCGGACGTGTTCGCAGACGAGTGCGCCGAACTGCGTCCCCTGGGCCGGGCTTTTGACGGCTATGTTGAGAAGGCCGCTCGTGTCCGCTCTACCTGTCTGGTCCAATATGCCACCAATCGCTATAGCGTCCCCTCCCGGTTCGCCGGGGAGCTTGTCTCTCTGCGCGCCTATGCGGACCGGATCGTGGTTGTGTCAGGGCAGAATGTGATTGCCGAGCACAAGCGCCGCTTTACCCGCAACGCCAGCTATTTCGAGCCCTGGCATTACCTGCCCCTACTCGACCGCAAGCCCGGCGCGCTGAGAGATGGCGCGCCCTTTGTGGGTTGGCAATTGCCTGAGGCGATGCACCGGGTCAGGGCGCATTACATGGCCGGCAAAGGCGGGGACCGGGAGTTTGTCGATCTGCTCCTGCTGGCCCAGGATCACGGGATCGAGGTGGTCGAGATAGCCTGTGAACTGGCCGTGGAGCAGAACACGCTGCGCCTTCCGGCCATCATCAATCTGATCAACCAACTGGTGGAGCCGGTCATCGCGCCATGGGGCGAGAGCCACGCCTATCCGCAACTGACCTTGCGGCCCGAAGCGGACTGCAAGCGCTATGAGACGCTGTGCGTTGCCGGGGAGGCCGTCGCATGAAAGCTTTGATAGACCAACTGATCGCCCTGAGGCTGTATGGAATGGCGGCTTGCGCCGAAGCTTTGCTGGCCGCGCGCAAGCCGCCAAGTCTGACCACTGCGATAAAGCAACTGATCGACGCCGAGACTGTAGAGCGCCGGGTGCGCTCTATCCAGCACCAAATGCGGGCCTCGAAGTTCCCCCACCATAAGGACTTCGCCACTTTCGATTACGGCCTAGCCGCCGTCACCCAAGCGCAAATCGACCCCTTCTGCTCAGGGCAGTTCACCCAGGAGGCCCACAACCTCATTCTGGTGGGCGGAACCGGTACGGGCAAAACCCACATCGCCATTGCTCTGGGGACGCTGTTGATCAATCAGGGAAAGAAGGTCCGTTTCTTCAACGCCGTCGATCTGATCAATGCGCTGATCAAGGAACAGGCCGAAGGCAACGCCGGCAAGATCATCCGGCAACTGACGGCCATGGATTGCGTCATCATCGACGAACTGGGCTATATCCCATTCCCCAAATCCGGCGGTGCGCTCTTGTTCCACCTGATCAGCAAACTCTATGAGAAGACCAGCGTCATCATCACCACCAATCTGGAGTTCGGGGAATGGGTCTCCGTCTTCGGAGATGCAAAAATGACAACCGCGTTGCTGGATCGTGTAACGCATCACTGCGCAATCATCGAAACAGGCAACATGTCTTACCGCTTCGCACAAAGCAAACAGCGACGACAAAAGTAGCCGCCCTGTAAGCAAAGCCCCAGGCTGATCCGCTATATGGAGCCAATCAGCCTGGGGGCTTTCATCGCAAAGGCGGGCAAATCAAAACGGGTCCTGTACAGATTGTTCTGCAAAAGGGGTTTCGTAGCTGGGGCACAAGTCCGGGCCGATGGGGTGGATGAGCTGCCTCCGGCTGGTCCGGGCTCTCGCGATCGAAATCCATGAGGACTGGCTGGATGCCAACCGCTAGCTCAACATGATCCATCTCAAGGAGAGCAAAAGCGAACGCATCCAGAAAGCCGCCTGACGGCGGCTCGGCATGCCTGGCGCTCCGAGCAATCGAAATCTCCGCGCCAGGCATGCCGGTGGCCCTCATCGGCAGCCATGACAAACTTGCAGAACAGTCTGGACACTACTTCAAAAGCTCATTGCCACTTCAAGAACCCCACCTGATCCCCACGTTCCGCCGCCGGCCCGGTTGTCCCGGTGGGCCCACAGGCCCCTCCCACGCGGCTTCGCTCCGCGTAACGCAAAGCGCTACACGAAGCCGCGCGGGGCCCTCCCGTGGACTACCGGGACAACCTCCGTCGAAGCAAGGGGGGGGGTCAATTTTGCACGCCGATAGGGGGTCAGAATTAAATGCTGATTGACAGCCTGCTGTTGAAAGGCAACAACGTCGACAACATGCCGGACGACATCAATATTCCCACAGACCCCGATGAACTCGACGGCCGGCACGTCATCTGGACCATCGTCGTCGATGGTGACGAGGAACATATCGGCCAGCCCTATTTTACCAAGATCAGCTTCATTCAGGACGGGCGCCACCTGGACGGCAGCCCGATCGAGCGCCGCGGCTCCTTCAAGGGCAGTCGGTTCTTCATGGATGTCGCGCGATTCGAGGCCGGATAGCCGGACCCTGCACGAGTGCGGCAAATCCCGTAAACTCCCCGCTGATCGTCGCGGGTGGCGACCTGGCTGTGGAACTGGTCATGGCGGTGAGCGGTGGGAGCGAAGGGCGCGTCCGGCCCCGGGTCTGGGCGCTTGCGGACGATCATGACCAGGGCGACGTCGGACGTGTATGCCGGGCGTTGGCGGGTCGCGGCTACGAGATAATCCACGAGCCGGACGATAGCGGCTGCGATCTGGTCGTCGCGGTCGCGGGCGGCGAGGTGGCGGGCGGCTCGACCCATCGCGCGGACAAGTGCGACGACATCGGGCGTCCGCTGAGACTGATCGTCGGTTTACCGGACGCCGCCGCCGCCGAAGCCGCCTTGGCGGACGGCGTCGACGAAGTCCTCCTGGCGGGCGCCGGTGATGGCGAGGTTCGCCTCGCCATCGCGCGTTTGGAAAAAGGTCGCGCGATGTCCCCGCGAGATCTCGATCCTCCCGCGTTTCGTCGCATGGTGAACAGCGTCCCGGCGGCCATTGCCCAGATCGACCGGGGCAGCGTTTTTCGTTTCGTCAACGCGACGCTCGGGGGTTGGTTGAAGCGGCGGCCGGACGAGGTCACAGGCCGCCGTCTCGAAGACGTCTACGGCGCCGAATTTCATCGCCTCCAGCCCTGGGTAGCCCGGGCCCTGGCAGGTGAGACCGTCTCCTTCGACACCACGATCAGCTACCCCGACGGCATTACGCGAGACGTCAGTGTCTCCTACGTCCCATGGAAAGACGGCAGCGGTGCGGTCATGGGGTTCTTTGCGATCTCCAACGACGTCACGCGGGCCCGGCAGGCCGAAGTGGCGGCCGAACGCGCGCATCGTCGCCTGCTCGACGCCATCGAGAGCCTCAGCGACGCTTTCGCCCTGTTCGATGCCGATGACCGATTGGTTCTCTGCAATGAACGCTACCGGGAAATGTACGCCGTTATCGAGGACCAGATCCGGCCTGGTGTCCGGTTCGAAACGCTGATCCGCGCCGGTGCCGAGCGGGGCCAGATCCCGGCGGCCGTCGGTGGGATGGAGGCTTGGGTATCGGCGCGGCTCAAATCGCACCGCAAGCCGGGCGGGCCGGAACTCGCGGCGCGGCGTGATGGAACCTGGATCCTGATCGACGAGCAACCGACGAGTGAGGGCGGTATCGTCGGCATCCGTACCGACGTTACGGATCGCGTGCGTGCCGTGGAAGAATTGCGCCAGACGGCGACACAGCTTCGCATGATCACCGACAACCTGCCGGCCATGATCACCTATGTCGACGCCGGGGGGCAGTTCCGCTTTGCCAACCGGGTCGCCCTCGACTGGTACATGCGTGATGAGGACGAGGTGCTGGGCCGGCGCGGGGTGGAAATCCTGGGCGACGAATATCCGAAGTTCGCACCGCATGCCCGCACGGCGCTCTCCGGCAGAGCCGTTTCCTTCATCGAACGCGCAACCTATCCCGATGGCGCCACGCGCGACATCGACGCCCGTTTCATTCCCGACATCGGAGAGGAGGGTGCCGTCATCGGGTTCTTCGCCCTGATCACCGACGTCACGGAGCGCCTCCGCTCCGAACACAGCTATCGTCGCTTCATCGTCGCCCTCGATAGCCTGTCCGAAGCCCTGGCTCTGTTCGACGACGACGATCGCCTGGTGATCTGCAACCGCCGTTATCGCGAGGTCGTCGGCTTGCCGGAAGGCCTGCTGGTCGCAGGCATGCCCTATCGGCGGATTCTCGAGGAAATGGTCGCGCGGGATCTCGTTCCGGAAATCGAGCGCTCGGACGGGCAGGCCTGGATCGCCTCCCGCGTCAAAGCGCGACGCGGTCTCTCCCTCGGGCACAACAGTTTCGAGGTCGTCCGCGGTGAGCGGACGCTCGAGCTGCGCGAATATCGCCTTTCGGACGGCAGCGGCATCATCGTCCTGGTCGACATCGAAGACCTCCGCCAACGTGAATTGCAGTTGCGTCAATCGCAAAAGATGGAAGCGCTCGGGCAGCTGACCGGCGGGATATCGCACGACTTCAACAACCTGCTGGCTGTGATCCAAGGCAACCTTTCGTTCCTGGACGACGAATTGCCGGTCGACAGTGAGTGGCGGACCTTCACGGCGCCTGCGCTCAGAGCGGCAAAACGGGGTGCTTCGCTTACCAAGCGGCTTTTGAGTTTTGCCCGCCAGGACGAGTTGAGCACCGAACAGGTCGATATTTCCGAACTGCTGACGACGCTCGGGGAACTGCTCACGCGCAGCCTCGGCGCCGAGGTCGAGATCGTCATCGATACCGAGCCCGGATTATGGTCGTGCCATCTCGACCCGGGCGAGCTGCAGCAGGCCGTGCTCAACCTCGCCAACAATGCGCGCGATGCCATGCGGGATGGCGGCACCCTGTGCATAACCGCCAGGAACGAGACGCTTTCCCACCGGACCGGAGACGGGTCGGAGGTCGTCATGCCGGGCGATTACGTCGTGCTGGCGGTGGCGGACGACGGTCTCGGCATGACGCGCGAGGTGGTGGGTCGAATCTTCGAACCCTTCTTCACCACCAAGAGCCCGGAGCAGGGGACGGGGTTGGGACTCTCCATGGTGTATGGCTTCGTGCACCAATCGGCGGGCGGCATCCGGGTCGAGTCGGCCCCGGGTCATGGCACGACCATGCGTCTGTTCCTGCCACGCGCCGGTGCGCACGCCGCCACCAGGGCCCGGGTGACCTTAGCCGGCGACACCATCGTGGTGCCGGAGCCTGGCGAGCGTCGACCGACCTTGCTCGTCGTCGAGGACGACAACGACCTGCGCGAGCTCGTGACCCTCACGTTGCGGGGGCGGGGGTATCGTATTCTCGACGCGGCGAACGGGCCGGACGCGCTGGCCCATCTCGTCGGCGGCGATCGCATCGACCTGCTGTTGACGGACGTGATCCTGCCCGGCGGTCTCAGCGGGCCGGAAGTGGCGAACCGGGTCCGCGCCCTGAAGCCCGGACTTCCGGTGCTGTTCATGTCAGGCTATACCGCCGATACGTTGAAGCGCCACGAAACGGAGGGCGACGCGGTGTTGATCCACAAGCCCTTCGATCCTGAAAACCTGGTGCGCCACATCGACGAGCTGATCGCCGGTGCGGGCCGGGTCTCGTGACGCGGGGGAGGACACAATCGTGAAGTTCGACACCAAAATCGCCATCGTCGTACGCGACGACCTCGCCGCCTGGCAGAAACTCAACGTCACCGCCTTTCTCACCACCGGCGTCGCCGGCGCGACCCCGGACCTGCTGGGGGAGGCTTACGAGGACGCGGCGGGCAATAGCTACAACCCGCTCTGCATCCAGCCGATCATCGTCCTGACGACGGACGGCGCGGGCCTGCGCAAGATCTACGACCGGGCCATGGGCCGCGGTGTCGCGCTCTCACTCTATATCGAGGAGATGTTCGAGACCGGGCACGACGCGGCCAACCGGGAGACCGTGAAGGCGCGCCGGCCCGAGGAGATGAGCCTCGTCGGCCTGGCGCTGCGCGAGGACCGCAAGATCGTCGACAAGATCACCAAGGGTGCGAAGATGCACCCGTGATGCGCACTCAGCCCACGCCGTCGTCGGGCGCCAGAAACTCCAGCAGGTTGTCGTCGGGGTCGCGGAAATAGACCGATTGTCCCATCCGCCGGTCGCTCGCCCGGCGCGGCACCGGGCCAAGCTCGATCTCGACCCCCTCGGCCCGCAGATGCGCCACCGCGCTATCGACCCCGCCGGCCCAACGAAAGCAGAGATCGCCGGAGCCGGGCGTCGGCCGCCGGGCCCGCAGGTCGGCGGGCGCGGCGGCGGCATGCACGTTCATCCGGTGCGCGCCGATGATCAGCCCGACCACGGGCATGCGGCCGGCCCGGTAGGCCTCCAGCCCGATGACCTCGGCGCTGAGCACGCGCGCATAGAAGGCGAGCGTCGCGTCCATATCGGCGACGGTGATGGCGACATGATCGTAGCCGACGACGCCCATGGGACCGTTCCCTCAGCCGTGCTTCGCCAGGTGGGCCAGCAGCGCCTCGTTGAAGGCGGCGGCCTGTTCGATATTCGGCAAATGCGCGCTTTCCGGCAGGATCACCAGCTCGGAGCCGGCGACGCCCTCGTGTATTTGCCGCGCCTTGGCGACGGGGGTGCCGGGATCGTCCTCGCCGACGATGACCGTGGTCGGCGTCGAGATCTTCGCCAGGCCCGGCACCAGGTCCATGTCGCGGATCGCCATGGAGCAGGCCTGGAAGCCGATCACCGGGGTCGAGAGGATCATCGCCCGGACCTCGGCGATGGCGTCGGGCATCCGCGCCTGTCCGGGCGCGGTGAACCAGCGATCCAAAGTGCCGTCGACCACGGCAGCCATGCCGCCCGCCTCGACGGTATCGATCCGCTCCTGCCAGGCGGCGGCCCCGCCGTCCATCGAGGCCGCGGTATCGCAGAGCGCCAGGCTGATCATCCGGTCCCCGGCGTTGGCACCGAGCCACTGCCCGACCATGCCGCCCTTCGAAAGACCGCAGAACCGCGCCTTGTCGATCCCGCAGGCATCCAGCAGGCCGACCGCGTCGCGCCCCAGCATCTCGATCGAATAGGGCCCATGCGGCGCGCCCGACTTGCCGTGGCCGCGGCTGTCGTAACGGATCACCCGGTAGCCGGCACCGGTCAGCGCGTCCATCTGCGGGTCCCACATGTGCAGGTTGGAGGCGAGCGAATTCGACATCAACAGCACCTTGCCGTCCTCCGGTCCGTCGATGCGATAGTGAATGCTGGTCCCATTGATCTCGGCGCGCGCCATGGCGTGGTTCCTCCAGGAAGTGTCCGATGATTATCCGCCCGCCGGGAGAGTGCACTGAAGTCAATGGCGGAGCAAGAGGCCGGCCGTGGTCTGGAGTGAGGTCCCTGTTTCAGTTTCACTCGAGTCGATTATGACTCGCTCACTCACGTCTTCGCTGCCGTACTTTCATAGGATTCTTCATACTGAAGAAGGTCGATACATGTTTGTATCGCACTTCTGATCGAGAGAAAGTAAAGGTAGGCCGAAGAGGCGATCACGAACACAAATAATGGTATTGCGAAATTCATCCGATCCTGCATTGTGCAAACGTTCGTATCACCCGTCCAGCTGCAAAACTCGACATCGCTTGGTATGTACATCGCGAGCACCGATATAAGAACCGCGGACACCATTGCGACATCTTCCGACAACGCAAATTTACGCATTGTCGACCGACGAGAGCCAGCCGATACCCTGTCTGCGAGTTTCCGCCACGCCGGGTCCAGCGCATCTTCAAAAGGTGCGCGAAAAGCGCGATGTACGAAGCCATTCAATGAATCCAAAATCTCGTCCGAGCCCGGCTCGAGTTTGAACGGTACATGAAATCGATAACCCGCAACGCCCAGGAAAAGTATCCAGGTAAATATTATCGGTAATACCAATAGGTAACATGAAAATATCAATAGCCCCCTTAGCACCAGGTTCTCACAGCTAAACAGCAAGAATGGAATCCAGAATGCCCAAATAGTTGATGCCATTCCTCTCTTCACAAAAAAAGTTCCCAGCAATTCGACGACCGATCCGAAGACAAAAACAATGAGAAGGCTGAAAATCCCGACAATCCAGCTGTTCAAAATTTTATCATTCATTATCTTGTCGATTGGTAGATGATTTTCATATAACAATAAAATAGCTAGCATAACTATGACACCACTGAAAAGTCTCCGCCGCATTGCTCCGTCGAGCAATGGAATTCGGTCGAGTACACTTTGTGCAAATTCACTTGACATGAGGCCTCACCTGACTGTAATAAAAATACTGGAACATAGTTCTATAAGAAGTGTCAATCAAAGATTGATGCCTTTTTCAAAGTTGGCGAAAAAATCATACCCTGTATCAAATATGAGGTAAAGGGTCTCGGCGGCGAGGCGGCGAAGAATGAAAGAGCCTTTACTGAAAATCGACGACTCCCGGTTCGATCCGGCCGGTCGCTGGGTATTGGTCGTCGCCATGTTCGTTTTTGGGACGATGTCATACACTGGGCAGTTCCCGGACGTGGGGAAGGTGTTCTTCCGGCTACAGTGGATGTTTCCATTTTTGGTTTTTTGGGCCGCCGTGGCCTATGGCGCTCAATTCAAGGTACCACTTCTCGTTGCCACCCTCGTCTCGACACTGTATGTCACGCCTAGGTTTTCTGGATTTCAGATTGGGGGGCTCGATTCTGGGATAGCAATCGTTGCAATACTCATATTTTATTTTGTTGTTTATGGACGTGACCGCCCGGAGATCATGAAAGGTTCCATCCTATGGATTGCCGTGATAGTTCTTGGGTTTTGGTCTCTAAATATCACCATATCGGCAAGTGCAGGGCGGATCGGATTTTATATGTTCGGTCAATCTGCGCTGTTTTTTTCGGCATTTATAATTTTTCTAATACATCACAATAACGCGCGATACTACCTTGTCGTTATGATTTTTGGTGTGGCCATTTCAGCTCTGGCTAATCCATGGCTGGGCTCCAGTGAGATAAAGGTCCTAATGGACTCTGGTGCTAGGTTCAAAATATATCTGAATTTCTCTCCGAAACAGCTTGTAGATGTCGTTGGGTTGGTGATATTTGCAGCATTGGGGAAACATAGCTTCTTCCTTTTGGGTCTGCACGACCGGCAGGACGTTCCTCTACGTGTTTATATCCTGCTTATTTCAGGGGCATTCTTGCTCCTTTTCTGCAATAAATACAATTTGTACCTTCATCCGGATGCTGATATTGGGAGGATATCTATTCTATCTGAGTTCAGAATTAATTATATTATGTATATATTTTTGGGCATTGTTTTTGGCTATAGATCAATCCTGATAATTTTCTTTATTCTTTCTATATCTCACTACTTCGGGACCTACCTGTTCCCAGGCATCGCGATTTCTCTTGGAGAGTATTTTGATGCAAATTGGAAGCTTGTCGTAGAGACCGGTGGCGGAGTACTGGAAGCTTTGAAGGATTTTTGCGTCGAATTCGTCACATTTGTGATTCTCGCCATGATCGGCGACCAGGTGCGAAGGACTGTGGGCAGCACCGTCACGTTCCGTAGCTGATTGATACCGCGGCCAATGCATGAAGAAAATTCGTAACAGGGGCAAAACCCCGGGCGGTCAAGCCATTTCGATGCAGCGTTGTCTGACGAGGATCGGCAGTGGGGGCACGGGTGGGGCGCCGGGGACCTTGAGGCGGTCGCCGAGATAATCCCAGAAGGAGAGGCCAAGTTTCTGGCAGGTCTTGTAGAGGCCGAGGAATGTGTCTCGGGCCTGCTTGCCGTCCTCGGAGCGTGTGCCGCCGGAGAATTTTCGCCTTGTGACCATGGCGCGGATGTCGCGTTCCGCGCCGTTGGTGTTGAGCGGGACCTCCGGGCGGTCGAGGACGACGAGCAGTTCGTCGCGGTTGGCATGCAGGCGAGCCAGGAGCCGGTCGAGGCGGAGGAATCCGGTCTTGGTCGCGAAGAGCGCATCGAAGCGGCATGCCAGGTGGGCCCGCCGTCCTGGCGCCGGCCTTTCGCGATAGGCTTTGAGATCGGCGTAGAGTTGCCAGAGCCGTGCCTGGATGTGTTCCTTCTCGCGCCGCTGGCTCCGGGAGAAGGTCATCAGCTTGTGGATCAAGCGCTCCGCATGGACCCAGCAGAGCGCGTGGCGGCCGACGTTGAACTGGCCAGCATCGTCACTCAGGACGACGCAGGCGCCCGCGGCCGTGCCCCTGAGCAGGCCGTGCGCGGCGATGGCGCCCCACAGCGCCCCCTCGGTGGCGGTCCGCGCGGCCCCGCGCCCGTCCCCGTGCCCGGTGATGGCGAGCCGCCCCAGGTGGGCCAGCCAGGCATCTTCGTTGGTGAAGCGCCGCGGGCAGCCCTCGGCCAGACGGGCGATCACCGATGCGGCCAGGTCGCGCTCGGCCATGTAGGCGAAGGCGGCGGCATTGAGCACATAGTCCGCGTGGCCGGCCCGCAGCCGTTCCAGGAAGTTCAAGCGGCTCTTGGAAAACGTCGTGGCGAACCAAGCGAAGGCGTCGTTGCCGATCCCGCTCGTCACCCCGTTGCGGTTGGCGTGGCGGGCGCCGGTATCGTCGACGCTGATCCAGGGCGCCGTCTCCAGGCCGGCGCGCAGCACCGCCTCGCCCTCGGCGACGAAGCCGTCATGGCCCTCGTTCAACAACCGCACCACCTGGCGCTTGGAGATCTTGATGCCGAGGTCGTCCAAGAGCCGCGCCAAGCGCTCCGCGCTGGTCTGGCCGCCATGATAGAGCGCCAGCACGAAACGCCTGAGCGCCGGGCCGAAGTGGCCGCGCGTCCCCGCCGGCAGCGGCGCCACGATCGTGGCCCCCTCGGGCGTCAGCCAGCGCTCGCGGCGTAACAGGACAGTGTTCGGCCGGCAGAGCAGGTCCTGAACCAGATAGTCTTCATAGCCCTTGAAGCGCGAGCCCGCCGGCACGGCGGCCCGGACGATCCGCCTCTCGTCGATGGGAACCCGGCCCTTCTTGGCCCGCCGTCCCGCCTTCCGCCCCGTCCGGCCCCGGGATACGGCCTGCTTGTCCATGCCGCTCGGCTTGATATCCGGTGGCCCGGAAAGGCCTTTGAGACGGCGGATCTCTTCGCGCAATGTCGCGTTCTCGGCACGCAGGGCTGTCAATCAGCATTTAATTCTGACCCCCTATCGGCGTGCAAAATTGACCCCCCCCCTTGCTTCGACGGAGGTTGTCCCGGTAGTCCACGGGAGGGCCCCGCGCGGCTTCGTGTAGCGCTTTGCGTTACGCGGAGCGAAGCCGCGTGGGAGGGGCCTGTGGGCCCACCGGGACAACCGGGCCGGCGGCGGAACGTGGGGATCAGGTGGGGTTCTTGAAGTGGCAATGAGCTTTTGAAGTAGTGTCCAGACTGTTCTGCAAGTTTGTCATGGCTGCCGATGAGGGCCACCGGCATGCCTGGCGCGGAGATTTCGATTGCTCGGAGCGCCAGGCATGCCGAGCCGCCGTCAGGCGGCTTTCTGGATGCGTTCGCTTTTGCTCTCCTTGAGATGGATCATGTTGAGCTAGCGGTTGGCATCCAGCCAGTCCTCATGGATTTCGATCGCGAGAGCCCGGACCAGCCGGAGGCAGCTCATCCACCCCATCGGCCCGGACTTGTGCCCCAGCTACGAAACCCCTTTTGCAGAACAATCTGTACAGGACCCGTTTTGATTTGCCCGCCTTTGCGATGAAAGCCCCCAGGCTGATTGGCTCCATATAGCGGATCAGCCTGGGGCTTTGCTTACAGGGCGGCTACTTTTGTCGTCGCTGTTTGCTTTGTGCGAAGCGGTAAGACATGTTGCCTGTTTCGATGATTGCGCAGTGATGCGTTACACGATCCAGCAACGCGGTTGTCATTTTTGCATCTCCGAAGACGGAGACCCATTCCCCGAACTCCAGATTGGTGGTGATGATGACGCTGGTCTTCTCATAGAGTTTGCTGATCAGGTGGAACAAGAGCGCACCGCCGGATTTGGGGAATGGGATATAGCCCAGTTCGTCGATGATGACGCAATCCATGGCCGTCAGTTGCCGGATGATCTTGCCGGCGTTGCCTTCGGCCTGTTCCTTGATCAGCGCATTGATCAGATCGACGGCGTTGAAGAAACGGACCTTCTTTCCCTGATTGATCAACAGCGTCCCCAGAGCAATGGCGATGTGGGTTTTGCCCGTACCGGTTCCGCCCACCAGAATGAGGTTGTGGGCCTCCTGGGTGAACTGCCCTGAGCAGAAGGGGTCGATTTGCGCTTGGGTGACGGCGGCTAGGCCGTAATCGAAAGTGGCGAAGTCCTTATGGTGGGGGAACTTCGAGGCCCGCATTTGGTGCTGGATAGAGCGCACCCGGCGCTCTACAGTCTCGGCGTCGATCAGTTGCTTTATCGCAGTGGTCAGACTTGGCGGCTTGCGCGCGGCCAGCAAAGCTTCGGCGCAAGCCGCCATTCCATACAGCCTCAGGGCGATCAGTTGGTCTATCAAAGCTTTCATGCGACGGCCTCCCCGGCAACGCACAGCGTCTCATAGCGCTTGCAGTCCGCTTCGGGCCGCAAGGTCAGTTGCGGATAGGCGTGGCTCTCGCCCCATGGCGCGATGACCGGCTCCACCAGTTGGTTGATCAGATTGATGATGGCCGGAAGGCGCAGCGTGTTCTGCTCCACGGCCAGTTCACAGGCTATCTCGACCACCTCGATCCCGTGATCCTGGGCCAGCAGGAGCAGATCGACAAACTCCCGGTCCCCGCCTTTGCCGGCCATGTAATGCGCCCTGACCCGGTGCATCGCCTCAGGCAATTGCCAACCCACAAAGGGCGCGCCATCTCTCAGCGCGCCGGGCTTGCGGTCGAGTAGGGGCAGGTAATGCCAGGGCTCGAAATAGCTGGCGTTGCGGGTAAAGCGGCGCTTGTGCTCGGCAATCACATTCTGCCCTGACACAACCACGATCCGGTCCGCATAGGCGCGCAGAGAGACAAGCTCCCCGGCGAACCGGGAGGGGACGCTATAGCGATTGGTGGCATATTGGACCAGACAGGTAGAGCGGACACGAGCGGCCTTCTCAACATAGCCGTCAAAAGCCCGGCCCAGGGGACGCAGTTCGGCGCACTCGTCTGCGAACACGTCCGAGATCTTGCGATCCGATTGTTCGGGGTGGGCGCGATTCGCCAATTCCTCGCAGCGCAGACGCAACCAGCCGTTCAGCGCATCCAGATCGTCAAAGGCGGGCTTGGGCGCAAACAGCTGTCCCCGCAGGAACCCAACCTGGTTCTCAATCTGACCCTTCTCCCACCCCGCCGCGGGTGTGCAAGCAACCGGTTCCATCACATAGTGGTTCATCAACGCCAGAAAGCGCGGATGGAACACACGGTCCTTAGAGCGCGAAACATAGGTTACCATCGTCTTGGGGTTGTCGATGATCACCCGGCGCGGTACGCCGCCATAGAAAGACATCGCCCGTGCAAAGGCGTCCAGCACCATCTCCTGAGATTCGCTGGGATAGGCAACAACAAAGGGCTTGCGGCTATGACATAGGCGGAAGTGGGCAACCTTTACCTTCTGCTCGACACCGCCCAGGACAGCGTATTCCGTGCTCCAGTCAAACTGGAGCGCGTCACCTGCCGTAAAGTGCAACGGAATGAACGCATCCCCCGATCCGGCGCCAGAACGCTTCAGGTCGCGGACAAACCTCTGAACCGTCGAGTAGGATCCGCTATAGCCTTCCGACACAAGCTGCTCATAAAGCTTCTTGGCCGTCCGGCGCTCACGGCGCGGGCGCCCCAGGTCCTGCTCAAAGAGCGCCCGAAGCCGGCTGGCGAAGCCATCGCTAAGCTTACGCCGGACGGGTGAAACGCGCCGCTGATAGCTCGGTGGATCGCCGTCCTTCAGATACTTCTTAATCGTGTTCCGCGACAAACCAGTCTGACGAGATACAGATCGGATACTCCGACCCTCCCGTAATATCCAACGTCGGATCTTCAATACGCTTTCCATCAATACCACCTGCTCTTTCCTCCGCACTGTTCCGTGCGGATGCTAGCGTTCCAGGTGGGTCAATTCTTACCGCTCATAACCCACCAAAGTGGGTCAGTTTTGCATGCCGATTCACACAACCTCCGTCGAAGCAAGGGGGGGGGGTCAATTTTGCACGCCGATAGGGGGTCAGAATTAAATGCTGATTGACACTCCGCCGAAGCGCTGTACGCATCCGGTGAGCACCGCCTTGTCGGTGCTCCGGTAATTTCCGAGTCTCCCCTCTTCTGAAGTGGGCACTTCGTTCGTGTCCACGAGTTTGAAGATGGGCACGAGTTTGATGGTGGACGAAGAAGATCTCCCTGCCGGCGACAGGCGCACGGCGTCCCAGCCCCGGCGTCGCTGGCCTTTGGCGGAGAAGCGTCGGATTGTCCTGGAGAGCCTGGAGCCGGGCGCGTCGGCATCGGTGGTGGCGCGTCGGCACGATGTGAACGCGAACCAGGTGTTCGCCTGGCGCAAGCTCTACCGCGAGGGTTTGCTGGGCGGTGCCGGCGGCCTGGTTCCGGTGACCGTGGTGGCGGACGAGCGGGGTCCCTCGGCGCCGGCTCCGTCGGTCGGGTCGGGGCGAATGACGATCGAGCTCGGCTGCGGCGCGCGGGTGATGGTGGACGCGGGCGTGGACGCCTCGGCGCTTGGCCGGGTGTTCTCGGCCCTGGCGCGGCGATGATCCCGGTTCGCGGCGATGTGCGGGTGTGGCTGGCCTCGGGCGTGACGGACATGCGTCGCGGCATGAACACGCTGGCCTTGCAGGTCCAGGAGGCGTTGGGCCGGGACCCGCATGCGGGTGACCTGTTTGTCTTCCGGGGCCGTCGGGGCGATCTGTTGAAGATCCTGTGGCACGACGGGGTGGGCATGTCGCTTTATGCCAAGCGCTTGGAGCACGGCCGCTTCGTCTGGCCGGCGGCTCATGGCGGGGGCGCCGTGGCGATCTCTTCGGCGCAGCTGGCCTACATGCTGGACGGGATCGACTGGCGTCACCCGCGCTTGACCCGGCGTCCGGAGCGGGCGGGCTGAGGCGCGGCATATCGACTCGGTCGGCGCAATAGGTCTGGCGGGCGGGCGCGGGGTCTGATTCACTCCCGCCCATGACCAGCGCCGATGTCCTCGAAGAGAACGCCCGCCTGCGCGACGCCCTGGCCGAGGAACGGGCGGCACGGACGCGGGCCGAACTGGAAGTCGAACATCTGAAGCTGCAGATCGCCAAGCTGCGCCGCGAGCAGTATGGCCGTTCCTCCGAGCGTGGCGCCCACCTGCTGGAGCAGCTGGAACTGCAACTTGAGGAGCTGGAGACGGCGACGGCCGAGAGCGCGGGCCCGGGCGAGGCCGACGACGGCACGACGGTGCGCGGCTTCACCCGACGCAAGCCCAAGCGGGCGCCGCTGCCGGCCCACCTGCCGCGCGAGCGGGTCGTGCTGCCCGGCCCCGAGTTCTGCTCTTGCTGCGGTGGCGACAAGCTGGTGAAGCTCGGGGAAGACGTCACCGAGAGCCTGGAGCTGGTGCCCCGCCAGTGGAAGGTGGTGCAGACGGTGCGGGAGAAGTTCAGCTGCCGGGCCTGCGAGACGATCAGCCAGCCGCCGGCGCCGCACCACGCGATCCCGCGCGGGCGCGCCGGTCCCGGCCTGCTGGCGACGGTCCTCAACGACAAGTTCGCCATGCACCTGCCGCTCACCCGGCAGAGCCGGGCCTTCGCCGCCGAGGGTATCGAGCTCGACGTCTCGACCTTGGCGGATTGGGTCGGCGCCTGCTGCGCCACGCTTCGGCCGTTGCACGAGCGCATCCGGGCCCATGTGCTGGCCGCCGAACGGCTGCATGGCGACGAGACGCCGGTGCCGGTGCTGGCCAGGAAGAAGACGGTCAAGGGCAGGATCTGGACCTACGTCCGCGACGACCGTCCCTTCGCCGGCAGCGACCCGCCGGCGGCGCTCTACTTCTACTCCCGGGATCGGGCCGGCCGGCATCCCCGGGGTCATCTGGAGGTCTGGTCCGGCATCCTCCAGGCCGATGCCTACAGCGGCTTCAACGCCCTCTATGCGAAGGGACGCCAACCGGCGCCGCTTATCGAGGCCTCGTGCTGGGCTCACAGCCGGCGCAAGTTCTTCGAGCTGGCCGATCTCGGCAAGGCGATCCGGGCGCCGATGGCCCGCGACGCGGTGCGCCGCATCGACGAGATCTTCGCCATCGAGGCCGAGATCAACGGCGACACGGCGGAGCGCCGTCGCGGGATCCGCCGGGCCCGCGTCCGCCCACTGGTCGACGACCTCGGGAAATGGATGCGGACGGAACGCGCCAAACTGTCCTCGGGCAGCGCCGTCGCCAAGGCCATGGATTACATGCTCAAGCGCTGGCCGAGCTTCACGGCGTTCCTGGCCGACGGTCGCATCTGCCTCACCAACAATGCCGCCGAGCGCGCGCTCCGGGGCATCGCCGTCGGCCGGCGCAACTGGACCTTCGCCGGTTCCGACCGGGGCGCCGAGCGCGCCGCCGCCGTCTACACCCTGATCGAAACCGCCCGCCTCAACGACGTCGACCCTCGCGCCTGGTTCGAAGACGTGCTGCGCCGCATCAACGACCATCCGGCAAAGGCGATCGACCAACTCCTGCCCTGGAACTGGAAAGCCGCGACACCCAACAACATCGCCGCCTGATCCGTTCCCCGCAGCCGCGCTCCGTCAATCCGAGCCGACCGTGGTCTTGGCCGGATGCGTACGTCTTTAGTGTGAATATGGCCATCGAAGGTTGTTTGCGGCCACTCGTAACATTGTTGACGACCCGGGACGCGATAGCGGGTGCCGCTGCCGAACTTGTACGTGCCTCGGTGCGATCCCGCGCTGTAGAGGGTTATAGATTGATCTTCGTTGGCGCAGTGGGGCTTCAGGTCGCACCGGCACGCGGTAATACTCCAGAATCGAGATCCGAGGATCGAGTATCACCCCATCAGGTATACCACGGTGCCCTGGAGGAACTTGCGAGCCGCGAGGTGCCCATTGGACGTTTTGTCGGCCTGCTCAGGCGTGAGGAATTTCATGCCCGCTCAGATATTGTGCAGCGAAAGTACCTGGAGTGGCTGGAATCCCAAAAAGGCCAAATGAAGCGTAACCCCAACTTCACTATTGTCGATTGCCCGAGGGCGCCAAAATGGGGTGCGACGGGGGGCATGATCGTGTCTTCGGAGCGAGTGATTCAGTTGTCACATAGTACCGGTGCTGCATTTCTCATCGAAGACGAACGAATTGCGGTAGAACTTATTCGTTCGAGTATTCGAGAGGTATACTTGTCGATGCCCACCAATATTTGGGTCTATCAGAAGATCACAGGCCCGGATGCCAATGTCGAGTATAATCTGGCGAGCATAGAAGAGTTTGACCGTTATATTGCCACGCTCGACGGTTAATCCCGAAACGCTGAAAGCGCCAGAAATCTTGTTCTTTCCGGCCGAGCCGCATCGGCCCAAGACGCCCAGGCCTTGCCCGAGGTCCGAGCCCCGTTACTCGATGAGCACCGCGGCCTCGGCTGGCCAGCAGATGGTTTCATGCTCGCCCATCCGGCGATCGCGGCCGCCGGCGCTGCGGTGCTGTTCGACCTGGACGATGAGGCCGGGGGTGATCTCGAAGATGTCCGTCTCGAGCGAGCCCATGAATTCCGTCGTGATGTAGGTGCCTTCGATCCGGTTGGCCATGTCCGGCTGTTCGCCCGTGTGCATCAGGTCGGCGCGGACCGAGAAATGCGCCGGCGCACCGAGGCGGACCTGGCGGATGTGTTCGGGAACACGGACATAGAACAGGCTGTCCTCGTGCTCGAGGAAGACGATGGAGCCGCTGCGCGACTTGATCGTGCCCTGGAAGATGTTGTTGTTGCCGATGAACTCGGCGACGAACTTGGTGCGCGGGCTTTCATAGACCTCGCGGCTGGTGCCGGTCTGCTGGATGACCGCGTCGCTCATGACGATGACCTGGTCGGCCATCGAGAGGGCTTCCTGCTGCGAATGGGTGACCATGACGAAGGTGATGTTGAGGTCGCGCTGGATCTTCTTCAGCTCGACCATCATGGCCTGGCGCAGGGAGAAGTCGAGGGCGCCCAAAGGTTCGTCCAGCAGCAGGACCGTCGGCCGGCTGATCAACGCCCGGGCAAGCGCCACGCGCTGCTGTTGGCCGCCGGAAAGGTCGTGCGGGCGGCGCTGGGCGAGCTCGGCGAGGGAGACCATTTCCAGCATCTCCCACACGCGGCGGGCCCGGGCGTCGCGGTCCATCCCCTTCATCTTCAGGCTGAATTCGACGTTCTGAAAGACGGAGCGGTGGGGGAACAGCGCGAAGCTCTGGAACATCATCGAGGTATCGCGGTGCGAGGGCGGCAGGTCGGTGACGTCCTCGCCGGCGATGTAGATCTTGCCCGAGGTCGCCTCCTCCAGCCCGCCGATCATGCGCAGCGTCGTCGTCTTGCCGCAGCCGCTCGGCCCCAGCATGGCGACGAAGGCGCCGTGCTCGATCTCCGCGTTGAAGTCGATGACCGCGCGGACGTCGCCGTCGAAGGTCTTGTCGACGTGTTCCAGGACGATGTCGTATTCGGGCATGGAGCGTCTATTTCAGCAGGGCCGACCGGCCCGCGCCCCGGTCCCAGCCGCTCCAAGGGTCGACACGGCCGCCATCACTCCGAACTCGTGCCCGCGGTCGCCTGCATGAGGGCCCAGACCGTTTCGAACGGCACGCCGTCGAAGACTCCGTTCTCGTTGGCGTCGCGCAGGACCTGGACGGCGCCGCTCGCCGCCGTATCCTCGCCGGCCGCCCCGGCCAGCAGGTCCAGGGCCTCGGCGACGGTGGTCTCGCGGCGCTGGCGCTGGGTGCCCAGCACCTGTCCGACCAGGGCTCGCAGGCTCTCGACCGTCTGGTTGAGCTGCGCCGCGTCGTAGGGCCGGCCGAACAGGCCGCGAATGCCGTTCTGGGCGAAGCGGTTGCGCAAGCCCTCCGGCAGGGATTGCGCCACGCCCTCGACGATCTCGCCGAGCGCAAAGCCCGAGGTGAACATCGAGCGGATGGTGTCGACCGTGCCGTCGCCGCCGCCGAACATGCGAATCTGCGCGCCCTGCAACGCGTTGCCCATGGCCTTGGCCTGGTCGATATGCACGTCGCGCTCGGCCTCGATATGCAGCTTCGCCAGTTCCAGGAAGGTCGCCGCCTCGTTGTACTTCTTCAGCGCTTCGGCCTTGGCTTCCAGGCCCGAGGCCTCGGCCTCCAGCATGCGCTGGGTGGTCTCGGCGCGCAGGCTCTCGATCTCCATCTCGGCCCGACCCTGGGCGCCGGCCTCGCGTTCGATGCCCTCGGCGGCGATCTTCTGCGCCTCGCTCGCCGCCTTGGCGCGGATCAGCGTCGCATCCGACTCCTGCTCGGCCGATTGTTTGCGGGCTTCGGCCTGGGTCTGCATGTGCATGGCGGTGATCCGGGCCTTGTTCTCCTCCTCGATGCGGCGCGATTCCGCCAGCCGCTCGGCGACGATGCGCTCGATCTCTTTTTCCCGCTCGGCGTCGGCGACGACGCGCACGCTCTCGACCCGGTGCTCGGCCTCTTCCTTCGCCGCCGTGGTGCCGAGCCGTTCGACCTCCGCCGCCTCCAGCTCGCGCGTCTTCTGCACCAGGGCGATCTCGCGTTCGCGCTCCTCCCGCTCGCGGGCGAGGAAGCGCTGGATGTCGGCCTTCTCGCGTTCCTGCTCCTTGCCGATCAGCTGGATGGCGCGCTCGCGTTCCTCCAGCTCGATGGCCAGGCCCTGGCGGACCTCGGCGCGGCGCAGCTCCTCCTCTTTGCCGACGAGGGCGATCTGGCGGTTCCGCTCCTCCGCCTCGACCTTCTGCTGCCGCTGGATCTCCGCCGTCTCCAGCTCCTCGGCCTTGCCGACGAGGGCGATCTCGCGATCCCGCTCCTCCTGCTCGCGGGCGAGCGCCCGGCGGACCTCGGCGGCCTCGCGCGTCTTGGTCTCATCGATCACCCGGGCGTCCTTGGCGATGCGGGCCTGCTCGATCGTCAGTTCCTTGTCGATCTCCTCCTGCTCGACCTGCAGGCGTTGTTCCAGGATGAAGCGCTGCTTCTCGCTCAGCACCCGGGCCTTTTCGTTGGAGACGGTCTGCTCCTGCTGTACGGCGGCGACGGTTTCGTCGCGCTCGATCTCCAGCATCGTCAGCCGGGTCTCCAGGCCGCGCTTGCGCATGGCGATGGCGACGCTCTCGGCGGCCTGGTGGCGCTCGTCCCGCGCCGCCTCTTCCGCCTTCAACACCTCGGTCGCCCGGGCGATTTCCGCCTGCTGGCGTTCACGCTCCTTGGCGGCGAGTTCGATCTCGCGCTCCTTCTCCGCCCGCTCGCGCGACAGCTCGCGGGCGATCTCGGCCAGCTCGTGCTGCTCGGCCTTGGTCACCAGCTCGATCTGCCGGTCGCGTTCCGCCTTCTCCAGCGCCAGGTTGCGGTTGATGTTGGCGATCTCCTCCTCCCGCGCCTTCGCGATGAGGGCGATCTCCTTGTCCCGGCGTTCCTGTTCCAGCTCCAGGGTCTTTTGGATGTCGGAACTTTCGCGCTTGCGCGCCTCCTCGGTCATGGCGATCTCGCGGTCGGTGCGCATGCGCTCCAGCTCGACCTCGTTCTCGATCTCCTTCTCCTCGACCGCCTTGCGCTGGTCGAGCATGTAGATCTGCTTGGCGCCGATCTGCAGCGCCTGCTCGTTGGAGACCTCCTTGTCCTGGTTGGCCCGGGCGACGGCTTCCCGGCGCTCGATCTCCAGCAGTTCCAGCTGCGTGTCCAGGTCCTTCTGGCGGATCGCCACCACGGTCTGCTTTTCGGTGTCGTGCACCTTGCGTCGGGCGTTCGAGGTCACCTCGGTGATGATCTTCAGGCCCTCCGCATCGAACACGTTGTCGGCCTTGAAGTATTCCTTGCCGGTCTGTTCGAGGGCGACGATCGTCACTTCCTCCAGCACCAGGCCGTTGGCGGCGAAACTTTCCAGCGCGCTCGCCTTGATCTCCTGGGCGAAGACGTCGCGGTTCTCGTGCAACTCGCTGAGCGTCTTGGTCGCGGCGTAGGAGCGGATGGCGCTGATGATCTTGGCTTCCAGCAGGTTGCGCACCTGGTCGGCATCGAAGGTTTTCTCGCCGAGGCTGCGGGACGCGGTCAGCAGGTCGTCCTCGGTGCGCCCGACATGGGCGTAGAGTTCCGACGTCACGTCGATGCGAATCTTGTCCGCGGTCTGTACCGCCTGCTCGCGCGAGCGGGCGACGATCAGCTTGATCGTCTCCAGGCTGATCCAGCTCACCTCGTGGAAGACCGGCAGCACCACGGCGCCGCGCCCGAGACAGACCCGGGTGCCCATGAAACCGGTGCGGATGAAGCCCATGTTCGCGGGCGCCCGCTTATAGATCCAGATCGAGATGATGTAGACGATCGCAATGACGACGATCGCCGATATGAGCAAGCTGATCCCGACTTCCATCATGTCCGCGTCATCCTGGTTCCCGTGGTTCCGCCCCTGCGGGCGCCAAGTGATTTCATGCCCTCAGCCCGGCGCCGTCAACTCCCCCCGCGGGCGACCGTTCGCCGAAGTCGAACAGCGGGCGGTCCGGGCGGGCGTGGCGCAGGCTTTCGCGCAGCTCCTCCGTCGCCCGGCGATCGACGTCCGGCGGCGTTCCGGTCAGCACGACGCCGTAGCCCTCGCGCGCGCGGGCCGCGCTCATCAGGCGGCGGGCGACGTCGTTACGCACGCGGTCCGCGTCGCGTTCCAGCGGGTCGCCCCAGCCCCCGCCGCCCGCCGTGCGGAAGACGATGCGGTCACCCGGGCGGACCTTGACCCCGTCGATCTTTGACGGGATCGCCTCCCGCCCGCCGTCGGCCCGCAGCAGCCATTTCTCCGAGCAGGCGCCCGGACCACCGCCAAGGATGCCCCAGGGCTGCGTGAGGTGGCGGTCGTCGTGGATCGAGACTTCGCCCGGTTCCAGCAGCAGATAGACCTTCTCGACGCCGTTGCCGCCCCGGTGGCGGCCGCTGCCGCCGGTGTCGGGAATCGAGAAATAGCTTTCGATCCGCATCGGATAGTAGGTCTCGAGATACTCGCTTGGGATATTCTCGAACAGCGGCCACCAGGAATGCCCGTCCATGCCGTCGCCGATCGGCCGTCCGGGAATGCCGCCATAGAGGATCTCCATCAGCTGGAAGGCCCGCCCGTCGCCGTCGACGCCGGAAAACAGGAAGTGCGGGCTGGAGCCGTAGCCCGCCGCCGTCGCCATCTCCGGTGCGTGTTTCGAGAGCGCGCCGCCCAGCACGTCGAACTGGCGCGAGAGCGCGTGGGTGCGGCAGCCGAGGGGGGCGGGAAAGTCCGGGTGCAGCAGCGAGCCCTTGGGCAAGGTCACGTGGATCAGGTCGTAGAAGCCGTCGTTGAACAGGATCTGCGGGTCGAACACCATGATCATGTAGACGCCGATGAACATTTTGAACATGCCGTCGTGCAGATAGAAGTTGATCGGTCCCGGCGCCTGGGCCGAGGTTCCGGTCCAGTCGAAATAGGCGTGCTCGCCCTCGCGCCAGACCGTCAGCTTCATCTTGTAGGGCCCGTTGCCGACGCCGTCGTCGTCGACATAGTCCTCGAAGGACTGCGGCTCCTCCGGCAGGTTGCGCACGATCAGCTGGCGCATGGCGCGGTTGGTCCGCTCCAGCAAGGCCTCGCAGGCCTGTTTGTAGGCCTCGCGCCCGAAGCGCTCGCAGATCTCCAGCACCCGGCGTTCGCCCGCCCGGCAGCCGGCGACGATCGCCATCAGATCGGAATAGTTCATCTCCGGCGTGCGGGTGTTGTTCATGATGAGGTCGAGCACGGCCTGATTGCGCTTGCCGGCGTCATAAAGCTTCAGGGGCGGAATGCGCAGACCCTCGCCGAAGATCGAGGTCGCGGCCGTCGGCATCGAACAGGGCACCGGCCCGCCGACGTCCATCATGTGGCCGAACATCGAGGAAAAGCCGATCAGCTCGCCCTCGTGGAAGATCGGCACAAGCACCATCCAGTCGTTGATATGGCTGATGGCGCCGCCGCAGTGATAGGGGTCGTTCTGCAGGATGACGTCGCCCGGCTGCAGGGTGAAGTTCCGTTCGCGCAGCATCTCGGAGATATAGGAGCCGAACTGGCCGACGATCATGCGCCCCTTGGCATCCGTGATCATCGGGAACTCGTCGTGCTGTTCGCGGATCACCGGCGACATGGCGCTGCGGAACAGCACCGCGTCCATCTCGTGGCGGGCGTTGCGCAGCGCATTCTCGATGAGGTCGAGGGTGACGACGTCGAGGCCGCCTTGCGGTGCGGCCGCGGTGGTCGGTCCGGGGACGGGCGCCGGGGCCGATGCCGGCCGCTCGACCGCCGGTGTGGCCGGGGCGGGCGGGGCGGGCGATGCTTCCGCCGCCTCCAGGCTGGCGGAGGCGAGGTCTGCCTCGACGACCGGTGCCAGGCTGACGTCGACCAGGCCGTTCTCGCCCCTCTGCTGGCTGAACAGCGAATCGAACTGCGACTTGTTGGCCCGCAGCAGATCGTCGAGGGAGACCGATTTCGGTGGGGGTTCGAGGGTGCTCATGGCTTCATCTCGCCTCCCGTCCCGGCATGCCGTCCGGGCGGATCAGGATGTTGAGGTAGGTGTCGACCTCGCCGACATGACCCGGATGGATCACGGCGGTCGAGTCGGTCTGGGTGACCACGGCCGGCCCGGCGATCCGGTTGCCGGCCCTGAGGCGCGCCCGCTCGTAGACGTTCGTGGTCTGGAAGTTGCCGTCGAAATAGACCCGCGATTGGGCCACGACCGCCTCGCGCGCGTCCACGCCCTCGCGCTCGAAACTCGGGAAGCTGACCTTTTCGATCTCGCCGGTGCCGACGGCGCGCAGGTTCACCAGCTCGACCGGCGCGTCCAGCTGGAAGCCGTAGAGCCGATCGTGCGCCTCGGAAAAGCGGCGCCCGAGATCGTCCAGGCCGCCGTTGGCGAGACGGCCCAAGTCGACCGACAGCGCGAACTCATAGCCCTGGCGGAAATAGCGCACGTCGGCCTCGTAGCTGAGCGACTGGCGCGCTTCGCCGATGCCCTCTTCCTTGAGCCAGGCCCGGGCCTCGAGCCCAAGGCGGGTCAGGATCTCGCCGACCTCGGCCCCCTGGACCTGGTCCAGGGTACGGACATAGGTCTGGGCGAATTCGTTCTTCACGTCGGAATAGAGGAAACCGAGCGCCGAGAGCACGCCCGGCGTCGGCGGCACGATGAGGGGATAGCAGCCCGCGAGTGCCGCCATGGCGCAGCCGTGCAGCGGCCCGGCGCCGCCGAAGGCGACGAGGGCGAAATCGCGCGGGTCCAGGCCCTTCTGCACGGTGACCAGGCGCAGCGCGCCGAACATGTTCTCGTTGACGATATCGAGAATGCCCTGGGCGGCCCGGTAGACGTCGAGGCCGAGGGCGCGGGCGATCTTGCCCACCGCGTCCTCCGCCGCCTTGACGTCGAGCCGCATGCCACCGCCCAGCAGCTCCGGCGGTAGCCGGCCGAGCACCACATTGGCATCCGTCACCGTCGGCGCCGCCCCGCCCTTGCCGTAGCAGGCCGGACCCGGGACGGCGCCCGCGCTTTCCGGTCCGACGCGCAGCGCGCCGGTCATCGGGACATGGGCGATCGAGCCGCCGCCGGCGCCGACCGAATGCACCTCGACCGAGGGCACCTTGACCGGATAATAGCCGAGCGTGGTCTGGCGCGAGATGTTGGGCCGGCCGTCCTGGATGAGGGAGACGTCCGTCGAGGTGCCGCCCATGTCGAAGCCGAGCGCGTTCGGCTCACCGGCCAGCGTGGCGAGGAAGGCGGCGCCGGAGACGCCGCCGGCGGGCCCGGACAGCATGGTGTGCACGGGCGAGGCCGCGGCGCGGGCGACGCTCATCAAGCCGCCGTCGGAGCGCACGATATCGACATGTGGCTGGAACTGCAGCTGTCCGAGCCGCGCCTCGAAATTCGTCAGATAGCGCCGCATCGCCGGCCCGACGTAGGCGTTCATCACCGTCACCAGCGTGCGCTCGTACTCGCGGAACTCCGGCAAAATCTCCGAGGAGAGCGAGACCGGCAGGTCCGGTGCGAGCTCGGCGATCAGCGCCTGCAGGCGTTTTTCATGCGCCGGATTGGCGTAGGCGTGCAGCAGGGAGACGGTGATCGCCTCGGCGCCGAGCTCGACCAGGTCCCGGATCGCCGCGCGGGCGCCGGCCTCGTCCAGCGGGGTGACCACCGCGCCGCGCGCATCCATCCGCTCCGCCACGCCGCGGGTCAGCTCCAGGTCGGCCAGCGGATCCGGCTTCTCCATGATGATCCAGCCGGCGAGCGGGCCTGGCGTCTGCGAGCGGGCGAGGTGGAGGGCCTGCTCGAAATTCTCCGTCACCAGCAGGCCGACTTTGGCGCCCTTCTCCTCCAGCACGATGTTGGTCGAGACGGTGGTGCCGTGCAGCAGGCCCTGGATGGCGCCCGGCGAAACGCCGGTCTCGGCAAGCAGCTCGTTGACGCCGTTCATGATGCCGATCGACTGGTCCTCGGGCGTGGAGGGGGTCTTCAACAGGCGGATCTCGCCGCTTGCCCCGTCGAACAGCAGCAGATCGGTGAAGGTCCCGCCGACATCGATGCCGAGACGGCTGGTCATGACGCGTCCCTCGCCTCCTCGCCCGTCCCCAGGAAATCCCCCGGCGCATCATTCCCGAGGCCGGCGGAGGGGTCAACTCGCTGTCCAGGTTCACTACATATGAGACGACGAGGTCTTCTTGGCTGTGATCTGTCGAAGGTACTCCTCGGGGGTTTTGCCTTTCAAGGCTCCATGAGGCCTGAAGGTGTTGTAGATGTTGGCGAACTTGTCGATCTGTGGGTTTAGTTTGTCGAGCTGGTCCTCGATGTCATGGCAGGCGTAGAACTCGTAGCGCCATGCGCCGTTGGCTCGCTCGACGCCGCCATTGAGCTGCGGCGTCCTCGGCGGCAAGACATAGACGGGGATCTTTCGGCTCTCGCAGGCGGCCTCGAACTCGGCCATGAACTCGGATCCACCGTCGACCTGGATGGCCTTCACGGGGAAGGGCAGGTCGGCCACGAGTTTGTCGAGGAAGCTCTCGGCGTTCCTGGCGGTCGCTCTGCGGAAGGCCTTGGCACAGGTGAAGCGGCTGACGGGATCGTAGGCGGTGAACTGCTTGACCGTGCGCTCGCCGGCCGGCGTGATGCTCAAGGTGTCGAGCTGGACCAGATCGCCGGGGGCCGTTGCCTTCATCCCCTTCGGCAAACGCTTGGCGTGTGGGCGCTTGGCTCTCTTGCCCTTGGCGCGTCGTCGCGCCACGGGCACCGGCACAACGACGCCGCGCGCGACCAGATGGGCGAGCATGCGACCAACGGTGCTGTCCGACAAGGTGAAGCCCTCTCGGCGCAGCAGCGGTCCGAGCTTGGCCTTGCCCCACATCGGGAAGTCGCGGCGCAGCCGTTCAAGCCGACGCAGCACCGCACTCGACCACTCTCGGCGACGACGGCGGCGAGGCGCGCGCGAGCGCGGCTCCAACCGCTCGTCCCAGCGATAGAGCGTGCTACGCGGCACGCCCACCGCCTGGGCCGCCGCCTCGGCCGTCAAGCCGTCACGCCGGGCCCGATGCCAACGCCGGACGGCGTCGCGTCTGAACGCTACGCATTTAGTGTCGGGCTCCGCGTTCAGACGCGACGCCGTCCTCCAACCCCTGATAACATGTCGGGGCAGGCCAAAAACCTGCATGGGGATCTCCTTCAAGCTGTTGGTCTCGCAACTCACAGCTTCGGAGATCCCCGCCTCTGCCGCCAGAGGCGCGTCTCACATCTATCTGAACCTAGTCACTCGCGCGGCCCGCGCGTTCACGCCCCTTCACACGACCCGTTTGACACGCCCGTGGCTTCGTCTACCATTTCGCCGCACGCAGTATCCCAGCCGGGCGGTCGAAGCGAACCATGTCCAGGACAGAGACAGCGCCCGAAACGGGCCCCAGCCGCCGCGCCAAGTTCTGGATCGGCGTGATCTGCGTCCTGATCATCCTGATCTTCCTCTATTTCTACGAGCCGTTCGAGGTCTATCTGGTCGCCAGCATCCCGAACGTGCACTTCTCCAACGTGATCTTCTGGTTCGCCTCCCTGGTCGGCGTCATCGGCTACGCGGTCGCGCACTGGCAGTCGTTCCGCGCCAACATCCTGCGCGCTTCCGCCGGGCTGGAGGTCGACGCCCTGGTCTTCGACACCTTGCAGACCGCGATCCTGGTGGCGGTGATCTTCGCCGCCGGCGCCACGCTGCAGGCGATCGAGGTGCTGGCGGCTCATCTGATGAGCCGCGGCGCCATCATCGACCCGGTGTTCGGCGAGAAGCTGCTGGCGATCGTGCTGCTGGTGGTGCTGGCGATCGTCTTTTATCTGCTGCACCACCTGGTCCGCGCCTTCCGCGTCGGCTGGCACCCCCGCCACCCCCCACCCCGCGTCTCCACCTCGGGCCGCGACTAGCGCCGGTTTCGTGTTCCATGTGTGGGCGATCGAAGTGCCATCCCACCCCCTGGCGTTCCCTCGCCACTGCCGTTAAATTGCGCCGCGACCACGGGGACGGGAGACGCCGAGGGTGAGTGAGGGCGGTGATAGCGGGTTCAACTACCGGCCGACGGCGCATGCCGTCGGGCTGGCGCTGGCGTTGGCCGGGGTCTGGTTGCTGCTGTCCGGGCACTACCAGGCGCTGATCCTGGGCTTCGGCGTCGCGTCCGTGCTGTTCTGCGTCTTCATCGCCATGCGCATGGACGTCGCCGACCACGAGGGCGTGCCGCTGCACGTCGGCTGGCGCGCGCTCACCTATCTGCCCTGGCTCGGGGTCGAGATCGTCAAGGCCAACATCGATGTCGCCAAGCGGGTGGTGCAGCCGGTCCCCGACATCAGCCCCGAGCTGTTCGAAACGCCGGCGAGCCAGAAGACCGATCTCGGCCAGGTGATCTATGCCAACTCCATCACGCTGACGCCGGGCACGGTCTCCGTCGACCTCGATCCGGGCGTGATCCGGGTGCATGCGCTCAGCCGCGAGGGCGCCGACGGGGTGCGGGACGGCGAGATGGATCGCCGCGCGCTCGGCGTCGAAGGCGGTTGAGGGGCGCTCGCCGATGTTCGCCGTCGCCACCCTCGCCGTGCTGATCGCCATGGGCCTCGCGCTTGCGCGGGCCTGCATGGGGCCGACGATCTTCGATCGGATCCTCGCGGTGAACAGTTTCGGCACCAAGACCGTGCTGCTGATCGCCGCGCTCGGCTTTTTGATGGGGCGGCCGGACTTTCTCGATATCGCGCTGGTCTATGCGCTGATCAACTTCATCGGCACCGTCGCCGCCCTCAAGTATGTGAAATACGGCGACCTTGCCCTGCTGACCGAGGATCCGGCCAAGGCCGGCCCGCCTGCGCGCGAGCGGGAGGGCGAGGGATGAGCGTTGTGCTCGACGTGCTGTCCTGGGCACTCATTGTCCCGGGTGCGATCTTCGTCGTCATCGGCGCCGTGGGCCTGGTGCGGTTTCCCGATTTCTACACCCGCCTGCATCCAGCCGGCGTGACCGATACGCTGGGCGCTACGCTGCTGCTGGCCGGCATGGCGCTGCAATCCGGTTTCAGCCTGATCACCGTGAAGCTGGTGTTGATCTTCCTGTTCCTGATGATCACCAGCCCGACCGCCAGCCACGCCACGGCGCGCGCGGCGATCGCCGCCGACCTGGCGCCCAAGCTCGACCCCCGGCGCAACGAGTAGGGGCGGCGAGGCGTGGAGATCCTGGTCAACATCGTGCTGCTCGCCTTTCTCGGCGTCACCGGCATCGCCATCCTGCGGCTGCGCAACTTGTTTGCCGTGGTCATGCTGGCGGGCATCTACAGCCTGCTGACGGCCTGCATCTTCGTCGTGCTGGACGCGGTCGACGTCGCCTTCACCGAGGCGGCGGTCGGCGCGGGCATCACCACGGTGCTGATGCTGGGGACCCTGGCGCTCACCCGCAGCCGGGAGAAGATCCCGGTGCACATGCCGTTGCTGCCGCTGGTCGTCGTCGTCGTCACCGGCGCGGTCCTGGTCTGGGGCACCTTCGATATGCCGGCCTTCGGCGATCCCGAGGCGCCGGCGCAGAAACACGTGGCGCCGCGCTATATCGAGGAATCGCCGAAGGAGATCGGCATCCCGAACGCGGTGACCAGCGTCCTGGCGAGCTACCGGGGCTACGACACGCTCGGTGAGACGGCGGTGATCTTCACCGCGGGCGTCGCCGTGCTGATGCTGCTGGGCGGTCGCGCGCGGCGGCGCTCCCGCCGGCCCGACGGCGAGGACGAGAGCGGCGGGGAGGGGGCGCCATGAGGCATCATCGCGTCCTCCGCGTGGCGACCAAGCTGCTGATCCCCTTCATCCTGCTGTTTGCCCTCTATGTGCAGTTCCATGGCGATTTCGGGCCGGGCGGCGGCTTCCAGGCCGGTGTCATCTTCGGCTCGGCCTTCATCCTCTATGCCCTGATCTTCGGGCTGGAGAACACCAAGCGGGTCGCACCGCCGGGGATCGTCATTCGCCTGATGGCCAGCGGCGTGGTGCTCTATGCCGGGGTCGGCGTCTTCGGCATCCTGCTCGGCGGCAACTACCTCGACTACAACGTGCTGGCGCACGAGGCGACGCACGGCCAGCACTACGGCATCCTGCTGGTCGAACTCGGCGTCGGCATCACCGTCGCCGCGACCATGATCACCATCTTCTATCAGTTCGCCGGCCGCTCGGCCTGGCGCGAGGAGGGCGAGGAATGAGTTTTCTCGCCCACTACAATTATTGGATCGTCATCCTGCTGATGATGCTGGGCCTCTATATCGTCGTCAGCCGCGGTAACCTGGTGAAGAAGATCGTCGGCCTGAACGTCTTCCAGACCTCGGTCTTCCTGCTCTACATCTCCATCGGCAAGGTCGAGGGCGGCACCGCCCCGATCATCGAGGCGGGCTATTCCGTCTATTCCAACCCGTTACCGCACGTCCTGATCCTGACCGCGATCGTGGTCGGCGTCGCCACCTCGGCTCTCGGCCTCGCGCTCGTGGTTCGCATTCGCGAAGCCTACGGGACGATCGAGGAAGACGAGATCGATCACCAGGACGACGACGAATGATCGCCCAGCACCTTCCCGCCCTGCAGATCGTACTGCCGCTGCTGGCGGCGCCGATCGTCGTGCTGGCGGGCAGCGCGCGGTTCGCCTGGCTGTTTTCCGTGGCGGTGTGCTGGGCCGCCTTCGCCGTTTCGATCGGCCTGCTCGCGCAGGTCATGCAGGGCGGCGAGATCTCCTATCTGCTTGGCTCCTGGCCGGCGCCGTGGGGCATCGAGCTTCGCGTCGACCTGCTGAACGCCTTCGTCCTGCTGCTGGTCACCGGCACGGCGGCGATCGTCCTGCCCTATGCGCGGCGCAGCGTGCGGATCGAGATCGCGCCCGAACAGCAGGGCTTTTTCTACTGCATGCTGCTGCTCTGCCTGGCCGGCCTGCTCGGCATCGCGATCACGGGCGACGCCTTCAACGTCTTCGTCTTCCTGGAGATCAGCTCGCTCTCGACCTATGCGCTGGTCGCCATGGGGCGGAACCGCAAGGCGCTGACCGCCGCCTTCCAATACCTGATCATGGGCACGATCGGCGCCACCTTCTTCCTGATCGGCGTCGGCCTGCTCTATATGATGACCGGCACGCTCAACATGGCCGACCTGGCGGAACGCTTGCAGCCCCTGCACGGCACCCGGCCGGTGCTGGCGGCCTATGCCTTCATCGTCGTCGGCATGGCGCTGAAGCTGGCGCTCTTCCCGCTGCATCTCTGGCTGCCGAACGCCTATGCCTACGCGCCGAGCGTGGTGACCGCCTTCCTGGCGGCGACGGCGACCAAGGTGGCGATCTACGTCCTGCTGCGTTTCACCTTCACCGTCTTCGGGGCCGATTTCGCCTTCGCCGACCAGCCGATGAGCCTGCTGCTCTTCGTGCCGGCACTGCTCGCGATTTTCGCCGGCTCCCTCGTCGCCATCTTCCAGGAGAACGCCAAGCGGCTGCTGGCCTATTCCTCCGTCGCGCAGATCGGCTACATGGTGCTGGCGATCAGCCTGGCGACCGCGGCGGGCCTGTCGGCCGGCATCGCGCACATGTTCAACCACGCGCTGATGAAGGGCGCGCTGTTCCTGGCGCTCGGCTGCGTCTTCTATTCGATCGGCTCGGTGGCGATCCGCGACATGGCCGGCATCGCCAAGGAGATGCCCTGGACCATGGCCGCATTCGTGATGGCCGGCCTCTCTCTCATCGGCGTACCGCTCACCGCCGGCTTCATCTCCAAGTGGCTGCTGTTGCAGGCCGCCTTCGAGCTCGGCCTGTGGTGGCTCGGCCTGTTGATCGTCGCCTCCAGCCTGCTGGCGATCGTCTATATCTGGCGGGTGATCGAGGTCGCCTACTTCCAGCCCCGGCCCGAGGGCCGCGTCGCCGCGCGGGAGGCGCCGCTCTCCCTGCTGCTGCCAACCTGGGTCTTTGCGCTCGCCAACGTCTATTTCGGCATCGAGACCTCGCTGCCGGTCACGGTCGCGCGCGGCGCCGCGGCCGCCTTGTTCGGAGCGGGCGGATGAGCGGCGCAACCCTGATCCTCTTGGCCCTCGCCCTGCCGCTTGTCGGGGCCATTGGCATCGCGGTCACCGGGCGATGGGAAGACCTGCGCGAGGGCGTGACGCTGACCACCGCCGGCGCCCTCTTCCTGACGGTGCTGGCGATCTGGGGCCAGGTGTCCGATGGCAAGGAGGTCGCCCTCACCCTGCTGCCGCTGTTGCCGGAAGTGCCGCTCGCCTTCCGGGTCGAGCCGCTCGGCATGATCTTCGCCCTGGTCGCCTCCGGCCTCTGGATCATCAACTCGATCTATTCGATCGGCTACATGCGCGGCAACAAGGAGCATGCGCAGACCCGCTTCTACATCTGCTTCGCGATTTCGCTCGCCAGCACCATGGGCATCGCCTTCGCCGACAACATGCTGACGCTGTTCGTCTTCTACGAGGCGCTTTCCCTCGCGACCTATCCTTTGGTCACGCACCACGGGGACGAGGAGGCGAAGCGGGGCGGGCGGACCTATATCGGCCTGCTGATGGGAACCTCCATCGGCTTCCTGCTGTTCGCCGTCCTCTATACCTACGGCGAGACGGGCACCCTCGACTTCACGCCGGGCGGCATCATGGCCGGCAAGATCCCGGAAGGCGTCGCGGCGGTGTTGCTGGTCTTCTACATGTACGGCATCGGCAAGGCGGCGTTGATGCCGCTGCATCGCTGGCTGCCGGGCGCCATGGTGGCACCGACCCCGGTGTCCGCCCTGCTGCACGCCGTGGCGGTGGTCAAGGCGGGCGTCTTCTCCGTCGTCAAGGTCGCGGTCTACATCTTCGGCATCGACTTTTTGCAGACCCTGCCGACCAGCGACCTGATCCTGGGGATCGCCGGCTTCACCGTCATCACCGCCTCGCTCATCGCCATCCGCCAGGACAACCTCAAGCGCCGGCTGGCCTATTCGACGGTGAGCCAGCTGTCCTACGTGGTGCTGGCGACCTTCATCCTGGCACCCTTGTCGGTGATGGCCGCGGCCCTGCACATCGCGGCCCACGCGGTCGCCAAGATCACGCTGTTCTTCGCCGCCGGTTCGATCTACACGGCGGCGCACAAGACCGAGGTCAGCCAGCTCGACGGCATCGGCCGGCGCATGCCCTGGACCATGGGCGCCTTCGCCGTCGGCGCGCTGTCGATGATCGGCGTGCCGCCGGCGGCCGGCTTCCTCTCGAAGTGGTACATGCTGCTGGGGGCGCATGCGGCGGGACAATGGTTCGCGCTGGCCGTGATCATCGCCTCGACCCTGTTGAATGCGGCCTATTTCCTGCCGATCCTGCACGCCGCCTTCCTCAAGCCCCTGTCGTCGGAGGCCCAGGCGCATCCCCATGGCGAGGCGCCGTTGCCGATCGTCGTCGCCCTCACCATGACGGCGGGGCTGACCGTGCTGCTGTTCTTCTGGTCGGCGCCGGTGGTCGAGCTGGCGAGCGCACTCGCCGGGATGAAACCGTGACCTGGAGCCCTGGATCATGACCGAAACGCCCCCCCCTGAGCATGGGCTTGATCACGCATCCGATCACGCGTCAGAAGCGCGGGCCGACGAGCGGCCCTCCTGGTTCGACGACAAACGCAACGCCCACAAGCTGTTCTGGGCCGTGGTCGTGCTCTGCGCCGTGCTGTTCCTGGCCGACGCCTTCTATCACAAGCATGTGGTCTTCGATTTCGAGAACTGGTTCGGCTTCTTCGGTCTCTTCGGCTTTTCCGTGTCCTTCGCCCTGGTGCTGGTCTCGCGCGAGCTGCGCAAGATTCTAATGCGCGATGAGGACTATTATGACCGTTGAATTCCCGCCCGGCCTGCTGCTGATCCTCGGCGCCATCGCGGTTCCCCTCCTGCGTGGCCGCGCGCGCCCGATCTACATGCTGGCCCTGCCCCTGCTGGGTATCTATCAGCTGATCCTGCTGGAGACGGGGAGCTTCGGCACCGTCAGCGCCTTCGGTTTCGAGATGACGCATGTCCGCGTCGACCGGCTGAGCCTGATCTTCGGCTACATCTTCTATATCGCGGCGGCCATCGGCGTGATCTTCGCCTGGCACAGTGACGATCGGATCGAGCAGACCGCCGCCATGGTCTATGCGGGCGCCACCATCGGCGCCGTGTTCTCCGGCGATCTCATCAGCCTGTTCATCTATTGGGAGCTGACGGCGGTCACCGCCGTGTTCGTGATCTGGTCGGCGCGCACGAAACGCGCCTACGGCGCCGGCATCCGCACGCTCATCGTCTATATGCTGTCGGGCATGTTGCTGGTCGTCGGCACGGCCCTGCACGCGAGCGAGACCGGCTCCATCGCCTTCGAGCATATCGGCATCGACAGCCTGGCCGGCGTGCTCATCATGCTCGGCTTCGGCATCAAGTGCGCCTTCCCCTTCCTGCACAACTGGCTGCAGGACGCCTATCCGGAGGCGTCCGTCACCGGTACGGTTTTCCTCTCCAGCTTCACCACCAAGCTTGCGGTCTATGCGCTGGCGCGCGGCTATGCCGGGACGGAGATGCTGATCTGGATCGGCGCCGCGATGACCGCCTTCCCGATCTTCTATGCGGTGATCGAAAACGACCTGCGTCGTGTCCTCGCCTACAGCCTGAACAACCAGCTCGGCTTCATGGTGGCGGGTATCGGCATCGGCACCACGCTGGCGATCAACGGCGCGGTCAGCCATGCCTTCGCCCATATCCTCTACAAGTCGCTGCTGTTCATGACCATGGGGGCGGTGCTCTATCGCACGGGCACGGCGAAGGGCTCGGAACTGGGCGGCCTGCACAAGACCATGCCGTGGACCACCGGCTTCTGCATCGTCGGCGGGGCCGCGATCTCCGGCGTCCCGCTGTTCAGCGGCTTCGTCACCAAGTCGATGATCCTGACCGCGGCGGCAGAGGAAGGCTATCTGATCGTCTTTTTGGTGCTGCTGTTCGCCTCCGCCGGCGTGTTCCACCACTCCGGCATCAAGATCCCCTTCTTCGCCTTCTTCGCCCATGATTCCGGCAAGCGGCCGAAGGAAGCCCCCCTCAACATGCGCCTCGCCATGGGCATCACCGCCTTTCTCTGCATCGCCATCGGCGTCTACCCGGCGCCGCTCTATGCGCTGCTGCCCTTTCCGGTCGACTATGTGCCCTATACGACGAGCCATGTGGTGACGATGCTGCAGCTATTGGCCTTCTCGGCGCTGGCCTTCGCGACGCTGCAACGCTTCGGGCTCTATCCGCCGGAACTCCGCTCCACCGTGCTCGACTTCGATTTCAGTTACCGCCGACTGTTGCCCTGGCTCTGGCGCCGGTTGGAAGCAGCGGGCATGGCGCTGCACGGCCTGGCCTGGCGCGGTCTCGAGGTGGGAAGCGCGCGCGCCATTCGCGCGGCGCAACGCCACCACGGCCCGCGCGGCATCCTCGCCCGCACCTGGCCGACCGGCTCCATGGCGATCTGGGCCGCGGCCCTGCTGGGCGGCGCGCTGCTGGTCTATTTCCGCTGAGCGTTCGTCCCGGGGCTGTTCGCGCCGTGGTGAGAAAAAACTTCGCACTCGTGACGCCCGTCACTTCGCCGCCCCGTATTAGACCCTATCTTTAATCCACGGGCGGCGGAAACGCCCACCCGGCAAGGCAGGCAGGATCGTTACCCGTCCAAGGTCATCCGGTTTTCCCTTGCGAAGCATAGAACCCAGCGCCGGTCTTCCCCTCCCGCCGGCGCCCCCAGGCCCGGCCGTCCCCCAGGCGGCTGGGTCTTCGTTTGTGGGGCCCCGCCGCCTGGAACGATATCGAAAACGCCCCGCTCAGGCCGGTGCGAAGACGTCCTCGTGCGCCGCCTGCACGGCGCCCGGCAGGGGGGCGGGCTCGACCACGCCCTGGAAGGCCGCGTCGCGCTGCAGCACCGGCATGACGTCGCGGGCGAAGAGGCGCATGTTCTGTTCCGCCTGCTCGTGCGGCATTCCGCCGAAGGAGAATTCGGTCACCAGATGATCGAGGCCGGTCAGGCGCTGCAACTCGACGATCTGTTCGATGCAGTCGCCCGGTGTGCCGACGATCTGGATCGAGACGTAGTATTCGTTGGCCGACGGCTCCTAGCCCGCCGACCGGCAGCGAGCCAGGGCTCGTCTCTCTCGTCCCTTGTAATCGCAAGGCCGAGCGCGTCCCGCCAGCCCGGAAAGCAGCGTGGAGGGTCCGCGGCGCCGAGGGGGCCAGTGACGTATCGAAAGCCGCCGGTCCGCATAGAACGATTCTTCGGCGTCAATACTCCGTGAAATTGCCGACGAAGCGGACCGTATGCCGTCCGCCCGCCACACAACGGAAGCGCTCCCGGCCCGGCTTGTAGAGCACGGCGAAGTCGCCATGGCGATCCTTGCCGCCGCCAGCGGGCACGACGTAGTAAATGCCCTGGGCGAGAGTGAAGCTGGACTTTGCGTAACTTCTGCCCCGTTGCCCCTCGCGGTGATCTCTTACCCGGCGGACCGGGTATTTGCGCACGAACGCCCCGATGTCATTGCCGTTTGCCTTGAAGAGGCCGACGGCGGTGGTGTGTCCGCTGAACTTGCCCGATACCCGGACGGTCACCGAACATTTGTCACCGCTCGGTGAACCCGTCTCGGCCTGGACGCGTTGCGACCATCTGAGCGACACGCCGTCACGGCGCGTGCCTTGGATCAGCCAGGCCCGGCGATGGCTGTTGTAAAGCCCGTTCGCGACGTCACGAATACCGGCGCTGGTTTGTCGCCAGGGGCGCACCGGGGTGCCTCTTGCGCCGCCGGTGAAATGCCATTCATAGGCCGGCGTGGTCGAGAAGGAGAGTTCGATGCCCCTCGCCCCCGGCTTGTGGCGGAGGTATTTCGTGCCCCCCCAGTTGAGACTGATCGCGATCGGCTCCTCATAGGCGATGGTGCCGCCTGCCCCCCCGCGTCTGTGAAATCTGAAGGTCTGATCGAAGTTGGAGGCGGCTTCCCAGCCGAGAGAGATCCCTGTCCGCTGTCGCTTGGCGACGATCATCTTGCCGTTCTTGGTATTCTTCAGGCCATGGGGAGCGTCCGGAGAGACGGCCGGCTGTCGGGCGTTCAAGATCACCCAAGTCTCGTCCGTCGGCGTGGCGAGCACGCCCGATCCCAGGCTCAGCGCCAAGAGCGCCGTTGCGAGCGCCGCGGTCCCGGCACGTGGGAATTTGCGTTTCATGTCAAATCACTCCTCTGAAAATGGGACACTACCGCAACCTTGGCTGCGCCTTGGCCCACTGAAGCTGAAGATGGTACCGAGTCTACACTGATATTGCCCCCGTGGCCTTCGACGTCCTCCGATCGGGTGCCGTCGTGACGGCCGGCTGCGATGCCCCTCTCGGCCGAACGGCTCGCGTATGGAGGCCACGCGGCGCCTAGGCTAGACTGCGCGCCGGCCAGGGGACGGAGGAGAGGCATGGGCGGCATCGCGATCACGGGTATTGCCGAAACGACACCGACGCGGCGCGCCGACAAGGGGCTGCACGAGCTGGTGGTGGAGGCAGCGCTCGCCGCCTGTGCGGATGCCGGCATCGGGCCGGAGGAGATCGACGGCATCGTCACCGACGGCGTCGTCATGCCGACCACGGTGCCGCACGATTTCGTCGCCGCGCAGCTCGGCGCGAGCCGGGGCTTCGACGCTGCACTCTCCTACGGTGGGGCCGGTACCACGGCGGCGCCGATGCTGGCGGAGATGGCGATCGCCTCGGGCCGGGCGACGAACGTGCTGTGCTATTTCGGCGTCGACTGGGGCACCCGGACCGGCGGGCCCTATGCCTTCCACGACCTCTATCCGGCCAAGCTCGCCTACGAGAAACCCTATGGCTTCAACGCCCAGCCGACCTATTTCGCGCTCTGGGCCCGGCGCTACATGCACGAGCTCGGCCTGAGGGAGGAGCATCTGGCGGCCCTCTGCGTCGCCCAGCGCGAGAACGCCCTGGCGCACGGCGGCGGACAGACGAGCGCGCCGCTCACCCGCGACGACTATTTCGCCAGCCGGATGATCGCCGAACCGCTTCGCGTGCCGGACTGCTGTCTGATCTCCGACGGCGCCGGCGCCTTCGTCATGACCAGCCGGGAGCGTGCCCTCGACGCCCCGCGGCCACCGGTGCATGTGCTCGCCACCGGCTATGCGGCGGAGCCGACAAGCGGCGAGGACGTCTTCACGCAAGGCCCCGACCTGCTCACCCTGCCGGCGGTGCGGGCGGCGGCGGACCAGGCGCTCGGCCGCGCGGGGATCGGGATCGGCGATGTCGACTTCGCCGAGGTCTACGACTGTTTCTCGATCTCCTGCCTGATGCAGATCGAGGATCTGGGGTTCTGCGCCAAGGGCGAGGCGGGGCCGCTGGCGCTGGCGGGCGAGACGCGGATCGGCGGCCGCCTGCCGGTCAACACCCATGGCGGGCTGATGAGCTACAGCTACCTGCTCGGCGTCGAGCATGTGATCGAGGCCGTACGCCAGCTGCGCGGTGACGGTGGCGGCGCCCAGGTCGCCGGCGCCGAGATTGGCCTGGTCGGCGGCCTCTCCCCGCCCGATTACGGCGTGCTGGTGCTCGGCCGATGAGCGTGGACGCCGACGATCCCCGCTTCCGACCCTTCTTCGATGCCGCGCGGGACGGCCGGCTGGCCTTTCCCTGGTGTCCGGCTTGCGAACGGTTTCACTGGTATCCGATGCCGCGCTGCCCGCACTGCCGGGCGGGTGAGGTCGCATGGCGCGACGTCGACGGTGCCGCCCGCCTGTACAGCTGGAGCGTGGTGCGGCACGGCTTCGACGAAGCCTGGGCGGCGCACCTGCCCTATATCGTCGCCCTCGTCGATATCGAGGCGGTGCCGGGGATCCGCCTGATCACCAACCTGGTCGAGACGGCACCCGACGCGCTGGCGATCGACCTGCCGCTCGCCGCGGTTCTGCCACCGGCCGATTCCGCCGACGCCCGTGTCCTGTTCCGCCCGAGGTAGGGGAAGAAATGCGATGAAGATCACCCGCATCTGGGCCGACGCCGCCGGCGAATCCCACTTCGACAGCCACGAGATCGGCTATGTCGAGCACCGCGACAACGCCGCCTATAGCGAATTGCTGGCGGCCCCCGGCGGCCTCGCCTTCCGCGTGACCGAACCGCTCGGCGACGCCGATCCGCAGGGCCGCTGGCACACGGCGCCGCGCCGGCAATATGTGATGTGGCTCATCGGTGAAACCGAGATCGAGGTGAGCGACGGCGAAAAGCGCGTCCTGCGCCCGGGCGACGTCCTGCTGGTCGAAGACACCCACGGCAAGGGCCACCGCAACCGCCGTTTGACGACGGAACACGAACGCTGGGCCTTCGTGCGGGCGGAGGAGGGGGTGTAGGCCGCGGGCCGCCGACCGCTTGCCTCCATGCCATACCAGGGCATATAGTGGCCACGGCTCTATTCGCCCCCAGATCTAGAGAAAAGCATGCCCCGCCGCGCCCCACAGGCCAGTCGTTACCCCGGGTGGTTCCGGCCATGAGTCTGGCGTCGATGACCGGGTTCGGGCGGGCCGAGGGGGCCGTCGAGGCGTTGGCTTGGGCCTGGGAGGCGCGCAGCGTCAATGGGCGGGGCCTGGATGTGCGCTGCCGCATGCCGAACGGTTTCGATGCCCTGGAGGCGCCGGCCCGCAAGCGGCTGACCACGGCGCTGGCGCGGGGCAACGTCAATCTCACGCTCAGGATCGAGCGTGCCGGTGGGGCCGAGGAGGTCCGCATCAACGAAACCGTGCTGGCCGAGCTCGTCGCCCGGGCGCAGGCGCTGCGTGAGAGTTTGCCGGAGGCCGGGCTCTCGATCGACGGGCTGCTCGGCGTGCGCGGCGTGGTCGAACCGGTCGAGCGGGGCGAGGACGAGAAGACCCGCGAGGCGCGCCATGCGGCCCTGCTGGCGAGTTTGGACGCGGCGGTCGCCGGTCTGGTCGCCGCCCGGCGCGAGGAGGGCGCGCGGCTCGCCCAAGTGCTGGGCGGGCAGCTGGACGAGATGGCGAGCCTGGTGGCGAGCGCCGCCGACAGCGCGGGCGCGCGGCCCGAGGCGGCGCGGGCGCGGCTCGCGGGGCAGCTGCGCGTGCTGCTGGAGGAGCGCACCGGCCTGTCGGAGGATCGCCTCGCGCAGGAGCTGGCGTTGCTCGCCGTGAAGGCGGATGTCGGCGAGGAGCTGGACCGCCTGGTCGCCCATATCGCGCAGGCCCGCGAGCTGCTGGCCGAGGGCGGTCCGGTCGGCCGCCGGCTCGACTTCTTGACCCAGGAGTTCAACCGCGAGGCCAACACCCTGACCTCGAAATCGGGCGACATCGAGCTGACGCGGATCGGCCTCGACCTGAAGGTGATCATCGATCGCTTCCGCGAGCAGGTCCAGAACATCGAGTAGGAGGCCGCCGGAGAGATGCAGCGACTGCGGATTCATCGCCGGGGGCTGATGCTGGTGCTCTCCTCGCCGTCGGGCGCCGGCAAGACCACGATCAGCCGCGAGCTGCTGCGCCGTGATTCCGCGCTCCGCATGTCCGTCTCCGTCACCACCCGCACGCCCCGCCCGGGGGAGCGCGACGGCATCGACTACAGCTTCATCGACGCCGAAGAATTCGGCCTGATGGTCAACCGGCGCGAGCTGCTCGAACATGCCAAGGTCTTCGATCACTATTACGGCACGCCGGCGGCGAGCGTGGAGGCGGAGCTCGCCCAGGGTCGCGACGTACTGTTCGACATCGACTGGCAGGGCACGCAGCAGCTGGCGCAGAACGCCCGCACCGATCTGGTCTCGATCTTCATTTTGCCGCCCTCGACCCGCGACCTGGAGCGGCGCCTGGTGAGCCGGGCCTCGGATCCCGACGAGGTGGTGCGCCGCCGCATGAGCCGGGCGTCCGACGAGATCAGCCATTGGGCGGAATACGACTACATCGTCGTGAACGACGACGTCGAGGCCTGCACGGACGAGGTCCATGCCATCCTGGTCGCCGAGCGCCAGCGCCGGGAACGCCAGCTCGGCCTGCTGGATTTCGTCAAGGGCCTGCGCGAGGGCCGATAGCCCGGGTTGCGGCGCGCGCGGGCCGGCGATTTTTCACGGCCGGCGGCGTATGCTGGCCGGGACACGCGCAATCGAGGAGCTGCACCATGGACTACCGCACCATCGCTACCGGCCTGCGATTTCCCGAGGGGCCGATCGCCATGCCCGACGGTTCGGTCCTGCTGGTCGAGATCGAACGCGGCACGTTGAGCCGCGTCCAGCCCGACGGCACGGTGGAGGTGGTGGCCGAAACCGGCGGCGGGCCGAACGGTGCCGCGATGGGCCCGGACGGGCGCTGCTACATCTGCAACAACGGCTGCTTCGCCTGGCATTACGAGGAGGGCGGTCCGGGCATGCGCTCTATCGGCCAGGCGGCGGACTACACCACCGGATCGATCCAGGCGGTCGACCTGGAGACCGGCGCGGTCGAGACGCTCTATGCCAGCACGCCTGATATGGCGATCCGCGGGCCGAACGACATCGTCTTCGACCGCCAGGGCGGCTTCTACTTCACCGATCTCGGCAAGGTGCGGGCGGACGACTGGGACCGGACCGGCATCTTCTACGCCACCATCGACGGCGGCCATATCGAGCGGGTCGCCTATCCGATGATCACGCCGAACGGGATCGGCCTCTCCCCCGACGAGACGACGCTCTATGTCGCGGAAACCCATACCGGCCGCCTGTGGGCCTTCGACATCGAGGCGCCGGGCCGGCTTAAGAAACAGCCCTTCCCCTCGCCGCACGGCGGCTGGCTGGTCGGCAATACCACGGGCTTCCGCAACTTCGACAGCCTGGCGGTCGAGGCCGACGGGCGGATCTGCATCGCCACCTTGATGAACGGCGGCATCACCGTGATGACCCCCGACGGCGGGGAGATCGAGCATATCGACGCACCGGACGCCTGGTACACAACCAACATCTGCTTCGGCGGCGCCGATCTGCGCACGGCCTTCATCACGCAGTCCTGGCACGGCACCCTGCTTGCCTGCGAGTGGCCGCGCCCGGGCCTGGGATTGAACTTCCTGAATGTCTGACGGCGCGGGCGCGGCCCGGGTTAGCCGGCCGCGCGCGCCGCCGCCATTCGGGCCATTTCCAGGATGGCGCGGGCCTGTTTGAGGTGCGGCATGTCGAGCATCTTGCCGTCCATCGCAAGCGTGCCGGCACCCGGATTGTCGTCGAAGATCTGGATCACGCGCCGGGCATGCGCGACCTCGTCGGCCGACGGCGTGAAGGCGTCGTTGATGATCGGGACCTGCGCCGGGTGAATGGCGATCTTGCCGGTGAAGCCGGACTGCCGGTCGTGCCGGGCTTCCGCCGCCAGGCCGTCGGAATCTCGGAAATCGGGATAGACGGAGCCGAGCGGCTCGACCTCCGCGGCTTTGCAGGCGGCGAGGCAGAGCGAGCGGGCGAGCTTGAAGATATCGTCGTAGCCCGAGCCGTCGGGCGCCTGGTTGGTGAAGGCGCCGAGTGCGGCGGACAAATCCTCCGCCCCCCAGGTCATGCCGTAGAGCCGGTCCGTGGCGCCGACGTAGCTGTGCAGTGTGAAGAGGGTGTGTGCCGTTTCCGTCGCCACCGCGAGGATCTTGGTCTGGCCGGGTTCCAGCCCCTCGCGCGCCTCCAGCGCCGAGAGATAGTGGGCGAGCGTGACGGCGTCGCCCGCATCGTCGGGCTTCGGCAGGAGGATGCCGTCCGGCGCGCCGGCCATGATGCCGGCGAGGTCCGGCAAGGCCAGGTCCGTGTCCAGCGGGTTGATGCGGACCCAGAGCTGGCGGCGCGAGCGGTCGGGCGTCGCGCTCATGAACTCGCGCACCATGTCGCGGGCGATGTGGGTGCGGTCTTTGGAGACCGAGTCTTCGAGATCGAGAATGATGGCGTCGGCGTCGCTGTCGGCGATCTTGCTCATCTTGCGGTCGCTGTCGCCGGGGACGAACAGCATGCTGCGTAGGCTCATAGTGGGTGTCCTTTATTCGGGCCGGCCGGGCCGCTGGAGACGAGAACCTCAGACCGGGCGCCTGCGCATCAGGCCGGCGCGCTTGCAATAGGCGATTTCCTCGTTGCGCTGGTTGTAGCCGAAGTGCTCGAAATTGACGATGCCGGCATCGGGGCGCGATTTGCTCTCGCGCTTCTCCATGACCCGGGTCATCGAGCGGATGGTATCGCCGTGGAAGACCGGATTGATGAAGCGGACGTCGGTCATGCCGAGGTTGGCGACCGTGGTGCCGAGCGTGGTATCGCCGACCGAAACGCCGATCACCAGGCCGAGGGTGAACAGGCTGTTGACGATGCGCTGGCCGAACTCCGTGCCTTTGGAGAATTCCTCGTCCAGATGCAGGGGCTGGGGATTGTGCGTCAGCGCGCTGAACATGATGTTGTCCATCTCCGTCACCGTGCGGGTGATGGCGTGGTTGAACTCCTGGCCGATCTCGAAGTCCTCGAAGTAAAGTCCGCTCATGGGGTCGTCTCCTCTCGTCGTCTCGTTTCCGGGCGGCCGCCGGGCGGCCCTTGGTTCTCGCCGTCACGCCGGTGTGAAAGCCTCGCGCTGACCGGCCTGTACCATCAGCGGCATGACCTCGTCGATCCATTGTCGGCATTCATTTTCGTAGTCCACCCAACTCATCAGCATGCCGTCGACGCCCATCGCCGAAAGCCGGTCGATCTGGTCGACGATCTGCTCGGCCGTGCCGACCAGGGGATAGCCGCCGTGACCGGCGATGAAGTGAAAGCGGAAGGCCTCCATCACCGCGGGCTCCAAAGTTTCCGATTGCATGCCGAAGATCGAGAGCATGTTGTCCACCGCGGCCCAGTCGCCCTTCTCGCGGACATAGTGGTCGAGGTAGGCGCGCGCCTCGGCCTCGCTCTCGCGGCAGACCACATAGACGTGGATCCAGCATTGCGAGGGGCGCCCGGCCTCGGCGGCCATGCCTTTGAGGTTCTGGATCTGCGCCCGGTCGGTTTCCTCGTCCTTCTGGCGCAGCATGACGAAGTTCATGTCGCAATTCGTCGCGCTGAAGCGCTGGCCGACGGGGGAGGAGCCGGCGTTCATGATCGGCGGAAAGGGGGCCTGCACCGGTTTCGGCTGGCTCCAGAGCGCCTTGCCCTGGAAGTATTTGCCGTCGTGGTCGAAGGCCTCGTCCGCGGTCCACAGGCGGCGGACCAGGGCCAGCCACTCCTCGGCATAGGCGTAGCGCTCGTCGTGGTCGCGCCAGGGGGCGCCGAACATCTCGAACTCGTTGCGGAACCAGCCGCAGACGATGTTCAACACGAAGCGGCCGCCGGAGATGTGATCGATGGTGGCGACCTGCTTGGCCGCCTGCACCGGATGGTAGAGCGGCACGTGCAGGGTCGAGAAGATCGCCAGGTGCTCCGTGACGGCGGCGATGCCGGCGGCCCAGGTCAGCGTCTCGAAGGTTCGGTTGTTGAAATCGGTCGCCCCGCCGTAGCCCTTCCAGCGCCCGACCGGCAGCAGCGCCTCCATGCCCGCGGCGTCCATCATCTGCGCCACGCGGACGTTGTCCGCCCAGCGCATCGGCCAGGCCTCCTCGGCGAGCGTCGGGGTGGAGCCGTGCGAACAGTTGATCGCCATCACGCCGAGCTTCATGCGATTGCGGGAGAACAGCGGATTGTCGCCTTGCGGTCGTCGTTCCATGAGCGGCTCGGGCAGCTGGCGGGTGGCGGGCACGCGGAAATCTAGCGCCTTTGCGGAACGGCGGGAAGCCGTCCCGTTCTCGCTTCGCGGACTAGGACGCCGGCGGCGGAAGTGGCAAAATCATTTCAGGACGGGCGGGCGGAGGCCCCGGATCGCGGAGGAACACGGACATGGCGTCGAACGGTTGGGACGTCGCGCGGCTTTCGGCGGCGCTCGGTGCGGAGGTGTCGGGGGCGGCACTGGCGGCGGCGGATGCGGCGGACATCGCCGAGATCAAGCGGCTGTTGGAAGCGCACATGGTGCTGTTCTTCCCGGACCAGCACATGGACGCCGATACGCATATCGCCTTCGGGCGCAACTTCGGCCGCCTGGAGGGCCATCCCAACCTGAAGGATCGCACCCCCGCGGATCATCCCGAGCTGTTCCGCCTCGCCGCCAGCGAAGGGGGTATCGCGGATGAATGGCACACCGACCTCACCTTCCTGGACGAGCCCTCTTTGATGTCGATCCTCAACATGAAGCAATGCCCCGAGGTCGGCGGCGATACCCTATGGACCAACCTCATCGCCGCTTACGAAGGCCTCTCGGCGCCGATGCGCGAGCTTTGCGACGGCCTCTCGGCCCTGCACGACGCGCACCCGCACGACCGGGCCGACCGCATGGCGATCCACCCGCTGGTCCGCGTCGAGCCTGGCAGCGGGCGCAAGGCTCTCTATGTGAACGAGCACTTCACCCGGCGCATCGTCGAGATGAACGGCCAGGAGAGCGACCACCTGCTGGCTTACCTGACGAATTGGGTGAAGCAGCCGACCTTCACCGTGCGCTATCGCTGGCGGGCGGGCACGATCGGCATGTGGGACAACCGCTTCACCCAGCACTATGTGGTGAACGATTTCGTCGGCGAACGGACGATCGAGCGGGTCACCATAATGGGCGACCGGGTCGAGGGAGCCGCGCCCCGCTGGCGGCCCTATACGGAGACCGCCAGGGACTCGGCGATGGGCCGGCACGACCGGCAGCTGAGGCGCCACCTCGCCGGCCGGGCCCGGGCGGCGGAGTAAGGATCGCCATGCCCGTAGAGATGATCGGCTGGATCGCCCCCCGGGTCGCGTCGGAGATCATTCCGCCCCAAGGTCCCGCCTTCTCCAACGCGGTCGTCGCCGAGACCGCGCGAGTGCACGAGCGGGCGGATTTCGACCGCGTGCTGATCGGCTATTTCGCCGATGCGCCGGACGGCTTCATCGTCGGCGCCCGGGCGGCCGCCTCGACGGAAAAGCTCGGCTTTCTGCTGGCGCACCGGCCCGGCTTCGTCGCGCCGACATTGGCGGCCCGCAAGCTCGCCTCCCTCGACCAGATGTGCGAGGGCCGCCTGGCGGTGCATCTGATCGCCGGCGGCAACGACGCCGACCAGGCGAAAGACGGCGACTGGCACGACCACGCCGCCCGCTACCGCCGGCTGGACGAATATGCGGGCCTGTTGCGGCGCAGCTGGACCAAGCCCGGGCCCTTCGATCACGCGGGCGAGTTCTATACGATCGAAGGGGCGCACGCCGATATTCGCTGCCATCGCCAGCCGCATATCCCGATCTACGGCGGCGGCGGCTCGGATGCGGCGATCGCCGCGCTGGCGCCGCATGTCGACATCTTCATGCTCTGGGGCGAGCCGCTGGCCGATACCGCCCGGTTCATGGCGCGGGTCCGTGAAGCCTGCGCCCGGCATGGCCGCACGCCTGACTTCAGCCTCTCGACCCGGCCCATCCTGGCGGAGACCGACGACAAGGCCTGGGACCGCGCGCATCGAATTCTGGAACAGGTCCAGCGCTCCGGCCGCGGGCCGGACCAGCGCGAGAACGTCGGCTCGCAGCGCCTGCTCGCCGCGGCGGCGAAGGCGGAGGTGTTCGACAGTTGCCTGTGGACCCCGTTGGCGGCGGCGACCGGCGCGCGCGGCAATTCGACGGCGCTGGTCGGCTCCCCCGAAACCGTCGCCCGGGCGATGGTGGAATATTACAAGCTCGGCGCCGGCAGCCTGCTGATCCGTGGCTACGACCCGCTGCCGGACGCGGAACAATACGGCGCGGAACTCATCCCCCTCGTCCGCCGCTATGTCGCCGAGGCGGACGCCGAACAAGGGGTCTCGGGGCAAGCTCAGCCGTAGACCGGCTTTTCGCCAGGCGCCGGCGTGCCGGCGAAGCTGCCGCGCGCGACGACCGCGGCGCGCCCGCCATGGCGGGCGACGAGGGCGGCCTGGTCGGCCTTTGCCCGGGCATCGACCGCGTCGGAATCGCAGCGGGCGCGAAGCTCGCCCTGGAGATCGGCCAGGATCGCGGCATGGGCCGGGTCGGCGGCGAGGTCCCGGCGCTCCAGCGGATCCGCCGTGAGGTCGAACAGCTCCGGCGCGAAGCCGGTGTAATGGATCAGCTTGAAGCGGCCCTTGCGGATCATGAAGGCGCCGCTGATGGCACCTGCCGCGTGATATTCGGAGAAAGCGACACGGTCCGGCGCCTCGTCGCCCGCGGCGAGGTCGAAGAGGGAGCGGCCGGATCGCGTCTCGTCGCGCGCCTCGAGGCCGACACCCTCCAGGAAGGTCGGGTGCAGGTCGGTGAGGGTGACGGGCGTCGCCCGTTCGCGCCCGGCGGGGACGTCGGGGCCGGCGAGAATCAGCGGCACGGCCGCGGCCTCCTCGTACATGGTCGATTTGCCCCACAGGCCGCGCGTGCCGAGGCTGTCGCCATGGTCGGAGGTGTAGATCACCCGCGTCGTCCCGGCGAGGCCCGCGGCCTCCAGGCTTGCCAAGATCCGGCCGATATTGTCGTCGAGGAAGGAGCAGAGCCCGTAATAGGCGGCGATGGCGACACGCCGCGTCTCCTCGGTGAAGAAGCGGTCGTAGATCTGGCAACCCGCCAGCGCCTCGATCCAGGGATGGCGGGCGATGCCGTCCTCGGGCCGGTCGCGCGGCGCCGGCATCGCGTCCGGCGGATAGAGGGCGAAGAAGTCCTCCGGCGCGATCAGCGGGAAGTGCGGGCAGACCAGGGAGACGAACAGCACCCAGGGCTTGGCCTGCGCCGCCGCCTCCTGGCTAAGCCAACGGCAGGTCTCCGCCGTGATCTGCCGGTCGTAGCGGGTATAGCCGCTCTCGCCCGCGCCGATGCCTTCGCTGAGTGTCCTGGTCCGATGGCGCACCGGCAACTCGTCGCGCACGGCGCCGAGAATGTCGCCGACGCCGTCGACCACATGCATCGGCACGACCTGTTCGTCGAAGCCGGTCGGATCCTCGGCACGGCGGTAATGCAACTTGCCGATGGAGCGCACGGGGTGGCCCGCCGCCTGCAACATATGGCCCCAGCCCTGATGCTGCCCGTCGTAGGGCGAGCCGTTGCACCAGTACCCGGTCTCGTACACCGGCCGCCCGGTCGCCAGCGCCGCGCGGGCCGGCACGCAGATGGGCGAGGGCGTGTAGGCCGCGGTAAACCGCGTACCGCCGGCCGCCAGCGCATCGAGGTTCGGCGTCTGCACGATCTCGTGCCCGGCACAGCCGAGCGCGCGGGCCTGATGCTCGTCGGACATGATGTAGAGGATGTTCATCGGTTGGCGGGTCATGGGGGGCGTCTCGCGGTTGCGACGGTCGGTGGTCGACGACGAGGCCTATCACAGCGCCATCGTCGCCGCACTTCGGCCGGCATTGTTATAGTGCATCGGGGGACGGCTCCGGCGGCGCTGGGGCTGTTCGCCGAGCGTTTTCGTCGTCTCCGAGAAACCTTCGTATACGGGAAGCTGGCCGCCGGCCGAGACGTCGAAGCGCGATGTCGGCTTTCCGCCCATCCGTGTCTGGACCACGCCCGGAACTCGCCGTAACATTAGCGGGCGCCGATGGAGTCCTTGTAGCCAAACACAGACATTTGATGTATCTGATTTAATACGCGGCCTACATTGCTCAGCTGAAGCGATTAGGTGTTAACTCGGGTCGATGACGACGCCAGACGTCCGCGGTCGCAGGCCGTGCCATCACCGCTTCCGTAAGCTTCTCGACTTTGGGCAAGTGTTCTGATCGCCACTGGTCTTGTTGCGCCCAACGACTCACGACGGCGATGTAGAGGTCGGTTAGAGAGAACCCTGAGCGCAGCAGGTACGGGTTGCCCAGGATCGCGCCTTCCACGATGCACCAGCGCTCCCGCCAGATCGAACGGGCGACGTCGCGCAGGGCGTCGGGAGACGCCGTCGCAGGCGAGAACCTTTCCGGATAATCGTTTATTTCGACGATGGGATAGATTTCGGTTGCAACGAACAGCAGCCAGCGAAGCGCTTGCGCCCTCTCCATCTTGTCCTTCGGCAATAACGCCGCTTCGGGGTGCCGTTGGTCGAGGGTGAGAAGAATGGCCACCGATTCCGTGAGCGTTTCCCCAAGAGGCGTCACGAGAGCGGGCACCTTGCGCTGCGGATTGACCGAAGCATAACTCTGGTCCCGCTGGGCTTCGGCCTCCAGGTCCACCTCTCGAACCTTGTAGTCCGCGCCGGTCTCGGCCAGCGCCATCTCCACCGTCAAGGATCCCGAGCGACGGTGCCCGTAAAGAATGTAAGTCATTCCTGCCTTTCGTTTCGTCGTGGACCGTCTCTCAGCCTTAGCTAGAAGCGGCCCTCTAGGATTATCCAGCAATGCGAAGCGGGATGGCGCTTTTCACCTCCCCTGCGATTTCCCCGATCAGTGCTGATACGGCACTCCCCGGCCTTTTGGCACGCGTGCGTACGATATAGGTGATATCCGGCGGCGGCGGAAAAACGTCGTCGATCACCTTCATATCGGCGGTGACGTGCTGCCCGTTCAGCATGGCGACGCCCAGTCCGGAGCGAACAGCGGATTGGATACCCGCCGCACTGGGACATTCGAGCACCTTGTGGAACTGGTGGCCTTGCGCTTGCCCCTCTCCGAAGGCCCACTGTTTGTAGAAACAATTGGCGTCGAAGGACAGAAATGGCAAAGAGCCTGTGGGGTCTATCGCCAGGTCGGGCGACTTCACCCAATGTAAGCGGTCTTCGAACAACACAATGTCGTCTGGGCGGACATCGGCACTGAATATCTGCATGACGGCGACATCCAACTCGCCGTTCTTTAGCCAGGCCTGTCAATCAGCATTTAATTCTGACCCCCTATCGGCGTGCAAAATTGACCCCCCCCCCCCTTGCTTCGACGGAGGTTGTCCCGGTAGTCCACGGGAGGGCCCCGCGCGGCTTCGTGTAGCGCTTTGCGTTACGCGGAGCGAAGCCGCGTGGGAGGGGCCTGTGGGCCCACCGGGACAACCGGGCCGGCGGCGGAACGTGGGGATCAGGTGGGGTTCTTGAAGTGGCAATGAGCTTTTGAAGTAGTGTCCAGACTGTTCTGCAAGTTTGTCATGGCTGCCGATGAGGGCCACCGGCATGCCTGGCGCGGAGATTTCGATTGCTCGGAGCGCCAGGCATGCCGAGCCGCCGTCAGGCGGCTTTCTGGATGCGTTCGCTTTTGCTCTCCTTGAGATGGATCATGTTGAGCTAGCGGTTGGCATCCAGCCAGTCCTCATGGATTTCGATCGCGAGAGCCCGGACCAGCCGGAGGCAGCTCATCCACCCCATCGGCCCGGACTTGTGCCCCAGCTACGAAACCCCTTTTGCAGAACAATCTGTACAGGACCCGTTTTGATTTGCCCGCCTTTGCGATGAAAGCCCCCAGGCTGATTGGCTCCATATAGCGGATCAGCCTGGGGCTTTGCTTACAGGGCGGCTACTTTTGTCGTCGCTGTTTGCTTTGTGCGAAGCGGTAAGACATGTTGCCTGTTTCGATGATTGCGCAGTGATGCGTTACACGATCCAGCAACGCGGTTGTCATTTTTGCATCTCCGAAGACGGAGACCCATTCCCCGAACTCCAGATTGGTGGTGATGATGACGCTGGTCTTCTCATAGAGTTTGCTGATCAGGTGGAACAAGAGCGCACCGCCGGATTTGGGGAATGGGATATAGCCCAGTTCGTCGATGATGACGCAATCCATGGCCGTCAGTTGCCGGATGATCTTGCCGGCGTTGCCTTCGGCCTGTTCCTTGATCAGCGCATTGATCAGATCGACGGCGTTGAAGAAACGGACCTTCTTTCCCTGATTGATCAACAGCGTCCCCAGAGCAATGGCGATGTGGGTTTTGCCCGTACCGGTTCCGCCCACCAGAATGAGGTTGTGGGCCTCCTGGGTGAACTGCCCTGAGCAGAAGGGGTCGATTTGCGCTTGGGTGACGGCGGCTAGGCCGTAATCGAAAGTGGCGAAGTCCTTATGGTGGGGGAACTTCGAGGCCCGCATTTGGTGCTGGATAGAGCGCACCCGGCGCTCTACAGTCTCGGCGTCGATCAGTTGCTTTATCGCAGTGGTCAGACTTGGCGGCTTGCGCGCGGCCAGCAAAGCTTCGGCGCAAGCCGCCATTCCATACAGCCTCAGGGCGATCAGTTGGTCTATCAAAGCTTTCATGCGACGGCCTCCCCGGCAACGCACAGCGTCTCATAGCGCTTGCAGTCCGCTTCGGGCCGCAAGGTCAGTTGCGGATAGGCGTGGCTCTCGCCCCATGGCGCGATGACCGGCTCCACCAGTTGGTTGATCAGATTGATGATGGCCGGAAGGCGCAGCGTGTTCTGCTCCACGGCCAGTTCACAGGCTATCTCGACCACCTCGATCCCGTGATCCTGGGCCAGCAGGAGCAGATCGACAAACTCCCGGTCCCCGCCTTTGCCGGCCATGTAATGCGCCCTGACCCGGTGCATCGCCTCAGGCAATTGCCAACCCACAAAGGGCGCGCCATCTCTCAGCGCGCCGGGCTTGCGGTCGAGTAGGGGCAGGTAATGCCAGGGCTCGAAATAGCTGGCGTTGCGGGTAAAGCGGCGCTTGTGCTCGGCAATCACATTCTGCCCTGACACAACCACGATCCGGTCCGCATAGGCGCGCAGAGAGACAAGCTCCCCGGCGAACCGGGAGGGGACGCTATAGCGATTGGTGGCATATTGGACCAGACAGGTAGAGCGGACACGAGCGGCCTTCTCAACATAGCCGTCAAAAGCCCGGCCCAGGGGACGCAGTTCGGCGCACTCGTCTGCGAACACGTCCGAGATCTTGCGATCCGATTGTTCGGGGTGGGCGCGATTCGCCAATTCCTCGCAGCGCAGACGCAACCAGCCGTTCAGCGCATCCAGATCGTCAAAGGCGGGCTTGGGCGCAAACAGCTGTCCCCGCAGGAACCCAACCTGGTTCTCAATCTGACCCTTCTCCCACCCCGCCGCGGGTGTGCAAGCAACCGGTTCCATCACATAGTGGTTCATCAACGCCAGAAAGCGCGGATGGAACACACGGTCCTTAGAGCGCGAAACATAGGTTACCATCGTCTTGGGGTTGTCGATGATCACCCGGCGCGGTACGCCGCCATAGAAAGACATCGCCCGTGCAAAGGCGTCCAGCACCATCTCCTGAGATTCGCTGGGATAGGCAACAACAAAGGGCTTGCGGCTATGACATAGGCGGAAGTGGGCAACCTTTACCTTCTGCTCGACACCGCCCAGGACAGCGTATTCCGTGCTCCAGTCAAACTGGAGCGCGTCACCTGCCGTAAAGTGCAACGGAATGAACGCATCCCCCGATCCGGCGCCAGAACGCTTCAGGTCGCGGACAAACCTCTGAACCGTCGAGTAGGATCCGCTATAGCCTTCCGACACAAGCTGCTCATAAAGCTTCTTGGCCGTCCGGCGCTCACGGCGCGGGCGCCCCAGGTCCTGCTCAAAGAGCGCCCGAAGCCGGCTGGCGAAGCCATCGCTAAGCTTACGCCGGACGGGTGAAACGCGCCGCTGATAGCTCGGTGGATCGCCGTCCTTCAGATACTTCTTAATCGTGTTCCGCGACAAACCAGTCTGACGAGATACAGATCGGATACTCCGACCCTCCCGTAATATCCAACGTCGGATCTTCAATACGCTTTCCATCAATACCACCTGCTCTTTCCTCCGCACTGTTCCGTGCGGATGCTAGCGTTCCAGGTGGGTCAATTCTTACCGCTCATAACCCACCAAAGTGGGTCAGTTTTGCATGCCGATTCACAGCGCCGGGGCGTTGATCGCGGGCGGCGATGTCGTGGCGACGGTGTCGAAGGGGATCATCGATCCAGCCCAGGTCGCCGACAGCGCCACCTTCGTCTGGGCGATGACCGCCGCCCTCGTCGCCGCGGCGCTCTGGGTCAATCTCGCGACCTTCGTCGGCGCGCCGGTCTCGACCACCCACGCGGTGGTCGGCGGCGTGATGGGCGCGGGCATCGCGGCCGCCGGCTTCCAACTGGTCAACTGGCCGACCATGGGGGCGATCGCCGCGAGTTGGGTGATCTCGCCGCTGTTGGGGGGTGTCATCGCCGCGCTCTTCCTCGCCCTGATCAAGATCAAGCTGATCTACCAGGACGACAAGATCGCCCAGGCCCGCATCTGGGTGCCCTTGCTGGTGGCGATCATGGCGGGGGCCTTCGCCTATTACCTCTCGGTCAAGGGGCTGAAGCGGATCTGGCAACCCGGCCAGCCGACCTTGCTGGCGATCGGTGTGGTCTGTTTCGTGGCGACCTGGTCGGTAATGCGACCGCTGATCCGGCGACAATCGGAAGGCATGGAGAACCGCAACCGCTCGCTCCGGGAGTTGTTTCGCATTCCCCTGATCTGCTCCGCCGCCCTGCTGTCCTTCGCGCACGGCGCCAACGACGTCGCCAACGCGATCGCCCCGTTGGCCGCCATCCTGCACGGCGTCGAGCACGGCGCCGTCGCCGGCAAGGTCGAGATCCCGCTCTGGATCATGATGATCGGCGCCTTCGGCATCAGCCTCGGCCTGTTTCTCTATGGGCCCAAGCTGATCCGGATGGTCGGCGACCAGATCACCAAGATGAACCCGATGCGGGCCTATTGCGTCGCCCTGTCGGCGGCGATCACGGTGATCATCGCCTCCTGGCTCGGCCTGCCGGTGAGCTCCACCCACATCGCGGTCGGCGCGGTGTTCGGCGTCGGCTTCTTCCGGGAGTATTACACCAGGCACAGCAAGAAACGCCGCCGCATCGTCGCCCAGGGCGGCCCGCGCCGGACGGCCGAGGGCAGCGCCCCCGCGCCCGAGGATCTGCGCCGGCGCAAGCTCGTCCGGCGGAACCATTTCCTCACCATCATCGCGGCCTGGTTGATCACCGTGCCGGCGACCGCGTCGCTCGCCGGCGCCGTCTACGTCGTGCTCGACGCGCTGCGCTGAGCGGGGGCGGGCCGCGCTCTAGTAGAACGCCTTCGGCGGATCGCTATCCAGCATGATGCGGGCGATGGTGCGGTAGTGGGAATCGCGCGACTGCACCTGCTGGCTCAGCGTGTGGATGTCGCGGAAGCGGCGCTGGAAGGGGCCGCCGGGGAAGATGGCGTCGACGCCCGCCGCCTTGTAGACCCAGTCGGCGACCTCGATCGATTGATGGATCGCCGCCGTGGTGGCGAGGCGCAGGCGGGCGCGCTGTTTCATGTCGATCGGCGCCCACTCGTCCGCCTCGTCCATGATCTCGGCCGAGGTCGCCAGCATGTAGGCCCGCGATGCGGCCAGCTTGGCCTCCATCCGGGCGAAGCCGTCGAGCACGCCGTCGTCGTCGGCGAGGCGCGCGAGGCCGCGCGGCGTCTTGTCCTGGGCGAGCTCGGCGAACGCCGTGTGCATCGCGCCCGCCAGGCCGAGCGCCACACCGGCGACGCCCACCGCATAGAGTGACTGCTGCGGAATGGCATAGAGCGGCCCGGCGATCAGCCGCAGGGCCGGATCCTCCCGCGTGCTGGAGAAGGCTTCCGGCACGAAGACCTCGTCCACCTCGTAGGAATCCGAGCAGGTACCGCGCAGGCCGATCGGGTTCCACTGGTCGAGCATCCGGGCCTCGGACTTGCGGAACAGCACGGTGCGGACGTGCGGCTCGCCCGCCGCGTTCAGCCGGATGCCGCCGTCCGTCTCGCGTACCAGGGCATGCGCGCCCATCCAGGTGGCCTGTCGGCTGCCGCTGGCGAAATCCCAGCGCCCGGTCACCATATAGCCGCCCTCGCAGGCCCGCAGGCGGTGCCGGTTGGGCGGGCCCCAGGCGATGCCGGCGCGGGGGTCGTCGTAGATCGCGTGCGCTGAATCAGCCGGCAGATAGGCGGCGATCAGCGTCGCGCTGTTGGCGACGAACAGGTTCCAGGCGACGGAGCCGTCGGCCCGCGCGATCTCCTCCAGCGCCGTCATATAGTCGCCGGGATCCACCTCGTCCCCGCCATAGTCGCGCGGCAGCAGCATGCGGGTGAGGCGCGTCTCGTGCAGGCGGCTCGCCAGGGGTTCGGGGAAATCCTGGGTCTGTTCGATTTCGTCCGCCGCCGCCCGGATCTCGGGCGCCAGGGCCCGGGCGTGGGCGAGCGGGTCTGGCCGGGCCATTTGCTGCATCGCGACGTTCTCTCCGCTGCCGGAGGCCCCATTGCGGCAAACGCCGCGGCTTGTGTCAATGGCGCCGCGCGGCGCACGATTTCGCGAAGCGTGTCGGCGATCACTCGTAATACCCAGGCGGCACCCAATATGGAGTGGGTCCCGGGCTTACCATTCCGGGCGAAAAGCGAGGGGGAGGGGTGCGGGCATGCGGTACGGGACGGCGTTTGCGGCCATCGCCCTGCTCTGCGTCGTCGCCACAACCACCGCCACCGTCACCGCCCGGGCCAAGCCCGCGAGCCTCGCCTTCGAGGCTACGAGCGGCCGGATCCTGCAGGCCGACGATGCCTTTGCGCCGCGCTATCCGGCCTCCCTCACCAAGTTGATGACGACCTATCTGGTCCTGCAGGCGATCCGCGACGGCCGCCTGACCTGGTCGCAGAAGCTCACCATTTCCCGCGCCGCGGCCGGCCAGTCGCCGGTCAAGCTGGGGCTGCGGGCCGGGCGGACGATCACCGTGCGGGCGGCGCTCGACGCGATCATCCTACGCTCGGCCAACGATGCCGCCGTGGTCCTGGCCGAGGCGGTCTCGGGCGACGAGCACGCCTTCGCCCTGAAGATGACGGCGACGGCCCGCAAGCTCGCCATGCGGGCGACCCGCTTCGTCAACGCGACCGGGCTGCCGGACCGCGACCAGGTGACCACGGCCTATGACATGGCGATCCTGACCCGGGCGCTGCTGCGCGACTTCTCCGGCCACCTCGGCCTGTTCTCGCGGACCAGCGCGCGCCATGGCAAGCGGCGCTTCGGCACGGTGAACGGCTGGTTGACCAGCTACCGCGGCGCGGACGGCTTCAAGACCGGTTTCACCTGCGGTGCCGGCTACAACCTGGTCGCCTCGGCGACGCGGGAGAAACGACGCATCGTCGCCGTGGTGCTGGGCGCCGCTTCGCGCGGCGCCCGTGCCGCCCGGGCCCGCAAAATGGTCGACGCCGCCTTTGCCGCGCCGAAAGTGCCGCGGCGCGACCTCGGCAAGGTGGCGGCGGGACGCCCACCGCTCGCCGGCGTGGCGCCGCCGCACATCCTCTCACCGACGAAATGCGCGCATTCGGCCAGGCGCACCAAGCCGGTGCTGGAGGCCGGGCCGTTTCCGGGCTGGGGCCTGGTGCTCGGCTCCTACACCAGCCGCTCGCGCGCCGTATCGGAAATCGCCACCCGCAAGGCGACGCTCGGCAAGCTCGCGGCCAAGGGCCGCCCGGCCGTCGTCGCCCGCGCGCGGGGCGGCGTCACCCACTACCGCGCCCTGCTGGTCGCGCTCGACGCCGAAGCCTCGCTCGCCTCCTGCCGCCAATTGCGGGCAGCGGGCGTCTACTGCCGCCGCCTCGATTCCAAACGCCTGAACAACGCCCGCGCTACCTGGCGGTGAGGGGGTGGCGGGCATGATGTTGCGATGAGGCGGTCCGGCGTGACTGCAAACATGTCCCGTGCCCTCTGGCCGGGGGGCGGCGGCGTATGTCCAAGGTTTCGGCCCAAAGGCCGTCGCGGCTGTCTCTGAGCGGTTTTCGAACCTCCGGCCTTCACCATCGACACGGCCGCGGCGCTCGGGGCCGCGGTGCGTTCCACCGTGGTCCTGGGCGCCGGCTTTCGATGATAGTTGGCGACCCTAATTTAAGCTTCCAATCGATTCGCATCAGCATGGAGTTGTATGCTACTTAGATGTATGCCAGTTGAGTTACCAGAACTTCATTCGGCGGAAAAGGTCGTTGTCGTCACGACAGATTGGCGTGAGCGGGATGCCCGCTTTGTCCGATTTGTCGCTCCATTAGAGATCGATGGTGTTATGCATCAAGGATTCAGGTTGATGATGACAGCGATAACGGGCCTGGAGAATCAATCGGTGGTTTGTCAGATGGAGTATCACCCAGCGGGCCGGCCAACGCGCGGTGGCCCTTTCTGCCGTATCGAATGGAGGCCGCTGGCAGCGCATAGCAACAAGAACATTGGACCGCTGGAGTTCCGCTTTACCCAGATCACTGGTTCGCATCACCATCGCTTCGACCTGAATTGGAACCATTCTCAGTCGCAGGTACGAAAGGGAAACTTGCGTATCGCGGTTCCAATCGATCCGGATCCTCCGACGTACGAGGATCTGCTTGCTTTCGTTGGAAGGGAGTTTAGAATCAAAGGAATGGAGGAAATCCCCGTGCCCCCCTGGCAGGGGCAGATGCTCTGAGCACGACATGCACGCACTGAATGAAATCAGTTTCAAGCAAGCGGTCGAGACCGTTGCCGAGGAACTTATCTCTTTCGACCACTATGACGGTGGGTCGTTCATCCAAACACCCCTGCTGTATCCGGGCGGTACGACGGTCGTTGTGCGTGTCGAGCAAGGGGAGAAGTTTTTCGTTTCCGATATGGGTCTTGGCCATCAAGAGGCGGAGCTCATGGGTGCATCGTCTGCCTTCTCTCGACATGCGAGATCTGTTGCTGAAGCTGCTGGAGTGAGATTTGACAACCAAGCGTTTTTCGTGATGGAAGCCACACGGGAACAGCTAGCCGGTGCAGTGATAACAATTGCGAATTGCTCGCAGGAAGCGGTTGCGTTTGCGGCGTACAAAGTTTCGGAGCGCCGAACGGCAGATGCAACAGAGATCCTGTATGATAGGCTTGTAAGTGTCTTTAAGGGCCGCAGGGTCTCAAGAAATGTTGAAGTGGTCGGTGCATCTAACTACCCGTGGCATGTGGCCACCCTAGTTTCTGGCGCTAGTCACGGTCGCCCCGCAATCTTCGAGCCGGTGACAAAACACTATAATTCAGTTGTCAGCGTCGCGGCAAAATTTCATGACATCTCATTGTTGGAGCGGGCGCCGAAGCGAGTGTCTGTAGTGTCGGACAAAGCGGATTTTGGCCCATGGCTTAGTGTTCTAACGCAGTCAGGAGATGTTATTGGACGTGAAGTTTCTGATGCTGTAATCGAAAAAATGGTGGCATAATTAGGTGGTATCGTAGTAGTTAAGGGGCGTAGGTAAGGGCGCGTGTCTTGCGCTTTGCCCCGCCGGATAGAGCAGATTCCTACCCCGTCTCGGACCACCCTATTTCCAATGCGGCGGATACGCGTTGTCATATCCCGGCGACGCCGCAATCCGCTCGCTCCACGCCGCCAGCTTCGGGAAATGCGTGTCGAGCGGATGCAACGCGAGGTCGAGCGGGGCGGCGTCCTCCCGCGCGACGGCGCGGGAGAGCTGCATCACCACCGGGTAGAGGGTGAGGTCGGCGGCGCTCAAGGTCTCGCCGGCGAGCCACGGGGTGGACGCCAGCCGGTTCTCGAGCAGGGCCAGTTCGTCCCGGACGACGCCGGCCGCCTTGGTGATGGCCTCGGTGGCCTCCTGCGCCTTGCCGCGGAACAGCGGTCGGGAAATCCCGCCGACGGGGTTTCGCAAGTTGGCGTCGCACTCGCAGATCGCCTGCCAGACGCGCGCCGTCTCCGCCGGGTCGGTGCCGTAGAGGGGCGGGGTCGGTTGAATCGCGTCGAGGTAGGCGAGGACGGCCAGGGTCTCGCAGACGGTGACCTCGCCGTGCCGCAAGACCGGGACCTGTCCGCGGGGGTTGATCGCCAGGAACTCGTCGCTCTTCTGTTCTCGCTTGGCGTTGTCGAGGCGATGTTGGCGATAGGCGAGGCCCTTCACCTCCAGCGCCAGCATCACGGTCCAGCAGGGCGGGGAGCCGGAGATGAAATAGAGCTCGGGCGGGCTCATGACGGTCCTGCCTTCATGGTCAGCCGCCCTTGGTGATGGCGTCGATCTCCGCCATTTCCGCCGCGTCGAGCTGCCAGCCGACGGCGGCGACGTTGGCGGTGATCTGGTCCGGCCGGGTGGCGCCGGCGATGATCGAGGCGGTCTCCGGGCAGGCCGCCAGCCAGGCGAAGGACAGCTCCAGCAGGCTGTGGCCGCGGGCCTCGGCGAAGGCGGTGAGGCCGTCGATGATCGCCCAGTTCCCGTCCGTCACGTAGACCCGGTTGGCGAAGGTCGGGTTGTCGGTGAGGCGGGCGCCTTCCGGCATCGCGTCACGTTGGTACTTGCCGGTCAGCAGGCCGCTCGCCAGCGGGAAATAGGGCAGCAGGCCGAGGCCGTATTGCGCCATCGCCGGCAGCAGCTGGCCTTCGATGTCGCGGTTCAGCAGGTTGTACTCGTCCTGGCAGGAGACGAACTCGGAGATCGAGTTCACCGCCGCCGTCCAATGCGCCTCGACGACCTGCCAGCCGGCGAGGTTGGAGCAGCCGATGTAGCGCACCTTGCTCTGGCGCACGAGGTCCTCGAGGGCGCGCAGCGTCTCCTCGATCGGGGTGCGGGGGTCGGGCTGATGCAGCTGGTAGAGGTCGATCCAATCGGTCTGCAGGCGGCGCAGGCTGTCCTCCACCGCCGCCATGATCCAGCGGCGCGAGCCGCCCTGGTGATGGTCGTCGTCGGCCATCTTCATGCCGAATTTGCTGGCCAGCACGATGTCCTTGCGGTTGGCGCCGAGGATCTGGCCCATCTGCTCTTCCGAGCCGCCGCGCCCGCCGTAGACGTCCGCCGTGTCGAACAGGGTGATGCCGTCGTCGAGCGCCTGGTGGATAACCGCGCGGGTGCCCTCCAGGTCGAGGCGCATGCCGAAGTTGTTGCAGCCGAGGCCGACGAGCGAGACTTGCAGGCCCGAGGGGCCGAGATTGCGGAATTCCATTGGCTTATGTCCCCGTGAAGTTGGCGGCGCGCTTTTCCAGGAAGGCGGCGATGCCCTCGCGCCGGTCGTTGGTACCGTAGATGGTGGCGACGAGCATGGCTTCGAACTCGACCGCGGAGGCGAGATCCATCTGCATGCCGCGATGGACCGCGCGCTTGACGAAAGCCAGGCTGAGCGGCGCCCGCGTCGCATAGAGCTCGGCCATCGAGAGGGCCTCAGCCAGCGCGCCGCCCTTGGCCGTCAGCCGGTTGATGAGGCCGATGCGATAGGCTTCCTCGGCGTCGATCGGCTCCGCCGCGAAAAGGATTTCCAGCGCCCGGCTGGCGCCCACCACGCGGGGCAGGCGTTGCGTGCCGCCGGCGCCGGCGACGGTGCCGATGCGCGAGGAGGTGATGGCATAGCTCGAACCCGCCGCGCCGACGCGGATGTCGCAGGCGAGCGCGAACTCGCAGCCGCCGGTCATGCAAAAGCCCTCGATCGCCGCGATCGCCGGCTTGGGCATGGTCTCGACCGCGTTGCACAGGCGGTGCCAGCGGTTGAAGTAGTCGACGCCGCTCTTGGCGCCGTCGATCGCCTGGGCGTCGTTGAGGTCGGCGCCGGCGGAGAAATAGTCGGTCCCGCCGGTGAAGATCACGCAGGCGACGCCGTCGTCGGCCGCGGCCCCGTCCATGGCGCCGATCAGCGCCTCCATGCTCTCGACCGAAATGGCGTTGCGGACCTTCGGCCGGTTGAAGGTGACGACGAGGGCCGCGCCCTCCCGCCGGGTGTCGATCAACGCTTCGCTCATGCCGCCGCTCCCTCGTCTCTGCTGGCCGCATTCATGGGGAGCGGCGGCGCGCTGTCAACCGGGGCTTGGGCGTGGCCGGCCTATCCGTCGTCGCGCTGGTCCGTTCGATATCCTGAAGGGCTTCCGGCGGGAAGACGTCCGTCAACGCCGTTTCGCCATCGCGCCGGCCTCCTCGGCGAGTTTCTGGAGGTGGGCTCGCACTTTGTCGAAGGGCACGGCCTCTCCCGTCGCGCGATAGCGCTGCCAACGCGCTTCGTCGTCGGATGGTCCGCGATTGGCCTGCTCTTCGGCTTCCGCATGCAGGCGGAACGCGGTTTCGATCAAGTCTCGTACGGTCACACCGGCTCCGTCGGCAAGTGCCCTCAGGCGTGCTGTTTCCACTTCGATGGGCCGCCAGCCATGATCATGAATTTGGGGTATCTACGTCCAGCAATTCTCATTTTGGCGATTTGCGTTGATTTTTTCCTATGCAAGGAGCCCGGTTTCTGATTCAAAGTGGCGATGAAGGTGCTCAAAGACCTGATATTGGAGTTGCGCTCGCTCTGCGGGTCCTTCCCGGACAAGCGGACGGGGAGCAACAGCCGCTATGACATGGCCGACTTCGGGCTTTCGGCCTTCTCGCTGTTCTTCATGCAGAGCCCCTCGTTCCTGTCCCATCAGCGCACGTTGGCGCGGGCGCACGGGCGCTCGAATTGTGAGAGCTTGTTCTCCATGTCGCGGATCCCGACGGACAACCAGATCCGGGCGATGCTGGACCCGGTGGTGCCGGACAGGCTCTATCCGCTCTTCTCGTCCCTGCTGGAACGTCTGGAGGCGGGCGGTGGGCTCGGCCCCTTCCGACGCCTGGACGGCCATCTCCTGGTCGCGCTCGACGGCACCGAATATTTCTGCTCGCGGAAGATCTCCTGCCCCAACTGCTCGCAGCGCAAGCGCAACGACGGGGCCGTGGAGTATCACCACAACATGGTCACGGCAGCGCTTGTCGCCCCGGGCCACGCCCGGGCGATACCGCTGGCTCCGGAGTTCGTCGTTCCCCAGGATGGCGGGGAGAAGCAGGACTGCGAAAGCCGGGCGACGCGGCGCTGGCTGGTCGCGCACGGGCCCGGCCTGGCCCGGCTGAAGCCGATCTATCTCGGCGACGATCTCTATTCCCGCCAGCCGATTTGCGAGGCCGTTCAAGCGGTTGGCGGCAACTTCCTGTTCGTCGCCAAGCCAGGCTCGCATCCGACGCTCCACGAATGGCTCGACGGCATCGAACTGCCGATCCACGAGGAACGGGTCAAGAAAGGCCGTGGCTTCCAGACCCATCGCTACCGTTGGCTCGCCGACGTGCCGATCCGCGACGGTAAGGACGCGCTCCGGGTCAACTGGCTCAACATCGAGATCGTCAACAAGGCCGGAAAGGTCACGTACCGCAACAGCTTCGTCACCGACATCGCTGTCGACCGGAGCAACGTCGCCGAACTCGCCGCCTGCGGGCGGGCCCGTTGGAAGATCGAGAACGAGACCTTCAACGTGCTCAAGAACAACGGCTACAATCTCGAGCACAACTTCGGACATGGCAAACAGAACCTCTCGGCCCTGCTCGCCACCATGAACCTCTTCGCCTTCGCCTGCCACGGCGTGTGCGAGATCCTCGAAGCCGTCTGGGAAAAGGCCCGCGGCGCCCTTGGCTCACGTCGGCGCTTCTTCGAACACTTACGCACCATTACCAGCTACATCGTCTTCCCCTCCTGGGCGGCCCTCGTGCGGACCCTCATCACTGGGCAGCCACCGCCTGCCAGAGCCAGCCTCTGAACCGAAACCGAACCCCAAGCGAGTATCACCCAGGAGACAGAAACAAGAGCCATAATGAGAACTGCTGATCTACGTCATGATGCTGGAATTTGCAGACATAACCACTATGATGTTGGCCATGAATAGGACATCAATACGCCAACGCCCTGTTTCAAGCGCCGAAGCGAGTGCGCCTGTCACGGACGAGGCGGCACCTGAACTCAAGGCGCGGCAGGACGAGAAGGTTCGCGAGGGCATTCGCCAGGCAGATGCTGGTGAATTCGCAACCTCGGAACAAGTGCGCCGGGTGGTGGGCAAATACGTCCGAGATGAATGACGTCCTTTGGACGCTGAACGCGCTCGTCCATCTCGACGATATCGGTGCCTATATCGCCTACGACAATCCGACAGCCGCTGACCGAATGGTATCCAGGATCGTCGGCGCGGTCGACGGATTGCGAGACTTCGCAGGAATAGGCAGGGAAGGCCGTATTCCGGAGACCCGTGAACTCGTGGTCCGAGGAACGCCGTACATCGTCGTTTACCGGGGAGCGGAACAAATAGAGATCCTTGCCGTCTATCACAGTTCGCGGGACTGGCCGGCAACGGTCTGATCACTTCACGACCCACCACCTTGCCCCCGTGCGGCCGTCGGACGATGATGCGCCGGCCGGAAACGAGGAGGCGTGAGGGTGGATTACGACGTGAAGGGCGATGTCGCGGTGCTGATCGGGGCCGCCCGGGGAATCGGTTTCGCCGCGGCCCGCCAGCTCGTGGGCGAGGGGGGCAAGGTCGCCATCGCCGACATCGATGCGGGCGCCGCCGAGGCGGCCGCGGCGCGTCTCGCCGATGAGGGCGCGGCGGCGATCGGCGTCGGCTGCGACATCACCTCGACCGACTCGATCGCGGATCTGCTGGCGCGGGTCGAGGCGGAGCTGGGCCCGCCCGCCATCCTGGTGAATTCCGCCGCCGTGCTGGACGACAAGACCTTCATGGACAGCGCGCCGGAGGACTGGGCGCGGATGCTGGACGTCTGCCTGTCGGGGCCGATGAACGCCATCCACGCGGTCCTGCCCGGGATGTGCGAGCGGGGCTATGGCCGGATCGTCTGCCTGGCGTCCGACGCGGCGCGGGTCGGCCAGGCGAGGCTCTCCTATTACGCCGCCGCCAAGGCGGGGGTCGTCGCCCTGGTGAAGTCGGTCGCCCAGGAGGTCGGGCGCAACGGCGTCACCCTCAACATCGTCTCGCCCGGCGCCACCAACACCGAGTTGCGTCAGGAGCGTGAGGCGGGCCTGCGCGCCTCCATGGGCGAGGAAAAGTATGCGCGCCGGGAGCAGACCGTGCTGCGCATGTATCCGACGCGCCGTTTGGGCGAGCCCGACGACATCGCCGGCGCCATCCTCTATCTGGTGAGCCGGCGCGCCGGCTGGGTCACCGGCCAGGTGATGAGCGTCAACGGCGGCTTCGTGATGCCGTGAGGAGGACGCGCGCATGAACTTCCAGCTTTCCAGCGAACAAATTTTGATGCGGGACGCCACCCGCCGCATGACCGAGCGCGACATTCGGCCGATCTTGGAGGCCAACGATCCCGACCAGCCCCTGCCGCGGGCCGCCATGCTTCAGATCTATGCCCTGCTGGCGAACCACGGTTTGATGGCGCCGCGGGTGCCGGCGGACGATGGCGGCGGCGGCCTCGCCATGCTCGACTACGGCATCATGTTCGAACAGCTGCCGCCGCACATCGCGATCTCGTTGATGGGCCACGAAGTGACCATCATGCGCCTGCATTCCGAAAGCACGCCCGAACAGCGCGAGCGTTTCCTCCCCGACCTGCTGGCCGGGCGCAAGTTCTGCGGTACCGGCACGACGGAACCGGACGTTGGCTCCAACCCGCGCGAGATCAAGGCCCGGGTGCGGCGCGAGGGCGAGGAACTGGTGATCGACGGGCGCAAATCCTGGATCACCAACGCCTCGATCGCCGACATCGCCAACGTCACCTGCCAGGAGATCGAGGCCTCGGGCCGCGGCGCGCTGCGCCGGATCGTGGTCGAGCGCGAGCATTCGCCGTTCGAAGCGCGCGAGATCCCGGTGCTGGGCCTGAACCAGGGCCATCTCGGCGAGTGGGTCTTCGAGGAGTGCCGCGTGCCGGCGAGCAACGCGCTCGGCGAGGCGGGGGACGCGGCGCGGTTGCTGACGCTCACCTGGAACGTCAACCGGCCGCTGGTCGGCCTCGCCGCCGTCGGCCTCGCGCAGCGGGCCTTCGAGGCGGCGGTCGACTATGCCGGCGTGCGCCATCAGTTCGGCAAGCCGATCGCCGGCCATCAGCTGGTCCAGAAGAACCTGGCCGACATCGAGAGCGCCATCGTCTCCAGCCGCCTGCTCTGCTACATGGCGCTCGACACGGTGGACCGGGGCGAGCGGGCGAACGGCGTCTCCGCCATGGCCAAGCGGCATGCTACGACGGCCTGCGAACAGGCCGTCAGCCTCGCCATGCATTGCCACGGTGCCATGGGCATCGGGCGGGAAACCGGCCTCGAACGGCTGTGGCGCGACGTCCGCATGCTGGCCGTGCCGGACGCGACGAACGAGATCCTGACGCTCATTCAGGGGCGGGAGATTACCGGGCAGGCGGCCTTCCGCTAGGGAGATCAAGGCGATGGTGCGGTTACCTCTGGAAGACATTCTGGTCGTCGAACTCGGCGGGCGGATCGGCATCGGCGGCGCCGGCGGCCTGCTGGCCGAACTCGGTGCCGAAGTGCTGCTGATCGAGACGGCGGCGGATCGCGGGCACAAGTGGCGCCACCGCGCGGGCTTCGCCGCGGGCAAGCGGAGCCTGCGGGTCGATCCGGCCAGCGACGGCGGGCTGCTGGACGAAGTCTTGCGCCGCGCCGACGTCATCCTCGCGTCGAGCGATGATGGCGGGCCGCTCGCCGGCGTCACCACGTCGGGCCCGAACAGCGTGCGCGTCGACCTCACCGCGTTCGGTGCCGGCCAGGAGGCCTCAGGCGCCAGCGACGGCGAGATCCAGGCGATGACCGGGATCATGGAGACGACGGGCCTGGCCGACGGCCCGCCGGTGCCGATCGGCGCTCCGGCGCTGGAATTCTCCGCCTCGCTCTATATCGCGGCCGCGGTGCTCTCCGCGCTCCGCGTGCGGCGCCGCGACGGCCCGGCGCAGGATGTCGACGTCGCGCTGTTCGACGTCGCCATCAACGCCCTGCCGACCTTCCTTCCCGCCTACTTCGGGGGCGAGCAGATCGGCCGCCTCGGCAACGCCCATTCCCTGACGGCGCCGTGGAACGGCTATGAGTGCGCCGACGGCTGGATCTTGATGTGCTGCCCGAGCCAGGCGCAATGGCTCAGGCTCTGCCCGGCGATGGGCGCGGCGGAGCTGGTCGACGAGCCCGGCTTCGAGGACGTGCCGAGCCGGGTGCGGAACCGCGAACGGCTGGATGCGCGGATCGGTGAATGGGCCGCCTCGGTCAGCATCGCGGAGGCCCTCGACGCGCTGAAGACGGCGAGCATTCCGGGCGGCCCCATCGTCACCATGGCGGAGATGGCCGGCGAGGCGAACATCCGGCACCGCGAGATGGTGCGCGAGGCGGTCGACGGCGCGAGCGGCGCCCGCATTCGCGTGCCGGGCCCGATGCTGCGCGCGAGCGGCTGGCAAGCCCGCGTGGCCGAGACTGTGCCGGCGGTGGACGAGGCGCGCGCCTGGCTCGGCGATAGCGTCGCGGCGAGCGAGATCGCCGTGGCGAGCGAGGGGACGGCGGACCTGCCGCTCGCCGGGCTGCGGGTGCTGGAGATCGGTCAGTACACCACGGCGCCGCTCGCCGGGCGGCACCTGGCGGCACTCGGCGCGGAGGTCTTGAAGATCGAGCCGACGGGCGGCGATCCCGGGCGGACCTGGGCGCCGCACCAGGACGGGCTCAGCTATTACTTCGCCTTTTCGAACAGCGGCAAGACGGCGCTCGCCCTCGACATCAACACGGACGCGGGGGCGGAGGATTTCCGCCTGCTGCTGGCCGGTGCCGACATCCTGCTGGAGAACTTGAAGCCGGGCGCGCTCGCCAAGCTCGGCTTCGATGGCGAGGCCCTGCTGCGGATCAATCCCCGGCTGATCTATTGCGCCATCTCCGGCTTCGGCGCGGAGAGTGCCTATCCCGGCCGGCCGGCGGTCGACACCATCGTGCAGTCGATGTCCGGCTTCATGGACCTGACCCGCGATGGCGAGACGCCCTTGAAGTCGGGCGTTTCCATGGGGGATATCGCCGGCGGGCAGCTCGGCCTGGTCGCCCTTCTCGCCGCGTTGGAGCAGCGCGAGGCCACGGGCGTCGGCCAGGAGGTCGACATCGCCATGCAGGACATCGCGCTGTGGATGACGCAAACGGCCTGGAATGGGGGAGACGAGGCCCCGCCGGCCCGCCAGGTGCTCGCCTGTGCCGAGGGGTATGTCTATGCGGAGGGTGACGGCACGCCGCCCGATGTCACGGCGTTGCCGGTGGACGAGGCGGTATCGGCGTTGGCGGCCTCGGGCTTTCGCGCGCGGCCCGTCGTCGGCATCTGGGAGGCGGCGGAGCATCCCCTGGTCGCGGCGCGCGCGCTGCTGCCGATGACGAACAACGCGGCCGGGCGGCCCTGGCCGTCGCTCGGCTCGCCCATGCGGTTGTCGCTGACGCCGCCCCGTGTCCTGCCGCCGATCGGTGAGGCGCGCGCGCTCGATGGCGCGCTGCGCCGCCGTCTCGGCCTGCACCTCGCGGCGGAGTAGCCGCCGGCGCTCAACCGGCGAAGTATTTGTGCCGGTCGAGGTCGAACATCCGGTAGATGTGGTTGAGGGTGATGCGGACCCGTCGGCTGGCGCGGCGGTCGGCGTGGGTGACGACATAGATGTCGAGCGGTTCGCCGACGTCGATCGGCAGTTCGACCAGGCGCGAATCCATGTCGGCGACGTATATCGGCAGCAGGCCGATGCCGAAACCTTCGCTCACCGCCAGGCGAACGGCGTTCGAGGAGCCGGAGCGGAACACGACACCGCGTGAATTTTCCAGGATGGCGTTCCATTCACTCCACAACGGCCCCACCGGCGGCTCGTCGAAATGGCAGAAGACGTGGTGGCGCAGCTCCGTCTTGCTTTCGGGCCGGCCGTTCTCCCGGAGATAGCCTTGCGTCGCGAAGGGGCGCATCTGCAAGCGCCCGACGCGCCGCGCGACATTGGTCTCGGCGCCCGGATCGTTGAAGCGGATGGCGATGTCGGCCTCGTGGCGGGAAAGGTCACGGGCGATGTTCGTGGTGTCGAGATTGATGATCAGGCCCGGATACTGGCGCTGGAAGCTGATCAGTTTGGGCGCGAGCCAATAGGCGCCCAAGCCCTCGGTCGTGGAAATCGTCACCATGCCTCGCATCTCCCCGTCGACGCCGGCGGAACTTCGCTCGATGTCGATCGCGCTCTCTTCCATCGTCTCGGCGAAGGTGAGCACCAGTTTACCTGTTTCGGTAAGCCGCATGCCCTTGCTGTGACGCTCGAACAGTTTCGCGCCGAGTTTTTCCTGCAAGCTGTTCATGCGGCGGCTGATCGTCGACTGATCGGTGCGCGCCAGCCGCGCCGCACCGATCATGCTGCCGGCACGGGCGACGGCGAGGAACAGCCGAACGTCGTCCCAGTTCGCGAGCGCACTACTCACGTTATGCATGTGTGCAAGTTCCGTATGCATACCTGGGTGTTCATTTGTGGTCGATACTACACTAACTGGTTGTATGTCGACCTCAAGCAAGCCAGAATCCGAGAATAAGATTGCAGTACCCCGTATTATTACGGCGGCTGCAGCGATGTTCACGGTTTATTTCGCGAGTGCTTCCACCAGGATCTCGCTATGCATTGCCGCCGTGATGTATGCGGCCTACGCCGCCGCCCACGGCGCCTGGAGCAATCCGGCGCTGATCGGCGTGACCGCCTTCATCGCCTGCTTCATGCCGCTCTACTCGCGGCTGTCGAACCGGATCGAGACCTGGGGGCGCGGTGTCACGGTATCGATCACCGGGGGGCGGCTCGGCCGTTTCGCGCCACAGCTGCTGTTCAATGTCGTGGCGTTGGGCGTGGTGGCCCTCGGCGGCGCCTTGATTCCCGGGCGGATCGATGCGGTGGGCGGCGTTCTCGGCGCCGCGGTGATCACCACGCTCGCCTCCCAGGGTGCACAGTATGTGGCGATCATCCTCTACAACCGGGGCATTGGCGATCTGAACCGGAACGTCCTGCTCGCGCTCTCGGTGAACATCGTGGTGACGGCGCTGGCGACCGCCGGCGTGCCGGTGGTCAAGGAGCTGTTCATCGCCGCCGGCATCGGCTTCGGCGCCCTGGTCTTCGCCAGCGGCCTGCTGTCGGACGCGCGCGCCCTGCTGGCGCCGAAGGGCGGTGTCGCCATCTTCCTCGGCACCTTCAACCCCTTCCATCTGACCCATCTCGATTTGGTTCGCCGCGCGCTGGAGGAACGTCGCCTCGACAAGGTGGTGATCCATCCGACCATCGTGCCGCGGTTGCACGCGACGGCGCTCGCCCGCGGCGAAATTCGCATCGGCCGGGTGGAGGGCGGCATCCAGGTGCTGGAACGGACGGCGAAGGCCGATGCCAACGTCGACTATTTCCCGACCGGGAACCGTTTCATGGCGCCGGAGACGCGGCGCATCCTGATCGAGGCGGCGATCGCCGACGCCGGGCTCGAAGACCGCGTCGAGGTCGCCTTCTGGCCGAAACTCTATGCCGAGAAGGGCTTCCACGGCGTCATCGCCCGCATCCGGGCCGAACACCCGGGCGCGCGGCTGCATGCGATCCATGGCAACGACGTCGGCGGCATGGCGGTGCGGAGCATCGTCGACGAATGCGGCTGGATCTACCCTTTCGCCGTGCGCCGGCGCGACGCGATTTCGGCGACGGCGATCCGGGCGGGCGCCGAGGGTATGACGGCGCCGCCGGTGACCGACGCCTTGAACGCACTGCGGGCGGGCCGCGACCAGATGACCATCCAGGGAAGGAACTACGGGAATGACGACGGTGTCCTCCGCCGTGCCTGATCCCGGCAACCGGGAGATCACCGTCCGTGTCGCCCGGGACTTCGAGGACCTGGCCAAGGTGATGGTGGTCCGCGCCCTGGTCTATATGGGCGAGCAGGAATGCCCCTACGACGAAGAGTTTGACGGCAACGACTTCACCGCCACCCAGTTCCTCGCGCTGGTGGACGGCGAGCCCGCGGCGACGATGCGATTCCGTTACTTCCAGGACTTCGTGAAGATCGAACGCGTCGCCGTGCGCGCGACGTTCCGCCGGACCGGTGTGGCGGAACAGATGCTGGATTTCGCCTGGGAGTTCTGCCGGCGCAAGGGCTTCGCCACCATCACCGGCCATGCCCAGGCCCGACTGACCGGGTTCTGGAGCCGCTGGGGTTTCGAGGCCCGCGAGGGGGCCTTTCACTTTTCCGACCACGAATACATCGCCATGGACGCCCCGCTCGACGCGGGAGACGATGCCCTCGACCGCCAGAGCGACGCGATGGTGCTGAACCGGCCCGAAGGCGCCTGGGACGAGGCGGGCGTCCTCGACCTATCGACCGCCCGGCCGCCGACCAATCCGGCCGAGAAGAGCTGACTAGCCGCCGCGGCGTGGCATGTTCAAGGCCTACCTCCGTGGCGTTCGAGGCGGCGCAGCAGCTCGGCGATGAGGTCGGCGGGGAGGTCGTCGATCCGCTCGGCCAGGCGATTGGCGAGCAGGGTTGCCTCCGGCGCCAGGCCGGCCGTGTCGACCACGACGCGGGGATGGGACAGCCGGGCGAGTTCCCGCAGCTCGTCGGCATCGTCCCAGATGATGTTGAAATAGGTACAGATCTGGTCGATCAGGATCGGCGACGCGCGACCGCGGTGGCCGTGTTCGAGGGCGGAGAGATAGGCCGGCGAGATCTGCAGCTCGGCCGCCATGTCCTTCAGGCGGACGCCTTTGGCGCGCCGCAACGCGCGGACTTTGGCGCCGAAGGGGGTCACGCGTCCCGGAAGAAGTCGCGAAGTGCCGCCACCAGCTCCGCCGGCTTCTCCTCCGCCAGCCAATGACCGGCGCCCGCGACGCTGCCGCCCTGAACATTGTCGGCGACGCATTCGAGGGACTGGCGGCAGAGCTCGCCCCGGCCCATGCCGTCCGCCCCGCCGAGCGCCAGCACCGGCAACGCCAGCTTGCGCGCGGCGATCGAGGCCTCGTTGTCGGCGATGTCGCGGGCGACGGCACGGTAGTAGGCGAAGCCCGCCGTCAACGCGCCCGGCTGGCTGTAGCAGCGGACATACTCCGCCACCGCGTCCGCCGGGACGACGCCCGGCCGTGCACCGAAATGGTCGTAGAAGTAGCCGAGATAGGCGGCTTCCCGCCCCTCGGTCAGGATCTCCGGCAGCTCGGGCGTGCGGTGGAAGCCATGGTGCCAGCGCCCACCCGAGGTGGCGAACAGGTTCAGCCCGTCGCCGGGGATCATCACGTCAAGTACGGCGAGGCTGCGCACCGCCGCCTCGTGGTCGTGCGTCAGGCGAAAGGCCACCGGGCCGCCCCAGTCGTGGCCGACGAGATGGAAGCGCTCGATGCCGAGATGATCGTGCAGCAGGCGCCAGACGTCGCCCGCCACGGTCTTCTTGTCGTAGCCGTCCGCCGGCCGGCTCGAATCACCGAGGCCACGCAGGTCCGGCGCCACGACCCGGTAATCTTCGCCGAGTGCCGGCATGATGCCGTGCCATTCGTACCAGGTCTGCGGAAAGCCGTGCAGCAGGACGACCACCTCCGGGCCCGCGCCGTATTCGACATAGTGCAGTTCGACCTCGCCGAGGTCGGCCCGGCCGTGACGGAAATCGTCGTCGCTCATGTCATTCACTCCACGTCGAGGCCGCGCCGGGCGTGCCACTCGGCGATCGAGGCGTCGGGATACTCGGCGAAGCGTGCGTCCTCCGCCCCGCCGTCGACGGGCACCCAATCGGCTTTCGAGTCCAGCATGATGTGCACCGTTTCCGCCGGCGCCGGCAGACCCTTGTCGATGGCGCTGGCGAAGGGATGGACCAGCTCCGGCCAGCTCGGCGACCAGACCCACAGTGCCGAGCCGCAATGCTTGCAGAAGTGGCGGCGATGGTCGCTCTCCGTCCCGTCGTCGTGGCGGACCCGGTAGACGGAAACCTCCCCCCGGCCCTCGATTCCCAGGGTCTCGTAGCGTCCCATCACGTTGATGGCATAGCCGCCGCCGCCGGCCGTCTTGCGACAGATCGAGCAATAGCAGCGCATGTAGGGCTGCGGCGTCGTGCTCTCGACGGTGAAGTGGACCGCGCCGCAATGGCAGGAACCTTCGAGTTGCATGGCGTGTCGTCTCCGTTCGTGTCGGGCCTCAGACCCGCGGCAGGACCTTGTCCATCGCCAGCCGCATGGATCGTTCCGCCACTTCGCCGTCGATGCCGGCCATGTTGAACCAGAGCGTGAACTCCGTGATGCCGAAGCGGCGCTTCATCTCGCGCAGCCGTTCCACGCAATAGTCCGGATCGCCGACCACGCAGGCGCCGTGCTCGCGCAGCTTGTCGAAGGTCAGGTAGCCCATCTCGCGGGTCTTCTTGCCTTCCGACATGCCGAGTTCGTAGCCCTTCACCACGTCGCCCTGGCCCGGCAGGCCGGCCTGGTTGGCGCTGACCTTGGCATAGAACCATTCGACCCGCGGCTTGTAGATCTCGATCGCCTCCTCGTTGCTTTCGGCGACGAAGAAGGGGGTGAGCAGCATGCGCTCCTCGCCCGGCGGGTGGCCGTAGTGCGCCCGGCGCTTTTCGAAATCGGCGAGGTGGACTTCCAGCTCGTCCATCCAGCGTTCCCGGTAGGTGCGGTAGTTGAAGGGCGAAGCCAGCTGGAGGTGCCAGCCGTTGCGCGCCGCGACCTCGTAGCTCTCCGGCGAGATCGAGGCCTGGTAGATCGGCGGATGGGGTTGTTGCACCGGCTTCGGCAGCACCTCGGTTTCAATCGGCACGCGCCAATGGCGGCCGAAATAGCTCATCTTCTCTTTCGTCCAGGCCTTGGTGATGATCTCCATGCCCTCGGTGAACATCTCACGGCTCTGGTCCATCGGAATGTCGAGGCCGGCGAACTCGTGCGGCTGGTAGGCCCGGCCGACGCCGAACTTCAGGCGCCCGTGGCTCAGCACGTCGACGAGGGCGAAGTCGGAGGCGGTGCGCAGCGGGTGGTTGAAGGGGATGACCACGATCGCCATGCCGATGTCGATCGTCTTGGTGCGCTCGGCGACGGCGGCGGCCAGGACCTGCGTCGAGGTGACGACACCGTAGGTCGAGAACAGATGTTCGGCCAGCCACACGGTGTCGTAGCCGAGTTCCTCCGCCAGCTCGAACTGCCGGAAGTCGCCGTCGAAGGCCTCGACCCGGGTCGCCTGGTCCGGCTGCTGGCTGAGCGAGAAGACGCCGAACTTCGTGCCGTTGAATGCCATGATCGTTCCTCCCCGAAATGTTCGGGGGCCATCATCTCCGCCGCCCGGAGGCGGGTCAATCCATGGCGAAACCAACGTAATCCTGATCGGCGACGGCGTTCAGCCGCTTGCGGTAGCGCGGTGCGCCGCCGTTGTAGATCAGGTGGCGCAGCCGGTCGTGCCCGTCGATGTTGGCGTTGTAGCCGGTGAACCAGCTTTTCGCCGTCGGCAGCAGCGACCAGCCGTAGGTTTCCTTCACATGGTCGAGCCAGCTCTGTTCCGCCTCCGCCGTCGCCTCGATGCGGGTGTGGCCGTGGCTCCGCAGGTGGTGGATCAGCGCGCTCGCCCAGTCGACCGCCTCCTCGATACCGCGCGGGAAATTGGTCGCGACCGAACCGCTCTGCGGCCCGGAGATGGTCAGCAGGTTGGGAAAGCCGGACGCCGCGAGCCCCAGGTAGGTGACCGGACCGTCATGCCATTTCTCGCGCAAGGTCTGCCCGTCGCTGCCGGTGAACTCGATCCGGTCGAAGGCGCCGGTAATCGCGTCGAAGCCGGTCGCCCAGATGATGACGTCGAACTCGTGCTCCCGCGCGCTGGTCTGGATGCCCTTTGCCGTCACCCGTTTGATAGGCGTTTGGTTCAGGTCGACGAGGTGGACGTTGTCGCGGTTGTAGGCCTCGTAATAGTTCGTCTCCAGCGGCACGCGGCGGGTGCCGAAGCCGTGGTCCTTGGGGATCAGTTTCTCGGCGACCTCGGAATCGTTCACGCGGGCACGGATCTTGTCGGCGATGAAGGCGGTATATTCGGCGTTGGCCCGGGCGTCGACCAGGACGTCGACGAAGTTGCCGACCCAGACGGCGAAGCCGGGCGTGGCGTAGAGTTCTTCCCAGAAGGCGAGGCGGACGTCTTCCGGCACCTCGTCGAAGCGGCGCCGGTCGGGTGCGTGGACGAAGCCGCCGGGCGTCTCGCGGCAGCGGGCGAAGATCTCGTCGTAGGTCGCCTTGATGCGGGCCTGTTCCTCGTCCGTGATGCGGGCGTTCAGCAGCGGCGCGCACCAGTTGGGCCGGCGCTGGAACACGGTGAGGCTCTCGGCCACTTCCGCGACCAGGGGGATCAATTGCACGGCGGTGGCCCCGGTGCCGAGCACGCCGACCCGCTTGCCTGCCAGCTCGACCTTCTCGGCCGGCCAGTGATAGGTGTGGAAGGCCGTGCCCTTGAAATCCTCGACCCCCTCGATACGCGGCAGCACTGGGGCGGACAGCATGCCGATCGCCGTCACCAGGAAGCGGCAGGTCAGCTCTTCGCCGCTCTCCAGCTCCAGCCGCCACAGCCGGCCGTCCTCCTCGAAACGGGCGGCGCGGACCTTGGCGTCGAAGCGCATGTGGCGGCGCAGGTCGAAGCGGTCGACGACATGGTTGAGATAGCTGAGCGTCTCCGGCTGGCCGGCGAAATGCTCGCTCCAGCTCCACTCTTGCAACAGCGCCTTCGAGAAGGAATAGCCGTAGGTCCAGCTTTCGGAATCGAAACGCGCGCCCGGATAGCGGTTCCAGAACCAGGTCCCACCAGGCGCCGCGCCGGCCTCCAGCACCTGGACGTCGACGCCCATCTCCAGCAGGCGGTAAAGCTGGTAGATGCCCGAGACGCCGGCGCCGATGACGATGATTTCATGGTCGAGGGTGTCTTGCTGCTCGGCGACGGCCATCGCTTCGGTCCTCCTGCTCGTCTCTGCGCAGTTTAACAGGCGGTGGTCGAGGCAGCCATGGCTCGCCAGGGGAATACCGGCTAGGTTCACCGGCGATGTCGTGAACCAATTCGAAGCGAGAGTGACATGAACGCACCCGTGGAACGGCCGCGCCGCTCCGCCGTTCCGGCCGATGTGCTGGCGCGGATCCGCCAGGTGGTGGGCGACAAGGGCTGTATCGACAGCCCGGCGGAGATCGAGCCCTTCTGCATCGCCTGGCGCGACAACTGGCATGGCTCGGTACCGCTGGTGGTCCGCCCGTCGAGCACCGCGGAGGTGGCGGAGGTCGTGCGCATCTGCGCCGAGGCCGGCGTGCCGATCGTGCCGCAGGGCGGCAACACGGGCGTCACCGGCGGTAGCCAGCCGCACGAGGACGGCTCCGAGATCATCCTGTCGACCGGCCGCATGAACAAGGTGCGCGAGATCGACCTGCTGAACGAGACCATGACGGTCGAGGCCGGCTGCGTCCTGGCGGAGATCCAGAACCAGGCCGACGCGGTCGACCGGCTGTTCCCGCTCAGCCTCGGCGCCGAGGGGTCCTGCCAGATCGGCGGCAACCTCTCGACCAACGCCGGCGGCGTGCAGGTGCTGCGCTACGGCAATACCCGGAACCTGGTGCTGGGCGTCGAGGTGGTGCTGGCAGACGGCAGCGTGTGGAACGGCCTGCGCGGCCTGCGCAAGGACAATACGGGCTATGACTTGAAGCAGCTGTTCATCGGCTCGGAGGGCACGCTCGGCATCGTCACCGCCGCCGTGCTGCGCCTGCTGCCGAAGCCGAGCGACACGGTGACCGCCTTCGCCGCGGTGCCGGATCCACAAGCCGCGGTGAAGCTGCTGGCCCGTGCGCGCAGCGCCGTCGGCGAGCAGGTGACTTCGTTCGAGCTGATCGAGCGGATCTGCATCGACCTCGACCTCGCCCATATACCGGACGTGGTCGACCCGCTGGGCGCGACGTACGAGTGGTATGTGCTGGCGGAAATCGCCGGGCAGGGCGCCCCCGGGACCCTGCGCGAACCGGTCGAGGATTGGCTCGGCGCGGCGGCGGAAGAGGGGCTGGTGCTGGACGCGACCATCGCCGCCTCGGCCGGCCAGGCCGCCCAGCTGTGGAAGGTGCGCGAGAGCGTGTCGGAAGCCCAGCTGCACTGCGGCGCCTCGATCAAGCACGACGTCTCGGTCCCGGTCAGCCGCATTCCCGAGTTCATCGCGACGGTCAATGCGGCGCTGGCGGCGCGCTATCCCGGCATCAAGGGCGTTACCTTCGGCCATATCGGCGACGGCAACATACACTTCAATCCGGTCCGTCCCGACGACTGGGCCGACGCGGATTTTTATGGCGAGCGCGAGAACGTCAATCGCGTGGTGCACGACATCGTCGCCGAGATCGGCGGCTCGATCAGCGCGGAACACGGGCTCGGCCGCCTGCGCCGCGACGAGGCGCGGCTCTACAAGCCGAAGATCGAAATGGACCTGATGGCCCGGATCAAGCGGGCGCTCGACCCCGACAACATCCTAAATCCCGGGAAGGTGATATGAGCAACGACGTCCCCCGCATCGGCCTCTGCGGTATCGCGCTGGAGAGCAATGCCTTCTCGCCGGTGACCACCGAAGCCGACTTCCGCAGCGCCATCCACATCGAGGGCGCCGAGCTGCTGGCCGAGGCGCGCAAGCCGGTCTCCCATATCTCCTCGGAGATGAGCGCCTTCGTCCAGGCGATGGACGCCACCGGGCCGTGGGAGCCGGTACCCCTGCTGCTGGCGGCGAACCCGCCCTGGGGACCGGCGGAGGATGGCTATCTCCAAGCCTGCTACGACACCATGACCGAGGGCATCCGGGCGGCGGGCGGCCTGGACGGGGTCTATCTCGCCAACCACGGCGCCATGGTCTCGACCGCGACGCCGGACCCCGACGGCGAGATGATGGCCCGCCTCCGCGAGGCGGCCGGGCCCGAGGCGGCGATCATCGCCACCCTCGACCTGCACGCCAACACCTCGGAACGCATGGTCGAAAGCGCGGACGTACTGATCGGCTATCTCACCAATCCCCATGTCGACATGCGCGAGCGGGGCGAGGAGGCGGCCTTCGCCATGCGGATGATCATGGCCGGCATGCGGCCGAAGTCCGCCTTCATCCGCCTGCCGCTGACCCCGCCGAGCGTCACCCTGCTGACCGCCGACGGCCCCTATGCCGACATGATCCAATACGGCCAGCGCCGCGCCCGCGAGACCGGCGGCGAGATCCTGAACGTCACCGTGCTCGGCGGTTTCGTCTTCTCCGACACGCCGATGAACGGCGTCTCGATCATCGTCACCGCGCGGTCCGACGAGCGGCAGGCGCAGATCCTGGCGCGTGAGATCGCCGAATACGGCTGGAACATGCGGGAACGTTTCCAGCGCGAGCTGACCTCGATAGAGGACGCGGTCGATCTCGCGAAGCGGACCCACGCCGACCCGCGCGCGCCGGCGGTGATTTATTCCGACGCCGGCGACAATCCGGGCGGCGGCGGGGAGGGGCGGACGACCTGGCTGCTTTCCGCCCTGCACGCGGCGGAGGCCAAGGGCGTCTATTACGGTGCCTTCTTCGATCCCGACCTGGCGGCGGACGCGCACCGGGCGGGGGAGGGGGCGACATTCACCGCCATCTTCAACCGGGCGGGCGATACGACGTTCTCCAAAGGCTTCGAGGCGGAAGCCCGCGTGTTGCGGCTGACCGAGGGCGGCTTCGTCGGCCGCCTCGGCATTTATGCCGGGCGGAAACTCGATCTCGGCCAGTGTGCGGCGCTGGAGCTGGGCGGGCCGGGCGGCATCACCGTCATCGTCATCGGCGCCCGCCACCAGACCGCGGACCCGATGTTTTTCGAGAGCTTCGGCCTGGATATCGCGGCGGCCCGCGTCGTCTGCGTCAAGTCGCGCGGCCATTTCCGCGCCGGCTTCGCGCCCTGGTTCGGACCGGACCAGGTCGTCGAGGTCGACACCGCCGGCCTGACCTCGCCGATCCTCGACCGCTTCGATTGGAAGGGCCTGCCCCGTCCGGTCTATCCGCTCGACGAAGAGGCGCGCTGGACCCCGCCCAACTGGTAGGAGGTGCCTTCCCATGCCCGAGTTTCCCCGTGTCGTGCTGGCCCACACGCCGACCCCGCTCGAGCGGATGGACCGCCTCGGCGCCGAGCTCGGGCTGAACAACCTCTATGTGAAGCGCGACGATTGTACCGGCCTCGCCATGGGCGGCAACAAGGCCCGCCAGCTGGAGTATTACTTCGGCGAGGCGGTGGCGGCCGGTGCCGACGTCGTGCTGATCACCGGCGCGGTGCAGTCCAACTTCATGCGGATGACGGCGGCGGCCGCCGCCAAGCTCGGCATGGCCTGCCACGTCCAGCTGGAAGACCGGGTGCGCGACATGCCGGCCGACTATCACGCCTCGGGCAACGTGCTGCTGGACCGGCTGTTCGGCGCGACGATCCACAGCTATCCCGAAGGCGAGGACGAGGCCGGCGCCGACCGCGCGCTGGAAGCACTCGCCGACGACCTGCGCGGGCGCGGGCACACGCCCTATATCGTCTACCTCTCGGCCGATCATCCGCCGGTCGGCGCGCTCGGCTACCGGGACGCGGCGCTGGAAACCCTGGATCAGGCGGCGGCCTCGGGCCTCGACATCGCCAAGGTGATCGTGCCCTCGGGCAGCGCGCTGACCCACGCCGGCACCCTCGTCGGCTTGCGCGAGCGGAGCGCGGAGATCGAGTGCGTCGGCATCTGCGTGCGCCGTACGGCCGACCTGCAGCATCCCCGCGTGCTGGCCCGCGCGGGCGAGCTGGCGGCGATGATCGACCGCGACGGCCTGATCGCCGCGGCGGACGTCCGGGTCGAGGATATCGCGCTCGGCCCGGGCTACGGCAAGCCCGGCGAGGATGCGCTCGAGGCGATGAAGCTCTCCGCCCGGCTGGAGGGATTGCTGCTGGACCCCAGGGGAATCGCATTTGGAATTGCCTTGACGTGCGTGTTTGATCTTGAGGTATTGGCGCGAATCGATTCTACCCGGTCTTTTCACGGGTGGAGGTTGCGATGGAAGGCTTTCTGGAGTGCTTTGAGGGTCTCGAGGATCCGCGGACTGGCAATGCCGGGCGTCACGATCTGCTGGAGATCTTGACGATCGCCCTGTGCACGGTCCTCTCGGGCGGTCAGACGGCGGTCGACATGGCGATCTTCGCGCGTGAAAAGGAGGCGTTCCTGCGGGAATTTCTCGTACTCGAACATGGCGTGCCGAGCCACGACACCTTCAGCCGGGTGTTCCGGTTGCTGGATCCGGAGGCGTTCGGCGCCTGCTTCCAGCGCTTCATGGCGCGCTTTTCCGAGACCTGCCAAGGGGTCATTGCGATCGACGGCAAGGTGGTGCGGCGATCCTACGACAAGGCGAGCGGCACGTCGGCGCTGCATATGGTCTCGGCCTGGGGCTGTGATCAGCGGCTGGTGTTGGGGCAAGTCGCCACCGACGCCAAGTCCAACGAGATCACCGCCGTGCCGAAGCTGTTGAAACTATTGAGCCTCGAGGGGACGATCGTGACCGTGGACGCCCTCAATTGCCAGCGCGCCATCGCCAGCCAGATTATCGAGCAGGGGGGTGACTACGCCCTGGCGTTGAAGGGCAATCAAGGCACGCTGCATGACGACGTGAGAACCTTCCTCGACGATCCGAAAGCCGAAGCGACCACCACCGACACCACGGTCGATGGCGATCATGGCCGCATCGAGACCCGTGCCGCTCTCGTCTCCAGCCACGTCGAGTGGCTGCAAGAGCGCCATCATTGGCCGGGCCTGAAGGCGGTCGCCAAAGTCACCCGGACCCGCGAGTGCGCGGAGAAGACGTCGAGCGAAACCGCCTACTACCTGCTCAGCCAGCCGCTCGACGCCGAGCGCTTCAATCCCGTTGCCCGGGCGCACTGGGGGGTCGAAAACCGCCTGCACTGGTGCCTCGATGTCCAAATGAACGAAGACCAAGACAGAACCCGCAAGGACAATGGACCGCACAATCTCGCCGTCCTGCGCCACATGGCGCTCAATGTCATGCGAAAGGATCCACGAAAAGACTCGCTGCGCGCCAAGTTCAAAATCGCCGCTTGGAACAACGACTATCTCCTGTCACTCCTCGGCAAATTCTGAAATGCGATTGCCCTGTGCTGGACCCGGTCTATTCGGCCAAGGCGCTCGCCGGTCTGATCGCGCTGGCGCGGGCCGGCGAGATCGGCACCGACGAGGTCGTGGTGTTCTTCCACACCGGCGGCACGCCGGCGCTGTTCGGCTACGCGGAGCTGTTGAACCGCGCGTTCGGCTGAACCGCGAGAAACGCATTGCCGCCGCCTGCGGCTGGTCCTATCCTCCGCTCCAGGGACGGGCTCGAAAGAAGCCCCGGGGGCGAGCCGCGACTTGCGGGCCTGGAACCGGGTAGGGCGGTCCCGAACCCAATGGAGAGGACAAGCAGATGAAATTTGGCAAAGCCCTGCTCGGGGCGGCGGTGCTGGCATTGGTCGCCGGACCGGCGACGGCGGCGGACGGTACCTTGACGATCGGCCTGAAGGCGGAACCCTCGTCGATCGATCCGCACTATCACAACCTCGGCCCCAACAACTCGATGGCGGCGCACATCTTCTCGCGGCTGATCGAACAGGACGAGAAGCAGCGCCTGCAGCCGGGCCTGGCCCTCTCCTGGAAGGCGGTGAACGACACCACCTGGGAGTTCAAGCTGCGCGAGGGCGTGACATTCACCGACGGCTCCGCTTTCGATGCGGATGACGTGATGTTCACGGCGAAGCGGGCGCCGAACGTGCCCAGCTCACCCTCCAGCTTCGGGACCTACCTGAAGGGCAAGACCTTCAAGAAGATCGATTCCCACACGGTGCATATCTCGACCGAACGGCCGCATCCGCTAATGCCCGTCGAGATATCGAACATCCACATCATCTCCAACGAGGTCGGCGACAAGGTTTCGACCGGCGACTTCAACAACGGCACGGCGACGCACGGCACCGGCCCCTTCAAGTTCGTCGAATGGGTGCCCAACGACCGCCTGGTGCTGGAGCGTAACGAGGGTTATTTCGGTGAGAAGCCGGAATGGAAGCGCGTCGTCTTCAAGCCGATCAAGTCCGGCCCGGCCCGGGTCGCGGCCCTGCTGGCGGGCGACGTCGACTTCATCGACAACGTGCCGCCGATCGACATCGCGCGGCTGAAGAAGGAGGCCGGCGTGCAGCTCAGCTCCGGCATCTCCAACCGGGTGATCTACCTGCACATGGACCAGTTCCGCGAGAACAGCCCCTTCGTGACGGCCAAGGGCGGCGACAAGATCAAGAACCCGCTGCTGGACGCCCGGGTGCGCAAGGCGCTTTCCAAGGCGATCAACCGCGACGCCATCGTCGAGCGGGTGATGGAAGGCGTCGCCATCAAGGCGGGCCAGCTGCTGCCCGAAGGCTTCTTCGGCGTTTCCCCCAACATGTCGGCGGAGGCCTATGATCCGAAGGGCGCCAAAGCCCTGCTGGCCGAGGCCGGCTACGGTGACGGCTTCGAGATGACCATCCACGGCCCGAACGACCGCTATATCAACGATGCCAAGATCGCCGAGGCGGTCGCCCAGATGCTGAGCCGCATCGGCATCAAGATGTCGGTCGAGACCATGCCGAAGGCGGTCTACTTCAAGCGCGCCAGCCGCGGCGGCCCGGACAAGTCGCCGGAGTTCAGCTTCATCCTGGTCGGCTGGGGTTCGGGCACGGGCGAGCCGTCCTCGCCGCTGAAGTCCTTGCTGCACACCTACGACAAATCCCAGGGCTTCGGGTCTTCCAACCGTGGCCGGCATTCCGACGCGGAAGTCGACAAGCTGATCGAGGATGGGCTCGCCACCGTCGACGACGACAAGCGCAGCGCGCTGCTGCAAAAGGCGACGGAACTCGGCATTGGGCGCAACCAGGGGATCATTCCGCTGCATTACCAGGTGAACACCTGGGCCGGTAAGAAGGGCATCGCCTACAAGGCCCGCACCGACGAGCGGACGACCGCCATGGGTGTCCACTCCAACTAGGCAGCTGTTCAATGACGGACCCCGGCCACCGCGCGCCCCCGGCCCAACCACCCATGGAGTGTACCCTTGGGGTGGTTGGGCCGGGGGCGCGGGGTGGCCGGGACCCCGGCGGCAGCTAGGCCCGGGAGAACGATCATCTCCGTATTCGTCATCCGTCGCTTGATGCAGAGCTCGCTCGTCGTGCTGGTGATGAGCCTGCTCGTCTTCATCGGCGTCAACATCGTCGGCAACCCGGTCGACATGCTGATCAACCCGGAGGCCGACCAGGAGGAGATCGACCGCGTCATTTCCGACCTCGGTCTCGACCGGCCGGTGCACGAACAATACGGCTACTTCGTCTTCAACGCCCTGAAAGGGGATCTCGGCAAGTCGTTCATCTACGGCGAGCCGGCCTTGAAGCTGATCGTGCAGCACATCCCGGCGACCCTGGAACTGGCGGTGGCGGCGCTGCTGATGGCGATCGTCTTCGGCATTCCGCTCGGCGTCTATGCCGGGCTGAAACCGGACTCGAAAACCGCCAAGACCATCATGGCGACCTCGATCCTCGGCTTCAGCCTGCCGACCTTCTGGGTCGGCATCATGATGATCATGGTGTTCGCCGTGCAACTCGGCGTGCTGCCGTCCACCGGGCGGGGCGACACCGTCGACGTGCTGGGCGTGCCGATGAGCTTTCTCACCCTCGACGGGTTGAGCCACCTGTTCCTGCCGGCGCTGAACCTCTCGCTGTTCAAGATCTCCCTGGTGATCCGGCTGTCGCGTGCCGGCACGCGGGAGATCGTGCATATGGACTACATCAAGTTCGCCCGCGCCAAGGGCCTGCGCCAGGGCCGCATCGTCATGGTGCATCTGATGAAGAACATCATGATCCCGGTGGTAACGGTGCTGGGCCTCGAGTTCGGCGGCCTGGTCGCCTTCTCGACGGTGACCGAGACGGTCTTCGCCTGGCCCGGCATGGGCAAGCTGATCATCGACTCGATCCACAATCTCGACCGGCCCGTGGTCGTCGCCTACCTGATGATCGTGGTGCTGCTGTTCGTCACCATCAACCTGGTGGTCGACGTCCTCTATAGCGTGCTGGACCCCCGCGTCCGCCTGCAGGATCAGAAATCATGACCGCCGAAGTGCAAGAGCGGCTCGTCCTCGACGACGTGCCGCCGTCGCTCGCCCGGGTGGAAACGCCCTTCCGCCGCTTCGTCTCCGACTTTACCGACAGCCGGATCGCGACGGGGGCCTTCATCTGTTTCCTCGTCATCGCCGCCATCGCCGTCTTCGCGCCGTGGCTGGCGCCGACCGACCCCTACGACCTGGCGCAGGTGAGCGTGCTCGATTCCAACCTGCCGCCGTTCTCGGAGAACTTCGAAGGCGTGACCTTCTGGCTCGGCACCGACGGGGCCGGCCGCGACCTGTTGAGCGCGATCATCTACGGCCTGCGCATCTCGCTCGGCGTCGGCGTCTCCAGCGGCCTGATCGCCATGGCGATCGGCTGCGCCGTCGGCCTGACGGCGGCTTACGCCGGCGGGCGTACCGACAGCGTCATCATGCGCATCGTCGACATCCAGTTGAGCTTCCCGGCGATCCTGGTCGCGCTCATCCTGCTGGCGATCCTCGGCAAGGGGGTCGACAAGATCCTGATCGCGCTGGTGACCGTGCAATGGGCCTATTACGCCCGCACCGTGCGCGCCAGCGCCCTGGTCGAGCGCAGCAAGGAGTATGTCGAGGCGGCGACCTGCCTGGCGCTCGGCCACCGGCGCATCGTCTTTCGCCATATCCTGCCGAACTGCCTGCCGCCGATGATCGTCGTCGTCACCCTGCAGACGGCGCACGCGATCAGCCTGGAGGCGACCTTGAGCTTCCTCGGCGTCGGCCTGCCGACGACGGAGCCCTCGCTCGGCCTGCTGATCGCCAACGGCTTCGAATACATGCTGAGCCACAAGTACTGGATCTCGATCTTCCCGGGTGTGGCGCTGCTGGTCACCATCATCACCATCAACCTGGTGGGCGATCAGTTGCGCGACGTGCTGAACCCGCGCCTGCAGAAGTGAGCCCCCGGTGAGCGACGGCGTCCCGACGTTGAGCGTCCGCGACCTGCGGACCCACTTCCTGACCAAGGCGGGCGCGGTGAAGGCGGTCGACGGCGTCAGCTTCGACGTGGCCAAGGGCCGCATTCTGGGCCTCGTCGGCGAGAGCGGCTCGGGCAAGTCGGTCACCGGCTTTTCCATCATCGGCCTGGTCGATCCGCCGGGCCGCGTCGTCGGCGGCGAGATCCGCTACAACGGCGCCAACCTGCTGGACCTGGACGACGAGGCGATGCGCGACCTGCGCGGCAACCGCGTTGCGATGATCTTCCAGGACCCGATGATGACCCTCAATCCGGTGCTGCGGATCGACACGCAGATGGTCGAGACGGTGCTGGCGCACCACGAGGTCGACAAGGCGACGGCGCTGGCCCGCGCGCGCGATGCGCTGGGCCGGGTCGGCATTCCCTCGCCGGAGGAACGCCTGCACGCCTATCCGCACCAATTTTCGGGCGGGATGCGCCAGCGCGTGGCCATCGCCATCGCGCTGCTGAACGAGCCGGACCTGATCATCGCGGACGAGCCGACGACGGCCCTCGACGTCACCATCCAGGGCCAGATCCTGTTCGAGGCGCAGAAGCTCTGTCGCGAGACCGGCACGGCGATGATCTGGATTACCCACGACCTCGCCGTGGTCGCCGGCCTGGCGGACGAAATCTGCGTCATGTACGCCGGCCGCATCGTCGAGAAGGGCACGGTGGACGAGGTGCTGGACCGGCCGATCCACCCCTATACGCACGGTCTGATCGGCTCGGTGCCGAGCCACAACAGCCGGGGCCGGCGGCTGACCCAGATCCCGGGCATGACGCCCTCGCTGCTGAATCTGCCGCCCGGCTGCGCCTTCCGCGAACGCTGCCCCCGGGCGGACGAGGCCTGCCTCGCCGAGCCGGAGATCGCCGAGGCCGCGGCGGGACGCGAGGTGCGTTGCTTCCACCCCCACCTGGAGGCCGGCGCATGAGCGGGCCGGCGGCGATGATCGAGACGCGGGACCTGGTCAAGCGCTTCGTCAAGACGCTGGATCTCGCCGGCCGGATCGCCAACCGCCTGGGCGCCGACGTGCGCGAGGAGGTCGTGCATGCGGTCGACGGCGTTTCGATCCACGTGAAACACGGTGAGGTGCTGGGTCTGGTCGGGGAATCGGGCTGCGGCAAGTCGACCCTCGGCCGGATGATCGCCGGTATCCTGCCGCCGACGGAAGGCACCATCCTGCACGAGGGCCGCGATGTCGCCGGGCTGGAGGGGCCGGCGGCGCGGGAAATCGCGCTCAAGGTGCAGATGATCTTCCAGGACCCCTTCGCCTCGCTCAACCCGCGCATGCGGGTCGAGGACATCGTCGGCGAGGCGCCGCGCGCGCACGGGGTCGTCGATGCGGCCGGCCAAGCTGACTATGTCGACGGCGTGCTGCTGCGCGTCGGCCTCGACCCGGCCTTCAAGCGGCGCTATCCGCACCAGTTTTCCGGCGGCCAGCGCCAGCGCATCGGCATTGCCCGGGCGCTTGCGGTGAAGCCGGAATTCCTGGTCTGCGACGAGGCGATCGCCGCCCTCGACGTCTCGATCCAGGCCCAGGTGCTGAACCTGTTCATGGACCTGCGCGAGGATCTCGACCTCACCTACCTGTTCATCTCGCACGACCTTTCGGTGGTCGAGCATATCTCCGACCGGGTGGTGATCATGTATCTCGGCCGCGTGGTGGAGATGTCGGCGACGGAGACGCTGTTCGAGGCGCCGAACCATCCCTACACCCGGGCCCTGCTGGCCGAAGTGCCGCGCCTCGACATCCGCCGGCGCGATTACGAGCCGGTGCGCGGCGAGATCCCCTCGCCGTTGAACCCGCCGCCCGGCTGCCATTTCCACCCGCGCTGCCCGCTCGCCGGCCCGCGCTGCCGCGCCGAGGTGCCGAGGCTGGCCGAGATCGAGCCCGACCGTTGGTCGGCCTGCCATTTGAATGACGGCGGGGTCGGTTAGGCGAGAACGAATCCGCCGTCAGCGATCAGCGTCTCACCGACCACATAGGAGGCGGCGTCCGAGGCCAGGAAGACGGCCAGACCCGCCATCTCCTCGGCGGCGCCGAAACGCCCCGCCGGGATCTGTTGGAGGGCGGCTTCGCGCTGCGCCTCGGTGGCGAGCGTGGGCGCGTTCATCGCCGTCAGGGTCCGGCCCGGCGCCAGCGCCACGACCCGCACGCCGTGCGGTGCCCATTCGGCGGCAATGCTCTTGGTGAATTGGACGATGCCGGCCTTCGTCGTGGCATAGGCGGCACGGCCGGCCGCGCCGTGGAAGGCGAGCTGCGAGGCCGTATTGACGATGACGCCCCGGCCGCGCCCGACCATGGCCTCGCCGATATGGCGGGCCAGCAGCATCGGCCCGATCAGGTTGACGGTGACGATGCGTTGAATCGCCTCCGGCGCCTGCTCGAGATAGGGCCCGACGTCGAGCATGCCGGCGTTGTTGCAGAAGACGTCGACCGGTCCGACCGCGGTGGCGAGCGCGGCGATCGAGGCCGCCTCGCCCTGTTCGTAGCCATGCAGCGCGATATCGCCGCCGAGCGTTTCGGCGATGCGGGCGAGCGCCGCCGTCTCGCGGTCGGCCAGGACCAGGGCCGCACCCCGCGCGGCGAAGGCGGCGGCCATGGCCGAGCCGATCCCGCCCGCGGCCCCGGTGATCAGCACCCGTCGGCCGGCGAACGCGTTGCCTGTGGACTCGTCCATGGGAGGCCAGCCTCGCTAATCGTAGACCGCGCCCGGCAGCCAGAGCACCAGGGCCGGGAAGGCGACGACGAGCGCCAGGCCGATCAGCTGCAGGCCGACGAAAGGCACGATGCCGGCGTAGATCGAGGAGATCTTCACCTCCTTCGGCGCGACGCCCTTCATGTAGAACAGCGCGTAGCCGAAGGGCGGTGTCAGGAACGAGGTTTGCAGGTTCACGGCGACCAGGATGGTGAACCAGAACAGGACCGATTCCTTCGGCACGTGATCGCCGAACTCCAGGCCGTCGACCAGCGGCGCGAAGATCGGGAACATGATCAGCGCGATCTCGATGAAATCGAGGATGAAGCCGAGGAGGAAGACCATCACCATGATGGTGATCAACACGCCCCAGGAGCCGAACCCGGCGGCCTCGAAGATCCACTCGACGATTTCTTCGCCGCCGAGCGAGCGGAAGACGTAGGCGAAGCAGGTGGCCGAGGCGATGATCATGAAGATGAAGGAGATGGTGAGCGCCGTCGAGCGGCACATGCCGGTGAGGTTCTCCCACCCCAACCGGCGCGAGGCGGCGGCGATGCAGAGCGCGCCGAAGGCCCCGACCGCGCCCGCCTCCGACGGTGTCGCCCAGCCGAACAGGATGGAGCCCTTGACCATGCCAATCAGCAAGACCGGCGGCACGAAGCCCTTCAGCAACAGGTGCGGCAACTCCCGCGCCGGGACGTAGAGCATGCCTTCGGGCAGTGGCGGCGCCATCTTCGGGCGGACGCTCGCGAGGATGAAGATGTAGCTGAGGTAGAGCGCGGCGAGCGTCAGGCCCGGCAGCAGGGCGGCCATGAACAGGCTGCCGACCGACAGGCTCATCAGGTCGGCCATGAAGATCAGCATGATCGAGGGCGGAATGAGGATTCCGAGCGTGCCGGAGGCGGCGATGGTTCCCGTGGCCAGCGCCGGGCTGTAGCGCTGGCGCAGCATCGCGGGCAGCGCCATCGCCGTCATCATGGTGACCGAGGCGCCGATGATGCCGGTCATCGCCGCCAGGATCGTGCCCATGATGGTGACCGAAAGGGCAAGCGCGCCCGGTACCTTGCGCAACAGGATCTGGCAGCAATAGAGCAGGTCGTTGGCGATGCCGCTGCGTTCCATCACCACGCCCATGAAGACGAAGGTCGGCACCGCGACCAGCACCAGGTTCTCCGCCGCCTGGCCCCAGATCCGGGGCACGAAGTTGAAGAACTCGATCGGCGCGAAAGTCCCCACCATCCAGCCGAGCAGGCCGAAGGTGATCGACAGGCCGCCTAGAATGAAGGCGATGGGGTAGCCGGTGAACAGCAGGACCGCCATGCCGAAGAACATGAACAGCGGCAGGGTTTCCTGGATGTAGTACTGGATATCCACGGCAATGACCTTCAATGCGGGCGGGGCTGCAACCTACTTACGCGCTTCGGCGCACCGGCGGAAGCCCACGCCGCCTCATTGCCAGCTCGCGGTTTGGAGAAAGCGGCGCTCCCCGCCCTCCAGCGCGACGCAGGTGAGGACGCCCGTCGCATACGCATGCGTGTCGATACCGATGCGGTTGGGCCGCTGCTGGATCTCGCGCCTGGGCGTGTGGCCGTGCACCACGACGACGCCGAAATCGTCGTCGCTGTCGAGAAACGCCTCGCGGATCCAGATCAGGTCTTCGTCGCGTTGCCCATCGAGCGGCACGCCCGGGCGGATGCCGGCATGGACGAAGAGATAGTCGCCTTCCCGGTGCATCCGCGGCAGGGCGGCGAGAAACGCCAGATGCGCCGCCGGTATCGCCTCGCGGCAGCGCGCCGCGCCGTCGGGCGTGGTGATCAGGCCCGATGGCAGGTCGTAGCTCTCCAGCGTGGTATCGCCCCCGTTGTAGGCCCAGAGCGCGCCGTTCTCGCCGCGCTGGATGTAGTCGAGCATCAGCGCCTCGTGATTGCCGCAGAGATGCACGGCCCGAAAGCCCGGCAGGGGGTGGAGCAACCGCTCGATCACGCCGCGGCTGTCCGGGCCGCGGTCGACATAGTCGCCGAGATAGACGATCAGCTTTTCCGTCGCGTTCGAGGCCGCGGCATCGGCCAGGATCATCTCGTGCAACGTATCCAGCACAGGCGCCCAGCCGTGAATATCGCCCACGGCGTAAACGCACCGCCCCGCCGGCACCCGCGCCATGGGACGCGCTCAGGCCTCCAGGCCCGGTGGCACGCGGCCGGTGACGTCGGTTGCGTTCTCGTGCGCCCAGGCGACCCGGAGCGCCGTCGCCTCGTCGAGGCCGGCGCAGGCGATCATCAAGCCGCTCGGCAGGCCGGCCGAGGTGAAGCCGTTCGGCACCGTTGCCGCGCACATCTCCAGGATGTTGGCGGCGCGGGTGAAGATCGCCGGGGTCTGGCCCTGGTCGATGTCGGCCACCACCGGTGCCGCCGTCGCCGTGGTCGGGCTGAGCCAGGCATCGTAGCCGGCCAGCGCCGCCTGGAATTCCGCCTTCAGGCTCTGTTGCGTGGCAAGCGCGCGCTGATAGTCGCGGGCCGAGACGTCGCGGCCGAGCCAGATCCGCGGCCGTACGGCGGAATCGACCGGCAGGGCCAAGTCGTCGACCACCTCGCCGACATGGAAATAACCCTCGCAGCCGATGATCCGCCCGGTCGCCGCGCCCAGGGAATCGAAGCTGTGCGGCAGCTCGACCACCTCGATGCTGGCGCCGAGGCGTTTGAACAGCGCGAGGGACTCGTCATAGGCCGCCAGCACGTCGGCCTCGACGCCCGCGCGCTCGCTTGCCGGCAGGGCGGCGAGCCGCAGGCCGGCGACGCCGCGTTTGAGGGTCGGCAGCGGATCCTCGACGCCATGGATCATGGTCTTGGGGTCGAGCGGGTCGGCACCCGCCATCACCATATAGAGGTGGGCCGCATCCTCCACCGTGCGGCACATCGGCCCCGGCGTGTCGAGGGTGTGGGAGAGCGGCAGCACGCCGTGGGTGCTGATCCGGCCGACCGTCACCTTCAGCCCGGCGAGCCCGCACCAGGCAGACGGCAGGCGGACCGAGCCGCCGGTATCCGTGCCGATCGCCCAGGGCGCCATGCCGGCGGCGACCGACACGCCGGAGCCGGCACTGGAGCCGCCGGGCGCCCGCTGCACCTCGAGGTCCCAGGGGTTCCAGGCGGTGCCCATATGCTCGTTGGTACCCCATCCGCCCATGGCGAATTCCACCGTGTGGGTCTTGCCGATGACGATCATGCCGGCGGAGATCAGCCGGGCCGCCAGGGTCGCGGTGGTGGCTGAGACCCGCTCGTCCCAGACTTTGGAGCCGCCGGTGGTCACCCGCCCCGACATGTCGATGATGTCCTTCAGGGCGATCGGCACGCCGTGGAAGGGCCCGACCGCATGGCCGGTCCGGATCGCCGTCGCCGCCGCTTCGGCCGCCTGGCGGGCTTCGTCGGCATAGACGGTGACGTAGGCGTGCAGTTTTTCGTCATAGCGTTCGATCCGCTCGAGAAAGCGGTCCATCACCGTGACCGGGGACAACCGCCCGGCCGCCATTTCGGCGGCCATGTCTGTCGCCGCCATGAAGGCGGGGTCGGTATTGCTCGTGGTCATGATGGCGCTCTCCCTGTGAAGGGCGAGCCTAGCAGGCTGTCGGGTCCGCATCCATGGACTTGCCCCCAGGCGCCGCATGGTCGAGTTTGGAGCCGACAAAAGGGGAGGAGAACCGAGATGACCTCGACGGAGATCGGTGACGACGAATTCGCGAGCCTGGCCCGCCAGCTCGGACTGGAGAAGTTTCACGCCCTGGATGCGGCGGCCTTGAAGCGGGCCTGGCGCTACGCCCAGGGCATCACCGCGACGACGCCCCGGCCCGACGACATCGCGGACGAGCCGGCGCATGCCTATCGCGCCGGCCCGGAGGCCTGAGCCCATGAGCGACGAACTCGCCTACATGCCCATGGCCGAGGCGGCGACGCGCATCGCCGCCAAGGATCTTTCGCCGACCGAGTATGTCGAAGCCCTGCTTGCCCGCATCCGCGCGCATGACGGCAAGCTCGACACGGTACTGCACCTGGACGGTGACGCGGCGCTCGGCCGTGCCCGCGCGGCGGAGGCGGCGATCGCCGGGGGCGAGGCGCTCGGGGCCCTGCATGGCGTCCCCTTCGCGCTGAAGGACATCATCGATGCCGAGGGACTGCCGACGACCGGTCATTCGAAGCTGCTCGACGGCAACATCGCCGGCGCGGACGCCGTGGCGACGGCCCGGCTGAAGGCCGCGGGCGGCAATCTGGTGGCCAAGCTGGCGACGCACGAGTTCGCGATCGGCGGGCCCTGTTTCGACCTGCCCTGGCCGCCGGCGCGCAATCCCTGGGATCGCAACGCCATGCCGGGTGGCTCCTCCTCGGGTTCCGGCGCGGCGGTGGCGGCGGGCTTCGTGCCGGGCGCCCTCGGCAGCGATACCGGCGGGTCCGTGCGCAATCCGGCCTCCTGCTGCGCGCTGGTCGGCATGAAGGCGACCTATGGCCGGGTGAGCCGGCGCGGCGTCCTGCCGCTGTCCTTCGCGCTCGACCATGTCGGACCGTTGACCCGGACCGTGCGCGACAACGCGCTGATGCTGAACGTCATCGCCGGGCACGACCCGCTGGATCCCGGCAGCGCCCGGGCCGCGGTGCCCGATTTCACCGGCGACCTGGACAAGGGGATTTCCGGTCTCAAGGTCGGCGTCATCCGGCATTTCTATACCCGAGACATGATCGCCGACGACGACATGGCCGCCGGCATCGAGACGGCGCTCGGCGTGCTGGAGGGGCTCGGCGCCGAGGTGCGCGAAGTCTCGGTCCGCCCGCTCGGCGAATATGCCGCCTGCAACCGGACCATCCTGCTGTCGGAGGCCTATGCGATCCATGAGCGCTGGCTCGCCGAGCGGCCGGAGGATTACGGCGCCATTACCCGCGAGCGGCTGGTCGGCGGTGCCTTTATCCGGGCCGTCGACTATGTCCAGGCGCTGCGCACCCGCAAGCGGCTGGCCGACGAGTTCCGCGCGCTGATGGCCGACTACGACGTCGTCGTCACCGCCTCCTCGATGCACGCCCCCGGCCCGATCGAGGATCGGGAGATCATGGATAAGACCTATTCCCGCCAGGCCCGCCCGCCCTTCAACGTGACGGGCAGCCCCGCCCTGGCGGTGCCGACCGGGTTCACGGCGACGGGCCTGCCGCTATCCATGCAGATCGTCGGCAAGCCGTTCGACGAAGCCATGGTCTACCGCGTCGCGCAAGCCTACGAGGACGCGACCCCCTGGAAGGACCGCCGCCCGCCGTTGGAGGGCTGAAGCAGGATCGCGTCGGTTGCTCTATTCATCCGATGTGGCGTCGACGCGGCCTTGGCGCCAGGCCAGGATTTCCCAGGGATCCTGCACTTCGCGATTGCGATCGCGGCGCTGCCGGCGCCCGCCGACGCGAACGATCGCTTCGCGGACGAAGACGGTGCCGTCCGAGATGCGCCCTTGCGAGACGACGCTGACCGCCCCGCCCCGGGCCCGACGGGTCCGGCGCCGGGGCTGGCCCTCGGCGCTGGCCTGCGCGGCCGTTGCCTGTTGCGCGCCGTCCCGGTCGAGTGAGATCACTTCGCCTTCGCCGCCGCCGCTCGCCTCGCTGTCGTCGTCGACCGGCCCGCGCTCGAAGTTCAGGCCGCTCGCCCGGCCCTTGCTGCCCGGCAGGAGATCGAGGACGAAGGGGCTGGCGCTCGCCCGGTGAACGCGGCGGCCGCCGTAGACCGTGATGTGGTCGGCGACCTTGGCATAGATCGCGCCGGTCATGCCGAAGACGCGCCCGAGTTCGGCCACCGCGTCGAGGGCGCCGTCCCGCGCACCATGGGCGAGGCCGGCGGCCCGGTAGTCGTCGTCTTCGGCCCCGCCCGGGCGGCGTTGGTCGTCGGCATCGCGGTAGTCGAGCAGGGCGTCGGCCAGGTCGCCGGCCTCCTCGAGGTGGGCGCCCGCCGCCTCGAACAGGGCGACCAGGGTCTGGCGCGGCGCCCGGTTCAGGTCGATCTTGCCGCGTTCGTCACGCAGGCTCAGCGTGATCTCACCCGCGCCGAGGCTTAGACGATAGACCGTGCCGTCGGTCGCCAGCAGCTTCTCGCGGTCGGGTTCCAGCAGGCCGGCGATGGCGAAGTACACGCCGCCGTCGGCCAGCGCGCGGGCCTCCGCCGTGCTGGAGAGGTTGCGCGCCAACTGCCGGCTGGCGCGGCTGGTCTGCGTCATGTTGGCGGCCAGCAGGGCCAGAACGACGAGGATCCACAGCACCGCGATGAGCGCAATGCCGCGCTCGCGGCGGCGCCGGCGTACCGCCTTATGGGGCCGTGGATCTGTCATCGCCTCAGCGTAGCCTAAGGCGCGCGCCCGGCGAAATCACTTCGTCTTGGTCTGGATGCCGATCCGGGCGTCGAGCGGGCTGATCGAGCGCAGCCGTTTGCGCAGCTCCGTGGTGACCTGGCGGGCCTGCTGGGTATTGCGAACCACCCGCGGTGTCAGCACGATCAACAGCTCGGTCCGGTCCTTGCCGTCGACCGTTTCGCCGAACAGGCTGCCGAGGATCGGCAGCTGATGGAGGAGGGGCAGGCCGGACTTGGTCTTTTCCTTGCTATCGCGGATAAGGCCGCCAAGCGCGATGGTCTCGCCGGATTGCACCGCGACGGTGGTCTCGATCTTGCGCTGGCTGATGGTGGGCGAGTCGATCCCGGAGCTGACTGTGGCGACCGCATCGCTCACCTCCTGCAGGATTTCGAGGATGACCAGGCCGCCGGCGTTGACCCGGGGCGTAACGGTCAGGGTGACGCCGGTGTCCTGCTGCTGGAAACTGGAGATGACGCCGGTATCGGTCGCCGCCTCTTCCGTGCGTACCGGCACGGTATCGCCGACCTGCAGCGTCGCGGTCTGATTGTCCAGCACCATCAGGGTCGGCGACGAGATCACGTTCACGTCCGAAATATCGTCGAGGGCGTTCAGGACCACACGGACATTGTTGCCGGCGAACAGGAAGGAGAAGCCCGGAAAGACCTGCGCGGGCGTTACGCCTGCGACGGAGCTCAGCGTTGCGGAACTGTTGCCCTCGCTGAAGAACCATTGCAGGCCATAGCGCAACTCGTCGGTCAGGCGGACCTCGGCGATCGTGCCTTCGATCAATACCTGCAGCGGTACCAGATCGAGCTTCTTCAGCGTCGATTCCACCATGCGATAGTCCGCCGGTGTGGCCAGCACGATCAGCGCATTGTTGGAATCGTCGGAAATGATGCGGACCTCACGCCCCTCGGCGATCGCGAAGGATTGCGCCGCGGCTGATTCAACGGCGGCACTGCGCGCGCCGGTCGCGGATTGGCGAGGGCTCGTTCCGGCCGTGCCACCGCCTTGCGCCCCGCCCTGGGCCCCATTCGTTTGATTGGTCCCCGTTTCGCTTTGCCGCGTGTTGCGTCGGCTTTCCGAGGACGAGAGCTCGACGGCCCGTTGTCCCGGGCGGAGGTTGGGTTCGGTGCGGGCGCGGGCCTGACCGGAATCGGTGAAGATCTGCGTCAACGTGTCGGCGAGGTCGACCGCCCGCTTGTTCTGGACGTAATAGACGAAGAGGCGCGCCGTCTCCTGGTCGCCGCTGCGATCGAGGCGGTCGATCCAGAGCTGTACCCGTTCGATCTGCGAGGCGCGCGGCGACATGGCGATCAAGGCGTTCAGCCGTTCGATCGGGACGAAGCGCAGCAGGCCGCCTTCGCTGCCCTCGTCGCCCTGCACGACGATCTGGCGCAACTCGTCGATCAGCGTAGCGACTTCGGCGTTCTCCAACGGGAAATAGCCGAAGGACATGCCCTCCAGCCAGTCGACGTCGAACATGTAGACCAGCTCGAGCATGCTCTCCAGCTCGGCCTCGGAGCCGCCGAGCATCATGAGATTGCGCCGGGCATCGACGTTCAGGATGTTCGCCTCGCTGGTGATCGGGGCCAGGATCTTGCGCATTTCCTCGGGCGAGACGAATTCCAGCGGTACCACCTGCACGCCGTAACCCTGGCCGAGGGAGGCGGGGACGCGACCGACGCCGACCTCGCGGATTTCGCGCGGCGCATTGGCGAGCGGCACGATCTTGAAGTCGGGGCCCTGGGCGACCAAAGCCGCGCCGGTCAGTTTCAGCAGGTTTTCCAGCGTCGGCAGCAGGTCTTCCTCGACCAGGGGGCGGCTGGTCTGGATGGTGATGTTGCCCTGGACGCTCGGATCGATGACGTAATTCCGGCCGAGGATGTCACCGAGAATGGTCCGCACGACCTCGCGGATGTTGGCATCGGCGAAGTTGAGCGTGATGTCGCCGTCCTCGGCGTCGAAGTGGCGCGAGCGTGGCTGTTTGACGAAGGTGCCGGTCCCGGGCTCGATCTCCGCCGTTTTCGCTTGGACGACAGTGTCCTCGGCGACCGCCTGGTCGTCGCCCTTGCGAAGGTCCGTGCCGTCGTCGGGCGCGGTGACGGGCTGCGGCGGCGGCAGATCCGGCCAGGTCGAATAATGCTCGTAAATTTCCGCACAGCCGCCGAGCACCAGCGCCGCCAGCCAGGGCAGGGCGAGTTTCATCAAAGAATGACTTCGCGAGGTTTTGGACATGTCACCGCTTTCACAGATTTCGAGTGACGAAGACAAGTGAAATTTCTATCCCAACTCGGATTCCTTGGGAACCGAGGCCCGGGCAGGCAGTAATTCCGCGTTGCTCACCGGCCACATGCCCGGCCGAGCTCATTCCTGTCGCGTTCGGGTCCGCCGTTGGCGCTGCGGGGCGGTCCGGCCAGACCCATCCGATTTCGGCGGCGTCGCCCGGCGACGTTTGCGGGTCGGTTTCTTCGCCTTCGGCGGCTTCGGCTTGCCGTCCTTCAAGGCGACCTCCTGCGTCTCCGCGTTGCGCTGGAAGACGACGCGGTCCGCGAGCACCGAGGCGACCGACCAGCCGTCGATCGTATCACCCTTCGCCAAGCGCAGGGTGTCGCCACCTGACAGCCGCTGGACCAGGGCGAATTGGCGCGTCTCGGCCATGATCACGCCGGAGATAACGACTTCGAGCGGCGGTTTCTCGACTTTCGGTGCCGGCTTCACCGGTTCGGGTGGTGGCGGTTCCGGTTCGATCGGCCGGCGCTGGGGCAGGAAAAGCGGTCGCGTCACCATCGAGTCCAGCTGCGCGAGTTGCGGCAGGGTGAAGGCCGGCAGAGGCTTCGGCGCGGCGAAGGTCGCCGACGGTGGGGTCTCGACCGTTGCGGCGCCGTGCGGCCAGAACCCGCCCTCCAGCTCCTGGGCCACGACCCAGGCGAGTGCCGCGCAGAGCAGCAGCAACAGCAGGGAGGGGCGGGAGCGCGGGCGGACGAACATGCTCAGCCCGCCGCCGGCGTCAGATAGACCTGCAGATCGAAACGGACCTGCAACTGGTTCGGATCGACCGTGCGGCCGCGCCGGCGCCGGTTCCTCGAGCGATTGGCGCGCGCCGCCCCGCGCGGCGCCTGCACGTTGAGCTTCGAGATGAAGAGATAGGGCGTCATCGCCTCGATGTCGTGCAGCACCCGGCGCAAGACCTCGATGTCGCCTTCCATGTGGACGCGCAGGCCGAGGCGACGGTCCTCCTCCTCCGCCTCGACCGCGGCGAGCATCTGCGTGCTCCGGAGCTTGCCGCCGCCGCCCTCGACGATCGTCTTGATGCGGCCCTGAAGCTCCGCGCCGGCCAGCTCGACGCTATCGCCGGGGAGGAAGCGACCGGCCGCGCGGCGCTGGGCACGAACCCGTTTCAACTCCGCCTCGAGGCCTTTGCCCTCGGCGCTGGTCGCCGCATAGCGCGCGATCAGCCGCTCGGAGCGGGCGATCGACTCTTCCTGCGCGAGATAGTGCGCCCACAGCGGCTCCGCCCCGCCATACCAGAGCCCGGCGACGACGCCCACCAGCAACGTCAGGGCCAGGGCCTTCTGGATCAACGGGTGCATCGAGGTCACTTCGCCACCTCGCGCGGGTTGATCGCAAACGAGAGGGAAAAGCGTTCCTTGCCGGTGCGCGCCTCCTGGGTCACGGGGGATTGAAAGCTCGGCGTGCCGAACAGGCTGGACGCGTCCAGCAAGCCGATCATGGTGGCGGCGACCGGAGCATGGCCGGTGATCCGAACCTCTTCCCCATCGATCTGCAGCGAGGCGATCCAGGAATCGTCGGGCAATCGCCGTGTCAACTCGTCCAAAACCAGCACGCGCGGCGACGCCTCCAGCTTGCGCAACTGCAGCCGGCGATCGATCTCGCCGAGACGCTCGAGCTCCGTCTTCATCTTCAAGGTCGCCTCGGCCTTCGCCTTGGCGGCGCTGAGCTTGACGCGCAGCAGCTCGTCGGTTTGCCGGCGGGCATCGAGCGGCAGGTAGACCGCAACGGCGAGGAGCGCGAGCAGGCAGAGCAGCAGAAACCGGTTGAACACCCGCCACACCCGACCCGCCGGCCGCCGCGCCCCCGGCTCGCGCAGGTCCAGGCGGGCGACGACGCTGCCGGTGTCGTCGACGATTTCGGCCAGGGCCGGGCGCACCTCGACACCGGGGAAGGGCGTTACCACCTGTTCGATCACCGGGCGCGGTACGACCCAGAGATCGACCAGCATCTGGTTGTCGCTCTCGCGCCGGCCGACCACGGCGCAATCATAATAAACGTCGTCCCGTTGGAACGGCGTCTGGCGATCGATCTCGAAATAGAGCGCTTGCCGCAGATCGGCCGGCGCCAGCGGCGGCATGTCGAGGCGGCGCTTCAACGCCTTGCCCTGGGCCAAGCGCAGGACCAGCGCGTCGGCCCGGCGCTGCTGGCGGGAAAGGCGGGCGCCGAAGCGGCGCATTTCGCTTTCTCCGGCGCGGGCGGGATCGATTCTGGCGAGCAGGCGGCGACGCGAGCCGACCAGATGGCCGAGCACGATCTCGGGCCCGGCCAGATCGAGCAATGCCACCCGGGCCGAACGGCGGAAGAGGCGTTTGATCACCTCCGGCACCAGGCTCGCGAGTTCCCCGCCCCACCAGGCGAGGAAGCTGCTCCGTCCCATTCGTCCGCTCGTCGAAATCGCGCTCATGGTGCGGTGGTAGCAAAGCAGCGCCGCTCACTCAACGGAATTGCGTGTCCGGTCCCCGGGCCGAAGGCGGGGACGAGGGCTTTCTTGCGGCGTTCGCCCGCTTCACGCATAGTCCGCCCGCCAGCGACGAGGAGGACGGCAGCAATGTTTTTCGACACCCAGCTTCGCGACCGCGAGCTTCTGGAATTCGGCGACGAGGCCAAGCGGCACGAGGATATGGGCTTCGATTGCGCCTGGACCTTCGAAGCGGCGCACAACCCCTTCTATCCGCTGGTGATGGCGGCGGCGGCGACCCGGCGCATCCAGCTCGGCACCAATATCGCCGTCGCCTTCGCGCGCAGCCCCTTTGCAACGGCGCAGGCCGCCTGGGACCTGCAGAAGGCGAGCAGGGGGCGCTTCCACCTCGGCCTCGGCACCCAGGTTCGCGCCCATGTCGAGCGGCGCTTTTCGATGCCCTTCGATCATCCGGCCCGGCGCCTGGTCGATTATACCCGCTGTCTGAAGGCGATCTGGAATACCTTCCAGACCGACGCCCGGCCCGACTACGCGGGGGAATTCTATCGCTTCCATCTGATCAATCCCTTCTTCAATCCGGGACCGATCGACAATCCCGACATCCCGGTCTACTTCGCCGGCGTGAACCCGCGCATGTGCCGGGCCGCGGGCGAGGTGGCGGACGGCTTCCACGTCCATCCCATGCATTCGCCGAGCTTCGTGCGCGACGTCGTGCGGCCCTCGATCGACGAGGGGGCGGCCGGTGCCGGGCGCTCGGGTGCGGACGTAGCCCTGCATGCCTCGGTCTTCTGGATCCACGGCGAGACGGAAGCGGAACGCGCGAAGAGCGAGGCCTCGGTGCGCGAGCAGGTCGCCTTCTATGCCTCGACGCCGAATTATCGTGCGCTGTTGGAACATCACGGCTTCGACGGCCTCGGCAAGGAGTTGAGCCAGCTCATGCGGCAGGGCGATTTCAAGGCGATGTTCGCCAAGCTGCCCGACGAGCTGCTGGCGGAGGTTTCGATCTCCGCGCCCGCCGACAAAATCGGCGAGGCGATGCGCCAGCGCTATGACGGGCTGGTCGAGCGGGTCTCGCTCTATTTCCCGATTTCTCCCGCCGATCCGGTGGAACGCTGGCGCGGCGTCGTCGACGATTTCCGCCAAGCCGCCTGAGGGGCGGGGCCATGTGCGGCATCGTCGGTCTCTATCTGAAGGATCCCGCCTGGCGGCCACAGCTCGGCCGACACCTGGGCGACATGCTGATCGAGATGTCGGGCCGCGGCCCCGACAGCGCCGGCATCGCCGTCTACCGTGATTCCGTCGGCGCGGGGCAGGTGAAGCTGACACTGTTCCACGAGGATCCGGACTATGGCTGGGACGATCTTAGCCGGCGCGCGGCGGCCCGCTTCGGCGAGGCCGGCCCGGCCCGGCCGCTCGACCGCCATTGCGTCCTGACGCTCGCCGCGAGCGGCGAGGCCGCGCGCACCTGGCTCGCCGAGGCGGCGCCGGCCGTGCGAATCGTCTCCAGCGGCGACACGATCGAGATCTACAAGGAAAAGGGCCTGCCCCGCGAGGTCGCGGCCCGCTTCGATCTCGACCGTTTCGAGGGCAGCCACGCGCTCGGTCACACGCGGATGGCGACGGAGAGCGCGGTGACCACGCAGCATTCCCACCCCTTCTCGACCGGGGAGGATCTCTGCCTGGTGCACAACGGCTCACTGTCGAACCACAACCGGTTGCGCGCGCGGCTGGAACGGCGCGGCATCGCCTTCGAGACGGACAATGATTCCGAGGTCGCCGCCGGCTACTTCGCCCATCACCTGGCCGAGGGGGCGAGCCTGGCGGAAGCGGTGGAGGCCGGCCTCTCGGACCTCGACGGCTTCTACACCTTCGCCATCGGCACGCGGGACGGCTTCGCCGTCGTCCGCGACGGCATCGCCTGCAAGCCCGCGGTGATGGCGGAGACGGCCCAATGGGTCGCCATGGCCTCGGAGTTTCGCGCCATCGCCCGCCTGCCGGGCGCCGAGACGGCCCGGATCTGGGAGCCGGAGCCGGAGCGGATCTATGTCTGGGAAGGGGCCTAGCAGCCTGTCGGACTCGGGCATGCAAGGATTGGTAAGATTGGCTTGGCGGGCGTCGATGTCATGGATTTACCCCCATGAAGTTGCGAACGCGGGTTGGCCCGCCCGTTCAGGCGTGGCTGAGGACGAACATCCGCTTGATGTTCCAGGAGAGCGTGGCCAAGGTCCATTCCCCCTTCGCCTTGTCGAGGCCGCGCAGGCTGAACTGACGCAAGCCCATCACCGATTTGATGATGCCGAACACCGGCTCCGGCGTCTGCTTGCGAAGCGCGTAGAGCGCCCGGCCCTCGGGTGTGGCCAGGCGATGGCACATCGCCTCGAGCGGCGTCGGATCCTCGGGCGCTGGCGGCGCCTCGGCGAAGCGGTCCCGCCAGGAAAGATGGTGGTGCTCCCGGCCGAGCGCGATCAGCGGCGCGATCTCCGCTTCCCCGCAGGCCTCGACGTTGGCCTGGCTGAAGTAGCCGCTGTCCGCCAACAGGGTCTCGACCTCGCCAAGCCCGTCCGGCAGGCCGGCGAGTGCTTCGAGCGTCGGTTCGATCTGCTGCTTGTCGTTCGCCGCCTGCACCACGTCGGCGCTGACCACCAGCAGGCTGCCGGCGGCCACCGCAGCCTGGGCGTTGTAGCACTGCTCGAAGCCGCCGCCGGCCACCGGCATGATGCGCGAGTCCGGGTCCGTCAGGTTGACCTGGTCCTTCGCCCGTGGCCCCGGCTCCGGCGGCTTCGGTGGCCGCCCGCCCGGCTTGCGGCCGGTCCGCGTTTCCTTCGCCTCGCGGGCTGCCAGCTTCTCTTCGTACTCCGCCTGCTCCCGCGCATGACGCTCGGCCGCCCGCGCCTCGATCTCCGCCTTCGCCGCGGCGATCGCCGCCAGCCGGTCCTCGCGCCGTGCCAGCTCCTCCGGCACGCTCATGCCGTCGGGAACCTCGGACCGGTCCGCCGCTTCCGCCAACGCCATCAACTCCGCCACCTCGGCCCGCAGCCGGGCTTCGATCTCGCCCGCACGCTGCCACGACAGGGCGCTGTGCCGGCTCGCGTCGGCATGGATCTTCGTCCCGTCCAGCGCCACCGTGCCCAGTTGCAGCATGCCGGCCTGCCGCGCCAGCAGCAGAACCTGCACGAACAGCCCCTCGATCAGCGGCAGGAAGCGACGGCGGAACGTGGCGATCGTGTCGTGGTCGGGGTGGTCGTTTGCCGCGATGAAGCGGAAGGCCACCGAATCATAGCTCGCCCGCTCCAGCTTCCGGCTGGAATGCACCCCCGTCGCGTAGCCGTAGATCAGCAGGCCCAGCAGGACGCTCGGGTGATGCGCCGCCGAGCCCGAACCACGATAGGCCTTCACGAACGCAGAGAGATCCAGCTGCTCCAGCACATCGACCACGAAGCGCGCCAGATGACGATCAGGCAGCCATTCGTCCACCGAAGGCGGCAGAAGATAGCTGGTCTCCCGGTCAACCTGTCGAAAGTTGCTCATCACAAAATCACCGCGCAGGAGAGAATCAGACCGTGACAGTGAATCTCATCTCGAAACTCGGCTCAAGTCCGACAGGCTGCTAGCAGCAATTCTCATTTTGGCGATTTGCGTTGATTTTTTCCTATGCAAGGAGCCCGGTTTCTGATTCAAAGTGGCGATGAAGGTGCTCAAAGACCTGATATTGGAGTTGCGCTCGCTCTGCGGGTCCTTCCCGGACAAGCGGACGGGGAGCAACAGCCGCTATGACATGGCCGACTTCGGGCTTTCGGCCTTCTCGCTGTTCTTCATGCAGAGCCCCTCGTTCCTGTCCCATCAGCGCACGTTGGCGCGGGCGCACGGGCGCTCGAATTGTGAGAGCTTGTTCTCCATGTCGCGGATCCCGACGGACAACCAGATCCGGGCGATGCTGGACCCGGTGGTGCCGGACAGGCTCTATCCGCTCTTCTCGTCCCTGCTGGAACGTCTGGAGGCGGGCGGTGGGCTCGGCCCCTTCCGACGCCTGGACGGCCATCTCCTGGTCGCGCTCGACGGCACCGAATATTTCTGCTCGCGGAAGATCTCCTGCCCCAACTGCTCGCAGCGCAAGCGCAACGACGGGGCCGTGGAGTATCACCACAACATGGTCACGGCAGCGCTTGTCGCCCCGGGCCACGCCCGGGCGATACCGCTGGCTCCGGAGTTCGTCGTTCCCCAGGATGGCGGGGAGAAGCAGGACTGCGAAAGCCGGGCGACGCGGCGCTGGCTGGTCGCGCACGGGCCCGGCCTGGCCCGGCTGAAGCCGATCTATCTCGGCGACGATCTCTATTCCCGCCAGCCGATTTGCGAGGCCGTTCAAGCGGTTGGCGGCAACTTCCTGTTCGTCGCCAAGCCAGGCTCGCATCCGACGCTCCACGAATGGCTCGACGGCATCGAACTGCCGATCCACGAGGAACGGGTCAAGAAAGGCCGTGGCTTCCAGACCCATCGCTACCGTTGGCTCGCCGACGTGCCGATCCGCGACGGTAAGGACGCGCTCCGGGTCAACTGGCTCAACATCGAGATCGTCAACAAGGCCGGAAAGGTCACGTACCGCAACAGCTTCGTCACCGACATCGCTGTCGACCGGAGCAACGTCGCCGAACTCGCCGCCTGCGGGCGGGCCCGTTGGAAGATCGAGAACGAGACCTTCAACGTGCTCAAGAACAACGGCTACAATCTCGAGCACAACTTCGGACATGGCAAACAGAACCTCTCGGCCCTGCTCGCCACCATGAACCTCTTCGCCTTCGCCTGCCACGGCGTGTGCGAGATCCTCGAAGCCGTCTGGGAAAAGGCCCGCGGCGCCCTTGGCTCACGTCGGCGCTTCTTCGAACACTTACGCACCATTACCAGCTACATCGTCTTCCCCTCCTGGGCGGCCCTCGTGCGGACCCTCATCACTGGGCAGCCACCGCCTGCCAGAGCCAGCCTCTGAACCGAAACCGAACCCCAAGCGAGTATCACCCAGGAGACAGAAACAAGAGCCATAATGAGAACTGCTGGGCTGCTAGGGCATGGCCGTCACGGTCGATCTCGCGGCAACGCCGCTGCGCGACCTGAACCGGCGCCTGCAGGCGATCGCGGGGACAAGCAACGAAACCGAATTCCACATCGTCAATCCCCGGGGCGCGCACGCGCTCGCCGTCGGCCTGGACGCCGAGGTCGACGTCCTGATCGAGGGGCACGTCGGCTATTACTGTGCCGGCATGAACAAGCAGGCGGCGGTACGGGTCGCAGGCAACGTCGGCACCGGGTTCGCCGAGAACATCATGAGTGGGACGGCGCGCTGCACCGGCAACGCCTCCCAGTCCGCGGGCGCCACGGGGCATGGTGGCCTGGTGGTGATCGAGGGGGACGCGAGCGCGCGTTGCGGCATCTCGATGAAGGGCGTCGATATCGTCGTCGGCGGCTCGGTCGGCCATATGGCCGCCTTCATGGGCCAGGCGGGGCGCCTGCTGGTACGCGGCGACGCCGGGCCCTATCTCGGCGATTCCCTGTATGAGGCGGTGATCTACGTCGCGGGCGAGGTCGCCAGTCTCGGCGCCGACTGCGTCGAGAAGGAGATGACCGAGGCGCACCGGGCCGCGGTCGCGGCGCTGCTCGACGCCGCCGGGCTGGAGGACGATCCGGCCCGTTACCGGCGTTAGGGCTCGGCCCGCCGGCTCTACAACTTCGAAATCGACAACGCGGGCAGCTACTGAGGGGCCGGGCCATGGTCGACGAACGCAAGCTTTCCGCCTCCGCCACCTTCCCGCCGGAGGTCATCGCCGAGATCCAGCGGGCCGCGGACGAGGGCATCTACGACATTCGCGGCGGTGGTGCGAAACGCCGCGTGCCGAGCTTCGACGACCTGGTGCTGCTCGGCGCCTCGGTCTCGCGCTATCCGCTGGAGGGCTACCGCGAGCGTTGCGATACCGACGTGCTGATCGGCGCGCGGAACGCCGCCAAGCCCGTACACCTGAAGATCCCGGTCACCATCGCCGGCATGAGCTTCGGCGCGATCGGCGCCAACGCCAAGCAGGCCCTCGGCATGGCGGCGAGTGCGCTCGGCACCTCGACGACCACCGGCGACGGCGGCATGACGGACGAGGAGCGCGAGGCCTCCAGCCTGCTGGTCTACCAGTACCTGCCTTCGCGCTACGGCATGGACCCGGATCAGATCCGCCGCGCCGATGCGATCGAGATCGTGATCGGCCAGGGCGCCAAGCCCGGCGGCGGCGGCATGCTGCTCGGCCAGAAGGTGACGGAGCGGGTCGCCGGCATGCGCACCCTGCCGGAGGGGATCGACCAGCGCAGCGCCTGCCGCCACCCGGACTGGACCGGGCCCGACGATCTCGAGATCAAGATCCTGGAATTGCGCGAGATCACCGGCTGGGAAAAGCCGATCTACGTCAAGGTCGGCGCGACGCGGACCCGTTACGACGTGGCGCTGGCGGTGAAGGCCGGTGCCGACGCGGTCGTCGTCGACGGCATGCAGGGCGGCACGGCGGCGACGCAGAGTGTCTTCATCGAGGACGTCGGCATTCCGACCCTGCCGGCGGTCCGCCTGGCGGTGGAGGCCCTGATCGAACTCGACGTGCACCGCGAGGTCCGCCTGATCGTCTCCGGCGGCATCCGCACCGGGGCCGACGTCGCCAAGGCCCTGGCGATGGGGGCGGATGCGGTTTCGATCGGCATGGCCTCGCTGATGGCCCTCAACTGCAACGCACCACTCTATCCCGAGGACTATGCCGCGCTCGGCACCCGGGCGGGGTTCTGCCACCACTGCCAGACCGGCCGTTGCCCGGTCGGCATCGCCACCCAGGACCCGGCGCTGGAAGCGCGCCTGGAGCCGGAAGCGGCGGCGCGCCGGGTCCGCAACTACCTGACGGCGATGGTGCTGGAATGCCAGACGCTGGCCCGGGCCTGCGGCAAGAGCCATGTGCTGAACCTGGAACCCGAAGACCTCGCCGCCCTCACCCTGGAGGCCGCCGCCATGGCGGGTGTCCCGCTCGCCGGCACGGATTGGATTCCAGGGCGGTAGGGGCGTTTTCCGCTGGGCCGGTTTCGGGTAGACTGCACGCGGCAGAAACGCGGGCGAGACGACCATGGTCGATCGATATCAGGCCGCCAAGGCGGCGAAACTTGAAGAGACGCCGCTGCAGCGCTGGGCGATGCACGGCTTCACCTTTTTCGGCCTGCAGCTGGCGGCGACGCCCTTGCTGCTCTGGGTCGCCTGGTCGCCGATGGTGATGTACATCGTGCTCGGCAACTCGCTGTTCGCCGGCCTGGGCGCGATTGTCTGTTATCGCTTCACCGCGATCCCGACGCCGCGCACGCCGCGCCGGGGCCGCACGCATATTCCCTGAGGCCGGCTTTAGATTTCCCGTCGGGGTGCGGCCGTTTCCGCCGTGCCGGTGTTGGGGGTGCCGGACGGCTCGATCAGCAGCAGATGCGCCTCCCGCCGGGCGACGGGCCGGTGTTCGATCCCCTTCGGCACGATGAAGATCTCGCCCTCGCCAAGCGTCACGGTGCGCTCCGGCAGCTCGATGTCGATCTCGCCCGACAGCACGAGGAAGAAATCGTCCGTGTCGTCGTGATGGTGCCAGACGAACTCCCCCTCGACCTTCACGACCATGACGTCGAGGTCGTTCAGCCGCGCCACCGTGCGTGGTGCCCAGTGCTCGGTAAAGGTCGCGAGCTTTTCCGCTAGATTGATCTTGTCGTTCATGCCGCCTGTCTCCCTGGGATCTCGTCCTGTTATCGGTGGGCGGGTCTTGCATGACAAGCGGGGCCTGGGGGCACAATGGGTGCTTGCTTGCAGGAGACGAGGGCCATGTCCGATATCCGACCCGCCAGGCTCACCATCCCCGACGTGATTTCCGGCTACGCGCGCCGGCAGCCGGAACGTGAGGCACTGGTCTGCGGCGAGACGCGGCTGACCTGGGCGGCGCTGGTCTCGGCGATCCACCGGGCGGCCAACGCGCTCATCGCCCGCGGGCTCGCCAAGGGCGACAAGGTCGCCCTGCTGACCCGGTCCTCGGCCGAGATGGCGATCCTGATCCTGGCCACGGCCAAGGCCGGCGGCGTGGTCGTGCCGCTCAGCCCGCTGGCCGACGCGGGCGCGATTGGCCGGATGATCGAACGCTCGGACGCACGGTTCCTCTTCGCCACCGGCGACAACCTGGCGACCTGGGAGGCCACCGGCACGGCGATCGAGCATCGGATCGCGATTGATTTCCAGGCGTCGGGTTGGGAGGGCTGGGCAGCGTTTCTCGACGGCGCACCCGATACGGACCCAGGCGTCGAACTCTTCCTCGAGGACGATTTCAACATCATGTACACGTCGGGCACCACGGGCGATCCGAAGGGGGCGGTGCACAGCCACTATTCTCGCCTGCTCTACCCGCTCGGCTGGGGCGTGACCGTCGGCATCGACCAGAACGCGACGGTGCTGGCGACCACGCCGCTCTATCACAACGGGACCTGGATCACGATGCTGCCGGCGCTGCATCACGGCGGCCGCCTGGTCATCATGGAAAAGTTCGATGCCGGCGAGTTCCTCCGCCTGGTCGAAACGGAGCGGTGTACGCACGGCTTCCTGGTGCCCTCCCAGTTGATCGTCGCGTTGGAGCGGGACGACTTCGATGGCTTCGACACATCCAGCCTGCGCGTCATCCTGACCGGCGGTTCGCCCCTGCCGTCCACCACCTTCGACGAGGTGGGCCGGCGGTTCCCCCATTCCGGCCTCTACGAGATCTACGGGATGAGCGAGGGCTTCGCCACCATGGTCGGGCCGGAGGATTATGCGCGCGGCAAGGCGGGCACCGTCGGCCGGCCGATCCATTTCCTCAACACCGACGTGCGGCTGATCGGCCCGGACGACGGCGAGGTCGGGCCGGGCGAGATCGGCGAGGTCGTCGGCTCCAGCGCCGTGCTGATGAAGGGCTACTACAAGGATCCCGAGCGGACGGCGGAAACGCTTTGGCACGACGGGGACGGGCGGGCCTATCTGCGCAGCGGCGATCTCGGTCGCATGGACGGTGAGGGCTACCTCACCATCGTCGGGCGCAGCAAGGACATGATCATATCGGGCGGCGTCAACCTGTTCCCGAGCGACATCGAGGAGGTCTTCATCGCCCACGAGGCGGTGAGCGAGGTCGCCGTCATCGGCATCCCGCACGCGCGATGGGGCGAGACGCCGCTGCTGCTGGCGATCCCGCGCGCGGGCGCCGGCATCCGGGAAGACGAGCTGATGGCCTGGGGCAACGAAAGGCTCGGGCGGCACCAGCGCGTCGCCGGGGTCGAGTTCCGCGATGGCTTTCCCCGCAACGCCTTCGACAAGATCATGAAGCGGGAACTGCGCGCACCCTACTGGGCCGGGCGGGAGAGCGAGATCGTCTGAGATCGTCTGAATCTTGCCAAGCCCCCGGCCCTCTCGGCATACTAGGGGCGCGGCGACGAATCCTATACCCCGCGCCAACCCGGGAGATCCCACATGCCGACCATCACGCCGCTCGAGGGCAAGACTTTCGGTGCCGTCGTCACCGACGTCGACCTTGCGAACCTGGACGACGCCAGCTGGAACGCCGTCGAGGGCGCCTTCCACGATCATGGCTGCCTGGTGTTCCCGGCGCAGCATCTCGAGGACCGGGCGCAGATCGACTTCGCGCTCCGCTTCGGCGAGATGGAGCTGCTGCGCGACGATCCCGAGGCGCTCGCCGTCGCCGTCTCCAACGTGAAGGAGGACGGCGAGGTCTATGCGCCGGACGAGATGCGCTATCGCACGCTGCGCGGCAACGAGGGCTGGCATACCGACAGCTCCTACATGCCGCTCGCCGCGAAGGCCTCGATCCTCTCCGCCCAGGTGGTACCGCCCGCCGGCGGCGAGACGGCGATCGCCGACATGCGGGACGCCTGGGACGAACTGGACGAGGTGACGCGCAAGCGGATCGAGGGGCTGTCGGCCTATCACTCGCTCTATCAGAGCCAGGCCAAGCTCGGCTACGAGTTCGAGACCGGCCAGGGCTACGGCTATCACACCAAGGGAGCGCCGCTGCGCCCGCTGGTCAAGACGCACCCGGTGACGGGGCGCAAGTCCCTGTTCATCGGCCGGCACGCCTATGCCATCGAGGGCATGGCACCGGAGGCGGCGCAGGAGCTGCTGGACGAGCTGCTGATCTTCGCCTGCGCCCCGCAGCGGACCTACCTGCACGCCTGGCAGCCGGGCGACGTCATGATGTGGGACAACCGCTGCATGCTGCACCGGGCCTGCCCCTACGACTATGCCGAGGCCCGCGTGCTGCGCCACACCCGCGTCGCCGGCGACCCGGCGAGCGAGCTGGTCGAAACCGGCCGCGACGACCGCGCCGACGATTTCCGCCCGACGGGGACCAACCGCTAGTCCGCGACCGGATGCCGGGTGGCGAAGAAGCGCTGCAGGTTTTCGGGCGGCGGAGTCGTTTGGGCCGGCGTTGCCGTCGCTATCGCGCCGCCGTAGACGGCGCCCAGCACGGCATCGACGATCAGGCCGACCGGCGGCGAGGTGTGCCATTCGCCGCGGTGGTGCCATTCCCGACAGGACACCCCACCCTCGCAGGCACACAGCGTGCCGCAGCCCTCGCAGGCGCTCTCGCGGAAGTCCAGCTGGATGTCGTGGCCGTCGAGCCGGACGGTGGGCGAGACCTGGAAGCCGAGATCCCGGGCCTGGGCCTCGCTCTCGACATGGATGTGGTTGATCTCGACGGCGACACCGCTCGCCGTCAGCACGCCGTCGACGAGCTCCAGCGCCTGCGCCAACGCCGCGTCGGTGCCCTGGCACCGCTCGCAGGTGGAGAGGTCGAGATAGAGGAAATCGAGCCTGACGTGGCGCAGTCCGGCCACGCGAGGGGAATCGGTGCCCTTGTTCGGCGTCTCGCAACAACCGGGCGGCGGCGCCACGCAGCAGGCGGTTTGGGGGTCCCGATCGGTCATGGCACTGTCTCCCTATCCTGGTATGTCGATCCCGATGGGCGTAACCTAGACACGATTGCTCAACATTTCAAGAGATATTGAGATATGGAAGAACATTCGGCCCTCGACCTGCTCGGCGCCTTGGCGCAGGAGACGCGGTTGCGGATGGTTCGCTATCTCGTGCATTGCGGCGAGGCGGGCGCACCTGCCGGCGAGATCGCCCGCGAGGTCGAGGCGAGCTCGTCGCGGGCCGCCTTTCATCTGGCCGCGCTGGAGCGTGCGGGCGCGGTGACCTCCATGCGGCGGTCCCGTCAGATCGTCTACCGGGCCGACCTCGAAGGCCTCGGCGCGCTGATTTCGTTTCTGCTGAACGACTGCTGCGATGGCCACCCGGATATTCTGGCGTGCTGCGCCCCGCGGCGTTGAGCGCGTCGGCCGGTGCGCCGTTTGGTCGCGCCCTGCGCTATAGTGCAATGCAGCATAATTGTTGCAATGCAGCATTTCCTAGCGATATGTAACGGATATCGGGACAGGGAGGACGAGACCCATGGCTTTTACCGTCGAGATGAACGCCTTTCGCTATGGCGATGGCGCCGCCGCCGGCGCCTTTCAGGGCAAGAATGTGCTGGTCACCGGATCGGGCAAGGATCACGGCCTGGGCCAGGCCTTTGCGCTGGCCGCCGGACTGAACGGTGCGGCCAGCGTCGGCGTGCACTTCCATCGCAGCTACCGCGACGGCTTCGATCTGGTCGCAGCGCTGCGCGATCAGGGCGTCAACGCCTTTGCCCTGCAGGCCGACGTCACCAACACCGCTGACCTCTGGGCCTCGCGCAGCTATATCGTCGAGCAGATGGGCGGACGCAGTCCGGATATCGTCGTCTGCAACTCGGGCCTGACCGAGGCCGGCTATCGCTTCGGCCGCGCGCTGCCGGAGGTCGAGGACGAGCCCCGGGGCGAGCGCCGGGCCCGCGTACGCCGCGCCTTCCTCGACAACCTCCGGGAATCGCGCGAGGTCCTGAACACCAAGATCGACGGCTTCGTCGCCATGACCCATCTCTGGGCGGCGGAGGCGGTCTATCACCAGACGCCGGTGCAGTTCGTCTACATCTCTTCCAAGCAGGCGCTGGATCCGGGGCCGGCGGTGCCGGGCTATGCGATCTCCAACTGGGCGGTGTTGCAGCTGCCGAAGGTCCTGAAGGTCAATCTCGGCCGGGCCGGCGACATGGCGAGCGCGCTCTGCCTGGCGCTGCCCTTCGTGCGCACCGGCATGACGGAAGAGTTCGCCGGCAACGAGAAGGTCTTCGGCCGCTGGCAGCCCCGCATGCTGGAGACGCACGAAGCTGCGCGCGCCGTCACGCAGCTGCTGTCGGAACCGGCGGAAAGCCTCGACCAGGGCCTCTTCGAACTGAATGTCGCGGGCACGGCGGAGCGGACGACGGTCGAATGGCTGCAGCGCGAGATCCAGGTCCACGACCACGCGCCGCGTGGCGGCCTGACCTTCGAATAAGGCCCGCCCGGCCCCGGTGGCCAGGCTGGCATCGCCGATGACATACTCTGGGGGTCTATGAACCGGAGGAGGCAGTGGCGCATGGCGGAGCGGGTGCTCGAAGGCAAGGTGGTAATGCTGACCGGCGCGGGGCGCGGCCTCGGCCTGTCGATGGCGATCGGCCTGGCGGAGGCGGGGGCCAACCTCGTGCTCGTCGATCTGGAGGCGGACGTGCTGGCCGCGGCCGAGACCCGGGTCGCGGCGGCGGGCGGCCAGGGCGCGGCCCTGGCGGTGACGGCGGATGTCACGGATAGCGACGCGGCGTCGCGGGCGCGGGATGCCGCGCTTGGCCGCTTCGGGCGGATCGACGTGCTGGTGAACGACGCGGCGATCGGCCCGCAGGCGGTGACCGACAACTTCCTCGTCGACCGGCGCAAGTTCTGGGAACTGGACGACGCGCTCTGGAAGCGGATGTTCGAGGTCAACAGCTTCGGGCCGCAGCTGATGACCCGCACCGTGGTGCCGGGCATGATCGAACGCGGCTGGGGCCGGATCATCAACGTCACCACCAGCCTCGACACCATGTTCCTCGCCGGCGCCGGCGCCTACGGGCCGAGCAAGGCGGCGCTGGAAGCGCACAGCCGGGTGATGATGCAGGACCTGGCCGAAACCGGCGTCAGCGCCAACGTCCTCGTGCCCGGAGGTGCGGCCGACACGCGGATGATCCCGGAGACCGAGGGCATGGTTCGTCAGAATTTGATCCAGCCCGAGGCCATGCGCGGGCCCGCCGTATGGCTCGCCTCCGCGGCGTCCGACGGGGTTAACGGCATGCGTTTCATCGCCGCGCTGTGGGACGAGAGCCTGCCGTTGGACGAACGAATCGAAGCGGCCGGCGCGCCCGTCGCCTGGGCCCAGATTCCGTCCAAGGCGATCTACCCGGGGCAGCGATCAGATAATTGACTGAGTCATGTAAATAATTGACAATGCCTCCATCATGATTGAGGGAGGCAAATATGAATGCGGTCGATGCGGAACGGATTCGCCAGGTTCGCGCCTTCAATCGGTTCTACACGGCCGAGATCGGCGTGTTGCGGGAGGGGCTGCTCGATTCCAAGTTTCCGCTGACGGAAGCCCGGGTGATCTACGAGCTGGCGGCCAGGGGGGAGGCCTCGGCGAGTGACCTCGGCCGTGACCTCGACGTCGACCCGGGCTACCTCAGCCGGATCCTGCGGGATTTCCGCGCCCGCGGCCTGATCGACCGCCGCCCGGCCGAGACGGATCGGCGCAAGAGCATCCTCAGCCTGAGCGCGGCGGGACAGGCGGAGTTCGCCGAGCTGGACCGGCTGTCGGCGCGGGAGAATGCGAAGCTGCTGGCCCGTCTCGGCGCGGAGGACCAGGCGCGCCTGGTCGAGGCGATGGAACGCATCCGCAATCTTCTGTCGGGCGCCGGGCCCGAGGCGCAGGGCTTCGTGCTGCGCCCGCACCGGGGCGGCGACATGGGACGCATCGTCGCCCTGCACGGCTGGCTTTATCCCGAAATGTTCGGCTTCGACGCGAGCTTCGAGGCCCTGGTCGCCCGCATCGCCGCCGACTTCATCGACAATTTCGATGCCGCGGGGGACTGCGCCTGGATCGCCGAGGTCGACCGCGCGTTCGTCGGTTCCGCCCTGGTCGTCCGGGTCGACGACAGGGTTTCCAAGCTGCGCCTGATGGTCCTCGACCCCCGTGCGCATGGGCGGGGCATCGGCCGGGCGCTGCTGGAGGAATGCCTGCGCTTCGCCCGGCGGGCGGGCTATGCGCGCATGACGCTCTGGACCAACGATATCCAGATCGCCGCCCGCCGGCTTTACGCCGGGGCCGGTTTCGAGCTGGTGGCGACGGAGCCGATGCGTGATTTCGGCGTCGACTGCCTGGCGGAGACCTGGGACCTCGAGCTTTGAGCCGAACCGCCAGGCGGGCGGTCCTCGCCGGCACCGTCACCGGGGTCCTGGTCGGCGCGGCGATGGTGGCGACGCGCCATGTCGTCGCTGATGTCGGCCCGTTCACGCTCGCCTTTCTGCGCTACGCCATCGGTGTCCTGGGCCTGGCACCCTGGGCGCTTGCCGGGCGGCGGGTGGCGATCCCGCGGCGTGATGCGGGCGCCATCGCGCTGCTCGGCATCGGCCAGTTCGCGGTGCTGATCGCGCTGCTCAACCATGGGCTCGCGGACGTCACCGCCGGGCTCGGTGCATTGCTGTTCGCCACCTTGCCGTTGATGGCCTTGTTGCTGGCCGTGACGCTCGGCCGGGAAGCGTTGGGTGCCGGCAAGCTCGCCGGTTGCGCCCTGGCGATCGCCGGCGTCGGCCTGGCGGTCGGCGGGCCGGGTGGCGGCGGCGGTGCGGGCGGTATCGCCGCCGTTCTGGCCGCGGCGGCCGTCGGCGCGCTTTGTGCCGTGTTCTACCGGGACTATGTCGCACGCTACCCGCCCGTACAGGTCTGCCTGCTGGCCATGCTGGCCTCCGTCGCGGCGCTCGCCCCCTTCGCACTCGGCGAGAGCCTGGGCAGAGGTCTGCCGGCCCTGGGACCGAGCGGCGCCTTCGCGGTGTTGTTCATCGGCTTGGCCTCCAGCCTCGGCTACTTCACCTGGCTCTATGCGTTGGCCCATGCGACGGCGAGCCGGGTCTGCCTGTTTCTCGCCCTCGGCCCGATCACCGCCGCCGGCCTCGGCGCGCTGCTGCTGGACGAGCCTTTGACCCTCGGTCTCGTCGCCAGCCTGCCCCTGGTCATCGCCGGCCTGTGGCTCGCCCACCGCCGAGCGCCGCCGCGACCAGCAGTGCCGCCGCCGCCAGCAACGAAGGCGCCGTGAAGCTTCCCGTCAGATCGTAGCCATAGCCGCCGGCCACGGGACCGAGCATCTGGCCGAGGCCGAAGGCCGCCGTCATGATCGCCAGTGCGCGGCGCGATGCGGCGCCGGCGATTTCCCTGGCCGCGATCAGGCCGAGCGCGGTCAAGCCCATGAAGGTCGCGCCCAACAGCAGGGCCGCGGCGAAGGGACCCCAGAGGCCCGGCGCCAGGACGCTCGCCCCGACGCCCGCCGCCTCGACCAGGGCGGCGACGGCGAAGGCGCGGCGGACGCCATGGCGCCGGCCGAGTGCCGTCCAGAGCGCGACCGACGGGATCGCCGCCAGCCCGACCAGCAGCCAGACCAATGGTTCGAAGGTCTCGAGCCTGCGGATTTCGGTAGTTCCGGACGGCGGTTTCAGTAAGTCCTGGCCACCGATTTCATAAAGTCCCGGCCGGTTCCGGGAGTTTGGCTTCGGGTGCCTTGTTGCCGTCAGTCGGGATTGTTTTCCGTTGTGGTTGGCTGGGTCAAGTCGGTCGTCGATTTCTTCTTTCGCATGCTGTCGCCTTTCAAGCCGATGCGGTGGGCGTTGTGGATGACGCGGTCGAGGATGGCGTCGGCGATGGTGGCCTCGCCGATCAGGTCGTGCCAGGCGGTCACGGGGATCTGCGCGGTGATGAGGGTTGAGCGTCGGTGGTATCGTTCCTCGCAGATTTCCAGGAGATCGAGGCGCTGGCGGTCGGTCAGGCCATGGGTTCCCCAGTCGTCGAGGACGAGCAGCTGGACCCGGGCGAGGCGGTCGATCAGGCGGGGCAGCCGGCCGTCGAGGCGGGCCATGGCGAGGTCCTCGAAGAGCCTGGGCATGCGGACGTAGAGGACGGAATGATCGAGCCTGGCGGCCTGATGGGCGATGGCACAGGCGAGCCATGTCTTGCCGGTTCCGGTCTGGCCGGTGACGATGAGGTTCTCGTGTGCCTTGAGCCAGACGCCCTGGGCGAGAGAGAGGACGGCGCGGCGGTCGAGGCCTCGTTCGGCGGCGAAGTCGATGTCCTCGATGCAGGCCTCGGGGAAGCGTAGCCTGGCCTGTCTGAGGCGGTTGGCGAGGCGCTTGTCGGCGCGGGTGGCGGCCTCGCGGTCGAGCATGAGGGCGAGCCAGTCCTCGCGGTTCAATTCCGATGATTGGCCTCGCTCGGCCATGTCGCGGTAAGCCTCTGCCATGCCCTTGAAGCCGAGGGCCTGCATCTGGTCGAGGGTCGGGTGTGTCAGCATGAGGTGTCTTCTCCTGGTTATCGGTAGTAGCCGGGGCCGCGGATGTTGGTGTGTGGCGGCAGCGGCAGAAGCGGTTCGCGCTCGGGGCGTGTGCGATCGAGGCCGGACTTGAGGATGGCGGCGAGCGATGAGTAGCTGGTCGTGTTGATGGTGAGCGCGCGTGCGCAGGCTGTGAATCGGCATGCAAAACTGACCCACTTTGGTGGGTTATGAGCGGTAAGAATTGACCCACCTGGAACGCTAGCATCCGCACGGAACAGTGCGGAGGAAAGAGCAGGTGGTATTGATGGAAAGCGTATTGAAGATCCGACGTTGGATATTACGGGAGGGTCGGAGTATCCGATCTGTATCTCGTCAGACTGGTTTGTCGCGGAACACGATTAAGAAGTATCTGAAGGACGGCGATCCACCGAGCTATCAGCGGCGCGTTTCACCCGTCCGGCGTAAGCTTAGCGATGGCTTCGCCAGCCGGCTTCGGGCGCTCTTTGAGCAGGACCTGGGGCGCCCGCGCCGTGAGCGCCGGACGGCCAAGAAGCTTTATGAGCAGCTTGTGTCGGAAGGCTATAGCGGATCCTACTCGACGGTTCAGAGGTTTGTCCGCGACCTGAAGCGTTCTGGCGCCGGATCGGGGGATGCGTTCATTCCGTTGCACTTTACGGCAGGTGACGCGCTCCAGTTTGACTGGAGCACGGAATACGCTGTCCTGGGCGGTGTCGAGCAGAAGGTAAAGGTTGCCCACTTCCGCCTATGTCATAGCCGCAAGCCCTTTGTTGTTGCCTATCCCAGCGAATCTCAGGAGATGGTGCTGGACGCCTTTGCACGGGCGATGTCTTTCTATGGCGGCGTACCGCGCCGGGTGATCATCGACAACCCCAAGACGATGGTAACCTATGTTTCGCGCTCTAAGGACCGTGTGTTCCATCCGCGCTTTCTGGCGTTGATGAACCACTATGTGATGGAACCGGTTGCTTGCACACCCGCGGCGGGGTGGGAGAAGGGTCAGATTGAGAACCAGGTTGGGTTCCTGCGGGGACAGCTGTTTGCGCCCAAGCCCGCCTTTGACGATCTGGATGCGCTGAACGGCTGGTTGCGTCTGCGCTGCGAGGAATTGGCGAATCGCGCCCACCCCGAACAATCGGATCGCAAGATCTCGGACGTGTTCGCAGACGAGTGCGCCGAACTGCGTCCCCTGGGCCGGGCTTTTGACGGCTATGTTGAGAAGGCCGCTCGTGTCCGCTCTACCTGTCTGGTCCAATATGCCACCAATCGCTATAGCGTCCCCTCCCGGTTCGCCGGGGAGCTTGTCTCTCTGCGCGCCTATGCGGACCGGATCGTGGTTGTGTCAGGGCAGAATGTGATTGCCGAGCACAAGCGCCGCTTTACCCGCAACGCCAGCTATTTCGAGCCCTGGCATTACCTGCCCCTACTCGACCGCAAGCCCGGCGCGCTGAGAGATGGCGCGCCCTTTGTGGGTTGGCAATTGCCTGAGGCGATGCACCGGGTCAGGGCGCATTACATGGCCGGCAAAGGCGGGGACCGGGAGTTTGTCGATCTGCTCCTGCTGGCCCAGGATCACGGGATCGAGGTGGTCGAGATAGCCTGTGAACTGGCCGTGGAGCAGAACACGCTGCGCCTTCCGGCCATCATCAATCTGATCAACCAACTGGTGGAGCCGGTCATCGCGCCATGGGGCGAGAGCCACGCCTATCCGCAACTGACCTTGCGGCCCGAAGCGGACTGCAAGCGCTATGAGACGCTGTGCGTTGCCGGGGAGGCCGTCGCATGAAAGCTTTGATAGACCAACTGATCGCCCTGAGGCTGTATGGAATGGCGGCTTGCGCCGAAGCTTTGCTGGCCGCGCGCAAGCCGCCAAGTCTGACCACTGCGATAAAGCAACTGATCGACGCCGAGACTGTAGAGCGCCGGGTGCGCTCTATCCAGCACCAAATGCGGGCCTCGAAGTTCCCCCACCATAAGGACTTCGCCACTTTCGATTACGGCCTAGCCGCCGTCACCCAAGCGCAAATCGACCCCTTCTGCTCAGGGCAGTTCACCCAGGAGGCCCACAACCTCATTCTGGTGGGCGGAACCGGTACGGGCAAAACCCACATCGCCATTGCTCTGGGGACGCTGTTGATCAATCAGGGAAAGAAGGTCCGTTTCTTCAACGCCGTCGATCTGATCAATGCGCTGATCAAGGAACAGGCCGAAGGCAACGCCGGCAAGATCATCCGGCAACTGACGGCCATGGATTGCGTCATCATCGACGAACTGGGCTATATCCCATTCCCCAAATCCGGCGGTGCGCTCTTGTTCCACCTGATCAGCAAACTCTATGAGAAGACCAGCGTCATCATCACCACCAATCTGGAGTTCGGGGAATGGGTCTCCGTCTTCGGAGATGCAAAAATGACAACCGCGTTGCTGGATCGTGTAACGCATCACTGCGCAATCATCGAAACAGGCAACATGTCTTACCGCTTCGCACAAAGCAAACAGCGACGACAAAAGTAGCCGCCCTGTAAGCAAAGCCCCAGGCTGATCCGCTGGAGTTCCCCCGGTTTCGTGGACGGTCAAAGATTTGTGCGACGGGGGGCTGTGCTCCTCTCGTAGTTGATCGGCGACATGTATCCTATGGATGAATGCCGGCGTCGGGGATTGTACCAGCCTTCGATGAACTGGAAGAGTTCGCGCCGCGCATGGTCGGGGTTTTCGAGCCGCCGCCGGTCGATCAGCTCGCATTCGAGGGTGGCGAAGAAGCTCTCGGCCATGGCGTTGTCGTAGCAGTCGCCGACCGAGCCCATGGAGGGCCGGACGCCGAACTTGCGGCAACGGGTGCCGAAGTCGATCGAGGTGTACTGCGAACCCTGGTCGGAGTGATGGATCGGCCTTCCTTTCGGCCGCCGTCGCGTGACCGCCATATCGAGGGCCTGCAAGACGAGTGCGGTGGCGAGGTGCGTCTCCATCGCCCAACCGACGACGCGGCGGCTGAAGGCGTCCAGGACGATCGCCAGGTACAGGAAGCCCATCGCGGTCGGGACATAAGTGATGTCCGCGACCCAGAGTTCGTCAGGCGCCTCGGCACGGAAGTCCCGATCGACCAGGTCCGGTGCTGGGCGCACGCCCTCACTTCGCACCGTCGTCTTGGGCCGCCGGCGCCGACTGACGCCCGACAGACCGGCCACGCGCATCAATCGGGCCACCCGCTTGCGGGCGACGGCCACGCCCTCGTCACGCAGCTCGGCATGGATCCGCGGCGCGCCGTAGGTGCCGTCGGAGGCTGCGTGGATCTCGGTGATCCGCGCCGTCAGGATCCCATCGTCGATCTCCCGGCGGCTCGACGGCCGCCGACGCCACTCGTACCAGCCGCTGGTGGAGACCTCGAGCAGTCGGCACATCATGGCGATTGGGTACATGGCTTGGTACGCACTCACGAACGCGAAGAGTCGTCCGAGGTCGCGTCGGTCTCCCGTGCGAACCAAGCCGCGGCTTTTGCAAGTATCTCGCGCTCTTGTCTGAGCCGCTTGTTCTCACGACGAAGCCGCTTCAGCTCCTCGTGTTCCTTGCCGGTCAGGACTTCGGTGCGACGGCCTTCCGCCACATCGGCGGCGGCCACCCAGTTACGGATCGATTGCGCCGTCGGCTCGAACTCGCGGCTCAGTTCCTCCGGCGTCCGGCCGCCGCGGACAAGATCGACAAGCTGGCTGCGAAACTCATGCGGATACGGTGCTCGTTTTCGGGACATCGTGGGCTCCTCCTTCCCAAAGGATCGGATGTCCACGAAATCGGGGCAAGCTCACCGCTATATGGAGCCAATCAGCCTGGGGGCTTTCATCGCAAAGGCGGGCAAATCAAAACGGGTCCTGTACAGATTGTTCTGCAAAAGGGGTTTCGTAGCTGGGGCACAAGTCCGGGCCGATGGGGTGGATGAGCTGCCTCCGGCTGGTCCGGGCTCTCGCGATCGAAATCCATGAGGACTGGCTGGATGCCAACCGCTAGCTCAACATGATCCATCTCAAGGAGAGCAAAAGCGAACGCATCCAGAAAGCCGCCTGACGGCGGCTCGGCATGCCTGGCGCTCCGAGCAATCGAAATCTCCGCGCCAGGCATGCCGGTGGCCCTCATCGGCAGCCATGACAAACTTGCAGAACAGTCTGGACACTACTTCAAAAGCTCATTGCCACTTCAAGAACCCCACCTGATCCCCACGTTCCGCCGCCGGCCCGGTTGTCCCGGTGGGCCCACAGGCCCCTCCCACGCGGCTTCGCTCCGCGTAACGCAAAGCGCTACACGAAGCCGCGCGGGGCCCTCCCGTGGACTACCGGGACAACCTCCGTCGAAGCAAGGGAGGGGGGGGGGTCAATTTTGCACGCCGATAGGGGGTCAGAATTAAATGCTGATTGACACGCAGGCGGCCTCGACGCGTTCCGGTTCGTATCGGCGGGCGAGCGACAAGACGCCCATGGCGCTGCGATAGCCTTGCTCGGGATGGGGCCGATCGCGGATCATCCGCTCGACCAGGAGGGCGGCGTTGGGGCCGATGCGGCTGGCCTGGTCGATCAGGCTTTGTGGCGTTCGCTCGGCATAGCGCTGGTGCGCCTTGGGCATGTGGGCCGGGATCGTGGCATGGCCGCCATGCGGTGAGCGGCGGAGATGGCTGGCGACGCGCTTGTGGTTGTGGAAGATCTCGACCGTGCGGTGAGTGAGCCGGACTTGGACCTTGCGGCCGATCAGGCCGTGCGGCACGGAGTAGAAGCTGCGCTCGACGTCGACGTGATAGTCGGAATGGACCTTGGCGGTCTTCCATTCGGCATATTCGAAGGGCGTCGTCGGCAGGGGTGCCAGGGCCTCGCGCTCGATGGCCTCGAACATCTGGCGCCGGCTCTTTCCAAGGTTGCGCATGGGCCGCTCGTTGAGCTCCTCGAGGAGGTCGCGGATCGCCCGGTTGAGCTGGTCGAGGGAGAAGAAGCGCGTATTGCGCAGTCTTGCCAGGATCCAGCGCTCGACGACCTGGACGGCGACTTCGACCTTGGCCTTGTCGCGCGGCTTGCGGACCCGGGTCGGCAGGACGGTGGTGTCGTAGTGCTCGGCGAGCGCGGCGAAGGTCGGGTTGAGGGTCGGCTCGAACCAGAGCGGCTTGGCGACGCCGGCCTTGAGGTTATCGCAGACGATGCTCTTGGGCACGCCGCCGAAGTAGGCGAGCGCCCGGCATTGTCCGGCGACCCAGTCGGGCAGGCGCTGGGTCAGGCTGGCGGTGGCGAAGGTGAGCGAGGAAGCGCCCAGCACGGCGACGAAGATCTGCGCGTCGTGCACCTCGCCGGTCTCGGGGTCGACGATGTCCACCGTCTGGCCGGCATAATCGGTCTGCATGACCGCACCGGCCTCGTGGCGGTTGCGCCAGGTGGCGCCGGTGCGCCGCTTGAACGCCGTGAAGGCTTCGCAGAACCAGGTGTAGCCGTAGCCATCGGGATGTGAGGCGCGGTATTCCTGCCAGAGCAGGGTCAGCGTCACCCCCTTGCGCTTCAGCTCGGCCGCGACCGTCGGCCAGTGCGGCTCGCACCTGTCGCGCGGGGGCCGGCCCATGCGGCGGAACAGCGTCTCTTGCAGGACCGCGTCGTCCTCGTATTCCGCCGGCAGCGGCCAGGCGGTAAGGCCGACCTCGCGGGCCCGCAGCAAATAGGTCGACACTGTCGTCTTGGAGACCTTCAGCCGTTCCGCCACCTCTCGCGCCGAGAGGCCTTGGTCATGCGTCAGCCGCAGGATCGTTCGTGCATCTCTCACCGTCGTTCGTCTCGTCTGCTTCCGTCTGGGCATGTCCCCTCCCGGCAAAAGCCAAGAGGTAGACGCCGAGACGGCGCACCCGAAAGCTGAACTCAGATCGCCCCGTGATGCTGTCCGGGACTTTCCGGAATCACTGGCCACGACTTACTGAAATCTCTGGCCAGGACTTTCCGTAATCGGTGTCCGGGACTTTCCGAAACGCGCACTCGAGCCCGGGGGACCCGCGCAGGATGGCGACGATGAAGGTCGCGGTGACGACGTAGCCGAAACCGAACAGGCCATAGGCCGTGGCCAGTGGCCAAAGCCCGACGGACGAGGCGCCCGGGGTCGGTGCGATGGCGCCCGGCTCCGCCGGGGGTACCAGCCGGGCGACGACGGGCAGCGCCAGCAGCGCGAGGCCGCCGCCGGCGAACCACATAGCCCGCCAGTCCGGCCCCGCCAGGCCGGCGATGACGGCCGAGGCCGCGATGCCCACGCCGACACCGGCGAAATGCACCGCCGACAGGCCGCCACGGCCGGCCGCACTCAGCCGTTCGAGCACCAGGCTCGAGGCCAGCACCAGAACCAGCGCGCTGGCGAGGCCGCCGGCAAAGCGCAGCAGCGCCAGGAGCGGGAACGATGCGGCCAGGCCCATGGCCGCGCTGGTCAGGCCGCTCACCAGCAGGGCGGTGAGCAGCCAGCCCCGGGTGCCGCCCGGCAGCCGGGCCAGCGCCGCGGCCAGCGCGCCCGCGAGATAGCCGAAGAAGTTCGCCCCGGCGAGCAGGCCGGCCTGCCCCTGGCTCAAGCCCAGGTCGGCCACCATCGGCGGCAGGATCGGCGTATAGATGAAACGGCCGATGCCGACGGCGGCGGCCATCGCCAGCAAGCCGCCGACGGCGAGACGTCGGGGATGGATCGCCATGGTGCGCGCCCTCCGATCAACCGGATCGTTCAGGGAACATGGGTCGGGCGAGGGGATCGGAAAACCGATTATTTGCGAACGTAGCTATCGGTTTTCGAGATAGGTTGTCATTCCGCGGCATCGGCGACGCGGTGCCGGGTCGCCTCCAGGAAGGCGCGCATCGCGCTGGAGAGGAAACCGTCCCGGCGTCGTATGAACACCGTCTCGACTCGTGCCTCGTCCCGCGGCAGATCGTGCGCGACGATGCCGCGGGCCTCCCAGACCGGGCCCAGCAGGTGGCGCGGCAGCAAGGTGATACCGAGGCCGGCCCGCACGCAGCCGAAGATCGCCTCCAGGGTTCCGAACTCCAGCAGCCGGTAGTCGACGATGCCGCGCCGGGCCAGCAGGCCTTCGAGCCGCAACCGGTAGGAACAGCCGGCGCGGAGCACGACGAGCTTGACCTCACCCCGCCCCGCGAGCGCGTCGAGCGAGCCGACCGTGCCATCGGTCAGCAGGGCGAGTTCCTCGGCGAACGCCGTCGTTTCCTCCAGGTCGGGATGGCGCACCGGCCCGCAGACGAACGCCCCCTCCACCTCGCGCGCCAGCACCCGGTGGATCAGCTCCTCCGTCGTGCCGGCGCGCAGGCTGAGATCGACCCGTTCGTGCGCCGTGACGAAATCGGCCAGCACCGGGGCGAGCCGCAACGCGGTCGTCGTCTCCAACGCCCCGATCACCAGGCGCCCGGCGGGCGATCCCGTATCGGTGACGGCGCGCCGGGCGTCTTCCAGCAGATGGGCAACCTGTCGGGCATAGGGCAGCAGCCGGCCACCTGCCGGCGTTAGGACCACCCCCCGGCTGTGGCGCTCGAACAGGGGGACGCCGAGCTGTTCCTCCAGCCGGCGGATCCGCGCGGTGACGTTCGACTGTACGGTGTTGAGCTCGCCCGCCGCGCGGTTCATGCCGCCGAGACGGGCGACCGCCTCGAAGATCCGGAGATCGGCGGACTCCATCGAAGGCCGGTCTTTCCCTGTCAGGCGAGGCCGGGGATCGGCGTCGCGTGCCAGCCGTCCGTCTTCTTGGCCCAGTAGCGTTCGGCCAGGCGCTGCGTCACCGGGCCCGGCGCGCCGTTCGAGAGGATGGTGCCGTCGATCCTGGTCACCGCCATGATCCCGCCGGCGGACGATGAAATGAACACCTCATCCGCGCCGCGCATTTCCTCGGGCGAGATCGCCCGGCTTTCCGAGGCGAGGCCCAGCTCACCGGCGAGTTCCATCACCGTCGAGCGAGTGATGCCCTCCAGCATGCCGGCCTCGGGCGTGACGATGCGCTCGCCGGCCACCGCGAAGACGTTGAAGCCCGGTCCCTCCGTGATGTTGCCTGCCATGTCGACGACCAGGCAGGTGTCGGCGCCGGCGTCCATCGCCTCCATCAGCGCCTTGGTGAGGTCGCCCCGGTGAAAGGTCTTGACCCGGGGATCGATTGACTCGGGCGGGATGCGGGGGATGTCGCTGATATGGACGCCGAGGCCGCGCGCGCCCTCCGGCAGCTTGGAATCGATGGCGTCGAGGGCCCGGGTGAAGGCCCAGAAACGGTTCTGGTTGCGCCGGGGATCGCGCGGCGCCTCGGCCGAGACGCGGCCGCGGGTGCAGATGATCTGCACCATCTGTTCGCGCCGCCCGTCGAGCTGGGCGAGGCGGATCATCACCTCGCGGATCTCCGCGTCGCCGAGGCCGGGATCGAGACGAAGCGCCTCGCAGGAGCGGCGGAAGCGTTGCACATGATCGTCGAGGCGAAAGGCCAGGCCGTGCCAGACATGCGCCGTGTCGTAGCAGGCGTCGGCCCGGAGAAAGCCGAAGTCCGTGATCGGTACCGCCAGCTCGTCGAGCGGCATGTAGGCCCCATCGCTATAGCCCGCGCCACCGGCGAAGTCTTCGACCTCGCGTGCCAGCCCCAGATCCTCCGCGAGTGCCATGACCGTTCTCCCTTCTGCTGTCTCACCGGCATGCTAGCCGGTAACGCGTTGCCTAGCCATCGTCCTTGCCGGCCGTCAGCGCCGCGTCGACCGCCTGCAGCAGATCTTCGTGCGTATAGGGCTTGCGGAGAAGGTCGACGCCCTGCTCCATCTTGCCGTCGTGGAAAATATCGCTCTCGGCATAGCCGCTGGTAAAGAGGACCTTGATGCCCGGCCGGCGCTGGCGAACCAGTTGGGATAGCTGGACTCCGTTGATCCCGCCCGGCAGCACGATGTCGGTGAACAGCAGGTCGACGTCTTCGCCGCTGTCCAGAATGGCGAGCGCCTGGGCGCCGTCCCGCGCTTCGATGACGCGGTAGCCCTCTTCCGCGAGCAGCAGCGCCGGAATCCGCCGGACTTCGGCGTCGTCCTCGACCACCAGGATGCAGCCACCGCCGCCCCGGGTTGCGTCCTTGGCGGCGGGCGACGTCGCCGTCTCGGTGCGGGTGGAGCGCGGGAGGTAGAGGGTGACCGTCGTGCCGCCGCCGGCCTCGCTTTCGATGACGACGTGGCCGTTCGACTGCTTGATGAAGCCGTAGACCATCGACAGGCCGAGGCCGCTGCCCTCGCCGACGGGCTTGGTTGTGAAGAACGGCTCGAACACATGGGGCAGGTTCGCCGGTGCGACGCCGGACCCGGTATCGCTCACCGCGATGCGAATGAAGTCGCCCGGCACCAGTCCGTCGATACCCTCGGCGAAGTCCGCATCCAGCGTCACGTTCGCCGCTTCGATTCTCAATTCGCCCCCGTTCGCCATCGCGTCACGGGCGTTGATCGCCAGGTTGAGGAGCGCATTCTCGAACTGCCCGGGATCGATCAGCGCCGGCCAGAGGTCCCCGGGCAGGTGGACCCGGACGTCGATGGCGGCGCCGAGCGTGCGGGCCAGCATTTCCTGAACATCGTCGATCAGTTCGGAGACGACGACGGTTTGCGGCGAGAGCGTTTGCTGACGGGCAAAGGCCAGGAGGCGGCTCGTCAGGGCCGAGCCCCGCGAGACCATGTCGACGATGCGCCGCAGACCTTCGGCGAAGCTTTCGTCGTCGGTCTGTCGTTCGAGCAGTTGCGCGTTGCCGAGGATGACGCCGAGCAGATTGTTGAAGTCGTGCGCGATGCCGCCGGTCAACTGGCCGATCGCCTCCATTCGTTGCGAGCGGCGCAACCGTTCCTCCGCATCGCGCAGCGCCGTCAGATCGGTATTGATGAGGATGGCCGAGCCGTCGGAAAGGCGTGCTTCACGCAGCATCAGCCAGCGCCCGTCCGTCCGCTCTGAGAGCAGCGGTTCACCCGGCGAGCGATGCCGCGCCAGGCGTTCGCGCAGGAATTCTTTCTCCCGCCCGATGGCATCCTTGATCCGGCCATGGCGCAGGTTGTCGCGGACCATGTCCTCGAAGGACATGGCGAGCACGAGGTTGGGGGCGAGCTCCGGATTGAAGTCTTCGAAGGCTTGATTCCAGAGGACCAACCGGCCGTCGGAATCGAAGAGCGCGATGCCGTCCGACATGTTCTCGACGGCGATGCGAAAGCGGTCCCGCTCCCGATCCAGATCCAGGCGCGCTTGCACCTCGGCCGTGACGTCCGTGCCGGTGCCCCGGTAGCCCTTGAACACGCCGTTCTCGTCGAAGATCGGCATGCCGGCGGAACGGATCCACTTGTCGCCGTCCGGGCCCCGTCGCAGAAGCACGAAGTCGCGGTAGGCTTCGCGTCGATCGAGGATGGCGAAGTGCGCGTTCCAGTCCGTATCCCGTTGGTCGATGACGCCGATTTCCCGGCGCGACCGGCCGTAGTGCCACTCGGGCGGAACCCCGGTGACGTTCTCCACGTTGGCGGACATCCAGACGTATTTGTGCTCGGCGTCGGTTTCCCAGAACCAGTCGGTCGAGATCTCGGCAAAGTCGGCGAAGCGTTCCGTCTCCGACTGCGCCGCTCTCGCGGTGTGGACAAAGGATCTGAGCACGAGGCCGACGCCGAGGGAAAGCATGATGAAGGCCAGGAAATGGACGTACCAGGCATACTCGATGTGCAGATGCAGCATCACGTCCATGGCGCCGGCTTCGCCCATCAGGCCGGGCAGGACCCACATGCTGACGAAGTCGGCACCGTAGATGGCGGCGAGCGCGGCCATGGCGAGAACAAGGAACAGCGTGCCCGTCTTTGCCGAGGGATTTCCCAAATGCCGGCGATGCATCCGGGTGAGGACGAGGACCGCGACAAAGCCGCCGACAAGCGCGATGTCGATCAACGACATCAGCGATAGGGATGGCCACGGTAGATCATGACCCATCGAGCTGTCTCCACGGACACGCCGGTTGATTGAACCGTATCGAGGAGAAGCGACCCTGTCCAACCTCCGGGTTGGGGACAGGTTCAGGGGGTGAGCGAGACCAGCGCCTCGCCCGGCCTCGCGGGGCCCCCGACCCGCCCGATGATCGCCGCCGCCGTGACGCCGGCCGCGGTGAGTTGCTTGATCGCATCGTCGGCCGCGGCCGCCGGCAGGCTCGCCAGCAGGCCGCCCGCGGTCTGCGGATCGAACAGCAGGGCTGGTGCGTCGGTGTCCCGCGCCAGCACCTCGGCGAAGGCCTCGTTCGCGGGGTGCAGGGTGCTGGCGATGCCGCGCGCCAGCAGCGTGTCGGCCCCCGGCAGGGTGGGCAGCGCGGCGGGATCGAGGCGGGCCGTCGTGCCGGAGGCTTTCAGCATCTCGATCAGATGGCCGAGCAGGCCGAAGCCCGTAACGTCGGTCATGGCGCCGGCGCCGGCGGCGGCCAGGATCCGGGCGGCCGGGCCGTTGCTGGCCGTCATGCTGGCGAAGGCGGCCTCGACCCACGCGCTCTCCGCCTCGCCCGCCATGTCGGCGGCGAAGATCGCCCCGGTGCCGAGCGGTTTGCTCAAGACCAGCACGTCGCCCGCCCGTGCGCCGCCCTTGCGCAGGATCGCCTCGGCCGCGACCTCGCCGTTGATGGTCAGGCCGAAGGCGAGTTCCGGGCCCTCCGCCGTGTGGCCGCCGATCAGCCGGGCACCGTCCCGCCCCAGCGCCCGAAGCGCGCCGGCCAGTAGCGCCTCCAGGTCCGCCTCCAGCTTTTCTTCCGCCGCGTAAGGCAGGGTGACCATGGCGAGCGCGCTCACCGGCCGGCCGCCCATGGCGTGGATGTCGCTCATGCAATGGTTGGCGGCGATCAGCCCGAAAAGGTAGGGGTCGTCGATGAAGGCGCGGAAATGGTCGACGGTCTGCAGCAGCCGGCCGCTGGCGGGGGTGGTGATGACGGCCGCGTCGTCGGGTTGCTCGAGGTCGATCGCCGCGCCGTCAGGCCCCGCCTTCAGACGGGCGAGGACCCGGTTCAACACCGCGCTCGCCACCTTGGCGCCGCAGCCGCCGCAACGCATGGCGAGGGTGTCGCCGTCGCCCGCCTCGCCGCTGTCCATCGCCGGCAGGTCCTGGTACTTGGCCATCCAGCGCCGGTCGATCCAGTCCTTCAGCCGCCAGACCCAGTCGCCTTGCAGGGATAGCGCGCCGTAGGAGGCGACGGCATGCCGCCCGCCACCCGACATCAGCGCCAGGGTGCGCGATTGCGGGGGATAGGGTCTGGGCGCGCGGCCCTGGATCAGGCGGCGCAGGTTCTCCGCCAGATAGGGGCCCTGGCGGACCGCATAGACGCCCGACTTCGGCAGCGGGCGGGGCTGGAAGGCGGCGACGTCGCCGGCGGCGAAGACGTTCGGGTGGCTGGTCGATTGCAAGGTTTCGCCGACCGCGAGGAAGCCGTCCGCGTCGAGCGCCAGGCCGGTGTCGGCGAGCCAGGGGGCGGCCTTGGCGTGCGTCGTCAGCACGGCGGCATCGAAGGCGATCTCCTCGCCGCCGGCGAGGCGGGCGATGCCGTCGTCGAGCGCCGTGACCCGGCACTCGGCGCGGAACTCGATGTTGCCGGCGGCCAGCAACCCGGCCATGCGCCGTTGCACCGAAGGCGCGTGGGTCGGCAGCGGTGCGGGCTCGGCCGCGGCGATGGTGAAACGCAGGCGCGCCGGATCGCCGCCCTGGGCCCGCAGCGCGCGTTCCAACCGCCAGTGCAGCGCGAGCGCCAGCTCCACCCCGCCGGCGCCGGCGCCGATTACCAGCAGGCGGAAGGGGGCATCGTCCCGGCGCGCCAGCAGGCGCTCTTCCACCTCGGCCCAGCGCGCGAGGAAGCCGTCGACGGGTTTCACCGGGATCGCCGCCTCGACGCCGGCAATCGCCCCGCCGTCGGGGCTGGAGCCGATATCGATCGAGAGCAGGTCGTAGGGGATGTCGGGTCGGTCCGCCGTTCGCAGCACCCGGGCGTCGGGATCGATCTCGGTGACGCCGGCGTGATAGAGCCGGGCGTCGGCGAAGCGGCAGAGCGGTCGAAGATCGACATGGGCCTCGGCGGCGGTGTAGTGGCCGGCGAGCAGGCCCGGCAGCATACCGGAGTAGGGCGTCACGACGTCGCGGCTGACCACGGTCAGGCGCACGCCCGGCACCGGCTTCATCGCGAAGCTCTTGACGACCGCGACATGGGAATGACCACCACCGACGAGAACGATGTCTCGGGCCACAGGCACCGATTGCTGCACGTTTCCTCACCCTCGCGCCGGCGCACCACCGCCATGACATGGCAGTCGTCACGCGCGGCGCGGGGGTCTGCCGGGCCGTCGTCGACGAAACGAGGTTCTGGTCGACAATCGTCCTCGGCACATCCCGCGCCGTCGAGCCCCGCCCGCCGCGCCCACGGCGCGAACCCACCGGGTCCCAGATCTCTCCCGCCCGGCGCTCATCACCGGATGGGGATGGTTTGGCGGAAAGGAGTGGGGGTCGAACCCACCAGGCACGCCTCGCGCCCCTCACCGGTTTTGAAGACCGGGGCCGCCACCGGACGACATTCCCTTCCACCGCTATGGATATCGCAGGTGGGCGGGCTTGGCCAGGGGCTACCAGCGGAGCGCGCCGACGAGGTCGGCGTAGTCGTCGGTCCAGGGGCGTTGGCCGGCCGTCGGGAACGTGCGTCGCCAGGCCGGGTTGGAATCGAGAAACCGGAGGTTGGCGGGATCCGGGGCCATGGCGACGAACTGGGAAGAATAGGCACGCCCGAGATCGGAGCCGTCGCGCTTCGCCGTGTGCTCGGCCTCGAAGGTCTGTACGCGGGCCGTCAGTCCGGCCGCGGCGGCGGCATTGACGACGACGGGCTCCAGCGACAAATGCCGGTTGGTAATGTGGGCCAACAACAGCCCGCCAGGGCGAAGTTTGCGGGCGTAAAGGGCGAACGCCTCGCGGGTCAGCATGTGAACGGGGATTGAATCGGAACTGTAAGTATCGATGAAGAGGAAGTCGAAATGGCCATCCGGTTCTCTCGCCAGAGACAGGCGTCCGTCACCAGGAATAATCGGTGCCTCGGGCGCGCAATCGGAGAGATAGGTGAAGAATTGCGCGTCCGTGGCGAGGGCAATGACGCTCGTGTCGATCTCATAGAAACTCCAAGCTTCTCCCGGTCGACGATAGCAGGCCGAGGCTCCGGCTCCGAGGCCGACGACGCCGACTTGGGCGAAACCTGGATAGGCGTTGAACAATTGGCCCAGCGGGCCGTCGCGGTGGTAGTAGGTGAGAGGCGCGCGGCGGAACTTAGGATCGACATGCTGGGCACCCTGGACGGTCGTTCCATGGATGAGAAAGCGATAGGCCCCGTCCTTGCTGATGGCGACGGTGTGGATGCCATAGAAACTGCGGGCGCGTTCGATCACGCCGGTCCATGAGACGAGCAGCAGGGTCGCGGACAACGCCACGCCGACAGCGAGGCCAAAACGAACCGGACGCGTCCGTGACAAGAAGACGGCGATCGCCAGACCGGCAAGGATGCTGATCCTCTCGAGAGCGCTGAAGTCGGCAGCCTTCACGCCACTCAGCAATAGCGGCAACGCGAAAAGCAGGAAAATCACCACCGGCCAGAGCAGGTCTCGCCAGTTCGGGCGCGCCTCTCGTGCGTTCCGGGATGGACGGATCAGGCAGGCGACGATGAGGGCGATGGGGTATTCCCAGATCCGATCGAAAACGAGTGGGGCGACGACAACGGTGAAGATGCCACCGAGCGCGCCGCCGAAGGCCAGCCACAGATAGAATTCGGTCAGGTTCTCGGCCGCCGGGCGCCGGGCGTTCAGTTCGCCGTGGCAAACCATGGCGGTGACGAAGAACGTACCGACATGGATGGTGAAATAGATTTCCGGTGGCCATTTCGAGGACCAGAAGGTGACCGCGAGGAGGGTCAAGAAAAGGGGTTGTGCGCGGACCATCCAGGCATGTTTCAGCGGCGGCTTGCGTGCGAAGACCAGGACGAAGCTGAGCAGGTAGAGCGTCAGCGGGATCACCCAGAGCAGTGGCACCGCCGCGATGTCTGTCGAGATATGCCGGGTGACGCCGAGCAGCAAGGTCGAGGGCACAAAGGCGAGGATGATCCAATGCCCGCGCCGCGCCCAGCTCACCGGGGCCGGCGCCGCGGCGTGACTTGGACTTTCCTCCGGGATGCGGATCAGAAGCCGGAACGCACAGAGCACGACGAGGCCGGCCAGCAGGCCGAAGAGACCGGTCCATAGCCAGTTCTGTTCATCCAGTCGCAGCAGCGGCTCGAGCAGCAGGGGATAACTCAGCAGCGCGCCGATACTGCCGACGTTGCTGGCGGCATAGAGAAAATAGGGATCATGTGCCGCTGGATGTCCGCTTAGCGAGAACCATCGTTGCAGGAGGGGTGCGGTGGCGGCGAGGGCGAGGAAGGGCAGGCCGAGAGCAGTGGCGAAAAGCCCGAACAGGCGGAAGAGCGGTGAGGTTTCATGGCCGCTATCCCACCCCTCGCCGATACCGATCGGAAGCATCCAGATCGCGCCGGCCAGCAACAGAAGATGAAGGTAGGCTTGGAGGCGCTCGCCCAGCCAGCGCGTCGTCAGGTGGACATAGAGGTAGCCCAGAAGCAGCATGGTCTGGAAGAACAGCACGGCCGCACTCCAGACCTCCGGCCCGCCGCCGAACAGCGGTAGCACCATCTTCGTGAACATCGGTTGCACCGCAATGACCAGCGCGGCACTGAGGCCGATGGTCAGGCAGAGCAGAGGGAGGAGGGTCCTTCTCTCAGGGCGCGCGTTGTCCATCTCGAAGGGCATCTGTCCGATTGAGGGCGAGGGCGACCATATCACTTCGGCGAGGGGAAGAACGGCGGATCAGGCGCCGGGTCTGGCCACGGTCGTTGTTCCCTCATAGTCGATGTCCGGCATCGTCGGCGAAAGCGGTACGGGGTTGGGCTTGTAGACCAGGAAGGGCAGCAGGCGTGCCAACGGTCGGAAAACGCTACGTTGGTTCATCGCCAGGGCGTAGGCGACGTAGGCGGGATCGCGTGAGAGATGGCGTTCCTCGGTCTTGGCGCGGAAATAGTAGATGGCGTTGACGCCGAGCAGCAGCAGGCAGAGGCGGAAGGCTTCGAGTGGTGCTGCGGAAATGAAGGGCATGCTGATCAGCCACCAGGAGATGTTCTTGGAGACATAGGCCGGGTGTTTGGTGAAACGATAGGGGCCTTTGGTGATGATCCCACGGTGAGTCAAGTTGGAGAAGCGAATGCCGAAGATCACGGTTGCCCAGATGTAGACGCTCTCGAAACCGAGCATCAACACACCCCAGACCGGGAAGAGGAACCCGGCGTCTCTGAGATGCGTTACCCAATTCCCGCCGCCGCCGTAGTTGAAAAACTCGACGTCGAAGGTTCCCCAGAACGGGGGGTAGCACATCAGGCAGACCATCCAGCCGAAGGCCGTCGGGTCGGTGCTGCGGATATGGGAATCGAAAATACGGAACGTCAGCAAATAGCCCGCCGCCGCGGGAATGACATCCAGCAGAAAAATGACGCTGTGAACCAATTTGTAAGCACCGAGCCAGCTGTGCGGTTCACGGTAGAGATTGATGCCGACGACGCCCCTAAGATGATCCACCGTGAAGCTGAACATCAACAGCAGGAAGAAGGCTTTCACCAGCCAACCGAGCAGATGCTGGGCGATTTCCGAACCGTCGACCTCCGACCGCCGAAGTAGGAGCAGGGCACCGACCTGCCAGTAGACGTCACGAGGACGGCGCAGATAGCCATCGATAAGCCAGACGTAGACGGGTGCGAGCAACACGAAGAGCGGGGCAAAATCACGCAGGAAGTTCCAGTAGTACGATACGTCGCCGCGTTGGCCGAAGTCGTAATGGGGAAAGACCCAGTAGAACCCAAAAACGAGGCCGAACGTGGCATAGACACCAAGAATCTTCATTCCGATCCGCGGCCAGTGGCGTATCGGCCCCCGGCTGAAATCCAGGCCGGTCGAGGAACGCGCCCAGGTCTTCAGGATCAGGGCTTCGAGGATTATGATCGGAAGGGCATAGGCAGCTACGAGGATGACGACGCCATGCCCGAAATCGATGTCGGGCGTTGCGACGACGAAGCCTAGGGCGATGCAGAACGAAACAATACCTACGCCGTTGATCCGCATGTCGGTGCAGCTGGGCGGTAGGTGTGGGCGGGGGTCGTCGCCTCTTGCAGGCATACTACGCTAGATCCGGGTGGGCTCAGATGCTGACATGAACGACCGGTCAGTGCACCTTCAGTTAAGCCCGATACCAAACGAGAGGCACACGGGTCTCAGCATAAAGCAGCATATCTCGATTCATCAGGTTGTTTATTATTGGGATGATGAACCTGTAATTGTAGCTGAGCTGGACCCTCACGAAGCCCGGTCCATTGATTGGATTCCCACCAGCGTCGGTGCTTGTCGGAGCGACGGGAACGGTGGACGTGACGGTAATGTCCGCGACCTGCATGCCGATGATATTGTCATTGATATAGCTCTGAACCGCCCCGGTGACGCAAGTCGTCAGGTTACCGAATTCCGTCGTTGTTGGAACCTCACCTGCCTTTGTATAACATCCCGCCGCATCGGTTTCCGTGAAATACTCGCGGGTGAAATGCGCCATGACCTCCCGACCGGCCTGATCGGCAGTGAACTGAAGGTTCACGAGGGCGAACATCATTTGGCCGAACTCGATGATCGCGATCATCATGACGAGGATAATGGGCCCAATAAAGGCGAATTCGACTGCGGACGCACCCTCTTCATCACGGACGAGCCGTCGTATGCCGAGAATTGCTCCTCGATGACCTTCGACACCACGATTAGATTGTCGAGTTTGCATCACATTATAACTCTCATAAGACCCGCATCGTCAGACCTTCGTTGATCGTCATCGTCTCCTGGAACCAGGGGACGATGGGCCAAAGAGGACTGAATGTCGCGTTGGCGCGGATCGTCAGGAAGTGCGAGGGCACATTCACGCCATCGGTACCGCAACCCGTATATCCGCCGACATCGGTACACACGGTCGCGGTGCCGTCGGCGCATTCGCAGGACAAGGCATCGACGGTAATATCTCCGGCGGCGAGGGACAATCCAGTCGCATTCATCACCGCTTGCTCGATACCGCCGTCGTTTGCGCTCGCCGTGTGATCGTAGAGCGCGTATTGACCACCCGCCCGCAATGCCTGTTTCAGTTCGACCTGAACATAGATATAGCGTCCAAAATCGATCAGAACGGGCATGATGAAGAGCAAGGCGATCATGACGAACGCCCCTTCGACAGCAATGGAGCCCCGGCAGTCCGCGTGAAGGGAACGTAACCGTTTCGCCCAGATCTTCGCTGTTTCGAGCCTGTTCATCGTATCCGACCTATTCGACCAAACCGACGGACTGGACACCGGAGGCTCCAAAACTGCCACCCGGCAATCCGAAATCCGCACCACAACTGGAGATTTCCATCCCGGTGGTACCGGAAACAATGACCTCTTCGGCCACCAGCATGAAGCAACCGGTACCCGCCGCATCGGTATTGCCGTTGAACCTGACGCAGCCATCCGGCTGGTACACAGCGCCGCTAAAGGCCAGTTCCGAGGTGCCGTTGAACGCTGAGCAAGAATTGCCCGCCGGATTCGCGCCATAATACAACATGCCGCCCCAGGCACCTGCACCCGTGAGTTCGTCTGCCGTTCCCGCCTTGACCACGCCACCCAGACCATCGAAGAGTCCGCCGGGATCGTCGTTGGCTTCGATGAAGGCCCGCGACGGTGCACTCAGCGGCGTGACCGCATTGCCGTTGATGTCGATGTCGATGGTCGCAGAGGCGTCACTCGGATCCACCGTGATGATGATAACGCCGTCATTGTCCGCCCCCGCAATGTCCTGGCTGCTGATCTCGCCGTGGAACGTGATGTTGGACTCGAAGAAATAGACGCCCGGCGTGAGCTCGAAGTCACCGTTGATCACCCCGCCGCAATAGTAGCCGGGACCGATCTGCGTCGGTGTGCCACCGCCGGATGTCGTCGTCGTTGTCGTCGTTCCTGTCGTGCTGTTGTGACCTGCTTTGTGATGCGCCCGCGCCTCGCCGATCGGGTCGAGCATCTCCGCGAAGTCGATCAGCCAGTGCTGCTTGTCGAGATAGGCGAACGTGTTACAGCCCCCGGTAGGCGGAGTGAATGTCAACCCCGCGAACGGATCGTCGATATTGCCGGCTGGCTTGTCGATGACGCCGCAGTCCATGTAGACGTTGTTAGATCCAGGGACGTAGTCCGCGATGGGCCCGTCGTAGTTTTCCACCAGTTTGTCGCCGAGGCCCGTATTGGAGGTGATGCAGTCGGCGACCACTTCGGAGTTGTTGCCGATCTCCACGCCAGGATCACATTGACCGTTGGCGTGCATCGAACAATTTGTCAGATTCATCTCGGCATTACCGTTGACGCTGATGGCCGGACATCCACCGGTACCAAGCGCCAGAATGCAGGCGTCCGCAACACCGCCGGCGCCGTTCTGCGTCGCCACGGCCCGCACATTGATCGGGATGGTGCTGAAGGCCTTGCCCAACACATCGAGGAAGTAGGTCTCGTGATTTCGATCGATGATGACTTCAACGGCAACCGGATCCGCGGTGAATTCACCGTTCAACGGCGGATAATTTATGCGAACTTCACTCGGCGTTCCCGTTGCCACCCGCTGATGGCTCTTCAGCACCGCATTTTCGACAGGCGACTTCAAGTCGGATGCCGAGAACGACGAATCACTTCGGACTTCGAAAGCACCGGTCAGTGCGCCGGAGTCCGCAGCCTCCTGCAAGCGGCGTTTTCGACGTACCACATGCCGCCTTCGATCGCGAGGCCGGTGAAGCCGACCAACACCGGCAAGGCGAAGGCAAACATAATCGCACCCGCGCCCTTCTGGTCGCGAGCAAACCGGCGCATTCGAGGCATGAAGCCTTTGCTGCGCGAATTTTTCGAAAAGGCACCCGCGTCTGGCGCTGGCTTTCGGCTGTTCTCAAGCGTCATCTTATCGATCCTCTCGAACCGTACGACAACCCCTCCTCATTTCCCAACGCGACATTACCACATTTGCTCCCGATTGGGAAGTTGCTCCGCGCCGAGGGGCTGGGAGGGGAAGGTGTTGTGCGCATTCCTCGCGGGCTCCGTCTGTACCGAATTTACGGCATGCTTCAGGTAATCTGGGGCTATCCTCGCTTGGGTACAATGACAGCCATCACTCCCGGCGCAAGGGTTGGCCAAGAATCTTCATCGTGCCACGAAATTGTTACAGCGTTGGTGTGACCGCATTTCCTCACCGGTCTCCGAATTCAGCGATCCAGTCCAGGGCGCCGGCGATATCATCCAATATGACGTCAGCCAACGCCAAGCCGCTATCCGGCGTCGGCCCCGTCCGCACGGCGATCGCCAGCCCCGCCCCCGCCGCCCGCGCCATCGCGATATCGTGCGGGGAATCGCCGATGACCGCGATGGTCGACGGCGCCTCGCCGATTTCCGCGGCGAAGGCCGCCACCATCCCCGGCCCCGGCTTGGTGCCGTGCCCCGAATCGTAGCCGCAGGTGAAGTCGAGATGCCGCTGCCAAGACGCGTCCTCGAGGATGGCGGCAAGCGCAGCGCGGCTGTCCATGGTGGCGATGCCGAGCGCCAAGCCGCGGGCCTTGAGGTCGCCGAACAGCGCGTCGAGATCGCAGACCGGGGCCCGCGGACGGGCGGACCAGTGGTCCATCACCGCTTCCGTCGGGGCCAGGAGGTCCGGGCGGGCCCGGCCGGTCACCGCCTCGAAGGCGGCGCAGATCTCGCTGGCGTCTCCCGATATCAGCACCGAACCTGGGATATAACGATCCCTGGCCACGTCATAGCCCGCCGCGCGCAGCAGCGCGTCCGTCAGGTCGGGGCGGCCGAGGGCGGCCGCGTAGGACTGCGCGGCGGCCCGGTAGGCGGGCGTCCACACAGCGGCGAAGTCGAACAGGGTGCCGTCCTTGTCGAACAGCACGGCCCGGATCGGGCCGGTCATCAGGCTCAGAATCCGATATGCATGCCGCCGTTGATCGAGAGGTGCTGGCCGGTGACGTAGCTCGCCCCCTCGGACAGCAGGAAGCAGACCGGTTTCGCGACTTCGTCGGGATCGGTGAAGCGACCCATTGGGACCTGCGCCATGTACTGATCGCGGAACTTGTCGCCGCGGATGGTCTCGGTCATCTCCGTCGCCACCACGCCGAAGCAGACCGAGTTCACCCGGATCCCGCGCCGGCCCCACTCGCGCGCGGCGCTCATGGTGATGCCGAGCACGCCGGACTTGGCGGCGCCGTAGTTGACCTGGCCGACGGTGCCGCGCCGGCCCGCATCGGACGAGACGTTGACGATGGCGCCCGGGTTCTCCTCGCCGTCGCGGGCACGCTGCAACATCGCGCGGCCCACCGCCTGCAGGCAGAGATAGACGCCGGTCAGGTTGACGTCGATCACCTCCTGCCATTGCTGGAAACTCATTTTCTCGATCATTGCGGCGCGCACGATGCCGGCGTTGTTCATCAGGCCGTGGATCGGGCCCATGCGGGCCTCGACGTCGGCGACCATTTGCTGAACGAAGGCCGGGTCGGCGACGGAGCCGACGAAACATTGCGCGCCGCCGCCGATCGCCTCGGCCGTGGCATTCAGCTCGTCCGCCTTCAGGTCGACCAGTGCTACGTTGGCGCCGAGCTCGGCGGCGAGGCGGGCGACCGCCTGGCCGATGCCCTGGGCGGCGCCGGTGACGATGATGTTGCGGCCTTCGAGGCTCATCGGGTTGGTCATGGCGGCTCTCCTTCTCTGGTGCCGGCTTTGGTACTGGTTATTCGGCGGCGTCGACGGTCGGCAGGCGGTGGTCCTTGAACATCTCGCGCAACGCCACCTTCTGGATCTTGCCGGTCGCCGTGTGCGGGATTTCATCGACGAAGACGACGTCGTCCGGCATCCACCATTTGGCGATTTTGCCGGCCATGAAGGCCAGTAATTCCGGGCCCTCGACGCTCGCGCCCGGCGCGCGGACGATGACCAGCAGCGGCCGCTCGTCCCATTTCGGGTGGACGACGCCGATGACGGCGGCCTCGGCGACGCCCGGGTGGCCGACCGCCAGGTTCTCCAGATCGATCGAGCTGATCCACTCACCGCCGGATTTGATGACGTCCTTCGCCCGGTCGGTGATGTGCATGAAGCCCTTGTCGTCGAGGGTCGCGACATCGCCGGTATCGAACCAGCCGTCGCCATCGAGGATCGCGCCGCCCTCGCCCTTGAAGTAACTCTGGGCGATCCAGGGGCCACGCACCATCAGGTGGCCGAAGGCCTCGCCGTCGCGCGGCAGCTCGTTGCCGTCATCGTCGGTGATCTTCATCTCGACGCCGTAGATGCCGCGGCCCTGCTTTTCCTTGTAGTCGAGCTGTTCCGCGTAGGGCAGGGCGTCGAGGGCCGGCGTCAGCATACCGACGGTGCCGAGCGGGCTCATCTCCGTCATGCCCCAGGCGTGCAGGACGGTGGTGTCGTATTCGGTCTCGAAGGCCTCGATCATCGAGCGGGGGGCGGCCGAGCCGCCGATCACGCAACGCTTGAAGTCGGGCAGGTCCTTGCCATTATCGCGCAGGTACTGCAGCAGCATCAGCCAGACCGTCGGCACGCCGGCGGAGACGGTGACGCCCTCGTCGTACATCAGTTGATGCACGCTCTCCCCGTCCATGCGGGCGCCGGGCAGGACCAGCTTGGCGCCCGACATCGGCGCGGCATAGGCGATGCCCCAGGAATTTGCGTGGAACATCGGCACGACCGGCATCACGCAATCGTCGGCGCCGAGGCCGACGACATCGCGCAGGCAGGCGGCATAGCTGTGCAGCACGGTCGAGCGATGGCTGTACAGTACGCCCTTGGGATTGCCCGTCGTGCCCGAGGTATAGCAGAGCGAGGAGGCGGTATTCTCGTCGAATTCCGGCCAATCGAAGCCGTCCGCGGCGCCGGCGATCAGCGTCTCGTAGCAGTGGACGTTTGCCAGCGCGGTCTCGGGCATGTGCGCCTCGTCGGTCATGACGACGATGCCCTCGACGCTGTCGAGGCTGTCGGCGATGCCTTCCAGCAGTTCGACGAAGGTGAGATCGACGAACAGCCAGCGGTCCTCGGCATGGTTGGCGATGTAGGTGATCTGATCGGGGAAGAGGCGGGGGTTGATGGTGTGCAGGATCGCGCCTGAGCCGGAAACCGCATAATAGAGTTCGAAGTGGCGATAGCCGTTCCAGGCGAGCGTGCCGATCCGGTCGCCCGGTCCGATGCCGAGGTCCCGCAGCACGTTGGCGAGGCGCATGGAACGGCGGCGCGCCGCCGCGTAGTCGTAGCGGTGGATCGGACCTTCCACGGTGCGGGAGACGATTTCCGTCGCGCCGTGATACTCGGCGGCATAATCGATCAGCGACGAGATCAGCAGTTGGCGATCCTGCATCAATCCGAGCATGGCGTTTCCTCCCTGGCCGTGGCGCGGGCTTCTTTATCGGCTCGCCCGTCCGCTGGCAACGGTTCCCTCGGCCGTCGTGTCAGCGACGCTCGATCGCGGCACGCTTGCGCAGCTGCGCCTCGATGGCGCCGACCAGCTCTTCCGTCGTGAAAGGCTTGGTGATGTAGTCGTCGGCGCCTTTCTCCATGGCGCCGCGGATCGAGGCCCGTTCGGTCGCGGCCGAAACCATGATGATGGGGATTAGCTCGGTGTCGAGATGGGCGCGCAGCAGGTCGAGGACGTCGTTGCCGTCGCCTTCGGGCATCATCACGTCGCAGAGAATGACGTCGGGGCGGAAGGCGTGCGCCATCGACACGCCCGCCAGGCCGTCGGCGGCGCTTCGCGCTTCATACCCCTCGTAGCCTAAGATACGGACGACCCGGTCGCGAATACCCTCCTCGTCCTCGATCACCAGGATCCGCTTTTTCGTCGTCTCGACCATGGCGTCACGCCACCTCCGCTTGCGCCTTCATGCCGTCCATCGCTGCGTCCTCGACGACCGGCAGTTGGACCGTAATCCGCGTGCCCGCGCCGAGTTCGCTCTCGATGTTCAGGGTGCCGCCGTGGCGTTCGACCGCTTGCTTGGTGATGGTCAAACCCAGTCCGCTGCCGGATATCGCCCCGACATTGTCGGCCCGGTGGAAGGGCGTCAGCACCTCCTCCAGCTGATCGGCCGGAATGCCGATGCCGTAATCTTGCACCAGCAGGGTCAGCGTTGCGCCGTCGTTCTCGATGCAGACCTCGATCCTCGTATCCTCGGGGGAGAACTTCACGGCATTGCCCAGCAGGTTCGAGACGATCGGGCGCAGCAATGTCGGGTCCAGCTCGATTTCGTCGGTATTCCCCAGCACCTCGAGATCGAGTTTGCGTTGCGTGCCGTGCGAGAGTTCGTCCCACAATCCCTGGACGAAGACGGCCGGATCGATGGGACGCCGGCGCAGGCTGAAGTCTTCCCCCTCGGTGCGCCCGATGACCATGACGTCCTCGACCAGTTCGGTCATCACGCCGACCTCGTGCTGGATCGCCGCCAGTTCCTGTTGCCGCTCGTCCCAATCCATCTGATCGCCGTAACGGTTCAGCAAATCCGTCGCCGCGCGGATCGTGGTGAGCGGCGTGCGAATTTCATGACTGACCATGTTGACGAAGCGGCTTTTCAATTGGCGCAGGTCCCGCTCGCGGTCGAGGGATTCTTCCAACCGCCGGCGTTGCTGACGGTTGCGCTCGACGCGGCGGACGAACAGGCCGACCAGCAACAGCATCGAGGCGAAGGCGCTGGCGACCGCCGGCCAGATTTGCTTCAGGAGATCGGTTCCCGGCGGGGCGAGAGGCAGGATCAAATGGCCGAGCACATTGCCCTGGGGATCGATCAGGCCGGGCGGTGGCGGGATCATGTCGATCGGGGGCGTCGCGACGATCTCGACGTCGTCGATGAAATAAAGCGTCTCCAGCCGGGTCAGGAACGGCTTGTCGAGCGTGCGCGTGAAGATCAATACCGGGGTCCCGGTATCCGGAATGCCGGTGCCATCGATCCGCGCCGCCGCGACGACATGTATCGTTCCGTTGAACAACAGAAGGCCGTGTGTCGCCCGGGTGTCGTCGAGCGCGGCGGCGCGCGCAGCCGCCACCATTTCTCGGAGGCCGGACGGCATGAGTTGGAAGGGATCCGCGGTGCTCATGGCATCGCCGATGAAGCCCAACAGCGTTCGTCCGTCATCGTCGACGATCCAACCACTCGCCAGGCCGAGAGGCTCGCGAAGCTGGCCCCCCAGAAACGCCGCGAGCTCGTCCGGTGCGTCGAGGCGCCCCGCCACGCTATCGCCGCGGGCAATCTCAGCGACCGAGGTGGCGAGGTCGTTGCGTGCCTCGAGCAGCAGGGATTGGGCGAGCGCGCGAGCCGAGGTTTCCGCGCTCTTGTCGAGGCTGCTGGCGCCGGCAAAGGTGAGCACCGCCATCATCACGGTCGAAACCATGAGCAACAGCACCACCGGCACGCCCAGGTTCGGCATTGCCGCCACCTGGCTGGTCCAACCGACCGCGCCCGCATTGCTCTCGGCTTGCTTCGCCACCAGTTCCATTCTCCGCACAGCCTCGTGCCGGCCGGAGTATAGCGCAAAAGCGCGCCCGCCGACCGACTGTGCAGGACGCGCTATCGGCTGAGCGGCTTGTATTTGAGCCGCTTGGGCTGCGCCGCGTCCTCGCCGAAGCGCCGGCGACGATCTTCCTCGTAAGCCTCGTAGTTGCCTTCGAACCATTCGACGTGGCTGTCGCCCTCGAAGGCCAGGATATGGTTGGCGATCCGGTCGAGGAACCAGCGGTCATGGCTGACCACCAGGGCACAGCCGGCGAACTCCAGCAAGGCTTCCTCCAGCGCCCGCAGGGTGTCGACGTCGAGGTCGTTCGTCGGCTCGTCGAGCATGACGACGTTGGCGCCCGACTTGATCATCTTCGCGAGATGCACCCGGTTACGCTCGCCGCCCGAAAGCTGGCGCACCGGCTTTTGCTGGTCCGCGCCGCGAAAGCCGAACCAGCTGCAATAGGCACGACTGGCGATCCGTCGCTTGCCGAGTTCCAGCTCGTCGAGGCCGCCGGAGATCTCCGCCCAGACGTTGGCCTCGCCGACGAGGCTGTCGCGGCTCTGATCGACATAGCCGAGTTGTACGGTTTCACCGAGGCGGAGCGAGCCTTCGTCGGGCGTCTCCTCCCCGGTGATCATGCGCAGGAAGGTGGTCTTGCCGGCGCCGTTGGCGCCGATGATGCCGACGATGGCGCCGGGCGGAACCTTGAAACTGAGATCGTCGATCAGCAACCGGTCCCCGAGCGCTTTGGTCACACCCTCCGCGTCGATCACCAGGTCGCCGAGGCGTGGCCCGGGCGGGATGAAGATGCGCGCCTTTTCCTGGCTCGGGGCCTGACCGGCCTGCAGTAGCTCCTCATACGCGCGGATGCGGGCGCGACTCTTGGTCTGGCGTGCCCGGGGGGAGGAGCGGATCCATTCCAGCTCCGCGCCGAGGCGGCGCTGGCGCGCCTCCTCCTGCCGCCCTTCCTGGATCAGCCGCTTTTCCTTCTGCTCCAGCCAGCCGGAATAATTGCCCTCGTAGGGAACGCCCCGCCCGCGATCGAGTTCCAGGATCCAGCCGGCGACGTTGTCCAGGAAATAGCGGTCATGGGTGATGGCGACGACGGTGCCGGGATAGTCGTGCAGATGGCGTTCCAGCCAGGCGACGCTCTCGGCGTCGAGATGGTTGGTCGGCTCGTCCAGCAGCAGCATGTCGGGTTTGGACAGCAGCAGACGGCAGAGCGCTACCCGTCGCCGCTCACCGCCCGAGAGCGTGGAGACGTCGGCATCGCCCGGCGGGCAGCGCAGCGCGTCCATCGCGATCTCGATATGCCGTTCCAGGTTCCAGGCGTCGGCGGCGTCGATCGCCTCCTGCAGGCGGCCCTGCTCCTCGATCAGCGCGTTCATCTCGTCGTCCGACATGGGCTCGGCAAAGCGGGCGCTGACCTCGTCGAACGTCTCGATGAGCGCCCGGGTCTCGGCGACGCCGTCCATAACGTTGCCCAGCACGTCCTTCGCCGGATCGAGTTCCGGCTCCTGCGCCAGGTGGCCGACCTTGACCCCTTCGGCGGAAAAGGCCTCGCCCGTGAACTCGGTGTCGAGGCCGCCCATGATGCGCAGCAGCGTCGACTTGCCGGCGCCGTTCGGGCCGAGCACGCCGATCTTCGCGCCGGGGAAGAAGGCGAGCGTGATGCCGCCCAGCACTTCCTTGCCGTTGGGCAGGACCTTCTTCAGGTCCCGCATGACGTGGATGTATTGATATGAGGCCATGGTTTCCCCGCCGGTGGCGCGATTGGATGGATGGAACGCGCGCCTTGTAGCCAATCGCGAGCCGGCCCGCAATGCGGTATCCCGATCGACGGGAAAACGCGCTCGAAGCCGGTGCTTTTGCGGCCTTTCGTCCTCCGGCTCCGCATGCGAGACTCCGCCCGGCCGACGCGGGGGACCCTCACGAGATGAACGAACGGATCGGGCTCTTCGTGCTGGCCCTGTTGCTGCTCGGTGCCGTGCTGGTGGCGATACTGCCGCGTCTGGCCCCGGGACGGATCCGTGCCGACGAGCTCTGGCGGCTCTATGGCCTGCAGCTCGCCATCATCGTCTTCGCGCTGGCGCCCGCCTATATCGGGGGCTGGGCCTATCTCGTCTGTCTTTTGGCATTGGCCGCCCGGGCGCAGTGGGAGTTGCTGCATCTCGCCAAGCCGAACGCGGCATCGACGCCGCCCGCACTCGGCATCGGCGCCTTTATCGTGCTGGCCGTCTTCGGCCTGAAGCCGGAATTGGCGGTGTTCTCGCTCGCCGGTGCGGCGATCTTGATGGGCGTGCTGCTGCCGCGGCCTTCGGCCCGGCCGTTCGGCGTGCAGGCCGCCAGCCTGGCGATCCCGGGCGGGCTCGTCGCCGCCCTGGTACTGCTCGGCCGCCTGCCGGACGGTTTCGCCTGGATCGCCTTCGCCTACGTGGTGGTCGAGGTCAACGATACGGGCGCCTATCTGCTCGGCAAGGCGTTCGGACGGCGGCGGATCCTGCCGCGCCTCTCGCCGGGCAAGACGGAGGCGGGCCTCGCGGGCGGCCTGGCCTGCGCGCTCGCCGCCGGGCTCGCCATGGGGGTTCTGGTGCTGGAGCTTTCGTCGGTGGTGGCCGTGGCGGCGACCCTGGTGGCGCTCGCCGGTGGCTTCGCCGGCGACCTGGCGACCAGCTGGATCAAGCGGCGCTACCGTGCCAAGGATTTTCCCGCCGTACTCCAGGCCCATGGCGGGGCGCTGGACATCTATGATTCACTGCTCTTCGCCGCGCCGCCGCTCTATCTCTTTCACCTGCTCGCCCTCGGCTGAGGGATCGACCAGGGCGCCGTCGCGGGCGATCAGGGCGGGGGCGACGCCGTCCGAATAGTCGGTTTCCTGCACGATCCGGCCGTAATCCATCTTGATCAACCGGTCGCAGGCGTGGAAGTAAGCGTCGTCGTGGGTTACCGCGATGACGGTCTTACCCTTGGCTTTGAGCTCCGGCAGCAGGTCGTTGTAGAAGAAACGGCGGAAGCCCGGATCCTGGTCGGCCGCGAATTCGTCCAACATGAAGATGTCGCGGTCCTCCATCGATGCCACCGCATAGGCGAGCCGCTTGCGCTGTCCGGTGGAAAGCGAAACGGTGGAGAAGGCCTCGCCCTCGAAGCGGGTCTTACGGCTGAGCTGCAGCAGGCTGAGCAACCGGTCGAGCTGGCCGAGGTCGGGGTCCTGCATGCCGTGCAACCGGCGGAACAGGTGAAAATCGTTGTAGATCGCGGAGAACATCTCCCGGTAGGCCTGCCGGTCCATCGGCGTCAACGGTCTGCCGTCGATCAGAATGCGTCCGCTGGAGGGCGTATAGAGCGCGGTCAGCACCTTCATCAGCGTCGTCTTGCCGGAGCCGTTGCCGCCGATGATGAACAGGACCTCGCCGCGGCGAATCTCCAGATCGATCGGGCCGAGGTCGAAGACGTCGTCGCTTCCCGCTTCCGTGAATTCGAAGCCGATGCCGTCGAGAGCCAGGGTCTCGAAGCGGAGCGGGCGGACGACGCTCTCGCGGTTTTCGTCGTCGGATACGTTGGCGTCGAGGGCGGCTTCCAGCTCCCGCACCTTGGTGAGCGAAACCCGCGCCTTGGAGAGGCGGGGCAGGGCGGTCACCAGGTTCTCCATCGGTCCCACCAGAAAGAGGATCGCGGCGAGGAAGGAGAAGACGGCGACGGCGACGTCCGGCAGGGTCTGCGGCAGGATGAAGATCAACACGCCGATCAGGCCGAAGAGGAAGATCTGCGAGGTCATGAAGCCGCGGATGAACAGGATCTCGGCGCCGACGTTCAGGTCGCGATAATCGGCCGAAACGTCGTCGATGCCCTGTTCGATCGCCACGTGGCGGGCGCGGTTCAGCTTGATCTCCTTGTAGCCGTCCAGAATGTCCTTGATCCCGGTGAAGAACTCCGCCTCCTTGGCGCGCGCCGCCGTGACCTTGGCGACCGCGCGGCGGTCCTGTGCGAGGTAGACGGCGAGGCCCAGAATGATCGACACAATGGTACAGCCGAGCGCGATCGGCGACAGCCAGCCGATATAGCCGAGGCAGAACAACACCACGACGACATTCTGGATGGCGTTCAGGAACTTGATGGCCGAGCGCGCGACCCGCGTGATGTCGGTCGTGAGGCGGGCGTAGATGTCGCCGATGCCCTGCGTCTCGACGAAGCGCAGGTTGGTATAGAGCAGCTTGTCGGAGATCCGCATGCGCAGGCGCTTGGTCATCTCCTCGACCATTATCTGCGCGCGGCTGAGCGCATAGTAGTTGGCCGCCGCGAAGATCAGTACGAAGAAGATGAAGGCGGCGAAGTGGCGATGCTCGAACTGGCCGGCCATGACGGCGGCCGCGCCGGCGTTGATCGTCGTCAAGATCATGCCGCGCGCGAGACCGGAAACCAGGGAGGCGCCCATGATGCGCACGCGGGCGCCCGGCACCTCGGCATAAAAGAATTTTACGAGTTCGAACGCCATGGCCTTGCTTGCTTTTGCCGGCGCGACCTCAGGCGGCCGGGCCGCTCTCCTCCTCGTGCCGCTCGATCTGTTGCCGGGCGCGATGGAACCGCTGTACGGCCGTCGCATGGGTCAGAATGGCGAGCAGGATCAACAGGTAATAGAGCGCCGAGGGCTCCAAATCCAGCCAAATTCGCGTCGCGCTTTCGATCAGCAGGGCGACGCAGATAAAAATGATACGCTCCAGCCGTTCCATCAGGTCGGGCCATTTCACGTTGTCGATCGGGACTTCGATCGCCGCACGGGCCTTGTGGTAGCTGATCAGGAGCGAGCCGGTGAGCGCCGCCATGGCCGGCCACCAGTAGCCGGTGACCACGGCGATCGACATGAAGACCGCGATCTCCTGGTAGCGGTCGATGACGGCGTCCAGATAGCCGCCGAACAACGTGGTCCGCCCGGTGATACGCGCGACCGCGCCGTCCAGCGCGTCGAAAGCGAAGGCGACGGCCAGAAATACGGCAAACAGCGCATGGTTCTCCAGCCAGAGATAGAGCGCGCAATTCGCCAGCACCAGCGCGAAGCCCAGCATCGTGACCTGGTTCGGGCTGATTCCGGTCCGCGCCAGGCCCCGGCCCAGCACCTCCCAGAAACGGTCGGTCACCGCCTTGTAATGTCCATCCAGCATGGAAGTCCCGGGCGCAGCCGTGAATCGACCCCGAGACTACCGCAACGCCCCGGTGCCGTCATGAGCGGTTTCAGAGGATTTCGAAGACCTCGTAGATCGCGGCGTCCGGTTCGCGCCGGCCGACGCCGACGGCGAGCGTGCGGTTGAGCTGCGCGTATTTTTCGCTGTCCGTCCGAAGAACAGCGCGGTGCGCAGATAGACCTGGTCGCCGGGTACGATTTCGCCCGCCGCGATCCGCGCCATGATGTCCGGCGCGGCATGGCGGTAGCCGCGATACTCGATATAGAGATGGCAATCGTCGTCGGTGCGAAGCACCAGGCGGACATTGGGTTGCACGACGCCGTCGTAACGTTGCAATAGCCCGTCGGCGCTGCCTTTGAGGATCTCGGCCTGGATACCCGGGCCGCGGAAGCTACCGTTCTCGAACCAGTCGACCCGGCGCATCCGGCCTTGCGGCGTTTCGCCGAAGATGTGGCTGCCGCCGATCTCGATCCTCAGCTCGCCCAGAAATTGCGATTGCAGTTCCGCCATGTCATCGCCTTCCGTCGCCGTTTCACACCCGGGCATGATGCCACAGCGGGCGGGCTGGCGGGTATGAATAGGCTCCCCAGTACGCTACCTATAGTGTAGTCTCTGAATAAGGAACGGTGTTGGGGGGTGTGCCCGGTGAAACGGTTGGCGATATTCGTCGCGGGCGGTGAGAGCGACCGGTCCTGCCTGCGCGCGGCGCACGCCCTGGCGGAACGGGCCGGCGCACACCTCGACGTGGTCTATCCTCACTTCGGTCGGGCGAAGGCGATGATGGCGGCGGCCACCACGCGGCAGCCTCGTGTCGATGTCGGCGCGGTCGATCAGTCGATTGCCAGGCGGATCTACAACGAGGTGCTGGGCGGTGCGGCGAACGCCCGCTGGCTCGGCATCGAGGGCGCGATGGATGATGCCATTCGCAGCCTCGGCCTGACCTACGACCTGACCGTGGTGGAGCGTCTGGACGAGGACCAGAGCGGCCAGGTCCGGGCCTTCAACACCGCGCTGTTCGAGACCGGGGCGCCGGTCCTGGTGACGCCGCCGGACCTCGAGGGCGGCCTCGGCACCGTGGCGGCCGTGATCTGGAACGGCAGCCGTCAGTCGGCCCGCGCCATGCGCTCGTCCATCCCGCTCCTCGGCATGTTCGAGCGGATTTGCCTGTTCACCAATTCCGAGAATTCCCAGGCCGACCCTCATGACGCGGTCGAGTATCTGGGCTTTCACGGCATCCGGCCGGAAGTCCGGCACTATGACGGCTCCGGCCTCACGGCGCGGGGGCGCGGGCGGGCGATCATCCAGGCCGCGCGCTCGGTCGATGCCGGGCTCATCGTCATGGGCGCCTTCGGCGACAACCATCTGGATGCGCTCTTCGGCCTCGGCCGCACCACCCGAAAGCTCGCCACCGCCGCGCCCGTGCCGCTGCTGCTGCAAAGCTGAGGACATCCGACGACTCGTGCAAACGGGCATTCGCCGGCGCCCCGCCATGGCATCGGCGCGCGCGCGCTGGTAATCTCCGCCGCGCTCTACGAAGGGATAGGCACGACATGACAGCCAGCGACGACGGGCCCGCCTGGGCCCATGAGCTATACGAGTTTTTGAAGGAGAACGAGATCACGATCTTCTCCTATGTGCCCGATGCCGGGCACCGGGTGCTGATCGACCGCTCGATGGCCGATCCGGACGTCGAGTCGATCGCGCTCACCACGGAGGAGGAGGGCGTGGCGCTCTCGGCCGGCGCGCATCTCGGCGGCCGTCGTTCGGTCCTTCTCGTGCAATCGAGCGGCGTCGGCAACTGCATCAACATGTTCTCGCTGACCCAGATCGGGCGCTTTCCCTTCCTCGGCATCGCCTCCATGCGCGGCGAGTTCGGCGAGGGCAACCCCTGGCAGATGCCCATGGGCCAGGCGACCCAGCCGGTGCTGGAGGCGTGCGGCGTGGTCTGCCTGAAGGCGGAAACGCCGAGCGACGTCATCCCCTGCATGACCGCGGCCACGACCATGGCCTACAAGTCCGACCAGGCCGCGATGGTGCTGCTCTCGCAGCGCCTGATCGGCGCCAAGGCGTTTTGAGGGGGAGGAAGAAGTCATGAGCAAGGAACATGAAGTCGGCAGTCTCGACCGGGCCGATGCGGTGCCGATGCTGCTCGGCGACCTCGACGATTTCATCGTCGTCACCGGCCTCGCCGGCCCCGCCAAGGACGTCGCCAACATCGCGCGCGGCAAGCCCAACTGCTACTACCTGGCGGGCGCCATGGGCGGGGCGGTGTCCATGGGTCTCGGCCTCGCGCTGGCGCAGCCGAAGAAGAAGGTCCTGGTCGTCACCGGAGACGGCGAGCTGTTGATGAACGTCGGCGCCCTGGCGACGGCGGCGGTGCGCAATCCGGCCAATCTGGCGATCGTCTGCGTCGACAACGGCCATTACGGCGAAACCGGCTATCAGTTGAGCCACACGACGCTCGGCACCGACCTCTCGGTGATGGCAAGCGGTGCCGGCATCGGCACGGTGCGCAGCGTCTCGGAAGAGAGCGAGATGGCGGAGGCGTCCCGCGTGCTCCGCGACTCGAACGGCGTCTCCTTCGTTCTGCTGCGGGTTTCGACGGCGGAGCCGCCGAAGTTCCGCCGCTCCCTCGACGCGGTCGCGAACAAGATCCGCTTCCGCGAGGCCGTGCTGGGCGAGGCGTGAGGCGATGACCGTTCTGCTGTTCCACTCGCCCGACGATCCGGTCGAGCTCTGGGTCGCCGAGTTGCGGCGCCAGCTGCCGGACGTTGAAATCCGCACCACGCCGGACTTCGGCGATCCCAGCGAGATCGACTACGCCCTGGTCTGGAAACCGCCGGCAGGGCTGCTGGCGAGCCTGCCCAACCTGCGGGTGACCTTCTCCATCGCCGCCGGTATCGACCATATCCTGGCCGATCCCGAGCGGCCGACGCACGTGCCGATCGTCCGCATGCTGGACGACAACCTGCGCGACATGATGAGCGAATGGGCCATCCTCGGCGTGCTGTACTTCCACCGCTTCATGCCGGAATACATGGCGGAACAGCCGAAAGCGATCTGGGATCGCCGCTGGCCGATTTACACGCCGGAGACGCATGTCGGCGTGCTCGGCCTCGGCGCCATCGGGCGGGACGTGGCGGAGAAGTTCCGCGTCCTCGGCTTCCAGGTCCATGGCTGGAGCCGCACGCCGCGCGAGGTCGCGGGCATTATCTGTCATCACGGCGCGGCGGGGTTGGAGGCGATGCTGCCGCAATGCCGTTATCTCGTCTGTGTGCTGCCGTTGACGGACGAGACCCGTGGCATTATCGGCGCTCGCACCATCGCGGCCCTGCCCGAGGACGCGGTGGTGGTCAATCTCGGCCGGGGTGGCCATGTGGTCGACGAGGATCTGCTGGCCGCTCTCGATTCGGGGCACCTGCGCGGCGCCTTCCTCGATGTCTTCAACGAGGAACCGTTACCGCCCGGGCATGCCTATTGGCGCCATCCCAAGGTGGTGATGACGCCGCATGTCGCCGGCGAGCTGGTGCCGCAATCCTGTGCCAAAGCCATCGCCCGCAATCTCAACGCCCACATGTCGGGGGCGGCGATGGAGGGTGTCCTCGACCTCGAACGGGGCTATTGACGCGATTCAGCGACGCGCCGTCGTGCGGCGTTCGGCTTCCGGCCAGATCCGGCGGGCGGCGCGCGGCGGGGTGCCCGCGGCCTTGGCCCGGTCCACCACGCTGGAGAGGCGTTGGACCGAGACGGCCATGTCGAAGGCGTTGGCGTGCAGGAAGCGCCAGCCGTCGAGCACGATCCCGACATGGCCCTCGAAGAACAGCAGGTCGCCGCGCCTGAGTCGGCCGAGATCCTCGATCTCGTCGAACGCCTGGCCGACGGTTATTTCCTGCTGGTCGCTGTCACGCGGCGGGCTGAGGCCACTGCGTTGCAAGACGATCTGCAGGAAACCCGAACAGTCCATGCCGTCGGTGCTGCGCCCGCCCCAGAGGTAGGGCACGCCGACGAGCTTCAGGCCAGTGGCGATATAGTCGGATTGCACGACTTCGCGCGGCGCCAGGTGGTCGACGTAGATCCAGCCGCCGCCAACGACCTCGAGAAAGTCCCCTTCGCGCCGGCCGGTCGTCGCCACCAAGCTGGCGAGCGAGAGGCGAAGCGGCGCGGGTGACTTCAGGTCCGCCTCGCCATAGAGGAACGTCGCCGGCGCCACGATCTCGTGGCTCGGCGTCCCGACGTCGTCGCCGAGCGCGTCGGCCGGCACCCAACCGACGTAGTGATCGCGTATCGCCTGCCCCCAGGCCCATCCGCCCTTCTCGTCATAGACGGTAAAGCCTTCGCCGAAGAGCAATTCGCTCTCCCGCCGGGCGCCGGAATTGGGTTGGAAGGAGAGCGGTGCGTGCGAGGTCGTGATCCGGCAGAGCCGGCCGCTCGCCTCGTTGGGGCGTGGATAGCGGTCGCGCAGGTGTGCGGCCACCAGGTCGTCGCGCACCGGTGTTACGCGGGGATCGAAGTCGATCTCATTCACTATCATTTTCGCGTGCCCGATAGATCGCTTCGGCGAGTTCACTCAAGAAGACGGCGCCCTTGACGGTACGATGCACGAAGACGCTTCGCCGGTCCTCCTCGTCGCGCCGCCGTCGGGTGAAGTCTAGCCGAGAAAGCGTGTCGATCGCACGCACCACCGCGGGCTTTGAGATCCCGAGCGTCGCGGCCAATCCGCGCACCGTGTGTGGCGGTGGATCGAGATAGACCGTCAACATCAAGGCGAGCTGTCGTGCGGTGAGGTCCGGTCCTGGACCGGCTACGGTCGATTTCAGGACTCGGTGCCATTGACCGAGCAGCGTCTCACGTTCGAGCAATCCCGTGTTCCTCTGTCATAGTTTCGAGTCTAATATTCTTCTTTCTTGGTTAAATAAGCAACAAGGACAGACACATCTGTCATCGCCGTCACGCGTAACGCTCGCGAATGACGTCGAACAGGCCCCGTATGGTCTGGGCTTCACCGCCCCGCGGCCGGCCGGGCCGGTTGCGGTCATTCCAGGCGTACATGTCGAGATGCATCCAGGAACCGGCGCTTTCGACGAAGGATTTCAGATAGAGCGCCGCGGTGACGGCGCCGGCCATCGGCCCCTCGCTGACGTTGTTGAGGTCGGCGACGGGGCTCTTCAGGCCTTCGGCATAGGGTTGATACAGCGGCAGGCGCCAGAGCGGATCGGACTGCGCGCTGGCATGGCGGGCGACCGACTCTGCAAGGGCGTCGTCGTCGGTGAACATGGCGGGCAGGTCCGGGCCGAGGGCGACCCTGGCCGCGCCGGTGAGGGTCGCCATGTCGATCATCAGGTCAGGTGCCTCCTCGTCGCCGAGTGCCAGGGCGTCGCAGAGGACGAGGCGGCCTTCCGCGTCGGTATTGCCGATCTCGACGGTCAAACCCTTGCGCGTCCGGATGACGTCGCCCGGCCGGAAGGCATTGCCGGCAACCGCGTTCTCGACGGCGGGAATCAGCACACGCAGGCGCACCGGCAGGCGGGCATCCATGATCAGCGAGGCCAGGCCCAACACGTTGGCGGCGCCGCCCATATCCTTCTTCATGCGCAGCATGGCGTTCGACGGCTTGAGATCGAGGCCGCCGGTGTCGAAGCAGACGCCCTTGCCGACCAGGGTCAGCTTCGGTGCGTCCGCCGCGCCCCACTGAAAATCGACCAACCGCGGTGCCCGCGTGGCGGCGCGGCCGACGGCGTGGATCGTCGGCAGGTTGCCCGCCAGCAAATCGTCGCCGACGGTGACGGAGCCCTGGGCGCCGTGCGTCCCCGCCAACCCCATGGCGGCGGCCGCGAGTTGCTCGGGTCCCATGTCCTCGGCCGGGGTATTGATCAGGTCCCGGGCCAGGCCTGCGGCCCGGGCGATCGATTTCGCGTGCTCGCCGTCCGCCGCCTCGGGGCGCACCAGCCGTGCCAGGCTGTCGGTCTTGTCTTTGTAGCGGGTAAAGGCATAGGCGCCGAGCAGCCAGCCGGAGGCCGCCGCGGTCGCAAGCCCATCGTCGAGCCCGACAAAGCGATAGAGCCCTTCCGGCAAGGCATCGGCCAACGCGCCGAACGTCCAGAGATCCGGTTTTGCACCGAGCCCGAGCGCGACGCCGGCGATCGTCCCGTCGGCGGCGGGGACGAGGCGGATTTCCCCCGCCTCGGCCTTGAAACCCGTTGCGGCGAGCCAGCTGCGATCCACCTCCGGGCGGCTCTCGATCCACGCGTCGCGGCCCTCGCAGGACACGGGCCAGATCGGTGTTGCCGACGCGTCGCCCTCGAGCAGAATTTCCGACATTGGTCCCTCACTCCTCTTCGCCGTCACGCTTGTCGCCGAATTGCCCGGAGCTTGGCAACCCGCGGCCTGGAAACAAAGTCGTCACCCGCCGCTCAGCCTCGGGCCGCCAGCAGCGCCTCGGCCAACTCGACGAAGCCCGCCCCGCGCGGGGACGGGGTGATGAAGCGCGGCGGGGGATCGACCAGGGTGCCGTGCTCCGCCACGTTGGCGACGCCGAAACTCAACGGAAAACGCTTGAACATCGGGGCATCGTTGGGCGAATCGCCAATGTAGGCGACGTGGCCGTCGAATGCCCCGGGCCCGAGGCCGAAGGCGGTTGTCAACAAATGTTCGCTGGTTGTCAACTTGTCATGGGCGCCGAACCAGCCGTTGACGTGGATCGAGCTTATCTTGGCGGTCGCGCCCGCGGCCTCGAACATTTCGACGATTCTGTCGACGGCGCCGGCATCGAGACGGGGCACGTCCTCGGCGAAGTCGATCGCCAGGTCGGCAACGCGAAACGGCTGGTCGGCGGCGATGGCGGCGCCGGGAACGGCGGCGAGGATGTCGCGCGCGAGGGCCTCGTAGCGTCGCCGGTGGTCTTCGCGTTGCTCGGCCGACACGGCGTAGTGGCGGTGCATGCGGCGGGCGCGCGAGTCGTAGGAATAGTGGAAGGCGCCGTTCTCGCCGACCACGGCCGCGACCGGCCATTGCCGTGCGATGGCGTCGCACCAGCCGGCCGGACGGCCGGTGACCGGCACCACGGCGAGACCGGAATCAGTCAGGCGATGGATCGCCGCATAGGCCGGCGCGCCGAGGCGGCCGTCATCGGTCAAGGTGTCGTCGATATCGCTCAACACCAGGCGAACGCCGGCGAGGGCATCGGTCGGACAGGCGGAAAGCGGTTTCATCACCCGGCGAGACTGCCGGCCCCCGGTCGAGAGCGCAAGCCTTCTCAGTCGAAGAGCGCGTCGATCTCCGCCTGGCTCGCGGTGGTCGTGCTGGGCCCGGATTTGATCTCCGGTTCGGGTTCCGGTTCCGGCTCGGGTTCCGGCGGGGCTTCGGCCTCGAGTTCGGGCTCCGGCTCGGGCTCGGGCTCCGGTTCGATGGGAACCTCGGCGATCACGGGTGGGCCGGCTGAGAGTGTGGCGGCGGGCGTCGCCTCGCCGAACAGGCTGTCGACGGCGTCCTGGTCGTTGCCGTGGCCCGCCAATGCCGGGCCGTTCAGCAGGTTCTTTTCGTCATCCTCTTTGGCCTGTGCCGGGTCTTCTTCGTCGGCGATTTCCGGTCCCCAGGTGCGGTCGAGCTGATTGAGCCGTTCCTCGATGAAGGTCAGGGTGGAAACCACCTTGGAAATCCGCTGTCCAGTGATGTCCTGGAAAGAGCAGGCCTCGAAGATACGCATGCAGGCGTCGTTTATCGCGTCCGTCCCCTCGGACGACGACATGTCGGCGCCCATGATTTCTTCCGCGGCGTCCATGATGGTGCCGGTGGCCTCTTCGGTCGATTGAACGATCGCCTCCAGCTCGCGTCCCGCTTCCGCTCGCCCTTCAGCTCGTTCGGTCGCAACTGTGCGATCTCACGTCTCGCCTCGCCGATATGTTGGATGATGTCGCGAAACTCGCGGCAGATCGCCGTGTCGATCGAGCCGAAGTAACGCTCCATCGTGCTGATCAGCACTTCCGTCACCGCGGCGACATCGCCGAGCGACACTTCGCGGGCGCGATTGGCGCGAAACTGGTCGACCAGCTGCTCGATCTTTTCGTTGATCTGAGAGGTGTCGAGATCGGCGCGCTGCAACAGGGACATGAACCCGCTCCCGGTTCTCAGAACTCACCGATGACGGAAGACATCTTGGTCTTGAGCGTCGCCGCGTTGAACGGCTTGACGATATAGTTGTTCACGCCCGCCTTCTTGGCGGTGATGACGTTCTCGGTCTTGGATTCCGCCGTCACCATGATGAAGGGCGTCTCGCCCAGCTTGGCGTCGGAACGCACTTCCTTCAGCAACTGGAACCCGGTCATCGGCTCCATGTTCCAGTCGGAGATCACCAGGCCGTAGTTGCGGCCGCGCAGCTTGGTCAGCGCCTCCGAGCCGTCGGTCGCCTCGTCGACGTTGTCGAAGCCGAGCTGCTTCAAAAGATTGCGAACGATTCTGAGCATCGTCTTGTAGTCGTCGACGATCAGGATCGGCATGTTGAGGTCCACCGCCATGGCTCCGGTTCCTCTTCCTTGGCTTCACGTTGCTGTTCCAGGCGCCTGGACGCCCGTTTCCGGTTATCGAGGCCGCGGGGGTGCGGCTGGACGGATTATTCGCGAGCGCGACTAAAGAAACGGTTAAATGCCCACAGCCGGCCGGTCGGCCCGGGTTCGGTTGCGGGCGGTGGGGGCCGCGCCTATATTGCGCCGCGCCGATTGCGCCACCGCCGACAAAGGATGTGCCCATGACCGAAACCAGCGCGGTGGCGGATGCCCCGCTCGACGCGTTCGAAGAGATCCACGGCTATTACATCGAGGATCTGGAGCCCGGAATGCGGGCCTCCTACGCGCGCACGGTGACGGAGGCGGATATCGTGCTGTTCGCCGGCATCTCCGGTGACTTCAATCCGCTGCATCTCAATCGCGAGTTCGGCGAGCGTACCCAGTTCGGCGGCTGCATCGCCCATGGCATGCTGACGGCGAGCCTGATTTCCACGGTCGTCGGCACCAAGCTGCCGGGCCCGGGCGCCATCTACATGAGCCAGGACATCCGCTTTACGGCGCCCGTCCGGGCCGGCGATACGGTGACCGCGCGCGCCGTCGTCACGGAGGTGGACCGCGCGCGCCGGCGTTGTCGGCTGCGCACGGAATGCGTGGTCAAGGGCGAGCAGGTCGTGGTGGGCGAGGCCTTGTTGCTGGTGCCCGCCCGGGACCCGTCCTAGGCCGGGAGGGCCGGCTCGTGCGTCTGTTTCGAGACTATCGCGGCGTGCCCGAGGCCTTTCAGGGCATGGCCGTCGCCATCGGTAATTTCGACGGCGTGCACCGCGGCCATCAGGCCCTGCTCGCGGCCTGCCGGGCCGAGGCCGACCGTCTGCAAGGACCCTTCGCCGCCTTGACGTTCGAGCCGCATCCGCGCCGCGTCTTCAGTCCCGATGCGCCGCCCTTCCGTCTAACGCCGTTTCGCAGCCGGGTCCGACGGCTTCGGGCCGAGGGGGTGGAGGCGCTGTTCACGCTTCGCTTCGACGAGGCGCTGCACGGAAAGCCGGCGGCGCGTTTCGTCCAGGACGTTCTGGTCGACGGCCTGGGTGCCCGCCATGTCGTGGTCGGCTACGATTTCGTCTTCGGACATCAACGCGACGGCGACGTCGATGTTCTGCGCCGCGCCGGCGAGACGCACGGCTTCGGCGTCACCGTGCTGGAGCCGGTGACCCATGGCGACGACGTCTGCTCCTCGACCATTGCCCGGGTTAATCTGGAAAGCGGCCGGGTGCGCCGGGCGGCGGAACTGATGGGCGCCTGGTGGGAGGTCGAGGGCCGGGTGCGCGGCGGCGACCGGCGTGGCCGCACTATCGGCTTCCCGACCTTGAACCTGCATCTCGATGCCGATGCCTTGAAGCCCTCGCTTGGGGTCTATGCGGTACAGGTGTCCGTGCTGCGCGAGGACGGCAGCGACGAATGGCATCCGGGTGCCGCCAATCTCGGACGGCGGCCGACCTTCGATGGCACCGGCGTGGTGCTGGAGGTGCATATTCTCGACTATTCCGGCGACCTCTACGGCCGCCGGGTCCGCGTCGCCTTCGTCGAACATCTGCGGCCCGAGCGGAAGTTCGATGGGCTCGAATCGCTGAAGGCGCAGATCGACGCTGACTGCGAGGAAGCCCGACAGATCCTCGCCCGGCCCGAAAACGCGGCGACCCTCTTCGAAGCCGAGAAGGCCGCCGGATAGGTTGCTAGCCTTTCAAGCGCGCCGCCGTATCCGCGTCCGCCTGCACCGCGCGCTCGTAGGAGGGCAGCGCCGTCACCCGGTCGAAATAGGCCTTCACGTTCGCCGGCAGCTCCTCCGTCACCATCCGGCGATAGCCGCGCATGGTGTAGCAAATGCTGAGATCCGCGGCGCTCAGGGTTCCGCCCAGCAGATAGGGCCGGTCCGCCACCGCGGCGTCGAGTGCCCCGACGCAGGCGGTCGCCCGGCTCTTCATTTCGGCCACGACGTCGTCGAGTTCCGGCTTGAACTCGCGGCGATGGTTGACGATTTCGCCGAGCGGGCGGGCAAAGGTCGCCTCGGCGAACCAGCACCATTGCAGATAATGGGCATAGGTCGCGTCGTCCGTCGTCGGCTGTAGCCGCCCGCCGCCGTGGCGGTCCAGGACGTATTGCATCATGGCGCACGACTCGAACATCACCATCTCGCCCTCGGTCATCACCGGTACCTTGCCGACCGGGTTCATGGCGCGCCACTCGGGCGTCGCGCGGTAGTCGGCGGCGAAGTTCACCGGCACGATTTCATAGGGCACGGAGAGTTCCTCGCACACCCAGATGACGCGAAACGCCCGCGTTCCGGGGGAATGGTAGATCTTCAGCATGCTGTCGTTCCTCTCGATTGCAGGAGATATTCCGAAGGGGGTCGCGACTCAGGCCAGCCAGGCCAGGTCCGGTGTTCGCTCGTGCCAGTCGGTGGCTTGCTCGTAGGCGTATCCGGCGCGCAGGACGACATCCTCGGTGAACGGCTTGCCACAGAGGAGAAGGCCGATGGGAAGCCCCTGTTCGCTAAAGCCGCAGGGGACCGAGATCCCGCACAGGTCCAACACGTTGCCGATCCGGGTGTTGCGCGCATAGACCTTTGCATGCCCGGCGTGGGTGTCGAGATCGGCATCGACCGTCGATAGCGGCAAGGCGGGCCGGGCCGTCGTCGGCATCAGGAGCACGTCGACGTCGCGCAGCGTCTGGCTGAGGGAGCGGCGCAGATCGCGAGCCGTGCGCAAGGCCTTGATGTATTGCACGGCGGTGATGTCGCGGTCGGCCAGCATGCGCGGCCCGACGATGGGGTCCATCTCGTCGACCGCCTCGGCGAGCCGATGTTCATGCACCACGCAGGCCTCCGCCCCGGCGATGATCGGGCCGAGACCGAGCGCCGGTTCGGCCTCGGGGAAGGGGATCTCCACCAGGCTCGCGCCCAGCCGTTCGAACACGCCGGCGGCGGCCTCGAAGGCGCGGCCGACCTCGGGATCCAGATCGTCGAGAACGACATCGCGCGGCATGGCGATGCGCAGTCCCTGCACGCCGGCCTTCAACGCGCCCAGCGTATCGTGAGGGCCGATGCCCAGGGTGCTGGGATCGCGCGGATCTTCGCCCGCCAGGGCCTGGTAGACGAGGGCGCAATCCTCGACCGAACGGGCCAGCGGGCCGACGGTGTCGAGATATTCGGAAATCGGGAAGACGCCGTGGCGGCTGATCCGCCCGACCGTCGTCTTCAATCCCGCGGTGCCGCACAGGCCCGCCGGCACACGCACCGAGCCGCCGGTATCCGATCCGAGCGCCATCGGCGCCAGGCCGGCGGCGACCGCAACGGCCGAACCGGCGCTCGAGCCGCCCGGGATGTGGGCGACCTCGGCCCAGGGATTGTGCGGCGTTCCCTGGATGTGATTGACGCCCATGATGCCGCGAGCGAACTCGACGGTCACGGTTTTGCCGAGCACCACCATCCCCGCTTCGGCGAGCCGCCCGGTCGCGTGCGCGTCGCCCGGCGGCATGGCGCCTTCGAGCGGCCGCGAGCCCGCCGTGGTCGGCAGGCCGCCAACGTCGAAGATGTCCTTCACCGCGTAGGGGAGTCCCAGCAGCGCGCCCACCGCGCGGCCCGACGCGATCTGCGCGTCGGCGGCGCGGGCCTCGGCCAGGGCGCGCTCCGCCGTTACCAGGTTATAGGCGTTGAGCGCACCGTTTGCGGCGTCGATGCGGCGCAGGAAATGCTCGGTCAGTTCGACCGCGGAGAATTCACCCGCCCGCAGCCCCGCCGACAGGGCGGCGAGGGTCCGAAAATGTAAAGGTCGCTCGCTCAAATCCGCCCCCTCTTGCAACGCGCTCCCGCGATGGCCGCCGGGGCCACCCGGCAATGCTAGCAGAATGCGGCACGGCGGGAACATCTCCCCACCGGTATCCCAAAGGCCGCGCCGTGGTTGGCCAAGGTGCAGCCCTTCGGTTTATTCTGTCCACGATCCAGGAACGCCCCGTCGCTCGCCGATGGGGACACCGGCGGCTATCGGGGGAGATGAGGCGCATGAACGACGCGGTGGCACCGGCGCTTCGGGCGCGCATAGAGACGGCGGTCGATTTCGATGCGATCGTCATCGGGGCCGGAGTGTCCGGGCTCTATCAGCTCTACCGCCTGCGGGAAATCGGCATGACCACACGGGTGTTCGAGGCCGGATCGGGCGTCGGCGGGACCTGGTATTGGAACCGCTATCCCGGCGCCCGGTTCGATTCCGAAAGTTGGTCCTACGGCTTTTCCTTTTCCCAGGAGCTGCTCGACGAATGGGACTGGGAGGAGCATTTCGCCGGCCAGCCGGAGACCGAGCGGTATCTGAACCACGTCGCCGACAAGTTCGATCTCCGGCGCGACATCCAGTTCGATACCCGGGTCGTCGCGGCGCACTACCAGGAAGACAGCCACAGCTGGAACGTGACGCTGGACGACGGCAGCCATTGCGTCTCGCGGTTCCTGATCACCGCCGTCGGCGTCCTGTCGGCCCCGGTCATGCCCCGCGTTCCCGGCATCGAAAGCTTCAAGGGTCAATCCTGCCACACCCACGACTGGCCGCGCGAGCCGGTGAGTTTCGAGGGCAAGCGCATCGCCGTCATCGGCACCGGTGCGACGGGCATCCAGACCATCACGGAAGTCGCCAAGACGGCGGGTAGTCTCACTGTCTTCCAGCGCACGCCGCAATGGTCCGCACCGCTGCACAATTCCAAGGTGACGGCCGAGGAAATGAGCGAGATCCGTAAGAACTACACGGAGATCTTCGCCCGCTGCCAGGAGACCGTCGGCTGTTTCATCCACACCCCCGATCCCCGCTCGGTGTTCGAGGTCACGGAAGCCGAGCGCGAGGCGTTTTGGGACAAACTCTACGGCGAGCCGGGCTTCGGCATCTGGATGGGCAATTTCCGCGACGTCCTGACGGACCTGGAGGCCAACCGGCTGATGTCGGAATTCCTCGCCCGCAAGATCCGCGAGCGGGTGGAGGATCCGGTCGTGGCGGAGAAGCTGATCCCTGTGACTTACGGCTTCGGGACGCGCCGTGTGCCGATGGAAAGCGGCTATTTCGAGGTCTACAACCAGCCCAACGTGACGCTGGTCGACCTGAACGACACGCCGATCGAATGCATTACGCCGGACGGCATCCGCACCTCGGACGCCGAGCACGACTTCGACATGATCATCTACGCCACGGGCTTCGACGCGATCACCGGCGCCTTCGATCGCATCGACATCCGAGGCGTCGGCGGCGTGTCGTTGAAGGACAAGTGGGCCGAGACGCCGGTGACCTTCCTCGGCATTCTGGTCGACGGGTTCCCCAACTTCCTGATGGTGATGGGCCCGCACGCCGGGCTCGGCAACTTCCCGCGGGCGGTCGAGTATACCTCCGACTGGGTGACCGACCTGATCCGCCACGGGCGGGAGCGCGGCATGACCCGCCTCGACGCGACGAAGGCGGCGGCGAAGGCGTGGACCGATCATGTCATCGAGGTGAACGATGGATTGCTGTTCACGGAGGTGGATTCCTGGATGACCGGGGTCAACCACAATGTCGAGGGTCGGCATATCCGCCGGGTCGTGCGCTACAGCGGCGGGCACCCGGCCTTCCGCCGGCGCTGCGAAGAGGTGACGGCGGGCGGTTACCAGGAAGTCTCGATGGATTAGCCGGCGGCCGGGATGGCGGGCTAATCGGTAGAGAACTTAATCGGTAGAGAACTTCAGATACGCCATACCGGGGTTGTCGTTCCCGCGATCGAACGCGTCCGCGATCTCGGCGGCGAGCGCATCGACGTCCATCCGACCGGACATCGCGTCGTGGAGTTCGCCCAGCGCTTCCTCCCGGCGCAGCAGCCCCTCGCGCGCCAGGTGGCCGAGCTTCGTTGCCGCCTCCTTGGCGACGCCGGGAAGCATCGCATCCTCGGCCTGCCTCACACGCCACAGCTCAAAGTCCCGCAACGACAACACCCGCTCTTCGTCGTATTCGTCCAGGAGGGCTTTGTGACCCTCGTCGGCGAAACCGAGGCGGCGCAGTATCCTCCCTGACGCCGGATTGAGAACTTCCCAATACACCGCGTAAAGGTCGCCCGGTCCCGGCAGGGCGGCGAAAGCCGTTCTTATGGCGGCGCAGGCCTCGGTCATGATCCGCTTGCCGTGAAACGCCCGACCCAGGGCGTAGAAGATCTCACCGTTCCATCGGCCGTCGCGCTGCTCGCTGCCATAGACCCCGGCGACGCCGAGAAGGCCATCGAATGCATCATGGTTGTCGGGCTTGGCCGTGATGGCGAAGCCGCCCATCCCACCTTGCGACCAGACTTGATTGCCGCCGTCGATGCCGACATCGCGGCACCAGTCTTCCGCAAATGCCATCCGCGCGGAAGGACGGGAGATGTCGTGCGCAAGGCCCTTGGCGACTTCCGGATCGCTGAAGATCAAATCGCGGATGGCCGTCGCGTCGGACATTTGCAGCGGTCTGAGAATCAATCGTTCGGTTGCGATTTCCATGAGCCGGCGTCCCGAGTTGCGGTGTCGAAGCCTACGACAGGATTGCGTTTCGCCCCAAGTCCTCGAGCCTCGACGCGCCACGAAATGTCATGCTGCGCACCCTGGTGTAGAATGCCCGGGTTCGATTTGGATGAACCGATCGGTTCGAGGGAGGGTATGGCGATGACGTCTGGCAATGGCATGGAAGGCGCGCTGGCGGGGCTGCGCGTGTTGGATCTGACGCAGTTCGAGGCGGGGCCCTCGTGCACCGAGGCCATGGGCTTTCTCGGCGCCGAGGTCGTGAAGCTGGAGAACCCGACCTCGGGCGACCAGGGACGCTTCCGCAAGCCCGGCAGCGACGAGGACAGCCATTATTTCCTCGAGTTCAACGCCAACAAGAAGAGCGTCACCTGCAACCTGAAGTCCGAAAAGGGCCTGGCGATGGCCAAGGAGATGGTCAAGCATGCCGACGTCTTCATCGAGAATTTCGCGCCCGGCGCCATCGAGCGGCTGGGGCTCGGCTACGACGTGGTCAGCGCGCTCAATCCGCAGATCATCTATGCCCAGGTGAAGGGCTATGCGCAGGACGGGCCGCACGCCGACTATCTCTCCTTCGACATGATCGGGCAGTCGGTGGGCGGCCTGTTGTCGATCACCGGCGAGCGTGACGGCATGCCGATCAAGCCCGGCCCGACCATCGGCGATACTGGCACCGGCATGGTGATGTGCATCTCGGTCCTGTCGGCCTACATCCAGCGCATGCGCACGGGCAAGGGCCAGCGGATCCAGCTCGCCATGCAGGACGCGATGATCCAGTACTCGCGCATCGCCTATTCGACCATGGCGGACACCGGCAAGCCCGGCCCGCGCACCGGCAACAAGACCATCACCGGCGTCTCCGCCCCCTCGGGCATCTTCCCCTGCCAGGGCGGCGGGCCGAACGACTATGTCTACATCTTCGCCAGTCGCGCCAACGAGCAGCACTGGCATCGCATCTGCGACGTGCTGGGCCGCCCGGAGTTGAAGGACGACGCCCGCTTCAACTCCCCCCTCAAGCGGGTCGAGAACGAACCGGCATTGGACGCGATCCTGACCGAATGGTCGAAAGGGCGAAGCAAGCGCGAGGCCTGGCAGGCGCTGGGGACGGCTGGCGTGCCCGCCGGCGCGGTGCTCGATACCTCGGAACTGCATGCCGATCCCGACATGGAGGCGCGCGGCATCTTCCGCACCGTCGCCCATCCGCAGAAGGGCGATTTCAAGATGCCGGCCTGGCCGGCCAAGCTGTCGGAGTGCGACGTGCCGATGACCGCCGCCCCGCTATTGGGCCAGCATTCCGAAGAGGTGTTGGTTCAGTGGCTCAACATGACGCCCGCCGACATCGCCGCCTTGCGCGACGAAGGCGCCATCTGATCACGGCCCCTGGATCGCTTTCCGGCGATCCAGGGGCACGCGACCCGAGGTCTTACGAATGCCAGGCGAACTGCTGCGGCTTCCGCGACGAGCTCTGTGAGAGCACGATGTTGACCAGGGCGGGGCCGGGGAAGGCCATCGCCGCATCGAGCGCGGCGGGGATGTCCTTCGGATCCTCGACGAAGAAGCCCTTGCCGCCAAAGTCTTCCATGACCTTGTCGTAGCGCGCACCATAGATCAGCGCGTTCGGCTTCATCTTCATCATCGGATCTTCCGGAATCTCCGGCATGCCCGGGCCGATGCCGCCGTTATTGAGCACGACGATCTTGGCCGGCAGGTTGTAGCGGGCCAGCGTCTCCATCTCCATGCCGGAGAAGCCGATGGCTGAATCGCCCGAGAGGTGGATGACCGGCCGGTCCGGATGCACGACACAGGCCGCGATCGCATGGCCGAGGCCGACGCCCATGGTGCCGTAGGTGCCGGCGTTCAGGCAGGACCGCGCGTCGGCGACCGGCAGCATGGTGAGGCCGATATCCATCGTGCCCGCACCCTCGGCGCTGAGGATGGCGTTCTCGGGCATCCAGGCCGCCACGTCGCGCAGAGCCCGGTAATAGCCGGCGGGCGCCGTATCGTCGTTGACCCGGGCCTGAACCGTTTCGACGTTCGACGAGATCTTCTCGCCGAGGACCGAGCGCCAGGGCGCGTCCTTGGGATAGAACCACTGCCGCCCTTCGAGCGCCTTGTTCATCTGCCCCATGATCGCCTTGCCGTCGCCGACCAGCGCCACTTCCGCGGGCTTGTTGTGGCCGATCTCCTCCGGCGCGATGTCGAGCTGGATGACCTTGACGTCGGGCGCGAAGCGGGGCGGCAGGCCGAAATGGAAGATCCAGTTGAAGCGCGCGCCCATCAGGAAGATGACGTCGGCTTCCTGCAGCGCCAGGGTCCGGGCCGCGGAGGCCGCGAGCGGATGCTCGTCGGGAACGACGCCCTTGCCCATCGGCGAGCGGACGAAGGGGATCTGCGTGCGATCGATGAAGTCACGCACCTCGTCCTCGGCATGCGCCCACGCCATGCCCTTGCCGACCAGGACGAGCGGCCGCTCGGCACCCTCGAGAACGTCCAGGGCCGCCTCGATGTTCTCGGCCGGCGCGATCATGCGCGGCGGCTCCGGCACGCGCTCGACCTGGATGATGTCGTCGAGTTCGCATTCGCCGGTAATGATGTCATCGGGGAAATCGAGGTAGCAGGCGCCCGGGCGTCCGTAGATCGAGTGCCGCGTCGCCATCTCGACGTAATAGGGGATGCGGTTGACGCTCTCGATGCCGTGCGAGAACTTGCAGAACGGACTGGTAATCAGGACCTGGCGCTCCTCCTGGAAGGCGCCCATGCCGCCGCGGTAGGTCTCCGAGGCGCCGCCGATCAGGATCATCGGCCAGCAGTTCTGTTGTGCGTTCGCCAGACCCGCGAGGCCGTGCACGACGCCCGGACCGGTCACGACGATGCAGGCGCCGGGCCGGCCGGTCATGTAGCCGTAGGCCTGGGCGGCGTAGGAGGCCGCCTGTTCGTTCCGCATGCCGACGTAGTTGATGCCTTCCTTCTGCGCCGCTTCCGCGATCGGGCCGACCGGGAAGCCGACGACGCCGAACAGATGGTCGATGCCCTGTTGTTTCAGGCTCCGTGCCATCAGGGTCGCACCGGTGATCGTACTCATCTCTTTCATCTCCCATCATGTTTTGAAGTGCCGACGCGATGTCGAGCGTTGCCGACGGCGGCCGGGGCAGGTGTGGATACGCCTAACGTGGGGCGAGTTTAGCCGGAGGGGTGAACGACGGGAATAGTGCAGCCCCGAGATTCATGGCGGTGGCCGGTATATTAGTATGGCAAGAGGTGGGGGGATCGCGCGCAACGCCTCGATTCGGCATCGAGGCGTCGACTGCCTCCGGGCAGGGGGGCCGTCATCGGGTTCGCCCTGGTATGACCCTATTCCTCCGTACGGCATTACGGTCGAGTCTATGGCGTCCGCCTGTTAAGCTACAGGCCGTTCCCGAGACGACGGAGGCGAGCCTTATGGCCAGCCATTGCGCGGGCTTGGCCGAGGCTGGCTGAACTGGAGCTGCTCGAATGGGAAACTCCATGATGTCCCGTACCTCGCAGACCTATGACGTTCTGGTGCTTCGTAAACCCAAGTCGGTTTTGGTTGCCCTCCTCTTGGTCTTGGGGTTCTTCAGTTATCACGCAAAAGACTTCAAGCTGGATGCATCTGCCGATTCCTTGATGCTGGAAGACGACGTTGACCTAAAGGTTTTTCGGCAAATACAGGAACGATATCCGACCGATGACTTGCTGATCGTAACATACACCCCCAATGAAGATCTATTTTCGGCCCCCGCGTTGGAAAATCTGAGAAAACTCCGTGAAGAACTCAAGAACGTCGCAAGTGTGTCCACGGTGTTCACGATACTCGATGCTCCCTTATTTCGCAACTCGGGCACTAAACCCGAACAGGTCATTGGTGATTTTGTAAGCCTAGATGGGCCCGGTGTGGACAGAGATCGGGCCAAGGGTGAGCTGATCACCAGTCCTATATACCGTGATCTGATCATTAGCGCAGATGGCCAAACGGCGGCTATTTTATTGGGGTTGGTTGAAGATCCGAAGTATTATGAATTACTCCGATCTCGATACGAATTGCGTGAAAGACAACGAGGCACCGGGCTAACCATTGGCGAGACGAAGACCCTCGAACGAATCAGCGCCGAGTATGATAAATCTTACGAGGCACTGAACAGGCAACGCCATCTCGATATCGAGCGTATCAGGGAGATCATCAAGCCATACCGCCAGTACGGCACATCGTATCTCGGCGGCGTCCCGATGATTAGCGACGATATGGTGACGTTCGTGCGCAACGACCTGGTTGTGTTCGGCGGAAGTGTCCTTGCATTGCTCGTTATTGTTCTCGCCGGCATCTTTCGCGAGGTGCGCTGGATCGTCCTGCCCCTTCTCGGTTGCTTCTATTCCGGGATGGTTATGATCGGCGTGCTGGGATTGATCGGCTGGAAGGTCACTGTGATTTCGTCAAATTTCCTGGGACTCATGTTGATTATCACTATTTCGATGAACATACATCTGATCGTGCGTTACCGGCAGATCAATCGGGACCGACCTGGTGATAGTCACTTGGAACTGGTCAGAGCCACGACGCATAGAATGGTGAAACCCTGCCTGTATACCGCGCTAACCAGTATTATCGGCTTCAGCTCCCTGTTGGTGAGTGGAATCAAACCCGTCATCGACTTCGGCTGGATGATGAGTGCCGGCTTGGCGGTGACATTTATCGCTTCGTTTCTGCTGTTTCCGACGCTGTTGCTTGTGCTGGGGCGGGCCGACCCGAAGCCCACCACCGCCAGTGACCGGTTCCTCTCGCCCGTATTCCTGGCCCGTCTGACAGAGACACAGGGCAACAAGATCCTGGTATTTGTTCTGATCTTGACTGTCGTGAGTATCGCGGGAGTTTCCCGGCTGCGTGTCGAGAATAGTTTCATCAATTATTTCAAAGAAGACACTGAAATCTATCAAGGCCTCAAGCTTGTCGACGAGAAGCTTGGCGGCACGACGACGTTGGAAGTGCTGATAAAATTCAAGGATGCGACTGAACAGATCCTGAGGCCCGAGGATCTTGTGGGACTGACCGAGGATGAGATCCAGCTGGAACGTGAGTACGCGGAAGCGCTGGCCAATTCACCGGAGTACTGGTTCACCACCACCAAGGTTCAACGCATAAAGGAATTGCACGACTATCTGAATGCACTTCCCGAAATAGGCAAAGTGCTCTCGCTCGCTTCGTCGGTTCGAGTTGCCGAAGCTCTTATACCAGTCGACATTGATGTCAACTCGCGGTTGGATTCCCTTGCTGGCTGATTTCTGACTCAATTGTGGTGATTCGGAAGAGGGGGATCACCATGGGTCGGGGTATTGCCTTGCGCGAGGATTTCGATGCGGCGGCGTTGCGACGTCTGGCCAAGGGATCGAGGGATGCTAAACAGATCCGGCGCTTGCTTTCGCTTGCTGTGATCTACGAGGGCGGGAGTCGGACGGAGGCCGCGCGGACGGGGGACGTCGGCCTTCAGGTGATCCGTGACTGGGTGCTGCGTTTCAACGCGGAGGGCCCGGCCGGCCTGATCGACCGCAAGGCGCCGGGCGCGGCGAAGAAACTGGACCCGGCGCAACGGGACGCCTTGGCGGCCCGGGTGGAAGCGGGACCGGATCCGGCGCGCGACGGCGTCATGCGCTGGCGGCTAGCGGATCTGGTCGACTGGATCGGCGAGAGCTTCGCGATCACGCTCGACCAGCGGACGGTGAGCCGGGAGCTGAAGGCGATGGGCTTCGCCAGGATGACGATGCGGCCGCGCCATCACGCCCAGGAGCCGGGGGTGATCGAGGACTTCAAAAAAAATTCCCCGAGCTGGTCGCGCGGGCTCGCAAAGCACTCCCCGACGGCACCGGGATAGAGATCTGGTGGCAGGATGAAACCCGCGTCGGACAGAAGAACAAGCATGCCCGGCGCTGGGCCCGGCGCGGCACACGGCCACGCACCCCGCACGATCAGCGCACCAAGTCGGCCTATATCTTCGGCGCCATCTGCCCCGAGCGCGGCACCGGCGCCGCCATCGTCCAGCAACGCTGCAACACCGCCGCCATGCAGCAGCATCTGGAGGAAATCTCCGTCCAGGTTCAACCCGGAGCCCATGCCTTGATGCTGCTCGACCGGGCCGGCTGGCACACCACGAAACGGCTCGACGTCCCGGCCAACATAACCCTCCTGCCGCTGCCGCCGAGATCGCCCGAACTCAATCCTGCCGAGAACGTCTGGCAGTACATCCGAAACAACTGGCTCTCCGACATCGTCTTCGAAGACCAGGACGACATCACCGATCATTGCTGCAAGGCCTGGAACAACCTCATCGCACAGCCGGACAGAATCAAATCCATCGGACGAAGATCATGGGCCATCGGGTTCTGATCATTGTCGATTGGTATTACCGAGCAGGAGCTAGACGCAATGGAGCTGGCGATCCTATATACAAAATTTCCTATTGAGGTGAGAGAAAGCCTCATAGATCCCTATATTTCGATCGAGAACAACGAGGCACGGATCTTCGCCCGAGTGTTGGATTCGCATGAGGGGTTGCGTCGAAATGAGCTGATCGAAACGGTGCGTCGTGACTTGGAGGAAAAGCTCGGCTTCGAGAAGCAGGATGTGACCGTAAGCGGACTCATCGTGCTCTACAATAATATGCTACAAAGTTTATTCGATTCACAGATCAAAACCATAGGCGTGGTGATGTTGGGCATTGCGATCATGTTCCTGATCTTGTTCCGTTCCCTCACTTTGGCGATTATTGGGATGCTGCCGAACCTACTCAGTGCCGGTGTGGTCTTGAGTGTCATGGGATGGGTGGGCGTTCCCCTGGACATGATGACGATCACGATCGCCGCAATAACCATCGGTATCGCGGTGGACGACGGTATTCACTACATCTACCGCTTCAAGGAAGAGTTTTCTCGAACCAATGATTATATAGGCACCTTGCATGCTTGCCACTCCAGCATCGGTGGAGCCATGGTCTATACGACGGTGACCATCATCATCGGGTTTTCCATATTGGTGTTCTCCAACTTCGTCCCGACGATTTCGTTTGGCGTGTTCGTCGCGCTGGCAATGTTGATCGCTCTTCTGGCATCGCTCACGGTGCTACCGATGTTGATTGTGTTGTGGAAGCCGTTCAGCTGACGCCGGATAGAGCTAGGCGTGGCGGTTCATGGAGCGACAGGGCAAGGCCGCCTGATCCTGGCTGCCGGTCGTTGCCATTTTCTTTGACCCTGATCAATGTTCCGGCCTGGCCAAGCTGCCAGATTAGCCAGGGAGTGTCGGGAGAATGCCATGCGCTACGCCATCATGATCGTTGCCTTGCTGTTCGCACCGCCTGCGGTGGCGCAGGAGTGGCTCGCAGAGATTCTGCGCCTGCTGGATCGGGCGACAGAGCAGAATGACGCGGAATGGCAAGCGGAGCTGTTGGAGGAGCGGCGACGGGCGGGGGCGCATGGGGACGCCACCGCGCAGTTCTACCTCGGTGTCATCTACGACCTTGGCCGTCGGGTGAAGCAGGATCACGCCGAGGCGATGAAATGGTACCGGCTGGCGGCGGCACAGGATCATGCCGGCGCACGCGAAAATCTCGGCGACATGTATGCCAATGGTCGGGGCGTCCCCCAGGATTACCCCGAGGCGGTAAAATGGTATCGGCTAGCGGCGGAGCAAGGTCACGCCGATGCGCAGTCCCATCTCGGCACGATGTATTATGAGGGCCGCGGTGTGCGGTCGGATTTCGTCCAGGCGCACATGTGGCTCAGCCTCGCCGTTGCGTCGGAGAAAGAGATTTCTGCCTCGGCGGCCGAGACGCGGGAGGATCTCATGAAGTCCATGACGCCCGATGAGATAGACGAGGCCCAACGCCTTGCCCGCGGTTGGATGGAGAGGCACCGGAACAAGTAAATGCCGCCCGCCGGCGCGGATCGTGTTGGCGAGGACCTGCCGGCTCTTTGCGGCATGTTCACTGTCCGCACTCCCGCGCCACGCCGCGGCCGGCTGATGCCCCGCCTCAGCCCGTGTTCGCCTTGCGGCGGACGACGGCGTCGTAGTCTTCCATCATCGCCTTGCAGGCGTCGCCCACGGTGAATTCCATGTCGTCGATGACGCCCACCGGCGTTACCTCCGCCGCCGTGCCGGTGACGAAGACTTCCTCCGCCCGGGCGAGTTCGTCGGGCATGATCACCCGCTCCACCACCTCGTAGCCGCGCGCCTCGGCGAGCTTGATCACCGTGCGCCGGGTGATGCCGTCGAGGAAGCAGTCGGGGGTCGGCGTGTGCAGCTTGCCGTCCATCTTGAAGAAGATGTTGGCGCCCGTGCACTCCGCCACCTGGCCGCGCCAGTCGAGCATGAGGGCGTCGTCGTAGCCGTTCGACTCGGCCGCATGCTTCGACAGCGTGCAGATCATATAGAGGCCCGCCGCCTTGGAATGCACCGGCGCCGTCGCCGGGTCCGGGCGCCGCCAGGTCGAGGTCTGCAGGCGAATGCCCTTCAATCGCGCCTCCATGTCGAAGTAGGACGGCCATTCCCAGACGGCGATCGCCAGGTTGATCCGGTTGGCCTGGGCGGAGACGCCCATCATCTCCGAACCGCGCCAGGCGATCGGACGGACATAGCCGTCGGTGATGCCGTTATCCGCTACAACCTGCCGGCAGGCCGCGTCGATCTCGGCGACCGTATAGGGGATCTCGAAATCGAGGATCTTGGCGCTGTTCACCAGCCGCTCCGTATGCGCGGTCAGTTCGAAGATCTCGCCTTCATAGACCCGCTCCCCCTCGAAGACGGCGCTGGCGTAGTGCAGGCCATGGGTCAGGACATGCACCCTGGCCTCCGACCAGGGGAGAAGTTCGCCGTTGAACCAGATCTGACCATCCAATTCGTCGTAGGACATATCAGCCATGATGTCGCGCCTTTTTGTTCGAATGTGTCCTCAGGGGTGGAGGATCAGTAACATTCGGTCGAATACAGGTCAATAGTACTGACCAAAATTTTTTCATCATCTGCTATAAGGACAGTGGTACTGACGGAAGCCAGCCAGGAGCGCCGCCCATGCCCGAGAGCCCCTCGAAAGACGCGTCGTTCCCGCGCGAGGAGGAACTGCGCGAGGGGATCGAGCTTCTGTTCTTCGCCTATCGTGACTTCACCAGCGATCCCGACGACATCCTGACCGAGTACCACTTCGGCCGGGCGCATCACCGGGCGATCCACTTCATCGGCCGCAATCCGGACACCTCCGTCAGCGAGCTGCTCGCCATCCTGCGCATCACCAAGCAGAGCCTCAGCCGCGTGTTGAGCCAGCTGATCGACCGCGGCTTCGTAGCGCAGGCCCAGGACACCGTCGACCGCCGCCGCCGCCTGCTGCGCCTGACCGAGGCGGGGCTCGAGCTCGAACGCCGCCTTTCGCGCCCGCAGCGGGCTCGGGTCGCCCGCGCTTACCGGGAGGCCGGCGCGGAGGCGGTGGCCGGCTACTACAAGGTGTTGACGGGGCTGATCGACGAGGCCGAGCGCGACCGCGTCGCCCGCGCGCTGGAGCGGCCCTGAGGCCGGGCGGCGGCGATGGCGCAAGCGCGGGGAGCCCATGCCCTGGTCGTCGACGACGACATTCGGCTGCGCGAATTGCTGCAACGCTATCTGGTCGAGAACGGCTTTCGCGTCTCCAGCGCGCGCGATGCGGAGGACGCGCGGCGCCAGCTCGCCGGCCTGCGCTTCGATCTGGTCGTGCTCGACGTGATGATGCCGGGCGAGGACGGCCTCTCGCTCGCCCGCTGGATCCGCGCCACCGGGACGACGCCGATCCTGATGCTGACCGCCATGGGCGAGGCCAGCGACCGCATCGGCGGCTTTGAAAGCGGGGTCGACGATTATCTGACCAAGCCGTTCGAGCCGCGCGAGCTGGTGCTGCGCCTGGAGGCGATCCTGCGCCGCGCCGGCGAGGCGGCGCCGGGGGAGCGGGTCCGCTTCGGCGATTGCGTCTTCGACATCCAGCGCGGCGAGTTGCGTCGAGACGGCCGGCCGGTCCGTCTGACCTCGGCCGAGGCCGCTTTGCTGAAGGTGTTCGCGCGCAATCCCGGCGGGACGATCAGCCGCGAGGAGCTGCTGCGCGGCAGCGAGGAGGGCAATCCGCGGACCGTCGACGTGCAGATCACCCGACTTCGCCGTAAGATCGAGGCGGATCCACGCGCGCCCCGCCATCTGCAGACCGTCTGGGGGCAGGGATACGTCCTATGGTCGGAGTGAGAGCAAACTCGGAACGGGCCGGCGGGCTGGAGAGCGCGCTCCGCCGCCTCGCCGCCGTGCCCCTGTTGCCGCGGAGCCTGTTCGCCCGCTCACTGATCATTCTGGTGACGCCGGTGGTGTTGATGCAGCTGATCGCCGGCGCGGTCTTCTTCGATCATCACCTGCACAAGGTGGCCAAGCGGATGAGCCGGGCGGTGGCCGGCGAGATCGCCTTCCTGCGCCGCGCCTACGAGGAGATCGGCGACGAGGTCGCACTCGGCCAGATGGTCGCCATGGCCAACCGGCACATGCGCATCGCCATCCGCCACGATCCCGACGGCACGCTGCCGCCGGGCCCGCACGACTTCGGCGACACCCCCTTGCAGGCGGCCCTGCTGATCAGCCTGGAGCGGTTCCTGGAAGCGCCCTTCGCCGTCGGCTTCGATCCTGAGAACCGGACCTACACGATCACCGTCGCGATGCGGCGCGGCGTGCTGGAAGCCGTCGTGCCGCGCCATCGCTTCACCTCCTCGACGGCGCATATCCTGCTCTGGTGGGTCTCCGGCTCGACCGTCTTGTTGCTTGCCATCGCCATTCTGTTCCTGCGCTGGCAGATCCATCCAATCCAGCGACTGGCCGACGCGGCCGAACGGATCGGCAAGGGCCAGGGCATCGCGGGCTTCGAGCCGTCGGGCGCGCTCGAAGTTCAGCAGGCCGGCGCCGCCTTCGTCGAGATGAGCGCGCGGATCGAACGGCAGATCCGCGAGCGCACGGAGCTGCTGGCCGGCGTCGGGCACGACCTGCGCACGCCGCTCACCCGCATGCGGTTGGCGCTCGCCATGCTGGAATACGATGACGACATCCAGGGCATGCGCAGCGACGTCGAGCAGATGAGCGGCATGATTGAGGGCTACCTCGCCTTCGCCCGGGGCGATGGCGGGGAGGTGCCGCGGGAAATCGACTTCGCCCGGCTGCTGGAGGACGTCGCCGCCGCCGCCCGCCGTCAGGGCGCCGACATCTCGCTTGCCTGCGAGGGCGACCTCACCGGCGAGCTCCGCCCCCATGCCCTGCACCGCTGCCTCGCAAATCTGGTGGAAAACGCCCGACGCTATGCCGGCCGCGCGGCGCTTCGGGCCTGGTCGGAGGCGGGCGCCCTGCATCTCACCATCGACGACGACGGCCCCGGCATTCCCGTGGCGGAGCGGCGCAACGTCTTCCGTCCCTTCCATCGGCTGGAGAGTTCACGCAATCCCGATACCGGCGGCACCGGCCTCGGCCTGGCGATCGCCCGCGACGCGGTCCGCGCCCATGGGGGGGAGCTGGTGCTCGACGATTCCCCCTTGGGCGGCCTGCGTGTCCACCTCCGCCTGCCTGTCTGACCGCGTTCACCGTTCGGAGAATTCATCCATGAAGGCCCTGCTTTGCCACGAATACGGCCCACCCGAGAGTCTGCGCCTGGAGGAAACGACGCCGCCGGAGCTGGCGAGTGCGACCTCGGTGCGCATCGCCGTCACCCGCGTCGCCCTCAACTTTCCCGACCTGTTGATGCTGGAGGGCAAGTATCAATACCGCGCGCCCTTTCCCTTCGCCCTCGGCATGGAATGTGCCGGACGGGTGATCGAGGTCGGGCCCGATGTCACGGCCGTCGCCCCCGGCGACCGGGTGGCGGCCCACCCCTGGGTCGGTTGCCTCGCCGAGGAAGTGGTCGCGGAGGAGGACGATGTCTTTCGCCTGCCGGGCGCCATGGACGACGACGTCGCGTCCGGCTTTCCGATCGCCGGCGGCACGGTCTGGCACGCGCTGGTCGACCGCGGCGAGATCGCGCCCGGCGAGACGGCGTTGATCCTGGGTGCGGCCGGCGGGGTCGGGGTCCCGGCCATCGAGGTGGCGAAGGCCAAGGGCGCCCGCGTCATCGCCGCCGCCCGGGGCGCGGACAAGCTGGCCCTGACCCGGGCCCACGGCGCCGACGAGACGGTGGACTATGCGGCGGAGGATCTGGTCGCACGGGTCCGCGAGCTCACCGACGGCAAGGGCGCCGATGTCATCTACGACACCGTCGGCGGCGATTTCACCGACCAGGCGATGCGCGCCATCAACTGGGGCGGCCGCCTGCTGGTGATCGGCTTTGCCGCCGGCCGCATCGCCCAGGTGCCGGCGAACCGCGTCCTGCTGAAGGGCGCCTCGGTGGTCGGCGTCGCCTACCAGGCCTTCCGCTACCGCGATCCCGAGGGCGCCCGGGCCAATATGGCGGCGCTGTTCCAGGCCTGGTCCGACGGCCGGATCCGCCCCCACATCTCCCACCGCTTTCCCCTGGAGCGGACGGCGGAGGCATTGCGCACCATGGAGGCGCGGGCGGCGCAGGGCAAGATCGTCATCGAGGTGGCCTAATCCAGAAACCGCTCGACCCGTTCGAGGATGTCCTCGGCGATGAACGGCGGCGGGTGGCCGACGCCCGGCACTTCGTGCACCTCGGCCCGGGGGCCGCGGGTCGTCATGCCGGCGATCTCGCCGGCGCGCAGCAGGCGGGATTCCTGGCCCCAGACGACGAGTGTCGGCTGCGCGATGCGGTCCCATTCGGCCCAGAGGTCGATATCGCCTGCTTGGGCGTGGCCGGTATTGGCCCAGATCGCCGGGTCGGTGTGCAGGCGGAAGCCGGCACCGTCGGGGACGAGGGACCAGCGGGTGACGCGCGCCCAATCGGCGTCCGTCATGGGGCCGATTTCCGCGCGGTGGGTCTTGTGCCAGCGGATGGCCGCGTCGAGGTCGGGAAAGCGGGGACCAGCGCCATAGACGTCTGCCCCCTCGACCCGGCCGGCACGGGGAACGAAAGGCCCGATGTCGTTCAGAACCAGGCGCCGGATCGGGCTCGCCGCCGCCGCGGCGAGGCGAATGCCGAGCAGCCCGCCGAGGGAAATTCCGATCCAGTCGACGGTCGCCGCACCGCTGCGCGCGACGAGCGAGGAGAGCACCGCTTCATAGAGCGGATAGCCGTAGTCGGCGGGATCGTCCAACGAATCGCTTTCGCCGCGGCCCGGCAGGTCGACGGCCAGGACCCGGTACCGGCGCGCCAGCCGCCCGGCCAGCGGCTCGAAGTGCAGGCGGTTCTGCGTCAGACCGTGAACGCAGACGACGACATGCTCGCCCGCCGGGTTCCACTCGTCGTAGCGGATGCGGAGGAAGCGTTTGCGGTGGAGGTGGCGGATTTCCCGCGGGAACGGCCCGGCGGTCACAGCGGCACCTCGCTCACTTCGAGATGCAGCCCGTCCCCCTGGAACGGGTTGGCCTCGAGCACGGTTTCGTCCAGTTCGAGGCCGATGCCGGGCGTCTCGGGCGGGAAAATGTGGCCTTCCTCGAAGCGCGGCGGGGTCACCAGGATCTCCGAATGGAAGCCGCCCCAGTCGAGAATGCTCTCCTGGATGAGGAAGTTCGGCGTGCAGGCGGAGAGCTGCACGTCGGCGATGCCGCTGATCGGGCCGCAATACATGTGCGGCGCCATCTGGACATAGTGCGCTTCCGCCATGCCGGCGATCTTCTTCGCCTCCAGCAGGCCGCCGACCCGGCCGAGCGCCGGCTGCAGGATCGCCGCGGCCTGGTGGTGGAGCACGTCGGCGAAGGCGTACTTCGTCGCCAGCCGCTCCCCCGTCGCAATAGGGATCGAGGTGCCGCGGGCGACCAGGGCCATCTCGGCCGGGCGTTCGGCCGGCACCGGCTCCTCGAACCACAGGGGATCGTAGGGCTCCAGCCGTTTGGCCAGGCGCAGGGCACCCGCCGGCGTCATCTGGCCGTGCGTGCCGAACAGCAGGTCGGCCTGGTCGCCGACCGCCTCGCGCAGGCGGCGGACGAAGGCTTCGGAGTGGTCCAGCATCTCTAGGCTCAGCTGCCGGGGATCGTAGGCGGTATAGGGGCCGACGGGATCGAACTTCACCGCCGTGAAGCCGCGCCGGACATATTCCGCCGCCCGCGCCGCCGCCAGGTCGGGCTCGGCGTAGACGTCGCCGGTATCGTCCGGCTCGGGATAGATATAGGTATAGGTGCGCAGCCGTTCCCGCAGTTTGCCGCCGAGCAGGTTGTGCACCGGCTGGCCCGTCGCCTTGCCGATCAGGTCCCAGCAGGCGATCTCCACCCCGCTCAGCACCGCGACCAGGGTGGCGTCCGGGGTCTGGGTATAGCCGCGCGAATAGACCGTGCGCCACAGCCGCTCGATGTCGAAGGGTCGGTGGCCGATGGCGTGCCGCTCGACGACGTCGCCGACCATGGCGGCGACCAGGTGCGGATTGAAGGGCGCGCCGTAGACCTCGCCCCAGCCGTGGCTGCCGTCGTCGCAGACGAGCTTGACGAAGACCCACCAGCGCCCGCCGATATGCGGCGGCGGCGTGCCGACGACGAAGGTCTTGTAGTCGGTGATCTTCATGGCACGGCTCTCCAGGCACTCAGGGCGAGGGGAAGTCTATCCCAGCCTTGAATCATTCTGGAATTGCGTTATGGCTCGCCCGGCGATGAATGACGACGATACCGAGACGAAGCGCAGTACGGCGCGCCGACGCATGGGCGTGGCGCTGGCCTTTCTGCTGGGCGTCGTCCTCACCGTGGCCCTGGTGGTCTGGAGTGGGGCGGGGGACCTCGCCGCGCTCTTCGCCCGGCTCGGCTGGGGCGAGGGTATCGTCGCCCTTCTGGTCGTGGTGGCGGTGTTCTCCGCCATCCAGCTGGTCGACGCCATCGGTTGGGGCCGCCTGATCCCGGCCGAGGCGCGGCCCGGCTGGGCCCGGCTGTTCTGGCTGCGCTACGTTTGCAACTCGGTCAACACGTTGCTGCCGGTAGCCCAAGTCGGCGGCGAGTTCGTTCGCGCCCTCGGCCTCGCCCGCCTCGGCCTGCCGGCACCGCGGGCGGGCGCGGGCGTGGTCATCGATCTCACGCTCGGTCTCGCCACGCTGGTGGTCTTCGCGCTGCTCGGGCTGGCACTCGCCGGCACGCGGGCGGGCGGCGGCGATACGTTGCTCGGCGCGGGTATCGCCACCGCCGTCTTCGCCGCGCTGATTGCCGGTTTCATCGCGGCCCAGCGCCGCGGCCTGTTCGCCGCCATGGCGCACGGCCTCGGCCGTTTTACCGTCGGCCAGCGCTGGCTGGCGGTGGTGGGCGGCGCCGCGGCGCTCGACGCCGAAATCGACGCGATCTACCGCCGCCGGGGCCCGGTGCTCGCCTGCGCTGCCTGGCGCCTGGTCGGCTGGCTCGCCGGCGCCTTCGAGGTCTGGGCCATCCTCTGGTTCCTCGGCATCGAGGTCGGCTTTGCCGAGGCGCTGATTTTGGAGAGCCTCGGCCAGATCATTCGCAACGCCGGCTTCGCCATCCCCGGCGCGCTCGGCGTGCAGGAGGGCGGCTTCACGGCGATCGCCCTGCTGCTCAGCCTCGGGCCGGAAGTCGGCCTCGCCGTCAGCCTGTTCAAACGCGCCCGCGCCGTCGCCGTCGGCCTGCCGATCCTGCTGGTCTGGCAGGCTCTCGAAGGCCGGCGCCTCGCCGCGCGCAGCTGAGGAGACGCAAACATGCACGACATCACCGGCACCTGGCGACTGGTCCACGCGACCGCCACCGCCGCCGACGGCAGCCCCCTGCCACCGCCCTTCGGCGGCGAGCGCGTCCTCGGCCGCCTGGTCCTGACCGCCGACGGCCGCATGATGTCGGCGATCTCCGACGGCCGCCCGGTCCTGCCCGCGGGCGAAACGCGCGAGTACAGCTCCTACTGCGGCAACTTCACCTTCGACGGCCGCCGCCTGGTAACCCGGGTCGATGCCGCCTCCGACCCGGCCCGCCTCGGCACCGAACAGGTCCGCGAGGTCGCCTTCGACGGCGAGATCCTGATCCTCCGCCCGCCGATGGACGGCTACTGGGGCGACGTCCAGCAGCGCGAAATCCACTGGGAACGCATCGCGGCGACGTGAGGGCGCGGTCCGGAAATCGGGCCCGCTGAGCAGCCCCGCGTGTCAATCAGCATTTAATTCTGACCCCCTATCGGCGTGCAAAATTGACCCCCCCCCTTGCTTCGACGGAGGTTGTCCCGGTAGTCCACGGGAGGGCCCCGCGCGGCTTCGTGTAGCGCTTTGCGTTACGCGGAGCGAAGCCGCGTGGGAGGGGCCTGTGGGCCCACCGGGACAACCGGGCCGGCGGCGGAACGTGGGGATCAGGTGGGGTTCTTGAAGTGGCAATGAGCTTTTGAAGTAGTGTCCAGACTGTTCTGCAAGTTTGTCATGGCTGCCGATGAGGGCCACCGGCATGCCTGGCGCGGAGATTTCGATTGCTCGGAGCGCCAGGCATGCCGAGCCGCCGTCAGGCGGCTTTCTGGATGCGTTCGCTTTTGCTCTCCTTGAGATGGATCATGTTGAGCTAGCGGTTGGCATCCAGCCAGTCCTCATGGATTTCGATCGCGAGAGCCCGGACCAGCCGGAGGCAGCTCATCCACCCCATCGGCCCGGACTTGTGCCCCAGCTACGAAACCCCTTTTGCAGAACAATCTGTACAGGACCCGTTTTGATTTGCCCGCCTTTGCGATGAAAGCCCCCAGGCTGATTGGCTCCATATAGCGGATCAGCCTGGGGCTTTGCTTACAGGGCGGCTACTTTTGTCGTCGCTGTTTGCTTTGTGCGAAGCGGTAAGACATGTTGCCTGTTTCGATGATTGCGCAGTGATGCGTTACACGATCCAGCAACGCGGTTGTCATTTTTGCATCTCCGAAGACGGAGACCCATTCCCCGAACTCCAGATTGGTGGTGATGATGACGCTGGTCTTCTCATAGAGTTTGCTGATCAGGTGGAACAAGAGCGCACCGCCGGATTTGGGGAATGGGATATAGCCCAGTTCGTCGATGATGACGCAATCCATGGCCGTCAGTTGCCGGATGATCTTGCCGGCGTTGCCTTCGGCCTGTTCCTTGATCAGCGCATTGATCAGATCGACGGCGTTGAAGAAACGGACCTTCTTTCCCTGATTGATCAACAGCGTCCCCAGAGCAATGGCGATGTGGGTTTTGCCCGTACCGGTTCCGCCCACCAGAATGAGGTTGTGGGCCTCCTGGGTGAACTGCCCTGAGCAGAAGGGGTCGATTTGCGCTTGGGTGACGGCGGCTAGGCCGTAATCGAAAGTGGCGAAGTCCTTATGGTGGGGGAACTTCGAGGCCCGCATTTGGTGCTGGATAGAGCGCACCCGGCGCTCTACAGTCTCGGCGTCGATCAGTTGCTTTATCGCAGTGGTCAGACTTGGCGGCTTGCGCGCGGCCAGCAAAGCTTCGGCGCAAGCCGCCATTCCATACAGCCTCAGGGCGATCAGTTGGTCTATCAAAGCTTTCATGCGACGGCCTCCCCGGCAACGCACAGCGTCTCATAGCGCTTGCAGTCCGCTTCGGGCCGCAAGGTCAGTTGCGGATAGGCGTGGCTCTCGCCCCATGGCGCGATGACCGGCTCCACCAGTTGGTTGATCAGATTGATGATGGCCGGAAGGCGCAGCGTGTTCTGCTCCACGGCCAGTTCACAGGCTATCTCGACCACCTCGATCCCGTGATCCTGGGCCAGCAGGAGCAGATCGACAAACTCCCGGTCCCCGCCTTTGCCGGCCATGTAATGCGCCCTGACCCGGTGCATCGCCTCAGGCAATTGCCAACCCACAAAGGGCGCGCCATCTCTCAGCGCGCCGGGCTTGCGGTCGAGTAGGGGCAGGTAATGCCAGGGCTCGAAATAGCTGGCGTTGCGGGTAAAGCGGCGCTTGTGCTCGGCAATCACATTCTGCCCTGACACAACCACGATCCGGTCCGCATAGGCGCGCAGAGAGACAAGCTCCCCGGCGAACCGGGAGGGGACGCTATAGCGATTGGTGGCATATTGGACCAGACAGGTAGAGCGGACACGAGCGGCCTTCTCAACATAGCCGTCAAAAGCCCGGCCCAGGGGACGCAGTTCGGCGCACTCGTCTGCGAACACGTCCGAGATCTTGCGATCCGATTGTTCGGGGTGGGCGCGATTCGCCAATTCCTCGCAGCGCAGACGCAACCAGCCGTTCAGCGCATCCAGATCGTCAAAGGCGGGCTTGGGCGCAAACAGCTGTCCCCGCAGGAACCCAACCTGGTTCTCAATCTGACCCTTCTCCCACCCCGCCGCGGGTGTGCAAGCAACCGGTTCCATCACATAGTGGTTCATCAACGCCAGAAAGCGCGGATGGAACACACGGTCCTTAGAGCGCGAAACATAGGTTACCATCGTCTTGGGGTTGTCGATGATCACCCGGCGCGGTACGCCGCCATAGAAAGACATCGCCCGTGCAAAGGCGTCCAGCACCATCTCCTGAGATTCGCTGGGATAGGCAACAACAAAGGGCTTGCGGCTATGACATAGGCGGAAGTGGGCAACCTTTACCTTCTGCTCGACACCGCCCAGGACAGCGTATTCCGTGCTCCAGTCAAACTGGAGCGCGTCACCTGCCGTAAAGTGCAACGGAATGAACGCATCCCCCGATCCGGCGCCAGAACGCTTCAGGTCGCGGACAAACCTCTGAACCGTCGAGTAGGATCCGCTATAGCCTTCCGACACAAGCTGCTCATAAAGCTTCTTGGCCGTCCGGCGCTCACGGCGCGGGCGCCCCAGGTCCTGCTCAAAGAGCGCCCGAAGCCGGCTGGCGAAGCCATCGCTAAGCTTACGCCGGACGGGTGAAACGCGCCGCTGATAGCTCGGTGGATCGCCGTCCTTCAGATACTTCTTAATCGTGTTCCGCGACAAACCAGTCTGACGAGATACAGATCGGATACTCCGACCCTCCCGTAATATCCAACGTCGGATCTTCAATACGCTTTCCATCAATACCACCTGCTCTTTCCTCCGCACTGTTCCGTGCGGATGCTAGCGTTCCAGGTGGGTCAATTCTTACCGCTCATAACCCACCAAAGTGGGTCAGTTTTGCATGCCGATTCACAGAGATTGGATATCGGAAGAATGAGGAGAGTCATGCACAAGAAACTTTTAGCAGCCGCCATTCTGGTCGTCGTCGGCTTCCAGTATCAGGTGGCCAATGCTACCAACACGTTGGCTACTGCCATCGGTGGATACGACACCGTTGCTTACTTCACGGAGGAAAAGGCCGTTCAAGGACGTGCAAAGTTCCACCACTTCTGGAACGGTGCGGTCTGGTTCTTTTCGTCTGAAGCCAACCGTGACAAGTTCAAAGCCGAGCCGGCCGCTTACACGCCACAATACGACGGTTACTGCGCGTGGGCGGCTTCCCAGAACTACAAGCGCCCGGGCGACCCGCAAGTTTGGCAGATCGTTGGCGGCAAGTTGTACATCAAGGTCCACGAAGGTGCGCAGAAGAAGTGGCGCGCGGACATTCCGAAGCACATCGCTTCCGGTAACGAAAACTGGGTCCGCATCGCTCCGTACTAAGTCGACCCACTCGAACCGATTTGGCAACCCTTGGTCCGACCGGACCAAGGGTTGTCCTTGTGTGCCTGGCATGGCGTTGATCTAGGAGATGGAAGTTCTCTACGGGCCGTAACGACCGGAACCGTTAGCTGAAGGCAACTGCGTCGCCGCGAGGTGGGGTGGGGAGGAAGCCGGAGGCAAAATCCGGAGCGGACGAACAGAAACCGGATATCAGGCCGGTGCGATGGGGTAAGCCAGCAATGGATGGCGATGCCCGATAGTCGTTCGGACATCGCATTGGTAAATCCGGCCGCGACCGGCGGAAAGATCAAGGTTTTACCCAGGGAGATCTCCAGCGCTCTCGGGGGAACCGAGTAGCGACCCGGCGACGGGGAGCGACGGCGGTGGAGAAGTCAGCCGAGGCCATAGTAGGGGCCGCGAGGCGCCGAAGGGCCGAATCCGAATAGCAAGGAGCAGTCTGGACCAACTCGATGAGCATGGAGCGGCAGCAAGGCGGTGGCTATCAATTGGACCTTTTCGACGAGGCCCTGATGAAGGCGCTGCGCCCCGAGGCCCCTGGTGACGGCGGAACCGGAACTGGAGCCTGCGAGGTGCCACAAGTGCGCACGGCGTTGGACCGGCAACGAGCCTTGACGCAAGACCTGATGGAACGGGTGGTGAGTTCCGCCAACCTGAACCAAGCCTACAAGCGGGTGAAGGCGAACAAGGGGTCGGCGGGCGTGGATGGGATGACCATCCAAGACCTGCGGCTCTGGCTCGTCGATCACAAGGACGCGCTGGTGGCGGCGTTGTCGCGAGGCGACTATCGGCCCCAACCGGTGAAGGGGGTCTCGATCCCCAAGCCGGGAGGCGGGATGCGGCAATTGGGCATCCCGACGGTGCTGGATCGTCTGGTTCAGCAAGCCATCCTGCACGTCCTTCAGCCGATCCTCGATCCGGGTTTCTCGGCTTCGAGTTTCGGCTTCCGTCCGGGCCGGAGCGCTCACGATGCTCTGGCCCAAGCGGGTAAGTACGTTGCCGAAGGCCGCGGGATTGTGGTCGACCTGGATCTGGAGGCGTTCTTCGACCGGGTCAATCACGACATTCTGATGTCCCGACTGGCTGGGCGGATTGGCGACAAGCGCCTGCTGCGCACCATCCGTCGCTTTCTGCAAGCGGGGATGATGCAGACCGGCGTCTGCATCCGGCGCCATGAGGGCACGCCGCAAGGCGGCCCGCTGTCGCCGCTGCTGGCCAATCTTCTACTGGACGATCTGGACCGGATGCTGGAGGCGCGGGGCCATAGCTTCTGCCGTTATGCCGACGACGTGAACATCTACGTTCGCACTCGAGCGGCGGGCGAGCGGGTGATGGCCTCGGTCGCCGAATTCCTCCAAGGCAGGTTGCATCTGCGGGTCAACCAGGAGAAAAGTGCCGTCGCTCCGGCCGGGGACCGCAAGTTCCTCGGCCACCGGCTGTTGTCGGATGGATCGCTCGGCATCGCGCCGCAAAGCCTGCGGCGGGCGAAGCAACGGGTTCGCGAGATCACCCGGCGCAACCGGGGCATCAGCCTCGCGCGCATGGTCGGCGAACTCAACGGCTTCCTCGCCGGCTGGGTGACGTACTTCCGCCATGCCCGTTGCGCGAGCCAGCTTCGGCGTCTCGACGGCTGGATCCGTCGAAAACTGCGCTGTGTCCGGCTCAAGCAATGCAAGCGCACCAAGGCGCAAGCGGACTTCCTGCGAAGCCTCGGGGTGCCCGAGCGGCGGGCCTGGATCTTGGCTCTCTCCGGCAAGGGCTGGTGGCGCAAGTCCCTCAGCTATCAAGCCACCGAAGCCATGACCCTGGCTTGGTTCGAAGGCCAGGGGCTTGTCCCTATGACCGATAGGTATCTCGCGTTACAACTGACCGGAAACCGCCGTGGTACGTAGAACGTATGCCCGGTGGTGTGGGAGGAGGGGCGCCGAGAGGACCCCTCCTACCCGATTCCTTATATCTCGCGGCCTTGTGAGCCGTGGGTCAGGTCCCGGTGCGGGAGGTCCCATTAAGGTGCGGCTTCGGGATGTCGTTCAGATGCGTATTGCCGTGCCAGGTCCCGCATGGCGTCTTCCTCCCCGCTATTCGAGGGCGAGCTTGCACGGGGTGCGGCACGGGGTCATGGGCGCGTCGATGGAGTTGCGGCTTTGTGAAGGCGCTCCTCGCGGCCTCGTTCGACAATTGGTATGGCGGGACGGCGAGGGGCCATTTGTGAAGGATGGCCCTCTTCCTTCACTTCGCGTCGAACTCGATCTCGCTTCCACTCTGCCCTGATAGAAACGGCCGAGATGGAACATGGTGAGGGGATCTTCGTCGTACTGGCCAACAAGGGCCGCAAAGGCCTGCCGGGCGGTCGGGTCGCCGGTTTCGAGTAGCTTGAAGGCTTCCCTGTAACGCGCCGTCGCTTCGCTGGATGCGCGATCGTCCGCCATCGGCTCGTAAGCCTCAAGGGCTCGGGTCTTGCCCTTCAAGATCAGGCTGCCGGCCGGCCGGCCCTTGAAGGCCGGGCAGAGATCGACCACGCTTTGGCTGACGCAGACGTGGGTTCCAAGCTGCTTGTTGGCGGACTCCAACCGGGCAGCGATGTTTACCGCATCACCGTAGGCCGTGTAGTCGAAGAAGTGCGCGCCGCCGAAATTTCCGATAATCGCCGATCCCGTATTGACGCCTATACGGGTGATGCCCAGGGGGATGCCCTCGGCGTTCATTTCGGCCTGGAAGTCGGTGGCGAAACCGTCGATGGCCAGGGCGCAGGCAACGGCCCGTTCCGCATGGTCGCGCTGTTCCAACGGCGCACCGAAAATCGCCTGCAAGGCATCGCCCACCACCTTCATCACCGTGCCGTCGTGTGCGAAGACGATCTGCGCCAACTGATCGAGGTATCGATTCAACAGCTCGACCACCGTATCGGGTTCGGTGCTTTCGACCAGGGTTGTGAAGTTCGTGAGGTCGGTGAAGAGAAAGGTGGCAAATCGGCGCTCGCCGCCCAACGACAGGCAATTGGGATCCTCGGCCAAGGCGGAGGCCACCTGGGGTGAAAAATATCGCGACAGGGTCGCGCGTGCCTTTTCGGCCGTGGCCTTGTCCTGCTGCAGCTGGCGAAACTGATCGAGGTGGGCGAGGGTCTTGTCGATGGTCGTCCTCAAATCGTCGAGCTCGATCGGCTTGACGACGAAGTCGAAGGCACCGCGGTTCATGGCGGTGCGAATATTTCCCATGTCGCCGTAAGCCGAAACGATGACGGTTTTGACGTCCTGGTAGCGCTCGTTCAGTTGCTCGAGGAGCGCCAGGCCATCCATGCGCGGCATGTTGATGTCGCTCAAAACCATGGCCACGTCGGGATGTTCCCGCATCACCTCCAGGGCGTGCAGTCCGTCCCGGGCGAAGACGAACGACAGCTCGCCCTTGCGGACCTGGCGCCTGAAGTTCTGTGTCACCAGGTCTTCGATGTCCGGTTCATCATCGACGACGAGGATTCGCGTGGCATCCATCAACCTGTGGCCTCGACCAGGGTCGTCAGCTGTTCCTTCAATTGCATGAAGTCCACCGGCTTGGTGAAAAACTGCTCGGCGCCCTTTTCCAGGACGGCGCGTTCGGTCGAGTCGTCGCCATAGGCCGAAATCATGAAGATCTTGATGCTCGGCCAGCGCCGGCGGATTTCGTCCAACAATTCCACGCCCGTCATGCCCGGCATGTTGATATCCGACAAGACCAATAGAACACGCGGCGGGTCTTCGAACGCCAAGAGGTCCAGCGCTTCCCGGCCCGATCGGGCAAAGTCGAAGCGAAGGGCACCTTTGCGGATCTCCCGCCGGAAGTTTTGCCGGAACAGCTCTTCCGCATCCGGTTCGTCGTCCACCATCAAAATATGTGCGCTCATTACACTCGTTCCACACTAATCGGCCACAGCTGCCATGCGCCGTGGCAAGGTTACTTTGAAGACCGTGAACTCGCCAGGCTCGCTCTCCACCGTCATCGCGCCGCCATGTTGTTTCACGACGATGTCGTAGGAAATCGACAGGCCGAGGCCCGTTCCCTCGCCGGCCGGCTTGGTGGTGAAGAAAGGCGTGAAGATCTGTTGGCGGATGTCGTCCGGGATCCCGCCGCCATTGTCCCGGACCTCGACGACGGCGTAACCGTCGGCGTCGCCTGTTCGTACCGAGATGATCGGCGCTTGCCCCGGCCGCTCTCCCGACGCCTTGCGGGAATTGGCGGCATACATGGCGTTGGAGATGAGGTTCAGGAAGACCCGCATGAGATCCTGCGGGAAACAGTCGATCTCGCCACCAGCCTCCGAGAAAGCTCGCTCGATGTCGACGTTGAAGTCGGAATTCTCCGCCCGCGCACCGTGATAGGCGAGATTGAGCGCCTCTTCGGCAAGCCCGTTCAAGCCGACCGACTGGGCCTCGCCGGAGCTTTCCCGCGAATGCAGGAGCATGTTTTTGATGATCGCGTCGGCGCGCCGGCCGTGCTGGTTTATCTTCGCCAGATTCCCTCTCGTCGTCTCCATGAGGTCGCCGATCTCTTCGCGCATCTCTTCGTCCAAGGCGGATACGGGGCCTTCCAGAATCTCGGCCAGTTCCTCCAACATCTCGTCCGACAGGCGGGCGAAGTTGTTAACGAAATTCAGCGGGTTCTTCAGTTCGTGCGCAATGCCGGCCGTCAGTTGGCCGAGCGAGGCCATCTTTTCCGATTGGACCAGGCGTTCCTGTGCCAGCTCCAATTCCCGCAAGGTCCGCTCGGCGTCGTCGCGCGCGGCGATCAGCTCCATTTCGCGTTGTTTCAGCTCGGTGATGTCGAAATAGGTCAACATGCGTCCGCCGTCCGGCAGGGCAATACATTGATATTGGATGATCGTGCCATCCGCCCGGGGAAGATCCACCGGCCCGAAGTTGCCTTGGCGCACGGTTTCGACCCTGGCCTCTATCCACGCCTCCCACGCCTCCGCCGCGATGTCGTAAAGGCCGGTATCCTTGTTGTATTCGATCAGTTCACGCATTCCCGGCGCGGTATCGATAAACTCCTGCGAGATGCCCCAAATACGCCCGAAGGCGCGATTTATGATGCGCGCCTTGAGGTTCGAATCCATGAACAGAACGCCGTATTCAATGTGGCTGAGGACGGCGTCGAACTCTTGAAACGCCGCCGTCAGCTGCGTCTCGCGCTCCTGCAAGGCCTGCTCGGCGGCCTTCCGTTCGGTTATGTCTATGACGGTGCTGACGTAGCCGCCGTCCGGCGTGGGTGCCAAGTCGATTTGGACCGTACGGTCGCCGCCCACGAAGGACCGTTCGTAGCTGACCGGTTCGCTCGATCGATACAGGTCGAATAGGTCATTCGTCAGCGTTTCGACGTCGCCGGGACCGAAGTCGCCCCGCTCCGCCTGAAAGCGCATCACCTCGCGGGTTGAACCGCGGTTGGCCAACAGGCGCTGGGGAATACCGCAGAGTTCGCCATAGCGCGCGTTGGCGAGGACGTAGTTCAGCTCCGTGTCGCAGAGAACGATGCCGCCCGGCATCGATTCCAGTGCGAGACGAAGCTGGGTTTCCTTGGCGGCGAGTTCCTCTTCGGCCTTCTTGCGTTCACTGATATCGGTGGCGATCGTGACGTAGCCGCCATCCGGCGTCGGGGCGACGTTGAAGTTGATCGTCCGGCCGTTCGGCAGCGTGCGCTCGTAGCTGTTTCGCTCGCCGGCGGTGAAGGGTTCCTGCGCACCCGCCATCAGCGTTGCCACGTCGCCCGCGCCGTAATCTCCGCGCTCGGCCTGAAAGACCACTTCATCCGATGCCGGCCCACCGACCTTCAAGAGGCCTTCCGGGTAGTCGTGCATCTGCCAGTATTGGTCGTTGAAGAAGACATAGTTCATGTCTTTGTCGACCAGTTCTATACCGCCCGGTATGTTTTCCAGGGCGAGGCGAAGCTGCGCCTGGGTTCTGGCCAGCTTCTCTTCCGCGTGCCGGGAATCAGTGATGTCCGTCGCCACCGTGACCGTGCCGCCACCGGCAACGCTCTTGCGCCGGACCCGGAAGATCCGACCATCGGGAGAGTGGGTCTCGTGGATCCTGTCGGTTGGATTTTTGATGCCTTCGATCCGCTCGGCCACCAGGCTTTCGACCGTGCCTTCACCATAGGCGCCGATGCTCGCCAAATGGGTCAGCATATCGACGTAATTGCGACCGGGCTGGAGCATATCCCGCTGCCCGGGGAAAACGTCGCGGTAGCCATCGTTGCAAAAGACGATGTTCAAATCTTCATCCGTATAGATCAAGGATCCGGGCAAGCTGTCCAATGTCAGGCGCAACTCCTCTTCCTTGCTGGCAAGCGCTTGTTCCGCGGCCTTCAGGTCGGTGATATCGCGCACCGCCGCGACCATTCTGATCGCCTCGCCCGTCTCGCCGCGGATCGACGTGCCGTAGTCGGAGATCCAGCGATAACCGCCATCCTTCCCTCGGACACGGTATTCGCAGTCCCAGCTCGACACGTCGCCGGAGACGTGGTCCCGCAATCGCGACCGGTAGTGTTCGGCGTCGTCGGGATGGATCCAGTCGATCCAGTCCCAATCCCGAATGCCCGTTTCGCTGATCGCGATATCGACGAGATCATGGATCCGTGGCGAGGCGAAGAAGCGGTTGGTTTGGACGTGCCACTCGTAGATCACCTCCTGGGCGGCTCGAGAAACCAGGGCATAGCGCGCCTCGCTCTCCGCCAGGGCCTGCTGGGCCTGCCGCTCCTCGGTCTTGTCCTGGAAGGTGACGGTCAAGCCGCCATCATCGAGATGCTGGTAACGAATGTTGAGAATCCGGCCGTTGGCCATCTCGCGTTCCATCTCGTGGTCCTCGTCGGAGACCTCGGCCAGACGCGCGGCGACGAGATCGTCGACCACACCCGGCCCCAGGTCGCCGCGCTCGGCATTGAAACGCAACATCGAGGGCAAAGGCGTTCCCGGCTGGCACAGCGCTTCGGGGTAGTCCCGAAGCTTGCCGAACAAACGATTGCAATAGACCAGCTCGAACCCCGCATCGAAGATCCCGAAGCCCTCGTTCAACCGGTCCAGACCCGCACGGATCAGTTCATTTTCTATGGCCATGCCGTCCCCAAATCGAAACCAAGCCGAGCCGGATAGAGCCAACTGAAAGAAGCCTCGCAGGCCCATCCTCGACGGTCTTGGATGTGAATCGGCATGCAAAACTGACCCACTTTGGTGGGTTATGAGCGGTAAGAATTGACCCACCTGGAACGCTAGCATCCGCACGGAACAGTGCGGAGGAAAGAGCAGGTGGTATTGATGGAAAGCGTATTGAAGATCCGACGTTGGATATTACGGGAGGGTCGGAGTATCCGATCTGTATCTCGTCAGACTGGTTTGTCGCGGAACACGATTAAGAAGTATCTGAAGGACGGCGATCCACCGAGCTATCAGCGGCGCGTTTCACCCGTCCGGCGTAAGCTTAGCGATGGCTTCGCCAGCCGGCTTCGGGCGCTCTTTGAGCAGGACCTGGGGCGCCCGCGCCGTGAGCGCCGGACGGCCAAGAAGCTTTATGAGCAGCTTGTGTCGGAAGGCTATAGCGGATCCTACTCGACGGTTCAGAGGTTTGTCCGCGACCTGAAGCGTTCTGGCGCCGGATCGGGGGATGCGTTCATTCCGTTGCACTTTACGGCAGGTGACGCGCTCCAGTTTGACTGGAGCACGGAATACGCTGTCCTGGGCGGTGTCGAGCAGAAGGTAAAGGTTGCCCACTTCCGCCTATGTCATAGCCGCAAGCCCTTTGTTGTTGCCTATCCCAGCGAATCTCAGGAGATGGTGCTGGACGCCTTTGCACGGGCGATGTCTTTCTATGGCGGCGTACCGCGCCGGGTGATCATCGACAACCCCAAGACGATGGTAACCTATGTTTCGCGCTCTAAGGACCGTGTGTTCCATCCGCGCTTTCTGGCGTTGATGAACCACTATGTGATGGAACCGGTTGCTTGCACACCCGCGGCGGGGTGGGAGAAGGGTCAGATTGAGAACCAGGTTGGGTTCCTGCGGGGACAGCTGTTTGCGCCCAAGCCCGCCTTTGACGATCTGGATGCGCTGAACGGCTGGTTGCGTCTGCGCTGCGAGGAATTGGCGAATCGCGCCCACCCCGAACAATCGGATCGCAAGATCTCGGACGTGTTCGCAGACGAGTGCGCCGAACTGCGTCCCCTGGGCCGGGCTTTTGACGGCTATGTTGAGAAGGCCGCTCGTGTCCGCTCTACCTGTCTGGTCCAATATGCCACCAATCGCTATAGCGTCCCCTCCCGGTTCGCCGGGGAGCTTGTCTCTCTGCGCGCCTATGCGGACCGGATCGTGGTTGTGTCAGGGCAGAATGTGATTGCCGAGCACAAGCGCCGCTTTACCCGCAACGCCAGCTATTTCGAGCCCTGGCATTACCTGCCCCTACTCGACCGCAAGCCCGGCGCGCTGAGAGATGGCGCGCCCTTTGTGGGTTGGCAATTGCCTGAGGCGATGCACCGGGTCAGGGCGCATTACATGGCCGGCAAAGGCGGGGACCGGGAGTTTGTCGATCTGCTCCTGCTGGCCCAGGATCACGGGATCGAGGTGGTCGAGATAGCCTGTGAACTGGCCGTGGAGCAGAACACGCTGCGCCTTCCGGCCATCATCAATCTGATCAACCAACTGGTGGAGCCGGTCATCGCGCCATGGGGCGAGAGCCACGCCTATCCGCAACTGACCTTGCGGCCCGAAGCGGACTGCAAGCGCTATGAGACGCTGTGCGTTGCCGGGGAGGCCGTCGCATGAAAGCTTTGATAGACCAACTGATCGCCCTGAGGCTGTATGGAATGGCGGCTTGCGCCGAAGCTTTGCTGGCCGCGCGCAAGCCGCCAAGTCTGACCACTGCGATAAAGCAACTGATCGACGCCGAGACTGTAGAGCGCCGGGTGCGCTCTATCCAGCACCAAATGCGGGCCTCGAAGTTCCCCCACCATAAGGACTTCGCCACTTTCGATTACGGCCTAGCCGCCGTCACCCAAGCGCAAATCGACCCCTTCTGCTCAGGGCAGTTCACCCAGGAGGCCCACAACCTCATTCTGGTGGGCGGAACCGGTACGGGCAAAACCCACATCGCCATTGCTCTGGGGACGCTGTTGATCAATCAGGGAAAGAAGGTCCGTTTCTTCAACGCCGTCGATCTGATCAATGCGCTGATCAAGGAACAGGCCGAAGGCAACGCCGGCAAGATCATCCGGCAACTGACGGCCATGGATTGCGTCATCATCGACGAACTGGGCTATATCCCATTCCCCAAATCCGGCGGTGCGCTCTTGTTCCACCTGATCAGCAAACTCTATGAGAAGACCAGCGTCATCATCACCACCAATCTGGAGTTCGGGGAATGGGTCTCCGTCTTCGGAGATGCAAAAATGACAACCGCGTTGCTGGATCGTGTAACGCATCACTGCGCAATCATCGAAACAGGCAACATGTCTTACCGCTTCGCACAAAGCAAACAGCGACGACAAAAGTAGCCGCCCTGTAAGCAAAGCCCCAGGCTGATCCGCTATATGGAGCCAATCAGCCTGGGGGCTTTCATCGCAAAGGCGGGCAAATCAAAACGGGTCCTGTACAGATTGTTCTGCAAAAGGGGTTTCGTAGCTGGGGCACAAGTCCGGGCCGATGGGGTGGATGAGCTGCCTCCGGCTGGTCCGGGCTCTCGCGATCGAAATCCATGAGGACTGGCTGGATGCCAACCGCTAGCTCAACATGATCCATCTCAAGGAGAGCAAAAGCGAACGCATCCAGAAAGCCGCCTGACGGCGGCTCGGCATGCCTGGCGCTCCGAGCAATCGAAATCTCCGCGCCAGGCATGCCGGTGGCCCTCATCGGCAGCCATGACAAACTTGCAGAACAGTCTGGACACTACTTCAAAAGCTCATTGCCACTTCAAGAACCCCACCTGATCCCCACGTTCCGCCGCCGGCCCGGTTGTCCCGGTGGGCCCACAGGCCCCTCCCACGCGGCTTCGCTCCGCGTAACGCAAAGCGCTACACGAAGCCGCGCGGGGCCCTCCCGTGGACTACCGGGACAACCTCCGTCGAAGCAAGGGGGGGGTCAATTTTGCACGCCGATAGGGGGTCAGAATTAAATGCTGATTGACAGTCTTGGATATGAATCGAGATTAGCGAATCCGAGGTGCTTTAGATACTGCACGGATCCTGCACGCCATGACGAGATGCCCGAGGAACGGCTCGCGTGTTTCCGGCCGTCACCGACGTCGCCCCTCGCCACCGGCCCATGTCCTGGCGCCATCTCCGCCGCCCCGCTTTCTGGCGGCCCTGGGTTCCGCTACGCTGAAACCCGGAACGAGCCGGAGGGATGATCATGACGACCCGTACGGGACGGTGCAGCTGCGCTTCCGTGCGCTACGAGTTGGCTGGCGAGCCGCTGTTCACCCATGCCTGCCACTGCACGCAATGCCAGCGCCGCGCCGGCGGGGCCTTCTGCATGAGCATGATCCTGGAGCCCGAACAGCTCCGGCTCACTCAGGGACAACTGGCCACCTTCGAGATCGCTGGCGACAACGGGACGTTGAAGCAGAACCGCTTCTGCGTCGATTGCGGCACGATGATCCATGGTGCCATTCCAAGCCACGGGATCCTCTACCTCCGTCCCGGGACCCTGGACGACACCGGCTGGGTTCGCGCCCAGGCGCATATCTTCGTGAAGAGCAAGCAGCCCTGGGTCGAGCTTCCGGGCGATGTGCCGTGTTTCATGGAATACTACGAGCCCAACGACGTCTGGCCGGCGGCGAGCCTCGCCCGCCTCGCCGCGCGCGTCGGATGACCGACAGGGAGGCTTCGGCGATCATGACCTCGACCCACCCCGCGATACGCAACCCGGCGAAAGAGAAACTCGCGGCGGGCGGCGCCGTGCTGGCCTTCAACGTGTTCGAGAGCCTGCGGCCCTCTGTCGTGAAGATCGTCGCCCAGCTCGGCTTCGACATCCTCTTCGTCGAGACCGAACATATCCTGCACAATCCCGAGACTTTGACCCATTTCCTGGTCATGGCGCGGGACAATGGGTTGACGCCCATCGTCACGATTCCGGGCGTCGACCGTTCGGAGATCGGCCGGGTGCTGGATGCGGGCGCGCTCGGCTTCTGTCTCTGCCATGCCGAGACGGTTCCCCAGGTCGAGGACCTGGTGCGCTTCGCCAAGTATCCGCCGCTGGGCGTGCGGGCGCTGGCGCACGGGCCGAACGCGAACTACTGGATCGAGGACAGCGCCGGCTACCGGGGCGATGCGAACGCCGCGGTGCAGATCGTCCTGAAGATCGAAACCGCGCTGGGGGTGGAGAACGCCGCGGCGCTTATGGACGTGGACGGGGTCGACGCCGTCGTCTTCGGGCCGGGCGACCTCGCCGCCGACATGGGCACGCCCGGCGGCTGGGACGATCCCGCGTTGCTGGCGGCGATGGAGGGCGTGATCGACGCGGCGCTCGCCCGCGGCCTGCCGGTCGAGGCGGCGATGGGCCCCGGCGACCATGGTGAGTTCGAGGCGATGAAGGCCCGCGGCATCCAGATTTTCGGCCCGGCGCGGATGACCGAGTACGATCATCTCAGGGCCGGTGCGACCCTGGCCCTGGCGCCGTTTCACGGCTGAGGCGGCGGCGATGCACGAAATCGACATTCCCGCCGAGGTCATCGAATCTTGCATTCGCTTCCGTGGGCGCCGCCACGCGGTCGAGCGGCTGGATCCGGCGCGCCTCGCCCTCGTCGTGATCGACATGCAGAACGCCTGGGTGGCGGCGGGGCTCTCGCCGCTGGAAATCCCGATGACCCGCGCGATCATCCCCAACATCAACCGGCTGACCGCGGCGACGCGCGCGGCCGGCGGTCTGGTCGCCTGGACCCAGTCGATCTTTCCCGCCGAACATACCCAGCGGGTCTACGAGACTTTCGGCACGCCCGAATGGTGCGACCGGATCGTCGCCGACACCGCGATCGGGGCGCCGGGACACGAGATCCACCGCGAGATGGACGTGGCGGGCGAGGACATCCGCGTGGTGAAGACCCGGCCGAGCGCCTTCATCCAGGGCTCCTCCGACTTGGAGGACCGGCTGCGCGCCCAGGGCCGCGACATCATCGTCATCACCGGCACGCTCACCAACGCCTGCTGCGAATCCAGTGCCCGCGATGCCGCCGCGCTCGGCTTTCTGCCGATCATGGTGCAGGACGCCATGGCGACCCGCACGGACGCGGAGCACAACGCGACGCTGATCAACATGATGCAGCTGACCGCCGACGTCCGGTCCTGCGACGACGTGCTGGCCTTGCTGGCGGCGGGCCCGGTTTAGCTCAACCTGCGACCTCGACCAGGCGGGCGTGCACCAGATCGGGCACTTCGATGACGTCGGCCGCCAATCGCCGCCGTCGTTCGGCGGCGGAACGGTCGAAGGGCATGCGCACCGCCGCGCCGTCGGGCACCGGGCGCGCGGCGCGGACCCATTCGGCATAGGCCGTGACCTTGGCGTGGAATTCGGCGGCGTCACCGAGCAGGTCCGGCCGGGTCAACTGGATGACGAAGCCGAAATCGGCGAGGTCCGGTGGTGCTACCGCGGAGCCGGCGAGCGCACCCAGCAGCTGCACCACATGGCCGAGGCCCGAGCCCCGGTGCCCACCCCACGCGGTGAAGGCGCCGCCGAGCGCCGCGTCCGGATCGCGCGTCGGCCGGCCTTCGCCGTCGTAGGCCAGGCCCTCGTCGATCTCCTGGCCGAGCCGGCGGGCCAGCATGACCTCGGCATGGATGATGTTGGAGGTGCCGATATCCCAGATCACCGGGTCGCCCTCGGCGGGAAAGCCGAAGCACATCGGATTGGTGCCGAAGCGCGCCTCGACCGCGCCGTGCGGGGCGACCCAGGCCGTGGTGTTTGAGGCGATCGAGGACACCAGCCCCTCGGCCGCCGCCATCTCGGCATAGTAGGAGAGCATGCCGGTATACCAGGTGCCGTCGGCGCCGACGATGGAGAGCCCGCTCGCCTTCGCCTTCTGAATCGCGATCTCGGTGGCCCGGTGGCCGACGACATAGCCGATATTGTCGTTGCCGGCGATGCGGGCCGAGACCGGGGTTTCGTGGCCGACCTCGATCGCGCGGGCGGGCGGCCCGGTACGGTCCAGCCGTTCGACGATGGAAACGACGCGGGCGAGGCCGCCGTAGGCGAGGCCGCGCAGCTCGCAATCGACGATGTGATCGGCGGTGAGGGCGGCGTATTCCGCGCTTTGTCCCTTGGCCTGCATGACCCGCGCGACCAGGTCGCGGGCTTCTCCGACGCTCAGACGCATTCCATGTCTCCCCTACCCCGTGCCAGGCGCGATCCGGAAGCGGATCGGCCTGTACTCTGGATCCAATGCGGCATGCAGGCCGCGAAGCAGGCCCGGAACGCCGGCATGCCGGGTTTCCCGCGCGCCCACCGTCAGGCGCCAAGCGCCGTCGTCGCAGCGCTGGACCGTGGCCGTGATCTCGCCCATCGCGACCAGGAATCCGCCGTTGCCGTCGTCGGAAACCGAGGCCTCCAGGCGCCAGACCTGCAACGCGCCGGTCAGCAATCGGTGGGCCTCGTCGTCCTTTTGACCTTCGACCATGGCTGCCCTTATGGTGCCGGCGCGCGCCACGGCGCGCCCATGAAACGATGCTAGCGCCGCGCGGGCGGAGGAGTCACCCCATGCGTCTCGTCACCACCATCCCGATGCAGGATTGGCGTGCCGTCGCACCTGCGGCCGAGCTCGCGGAAGCGGCCGGCTACGACGGAATCGTCACCAACGAGCTGGCCTGGGATCCGTTCCTGCCCCTGCCGATCGCGGCACTGGCGACGGAGCGGGTCGAACTCGCCACCGGCATCGTTGTCGCCTTTCCCCGTTCGCCCATGGTCGTCGCCTACCAGTCCTGGTGGGTGCACCAGCAGTCCGGCGGGCGCTTCCAACTCGGCCTCGGCAGCCAAGTGAAGGGACACAACGAGCGGCGATTCTCCACCCCCTGGACGCCCGCCGCCCCGCGCATGGCGGAGTATGTCCAGTCCCTGCGCGCGATCTGGCGCGCCTGGGAGGAGGGGGAGCGCCTCGACTTCCATGGCGAGAGCTATGATTTCTCGTTGATGACGCCGGAGTTCACGCCGGGCAAGCTCGGCTTTGCGCCGCCGCCCGTGCTGATCGCCGCCGTCGGGCCCGCCATGTTGCGCGTCGCCGGGCGCCATTGCGACGGGGTGCGCCTGCACTCCTTCAACACGAGCAAGTACACGGAGGAGGTCATCCTCGGCCACCTCGGCGACGGCATGGCCAAGAGTGGGCGCCGCCGCGAGGATTTCGAGATCGTCGGCGGCGGCTTCATCGCGACGGGTGCGACCCCCGACCAGGTGCAGGAACGGGTGGAATGGGCGCGCTACCGCATCGCCTTCTACGGCTCGACCCGGACCTATCATCCGGTCTTTGCCGTGCATGGCGAGGAGGAGCTGGGCGAGAAGCTGCATCACATGAGCCGGGCGGGCGAATGGGACAAGATGGCGGCGGAGGTGTCCGACGACGTCGTCGCCCTGTTCACCGCGATCGGCCGGCACGACGACATCGCCGGCGAGATCGAGAAACTGTTCGGCGGCGTCTGCGACACCATTCGCCTGGACCTGCCAGACGGCACGGACATCGGCGTGCATCGCGAATTGCTGCAGGCATTGAGGCCGATCGAGACGCCTTTCAAGGCTCGCGCGGCCTGAGGGCGTCGGACGGACGGCGGCGCATTGTTGGAAAGAGGTGAAAGAGAACCATGACCGAGAGCAAACCCATCCTCGCCGTGCTCGGCGGTACCGGCAATCTCGGCGAGGGGCTGGCGATCCGCTGGGCGCGGGCCGGGCATGACGTCGTCATCGGCAGCCGCACCGCGGACAAGGCGCTGGAGGCGGTCGAACGCTTCAAGGACCGCGCCCCGATCGAACGACTGCGCGGCATGGTCAATCCCGAGGCTGCGGCGGCGGCCGATATCGTCGCGCTGACGGTGCCCTTCGCGCACCAGCAGCCGACGCTGGAGAGTGTGCGCGAAGCGGTGCAGGGCAAGATCCTGATCGACGTCACGGTGCCGCTGGTCCCGCCCCGGGTCATGCGTGTGCAGATGCCGCCCGAGGGCTCGGCCGGCCGCGCCGCGCAGAACCTGCTGGGGGAGGGGGTGCGTGTCGTCTCCGCCTTCCAGAACGTGGCGGCCGACCATCTCTCCGATCCCGACCACGAGATCGATTGCGACGTGCTGGTCGCCGGCGACGATGCCGCGGCCCGGCGCACGGTGCTGGGCCTGGTCGAGGCGGCGGGCATGCGCGGCTGGCATGTCGGCGGCCTCGACAACGCGGCGGTGGCGGAGGCGCTGACCAGCGTGCTGATCTTCCTCAACGCCCGCTACGGCATCGAGGGAGCCGGCATCCGCATTACCGGCACGCCGACCAAGGATCCCGACGAAGGCAAGGCCTGAGAGGCCCCGGGCGATGCGTGGCCTCGATCTGCTGCCGCTCGACGGCATCCCGATGGTGGCGGAGGGTGACGACCTCTGCGCGCTGATCCTGGATGCCGCCGCCGCCTCCGGCGATACGCTGGCGGATGGCGACGTTCTGGTGGTGGCGCAAAAGATCGTCTCCAAGACGGAGGGGCGGTTGGTCCGCCTGGCCGATGTCGAGCCGACGCCGCGGGCCGAAAGCCTGGCGGCGGAGACGGAGAAGGATCCCCGGGTCGTCCAGCTGATCCTCGACGAATCCGGCGAGGTCCTGCGGGCCCGGCCTGGCCTGATCATCGTGCAGCATCGCCTCGGCATGGTGATGGCGAACGCCGGCATCGACGCCTCCAACATTTCGGCCGACGGCGGCAAGGAGTTCGTGCTGCTGTTGCCCCTCGATCCCGACGCCAGCGCGGCGCGGCTACGTGCGGAATTGCGAAGACAGGCCGGCGTCGACGTCGCCATCGTCATTTCCGACAGCGTCGGTCGGGCCTGGCGCGTCGGCATCGTCGGCATCGCCATCGGCGCCGCTGGTTTGCCCGGCGTGGTGGATGAACGCGGCGCCCCCGACCTCTTCGGCCGCCCGCTGCTGGTCACGCAGACCGGGCTCGCCGACGAGGTCGCCTCGGCCGCCTCGCTGTTGCAGGGGCAGGGCGGGCAGGGCCGGCCGGTGGTTCGCCTGCGTGGCCTGAGCTGGAGTGCGCCTGAGGGCACGGCCGCCGATCTTGTGCGGCCCCTCGAACACGACATGTTCCGATGAGCGCGCCGATCCGGGTGCTGGCGCTGTCCGGCGGGATCGGCGGGGCCAAGCTGGCGCTCGGCCTTACCCATGCGATGGCGCCGGAACGGTTGATGATCGCCGCCAATCCGGGCGACGATTTCGAGCATTTGGGCCTGACCATCTGTCCCGATCTCGACACCCTCACCTATACGCTTTCCGGCCTGTCGGACCGGGAGAAGGGCTGGGGCCGGGCCGGCGAAAGCTGGAACTTTCTCGCGGCGCTCGACGCGTTCGGCGGTGAGACCTGGTTCCAGCTCGGCGACAAGGACCTGGCGCTGCACATCGCCCGCGCTCACCGCCTCGCCTCGGGCGAGAGCCTGAGTGCGATCACCGGCGACATCTGCCGCCGCCTCGGCATCGCGGCCCATATCCTGCCGGCGACCGACGCGCCGCTCCGTACCATCGTGGAGACGCCGGAGGGCCCATTGCCCTTCCAGCGCTACTTCGTCGAGCGACGGGCGGCGCCCGTGGTGACAGGCTTTACCTTCGACGGCGCCGCGGCCGCCCTGCCGTCGCCGGCGTTGGCGGAGGTTCTGGCCGGCGGCATGCTCGAGGCGATCGTCGTCTGTCCGTCGAACCCCTATATCTCCATCGATCCGATCCTGGCGATCCCGGGCCTGCGCGATGCGTTGCGGGGCGCCGGCGCGCCGATCGTCGCGGTATCGCCGATCGTCGGCGGCACGGCGATCAAGGGGCCGACGGCGAAAATGATGCGCGAACTCGGCCGGCCCGTCTCGGTTCAGGGCATCGCGGCGCATTATGGCGATCTGCTGGACGGCCTGGTGATCGACGAGGCGGACCGCGAGGCGGCCGACGAGCTGCGGGCCGGTGGCCTCAAGGTGGCCGTCGCGCAGACGGTGATGCGGAGCGACGCGGACAAGGCCGCGCTCGGCGAGGTCGTGCTCTGGCTTGCCGGACGCTGCCGGGGCGCGGAATAGATTTGACCCGGTTCACGAAGGTTTCTAGGTTCCCCCAACAGTTTCGGCGGCCCTTGGAATGGGGAATGCGGCATGTGGGCGGTTGTCCCCGTTAAGGACATGGGCGGCGTTAAGCAGCGCCTGGCGAGCGCGCTTGCGCCCGACGCGCGGCGCGATCTCTATCGCGCCATGCTGCGCGACGTATTGAGCGCGCTTCGCGGCGCGCGCGGCCTGGACGGGGTGGCGCTGCTGACCCGGGACGAGGAGGCCAAGGAACTGGCCCGACGCTTTGAATTGCGCGTGATCGAGGAGCCGGAGAATCGCGGCCATACCGCCGCGGTCGCCCGCGCCGCCGCCGTCCTCGCCGCCGACGGCGCCCGGGGGTTGCTGCAGGTGCCGGGCGATCTGCCCTTGCTGACCTCGGCGGAGATCGAGACCGTGCTGGCGGCGCATGGACCCGCGCCGGCCTTCACCATCGTGCCGAGCCGGGACGAGATGGGCTCCAACTGCGTCGTCTGCTCGCCGCCGGACGTCATGCCGTTGCGTTTCGGCGACGACAGCTTCCGCCCGCACCTGGCCGCCGCGCGCGCCCTGGGGCTGGAGCCGCGAATCCTGGAATTGCCCGGTATCGGGCTGGATATAGACACGCCGGAGGATCTGCTGGCCCTGGCGCGCCGGGCCGGTGCTACTCAGGCGCAGCGCTATCTGCGCGAGAGCGGCATCGCCGAGCGGCTGCTGGCCGAGGCGGAAGCGCCGGGCGGACAGGCTTCGGCCGGGGGTGGGTGAGCGATGATGGACCTCCGTGACCTGCAAGGCCGGCCGGCCGAGCCGCTGGATGACGAGGCGGCCCTCGCGCTCGCCGACGTGACGGACGTGGACGCGCTCGCCTCCCTCGCAGGGGACTGGCGCGATCAGGGCTTCGGCCGCGTCGTGACCTATTCCCGCAAGGTCTTCATTCCGTTGACCCAGCTTTGCCGGGACGTCTGTCACTATTGCACCTTTGCCCATCCGCCGCGGAAGGGGGAACGGGCCTTCCTCACCCCCGACGAGGTGCTGGAGATCGCCCGCGCGGGCGAAGCGGCCGGCTGCCACGAGGCGCTCTTCACCCTGGGCGACAAGCCGGAATTGCGTTACCGGTTCGTGCGGGAGGAGTTGGACACGCTCGGCTATGACAGCACGCTCGACTATCTGGCAGCCATGGCCAGACTGGTGCTCACGGAAACCTCGCTGCTGCCGCACTTAAACCCGGGTATTACGGATGCGGCACAAGCAGCGGAACTTAAAGAAGTTTCCGTCAGTCAGGGCATGATGCTGGAGAGTGCGTCGATGCGGCTGATGGCCAAGGGGATGGCGCACCACGGCTCGCCCGACAAGGAGCCGTCCGTGCGCCTCGCCGGAATCGAGGCGGCGGGCGTGGCGGCGGTGCCCTATACCAGCGGCATCCTGATCGGCATCGGTGAAACCCGGCGGGAGCGGATCGAGGCGCTGCTGGCCCTGCGCGCCACGCACCGCCGGCATGGCCATATCCAGGAAATCATCATCCAGAACTTCCGTGCCAAGCCCGGCACCCGCATGGCCGCGGCGCCGGAACCGGACCTGGAGGACCTCGCCTGGACCATCGCCGTCGCCCGCCTCATCTATGGGCCGGAGATGAGCGTGCAGGCGCCGCCGAACCTCAGCCCGGGCGGCCTCGACCGGCTACTGCAGGCCGGCATCAACGATTGGGGCGGCGTGTCGCCGGTGACCCCGGATCATGTGAACCCGGAGGCACCCTGGCCGCATCTGGCGGTGCTGGAGCGGGAGACGGCGGCGGGCGACAAGATTCTGGCGCCGCGCCTGGCGATCTATCCCGAATATATCGACGACGCCGAGCGCTGGCTGGTTCCCGAAATCGAGACTAGGGTCCTGCAAGCCTCCGACGCCGACGGCCTGGCCCGTACCGACCCCTGGTCGCCGGGCGAGCCGACCGAGCCGACCTCCCTCGAGGCGCCGGCGCTGGCGCGGCCGAGCGGGGAGCTGGCGGCGATCATCGCGTCGGCGCGCGACGGGGCCGAGCTTTCGGAAGCGGACATCGTCCGCCTGTTCCGGGCGCGCGGCGCCGAGGTGGTGGAGGTGACGGCGGCGGCCGATGCGCTGCGGCGCGAGGTCAACGGCGATGTCGTCTCCTATGTCGTCAACCGCAACATCAACTACACCAACGTCTGCTACTACCGCTGTCAGTTCTGCGCCTTCTCCAAGGGCAAACTTTCGGAGGACCTGCGCGGCCGGCCCTATGATCTGAGCCTGGAGGAAATCCAGCGCCGGGTCGTGGAAGCCTGGGAGCGGGGCGCGACCGAGGTCTGCATGCAGGGCGGCATTCACCCCGACTATACGGGGGAGACCTACCTGGAGATCCTGCACGCGGTGAAGCAGGCGGTGCCGGAGATGCACGTACACGCCTTCACCCCGCTCGAGGTCTGGCAGGGGGCGGAGACCCTGGGGCTCGAGCTGGCGCCCTATCTCGAACGGCTGAAGGCGGCGGGCCTCGGCACCTTGCCGGGAACGGCGGCGGAAATCCTCGACGACGAGGTGCGCGCCATCATCTGTCCCGACAAGGTCAACACCGAGCAATGGCTGCAGGTGATGCGGGAGGCGCACGGCCTCGGCTATCGCTCGACCGCGACGATCATGTACGGCCACGTCGAGCGGCCGATCCATTGGGCGCGCCATTTGCTGCGCATACGCGCGCTGCAACGCGAGACCGGGGGCTTTACCGAGTTGGTGCCGCTGCCCTTCGTCGCCATGGAAGCGCCGATCTATCTGAAGGGCCGGGCCCGGCGCGGACCGACCTTCCGCGAGGCGATCCTGATGCATGCGGTCGCCCGCCTGGCGCTGCATCCGCTGATCCCCAATATCCAGACCAGCTGGGTGAAGATGGGCCCGAAAGGGGTCGCGGCTTGCCTTGCCGCGGGCGCCAACGACCTCGGCGGAACCCTGATGAACGAGACGATCACGCGGGCCGCCGGCGCCTCGTTCGGCCAGGAATTGCCGCCCGAGCGGATGGAGGCGTTGATCCGCGGCCTCGACCGTATGCCGATGCAACGCACGACGGACTATCTCCGCCCGCCCAATCGCCAGATCGTCACCTCCTTCGGGGCGCCGCCGCTCTCCGAAATCGAGAACACGCCGCTCGCGCGCAAGGGCCGGGGCCGCTACGAGGCGATGGTTCGCGCGGCCGAGGTGGACGCGGCCGACTGAGCGCGTTCCGTCATGCGGTGGCGTGACGTGGCAGGGTGAACGAGACGACGGTGCCGCCGCCCTCCGCATCCCGAATCTCGATATTGCTCTTGTGCGCCGTGACGACGCGGCGGACGAGATGAAGGCCGAGGCCGGCCCCGCCTTCATGGCGGGTATAGCCGGTCTCGCGCTGCTGGAAGGGCAGCAGCAGGCGAGACACTTCGTCCGCCGGGATGCCCGGCCCGTCGTCGGTGACCGAGATACGCACCCGCGTCGGTCCTTCGACCGTGAAGGCGAGCTCGATATGCCCATCCTTGCTCGTATGCTTGAGGGCGTTGTCGAGCAGTTCTTCCAAGGCCCGGCGCAGACCGTCCTCGTCGCCGGTGATTTGTTGCGCGCCCTCACCGATCCTGACGTCGATGGATGCGGCCGCCGGGGCGCGGTCGAGAAAGGCTTCCCGCAATCTTTCGCAAAGTCCTTCCACGTCGATGAGACCGTCGAGATCCAGCGCCTCGTCGTTCGCCATGGTGTTGGTGAAAATCACCCGGTCCAGGGTCCATAGCAGCATGCGGCCACTGTCATGGATCATGGAGCCGTAGCTTCGCGTGGTTTCCAGGTCCGGCGACAGATCCGGCGAGCGCAGCAATTCCGAGAACCCGATGATGGCGTTGAGCGGTGTGCGGATCTCGTGGTTGACCATGGCCAGCAGGTCGCGGCCGATGTCCTGTGCCGCCTTGGCCTCTTCGATCAGGTTGAGGTAGGCCAGCTCGCGGGCACACCAGCGCGCGAGCAGGGCGAGGAAGGCGCCGGTATCCTCGACCGTCGACTGCAGTTCCCTGTAGAGAACGAAGATATGGCCGCGAGGTACGCCGTCGGGCGTCCGAATCAGATGGCCGAAATAGGTTTCGGCCCCGAGTTCGACCAGCAGGGGATCGTCGGGAAACTTCGCCGCCACGTCGTCATAGTGGCAATAGTCCTTGTTGTAGACGACCTCGTAACAGGGTGTCCCCGCAATGGGATAGCGGACCGGTTCGGTGATGACGCCGTTCAGCATCAAGACCGGCGTCTCGATGAACCCGGCATTGTCCAGGATGCCGATGGCGGCAACATCCGGGTCGAGCTGGATCGACATGGCCTCGATGGCGGAGCGGAAGACGGCGTCTCGCGTCTGCACGCCGCCGTCGGTCAGGGCGCGCATCGCGTCCGGCCAGCGGTTGGCGTGATCATCCGACATGATGGGCTCGCTTCCTCCTGCTTCGGTCGAAAGACCGTGCCCTCACTCGCTCAGCGCCTGGTCCAGATCGCGTATCAAGTCTTCGACCGTCTCCAGCCCGACGGAGATGCGGACCACCTCCGGCCCGGCGCCGGCCGCGGCGGCCTGTTCCGGGGTCAGCTGGCGGTGGGTGGTCGACGCGGGATGCAGCACCAGGCTCTTGGCATCGCCGATGTTGGCGAGATGCGAGAAGATCTCCACCCCCTCGACCAGTTTCACGCCGCCCTCGAAGCCGGCTTTCAGGCCGACGGTAAAGACCGCACCAGCCCCCTTGGGCATGTACTTGCGCGCGAGGTCGTAGTGCGGATCGTTTTCGAGGCCGGCGTAGGAAACCCATTCGATGGCCGGATGGCCGTCGAGGAAACGGGCTACCTCCAGCGCGCTCTCGCACTGGCGTTGCATGCGTAGCGGCAAGGTCTCGATGCCGGTGGCGATCAGGAAGGCGTTGAAGGGGGCGAGCGAGGGGCCGAGATCGCGCAGGCCCACGGCGCGGCAGGAGATGGCGAAGCCGAAATCGCCGAACGTCTCGTAGAAGCGCAGGCCGTGATAGCCGGGCGAGGGCTCGGTCAGGGCCGGGTACTTGCCGGGCTCGGCCGCCCAATTGAACTTGCCGCCGTCGATGATCAGGCCGCCCACCGAATTGCCGTGCCCGCCGAGGAACTTGGTCGCCGAATGCAGCACGATGTCGGCGCCCCACTCGAAGGGGCGGCAGAGGTAGGGGGTGGCGAGCGTATTGTCGACGATCAGCGGCACGCCCGCGTCGGCGGCGATTCTGGCCACCGGCTCGAGATCGGTGACGACGCCGCCGGGGTTCGCCAGGCTTTCGACGAAAATCGCCTTCACCTTCGGTGTGAGGGCGCGGGCGAAATTCTCCGGGTCCGAGGAATCGACGAAATGGCAGGTCAGGCCCATCTTCGCGAAGGTCGTCGAGAACTGGGTGATCGAGCCGCCATAAAGCTTGTTGGCGGCAATGAATTCATCGCCGACCGACATCAAGGTGTGCAGCGCGATGAACTGCGCCGCGTGGCCGGAGGCGACGGCGACACCGGCGGTGCCCCCCTCCAGGGTCGCAACCCGTTCCTCCAGCGCCGAGACGGTCGGGTTGGTCAGGCGCGAATAGATATTGCCGAAGGTCTGCAGGTTGAACAGGGCCGCGGCTTCGTCCGCATCCTCGAAGACATAGGACGTCGTCTGGTAGATCGGCAGGGCCCGGGCGCCGGTCGTCGGCTCCGGCGCTGCGCCCGCGTGAATGGCCAGGGTCTCGAAGCCGTGCTCGCTCATGATAGGCTTTCTCCTCAGATACGCTTGAACCGGCGGCTGGAGATGACGCCGGTATTGACGCCAAGCCAGCCGATTTCACCGCCGAGCCGGCCATATTCGATCTTCGGGCAGCGATCCATCACCACCGTCATGCCGGCCGCTTCGGCCTCCAGGCCCGCCTCGTCGTTGCGCACGCCGAGCTGCATCCACAGCACCTTCGGCAACGGCGAGAGAGTCTTGGCCTCCTCGACGATGCCGGGGATCGCGCCCGGCCCACGGAAGCATTGCACCATGTCGATTTCGACGGGCACCTCCGACAGACTGGCATAGGCCATCTCGCCGAGGATCGTGTTGCCCGCTTCCTTCGGGTTGATCGGGATCACCCGGTAGTTCTTCTTCTGCAGATACTTCATGGCGAAGAAGCTCGGACGGTTCCAATGGCCCGACGCGCCGACCATGGCGATGGTCCGGGTATTTCGCAGGATGGAACGGATCAAATCCTCCGGATACGCCAGCGGCGCCAGGTCCTCGGCCAGATCAACGCTCATGCTCGTGCCTCCTCGATTGTCAGGAATCGTGCCATTCGGGGGCGCGCTTCTCGACGAAGGCGCCGATCCCCTCGGCCGCGTCGTCGGCCTTCAGATTGTCGACCATGGCGCGCGATGCCGCGCCGTAGGCCTCGTTCAGGTCCAGCTCCAGCTGCTTGTGGAAGAGCGCCTTGCCGAGCGCCATCACATGACTGGACTTGGACGCGATACGGGCGGCCAGAGCCGTCACCGCCGCATCAAGCTCGTCGGCCGGCGCATGGCTGTTGATCAGGCCAAAGCGGACGGCGGTCTCGGCATCGATGGCGTCGCCGGTCAGCAGCATCTCCATCGCGTGCTTGCGCCCGACGTTGCGGGTCAGCGCCACCAGCGGGGTGTGACAAAACAGGCCGATATTCACGCCGGGCGTCGAAAAGCGGGCGTTGGAGGCGGCGATCGCCAGGTCGCAGCTGGCGACCAGCTGGCAGCCCGCCGCGCTGGCCATGCCGTGCACCTTGGCGATGATGGGTTTGGGGAACCGGGCCACGCGGACCATGAAACGGCTGCAGTGCGCCATCAGCGCTTCGTGCTGATCCGCCCCCTCCATCGCCAGGACTTCCTTCAGGTCATGGCCGGCGGAGAAGCCGGGGCCGGTGCCTTCGATCACCAAGACGCGGGCCCGGGGGTCGGTTTCGGCGGCGTCGAGCGCGGCTTCCAGCGCGCTCATCAGTTCACTCGACAGGCTGTTGTAGGCCCGGGGCCGGTTCATCGTCAGGGTTCGAATGCCGTCCGCGTCGCCGATGGTCAGAATCTCCGGCGCCGCTTCGGCCGAGGCCGACGTGCTCATTTCGCCACTCCGTTCAGGTCGTTGTTCGTCTATATATCGCGTGCGGCCCAGCGACACTATAGCGCGGTTGCGGCCGGCGGGGGGAGCCGATATAAGCGCGGCGATTTCGCGGTGCAATACTGGGAGTTTAGCACATCATGGCGATCGAGCGGACGCTTTCCATACTCAAACCCGACGCGACGCGGCGGAACCTCACCGGCGCCATCAACCAGCGCCTCGAAGCGGCCGGCCTCGCCATCGTCGCCCAACGGCGTCTGCGCCTGACCCGGTCCATGGCCGAGGGCTTTTACGCCGTGCATCGCGAGCGGCCGTTCTTCGGTTCCCTCTGCGAGTTCATGACGTCGGGTCCCGTGGTCGTCCAGGTGCTGGAAGGCGAGGGGGCCGTTGCGCATTATCGCGAGGTGATGGGCGCGACCAACCCGGCCGAAGCGGCCGACGGCACGATCCGCAAGGATTTCGCCGAAAGCATCGAGGCCAATTCGACGCACGGCTCCGACTCGGTCGAAAACGCGGCGATCGAAATCGCCTATTTCTTCTCCGAGGTCGACATCGTCGGCTAGCCTTCCAGCGGCGGGTTGAACAGGACCGGCGGCGGCGCGCCATCGCCGTCCCGCTCGATGCGCCCGTCGACCAGGCGCGCCCGGCCCGAGGCGATCAGCCGAACCGCGTGGGGATAGAGCCGGTGTTCGGCCGCCAGCACACGGGCGGCCAGGCTTTCGGCGTCGTCGTCCGGGGCGACGGCGACGGCCGCCTGCGCGATGATCGGCCCCTCGTCCATCTCCGGTACCACATAGTGCGCGGTGCAGCCGGCGACGCGCACGCCCGCGTCGAGCGCGCGGGCATGCGTATCCAGGCCCTTGAAGGCCGGCAGCAGCGAGGGGTGGATATTGATGATCCGTCCGCTCCAGAGGTCGAAGAACGACGGTGTCAGCAGACGCATGAAGCCCGCCAGGCAGATCAGCTCGACCCGGTGCGCGGTCAGGGCCGTATGGAGGAGGGCTTCGAAATCCTCCCGCCGGGCATGACCCCGATGGTTCACCACGACGCCCTCGATGCCCGCGGCGCGGGCGCGCTCGAGCCCCGGGGCGTCGGGATTATTGGAGACGACGACGGCGATCTCGGCCGGATAGTCGGCGGCGGCGGCCGTGTCGATCAGGGCGGCGAGGTTGGAGCCGCGCCCCGAAATCAGCACGCCGAGGCGACGCCGGCTCATCGGAAGGCCAGCCCGTCGATCCGGACCGGCGCCTCGGCCGACCCGGCGTTCGCAACCTCGCCGATGCGCCAGGCCTGTTCGCCCCGGGCCGACAGAAAGGCCAAGGCCTCGTCGACCCGCGCCGGGCGGACGGCGGCGATCATGCCGATGCCGCAGTTGAAGGTGCGGGACATTTCCTCGGGCGTGATGGGCCCCGTCTCGGCGAGCCAGGTGAAGACCGCGGGCGGCGACCAGCTCGCAGCGTCGATCCTGGCGGCAAGACCGTCCGGCAGCATGCGGGGCACGTTCTCGGCAAAGCCGCCTCCGGTGATGTGCGAGAGGCCGTTGAACAGGCCCTCGCGGATCGCGGCCAGCACGGCATCGACGTAGATCCGGGTCGGCGTCAGCAAGGCCTCCCCCAGGCTGATCCCGGGCGCGAAGGGGGCGGGCGCGTCGAGGGCCGCTCCCCGATCGGCCAGCAGCCGCCGGACCAGGGAAAAGCCGTTCGAATGCAGACCGCTGGAGGCGAGGCCGATCAATGCGTCGCCGGCCTGGACGCCTTCGCCGAAGAGGGGATCGTCACGCTCGACGGCGCCGACCGCGAAGCCGGCGAGGTCGTAATCGCCCTCCCGGTACAGGCCCGGCATTTCGGCCGTCTCACCGCCGACAAGGGCACAGCCGGCGATTTCGCAACCCCGTGCGATGCCGGCGACGACGGAGCGCGCATGCGCCGGATCGAGCCTGGCGGTGGCGAAATAGTCGAGGAACATCAAGGGCTCGGCACCGGCGACGATGAGATCGTTGACGCACATCGCGACCAGGTCGATGCCGACCGTCTCGTGCCGTCCGGCCTCGATCGCCAGCATCAGCTTGGTGCCGACACCATCGGTCGCGGCGACCAGGATGGGATCGCGAAACCCGGCCGCGCGGGGATCGAACAGGCCGGCGAAGGCGCCGATGCCGCCCATGACCCCGGGGCGGCGGGTGCCGGCGGCGAGCGGCTTGTAGGCATCGACCGCTGTGGCGCCGGCCGCGGTGTCCACGCCCGCGTCCTTGTAGGTGTAACTTTTGATGGCGTCCCCGCTGGTCTATATATCCAGGTCACGGGCCACGAGGCCGATCACGGCGGCAAGATGAACGGATGATGGCGACATTTCAACACTCAGGGTGGCGGCGCGGCCTGGTGGCCTGGGCGATGCTCGTCGTCGTGCTCGCCGGCGGGCCGGCCTCGGCGCGCGGCGACAGCGATATCTTCACGGTCGTCGGCCTGCCGGTCGATGCGGAGGCGGAGACCGCGGCCAAGGCGCGCGACGTTGCACTAGCCCGCGGGCAGGTCGAGGCGTTCCGGCGGATTCTGCGCCGCCTGACCTCGCGGGCCGACGCGCCGAACCTCCCAAAACGGGAATTATCCGGGATCGTCGAGATGGTCGGCGCGCTCGAAGTCGGGGATGAGCGGACCTCGGCCACCCGTTACCTCGCGGACCTCACGGTCAGTTTCAAGCCCCAGGCGATTCGGGAGGTATTGAGAGGCGCCGCCATCCCGTTCACCGAGACCCGGGCCCGCCCGGTCCTGGTCCTGCCGGTGCTGGAGGCGGGCGATTCGCCCCGCCTGTTCGACGAGGACAACCCTTGGCTCGAGGCCTGGGCCCTGCACGAGCGGGACCGTGGCGCGATGCTGCCGCTGCTGCCGCCGATCGGCGACCTGGAGGACATCACGACCATCGACGCCCGCCGCGCCGTTGCCGGCGACGCCGGGGCGCTTGCCGCCATCAGCGCCCGCCATGGCGTCGGAACCCAACTCGTCGCCATTGCGCGGCGTGGCGGCAAGGCGTCGGGCGGTGCGGTGCGCCCGATCAACGTTACCCTGGCCTGGCACGGCGCGTTGCGCCGGGACGTCGAGGTCCGTCCCTTCGCCCCGGTGAAGGGCGAAGACGAAGCGGCGATGATGGCCCGCGTCGTCGCCGTCATCGCCGCGGATCTGGAAGAGGCCTGGAAACAGGAGACGCTGCTGCGCTTCGACGAGGAGTATCGGTTGAGCGCGCATGTCCCGATTACCTCCCTCGCACAATGGGTCGCCGTTCGCGACAGCTTGGAGCGGAACGCGATGATCAAGCGCTTCGACCTGTTGGCCATCTCGAAGACCGGCGCGCAGGTCGAGCTGCATTATCTCGGCACGCCCGATCGCCTGGGCGTCAGCCTGGCGCAGGACGGATTGACGCTGACCCGCGACGACGACGCGTTCTGGACCCTGTGGGCCACGGACGGGGCACGGGCACGCGAGTGACCCTGCCGAACATTATCTCGCTCGCCCGGCTGTTGAGCGTACCGTTCATCGTCTGGCTGATCTTGCGCGAAGCCTGGATCGCCGCTTTCGCCATTTTCGTACTCGCGGGCATTTCCGACGCGGTCGACGGCTATCTGGCCAAGCGTCTGGACGTCGCTACGGAACTGGGCGCCTATCTCGATCCCATTGCGGACAAGGTCCTTCTGGTCGCGATCTATGTAGCGCTCGGGGTGGACGGCCAGTTGGCGCTTTGGCTGGTCATCCTGGTGGTAAGCCGCGATGTGCTGCTGATCGGCGGTGCGGTTCTCCTGTTCATGCTGGAGACCGGCGCGCGGCAATTGCCACCCTCTCGGATCTCGAAGTGGAACACCTTGCTGCAGATCCTGCTCGCGGCGCTGGTTCTGGCCGACCTCGGCTTTGGCCCGGTTCAGTGGCACGCCTGGCTCACCGGCTTCGAAGTCGTCGTGGGTGCGACGACGGTGATCTCCGGCGCCGGCTATCTGCTATCGTGGGCACGCGGCGGCGAGAGTGGAGAGCTGAGGTGAGCGCGACTCGGCAAATCGTCTATTGGTCGATCGGCCTTGTTGCGGTGGGGCTGCTGGTTTTCCTGCTGCGCGGCATCATGCTGCCGTTCGTGGCGGGCATGGCGGTGGCCTACTTCCTCGATCCCATCACCGACAAGCTGGAACGGCGCATGCCGCGCTGGAGCGCCACGGCGATCATGCTGGTGGTCTTCTTTCTCCTGGCCGCGATGGCCCTGCTGTTGCTCGTGCCGATCATCTACCGCCAGGTGTTCGGCCTCATCGAGTTGCTGCCCCGGTATATCGAAGTGTTCCGCGAATCGACCTTGCCGCTGCTCGAAGACATGCTGGCCGGGCTGGGCTTCGAAACGGGCGGCGGCAAGGTGCGCCAGGCGGTGGAGGACGCCGCCGGCGACATCTTCGGCATCGGTGTCGGTTTCGCGAAGAAGCTGCTGGCCGGTGGTCTCGCCGTCATCAACCTGCTCTCGCTGTTGTTCATCACGCCCATCGTCGCCTTCTACCTGCTGCGCGACTGGGATCTGATGGTGGCCCGGATCGATGCCTGGCTGCCGCGCCGCCACGCGGAAGTGATCCGCGTCATCGGCCACGACGTCGACGAGGTGTTGGGCGGCTTCGTGCGGGGCCAGGGCTCCGTTTGCCTGGTCCTCGGCGCCTTCTACGCGATCGCCCTCTCGCTCGTCGGCCTCGATTTCGGCCTGTTGATCGGCATCATCGCCGGTCTGATTTCCTTCATTCCCTTCGTCGGCGCCCTGGTCGGCCTGGTGCTGTCGATGACCCAGGCGGTGATGCAGTTTTCCGGCGACTTCGTCTCGATCGGCCTGGTCGCGGGGGTCTTCCTCGTCGGGCAGGTGTTGGAGGGCAACGTCCTCACCCCCCGCCTGTTGGGCGACCGGGTCGGCCTGCACCCGGTGTGGGTCATGTTCGGCCTGCTGGCGGGCGGCGCCCTCTTCGGCTTCGTCGGCGTGCTGCTGGCCGTACCCGTCACCGCGGCGGGCGGGGTTCTGGTCCGCTTCGCCCATGCCCGCTATCTGGAGAGCGAGCTGTTCCTCGGCGACGAGGAGGCCGAGCCTCCCCCCGAGTCCCCGTCAGACCCGCCACCTTCGCCGGGGGACGGGCCGTGAGCGGGCAGCTCGCCTTCGATCTGCCGCTTCTGCCGACCCTCTCGCGTGACGCCTTTTTCGTCGCCCCCTGCAACCGGGACGCGGCGGCCTGGATCGACCGCTGGCCGGACTGGCCGGGCGGCGTGCTGTTGCTGCTGGGGCCCGCCGCGTGCGGCAAGAGCCATCTGGCCGCCGCCTGGCGCCTGCGCGCCGGTGCGGGGGTCTTCGATCCCGCAGAGCACGATTGGAAGGGCGCCCTGGCGCCCGAGACGCCCCTGCTGGTGGAAGACGCCGAGCGCGGCGCCGGCGATCCGGCGATCGAGCGACGGCTCTTCCATCTCGTGAACGCGGCGCGGGAAGCCGGCGAGACGCTGTTGCTCACCGCCAGGCGTCCACCTGCGGAATGGCCTCTCGGTTTGCCGGACCTGGCCTCCCGTCTCGTGGCCTGCCCGCAGGCGCGAATCGCGCTTCCCGACGACGATCTGCTGGCCGCCGTCCTTTCCAAACAGTTCAGCGACCGCCAGCTCCGGGTCGAGCCCCGCGTGATCGCCTATCTCGCGCTCAGGATGGAGCGGAGCTTCGCTGCGGCCGTGCGCCTGGTCGATGATCTGGACCGGCTTTCACTCAGCCAGGCGCGCGCGATCACGGTGCCCTTGGCGAAGCGGGTCCTCGCAGACTATATCGAGGGAGATGGCGAGGCGGCGGCCGACCGTTCGGATCCGGCGCACGGCAGGGAGTGACGGTGGAAATCAGTACCTTCCAGGAGGTGGAACGGTGATGATGGGCGTGCGTTTTGCTTCGGCGTTCGCGGTTTGCTTGTTGCTGGCCATGGGCGCACGGGCCATGCCGGCGGACGTGACCGGCCGCTGGGAAACCGGCAACGGCAAGTCGCATATCGAGATCCGGCCCTGCGGTGAGGATCGGCGCTGCGGCCAGATCGTCTGGCTGCGCACTCCGGTCGACGAGCGGGGCGAGCCGAAGCGCGACCGCAACAACGATGATTCCCGGCTGCGTCAGCGCACCATCGTCGGCCTCGAGCTGATGGGCGACTTCGCTGCCGACGACGCGAACGAGGAATGGTCCGGCGGTTGGATCTATAACCCGCGCGACGGCCAGCGCTATTCGGCGATATTGAAACGGCGGAACGCCGATGAGCTGCTCGTGCGCGGTTTTATCGGCCTTCGTCTGTTCGGCAAGACGCAGGTCTGGCGCCGTGTCGCCGATGCGCCCACCGCTGGGAAAGATTAGCGGACATGGCCGTGGCCGACGGTGGTGACGCACGCCCGGCCGCCGTCATCGACGTCGGCTCCAACTCGATCCGCATGGTGGTCTACGACGCGCTTTCCCGTGCGCCGGTGCCGATCTTCAACGAGCGCAGCCCCTGCCGGCTCGGCCGGGCCCTGAACGAAACCGGCCGGCTCGACGTCGAAGGCGTCGTCACCGCCAAGGCGGCCCTGATTCGTTTCGCCGCGCTCGCCGACGAAATGGACGTCGCCCATGTCGACGTCGTGGCCACCGCCGCGGTGCGCGATGCCGCCGACGGTGCCGACTTCGTCGCCGCGGTGGCGCGTGAGTGCGACCTCGACGTCCAGGTCTTGAGCGGGGCGGAGGAGGCGCGGCTGTCGGCCCAGGGGGTGGCCCTGGCGGCGCCGGGGGCGGACGGCCTGATGGGCGATCTCGGCGGCGGTAGTTTGGAATTGGTGGCCCTCGACGCGGCGGGCCGGCGCGCGACGACGCTGCCGCTCGGCACGCTGCGTCTCGGCCGGGTCCGGGACCGGGAGGCGCGGGGCGAAGTCGAGGCGCGGCTGGCCGAGGTCGACTGGCTGGCCGCGGAGCGGGGTCGTACCCTCTATGCCGTCGGTGGCGCCTGGCGGGCGCTCGGCCATCTGCACATGTTGCAGCGCGACCATCCCCTGCGGATTCTGCACGGCTACCGGGTCGGCGCGGCGGAAATGCGGGAGACAGCGGTTCTGACCGCGGGCCTCTCCGGCGACAGCACGCGGCTGCTGAAGGGGATCTCCGCCGACCGCCGCGCGACCTTGCCCTACGCCGCACGGGTTCTCGCCGCGGCGATCGAGGCGAGCCGCGTCGAGGCGGTGGCCTTTTCCGCCTTCGGCCTGCGCGAGGGCGTGCTGCTGGAGCGGCTGGATGCCACCGAGCGCGCCGCCGACCCGCTTCTGGTCGGTTGCGCCCGCCTGGCCCGCAACCGGGCCCGCTTTCCCGAGATCGGGCCGGCGCTGGCCAGATGGACCGACACGCTGTTCCACGACGACACGCCGGCCTGTCGGCGCCTGCGCCACGCGGCGGCGCTGCTGGCCGACGGGGCCTGGATGACCCATCCCGATTACCGGGCCGAGCAGGCCCTGCTGGACACCGCGCGCGGCCCCTTCATCGCCATCGACCACAACGAGCGTGCACGCCTCGCCCTGATGGCGCATGCGCGCCATACCGGCCGGGCCGAGGGGCCGGCGGTGGCCACGCTTCGCCCGCTGGTCGACGACGAACAGGCCCGCGCCGCGCGCCGGGTCGGTCAGGCGTTGCGCCTCGGCCTCACCTTTACCGGCGGCATCGCCGCATTGCTGGAAGGCGTCGTCCTCTCCCGCACCGAGGCGCGGTTGGAGCTGGTCGTGCCGGAAGCCCGCCGGGCCCTGGTCGGTGATCTGGTGCTGCGCCGGTTCGAGGCGCTCGCCCGCGCCTTTTCATTGACGCCGGAGCTCACCGTTACGGCTTGAGTTGATGGACCTCGATACGACGGTTTTTCACGGCGAGCGACAGCTCCCCCCGCTTGAGGGCAAGGGCGGCTTCGCCGAAGACCTCACGCCGCCAGCCGTTGAGGGCGGCGAGGTCCGTATCGTCCGTGCCGGCAATACGCTCCAACTCGTCCACGGTGGCGATCAGACGCGGAGCGACGCCGTGATGCTCGGCGCGAAACTTCAGCAGAACCTTCAACAGATCGACCACCGGACCGATGTCGCGCGGCAGCCGCTGCGGGGCCCCGAGTTGCGGTAGCTCCGATTCCGGCAGTGCCAGACCCCGGCGCACCGCGTTCAGGATGGCCTGGCCCTTCGGGCCCTTGCGCACGTCGCGGCCGATGGTGCGCAGGCGGCCGAGGCCGTGGTCGTCCGTCGGCTGTTCCGCCGCCAGTTCCTGGATCGCCTCGTCGCGCAGGATCCGGTTGCGGGTCGAGTCCCGTTCCTGCGCCTCGCGTTCGCGCCATTCCGCCAGCGCCACGAGCACGCCGAGATAGCGCGGCTTGCGATTGCGGATCTTCAAGCGCCGCCAGGCGTCCTCGGGGTGGACCACATAGGTCGCGGGATCGGCGAGGATCGCCATCTCCTCCTCCAGCCAGGCGGCGCGCCCGTTCTCCGCCAGCTGCGCCGAGAGCTTTTCGTAGATCGGGCGCAGATGGATGACGTCGGCCAGGGCATAGTCGATCTGCTTTTGGCTCAACGGTCGGCGCGACCAGTCGGTGAACTGCGAGGTCTTGTCGATCGAGGCCTTGGCGAGTTTGTTGACCAGGGTTTCGTAACCGACGTTGTCGCCATAGCCGGTGACCATCGCCGCAAGCTGGCTGTCGAACAGCGGCGCCGGCACCTGGCCGGTCATGCGATGGAAGATCTCCAGGTCCTGGCGGGCGGCATGGAAGACCTTCAGAACGCTGGAATCGTTCATCAGCTCCAACAGCGGCGTCAGGTCCAGGCCCTCGGCCAGCGGGTCGACCGCATGGGCGCCGTCGTCGCCGGCCAGCTGCACCAGGCAGAGGATCGGCCAGAAGGTCCGCTCGCGCATGAACTCGGTATCGACGGTGATGTAGCTGGCGTCTTTCAGCGAATCGCAAAGCGCCGCCAGCTCGTCATTCTGGGTAATGATTGTCATGTCGGGGCCCGCTATAGCGCATATTCATGCGTCCTGTCGCCTGCCCGCCGTTCGGCTTGACAAAGCCCACGGTTCCGGGCCTCTTGCGCCCGCCCGGGCCGGCCGGCCGCTGCGTCGGTCCAAGCGCGCCCGTGGCGATTCGAGAGCTCTGGAGACGACGGACGATGCATGCCTACCGAAGCCATACCTGTGGCGAATTGCGCGCCGAGCACGTCGGCGAGAGGGCGCGGCTGAGCGGCTGGGTGCATCGCAAGCGTGATCACGGCGGCCTGCTGTTCCTCGACGTTCGCGACCATTACGGCGTCACCCAATGCGTGATCGAGCCGGACGGCGCCCATTTCGCCGCCGCCGAGCGGATCAGCCCCGAAAGCGTCGTGCGCATCGAGGGCCCTGTGGTGCGCCGCAGCGAGGAGACCGTGAACGCCGCCCTCGACACCGGCGAGGTGGAGATCCGGATCGAGACGTTCGAGGTGCTCTCCGTCGCCGCCGAATTGCCGCTGCAGGTCTTCGGCGACGCGATCTATCCCGAGGAGACGCGGCTTCGCTATCGCTTCGTCGATCTTCGGCGCGAGAAGCTGCACCAGAACATCCAGCTGCGGGCCAAGGTGATCTCCTCGATCCGCCGGCGCATGGAAACACAGGGCTTCACCGAGTTCCAGACACCGATCCTGACCGCCTCCTCGCCCGAGGGCGCGCGCGATTTCCTGGTGCCGAGCCGCCTGCACCCCGGCGAATTCTACGCCCTGCCGCAGGCCCCCCAGCAGTTCAAGCAGCTGGTGATGATGGCGGGCTTCGACCGCTACTTCCAGATCGCGCCCTGCTTCCGCGACGAGGACGCCAGGGCCGATCGCAGCCCCGGCGAATTCTACCAGCTCGACCTGGAGATGAGCTTCGTCGAGCAGGAGGACGTCTTCAACGCCGTCGAGCCGGTCATCCACGGCGTCTTCGAGGAGTTCTCCGACAAGCCGGTCACACCGCTACCGTTCCCGCGCATCGCCTATGCCGAGGCGATGCTGAAATACGGCACCGACAAGCCGGACCTACGCAACCCGATCCTGATTTCCGACGTCTCCGAGGTCTTCGAGGGCTCGGACTTCCAGCTTTTCGCCAAGGCGGTGGCGGCGGGCTCGGTCGTGCGCGCCATTCCGGCGCCGGGCGCGGCCGGGCAGGCGCGCAGCTTCTTCGACAAGATGAACGACTGGGCTCGCAGCGAGGGTGCCGCCGGCATGGGCTGGATCAGCCTCGCCGACGGCGCCGGGCGCGGCCCGATCGCCAACCGCCTGGACGAGGCCCGCCTCGCCCGGTTGAAGGAACTGGCGGGCGTCGGCGACGGCGACGGGGTGTTCTTCGCCTGCGATACCGCGCACGGTGCCGCCGTCCTCGCCGGCAAGGCGCGAATCAAGCTCGGCCAGGATCTGGAGCTGATCGAGGAGGGTGACTTCCGCTTCTGCTGGATCGTCGACTTCCCGATGTACGAATACGACGAGCGGGAACGGAAGATCGACTTCTCCCACAACCCGTTCTCGATGCCGCAGGGCGGCCTCGCCGCGCTTGCGGCGGAGGATCCGCTGTCGATCCTCGGCTATCAGTACGACATCGTCTGCAACGGGGTGGAGCTCTCCTCCGGCGCGATCCGGAACCATGTGCCGGAGATCATGATCAAGGCCTTCGAGATCGCCGGCTACGCGGCCGAGGAGGTCGAAGCGCGCTTCTCCGGCATGCTGAACGCCCTCAAATACGGCGCCCCGCCGCACGGCGGCCTGGCCCCCGGCATCGACCGCATCGTCATGCTCTTGGCGGAGGAGCCGAACATCCGCGAGGTCATCCTCTTCCCAATGAACCAGCAGGCCCAGGACCTGATGATGGGGGCGCCTGCCGAGGCGACGCCCGCGCAGCTGCGCGAGCTGCACCTCCGCGTCGTGCCCCCACCCGCGAAGGCGGAAGAGAAGAAGGACTGAGTTTCGCCGGGAGGCGCCCAATCCGTGATGCAGCCGATATTCCAGATCAATGCGTTTGCATCGGGCCCGTTCTCCGGAAATCCAGCGGCGGTATGCCCTTTAAACGAATGGCTCGACGACGCGCTGCTGCAACGGATCGCGACCGAGAGCCGATTGACCTGCGCGTTCTTCGTTGGCGCCGCCGGTCGCTATCGCCTTCGGTGGTTCACCCCGACGACGGAAATCGATGGGATTTGTGGTCACGGCACGCTCGCCGCGGCCTTCGTGATCGGCAACGAACTGGGCGATCAATCGGAAGAGTCGCAGTTCGACGTCGAGGCCGGCGAGCTTCGCGTGAGACGGCGGAACGATCGCTATGTGCTCGACCTTCCCGCCCTTGTGCCGACGCCGCACGATCTGCCCGCGGCCCTGAAACGGGCGTTCGGTCGCGAGCCGTTGGACGTGCGCGGCGCAACGGATCTGATCGCGGTCTTTCCGGCGGAGAAAGACGTCGCTGACTTCGAACCGGATCTGGCTGCCCTCGCCGAACTACCGCTTCGCGCGGCGATTGTGACCGCGCCTGGCGCCGGCGTCGACTTCGTCTCGCGCTGGTTCGCACCGAAACAAGGCGAGGGCGAGGATACCGGCTTCACCGGATCGGCCCACTGTTCGCTCGTCCCTTACTGGGCTGAACGCCTCGGTAAAACGCGGCTGACGGCGCAACAGCTCTCGCCACGCGGTGCAACGATCGATTGCGAGCTGCATGGCGACCGGGTCTGGCTATTGTGCTCGGCCGTCAAGTACATGCAGGGCCAGCTCTTCTTGTAGCTTCTTCGCGCGCGTCTCGGTTAGCCTCCGACGCGGTTACCGCCGCCGGAATCGCGGGGGCATCGTTCTGTCGGCGGTCGATGTCGGTCGTGGCTTGTCGGATGGCCTCGTGCCGCGGCTCCAGAGCAACGGCAGATTCATTAGCATCTGACAAAATTGGTAATTGTGTCAGGCGCTAGAATATAAGTTAAAGAGTCGCTGGCTCACCGATGCTAACAACCTGCTTTGTCACACTCCGTCAACTCATTCGTCTGCTTTCACTAGATTGGGACGAACCGGGTCTTCATGGTGACTTCCGGGTTTGACCCGAAAACGAACTTCGTATGAATTACTAACTAGCAGTTGATGATCCAGCGCGAGCGACTATATGGACAACCTGTTCCCACGAAATATTCAGACAATTGGCCAAATTCAATGCGTTCTTTATGACCCAGTACGGCGCATGCGGATCGAATGGGTCCATCGGTTGGGTTAGGTTGTAGAGCGTCTCCGCACAAACCTCTTCGAAACAATACTGCGCCTCGGCGGTAGTGTCTTTTCGTTGTATCGCGGTCAGATTCTTATTTCGCAGAGTGCGAAACAGACCATGCGCTTTTGGCCAGACATTCTTGTCACTGCAATACTCCCGGACAATACGATTCGAGTCTCTGTCGGGAACATGTTCATAAAACAAATCGAGCATCGCCGAAATTTCCGAGATAACCTTATCCATTCTATAGTCTCACTGTGCCTGTTGTCCAAAGTACTGAGGCCCCGTCCAGGGGAATCGCATTTGGAATTGCCTTGACGTGCGTGTTTGATCTTGAGGTATTGGCGCGAATCGATTCTACCCGGTCTTTTCACGGGTGGAGGTTGCGATGGAAGGCTTTCTGGAGTGCTTTGAGGGTCTCGAGGATCCGCGGACTGGCAATGCCGGGCGTCACGATCTGCTGGAGATCTTGACGATCGCCCTGTGCACGGTCCTCTCGGGCGGTCAGACGGCGGTCGACATGGCGATCTTCGCGCGTGAAAAGGAGGCGTTCCTGCGGGAATTTCTCGTACTCGAACATGGCGTGCCGAGCCACGACACCTTCAGCCGGGTGTTCCGGTTGCTGGATCCGGAGGCGTTCGGCGCCTGCTTCCAGCGCTTCATGGCGCGCTTTTCCGAGACCTGCCAAGGGGTCATTGCGATCGACGGCAAGGTGGTGCGGCGATCCTACGACAAGGCGAGCGGCACGTCGGCGCTGCATATGGTCTCGGCCTGGGGCTGTGATCAGCGGCTGGTGTTGGGGCAAGTCGCCACCGACGCCAAGTCCAACGAGATCACCGCCGTGCCGAAGCTGTTGAAACTATTGAGCCTCGAGGGGACGATCGTGACCGTGGACGCCCTCAATTGCCAGCGCGCCATCGCCAGCCAGATTATCGAGCAGGGGGGTGACTACGCCCTGGCGTTGAAGGGCAATCAAGGCACGCTGCATGACGACGTGAGAACCTTCCTCGACGATCCGAAAGCCGAAGCGACCACCACCGACACCACGGTCGATGGCGATCATGGCCGCATCGAGACCCGTGCCGCTCTCGTCTCCAGCCACGTCGAGTGGCTGCAAGAGCGCCATCATTGGCCGGGCCTGAAGGCGGTCGCCAAAGTCACCCGGACCCGCGAGTGCGCGGAGAAGACGTCGAGCGAAACCGCCTACTACCTGCTCAGCCAGCCGCTCGACGCCGAGCGCTTCAATCCCGTTGCCCGGGCGCACTGGGGGGTCGAAAACCGCCTGCACTGGTGCCTCGATGTCCAAATGAACGAAGACCAAGACAGAACCCGCAAGGACAATGGACCGCACAATCTCGCCGTCCTGCGCCACATGGCGCTCAATGTCATGCGAAAGGATCCACGAAAAGACTCGCTGCGCGCCAAGTTCAAAATCGCCGCTTGGAACAACGACTATCTCCTGTCACTCCTCGGCAAATTCTGAAATGCGATTGCCCTGAAGGCCCCGTCCCTACACGTCAAATGCGACCGTTGCTTTATGACTAAAAGCCGGCGCGGCGCCCGAGGCCTGGTTCGTCTGCTTTCACGGGGTTCGGACGCTTCGTATCACGCCTTGCGTCTTCAGACTTCAAGCCCCGCGGCGTGGCCTTCGCGGGTCGCGTGCAGCAGGGTGCGCGGGGCCCGGGCGTCGCCGATGAGGCGTGGGGTGAGGCCGGCTTGGCGTAAGGGATCGAGGAGGTCGAGGCGCGGGGTGCGGTGGGCGGCGTAGGTGAGGAGGCCGACGTCTTCGATCACGCCGCGGGGGCCGTCGACCATGGCCGGGCGGTGGCCGACGAGGCCTTCTTCCAATTCCTCGGCGCGGAGGTCCGGCAGCCGGAAGGTTCGCATGTCGACGCCGGCTTGCAGCAGGCGTTCGAGAATGCCCTGACGGCCGACGCGGTGTTCGTGGCGGGCGACGGTATCGCGGCTGGTCAGCAGCACGACCCGCTCGAAGTGGGCGGCCAGCCAGTCGACCGCGTTGTAGACGAAGGCGCCGTGGTCCTCGTCGACGACGACCGCGGTGCCGGCATGGCGGCCGGGGCGGGGCAGCAGCTCCGCCATCGCCGCGGGCAGGTCGGGGATTCCTTCGAGGGACTCGGCCTCGCCCAACAGATCCGTCGGCCAGGCCATGCGGGCGCCGCTGGCGAGGATCACCTCGTCGGGGGCGAAGGCGAGGACGTCCGCCGCCGTCGCCAATATGCCGGTCTCGATACGGACCCCCAACCGCGCGGCCTCGGCGGCCTGGTAGTCGAAGACGCCGGCGAGCGCTTCGGCGCCCGGCAGGGCGGCGGCCAGGCGGGCCCGGCCGCCCGGCTCGCGGCCGGCGGCGAACAGCATGACCTCGTGACCGCGCGCGGCGGCGACCCAGGCCGCCTCCAGCCCGGCGACGCCGCCGCCGACCACGACGACGCGGCGCCGGGCGCCGGCGCGGGCGGGCACGCCGTCGATTTCGCCGGGCGTGGCGAGGGCCGGGTTGTTGTCGCAGGCGATCATCGTCGGTGTGGCGACGGAGCCCCAGCAGGTATTGCAGGAGACGCAGGGGCGGATGTCGTAACCCCGGCCGGCAAGCGCCTTTCGGGTCCAGGCCGGGTCGGTGATCATCGCCCGGCCGACGCCGACCAGGTCGGCCTGGCCGCCGGCCAGCACCGCCTCCGCCTCGTTCGGATCGACGATCCGGCCGAGCGCCATTACCGGGATGCCGGCGGTGGCGTCGCGCAGGCGCGCGATCTGCGGGGCATAGGTCATGCGCGGGCGATGGCCGTCGGGAATGTGCCAATGCAGGCTGTTCGACTGGCTGCCCCAGGCAAACGCGATGTAGTCGACGACGTCCGGATCGGCGAGCGCCCGGGTGACGCGTTCGGATTCCGCGAGGTCGATGCCGCCCGCGACACCGTCGTCGGCCGGCAGCTTCAGGCCGAGGACGAACCCGGGACCGCAGGCGGCGCGGATCGCCTGGATCAACTCGCGCAGCAGGCGGGTCCGGCCCTCGAAATCGCCGCCGTAGCGGTCCTCGCGCCGGTTGCTGTGGGGGGAAAGGAACTGGTGGAAAAGATGGCCGTGTGCCGAGGACAGCTCGACCCCGTCGAAGCCCGCGCTCTCCAGCCGTCGGGCGGTCGCGGCGAAGCCAGCGATCATTTCGGCGATCTCGTCGCCCGACAGCGGATAGGGCACCGCGCCGCTCTCGTCGTCGGGCAGCGCACTGGCGCCGAAGGTGATGTCGGGGCGGGCGCGGGAATAGTTGCCCCGGCCGCGGTCCTGGATCTGCGCCAGCAACCGGCAGTCCTCCGCGCGGACCCCGTCCGCCAGGCGCGCCAGCCCGGGAAGCGCGGAATCGTCATAGGCGTTCAGCTGCACCTGCCGGCGGCGGTGCCAGGCAAGCGCGTTCACCGGCTCGACCACGATCATCGCGGCCCCGCCGCGCGCCCGGTTCAGGTGATAGTCGAGAAAGGCGCCGCCCACCGCCTGGCCCTGCACCAGCAGCGTGAGGATCGCCGGATGGGCCACGCGGTTCTTGAGCTTGAGGCGCGCGCCGTCGAGCGGGGCCGCCAGATGGATGAACTCGGACATGGCGGCACTCTATACCAAGCCCCGCTCCGCTGCCTCAGAGCTTGCCCTTGGCCGCCTCGTAGCGTTTGACGACGTCCAGGACGCGCGGATGGGCGCTTGCCGCCTTGTTGCGCTTCAGCCCTTTCAGCACACGTTCGACGCTGCGCAACTTCGACTTGACGGCGCCCGTCTTGCCGGAGGCGAGCGCGGCCTCGATCTTCGCCAGGTCCTCCTCCGCGGTGCGCACCTTGTAGGCGAGGCTCTTGCTGAGTCCGCCGCCGCCGCTGGCCGCGCTGCCGGTCGCGCCGCCGGTCGTGGGGGTGCCGGTGGAAGCGGGCTTGGCGGCCCCGCCGGCGCGTGGGCGGCTGCGGGCCTTGGGCCGGCTGGTCACCCGCCCGCCGGTCTTCTGCACGTCCTTCGAGAAGTCCTTGGTCGCGTTGTAGAGGGCGACGAAGGAACTCTGCACTGGGGTCGCCAGCAGCGAATTGGCGTTGATGCCGGCATGGTCGAACAGGCCTGCGAAATAGATGTCGTCGCCGTCCTTCACATGGCGGATCATCGGCGCCACGGTCTGGTCGCGGGTCGACAGCATCAGGCCGCCGCCGAGCGGCTCGACCTCGCCCGTGGCGATCTCGACGATGGCCACCCCATTCAGCGGCGTCCAGTCGTTGCCATATTCGAAGCCGCCGGTGACCAGCAACTTGCTTTCGCTCTCGTCCAGCCAGCTCATCTCGATGATGTCGCGGCTGAAGCCGTCGGTCTTGGCGACGCCCACCCAGGTATCGCTTCCCTTGTCCCACTTGGCGATGCCGAAGCTCTCGACCCGCTTGGCGACCGGCAGGGTCTTGGAATCCAGCACGGCGATGGTGCCGCCGGCATAGAGGTTGCCGGCCTTGTCGGTAATCAGCGCGTGGACCCGGGGAAACAGCGGCTCGAGGAAGCCGACATAGTCGGTCGGCCGCGCCGGCAGGCCCGGATAGCCCTCGGGGAAGCGGTCGCGTTCGACCCATTTCGGCGGCACCCCCTTGCCGATTGGGCCCCAGTCCTGCTTGTCGTCGTCCCAGCGGGCGACGTTGTAGACCTGATCCTTGGTCTTGGTCGGCGCCGGACCGTTGAAGTTGAAGGTGCCGCCGATATAGATCGCGGGCGGGTCCTGGTTTTCGTCGATGTGCATGGTGACGAAGCGTTTGACCGGCTTCTTCGCGTCCTCGGGCTTAATGTCGTGCCCCATGGTGTGATAGGCGCCGGCCTTGTCGACGCGGATGATCGGCGCGACGTCGCCCGGATACTGGTAGTCGGGGTTCTGCAGGCCCGAGGCGCCGACGATATAGAAATCGCCGGTCTTGTCGTTCCAGGCGAGGTCGTAGATGGTGCCGCCGCCCTGTTGCATGGCGTGGCCCTTGACCGTCTTGCCGTCGCGTTTGCCCTCGAAGGCGGACCAGCTCTTGGCCTTGGGATCCCAGATCGCGATGCCCTTGTACTTCGGCAGGCCGCCATGCACCCATAGCTTGCCGTCCCGCGCGACGATGCCGTTCGGCATGGCGGCCGGGCCCTGGCCCTTGCCGCGCTCGTCCCAGGCGAGCGGTTCCCAGCCCTCGTCCTTGTGCCAGCTCCAGACGAACCAGCGGCTGTTCGGCACCGCCGCCCAGGCGCCGACGAAATAGAGCTTGTCGTCCAGTTTCGCGAGGCCGCGGATCTCCGGCGTGCCGGTGCCGACGTCCATGCCGGTCGCACCCGAGTGCGCCGGTTCGTCCGGCCGGCGCCGGCGCGGCGGCTTGGGAAAGCCGCGCGACCAATGCGCGTTGCCGGTCGCGATGGGCTTGGTCGGCACCGGCACCGCGGCCGGCGGCGCCGGTTTGGCCGCGACCTTGGCCGGTGTCTTCGAGAAGTCGATATGCTCGTTCCAGCGGGCGATGAAGAAGCTCTCGAACTCTTTCTGCTTGTCGTTGTCCTTGCCGATATAGTGGAAGTCGCCGACGACATAGACGTCGTTGCCGTTGGTCGCCAGGCGGGCCTCCGGGAAGGGCAGGCTCAACAGGCCGGAACCGACCTGGTTCCAGTTTCCCGTCGCGGGATCGTGCACCGCGACCATGGCGGCGGCCTCGCCGTTCTTGAAGCCGTCGAAGTCGCCGTTGCTCTTGCCTTTGCCGCCGAAGGCGCCGGCGATATAGATCTTGCCGTCCTCGGTCTTGCCAATCGCGAAGGCCTCGCGGCCGATGCCGCCCTTGCCCGTGGGATCGATCCATTTTTCGGCCTCGGCGTCCCACTTGGCGATGCCGCGCAAGGTCTCGCCGCTGCCCTTGCCCTGGGAGAAGGCGCCGACGATCCAGATGTCCTCGCCGTCGAGCAGGAAGTCGAGCACGTTGACCGAGTCGAAGTTTTTGAAGTCGGCGGCGCGCTGGAGAATGTTCTCCTTATGCTCGGCGCCGTTCTTCGGGAAGGTGATCCAGCCGACGTCCTCCCGCCAGGCGGCGAAGCCCGTCGAATAGCGCGCCTTGCTCTTGGAGACCCGCGGTTCCAGCCCTTCGCCGCCGGTATAATGGAATTTGCCGGCGACATAGACCGTCGACGGCGTGGTCGAGGTGTCGACACGGATCTTGCGCACGAAGGTCTTGGGGCTGATGACGCCCGGCGTCATCGGCTCGACCGTGCCGGTGTCGAAGTCGTAGCGGTGGACATGGCGGCTGTTGGCGCCGTAGACCCCGCCGAAGTTGCCGCCCATGAACAGATCGTTCGACTTCGGGTCGTAGGCCAGCGCCTGGATATGGCCTTTGTAGACCGTGCCGTTGTACTGAAAGCTGCCGAGCGGGCGCCACTTGTTGGCCGTCGGCTCGTTCGGATCGTAGATCGCCAGGCCGTTCACCCGGTGGTACATGGTGCCGCCCAGGTTGTCGACGCGCCTGAAGGCGCCGCCGACGACCATGCGGCCGTCCGGCAGCCAGACCATGTCGTAGATCCGCCCGTCCGGGCCGGCACCGCCTTTCTTGCCGAAATGGGCGAACGCGTGCCAGCCCTCTTCCGGCGACCAGGTCCACAGGTTCCAATAGGTGTTGGGATCGCGCCGGGTCGGCTTCGTCGGGTTGGCGCCGGCGAGCCAGGCGCCCGCCATCCACAACTTGCCGTCGTGCCATTTGGCGTTGAGGATCAGCGGCTTGCCGTTGCCCATGCTCATGCCCGTACCGGGACCCATCGCCGTCGGCGCGCGCGGCTTCGTGAATTGGCGCGACCAGTGTTCGTCGCCCTGGGCGAAGGCCTCGACGTTCACCGCCAGTGCAAACAGACCGGCGACGACGGCCGCGATCAGAGGTACCCGCATGTCTTAACCCACCCCATCGACGTTGTGACGCGATCTTCGCGTCGATGGTGCCAAAAGGCGCCGGGGCTGGCAAACGGAATACCGGTCATTGCGGTTTCGGTTTGAGAGTCGGCGGCGACCGGTTACCATTTGTCGGGACCCGGGGGCACCACGCGGGGACGAGCGCTCCGGGCCTGAGTAATGTGTGGCAATTCGAGGAGGCGAAACGATGCGTTCATATCTGAGAAGCGGGATGGCGCTGGCTGTCGGGGCCGGCCTGATGCTCGCCCAGGCGCTGATCCCGGCCGAGAGTGCCGAGCTCAGTTCCGGCAAGACCCTCAAATACAACCCGAAGTTTCCGCCGCCCGCGCCGCTCTATTCCGACCTGATGAGCGCGATCCAGAATCAGGTCGTCTGGAAGGAAGGTCGCATCCAGATGAACGGCCGGCTTCGCGCGCTGTTCTTCCCGGAATACAACGATCCGAAGCACAGTTACGCCTACAACACCGCCACCGGCGCCCGCCTCGCGCACCAGGTGAAGAAGGCCGACGGCGCGGTGGTCAACACCCAGTTCTACAGCGGCCAGAAGCTGAAGCGACCGTTCTGGATGATGCATCCGGCTGATACGGAGAAGTACGAGCTGGAGGACGGCGACTACTACCTGGAGTTCTTCCTGGAAGGTAAGCCGTTCTAAAAGTTCCCCTTCTCCGTCCGCGTGGCGGCGGGTGCGGATGCCTACACCCCCGACAGCAAATGGTACCTGGACGGACCGTGGGCGGACTTCGGCTACATCTACATCCCCCGCAACCGCCGTGCCGCCGCCCAGTTCTCCGTCTGGCTGCGCGACGAGGAGGCGGAGCCGGGCAAGTGGGGCAATCCCCAGACCAACATGGTGATCAAGCGGAACGGCGAGGTGCTGTCCTTCTGGCCGGGCCTGAATGAAGCCAATCCGCTGCAGCTCAAGCCCTGGTACATCCGCTACGACCTCAACCCCCGCTCGAAGAAGGGCAGCGTGCCGGCCTCCGAATACGTCGAGGACGGCAGCTACGAGATCACCATCACCCTCGATGGCAAGGTGCACGGCGTCTACAAATATGAAATGAAGGGCGGCAAGTTCGCCCACACCGGCGCCCAGGTCCGCGACAAGACCGACCCACAGCTGTTCATCGAAGGCGGCGGCGAACGCTTCTTCATCAAGCGCCAGTAGCCGGGAACGCGAGGTCGAAGATGGGGGCGACGCTACGCCGTCGCCCCTAGTTCGCCGCCTTCTTCTTCGCTTCCGTCTTGCCGAGGGCGTTTGCGAGCAGGGCCTTGGCGTCGGCGCTGGCCCATTCGGCGGGGCCGAGGAGGCGGCCGATTTCGCGGCCCTCGCGGTCGATCAGCATCGTTGTCGGCAGGCCGTAGACGCGGAAGGCGCGTTGCGCCTTCATCGTGCGGTCGTTGTAGACGACGAGGTCCTTGACGCCGATCTCGTCGTAAAAGGGCTGTACCACCGCTGGGCCCTGGCGGTCGCCCGAGACGGCGACCACGTCGAGGCCGTCGGGGCCGAACTCGCGCTGTAACTCGGCGAGGTCCGGCATTTCGCGCCGGCAAGGGGCGCACCAGGTCGCCCAGAAGTTCAACAGCACCACGCGGCCCTTGAAATCGCCGAGCGTGATCTTCGTGCCCTTCTCGTCGAAGAAGCGGATTTCCGGCACTGGTTCGGGCGCCTCGGAAACGATAAAGTTGGCCATCGCCCCGGTCGCCAGCGCCGCGAGTGGCTCCGCCTGGGAGGTCCCGGTGGCGAGGCCGGCACCGGCGCTGAGCCCCAAGGCGAGGACGAGGACCCGTGTCGCGTCGGCCAGGAACGATTGTCGGATGCGCGTGCGTCGAAAAATCGCCATATTCTGGAACCCTAGTCTGACCTTGAGTGAGTGGAGTGCCTTCGATGACCGAGGACGCCCGAGACGGAGACGCCCAAAGCCCGCCCGGCGGCAACACGGAACGCCTGTGGGGCGGCCGCTTCTCCGGTGGTTTCGCCGATATCATGGAGCGGATCAACGCCTCCATCGATTTCGACAAACGGCTCTACGTCCAGGACCTGGCCGGCAGCCGGGCGCATTGTAACATGCTGGTCGCCCAGGGAATCATCGAGGCCGCCGACGGTCACGAGATTCTGAAGGGGCTTGATCGCATCGAGGCCGAAATCGAAGCCGGCGCGTTCGAGTTCACCCCGGCGCGCGAGGACATCCACATGCATGTGGAGGCGCGGCTGGCCGAGCTGATCGGTCCCGCCGCCGGCCGCCTGCACACCGCGCGCTCGCGCAACGACCAGGTGGCGACCGACTTCCGCCTCTGGGTGCGGGCCGCGCTGGACGAGCTGGACGGTGACCTGGCCGATCTTCTCGCCGCCCTGGTCGAGCGCGCCGAGGCCGAGGCCGATACCTTGATGCCCGGTTTCACGCATTTGCAATCGGCCCAACCCGTCACGCTTGGTCATCATCTCCTGGCCTATGTGGAGATGTTCGCCCGCGACCGCAACCGGGCCCGCGATTGCCGCGCCCGCCTGAACGAAAGCCCGCTCGGCGCCGCCGCGCTCGCCGGCACCTCGTTCCCGATCGACCGGCGGGCGACCGCGGCGGCGCTTGGTTTCGCGCGGCCGGCGGCCAACTCCCTCGACGCGGTCTCGGCCCGCGACTTCGCGCTCGAGTATCTCGCCGTCGCCTCGATCCTCTCGGTGCACCTTTCGCGCCTGGCCGAGGAGCTGGTGATCTGGTCGTCTGCGCCGTTCTCGTTCGTTGCGATGTCGGACGCGTTTTCCACCGGCTCCTCGATCATGCCGCAGAAGCGCAACCCGGACGCGGCGGAGCTGGTGCGCGGCAAGACCGGGCGGGTGATCGGCGATCTCAACGCACTGCTGGTGATGATGAAGGGCCTGCCGCTGACCTATTCGAAGGACATGCAGGAGGACAAGGAGCCGGTCTTCGAAGCCCGCGACACCCTGGCGCTGACCGTGCCGGCGATGCGCGGCATGGTCGGCGACATGACCGTGAACCGCGCGGCGATGGCCGCGCTCGCCGGGGCCGGCCATGCGACGGCGACGGACCTGGCGGACTGGATGGTCCGCACCCTCGGCCTGCCGTTCCGCGAGGCGCACCATGTGACCGGACGGATCGTGGCGCTCGCCGATCAGCGCGGCGTCGAGCTGGCGGCCCTGCCGCTCGCAGCGCTCCGCGAGATCGAGCCGCGGCTGAACGAGGCGGTGCTGGGCGTGCTGCGGGTCGCGGATTCGGTCGCCAGCCGAACCAGCGAGGGCGGCACCGCGCCCGACAACGTCAGGGCCGAGGTCGCCCGCTGGCGTTCCCGGTTGGCCGGGGAAGGGGAGGCGGGCTGATGGAAGCCTTCACCTACAGGTCCGGCGCGCTGCATGTCGAGGACGTCCCACTGTCGCGCATCGCGCAGGAGGTCGGCACACCGGCCTTCGTCTATTCCACCGGTGCGATGGAAGCCGCCTACCGCGCCTATGCCGACGCCTTCGCCGGCATGGACGTGCTGGTCTGCTATGCGATGAAAGCGAATTCCAACCTCGCCGTCATTCGGACCTTCGCCGCGCTCGGCGCCGGGGTCGACGTGGTGTCGGGCGGGGAGCTGGCGCAGGCGCGGGCCGCCGGCCTCACGGGGGATCGCATCATCTTCGCCGGCGTCGGCAAGACGCGCGAGGAAATGGCCCAGGGCCTGGAGGCCGGGATCCTGGAGTTCAACGTCGAGAGCGAGCCGGAGCTGCGCGCGTTGAACGAGGTGGCGAGCGCGATGGGACGCCGCGCGCCGGTCGCCGTTCGAATCAATCCCGACGTCGATGCGGCGACGCACGAGAAGATCTCCACCGGCCGCAAGAAGGACAAGTTCGGTATCCCCTGGGAACGCGCGCGGGAGATCTACAGCCTGGCCGGCGAGCTGCCGGGCATCGACGCCGAGGGCATCGCGGTCCATATCGGTTCCCAGCTTACCAGCCTGGCGCCTTACCGCGCGGCCTTCACCCGGATGGGCGAGCTGGCGCGCGTCCTGCTGGCCGACGGGGTGACGCTGCGGCGGCTCGACCTCGGCGGCGGGCTCGGTATCGATTATGCGGGCGAAGACGTGCCGAGTGCCGCCGACTATGCCCGGGTGGCGCGGGAGACTTTGGGCGACCTGGGCTTGCCCATGGTGACGGAGCCGGGGCGCAGCCTCGTCGGCAACGCGGGCGTGCTGCTCGCCCGCGTCGTCTTCGTCAAGGACGAGGGGCGGCGCTTCGTCATCTGCGACGCGGCGATGAACGATCTCATCCGCCCGACGCTCTATGATGCCTGGCACGATGTCGTGCCGCTGCTCGAACCCGCGCCCGGCGCGGTGATGGGCGAGGCGGACTTCGTCGGCCCGGTCTGTGAGACCGGCGATTATCTCGCGTTAGAGCGTCAGGCGCCGCCGTTCGCTCCCGACGATGTGATCGCGTTCCGCAGCGCGGGCGCGTATGCTCGTGTCATGGCGTCGAACTACAACAGCCGGCCCCATGCGCCGGAGGTCCTGGTCCGCGGCGATCATTTCGCCGTCGTCCGCCCGCGCCAGCGGCTGGAGGCGATGTGGGCGGACGAGGTCATGCCGCCCTGGCTCGCCGGTGGAGACACGGCATGAGCGGTTTCGAAACATCCCTGGAACGGCGACGCAGGCTCGCCTGGATCGCCCTGTTGTGGGAGCGCACCTGGCCGCCGTTCTGGCCGGCGGCGGCGATCCTCACGGTGTTTCTGGCCTTGGCGCTGATGGAGGTGCCGACAGCGCTCGGCGGTTGGTGGCATGTCGGCCTGCTGGCCGCGTTCGCCCTCGCCCTCGCCTTCGCCGTCCGCCATGCGTTGCCGCGGTTGAGCCTGCCGGACGAGCGCGCGTCGAAACGACGGCTGGAGACGGCGAGCGGCTTCCGCCACCGCCCGTTGACGACGCTCGAGGACCAGCTGGCGATCGGCGGCGGCGATCTCGCGGCCCGTGCACTTTGGCAAAGACACATGGCGCGCACGCTCGCCGGCTTGGGTCGGGTTCGCGTGGGCTGGCCGCGGCCGGGTGTCGGCGACAAGGACAGCTACGGCCTGCGCGCCGCCGTGTTCCTGCTGGCGGTGGTGGCACTCTCGATTGGCTGGCAGGACGGTCCGCGGCGCCTCGCGCTGGCGATGCAGCCGAACTTCGATGCGCCGGTGAGAATCGCCGCCGAGGTCGAGGCCTGGATCAATCCCCCCGCCTATACCGGGCTGCCGCCCTTCCAGCTCGGTGCCGCCATCGAGGGGGAGGAAGCACCCGGGATTCCGACGGGGAGTGAGATCCTGGCCCGGGTCTATGGCGGCAGCGGTGCGGCCGAGCTGCGGGTCGACGAAGCGGTCGTGCCGTTCCGGGCGATCGACGCGCTGAACCATGAATTGAAGCATGGCATCGAGACCGTTGCACGGTTGGCGGTTCATCAGGGCGGCGTGGAAATCGCCGCCTGGACGGTCGAAACCATCCCCGACGAAGCGCCGAAGATCGAATTCGCCGCCGACCCGGCCGCGACGCCGCGCGGCAGCCTCGCGATCGACGTCGAGGCCCGCGACGACTACGGCCTGGCCGAGGCGCGCCTGGAAATCCGGCTCGTTGGCGGACCGGAGAACGATCTGGTCATTCAGGCCCTGCCGTTGAGCACGCTCGGCACGAAGCATGCGCGCGATCGCAGTTTCCACGACATGGCGCCGCATCCCTGGGCGGGGCGCGAGGTCATGCTCACCCCCGTGGTCGTCGACGTCCAGGGCCAGGAAGGGCAGGGCGAGGCACACCGGACGCGGTTGCCGGAACGCCAGTTCAACCACCCGGTCGCCCGCGCCATCATCGAGCAGCGCAAGACCCTCTTCGCCATGCCGGAACGCAAGGGCGTCGTCGCCCTGGCGTTGAGCTCGATTTCCATCGCGCCCGACTCCTACCGCGACGACGTGGTCGTCTTCATGGGCCTGCGGATCGCCTCTTCGCGGCTGCGGCGCAATCCCTCGCCCGAGGCGATCGTCGACGTCACCAAGTTGCTCTGGGATCTGGCCTTGAAGGTCGAGGAGGGACGGCTGTCGATGGCGGAGCGGGAGATGCGCGAGTTGCAGAAGCAGCTGATGGACGCGCTCGCCAACGATGCCTCCGACGCGGAGCTGGACCAGCTGATGGACCAGCTGCAGGAGGCGATGCAGAAGTATCTGCAAGCGCTGGCGGAGCAGGCGCAACGGATGGCCGAGCAGGGCATGGAGGCGATGCCCTTCGACCCCGATGCCCAGGTCATGGAAGGCCAGGATATCCAGAAGATGTTGGAGCGGGCGCGCGAGCTCGCCAAGCTCGGGGCCAAGGACGCGGCGCGCGAGATGCTGGCGCAGTTGCAGCAGATGCTGGAGAACCTGCAGGCCGGCCGCATGATGCAGATGCCGCCGGAAATGCGCGGCGCCGACAAGGCGATCCGCGAGCTTGGCGATCTGATGCGCGACCAGCAGAAGCTGCTGGACGAGACCTTCCGTCGCTCGCCCCAGAACGGGCAGAACCAGCGTCCCGGCCAGCAGGGCCGGCCGCGTCCGGGGGGGCAGGGCCGGCAAGGCCAGCCGATGCCGGGCCGCGGGCAGGGGAACGATCCCGCGCTCTCGGACATGGCGGGGGGGCAGGAAGCGCTCCGCCGTCGCCTCGGCGAGATCATGCGCCGGCTGGGTGAGGGCCTGGGGGAGATCCCGGGCGCGCTCGGCCGGGCGGAGCGCGCGATGCGCGATGCCCGCGAAGCGCTCGGCGGCGGCCAGCCGGGACCGGCGAGCGAAAGCCAGGGCCAGGCGATCGACCAGATGGCGGAGGGCATGCGCGGCCTGGCGCAGGAGCTGGCCCGCCAGCTCGGCTCCGGCCAGGGCGACGAAACGATGTTGGGCGGCGGCGAGGAAGACCCGCTCGGGCGTCCTTCGGCCCGCGGTGGCATGGACACCAGCACGGTGCGCATTCCCGAGAAGGCCGACCTGCAACGCACCCGACAGATTCTGGACGAGTTGCGCCGCCGGGCCGGCGAGCGCGATCGCCCCCGTCTGGAACGCCAATACATCGACCGCCTGCTCGACCAGTTTTAGGAGGGGTCATGCGCATCCTGATTTGCGGCGCCGGCGCGATCGGTGCGGCGACGGCCTATTACGCCGCCGCGGCCGGCGCCGAGGTCGTGGTCGTCGAGCGCGAGGGCGTGGCCTGTGCCGCCTCCGGCAAGTCGGGCGGTTTCCTGGCGCGGGACTGGTGTGAGGGCAGCGCGCTGGCACCGCTGGCCCGGCGAAGCTTTGATCTGCATGGCGAGTTGGCGGCGTCCGGGCTGGGTGAGTGGGACTATCGTCGGCTCGACACCTGGGGCGTCGTTGCCAGTGCCCGGCGGGACATGGCCCGCCATCGGAGCGCCGAAGGGCCCGCGTGGCTTTCGCCCGGCGCGGCGGCGCACGGCCGGTTGGGCGATACGGCCAGCACGGCCCAGGTGCATCCGGCCAAGTTCACCCGGGGCCTGATGGCGGCGGCGGAACGGCACGGCGTGGAATTGCGGAGGGGAACGGTCGAGGGGCTGTCTCGGTCCCCGGACGATTCCGCCCTCACCGGCGCCGTGGTCGACGGCGCGGTCCTCGAGGCGGATGCCGTCGTCGTCGCCATGGGCCCCTGGTCCATCCTCGCCTGCGGCTGGCTGCCGCTGCCGGCGGTGGGCGGTCTGAAGGGCCATAGCCTGGTCTTCGAGTGGACGCCCGAGCCGGCCGAGGCTCTGTTCGTCGAATGCGAGGTGGCGAACGGCGAGGTCCACGCGCCCGAGGTCTTTCCCCGCCCCGACGGCACGACCTACGTCTGCGGCCTGCCGGGTGAAGGCGATCTGCCGATCGACCCCGGCGATGTCGGTGTCGAGGCCGCGGCGGAAGGCCGGCTGCGCGAGATGGTTGCGACCTTCGCGCCGGAGATGGCGGCGGCGCCGGCCCGCGCCTTCCAGGCCTGTTACCGGCCGGTGACCCGCGACGGCCTGCCCCTGTTGGGTCGGGTCGCCGGCATCGAGGGGGCCTATGTCGCCACGGGGCACAACGTCTGGGGCATTCTCAACGCCCCGGCGAGTGGCGAGGCGATGGCCGACCTCGTGCTGGAGGGGGCGGCAACGTCCGTCGATCTTGCGCCCTTCCAACCGGGTCGCCTGCCGCCTGCCGCCCCGCCGGTGGTCCGGGCGAGTGATGCGGCAAGACGGCCGGATGCCGGACCCGGGAGCTGATCCGGGCCGCGGCCCCGCAATCAGGCGGTCTCGTCCTCGGCCGGCGGCACGGGCTCGACGACCAGGTTGGGTACCGTCGGCGCCACGACCACATCCTCCAGCAGCGCCGCGGCGATGGCCAGGTCGGGATCGATCTCCGGCGCCGTCGGCGCCGTCGGTATCGGTGCGGGCTCGGTGGCGAGCGGGGCGGGCGTCTCGCCGCCTTCGTCGCCACCCTCCGCCTCGACCTCTACGACGGGTGGGGCGCCTGTGGGCGTTTCATCGGCCGGCGGCTCGGGCAGGATGAAGAGTTCGCTGGCATCCAGGTCACGGGCGATGCGCGAGACGATCTGTCCGAAGCGAAGATCGCCCATCTCCGCCCCCATGGCCCGGTAGCTTTCCATCAGCTCGCGGGCCCGGTGGGCAGGCGACATGGCGCTGCGCCCGCGCGTCCCCATCGGCTGATCGGCCGCGTCGGTGATATCGACGATGACGCTCGGCCCGCCGTCTTTGCCGCCGCCGTCTTGCGGCCGCGCCGGGGTTTGTTCGCGGCCCAGCGCCTGGGCATGGGCGGCTTGGCCGGCGACTCCTTCGATCTTCATGATACGGCTCCCGTTGCTTCGACGTCGATCCACGTCGCTTTGGAACCGTGGTGCAGATTTCGTGCCAGGCACAAAAAGGCTATGATTTCAGCGGCGGTCACGCTGTGTACGCTATCCTTGCCCTCCACCCCGGCAAATTCTGCCCAACGGAGAAGCGGACCTCAGGAGGGGACGCTGGTCGGCGGCCGGCCCCGGACCAGAATGACCAGGAGCAGCACGCCGAGGGAGGCGAGCGTATAGAGGCCGAAGGCGTTGATGTAGCCGATCATCAGCGCCTGGCGCTCGATCTCGCCGCTGACCGCCGCCAGACCGCGCACGGACTCGACGTTCCACGCCCCCAGCAGGCCGGAATAGGCGAGGACCTCGTTGAAGGGCGTAATCCGTTCGGAGAGTTCGGCATAGTTGACGTTCGCCGTGCGGATCACTGTGGTGACCGACAGGGATATGAAGATCGAACTGCCGAGGTTGCGCAGCAAGTGATAGACGGCCGAGCACTCGGCGAGATCCTCCGAGCGGACCCGGGCGAAGGTCGCCACCGTCAGCGGTACCCAAATCATGCCGACGCAGATTCCCTGGATGAAGCTGTTGGCGGCGACGTCGACGACGGTCACGTTGACGTCGAAGCTGGCCATATAGAGGCCCGAGATCGCCTGGCCGACGAAGCCGAGGCCCATGCCGATGCGCGGGTCGAGCTTGCCGACCCACATGGCGAGGAAGAAGCCGATGGTGGCGCCGGCGCCGCGGGCGGCCAGCAGGGTGCCGATGATCGAATCCGGGTAGCCCATCAGCTTCTGCAGCATCGGCGGCATGAGAATGATCGGCGTGAAGTTCAACATGCCGTAGATCAGCACCAGGATCAGGCCGAGACTGTAGTTCCAGTTCAACAGCAATCTGGGATTGAGGAAGGGGTGCTTGGCGGTGAGTGAGTGGACGATGAAGATGTGCAGGAAGATCACCGCCAGGCACGCCTCGATGACGATCTCCGCCGAATTGAACCAATCGTGCCGCTCGCCCCGGTCGAGCATCAGCTGCAGGCAGACCAGGCTCAGGGAGAGTGAGAGAAAGCCGGTCCAATCGAGTCGTACGCCCGGCCGGCGGGCTTTCTCCGGGATCATCACGATCAACATGACGAAGGCGAGCGCGCCGATCGGTGCCAGCATGAAGAAGGCCCAGCGCCAGTTGTAGATCTCGGCCAGGTAGCCGCCCAGCGTCGGGCCGAGGATCGGCCCGATCACCACGCCCATGCCGAAGACCGAGGTGGCGAGGCGATGCTGGTGGCGCGAGAAGGAGTCGAGCACGATGGCCTGGCCGAGTGGGATCAAGGGCGCCCCGGTCGCACCCTGCGCGATGCGAAAAAGCACGAGCGGCAGCAGTCCATTCGCCAGCCCGCAGGCCAGTGTCGACAGGGTGAACAGCGCCAGGCCGACGATCATCACCCGCCGGCGGCCGAACTTGGCTTCCAGCCAGCCGGTCATCGGCGTGACCACGGCGGTGGCGAGGATATTGAAGGTGACGACCCAGGAGATCTGGTCCTGCGTCGCCGACATGGAACCCTGCATCTGCGGCAGGATCACCGAGACCACGAGCACCGTCGTCGAATAGAGCGTGGTCGCCAGAGTGACGGAAACCAGGATCAGCCATTTCCGGATCGAGCCGATCTCGATCCCTGGACCCTCGACGGCGGTCATGCGTTGCGCCGGCCCCCGTCAGGCCGCGTCGGCGGCGAGCGATGGCACCCGCTCGTGCCAGTCCGTGGCGCGCTGGTGCGCGGCGCCGAGGCGGAACAGCATCGCTTCGGCGAACGGGCGTCCGATCAGCTGGAAGGCAACGGGCAGCGCGTCGACGAAACCGGCCGGCACGCTCAGGGCCGGCAGGCCGAGGTAGTTCATTGGCCGGGTAAAGCCGGTCAGCTTCAACAGCAGGGCCGGCAGCGCCTGGCCGGAGCCGATGTCGCTTTCGGCGATCGTCGGCGCGGGCACGGCGACGGTCGGCAGATGCAGCGCGTCGCATTTGTCGAGCACTGCGGCGACGAACTCGGCCAGATGGCGCCCGCGGGCGTTCAGCGCTTCGATGTAGTGCGTCGCCGGCACATGCAGGCCCAGGCGCATGCGCCGCGCCACCTGGTCGGAATAATCGCCCGGGCGCTCGCGCAGCCAGGCCCGGTGGCGCACCGCCGCCTCGGAACGCGAGACCAGATTGGCGAGATGGCTCATCTCCGGCTGGTCGGGGATGTCGACCTCGACCAGCTCGACGCCGAGGTCGCGGTAGACCGCCAGGCTCGCCGCCATCGCACGCTCCACCGCCGGGTCGACCTCGAGGCCGCCGTGATCCCGCGGCACACCGAGGCGCAGGCCGGCGACATCCGCCCGGCAGGCCGCTGGATAGTCCGGCACCGGGCGGTCGCTGGTCGTGGGATCGTCGGGATCGTCACCGGCGATGATTTGGGTCAACACCGCGCAATCGCGCACCGAGCGGGTGAGGGGGCCAAAACAGTCCGTCGAGAAGGAGAGCGGCATGCCGCCGTGGCGGCTGATCCGCCCCGGCGTCGGCTTCAGGCCGGCGAGACCGCAGAGCGCGGCGGGAATGCGGATCGAGCCGCCGGTGTCCGAGCCGAGCGCGCCCCAGACCAGCCGGCCCGCCACCGCCGAACCGGACCCGGAGGAGGAGCCGCCGGTGACATGCGCCGGGTTCCAGGGATTGCGACAGTCGCCGAAATGGACATTGTGGCCGGCCGGCCCGTTGGCGAACTCCGACATGTTGAGGGTGCCGAGCGTGACGGCGCCCGCCGCCTCCAACCGTTGGAGGACGTTCGCCGTATAGCCGGGCCGGAACTCACGGCGCAGCGCGCTGCCGCAGCTCGAAATCCGGCCGGCCCGGTAGAACATGTCCTTGTGGGCGAGCGGCACGCCGGCGAGAGGGCCAACCGTCTCTCTGCGGGCTATGCGGTCGTCGATGGCGCCCGCGCGCGCCAGCGCCTCTTCCGGCTCGAAGGTGATGAAGCAGTTGAGGCGGGGCTGCAACCGCTCGACCCGCCGGATCGCCATTTCGACCGCCTCGACGGCGGTGATGTCGCGCCGACGGATGGCGTCGGCCAGCCGTGTCAGCTCCCAGTTCCAGATGTCTTCGCCCAAGATTTGCGCCATCCTCTACGCCACCGCCCGCCGCGGCGCTCGCGGGCAAGATAAAGACCGGCGCGAGCGCAAACAACCGAAGCGGCTAGATCCGGGGAACGACCTCGTTCGCCAGCAGTTCGATGGTCCGCAGCACCAGGCGTTGATCCATGCCGAGCCATTGGACCCGGGCGATCAGCCGGGTGGCGCCGGTTGCTTCAGCCAGTGCGGACAGTTCCGCCGCGCAGTCTTCCGGCGAACCGATGATGACGCGGCCTTCCAGCAATTCGGCGAGGTCCAGTTGCGCCTTGCCGGCACCGACCACGTCGGTGAACAGGCCCCAGTTGCCGAAGATCTCATAGCTCGCCTGCAGGAACGGTGCGGCGTCGCGGATCGCCGTCTCGCGGTCCGGGCCGACGACGATGTTGCGCAGGACCGGAAATTCCGCCGGGAACGGCTTGCCCAGGTCCGTCAGGCTTTGGCGGTAGAGTTGCGCCTGCTCGACGATCGTGCGCTCCGTCAGGTGGGAGGAGGCGACCCAGCTGTCGCCGAGCTCGGGTTCCGACAGGCGGGCCGCACGGGCGACGGCGGCGGGGACGCTGCCGCCGAACCAGAAGGCCGGCCGCGGACTCTTCAGCGGCCGCAAGGCCAGTTGTGCCCGTTCGAGCGTGTAGTTCGGGCCGGCGGCATCGACATGCTCTTCCGTCCACAGGCGGCGGATGATGTCGTGGCTTTCCCGAAAACGTCCGAGGCGGCGGCGGTGCGAGAGGCCGAGGATGGCGTTCTCGTCCTCCATCCAGCCGGGCGCGATGCCGAGCGTCAGGCGGCCGCCGCTGGCGACGTCGAGAAAGGCGGCCTGCTCCGCCACATGGACCGGGTGCAGCAGGGGCAGCAGCAGCATGCAGGTGGCGAGGCCCATGCCGTCGGCCTCCGGCGCCAGGCGGGCGAGCGTCGCCAGCGGCGGGAACCAGGCCGCGCCGGCATAGGAGAGATGATGGCCGATGGCGACCCCGTCGTAGCCGAGCTCGCGCGCGAGGCGGACCTGTTCGCCATGCTCGGCGAGGGCCCGGGCGAGATCGGCGTCGGCCGGATGCTCGGGATTGATGAAGAGGGTGAGTTTCATGCCGCGTCGTCGATGCGCGCCAGCGCCTCCGCCAGCTTGTCGCGCCGGCCCGCCGCTTCGACCCGGCGCTCCCGCTCCGCTTCGACGACATTTTCCGGCGCCCGGCTGGTGAACTTCTCGTTGGAAAGCTTGGCATCCAGTTTGCCGATGTACTGCTCGACGTCGGCGATCTCGCCGCGCAGCCGTTCGCGCTCGCCGTCGAGGTCGATCGCGTCGGCCAGCGGCAGCATCGCCGTCGCCTCGTCGAGGACGAACTGCACCGCGCCCTTCGGCGCCTCGCCGGTCACGACCTCGGCCGTTTCCAGGCGAGCCAGGCGCAATATCGCCTGGCGATGGGCCTCGAGGCGCCCGGCACTCTCGGCGTCGGCACCGCGCAGCAACAGGGGCAGGCGGGTGGCGGGTGGCACCCGCATTTCGGCGCGCAGCGAGCGGGTCTCGGACACCAGGCGAATGACCCAGTCCATCTCCGCCTTGGCGGCTTCGTTCGCCAGCGCGTCGTCATACTCAGGCCAGGGCGTGCGCAGCAGCATCGTCTCGCGCGGCGCCAGGCGGCCCCAGATTTCCTCCGTGATGAAGGGCATGAAGGGATGCAGCTGGATCAGGATCTGCTCCAGCGCCCAGGCCGCCGTCGCCCGCGCCTCGCCCGCCCGGGCGGCATCGTTGCCGGCGAGCGGCAGCTTGATGAATTCCAGGTACCAGTCGCAGTAGGTATGCCAGACGAAGTGATAGATCGCGTCGGCCGCCTCGTTGTAACGATAGCCGTCGAGGGCACGTTCCACCGCTGCCTTGGCCCCCGCCACTTCCGAGACGATCCAGCGGTTCACCGTGTCCTCGACGCCTGCCGGATCGAAGCCGGCCGGCACCGCGCCCTCGTTCATCTCGACGAAGCGGGCGGCGTTCCAAAGCTTGGTGGCGAAGTTGCGATAGCCCTCGATCCGCCCGGTCGAGAGTTTCACGTCCCGGCCCTGGGCGGCGAGTGCGGCGAGCGTAAACCGCATGGCGTCGGCGCCGTATTCGTCGATCAGCACCAGGGGGTCCATCACGTTGCCCTTGGACTTCGACATCTTCTGGCCGTGCTCGTCGCGCACCAGGGCGTGGATGTAGACCGTGTCGAAGGGCACCTCGTCCATGAAGTGCAGGCCCATCATCATCATCCGGGCGACCCAGAAGAAGATGATGTCGAAGCCGGTGACCAGCAGATTGGTCGGATAGTGGCGGGCGAGTTCCGGCGTCTCCTCCGGCCAGCCGAGCGTCGAGAACGCCCAGAGCGCGCTGGAAAACCAGGTATCGAGCACGTCGGGGTCCCGCTCCAGCGCGACCGCGCGGCCATAGTGCGCGTCGGCAGCGGCCTGCGCCGCCGCTTCCGTCATCTCGACGAAAATCTCGCCGTCGGGGCCGTACCAGGCCGGGATCTGATGGCCCCACCAGAGCTGGCGGGAAACGCACCAGGGCTGGATGTTGCGCATCCAGTCGTAATAGGTGCGGTCCCAGTTGGCGGGCACGAACTTGGTGCGCCCGCTCTCCACCGCTTCAATCGCCGGCTTGGCCAGGGTCTCGGCGTCGACGTACCATTGTTCGGTGAGCCAGGGCTCGATCGGCACGCCGCCGCGGTCGCCGTAGGGCACCTTGTGGGGATGGGGCTCGACCTTCTCCAGGTAGCCGCCGGCCTCCAGGTCCGCGACCACCCGCTCGCGCGCGGCGAAGCGGTCGAGGCCCCGGTAGGCCTCCGGCACCTCGTCGTTCAGCCGGGCATCGGCGTCGAAGATATTGATCATCTCCAGATCGTGGCGGCGGCCGACTTCGAAGTCGTTGAAGTCGTGTGCCGGCGTCATCTTCACCGCGCCCGAGCCCTGCTCGGGATCGGCATAGTCGTCGGCTACGATTCGCAAGCGTCGGCCGACCAACGGCAGGATGGCATGCTTGCCGACCAGATCGGCGTAGCGCGCGTCCTCCGGGTGTACGGCGACGCCGGTATCGCCCAACATCGTTTCCGGCCGGGTCGTCGCCACCACGATGTGGCGGCCCTCCTCGCCCTCGATCGGGTAGCGGAAATGCCAGAGCTTGCCGTCCACGTCGGTCGGCTGCACCTCCAGGTCGGAGATCGCCGTTTTCAGCTTCGGGTCCCAGTTCACCAGGCGCTGGTCCTTATAGAGCAGGCCCTGTTTGTAGAGGTCGACGAAGACCTTGCGCACCGCCTGGCTCAAGCCGTCGTCCATGGTGAAGCGCTCGCGGCTCCAGTCGCAGGACGCGCCGAGGCGGTGGAGCTGGCCGATGATGGTGCCGCCGCTCTCTTCCTTCCATTTCCAGACCTTGTCGATGAAGGCGGCGCGGCCGAGATCCATGCGGGTCTTGCCCTCGGCCTCCAGCATCCGCTCGACCACCATCTGCGTGGCGATGCCGGCATGGTCGGTGCCGGGCTGCCAGAGCACGTCGCGCCCGCGCATCCGCTCCAGCCTGACGGTGATGTCCTGCAACGTGTTGTTGAGGGCGTGGCCCATATGCAGGCTGCCGGTGACGTTCGGGGGCGGGATGACGATCGTATAGGGCGCGCCCTCGGGGTTGGCGCCCCGGGAAAAGCCGCCGTCCTTCATCCAGGCCTCGAAGATCGAGCCTTCCACCGCGCTCGGATCGTAGTTCTTGTCCAGCATAGCCGTCGCCTTCCACCTCCAGGCAGCACCGAAGTTGGCGCCGCCGGTCGCAGGCGAGCTTATAGCCGGCTGGCCCTGGCGCCTCAATCCTCCTCGGCGCGGCCGGAGATCCGATGGATCTCCCGTTCGACCAGCCGTTGGGTGAGGAGCGGCAAGTTTTCATCGAGCCAGTCCTTCAGCATCGGCCGCAGCAACTCCTTGACCAGCTCTTCCAGGGTCTTGGCGGAATCGCCCATGCGCACGCCGCGGGCCTCGGCCACCGCGCCCGCGAGCTCCGACAGGGATCCCGCCGCCAGTCCCGCCGGAGGGTCGGAAACGATGCCGGGCATGTCAGGTTCCGGCATGGGCGCAGGTGCCGGTGGCGGCGCGGGAGGCGCTTCCGGCTCGGGCTCCGGCTCGGTGACCAGCTCCATGACCGGTTCCGGCTCGGGCTCCGGTTCTGTTTCCGACTCCGGCTCGAGGTCTTCCGGCTCGTCGAGATCGGTGACGGAGCCATCGTCGTTGACGACGCTCGTCAGCTCCAGCACGTCGCCGCCGTCTTCGGCCGGGGGTTCGGTGGCCTCGACCTCGCGCGGAGCCTCGACGGGAGGCTCGTCGGACGCCGCCTCTTCCGCCGCCTCGGGTGCGTCTTCGTCCGAGATGATCCGGCGTATGGACGCCAGGATCTCCTCCATTGTCGGTTCGTCTTCGCTATTTGCGTCGCTCATGGGCTCGGCCAGCCGTTGCATTCAATGCGTCCTGGCCGATAACGCTAGCCGATGATGGTTAACAAGACCAGAACGGCTCGTGTTTACTCTTTGACTTCCCAGCCCCAGTATTTGTCGCGAACCTGATTGTAATGCGACGTCGGATCGTAAGCTGTGACCGGGACGCTCAGGTGGGCCACGGACAGCCGCCCGATGGCCGAATACAGCGCGAACCCGGCGACGTATTCGTCCCGCTCCGCGACCACCAGCGCGACCCGGGCATCCAGCAGTTCCTGCTCCGCGTCCAGCACGTCGAGGGTGGTGCGGCTGCCGACGGCGGCCTCCTGGCGAACACCCTCCAAGGCGATTTCGTTGGCCCGGACTTCCTGCTGGCGCGCGCGGATGTTGGACCGCGCGGTGACCAGCTGTTCCCAGGACTGCGTCACCGTTTCGACCACACTGCGGCGCGCCTGTTCGACCTCGATGCGGCGCTGGTTGCGCAGTTCCTTGGCCTGGCGGACCTGGGCGTGGACGGCGCCGGCCTGGTAAAGCGGGATGGTGACCTGGGCCAGCAGGGAGACCGAGGTCGATTCCACGTCCTCGAGCGAGGTTTCCGTCGCGCCCGTGAGCGAGGCCTCCGGCAGGACGTCGCCGAAGGCGACCTTCACGGCCTCGCGGGCCGAATTCTCGGCGTGCGCGGCGCTTTCCAGGTCGGGGTTCTCGGCAAGCGTGATGGCCATCGCATCCGGCAGACTTTCGGGCAGCGCCGGCAACGGCGGAGCGGCTTCCAGGTCGCCCGGCTTGGCGCCGATGACCCGCTCGTAGGTGGCATCGGACACGGCGAGGCTGCCCTCGGCCGAGATCCGCTCGGCGACGGTCCTGGCGAGCCGGGCTTCCGCCTGGGCGACGTCGGTGCGGGTCACCTCGCCCACTTCGAAGCGGTCGCGGGTCGCCTCCAGCTGGCGGCGGAGGACCTGCTCGTTGTTGAGGTTGAGAGCGACACTGGCGCGGTCGCGCAGCACGTCCATATAGGCGGTGACCGCATCCAGCAGCACCGTCTGCTCGGAGGAGCGCAGGCGGGCCCGGTTGGCCAGCACCTCGTTCTCCGCCTGCGAGGTCCCGGCGACCGTGCGCCCGCCCCGATACAGCGGTTGCACCACGGAAAGCGTTCCCGTCCCCTGCCGCAGGTTCTGCGCATTGATGGTCGAGCTGTCCGCGCGTTCATAGCCGGCGGTGGCGTCGATCTGCACCGTCGGCCGCCAGCCGGAGAGCGCCTGGGGCACCCCCTCGTCCGTGCCGCGCAACTCGGCGCGGACGGCGCCGAGGTCGGGGTTGCTCAGGTAGGCGCTGGCGAGCGCTTCCGAGAGCGTGTCCGCCGCCCGTGTCGCACCGCCGCCAAGGCCGAGAAGCGCGGCGACGCCCATCGTCGCAAGACCTCGTATCGCACGCATCCGCATTCCGTCTCCTCGCCTGCTTTCCGGTCCCGCCTCGGGGCGCGGCATGGCCTGGGCCCAACAATGATGAACACTAGTGCGGGCCCGGGGCTCGGGCAAACCGCATGTCGAATAGACGCCGGCGCCGCGGGCTAGAACTGGAATTTCGCCACGGCCTCCAGGCCCGGCAGCACAGGGACCTGGGCATCGAAAAGCTCCGTGCGCGCGACGACGCCGTCCTGCAGCCGGTAGAGGCATGCCCGTCCGACTTCACCGCTACGTTCGACCAGGACCATGCGGCCGCCGTCGGCCAACTGCTGGGCGAGGGGCCCCGGATCGCCGGCGCAGGCACCGTTGACGACGATGACGTCGTAGGGGGCCTGGTCGGCACAGCCGTCCTCGAGCGCGCCTTCGACCACGGCGGCATTGTCGACGCCGAGTTCCGCCAGGGCCTTGTTGGCCCAGGCCGCCAGTGCTTCGTCGCATTCCAATGCCACCACGGCGCTGGCCAGGCGCGCGATCACCGCGCTCGAATAGCCGCTGGCGCAGCCGACGTCGAGCACCGCGTCTTCCGGCCCGATCGCCGCGGCCTGCAGCAGGCGGGCCAAGACGACCGGCGCCAACAGGCAGCGGCCCGGTGCGACCTGCAGGTCCTCGTCCACATAGGCGACGGCGCGCAAGGCGCCCGGCACGAAGGGCTCGCGCGGGACGTCGAGAAACGCCTCCGTCACACCCTCGTCCGTGACGTTGTTGGGCAGGATCTGCCCGTCGACCATGGCTCTGCGCCGAGTTCCGCTCGCTTCCACGCGGGTCTCCCTCCACCCCGAAGGTATCGCCGATCCTTATAGGGCGCAGCCGCGCCGGACACAACGGCGCCGAAGCCGGGGATCGCGCGGGATATTCCGGGCGCGCCGTTGGAAGCGTTGCGCCTTGGGCAAGATCCCCGACCGCTCCCCTCTCTCAGGTGGGGAATGCGCGTTGACCCTGGCTCCGGCAAGGATTAAGTAAGCCCGGTTCCGGCCGGACACCGGCCGAACCCCCGGCGCGGTGGGAGAGTGGTTATCCAGCGGATTGCAAATCCGTGTACACCGGTTCGAATCCGGTCCGCGCCTCCAACTTATCCTCGATCATCAATCCGGTTTACGGCTCGCGACGAGCCGGTCGCCGTCGTCGAGGTCCAGCAGTTCCATCGACGGTTCAAGGGCTCGTAGGAGAGGTTCACGGCTATCCGCCGGTGAGGAGCCCGCGGGCCGCAAGGTTCGCCATCAGCCAGCCGGCCCCGTGGCGCCAGGGCGGGATCTTGTCCGTGTGGTTGATCCGGTTGCTGAGCGCCCCGAGCGTGGACGAGGAAATCGTCACCACGTCGCCCAGGTGATGGGTGAAGCCTTGCCCGGCGGCGTCGCGATCCTTGGTCGGCGCGAACATGGTGCCGGTAAAGAGCAACAGGCCGTCGGGAAACTGGTTGTGGGCGCCGATCGCCTGGCCCGCCAGGTCGGCGACGTCGCGGCTGATTTCCGAGAGCGAGGAAGCGCCGTCGAGCGTGAAGCCGTCCTCGCCCTCGACCCGCAGCGCGATTTCCATCGCCCGGACGTCGTCGAGGGAAAACGTGTCGTCGAACAGGCGGATGAAGGGGCCGATGGCGCAGGAGGCGCGATTGTCCTTGGCCTTGCCGAGGAGGAGGGCGCTGCGCCCCTCGAAATCGCGCAGGTTCACGTCGTTGCCGAGCGTGGCGCCGACGATGCGCCCGTCGGGCGCGATGGCCAGGACCACCTCCGGCTCGGGATTGTTCCAGGTGGAGGCCGGCAGGATGCCGATTTCCGCCCCGGTGCCGACGGCGGCCAGCGGCTGCGCCTTGGTGAAGATCTCCGCGTCGGCGCCGATACCGACCTCGAGATAGGGCGACCAGAGGCCGCGCTGCTGCAGGACCTGCTTGACCCGCGCCGCATTGTCCGAGCCGGGCACGACATCGCGCAAATTGTCGCCGATTTCGCCGGCGATCTCGGCGCGGATGTCGAGGGCGCGATTCTGATCGCCTTTCGCCTGCTCCTCGATCACCCGTTCCAACATGCTGGAGACGAAGGTGACGCCGCAGGCCTTCAGCGCTTGGAGATCCGAGGGTGCCAGCAGATGGGCGGTGGCGGGGTCGCGGCGATCGTGCCGGCTGGCCGACAGCATCTCTTCGAGACCGCCGAGCCGGGGGCCCGTGGCGGCGCGGACCCGGCCCGCGACGTCGTCGAGCGACAACAGGCCGGACAGCGTCGGGGCAAGGGTGGAGACGTCCCACACGCCGTCGTCGTCGACGCGTACCGGCACCGGCCCGGCGGGCGTTCCCGGCGCCCAGGCCCGGCCGACCAGGCAACCGGCCGTCCCGTCGTCCGGCAGCGCGGCGGCCGGGCTCAGATCCAACTCGCTCATCGTCGCTCTCTCCCCTTCAAGGCAATTCAGGCTCTAACGTTTTGGCCGCGGTCGCTCGTCGCGCAAGCGGCGGAGCAGACGGGGCGTCAGGGTCGTCGCATCGCCCAGCCCACGGGCGCGGCGATATTGGGCAAGCGCACGCCGCGTGCCGCCGCCGAGCCGGCCGTCGAAGGCGCCCGGTGGGAAATTCAGCGCCGCCAACGCCAATTGGGCGAAAAAGACCGACGGCGGATCGTCGATCGCCATGTCGTCGCCGCTCTCCGTCGGGAGTGGCCAGGCGCGCCATTGGGTGGCGAGGACTTCGGCCCGGAGCTTTTCCTCCTCGCTCATGTCCGCTTCGATCCGCGCGGTGAGGCCCGCCGCCCCCTTGGCGCCCGAACGCGAGGCCAGGCTGACCCAGTGATGGGCCTGGACGAGATCACGCGGTATGCCCAGGCCGCCATAATGGAACAGCGCCAGCTTGTACTGCGCGCGGGCCAGGCCCAGGCCGGCGGCCCGGCCATACCAGCGTGCCGCCCAGGCCGGATCCCGCTCGCCATGCCAGCCGTCGCTGTAGGCGTCTCCCGCCAGGTAGAGCGCCTGCAGGTGATTCTGTTCGGCCGCGGCTTCCAGCCAGCGGACCGCCTTGATCTCGTTGCGCGGCACGCCGCGGCCGAGATGCAGGGCGATGGCGAGCAGGTATTGCGCCTCGGCATTGCCGCGCTCCGCGGCGCGGCGGAACCATTCGACGGCTTTCTCCGGGTTGAGCGGGCGGCCCTCGCCCCGGTAGTAGGCGCGACCTATGAGGAGTTGGGCTTCGATGTGACCGGCCCGGGCGGCGCGCTCGTACCAATCGCGGGCGAGGTTCTCGTCCCGGGTGATTCCCAACCCTTCCTGGCGTAAACGGCCGATCATGAAGGCCGCGTCGGGGTGCCCGCGATCCGCTTCCCGGCGCAGCAGCTCATAAGCGGCTTGCGGATCGCGGGTCACACCCTCGCCGTTCAGATGACGCAGCGCCATGTCGAAATCGCGAACCTTCGCCTTGGGCGCCGGCGCGGGGTCCGGCATCCAGGCCGTTTGGACCGGTGGCGCGTCGTCGTCGCCCAGACATGCCGTCAGGACGAGCAGCAGGGCCGCCAGCGGCAAAATCGAAGCAAGGCGAGGCGCGACGAAAGGCAGCATGGGCGCGAGTGTGTCGCGATTCACGTCGCCGGGACAAGAGGTCGCGGATCGTGCTGTGGCAAAATAACCTCGATTCAAGATAAAGATAACCCCATACTGATCTGAATTTATTGATAAAAAGGGTAGAGATGAAGTAAAAAATCAAAACTGGATCCCGGCTCACGGCGCAGCCCGGCGCGAATTTGTACTCATTTGGGTGATTTCAGCCGCGATCGAGGGAGTTACGTTGCAGGCTGTGAGCTCCGCCAGGGATCTCACGGCGTAAATATTGCGGTTTTTGGCTTGGGATCGGAAGAAAAAGAGGCACGACGGTGACGGCGCGCACATCCGATCTCGACAATTTTAGGCAAATTCCCCTCGCGCGTTTGGGCGCCTGGGACCTGCGGGAGCGACATGATGGCTGACTCCATCGACACCACCGGCATTACCGAGACGACGACCATGGTCGAGAGCGAGGTGGACGACACCGTCCTCTCGGGTACGGAGGGCGCGGACGTCCTCGTCGGCCAGGCGGCGCTCGGCGCAGAGGTACAGGTAACGGACGAGGATCAGCAGATCACCGTCGATCCCGGCGACAATTTCATCCTGCCGGAAGACGTCGCACCCGGTGAGGTCGAATATGTCCAGGATGGCGGCAGCTTGGTTCTTCGCCTGCCGAGCGGTTCAGAGATTACGCTCATTGACTTCTTCGTCGCGGCCAGCCAGCAGGAGGGAGGGGAGCTTCCGCCCGTCCTGACGCTTGCGGGCGGCACGGTGATGCGGCCGGAGCTGATCATCGACGAGATCCCCGACTTCGATCCCAACGCGGTGGACACGGCTGTAGGTCCGGGCGGCGGCGGCAACGGCAACGCCTCGTTCTCGCCCTATGCCAGCGGCGATATCGGACCTGGCGACGATGCGCTCGACCTGCTCGGCAATCTGCCGGGCTTCCCCTTTGCGCTCGGTGACGACGACGAAGAGTTCACCGATGACGCCGGCGGCAGCTTCCAGGTGGTCAGCGCCCGCTCGATCGTGGAACCCGTGGGGCTGCCGACGGATCAGCCGACGAGCGCGACGACGGTCATTTTCGGGCAGTTCGACGGTGGTTTCGAGGATGCCTTGCCCAATCAGCATCTGGGCGCGGTCGACGCGGCGAACGAAACCAAGACCCGCCTGGTCATCGAATTCGTGCCCGAGGACTGTGAATCGGCATGCAAAACTGACCCACTTTGGTGGGTTATGAGCGGTAAGAATTGACCCACCTGGAACGCTAGCATCCGCACGGAACAGTGCGGAGGAAAGAGCAGGTGGTATTGATGGAAAGCGTATTGAAGATCCGACGTTGGATATTACGGGAGGGTCGGAGTATCCGATCTGTATCTCGTCAGACTGGTTTGTCGCGGAACACGATTAAGAAGTATCTGAAGGACGGCGATCCACCGAGCTATCAGCGGCGCGTTTCACCCGTCCGGCGTAAGCTTAGCGATGGCTTCGCCAGCCGGCTTCGGGCGCTCTTTGAGCAGGACCTGGGGCGCCCGCGCCGTGAGCGCCGGACGGCCAAGAAGCTTTATGAGCAGCTTGTGTCGGAAGGCTATAGCGGATCCTACTCGACGGTTCAGAGGTTTGTCCGCGACCTGAAGCGTTCTGGCGCCGGATCGGGGGATGCGTTCATTCCGTTGCACTTTACGGCAGGTGACGCGCTCCAGTTTGACTGGAGCACGGAATACGCTGTCCTGGGCGGTGTCGAGCAGAAGGTAAAGGTTGCCCACTTCCGCCTATGTCATAGCCGCAAGCCCTTTGTTGTTGCCTATCCCAGCGAATCTCAGGAGATGGTGCTGGACGCCTTTGCACGGGCGATGTCTTTCTATGGCGGCGTACCGCGCCGGGTGATCATCGACAACCCCAAGACGATGGTAACCTATGTTTCGCGCTCTAAGGACCGTGTGTTCCATCCGCGCTTTCTGGCGTTGATGAACCACTATGTGATGGAACCGGTTGCTTGCACACCCGCGGCGGGGTGGGAGAAGGGTCAGATTGAGAACCAGGTTGGGTTCCTGCGGGGACAGCTGTTTGCGCCCAAGCCCGCCTTTGACGATCTGGATGCGCTGAACGGCTGGTTGCGTCTGCGCTGCGAGGAATTGGCGAATCGCGCCCACCCCGAACAATCGGATCGCAAGATCTCGGACGTGTTCGCAGACGAGTGCGCCGAACTGCGTCCCCTGGGCCGGGCTTTTGACGGCTATGTTGAGAAGGCCGCTCGTGTCCGCTCTACCTGTCTGGTCCAATATGCCACCAATCGCTATAGCGTCCCCTCCCGGTTCGCCGGGGAGCTTGTCTCTCTGCGCGCCTATGCGGACCGGATCGTGGTTGTGTCAGGGCAGAATGTGATTGCCGAGCACAAGCGCCGCTTTACCCGCAACGCCAGCTATTTCGAGCCCTGGCATTACCTGCCCCTACTCGACCGCAAGCCCGGCGCGCTGAGAGATGGCGCGCCCTTTGTGGGTTGGCAATTGCCTGAGGCGATGCACCGGGTCAGGGCGCATTACATGGCCGGCAAAGGCGGGGACCGGGAGTTTGTCGATCTGCTCCTGCTGGCCCAGGATCACGGGATCGAGGTGGTCGAGATAGCCTGTGAACTGGCCGTGGAGCAGAACACGCTGCGCCTTCCGGCCATCATCAATCTGATCAACCAACTGGTGGAGCCGGTCATCGCGCCATGGGGCGAGAGCCACGCCTATCCGCAACTGACCTTGCGGCCCGAAGCGGACTGCAAGCGCTATGAGACGCTGTGCGTTGCCGGGGAGGCCGTCGCATGAAAGCTTTGATAGACCAACTGATCGCCCTGAGGCTGTATGGAATGGCGGCTTGCGCCGAAGCTTTGCTGGCCGCGCGCAAGCCGCCAAGTCTGACCACTGCGATAAAGCAACTGATCGACGCCGAGACTGTAGAGCGCCGGGTGCGCTCTATCCAGCACCAAATGCGGGCCTCGAAGTTCCCCCACCATAAGGACTTCGCCACTTTCGATTACGGCCTAGCCGCCGTCACCCAAGCGCAAATCGACCCCTTCTGCTCAGGGCAGTTCACCCAGGAGGCCCACAACCTCATTCTGGTGGGCGGAACCGGTACGGGCAAAACCCACATCGCCATTGCTCTGGGGACGCTGTTGATCAATCAGGGAAAGAAGGTCCGTTTCTTCAACGCCGTCGATCTGATCAATGCGCTGATCAAGGAACAGGCCGAAGGCAACGCCGGCAAGATCATCCGGCAACTGACGGCCATGGATTGCGTCATCATCGACGAACTGGGCTATATCCCATTCCCCAAATCCGGCGGTGCGCTCTTGTTCCACCTGATCAGCAAACTCTATGAGAAGACCAGCGTCATCATCACCACCAATCTGGAGTTCGGGGAATGGGTCTCCGTCTTCGGAGATGCAAAAATGACAACCGCGTTGCTGGATCGTGTAACGCATCACTGCGCAATCATCGAAACAGGCAACATGTCTTACCGCTTCGCACAAAGCAAACAGCGACGACAAAAGTAGCCGCCCTGTAAGCAAAGCCCCAGGCTGATCCGCTATATGGAGCCAATCAGCCTGGGGGCTTTCATCGCAAAGGCGGGCAAATCAAAACGGGTCCTGTACAGATTGTTCTGCAAAAGGGGTTTCGTAGCTGGGGCACAAGTCCGGGCCGATGGGGTGGATGAGCTGCCTCCGGCTGGTCCGGGCTCTCGCGATCGAAATCCATGAGGACTGGCTGGATGCCAACCGCTAGCTCAACATGATCCATCTCAAGGAGAGCAAAAGCGAACGCATCCAGAAAGCCGCCTGACGGCGGCTCGGCATGCCTGGCGCTCCGAGCAATCGAAATCTCCGCGCCAGGCATGCCGGTGGCCCTCATCGGCAGCCATGACAAACTTGCAGAACAGTCTGGACACTACTTCAAAAGCTCATTGCCACTTCAAGAACCCCACCTGATCCCCACGTTCCGCCGCCGGCCCGGTTGTCCCGGTGGGCCCACAGGCCCCTCCCACGCGGCTTCGCTCCGCGTAACGCAAAGCGCTACACGAAGCCGCGCGGGGCCCTCCCGTGGACTACCGGGACAACCTCCGTCGAAGCAAGGGGGGGGGTCAATTTTGCACGCCGATAGGGGGTCAGAATTAAATGCTGATTGACACCTGCATGCCAATCTCGCAAACCTGCACCAGCATCGCGGCGACGCGGCGGCGGCGGAGGCGGCCTATCGCCGCGCGCTCGACATGGATCCCGCGCTGGCGACGGCGGCGGCGAACCTGGCACTGCTGCATTTGTCGCAGGGCCGCGTTGACGACGCCCTTGCCGGCTATGCCCGGGCGATCGACATCGATCCCTTCTTCGGCCCGGCACATGCCAACCTGGCGGCCCTTCTCCATCGCCTGGAACGCCGTGACGAGGCCCTCTTCCATGCCCGCACGGCGGTCGAGCTGCTGCCGGAGGATGCGGACATCGCCCTCAACCTTTCCATCCTCGAGCGCGAGGCCGGCTCGCTCGATACCGCGGCGTCGCGCCTCGCCGCGCTTGCCACGGCGCATCCCGGACGGGTGGACGTCGTCGTCGAGCAGGCCCGCCTCGCCCGCGTCCGCGACGACCGCCCGGAGGAACGGCGCCTGCTCGACCACGCCCTGGCCTTGGCTCCCGGCCACCTGCCGGCGCGTCGCGACCTCACCCAACATCTGCTGGAACGCGGCGACGGGGAAGCGGCGCTCGCCCTTACCGAAGAGAGCGATGCCCTCGGCGGCGAGGAGATCGTCGATCACTACCTCGCCGGCCGCGCCTTGACGCTGGTGGGCCGGGCGGGCGACGCGCTGCCCCGCTTCGAACGCGCCCATGCCCTCGATCCCGCCCGGGCGGAGCCCCGCCATGCCCTCGCCGGCGCGCTGCACGACCTCGGCCGGCACGACGCGGCGCTCGCCCATCTCGACATCCTGCTGGCGGCCTGCCCCGGCATGGTCGAGGCCCTGGTCACCCGCGGCAACTGCCTGGCCGCCCTCGACCAGCGGGAGGCCGCCGTGAACAGCTTCTCGGCAGCCCTGGAGGTCCGCCCCGATCTTTATGTCGCACGCTACAACCGAGCCCACGCGCTCCGCGCGCTCGGCCGGCTCGATCAGGCGGAGACGGCCTTCGCCGAGATCCTGCGCGAAGGGCCGGCGCGGGTCGAAGTGCTGAACGGTCTCGGCGTCGTCGCACAGGAACGCAACGACCATGCGGCGGCACTCGGACATTTCGACGCCGCGCTGGCGGTCGATGCGGGCTTCGGCGACGCCCTCAACAACAAGGCCATATCCCTTCAGCAGCTCGGCCGCCCGGGCGAGGCCGCCCGGGCCTATGCCCGGTACCTGGAAGAGCATCCGGGGCGGGCCGAGGTGTACTTCAACCTCGGCGGCCTGTTGCAAACGCTGGAGCGATGGGACGAGTCGATTACCGTGCTGCGCCAGGGCCTGATGCTCGATCCCGGTTGTCGCGATATCTATCCCTATCTGCTGCACGCGCAGATGCAACAGTGCGACTGGGAAAACCTGGACGCCCTGCTCGCCACCGTACAGCGGATCACCGAAACCCAACTCGCCAAAGGCGGCAAGGTCTCCTTCACGCCCTTCGCGCTGCAAAGCCTGCCGGTCGACATCCCCCTCGACCTGCGCCGCCGGGTGGCGGAGCGGATCTCGACCCGCCTGGCCGACGTCGCCGGCATCGCCCCCCGCCCCCACCCTCGTTCCCGCCCGGCCCGGCGCAGCCGTGGCGACAAGCTCAGGATCGGCTATGTCTCGCCGGATTTCCGCGGTCATTCCGTCGCCGTCGCCTTCCAGGGCATCGTCGAGCATCATGATACGACACGCTTTTCCCTGCATGGCTTCGCGCTTCCCGGCGGGCGGCCGGACGCGATGACGGCGTATTTCCGCCAGGCCTTCGACAGCTTCGACGACATCGCCGCCCTGCCGCACGATGCGGCCGCGAAACTGATCGAAGATCGCGAGATCGACATCCTGGTCGACCTCGCCGGACATACCCGCGGCACGCGGCTGGAACTCTTCGCCTACCGGCCGGCACCGATTTCGGCGCATTATCTCGGCTATTCCGCGACCGTCGGCGCGCCTTACATCGACTATCTGATCACCGACCCCCGCCAGCTCTCCCCCGGTGCCGAGGCGCATTTCACCGAGGCGCTGGTCCAGCTGCCCGACAGTTTCATGGCGGCCCGGCCGGCCGATATCTCGGAGCGGCGCTATTCCCGCGCCGAACTCGGCCTGCCCGAGGACGCCATCGTCTTCGCCAACTTCAACAAGCACTACAAGCACGAGCCACGCATGTTCGCGCGGGTCATGCGGCTGTTGAAACGCCTGCCGGGCAGCGTCTACTGGCTGAAGGGCGGCACGGTGCGCAGCGTCGAGAACCTGCGGCGCGAGGCGGCAGCCCGCGGCATTGATCCGGGTCGCCTAATCATCGCCCCCAACTGGCCGCATGGCGAACACCTGGCCCGCCTGCGGCTCGCCGATCTCGCCCTCGACAATCTCTATCACGGCGGCGGCGTCACCACGGTCGACGCCCTGCAAGTCGGCCTGCCGGTATTGAGCATCGCCGGCGAAACACCGCAATCGCGCAACGGCGCCAGCCTGCTGCACGCCATCGGCCTGCCGGAGCTTGTCGTGACGGACCTGGACGCCTTCGAACGCCTGGCGCTAACGCTCGCCCGCGACCCCGCTGCCCTGGCGGACCTGCGCGGCCGCCTCCTCGCCAACCGCCGGAGCGCGCCGCTTTTCGACATCGCCCGCCTGACCCGCTACCTGGAACGCGGCTACGAAATGATGTGGGAACGGCACGCCCGGGGCGAGAAGATCGATGGCTTCGAAGTCCCCGCGGAGCCCCGCGTTTGAACGGTTGACCCTTCCGCCGCCCCCGCCTATGGTCCGCGCCGTCGCGCCCGTAGCTCAGGTGGTAGAGCAACTGACTTTTAATCAGTGGGTCACAGGTTCGAATCCTGTCGGGCGTACCAATAAAGTCAATGACTTAGATGGAAACAGCTGAGCCTTTTGGTTTTCTAGTAGGCGTATAGTAGGCAAGTCGCCGGAAGTATCTGACGGACATTCTTGGGTTCGACGTCTTGACGTGAAAGTCCACGTAGAGTGGAAGTTCGCAGCCGTCAGCGGCATGCTATCCTGCAGAATTCTAACTCCGGCTTGAAGCCTTGAGCATAGTTGTCGGGAACCTCAGTCGACTGTCACAGTCCATCGGCCGCCCTTGCCCGTGATCTCATAGGTGTAGCTGTGGCGGTTGCAGTAGACGGTGTACCCGCGAGAAAAGACCGCCTCCACCGCGCCTGAGATCGAGTCGCAGCGGTATCCATGGAGACGGACCAGACGCGCAAGCGCTTGCACTTCGCCGGGTTCGACATCCCGATCGATCATTTTCTCGGCGCCGGGTTCGATTGGGGTCTTGGACAGGCTCTGAGCGAGCGATGCTCCAGCGGAAATCGTCAGCAGTGCGATCAGAGCCAGACCAAAGGCGGATTTTTCGGCATGTTTCATGGAAGTGAGCTCCTTGGTGAAGACAATTTGTCGATCGCTCCCAGTTCGTGAGAGATCGATGTAATAGAAGTAATTCTCCGTGTAACTTAGATCAAATGAAATATCACATCATGGAACGGCTCCACGCCCCGAAGCAATCATTGGGGTATGGCGATGGACTTGAAGCAGCAAATCGGGTTGCGAGTAAAATCCGCGAGGCTCAAGCGAGGGTTTACCCAGGAGCAGCTCGCGGCGGAACTCGACAAGTCGGTCGAGACAATCTCAAACCTCGAGCGCGGCACCTTCATGACGAGCTTGGAGACGCTCCTTCGCGTCGGTGAGTGCCTTCAGGTCGAGCCGACGTATTTTTTCGAGGACGCCGACAGTCCTAGAGACGTCTCTCGGGGCCGGTTCGAAGACGAGTTGGAACTGCGCCGCCTCGCGGAGGGTCTGACTGACGATCAGCTCCAGACGGCGATCCGGCTAGCAGCCTGTCGGACTCGGGCATGCAAGGATTGGTAAGATTGGCTTGGCGGGCGTCGATGTCATGGATTTACCCCCATGAAGTTGCGAACGCGGGTTGGCCCGCCCGTTCAGGCGTGGCTGAGGACGAACATCCGCTTGATGTTCCAGGAGAGCGTGGCCAAGGTCCATTCCCCCTTCGCCTTGTCGAGGCCGCGCAGGCTGAACTGACGCAAGCCCATCACCGATTTGATGATGCCGAACACCGGCTCCGGCGTCTGCTTGCGAAGCGCGTAGAGCGCCCGGCCCTCGGGTGTGGCCAGGCGATGGCACATCGCCTCGAGCGGCGTCGGATCCTCGGGCGCTGGCGGCGCCTCGGCGAAGCGGTCCCGCCAGGAAAGATGGTGGTGCTCCCGGCCGAGCGCGATCAGCGGCGCGATCTCCGCTTCCCCGCAGGCCTCGACGTTGGCCTGGCTGAAGTAGCCGCTGTCCGCCAACAGGGTCTCGACCTCGCCAAGCCCGTCCGGCAGGCCGGCGAGTGCTTCGAGCGTCGGTTCGATCTGCTGCTTGTCGTTCGCCGCCTGCACCACGTCGGCGCTGACCACCAGCAGGCTGCCGGCGGCCACCGCAGCCTGGGCGTTGTAGCACTGCTCGAAGCCGCCGCCGGCCACCGGCATGATGCGCGAGTCCGGGTCCGTCAGGTTGACCTGGTCCTTCGCCCGTGGCCCCGGCTCCGGCGGCTTCGGTGGCCGCCCGCCCGGCTTGCGGCCGGTCCGCGTTTCCTTCGCCTCGCGGGCTGCCAGCTTCTCTTCGTACTCCGCCTGCTCCCGCGCATGACGCTCGGCCGCCCGCGCCTCGATCTCCGCCTTCGCCGCGGCGATCGCCGCCAGCCGGTCCTCGCGCCGTGCCAGCTCCTCCGGCACGCTCATGCCGTCGGGAACCTCGGACCGGTCCGCCGCTTCCGCCAACGCCATCAACTCCGCCACCTCGGCCCGCAGCCGGGCTTCGATCTCGCCCGCACGCTGCCACGACAGGGCGCTGTGCCGGCTCGCGTCGGCATGGATCTTCGTCCCGTCCAGCGCCACCGTGCCCAGTTGCAGCATGCCGGCCTGCCGCGCCAGCAGCAGAACCTGCACGAACAGCCCCTCGATCAGCGGCAGGAAGCGACGGCGGAACGTGGCGATCGTGTCGTGGTCGGGGTGGTCGTTTGCCGCGATGAAGCGGAAGGCCACCGAATCATAGCTCGCCCGCTCCAGCTTCCGGCTGGAATGCACCCCCGTCGCGTAGCCGTAGATCAGCAGGCCCAGCAGGACGCTCGGGTGATGCGCCGCCGAGCCCGAACCACGATAGGCCTTCACGAACGCAGAGAGATCCAGCTGCTCCAGCACATCGACCACGAAGCGCGCCAGATGACGATCAGGCAGCCATTCGTCCACCGAAGGCGGCAGAAGATAGCTGGTCTCCCGGTCAACCTGTCGAAAGTTGCTCATCACAAAATCACCGCGCAGGAGAGAATCAGACCGTGACAGTGAATCTCATCTCGAAACTCGGCTCAAGTCCGACAGGCTGCTAGGTCATCAATGCCTGTTCAGAGCTTTCTGATGTAACGGCAAGTCCTGAGGCTACACCGGACATGATTTGGGTGAAAGCAGACATGGCGTCGCATTGGCTGCTCGTTGTCAGAGAAGGTGGGACGCGGCGTTGTCGACGAACAGCTCGTCGTCGCGGATGTAGCGGTCGAGCATTGCGTCGGAGGCATGGCCCGTCTGCGCTCGGATCTTCCACGAGGGAACTCCGGCGGTGGCCGCGCTGGTCGCGAGGCCTGCGCGGAGCGAGTGGCCCGAGTACCGGTCTGGATCCAGTCCGATTGCAGCGATCCGAGCCTTAATCACGGTGGCGACGGCTTCGGCGGAGAGGCGAGCGTCGCCGACATTTCCATGCCGGTCGACGGGGCGGAACATGGGGCCGTCCTCGATTCCTATGGAATCGAGCCAGTCACGTAGGGCCTCGACGGGGCAGTGAGCACCCCGACCATGAGGGATCCCGACCTTCCTCCCCCGCCCCTCCTGGTCGGTCTTGCTGCGCCGGAGATGGACGATCACTCCTTGCCGGCCCCATTCCAGGTCCTCGTGGTTGATGGCAACCAGTTCCGACCGGCGGAAGCCGCCAGCGAAGCGTACGCATCCGGCCAAGACCACGGTCGGCTCGGATTGACGGAGCGCGGCTGCGGGGAACGGATCAGGCGGCGATGTTGTTGGGTGTCGCGGCTTTCCAGTTCCAGGGCAGGAGTTGGTCGATCGCCTTTGCCGGATGGTCGTTGATGCGGCGCAGCACGTCTTCGAACCAGGCGCGAGGGTCGACGTCGTTGAGGCGGGCGGTTTCGATCAGGGTGTAGACGGCGGCGGCGCGCTCGGCGCCCCGGTCGGAACCGGCGAAGGTCCAGTTGCGCCGGCCGACGGCGATGCCCCGGAGCGCGCGCTCGGCGGCATTGTTGGTGAGGCAGATGCGACCGTCGGCCAGGAACGCCGTGAAGCTCGGCCAGCGCTTGAGCATGTAATCCATGGCCTTGGCGACGGCGCTGCCCGAGGACAGTTTGGCGCGTTCCGTCCGCATCCATTTCCCGAGGTCGTCGACCAGTGGGCGGACGCGGGCCCGGCGGATCCCGCGACGGCGCTCCGCCGTGTCGCCGTTGATCTCGGCCTCGATGGCGAAGATCTCGTCGATGCGGCGCACCGCGTCGCGGGCCATCGGCGCCCGGATCGCCTTGCCGAGATCGGCCAGCTCGAAGAACTTGCGCCGGCTGTGAGCCCAGCACGAGGCCTCGATAAGCGGCGCCGGTTGGCGTCCCTTCGCATAGAGGGCGTTGAAGCCGCTGTAGGCATCGGCCTGGAGGATGCCGGACCAGACCTCCAGATGACCCCGGGGATGCCGGCCGGCCCGATCCCGGGAGTAGAAGTAGAGCGCCGCCGGCGGGTCGCTGCCGGCGAAGGGACGGTCGTCGCGGACGTAGGTCCAGATCCTGCCCTTGACCGTCTTCTTCCTGGCCAGCACCGGCACCGGCGTCTCGTCGCCATGCAGCCGTTCGGCGGCCAGCACATGGGCCCGGATGCGCTCGTGCAACGGCCGAAGCGTGGCGCAGCAGGCGCCGACCCAATCCGCCAAGGTCGAGACGTCGAGCTCGATACCCTCGGCGGCGAAGGCCCGGCTCTGCCGGGTGAGCGGCAGGTGCATGGCGAACTTGTCGTTGAGGACCGTCGCCAGCAGGCCGGGACCGGCGCGCCCGCGCGGGATCGCGTGGTGCGGCGCCGGCGGCTGGCTGATCGTCTCGCAGGCCCGGCAGCTGAACTTCTCCCGCACCGTCTGCACCACCTTCCACTGGCGGGGCACCAGCTCCAGGCTCTCGGTGACGTCTTCCCCGAGCTTCACCAGCTTGTCGCCACCGCAGCAAGAGCAGAACTCGGGGCCGGGCAGCACGACCCGCTCGCGCGGCAGGTGGGCCGGCAGCGGCGCCCGCTTGGGCTTGCGTCGGGTGAAGCCGCGCACCGTCGTGCCGTCGTCGGCCTCGCCCGGGCCCGCGCTCTCGGCCGTCGCCGTCTCCAGCTCCTCAAGTTGCAGTTCCAGCTGCTCCAGCAGGTGGGCGCCACGCTCGGAGGAACGGCCATACTGCTCGCGGCGCAGCTTGGCGATCTGCAGCTTCAGATGTTCGACTTCCAGTTCGGCCCGCGTCCGTGCCGCCCGTTCCTCGGCCAGGGCGTCGCGCAGGCGGGCGTTCTCTTCGAGGACATCGGCGCTGGTCATGGGCGGGAGTGAATCAGACCCCGCGCCCGCCCGCCAGACCTATTGCGCCGACCGAGTCGATATGCCGCGCCTCAGCCCGCCCGCTCCGGACGCCGGGTCAAGCGCGGGTGACGCCAGTCGATCCCGTCCAGCATGTAGGCCAGCTGCGCCGAAGAGATCGCCACGGCGCCCCCGCCATGAGCCGCCGGCCAGACGAAGCGGCCGTGCTCCAAGCGCTTGGCATAAAGCGACATGCCCACCCCGTCGTGCCACAGGATCTTCAACAGATCGCCCCGACGGCCCCGGAAGACAAACAGGTCACCCGCATGCGGGTCCCGGCCCAACGCCTCCTGGACCTGCAAGGCCAGCGTGTTCATGCCGCGACGCATGTCCGTCACGCCCGAGGCCAGCCACACCCGCACATCGCCGCGAACCGGGATCATCGCCGCGCCAGGGCCGAGAACACCCGGCCAAGCGCCGAGGCGTCCACGCCCGCGTCCACCATCACCCGCGCGCCGCAGCCGAGCTCGATCGTCATTCGCCCCGACCCGACCGACGGAGCCGGCGCCGAGGGACCCCGCTCGTCCGCCACCACGGTCACCGGAACCAGGCCGCCGGCACCGCCCAGCAAACCCTCGCGGTAGAGCTTGCGCCAGGCGAACACCTGGTTCGCGTTCACATCGTGCCGACGCGCCACCACCGATGCCGACGCGCCCGGCTCCAGGCTCTCCAGGACAATCCGACGCTTCTCCGCCAAAGGCCAGCGACGCCGGGGCTGGGACGCCGTGCGCCTGTCGCCGGCAGGGAGATCTTCTTCGTCCACCATCAAACTCGTGCCCATCTTCAAACTCGTGGACACGAACGAAGTGCCCACTTCAGAAGAGGGGAGACTCGGAAATTACCGGAGCACCGACAAGGCGGTGCTCACCGGATGCGTACACATGATCTCGCGGAGGTCCGAGACTAAGAGCGGGCTTACCGCCTCTTGGGGCTTTGCATGGGCTCTCTTGATGCCCCTCAGGGTGGATTGGACCAGGGCCGATGAGGTGGGGCTTGGCAGACCCTTGGCGGAGTGCGCCTTGGAGATGGTCGCGAGCCGCCGCACCAATGTGGCGACTGCCAGCGTGCCGGCGTGGTCTGCCAGGTACTGGGCAACCATGACGTCGGCGGCTGGGATCGTGCCTCCCCAGGCTGCGAAGTGTTCGAGATCGAACCGGTAGGCGCGGCGCGTGTTCTCCGAGACAGAGCTGCGAACGTAATCGGCGACGGTTCCTGTGCAGTTAACTGCACTTGATGATGGTGTGTCATGGACTGAGCCATGAGCTTCCACTGCTACCGCATTCAGGCACATGTCGAGACCTGAATCGTGGGGCCTTGCCAAGTCAGGAGCTGAGAACATGGCGTCGCTCCTCGTGAAGATGAGATAGATCCGAGCGAAGGAGTTTTATTGCCTCCGCGACATCAGCGGCCGGGAGGCCAAGGCACTCAAGATCGGACATACGACGTATTCGGTCCCCCGTCGGCCATCGAAACCTCCGATCGACCAACCCGCTCTCCGCCCTGAACAGGATCTCCTTCAGGAATCGGAGACGGTCGCGTGCGGGGAGATGGTCTTGTATCCAGCGGCTCGTCTCGCAGCTCCGACGCAGGAGTCGAGCCATGGCCTGGTTCCCCTTGCGCGTTTCGGAAAGTCCCGGACACCGATTACGGAAAGTCCTGGCCAGAGATTTCAGTAAGTCGCGGCCAGTGATTCCGGAAAGTCCCGGACAGCATCACGGGGCGATCTGAGTTCAGCTTTCGGGTGCGCCGTCTCGGCGTCTACCTCTTGGCTTTTGCCGGGAGGGGACATGCCCAGACGGAAGCAGACGAGACGAACGACGGTGAGAGATGCACGAACGATCCTGCGGCTGACGCATGACCAAGGCCTCTCGGCGCGAGAGGTGGCGGAACGGCTGAAGGTCTCCAAGACGACAGTGTCGACCTATTTGCTGCGGGCCCGCGAGGTCGGCCTTACCGCCTGGCCGCTGCCGGCGGAATACGAGGACGACGCGGTCCTGCAAGAGACGCTGTTCCGCCGCATGGGCCGGCCCCCGCGCGACAGGTGCGAGCCGCACTGGCCGACGGTCGCGGCCGAGCTGAAGCGCAAGGGGGTGACGCTGACCCTGCTCTGGCAGGAATACCGCGCCTCACATCCCGATGGCTACGGCTACACCTGGTTCTGCGAAGCCTTCACGGCGTTCAAGCGGCGCACCGGCGCCACCTGGCGCAACCGCCACGAGGCCGGTGCGGTCATGCAGACCGATTATGCCGGCCAGACGGTGGACATCGTCGACCCCGAGACCGGCGAGGTGCACGACGCGCAGATCTTCGTCGCCGTGCTGGGCGCTTCCTCGCTCACCTTCGCCACCGCCAGCCTGACCCAGCGCCTGCCCGACTGGGTCGCCGGACAATGCCGGGCGCTCGCCTACTTCGGCGGCGTGCCCAAGAGCATCGTCTGCGATAACCTCAAGGCCGGCGTCGCCAAGCCGCTCTGGTTCGAGCCGACCCTCAACCCGACCTTCGCCGCGCTCGCCGAGCACTACGACACCACCGTCCTGCCGACCCGGGTCCGCAAGCCGCGCGACAAGGCCAAGGTCGAAGTCGCCGTCCAGGTCGTCGAGCGCTGGATCCTGGCAAGACTGCGCAATACGCGCTTCTTCTCCCTCGACCAGCTCAACCGGGCGATCCGCGACCTCCTCGAGGAGCTCAACGAGCGGCCCATGCGCAACCTTGGAAAGAGCCGGCGCCAGATGTTCGAGGCCATCGAGCGCGAGGCCCTGGCACCCCTGCCGACGACGCCCTTCGAATATGCCGAATGGAAGACCGCCAAGGTCCATTCCGACTATCACGTCGACGTCGAGCGCAGCTTCTACTCCGTGCCGCACGGCCTGATCGGCCGCAAGGTCCAAGTCCGGCTCACTCACCGCACGGTCGAGATCTTCCACAACCACAAGCGCGTCGCCAGCCATCTCCGCCGCTCACCGCATGGCGGCCATGCCACGATCCCGGCCCACATGCCCAAGGCGCACCAGCGCTATGCCGAGCGAACGCCACAAAGCCTGATCGACCAGGCCAGCCGCATCGGCCCCAACGCCGCCCTCCTGGTCGAGCGGATGATCCGCGATCGGCCCCATCCCGAGCAAGGCTATCGCAGCGCCATGGGCGTCTTGTCGCTCGCCCGCCGATACGAACCGGAACGCGTCGAGGCCGCCTGCGCACGCGCGCTCACCATCAACACGACCAGCTACTCATCGCTCGCCGCCATCCTCAAGTCCGGCCTCGATCGCACACGCCCCGAGCGCGAACCGCTTCTGCCGCTGCCGCCACACACCAACATCCGCGGCCCCGGCTACTACCGATAACCAGGAGAAGACACCTCATGCTGACACACCCGACCCTCGACCAGATGCAGGCCCTCGGCTTCAAGGGCATGGCAGAGGCTTACCGCGACATGGCCGAGCGAGGCCAATCATCGGAATTGAACCGCGAGGACTGGCTCGCCCTCATGCTCGACCGCGAGGCCGCCACCCGCGCCGACAAGCGCCTCGCCAACCGCCTCAGACAGGCCAGGCTACGCTTCCCCGAGGCCTGCATCGAGGACATCGACTTCGCCGCCGAACGAGGCCTCGACCGCCGCGCCGTCCTCTCTCTCGCCCAGGGCGTCTGGCTCAAGGCACACGAGAACCTCATCGTCACCGGCCAGACCGGAACCGGCAAGACATGGCTCGCCTGTGCCATCGCCCATCAGGCCGCCAGGCTCGATCATTCCGTCCTCTACGTCCGCATGCCCAGGCTCTTCGAGGACCTCGCCATGGCCCGCCTCGACGGCCGGCTGCCCCGCCTGATCGACCGCCTCGCCCGGGTCCAGCTGCTCGTCCTCGACGACTGGGGAACCCATGGCCTGACCGACCGCCAGCGCCTCGATCTCCTGGAAATCTGCGAGGAACGATACCACCGACGCTCAACCCTCATCACCGCGCAGATCCCCGTGACCGCCTGGCACGACCTGATCGGCGAGGCCACCATCGCCGACGCCATCCTCGACCGCGTCATCCACAACGCCCACCGCATCGGCTTGAAAGGCGACAGCATGCGAAAGAAGAAATCGACGACCGACTTGACCCAGCCAACCACAACGGAAAACAATCCCGACTGACGGCAACAAGGCACCCGAAGCCAAACTCCCGGAACCGGCCGGGACTTTATGAAATCGGTGGCCAGGACTTACTGAAACCGCCGTCCGGAACTACCGAAATCCGCATTCCCCTCGCGGACGTGCATGTCGAGCACCCAGCCGGGGACGGGGCCGACCATCTCTTCCCCCGGCAGGTCGTCCGGCTCCACTTGCCCCGCCTTGCTCTCCGCCGCGCTGTGAAGCAGGACCGCGAGAGCGGGCAGGATTTCCCTGCATTTCTTGATGCCTTCGCGACAGACCTCGACGATGGTGTCGGGGTGGCCCCTTTCGGCCAGACCATCGAAGGCGGCACGCGGATTACCTCGCCGCTCCCTGAGCGTGTCGGCCCGATACCGATCGGTGCCCACCGCGAACCAGAGCGCCAGTGCCCGCTCCTCGATCGGCCCGGCAGTGGCCCGACTTAGCAGGTCCTGGATCGGGCGGTAGGTGAGATCGAGGCGAGTCTCGACGATGGCGGGGTGGTCGCAGCAGACGACGATGAGGTCGTCGGCCGCCCGGCACTTCGGAGCGGCGCAGAGGCGAGTGACCAGATACGCGGCAACCGCCCACTCTCCCCCGATCTTCGCCCGCCACGCCTTGCCGTGAAGCCCGGCCGTGACGAGGGCGACCGCTTCGAAATCAGCGACGCCAACATCCTCGTATGCAGTGACCGCTAGAGCGGATCAAGTTTGATCCGAATCGCCCGGCCACCCGCTCCCCCGTCCCAACCACCCGTGGAGTGTACCCTTGGGGTGGTTGGGACGGGGGAGCGGGTGGCCGGGACCAAACCTGACGTGCTCTAGTCGCCGCCAGAGCCGCTCGGGAGCGTCCCGCAAGAGAGTGGCAGCCCCTCGTAGCGCCCACGCCGTTCGGCCGCGCCGGATGCCCTTCTGCATTAAGCTCATCGCCATCCAGGGCGTGATGTCCTTCGCTTCGGCGTCGTCGACGCCGGCGTGCAGGTGCTCCGATACGTGGTCGGCGAGCTCTCGGCGCAGATCTTCGAGTATCGTGAGACCGTTCATGTTGTCCTCCTCCATGAGTTCCACGGGGAGGACAGAAGGCTTATGTCCCACTTTTGACGTTAGCTGATGGCGGGCTTGGGTAAAGAGGAAAGTCGTCCTCGGGGGCTGGTTTTCCCTACCGAGAGGGCCTCGGATTACCACTTTCCCCCGGGAGCTTAATCTTCGGCTACACGATTCAAAGAACTCAGAAAATCTCTGCTGGAGACCAGCGTCTCAAATGTCTCCGGGAGACACGGAATGGCCTGGCTGGAGACTCGCCTGCGTAGATGCTTTTCTGCCCCCGGGTCGACGCGAACACGTGTTCGCCCCTGACCCCTTTTTTCAGGCGACCTGATAGCCCTTCTGATGCTCTTTCGGCCAATGGCAGGCTTCGAGAAGGAGCTCCGAATCGTCAACCCGTTTTGGCCAGTAGGCCCAATGCTTCCCTGGATCCCACATTCCCAGCGGGCAAGCATGTAGTGCATCATTGAATGGCTGCCGGTAGGAGTCTGGAATCTGTTTCAGCGCGCTACGCAGGCCACGGCGGGACACTGAGTCGAGAAACATCCTCCAGATATGATCCTCACCTGCAAAGTTCGCCTCAGGAAGATACCAGATGCCTACGTCAGTAAACGGATTCCCCAGGGCTGGGATGTTCCGAAGCATGCAGACGTTTCGAAGCTCGGCTTCGACTCTAGTAACAGGAAACGAAGGCAACTTCTGCCCGGTCTCCCCCAACTGTTTCCCCTTGTCATAGATCCTAATGCGCCTGTTGCCCTTCGTTGCGCCGAGGTAGACCGTCTCGGTTCCCCCATCCACCGCCGAGTGTACCGTGCTCTTTTTGAGCTTCACCGACCGTGCGGCCAAATCGTCCAACCGGATACCCATAAGATCCATGGCGACGTCCATCCGAGTCACCCGACCGGCCTTGACCAGTGTCGTGTAGTCGTAATCAAGGAAGGCTGCGCAATGCTGGCGAAGCAGATCCATTCCGGAAGTGCCCGCCTTGGACGGATTGAACTCCACTCGTAAGAAGGCGTTGGTTTTCTTGACTGGGTTCGCCTGAATGAGAACGCAGTCGGTTCCCGAGAGGGGTGCTTTGATGCTCAACGTAAAGGCGTTGGCGTACGTATTGTTCGGATACGCCTTCTGGAAACCACTTTCGGTATCCTCCAAGCCGTGCAGGAGGAACTGGACAATCGCCTTCTTGTCCATTTCAGTAGGTACTTGCAGGACAATGGAGATCTTATCGATCACGATCGGTGCGACGAACGGCTCGAAGGTGATCACTCTCCCCGCCTCCTAATTGGATCTTCTCTTCGGTCTATTTTTAGACGAGCACGGCATCATGGTCGGCGGTAAAGGCCTCCTCTATCGTCTTCAAGGCCTCCTCCTTGCCGACCTTCCTCGCCCAGGTCATGACAATGCCGCGCTGGAACACACGCGAGTCGACGGTGTCCCCATGAAGGCCCATGAAGGCCGAACAGGCCCCCATTACCGCTGCATTGGCGTATTTCGAGCCGATCACCGACATCACGTCGTCCAGCGGAGTCGCAACTGACTTTGTGGTGTCGGTGAGAGAGAGGTCGTTGGCGGCCATAGTCGAGATACCTATTGGGCTATTCTGCCCCCCATCGCTCGAAGCTGCTTCGAGCTTCTCGCGGAGTGCCCGGCAGGTCGCATTCTTGGCGTGGGGCAGCCAGGACCTGATTTCCTTCGCGCTGACCCTTGCGCAAAGTATCTTGATCTTGCTCCAACCGACTCCCTGCAATTCTCCCCAGGATATTTCAGAGGCTTTGAGGACGGAATATGCCTGGATCAGATATTGCGCACTTCGCTGGCCAATGCCGAGTTCCTCAGAACAGTATGTTTTGAAGCTGTCATGGACCCCATACCACTCGTTATCTCTAATTTTTGCCAACACCCCTCCCAACCTGACATGACACAGTGCCTCAGAGTTGTTTGCTAACTTAGCGAATGCGTGTGCTGCGTCTGAAGCATCAATTCTGTTGACCTCAGTCCATGTCTCAGCCAAGGGGTCAGTAGCATTCGTCAGGATCGGGCTGTTTGAGACCAAGGATTCATGATTACTCTTCGTGTTTGCCTCTTGAGCATCACTGTACGCATCCTTCTTCATGTGTATTATTGGCATTCGCGCTCTCCTAGCTCACCTTATGAAAGGAGGTCCGACTAGCTCCTCATCGCAGTGCTGACGTGTATGTCTTGGTCGTTAAGCACTAACCCATGGAACCAATGCAGTTAACTGCACAGCCCCATCCTGTTACTGCTGGCTAGTCGACGAACGAACACGACTCTCGACGTAAGACTGAAGGTCTGACAATCGGTATCGGATCGCACGAGTGCCGACCTGGATGTAGGGAATGGCTGATCCCGCGCCATTTCTTGCGCCCGCCCAGCGATCCCGTTCCAAGTATGCGGCGCTGACGCCGAGAAGGCGTGCAGCCTCTTTCGTCGTGAGCAGACGCAGCTCAGATAGCTGATTATTTCGGGTAGAACTCGCGTGGTTCATGTCAGGTGTCCAAGCCAAATACAATTAGAGGGCTACTCCACGCCTCGGGACATCCCGAACAGCCCTCCATGGCTTAGACGTGATGCAACTAATAGTCCATTGCATGGTGAGAATGTTATCTTAGCATTCCAGGCGGGTCAAGCATAAACAATCCATCTACTTCAAACTTCTTCTTGGAAAGTTCCTAAGCAGCTGAGTTAACTCTTATTCTGTGATCAAAATATTCTTCAGATCGATCGAACTTGCCGCTCTTGGTGGCGTCACCAGTGATTTTCTACACCGCTTCTTCTAACTTGACGAGATTGATCTTCAAACCGTCATGTATTCACCTCGGGCCACCAAGCCGCGGTGCGTAGCTCGCAAGCAGGCAGTCCGAGATCCTTTGCATCGGCTCTCTCAGGCGCTCGACGTCGTGGACGATGTAGCCGGCGGTCACGTCTCCGGCCATGCTGTGGTTCACGAGTCGCTTAAGCGCGTAGGCGCTGACGTCGAGGCCCTCTGCGGCGGTGATGAAGGTCCTGCGGAGGTCGTGCAGCGTGAACCGAACGCCCGACGCTTCACATACCTTCCGAACACTCCGCTTCACGTCGGTCAGGTGGCCGGTCGCGCCAGTGCCGGGGAACACATACTCGCAGGTCGCCATCATAGATCGGAGCGAGAGGAGATCGAGCAGCTGCTTCGAGAGGGGGACCGTCAGCGGCTCTCCGTTCTTCGTCTCTCGCACCGTCAGAGTGAGGCCGTCGAGGTCGACATCGTCCCACCTCAGGCGCGCGGCCTCCGAACGCCTCAGGCCGGTGAGCAATACCAAGAGGAGATAGTCGCGGGCGGTCTCGCCCCGGGCGTCATCGGCGAGGTCATCGACGGCCCGATACCACGCCGCCATCTGATCGGGTCGCACGTACGTCTGCCGCCGTACCGGCTTGTGCCACATGCGGAGGCGCGAGAGGCGCGACGTCGGGTTCCGGGGGAGGAGGGAGTTGCCGTCGGGGTCCTCATATCGGGCGGCAGCGAAGTTCCAGAGCGACCGGAGAAACCGCATCGCGTGGTCGGCATAGGGGCCTCCGCGCTCCTTTGAGAGCTTCGTGTGACGATCGACGACGAGGTCGCTGGAGATCTCAGTGAGCGGCTTCTCCCTCCAATCGCCGAAGGCTACTTCGAGGAAGCGGCTATAGTTATAGACGGTCTGTGGCCTGAGGCTCCGCCTGTCGATGAACTCGTCGAAAGCCTCCGCCATCGTAGCGCCCCGGGCACGTTCTGCCCTCTTCTCCTGGGTCGGATCCCGTCCGTCCGCCATCTCACTGAGGACAACCTGGTCGCGCTGTCGGGCCTGCTCGCAGGTGTAGTGACCGTGCCGACCGATGGTGACCCGCCTGGTCCGCCTGCCAACCCTCCGCTCCGCAAAGTAGGTCCTCGATCGACGACCGACCCGCAGACCGAAGCCAGGAAGCGTGATATCGTAATAGAGATCCTGCCCCTCGCTCGGGGGCTGGATCTTGTCGATCTGTCGCTTGGTCAGCTTGAGCTTTGGCATTCTAGTAGGCACATAGTAGGCATCAGGCGTCGAAAACCGTCATAGTTCTTCTAGGTCAGTCAGGGACAGATATCCACTAACTAACTGATATGATAAGGAGTTTCAGGCTTATTAAAAGATGGTCAAGCAGATTATCGGATGACTTTTAATCAGTGGGTCACAGGTTCGAATCCTGTCGGGCGTACCATCCTTCCCCTTCAAGCCAGCCCCGGCGGTCGCGCCAGGTGCCAGTCGGTCACCGATTGATAGGCCTGGCCCGCCTGCAACAACAGCGCTTCGCGCCACCAGGCCCCCTCCAGCTGCAAGCCGACGGGCAGGCCGGCGGCGGAGAAGCCGCAGGGCACCGACAGGCCCGGAATGGCGCCGAGGCCACCCGCATAGGTATTGCGGCTCGCGTCGCGGGTCGCCTCCAGCAGGGCCCGGTCGTCGTCGATCGGCGGCGGGTCGGCCGGCGTCGTCGGCGCGGCCAGGATATCGACCTGCTCGAAGACGTCGGCCAGCGAACGATGCCAGGCCTCCCGCGCGCGAAGGGCACCAGCATACTCGACGGCCGAGTAGGTCAAGCCGTTGATCAGGCGGGCGTGCACGTCGGCACCGAAATCTTCCGGTCGGTGCTCGAGCCGTTCGGCGTGATGGGCGCAGGCGTCGGCGAAGACGATCCGGGCGGCGGCCTCGTAGGTGTCCGCCGCGCCCGGAACCTCGACATCCACCAGCCGCGCGCCCTGGGCTTCGAGCACCGCCAGGGCCGCCATAACGCAATCGGCGATGTCGTCCGGTACGTTGTCGAAATAGAAGTTGCGCGGCACGCCGATGCGCAGGCCCTGGACGCCGTCATCCAAACGAGGCAGGAAGTTCTCGAGCGGCCGGTCGACCGAGACCGGATCGCGCCGGTCGGGCCCGGCAATGACCGCCAGGATCCGGGCGACATCCGCGACGCTTCGCGCCATCGGACCGATGGTGTCGAACAGCGGGCTGAGTTCCGCCGCCCCATGGTTCGGCACCCGTCCGACGGTCGGCCGCAGCCCGGATACGCCACAGAACGAAGCCGGCAGCCGCACCGAGCCCCCGGTGTCCGAGCCGAGCGCACCCTGCGCCATATCGGCCGCCAGTGCCACGCCGGAGCCGCCGCTGGAGCCGCCCGGCACCCGTTTCGTATCCCAGGGGTTGTGGCACTGGCCCGAGATCGGATTGACCGAGCGGATGCCGAAACACAGCTCCTGCAAGGTCGCCTTGCCGACCAGGACGGCGCCGGCCCGGCGCAGCCGCGCGACCACGGCGGCATCCTCGTTCGGCACGCGGTTCGCGAAGAAGGTCGAACCGCCGGTGGTCCTGAGGCCGGCGGTATCGATACAATCCTTCACCGCCATGGTCATGCCGTGCAGCAGGCCGAGCCAGCGCCCCTCGCCCGCCGCCGCGTCCGCCACGTCCGCGGCGGCCCGCGCTGCTTCAGGCGCCACGGTGATGAAGGCGTTCAGCCGCTCGCTCTCCGCCTCGATGCGCGTCAACGCGCGCTCCACACGCTCCCGCGCGCCACCGGTCGTGGTCATGGCCGTCCCCTCCCCCTCGCTGTGCCCGGCGCCAGCATCGCGCGTCGGCGGCATCGGGGGAAGAGGCGGCGGACCGTCGGCACGGAACCAGTGGGTCGGGTCGGCGGGCCGGCGATCCGCAGACAAAGATTGGTGGAGGGCGCGAGAGCAAACTCGAACCCGGAACCAGCGGGTCGGGTTGGCGGGCCGGCGACCCGCAGACAAACATTGGTGGCCGCGCCCGGACTCGAACCGGGATCCGCTATCGCGGGGCAGATTTTAAGTCTGCTGTGTCTACCAGTTTCACCACGCGGCCGGGTCACGCAGGTATAGCGCGGTGCGGGAGGAGGTGTCACCCGATCGATGACACCCCCTATACGATCCCGGAGTCGTCCACTTCGATGGTCGCGGTGTGGCCAAGCTCGTCGATGACCGCGGAGACGAAATCTCCCGCGCCGAATCCGCTGACGGTGCCCACAGTAACAAAGCCTTCCGTCACAGCCGGACCATCCGCATCGAGCGCAACCTCGACGATTCCGGTGCCGGGGCCTGTTTCGGTGAGTTGTACATACTGCTCGATATCGTCACCGAAGACGAAGTCCGTCTGTGTCGCCAGCAGCTCGGCAAGATCGACCGCATCGGTCTGCGAATAGGCCCCCAGCGACTGCTCAAGGGGATCGTCGAACAGGGACGTGGACACCACCCTGGGGTCACCCGAAGAGTCGAAGCGGATCTCCATCAGGTCGCCATCGTCGAACAATGTCGTATCGGACGAGTCCTTCACGGCACCCCCGACGGAAACGATCATCGAGCTGACGAAAAGCCCCGTATCACCGATGGCGAGCCCATCCCCGCTCACGTTCAAGGCGGTGAAGTGCAAGGCATCGATGTCCGCATCGAAAGGTTCCTGGATGATGTTGCCGGTGGACGTCTCGACACCGCTGGCACTGACATCGACCACCGGTAGATCAAGGGCACCGCCCGTCGAGAAATAGTCGGAACCATCGAAGATCTTCGTCGCCTTCGTCCCATCCCACAGGATCAGGTCCGTCACATCCCACTGGACATTTCCGCCGGAGCCGTCAGGCAAGCCCAGTAAGGAATTGTCGTGCTGTGCCGATGTCGAAAACACGATCCCCGCGCCGTCGGGAAGTATGGCGAGAGCGTCGATATCCACGTTGCCGAGGAAATCCGAACCGGTGCCCGTAGATGGCAGTGAAGCGAAGGTGACCTCACCGGCCACTGAGCCATAGGTACGCACCGTGCCTGGGCTGGACGGATCGAAGACGAACAGGTCGGCCTGATCGCTCGCCGGCGACACCGTGCCTTGCGACAAGGTCGACACCTCCATCCCCGTCGTCGAGAAAACGATGCTGCCGTCCGAGAGCACATGTAGGGAGTCGATGTCGTTGCTGCCCTCCTGGCCGAACATGTCGAGCCCCTGCCGGAAGTCGAAGGCGAAGTGCTGCGGCGCCGGACCGAAGATGCCGGACGAACTGAGTCCGAAGATGTCGTTCGCATCGACGGCGAGCGGAAGGGCGGGATCTCCGACGGGGTCGCCGACACTGCCATCTGTGTTCAGCGAGGCGATGCCGGCATCCCGGAAGACGATGTCCTCCAGATCGGGCACCGCATCGGCTTCGATCAGCACGGCATTGTCCAGCGTCACCATGTCGCCGTCGCCGTCCGTAATCTTGAAATCGAAGTTGAAGGCCAAATCATCGACGATGGCAACCTGATCGAAGGCCAGGTTGTCGAGGTTGAAACCGGGCCCACCACCGCCCGAGCCGTCGCCGGAATGGGCCACGTTCAACGTATCGAATTCCGCCGGGATCGTGACCGTAGTCACATCGGACTCGCCCGGATCGCCCAGCACCGTGACGACCGAAGGTAGAGCTGCCGGATTATCACCGACAGTGATGATGATGTGCGGGTCCGGGCTGCTTCCACTGGCGACGTCGAATAGTACATCCACAGGCGAGAAAGACAGCTCGACGCCAGCTTCATTGAAGAAATGTAGCGTCATCAAGGCGGACCCGCCGCCGCCGGTTCCCTTGGTGACGTCGAATTCGACCTGCGACTGATCGCGGAAGAAGTCGAAGATCAACGTTTGGCCTTCATTGATATTGGAACTGCCGACCCCAAGACCCTGATTCGACGGATTGACATCAAGATCCGTCGCTCCCTCGAAGGCGTCGATCCGCACACCGAACGGCTCGCCCGGATCCGTCGTCGTTTCCTGGGGCAAGAAGAGCATGGGATAATTGCCCGGATCGACATTGCCGAAATCGATCTCCGTGCGACTGACGATCTCGTTGCTATGCAGATCGAAGACCCAGGTCTCGTCAGCGTTCATCGTCATGGTGAAGAACGGATCGCTCAGTCCGAGGTCGCCAAAGGCCAGGAGCTGGGCGGGAACGCCAGGCGTCGTCGTATAATAGAAGGTGAACGGTTCTCCCGTCGGCGGCGTCACGTCCACTTGGGTTATGGGACCGCCGTCATCCGGGTCCGAGATTACGAAGGCATAACCGCTCGGCGCATCGCCGAGCGCAACCGCCAGCTGGGAGAGGCCATCGGTTCCGAAGCTGCCATCCCAAGTGCCCGCAACAGCGCTGCCGGGCTCATTGACCAGCATCCCATCGGTCGCAGACGTCAGCACCGGGCCGTCATCCTCGAAGCTGATGAAGCTGCCATCGCCATCGCCAATCGCATCGCCGACCAAGGTCACGTCCGCGAAGGACGAGGCCTGATCGCCGTCTTCGTCGATCAGCGTCGTCGTCAGGCGAAGGTCGAGCGAGCCGCCCGTCGCCAGCAGCAACGCGGCCTGTTCGTCCGGCGCCGAGGGATCCTCGGAGCCGTCGTGATCGATCGCCATGAACTGCTCGACCACCACTGCGGCGCTCGAAGGCGTCGTCTCGTCCGTAAGGGTGATGCGGAAGGCCACGAACGCGTTCGAATTGCCATCGCCCGCAATCCGGCCCTCAACCACGGTATCGCTCACCTCGTGGAGCAGGATCCGAAGGTCCTCGCCGCTCAGTCCCAGCAATGCCGCAGCCCCGGTCTGGGTCGCATAGAGCGAGGTCGTATTGACCGTATTGCCGAGACGCAGGGAGAGCGTGTCACTCCGCGTGCCGGGTTCGTCGGCGCCGATGTTGGCCGTCACCGTGAAGAGTTCGTCGAGCAGATCCCCGGCCGTCTCGACCTTGCCGATGGCCTGGCTCGTGCCCTCGAAACCGGTCGGGGCGAGCAAATAGACCGGGGCGGTGTTCGAACCGACATCATCCGTGGCACCTGCCCGATCGCCGTCGCCGCCCGGATCGTTGCCGATCGACTCGTCCAGCACGAGGTCGATCGAGCTGAGATCCGCCGAGGAATTCGCCACGACCGTCACGATCGGAACGTCGTCCACCACCGTGATCGTGAAGTCCGTGCCCGCATCGTCCGTGACGCTGTCGCCATCGAAGTCCGTCGCGACCACCAGACCCGCGCCGAACTGGATGCCGAGCGTGTTCTCGGCCGCACCCGTCGAATGGTCCAGCTGGTCGATCAGCGTGAAGGTATAGGAACCCGCAGACGTACCGTTGCCCACCAGATCCAGCGTGAACACATCGCGATCCGCTTCCGTGCCCCCGTCGACGAAGCCCGTCAACGTATGCGTCGTAACACCGGACAACGTCGCACTCGACACCGAATAGGACAGCGTGCCGCCCTGCGAGGCGAGGCCCTGGTCCGTCAGTGCCGTCAAGGCCGCCGTCGCCGCGCCCTGACTGTCCGTCAGCGCCGTGAAGCCATACGTCAGCGGCTCGTCAGCACCCACCGTGAACAGGCCCGAGACGGAACCCGTCACCGCAACCTGGTCCAGCCAGTCCGTCCCCGCATCCGGCGCCGGGCTGTCGCCCACGTCGTTCGCTTCCGGATTGCCGACGGACTGACCCGTCAACATCTCTTCCTCGACCTGGCCGCCGACATCACCCGTCGTCGTCACGATCGGAACGTCGTCCACCACCGTGATCGTGAAGTCCGTGCCCGCATCGTCCGTGACGCTGTCGCCATCGAAGTCCGTCGCGACCACCAGACCCGCGCCGAACTGGATGCCGAGCGTGTTCTCGGCCGCACCCGTCGAATGGTCCAGCTGGTCGATCAGCGTGAAGGTATAGGAACCCGCAGACGTACCGTTGCCCACCAGATCCAGCGTGAACACATCACGGTCCGCTTCCGTGCCCCCGTCGACGAAGCCCGTCAACGTATGCGTCGTAACACCGGCCAGCGTCGCACTCGACACCGAATAGGACAGCGTGCCGCCCTGCGAGGCGAGGCCCTGGTCCGTCAGTGCCGTCAAGGCCGCCGTCGCCGCGCCCTGACTGTCCGTCAGCGCCGTGAAGCCATACGTCAGCGGCTCGTCAGCACCCACCGTGAACAGGCCCGAGACGGAACCCGTCACCGCAACCTGGTCCAGCCAGTCCGTCCCCGCATCCGGCGCCGGGCTGTCGCCCACGTCGTTCGCTTCCGGATTGCCGACGGACTGACCCGTCAACATCTCTTCCTCAACCTGACCACCGACATCACCCGTCGTCGTCACCACGGGCGCGTCGTCGTCGACCGTCACCGTGAACTCGCCGTCATCGGTATCGCCGTCGGCATCCGTCGCGGTGAACTTGAAGGTGAGGCCGATGTCGTCCTCGGTGTCGATGCCGTCATGGTCGAGGGGTGCGTGCTGCTCGAAGGTATAGGCGCCGGCACCCGCGTCGGTGAGGAACACCGTGAATACGAGCGTGGGCTCGAACTGCTGTTCGGTAAGGCCGTCGGCGTTCACCCCGCCACCGGCATCGACCCAGATCGTCTGCGCGGTCAGGTCATCGCCCGCCGTGTTCAACAGGATCTCGATCGGCTCGCCGCCCGACGAGAGGGCCGACACACCATCGACCACCAGGTTGTTCACCGGCGCCACGGTGTCGAAGAAGGTCACCTTGCGTTCGGAGGCGTCGCCCGTGCTGTCGTCGGCCCCCCAGAAGATGTCGAGGCTGCCGGAGCCGATGACGTCGCCGTCGTCGCCGTCCGCCTGCTCCAGATCGCCGTCATAGCCCGAGTCGTGAGTCGTGGTGGGCGAGACGACCAACCGCTCCTCGTCGACGTCGTCGTCCACCGGCGTCCCGATCACCGGACCGTCGTCGTCGACCGTCACCGTGAAGCTGCCGTCGACGACATCGTCGTCCCGGTCCGTCGCGCGGAAGTCGAAGGTGAGCGCGATGTCGTCCTCGACGTCATCGACGTTGTGGTCCAGCTCGGCCATGAGCTCGAACACGTACTCGCCGCTCCCCGTCTCGTCCAAGGAGACGGTGAAGACGTCGCGGACCTGGAAGTTCAGCTCCGCGACACCGTTGGCGTTCACGTCCGTAGCGCCGACTTCGACCCATACCGTCCGCGCGGTCAGCACGTTGTCGTCGACATTCAGAACGTATTCGATATCGTCGCCGGCGCTGGTGATCACGCCGCCGCCGCCGACCGTGACATTGTTCGCCGCCGTCGTCGTGTCCTTAAAGGTGAGCGTGCGGAAGGCGACATCGTTGCTGTCCGCCCCCCAGCTGATCGTCAGGTCGCCGGACGCCAGCAGATTTCCGTCGTCACCCTGCGCCAGAGTCAGGTCGTCCGAATAGAGATCATTGTGCGTCTCGGTATCGACCGCCAGGTTCTCTTCATCGACCACACCGGCGATCGGCCCGGTGATCGTCGGCGCATCGTCGTCGATATTGATGGTGAGGGTGCCGTCGACGCGGTCGAGGTCGCCGTCCTGGACACCGTATACGACGTCGAATTGAATGTTGTTTTCCTGCTGGCCCGGCGCATGCAGGACCGGCGCCAGCTGCTGGACGGTGTACTCCTGGCCCGCCGACGTCGGGGCGAACTGGGTCAGGGTCAACTGCACCACGTCGATCCAGACGCTGTCCTGGTCCTGCTGGATGATCAGCGTCTCGCTGTTGTTGGTGGGGGCATAGCGGAAACCGCCCGGCAGCGGGGCGACTTCGGACGGGTCGGTCGCCCAGAAGACGTACGGGTTGCCGCCCGCGTTGTCGGCACCGAAGCTGTGGTCCAGCACGCCGGTGAGGATGTTCGCCCCCGATTCCGGATCGTCGCCATTTCCGGAATCACCCGGGATGCCACCGTCGAGCGTCTCGTCGTCCAGCTGGATCAGCGGATTGTTCTGCGAATTCACGACCGGAGAGTCGTCGTCGACGGTGACCGTGAAGGCGCCGTCGACGATGTCGCCGTCGGAGTCCGTCGCGCGGAAATCGAAGGTGAAGTCGAGATCGTCTTCGAGGCCGATGCCCGGATGATCCAGCGTTGCGCGCAGATCGAAGGTGTAGCTGCCCTCGTCACTGCCGCCGCCGTCGATCAAGGTGACCACGAAGACGATGGCGGGATCGCTCAGGCTGGTCGGTGCAGTCGCGGCCACATGGCCGACGATGGTATCGCCGTCGGTCCCGAAGAACGAGACATCGATGGGAAAGCCGACGGAGGTCACATCGGACAACTCGTCAATACTGATCGGACCCGACAGCGTTTCACCGGCGATGGTGACGTTGGCCGCCGCATCCGTCGTGTCCTGAAAGGTGAGCGTGCGGACCGGACCGGGGGCCGCATCATTGTTGTCGGCGCCCCAGAGGATCCCGAGGCCACCACTCGCCATATCGTCACTGTTCGGAATGTCGCCCGGCAGGCCCTGGTCGACGTTGCCGTCGGAATCGGGAATATCCTCCTCGTCGACGGAGGAATCCTGTGGCCCTTCCGTACTCAGGATCGGGGTGTCGTCGTCGACGTCGATGGCGAGGCTGCCCTTGACCGTGTCGCCGTCACTGTCCGTCACTTCGTAAAAGATCGTGAACGGGACATTGCCTTCGGTGTTGTTGTCTGCAGCATGAACGACCGGCGCCGTCTGCGAAATTTCATAGACCCCGTCCGGATCGGTGAGCGTCGCCTGCACGACCACGACCCAGTTGCCGGCGCCCTGCTCCTGCTCGATCAGCAGATTGCCGTCGCTGGAGCTACTGTTGATGCGGAAGCCGCTCGGCAGGCCGCTGTCGTCCTGGGTCAGCCAAGCGATGCCGCCCAAGCCGTCGGAGCCGTCGGCGCCATAGGAATGGCCAAGCGTGCCGCTGACGTTCGCCAAGTTCGGGTCGACGTCGCCGTCGCCCCCGTCATTGCCGAGGGGGAAGTTGCCGTCGTCGAGCTGTACCGCGTCGTTGGCGGTCACGGTCGGCGTATCGTCGTCCACGGAGAGCGAAAGGGTCCCGTCGACCGTATCGCCGTCATTGTCGGTAACCCGGTAGGTCAGCGTGAAGTCGAGGTTGTCCTCGACGTCGTCCGGCCGATGATCGAGCGCGACCGACTGCGTGACCTCATAGGCCCCGGTCTCCTTGTCGAGGGTCGCCATCAACACCGGTGTCCCGTTCTGGCTGATGGTCAGCGTGCTCGGGTCGCTGTCCAGGCCGTCGTCGATATCGAAGGTAAAGCCGAAACCGGTGGGCAATCCGGCCGTCTGCCAGGCCATGCTGCCGCCATCCGCGCCGTAGGTGAAGACGACGGTACCGAGCGCATGCACGGAATCGGGCGCATCGTCTTGCGGGCCATCGGGATTGCCCGACAGGGCGTCATCGTCGAGGCTGATGGGAACCGCGTCGTTCGATGCCTGAAGCACTTCCGGCGTATCGTCGTCGACGTCGATCAGGAAGTGCCCGTCGACCGCGTCGCCGTCGGCGTCCGTCACCCGGTAGTTCACGCGGAATTCGACATTGTTCTCGTCCTCGCCCTCGGGATGGCGAAGCGGATTGTTCTGCACCACGCTGTAGCCGCCGGCGGAACTGGTCAGGTTCACGGTCAGGACCGTTACCTGTGCGCCGTCCTGCAGCTGCTGCACGATGACCGTGTCGCTGTCGGTGCCGCTCGCGTAGCTGAGGCCGAGGCCGGCCGGCAGGGTTGCCGCGTCGTCGCCAAACAACCAGGTCACGGTCGCCACTTCGTCCGCGCCGACCGTGTAGTCGACGCTTCCCGTCACCGTGAGGGGATCGGGGTCGGGATCGTCGCCCTCACCGCCGGGATTGCCGTCGGCGTTCGGCACGGCGTCGTCGTCGAGTTGCACGGTCGCATTGGCCTCGGAATCAACGACGGGGATGTCGTTCTCCACCTCGACCTGGATGCTGTTGGCATCGAAGACGACCTGGTCGCCGTCAAAGTCCGTCGCGGTGAAGGCGGAAGTCAGATTCAGGGTGAGGATTTCACTGTCGTCGTCGTTGCCGGAATGATCCACCTGGTCGTTCAGGTCGAAGGCGAAGCTGCCGTCGTCCTGTTCGCTGAGGCGGAAGACTTCCCGGTCGGTGGCGGCGTCGAAGCCGGCCCCGGAAACCTCGACATAGCCGACGATGTCATCGCCGTCGGTGCCGTAGACGACCTGGCTGCCGTTCGACAGGACGTTGATGCCGGCCGTCGTCTGGACGTTGCCCGAAGGCGCGCCCGCGAGCGCGAACTCGAGGGTGCCGCCATCGCGTTCATCGGCGCCGGGGATCACCAGGCTTTGCAGCGCGACCTGGGTGAAGAACTGGCGGTCCGTCTGCTGGCTCGGCACACCCGCGTCTTCGTCTTCGAGGTTGCCGGTGGAGAGATCCGCCTCCAACGCGTCGTCGTTGTTGTCCGCATTGGCCGTCGAGTTGCCGAGCGCGTCTTCCTGCACGGCCACGGACACGGTCTCGCCGCTCGCGATCGGCGCGTCGTTCTCGATGGCGACCGTCAATTGGCCGTCGAGGACGACGAAGTCGCCGTCGAAGTCCGTGGCGACAAAGGCGTCACCGACATCGATGGTCACCGAGGCGTCCGCTTCCCCCGACGCGTTCGGGTGGTCGACCTGGTCGAGCAGGGTGAAAGTGAATTCGTCGTCCGTCGGGTCGTCGACGCTGTTGCCGCCGGCCGTTTGCGTCAGCGTGAAGACGACACGGCCGTCGGCCGCGACGCCTTGCACTTCCGTCGCATCGACCACCTGCCAGGAGACTGGGTCACCCTTCGAGGAGACCCCCGTCGACGTGCCGTCGAAGAGCTGGTCTTGATTGAGGGTGAAGCGAACGAGCTCGTCCGCGCCCGTGTCGACCCGGGCCGAGAGATCGCCATAGTCGAACACCTGCGTCGTCGTCTCGACGCCGCCGTCCGGGTTGCCGTCCGAGCCTTCGACGGCGACGGAATTGAAGTTGTTCAGCGCATCCTCGTGCACCGTCCGCAGGTCGGGCTCGTCCGTCGACAGCACAGGCGCGTCGTTCTGGATCTGGATCGTCGCCTGGCCGTCGAGGATGACGAAGTCGCCGTCGAAATCCGTGGCGACGAAGGCGTCGCCGACATCAATGGTCACCGAAACATCGGTTTCGCCGGAATCGTCCGGATGGTCGACCTGGTCCAGCAGCGTGAAGGTGAAGGCGTCGTCCTCGGGGGCTTCAGAGCCGCTGCCCGCGGTCTGCTCGATCGAGAAGACGATACGCCCACTCGCGGTGACACCGCGCACTTCGGTGGCGCTCGTCGCTTCCCAGACGGCGGCTTCGCCCTTCGAGGTCACATTCGTCGCGCTGCCGTCGAAGAGCTGCGGGTCCTGGTTGAGCGTGAAGCGAATGGCCTCGTCCGCGCCGGTGACGACCAGGTTGGACAGGGCCGCATAGTCGAAGACCTGCGTCGTCGTCTCGACGCCGCCGTCCGGGTGTCAATCAGCATTTAATTCTGACCCCCTATCGGCGTGCAAAATTGACCCCCCCCTCCCTTGCTTCGACGGAGGTTGTCCCGGTAGTCCACGGGAGGGCCCCGCGCGGCTTCGTGTAGCGCTTTGCGTTACGCGGAGCGAAGCCGCGTGGGAGGGGCCTGTGGGCCCACCGGGACAACCGGGCCGGCGGCGGAACGTGGGGATCAGGTGGGGTTCTTGAAGTGGCAATGAGCTTTTGAAGTAGTGTCCAGACTGTTCTGCAAGTTTGTCATGGCTGCCGATGAGGGCCACCGGCATGCCTGGCGCGGAGATTTCGATTGCTCGGAGCGCCAGGCATGCCGAGCCGCCGTCAGGCGGCTTTCTGGATGCGTTCGCTTTTGCTCTCCTTGAGATGGATCATGTTGAGCTAGCGGTTGGCATCCAGCCAGTCCTCATGGATTTCGATCGCGAGAGCCCGGACCAGCCGGAGGCAGCTCATCCACCCCATCGGCCCGGACTTGTGCCCCAGCTACGAAACCCCTTTTGCAGAACAATCTGTACAGGACCCGTTTTGATTTGCCCGCCTTTGCGATGAAAGCCCCCAGGCTGATTGGCTCCATATAGCGGATCAGCCTGGGGCTTTGCTTACAGGGCGGCTACTTTTGTCGTCGCTGTTTGCTTTGTGCGAAGCGGTAAGACATGTTGCCTGTTTCGATGATTGCGCAGTGATGCGTTACACGATCCAGCAACGCGGTTGTCATTTTTGCATCTCCGAAGACGGAGACCCATTCCCCGAACTCCAGATTGGTGGTGATGATGACGCTGGTCTTCTCATAGAGTTTGCTGATCAGGTGGAACAAGAGCGCACCGCCGGATTTGGGGAATGGGATATAGCCCAGTTCGTCGATGATGACGCAATCCATGGCCGTCAGTTGCCGGATGATCTTGCCGGCGTTGCCTTCGGCCTGTTCCTTGATCAGCGCATTGATCAGATCGACGGCGTTGAAGAAACGGACCTTCTTTCCCTGATTGATCAACAGCGTCCCCAGAGCAATGGCGATGTGGGTTTTGCCCGTACCGGTTCCGCCCACCAGAATGAGGTTGTGGGCCTCCTGGGTGAACTGCCCTGAGCAGAAGGGGTCGATTTGCGCTTGGGTGACGGCGGCTAGGCCGTAATCGAAAGTGGCGAAGTCCTTATGGTGGGGGAACTTCGAGGCCCGCATTTGGTGCTGGATAGAGCGCACCCGGCGCTCTACAGTCTCGGCGTCGATCAGTTGCTTTATCGCAGTGGTCAGACTTGGCGGCTTGCGCGCGGCCAGCAAAGCTTCGGCGCAAGCCGCCATTCCATACAGCCTCAGGGCGATCAGTTGGTCTATCAAAGCTTTCATGCGACGGCCTCCCCGGCAACGCACAGCGTCTCATAGCGCTTGCAGTCCGCTTCGGGCCGCAAGGTCAGTTGCGGATAGGCGTGGCTCTCGCCCCATGGCGCGATGACCGGCTCCACCAGTTGGTTGATCAGATTGATGATGGCCGGAAGGCGCAGCGTGTTCTGCTCCACGGCCAGTTCACAGGCTATCTCGACCACCTCGATCCCGTGATCCTGGGCCAGCAGGAGCAGATCGACAAACTCCCGGTCCCCGCCTTTGCCGGCCATGTAATGCGCCCTGACCCGGTGCATCGCCTCAGGCAATTGCCAACCCACAAAGGGCGCGCCATCTCTCAGCGCGCCGGGCTTGCGGTCGAGTAGGGGCAGGTAATGCCAGGGCTCGAAATAGCTGGCGTTGCGGGTAAAGCGGCGCTTGTGCTCGGCAATCACATTCTGCCCTGACACAACCACGATCCGGTCCGCATAGGCGCGCAGAGAGACAAGCTCCCCGGCGAACCGGGAGGGGACGCTATAGCGATTGGTGGCATATTGGACCAGACAGGTAGAGCGGACACGAGCGGCCTTCTCAACATAGCCGTCAAAAGCCCGGCCCAGGGGACGCAGTTCGGCGCACTCGTCTGCGAACACGTCCGAGATCTTGCGATCCGATTGTTCGGGGTGGGCGCGATTCGCCAATTCCTCGCAGCGCAGACGCAACCAGCCGTTCAGCGCATCCAGATCGTCAAAGGCGGGCTTGGGCGCAAACAGCTGTCCCCGCAGGAACCCAACCTGGTTCTCAATCTGACCCTTCTCCCACCCCGCCGCGGGTGTGCAAGCAACCGGTTCCATCACATAGTGGTTCATCAACGCCAGAAAGCGCGGATGGAACACACGGTCCTTAGAGCGCGAAACATAGGTTACCATCGTCTTGGGGTTGTCGATGATCACCCGGCGCGGTACGCCGCCATAGAAAGACATCGCCCGTGCAAAGGCGTCCAGCACCATCTCCTGAGATTCGCTGGGATAGGCAACAACAAAGGGCTTGCGGCTATGACATAGGCGGAAGTGGGCAACCTTTACCTTCTGCTCGACACCGCCCAGGACAGCGTATTCCGTGCTCCAGTCAAACTGGAGCGCGTCACCTGCCGTAAAGTGCAACGGAATGAACGCATCCCCCGATCCGGCGCCAGAACGCTTCAGGTCGCGGACAAACCTCTGAACCGTCGAGTAGGATCCGCTATAGCCTTCCGACACAAGCTGCTCATAAAGCTTCTTGGCCGTCCGGCGCTCACGGCGCGGGCGCCCCAGGTCCTGCTCAAAGAGCGCCCGAAGCCGGCTGGCGAAGCCATCGCTAAGCTTACGCCGGACGGGTGAAACGCGCCGCTGATAGCTCGGTGGATCGCCGTCCTTCAGATACTTCTTAATCGTGTTCCGCGACAAACCAGTCTGACGAGATACAGATCGGATACTCCGACCCTCCCGTAATATCCAACGTCGGATCTTCAATACGCTTTCCATCAATACCACCTGCTCTTTCCTCCGCACTGTTCCGTGCGGATGCTAGCGTTCCAGGTGGGTCAATTCTTACCGCTCATAACCCACCAAAGTGGGTCAGTTTTGCATGCCGATTCACAAACTTGCCGAAGGGAACCGCGCGGCAGGAGATCCGCATTCCCGGCGGCGCGCGCAACAAGTATGTCTTTCCGACGTGTCATCGCGTGGTGTGGAGCGATCATCTCTATCGCTGCTCGAACGCCGGCAAATGGACGCGTATCAACGGGACGGCGACGTCCGATGTCTTGTGTCACGGCGGCACGCCGAACAGTCGCTACATTACGACCGGCGAGAAGTAGCGCCGCGCGCCGACCTCGATTCATCCGCCAGTTCAACTCCGAAGTACGGATTGGCAGACACCGGGTCGGTCAAGGCCTGCCCCAGTAGAAGAGGAAAGAACGATGCTCAAAACAATGATCGGCAAGGCAGCCTTGGGTCTGGCGGCGGTGCTGGCGGTGGGGCAGGTCACACTGACCGCGACGCCGGCCTCGGCCAAGCAATGTGTCTGGAACAAGGCCGGCTTCATTCTCGAGGTCCACTGATACGATCCCAGCCACATCCTCCCCGCCGATGACGGCACGCTCTATATCAAGCCCGGCAAAAGGGCGAGCGTCTACGACGAGGCCAAACCGGTTCTCCCCGCCCAGGTAGACGTATTTCCGGTCGGACAGGGCAGATGCTGGAACGGCAACGACATCAAAGTCGCCGTCCTCGCCATCAGGGACGGGCATCTGGTCAAATCCATCCTTGTCACCGCCATCGGCGTGATCGGAACCGCGCAGGCCACCACCGCCACCGCGGCGGTATGCGCGGCGACGCTGGGCCTGGGATGCCCGGGCGCCGTTGCCGGCAGCACGGCCGCGGTGGCGGGCGTGACGACGGCGGCCGGCGTCTTCATCCCCAATCCGCCGACCACGTCGCTCGCCGTGCCGAATGCCTTCAAGGTTGTCGAGCCGAAGACCGACCGATGGCTCGACGTTTACGGAACGGTCTTTTCGCCGCAGACCGCCGACGGCGGCCACATCGCCGGCGCGAAAAAGGCAAAGGCCAAGGTGAAGCATCCGCCGATAAAGAAGAAATTCAGTACCACGAAGAAGAAGGCTTCGACGCCCCGGCGCGTCCACAAGGGCAAGTCCGGCGGATAGTCGGAGAGATCCGGGCCGTCACTCCGGCAGGTCGAAGATCAGGCAGGCCGTCGTGCCGTGGGCGTAGAGCTTGTCGTCATCGTCGAGGATCTTGCCCTCGGCGGTGGCGACGCGGCGGCCGGGATGGACGATACGGCCGATGGCACGCAGTGACTTGCTTTCGACCGGCAGGGGGCGAACCAGGTTCAGCTTGAACTCCAGCGTCGTGTAGCCCTTGCCACGCGGCAGGGTTGAATGCACGGCACAGCCCATGGCCGAGTCGAGCATCGAGGCGGCAAACCCACCATGCACGGTGCCGAGCGGGTTCAAGGTGAAGGCACCGACGCGGCCGCGAAATACGGCGAGACCGTCGCCGACCTCGACCAGGTCGTAGCCCAGCGTACGCTGCATCCCGCAGGTCGGCACCCGGCCGTCGCGATAGGCTTCGAGGAATTCGAGCCCGCTCAACGCCGCGGCGAAGGCGTCAGCGCCCGGTGTCTCCGTCCAGCTGTAGTGGCGTTCCCGTTCCCTCATCAGTCCCGCGACTTCGGCTCGCGCGCTTCCACCGCGCCGCCGGCCTTCTTCCAGGCGCCGAAACCGCCTTCGAAGTGACAGACCGGTGCCAGCCCCATGTCCTGTACGGTCTTGGTCGCCAGCGCCGCACGCCAGCCGGCAGCGCAGAAGAAGACGAAACGCTTGCCGCTCTGAAAAACCTCGCGCGCGTAGGGACTCTCGGGATCGACCCAGAATTCCAGCATGCCGCGGGGGGCGTGCATGGCGCCGGGAATGGTGCCGTCGCGCCATAACTCGCGGACGTCGCGGATGTCGACGAAGACCGTCTCCTCGTCGCCATGCGCGGCCATGGCCCGGTCCACGTCCCAGACCTCGATCTCGGTTTCGGCTTCGGCGACGAGTTGCTTGATACCCTTGGTGACCGCCATGCTGCGCTGTCCTTCAGTGATCCTGACTGGCGGGGAGACTACAGCCGATCTTCGCGATGTTCAGCCCCTTTGCCGCCAAAATCGAAAAAATGCCGGCACGTCTAGGTGATGATGCCGGGGAGCCGGTCGGCGGCGGCCCGCGCCAGCAGCCATTCGCGAAATCGCGCGACCGCCGGTCGGCGCGCACGGCCGGGCGTCGTGACGAGATGGCATGGCCCGCTCTCATCCAGTTCGGGACCGAGGGGGGCGGTCAGCCTGCCTTCCGCCAGGGCGTCGACGACGAAGGGGGTGTGGGCGATGGCCACCCCCAGGCCGGCAACGGCGGCCTCCAGGGCCTGGGCGGAGCTCGCGAAATCGAGCCAACCGCGCGGGCTGGGCGCCGGCCCGGGAACGGCGGCAACCCACCGCGGCCAATCGACATCGCGCGGCGGCGTCGTCACGCGGAGCCAGACATGTCCCGCCAGATCGCCCGGAGAGACGAGCGGCCGTCGCTCCAGCAAAGCGGGACTGGCGACGGGAAATGCCCGGTTGTCGATCAGCGGCTCGGCGAGCACCGCGCCGCCATCGGGTGGCCCCATGCGGATCGACAGATCGACATCCGCCCGCTCCAAATCTTCCAGCCTCGATGTCGTGAGGAGGCGCACCTCGATATCGGGCGCGGCCTCCTGAAAGCCGGCAAGACGCGGTATCAGCCAACGCTGCGCCAGGGTTGCCAACACGGCGAGGGAGACGACGCGGTCCGCATCTCCCTGCGGCCTGACTTCCTCGGTCGCGGCGCGGATGTCGGCAAAGGCGCGCGCCAGCCGCTCGGCATAGGCGGTACCGGCGCGGGTCAGGCGGAAGGTCGAAGCCTCCCGGTCGACGAGCGTCGTCTCGAGCGCCTCCTCAAGGCGGCGCAGCTGTTGCGATACGGCAGGCTGGGTTACCGACAACTCCGCCGCCGCGGCCGTAACACCGCCGAGCCGAGCGGTCGCCTCCAGGGCCTGCAACGCGCGAAGTGAGGGAAGGGGAGGTGTCGACATAAGATCAACTAATCCCTGACCGTGAAAAACTAATTTGAAATCAGCAGCTTTCAAAGGCTAACAATCGCCACGCATAAGTCAATTGCCAAACCTGGGAGGCACGGCGGATGGAAATCTGGATCCCGATCACCATTGCAGCTGCCTTCCTGCAAAACCTGCGCAGTGCGCTGCAGAAGCATCTCAAGGGGCGGCTGAACACCTCCGGCGCGACGATGGCCCGTTTCGCCTATGCGTTTCCTTTCGCCATCATCTATGTCGTCGGCTTGGCCTGGGTTTTCGATTTCGAGTGGCCGGGACTGACCTGGCTGTTCGTCTTCTGGGGCGTGACCGGCGCCATGATGCAGATCTTCGCCACCGCCCTGCTCGTGCATCTGTTCTCGTTGCGCAACTTCGCCGCCGGCACGGCCTTTTCGAAGACCGAGACCGTTCAGACGGCGATCTTCGGCATCATCATTTTGGGGGATCCTCTGACCGTCGGCGCGGCGCTGGCGATCTTGATCAGCTTTTTCGGCGTCCTCGGCATCACCATCGCCCAGGGCAACATCGCGCTCGGCTCGATCCTGGCGAGCGTCAGGGACAAGGCGGCCTGGATCGGCATCGCCTCGGGTGCGCTTTTCGGCATGTCGGGGATCGCCTACCGCGGCGCCTCGCTCGCCCTCGACGGCGGTGAAGTGGTAATGCGGGCCGCCGTGACCCTCGCCTGCGTGCTCGTGCTGCAGACGCTGGTCATGGGGATCTACATGCGGCTACGCGAGAGCGGTGAACTCACCCGCCTGTTCGCCGCCTGGAAGGTCGCCCTCTGGGTCGGGATCACCGGCATGCTGGCCTCGGCCTGCTGGTTCACGGCGATGACGCTGCAGAACGTCGCCTATGTCCGCGCGGTCGGCCAGATCGAGCTGGTCTTCACCTTCATCGCCTCGCTGGTGTTCTTTCGCGAGAGCACGAACGTGAAAGAGGTCGTCGGAATTTTGCTGATCGTCAGCGGAATACTGCTCTTGCTGCTCGGCTGAGGCCGGACGCCGGCTATTCTTCGCCCCGCCCGAGCTTCGACGACAGGCCCTTCATGAAGTCCTTGCCGTAGCGCTTGGCGGAAAACACGTTGAAGTGCTGATCGATCAGGTCCTGCAACTCGTCATCGAGGTTCGAGAACATGCCGCCCAGCTCGCGCTTTTCGGCATCGTAGCGCGCGATGACCGCGCGGCATTTGAATTCCAGGGTCTGATCCGGGACGGGTATGGAGAAATACATGTCGACCCGATCCCCCGGCTTGCGGTCGGCGGTGTACTCGGCGACGCAAAACCCGTGCGCGCTCCAATCCTGCAGGGCATAGGCGTCGCCGTCGATGACGACCAGGCCGCCAGCCAGGTCCTCCCGCGCCTCGCGCCGACGCTCTTCCGGCGTCGTCTGCAGGATGTGATCGAGTTTCTTCAGCTTCTCGAACATGCTCTCTCCCTGGCGTCATACCGCCCGTCAGGGTGGTGCCGACGACCTTCGAACAGAAAACTTCCCTGCAAGTATAACCGAAAACCGCCCTGCATGTCGACGGAAGAAGTCATCGCTCAGGGGAATCGCATTTGGAATTGCCTTGACGTGCGTGTTTGATCTTGAGGTATTGGCGCGAATCGATTCTACCCGGTCTTTTCACGGGTGGAGGTTGCGATGGAAGGCTTTCTGGAGTGCTTTGAGGGTCTCGAGGATCCGCGGACTGGCAATGCCGGGCGTCACGATCTGCTGGAGATCTTGACGATCGCCCTGTGCACGGTCCTCTCGGGCGGTCAGACGGCGGTCGACATGGCGATCTTCGCGCGTGAAAAGGAGGCGTTCCTGCGGGAATTTCTCGTACTCGAACATGGCGTGCCGAGCCACGACACCTTCAGCCGGGTGTTCCGGTTGCTGGATCCGGAGGCGTTCGGCGCCTGCTTCCAGCGCTTCATGGCGCGCTTTTCCGAGACCTGCCAAGGGGTCATTGCGATCGACGGCAAGGTGGTGCGGCGATCCTACGACAAGGCGAGCGGCACGTCGGCGCTGCATATGGTCTCGGCCTGGGGCTGTGATCAGCGGCTGGTGTTGGGGCAAGTCGCCACCGACGCCAAGTCCAACGAGATCACCGCCGTGCCGAAGCTGTTGAAACTATTGAGCCTCGAGGGGACGATCGTGACCGTGGACGCCCTCAATTGCCAGCGCGCCATCGCCAGCCAGATTATCGAGCAGGGGGGTGACTACGCCCTGGCGTTGAAGGGCAATCAAGGCACGCTGCATGACGACGTGAGAACCTTCCTCGACGATCCGAAAGCCGAAGCGACCACCACCGACACCACGGTCGATGGCGATCATGGCCGCATCGAGACCCGTGCCGCTCTCGTCTCCAGCCACGTCGAGTGGCTGCAAGAGCGCCATCATTGGCCGGGCCTGAAGGCGGTCGCCAAAGTCACCCGGACCCGCGAGTGCGCGGAGAAGACGTCGAGCGAAACCGCCTACTACCTGCTCAGCCAGCCGCTCGACGCCGAGCGCTTCAATCCCGTTGCCCGGGCGCACTGGGGGGTCGAAAACCGCCTGCACTGGTGCCTCGATGTCCAAATGAACGAAGACCAAGACAGAACCCGCAAGGACAATGGACCGCACAATCTCGCCGTCCTGCGCCACATGGCGCTCAATGTCATGCGAAAGGATCCACGAAAAGACTCGCTGCGCGCCAAGTTCAAAATCGCCGCTTGGAACAACGACTATCTCCTGTCACTCCTCGGCAAATTCTGAAATGCGATTGCCCTGAGTCATCGCTTCAGCAGTTCTCATTATGGCTCTTGTTTCTGTCTCCTGGGTGATACTCGCTTGGGGTTCGGTTTCGGTTCAGAGGCTGGCTCTGGCAGGCGGTGGCTGCCCAGTGATGAGGGTCCGCACGAGGGCCGCCCAGGAGGGGAAGACGATGTAGCTGGTAATGGTGCGTAAGTGTTCGAAGAAGCGCCGACGTGAGCCAAGGGCGCCGCGGGCCTTTTCCCAGACGGCTTCGAGGATCTCGCACACGCCGTGGCAGGCGAAGGCGAAGAGGTTCATGGTGGCGAGCAGGGCCGAGAGGTTCTGTTTGCCATGTCCGAAGTTGTGCTCGAGATTGTAGCCGTTGTTCTTGAGCACGTTGAAGGTCTCGTTCTCGATCTTCCAACGGGCCCGCCCGCAGGCGGCGAGTTCGGCGACGTTGCTCCGGTCGACAGCGATGTCGGTGACGAAGCTGTTGCGGTACGTGACCTTTCCGGCCTTGTTGACGATCTCGATGTTGAGCCAGTTGACCCGGAGCGCGTCCTTACCGTCGCGGATCGGCACGTCGGCGAGCCAACGGTAGCGATGGGTCTGGAAGCCACGGCCTTTCTTGACCCGTTCCTCGTGGATCGGCAGTTCGATGCCGTCGAGCCATTCGTGGAGCGTCGGATGCGAGCCTGGCTTGGCGACGAACAGGAAGTTGCCGCCAACCGCTTGAACGGCCTCGCAAATCGGCTGGCGGGAATAGAGATCGTCGCCGAGATAGATCGGCTTCAGCCGGGCCAGGCCGGGCCCGTGCGCGACCAGCCAGCGCCGCGTCGCCCGGCTTTCGCAGTCCTGCTTCTCCCCGCCATCCTGGGGAACGACGAACTCCGGAGCCAGCGGTATCGCCCGGGCGTGGCCCGGGGCGACAAGCGCTGCCGTGACCATGTTGTGGTGATACTCCACGGCCCCGTCGTTGCGCTTGCGCTGCGAGCAGTTGGGGCAGGAGATCTTCCGCGAGCAGAAATATTCGGTGCCGTCGAGCGCGACCAGGAGATGGCCGTCCAGGCGTCGGAAGGGGCCGAGCCCACCGCCCGCCTCCAGACGTTCCAGCAGGGACGAGAAGAGCGGATAGAGCCTGTCCGGCACCACCGGGTCCAGCATCGCCCGGATCTGGTTGTCCGTCGGGATCCGCGACATGGAGAACAAGCTCTCACAATTCGAGCGCCCGTGCGCCCGCGCCAACGTGCGCTGATGGGACAGGAACGAGGGGCTCTGCATGAAGAACAGCGAGAAGGCCGAAAGCCCGAAGTCGGCCATGTCATAGCGGCTGTTGCTCCCCGTCCGCTTGTCCGGGAAGGACCCGCAGAGCGAGCGCAACTCCAATATCAGGTCTTTGAGCACCTTCATCGCCACTTTGAATCAGAAACCGGGCTCCTTGCATAGGAAAAAATCAACGCAAATCGCCAAAATGAGAATTGCTGGTCATCGCTTCACGGTCCGTGTGTGCGCAAAACGTGCCCACGGCCGTCGGGTCATCGCCGCGGGTCATTCAACCGTTCGCGGCATACTCGATCGCATCGCCAAGCGAGAGAGGACGGGAAAAGAGATACCCCTGGCCGAACGCGCAACCCATCGATTCCAGGGCCGCGAGCTGGCCCGGATCGTCAATGCCTTCGGCGATCGCCGCCAGTCCGAAGGTCTGCGCCAGCCGTACGATCGCCTCGGTGATCCTGGTGCCGCCGTCGTCGCCCGGGAGGCCGCTGATGAAGCCGCGATCCACCTTCAGGAAATCCAGCGGAAAGCTGTGCAGGTAGGCGAGAGAGGAATAGCCGGTGCCGAAGTCGTCGAGGGCGAGGCGCAGCCCCAGCGCCTTCAGCGCGCGCAAGGTCTGTACGGCCGCCTCGGGATCGCTGACCAGCCAGCTTTCCGTAATTTCCAGGGTGATGCGGGACGCCGGCGCCCCGGTCTCCGCCAAGAGGTCGGCGACACGGGTCACGGTGGCCTCCTGGCCGGCGTGGGCGCCGGAGAGATTGACGCTCACGGTCAACTCGCGGGCCGGATCTCCCAGCCGGGCATCGAGCGCGCCGAGCGTCGTAATGGCGGAGCGTAACGCCAGATCGTCCAGGTCACGCACCAGGCCCGAGCGCTCGGCAATATCGATGAATTCACCCGGGCCCACGCGGCCGAGGGAAGGATGATGCCAGACCATCAAGGCTTCGAAGCCTGTGAGCCTCCCATCGGTCAGGCACACGATGGGTTGCAGGGTCACCTCGAATTCGCCGCGTTCTATGCCGCGTTTGAGCTCGTGCTCGCGTTTGAAGCGGCCGAGCGCCAGGATTTCAGGCTCGGCCAGCCGGCGTGCGCGCCGCCGCTCCGCACCGGGAAAGCCCAGGGCATCGTCTTCGAACGGCACCAATCGATGCTGTACCGTGCGGAGACGGTCGATCAACACGCGCACCAGCATGCTGATCAGCGGATCGGCATCGCCCAGATGGCCCTGCAGCAAATCGCGCTCGACGATGAAGACTTCCGTATCGACCGTCGCCGTCGCGGTCGCCGTGCGCGGGAAGTCGTCGATCAGGGCGCTTTCACCGACGATTTCGCCAACCCCCAGGCTGGCGATATCGACGGTGCGTCCGCTCCATCGCCGTGTCACGGTGACGTGGCCGCTCTCGATGATATAGGCGACATCGCCCGGCGCGTTCTGTTCGAAAATGACGTCCCCGGAGGCGAAGCTTCGGCGATGTGGATCCGAATTTTCGGACATGATATGGGTCCCGTTGCCAGCCGCGAGGCCTACCCGCAAGCATCCCGCACACGCGCCGCGCAACGCAAGTCATTCGGATGGGTTTTATATTCGGGGTCGGTTTTGACAAGCGCCGGGCGTCTATGGTTTCCTTGCGTGGAATCGTTCGCGGTCGGTGAAGAATGTGCCATGGATGTCGTTCTGGTGAGTTCTGCTCGGCGGCTGAGTATTGACGCAGATAAGCGAGTTGGGTTGACGCGGTGCTGGATCGAATAAGCAAGATCATCGACGACGAGGATTTGCTGCAGCTGTACGATTACTGGCTGTCCAAACGGCGCGGCCGTGACATGCCGACCATGGCCGATATCGACGTCATGGAAATCGCCGAATTGCTGCCGAATCTGCTGCTCGTGGACATCGAGGGGGACGGCACGGACTACCGGCTTCGCATGGTCGGCGCCGCCCTGACCGCGGCGCACGGGTTCGACAGCCGGGGCAAGATCCTGAGCGAGGTTCTGCCCGACGGCATCCACAAGGACTATGTCCAAGGCCTCTACAAGGAAGTCGTGGACGAGCGCTGTGGCCTGTTCTGTGAGTGCGAGCACGGCGATGCCGTCCGCAAATGGCACACCACCGTGCGCCTTCTGCTGCCGCTTTCCGATGACGGTGAGAACGTATCGACCGCGATGGTCGGACAGATCTTCGAGACGGAGAGCGAGGACGACGTCATTACGATTCTGGACGAGCAGGGCGAGTTCGCCGAGAATATTCGCCTGTTGCTTCGCTGAGCTCACCTTCCTCACAGACGAAAGTCGTAAAAGCTGCCCCCATAGCCCTGGCGGCGCGCCCGTTCGTAGGCGGCGTTGCGTTGGCGTTTGGCTTCGATCAGCGCGCGGACACAGGCTCTTTCGGCATGGGGAATTTCGATTCGGCCTTCGTCCAGTTGCGCCAAAATTAGCCGGTAGTGACGCTCCGCCTCCCGGCCGGCATCGGCCGCCGTCGTCAGGCTGTTGGTGCCGATCGCGTAGAGGTAGTTCGCGCCCTCGGCCACGCCGTATCGACGAAGCCGGGCGCGCAGCTCCAGATTGACGACCATGTCCTCGGCGAAGCGAAGCTCTTCCGGCCATCCCCGCCCGAGCAGGTCGCGCCGGCTCATGAAGAAGATCGGAACGTCCGCGTGGACGATATCCCGCCAGCTGAGATCGTCGAGAGGGCCCGGTGACACGATCTCGCGGCCATCGCCCAGCCGGGCATGCAGCCTTGCGGCCGCCGCGCCGTCCCGCGCCGCGGCCGCGAGGAGAGCCGCGGCGTATCCGGGTGCCAGCCGGTCGTCGGCATCGAGGGGCGCGATGAACGGGGCCGCCGTCATCGCAAGCGCGCGGTTTCGGGCCGCCGAGGGACCGCTCTGCACCGGGCCGGGTGCCGCCTGCCTCAACCGGGGATCGACGATGCCTTGCGCGGCGAGCAGGGCCAGGTAGTCGATCCCGTCATCGGGGGCCAGTACGACCTCGAGCCTGACCAGGTCCTGTGCAAGCGCGCTTCGAACCGCGGCCGGCAGGGTTGCTTCCGCCCGGTGACAGGGAACGAGAAACGCGACCTCGGCGCTCACGCCCGCCTCAAAGCGTGTGTTCGCGCAGCACGCCGAGCAGCCACTCCGGCTCGCTCATCATGACGTTGTGGATCGTCTCACGGCGAAGCGCGACCCACCCGTCGTCGGCCGCCGCCGCCGCATAGGCCGCGTCGAAGGCCGAGGACGCGTAGTTTGCCGCGCGGATATAGATCTTTCGCGCCACCCCCTTCCAGGCGCCCGTAAGCCGGATCGGCTGGGCGAGCGTCGCATAGGGATGCGGCGTCATCTGCCGGTCGACCCAGGCCGCCGCCGCGCCCTCGACGCCGAAGACCTCCGCGGGAGGAACGGGGGTTCCGGGACCGTCGCTGGGCTCGGGGATCGCAAAGCCCGCGCCGGGTACCTTGTGGCGGATGATAATCGAGGCTTCGCCGTCCTCGGGCGTGTAGGCGTCGAGATAGACGAGCGCGGCGATCCGCTCCGCCAACGCGTCGGCGGCGCCGGTAATCGGCATGCCGCCGTAGGAATGCTCGACCATGACGACGTCGGCGAGCTCTTCCGTCTCGATCAGATTGACGACGTCGGCGATGTGGGTGTCGAGGTCGACCGCCTCGCTCAACAGGTGGCTGCGATCGCCGAGACCGGTGAGGGAGGGGGTGAAGACGCGATGCCCCTCGCGGCGCAGCGGCTCGGCGATGGGGCGCCAGCACCAGCCGCCGTGATAGGCGCCGTGAATCAATACGATATCCGTCATGACGTACTCCCGAATGGCCGATCGGTAGAGATCTATTACATGGCGCGTGCTCTTGTCTCGTTGGAAACCGTGGAGAGTGACGGAGAATTCCACCGCCGCGATCTGGCCCGGCGCCGTGATTAGGTGTTATCCCGTTCACCGGTGCCGCCCACGGTCGGGACCGCGATATCGTCGGGAGCGGGGAGAAAATCATGCGGGAATCGAGATTGCCGGCGGGCGGCGAGAATGTCTTCCAGAAGATCCGTGCGCGCCGCGCCGCGGCCGAGGCCAAGGGGGTGCGTTTGCTCGACCTCTCCATCGGCGAGCCGAAGGGCCCGGCGCTGGCGAGCGCGCGGCGAGCGGCGGCCGACGCGGTGCTGAGCGAGGACGAGGCGATGCACGCCTACCAGTACAACGCCTCCCCCGCCGTCCCCGATTTCGCCCGTCGCTTCGTCGCCGCGCATCTGCCGGGCACGCCGGCGGGCGATGTCGAATACCTGCCGATACCCGGGATCAAGCCGATCCTTGGACTGCTGCCGCTCGCCTGCGGCTGCGCCGCGGGCCCGCTCGAGGTCCGGACGACGACCCGGCCGGGCTATCCTATCCCCGCCAACTGGTGCGACTATCATCCCCACGCGGCCCATGCGGCGCTGCCGCTGGGCACCGCGGGCGGGTTTCGCTTCGCGCCCGGCGACGTGCCCGCCACGACCGGGTTGGTGATGATGAACTATCCGCACAATCCCTCCGGCCAGATCGCCACGGCGGAATGGCTGGAGGCACTGTGCGAGCATTGTGCACGGCACGACATCCGCCTGTTCAACGACGCCGCCTATATCTGCCTGGCGCACGACACGGCGAGCGTGGCGCTCAGCCAGATCGCGCCCAACCATCCCGACCTCTCCTGGGCGGAGGCCTTCACGGCGGCGAAGCTGATCGGCAACGGGACCGGCTGGCATGTCGGCGCGCTCGCCGGCTCCGCCGATTTCATCGCCGACATCGCGGAGGTGAAGGGCAAGACGGACGCCGGGCTGGTCGCCCCGATGGCGGCGGGCGTCGTCGCGGCGCTGGAGGAGGACCAGGCGGGCATCGCCCATTTCCGCGCGCTCTATCGCCGGCGGCTGGACATGCTGTCCGGCTTGCTGACGGCGTGCGGCATGCGGCTGGCGATCGAACCGCGTGCCGGCTTCTACACACTCTGGGAAACGCCGCGCCGCGCCTTCGGACGGGAGATCGCGAGCGCCGAGGACTTCAACCTGGCGATGATCGATGGCACAGGCGTCGTCGGCGTCAACTTCGCCGACTGGCTGCGCTATGCGGTCTGCGCCGACGTCGAGGCGATGGCCGACGACCTCGAGGCGGCCTTCCGCACCGCCGACGTCGGATACGATTGAGACGGACCGACAGCGTCGGGACAAGAACGATTAATCGGACAGGGACAGATCGCGTATGTCATTGGTCACCGACGACATCGCCCAACTGCTGCTTGATGTTCGCCGGCCTGGCGGCTTCTGCACGTCCGGCGTCATCGATACGCTTGCGCCTGGCCTCGAGGTCGACGGCGTCGGCCCGGTTGCCCTGCCGCTGCTGACGACGCAGGCCGAACAGCTCGTCGCCGTTGCGGAACAAGCCCCCTTCGGGCGGGGTGAGCGGACCTTGGTCGACACGACGGTCCGCCGGACCTGGCAAGTGGACGCCGCGCGGGTGCGGTGCACCGGACGGGGCTGGGCGGGCACGCTCGATACCATCGTCGCCCGGGTAGCCGAGGGCCTGGGGGTCGATGGTCCGATCGAGGCGGAGTTCTACAAGCTCCTGCTCTACGATGAGGGCAGTTTTTTCATCAGTCATCGCGACAGCGAGAAACGGGAGGGCATGTTCGCCACTCTGGTCGTCGCGCTACCGTCCCTCTGTAACGGCGGTGAACTGCTGGTCAGCCATGCGGGCAACGAGGTGCGGCTCGACCTGACGGTCGCAGATCCAGCCGAAGTTGCATACGCTGCTTTTTATGCTGATTGCCCACACGAAGTCTTGCCGGTAACGTCCGGCTATCGTCTGAACTTGGTCTACAATCTCTGGCGCCCTACGGCGGGCCCCCGGCTGGTACCGCCGGACCATAGCGACGCGCAAAGCGCGCTGACGGCGAGATTACGCCGGTGGGCCGAGCGACGGCGCCCTGAGAGGGAATTGGCGGAGCCGGAGAAACTGGTCTACCCGCTGGAGCACGCCTACACGCAGATGGGCCTCTCGTTCGCGATGCTGAAAGGCCAGGACGCCGCCAGGGCGACGACTCTTACGGCGGCGGCGGAGGCGGCCGATTGCGACATCCACCTCGCCCTGCTGTCGATCGAGGAGTGGGGTGCCGCCATGGAAACCGGCGGCGGCTATTGGGACGACGATGACGAGGGGGAAAGCTTCGAGCCGGTGGGCGACATCGACAGGCATCTGGAACTCACTGACTGGCGAAGGCCCGACGACGGTGAACCGGACCTCGGTCCTTTGCCGTTCGAGGAGGACGAGGTCATGCCATTTGACGCCCTGGAGGACATCGCCCCCAACGAAGAAAGCCTCCGCGAGGCGACAGGCAACGAGGGGGCCTCGTTCGAGCGCAGTTATCGACGCACCGCCATCGTCCTATGGCCGCACCGACGTCGCCTGGCTGTTCTCAATCAGGGCGGTCTAGCCGTCACGCAACCGCTTCTCGCCACGCTCGCCGAGGACTGGGCGGCGAGCGGTGCAGACTCCGCCTCACCGTTATGGACCGAAGGACACGAGCTCGCCGGACATATGCTGTCCACTTGGCCTGGCACACCCTGGCTTTCCCACGACCTGCATGGCGAGGTATCCACCTTGCTCGCGACCCTTGGCCGTCTCGGCGACACGGCGCGCATCGAAGCCTTTCTCCGCATGCTGAGCACGGGCGGCGCCTATAGTCTGGCCGACAACGAGGCAATCCTCGCGAGCTTGCCTCGATTGACGCCGGATACCGCCAAAACAACGGTGGCACGAATCGTCGCCGACAATGCGCGACCTGTTCCGGCCGCCTGTGCTGATCTGCTGGCCCGGGCCGGAGAAAAAGAATGGGCCTCGCGCAAGGCGGCCGAGGATCTTCTGACGGCCTTGCAAGACGAAGCCTTTCAAGACATGCAAATCGCTTCCTGGAGACGCCGGGAGCGGAAGGGCCCCCAATTCGTCGCAGATCTCCTGATCGCCATGGGGCGGGTAGATGTGGCGTTGGCCAGCGCCGCGCTCGACAGAATTCTAGCTCGACCGGAAGCCTATGCGATGGACGCGATGCTGGTGCCGTCCGCGGTTGCCTTGGGCCTGCTGCCTGCCGATCGTTTGGCGGCGGGGGCAGTTGCAGCGCGCCTCGCCGTAGCGGTGCGTGGCCATTTGCATGCCCGTATCGCCCTGCCGCTCGCGCCACCGTCGGACTGGACTAGAGACGCTGAACTGAATTGTGGGTGCGCGCACTGCCGCGCGCTCGGTCGGTTCCTCGCCGACCCCGTGCAACCCGTTTGGCATTTCAGAGCCAAACAGTCCGATCGCGACCATGTGACATCGACGGTACGCCACAGCCTCTGCGATCTGGATCTGAAGACGCTCCGCAAGGGCAGTCCACATACATTGATCTGTACCAAGAATCAGAACAGTTACGGACGACGCACTCGGCAACGCGAGGAGGACTTGGCCAATCTCGAGCTCGTCAATGCCCGATGGCCAGCCACGTCGCCAGGTTGACGGGCGAACCTGGCCCACAAGTCATGGCGGAAGGTTCGCCATTTTATCCGAACCCGCAGCCCGCGGATCGGGTTGGTGGGCCGGCGATCCGCAGACAAATAATGGCGGAGGGTTCGGAACGAAGTCCGAACCCGCAGCCCGCGGGCAGGGTTGGTGGGCCGGCTGCCCGCAGACTAAAGAATGGCGGATGGGGTGGGATTCGAACCCACGGGGAGCGTGAACTCCCGCCGGTTTTCAAGACCGGTGCATTCGACCACTCTGCCACCCATCCGCGGGTTCGAGCCGGCAGCCATGGATAGCAAAGCCGGGCCGTCGGGAAAAGCGGCTTTGTCGGGGCGCGAATATTCCCCTTGCTCCCACGCGCCGGTCCGCTTAACCAGGGTCGAGGGATGGTGTTCCGGGAGGGGGGCATGCGGGTTATGGTTCTGGTCGCGCTGTTGGGCGTGGCGGCCTGCGCCGGCGGCGAGGGCGAACGGCGCGACGTCGAGGGCGAGCTGGATATGGCGCTGTCGTGTCAGCTGCGGGCCTGTATCTGTCGTGCCGAAACGGCGACCCTGTTTTTCGGGGCCAAGACATCGCCGGTCCGCTGGCGGCAGAATGGTGACGCCTATTGCGACGAGGGTTTCGAGCTGGCGTTCGACGAGTAGGTGTAGCGAAGCGAGGGAGGCGAGAGCATGGTGGCGAAGATCTGGCTTTCGGGCCTGATGGCCCTGGCGATACTGACAGGCCCCGCGGCGGCACAGGACGACGCCAAGGCCAAGGCGCGCGCGCTGAAGAGCGACAAGGCCTGCGTGGGCTGCGCGCTGGTCGGCGTCGACCTGCACAACAGTTATCTCGAGGGGGCGAAGCTCGCGGGCGCCGACCTGTCGGGCGCCAACCTCAATCGCGCGTTCCTGAAGGGGGCGGACCTCACCGGCGCCAAGCTCGCCGGCGCCGATCTGCGCAAGGCCTCGCTCGCGGGCGCCGACCTGGCGAACGCGGATCTCTCCGGCGCGGACTTCGGCAAGGCGACGCTTCGCGGGGCCGATCTCGCCGGCGCGAACCTGGTGGGCGCGAAACTCGACAAGACGATCCTCAAGGGCGCCAACCTGGCGGGCGCGGATCTCACGGGGGCCAGCCTGCGCAAGGCGCAGCTCGCCGGCGCCAGCTTCAAGGACGCCAATCTGACCAAGGCGAACCTCAGCGGTGCCGACCTCGCCGGCGCCGACTTCATGGGCGCGGTGTTGGACGACGCCGTCGGGTACCGCAAATGAGGCGCCTCTCCACGGCCTGTGCGCTGGCGCTGCTGGCCTTCGCGATATTCGGCGGCGATGTCCGGGCGGAAAGTTTCGAAGCCTGGTTGAAGGGCGTGCGCGCGGAGGCCTTGAAGAAGGGCATCAAGGGCAAGACCCTGGACGTGGCGCTCAAAGGGGTGAAGCCGATCCCCCGGGTCATCGAGCTGGACCGCCGGCAGCCCGAATTCACCTTGACGTTCCAGGAATATATCACCCGCGTCGTGCCGCAGAGCCGGATCAAGGCCGGGCGGGCGCGGCTCGCCAAGCACCGGGCGTTGCTGGACACGGTCGCGAAGAAATTCGGTGTCCAGGCCCGCTTCATCGTGGCGTTGTGGGGGATCGAGTCGGACTACGGCCGGGTGACCGGCGGTTTCTCGGTCATCCCGGCCCTGGCGACGCTGGCGCACGACGGTCGGCGCTCCAAATATTTCCGCGGCGAGCTGTTCCACGCGCTGAAGATCCTGGACGAAGGTCATATCGCCGCCGACAAGATGGTCGGCTCCTGGGCCGGGGCCATGGGACAGAGCCAGTTCATGCCGTCGAGTTTCCGGGCCTATGCCCGCGATTTCGACGACGACGGCCGGCGCGACATCTGGACCACCCTGCCGGACGTCTTCGCGTCCGCTGCGAACTACTTGAAACGATCCGGCTGGAAGGGCGATCAGACCTGGGGCCGCAAGGTTCGCCTGCCGAAAGGCTTCGACCGGTCGCTGGCCGACCTCAAGGTGCGGCGCACCTTGCCCGAATGGTCCAAGCTCGGGGTGCGCAACGCCGATGGCGGACCGTTGCCGGCGCGCGCTCTGAAGGCCTCCGTCATCCTGCCCTCGAAGGGCGGCAAGGGCCCCGCATTCCTGGTTTACAACAATTACCGCACGATATTGAAATGGAACCGCTCGCATTATTTTGCCATGGCGGTCGGCCGATTGTCCGATGCGATCGGTGGCAGATAGGCGAACTTCGGCACCTGACGGCCGGACTTGTTCGCGTCCCGATCCACGGTTAATGTACAATATCGTGGCGAATCGCGAGCTTGGGGCACGAAATGATGTGTCGACGGCGAGTTTTGATCGGTATGGGCCTCCTCGTCGCCACCCTTGTGCTGGCGGGATGCGCCCAAACGCAGCTGGCGATGCATGTCGCCAAGAAGATCGGCCAGGCGGGCGCGGAGACGACGAGTGGCGCGCCGGCACCGATCGACCGCTCCAAGGTCAAGGTCGGCAAGCCCTACCAGATTAAGGGCGTCTGGTATTATCCCAAGCGCCAGCCCGACTATGACGAAACGGGGATCGCGTCGTGGTACGGCGAGCCGTTTCACGGTCGCAAGACGGCGAACGGCGAGCGCTACGACATGAACGCGCTGACGGCGGCGCACAAGACGCTGCCGCTGCCGACCAATGTCCGTGTCACCAATCTCGGCAATGGCCGCTCGTTGATGTTGCGGGTGAACGATCGCGGTCCCTTCGTGCACGGTCGCATCATCGACGTCTCCCGTCGCGCGGCGCAGTTGCTCGGTTTCCAGGGGGCGGGTACGGCCAAGGTCCGCGTCACCCTGGAAGGCTCGGGCGACGTCCAGGTCGCGGCCAAGCCCGCGACCAGCGAGGCCGAACGCAAGGCGCTGCCGGCCCTGCCGAAGGCGGGCGTCACCTCGCAACGCCTAACGCCGCCCTCCGGCGCAGCGCAAAAATCAAAGAAACGGGCATCCTCGGGTACCGGCGCCCGTGTCGCCTCCCGCCCGCCGCGTCGTCTGGGGGAAGGGACCGGTTCGCTACCGGCCGGCGTGGTCCGCACCGCCAAGGTGACGCCCAGCCGGATCTTCGTCCAGGCGGGCTCTTTCATAAAATACGACAACGCCAACCGTCTGCGCGCGCGCCTCGCCTATCTGGGCCCAACCAAAATCGCCGCGGTCTGGGTGAAGGAGCGTGAATTTTTTCGGGTCCGGGTCGGGCCGGTGGGCAGCGTGAAGTCGGCCGACGAGATCCTCGATTCCGTGATCGCCAAGGGCCTGCACGACGCACGTATCATCGTTGATTGATCCGGACCGCCGCCACGCCATCTTCTTGCCATCTCTGCGGCTGAAATTCCTGCGGGAGAACGCCTTGACCGACGGGGGCCTTGCCGGCAGGATCGCGACCATGAACGATACACGAACATTTACCGCCGCGGTGGCGCTCGTCGCTGGTCTGGTGGGCTTTCTCGCCCAGCCGGCCGCGGCCATCGACACGCCGGCGCGCCATGCGCTGCTGGTCGATCACGACACCGGCGCCGTGCTGCTGGAGAAAGACGCCGAGGCGCCGATGGCGCCGGCCTCCATGTCCAAGCTCATGACCGTCTATATGGTCTTTCTCGCGCTCAAGGAGCAGGGATTGACCCTCGACGACACCTTCGAGGTCTCGAAAAAGGCCTGGAAAATGGGCGGTTCGAAGATGTTCGTCGAGGTCGGCAAGCGGGTCCGGGTCGGCGATCTGCTGAACGGCGTCATCATCCAGTCCGGCAATGACGCCTGCATCGTTCTGGCCGAAGGACTTGCCGGCACGGAAGAGGCCTTTGCCGAGGAAATGAACGCGGTGGCCACCAAACTGGGTCTGCGAGACAGCCACTTCACCAACGCCAGCGGCTGGCCGCACCCCGAGCATGTGATGAGCGCCTGGGACCTGGTCCGCCTGTCACAACGGCTGATCGACGATTTTCCGAATTACTACAAACTCTTCAGGGTCAAGGAATTCACCTACAACAAGATCAAGCAGGGCAACCGAAATCCGCTGCTCTACAACGGCAGCGGCGCGGATGGCTTGAAGACAGGTCATACCAAGGCGTCCGGCTACGGTCTGGTCGCCTCGGCCAAGCGCAAGGACCGCCGGTTGATCCTGGTGGTGAACGGTCTCGACAGCGTCAACGCCCGCAGCCGCGAGAGTTCGCGCCTGCTCGGCTGGGCCTTCCGGCAATTCGCCAACCACAAGCTGTTCGGCCCCGGCGACGAGGTCGGCGAGGCCCAGGTCTGGCTCGGCACGGAGGATACGGTGCCGCTGGTCCTGGCCGAGCCGTTGACCGTCACCATACCGCGCAAGGCCCGCAAGGAGATGAAGGTGACGATCAGCTACGACGGGCCCGTCGCCGCGCCGATCGCCGAGGGTACGGCGATTGCCACCTTGCGGATTTCGGCAAAGGGCCTGCCGACGGTCGAGAAGCCGTTGCTGGCGGCCCGCGATGTGGAGCGACGGGGCCCGCTCGGCCGGCTTTGGGGGGCGCTCACCCACGTCGTCCTCGGCGCCGGCGGCGCCGACTAGGAGGGGCAGGCGTGGCAAAGACGCCGACGCCGGTCGAGGACGATCCCTTCCGTCCCCGTCACACGGCGGACCTGGTCGGGCACGGCGCGGCGGAAGCGGCCTTGCTGGACGCCACGATCGCCGGGCGCCTGCCGCCTGGTTGGTTGATCACGGGGCCCGCCGGCATCGGCAAGGCGACGCTCGCCTATCGCTTTGCACGGTTCATGCTGGCGGGTGGTGCGGCGGCGGGCGGCGGCCTCTTCGCCGATGCTCCCCGCAGCCTTCATATCGCCGCCGAGGATCCGGTCTTCCACCAGGTTGCCGCCGGTGCCCATGTCGATCTGGTCACCGTGGAGCGCGAGGCGAGCGAACGGACCGGCCGCCTCTCGGCCTATATCCGGATCGAGCAGATCCGCGCCCTCATCCAGTTTTTCCGCCTGACGGCGGGGCAATCGGGCTGGCGTATCGCCATTGTCGACGGCGCCGACACCATGAACGAGGCGGCCGCAAATGCCCTGTTGAAGGTGCTGGAAGAACCGCCGGCGGGGGCCTTGCTGCTGTTGACCGCCCCGGCGCCGACCCAGGTGATCGCGACCATCCGCTCGCGCTGCCGTCAGCTGGCGCTGCAACCGCTCGACGACGAGGCCATGACCAACCTCCTCGCCAGCCGTCACCCGGAACTGGCAGCCGACGACCGGCAGGCGATCATGCGGCTCGCCGCCGGCAGTCCCGGCCGTGCGCATGAACTGGTGGCGGCCGGCGGCCTCGACGTCTACCGCGACATGCTGGCGCTGTTGGAGCCGGCCCCGCGCCTCGATATGGCCCGGCTGCACGCCCTTGGCGACAAGCTAGCCAGGCGAGAAAAACAAGCTGAATTCGAAGTTTGCATGGATCTTTTGGGATTATGGATAAGCCGTGTCATCCGACGATCTAGCGGGGGTTCCGAGTTCGAGATGGTCGCCGGCGAGGCGGCGCTGTCGGCCCGCCTGCTGCCCTCAGCCAGCCTTGATCGCTGGCTTGACCTGTGGGACAAGGTGACGCGCCTTGCCCGGCGCGCGGACACGGCGAGCCTCGATCGTAAACAGGTGATCCTGGCGGCATTTCTCGCCGTCGCGGACACGGTACGCGGCTAGGGCGATCGCCGGCACTTCTGAGCGGGAAATGGACACGGCCATGAGCGGCGGCGAGCCCTTCTATATCACCACGGCGATCAGCTATCCCAACGGGCCGCCGCATATCGGCCATGCCTATGAGCTGATCGCGACCGACGTCATCGCGCGGTTTCTGCGCCTGGACGGCCGCGACGTCTATTTCCTGACCGGCACCGACGAGCATGGCATCAAGATGGAACAAACAGCGCGGGCCGAAGGGGTCGAGCCGCGCGCGCTCGCCGATCGCATCACGCCCGAATTCAGTCGCATGGCGGAGGTGCTGAACGCCGCCAACGACGACTTCATCCGCACGACGGAGCCGCGCCACTATGAGGCGGTGCAGGAGCTGTGGCGGCGCATGGCGGCGGCGGGCGATATCTATCTGGACAGTTACGCCGGTTGGTATTCGGTACGCGACGAGGCCTATTACGCCGAGGACGAGTTGGTCGAGGGGGAGGGCGGCGCCAAACTCTCACCCCAGGGCACGCTCGTCGAGTGGGTGGAGGAAGCGAGCTACTTCTTCCGGCTTTCCGCCTACCAGGACCGGTTGTTGGCCCATTTCGAGGCCCATCCGGACTTCATCCAGCCCGAGGCGCGGCGCAACGAAGTCATCAGCTTCGTGAAATCCGGGCTGCGCGATCTTTCGATCAGCCGGACGACGTTCAGCTGGGGCGTACCGGTGCCGGACGATCCCGCGCATGTGATGTATGTCTGGGTCGACGCGCTCACCAACTATCTGACAGCGAGCGGATTCCCGGGTGAGGGCTACAACGCACGCGGCGCCGACACGCCGGCCTGGCCGGCCGACATTCATGTGATCGGCAAGGACATCGTCCGCTTCCACGCGGTCTACTGGCCTGCCTTCCTGATGTCCGCCGGCGTCGAACTGCCGCGGCGCGTCTTCGCCCACGGCTTCCTCAACGTGAAGGGGGAGAAAATGTCGAAGTCGGTCGGCAACGTCGTCGATCCCTTCGATCTGGTGCAAAGTTTCGGCGTCGACCAGGTACGCTACTTCTTCATGGCGGAGGTCCGCTTCGGCCAGGACGGCGGCTATTCGCCGGACGCCATGGTGCGCCGTATCAACAGCGATCTCGCCAACGATTTCGGCAACCTCTCGCAGCGCGTGCTGTCCATGATCAACCGCAACTGCGAGGCCCGGGTGCCGACGCCGGGGCCCTTGAGCGACGCGGACCGCGCCCTGCTCGACGCGGCGGGCGGCGTGCTGGACGGCGCCCGCGCGGCGATGATCGACAATCTCGACATCCATTCCCTGCTGGCCGATATCTGGCGGGTCGTGGGCGAGGCCAATCGTTACGTCGACGCGCAAGCCCCGTGGGAGCTACGCAAGAGCGATCCCCCCCGCATGGCCACCGTCCTCTATGTCCTGGCGGACACCATCCGGCGCCTGGCCATCCTGGCGCAGCCGGCGGTACCGGACGGGGCGGGGCGCATCCTCGACCAGCTCTGCGTGCCGGGGACCGGCGCGGCGCGGAGCTTCGCCGCGATCACCGATCCCGCCGAGGCTTTGCAACCGGGCACCGAATTGCCCAAGCCACAGGGCGTGTTTCCCCGCCTCAGCCTGCCGGAGGAGGCCGCGGCATGCTGATCGACAGCCATTGCCACCTGGACGTGAAGGGGCTGGACGATGAGTTCGACGACGTTCTCGCGCGCGCCTCGGCCGCCGGCGTCGGCGGCATGATCACGATCTGCACCCGGGTCGAACAGTTCCCCCGCGTGCTGGCCCTGGCCGAACGACGAGACAACATCTGGTGTTCCGTCGGCCTGCATCCGCACGATGCGGCGAGCGAGCCGGACTTGGCCAGTGCGGACCTGGTCCGCCTGTCGGCGCATCCGAAAGTCGTCGGTATCGGCGAATGCGGCCTGGATTACCACTATGACATGAGCCCGCGGGACATCCAGCGCGCGCAGTTCCTGAAACACATCCAGGCGGCCCGCGAAACCGGCCTGCCGCTCATCGTGCACAGCCGCGCCGCCGACGAAGAAATGGCTGAAATTCTGCGGTCCGAGACCGCCAAGGGGGCGTTTCCGGGCGTCATGCACTGCTTTTCCTCGGGGCCGGAACTGGCCGAGGCCGCGCTCGATATCGGCTTCTATCTCTCGTTCTCCGGCATCCTCACCTTCAAGACGGCGGCGGAGTTGCGCGACATCGCCAAGGCGACGCCGCACGACCGCCTGCTGGTCGAGACGGACAGTCCCTTCCTGGCGCCGGTGCCGATGCGGGGCAAACGCTGCGAGCCGGCCTATGTCGCCCATACGGCAAATTGCCTGGCCGGTCTGCTGGGATTGGGCGCCGACGAGACTGCGCGGCTGACCACCGGGAACTTCCACCGGCTGTTCACCAAAGCCGCGCTGCCGGCGGCGGCCTGAGGGGGGAAGGGCGGTGCGCGTTACCATCCTCGGCTGTGGCACATCGGGCGGCGTTCCACGCATCGGCGGCGTCTGGGGCGTGTGCGACCGCAAGGAGCCGCGCAACCGCCGCATGCGCGCCTCGATCCTGGTCGAGGACGCGGGCAAGGCGATCCTCGTCGATACCTCGCCCGACCTTCGCACCCAGTGCCTGGACAACGACATCCGCCACCTCGACGCCGTGCTCTACACCCACGAGCATGCGGACCACACGCATGGTATCGACGAGCTGCGGGCATTTTCGATGATGCAAAAGGCGCGGGTGCCGGTCTATGCCGATGCCGAGACGCTGGCGCTCCTCACCCACCGCTTCGGCTATATCTTCGCCTCCAATCCCGGCTACCCGGCGATCTGCGACGGGCACGAAATCGACCTCGAGCCGTTCCGGGTCGCCGGCGTGGACGTGGTCCCGTTCCGCCAGCAACATGGCTGGACGACAAGCCTTGGATTTCGTTTTGGTTCAATTGCCTATTCGACGGATCTTAATTTTCTGGGTGAAGACGCATTCGCCGCCTTGGAGGGGGTGGAGGTCTGGATCGTCGACGCCCTTCGCCTCAAGCCGCATGCGACGCATGCTCACCTGGAGCTGACGCTCGAGTGGATTGCGCGCCTGCGGCCAAAACGCGCGATCCTCACCCACATGACCTGGGAAATGGACTACCAAACGCTCGTCGACTCGCTGCCGCGCGGGGTCGAGCCGGCCTACGACGGCATGGTGATCGAGATCTAACGGGCCGGCGCCGCCGCCAGCAACGCCAGGACGGGGGCGAGCGTATCGGCCTCGCCGGCGATTTCGCGCCGGACCACCTCGAAGAAACCGCGGGAATGATCGATCAGGCCCTGCATGGCCGCCCGGTCTTCCGCCGTCCCCGCCGCCGCCAGCAGCTCCGTGTAGATCGGCTCCAGTCCCGGCGCCCGGGGCGCGTAGATCGCCATGTTTTCGGCCCAGGACAGGTCCCGGCGTTCGGCGGCGTCAGCCGCCGCTTCACCGTCGCGCGTGGGCGCCAGCGCCGCCTCGCCGCCGATGCGGCGGACGATAGGGATCAGGCGTTCCTTATTCTCCGTCTCCAGCCGCGCGAGCACCCGCCACTTGTAGGCGATGTCCTCGTCCCCGGCCGTGGCGGCTAGCGCTTCGAACAGGGCTTCGCCATAGGCCTCGCCCTGATAGGCCAGGATCACGTTCTTTTCGTAGTCTTCGGGACTCACCGGCGGCACCTCCCCCTGCGATGATCCGGCGAACAGTAGCACGTCCCCGCCGCCAGCAATTCTCATTTTGGCGATTTGCGTTGATTTTTTCCTATGCAAGGAGCCCGGTTTCTGATTCAAAGTGGCGATGAAGGTGCTCAAAGACCTGATATTGGAGTTGCGCTCGCTCTGCGGGTCCTTCCCGGACAAGCGGACGGGGAGCAACAGCCGCTATGACATGGCCGACTTCGGGCTTTCGGCCTTCTCGCTGTTCTTCATGCAGAGCCCCTCGTTCCTGTCCCATCAGCGCACGTTGGCGCGGGCGCACGGGCGCTCGAATTGTGAGAGCTTGTTCTCCATGTCGCGGATCCCGACGGACAACCAGATCCGGGCGATGCTGGACCCGGTGGTGCCGGACAGGCTCTATCCGCTCTTCTCGTCCCTGCTGGAACGTCTGGAGGCGGGCGGTGGGCTCGGCCCCTTCCGACGCCTGGACGGCCATCTCCTGGTCGCGCTCGACGGCACCGAATATTTCTGCTCGCGGAAGATCTCCTGCCCCAACTGCTCGCAGCGCAAGCGCAACGACGGGGCCGTGGAGTATCACCACAACATGGTCACGGCAGCGCTTGTCGCCCCGGGCCACGCCCGGGCGATACCGCTGGCTCCGGAGTTCGTCGTTCCCCAGGATGGCGGGGAGAAGCAGGACTGCGAAAGCCGGGCGACGCGGCGCTGGCTGGTCGCGCACGGGCCCGGCCTGGCCCGGCTGAAGCCGATCTATCTCGGCGACGATCTCTATTCCCGCCAGCCGATTTGCGAGGCCGTTCAAGCGGTTGGCGGCAACTTCCTGTTCGTCGCCAAGCCAGGCTCGCATCCGACGCTCCACGAATGGCTCGACGGCATCGAACTGCCGATCCACGAGGAACGGGTCAAGAAAGGCCGTGGCTTCCAGACCCATCGCTACCGTTGGCTCGCCGACGTGCCGATCCGCGACGGTAAGGACGCGCTCCGGGTCAACTGGCTCAACATCGAGATCGTCAACAAGGCCGGAAAGGTCACGTACCGCAACAGCTTCGTCACCGACATCGCTGTCGACCGGAGCAACGTCGCCGAACTCGCCGCCTGCGGGCGGGCCCGTTGGAAGATCGAGAACGAGACCTTCAACGTGCTCAAGAACAACGGCTACAATCTCGAGCACAACTTCGGACATGGCAAACAGAACCTCTCGGCCCTGCTCGCCACCATGAACCTCTTCGCCTTCGCCTGCCACGGCGTGTGCGAGATCCTCGAAGCCGTCTGGGAAAAGGCCCGCGGCGCCCTTGGCTCACGTCGGCGCTTCTTCGAACACTTACGCACCATTACCAGCTACATCGTCTTCCCCTCCTGGGCGGCCCTCGTGCGGACCCTCATCACTGGGCAGCCACCGCCTGCCAGAGCCAGCCTCTGAACCGAAACCGAACCCCAAGCGAGTATCACCCAGGAGACAGAAACAAGAGCCATAATGAGAACTGCTGCCCCGCCGCGATTGGCCTTTACAAAGCGCCGGCCGGCCCCCACGATCCCGGCGATCACATGTGGGAGAACGCTGCCATGAACGTCCGAATCGAATACTGCGTACCGTGAAACTATCTCCCCCGGGCCCTCCGTGCGAGGGAACGCCTCGAGGAGAAGTACGGTGCCGAGGTCGAGCTGGTGAAGGGACGCGCCGGGGTCTTCGACATTCACGTCGACGGCGTGCTCAAATACTCGAAGAAACAGACCGGCCGGTTTCCGAGCGATGAAGAGGTCGATGCGGTCGGCGGTTAGAGGGCCGAGCCTTCGATGACCTCCATCGGGATCTTGCGCTTGAGATAGCGGCCTTCGCCGCCTTGCGCGTGGAACACGCCGTCCTCGACCATGATCTTGCCGCGCAGCATCGTCAGGCTGGGCCAGGCGGTGACCTCGTGGCCTTCCCACGGGGTGTAGTCGGTTTCGTGCAGGTCTTCTTTGCGCACGGTGCGGCGCAGGGCCGGGTCGAGGATGGTGATATCCGCATCCGCACCGGCCGCGAGCGCGCCCTTGCGGGGATAGAGGCCCATGATCCGCGCGGCGTTGGACGAGACCAGGTCGACGAAGCGCTCCAGCGTATAGCCGCGGTTGGTGACCATTTCGGTGTACATGACCGCGACGCGCGGCTCGACGCCGGAGTTGCCGCCGCTGGTGTCGTCGATCCGCACGCCCTGGGTCTTGACCGAGAGGTTGCAGCAGACCTCGTCCGTCGCGACGACGTGGATGTTGCCCTCGCGCGTACCGTCCCAGAGCGCGCCCTGGTCCGCCTTGGACTTGAGCGAGGGGTAGGTGTGGTAGATCTGTCCGTTCTCCCGTTTGTAGTCGTCTTCCGTGAACATCATGTACTGGTGCAGCGTCTCGCCATAGATCGGCACGCCGCGCGCGCGGGCCTCGGAAATCGCCTGTACGCCCGTCGCCGCGCTGACATGCATCATGTAGAGAGCCGTCCCGGGGATGTTTTCCGCCAGGCGGATGACACGGCGGAACGAGAGGTCTTCGGAAAGCGTGTTGTGCACTTCCGAGAGGTTGTGGAAACTGGTCCGGCCTTCGCGGAACAGCTTGTCGTACATGTGCATGACGATGTCGTTGTCCTCGGCGTGGATGACGCCGAGGCCGCCTTCGGCCGACAGGACCTTGAAGACCTCCCAGATGTCGCCGAAGTCGACCATGCGGCCGACCCGGCTGGGGGTGATGTCGGTGGTGAAGATCTTCACCGTCGGGTTGCCGGCCTGGATCGATTCGGCGATCTGCGGCAGCAGCTCCGGCGGCGGATCGCCCCGCAGCATCAGATGGTAGGCCCAGTCGATGTGGCAGTCGCCCCACTCGACGTCGCGTCGTGCGAACGTCTGCTCGACGGTCTCGCCCGGCTCCCAGAAGGCGAAATCGATCATCGTCGTCGTGCCGCCGAAGAGGGCGGCTTCGCTCACCTTGCTCGGCGGCGAACTCATCGACGGCTCGCCCCCTTCCTCCAAGGCCGGGATATGCCAGGCGCAATGCACGTGGGGATCGATGCCGCCCGGCATCACGATTTTATCACCGGCGTCGATCACCCGGCCGGCAGAATCGTCGGCGAAGCCGCCGTGCGCGCCGATTGCCTGGATCGTCTCGCCGGAAATCGCGACGTCGGCCGCCTGTACGCCGTTCGGTGTGACGACGCGGTTGCCGCGGATGATGGAATCGAACATGGCAAAGATCCTCCCCGGCGGAATTCTCGACGAGCGGTGGATGGAAGTCCAGGCGTCGGGCAGAATGCGGGCCTTGTCGGGGCGGGGAGGGAACGATGTCGGGACACACGCGCACGATCTGGGGCATTGGCACCAGCCGCACCATCCGCGCCCATTGGGCAGCGAGGGAGGTCGGCGTCGACTATGAAACCCGGCCCATCCGCCCGCGCACGGGTGAAACCGAAACGGCGGAGTTCCTGGCCGTCAACCCGCGCGGCAAAGTCCCGGCCCTGGTCGACGGCGACCTGGTACTGACGGAAAGCATGGCGATCCTCAATCATTTCGCCACTGCCTACGGCGATCCGGCCACCGGTCTGGTGCCGACGGCGCCGGCCGAACGGGCGGTCTATGACGAGTGGTGTTTCTTCATCGCGATGGAGTTGGACGCCACCACCCTCTATGTCATGCGCCGGCATTACGACCTGACGCAGATCTACGGCGAAGCGCCGGTGGCGGTCCGGGTCGCACGCGAGTATTTCGCCCGCCAGATCGCCTCCGTGATCGCGCATCTCGGCGACGGGCGGAGCCATCTGATGGGCGATCGTTTCACCGGCGCGGACATCGCGCTCGCCTCGACGCTGGGCATCGCCGAGCGTTACGAAGTCCGGCTCGACGATGTCCTGGTCGACTATCTCGCCCGCGTCCGCGCACGCCCGGCCTTCCAGGCGGCCCTGGCCGTCAACACGCCGGGTTAGATATAGCCGCGCAGGCCCTGGTAGACCTTCGGCGCGCGGCCTTCCATTTCGATCGAGCCGTCGGTCAGCATGACATGGTGTGCCACGCCCTTGAGGGCTTTCGGGCGATACTCCTCCACCTCGGCGACGCGCCGCTTGACGCTTTCATGGACCAGAGGCAGCACCTCTTGGCCTTTGGGGGTCTGGCTGCGAATCTTTCGCGGATCCAACGTCAGCGCCGCTACGGGCCCCCAGCGATCCTTGGGATGCGCCTTGCCGGTGACGCTGGGTCGAATATCGATGTCGGCGAAATCGACTTCATAGGCATCGCGACCGCTGCCACCCTTCAGGTTCGCATAGTCGACGTCGTCGGGATCCAGGATCACGATATTCTCTCCCAACGCCCGGACCGCATCCTGCATGAACGCGAGCGTGATGTCCGAGAGGCCGTCGTGCCAGAAGCCGCCGCCGATATCGGCATGCGCGCCCGGGAACCAGATCTCGCGCGTCCGGCCGGCACTTGACGGATTGGCGATCGACTTCCGTTCGATGTTCACCAGGGTCGGCTGGAAGGCGACGCGGCGCTCGTCCATGGCGACCAGATGCAAGGCCTGCTGAATGTAATCGGAGACGCGGTTGTCTTCGAACACCACGTCCGACTTCGGCTTGTCGTCGTCGTCCAGATTGGGGACGCCGATCGAGGCGACGGTGTCGAAGACGCCGAGGAAGCGCACAGGTTGCTTCTGCTTCGCCACCTTGGGTAGAAAGCGATCGAGCCGTGAGACGAACTTGCGAGCGATCGCCGCGCCACGTGAAAAGCCGAAAACGTAAAGTTTGTCCCCGGGTTTGTACAATTTGTCCAGGTCACGCGACGCACTGTGCATGATCGTCGCGACGTCCAGGCCCGAGGGCGAAAAGCCCGCGTTGAAGAGGCGCTGGATCTTGTTGCCGTAGGTGCCGACGCCGGAATAGTAAAGCGAGTGCTGTGAGGCGTCGGTGACACGGCTTGCCTCGTTCCCCAGATTGCCGCCGAACAGGGCATGCAGCTTCACGACGTTGGTAATGCCTTCGTCCTCGATATCACCGAAGCCGAACCAGTCGCGTTCCTGCTTTGCGTCGCGGGGATGGTTGGTCGTCCCATCGAAACAAACCATGATATTTTTGGGCATAAGACGTTCCTCCATAAATTTGCAATACGGCAGGGTACGTCGTTACGATTCCGAACTCAATATCCGTTGTTCCGCGCCTCCGCGCGGGCGACGTCGTCGGCCAGCATGTCGAGGACGAGTTCGATCCAGTCGCCCGGCACGCCTTGCGTGATGAAGACCAGGCGGCTCCGCCGGTCCTCGTCGGGCCAGGCCTCGAGCCAGGTAAGCGGATGCAGCACGTGCTGCACGCCGTGGATGACCGCCGGCTGTTCCGGGTTCTCGCGGATGGCGACGATCCCCTTCAGGCGCAACAGGTCGCGCCCGCAGTTCTCGCTCAGGGTTTCGAGAAACAGGCTGAGCAGGGCGGCGGGAAGCGGCGTTTCGCGGACCAGGGAAACCGTCTCGATATCGCCGCCGTGATGGTGATGGGCCTCGGCGGGCAGGGCGCGGGCATCGGGGAGGGGGGCGAACAACGCCGCGGCGGTGATATCGCCGGCCACCGCGGGCAGGATATCGGCCCCGGCGTTCAAGGCCCGCAAGTCCCCGCGCAGGGAGGGGAGTTCGCCGGGCGCCAGATCGCCCTTGGTCAGCACCAGCCGGTCGGCAAGCGCGACCTGGCGCCGGCTCTCGCCGTGGCGGTCCAACGTGGCGCGACCGTTCACGGCATCGACCGTAGCGACAAGCCCGGCGATCTCGATGAGCTCGGCGAGCGCTGGGTCGGTCATCAGGGCGTGCAGGATCGGCGCCGGTTCGGCGAGCCCGGTCGTCTCGATGACGACGCGGGCGAAGGGGGCGACCTCGCCGCGCCGGCGCCGCGCCAACAGATCGCCCAGCGTCAAGACCAGGTCGCCGCGCACCTCGCAGCACAGGCAGCCGCCGGGGAGTGCGACGATCTCCTCTTCGCTCGCCTCCAACAGGTGATGGTCGAGGGCGACTTCGCCGAACTCGTTGACGATGACGGCGGTATCTCGCAAGTCCGGGTCGCGCAGCAGGGCAGCCAGCAGCGTGGTCTTGCCGCTGCCGAGAAAGCCGGTGATCACGTGAACCGGTGTCGTCATGCTGAACATTCCTCATCATCGCGTCCAGCATAGCCCCGCCGCCGCGCGCGACCTACACTCGGCGGTGATGAAAGCACGATGGAAATGGGCCTTGGCGGCCCTCGCTTGCACGGCGCTCGGCGGCGGGTGGTATTTCGGGTTGGCGCCGGCCAGCGCCGATCTCCCCGTGGTCGCGCAATTGGGCGGGCCGGGGCCGGAGCTGCCGCGTCGTCGCGCACCCAATCTCGCGCTCGACATGATCTTCACGGCGGATGGCGAGGCGCTCGTCACCCGGCAGGAAGACGGCCAGGTCATGCGCTGGACGATCGCCACCGGCCAGGCGCGCAAGCTCGGCCGAACCGAGGGCGCCTTCGCCTTTTGTCCGGCGCGCGAGCTGCTGCTGGTCGGCGACGCGGGCAGGCGCATCGTCATCGAGGACGGGAGCGATCGGCGTATCCGGGTTGCCGGCGCCAACGGCGACCATGCGGCCTGGAGTGCCGACTGCAGCCGTTTCGCCCTGGTCGAGAGCGAGGATCGCACCATCGAGATCCGGCACACCCGCGATCACGGCCTCGTCGCCCGCGGCACGTCCGAGCGCCCGCCGCGCAACGGCATGGCCTTCGCCCCAGACGGTCGCCGTGTCGCGATCGCCGCCGGCACCTACCGGGACCGGCGCGGCCATCGCACCCGCCTCGATCTCTACGACGACGACGGCGCGGGTGGGTTCACGCTGCTTCGAAGCTTGGGCGACGACGAGGTCATCCTCGGCATCTGGCGGACCGCCTTTCTCGGCGGCTCGGATCACCTGGTGACGGCCGCCCAGGTCGATGGCGATGCGGGCCTTCGGGTGTTCGGCCTCGCCCCGGCGGCGACGGTCTGGCAACGGGATGGCTTCGATGCCTATTGGGTGCGCGCGCTCGCCGTCTCCGCCGACGGCGCGTTCGTGGCGAGCGGCGACGAAAAGGGTTGGCTCCGCCTCTGGGACGGGAAGAGCGGCGCCAAGCTCGGCGAGCGCAACGCGGGTCAGGTCATCCAGTCCCTCGCGCTCTCGCCCGACGGCACGCGCGTCGCCGCCGGCCTTTGGGACGGCACCGTCATCGTCGCGCGGCGGCGCGACATCGTGCCGTAGCGCCGGCCCCTCCCGCCCTCGCGGGAAGCGTGCTAAGAGGCAAACGCAGGTGGGCCCGGGGAGGGGTGGATGCGCGACATCATCGAACAGCTGGAGGACAAACGGGCCCAGGCCCGTCTCGGCGGCGGCGAGCGGCGGATCGCCGCCCAGCACGCCAAGGGCAAGCTCACCGCGCGCGAGCGGTTGGAGGTGTTGCTCGACGAGGGCTCGTTCGAGGAATACGACATGTTCGTCGAGCACCGGAGCCACGACTTCGGCCTCGCCGAGACGACGGTGCCGGGCGACGGCGTGGTCACCGGCTGGGGCACGGTGAACGGCCGCCTGGTCTTCGTCTTTTCCCAGGACTTCACGGTGTTCGGCGGCTCGCTATCGGAGGCACACGCCGAAAAGATCTGCAAGATCATGGACCAGGCCCTGAAGGTCGGCGCGCCCGTTATCGGCTTGAACGATTCCGGCGGCGCCCGCATCCAGGAAGGCGTCGCCTCGCTTGCCGGCTATGCCGAAGTCTTTCAGCGCAACGTGCTCGCCTCGGGCGTGGTGCCGCAGATCTCCGTCGTCATGGGGCCGTGTGCGGGCGGCGCCGTCTATTCGCCGGCGATGACCGACTTCATTTTCATGGTGAAGGACAGCTCCTACATGTTCGTGACCGGGCCGGACGTGGTGAAGACCGTGACCCAGGAAACGGTGACGCATGAGGAACTCGGCGGCGCCATCACGCACAGCAAGGTGTCCGGCGTCGCCGACATGGCCTTCGAAAACGACGTGGAGGCGTTGCTGGAAACCCGCCGGCTGATCGATTTCCTGCCCCTCTCGAACCGGGAACGCGCACCGCAACGCGCGAGCGCGGATCCGGTCACCCGGGTCGAGGCGGCGCTGGATACGCTGGTGCCGGACAATCCGAACAAGCCCTACGACATGATCGAGCTCATCACCAAGATCGTCGACGAGGGCGACTTCTACGAGCTGCAGCCGGACTTCGCCGGCAACGTCGTCATTGGCTTCGCCCGCATCGCCGGCGAGACCATCGGCATCGTCGCGAACCAACCGCTGGTTCTGGCCGGCTGTCTCGACATCGATAGCGCGCGCAAGGCCGGCCGCTTCGTCCGGTTCTGCGACTGTTTCGAGATCCCGATCCTGACCCTGGTCGATGTGCCTGGCTTCCTGCCCGGCACGACCCAGGAATACGGCGCCATCATCAAGCACGGCGCCAAGCTGCTGTTCGCCTATGCCGAGGCGACGGTGCCCAAGGTCACGCTGATCACCCGCAAGGCCTACGGCGGGGCCTACGACGTGATGGCCTCGAAGCATCTGCGCGGCGACGTGAATTTCGCCTGGCCGACGGCGGAGATCGCGGTCATGGGCCCGAAGGGCGCGGTCGAGATCATCTTCCGCGCCGAGCTCGGCGACGCGGAAAAGATGACGGCGCGGGAGGCGGAATACCGTGAGAAATTCGCCAACCCCTTCATCGCCGGCAACCGGGGCTTCATCGACGATGTAATTTTGCCCCGCAACACGCGCCGCCGCCTCGCCCGCGCGTTTGCCATGCTGCGTGGCAAGCAGCTCGAGAATCCGTCCAAGAAACACGACAACATTCCGCTTTGAGGCGTAAACGATGTTCTCCAAGATCCTGATCGCCAACCGGGGCGAGATCGCCTGCCGCATCATCAAGACGGCACGCCGCATGGGCATCGCCACCGTCGCCGTCTATTCCGAGGCGGACGACGGCGCGCTGCACGTCCGCATGGCCGACGAAGCCGTCGCCATCGGCCCCGCCCCCTCGGCCGAGAGCTACCTGGTCATCGAACGCATCGTCCAGGCCTGCCACGATACCGGCGCGGAGGCGGTGCACCCGGGCTTTGGCTTCCAGTCCGAGAACGCCGCCTTCGCCGATGCGCTGGCCGCCGCCGGCATCACCTTCATCGGCCCCTCGAACCGGGCGATCGCCGCCATGGGCGACAAGATCGAGAGCAAGCTGCTGGCCGAGGCCGCCGGCGTCAGCGTCGTGCCCGGCCACACGGAGGCGGTGGAGGACGGCGACGCGGCCGTCGCCATCGCCGAGCGGATCGGCCTGCCCGTCATGCTGAAGGCGTCCGCCGGCGGAGGCGGCAAGGGCATGCGGATCGCCCACAACGCGGACGAGGTTCGCGACGGCCTGACCTCGGCCCGCAACGAGGCGCGCTCGAGTTTCGGTGATGACCGGGTGTTCGTCGAGAAATACGTCGAGGAGCCGCGCCATATCGAAATCCAGGTGCTGGGGGACGGGAAGGGGAATTGCATCCACTTGGGCGAACGGGAGTGTTCGATCCAGCGCCGCCACCAGAAGGTGATCGAGGAGGCGCCGAGCCCGTTCCTCGACGCGGAAACGCGCGCCGCCATGGGCGCGCAGGCGGTCGCGCTCGCCAAGGCCGTCGACTACGGCTCGGCCGGCACCGTCGAATTCATCGTCGACCGGGACCGCAACTTCTATTTCCTGGAGATGAACACCCGCCTGCAGGTCGAGCACCCGGTGACCGAAATGACGATCGGTATCGACCTGGTCGAGCAGATGATCCGCATCGCCGCGGGCGAGGGGCTCGGCCTCACCCAGGACGAGGTCCGCTTCCGGGGCTGGGCGATCGAAAGCCGGATCTACGCCGAGGACCCGGCGCGCGGCTTCATCCCCTCCGTCGGCCGCCTCAGCCGTTGCCGTCCGCCGGCCGAAAACGACGAGGTCCGCGTCGATACCGGCGTCGTCGAAGGCTCCGAGATCACCATGTTCTACGACCCCATGATCGCCAAGCTGGTCACCTGGGGCGCCGACCGGGCGACGGCGATCAGGGCCATGGGGCTGGCGCTCGACGCCTACCGGATCGAGGGCATTCGCCACAACGTCGATTTCCTCGCCGCCATCATGGCGAGCGAGCGGTTTCGCGAAGGCCGGCTCACCACCAATTTCATCGCGGAGGAATTCGGCGACAGCTTCGAGAACACGCCGCCCGAGGGCGCAGCGCGCGAGACGTTGATCGCGGTGGCGGCCCTGATCGGCACGACGCTGGACGCGCGCGACAAGACGATCGGCGGGGCGGGCATGTGGCCGCGCGAGGTCGGCGGCGAACGGGCCTTGGTGCTCGGCGGCGAGACCGTCCCGCTCGCCATCGCGAGCGAGGGCGACGCGTGGATCGTGAGTTTCGATTCCACCGACCATCGGCTTTCGGGATCCTGGCACCCCGGCGACGATTTGTTTCGCGGTCGTCTCGCCGGCAATGAGGTTGCCGTGCGCGTCGGCGTTTCGGGCACCCGGATGACCCTTTCACATGCGGGCCACACGGCGTCCGCCCGGTTGCTGTCGTCCCACGCCGCCCGGTTGATGGCGCTGATGCCGGAAAAGGCACCGCCGGATCTCTCCAGCTTCGTGATCTCGCCGATGGCGGGCCTGGTCGTGGCGATCCATGTCGAGGCCGGTGACGAGGTGAAGGCCGGCCAACCGCTTGCCGTGATCGAAGCGATGAAGATGGAAAACGTCCTGACCGCCGAACGCGACGGCGAAATCGGCGAGGTTCGCGTCGCGGCGGGCGAAAGCCTGGCGGCCGACGACATCATCCTCGAATTTGCCGGCGAGTGACGCCAGCCATGCCGGCCCGCCGCCTGGTCGTCCGCGGCCGTGTGCAGGGCGTGTGGTATCGCGCCTGGACGGTAAAGACGGCCCGCACCCTCGGCCTCGACGGCTGGGTCCGCAATCTTTCCGACGGCAGCGTCGAAATCCTGGCCTCGGGGTCTGAACCGGTCCTCGACGCTCTGGTTACGGCCTGTCGCGCTGGGCCGCCCGCCGCCAGGGTCGACGATGTCGAAGTCCACCCGGCAGCTTGGTCCGACGGGGTCGGTTTCGCACAACGAAGCGACGAATGACCCCGGACTTCGGTTTGATCCGCCAGGATCAGCCAGCGGGAAAGACCGCCTCCCAGGTCGCCATCAGCTCCGCGTCGACCTCCGCCAGGGAGACGGGGATCCCCAGCTCGACCAGCGAGGTCACGCCGTGTTCCGCGATGCCGCAGGGCACGATGCCGCCGTAATGCGTGAGGTCCGGGTCGACGTTCAGGGAAAGGCCGTGGAAGGCGATCCAGCGGCGCACGCGCACGCCGATGGCGGCAATCTTCGCCTCGCGGCCACTGCCGAGGTCGACCCACACGCCGACGCGTCCCGTTCGCCGCTCGCCCCGGACATGGAAACGCCAGAGCGTCTCGATCACCCATTGCTCGAGGGCGCAGACATAGGCGCGAAGATCGCGGCCATGGGGCCTCAGGTCCCGCATGACATAGGCGATCCGCTGGCCCGGTCCGTGATAGGTGTACTGCCCGCCCCGGCCGGTCCGATGGATCGGAAAGCGCGGGTCGAGCAGGTCCTCGGGCTTGGCGCTGGTGCCGGCGGTATAGAGCGGTGGGTGCTCCAACAGCCAAACCTGGTCGCCGGCCGCGCCGGCGGCGATGCCGGCGACCCTGGCTTCCATGTCCGCCATCGCCGGGGCGTAGTCGACCATATCGTCGCTGATCCGCCATTCCGTCATGTGATGGGTCTCCGCCGCTTGCGCCCGGCATTGAAACCGCACAGACCCCTCGCGTCCAGCCCGCACGAAGTTGATTTGGTCGTGCGGCCGGCCGCGTTTACCCTTCCCTAACCATGCCGGCGCCATAAATCGGTGGCGATCTCGGCGAGAGGGAGGGCAGGCATGACGTACGACGAGATCTTCGAGGCCCGCCTGGCGGAACTGCGCGACGAGGGGCGATACCGCCATTTCGCCGACCTCAGCCGCCGCGCCGGCGACTTTCCCCACGCCCTGCACCACGCCGCGGACGGCGCGGAGGACGTGGTCGTGTGGTGCTCCAACGATTATCTCGCGATGGGACAGCACCCGGGCGTCATCGCCGCGATGCACGAGGCGCTGGATCGCGCTGGCGCCGGCAGCGGTGGTACGCGCAACATCTCCGGTACCACGCACGACCATGTGGTGCTGGAGGCCGAACTCGCCGACCTGCACGGCAAACCGGCGGCGTTGCTGTTCACCTCGGGCTATGTTGCGAACGAGGCGACGCTCTCGACCCTGCAAAGCCTGCTGCCGGGCGCCATCGTCTTTTCCGATGCCTTGAACCATGCCTCGATGATCGCGGGCATCCGGCACGGGGTCGGCGAAAAACGGATCTGGCGGCATAACGACGTCGAGCATCTCGACGCGTTGTTGCGCGCGGCGCCGGCCGATACGCCGAAGATCGTCGCCTTCGAAAGCGTCTACTCCATGGACGGCGATATCGCCCCGATGGCGGAGATTCTCGAGGTCTGCGAACGTCACGGCGCGCTCAGCTATCTGGACGAGGTCCACGCCGTCGGCCTCTACGGCGAGAACGGCGCCGGCATCGCCGAGCGCGACGGCGTCATGGCCCGGGTGGATGTGATCGAAGGCACGCTCGCCAAGGCCTTCGGCGTCATGGGCGGCTATATCGCCGCCTCGCGTGCCCTGGTCGACGCCGTCAGAGGCTATGCGCCGGGCTTCATTTTCACGACCTCGCTGGCCCCTGTGCTCGCGGCCGGCGCGCTGGCCAGCGTCCGCCATGTCCGGCGGACCCCCGCCCTGCGCACGGCGCACCAGGCCCGGGCCGCGCGGCTGAAGACCCTGCTGCGGCAGGCCGGCCTTCCGGTCATGCCGTCCGAAAGCCATATCGTGCCCGTGCTGGTCGGCGATCCCGTGCGCTGCAAGCGGATCTCGGACGCGTTGCTGGCGGATCATCGGATCTACGTCCAGCCGATCAACTACCCGACGGTGCCGCGCGGGACGGAACGGCTGCGCTTTACGCCGTCGCCGCGCCATGACGACGCCTTGATGGACCGCCTCGTCGAGGCCCTGGGCGACGTCTGGCGCCGGCACGATCCGGCCCGCGCCGCCTGAGGTGCCGCGGCGGCGGAAAATCGGCGCGCGCGACGTGCTGCTGGAGTTCCACCGGGTCGGGAACGCGGTACGCGTCGTCGCCATCGATCAGCCGAGCGGCACGGAGGTGATCCTCATCGGTCCGGCCGACGCGACCCGCGCGCAGCTGACCCGCGCGGCGACCGATAAACTTCGCTATGTGCTCGAAGGGGCTCCATCGGCCGAGGATGGCGAACCGCCAAAGCGGCCCGGCATCGAGGTTTAGGCTTCCTCGCGGCGGCGGCCGAGGCCGATGTTCTTGGCGAAGCTGGAGCGCTGGCGCGAATAGTTCGGCGCCACCATCGGATAGTCCGCCGGCAGGCCCCACTTCAGGCGATATTCCTCCGGCGACAGATTGAACTTGGTCCGCAGGTAGCGCTTCAACATCTTCAGTTTCTTGCCGTCCTCCAGGCAGACGAGATAGTCGTCCTGGATCGACTTGCGCACCGGTACCGCCGGCTTTGGCGCTTCCATCGCGATCGCCGGGCGCTCTCCGCCGCGAACGTCGAGCAGGGCGCGATGAACCGTTTCGATCAGGCTCGGAATTTCCGCGGCCGGCATCGGGTTGGATGTCAGGTAGGCGGCGACGATTTCCGCCGCCATCCGCATGACCTCGTCGCGGCCATTACGCTCCAGAACTTCATTCATCTTGGAAACTTACCGTTATTTGAAGGACTTGCGCATCTTTTCAAAGAGTTTACTTGGATGTCAAGAATTTACGATTCGCAACCAGAGTAATCACGGGTTTTCGTTTGAGATCAAGTTTTTCCGTTGCCGACTTGTCACGTTTTCTCAACAGCCGATCTCTCGGCTGAATATCGAAGATATCGCTGGATTATGGTGAAAAATAGTTTAGTGTCTACATGGCTTCGATCGGGGAGGCCCTATACCCCCGTCCTGGCCAAGGCGGCCAATACCAACTAATCGCCGCCGGCCATCGAAGCCAGTTTCGGCCTCTGAGGGGAAGGTCGATATGCGACACTCGAGGCCCCGCTCGCCTCATGCCAATGCGGCGGGCGGGGTACCCTTTCCGGTCGCGCAGGGTCTCAGTTGCGTAGGTTCTCAGCCGCGCAAGAGGCTTTTCCGGCTTGCCAGAAACTCGTCGACGGCGGCTTCGACCGCGTCGAAATCGGCCTCACTCAGCGGCAGCATCAGATTGAACATGCCGCGCTGGCCGATATAGATGCCCCGCTGGATGAGGTCGAGTTGGAAAAGCGGGCGCAATTCGTTCCGCCCCGCCTGGGCATCGGCGTAATCGTTGATCTCGCCCTCGCGGAAATGCACCGTGAACATCGAGCCGATGCCGCGGAACTGGACGGGCACGTCATGGGCCCGGGCGCGGGCGTTCAGGCGTTCGCGCAACGCGTCGCCACGGGCGTTGAAGGGGGCCACCGTTTCCGGCGGATAGATTTCCTCCAGGCCGGCGAGGCCGGCGCTCATGGTCATGATGTTGTTGTTGAAGGTGCCCGAATGCGGCATCGCGTCCGCCCGGCGCGGATCGAAGCGGTCCATGATGTCGGCGCGGCCACCGAAGGCGCCGAAGGTCATGCCGCCGCCGACGTATTTGCCGAGCGAGGTGAGGTCCGGGGTGATCCCGCGTTCGCCCTGCAGACCGCCGGGGCCGAGGCGCGAGGTCATGACCTCGTCGAAGATCAGCAGGGCGCCGGCCGAGTTGGTTTCTTCGCGCAGCATGGCGAGGAATTCGGGCGTCGCCGGAATGCAGCCGCCGCTGCCCAGCATCGGCTCCAGGATGACACAGGCGATGTCGGCAGCGTTTTCCCGGATCAACGCGCGGCAGCCTTCGACATCGTTGTAGCGACCGACGACGGCGGGGAAGGGGGCGTTGATGGGAATATCCGGGTTGGCGAAGAAGAAGACGCCGCCGTGATAGCCGCCATACATCGCCATGATGGTCTTGCGACCGGTCACCACCCGGGCGATGGAGATCGCCATCAGGTTCGCCTCGGTCCCCGAATTGGTGAACCGGACCCGCTCGATCCCGGGAAACCGGCCGACCACGGCGCGGGCAAGCGCGCCTTCTTTCGGGTTGGGGCCACCCAGCACGATGCCGGAATCGAGCGCGGCCTTCACCGCGGCCAGGATCACCGGATTGGAGTGGCCATAGAGGCCCGCGGTATATTCGCCCAGCACGTCGATGTAGTCGTGCCCGTCGGCATCGCGCACGCGGGCACCCTTGCCCTCGACCAGGGTCAGGGGGAAGGGGTCGTAGTGCAGGGTGGTACGGGTATTGCCGCCCGGCATTGCCGCCGCGTTCTCCGTGTTGAGGCGCTGGCTTTCCGGATTGGCGGCGATATAGCGGGCTTCGGCCTCGGCGAGCGCGGAGGCGATATCGACGTTGACGCCCTCGGCGGCGGTGCTCATCGCGAACTCCTCAAGAGAAGGTTTTGAAGGCGATCATGGTGAAGGTGTCCTTGACGCCGGTGAGCGTCTGCACCTCCTCCGTCACGAAATGCCCGATGTCGCGGTCTTCCGCGAGAAAGCACTTCATCATCAGGTCGTACTGTCCGGAAATCGAGTGCACCTCGGAAATGCTGTCGACCCTTTCGACGGCCTGGCTGGCGACGTCGTAGGTGGCGCCGAGTTCACATTTCACCAACACGAAAATGGTCTGCATCGCCGCTTCCCCTCAGCTCCCGGAACGCGCGACTCTAGCACGCCCTCGCGGCGGATGGGATCGCCCTAGGATTTGCCTTTCGGCCGTGCCGGGCGCATCAGGAAGGCGGGCATATGGTCGCCGAGGCCGGGCCCGGACGGCGTGTCGTCTTTCGGCTCCCGTCGCCGTGCCGGTGTCTTGCCGGCAGCGGTCTTCGGCTTGGCATCCGAGCGTTTGGCGCGGGGCGTGCGCGGTTTGCTCTCCTTCGGCGCGTCCTCTTTCGCCGGGGCCGCTTTCGGCGAATCCTCTTTCGGCGCGTCCTCGTTCGCCGCCGGTGTCTCGTCCTTGGGCGGGCTTTCGCGTTTGGCCCGTCCCCGTCCGCTTCCGCTGGCACTGCCCTCGCGTCGGGTCCGCCCACCACGCCCGCGACCCCGGCCGCGGCCGTCGTCCTCGGCGACCGTCTCGCCGTCGATGCCGTCGATCTCGAAACGCGGGATTTCCCGGCCGATCAGGCCTTCGATGGCGGAGAGGAACTTGCCGTCCTCGGGCGTTGCGAAACTGAAGGACCGCCCCCGCATGCCGGCCCGACCGGTGCGACCGATCCGGTGCACGTAATCGTCGGGGTGATAGGGCAGGTCGAACAGGAAGACATGGCTGAGGCCCGCGATGTCGAGGCCGCGCGCCGCCACGTCGGAACAGACCATCAGCTTCAACTCGCCGTTCTTGAAGCGTTCGAGCGTCTGGGTCCGATGGCTCTGCGTCATGTCGCCGTGCAGCGCGGCGGCATCGAAACCATGGCTCGCCAGCGACTTGGCGACGACGTCGACGTCGCGTTTCCGATTGCAGAAGATCAGGGCGTTCTTGACCGGCTGGTCGCGCAGTAGCGCGCGCAGCGCCGCGCGCTTGTCGCCCGAGCGAACGATCGACAGGCTCTGTTCCACGGTTTCCGCCGGCGAGGCGGGCGGTGCCACCGATACCTCGACCGGGTCCTTCAGGAAGACGTCGGCCAGGCGCCGGATTTCCGGCGGCATGGTGGCGGAGAAGAACAAGGTCTGCCGGTTCGGGTTGAGCAGGGAGGCGATCCGCTCGACATCGGGGATGAAGCCCATGTCCAGCATGCGATCGCTTTCGTCGATGACCAGGATCTCGACGCCGCGCATCAGCAGGCGGCCACGCTCGAAATGATCGAGCAGGCGGCCGGGCGTGGCGATCAGCACGTCGACGCCGCGGTCGATCTTGCGATTCTGATCCTCGAAGCTGACGCCGCCGATCAGCAACGCCATCGAGAGCCGGTTGTTCTTGCCGTAGGTCTCGAAGTTTTCGGCGACCTGCGTCGCCAACTCGCGCGTCGGCTCCAGGATCAAGGAGCGCGGCATGCGCGCCTTGGCGCGGCCGCGACTCAACAGGTCGATCATCGGCAGGGTGAAGCCGGCGGTCTTGCCGGTGCCTGTTTGCGCGCAGCCGAGCACGTCGACGCCCCGCAGCACGTGCGGGATCGCCTGGGCCTGGATCGGCGTCGGTTCCTTATAGCCGGCGTCCTCGACGGCGTTCAGGACGGACTCGCTGAGTCCCAGTTCGGAAAATGTCATAAATTGCGGTGGCGATTCGTTGCTTGTCGCTGGGCTTGTGATGTGGCTTCTGCCCATGGAAGGGGGCGTTCTGCCCGGGAGAGGGGCCAAAGCAACCTCTTTCCGTTCCTGCGAAATAGTACGCTCGGCGCCGGGAGTCAAATTTTCCGGCGCCGGCGATCCCGGCCAAGGAGGCCCCATGACCCCGCGCCAGCCGCTTCTGCTGATCCCCGGCCTGCTTTCGACGGCGCTGTTATGGCGCGACCAGGTCGAGGACCTGGCCGACGTCTCGGACCCGGTCGTCACCACGGCACAGATCGAATACGACTCGCTCGCGCGCATCACCGAGGCAATCCTGGCCCGGGCGCCGGAACGATTCGCGCTCGCCGGACTGTCCTTCGGCGGCTATGTCGCCTTCGAGCTGATGCGCCGGGCACCCGAACGGATCCTCCGCCTGGCGCTCCTGGATACGTCCGCCGCGCCCGATCCGCCGGCCCGCCGGCAGATGCGGGAAGACCAGATCCGCCTGGCGGAGAGCGGTCGATTTCTCGGCGTCACCGACCGGCTGATGCGCAGTTTCCTGCATCCTTCCAGCGCCGCCGACCCGGACCTGCTGCGCGATGTTCGGACGATGGCGAACGACGTCGGGCGGGACGGTTTCCTGCGCCAGCAACGCGCCATTCTCAGCCGTCCCGACAGCCGGGCGGACCTCGCCCGGATCGCCTGCCCGACCCTGGTGCTTTGCGGGGCGGAGGATATCCCCACGCCGCCCGCCGGGCATGAGGAGATGGCCGCGGCCATTCCCGGCGCCCGCCTCGCCGTCATTCCCCGCTGCGGCCATCTCTCCAGCATGGAGCGACCGGGCGAGGTCAACGCCGAGCTTCGCCGCTGGCTCGCCGCCTGATTGGATCAGGTCTGCACGATGGGTTGGGAAAGGACCCACAGGCTGCTCATCGTATAGAGCACCATCAACACCATCATCGGCAGCTGGCTCAGCAATGCGGCGCGCAGGCCGCCATAGACCCGCATCGCCATCACATGGGCGAGATAGACCGCAAGGACATGGCCGATGACGATCGCCGCGACCGCGAGGTACCAGACCGTCTTGGCATCGACCACGGAAAGGTCCATGCGCAGGTGCAGCGTGTCGAACAGGTTCCAGCCGAGGCCGAAGGGATCGGAGAGAAGCGGCAAGATCAGCTGTCCCGCCAGCAGCAGGAAGGAATAATAGTGCGCCAGGTGGTAGGCGATGGCGATCGGCACCAGCGAGAGGGCGAAGGCGCCCGCCGCCTGGCCGAGACGCGCGCGGCCGTCGCCGCCCGCGCGGGCGAGCGCCGTCATGGCGCCGGCGAACAGCAGATAGATCGCGACGAAAGCGATGAAGACCAACGCCATGGCGATCGTCTTGATGACGACCAGCAGATCCAGCCCGGCATCGCGGAGCGCCAGCAACGGCCCGCGTGCCGCCTCGGAGCCGGAGAGCCAATCCAGCAGGCCGGCCCATGCCGCCGTCTCGACCAGCCCGTCGAAGGTCACCGTGGACAGCATCGCCAGCACGAAAGCCACGCGTGAGAGGCCGACGGGCCCGGCTTCCAGCAGCCCCGCACCCGGCAGGCGGAGGCGAAGCTGTCCATCGGCCGCCGTGAACGGGGCAAAGCGGGCAAAGAGCCCGAACGCCATATGAAAGACCTCGCCGCGCTCGAGCCAGACGGCCCGGCCGAACGTCGCCATGCCCGCCCAGGTGACGGCGCTGTAGGCGATTACCAGAAAGGCCAGATCGCGCGGTGATTCCCCCAGGCTGGAGACGATTTCGATCCAGGCGAAGGCGAGAAATCCAGCAACCGCCGGCCAGGATCCGAGCCAGCGGGGCGGGGAGAGGCGGGGAGAGGGCGGGCGCCCCCGGACTCGGGCGACGAGCCATTCCAGTCCCGCAAAGCCGGCGTTCCACGGGTTCAGCAGGCGCCAGAAATCGCCGAGCAGCGCGGATACGAAAGCGAGCCCGACCCACCAGACGACCCAGACCAGGGTCGGCGCGATGTCGCGCGTCGGGTTTTCACTGCCGATGAAGCCCGCCGTCACGACGAGTGCCAGAACACCGAGGCCGAAGCCGCCGAAGCCGACGCGTATCACGCGCTCGAGCCGGTGGGGCAACCGCACGAGAGGCAAGGCTCGCGCGCTGGCCTCCGCCCGGCCGGGGGCCAGGAACACGGCGAGCGCGGCGAAGGAGAGCGCCACCGCGGCCCCGGCGCCGGCCAGATAAAGCCAGAGCGGCAAGGGCAGGTCGTAGCGCGCGCCGAAGGCATGGGCGAGCGCCGGCGCCGGGACCAGCGCGGCGGTGAAAACCAGAACGGGAAGAGTGCGCATGGCCGCGGCTCGCCGCCTAACGAGGAAGCACTTCGATATGGAAGAGGGGGCGATGCGCCAGCAGCCCCGTCGCATGATGGCTGGTGACCGGGAACCGCCCGCTCGCCGTGGCTTCGATTACTGCGGTCGCCGGTGTGCCCGCTCGAAGCGGCAGCAACACGTCATAGCCGTGCACGTGCAATTCGTCCCGGGCATCGGCCCTGACCGTCAGTCGCAGCACATCGCCTTGGCCAATACGGATCACCGCGGGCGCGTCGACGGGCTTGCCGCCGACCAGCTGGACCGTGACCTCTCGTTCCGCCGCCCGGGCGCCGCCGGCCAAAACCGCGAACAGGACGATGGCGACGAACGGAAAGCTTGGGAAAAGAACCAACGCATGCCCTCTCACTCCCACCGCGCACCGGATGGATCCACCATGACATGGTCATGTATTGAAGTCACGACAGTGTCTCGCTATATGATATCTTATCTCGTATTTTGAGATAGAGCGTGCGGACTTCCCATGTCCCGCACGCGCCACCTTTCATGGGGGAGTTCAAACAAAGCATGACCGGCAAGACCTTGACGACCACCGCGTTGGCCCTGGCGGCGAGCCTGGCCTTCGGCCCCGCCCAGGGGGAAATCCTGGCGATGATGAACTACGAAAGCAAGACGGCGGATTCGCTGAAAGCGTTGAAGATCACCGCGCCCGCGGCGCGGGAGGAGGGGATCGCGATCCTCGACGTCGATCCCGACTCCCCGGCCTTCGGCAAGATCCTCATGCAGATCCCGTTGCCGCCGGACCTGGTCGCGCATCACATCTTCTTCGACCGCACCCAGACCAAGGCCTATGTCGCCGCGCTCGGCAAGGCGGAGCTGCATACCTTCAGCCTGACCGAGTTTCCCTACCGGCTGCGCAAGATCCCGGTGCCGGGCTGCGAGATCGGCGAGGACGTGATCTTCTCCGAGGACAATTCGACCTGGTACCTGACCTGCATGGGCTCCGCCGCCGTCGCCTGGGGCGATGTCGCCACCGACACGGTACGCGGCCTGATGCAGTTCCCGGGCACCTATCCCCACGGCCTGGCGGTGCACACGGGCATCGACCGCGGCCTGGTCACCAGCACCGTCCGCGCGAGCGATCTCGGCGATGCCGGCGAGGTCGTCAGCGTCTTCCAGCCGAGCAGCAAGAAGGTGCTGGGGCAGATCAAGCTCTCGAACAAGCCATCGCCCGCGGGCGAGGCGCCGGTCGAGCTGCTGTTCGTGCCGGGCGCCAACCCGCCGGTGGTCTATTCCACCAACATGTTCGGCGCCTCGCTCTGGGCCGCCACCTGGAACCCGGCGAGCCAGGATTTCAAGCCTGCCCAGGCGTTCGATTTCGCGCCCCTCAATGTCGGCGTGCCGTTGGAAATGTATTTCCCCAAGGGCGATGCGAACCGCATGTACCTGACCACGGCGGTGCCGGGGCATCTGCACATCTTCGACACCTCGAACCCCCTGCAGCCGAAGCTGCTGAAAAGCCTGAAGGCGGGTGAGGGGGCCCATCACGTCGGCTTCACCAAGGACGGCAAATACGCCTTCGTTCAGAACGCGCTGCTGAACCTGCCGAAGATGAGTGAGGGCACCATCACCGTCGTCGACCTGGAGAAGGAAGAGGTCGTCGCGACGATTGACACCCTGGCCAAGGCCGGGCTGAACCCGAACAGCCTGGTGCTGCTGCCGCAATGGAACGACATGGCCGGTCACTGATCGGAAAGCGCGTCCGCCAGGCGGGCGTAGTCGTCCAGCTCGTTGTAGACCTGGGCCGAGAGCCGCAGCCAGATCCGTCCGCCCCAAGCGCGCACCGGGATCTGGATCGCGCTCTCGGCCCGAAGCTTTTCATGCAGGGCCGCCGCCGTCGCCTCGCCCGTGCCGAAACGGGCCGGCAGCGCCATGGTTCGCATCGACCCGACGAAGTCGTCGCTGGTCGCCGGTTCGCAGCCGAGACGCGCCGCCAGCAGGGCGCTGGCCTCCAGGATCAGCGCCCGGTTCCGGGTCCGGATCAGCGCCTCGCCACCCAGCTGTTCGCGGTAGCGAAGGGCGGCGGGGACAGCATGCTGTGCGGCGGCATCCCGGGTGCCAATCCAGTCGAACTCCGCCGCGTAACCCTCTTCAAAACCATGGGAAATGACCAACGGATGCAGCGCATCCCGAAGCCCCGGCGCGCACCACAGGAAGGCCGCGCCACGCGGCGCCATCAGCCATTTGTGACAGTTACCGGTATACCAGTCGCAGCCGAGCGCCGGCAGGTCGATGGCCAGCATGCCGGGCGCGTGGGCGCCGTCGACCAGAACTTGGGCGCCGGCCGCCTTGGCGGCTGCGATCAGGCGCTCGAGCGGCAGGACAATGGCGCTCGGCGACGTGACATGGTCGAGGATGGCGAGCCGCGTCCGGGGCCCGAAATGTTTGCCGATATGGTCGACCAGGGCGTCGGCGTCGTCGAGCGGCGGCGTCACCGGCACCTCGACGATTTGCGCACCCGTCCGCGCGGCAACGTACAGCGCGGCGTTGCGCACCGCGTTGTAGGTATGGGTCGTGATGACGATTTCGTCGCCGGGGCCGAAATCCAAACCGCGTAGCACCGCATTGACGCCCTGGGTCGCATTTTCCACCAGAGCGATGTCCTCGGCTTCGGCATTCATGAGGCCACCCAACGCCTGGGCCGAACGGCGCAACAGCGGGCGAAAGCGGGTTTCCATGAACAGGGTCGGATCGCGTTCCATCTCACGGCGATAGCGCGCGGCGGCCCGGGCGACGGATTTGGGCACGCCACCGAAGGCACCGTGATTGAGATGGGTGACCGTGTCTTCGAGGGTGAATTCAGCGAGCAACGACCGGCCGAAACGATTGGAACCGAGTGCCGGGGTCGATTGTGGCGCCGTCATGGGATGATCCTGTCCAGACATACTGTCGAAGCGAGTTGGGGACGTTGTACAGTGCGGGGTCGATTTCGGGTGTTTTTTGTTTATGGCGGCACTGAGGGCCGCGCAAGTCTTTGAAACGACTGTTGTTCTGGGTATAGGTATAATTTTCCATAATATATATTATGCGATGTTTTGAGCAAGCCTTGCGGGCCGGTTGCGCCACGCCCCGGCCCCCATATGATGCCCGGCCATGACCTCGGATCAGACGAACGCCCCGCCCGACGCCGGTGACATCGAGCGCCTGCTGGAAATCATGCAGCGCCTGCGCGCGCCCGTCGGCGGCTGTCCCTGGGACGTCGCGCAGGATTTCGCCACCATCGCGCCCTACACCATCGAAGAAGCCTACGAGGTCGCCGAGGCGATCCGCGCGGGCGACATGGAACAGCTGCGCGGCGAGCTCGGCGATCTCCTGTTCCAGGTCGTCTTCCATGCCCGGATGGCGGAGGAAGCCGGCAGCTTTGCCTTCGCCGACGTGGTCGCGGCGATCTGCGACAAGATGGTCGCCCGCCACCCCCACATCTTCGCCAACCTGACTATCGACGACGCGGCGGCCCAGACCAAGGCCTGGGAGGTCTACAAGGCCGAGGAACGCGCGGCGCTGGCCGCCCGCCAGGGCCGCGCGCCGAGCGTCCTCGATGGCGTCGCCCTCGCCCTGCCCGCGTTGATGCGCGCGGTGAAGCTGCAATCGCGCGCCGCCCGGGTCGGCTTCGACTGGGCCGAGGCCGCACCGATCCTCGACAAGATCGCCGAGGAAAGCGCCGAACTGGTCGCCGCCGAAACGCCCGAGCGCCGGATCGAGGAATTCGGCGACCTACTGTTCTCCGTCGTCAACCTCGCCCGCCACCTGGAAATCGACCCGGAAGAGGCGCTGCGCCGCGCCAACACCAAGTTCGAACGCCGTTTCCACGCCATCGAAGCCCGCTTCGCCGCCACGAGCCGCGACCTAGCCGCCGCCGGCCTCGACGAGCTGGAAGCCGAATGGCAGGCCGTGAAGGCCGCCGAAGGGAAAACCACACCATGAACGCCCCTGCCCCCGCCCCCTTGCGCGACGACGTCGTCGCCCGCCTGCGCGACGTCGTCGTCCGCGGCCCCTACGGCCAAATGATGGACGCCCGCCTGGCCGAGGCAACGCCCGACCGCGCGATCGTCGAGATGGCGATCCTCCCCCACCACATGAACGGCGCCGCCCGCGTCCATGGCGGCGCGCTCGCCGGCCTGGTCGACATCGCCGCCACGGCAACCGCCTGGGCCACCAACCGCATCGATTCCGAGAGCCGCGGCACGACCGTCGCCGTCACCGTCAACTACCTCGCCCCCGGCCGCGACGGCACCTTACGCGCCGAAGGCACCATCGTGCGGCGCGGCGGCAGCCTCACCATCGTCCGCGTTCATGTGACGGACGGTGCGGGTAACGGCGTGGCGGAGGGGCAGATTACCTACAAGTTGGATTTGCGGCGCGGGTGAGGCGCCAACCTCGCCGATCCGGAGGACATGAAAAGGTCTGCTCGCGCGCCTCGAAACTAGAAAAGCTGCATAATCTGATAATGTCCATTTCTCGGCCAACGATAAGTGGGACTTCAGCTCACTTGGGCGAGTAACTCACGAATTTTCGTAACCGGGGCAAAAGGCCGGGCCTGGGGACGGGGGGATCTGGCCTGGGTATAGGGGTGAGTCTCAACGGCCACATCTTGTGAGGCTTCCGCGTCAAGTGACCAGATATCGATGTTCGCGGCGGGAGGTCTGTGATTCGATCCCGTCATGGCCGAATCGCTTCCGGATCTCGACGATCTTGATGTCGCCGCCCTGAAGGCGCTGGTTCTGACGCTGCTTGAGGAGCAGGCGGCCCTGCGTTGTGAATCGGCATGCAAAACTGACCCACTTTGGTGGGTTATGAGCGGTAAGAATTGACCCACCTGGAACGCTAGCATCCGCACGGAACAGTGCGGAGGAAAGAGCAGGTGGTATTGATGGAAAGCGTATTGAAGATCCGACGTTGGATATTACGGGAGGGTCGGAGTATCCGATCTGTATCTCGTCAGACTGGTTTGTCGCGGAACACGATTAAGAAGTATCTGAAGGACGGCGATCCACCGAGCTATCAGCGGCGCGTTTCACCCGTCCGGCGTAAGCTTAGCGATGGCTTCGCCAGCCGGCTTCGGGCGCTCTTTGAGCAGGACCTGGGGCGCCCGCGCCGTGAGCGCCGGACGGCCAAGAAGCTTTATGAGCAGCTTGTGTCGGAAGGCTATAGCGGATCCTACTCGACGGTTCAGAGGTTTGTCCGCGACCTGAAGCGTTCTGGCGCCGGATCGGGGGATGCGTTCATTCCGTTGCACTTTACGGCAGGTGACGCGCTCCAGTTTGACTGGAGCACGGAATACGCTGTCCTGGGCGGTGTCGAGCAGAAGGTAAAGGTTGCCCACTTCCGCCTATGTCATAGCCGCAAGCCCTTTGTTGTTGCCTATCCCAGCGAATCTCAGGAGATGGTGCTGGACGCCTTTGCACGGGCGATGTCTTTCTATGGCGGCGTACCGCGCCGGGTGATCATCGACAACCCCAAGACGATGGTAACCTATGTTTCGCGCTCTAAGGACCGTGTGTTCCATCCGCGCTTTCTGGCGTTGATGAACCACTATGTGATGGAACCGGTTGCTTGCACACCCGCGGCGGGGTGGGAGAAGGGTCAGATTGAGAACCAGGTTGGGTTCCTGCGGGGACAGCTGTTTGCGCCCAAGCCCGCCTTTGACGATCTGGATGCGCTGAACGGCTGGTTGCGTCTGCGCTGCGAGGAATTGGCGAATCGCGCCCACCCCGAACAATCGGATCGCAAGATCTCGGACGTGTTCGCAGACGAGTGCGCCGAACTGCGTCCCCTGGGCCGGGCTTTTGACGGCTATGTTGAGAAGGCCGCTCGTGTCCGCTCTACCTGTCTGGTCCAATATGCCACCAATCGCTATAGCGTCCCCTCCCGGTTCGCCGGGGAGCTTGTCTCTCTGCGCGCCTATGCGGACCGGATCGTGGTTGTGTCAGGGCAGAATGTGATTGCCGAGCACAAGCGCCGCTTTACCCGCAACGCCAGCTATTTCGAGCCCTGGCATTACCTGCCCCTACTCGACCGCAAGCCCGGCGCGCTGAGAGATGGCGCGCCCTTTGTGGGTTGGCAATTGCCTGAGGCGATGCACCGGGTCAGGGCGCATTACATGGCCGGCAAAGGCGGGGACCGGGAGTTTGTCGATCTGCTCCTGCTGGCCCAGGATCACGGGATCGAGGTGGTCGAGATAGCCTGTGAACTGGCCGTGGAGCAGAACACGCTGCGCCTTCCGGCCATCATCAATCTGATCAACCAACTGGTGGAGCCGGTCATCGCGCCATGGGGCGAGAGCCACGCCTATCCGCAACTGACCTTGCGGCCCGAAGCGGACTGCAAGCGCTATGAGACGCTGTGCGTTGCCGGGGAGGCCGTCGCATGAAAGCTTTGATAGACCAACTGATCGCCCTGAGGCTGTATGGAATGGCGGCTTGCGCCGAAGCTTTGCTGGCCGCGCGCAAGCCGCCAAGTCTGACCACTGCGATAAAGCAACTGATCGACGCCGAGACTGTAGAGCGCCGGGTGCGCTCTATCCAGCACCAAATGCGGGCCTCGAAGTTCCCCCACCATAAGGACTTCGCCACTTTCGATTACGGCCTAGCCGCCGTCACCCAAGCGCAAATCGACCCCTTCTGCTCAGGGCAGTTCACCCAGGAGGCCCACAACCTCATTCTGGTGGGCGGAACCGGTACGGGCAAAACCCACATCGCCATTGCTCTGGGGACGCTGTTGATCAATCAGGGAAAGAAGGTCCGTTTCTTCAACGCCGTCGATCTGATCAATGCGCTGATCAAGGAACAGGCCGAAGGCAACGCCGGCAAGATCATCCGGCAACTGACGGCCATGGATTGCGTCATCATCGACGAACTGGGCTATATCCCATTCCCCAAATCCGGCGGTGCGCTCTTGTTCCACCTGATCAGCAAACTCTATGAGAAGACCAGCGTCATCATCACCACCAATCTGGAGTTCGGGGAATGGGTCTCCGTCTTCGGAGATGCAAAAATGACAACCGCGTTGCTGGATCGTGTAACGCATCACTGCGCAATCATCGAAACAGGCAACATGTCTTACCGCTTCGCACAAAGCAAACAGCGACGACAAAAGTAGCCGCCCTGTAAGCAAAGCCCCAGGCTGATCCGCTATATGGAGCCAATCAGCCTGGGGGCTTTCATCGCAAAGGCGGGCAAATCAAAACGGGTCCTGTACAGATTGTTCTGCAAAAGGGGTTTCGTAGCTGGGGCACAAGTCCGGGCCGATGGGGTGGATGAGCTGCCTCCGGCTGGTCCGGGCTCTCGCGATCGAAATCCATGAGGACTGGCTGGATGCCAACCGCTAGCTCAACATGATCCATCTCAAGGAGAGCAAAAGCGAACGCATCCAGAAAGCCGCCTGACGGCGGCTCGGCATGCCTGGCGCTCCGAGCAATCGAAATCTCCGCGCCAGGCATGCCGGTGGCCCTCATCGGCAGCCATGACAAACTTGCAGAACAGTCTGGACACTACTTCAAAAGCTCATTGCCACTTCAAGAACCCCACCTGATCCCCACGTTCCGCCGCCGGCCCGGTTGTCCCGGTGGGCCCACAGGCCCCTCCCACGCGGCTTCGCTCCGCGTAACGCAAAGCGCTACACGAAGCCGCGCGGGGCCCTCCCGTGGACTACCGGGACAACCTCCGTCGAAGCAAGGGGGGGGTCAATTTTGCACGCCGATAGGGGGTCAGAATTAAATGCTGATTGACATGCAGAGGAAGCATGGCGCATCCCAATCGGCCAAACGATAGTAACAATTAAAACGATTGTATCAGATCGCTGAAAATAGGGAAAAACGGTTATCGGCGGCGCCTTTGAGCCCGAATGATTTCGCAGACCGGCCAATTCATGGGCTTGATTTGGCGCAGGAAATGTTATGATATAACAAAACATGCCAAACAGAACCAAAGGACAGCCGATGCATATGCCTACCTGGGGCCGAATAGGGCTGATCCTGTTGGCGCTTTCGTTCGCGAAGCCCGTGGCCGCTCTCGATGTCATGACGTCGATCGCGCCCGTGCACAGCATCGTCGCGCGTGTCATGCAGGGTGCGGGCACGCCGAGGCTGCTCGTGCCGCCCCACACCTCGCCGCACAACTTCTCCCTGAGGCCCACCTCGGCGCGCGCCCTTGATGCCGCCGATGTCGTCTTCTGGGTCGGCGAGGGCCTCGAAACCTTCCTTGCCCGGCCAATAGCCGCGCTGGCGGCGGATGCCCTTGTCGTCCAACTCCTGCACGTCGAGGGCGTCGCGTTGTTGCCCTACCGGGAGGGCGGACCGTGGGAGGGGCACGGCGACGAGGAGGCGGCGAAAGATGATCCGGGACATGCGCACGCCCACGCGCATGGCGGGGAAGGTCACGACGTGCACATCTGGCTCGATCCATCGAACGCAGCCGCCATGGCGCGCGCAATCGCAACTGTTCTGGCCGAGGCGGACGCGGCGAATGCCGCACTCTACCGCGACAACGCGGCCGCTTTCGCCGTCGAGATGGAATCTCTCGTGCAAGACCTCGAAACCCTGCTCGGATCGACGCGAGGCAAGGAATTCATCGTTTTCCACGATGCCTATCAATACTTCGAGCGCCGTTTCGGCCTCCAGGTCGGCGGCTCGATCACCGTCCAGCCGCAAACCCCGCCGAGCGCCAAGCGCCTGAAGGCTATGCGCAAACGCCTGATCGAGACAGGCGCCGCCTGCGTCTTCGCCGAGCCGCAGTTCGACCGAAAAATGGCGCGGGTCATCACCGAAGGGACCGAGGCGAGGATCGTCGTCATGGACCCGCTCGGCGCGGCTCTGACACCGGGCCCCGGCCTCTATCCGGCGCTGATGCGCGACCTCGCGAGGTCGCTCGGCGCCTGCGTCTCATCCTAGCCGCCGATCGGCGACGGCTTCGAACACGGAAAACTCCAGAAGGGAACGTTTCACCAATGCAAGTCAGGTTCATGTTTGCGGCGCTCATGCTCTCCATGGCGCTGATCGTGGGGCCGAACGGCCAGGCCGGCGCGGAAAGCCTGGAAGAGCGTCTGCGTCTGCTCGAAGACTCCTATACCGAACTGTTGATCCGCGACCGGGAGAAGTCGCAGGAGATCGATCGCCTGCGCGGTCAGGTCAAAGCGCTGCAACACGGCGCGCGCGATGGCGAAGCGAGCACCGAACACGCCGGCCACGGCCACGGCCGTGATCAGGGTGCGAAGGCGAGCGGGGCCGGCACCGGCCCGGCGAAGACGGCGCATGGCGAGGCGGCGGCCGGCGAAGGTCACGACCACGGCCATGGCAAAGCACCGGACCTCTTTTCGATCAAGGTGGGTTCCGGTCGCGCGCGCCTCTCCGGGATCTTCCTGGACACCGCCTTCGCCGCCGGCGCCTCGACGGAAAAGGGCGAAACACTCCACCAACTGCAAGGCGGCGATCATGATCCGCGGCAGAACGGCTTCACCCTGCGTGCCGTCGATCTCAGCCTCGCCGGCGGCTTCGATCCCGTGTTCGACGCCTTCACCAACATGGCCTTCTTCATTGATCCCGAGGGGGAAACGCGGCTGGAACTCGAGGAGGCCTTCCTGCAGACCCAGCCCGGCTTCTTTTTGCTGGAACTTCGCGCCGGTCAGTTCTTCACCGAGTTCGGCCTGCTGAACCCGACGCACATTCACGACCAGGACTTCCTCGACGCGCCCTTCATGGTCTCCCGTTTCTTCGGACCCGACGGCATGCGCGGCCAGGGCGCGCGCGTCGCCTGGCGTAGCGAGGGTGAAACCCCCTTCGAGATCCTGGCGAGCGTGCAGAACGCCCAGGGCGAGACCCAGGCGAGCTTCCGTGCCAGCGACGAACTCATCGAGGAACAGCCTGTCGGCGGCCTGGACTTCGTCGAAACCGACGTCGACGGGCCGGAAGACTTCACCTACGTCGTGCGGGCGAGCAAGGTGTTCGGTCTCGGCGGCGCGGATCGGGCCGTGTTCGGCGGCTCGGCCGCCTTCGGCCCCAATTCCAGCGGGCCCGACGGCGACACCATGATCTTCGGTCTGCATGCCGGTGCCAATCTCCGCATGCCGGGCGGCGGCGCGCTTCGCCTGCAGGGCGAGGGCCTCTACCGGGGCTTCGATGTCGACCCGAACAATCCGGCCGCCGGATTCATGAACGACGACCTGGAGGATTGGGGCCTCTACCTGCAGGGCGTCTACGACACTCCGGGCGGCTTCCACTTCGGCCTGCGGACCGAGATCGCGCGGGGCAACGGGCAATCCATCGACGAATTCGCCGGTCGCGCCAACGATCCGTTCCGTAGCGATCGCACGCGCGTCTCGCCGATGGTCGGCTGGACCATCGTACCGGGGCTCCGGCTATCGGCGCAGTACAACTACGACATCGCCGACTTCCTCGTCGGTGATGACGCGCACAGCGTCTGGCTCGGTCTGAACTGGTCCTTCGGTGCCGGCCGGCGGCTGGAGCTGAATGCGCTGAACAACGCAATCGGCGCCCACAACCATTGAGGCGGGACGTGGGCGTCGCGCGCGCCGCCCTGATCGAGCGCGGATCGCCACAATGGCGCGTTCAGCGGAGGGATTTGTCAGGTGCCGGCGCTGGAACGGCTTTGGGCTCCAGCGTCGGCGCCGCCCCCGCGCCATGTGTCAGCGTCACCAGCAATGAGATCTGAAAGCGGGGGATCAGCGAGATTTCTTCGTCGCCCTCACACCGGGCATAGTAGGCATACTCGGTCGGATCCGGGTCGCCGACGTAGAGCACCGCGAGCGGCGCCCTGTAGCCGATCTTGTTGACCTCTCGGCCGTGGAAGAGGACGACCATTGCCGGTTTTTCGAGGCCGTAGTCCGCGAGCCCCTGTTTGGGCAGGATCCGGCGGTCCGCCTTCATCGCGGTGGTGATCGCAACCTGTTTGGCGATCCGGGCCTCGGCCTCGGCGGTCGCGCGATGCCGCTCTCCCGGCCTGGGCGCCGTCGCTCCGATGCTATGGTGATGGACGGCGTCGTGCTGGAACCAGCGACCCTCCGAATTGCGCATGAGGCTCGCGGCGCGGCCCCGGTAGAGGACATCGACCCCTTCCACCTCCGCTTCGCCGAAGGTGAACATCCGACGCTCGCCCGCGCCATGGCGGTGCCCGTCGCCCCGCATGTCCGGGGCCGTGGCGCCGTCCCCGCCCCCGATATCGAACTCGGTGGCGAGGATCACCGCCAGCAGGCCGGCAAAGACCGCCCAGGTCAGGATCAAGCGCCTGCGACGGCAGCTCATCGCCTTCGCCACCAGACGCCGAGCCCGGCGGACGGCTTCGGCACCGTGGTGACGAGGAAGTCGATCAAAATCACCGCCGGATTGGACATGAACCCCGCACCCTCATTGCATCATCAACGTGACGTTCCGCCGACAAACCTACATCGAAAGGCGGTCGCGTCCAGGCAGATCCCTAGGCTCTTCGGCAGCGGATACTGCTCATGATGCGGGGGCGATAGCCGGCCTCGCCGTCGAAGCCTTGGTCCACAAGGACTTTCTCGTGGCCTATCAGGACAGGGACAACGCTGCCCTTGCCTCGCAATGCCGCAGATGCTGCGCCCGGCCATTCAGCACCCGAGAGCACGGCGCGCGATGTCGGGGAGGGCTTGGCCTCAATTGGTGGCGTCGAACGTGATCCCGGGGCTGTCGCGTTCGACGTCGTAGCCATGGCTGCCCCCGCTCGTGATCAACTGCACCTCCAGTTCCTCGGAACTCGGAAAGACCTCGAAGAACGGAAAGGAGAGGTTCTCGATCCGGTCCGGAGCCGCGCACTCGAAGACATAGTGCGCGTGAAACTCCGCATGGCCCTCCTCCGCCTCGAATTCGACCTCAGCCGTCTTCTGGACGCAGCCCGCGGCCGCGGTGAAGCGGAACAGGGCGGACGCATCGGCCAGCCGGGCCTTTGCCGCCTTGACCGCGGCCTTGTCTTCGGCGCTTTCCGCATGGTGTTCGAAGCCGACGATATCGGCGCCGGGCGCTTCCAGCTCCATCTCCACCGCCGCGTCCTCGATGGCGATATTGAGCGCGGAGTGCCCATGGACATGCGCTTTCTGGTGCTTGTGCTGGGCGGAGGCTTGGCCAGCGACGAATAGGGAGAGCAGAACGCCCAGGAACAGGGTACGTGGCATGACATCCTCGTCAGTGAAGGGCCCGGTTGGGTACGGCATACTTAAACGTTACAACGTAACAGTTTGTCAATGCCGCAGGGATGCAAAATGCCACTGCATTTGGCATTGCCCCGGCCGATGGGTGGCGTAGTCTCCCCCGGGTACGGATCGCAAAGGACAATCGCCATGGCGGGCGCGACCTTCACGGACCCGGCGACGGGGCGGCATTTCCCGATCGACGCGACGATCTGGCGCGCGCCCTCGGGATCGCCGTTGATGATGAGTGAACTCGCCGGTATCGGGGCGGGCGATATCGATACGAGCCGACGCTCGCTCTGGCGTTACGGCGCGGCGTTGCCGTTCGCGATCGATGATCCGGTGACGCTGGGCGAGGGCTGCACGCCCCTCCTGCGCAGCCGCTACGACGGGCTCGACTGCGCCTTCAAGCTCGAATGGTTTTCACCGACCGGCTCCTTCAAGGACCGCGGCGCCTCGGTGCTGGTGAGCGGCCTCAAACAGCTCGGTGTCGAGGCAATCCTTGAAGACAGTTCCGGCAACGGCGGCGCCGCGATCGCCTGTTACGGCCGGGCGGCCGGGATGGCAGTTAACGTTTTCGTGCCCGAGGGCACCTCCCCCGCCAAGATCGCGCAGACCCGGGCCTACGGTGCCGACATCGAAATCATCCCCGGCCCGCGCGATGCGACGGAGACGGCGGCGATCGGGCGTGCGGCCGAGATCTTCTACGCCAGCCACAACTGGCATCCCTTCTTTCTGCAAGGCACCAAGACGCTCGGCTACGAGATCTGGGAGGATCTCGGCTTCCGCGTGCCGGACAATATCGTGACGCCCGCCTCGGCCGGCTCGAACCTGCTCGGCTGTTGGCTCGCCTTCACGGAGTTGCGGCGGGCGGGCGCCATCGACCGCCTGCCCCGCCTGTTCGCCGTGCAGCCGGCCGCCTGCCCGCCCCTGCACAATGCCTTCACCGCCGGCGCCGACGACTACGTGGCGACCGACTATGCACCGACGATCGCCGAGGGCACGGCAATCCGCTGCCCGGTCCGCCTGCCGCAGATGCTGCGGGCCTTGCGCGAGAGCGAGGGCGGCACCGCCGTCGTCGCCGAGGGGGAAATCGCCGAGGCCGCGACGCGCCTCGCCGCCCAGGGCCTCTACGCCGAGCCGACCTCGGCCCAAGCCGCCGCCGGCTTCGCCCAGCTGGTCGCCGAGGGCCGGATCGCCGCGGACGAGGAGACCGTCGTCGTCCTCACCGGCAGCGGCCTGAAGGCCAGCGCCTTCTGGGCCGACCGGGTGCGGGACCCGGCTTCTTGATCCTCGCGCGCCGCTACGGTGAGAGCGGCCCCGGGCTGTTCGTCCTGCACGGCGGGCCGGCGGCGGCGGGCGAGCTCGCCCCCCTCGCCCGAAAGCTTGCGGACGACTTTCGCATCACCGAGCCCTGGCAACGGGGCAGCGGTGATGAACCGCTCACCGTTGCCCGGCACGTCGAGGACTTACAAGCGCTGATAGAGCACGACACAAGTGGCGAACCGCCGCCGGCGCTGCTCGGTCATTCCTGGGGCGCGCTGCTCGCCCTCTGTCATGCCGCGCGCCATCCCGAATGGACCGGGCCGGTCATCTGTGTCGGCTGCGGCACCTTCGATTCCCTCGCGCGCAGCCGACTGCAGGCCATCCTGTCGGACCGCATGGATGCGGCGCTGCGAGCCCGCCTGGCGGTACCGCTGGAGGATGCGCGGGCACGCTTTGTCCGCGACGTCCGCCTCACCCGTCCGCTCTACGACCATGCCCCCGTCGACGATGGATTGGGCGACATCGATCTGGAAGCCTTCGACCTCGCCGCCTTCGACGAGACCTGGTCGGATTGGCAACGCCTGGTGGCGAACGGTGTCTATCCGGCTGCCTTTGCCGCGATCACTTCAGCGGTCGTGATACTGCATGGTGCCGACGACCCGCATCCGGGCCGGCTGATCCGCGACGGCCTCGCCCGGCACATAGGACAATTGACGTACGTCGAGCTTCCGCGCTGCGGGCACAGCCCCTGGCGCGAACGGTTCGCGCGTGAAAGCTTCTTCGACCATGTGCGCCGGACGCTCCGCCCTCAGGCCGAGGCTGGGGCGCCGTCGCGGTAGAGCTTGTAGACGATCGAGTCCATCAGGGCCTGGAAGGAGGCATCGACGATGTTGGGCGAGACGCCGACGGTGAACCAGCGCTCCCCCGCGCCGTCCGCGCTTTCGACCAGCACGCGGGTCACCGCCTCGGTGCCGCCGTCGAGGATGCGGACCTTGTAGTCGACCAGGCGCAGGTCCGCGAGATAGCCGGCATAACGGCCGAAGTCCTTGCGGATGGCGTTGTCGAGCGCGTTCACCGGGCCGTTGCCCTCGGCGACGCTCATCACCTCGCGGCTGTCGATCGCCAGCTTCACCGTCGCCTCGGAAACGGTGACCAACTCGCCGAGCGCGTTGTGCCGCCGCTCCACCATCACGCGGAAGGAGGAGACATCGAAATAGACCGGCACCTGGCCGAGCGCACGGCGGGCCATCAGCTCGAAGCTCGCCTCGGCGCCGTCGTAGGAATAGCCGGCGAACTCGCGCTCCTTCACCTCGGTCAGCAGCCGTTCGATCCGTCGGTCCTTGGGATCGACCTCGATGCCCGCTTCGGCGAGGCGGGCCAAAATGTTCGAGCGTCCCGCCTGGTCGGAAACCAGGACGGTGCGCTGGTTGCCCACAGTTTCGGGCGGAATGTGCTCGTAGGTCGTCGGATCCTTCATCACCGCCGAGACGTGCAGGCCACCCTTGTGGGCGAAGGCGCTGGCGCCGACATAAGGCGCGTGGCGGTCCGGTGCCTGGTTCAACAGCTCGTCCATCAGGCGCGAGACCTGGGTGAGATGGCCGAGCCCGTCGCGATCGATGCCGACCTCGAAGCGTTCGGCGAAGCCCGGCTTCAACATCAGGCTGGGGATCACCGCGGTGAGGTCGGCGTTGCCGCAACGCTCGCCCAGGCCGTTCATGGTGCCCTGGACCTGCCGCGCGCCCGCCCGCACCGCGGCAAGGGTGTTGGCGACGGCATTGCCGGTGTCGTTGTGGGTGTGGATGCCGAGGTTTTCAGGCGGCACCACGGCCGTGGCGGCGGTGACGATCTCCTCGATCTCGTGCGGCAGGGTACCGCCGTTGGTATCGCAGAGCACGACCCAGCGCGCGCCGGCCTGCAGCGCCGCGTCGAGGCATTGCAGCGCGAAATCGGGATTGGCCTTGTAACCGTCGAAAAAATGCTCGGCATCGAACATGGCTTCGGCGCCGCGCTCGCGGGTCGCCTGAACGCTCTCGGCGATCAGGGTGACGTTCTCGTCGCGCTCGATCTCCAGCGCATGGTCGACGTGGAAATCCCAGGTCTTGCCGACCAGGCAGACGGCCGGCGTGGCCGCGCCGAGCACGGCGGCGAGGCCGGGGTCATTGGCGGCACTGCGGCCCGGCCGCTTGGTCATGCCGAAGGCGGTGAAGGTCGCTCGCGTGAGCGTGGGCGGGTTTTCGAAGAAGGCGGTATCGGTCGGATTGGCACCGGGCCAGCCACCCTCGACATAGTCGACACCCAGCCGGTCCAGGGCTTCGGCAATGCGGATCTTGTCCTCGACCGAAAAGTTTACGCCCGAGGTCTGCGCACCGTCGCGCAGCGTGGTGTCGAAGAGATAGATGCGTTCCTTGGTCATGCTCATGCCCGCCGCCACAATGTGCCCTCGGGCCCGTCTTCCAGGAGAATGCCGTCCGCCGCCAGCTGGTCGCGGATCCGGTCGGCCTCGGCGAAGTCGCGCGCCGCCCGGGCCGCCCGCCGGGCTTCGATCATCGCCTCGATTTCCGCCGCCTCGTCCGAACCACCGCCGCCGCGAAACCAGTCCTCCGCCTCGCCCGTCAGCACGCCGAGCAGCTCGGCACCGGCCCTGAGGTCCGCCGCCGCCGCCGTCTCGCCGGCGATCGCCCGGTCGGCGAGCGCATGCAGTTCGCGGATCGCCGCGGGTGTGTTGAGGTCGTCGGCCAGCGCCGCCTCGACCGTTTGTGGAATCGTTTCCGCCGGTGCCGCCCCGCCCGCCGCCCGGTACCAGCGGTCCAGGGTCTGCTTCGCCTGCGCCGCACCGTCCTTGGTGAAGTCCAGCGGCTGGCGATAGTGCGCCGCCAGCAGGGCGAGGCGGATCGCCTCCCCCGGAAACTCGCCCAGCAGGTCGCGTACGGTGAAGAAGTTGCCGAGCGACTTCGACATCTTCTCGCCGCCCGCGACGACATAGCCGTTGTGCATCCAGAAGCGCGCCAGCGGTGCGCCATCATGGGCGCAATGGCTTTGCGCCACCTCGTTCTGGTGGTGCGGAAAGATCAGGTCGAGGCCGCCGCCGTGGATGTCGAAGGTGGTGCCGAGATAGCGCTTCGCCATGGCGGAGCATTCGATATGCCAGCCGGGCCGCCCCCGGCCCCAGGGGCTGTCCCAGCCGGGCTGGCTGTCGTCGGACGGCTTCCACAGCACGAAGTCCATGTCGTCGCGCTTGTAGGGGGCGACGTCGATGCGGGCGCCGGCGATCAATTCTTTCGGGCTGCGGCGCGAGAAGGCGCCGTACTCGTCCCATGACGGCACGTCGAACAGCACATGACCGTCGGCGGCGTAGGCGTGGCCCTTCTCGATCAGGGTCTCGATCAGCACGATCATTTCGGCGATGTGGCCGGTCGCCCGGGGCTCGACGTCGGGGGGCAGCGCGTTCAGCGCGCCCATGTCCTCGTGGAAGGCCTGCGTCGTCCGCGAGGTCACGTCGGCGATCTCGACCCCCTCCTCGGCCGCGCGCAGGTTGATCTTGTCGTCGACGTCGGTGATGTTGCGGACGTAGGTCACGCGCGCGTGCCGGCGGCGGAGAAACCGCACCAGCGTGTCGAACACCACGACCGGCCGCGCGTTGCCGATATGCGCGAAGTCGTACACCGTCGGCCCGCAGACGTAGAGGCGGACATGGTCCGCTTCCAACGGCGTGAAGACCTCGCGCGACTGCGTCGCGGTGTTGTAGAACGAGACTTCCATCACGGAAAATCCCTTCAATCCATTGATTTACAACGAGTTTGTCGCCCTGACCATGGCTGACACCGTGCCCGGGCGGCAAGCCCTAGCAAATCTGGCGCCTCGGGTCCATTCATAATAGGTCGACCGGCGCGCGAAGACGCGCGGTATGGGGCGATCAGGCCGGCCGGGCCTCGTGGATCAGCGCGGTGCGCAAGTCGTGCAGGGAGAAAGGGGCGCGAAGCGCCTGGGCGTCGACGCCGCTCGCCTGCGCGACGTTGACGGCGGTGCGGGTGTAGAGGGGATCGCGGTCGCTGACCAACACGACGCGCGAGCTGCTGTTGCGCCGGGCGAGCCAGGCCGTGAGATCCAACCCGTCCTCCCGCGTGAGCAGCATGTCGATCACGACGACGTCCGGCTCCTCGTCGACGTAGGCGGCCTTGAATTCCGCCGCCGAGGCGACCGCGCTCGCCCGGAGGCCGAACCCCTCGGCCCCCCTGACCATTCGCTCGCGGGCATCGGCTTCGTCATCGACGATCAAGACGCGTCCTGCATCCATGGCACGGGCCTCCCCTGGTCCGCGGGTCCCGGCATATCGGTGAATCGATTCCACCCGCCGGCAAGACAGACGCTACGCCTTTTCCCGCGGCCGCAAAGTGACGGCGGTCACTCGCGGGGTTTCCGTCGGAACGCCGCGGCCTTTAGACTTGCAACATGTCCCAGGAAAGTGTTCGCAGACTGGCCGCGATCGTGTCCACCGACGTCGTCGGCTACGCCCGCCTGATCGGCGCCGACGAGCAGCGCACGCTCGCCGCCGTGCGCGATCTTCGCCGGGAGCTGATCGACCCGCTGGTCGCGGCGCACGCCGGCCGCGTCGTCAAAACCATGGGCGATGGCTTGCTGCTCGAATTCGCTTCCGTCGTAAACGCCGTGAAATGCGCCGTCGAGATCCAGCACGGCATGTCTGAACGGCAAGACGGGACGCCGGAGGCATCCCGTATCCGCCTGCGCATCGGCGTCAATCTCGGCGATATCGCGATTGACGGCGACGACATTCATGGCGACGGCGTCAACGTCGCGGCACGCTTGCAGGAGGCCAGCCAGCCCGGCGGCCTGGCGATGTCGGGGGCCGCACGGGAAAGCGTCGGCAGCCTGCTGGGTTTCGATTTCCGCGATGGCGGATGGTGCCGGTTCAAGAACATTTCGCGCCAGATCCAGGTCTGGCACTGGCCGGCCGACACGGCGCCGGGCGTGACGGCGCCCGCGCCCGACCATCGTCCGGGCACGGTGCCCGATAGGCCTTCGATCGCCGTTATGCCGTTCGACAACATGTCCGGCGATCCCGAGCGTGATTTCAAGCCCATCCCTCTACCGCATGTTGCGATTCGGGAGAATTTCACAACGACATGTACGTGTCAAGAAACAAAGTTTGTTGCGATGCAAAATCCGGAAGCCGAAAATCTTCCGAATTTGCCCGATTCTGGCGGCAGTTTGCGCCGTCCGGCAAGCTGCGGTTTTTGCCGATTCGGCCTCGATTCGCACTTGAATGCACAGGCGTTCTGTTGCAGCCCGGGCGCTATTTCGCGGGGGTGTTTCTGGCCCTCGGGCTTGCCGCCTGCACCGGCGATACCGCGAAGTTGGCCGAGCGTGACGCGGATGAGGTTCAATCTCGCATCACCGACGCCCGTGACGCGCAGGAGGCTCCCCGTTTCGCCACTTTGCGTTTGGTACCCGAGCGGCCCTATGTCGGCCTCCGCCCGCTCGCCGCCGATCCCCGCGCCAGCCTGCCCGAACGTTTCCGGCGCGACGACGCCATCACGCTTCCCCTCGGCGATGGACCGGACGACGCCACCCTCGCCCGGCGCCTCCAGAGCGCCAGCGGCCTCACTGTCCGCCTGCGCGGTCCCGCGCCCGCCCGCGGTGAGGGTGACCAGGACACCAAGGCCCCGAGCGCCCTGCCGCCCGGCGCGCCAGATCTCCTCTCGCCCGACGGCGGTATCTGGACCGGGCCTCTCGACCGCCTGCTCGATATCTGGACCAGACATGCCGGATACAGCTGGCGGCACGACGAGGACGGTATCGCGGTTCTGCGCCAGGGAGCCCGCCTGTTCCACATCCACGCGCTCGCTGGACAACAGACCTACACCACCAGCGCTTCGGCGGAGGGCGGCGAGGGCGCGGGCGCCACCCAGAGCATCGCCACCAGCTCCGAGCACGACCCCTGGCCCGGCATCGAGGAGCAGTTGAAGGCGCTGGCCGCCCCCGACACCGTCATCGCCGTCTCCCCCACCAGCGCCACCGTGCTGGCCCGAGGACGGCCCCGAGAGCTGGACCGCGTCCGTGGCTTCCTCGACTACCTCAACCGCGAGGTCTTGCGCCCCGTCACTCTCTCCGTCCACATCTACACCGTCACCCGGGACCGCGAGAGCAAGCTCGACATCGATCTCACCGCCTATATCGACAAGGCCCTCGGTACAGCGATCGACCTCAACTCCCCGACCGGCGCGCTCTCCCTGATCCGACCGCGCCCAGACAGGCCCAACAGCTTCAACGCCACCGTCGACGCGCTGGCCAGCGCCGGCACGGCCAGCCGCCTGCTCAGCGCCGACATTCCCAGCCTCAACGGCAAGCCCGCCCAGTTCTTCGAGCTCTACAAGGAGGCCTATCTCAAGGAACGCGCGACCACGGTCAACGACGGCGTGAGCGAGACCGAACTCACCCCCGGCACCGTGTCCTCGGGCTTCTCGTTCAGCTACCTGCCCCGCATCACCGGACCCGACGAAGTCCTGGTCCGCCTGTTCGCCAGCTTGCAGGACCGGCCCCACTTCCAAAAATTCCGTGCCGGGAGCCCGAACCAAAGCCAGGGCGGCCAGAGCCAAGAAAGCCAAAGCCAGGGTGCCCAGGAGCAACAGGGGCAGGAGCAAGAAAGCCAATACGAGGAGATCCAGTTTCCCGCTTATGGCACCCGCGCCCTCCAGGTCACGCAAAAGATCGGCCAGGGCGAGACGTTGATGATCACCGGCTTCTCCGATGCCGCCAGCGACAGCCGGCGCGAGGGCTCGTTCTTCCCCGGTCTGCCGCTCCCCAAGGGCGGCCACGGCGGGGCACGACACCGCCGCGAGCACGTCATGCTGGTCACCGCCCGCATCGGCGCGCCGCTTGGCATCTCGGAAGCCCCGGAGGCGGCGTTTTGAGCGCCCTGGAGTTACAAGGGCGGCGCTTCGCCGCCGGCTTGATCTGGCTCGAGCGGGCCAACTGGCCCGCGCTCGCCCGCACCGCCCGGCGCTTCGGGCGGCCCTGGTACGTGCATCATGGCGCCCAGAGCGGTTATGCCGGCGACGACGATGTCGCCGGATCGGATGACGCGCGATCCCCGGAGGTGGCCCCGCCGGCGTTGGCCGCCGCGCTGCTGCGCCACATCCCGGACGACTTCTGGATGGCCCTGGTGTTGGCGGACGACGGGCGCTGCGCCCTCGTCCAGGCTGTGAATCGGCATGCAAAACTGACCCACTTTGGTGGGTTATGAGCGGTAAGAATTGACCCACCTGGAACGCTAGCATCCGCACGGAACAGTGCGGAGGAAAGAGCAGGTGGTATTGATGGAAAGCGTATTGAAGATCCGACGTTGGATATTACGGGAGGGTCGGAGTATCCGATCTGTATCTCGTCAGACTGGTTTGTCGCGGAACACGATTAAGAAGTATCTGAAGGACGGCGATCCACCGAGCTATCAGCGGCGCGTTTCACCCGTCCGGCGTAAGCTTAGCGATGGCTTCGCCAGCCGGCTTCGGGCGCTCTTTGAGCAGGACCTGGGGCGCCCGCGCCGTGAGCGCCGGACGGCCAAGAAGCTTTATGAGCAGCTTGTGTCGGAAGGCTATAGCGGATCCTACTCGACGGTTCAGAGGTTTGTCCGCGACCTGAAGCGTTCTGGCGCCGGATCGGGGGATGCGTTCATTCCGTTGCACTTTACGGCAGGTGACGCGCTCCAGTTTGACTGGAGCACGGAATACGCTGTCCTGGGCGGTGTCGAGCAGAAGGTAAAGGTTGCCCACTTCCGCCTATGTCATAGCCGCAAGCCCTTTGTTGTTGCCTATCCCAGCGAATCTCAGGAGATGGTGCTGGACGCCTTTGCACGGGCGATGTCTTTCTATGGCGGCGTACCGCGCCGGGTGATCATCGACAACCCCAAGACGATGGTAACCTATGTTTCGCGCTCTAAGGACCGTGTGTTCCATCCGCGCTTTCTGGCGTTGATGAACCACTATGTGATGGAACCGGTTGCTTGCACACCCCGCGGCGGGGTGGGAGAAGGGTCAGATTGAGAACCAGGTTGGGTTCCTGCGGGGACAGCTGTTTGCGCCCAAGCCCGCCTTTGACGATCTGGATGCGCTGAACGGCTGGTTGCGTCTGCGCTGCGAGGAATTGGCGAATCGCGCCCACCCCGAACAATCGGATCGCAAGATCTCGGACGTGTTCGCAGACGAGTGCGCCGAACTGCGTCCCCTGGGCCGGGCTTTTGACGGCTATGTTGAGAAGGCCGCTCGTGTCCGCTCTACCTGTCTGGTCCAATATGCCACCAATCGCTATAGCGTCCCCTCCCGGTTCGCCGGGGAGCTTGTCTCTCTGCGCGCCTATGCGGACCGGATCGTGGTTGTGTCAGGGCAGAATGTGATTGCCGAGCACAAGCGCCGCTTTACCCGCAACGCCAGCTATTTCGAGCCCTGGCATTACCTGCCCCTACTCGACCGCAAGCCCGGCGCGCTGAGAGATGGCGCGCCCTTTGTGGGTTGGCAATTGCCTGAGGCGATGCACCGGGTCAGGGCGCATTACATGGCCGGCAAAGGCGGGGACCGGGAGTTTGTCGATCTGCTCCTGCTGGCCCAGGATCACGGGATCGAGGTGGTCGAGATAGCCTGTGAACTGGCCGTGGAGCAGAACACGCTGCGCCTTCCGGCCATCATCAATCTGATCAACCAACTGGTGGAGCCGGTCATCGCGCCATGGGGCGAGAGCCACGCCTATCCGCAACTGACCTTGCGGCCCGAAGCGGACTGCAAGCGCTATGAGACGCTGTGCGTTGCCGGGGAGGCCGTCGCATGAAAGCTTTGATAGACCAACTGATCGCCCTGAGGCTGTATGGAATGGCGGCTTGCGCCGAAGCTTTGCTGGCCGCGCGCAAGCCGCCAAGTCTGACCACTGCGATAAAGCAACTGATCGACGCCGAGACTGTAGAGCGCCGGGTGCGCTCTATCCAGCACCAAATGCGGGCCTCGAAGTTCCCCCACCATAAGGACTTCGCCACTTTCGATTACGGCCTAGCCGCCGTCACCCAAGCGCAAATCGACCCCTTCTGCTCAGGGCAGTTCACCCAGGAGGCCCACAACCTCATTCTGGTGGGCGGAACCGGTACGGGCAAAACCCACATCGCCATTGCTCTGGGGACGCTGTTGATCAATCAGGGAAAGAAGGTCCGTTTCTTCAACGCCGTCGATCTGATCAATGCGCTGATCAAGGAACAGGCCGAAGGCAACGCCGGCAAGATCATCCGGCAACTGACGGCCATGGATTGCGTCATCATCGACGAACTGGGCTATATCCCATTCCCCAAATCCGGCGGTGCGCTCTTGTTCCACCTGATCAGCAAACTCTATGAGAAGACCAGCGTCATCATCACCACCAATCTGGAGTTCGGGGAATGGGTCTCCGTCTTCGGAGATGCAAAAATGACAACCGCGTTGCTGGATCGTGTAACGCATCACTGCGCAATCATCGAAACAGGCAACATGTCTTACCGCTTCGCACAAAGCAAACAGCGACGACAAAAGTAGCCGCCCTGTAAGCAAAGCCCCAGGCTGATCCGCTATATGGAGCCAATCAGCCTGGGGGCTTTCATCGCAAAGGCGGGCAAATCAAAACGGGTCCTGTACAGATTGTTCTGCAAAAGGGGTTTCGTAGCTGGGGCACAAGTCCGGGCCGATGGGGTGGATGAGCTGCCTCCGGCTGGTCCGGGCTCTCGCGATCGAAATCCATGAGGACTGGCTGGATGCCAACCGCTAGCTCAACATGATCCATCTCAAGGAGAGCAAAAGCGAACGCATCCAGAAAGCCGCCTGACGGCGGCTCGGCATGCCTGGCGCTCCGAGCAATCGAAATCTCCGCGCCAGGCATGCCGGTGGCCCTCATCGGCAGCCATGACAAACTTGCAGAACAGTCTGGACACTACTTCAAAAGCTCATTGCCACTTCAAGAACCCCACCTGATCCCCACGTTCCGCCGCCGGCCCGGTTGTCCCGGTGGGCCCACAGGCCCCTCCCACGCGGCTTCGCTCCGCGTAACGCAAAGCGCTACACGAAGCCGCGCGGGGCCCTCCCGTGGACTACCGGGACAACCTCCGTCGAAGCAAGGGGGGGGGTCAATTTTGCACGCCGATAGGGGGTCAGAATTAAATGCTGATTGACAGCCAGGGCCAGCGTCTCGCGCGCCGGTCCGTTCGAAATGGCGTTGTCGGAGGCACCGGTGGTAATCGCGATGTCGAAGGGCGTCTTGAAGCGCGGCTCGTCGAAGCCCGGAAAGGCGCGCCGGGCCGACAGCGGCTGGAACTGGGTATAGGCATAGGCCCGCCCCCCGTGCTCGACACGATAGAGGCCCTCGAGGGATCGGTTGAAGGGCGCGCCGTAGCGGAAGACCAGGGTCACGGCGCCCGGACCGACCGCCTCTTCGGCATCCAGCCTGACGACACCGCTCTCGCCCTCTTCGCGGTAGATCGCGCCGACCCGCGCGCCCGTCGCCGTCACCACATGGGCATCCGATACGTCCAACCCGCGGCCATGCAGCCAAATGCGCGTCGTGGCCTCGGCAAGCGTGACGTCGATACGCACCTCGCCCGAGAACCGTTCCTGTTTCGGATCGATTGCGAGGTCGAGCCGATAATGCGTCGGCGTCACACCACTCGGAAGCTTGCCCGCCGGCACCGCGACAGCTAGCGCCGCTTCCAGGCCGCCCGCCAGCAGAAGGGCGACGATCGCCACCACCCTGGCGATATTTCGTCCGATATCCATGTCCGCGTCCCACCCTCCTACCGACGAGAATGAGAATACACCGGTTCAGGGCGTGCATCATCTGCTAGAATCCCCGGCCCTATTGAGACGATGGGATGCGGGACATGCGGATCGATGCGGTCGAGATCTACGGCTACGACCTGACCTATGCGCACGGCACCTATGTCATGTCGGGTGGCCAGGTCGTCGAAAGCTTGCCGAGTACCGTCGTCCGTCTGCGCACCGATCAGGGCCTCGACGGCTGGGGCGAGGTCTGTCCGCTGGGGCCGCTTTATCTGGCGAGCCATGGCCTGGGCGCACGCGCCGCGCTCGAGCAGATGGCGCCGGGACTGCTCGGCCTCGACCCAACGAACCTCGGCGCCGTGCATGCGGCGATGGACGCGCGCCTGCGCGGCCATGCCTATGCCAAGAGCCCGCTCGACATCGCCTGCTGGGATCTGCTCGGCAAGGCCACGGGCCGGGACGTCGCAAGCCTGCTGGGCGGCCGGCTGCAGGAGAGTTTTCCGCTTTACAAGGCGGTCCCCCTTGGCCCGGCCGAGGCGATGGCCGCCCAGGTGCAGGGCTGGCAGGCCGAGGGCATCGCCCGCTTTCAGCTGAAGCTCGGCGCCGACCCGCACGAAGACGCCGCCCGGGTGCGGGCCGTCGCGCGGGTCCTGGACGACGGCGCATTGATCGTCGCCGACGCCAATGGGGGCTGGCGCCTGGCCGATGCCATGGTCGCCGCCCGCCTGCTGGAGCCGCTCGACCGGGTGATCTTCGAAGAACCGTGCAAGACCCTGGAGGAATGCCTGCACGTCCGCCGCCACACCAGCCTGCCGATGGTGCTGGACGAGGTCATCACCGACGTGCCGGCCCTGCTGCGGGCCAACGCGGCCGCCGGCATGGAGGGCATCAATCTGAAGCTCTCCAAGTTCGCCGGCCTCACCGGCTCCAAGCTGGTGCGCGACCTTTGCGACCAGCTCGGCCTGAAAGTGACGATCGAGGACACCTGGGGCGGCGACCTGGTGACCGCCGCCGTCGCGCATCTGACCGCCAGCACCAAGGCGGACCAGCTGCTGACCGTATCCTTCATGAACGACTGGACGAACGAGCATATCGCCGGCCACCGGCCCCGCTCCGCCGGCGGTATCGGTGCCGCCCCGAACGCGCCCGGCCTCGGCCTCGAGGTCGACGTCGCGAGCCTGGGGCCGGCGTTGATGAGCGTCCGCGCCTGATCGCTTGCGCCCGCCGGAGGGGGCGTGGGAGCATCAGGGAATCGATTCACGGCCCCCGGGCGGCGGAGGTCCCGCATCTTGACCGAATTTCGTTTCCTGCACGCCGCCGATATCCATTTGGACAGCCCGCTCCGCGGCCTGGCGGGACAGGAGGACGCGACGGCGGAGCGTATTCGCGGCGCGGCACGCGAGGCCTTCGAACGGCTGATCGACGACGCCATCGCCGAGCGGATCGACTTCATGGTCATCGCCGGCGATCTCTATGATGGCGAGTGGCGCGACTATTCGACCGGCCTCTATTTCGCGGCGCAGATGGGCAGGCTCGATGCCGCCTCGATCCCGGTCTATCTGCTGCACGGCAACCACGACGCCGAGAGCGAGATCACCCGCCATCTGCCGCTGCCCGGCAACGTGAAGACCTTCGGCACCAAAGCGCCCGAGACGTTCCACCATCCCGACCTGCCGGTCGCGTTGCATGGCCAGAGCTTTCCCCGGCGCGACGTCGACGACAATCTGGCCCTGGCGTATCCCGCACCGCTCGCCGGCCGTTTCAACATCGGGGTCCTGCACACCGGCCTCGGCGGCCGGGGCGGACATGCGAACTACGCGCCCTGCACCCTCGCCGATCTGGTAAACACGGGCTACGACTATTGGGCGCTCGGCCATGTCCACCAGGGCGAGGTCCTGCACGAACGGCCGCACATCGTCTTTTCCGGAAACCTGCAAGGCCGCCACATCCGCGAGACGGGCCCGAAGGGCGCGATGGCGGTGACGGTCGACGGCGGCGAGGTGGTCGCGGTGGACGCGCGGGCCTACGACATCGTCCGCTGGGAGAACGTCCGGGCCGATGTCACCGATCTCGACGACATGGCAAGAATTCACAACGCGGTTCGCACGGTGCTGGAGGCCGCGGTCGCGACTCGGGCCGAGGGCCGCCTGCTCGCCTGCCGCTTGCATCTGGAGGGGCGCAGCCCGCTGCACGCCCGCCTGCACGCCGCCGGCGACGAGCTGCTGGCCGAAGTGCGGGCCCTCGCCCTCGGCCTCGGCGAAGGCGTCGCCTGGGTAGAGAAGATCGCCATCGCGACCGCGCCCCTGGCCGACGCGACGGGTGGCGAAGGCGTCGAGGACCTGCGTCGGATCCTGGGCACGCTGACGGAGGGCGATCTCGAAGACCTGGCGCAACGTTTCGAGAGCGACATCGGCGCCATGGTCGGCGCCCTGCCCCGAGAAGCCCGCGAGGAGGTCGAGGACGACGTCCTCCGCCTGGCGATCGAGGGCGACCACCGGGCGCTGGCCCGCGCGGTCGAGCCCCATCTCTTCGCCCGCCTCGACGTCGAAGGCGAGGCCTAGGCGATGCGCCTCGAACGGCTGGACCTCGTCCGCTACGGCCATTTCACCGAGCGCAGCCTGGGTCTGCCGGCGTCGCCGTGCGACCTGCATATCGTCTTCGGACCGAACGAGGCGGGAAAATCGACCACGCTTGCCGCCGTCGGCGACTTGCTCTTCGGCATGCCGCAGCGCACCCCCTTCGGCTTTCGCCACGGCTATGGCGGCATGTTGTTGGGGGCCGTACTACGGGACGGCGAGGCGCGGCTGGAGGTTCGACGCCGCAAGGGCAACGCCAACACCTTACTGGATGGCGACGGTGAAGCGTTGGCTGAGGGTGAGGCGGCGCTCAGACCTTATCTCGCGACGGCGGACCGCGCCTTCTTCGAGCGCATGTTCAGCCTCGACCATGTCCGCCTGGAGGCGGGCGGCCGGGATATCCTCGATGCGAGCGACGATATCGGCCAGATGCTGTTCTCTGCCGGTACCGGGATCGCCGGCCTGCGCCGGCGCCTGGCCGAGCTGGAGAGCGACGCGGACGCGATATGGGGCAAGCGACGCGCCGGCCACCGTCGCTTCACGCAGGCCGAGAGCCGACTGAAGGACGCGCGGGCGCTGCTGCGGGAACAGACATTGACGAGCAAGACCTGGCTCGCGTTGAAACGCGATCTGGAAACGGCGGAGGCGATGCTGGCCGAGGTCGCGGCGGAAGCCGAAGGGCACGAGGCCGAGGCCCGTCGCCTCGCACGCATCCGACGGGTCTACCCCCATGTCGTACGGAAGGCCGCGCTGACGACGACCCTCGACGAGCTCGGCGACGTGGTCGAGCTGTCGGAGGCGGCCCGCCCCGAATTCGAGGGCGCGCGGCGGACGATGGAAGACCTGTCGACGCAGATCGGCATTCTCGATTTCGAGCTGGCGACGGCGCGCGCGGCGGTCGAGGCGGCCGCGCGCGATGGCACCCTCCCCGCCCGCGCCGACGAGATCGAAGACCTGGGCGAGCGGCGATTGACGACGGCGAAAGAGGTCGCGGACCTGCCCAACCGACGTGCCGAGCTGGCGGAGGCGCAGGCCCGCCTGCGCAATCTCGCCGGTGATATCGGCTGGCACGGCGGCGGCGAGGAGATCGCGCCCCGCACCGTCGTCGCCGGCGCGCGTGCCTTGCTGACGCGACGGGGCGAGGTCACCTCGGAGCAGGCGAACCGGAACGAGGCCCTGGACGAGGCCGAGGCCCGGTTGGCCGACCGAACGGCCGAGCTGGACGCCCTACCGCCGGAACGGGATCTCGGCGACCTCGCCCGGTCATTGGCCGAGGTGGAGCGGGACGACGGCGGCTTTGCCCATCTCGGCGAGCTGGAGCGCCGGGCCGGAGACGCCGCCACCGTGATCGCGGGCCGCCTCGCCGCCCTGCATCCCGCGGTCGACGATGTCGACCGGCTGGCCGGCCTGGCGGTGCCTGCCCGGGTGACAGTCACGGCCGCGCGCGACGACCTCGCGGCGTGGGCGCAACGCCGGCGCGACCTCGCCAATGATATCGAGACCGCCGAGCGCGAGCTGGATACGCGGGCCCCTGCCTATGAACAGGCCGCGCGGGCCGACATGGGAATCGCGCCTGAGGTTCTCGACGACGCACGTGCACGGCGCGACGATCTGTGGCGCCGCCTCCGCCCCCACCATGTCGTCGGCCCCGCCACACCGGTCGACGACGAAGACACGGAAATCCTGGCGCTGGATTTCGAGGCGGCGATCACGGACGCGGACGGCGCCGCGGATCGGCGTTTCGAGAAGGCGGAGGCTGTCGGACGCCTGGCCGAAATGGCCCGCGCCCTGGCGGAACTCCGCGACCGCCTCGCCCGCCTTCACGTCCGCCGGGACGAACAGGAGAGCGAGGGTGAGGCCCTCGAGGCGACCTGGATCGCGCTCTGGTCGCCGGCGGGGCTGCACCCGCGCGAGCCCGGAAGCATGCTGGAATGGCTCTCGATGCGCGAGGCGGCGCTGGAGAGCGCGGAGGCCGCCCGGCGGGCGGAGCGGGACGCGGCGGCGGTACGCGATCGGGCGCAGGCGGCTGCGACGATGCTCGGCCAGGTCCTGGGCGCACTGGATATCGAACCCGGCCCCCTCACGGCGGGGGAGTTGCCGCGCTTGCGCGACCTCGCCGCGGATACCTTGCGCGCAGGCGACGCCGAGCGGGCGGACCGGGCCCGGAAAGACGAGGCGGTGCGCGAAGTTCGCGGCGAACGCGACCGCTGCCGCCGGGACGCGGCCCGCGCCACGGCGGCCTGGGACGCCTGGAACGGCGAATGGGAGACCGCACTGTCGGCACTGGGCCTGCCCCCCGGATCGCCGCCGGCCGCCGTCGCGGCACAGCTCGACGTGCTGGACGAGATGCGAGGTCTGCGGGCGCAAATCGACGAGACCCACCTGCCCCGGATCGCCAAAATGGAACGCGACGTCGCACTGTTCGAGGAGCGGGCCGCGGCCCTCGTGGCGGAACTGGCGCCGGATCTCGCGGGCGAGCCGCCGGACCCCGCCGCACGGTCCCTCGAAGCACGCCTGGCCGAGGCACGCCGCCTGGCCGAGCGCGAGCGGAACGCGCGCGGCGACGTCGAGAGGCTCGACGGGCAGCGGGGCGAACTGCACCGACGACGGGGCGAGGCGGCGCGGGAGATCGAGCGGTTGCGGCGATTGGCCGGCGTCGAAAGCAACGGGGATCTGGAGCATGCGATCGCCGCGTCCGACGAGCGGCGGAAACTTCGGGCGGAACTCGCCCAGACCCGCGACACCCTGACGGCTCAGGGGGACGGCCTGGCGATCGAGGATCTGGAACGTGATTGCGTCACGGTCGACATCGACCTGATCGCGGCGCGGGAAAGCTCGGTGGCCGAGGCCGCGAGCACGGCACGGAATCGGCTGACCGAGGCGAGTGCCGCCCGCACCCTCGCGCGGGAAGCTTACAGGGCGGCGGGCGGTGACGACGGGGCCGCGCGGGCCGAGTGGCAGCGCCAGGAGGCGATCGCCGCGTTGCGCGAGGCGGCCGCCAGCTATGCCCGGACTCGCGGGTCGGCGATCCTGCTGGGGTGGGCCATCGAGCGCTACCTGCGCGACATGCAGACCCCGCTGCGCGTCCGGGCGGCGACGCATTTCGCCACGATCACCGGCGGCGCCTTCGCCGGCCTGGACATCGATTACGACGAGCGCGACCAGGCGCGCCTGGTCGGCCGGCGGGCGGACGGGGAAACGGTCGCCGTCTCGGCCATGAGCACGGGCACCGCTGACCAGCTCTATCTCGCGCTCAGGATCGCCGCCGTCGAGAATCATCTCGAGGCGGGCCAGGCGCTGCCGTTCCTGGCCGACGACCTGTTCGTCAATTTCGACGACGCCCGGGCGGCGGCCGGCTTCCAGGTCCTGCGCGAACTCTCAACGCACACCCAGGTCCTCTTCTTCACCCATCACCGCCATCTGGTCGACATCGCGCGGGACAGCTTGGGCGACGACGTCGATCTGCTCGACCTCGCCGCCGGCTGACGGCTATCGCGGCCCCAATTCGATGCCGGCGAGCTTTTCGTAGAGCTTCACCACCGCGGCGCCGTCCTCCTTGTTGTAGCCGGCGCCCTTGGCCATCTCGTAGACCTGCTGGGCGACATTGCTGACGAGCAACGGCACGCCCAGCTGCTTGGCGAAGCCGGTTTCCAGCTCCATGTCCTTGTAGGAAATGTCGACGGTGCCGCCCGGCGCGAAGTCGCCGCTCAGGATCCGCGGCACCCGGGTCTCGAAGGCGAAGCTGGCCCCGGTCGACACGCGGATGACCTCGAACATCGTTTCGGGATCGAGGCCGGCCTTGGCACCCAGCACCATAGCCTCGGCGACGGCCACGGTGCCGACCTGGATCAACAGGTTGTTGGCGAGCTTCATGGCCAGGCCCTGGCCGACCCCGCCGACGTGAAAGAGGTTCGCGGACATCGCCTCAAAAGCGAGCCGGCAATCCTCGAACACCGCATCCTCGCCGCCGGCGATGATCGACAGTTCGCCCGCCTCGGCCCGCACGGTGCCACCGCTCACGGGCGCGTCGAGAAAGCGGATCCCGTCCGCCGCCAGCCGGTCGTGCATGGCCCTGGCGGCCAGCGGATCGATGGTCGACATGCAGACGACGGTGTGACCCTCCGTCGCACCCGAAGCGATACCGTCCGCGCCGAGGACGACCGCCTCGGCCTGGGCCGTGGTCTCGACCATGACGATGGTCTTATCGGCGGCCCGGGCGGCGGCGGCGGGGCTGTCGGCGGTGTTGGCACCGAGATCCGCCAGCCTCGCGACCTTGGCCGGGTCGAGATCGAGGACGGTCAGGGCGAAACCGGCCCGCGCCAGGTTGGCCGCCATGGGGCCACCCATGGCACCGAGGCCGATGAAACCGATTTTTTCCGACATGGCGCAGTCTCCTCTATAATGGGGCCGACGGTTCCTCGACATTGAAGAAACACGTCCAGGCGGCTATTTAGGGCGCCCGATTGTAGCCGACTGGATGGGGCGGAGACTCGTTTCATGACTCTGAGCGACAGCAGAAAGCCGCGCGGCCTCTATGATCCGACGTTGGAGCACGACAACTGCGGTGTCGGCTTCGTCGCCAATATCAAGGGCGTGAAGAGCCACGAAATCGTCCGCCAGGGCCTGCAAATCCTGGTCAATCTCGACCATCGCGGTGCCGTCGGCGCGGACCCGCTGGCGGGCGACGGGGCCGGCCTGCTGATCCAGATGCCCGACCGGCTGATGCGCGGCGTTGCCGGCGAACTCGGCCTCGAGCTCCCGGCGGCGGGCGACTACGGCGTCGGCATGGTCTTCCTGCCGCAAGACCCCGCACAGGCCGCAATCTGCCAGCAAGCCGTCGAAGAGGCCGCCGCGGCCGAAAACCAGCCGGTGCTGGGCTGGCGCGACGTGCCGGTCGACAATTCCTGCCTCGGCGAAAGCGTCAAGCCGGACGAGCCGCAGATCCGCCAGGTCTTCATCGCCCGCGGCGACGGCGTGGCCGACCAGGACGCCTTCGAGCGCAAGCTCTTCGTCATCCGCAAACAAAGCCATGCCCGCAGCCGTGCGGCCGGCGTCGACCCGGAAATCTTCTATATCGCCACGCTTTCGTCGCGCACCATCGCCTACAAGGGCATGGTGCTGTCCGGCAACCTGGAGGTCTATTATCGCGACCTCGCCGACGAGCGGATCGAAAGCGCGCTTGCCCTGGTCCATCAGCGCTTTTCGACCAATACCTTCCCCTCCTGGCGGCTGGCGCAGCCGTTCCGCTATCTCTGCCACAACGGCGAGATCAATACGGTGCGCGGCAACATCAACTGGATGGCGGCCAGGCGGCATACCATGGCCTCCGACGTGCTGGGCGAGGATCTCGACAAGCTCTGGCCGCTGATCGGCGACGGCGCTTCGGACTCGGCGACCTTCGACAATGCGCTGGAACTGCTGGTTGCGGGCGGCTACTCGCTGGCGCACGCGACCATGATGATGATTCCCGAGGCCTGGTCGAACAATCCGCTGATGGATCCGGCCCGCCGCGCCTTCTACGAATACCACGCCGCCCTGATGGAGCCGTGGGACGGCCCTGCCGCCATCGCCTTCACCGACGGGCGGCAGATCGGCGCCACCCTGGATCGCAACGGCCTTCGGCCCGCGCGCTATGTCGTGGCGGCGAATGACCTGGTGATCATGGCCTCGGAAGACGGTGTCCTGCCCGTCGCCGACGAGGACGTGACCCAGCGCTGGCGCCTGCAGCCGGGCAAGATGTTCCTCATCGACCTGGACGAGGGGCGGATCATCGACGATGAGGAGGTGAAGGCCCAGCTCGCCGCTTCTCACCCCTATCAGGAATGGCTCGACCGCACGCAGATCCAGCTCGAGGACCTGCCGAACGAGATCGGCCCGATGGCGCCGGACCCGGAAACCCTGATGCAGCGCCAGCAGGTCTTCGGCTACACGCAGGAGGACATTCGCGCCTTCTTCACGCCGATGGGCCTGACCGGCCAGGACCCGGTGGGTTCCATGGGCCGCGACACGCCGCTCGCCGTGTTGTCCGATCGCCCGAAACTGCTGTTCGACTATTTCAAGCAGTGCTTCGCCCAGGTGACCAACCCGCCGATCGATCCGATCCGCGAGGAACTGGTGATGAGCCTGGTCTCCCTGATCGGGCCGCGGCCGAACCTGCTGGACCAGGAAGACGCGGGCACGCGCAAGCGGCTCGAGGTGCGCCAGCCGATCATCACCAACCTGGATCTGGAGCGGATCCGCCAGATCGAAAACCACGTCGATAGCGGCTTCCAGACCTATACGCTGCACATCACCTACCCCGCCGATCAGGGTGCCGAGGGCATGGAAGCGGCCATGGAAGACCTCTTCCAGCGGGCCGGCAACGCCGTGCGCGGCGGCCACAACATCCTCATTCTGTCGGACCGGGGCGTCGATACCGACAACATCGCCATCCCCTCGCTGCTGGCGACCGCGGGCATCCATCATCACCTGATCCGCGAAGGCCTCAGGACCTCCGTCGGCCTGGTGGTGGAAACCGGCGAAGCGCGCCGGGTGCATGATTTCTGCCTGCTCGCCGGCTATGGGGCGGAGGCGATCAACCCCTACCTCGCCTTCGATACGCTTTCGGAAATGCGCGCGAGCCTGCCGGAACAGATCGACGAACTCGAACTGCACCAGCGCTATATCAAGGCCGTGGACAAGGGTGTCCTCAAGGTCATGTCGAAGATGGGTATTTCCACCTACCAGTCCTACTGCGGGGCGCAAATCTTCGATGCCGTAGGGCTTTCCGAGGAATTCCTCGAGCGTTACTTCACCTGGACGCGCTGTGCCATCGGCGGCATCGGCATCGCCGAGGTGGCGAGTGAAGCGGTCCGCCGCCACGCCATCGCCTATGGCGGTGTGCTGGAATACCGCAACGCCCTCGACGTCGGCGGCGACCTCTCCTACAGGCTCAACGGCGAGCAGCACGCCTGGACGCCGGAGACGATCGCCCTGTTGCAGCACGCCGCCCGCTCCGGCGATCAGGCGAAGTTCCGCGCCTTCACCCGGCGGATGAACGACCAGGACAAGAAGCTGCGCAACTTGCGCGCCCTCTTCGAGTTCGAGTTTCCCGAGACGGCGGTGCCGCTGGAGGAGGTCGAACCGGCCGCCGAGATCGTCAAGCGGTTCTCGACCGGCGCCATGAGCTTCGGCTCGATCTCCTGGGAGGCGCACACGACCCTGGCGATCGCCATGAACCGGCTCGGCGGGCGCTCCAACAGTGGCGAAGGCGGCGAGGAATCGATCCGCTATCGCCCGCTGCCGGGCGGCGACAGCATGCGCTCCGCGATCAAACAGGTCGCCTCGGGCCGCTTCGGCGTGACCACCGAGTATCTGGTCAATGCGACGGACCTTCAGATCAAGATGGCGCAGGGCGCCAAGCCCGGCGAGGGCGGCCAGCTGCCCGGCCACAAGGTCGACGAGGGCATCGCCCGGGTGCGCCATTCGACCCCAGGCGTCGGCCTGATTTCGCCGCCGCCGCATCACGACATCTATTCGATCGAGGATCTGAAGCAGCTGATCCACGATTTGAAGAACGTCAATCCGGCCGCCCGGGTCAGCGTCAAGCTGGTCTCCGAGATCGGCGTCGGCACGGTCGCGGCGGGCGTCGCCAAGGCGCACGCGGACCATGTCACCATCTCCGGCTTCGAGGGCGGCACCGGCGCCAGCCCGATCACCTCGATCCAGCACGCCGGCAGCCCCTGGGAAATCGGCCTGGCGGAGACGCACGAGACGCTGGTCCGCAATCGCCTGCGCGGGCGCATCGCCGTGCAGGTCGACGGCGGCTTCCGCACGGGCCGCGACATCGTCGTCGGCGCCCTGCTCGGCGCGGACGAGTTCGGGATCGCGACAGCGGCCCTGGTCTCGGCCGGCTGCATCATGATGCGCAAATGCCATCTGAACACCTGCCCCGTCGGCGTGGCGACGCAGGACCCGGAACTGCGCAAGCTGTTCACCGGCGAGCCGGAGCATGTCATCAACTTCATGCTGTTCATCGCCGAAGAGGCGCGTGAACTGATGGCCGAACTCGGCTTCCGCACCTTCGACGAGATGATCGGCCAGCGCGACCGGCTGCGCGTCAAGCCGGCGATCGAGCATTGGAAGGCGCGCGGCCTCGACCTCTCGCGCATCCTGCACCGGGTCGAGGCGGCCCCCGACGTCGCCGTCTATCAGCGCGAGGCGCAGGATCACGGCCTCGAGAAGGCGCTCGACAACCAGCTGATCGAGGCGGCCCGGCCGGCGATCGAGACCGGCGAAAAGGTCCGCCTCGACCTGGGAATCAACAACACCAACCGGACCGTCGGCGCCATGCTGTCGGGACGGATCGCCGAAGCCCGCGGCCACGAGGGCCTGCCCGACGACACCGTGCATGTGAAGTTCAAGGGCAGCGCGGGACAGAGCTTCGGCGCCTTCCTCTCGCGCGGCGTCACCCTGGAACTGGAAGGCGGCGCCAACGACTATGTCGGCAAGGGTCTCTCCGGCGGCCGGGTCATCGTCTATCCGCCGAAAGCCGGCAACTACGCGCCCGAGAAGAACATCATCGTCGGCAACACCGTGCTTTACGGTGCGATCGAGGGCGAGGTCTATTTCCGCGGCGTCGCCGGCGAACGCTTCGCCGTGCGCAACTCGGGCGTTCGCGCGGTGGTCGAGGGCGTCGGCGATCATGGCTGCGAATACATGACCGGCGGCGTGGTCGTCGTGCTCGGCTCGACCGGGCGCAACTTCGCCGCCGGGATGAGCGGCGGCATCGCCTATGTGCTGGACGAGGCCGGCGGCTTCGAAGCGCGCTGCAATCTCGCCATGGTCGAGCTGGAGCCGATCGCCGACGAGGACGAGGCCCTGGAAGCGCACGAGCATCAGCGCGGCGATCTGGAGGCACACGGCCTGGTCGACATCAGCCACGACATGACCCGCTACGATGCCCAGCGTCTACGCGAGTTGATCGAAAACCACGCCAAGTACACCGGCAGCCGGCGGGCCGAGCAGATCCTGGAGAATTGGGACCTCTATCTGCCGAAGTTCGTCAAAGTCATGCCGGTCGACTACCGCCGGGCCCTGCAGGAAATGCAGGCGGCCAGTCGGGCCGCCGAACGGACGGGCATTTCGGTCGCCGTCGGGGATTAGGTATACGGGATTCGGGTCCCGGCCGGCCCGCGCCCCCGTCCCAACCACCCCAAGGGTACACGCTACGGGTGGTTGGGACGGGCGCGCGGACCGGCCGGGTACTACGAAGGAAGACAACGAGGGGCGTCGGCAGCCGACGCCACCGGGAAGGACGACGGAACGAGATGGGTAAAGTCACCGGGTTCATGGACTACAAGCGGCGCGACCGCTCCTACGCGCCGGTCGCGGACCGGGTTCGCCACTACAAGGAATTCGTGCTGGAGCTGAGCGACGAGGAACTGCGCCAACAGGGTGCGCGCTGCATGGATTGCGGCATCCCCTATTGTCATCAGGGTTGTCCGGTAAACAATATCATCCCGGACTGGAACGATCTGGTCTATCGCGACAATTGGCGCGAGGCGCTGGACGTCCTGCATTCGACCAACAACTTCCCGGAATTCACCGGTCGGGTCTGCCCGGCGCCGTGCGAGGCGGCCTGCACCCTCAACATCACGGAACAGCCGGTGACCATCAAGACCATCGAATGCGCCATCGTCGACCGCGGCTGGCGCGAAGGCTGGATCACGCCGCGCATCGCCAAACGGCGCAGCGGCAAGCGGATCGCCGTCGTCGGCTCCGGCCCCGCCGGCCTCTCGGCGGCGCAACAGCTGGTCCGTGCCGGCCACGCCGTGACGATCTACGAGAAGAACGCCAAGCTCGGCGGCCTGCTGCGCTACGGCATCCCCGACTTCAAGCTGGAAAAGCACTTCATCGATCGCCGCATGTCGCAGATGCGCGCGGAGGGCGTGGAATTCCGCTCCAACACCAACGTCGGCATCGACGTCACGATGAACGAATTGCTGGATATCTACGATGCGATCGTGCTCGCCGGCGGTTCGGAAGTCCCGCGCGATATGCCGGTGGACGGCCGGGACGAGGCGGACGGCGTGCATTACGCCATGCGCTTCCTCGGCCAGCAGAACCGCCGCGTCTCGGGCGAAGACATCGCCGACAACCAGCCGATCCTGGCGACCGACAAGCATGTCGTGGTGATCGGCGGCGGCGATACCGGTTCGGACTGCGTCGGCACTTCGATCCGCCAGGGCGCGGCCTCGGTCACCCAGCTCGAAATCATGCCCAAGCCGCCCGAGCAGGAAGATAAGGCGACGACCTGGCCGCACTGGCCGATGAAACTTCGCACCTCGACCTCGCACCAGGAAGGGGTGGAACGCGACTGGTCCGTCTCGACCCGTTCGATCCGCCATGAGAACGGCAAGGTCGCGGCGCTGGACCTGGTCCGCGTCGGCTGGGAGGCGGGCGAGGACGGCCGCATGGCGATGCGGGAGATCCCCGACAGCGGCTTCGAATTGAAGGCCGACCTCGTCCTGCTGGCGATGGGCTTCGTCAATCCCGTACACGAGGGCATGGTCGAAGCGCTCGGCCTCGACCTCGACCCCCGCGGCAACGTCGCGGCCAATACCGAGGACTACAAGACCAGCCACGAGAAGATCTTCGCCGCCGGCGACATGCGCCGCGGCCAGTCCCTGGTCGTCTGGGCGATCCACGAAGGCCGCCGCTGCGCCCGCGCCGTCGATCTTCACCTGATGGGTGAAAGCAACCTGCCCGGCTAACGCGGGGCAGCCGCGCGCCGCAAACGGTCGTTGATGGCGAGACCAAGGCCGTGCTCGGGAACGGGCATGGCGGCGATGGCGCGGGCACCGCTCGCATCCAGCTCGTGCAGCATGTGAAACAGGTTCGCCGCCGCCTCGACGAGATCGCCGGTGGGGCTGAGATTGCGCGTCGTCAGCGCGCCCGCCGGCTCGTCCCGCCCGAAGGCCAGCAGCGCCTCGTCCGCATGAACGCCGATCGCCTCCAGGCGAAGCGGCAGACGCGGGGCATAATGGCTGGCCAACTGCCCGGGCGATATCGGACGGTCGGGGTCGCTCGACGGCCGCGCGACCCTGCCCTCGACGTCCGCCTCGATCGCCTCCAGCGCCAGCGCACCGGGGCGAAGCAACGTCGCTTCGTCTTCCAGGATCGCCAACACCGTGCTCTCGACGCCCAGCGCACAGGGACCGCCGTCCAGTATCAGATCGACCGCATCGCCGAGGCCCGTCGTCACATGTTCGGCCCGTGTCGGGCTGAGGCCGCCGGAACGGTTGGCGCTCGGCGCCACCACCGGCCCGCCGAAGGCGGCCAGCAGCGCGTGTGCCAGGGGATGCGCCGGCACGCGGAGCGCCAGGGTATCGAGGCCGGCCGTCGCCAGCGGATCGACGGGACAATCCTCGGCCCTCGGCAGCACCAGGGTCAGCGGTCCCGGCCAGAACCGCTTCGCCAGCCGCTCGGCCAGCGCAGAAGGGCGGGCGAGCGCCAACGCCGCCTCGGCCGTGGCGAGATGCGAGATCAGCGGATTGAACCGAGGCCGGTCCTTGGCCGCGAAGACGCGCGCGACGGCGTGCGGATTGCAGGCGTCGGCGCCGAGGCCATAGACCGTTTCCGTCGGAAAGGCGACGAGGCCGCCGGCCGCCAGGATCTCGCGCGCCCTATCGATCAAAGGCCGCGCGCCAGGTGCGCCACCCGACCGATCGAGCAGAGCTCGCCCAACTGGTTCATCAGCTCGAACTCGGTCTGTCCCTTGGCGAGGATGGAAATCCGGTCGTCCCAGTAGATCGGACGGCGGAACTCGGTATCGATGTCGATGGCGTTGATCGGCCCGCCCGCCGCCGCCAGTTCCCCCATCATCCAGGTAAGCGACATAAGCCCCTGGGCGATCGGTGCGCGCAGGCCCAGCTCGGCCGCCACCTCCGGCTCGAAATGCACCTTGTCGAGGGGGAATTCACCGCTGTAGCCCATCACCCGGATGGCCGTCGCGTGCTTCTCCGCCACGGGTTCGAAGGCCGCACCTCCGTAGAAGGTGCGGCCGTCATAGCCACCGCCCCCACCACTCGACACCGCCTCGACGTCGACCTGCAGGCTGCGCATTTCGGCCTGCACGCAGATCGTGCCGCCCTCGTCGACGAAGTCGATCTCGTAGTCGACCCGCTTGCCCTTGCGCATCTGGCCGGTGGTGCCGACCCGGCCGCGCATTTCCAACCGCTCACCCAGGCGGACCGGGCGGCGCTGCACCATGCGATGGCCGAGGTGCAGGCCCCGCATGCCCTTCGGCCGCAGGGGATAGGTCTGCAATATGCAATCGTTGGCGAGGACCGACAGATCGACGATGTCGCCCCAGAGCGCCGGGTCGACCTCCGCATTTTCGAGGTACATCGCCTGGCGCTCCGCCGTCACGACGGCGTCGCGTATCGGCAGGCTTTGCCCCGGTTCCAGCTCGCGCACCGCGTCTTGGCTCATCATAGGCGTCCTTCGCTTGTTCCCGGCCAATGTGCCGGGCCGGGGCCGTCGTCGCAAGTCAGGTCCCTTCGCCGGAGCGATGTTCTCGCCAGATGATCAGCAGGCCGGCGGCGACGATCACCAGTACGCCCGGGAACAGCCGGTCGACCGGCGCTTCGGCAAAGAAGATCCAGCCGAGGACGAAGGCGAAGATGATGCCGAAATATTCGAACGGTGCGACGTTGGCCGGCCGGCTCAGCCGGTAAGCCGTCGTCAGGCACATGACGCCGCCGCCGCCGAGCACGCCCATGGAGACGATCCAGAACCAGTGCTCGGCACTCCCGACGGCGACGAAGCCGCTGGTGAAGAGGGTGAGAGCACAAGCGCCGAGGCAGGCGCTCACCTGGCTATGTAGGTTGAGGGTCGCGGTCGGCACCGATTTGTCGATCAGCCGCGCGACGATGGCCGAGGTCGCATAACCGACGGCAACGCCGAGCGGCAGCAGCGCATAGAGCGAAAAGACGTCCGAGCCCGGCTGCATGATCATGACGATGCCGACGAAGCCGGCGACCACCGCGCTCCAACGCCAGGGGCCGACCCGTTCCCCCAGCACCGGCATCGACAGGGCCGTCATGACCAGCGGCGTGGCGAACACCAGGGTGGAGGCGGTGGCGAATTCCAGATGCAGCAGGGAGACGTAGAAGCTGTACTGCGCAAGGGTCACGGCGCCGCCGCGGAGCAGGCCATAGCGCCATTGCGCGAAGCCGAGCTTGCGGCCCTTGGCGTGCCAGTCGGCGGAAAACAGCAGCAGCGCCGCGGCCGGGACCAGGCCGAACAGGTTGCGGAGCGCCGACAACTGCTGCGGTGGATAGACGTCGCCCAGGAACTTGATGATGGCGCCCATGGCGGTCAACAGGAAGATGCCGAGCAGGCACAAGGCGACGGCGACGATGAGCGGTGGCATGGCGGAGCCCGGTCCGACCTGGGCGCGACGGCGCGGCCCCGGGCGAACAAACGCCAGCGCGCGCGGCAATGCAATGCCACGACTGCGAAATCGACGTTTTCGCCATTGCGGCGGAGGGGGAAAAGACCTTATCTAGTCGGCGAAACAGCAGCGCCCACGGCCCGAGGAGACGCCCGCCATGAGCGACTATGCCGGTCCCCTGAAGGACATGATGTTCACGCTCCGCCATATCGCCGATTTGGACGGCGTGGCACGCTTGGATGGCTTCGAGATGGCCGATGCGGAAACCGTCGCCCAGGTGCTGGGCGAGGGCGCGCGGCTCGCGGGCGAGGTGCTGGCCCCGCTCAACCGATCGGGCGACGTGGAGGGCGCGCGGCTGGAGAACGGCGTCGTCCGCTCGCCGGCCGGTTTCGATGCCGCCTACCGCGCCTTTTCCGAAGGCGGCTGGAACGGCGCCACGGCGGAAGAGGCGCACGGCGGCATGGGCTTTCCCTGGCTGGTCGGCGTCGCGGCGATGGAAATGTGGAACGCCGCCAACATGGGCTTCGCCGTCGGCCCGATGCTGACCCAGGGTGCGATCGAGGCCCTGCAGGCGCACGGCACGGACGACCAACAGGCGCTCTATCTCCCGAAACTCATCTCAGGCGATTGGACCGGGACCATGAACCTGACCGAGCCGCAGGCGGGCTCCGACGTCGGCGCGCTCCGCTCCCGCGCGGTGCCGGCCGGGGATGGCAGCTGGCGGATCACCGGGCAGAAGATCTTCATCACCTACGGCGACCACGAGCTGGCGGAGAATATCGTCCACCTGGTGCTGGCCCGCACGCCGGATGCGCCCGAGGGCACGCGGGGCATCTCCCTCTTCATCGTGCCGAAGTACCTGCCCGATGGCGACGGCAATCCCGGCCCCCGCAACGACCTGCGCCCGGCCGGTGTCGAGCACAAGCTCGGCATCCACGCGAGCCCGACCTGCATCATGAGCTACGGCGACGACGGCGGCGCCGTCGGCTGGATGCTGGGGGAGGAGAACAAGGGCATGCGCTGCATGTTCACCATGATGAACACCGCCCGCCTCGCCGTCGGCGTGCAGGGCGTCTCCATCGCCGACCGGGCCTACCAGCAGGCTATCGCCTACGCCAAGGAACGCCGCCAGGGCCGCGCCCTCGGCGCCGCCGAGCCGGGCGCCTCGGCGATCATCGCGCATGCCGACGTGCGCCGTAATCTGATGACCATGAAAGGCCTGGTCGAGGCGGCCCGCGCGATCTGCTACATCACCGGCGAGGCGGTCGACCGCGCCCGCCGGGCGGGCACGGCGGAGGAGCGCGAGACGGCGCGCGGCCGACTCGAACTGCTGACGCCGATCGCCAAGGCCTGGTCGACCGACGTCGGCGTCACGGTCACCTCCCTCAACGTGCAGATCCACGGCGGCATGGGCTTCATCGAGGAGACGGGCGCCGCGCAGCATTACCGCGACGCCCGCATCGCGCCGATCTACGAGGGCACGAACGGCATCCAGGCGATGGACCTGGTCATGCGCAAGCTGACGCTCGACGGTGGACGGCCGGTCGCCGCCCTGATGGCGGAGATGGCCGCGGTTTCGGCCGAGGTCGGCCGGTCCGAGACGCTGGGGCCCCTCGCCGCCCGGTTGGACGCGTCCCGCGCGGCGCTGGCGGAGGCCGGCGAGTGGCTCGCCGGTCAGTTGGCCGAGGCCCCGAACGCCGCGGCCAGCGGTTGCAGCCCCTATATGGAGATGTGGGGACTGACGCTCGGTGCACACCTCCTCGCCAAGGGGGCCCTGGCGGCAACTGCGGCACTGGCCGAGCCGGGGGCGGACACGGCCTTCCTCGGCGCGAGGGTCGCCAGCGCGCGCTTCTTCGGCGAACAGCTGCTGCCGCGGGTGGCGTCACTGTTGCCGGCGGTGACCGGCGGGGCGGAGTTGCTCTACGCCATCGACGAGGACGCCTTCCAGGCGGCCTGACGGACTATCCTCGCGCCCGCCCCTTCGGGCCGGCCAACATCGGAGACGCGACCATTCCTGAAACCATCCAAGCCGTCGTCGCCGCGAGCGACGGGGCGGCGATCGTCGAACGCAAACCGATTGCCCTGCGCGAGCCGTTTTCCAACGAGGCGGTCGTCGCGGTCTCGGCCTTCTCGGTGAACCGGGGCGAGTGTCGCCGGGCACAGCGGGCGGAAACGGCGATCCAGATCGGCTGGGACATCGTCGGCCGGGTCGAACGCGCAGCCGCCGACGGTACGGGACCGGCCGTCGGCACGCGCGTCGTCGGCTTCTCCACCCGGATGGAAGGCTGGGCGGAAAAGATCAGCATTCCGGCCGGCTACATCGCGCCCATCCCCGACACGGTGAGCGACGCCCAGGCCGCCACTCTTCCGGTCGCGGGGTTGACCGCCCTGCACGCCGTCGAGGCCGGCACCTGCACGCTCGCCAACAAGGTGCTGGTGACCGGGGCCACGGGCGGCGTCGGCCTGTTCGCCGTGCAGCTCGCGCAACTCGCCGGTGCCGAGGTCTACGCCCAGGTCCGCCGGCCGGAACAGACCGCCTTCGTCGAAGCCCTGGCGCCCTGCCGGCCGATCGTCTCCGCCGACGGCGCCGGCATCGAAGCGGCGGGCCCCTACCGATTGGTGGTCGACGGCGTTTCGGGCGGCGTGCTGAACGCCGCCATCCGGGCCCTGGCGCCCGACGGCCTCTGCGTCTGCTACGGCGTCACGGCCGAGCCGGAAATCGATCTCGACGTGATGCACCTGATGACCCGCGGCCTCGCCCAGGTGATGGGCTTCCATCTCTATAACAAAAGCGAAAGCGCGCCGCCCTCGGTGCACCTGGCGCGCCTGCTTCGCCTGATGGCGGCCGGGCGTCTGCACTGCCCGATTCTTCGGGAGGCGGGTTGGGATGACATCGACGACGTCGCCCGCGGCCTGATCGAGCGCCGCTTCGCCGGCAAGGCCGTGCTGCACATTTCCAGCTGAACAAACCCCTGAAAGGGAGCCCGCCATGAAGGACATTTCCGGCAAGACCGCCATCGTCACCGGGGCCGCCTCCGGCATCGGCCTCGGGATCGCGACCGCGCTTGCCGAGGCCGGCGCCAACGTGGTCATGGCCGACATCCAGAAAGCGGCCGTCGAACAGGCGGCCGACGCCCTCGCCGGCACCAACAAACGGGTCATGGCGGTAGAGATCGACGTGACGCAGGAACAATCCGTGCTCGACGCCCTGGCCGAAGCCGAGAGTAATTTCGGCAAGCTGCACATTGCCTGCAACAACGCCGGCGTGCCGATGCACGGCACCGGCCTCGTCGACGTGCCGCCCGAGGACTGGGCCTTCGTCATCGGCGTCAACGTCTGGGGGATCATTCACGGCATCCGCCACTTCGTGCCGGCCATCCGCAAGCATGGCGAGGACGGGCACATCGTCAACACGGCCTCCGTCGCCGGCTTCCAGAACCGCCGCGGCACCGACCAGGCGCCCTACTCGATGAGCAAATATGCCGCCCTCTCGCTCTCTGAAGCGCTGGAGCACGAGCTGGACGGCACGAATATCGGCGTCTCGGTGCTTTGCCCCGGCCCGATCGCCACCAACATCGCGCACGGCGCGCGCAACCGTCCGGCCCACATGGGCGGCCCGCAAGCAAGCGCCAGCGACGAGGCGGTGTTGGCCGAACGACTCGCGACGCAAGGCCTCGACCCGAAGCAGGCGGGTGAACGCGTGGTGGCGGCGATCCGCGAGAACACATTCTACGCCTTCGTCGGCGCGGTTCCCGCCGACGTCATCCAGGAACGCCACCGCCGTATCGAGGAGGCGCTCGGCAGTTCCTGGGTTAGCCACTATTGAGGGCGAAGGCGACCCGCCCCCAGCTCATTCCTCGGCGAAACAATAGGTGCAGATCTTGTTGCCGTCCGGATCGCGCAGGTATGAGGCATAGGCGGTGGGCGTGAAGCTCCGCGGACCGGGCGCACCCTCGTCGGCGCCACCATTCGCGAGGCCAGCTTCATGGAACTTGTGCACGGCATCGCGGCTTGGCGCGGCAAAGCCGAGCGTACCGCCGTTGGCATGCGTCGCCGGTTGGCCGTCGGCAGGCCTGGTGACCAGAAACTCGGGCCCGCCGGCGCCGTACATCATGATGTTCTCGCCCAGTGGGCCGAGGTTCTTGATCCCGAGCGCGCCGAGCGCGGCGTCATAGAACTGCGTCGCCTTGTCGAGATCGTTGGTGCCCAGGACGGCATGCGTGAAGATCGCCATGTTTTCTCTCCTTGAATTCGAGCCGCGTCGGCTACGTGGCGTGAGCGTACCGCAAAACGCCCGACCTCACTCCCCCGTATAATTCGCCCGACGCTTTTCCGAGAACGCTGCGATGCCTTCCTTGTAGTCGTGGCTTTCGCGCAGCTTCTCGTAGGCGTGGCCCTCGACCTCGTGGCCGACGGAGAGCGACGTGTCGTAGGCCGTGTTCAGCACCCGCTTCACCGTCGCGAGCGCCAGCGGCGACTGGCGGGTGAGCGTCTTCACCGCGTCCGCGATCGCCTCATCCATGGCGGCGGAGTCGGCGACGACGCGCGTGACGATGCCCCACTCCAACGCTTCGGCGGCGGTGATCCGCTTGGCCAGCATGCACATCTCTTTGGCCCGGGTCAGGCCGGCGATGCGGGCGACCCGATGGCTGCCGCCGCTGCCCGGAATCTGGCCGATCGAGACCTCCGGCAGACCGAGCATCGAGTCTTCCGTGGCGAAACGGAAATCGCAGGCCATGGCCAGTTCGAAGCCGACGCCGAAGGCGTATTTCTCGATGGCGCAGAGCACCGGCTTGCGGCAGCGCTCGGCCGCCGCGATGTTCCAGGCGAGGTCCGACATGCCGTCGCGATGGACGTCGGGAAAGCCCTTCACGTCGGCGCCGGAGGTATAGGTGCCGTTCGCACCGCGCACGACGATCACCCGGACCGCGTCGTCGGCCTCGAACTCCTCGAACAGGGCGCGGATCTGTCCACGCGCGGCGTAGCTGACGATATTGAGCGGCGGGCGATCGAGGATCAGGTAGGCGACCCCCTTGTCCTCGTCGAGATCGACTCGCAGTCCGTCGAGGTCGGCGAGTTGGGCGGCACGGCGTTCGGCGTAGCGTTGCATCGTTGGCTCCTCAAGCTCGGCCGGCGGACGATGGGTCCGGCCAGGGCGTGTATTTGCCGTCTCGCAGCATCCGACGCAACAGCTTGCCGGAGGCCGAGCGCGGCATTTCCGCGACCAGCACATAGTCGCGCGGCCGTTTGAAGCGCGGCAGGTCGCTCGCGAGATAGGCCTGGTCGAGTGTCTCGGCGTCGATCGCGCCGTCGCTCGGCACGACGAAGGCGACGACCCGCTGGCCCAAACGCGCATCCGCCAGGCCCACGACGGCGACATCGGCGGCGAGCCCGCTGCGCAGCGCGACGTCCTCGACCTCCTCCGGGTGGATGTTCTCGCCGCCCGAGATGATCATGTCGTCGACCCGGCCGAGGATGAAGAGGTCGCCGTCGGCGTCCTTCATGCCGAGGTCGCCGGTATGGTACCAGCCCCGCCGGATCGCCTTCGCATCCGCCTCCGGCAGCCGCCAGTAGCCGGCGAAAGCCTCCGGCGCGTCCATCGAGGCGGTGATCTCGCCGAGTTGTCCCGCCACCAGCTCCTCGTCGTTTTCGCCAACGATGCGAATGGTCTGGTTGAGGCCCGGCCGGCCCGCCGAACCCGGCTTCAGGTCGAGGCGGTCGCAGAAGCTGAAGGTGTAGATCTCAGAGGAGCCGTAATAATTCACGAACCGCTCGGGCCGGAAGGCCTCGCGGCACCGCTCCTCCAGGGCCTGCGCCATGACCATGCCGGCATAACCGACATGGTGCAGGGCCGAGAGATCGGTGTTTGCGATCTCGGCCGTGCGCAGCATGTCGTGATACATCGTCGGCACCAGGAAGATGGAGCCGACCCGCTCCCCCTCGATCAACGCGAGCGCCCGGGTGGCATCGAAACCGGCCATCGCCACATAGGCCCCGTTCAGCAGCGCCGTCGTCGCCAGCACGCGCAGCCCCATGATGTGAAACAGCGGCATGACGCCGAGCGAGGCGGTACCGAACGGCAGGCGGTTGTGGGCAATGTGGGCGTAGCAGCCTGCGAGCTCGTTCAAATGGCTGCGCGGCACCCCTTTCGGCCGCCCGGTCGTGCCGGAGGTATAGATCATCAGCGCCGTGGCCTCGGGCGCGGCGGCGACGGCCTCCGACAGGACCGGTGCTTCCAACAGCGTCTCGAACGCGACCCCCTCGCCCACCGCATCGCTCGTCCGGATCAGCCGCGCGCCCGAAAGCCCGGCGAGCGCCGCCGCCTCGCCCGCCGCCGGACCAGCTGCGCCGTCATAGGCCATCGCCGCCGCCCCGCTGTTCTGCAGGCAGTAGGCGATCTCCTCCGCCGTGCCGCGCCATGAGATCGGCGTGATCACCACGCCCAGGTGATGCGCCGCCCAATAGAGGCTGGCCATTTCGAAGCCGTTGCGCAGCACCGCCGCCAGATGGTCGCCGGGCCCGAGCCCCAGACCGGCGAGGCCGCCGGCGAGGCGCAGGATCATCGCCCGCCATTCGGCGAAGGTGATGCGGCGGTCGTCGTCGACATAGGCGAGCGCGCCCGGCTGCCGGGCGACCGCGTGGCCGAAGGCGGTGGCGAGGTTCATGTACCCCCCTCCCCGGCAACCGAAAGGATGGCGCGGACGATCGAGTCGTAGCCGGTGCAGCGGCAGATGTGGCCGGACAGCATGTCGCGGACCTCGGCTTCGCTGGGCGCGGGAACCTCGCGCAGGAAATGCGTGGCGGACATCAGGATCCCGGCGGTGCAGAACCCGCATTGCAAGGCGTGATGGTCCCGGAACGCGGCCTGCAGGCGGTTGAGCGTCTCGCCCTCGGCCAACCCCTCGACGGTGGTGATTTCCGTACCCTCGGCCTGCAGGGCGAACTGGGTACAGCTGCGTTGCGCCCGGCCGTCGATCAGCACCGTGCAGGCGCCGCAGACGCCGTGCTCGCAGCCGACATGGGTGCCGGGCAGGCCGAGTTCGTGGCGGAGAAAATCACAAAGCTGCATTCGCGGCTCGGCATGGCCGGTGCGCCGCCGTCCGTTGACCGTCAAACTCACCCGGTGGCGATCGTCCGCCTTTACCCTCACCATACTCATCCCGCCGCCTCCACCACCCGGCGGATCAGCACCGCCGCCAGGTCCATCCGATATTCCGCACTCGCCGAGCGATCCTCCATCGCCTCGACCCCGTCGAGGGCGGCAGCCACGACCTCCTCGACGTCGCCCGGTCCCTCCAGGGTCAGGCCGCGGGGCCGCGCCTCGACACCGCCGAGCCCGAGGTCGATTCGGGCAATCCGCCCCGCCGAATCGCGGGTCAGACGACAGGCAGCGGCGGCGATGGCGAAATCGCCGTGCCGCTCGGCGAACTCGGCGAAGGCGACGTGCTCGCCCGCCGCGGCGCGCGGCCATTCCAGGCCGACCAGCAGCTCGTCCGGCCGCCGCGCCGTTTCCAGGGCGCCCAGAAAGAACTCCCGCGCCGGCACCCGCCGCGCCCGCCGCGCATCGCGAAGCTGCACGGTGCCGTCGAGGGTCACCAGGGCCAGCGGGATCTCGGCCGCCGGATCGCCATGGGCGACGGAGCCGCCGAGCGTTCCGCGGTTGCGCGTCTGGAAATGGCCGACATGCGGCAGCGCCCGGGCCAGCAGGGGCACCTCGCGGGCGATTTCGGCGCTGGACAGGGCATCGGCCTGGCGCAGGGTCGCCCCGGTCAACACGTGATCGGCGGCGACCTCGATCTCGCCGAGTTCGTCCAGCCGCGAAATGTCGATCACCGCCGTCGGCCGGACCAGCCGCATGTTCAGCATCGGGCCGAGCGTCATGCCGCCGGCCAGCACGCTCGCTTCGAAGCCGAACTCGGCGAGCAGGGTGGCCGCTTCCGCCGCCGTCTCCGGGCGGCAGTATTCAAAAGCGACCGGCTTCATGACGGATCACTCCGGCCGAACAGGCGGCGCCAGAACGAGGTCGCCTCGCCCGCCTCGTCCGCCAGCTCCGCGGCGAAGGCCCGGAAGAACTGGCCGATCAGCGTCTCGGTGACGGCGCCGAGCATACGCTGGCCGACACTCGCCACCTTGCCGCCGACGCGGGCGCCGTAGCGGTAGGAAAGCCGCGTTTCGCCCTCCCCCACCGGTTCGAGCCGGACCTCGCCACCGCCGCCGCCATGGCCGAGCGCGCCCCGGGCCTGGCCGCGCAGCACCAGGCGTGTCGGCGCCTCGCGGCTCGTATGTTCGATTTCGGCGACGTAGCGGCCGCGGATACCGGCGACGCCGATCGAAACCTCGCCCCGGTAGCGTCCGGGCGCGGTCTCCTCCAACCGCTCGCAGCCCGGGACCAGCCGGGCCAGCGCCTCGGCGTCGATCAGCATGCGCCAGACCGCGTCCGGCGGGCGCGGCAGCACCACCTCGCCCGCGCCCGACAGCACGTCCGGCCCGCTCGGGACGCCGTCGTCGCGGACGGCGGGTGCCGGCGGGCGTACCTCCCGGCCGTTGGCCAGCGCCCAAAGCGTCATGGGCCGGAACGGCGGCGCGACGTCGTCACGGTCCAGCGCATCGGCGACGGCATTGGCGATCGCCGCGGGTGTCAGCATGGAACTGCCATCGCCCATGCCCTTGGCGCCGAGCGGGTTCTGCGGCGAGGGCGTCTCGACGTGGCCGACGATCAGCTCGGGCATCTCCGTCGCCGTCGGACAGAGATAGTCGGCGAAGCTGCCGGCGAGGAAGTTGCCAGCCTCGTCATAGGCCAGCTCCTCCATCACCGCGGCGCCGAGGCCGTGCGCGAAGCCGCCCCAGACCTGGCCCTCGACGATCGCCGGGTTCATCCGCGGCCCGACGTCGTGCACCGAGACATAGGACTCGACGCTCAATCGCCCGGTCGCCGCGTCGATCTCGACGCCCACGATATCGGCGACGAAGCCATAGGTGACGGAGGAGGCGATGCGGTCGTCGTCGCTCGGCGGGCCGAGCACATCGGGAGAGAGCATGACGGTTTCGTGGAAGCCCGGCGTCACGTCGTCCGGCAGGGTCGAGGCGTCCCAATGGGCCCGGCTGGCGACCCGAGCGAGCGGCAGGCCCTTGTCCGGCACGCCGGCGATGCGCACCCGCCCGCCCGCAAGCTCGATGTCCTCCGGCGCCGCCTCCAGCGCGTCGGCCGCGAGACGGCGGACCTTGTCGGCCGCCCGCTCACCACACAGTTGGATGGCGCCGGTCACGATGGCGGCGAAGCGGTTCGAATAGTTGCCCGATGCGATCGACCAGGGACTGCGCTGGGTGTCGATGTCGGTCACCACGTCGACGTCGTCGGGCTCGAGGCCGAGGGCGTCGGCGACGATCTGCGCCGCCACAGTGGCGTGGCCCTGACCGTTCGGCGTCGAGCAGAGCTGCACCGTTGCCCGGCCGGAGGGATCGATGGTGATGATGACGCTGGCGGCGGCGCCCGATTTCTGGTCCGACCGGGCCCGTTCCTCCGCCGGCTGGGCGAGCGAGACGTAGGCCATGTTGGAGCCCGACGGCTCCACCCCAACGGCAAAGCCGATGCCGAAACGCCGCCCCTCGGCCCGGGCCGCTTCGCGGCGGGCGCAAAGCGCGTCGTAATCGATCAGTCGCTTCGCCTCGTCGAGGACGGCGTGATAGTCGCCGGCGTCGAGCTTCGAGCCGCCGGCACATTCATAGGGGAAGGCGTCCGGGGCGACGAAGTTACGGCGCCGCAACTCGCCCGGATCGAGGCCGAGGCCGCGGGCGGCGATCTCCATGATGCGTTCCAGCGCGAAGTAGAACTGCGGGCCGCCATAGCCGCGGTTGAGGCCGATCGGCACCGTGTTGGTCAGGACCAGCCGGTTCGAAATGGCGATGTCGCGAACGTCGTAGCCGCCCCCCGCCGTCGCATGCATGCGGTAGACCGAGGCCGGTTCCGGCGCTCGCATCCAGGCGCCCATGTTGGCGACGTTGTCGTAGCGCAGGCCCAGCAGCCGGCCTTCCTCGGTGAAAGCCGCTTCGACCGTGCCGGCCCGGGCGCCGGCGGCCGACGACCCTATCAGATGTTCCAGGCGATCCTCGATCCACTTCACCGGCTGGCCGAGCTTGCGGCTGACCGCGCCCAGCAGGACGATGTAGGCGAACACCGCCTGCTTGATGCCGAAGCTGCCGCCGCTCGCCGGCGGGGTGATCAAACGCAACCGGTTCCCCGGCACCCGCAGCGCGCGGGCCATCAACGGGTGCAGCACGAAGGGCCCCTGGAAGTTCGACCAGACCGTGTAACGGGCCGGCGCCTCCTCGAAGTGGGCGACGAGGCCGAAGGTCTCCATTGGCGTCGCGCTGGAGCGTGGGAAGGTATAGTCCAGGCGGAAGGTGCGATCGGCCCGGGCGAAGGCCGCATCGGGATCGCCATAGGTGAAGTCGCGGCGTTGCGCGAGGTTGCCGTCCAGGGCTTCGTGCAGCACCGGCGCCGCCGGGTCCAGCGCCGCCATGACGTCGGTGACGGCGGCAAGCGGCGCATAGTCGACCTCGATCAGGTCCAAGGCGTCCTCCGCCAGATAGCGGTCCTCGGCGACGACGACGGCGACCGGCTCGCCGACATAGCGTGCCTTGTCGACGGCGATCGGCCGGTAGGGCGGCGCCGTGCGCACCACGCTCGGCACGGTTTCCGTCATCTCCGCGATTTGGGCCCCGGTGACGACGCCCAGCACCCCCGGCAGGGCCAGCGCTCGTGCAGCGTCGATGGCACGGATCTCGGCATGCGGATAGGGAGAGCGCAGGATCGCCGCGTGGGCGAGCCCGGGGAGTGGCGCCAGATCGTCGATGAAGCGCGCCCGGCCGGTCAGCAGCGCCGCGTCTTCCTTGCGCGGCACCGGCCGCCCGACCCAGGGCGGGGCCTCGTCCCTTGCGTCCTCGACCACCGTCATTCCGTTCCGTCGCCCCCGCTTCACGGCACGGATAATGGCCCGAGGCCGGTGCGATTGCCACCCGCCATTCCCTTTGCGCGGCGCGCCGTATAGCCTCTCCCACCACTGACGAAACGCGGGAGGATGGACGCATGGGCGACGAGGCGATCGAACGGGCGGCAGCGGCACTACAGGCGGCCTGGCAGGGCGGCGCGGGCGTCGCGCCGGACAAGGTGCCGGCAGCCGACATGGCCGAGGGGCTGCGGATTCAGGACGCGCTCGTCGGCCGGCTCGGCCACGAGGTGGCGGGCTGGAAGGTCGGTGCCTCGTCGAAGGCGGCGATGGCCGGTGCGGGCATCGACGACCCGATGTGCGGGCGCCTGTTCCGCCACACGCTGTTCGAGCCGGGCACCCGTTTTCCCCGCGACGCCTTCCGCAACTGCATCTTGGAGGCGGAGTACGCCTACCGGATGGCCGCCGACCTGCCGCCACGGGCCTCGGCCTACGGCGAGGCGGAGGTCCTCGACGCGGTCGCCGACATGGTGGTCGGTGTCGAGGTCGCCGACAATCGCTACGATGCCCCCCTGCCGATACCGCTTCCCCTGCTGACCGCCGACAATGCGGCGACCGGCGCCTATATCGCCGGCCCCTCCGTTCCCGACTGGCGCAACCGCGACACCACCGGCATCGACTCGAGCCTGACGGTAAACGGCGAGCCGGCGGGCCCGTCCCTTTCCGGCGACGCGCGCTGCGATCCGAAATGGGTACTGGTCTGGACAGCGAACTTCCTCTCCGCCCGCGGTCTCGGCCTGAAGGCTGGCGACCTGATCACCACCGGCACCGCCTGCCAGCCGGTTCCCGGCGGCCCGGGCCAGCAGATTACCGCCCACTTCGCCGGCATCGGCGAGATGAGCCTCGCCATCGAAAGCTGATGCCCGGGCTCGTGGCGAGCGCCGCATGACCACCAACGCCCCCACCTATATCTTCGACACGGCGGACAAGCCTCGCTTGCCGTTGCACGAGGTTCCGCTGATCGAGGCGAGTGCGGAAACCCTGGACGGCTATGGCTGCCTGGTCGACCGGGCGGAGGGCTTCGAGATCGAAATCGTCCGTTGGCCCGCGCAGGGCTGGCGACCGGTCGATGAGGATACCGGCGACGAGGCCGGTCATGTCGAAGGCCTGTTCACCGGGTTCTGGCGGGGCGACGTGCTCTATGGCCGGAACGAGGCGGTCGGCGGCCATTACGTGCTCGGCTGGTCGACCGAAGACCCCAGCCAGGCCGGGACCGAGACCGCGAGCGTCGCCCGGGACGCGGTGCGCCTCTGGCACCTGAACTACCATCCCGACGGTGGCCAGCTGTTCTTTCCGCTCGACGGGCACCCCTTCGTCTTTCCCGCCGCCTTGCCGGGCGACGACATCACGCCCGACAAGGTCGTCGCCTTTCATTTGGACGGCACCAGGGGGCTCTATATCCATCCCAACGTCTGGCACGAGGGCATTTTTCCGATCGCCGACGAACAACGCTTCCTCGACCGCCAGGGCGCCGTGCACGCCCGCGTCAGCTGCGATTTTGGTCGGGAGCTCGGGGTCTATCTTTCGGTGCCGCTGCCGCGACGGTAATCCGCCGGGCGAGCGGCTGCAACAGCAACGGTGCCAGATAAATCGGGAACTGGCTGACCGCGAAGTAGAGCCAGGCGAGTTCCGGCACCGCACCGCCGGTCGCCGCCAGCATCAGGCCGATGTTCTTCAGCGCGACGACGATGGCGAGCGCAAAGGCGGTCCCGGCGCCCGCCTTCAGAAACAGCAGATAGGTCGCGAGCGCGAGCCCGGCGAACACCGCGAAGGCGAGCGCGACCAGACCCGACATCAACAGCGGCTCGCCGACGAATCGCACGCCGACGTCGCCGACGACGGCGGAGATGAAGACGAAGAGCGTGATGATATTGACGCCGTCGATCTCGTCCTCGAAGCGCGCCAGCCGCCCGGGTCCCAGCAATCGGCGGGCCGCCAGGCCAATAGCGGCGGAGCCGGCGAAGATCGCCAGCAGCTTCACCCCGAGATCGAGCGGCGATAGCGACAGCGGCAATCCCAGGACGGCAACGACGAGGGGTGCCGTCAGCGGGGTCGCGATACTGGCGATCAGCAGCACCGCCAGGACCAGGGCCGCGTCCAGGCCCAGCAGCGCGGCGAAGGCGGGCGCCGCCATCATCGGCGACGTCGCGGCCTGCAGCATCAGCGCCAGAAACAGCCCCGGCAGCGCCGTATCGGCGCCAGTCGCGAGACCGATCGCGGCGACGATGCCCGGCACCGCCAGCAGGCTCCAACCGGTGGCGGCCAGGACGAGGGCGGGGCGGCGCAGATGCCGCGCGAAGGCGCCGAGGTCGACCCGCATGAAGCTGATCGCCAGCAGCACGATCACCGCCTCGGTGACGTAGGGGCGTAACACCTGGCCGAGCGGCGGCAAGGCCAGGGCCAGCAGCACCATTCCGGCGACGGCGCGTGAACGCTGGCGGCCGAGCCAGGCGAGCGGGCCCATCACGTGCGCCGTGCCGCCCGCCGCCGCGCGCCCTCGCGCTCCCGCCGATTGGCGTCTTCACCATTCGCCGCGGCCAGGGCGTCGAGACGCAGGTCGCGGGTTTCGGGCGCCAGGCGGCCGGCCTCCACGAGACCCTGAAAACGGGCGAGGGCTGCGTATTTCTTCTTCACCTGGTGCGGCTGCACCGCGCTCATGAAGGCGACGTCGACCTCGTCGCCGAGCACCAGGGCGCCGTCGCGCGCCGCCGCCTCGACGAGTTCGAGGCCGGCAGCGGTGCGTACGATCAGTGCGTTGGTGCCGGGATCGCCCGGTGCCGCCTCGCGCGACGGCGCGCCGCCCGGCCAGCTGTCCGCGGCGGCGATGTCGGCCGCTTCACCGTTGCCGTCGGGACAGATCTTGCAGCGGAAGGGCAACGACCAGCTGGCCTCGTCCTCGCCCCAGAAGTCGAGATAGTCGAGTTCGCGCACCGTGCCGTCGGCAAGCCTGATCGACGTCGGCCCGGGACAGCCGAACCCCCGGTAGCGAAGCGCGGCGACGTCGGCACGCGCGATGCCGTGCCGCGCCAGCACCGCCGTCAACGAGGCGTCGGGCATATAGCCCCCGCACACGGGCGTCAGCCAATAGCGGACCAGCGCATCGATGCGCGCATCCTCGCGGGCGCGGGCGCGCACGGCGGACAGATCGCAGGGCTTGGCGATGAGGGCGAACGGCTCACCGCGGGCGAGCGCCGTCTCCAACGCGGCGAGCGGGGCCGCCGGGCCATAGCGCGAGCCGGCCGCCGCCAGCACGTCGGCCTCCGTGCCGGAGAAGGTCGCGACGCCGTGCGAGGGCGCGGCACCCCCCGCCTTCACCTGCAACAGAAAGGCGACGCGACCGCTGCGCAGCAGATACTGGCCGAGCGCGGTCAGCACACCACCGGTCGAGCCTCGATGGCGGACCTCATCGTCGCCGGCCCAGGCGAGGACCAACCGGTGATGGGGTCCCCAGACGAGATCGTTATGCGGTGCAGTGCGGGCGAGCGCGGGCGGCAGGCCGCTGACGTGGGTGCCGGGACAACTCGCATAGATGGAAGCGACGATTTCGTCGCCGAGTGGTTCCCGCGCCTCGGGCCGCAACTCGCCGTTCGCCGCGCGGGCCATGCGCACCCGGTCCGGGCCGGCGATCGCCTCGCAGAGGCCGCAGCCGATGCAGAGACCGTCCTCGACGATACGGTTCAGGCGCGCCTCGGCCGTCATCTCAGGCCAGTCGGTGGCGGTGAAGATGGCTGTAGTGCGGCAGCATCTCGTCGTGCAGGCAGCGCATCCAGGCGGGTGCTGCCTCGATGTCGACGTAGGCCGTGCGATCCTGCGGCTTCAAGCCATCGGAGTTTCGCAGGTTCGCGTGGAACGATCCGCCGTCCCACCAGCTCACCTCGTCCCGCGCGCCGGGCGTCCAGGAAAGCGCCGCCTCGATGAACGGCAAGCCGACCGCGGCGCACCACGCGCGGACGATCTCGACCGGCCGTGCCAGCAGGTCGTCGCTGTCGATCACCGGCGGAATTCGCCCCGTCGCCGCCACGACCCGGTCGAAGAGGGCGCGCTGCTCGGGAAAGCCGACCTCCTTGGCATGAAACTCGGGCCATTTGTCGTGCATCAAGGTGAGCGTCTTGGCCGGATCGCGAATGAGGAAGGAATGGGTGAAGAGGTCGAACAGCGCCGCATCCCACATATGGTCGATGAAATGGGGAAAATCCTTGATGAAGAGCGGCCCGGCCGCCGCCCGCGCTTCGAGGTCGGCGCGGACGCCTGCCAGCGTCAGGCCGGGCGTGCGGACGCTGTCGGCCGTGGCACGGGGCCAGAGCGGCGCCTCGCCCTGATACCAGGCTTCGCCGAAGGGCTCGTGCAGGCAGTCGATGTCGCCACGTTGGCGCATCATCCACTCGAAGGCGGTCGAGGTGGAACGCGGCACGGCCCAGAGCGCGACGATGCGGGGCATCGGCCGGCTCAGGTCCGAAGCGAGGAGAGCAATCGACCTTGCTCGCGCACCGGCGCCAGGCCGAGGGTCTTGAACAGCCGCCAATAGAGCGCGTTGTCGTGCGTCACCAGCGGCTTGCCGAGCATGGCCTCGAGCCCGACCTCGAGGCTGCAGAACCGTTGCGCCAGGCCGTCGCCCGGGCGGCGGAAGTTGCACATGCCGGCGGCGAGATAGGCCTCCGCCCCCGGCGCCTGCTCGGCGACATACTGGAAGGACTTGGCCGCCAGGTCGCCGTCGAAACACCAGATCTGGGCGTTCACCTCCGCCTGGTTGGCGAACCAGCCCTGGTCCACGAAGTTGCCGGCCCAGAGCACGTCGAACCCGGCCTCGCGCAGGAAGTCCGCGGTTCCCCGCCACCAGTCCGGCCAATGATAGACCGCGTTGAGCGCGACCTTCTCGACGTTCAGCGCACGCAACGCCTCGACCATGGCGAAGCCGGCCATGTGGAAGGGCGTCTCGTAGGTTTCCGAAAGCCGGGCGCAATAGTCGCGGATGCCGTCGACCCCCAGACCACTGGCGTGCACCCAGTTGGAGCCGACCTGGCCGCAAACGTCCACCCCGTTATTGGCCATGCACTCGACGAATTCCTCCAGCAGGGCGAAGTTGTCGCGGCGCTGGCTGAGCTGATGGCGGTAGTCCGGAACATGCAGCATCCGGCCATGCACGCCCACCGTCTCCGGCGCCATGCGCAGGAAGTCGCTCGGCGCGGCATCGAAGTCGTGCGGCGGGCAAGTGAAGCCGACCTGGTGGGGAAACAGCTTGTTGCGCGGCTCGGCCCAGTGCGCGGGCTTTTCGTACGCCATCGCCGGCTTCAGTCCAGTCCTTCGACGAAGTCGCGGATCGCGGCGCCGATCTCGTGCGGTGAGTCTTCCTGCACGAAGTGGCTGCCCTTGACCGTGACCTCGCGCTGGTTCGGCCAGGCTCGACAGAACTCGCGCTGCGGGCCGATCAGGATGCTGCCCGGATCGGCATTGATGAACAGCTTCGCCGGCCCGCCGGCGGCGAGCCAGGCGGAATAGGCGGCGACGAGTTCGACGACGTCCGCCGGCTCACCCGAAATCGGGATCTGGCGGGGCCAGGTCAGCGTCGGCCGGCGGATTTCACCGGCTTCGAGATAAGGCTTGCGATAGACCGCCATCTCCGCCTCGCCCAGGCCGCGTAGCACGCTTGCCGGCAGGATGCGTTCGACGAAGACGTTCTTCTCCAACACCATCTCCTCGCCGGCGGGTGAGCGCATGGCCTCGAAGATCTTCTTCCCCGGCTCGGGAAAGTCCTCCCAGGTCAACGGACAGACGATCGCTTCCATATAGGCGATGCCCCGAACGCTGTCGGGAAAGCGGAAGGCGCGGTGGAAGCCGAGCGCGCTGCCCCAATCATGGATCACCAGGGTGATGTCCCGCTCGAGACCCATCGCTTCGAACCAGGCGTCCAGATAACGGGTGTGCTCGGCGAAGGTGTAGCGGCCCTCGGCCGACTTGCCGCTGTCGCCCATGCCGATCAGGTCCGGCGCCAGGCAACGCCCGCTGCCGGCGAGTTCGGAAATGATATTGCGCCAGAGGTAGGACGAGGTCGGATTGCCGTGCAACAGCACGATCGGCTTGCCCTCCCCGACATCGACATAGGTCATTTCGCTGTCGAGTACATAAACCCGTTTGCGGGGATGGGGATCGGCGGCGGAAATCGTCTTGGTCATGGTGCTACCCTCGCGCTTCGTTTCGTGAACGCGGATATAGCATGAGGGGCGGGAGAAATGGACGGACAAGGGGCGCGGCCGCTCGACGGCGTGACGGTGCTGGAATTCGGCGGCAACATCGCCGGCCCTTACGCCAGCTGGATCCTCGCCCAGCTCGGCGCCGAGGTCGTCAAGATCGAGCGGCCGGGCGCCGGCACGACGCGCGCGCCTGGGGGCCACCTTTCGTGGACGAGTCCTCCGCCGTCTTCCACCTGCTGAACCGCGACAAGAAGTCGGTGACCGCGGATCTGCGCGACGCGGGCGAGGTGGCACGGATCCGCGATTTCATCATGGCCGAGGTCGACGTCGTCTTGCAGAACATGCGCGCGGGTGTGCTGGACCGCCTCGGCCTCGGCGCCGATGCGCTGACCGCCGCCAAGCCGGACCTGGTCTATTGCTCGCTGCGCGCCTTCGGCGCCCGGGGCCCGCTGGCCGAGCGGCCGGGCTACGACGCGTTGATGCAGGCCTACGGCGGGATCATGAGCGTGACCGGCCATCCGGGCACGGAACCGGCCCGGGCGGGCGTCTCGATCATCGATTGCGGCTCCGGCATGTGGTCGGCGATCGGCATCCTGGCGGCGCTCGCCCGCCGGGCGGAGACGGGCCGGGGCGGCATCGTCGACACCTCGCTGTTCGAGACGGCGATCTCCTGGATGAGCCTGCACCTCGCCCAGTTCGCCGTCTCCGGCACGGTGCCGGGACCGCAGGGCTCCGGCTCCCTCGGCATCGCGCCCTATCAAGCCTATGGCTGCGCCGACGGCCAGCTGATGATCGCGGCGCCGAACGATCGCATGTTCGCCCGCCTGGCCGAGGCGCTCGGCGCGCCGGAATGGATCGACGATGCCCGTTTCGCGACGGGCCCGGCGCGGGCGGAGAACAAGGCGGCACTGAATGCGGCGATGGGCGCCGTCCTCGCCGGCGGCGACCGGGCCCACTGGCGGGCCCGTCTGGACGACGCCGGCGTGCCGAGCGCGCCAGTCCAGGACGCGGGCGAAGTGGCCGCCGATCCGCAGACCGAGGCGCTCGGAATCCTCCAGGAGGTGCCCGGCATGACCCTGGCGCTCGCCGCATTGCCGATCACCTTCGACGGCGACCGGCCACGTCCAGGAAGCCCCGCACCCGCGCTCGGCGCGCACCGGGGGCGGATATTTGGTGACGAGGGCGCCGGGTGAAACGACGGCAATCATGTCGCACCCGCGATAGAAGTATGTCGCGGAAACGGCGGACGCTTGCCAGATCGGGCGGACTGCCGCATCATGGCGGCAAGTTCTAGGGGCGTTGAACAAAGCAAGGGAGGCGTACCGGCGACAAGCCGGGCGTAGCGACATATGTCTAAGATCCAGGAACTCGAATACTTGGCCAAACAGGGCCGGATCTCGCGGCGCGAATTCATGGAACGCGCGGCCGCCGCCGGCATCACCGCGGGCATGGCGACGACGCTGATGGCCGGCACCGCGCTCGCCGCGCCGAAAAAGGGCGGCAAGTGGCGCTTCGGCACCTCGCACGGCAGCACCACCGACTCGCTCGATCCCGGCCAGTTCGCCAACGGCGGCATCAACCAGATCGGCTATTCGCTGCGCAATCACCTGACCGAGGTCGACTATAGCGGCAAGCTGGTGCCGGAACTGGCGGAAAGCTGGTCGGCATCGGACGACGCGGCGCAGTGGACCTTCACGCTTCGCAAGGGCGTCGAATTCCACAACGGCAAGACGATGACGACCGAAGACGTTATCGCCTCCATCAACCACCACCGGGGCGAGACCAAATCGGCGGCGAAGCCGATCCTGGCCGCGGTGAAGGAGCTGAAGGCCGACGGTCCGGACAAGGTCGTCTTCACGCTCGAAGGCGGCAACGCGGACTTCCCCTTCATCGTGTCGGACTACCATGTCGCCATCATGCCGGCGAAGTCGGACGGCACTGTCGACTGGCAGTCGGGCGTGGGCACCGGCCCCTACACGGTCGAAAGCTTCGAGCCGGGCGTGCGCTACAAGGGCAAGCGGAACCCGAACTACTGGAAGTCCGGCTACGGCAATTTCGACGAGGTCGAGATCATCACTATCGCCGACGTGGCGGCGCGGACCAATGCGCTCACGACCGGCGAGATCGACACGATGGACCGTGTCGACCTGAAGACGGTCCATCTGCTGAAACGGCGCAAGAACATCAAGATCGAGGAAGTCACCGGCACCCTGCACTACACGATGCCGATGCACATGGACGTGGCGCCGTTCGACAATCATGACGTCCGCATGGCGCTGAAGCTGTCGCTCAACCGCGAGGCGCTGTTGAAGACGATCCTGCGCGGCCACGGCGTGCTCGGCAACGATCACCCGATCAGCCCGGCCAACCGTTACCACGCAGGCGATCTGCCGCAACGCACCTACGACATCGACAAGGCCAAGTTCCACATGAAGAAGGCCGGCCTGTCGAACCTGAAGGTCAAGCTGTCGGCCGCCGACGCCGCCTTCGCGGGCGCGGTGGACGCCGCCGTCCTCTATAAGGAGCATGCGGCACCGGCCGGCATCGACATCGAGGTCGTGCGCGAGCCGAACGACGGCTACTGGTCCAACGTCTGGCTGAAGAAGCCCTGGTGCATGGTCTACTGGGGCGGTCGTCCGACCGAGGATTGGATGTTCTCCCAGGCCTATGCGAAGGGCGCGGATTGGAACGAGTCGCATCTCGACCACGACAAGTTCAACAAGCTGCTGATCCAGGCCCGGGCCGAGCTCGACGAGAACAAGCGCCGCGAGATGTATGTGGAAATGCAGTCCATCGTACGCGACGAAGGCGGCACCGTGATCCCGGCCTTCGCCAACTATGTCTTCGCCAGTGCCAAGAACGTCATGCATCGCGATTCCATGGCCGGTAACTGGGACATGGATGGAACGAAAGCCTCCGAACGCTGGTGGTTCGGCTGAGAGGGATAGGGTCGGCCTTCGGGCCGACCCGCGCCTGTCATGCATGACATCTTGAAGATGATCGCGCGGCGCCTGGGCTTCGGCCTCGGCACCTTGCTCGCCGTGTCGATCATCATTGCCGGGGCGGTCGAGCTTTTGCCGGGCGATCTCGCGCAGGAAATTCTCGGCCAATCCGCGACGGAGGAGAACCTCGCGCAGTTCCGCAAGGAACTGGGCTTGGACAAGCCCGTCTACGAGCGCTACCTCACCTGGCTCGGCGGCATGGTCCAGGGCGACTTCGGCAAATCACTCGCCAATCAGCGCGAAATCAGCGAGCTGATGGGCGTACGCCTGAAGAACACGCTGTACCTGGCGGCAATCGCCGCGGTGATCTCGGTGCCGCTCTCGCTGTTCCTCGGCATTCTGGCGGCGCTCTATCGCAACGGCATCTACGACCGCACGGTCAACGTGACGACGCTGAGTTCGATCTCCTTCCCGGAGTTTTTCGTCGCCTATATCCTGATCTTCGTGCTCTCCGTGCATCTGGACTTACTACCCTCGATATCAAACATTTCCGAGGACCTGGACGCGGGGGAGAGACTCCGACGGGCCGTGCTGCCCGCGTTGACGCTGACTCTCGTCGTGGTGGCGCACATGATGCGCATGACCCGGGCGGCGATCATCAACCTGCTGGCGAGCCCCTATATCGAAATGGCGCGCCTGAAGGGCCTCAAGCCCGGCCGGATCATCACCAAGCATGCCCTGCCGAATGCGCTGGCGCCGATCATCAACGTCGTGGTGCTGAACCTCGCCTATCTGATCGTCGGCGTCGTGGTGGTCGAGGTCGTCTTCGTCTATCCGGGGCTCGGCCAGTTGCTGGTCGACTCGGTCTCGAAGCGTGACATCCCCGTGGTGCAGGCCTGTTGCCTGGTCTTCGCCATGACCTTCATCCTCCTGAACCTGCTGGCGGACGTGCTCTCGATCCTGAGCAACCCCCGTCTGCTGCATCCGCGATGAGGGAGGGACGGACATGAGCATGACAAGTCTCTCCGGCGGCGCCTTCTCGGGTCAGAGTTCGCCCTGGGCCAGCCGCATCGCGGTTGCCGCCGTTCACTTCTTCCTGATGGTGTTGTTCCTGCAGAACACGGGCGCCGACACCTGGGCCTCGATCGGCGGCTTCCTCTTCATCCACTTATACAGCGTCCTCGTGCTGGCCTACTGGTCGAAGATGGAGCGGACGGCGGCGGGCGACACCCTGATCGTCACCTTGATGCTCGAATACGTCGTCATGGTGTTGTTGTTCTGGGACGATTTCCGGTCCTGGCCCTGGTCGACCTTCTTCGGCCTGGTGATGGTGCAGGTCGTCGCCTTCGCGGCGGTCACCTACTGGAAGGAACTGCGCCAAGCCCCGCCGACCGCCTGGTTCGGCCTGATCGTCATCATGCTCTACATCATGATTGCAGCGACGGCACCGATCATCGCGCCCTTCGGCGAAACGGAAATCGTCGGCTCCGAATACGAGGAGTGGGGCGAGGAATACCTGCTCGGCACCGACAACCTCGGCCGCGATATGCTAACGCGCATCGTCTACGGCGCGCGGAATACCGTCGGCATCGCCTTCGTCACCACGGTGCTCGCCTTCGTCATCGGCGGCCTTTGCGGCCTGCTGGCAGCGACCATGCGCGGCTGGACCGACGAAGTGATGAGCCGCATCGTCGATATCCTGATGGCGATCCCCTCGCTGATCTTCGGCCTCTTGCTGCTGACCATCTTCGGCACCTCGGTCCTCTCCCTCATCATCGTCATCGCGCTTCTGGACTCGACCCGCGTCTACCGCCTCGCCCGGGCCGTCGCCATGAACGTCGTGGTGATGGAGTTCGTCGAAGCGGCCCGTCTGCGCGGCGAGGGCCTGTGGTGGATCATCCGTCATGAGATCCTGCCGAACATCATGCCGCCCCTGGTGGCGGAATTCGGCCTGCGTTTCTGCTTCGTCTTCCTCTTCATCAGCGCGCTCAGCTTCCTCGGCCTCGGCATCCAGCCGCCGACCGCCGACTGGGGCTCGATGGTGCGCGACAACGCCACGCTGATCACCTTCGGCGAACCGACCCCCTTGATCCCGGCGGGCGCCATCGCGCTGCTGACGGTCGGGGTCAACTTCGTCGTCGACTGGTTCCTGCACAAGGCGAGCGGGTTGAAGGAATAGCCATGAGCACCGACAGCACTACCGCCGAAGCGGGCGGCGACCGCAAGGGCGAAGTCATCCTGCAGATGCGCGGCCTGCGCATCGAGGGTCGCGCCGACGAGGAATGGCACGAGATCGTGCATGGCGTCGATGTCGTGCTGCGGCGCGGCGAGGTGCTGGGCCTGATCGGTGAATCCGGTGCGGGCAAGAGCACGATCGGCCTCGCCGCGATGGGCTTCAGCCGCGACGGTTGCCGCATCTCCGGCGGCACGGTGATGTTCGACGGCGTCGACCTCACCAAGGCTTCGGACGAGGAGTTGCGACGTTATCACGGCTCGCGCATCGCCTATGTGGCGCAGAGCGCCGCGGCCTCCTTCAATCCGGCACACAAATTGATCGACCAGTATTGCGAGGCGCCGACCCAGCACGGCATCCAGCCGCGCCGCGAGGCCGAGGCCGAGGCCATCGACCTCTATCGCCGCCTGCAACTGCCGGATCCCGAAAACATCGGCTTCCGCTATCCCCATCAGGTCTCCGGCGGACAGCTGCAACGCGCCATGACGGCGATGGCCATGGCCTGTCGGCCCGACCTCATCGTCTTCGACGAGCCGACGACCGCCCTCGACGTGACGACGCAGATCGAAGTGCTCTCGGCGATCAAGGGCATCGTCGAGCAATTCGACACGGCCGCGATCTACATCACCCACGACCTCGCCGTCGTCTCGCAGATGGCCGACCGGATCATGGTCCTGCGCTACGGCAACCTGGTCGAGGAAGGCTATACCCGCCAGATGATCCAGGACCCGCAGAAGGACTATACGCGGGACCTGCTCGCGGTCCGTTCCTTCCGCAAGCCGCCGATCAACGAGGAAAATCCGGAAATCCCCCTGGTCAAGGTCGACAATGTGACCGCGGCCTACGGCAAGCTGGTGGTCCTCAAGGGCGTCAGCATGGAAATCCACAAGAAGCGCACGGTCGCGGTCGTGGGCGAATCCGGTAGCGGTAAGAGCACGACAGCCCGGGTCATCACCGGCCTGCTGCCGCCACTCGAGGGGGAAATCCAGTACGACGGCCAGACCCTGCCGCGCGACTATCGCAAGCGCAACAAGGACGAGCTGCGTCGCCTGCAGATGATCTACCAGATGGCCGACACGGCGATAAATCCGCGCCAGCGGGTCGCCGACATCATCGGCCGACCGCTTGAGTTCTATCTCGGCCTGCGCGGGGATGAGAAGGAGCAACGGGTCCGCGACCTGCTGGAAATGATCGAGCTCGATCCCGATCAGTTCTACGCCCGCCTGCCGGGCGAGCTGTCGGGCGGTCAGAAGCAGCGCGTCTGCATCGCGCGGGCGCTCGCGGCGGAGCCGGAGATGATCATCTGCGACGAGGTGACCTCGGCCCTCGACCAGCTGGTGGCGGAGGAAATCCTGAAGCTGTTGCAACGGTTGCAGGACGAACTCGGCCTCGCCTACATGTTCATCACCCACGACATCGCCACCGTGCGCGCGATCGCCGACGAGATCTACGTCATGCTGCAGGGCGAGGTGGTGGAAAACGGCCCGAAGCAGGACGTCCTCTCCCCGCCGCACCACGAATACACGGAGCTGCTGCTTTCCTCGGTGCCGGAGATGGATCCCGACTGGCTGGAAGGCCTGCTCGAACGCCGCGCCGCCGGCACCGCGCCGAGCCTGCCGGGCAGCGGGAACTGACGAGGCTCAACGCCCGAGCACGACCCCTTCCCGGCGTGGGTCCGCGCCGCCCGTTAGTGCGCCGTCGCGAATCTGGATGGCGTGCAGGCCGCTGGTGAGCGGGCGAAGCTTCACCGTATGGCCAAGTACGCGCAGCGCCGCCGCCCAGCCGGCGGCCTCCGTGTCGGCCTCCAGTTCCAAAGCCTTGCCGTTACGGTGCAGCCCATGGCCCTGGGCGACGGCGGCTTGCGGCGTCATCTTCCAGTCGAGAATGGCGACGAGGGCTTGGGCGACATAGGTGATGATGCGGCTGCCGCCCGGCGAGCCGATCAGCAATACCGGCGCGCCGTCCTCGAAGACGATGGTCGGCGACATGGAGGAGCGCGGGCGTTTGCCCCCCTCCACCCGGTTGGCGACTGGACGGCCTTCGCGTGTCGGCTGGAAGTCGAAATCGGTCAGCTCGTTGTTCAGCAGGAAACCCGCCACCATCACCCGGCTGCCGAAGCCACTTTCGATCGTCGTGGTAATCGACAGCGCGTCGCCATTGGCGCCGCGGATGACGAAGTGGCTGGTGCCGTTGCCCTCGCGCGGGTCGCCGGCGGGCGGGCGCCAGCCGCGGCGCGAAGGCGGCTCACCGGCATCCGCCTTGGGCCCGGCCCGCTTCGGATCGATGGCCTTGGCTCGGTCCGCCAGATAGCCGGCGTCCAGCAGGCCCTGGACCGGTACGGGCACGAAGTCGCTGTCACCGAGATAGCGCGCGCGGTCCGCATAGGCGAGCTTTTCCGCCTCCGCGATCAAATGAGCGCTCGCCGGACCCGGGCCGAGGGCGGCCATGTCGAAGCCGCGCAGCAGCCCCAGGATCTGGCCGACGGCGATCCCACCCGAGGTGGGCGGCCCCATGCCGCAGACGTTGCGGCCCCGGTAGTCGAGGCAAACGGGCGATCGCTCGATCACCCGGTAGGCGGCCAGGTCCTCGGCCGTGATCGTCGGCGGGCCGATCGTCGTCGCCCGCGCCGCGGCGACGATTTCTGCCGCGATGTCACCGGTGTAGAAGGCATCGGCGCCCCGGTCCGCCAGGGCGCGCAAGGTCTTCAGGTAGGCCGGATTGCCGAGCCGCGCGCCCGGAGCCAGCGGGGCACCGTCGGCAGCGAAGAAATAGGCCTTCGTTTCGGGAAAGCGATCCAGGCCGCGAGCCTTGGCGATCGACGCGGCGAGGCGCGGGGAAACCTCGAAACCGTCCCGGGCGAGCCGCTTTGCCGGCGCGAACAGATCGCCCCAGCGCCGCTTGCCGAACTTCTTGTGCAACACCTCCAACAGCCGCACGGTTCCGGGGACGCCGACCGACTGGCCGCCGATGACGGCACGCCAGAATTTCATGCGCTTGCCGTCGGCCTCGAGGAAGCGTTCGGGGCGGGCGGCCTTCGGCGCCGTCTCGCGCGCATCGAAGGTATACAGCTTGCGTTCCGAGGCATCCCAATAAAGCGCGAAAGCCCCCCCGCCGAGCCCGGACGACTGCGGTTCCACCAATCCCAACACGGTCTGCACCGCGACCGCGGCGTCCGCCGGCGTCCCGCCCGCCTCCAGCATCGCCAGCCCCGCCTCGGCGGCACGCGGATGGGCGGCGGCGACCATGTGCCGATCCGCCCCGAAGGCAGACGTCGCCATGGCGCAAAGGAGCCCCATGGCCAGAACCGTCATGCGCCTGTGTGCCATCTCATCCTCCCCGCTTGGCCAGCTGCTCGCGCCGGCCGATATAGAGGCCGCTGGCGATGATGACGCCGGCGCCGAGCCAGGTCCAGCCGTCGGGAAGCTGAGCGAAGACGACAACGCCCATGAAGGTGGCACCAACCAACTCGAAATAGCCGAAGGGCGCGAGAAGGGAGGCGGGGGCGAGTTGATAGGCCCTGACGGCGGTGTAATGGCGCACCCCGCCGAACAGGCCGATGGCGGCCATCGCCACCCAGGCGAGCGGCGGCAGCGTGCCCATCTCCACGCCGAGCGGCGCGAAGGGCGTCGTCACCACCAGGGCGACGAGGTAGGTATAGAGGCCGGAGGTCTCGGCACTGTCGAGGGTCGACATCCGCCGGTTCATAACCTGGACCACGGCCCAGCAGGCGGCCGAGACGAGGATCCAGAGCGCGGCCAGCGGTATCGCGTCGGTGCCGGGCCGGATGACGATCAGGGCGCCGAGGAAACCGACGGCGACCGCCGACCAGCGATGCATGCCGACCCGTTCTCCCAGCAGCGGCACCGAGAGGGCGACGACCATGAAGGGCGCGGTGAACTGGATCGTATGCGCCGTCGCCAGGTCGATGTGAACGACGCCGAGGATGAAACTGACGGTGCCGCAGAACATGATGGCGGAGCGGATCAGTTGCAGCCCGGGCCGCTTCGAGACGCAGACCGACCAGCCGTGCCGCGGCACGAACATCACCAGCATCCAGAAGGTCTGCCCCGCCGCCCGGATCCAGACGATCTCCAGCACGCTGAAATGCCCGGAGAGAAACTTCGCCGATGCGGTGGCCACGGGCGACATCGCCATGCCGGAGGCCAGCATGAACAGGATGCCCGCCAGAACGGGCCGGCTGGTGAGAAGTGATGTCGGCACGAGGGCGGATCCAGCGAAACGCGCCGGGGCGCGGCGGCGAACGATAGCATGGCGCCGGGCCACTGTACTTGCCGGCCGCGCGGAATTCGGTATGAATCCAGGGGCGGAACCGAACTTTTGGGGAGAATGGCGCGATGGCGAGAAGACTAATGCAAGGCCTGTGGCTGGCCACGAGCATGATGGCGATCGCCCTGGCGGCACCAGTCTCCGCCGACGAGGACCTGAAGGTCGGCTTCGTCTATGTCGGCCCGATCGGCGACCATGGCTGGACCTATCGCCACGATGTCGGCCGGCTTGCGATCGAGAAGGCGCTCGGCGACAAGGTGAAGACCAGCTACGTCGAGAACGTGAAAGAGGGACCGGATGCCGAACGGGTCGTCAATCAGCTCGCCAAGAGCGGGCACGACCTGATCTTCACGACATCCTTCGGCTTCATGAACCCGACGGTGAAGATCGCCAAACGCCATCCCGGCGTGCACTTCGAGCACGCGACCGGCTACAAGCGGGGCAAGAACGTCTCCACCTATATGGCCCGCTTCTACGAGGGCCGCTACGTGGCGGGGATCGTTGCCGGCAAGATGACCAAATCCAACGTCATCGGCCATATCGCCTCCTTTCCGATACCCGAGGTCGTGCGCGGCATCAACGCGATGATCTTGGGCGCGCGCACGGTCAATCCGGACGCCACGATCAAGGTCGTCTGGGTCAACACCTGGTACGACCCGGCCAAGGAGGCGGACGCGGCCAAGGCGCTGATCGACCAGGGCGCCGACATCATCACCCAGCACACCGACAGCCCCGCCCCCCTGCAGGTCGCCGAGCGGCGCGGCGTCCAGGGTTTCGGCCAGGCCTCCGACATGATCGCCTTCGCGCCCAAGGCGCAGCTGACGGCGATCGTCGACAACTGGGACGGCTACTACGTCGCCCGGGCCAAGGCGGTGATGGCCGGCACCTGGACGTCGGGCGATACCTGGGGCGGCTTCGATACGGGCATGGTCGAAATGGCGCCCTTCACCAACATGCCGAAGGACGTGGCCGAACTGGCGGCCGCGACACAGGCGAAGATCTCCGCCGGCACTTTGCATCCCTTCGCGGGCCCGATCCGCGACCAGGCCGGCAAGACGGTCGTCGCCGCCGGCGAACGGTTGGACGACGGCAAGCTGTTGTCGATGGACTGGTACGTCCAGGGCGTCGACGGCGAACTGCCGAAATAGTCAATGACAAGGAGCATCGCCATGGCCGGACATCTCGCCGACAGCGACGTCGAGCGCTACGCGAACGAGGGCGTGGTCACCCCCCTCCCCGCTCTCTCGGCGGCCGAGGCGGCGGACCTGCACGACCGCTTTTGCGCCTTCCGCGAGGCCCATCCGGAAGACGCGTCGGGCGTCCTGCGGACCAAGCCGCACCTGCTGTTCCCCTGGCTCTACGACCTGGTGCGCGATCCGCGCATCGTGGACGCGGTGGAATCGATCCTCGGTCCGAACCTGCTGGTCTGGAGCACCAGCTTCTTCGCCAAGGATGCCGCCGATCCCTCGTTCGTCAGCTGGCATCAGGACTCGACCTATTGGGGCCTGGAGCCCTACGAGATCCTGACCGCCTGGGTCGCCTTCACCCCCAGCCGGCCGGAGAACGGCTGCATGCGCGTGGTGCCGGGCAGCCACCGGGGCGGCCAGCTCGCCCACCGGGATACCTTCGCCGCCGAAAACCTGCTCAGCCGCGGCCAGGAGGTCGAAGTCGAGGTCGACGAGGCCGACGCCCTCGACATCTCCCTGGCGCCGGGCGAAATGTCGCTGCACCACGTCGCCCTGGTGCACGGCTCCGGCGCCAACGACAGCGACATGCCGCGCGTCGGCTTCGCCATTCGCTATATCCCGACCCATGTCCGCCAGCTGGGCGCGCGGACGACGGCGACGCTGGCCCGCGGCACCGATACCTACGATCACTTCGAGCACGAGCCACGCCCCAAGAGCGACTTTTCGCCCGAAGCGCGGGCCTACCGCGAAGCGTCCCTCGCCGCGACCAAGAGTGTGCTGATGCGCGACGCCGCGGGTGAGTGGGCGGTTTCCTAAGCGGCGTAGATCGCCCGTTCGAAGCGGTCCAGCAGCGCCAAGGTCGCAGGATCGACGAAGGGCAGCATCTGGGTGAAGAGTGCGGCGGCGAGGCCGCTTTGCGGGTCGATCCAGAAATAGCTGTTGCGCAGCCCCGCCCAGGCGAGCGAACCGGCGCGTCGCCGGCCGTCGAGGTCCTGGAGATTGATCATGAAGCTGAGGCCCCAACCCTTCTCGACCTCCGGGTAAAGGTCGACCGGATAGGTCATCTCCACCATCGCCGCCGGCAAGGGCGTCACCCGAAGGTCGCCCATCTGGTTTTCCCCCATCGCCCGCACCGTTTCGGCCGACAGCACGCGTTGGCCGTCCAGTTCGCCGCCATTCAGGATCATGGCCATGAACCGGGCGTAGTCGGCGGCACTGCTGTAAAGCCCGCCGCCGCCGGTGAAGCCGGCCGGATCGCTTGGCATTCCTGCCTCGGCCGCGCGAATGACGCCGTCCTCACCCCGCTGGTGCACGCCCGCCAGCCGGGCCGTGATCGCCGCGTCGGGCACATATCCCGTCGAGGTCATGGCGAGCGGGCCGAACAAATTGTCGCGCAGATAGTCGTGCAAGGTCTCGCCCGTCGCCGCTTCCAGCACCTTGCCGGCCCAGTCGATGCCGATGCCGTATTCCCATCGCGCGCCGGGATCGAAGCCGAGCGGCGGACAGTGGGCCGGATCGTCGTAGAAGTCCTCCCGGCCGATGCCGCTCGCCTCTTGCCAGGCGAGTTGGTTGGGATTCCAGATGTCATAGACGAAGCCCGACGAATGGGTCAGTAGGCGGCGCAACGTGATCTTCCCCCGCGCGGCGCGCAGCCGCGGTGTTCCGTCCGCCGCGAACCCTTCGAGCACTTTCGGCTCGGCGAGCGCCGGCAGCAGCCGGCCGCAATCTTCGTCGAGGTCGAGGCGGCCCTGCTCCACCAGCCCCATGACGCCCGCCGCCGTCAGCGGCTTGGTCATGGAGTGGATCAAGAACACCGTGTCCGCCGTGAGGGGTGCTGCTTCATCCAAGCGGCGCGGACCCGCGTGACCCTGCCAGATCGGCCCGTCCGCCCGGGTGACGATACCGGCCGCATGGGCCACCTCCCCCGCTGCGACCGCTTCGCCCAGCAGGCGGTCGAGCTCACGACCCATGGCTTCGATATTCATTCCCGCACTCCTCTCATTGCGACGTGGCACATCTCGCCATTGTGGCGTCTCATTCGAGGGCGAGACGCAAGGCCGCCGCGGCCGCCCAGGGGGTGAGCGCAATGGCGCCCAGCAGGCCGGCGCCCAGCAGCAGCAGATGCGGGCGGATCGACGTATCCAGGATCGCCGCCTCGGTGCCGCCGACGCCGAAGATCAGCACCGGCAGGTAGAGCGGCAGGACCAGCAGGGTGATCAGCACGCCGCCCCGGCGCAACCCGACGGTGAGCGCCGCGCCGATGGCACCCACCAGACTCAGAATCGGTGTGCCGAGCCCCATGGCCGCCAGCAGGACCAGCAGGCCGCGCGCGTCCATATGCAGGGAGAGCGCCATCACCGGTGCCGCCAGGATCAGGGGCAGGCCCGAGCTCAGCCAATGGGCGAGCGCCTTGGCCAGGACGACGAGTTCCAGCGCCGGCCCCGCGAGCAGCAGCTGTTCGAGAGTGCCGTCCTCGTGGTCCGCCTGGAACATCCGATCGAGCGCGATCAAGGTCGCCAGCAAGGCCGCGACCCAGACGACGCCCGAAGCGATGCGCGCGAGGACCACCCGCTCCGGCCCGATGCCGAGGGGGAAAAGCGTCACGGTCATGGCGAAAAAGACGACCACCAACAGGGTCGCCGCGCCCTGCCGGCGCGCGAGCAGCAGATCACGGGCGACGATGGTCCAGAACCCGCCCATCACGCGGCACCCAGGCGCAGCGTCTCCGCCGCTGCCAGGTCGAGGGGCAGGTGCGTGGCGATGATCGCCATGCCGCCCTCCGCCCGGTGGGCCTCGATCAATCCGGCGAGGCGGTCGGTCCCGTCGGCGTCCAGGGAAACGCTCGGCTCGTCCAGCAGCCAGAGCGCGGCGTTCCCCAGCAACGGGCGGGCGAGCGCGACACGCTTGCGCTGGCCGGCCGAAAGCCGGGCGGCCGGCACCTCGGCGAGCCGTGCGATCTGCAACGCCGCGAGCGCGGCCTCGACGGCATCGTCGCCGGCCGCCGCGAGCCGCGCCCAGAACGCGAGGTTCTCGCGCACGGTCAACAGGGGCTTCACCGCGTCCAGGTGGCCGATATAGGCCAGATGTCGGCGGTAGGCATCGAGATCCGCGGCGATATCGACGCCGGCCCAGCGCACCTGGCCGGCCTCGACGGGCAGCAGCGTGGCAAGGCAACGGAGCAGCGTGCTCTTGCCGCTACCGTTCGGCCCGGTCAACAACAGGGCACCGCCGGCTGGCAACTCGAAGGCCAGCCCCTCGAAGACCAGCCTTTCCCCCCGCCGACAGGCGAGCGCTTCCACCGCGAGTGTCACGTGAACGCCCCGGCAGCCACGCCTAATCCAGCTTGCGCGCGTCGTCGATCACCCGGCCATCGTCCGGCAGATCGCCAGCCTCGACGATGGCCACCGCGCCGCGCAGCTTGAGCACGTTCTGGATCGATTGTTCGATCTCCGCGGCCAGTCCATTGCGTGCCTCGGAAACGGCGACCTTCAAGGTCATTTGGTCCACGCTGTCCGGGTTCTCCAACACTAGGCGCGCCTTCTTGATCTCGGGGTGGCGCGCGGCCAGCTCCATGACGTTGGAAGCATGCACGAACATGCCCTTGAACTTCGCCGACTGATCGGCCCGCCCCATCCAGCCCCGGATCCGGGTGTTGCTGCGCCCGCAAGGGCTGCGGCCGGGCAGGAGCTGGCTGAGATCGCCGGTGCCGTAGCGGATCAGCGGATAGACGGAATTGAACGTGGAGACGACGATCTCGCCGACCTCGCCCTCGGCGACAGGCTCGGTGCCGTTCGGCTCGACCAATTCGAACAGGATACCCTCGTCGACGAGCATGCCGTCGCGCGCCGAGGTTTCATAGGCGATGAGGCCGATATCGGCGGTGCCATAACTGTTGGTGACCTCGATGCCGCGCGCGCTCAGCAGGTCGCGCACGGCGGGCGTCAGGGCCTCGGCACCGACCACGCCGCATTGCAGGGACGACATGTCGACGCCCATCTCGTCCCCCTTCTCGACCAGGATGCGCAGGAAGGACGGCGTGCCGACATAGCCGCGCGGGCGCAGGCGGCCGATCGCCTGGACCTGGATTTCCGTGTTGCCGACGCCGCCGGGAAAGACGCTGCAGCCCATCGCATGCGCCGAATTCTCGACCATCGCGCCGGCGGGCGTGAGGTGGTAGGCGAAGGTGTTGTGAATCAGATCGCCGGGCCGCATGCCGGCGGCCCAAAGACAACGCGCGAAACGGCCATAGTCCGGTCTGCCGCCGCCCGGCTCGTAGACCGGGCCCGGCGACATGAAGACTTGGGGCGCATGTCCGGCGTCGCGTGCGGCGAGGCCGCCGAACGGTGGTGCCGCCTCCTGGGCACGGGCGATATCGGGTTTGCGGGTTACCGGCAGGGTGGCGAGGCTCTTCTGGTCCGTGATGTCTTGCGGGGCGATGTCGGCCAGCAGCGCGGCGAAAAAATCGGTCTTCGCCTTGGCGTGGGCGATCTGCGCTCGCAGCGCTTCCATCTGCTGCGCCCGCCGGGCTTCGGGATCGCGGGTTTCGAGCTCGTCATAGTGCTCGTCAGCGGCCATGGACAACATCTCCCTCGTAAGCGCCGAACCGGTCGACGGGGCCTGGCTGGTCACTGTAGCGAAATTCGTGGTCCCCGGCGACGCGACCCGTCAGCGGCCCGCCTCGCAAGCCCGCGGGGTTATGCCCTCTGAACGGGCGAAGGCCGCAGCGTCCGCCTCGGCTTCGGCCCGGGGCACCTCCGGCATCACCGGGGTCCAATCGCTGACGATCTTCCATTCGCCCACCCGGGCATCCCACTGCTGGAACAACACCGGGCTCGCGCCCTCGTGGTCACGACAGCCGAGGCGCAGCGGCGCTAGCCCGGCCAGGCCCATTGCGCTCCAGCGTTCCGCCGATATGTCCGTGTTCTCGAGCCCCCAGCGCACCTCTTGGGCGCTCACCCCAGGCGTGGCGAAACGATCCTGGGCGCGCCGTATCGCTTCCACCACGATGGCGAGCGCGAAGATCGCACGATTGTAGGCGACGCCTCCGATTCCCGCGGCGTCTTCGGCCGCGCCCTGGCCTTCGTCGTAGACGTGCCGGCGAATGTCGTCGTGCAGGCGACCCCAGGGACCGGCGGGGTGAAACGTCACGGTGGTATAGCCGAGCGCCGCGCGGCCGGACGGTCGGACTTCGTCCGCCGAGGCCGACCAGAGATTGCCGATCAGGCGATCCATCGGAAAGTCCAGTTCGGCGGCACCCGCGAGTGCGGCCCGCGTCATCTCCCCCCAACCCGACAGATAAATGAAATCCGGCTCGAAGCGGCCGACTTCCCGCCATACGGCCCGTTGTTCCCCACCCGGCGGCTGCACGGCCAGGGCCTTGAAGTCGAGGCCATATCGCCGGGCGAGCGCTTCCAGTGTCCGATTGGCAGCCTTGCCGTAGGGCGTGTTGAGATGGAGATGGGCGAGCTTTCGCCCCTTCAGCCGTTGCGGGCCGCCACTCGCCCGCGCGAGATGACCGACAAGCGCGCTCGCCTGGCTGGCCGCACTGGCCGGCGCGTTGAAATGCCATTCGAAGACACGGCCGTCGGCGATCGCGGGACGGCCGTGGCCGAGCGCCAGGACGGGAATGCCGTCGGCCACCCGCAGTCCCGCATGCTCGATCGGAGAGGGAAACAGGACCAATGGCTTCCGCGCCCCCGAGGTGCAGGATTTACGGTCCGCGCATTCGATGAGTTCGAGCGCGACGCCGCCGATGCCGCCGTCACGCGCGTTCAACAGGGCGATGAAGTCCTTGGCGCCGTGCAATGCCGCCGGACCGGCGCCGAATTGGGGCACCGGCAGAAGCAGTGCCTCCTGCCCCCGCGCGCCACCACCGACGAGAAACACGGCGAGCAAGAGGGCCCACGCCGTTCCGCGAATGACCAAACGCCCCATCGATATCTACCCGCTATGACCGCTCCGCCGACGCAACAGCGGCTTGGCGCGGACCCTAACAAACCGTCCCCGGTGCGACAATCGAGGATGGTCGGTCAGTTCGCCGTTGCCGGGCCCTGGCCGAAGGTCTCGGCGCCGTCCGCCAGGTAGGCGATCTCTTCGGCCGTGCTTTCCCGACCCAGAACCTCGTTTCGATGTGGAAAGCGGCCGAAGCGGGCGACGATATCGCGGTGGCGGCCCCAGCCCTCGATCGAGCGCTCGACCACGGGTTTCCAGGCCTCCGGCGCCGCCGCATGCACCGTATGCAGCAAGGCGATGCCGTGATCCTGGTCGCGCAGGCTCTCCGCATGATGAAACGGATGGTAGAGCCAGATCCGCGAAACCGGGTGCAACATCCGATCCAGGCCCTTCTCGATCGTGGCGTTGACGATTTGAAAGGCCCGTGCATCTCCGGCATAGGCCTCTGGCGTGTTGCGATAGAGATTGCGCGTGAACTGATCCAACAGCAGGATCATCGCCAGGGCGCCATCCGCGGTCGCGGGCCAGTGCGAGAATTCCCCGGCAATGGCCTTGGCCACCAGGTCGCCGAAGCGCGCTTCGATCTCCGCATCGACCGCGGGGCCGCCGCGGTACCACCAATCCCGGCGTCCCGCTGTCGCCTCGGGGCCGTCGAGGGCCGGCCCCAGCCAGTAATCGACGATCTCGCCGATCGGTTCCGTGTCCATGCTAGATTTGCTCCTCTCACGTCGACGAGCCCAATAGCACGGGCGGGCGATCAACAATAGGAGCCAGCGATGCCCACCACCCTGATCACCGGCTGCGACTATGGAATTGGTTTCGAGTTCGCGCGGCAATACGCCGCCGAGGGCTGGCGTGTGCACGCCATCTGCCTGGACGAAGCGAGCCAGGACAAGCTGGGCGCTCTCGGCGCGGATGTGCACTTTCACCGCCTCGACATCACCGACGAGGCCGGCCTCGCCGCGCTGGCGGGCAGGCTCGGCGACGAGGCGATCGACCTGCTGATTTCCAACGCCGCGAGCTTCGCGCCCGACGGGCCCGGCACCCTGCAACTGCCCGACATCGACGAGTTCACCCGGGTCATGCGCGTGAACGCCGTGGCCCCGGTCTATGTCGCCGGTGCCTTCGAGGCGCATGTCGCACGTAGCGAGATGCGCTGCATGGCCTTCCTCTCGACCCGCTCCGGCTCGATCGGCGACAACAGCTCGGGCGGCCACTATGCCTATCGCTGTTCGAAGACCGCGCTCAACATGGCGGTCAAAAGCCTGTCGATCGACTTCGCGCCGAGCGGCATTACAGCCGTGGCTCTCCACCCCGGCTCCGTCGCCACGGAAACCCGCAAGGGCGGGCAGATCGCCGTATCGGAAAGCGTCGCCGGCATGCGCGCGCGCCTCGCCGAATTAACGCCGGAGATGACGGGAAGCTTCCTGCGTTACGACGGCGGCACGATCGAGTGGTAGGCCTCCGCCCTACTTGGGCGGATGGCGGGCGATGGCGGCCTCGTCGATTTCGGCGCCCCAGCCCGGGCCGGTCGGCAGGATGAGGTGGCCGTTCTCGATCCGCGGCGGTTCGCTCACCAGATCATCCTTCCAGGGCACGTCGTCGATATCGATTTCCATGATCCGGAAGTTGGTGAGGCAAGCGCAGAAATGTGCGCTCATCAGCGTCGACAGGTGGCCATAGAAGTTGTGCGGCGCGCAGTTGACCTCGAAGGCTTCGGCCATGCGGGCGATCTTCAGGGATTCGAGAATGCCGTTCCAGGGCACGTCGACGATCGCCACGTCCATCGAATAGTTTTCGAGGAAGGGACGGAACTCGCGCCGGCCATAGAGCGACTCGCAGCTGGCGACCGGCGTGGTGATGGCGTTGCGGATGTTGGCCAGCGCGCGCGGATCGTAGATGTCCATCTCGACCCACATGAGGCCGTGTTCCTCGAGCGCGCGGGCAACCCGGACGTAGCCCTCGGTCTTGAAGTTGAAATTGAGGTCGAGGAGGAATTCGACATCCGGGCCGGCGCCTTCGCGAAAGGCGGTGAGCTGGGCATCCATCGCGCGGATCAGCCGCGGACTCCAGTTCAGTTCCGGCCAGCCGTCCGAGCGGGTGAAGCCCGGCATGTACATGAAGGGCTCACCCTCGTCGAAGAGGAAGATATTCGTCTTCAGCGCACCGAAGCCCTGGTCGCGGACATGGGCGCCGAGGTCGCGCACGTCGTCGAGGTTGCGCAAGGGGGGAACGCCCATGGTCGCCGCATGATCGACCCGGTAGGAACCGCAATGCGACCAGTAGAGCCGCAGGCGATCGTTCACCGGCCCGCCGAGCAGCTCATAAACCGGAATCTCCAGCGCCCGGGCCTTGAGGTCGACCAGCGCATTCTCGATCGCCGCCATCGCCTGCTGGTTCAAGCCGCCCGGCGCCGCCCGGGTCTTGGCGTAAAGGCGTGCCATGATCCGCTCGACCGGGCGCGGATCCTCGCCGATCAGGCCCGAGGCGAGGGAATGGATGACCGCCGTCAGCCCCTTGGCGCCGTAGCTCTCGTTATACTCGGACCAGCCGACGAGGCCTTGATCCGTCTCGATTTTCAGGAACGACAGGTTGCGCCAGCCCGCATCGCAATGCAGATCCCGGATGCCGGTGATTTTCATGGCCAGTTCTCCCCGCCCGCCTCGGCAAATCGCTTACCCGCCTGCGAAAACAGGCTGCCGGTGATCTCGCGCACCAGCTTGCGCAGGATCGCATCGCCGTAATCGGCCCAGCTCGCAGCCGGCACGACGAAGGACTCGGGCCCCGCCAGAACGTCGCGCCGATAGTAGTAGTCGAGGGTCGGTACGGCATCAAGGATCGCCAGGCCGTTGATGGTAATGCCGGCGGCCAGCGCCTCATCTCGCGCCGGACGCACCCCGCGGCCGTTGTTGTTGCGCCCGTCGCCGGAGACATCGATCACCCGCCGTTTCGCAGGCACACCCGCCTCGACCAGCAGGCCGCGCGCGAAGTCGAGTGCGGCCGAGATCGAGGTGCCACCGTCCTGCGTCCGCCGTGGCATGGCGACCAGCCGCGCGGCCAGGGCCGCGGCGTCGGCGGGACCGGCGACGCGGATCCAGGGAATGGCCTGGACCTGCGAGCTGTGGCTCGACCACTGCACCACGGTCACCCGGATGGCGCCGAACTCGCCGCCGCGGACGGCGCGCATTACCCGGGGATCGAGAAAGGCGGCGGCGAGGCCGTGGCGTTGCAGGTCGAACTCCGCCGCATCGATGGAATAGGAACAATCGATCGCCAGCACGAGCGCGAGGTCGACGGCGCCGTCCCGGGCCCGGGCCGGCCACGCCGCCAGCACCACCACGACCAGGATCGCGAGCTGCCGCATTCAACCCTCCAGCCGGGCACCGTCCGCGTCGAGCATGGCACGCACCTCTTCGCCCGCGATATCGCGGTAGGCGACGTCGTCGCGCAACGACGCCAGCGTCGCGAGGCCCGCCGCCTGGCCATAGGAAAAGCACTGCGCCGTCACCCGGGACGAGGCGAGCGCCTCGTGCTCCGCCGACAGGCACCGTCCGGCCGTGATCAGGTTCTCCCCAGGGCAATCGCATTTCAGAATTTGCCGAGGAGTGACAGGAGATAGTCGTTGTTCCAAGCGGCGATTTTGAACTTGGCGCGCAGCGAGTCTTTTCGTGGATCCTTTCGCATGACATTGAGCGCCATGTGGCGCAGGACGGCGAGATTGTGCGGTCCATTGTCTTTGCGGGTTCTGTCTTGGTCTTCGTTCATTTGGACATCGAGGCACCAGTGCAGGCGGTTTTCGACCCCCCAGTGCGCCCGGGCAACGGGATTGAAGCGCTCGGCGTCGAGCGGCTGGCTGAGCAGGTAGTAGGCGGTTTCGCTCGACGTCTTCTCCGCGCACTCGCGGGTCCGGGTGACTTTGGCGACCGCCTTCAGGCCCGGCCAATGATGGCGCTCTTGCAGCCACTCGACGTGGCTGGAGACGAGAGCGGCACGGGTCTCGATGCGGCCATGATCGCCATCGACCGTGGTGTCGGTGGTGGTCGCTTCGGCTTTCGGATCGTCGAGGAAGGTTCTCACGTCGTCATGCAGCGTGCCTTGATTGCCCTTCAACGCCAGGGCGTAGTCACCCCCCTGCTCGATAATCTGGCTGGCGATGGCGCGCTGGCAATTGAGGGCGTCCACGGTCACGATCGTCCCCTCGAGGCTCAATAGTTTCAACAGCTTCGGCACGGCGGTGATCTCGTTGGACTTGGCGTCGGTGGCGACTTGCCCCAACACCAGCCGCTGATCACAGCCCCAGGCCGAGACCATATGCAGCGCCGACGTGCCGCTCGCCTTGTCGTAGGATCGCCGCACCACCTTGCCGTCGATCGCAATGACCCCTTGGCAGGTCTCGGAAAAGCGCGCCATGAAGCGCTGGAAGCAGGCGCCGAACGCCTCCGGATCCAGCAACCGGAACACCCGGCTGAAGGTGTCGTGGCTCGGCACGCCATGTTCGAGTACGAGAAATCCCCGCAGGAACGCCTCCTTTTCACGCGCGAAGATCGCCATGTCGACCGCCGTCTGACCGCCCGAGAGGACCGTGCACAGGGCGATCGTCAAGATCTCCAGCAGATCGTGACGCCCGGCATTGCCAGTCCGCGGATCCTCGAGACCCTCAAAGCACTCCAGAAAGCCTTCCATCGCAACCTCCACCCGTGAAAAGACCGGGTAGAATCGATTCGCGCCAATACCTCAAGATCAAACACGCACGTCAAGGCAATTCCAAATGCGATTCCCCTGAGGTTCTCCCCCACCGCCGGGACAAGCGCCCCGTAGGGCACCTCGTAAACGTCGTCGTGCAGCCATTCCAACTTCGGCCGGTCGCCGACATGCAGCTCGATCGGCCAGGGGGAACGGGCGATGCCGTCGGTCCGCTTGCGCCGCCCGGTGACGTCCGCATTGGCGAGCCGCTCGACACCTTGAATCGAACGGCTCTGGCGAATACCGGCCTGGACGCCGGTATCGTTGACGAAGCTCGCCTCCAGGCCCGGGATATGGTCTTTCAGGAATCGGGCGTATTCGCGCACCTGGGCGCGGCCGACGAACTCCGCCTCGCTCAGATCCCAGGGGTCGGTGGTATCCAGCATGCGGCCGTCGCGGCCGATCAGACGGGTCGCGTTGCACAGGACCTCGCCCGGCCGCGGTGTCGGAAACAGCCAGATCTTGCCCCGTGGCAGGTCGTAGCGCCCGGCCTCGTGCTCGCGTTTCAACAGGCCCTGAACTTGCGGGCCGGAGATCGTGTCGGGACCCCAGTATTCAAGGAAACGCGCAACGTCCGCGCCGGCCAGACGGAAGATCATGGTCGGATTTTGCACCGTACCGTCCTGGCCCATGGTAAAGCCGAGGCCAGCACGAAAGACGACGTCGCCATCGCCGCTGGCATCGATCACCCGGCGGGCCCGGACGACGCCGCGCCCCGCCTTGCTGTCGACCACCAGGCCCCGGATCGTGTCGTCCTCCCGCACCACGCCGGTGATCATCGCGTGGTAGAGCACTCGCACCCCGGCATCGACCAGGAAGGCCTCGCCGACTTCGCGCCAGACCAGGGGATCGTGCGTAACGGTCCAGGTGGCACCATAGCGCTGCGGCGCGGTGATGCCGCCCGCCGCCGCCATGCCTGCGCGAAACCGTTCGGCAAAGCCGAAGACCGCCTGTTCCGGGCGATTGGTATTCCGTTCGCTGGAGAGATAGAGGCCGCAGATCGTGCCGGAGAGGCCGGCGACCGCATTGCCGCCGCAAAAGCCATAGCGCTCGATCACCAGGACCGAGAGGCCATGGCGCGCCGCCGTCTCCGCCGCCGCGACGCCGGCCGCACCGCCGCCGACGACGCAGACGTCGACCTCGGCGACCTCCGGCAAGCCATGGTCGGGCGCCACCACCGATGTGCCGTGCCAGCTCATGTCGTCCTCCCTCGCCGTGTCGTCGGTCACGAGGATAGTGCAGCAACGCGGCCGCGGCGAAGCGGATTCCGCCGGCCGAAGTCGCTAAGCTGCGGCAAATCTCGAAGGAGACGGGCCGTTGACCATCGTCGACAGTTTCCCCCATGCCGTGCGCGAGGTACCGCACCTCTGGATTACCCTCGCCGACGGTTGCCGTCTCGCGGCCCGCCTCTGGCTGCCGGAGGGCGCCGAAGTGCATCCCGTGCCGGCAATCCTCGAATACCTGCCCTACCGCAAACGCGACGGGACGGCGGTGCGCGACCAGCTCACCCATCCCTATCTCGCCGGCCATGGCTATGCCTGCCTCAGGGTCGACATGCGGGGCAACGGCGATTCCGACGGCCTGATGGCCGACGAATATGCCGTGCAGGAACAGGACGACGCACTCGAGGTGATCGATTGGCTGGAGCGGCAGCCCTGGTGTACCGGCCGGGTCGCCATGATGGGGATCTCCTGGGGCGGCTTCAACGGATTGCAGGTGGCCGCCCGCGGGCCGACAGCGCTGCGGGCCGTGGTTACGCTCTGCTCCACCGACGACCGCTACGGCGACGATATTCATTACAAGGGCGGCTGCCTGCTGAACGAGAACCTGGGCTGGGGCACCACCATGCTGTCCTATTCCTCCCGCCCGCCCGATCCGCTGCTGTATGGCGAGGGCTGGCGCGCGGCCTGGCTCGAACGGCTGGAAAAGATGCCGTTTCTGCCGGCCCTCTGGCTCGACCACCAACACCGCGACGCCTATTGGCGCCATGGCTCCATCACCGAGGATTACGGCGCCATCCAGGCCGCCGTCCTGGCGGTCGGCGGCTGGGGCGATGCCTACCGCAATGCCATTCCCCGGCTGCTCGCCGGCCTGGAGACGCCCTGCCGCGCCATCATCGGGCCCTGGGTGCACAAATATCCCCACTTCGCCGTGCCGGAACCGGCGGGCGGGTTCCTGCAAGAAGCGCTGCGCTGGTTCGATCGCTGGCTGAAGGATATCGATACGGGCGTCGAGGCCGATCCCCCACTTCGCGCCTATCTGATGGACGGCGTTCGCCCTCGCACGTTCTACGAGAGCCGCGCCGGCCGCTGGCTGGGCGGCATGCCGGGCGCCGGCGATCATCGCTATCACCTCGGCCCGGGGCGGCTCCTCGACAAGCCCGGCGCGGATGCGACCCTGACGGTCCGCTCACCACAAACCGTCGGCAGCCGGGGCGGCGAGTATTGCGCCATCTGGCTCGGCCCCGACTGGCCGGGCGATCAGCGCGAGGACGACGGCCGCTCGCTCTGCTTCGACGGCGCGCCGCTCGCCGCACCGATCGATATCCTGGGCGCACCGCGCGTGTGCCTGGATGTCGAAGTGGATCGCCCCCAGGCGCTGCTGGCGGCGAGGCTCTGCCATCTCCACCCCGACGGGGCCTCGACCCGGATTACCTACGGTGTGCTGAACCTCTGTCACCGCGACGGCCATGGGGAACCGATGCCCCTGGAACCGGGGCGGCGCTACCGGATCGCCCTGCAGATGGACGACATCGGCTACCGTGTACCGGCCGGACATCGCCTGCGGCTCGCGCTGTCGACCAGCTACTGGCCGCTGCTTTGGCCGAGCGCCGCGCCCACGCAGGTCATCGTCCACACCGCTTCCGCCAGCCTCGACGTTCCCCGCGCCGGCCCTGAATGGCGCCCGGCGGACATGCCGCCCGCCGAGACGGCCCCGCCGCTCGAACTCCATGAGCTGCGCGCGCCCGAGCACCGGCGCGAGGTTCGGGTCGATCTCGCGGACGGCGCGGAAGTGACGACCTTGCTGGACGATTTCGGCGCTTACCGCCATGCGGACCACGGCCTCGTCACCGGCAGCCGGGCGCGAGAGCGCTACCGCATCCAACCCGACGACCCGTTGAGCGCCCGGGCCGAATGCCATTGGACGCAAACGCTTGCCCGCGGCGACTGGAACGTTCGCACGGAGGCGCACACGAGCCTGACCGCCGACGGCGAACGCTTCTACCTGGAAGGCCGCCTCGAAGCCTTCGAGGACGAAACGCCAGTCCATGAACAGACCTGGCGGCGCCAGATCCCGAGAAAGTTCGTCTAATTCCTGCCCGAGGCGCTTCCATGACGGATAGAGATCCAGACGAAAACGGTTGGCTCAGCTCATCGCAAGCCTGGTTGGACCGAATGCCCGATACGGGCGATTTCGCACGGGAGTTCATCCTCGATTCCCTGATGGTGCAGCGCGCCTTGGGATCCCGGGCCGCGACGATGCTGGACGTCGGATGTGGCGAAGGACGCTTCTGCCGCATGATGGCCCGCCATGGCGTCCAGACCACGGGCATCGATCCGGTCGGGCCGTTCATCGATCAGGCGCGAAGCCGGGATCCGGACGGCCGCTATCTCACCGGTTATGCCGAGGCGCTGCCGTTCGACGACGGCGATTTCGAGCTCGTCGTCTTCTATCTCAGCCTGATGGATATCGAGGACATTCACCTCGCGATCCGCGAGGCCGTTCGGGTCCTCGGGCCCGGCGGAACGCTTCTGATCGCCAACCTCACCAGCTTCTTCACCTCCAACGGAACGATCGGCTGGATCACCGGTGAGGACGGCCGTCGCCACCACCCCTTGGGCCGCTATCTCGAGGAAAGGGCGGATTGGTTCGAATGGGACGGCGTGCGCATTCGCAACTGGCACAGGCCGCTCGGCACCTACATGTCGGCGCTGCTGGCGGAAGGGTTGCGATTGACCTTCTTCGACGAGCCTGCACCCGTCGGCGGCCCAACCGACCGGGTGGAAAGATACGCCGAAACCCCTTTCACGATGCTCATGGAATGGGTGAAGTAGCCGGGGTCAGGCGGCGCGGCTATCTCGCGGCCAGCATCTGGGCGGCGCCGCTTTCGACCATTTCTTCCAGCCGCTCGTGATCGTAGATGAACAGTTCGCGGCCCTTGCGCTCCACGATGCCGGCGACGGAAAGGGCCGTCATGGTGCGTGCGACGGTCTCCCGGGTCGTGCTGGCGTGGGCGGCGATCTCGGAGTGGGTGCCGAAGGGGCGAATGATCCATTGTTCCGGATTGCTCTCGTCCACCTCGGCCTGGTTCAACAGCTCGACATGGACGCGCTGGACCGCGCTGAGCGTGCTGAGGTCCATGATCCGCTGATCGCACTGCTGGACGATTTCGCCCAGCTGACGGATCACATCGATGCCGAGTTCGGGGTGGTCGAGCAACAGCTGGCGGAAGATCGACGGCGCGAGGGAGGCGATACGACAGGCGGTGACGGCCACGACGCTGGCGGTGCGCGGCCGGTCGGTCAGCGCCGCCAGCTCGCCGAAATAGCCGCCCTGGGGAATGTTGGCGAAGGCGATTTCCTTTCCCGCGGGCGAGAAGTTGACGATGCGGACCCGGCCCTCGGCGACGAAAAAGACGTCGTGTCCCTGATCGTCGTCGCTGTCGACGATGGTCTCCTTGGCGGCGATCCGACGCCAGCGACAGCGCCGCGTCAGGTTGCGCAGGGTCTCGCTGTCGAGTTTCGACAACAGCTCGATCCGGCTGAGATCGTCCGTTGAATCACGTTCCACGGTAGGGTTTCCCGGTTTCGCTCAAACTCATGGTTCGCGTCGGAGTCTCCAGCGATTTGCCCGCGAAAGCAACTTGTCGCTGCCGAAACACATCACTCCGGCATGATGATCGGCTCCAACGCCGGCTTTCCGAGGACCATGTCCGAGCCCTTTTCGGCGATCATCATGGTGGCGGCGTTCAGGTTGGCGGACAGCATCACCGGCATGACCGAGGCATCGATCACCCTGAGCCCCTCCGTCCCGTGTACGCGCAGCTCGTCGTCGACCACCGCCGTCGGGTCCGTGGCCGGGCCCATGCGGCAGCTGCCCATGACATGGAAGGTGGTCGAGCCGTAATGTCGCGCCGCCTCCAGCAGCTCGTCGTCGCTCTGCACCGCTTCGCCCGGATACTCCTCGCCGTCGAGATAGGGCTGCATCGCCTCCGTATGTATGAGCCGGCGGGCGAAGCGCATGGCCTGTACGGTGATCCGCCGGTCTTCTTCATGGTCGAGATAGTTCGGCTGGATCATCGGCTTTTCGAAGGGATCGGCCGAACGGGCCCGGATCCAGCCCTTGGAAAGCGGCCGGTGCTGCCAGCAGGCCGTCGTGAAACCCGGATGGTCGTCCAGCAGGCCGTGCACGCCGACCTTGTAGCTCGCCGGCGTGAAGATGAACTGCAGGTCGTTGCTGCGCGCCGCCTCGTCCGAATGCCAGAAGCCGTAGACCATGGAGGGGGAGAGGTTGACGATGCTCTTGCCGCCCAACAGGTACTTGGCGATCTCGCCGGCGAGGTTCAGCCCGCGGCTGCGTTCGTTGAGGGTCTCGGCGTTCTTCACCCGCATCGAGAAACGCGGCGCGTAGTGGTCGCGCAGGTTTTCGCCGACGCCCGCCAGATGATGGCGCACCTCGATGCCCAGCTCGCCCAGCAGGCCGGAGGGCCCGATACCCGAGAGTTGCAGCAACTGCGGCGAGTTGATGGCGCCGCCGGCGACGATGACCTCGCGCCGGGCCTGCACCTCGACCGTGGCGCCGCCGCGCCCGCCCTTGGCATACTCGACGCCGGTCGCCCGCTTGCCCTCGAACAGCAGGCGGGTGGCATGGGCGCCGGTGCGGATGGTCAAGTTGGGGCGGGATTTAGCCGGGCCAAGGAAGGCGCGGGCCGAACTCATCCGCGTGCGGCCCTGGTGGGTCCGCTGCACGTAAGAGATACCCTCCTGCCGTGCCCCGTTGTAATCCGGATTGCGCGGAATACCGATCGATTCGGCGCCCCGGATGAAGGCCTCGCACAATGGATGCGTATAGCCGAGGTCGCTCACCGTCAGATTGCCCTCGCGGCCACGGAAATCATCGTCCGCCGCGCCGCCGACCCGCCGCTCACACCGCTTGAAGTAGGGCAGGACGTCCGCATAACCCCAGCCGCGATTTCCCCGCTGCGACCAGGTGTCGAAGTCCATGCGCTGGCCCCGATTGTAGATCTGGCCGTTGATCGAGGACGAGCCGCCAAGTGTCTTGCCGCGCGGCACGTCGATGGTCCGCCCGCCGGTCCAATGGCTGGGTTCCGCCTGGTAGAGCCAGTTGACGCTGGGATTGGTCAAGAGCTTGATGAAACCGGCGGGAATGTGGATGTAGGGGTTCCAATCGCGACCACCGGCCTCCAACAGACAGACGCTGTGCTCGCCCCCGGCACTCAGCCGATTCGCCAGAATACAGCCGGCCGAGCCGGCACCGACCACCACGAAGTCGAAGCTTTCCGCCATGCCAAATCACTCCCTACCCCAGCATCCACATCGGTCCACCGGCGGAGTCTAGCCGGCCCGGCCGCCGCCACAAACCGATGCCGGTGAAAATTTCCGGGCGGACGTGATGCGCATCACGGCACGTGATGACACACTCTTGATAAGATTCCCTGGTGACCAGCTCGCGCGTCCTTGGCTAGAATGCGCGCCCTGGATGAACACCTCGGGTACAGAAACAATGCGCGAAGAGGCTCATGCTTAGTCGTTACGCCCACATGATCCTGGTCTCCGGGCTGGCGCTGTTCGCGTCGGCCACGCTCGTCAGCGCCGACAGGGACGCGGTCTATGACCGGGTCGACGCCGACAATGTGCCCGTCCGTCCGTTCCCGGAGACGGTCGCACCACGCCATTATGCCGCCAGTCACGGCGAGAAGAAGACGGACGACGGCGACAGCCTGCTCTCCGAGGACGACAAAAAAGACGACGGCGACAGCCTCCTCTCCGAGGACGACGAGAAGGACGATGGCGACAGCCTCCTCTCCGAGGACGACAAGAAAGACGACGGCGACAGCCTGCTCTCCGAAGACGACAAGAAGGACGACGGCGACAGCCTGCTCTCCGAAGACGACAAGAAGGACGACGGCGACAGCCTGCTCTCCGAGGACGACAAAAAAGGCGACGACGGCAGCCTGCTGAAGGAGGCAGCGGACGAGAAGGCTTCTGACGGCCCGCCCGCCGCCGAGCTGCATCGTGCCGTGTTCGAGGACGCGGGCTCCCGCTACCCCTCCGCCAACGCTTGCGCGACCTGCCACCCCCGCCAATACGAGCAGTGGTCCGTCTCCCAGCATGCCTACGCACAGCTGAGCCCGATCTATATGGCCTTCCAGATGGCGGTAAACGCCAAGACGGCCGGGACCAACGGCGACTTCTGCATCCGGTGCCACAATCAGGTCGGCATGAACCTCGGGGAATCGGTCTACACCTCGAACCTGGACCGCCATCCGACCAGCCGCGAGGGCATCACCTGCACGGTCTGCCACCGGGTCAATCGCGATTACGGCAAGATCTCCGGCCGTCTGCCCCTGAACGAGGGCGACCTTTTGAGTCCCGTCTACGGGCCGACCGGGGACAAGGAGCTGAAACGCATCCTCACCTTGCCGCAGAAATACCGCGTGGTCACGGAACGCGACAAACCCGGGCGCGCCATCCATACGGAGGCCGAACAGTTCTTCCAGCTCACCAAGCCCGGCTTCTGCGGCAGCTGCCACGACGTCACCCTGCTGAACGGTTTCCGCCTGGAGGAAGCGTTCGCCGAGTTCCAGCAATCGAAGGCGGCCGGCGACAAGGTCAGCTGCCAGGACTGTCACATGGGCAAGGTGCAGGGTGTCGCGGCGGGCTACGAGACGGCACCGGCCGCCGTCGTCGGCGACGTGCCGACGCGGCCGCGCAAGGTCACCAACCACTTCTTCGCAGGCCCGGATTATTCGGTGATCCACCCCGGCCTCTTCCCCCACAACGTCGAGGCGGCCAATTTCAAGAGCCTGCGCGAATGGCTGCAATTCGATCACGAAGCCGGCTGGGGGACCGACGTCTTCGAGGATAAGGTCGACCTCGACCATTCCTTCCCCGAGTCCTGGATCTCCGCCGACGATCGCTATGACGCGCGCAAGATCCTGGACGAGCAGTTCCGCCGCCTGGACTGGGCCAAACAGCAGCGCCTCGAAGTGTTGCGCAACGCCTTCGAGATAAAACCGATCCGCGTCACCCAGGCGACGTCGGACGGCCTCCGCTTCGAGGTCGACGTGCACAACATCACCAGCGGGCATGCCATCCCGACCGGCTTCGATGCCGAGCGGTTGATGTTCCTGGAGATCGAGGTTCGCGACGCCGGCGGCAAGCTGGTCTATGCCTCCGGCGACCGGGATCCGAACGGCGATGTGCGCGACTCCCACTCGCTCTATGTCCACAACGGCGAAGCGCCGCTGGACGAGGACCTGTTCAGCCTGCAAAGCCGCTTCGTCGTGCGTCTCAACCGCGGCGGCGAGCGGGAGGAAGTGCTGGCCCTCAACCACTCGATCTCGCCGCAGCCCTTCATCCGCCCGGAGGTCCGCGCGACCTCGCTCTACGGCCGGCCGCGCGGCGCGCGCAAGCACAAGATGGGCATCATGCCGCTCAGCCATAAGACGGCGACTTATGCGGTCGACGGCGCCGCGCTCACCGGTCCGGGCCCCTATACGATCCAGGCCCGCTTCGTCTCGCAGATGGTCCCGGTCAACCTGTTGGCCGATATCCAATCCGTCGGCTTCGACTTCGGCATGACGCCGAAGGAAATCGGCGACCGGGTCGTGGCAGGCGCCGATCTGGTGGCCGAACAGCAAATCAGTGTAACGATCAAATAAGCACTTTCCCGCTATCCCGTCGCGCCGCCGCCGGGCTTCTCGCCGTCTCGCTCGCCGCGGGCGGGGCCCATGGCGCGGGCAGCGCGCTCTCCGACGAGCCCATTCCGATGGCGACCGAGGAAGATTTGCCGCAGCGCACGCCGCCGCTGATCGAGATCGGTCCCGACTTCCTCGGCACCGGCAATTTGCCCAAGGGCATCGAGTTGCCGACCGGTGCGGTCTGGCTGCCGGCGCTCTGGGTCTTCGGCTCCTACCGGACCGCACTGAACTATCACGACAATCCCAACGGCCGGGAAAGCCTCGAATGGGCCAACCGCCTCGAGCTGTTCGCCAATCTGAGGCTGAGCGGCACGGAACGCATCCTCTTCGGCATGCAGCCCTTGCATCGGGGCAACAAATTCACCGGTCGCCGTTTCGAGCCGGGAAGCGCCGATGGCGGCTTCGAGGAATTCAACGCCCGGGTCAGCCACTTCTTCGCCGAGGGAGAAATCGCCGAAATCTTCCCGCGCCTGGATCCCGACGACCGGGGCCTCTACGACCTCGGCTTCACCGTCGGTCGCCAGCCGATCCTGTTTCAGGACGGACTGATGATCAACGACTCGATGGATGTCGTCAGCCTGACCCGCGATACCATCATGATCCCGGGCTTCAGCATCGACACGCGGGTCTCCGCGCTCTGGGCCTTTCACGAGGTGAACCGGGAAGACAACCGCGAAGACAATTCGGCGCAGCTTTTCGGTCTGTTCTCCGAGGGGGATTGGGGCAACTCCACCCTGACCCTGGACGCGGCCTATGTGAACGCACGCCAGGACGGACTTTATCTCGGGCTCGGCAGCGTGCAGCGGGTCGCGATGTTCGGCAAGACGATCAACACCGACCTGCGCGCCAACGTCTCACTCGCGCTGGAGGACGAGAACGCGCGGGTGAGCGACGGGTTGTTGCTGTTCGGCCAGTTTTCGACGACGCCGACCGCCTCCAACGACATCCTCTACCTCGACGCGTTCTATGCGCTCGGCGGCTACAATTCGGCATCCCGCGACGGTGATGCGGGAGGACCGCTCGGGCGAACCGGCATTCTGTTCGCCGCCGTCGGCCTCGGCGACTACGGCCCTGCGCTCTCGAACCGGGCCGACGACGTGGTGGGCGCCGCGCTCGGCTACCAGATGTTCTGGAACAACGAGCGCACCCAATTGATCCTGGAGGCCGGCGGTCGTGTCGGCACGGACCGGGGCGTGAACAATCAGGGTGCCGTCGGCGCACGTCTGCGCCAGGCGATAAGCGATCGCTATGTGCTGACCTTGGATGGCTTCCTTTCGATGGACCAGCATTCCGGCGGCGGCGCGGGGCTGCGGGCCGAATTCTCGGTGCAGTTCTGAGCATGCCCGGCTGGCTGGAAATCGGCGGCGGCCTGATCCTGGCGGGTGCCGTGGCGCAGACGGCGATCAGCCTGATCGGCAACGCGCGCGGCCGCCTCAACCGCAGTCGCCGCGATGCGGCCGACGCGGAGTTCTTTCGCCGCCGCGCCGCGCTGATGCTGCGCGCCGCCGAGGTCGAACGTGACAAACAGCTGCTGTCCTGGACCGGCCTGCGCAAGTTCACCGTGACACTCAAGGAAGAGGAAGCGAAGGACGTCGTCTCCTTCTACCTGGAGCCGCACGACCGCAAGCCACTGCCGCCCTTCGATCCCGGCCAGTTTCTCACCTTCCAGCTGCGCATTCCCGACCAGCCGAAGCCGGTGATTCGCTGCTACTCACTCTCCGAGACACCGCTGGAGCGGGAGTATTACCGCGTCACCATCAAGCGCCTGGATCCGCCGCCGAACGAGCCGAGCGCCCCGCGGGGGGTCAGCTCGAACTTTTTCCACGAGGCCCTCGCGGTCGGCGATACCGTCGATGTCCGGGCGCCGGGTGGCGTCTTCACACTCGATATGACGAGCGAGAGGCCGGTGGCGCTGATTGCCGGCGGGGTCGGAATCACGCCGCTGCTGTCCATGGTGAACACCATCGCCGCCAGCGGTGACGACCGCGAAACCTGGCTGTTCTACGGTGTCCTCGGCGGATCGGGTCACGCCATGCGGGCGCATTTCGCCGACCTCGCCCGCGATCATCCCAACATCCACATCGTCACCTTCTACAGCGATCCCGAGCCTGACGACCGCCTCGGCGAGCATTATGATTACGAAGGCCGTTGCCGGGTGGAGATCGTCCGGGAAGTTCTCGGCGTGCAGAACTACGACTTCTACATTTGTGGCCCGCCACCGATGATCGCGACGGTGATAGCCGACCTCGAGGAATGGGGGGTTCCGGGCGAGCGTATTCATTCCGAGGCGTTTTCCGCCAAGACGATCCAGTCGGCCCCGCTACCGGCCGCCGCGAAAGCGGCCGGCGAAGCGGCGGCGATCGAAGTCTGTTTCGACCGCTCCGGCAAGACCGTCGATTGGCGACCCGATGCGGGCGCCCTGCTCGATTTGGCCGAGGCGCACGGCGTGCGCCTGGACTTCGGCTGTCGGAGCGGAAGTTGCGGGACCTGCCTGACCGCGATCAAGAGTGGCGAGGTGGATTATCTGCACCGTCCCGGATCACCGCCGGAGGCCGGATCCTGCCTCGCCTGCATCGCCGTGCCCTCCGGGCCGCTGGTGCTGGACGCCTGACGAAAATGCAATCGAACGAGATCATCCAAGCAAGGGGGATGCGTCACATGACCACCGATACCCGCCGAAGTCTTCCGCTGGCGGCCCTGGGCCTGCTGGCCGTCCTGCTGCTCGCGCTCCCCGGCGGGGTCCGGGCCCAGGTCGAACGCGACCCGGCCAAGACCACCGGGCCGGCGGCCTGCGGGGAATGCCACAAAGTCACCACCGAGATCTGGCGCAACACGCACCATTTCGCCACCTTCCGCGAAATGCCCCGCAACAAGAAGGGCATCGAGATCGCCCGCAAGATGGGCCTGAAACGCATCAAGGAAGGCAGCATCTGCCTGGACTGCCACTTCACCAACCAGATCAAGGACGGCAAGCCCGAACCGATCGCCGGCATTAGTTGCGAGTCGTGTCATGCCTCCGGCGCCGATTACATCAAGGTGCATTCCAGCTTCTCCGGCAAAAAGAAGAAGGCCGACGAAACAAAGGCGGAGGCCAAGGCGCGCTGGGCCAAGTCGGAAGCTGCCGGCATGATCCGCCCGCACGACCTCCCCCGCCTGGCCCGCAATTGCTACAGCTGCCACGTGGTCCCGCAGGAGAAGCTGGTGAACGTCGGCGGGCATCCGGCCGGCAGCAGCTTCGAGCTGGTCGCCTGGTCGCAGGGCGAGGTGCGCCACAACGTCTGGTACAACGACGGCAAGGCCAATCCGCCGGCGAGCCATAACCGGCAGCGGCTGATGTTCGTCATCGGCATGGCGGTGGAACTCGAAGTGGCGCTTCGTGCCGTCGGCAAGGCCACGGCGAAAGCGGGCTACGCCGTCGCCATGGCAAAACGGGCCAACCGCGCCCGCAAACGCTTCGCCAAGGCGAGCGAGCTGCTCGGCAAACCGAAGGAGATGGAGGCCATTGCCAAGGTCGCCGCCGGCGCCAAGCTGAAGCTGAATAACGGTCCGGCGCTGAGCAAGGCGGCGGACGAGATCGCCGCGCTTACCACGACGCTCGCCATGAAGCACGACGGTTCCGGCTTCGGCGGTATCGACAAGGCCTTGCCGGGCGAGAAGAAGTGGAAGGGCACGCCGAAGCCGGCGCGCTGAGCGCGGCGAGCGCGATCACGGGACGGGAGCCGGAACGCCATGGTGGTGCAGACACGGACCGAGCAGCCGCGCCGCTGGGATCGGCCGTTCGGCGCCGATATGGGCGAGACGGAAATCGATGCCGTGCTCGACCATCCTCTGTTCCGAGAACTCGATCCCGGTCAGTTCTCGGACCGTTTGCCGCTGCGCGAGATCATCCGTAACGATGCCCGCCTGCGCCGCTTCGAGCCCGGCGACGTCGTCGTCATCGAGGGCGACTACGGCTCCTCCCTCTTTGCCATCCAGGAGGGCAAGATCCGGGTCGTGCTGGACCGGGTGACGGACAAGGAGTTGGGCCGGAACGTCCGCGAACGGCGCCGTGGCGTCTGGTCGGCGCTGCGCCAGCTTTGGCGCAACGATGTCGAACCGGAGGTCCGCGATCTCGACGCCTACCGGGCGATCGGTTCCGGCGTCAATCTTCGGGGTGCGGCGGCGGAGAGCCGGGTCTATCTCGAGAATGTCGAAGGTTTTCTCGGCCAGCATAAGACGACGGCGCTCGGCCCGGGCGATGTGTTCGGTGAGATCGCGGCCATGGCACGGTCGCCCCGCACGGCGACGGTCATCGCCGAAACCGTGACCGATGTCGTCGAGGTGCGCTGGCAGGGTGTCCGCGATATCCGTCACCGCGACACCCGCTTCCGTGAGTATATCGACGCGCTCTATCGCGAACGGAGCCTGGTCCAACACCTGGCGGAATCACCCCTCTTCGCCAATCTCGACGCGGGCACCATGCGCGCCATCGCCGGGCGTGTGCAGTTCGAGACCCATGGCACCTTCGATTGGTTCCACGACTTCAAGCGCATTCGCGCCGATGTGGGCGGCGAGGTGATCGCACATGAACCGGTGATCGCGGAAGAAGGGCACTACCTCGACGGTCTGCTGATGATCCGCTCCGGCTTCGCGCGGATCAGCGAGCGGGTCGACGCCGGCCACCGCACCGTCGGGTATGCGACCCGGAACGACGTCTTCGGCCTGCCCGAGATCCTGGCGGAAATCGAGCAGGGACGCCCGCCGACGTTCGCCCGCAGCCTGCGCGCCGTCGGCTACGTCGACATCATCCGGGTGCCGACGGCGATCGTCGAACAATATGTCATCCCCCGCCTCACCGAGGCGGAGCGGAACGCGCTGGTCATCGAGGAAGAACGGCCGGCGCCCTGGAACGAACGGCGCGGCGATGTCGGCCTCAGCCAGTCGCTGGTCGATTTCCTGGTCGACAGCCGAACCATCAACGGCACACAGACCATGGTCATCGACACCGACCGCTGCATCGGCTGCGATGAGTGCGTTCGCGCCTGTGCGACGGCGCACAACAACAACCCGCGCTTTCGCCGCGAGGGCGAACGGCACGCCAACCTGCAGATCACCAACGCCTGCATGCACTGCGTCGATCCGGTGTGCCTGATCGGCTGCCCGACCGGGGCGATCCATCGCCACCAGACCGGCCCCGTGATCATCGACGACGCGACCTGCATCGGCTGCGGGACCTGCGCCACCTCCTGCCCCTACGGCAACATCCGCATGGTCGGGATCCGCGATCAGTCGGGCGCCCTCGTCGTCGATGCCGAAACGCACGAGCCGATCCTGAAGGCGACCAAGTGCGACCTTTGCTACGACCAGCCGGGCGGGCCGGCCTGCCAACGCGCCTGTCCGCACGACGCCCTGGTCCGGATCAGCCTGCGCGACCCGCGCCCGCTGGCCGAATGGGCGGATCGCTGGTCATGAACCTGCGCACCCGACGCTGGCGTTTCTCGCTGCTGACCACGATCCTGCTGGTCCTCGTGACCCTGGCGATCCTGTTGTATGCGGCGATGTTGCGCGACGCCAGCTTTCCGACCGGGTGGCTGCTGGTCGCCATCACGCTGCTGCTGATGGCCTACAACCTCAGAAAGAAGATCCCGGTGCTGCCGCTGGGCCGCGCCTCGTCATGGTTTCAGCTGCATGTCTATGGCGGCTTTCTCGCCGTCTGGCTGTTCGCCCTCCATGTCGGCCTGGATTGGCCGAGCGGCGTCTTCGAAACGCTACTCTGGTGCGTCTATGTCGGCGTGCTGGTGAGCGGCCTGTTCGGCCTGGCCATTACCCGCCTGGTTCCGAGCCGACTGGGGGAGCAGGGCGCGCCCGTGATCCACGAGACCATACCGATCCGCCGCGCCCGCATCGCCGGTGAAGCGGAACTGCTGGTCACCCGCTCCGTCGACGAGACGGCACTCGGCACGATCGCCGACTATTACGGCCAGCGCCTGCGCGCCTTCTTCCTCGGGCCGCGGCACTTCTGGAGCCATCTGTTCGGCTCGCGCCGCGCCTCGGTGCAAATGCTCGACGAGTTGCGCGACCTCGAACGCTACCTGCCGCCGAGCGGGCGCGACATCATGGCCCGACTGCAAAGCCTCGTCGTCGCGAAGGACGACCTCGATCACCAGCACGCCTGGCAGCGTCTGCTGAAGATCTGGCTGTTCGCCCACATTCCCCTGACCTATTCGGCGGTCCTGCTGATAGCCGTCCATGTGGTCCTGGTCCATGCGTTCGCAGGCACCAGCCCATGAGCATCGACGGCGAAAGCGATCTCACCGGCGACGGCGCCTATCATCGCCCGAACCAACCCTGGGTCTGCGGGCGCCTGGCGCATGGACGGCCCTGCCCGCTCGGCCCGGACCGGCGTGGTCATTGCCGCGTCGTGGCCGCATGCGAGCCGCGCCGGGACGGCGACAATTGGATTTGCACCCGCGCCAACCACGCGGGCGGCGCCTGTGCGGACGGCCCGCTGCCCGACGGGCGCTGCTGCCGTCCGATCCGGCCCTGCCAACCGCTTCGCAGCTTCCGTGCAATGCGGGGCGCGGCGGTGCGGTGGGCGGCGGTGGTGACCATCGGCATCCTGGCCATCCTGTTCGGCCGGGAGAATGTCGGCGCCTGGTTATCGCCCGGCGAGCTGACGATGCACCACGCGCAGATCGACGACTGCGGCGGCTGTCATGACGGCTTCAAGCAGGGCCCCGTCGGCTGGATCCACCAGGCCGTCGCCGGCCTGCCCGAGGCGGACGCGGGCGACGGCAAGCTTTGCCTGAACTGTCACCGGCACGGCGATCAGCCCTTCGCCGCACATAGCGTCGAACCATCCAAGCTGGCCGCCCTGACCGACGCGACCCGGAAGCGTTTCCCCGAGCACAGCACGCCCGTCGATCTGCGATTGGCGAACGCCGCTTTCAGCTCGCCGATGAAGACGCAGGGCGGCATCGGCTGTGCCAACTGCCATGCCGAGCATGGCGGCACGCAAGCGAACCTGCGCCACGTGGCGAACCCGCGTTGCCAGTCCTGCCATGAATTGAAGTTCGACGCCTTCGGCGCTGGCCATCCCCCTTTCGAGGGCTATCCGCACAAGCGCCGAACCCGCATCCAGTTCGACCATGCCCACCACATCACCCGCCACTTCGCCGAGGCGGCCAAACGAAACAAGACCGCGCCGGAGACCTGCGCTACCTGCCATGTCGGCGACGCGACGGGACGGCACAATCTGCTGCGCGGGTTCGAGGCGACCTGCGCCGCCTGCCACGACGAAGAGGTGCGCGGCATCGGCGTCGCCGGCGCCCTCGGCCTGCCGGTTTTCGCCTTGCCGGGCCTCGATATCGAAACCTTGCGCGAAAGGAACGTCGCCATCGGTGCCTGGCCCGAACTGGCCGACGGCAAACCGACCCCCTTCATGCGCTTGCTGCTGGCCCGGGATGCGGCGACGGCGACGGCGCTCGCCCGCTTCGAGGAATTGGATCCTCTCGATCTCACCGACGCCTCCGCCGACGATCTGGAAACGGTTCGCACCGTCGCCTGGGCAAGCAAGGCGATGGTGCACGACCTGCTGGCGGAAGGACCGGCCTCGCTGCTGCCGACGTTGCGACGGCAGCTGGGCCCCGGGCTGGATGAACAGGCGCCCCGCGATCTCCTGGGTGGCCTGTCGATCGATATCGCCAGACGGGCGCAGCGCGACTGGTTCCCCGATCTCGCCGACGAGATCCGACGCCACCGTGCCGGCGAGAGCGTTCCCCTTCCCGCCGACCCCACCGCGCCGGACACCGCCACCGCACCGGCGCAGGACGCCAACGGTTCCGGCGATATTCTGGACGGCAAGGAAGGCAACGACTCGGGCGATATCCTGGGCGGCGACAAATCTGACACGAGCTCCGACGACATTCTGGGCGGCGACAAGGCCGATACGGGGTCCGACGACATTCTGGGCGACGACAAAGCGGATTCGGGCGACATCCTCGGCGGCGACAAGACCGACGGCGCCTCCGACGACATTCTCGGTGACGGCACGGCCGATGCATCCTCCGATGACATTCTTGGCGGCGATGGCGACACGGGCACCGACACACCGGCGAGCACCGGCGCGCCGGCCAAGATCGTGCGCATCGAGGAGCCGATCCCGGAGAACTGGAGCGAGCTCGGCGGCTGGTACGTCGACGGCTTCGCGGTCTGGTATCGCCCGCGCGGCCATGCCGATCCGTTCCTGCGCGCCTGGATGACACTCGGCGCCGACAGCAAGGCGGGCAGCGTGCCCCGCGAGATCTTCGAGGATCTCGCCACTGTCAAGGCGCCCGGTAAATGCGCCAAGTGCCACAGCATCGATGCCCGCGAGGACGGCACGGCGGCAATCAACTGGCAAGGCCTGCAGGCCCGCCCCAATGTGCAGGACTTCACCGAGTTCGCGCATGCCCCCCATTTCGAAGTGCTGGACGGCATGCCCGGATGCGGCAAGTGCCACAAGCTCGACACGAAGGCAGACTACACGGCCGCGTTCAGCAAACGCGATCCGCACGATTTCGTCTCGAACTTCAAGCCGATCCGCCAGGCGGTCTGCGCCGAGTGCCACACGGCGACCGCCGCCGGCAACGACTGTACGACCTGTCACGACTATCACATCGGCGACGTCGCGACGAAAATGCCCGCCACCCGGCTGGACGCGGCGGCGCGCTGAGGCGTCAGGCGAGCCCGAGGGCCTGCATCCGCTTCACGTTGTAGTAGCGGTCGTCCGTCATCGCGTTGACGATCCGGCCGGCGGTGAAGGCGGCGCTCAACCCCTTGACCGCGTCCTCGATACTGTGGCGCGGGGTGAAGCCGAGCTCGCGGCCGATACGGGCGGACGAGACGTGATAGGAGCGATGGTCGTCGCTCGGCGTGGTAACGATCTCGATGCCCTGCCCGACGGAGCTGCGAACGATCTCCGCCAGCTCACCGACCCGGTGATTTTCGTAGCCGGCGTTGAAGACGCGTCCGTCGATCGCCGCATCGGGATACTCGAGGCAACGCACATAGAGGTCCGTCATGTCCTCGATGTTGATGTTGGGGCGCCGCTGTGCGCCGCCGAACACCGTGATCCGGCCGTTGTGGATCGCATGGTTGGTCAGGATGTTGACCGTGAGATCCAGGCGCAGGCGGGGCGCATAGCCGCAGACCGTGGCGGGCCTGAGCGTCAGCGTGACGAAGCCCGGCTCGCGTTCCGCCTCCAGCACCTCCTCGCACATCGCCTTGTATTTCGAATAGTCGGTCAAGGGTTCGAGTGCCAGCTCCTCGGTCACCTCGGGCTCGTCCTTGATGCCGTAGACGGAGGAGGAGGAGGCGTAGATGAACCGTCCGACACCGGCATCCTTGGCGGCGCGCACGAGGGGACGGAAGGCGTCGAAGTTTATCGAGCGGCCGAGGTCCGGATTGAGCTCGAAGCTCGGATCGTTGGAGATGCAGGCGAGATGGATCACCGCATCGCAGCCGGCGAGCGCATCACCCACAGATGCCGCCTCGCGCAGATCGCCGCGCACCAGCCGCAGCGCCGGATGCGCCGCCAAGGTGTCGCCATAGATGAAAAGGTCGAGCACCGTGACCCTGTAGCCGGCCGCCAGCAGCTTCGGCACCAGCCGGCTGCCGACGTAGCCGGCCCCGCCGGTTACCAGAACGCGGGAAAATCGCTTCGTCTCGTCCATGGCTCCCTCCCCGGCGCTCGTCATTTCAAGAGCGCGGTCAAGAATTTCAGCAACGGCACGCGCTCGACACTCTCCCGGTGGCCGACGATGCCGACCTTCAGGGCGCCGACCGCGTTGCCGACGATGCCGACCAGTTCCATGGGGAGGCCGGCGGCGACCAGCGGCGAGGTCACGCTGAGAAAGGCGTCGCCCGCGCCCACCGTATCGACCACCTTGCGCGTGAAGGCCGGCACCCGCCCGAGCCCGGCGTCGAGCGAGAAGGTGTGGCAGCCGTTCTGGCCGTGCGTGACCACGATGTGGTCGCAGGCCACCTGCTCGCGCAGCGGGCCTTGGATCAGCTCGCCCAGGTCACGGAAGCGGTCGCGAAGCGCCAGCCGCGCTTCCGGCGCGTCGATGCAGACATAGTCGGCCCGCTCGTAGCGGGTCACTGGATTGTAGCCATGGTTGGCGGAATTGGTTTGGGCGTTCACCGCGAGGAAGGAGGCCGTCCGCTCGACGGTCCGGATGGCGCGCGGGGTCATCATGCCGTGTCCGAAATCGTTCACCACCACGACGTCCGCCTGCGGCGCGCTGGTCCGGATCATGGCGCAGAGTTCGTCTTCCTCTGCCACCCCCAGCGGGGTTTCGTCGAAGTGATAGACCTCGAACAGCTTGCGGGTGTGGCCCGGATCGACGAAGCGGCATTTGCGCGTCGTCGGACGCCCGGCGCGACGCAGGAACCGTACTTTCACGTTCGGCTTTACGGTTTCCAGGATCAGGTCGTCGTAGGGATCCTCCTCGCCGATGACCGTGATGATCTCGACCTCGGCGACGAAGTCGGCCACATGATTGGCCGCCGCGACGACACCGCCGGCGAAGGCCTCGCGCCCTTCATAGCGGGTCGCGATGATGTTCTCCTTGGCCGACTTCCCCATGGGCACGGCGTATTGATATTCGTCGACGATGGCCTCGCCCACGAACAGGACCCGCTTGTCCTGGATCGCCTCGAAGCCGGTCATGATCTCGCCCAGCAGGTCGCGGTCGCGCAGCCGCCCGAGATAGCCGGTAAGCTCGGAGCCGTGCACGTCCAGATGCCGGTTGATCAGGGAGGAGGACGAGAAGGTAATGTCGTCGGTGAAGACCAGGCGGCCGCCAAGGCTTTCGACCAGCTCGCGTTCGCGGCGGATGTTGCCGGTGATGTCCTCCGCCTCGCGCGCATAGTCCTGGCCCTTGACGTAAACGGTCGGGCGGATCAGGCGCAACACGCCTTCCGCGCTCTGCCAGTTCGAAATCGCGACATAGTCGACACATTCCAGCGCCGCGATCATCTCGGCGCGCAGCAGCTCGGGAAACACCGGGCGGCCGGGGCCCTTGTTGACATGACGGTCCGCCGTCAGTGTGACGACCAGCAGATCGCCTTCCGCCTTCGCGCTCTCGAGGTGGCGGACGTGGCCCATGTGCAGCAGGTCGAAGACGCCATGCGCCAGCACGACGCTCTGGCCGGCGGCCCGCCAGCGTTCGACCACGGTGGCGATCGCATCGACCGAGGTGATCTTGTCCCGCGCCCGGGGATTGCGTGCCGCGGCCGTGATCGCCGCGTCTTCCGTCCAAGCCATCGCCATCGTCACCGCACCATTTCGCGACGCCTACTCGTGCGCCTCGCTCGTCCCGATTTATCGGAAATCAGCGTTAACATCGGGTAAAGCGCTCCTTCACCGGCCGTTAACGCTTCCCCGCCAGACTCTCAGCAGGCCCACGCCCAAGAGGAGCAACGGCCATGATCATTCCCGGCGGCGCCCCCGCCCCCACTCTGGTTGGCTTCGATTCCAACCTGCTGGCGAGCTATTACGCGAGCGGCGCGGCGCTGGAGCGGAGCGTCCTGGTCGGGGCGCTCAGGGCGCAGGGCCTCGAGCGCGGACCGCGCGACGGCCCCGCCGCAATTCCGCCCTGGGACATCCCCGATACGGCCGGCGAGGACAAGCTGCTCGAGCGGCTGTTCTCGGCCGAGCCCAAACTCGAAGCCGGCGAAGGCTTCGCCGGCGACGACGCGGATTCCGGCGCCCTCTTCGCGCTCTGGCGCGGCCTTTCCCGGCTGCGGGAGCTTGCGCAATACGCCGAGACCGGCGCGCGGGCCGACAGCCTCCGCCCGCTGTTGGAGCGCCGCTTCCAAAGCTACCTCGAAGAGGTGCGCAGCTACGCCGCCGGCCTTGAACTGCCCGATATCACGGTGGTGCCGGGCAGCGAACGCGGCAGCATCGAGACCACGACGCCGCTGCCCAAGCCGATCGAGAAAACCCTGCCCGAGCATATCGGTCAGGTCCTGACGACGGTGCGCGAGGATGCCATCCCCGGCCTCGTCGGCAACGAGACCTTCACCATAGAACTTGAAACCTCGACCGGCAGTCAGAGCGTCGCCATCGATCTCGCCGGCATTTCCGGCACGCTCAACGTCGACAATGTCGCAGCCCATATCAACGACGCGCTGGAGAGCGCGGGCGCGCTGACCCGCATTACCGTCGAGCGGTTCCACGAATTCGCCTATGGCTTCCGTCTGCAGATGAGCAGTGCGGAAACCGTGACCTTCACGCCGGACGCGGGCGGTGGCGAGGCGGGCCTGCTGCTGGCCGGCGGCAGCGGCGGCGGAAACTCGGCCGACGGCTTCCTCCGCAAGCTCGACGATCTCGGCGCCGCCGCCCCGGTGGAGGGTTTCATCTCCGCCATCTCCACCGACCAGGGCGACCAGGCCGCCGGTACCGCCGTCGACAGCTTCGGCAACGTCTATGTGGTCGGCACGACGTCGGGCGATCTCGGCGACCAGGTCAATCAATCGACACCGGACGCCTTCCTGCAAAAATACGACGCCGCCGGCACCTTGCTCTGGTCGCGCCTGCTCGGCGCCGGCGAAACGGCGGCCGGCGCGGCGATCGCAATCGACGGCGACGACAATGTCGTCATCGCCGGCGAGGTTCAGGGTCTGCTGACGGGCACCGCGGTCGGCGGCGGCAAGGATTCCTTCGTCACCAAGTTCGACGGCGATGGCCGGGAACTGTGGACCCGGCAGACCGGCCCGGTCGCCGACGATGGCGCCCTGGCGCTCGCGACCAACGCCGCGGGTGACATCTTCCTCGCCGGCACGACGCATTCGGCCCTCGACGCGACGGTCAGCCATGCGGGCGGCGGCGATGCCTACCTCCGCAAGCTCGACACCGACGGTGCCATTGTCTGGAGCAAGCAGTTCGGCAGTGCGGGCGAGGACCGGGCGACGGCGCTGGCTGTCGACGCCGCCGGCGATATCTTGCTCGCGGGCGAGGTCGATGGCCAGGCGGTGCTACGGAAATACGCCGACTCCGATGCCGGCTCGGCGCCGATCTGGGAGGTCGATCTCGGCAGCCTCGGCACGGGCCAGGTATCCGGCCTGGCGCTCGGCGAGGGCGGCGCCCTCTATATTGCGGGCGCCATCGACGGGGCCGGACTGAACGGCGCGATTGTGCAGGCCCATTCCGGCGGATCGGACGGCTTCGTCACGCGGGTGACGGATTCCGGCGCCAGCGCCGCCATCGACTGGCTGAGCCACGTCGGCGGCAGCGGCGACGACTTCGGCCTCGGCCTCGCGGTGAAGGCGGACGCGACGGGCGACGAGATCTATCTCTCGGGCAGCACGGCGAGCGCGCTCGCGCCCGGCGGCCAGGTCGGCGCGATCGACGGCTTCGCCGCCAAGCTCGACGATACCGGCGCGACGCTCTGGACGCAGCAGTTCGGCGGAGCCTTCGCCCATTCGGCGCGCGCGGTCGCCTATGACGACGACGCCAGCTCGGTGATCACGCGGCTGGGTCTGCCGACCACCGCCCTGCCGCTGGAGCCGGCGCGCGAGATCGTCAATCTGACCAGCGCCCGGGCCGGGCAGAGTTTCGAACTCGCGGTCGACGGCGGCGCCTTCCGCCGGGTGGAGATCGAGGCCGACGACTCCTTCACGTTCCTCTCGCTCAAGATCAACAGCCTGCTGGGCGCCGCCGGCACCGCGCGCTACGAGAGCGACGTCGACGGCATGCGGCTTCGCATCGAGGCCGCGGCGGGCTCGCTGATCGAATTGCGTGCCGGCCCCGGGACGCGCGATGCGTTGGCGCCGATCGGTCTGGCGCCGGTCACCCTGTTCGACGGCGGGGAGGCCGTCGGCGACGACCTCTCGCCCGGCGACGGCGAAGGGCCCCGGGTTTTCGCCCTTGGCCTGTTCGCGGGACTGGGCCTCGACGGTGGCCAGGCGGCGCAGGACGCCGGCTTCGTGTTGGAAGACGCCATGCGTACGGTACAGGAGATCCACGATCGCCTGCTCGGTGTCCCCGAGAGTGATCCCTTGGCGGATCTCGCGGCTCTCACCCCCTCGCCGGCCGATCAGGCACGAATCGATGCACTGCGCACAGCCCTCCTCCGCCTGTCGAGCGGCGGGCCGGCGGGGACCTTCTCGCTGACGGTCTGAACTAGAAGCCGAGGGGCGATTCTTCCGGCGCGTTGAAGCGACCGAGGTTGCCGAAGATCTGCTCGAGGAAACCGAGTTCACGGCCACGGGTGCGCGTCTTGCGGCCGACCGGATCGACGATCTGGCCGTCTTCCATAGCGTAACGCTTAACCTCGCTGACCACGCCGGAATCGTCGAAATGGATCGCCACCACCTGCTGGTCCATGGTTTGCGCGTCGAGGAACACCAGCTTCTCGGACCGGCGGGAAATGTAATACCAGGTCTGGTCCTCGAAGGTGGCGATACTGGTCGGCGAGCCCAAAAGCTGGGCGATCGAATCCCGATCGTGCACGCCGGTGCGAATTTCGCCGACCTGGTCTTCGTCCAGCAGGAAGCCGCTGCGCCTCTCTTGCGGCGCGCAGGCGCCGAGGGCGAGAGTCAGCGTGACCAGGGCGACCGTCGCGATTCGCCGCCAGCCAGTGCCCGGGTTTGTCGAATTCGAGGCGGCCATCACCGTCGTTGCCATGTCCATCCCACCGGTACCGCCAGCCGGCGACGCGTCGGTTGACGGCACTCCATTCCCGCTATAATCGGGCCCTGGGGAGGCCCGTGCCCTGCTATGCCAGCCGTTGCACGGACTGTCAACGATTGCGCGGCGGGTCACCGAGGGGAGGACACGGGATGGCGCTTGGCCTTTTCAATGCCGGGAAGCGCCGGCGACGTCGCGCGGCGGAGGCGCTCTATGGCGCCGCCATGGCGCAATCGCGCCGGCCTGAGCTGTTTCGCGAGTTGGAGATTCCCGACACCCTCGACGGTCGCTTCGATGCCCTCGTCCTGCATATGGTCCTCTTGCTGCGCCGGCTGAAGCGCGAGGGCGAGACCGCCCGGGAGCTATCGCAGGAATTGTTCGACCTCATGTTCGCCGATATGGACCGCAGCCTGAGAGAAATGGGCGTGGGCGACCATTCGATCGGTAGACGGGTCAAACAGATGATCAGTGCCTTCTACGGTCGTGCCCAGGCGTACGAAGAGGCCTTGGATGGTGGCGAGGACACGTTGGAAACGGCACTCTCGCGCAACGTCTACCGTGATATCGGCATCGCGCGCGACAAACTCGAAGACCTGGCGGCGCATGTTCGCGGCCTCGACGGTCTGTTGGCCACGCAGGCCGGTCCGGCGCTGCTGGCGGGTCATGTTTCCTTCGAGGCGCCGGAAGAAGCAAACGCACGCAAACATTGACCTTTCCAGGTCTCGGCCCTATGTTCCCGCGCGCCGGCGGCGGCCGGCATCTTCCCTGCCGAAAAGAAACTGATGTGGTGAGGCTTCAGGTGGTCGCACGGACCGACATCGAAGATGAAACGGTTGAGTTCAGCCGTCGCATCGCCGTCGATTCCGCTGAAATCGACGGCTTGACGTTCGCGTTCACCGCAAACGTAGATGAACGCTCCGCGCTGGCGCGACGGTTCCAACTCGAGGCCATGGAGCGTCTTTCGGGCACCGCCCGGCTTGCCGTCATGGCGGACGATCGAATACGCGCCCGGGTGACATTCGAGGCCGATGTGGTACAGTCTTGCGTCGTCACTTTGGAGCCAGTGGCCACGACCATAACCGAGACCTTCAGCGTGGACTTCGCCGTAGCGGATGCGGTGGATACGGTGGAGGAAATCGTTTTCGAGTTCGAGGACGAGGATCCGCCCGAGGCGGTGGTCGACGGTCATATCGATCTGGGCGAGGTCGTGGCCCAACATTTGTCGACGGTCATCGATCCCTATCCTCGCCACCCGGAGGCGGTGGTCGAGGTGACGGAGGCGGGGGAGAATGCAGAGGATGACACGCCGGGCGGCGGTCATCCGTTCGCGGCGCTGGCGCGCTTGCGGACCGAGGATTGAAACGAGGCATGGCCGCGCGGCCCATTCGGCGGCGCGCGGCCCAGAGATGAAGGTTTGAAAGAATGGCTGTTCCCAAGAGGAAGGTGACGCCGTCGCGGCGCAACAACCGTCGCTCGCACGACGCGCTGAAGGCCGCCACGCATCACGAATGCAACAATTGTGGCGAATTGAAACGCCCGCACCACGTCTGCGCCAAGTGCGGGCACTATGACGACCGCGAGGTTCTCGAGCCGACGGACGCCTGAGCACCAGACAGGGAACGCGGGGGTTGTCGTCTTCCATCGTCATCGCGCTCGACGCCATGGGCGGCGATCACGCGCCAAAAAGCGTGCTCGACGGCGCGCGGCTGGCGAGTGAACGGCACCCGGACGTCCGATTTCTGTTGTTCGGCGACGAGGCGCGCCTCGCCCCTCTGCTCGAGGGGCGGCCGAAGCTCGCCGCGGTCGCGGAGATCCGTCATGCGCCTGCCCAGGTGAGCGCCGACGAGAAGCCGAGGCAGGCCTTGCGACGTGGCCGCAATACCAGCATGCGCCTGGCGATCGACGCGGTGGCCGCGGGCGAGGCGAACGGCATCGTCTCGGGCGGCAACACCGGCGCGTTGATGGCGATCTCCAAGGTTGTGCTGCGGACCCTGCCCGGCATCGATCGCCCGGCGATCGCCAGCGTATTTCCGGCTCTCGACGGTCAATCCGTGGTCCTCGACCTCGGCGCCAACATCGAATGCGACGCCAACAACCTCGTGCAGTTCGCCGTCATGGGCGCGGCCTTCGCGCGCACGGTGCTGGGCAAGTCGCGTCCGACCGTCGGCCTGCTGAACGTCGGCGAGGAAGAGCTGAAGGGCAACGACACGGTTCGACTCGCCGCGCAGATGCTGCGGGATGTCGAGCTGCCGTTGGAATTCCGTGGCTTCATCGAGGGCGACGACCTCTTCAAGGGCACCACCGACGTGATGGTGACCGACGGCTTCACGGGCAATGTCGCCCTGAAGGCGGCCGAAGGCAGCGCCAAGCTCTACAGCCAGCATCTGCGGGGCGCGTTCGAGCAGTCCCTGCTCTCGCGCCTTGGTTATCTGTTGGCCAGATCGAGCCTGAATGCGATGCGCGAGCGTGTGGATCCGCGGACCCACAACGGCGGCGTGTTCCTCGGCCTGAACGGTATTAGCGTCAAGAGCCACGGCGGTGCTGACGAGACGGGCTTCGCCGCAGCGATCGGCGTCGCCGCGGACATGGCGCGCGACCGGCTGACCGACCGGATCATCGAAGACTATCGGCGATTCGGCGGCCCGCGGGAGGCTTCCGAGCAATCAGCGGCGAGTGGAACATGAGTGACATCAGAAGCCTTGTCCGCGGCTGCGGCGCCTATCTGCCCTCTCGCGCCTTGAGCAACAGCGAACTCGCCCAGTCCGTCGACACGAGCGACGAATGGATCGTCGAGCGCACCGGAATCCGCCAGCGCCACATCGCCGCCGAAGGTGAAATGACCTCCGATCTCGCCTGCATGGCCGCCGGCCGTGCGCTCGAAGCCGCGGGTATCGACGCCGGCGACATCGACTTGATCGTCCTCGCCACCTCGACCCCCGATCAGACCTTCCCCGCAACCGCGACCGTGGTGCAGGCCCGCCTGGGCATCCGTCAGGGTGCGGCTTTCGATGTGCAGGCGGTGTGCTCCGGCTTCATCTATGCCCTCGCCGTCGCCGATAATTTCGTCAAGGCGGGACAGGCGAAGCGGGCCCTGGTGATCGGCGCCGAAACCTTCTCCCGAATCCTCGACTGGGAGGATCGCGGCACCTGTGTACTGTTCGGCGACGGCGCCGGCGCCCTGGTGCTCGAAGCCGCGAAAAGCAACGGCGCGGCGGCGAATCGCGGGGTCCTTTCGACGCATTTGCACGCCGATGGACGCCACCATGATGCGCTCTATGTCGATGGCGGCCCGTCTTCGACCCGGACCACCGGTTATTTGCGCATGAACGGTCGCGAGGTCTTCCGCCATGCGGTCACCAACCTCGCCCGCGTGGTCGACGAGACCCTGGACGCAAACGGCCTGACGGCCGCCGACATCGACTGGCTGGTGCCGCACCAGGCCAACAAGCGGATCATCGACTCGACCGCCAGAAAACTGGGGCTTTCCTCCGACAAGATCGTCCTGACCGTGGATCGACACGGCAACACCTCCGCCGCTTCGGTGCCTTTGGCCCTTTCGGAAGCGGTCGGCGACGGGCGCATTCAGGAAGGTGACCTGGTGCTGATGGAGGCGATGGGCGGCGGCTTCACCTGGGGCGCCGCGCTCGCCCGTTGGTAGCCCAAAACGCCTGCCAACCCACTTCAAGGCATGTTTTCATCCCCTTGAACATTGACGCATTTCGGCTTGCGCTTTACGCTTCGCCGCAAGTCGGGATGAGGGTCACGCCATGCAGGGGAACACGGTCACGCGCGCGCAGTTGAGCGAGGCGGTCTACCAGGAGGTGGGACTGTCGCGCAACGAATCGGCGCAATTGGTCGAGGCCGTGTTGGACGAAATCGTCGATTCCCTCGTCGAAGGCGAAACGGTGAAGATTTCCTCCTTCGGCAGCTTCGTCGTCCGGCACAAGGGCGGCCGCATGGGACGCAACCCGAAGACCGGTGAGGAGGTGCCGATTTCCCCCCGCCGGGTGCTGGTCTTTCGGCCGAGCCATGTGCTCAAGGACCAGGTCGATCAATCCCTCTCGCAGGGGGGCTGAGGGGCGCTGAATGGCCGATGTTAATCAGAGTGCCGGCAACCGGCGCGGCGGCAAGTCCGCAGGCGCCTTCCGCACGATTTCCGAAGTCGCGGGCGAGTTGGACGTCCCGCAGCACGTGCTCCGCTTCTGGGAGAGCAAGTTCAATCAAATCAAGCCTTTAAAGCGGGGCGGCGGGCGTCGCTACTACCGGCCGGAGGATGTCGACCTGCTGCGCGCGATCCAGCATTTCCTCTATACCGAAGGCTATACGATCAAGGGCGTGCAGAAGCTGCTGCGGGCGCATGGCGCGCGCGAGCTGGTGAGCGCGGCGAGCGAAGGCCGTCCCGTCGGCCTGCCCGTGGAGGAGCCGGTGACGGAGGACGGTCTCGACCCGCTCACCCGGGAACGGTTGACGACGATTCTGACCGATCTCACTGGGATCGCGAGAATGTTGCGCGCGCCCAACTGACGGCATTGCCCGCCCGGGGCAGGGTCACTATATTGCAGGCCTTCCCGCCGCCGGATGCGGCGGTTTCGACGGAGCGTGGCGCAGCCTGGTAGCGCGCTAGCATGGGGAGCTAGAGGTCGTGGGTTCGAGTCCCGCCGCTCCGACCATCAAGGGGATTGGCTGTGGCCAGTCCCCTTTTTGCTTCAATGAGCTATGACGACACCTTCAACCCTAATCGCACCTTTATCCGACGGGTCGAGAGCCGTCGTCCAGTGGCTTTGGGTCGTCGCCGGGCTGATCTTCGCCATGGTCTTGTTGGGCGGCGCGACGCGGCTTACGCAATCCGGCCTCTCGATGGTCGATTGGCGCCCGCTCATGGGGATCGTCCCGCCGCTCGACACGGCGACCTGGCAGGCGGTGTTTGCCCAATATCAAGCCTACCCGGAATACCAGCAGATCAACCACGGCATGAGCCTTGCGGAGTTCAAGGCGATCTTCTGGTTCGAGTATGCCCACCGCCTGCTCGGCCGGGTCATCGGCCTGGCCTTCCTGCTGCCCTTCCTCTGGTTTCTTTTTCGACGCCGGCTGTCGTCGGGACTGGCCTGGCGTCTCGGCGTGGTGTTCGTCCTCGGCGGCCTGCAGGGCCTGGTCGGCTGGTGGATGGTGAAAAGCGGCCTGGTCGACGACCCCGACGTCTCGCAATACCGCCTCGCCGTGCATCTCGGCCTCGCCCTGCTGCTCTTCGTCCTCGTGCTCTGGTTGGCGTTCGGCGTGCGGGGGGACGACGGACGAGCGGTCTTCACGCCGCACCGTGCCGGCCTCGGCGGGTTGGCGGTCGGTGCGGTGGTGCTGGGGCAGGCCCTCTCCGGTGCTTTGGTCGCCGGGCTCGATGCCGGGCGGCACTACAATACGTTCCCGACGATGAACGGCGTCTGGTTCCCGACGGAACTCCTGGCGCTCGAACCGCTGTGGCTGAACGCCTTCGAAAACACCACGACGGTGCAGTTCGACCATCGCCTGGGCGCCGTCGTCACGGTGCTGGCGGTGCTGGCCTATGCGCTTCCCTGCCTGCGCCGGGACGGCCCGGCACGCACCGCCGGCCTCTTCCTTCTGATCGCCGTGGCGGGGCAGTTCGCGCTCGGCGTGGCGACGCTGCTGCTGGTGGTGCCAACCTCTCTCGGCGTGCTGCACCAGGGCGGCGCCCTCGTCCTGCTGACCGCCTGGGTCCTGGCCTACGAACGGATGACCCGGCCCCGCGAAGGCGGTTAGTCGGCGAAGCTCACGCCGGCGCTCATCGCCACGGTGCCGTCCGCCGTGACCGCCCAGAGATCACAGCCGTCCCCCGCCTCGTTCGGACGTCCCTGCAGCGTGAAGGGTGCGATATCGAACAACGGCGCCCGGGCCCGCATGTGAAACCCGGCGAAGCGCCGCCCCGGATTGTGGTCGCGAGCGAAGTCGTGCAGCAGCGTGGAAGAAAGCGGGCCATGCACGACCAGGCCCGGATAGCCCTCGACCTCCATCGCGTGGGTACGATCGTAATGAATGCGGTGCCCGTTGAAGGTCAGGGCGGAAAACCGGAACAGCGTCACCGTATCCATCGTCACTTCCCGCCGCCACGGCAGGCCGGCCGGCGGCTCTTCCCGCCTGGTCGACGGGTTGCCGGCGCCCGCCGGCACCTCCTCGCGGAAGACGCCGTCGCGTTCCTCCTCGACCGCCAGGCCGTCCGGGCCGTAGATGCGATGGATCTGGTTGGTGAAGCCGAGCGTGCCGGTGCGGCCCTGCTTGATGGTGATGTCGAGCAGTTCCGTCTCCCGCGTCAGCTTGTCGCCGACCTTGAGCGGCCGGTGAAAGCGCACGCGCTCGCCCGCAAACATCCGACGGGGGAACGGCATCGGCGGCAGCACGCCCGCGCTGACGGCGAGCCCATCCGGCCCTAAGCTCTCCGGCCCGTCGGTGTTGAGGAAATAGAGGCCGTGCCAGCCGGGCGGGACTTCGCTGCCCTCGCCGGGGGTACCCTCGTCGCGACCGAGCGTCGCCGCCAGGGCGCGGACCGGATAGGCGGTCACCACGTCCTCGGCGGTGATCTTGGTACCGATATGCTCGCGCAGTTTCGCTTCGTCGACCTGGACCATGCGTCCCCCTCCTTACCGATCTGAATGTCCATTCGAGATTTAGCCCATTTGCCGTACCGAGGGAACGTTCCCGCCGGGCCCGGCGCCTGCTAGATTCCCCCGCGAACAGCTGAATGAGCGAGGATCGAATGGCCAATCTGGATTTCACGCCGCAAGAGCGCGAGCGTCAGTACAACCCCCGGGTCGCGGTGCCCGATCACGGCGAGAAGATCTCGACCCGGGCGGTCCAGTCTGAAACGACGCGGGCCCGCTATGCCTGCGAACTCGACATCCGCTTCGGCCCCGGGCCGAAGGAAACCCTCGACGTCTTTCCCGCCGCGGCACCGGGGGCGCCGGTGCAGGTCTATTTCCACGGCGGCTATTGGCGCGGCGGCGATAAGGCCGATGTCGCCTTCGTCGCGGAACCCTTTCTCGACGCCGGCGCCTGTGTCGTGTTGCCGAACTACGACCTCTGCCCCGACGTGACGCTGGCCGAACTGCTGGCCCAGACCCGGCGGGCCATCGCCTGGACCCATGCCAATATCGCCGGCTTCAACGGCGATGCCGACAAACTCTTCCTCTCCGGCAGTTCCGCCGGCGGGCATATCACCGCGATGGCGATGGCGCATGATTGGGCGGCCGAGGGACTGCCGGCGGACCTGATCAAGGGCGCGGTGCCGATTACCGGCGTGCACGACGTGAGCCCGGTGCCGCACATCTCGGTCAACGAGCAAATCCGTCTTGCGCCCGCGGACGTCGGCGCCGTCAATCCGATGGAGAACCCGCCGCGCGGCGACTATCCCGTGGTCGTCGCCGTCGGCGGGGCGGAAACGGAAAGCTGGGTGCAGATGTCGCGCGACTATGCCGAGCTCTGCCGGGCGCACGGCTTCGCCGTCACCTATCTGGAACCCGACGGCCTGGATCACTTCACCGTCACCGCCTCGATGGGCGAGGTGGAAAGTCCCCTCGCCCGGGCCATGCTGGCGCAGATGGGCCTCGGCTGAGAGATGGCGTTTCTCGCCGCCGCGCGCGCCCTCTCGCCCAAGGCGCGCGGGCAGATCCTGGTGGGCGTCGCCGGCTTCGCCATCATCTTTCTGATGCTGGCGCCGCCCTTCCCGCAACCGCTCGGCTACCACGCCTTCGCCGACACGCGGGTCGTGTGGGGGCTTGCCCGCTTCGGCGACGTGGTCTCGAACCTCGGTTTCGCGCTGGCGGGCCTGACGGGCCTGGCCGTCGTCTTCGGCGCGCGCGGCCGGCGCCTGTTCGAGGACGGCTGGGAGGCGCTGCCCTGGCGGGTCTTCTTCGTCGGCCTGATCCTGGTCGCCGCCGGCTCGGCCTACTATCACGCCGATCCGACGACGGCGACGCTCTATTGGGATCGGCTGGCGATGGCGATCGCGTTCCTCGCCCTCTTCGCGGCCATCGTGACCGAGCGCGGCCCCGCCTCGACCGCCAGGTGGTTGCTGCCGAACGCCGTCGCCTTCGGCGTCATCCTCACCACCATCTGGACCTTCACCGAAGCGGCCGGCGCCGGCAACCTCTGGATCTATCTCGCGGTGCAGATCCTGCCGGCGCTACTCTTGGTCGTGATTATGGTGCTGTTTCCGGCCCGCCGCCCCCAGGCAAAAGGGCTGGCATGGGCCGCCGGCTTCTATGCCGCGGCCTTCGTCACGGAAAAGCTCGACCACCAGATCTACGCCGCCCTCGGCGAGACGATCAGCGGCCACTCGATAAAACACCTGCTGGCCGCGGCGGCCGGCGGCGCGCTGGCGCATATGCTGGCCCGGCGCGCGCGCGGATCGGACGACCTCAGTCCGTGACGATCAGTTCCGGGCGTTGCGCCAAGGTCAACGGCGCGCCGTCGGTCGTGGGATACCAGGCGAAGGCGAGTTCCGCCTCCCGCGTCGTCGTCCAGGTGTCGAGATCGGTGCGGAAGGGCTCGGCCAGGGTCACCGTCTCCTCCCAGCCCGCCGAGGCGATGGGCGCCGAATAGGTGGTGACCAGCTGCTGCGGCTTGCCCTGACTTTCGTCGTCGGGGAAGGAACGGAGGAAAATCTTGGCGTGCAGCTCGCCCATGCCGCTTCCCGCCGTCGGGTGAACGCGAAAGCCGCTGATGCCGCGCTGGCGGAACCGGGAGTAGGTGAAGCTCACGGGCGTGGCGGTGATCTCGAAGCATTCGGGCGCCTGCAGGATCAGGTAGCCGACTCCGGGCACGGAGGACCGCATGGTCTCGAACGGGCGGGCGGGGTCGAAAGAATCGAAGGCGCCGCCGATCTCGCGCCAACCGGGATTGAGCTCGAGGAAATGCTTGGCGGCCCAGAACACGCCGGGCTGATCGCAGTCGTCCAGCACGACCAGCCCTCCCGGCCGGGTCCATCGGCCGAGCGTGATCAGGTCGTAGAAGGCGAATTCGTAGGCATGATTGCCGTCGATGAACGAAAGGTCGAGCAGCGGGTTGTGCTGGCCAAACTCGATATAGAAATCCATTGAGGTCTTGTCGGTGAAGACGACGTGCTCCTGCAACGCCTCGGGCCAGGCGGCGAGGATGCCGGGCACCCGGTGGCCGCCATAGGGATCCGTGGTGACCAACCGGCCGCCGTCGCCATTGGCCCAGAGCGCGCGGGCGGCGATCTCGGTCGTGCCGGCAAAATAGGTGCCGATCTCCACCATCAGCCGCGGCCGCCAGGCGCGCACCAGCTGATACATGAAGGCGCGGACCCGGGGCGAGGCCAGGACGCGCTCGGGATAATCCGAGAAATAGGCTTCGGCCGCCGCGAAGCCCGGCGTCTCGACCAATTCCGGCAACCGCGCCGCGTCATCGGCGAAATCCGTCAGCACCTCGCCCGTAACGTCTTCCAGCTCCAGACTGTGCATTGCTATCGCTCCTCCTGTCGCGCCCGCCGCCGGCGCCATGTTGGCGACACATGGTTAGGGAAGGCTTAAGCGGCGACACCACATCGACAGGTGACGGGCCGCGGACTACCATCGGTGCTCCCGATCGACGACACGGCCCGGAGGCTCCCCGATGTACGACCTGATCATTCGCAACGCCGAGATTCACGACGGACTGGGCTCGGCGCCGGTCCATGGCAACCTCTGGATCCAGGATGGCAAGGTCGCGGGGATCGGCCGAGAGGCGCCCGAAGCACGGCGCGAGGTCGATGCCGGCGGCCTGACCTTGATGCCGGGCATCGTCGACCTGCACACCCACTACGACGCCCAGGTGACCTGGGATCCGACCTGCTCGCCCTCCCCCTCCCTCGGTGTGACGACCTGCGTCATGGGCAACTGCGGCTTCGGCATCGTGCCGAGCCCGCCCGACATTCGCGATACCATCCTGCGCAACCTTTCCGTCGTCGAGGGGATGGATCTCGATGCGCTCCGCGTCGGCACCAACTGGCGCTTCGAGACCTTCGCCGAGTATCTCGACGTGCTGGCGGCCCTGAAGCCGGCACCCAACCTCGCCGTGCTGGCCGGGCATTCCGCCGTGCGCACCGCCGTCATGCGCGACGAGGCCTGGACCCGTGAAACACCGAGCGAGGATGAAATGGCGGAGATGCGAGGCCTGATCGACCGGGCCCTCGCGGACGGCGCGGTCGGCTTCGCCTCCTCCTTCTCGATCAACCATTCGGGCTATGGCGGCATCCCCATGCCGTCCACCATCGCTAGTGTGGAGGAGTTCGGCCGCCTCGCCGATTCCCTGGGCGCCGCGGGCCGCGGCATCTGCCAGATCGCCGCCGGCGGGCGCGGCACGGTCGAGGCGCTGGAGCCGATCGTGGCGCGAAACGGCCGGCCGATGTTCCTCACCACCGGCGCCGCCATGTACAGCGCCAGCGAACCGGACCGCTCGATCCAATGGTTCGAGGCCTGCGCCGAAGCCCGCACACGCGGCAACCCGTTTTACATCCAGATCCCCTGCCAGCCGCTCAGCTTCGACTTCACCATGGCGAACGCCTATCCCTTCCACAGCCACGCGACGTTCTCGGCGATCAAGGCCTATGGTCCGGACGAGTTGCTGCCGGTCTACCGCGACCCCGAGTTCCGCGCCCGCTTCCGCAAGGACCTGGAGAACCCGGTGGTCGGCACGATCTTCAAGGGCAACTGGGACCAGGTCTTCATCGCCGCCGTCGCCAAAGCGGAAAATGAGCCGCTGCAAAACATGACGATCGCCGAGCTGGCGGCGAAACGCGGCACCGACCCCCTCGACACCATGCTGGATCTGGCGCTGGAAGAGGATCTCGGGACCTATTTCCTCGGCAAGTTCCTGAACGTCGGGGATGAGGGCGTCGGCCGGTTATTGAAGCACGAGTCGGGCGTCATCAGCCTGTCCGACGCAGGCGCGCACCTGATCTACATGTGCGATGCCGGCTTCGGCCTGCACTTCCTGGCCCATTGGGTGCGCGAACTCGGCCACTTCACGATGGCGGAGGGCGTGCGCCGCCTGACCAGCCACCCCGCCGACCTCTACGGCATAGCGAACCGCGGTCGCCTGGTGCCGGGCTCGTGTGCCGACATGCTGCTGTTCGATCCCGCGACCGTGGGCGTCAGCCAGCCGAGCCGGATCTCGGACCTGCCGGGCGGCGGCCCGCGCACCATCCGCCAGCCGACCGGCGTGCACGGCGTCTGGGTCAACGGCACCGAGGTCTTCGACGGCACGGACTATGTCGCCGCCGGCAACGGCCCCGGCCAGGTCCTGCGCGAGTTCGCCGCTTAGCTAACGCGGCAACGCGCGCAGGCCGAACAGCATCGAGATCGTCGCCCCGATACAGAACAGGGCGAAGAGGGCGCAGATCGTCTCGACCGAGACGCCGACGTCCATCAGCGCGCCCATGATCACCGGCCCGAGCGCCGAGGAGAAGGACGACAGCGCGGCGGCGAAGGCGCGGATCGCGCCCAGGTGGCCGGGTCCGTAAGCCTCGGCCCACAGCGAGGTCAGCACGGTGTAGCCGAGGCCCACCGTGATCCCCATCAGGCAGAGATAGGGCAGCGCCCAGAAGGCCGCGTCGAACAGCCAGAGCAATCCCAGCCCCAGCACCATCGGCGCCAGGAAGCCCGGCAGGACCCGGGCCGCGGTCAGCCGGTCGATCAGCGGCCCGGCGAGGAGGGCGGCCGCCACGGTACCGATGGCATGCACCCAGTATTGCCCGGTGAACCACGCTGTACTCCACCCCTTCACCGTCGCCAGCTCGAGCGCGCGGAAGAACAGGGCGGTGTGAATGATCGAGGGGGCGACGACGGCGGGCAGCAGCAGATGAAAGGCGCGGTGGCGCAAGACCTCGCCCCGGGTCCACGACCGACGCGGTGCCGGCGCATCTCCCCGCGGGGCGGCGGGCGCATCCCCACCGCCTGCCGCATCGACGCGGGCGCCGCGCAGCAGCCACCAGACCAGCGGCGGCAACAACAGGGCGAGGATGGCCGCGGCCGCCCCGTAGCTCGCCCGCCAGCCGATAACGCCGATCGCGAGCACCACGATGAGCGGCAGCACGCTCTGACCGGCGGCGAAGCCGAGCGAGGCGACGGCCACCGCCTTGCCGCGGTTGGCGTCGAAGAAGCGCGCCATGGCGACGGTGCTGGTGTGACTGGCAAGCCCCTGCCCGGCTTGGCGGAGCAGGAAGATCGCCAGGACCAGCCACACCGCGTGCGGGACGATCGCCACAAAGGCCGCCGCCGCGACGAGCAGCAGGCACACGAGAAACGTATAGGCGCCGAGCCGCAAGCGATCGATCTGCGCCCCGGTCCAGGTCAGCACCAGAGCACTCGCCAGGGTGCCGCCCATGTAGATGGCGCTCCAGGAGGTATGGGTCAGATCGAACTCGGCCCGGATCGATGGGCCGAACACGCCGATGAAATAGGTCTGCCCGACGCTCGAGGCGAAGGCCATGGTGAAGCCGAAGCCGAGCAGGCGCGCATTGTCGCGCGCGAAGGTCAGATAGTTGCCTGCGGACATGGCCCCACCGGCCGACGGAATGCGGTCCCCCTCTCTAACCATGCCGGCGGAAAACATCCAGCCCGGGCCGCGTTTCTTTCGTTGACGCTTTACTCATAGGTGTCTAAACAAAATCCAATCCATCACATCATCGTGACAAGTGCGAGCCTTCGGGCTCGTCCCTCGAAACGGTTCTCATGACGTCCCATCACAACGATTCTCATGCCATCGACCCGAGCGCGGTCCTGGGGCTCGATCCAACGGGATGGAGCTCGATCGAAGATCCGTTGTGGGTTTTCGATCTCGACGAGAGCCGCGTCGTCTGGGCCAACGCGGCGGGGCTCGCGTTCTGGCACGGGACCAGCTTGGCGGAGCTGGCCGGGCGGGACATGACCGCCAAGTCCGACGTGGCCCGGGCACGGCTTCGCGACTATGCGGATCGCTTCGCGCTCGGGGAGACGGTGATGGCGAGCTGGACGCTGATGCCGGCGGGCGTGCCGACGACGGTGCGCTGTCGATGCAGCGGCGTCCCCCTCGCGGACGGGCGACTGGCCATGCTGACCCATGTCCTCTCCCTGCGGGACGACAGCACCGACGAAGTGGCGGCCATAGATGCCTCGGAAGAGCTGCGCCACGCCCGCGACCGCCTCGCCCAGGCCGAAGCCCGCTTCCGCGCCTTCGCGGAGATCGGCTCCGATTGGCTGTGGGAAACCGACGCGGCGCACCGCTTCACCTATGTGTCCTCCTCCATCACCCGACACACCGGCTACCGACCCGAAGACATCGTCGGCTTGTCACGGCGCGCCGTCATGGCGCGCATCGGCATGGTCGATGGCGGCGCGGGAAGCGAGAGGCGTGCAGCGCTCGAAGCCGACCTCGGGGGCCACCGTCCGTTTCGTGATTTCCGTTTCGCATTCCGGCGCGCTTCGGGAGAACTCGGGCACGCCGCGATTTCCGGCGATCCGGTGTTCGATTCCCAGGGACAGTTCCAAGGCTACCGGGGGATCGGCGCCGACGTCACCATGACGGTGCTGGCCAGCGTCGACCTGGAACGCCGCGTGCGGGAGCGGACGGCCGCCCTCGAAGCGGCACGGGAGGCGGCACATCTCGGCGAACAGCGATTGCAGCAGGCCGCCGCCATCGCCGGGCTCGGCTATTGGATCTGGGACGCCATCACCGATCGCTGCCTGTTCTGTTCCGAGGAATGCGCCGAACTTCACGGCTTGAGTGCAAACGACTATATGGCGCGCGCGGCCACCCTGGAGGACGACTTCACCCTGGTCCACGAAGACGACCGTGAGGCGGTGCAGACGGCGTTCCACGCGTTGCGGTGTGGCGAGGCGATCGAGCTCGAATATCGGATCACCACGCCCGCGGGCGATACCCGTCACGTTCGCGAGTTGGCGCGGCCGATCCTGGACGAGACGGGTCGCGTCGTCCGCGAACACGGCACCATCTTCGACATCACGGAGCTACGCCGCTCCGAGGCCGGTCTACGACAGGCGCAGAAGATGGAGGCGCTCGGCCAGCTCACCGGCGGGGTCGCGCACGACTTCAACAACCTGCTGGCGATCATCCAGGGCAACGTCGAGCTGCTGGCCCGCCGCATCGGCGCCGACAGCGGGGCGACGGCCCTGATCGATCCGGTGCTTCGCGCGGCGCAGCGCGGCGCTTCCATCACCAGCCGCTTGCTGGCCTTCGCCGGACGGCAGCCTCTTCAGGGAACCTCGCTCCATGTCGGCCGGGTGATTTCCGAGCTGAGCGACGTGCTGGGCGCCAGCCTCGGCGAGCGGATCGCGCTTCGGACGCGGATTGACGACGACCTTTGGCCTTGCGAGGCCGATCGCGGCCAGCTCGAGCAGGCCCTCCTCAACCTCGCCAACAACGCGCGCGACGCCATGCCGAGCGGCGGGCGCCTGACGATCTCCGCACACAACGAAGCCCGCGGCGAGCACGGAGATTACGTCACGGTCTCCTTCGCCGATACCGGTACCGGCATGTCGGAGGACGTCCTGGCGCGGATCTTCGATCCCTTCTTCACCACCAAGGCGCCGGACAAGGGTACGGGCCTCGGCCTCTCCATGGTCTATGGCTACCTGACGCAGTCGGGCGGACATATCGAGGTGGAAAGCGTTCCGGGAGAGGGCACGACCTTCCATCTGCATCTCCCCCGGGCAGAAGCGGGCCCACAGAACGAGGCGGCCGAAGCGGACCGGGCTGCCGGGGAAGCGGCGGGCGAGGTCATACTCGTCGTCGAGGACGAGCCCGATCTCAGGCGGTTGATCGTCGTCTCGCTCACCACCCTCGGCTATGAGGTACTGGAGGCCGGCACCGGCGCCGCGGCCCTCGAACAAATTGCCACGCACGCCGATGGTATCAACCTATTGCTGACCGACGTCGCCTTGCCGGGCGGCATCGGCGGCAAGGCCGTCGCCAAAGCGCTGTCGCAGACCGCGCCCGATGTACCGGTCATCTACATGTCCGGCTATGCGGAGGGCGCCATCGTCCAGGACGGCCAGATCGATCCCGGCGTCCGGCTGATCGCGAAACCCTTTCTGCTGGGCGACCTCACCCGTGAGGTCCGCCGGGTCCTCGACGTCTAGCCCGGGCCGAAACCGAACTCGGCGGTTCCCACCGGCCCGCGCGCGGGCTAAACCACACGATGCGAACCGCCCCGCCTTCAACCGGCCTCCATTACGCCTGGATCATCGCCGGCATGGCGATGCTCGTGGTGCTGGGCGCGGTGGGCCTGGCGCGTTTCGCCTTCGGCATGGTGCTGCCGGCGATGGCCGCCGACCTCGGTCTCGACTACCGCGAGCAGGGCTTCCTCGGCGCTAGCTACTTTCTCGGCTATCTCGCCGTCGTCGTCGCGATGCCCTGGCTGGCCCCCCGCCTCGGCTCGCGCCGCCTGTGTATCGCCGGCCTTGCGCTGGTCGCGGCGAGCCTGGCGGCGATGGCGCCGCAACGCGACTACCTCGCACTCTCCGCCGCCTACTTCCTCACCGGTATCGGCAGCGGCGGCGCCTTTATCGGCGCCCTCGCCCTCCCCTCCCATTGGTTTCATCCCTCGCACCGGGCGCGCGGCGCCGGCGTGGCGACGGCCGGCGCGGGTGTCGGGATCCTGCTGTCCGGCCTGCTGGTGCCCTGGGTTCCCGGCGGCGGCGGCTTCGCCGCCTGGCAGATCCTCTGGCTCGTCTTCGCCGCCTTCGCCGCCCTCTTCTGCCTGCTCTCGGTGCTTCTCGTTCGCGACCGGCCGGCCGACCTCGGCCTCGAGCCCTTTGGCCGGGGACGGATCGGTGCGGACGGCCGGGCCGCGGCCGGCACGGGCCCGACGCGGGTCTGGCCCTTCCTCACCCATCTCGGCGCGATCTACGCCCTGTTCGCCGCGACGGCGCTGACCTACTCGACCTTCATCGTCACCACCATGGTCGACCAGCTGGGCATCACGGCGGCGACGGCCGGGCTGCTGTGGGCCGGTGTCGGCGGCCTCAGCATCTTTTCCGGCACCCTGTTCGGCAACCTCTCCGACCGTTTCGGTCACCGTCTCGGCATGCTGTCCGCGCTCGCCTTCCAGGCCGTCGCCTACGCGCTGGTCGCCGCCGGGACGGGCGTCGGCGGGCTCTACGTTTCGATTCTGCTGTTCGGGCTTTCGGCCTGGGGCCTGCCCTCGATCGTCGCCGCCGCCGCCGGCGACTACCTGGGGGCCGAGAAGGCAGCGGCCGGCTTCGCCATCCTCACCCTGACCTTCGCGCTCGGCCAGGTCCTCGGCCCCGCCGGCGCCGGTGTGCTGGCGAACCTCAGCGGCGACTTCGCGCTGGCCTACGGGGTCGCCGCCGGCCTCAACCTCGTCGCGATCACCCTCTGTCTCTTTCTCCGCCCGCCGGCCTAATCCCGTGGATCGTTCCACCCAAAGGCCGTAAGCTCCCCCGCATCGGCCGTGGCACGAGACGAGTATGGTTCGCGACATCGCACAGTGGCTGGAAGATCAAGGTCTCGGCCGGTATGCCCAGGCCTTTATCGAGGCCGATGTCGACCTCGACCTTCTGCCCGAACTCAGCGACGACGACCTGAAGGACCTGGGCCTTTCGCTGGGGCACCGGCGGCGGTTCCTCAAAGCCGTCGCGGAAGCGACGGATGGAATCGCGCCCGAACGCGGCACCACGGCCGAACGACGTCATCTCAGCGTCTTCTTCTGCGATCTGGTCGGCTCCACCGCGCTTTCCTATCGCTACGACCCCGAGGACATGCGCGAGATCATCCGTCGCTATCAGGATGCGGTCGGCCGGGCGATCGGGAGCTACGACGGCCATATCGCCCGCTACCTCGGCGATGGCGTCCTGGCCTATTTCGGCTGGCCGACGGCGCACGAAGACCAGGCGGAACGGGCGATCCGGGCTGGCCTCGAGTCTATCTCCCGGGTCGTCGCGCTGACCTTCGAGGGGGACGAGCTGCGCCTGCAGGCCCGCGTCGGCATCGCCTCGGGGTTGGTGGTCGTCGGCGACATCGTCGCCACCGGTGGACGCGACGTCGCCGCCGTCACCGGCGAGACGCCCAACCTCGCCGCACGATTGCAGGGCCTGGCGCTGCCCGACCAGCTGGTCATCGACGGTGAAACGCGCCGCCTCGTCGGCGCCACCTTCGATCTCGCCGAGATGGGCCATCATGAACTGAAGGGGCTTCCCGATCCGGTCCCCGCCTGGCGCGTCACCGGCACCAGCAACGCCGAAAGCCGGTTCGAGGCGGCCCGGACCGAGACGCGACGCCCCCTGATCGGGCAGCGCGGCAAGCTGGACCTGCTGGCGGAGCGTTGGCGTCTCGCGCAGGCGGGCCGGGGCCAAATGGCGCTGGTCGGCGGCGATGCGGGCATCGGCAAGTCGCGTCTCGTCCAGGCCTTCGTCGACGAATTGGGCGAAGCCGGTCAATTTCGCCTGCGCTATCAATGCTCGCCCTATCACACGAACACCGCCCTCCATCCCGTCATCCAGCGGTTGGAGCGCGCCGCCGGCTTCGCCGCCGAAGACGACACGGAGGCGCGGCTCGACAAGCTGGAGGGCTATCTCCGACGCTTTCCCGGCCACGCGACGAGAACGACCAATCTCTTCGCCGCCCTGCTGTCGCTGCCCGGTGAGGCGCGTTACGGCGACCTCGGGCTCTCCTCCCAACAACAACGAGACGAAACCATTGCCGCACTGCTCGACCAGCTCTATCGGTTGAGCGAGGACCGACCCGTGTTCGTCGTGCTGGAGGACGCACATTGGCTCGACCCCACGACCGAAGGCCTGGTCGGCAGCCTGGTGGCAGGCATGGCGCAGCGAGGGATCTTTTTCCTGATCACACATCGCGGCGAATACACGCCGCCCTGGATCGGTCCGGCCCATGTCACGCCCGTGAACCTCGCCCGGCTTTCGAACGAGGACAGTCGCGCCATCGTCAACGCCATCGGCGGCGACCGTCTCGAAGCGGACGTTATCGACCAAATCGTCGCCCGGGCCGACGGCATCCCCCTCTATGTCGAAGAACTGACGAAATCGATCCTGGAAACCAACGGCGCCGGCGCGGAGATTCCGGCCTCGCTGCAAGCCTCGCTGGTCGCCCGCATCGACCGTTTGGGCGAAGCGGGACGGCTGGCGCAACTGGCCGCCACGCTCGGCCGCAGCTTTCCCTACCGCGTCATCAAAGCCGTCAGCGGCCTGGATGCCGGACGGCTCGACCAGGCCCTCTCGGCCATGCTGGTCGCCGGCCTGCTGCTACAAAGCCACAATGCGCCCGAGCCGACCTATACCTTCAAGCATGCCCTGATCCAGGACGCGGCCTACGAAACGCAGCTTCGCAGCAGCCGGCAGGAAACTCACGAGAAAGTCGCCGAGGTCCTCTCGCGCGAGTTCGCCGACCTCTCGGCGACGACGCCCGAACTGGTCGCGCGACACTGGTCACTCGCCGGGCGGGCCGAGAAGGCGGTCGAGAGCTGGCTCGCCGCCGGCAAACGGGCCGGTGAACGCTCCGAACATTTCGAGGCGATCGCGCTGTTGGAACAGGGCCTCGCCGACCTCGAGGGTCTGGCCAGCGACGACCGGCGCCGCGAGATGGAATTCGCCATCCGCATCGCGCTCGGCGCCTCCCTGCTCTCGGTCAAGGGCTGGTCCGCACCGGAGGTCGCGCAAAACTACGAGGCGGCCCTGGACCTGGCCGGCGGTCTCGGCGACGTGCATCAGCTGCTGCTGGCCTTGCGCGGACAGACCAACGTGCTCTTCCTGCGCGGCGAAGTGGTGAAGGCGCGCCGCCTGGCGGACCGGGAACTGACGCTCGCCCGTGAACGCGACGACGCGACGCTGCTGCTCGGCGGCCACCGCTCCGTCGGCATGTGTTCCTTCTTCGTCGGCGAATTTCAGGCCGCGCGGGAACATTTGCAGCACTCCCTCTCAATCTACGATCCCGCCCGCCACCATGCCCAGGCCTATGTGCACGGGACCGACCCGGCGGTCATCGCGCAGTCCGTTCTCGCCTGGTGCCACTGGTTTCTCGGTGCCGGCGTGGACGCGCAGGAGACGATACGAACCGCCCTCGATCTGGCGGACGAGTATGCCCACCCCTTCAGCCAGGCCTATGCCCAGGGCCTCGCCGCCGTGGTCTACCAGGGCCGGCGCGATCCCGCCGCGGCGCTGGCGCGAGCGGAGGACTCGATCACGATTTCCGAACGCCACGATTTTCCCTATTGGCGTGCCTGGTCCGGCGTTCTGCGCGGCTGGGCCCTCGCCGCGCTGGGAGAAGCGGAGCGGGGCATCGAGGTGCTGGCGGGGGCACATGCCGCCTACGAGGCGACGGGCGCGCGGCAGATCACGCCTTATATCCTCACGCTGCTGGCGGAGATGGAGGGTTGGGCCGGCAGGCCCGAACGCGGCTTGGCGGTTTTGGCAAACGCCTTCGGAGCGGGCAATACGACCGACGTTTCCTTCTACGAAGCGGAATCGCAAAGATTGGCGGGTGAGCTGCAGATCGCTGCCGGCCTCGGCGACGGCCGGGCCGAGTTCACCGGCGCCCTCGCCACCGCCCGGCGTCAGGGCGCCCGGGGGCTGGAGCTTCGCGCCGCGATCAGCGCCGGTCGGGCGTTGCTGGCCGCGGGGGAGCGTCGGGAAGCGCACGACCTGCTCCAGGCGGTGCTGACGCCATTCGGTTCCGAGGCGGGCGATGTCGATATGCTGGACGCACGCCGCCTGCTCGACGAGGCCTCGGCCTGAGGACGGTTCAGACCAGCGAGCCCGCGAGCAGCAGCAGAACCAAGGCGCCCGCGCAGATCCACGCCGTGACGATATCGCCGCCGTTCGGTTTGTAATGCATCCTGTAGTCGTCACACATCATTTTGGCCTCCCCGCTCGGCCGGTTACCGGGCCATCCGGGCGCCGGCCGTTCTGCTCTCTCGATGGGGACAGTTTCGCCGGTGCGGCGCGAGGCGGCTGTGGGCTTTCGCACAAGCCGAAAAAATAGTGAAAATAATCGAAACGTCGCCCGTGCCGGATCAGTCCAGGTCGCCGAGCACCTGTTCCACCATGCGCGAGAGCTCGCCCACATCGGTGATCCGCAGGCCATTGCCGTCGCGGACGATCAGGCCGGTTCGGGCGAGACGGTTCAACTCGCGGGTGACCGCCTCGCGGTGGGTGGAGATGCGGCTCGCCAGTTCGGCATGGGTGGGCGCGGGCCGGATATGCGCGCTGGCGCCGGCCGCGCCGTCGAGCCCCGCGAGACGCAGCAACTCCGCGTGAATACGGTTGTTCACGGCGAGGGTGGAAAACTCGAAGACCCGTTCAGTAAGCGCCCGCAGTTGCCCGGTGAGCGACATCAACGTGGCCGCGGCCACCGTAGGTTCGCCCGTCAGCAGGCGCCAGAAACGGTCCTGCGAGAGGGTGGCGATACGGGTTTCCTCGAGGGCGATGACATCGGCCGAGCGCGGCGCGCCGTCGATGGCGGAGAATTCGCCGACCATCTCGCCCGCGTTCAGGTCCCGGTAGCTCACTTCCTTACCGGACAGGGAATAGCTGGTGGCCCGAACGCGGCCCCGGGCGATGAACAGGACGTCGCGGGTCGTATCCGCCCGTCCGACGATCAACTCCCCCCGCGCGAAAAGGCGCCAGCAACACGCCTCGGCCAAAGCCGTGCGCGCCGCCGGCGCCATCTCCGCCAACACGGCGATTTGGTCCAGCGTGCCGGTCGTTACGCTCACTGTCCCTCGCCGTGGTGATCGGCCTGCTAAAGGCCGGTGTTGATGATCGCCGGGTTCTCGCACCGGCCGAGACAATACATCGGCGGCTTGAAATTGTCAGGGAAGCTCGCCGGCGGCTGGTTCACGAACAGCATGTCGACGCAGCTGTCGGGGCCAACGGAATAGAACTTCGCACCGCGGCCCGGCGTGTTCTGGATCTTGACGAATTGACGCCCGCCCCAGGGCTTTTGCAGGACTTCGGTGATCTCGATGTTGTCGGCGCCCTTGGCCCAAAGCTTGTGCTGGAAGCCGAGCAGATTGATCCGGTCCTTCATCGCCTGCGAAAACGGCATCACGTCGCAGAACAGCTGACCATTGCATTCCGCCTTGCCGTATTTCACCCAGCCGGTGCCGCCCGCGTTGCGGGCGCCGATCTTCACTTTGTACCAAAAGCTGTCGACCTTGGTCCGGTTCGGCCCGTTCTGCGGAATCGTCGTCGTGGTGACATAGGTCTTCACGCCGAGACGGCCGGTTTTCGCCCCGGAATCATAGGCAAAATCGACAATCTGCCCGGACATGGAGACCAGCACCTGGACCCGGCTGTCGTAGTTGCCGTTGCGGTCGAGGGCGTTCCGGCCCGCCGCCAGGACGGCTTCGCCGAGCGGACCGGCAAGGCCCTGTACGCCCGGCGCCTTGCCGTTGTTGGCCTTCACCGCATTCTCGATCTTGGTGATCAACCGGCCGAGGTTCCCCGGCTTCGGCTCGCCCGTCGGCAGCATGGAACCGAGTGCCGCGCGAAGGTCGCTTTCGTTCGCGAGAGTGACGTCGGCGCTCTTCCCGTTGACCAGAAGGTTCGTCGGTGTGACGGCCTGCCAACTTTTCTGCGCCGTGGCGACGGTCGCCGAGGCCGCGAACACCAGTGCCGCCATCGCCGCACCACGTGATAGACGATACGCAATATCGAACTTCATCGATCATTTCTCCCCTCTTCATGAGCGGCCATTCGCTCACCATTGGAAAGACGAGTCAAGCAGGGCGGCACGGCCGCCCGATGTGGCCATTGCCACAGAATCCGGGCATCGCCACCACCGATTGCATCCCGTCGCGCGGGGCCTATTATCCAGCGCTCGGTTCGACCAAGGAGGATGATCCGATGACCGATTCCGCACCTGTCGGCGCGCTTGCCGGCTTCAAGGTGATCGACCTGTCCCGCGTGCTGGGCGGGCCCTACTGCACGCAGATCCTGGCTGACAACGGCGCCGAAGTGATCAAGATCGAGCCGCCCCAGGGCGACGAGGTGCGCGATTGGGGCCCGCCTTTCAAGGATGGCCTCTCGGCCTATTTCGCCGGCGTCAATCGCAACAAGCGAGCCGTCGCCCTCGACCTGCGGACCGACGAGGGCAAGGCGGTGCTGCTACGCCTGCTGGACGGTGCGGACGCGGTGATCGAGAACTTCAAACCCGGCACCATGGCCCGCTGGGGCCTCGGCTATGAAGAGGTGCTGGCGGAGACGTTTCCGGCCCTGATCTATTGCTCCATCACCGGTTTCGGTGCCGAAGGCCCGTTCGGCGGGTTTCCCGGCTATGACGCGGTCGCGCAGGCGCTGGCCGGCAACATCTCGGTCAACGGCTCGCCGGAGAGCGGGCCGACCCGGATCGGCACGCCGCTGGTCGACCTCGGCACCGGTCTCTATGCCGCGATCGGCATCCTGATGGCGGCGGAGGAACGGCGGCGCAGCGGGCGCGGGCAGCGGATCGACGCCTGTCTGTTCGACACCGGCGTCGCCCTCATGCACCCCCATGCGGCCAACTACTTCATGAGCGGCAAGGCCCCGACCTTGACCGGCAACTCGCACCCCAACATCTCGCCCTATGACCAATACCCCACGGGCCGCGGGCAGATCTTCCTCGGCATCGGCAACGACCGGCAGTTCCGGCTGTTGGCGGAAGAACTGGGCGCGCCGGAATTGGCCGAGGACGAGCGCTTTCTGCACAACCCGGACCGGGTGATTAACCGCGATGCCCTGAACGCCCGGCTGGTCGAGCTGCTGGCCGGTTGCGAGGCGGAGGATCTCTCACGCCGCCTTTCGGCCAAGGGCGCGCCGGCGGGCGCAGTGCTGACGATCCCCGAGGTGATGGAGCATGCCCACACGGCGGCCCGGGAGATGACCGTGGCGCTCGACGGCTACCGGGGCACGGGCTTGCCGATCAAGTTCGGCCGCACGCCCGGCGCGGTGCGCAGCAAGCCACCCCTTTTCGGCGCGGCGACGCGCGCGGTCCTGGCGGAAGCCGGCTATGATGCCGGCGAGATCGAACGGTTGATCGAACAGGGCGTCGCCCTGGAAGCGCGCGGCGACGCGCCGAGCTGAGGAAGGAAACCATTATGAAACCCAGTTACAAGCATGCCCTCATCGTCGGAGTCGGCCCGGGCCTGTCGTCGTCGCTCGCCCGTCTGTTCACGGCGGAAGGCCTGAAGGTCTCCCTCGCCGCGCGGACCGGCGGCACCATGGAGGCGCTCGCCGCCGAGACCGGGGCGACGGCGCACACCTGCGATGCCACCTCGGAAGAGGACGTCGCCGGGCTGTTCGCCGCGCTCGAAGGCGACAGCCCCGATGTCGTCATCTTCAATCCCAGCGCCCGCGCGCACGGCGACTTCATCGATGTCGACCCGGCGGACTTCAAACGGGCCCTGTTGATCAGCGCCTATGGCGGTTTCCTGGTGGCGCACCAGGCGGCCAAACGGATGGTTCCCGCCGGCCACGGCGCGATCCTGTTCACCGGTGCCTCGGCCAGCGTCAAGGGCTATCCCCGCTCCGCCGCCTTCGCCATGGGCAAGTTCGGATTGCGCGGCCTCGCCCAGAGCCTTGCGCGTGAGCTGCATCCCAAGGGCGTGCACATCGGCCACTTCGTCATCGACGGCGGGATCCGCAATCCGCTGCGCCCGGAACGGGTCGATTCCGCCGACAACCCCGACAGCATGCTCGACCCCGACGATATCGCCCGCACCTATTGGGCGCTGCTCTCGCAGGATCGCAGCTCCTGGACCTGGGAGATCGAGGTCCGGCCCTGGGTGGAGAATTTCTGAGAACGATCGATAGACGGTCCGAGCCGAGGCCCGGACCGTCCACGATCATCCATGCGCCGGACGTCAGCGCAACCCGATCTGTCCTCTCAGCTCGCCGCCCGGAAACGCGTCGCTGTGGAGGTTGATGTAAATATTCCCCGCGGCCAGCTCGTTGAGCAAAGCCAGGAGGTCATTCCCGACGAGTGGGCCGATCAGGTCGCCGGCGTCGATCGTCTGGTTTACGTTGCCGGCGGTGATGGCATCGCTCAGGTTAGCGACGATAGCTCCGTTGCTGCCGGCCGGGGCCAGGTGCAGGTGCGCCGCGGTGATTGGACCAGTGGTGTTGTTGAACCTGATATTCACCAGCAGTCGGTCGGCATCTTTCGAAATCAGGTTGGCACCGCCCGTGCCAGCGCTATCGACCGGGTCCGATTGGACCTCCTGGTCCGGTGACAGACTTGCACTGAATCTGACGTTGTCGCCAAAGTCGACATAGCGGAAGGATACCGCGAGGATGCGATCGTCGGCGCCGTTGAACTCACCATTGCCAAAGACCGGATGGTTCAAGACACCGTCGGGATACGCAAGAGTTCCGGGCGCGGCAAAGCCGGGCGCGGGGGTCGCAACCGACTGGTTGGTCGTGGTGCCGGTGTTCGGACCACCCTGGTTCAGGAAGGCCACGTTCTCGGCCAGTTCGTCGTTCAACTCGGTGCCGGCGTCGTTCGTTTCATCGCCCGAAACGATGAAACCCTCACCGACGAATGCGCCCGTGTCGTCAAAAATTTCGTGCGCTTCGGGATTGCCGTTCGCGATGAAGAAGTCGTTACTGGGGATGATCATCGAGGCGTAGCTGAAGAAACGGTCAATGCCCGGATCGACGTTCAATGTGACCGAGGCACGATCGCCCGGCGCGAGCGGCCCGGCCGGCCCCTCCAAGCCGGACACCTGCGGCCCGCCGAGGGTCAGTTGATCAAAGGTCGCCGTAATCGGTCCGTTGTTGCCGTCCTCGGCCAGACTTTCGATTTCGTTGCCACCGAGTGGCACCGAGGCCAATTGGCCACCGTCATAGGAATCGAAGCCGCCGTCATGGAAGCCGATCCAGACCGGCGTCAGGAAGACCCCGCGCGAGGGTTGCACATTCTCGATCGTCACCACGACGGAAGGTATGGACTCGGCCAGCGCCAGTCCCGGAAGGGACAGGCCGATCGCAAGCATCGTCCCGGCCAGCAGTCTATTTTTGAAGGGCATGTCAGTCTCTCCTGTAATCCTACCCGCAGGCCTCCTCGTGCCTACGTGGGGAGGACACGCCAGGGCGCCGTTTTCATCCCTCAACTCGGCTCACGTTTCCGTGTCCAAATGCTGTCCCCTTTGGGAGGATCCCCATGTCCTATGGGCGGTGAGACAGACGAGCGCGGTTGATTGGTACTTGGCCCGGAAGTCATTGAAAGAATGCCGCGTCAGTCGCCGGAGCAGAGATGCGCACGCCATCGAGCAACCTGACGAGCAGTCGTGACTCAATGGCAATGGCGACCAGCAGTGACTGCCCCCATCAACGACTTGTGGACATCCTCCCGCGTCTTTGGCGGCTTGGACTCTTCCTCACCGGATCGCGGGACCGAAGCGAAGATCTCGTACAATCGACATGCGAACGCGCGCTGGAGCGGCATGATCGGTGGCACGGGATCGTCAGGCTGGACAGCTGGACGATGGCGATCATGCATTCCCTTTGGAAGAACCAACTGCGCGCCGATCGCGTCCGTCTCGGCGAGGGCACCGTCGATGCGGAAATTTATCTTGTGAGTGATGGCCAGCGCGAGGCCGATACGCGATTGCGGATCCGCGAGATTGCCGAAGCTGCGCAAAATCTACCCGAGGAACAGCGCGTACCGCTATACTTGATTTACGTTGAGGGACACAGCTATCGCGAAGTCTCGGAGTTGTTGCAGATTCCGATCGGCACGGTGATGAGTAGGTTGTCCCGGGCCCGACTCTATTTGGCGGACCATCTGAAGGCGGGGAGGACCGACCATGAAGTTGGATGATGGCCTGCTCGTCGCTTATCTGGATGGCGAACTGAACGATGAGGATCAGCGACGGGTCGAGACGGCGCTACGCGAAGATCCGGAAACAAGCGATCGGATGGAGCATTTGGCTTCCATCACCACCGACGATATCAAGGCGGCCCTCGAGCTGGACACGCCGGAACACGTCCCGCCCGCGTTGGCGCGGCGCGTCGGCGGGATGACTCTCGAAGCCGACATAGCGGTCCCGGGGCCCGCATATCCGCGCTGGCTGATCGCCGCGTCCATCGCCTTCTGTATTATTTTCACCGGCCTCGGCTACACGGTCGGAGCCTGGCAGCCGACCCAAGAGACACCGGTGGCGATGGCCAAGTCCTGGATCCTCCAGGTTGCCGAGTACCAGGTGCTTTACGGGCGAGAAACCGTCTCGAACGCCAAGGCAACCCCGGCGACCATGGCAGAGACTACCCGCCGCCTGAGTCAGCGACTGGGACGGCCGGTCGTACCCCCGGACCTGACGGAACATGATCTGGAGTTCAAGCGTGGGCAGCTCTTGTTCCGCGCTGGGCAGCCAATCGCGCAGCTGGTCTATCTGCCGAAGGCCGGCAAACCAATCGCGCTTTGCATCATGGCGACGGTCGAGGGGAATCTCGCGCCTTCACCCGGCATGGCCGAAGGCCTGAGATTTACCCATTGGCGCGACAACGGGTTTGCATACATTCTGATAGGCGATAGCGCACCGATTGACGTCGACGCCATGGCGCGTACCGCGCGACGGCAACTTCTCGCTGGCTGAAGCGTCCCGAGCCGGGGGCTGTCGGTATTGATTCGAGAGCGAATCCCAATATCGCGGTTCAGCTGGCATCGGCCTTGTCCCATCTCGTGGCGATAGGCCGGAAATATTTGAGACTGCGGAAGCAAAGTCTCGGCGACATTGCGCGCAGCCGTGGGGCGCTGCGTGCAGACTTGGAACACAGAGATCGGGCCCTGGGTGGAGAAGTTCTGAGGCCTGTTCAGAAGAAGAACGCGAAGATCTGCAGGCCGATACCGAGGAAGCCGAACAAGGCACTGCCGATCAGCAGCATCTCAAAGACCTTGCTCGCGAGCTGGGCCGGCGACATCTGCGCTTCCGGGTTCTCGGGCAGATAAATCACCGGAACCCGGGATTGCGCCGTCACGAGCTTCTTGTAGGCGGCGGCGTCGATGTCGTACCAGCCTTCGAACTTGCCGCCCTGCTCGTCGGTGAAGGCGAACTCGACCCAATAGCTCCAGCCCTCGTCATAATCGCGATTCTTGCCGACGACCACGGCCTGTATGGTTTTCCCGTTGTCGCGGAAATACTTCTGCTTTTCGATGGCGTCATAGCTGAAATAGGCGCCACCGATCGCCACCAGAATGGCAACCAACCCGATGGCTACGGCGTTCCTTTTGATTTCCGACATGGCGGCACCCGATATCATGGTTTCGGGCAAAGCGTAACACGCAGGCCTATGCGTTAGTCCAGTCCGTCGCCGACCAGCGCCGCGGCGGCCACCGCGTCCGAGCCCGGCTCCAAGCGCAGGCCGCGGCTGGCGCCGCGACGATTGGCCTCGTCCTGGTTCTGGCTCATCTTCCATTTTCCATCGAGATGCGTCACCTCGATTTCCAGGCCGACAATCGCCTTCACCATGCCGTCGATGTAGTCCTCGGGCGCATCGGAGGGTGCCCAGGGAACCGGGCGATGGTCTTCCTGGCCGGCCGTCAGCGCGTCGACCAGGCGGCGCAGCCATGCCGCGTCCTCGATGAAGCGGATCGTGCCGCGGGCATGGACCACCGCATAGACCCAGGTCGGCACGACCTTGCCGTGCTCCTTCTTCGAGGGGTACCAGGAGGGCGTGACGTAGGCCTGCGGGCCATGGAAGACAACGGTCACGTCGCGGGCCGTGTCGCATTCGCGCCAGAGGCGGTTGGCCCTGGCGACATGGCCGCGAAGCATCCCCTGCGGCCCGGCCGCCGCATCCAGCAGGATCGGCAGATGGTCGATGATGGGGCCGTCCTCGCCCATGGCGACGAGCGTGGCGAAGGGCCGATCGCGCATCAGAGCCTGCATGACCTCGACGCGGTCTTCCCGGTACATGCTCGGTATATACATCGCGCGTCCCTCAGCCCAGCCAGTGCGCCAGACGCGCGCAGGCCTCGTCCATTTCCGCCGTCGCGCCGGCGAAGGAGAAGCGGACATGGCCGTGCCCGTCGACGGGATCGAAGTCGTCGCCCGGCGTCGCGGCGATCCCGGTCGCCTGCAGCATCTCGCGGCAGAAGCGCCCGGCGTCGTTGGTCAGCGCCCTGACGTCGGCATAGATGTAGAAGGCCCCGTCGGCCGGCGCGAGCTTGTCGAAGCCGATTTCCGGCAGGCGGCGGAGAAGCAGCTCCCGGTTCGCGGTATAGCGGGCGACGTTTCCCTGCAACTCGGCATGGCAATCGAAGGCGGCAACGGCGGCGTGCTGCGCCAGCGTCGGCGCCGAGATGAACAGGTTCTGCGCCAGCCGCTCGAAGGGGCGCAGCAGGTCATCGGGCAGTACCGTCCAGCCGAGCCGCCAGCCGGTCATGGAGAAATACTTCGAAAAACTGTTGATCACGACCGTGTCGGTATCGAAGTCGAGGGCACTCGGCGCGCGACCGCCATAGGTAATGCCGTGGTAGATCTCATCCGAGATGTAGCGGATCGAATGCTCCCGGCAATAGGCGAGGATCGCTTCAAGTTCCGCCGCGCTCAGCATCGAACCGGTCGGATTGGCCGGGCTGGCAATCAGCAGCCCGTCGAGCGCCGCGCCGCCCGCCGCCTCCAGCGCCGCGAGCGTCGGTTGATAGCGGGTCTCCGGGCCGACCGGCACGTCGACCGCCTCGATGCCAAGCGCCCCAAGAATATTGCGGTAGCAGGGATAGCCGGGCCGCAGGATCGCCACCTTGTCGCCCGCATCGAAGGCCGCGAGAAAGCTCAACAGGAAGGCCGCCGACGAACCCGTTGTCACCGCGATACGCGAGGCCGGCACGTCCAGGGCGTAGTAGTCGCGATAATGATCTGAAATCGCCGTACGCAAAGGCTCTATTCCGAGCGCCAGCGTATAGCCCAGCACATCCTCGTCCAGCGCCCGCTTGGCCGCTTCGATGTAACAGGGGCAAAACCCCGGGCGGTCAAGCCATTTCGATGCAGCGTTGTCTGACGAGGATCGGCAGTGGGGGCACGGGTGGGGCGCCGGGGACCTTGAGGCGGTCGCCGAGATAATCCCAGAAGGAGAGGCCAAGTTTCTGGCAGGTCTTGTAGAGGCCGAGGAATGTGTCTCGGGCCTGCTTGCCGTCCTCGGAGCGTGTGCCGCCGGAGAATTTTCGCCTTGTGACCATGGCGCGGATGTCGCGTTCCGCGCCGTTGGTGTTGAGCGGGACCTCCGGGCGGTCGAGGACGACGAGCAGTTCGTCGCGGTTGGCATGCAGGCGAGCCAGGAGCCGGTCGAGGCGGAGGAATCCGGTCTTGGTCGCGAAGAGCGCATCGAAGCGGCATGCCAGGTGGGCCCGCCGTCCTGGCGCCGGCCTTTCGCGATAGGCTTTGAGATCGGCGTAGAGTTGCCAGAGCCGTGCCTGGATGTGTTCCTTCTCGCGCCGCTGGCTCCGGGAGAAGGTCATCAGCTTGTGGATCAAGCGCTCCGCATGGACCCAGCAGAGCGCGTGGCGGCCGACGTTGAACTGGCCAGCATCGTCACTCAGGACGACGCAGGCGCCCGCGGCCGTGCCCCTGAGCAGGCCGTGCGCGGCGATGGCGCCCCACAGCGCCCCCTCGGTGGCGGTCCGCGCGGCCCCGCGCCCGTCCCCGTGCCCGGTGATGGCGAGCCGCCCCAGGTGGGCCAGCCAGGCATCTTCGTTGGTGAAGCGCCGCGGGCAGCCCTCGGCCAGACGGGCGATCACCGATGCGGCCAGGTCGCGCTCGGCCATGTAGGCGAAGGCGGCGGCATTGAGCACATAGTCCGCGTGGCCGGCCCGCAGCCGTTCCAGGAAGTTCAAGCGGCTCTTGGAAAACGTCGTGGCGAACCAAGCGAAGGCGTCGTTGCCGATCCCGCTCGTCACCCCGTTGCGGTTGGCGTGGCGGGCGCCGGTATCGTCGACGCTGATCCAGGGCGCCGTCTCCAGGCCGGCGCGCAGCACCGCCTCGCCCTCGGCGACGAAGCCGTCATGGCCCTCGTTCAACAACCGCACCACCTGGCGCTTGGAGATCTTGATGCCGAGGTCGTCCAAGAGCCGCGCCAAGCGCTCCGCGCTGGTCTGGCCGCCATGATAGAGCGCCAGCACGAAACGCCTGAGCGCCGGGCCGAAGTGGCCGCGCGTCCCCGCCGGCAGCGGCGCCACGATCGTGGCCCCCTCGGGCGTCAGCCAGCGCTCGCGGCGTAACAGGACAGTGTTCGGCCGGCAGAGCAGGTCCTGAACCAGATAGTCTTCATAGCCCTTGAAGCGCGAGCCCGCCGGCACGGCGGCCCGGACGATCCGCCTCTCGTCGATGGGAACCCGGCCCTTCTTGGCCCGCCGTCCCGCCTTCCGCCCCGTCCGGCCCCGGGATACGGCCTGCTTGTCCATGCCGCTCGGCTTGATATCCGGTGGCCCGGAAAGGCCTTTGAGACGGCGGATCTCTTCGCGCAATGTCGCGTTCTCGGCACGCAGGGCCGCCTGCTCCTCAAGCAGCGTCAGAACCAGCGCCTTCAGGGCGGCGACATCAAGATCGTCGAGATCCGGAAGCGATTCGGCCATGACGGGATCGAATCACAGACCTCCCGCCGCGAACATCGATATCTGGTCACTTGACGCGGAAGCCTCACAAGATGTGGCCGTTGAGACTCACCCCTATACCCAGGCCAGATCCCCCCGTCCCCAGGCCCGGCCTTTTGCCCCGGTTACGCTTCGATGACGCCGCGGGGTGCCGAGGTCGAGGGTTGCCCGACCTCCATGTGCAGCACGTCCTCGCCCGCGGCCTGGCGGTCGGCCGCCGCCTTCATGACGTCCATCACGATGAAGGGCGGGATCGCCGCCCGACTACCGACTTTCATGGCAACGTCCTCTGGTATCGCTCAAACAGTAACGCTCAAAGCGCGGCGCCGAGGGCCAGGCCGAAGCCGCGCGGGTCGGTGGCGAAACGGCAGCTATCCGCACCCCGGAACAGACCGGCCGGACACCAGATCGCCTGTACCCGGCCAAGCGATTTGGCCGGCGTGGCACCGCTGGCGGGCGCCGAGCCTTCGCGTGCCTCCTGGCGGATATCGCCCCCCGTCCCCAGGCGCAACAGCCGTCCGGCGCCGATCGCCTCGTCGAGCGGGCGGCTCTCCTCCAGCAGGTCGATCGCCACCTGCGCCGCCGCCGAGGCCCCGGCGGGTCCGGACCCGGCAAGCGCTAAATAGCCCTGGTTCACGTTCGGATTGACCACGACCAGGGGCGAGAGCCGTGCTCTGTCCCAGCCCTCGGGCGAGGTCGTGACGAGGCCGGTCCCCCGGGCCACGCGGCCCGAACCGAAGGCCCGGCCCATGGTGAAGGTGCAGGCCGCGACGGAGCCGTCCGCCGCACCGGCCGCCACCCCGACCTCGCCGCTTTCCGCCTGTCGGGTGACGCCGCCGCCGCTGCCATAGGCCTCGGCGATCGCCTGCACGCGCCCGTCCGCCGAGGCGCGAACGTCGCCCGGGCGCAGCGCCGTCGCCAGCCCGTGCAGCACGCCCAGGCCCTCGGGTGTCGCGGGCAGGAAATGGGCGACCTCCTGGCCGAATTCGACCTGCTGGCTTTCCAGCCAGTTGGCCCGGTAGCCGCGCAGATCGGCGAGCGTCAGCTTGCCGCCGACCGCCTCGGCGCCGTCGATGAAAATGCGCCCGGCCGTACCGCCGTAAAGATCGCCCGCACCCTTCGAGCGGATCTGCGTGAGCATGCTGGCGAGTTCCACCTGGGTCCAGGGGTCGCCCTCGCGAATCATGCCGCGTTCTCGTGTTTCGAACAGGCCGCGCAGGCCCGCTTCGCGCAGCACCGTGCCTTCGCTCGCCTGCAGCCGGCGGGCAAAGGCGCGGGAGACGTTGTGGCCGAAGCGGGCCATGCGTTCGCCCGGCGCCACCAGCGCGCCCCAGCCGAGGCGGCCGTACCTCGCGTGCAACGCCGCCATCCCACGCACCACGCCCGGGACTGCGACCGCGCCGCCGGATGCCGCCGGGCGGGGCAGGAATTCGAGGCCCTGCGCCTGGTTAGTGGCGGGATCGTAGACGACGCAGGCGCCGCCGCCGGCGAGCCCGGCGCCGACGGGATAGGTCACCGACAAGGTGAAGAAGGCGGCGATGACGGCATCGCTCGCGGTTCCCCCGGCGGACAGCACATCGCGCGCGACGACGGCGGCATGCGGCTCCTCCACCGAGACGCCGCCGATGAAGCCGTCGACCGCACCGATCTCGCCCACGGGCGGGCGCTCGTCGCATGCCGACAGGAAAATGCCGAGGGCCGCGCCCAAGGCAATGCATTGACCTACCCGACCTCGGCTCCTACGTTCACCGATGGGGCCTGGAGATGGACGCGTGCTCATCACACTCCGACGATTGATGGTTTCTATGACGCTCACCGCGGTCTTGCTGTCCAGCACGGCCGAGGCGCAGCGCTTGTCGCTCATCCGCGACGAGGAGGTGGAAACTACCATCCGCGACTACGCGACGCCAATCTTTCGGGCCGCCGGCCTGGATCCGGAGGCGGTGCGCATTCATATCGTGCGGGACACCGCACTCAACGCCTTCGTCGCGGGCGGACAGCGGATCTTCCTGCATACCGGCCTGTTGATGGAGGCGGAGACGCCGAATCAACTCATCGGCATCATCGCGCACGAGACGGGGCATATTTCGGGCGGGCATTTGGCCCGTTCCCACGAGGCGCTGCGCGATGCGACGGCCGCGACGATCCTGGCCGTGGTGCTGGGCGGTATCGCGGCGGCGGCGGGCGGCGGGCCCGGGGCAGGCGCGGTCATCGCCGGCGCACCGGCCGCCGGCCACTCCGTCTTCCTGCGCTATACCCGCACCCAGGAAGGCGCCGCGGACCAGGCGGCGCTGAAGATCCTGGACCAAACCGGCCATTCGGCGCGCGGATTGCTGCAATTCATCCAGAAGCTCGGCGATCAGGAACTGCTGGTGAGCGCCAGCCAGGATCCTTATGTCCGCACCCACCCCCTCACCCGCGATCGCGCCCAGTCGCTGCGCACCCATGTCGAACGTTCGCCCAATTCCGCGACGCTCGATTCACCCCAGCGCCTGGCGAAGCACGCCCGGATGCGCGCCAAGCTGCACGCCTTTCTCGAGGGCTATGCGATCACTTTGAGGCGATATCCCAAGAGCGATACCAGCCTGCCCGCCCGCTATGCCCGGGCGATCGCCACGCATCGTCACAGACGCTCGGACGACGCGGTCCGGATGACCGAGGCCCTGATCGCAGCGTTTCCGAAGGATCCCTATTTCTGGGAGTTGAAGGGGCAGATCCTGGTCGAGTCGGGCAAGGTCGAACCCGGCATGCACGCCTATGCCGAGGCGGTGAAGCTGCATCCCAAGTCGACGCTGCTGCGCCTCGGCCTGGCCCAGGCGCAGGTCGAAACCCAGCAGCCGGAAGCGGCCCGCGCGGCGATTGCGAACCTGGAAATCGCCCGTCAGCGCGAGCCTGAGGATCCCGCCGTCTGGCGCTGGCTGGCCGCGGCGCACGGCGCCGTCGGCGAGGATGCTTTGGCGGCCCTGGCGACGGCGGAACGCTATGCGCTGATCAATCGCTGGCGCGAGGCAGGCGGCCAGGCCCGCCGGGCGCTCAAAGGCCTCTCAAGCGGGACACCGAGCTGGCGCCGCGCGAGCGACATCGCCCAGGTCGCCGAACAGAAGGCGCGCAAGAAGGACGGGAGCGTCCGGCGTTAGATGGCCGCGACGGGTCGTATCCTCAGCCTCGACCAGGGGACGACCTCCTCGCGCGCAATTCTGTTCGATACGGCCGGCACGCCGCTGGCGACGGCGCAGCGTGAACTGCCGCAGATCTTTCCGCAGCCCGGCTGGGTCGAACACGACGCCCGGGTCATCTGGCGCGATACGCTGGAGGTCGCGCGGGAGGCTCTGGCGGATGCCGGTCTCGAGGCGGCGGCCCTCGACGCCATCGGCATCACCAACCAGCGCGAGACCACGGTGCTGTGGGACCGGGCGAGCGGCACCCCATTGGCCAACGCCATCGTCTGGCAAGACCGCCGCACGGCCGCGCACTGCCGGTCCCTGCGCGAGGCGGGGCACGAGGCCCTGTTCACCGAGCGCACGGGTCTGCTACTCGACCCCTACTTCTCCGGCACGAAACTGGCCTGGCTGCTCGACAACACTCCCGGCGCCCGCGCGCGGGCCGAGGCGGGCGAGCTCGCCTTCGGCACGATCGATTGCTGGCTGCTCTGGAATCTGACCGAGGGTGCGGTCCACGCCACCGACGCGACGAACGCCAGCCGAACCCTGCTGTTCGATATCCATCGCCAGTGCTGGGACGGGGAGCTGCTGGAGATCCTGAACATTCCCGCCGGGCTGCTGCCGGAGGTGCGCGACTGTGCCGGCCTCTTTGGCCGCAGCGCCGTCGCCCTCCTCGGCCACGAGGTTCCGATTGCGGGCATTGCGGGCGACCAGCATGCCGCCACCATCGGCGAGGCCTGCTTCAACCCCGGCATGGTCAAGAGCACCTATGGCACCGGCTGTTTTGTGCTGGCCAACACCGGGCGGCGGGCTGTGGCGTCGCGCAATCGCCTGTTGACCACCGTCGCCTACCGGCTCGACGGCGAGACGACCTACGCCCTGGAAGGATCGATCTTCGTCGCCGGCGCCGCCGTGCAATGGTTGCGCGACGGCCTGGGCCTGCTGCAGACCGCGGGCGAGAGCGAGGGTATCGCCGCGTCCATTCCCGATACCGGCGGGGTCTATCTGGTGCCCGCCTTCACCGGCCTCGGCGCGCCCTACTGGGATGCGGACGCGCGCGGCGCGCTGGTCGGCCTCACCCGTGATAGCGGGCGGGCCGAAATCGTCCGCGCCACACTGGAAGCGGTCGGCTACCAGACCCGCGACCTGCTGGACGCGATGGCCGCCGACATGGGCGGGGCATTGTCCGCCGTCCGGGTCGACGGCGGCATGGTGGCGAACGACTGGCTGATGTGCTTTCTCGCCGATATCACCGATTGCGCGGTCGAACGCCCGCAGGTGCATGAAACGACGGCGCTGGGCGCCGCCTATCTCGCGGGCCTCGGCGTCGGGCTGTATCCCTCGCTCGACGCGGTCGGCGACGGCTGGCGGCTGGAGCGGCGATTCGAGCCGACCATGGCGGCGGCGGAGCGCACGGCGCGGCTTGCCGGTTGGGACGAGGCGGTGGCCCGAACGCGGGCGCGATAAGCAAAGCGTGAAGGCCGCGCGCTTGCCTTTGGGGCCGGCTTGGCGCATGTCTTGGCGCGAAATCTATCGGGGACGAGTGGTGGAGTGACGGTGATGATCGGCAAATTCCTGGGCGTGGCGCTCGCGGCCTTTCTGGGCCTGGCTCTGGCGGCACCGGCGGGCGCGCAGCAGTCCTTTTCGCCCTCGCAACGGACGGAAATCGAAAAGATCGTCCGCGAGTATCTGCTGGCGAACCCGAACGTCCTGGCGGAAGTCGCGCAGGAGCTGGAGCGCCGCCAGCAGGCCGAGGAAAAGATCGCCCAGGCCCGCCGGATGCAGGAGAACAAGGGCCTGTTGCTGGCCTCCGCCACCGACTACGTCCACAACCCGGACGGCGCCGTGCCGGTGGTCGAGTTCTTCGATTATCAATGCGGCTATTGCAAACGCGTCCTGCCGGCGGTGCAGAAGCTGCGCGCCGAGGGCAAGGACGTTCGCATCATCTACAAGGAATACCCGATCCTCGGCCCCGTCTCGACCTTCGCCGCCCGCGCCGCCGTCGCCAGCCGGGCGCAGGGCAAATACATCGCCTTTCACGACGCGATGATGAGCAACCGCGGCCGGTTGAGCGAGCGCAGCATCCTCGACCTCGCCGGCAAAACCGGCCTCGACGTCGCCCAACTGCAGAAGGATATGGCTTCGTCGGAGGTGCAGGCGGTGCTGGACCGGAACTTGCAGCTGGGCCAAAGCCTCCAGGTGCGCGGCACGCCGGCGATGTTCATCGGCGATACCTACGTCCCGGGCGCGGTGTCCTACGAACAGATGGTCGCCCTGGTCGCCCAGGCGCGGGAGAACTGCGCGATCTGCTGAGAATCGAGGGCGGGATGATCCGGCTCGTTTGTCGAAGCCGTTGCGGCCCGCGACCGGCAACGGGCGTGGAAAAAAAATGCTGTTCTGGTCAAACATGGACGGGCCTATCAGGTTGAGGCTCAGGCATCAGTAGGCCGACGTCCGCTTTCACCCGATCTACTTCCAGTGGTGCCTCAGGCGCGGACATGGATCCAGGGCCGCCTCATATGACATGTTGACCCAAGGCGGTCTTTCAAGGGCTTCCAATTTCCTGAGCCAAGATCCCTCAGCGTCCTTATGGGGTTATTCCATGCGGATCGAGACATCTCGACGAAAGGGCCGTTGAAAAGCACAGGAATATCCTGGGGTACCTCGCGGCCGATCTAATTTCTTGTTTTCCCCATCTATGACTGTGTACGATTTCCAGTAGCGTTTCCCGCGAGGCAAAGGGAGGGTCGCTTGTGCGTTTGAAGCGTGCCATGTTCGTTTGCCTGATCGGTTTTGCCGGCACTGGTGTCTTGATTTACGCGCTGGCATCGACCTTCGCGTCAGACAACCGCGGCCGGTTCGCCGTCCTTCAGGAAACGGCGATGCCAATTACGAGAGAGCACCTGTCCGCGATTGCGATGCTGCGCGGTCGGGGCCTACCGTCGGGACCAGTCGACCATGCCTATTTCCTGCCGGTCGGTGCCCAGGCTGTGAATCGGCATGCAAAACTGACCCACTTTGGTGGGTTATGAGCGGTAAGAATTGACCCACCTGGAACGCTAGCATCCGCACGGAACAGTGCGGAGGAAAGAGCAGGTGGTATTGATGGAAAGCGTATTGAAGATCCGACGTTGGATATTACGGGAGGGTCGGAGTATCCGATCTGTATCTCGTCAGACTGGTTTGTCGCGGAACACGATTAAGAAGTATCTGAAGGACGGCGATCCACCGAGCTATCAGCGGCGCGTTTCACCCGTCCGGCGTAAGCTTAGCGATGGCTTCGCCAGCCGGCTTCGGGCGCTCTTTGAGCAGGACCTGGGGCGCCCGCGCCGTGAGCGCCGGACGGCCAAGAAGCTTTATGAGCAGCTTGTGTCGGAAGGCTATAGCGGATCCTACTCGACGGTTCAGAGGTTTGTCCGCGACCTGAAGCGTTCTGGCGCCGGATCGGGGGATGCGTTCATTCCGTTGCACTTTACGGCAGGTGACGCGCTCCAGTTTGACTGGAGCACGGAATACGCTGTCCTGGGCGGTGTCGAGCAGAAGGTAAAGGTTGCCCACTTCCGCCTATGTCATAGCCGCAAGCCCTTTGTTGTTGCCTATCCCAGCGAATCTCAGGAGATGGTGCTGGACGCCTTTGCACGGGCGATGTCTTTCTATGGCGGCGTACCGCGCCGGGTGATCATCGACAACCCCAAGACGATGGTAACCTATGTTTCGCGCTCTAAGGACCGTGTGTTCCATCCGCGCTTTCTGGCGTTGATGAACCACTATGTGATGGAACCGGTTGCTTGCACACCCGCGGCGGGGTGGGAGAAGGGTCAGATTGAGAACCAGGTTGGGTTCCTGCGGGGACAGCTGTTTGCGCCCAAGCCCGCCTTTGACGATCTGGATGCGCTGAACGGCTGGTTGCGTCTGCGCTGCGAGGAATCGGCGAATCGCGCCCACCCCGAACAATCGGATCGCAAGATCTCGGACGTGTTCGCAGACGAGTGCGCCGAACTGCGTCCCCTGGGCCGGGCTTTTGACGGCTATGTTGAGAAGGCCGCTCGTGTCCGCTCTACCTGTCTGGTCCAATATGCCACCAATCGCTATAGCGTCCCCTCCCGGTTCGCCGGGGAGCTTGTCTCTCTGCGCGCCTATGCGGACCGGATCGTGGTTGTGTCAGGGCAGAATGTGATTGCCGAGCACAAGCGCCGCTTTACCCGCAACGCCAGCTATTTCGAGCCCTGGCATTACCTGCCCCTACTCGACCGCAAGCCCGGCGCGCTGAGAGATGGCGCGCCCTTTGTGGGTTGGCAATTGCCTGAGGCGATGCACCGGGTCAGGGCGCATTACATGGCCGGCAAAGGCGGGGACCGGGAGTTTGTCGATCTGCTCCTGCTGGCCCAGGATCACGGGATCGAGGTGGTCGAGATAGCCTGTGAACTGGCCGTGGAGCAGAACACGCTGCGCCTTCCGGCCATCATCAATCTGATCAACCAACTGGTGGAGCCGGTCATCGCGCCATGGGGCGAGAGCCACGCCTATCCGCAACTGACCTTGCGGCCCGAAGCGGACTGCAAGCGCTATGAGACGCTGTGCGTTGCCGGGGAGGCCGTCGCATGAAAGCTTTGATAGACCAACTGATCGCCCTGAGGCTGTATGGAATGGCGGCTTGCGCCGAAGCTTTGCTGGCCGCGCGCAAGCCGCCAAGTCTGACCACTGCGATAAAGCAACTGATCGACGCCGAGACTGTAGAGCGCCGGGTGCGCTCTATCCAGCACCAAATGCGGGCCTCGAAGTTCCCCCACCATAAGGACTTCGCCACTTTCGATTACGGCCTAGCCGCCGTCACCCAAGCGCAAATCGACCCCTTCTGCTCAGGGCAGTTCACCCAGGAGGCCCACAACCTCATTCTGGTGGGCGGAACCGGTACGGGCAAAACCCACATCGCCATTGCTCTGGGGACGCTGTTGATCAATCAGGGAAAGAAGGTCCGTTTCTTCAACGCCGTCGATCTGATCAATGCGCTGATCAAGGAACAGGCCGAAGGCAACGCCGGCAAGATCATCCGGCAACTGACGGCCATGGATTGCGTCATCATCGACGAACTGGGCTATATCCCATTCCCCAAATCCGGCGGTGCGCTCTTGTTCCACCTGATCAGCAAACTCTATGAGAAGACCAGCGTCATCATCACCACCAATCTGGAGTTCGGGGAATGGGTCTCCGTCTTCGGAGATGCAAAAATGACAACCGCGTTGCTGGATCGTGTAACGCATCACTGCGCAATCATCGAAACAGGCAACATGTCTTACCGCTTCGCACAAAGCAAACAGCGACGACAAAAGTAGCCGCCCTGTAAGCAAAGCCCCAGGCTGATCCGCTATATGGAGCCAATCAGCCTGGGGGCTTTCATCGCAAAGGCGGGCAAATCAAAACGGGTCCTGTACAGATTGTTCTGCAAAAGGGGTTTCGTAGCTGGGGCACAAGTCCGGGCCGATGGGGTGGATGAGCTGCCTCCGGCTGGTCCGGGCTCTCGCGATCGAAATCCATGAGGACTGGCTGGATGCCAACCGCTAGCTCAACATGATCCATCTCAAGGAGAGCAAAAGCGAACGCATCCAGAAAGCCGCCTGACGGCGGCTCGGCATGCCTGGCGCTCCGAGCAATCGAAATCTCCGCGCCAGGCATGCCGGTGGCCCTCATCGGCAGCCATGACAAACTTGCAGAACAGTCTGGACACTACTTCAAAAGCTCATTGCCACTTCAAGAACCCCACCTGATCCCCACGTTCCGCCGCCGGCCCGGTTGTCCCGGTGGGCCCACAGGCCCCTCCCACGCGGCTTCGCTCCGCGTAACGCAAAGCGCTACACGAAGCCGCGCGGGGCCCTCCCGTGGACTACCGGGACAACCTCCGTCGAAGCAAGGGGGGGGGTCAATTTTGCACGCCGATAGGGGGTCAGAATTAAATGCTGATTGACACCCAGGCGGAGCCACCGGAGCCCTTCGAGGGAACAATCACGCTTCCACCCATGGAAATCCGTCGGCGCTCAACTTTCGCGCCGGACCTAACGACAAGCATGGCCTTTCCCGGTTTCACCAGTGAGGTTTTGGTTAGCGACGGCCGCATCGTTCCGCGCAACCGCGGCATCCTACTCGCGAGCGGCGCCAGCGCGTGGAAGATAGTTCTCGGCGCCGGCCATGCTTGGTCGGAGGTCGAGGACGATGGCTGGTCGCGCGCGTCCTTCCCCTTCACTCTGGTCGGTTCGCCTTGGAGTTCTACGCGCAACGGCGTGGCGACCTTCCTGTATCGCGACGGTGATGTATCCGATCTCTACGTACAAATTGCCCAGGAGGCGGTTTTCGGCGCCAAGGCGGACCTCTGGGGCCACGGCAACTTGATCTACCACCCGCATCTGCTTACCGACAGGACGAAGTTTCGCCGGGCCTTCTCGAAAGAGCTCGCGAGCCGCCTGACAACGCGGCCATGGCGGGATCTGGAAGACGGCCACGATGCCACTCAGTTGGCGCGATTCGACGGGCGCTTCAATCACGAGAATATTTCCGTGAGCGCGCTGTTGATCGACGACGTGATTTATAGCCGAGGCTGCCGCACGCGGCACGGCCCATATCCCTTCTGTCCGGAAATGCGCCATGCCGTCTACTCCGTTGGTAAATCCCTGGGCGCCGCGGTCGGTTTGTTGCGCCTCGCCCAGAAATATGGGGAAGAGGTGCTCGATGCACGGATCATCGACCACGTTCCCCTGACGGCGAAGCACGATGGGTGGGCCGCTGTTACGTTCCGCGACGCACTCAACATGGCAACCGGCATCGGTAACATCACGCCCGTCGACGTCGACCATTATGTCGAGGCGGACGACACAGCGCTCGCAATGCGAATTGGCTCGACGCCGACGACGAGGCGTAAGTTCGCGCTCATTTCAGCCTTCGATGCATATCCCTGGGGGCCGGCGAAAGTCTTCCGTTATCGCACTTCGGACACCTTCACCCTTGCCGCCGCCATGGACGGTTTCCTCAAGAGCCGAGAGGGCCTGCAAGCAAGCTTGACGAAAATGCTCCGCGACGAAGTCTTCCGACCTCTCGGCATCCATCGAATTCCGATCACCCACAGCCAGTCTCTAGGCGATGATCCGAGCATCCCCGAGCTTGGCTTTGGCATGCTGCCAACACTCGATGAAGCGGCGCGCCTGACCATCCTGCTGCGACATCATGGGCGCGCGGGCGAACACCAGATCTTGCATCCAAGCGTCACCCGGGATGTAGTCGACATGAGCCGGCGTAAAGGGCTGCCCACGGGATGGACCTACGAAGATGGCACGAAGTCTTATTATCATATGGGCTTTTGGCGGATCGAGTTTGAGCCCCGGCGTGGGTGCAGGACGTTTATTCCGACGATGGTCGGCGTCGGTGGCAACTACATTCTATTGATGCCGAAGGGACTGACCGGCTTTCGATTTGCCGATGGCACCGATAGCAACCCCGGCACTTGGGACAGTTCCGACATTCGGATCGTAGCCGACCATGTTCGTGCGTTTTGCGATTGATTGGCCTGGGTCGCGTGCGACGTTCTTGAGCTTCGAGCTTTGGCACGAAGGACCTGTTCTCTACGCGGAGGCGAATATCCCCCAACGGTCAAAATTGGCTACAAAGATCCCGACAGATGTTGCTAATGGAACGGCAAGTCTCGGGGCATCTCCGGACGAACGAAGGCGATTCCGGACACGCATCCTGATCGTTGATGCTTTCCGCCTTTCGTCGTTTCGAACAAAAGATTCAGGCCGTCAAAATGTTTGGACATCGCTGTCAGCGGAGCATCGCAGATACAATCGCGAACGGTGTTGGTTCGCCAAAGATTCGCCGCGGGCGGCATCCGGCCTGCTATTGCAGGTCTCGAACGCCAAACATCTCCCGCAGGGCGATTCTACCGTGCGGCGTAATGGCCAATGCGCGAGAGCTGCCGATCCGCCGGACATATCCATTCTCAATATAGTGGGTGGAGATTGCGGCCCCGAGTCGGCCGGCGATATGGTGTCGGCGCTCGCTCCAGTCCAGACAGGGCCGGCAGAGCGGCCGTGACGAGCGCCTGTGGTGTAGCGAAGTTTCTCCTACCTCAATTCCTACGCGATGCAGGAGTTCAAGGCCGCTTGGTGTGACCAGCCCGGATTCGTCATCGAATTCGACGGCGCCTTTTGCAATTAGGCCGTCGGTGATCGCCACCCCGAGTCGGCCGGCAAAATGGTCGTAGCAGGATCTCGCCATCCGCATTGCGGCATCTCGCGGCCCGACGACCAGTTTCTGGCGTGCATTGGTCGTGTTCGTCGAGGCGAGCTGCATGATGCCCTCCAACATCCGGGCCACATCGGGCGACGCCAAGCGATGGTATCGATGGCGCCCTTGCTTCTCGACCTTCAATAGTCCTGCCATCGTCAACCGGGACAAGTGGCTACTTGCAGTTTGTGGGGTGATCCCGGCAACGCCAGCCAGTTCTCTGGCGGTCAGTGCCCGGCCGTCCAGTAGTGCGCCAAGTATCGATGCCCGCGCCGGCTCGCCCACCAGCGATCCGATCTCCGCAATTCGATTGGTGTTGACCATGGCTCCCCTCGTTCCGGGCGACAATACTCGGACGTGTCGGCGAATTGGTTCGACACGCATCGAAGCTTCAGTCAGCCTCCGGCGCTATTTTCAAGGTGTGCAGAGAAGGGTAAGGGCATTTCGGGACGGGTTCCAGCCAGACTGGCGACCATGGGTCATGCTCACTCCCTGAAGGAATATAGAGCAAATCTGAAAGATCAGCTGTGATGTCTGGCGAAATTCCCACAAACGACATGTCGACTCTCTCGAGAGGTAACCCACAGGCACTGGAGCCCGTCGCGCGGGACATCGGATCCGCTCGACGCCACACAGGGTCGCCTCGATGACGCGCGATCGAGAACGTTACGCCATCCCGTTCTTTTTCCGCCTCGATGCCGATGCCATCATCGGAGTCTTGCCGACTTGGTGCGGTTCCGAGCATCCGCCGCACTATGATCCGGTTCACTTCTGTGACGATCTCGCCGAACGTCTCGCCGCGAAATGCGCCCATGCCAGGGACAACGGATGATCTGGGTTCAGGTCGCGGAAGTCGCTGCGGCCACTTACAAATTTTCGACGTGCTGCGGTACCGAGGCCATACGCTGGCGGTTGGACGGGCGAGTGGGGCCTGGGGGGCATGCTGCGAACCGGAGTGTCGCAGATTGAACCCGCAGCCCGCCATGGGCGGTATGCGGCCCGCCGCCGTCGTAGCCGCGCTCTCGTTCTGCCTCATCGCCAATCTAGCGCCGCTGATGACATTTCCCGCCATCAGTCCCGCGGTGGCTCGGGAATGGGGTCTCGATGCGACGGAGATAGGCTGGATCGGCGGCATCTATTTCGCCGGCTACGCCTCGGCCGTGTTGGTGCTGTCGAGCGCGACGGACCGCTTCGACGGCCGGCGCATGATCCTCGCCTCCTCGGCCGCGACGGCGCTCGCGGCCATCGCCTTCTATTTCCTGGCCGACGGTTTCTGGGTCGCGCTCGTGCTCAGGCTGCTGGCCGGTATGGCACTCGCGGGCATCCACATGCCGGGACTGAAGCTGCTGACCGATCGGGTCGAGGGTGGTTGGCGTGAGCGGGGTGCCGCAATCTACACTTCCAGTTACGCGCTCGGTGGCGCCGGCTCGTTCCTCGTCGCCGGCGTGGTCGAGGGCCTGGTCGGTTGGCGCGCGACCTTCTTGGTGGCCGGACTGCTGCCACTCGCTGCAATCGTCGTTGTGACATGGCTGCCGCCTTCGGCGCGGCCGACCGTGGCGGCGCGGGCGCCGGTGAAGCTCCGCCGCATCGTCACCAATCGGCCCTTCATGGCCTATGTGGTCGGTTTTGCCGGCAATACTTGGGAGGTGTTCGGAGTCCGGGTCTGGTTCGTGACCTGCCTCGCCTGGACGCTCGGGCTGCCGGGCAACGAGATGGACCTTCCATCGCCGGCCGTCGTCGGCGGGCTGGCGGCCCTGGCCAGCGTGCCGGCGAGCCTGTTGGTCGCGGAGCTGGCGCTGAAGTGGAACCGCGTCGCCGTCGTCGTCGCCACCTGCCTGTTCTCGGTCGTCGTCTGCCTCGCCCTCGCCGCCACGGCTGGCGGCCCAATCCTCCTTGTCCTGGTCTTGCTGGTGATTGTGCAGATCTCTAGCTTCGCCGACGTCGGCGCCCTCGGCGCCGGCGCCGTCGCAACTTCGGAGTCCAAGGGCCGCGGCATGGCGCTGGCGATATACGCCTTCGGCGGCTACGTCGCGGCCTTCCTCGGCCCGGTCGCCGTGGGCTGGGTCCTCGACCGCTTCGGCGGGCCCGAGAGTGCCAGTGGCTGGACGGCTGCTTTCTTCGTGCTCTCCCTTGGTTCCTTGGTCTCGGCCGTCGCCGTCTGGTCCGCACGGCACGACGGGCGGGCTCGCTAACGCCCGGCGCGGGCATGACCGGACCCGCCAGCACCTCAGGCCGCCCGGTGGGTTTCCGTGTCACTGTAGCCGGAACCCGTTGATACGCCATGGTGTCGACGAAGGCGAAAATCACATTTCATGTTGGTGTTGCTGAAAATAAATAACGCGTAACGGTCTTCGAGTCTTGGCAACATAAACACGAAGCGAAGCCATTGTTTAGTTCAAGAGCAATTTCCGCCTTTGGCTAATCCCGGGCATGGCATCGTCGAGGCCCTATAGGGATTATGCCCTTGAGTTCGGACGCCGCGAGATCAGGCAGCCGTCGATATCGCCACGATCCAGTCCTTCGCTATGGGAGCCGGAGCCGCGCCCGCGATTGGGTCGACGACGAGACAGGCGGCGTATGCGATCGTCGATGAATCCGTTGCCTCTCGACATCGGAAACCACGGGCGATGCTACCGAGCGAGCAGGTCCCGGGCCGCCGTTTCGACGAAACGCACGTCCTCCGGGTTTTCGGCCCACGAGCCCGCCATGTGTCCCCAGATCGACGGTATCGGGCGAAGTTCGCCGTTCGCCATCAGGGCCACCTCGCGGCGGTTGTCCTCGACGGGGAAATAGAGATCGCTTTCGCAAGGCATCACCAGCACTTTCGCCCGGATCGCGGCGAGCGCCGCCCTGAGATCGCCGTTGAACCTGTCGTTCGCGCTGATGTCGCAATGCTCCCAGGTCCAGAGCATGGCCAGGATCTCTTGCGGCGTCCGCCGCGCGAGGAACGCCTCCCAGCGCGCGACCACGAAGTCTTCCATCGAGGCGTGGCCGAGGCTGCGCCATGCCTCTTCCCTGTAGAACGCCTGGCTCAAACCCCAGGCGGCGTAGACGCGCGCCATGGTCGGGGTGCCGCCGTGCTCGAGGGCGGCGCGGATGCCTTGCACGAACAGGCGGTTGTGCGGCGAGGCCTTCGCCATGCCGACGACGCAACAGGCCCGTTCGACCATGTCGGGATAAAGCGCCGCCCAATGGAAGGCCTGCATCGCGCCCATGGAACGGCCGTAGGCCATGGCGACGCGCCGGACGCCGAGGCGTTCCGTCAACAGCCGGTGTTGGGCTATGACATTGTCGTAGACGGTCATATCCGGCCACCCGGGGGCCGTCGACAAACCGTTGCCGAACAGGTTGGCCACGACGATGAAGTAGCGCGTCGGATCGAACAGGCGGTCCGGCCCGATGGTCCAGGCCAGATCGGGATGCTGCCCGGCGAACGCCGTCGGGTAGATAATCGCGTTGGAGCGGTCGTCGTTCAGCGCGCCATGGGTTTCATAAACGAGCTGCGCGTCGTGACACACCTCGCCCGATTGCAGCGCCAGATCCAGGACATACGTCTTGCTCATTTCGCGACCGTCCCGGGTCCGGTGCGGGCCGCATCCGACCCGCCCGCGAAATGCCCTATTCGACGGGCTCCGGGATCCGCTCGGCCTCGCCGTCGGAGGACGAGGTGTCGTCGTCCTTCTTCTTGCGTTCCGGCCGTTTGGCTTCCGTGATGTCGAAGACCAGCTCGCCGCCCTTGACGCCGATGTGGACGACCCCGCCCTTCACCAGCTTGCCGAACAGCAGCTCCTCCGCCAGCGGTTTCTTGATGCTCTCCTGGATGACGCGGGAGAGCGGCCGGGCCCCGTACAGGCGGTCGTAGCCCTTGTCGGCAAGCCACGTGGCGGCCGCATCGCTCAACTCGAAGCGGACGTTGCGGTCGGCGAGCTGCGCTTCGAGCTCGTCGACGAACTTGACGACGACCTTGTGGATGACCTCCGGCGGCAGCGAGTCGAACCCGACCACGGCGTCGAGGCGGTTGCGGAACTCCGGCGTGAACATCCGCTTGATCGCCTCTTCGTCCTCGCCCTCGCGAACTTCGCGGCCGAAGCCCATGGCCATCTTGCTCATCTCGGCGGCGCCGGCATTCGTCGTCATGATCAGCACGACGTTGCGGAAATCGACCTGCTTGCCGTTGTGGTCGGTGAGCTTGCCGTAATCCATGATCTGCAGCAGCACGTTGAACAGGTCGGGATGCGCCTTCTCGATCTCGTCCAGCAGCAGAACGCAGTGCGGGTTCTTATCGATCGCGTCGGTCAGCATGCCGCCCTGGTCGAAACCGACATAGCCCGGCGGCGCACCGATCAGGCGGCTGATCGAATGCCGTTCCATGTATTCCGACATGTCGAAACGGACCAGCTCCATGCCCATGATGCGGGCGAGCTGGCGGGCGACTTCGGTCTTGCCGACACCGGTCGGGCCCGAGAACAGGTAGCTGCCGATCGGCTTCTCCGGCTCGCGCAGGCCGGCCCGTGACATCTTGAAGGCGGTCGATAGCGTGCCGATCGCCTTGTCCTGGCCGTAGACGACGCGCTTCAGCTCGTCCTCCAGGTTGCGCAGGCTTTCGGTATCGGTCTTGGAGACGCTCTTCGGCGGGATGCGGGCGATCTTGGCGACGATGCTCTCGACCTCCTTCACGCCGATGGTCTTGCGCCGGCGCGCCTCGGGCACCAGCATCTGCGCCGCGCCGACCTCGTCGATGACGTCGATCGCCTTGTCCGGCAGCTTGCGGTCGTGAATGTATTTCGACGACAGCTCGACCGCCGCCTTCACCGCCTCGTTGGTATAGCGGATGCGATGGTAGTCCTCGAAATAGGGCTTCAGTCCCTTCAGGATCTTCACCGCATCGGGAATCGAGGGCTCGTGCACGTCGATCTTCTGGAAGCGGCGCAGCAGGGCGCGGTCCTTCTCGAAGTGATTGCGGAATTCCTTGTAGGTGGTCGAGCCCATGCAGCGGATGCCACCGTTCTGCAACGCCGGCTTCAACATGTTGGAGGCGTCCATGGCGCCGCCCGAGGTTGCGCCGGCGCCGATCACCGTGTGGATCTCGTCGATGAACAGGATGGCGCCGTCGTAATTCTCCAACTCGTCCATCACGGCCTTCAGCCGTTCCTCGAAGTCGCCGCGGTAGCGCGTGCCGGCGAGCAGCGAGCCCATGTCGAGGGAGAAGATGGTGGCGTCGACCAGAACCTCCGGCACCTCGCCCAACACGATGCGGCGGGCCAGGCCTTCGGCGATCGCCGTCTTGCCCACGCCCGGATCGCCGACATAGAGGGGATTGTTCTTCTGCCGCCGACAGAGAATCTGGATCGTCCGCTCCAGCTCCAGCTCCCGCCCGATGAGGGGGTCGATGCGGCCGCTCTTGGCCTTTTCGTTGAGGTTGACGCAATAGGCGTCCAGTGCCTCGCCCGGCTCCGTCTTCTGGCCGCCCTCGTCCTCGCTCTCGCCGCCCTCGCCGCCGTCACCGGCGCCGCGCACCGGCCGGCTTTCGTCCGCGCCCGGCGACTTGGCGATGCCGTGGCTGATGTAGGAGACCGCGTCGAGCCGGGTCATCTCCTGCTCCTGGAGATAGAACACCGCGTGGCTCTCCCGCTCCGCGAAGATCGCAACCAGGACGTTGGCGCCGGTCACTTCGTCGCGGCCCGACGACTGCACGTGATAGACCGCGCGCTGGATGACCCGCTGGAAGCCGGTGGTCGGCTTGGCGTCCTCCTCCTCGTCGACCACGAGGCTGGTCAACTCCTCCTCCAGGTAGCCGGTCAGCTGATCGCGCAGCTCGTCCACCTTGACGTTGCAGGCGCGCAGCACCGCCAGCGCATCGGCATCATCGACGAGGGCGAGCAGCAAATGCTCCAACGTCGCATATTCGTGCCGGCGCTCGTTCGCGTAACGCAAGGCGCGGTGCAGGCTCTGCTCGAGTTCGGAAGCGAAAGAAGGCATCAATCCTTCTCCATGGTGCACTGAAGGGGGTGCTGATGGCGGCGGGCAAAGTCGATGACCTGCACGACCTTGGTCTCCGCCACGTCGTAAGTATAGACACCGCAGATACCGACACCACGGCGATGAACGGCCAGCATGATTTCCGTCGCCTCCTCCCGGTTCTTGTGGAAGAAGCGTTCGAGGACGTGGACCACGAATTCCATCGGCGTGTAGTCGTCGTTCAGCAACAGCACCTTGTACATGGACGGCTTCTTCGTCCGTGTCTTGGTGCTGGTGACGACGCCGGTGCCGGTGCCGTTATCGTGGTCGTTGCCGTCGTCTCGCATGTCCTCGCCCGAAAGTCCGATGCGCGCCCAGGGCGCCAGCCCCTAATATCGGCGATCCATCGGCGCTTTGAAAGGGCAAAGGCGCGACAATCGATGGAAAGCGCCGCCCGCTTCGCCTTCGGTGGACAAGCGTTCCCGAGTTTCCTTAGAGTGTGTCTCGATTCGCCTGGGAATACAGAGGCGTAGGGTCGAATGCACCGAACGCGGCCAATCCCGGCAGAGCCATCCCCCCTATGGCGGTGGGTGGTTGCCTTGCCTCTGGCGCTGGTTTTTCTGGCCGTCCTGACCGCCGCACCCGCCTTTGCGGCCAAATCCAAGTATGCCGCCATCGTCGTCGACGTTGAGACCGGGCGCGTCCTGCATGCCCGCAGCGCGGACCACCAGCGCTATCCCGCCTCGCTCACGAAGATCATGGCCCTCTATGTCACTTTCGACGAACTGCGCGCCGGCCGCTTGAAACTGCGTGACCGCGTCCCCTTCTCCCGCCGTGCGGCGCGCCAGCCGCCCTCGAAACTGGGGTTGCGCGCCGGCAAATCGATCTCGGTGAAACAGGCGATCCTCGCCCTGGTGACAAAGTCCGCGAACGATGTCGCCACCGCGCTGGCGGAACGGATCTCCGGCTCCGAATCCGCTTTTGCGAAGCGTATGACGCGCACCGCGCGTCGGCTCGGCATGTCACGAACGACGTTCCGAAACGCGTCCGGTCTGCCGCATTCCGGCCAGCGCAGCACGGCGCGCGACATGTCGCGGCTGGCGCTCGCGATGCTGCGCAACCATCCCCGACGCTATCGCTACTTCAGCGAGCGAAGCTTTAACTTCAAGGGCCGGAAGTACACCAACCACAACAAGCTGCTGGCCAACTACAAGGGCACGGACGGCATCAAGACCGGCTTCATCCAGGCCTCCGGCTTCAATCTCGTCGCCTCGGTCAAGCGGCGGGGCCGACGTTTGATCGGCGTCGTCTTCGGTGGCAAAACCGGCGCCCGCCGTGACCGACAGATGCGCCGATTGCTCGATCAGGGCTTCGCCCGCGCCGCGAAAATTTTGCCGCCGCCGCGCCGGTTCGGCCCGCCGATCCCGACGCGAAAGCCGATCCGCTCGGCGCGAATCGTCACCCCGGGCCCGAAGCCGGCCACATTGCCCTCGCGTCCGATCGTGCACGGTCGCTGGGTGGTGCAGGTCGGTGCCTACAACGATTTCCACAAGGCGCGCCGCCAGGCCCTGCGCGCCGGCGATGCGATCGAAGACCTGCTGCGCCGCCAGGGCGGCGCCGTCAACGCCGTCGTCGACGGCAAGCATATCTACCGGGCGCGACTGGTCGGGCTTCGCCGGGAACATGCGCAGCGGGCCTGCCGGGCCCTCAAATCGCAACGCATCGACTGCCTAGCCTTGCCGCCCTCGCGCAGCGCGACATCGGTCCGCCGGCCGGTTTCCTAGCCTCTCTCCTCAGCGCAGGAACTCGACGTAGAAGCGCGCGTCGGCCGACGGCGTCACCTTGTGCAGGACTTCGGGTTCGATGATGCCCGGCGTCTCGCAATCCAGCAGCTGGGCGTCGTCGCTTCCGGCAATCTCATAGCGCAGCGTCCCGGCGAGCACGACGATACGTCCCCAGGTCCCGGCGCGGGTGCTGTGATCACGGCGCAGACCGGCGGGCGTCGTCTCCGCCGTGAACTCGGGCGTGCGCCTGTAGGGCACCACATTGGCGGGAAGCGACGGCTTCATGCCGGATCGTTGACCTCTTCGATCGGCTCGGAACCCAGTTCGCGCATCAGCGCGCGAAGCTCCCCACCCAACGCCTCGAGCGCCGCCTCGTCCGTGCCGCGCGAGACGATCGAGGTGCCGACCCGACCGCCGCGATAGAAGGGGTAGGAGCCGATATCGATGCCCGCGTAGCGGCCCTGCAGCTCGGCGAGCCCGGCGGCCATGACGCCTTCGGAGAGATGCGCGGCGATCGCCAGCGAACGAACCGGCGCGCCGCCGTCGAGTTCATGGCGCAGGCTCTCGAACATCGCCCGCATGACCACCGGGACACCGGCCAGGACGAAGACGTTCTCCACCCGAAAGCCGGGCGCCGTACTGATTGGATTGTCGACCAGGCTGCCGCCGTCCGGCACCCGAGCCATGCGCAGACGGGCCTCGTTCAATTCGGCCCCGGTGCGGGCATAGTGGGCCTCCAGACGGGCCCGGGCCTCGGGGTGGTAACCGATCTCCCGACCGAAGGCCTTGGCGATGCTGTCGGCGGTGATATCGTCGTGCGTGGGGCCGATGCCGCCGGTGGTGAAGACGTAATCGTGGCTGGCGCGCAGCGCGTTGACCGCCGTCACGATTTCGCCCTCCTCGTCGCGCACGACCCGGCATTCGCGCAGCTGTACGCCGATATCATTGAGCTGTTCGGCGAGGAACGGCAGGTTTTCATCACGGACCCGGCCCGAGAGGATCTCGTTGCCGATCAGCAGCAGGGCGGCGGTCACAGTCTTGGTCATGGCTCTCTCGATGGCGTGAATCGGACGGCGGCACGCCAGCGCGCAGGCCCTGGACGATCGGTCCGCCGGTGTCGATGATAGCGGTCCGAGCGGCGGGGAGAAACAGCGGGCATGAGGGCAGCGCGATGAATGATGAACAGACGGCCGACCTCGATGTTGCACATGAGGGCACGACGACAATTTTGACGATCCGGCGCCCCTGGGCCCGCAACGCCCTCGACACGACGACGGCCCGCGCCCTCGGCCGGGCGTTCCGCGCCTTCGAGGCGGACGAAGGCGCGAAGGTCGCGGTGCTGACCGGATCCGACGGCGCCGACTACGAAGCCTGGGCAACGGGGCCCGACGGGCCGACGGGACCGCTGCTTTCGAAACCGGTGATCGCGGCGATCGCCGGGCACGCCTGCGCGGGCGGCCTGGGCCTGGCGCTGCGCTGCGACCTCCGCATCGTCGACGAAACGGCCGTCTTCGGCGTCTTTTCCCGACGCTGGGGTGTCCCGATGAGCGACGGCACCACCGTTCGCCTGCCCCGCCTCATCGGTCTTTCCCGTGCCCTCGACTTGATGTTGACGGCCAGGCCGGTGGCCGCAGCCGAGGCGGTCGACATCGGCCTCGCCAATCGTCTGGTGCCCACCGGGACAGCTCTGCGCGAAGCCGTCGCCCTCGCGGACCGGATCGCAGGGTTTCCGGAAATCGCCATGCTGTCGGACCGGGCCGCGACCTACGGGGGTCTCGATCAACCCTTTGCCGAAGCCTTGGCCGCGGAAACCAGATTGGCGGAGGCGGCCAAGCGAGAGGAAGCGGCGCCCGGTGCGGCCCGATTCGCCGCCGGCGCGGGGCGCCATGGCGAAATCGATCCCTTCTAGCGCGACTTGTTTTTTCGCTGGGTGCTAATATAGTCGGGCCGGCGCGCAATAAGGGCAAGGAAAGCCATCCGTGACCGAAGATACCTCCCGCCCGGTGACGATTCTGGTTGCCGACGACCATTGGGTTTCGCGGACCGGCATGCGCCATCTGCTGCGGGGCCTCGAGCGTGACGTCACGATGCGGGAGGCCGCGAGTTTCGGCGAGGCGCTGGAGCTCGTCGCCAACACCCGACCCCTCGACCTCGTGGTCCTCGACCTGCTGATGCCGGACCGAGACGCCTTCGAGGGTCTCAGCGCCATCGTGTCGGCCGCCGGGGCTTGCCCGGTCGTCGTGCTCTCGATGATCGAAGACCGACGTTACGCCAAGCGGGCCATCGAACTCGGTGCCATCGGCTACATTCCGAAAACAGGGGATGCGGAGGAAACCTTGTCGGCGATTCGGACCGTGCTGGCGGGAAATGCCTACCTGCCGGCCGATCTGATCGGCGCGGCGGGAGAGGGCGAGACGACCGAGGAGGTCGATTCGACGCAACAGCGGATTGCCGGCCTGACCCGACGCCAACGCGAGGTCTTCATGAGGTTGGGCACCGGCCAGGCCACCGGCCAGATCGCCCGCGAACTCGAGATTACCGAATTCACCGTGCGCGGGCACATTGCGGCCATTCTGCGAAAACTCGGCCTGGACAATAAAACCCAGGCCGCCCTGCTGGCCTCGGAAATCATGCCGGAATAGGCCGCGAGACGATCCCCCGCCGCCCCTATCCCCGCCCCTATCCACGGCCGTCGCCCGTGGAAATGCCATAGCCATGGGCCAGGGCCGCGAGGGCCATTTGAATTCGCTCCATTCCCGCGACGTCGGCGTATTTGCCGCGCCGACCCGCCAGGTGGCCGATATCCCGTGCGTCATGCTCGTAGATCAACAGATTGACGAGGACGCCGGCGGCCACCTTGCCGACGCCTGCAAGGGCATCGCGCACCGCCGCCCGGGCATGCGCCTGGCGTTCCGTCGCCGGCATTTGCCAAGCCGGGTCGCCGCCGTCGATGCGAACACCGTCATAACCCGTGGTCATGTTGCGCTCCAGGCCGGAGACATGCCATTGCCGGCGCAGCCGATCGCCGGCTTCCCAGGCCCCGCGATCGATACGGCCGCGTTTGAGATAGCGATCCAAGGGCGCGGCGGTGAGATTCCGCTTGGCGACGGCGCGCACCGGATTGCCACGCGCGTCATGGGTCAATGTTTCGACATCGCCATAGCTGTTTCGCGCGCGCTGCTCGGGTGTCGGCGCCGGATCCTCGCCCCCGTCGTCGACCCGCGCGCGCGGGTTTCGCCCGGCGGCGCGCAAACGGCGCCGACTCTGCCGGACGCGGGCCAATGCGTCCTCGATTCCCGCCGCGACGCGGTCGTCCCCGCCGTCCTCGGCGGGTGAGCCCTCGCAAGCGAGGCGTGCGCGCTGCTCAGCCACGCGCCGCGCCTTGTCCGTGATGAGCGGGGTCATGTGACGGGCCGTCCCGAGCGCCCAGCGCTCGGAGATTTCGTGGACGATACGACAGATCCTAATTTTTGAGAATTTTGCATACCCTCTCCGTATTGCGAGTGGTCGACATACAGTTACGTTTCGTATCGAGTCCAATTCGGCCCTCGATCGCAATTTTCCGGTGATCTCAGTCGATACCTCAGGTAACACCACATAGATACATTACAATTTGTATCGTTTCAATGCGAAGATATACCCCCGCGCGAAAGAAATGCATCCCGCACCGGCAATGAGCGTCGCTAAGCCGGTTCGTCCGCTCTGAGCGTGAGTGCCTGACCGAGGATGCCCTTCAAGGTTTCCATGCCGACGGGCTTGTAGAGCGGCCGGCACCCGCTGGCGTGAATTTCGCGCAGTGGCTCGGGCGTCGTATCGCCGGTAATGATCGACGCGGCGACCGGATGCCCCAATCGATCGCGAATCTCCGCGACGAGACGGGAACCGCGTTCGCCGCCGGCCAGGCGATAGTCGGCAATGATCAGATCAAGCCCTTGCCCGGTCATCAAGTCGTCCAGCGCCGCCATCGCCTGGGCGCGTCCTTCCGCCGCCCAGACCTCGACGCCGAGACCTTGCAACGCCCGGGTCATGATGCGTCGCACCTCCCCGTCGTCCTCGATCAATAGAACGCGCAGACCCACCAGCCGTTCCGGCGCGACGTCGCCGTCGCCGATGACCATCGGTATCGGGTCGACATTGGTCGACAACGGAATTTCCGCGGCGAAGACGGAGCCCCTCCCCTCGGCCGAGCGAACCGACACCCTGAGATTGAGGAGCCGCGAGAGCCGGTCGACGATGGCCAGGCCGAGGCCCAGCCCCCGCGTCAGGCTACGGTCCGGGTTGCCGATCTGGTGAAACTCGCGAAAAACCGCGTCGAGCTCCCTCTCAGGAATGCCGATGCCGGTATCCCAGACCTCCAGACGGACCGCGCCGGCGACCCTGCGGCACCCCAGTAACACCCGCCCCTTGGGCGCATAGCGCAACGCGTTGGCCAAAAGGTTGCCGAAGATACGCTCCAGCAGGGCGGGATCGCTCCAGACGAGTGCTTCGGACCGGACCACGTCGAAGCGAATCTCGGCGGCCGCGGCGCGGGCCCGATACTGCCGCGCCAAGCGATCCATCAGATCGCCGACACGGAAGGTTTCCGGTGCCGGCAGCACGAGGCCCGCATCCAGCTTCGTGATGTCGAGCAGGCTGTTCAGCAGCGTCGACATCACACCGAGCGTGACGCCGGCATCGCGGACCAGCTCGCTCGCGACGTCGTCCTCGACATGATCGGAGAGCATGCTCAACATCAAGGTGAGCGCCTGCAAGGGTTGACGCAAATCGTGGCTGGCGGCGGCAAGGAAGTTGGACTTGGCTTCGTCCGCGTTCCGCTTGGCCTCGACCAGGGCGCGCTGATGACGCTTCAGATCGGTAATGTCGATACGGATGAGCAGGGTGCCACCATCGGCCATGCGATGCTCACGAATGCGTGCCCAGCGATCGCGCGGCAACCGCACTTCGAAGGAGTCGGCGGGATCGCGGTGCGCCGCCATACGCTCGGCCACGAACCGCTCCTCGTCGTCGATGCCGTCGAGCAGGCCGCCGCTGGCGATACTGTCCCGCACCAGGGTTTCGAAACTCGCGCCGAGGGAGACGGAAAGCCGGTCCCGCTCGGCACTGCCGACCACCTCCTGGTTTCGCAGAATCAAACGGTCGTCGGCATCGAACCAGAGGAGGCCGACCGGCAGGGCTTCGAGCGCGTCGCGAAGGCGCGTCTCGGCCTGGATGGCACGCCGACCCGCCGCCACCGCCTGGCTGACGTCCGAGGTGCTGCCGCGCACCCCGACGAGACGGCCCTCGGAATCGAAAAGCCCGATGCAGCTCGAGGAAACCTCGCGGGTCCCGCCGCCGGGCAACGTCACGCGGTGACGGATGTCGCGAATGGGAATGCCCGGCATCAGACGATCACGTGCCCATATCCAGGCCGCCTCGCCGACCTTGTCCACCTCGCCGACGCCCCAGGGCGGATGGCCTAGAACCGCGATCCCCTCCGTCCCGCCGAGATGCAGCAGATCGTCGCTCGCCCAGGTAATCCGGAAGCTCGCATCGGCTTCCCACAGCCAATCGGATGTGGCCAGCGCGAAATCGCGAAACCGCGTCTCGTTGTCCCGCAACGTCGCCTGGGCCTGGTTGCGCTCGGTGATGTCGATCACGAAGGAGAATATGCCGCGTACCGTGCCGTCCTCGCCGTGATCCGGCACATAGGTGATCGATACGTCCCGCGTCTTGCCGTCGGGATAACCGAGCGTCTCCTCGAAACTGACGGCCTCGCCCGCCAAAGCCCGGTCCCGGAATCCGACCAGGGCCCCGGCACCCGCGCCATCCAACAGGGGAATGATGTCGAGATCTCCGATGGCGATGCCCTGATCCAGCCCGAGCCACTCCCGGCCCTGTCGATTGAACAGCTGGAGGCGCTGTCGCCCGTCGAGATAGCCGACGACGGCGGGCAGGCTGTCCGTCACCAGGCGCAGCTTGTCGCGTTGTTCGCGCAGCGCGGCCTCCCGCTCGACGTCCGCGGAAATATCCGTCGTAACGGCGACGATGCCACCCGCATCGGTGCGCCATTCACGAACCTCGGCGATGCGGCCGTCGCCGAGCGTGCGCAAGCGCGGCGCACCGTCGGCTCGGAGATGATGCGACAGTCGGCCGGCGACATAGGCATCGATATCGTCGACCGGATCCGCCGCATCTCCATTCTCGATCATCGCGCGCAGGATTCCGGCAAAGGTATTCCCGGGCCTCAGCACCTCGCCACTGTTGGGGAAGAAATCATGTGCCTGCCGGTTCAGATGGGTGAGCCGGCCTTCCGCATCGTAAAGGATGATCGCCTGGGGGATCGCCTCGATGGCGTCGTAGAGATTTGTGCTGGCCTCGGTCGCCAGGCGGATCGCGGTCACATAGTCCGTAATATCGGAATGGACCGACACGATGCCGCCATCGCTCGTCCGTCGCTCTGAAATCCGCCGCCAGGATCCATCGGCGAGTTCGATGTCGATAACGCCCAGGCGGTCCTCCCGGTTCGCCGCCCGCTTGGCGAAAAGGGCACGACCAGCTGCATCGTCGCCGGCGAACAGGCCGCCGGCGATCGAAGCCTCGCCCAGATCGTGGAAACTGGCACCGGGAACGATCCGCGCGGCGATCGGATGGTAGAGCTCGACGTAGCGATTGTTGAACAGGACCAGCCGGTCCTCGGCGTCATAGAGGGCCACGCCCTCGCGCAGGCTCTCCAGGGCATCGCGGATGACGGGATCCAGCCGTCCGGCAGCCCGCTGCGCGCGCAGCGCCCGGTTCTCCGCCTCCAGGGCGCGAAGGCGGGCGCGCAAGCCGGCGAGTTCGCCTTCGAGGTCCTCGTCCGTCCGCGTCTCGATCGTCATGCGGTCCCTCGGCCTCGCCTCGGTGACGTCAGCTCGCCCAGACCTCGCCGAGGAAGCGCAGCCAGTTCTCCCCCAGGATCTTGCGCACACGTCCCTCGCTCCAGCCGCGCCGGAGCATCGCGGCGGTGAGGTTGGGGTAGTTGGCGATGGTCTCGAACCCGATCGGCATGGTGACGTGCGTCGTCATGTTCGGCGCGAGCGAACGGCCATCGCCCTTGTCGCTGCGCAACCACTCGAAAAAGCTCGGCCCCTGGTCCTGCGTGAAGTCGGTGCCGATGCCGACATTGTCCTCGCCCACCAGGTCAATCGTGTAATCAAAGGCATCGACGCAGTCGTCGACCGTGGTATCCGGCCCCTTCGGCAGGAAAGGTGGATAGGTGGCGATGCCGACGAAGCCGCCCGCCGCGACGATCCGCTGCAATTCCTCGTCCGTCTTGTTGCGGGGGTGCTCGCGCAGTCCCGTCGGGCAACAATGGGTATAGGCGACGGGGACCTTCGAATGCTCGATCGCCTCCCGGCTGGTCACCGGGCCGACATGGGAGAGGTCGACCAGGATGCCGAGGCGGTTCATCTCGTCGATGACATCGCGGCCGAAGTCCGAAAGCCCGCCGTCGCGTCCCTCCCAGCAGCCGCTGCCGACCAGGTTCTGGGTATTGTAGGTGAGCTGAATCACCCGGACGCCCAATTCATGGAAAAGCCGGAGATATTCGACCCGGTCCTCGATCGCGCTGGTGTTCTGCCAGCCGAGGATGATGCCGACGCGCCCCTCGTCCTTCGCCGCCTGGATATCGGAAATCCGGCGCACCGGGCGGAGCAGGTCGTCGTGTTCCTCCAGCCAGATCTTCCAGCGGGCGATGTTGCTCATCGTATCGCGGAAGCCTTCCCAGACGCTGCAGGTGCAGTTGGCGACGTTGACGCCGCCCCGCGCCATATCCTCGAAGACCGAGCGGCTCCAATTCGAGATGATCAATCCGTCGATCAGCAACGCCTCGCGATGCAGTTCTTCCGCGTTCATGGCCCGCATTCCTCCCCGTGTCATATCGTCCGCGCAAACCTATTGAGAGAACGCCGCCGGCACAACGTGGAAAGCCCTTCCGTCGATCCGGGCTTTCAGCGATGCTGGCGGCGGACGGTATGGGAGCAGCGCCATGAGCGAGATCACCGCAAGCGAGACGGCCGAATTGAAGGGCCTGGTCGAGAAGCACATCTTTCGCTACGGCACCAGCTTTGCGCCCTATCTCGGCGTGCGCGCCGAGGGCAGCTACGTCTATGACGAGGACGGGCGCGCCATCCTCGATTTCTGCTCCGGCCAGATGTGCGCGACGCTGGGTCACAATCACCCGGCGATCCGCGAGGCGATCGAGGACAGCTGCCGCGACGTGTTGCACCTCTTCTCGGGCGTGATGTCGCCGCCCGTCGCCCGCCTCGCCGGCGAGCTCGCCGCGGTCCTGCCGGACAATCTCACGCGGATGATGTTCCTCTCCACCGGCGGCGAGAGCAACGAGGCCGCGCTGCGCATCGCCAAGACCGCGACCGGCGGCTTCGAGGTTCTCTCGCTCGCGGGCTCGTGGCATGGCCAGACCGGCGGCGCCCAGGCGGTGACCATGAACGGCGGCCGGCGCGGCCACGGGCCGAGCACGCCGGGCGTGAGCCAGATCCCCAATCCGAACTGCTATCGCTGTCCGATCCGCCATTGCCGCGACGCCTGCGACATGACCTGCCTGGAGGTCGGCTTCGGCCTTTACGACGCGCAGTCCGGCGGGGCGCCCGCCGCGGTCATCGCCGAGCCGATCCAGAGCTCGGGCGGCGTCATCGTGCCGCCCGACGGCTATATCGCGCGGCTCAAGCAGCTGGCCGGGGAGCGCGGCATGCTGCTGATCCTCGACGAGGCACAGACCGGCCTCGGCCGCACGGGCCGAACCTTCGCCTACGAGCACGACGACGCGCCGCCGGACGTGCTCTCGCTGTCGAAGACGCTGGGCAACGGCATCCCGCTTTCCGCGACGATTACCAGCGACGAGATCGAACAGGCCTGCGTCGACAAGGATTTCCTGTTCTACACCTCGCACCTCTCCGATCCCCTGCCCGCCGCCGTCGGCGTCGCCGTCATGCGGATCCTGCGGGAGGAGGATCTCGCGAGCCGCGCCGCGGAGCTCGGCGCCCACTTCATGGCGGGCTTGCGCGACCTGCAGCAACGCTACGAATCGATCGGCGACGTTCGCGGGCGCGGCCTGCTGATCGGCATGGAGTTCGTGAAGGACCGCGAAAGCCGGGAGCCGGACCGCGAGCTGGCCGCACGCATCCAGCGCCGCGCCCTCGAACTCGGTCTGGTCCTGCACACGGTGCGCGCCGATTTCCAAAGCTCCATGCGGTTTGCACCACCACTGACCGCGACCGTGGCCGAGATCGACAGCGGCCTGGAAATCCTCGATACCGCGATCCGCGACGGCCTGGACGGTTAACCCCATGACGACAACGACGACGACCGCGGCGGACCTGATCGCCCGCCGGCTCTACGAGGCCGGCTGCCGGCACGCCTTCGGCATTCCGGGCGGCGAGGTGCTGACCATGATGAACGCGCTGCGCGCGGCGGGCATCGAATTTCACCTGGCCAAGCACGAGAACGCCGCCGGCTTCATGGCCGAGGGCACCCATCACGTGAGCGGGGCACCCGGCATCCTGCTGGCGACCATCGGGCCGGGGGCGGCCAACGCGGTCAACGTCACAGCGAACGCCTGGCAGGACCGGGTACCGCTGATCGTACTCACCGGCTGCGTCGACGAGGACGAGGCGCTGACCTACACGCACCAGGTCTTCGACCACCGGGAGATCTTCCGCCCCATCACCAAGGCGAGCTTTCGCCTGGGGGCCGGCGGCGCGGCGACGCTGGCGGACAAGGCGGTGGCCCTCGCCCTCGATCCCCGACCGGGTCCCGTCCATATCGACCTGCCGATCTCGGATACGGCACGCGCCGTCGACGAGGCCGGCCCGCGCCGTGTCCGCCCCTCCCCCACCGCGCCGGCGCCGGGCCCGGACCTGGAGCGGGCCCGCACCTGGCTCGCGGCGGCGGAGCGGCCGTTGCTGCTGGCGGGCCTGGACGCCATGGACGGGGCCGACGCAAACGCGGTGGCGGACTTCGCGCGGCGCTATTCGATGCCGCTCGTCACCAGCTACAAGGCCAAGGGCATACTAGCGGAGGACGATCCCTTGGCCCTCGGCGGTGCCGGCCTTTCGCCGACGGCCGACGCTGAGTTGCTGCCGCTGGTCCGCGACGCCGATCTGATCATGCTCGCCGGCTACGACCCGATCGAGATGCGCACCGGCTGGCGCGACGCCTGGGATCCGGCACGCCAGCACGTGATCGACATCCAGGCCGTCTCCAACGATCACTACATGCACCATGCGGGCCTCAGCTTCACCTGCGACGTGGCGCCCGCCCTGCGGGCCATCGCCGAGGACGTCGCACCGCGCGCCGTCTGGCCGGACGGGGCGCCGGCCCGCGCGCGCGAGACCCTGGCCGGCGCCTTCCGCCAGAACGAGGCCTGGGGCCCGGCGGCAATCACCCGGACCGTGCGAGCGGCGCTGCCCCGCGACGCCATCGCCACGGCCGACAGCGGTGCCCACCGCATCCTGCTGAGCCAGGTTTGGGAGTGCTACCAGCCCCGCACGTTGTTGCAGTCGACGGGCCTTTGCACCATGGGCTGCGCCGTGCCGCTGGCCGCCGGCGCCAAGCTGGCCGATCCGCGGCGCGCCGTCGTCGCCTTCACGGGCGATGCCGGGCTGGAAATGATCCTGGGCGAATTGGCGAGCCTGCGCGACCTCCGCGTGCCCGTCATCATCGTCGTCTTCGTCGACGCCTCCCTCGCCCTCATCGAATTGAAGCAGCGCGGCACCGGCCTCGCCAATCTCGGCGTCGACTTCCAGGAGACCGATTTCGCCGCCGTCGCCGAGGCCATGGGCGGGCGCGGCCGCGTGGTCGAGGACCGGGAGAGCCTCGCGGCCGAGGTCACGGCGGCGCTCGAGGCCGACAGCTTCACGGTGCTGGCCTGCCGGATCGAACGCATGGCCTACGACGGCCGCCTTTGAAACTAGGTGGCTCCGGCCGGCGAAGAGGTGTACACCCCGGGCCATGAGCGGGTTCCTTGGCATCGCCGTCGTCGTCGCGCTGGTCGCCGTGGTCGGCGTCCTGTTGGCGGGCGTCGTCACCATGGGCAGAGGCGGCAAGGACGGCGCCGTTAGGTCCAACAAGCTCATGCGCTGGCGGATCGGGCTGCAGCTGCTGGCCGTGATGCTGTTCGTTCTGCTGCTGCTCTCACAAGGCGCTTGAGGAGACGGGTCCGGCGATGGTGCGACTGACGAAGATCTATACCCGCGGCGGGGACGCCGGCGAGACCAGCCTCGGCGACGGCAGCCGGGTGGCCAAGGGATCGACCCGGGTCGCCGCCTACGGCACGGTCGACGAGGCGAACGCGGCGATCGGCCTCGCCCGCCTGCACACGACGGGCCCGGCGGACGAGATGCTGGCCCGCATCCAGAACGACCTGTTCGATCTCGGCGCGGATCTCTGCACGCCGGAGGACTCTGAACGCCGGGCCGGCGCGCTGCGCATCCAGCAGACCCAGGTCGACCGGCTGGAAGGCGAGATCGACGCCATTAACGCCGATCTGCAGCCGCTCGAGTCCTTCATCCTGCCGGGCGGCTCGGCGGCCGGCGCCCATCTCCACATGGCCCGCGTGATCGTTCGCCGGGCGGAGCGGTTGATGGTCGACCTGGCGGCGGCGGAGACGCTCAATCCGCTGGCGATCGCCTATATCAACCGGCTCTCCGACCATCTCTTCGTGCTGGGCCGCATGGTCAACGACAACGGCGCCTCGGACGTGCTCTGGAAGCCCGGCGCCAACCTCTGAAAGCAGGCCCACGCGCGTTGACAGGGCGGGGTCCGGGCCCTAGGTTGCGCCGCGCAACGGCACCCGCAAGGGGGCCGGCAACCCTTTGATTCCGTACGGCCGACCGGTCGAAACCGCAACGGCCCACCAGCAACCGCAATCCGAGGAGCGGCAGACGCCATGAAGATCCTTGTCCCGGTGAAACGAGTCGTCGACTACAACGTGAAGATCCGGGTGAAAGCGGATCAGACCGGGGTCGACCTCAACAACGTCAAGATGTCGATGAACCCCTTCGACGAAATCGCCGTCGAAGAGGCGCTCCGCATGAAGGAGGCCGGCAGCGCCGACGAAGTCGTCGCCGTCTCGATCGGCGTTCAGCAGTGCCAGGAGACGATCCGCACCGCGCTCGCCATGGGCGCCGATCGCGGCATCCTGGTGAAGACTGACGCGGAGCTGGAGCCGCTGCATGTCGCCAAGATCCTGAAAGCCGTCATCGACGAGGAGAACCCGGAGCTGGTGATCCTCGGCAAGCAGGCGATCGACGACGACTGCAACCAGACCGGACAGATGCTGGCCGCCCTTCTCGGCCGCCCACAGGGTACCTTCGCCTCCAAGCTCGAGCTGGTCGACGGCAAGCTGAACGTGACCCGCGAGGTCGACGCCGGCCTGCAGACCATCACCATCGATATGCCGGCGATCGTCACGACCGACCTGCGCCTGAACGAGCCGCGCTACGCCTCGCTGCCGAACATCATGAAGGCGAAGAAGAAGCCGATCATCGAGAATACGCCCGAGGATATGGGCATCGACATCGCGCCGCGCCTCTCCGTGCTGAAGGTGGAGGAGCCGCCGAAGCGCGAGGCTGGCATCAAGGTCGAAACCGTCGGCGACCTGGTCGACAAGCTGAGAAACGAAGCGGGAGTGATCTGATGAGCGTCCTGGTCATAGCCGATTACGAAAACGGCGAACTGAAACCCGGAGCCGCGGCCGTCGTCACCGCCGCCGCGGCCATCGATGCGGACGTCCACGTGCTGGTCGCCGGCCAGGACGTCGGCGCCGTCGCCGGACAGGCCGCCGAAATCCAGGGCGTCGCCAAGGTCCGCGTCGCCGACGCCGCCCATTACAAGGCCATGCTGGCCGAGCCGATGGCGGAGCTGCTGCGCGCGCTGTCGGGCGACTATGCGGCGATCCTCGCCGTCGCCAACACCGACGGCAAGAACTTCATGCCGCGTCTCGCCGCCCTGCTCGACGTCAGCCAGATCTCCGACATCACCGAGGTCGTCTCCGCCGATACCTTCGTGCGGCCGATCTATGCCGGCAACGCCATGGCCACCGTGCAGTCGGGCGACGCCATCAAGATCATCACCGTGCGCACCACCACCTTCGCCAAGGCGGAGCTGACCGGCGGCAGCGCCCCGGTCGAGGACGTCTCGGCGGCGGACGATCCCGGCATCTCCAGCTTCGTCAAGAACGAGCTGTCGGAGAGCGAGCGGCCGGAGCTGACCTCGGCCCGCATCGTCGTCTCCGGCGGTCGGGGCATGCAGTCGGGCGACAACTTCCCGATGCTGTTCGAGGTCGCCGACCAGCTCGGCGCCGCCGTCGGCGCCAGCCGCGCCGCCGTCGACGCCGGCTATGTGCCGAACGAATTCCAGGTTGGCCAGACCGGCAAGGTCGTAGCACCCGAGCTCTATATCGCCGTCGGCATCTCAGGGGCGATTCAGCACCTGGCGGGCATGAAGGACTCCAAGGTCATCGTCGCCATCAACAAGGACGAGGAAGCGCCGATCTTCCAGATCGCCGATTTCGGCCTCGTCGCCGACCTGTTCAAGGCGGTGCCAGAGCTGAAGGAAGAGCTGGAGAAGCTTCCTCCCGCCTGAGCGTTTTTCGCCGTTTCAAGCGGATTTTCGAGGCCGGCGCGGAACACGCGCCGGCCTCTTCTTTGTGTGCCTGGCATGGCGTTGATCTAGGAGATGGAAGTTCTCTACGGGCCGTAACGACCGGAACCGTTAGCTGAAGGCAACTGCGTCGCCGCGAGGTGGGGTGGGGAGGAAGCCGGAGGCAAAATCCGGAGCGGACGAACAGAAACCGGATATCAGGCCGGTGCGATGGGGTAAGCCAGCAATGGATGGCGATGCCCGATAGTCGTTCGGACATCGCATTGGTAAATCCGGCCGCGACCGGCGGAAAGATCAAGGTTTTACCCAGGGAGATCTCCAGCGCTCTCGGGGGAACCGAGTAGCGACCCGGCGACGGGGAGCGACGGCGGTGGAGAAGTCAGCCGAGGCCATAGTAGGGGCCGCGAGGCGCCGAAGGGCCGAATCCGAATAGCAAGGAGCAGTCTGGACCAACTCGATGAGCATGGAGCGGCAGCAAGGCGGTGGCTATCAATTGGACCTTTTCGACGAGGCCCTGATGAAGGCGCTGCGCCCCGAGGCCCCTGGTGACGGCGGAACCGGAACTGGAGCCTGCGAGGTGCCACAAGTGCGCACGGCGTTGGACCGGCAACGAGCCTTGACGCAAGACCTGATGGAACGGGTGGTGAGTTCCGCCAACCTGAACCAAGCCTACAAGCGGGTGAAGGCGAACAAGGGGTCGGCGGGCGTGGATGGGATGACCATCCAAGACCTGCGGCTCTGGCTCGTCGATCACAAGGACGCGCTGGTGGCGGCGTTGTCGCGAGGCGACTATCGGCCCCAACCGGTGAAGGGGGTCTCGATCCCCAAGCCGGGAGGCGGGATGCGGCAATTGGGCATCCCGACGGTGCTGGATCGTCTGGTTCAGCAAGCCATCCTGCACGTCCTTCAGCCGATCCTCGATCCGGGTTTCTCGGCTTCGAGTTTCGGCTTCCGTCCGGGCCGGAGCGCTCACGATGCTCTGGCCCAAGCGGGTAAGTACGTTGCCGAAGGCCGCGGGATTGTGGTCGACCTGGATCTGGAGGCGTTCTTCGACCGGGTCAATCACGACATTCTGATGTCCCGACTGGCTGGGCGGATTGGCGACAAGCGCCTGCTGCGCACCATCCGTCGCTTTCTGCAAGCGGGGATGATGCAGACCGGCGTCTGCATCCGGCGCCATGAGGGCACGCCGCAAGGCGGCCCGCTGTCGCCGCTGCTGGCCAATCTTCTACTGGACGATCTGGACCGGATGCTGGAGGCGCGGGGCCATAGCTTCTGCCGTTATGCCGACGACGTGAACATCTACGTTCGCACTCGAGCGGCGGGCGAGCGGGTGATGGCCTCGGTCGCCGAATTCCTCCAAGGCAGGTTGCATCTGCGGGTCAACCAGGAGAAAAGTGCCGTCGCTCCGGCCGGGGACCGCAAGTTCCTCGGCCACCGGCTGTTGTCGGATGGATCGCTCGGCATCGCGCCGCAAAGCCTGCGGCGGGCGAAGCAACGGGTTCGCGAGATCACCCGGCGCAACCGGGGCATCAGCCTCGCGCGCATGGTCGGCGAACTCAACGGCTTCCTCGCCGGCTGGGTGACGTACTTCCGCCATGCCCGTTGCGCGAGCCAGCTTCGGCGTCTCGACGGCTGGATCCGTCGAAAACTGCGCTGTGTCCGGCTCAAGCAATGCAAGCGCACCAAGGCGCAAGCGGACTTCCTGCGAAGCCTCGGGGTGCCCGAGCGGCGGGCCTGGATCTTGGCTCTCTCCGGCAAGGGCTGGTGGCGCAAGTCCCTCAGCTATCAAGCCACCGAAGCCATGACCCTGGCTTGGTTCGAAGGCCAGGGGCTTGTCCCTATGACCGATAGGTATCTCGCGTTACAACTGACCGGAAACCGCCGTGGTACGTAGAACGTATGCCCGGTGGTGTGGGAGGAGGGGCGCCGAGAGGACCCCTCCTACCCGATGTGTGCCTGGCATGGCGTTGATCTAGGAGATGGAAGTTCTCTACGGGCCGTAACGACCGGAACCGTTAGCTGAAGGCAACTGCGTCGCCGCGAGGTGGGGTGGGGAGGAAGCCGGAGGCAAAATCCGGAGCGGACGAACAGAAACCGGATATCAGGCCGGTGCGATGGGGTAAGCCAGCAATGGATGGCGATGCCCGATAGTCGTTCGGACATCGCATTGGTAAATCCGGCCGCGACCGGCGGAAAGATCAAGGTTTTACCCAGGGAGATCTCCAGCGCTCTCGGGGGAACCGAGTAGCGACCCGGCGACGGGGAGCGACGGCGGTGGAGAAGTCAGCCGAGGCCATAGTAGGGGCCGCGAGGCGCCGAAGGGCCGAATCCGAATAGCAAGGAGCAGTCTGGACCAACTCGATGAGCATGGAGCGGCAGCAAGGCGGTGGCTATCAATTGGACCTTTTCGACGAGGCCCTGATGAAGGCGCTGCGCCCCGAGGCCCCTGGTGACGGCGGAACCGGAACTGGAGCCTGCGAGGTGCCACAAGTGCGCACGGCGTTGGACCGGCAACGAGCCTTGACGCAAGACCTGATGGAACGGGTGGTGAGTTCCGCCAACCTGAACCAAGCCTACAAGCGGGTGAAGGCGAACAAGGGGTCGGCGGGCGTGGATGGGATGACCATCCAAGACCTGCGGCTCTGGCTCGTCGATCACAAGGACGCGCTGGTGGCGGCGTTGTCGCGAGGCGACTATCGGCCCCAACCGGTGAAGGGGGTCTCGATCCCCAAGCCGGGAGGCGGGATGCGGCAATTGGGCATCCCGACGGTGCTGGATCGTCTGGTTCAGCAAGCCATCCTGCACGTCCTTCAGCCGATCCTCGATCCGGGTTTCTCGGCTTCGAGTTTCGGCTTCCGTCCGGGCCGGAGCGCTCACGATGCTCTGGCCCAAGCGGGTAAGTACGTTGCCGAAGGCCGCGGGATTGTGGTCGACCTGGATCTGGAGGCGTTCTTCGACCGGGTCAATCACGACATTCTGATGTCCCGACTGGCTGGGCGGATTGGCGACAAGCGCCTGCTGCGCACCATCCGTCGCTTTCTGCAAGCGGGGATGATGCAGACCGGCGTCTGCATCCGGCGCCATGAGGGCACGCCGCAAGGCGGCCCGCTGTCGCCGCTGCTGGCCAATCTTCTACTGGACGATCTGGACCGGATGCTGGAGGCGCGGGGCCATAGCTTCTGCCGTTATGCCGACGACGTGAACATCTACGTTCGCACTCGAGCGGCGGGCGAGCGGGTGATGGCCTCGGTCGCCGAATTCCTCCAAGGCAGGTTGCATCTGCGGGTCAACCAGGAGAAAAGTGCCGTCGCTCCGGCCGGGGACCGCAAGTTCCTCGGCCACCGGCTGTTGTCGGATGGATCGCTCGGCATCGCGCCGCAAAGCCTGCGGCGGGCGAAGCAACGGGTTCGCGAGATCACCCGGCGCAACCGGGGCATCAGCCTCGCGCGCATGGTCGGCGAACTCAACGGCTTCCTCGCCGGCTGGGTGACGTACTTCCGCCATGCCCGTTGCGCGAGCCAGCTTCGGCGTCTCGACGGCTGGATCCGTCGAAAACTGCGCTGTGTCCGGCTCAAGCAATGCAAGCGCACCAAGGCGCAAGCGGACTTCCTGCGAAGCCTCGGGGTGCCCGAGCGGCGGGCCTGGATCTTGGCTCTCTCCGGCAAGGGCTGGTGGCGCAAGTCCCTCAGCTATCAAGCCACCGAAGCCATGACCCTGGCTTGGTTCGAAGGCCAGGGGCTTGTCCCTATGACCGATAGGTATCTCGCGTTACAACTGACCGGAAACCGCCGTGGTACGTAGAACGTATGCCCGGTGGTGTGGGAGGAGGGGCGCCGAGAGGACCCCTCCTACCCGATGTGTGCCTGGCATGGCGTTGATCTAGGAGATGGAAGTTCTCTACGGGCCGTAACGACCGGAACCGTTAGCTGAAGGCAACTGCGTCGCCGCGAGGTGGGGTGGGGAGGAAGCCGGAGGCAAAATCCGGAGCGGACGAACAGAAACCGGATATCAGGCCGGTGCGATGGGGTAAGCCAGCAATGGATGGCGATGCCCGATAGTCGTTCGGACATCGCATTGGTAAATCCGGCCGCGACCGGCGGAAAGATCAAGGTTTTACCCAGGGAGATCTCCAGCGCTCTCGGGGGAACCGAGTAGCGACCCGGCGACGGGGAGCGACGGCGGTGGAGAAGTCAGCCGAGGCCATAGTAGGGGCCGCGAGGCGCCGAAGGGCCGAATCCGAATAGCAAGGAGCAGTCTGGACCAACTCGATGAGCATGGAGCGGCAGCAAGGCGGTGGCTATCAATTGGACCTTTTCGACGAGGCCCTGATGAAGGCGCTGCGCCCCGAGGCCCCTGGTGACGGCGGAACCGGAACTGGAGCCTGCGAGGTGCCACAAGTGCGCACGGCGTTGGACCGGCAACGAGCCTTGACGCAAGACCTGATGGAACGGGTGGTGAGTTCCGCCAACCTGAACCAAGCCTACAAGCGGGTGAAGGCGAACAAGGGGTCGGCGGGCGTGGATGGGATGACCATCCAAGACCTGCGGCTCTGGCTCGTCGATCACAAGGACGCGCTGGTGGCGGCGTTGTCGCGAGGCGACTATCGGCCCCAACCGGTGAAGGGGGTCTCGATCCCCAAGCCGGGAGGCGGGATGCGGCAATTGGGCATCCCGACGGTGCTGGATCGTCTGGTTCAGCAAGCCATCCTGCACGTCCTTCAGCCGATCCTCGATCCGGGTTTCTCGGCTTCGAGTTTCGGCTTCCGTCCGGGCCGGAGCGCTCACGATGCTCTGGCCCAAGCGGGTAAGTACGTTGCCGAAGGCCGCGGGATTGTGGTCGACCTGGATCTGGAGGCGTTCTTCGACCGGGTCAATCACGACATTCTGATGTCCCGACTGGCTGGGCGGATTGGCGACAAGCGCCTGCTGCGCACCATCCGTCGCTTTCTGCAAGCGGGGATGATGCAGACCGGCGTCTGCATCCGGCGCCATGAGGGCACGCCGCAAGGCGGCCCGCTGTCGCCGCTGCTGGCCAATCTTCTACTGGACGATCTGGACCGGATGCTGGAGGCGCGGGGCCATAGCTTCTGCCGTTATGCCGACGACGTGAACATCTACGTTCGCACTCGAGCGGCGGGCGAGCGGGTGATGGCCTCGGTCGCCGAATTCCTCCAAGGCAGGTTGCATCTGCGGGTCAACCAGGAGAAAAGTGCCGTCGCTCCGGCCGGGGACCGCAAGTTCCTCGGCCACCGGCTGTTGTCGGATGGATCGCTCGGCATCGCGCCGCAAAGCCTGCGGCGGGCGAAGCAACGGGTTCGCGAGATCACCCGGCGCAACCGGGGCATCAGCCTCGCGCGCATGGTCGGCGAACTCAACGGCTTCCTCGCCGGCTGGGTGACGTACTTCCGCCATGCCCGTTGCGCGAGCCAGCTTCGGCGTCTCGACGGCTGGATCCGTCGAAAACTGCGCTGTGTCCGGCTCAAGCAATGCAAGCGCACCAAGGCGCAAGCGGACTTCCTGCGAAGCCTCGGGGTGCCCGAGCGGCGGGCCTGGATCTTGGCTCTCTCCGGCAAGGGCTGGTGGCGCAAGTCCCTCAGCTATCAAGCCACCGAAGCCATGACCCTGGCTTGGTTCGAAGGCCAGGGGCTTGTCCCTATGACCGATAGGTATCTCGCGTTACAACTGACCGGAAACCGCCGTGGTACGTAGAACGTATGCCCGGTGGTGTGGGAGGAGGGGCGCCGAGAGGACCCCTCCTACCCGATTGCGTGCCGACCGAATACCGATCAAATTCGGATACAATTTTACCTTTATCGTCAACGGTTTATGTTGCGAGCCTCCACCTTCGTCTCTACATGCTTGGTGACGGTCATCACTTGAAGGAGGTCGTCATGCGAGCCATACAACACGTCATCGACCGCAATCGTATTCGCAATGTTCGTCGTCGCGAAACGCACCGGGTCATCGATCAAACATCCATCGAGGGCCAGCGCCTCGATCCGCGCCTGTTGAGCCAGGCCGCCCGCCTCGACCGCGGCGGCGCTTCGACCGATCGCATCGCGGCGGAACTCGGCGTCTCTCATGCCCTTGCCCGCCATTTGCAGCTGACCAGCCGCGATAGGGGCGAAGAACGGCCGGCCGCGGTCCTCGGCTGAACTCGCCCCCATTGCCAACTGTCACGACATAAAGGAGTAGCCCGATCATGGAATTCCCGACCATCTACGGTGTCTGCGGTGCCCGCCGGAAGTCCGATGGACGTCCCTGTCAGCGCGCGGCGATGCGCAACGGGCGCTGCCGGCTGCACGGCGGCCTGGCCACGGGCCCCAAGACCGAAGAGGGGCGCTACCGAATCAGCCAGGCGCAACGCAAACGCTGGGCCGCCTGGCGCGCCGCCAAGGCGGCGGAGACGGCGGGTGAGGCGAACCCGCAGGGCGACGGCGACGATGCGCCGCGCGACGAAGCCGCCGGCCGTCAGGAGATCCACCCGGCGTTGTAAGCGCCGACACTCGAGGGCCGGGCTGCGCGTTGCTCTACGGGCAACGCGCGCCTACCCTGCCTCCCGACACCGTGCGGGAGGGAAAGCGATGAAGGCGATTGTTGCCCATGAGTGGGGCGGGCCCGAGGTTCTGCAACTGAATGAGGTGGCGACGCCCGAGCCGGGCCCGGGCGAGGTGCGGATCCGCCTCGCCGCGGCCGGCATCAATCCGGCCGAAACCTATATCCGCTCCGGCGTCTATGCCCATATGCCAACGTTGCCGGCGATCCTGGGCGGCGACGGGGCCGGCCGGATCGACGCCCTGGGCGCCGGCGTCGCGGACTGGAATATCGGCGACCGGGTCTATATCGCCGGCACCGTCGGCGGCCTGCTGTCCGGGACCTACGCCGAATGCACCATCCGCGGCGCGGGCGAGGTCTTCCCGCTGCCCGACAACACGACCTTCGCCGCCGGGGCGGGCATCGGCGTGCCCTATGCCACCGCCTATTACGGCCTCTTCAACCGCGGCCGGGCGAAACCGGGCGAAACCCTCTTCATCCACGGCGCCAGCGGTGCCGTCGGAACAGCGGCGATCCAGCTCGCCCGCGCCCAGGGCCTGACCGTGATCGGCAGCGCCGGCAGCGAACGCGGCCTGGACCTGGTCCGCGAACAGGGCGCGCACCACGCCGTCGACCACCGTGCCGCCGGCTATCTCGACGAGGTGCGCGCGCGGGCCGGCGGGAGGGGGCCTGAACTGATTCTGGAGATGCTGGCCAACGTCAATCTGCAGGCCGATCTCGACCTGGTCGCACCGTTCGGGCGAATCGTCGTCGTCGGCAACCGCGGCACCATCGAGGTCAATCCCCGCACGGCGATGATGAAGGAACTCGACGTCATCGGCATCGCGCTCTGGAACTGCCCGCCCGACGATCTCGCGGCGATCCACAAGGCCCTCGTCGCCGGCCTGGAGAACGGCACGCTACGCCCCGTCATCGGCCGCGAGATGCGGCTCGCCGACGCCGCCGGCGCCCACGAAGCGGTTCTGGAGCCGGGCGCCTACGGGCGAATCGTTCTAAAAATAGCGGACTGAGTTCGCGACGGAACAATGCTCGAGACGAACGCGGCCCCGGCAGGCCCATGAGGCCTCGCCGGGGCCATTCTTCGCCGTTCAGCTCTTACGCCGCCCTGATCCCATCGAGGAACTTCCTGATCTCCGTGCCGAGCGTTTCCGACTGGTTCGCGAGATCCTTTGCGGAGCCGAGCACCTCGTCGGCCGACGTGCCGGTCGCGACGGCGGCATCGCGGACTTCGGAGATGTTGCTGTTCACCTGTTGCGTACCGGAGGCGGCCTCCTGCGCGTTGCGACTGATCTCGGCCGTGGCGGAACTTTGCTCTTCCACCGCGGAAGCTATGGTCGTTGCAACCTCGTTAACCTGGACGATGGTCTTGGTAATGTCTTCGATCCCAGCAACCGCCTCACCGGTCGCATGCTGGATCTCGGTGATCTGAGAGGCGATGTCCTCCGTCGCGCTGGCCGTCTGGCTCGCCAGGTTCTTGACTTCCGAGGCGACGACGGCGAATCCCTTGCCCGCATCGCCGGCACGGGCCGCCTCGATGGTGGCGTTGAGGGCCAGCAGATTGGTCTGACTGGCGATATCGTTGATCAGATCGACCACACCGGCCATCTTCTGCGCGGCGTCCGACAGGCCCTGAACCTGACCGGTGGCCGTCTCCGCGGCGACGACGGCCGTCTGCGTGATATCCGTCGAACTGGCGACCCGGCTGGAAATCTCGTGGATCGAGGCCGACAACTCTTCCGAGGCCGCGGCCACGGTTTCCACATTCGAGCTCGCCTGATGAACGCTGTTGGCAACGACATCGGAACGCCGGCTCGCGGTATCTGCGGTACCGGACATTGATATGGCCGTTTCCTCCAACTTGGACGAAGCCGACGAGACGTCGTTCAGGACGACGGCAACCGCTTCGTCGAACGTGTTGCACAAAGCATCGATTGCGCCCGCCCGAGCCGCGTGCGTCGCCGCATCGGCCTCTCGTTGGCTCATGGACTTTTCTTGGACCCGTGCCGCTTCCTTGAAGACGCCGGCCGCCCGTCCCATCTCGCCGAATTCGTCGCGCTTTTCCATTCCTGGAACTTCGACATCGAGATCACCGGAAGAAAGTGCATTCATGACCCGCTTCAGCACGTCGAGCGGTGCGACGACCCGGGCGTAAATAACCCAGCCGGTAAAGGCAAAGATGACCAACATGACACCAATTATGGTCAAAACCGCGAATCCGTATACTTGCGACGTGCTCTCGGCGGCTAGAATACTCTGATTGGTCCGTTCCTCGAGCGCTATGAAGAACGCGTCGACCGGGCGCATGATGTCGGCCTTGAAGCGATGATATTCTTCCGAATGTACTAACTCCCGTGCCAAGGCGAAGTCTGGCTCTTTCTTCACCGTATACTTACCCTCGGCATCCTGAAAGAGTCCCTTCACGGCGTTCATCGCCTTGACTTCGAGCGAGACAAGGCCGTCCGAGTTTGCCTGCGCTTGTTTCAAGAAACCGAATTCCTTGTCGGTAAACCCTGCCTTCTTCATCAGCTCTTGGAGGGCTACCGTCTCGCCGTCAGCGCGCGGCTTCTCCATACTAACTGTGAAGAAATCCCAGTAAATCCGGTGATAATCGATCGGGCGTGGCTTTTTCCCGTTCCGGATGTCCAAAATGTCAAAGTATTGCTTCTCGTATTTTTCATCTCCAGTAACAACATAAGTTCTCCCCAGACGTGTTAGGTCATCGGAGCTCTGACGCAACTCGTCGGCAAGTAGGTAGGATTGATACTTTAACTGGTATCCTTCGTATATACTCTTCTGAGAATTACTATAGAGAATATAAGACGAAATCAAAGCGCCAACAGCCAACACATTAACAATCAAAAGTGATACGGATAAGTTCCGGATCGTCGGCTTCATTTTTCGATTCCCTCTATTTCTAAGTCGTCCGCACCCTAGATGTGATAAGAGATCGAGGGCAATTAAGTTGATTTTAGGAAAGAGAAGTTAATAAAGTTTTTCCTCATCGTCGGGAATTCGGCCTTCAAAGTCACCCGGAGGCATACCGCGGCAATGCAACCCGCCATTACCCAACCACCTTCGGGACAGGACTTGCGCGGTATGTAAGCTCTTGATTCGGGACCGGCCCCCGGCCGGTGTACGATCATCGACCGGCCGAAGGCCCGTATCCGAGCGTCGGAGCACTACGCCGGAAACGACCCGTGGCGTGAAGGCCAAGTTTCACAATGCGGCGGAATATGCTGATTTGGAAGAAACATGACCTTCGACATCGACAACATACCCCCGCAAATCGGGCGCACCGCCGTCGTTACCGGCGCCAACGCGGGCATCGGCAAGGAAACGGCCCGCGCCCTCGCGCGCACCGGCATCACCGTCGTCATGGCCTGTCGTGATGCCGCGCGGGCGGAGGCCGCACGCGCCGAAATCCAAAGCGACGTGCCGGACGGCAGGCTGGAGGTCATGGCGCTCGACCTCGCGAGCAACGCTTCCGTGCGCGCCTTTGCCGAGGGCTTTCGAGCAACCCACGACAAGCTCGACGTGCTGATCAACAACGCCGGCGTGATGTTCCCCCCGCCGTCGCAGAGCGAAGACGGCATCGAGATCCAGATGGCGGCCAACTATGTCGGCCACTTTCTGTTGACCGCCCTGCTGCTGGACCGGCTGCCGGACAGCCCCGCGAGCCGGATCATCTCCGTCTCGAGCCTTGCCCACAGGAGCTCCCGCCTGGACGCGGCTGAACTTCGCGCCGGGCGCGGCGCCCTCGGTGGCCGTGCCTATGGGCAGAGCAAGCTCGCCTGTCTGATGTTTGCCCTGGAACTCGACCGTAGACTACGGCGGGCCGGCCGGCGAACGCTCTCCCTCGCCGCCCATCCCGGGCTTTCGGTGACGGAGATCGGCAAGCACGTGAACCCGTTGATCTCCGCGGCGTTCCGCTACACGGTCTTCCCGCTCGTAACGCACGCGCCGGCGCGCGCGGCCTTGCCGCTCCTGCAGGCGGCCCTCGGTGACGGGGTGACCGGCGGGCAATACTTCGGCCCGCAGGGCTGGCGGGAGGTGCGCGGCGGCCCCGGCCCCGCCCGGATCGCACCGCAGGCGCGCGACGAGGCGGCGGGGAAAGCGCTCTGGGATGCCTCCGAGGATTTGGCCGCCCACCGTTTCGACGTCGAGGCCGGGCGGCCGTGTCCGAACACGGCAGCTTCGGCACCCTGAATTTCCGCCGCATTTCGCCGCCCCGAGCACCGACGCTGCGACGCTGGTGTCCAGATGGATTGTCGCAAGCCCCAACAGCGCGATGTCGACGAGGCTCCCGACCATTGCCCGAAACGATCGACCCGCGACGTGCGGCGGCACGCGCCGGAATGCCGATATCCGCACGCCCGGGCACCGATGCGGTTAGAATTGGGCAAACACGGAGTGAACTCGACGCATGATCCAGCGCGACCCGGCCTGTGCATGGCAGCCCGGCCCGACGATCGCCATCGCCGACGACCGGCCATGCCGGGTCCCGCCGTATGGTGTATCGGCCATCATGCCTCGTCCGCGGCTGAGCGGCCGGCGCGGCAAGGTCTGAGCCGGGCTCGGGGTGGTGATGGTCGGGTCCACGGGTGCGCTCACCGCGGGAATTGCGGCAACGCTGTTGGTCGTGCTCATCGCCCTCGCGCTCGCCGGGGCGAGCCGGCGGACGGCGCGGCGCCAGGCCCGGCGCCACGGTCTCGACAGCGCCCGAAGCCGTTGCCGCTTCGCCCACGCGCTGACCCTTTCGCCCCGGCCGGAGGAGATGCGGTCCCACGTCCGCGCGGCGCTTACCCACATCGGTGCCCGCATCGAAAGCGAAACGGCGATGGGGCCTGCAACTCGTTTTCAGGCGCGCACCGGCACTGGTGGCCGTAGCTTCGGTCAGGCGATCAGAATCGACATCGGCGCAACGCCGGCCGGGCGAAGCGGCCTTCGCATCGAGTGCCGGCCTGCCCGCACCCAGCTGTTCGACGGCGGTGCGAGCGCCCGCTCGCTCGCCCGGCTGGTCCAGGAGCTGACGACCCGGGCCGCCATCGCCGGCCGGGCCGCAGTGGCGCCGGTAGCCGAACCACCGGCAGATGAAACGCGACTGCGCGTCGTCGACGGGGCCGCGTTCGGCTATCTGTTTCTCGTTGTCGTCTACACCGGCGGCACGATCTGGCTGGCACATCATCGGGACGCCCTGTTCGAGGCCTTCGTCGCCGCCACCGCCGGCCTGCCACTCGACCCGGTCCGTCTGTTGGGTGATCGCTGCACCCAGGTCGGGGTTGGCCTCGACATGAGAATCGATCGCCAGATCGACCTGATAACCCTGCCGACATTCCTGTTCTATGGCCTTTTCAACCTGGTCGACTTCCGTGCCGGACGGGAACGGATGGACGGCCTCGACTGGCTGCTCGCCGTCGTCGCCATCGTCGTGCTGCCGGCGCTCTTTGCCACCGGCTGTGATGCCCGGTGGCGGGCCGAACTGCTCACCCATGCCCCGGGCCTTTCCAGCCTGTTGGTGCACTTCGGGCTCGCCGGCATCCTGCATGCGGCCTTCCTGCTGATCTTTCTGAACGCGCTCAGTTTCCTGCCCGCCGCCCTGCTGGCCCGCATTTTCCAATCCCGCCCTCCGAAACCCGGATAGCGCGGCGGCCTTCAATATCGATCACACCTGTGAGAGCCGAACTCGCAACCGCCGCCGTTCGACCCATGTCGGGCTGACGGAGTGCACGAGGGAGATGGACGTGGTGCGATCGGTTTTTGCCTTGACGTTGTTACTGGCGCTCGCCACCGTACCATCCGCGCGGGCGCAGGCCTCCCTCGCCGAGAGCGTGTTCGCGAATCCCGTCGCCACGGACAGCCGGACCATGCTGCTCGGTGCCCCGGAGGACGCGCGGCGGGCGATCGAGCGGTTGAAGGAACGAGGCAACCCCGACGTCGTCGCCACCCTCATCCTCGCCATGCGGTTTCGCGAGGACCTTCGTTCGGCCTTCGGTGACCTGTTCGAGAGCCTCACGGGTGAGACGGCATCGGGCTGGTACCAGGCCATGCTGTGGCAGCAGCGCCATGCCGACGTCGTGCCGCACGAAAGCTACCGCGACCTGAAACTGCACATGTTCGACCGGGTCGATCGCGCCTTCCGGGTCCTGCTCGGCGGCACGCGCTCGATGCGCGACAAGATGGATATCCGTCTGGAGGAGATCAGCTGGGGCGGCATACAGTTCGACGGCATCCCCTCGCTCGACAATCCCCAGATGGTCCCCGCCGCCGAGGCGGACTATCTCGTCGACAGCGACCTCGTCTTCGGCATCGCGATCAACGGCGACGTGCGCGCCTATCCCCTGCGCATCATGGGCTGGCACGAGATGTTCAACGACACCATCGGCGGCGTGCCGGTGGCGCTGGCCTACTGCACGCTCTGCGGGGCGGGGATCCTGTTCGAAACCCGGCTCGAGGGGCGGAAACTGGCCCTGGTCTTTGGCTCCTCCGGGTTTCTCTACCGCTCGAACAAGCTGATGTTCGACCGCACGACCTTTTCGCTCTGGAACCAGTTCACCGGCGAACCGGTGAACGGACCGCTGCGCGGCAGCGGCGTCAAGCTGAAGATCCGCCCGGTGCTGACCACGACCTGGGCCGACTGGAAGCGCCGCCATCCCGGGACGGCCGTACTCTCGCTCGATACCGGCCACCGGCGCGATTACGGCTCCGGCGTGGTCTACAAGGACTACTTCGCCAGTCCCGACCTGATGTTCCCCGTCGCCATCGGCGACGAAAGCCGGGTCAAGCGCAAGGACCGCGTCTTCGCCATGCGCGACTTCGGCGCCGCGCGGGCCTGGCCGCTCGACGTCTTCGCCGGCGGCGCGGTGATCAACGACCGGATCGGCGACAAGGACGTCGTGCTCGTCGGCGAGGCGGACGGCCGCACCGTGCGGGCCTATTACCGCGGCGAGGTCACGCTCGCGAAGGGCGCGGCTGTAGACCGATTGAGCGGCCCCGGCGGCGAATGGCGCGTCGGCGAGGATTTCGTTCAGGGCCCGCAGGGCGAAAAGCTGCCCCGCGCGCCGGGCCATCTCGCCTACTGGTTCGCCTGGGCCGACTATTTGGGGGAGAACGCGACGCTCTACGATGCTAAACCCTGACCGGAATAGTCGTCAGGGAGGAGCGAAACGTCATGAGTTGGGACAATATCACGATCAGCCGCGAGGGGGCGGTCGCCACGGTGCGCTTCGATCGCGGTGAGCGGTTGAACGCCTTCGATGCCAAGCTGGTCGAGGAGTTGACCGAGGTTGCGGTGAGCTTCGCGCGGGACGAGGAAACCCACGCCGTCGTGCTGACCGGAACGACCCGGGCCTTTTCGGCGGGCGCCGATACCAAGGAAGATCCTGAGACCGGTGGCTTCATCGCCGAGCGGCGACGTTCCCACCTCGGGCGCTACATGTGCCGGGCATGGGAGGAGATGCCGCAGATCACCGTCGCCGCGATCGACGGCTTGGCGGTCGGCGGCGGGGTGGCGCTGCCGCTGGCACTCGACTGGCGGGTGATGGCGGAGGACGCCTATTTCTACGTGCCGGAGGTCCGTCTCGGCGTGAACCTGCAATGGCAGACCATTCCCCGCCTCGTCGCCCTGGTGGGCCCTGCCCGGGCCAAACGGATCGCGCTGCTGTGCGAGCGGATGGAAGCCCGCCAGGCGCACGACTGGGGCCTGGTCGACGAGCTGGCGCCCGCCGGCGGCGCGGTGCCGGTGGCGCAGGCCCTGGCCGCCAAGGCTGCGGCGATGCCGATGCCGGCCACCACGATCATCAAGGAAGCCGTCAACACCGCGAGCAATGCGCTGCTGCACGCGACCGCGGCGATGGACAGCGACGTCGCCCTGATGCTGCGCAACTCGGACGAGGTCCAGCGGCTATGGGACGACATGCGCGCCGGCAAGATGCCCGGCTGAGGGAGGACGCATGAAACGAACGCTCGCCACCGCGCTCGCGGCCCTGGTCGCCGGCGCCCTGCTGCTGGTCACCACGGGCGAAGCCCACCAGGGCCACAAGCACAAAGAGGGCGTCGCCAAGTTCGGCTTGCGCTTCCGCACCTCGACCATGCAGGCGCTGTCGATCCACATGGGCGTCCTGGCGGCGGAGAAGAAGGGCGAACTCACCCTGACGCCGGCGGACCGGGCGGCGCACGGCGCGGCGGTCCGCGCGCTGTCCGTCCTCGTCGTCGACCTCTTCCAGCAGGACACCTCGGCGCGCACCCGCTCCAAGCCGGAGATCTGGACCGATTGGGAGACCTTCGCCGCCCGCGCCCGGGACATGGACGTGGCGGCGGCGGCCCTGGCGACGGCAACCGCCGCGAACGAACGTCTCGCGATCGACGCCGCGATCGACGCCGTCGGCAAGACCTGCGGCGGTTGCCACAAGCCCTTCCGCAAGCCACGGCACAAACGATAAGGCGGATCAGCGCGCCGTCGGGCCGGTATTCGGATGCTCGCGCGCCAAGGCGTCATGGGTTCGCTTGTCGATTGTCAGGTCTTTGATCAGCGTGATTTCGGCACTCCTTTCCACGCCGCTGCTTAGCCAACGCTTGATCCCCTGAACATCCAGGCTGTGGAATATCCCGCACTGAGGGCAGGCCTGAATGCGGACGCGGCTGAAAGTGCCATGGAGCTCGGGCCCGGCCCTCGGCATGTCCAGCAGGCGGGCGAGGGGGTCGCGTTCCAATTCCGCCCGGAACGCTGCGCGGTCTTTGATCTCCGCCAGATCCGGCGAAAGATAGATTTCCTCGGCCCAGGCCTTGCACCGATTGCAAAAGGCGCCACCGCCTGATTGCGCCGTTTGTCCCGCCAGGCTCCAGCACAGAAAGACGCTAGCGACGGCCTCGACGGACCAGAGGATATAGAGGCCCGTTCCCTCCATGTACCACTTGGGTGTGTAGTAAATGCCTTCCTCGGCCACCTCGGCGATCGCGGAGAACACCGTCTCGGCGCCGAGCGGCGAAAAATAGTCATGTCCGCTCCAGGCCAGCAGCCAGAAAACCCAGCTGGTGTAAACCGCGAGGAGGGCGACCGCCAGGGAGAGCCAACCGACGAGGGCGGTGCTGGTGACCTTGGCCCGGCGCAAGGTCCAGCCCAGCGCCGCGCCCAGGGCGACACCGAAGGCGATCGTCGCGGGGAAGCGCAACATCATCGCCAGGAAATCGAGATACTGCACGTACCAGAGATAATAGCCGTAGATCGCGCCGCCGATGATCGCGATGACCACGCCGGCCACGCCGATCATTATGATCTCGCCCGGGGCGATACCGCCGCGCCGGGGGTTATCGCGTGCTTCCACCATTTCCTGGGTCCTTTACGTGATAGCGCGTGGCATCAGCAGCGGCCCTCGCCGCCTTCGGCGCCCGGCACGTCGGTGCACTTGCCGTTCAGGATGGCGCCTTCCAATTCCTGGAACGAGGAATAGACCACGGCCGCGGTGACCGCAGCGGCGATAATGGCCATCGGCGCGTTGGCGCCGGGATAGCCACGAATGACCCGCCAGAGGCCGGCGAAGCAGAACAGCACGGCAATCGGCACCAGAAACGTGGCGAGATCCAGGGTGACGACACTGATCGTCGCACCGCCGATCGAGATGACGGCGAACAGGAAGCCGCGCTTGTCGAAGGGTTTGCGGTCTTGGCGGTCGGGATCACTCATCTTCGGGGGCAAACTCCTGTGCGGTCACATCGAAGCCATAGAGCCATAGGTGCGCTTCGCGGTGGCGGTCGAGGCGGGCCGCGATATCGCCCCGCTCGACGTCGTGGAAGAAGGAAATGTTCTCGCGCGACATACCTTGCACCGTCGCCGTGCGCTCGTGGCGCAGGATCTCGTAGCGTTTGAGCGCGGCCACCGGATCGGCGCGCCCGGCGTCCAGGCAGGCGGCGAGCGTGTAGGCGTCCTCCAACGCCATCACCGCCCCCTGGGCCATGAAGGGCAGCATGGGATGGCAGGCATCGCCCAGCAGGGTCACCGCACCGCTGCTCCAATGGCTCAACGGATCGCGGTCGAACAGGCCCCAGCGGAAGCAATGCTCGGCCTGTCGGATCAACACCTGGAGATCTTCGTGCCAGCCCGCGAAGGCATCGGCGAATTCGTCCCGCTCGCCGACGGCGGACCAGGATTCCTGGTGCCAGCCGGCCTGCTCCATGATGCCGACGCAGTTCACCAGCTCGCCGCGCCGGAGGTAGTAGTGCACGAAGTGGCCGCCCTGCCCGATCCAGTTGGAGGCGACGGGGCGGACGTGACCGGCCGGCAGGCTGCTCGCCGGGATCGTCGCCCGCCAGGCGACGCACCCGGTGAATCTCGCCGCATCGTCGCCGTGCAGGGCCTGGCGAATGACGGAGTGGATGCCGTCGGCCCCGACCACCACGTCGCTGGAAATCCGCTCCCCCGCCGCCGTCAGCACGGTCGGGCGGGCGGCCTCCAGGTCCACGCCGGTCACGGCGCAGTCCAGGCGAACCGTCGCCGTCTCCGCCGCCGCGACCGCCGCCGCCAGGACGTCGTGAAAGTCGGCCCGGTGCAGGTGGTAATAGGGAAAGCCGAAGCGTTCGAGGCTGGCCTGGCCCAACGGGCGGGTGCTCAAGACCTCGCCGCTCCGCCAGTGGCGAACCTCGCCCCGCTCCGGCGTGAAGGCGACGCCCGCCAGCGCCTCGGCGAGACCGAGATGATGGAGGACCCGGGCGCCGTTGGCGCTGATCTGCACGCCAGCGCCCACTTCGCCCAGCGCGCGGGCCTGTTCCAGCACGGTGACGGAAAAGCCGGCCCGGGCCAGCGCCAGGCACGCCGCCAGGCCGCCGAGGCCGGCGCCGACGATGATGACTTCCGGTAACGACTTCGACATGCAGCTTCCCCCGGATCCGGTCCGATAATAGCGTCGAAATCCGATGGCGGGCGAGATGTTGCGATGTTAGCCTCCGCGCCTCGGTGCGAGGGAGGAAAGAGACCCCATGAGCGGCAATGAACTCGGCCAGTCGGTCCCCCGGCGGGAAGATCCACGGTTCCTCTGCGGACGCGCCAGCTATACGGAGGATATCGAGGCGGCCGACGCGCTGACCATGCTGGTGCTGCGCAGCCCCTACGCCCATGCGGACATTCGCGCCATCGACCTGGCGGACGCCGCCGCCGTGCCGGGCGTCGTTGCCATTCATGTCGAGCCCGATCTCGCCGCCGACGGCATCGGGGAAATGCCGTGCCACGTGAGCTTTCGCAAGCCCGCGCCGGTGAACGTGCCGCCCCGCCCGGCGCTCGCCCGCGGACGGGTGCGCCATGTCGGCGACCCCGTCGCCATCGTGCTGGCGGAGAGCGCGGACGCGGCCTACGACGCGCTGGAGCTGATCGACGTCGACTACGGCGAACTGCCCGCGCTGATCGACCCCGAGGCGGCGATGGCCGAGGACGCACCGCAATTGTGGGCGGAGGCGCCGGGCAACCTGTCGCACTATCTCGAACTCGGCGACGGGGAGGCCTTCGCCCGGGCCCTCGACGCGGCGGCACATGTCGTGGAGGCGGTGATCGACAACCACCGCGTCGTTGCCGCCCCGATTGAGCCGCGCGGCGTCCTCGCCGCTTACGACGCCGCGAGCGACGTCATGACGCTCACCGCCAGCGCACAGGGCGTGCACGGCATTCGCGGCCAGCTGGCCCGCGACATCTTCGCCGTCGCGCCGGAAAAGCTGGTGGTTCGCGCGCCCGACGTCGGCGGCGGTTTTGGCGTGAAGAACTTCGTCTATCCCGAATTCGTCCTCGCGCTCTATGCCGCCAGGCGGCACCGCCGGCCGGTGCGCTGGATGGCGACCCGGGCGGAGGAGTTCCTGGGCGCCGCGCACGGGCGCGACATCAAGACCACGGCACGCCTCGCCCTCGACGCCGACGGCAAGATCCTGGGCCTGCACGCCAGCCTGGTCGCCAACCTCGGCGCCTATCTCTCCGGCAACGGCCCGGGGATGTCGACGAACTCCTCCTCCACCGCCATGGGCGGGGTCTACGACGTGCCCGTGGTGCACATGGAAAGCCGGGGCGTCTTCACCAACACGACGCCGATCGACGCCTACCGCGGCGCCGGCAAGCCCGAGGCCAACTTCCTGATCGAGCGACTGATCGACATCGCCGCCCGCCACCTCGACCTGGACCCGGTCGAGCTGCGCCTGCGCAATGCCATCCGCAACTTCCCCTACACCAGCGCGCTCGGCTTCGAAATCGACTGCGGCGGCTTCACGGACGCGATTCAGCGTGTCGTGACGGCCGCGGACCGCGACGGCTTCACCGCCCGCCGGCAGGCTTCGGCCCGTGCCGGGCGGCTGCGCGGTTTCGGTCTCGCCTGTTTTCTCGAAACCTCGCGCGGGGCGCCGGGCGAGGCGGCGGAACTGCGGTTTGCCGATGACGGTGGAATCGAGATCCGCATCGGCACCGACGGCATCGGCCAGGGGCACGAGACGACCTATCCGCGCATCGCGGCCGACCGGCTGGGCCTCGATGCGGCGCGCTTCCGCGTCGTGCAGGCGGACACGTCGCTCGTCCGCCAGGGCGGCGGTCATGGCGGTGCACGCTCCATGCACATGGGCGGCACGGCGCTGGTGATGGCGGCGGCACGGGTCGTCGAAAAGGCCACGCCGGTTGCCGCCGGATTGCTGCAGGCGGAGGCGGGCGAGGTTCGCTTCGCCGAAGGGGTGTTCCGCGCGGGCGAGGGTTCCGTCACCCTCGACGAGGTCGTCGTGGCGGCGCGCGAGGCGCTCGGCCCGGACGAGGACGGCAACCGGGGCCTCGACAGTTTCGTCAAGAATCCGGAAGACCGCTTCACCTTCCCCAACGGCGCCCAGGTCGCGGAGGTCGAGGTCGATCCCGAAACCGGCCATGTCGCGCTGCTGCGCTATGTCGCGGTCGACGATTACGGCCGCCTGCTGGACCCGAGGCTGACGGCCGGCCAGGTGCAGGGCGGCCTCGCCCAGGGGATCGGCCAGGCGATGTGGGAACGGATCGCCTACGAGGACGGCTCGGCCCAGCTGTTGAGCGCGACCTTCATGGACTATGTGATGCCGCGCGCCATGGACCTGCCCGCGCTGGAGGTCGATTTCGCGCCGGTGCCGACGGCGATCAACCCGCTCGGCGTCAAGGGCTCCGGCCAGGCCGGCTGCATCGGCGCCTCGCAGACCGTGATGAACGCAATCCTCGACGCGCTGGCCCCCCTCGGCATCGATCACATCGACATGCCGGCGACGCCGGAGAAGATCTGGCGGGCCATCCAGGCGGCGAAGGCGGCGTGAGGGACGATCACTCGCTTTTGCCCGAAATCCCCTCTGGCATCCGGTCCTGGCATTTGATATAAGCCGCTTCCGCGCCTGGCGCGACCGACTGATCCCCGGTAGCTCAGTTGGTAGAGCAAGCGGCTGTTAACCGCTTTGTCGCTGGTTCGAGTCCGGCCCGGGGAGCCAATTCGCAGAAAGGCCGTTGGAGACCTCTCCAGCGGCCTTTTTCTGTGCCTCGATCATCGCCGTTTCAGCAATTACGTCAAAGGATTTCATGCCGGTGACCGTAATGCTCGACGATGGAATCGTAAACGCTAATTTCGAGGCGCTACAGCCCTTTCAGAAAGGGAAGCAAAGCCGCGTTGACGGCTTCGGGCGCCTCCTGCTGGACCCAATGGCCGATGTCGTCAATGATTAGGTTTACGCGTAGGTTAGGGCATATTTCTTCGAGATTGGCGTAGGTGTCGCGCCCTGGAACGAAGAAGCGCACCAGGTCTTTAGACCCGGCGATGAAGGCGCTCGGCTGGTGGACAGGCTTCACCCCCATGTCTGGCAGCATCGCAAAATCACGGTCCTGGTTCCGGTAACGATTGACCGGGCCACGGAAACCGCCCGCCTCGAAGTTCTGGACGAAGTAATCAAGGTCTTGCGGCGTCATCCATACCGGGAACGGATCTGGATCGTCCATCATTTCCAGCAAGCCGCCTCCTTCCGGGCGGTTGAGCCAGGAAGGGCCCAGGTCCGGCGCATTGCCAGAAATGGAGTAGTAGATCTTACGGAGCGCCGTGCGGAAATCGGCCTCCACCTCCGCCTCCACGACACCCTCGTCCTGGAAATAGACCTGATAGAAAAATTTGCCCTCTTCGGTGTAGAGCTTTTGCCAAAGCTTGATGGTGGAGACGGGCGCCCGTTTTCGGTATGGCACGCTGAGGCCGGCCACCGCCGCCACACGCTCGGGATGCAGCGCGGCGGTGTTCCAAACCATCGGCGCGCCCCAGTCATGACCTATCAGGATCGCCTGCTTCTCGCCAAAATGGTCGATCACACCGACGATGTCAGCCATCAACGTCTGCATGTCGTAAGCCTCGATGGCATGGGGCTTGTCGCTGTCGCCGTAGCCGCGCACGTCGATGGCGCAGGCCCGGAAGCCTGCCTCGGCAATCGGCTTGATCTGGTGCCGCCAGGAATACCAGAGCTCCGGCCAGCCATGCACCATGATGACCAACGGTCCCTCGCCCTCCACCGCGGCGCGCAAGGTGATGCCGTTGGTCGGGATGTTTTGCAGTATGAATTGCTCGTGCATGGCGAGAGGTCCTTAGGTTGGCCGTAGTTCCCAGACAGTAATGCCGATATCCGCGCCAGTGTTCCCCATCTGGAAAGGCTTCGTACAGCGTTTTAACGACAATCCCGTCGTTCGTACGCCGAGAGTAGCGGAGCGACGGACACACTCAAGACAATGATGATCGTGACTTCACGATCCGTTTCATTGGGCTTGTCGAAGGGCATTCTGGCGGGAAACCGGACATTAGTCTTCGATGCGGCCCCCTCGTAGGTTTGAATTTCTTCGAGAAGCCATTTGAGCTCTTGCCCTGGATTGGCGCACGAGCTTCTATATGCATCCATGACGGCGGGCCAATAAGAGCAACGGCTCGGGTAGAAACGCCCGGGCCGTCGTCGTTCCGGGCGCCAACGGCGCGCCGGTTCCAGCGGGGAGCATTTCATCATGCGTGACAAGCCAGACCTGGTCATCCGCGGCGGCACGATCGTCGACGGCTCGGGCGGGGCGATGCGCGACGGGGACGTCGCCATCAGTGGCGGCCGGATCTCCGCGGTCGGCCGGGTCGAGGGCAGCGGGCGGGAAGAGATCGACGCGCGCGGCCGGCTGGTCCTGCCGGGCTTCGTCGACGTGCACACCCATTATGACGCGCAGGCGACCTGGGCGAACCACATCACGCCCTCGTCCTGCAACGGCGTCACCACGGTGTTGATGGGCAACTGCGGCGTCGGCTTCGCCCCGGTCCGGCCCGAGCATCACGACATGCTGATTTCCCTGATGCAGGGCGTGGAGGACATCCCCGAGGTGGTGATGCGCGAGGGCCTGCCCTGGACCTGGGACAGCTTCCCCGACTATCTCGATTGCCTCGCCGCCCGCACCTTCGACGTCAACGTCGCCACGCAGGTGCCGCACGCCGCGCTGCGCGTCTTCGTCATGGGCGAGCGTGGTGCCAACCGCGAGCCGGCGACGGCCGAGGACCGGTCCGAAATGGCGCGGCTGGCGGCCGACGGTGTCAGGGCCGGCGCCTTCGGCTTCTCCACCTCGCGCCTGTTGCAACACCGCACGGCGGAGGGGGAGGCGGTCCCCTCCTACGGTGCGGCAGAAGCGGAACTGGCCGAAATCGCCGAAGCGGTCGGCCAAACCGGCCGCGCCTGGCTGCAGGTGGTCGGCGACTACGGCGAGGCGATCGATGCCGAGTTCGAGTTGTTGCGCGCACTTGTGCGACGCTCCGGCCGTCCCCTCACCTTCACCCTGCTGCAAAACCATCGCCACCCCGAGCAATGGCGCGACCTGCTGGATCGCGTGAGTGCGGCCAACGCGGAAGGCCTGCCGATCCACGCCCAGGTCCGCGGCCGGCCGACGAGCGGCCTGCTGGGCTTCGAATTGTCGGAGAATCCGTTCCTCGACTGTCCGAGCTGGCAGGCGCTGGCGCCGCTGGCGCTGGCCGACCGGGTCGCCCGTCTGCGCGAGCCCGAGGTCCGCGACCGCCTGCTGGCCGAAGCGAGCGGGGTGAGCGCGCGCGACCGGCGGCTGCGCGATTGGGATAATCTCTACGTGCTGGGCGACCCGGCCGAGTACGAGCCCGATCCGAGCGCCAGCCTCGGCGCCGAGGCCGCGCGGCGCGGCATCACACCGGGCGAACTCGCCTATGAGCTGATGTTGCACGACGAGGGTCGCGGCATCCTCTATCACCCGATGACCAACTATGCCGGCGGCAACATGGACAGCGTGCACGAGATGCTGGGCCATCCGCACACGCTGATCGGCCTCGGCGACGGCGGCGCCCATGTCGGCATCATCTGCGATGCGACGGATATGGCCCACACGCTGACCCATTGGACGCGCGACCGCTCGCGCGGGCCACGGCACGGGATCAAGGAGATGGTCCGCCGCCTGACCTCGGCCAACGCCCGGGCCATGGGCCTGCCCGATCGCGGCCTGATCGCGCCGGGCCTGCGCGCCGACATCAACATCGTCGACTACGACAACCTCCGTCTGCGCGGCCCCGAAGTGCACTACGACCTGCCGGCGGGCGGCAAGCGGCTGCTGCAAAAGACCGACGGCATCGACGCGACCCTTCTCGCCGGCGTGCCGGTCTGGCGGGCGGGTGAGGCAACCGGCGCGCTGCCCGGCCGGCTGCTGCGCAGCACCGCTTCACCGCACGGCTGACGACGTCGCCCGCGAGAGAGACGAAACGTCGCGCCCGGTTAAGACTTTGAAAAAGACTTGATGGCACCGTGGCGATCGTGGCGCCGATCTTCTGGCGACCGCGCGGCATGACATCAAAGGGCAAGGGAATGGCAGAACGGCGTCGCCGAACCGATACTCTCGGAGCCGCCGGACCACGCGCCTTCATGGCGGCTCTCGCGATCTCGGCCCTGGTGACGCCGGTCGCGCAGTGGGAGGCCTTGGCCGGCGGCGTGCCGTTCGATCCACTCGGACCGCTCACCACCCTGGTGGTCGCAGGGATCGTGGTTTTCCTCGTCGCGCGCCGGCGGCAGCCTGTCGCGGAGAGCGCCGAAGTTCCCCAACCGATCCACCCGGCCCCGGTGCCCGTGCCCGCCGTCGTCGAGCCGCCGGCGGACGCCGGATTCCACGAAGGTCTGACCGTCGCGCGCGATCGCACGCAACAGGTCCGCCGCAACGCCCAGGCGGTCAACCAGTCCTCCCGCGAGCGGGTCGGCTTCATATCGGATCTGATTTCGCGGGCCCGCGGGCTGAACGAGGGCATTTCGGCAACCCTCGACCGGATGCAGGTCGACGAGGCCGGCTACGGCGATGTCGAAAGCGTGGCGGAACGGCTGGTCGACGATTTGGCCCATGTCCAGAACGAACTCGGTGCCGGCAGCGCCGCCGCCGCCGAGCTGTCGCGTGACCTGACCGAGTTCCGCGAAAGCTATGCCCGGATCGACGCGGTGGCAGTGGAAATCGGCGCGATCGCAAAGCAGACCAACCTCTTGGCCCTCAACGCCATGATCGAGGCCAGCCGGGCGGGCGAACGTGGCAAGGGCTTTGCCGTGGTCGCCGCGGAAGTGAAGTCGCTGGCCCATCGATCAGCCGGCGCGGTGGAGCAGGTGGAAGCACAACTCGCCACCTTGGCGCGGGGCCTCGACAACGTCGTCTCGGACATGGCCGGTCTGGAAGCCGCGATCCGCGCAAGCCACGAAAAGGCCGCCGACTATGAAACCCAGGTCCGCGGCTCCAGCACCTCGATCCAGGCCCTCGGCCGCCAGGCCCGCGACCACGGCACGGCGATCCGCGATCAGCTGGGTGTGTTCCGCCAAGTCGTCTCCGCGATTCAGGACATCCAGCGCAATACCGAGGCCGCCGTCGAGGGCTCGGCCAAGAACATCTCGCTGACCGATGACATCATCGAAAGCCTGAACGCCCTCGACACGGACCTAACCGCCCGCGGCTGAAGGGCGTGGCCAGGCGGGGTCGAGGAAGCGCTGGATTTCCAGCAGATGGCCGTCGGGGTCGCGCAGGAAGCAGTTCACGATATTGAATCGAGCATTCTCCGCCGGCTGGGTTTCGAAAACGACGCCGCGCGCCGCCAGGCGGGCGTGCCAGCCCTCGACGTCGTCGGTGACGAAGGTGACGGTAATGCCCTCGGGCGAAACGGCGCGGCCTTCGCGAACCCGGCAGATCCCCAGGAAGGACTCGGGCGCGATGCGGTAAATGCGGCACTCGCCCTGGACCAGCGCCGGTTTCAGGCCGAGGCCATCTTCATAGAAGGCGCGGCTGGCCTCGGGGTCGTCGGTGTAGAGAAAGATGACGGACTGGTCGAACATTCTGGCTTCTCCTCCCGGGCGCCCCCAGACACTGGATTGCCGATATACTCCGACCCGGCAGAACCTCGGGAGGGTGAATGATGGCAACGGCAAAGGGCATCGGCGAACGGGTCGCGCGGGTCGAGGATACGCGCTTTCTGCGCGGTGAGGGCGGCTTTACCGACGATTTGAGTGCGCCGGGCCAGGCCCATGCGATCTTCGTCCGCTCGCCGCACGCCCATGCCCGGATCCTCGGCATCGACACGGCGGAGGCGCGCGCGCTGCCGGGCGTGTTGGCCGTCCTGACGGCGGGCGATATCGCCGCGGACATCCCGAACGCCATCCCCTCTTTCTCCAACGCCGCCCCCTTCGACGTCGCCCGCCGCCCGGACGGGCCGGCGGCGGAAGCGGACCAGTACCCGCTGGCCCGCGATACCGCCCGCCATGTCGGCGAGGCTGTGGCCTGCGTCGTGGCGGAGACCCTCGACATCGCGCGCGATGCGGCGGAGCTGGTCGAGGTCGACTACGCCCCCCTGCCCGCGGTGATCGATATCCCGGGCGCGCTCGCCGAGGGATCGCCGAAGGTCTGGGATGACAAGCCCGACAACCTCTCCTTCGCGTGGGAGCGCGGCGATGAGGCGGCCTGCGATGCCGCCTTCGCGGCGGCCGCCCATGTCGCCTCGGTCGAGCTGGTCAACAACCGTGTCGCCATCGCCTTCATGGAGCCGCGTGCGGCATTGGGCGAATACGATGCGGGCAACGAACGCTACACGCTTCGTTGCGGCTGCCAATCGGCGCACGGCATGCAGGCGAGCCTCGCCGGCCTGATGGACATCCCGGTCGAGCGCGTGCGTGTTCTGGTGCCCGATACGGGCGGCGGCTTCGGCGCGCGCAACCCGGTCTATCCGGAATTTCCCGTCCTGCTGGTCGCGGCCCGGCGCCTCGGCCGCCCGGTCAAATGGTGCGCCGAGCGGAGCGAAGCCTTCCTCACCGACTACCAGGCCCGGGATCACCTGCTGCGCGGGGAACTGGCGCTCGACGCCGAAGGGCGCTTCACCGGATTGCGGGTTTCCATCGACTGGCGTCACGGCGCCTATCTCGGAAGCCGGAACATCTGGGTGCAGATCGCCTACCTCATCCCGACGCTGGGCGGGCCCTATCGCATCGCGCAAGGCCACATCGCGATCCGCGGCGTCTTTTCCAATACCGCGCCGCAGGCCGCCTATCGGGGCATCGGCCGGGTCGAGAGCAACTATCTGATGGAAAGCCTGGTCGACGCCGCCGCCCGGGCGAGCGGCCACGACCGGGTCGCGCTGCGCCGGCGCAACATCGTCGCCCAGAGCGAAATGCCCTGGGAGACACCGGGCGGCGCGGTCTATGAGCTCGGTGAATTCGCCATCAATCTGGATTCCGCGGTGGCGCTTTCGGATTGGGACGGCTTCGCGGTTCGGCGCGAAGCTTCGGCCGCCCGCGGGCTCCGGCGTGGGATCGGCCTCGCCCTCTATGTCGAGAACGACGGCGGTGCACCCCAGGAATATGCCGAAGTCGCCGCCGGCGGCGACGGTCGCGTGACCGCCTGTGTCGGCACCCAGGACTTCGGCATGGGCCATGCGACCATGTATGCCCAGGTCCTCTCGGATCGGCTGGGTGTGGACTTCGATGCAATCGACGTGGTGTTCGGCGACACGGACCGGGTGGCGCGCGGGGTCGGCTCGCACGGCTCGCGCTCAGCCCGGATCGGTGGCGGAGCGGTCGTCGGCGGCGCGGAAGCGATGGTCGCCCGGGGCCGCGATCTCGCCGCCGAGATGCTGGAAGCGGCCAGCGCGGATATCGAATACCGCCAGGGTCGTTTCACCGTCGCAGGCACGGACCGCAGCCTCTCGCTTGCCGCCGTCGCCGGCCATGCCGAAGCCCGGGGCGAGCGGTTGGCGGGCGAAATGGACTTCGTCACCACGCGGCAAACCCATTCCAACGGCGCCCACGTCTGCGAGGTCGAGATCGATCCGGACACCGGGCGCGTCTCGATCCACAAACACACGGTGGTCGCCGACGTCGGCCGGGCGATCAATCCAATGATCGTCGACGGCCAGATTCACGGCGGCGCGGTGCAGGGCCTCGGCCAGGCGCTGCTGGAAGAGGTGATCTACGACCCCGACAGCGGCCAGATGCCGAGCGGCAGCTTCATGGACTACACCCTGCCGCGCGCCGACGACGTGCCGAACCTGGCCGTCGCGCTGAACGAGCAGGTCGAAACCGACAACCCCTTGGGCGTAAAGGGTGCCGGCGAAAGCGCCACGACGGGGGCACCCGGCGCCCTGATCAATGCCGTTCGCGACGCGCTCGGCCCGGATGCCGGACCGATCGACATGCCGGCGACGGCGGAACGGGTCTGGCGCGCACTCGCGGGCTCTTGAGGGCCCGGCCGGACGTGGACATTCCGCTGCCCGGCTTCGGCGCAAGCGATTGTCGGCGGTGTCCGGCGCATCTCGTCCGGACGACCAGCCGACGTTCGCTCGACCGTCTGCTCGGGTCGCGGTCCCACCTCAGCGGGTGATATCGACCGGGTTCAGCGGCCGGTGATCGCGATAGAGATCCGAGCGTTCGCGGGTCGGACGGAACCGGGTCTCACGCCGATCGGTCCGCCGGTCGCGTCGTTCCACCCGCCGGTCGCCGCGCTGCTCGACCCGCCGGTCGCGCCGGTCGCCGCGGACCGAAACCCGCTCGTTCCGGCGCCGCTCACGGACCTCGGAGCGATGCCGCCGGGGGGCGTGAAATGAGCTGCGATGATGGCGACGGTGGGCGCGATGCTTATGGCGGCGATGATGGCCGAAACGGTGGCCGCGATGATGTTTGCGGAAGTGCTTGTGGCCATGGCGGCGATGCGTCTTGTAGTAGTGCCGCTTGCCGACGTCGCCCAGGAAGAAGCAGACCGGGCCGTCGCACAGCTTGATCGCGCCGCGCACGCCATGACCGCGATGATCGGCCCAGGCCTCGCCGGCGAGGGCGGGCAGCAGCCACAATGCTGCGATGGCCGCGATGAGGGTCTTGGGAAGCCTTGTCATCAGTCCGTCTCCTCGAATTGGCCGGGACTATTCCCGAACGCTGAAACCGATAATGGCGCGCCGGCCCTGAACCCGACCTGAGGGGCTTGTTCATCTTCGGTTCATTCGGATCGGCCGCTCCCGTACCCGGAGTTGGTTTGGCCCGGACCGCCCGCGTGCTATAGAAACCGCGAAATTATCGCAGGCGAGCGGACGCAAGGGGGGCAAACCATGCGACATTCGAGGTTGGCGCGGAGTTTCGCCACGTTCATGGTGACGGTCGGCGTGATGCTGGCCACGGCCCTGCCGGCGGCGGCCGAGGACGCGGGCGCCAACGGCGCCGATACGGCCTGGATCCTGACCGCGACCGCGCTGGTTCTGTTCATGACCCTGCCCGGCCTTTCCCTCTTCTATGGCGGCCTGGTCCGAGCCAACAACGTCCTTTCGGTGCTGATGCACTGCTTTTCGATCGCCTGCCTGGCCTCGGTGCTGTGGCTGGTCGTGGTCTACAGCCTGGCGTTCAGCGACGGTGGCGCGTGGAACGGTCTGATCGGCGGCTTCGACCGGATGTTCCTCGCCGGCGTCGACAAGGACACGCTGTCGGGCACGATCCCTGAATCCCTGTTCTTCATGTTCCAGATGACCTTCGCCATCATCACGCCCGCCCTCATCGTCGGCGCCTATCCCGAGCGCATCAAGTTCGCCGCCGTGATCCTGTTCTCCGGCCTGTGGCTGATCCTGGTCTATGCGCCCGCGGCGCATTGGGTCTGGGGCGGCGGCTGGCTCGCGGACATGGGCGCGATGGACTTCGCCGGCGGCGTCGTCGTGCACGTCACGGCCGGCGTCTCGGCCCTGGTGCTGGCGGTCATGTTGGGCGGACGGCGTGGGTTCCCGAACGAATTGCGCCCGCCCCACAGCCCCGGCATGACGATGATCGGTGCCTCGATGCTCTGGGTCGGCTGGTTCGGCTTCAATGCCGGCAGCGCCGTTGCCGCCAACGGCGACGCGGCCATGGCGATGACCGTGACGCACATCTCGTCGGCCGCGGGTGCGATCTCCTGGGCCGTTGCGGAATGGATCCGCTTCGGCAAGCCAAGCCTGATCGGCATCGTCACCGGCATGGTCGCCGGCCTGGCGACGATCACGCCGGCCTCGGGCTTCGTGGGTCCGGCGGGCGCCCTCTTCATCGGCCTGGCGGCCGGCCTCGTCTGCCAGTACGTCACCGGCCTCATCAAGCAGCGCTTCAAAATCGACGATTCACTCGACGTCTTCGCCGTCCATGGTGTCGGCGGTGCGCTCGGCACCGTGCTGACCGCCTTTTTCGGCGCCGAGGTGCTGGGCGGCTTCGGCCTCGCCAACGCGACCATGGGCGCGCAGCTCGGCGTCCAGGTCCTGGCCATCGCCGCGGTCGCAATCTGGTCCGGCGTCGGCACCTGGCTGATCTTGACGATCTGCCTGAAGTTCACCGGCCTGCGCGTCAGCCGTGACGAAGAGATCGAAGGCCTCGACATCGTCGCCCACGGCGAACGCGGCTACGATCTCTAGCAACCACAGGGGGAGCGAGACCATGAAGTTCGTGATGGCGGTGATCAAGCCGCACAAGCTGGACGAAGTCCGCGATGCGCTGACCGGGGTGGACGTACACGGCATGACGGTGAGCGAGGTCAAGGGTTACGGCCGCCAGGGCGGCCACACCGAGATCTACCGCGGTGCCGAATACGTCGTGAACTTCCTGCCGAAGATCAAGATCGAGGTCGTCGTGGAGGACGGGCAAGCCGACCAGGTCGTCGGGGCGATCCAGTCCGCCGCCCACACCGGCCAGATCGGCGACGGCAAGATCTTCGTCTACGACGCGACCCGCGCGGTGCGCATCCGCACCGGCGAGGAGAACGACGAGGCGCTTTGAAATCGGGCGGGCCTGATTTCTCATAGCGGACAAATAATTCGCGAAAATATGTCAAATTCGATTGACGGCACGGCCGTTGCCATCGGAACATGCGCGCCGGGGACAGGACGCGCAGGGTAATGCGCGCCGCTCGGGGGAAGTGCCGACACCAGACCTTGGGAGGGTGAAAGGTGTCGGGCGCAGAAGTGAAATTCTCAACATATCGCCACGTGTGACCGGGCTCGGCTGCCTGGCCGCGAACGAGAAAGAGATCCCGGATGAACGTCGCCTATCGCCACGACGTCGGAAACGCGCTTCGCGATGTCGGCAGCTATTCTCACATCGAGGTTTCGCCCCTCACCGGCACCATCGGGGCGGTGCTCGGGGGCGTCGACCTAGCCGCCCCGCTCGACGACGTGGTGGTCGCCGAAATCCGCCGTGCGCTGCTGGAGAACCTCGTGGTGTTCTTCCGCGACCAGACGCTGACGCCGGAACGGCTGCGCGACGTCGGCCGCCGCTTCGGCGAGTTGCACGTGCACGAGTTCGTCAAGGGCCTGCCCGAATGCCCCGAGGTCATCGAAATCCTCAAGACGGAGGACGAGCGGGTCAATTTCGGCGGCACCTGGCATTCCGACGTCACCTATCACGACACCCCACCGCTCGGTTCGATCCTTTATGCGCTCGAAGTCCCCGAGGCCGGCGGCGATACCCTGTTCGCCAACCAGTACCTCGCCTACGAGACCCTGTCGGAGGGCCTGCGCGAGATGCTGGAAGGCCGCAAGGCCGTGCACAGCGCCGCGCCGATCTACGGCACGCAGGGCAGCTTCGCGGCCCGCTACGGCGAAGATGCCGGCACCGCGTTGCAACCGAACGAGGATCACCTGCGCGAGATCGAGCATCCGATCTTCCGCACCCATCCGGAAACCGGGCGCAAGGGCCTTTATGTCAACGGCAACTTCACCATCCGCCTGGCTGGATTGAGCGAGGCGGAAAGCCGGCCGATCCTGGAGCGGCTCTACGTCCACGCGACGATGCCGGATTTTTGTTGCCGGTTCCGCTGGCGCCCGGGCTCCGTCGCCTTCTGGGACAACCGGGCCGTCCAGCACTATGCCGTCAACGACTATCCCGGCCAGCGCCGGCGCATGCACCGCGTAACCGTTCTGGGGGATCGACCCTACTGACGAGGCGCGCGGGCCACGCTCCCCCATCGTGGCCGCCGACCCAAACCATCCCATTCGAGGAAAGAACGCGTGATCAGAAAACTAGGCTTTGGAGTGGCGCTCGCCGCCCTCTCGATCGGCATGGCCGCCGCGGCGACGACCGCGTCGGCCAAGATGTTGATGAACATCGGTTATGCGACCAGCGACGCCCACCCCTACGGCACCTTCATGAACACCTTCGCCGAGCGGTTGACCAACCTCTCCGGCGGCGAGATCAAGGTGAAGGTCCATTGCTGCTTCAAGATGGGCGGCGAGCAGGACATGTTCAAAAAGCTGCAGCTCGGCACCCTCGACGGGACGCTGATCGCGCAGAACAACGCAGGCCCGTTCTACCCGAAGATCGACCTGCTGGTGCTGCCTTACATGCTGCAGAGCTACGAGCACGCACTGCGCGTCGTCGACGGCCCGGTCGGCCAGAAGATCTGGGGCAACATGGCCGAGACGGCCGGCGTGCATCTGGTGAAGATCTCGCTGGTGTCCTTCCGCCACGTCTACAACACCAAGACGGCGATCAACTCGATCGAGGACTTCCGCCCGCTGAAGTACCGGGTGCCGAAGAACGTCGTGATGGTCGACACCTACAAGGCGTTCGGCTCGGATCCGGTGCCGATGGCTTGGTCGGAAACCCTGACGGCGGTGCAGACGGGCACGGTCGACGGCGGCGACCTGCCGGTCGACGTGATCTATTCGCAGAAGTTCCACGAGGTCGCCAAGCATGTGGCGATGACCGGCCACTTCGCCCTCGCCCCTCCCTTCTTCGTCAGCGACAAGTTCATGAAGAAGCTGAACGACGACCAGAAGGAAATGCTGCAGATGGCGGCCGACATCGCCGCTGCCGCCGCCCGCGAGCACACGCTGCGCGGCCTCGCCGGCGTCACCAAGAAGCTGGAAGCCTCGGGCGTCAAATTCACGCATCCGGACAAGAAGCCGTTCATCAAGGCGGCCGCCAAGGTCCACAACGAGTTCGCCGAGAAGCGCGGCGCCGAGTATGTCGAGTTGATCAAGGCGATCAACGCGGCGGCCGAAAGCAACTGATCGGCCAAACCGGGTTTGGCGGGGCGCTCCCACGGGGGCGCCCCGCTTTGCCTTTTTGCTCCACGGAACCGGGGTCCAGCCCATGAGCCTGCCCGCCCGCATCTGGTCGTTCTTGGAACGCCGAACGGAAGAGCTCATCGCCGGCGTCTGCGTGTTGGTCATGACCTTCCTGGTGTTCTTTCAGGTGGTTCGGCGCTACGTCTTCGAGGCTCCCGTTTCCTGGTCCGATGAAATCGCCGTCTACGCCATGCTGTGGTCGGTTTATCTGTCGACCGCCTGGGCGGTGCGCGAGCGCGCGCATATCCGGGTGATGAACCTGATCAACCTGTTCCCGGGCAAGATCAAGCTCGCGCTGACGATGCTGAGCGACCTCATCTGGTTCGTTTTTGCCGTATTCCTCACCTGGCAGAGCATCCTGCTCGACTACTCCATGTTCCAGCATCGGTTCGAATCCCCGGTTCTCGGCATCGGCCAGCAATGGCCCTATCTCTGCCTGGTGTTCGGCTTCGCCCTGATGACGCTGCGGATGATCCAGGTCTATTACCGCTGGTATCGTTACGACGAACCACTGGTTCCCGAGACCGATGGCGGCGAGGTCCAGATCCATGACTGAAGTCTGGCTGATGTTCGCCGCGCTCATCGGCGCAATCGCGCTCGGTGTGCCCATTCCCATCTCGGTCGCGATCGGCACGGTCGTCGGCTACTACATGATCGACACGCCCTTCGTCGCCATCGCCCAAGCGATGTACACCGGCGTTGAGCCGTTTCCCCTGCTGACCGTACCGCTCTTCGTCTTCGCCGGTTCGCTGATGGAGCGGGGCGGCCTGGCGCTGCGTATCGTCGCCATCGCGCAATCGCTGATCGGCAACTTCACCGGCAGTCTCGGCCTGGTCGCGGTGCTCGGCTGTACCTTCTTCGCCGCCCTTTCGGGCTCCGGCCCGGCGACCACGGCGGCGATCGGCGCGGTGATGATCCCCGCCATGATCAAGGAGCGCTACAACCCCGCTTTCGGCGGCGCCATCGCCGCCTCCGGCGGCGCGCTCGGCAGCCTCATTCCGCCCTCCAACCTGATGATCATCTTCGGCATCGTCTCGGACAACTCGATCCCCAGGCTGTTCCTCGCCGGCATCATTCCCGGCATCGTCGCCAGCGCCCTGCTGATGGTCTGCACCTACATGATCGCGAAGAAGCGCGGCTACGGCGGCGGCGACCATCCCTTCACCTGGCGCCAGGTGGGCAAAGCGACCTGGGACGGCAAATGGGCGATCGGCGCGCCCTTCCTGATCCTGGGCGGCATCTATTCCGGCGTCTTCACGCCAACGGAGGCGGCCTCCGTCGCGGTGGTCTATGCCCTCGTCGTCGGCCTCTTCGTCTATCGCGAACTGACGCTCGAGGCGATCGTCGGCTGTTTGAAGACGACGGCGATGATCTCCGGCGCCGTGCTGATCATCGTCGGCCCGGCCAAGGCCTTCGGCGAACTGATGAGCCTGATGGACGTGCCGGAACTGATCGGCGAATTCCTGATCGGCTTCACCGGCAGCGGCTTTATCCTGCTCATGGTGATTTCGGCCGTGCTGATCATCACCGGCATGTTCCTGGAATCGATCGCCCAGATCATCCTGCTGACGCCGCTAATGCTCCCCATCGCCGTCTCCGCCGGCGTCGACCCGATCGTCTTCGGCATCCTGATGGTGATCGCCTGCGAAATCGGCTTCCTGACCCCGCCGGTGGGCGCCAACCTGTTCGTCGCGGCGAGATTGACCAACCTCGGCATAGACCGAATATCGGTCGCGGTGATTCCGTTCCTGTTCACCTATGTGATCGTACTGGTGCTGATCTCGGCATTCCCGATCCTGGTGACGTTCCTGCCCGACCTGGCATTCGGGTAGAGCGAAGACCCGCACGAACGGTGCGTGGAAGTTGCATATGGAAAGTGAGCTGCGACAATCAACGTTGGCGCCCCTTGATCAGATTGTCGCTGTGTTACACTTCGAGCATAGGGTTCGTAGAGCTGGGAAGAAGACATGCACGGGAGAGCGGCCGTCGAACAGATGCTTGCGCTTCGAAGGGAGTCCGGACGAGAAGTGGCGTCCGGCTTGACGGAATTCAGCGAAGCCGCAAAACGCCTCTCCAGTGACCAGCCACGATTGATCGATCAATATCCCGACAAGTGGATAGCCGTGGCAAAGGAAGGGGTCAGGGCATCGGCCGAAACCCTCGATGATCTGCTTTCCAAGGTCGACCGTCTTGGCATCCCGCGCTTCAAGCTGATTATCCGCCTGATCGAGCGCAAGCCGCGAACCTTGATCTTATAAGCCGTGATCGTCGGCCGCATCGGCGATACCTCCGGCGCCCCCTACCTGGAGGGCGATCTCTACTTGTCGCATCAAGGCCTCTTCAGCCGCATCTCGTTCCTGGTGGATACGGGTGCCGATTCGACGACATTGATGCCGATCGATGGGCGAAATATCGGCTTGGACTATGCGCGACTTCGATATGCGGACGTCGCTACAGGCGTTGGCGGTATAACACAAACATTTCTCGAGGCCGCCACACTCACTTTCGTCGATACCCGGCGAAGGCGCCTCCATCACTACGCCCTTACCATAGACATCATCCCGCCGAAGCCCGACTTGGAAGGCGTAAAGTCCTTACTCGGCCGAGACATCCTCAAGCATTGGCGGATGGATTGGGATACGGTCAACGACAAGGTGAATTTCACAGTTCGCTCCGCCGATCTGACGGAGCGCTTCTAGCCATGTACCCAGCAAATTCCCGCAGTACCCCGCTTCGCCTGATCGTCTTCGATTGCGACGGCACGCTGGTCGACAGCCAGCCGCTGATCGCACGGACGATGGCCGCGGCGTTCGAAGCGCACGACCTGACGCCCCCCTCGCCGGCGGAGACCTCGGCGATCATCGGCATGGACCTGGCGGCGGGGATAGACGTCCTGTTGCCGGCGGCGTCGAACGACGACCCACACGCTATCGCAACGACGTACCGGGAAATCTTCAAGCGATTCTTCGCCGAACCGGGCGGCGTTCCCCGCCCCTTCGAAGGCATGATGGACGTGCTGAAACGGGTCGATGGCGGGGCGAACCTGCTCGGCGTCTGCACCGGGCGCTCGCGCGGCTCGCTCGATCCCATCCTCGCGCTGAACGGGCTGGAGGACCGCTTCGTCACGCTGCAGACCGGTGATCGCCATCCCGGCAAGCCGCACCCGGCGATGCTGGAGACGGCGCTGGCGGAGGCGGGCGTGATGGCCGCACGCGCGCTGATGATCGGGGATGCCACCTTCGACATGGAGATGAGCCGTAATGCGAACGTCCATGCCATCGGCGTGACCTGGGGTTCGCACGGGGCCGAGGCTTTGCGGGCGACGGGTGCCGCCCGGACCGTGGATACGGTCGACGCCCTCGAACAAGCCATTTTTCGCTGGCTGGCGGACACGCCATGAAGCGGTTCTACAAGGACGCGACGCTGCGCGTGCGGGAGAATGGTGGCCACGAAATCCTGCTGGACGGCCGCCCGGTGCGCACGCCGCTGCGCGCGGCGCTGATCCTGCCGACGGCGGCGCTGGCCGAGGCGGTGGTCGCGGAATGGCGGGCGCAGGGCGAGGAGATCGTGCCGGCCGACATGCCGATGCTGACCCTCGCCAACACAAGCATCGACCGGGTCCGCCAGGAACGCGACCATGCCGTCGCCACCATCGCCGCCTATGGCGAGACCGACATGGTGAGCTACCTCGCCGACGAGCCGCCGGACCTGGTCGCGGCGCAGGCCGCCCATTGGACGCCGCTGCGGGCCTGGCTGGCCGAGACGCACGGCATCGAGCTGCTGGCGACGGCCGGGATCATGCCGTTGAGCCAGGAGCCGGAAACCCTGGCCGCGATCCGCGCCCTGGTCGCCGCGCACGACGACATGGAACTGACGGCGCTGCACGAATTCACCACCCTCTCGGGCTCGGTTCTGATCGCGCTCGCGCTCAGCCGGGGTCGAATCGATGTCGAAGCCGCCTGGACCGCCGCCGAGGTCGACGAGGAACATCAAGCCAAGTTCTGGGGTCGCGACGAGGAGGCGGAGGACCGGCGAACCCGCCGCCGCACGGCATTCCGCGATGCCGCCCGTTTCCTCGACCTCGCGCGAGGTGGACGGACCCCGGACCCCTCAGTATAAGTCGCGATCCATGACAGAGGGGCCCCGCCGCCGGGGCCGAGGGCCGGACAAGATGTTTGACATTCGCTGGATACGCGAAAACCCGGAGGCCTTCGACCAGGGTCTCGCCAAGCGCGGGCTCGACCCGCTCGCCGGTCGACTTGCGGAGATCGACGCGGCGCGCCGTGCCGCGACGACCCGCCTGCAGGACAGTCAGGCGCGGCGCAACGAGGCCTCCAAACTGATCGGCCGGGCAAAGTCCCAGGGCGAAGACGCGGCGGACCTGATCGCCGAGGTGTCCGGCCTCAAGGCCTCTATCGGCGAGGCGGAAGACACGGTCCGGCAGGCCGACGAGGCAATGCGCGAGCTGCTGGTCGGCTTGCCCAACCTGCCGGCCGATGACGTGCCGGTCGGTGCGGACGAGGACGCCAACGTCGAGCTCCGCCGCCACGGCGACCCGCGCGGCTTCGAGTACGAGCCGCGCCAGCATTTCGAGTTGGGCGAAGCCTTCGGCGAGATGGACTTCGAGGCCGCCTCGCGGCTGTCGGGCGCGCGCTTCGCGCTGTTGAGCGGCCGGCTCGCGCGGCTGGAGCGGGCGCTGGCGCACTACATGCTCGACCTGCACACCGAGGAGTTCGGCTACCTGGAAGTCAGCCCGCCCTATTTGGTGCGCGAGCACACGGCCTTCGGCACCGGCAACCTGCCGAAATTCGCCGAGGACCTGTTCCAGACGACGGACGGCTTCTACCTGATCCCGACAGCGGAGATGCCGCTCACCAACTTGGTCCGGGAACGGATCCTGGAAGAGGCGGAGCTGCCGCTGCGCTTCGCCGCCTATACCCCCTGTTTCCGCTCGGAAGCCGGGGCGGCGGGCCGCGATACCCGCGGCATGATCCGCCTGCACCAGTTCTCCAAGGTCGAGCTAGTCTCGCTCACCACGCCGGAAGCCTCGGCGGACGAACACGAGCGGATGACCGCCTGCGCGGAAGCCGTGCTGCAACGCCTCGACCTGCCCTACCGGGTCATGCTGCTCTCCAGCGGCGACATGGGTGCGGCGGCGCGCAAGACCTACGACATCGAGGTCTGGCTGCCGGGCCAGGGCATGTACCGCGAGATCTCCAGCTGTTCGAATTGCGGGGACTACCAGGCCCGGCGCATGGATGCGCGCTTTCGCCCGGCCGAGGGTAAGGGCACGCGCCACCCCCACAGCCTGAACGGCTCGGCCCTCGCGGTCGGCCGGACAATGGTCGCGGTGCTGGAGAATTTTCAACAGGCGGATGGTTCGGTGACGCTGCCGGACGCGCTGCGCCCCTACATGGGCGGGCGGGAGAGGATCGAACTCGATGGCTGAACACCGTATCGCCGACCTGGCCAAGGCCCGGATCCTGGTCACCAACGACGACGGCATCCACGCGCCCGGGCTGAAGGTGCTGGAGAGGATCGCCAGGAGCCTGTCGAAGGACGTCTGGGTCGTCGCCCCCGAGACCGAACAAAGCGGTGCCTCCCACTCCCTCACCCTGACGGAGCCGTTGCGGCTGCGCGAGCAATCGCGCCGTCGCTTCGCCGTGCGCGGGACGCCGACGGACTGCGTGTTGCTGTCGATGCACGAGCTGCTGGTCGACCATCCGCCCGACCTGGTGCTGTCCGGCGTCAACCGCGGCGCCAACCTGGCCGAGGACGTGACTTATTCCGGGACCATCGCCGCGGCGATGGAGGGCACCCTGCTGGACGTGCCCTCGATCGCGCTCAGCCAATGCCTGCTCTCGCCGCATCCGCCGAAATGGTCGACGGCCGAACACCACGGCCCCACGGTGATCACCAGGCTGGTCGAGGCCGGCTGGCCGGCGGGCGTGCTGATGAACGTCAACTTCCCCGACGTGCCGCACGCCCGGGTGACGGGCATGGAGCTCTGCCGCCAGGGTCGGCGCGACGTCAAGGACCTGCTGATCGACAGCCGCGTCGACCCGCGCGGCAATCCCTACTATTGGATCGGCTTCCGCCGCCAGGAGGGCACGCCGAAGCGCGACACGGACCTGGCGGTAACGCAGCGGGGTGCGATCTCGGTGACGCCGCTGCAGCTCGACCTCACCGACCGGCGCGCCCTGAAGTCGCTGGGGGCCGCCCTCGCGTGAGCATCGAGGAAGCCAGAATTGCCCTGATCATGACGCTGCGGCGCGAGGGCATCACGGATACCCGCATCCTCTCGGCGCTGGAGCGGGTGCCGCGCGAGGCTTTCATTCCCGATGCCTTTCGCGAGCGGGTCTACGAGAACATCGCGTTGCCCATCGGCCAGGGCCAGACGATCAGCCAGCCCTACGTCATCGCCTTCATGACCGCGGCGCTGGAGATCGGCGAGCGTTCGAAGGTGCTGGAGATCGGCACCGGCTCCGGCTACCAGGCCGCCATTTTGGCGCAGCTGTGCCGGCGCGTTTACACGGTGGAACGCTATCGGTCCCTGCTGCGCGAGGCCGAGGGCCGTTTCCAGGCCCTCGGCCTGCACAATGTGACGACCCGCCACGGCGACGGCTACGCCGGCTGGCCGGAACAGGCGCCCTTCGAACGCATCATGGTCACCGCCGCGCCGGAACGCGTCCCGGAAGCGCTGCTGGCGCAACTCGGCGACCACGGCGTCCTGGTGGCGCCCATCGGCCCGCACGGCCGCCAGGAGGTGGTACGCATTCGCCGGGTCGACGACGAGTTCGTACAGGAAACGCTGTTGCCCGTGCGTTTCGTGCCCATGGTCGAGGGCATCGCCAAGGCGGAATAGAGCGTTTCCCACGCTTGGCGCCCGGAACCGGGTGTTGCCATAACGCTTCAGTTCTGGACCGGATCGCTGTCCGAATCGCCAAAAGTAACTCAATCACCGAATCGCTTCGGTTATGTTGGCCGGATGTTTCGACCCCATGCGGCACGACTGAACACCGTTTCGAGAGCGCTCGTCGCCCTCGGGCTGTTGTTGTGCGCCGCCTGCGCCAGCGACACGCCCGCCCCGGTGGTCGACCGGACCGCGTCGCCCCACGTCGAAAGAGTGACGCCGCTTCCACCGCGCGCCGTGCCGCCGGTGCCCGGCGTCAAACCCCTCCAAGCCTGGCCCGGACCGCGCTATGTCGTCCGTCCCGGGGATACGGTGCAACGGATTTCGGCGCGCTACGGTGTGCCCTTGCGTGATCTGCTGGACGCCAACGCCGCCCGCATCGCCCCGCCCTATCGCCTCGCCCGCGGTGAAACCCTCGTCCTGCCGCCGGCACGGCGCCAGGCGCGCCGCGGAACGACCAGGCTTGCGCTGGCCCGCCCTGCCGCCATCCCCCGCGATCACATCGCCTTGCCACCGGTCCCGCGGGCAAAGCCCTCGGCCACGGCCAAAAGCCGGGTCGCCGGCAGCGGGAAGCACCAGCCACCGAGACGCGCGGCCAGCCGGTTCGCCTGGCCGGTCCGCGGCCGGGTCATCTCACGCTACGGCCCGAAGCCGGGCGGGCTCTATAACGACGGCATCAACATCGCGGCCGGCCTTGGTGAACGGGTCCGGGCGGCGGAGAACGGCATCGTCGCCTATGTCGGCAACGAGCTGAAGGGTTTCGGCAATCTGCTGTTGATCCGCCACGCCGACGGCTGGATGAGCGCCTATGCCCACATGAGCGAAATCCTGGTCGAGGCCGGCGATGCCGTGCGCCGGGGCCAGGTCATCGCCCGGGTCGGGCGAAGCGGCGGCGTCGGCCGCGCGCAACTGCATTTCGAGCTGCGCCGCGGCAAGTCCGCGGTCAATCCGCTGAAGTACATGTCGCGCCGGCACCGGGCGGAGCTCAAAGCTCCAGCCGCACCCCGCGACGGCCGGCCAGGTCCTGGATGAACTGCCAGGCGACGCGGCCGTTCCGCCCGCCACGCGTCATCGACCACTCGATCGCTTCCGCCTTCAGGTCCGCTTCCGCGATGTCGATGCCGTGGTAGGCGCTGTAGGCCCGGATCATGGCGAAGAAATCATCCTGGCTGCAGTTGTGGAAGCCGAGCCACAGGCCGAACCGATCCGAGAGCGAGACCTTCTCCTCCACCGCTTCCGACGGGCTGATCGAAGTCGAACGTTCGTTCTCCATCATATCGCGCGGCATCAGGTGGCGGCGGTTGGACGTCGCATAGAAGATCACGTTCTCGGGCCGGCCCTCGATGCCGCCCTCCAGCACCGCCTTCAGGGACTTGTAGGTGGTGTCGTCGTGATCGAAGGAGAGGTCGTCGCAGAACAGCAGGCAGCGAAGATCGGCGCCGCGCAGCAGCTTCAGCAGCCGGGGCAGCGAGGGGATGTCCTCGCGGTGGATCTCCACCAGCTTGAGGCGGCCGGCATGCTCGCGTGCAATCGTGGCGTGCGCCGCCTTCACCAGGCTGCTCTTGCCCATGCCACGCGCACCCCACAGAAGCGCGTTGTTGGCCGGCAGGCCCTCGGCGAAGCGGCGGGTATTTTCCAGCAAAATATCGCGGTTGCGCTCGATCCCCTTCAACAGTTCGAGATCGACCCGGTTGACCACCGGCACAGGCTCCAGCACATCGCCCTCGGCGTGCCAGATGAAGGCGTCCGCGGCGTCCAGGTTCTGGGCCCGGGTCGCCGGTGGGGCCAGACGCTCCAACGCCGTCGCGACACGCTCCAGAAGGGCTTGAATTTCCGGTTGAATTTCCGACATGGGGGCTGTGGGTTCCGGCTGTTTCGAGGCGCGCGGAACCTATCACAGGCGCCCTTCCCGTCAACCGGTCGGCGGCGTTGCCATCGATGCTCCCGGCGATGCCGTCGGGGTGCTTAAGCCTTTGTTTGCAAATGCCGGGTGGATCGCTATAGTCCCGCCGCCCCGGGCAGGATAGGGAGAGGCCGACATGTTTATTTCCACGGCGTACGCGCAGGCCGCCGGTGGTGGCGGTGGCGGCGATTTCATGATCCAGATGATGCCGCTGCTGTTCATCTTCGTCATCTTCTGGTTCTTCCTCATCCGCCCGCAGCAGAAGAAGGCCAAGGAACACCGCGAGTTGGTCGCCAACCTGAAGCGGAACGACCAGGTCCTCACCTCGGGCGGCATGCTGGGCAAGGTCACCAAGTTGATCGACGACGGCTTCGTGCAGGTCGAGATCGCCGACAACGTCCGCGTCCGCGTCGCGCGCAACGCCGTCTCGGAGGTGGTCAGCCGGACGCAACCGGCCGGCGCCAGCCAGCCGGCGAAGAGCGAGGACAAGGATAGGGATAAAGACGAGGCGAAGGAGGAGGCGGGCGACGACGCCCCCGCCGCCCAGACGGCTGAGAAGAAGTCGATCTTCAGCTTCGGCCAGAAAAAGTAACCGAGGGCCAAGCGCCACATGCTCTACTTCGCCCGCTGGAAAATCATCCTGGTCCTGCTGATCTGTCTCGCGGGCCTCGGCTTCACCGCGCCGAACTTCGTCGCCGAGAAGACCGCGCAGGAAATCCCGGAGTGGATGCCGCGCAACCAGATCAACCTCGGCCTGGATTTGCAGGGCGGTTTGCACTTGTTGCTGGAGGTTGACGTCGTAGCCGTCATCGCCGAGCGGATGGAAAGCCTGGAGAACGAGATCCGGCCCGAGTTTCGCAGCAAGCGGATCGGTTACCTGAATTTGGGCGCCCACAAGGATTATGTCTCGGTCAAGATCCGCAAGCCGGAACAGTTCGACCAGGCGCTCGAGGCCGTGCGCGGCCTGGCGGCACAGGTCAGCTTTAATCCGCTGACCGGGCTCGGCGGCGGCCTCGACCTGGACATCACGGAAGAGGCCGGCAATACCATTCAGGTGCGGCTCACCGAGGCCGCGGTGCAGGAGCGCCAGAGCAACGCGCTCGACCAGGTGATCGAGGTGATCCGCCGGCGCATCGACCAGCTCGGCACCCGCGAGCCGACGATCCAGCGCCAGGGCGAGGACCGGATCCTGATCCAGGTCCCGGGCCTGCAGGATTCAGAGCGGGTCAAGGACATTATCCAGACCACGGCGAAGATGACCTTCCGCCTGGTCGACGTCACCACCAACGCCGCCAACGTGCGGGCCGGCGGGCGGACCCCGCCGGGCTCGCAACTACTGCCGTCGGACGAGCAGACGGCCGAAGGCGAACCGGTCGAGTATTTCGTGGTCCGCAAGCGGATCATGGTACCTGGCGACAACCTGGTCGACGCCCAGGCGACGACGGACGGCCGCACCGGCGAGCCGGTGGTGAGTTTCCGCTTCGATGCCGCGGGCGCCAAGAAATTCGGCCGGGTAACGCAGGAGAACGTCAACCGGCCCTTCGCCATCGTCCTCGACAACAAGGTGATCAGCGCCCCGGTGATCCGCGAGCCGATCCTGGGCGGCACCGGACAGATCTCCGGCAGTTTCACCTATGAAGAAGTGAACGATCTCGCCGTGCTGTTACGCGCGGGCGCGCTGGCCGCCCCTGTCCGCTTCCTGGAGGAGCGCACGGTCGGCCCGGCGCTCGGCGCCGACTCGATCGCCGCCGGCAAGATCGCGGCCATCATCGGCTTCATCCTGGTGATGATCTTCATGGTCATCGCCTACGGCACCTTCGGCATCGCCGCCGACGTCGCGCTCATCATCAACATGTTCCTGATCGTTGGTGCGCTGTCCGCTTTGCAGGCGACACTGACCTTGCCCGGCATCGCCGGCATCGTGCTCACCATCGGCATGGCGGTGGACGCGAACGTGCTGGTATTCGAGCGTATTCGCGAGGAACTGCGCGCCGGCAAGACGCCGTTCAACGCGATGGAGGCCGGCTACCGGCGCGCCATCGGCACCATCCTCGACGCCAACATCACCACCTTCGTCGCCGCCGCGATCCTCTTCGCCATGGGTTCCGGCCCGGTGAAGGGCTTTGCCGTGACGCTCGCCATCGGGATCATCACCTCCGTCTTCACGGCGGTGTTCCTGACCCGGATGATTCTGGTTTTCTGGCTGCGCCGCACCCGGCCGCAGACCTTGCCGATCTAGGGAGACGGTCATGGCTCTGCGCGGACTGCGCTTCGTTCCCAGCGACACCAAGGTGCCTTTCATGAACTGGCGCCGGCTGGCGGTGCCGATCTCCCTCTCGCTGGCGCTGCTCTCCGTCGTCACCGCGTTCGTTCCGGGCCTCAACTTCGGCATCGATTTCCGCGGCGGCATCCTGATGGAGATCCGCACGCAGGAGGCGGCCGACCTCGGCGCGCTGCGCAGCTCGCTCGGCAACCTCGACCTCGGCGAAGTCTCGCTGCAGGAATTCGGCCAGCCGACCGACGTGCTGATCCGCATCGAACGCCAACCAGGCGACGCGGATGCGCAGAACGAGGCGGTGAAGAAAGTCCGCGGCGTGCTCGGCGAGGAGGTCGACTATCGACGGGTCGAATTCGTCGGGCCCAAAGTCAGCTCCGAGTTGATCGAGGCCGGCGCGATCGCCATCGTCCTCGCCGTCGTGCTGATGCTGGTCTACATCTGGTTCCGTTTCGAGTGGCACTTCGGCCTCGGCGCGGTGATCGCGCTGCTGCACGACGTGTTGCTGTCGATCGGCTTCTTCGCCATCACCCAGCTCGAGTTCAACCTCTCGACCATCGCCGCCCTGCTGACCATCGTCGGCTATTCGATCAACGATACCGTCGTGGTCTACGACCGGGTGCGCGAGAATTTGCGGCGCTACCAGTCCATCCCCCTCATCGAGGTGTTGAACCGGGCGATCAACGACACGCTCAGCCGGACCACCATGACCTCGGTGACGACCTTGCTCGCGCTGCTGGCCCTGTTCTTCTTCGGCGGTGAGGTGATCCGCGGCTTCGTCGCGGCGATGATCTGGGGTGTGCTGATCGGGACCTATTCCTCGATCTTCGTCGCCGCGCCGTTGTTGATGACCCTCGGCCTCGAGAAGCAACGCGCCCGCGCCGTGCAGGACACCCAGGAAGCCGATTAGGTCGGCCCCGTCCCGTGGACATCACACCCCGCGCACCCGCCGATCGCCAGGTGATCCAGGCCTATGGCGGCGGTGGCTTCCGCATCGCCGGCACCCGGTACGAGGGCGCCGTCCTCGTCATGCCCGAGACGACGCATCCCTGGCCCCTCGCCGCGGCACCGGCCCTCGACGCGGCCAGCCTGGCCGCCCTGCGCGCGGCGGAGCCGGCATTGGAGCTTCTGATCGTCGGCACCGGGGCGAGCATGGCCCGTATCGACGCGGCACTGCGGGCCGAGGTGAAGTCCTGGGGCATCGTCATGGATGCGATGGACACGGGTGCGGCCTGCCGAACCTACAACGTGCTGCTGTTGGAGGAGCGTCGGGCGGCGGCAGCCCTGCTGCCGGTCGACTAGACGCCGTGTTGGAAGACGCCGTCGCCTATTGTGCCGACCAGGCTCGCCGCCTCGACCGGGAGCGCTGGCTCATGGCGCTGCTGGCGCCGGCGGCGCATCGCCCCGCGCTCTTCGCCCTGCTGGCTTTCAACCTGGAGCTGGCGAAAACCCACGAGGTCGTCAGCGAGCCGATGCTGGGCGAGATCCGCCTGCAATGGTGGCGCGATGCGCTCGATGAAATCCGCGACGGCCGCCCCCGCGCGCATCCCGTCGTTCAGGCCCTGACGCCCTGTCTCGCGTCCGGGCGGCTTTCGGCCGACACCTGCCTGGCCCTGATCGACGGCCGGGCGGGCGACCTCGACGGCGAGGGTCCGGCCGACCTGGCGGCGTTGGAGGCCTATGCGGCGGCGACGGCGGGTGTGCTGAATACGGCCCTCGCCGAAGTCTGCGGCCTCGCCGATACGGCGGCCGGCGCCGCGGCCCTGCCCATCGGCCGCGCCTGGGGCCTGATCGGGTTGCTGCGGGCGGTGCCGCACCATGCCCGGGCGAATCGCGTGATGCTGCCGGCCGACGAGTTGGCCGCCGTCGGTCTCACCCGACGCGACGTCATCGAAGGCCGGGCCGGATCCGCCCTCTCGCTCGTCGTCGGCCAGGTCGCCGCCCGGGCGATGGCGGGCCTGGCGGAGGCCCGCGCGCTGTCGCCAGGCATGACGCCCGCGGCCCGCGCCTGCCTGCTGCCCGGCACCCTGGCCCGCGCACACCGCCGCGCGCTCGCCCGGGCCGGCGATGATCCCTTCCGGCTGGACGGCGAACAAGCCGGCACGCTGATCCCCCTGCGCCTCGCCTGGCACGCTTTCATCCGGCGCCTGTGAAACATCGGAGATTGCGCTGCATCGCCAAGTGGGCGAACAATCGGGGAAGCGCGGAGACGACGAGCATGAACGACGCGGGGACCCCGGAGATCATCACCCGAGACACCTCGGGCATCACCATCGCCTGGCCCGACGGTATGCGGTCGCGCTTTCACAATATCTGGCTGCGCGACAATTGCCGCTGCGCACATTGCGGCACGCCGGAAACCGGACGGCGCCGTTCCCGCCTGAGCGGGATGGCCCTCGACATCACCGCGGTGGACGGCGCCATGAGCCGCGACGGCACCCTGTCGATCCGCTGGTCCGACGATCATCGAAGCACCTTCGCGAGCGACTGGCTGCGCGCCCATGCCTACGACACGGCGCCCGCCGACGGGTTCAACCCCCGTCTCTGGGACGATACGGTCCGGGCCGCCGCGCCCAGCCGGGATTTTGCCGAGGTCGACGGCGACCCCGCCGCCTTCCTCGACATGCTGCGCTGCGTGCGCGATTACGGCCTCTGCCTGTTGCACGGCGCGCCGGCCGAAGGAGGCAAGCTCGAGCCCTTCGCCCTGAAGATCGGCCCCTTGCAGGAAAGCAACTTCGGGCGGGTGCAGGACCTGGTCATCGACGCCACGAAACAAAGCGTCGCCAATCGGACCGTCGCCCTGAAACCGCACACGGACGAGCCCTACCGCGCCTCGCCCCCCGGCATCGTGCTGTTTCATTGCATCGAGACCGACGCCACCGGCGGCGGCACCTCGCTGTTCATGGACGGGTTCGAGCTGGCGTCCCGGGTGCGGGCGGAGGATCCGGCGGGCTTCGCCGCGCTCGCCCGCCATCCCCAGCGCTTCCGTCGGCACTTCGCCGACGACGTCGACCTCCAGGCCGCGTTCCCGGTCATCGCGCTCGGCCCTGGCGGCGACATCGCCGGTGTGCGCATCAACGACCGGGTCGCGGCCCCCTTGGCAATCCCGCCGGACGACGTCGAGGTCTATTATCGTGGCCTGCACCGCCTGCTGCGCCTCGCCGAGGACGAAAGCCTGATGCTGCGCCGGACGCTGCGGCCGGGCGACGTCGCGATCTTCGACAATCACCGCATCCTGCACGGGCGCAGCGAACTCACCCTGAACGGGCGGCGCTGGCTGCAATGGCTCGGCGTCGATCGCGGGGACCTGTTCAGCCGGTTGCGCATCCTGCCCGACCGGCTCGGCCAACCACGCGGTGCCGACAGCCATGCGAGGGGCGCCTATGGCTGATCCCCTCGCCCCCGGCAAGCTGCCGGCCGCGCTGCTGGCCCGCCTGCTGGCATCGCACGCCCGCGCCGACGACAGCGTCCGCGTCGGCCCCAAGGTCGGCGAGGATGCGGCCGTCATCGATATCGCCGAGGGTGCGCTGATCGTCGCCACCGACCCGATCACCCTGACGGGCAACGACGTCGGCGCGCTTGCCGTCCGCATCAACGCCAACGACGTCGCGGTGATGGGCGTCCGTCCGCGCTGGTTCCTGGCCGTGATCCTGCTGCCGCCGGGAACGGACGAGGCCGCGCTGGCCGGCCTCTTCGCCGCGATGGGCGCGGTGCTGGACGACATGGACATCACCCTCGTCGGCGGCCACACGGAAGTGACGCCGGCCGTCACCCAGCCCGTCGTCGTCGGCCAGATGCTCGGCTGGCGGGCCGACGGCCGCGCGCTTCCGACAGGCGGGGTACGGGTGGGCGATCTCGTTCTCCAGGTCGGCATGGCCCCCATCGAAGGGGCAGCGGTGCTGGCGGCGGAAGCCGCGGGCCGTCTCGGCGCCCTGCCGGCCGCCACGCGGGAAGCCGCCCTGCGCGCCGCCGAGACGCCGGGCATTTCCGTGGTCGAGGCGGCCTTGCGGGCGGCGGATCTGGGGGCCACGGCCCTGCACGATCCGACCGAGGGCGGCCTCTCCGCGGGCCTGCACGAAATGGCCGAGGCCTCGGGCCTGGCGCTCGAGATCGACGCCGCCGCCATCCCCTGGTTTCCGCCGGGCGTCGAGATCTGCCGCCACCTCGGGGCCGATCCCTGGGGCACGCTCGCTTCCGGCGCCCTGCTCGCCGCCTTTCCGGCGGAAACCGCAGCAACGGCCCGCGCCGCCCTCGCGGCGCCGAACCGCCCGGCGGCGATCATCGGTCGCGCGGTGGCGGGCCGCGGGGTTCGCACCGAAGATGGCCCCCTGCCCCGCCACGAGGCGGACGAGATTTCACGCATTCTCGCCCCACCCGTGGCATGATGGCGCCACGCTACACGGAGGATCGAAAACCATGGCCGATGTCGCCGACGCCACGGATGCCTACGAAGAAAAACGCGCCCGGCTGCGCGCCCGTTTCATCGACGATGCGCCGCCGGCGCCCCAGCCCGTCGCCACCGGCGGGGTCGATCACCTGGCGCTGATCTGCTCGGACCTGGAGGCGACGATCGCCTTCTACACCGACGTGCTGAAGATGCGGCTTACCAAGGTCATCCCGAACCGGGACGAGCCGACCTCGACGCACATCTTCCTCGACATGGGCGGCGGCAACCTGCTCGCCTTCTTCGACTTTCCCAAGCACGGCCCCGACCGCACCGTGCGCGGCGTCGGCTCCATGCACCATATCGCCCTGAAGGCCTCGTCCGAGAAGTACCGCGAGATCGTCCAGGGCCTGAAGGACAGCGGGCGCGAGCACTCGGTCCACGGCGGCGAGGACAAGGGCAGCGTCTACATGCGCGATCCCGACAACATCATAGTCGAGGTCACGACCGGCTACGACTGAGCGCCGCTCAAGGCGAGGCGAGCGGCAGGCTGAGCGGCGCGATCTCCGCGGCGGTCCGTCCTGCATAGTCGAGTTCGGGGACCTTCTCGATCATCCGGGCCTGCGCCTCTTCCAGCCGCGCGGCGGCATCGTGTCGATCGAGGCCGAGGGGCTGGCCGTCGGCCAGGACGTGGCGGCCATCCACGAAGACGTCGCGCACCGCGCGGTCGGCCGCGTGATAGATCAGGCTTTTCAGCGGATCGCGCAAGGGCCGCATGGCGGGTTCGGCGAGGTCGACCAGGACGAGGTCGGCCTTGGCGCCGACGGCGAGGCGGCCGAGGTCGTCGCGCGCCAGTGCGCGGGCGCCGCCGACCGTCGCCATTTCGAAGAGATCCCCGGTCGTGGCCGAATGGATGTCCCGGCTCGCCACATGGCCGAGGATCGAACGGGGCGCGAGGACGCCGAGGTCGGCGGCGAACTGCACCGGGGTCTTGCCGTGGCGGCGAACGATCTCACGGAACTCCACCACGCTTTGCGAGATGTGGGTGGTGAAGGGCCGCCCGCTCGCTTCGGCGAAGGCGAAGGCGTCGCGGAACAGCGCTTCCTCGCAGGTTTCGATCTGCGCCGGGAAGACGATGCCCGAGAGGCAGCCCGAGGGATGCGCGTCGGCCTCTTCAATAATGCGTTGCGCGACCTCGAAGCCGCGCCGGCCCGCCGGCGGATCCCACGCGAAGCCCAGTTCCCAGTCGTTCTCCAGCCGCCAGCGGGCGGACTGGAAGCCGGGCCCGACGACGGCACGCAGGCCGCTCTGCGCCAGCAGGTCGAGCCAGCCGTCGAGCGGTGCCGACAGTTCGACCAGCGTCGTCACGCCCGAAGCCAGCAGGTCCGCATAGGCGAGTTCGGCGCCGGCCCGGCGCCCCGCCTCGTCGAGCCTGAAGGCGAGCGAGCGCTCGTATAGCCCGGTCATGAACTGCGCCGGTACGCCGTGTTCCTCGCGGATGCCCTTGGAGGCAGGCTCGCTCTGCGGGTGGCTGTGCAGGTTGATCAGGCCCGGGATCAGCAAGCGCTCGCGACCGTCGATCACCGCATCGACCGGCCCGGCCCAGCCGGGGCCGATATGGGTGATGGAATCGTCGCAGAAGACCAGGTCGACATCGCGGGCATAGACCTGCCGGCCGGCCACCTGGTCCCAAAGCACCGCCCAGGCGGCGTTCTCGATACGGGTCACATGCGCCATGTTCGCCCCCTCCTCCACGTCACATCAAACGTTGCGCCTCGTCGATCGGGATGACCGAGCCGGTGATGAAATCCGAACGGCCCGAGGCCAGCAGCAAAACCAGGCCGTCGAGCGCCGAGGGCACGCCGAGGCGACGGGCCGGAAAGCGCTGGATCAAGGCCTTGCCGCCGTCGGTTTCCCAATTGGGCCGGTTCATTTCCGTCTCGATATAGCCGGGCGCGATGGCGTTCACCTTGATGTCGTGGCGGATCCACTCGAGCGCCATGGCCTCGGTCATGTGATGCAACGCCGCCTTGGAAACGGCGTAGAGGGAAAGCTGCGGCAACACTTTGAGGCCGAGCAGCGAGCCCATGTTGATGATCCGCCCACCACCACCCCGCGCGATCATCGACCGGGCGACGGCCTGGGCGCAAAAGAAGGCCCCCTTCAGGTTGGTGTCCATGACTTGGTCGTAGTCCTCGACGGTGCAATCGATCGCGCGCTTGGTAATCGCGATGCCGGCGTTGTTCACCAGCACGTCGATTTTGCCCAGTGCCGCCACCGTCTCCGCCACGCCGGCGGCGATCGAAGCCGGGTCGGCAACGTCCATGGTGACCGGCAAGGCGCGACCGCCCGCCGCCTCGATCGTTCCAGCGAGGCCTTCCAACCGGTCGCGCCGGCGGGCGGTGATCGCGATCGTGGCCCCGGCGCTGGCCAGAACCCCCGCCAGATGCTCGCCCAGGCCCGCCGACGCGCCGGTCACCATGACCACCTGTCCGTCGAGCTCATCCGCCGCCGTTGCCATGCACCCTGCCCTCCCACTCGCGCGTTCACACGTTCATCATCGACATGACAGCGCCCACCGGCGCGGGTCAAGCCGCCGCCATGCAAACACATCCTTAATCAAGCCCCACTACCTTCGCCTCGGATGGGAAAGAGGAGAAATGCCATGTCCGTCACCGCGCGTGTTCTCGTCGTCGCCTCGGACGAGGACTACCGGGCGATCGATGCCCAACTCGGCGCTCACGGTTATGCCAGCCGGCGGGCGGGCGATGGCGGCTCACGGCCCGATATCGCCATCGTGGCACAAGACCAGGATGCGCCCTCCGCTTCCGGTGACGATGCCCCCTTGCCCGTTCTCTACATCCCCTCGGCCGATGGCCTGGACACCCCGAGCGAGGGCCATGGCCTTTCCGAATATCTCTCTCCCACCTTTTCCGAGATCGAGCTGCTGACCCGCCTGCGCGGTCTCTCGCGTCTTGCGACCATGCGCGAGGAGCTGGAGCGGCGCATGGCGACGACGGAGCGCTTCGGCGTCGCCGCACCGACATCGACACCGCCCCTCGGCACCGTGCGCGATGCGCGCGTCATCGTCGTCGCCGACGACGACGTCAATGTCGCGAGCCTGCACGCCACCCTTGGTCGCGAGGCCGCGCTGGCCCTGGTCCCCGATCGCCACGACGCGCTACGCCGCCTCGAGCGGGACGAATTCGACGCCGTCCTGACCTATGTCGGCGACGGCGGGCGGGACTGGCTCGACCTCGTCCACTCGCTGCGCGGCAATGCCCGTCTCTACAACCTGCCGATCCTGGCCGTCATCGCGGAGAATGACGAGGACCTCACCTCGGAGGCCTACCGGGCCGGCGTGAATGATGTCATCGACAATCGAGGCAGCCCAAACGACATCGCCTTCCGGGTCCTGAACCAGGTGCGCCAGATGCGCTATCGCCTGGCTCTCCAGACCAGCCTGCGCCAATCCCGCCATGCGACCACGACGGACAGCCTCACCGGCCTCTACAGCCGCGGTTTCCTGCAGGCGCATTTGACCACCCATCTGGAGGAAACCGACGAGGACCGGCCACTGTCGCTCGCCTATATGCGGCTGGACACGCTCGCCTGGGCCAATCGCGCGCTCGGCCACGCGGCGGGCGATCTGCTGTTGCGCCAGGTCGGCGGCATGATCGGCAACCTCGTCCGCGGCGAGGATCTGGCGGCACGCTTCCGCGGAGACGAGTTTGTGATCTCGATGCCGGATACGACGCTCGCCGACGCCAGGGTGGTGACGAGCCGGCTTTGCGGGGTCATCAACTCGTCGAGCTTCGCGCTTCCGGGCGCCGAAACACCGTTGAGCGTCCATCTCTCCGTTGCCTGCATCGAACGCGTCGACGGCGACAGCCTGGAAAGTTTCCTCCGCCGGGCGCGGCGCGAACTGGCGGGTTAACGTGCGGCCCGGGTCGGGGTAAGCTTCGGCGATGATTGGAATCGATGTCGTCTCCGATACCGTTTGCCCCTGGTGCTACATCGGCAAGCGGCGCCTGGAACGGGCCCTCGCGGCGCGGCCGAACTATCGTTTCCAGATCGGCTGGCGGCCGTTCCAGCTGAACCCCGACCTGCCGGCCGGCGGCATGGAGCGGGCGCGCTACCTCGCCTTGAAGTTCGGTGGGCGAGACCGGGCCGAGCAGATTTACGACCGGGTCCGCGAGGCCGGCGTGGGCGAGGCCATCGCCTTCGACTTCGAGGCGATCGAGGCACAGCCGAATACCTTCGATTCGCATCGTCTGGTCCGCTGGGCCGGTGAAGCGGGCGTGCAGGACGCCCTGGTCGAAGATATTTTCCAGCGGTACTTCCTCTATGGCGAGGATGTCGGCGATCACGAGGTACTGCTGGCGTCGGCCGGACGGACCGGTTTGGACCACGCCCGGGTGGCCGACCGCCTCGCGTCGGGCGAAGATGTCGATGTCGTGCGCCAGGAAGAGCAGACCGCGCGGCGCATCGGCGTCACAGGCGTCCCCTGTTTCATCGTTGCCGGGAAATACGCGGTGTCGGGCGCGCAGGAACCGGCCGTCCTGGTCAACATGTTCGACCTGGCGATGGGCGAGGCGCGCGGCCCCGCCCCGGTTCACGCCGCCGAGGGTGCGGCCGGCGACGACTGATACCAGTCGACATTGATGTCAACTCGCGGTTGGATTCCCTTGCTGGCTGATTTCTGACTCAATTGTGGTGATTCGGAAGAGGGGGATCACCATGGGTCGGGGTATTGCCTTGCGCGAGGATTTCGATGCGGCGGCGTTGCGACGTCTGGCCAAGGGATCGAGGGATGCTAAACAGATCCGGCGCTTGCTTTCGCTTGCTGTGATCTACGAGGGCGGGAGTCGGACGGAGGCCGCGCGGACGGGGGACGTCGGCCTTCAGGTGATCCGTGACTGGGTGCTGCGTTTCAACGCGGAGGGCCCGGCCGGCCTGATCGACCGCAAGGCGCCGGGCGCGGCGAAGAAACTGGACCCGGCGCAACGGGACGCCTTGGCGGCCCGGGTGGAAGCGGGACCGGATCCGGCGCGCGACGGCGTCATGCGCTGGCGGCTAGCGGATCTGGTCGACTGGATCGGCGAGAGCTTCGCGATCACGCTCGACCAGCGGACGGTGAGCCGGGAGCTGAAGGCGATGGGCTTCGCCAGGATGACGATGCGGCCGCGCCATCACGCCCAGGAGCCGGGGGTGATCGAGGACTTCAAAAAAAATTCCCCGAGCTGGTCGCGCGGGCTCGCAAAGCACTCCCCGACGGCACCGGGATAGAGATCTGGTGGCAGGATGAAACCCGCGTCGGACAGAAGAACAAGCATGCCCGGCGCTGGGCCCGGCGCGGCACACGGCCACGCACCCCGCACGATCAGCGCACCAAGTCGGCCTATATCTTCGGCGCCATCTGCCCCGAGCGCGGCACCGGCGCCGCCATCGTCCAGCAACGCTGCAACACCGCCGCCATGCAGCAGCATCTGGAGGAAATCTCCGTCCAGGTTCAACCCGGAGCCCATGCCTTGATGCTGCTCGACCGGGCCGGCTGGCACACCACGAAACGGCTCGACGTCCCGGCCAACATAACCCTCCTGCCGCTGCCGCCGAGATCGCCCGAACTCAATCCTGCCGAGAACGTCTGGCAGTACATCCGAAACAACTGGCTCTCCGACATCGTCTTCGAAGACCAGGACGACATCACCGATCATTGCTGCAAGGCCTGGAACAACCTCATCGCACAGCCGGACAGAATCAAATCCATCGGACGAAGATCATGGGCCATCGGGTTCTGATCATTGTCGATTGGTATGAGCCAGGCCGGCCAGGCGAACCAGCAGGTCGCGGGCGCCGCGCAGGCGCGCCTCCCCCGTCTCCCACTGCCGGCGGAAGACCAGGCGGTGGTCGGGCCTGAGCTTCGCCGTGCCGGCTTGCAAGTCGATGAAGGAGACGAGGCCGGCGACATTGGGGAAGCTGTCGTCGCGGAAGGAAATCGCGGCGCCGCCCGGGCCCGCCTCCAGCTTTTCGATATTGGCCTCGCGGCAGAGCCGCTTCATCTCGACCACCTCGATCAGATGCGCCACCTCCTCCGGCAGGGGACCGAAGCGGTCGACCAGCTCGGCCGCGAAGGCATCGATCTCGCCCGCCTCGCGCAAGCGGCCGAGACGGCGGTAGAGGCCGAGGCGGAGGTCGAGATCGGCGACGTAACTCTCGGGGATGAGGACGGCCATGCCGAGCGTGATCTGCGGCGACCAGTCGCCGGCGCCGACCTCCTCCAGCCCGCCGCTGTCGCGGGCCTGGGCGACCGCCTCCTCCAGCAGCTGCTGGTAGAGTTCCAACCCGACTTCCTTGATGTGGCCCGACTGCTCCTCGCCCAGCAGGTTGCCGGCGCCGCGGATGTCGAGGTCGTGGCTGGCCAGGCTGAAGCCGGCGCCGAGCGTGTCGAGCGCCTGCAAAACCTTCAGCCGCTTCTCCGCGTTTACCGTCGGCGCCCGGCGCGGCGGCAACGTGAAATAGGAATAGGCCCGCTTCTTCGCCCGCCCGATGCGACCACGCAGCTGGTAGAGCTGCGCCAGCCCGAACATGTCGGCCCGGTGCACGATCAGCGTGTTGGCGTTCGGAATGTCGAGGCCGGATTCGATGATCGTCGTCGAGACCAGGACGTCGAAGGCGCCGTCGTAGAAGGCGCCCATGACGTCTTCCAGCTCACCACCAGCCATGCGGCCGTGTGCGGTGACGAACTTCACCTCCGGTAGATGCTCCTTCAGGAAGGCGGCGACTTCGGGAATGTCCTGAATGCGCGGGCAGACGTAGAAGGTCTGGCCGCCGCGATAATGCTCGCGCAGGATGGCCTCGCGCACGATGACCGGATCGAAGGGCAAAACGAAGGTGCGCACGGCCAGGCGGTCGACCGGCGGTGTGGCGATCAGGCTCAGCTCCTTAACGCCGCTCATCGCCAGCTGCAGCGTGCGCGGGATCGGCGTCGCCGTCAGGGTCAGCACATGGACGTCGTCGCGCAGCTGCTTTAGCCGTTCCTTGTGCTTCACGCCGAAGTGCTGCTCCTCGTCCACGATCAAAAGCTGGAGGTCGTTGAACTTCACCCGCTTGCCGAGCAGCGCGTGGGTGCCGATGACGATGTCGGCACGGCCCGATTCCAGCTCGGCCCGGGTGTCCGCCGCGTCCTTGTTCGAGACCAGGCGGGAAAGCTGGCGGACGATGACGGGAAGCTCGCGGAAGCGCTCCTGGAAGGTGGCGAAGTGCTGGCGGACCAACAGGGTCGTCGGCGCCACCACGGCGACCTGGCCGCCGGCCATCACGGTGGCGAAGGCACTGCGAAGTGCTACCTCGGTCTTGCCGAAGCCGACGTCGCCGCAGACCAGCCGGTCCATCGGCCGCCCGGCGCCGAGATCGGCGATCACGTCCTCGATCGCGTTCATCTGGTCGTCCGTTTCCTCGTAGGGGAAGCCGGAACAGAAGGTCGCGTACGACGGATCGTCGAGGGCGATCCGGGGCGCGGTCTTCAACGCGCGGGCCGCCGCGACCTTGATCAGCGCGTCGGCCATGTCCTTCAGGCGGGCCTTAAGCCGGGCCTTGCGGGCCTGCCAGCCGGCCCCGCCGAGCCGGTCGAGATTGACGCCGGCCTCCTCCGAGCCGTAGCGCGACAGCACCTCGATATTCACCACCGGGAGGTAGAGCTTGTCGCCCCCGTGGTAGCTCAGGTGCAGGCAATCATGCGGCGCACCCCCGACGTCGAGGGTCACCAACCCCTCATAACGGCCGATGCCATGCTCGGCATGCACGACCAGGTCGCCGGTCGTCAGCTCGGCCGCGCTGGTCAGGAATTCCTCCGCCCGGCGCGAGCGGCGACCGGCGCGCACCATGCGATCGCCGAGGATGTCCTGCTCGCCGACGACGACCAGGTCCTCCGTCTCGAAGCCGTGCTCCAGCGGCAGGACGACGAGGGCGGGCTTGGCCTGGGGCAATTTTTCCAGGGCGACCAGGTCCTCGACCACCGGCACCGGGCCGATATCGTGGTCCGACAGCAAGGTCGACAGCCGGTCGGCGGAGCCTGGACTGAAGGCGGCGATCGCCACCCGGCGTCCGGCCAGCACGTGGGCGCGCAGGTGATCGCCGAGCGCGGCGAAGACGTCGAGGCCCTCGTGCGCCCGCTCGGCCGCGAAGTCGCGCCCCTGCCGCCCCTCGAGGGAGACGACGTCGGCGGCCGGCGGCGCCTGGAACGGGGTCAACGCCAGGGCCGTGCGTGCGGTCGCCACCTCGTCCCATTCCGCCGTCGTCAGATAGAGCGCCTCGGGGGGCAGCGGATTGTAGGGCGGCGCCTCGTCGCCACGCTCGCCGAGGTACTCGCGTCGCGCCTCGAAATGCTCCACGATCTGGACGAGGCGCGCGGCTACCGCCTCCTCGCCCGTGGGATCGAGTGAGATCCGCGCGCCGGGCACATAGTCGAACAGGCTTTCCAGCGCATCGTGGAACAACGGCAGCCAATGCTCCATGCCGACATGGCGCCGCCCGGCGCTGATGCCGTGATAGAGCGGATCCTCCCCCGTCACCGCGCCGAAGGCCTGGCGATAGCCGGCGCGGAAACGATCGATGGAGGCCTGGTCGAGGGTGACCTCGGAGACCGGGCCCAGGCGAAATGCTTCCGCATTTCCGGTGGTGCGCTGGGTCAAGGGATCGAACAGGCGCAGGCTTTCCAATTCGTCGCCGAAGAAGTCGAGCCGCATCGGCGTCTCGGCGCCCGGCGGAAAGATGTCGATCAGGCCGCCGCGCTGGGCGTATTCGCCCGGCTCCATCACCGTGCCGGTCCGGCTGTAGCCGTTGCGGACGAGAAATTCGTTCAAGCTGTCGAGGGAGACGGTGCCGCCGATCCGGCCGGCGAAGATCGTGCCGGCAAAGGTGGCGCGGGCGGGCACCCGCTGCAGCGCCGCCGAAATGGTGGTGATCAGCAGGCGGGGGCGCCCTTCCCCTTCATCCCCGTCCGCCGCCATGCCGGCCAGACGCGAGAGCATGTCGGCCCGTCGCGCACCGATTTCGGCGTTGGGTGAGGCCCGGTCGTAGGGCAGACAGTCCCAGGCGGGGAAACACCAGACCTCGAGCTCCGGTGCGAAGAAGGCGACCGCGTCGGCGAGCGCGGACATCCGGCCCTCGTCGCGGGCGACATGGACGAGGCCATGTTCCAGCCGCTGGGCGAGATCGGCGAGGAAACGCGCCTCCACCCCCTCCGGCGCACCGGCGACGGTCAGGCGGCCCTTGGCGCGGACGGTGTTATCGAGCGCGGTACTCACCGCAGGGCCCTGGGAAAGTCGAAGGCGAGCAGGCGGCGCATCACGTCGTTGTCGTAGGCCGGCGGCACCGGCGTCCGCCCGACCAACCAGGCGTAGATGTCGACCTCGTCGGCATCGAGGATCGCCTCGTAGAGGTCGAGTTCGCGCGCACTCATGACCTCGAGCTGTCGCTCGGCGAAGACGCCCAGCAGCAGGTCGAGTTCCTTGGTGCCGCGGTGCTTGCTGCGGTATTTCAGGCGCCGGCGGCGCAACTCCAGATCCTCGACCATCCTTCCCTCCATGGGCTGAACGGGGTATAGCCTTGCACGGGCGGGCTGTCAGCTTCGAGCCGGCCGGATCCGCCGAATTTTTCACGCTCAGGCGGCCCGCGATGCGTCCCGATATCCTGTTTCCCCTGTTCCGGCCGGTACTCTCCCTGAAGGGAGTAGGCCAGCGCATCGGGAAACTGATCGAAACTGCGGCCGGCGGCCGGCTGCTCGATCTCTGCTGGCACCTGCCCCGCGGCATCGTCGACCGGCGCTACCGCCCGAGCGTGGCCGAAGCGCGGGAGGGCGCGCTCGCCACTTTGACCCTCGAGGTCGTCGAGCATCAGCCCGGGCCCACGCCGCGCCTGCCGACGCGGGTCATCTGCCGTGACGAAACCGGTTTTCTCACCCTGGTGTTCTTCCGCGCCAAGGGCGACTACCTGGCCCGCATGCTGCCGCCGGGCGAAACGCGGGTGGTGAGCGGCACCGTGCAGATGTTCCAGGGGGCGCCACAGATCGTCCATCCCGACCATATCCTGGCGCCGGACGAACTGGACAGCCTGCCGCTGGTCGAACCGGTCTACGGCGCCACCGCCGGGCTGACGCCCCGCCCGCTCGCGCGGGCCGTGCGGGGTGCCCTCGACGCGGCGCCCGAGCTTCCCGAATGGCTGCAGACGAGCCTGCTGACGACGCACGGCTGGCCCGGTTGGCACGAAGCCCTGATCCGGGCCCACGCGCCGGAGGGCCTGGCCGACCTGGCGCCGGACGCCACGGTGCGCCAGCGCCTGGCCTATGACGAACTGCTGGCAAACCAGTTGGCACTGATGCTGGTCCGGGCCGCGGCCAGGCGGCGCAAGGGTCGCGTACTGGCCGGCGACGGCGCGCTGCGGGCGGCCATGGAAGCGGCCCTGCCCTTCCCGCTCACCGGGGCGCAAGCGCGCGCGATCAAGGAGATCCTGGCCGACATGGCCGGGCCCGACCGTATGTTGCGCCTGCTGCAAGGCGATGTCGGCAGCGGCAAGACCGTGGTGGCGCTGGCGGCCATGCTGAACGCGGTCGAGGCCGGCGCCCAGGCGGCGATCATGGCGCCGACGGAGATCCTGGCCCGCCAGCACCACGCGACCATCGCCCCCCTGCTGGCCAAGCTCGACATCCGGGCCGAGTTGCTGACCGGGCGCGACAAGGGCAAGGCCCGCGAACAGGCCCTCGGCCGTCTGGCCAGCGGGTCCGCCAGAATCGCCATCGGCACCCATGCGCTCTTCCAGGACGACGTCGAATTCCGCGACCTCGCCCTGGCGGTCATCGACGAACAGCATCGCTTCGGCGTGCACCAGCGCTTGCTGCTGGGCGAAAAGGGGCACAACACCGACGTGCTGGTGATGACGGCAACGCCGATCCCCCGCACCCTGACCATGACCGCCTACGGCGATATGGACTCCTCCCGCCTGGACGAGAAGCCGCCGGGCCGGGCGCCGATCGATACCCGGGCGCTGCCGATCTCGCGTCTCGACGACGTGATCCAGGGCCTCGGCCGGGCAAGGGCGCGGGGCGACAGGGTCTATTGGGTCTGTCCGTTGGTGGCGGAATCCGAAGCGCTCGACGTGGCGGCGGCGGAGGAACGCCACGGCACCCTGAAAAGCCTGCTGGGCGAGGGTGTCGGCCTGGTGCACGGCCGCATGCGCGGGCCGGAAAAGGACCGCGTGATGGAGAGTTTCCGGGCCGGCGACATCGATATCCTGGTCGCCACCACGGTGATCGAGGTCGGTGTCGACGTGCCGGAGGCGACCATCATCGTGCTCGAACATGCCGAGCGCTTCGGCCTCGCGCAGATGCATCAGCTGCGCGGCCGGGTCGGCCGGGGCGAGCGACCGGGCAGTTGCCTGCTGCTCTACGCCGAGCCCCTGGGCGAAACCGCGCGCGCCCGGCTCGAAATCATGCGGGAAAGCGACGACGGCTTCATCATCGCCGAGGAAGATCTTCGCCTGCGCGGCGCGGGCGAGATCCTGGGCACCCGGCAAAGCGGCCTGCCGACTTTTCACCTGGCCGACATCGCCTTTCACCAGGATCTGATGGCGATGGCCCGGGACGACGCGCGGATGATCATGGAGACCGATCCGAAACTGGCGAGCGAACGGGGCGCGGCGTTGCGCGTGCTGCTCTACCTCTTCGAGCGGGACGCGGCGATCGCCTATTTGGGCTCCGGCTGACCATCCGCCTCGTCGGCCTGGTCACGCGCCGCCTGACGCTCGGCAAACAGGCCGGAGACCTGGATCGGCGCCTCGACCTCGGCCTCGATAGCGGCCCAATCCGGCGGGATGACGACGCCCGCGGAAATGATCATTTTCGCCGCCTCCTCGACCGACATATCCAGCTCGATCAGGTCCTCCTTCGGCACCAGCAGCAGGAAACCGGAGGTCGGGTTCGGCGTCGTCGGCAGGAAGACGCTGATCAGTTCACGCCCGGTTCGCCGGCGCACCTCGCCCACCGCCTCGCTGGTGAGGAAGGCGAGCGCCCAGATCCCCTTGCGGGGATATTCGACCATCACGACCTGGCGGAAGGCGTTGGAGGATTGCTGCAGCACCGTTTCGGCAATCTGCTTCAACGCGTTGTAGACGGTGCGCACGATCGGCATGCGATCGATCACCCGCTCCCCCGTCCGGATCAGGGCGCGGCCGAAGAAATTCGCGGCGACGAAGCCGACGAAAATCAAGACCAGCAGCACGACCAGAATGCCGAGGCCCGGTATCGAGAACGGCAGGTAGGTTTCCGGATTGTAGATCGGCGGGATCAGCGGGACGATCTGGGCATCGACGAACTCGACGATGATCACCGTCAAATAGACGGTGATCGCGATTGGCACGGTGACGATGATCCCGGCGAAGAGGTAATTGCGCAGCCGGCTGATCAGCCGTGGCTTCTGCGCCGGCTGGATAACCTGCGCGGGGATCAGGCCGGGGGCGTCATCGCCCGGCGTCTCGCCACTCTGTTCGTTCTCGTCCATGCCTGGTGCGGCTCTCTCGCTCTTCGGCGGCACGCTCCACACCCGAGATATGTGAGCGGAGACGCGCAAGTCCAGCGATGGGAACGATACTTCGGAAAAAACGCGTCGCACCGCCGAGGGGCCGGGTCGTCCCGGCTATGGACCACGCGCCGAGTGGCCTGTCAATCACCAACCTGGATCCAAGGCCGAATCAACATCTTGTCCAGGCGGCGCGAGGCAACTGTCTAAGGTCGGAGATTGTCTAACCTCAATAGAATTAGGCATTTACAGCGATTCTCTAAGTAAAAATAGACAGATTGGCCAGATCAATATATTGATGACGGATCAAAAATGGACAGGGCCTAGAGCAAAACTGCCGGAATTTTGACTAACCCATTGATTTCATCGGATATACCCCGCCGAGCTTCAGGCTACTGATTTGGACTGTTGCATAAATACACAAACAATCTGCCCAAATCCAGATCGGTTAACAGGGGAATCGCATTTGGAATTGCCTTGACGTGCGTGTTTGATCTTGAGGTATTGGCGCGAATCGATTCTACCCGGTCTTTTCACGGGTGGAGGTTGCGATGGAAGGCTTTCTGGAGTGCTTTGAGGGTCTCGAGGATCCGCGGACTGGCAATGCCGGGCGTCACGATCTGCTGGAGATCTTGACGATCGCCCTGTGCACGGTCCTCTCGGGCGGTCAGACGGCGGTCGACATGGCGATCTTCGCGCGTGAAAAGGAGGCGTTCCTGCGGGAATTTCTCGTACTCGAACATGGCGTGCCGAGCCACGACACCTTCAGCCGGGTGTTCCGGTTGCTGGATCCGGAGGCGTTCGGCGCCTGCTTCCAGCGCTTCATGGCGCGCTTTTCCGAGACCTGCCAAGGGGTCATTGCGATCGACGGCAAGGTGGTGCGGCGATCCTACGACAAGGCGAGCGGCACGTCGGCGCTGCATATGGTCTCGGCCTGGGGCTGTGATCAGCGGCTGGTGTTGGGGCAAGTCGCCACCGACGCCAAGTCCAACGAGATCACCGCCGTGCCGAAGCTGTTGAAACTATTGAGCCTCGAGGGGACGATCGTGACCGTGGACGCCCTCAATTGCCAGCGCGCCATCGCCAGCCAGATTATCGAGCAGGGGGGTGACTACGCCCTGGCGTTGAAGGGCAATCAAGGCACGCTGCATGACGACGTGAGAACCTTCCTCGACGATCCGAAAGCCGAAGCGACCACCACCGACACCACGGTCGATGGCGATCATGGCCGCATCGAGACCCGTGCCGCTCTCGTCTCCAGCCACGTCGAGTGGCTGCAAGAGCGCCATCATTGGCCGGGCCTGAAGGCGGTCGCCAAAGTCACCCGGACCCGCGAGTGCGCGGAGAAGACGTCGAGCGAAACCGCCTACTACCTGCTCAGCCAGCCGCTCGACGCCGAGCGCTTCAATCCCGTTGCCCGGGCGCACTGGGGGGTCGAAAACCGCCTGCACTGGTGCCTCGATGTCCAAATGAACGAAGACCAAGACAGAACCCGCAAGGACAATGGACCGCACAATCTCGCCGTCCTGCGCCACATGGCGCTCAATGTCATGCGAAAGGATCCACGAAAAGACTCGCTGCGCGCCAAGTTCAAAATCGCCGCTTGGAACAACGACTATCTCCTGTCACTCCTCGGCAAATTCTGAAATGCGATTGCCCTGGATCGGTTAATTTTCTATTTGCACAGTCCAGGTCACCTATGTACCTTTCTGTCCATTGTAGTGGGTGAACCAATGAGTAGCTGTTCGTCAACCCTTCGCCCGGATGGGGCCAGGGGAATCGCATTTGGAATTGCCTTGACGTGCGTGTTTGATCTTGAGGTATTGGCGCGAATCGATTCTACCCGGTCTTTTCACGGGTGGAGGTTGCGATGGAAGGCTTTCTGGAGTGCTTTGAGGGTCTCGAGGATCCGCGGACTGGCAATGCCGGGCGTCACGATCTGCTGGAGATCTTGACGATCGCCCTGTGCACGGTCCTCTCGGGCGGTCAGACGGCGGTCGACATGGCGATCTTCGCGCGTGAAAAGGAGGCGTTCCTGCGGGAATTTCTCGTACTCGAACATGGCGTGCCGAGCCACGACACCTTCAGCCGGGTGTTCCGGTTGCTGGATCCGGAGGCGTTCGGCGCCTGCTTCCAGCGCTTCATGGCGCGCTTTTCCGAGACCTGCCAAGGGGTCATTGCGATCGACGGCAAGGTGGTGCGGCGATCCTACGACAAGGCGAGCGGCACGTCGGCGCTGCATATGGTCTCGGCCTGGGGCTGTGATCAGCGGCTGGTGTTGGGGCAAGTCGCCACCGACGCCAAGTCCAACGAGATCACCGCCGTGCCGAAGCTGTTGAAACTATTGAGCCTCGAGGGGACGATCGTGACCGTGGACGCCCTCAATTGCCAGCGCGCCATCGCCAGCCAGATTATCGAGCAGGGGGGTGACTACGCCCTGGCGTTGAAGGGCAATCAAGGCACGCTGCATGACGACGTGAGAACCTTCCTCGACGATCCGAAAGCCGAAGCGACCACCACCGACACCACGGTCGATGGCGATCATGGCCGCATCGAGACCCGTGCCGCTCTCGTCTCCAGCCACGTCGAGTGGCTGCAAGAGCGCCATCATTGGCCGGGCCTGAAGGCGGTCGCCAAAGTCACCCGGACCCGCGAGTGCGCGGAGAAGACGTCGAGCGAAACCGCCTACTACCTGCTCAGCCAGCCGCTCGACGCCGAGCGCTTCAATCCCGTTGCCCGGGCGCACTGGGGGGTCGAAAACCGCCTGCACTGGTGCCTCGATGTCCAAATGAACGAAGACCAAGACAGAACCCGCAAGGACAATGGACCGCACAATCTCGCCGTCCTGCGCCACATGGCGCTCAATGTCATGCGAAAGGATCCACGAAAAGACTCGCTGCGCGCCAAGTTCAAAATCGCCGCTTGGAACAACGACTATCTCCTGTCACTCCTCGGCAAATTCTGAAATGCGATTGCCCTGCGGATGGGGCGCGATCCTTCCTCCTCCCAGATCGCGTTGCGTCCATCCAAGGATCGGGGATTTCCTCCCTCTCCTCCCTCCTCCCCGACCGGGGCGTTGGGCTGACGAACGGTTCACCCGGCTTTTTTTCCCTTTTGGAGCCGGCGACATGTTGACCAGCCACGAGGTCATGGAACGAACCCGCATTTCGCGGGCGACGCTCAACAATTACATCGCGCTCGGCATCCTGCCCCGCCCCATCGTCGGCCTCGCCGGCCCGCAAAGCGGTGGCGCGCGACGGATCGGCTATTTCGACGACAATGCGATCGAGCGGATCGAACACGTCCAGGACCTGAAGAAGCAGGGCCTGTCGATGGCCGATATCGCCGAGCAGTTCTCCGAGGAAATCGGCGGCGAGGAACAGGTCCTCCCCCTCGCCCGGGAAGCCACCAACGACGACGCCTCCAGCCGGATCTCCGAACTGCCGCCCCGCGCGGCACCGGCCCCGCCCCGGGTCGTCCAGCCCGGTCGCGCGCTCCGCCTTTCGATCGAGGAGCTGCCGCACCCCGCCTATATGGTGAACAACAATTTCGAACTCGAATGGTGGAACCATCAGGCGGCGCAAGAAATCTTCCATCGCCGCCAGGGCCTCGCCGCCGAGATCGAGGCGCGCAACGTCTTCCGCCTGATGCTGGAAGCGCACGAGGCGCCCGGCGAGCGGGACTGGCTGGAAGCTCTCCGCCTGCATATCGGCGTTGCCCGCAACCGGGTCCCGGCCGAGGCACTGGCCGCGCTCGCCCCCCATATCGGCGCCGACAACGCCGAGCTTCTGGTCCGCCTGCACCGCGAAACACCGTCGGTCGGCAAGCGGCATATCGTGAGGGTGGCGGCCGAATTGACGGACGAACTCGGGGAGAGCGTCGCCTACGACCTGCATGCGACCTTCTTCCGTGAGGGCGTGCTGTTCGCCTACCTGCCGACCGAGGACGATCCGGAATCCCTGCTCGACCTGCTGGCCCGGCGCGACATGGTCATTCGCGGCCTGTTGCGTCAGCGGCTGCCGGCGCTCACTCATCTGGGTGTCCTGGTCGCGGACCTGGAAAATTCCGACGAACTGCGCGCCATGCTGGCGCCGGAAGACTATTTCGCCCTGGTCAACGACGTCTGGCGGGCGATGGAGGTCGTGTTCCGCCGCTATCACGGCACCCACGGCAAGCATCTGAGCGACGGGCTGGTCTACTATTTCTTCCCCCAACCCGACTGCAACTATGTGATGAACGCGCTCGAATGCGCGACGGAACTGCGCGAAACCATGCGGCGCGTCAGCCGGGAATGGAGCGCGCGACATGCCGGTGTCGGCGAGTTGCGACTGACCATGGGCCTGGCCGAGGGCCAGGAATGGTTCGGCTGCCTCTCCTCCTCCACCAACGTCGAATTCGCGGTGCTGGGCGACACGCTGGCCCGGGCCCGGGCGCTGGCCGATCTCGCGTCCGACGGCGCCATCTGGGCGACCAAGGACATGATTGCCGGCCTCGGCGCGGACGAGCGCGCCCGTGTGCATCATGGCATTCGTCAAAGCCACGCCGGCGGCGGCCAGGCCTTGATGCCGTCGGTCTATGCGCCGGTCTCCCGCCTCGGCGACATCGCCGCGCGGCGGGCCGACGCGCTCGAAAAATATGCCGATCTGATCGTAACCGAAGTCGCCGACGTCTGGGACGGAGAAAAGCGCGACACGGCTGGATGATGGGAAAAACCGGGGAAACGCCAGAACGGCGAACGGGGACAAAACGATGACGACAGGCACCAGCGCAAACGTCACATATCTGCATGCCTCGCATACCGCGACGCTCACGACGGCCGACCAGCCGATCACGCTGGCTGAGGCGATCCGGGACATTGCCACGACAGCCGGCGAGGCCGCCTGCTGGCAGGCGCTGCTGACCGCGACGATGCGCCGAACCGGCGCCGAAAGCGCCATCCTGCACGAAATCCAGGGCGACGAAATCCGCCCGACGCTGCTGCGCCTCGATGGCGCCGGGATCGCCTATGGCGGCGACGCGGCCCCGAGCCCCTTCCCGGCGCGCGAGCTGCGCTCGGCCGAAACCGGCCGCGTCGACCTCGCCGACCTCGCCTGCCGCACCGCCCTCGAAGGCGGCCCGCTGCACCTGGAAGGGCACGAGGCTTTGCTCCCCTACGACCGCACGACCGGCTTTCTCGCCTCGCTCGGCAGTCGGGTGTCCAGCGCCATCGCGCTCCCCGTCACCGACGACCAGGGCCGGCCCCGCGCCGTCCTTTCGCTCTTCCGCGATACCCACGACGGCATCTCCGCCGCCTTCGATCCCGCCGCCCTGGACGATACCCAAGCCCTCGTCGCCATCGCCGAGGGCGCCCTGCGGACCCACCGCCTGAAGGGCGAACAGCGCGAATTCTTCCGGGCACTCGTCCGCATGATGACCGCCGCGATCAACGCGAAATCACCCTATACCGGCGCCCATTGCCAACGGGTCCCGGTCATCTACGACCTGCTGGCCCGCGCCGCGATCGACACCGAGGCCGGTCCCTTCGCCGACTTTTACCTGGACGAGGACGGTTTGGAGGAACTCGCCATCGCCGCCTGGCTGCACGACTGCGGCAAAGTGGCGACGCCCGAACACGTCGTCGACAAGGCGACCCGACTGGAAACCGTGCACGACCGAATCGACGAGGTCTGCGCCCGGTTCGAGATTCTCAAGCGGGAAGTCGAAATCACCTGCCTGAAGAAGATCCTGCGCCACCCCGACAAGGCCGAGAAGCTGCGCGCGCGCATGTACGACGAAATCGGCGCGATCGACGACGACCTCGCCTTCCTGGTTCGCGCCAACCACGGCGAAACCTTCATGACCGAGCCGATGCTTGCCCGGGTGAAGGAGATCGCGACGCGGACCTGGCGCGACCATGAAGGCCTCTCCCGCCCGCTGTTGAGCGAGGAGGAGGTCACCAACCTGTCGATCCGCATCGGCACCCTCACCCAGGCGGAGCGGCACATCATCAACCGCCATGTCGAGGTCTCGTACGAGATGCTGCGCGAACTGCCCTTCCCCGAGGAACTCGCCCGCGTCACCGAAATCGCCGCCGAGCACCACGAGAAGATCAACGGCACCGGTTATCCCAAGGGCCTGACGGGCGACCAAATGTCGGTCCCCTCGCGCATGCTGGTGATCGCCGATATCTTCGAGGCGCTGACCGCCGGCGATCGGCCCTACAAACGCGGCAAGACCCTGAGCGAGGCCTTGTCCATCATGGCCCGCATGCGCGACGCCGAGGAGATCGACGCCGAACTGTTCGACCTGTTCCTCACCTCCCGCGTCTGGCGCGAGTATGCCGAAACCCACATGCCGCCCGAGCTGCGCGACGCGGTCGACATCGATCTGCTGATGCGCCCCTTCGGCCTGGCGTCCAAGGAATCCAACACGCGAGCGGAGGCCGGTTGACAGCCCTCGAACCCGTCCGGCCTTCACTTCGCCTCGGTCGTGACTTCTGGCCCCCTGTCGCCTGGCGACAGATGGCCCGGAACACGACACTTCAGGGGGCGGTCGCAGACACCGTGTCGCGGCCAGCCCCCTTTTCTTTTGACTACTCGCCATCGACCGGGCGACCCGGCCGCGCCCTGTACGTCGGCAGGGCCCAGCCGAAGCGCAGGGCGCAACCGCGCAGCGCCAAGGTGGCGCCGAAGCCGACGGCCATGGCGACACCGCTCGGAAGACCGAGCATGTTCAAGCCGACCAGCAGAACGGCGCCCAGCGCGGCGGCGGTGACGTAGATCTCGCGTCGGAGAAGGATCGAGGGCTCCTGCCCCAGGAGGTCCCGCACCACGCCGCCCACGGTCGCCGAGATGACGCCCATGACGACGGCGATGATCGCAGAGGCGCCGGCCTGCAGCGCCTTGTCCGCGCCCGCCACGGCAAACAGGGCCAGGCCCACGGCGTCGAGCCAGAGCAGCAGGCGATAGCGGTACTGGATCATCGGCGCCGCGAAATAGACCAGCGCGGCGGCGAGCAGGCAGACGACCAACGGCAGCGCGTTCTCGATCCAGAACACCGGCACGCCCAGAAGCAAGTCCCGCAACGTCCCCCCGCCAACGCCCGTCACCACGCCAAGCAGCAGGAAGCCGAGGATATCCATCTCCTTCCGGCTGGCGACCAGCGCACCGGTCACGGCGAACACGGCCGCGAGATCGACGATACCCAACAGGGACGACAGCAGTTCCATGGGGCCCCTTCCCGCGCGCGCCCGGCGGCTCCCGCCTTCGACGTCAGGCCGCTGAAGTCGCAGGTACGCGAAACGCCAGCAGGTCGATATCCATCCAGACCGGATCGTCCGGCGGCGCTGTTTCGCAATGGCGGTCGAGTTCCGCCATGCCGCGTTCATAGTCGGCATCCGCCAGACGGGCGAGGAAGGAATCGGCGCGGCGGGCGAAATTGTCCCGCTGGCTGGCCCAATTCGTCGCATTGCGATGGCGCACGACCTCGTGCCCCGCGACCTCGAATCCAGCGCCCTCGAAGGCGCCGGTGATGCCGGCAACGCTCGGCGAGGTACGGGCGACGATCTCCCGGACGGCGGGAAAGAACCTGAGGTGCGGAAAGCTCTCCACCCGGTCCTGGGTGCTGTTGCGAATACAGAGCCGGCCACCGGGTCGCAGCACGCGGCGACATTCCCGGGCCGTCGCCGCGGGATCGGAAAGATGGTGGTAGACCATGGAGAGAAAGATCAGATCCGCCGATCCATCCGCCGCCGGCAGCGCCTCACCACCGCCTTGCCCGAAACGGATCGCGCCATCGCCATGCTTCGCGCGCGCCTGGGCCAACATCTTTTCCGAGGGCTCGATGCCGAACACCCGTGCCCCGTACCGCTCGGCCAGCGCCGCCGTATAGCGCCCGGTTCCGCAGCCGAGATCGACGATGTCCTCGACCCCGTCGACCGGTACCAGCGCGACGATCCGGTCCATCCAGTCCGCCATCACATCCGGTTGGTAGGTCCGCGCCGCGTCATAGCCCTCCGGCATCGAGGTCTTGTCGTAGTCCATGGCTACCTTGCCTCCGGGCGTTTTGGCCTCAACTCGCCTTGCGTTGCTCCGCTTCGCCACCACCCAGCTCGAAGCCCTCGTAGCCCTTGGCGGCGATTTCGTCGCAACGCTCCCGGTAGGCGCCGACGCCGCCGATGTAGGGCAGGAAGATGCGCGGCTTGCCCGGGATGTTGGCGCCCATGTACCAGCTCGCGGCCTTGGGATAGAGGGTGGTGTTGCCGACTTCGGAATTGTGGGCGACCCAGGCGTCTTCCGCTTCCAGGCTCGGCTCCATGGTCTCGAGGCCGTTCGCTTCCAGGTGGGCGAACGCGTCGGTGACCCAGTCCACATGCTGCTCGATCGAGACCATCATGTTGGAGAGCACCGAGGGGCTGCCCGGCCCGGTAATCATATAGAGGTTGGGAAAGCCCTCGCTCATCAGGCCGAGGTAGGTGCGCGGGCCTTCCTCCCATTTCGCCTTCAGGGCGCGGCCCTCGTGGCCCCGGATGTCGATGGCGTCGAGCGTGCCGGTCATGGCGTCGAAGCCGGTCGCGAAGACGATGGCGTCGAAAGTGTAGTCGCGCCCGCCGGTGCGCAGGCCTTCGGACGTGATCCGCTCGATCGGCTGCTCGCTGACGTCAACCAGGGTGACGTTCTCGCGGTTGAAGGTCTCGAAATAGTCGGTGTCGACGCAGATCCGCTTGGTGCCGATCGGATAGCCGTCGGCAGCCAGCAGCTCCGCGGTCTCCGGATCCTCGACGGTGGTGCGGATCTGCTCGCGGACGAACTCCGCCGCCGTGTCGTTGGAGGCCTGGTTGGTCGCGAGATCGCCGAAGGAGGCCATGAAATAGGTGCCGCCCTCGCGCCAACGCTCCTCATAGATCGCCTGGCGCTCCGCCTCCCCCGCAGCCATCGCCGATTGCGGGTTGAGACGGGCCAGCACGCCGTTCCGCGTGTGCCGCGCCGCCTGGCGACTTTCCGCGTAACCGTCCTTCCAGCTTCGCGCATAGTCGTCCGTCATCGGGCCGTTGCGCGAGGGAATCGAATAGTTCGGCGTGCGCTGGAAGACGGTCAGGTGGCCGGCCTCTTCCGCGATGACCGGGATGGCCTGGATCGCCGAGGAGCCGGTGCCGATGATGCCGACGGTCTTGCCGGAGAAGTCGACGCCTTCATGCGGCCACCAGCCAGTGTGATAGGTCGGGCCCTGGTAGCTGTCCACGCCCTCGAAGTCCGGCACCCGCGCGGTCGAGAGGCAGCCCGTCGCCATGATGCAATGGCGTGCGGAAAAGACCTCGCCGGCCTCGGTCTCGAGGCGCCAGCGCCTCTCATCGTCGTCCCAATGGGCACTGGAGACGGTCGTGTCGAACTGGATGTCGCGCCGGAGGTCGAAGCGGTCGGCGACATGGCGGGCATAGTCCAGGATTTCCGGCTGGGCGGAGAACAGCTCGCTCCATTCCCAGTCCTGCTGGAGTTCCTCGGAAAAGGAATAGGAATACTGCATGCTCTCGACGTCGCAGCGCGCGCCCGGATAGCGGTTCCACCACCAGGTACCGCCGACGTCGTCGGCGCGTTCCAGCGCGCGGGCGGAGAGGCCGAGTTTCCTCAACCGGTACAATAGATAGAGGCCGGAGAAGCCAGCCCCCACGACGATGACATCGAACTCACGCATTCCGCTTCACTCCTTCGGGCCTATTCGGCCGCCTGCATCACGATCCCGTCTTCGCTGTCGCGCGCGCGGTCCGTTTCGCCCCGCTCATCCGCCGGGCCGTAGCCGGCGCCGCCGCCGGTCAACAGCACCAGCAGGTCGTCCCGCTTCAGCTTGAAACTCTGTTTGGAGGCGAGCTCGACGACCTCGCCCGCCCGCTCGACATAGGTGCGCGCGGTCTCCCCCGGTTCGCCACCGAACAGGCCCTCGGGCGCGATGCGGAAACGGTCGGAATAGGTCGCAAACTCGACATCGTCCGCCAGCACCCGGTACTTGCGGCAAAAGCCCATGCCGCCGCGGTGCCGTCCGCCGCCGCCGGAGCCTTCGCGCAAAGAATACTCCTCGAGGCGGAAGAAGGGATACTCCATATCCATCGCCTCGATCGGCACGTTGGAACAGTTGGAGAGCGGGCTGTCCACCGCGTCGCAGCCATCGCCGCCGGCGCTGGCGCCGTAGCCGCCGCCGAGGATCTCGAGATAGATCCGGTAGCCGTCCGGCCCGAGCTGCGAGAGGCAGGCGACCTCCGTCGTATCGAAGCCGGCGGCGATCACCTTCTCGGGCACCGCGCTCGCCAGCGCCTTCATCACCGCGTTGAAGGCCCGGTAGGCCGACAGCATCCGCGCACGCACCGGCGCCGGCGCCTTCGGGTTCAACAGCGAGCCATGCGGCGCGCTGACGTGCACCGGCCGCTTCGAGCCCTCGTTGAAGGGAATATCCGGGCTGGTCAGCACCGACTTCACGCAAGAAAGCGCGGCGGCGATGGTCGAGGCATAGGGACAATTGATGTTGGTCTTCACCTGTCCGGCGGTGCCTTCGAAATCGACGAAGACGTCCTCGCCGCGGATCTCGACCCGCGCGCGCACGGGAAGCGGCGTATCGCCGACCCCGTCGTCGTCGAGCGCGTCTTCGCCCCAATAGACGCCATCGGGCGCCTCACGCACGGACTGCCGCATGCGCCGCTCGGAATAGTCGAGCAGGTTGTCCATCGCCGCCATCACCGTCTCCGCGCCGAAGCGCCGGCACAGCTCCTCCACCCGCTTGGCGCCCATGCCGTTGGCGGCGAACTGGGCGTTGAAATCGCCGATGGTCTCCTCCGGCACGCGGATGTTGGCGCGGACCAGGCGCTCCAGCGGGCCGCCGTTCCAGTCCCGTGCCAGGTTGTAGCGGCTCGGCGGGAAGATGATGCCCTCCTGGTGGACGTCACTCGCTTCGGGATTGAGGCCGGGTGCGCCGCCGCCGAGATCGAGGTGATGCGCGACCGTGGCCCCGAAGCCGACGAGGACACCTTCGTGGAAGATCGGCGAAAACAGGAAGACGTCCTGCAGGTGCTGGCCGCCCTGGTAGGGGTCGTTGTTGATGTAGAAGTCGCCTTCGACCAGCTCCTCCGGCGGTACGACCTCGGCGCAGGGGCGGAAGGTGGTGCCGATGGGGCCGAGCTGCATGGGGATCAGCTCCGCCTGGGCGATGACGTTGCCGTGGCGGTCCAGCAGGGCGGCGGCGCAATCGTTCGCCTCCCGCACCACCGGCGAATAGGCGCTGCGCACCAGTTTCACACCCATCTCGCGGGCCGCCGCCACGAGGGCCTGGCTGATCACCGCCTGGTCGACCGGATCGACGCGCATGCTTTCCATCCCTTCACGTCCCCTTTTGCATCACCAGATTATCACATTCATCGACCCGGGCCCGCCAGCCGGCGGGGACCAGGATCGTGCTGGTCACGTCCTCCACCAGCAACGGCCCGTCGAGCCATTCGCCGCGGGGCAGCGCCGCACGCAGCCAGAGCGCGGCCGTCGTTCGGGCACCGGCATCGAAGATCTCGACTTCGGTGGCCGTGCCGCCCTGGGCGGCTTCGCGCAGCGCCGGCAGCGTGCCGGGCGAGACGGCGGAGCCGAGGCGGAAGGAGACGATCTCCGCCCGCGCCAAACCGCCGGAGCCGCCAAACTCGAAGACCCGATGGTGCGCCGTGTCGAAATGCGCCAGCAACGAGGCCTCGTCGAGGGCGTCCAGATCCGCCGCCGTCAACGGCACCGGCACCTCGAAGGCCTGGCCGACATAGCGCATCTCCAGGGTATGGCTGTAGTCCACGTCGCCCGTGACGCCGAGCGCGGCAAAGCGATCGTCGGCCGCCTGACCGAGCTCCTGGAAGACCGCGCGCACCTGATCGGCGGCATCGCCGTCGACCATGATCCGCCGGGTTCGCGTCTCGTAGGTGACATAGTCGCTCGCCAGCAGGCCGTAGGCGGACAGCACGCCGGCGTTGGGCGGGACGACCACGGTCGCGATGTCGAGTTCCGCGGCGACGGCCGCCGCGTGCAACGGCCCGGCGCCGCCGAAAGGAACCAGGGCATAGTCGCGGGGATCGCGGCCACGTTCGGTCGAGACCAGCTGGATCGCCCGCACGATATTGGCATCGGCGACGCGGATCGCATCGGCCGCGATTTCTTCCCGCCCCCGTTCGAAGCGTTCCGCCAGCGGGCCGAGCGACGCCTCCGCCGCCGCCGCATCGAGGGTCATGTGACCGCCGAGGCGCGCCTCGGCGCGAATCGTACCGCGCGTTAGATGCGCGTCCGTCACCGTCGCCTGCGTCCCGCCCTTGCCGTAGCAGGCCGGCCCCGGATCGGCCCCGGCGGAGCGCGGACCCGCCCGCAGCATACCGCCGTCGTCGACCCAGATGATGGAGCCGCCGCCGGCGCCGACGGTGACGATGTCGAGCACGGGCGTGCGGATGGGCAGGCCGTCGACCTCCGTCTCGCCGGAAATCGCCGGCTGGCCGTCGGCGACCAGGCAGACGTCGGTGCTGGTCCCGCCCATGTCGAGGGTGATGAGATCGCGGTAACCGGAAAGCCCCGCCTGGCGCACCGCGCCGATCACCCCCGCCGCCGGGCCCGAGAACAGCGAGGTGATGGCGTTCCGTCCCATGGCGGCGGCCGGCAGGCGCCCGCCGTTCGACTGCATGACGCTGAAGCGGCCGGCAAAGGCCCGCTCCCCCAAACTCGCCTCGAAGCGCGAGAGGTAGCTGTCGATCACCGGCTGGACATAGGCCGCGAGCGTGGTGGTCGAGGCCCGCTCGTATTCGCGGAACTCCCGCGTCACGTCGTGGCTGCAGGTAACGGAAAGACCGGGGTCGATCTTGGCGAGCAGCTCGGCCAGCTGCATTTCGTGCGCGGGGTTGGCATAGGCGTTCAGCAGGCAGACCGCCACCGCCCGGTAGTCGCCACCATCGAGAATGGCGCGCAGCCGCGCCTCCGCCGCGGCGATGTCGAGGGCGGCGACGACGGCGCCGTCGGGGCCCATCCGTTCTTCGATCTCGTGACAGTCGCGCCGACGGACCACCGGTTCCGGCTTGGCATAGGCGAGGTCGTAGATGCTGCGCCGGCTGTGGCGTTGCAGGGCCAGGATGTCGCGAAAGCCCGCCGTGGTGACGAAGGCCGTGGGCGCGCCCTTGCGCTCCAGGATCGCGTTGGTGGCGACGGTGGAGCCGTGCACCAGGTCCTCGACCCCGCCCAGCAAGATGGTCGCGGCCTCCAGCGCGGCCAGCGCGCCCTCGTCGGGCCGGGCCGGCGTGCTGGCGACCTTGGCGACGGTGACCGTCTCGCCGTCGATCGCCACCAGGTCGGTGAACGTGCCCCCCACTTCGACGCCAACGCGCATAGGCTCCCCCTCCGGGTCTGGTGCTTTCGGCGCTGGCGAATATAGTCGAGGCGGCGCAGGCGACAACCGGGGAGACACGCGGCATGACGAACGACGGGGCAAACGACGGACCGAAGGGCCTGGGCGGCGGACTGACAAACTATGGCGATCCCGACTTCTCGATCTACCTGCGCCGCTCCTTCGCCAGCTCCATGGGCTATAGCCGGGAAATGCTGGCCCGCCCCGTCATCGGCATCACCGACACGACCAGCGGCTTCAACAACTGTCACCGCCAGGTCCCGGAACTGATCGAGGCGGTGAAGCGCGGCGTGCTGGCGGCCGGCGGCCTGCCGCTGGTCTTCCCGACCATCTCGCTCGGCGAAACCTACCTGAACCCGACCAGCCTGATGTTCCGCAACCTGATGTCGATGGACACGGAGGAGATGATCCGCGCCCAGCCGATGGACGCGGTGGTGCTGATCGGCGGCTGCGACAAGACGGCGCCGGCGCAGCTGATGGGCGCCGCCTCGGCCGACGTACCGGCGATCTATCTGCTGGTCGGGCCGATGATGACCAGCCGCTACAAGGACGACCGGCTCGGCGCCTGCACCGATTGCCGACGCTATTGGGGCGAGTTCCGCGGCGGCCGTATCGACGAGCCGGAAATCCGCAAAATCGAAATGGGCCTCGCCACGACGGCGGGCACTTGTGCGGTCATGGGCACGGCCAGCACCATGGCCTGCATCACCGAGACCCTCGGCATGGCCCTGCCCGGCACGGCCGCCATCCCCTCGGTGCACGCCGACCGGTTGCGCGCGGCCGAGGCGAGCGGGGCGCAGGCGATGGCGCTGGCGAACGGCGGTCCCCGCCCCTCCGAGCTCATCACCGAGGCCTCGGTCGAGAACGCGCTCCGCGTGCTGCTGGCGCTCGGCGGCTCGACCAACGGGATCATCCACCTGGCGGCGATCGCCGGCCGACGCGGCATCACGGTCAGCCTGGAGCGGATGAACACGCTTTCCGACGAGACGCCGGTGCTGGTCAACCTGAAACCCTCAGGCGACCACTACATGGAAGATTTCTTCGCCGCGGGCGGCCTCGGCGCCGTGCTGCGCGAGTTGAAGCCGCTTCTGCACCTCGACTGCATGACGGTCACCGGCGAAACTCTGGGCGCGCGCCTCGCCGGCGACGAGGGCGCCTGGGTCGACCGGGAGATCGTCCGCGCCTTCGATGCCCCCTACGAGCCGGTCGGCGGCCTCGTAGCATTGTTCGGCAGCCTGGCGCCGGGCGGGGCGATATTGAAGCGCTCGGCCGCGGACCCGACCCTGTTCGAGCGGGAAGGCCGGGCCGTCGTCTTCACCAGCCTGGAGGATCTTTCCGCCCGCATCGACGACCCCGACCTCGACGTTACCGCCGACGATATCCTGGTCCTGCAGAACGCCGGCCCACGCAGCCCCTCGGCGATGCCGGAAGCGGGCTACCTGCCGATCCCGAAGAAGCTGGCGCAGGCGGGCGTCAAGGACATGGTGCGGATTTCCGACGCGCGGATGAGCGGGACCGCCTTCGGCACCATCGTGCTGCACGTCACGCCCGACGCCGCCTCGGGCGGCGCCCTGGCGCTGGTCCGCGACGGCGACCGCATCCGCCTTTCCGTCGCCGACAAGTCCCTCGACCTGCTGGTGGACGAGGCGGAGCTGGACCGTCGCCGCGCCGAATTGCCGCCCGCCCCGCCGGTGCCGTCGCGCGGCTACGCCAAACTCTACAACGAGCAGGTTCTGCAAGCCGACCAAGGCTGCGACTTCGCCTTCCTGGCCGGCGTGCCGGGGCCGTAAAAAGACGGTTAACGGCTTACTAGGCACACTCCTTAACGGCTTCCTAGCACCCTGCTGGCAACACTTCCCCGATGGCGCCGCAACACTGAGCCAAGATTCGCGGTGAATTGACGGCGCAAAGCAGGCAGGGGGCCCGCACCATGACGCACGTCACCAACGACTGTCAATCAGCATTTAATTCTGACCCAGGGGAATCGCATTTGGAATTGCCTTGACGTGCGTGTTTGATCTTGAGGTATTGGCGCGAATCGATTCTACCCGGTCTTTTCACGGGTGGAGGTTGCGATGGAAGGCTTTCTGGAGTGCTTTGAGGGTCTCGAGGATCCGCGGACTGGCAATGCCGGGCGTCACGATCTGCTGGAGATCTTGACGATCGCCCTGTGCACGGTCCTCTCGGGCGGTCAGACGGCGGTCGACATGGCGATCTTCGCGCGTGAAAAGGAGGCGTTCCTGCGGGAATTTCTCGTACTCGAACATGGCGTGCCGAGCCACGACACCTTCAGCCGGGTGTTCCGGTTGCTGGATCCGGAGGCGTTCGGCGCCTGCTTCCAGCGCTTCATGGCGCGCTTTTCCGAGACCTGCCAAGGGGTCATTGCGATCGACGGCAAGGTGGTGCGGCGATCCTACGACAAGGCGAGCGGCACGTCGGCGCTGCATATGGTCTCGGCCTGGGGCTGTGATCAGCGGCTGGTGTTGGGGCAAGTCGCCACCGACGCCAAGTCCAACGAGATCACCGCCGTGCCGAAGCTGTTGAAACTATTGAGCCTCGAGGGGACGATCGTGACCGTGGACGCCCTCAATTGCCAGCGCGCCATCGCCAGCCAGATTATCGAGCAGGGGGGTGACTACGCCCTGGCGTTGAAGGGCAATCAAGGCACGCTGCATGACGACGTGAGAACCTTCCTCGACGATCCGAAAGCCGAAGCGACCACCACCGACACCACGGTCGATGGCGATCATGGCCGCATCGAGACCCGTGCCGCTCTCGTCTCCAGCCACGTCGAGTGGCTGCAAGAGCGCCATCATTGGCCGGGCCTGAAGGCGGTCGCCAAAGTCACCCGGACCCGCGAGTGCGCGGAGAAGACGTCGAGCGAAACCGCCTACTACCTGCTCAGCCAGCCGCTCGACGCCGAGCGCTTCAATCCCGTTGCCCGGGCGCACTGGGGGGTCGAAAACCGCCTGCACTGGTGCCTCGATGTCCAAATGAACGAAGACCAAGACAGAACCCGCAAGGACAATGGACCGCACAATCTCGCCGTCCTGCGCCACATGGCGCTCAATGTCATGCGAAAGGATCCACGAAAAGACTCGCTGCGCGCCAAGTTCAAAATCGCCGCTTGGAACAACGACTATCTCCTGTCACTCCTCGGCAAATTCTGAAATGCGATTGCCCTGAATTCTGACCCCCTATCGGCGTGCAAAATTGACCCCCCCCCTTGCTTCGACGGAGGTTGTCCCGGTAGTCCACGGGAGGGCCCCGCGCGGCTTCGTGTAGCGCTTTGCGTTACGCGGAGCGAAGCCGCGTGGGAGGGGCCTGTGGGCCCACCGGGACAACCGGGCCGGCGGCGGAACGTGGGGATCAGGTGGGGTTCTTGAAGTGGCAATGAGCTTTTGAAGTAGTGTCCAGACTGTTCTGCAAGTTTGTCATGGCTGCCGATGAGGGCCACCGGCATGCCTGGCGCGGAGATTTCGATTGCTCGGAGCGCCAGGCATGCCGAGCCGCCGTCAGGCGGCTTTCTGGATGCGTTCGCTTTTGCTCTCCTTGAGATGGATCATGTTGAGCTAGCGGTTGGCATCCAGCCAGTCCTCATGGATTTCGATCGCGAGAGCCCGGACCAGCCGGAGGCAGCTCATCCACCCCATCGGCCCGGACTTGTGCCCCAGCTACGAAACCCCTTTTGCAGAACAATCTGTACAGGACCCGTTTTGATTTGCCCGCCTTTGCGATGAAAGCCCCCAGGCTGATTGGCTCCATATAGCGGATCAGCCTGGGGCTTTGCTTACAGGGCGGCTACTTTTGTCGTCGCTGTTTGCTTTGTGCGAAGCGGTAAGACATGTTGCCTGTTTCGATGATTGCGCAGTGATGCGTTACACGATCCAGCAACGCGGTTGTCATTTTTGCATCTCCGAAGACGGAGACCCATTCCCCGAACTCCAGATTGGTGGTGATGATGACGCTGGTCTTCTCATAGAGTTTGCTGATCAGGTGGAACAAGAGCGCACCGCCGGATTTGGGGAATGGGATATAGCCCAGTTCGTCGATGATGACGCAATCCATGGCCGTCAGTTGCCGGATGATCTTGCCGGCGTTGCCTTCGGCCTGTTCCTTGATCAGCGCATTGATCAGATCGACGGCGTTGAAGAAACGGACCTTCTTTCCCTGATTGATCAACAGCGTCCCCAGAGCAATGGCGATGTGGGTTTTGCCCGTACCGGTTCCGCCCACCAGAATGAGGTTGTGGGCCTCCTGGGTGAACTGCCCTGAGCAGAAGGGGTCGATTTGCGCTTGGGTGACGGCGGCTAGGCCGTAATCGAAAGTGGCGAAGTCCTTATGGTGGGGGAACTTCGAGGCCCGCATTTGGTGCTGGATAGAGCGCACCCGGCGCTCTACAGTCTCGGCGTCGATCAGTTGCTTTATCGCAGTGGTCAGACTTGGCGGCTTGCGCGCGGCCAGCAAAGCTTCGGCGCAAGCCGCCATTCCATACAGCCTCAGGGCGATCAGTTGGTCTATCAAAGCTTTCATGCGACGGCCTCCCCGGCAACGCACAGCGTCTCATAGCGCTTGCAGTCCGCTTCGGGCCGCAAGGTCAGTTGCGGATAGGCGTGGCTCTCGCCCCATGGCGCGATGACCGGCTCCACCAGTTGGTTGATCAGATTGATGATGGCCGGAAGGCGCAGCGTGTTCTGCTCCACGGCCAGTTCACAGGCTATCTCGACCACCTCGATCCCGTGATCCTGGGCCAGCAGGAGCAGATCGACAAACTCCCGGTCCCCGCCTTTGCCGGCCATGTAATGCGCCCTGACCCGGTGCATCGCCTCAGGCAATTGCCAACCCACAAAGGGCGCGCCATCTCTCAGCGCGCCGGGCTTGCGGTCGAGTAGGGGCAGGTAATGCCAGGGCTCGAAATAGCTGGCGTTGCGGGTAAAGCGGCGCTTGTGCTCGGCAATCACATTCTGCCCTGACACAACCACGATCCGGTCCGCATAGGCGCGCAGAGAGACAAGCTCCCCGGCGAACCGGGAGGGGACGCTATAGCGATTGGTGGCATATTGGACCAGACAGGTAGAGCGGACACGAGCGGCCTTCTCAACATAGCCGTCAAAAGCCCGGCCCAGGGGACGCAGTTCGGCGCACTCGTCTGCGAACACGTCCGAGATCTTGCGATCCGATTGTTCGGGGTGGGCGCGATTCGCCAATTCCTCGCAGCGCAGACGCAACCAGCCGTTCAGCGCATCCAGATCGTCAAAGGCGGGCTTGGGCGCAAACAGCTGTCCCCGCAGGAACCCAACCTGGTTCTCAATCTGACCCTTCTCCCACCCCGCCGCGGGGTGTGCAAGCAACCGGTTCCATCACATAGTGGTTCATCAACGCCAGAAAGCGCGGATGGAACACACGGTCCTTAGAGCGCGAAACATAGGTTACCATCGTCTTGGGGTTGTCGATGATCACCCGGCGCGGTACGCCGCCATAGAAAGACATCGCCCGTGCAAAGGCGTCCAGCACCATCTCCTGAGATTCGCTGGGATAGGCAACAACAAAGGGCTTGCGGCTATGACATAGGCGGAAGTGGGCAACCTTTACCTTCTGCTCGACACCGCCCAGGACAGCGTATTCCGTGCTCCAGTCAAACTGGAGCGCGTCACCTGCCGTAAAGTGCAACGGAATGAACGCATCCCCCGATCCGGCGCCAGAACGCTTCAGGTCGCGGACAAACCTCTGAACCGTCGAGTAGGATCCGCTATAGCCTTCCGACACAAGCTGCTCATAAAGCTTCTTGGCCGTCCGGCGCTCACGGCGCGGGCGCCCCAGGTCCTGCTCAAAGAGCGCCCGAAGCCGGCTGGCGAAGCCATCGCTAAGCTTACGCCGGACGGGTGAAACGCGCCGCTGATAGCTCGGTGGATCGCCGTCCTTCAGATACTTCTTAATCGTGTTCCGCGACAAACCAGTCTGACGAGATACAGATCGGATACTCCGACCCTCCCGTAATATCCAACGTCGGATCTTCAATACGCTTTCCATCAATACCACCTGCTCTTTCCTCCGCACTGTTCCGTGCGGATGCTAGCGTTCCAGGTGGGTCAATTCTTACCGCTCATAACCCACCAAAGTGGGTCAGTTTTGCATGCCGATTCACAAACGACTACGAGCTGTTGAAGCGGCTCATCGAGCTCACCGGGCGCAATATCGGAGACGCCTTTTTCAAATCGATGGTCCGCAGCCTCGCCGAGGCCTTGCAGGTCGACCATGTCTTCGTCGCCTATGCTCTGGACGAGCCGGCGACCCGGGTCCGGGTGCAAGCGTCTTGGTGCCGCAACGAGTTTCGCGACAGCTGGGACTACGACATCGACGGACAGCCCTGCCGGATTCCCTATGACGGCGAGCCGACCCTCATCCCCTGCGACGTGAACAGGGACTTCGAGAAGAAACGCAAGTTTCCCTACAAAAGCTTCATCGGCATTCCCCTGAAGACGGAGACCGGCAAAGTCTACGGTCATCTCGCCGTCTATGCGGACCGAAAAATCGATCCCGACGGCCCCGAGCTAGAGATCGCCCGCCTGTTCGCCCACCGGGCCGAGGCCGAGGCGGAACGCAAGATCCTCGAGGAGAAGCTGCAGGACGCCGTCGGCTCCCTGAACGTCGCTAATCGGCGCCTCTATGAAGAGAGCCGTACCGATCCGCTCACCCGGCTCGCCAATCGCCTCGCCTTCACCGAATTCTGCCAGCGCGAGTTCCGCCGCGCCCGGCGTGGCGGCACGGACATGTCGTTACTCTATCTCGATCTCGACCTCTTCAAGGGGATCAACGACACCTACGGTCACGAGGCGGGCGACGAGGTTCTGCGCCATGCCGCCGCCGCGATGTCCGGTGCCATACGAGAGGACGTCGATATCGCGGGCCGCATGGGCGGCGAGGAGTTTGCGGTCCTGCTGCCCGACGCCGACGCGGCGACGGCACTGCGTGCGGGCCGCCGATTGGCCAAGGCGGTGCAGGATGCGGCCTTCGATTTCGCCGGCGAACGCCTCGAATTCACCTGCAGCGTCGGCGTCGCCAAGAACCACACCACCGACACGGCCTGGCACGAAATCCTCAACCGGGCGGACGAAGCGCTCTATGCGGCCAAGCGTGGCGGTCGCAATCGGGTCGTCTCTTCCGAGAGTGATGTGGACGAAGTCTGCGAGGTCGGCTCGCTGCGTCGCGTCGCCCAGGAAAACCTCGGCTTCCACGCGCCGGCCGAATAGCGCCCCGACCGCTGCCTCAACCGCAAATCCGGGGAATGGCGTAGGCGATCGCCTTCGACGCGGTCACCAGGTCGGAGAGGCGAACCCGCTCGTCCGGCGTCGGCCATTCGTCGTAAATACGGATGTCGCCCGGCCCGTATTGCAGGCTGGCGACGCCATGGGCAGCGAGAATGTTGCCGTCGCCGACGTTCCCGAGACGGCCGGAGCCGCTCACCTCCGGCGCCGCGCCCGCAGCCAGCGCGTGCCCCTCGGCGAGCGCTACGACCATCGGATGGCTCTTCTCGATCAGCATCGGCGCGAGGTTCCAGATCTCCTCCTGTCCCGGTGCCGGGATCACCAGCTCGGCGTCGAACGCCGGATGATCGGCGGCGATGGCGTCGAGCAGGCCCTGCAGGTCGGCCCGAATACTCTCGACGGTCTGCCCCGGCACGGTGCGCAGCTGGAATTCGAGCTCGCACTCCCGCGTCGACAGGCCGGTGTGGTCGGGATGGAAATAGTGCTCCTTGTGGATGATGTCGATGCAGTGCATCGGGAAGCCCGGCAGGTCTGGATGCGGTTCGAACGATAGCCAGCCGTCGGGTGCAATCGGCGTCAGGCTCGGGCCGAGGCGACGGGTCAACTCGGCCTGTTGCTCGACCGGGTTCATGTAGGCGGCCCGCGCTTCGGCGTTGTAGCGGAAGAACAGGTCCGGCGCGCGCGTGCGGACGAGCGCAATCTGGATGCCGACGCAGGCCGTCGCGATGGTATTTGCCGAATGCTCCAGGTTGATGCAGCAATCCGCGAGGATCCCGGCCTCGACCAGCGCCCGGGTCCCGGCGCCGCCATGCTTGTGGGCGACCACGGGGCAGACCAGCACATCGCCCGCGAGCCGCACGCCCGCGCGCATCACCGCCGCCAGCGCCGTGATCATGGCGGCGATCCCGCCCTTGTCGTCATGCGCGCCCATGCCCCAGATCCAGCCGTCCTCGAACTTGGCGCCGTAGGGATCGACCGACCAGCCGGACATCTCGATCCCCGGATCCATATGCCCGTTCAACATCAGGCTGCGCCCGCCCCCCGCGCCGGCGAGGCGGCCGACCGGCTGGCGGGTAAAGCTGCCCGGCGCCTTCGGGTTGGCGACCTGCATCATCTCGACCTCCAGGCCGAGGTCGGCCATGTAGTTGGCGAGATAGTCGGCGATCTCCCCCTCCTCGAAAGTGGTCGAGGGAATGCGGATGAGGTCCCGCTCCAGCTCGAGCAGACGGTCCTCGTCCACATGAGCCAAAGCCTTGGCGCTCGCGTCGTTCTCGGTCATCGGTGTTCCCTCCCCGCTCCGAAATCTAGCATGACGAAATCCGCTTTCGTCGCACGCGTCCATATCCTATCGTCGCCCGGCCCGTGGGAGGGGCGCGGCATGAGCCCATCGCCATCCATCACCGCCCGACCGTTGACACCGCAACTGGGCGCGGTGCTCGACGGCGTAGCGCTTTCCGGCGCGCCGTCGGCGAAACTTCTGGCGGACCTGCAAGGCGCGCTTGATTCCCATCTGGTGGTGGTGATCGAGGACCAATCGCTTTCGCCCGCGGACCTGCGCGACCTGACGGCCTGCTTCGGGCCGCTCTTCCTCCATCACGCGGACGAGGGCGTGCTGCGCGCCGACGGCCTGCCGGAGGTCCTGGAGATGCGCAAGGAGCCGGACGGCGAGCGGCTCTTTGGTGGGTCCGACTGGCATGCCGACGTGACGTTCCGCGATCCAGCAGCGCTCTATAGTGTCCTGCACGCCCTGATCATTCCGCCGGTCGGTGGCGATACCGCCTTTGCCAATACCATCGCGGCCTTCGATGCACTCAGCGATGGCATGCAGCGCCTGGCGCGCGGCCTGCGGGCGGTGCACAGCTACGAGGGACCCGGGCGGCCGGACACGCCCGGCGAGACGGCGATCCATCCCCTGGTCCGTCGGCACCAGGTAAGCGGGGCGGAAGGGCTCTATCTCAACGCCATGTTCGCGACGCGCTTCGAGGGCTTTACGGCGGCGGAAAGCCGGCCGTTGATCGACTTCTTCACCCGCCATATGACCCGGCCGGAATTCACCTGTCGCATTGGCTGGCGCCCCGGCCAGGTGGTGATCTGGGACAATCGCTTCACCCTGCACTATCCGATCAATGACTTCACCGGCGCGCGGCGGTTGCTGTTGCGCTGCACCGCGCTCGAAGCCGCCTGAGCCGGTGGCACCGCTTTCCGATCACGCCAAGGGATTGGCGATCACCGCGCTCGGCATTCTGCTGATCAGCCCGGACACCTTGCTGATCCGTCTCGCCGCCATGGACGTCTGGACGCTCGCGGTCTGGCGCGGCGTGTTCCAGGCGATCGGCATCACGCTGATCCTGACCGTCCTCTATCGCCGCCGCACGCCGGAGATCTTCCGGGCCATCGGCTGGACCGGCGTCGTGCTGGCCGCCCTCTTCGCCGTCAACACCATCACCTTCCTCGGCGCCATCCAGAACACCAAGGTGGCGAACGCCCTGGTCATGCTGGCGACGGCACCGCTGTTCGCTGCGATTCTTTCGCGCCTGCTCCTGAAGGAACACGTGCCGCGGCGGATCTGGCTGGCGATCGCCGTCGCCGTTGCGGGCATCTGCCTCATCGTCTGGGAAGGCCTCGGCCAGGGCACGCTGCTCGGCGACGGGCTGGCGATCTTCGCCTCCCTCGTGCTGGGCGCAAAGTTCACGATCATCCGCCACCGCCGCGCCATCAACATGGTGCCGGCGATGGCGATTTCGGGACTGTTCTTCGCCGCCGGCGCACTCGCCTTCTCCAGCCCCCTGGCGGTGCAATCCACGCAGATGCTCTGGGTCGCGATCATGGGCCTCGCCGTGATCGCGCCGGCGATCACCCTCACCACCCTCGGCCCACGCTATATTCCAGCGGCGGAGGTCGGCCTCCTGACCCTGGGCGAAACCGTGCTCGGCCCGCTCTGGGTCTGGCTGGTCATCCACGAGACGCCCACGCCGCTCGCCCTGTTGGGCGGTGGTATCGTGGTCGCGGCCCTGCTCACCAACGCCCTGCTGGCAATCCGGGAGCAACGGCGGCTGGTGCGCAACGAGAGGAAAGCACGATGAGCGACGCACCACTACTCTACGAAGAACGCGACAGCCTCGCCATCCTCACCCTCAACCGGCCGGCGCGGATGAACACGCTGACGGAAGAGATGATCCAAGGCGTCGCCGACGGTATCGAGCGGGCGACGGCCTCGCGCGCCGTTCGCGCGATTCTGCTGCGGGGTGCGGGCCGGGCGCTCACCGGAGGCTACGATCTCGACGCCTGGCGGGCCGAGGGCGGCACCCCCTCGCCCTACGATGCCGAAGGACCCGAGCCGCGGCCGGGCGCCTGGGATCCGGTCCGCGACTACCAAGCGATGCGCCACAACGTCGCCCGCTTCATGAAGATCTGGGAGTGCCCCAAGCCCGTGCTCGGCCAGATCCACGGCTGGGCGATCGGCGGCGCCACCGACCTCGTCCTGTGCTGCGACCTGCTCTACATGGCCGACGACGCCTTCATCGGCTATGCGCCGAGCCGGATCTACGGCCTGCCGACAACCATGATGTGGGTCTATCGTCTCGGCCTCGAACACGCCAAGCAGTACCTGTTGAGCGGCGATGCCATCGATGCCGCGACGGCCCATCGCATCGGCCTGGTCTCCCATGTTTGCCCGGCGGGCGAACTCGAGGCGGCGATCGAGGCGCATGCCCGGCGCCTGGCGCATATCCCGGCGAACCAGCTCGCGCTCAACAAGCTGCTGATCAACCAGGCCTTCGAGAACATGGGCCTGCGCACGACCCAGCTGATCGGCACGGTCTTCGACGGCATCGCCCGCCACACGGAAGAGGCGCAGCGCTGGATGGAACGCGTCGACACCGAAGGCCTGCGCGACGTCGTCGCCGAACGCGACGCCCCCCACGGCGACTACGGCGCCCGCCCGAAGAAACCCTGATCCCCTGGCTGCTCGACGAATTCCCGTCCGCCTCGATTGGTCTCATGTCTCAAACGGGGTCAGGTCTTGTTTCTTGCCTAGAGAGATCTAATGAAGGCAAAAAGCAAGACCTGACCCCTATCTGCCCCTTACCAGGAGATCGCCCGGCCTATAGTCTCGGTTTCGACGGGGAGGAAATGGTGACAAACATCGACGGTTCTTTCGATGGCTCGGGTGCCGGCGGCGATGGCCGGTCGGGCTGAGCCTTCATCGATGAGCAGCGCTCTGTTTTCCGGCCTGGCGCTGCGGGAGATGTCGGTTGCCAATCGGATCGTCGTCTCGCCCATGTGTCAGTACAGCGCCCGCGACGGGTCGGCCACGAACTGGCATCTCGTGTACCTCGGACAGATGTCGATGTCCGGCGCCGGGCTGGTCGTCATCGAGGCGACGCATGTGGAGGCGCGGGGGCGGATCACGCCGGCCTGTCTCGGCCTCTACAGCGACGAGAACGAGGCCGCGCTGGCGCCGGTGATCGCCTTCTGCCGGGAGCACGGCGCGGCCAGGCTCGGCATTCAATTGTCCCATGCGGGCCGTAAGGGCTCGGCCCGGGTGCCCTGGGAGCAGCGCGGCGCGCCGCTCGACGCCGCCGCGGGCGGTTGGCCGACACGGGGCTGTTCGGGCCTGCCGCGCGCCGCGGGCTGGCCGCTGCCCGAAGCGTTGGATGCGGCCGGGTTGCGGGAGGTGAAGGACGCCCATGTCGACGCCACCCGGCGGGCCCGGCGGCTCGGCCTCGACCTCGTCGAACTGACGGCAGCGCATGGCTATCTGCTGCACGAGTTCCTCTCACCGCTGACGAACCGCCGCCCGGATGCCTATGGCGGCGACCTCGCCGGCCGCCTGCGCTATCCGCTCGAGATCTTCGCCGCCATGCGCGAGGCCTGGCCCGCGGAGAAACCGATGGGCGTACGGATTTCCGCGACCGATTGGCTGGAGGGCGGGTGGGATCTGCCGGAAGCGGTGGTCTTTTGCCAAGAGCTTCGTGCGCTCGGCTGCGACTATGTCGCGGTGTCCACCGGCGGTCTCTCACTCGCGCAGCAGGTGCCCCTGGGCGAAGGCCATCAGGTCCCCTTCGCCGCCACGATCCGCCGCGAGGCGGACGTCCCCACCATGGCCGTCGGCATGATCCATCGGCCGCGGCACGCCGAGGCCATCATCGCCGAGGGACAGGCCGACTTCGTGGCGCTGGCCCGCGGCATGCTGGCCAATCCCCGCTGGCCCTGGCACGCCGCCGCCGTCCTCGACGCCGACGTCGACTATCCCCCCCAGCATGTCCGCGCCTACAAGTCGGCGTGGTTACGCAACCCCGAGTGACGAACAAGCCCCCCGTCACGCCGTCGGCGTCAGCAGCAGGCGGCGTTCGGCCGCGGCTTCGACGGCCGGGCGGGTATAGGTCATCGGCACATACGCCTCCCGCGCCCAGAGCGAAAAGAGATCGCGGTAGTGCGGGTCGGCCGGATCGCCCGACTGCCCCGGCGCGTTGATGGTGAGGCAGGCATCCCAGTTGCCGACGTCGAGCAGCATCCGCCAAGTCACCCCGTGCATGACGCGGAAGTCCTCGGCCCGGTAGCCGTTGTTGTTGACGGTGAGGCCGCTGCCGCCCTTGGGCGCGGGGCCCACATCGAAGCGCCGGCGCCCGTCCTCGTCCAGCAGGGCGGAGAGCGGGTGTGCGAAGTAACCGTGATGCAACCGGCCCCAGGCCCAACGCTCGGGCGCCGCGCCGAGCAGGGCGACGGTATCCCGCCAGGCCCGCTCCAGCGTTTCCGCCAGCAGGGCGTCCCGCCCGGGTAGGCCCGCCTCCAGCAGATCCAACGCCAGCTCGGTGTCGGGCGCGAGGGCCAACGCCTGCACCTCGGGCGAGGAGGCGGCGGCCAGCACCTCGGGCACCAGATAGCGCCCCCACCAGATCTCGAAGAGCGCAGCCGGCCCCGAGTCCGCGCTCAACCGGCAGTCCCACGCGCGCAACAGATCCGCGGCGGTGCCACTCACACCCGCCGCCGCGAGCAGGGCGACGACCCGTTCCGCCGGCAGGGCGTGAAAGCTGGTTTGCAGGGCCTGCATATCGGCGAAGGAATGGCGCGGCTTGGCCTCGAGCGCGCGCGTGATCACCCGGTGGCGCGCGGGATCGGGCCACTCGAAATTCGTCCGGTGGCGACGCCAGTCGAAATCCCCCGGCAGGTTGAACTGGTTTGCCGTGGCGACCCAGCCGGACGTGGGGTTGAAGATGTTCGGTTTTTCCGCCGCCGCCAGAAACCCGTCCCATTCGTGACTGCCGTCGCCCGGTACCGGCAGCAGGCCGTCGCCCTTTCCGCGGCGCGGCACCATGCCGGCGGTGGCCCAGCCGATGTTGCCCTCGACGTCGGCGACGACATGGTTGGTCGGCGGCGCACCCCAGCCTTCGAGGGCGCGGCGGTAGTCCAACCAGCTTTCCGCCTGCATATAGTTCAGGCTGGCGAGGTAGGCCGCGGTGCCGGGCTCACTCCAGACCGTGCGGAGCGCATAGGCCCGCCCGGCCGTGCCATCGTGATGCAGCACCGGTCCATGGCGCGTGTAGGCGAGCGTGATCTCCCGCGCCGCTTCGCCGCGCACCGGGATCGTTTCGCGCACCTCCTCGATTTTCCCCCACCCCTCGCCCTCGCGGTAGCGGCCGGCGTCGTCGGGGTGCAGCTCGAGAACGCGGAGATCCTCCTGGTCGACCGGCCAGATGGTCAGGCCGAAACCGAGCCGCTCGTTGTGGCCGAGGGAGACGCCGGGGACCGCCGGCTCGCCCGCGCCGATGACGTCCAGCCCCGGCGCCGAAAGATGCACCATGTAACGCAACGAGGGCATGCCGTGGACCCGGTGCGGATCGCTCGCCAACAGGGCGCGACCGGTCTCGCTGAGCTCCGGCCGCAGGGCCCAGGCGTTGGACCCGTCGGGCCGACCTTCACGCCCGTCCTCTCCCACCGCCGGCAGCGCGCCGAAGACCGGCGGCTCGGTTCCGAGCTGATAGGTCGCCATTACCTCGGGCGGGATCTCGCCCTGCGCCACGCCTTCGAGGTCGGCGGGCCGCCATTCGGGCCGCAGGCGCTTGCGCCCGGCGTCCGCCGCCGGGCCGTGCCGTGCGGTGACGGCGGCGCGGCGGATCTCGGAATCGAGGTTGCCGATGCGGGCATGGCTGCGAATGCGGACCACGTCCTCGGCCCGCCAGCGCGCGGGCCTGGTGTCCAGCAGGCGAAACTCCTCCGGCAACAATTCGGGCCTGGCCTCCACCTCGCCGATGCGGGCGTTGATGCCGGCGACGAACGCCGCCGTCCAGGGCTTGGCGTTCGCCCCGTAGCAGGCCCATTCCGCCGCCATGTCGCCGCGATAGAGCAGCAACCGCGCCGCCCGGTCCCGGGCGACGTAGTCGGGCCCGAAATCGCCGGCCAGCAGACCAAGGCCGCGCTTGCGCCAAAGATCGATCTGCCAGAGCCGGTCTCGCGCGGCGTTCCAGCCCTGGGCGAAGAAACAGTCCGCCTGGGTCTCCGCATAGATATGGGCGATGCCCCATTGGTCGATCAGGATCTCGACCGGCCGGTCCAGGCCCGTGAGTGGGATTTCCTCGGTCGCGTCCACCATGCCTCGGCCCTCCGGCTCAGCCCTCGGTTCGGGGAATCCTCGACCGTCCGGGCGCCGGGCGCAAGAGGACGATCTCCCGCACCATCTTGCGCAGCATGGCCGCGGCGAAATCCTCGGCCGTGTGGCTGACCAGGACGAAGGACGTCGGGCCGCCGACGACCTCGCGGCGGAAGTACTCCACCAGGCGGGGGGCTTCGGCCCCATGGGCCATCACCAGGCCGTTGATGGTAACGCCTCGGCGAAGCGCGTCGTCCCGATCGATGGCGCTCATCCGGCGAATGTTGCCGACGCCGTCGGCGACGACGTTGATGACGCGCGCGGCGGTTCGCCAGGGCAGCCGCCCGAGCTGTCCGAGCCCGACCTCGATGGCAAGGTCGTGATCGGTGAGCGAGCCATGGCGCGCCGTCTTTCGCCGCGCCGTATCCGCCTCCAGCACAATCGCCGCGCGGCGGGCGTCGCGACGGTCGGCGATGGCGATCCAGGGCAGGATGACCTCGTGGTGGCCGAAGCTCGACCAGGTCACCACCGAGAGGGCGACGCGACCATGGCGCCCGCGGGCCACGACCTCCGCAAACTCGGAATGGCGCAGGGTGTGCAACAGGCCGTCGATCTGTGCGACCGCATCGACATCGTCGATGGAACGCGAACGGTCGAGCGAGACGACGATCGCCAGATCGACCGCCGATACGGGTCCCGCCAGCGCCGGGGCCGCCAGCAGCGACGACAGGGCGACAAGACAGAAGCGTATGAATCGGTCGACCATTTCGGCTGCGTACCTCCGCGATCGAGGTTAGAAAGTATGGTGCCACGCCCTCAGCACTTGCGTCTTCACGAAACGTTAACCAATCTTAAGCAAAGCTGTTGCTTCTCACCGAAACGTGAGGGAGTGATGTCACGATCCGCGCAGGAAGACCTGGCCGCCCCAGGGCGTTCCGGCCTCGCCAGACCGGGGCCCACGGGCGGCGCGTGGCTGCGGGAGCGGTTTCGCTGCCGCATCTGCTGGCGGATCACGTTCTTCGTCTTCATTTCGATCGTCATCATCGAAGGGGTCATCCTGATCCCGTCCTACTTCAACTATGAACGCGACCTGCTGGCGACGGTCCGGCAGGTCGGATTGGCAGAGGTAAAGGGCGCCGTTGGGCGATCAGCGGACGGCGAATGGCGCTTCGACGAGGTGCTGGCCGATTTTACCGCGCTGAAGGGTGCCGCTCTGCGGGATGGCGAGGGCCGGGTGCTCGACAGTTTCGGCGAAGTGCCGGCCGCCGACATCGAAGCCCACGGCGGCGCTGGGTCGCGGGTCGTGGATGCGAAACGTATCGATGTGGCCTTTTCCGCCCAGACCCTGGCGCGCCCGTTGAGCGCCGTCGTCCGACTGGATACCAGCCATGTCGCGGGCGAACTCCTGGCCTTCACGCTGCGTATCGTCGGCCTGGTTCTGGTGATCTCCCTCTTCGTCTGCGTGATGACGGCGGTAATTTTGCATCGGCTGATCCTGGGGCCGATGCTGGGTCTGCGCGAGATGCTGGTCGCGGCCGAACAGGACCACGAGAACGCCGACCATTACGTCGTCGACGATATCGGACGCAACGAGATCGGCGAAATGGCGGCGGCGGTCAACGACCTGCTGGCCCGCGTCTCCAACGCCTACCGGGTTTCGCTGCGCGAGCGGGAGACGCGGTTTCAGGATTTCGCCAACGCGACTTCCGACTGGTTCTGGGAAATGGATGCGGATTGCCGCTTTTCCTACTTCTCGGACCGTTTCACGGAATTGACGGGCGTGCCGCAAGAGGCCCTGTTGGGCAAAACCCGCGAGGAGACCGGCATCCCGGACGTCGATCCGGCGGCCTGGCAGGAACATTTGCAAATCCTCGCCGATCATCGGCCGTTTCGCGCCTTCAACCATCCCCGCACCCTGTCCGACGGCAGCATCGTCTGGCTGTCGATCAACGGCAAGCCCGTCTTCGGCGAGGACGGTGTCTTCCGCGGCTACCGGGGCACGGGCAGCGACATCACGCACCGCCAGCTCGCGGAAGAGCGATTGCAGGAAAGCGAGCGGCGGCTGAAGGCGATCATCGACCACATCCCGGCTGCCCTCTTCCTCAAGGACGCCGAGGCGCGCTACCTGCTGATCAACAAGCAGTTCGAAGACTGGTTCGGCGTCGATGGGGACAGCATCCGCGGCAAGGGCGTCTACGACCTCTATCCCAGGGAACGCGCCGAGCGCTATGCGGAGAGTGACCGGTCGATCCTGAGCGACTGGAAGCTGACGAGCCAGGAGTTGAAAATTCCGGTCGGCGACGATCCCGACCGCACCTTCGTGCTGACGAAATTCCCGATCATCGACGAGGGCGGGCCGACGGGCTTCGGCGGCATCCTGATCGACGTCACCGAGCGGATCGAATTCGAGGAGGCGCTGCGCCGCAGCGAGGCCCGCGCCGAACAATCGAGCCAGGCAAAGTCGGCCTTCCTCGCCAACATGAGCCACGAGTTGCGGACGCCGCTGAATGCCGTGGTCGGCTTCGCCCAACTCCTGAAGGAGGAATTGACCGGCGCCGGCGTGGATCCGCGGCTCGCCGGCTATGCGGACAATATCGATTCCTCAAGCCAGATCCTGCTGCAGCTGATCTCCGACGTGCTCGACATTTCGAAGATCGAAGCCGGACACATGACGCTGGAGGCGCACGACTTCAATCTCACGCACCTGTTCGACGAAGTGCGCCGGATCTGGGGCGGCCGCGCCGAGCAAGTCCATCTCGCCTTCGCCGTCGACGTCGCGCCCGACGTGCCGACACGCGTCGTCGGCGACCTGCTGCGTCTGCGCCAGGTCCTCTACAACCTCCTCGGCAACGCCTTCAAGTTCACCGCCGACGGCAGCGTCACCCTTCGCGTCGCCTGTTCGGGCCGCCAGGGGGATTGGCACGAGTTGCGGTTCGAGGTTTCGGATACCGGCATCGGAATTTCGGAGGACGTCCTGCCCGGTCTGTTCGAGGAATTCACCCAGGCCGACAGCTCGACGACACGGCAGTTCGGCGGCACCGGCCTCGGCCTGGCGATCTGCCGCAATATCGTGCGCGAGATGGGTGGCGAGATCGACGCCACCAGCCGTCCGGGGGAAGGCTCGAGCTTCGTCTTCACGGTGCGCCTCGGCGCCGTGGCCGGCGATGCCCGGGCCCATGCCGCGCCCACGCCGCCCGAGACGCCCGGGACGGGGGCGGCGACCGGGGCGGGGCCGGCACTGCGCGTGCTGGTGGCCGAGGACCACGAATACAATCAGATCCTGATCCGGGCGATGCTCGAAGGGGCCGGCCACGCGATCGATGTCGTCGCGAACGGCGAGGACGCCATTCAAGCCTTGCGGGACGGCCGCCACGATCTCGTGTTGATGGATATCCAGATGCCGCTGATGGATGGGCTGGCCGCGGCCCGTGAAATTCGCGCCGGCAACAACGACATACCGATCATTGCGCTGACGGCGCATGCCATGTCGGGTGACAGTGAAAAATATCTCGCAGCCGGCATGAATGCCTATATCTCGAAGCCGATCGATGCCAAACGCCTGTTCACGACGATTCGAACATGCCTCGATGGACGGAGCGGCTGATCCGTCTCCCCTCCCCACGCCGTGCTAAACTGCCGGCGTCGGTCGGGATCTTTTGCGAGGACACATGGAAATCTGGTCGGGCGGCGTGCCCTCGCCCCGTGGCATCCAACATGTCGCGCGGGACCTGGAGGAAAAGGGCTGGGACGGCATGAAGGTCGTCGACTCGCAGAACCTCGCCGCCGACAGTTTCGTCGCCCTGGCGATGGCGGCGACGGCGACCCGCAGGCTCAAGCTCGGCACCGCGGTCTCCAATCCCCTCACCCGCACCGCCGCCGTCCTCGCCGCCGCCGCGGCGAGCGTTCAAAGCGTCAGCCGCGGACGCATGGAACTCGGCATCGGCCGGGGCGATTCAGCGCTTGCCCACCTCGGCCGGGCGCCGGCGCGTCTCGCCCCCTTCGAACGCTATGTCGGTCACCTGAAGACCTACCTCTCGGGCGAGGCCGTGCCTTTCGAGGACCTGGTCGACATTCCAGAGGCCGTGGCGCCACCGGTGGCCGAGTTGGATCTCGCGCACGCGCCCGAGGCCAGCCGGATTACCTGGATGGCGGACAGCCTCGCACGGAACGGCCGTGTTCCGGTCGAGGTCGCGGCGACCGGCCCGAAGGTGATCGCCATCGCGGCGCGCCGGGCCGACCGGGTGATGTTCGCCCTCGGCGTAGCGCCCGAACGCCTCGAATGGGGCATGGATCTCGCCCGCCGCGCCCGGATCGAGGCCGGTCTGGATCCGGACGCCATCGACTTCGGCGCCTATGTCTGGTGCGGCTGCCACCGGGATGCGGAGGTCGGCCGCGACATGGTGCGCGGCGGCCTCACCGTCGCCGCCCGCTTCGCCAACATGCACGGCAAGACGGCGGGGCCGCTCTCCGATGAAAGCCGCCGCGTCATGGCCGCCGTCCGCGAGGCCTACGACATGGAAAAGCACACATTGGGCGAGTCCGCGCAGGCCCGCCTGCTCACGCCGGCCTTCATCGACGAATATGCCGCCTCCGGCACGCCGGAACGAGTGTTGGAACGGCTGCTGGCCCTGAAGTCGCTGGGCCTCACCAAGGTCGTCCTGAACGGCGGCTGGCGCGCTTTGCGTGGTGAAGAGGCGGCGACGGCGAAGGGCCTCGTGGAGACGGAAGTGCTACCGGCGCTTCGAAACTAACGTCCCTCGGCCAGGCGTGTGAGCAGGAATTCCCGCCCGACCTTCACGCTCGGCCGGCCGCCGTAGGCGACGATGTCGGCCGTCGCGTAGGTCTCGCGCCAGTTCTCCGGCAGGTAGGAGCCGGTACCGACCACGTCGATCGGCGCCTTGACCGCCCCCATGACATGGCACTTCGCCGGATTGAAGCCGGAGGAGGCAACGATCTTCACCGCCTGGAACCCGGCCCCGTCGAGGCTTTCGCGCATGTGATAGATCGCCGCGGCGGAGACGCCGGTGCCGACCAGCCAGCGCAATTCGTCCTCCGTGCGGTATTGCCGAACCGCCTTCGGGACGCTGCGTTCCAGCACGGCATAGGACTTCGGCGGATCGAGCCCTTCGAGGAAACGGCCACCGTGGGTGTCGAGGCGGACCGAGATGCGGCCCGCCCGCGCCATCTCGGGGAAGCGGTGGCAGACGGCGAGGCTGTCGCTCACCTCGCGGCCGAAATAGTCGACCAGCACGGTGAGCGGGTCGTTGGGATAGGTATCGACGAACATCTCGGCCGCGCGAACGGTGGTGCCGGCATAGCCGATCAGCGCGTGCGGCATGGTGCCGAGGCCACCGGAACTGCCGAAATAATGCGAGGTGAAGTCGGAGGCGCAGCCGATGAAGCCCTTGGCGCCGTTCTCGCGCCGCGCCGCCTCGCCCCCGACGCTCGCGGCATAGGCCATCATCTCCGCCATCTCGGCGCCCGCGCAGTGCCGCGCATCCATCGCCAGGAAGGCGGCGTCCGGCAGGTCGCGGCACATCACATAGGCGTTGTAGGCGGCGACGCAGGCCGGGCCCAGCTTCTGTAGGTATATCGTCTCCAGGTCGACCAGGTGGGTCAGCGGTCCGGTCAGATAGACCAGCGGCTCACCGGCGCCGACCCAGTCGCCCTCCTCGTGACAAAGGCGGATGTCGAAACTCGCGCCCCGCTCGGCGGCGACCCGGTCCAGCCAGTCGACCATCAGCTTCGGCGTGAAGATGACCGGCCGGCGCATGAACACCGCATAGGTCACCTCGGTATCGCCGTTGGCGCCGACGATCTCCTTGGTCCGCTTGAAGTAATGGTCAACGCGGCCGGATATGTCGCCTTCGAGATCCATCACCGCATCCACTCCGGCCGCGCGCGCCTACTCGGCGGCGCTCCGCAGGCCTCCGTTCGCCCGACGCTGCTTCAACATCTCCGCCACCAGGAAGGCCAGCTCCAGGCTCTGCGAGGCGTTGAGACGCGGATCGCAATGCGTGTGATAGCGCGAGGACAGGTCCTCCTCGCTGATCAGCTGCGCGCCGCCGGTGCACTCCGTGACGTCCTTGCCGGTCATCTCGACGTGGATGCCGCCCGGATGCGTGCCCTCGGCCTGGTGAACTTGAAAAAATCCGCGCACCTCCATCAGGATGCGATCGAAATTGCGGGTCTTGTAGCCGTTGGCGGCCTTTTCGATGTTGCCGTGCATGGGATCGCAGGACCAGACGATCTTCAGGCCCTCGCGCTCCGCCGCGCGAACCAGCGGGGGCAGTTTCTCCGCCACGTTATCGGCGCCCATGCGGCAGATCACCGTCAGCCGGCCCGGGTCGTTCTCCGGGTTGAGGATCTGTACGAGCTGGATGAACTCGTCCGCCTCCAGGCTGGGGCCCGCCTTGATGCCGATCGGGTTCTGGATGCCGCGGAAATACTCGACATGACCGCCGTCGAGCTGCCGGGTGCGATCGCCGATCCACACGAAGTGACCGGACGTCGCGAAATGGCCGCCGTTCTCGGTGATCGTATCGGCCCGGGTCAGCGCCTCCTCGTACGGCAGGTGCAACGCCTCGTGGCAGGTGTAGAAGTCGGTCTCGCGAACCTCGGGCACCTTGTCGCCGGTGATGCCGCAGGCCTCCATGAAGGAGAGCACCTCGGAAATCCGGTCGGCCATGTCCTGGTAGCGCGTCGCCGCCTCGGTCCCGGCGATGAAGTCCAGGTTCCAGCCATGCACCGCCTTGAGGTCGGCGAAACCGCCCTTGGCGAAAGCACGGATCAGGTTCAGCGTTGCCGCCGCCTGGCTGTAGGCCTGCAGCAGCCGGTCCGGGTTCGGCAGGCGCTGGGCAAGCGTCTCGTCGATGCCGTTGATGATGTCACCGCGATAGATCGGCAGCTCGACCCCGTCCACCGTCTCGAAGGGATTGGAGCGCGGCTTGGCGAACTGCCCCGCCATGCGGCCCGCCTTCACCACCGGGAGAGAGCCGCCGAAGGTCAGTACCACCGCCATCTGCATGAGCACGCGGAAGGTGTCGCGGATGTTGTCGGGATGGAATTCGGCAAAGCTCTCGGCGCAGTCGCCGCCCTGCAGCAGAAAGGCGCGGCCCTCGCAGACCTCGGCCAGCTTACGCCGCAGCTCCAACGCCTCGCCGGCGAAGACCAGGGGCGGAAAGCTGCGGATCTTGTCGATCGTCGCATCCAGCGCCGCCGGATCCGGATAGTCGGGGAACTGCAGCACCGCCTTGTCGCGCCAGCCGTTCGGACTCCAGTTCTGAGCCATTTTCCCGCTCCTCGCTCGAAATGAGGCGGCGTTTATACGCCCGCCCGCGCCTGGATGCAAAGGCCGGATTGCGGCGGTTTATTCAGCCGCCACGGCCTGTTGCGGGGCAACCTTCTCTCGCAGGGTGACGAACTCCTCCGCCGACGTCGGATGGATGCCGACGGTGGCGTCGAACTGCGCCTTGGTCGCATTGCATTTGAGCGCCACACCGGCCAGCTGCACGATCTCCGGCGCGTCGGCCCCCATCATGTGCACGCCGACGACGCGTTCGCTCTCGGGCTCGACGATCAGCTTGACCAGCGTCGTTTCCTCCCGCCCGGTGAGCGTGTGCTTCAACGGCCGGAAGCGGGCGCGGTAGATGTCAACCTCGCCGTGCCGCTCGCGCGCCTGGGGCTCGGTCAGGCCGACGGTGCCGATCGGCGGCTGGCTGAACACGGCGGAGGCGACGTCGGAATGATCCGGCTTGCGCGGCGCGCCGCCGAACACCGTATCGGCGAAGGCGTGGCCCTCCATGATGGCTACCGGCGTCAGGTTGATCCGGTCGGTGACGTCGCCGATCGCGAAGATGTTGTCGACGTTGGTCCGGCTGAAGTCGTCGACCTTGATGGCGCCGTTCGCCGCCAGCTCGACCCCGACCGTGTCCAGGCCGAGGCCGTCGGTGTTTGGATGGCGGCCGGTGGCATACATCACCTCGTCGCACTCCAGCGTCGTGCCGTCGGTGAGGCTCAAGACCAATGCCTCGCCGCGCTTCTCAATCGCCGTGACGTTGACGCCGACGCGAAGATCGATGCCCTGCTTCGCGATCTCCTCGGCCAGTGCGTTCCGCACGTCGTCGTCGAAACCGCGCAGGATCTGCTCACCGCGATAGAGCTCCGTCACCTTGGCACCGAGGCCGTGGAAGATATTGGCGAATTCGACCGCGATGTAGCCACCGCCGACGATGACGATCCGCTCCGGCAACCGGGTCAGGTTCAGCGCCTCGTTCGAGGTGATCGCATGCTCGATCCCCGGCAGGACAGGCAAGCTCGGGGTGCCGCCACAGGCGATGAGGATCTTCTCGGCCGTCACTCGTTCGCCGTCCACCTCAATCGTGTTGCCATCGAGGATCGTCGCGCGGCCGTGATACGCCTTGACCCCGGCACCGTCGAGCAGGCGTTCATAGATCGCGTTCAGCCGGTCGATCTCCTTGTCCTTGGCCGCGATCAGCCGCGACCAGTCGAACGTGGGTTCCGGCACGTTCCAGCCATAGGCGGCGGCATCCTCGAAATCATGGGAGAAATGGGCCGCATAGATCAGCAGCTTTTTCGGGATACAGCCCCGGATCACGCAGGTGCCGCCGTAACGGTACTCTTCCGCGCAGGCAACGCGAGCGCCATGTCCGCCGGAAATCCGGGCCGCGCGGACACCGCCCGAGCCGCCGCCGATGACGAAGAGGTCGTAGTCGTAGCTGGGCACGGATCCTGCTCCCCAAGATATTCACGGGACGGCGCGTCGGCGCCGCTTCGCCGCGCAAGGCAGCATGATTGGCGATCGAGGTCAATGACGGAAAGGTCCCGGGCACCCCGCACCGCGGCCCGGGGGTCGCGTCACATGAGGTAATAGGGCAAGACGACATGGAACGTCGCGCCCTCGCCCGGGTGCCCTTCGCCACTGATCTGGCCGCCATGGCGTTCCACGATCTGACGGCAGAGCGCCAACCCCACCCCGTCGCCAGAGCGTTCGTCTGCGTCGGGCGCGCGTCGGAACGAAACGAAGATCTGCTCGGCGATTGCTTCGTCGAAGCCGACGCCGTTGTCGGAGAACGCCAGCGCCACCACCGGAAGTTCGCTGCCCATCTCGTCGAGGGTCGCATCCGTTTCGTAGTCGACCCGAATTTCGAGCCGGGGCGAGCGGGTCGAATGGCGGAAACGGACCGCGTTCTCGGCCAGGTGCCAGAACAGCCGGCGCAGCATCGACATATCGCCGAACACCGTCGGCAGCGGATCGGCATCGATCACCAGGTGGCAGCCCCAAGCCGTTTCGGCCAGCTCGGCACGGACCTGGTCGAGGGCGTCGTCGAGGGGCAGCAAATCGAAATGCGCGTCGTCCTGGATTGTTTTGGAAATGCTTTCGACGCCGTGAATGATGTTTCCAAGCCAGCGGATGGCGTTGTCGACGGACCGCGTATCGCGATCACCGGTCGCATGCGTCGCCGTCGCCGCCGTCAGTTGCTGGAAGACCGCGCGCAGGTCCAGGGAGATGATCTCGGCGACCTGTTCGAGGAACGTTTTCGAGCGATTCAGCACCACCGACTGCTCGCTCATTTCCCATGCCGCCTCGTCGCGCTCGAAGACATGGCCGAGCTGAACGCCGGCGAGCCGGAGGATATCGAGCATTTCCTTGTCCGGATCCAACGGGCCGTACCAAAGAAACACGGCCCAGGCGAGGCCACGCTCGCCGGCCACGATCGGCACCAGGAGACCCCGGTCGAGATCGATGCCGTCCGGCAGGTCCAGGACCGCCAGGTCGCCCGGCGCGAGCGGAACCGGACGATCCATGGCGAGGCCCTTGAACAGCCTCGCGAAGGCCATGTGCTCGACCGTGTCGAACGCTCTTTCGTCGAAGCCGAGCCCGCCGTCCTCACCCGGATGCAGGAAGACGAGATCATAGGCCGGCAGCTTCGCATCCCAGGCATTCAAGGGGCGGACCATCGCCACGGGCCAACCGCATGCCCTACAAATGGCGGCGAGGATCGATTCCGCCGCCGCTTCGAAGGCTTGATTCCGATTGGCGAGCGAGGTGACCTCGTTCAGCAGGTCGAGCCGTTCGGAGCGGCGGCGCAACGCCGCCTCGGCCCGGCGCCGTTCTTCGACTTCCCCCTCGAGGTCCCGATTGGCGATCTGCAGCGCCTCCCCGCGCCGCGCAATTTCGCGCCGCGCCGCGCGCTGCTCGTCGGCATGGCGGCTCCCGCGCGCCAGCATTTCGTTGTAGGCGGTGACCAGGCGGTCCAGCTCGTCCCCTTCGCCCGCCCTCGCTCTGCGGCCCGCCAGGACCAACGGAGTCGCGGCCTCCATCGGGCTTTGCGCGCCGGCGTGATCGGCCAGGTCACGAAGGTGCCGCCCGACGAGGCGATGGAACAGAAACAGGATGAAGCCGGCGACCAGGAACGTTTTCGCGCCGTTCCCGAGAAGGATGATTCCGACCTTCCGCAGCAACTGGCGGTACACCCGGTCGAGACCGGCGGCCAGATGCAACGTCCCCAGGACATGCGTCCTGCCCGCCTCGGTCCGCACGAGCGGGATCTCGAAGCGCATATAGGACCCGTCGTCGGCCCGACCCACGCGCCACTGTCGCCCGTTGACGCCTTCGACCAGCACGGATGCAATCACCGGTTCGTGGTGCAGGCCGTCGATCTGCGCGCTCACCAGGACATCGTCCAGAACCCAGAGGCTTTCGACGAGGGCGGGGACATGGCTGCGCTCGATGGCGTGGACCCGCGTCTCGATACCGTCGAGTTCCCACCGGTAGTCGCCGAACAGCTGCCATGCCGTCGCGGCGAGGGTTATCAACGAGCTGAAGACCACCGTCAGCGCCACGATTCTGCGGGCCAGCGGGCTGCGCCACCCCCGATGATCCAGCAGACGCGCCTCGTCGTCGACGCCCACGCCGGCCGCCGCGCCCCTGCTGGCCCCGAGCGACATCACTCACCCAGCCTGGACAGGATCGCCGTTCGCGTCAGGTCGTCGATTTCCGCAAAGTATTTCGTCACGATTCCATCGTAGGTACCGTTCGCGCGAATCTTCGCGAGACCGCGGGCGAAGCTTTCCCGCGCGCCGCTGCCGGCCGGCGTGCGTGCAAAGAGGATATGGGACGTGCCTCTCGGCAGCAGCGGCGCTGACAGCATGCGCACGGTCGCCCCTTTCTCGGCCCCGACCTCGACCTTGCCCCCGGCCCGGCCATCCGCGTTCACGGCCAGCTGCCATCGCCGCCCTTGCAGCAGATCGGCGATGACGATATCGGCACGACGCAGGGCCAGCTGCTCGAAACAACCACGCATGCCGCGCGCGGAACTGCGCGCGATCCGCCCCGCCTCGACCAGGTCGCGCAGGACCGGCGAGACCGTCCAACCGTGTGGCAGACAAAACCGCAAACCGTCGAGAGACGGTTTCAACAGCTCGGCACTCGGCCAGCTGGCCAGGGAGGCCAGGCTGGTGAACACGGCGGAGATGCCCCGGAAAAACGGCGGCGAGAGGTGGAACTGCTTCTCCCGCTCGGCACTGTAGGCCCAGGAAAAGGTTCCCAAGGCCCGGCCGGCTTCGACCATGGCGTAGCTGCGCTTCCAGGGCATGATCTCGAGGGCGAGGTCATGACCGCTCATCCGGTAGCTCTCGCGGATGATCTCCGTATAGAGCCCGCCGCCGACGCGGTCGTGATCGATGTAGGGGACATACTCCTGCCCGGTCTGTAGGCGCACTGTTTCAGCTCGTGCCGCGCCGAAGGCGGCGAACATCGAAAGCGCAATCGCTAGCATCAGAATACGCATCCGGAGTCCCCGGCGTCGCGGCGTCCCCCGCCGAGACGCCTGATCGCCAGAAGAATAGGCGGGACCGCATTACTCAATGTTTAACGCTGCAAATAGCCAAAGCCTCAATCTCGCCACAAAGGAGCAATAGACGAATGTCTGGCGAGGTGTTAGGGGTTCACCGGCGTGGTGGCACCATATCTGGTAGATATGTCGACTTGCATGACCGGGAGCACGCACGGGCCAAGCCACTGCGCATCGCTCAGCTCGTGCCGTGCGTTACCGCGAACGTTATGAGGGTTTCGGGAGCCCATGGCTGGCCATTCACAATTCAAGAACATCATGTATCGCAAGGGCGCGCAGGATGCGAAGCGCGCCAAGATCTTCACCAAGCTGATCCGCGAGATCAACGTCGCGGCGCGCTCCGGCCTGCCGGACCCGGAGATGAACCCACGACTGCGCGCGGCGATCCAGGCGGCCCGCGGCGCCAACATGCCGCGCGACAACATCGAGCGCGCGATCAAGCGGGCGACCGCCAGCGGCGAGGGTGACGAGTACCAGGAGATTCGCTACGAGGGCTTTGGTCCCGGCGGCGTCGGCGTCATCGTCGAGGCGCTGACGGACAACCGGAACCGCACCGCGTCCGAGGTTCGCGCGCTGTTTACCCGCTCGGGCGGGGCGCTCGGTGAAACCGGCAGCGTCTCCTACCTGTTCGACCGGGTCGGCGCGATCCAGCTGGCGGTCGAGGTCGGTGACGGCGACGAGGTCTTCGAGGCCGCAGTCGAGGCCGGCGCCGACGATGTCGAAAGCTCCGACGACGGGCACGAGATCATCTGCGCCCCCGACGAGCTGCATACCGTGCGCGAGGCGCTGGAGGCCCGCTTCGGCGAGCCACGGGGCGCTGCCCTCTCCTGGCGGCCGCAAACCACGATTTCCCTCGACGCGGAAAAGGCGGAAAGCCTGTTCCGCCTGCTGGAAGGTCTGGAGGACAACGACGACGTGCAGCGGGTATCGGCCAACTTCGATGTCTCCGACGACGTCATGGCGACCCTGAACGCGTGAACGGAGACGCCATGCGCATCATCGGGCTGGATCCGGGCCTCAGGCGAACCGGCTGGGGCGTGATCGACGTCGACGGCAACCGCCTGGTCCACGTCGCCCATGGCCGCGTTTCGGTGAAAGCCGATCAGACCCTGGCCGAACGGCTGCGCGATCTGTTCGAGGCGTTGGGCGAGGTCATCGCCGATCACGCGCCGGGCGAGGCGGCGGTCGAGGAAACCTTCGTCAACAAGAACCCGGGCTCCACCCTGAAGCTCGGCCAGGCCCGCGGCGCCGTCCTGCTCGCCGCCGCAACGGCCGGACTGCCGGTCGCGGAGTATCCCCCGAACCTCATCAAGAAATCCGTCGTCGGCGTCGGCCACGCGGAAAAGCAACAGGTCCAGGCGATGGTCCGCACCTTGCTGCCGGGCGTCGCGCGGCCGGGGGCGGCCACCCTCGACACGGACGCGGCCGATGCGCTGGCCGTCGCCATCTGCCATGCCCATCTCCGCCAGAGCGAGCGCCGCGTACTGGCCGCCGCGACGGGCCGCGGCGCATGATCGCCCGCCTGCGGGGTCGTATCGGCCCGATGGCGGCCGACCGCGTCATCCTCGACGTCGGCGGTGTCGGCTATCTGGTGTTCTGCTCCGCGCGCACCCTCGGCCAGTTGCCGCACGAGGGCGAGGCGACGCTGCACATCGAGACCCATGTGCGCGAAGACCATATCCACCTCTACGGCTTCCTCGAACCGGCGGAACGGGAATGGTTCACCCTGCTGCAAAGCGTGCAGGGCGTCGGCGCCCGCCTCGCGCTCGCCATCCTTTCGACACTCGGCCCGGCGGAGCTGGCGCAGGCCATCGCGCAGGGTGAGAAGGCGATGTTGACCCGTGCGCCCGGCGTCGGCGCCCGCCTCGCCCAACGCCTGGTGACGGAATTGAAGGACAAGGTCGCCGGCCTGGATCTCGGGCCGGGCGCCCCGATCGTCGGGACCGGCGAGGCCGTCGTGCCGGCCGGGCCGGAGAACGACGCGGTATCCGCCCTGGTCAATCTCGGCTACCGCCCGGCCGACGCCGCGGCTGCCGTGCGTCGGGCCGGCGCCGAGCTCGACGGCGACATCGCCGTCGAAAGCTTGATCCGCGGCGGCTTGCGGGAGCTGGCCTCGTGAACGGGGCGGAGGGCGAACGGCTGGTCGGCGCCGAGGCCGGTGAGCGCGATACGGGCGAGACCGGCATCCGGCCAAAGAGCCTGGCGGAGTTCGTCGGCCAGGCGGAGGAGCGGCGCAACCTCGCGGTCTATATCGAAGCGGCGCGCAGGCGTGGCGAAGCCTTGGACCATGTTCTTTTCCACGGGCCGCCCGGCCTCGGCAAGACGACGCTGTCGCAGATCCTGGCCGGTGAACTCGGCGTCGGCTTTCGCGCGACCTCCGGCCCGGTCATCGCCAAGGCCGGCGACCTGGCGGCGATCCTCACCCACCTGCAGGAGCGCGACGTCCTCTTCATCGACGAGATCCACCGGCTGAACCCGGCGGTGGAGGAAATCCTCTATCCCGCGATGGAGGATTTCCAGCTCGACCTGGTGATCGGCGAAGGGCCGGCGGCGCGCAGCGTGCGCATTGATCTGCCGCCCTTCACCCTGGTCGGCGCCACCACGCGCTCCGGGCTCATCACCACGCCGCTGCGCGAGCGTTTCGGCATCCCGATCCGGCTGAATTTCTATACGGTCGAGGAGCTGGAACTGATCGTCAAACGCGGTGCCGGCCTGCTCGGCATGCAGCTGGCGCCCGACGGCGCGCGGGAGATCGCGATGCGCAGCCGGGGCACACCTCGCGTCGCCGTACGCCTGCTACGCCGGGTGCGCGACTTCGCCGAGGTCGCGGGCGCCGACGTCATCGACCGCATCAAGGCGGACGGCGCGCTGAACCGCCTGGCGATCGACGGGCGCGGCCTCGATGGGATGGACCGGCGCTATTTGCTCTGCATCGCCGAGACCTTCGGCGGCGGCCCGGTCGGCGTCGAGACGATCGCCGCCGCCCTCTCCGAGCCGCGCGACGCCATCGAGGAGATCATCGAGCCCTTCCTGGTGCAGCAGGGCCTGGTCCAGCGCACGCCGCGCGGCCGCATCGCCACGCCGCTCGCCTACGATCATCTGGGCCTGGCGACGCCCAAGGGCTACGCGGGTCGCGACCAGGGCGACCTGCTGGACCTCGGGGAGGCGGGCGAATGAACGCGGCCGCACCCCATCGCTACGACGTCCGGGTCCATTGGGAGGACACGGATGCCGCCGGCATCGTCTATTACGCCAATTACCTGCGCTTCATCGAACGGGCGCGCAGCGACCTGGTGCGCGGCTTCGGCATCGACCAGGCGGCCCTGCTCGGCCAGGACGGCATCGCCTTCCAGGTGCGGCGCTGCGAGATCGACTACCTCACGCCCGCCCGGCTGGACGACGAACTGGTGGTGGAAACCCGCCTTCACCGGCTGCGGGGCGCCCGGATGGACATGTCGCAGGACGTTCTACGGGACGCGGCGGCCCTGGTCCGCACCCAGATAACGCTCGCCTGCGTCGGCCGGGACGGCCGGCCCCGCCGGATCCCGGGCGAGATCGCCCGACGCCTCACGCCCGAAACCACAACCTAGGGAAAGACCAGCCCATGCAACCTCAAGCGATCGACGCCATCGCCCTCGCCGGCTCCGTGGCCGATGTGGACATGTCCCTGTGGGGCCTGTTCCTGAAGGCGGACATCGTCGTGAAGATCGTCATCATGATGCTCTTCGTCGCCTCGATCTGGTGCTGGGCCATCATCATCGAGAAGATCCTGCGGCTGCGCCGCCTGCGCACCCAGGCCGACGAGTTCGAGGACAGCTTCTGGTCCGGCGGCAGCTTGGAGGAACTCTACGACGAGATCGGCGGCGAGCCGGACCATCCCATGGAGATCCTGTTCACCGCCGCGATGCGGGAGTGGCGCCGCTCCACCTCCCGGGGCCTGAGCGAGGACAACGCGCTGCGCGCCGGGATCCGCGAGCGGATCGCCCAGGTCATGCAGGTCACGCTCGGGCGGGAGATGGACCGCCTGGAACGCTATCTCGGCTTCCTCGCCACCGTCGGCTCGACCGCGCCCTTTCTCGGTCTCTTCGGCACGGTCTGGGGCATCATGAACAGCTTCCAGGCGATCGCGATTTCCAAGGACACCAACCTCGCCGTGGTGGCACCGGGCATCGCGGAAGCCCTCTTCGCCACCGCCCTCGGCCTCGTCGCGGCGATCCCCGCCGTCATCGCCTACAACAAATTCTCCAGCGACCTCGGCCGTTTCGCCAATCGGCTGGAAGGCTTCGCCGGCGAGTTCAATGCCATCCTCTCCCGCCAGCTCGAGGAGCGGCGCGGCTGATGGCGGCGAACCTGAACGGGCGCGGCGGGCATCTCAAACGCCGCTACAGCTACAAGCCGATGGCGGAAATCAACGTGACGCCCTTCGTCGACGTCATGTTGGTGCTGCTGGTCGTCTTCATGATCACGGCGCCGCTGTTGACGGTGGGCGTCACCGTCGACCTGCCGGAGGCCTCGGCCAAGGCGATCCCCGGCTCGGACGAGCCGCTGACCGTGTCGATCGACGCGCAGGGCAAGATCTTTCTGCACGACGCCGAAGTCGTGCTCGGCGAACTGGTGCCCAAGCTGACCGCGATCGCCGCTGCGCGGGGCGGCGACCAGGCGCGGATCTTCGTGCGCGGCGATCGTTCGATCAGTTACGGCACGGTCATGCGGGTGATGGGCACGTTGAACGCCGCGGGCTTCCGCCGGGTAGCACTGGTCACGGAAACGCCGCGCGGGCGGCCCGCCCGCGACGGCGAACCGGACAAGGCGCGGTGAGCCGCCGCCGTGCGCTTCGCCCTGGTCATATCCCTGGCGCTGCATGCCAGCCTGATCGTGGTCACGGTCTACGGCCTGCCGCATCTGCTGGACGAGCCGCCGCCGGCGCAGCAGATCATGGTGGTCGAGCTGGTGGAGATCGCCGAGGAAACGACGCCGCAACTGCCGGAGTTGCAACAGGTGGACGAGACCCGGCCACCGGACGCGAGCGAAACGGCGCCCGAAGCGGCGAAGGAAGCCGAGCAGATCGAGGCCCCGCCGCCCGCGACGGCCGAAGCGCCGCCGCCACCGCCGCCGCCCGCCTCCTCGGAAGTGAAGGTCGCGCTCGCGGCGCCGACGGCGCCGACCCCCATCGCGGAGGCCCAGCCCGCCCCGACGCCCGCCCCCAAGCCGGTGGAGGTCAAGCCCGAAGCGCCGCCGCCACCGCCCGAGATCAAACCCGCCGAGATCAAGCCGGAGGCCGCCCCCCCGCCGCCGGAGATCAAGCCGGCCGAGGTCAAGGCCGCGACCCCACCGCCGCCGCCGCAGGCCAAACCGACGCCGATCGAAACCGTGCAGGCGCCCGAAGCGAAGCCGATCGAAGGCACGGAGGTCGCGAGCGCGCCGGTGCCGAAACGCAAGCCGCGCGAGGAGCCGAAGAAGAAGGACTTCAAGCGCACCATGAGCCGCGTCGCCGCCCTGTTGGACAAGAGCCGCGAGGACACGCCCGAGACGGCGAACCGCGCCAAACGCGCCGCCGCGCCCAGCGCCGAGCGGAGCGCGGCCAAAAATCCGCGCACGCGCGGACAAGCGGTGCGGCTGGACCAACGGATGACCATACGCGAGATCGACGCCATCAAGTTGCAGATCGAGCAATGCTGGACCGTGCCCGCCGGCGCCCGCGACGCGGCGGAATTGATCATCCGGATCCGCATCCAGCTGAACCGGGACGGCTCGCTCGCCCGGCCGCCGGAGGTTCTGGACGGGCACAAGTTGCGCCGGCGCGGCGGCTTCCAGCGCGCGGCGGCGGAATCGGCACTGCGCGCCGTCAACACCTGCCAGCCGCTGCGCAACCTACCGGTGGCGAAATTCGATCAATGGCGGGACATCACCTTGAGTTTCGATCCCAGGGAAATGCTTGGACGTTGAGGGAGGATCTTCGATGATGGGAATACCCATGCGCCTCGGTTTAGGAGCCCTCGTGTTCGCGTTGCTGCTCGTCGGCGGCACGGGCACGCCCCGGGCCCAGGGCCTGCAGATCACGGTCACCAGCGGCAATGTCGATCCATTGCCGATGGCGGTCACGGATTTCCACGGCTCCAACGAGACGGCCGGCCAGGTCGGCCGCGACATGAGCCGTGTCATCAGCGACAACCTCGAGCGCTCCGGCCTGTTCGACGCGCTCGACCGCAAGGCGTTCCTCGAAAAGCCCGAGGACATGCTGGTGCAGCCCAACTTCGCCCAGTGGCGGGTGATCAACGCGCAGGCGCTGGTGACCGGCAAGGTGCAGCAGAAGTCCGACGGGCAGCTGCGCGTCGAATTCCGCCTCTGGGACGTCTTCGCCTCGGAGCAGATGGAAGGCATCGGCTACGAGACGACGCCCGCCAACTGGCGGCGCATCGCCCACATCATCTCGGACGCGATCTACAAGCGGCTGACCGGCGAGGAGGGCTATTTCGACACCCGGATCGTCTATGTCGCCGAGAAGGGCCCACCCGACCGGCGTGAGAAACGGCTCGCGATCATGGACCAGGACGGCGACAACAACCGCTTCCTGACCGACGGCAGCTATCTGGTGCTGACGCCCCGCTTCTCACCCAGCCGGCAGGAGATCACCTATCTCTCCTACTATCGCAACAAACCACGGGTCTACATCTACAACATCGACACGGGCCGCCAGGAGGTGCTGGGCGATTTCCCCGGCATGACCTACGCACCCCGCTTCTCCCCGGAAGGCGACCGGGTGATCATGAGCCTGGCGCAAAGCGGCAACTCCGAGATCTATTCGATGGACCTGCGCACCCGGGTGATCCGTCGCCTAACCCGCAATCCGGCGATCGACACCTCGCCCTGCTACTCGCCCGATTCGAAGCGCATCGTCTTCAATTCGGATCGCGGCGGCACGCAGCAACTCTATGTGATGAACGCCGACGGCTCGGACCAGCGCCGAATCAGCTTCGGCAAGGGGCGTTATGCCACGCCCGTGTGGTCGCCCCGCGGAGATTTGATCGCCTTCACCAAGTTCCGCAAGGGCAAGTTCCACATCGGCGTGATGCATCCCGACGGCAGTGGCGAAAGATTGTTGACCACTAGCTTCCTGGACGAAGCACCGACCTGGTCGCCCAACGGCCGGGTTCTGATGTATTTCCGCCAGGAACGCAGCAAGTCCGACGGGGTCGCCGGACGGGTACGCCTGCGCTCGATCGACCTCACCGGATACAACGAACGCGAGATCATCACGCCTACCGACGCGTCGGATCCCGCGTGGTCCCCCCTCGCCCCCTTGAACTGAGCGTGGTGGGGGACTAGTGTTTTCCGCGAAGAAAATAAGATGTTTAGCGATAAAATGTCGGTGAAGCGGGTTCGTTCGGGGGGCTCGGCCGACATTGTCGGTTGCGCCCCATGGGGCTCGGAGTTTATTCGTACAGGGAAGGGTCGCTGGTGTTTCGAAATCCCACTGGTGATGTCCGCTCACTGTACCCGGAAAGGAGCTGGTTAGATGCCAATTCGTAACATCGGTCTCAAGGCCCTCTGCCTGTTTGGCGCCCTTGCGCTCGCCGCCTGTGCCTCGGACCCCGAAAGCACTACGGACGGAAGCGGAAGTGGTGGCGGCGCCAATTCGACACCCCCGCCGCAGGTGCAACAATCCGCGAAGCCCGTGCAGGAAGGCCCGGCCCCGGGCTCGCAGGAAGATCTCGACCTCAACGTCGGCTCCCTCGTCTTCTTCGATTACGACCAGTCGGAGCTGACGCCGGAGGGACAGGAGACGGTCAAGCGCTGGGCCCAGTGGTTAAACCAGTATCCGAGCGTGACCGTGTCGATCGAAGGTCATTGCGACGAGCGCGGCACGCGCGAGTACAACCTCGGCCTCGGTGAGCGGCGCGCGAGTTCGGCGCGCAGCTTCCTGGTCGCCCTCGGCGTTGACGAAAGCCGTCTCGGCACGATCTCCTACGGCAAGGAACGCCCGGTCTGCGGTGGTTCGAACGAGGCCTGCTGGTCGCAGAACCGGCGAGGCCAGTTGCTCGTCAACTGACCGCCGACCAACGACCCGACGACGACGCCCGGCGTCGGGCCGCTTCGGCGGCCCGCGGCCGGGCGTTTTCGTCTGGGCGGCGTGCCGGCGGTTCCGTATTTTCGCCGCATTTGAGGGGCTGAATCGGCCGCCGCCGACGACGAATAAGGAAAGGTTCGACCATGCAGCACGCGCGTTCCGCCGCAGGGGTATGGCTCAGGGCCGGGCTCGCGGGGCTCGTCCTCTTGATCGCGGCGGATGCGGCGGCCCAATCGGGCAGCACGCGGGCCCTGCTGCGCAAGATCGAGTTGCTGGAAAGCAAGATCACGGACCTGGAGCGGCAGGTCTACCGGGGCGAGGCGCCCGCGGCCGGGCAACGTGCCGCGACGGGAAGCGGCGGCGGCAGCCCGGTCGAAAGGGCGGCCCAGGCCGATCTGCGCGTCGCCGCCCTCGAACGACAACTTCGCGCCATGACCGGCCGGCTGGAGGAGAGCGAGCATCGCATCCGCCAGTTGGAGACCCGGCACGAGCGCCTGGTCGGTGCCATGGACGGCCGATTGAAGGAGCTCGAACGCCGGCTCGCCGCGGGCGCCGGCACCGGCCTCCCGCCCGGTGGCGCCCCGGCCGGCACGGTGACGACGGCACGGGACGGCTCGGTCATCGTCTCCGGCGCCGGTACGCAGCCGCCGGCGCCGGCCGCCTCGGCCACCGGGCAAACCGTAGCGTCGGCGCAGCCGAATGCCGCCGCCCTGCCCGAAGGCACCCCCCGCCAGCAATACCGCTATGCCCAGGGCCTGATGCGGAAGAGCCAGTTCGAAGCCGCCGAAGCGGCCTTCCAGGCCTTCATGGCCACGCACCCGGAGCACGAGTTGACGCCGCTCGCCAACTACTGGCTGGGCGATACGCTCTATCTGCGCAAGGCCTATCAGGACGCCGCCCAGGTTTACTTCGACGGCTACCAGCGGTTTCCCGACAGCGCCAAGGCCAACGACACCCTGCTGAAGCTGGGCCTCTCCCTGGTCCGCCTGGGCCAGGTGGAGGAGGCCTGCGGCATCTACGCCGAATTGCTGGGCCGCCTGAACAAGAGCGAGCGTCGCCTGCGCCCCCGCACCGTGCGGGAGATGCGGGCCCACAAGTGCGGCTGACGGCCCATTCCCTCGACGAGGCCTGGTTCGACCGGGCGATGGCTGACCTCGGCCCGTTCGAAGACCGGCCGTACATCGCGCTTGCCGTCTCGGGCGGCGGCGACAGCCGGGCCCTCGCCCTGCTGGCCGCCGCCTGGGCCCGAACCCGCGGTGGGCGGGCCGTCGCGCTCACCGTCGACCACGGCCTGAGGGCGGACGCGGCGGCGGAGGCGGACCGTGTCGGCGACTGGATGCGGGACGGCGGCCTCGCGCACCACATCCTCCGCCCCGCGACATCACCGCCCGGGCGAGGCCTCCAGGCCTGGGCGCGCGAGGTGCGTCTTGAATTGCTGGCCGAGTGGTGCCGACAACATGGTGTCCTGCATCTGCTGCTGGCGCACCAACGCGACGACCAGGCGGAAACCCACCTCATGCGCCGGGCCCGCGGTGTCGGGCCGGGCGAGGCCGCCATGCCCGCCCTGCGCGTCGCCGGCGGGGTGCGCTGGCTGCGCCCGCTGCTGGCGGCCGGGCGGGCGGAGCTGCGCGACCTGCTGCGCGCGCGAGGCCTGGAATGGATCGAGGATCCGAGCAATACGGACCGCCGCTTCGAACGGATCCGACAACGCCTGACGCTCGACGACGGAGCACGTGCGACCGCGCTCGTCCGCACCGATGCCGCGGCCGAGGCACGACGAGAAGCGGAACGAGAGCTGGCGGTGGCGGCCGCGCGCCTGGTCATGCCGGCCGACGCCGGCTACTGCCTGGTCGAGGCCGACGGACTGGCCGCCCTGCCGAGCGCGTTGCGCCGGCTGCTGCTGGCGCGCCTGGCCCTGGCAGTCGGCGGCGGGCCCTATGCGCCCGGGCGGGCCGCCGTCGCCCGGCTCGACGCGGCCATGGCGCCGGGTGCGGGCCCGCGCGGCCATACGCTCGGCGGCTGCCGCTTCATGACCTGGCGCAAACGCCTGCTGATCTGCCGGGAAGATCGCGCCGCGACGCTCGTACCGCCGCGACCCCTCACCGGTGACGGGCCGCTGCGCTGGGACCGCTTCGAGGCCGTGGTCGGCGGCATCGCCACACATCCGCGACCGCTCCGTCTCGGCGCACTGGGCAACGCCAGGCCGACCCCGGCGACACGGGCCCTGCCCGCCGCGGTACGGCCGACGCTGCCGGCCTTGCACGACGACAGGGGGCCGGTTCTAGTTCCCTATCTGGGCTTCCGACGGGCAGATGGGGAGGGGCTGTCGCTCCGGCTCGCGTATCGGCCGCCGAACCCGCTCGTCCCCCACCCCTTCGAAGCCGGCCACCCTTGCGCCCCGGCCGCCGTCGCGGCAGATTGCCCCGCATGATGGACAAAACCCCCACACTTGATCATGTCGAGTATTGGATCTTCGATCTCGACAACACGCTCTATGCCGCCAAGCACGACCTCTTCGCCCAGATCGACCAGAAGATGGGGGAGTTCGTGGCCGAGTTCCTCGACCTCGATCCGGTCGAGGCGAAGCGGGTGCAGAAGTCGTTCTTTCACGAACACGGCACCACCTTGAACGGCATGATGCGGGTGCACGGCATGGAACCGGCACCCTTCCTCGACTATGTGCACGATATCGACTTGTCGCCCATCCCGCCGGACCCGACCTTGGCCGAGGCACTCGACGCGCTGCCCGGGCGCAAGTTCATCTTCACCAACGCCTCCAGCGGCCACGCCGACCGGGTGACCCGTCACCTCGGCATTCGCCACCATTTCGAGGACCTGTTCGACATCATCGAAAGCGACTACCTGCCCAAGCCGCAGCTGCCACCCTATGAAAAACTGCTGGCACGCCATGGCATCGAGCCGAAGGCCGCGGCGATGTTCGAGGACATCCCACGCAACCTCGCGCCGGCCGCCGCCCTCGGCATGACCACGGTGCTGGTACCGAACCCCTATGCCTGGTCGCGCGACGGCACCGCGGGCGAGCATATCCACCATGTGGTCGACGACCTCGGCGAATGGCTCGCCGGCGTGGTCCGCGCCCGGGCCAGCAACGCCGGCTGACCACGGGCCGCCCGCTTGCGGATCAGGGCCCGCGGTCCTCGATCGTCGTGAACACCGCCGCCGGTTCGGAAAAGCCACGCACCGCGATCCGGCCGATCTCGCGCACGGGAACCTCGCCGAGACGTGCGACGGTTGCCGCGTCGATCAACAACCGCGTGCCGTGTTCCTTGTTGAGCGCCTCCAGCCGGGCCGAGAGATTGACGGTATCGCCATAGAGCGAATAGGTCTGCCGGCCGCCGCCGCCGACGCTGCCGGCGATCACCGGCCCGGTCGCGATGCCGGCGCGGATTTCCAGACGCTCGCCGTTGAAGGTCTCCCGCGCCGCGAGGTCGATGATATCGCGGGCGGCGGCAACGGCCTTGGCGGCGTGCTCGGGATCTTCGGCCGGCAGGTTGAAGGAGGCCATGATGGCGTCGCCGATGAACTGGGTGACGACACCGTCGTAGCGGTTGATGGCGCCGGTGGCCTGGTCGAAGAAGGCGTTCAGCACACCGACCACGCGCCGCGGGCCGCTCGCCTCGGTCATGCGGGTGAAGCCGGCGACGTCGATGAAGAGCACCGTCGCCGTGCCCTCGACAGGTTCGAGCAGGCCCCGGTCGCTGATCAGGGAGTCGGCGATGGTCTTGGGAACGTAGCGCCCGAAGATATCGGTGAGCGCGCGCTGCTCCTCGTCCAGTTCGAGTTGCCGGCGCACGGTTCGCCGCGCCCGCCACATCACCGCGGCGATCAGCACCGCCACGACCAGAAAGGCGACCGCCTCCTGAATGCGGCTGCCGGTGCCGACGAAATTGGGGCTGAGGAAAGTCGCCACAAAATGCTCCGTCGTCGGCGTCACGCCGATGTCGCCCCAGTCGAGGCGCACCGGCATGTCCCGGATCGCCCAGCCGAAGGCGCCGAGCCAGCCGACCACGACCATGAGGCCGGACCACACCACCAGCCCCGGCGAAAAGCTGAAGGCGGCAATGCCCAGGATGAGGAAATAGAACGGGAATACGGTGCCGCGAAACAACATGGCCTGGGGAACGTCGATCGAATCGTAGACCGGCTGGGTCGCCATCAGCAGCGACAGGATCGCGATGTCGATGCTGATGAAAGCGTATTTCAACCAGGCGCGGTCGTAGCGGGTGCCGATCAGCGCGTAATGGACGAGGCCGAGCGCGGCAAACCCGGCGATGCCGAGGCCGAGTTCCAAGGCATGTCCCGGATTGGCGAGCCGTGTGAGCACCATGAAAGTGCCGAGCAGCGCCAGCGCCACCAGCCGGCCCTTGATGGCGACGCGCAGGCCGGCCTGCTCCGCTTCGGACAGCGTTTCGTCCAGCCTCGCCTGGCGATGATCGATATCGATTGCCATGCCACGTCCCCCCCGGGAGCGATCGGCTCCCCTGTCACGATATAGGCGTCTTCGAACGCTTCCCTAGGTCTCGATCGTGCTCTAAGTTCTGGCGCTTGCAAACTTCGCCGGAGGATGAAGACGATGGACGCCGCGACGCTCGAGAGCACGATCGAAGCCGCCTGGGACACTGCCGACAGCATTTCGACGACGACCCAGGGCGCGGTCCGGGACGCCATCGAAACCGCCCTCACTGGCATGGACAGCGGCGAACTGCGCGTCGCCGAGAAGCGGTCCGAAGGCTGGCACGTCAACCAGTGGCTGAAAAAGGCCGTCCTGCTCTCCTTCCGCATCTACGACATGGCGCCGGTGCCGGGCGGCCCGGGCGAGAACGCCCCCTGGTTCGACAAGGTGCCCTCCAAGTTCGAGGGCTGGGGCGACAACCGGTTCCGCGACGCGGGCTTCCGCGCGGTGCCGAACTGCGTGGTGCGCCGCTCGGCCCATATCGCGCCGGGCGCGGTGCTGATGCCCTGCTTCGTCAATCTCGGCGCCCGCGTCGGCTCCGGCACCATGATCGACACCTGGGCGACCGTCGGCAGCTGCGCCCAGGTCGGCGAGAACTGCCATATCTCCGGCGGCGCCGGGATCGCCGGCGTGCTGGAGCCGCTGCAGGCCAACCCGGTGATCATCGAGGACAACTGTTTCATCGGCGCGCGCTCGGAAGTCGCCGAGGGCGTCATCGTCGAAGAGGGCGCCGTCCTTTCCATGGGCGTCTATATCGGCGCCTCGACCAAGATCGTCGACCGCAGCACGGGTGAAATCCATATGGGCCGCGTGCCGGCCTATTCGGTCGTCGTGCCGGGGACCTTGCCGGGCGGCCCGCTGCCCGACGGCTCGCCGGGGCCGAGCCTCTATTGCGCGGTGATCGTCAAGACCGTCGACGCCGGCACCCGGGCCAAGACCTCGATCAACGAGCTGTTGCGCGACTGAGACGGACCCGGAGGGAGGGTGCGGCCATGACCACCGGCGGGCTTGCCACCGACCCCTTGCGCCTGGCGGGGGCGCTGATCCGCTGCGAGAGCGTGACGCCGGTGGAGGGCGGGGCGCTCGACCTGCTGGGCGAGGTCCTGGGCGGCCTCGGCTTCGCCTGTCACCGCCTGCCCTTCGACGAGGTCGACAATCTCTATGCCCGTTTCGGCACGGGCGCGCCGAACTTCTGCTTCGCGGGCCACACCGACGTGGTGCCGACCGGCGATGCGGCCGACTGGTCGGTGCCGCCGTTTGCCGGCGAGGTCGTCGACGGCATGCTGCGCGGTCGCGGGGCGGCCGACATGAAGGGGGCGATCGCCGCCTTCGTCACCGCCGCCGCCGGCCTGATCGAGACGCGGGGCGCCGGCTTCGACGGCTCGATCAGCCTGCTGATCACCGGGGACGAGGAAGGCCCGGCGGTGAACGGCACGGTGCGCATGCTCGACTGGCTGGCCGAGCGGGGCGAGCGGCTGGACCATTGCCTGGTCGGCGAGCCGACCAATCCCGGCCAGCTCGGCGAGATGATCAAGAACGGCCGGCGCGGCAGCCTGAACGCCTGGATCACCGCCCGGGGCACCGCCGGCCATGTCGCCTATCCGCACCTGGCCGACAATCCTTTGCCGCGCCTCACGCGGCTACTCTCTCGGCTACAGGACCGCCGCTTCCTCGACGCCAGCGAACACTTCCAGGAGACCAACCTCGAGGTGACCGGCCTCACGGTCGACAATACCGCCACCAACGTCATTCCCGACGCGGCGCAGGCGCGGCTGAACATCCGCTTCAACACCAACCATTCGGGCGAGAGCCTGTCGGCCTGGCTGCGCGAGCAATGCGAGACGGCCGCGGCCCCCTGCGACATCGAGATCCAGGTGAGCGGTGAGCCGTTTCTCACCCCGCCCGGCCCGTTCACCGACCTGCTGATAGCGGCGATCCGCGAGGAGACCGGCCTGACGCCGGCGTTGTCGACCACCGGCGGCACGTCGGATGCCCGCTTCATCAAGAACCATTGTCCGGTCGCCGAATTCGGCCTGATCAGCCAGACCATGCACAAGGTCGACGAACAGGTGCCCGCGGGCGACGTCGAGCGGCTGGCCCGGATCTACGGCCGCATCCTCGAACGCTACTTCGCCTGAAATGTCCATCGGCGCGGAAATCCGAAGCTCGATCCACGGCGCCTGGCGCATCGCGCTGACCGATCCAAATGCGCTTCGCTATTTCAACCTGTCGGCGGACGGCTTCTGGCGTTCCTTCATCGCAGTGCCGATCGCCTTTGCGGTGACCCTGCCGAAGTACCTGCTGCGGGACGAGGTGCCAGCCGCCGACGCGCTTGCCGAACCGTCCGCCCCGGTCATGTTGTTGTTCGGCCTGATCGGCTGGCTGCTCTACGTCGTGGTGATGATTTGGATCACCAGGCTGCTGAACCTGGCGGCGACCTATGCCCAGTACATCATCGTCTGGAACTGGGCGAGCGTCATCGGCACCCTCTTCATGCTGCCGATCAGTCTGTTCCCGCACGACCCGGCCTCGGCCGGCGGCCTGGGCGCCGTGCTGCCGTTGATGTTCTATTTCGCGCTGCTCTATTACGGCTTCCGGGTCGCCCGCGTCGGCCTCGCCTGCACGGTGCCGATCGCGCTCGGCATCATGGTGTTCGAGCTGGTGCTGAACCTTTTCATCTACAAGGCGGCGCTGTTCATCCTGTAACCGGGTCGTAGCCGACGGAAACGAGATAGAGCCCGTCCGCCGGTGCCACCGGCCCGCAGGCGGTCCGGTCCCGGGCGGCCAGTGCGGCGGCGAGGTCGTCGCGGCTCCAGGCCCCCTCGCCCACCCGCTTCAGGCTGCCGACGAGGGAGCGGACCTGGTGGTGCAGGAAGGACCGTGCCACGGCCGTCACCTCGATCTCTGCGCCGCGTTGCGCGACCTCCAGGCGGTCCAGCGTCTTGACCGGCGACTTCGCCTGGCACTCGGCGGCGCGGAAGGTGGTGAAGTCGTGCCGGCCGACGAGAATTTCGGCCGCGGTCGCCATGACCTCGGCATCGAGCTGCGGCGCCACATGCCAGACCCGGCCCCGGTCGAAGGTCGCAGGCGGCCGCCGATTGAGAATGCGATAGAGATAGCGCCGTTCCGTCGCCGAGAACCGCGCGTGGAAGTCGTCGTCGACGGCTTCCACTTCCAGAACCGCGATGGCGGTCGGTTTCAGACGAAAGTTGGCGGCATCGCGCACGACGTCCAGGGCCCGCGCCGGCTCCAGATCGACATGGGCGACCTGGCCCAGCGCATGCACGCCCGCGTCGGTCCGCCCGGCCCCGTAGACGAGGGGTGGCACCGTCGTCATCGGGGCCAGCGCCGCCTCCAACGCGGCCTGGATCGACGGCCCGTTGTTCTGGCGCTGCCAGCCGACGAAGCCGCGCCCGTCATACTCGATGGTGAGGCGATAGCGCGGCATGGCTAGTCGAGACGCGTGCCGGGCGTGAGCGGCAGACCCCGCAAAAAGTCCGCCGCATCGAGTGGCCCCTTGCCGGCGCGCTGCAAGGTGCGCGGACGCAGCGCCCCCTCGCCGCAAGCGATGGTCCGGGCCGCATCGATGACGGTACCGGCAACGCCGGTGCCGGTGACCGCGTCTGCCCGCAGCAGCTTGATCCGCTCGCCCGCATGTTCGAACCAGGCGCCGGGAAACGGCGACAGCCCCTGGACCTGGGCCGCCAGCTCGCGCGCCGGGCGGGTCCAGTCGAGGCGCGCCTCCGCCTTGTCGATCTTGCGCGCGTAGGTGACGCCCGCTTCAGGCTGGGGTATCGGCCGAACCTCACCCGCGTCCAGACCGGCGAGCGTGCGGACCATCAAGGGCCCACCCGCCGCCGCCAGGATATCGTGCAATTCCCCCGCCGTGGTCTCGAGCCCAATCGCGACGCGTTCCACTAGCAGCATGTCGCCGGTGTCGAGGCCTTCGTCGACCAGCATGGTCGTCAGGCCGGTTTCCCCATCGCCCGCCATGATCGCGCGCTGGATCGGCGCCGCGCCGCGCCAACGCGGCAACAGCGAGGCGTGCAGGTTGATGCAGCCGAGGCGCGGCGCCTCGAGGATCGGCGTCGGCAAAATCAGGCCGTAGGCCACCACCACCGCCGCGTCGAGCGCGAGGGCGGCGAAGGCGTCCTGCTCGCCAACGTCCTTCAGGCCCGTCGGATGGACGACCTCCAGGCCGTTCGCTTCGGCCCACTGCTGTACCGGCGAGGGACGGTCCCGCTTGCCGCGCCCGGCGGGACGCGGCGGCTGGGTGTAGACGCAGCGGACGTCGTGCCCGGCCGCGACCAGGGCGGCCAGCGTCGGCACCGCGAATTCGGGTGTTCCCATGAAGGCGAGCGCGAGGGACCGCATGGTTCTAACTCGCCTGCTTGCGGGCCTTCACCAGCTTGCGCAGGATCATGTTGCGCTTCAGCGCCGACAGATGATCGACGAAGAGCGTGCCGTCCAGATGATCGTATTCGTGCTGGACGCAGCGGGCGAGGATGCCGTCCGCCTCCATCACCTGTTTGGCGCCATGCCGGTCGACATACTCGACCGTGCAGTTCTCCGGCCGTTCGATCTCGACGAAATGTTCCGGCAAGGAGAGGCAACCCTCGTTATAGAGCGCGCCCTCTTCGGAGAACCGAACGATCTCCGGGTTGATCAGCACCTGCGGCGCCGGGTCCTCGTCGTCGCGGGCGACGTCGAGCACGATGAGCCGCTTGGGCACCCCCACCTGAACCGCCGAGAGGCCGATGCCGGGTGCCTTGTACATCGTCTCCAGCATGTCGTCGATGAGACGGTCGACGCTCGCGTCCATATTCTCCACCGGCACCGATCGCGTCTTCAGGCGCGGGTCGGGTGCAATGATCAGCGGCAGCAGCGTCATGGAACTCTCGATCAGTGTTGGCGAGCCCGGCTTACCTAATCGCTCCCCCGAAGGGCGTCAAGCCGGGAGCCATGCTAGCCTGGAGGCCTGATTCGCATTCGTGAGGTATGTCGTGGAGGTCGCGATCTGGCTGGTCCTGGCAGCGGTGCTGGCCGTCGGCGGCGGCCTCGCCTGGCTGCTCGCGCGGACCCGCACGCCGGGCGGGGACGCGGAACTCGATGGCGTGCGGGCGACGACGGAGGCGCTGCTGCAGTCCCAGCGCGAGCTTGCCGGCCGGCTCAGCCAACTCGCCGAACAGTCGACGACGGATCGCGCGGCGCTGACCCGGGCGCTGAACGATCGGCTCGATGCCGTGGGCAAGCGGCTCGGCGAGGGGCTGGAGACGTCGACGACGCAGACGGCGGAAAAGCTCGGCCAGTTGACCAAGCACCTGGAAGTGATCGACCAGGCCCAGCGCAACATCACCGACCTCGCCGGCCAGGTCGTCAGCCTGCAGGACCTGCTCGACAACAAGCAGGCCCGCGGCGCCTTCGGCGAGGTGCAGCTGAACGACCTGGTCTCGGGCATCCTGCCGCCCTCGGCGCATGCCTTCCAATACACGCTCTCGAACGGAAGGCGGGTCGATTGCCTGATCCGCCTGCCGCAGCCGCCGGGCCCGATCGGCATCGATTCCAAGTTCCCGCTGGAGAGCTACCACGCGCTGCGCGCCGCCGGCGACGACGCGGAGATGGTTCGGGCGCAGCGCGAGTTCCGCGCGGCCATGCAGAAGCACATCACCGACATCCGCGAGCGCTACATCGTGCCGGGGGAGACGGCGGAATCGGCGCTGATGTTCCTGCCCTCGGAAGCCGTCTATGCCGAGCTGCACGCCAGCTTTCCCGAGGTCGTCGAACTCTCCTACCGCAACCGGGTGTGGATCGTCTCGCCGACCACGCTGATGGCGACGCTCAACACCGTGCGCGCCGTGCTGAAGGACGCCCGCATGCGCGAACAGGCCGGCGTCATCCAGACCGAGGTGTTGAAGCTGATGGAGGACGTCGGCCGCCTCGACAAGCGGGTCGACAACCTGCGCCGCCATTTCGAGCAGGCGGAAAAGGACGTACGTGAGATCAGCACATCGACCGGCCGGATCAACCTGCGCGCCACCCGTATCGAGGAGGTGCAGCTCGAGGACCCGGCCGAGACCCTGCCCCCACCGCCGGCGACAGCTTGATTTCCGGGGCCGCCGCCCGCAGGCTTGCCACACGACAGCAACGGAGCGGTTCATGCCAACGGACGGGAGCAACGAGAGCGGCGCGGTGCGCTGGCCGCGCGCGGACAACACGCGGGTCCCCTACCACATCTTCGACGATGGCGAGGTACATGCCCGCGAGCAGGCCCGCGTCTTCCAGGGTCCCTGCTGGCAGTTCGTCTGCCTCGCGCAGGAAGTGGCGGGGCCCGGCGAATGGAAAAACACCTTCGTCGGCGAGACGCCCGTCGTCGTCGTGCGCGACGAGACGGGCGGCCTGAACGCCTTCGAGAACCGCTGTGTCCACAAGGGCGCGCTCGTCTGTCTCGCCGACCGGGGCCGGGCCGAGCATTTCACCTGCGTCTATCATAACTGGACCTACGACCTCGCCGGCCGGCTGAAGAGCGTCGCCTTCCGCCGGGGCGTGAAGGGCATCGGCGGCATGGAGGACAGCTTCCGGCTGGAGGATCATCGGCTGCGCCCGCTTCGCGTCCGCGAGCTCTGCGGCCTGGTCTTCGCCACCTTCGACGACGACGCGGGGGAGCTGGAGGATTATATCGGGCCGGAGATCACGGCCCGCCTGCGCCGGGTGCTGAACCGACCGACCCGGATCCTCGGCTACCATTCGCAGTATCTCGCCAACAACTGGAAGCTCTATATCGAGAACGTGAAGGACACCTATCACGCGGGCCTGCTGCACTTGTTCTTCGCCACCTTCAAGTTGAACCGGCTGGCCTCCGAAGGCGGTGTCGTCGTCTCGGAGTGCGGCGGCAATCATGCGAGCTATTCCCGCCGGCGCACCATCCATGCGGACGCGGAATACGACTCTTCGACGCTCCGTGCGGCCCGCGACGACTATGCGCTCGCCGATCCCCGCCTGCTCGACTCGGTCGACGAATTCGGCGACGGGATCAACGTGCAGATCCTCACCATCTTCCCCAACTTCGTGCTGCAGCAGGTCGAGAATTCGATCGCCGTGCGCCAGGTTCTGCCCAAGGGGACGGAGGAGACGGAATTGCTGTGGACCGTACTCGGCTACGAGGACGACGACGAGGACATGACGGAGATGCGCCTCAGGCAAGCCAACCTGATCGGCCCGGCCGGCTACGTCAGCCTGGAAGACGGCGCCGTCGGCGGCTTCGTCCAGCGCGGCGTCAAGGGTGCGGGCGATGCGGCCTCCGTCATCGAGATGGGCGGCGCCGGCGATGCCAGCCAGGAAAGCCGGGTGACCGAGGCCTCGGTGCGCGGCTTCTGGCGGGCCTGGCGGCGGATGATGGGCGATTGACGGCGATGGACACGCGCCTGCAGGCCCGCCTCGCGCTCGAGGACCTGAACGCCCGCTATGTCGACTGTCTCGACCAGGGCCGCTTCGAGGGCTGGCCGGACTTCTTCACCGAGGACGCCGTCTACAAGATCATCTCGGCCGAGAACCACGAGCAGGGGCTGCCGCTCGGCGTCATCGACTGCCGTGGCCGGGCGATGATGCGCGACCGGATCACCGCGCTGCGCGACGCCAACATCTTCGAGGACCATCGCTACCGCCACATCGTCTCGACACCGCTGGTCCGCAGGGCGGCCGACGATGAGGTCTGGGCCGAGACCAACTACCAGGTGACCCGCATCATGCGCGACGGCTCGGCCATGCTGTTTTCGCTCGGCCGCTACCTCGACCGTCTGACCGGCGCGGGCGAGGACATGCGCTTCGCCGAGCGGCTGGTGGTGTTCGACAACAAGCGCATCGACACGCTGCTGGTCATTCCCCTTTGACGCCGGCCGGCACGGGCTCTGAAACCAGAACCCCCGCGGCCTCCAGCACGTCGATCTCACCCGCCGCCATGGCGAGGTGACGGGTCAGCACATCGCGGTTGTGTTGCCCAAGAAACGGCGCCCCCTCCCCCGCCGGATCCGGGAAGGCGGAGAAATGCAGCGGCACGCCCGGGATCTGATAGGTGCCGACGACCGGATCGGTCACGGTACGCACCGTGCCGCGCTGCTGGAGGTGCGGGGTCTGGATCGCCTGGGCGACGTCCAGGACCGGGGCGACGGGAACCCGCTCCGCCTGCATCTTCTCGAGCGCCGCCTGGTCGCTCGGCTGCGCCTGGATCCAGCCCTCGATGATGTCGCGCAGCGGCTCGAGGTTCTCGCGTCGCTCGCTCAAGCCCGAAAAGCGCGGATCTTCCTTCAGGTCGTCGCGGCCCATGGCGCGGACCAGGCGCTGCCACATGTCGTCGGAAACGGCGCAGATGAAGAGGAAGCCTTCGCTGCCGCGAAAAACACCGACCGGGGCGACGTGCTGGTGGTGCGAGCCGGTCCGGTTCGGCTGGATGGCGCCGCCGCTGGCACTCCACACCTCGACCGAGAGGGAGTGGGAATAGAAATAGAAATCGATCAGCGCGATGTCGAGATACTGCCCGTCTCCACCCGTCGCCAGACGGTGGTAGAGCGCGCCGTTGACCGCGGCGAGCGCCGAGATCCCGGCGCCGACATCGCCGATCGCGACCCCGGTCACCGGCGGTGGCTCCCCCGGCTCGCCGATCAGGTGGGTGACGCCCGTGTAGGCCTGGGCGATGTAATCGAAGCCCGGCTGGTCGGCGAGCGGCCCCTCCTGCCCGAAAGCGGAGATGGAGCACATAATGAGGCGCGGGTTGATGGCATGCACCGCCTCCCAGCCGAGGCCTAAACGGCCGATCGTGCCGGGGGAGAAATTCTCGACCAGTACGTCCGCCTTCTCCACCAGGCGAAGCATGAGCTCGCGGGCGCGATCGTCGCGCAGGTCCAGGCAGAGGCCGCGCTTGGCCTGGTTCTGCTGCACGAAATAGGCGCTGCGTCCGTCCTTCATGACCGGCATCTGCCGCGCGAAGTCGCCGTTCGGCGCCAGCTCGACCTTGATCACTTCGGCGCCCATCTCCGCCATCGCCCGGGTCATCACCGGCCCGGCGATGAACTGCGTGAAGTCGAGCACGGTGACGCCGTCGAGAATATGCTTCATCGCCTGTTGTTCCGCCTTACTGGCCGTCGACACCGATACCGGCGGGATAGGGGTGCAGCACCGCCCGCGTCGCCAGGTCGAAGGGATAGATCGTGCGATAGGCGCCGTCCTGGTACTGCACCAGGATCGCGGCGACGCCGTCGTTCTGGCCATCGGGATCGAAGCGGACATGACGCCAGGGCATCGGCAGCTCGTTGCCCGGAATGAAGGTCTGCCGCAAGGACCGCCGGATCGCCTCGGGCGCGGTATCGCCCGCCTGGTCGATCGCCCGCAGCAGGACCAAGGCGCCGACGAAAGCGCGCATCGGCGGATCATGGATCGCCTGCCCGCCGGAGCGGCGGCGATAATGCGTATCGACCTCCGCGATGAGAGCGGCGCGGTCCGCGATGTCGTGGGCGAAGGGCGCGCGCGAGATGATGCCTTCGGCGAGCGGGCCCAGTTCGGCCATGACTGCGGGGTCCATGAAGCCCGCGTTCTGCGCCAGCACGATCTCCGGCTCGTAGCCGAGCTCGTTCACCGTGCGCATCATCAACAACGCGTCCTGGGAATAGGCGGTCGGCATCAAAGTCTTGGCCTCGCTGCCCATCACCGTCGCCAGCTGGGCGACGAGGGAGCTGGTCTCGGCCCGGTAGGCGAGCTTGGCCGCGACGGGAATGCCGCGCGCCTGCGCCATCTCGGCCTGCACCTTGCCGCTGCCGACGCCGAAGGCCGAGTCTTCGTGCAGGATGGCGATCGCGCCGAGCGCCGCGTCGTGCCGGCCGGAGAACTCGACCAGGAAGTCGAACATGACGCGGGAGAAGTGGCCGTCGTGCGGACCGGCGCGGAAGAACCAGCGCAATCCTCGCCGGGTTAGCGAGGGCGCCGAGGAGACACCGGTTAGAAAGGGAATGCCGGCACGCTCCGCCGCCTGGCTGGCGACGGCGGTGACGCTCGAATGATAGGCCCCCAGCAGGGCGACGACGCCGTCCTCGGCGATCAGCCGCTCCGCCTCGATCCGCCCGCGGGCCGGCTCGCCCCCGGTATCGGCGACAACCAGTTCGACCTTGGCGTTCCCGAGGCCGGCGAGGCCGGCATTGCGGGCGAGCGGGAGGTCGCCGAAATGCGCGCCGTTGACGACATCGACGGCGGCCTGGATCGCCGCGAGGGCCGCCTGGCCGGCACCGGCGGACGCGCCGCTCAAGGGATAGAGCACGCCGATGTGGACGGTTTCCGCCGCCGCTGCCGGCCCGGAAGCCCAAATGCCCAACATGATAAGGAGCGCCAGCCTCCATCCCCGGCGGAGGACGGTCGGCGGCACTCGGCGTGATCTTCCAGACGGCCGCGTCACAGGGCCACCTTTCCCGGGATTGAAGGCCCTGGGCTTAGCACGCCCGGCGCACGGGCGAAAGTCGGCGCCGGGCGATTTGCGCCGGACGCGGCGAATGCTATCTAGGGCGAACAGAGACAGAGGAGACGCGCGCCATGATCGACTTCGAGCTGCCGCCGGAACTGGAAGAACTGAAGGAGCGGACGGCGAGCTTCATCCGCGACGAGATCATGCCGATGGAAGGCGATCCGCGCCAGGACGAGCACGGCCCGACGGACGCGCTGCGCGCCGACCTGGTCGCCAAGGCGCGAAACGCCGGCCTGCTCTCACCCCATTGCGGGGTCGAGTTCGGTGGCCTCGGCATCGGCCATGTCGCCAAGGCCGTGGTCTTCGAGGAGGCCGGCTATTCCATCCTCGGCGCGCACGCCCTGAACATCTCCGCCCCGGACGAGGCCAACATGCACATGCTGGAGGTCATCGCCGACGAGGACCAGAAGGAACGCTTCCTCCGCCCACTGGTCGCGGGCGAGGTCCGCTCCGCCTTCTCGATGACGGAGCCGGACGGCGGCGCCGGCTCCGACCCCTCCATGATGAAGACCATCGCGCGCGAGGACGGCGACGACTACGTCATCAACGGGCGCAAGTGGCTGATCACCGGCATGCTGGGCGCCGCCTTCCAGATCGTCATGGCGAAGACCCTGGACGCGGCCGGCAACGACGTCGGCGCCACCATGTTCCTGTTCGAGGCCGACGCGCCCGGCACCGAGGTCGTGCGCGTTCTGGAAACCATGGACACCAACCTCACCGGCGGCCATTCGATCGTCGACTACAAGGACGTGCGGGTCCCCAAAAGCGCCATCCTTGGCGAGGTCGGCCAGGGCTTCCGCTATGCCCAGGTGCGCCTGGCGCCGGCGCGGCTGACCCATTGCATGCGCTGGCTCGGCCAAGCCCGCCGCGCGCACGATGTCGCGGTCGACTATGCACGCAACCGCCACGCCTTCGGCAAGCCGATCGGCGAGCACGAGGGCGTCGGCTTCCAGCTCGCCGACAACCATATGGACCTGCACACCTCGCGCCTGGCGATCTGGCACGCCGCCTGGGTGCTCGACCAGGGCGGGCGCGGCGGCACGGAAAGCTCGATGGCCAAGGTGCTGTGTTCCGAAGCGCTTTGCCGGGTCGTCGACCGCGCCGTGCAAGTGCTGGGCGGCACCGGCATCACCGGCGAAACCGTCGTGCAGAAGATCTACAAGGACATCCGCGCCTTCCGCATCTACGACGGTCCCTCGGAGGTGCATCGCTGGGCGTTGTCGCGGCGGATCCTGAAAGCCAACTAACGGCGCCGGCCCCAGGCGACGAACCAGATCCAGGCGACGACCTGGATCGCGACGGCGAGGCCGAAGCCGGCCTGGAAGGCAATCGCCGGATAGCGGCCGTCCTCGCCTGGCCCCCAGAGGTCGAGCACCGCGCCGACCAGGTATTGGAGGGCGAAAGCGCCGAGGAAGACCAGGACGTTGAGGCCGGCGTTGGACCGGCCGGCGAGCGCCGGGCCGAAATGGCCGCTGAGTTGCGCGTAGGCGAGCGATCCGACATTCGACAGCAGTCCGACCAGGGCCACGGGCACCAGCATGGCCCAGCGCCAGTCGAACACTAGCGGCAGCTGCGCCAGCACGAAGATCGCCGTCCCCCAGGCGATGATGGTGGCGAGCGGGACGCCGCGCGCGGTGAGCCGGTCGGCCACCAGGCCGATCAGGATGGAGCCGCCCACCAGCAGCGCCGTGGTGAGGAGGAGATGTGCCGCGACGCCGTCGCGCGAGAGCCCGATGACGTCGGCGAGCCAGGGCCCGGCCCACAGCCCCTGGAACGCGAGGGAGGCGCCGAAGGCGGAAATGCAGATCGGCGCGAACCGCCAGAACAGGCGATCACGGTAGATCCGCGCCAGGCCGGCAAACTGATCGCGTAGCGAGCTGCCCTCGCTCCCGGCCGCGCGCTCCGGCACCAGCCACCAGACGAGGCCGGCGACGACGATATTCACCCCACCGAGGCCCAGATAGACCTGACGCCAGTCGGCGAAGGTCAGCGCGAATTCGAGCGGCACCGTCGCGCTGAGCGCGCCGAGGCCGCCCGCCGCCAGGTAGCAACCGTTGGCGAGCGGCCAGCGCCGTTCGGGAAACCACATGGTGACCGCCTTGAAGCCGGCCATCAGCCCACCCGACACACCGACGCCGATCAGCGCCCGCGACAGGGTGAGGCTGGTCATGTCCTGACCCAGGCCGAAACCGATGGCGCCGAGCGCCGCGAGCGCCAGCAGCACGGTCTGCACGCGGCGCGGCCCGAAACGGTCCAGCAGCAGGCCGAGCGGCGCCTGGAACAGCCCGAAGGCCAGCGGATAGGCCGCCGTCATGAGACCGAGCTCCCCCGCCGTCAGGCCGAGTTCCGAGATCAGGTCCGGCGCGATCACCGCGTTGGTCGAGCGATAGAGGTAGGAGAGGTAGTAGCCGCCGGCGAACGGCAGAAACACGAGCGCGACGATGCGGAGGAGCCCCATGCCTCTTCGCCCCTCGTCGCCCCCCTCGTCCCCCGCCTCGTCCATGCCCCGCCTCTCCCGCTGCGCCGCGCGGATCACGCCGCTTGCATCGGCCCGCGAACGGCGCCACATATGGCCCCGGGGCATGGTCCGACGCAAGGAGGACCGGCATGCAAAGACGTTGGTTGTTTTGGGCTCTTGGTGGCGCCGGCCTCCTGGGCCTGATCGTGGTGACGGTGGTGCTGCGGGCCGGCATCGACAGCCGCACCGGCTATCACGCGCCGATTTGGGACCGCGACGGCACGCGTGTCCTCTACGTCGAACGGCAAACGCGCGGCTTTTCCTTCGGCCTCGGCTACGAGCATTTCAGCCCGCCGGCGCATGCCTATGTCCTGTCCGACCGGTTTTCGCTGCGCCGCCTCGACCCCGCGACGGGCAGGGTCGAAACACTCCGCGACTGGCCGGCCTCGCCGCTGGAGGGCCGCTGGCTCGACACCTATCGCGGCCGGCTCTACACGCTGCCCCGCGTCCGCCTGCGCCATGGCGAAGCCGGCAGCCTGGAATACGCCATCCGCCTGACGGTCCCGACCCGCCCCCGGGCCGAGCAATACGGCGTCCAGGCCCGCTGGAACAACAAGACCCGACGCCTCGACGAGCGTGCCGACTGGAGCACCAAATTCACCACCATCTCCGGCCACCTGGAAGACGCCGTCGGCCCTGCTTCGGAACTGATGGCCCCACCCGGTCCCGATTATTATCCGAGCGCCATCCTCGCCCGCGACCTCGCCACCGGCGCCGTCCGCACCCTGCTGGCCGGCCCCGATCACGACCCCGCCGACCCGGACGGCCTGCGCGCCCGCTGGATCGCCGAACATTCGATCGCCACCGACGTCGCCCGCCTGCGGACCCTTCGTGGCGACCACGCCGCCAGCCTCGCCCGCCACAAGGCCCGCGGCCTCTCCGAAGGCGAGGCCCTGCTGGCCGTGAACCGCGACATGCAACGCCTCGGCCACTATCCGAAAAGCCCGACCCTGACCGCCCGCCGCGTCGCGTCGTCCGCCGCCGGCACCCCCCTCATCGACATCCCCGAGGGCGAACTCGCCAGCGGCGTCTTCCCCGACATCGAACGCGCGCTCGCCGCCCCCGGCACCGCCGTCGACAAGAGCGGCCGCTACACCTTCCACCGCGACTATCAGAACAGCGCCAAGCTCAACGCCCTGATGCAGACGGACATGCAAAGGTTTTGGGTGAGGTATCGGGGGGAAGTGTTCGAGATGGTGATCGAGCGGCCGTGAGCCCCCTCACCCCTTCCCCGGATACCCGACCTCGCCCAACGTGCCCGTGATCTCGTCCAGGATCACCGGATCGTCGATCGTCGCCGGCATCGACCACTCTTCGCCGTCGGCGATCCGGCGCATGGTGCCGCGCAGGATTTTGCCGGAGCGGGTTTTCGGCAGGCGGGCGACGACGGCGCAGGTGCGGAAGGAGGCGACCGGGCCGATCTGGCCGCGGACCATGCCGACCAGGTCCTGGCAGATCTCGCCCTCGCCGCGCGTCACGCCCGACTTCAGGACCACGAGGCCGAGCGGGACCTGGCCCTTCAGCTGGTCGGCGACGCCGATCACCGCGCATTCCGCGACGTCCGGGTGGGCGGACAGTACCTCCTCCATGCCGCCGGTCGACAGGCGGTGGCCGGCGACGTTGATGATGTCGTCCGTGCGGCTCATGATGAAGACGTAGCCGTCCTCGTCGAGATAGCCGGCGTCCGCCGTCTTGTAGTAGCCGGGGAACTCTTCCAGGTAGCTCTCGACATAGCGGTCGTCGGCCTGCCAGAGCGTCGGCAGGCAGCCGGGCGGCAGGGGCAGCTTGACGACGATGGCGCCGGTCTCGCCCGCCGGCACTTGTTTCGCCTGCTCGTCCACCACCTGGATGTCGTAGCCCGGCACCGCCTTGGTGGAGGAGCCGTGCTTCACCGGGAACTGGCCGAGGCCCATGCAGTTGGCGGCGATCGGCCAGCCGCTTTCGGTCTGCCACCAATGGTCGATCACCGGGCGGTCCAGGATCCGTTCCGCCCATTGCAGGGTGTCGGGGTCCGCCCGCTCACCGGCGAGGAACAGGGTGCGGAACTTGGAGAGGTCGTAGTTCCCAATCAGCGCGCCTTCGGGATCTTCCTTCTTGATCGCGCGGAAGGCGGTCGGCGCGGTGAAGAGGGCGGCGGCGCCATGTTCCGAGATCACCCGCCAGAAGGCGCCCGGGTCCGGCGTGCCGACGGGCTTGCCCTCGTAGACGATGGTGGCGCAGCCGTGGAACAACGGCGCATAGACGATATAGGAATGGCCGACGACCCAGCCGACGTCGCTCGCCGCCCAATAGGTTTCGCCCGGGTCGATGTCGTAGATGTTCTTCATCGACCATTTCAGCGCCACCAGATGGCCGCCGTTGTCGCGCACCACGCCCTTCGGAATGCCGGTGGTGCCGGAGGTGTAGAGGATATAGAGCGGGTCGGTCGCCGCCACGGGCACGATATCGGCGGGCGTCGCCGCCGCCATCGCCTCGTCCCAGTCGAGGTCGCGGCCGGGGATCAGCTCCGCCGTCTCCATCTCGCGTTGCAGCACGACGCATTTTTCGGGCTTGTGGCTCGACATCTCAATCGCGCCGTCGAGCAGGGGCTTGTAGGGGACGACACGGCCGGGCTCGATCCCGCAGGAGGCGGAGAGGATCGCCTTCGGTTTGGCATCGTCGATCCGCGTCGCCAGCTCGTTCGCCGCGAAGCCGCCGAAGACCACGGAATGGATGGCGCCGATGCGCGCGCAGGCCAGCATGGCGACCAGCGTCTCCGGCACCATGGGCATGTAGATGATGACCCGGTCGCCCTTAGCGACACCGAGCGCGCGCAGCATGCCGCCGGCCCGGGCGACTTCGGATTGGAGCTGGGCGAAGGTCAGGACCCGCTTGATGTTGCCGGCGACGGGCGAATCGTAGATCACCGCCGGCTGATCGCCGCGCCCGGCCGCGACATGGCGGTCGACGGCGTTGTGGCAGGTATTGGTCTCGGCGCCCGCATACCAGCGATAGAGCGGGGCGCGGTCCGCGTCCAGCACCCGGTCCCAACGGCGGAACCAGTCGACGCCTTCCGCCGCCTCCGCCCAGAAGGCTTCGGGATCGGCGCGCCAGGCGCCATAGGCCTCGTCGTAGCGGGTGCTCATCGGCTCGATCTCCTCCTTCGGCGAAATTCCATTTTCACGGCTGGGGCCGGCTTTTCAAGCCTTTCCCTCGCCTCGGAGCAGGGATCGGGCCAGAATGTCGCGGGCGAACCCGAGGGGAGAGAGCGATGCGTATTCTGGTGGTCAATCCGAACACGTCCGGAATCGTGCTGGAGGTGATCGAACGTTCGGCCCGGCGCGCCGCGGCCGAGGGCACCGAAATCGTCGGCATGGCGTCGCCCGGCGGCACGCGCAACATCGACTCGGCTTACGGCGACTACATGAGCGCGCCGCACATGATCGAAGCGGTGCGCCGCCGCGTCGGCGAGGAGAGTTTCGACGCCGTCGTGCTCGCCGGTTTCGGCAATGTCGGCATCCATGCGCTGCGCGAGGTGCTGTCGATCCCCGTCGTCTCGATCTCGGAATCGAGCATGGCGCTCGCCTGCCAGCTCGGCCATCGCTTCACCAGCCTCACCATGCTGGACCAGTTCATCCCCTACCAGCAGGACATGGTGCGTTACTACGGTTTCGAGGCGAAGTGCGCCTCCGTGCGCGCGATCAACGTGAACGTCGAGGCCGCGGCGATCGAGCGGGAACGCACGCTTGCCGAATTGACCGAGGCCGTCTTATACCAATCGACAATGATCAGAACCCGATGGCCCATGATCTTCGTCCGATGGATTTGATTCTGTCCGGCTGTGCGATGAGGTTGTTCCAGGCCTTGCAGCAATGATCGGTGATGTCGTCCTGGTCTTCGAAGACGATGTCGGAGAGCCAGTTGTTTCGGATGTACTGCCAGACGTTCTCGGCAGGATTGAGTTCGGGCGATCTCGGCGGCAGCGGCAGGAGGGTTATGTTGGCCGGGACGTCGAGCCGTTTCGTGGTGTGCCAGCCGGCCCGGTCGAGCAGCATCAAGGCATGGGCTCCGGGTTGAACCTGGACGGAGATTTCCTCCAGATGCTGCTGCATGGCGGCGGTGTTGCAGCGTTGCTGGACGATGGCGGCGCCGGTGCCGCGCTCGGGGCAGATGGCGCCGAAGATATAGGCCGACTTGGTGCGCTGATCGTGCGGGGTGCGTGGCCGTGTGCCGCGCCGGGCCCAGCGCCGGGCATGCTTGTTCTTCTGTCCGACGCGGGTTTCATCCTGCCACCAGATCTCTATCCCGGTGCCGTCGGGGAGTGCTTTGCGAGCCCGCGCGACCAGCTCGGGGAATTTTTTTTGAAGTCCTCGATCACCCCCGGCTCCTGGGCGTGATGGCGCGGCCGCATCGTCATCCTGGCGAAGCCCATCGCCTTCAGCTCCCGGCTCACCGTCCGCTGGTCGAGCGTGATCGCGAAGCTCTCGCCGATCCAGTCGACCAGATCCGCTAGCCGCCAGCGCATGACGCCGTCGCGCGCCGGATCCGGTCCCGCTTCCACCCGGGCCGCCAAGGCGTCCCGTTGCGCCGGGTCCAGTTTCTTCGCCGCGCCCGGCGCCTTGCGGTCGATCAGGCCGGCCGGGCCCTCCGCGTTGAAACGCAGCACCCAGTCACGGATCACCTGAAGGCCGACGTCCCCCGTCCGCGCGGCCTCCGTCCGACTCCCGCCCTCGTAGATCACAGCAAGCGAAAGCAAGCGCCGGATCTGTTTAGCATCCCTCGATCCCTTGGCCAGACGTCGCAACGCCGCCGCATCGAAATCCTCGCGCAAGGCAATACCCCGACCCATGGTGATCCCCCTCTTCCGAATCACCACAATTGAGTCAGAAATCAGCCAGCAAGGGAATCCAACCGCGAGTTGACATCAATGTCGACTGGTATTACGGATCGTCGAGCAGGACGGCGCCGAGGTCGTCATCCTCGCCTGCGCCGGCCTCTGCGACTACGACCGGGAGCTTTCGGAAACCACGGGCGTGCCGGTCCTCGACCCCGTCGTGGTCGGCGTCAAGACGGCGGAGATGCTGGTCGCCGCCGGGCTCAGCCATTCCAAGCGACGCAAGTTCGCGCTGCCGCCGCAACCGATCGCGGACTATGGCGGCCACGTGCTGGCGCGGGGTGAGGGCTGAATGGGCCGCCTGTAATGCGATTTGTATTTCGGGCGGCACTCGTCCTTCTCACCCTATTGCCGGCCCCGGTCGTCGCCACGAACGAGATCGGCAACGTATCGGCGGCGCAGGGCACGAGCGAGGCGGAGCGGCCGGGCATCCGCCGCGCACTCGCACCTCAAGCGCCGGTTTTTCAAAGCGAGGTCGTGCGTACGGGCGACGCCTCGCGTCTCGAAATCACCTTCGAGGACGAGACCCGGCTGAACCTCGGCGAGAATGCGCGGGTGCGCCTGGACGATTTCGTCTATGCGATGTCGGGAACGACGAACCAGGTCGGCGCTACCGTCAAGGGGGCCTTCCGGTTCGTCACGGGCACGCTCGGCCGGAAGCGGCCGGCGATCGTTCGCGTTCGCACGCCCATCGGCGTCATCGGCATTCGCGGCACCGACTTCTGGGCCGGGCCGATCGACGGCGAATACGGTGTCCTGCTGCTGGACGGCGAGGTCGAGGTGACGACGGCATCCCGCACGGTGGTGCTCGACGCGCCGGGCCTGGGCACGACGATACCGCGCGCTGGCGCCGCGCCGCGCCCGCCCGCCCCCTGGGCGGCACGCAAGGTCGATCGGGCCCTGGCGACGGTGAGCTTCGCCGCGCCGCGCGCACCGGCGGAGAGTGACTTCGGCGCCTTGCTGCGCGGTGCACGGCCCGCCTTCGATATTCGCTACCGCCATGAATTCGTCGACAGTGACGCCGTCCCCAAGGATGGTAACGCCGATACCGCGCGGACGCGCCTCGGCGTCGAAAGCGGCCGGGTGCTGGGTTTCGCCCTCGGCGCCGACGTCGAATGGATCACGGATTTCGGGAGGCGGGATTTCAACGACTCGACCGGTGGTCGCACGCGCTATCCGCTGATCGTCGACCCGCCCGGCTTCGAACTCAATCAGCTTTATCTCTCCGCCGACGGGGTCGTTCCGGGCACGCGTTTCAAGCTCGGGCGTCAGACGATCCAGTGGGACGACGAACGCTTCGTCGGCAGCGTCGACTTCCGCCAGAACCAGCAGAGTTTCGATGCCTTCCGCGCGCAGGCGAGCTTCGACGGCGTCGCTGAGCTCGAGTATGCCTATTTCGACAAGGTGCGCGGCGTCGCGGGTGCCGACTCGCCCCTTGGGCGCCTCGGCCTTCGCGGTCATGGCCTGCGCGCACGCCATGACATCGTGCCTGGATTGACGCTTTCCCCCTTCGCCCTGCTGCTGGACTTCGAGAGACGAAGCGCCGACGTGATGTCGTCGGCGACGACAGGCCTGCGGATGACAGGCGACCTGCCGTTGAGCGCGGACTGGACCTTCTCCCTCGGCGGCGACATCGCACACCAGGTTGATTTCGGCGACAACCCCGGCAACTTCGGACTGTGGTTCTACCGGATCGAGCCGAGCGTCTCCTATCGCGGCATTCGCCTTCGCCTGGGCTACGAATCCCTGGACGGCGACGGAGCGGACGCCTTCCAGCTGCCGCTCGCCACCGGGCACAAGTTCAACGGCTCGACCGACCGCTTCCTGCGGACGCCAGCGAACGGCTTGCGAGACCTCTATGCCGGCGTGGACGCGCCGTTGCCCGGTCGTGGCTGGTACGACGGCTTCCGCCTGACCGCCGCATACCACCGTTTCTGGGCCGAAGAGAGCGGCACCCAGTATGGCTCGGAATGGAATGTCGGTCTGTTCAAGGCGACCCCGCTCAGTTACGGAACGCTGTACCTCGGCGTCCAGTACGCGGACTACGATGCGGTCGGCTTTTCCAGCGATACCCGCAAGCTCTGGCTGACGGTCCGCTTCCGCTTCGACGCGGATCGCATGGGGCCGCTGTTCGCCGCCTATTGATCCCACCCACCCGACGAGGCCGCACCTCCAGGCCGACACTTGCGCGATCCTGGACCTGTCCGTCAACGGTGTCGGCTGATTTCGAGGTATTGAATCCAGACTGTATGCATACGAAGAAACTTGGGAATTTCCGAGGACTTCCGAACTTGTGCAAGACCGTGTGTCGGATCTGAGCCCGCGTCGAACACTTGTCCGAGCTTCCAGCCTTCTGCCCATTGCCCGCCGCCCCCATCCAAGCCCTCCCACGGAACGCAAGACCACCCGACCCGACAGCGGATGCCAGGAATAGCAAACCTCTCGCCGATCCAGTGCCCCTGTAACGGGGCTGTTCCGTCCGCCGCTCGTACCACCACCGAGCGGCCACATTCGGCGCTTGGCGGCCGGACCCCGGCGGAGGCCTATGGTACTGGCGAGCCTGTAGATTTGATGGATAAGCCGCTTCTCGCCTTGCCCACATCGCCACAGGTGCAACAGCAGCAGAACGGTTGAAAAGAAACAAGGACTATGGCGGTCTGGCGAAAAAGCGGAACACACCTTGGCAGCGCGGCTTCGTTGTCCAACCAACCAGCGCTGCCTCTCGGAACATTATGCGGAACCGGAAGATCAATCCCCGGAACCACAGGCGCGAGATCCGATACATTGTTGTATCCGCCTCCCCGCAAGTCTACAATCTTGCATCGCACTGAAAGGACATTTGGGGACTGTCGCACTCATGAATCTTGCGAAACCCGGCCGAAAGTTTGGTTTCGGGTTCTTGGCGTTTGCATTTCTTTGCTCCACTGCGGAGGCTTGTGCAAGCGATCCGGTCGTCTTTTCCACGATGTATCGCTCCGACAATTCCGGCAGCCAGCACTTCGAATTGTCCATGTCGAAACGAGATTTCATGGCGAGCCCCAAATGGAAGCCTGGTTTGGAACCGATACCCCTGTCCGTGCCAGCGGCGACCGCTCTTTCCCTGGATTGGGCCAGGGCGAAACACCAAGCGGCAGCGAGGGTCGAGTTTGGCACATCGGACTTCACCGGCATATATGCAAAGAATTGAAGTATCACTGGTACTACCAGATGACGTTGAAGATCTTCGAAACGGATGATTCCTGGAGTTCCCGGGCGGACTGGCTGGTGGTCTTGATGAATGGAACAATCATCGAACCCACGCCGACCGAGGAATAGATCCCTGTGACGCCAGAAACCGGGTGTGGGCGCGGGAGGAAAACCTCAAATCGAACGACAGGATACCCATTTCGTTGGTGCGATGCTTCACTCTCACGCCCCCAATACCAAAAGGCCCAGCCGTCTCCAGCCAGGCCCTTGATGTCTTTGGTGGGCGCACAGGGACTCGAACCCCGGACCCGCTGATTAAGAGTCAGCGCAGGGAAGCAAACAGCCGGCTCACACCCTGAACCAGATACTCGAAGTCACAGCCGAGCTGCACCCAGTCCACGCCGCGCTCGAGCCAATGAGCGGCGAAGTCGCGATTGGCCCCCATGCCCATGCCGACATGCAGGTTGTTGCGCCGCGCGGCAGCGATGATCGTCTCGATCGCCTCGACCACCGAGGGATGCTCGACCTCGCCCAAACGCCCAAGGGAAGCGCTGAGGTCCATGGGTCCGACGACCACCGAATCCAGGCCCGGGATGGCGACGATCGCCTCGATCTCGGCCACTGCGTCGACATGCTCCACCATCAGGGCTACGAACAGATCCCGCTCGGCTTCTGCCAAATAGTCGCTCAACGCCTTGCGACCGTAGTCCATCCCCCGCCTCGGCCCGAAGCCGCGGCGGCCGAGCGGTGGATAACGGCAATCGGCGACGGCACCGGCGGCTTCGTCGTAGCCGCGGATCTGGGGCACGATGATGCCGTCGACGCCCGCATCCAGAATGCGCTTGATCGTCCCGCTCGCACTACTTTCGACCCGGACCAGCGCGGCCCGCTCGCAGGCCCTGGCCGCCAGCAGATGACCACTCAGGGTTTCGATCGATATCGGGCTGTGCTCGGTGTCGATCCAGAGGAAGTCGGCCACCGGCGCGATCGCCTCGGTCAGCGCCGGGTCCGCGCAGGTGATGCTGGGTCCGATGCAGCGCCCGTGCGACGCCAACCGGTCGCGAAACGCCCGTATGGCGCTCACCTCATTCTCGGCCATTTCCGGGGTTCACCTCCACCTGTCGACGATACTCGAAGATCCCGGGGCGGATATATCCCCTACACCTCCAGGTCGATCACCGCGCGGCCCTGGACCTGGCCCTTCAGGATATCGGCGGCCAGTGCCGGGACCTCGGCCAGGCCGTGCACATGGATCATGGCGTCCAGCTTGTCGAGCGGCAGATCGCGCGCCAGGCGGGCCCAGGCCTCGCCCCGGCGGGGCTGCGGGCAATAGACGCTCTCGATCCCCAGCAGGTCGACGCCGCGCAGGATGAAGGGCATCACCGTGCCCGGCAGGTCGAAACCGCCGGCGAGGCCGCAGGCTGCCACTGCACCGCCGTACTTGGTCGCCGCCAGCAGGTTGACCAGCACCTGGCCGCCGACCGCGTCGATGCCGCCCGCCCAGCGTTCGGCGGCGAGCGGGCGGCCCGCCTCGGCCAGCTCGGCACGGGGGACGATGCCCGCCGCGCCCAGGCCCGTCAGGTAATCGGCCAGGCTTTCGCGCCCGGTCAGGCCCCAGACCTCGTGCCCGAGGTTGGCCAGCAGGGCGATGGCGATGCCGCCGACGCCGCCGCCGGCCCCGGTGACCAGGATCGGCCCCGCGTCCGGCGTCACGCCGCGGTCCTCCAGCGCCATCACCGAGAGCATGGAGGTGAAACCGGCGGTGCCGATCGCCATGCATTGCTGCAGGCTCAGCCCGTCTGGGCGTTTGACCAGCCAGTCGGCCTTGGCGCGGGTGCGTTGGGCGAAGCCGCCGGAATGGCCCTCGCCGACGCCCCAGCCGGTCAGCACGACCTCGTCGCCGGCGGCGAAGGCGTCGCTGTCCGAGGCCTCGACCACGCCCGCATAGTCGATGCCGGGCGCCATCGGAAGCTTGCGCATGATCCGGCTTTTGTTGCCCATCACCGCCAGGCCGTCCTTGTAGTTGACGGTGGAATAGCGGACCCGGACGGTCACGTCGCCCGCCGGCAGGTCGTCGGGGCCGAGCTCCAGAAGCGCAACCTCCGCCTTGCCGTCGGCATTCTCTTGCGCCCACAGCGCCTTGTAGGTCTCGGACATATCGCCGGCTCCCCCTACTTGATCCTTTCGAGGATCGAGCAATAGCTGGCGACCGCCGCACCGCCCATGTTCAGCACGCCCGCCAGCTTCGCGTCCTTGACCTGCATGGCCTGCGCTTCGCCGGTCACCTGCATCGCCGCCATGACGTGCATGGAGACGCCGGTCGCACCGATCGGATGCCCCTTGGCCTTCAGGCCGCCCGACGGATTGACCGGCAGCTTGCCGTCCTTCTCGGTCCAGCCTTCCAGGATCGCGCGCGCGCCCTGGCCCTTCTCGGTCAGGCCCATCGCCTCGTATTCGATCAGCTCGGCGCTGGTGAAGCAGTCGTGCGTTTCCACCAGGTCGAGGTCGAGCAGGTCGAGGCTGGCCTGTTCCAGGGCCTGCTTCCAGGCAAGCTCCGGCCCTTCGAAGGCGACGATGTCGCGCTTGGCCATCGGCAGGATGTCGTTCACATGCGCCATGCCCCGGAACGCGACCGCCTTCGACATGCCGAGCGCCGACTGCACATCAGTCAGCACCAGCGCCGCGGCGCCGTCGGAGATCATCGAGCAGTCGGTGCGCTTCAGTGGCCCGGCGACATAGGGGTTCTTGTCCGAGACTTCCTTGCAGAAGTCGTAGCCGAGGTCCTTCTGCATATGGGCAAAAGGATTGACCGAGCCGTTCTTGTGGTTCTTCGCGGCGATGCGGGCGAGCGCCTCGCTCTGTTCGCCGTAACGCTGGTAGTACAGCTCGGTGATCAGGCCGAAGAGGCCCGGAAAGCTCATCCCGTCCTTGTTCTCGTCCTTGACGTAGGAACATTTGATCAGGATGTCGCCGACCTCGCGGCTCGACAGCGTCGTCATCTTCTCGACGCCGACGACCAGCACGGTGCGGGCACGGCCGGCCAGGATGGTATTGACGCCCTGATAGATCGCCGCCGAGCCGGTAGCGCAGGCGTTCTCGACCCGGGTCGCGGGCGTGAAGCGCAGCCGCTCGTCCGCCTGCAGCACCATCGAGGCGGCGAAGTCCTGCGGGTCCATGCCGCCGTTGAAGGTGCCGAGAAAGATCTGGTCGACATCCTCCGGCCCGACGCCGGCATCGGCCAGCGCATTGGTCGCCACCTCGACGATCAGGCTTTCGAGATCGCGGTCTTCCAGTTTGCCGAAACGGCCATGGCTCCAGCCGACGATGCAGGCGGTCATGGGAATCTCCTCCGTCTGTGCGGGCGCGCGGCGCCTCGGGTATGATTTCCCGATTGTCTTAGCCCAAGCCGGGTTCAGGCACAAACGCGGGCGGGAGAGGGGAAACCCATGCGGTTCAGGGACAAGGTGGCGCTGGTGACGGGCGGGGGCAGCGGGCTCGGGCGCGCCGCCGTCGGTGCCTTTGCGGCGGAGGGTGCGGCGGTCGCCGTGGTCGACCGCAAGGGCGACAGCGCGGTGGAGGCCGCGGCGGAAATCCAGGGCGCCGGCGGACGGGCCGTCGCCATCGAGGCCGACGTCGGGCTGGCGGCGGACGCCACGCGCATGGTGGCGGAGACGGTCGAGGCCTTCGGCCGCCTCGACATCGCCGTTGCCAACGCCGGCATCGGCGGGCGCGGGTCGGTCCTCGACATGGATGTGGCGATGTTCGAGCTGGTGATGCGGGTGAACGTCACCGGTGTCTTCCTCACCGGCCAGGCGGCGGCCCGGCAGATGGTCGCGCAGGGCGGCGGCGGCGCCATCGTCGCCACCGCCTCGATCTCCGGCCAGCGCGCCGGCTGGGGCCGCGTCGCCTACGGCACCTCCAAGGGCGGCGTCATCCAGCTGGTCAAGCAGATGGCGATGGAACTGGCCGAGCACGGCATCCGGGTCAACGCCGTCGGCCCCGGCCCGGTCGACACCCCCCTCACCCGGATCGGCCATTCCGACGCGACCCGCGCCGCCTACAAGACGGCGATCCCGCTCGCCCGTTACGGCATGACGGAGGAGATGGCCGACGCCATGCTGTTCCTCGCCTCCGAACAGGCAAGCTATATCACTGGTCACACGCTGAACGTCGACGGCGGCTATGTCGCGGCGGGGATCAACGCGTGAGGGACGTCATGTTACGGCCCGTCGTGACCGGATGTTTGCTCTCGCTCCTGCTCGCCGCCTGCCAGGTCGGCGGCGGCCACGATCCCGTCCGCAATCCGAGCGACGGCCTCAACCGACATGTGCCGGACAACTACGGCCGCGCGGCGGCGGCCTGCCGACGCGACGGCCTCGAGCCGGGCACGCCCGCCTACGAGGCTTGCGTGCGCGAGCGCGCCCTCGATCGCGCCGGTCGCTTTCCCTGAGATTCGCTTGAGCCATGGATGCCATGGGCATTACCGAATAGAGTCCCGGCCACGTCACCACTTCGGGGAGATACACGTGGCGAGTGATCGGAGCGAACGGCGCCTGGCGGCCGTCCTCGCGGCGGATATGGTCGGCTACTCGCGCCTGATGGAGGCGGACGAGGCCGGCACCCTCGAGCGGCAACGCGACCACCGGAGCGCGGCGATCGATCCCACCATCGCGACGCATGGCGGACGCATCGTCAAGACCACGGGCGACGGGATGCTGGTCGAATTCGCCAGCGTCGTCGACGCCGTCGCCTGCGCGGCTGACATCCAGCGGGAGATGGCGACGCGCGAGGCGGGACGAAGCGAAGACACTCGGATCCGCTATCGCATCGGCATCAATCTCGGCGACATCGTCATTGAGGACGACGACATTTTCGGCGACGGCGTCAACGTCGCCGCACGGCTCGAAGCCCTGGCGGAGCCCGGCGGGATCTGCATATCCGACGTGGTACGCCAGAGCATAGACGGCCGCCTCGACCTCGCCTTCGAAGACCTCGGACAACGCGACCTGAAGAACATCTCCCGCCCGGTCCAGGCCTGGCAATGGCGCGCCGCGCCGCTGCCCGGCGCCTCCGGGGACGACCACGCCCAGCAGGACATCCGCTTCTGCACGTCGCAAGACGGCACCCTGATCGCCTATGCCGTGGTCGGCAAGGGCCCGCCGCTGGTCAAGGCGCCCAACTGGCTCAACCATCTGGAATACGACTGGGAAAGCCCGGTCTGGGGCCATCTGTTGCGGGAACTCGCCCGCGACCACAGCTTCATCCGCTTCGACCAGCGGGCGAACGGCCTCTCCGACTGGGATGTCGAAACGCTGGACCAGAATGCCATGGTCGAGGACCTGGCCTGCGTGGTGGATGCCGCCGGGCTGGAGCGGTTTCCCCTCGTCGGCATCTCCCAGGGCTGTGCCTATTCGATCGCCTACGCGGTCCAGCACCGCGAACGGGTGAGCCGCCTCGTGCTCTATGGCGGCTTTACCCTGGGCACGCGCGCCTCGGGCGAGGCGGAAGACATCGCGCGCGAGGACATGTATCTGCAAATGATCCGGCAGGGCTGGGGGCAGGACAACCCGGCCTTCCGCCAGTTCTTCACCACGCTTTTCGTGCCGGGCGCCAGCCGCGCGCAAATGGACTCCTTCAATCACATGCAGCGTGTCACCGCCTCGCCGGAGAACGCAGCACGACTGCGCCATCTCTCGACCTCGATCGACGTCGGCGACCTCGCCGGCCAAATCAGCGTACCGACGCTGGTCCTGCATTGCCGCAACGACGGCATCGTCTCCTTCGAACGGGGCCGTCGCATGGCCGCAGCGATCCCCGGGGCCCGCTTCGTCGCCCTCGAAGGCGACAACCACCTGCTGCTGGAGGACGATCCCGCCTGGCCACGCTTCCTCGACGAAGTCCGCCGCTTCCTCGCCGAGGACGAGGGCTGATCCGGGAACCGGCGGTGGCCATGTCGCGGCCGGAAGCAACGCTTGAGAACGCAGACTCATCGCGGTTTCTTGGTGACAACCCCGGCTCGATGGCGTAAAAGCCGCGTCCACTCGCGAAAAGGGAATGTCCATCGTGTGCTTCGATGTTCGTCAGATTCCAGGGCCTCAGGCGGAACGACGGTTCCGCAACCAGACTGGGTGTCTTTCAGCTCGCGTTTGAACTGAGGGATCGGTTCGACCTGCCCGACTACGCGCTGGCGCAATTGCAAATCCACCTCGGATGGTTACGCCTCCACCTGAAGAGCCCGGAAATCCTCGATGAGGACGAGCATCACCGGGCGATCTGCTGGTTCGACTCGCGCGCGGCCAAGCCGATCGCCCATGTCCGGGGTTTGAAAGCGGTCCTGGACGATTGGGGTTATCCGATCGAGATGGTGAAGACCCGCGATCCCGGCATCATCATCTACCGGGACGGCTGGCAAGTCGTCGCCAAGCCTCGGCGCTCGCGCCCGGCTGGACGTCACCCGGCCATCGGTGTCCAGTGGAAGAGAGGCAAAAGCGATTCCAACGCCGAAGCGGGGGCGAGGTCATGCCGGCAGGATTCTGGATCAGGTTCTTGGCCTTGATTATCGATTCGATTCTGCTGGGTGCCATCGAGGGCGGCTTGATGTACGCCACGGGATTGAGCGTGATCCCCGACGCGGAGAGCGCCTCGGTATCGGGAGCACTCGCCGTCTTCAATCTTCCGATTCTGGCGATCGTGATCGGCTACAATGCCTTCTTCGTCGCGTCCCCGCTGCAAGCCACGCCGGGCAAACTGGTCGTCGGCATTCGCGTCACCGATGCCGACGGCGAGCAGATCGGCCTGCTGCGGGCCGTCGCCCGCGAGTTCGCGAAGATCCTCTCGGCCCTCATCCTGTTCATCGGCTACATCATGGTCGCCTTCACGAGCAGTAAACAGGGCTTGCACGACATGATCGCCGGGACCTTTGTGCGCCATCGCTGACGCCTGCGGGGGTAGCGCGCGATCTCAGCCCCAGACCGCCGCGGCCACCCGGTGGAAGTTGCCGCCGAGAACGCCGTCGATCGTCGCCTGGTCATGGCCCCTATCGGCCAGGCCGGTGGCGATCTCCGCGAACTGGGCCGGCGCGGCGCAGCAGACGCCGCCGCCCGGATATTGCGCGGGCGGCCAGAAGCGGGCGTTGGCGGCGACGGTTTCGTTGAAGTCGGAGGCGTCCGCGCCGACGTGAAAATAGTCGAGGCCGAGGCCGACATGGGCCGGGCCGATCAGCGCCAGGTAGTGTTCGACATGGGCGAGGATGCCGGCGGTGGAGATGTCGTCCTCGCCGACGAAGGGACCGATGCCGTTGACACCGACGACCCCACCGGTGGCCGCGCAGGCCAGCGCCTGTTCGTCGAGGATGTTGCGCTCGTGGTTGCGCAGCGCCCGGGCGTTGGAATGGGAGAAGACGACCGGCGCGCGCGACAGCTCCATCGCCTCCATCGTCGTGCGGTGGCCGGTGTGGGAGCAGTCGACCAGCATGCCGACCGCGTTCATCTCCGCCACCACGGCACGGCCGAAGTCGGTGAGGCCGCCGTCCGCGTCGTGGCAGCCGCCGCCCGCCGCATTGTTGAGGTTGTAGGCGAAGAGCATCTGGCGCACACCGAGGTCGTGATAGAAGCGGACCATCTCCAGCCGGCCGTCGAGCGCCGCCATGCCCTCGATGTCGAAGGCGATGGCCATTTCGCCGGCGGCCCGGGCCGCGGCCAGCTCGCCCGCCCGGCCGATCAGCCGGTAGCCCGCGGTCCGCTGGGTCCAGTCGCGGGCGAGAGCCAGGGCGGCGACGGTGCGCTCCCACGGAATGACGTCGTAGCCGACGTTGACCGAGAGGAAATCGACCCCGGCCGCCTTCCAGATCGCCAGCGTGTCGAGATCGGCGGTCGTGTTAAGCTCGAAGCCGGCATGGGCGTCCCAGACCAATCGGTCGCCGGCCAGGCTCATGCCGCCCGCTCCGCCACGATCGTCCAGCCCGGCCGCTCCAGCACCGCCATGTAGTTCGAACGCGCCGTCGACAGCACCCGCCAACGCCCGGCCGCCTCCAGCCGGGCGAAGTGGGCGGGATAGTCGTCCTCGTCGTAGGGGATCTCGTTCATATAGAGCACCAACGGCCCGCCCGGGCGCAGGCAATCCAGCATGCCCTCGATGTGTTCCGGCCCGACATGGCCACCGCCGAAACAACCAACGGCGATCGCCGCGTCATAAGCGGATTCGAGGCCGAGCGGGCGGGTCAGGTCGGCCTCGATCAGCCGCTCGTAGACCTGCTTGGCCCGGGCCTCGGCCAACATGCCGGGCGAGATGTCGGCGCCATCGATCCGCCCGTAGCCCGCCGCCGCCAGGGCCTCGCCGACGAGGCCGGTGCCGCAGCCGAGATCGAGGATTCTGACATCGCGCGCCGGGCAGGCCTCGACGAAGGCGGCGACGGCGATCGCCGGGGCGACATAGCCGTAGTCGCCCTGCAAATTCGCCTCATAGGTCGCCGCCCAATCGTCATAGAGCGCACGCGAATCCCCGGATCCGCCGCCAAGCGCGGTCAAGCGGGCAACGAAGCCCTCCAGGTCCTTGTTGGTCATGTCCAGGTCTCCGTGAACCGTTCGATGAAGCTTGTCGCATAGACCACCTCGCCCCTGCCACCGTCGGCATCGACCCAGGCGCCGCGGGCATGGCATTGCTGGCGAAAAAGGGCGGGGTCCTGGGTGTTCATGGGCGGGCTCCGTCGACCTTGGGCGATCCTCCTGAACTCTACCTCCTGCCATGACATCGCCCAAGGGTTACAGGTCCACCCTGCGGCAATCCGTAGTGGCGTCGATTCATCCTTGAAAATCTGGACTGTCATGTCCGATATACAAGGATGATTGGCCGCTACATGGCGACGATCTTCTTTGGTCATTAGGCGCGGTTTCCCACCGTTGCCCCTCTCGGAGCACGGCAAGCCGGCAAGACCGCGCGCTCCCGCGGTGCCACCTCGCCTCCCGTCCCATTCCCCTGTAGGGTCGCCGTCCTTCGAGCAAGCGAGGAGACACGGCCATGAAACTCGGACTGTCCATCGGCTATTCCGGCGCGCATATGGAGCTTCCGGTGGAACGCGTGCAGCGGGCCGAGAAGCTCGGTTACGACAGCGTGTGGACCGCCGAGGCCTATGGGTCCGACGCGGTGACGCCGCTCGCTTTCCTCGCCGCGGTCACCAGCCGGATCAAGCTCGGCACCGGGATCATGCAGGTCGCCGCGCGGACGCCGGCGAATGCCGCCATGTGCGCCGGCACCGTCGATGCCATGGCCGGCGGCGGGCGCTTCATCGCCGGGCTCGGCGTTTCGGGACCGCAGATCGTCGAGGGCTGGTACGGGCGTCCGTGGGGCCGGCCGTACTACTGGCTGAAAGACTATGTCGAGATCATGCGCAAGGTGTTCCGGCGCGAAGAGGGCCTGACCCACGACGGCCGGCAGATCCCCCTGCCGACCGGAGAAGACGGCGCGCTCGGCGTCGGCAAGCCGCTGAAGTCGATCCTGCACATGAACCCGGAGATCCCGATCTATATCGGCTCCGGCAACGAGGCGACGGTGCGGCTGACCGGCGAAGTGGCGGACGGCTGGCTGCCCTTGGGCTTCGCGCCCGGCACGCTCGACGAATACCGCCCCTGGCTGGAGCAGGGCTTCGCGCGGGCCGGCGGCGGCAAGGGCTTCCACAATTTCGAGATCCAGGCCTCCGTCCATGTCGAGATCGACGACGACGTGCAGGCCGCGCTCGACCGGCTGAAGCCGCGCGAGGCGCTCTATATCGGCGGCATGGGCCACCGCAACAAGAACTTCCACAAGGAAATGATGATCCGCCGTGGCTTCGCCGACGCGGCGGCGCGCATCCAGGAGCTCTACCTCGCCGGCGCCAAGGACGAGGCCGCCGCCGCCGTGCCGGACGAATGGGTCGATTCCAAGGCCCTGGTCGGCCCGGCGGCCCGCATCAAGCAGCGCTACGGCCCCTGGGAGGAGTCGGGCGCCACCTCGTTGACCGTGCGGACCAAGCAGGACGCGGCCGTCGACCTCATGGCGGAAACCGCACGCCTCAACCCGCCGCGCGAGTAGCATCGTCGGCAAGGCGGGAGGCGGCGTGGAGATCTGGCTGGTCGTCGCGGTTCTGCTGGCCGCCCTGCTGCACGCGAGCTGGAACGCGCTGGTCAAGGTCGGCGGCGACGGCGTCGTCACCTTCTTCCTGTTCAAGCTCGGCGCGCTGCCCTTCGCCGGCGCCGTCTTGCTCTTCACCGGGCTGCCGGACCCGGCCGCCCTGCCCTATGTCGCGGCCTCGAGCCTGGCCCTGCTGGCCTACGGTCTCTGCCTCGGCCATGCCTACCAGAACGCCGACTTCAGCCTGGTCTATCCGATCGCGCGCGGTGTCGCGCCGGTGGGCGTGGGCGTTCTGGCCATGGTTTTCGCGGGCGAGGCGCTGGAGGGCGGCCTGCTGGTCGGCACCCTCGTCATCTCGGGCGGCATCATGCTGCTGGCCGCGACGCGCCACGCGACACGGGCCATGGCAAGCGGCCTGGTGGGTGCGGTCGGCGTCGGCCTCGCGATCGCCACCTACACGGTGCTGGACGGCATCGGGGCCCGGGTATCTGGCCAGCCCGTGGCCTATGCGGCCTTCCTCAATATCGCGTCGTTCGTGCCGGTCGCCGTCGTCGTGCTGGCCTGGCGGCGGCGCGAGGCGGTGCGGCTGGTCGTCAGCGATTGGCGCGCCGGACTGGTTGGCGGCACGCTGATGGTTCTGGCTTATGGCATCGTCATCTTCGCGATGACGCGTGCGCCCATCGCCTCGGTCGCGGCCCTGCGAGAGACCAGCGTCGTCATCGCCGCGGTCATCGGCACCCGCCTGCTGGGGGAGCCGTTCGGCGCCCGGCGCATTATCGCCGCGCTGGTGGTCTTGGCGGGCGTCGTCACGATCATCGCGTCGCGAGCGTGACGGAATGCCCGGCCGGCGACCGAAACTTCGGCCGCCGGCGCGGGAGACAAGTCTGTTCGCGCGTCGAGCCGACTATTTCTTTTTCTTCGGCTCGGTCTTCACGTCGTAGCGCTTGCGCCATTCCTTGATCAGGCGCGTGCGGTTCTGCGCCGCCCAGGGGAAGTCGTTGTTGATCATGCGGGTCTGGACCTCCGGCGGGAAATTGTCCCACTTCTTGGTCTTCACCGGCATGGCGACGACGGAGTAGCGATGGGCATAGATCTCCATCGCGGCCTCGCTCACCGACCAATCGACGAAGCGTTTGGCGGCATCCATGTTCTTGGCGCCCTTCATGATGGCCACGGCCTGCATTTCCCAGCCAATGCCTTCTTCCGGCACGATGATGTCGATCGGCGCGCCCTTGCTCTTCAGCTTGGCGCCACGGAACGGCCAGGAGATGCCCACCACCGTTTCACCGGACGCCGCGTGCTTGCACGGCGAGGAGCCGGAGTGCGTATAGGAGGTGATGTTCTGGTGCAGCTTGTCCATGTAGGCCCAGGCCCGGTCTTCGTCCCAGATCTGGATCCAGCTGGAGACGTCGAGATACCCGGTTCCCGACGAGGCCGGATTGGGCATGACGATGTGGCCCTTGTAGACGGGGTCGGTGAGGTCGGCCCATTTGGTCGGCGTCGGCAGATTGTTCTTCTTGGCCTCGATGGTGTTGAAGCAGATGGCGCCGGCCCAGCCGTAAATGCCGACCCAGTGATCGGGATCGTTGCCGCCGTCCTGATAGCGCTTGTCCAGCTTGTCCACCCCCTTCGGCGTATAGGGCGCGAACATGCCCATCTCGTCGAAGGTCAGCATGCTCGTCGCCGCCAGGGCGAAGATCACGTCGGCGCGGGGGTTGTCCTTCTCGGCCAGGACCCGGGCCGCCATGATGCCCGTGGAATCACGGACCCAACTGATATTGATGTCGGGATGGGCCTTCTTCACTGCGGCGGCGATCACCTTGAGGTTGTCGCCGTCGGTGGTCGAATAGATGGTCAGATCCGCGGCCGAGGCCGTCGCCGCGCCAAGCGCAAGCCCGGCCGCAGCGCCAGCGGATACCGCGAAACGCGACAAGCGTCCGTTCATGTCTATCTCCTCCCGGTTCATTGGGCGAGCGGCCATTGTCCGGCCCCCGCCAGGTCACCAAGCTTAGGGTCGAGGCATAAGGACCACAAGGGCCCTATCGACATTCCTTATAACCGGGCGACCTGAAAGACGGCGTTATCGGGCGCGGCCCGTTGCCTCGCGGCGATCTCTTCTTCGATCAGACCGATCATCTCCGCCACCCGCGGCGTGGCCTCGCCCGGGCGCCTGAGGATGGCGAACGGCAAGGTGACACGCGGCTCGAAGCGGCGCACACAAAGCGCCGGATGGTCGAACATGGCGAAGGTGAACGGGTCGATCCAGCCGACCGCGCCACCGTGCAGGACCAGCTGCAGCGCGACCGTGAACAGATTGCATTCGATATGGGACTTCCAGGCGATCTCGGAATCGAGCAGGGCCTCGCGAACCGCGAACGCCGTCGGGTGCCGGTCATACAAGGTGACGACGGTCCGCTGCCGGAGATCTTGCGGCGTGACGACGTCCTTGGCGGCGAGCGGATCGTCCCGGTGGCACAGCAACGCGCAGTCGAGCGTATAGCTCGCGCCGTCGCCGTGGTGCTCGCCGGCCGAGACCTCGCAAACGCCGACATCGAAGATGGCGGAGGCCACCATCTCACGGATGTCGCGCGAGTGGTGCGCCTGCAGCGACGTCGTGACCTCGGGGTGGCGATCGCTGAAACGGGCAAGCGCCCTCGGAACCAGCGCGATGGCGAAGACCGAGGTGGCGGCGATGCGGAAGTTGCCGACCGACAGATTCCTGAGCTCGGTGGCGTCGCGCCGCGCCTTCTCGATCGAGGCCAACACGTCCTCGGCCGTGGCGAGAAAGCTGCGGCCCTGCGGGGTCGCCGTGATCTTGCCCTGCCGGCGATCGAACACCGGAAAGCCGAGATCTTCCTCCAGGCTCGTGATCATCTGGCTGACGGCGGACTGCGTCACATGCATCAGCTCCGCCGCCTTCGTCATGGTGCCGTAGCGCAGCACGTTCGTGAAGGCCAGCAGCTGTCGCTCATTCATGGATTGGCATCTTCGATTATTAGTGTCACTTATGAAAATGTCGAAAATTTCTAATTGGCGCAAGTCAACCGGCGTTGGCTATCGTCGCCCTGGTGTAGAATGAATGCAGCGTCGGGGGGATGTCCCGGCCGCCCCGGGGAGGGCCGTCGCCATGAGAGCCAGCACCGATGCCGACGCGAACGCCTTCCTGCAGCTGGACGGCGTAAGCAAAGCGTTCGGCGACTTTCATGCGCTCGTGGACGTCAACTTCACCATCGCCGAGGGCGAGTTCATCTGCTTTCTCGGGCCGTCGGGTTGCGGCAAGACGACGCTGCTGCGGTGCATCGCCGGCCTGGAAACCCAGAGCGAGGGGCGCATCCGCATGGGCGGCGCGGATATCTCCTGGCTGCCGACCTCGGAACGTGACTTTGGAATCGTGTTCCAGTCCTATGCGCTGTTCCCGAACCTGACGGTGTCGGACAACGTGGCCTACGGCCTCGTCAACAAGCGCATGGCAAAGCCCGCGATCAAGGCCCGCGTCGCCGAGTTGCTGAGCCTCGTCGATCTCTCCGAGCATATTTCCAAGTATCCGGGCCAGCTCTCGGGCGGCGAGCAGCAGCGCGTGGCGCTGGCGCGGGCGCTCGCCACCTCGCCGGGCCTGCTGCTGCTGGACGAGCCCCTGTCGGCCCTGGACGCCAAGGTGCGGGCCCATCTCCGTCGCGAGATCCGGGCTATCCAGGATCGCCTGGGTGTCACCACCATCATGGTGACGCACGACCAGGAAGAAGCGCAGACCATGGCCGACCGGATCTTCGTCATGAACGAGGGCCGTATCGAACAGCTGGGCACGCCGGACGAAATCTACAATGCGCCGGCAACGCCCTTCGTCGCCGACTTCATCGGGGTGATGAACTTCTTCACCGCGACCGTGGCCGAAGGTGGCGGCGTCGTCCGTGGCGACCTCACCCTCGCGTGCGAAACCGGCGGGCACGGCGAGGGCACGGAGCTGAACTGCGCGGTCAGGCCCGAAGACATCCGGCTGATCGACCGTGACGGCGACGACGGCGCCAACATAATAGAAGCGACGGTCGACAGTATCGAGTTCCTGGGATCCTTCGTCCGGCTGTACCTCGCCCTCCCCGCCCTCGGCGCGGGCGAGCTGCGCGCGGATGTGCGCAAGGAACAGGCGCAGCACCTCGACATCGCGGTGGGCGGTACGGTCAGGCTCCGTATCCCGCCGGCGACGATCCGGCTCTACGAAGCGGGGCCGCCTCGATGACGGCGGTCGTCGCCAGCCAAGACCGGTCGCCGGGTAAGCTGGGCCTGGACCGCGACGATCGGACCGTCCGCTGGCTGATCGTGGCTTTCGCGCTGTTCTTCCTGACCGCGCTTCTCATCCCGCTCTACATGCTGATTTCGCGCAGCCTGTTCAACCGGCAGGGCGACTTCACCGGGCTTGCCAACTACCGCGAATATTTCGAGACGCCGGCGCTCTTCCAATCGATCCAGAACAGCTTCACCGTCGCCGGCATCTCCACCGCCATCGTCATCGTGCTGGCCTTCGCCTATGCCTATGCGCTGAACCGGACCTGCATGCGCTTCAAGGGTTTCTTCAAGGTCATGGCCATGGTGCCCTTGTTGAGCCCTTCGCTGCTGAAGGCCATCGCGCTGGTCTACTGGTTCGGCAAACAGGGGGTTCTGTCCGAACTGCTGTTCGGCCATTCGATCTACGGCCCCATCGGCATCGTCATGGCCTCGGTGTTCTGGACCTTCCCGCATGCGGTCTTGCTGATCGGAACGGCCCTGGCGCTTTCCGACATTCGGCTCTACGAGGCGGCCGAGGCCTTGAAGACCAGCCATACCCGCGTCTTCTTCACCATCACCCTGCCCGGCGCCCGCTACGGCATCATCAGTTCGATCATTGTCGTTTTCATCCTGATCCTCACCGACTTCGGGGTCCCGAAGGTGATCGGCGGCAACTACAACGTCATGGCCACCGACATCTACAAGGAGGTCATCGGCCAGCAGAATTTCGAGATGGGCGCGGTGGTCTCCGTCGTGCTGCTGATCCCGGCGGTCATCGCCTTCGCCATAGATCGCATCGTCACCCGCAAGCAGGTCGCCCAACTGTCCGCCCGCGCGGTGCCGTACGCGCCGAAGCCGAACCGCCTGCTCGACAACACCATGCTGGGCTATTGCCTGGTGATCACGGTCCTGACGCTCGCCATTCTCGGCATGGCCCAGTATGCGTCCCTGGTGAAGTTCTGGCCCTACAACCTGGAACTGACGCTGGAGCATTTCTCCTTCGAGATCGAGGGCGCGGGGTGGGAGAACTTCTACAACTCGCTGAAGGTGGCCGTCACCGTTTCCCTCGTCGGCACCTTCGTCATCCTCCTCGGCGCCTACGTGGTGGAAAAGCCGCGCCGCGATTCCATCCCGCGCCAGGCCATCCAGATGGTCGCCCTCATGCCGATGGCCGTGCCGGGCCTGGTGCTGGGGCTGGCCTACCTGATGTTCATCAACCACCCGTCCAATCCACTCGGCTTCCTCTACGGCACGATCACGATCATCGTGCTCAGCACCATCACGCATTTCTACACCGTGACCCATCTGACGGCGACGACCGCGCTCAAGCAGATGGACCGGGAGTTCGAGGCCGTCTCCGCCTCCCTGAAGGTGCCGCTGACGCGCAGCTTCTGGCGGGTCACGGTGCCGGTCTGCATGCCCGCCATCTTCGACATCTCGATCTATCTGTTCCTGAATTCCATGACGACGGTGTCCGCGGTGATCTTCCTGTACGGGCCCGGCACCAAGACCGCCTCCGTCGCCGCCATCCATCTCGACGATTCAGGCGAGACGGCGGCGGCCGCCGCCATGGCGATGCTGATCGTCTACGCCTGCATCGCGGTGCGGGTCGTGCACGCCATCATCACCGGCTGGCTGCTCCACCGGGTGCAGGCCTGGCGGCGGCGCTGACGCGTGACGGATCTATCCAAACCTTGGGCCGGCCGAGACATAGGCCGCCTGCGCCGGCGTCTCGATGGCGCCGGGGCGCGCGGCGCGAACCCGCGAAATCGCCTCGTCCGCCGGCACGCCCAGCGCGACCAGCAGCTTCGCTGCCAGCATACCGGTCCGCCCGAGCCCGGCCGCGCAATGGATCAAAACCCGCTCCCCCCGCCGAAGCGCTTCGAGGACGTCTGCATCGGCCAGGCCACGCGCAAAGTCCGCGCCGGGAACGCCCATGTCGGGTATGGGAAAATGGTGCCAGGTGAGGCCCGCCGCCGTGATCGCATGCGCCAGGTCCGGTACGCCCAGGTTTGCGAATTCATGCGCCTCCAACAGGGTGAGCACGGCGCGCGGGCGCCAGGCGGCGATGCACGCCACGTCGTCGGCGAGGTCGCGCCGCCAATGATGCCCGAGGCCGTCGACCTGCCGGCGCCCCGGGCAATGCACCAGGCCCAGCATGCCGCCGCCGGGTGCCGGGACCTCGGTGATCTCGAGCGGCCCTTCCAGCGCCGGCACGGGCGCCTCGTCTTTTCGTGCTGTGTCCTGCCAGCCGTTCATGGCGCGAAATCATCCAGGTTCAAACGCGGCGTCGACGCGATCCGCCGCGGGGATCATCGGGCATTTCCCGCCCGTCCGTCGAGTGCTATTGCCTCGCCCCGTGAAACAGGGACCGCGGACGAACGAAAACCGAGGCCGTCGGACGACGGCCGGAGAGGGGATAAGGAGCAAGGCGCATGAGCCAGGACACATCGGCGACCGTCGTCGAAAGCTGGAACGAATGGGATCCGCTGAAGCACGTTATCGTCGGGCGGGCCGACGGCGGTTGCATCCCGCCGCCCGAGCCGGCACTCGACGCCAAGGTGCCGGAGGACAGCGACATGCGCGGCCAGTTCGGCCCCCGCCCGCAGGAAACCGTCGACCAGGCCAACGAACTGCTGGACGCCTTCGCCGCCCAGCTCCAGGCCCGCGGCGTTCGGGTCGACCGGCCGACGCCCTTGGATTTCAACCAGTCTTCGGCGACACCGGATTGGGAAACCGAAACGATGTTCGGCTGTATGCCGCCGCGCGACGTGCTGCTCACCGTCGGCAAGGAGATGCTGGAGGCGACGATGAGCTATCGCTGCCGCTGGTTCGAGTATCTCTGCTATCGCCCGCTGCTACAGCGCTATTACGACGAGGATCCGGGCATGCGGCACGAGGCCGCGCCCAAGCCACGGCTGACCGATGCCGACTACCGCCCCGACTATCTCTCGGAGAAGATCGGCGTGCAGAAGCGCCTGGAATGGGCGGCGGACAAGTTCTTCGTCACGACGGAGGAAGAGCCGCTGTTCGACGCCGCCGATGTGCTGCGCTTCGGGCGCGACCTCGTGGTCCAGCACGGTTTCACCACCAACCTGAAGGGCATCGATTGGCTCGCCCGGCATTTTCCCGATCACCGGGTGCATGCGGTGAATTTCCCGGGCGACCCCTATCCGATCCACATCGACGCAACCTTCACGCCGATCCGGCCGGGCCTGATCCTGAACAACCCGCAGCGCCGCCTGCCGGACGAGCAACGCGAGATGTTCGCGAGGAACGGCTGGGAGATCGTCGATGCCGCCCAGCCCGCCCACAACGAGCCGCCGCCGCTCTGCTATTCCTCGGTCTGGCTGTCGATGAACGTGCTCATCCTCGACCCCAAGACGGTCTGCGTCGAGAAGTCGGAGGTCTATCAGGCCGAACAGCTCGACAAGCTCGGTATGGAAGTCGTCGAGGTCGAGCTGCGCGACGCCTATGCCTTCGGCGGCGGCCTGCACTGCTGCACCGCGGACGTCCGTCGCGAGGGCACTTGCGAGGACTATTTTCCCAAGTCGTAGGCCGGGATCACAGCAGCTGCATCTGCTCGGGCGGCTTTGGCGCGGGTGGCGCGTCGGCCAGCGGCGCCAGGCAAGCCGGGTCGTCGTTGCGCACGTTGTTGACCCGGCGGTCGACCTTGAAAGAGACGATCCCTGGATCGGCGTTCGCCACCAGGACCTCGGCGCCCGCCGCACCGGCGAGCCAAGGGATGTAGACGTCCGGGTCCAGGATCACCGGCATGCGGTGATGGATCGGCTGGAGGGTCGGGCTCGCCTCGGTCGTCAAAATGGCGAAGGTCTCCAGCTCGTCGCCGTCGGGGGCCTGCCACTGTTCCCAGATCCCGGCGAAGGCGAAGGGGCGGCCGTCGGCATAGGCGATGCGGTAGGGCTGCTTGACGCCCGCCTCCGTCTTCCATTCATAGAACCCGTCGGCGGCGACGAGGCAGCGGCGCGCGCGGTAGGCGGCCCGGAACGAGGGTTTCTCGGCGACCGTCTCGCTCCGCGCGTTGATCATTTTGTGCGCGATGTCGACGGACTTGGCCCAGGACGGCACCAGCCCCCAGCGCAGCATGACGATCTCCCGGCCGCCGGCGCCCGGGCGGACGACGGCGGCGAATTGCGTCGGCGCGATGTTGTAGCGCGCGGCCAGGTTGCCGCCGCCGATGGCGCCGAAGGTCTCGCGTACCGATTCGAGCGGCGAGGTCAGGCTGTAGCGTCCGCACATGGCGGCGATGCTATCATGGATCGCGACTTCATCGGAGCGGGAGCCTCCCCATGACGGACCAGACATCCACCGTTCACGCGACCGGGCGCTGCATGTGCGGCTCGGTCCGATATTCGATCAGTGGACCCATGCGCGACGTCGTCGCCTGCCATTGCACCGAGTGCCGGCGGTTCACCGGCTCGGTCTGGCACGCGAGCGCGACCCGGCGGGGCGACCTGCACGTACGCGACAACGGCCAGCTGAAGTGGTTCCAGTCCTCGCTCCATGCGCGGCGCGGCTTCTGCGGCAACTGCGGCTCCAGCCTGTTCTTCGACAACGAGCGGAACGACTACATGGTGATGACGGCCGGCACCCTCGATGCGCCGACGGGCGTCCGCCACCGCACGCATATCTTCCTCGCGGAGAAGGGCGACTATTACGAGCTCGCCGACGATCTGCCCAAGCACGAGCGCGCCGGCCACCGCCTGACCATTCCCGAGGCCTGACGCGCCGACGTCCCTGGCGTAACGGCCTGTTTACGGGTTCGACCCTAAAGTCCGACCAACCTGTGGACATCACCGTCGTCGCACCGCTGCACGACGCTGGAGGAGGACGCCATGTATGGACTGGTGAACCGCGCGATCGAGGACATGGTCTGCGAGAAATTCGATTCGGCAACCTGGGCGACGATCCGCGCCAAGGCCGAAGTCGACACCGTCGCCTTCAATTCGATGGACGGCTATCCCGACGAGGTGACCTACGCCCTGGTCGGTGCCGCCTCGGACGTCCTGGGCGCCCCCGTCGACGAACTGCTGGAGGCCTTCGGCGAATACTGGACGCTCTATACCGCGCAAGAAGGTTACGGCGACATGATGGGGATGTTCGGTGACAGCTTCATCGACTTTCTGCGCAATCTCGACGAGATGCACGGCCATATCTCGGTCACCATGCCGGATCTGCGGCCCCCGCAATTCAGCTGCGTGGACGCTGGGGACGGCCGCTATACCCTGCATTACATCTCGGAGCGCGACGGCCTCGGCCCCATGGTGATCGGCCTGCTGAAGGGGTTGGCCAAGCGGTTCGAGATCGAGGCGAAGATCGACCACCGGGCCCGCAAGGCCGACGGCGCCGATCACGACGAGTTCGACATCGAAATCGCCGCGTGACGACCCGACGCCACCGATGACGGATCTTCCGGCCAGTCATCTCGGGACCCTGTTTCCGTTCTACGTCTCGATCGGCGGCGACGACCGGGTCCAGGCGGTAGGTCCCGCACTCGCCAAGGTGAGCACGGAAGACCTGGTCGGGAGGATGTTCGCCGACAGTTTCGACGTGCTTCGGCCCCGGGGCGGAGCGGGCGGCACCGTCGCGCCCGCCGCGCACCAGGGTGTGCTGTTCGTCGCACGTCATGTCGAGAGCGGTCTCCAGCTGAAGGGGCAATGGCTGGCGGGAGGGAGCGGCGCGGATGGTCTGATCTTCTTCTGCACGCCCCTGGTCGACGCGCTCTCGACCTTCACCGGGCTTGGGCTGGGCCTCAAGGACCTGGCGAAGCACGACACGACCATCGAACAGCTCTCTCTCCTGCGGACGACGCAACTCAGCCTTGCCGACGCCAAGCGGCTCGCCGATCGCCTGCTGGAACAGTCGAAGCAGTTGGAGGTCGAGCGATCGGCGGCAGAGGCGGCCAACCGGGCCAAGAGCGCCTTCCTCGCCAACATGAGCCACGAAATCCGCACGCCGATGAACGGCATGCTCGGCATGATCAGGCTGTTGAGTGACGGCGAATTGAGCGACGAGCAACGCCGCCAGAGCGAGATGGTCGAGCAGTCAGCCCGCACCCTGCTTTCCCTGTTGAACGACATTCTCGATCTCTCCAAGGTCGAAGCGGGCAAGGTCGAGCTGGAGGCGCTGGACTTCTCGCTGAGCGACCTGGTCGAGAGCATGGTCAGCAGCTGGCGCCCGACGGTCGAGGACAAGGGGCTGGGCTTCACCCTGGCTTGCGCTTGCGAGGGCGTGGACCGGCTGCGGGGCGACCCCATTCGGCTCCGCCAGATCCTGGGTGTCAATCAGCATTTAATTCTGACCCCCTATCGGCGTGCAAAATTGACCCCCCCCTTGCTTCGACGGAGGTTGTCCCGGTAGTCCACGGGAGGGCCCCGCGCGGCTTCGTGTAGCGCTTTGCGTTACGCGGAGCGAAGCCGCGTGGGAGGGGCCTGTGGGCCCACCGGGACAACCGGGCCGGCGGCGGAACGTGGGGATCAGGTGGGGTTCTTGAAGTGGCAATGAGCTTTTGAAGTAGTGTCCAGACTGTTCTGCAAGTTTGTCATGGCTGCCGATGAGGGCCACCGGCATGCCTGGCGCGGAGATTTCGATTGCTCGGAGCGCCAGGCATGCCGAGCCGCCGTCAGGCGGCTTTCTGGATGCGTTCGCTTTTGCTCTCCTTGAGATGGATCATGTTGAGCTAGCGGTTGGCATCCAGCCAGTCCTCATGGATTTCGATCGCGAGAGCCCGGACCAGCCGGAGGCAGCTCATCCACCCCATCGGCCCGGACTTGTGCCCCAGCTACGAAACCCCTTTTGCAGAACAATCTGTACAGGACCCGTTTTGATTTGCCCGCCTTTGCGATGAAAGCCCCCAGGCTGATTGGCTCCATATAGCGGATCAGCCTGGGGCTTTGCTTACAGGGCGGCTACTTTTGTCGTCGCTGTTTGCTTTGTGCGAAGCGGTAAGACATGTTGCCTGTTTCGATGATTGCGCAGTGATGCGTTACACGATCCAGCAACGCGGTTGTCATTTTTGCATCTCCGAAGACGGAGACCCATTCCCCGAACTCCAGATTGGTGGTGATGATGACGCTGGTCTTCTCATAGAGTTTGCTGATCAGGTGGAACAAGAGCGCACCGCCGGATTTGGGGAATGGGATATAGCCCAGTTCGTCGATGATGACGCAATCCATGGCCGTCAGTTGCCGGATGATCTTGCCGGCGTTGCCTTCGGCCTGTTCCTTGATCAGCGCATTGATCAGATCGACGGCGTTGAAGAAACGGACCTTCTTTCCCTGATTGATCAACAGCGTCCCCAGAGCAATGGCGATGTGGGTTTTGCCCGTACCGGTTCCGCCCACCAGAATGAGGTTGTGGGCCTCCTGGGTGAACTGCCCTGAGCAGAAGGGGTCGATTTGCGCTTGGGTGACGGCGGCTAGGCCGTAATCGAAAGTGGCGAAGTCCTTATGGTGGGGGAACTTCGAGGCCCGCATTTGGTGCTGGATAGAGCGCACCCGGCGCTCTACAGTCTCGGCGTCGATCAGTTGCTTTATCGCAGTGGTCAGACTTGGCGGCTTGCGCGCGGCCAGCAAAGCTTCGGCGCAAGCCGCCATTCCATACAGCCTCAGGGCGATCAGTTGGTCTATCAAAGCTTTCATGCGACGGCCTCCCCGGCAACGCACAGCGTCTCATAGCGCTTGCAGTCCGCTTCGGGCCGCAAGGTCAGTTGCGGATAGGCGTGGCTCTCGCCCCATGGCGCGATGACCGGCTCCACCAGTTGGTTGATCAGATTGATGATGGCCGGAAGGCGCAGCGTGTTCTGCTCCACGGCCAGTTCACAGGCTATCTCGACCACCTCGATCCCGTGATCCTGGGCCAGCAGGAGCAGATCGACAAACTCCCGGTCCCCGCCTTTGCCGGCCATGTAATGCGCCCTGACCCGGTGCATCGCCTCAGGCAATTGCCAACCCACAAAGGGCGCGCCATCTCTCAGCGCGCCGGGCTTGCGGTCGAGTAGGGGCAGGTAATGCCAGGGCTCGAAATAGCTGGCGTTGCGGGTAAAGCGGCGCTTGTGCTCGGCAATCACATTCTGCCCTGACACAACCACGATCCGGTCCGCATAGGCGCGCAGAGAGACAAGCTCCCCGGCGAACCGGGAGGGGACGCTATAGCGATTGGTGGCATATTGGACCAGACAGGTAGAGCGGACACGAGCGGCCTTCTCAACATAGCCGTCAAAAGCCCGGCCCAGGGGACGCAGTTCGGCGCACTCGTCTGCGAACACGTCCGAGATCTTGCGATCCGATTGTTCGGGGTGGGCGCGATTCGCCAATTCCTCGCAGCGCAGACGCAACCAGCCGTTCAGCGCATCCAGATCGTCAAAGGCGGGCTTGGGCGCAAACAGCTGTCCCCGCAGGAACCCAACCTGGTTCTCAATCTGACCCTTCTCCCACCCCGCCGCGGGTGTGCAAGCAACCGGTTCCATCACATAGTGGTTCATCAACGCCAGAAAGCGCGGATGGAACACACGGTCCTTAGAGCGCGAAACATAGGTTACCATCGTCTTGGGGTTGTCGATGATCACCCGGCGCGGTACGCCGCCATAGAAAGACATCGCCCGTGCAAAGGCGTCCAGCACCATCTCCTGAGATTCGCTGGGATAGGCAACAACAAAGGGCTTGCGGCTATGACATAGGCGGAAGTGGGCAACCTTTACCTTCTGCTCGACACCGCCCAGGACAGCGTATTCCGTGCTCCAGTCAAACTGGAGCGCGTCACCTGCCGTAAAGTGCAACGGAATGAACGCATCCCCCGATCCGGCGCCAGAACGCTTCAGGTCGCGGACAAACCTCTGAACCGTCGAGTAGGATCCGCTATAGCCTTCCGACACAAGCTGCTCATAAAGCTTCTTGGCCGTCCGGCGCTCACGGCGCGGGCGCCCCAGGTCCTGCTCAAAGAGCGCCCGAAGCCGGCTGGCGAAGCCATCGCTAAGCTTACGCCGGACGGGTGAAACGCGCCGCTGATAGCTCGGTGGATCGCCGTCCTTCAGATACTTCTTAATCGTGTTCCGCGACAAACCAGTCTGACGAGATACAGATCGGATACTCCGACCCTCCCGTAATATCCAACGTCGGATCTTCAATACGCTTTCCATCAATACCACCTGCTCTTTCCTCCGCACTGTTCCGTGCGGATGCTAGCGTTCCAGGTGGGTCAATTCTTACCGCTCATAACCCACCAAAGTGGGTCAGTTTTGCATGCCGATTCACAATCCTGGGCAACTTCATCTCCAATGCCGTGAAGTTCACCGCCATCGGCGGGGTCGAGATCAAGGTCGACGCCACGCCCGCCGGCGAAGACGGCGCGGAGGTCTCGATCCGAGTGCGCGACAGCGGTATCGGCATCGACGACGAGGCCATCGAACGGCTGTTCAACCCCTTCTCCCAGGCCGACGTCTCGACGACGCGGGAATACGGCGGCACCGGCCTCGGCCTCACCATCTGCCGCCAGCTCGCCGAACTCATGGGGGGCGAGGTCGGCGCGACGAGCCGTCTCGGCGCCGGTTCCACCTTCTGGTTACGCCTGCCCTTCCCCCTCGCCACGGGAGAGAGCGGTGACGATGCCGGCGATGTCGAGACGCCGGCCGACGTCGGCGCAGCGCTTCGCGACTTGCGGCTCGAGGTTCTGGTCGCCGAGGACAACCGGGTCAATCAAGCGGTCATCAAGGCTCTGCTGGGACGCGTCGGCCTGCAGGTCGACATCGCGAGCGACGGCGTTCAGGCGGTGGCGGCCGCGGAGGCCAAATCCTACGACATCATTCTGATGGACATGCAGATGCCCCGCATGGACGGCATCGAGGCGACGCAACATATCCGCCAGCATACCGACTGGCGCGCGGAGGTCCCCATCGTCGCCGTCACCGCCAACGCCATGGCGGGGGAGCGGGAGCGTCTGCTCACCCTGGGCCTCGACGACTACGTCACCAAGCCGCTGGAGGAACGCGACCTGTTCGCCTGTATTCTGCGCCAGATGGACCGCAAGGCCCGCCCGCGCGAAACGGCAGGCGCCCGCGCCTGAAGCCTATCGCTTGCCCTCGATGGCGATTTCGATCAGCCGGGGGCCGCCGGCGGCGAAGGCTTCGCGCACCGCGTCGGCCACCTGGTCGCCTTCCGTGACGCGGCGGCCGGGTACGCCCATGCCCGCGGCCATCTCGACGAAACCGAGGTCCGGCGAGCCGAGCCCCATATGCGGATAGCCCTGGTTCGACAGCGCGTCGAAGCGCTGCCGGTAGGTATCGAGATTGTGCTTCAGCACCCGGTATTCGCGGTTCGCCAGGATGACGAAGACGATGTCGAGTTCGCAATGCGCCGCGGTCCAGAGCGCCTGGATCGAATACATCGCCGAGCCGTCGCCGGAAATCGCCAGCACCGGCCGCCCCGGCAACGCCGCCTTCACGCCGAGCGCGCCGGCCAGGCCCTGACCGATGCCGCCGCCCCGGCCGCTGAAGTAGTCGCCGAAGCCGCGGAAGCTGAAGGCCTGGCCGAGATCGAGGATGGCGGTGATCGACTCGTCGACGACCGCGACGTCGGCCGGCGCCCCGGCCGCGAGTTCCGCCATCACGCGGGACATGGAGATCGGCGTGCGATCCCAGGCGCGCTTCAACCGGCCCTCGTAGGCGGATTTCTCCTCGGCGCCGCGCGCCGCCAGCGCCTCGTTTCGGACGGCACCGCGCGCCATGGCCGCCTCGTCCGCCTCCAACGCGTCGGCGAGCGCGGCGATGCCCGAGGCGAGATCGCCGACGACCCCGGCGTCGAGCGGGTAGTTGTAGGCGAGACGCGTGGACGAGGTTTCCATCTGCAAGACCTGGGCCCCGTCGGGGAAGGGGCTGCCGGGCGCATACCAGACCTCCTCGAAGAAGGGGCCGCCCAGCAACAGCACGACATCGCAGCCGGCGAAGGATTTGCGCGTGGCGGCAACATCGAGGCCGAGCGGGCCGCGCGCGTTCGGATGATCGCTCGGAAAGCTGGCGTGATGGCGCAACCCCTCGTGCCAGACGCCGGCACCGGCGGCGGTCGCCAGCCGGGCGAGCGCCTCGACCGCGCCGCCCCGGGCGACATCGTCGCCGACGAGGATGGCCGGCTGTTTGGCCTCGCGCAATATCCCCGCAATCGCCTGGACACCGTCGGCGGCGGGTGGGCTGGCGCGATGCAGAGGCCCTGCCGTCACGGGGCCGATGTCACTCTCCCCCGCCATCACATCGATCGGCAGCGCCAGGAAGACCGGCCCCATCGGCGGATCGCAGGCGACCTTCAGGGCCCGGCGCAGCGTCGGCGCCAGATCGTCGGTACGTTCGACCTGGGCACTCCATTTCGTCACCGGGCGGGCGATCGCGGCGAGGTCGTGGCTCAGCACCGGTTCGCGCAGCAGCATGCGGGTGTCCTGCTGGCCGGCGGTGACCAGCACCGGGGAGTTGGCCTTCAGCGCGCTGTACATCATGCCGACCGCGTTGCCGAGGCCGGGCGCGACATGCAGGTTGACGGCCGTCGGCTTGCCCGTCGCCTGGGCATAGAAGCTCGCCGCGCCCATGGCGATGCTTTCCTGCAGCACCGTGACATAACGCATCGCCGGATAGTCGGGCAGCGAGTCGAGCAGGGGGCTTTCCGTCGTACCGGGATTGCCGAAGATGTGGTCGACGCCGTGCGCCAAAAGGCTTTCCATCAGTATCTGCCGGCCGTGCTTCGCCATGGTCTGGGCTCCTCATCACCAATTGCGGGCCGGAATATAGACCGGGAGACGCAGCGGCGTCAGTCCGCACGGTGATGGAGGCACCGAAGCGCCCAAACCCGGAGGTCCTCAGGCGCCGTCCGCGGCGCGTTTGAGGCCCTCGATTTGGATGAGAGCGGCTTCGCGCGAGGGCAGCATGTCGTCGCCCGCGGCACCCACCGCAAAGCGGACCGTGGCCAGCGCGTAGGTGACGCTCACCCTCTTGGCGCGGTGCGCGGAGGCCACCCAGGCCTCCGGCCAGACGGCGACGTTTTCGTGGTTGGCCAGAATGTACCAGCGCCGGCCCGTGGCGGCGAGACGCCGCTCCACGACATCATAGAAGGCGTCGACGGTGGTCGAATCCGGGAAGACCAGGCCGGAAAAGTCGATCTCGACGACGTCGCGCGCCGGGTCGAAGTGGATGCGGGCCTCATAGTCGTGCCCATCCGGCGGCGCTTCGTCCCCCGATCCGGGCACAGAATCGCGCCGGGCCGCCTGATAGACGCTCGACGCCAGTTCTTCGACGCCGCGCTCCAGGCGCGCGCAACCACGAAGCGCGGTTTCGACGAAACGGCGTTGTTCGGCCGGTGCCAGGTCGGTGACGTCGCGTAGGATCTCCAGGGCGCCGCGCACCGCGGTCAGCGGCGCGATGAAGTCCTCCTCGACCCGGGTGGACAGGGCCGGCGGATAGGTCGGGTTCGAAGGCTCCGTCATCGCCGGCGGCTCCCGCCTCGTGGAAGGGGCTCAGATCGCGAGGTACTGTTGGCGCAAATCGGCGTCGTCGAGTACCGCCTGCGCCGCCCCGTCGAAGACCACCTGGCCCATGTCGAGAATGATCGCCCGGTCCGCCAGATGCAGGGCCGCGATGGCGTTCTGCTCGACGATGATGGTGGTAATGCCGAGGGTCTTGATCTGCTCCAGCGTCTTCTCGATCTCCTGCACGATGACCGGCGCCAGGCCCTCGTAGGGCTCGTCCAGCAGCAGCAGCTTGACGTCGCGCGCCAGCACGCGGCCGATCGCCAGCATCTGCTGCTCGCCACCCGAGAGCGTTGTGCCCTCCTGCTTGCGCCGCTTGCGCGTTTCGGAAAGTCCCGGACACCGATTACGGAAAGTCCTGGCCAGAGATTTCAGTAAGTCGCGGCCAGTGATTCCGGAAAGTCCCGGACAGCATCACGGGGCGATCTGAGTTCAGCTTTCGGGTGCGCCGTCTCGGCGTCTACCTCTTGGCTTTTGCCGGGAGGGGACATGCCCAGACGGAAGCAGACGAGACGAACGACGGTGAGAGATGCACGAACGATCCTGCGGCTGACGCATGACCAAGGCCTCTCGGCGCGAGAGGTGGCGGAACGGCTGAAGGTCTCCAAGACGACAGTGTCGACCTATTTGCTGCGGGCCCGCGAGGTCGGCCTTACCGCCTGGCCGCTGCCGGCGGAATACGAGGACGACGCGGTCCTGCAAGAGACGCTGTTCCGCCGCATGGGCCGGCCCCCGCGCGACAGGTGCGAGCCGCACTGGCCGACGGTCGCGGCCGAGCTGAAGCGCAAGGGGGTGACGCTGACCCTGCTCTGGCAGGAATACCGCGCCTCACATCCCGATGGCTACGGCTACACCTGGTTCTGCGAAGCCTTCACGGCGTTCAAGCGGCGCACCGGCGCCACCTGGCGCAACCGCCACGAGGCCGGTGCGGTCATGCAGACCGATTATGCCGGCCAGACGGTGGACATCGTCGACCCCGAGACCGGCGAGGTGCACGACGCGCAGATCTTCGTCGCCGTGCTGGGCGCTTCCTCGCTCACCTTCGCCACCGCCAGCCTGACCCAGCGCCTGCCCGACTGGGTCGCCGGACAATGCCGGGCGCTCGCCTACTTCGGCGGCGTGCCCAAGAGCATCGTCTGCGATAACCTCAAGGCCGGCGTCGCCAAGCCGCTCTGGTTCGAGCCGACCCTCAACCCGACCTTCGCCGCGCTCGCCGAGCACTACGACACCACCGTCCTGCCGACCCGGGTCCGCAAGCCGCGCGACAAGGCCAAGGTCGAAGTCGCCGTCCAGGTCGTCGAGCGCTGGATCCTGGCAAGACTGCGCAATACGCGCTTCTTCTCCCTCGACCAGCTCAACCGGGCGATCCGCGACCTCCTCGAGGAGCTCAACGAGCGGCCCATGCGCAACCTTGGAAAGAGCCGGCGCCAGATGTTCGAGGCCATCGAGCGCGAGGCCCTGGCACCCCTGCCGACGACGCCCTTCGAATATGCCGAATGGAAGACCGCCAAGGTCCATTCCGACTATCACGTCGACGTCGAGCGCAGCTTCTACTCCGTGCCGCACGGCCTGATCGGCCGCAAGGTCCAAGTCCGGCTCACTCACCGCACGGTCGAGATCTTCCACAACCACAAGCGCGTCGCCAGCCATCTCCGCCGCTCACCGCATGGCGGCCATGCCACGATCCCGGCCCACATGCCCAAGGCGCACCAGCGCTATGCCGAGCGAACGCCACAAAGCCTGATCGACCAGGCCAGCCGCATCGGCCCCAACGCCGCCCTCCTGGTCGAGCGGATGATCCGCGATCGGCCCCATCCCGAGCAAGGCTATCGCAGCGCCATGGGCGTCTTGTCGCTCGCCCGCCGATACGAACCGGAACGCGTCGAGGCCGCCTGCGCACGCGCGCTCACCATCAACACGACCAGCTACTCATCGCTCGCCGCCATCCTCAAGTCCGGCCTCGATCGCACACGCCCCGAGCGCGAACCGCTTCTGCCGCTGCCGCCACACACCAACATCCGCGGCCCCGGCTACTACCGATAACCAGGAGAAGACACCTCATGCTGACACACCCGACCCTCGACCAGATGCAGGCCCTCGGCTTCAAGGGCATGGCAGAGGCTTACCGCGACATGGCCGAGCGAGGCCAATCATCGGAATTGAACCGCGAGGACTGGCTCGCCCTCATGCTCGACCGCGAGGCCGCCACCCGCGCCGACAAGCGCCTCGCCAACCGCCTCAGACAGGCCAGGCTACGCTTCCCCGAGGCCTGCATCGAGGACATCGACTTCGCCGCCGAACGAGGCCTCGACCGCCGCGCCGTCCTCTCTCTCGCCCAGGGCGTCTGGCTCAAGGCACACGAGAACCTCATCGTCACCGGCCAGACCGGAACCGGCAAGACATGGCTCGCCTGTGCCATCGCCCATCAGGCCGCCAGGCTCGATCATTCCGTCCTCTACGTCCGCATGCCCAGGCTCTTCGAGGACCTCGCCATGGCCCGCCTCGACGGCCGGCTGCCCCGCCTGATCGACCGCCTCGCCCGGGTCCAGCTGCTCGTCCTCGACGACTGGGGAACCCATGGCCTGACCGACCGCCAGCGCCTCGATCTCCTGGAAATCTGCGAGGAACGATACCACCGACGCTCAACCCTCATCACCGCGCAGATCCCCGTGACCGCCTGGCACGACCTGATCGGCGAGGCCACCATCGCCGACGCCATCCTCGACCGCGTCATCCACAACGCCCACCGCATCGGCTTGAAAGGCGACAGCATGCGAAAGAAGAAATCGACGACCGACTTGACCCAGCCAACCACAACGGAAAACAATCCCGACTGACGGCAACAAGGCACCCGAAGCCAAACTCCCGGAACCGGCCGGGACTTTATGAAATCGGTGGCCAGGACTTACTGAAACCGCCGTCCGGAACTACCGAAATCCGCACGCCGCTCCCCCAATCGGGGAAAGAGGTCGTAGATCCGTTCGATCGACCAGCCGATCGGCGGCGCGATCTGCGCCAGCTGCAAATTCTCCTCGACGGTCAAGCCCTGGATAATGCGCCGGTCCTCGGGCACCAGGCCGATGCCGCCGCGCGAGGCCTGGTGCGCGCGCATGTCGTGCAGCGGCTGGTGGTCCAGCCAGATCTCGCCGTGCTTGAGTTCGGGATCGTCGACCCGGGCAATTGTCCGTAGCGTCGAGGTCTTGCCGGCGCCGTTGCGGCCCAGAAGGGCGACGATCTCGCCCTCGCGAACATCGAAGCTGACGCCCTGGACGATATAGCTCTCGCCGTAATAGGCATGGATATCCCAGCAGGAAAAATAGGCGGGCTGGCCGCCGGTCGAGAGTGTCGGCTTTACTCCCGGCGCGGCGGCGTCGAACTGGTCGTCACCGAGCAAGCTGCCGCCGGCCTCGCGCTTCTCCATTCGATCCTCCACCAACCTGATCACGCTCATAGGTGGGCACCTCCGAGATAGGCTTCCTGCACCCGCTCGTTGCCCTTGATGTTCTCCGGCAGACCCTCGGCGATAACGGCGCCCTGGGCCAGCACGCTGATCTTGTCGGCGAGCGAGAACACGACGTGCATATCATGTTCGATGACGACCATGGTGACGCCGCGTTCGGAAATACGCTTCATCAGGTCGATGGTGTTGTTGGTATCGCCGCGCGACATGCCGGCCGTCGGCTCGTCCAGCAGCAGCAGCTTCGGCTCCTGCACCAGGCACATCGCCAGCTCCAGCCGCCGCTTGTCGCCCCGGCTCAACTGGCCGGCGATCTCGCCTGCCTTGGCGCCGAGGCCGACGTCGGCCAGCATCTCGCCCGCGCGGTCGATCAGCGCCCGCTCGCGGCCGGCGCTGCGCCAGCCGTTCAGGCGAAAGGCGCCGTCGCGCTTGGCGAAGGCGGGAATCAGGACGTTGTCGAGCAGGGTGAGGTCGCCGAAGATTTCCGGCGTCTGGAAGACCCGGGCGACGCCGGCCTGGTTGATCTCGTGCGGCTGGATGCCGAGCAGGGACTTGCCGTCGAAAGTGACGGTTCCCGTGTCCGGCTCCAAGCGGCCGACGAAGCAGTTCAGCAGGGTCGACTTGCCGGCCCCGTTCGGGCCGATGATGGCGTGCACCGTGCCCTGTTCGATCTCGAGATTGACGGCGTTCAACGCCTGCAGGCCGCCGAAGCGCTTGTTGATGTCCTTGACGGAGAGAATGCTCATGCCCGCGCCCCTCCTCACCCGGCGGTTTGGGGAGCGGTCGCGGGGGCTTCCCCGCCGCCCCCGCCGCCACGCCGGCCGATCCAGGCGACCAGCCGGTTGATCCCCTCCATCAGGCCGCCCGGCAGGAAGATCACGATCAGCATGAAGAGGGCGCCCAAGGTCAGATGCCAGCCTTCGCCGACGAAGAGGGAGGAGACGGCGACGGCGGCGTGCTGCAAGGTCTCGGGCAGGAAGTCGAAGCCCGCCATCAGGATGCCCTCGTTGAAGGCGGAGAAGATGTTCTCGAAGTACTTGATCAACCCGGCGCCGAGCACGGGACCCAGCAGGGTACCGGCGCCGCCGAGGATGGTCATCAGCACGACCTCGCCGGACGCGGTCCATTGCATGCGCTCCGCCCCCGCCAACGGGTCGGTCACCGCCAGCAGGCCGCCGGCGAGCCCGGCGTACATGCCGGAGATCACGAAGGCGGCGAGCGCGTAGGGCCGGGTGTTTAGGCCCGTGTAGTTCATCCGGTTCTGGTTCGACTTCACCGCCCGCAGCATCATCCCGAAGGGCGAGCGGAAGATCCGGTTGGCGAGGAAGAAACAGAGGATCAGCACCACCGCGCAGAAATAGAAACCGGGATACCCGGTCATGTCGAGGCCGAAGAGGTCGGACGACGGCAGCACCGCGCCGTAATCGCGACCGAAGGCGATGTCGAGCACGCGGGGATCGGCCTGGTTCAGTTGCAGCCCGGTCTCGCCGTTGGTGATCGGCGTCAACACGGAATAGGCGAGGTTGTAGCTCATCTGCGCGAAGGCCAGCGTCAGGATGGAAAAGTAGATGCCTGTGCGGCGCAGCGAGATGAAGCCGATCACCGCCGCGAAGGCGCCGCCGACCAGGGTCGCCAGGATGATCGCCGGGACCGGGTTCATCGACAACAGCTTGAAGGTCCACACCGCCGTGTAGGAGCCGACGCCGAGGAAGGCGGCATGGCCGAAGGAGAGATAGCCGGTGAGGCCGAAAAGGATGTTGAAGCCGATAGCGAAGATGCCGTAGATCGCGAACTTCTGCAGCAGGTCGGGATAGCCGGCGCCGATCGGCTTGAACAGGACCGGGGCCGCGAGCACGACGGCGGCGAAGATGACCAGCACGATCAGGTCACGACGTTCGGGGGCGAGGCTCATCATGGCTCAGAGCCCATAAATCATTTGGCCGGTGACGATGCGCTTGGACCGTCGGCCTCTATTCGTCATCGCGAGGGGCGAAGCCCCGTGGCGATCCAGGGCCACGTGACGGACGTCTGCGCTCCTGCATGGCATCGACGCTGCCTGGATTGCCACGCTCGCTCCGCTCACTCGCAATGACGGCTTTGGTTTGCTTCCACTCATCGAATGATTTTCAACCTCTCAGTGCTCCATCACGCCCTTGCGGCCCATCAATCCGCGCGGGCGGACCAGCAGGATGATCACGGCGATAAGGTAGATGACGATCTGGTCGATGCCGGGCAGGATCGCCTTCACCTCGTTCATCGAGGCGAAGCTTTGCAGGATGCCGAGCAAAAAGCCCGCCGCCACGGCGCCCGGCAGCGAGCCCATGCCGCCGACCACCACCACGACGAAACTCAGGACCAGAAAGTCCATGCCCATGTGGTAGTCGGGGCTGAGGATCGGCGTGTACATGACGCCGGCGAGGCCGGCGACGATGGCGGCGATGCCGAAGACGATGGTGAAGCGCCGGTCGATATCGATGCCGAGCAGGCCCACGGTCTCACGGTCCGCCATGCCCGCGCGCACCACCATGCCGAAGCTGGTAAAGCGCAGGAAGGCGAAGACCGCGCCGACGATGGAGATGGAGAACAGGAAATAGATCAGCCGCCAGGCCGGATAGACGACGTTGCCGGCATCGAAGCCGATGGCGACGCCGAAGTCGATCATGCCCTTGGCGACGTCGGGCGCGGGCTGGGGAATGGGATTGGCGCCGAACACGCTCTTGACGATTTCCTGCAACACGATGGCGAGGCCGAAGGTGACCAGGATCTGCTCGGCGTGCGGACGCTTGTAGAAGAAACGAATGAGGCCGCGTTCCATGGCAATGCCGATCAACAGCATCGTCGGAATGGCCAGCAGCAACGAGACGGGAACGGAGTAATTGATCAACAGGGTGCCGGCATCGCCGAACCAGGACTCGACATAGGCCTCGCGAATTTCAAGCGGCGTGCCCCAGGCGGTCTTCTGCGTCGGGTCGAGGGTGACCTTCTCGAGGCTGATCAGCGACTTGAAAGAAACCGCGCAGAACGCCCCCAGCATGAACAGCGCGCCGTGGGCAAAATTGACCACGCCGAGCGTGCCGAAAATGATCGTCAGCCCCAAAGCGATCAGCGCGTAGGCGCCGCCCTTGTCGAGCCCGTTCAGGACTTGCAGCAGTATCGCGTCCATGGTTCCCGTCCCCGGAAAGTCGACCGGCCGCCGCCGCACATGCGACGGCGGCCGGAGGATAGCAGGATGGAGACTCAGGCGCCGTCGTTATAGGGCCCGAGCTCGCCGCCGAGCATCGAGGCCGGATACTCGACCTGCGCACGCGGCGTCACTTCGACGACTTCCAGCACGTCGAACTTGCTGGTGGGCTTTTCCTTGCCTTTCACGACGAGGACGTCCTTGAAGCACTGGTGGTCGGCCGCCCGGTACTCGGTCGGGCCGTTGCCGAGGCCGTCGAACTTGAAGCCGGCCAACGCCGCGCCCACGCCCGAGGGACGGAAAGTACCGGCCCGCTGGCAGGCGTCCGCATAGAGCAGGGCCTGGCAGTAGGTCGTGTGCGCCGCCTGGCTCGGCGGGAAGCCGTACTTGGTGCCGAAGGACTTGACGAAGGCCTTGGAGCCCGCGTCCTGCAACGACCAATGCCAGTTGGTCGAGCCGAAGATGCCCTTCACGTTCTCGCCGGCGCCCTGCGCCATCAGGCGACTGTAGAGCGGCACGACAATGGCGAAGTCCCTGCCGTTGACCTGCTTGTCGCGCAGACCGAACTGCACCGCCTGGGTCAGCGAGTTGACCATGTCGCGGCCATAGTGGTTCAGCACCAGCACGTCCGCGCCGGAGTTCAGCACCGGGGTGATGTACTGCGAGAAATCACCCGCGCCGAGCGGCGTGCGCACCGCGGCCGTCGTCTGCCAGCCGAGCTGCTCGGTGTACTTCTTGATCGAGCCTTCCTGGCTCCAGCCCCAGGTGTAGTCGGCGGTCAGGTGGTAGGCCGCCCGCTCGGAACCGAAGGCGTTCTTCAGCACCGGGCCGAGCGCCGCGCCCGACATCTCCGTATTGAAGAAGTGGCGGAAGCCGTTGGCCCGCTTGTCCTTGCCCGTCGTGTCGTTCGAGTGGGTGAGGCCCGCCATGAAGATGACGCCCGCGTCCTGGCACAGCCCCTGCACCGCGATCGCGACACCGGAGGACGAACCGCCGGTGATCATGATGGCGCCGTCCTTCTCGATCATCCGCTTGGCGCTGGCGCGCGCGGCGTCGGACTTGGTCTGTGTATCGCCCGTGACGAAGACGACCTTCTTGCCGTTCACACCGTCGCCCTTCAGGGCCTTGGAGGTGAAGGTGTTCAGCATGCCGCCGTCACCGCCGCCGTTGATGTGCTCGACGGCGAGCTGGTAGGCGCGCAGCTCGTCCGCGCCCTCGTCGGCATAGGCCCCGGTTTGCGGCACATTGAAGCCGAGCGTGACCGTGCCGCCCTTCGGCTCGTTGGTGTAGCCGGCTGCCCAGGCTTGACTGGTGAATCGGGTAGGAGGGGTCCTCTCGGCGCCCCTCCTCCCACACCACCGGGCATACGTTCTACGTACCACGGCGGTTTCCGGTCAGTTGTAACGCGAGATACCTATCGGTCATAGGGACAAGCCCCTGGCCTTCGAACCAAGCCAGGGTCATGGCTTCGGTGGCTTGATAGCTGAGGGACTTGCGCCACCAGCCCTTGCCGGAGAGAGCCAAGATCCAGGCCCGCCGCTCGGGCACCCCGAGGCTTCGCAGGAAGTCCGCTTGCGCCTTGGTGCGCTTGCATTGCTTGAGCCGGACACAGCGCAGTTTTCGACGGATCCAGCCGTCGAGACGCCGAAGCTGGCTCGCGCAACGGGCATGGCGGAAGTACGTCACCCAGCCGGCGAGGAAGCCGTTGAGTTCGCCGACCATGCGCGCGAGGCTGATGCCCCGGTTGCGCCGGGTGATCTCGCGAACCCGTTGCTTCGCCCGCCGCAGGCTTTGCGGCGCGATGCCGAGCGATCCATCCGACAACAGCCGGTGGCCGAGGAACTTGCGGTCCCCGGCCGGAGCGACGGCACTTTTCTCCTGGTTGACCCGCAGATGCAACCTGCCTTGGAGGAATTCGGCGACCGAGGCCATCACCCGCTCGCCCGCCGCTCGAGTGCGAACGTAGATGTTCACGTCGTCGGCATAACGGCAGAAGCTATGGCCCCGCGCCTCCAGCATCCGGTCCAGATCGTCCAGTAGAAGATTGGCCAGCAGCGGCGACAGCGGGCCGCCTTGCGGCGTGCCCTCATGGCGCCGGATGCAGACGCCGGTCTGCATCATCCCCGCTTGCAGAAAGCGACGGATGGTGCGCAGCAGGCGCTTGTCGCCAATCCGCCCAGCCAGTCGGGACATCAGAATGTCGTGATTGACCCGGTCGAAGAACGCCTCCAGATCCAGGTCGACCACAATCCCGCGGCCTTCGGCAACGTACTTACCCGCTTGGGCCAGAGTGTGAATCGGCATGCAAAACTGACCCACTTTGGTGGGTTATGAGCGGTAAGAATTGACCCACCTGGAACGCTAGCATCCGCACGGAACAGTGCGGAGGAAAGAGCAGGTGGTATTGATGGAAAGCGTATTGAAGATCCGACGTTGGATATTACGGGAGGGTCGGAGTATCCGATCTGTATCTCGTCAGACTGGTTTGTCGCGGAACACGATTAAGAAGTATCTGAAGGACGGCGATCCACCGAGCTATCAGCGGCGCGTTTCACCCGTCCGGCGTAAGCTTAGCGATGGCTTCGCCAGCCGGCTTCGGGCGCTCTTTGAGCAGGACCTGGGGCGCCCGCGCCGTGAGCGCCGGACGGCCAAGAAGCTTTATGAGCAGCTTGTGTCGGAAGGCTATAGCGGATCCTACTCGACGGTTCAGAGGTTTGTCCGCGACCTGAAGCGTTCTGGCGCCGGATCGGGGGATGCGTTCATTCCGTTGCACTTTACGGCAGGTGACGCGCTCCAGTTTGACTGGAGCACGGAATACGCTGTCCTGGGCGGTGTCGAGCAGAAGGTAAAGGTTGCCCACTTCCGCCTATGTCATAGCCGCAAGCCCTTTGTTGTTGCCTATCCCAGCGAATCTCAGGAGATGGTGCTGGACGCCTTTGCACGGGCGATGTCTTTCTATGGCGGCGTACCGCGCCGGGTGATCATCGACAACCCCAAGACGATGGTAACCTATGTTTCGCGCTCTAAGGACCGTGTGTTCCATCCGCGCTTTCTGGCGTTGATGAACCACTATGTGATGGAACCGGTTGCTTGCACACCCGCGGCGGGGTGGGAGAAGGGTCAGATTGAGAACCAGGTTGGGTTCCTGCGGGGACAGCTGTTTGCGCCCAAGCCCGCCTTTGACGATCTGGATGCGCTGAACGGCTGGTTGCGTCTGCGCTGCGAGGAATTGGCGAATCGCGCCCACCCCGAACAATCGGATCGCAAGATCTCGGACGTGTTCGCAGACGAGTGCGCCGAACTGCGTCCCCTGGGCCGGGCTTTTGACGGCTATGTTGAGAAGGCCGCTCGTGTCCGCTCTACCTGTCTGGTCCAATATGCCACCAATCGCTATAGCGTCCCCTCCCGGTTCGCCGGGGAGCTTGTCTCTCTGCGCGCCTATGCGGACCGGATCGTGGTTGTGTCAGGGCAGAATGTGATTGCCGAGCACAAGCGCCGCTTTACCCGCAACGCCAGCTATTTCGAGCCCTGGCATTACCTGCCCCTACTCGACCGCAAGCCCGGCGCGCTGAGAGATGGCGCGCCCTTTGTGGGTTGGCAATTGCCTGAGGCGATGCACCGGGTCAGGGCGCATTACATGGCCGGCAAAGGCGGGGACCGGGAGTTTGTCGATCTGCTCCTGCTGGCCCAGGATCACGGGATCGAGGTGGTCGAGATAGCCTGTGAACTGGCCGTGGAGCAGAACACGCTGCGCCTTCCGGCCATCATCAATCTGATCAACCAACTGGTGGAGCCGGTCATCGCGCCATGGGGCGAGAGCCACGCCTATCCGCAACTGACCTTGCGGCCCGAAGCGGACTGCAAGCGCTATGAGACGCTGTGCGTTGCCGGGGAGGCCGTCGCATGAAAGCTTTGATAGACCAACTGATCGCCCTGAGGCTGTATGGAATGGCGGCTTGCGCCGAAGCTTTGCTGGCCGCGCGCAAGCCGCCAAGTCTGACCACTGCGATAAAGCAACTGATCGACGCCGAGACTGTAGAGCGCCGGGTGCGCTCTATCCAGCACCAAATGCGGGCCTCGAAGTTCCCCCACCATAAGGACTTCGCCACTTTCGATTACGGCCTAGCCGCCGTCACCCAAGCGCAAATCGACCCCTTCTGCTCAGGGCAGTTCACCCAGGAGGCCCACAACCTCATTCTGGTGGGCGGAACCGGTACGGGCAAAACCCACATCGCCATTGCTCTGGGGACGCTGTTGATCAATCAGGGAAAGAAGGTCCGTTTCTTCAACGCCGTCGATCTGATCAATGCGCTGATCAAGGAACAGGCCGAAGGCAACGCCGGCAAGATCATCCGGCAACTGACGGCCATGGATTGCGTCATCATCGACGAACTGGGCTATATCCCATTCCCCAAATCCGGCGGTGCGCTCTTGTTCCACCTGATCAGCAAACTCTATGAGAAGACCAGCGTCATCATCACCACCAATCTGGAGTTCGGGGAATGGGTCTCCGTCTTCGGAGATGCAAAAATGACAACCGCGTTGCTGGATCGTGTAACGCATCACTGCGCAATCATCGAAACAGGCAACATGTCTTACCGCTTCGCACAAAGCAAACAGCGACGACAAAAGTAGCCGCCCTGTAAGCAAAGCCCCAGGCTGATCCGCTATATGGAGCCAATCAGCCTGGGGGCTTTCATCGCAAAGGCGGGCAAATCAAAACGGGTCCTGTACAGATTGTTCTGCAAAAGGGGTTTCGTAGCTGGGGCACAAGTCCGGGCCGATGGGGTGGATGAGCTGCCTCCGGCTGGTCCGGGCTCTCGCGATCGAAATCCATGAGGACTGGCTGGATGCCAACCGCTAGCTCAACATGATCCATCTCAAGGAGAGCAAAAGCGAACGCATCCAGAAAGCCGCCTGACGGCGGCTCGGCATGCCTGGCGCTCCGAGCAATCGAAATCTCCGCGCCAGGCATGCCGGTGGCCCTCATCGGCAGCCATGACAAACTTGCAGAACAGTCTGGACACTACTTCAAAAGCTCATTGCCACTTCAAGAACCCCACCTGATCCCCACGTTCCGCCGCCGGCCCGGTTGTCCCGGTGGGCCCACAGGCCCCTCCCACGCGGCTTCGCTCCGCGTAACGCAAAGCGCTACACGAAGCCGCGCGGGGCCCTCCCGTGGACTACCGGGACAACCTCCGTCGAAGCAAGGGGGGGGGGTCAATTTTGCACGCCGATAGGGGGTCAGAATTAAATGCTGATTGACAGTCCGGGCCAACGGCGACCGGCTGCAGCAGGTCCTGATCAACCTGCTGTCGAACGCGGTGAAGTACAATCCGGCGGCCGCGCCGCGCATCGTGCTCAGGGCCGAGGCGCGAGGCGACCAAGTCCATGTCGACGTCACCGACAACGGCGGCGGTGTCGCCCGGGACGAGGCGGAGTTGATCTTCGAGAAATTCGCCCGCGGCGGCCGGGCCGACCGCGGCTACGGCGCCGGCCTCGGCCTGCCGATCTCGAAGGCCATCGCCCGGGCCATGGGCGGCGACCTTACCGTCGAATTCCGCCCCGACGGCTCCAGCTTCTTCCGTCTGCACCTGCCGCGGGAGACGGCGGCGGCCGCCCCCCTCGCCGCGACGTCGTGAGCGCCCTCACCCCGGCTTGCGCGCGATGAAGTCGTAGCCGAAGACTTCGAAGCGGCGCGCGTTCGGCTCGCCGCCGGCGCCGCCGAAGGTGTCGTGCGCCTCGCCGATCTCGATATCGACGAAACCCGCCTGGCTCAGCATCCGCCGCCAGCCTGCACACGGCAGGCCACCGGCGATTCACGCCGTCCAGAGGTCGATGTTCTGAACCGCCGCCTCCGGGACCCAGGGCAATCGCATTTCAGAATTTGCCGAGGAGTGACAGGAGATAGTCGTTGTTCCAAGCGGCGATTTTGAACTTGGCGCGCAGCGAGTCTTTTCGTGGATCCTTTCGCATGACATTGAGCGCCATGTGGCGCAGGACGGCGAGATTGTGCGGTCCATTGTCCTTGCGGGTTCTGTCTTGGTCTTCGTTCATTTGGACATCGAGGCACCAGTGCAGGCGGTTTTCGACCCCCCAGTGCGCCCGGGCAACGGGATTGAAGCGCTCGGCGTCGAGCGGCTGGCTGAGCAGGTAGTAGGCGGTTTCGCTCGACGTCTTCTCCGCGCACTCGCGGGTCCGGGTGACTTTGGCGACCGCCTTCAGGCCCGGCCAATGATGGCGCTCTTGCAGCCACTCGACGTGGCTGGAGACGAGAGCGGCACGGGTCTCGATGCGGCCATGATCGCCATCGACCGTGGTGTCGGTGGTGGTCGCTTCGGCTTTCGGATCGTCGAGGAAGGTTCTCACGTCGTCATGCAGCGTGCCTTGATTGCCCTTCAACGCCAGGGCGTAGTCACCCCCCTGCTCGATAATCTGGCTGGCGATGGCGCGCTGGCAATTGAGGGCGTCCACGGTCACGATCGTCCCCTCGAGGCTCAATAGTTTCAACAGCTTCGGCACGGCGGTGATCTCGTTGGACTTGGCGTCGGTGGCGACTTGCCCCAACACCAGCCGCTGATCACAGCCCCAGGCCGAGACCATATGCAGCGCCGACGTGCCGCTCGCCTTGTCGTAGGATCGCCGCACCACCTTGCCGTCGATCGCAATGACCCCTTGGCAGGTCTCGGAAAAGCGCGCCATGAAGCGCTGGAAGCAGGCGCCGAACGCCTCCGGATCCAGCAACCGGAACACCCGGCTGAAGGTGTCGTGGCTCGGCACGCCATGTTCGAGTACGAGAAATTCCCGCAGGAACGCCTCCTTTTCACGCGCGAAGATCGCCATGTCGACCGCCGTCTGACCGCCCGAGAGGACCGTGCACAGGGCGATCGTCAAGATCTCCAGCAGATCGTGACGCCCGGCATTGCCAGTCCGCGGATCCTCGAGACCCTCAAAGCACTCCAGAAAGCCTTCCATCGCAACCTCCACCCGTGAAAAGACCGGGTAGAATCGATTCGCGCCAATACCTCAAGATCAAACACGCACGTCAAGGCAATTCCAAATGCGATTCCCCTGCTCCGGGACCGGTTGGCCGTTGGCGATGTCGGCGAACTGCAGGGTGCCGCCCGGCTTCAGCACGCGGCGGATTTCCGCGAACACCTGTTCCTTGTCGGCACAAAGGTTGATGACGCCGTTCGAGATGACCGCGTCGGCCCAGCCGTCCGCGACCGGTAGGGCTTCGATGATGCCCTCTTCGAAGGCGACATGGTCGAGGCCCATGGCCCGGGCGGTGGCGCGCGACTTGGCCAGCATCTCTTCCGTCATGTCGATGCCGACTACGCGGCCCGACGGCCCGACCTGGCCGGCGGCGACGAAGCAGTCGAAACCGCCGCCCGAGCCGACATCGACCACGCGCTCCCCCGCCTGAAGGGTGCGGTGCGCGAAAGGATTGCCGACGCCGGCGAAGGATTCCACCGCCGCGTCCGGCAGCGGATCGACCACCGCATCGTCGTAACCGAGGCGGCGGGCCAAGGGCCGGCCGGTGTGGAAGTGGAATTCACCGCCGGGGTCGAGCGCGACCTCGCGGTATTTCTTGCGGACTTCGTCGCGCAGCGCGACATCGTCGACCGCATAGGCTTCGTCGATCGCCATCGGTCTCTCCCCCTTGTTGAAGTCACGACACTATACGTGGCCCCGAACGCCGGGGCTTCAACCCCCCCGGCGGACCAGCGGCATGACCTCGTCGGCCAACAGGCGCATCGCGTCCATCGAATGGGCGATGTCGAGGCCGGGCCAGTGCAGGCTCATGACGATGTGGTTGACGCCGAGGCGGCGCTGGAAGGCGAGCATCCCTTCCGCCACCTCTTCCGGCGAACCGATCAGGAAGCGGTCGCGCACCAGGTCTTCGAAGTCCTGGCCGAGCTCGTCCGTGGCGCCGGGGCGCGAGCGGCCGAGCCCCCAGGAGAAATAGGCCTTGTACTTGGTCAGGATCGGCTCGCGGGCCAGGCGGAACGCCTCCTCCCGGGTGCGCGCGACGAAGACCTCGCGGCGGAAGGCGAACTCGTCGGGAAACGGCCGGCCGGCATCGTCGAGCGCGCGCTTGTAGGTTTCCAGCTGTTCTTCTATCGCGTCCAGCCGGTCGTTGGGCCCGACGTACCAGCAGCTGCCCATGGCCGCGGCGCGGCGGATCGCGGCGTCGGCACTGGCGCCGATCCAGATCGGCGGGTGCGGGCGTTGCACCGGCATGGCGGAACAGGCCGCCTGGTCGAGCCGGAAGTGGCTGCCTTCGAGATCGACCAGCCCACCCCGCCAGAGCGCCAGGATCGCCTCCAGGTTTTCTTCGAAGCGGCGGCCACGCTCGCCCCGCCGGGTGCCGAAGGCGGCGAACTCGACATCGCGGTAGCCGACCCCGCAGCCGAAAATCGCCTTGCCGCCGGTGATGATGTCGAGGGTGCCGACCTGCTCGGCGACGTCGAGGGGCTTGTGCAAGGGCAGCAGCAGCACCCCGGTGATCAGCCGGAGGCTCGGCGCCTCCGCCGCCACCCGGGCGAGGAAGGGAATCTGCTGCATGTCCTGCAGCGGATGGCTCGAATAGTGCGAGCCCTTGGCGAGGGAATCGAAGCCCAGCTCCTCCGCGAGACGGGCCTGGGCCAGCATCTCCTGAAAGCGGTCCGCGACCGGCTCGCCCGCCGGAAACTGCCCCCGCATCATGATCCCGAACCGCATGCGCAAACCCCGTCCCGCTCGATGACGGGGCAGTCTGCGGCGAACGCGCCCCCTCGTGTCAAGCCGACGAGGCGGCGCGGACTGGACTGAATCCCTCCAATTGCCATAATTGGCAACATCAACGACGGAGGATTCGAACCATGGCATTGCAAGCGGCGGGCGACGACACCCAGACGATCTACGAACGGTTGGAGGAACGCATCCTCGCCCGCGATTCCAAGGGTGCCTCGGACGCCTATTACGACCTGGTCCGCGAGGGCCGGCCGTTCGAGGAGATCGCGCTCGCCGCCGTCCGGATTCACGGACCGCTGACCCATGTGCCCTATCACGAGCGGATCGACGACGGCTATGTGAACTTCGTCAACAACGACCATTGCCTGTTGAGCGCCCGGGCCGCCATGCACTTGGCCCGCCTGGTGCCGGCCGAATACCAGGCGCTGCCGCTGGCCCAGACCGTCTGGTACATCCCCACCGGCCTCGATATCTGGAACCAGAAGATCCTGAAGGCGCCCGGCCACTATGCGCGCGGCTACGAGATGCCACCCGGCCCGCCGCCGGCGCCCGTCGTGCATTGGCCCGACGCCGAACCGCTGCGTGAGCCCGGCACGGCGGACGAGCGGTTCGGTCACTGGATGACCTTGGTGCACCGGGGCGAGGTGATGCCGGCCTACCGGATTTTCCGCGGCCTCTACGAGGAGCCCGAAAATCGCGAGCGGGCCCTGGCCGAGCTGTGCTTCGCCGGCCTGATCGACGTACAGGACCGGATGTTGAACAACCGCTCCTACACCACCGGCCACAAAGCCTATAGGGCGCGGGCGACGGTGGAGCTGGCCCGCCTGGTCGGCTACGAGAACTCCCATCCCATCATCTATGCGGGTGCCCTCGACATCGCGGTCGGCCCGCGCTGGTATTCGACCTATGAACTCGCCTGCAACGCGGTAAAGATCCATATCGAGGGCCAGACGCTGAGCGCGGTGCCCTACGGCGGCACGGCCGAGGTGGAGCGCGCACTGTTCGACAACACCGACGCGTTATCGGCCACGGAAGCGGAACGCCTGATCACCGCGATCATCCGCGAGCCGGAGCCGGGCTATCTCGCCGTGCTGGCGGATCTGTTGAAGGCCGGCAAGTCGCTCGTCCACCTGATCGACACCATCCAGATCGGCGCGGCGCAAATCCTGCTGGAAACCGGCGACGCGGTGAACTTCTCGATGTCGCAGCACTGTTATGAATACTGCAACACGCTCCGCTGGTTCTACGACAGCTTCGCCCATCCCCAGCGGGTCAAACTGCTGTTCGTCGCCGCCGCCTTCCTCAACCGCGCGGCCCACCACCAGGCGAACATCCCCGGCAACGGCCCGGTCGAGATTGCCGCGCCAGCCGAGGCCGCCGGCCTGAGCGCCGACGATATCCTGGACAGAATCGAGACGAACGTCCTCGGCCTCGACCCGGCGGCGAGCCGGAACTGGACCCAGGCCTATCTCGATTTGGGCGCGGACCCGGACCGTCTGGTCGAACGCTTGGCGCTTGCCGGTGCAAAGATCGGCAACGACCCGCACAACCAGGAGCTGGCGCAGATCACGCTCGAGGACTATCTCCGCTCCACCGCGTCGGAGCGGGACAGGCTCCTGCTGGCCTCGGCCCATCACAGCGCCGGGCACCGCAAGTACGGCAACCACCTCGCCTGCTGGGAACGTTTCCAGGCCGCCTTCGACCTCCCCGGGTAGGCGCCCGGCGTGGAAGGAGGCGACATGCGCGAGGCCGCGGCCTATCACCAGATGCAACGCGCCGCGGTCGCGCCGCCGGCGGGCTGCCCGGTCGAGCATGGCTTCTCTCCGTTCTCCGAGGCCTATGCCGCGGATCCCTATGGGCTGTTGGCGGCGCTCAGGGCCGACAGGCCGGTCTTCTACGCGCCCGAACTCGGCTATCTCGTGCTAACGCGGATGGCCGACGTCGCCGAGGTCTTTCGCCGCCCCGAGGATTTTGCGTCGGCCAATGTGCAGGATCCCGTACAGCCCTTGTGCGACGAGGCCGCGGCGATCCTGGCGGACCCGGATTACGGACCGATCGCGGTGCTCTCCAACCGCGCGCCGCCCGATCACACGCGGACCCGCAAGCATACGCTCGCCGGGTTCTCCGGCCGGCGCATGCGCCTGCTCGCGCCCTTCATCCGCCGGCGCTGCGACGTGCTGGTCGACGCGATGCTGGCCGGCGGCGCGCCCGCCGAGTTCATCGCCGCCCTCGGCTTTCCCCTTCCCGGCGAGACGATCTTCCGCCTGATCGGCTTTCCGCCCGAGGACGACGCCCGGCTCAAGCGCTACACCAGCAGCCGCCTGACCTTCACCTGGGGGCTGGCCAGCCCGGCGGAGCAGGTCGCGATCGCCCGCAACGTCGTCGCCTACTGGCGTTACTGCGTCGACTTCGTGGCATTGCGCCTGCGCGAGCCCGCGGACGATTTCACCTCCGAGCTGCTGGCCGCCCACATCGCGGACCCGGGCGACCTCGCCCTCATGGAGGTACAGTCGATCATCTACGGCCTCACCGTCGCGGGCCACGAGATCGTCACCCATTTCCTCGCCAACGCGCTGATCGTTCTGCTCTCCGAGCGGAACCGTTGGGAAGCGCTGCGCCGGGATCCGTCCCTGGTGGCGAACGCCCTCGAGGAGGTTCTCCGCGTCAACTCACCGCAGACCAGTTGGCGGCGCATCGCCACCCGCGACGTCGAGGTCGCCGGCGTCGCCGTCCCCGCCGGCACCCAGATCTTCCTTTCGCTCGCCTCGGCCAACCACGACGAAGCGCTGTTCGAGGCCCCGGCCGACGTCGATCTCGGACGCGAGAACGCCCGCCGACACATATCCTTCGGCCGCGGCATCCACTTCTGCGTCGGCAACCGCCTGGCGATACTGGAGGCGACGATCGCCATCGAAACCCTGCTGGAACGGGTACCCGACCTCGCCCTGCTGCCCGACCAGGACTTCGCCGGCGACGCGAATTTCACCTTCCGAGGGCCTCGCGAATTGTGGCTGACCTGGCCGGGCTGAACGGCGGGCAGGATTGGTGGGCCGGCGATCCGCAGAAAAAGAATGGCGAAGGGTTCGGGACGAAGTCCGAACCCGCAGCTCGCGCGCAGGGTTGGTGGGTCGGCTGCGCGCAGACAAATAATGGCGGAGGGTGTGGGATTCGAACCCACGATGGGCTTTTGACCCATACTCCCTTAGCAGGGGAGCGCCTTCAGCCACTCGGCCAACCCTCCGGTGCGCGCGTGGCGCTCCGCCGTTCTAGGGGGCCGTGCCGGCAAGTGTCAAGCGCGTGTCCAGGTTCACTACATATGAGACGACGAGGTCTTCTTGGCTGTGATCTGTCGAAGGTACTCCTCGGGGGTTTTGCCTTTCAAGGCTCCATGAGGCCTGAAGGTGTTGTAGATGTTGGCGAACTTGTCGATCTGTGGGTTTAGTTTGTCGAGCTGGTCCTCGATGTCATGGCAGGCGTAGAACTCGTAGCGCCATGCGCCGTTGGCTCGCTCGACGCCGCCATTGAGCTGCGGCGTCCTCGGCGGCAAGACATAGACGGGGATCTTTCGGCTCTCGCAGGCGGCCTCGAACTCGGCCATGAACTCGGATCCACCGTCGACCTGGATGGCCTTCACGGGGAAGGGCAGGTCGGCCACGAGTTTGTCGAGGAAACTCTCGGCGTTCCTGGCGGTCGCTCTGCGGAAGGCCTTGGCACAGGTGAAGCGGCTGACGGGATCGTAGGCGGTGAACTGCTTGACCGTGCGCTCGCCGGCCGGCGTGATGCTCAAGGTGTCGAGCTGGACCAGATCGCCGGGGGCCGTTGCCTTCATCCCCTTCGGCAAACGCTTGGCGTGTGGGCGCTTGGCTCTCTTGCCCTTGGCGCGTCGTCGCGCCACGGGCACCGGCACAACGACGCCGCGCGCGACCAGATGGGCGAGCATGCGACCAACGGTGCTGTCCGACAAGGTGAAGCCCTCTCGGCGCAGCAGCGGTCCGAGCTTGGCCTTGCCCCACATCGGGAAGTCGCGGCGCAGCCGTTCAAGCCGACGCAGCACCGCACTCGACCACTCTCGGCGACGACGGCGGCGAGGCGCGCGCGAGCGCGGCTCCAACCGCTCGTCCCAGCGATAGAGCGTGCTACGCGGCACGCCCACCGCCTGGGCCGCCGCCTCGGCCGTCAAGCCGTCACGCCGGGCCCGATGCCAACGCCGGACGGCGTCGCGTCTGAACGCTACGCATTTAGTGTCGGGCTCCGCGTTCAGACGCGACGCCGTCCTCCAACCCCTGATAACATGTCGGGGCAGGCCAAAAACCTGCATGGGGATCTCCTTCAAGCTGTTGGTCTCGCAACTCACAGCTTCGGAGATCCCCGCCTCTGCCGCCAGAGGCGCGTCTCACATCTATCTGAACCTAGTCAGCGCGTCCTCGCGCCATGCCCAACAACAGCACGCCGAGGCCGACGATGAGCGAGAGACCGCCCACGCCCGAGACGGCGAGGCCGATTGTGCGGGCGGGATCGTCGGGGCCGCGCAGCTCGAAGCGCATCTTCTGGCCTTCCGTAACCCGCTCGCCGCCGATGATGACGCGGTCGACGATTTTGTCGGGCAGCGCGCGGAGCTTGACGCCCGAGACCGAGACCGCGTTGTCGTCGAAGACGGCGATTTCGTCGATCAATGCGATCTCCGTCCGCGGCACATCGAATACCAGGCCGTTGCCGATCGGCTGATCGACCGCGGTCTTCGTGCGCGGCTTGTCGCCGGTCGCGAGGCGCAGTTCCAACACATAGTCGGGCGCGTCCGGCAGCCCGAGGATGGAGATCTCGACGCCCGGAATACGCTGGATGAAGATCGAGGTGACGGCGCCGGGACTGGCGGTGAGGTAGATCGCCAGCCCGACCAGTGCGACCAGCACCGGCGCCAGCGCCAACAGCAGCAGCCGTGTGAGGCCGCCACGGGCCGCCGCCGGCGCCTCGGGGCTCGAGGGCTGTTCGTTTTCCGCCACGTCGTTTCCTCCGCCTCGAACCACCAGCACGTTGGCGAGCGTGGTGAGCGCGATCGCCAGCAGAAAGAGATACAGCCCCTGTGCGATCCGCGCCTCGACGACGCCGCCGAGCTTGAACACCAGGATCAACAGGGCGACGACGAAGACATCCAACATGGAATACTTGCCGAGCGTCAAGGCGAGCTTGGCGAAGCGTTGGCGCCGATGGCCCGTCTCGGGCCCGAGGCAGGCGGCGAGAATGGCGGCGAGCTTGGCCAGAGGAAAAACCACGCTGAAGAGCGCGATGACCAATGCCACCGCCACATTGTCCCCCCGCCACAGCGCGACGATCCCGTCGAGGATCGAATAGGCGCTGAGGCCGCCGAAGCGGCTGACCTCCATCACCGGCAGGTAGAGCCCCGGCAATAACGCGATGATGCCGAGGTAGGCGAGCAGCGCCGCCGTCTGGCGCCGGGAGAACAGCGGCGTCATCGCAACCGTCCCCGCCCGCCCCCGGCCGGCGCCCCTACTCGAAGCTCACCCGGTTCAGGCCGAGGGAGAGGCCGCATTCGACGATCTCGTTCCAGGTGGCCTCGTCGATCTCGATGCCGTCGGCCAGGCGTTCGGCGGTAGCGATCCGCTCGGGGTCGCCGGGAACCAGGATCTGGTCGGCGCCGGGCCGGACGCGGGACGACTTCACCCAGTCCTGCAGCTTGTCGATCTCGCCATGGAAGGGGATGTCGTCACGGAAGCCGGCGGGATCGATGACGATGGTCAGCATGTGATTGCGGATCGTGTCCTGGGCATGCTGCTCGGGCCGGGCCGTACCGCCGCCGGTGAGCGCGCCGGCCAGCACCTCGCAGATCAACGCCAGGCCATAGCCCTTGTGATCGCCGAAGGAGAGCATGGCGCCCTGCGGGTCCGCGAACATGACGCCGGGATCGCGGGTCGGATGGCCTTCGGGATCGACGGCGGCGCCGTCGGGAAGCTCCGTGCCCTTGTTGTGGGCGACGCGGACCTTACCCTGGGCGACGCGGCTGGTGGCCATGTCGAGCACGAGCATCGGGTTGTCCGGCGTCTCCGGCAGCGCCGTGCAATAGGGGTTGGTCGAGTAGCGTGCGTCGTAGCCGCCGTGGGGTGCCACGATCGGCCGGTGGCCATGGGCGTTCACATAGTGGATGGAGACGAATCCGGCCCGCGCGCACATCTCGCCCCAGGCGCCGATCCGGCCGAGGTGGTGGACGTTGCGCAAGCCGACGATGGCGACGCCCTCCTGTCCGGCCTTGGCAATGGCCAGTTCCATGGCCTCGGCACCGACGGTCTGGCCATAGCCCATGTTGCCGTCGAGCAGCAGGAACGGTCCCTGGTCGGTGATCACGCTCGGCTGGCCGCCGACGGTCAGGCGCCCGTCCAACGCATGGGCGATATAGCGGGGCGCCAGGCCGACGCCGTGGCTGTCGTGACCCTTGAGGTTGGCTTCCACCAGGTTCTCGGCGACCGCGCGGGCCTCGGCCGCGGTGCTGCCGGCCTTTTCGCACATGGTCAAAATCAGGTCCGTCAGCTTGCCGCTATCGATCTTCATGGTCTTGGGTTCCCTCGCGCTGTTTCGTCGCGCCGGAACCTAGCCGGTATTTGCGGCGCACTCCAATTCCGCTTGCGTGCCGGAACGGGAATGACCAGATTGAAGTGGCCATGACGACGCCCGATCCGAATCGTGACCTTGCTCGCCTCGCCGCCGAAATCGGTGGCTGCCGGATCTGCGCCGACGCGCTGCCGCTTGGGCCGCGACCCGTATTGCGCCCCTCGAGCATGGCGCCGATCTGCGTCGTCGGCCAGGCGCCGGGCACCAAAGTGCACGAAAGCGGCATCCCCTGGAACGACGCCAGCGGCGACCGGCTGCGCGACTGGCTGGCGGTCTCGAAGGACTGTTTCTACGACACGAGGCGGTTCTCGTTTCTGCCCATGGGCTTCTGCTATCCAGGCCGCAACGCGCGCGGCGGCGACCTGCCGCCCCGGCGCGAATGCGCGCCCGCCTGGCAGGACCGGCTGGCGGCGCTGATGGGCCAGACCCGGCTGACCCTGCTGATCGGCCTCTACGCCCAGGCCTGGCACCTCGGCAAGCGGCGGGGTCGCAACCTCACCGAAACGGTGCGCGCCTTCGCCGATTACGGCGAGGCGTTCCTGCCGCTCCCCCATCCGTCGTGGCGTACGACCGGCTGGGCACGGAAGAACCCCTGGTTCGAGGCCGAGGTGCTGCCGGAACTTCGCCGCCGGGTCGTCGCCTTGATCGGGACCGGCTGATGCGCCTTGTCGTCGCGTTGCTCTCCCTGCTGCTGCTCGCCGCCTGCGCGGCACCCGAACGCCAGCGCTTCGATCCCACGACGGAGGCGGCCAGCCTCGACGCCGACGCCATCCTCACCGGCGACGACTACCGCCTGCCGCTCACCGTCTGGCCGGCCGAGACGCCCAAGGCGGTCTTCGTCGCCCTGCACGGCTTCAACGACTATCGTCGCCATATCGAACAACCGGCCACCTGGTGGGCGGCCCGGGGCATTACCACCTACGCCTTCGATCAACGCGGCTTCGGCGAGACGGAACGGCCCGGCATCTGGGCCGGGCGGGAGGCACTGATCGCCGATGCCACGACCGCGCTGGCGCTGGTCCGCGCCCGCCATCCGGGCGTGCCGGCCTATCTCGTCGGCTCGTCCATGGGGGGCGCTGTGGCACTGCTGGCCGCGGCCGAAGGCGCGGCGGCCGACGGCCTGGTGCTGGCGGCACCCGCGACCTGGGGCGGGCGGGCGATGAACCCGCTCTATCGCTGGCTGCTCCGGCTCTGGTCGCGCCTCGCGCCGGCCGGGACGGCGACGGGCCGGGGCCTCGACCGTCTCGCCTCCGACAATATCGAGATGCTGCGCGCGCTCGGTCGCGATCCCTTGATCATCAAGCGCTCGCGCGCCGATACGCTCGCCGGCCTGACCGAGACCATGGGCGCGGCGCTGGAAGCGGCCGGGCGTGTCGAAACACCGATCCTCCTGCTCTACGGCGCGCACGACGAGATCATTCTGCCCACGCCGATCACGACCCTGCTGGGCGAATTGACCGCCCCGGTTCGCATCGCGGTCTACCCCGAAAGCTGGCACATGCTATTGCGCGATTGCGGCGCCGAGACGGTCTGGCGAGATGTCGCGGCCTGGGTCGGCGACCCCGAGACACCGTTGCCCTCCGGCGCCGAACAGGACCGGGACACCGCGATCCCCTGGGCCGGCATCGGCGCACGGGAAAAGGTGCGGGCGACCTGCAAGGCCGCGGACAGCTGATCTACGCCCACCTCACTCCGGCAGGCCCACCGCCATGATGTAGAGGAAGCTGAAGACCACGGCGGGCAGAAACGAAATCACCACGGCCAGCAGCAGATAGAACAGGGCCCGCCCCGGTCCGACCTCCATGCACATGGCGATGGCGCGGAACTGGGCGACGAACATCATGCCCACGGCCAGGAAGCCCAGCCCCGCCGCCAGGTTCGCCAACGCGGGGGCGCCCGCGCCGGCCGTGACATAGAGCCGGCAGGCCAGCACGACGAGGGCGGGTGCCGACATGCCGGAGGTCGCCATGACGATGAGCCGCGGCAGGTAACCGGGGCCCTCGACCAGGCCACTGACGACGAAGCAGGCGGCAAAGAAGCCGAAGACCGATGCGGCCATCGAAATCGCTGCCGGCAGGCCGCCCGCGCTGCCGGCGGCGTTCTGGGCGGCGCCGAGAAGGGCGAACAGGACGACGGCGATCAGGCACCAGGCCAGCACCTGGCCGGCCGTGACGGCGAAATCGTCACGCGCCACGCGCCGATAGCTCGCCAACCGAATACCGCCCTGCAGGTTGCGGAGAAACGCCGTCATGACGGAGGGCCCGGCGCGCTAGCGACCGAACGGCCCGCAGATCGAGAGCCAGAGGTCGTTGTCGAGCAAGCCACGCTCCAGCGAGCGGACGTAGAAGGGTGCGGCGAGAATGGCGACCGCGAAAAGGCCGAGCGCGATCGCCGTCAGCGGATGGGTGACGAACTCGACAAAGCTGCCGATCGGCCGTTCGGCCTCGGCGCCGCCGTTTTCACTGCCATCCTCGGTGCGAGACATCGGATCCCTTTCCGTTACCAGAATATCGCACCGCGGCAGTGAAACCAAATTCCCGCGCTGGCGGGGCGTCGGCCTTCTGTTAAACTCCGCCGATCCGGCCGGGCGGCCAGCGAGGGAGCCATCGAGCATGCCGAGTGAGACGCGGACCATCGTTTTCGACAACGCCGATATCAAGGACGCGATCGCGGTTCACCATCCCGATTCCGGTATAGACGATCCGGACGAGCTGGGACGCCTGGCGATTTCCAACGACGAGGGAATCTCGATCCAGGTGATGAGCAAGGACGGCGGCACGGTCGCCGTCAGCCTCGACGAGGACGAGCTGGTCGCGGCGCTGATCGCCCATTGCCGGTCCTACAACATCCCGATCCCGCAGAAGGCGGTGAAGTCGATGGTCATCTATGCGGGCTCCGTCGGCCTGCAGCTGGAAATTCCGTGAGCAGCCCGGTGCGAGGAGGCGAAGTTCGATGAGTACGACGATCATATTGCCGAAGAACACGCCGATCGTGACCTTCTGCGGCGTCGCCAGCCGCTTCATGCATTCGATCAAGCTGACCTTCATCGAGGATGGCAAGGTGGTGAAGGTGCGCAAGTGGTACGGCAACGATCGCCGGGGCCGCATCATCGGCGCGGACGACCTGTTCTTCGAGGGGGAGGAGCCGGGAGAAATCGTCGCCAAGGTAAAGATCCTGGTGACCAGGGACCGGGGCCAGACCTGGGACGAACTCGCCTACGAGGAAACCGGCGACTACACCGACCTGCACCTGATCAAGCGGATCAGCGTGCGCGAGCGGGGCGAAGACCACAGCGATGCCTCGGTCTCCTTCAACTATTACCTCAACGTCTAACCCATCGCCACGGCGCCCGAGGCGGACGGTCCAGGCCGCGATCCTGGCACTGGCGCTCGCCGGATGCGTCACGACGGCGGATCGGCGGACATCGCCGCCGCCGGACGATGGCGGCGTGGCCGCGTACCAGGCCGGGCTGCGCCACCTCGAGGGTGACGGCGCCGCACGCGACGAGGCCCGGGCCGTGGCCCTGTTCCGCACCGCCGCGGCGGCGGGACATTCCGACGCCCGCTTTCGCCTCGGCCTCGCACACCAGAGCGGGATCGGCGCCGAGCGGGACGCCGCGGCCGCCGCGCGCTGGTTTCGCCTGGCGGCGGAATCCGGCCATGTCGAGGCCCAGTTCCTTGCCGGCCTTGGTCATTTGAACGGGATCGGCGTCGCCGCGGATGCGGCCCAGGCGGTGCATTGGTTTCGCCGCGCGAGCGAGGCGGGGCATATCGGCGCGCGCTATCAGCTCGGCCGGGCGTTGATGGCCGGCCGGGGCACGCCGAAGGATCCGACAGCGGGATTGCAACGACTGCGCGAGGCGGCGCGCGGCGATCACCTCGCGGCAATGCATGCCTTGGGCCTCGCCCACAGCCGCGGCCGGGGCACGCCCCGCGACCACGCCTGGGCGGCGCGCTGGTATGCCAAGGCGGCCCGGGCCGGCCATGCGCCGTCGCAATTCATGCTGGGTTTGGCCCGCGCCGGTGGCCTCGGCCTGCCGGTCGATCCCGCCGCCGCCCTGTTCTGGCTGAGAAGCGCCGAGCGCGGCGGTCATCCACCGGCCGGCAAGCTGCGTCGCGCCGTAGCGGCGAAACTGGACGAGGCGACCCGGTCGCACATCCGCCGCCGTGCCGCGGCCCGGCGCGATGAGGCCCCCGATGGCCGGGCCACCGACGATGCCGCCACGATCCGCTTCGTGCAGGTCGCGCTCCAGGCTCTGGGGCACGCGCCGGGGCCGGTCGACGGTCTGATGGGACCGCGCACGCGTCGCGCGCTGCGAGCCTACGGGCGGGCGCGCGGGCTGGTATTCGACGGCGGCATCGGCGAGGTCCGGCTGCGCGACCTCAAGGCCCATCGCCTGGCGGCCGAGGCCGGGTCCTAGTCGTCCTCGGAGTCTTCGTCTTCTTCCGCGGCAGCGATCGCGGCGGCGAGTTCGCCGGGCTTTTCACCCAGAATGTCGTTGACCGCGTCGACCACGGCCATATCGACCACGCCGTCGACAGCCTTGTTGGAGATCTCTCCCAGGATGTCGGCGAGCGTCTCCTTCTCCTGGGCGGTCAGGGCCTGGTCGTCTTCAACGTCGAGGTTGGTCGACAACTCGTCGAGGGAGAGCGCATAGGCCGCGATCTGGCCGACATTGGAGTTCGGCGCGGCATTCTGCATGGCGTTCACCGAGGCATGCGCCGCGTTCAAGTTGCCGAGAGAACTGGCCACGGCGCCGTGGTTGTTGCGTGCCGCCTCGGAGCGGTCCTGGCCGTGAGCGTTGCCGCGCTGTCCGGCCTCGGGGCCATGCCCCTTGTCGTGGCCCGCCCCGTTGCCCTTGCCGTGACCGTTGCCATGGCCATGACCATCGTTGGAGGCATGGTCCGCACCGGCCGACGCGCCGCCGGCGTTGCCGTTGCCGCCGGCGTTGCCGTTGCCGTTACCACCGCCATTGCCGGAACCGCCGCCATTGCCGCCGCCGCCCCCTCCGTTACCGCCGCCGCCGCTGCCCCCTCCGTTACCGCCGCCACCGCCATTTCCGCCGCCGCCACCTCCGCCGCCGCCTCCGCCTCCGCCACCTCCGCCACCGCCTCCACCTTTGGCTTCGGCCTTGGTGACATCGAAGGGCGAGCCGCTCGACATCGGGGTCGTCAGATAGCCGGCGCCGGCCACGGCCAGGGCGCAGGTCGCGTGCAGCAACAGGGTACGCAGTCGGTGAAGGGGCTGGGTCGTCATGGCAAAGTCACCTTTCCGTGTCGTCACCCCCATTGTGGCGATGGCGACCACTTCACGCATCCCCCAAATGGGTGCCGGGCGATGTCCAGGCTTCCAGGCATAGGGCGCCGATCGATCAAGCGCAGTGACCGTCGTCACCAACACCCCGACCCGAACGAATTCGGGGGCCCGAACCGGACCCCCGAACCGTCTTATCGATATTCAGGTGAGCTTATCCGTCGCCGGGCACCCGCGTGATGGTGATCTGCGCCACCGGATTGCGCCAATCGTAGGTCCCGCTATCGAACGCGGCATCGCCGACGTTCTGGATACCGCGATGGACGTGAACGACGTCGAGCTGCAGCGGATTGCCTCCTTCATCCGTCGCGCCGTCCGGGTTCAGATTGCCGGACGCGGCACAGGGCGGCCCGGGAATATGGGCGCAAATTTCATCGTTGTCCTCGGTGCCGGCATCATAGGCGACGACACGATAGGTGTTGGACTTGCCGCGCGGCCGCACGGCGCCCAGGCCGAAGAAGGCGTCGTTGGTGCCGACCAGCATACCGACCGCCGAAATCAGGCGATTTCCGCCCCCGGTCGTCAGGGTCAAGGTGACCGTATCCCCCGGCAGGACCGGGCCACCGCTCTGCTCGACATCGGCGCCGATGCCCTCCAATGCGTCGGCGAGCGTATCGGTCGCACCGTTTTCGGCCATATCCTCGATACCGGCACTCGCGGACTGGCCAGCGGAGAAGGCCGCAGTCCCGCTCGGGTGTGCCGCCACCAGCGGTGGCGAGAAGATCTGGGCATTGGTCAGATTGGTGATGCTGATTTCAAAGGTTTCGGCATTGGCCGCGCCGCCCATCGCGAGCAGCGCCATCGCCCCCGCGCCGGCAAGGGCCGTGGTTATCCGTCGTAACGTCATGGCTGGATTTCTCCCTCCTGGGCCATCGGCGCACCGGGTGTCCCCACGGCGCGCCGCTCGCCCCCCTGTGGCTAGAGATAACCACGCCACCGGGGATTGAACAGGCGGGAAATCCTCAAGAAACCATCACGAGGCCTCGCCGCCGCCCTCGTTCTCGCCGCCGCCCGCCGCCTTGACCAAACCGCGGGTCAGGCCGTTGAGGTCGCCGGCCTCGAGGCCGAGGTCGGCCATCAGCGAGTCGAGCAGCGGCGCCTGCGCCCGGTAGCGGAGTGCCGAGTTGACCAGCTGATCGGCGAGGCTGCCCTCGCCTGCGCCTGCGCCGTTGTCGCCGGCGCTGCCGCCGCCACTGCCATTGCCACCGCCCAGGCCCGCGACCTGGAGGATCTTGATGCCGTCGATCCGCTCCATCGGCTTGGCGCTTTCCTCGATGATGCGCGGCAGGGCCTCGATCAGCGCCAGGCGCAGGCGAAGCGCGATCTGTTCCCGGTTCAACAGGTTGGCCGCCTCGTTCAACGCCCGCTGGCCCTCCGCCTCCGCGGCGTAACTGACCTCGGCCGCCTCGGCCCGCAGGCGCGTCGCCTGCGCATCGCCCTCGGCGCCGATGCGCGTGCGGTCGGCCTCGCCGCGCGCTTCCAGCCGCGCCGCCTCCGCCCGATCATCGGCCGCCGTGCGGTCCGCTTCCGCCGCCACCGTGATGGCGATCGCCTGGCGCTCGGCCTCGCGGCTCGCCTGCACCAGCTGCACTTGCTTCTGGCGTTCCGCCGTCTGCACCTCGCGCACCGTGGCGACCTCTTCCTCGGCCCGGACCGCCAGCGCGCGGGCGGCGTCCGCCTCGGCCTGGGCGTTCGACTGCTCCCGGCTCTTGTCGGCGATGGCGATGGCGCGGTCCTGCTCGGCCAGCTCGACCGATTTCAGCTTGTCGACCTCCGCCGTATCGACCGTGCGGCTCTTGACGATCTCGCGTTCGCGGATCTCCTGGTCCATCTGGATGCGCTGCTGCTCCACCGCCTGGCTCGAGGTGATCTCGGCCTGCTTGACGCTCTGGTCGGCGACGATCTTGGCGGTCTCCGCCTGCTTCATGCGCTCGGCCTCCTCGCCGGCGACCTCCGCCATTTGCGCTGCCTTGCGAATTGCGACCTCACGCTCCTGCGCGAGCTTGGCGTATTCGGTGTCGCGCTCGATCTCCAGCTTCTGTTGCTCGGCCTCCAGGTTCTTGCGGCGCACGAGGACCTCGGTCTCCTGCTCGATGTCGTTGCGCTTCTTGCGCCGCTCCTCGATCTCCTGGGTGAGCTTGGTCAGGCCCTCCGCGTCGAAGGCGTTGTCCGGATTGAAGAAATCCCGATTGGTCTGGTCGAGGCCGGTGAGCGAGACGCTCTCCAGTTCCAGGCCGTTCTTCAGCAGGTCCTCCGACACCGCCGCCTGCACCTTCTGCACGAAGGAGACGCGCTGTTCGTGCAGGTCCTCCATCGCCATTTCGGCCGCGACCGCGCGCAGCGCGTCGACGAACTTGCCTTCGACCAGTTCCTTGAGGGCGGAGGGTTCCATCGTGCGGATGCCCAGCGTCTGCGCCGCGTTGGCGATCGATTCCTGGGTCGGCTGGACCCGGACGTAGAATTCCGCCAGCACGTCGACCCGCATGCGGTCCTTGGTGATCAGCGCCTGGTCGTTGGCGCGGCGAACCTCGAGCTTCAGCGTGTTCATGTTGACGGGAATGGTCTCGTGCAGGACGGGCAGGACGATGGCACCACCGTTCATGATGACCCTTGGCCGCCGAAGCCGGTCCGCACGTAGGAGATTTCCTTCGTCGCCCGCTGATAGAGCCGCTTGAGGATGAGACCGAGCGCCACCAGCGCGACGACGATGACGACAATGGCCACCACGACCGTGACGAGGGTATCGATATTTTCCATGACGTTATCCTCCTTATGACGGGCTTAGTCTCGACTGAGTCGCGAGAGTTCGTGATTGCGGATCACGTGGAAACGACTGCCCTCCGCGCGCACGAGAATGACCTCCTCGCCCTGGGCGAAACGGTCGTCGGGCTCGTCGGGCTCGACCATCACGTAGTGGGCCTGGCCGAATTCGTCGTGCAGGCGCGCCTGGGCCGGCGTGCCGGCGCTGGCCTCGCCGAGAGTGATCAGCGCCGGCCGGCCGATGAAGCTCTCACGGCTCACGGCCTCGGTCTCTTCCTTCGGCAGGATGAAGGCGAAGGCCCGGCCGAGATAGCGCATCGACAGCACGCCCGCCGCCGCAGCCGGCAACGCGGCCAGCCAGGCCGGCAGGGCGCCGCCGACCAGCGTCGCGGCGACGCCCTGCACGGCAAGCCCGGCGAGACCGAAACTGGTCAACAGGATGATCAGCAGGATGAGCGCCGGCACCCGGCCGAAGCTCAGCCACCCGAGCAAACCCGACAGCGCCAGGCCGCTCCCGACGGCCTCGACCGGGCCCGCGTCGACATCGACGTCGACGTCCACGTCCACGTCCACATCGACGTCGAGATCCACATCCACGCCGGATAGGGAGTCCGGCAGCATCGCGTCGATGAAATGGGACAGGCCGCCGCCCAGCAACATCGCCGCGCCTTCCAGCAAGGCGATCGCGAACATCAGGCCAATGGCGACGAGGAACGGAATATTGGGCTCGACGAACAGCGCAGACAGCATCTCTCTCCCTCTCCTCCGGGCCTAGGCGGCGTTCTCCCTCCGCGACTCAATACCCGCATCGCGATGGGGTACGAGAAACTAATCTTATTGTATGTCGTATCGACGGCGGAAAGAAGGCTTTCCGTCCCGGAATAGACGCCGCGAAATCCGCGTCGTGGGCCGTCAGGCCTTGCGGAAGATCGCGCTGGCGAGCCAGCCCGCAAACAGCGCGATGAGGATGGCGCCGATACCGTAGAGCGCGGAGCGGCGATGGGCGAACTCGTAGATCTCGGCGCCGATGCCGGTCTTGGAGACGATCAGCGGGATCGTCTGCGCGTTCACCACCTGGCCGGCGCGCAACAGGAACACGGTCACGGTGAAGCGCCCGGTCGGCACGTTCGAGGGGAACGACACCCGGGTGCGGAACAGGCTGTCACCGAGGAACGTGACCTCGCCCGCCTCGGGGGCGAACAGCTCCTGGCGGACCTTGTTGCGCAGCAGCGCCTCGCGGAAGTCCTCGACGGTGTCGGCAGTCCGGGCCCCGGCCCCCTCGACCTGCAGATTGGCGAGGCCGATTTGATGGGTGGCGAGCGCATTGTCCGCCTTCAATTCGCCGAGCGGCCGGCTGCTGGCCACCTTGTAGAAGCTCGGCACGCCGTTGAAGGTGAACTCGTCGCTGTTGATCCAGATGCCGAAGCCGCTACGCGCCTTGCGCCGCAGCGTCGCGGGCCCGTCCGGCCCCCGGATCACGATCACCACGTCGCCCTCGTCCTGCGCCGCGCCGAACAGCAGCAATTCGGTCCCGGAAAAACCCGTCGTTACCTGCACCAGGTGGTTGGAGAGGTCGGCGACCAGGACCTGCGCGCGCGCCGGCCCGTTGCCAAAGAGGGCGAACAGCAGGACCAGCAGGCCCAGGATATGTCCGCGGGCCCGCGTCATCCGCCGGTCACCGGCACGAGGGTGAAAAGGTCCGCCGGCGTCGCCACCAGGCGGTAGCCGAGGATCGCGCAGACCGCCAGCACCATCACCGCCAGCAGGCTGCGCAGCTGTTCGCCGTGCAGCGCGGCGCTGGCCCGGGTGCCGATCTGCGCACCGACGACCCCGCCGATCAGCAGGATCAGCGAAAGCACGATATCGACCGTCTGGTTCTGCCAGGCCTGCAGGAAGGTGACGTTGGCGGTCACGAAGATGATCTGGAACAACGACGTGCCGACCACCACGGCGGTCGGCATGCCGAGGATATAGATCATCGCCGGCACCATGATGAAGCCGCCGCCTACACCCATGATCGCCGCCAGCACGCCGACGAAAACGCCGATGCCGAGCGGCAGCAACGCGCTGATGTAGAGCTTCGAGCGGCGAAAGCGCATCTTGAAGGGCAGGCCGTGCAGCCAGTTGTGCTGGTGCAGCTTGCGGCGCGGCCCGCCGACCTGCTTGCGCCGGCGCATGGCGCGCAGGCTCTCGACCAGCATCAGCGAGCCGATGATGCCGAGAAAGATGACGTAGGAGATCGAGATCGCCAGGTCGATCTGGCCGAGGCCGCGCAGGAACTTGAAAATCTGCACGCCGAGGGTGGAGCCGATCAGGCCGCCGACCAGCAGTACGCAGCCCATCTTGACGTCGACGTTCTTGCGCCGCCAATGCGCGATCGCACCGGAGACGGACGAGGCGACGATCTGGTTCGCCTCCGTCCCCACCGCCACCGCCGGCGTGATCCCGTTCAGGATCAGCAGCGGCGTCATCAGAAAGCCGCCGCCGACGCCGAACAGGCCCGACAGAAAGCCGACCCCGCCGCCCATCGCGAGCAGAAGCAGGACGTTCAGCGACAACTCGGCGATCGGCAGATAGATCTGCATCAAGGCATGGTCCGGCAAACGCACCCGTGCCGCCGTCCGGCGGTGGCGTCTAATTCGGGGCGGATGTGGCCCCCGGCAAGCGCGTCAGAGACCGGACGCGGCGGGGCGCATGAATAGCACTTGTCACCGCGCGGTCAATAGATAAGCGCGGACATGAACCGCGCGGCAACGGACCTGTTGCCGCGCGGCCATCATTCGGAGTTCAAAGGCATATCGCTCGGAGCGCCGCCGGCGCCCCCCGGAGCCGCTAGCTGCGGAACATGCCCTCGAGGGTCGCGATCATGGTCGGAACGCGGTCGCTGACCAGGTGGTAGTAGATGTTCTGCGCCTTGCGCCGCGTGCCGACAATGTTGTCGCGACGCAGCCGCGCCAGATGCTGCGAGAGGGCCGACTGGCTGATGCCGATCATGTCTTCCAACTGACCGACGGACTTCTCGCCCTCGATCAGATGGCTGAGGATCAGCAAACGACGCTCGTTGCTCATGGCCTTGAGCAGGATGCTCGCGGACCGCGAGTTACGGCTGATAAGATCTATGTCTACGCTCACGTCATCATTCCCTTGCTTTCGGAGGCTCGGCGACAGGCCACCTCGCTGACCGGGTATTTAGATCGCAAATTAGAAATGTCCAACGCGGCAACGCGAAATATTTTGTCTCATATGCGGTTTCTCCCGGATCATGCCGTCAACCGATCTCGGCGAGGCTTGGAAACGTCTCGATCAGATAGAAGCCAATGATCTCGAAGTAGTTGAAGATAAACAGCAATCCGGTGAGCACCATGAGCCCGCCGACAGCCAGTTCGACCTTGCGCATGTGGCGGCGGAATTTCGCCATCCAGGCCAGGAACGGCCCCGCCGCCAGGGCCGCAATAAGAAACGGAACGCCGAGGCCCGCGGCGTAGACCGACAACAGGGAGGTTCCGTAGAACAGCGAGTCGCTTTGCGCCGCCACCGCCAGGATCGTCGCCAGTACCGGCCCGATGCAGGGCGTCCAGCCGAAGGCGAAGGCGAGGCCGATGATGAAGGCGCCGAACAGGCCGGCCGGCTTGCGCTCGAGATGGACGCGGGCCTCACGGTTCAACAGGCGGATCTGCAAGAGGCCCATGAAATGCAGGCCGAACAGGATGATCAGCACACCGGCGATGCGGCCGAGCACGTCCTTGTATTCGAGGATCAGCTGGCTGAGCGCCGACGCGGTGGCGCCGAAGGAGATGAAGACGACGGAGAAGCCGAGCACGAAGGCGAGTGCGGCCCAAATCACCCGGCGTTTGCGCAAGGCGCGGCCATCGTCTGTCTCGGCGGTCAATTCCTCCAGCGAGACGCCGCCGAGGAAACAGAGATAGGCCGGCACCAACGGCAGCACGCAGGGCGAGAGGAAACTCAGCAGCCCGGCACCGGCGGCACCCGCATAGGAAATCTCGAAAGCCGCCATGGAATTCCGTCCGCCCTTACCGCACACTTGGCCTGGAGTATGGGGATGGAAGGACGCCCTCGCCAGTCCAAAGGATGTCACGATGGCCCCCGATCACGGCCAATTGAGCCTTGGTTATCAGGGAGAGAGCCCGAAAATGGTCGACCAGACGCTGAACGCGGAGGGCTTGCTCTGTCCCCTGCCCGTTCTGAAGGCGCGCAAGACGCTCGCCGGCATGGCGCCGGGCGAGATCCTCGCCGTCCGCGTGACGGACCGGGGGGCGGTGCAGGACTTCGCCGCTTTTGCCGAGGCGAGCGGCCATGCGCTGCTGGAAAATACCGAGGAGGACGGCGTGCTGATCTTTCACCTGCGCAAGGCCGCACCCGGCTGAGCCTTATCGAGCGTCAACTCACCCAGAGCAACCAGGCGCCCCAGGCGATCAGCACCAGGCCGAGGGCGCGGGAGATGACCTGACCGCGCGGCAACGTCTTCTCCGCCAGCACCACGATGGTCAGCACGGCGACCCAGGGCAGGTTCATCACGCCCAGCACGAACAGCAGGACCATCAACATCCAGCAACAGCCAAGACAGTAGACGCCGTGATGGAGGCCCATGAGAGCCGCGCCGCGGGTGCCCTCGCGCCAATGATGCATGAGAAAGCTCATCGGCGAGCGGCAATGATCCAGGCAGGCGTTCTTGAGCGGGGTCCACTGGAAGACCCCGGCGGCGATCAGGAGCAGACCACCGGTGAGCGGCGCGACCTTACCCATCATCGAGGTCATCGCACCGCCGGAATGCAAACCCCAGTTGGCGAGCGTGGCGAGCAGTGAAAACCCGACCCAGGCCAGCAGGTAGCCGGAGACGAACGCGGCGGTCGAGGCATGGGCACGCCCGGCCTCGACCCGCTTGCCGCGGACCCGGTCGAAAATCAGCACGGTCGGCGTGACCGAGGGCAGCATCATCGCGAACATCATCACCGCCCACATGACCAACATGAAGACGAAGTCCGCCGCCGACCACGCCATCATGGCCGGCATCGCCATGGCGTCGGCCATCGATGTCTGTTGCAGGCCGAGATAGACCGTGTAACCCCAGGCGAGCGCCGCGAGCGCCACCATCGCGCCCAGAACCAGGCGCCGATCGCGTTTCAACACACCGCTGTACGACATGCTACCAAACCGGAAGTGGGGACGCGGCTCAGCCGCTCCAGGCGACCTGACCGACGACGCCGGAGCGGCCCTGCCAGGCGGTGGGCATGTCCGGGTCGCGCCAGGCGGTGCCCTCGCTCGGCGCCAGATCGCCCGTGTGGTCGACGAACCCGAAGGCCATGGAGAACACGGAGTTCTGCAGCGTCATTTTCTTACCGAGCTCGTTGACCAGGCGGCGCGAATGCATCTCGCCGATGCCGCGCAGGCTGGCGGTGACCTTGCCGTCGTCCTCGCTCACCGAGATCGCGGTCCGCCGGGTCGGCAACCAGGTCGACAGCAGACTGGACGGCACTTCGAAGCCGCCGCCCGGCGCGCCCTTGAGGATGGTCTCGAGCGCCGCCTGCTGCGCCTCGCTCGCCCCCTCGTCGATGTAGAGTCGCCCCGTGCCGTTGGCGTCGAACAGCGTCGGGCCCGGAAAGTGCAGGGTCACGACGGCGTTCTGGCCCGACAGGTCAACCCCGTCGCTCATCCCCTCGCGGATCCGCAGCAACAACGAAGTCCCACAATAGCCCTGGTCCATCAACATCAGATCCGCCTCGCCGAACCAGCAGGGACACAGCATGTTGCAGCTGCACGTCTCGATCAGTTCGCCGGAAATGTTCCACGCCATCGACGTCTCTCCCGAAAAAATGACTGCCAAGATTAGTTATGAGTCTAACTTAACGCGGCGGCGCTTTCAAGGCTACGACGACTTTGCCGCTCAGCTCACCCGGTCCTCGGCATAGAGCGGTGCTTCGGCCCTGGTGAGGCCCAGATCGACGGTCAGGTCGTAGACGCGTCGGGCATGGGGCGGAGCGTCGTCGTTGCGGCCAGCGCTAGAATGCATTTTTCGAGAGCCCGCTCTGCGGAGGCGCGAACGGAGACGACGTTGGCTCGGAACTGTTCCCGGCCCGATGGCCCGACTTCGTTCACGACATACTTGACGCTGTACAGCGGTCTATCGAGTGTTTGCATGAGCACCGAAAGTCCGTACAGCTCCATGTCTTCCACATTCCCATCCATCGGGAAGAACCCTGTTTCATAGTCATGGTCCCGCGAGTAACGCGACCCGGAAACGCAGGCCACGGCCGGGAGGCTGGCGTCGGCGACGTCGAGGCGGCGGGGCGGGGCCCAGTGACCATTGTCGTCGACATCGAACCGATAGCTGAGCGAAACGCCGACCGTGTCGCCGATCGCCGGGGCAGACGTCGCGCCGAAGCGATTTCCGTAGGTCCCGCAGGCACCGAAATTCACGACGTGGTCCACATCGATCGCCTGAAGCGCCAACGCGGTGGCGGCCACCATGTGGTGCTCGAGCACCCCGGTGATCAGAACGCTGCAGAATTCACCGCGATAGAGACCGAGCCCGGCCTCATGGCTTCCCGCCTTGAGCCTGAAGTCCTCGACCCGACGCAGCCCATGCGCCTCGACGAGGCCCGAGCCTTCCCTCTCCGAGGCGACGACGACCAGAGTTTCAGGCACGGGACGACATCCCCCGATGCATAGGCCACGTAAAGCCGGATATGGTTTGCCCACAAGTGCGAAGTATAGCAACGCGGATCCGAAGCTGCAGCGTCCGTCATTGCCCGCGTCGATCGCCCGGAAACGTCCGCCCAATTCGCGGCCCGGGTCCGAAACACACCGGCATATTCGTCGTGGACCCGGGCGGGGGCTTGGCGCTATACCAGGGGCCCGCACGCCTCGCGATCCTCATCGGGATCCGAGACCAGCCCAGCAACCGACTTCCTATGGGGGACATCACTCGTGGCCGAAACGCGCGTCCAATCGGAAATCACCGGCAAGGTCTGGCAGATCGAAGCCTCCATCGGCGACAGCCTGGAAGAGGAAGACGCCATCATCATCCTGGAATCGATGAAGATGGAGATCCCCGTGGTTGCACCCCGCGACGGCACCTTGAAAGAGATCCTGGTCGGCGAGGGCGATACGGTGCAGGAAGGCCAGGACGTCGCCGTGATGGAGACGTGAGGGCCCGAGGCGTCCGGCTATTCCGGCACGCCGGCCTCGCGCAGGACCTCGATCAGCGTTTCCACGGCGGCCGTCGCCCGCGGCAGGGTCAGGCGCATCCGTGCCCGCAAATCCGATAGCGAGGCGTCGGGCACGCGTCGGTTCAACTCCTCCAGCAGCGCCTTGGCCTCGCCATCGCGGCCGGCCTTTATCAGGGCGCCCGCCGCCCAGTAAAGGATCCCCGGCCTCGAATTCGGACTGCCCGAGGCCTTGAGTCCCCACTCGGCGGCCTCTTCGTAGCGCTCGAGCTGAAACAGCATCATCGCACGAACCCCAACGAAGCCCGGCGAGAACGCATCGCGCGGGCTCAACCTGATGGCACGGTCGAGATAGGGGAGTGCGGCCTCGCACTGACCCGAACGCCCGAGAAAGAAACCCAGGCCGTAGTTGGCCATGGCCGAATTCGGGTTGAGATCGATCGCTTCCCTGGCCTTCGAGATCGCCAGATCGTGCTGGCCCTGGAAGCTGAACATCCGTGCACTCGTCGTCAGGCACAGCGGATTGCGCGGCTCAAGTGCGATGGCCTGCAGCGCCTTCTCCTGGGCCTGCTTCATCAGAACGTCGCCGTCGCTGTCATAGTGGAGCATCAGGCGATAGCGGGCATCCGCGCCGGACGCGAAGGCGGGGGCAAAGGTCGGATCGAGGTCGTTCACCTCGTCGAACTGGCGAATGGCAGAGACCAAGCCGTCGTGCGTCGTCGAATAGTAGGCAGCCAGGCCGCGCTGATAGCGGCCCCAGGCATCCAGGCTTTCCGGTGGCCGGCGCTGCGCGATGCGTCGTTCGGCCTCGTCGATTTCCGGGGCGATGGCACCGACGATCGCCTCCGTGATCTCGTCCTGTACCGCGAAGATGTCCTCGAGTTCCCGGTCGTAGCGCTCGGCCCAGACATGGCTGCCGTTCGCCGCCTCGATCAGCTGCGCGGTGACGCGCACCTTGTTCCCGGCCTTTCGCACACTGCCTTCAAGCACGTAGCCGACGCCGAGGGTTTTCGCCACCTCGGCGATGTCGGTCGCCTGGCCCTTGAAGGTGAAGGTCGAATTGCGGGCGATGACGAAGAGCCATTCGAACTGCGACAGCGAGGTGATCACGTCCTCCGACATGCCATCGGCGAAGAAGTCCTGCTCGCGGTCCTGCGACATGTTTTCGAACGGCAGCACGGCGATCGACGGCTTGTCGGGCAGCGCCGGCGGGGCTTCGGCGGCGCGCGGCGCGGGTGAAGACGCGAGCCAATGCCAGATGTGGACGGGCTGGGGGATGTTCTTCAGCGCGCGTTCCCCGCCGTCGGTGAATTCGACATCGAGCCGCCCTCGAACCTGGCGCAGAATGTCGTCGGAGACGCAGATACCGTCGGCGTGCGCCTCGCTCTCCAACCGGGCGGCGATGTTCACGCCGTCGCCGTGGATGTTGTCGCCGTCGACGACCACTTCGCCGAGGTTGATGCCGATCCGCAGGCGAACCCGCTTCGCTTCGTCCAGCGGGTCGTTGCGCGCGACCATGGCCTGCTGGATCGCCACGGCACATTCCACCGCCGCCACCGCGCTCGGAAACTCGACCAGGCGGCTGTCGCCGGCGGTACCGACCAGGCGACCGCCCGACGCCGCCGTCGCCGGATCCCAGAGTTCCCTGCGATGGGCCCGCATGGCGGCGAGCGTGCCGGCCTCGTCGGCCGCGATCAGGCGGCTGTAGCCGACCACGTCGGCGGCGAAGATCGCCGCGAGCCTATGCTGGCGTTGGGAACTCATGGCGCGAGTGTAGCGATTGGCCGAAACCGCTCAAGCCACGGCCACGTGGCCGAGCGGCAGTTCCGTCGTTTCCTTCAAGGTCTCCATGCGCGTTTCGGAAAGTCCCGGACACCGATTACGGAAAGTCCTGGCCAGAGATTTCAGTAAGTCGCGGCCAGTGATTCCGGAAAGTCCCGGACAGCATCACGGGGCGATCTGAGTTCAGCTTTCGGGTGCGCCGTCTCGGCGTCTACCTCTTGGCTTTTGCCGGGAGGGGACATGCCCAGACGGAAGCAGACGAGACGAACGACGGTGAGAGATGCACGAACGATCCTGCGGCTGACGCATGACCAAGGCCTCTCGGCGCGAGAGGTGGCGGAACGGCTGAAGGTCTCCAAGACGACAGTGTCGACCTATTTGCTGCGGGCCCGCGAGGTCGGCCTTACCGCCTGGCCGCTGCCGGCGGAATACGAGGACGACGCGGTCCTGCAAGAGACGCTGTTCCGCCGCATGGGCCGGCCCCCGCGCGACAGGTGCGAGCCGCACTGGCCGACGGTCGCGGCCGAGCTGAAGCGCAAGGGGGTGACGCTGACCCTGCTCTGGCAGGAATACCGCGCCTCACATCCCGATGGCTACGGCTACACCTGGTTCTGCGAAGCCTTCACGGCGTTCAAGCGGCGCACCGGCGCCACCTGGCGCAACCGCCACGAGGCCGGTGCGGTCATGCAGACCGATTATGCCGGCCAGACGGTGGACATCGTCGACCCCGAGACCGGCGAGGTGCACGACGCGCAGATCTTCGTCGCCGTGCTGGGCGCTTCCTCGCTCACCTTCGCCACCGCCAGCCTGACCCAGCGCCTGCCCGACTGGGTCGCCGGACAATGCCGGGCGCTCGCCTACTTCGGCGGCGTGCCCAAGAGCATCGTCTGCGATAACCTCAAGGCCGGCGTCGCCAAGCCGCTCTGGTTCGAGCCGACCCTCAACCCGACCTTCGCCGCGCTCGCCGAGCACTACGACACCACCGTCCTGCCGACCCGGGTCCGCAAGCCGCGCGACAAGGCCAAGGTCGAAGTCGCCGTCCAGGTCGTCGAGCGCTGGATCCTGGCAAGACTGCGCAATACGCGCTTCTTCTCCCTCGACCAGCTCAACCGGGCGATCCGCGACCTCCTCGAGGAGCTCAACGAGCGGCCCATGCGCAACCTTGGAAAGAGCCGGCGCCAGATGTTCGAGGCCATCGAGCGCGAGGCCCTGGCACCCCTGCCGACGACGCCCTTCGAATATGCCGAATGGAAGACCGCCAAGGTCCATTCCGACTATCACGTCGACGTCGAGCGCAGCTTCTACTCCGTGCCGCACGGCCTGATCGGCCGCAAGGTCCAAGTCCGGCTCACTCACCGCACGGTCGAGATCTTCCACAACCACAAGCGCGTCGCCAGCCATCTCCGCCGCTCACCGCATGGCGGCCATGCCACGATCCCGGCCCACATGCCCAAGGCGCACCAGCGCTATGCCGAGCGAACGCCACAAAGCCTGATCGACCAGGCCAGCCGCATCGGCCCCAACGCCGCCCTCCTGGTCGAGCGGATGATCCGCGATCGGCCCCATCCCGAGCAAGGCTATCGCAGCGCCATGGGCGTCTTGTCGCTCGCCCGCCGATACGAACCGGAACGCGTCGAGGCCGCCTGCGCACGCGCGCTCACCATCAACACGACCAGCTACTCATCGCTCGCCGCCATCCTCAAGTCCGGCCTCGATCGCACACGCCCCGAGCGCGAACCGCTTCTGCCGCTGCCGCCACACACCAACATCCGCGGCCCCGGCTACTACCGATAACCAGGAGAAGACACCTCATGCTGACACACCCGACCCTCGACCAGATGCAGGCCCTCGGCTTCAAGGGCATGGCAGAGGCTTACCGCGACATGGCCGAGCGAGGCCAATCATCGGAATTGAACCGCGAGGACTGGCTCGCCCTCATGCTCGACCGCGAGGCCGCCACCCGCGCCGACAAGCGCCTCGCCAACCGCCTCAGACAGGCCAGGCTACGCTTCCCCGAGGCCTGCATCGAGGACATCGACTTCGCCGCCGAACGAGGCCTCGACCGCCGCGCCGTCCTCTCTCTCGCCCAGGGCGTCTGGCTCAAGGCACACGAGAACCTCATCGTCACCGGCCAGACCGGAACCGGCAAGACATGGCTCGCCTGTGCCATCGCCCATCAGGCCGCCAGGCTCGATCATTCCGTCCTCTACGTCCGCATGCCCAGGCTCTTCGAGGACCTCGCCATGGCCCGCCTCGACGGCCGGCTGCCCCGCCTGATCGACCGCCTCGCCCGGGTCCAGCTGCTCGTCCTCGACGACTGGGGAACCCATGGCCTGACCGACCGCCAGCGCCTCGATCTCCTGGAAATCTGCGAGGAACGATACCACCGACGCTCAACCCTCATCACCGCGCAGATCCCCGTGACCGCCTGGCACGACCTGATCGGCGAGGCCACCATCGCCGACGCCATCCTCGACCGCGTCATCCACAACGCCCACCGCATCGGCTTGAAAGGCGACAGCATGCGAAAGAAGAAATCGACGACCGACTTGACCCAGCCAACCACAACGGAAAACAATCCCGACTGACGGCAACAAGGCACCCGAAGCCAAACTCCCGGAACCGGCCGGGACTTTATGAAATCGGTGGCCAGGACTTACTGAAACCGCCGTCCGGAACTACCGAAATCCGCAGTCTCCATGACGAAGCTGGAGGAAACGTCGTCGAGGTCGATCGCCTCGATGATCCGCTTGTAGACGGAATCGTAGCCCCCGATCGAGGGCACCATGACCTTCAGCAAATAGTCGACATCGCCCGACAAACGGTGGACCTCGACCACCTCCTCGATATCCCGGATGGCGCGGGCGAAACGCTCCAGCCAGGCCTGGTCGTGGTGGCGGGTGCGCAGGCGGACGAAGACGGTGACCCCGCAGTTGATCTTCGCCGCGTCCAGCAACACGATCCGCTTGGCGATATAGCCCTCGCTCTCCAGATTGCGGATGCGCCGCCAGCAGGGCGTCGTCGACAGGCCCACCCTGCCCGCGATGTCGGCGACGGTCAGCGTGCCGTCCGCCTGCAGAAGGGCCAGGATCTTCTTGTCATAGGCATCCATGGAAAATCATTCCCAGTTCAGCATCTGAAGTAAAAATTCATTCTAAAATCTACGCGAACCGGCGCGAACTTTGCAATCCATTTTTATCCCCCGGGGATTACCCTGGCGGACGACTCGATTCGAGCGATCGGCAACGGAAATCAAGGACCCGACCATGATCCAGCGTCTCTTCACCGAACACCCGGCCACCGTGGGCGAAAGCTATTTCGAGCATATGGGCATGGCGTTTTCCTTCGCGCGCCCGATGTTCCTGGGCGCCTGCGCCTGCGCCATCCACGCGGTGTTTCCCTTCCTCTGCCTGACGACGGGCAGCGAAACGGTGAAGCGGCTGCATGGCCGGATGGTGACCAACCGGGTCCAGGACGATCGCGTGCCGGTGCCGGCCCCGGACTCCGCCGAGGCCGCCACCTGACGCGACCTCAATTACCCCGGCGGTGCATCTGGATGCGACGGTAGACGCCTTCGACATTCTCCGGCCCCCAGGTGGCGAAGCGGGCCATGTCCTTGTATTTCGCGAGGTCGATCTCGGCCTTGGTCTCCGCCAGGCTCTTGCCCTTGCGCGCGAGCTTCAGGGTCTTTTCGTAGAGATCGCTCAGATATTCCCGGAACAGCGTGACGTCCGCCTTGGTGCCGAGATTGCCGTGTCCCGGCGCCAGGATATCGAAATCCATGCGCTCGACCCGCTTCAGGCTGCGGATCCATTCCGGGAAATAACTGTCCGCCAAGGTCTTGTAGGCGACGGTCTTCACCGGGATGAAGTCGACGGCGAACAGCACCCGTTCGTCGGGGAACGTCATGACGATCGAATTGTCCGAATGGTTGCGGCCAACATAGGCCAGTTCCACCGTCTTGCCGCCGAGATAGACCGACATGCGCCGCTTGAAGGTGATCATCGGCACCGCCGTCGGACGCCCCTCGGCGACGATCGCCCGCTTGGTGTTCTCGTGCCCGATGACGGTCGCGCCGCCGATGGCGAAAACCTCGCCGCCGGCACTGTGATCGCGATGATCGTGGCTGTAGATCAAATAGCGGATCGGCTTGTCGAAGCGGCGCTTGATCTCGTCGCGCAGCCAGATCGCCGCCTCCTGGTTGATCGGATCGGTCACGATGACGCCATCCGGCGTCACCAAAAAGACCGAATAGTGGAAATTGTTCTGGAACCGATAAAGGTCCCGGCGATCTTGGTGATCGAGCGCTTGACCTCGCTTTGCGCGGCCGCCTCGATGGCGCCGAAGCCGCCGAGCAGCCCGCCGAGCGCCAGAAGTACACAGGCAAGTTTCCGGACCATCGCCGGCCCTCCTTTACGCCGTTATGAATGCCGGCCTCAGTCTAACGCCGATTGCACGGGGCGTCGCCGGAAAACGCCGCGAGGGAGACAATACGTCTGGTTCACCGGCCCTCGCGTGAACTATCGTCAAAGCAGGCAACGCGGGAGGCGATTTTGATGAAGCTGCTGGTGACCGGGGCTTCGGGCCATGTCGGCGGTCGTGTCGCCGGCCTCGCCGCCGCGCGCGGCTTCGAGGTCATCGCCATCTATCGCTCCGGCGCCCCGGGCGACGGCGCGGGCATCGAATGGCACCGCCTGGAGCTCGGCGACGGCGAGGCGGTCGCGGCCTTTGCCGCGGCGCATGAGATCGAGGCCTGCATCCACGCCGCCGCCGTTTCGAACGAGGCCTATGCCGCGCCCGCCCCCCTCGCCGCGGTCCAGGCGAACGTCATGGCCACGACCCACCTGCTGGACGCGGCGCGACGCCATGGCTGGCGCCGCCTGATCCATGTCGGCACCGGCTCGGTCTTCCAGCTGCGCGCCGATATCGAGGGCCCGATCCCCGAGGATGCGCGGCCCGAGCCCGGCAATATCTACGCGACCACCAAGGCGGCGGCGGAAATGATAGTGTCGATGTACCGGACAGTCTTTGGCATGTCGGCTGCGACGGTACGGATTTCCTGGGTCTACGGCCCACCGATCGTCGCCACGGATCCGACGCGCGGGCCCATTCCGTCCTATCTCGCGCGCGCCCTTCGGGGCGAGGCGATCCGCGAGGGCGGCGGCGACTTCGCGGCGAGTTTTACCTTCATCGACGATGTGGCGGCAGGCCTTCTGGCCGCCGTCGCCGCGGCGGACCTCACGCAAGAGGTCTATCACCTGGGCCCCGGCCGCAATTTCACCGCCAGCGCGGTCGCCCACGCCGTCGCCCGGGCCGTACCGGGCGCCCGCCTCGAGATCGGACCCGGCACCGAGCCCTGGACGCGCCATACCGCCCTGCGCGGCCCCCTCGTCGGTATCGGCCTCGCCCGGGACGCCGGATTCGAGCCCGGTTTCGACCTCGCGCGCGGCATCTGGGCTTACAGCGATTGGCTGCGCCGACATCTCGATTCTTGACCCGAACTTATACGCAACTCTGACTAGGTTCAGATAGATGTGAGACGCGCCTCTGGCGGCAGAGGCGGGGATCTCCGAAGCTGTGAGTTGCGAGACCAACAGCTTGAAGGAGATCCCCATGCAGGTTTTTGGCCTGCCCCGACATGTTATCAGGGGTTGGAGGACGGCGTCGCGTCTGAACGCGGAGCCCGACACTAAATGCGTAGCGTTCAGACGCGACGCCGTCCGGCGTTGGCATCGGGCCCGGCGTGACGGCTTGACGGCCGAGGCGGCGGCCCAGGCGGTGGGCGTGCCGCGTAGCACGCTCTATCGCTGGGACGAGCGGTTGGAGCCGCGCTCGCGCGCGCCTCGCCGCCGTCGTCGCCGAGAGTGGTCGAGTGCGGTGCTGCGTCGGCTTGAACGGCTGCGCCGCGACTTCCCGATGTGGGGCAAGGCCAAGCTCGGACCGCTGCTGCGCCGAGAGGGCTTCACCTTGTCGGACAGCACCGTTGGTCGCATGCTCGCCCATCTGGTCGCGCGCGGCGTCGTTGTGCCGGTGCCCGTGGCGCGACGACGCGCCAAGGGCAAGAGAGCCAAGCGCCCACACGCCAAGCGTTTGCCGAAGGGGATGAAGGCAACGGCCCCCGGCGATCTGGTCCAGCTCGACACCTTGAGCATCACGCCGGCCGGCGAGCGCACGGTCAAGCAGTTCACCGCCTACGATCCCGTCAGCCGCTTCACCTGTGCCAAGGCCTTCCGCAGAGCGACCGCCAGGAACGCCGAGAGTTTCCTCGACAAACTCGTGGCCGACCTGCCCTTCCCCGTGAAGGCCATCCAGGTCGACGGTGGATCCGAGTTCATGGCCGAGTTCGAGGCCGCCTGCGAGAGCCGAAAGATCCCCGTCTATGTCTTGCCGCCGAGGACGCCGCAGCTCAATGGCGGCGTCGAGCGAGCCAACGGCGCATGGCGCTACGAGTTCTACGCCTGCCATGACATCGAGGACCAGCTCGACAAACTAAACCCACAGATCGACAAGTTCGCCAACATCTACAACACCTTCAGGCCTCATGGAGCCTTGAAAGGCAAAACCCCCGAGGAGTACCTTCGACAGATCACAGCCAAGAAGACCTCGTCGTCTCATATGTAGTGAACCTGGACAAACTCTTCCAAAATCCCATTTTTATGGGTATAATTCGCCTCAGGGAAAGCTACTCCCACCGCGAAGGGGAGAGCTTGAATGCCGCAAACGATACCCGTACCCGTGACGAAACCGGCGGTCCTCCCTGATTGGGAGTGGCGTCCATGAACGCCGTCTTGGATTGGATGGCGCGTATCTTCGATTCACATGTCACGCCGGGCGACACGGTCGTGTGGCTGCTGCTGGCGACGAGCCTCGTCATCTTTCTCGGCTGGAGCTCGCGGTTCGTTTTCCGGCTGGGCAACGCCGAAGGTTTGAACCAGCACGAGCGGGCGAACCAGACGACAACCTGGGTTCTGGTGGCGCTCGTCGTCGGCCTGCTTGCCATCTCCAGCATCTTGGCGATGATGGTCGAACTGGCGTGATTGTTCGAAGCTCTCCGGTCTGTCGGCGGTGAGCGATCCTCACCGCCGGCCGGTCTCGGGGAGCGGGCACATGTTTCATCGTCCATCGCAGTGTCCGTCTTCGACGTCGCCGGGACGGGCGGCACGCCTTTGGGCGATCCCGCTTCTGCTCGTGCTCGCCGCCTGTGCCACACAGGCGAACGAGGCGGACACACCGGCAGCGGAGGCGACCCGCATGCAGGCCCTCGAAATCCGCACCGTCCGCGAAAGCGGGAGCGGCGAGCCCATCGATGTGCCGCAGCCCGAAGCGGTCCGCGCGACCTGCCGGCTGCGCGGCGAGGGCGTTGCCCACGACATGGTGACACCGGCCGTCGTCGAGGTCCCGCTCCGAGGCGCCGACACGCCCCCACTCCGGCTCGACTGCGCGGCGCCCGGCTACCGCAGTGTCCATGTGGTGCTCGAGGTCTATCACGATCCGGGCGCCGCGGCGCCTGCCGTGACCGCTGCTGCCGGCCCCGTCGGCGCTCTCCTCGCCCTGGCGATCATGCAACTCGAGGGCGAAAGCGCCGAAGGCTGGAAATATCCGCTCGACGCGGTCGCGATGGAGCGGCTCGACAACTGACGCCGCTGCCCGTTCGCTTGAACCGAATTCAAACTTCGGCCACCCTGCGCGGATGAACGACAAAGGCCTCACCCTGCCGCCCTTTGCAGCGTTACGCGCGTTTCACGCCGCGGCGACGCACGAACGCCACCGCGACGCGGCGGCCAGCCTCGGCCTCACCGAATCCGCGATCTCCCACCAAATCAAACGGTTGGAGACGTTCCTGCAAGTCGCGCTGTTCGACAAGAGCCGGGGCCGCGGCCGGCTGACGGAAACCGGACAGCGTTACCTGGAGGAGATCGAGCCGGCCTTGCTGCGCATCCAGGCGGCGAGCGAGGCGATCCGTCCGCGTGGTGGGCGGGATGTCTGCCGATTGACGCTGCCCCCCTCCCTGGCGGCGACCTGGCTGATCCCACGCCTCGGCGGCTTCGAGCGGGCGCGACCGGAGATCGAATTGCAGCTGATCACCTCGACCCGGGTGCTCGACCTCAGGCGCGAGCAGGTCGATCTGGCGATCCGCTACGGGCGGGGCGACTGGTCCGGCCTCGAAGCCCGCTTCCTGCTGGAGGAGACGGCGATGCCGGTGTGCGCGCCCGGCTATCTCGCGCACCCGGGCGGCCCGCCGGAGGGGGACTTGTTGGCCCGGGTTCGCTTTATCGTCAGCGGCAACTTTCCCGACGAGTGGGAAGAATGGGCCCGCGCCCACGGCATCGACCCGCCGGCCCTCGCCGACTCGGTCGTCCTCGATGTGCAGGAACAGGCCCTGCAAGTCGCGGCCAGCGGCCATGGTCTCGCCATGGGGCGCCGCCCGACGGTCGACGACTGGCTCGCCCAAGGCCGCCTGGTCGCCCCCTTCGGCGACGCCGACCCGACCGGTGCGGCCTATTACCTCTGCAAACCCGCAGGCTCGCCCCCCACCGCCGCCGTCCGCCGGGTCGAACACTGGCTACTCGACGCCGGCGCCGCCTGGCGTGGCGACGAAACTTGAATAATATTCATGCCCTCCTGAAACGAAGTCGATCGCAATCGAGCCGCCGGCGCGCCATCTTAATCGGCAACGAGACGCCAATTTTGCGAGGACCGACCCGATGAACCAGACAATCAGCACGCCGCGCGCCAGCGAGATCGACGCCAGCGGCACCCTTCGGGGATCCCTCACCTTCATTCGCCCGCAGTCGACCAAGCCGGTGTTCCACAGCTCCGCCTATACCGGGGGCAAGCCGGAATTCCACTTCGATTCGGAAATCCACGAGGTACCGGTACACGACATGCGCGCGCTGCCGCAGGCCCCCGATGTCGACCGCGAAGGCTTCGAACTGGTGAACCACAAGACCCGGGTCGCCGACCTCTATGACAACGCCTCGATTCGCGGCGACTATTTCGCCGAGACCGAGGCGCTGTTGCGCCGGCGCTTCGGGGCGGACCGGGTCGTCGTCTTCGACGTGACCCGCCGGTCCGACAGCGGCAGCGGCGCGGCCAATCCCGATGGCCTGCGCGGCCCCGCCCGACGCGTCCATGTCGATTACACCGTGTCGAGCGGGCCCCAGCGGGTGCGCGACGTCCTGGGCGCGGTGGAGGCCGAGCGGCTGGCGGCGGCCGGCGCCCACATCATCCAGATCAATACCTGGCGGCCGATCCGCGGCCCGGTGCGCCGTGCACCGCTGGCGCTGGCGGACGCGCGAAGCGTCGCGCCGGCGGACCTGATCGCGACCGATCAGATCTTCCCCGACCGGGTGGGCGAGATCTATCACCTGGCCCATCGCCCGGCGCAGCGGTGGTTCTACGCGCCGATGATGGCGGCGGACGAGGTCATGTTGATCAAGAGCTGGGACAGCCTCGACGACGGCCGGGCCCGCTTCACGCCGCATTCCGCCTTCGAGCTGCCGGGCATGGACGACACGGTCCCCGCCCGCGAGAGCATCGAACTCCGGACCCTGGTGGTGATCGAGTAGCGGGCGCCCGCCCCCCGGCGGCGAACCGGTCATCCCATCGGAAGGACCACCGCCTACAGGGTGACCACGAGACCGTCGTGGGCGGTTTCTTCCGGCAAGCTCGCCCGCCGGGGCAGCATGTCGTGGCCGAGCTGGGTCAGGATCATGCGCCGGCAGGTCAGGCGGCGTGCGTAGGCCTGGAGATCGAGGTAGGTGACCTCTCGCGGGTCCCGCCCGGCGTAGCGCGGGCAGGCGGCGATGAAGAGGTCGGCGTCGCGGGCGAGCGCGGGGAGGCTCGCCGACCAGGCCCCTGCCCCCGCAACGGCGACGACCTTGCGCGCGAGTTCTATTCTGAGCGCGATCCCCCGCGATGCAGCTTCGCCCGCGGCGGGGAGGCTGGTCACCACGGCGGGCCCGATCGCCTCCCGCCCGCGCATCGCCAGCTCCACGACCCGGCAACGATCGGCCGAGGCCTGCCCACGCGCACCCGGAAACAACACCTCGCCGAGGGTGGCCAGGCGGTTCGTGCAGTCGGGGGGCCCGGCGATGACGAGCGGCACGCGTCGCCCCGACGCGCCCTGCGGGCGGCGCAACAGGAACGGCACGCCGGCGCACCGCTCGCCGTTCAAACTGGTCAGCACAATCGCATCGATGTCGCCCGGCTCGATGCCGAGCCCGGCGAGCGCGATCAGGCTGGACGGCCCGAAGTCGACCGCCAGGCGAAAGTCGCCGCTATCGAGCAGGACGCAAGCCTGGAAGCGCGCGCCGGCGCCAAAGGCATCTCCGGCCCCGACGAAGGTGACCGCGAGGCTCACCGCCCCGCCCCCGAGGCGATACATCGCGAAAGACGCGGGCGGGAGTGCCGCCGACAACATGCCGTCACTGCCACCGTCACTGTCGGCGACGTCGGCGCACGACCCGCATAGCGGACCCGCACGCCCCGAGATGGGCGGCGGCGCGGGCCGGCGGGAGCCATGTCGGCGAGGCCGTCGACAGCTGCGATGGCAGGAGAGCTGCGCGCCGTCGGGCCAAATCCGGTTCCCGTCCCCCTCACGCCGAGGGCCCGGTCCGAGGTTGGACGTCGATCCCGGCGGCATGCCCATCGCCGACGGCCCGGGCCGGGATGATCCCGAGCGTATCGATGCCCCCGACGGGGATGTCGGTTTTGGTGAGGGGTGGTTTCACGACGCCGGATCCGATCGCTTCGACGGCAATGCCCGCGTGCCGGACGCGCTGTCGTCATGCGGATCGAGCGCCATCCCCGGACCTTCATTGCGAGAGAGCGATGCCCCGGACGACTGCCGCGAGGCGTCGTCCGGGGCATCCCCGCCGACCGGCCGCCATGCCACGCGACCGATGCGCCCCGGCCGCGGGCCCGACCGGCCGACGAGTCGCAACCGGGCATGACGGCGGACCAAGGATGCCACCGCCGCCGGTCGCGGACCGTGTGATTCGCCGTCGAGCCGGCCCCGCCCGGCCACCGCAGTGCGCGCGCATCGTCGGTGACGCGCCGGCATCGATGCCCCGACGTCGATGCACCGACATCGACGCTCTGACGTCGATGCGCTGCCGTCGATGCACCGACGTCGATGCCCCCTCGCGCCACCCAATTCCGCCTCACCGGCCATCTCCTCGGACACCGCCTCCTGCCCTCTCGTCCACGAACGCCGTCGCCCGCACGCCCGAAGGGCAAGCCTTTCCGATCAACACGAGGCCCCTCGCCGGTAGTGCGCCGACCCGGGACGTCCGGTCGGAGTCCGAGCTCGAACAGAATCCGCGAGTCCCCACGGAATCCACCAGCTCCGACGGAATCCGCCAGTTCCGGCGGAATTTGAAAGCCGCCCGACGCTCCGCCGGTTTGACGCGACATTCATCGCGTGAAACCTTGTCTTCGGTACGGTTCGGCGTCGTATCCTCGCCGTCGAACCGTGCGGTATGCTCGGCGTGGCGTGGCGCCGTATCTTTGACGCGGTACCGTGCCGTGGCTCCGGCGTGGCGTGATGCCGCTCGGGGATTGGCCTCAGCCAATTCGACACGGGCGGATTTGACACGGCTGATTCGACGCGGACCCGGCTGCTCCGGCGCACCACGGCCTGGTTCCCGCCGATGGCCCCGGCTGCGACCGGCTTTCATGCCGCCAGCCGCGGCGGCGTAACTTTGCCCGGCGGGCGATGCCCACGCGTCGGGCCGGCGTTATGGAGCGACGTAGCGATGCTCGACATCTCGTTCGTCAAGGCGACGTTACGAACTTCAAAGCGTTCCGCGCCCCTCCCTCGGGTATTCTCACCCCGCGGGACTACGACCTTCGCCGATCCACAACTCGAGCCGTTGATTCGTTCGCCGCTGATTCTTTCGCCGTTGTTCCTTGGGCCTTCCTTTCTTCGATTTCTGCTTCCCTATCCTTCCCGTCTTCCCCGGCCTTCGTCTCGCCGATCACCACGTCCTCGGCCTTCGAATGCGAAGCGCTTCACGCCAACACAGATACCGAGAGGCGTCGGGCGGCCACCTTGCCTCGACAGCGACCGCATCGAGCGTCGCACACAAGGCCTGGCCTCACCTCTGACAGCGCGTCTCGCACGCTATCGCCGCCAACTCGGCGCCCAACCGTTAAAGGCCTGCTGCGGAACACGAGCACCTCATCCAGCGTCGCCGATCATCCGTCCGTCCCCTCACCCTTCCATACGGTTCTATTTCTATCAGTTTGGTTCATTTACGAACGCGACGGGCATATATTCTACCCAAACACGAAGGTATGCAAGTACTGATTTTCGGATTCGGGGAAAAAATGACCGAATTCGACGACAATGCCCCGGAAGCGACGCTCGGCGGACGGCTGCGCCTCGCCCGCTCTCCCTGGTCGCGGAGCGATTTGGCGGAGAAACTGTCGTGTGGCTATCAGACCTTGCGCCGCTACGAGGAGGGGGAACGCGATCCGCCCGCCTCGGTGTTGTTGAAGATCTGCCGGCTTCGCAACATCAATGTCCAATGGTTGCTGGAAGGCGCCGGCCCGATGCGCCGGGGCCGCTACGAGGCACCGGGCACGGCGGCGAGCGGCTTGGCGGAAGACGATGCGAGCCGGCCGCCGGCGGGACCGGTGGACGCTGAACTGCTGGCGGCGATCGTACTTTTCGTCGACGAGGTCATGCAGGAACAGGCGGGACATTTGCAAAGCGCCGGCAAAGCCGCCCTCTATCCCGACATCTACAACGCCATCGTCTATCAGCGCGCCCGCCGCGCCCCCGGCCACCCCCACGACAACCGCGCCGACCTCACCGCCTTGCGCCCGCTGATCGTCCGCGCCTTCGATGATGGGGCGGAGTAGGTATTGTTGGTTTTGAAGAGAATGGGATGGCGCGCCCGTTCGAACGAAGTTCGAACTTCTTTTTAAACAAGAGGGCCGCCATTCCAAAGGGAATGGCGCGCCCGTTCGAACAAAGTTCGAACTCTTCCTATAAGAAGAGGGCGACCATTTCCATGGAAATGGTGCGCCCGGCAGGACTCGAACCTGCGACCCCTTGATTAGGAATCAAGTGCTCTATCCGACTGAGCTACGGGCGCCGATTGGGAACTCATAGCAGATTCCACCCCACGGGACGAGGCACCGATGCCGCGGCACTGCCCTCGCCAAGGCCCGCGCGACTGCGTATAAGCGTCTCGACGACCACGTCTCGAAACCTACGTGGCATCGTGCCGATCGCGAGCTCAGGATCAGGTGGGATTGTGAACCGATGTCGGGCGGAATGGACCTGTCGACCTTTCCCGAGGAGAACCCGAACCCCGTGTTGCGCGTCGACCGCACGGGCGCGGTGCTGTTCGCCAACCAGGCCGGGCGCAGGCTGAGCGGCCTTTTCGACGACGGCCTGCTGGAGGCCGGACTGCGCCAATCCGTCGATCAGGCCTGGGCGGCGGGGGAAAGTCGGGCGGGGGCGTTTCGCAGTGAAGATTACATCTTCGCCTTCACCCTGACGCCGGTCCCCGACGCCGGCTACGTCAACCTCTACGGCCGCGACGTCACCGAGGAGCGACGCGCGCTCGCCGAAGTGCACGACCTCGCCCGCTTTCCCGAGGAGAACCCGAACCCGGTCCTGCGCGCACGGCACGACGGCGAAATACTGTTCGCCAATCAGGCGGGACAGGCCCTCGACGGCCTGATCGACGGCACGGCCCTGACGCCCGACCTTTCGGCCAAGGTCGCCGCCGCGCATGGCGCGGGGGCCAACGCCATGGCGGAGCTGGTCGGCGCGGACCGGATTTTCGCCTTCGCCCTCACCCCCGTCGCGGGCACCGACTACGTCAACCTCTACGGCCGCGACGTCACCGAGGAGCGGCGCGCACTGGCCGAAGTGCACGATCTCGCCCGTTTCCCCGAGGAAAACCCGAACCCCGTCCTGCGCGTCCTGAAGGGCGGCGACGTGCTGTTCGCCAACCAGGCCGGGCGCGAGCTGGCGGGCCTGATCGAGGGGTCGGCGCTGGACGGCGGGCTCGCGGACGCGATGGCCGCGGCTTACGAGGCCGGCGCCAACCGTACGGCCGAGTTCGCCAGCGGCGCGCGGAAGTTCGTCTTCGCCCTGACGCCGATCGCCGGCGCGGGCTACGTCAACCTCTATGGCCGCGACGTCACCGAGGAACGGCGCGCACTGGCCGAAGTGCACGACCTCGCCCGCTTCCCCGAGGAGAACCCGAACCCGGTCCTGCGCGTCCAGCGCGATGGCGAGGTGCTGTTCGCCAACCAGGCCGGGCGGGAGTTGCCGGGCCTGCTCGAGGGGACGGCGCTGGCGACGGCCTTGCGCGACGAGGTGATCGCGGCGGGACGGGGCGAGGCCAGCCGCTTCGCCGAGTTCTCGAGCGGCGAGCGGACCTTCCTCTTCGCGCTGACGCCCGTGACGGGTGCCGCCTACGTCAATCTCTACGGTCGCAACGTCACCGAGGAACGGCGCGCCCAGCGCCAGGTGCTGGCGGAAAAGGCCTTTACCGAGAACATCCTCGACAACCTCTCGAACGGCGTCGTCACTTTCGACACCGACCTTCGCGTGACCATGGCAAATCCGGCGGCCCACACGCTGTTGCGCCGCGACGACGAGATCGTCGGGCGGAACGCCTGGGAGCTCTGGCCCCGCAACGATGCCATCGTCTCCACCCTGGAACAGACGATCCAGAGCGGCGAACTCGCCGCCCTGCTCGACCACGAGCTGGAATTGGGTCCGGAGGAGACGGTCTCGGCCAATCTCACCACCGTCTCCCTCGGCGCGGGCGCCGGCGGCATGGTGATCCTCGAGGACATCACGGAGGAGAAGCGGATCAAGGGCACCATGGTCCGCTTCATGTCCGACGGCGTGGTCGAGCGCCTGCTGGAAAACGAGGAGGCGATGCTGCGCGGCACGTCGCAGGAAGTGACGATCTTCTTCTCGGACATCCGCGAGTTCACCAGCCTGTCCGAACAGCTCGACGCGCAGCAGATGGTGGATATCCTCAACCGCTATTTCACCGGCATGGTCGACATCGTCTTTCAGCATTCGGGCACGCTCGACAAGTTCATCGGCGATGCGCTGATGGCGATCTTCGGCGCGCCCTTCGCCTCGCCCGACGACGCGGACAACGCGGTCGGCGCCGCGGTCGACATGCTGATCTACCTGCGCGGCTTCAACGCCCGCATGGAACGCGAAAGCGGCCGCCGTATCGAGATCGGCATCGGCATCGATACGGGCCATGTCGTCGCCGGCACCATCGGCTCGCCCAAGCGCATGGACTATACGGTGATCGGCGATCATGTGAACGTCGCCAGCCGCATCGAGGGTGCCAACAAGATCTATGGCACCCGCATCCTGGTGAGCGAACACACGCTCGCGCACCTGAAGGCCGACTGGCGGCTACGGGAGATCGACCGGGTCCGCGTGCCGGGCCGGGACGCGCCGATCTCGCTCTTTGAAATCCTCGACCACCACACGGCCGAGGGCTTCCCGAAAGTCGAGGAGGCGCTGGCCGCCTTCGCCACGGGCCTGCGGTTGTTTCGCGCCCGCGAGTGGCGCCGCGGCGCGGAGGCCTTCACGATCGCGCTCTCCTGCAATCCGGCGGACCGGCCGACGCAGATCTATCTCGACAGATGCTGGCGCTATATGGCACAGCCGCCGCCCGAAAACTGGAGCGGCATCACGGACATAGCCGTGAAGTGAGGCGCCGACTTCTCGACTTGCCCGGAACGTTCCGCTAGGTTCCGCGGACACGGAACCAAGTAGTACCGGTGACCGGGGGAGACGATGGATACCCAGCTGATCGGACGGCTGATCGTCGACAAGCTCCACGACCGCACGACCTATGTTCTGGCGGCGATCGTCGGCACGCTGATCAATCTCTACGGCCAGTTGCTGGTGCCCTGGTTCCGCGCGGACGTGAACCCCGTCGCCATGCTCGCCGACGAGTTCGAGAGCCGTCCGGGCCTGACCCTGTTCTCGGTGTTTCTCGCCTATGCCTTCCCGCTTTGCGTCGGCATCTATTCCGCCGTCGCCGCGCGTTACAAGAACCGACGCATGGAATCGATCGCCGACTTCCCCGAGCGCAAGCCCGATCCCGTCTTCCGGGCGACGCGAAGCGGCGAGCTGGTCGAACTCGGCGCCACCACGCGGCGGATGTTCGAGGAGTACGACATCGACCGGGCGCAGCGTATCCTGGGCGAGGAGGTCTGGAACCGCATCCTCGAGAACGGCGCCGAACCGAAGACGGAGCGGATCTATTTCGAGGCCCAGAACGCGGAGTATCTGGTCTCTCATGCGCCGACCCGTAATGAACAGATCAACATCTACCTGACCCGCCTGCCGAGCTGAGCAGCACCGCCGCGGGCCGCACTTTCCAAGGAGGGGTCGCCATGAACGACCATTTGAGCCCCGAGCGCGAACGCCTGCGGGGTCGTGCCCGCGAACTGGCCGAGGGCGAGATCCGCGCGAACGCGCCGGAGGTCGACCGAGGCGAGCAATATCCCTGGGACAATGTCGCCAAGCTGACCGATGCCGGCTTCTTCGGCATGACCATCCCCGAATCCCACGGTGGCGGCGGCCTGACCTACATGGACTCGGTCCTGGTGATCGAGGAGATGGCCAAGGTCTGCGGCGTCACCGGACGCATCGCGGTCGAGGCCAACATGGGCGCCGTCGGCGCGATCATGGCCTACGGCACGGAGGAGCAGAAACGCCTCGCCGCCGACCTCGTGCTGTCGGGCGACAAGCCGGCGATCTGCATCACCGAGCCCGACGCCGGCAGTGCGGCCAGCGAAATGACCACCCGCGCCGACAAGCGCGGCAACGCCTATGTGCTGAACGGCAAGAAGCATTGGATCACCGGCGGCGGCGTCTCCCGCCTGCATCTGATCTTCGCCCGGGTCTTCGACGAGGCGGGCGAGGAGGAAGGCATCGGCGGCTTCATCGCCATCCGCGACGAGACCGACGGCCTCAGCATTGGCGCGCGCGAACCCACCATGGGCCTGCGCGGCATCCCCGAGGCCGAGGTCGTCTTCGAGGACATGGAGCTGCCGCCCTCGATGCTGGTGCTGCCGCCGCGCGGCCTGAAGAAGGGCTTCGCCGACCTGATGAACGCCTACAACGGCCAGCGCGTCGGCGCGGCCACCGTGGCGCTCGGCCTCGCCGAGGGGGCCTACCGCGAGGCACTCGCCTACGCCAAACAGCGCGAGCAGTTCGGCCGCCCGATCGCCGAGTTCCAGGGCCTGCAATGGATGCTGGCCGACATGAGCACGAAGCTCGCGGCCTCGCGCGCGCTGGTCTGGCGGGCGGCGGGCAACGCCGGCGCCGGCTTCCCCGACGCGCTGGAGGCGGCACAGGCCAAGATCTTCACCTCCGAAGCCGCGATCGAGATCACCAACACGGCCCTCCAGGTCTTCGGCGCGGCCGGCTATTCCCGCAACAATCCGCTGGAGCGGATGTGCCGTGATGCCCGGATGTTCACCATCGGCGGCGGCACCGCGCAGATCCTGCGCACCGTCGTCGCCAGCCGGATCCTGGAGATGAAGCTGCCGCAGAGCCGCGACGGCTTCACCAAGTTGGCGGAAGCGGCGGCGGCGCAAGCGGCCGAGTAGGCACGCGCCTACTGCGCGACCCCGACCGGCGCGCCGCCCTGTTCCGCGCTTTCGTAGACCGCGCGGATGATCGCCACCGCCTTGCGGCATTCGGCGCCGTCGATCGCCAGCGGGCCGTCGTTGTGGATGGCGTCGAGGAAATCACGGAAGACGGCGCGGTGGCCGTCGGCGTTAACGCCGGCGGCCGGATCGGCGGCACCGACGCCCGCACCGGGGAGTGCCAGCAGCTCGGCGCGGATCTCGTCGTCGCGCGCGTCTTCCTCGCGAAATTTCCAGAACAACAGGCCGCCGTCGGCCAGGCTGGCAGTGCCCGCGTCGCCGGCCAGCGTGAGCGAGCGAAAATGCCCCGGCCACATCGAGGTCGTGCAGGCGATCTGGCCGAGCGCGCCGTTTTCGAAGCTCAGCACGGCGGCACCGGTATCCTCCACCTCGACGCCGGGGTGGGCCAGCGTCGCGATGCGGCCCGAGACGCTTGTGACGGGCGAGCCGACCAGCCATTGCAACAGGTCGATGGTGTGGATGCCCTGGTTCATCAGCGCGCCGCCGCCGTCGAGCGCCCAGGTGCCCTTCCAGGCGCTGTCGTCGTAATAGGCCTGGTCGCGCCACCAGGGACCGATCGCCGAGGCGAAGGTGAGACGGCCGAAGCGCCCGGCCTCGGCCGCCTGCTTCAGCAGCCGGGCGGCGGGCGTGTGGCGGGTGTTGAGGATCCCGCCGAGCCGGGTGCCGGCGGCCGCGTGGGCGGCGATCATCGCGTCGACCCGCTCGAGGGTGATCTCCAGGGGCTTCTCGACGACGCAGTGCTTGCCGTGGCGGGCAGCGGCAAGCGCCGCCTCCAGGTGCGCGCCGGAGGGCGAGGCGACGGCGATGGCATCGATATCGTCGCGGGCGCAGAAGGCCTCGATGTCGCCGCTGCCGCGGGGATCGAGGTCCGGGGCCAACGCCCGGGCCTTGCCGCTGCCGCCGTCCATGATGCCGGTGACCTCGACCTCCGGAATGCCGCGCAGGGCCTCCAGGTGGAAGGCGGCGATCATCCCGGCGCCGACGATACCGAAGCGTGTGGTCATGAGCTTTCTCCCCGTTGGATCGCACGCAGCACCCGCTCGGGCGTTGCCGGCAGCTCGTGCAGGGCGGCGCCGAGCGGCGCCAACGCATCGTTGATGGCGTTCAGGACCGCGGCGCTGGCGCCCGCGACGCCCGCCTCGCCAACGCCCTTGGCGCCGAGGCCCCCGTCGCCCCCCTCGCCGCCCCCGCCGGCGCGCGGCACATGGATCACCTCGATCTCCGGCATCTCGCCGGCCATCGGCACCAGATAATCGACGAGCTGCGGGTTGAGCAGCTGGCCCTCGCCGTCGTAGCGGCATTCCTCGAACAGCGCGGCGCCCAGGCCCTGGACCACGCCACCGCGGATCTGCCCGGCGACCAGCATCGGATTGACCAGCGTGCCGGCCTCGTGCGCGACCCAGTGCCGCTGCAACTCGATCCCGCCCGTTTCGGCATCGAGGGCGATCAGCGCGCCTTGCGCGCCCGCCGTCAGGCCGCCACCGCCGCGCGGGACATGGGGAACGACGACGTCGAGGGTCGGTTGCAGATCCGCCGGCAACAGGTCCTGGCGGAAGTGGCCGATGCGGCAGACCTCGGCAAGCGGCATGCGCGCCTCACCGCCGTCGGCGTCGACGACGTCGCCCGCGACGATGTCGAGGCTGGCGGGCGCCGCCTGCAGCAAGGCGCCGGCGATCTCCAGCACGTTCGCCCGCAGCCGGCGGGCGGCGCGCCAGGCCGCCTCGCCGCCGACCATCATGCCCCGGCTGGCCCAGGCGCCGCCGCCATAGGGGGTGAGCGCGCTGTCGCCTGTCGTCACCTCGACGCTGCCGGCGTCGAGGCCGAGGCCGGCGGCGGCGATCTGCGCCAGGGCCGCGTCGGTGCCCTGGCCCTGCTCGGTGATCGAGGCGGCGAGCCGGGCAACGCCCGAAGGCTCCAGCCGCAAGGCAACCGCGTCCTGGGTGCTAACCCGGATGCCGGCCGGGCCGTAGCCTTCCGGGCCCGGGCTGGTGATCTCCACGAACTGGGCGATGCCGATGCCGAGGCGCCGGCCCCGGCGAAGCACATCGGCCTGGCGGGCGCGCAAGGTCGCCGGCGCCATCGCGCGTTCCAGCGCGTCGAGGCAGGCGTGCGGCGAGGTCCCGCGCAAGCGCTGGCCACTCGCGCTCGTACCCGGCATTTCGGCCTCGGTCACCGTGTTCAGCCGGCGGAAGGCGAAGGGGTCGAGGCCGGTGCGGGCGGCGGCCAGGTCGGCGAGCCGCTCCCCCACCGCATAGGCGACCGGATGGCCGACGCCGCGGTAGTGGCCGACCATATTGAGGTTCTGGAACAGCACGCGCAGCCGGCCGCGCTGCGCCTCGTGGCGGTAGGGCACGCCCGCCAGGCGGATGACGTGCAGCCCCTCCGCCATGGTGCAGCGGGGAAACTGCGAAAACGGGCCGATCGGAAAATCGTCCTCGACATCGAGCGCGAGGATACGGCCCGCGGCGTCGACCGCCATGCGAGCCCGCACCTCGTGCCCGCGCGCGTGGATGTCGCTCTGGAAGGCCTCCAGCCGGTCGGCCTGGAACTTCACCGGTCGGCCGAGCAGGATCGCCAGCGCCGCTGTCGCGATCTCGTCACCGTAGAGTTGCAGCTTGATGCCGAAGGCGCCGCCGACGTCGGGACAGACGACGCGCACCTTGTGTTCCGGCAAGCCGAGCAGGCGGGCGAAATTGTCCTGCTGCTGGTGCGGCGTCTGGTGCGATTGATGCACGGTGAGGCGGCCGGCGGCGGGATCGAAATCGGCCAGCACCGTCCGCGTCTCCAACGGCACGCCGGTGTGGCGGGCGAAGCGGAACGCGGCCCCGACGATATGGGCCGCCCCGGCGAAGGCGGCCTCGACGTCGCCCGTCTCGTAGTCGGCGGCAAAGCTGAGGTTGTCGGCAATGGCCTCGTGCACGGCGTGCGGCGTCGCGACACCGACCGCCACCGGCAGGGGCCGCCAGTCGACCGCGACCGCTTCGGCCGCGTCCTCCGCGCGGGCGCGGCTTTCGGCGACGACGGCGGCCACCGGCTCGCCCTGCCAGCGGGCGACGTCGATCGCCAGCGCCGTCTGCGGCGGCGAGCGGAGCGCGGGCTGGCTTTCGTTGCGCGCCTGCCAGGGCTGGATCAGCGCCGCCAGCTCGGCGCCGGTGGCGATGCGCGCGACGCCGGACATCGCGCCGGCCTCGCCCGTGTCGATGCCGGCGATGCGGGCATGGGCATACGGGCTGCGCACGAAGGCGACGTGCAGCATGCGGGGCAAGACCAGATCGTCGGTATAGCGTCCTCGCCCGGCCACCAGGCGGCGGGCACCGGCGCGCGGCAGCGCCGTGCCGAGCGGGGCGATATCCCGTTCGAATTCCACCACCCGGCCCCTCAGAACGGCGACCGGCCGACGTAACGGTGGACGCCGACGTCGTCCCGCCAGGACCGGCGCCAGGCTTCCCAGACGTGCGGTGCCAGCTCGTCGAAACGCGCGGCGACCTCGGCCGCATCGGCGCGCAGGCCCTCGGCCAGTTCCTCCGCCTCGCGGGCCAGTGCTGCCCGGTCGACGGCGATGCAGCGCCCGCCGTCGACCAGCAGGCGGCCGGCGACCAGCACCTTGTCGACCGCCGCCCCGGCCTCCCCATAGACCAGCTGACGCGCGGCATGGTTCAACGGCACGAAGCTCGGCCGCGAAAGATCCAGCAGCACCAGATCGGCCGCCGCGCCGACCTCGATCTCGCCGACGGCACCGGCGAGGCCGAGGCGCCGCGCCCCGCCACGGGTCGCCGCCGCGATCGCCGCTTCGGCATCGGGGCCGCCGTCCTCCGGATCCTCGATCGCCGCCAGACCGCAGAACAGCTTCATCGCCTGGAACATGTTCTGCGCGTCGTTGCAGCTGCAATTGTCGCTGCCGAGCGCGATCTCGACGCCGGCCGCGCGCAGCCGGCGGATCGGGGCCACGCCGCTCTTGGTCTTCAGGTTGCCGGCCGGGTTCAGCACCACGCCGGCGCCGGCCGCCGCGATGAGGTCGATCTCCTCGTCCAACAGCCAGATCGCGTGCGCCAGGGTCAGCCGGGGCCCGAGCAGCCCGGCGGCGGCGAGCAGCCGGACTTCCGAGCCGCCATGTTCGCCCAGCAGCTTGCGGCTCGACACCGCCTCCGCCCGGGTCTCGTAAAGGTGGGTGGTAACCGGCAGGTCGTGCCGCGCGGCCAGCCGGGCGACCCGGGACAACAGCTCGGCCGAGGCCATGGCCGGGCTGGTCGGGCTCAACGCCCAGCTGATGAGGGGGGAGCGGTCGCGGTTCGCCAGATAGGCGCCCTCGACGAAGTCCAGCATCTTGTCCGCCGTCCCCGGCGCGACGGCGGCGCCCAGCCGGTCGTGCAGAGCCTCGGGCACCACCTCGCGCCAATAGGGGACCCGGTCGAGGGCACGCAGGTCGCCGAACTGCAAGGACATCACGGCGCGGATGCCGATCTCGTCATAGGCCTGCAGCACCGCGTCGAGCCGCGCCTCGTCGGCGGGAAACAAGGTCACCATGTCCTGCGTCGTGGTCATGCCCGCCTCCAGGCACTCGACCGCGCCGAGCAGGGTGCGGGCCCGGATCTCCGCCAGGCTGCGGGGCGGATAGACCGGCGGCAGGGCGTTCAGGAACCAGAGGTTGAGGGGCAGCGTGTCAATCAGCATTTAATTCTGACCCCCTATCGGCGTGCAAAATTGACCCCCCCCCCCTTGCTTCGACGGAGGTTGTCCCGGTAGTCCACGGGAGGGCCCCGCGCGGCTTCGTGTAGCGCTTTGCGTTACGCGGAGCGAAGCCGCGTGGGAGGGGCCTGTGGGCCCACCGGGACAACCGGGCCGGCGGCGGAACGTGGGGATCAGGTGGGGTTCTTGAAGTGGCAATGAGCTTTTGAAGTAGTGTCCAGACTGTTCTGCAAGTTTGTCATGGCTGCCGATGAGGGCCACCGGCATGCCTGGCGCGGAGATTTCGATTGCTCGGAGCGCCAGGCATGCCGAGCCGCCGTCAGGCGGCTTTCTGGATGCGTTCGCTTTTGCTCTCCTTGAGATGGATCATGTTGAGCTAGCGGTTGGCATCCAGCCAGTCCTCATGGATTTCGATCGCGAGAGCCCGGACCAGCCGGAGGCAGCTCATCCACCCCATCGGCCCGGACTTGTGCCCCAGCTACGAAACCCCTTTTGCAGAACAATCTGTACAGGACCCGTTTTGATTTGCCCGCCTTTGCGATGAAAGCCCCCAGGCTGATTGGCTCCATATAGCGGATCAGCCTGGGGCTTTGCTTACAGGGCGGCTACTTTTGTCGTCGCTGTTTGCTTTGTGCGAAGCGGTAAGACATGTTGCCTGTTTCGATGATTGCGCAGTGATGCGTTACACGATCCAGCAACGCGGTTGTCATTTTTGCATCTCCGAAGACGGAGACCCATTCCCCGAACTCCAGATTGGTGGTGATGATGACGCTGGTCTTCTCATAGAGTTTGCTGATCAGGTGGAACAAGAGCGCACCGCCGGATTTGGGGAATGGGATATAGCCCAGTTCGTCGATGATGACGCAATCCATGGCCGTCAGTTGCCGGATGATCTTGCCGGCGTTGCCTTCGGCCTGTTCCTTGATCAGCGCATTGATCAGATCGACGGCGTTGAAGAAACGGACCTTCTTTCCCTGATTGATCAACAGCGTCCCCAGAGCAATGGCGATGTGGGTTTTGCCCGTACCGGTTCCGCCCACCAGAATGAGGTTGTGGGCCTCCTGGGTGAACTGCCCTGAGCAGAAGGGGTCGATTTGCGCTTGGGTGACGGCGGCTAGGCCGTAATCGAAAGTGGCGAAGTCCTTATGGTGGGGGAACTTCGAGGCCCGCATTTGGTGCTGGATAGAGCGCACCCGGCGCTCTACAGTCTCGGCGTCGATCAGTTGCTTTATCGCAGTGGTCAGACTTGGCGGCTTGCGCGCGGCCAGCAAAGCTTCGGCGCAAGCCGCCATTCCATACAGCCTCAGGGCGATCAGTTGGTCTATCAAAGCTTTCATGCGACGGCCTCCCCGGCAACGCACAGCGTCTCATAGCGCTTGCAGTCCGCTTCGGGCCGCAAGGTCAGTTGCGGATAGGCGTGGCTCTCGCCCCATGGCGCGATGACCGGCTCCACCAGTTGGTTGATCAGATTGATGATGGCCGGAAGGCGCAGCGTGTTCTGCTCCACGGCCAGTTCACAGGCTATCTCGACCACCTCGATCCCGTGATCCTGGGCCAGCAGGAGCAGATCGACAAACTCCCGGTCCCCGCCTTTGCCGGCCATGTAATGCGCCCTGACCCGGTGCATCGCCTCAGGCAATTGCCAACCCACAAAGGGCGCGCCATCTCTCAGCGCGCCGGGCTTGCGGTCGAGTAGGGGCAGGTAATGCCAGGGCTCGAAATAGCTGGCGTTGCGGGTAAAGCGGCGCTTGTGCTCGGCAATCACATTCTGCCCTGACACAACCACGATCCGGTCCGCATAGGCGCGCAGAGAGACAAGCTCCCCGGCGAACCGGGAGGGGACGCTATAGCGATTGGTGGCATATTGGACCAGACAGGTAGAGCGGACACGAGCGGCCTTCTCAACATAGCCGTCAAAAGCCCGGCCCAGGGGACGCAGTTCGGCGCACTCGTCTGCGAACACGTCCGAGATCTTGCGATCCGATTGTTCGGGGTGGGCGCGATTCGCCAATTCCTCGCAGCGCAGACGCAACCAGCCGTTCAGCGCATCCAGATCGTCAAAGGCGGGCTTGGGCGCAAACAGCTGTCCCCGCAGGAACCCAACCTGGTTCTCAATCTGACCCTTCTCCCACCCCGCCGCGGGTGTGCAAGCAACCGGTTCCATCACATAGTGGTTCATCAACGCCAGAAAGCGCGGATGGAACACACGGTCCTTAGAGCGCGAAACATAGGTTACCATCGTCTTGGGGTTGTCGATGATCACCCGGCGCGGTACGCCGCCATAGAAAGACATCGCCCGTGCAAAGGCGTCCAGCACCATCTCCTGAGATTCGCTGGGATAGGCAACAACAAAGGGCTTGCGGCTATGACATAGGCGGAAGTGGGCAACCTTTACCTTCTGCTCGACACCGCCCAGGACAGCGTATTCCGTGCTCCAGTCAAACTGGAGCGCGTCACCTGCCGTAAAGTGCAACGGAATGAACGCATCCCCCGATCCGGCGCCAGAACGCTTCAGGTCGCGGACAAACCTCTGAACCGTCGAGTAGGATCCGCTATAGCCTTCCGACACAAGCTGCTCATAAAGCTTCTTGGCCGTCCGGCGCTCACGGCGCGGGCGCCCCAGGTCCTGCTCAAAGAGCGCCCGAAGCCGGCTGGCGAAGCCATCGCTAAGCTTACGCCGGACGGGTGAAACGCGCCGCTGATAGCTCGGTGGATCGCCGTCCTTCAGATACTTCTTAATCGTGTTCCGCGACAAACCAGTCTGACGAGATACAGATCGGATACTCCGACCCTCCCGTAATATCCAACGTCGGATCTTCAATACGCTTTCCATCAATACCACCTGCTCTTTCCTCCGCACTGTTCCGTGCGGATGCTAGCGTTCCAGGTGGGTCAATTCTTACCGCTCATAACCCACCAAAGTGGGTCAGTTTTGCATGCCGATTCACACTCCCCACACGGTTTCGCCGACACTCCCGCACCGGCCGGCCGCTCGGAGAGGAGGGGTTCGTCGATCGCCTGGAAAGCGAAACCGGCCGCACGCTCCGTCCCCGTCCGCCGGGTCGACCACGAAAGCCATCTGAGGAAGGTGAGTGATAAAAATCGGTATACTGTCCCCAGATAACAGCATGAGGAAGGTGAGTGATAAAAATCGGTATACTGTCCCCAGATAACCAGATAACCCGCGACGTTCCCTTCGACGCCCTGCTGGCCGACAAGGCCTTCGACGCCGACTGGCTGCGCGCGGAACTCAACCAGCGTGAGACCTGTGCCGTCATCCCACCAAAGGCCAACCGAAAACTTCAGATCATCTATGACAAGGCCATGTACAAGTGGCGCCATCTCGTCGAAAACTATTTCGCCAAGATTAAGGAATACCGAGGCATCGCCACCAGATATGAGAAAACCGACATAAGCTACCGCGCAAACTGGAGCCTCGTCGCAACGATCATCGATCTGAAATGATTGTCAACAGACCCTAGAAGACCTCGCGCCAGTCGGGCTCGTCTTCAGAAACGTAGACGCCGTCAGGAATTTGAACCCAGCGGTGGCGAGTCGAGGTATATATGTGCGCCTGTGGCTCTAGATGCGCGGCGTTGTCGAGTGTCCCGCCAGGGATGATAACGATCCTGAGATTCATAGATGGTTCCGCCCAACACCGCGTTCCGCAAACGGCACATGACGAAAAAACAAGGGAATTGCCGCTCGGACGCTGAGATGTCCAGGTCCTCACGTCACCCTCAGTTCGCCGAAATGCGTCAATTGGCACGGCGACGGAGATACCAAATGCGCTGCCGGTACGGCGCTGACAATCGCTACAATGGCAGCAAAATGCCGCAAGGGGTGCCGCTTCGCACTCGTACCTCAGTTGCCCACAGTCACAACCGCCACGCAAGGGTGCCTCTATACCCATGTCGCCCTGAACCTCGCTGTTCGGAGTCAAACACACTCATCTCACGAGACTATAGCTGAGCCAAAGCTGGACACCAATTTATCACCTAGATGATGTCGCAAGCGACATGATGAAATGCACATTTGATTTCGAATGCCGCATGTGGGTCAAACCCGGAAATCACCATGAGAGCCCGGTTCGTCCGGACCTGGTGAAAGCGGACGGACGAGTTGACAGAGTGCGGCCAAGCAGGCTGTGAGCATCGGTGTGTCAGCGACTCCTTAACTGCTACTTTAGTATCTGGTACAATTACCAATTTTGCCAGACGCTAATTGAGGGGATGCGTTGTCCGCCCTGGACCGTGCCGCGACCATTCGGCGAGTACCATTCTGTCCTCGGCCAAAGGAGTGACGCCCCGCCGACGGCAATTGTGGGACAGCATTTCACATCATATGGCTCTAATGCCACGCGTGCAGCTGAAGCAACTCACGGCATGGAACAGGCGATCCCGGACATGGCTTTCGGCAGATGATCGAAAGGCGCGGCGACCGCGTCGTCGTAGAGTGCGGCGTTTCGCGGCCTACACCAGCCGATCGACCGGCCGCAGCTCGTGGCGCCATCTCGGCGGCAACCGCGAGCCGAGCGGCGCGACGTCAACAGGCTCCCGACACGACGTCTCCCAGGGTTTCCGCTCACGGAGGCATCGTTTCCGGTCGGACTTCGAGAGACGTGCGTGCCCACTATCGTCGAGGGAGCACTCGCCTTCGCCACGGCATCCAGGGCAATCGCATTTCAGAATTTGCCGAGGAGTGACAGGAGATAGTCGTTGTTCCAAGCGGCGATTTTGAACTTGGCGCGCAGCGAGTCTTTTCGTGGATCCTTTCGCATGACATTGAGCGCCATGTGGCGCAGGACGGCGAGATTGTGCGGTCCATTGTCCTTGCGGGTTCTGTCTTGGTCTTCGTTCATTTGGACATCGAGGCACCAGTGCAGGCGGTTTTCGACCCCCCAGTGCGCCCGGGCAACGGGATTGAAGCGCTCGGCGTCGAGCGGCTGGCTGAGCAGGTAGTAGGCGGTTTCGCTCGACGTCTTCTCCGCGCACTCGCGGGTCCGGGTGACTTTGGCGACCGCCTTCAGGCCCGGCCAATGATGGCGCTCTTGCAGCCACTCGACGTGGCTGGAGACGAGAGCGGCACGGGTCTCGATGCGGCCATGATCGCCATCGACCGTGGTGTCGGTGGTGGTCGCTTCGGCTTTCGGATCGTCGAGGAAGGTTCTCACGTCGTCATGCAGCGTGCCTTGATTGCCCTTCAACGCCAGGGCGTAGTCACCCCCCTGCTCGATAATCTGGCTGGCGATGGCGCGCTGGCAATTGAGGGCGTCCACGGTCACGATCGTCCCCTCGAGGCTCAATAGTTTCAACAGCTTCGGCACGGCGGTGATCTCGTTGGACTTGGCGTCGGTGGCGACTTGCCCCAACACCAGCCGCTGATCACAGCCCCAGGCCGAGACCATATGCAGCGCCGACGTGCCGCTCGCCTTGTCGTAGGATCGCCGCACCACCTTGCCGTCGATCGCAATGACCCCTTGGCAGGTCTCGGAAAAGCGCGCCATGAAGCGCTGGAAGCAGGCGCCGAACGCCTCCGGATCCAGCAACCGGAACACCCGGCTGAAGGTGTCGTGGCTCGGCACGCCATGTTCGAGTACGAGAAATTCCCGCAGGAACGCCTCCTTTTCACGCGCGAAGATCGCCATGTCGACCGCCGTCTGACCGCCCGAGAGGACCGTGCACAGGGCGATCGTCAAGATCTCCAGCAGATCGTGACGCCCGGCATTGCCAGTCCGCGGATCCTCGAGACCCTCAAAGCACTCCAGAAAGCCTTCCATCGCAACCTCCACCCGTGAAAAGACCGGGTAGAATCGATTCGCGCCAATACCTCAAGATCAAACACGCACGTCAAGGCAATTCCAAATGCGATTCCCCTGCCACGGCATCGCTCCGGCCTTGCGGGACCGTCGCCGCATCGTATCATCGGAGGCGATTCGACCACGCACGATAGGACGGTGACGCACCATGGGGCCGACAGTACGGGAGGCTTGGCGCGCCCTCTGGCCGACGCTCGCCCTGCTGGCACTGGCGCTCGGCGTGATCGGCGCGTCCGGCGTAGGCGCCCTCCCGTTCGCCGTCGTGCCCGGTGTTCTCCCCCTCGTCATCGCCATCGGCGCCGGCGTGCACGCGCTCTGGCTCGGCCGCTTCAATCTGCTGCTGATCGTCGTCGCCCTGGTCCTCGGCCATCTGGCGGTCGACACCCTAATCCCCGGCACCCCCGGTCGCGACGGCTTCGGTCGCGTGCTCTATCCCGCGGTGGCGGTGCTGCTGCCGCTCGACATCGCGCTCTTCGCGCTGGCGCGCGAGCGGGGCGCACTGACGCCGTCGGGCTTCGCCAAGGCGGGCGTGCTCGGCCTGCAAGTCCTTCTCGTCTGGCTCCTCGTCCGGCACGGCACGGCGGAGCTCACCGCCACCGCCGACGCCTGGCTGCACGCCCGCCCGCTGCCCCGCGAGATCGACATCTGGACCCACCTGCCCCAGCCGGCGCTGATCCTCGCGCCGCTTGCCCTGGTCGTCCTTTCAGCGCGGTTTTCGCTGACCGCCTCGGCCCTCGACGCCGGCATCATCGGCGCCCTTCTGGCGAGTGCGGCCAGCCTGCATCTGGTGGCCGATCCGCTGGCCCGCGATCTCTGGGCGACGGCGGCCTTCGCCTGCCTGGCGCTGGCCCTGGTGCGCGAGAGCCATCGCCTCGCCTTCGTCGACGAGCTGACGGCGCTGCCCGGCCGCCGGGCCCTGGAGGCGGCGCTGGCCCGGGCCGGGCGGCGCTATGCGGTGGCGATGGTCGACATCGACCATTTCAAGAGTTTCAACGACACCCACGGCCACGACGTCGGCGACCAGGTCCTGCGCCTGGTCGCCAGCCGCCTGGCCACCGTCGGCGGCGGCGGCCGGGCCTATCGGTATGGCGGAGAGGAATTCACCATCCTGTTCCCCGGGCGCGACGGCGATCACGCGGTCCCCCACCTCGAGGCGGTGCGCGAGGCGGTGGCCGAGGCCGGTTTCGCCAAACGCGACACGGACCGGCCGGCACAGGCACCGAAGGGCAAGGCGAAAGGCAAGGGCGGGGCGAAAAGCAAGGACGGGGGCAAAGGCAAGGACGGGGGCAAAGGCAAGGCCAAGACGGCGGGTCACCTCTCGGTCACCGTCTCCATCGGCCTCGCCGAGCACGAACCCGACGACGGGCCGGCGGAGGCCGTGCTGAAGGCCGCCGATGCCGCCCTCTACGAGGCCAAGGGCGCCGGGCGCAACCGCTTGGCCCGGGCCGGGTGAAATCGAATCGCCATTCGAATGTCGGCGTGCTACTCAAAGGCCGAATCCCACAATCGCCATTACCCAACGGAGGACACCATGGCCGGACTGAGCGACTTCGAGGATCTCAACGTCACACTCGAAGACATGGTCGCGGTGGTCGAGATCAATCGCCCGCCCTTCAACTTCTTCGACATGGCGCTGATCCAGGCGCTGGCCGACACCTTCGAGGCGATGGACGCGCGCGACGACTGCCGGGCCCTCGTGCTCTGCGCCGCCGGCAAGGCGTTCTGCGCCGGCGCGAACTTCGGCGACGGCTCCGACAGCGGCAAGCTCAAGGGCGACCGCAGTTCCGGCCACCTCTATGTCGAGGCGGTGCGCCTGTTCCGGGCCAAGAAGCCGGTGGTCGGCGCCATCCAGGGCGCGGCGATCGGCGGTGGTTTCGGCCTCGCCATGATGCCGGACTTCCGCGTCGCCTGCCCGGAATCGCGTTTCGCCGCCAACTTCACCCGGCTCGGCTTCCATCCGGGCTTCGGCCTGACGGCGACGCTGCCGCGGATCATCGGCAAGACCAAGGCGGAGCTGATGTTCTACACCAGTCGCCGGATCAAGGGCGAGGAAGCGGTCGAGATGGGCCTGGCCGACGTGCTGGTGCCGCTCGACGAGGTCCGCTCGGCGGCGATCGCGCTCGCCCGCGAGATCGCCGAGAACTCGCCGCTCGGCGTGGTCGAGAGCCGCGCGACCATGCGCGGTGATCTCGCCGACGCGGTCAAGGCGGCGACGGACCGGGAGCTGGAAGTCCAGGACCGGCTGCGCGAGACGGCGGACTTCCGCGAGGGCGTCGCCGCGATGTCGGAGCGCCGCGTGCCCAACTTCCAGGGCCGGTAGGGTCGCCGGCGATGAGCGAGATGCGCGAGATCATCGTCGACACCACGCGACGGATCTTCACCGACCTCGGCGCCCCGCAGGAGGTCATCCTGGCGGGCGACGACGGTTGGAAGGCGCCGCTCTGGGCGGCGCTGGAGGAGGCCGGCCTGACGCAGGCCTGGGTCGGCGAGGACGAGGGCGGTGCCGGCCTGTCGGTGACCGACACCTTCGCGATCCTGCGCGTCGCCGGCCGCTTCGCCGTCGGCGTGCCGCTGGCCGAAACCCTGCTGGCGGCCAAGGCGCTGGGCGATGCGGGCCTGCCCGTGCCGCCGGGCGCCATCGCGCTCGCCCTGCCTGTGAGCGCTGACCGTCCGCTCCTCGCCGCCGGCATGCTGCAGGGCGAGGTGGCCGGCGTCGCTTCGCTTCGGAGTGCGAACATATCGTCGTGCTGGCCGACGGCCCCGAGGGCGCGGAGATCGCGCTCGCCGCCGTCGCCGACTGCACGCTTCGGCCGCTCGAGGGCATCGCGCGCGAGGCCGTTGCCGACGTTACGTTCACCGAGACGCCCGTCCTGGCGAGCGCCGCGCCGGGCCTGTGCGAAGAGGGGATGAAGCGCTTCGGCGCCGTTGTGCGGGCGACCCAGATGGCCGGCGCGCTGGAAGCCATGCTGGAAATCTCGACCGAATACGCGCAGGAGCGGGTCGCCTTCGGCCGGCCGATCGGCAAGTTCCAGGCGGTACAGCACCTGCTCGCCCGCCTGGCGGAGGAGACGGCCGCCGCCGTCGCCGCCACCAGTTCCGCCGCCGCCGCGCTGGAGAACCACGAGATCGACGGCGCCGCGGTCTTCATCGAGGTCGCCTCGGCCAAGATCCGCGTCGGCGAGGCGGCGCGCGACGGCGCCATGATCGCCCACCAGGTGCACGGCGCCATCGGCTTCACCGCCGAGCATCCGCTGCACCGCTATGTCCAGCGCCTGTGGGGCTGGCGCGACGACTTCGGCCAGGAGGCGCACTGGGCGCTGGCGCTCGGCCGCCATGCCGCCCGGCAGGGTGCCGGCGGCTTCTGGCCCATGATCGTCGCGGCCTGAAGGGAAGGCAGAACATCATGTCCTATTCGATCGAGTTCGACCCCATCCGCCTGCCGCCCGAGGCCGAGGACCTGCGCCACGAGGTCCGCGCCTTCATCGCGGAGGAACGCGCCCGCGGCACCTTCGAGAAGGGCGAGCGTTTCGACAAGGCGTTCTCCAAACGGGTCGGCGCCAAGGGCTGGATCGGCCTCTCCTGGCCCAAAGAATATGGCGGCCAGGAGAAGAGCCACTTGGAACGCTATGTCATCAACGAGGAGTTCCTGGTCTCCGGCGCGCCGACCCGGGCGCACTTCACCGCCGACCGGCAGAGCGGACCGGTGCTGATCAAATATGCCGACGAGGCGATCAAGCGCGACGTGCTGCCCCGCATTACCTCGGGCGAAGTCACCTTCTGCATCGGCATGAGCGAGCCGGACTCCGGCTCCGACCTGTTCGCCGCCAGCACCGCGGCGACGCGCACCAACGAGGGCTGGCGGGTGAACGGGCGCAAGCTCTGGACCTCGAACGCGCACAACGCCGAATACATGATCGGCCTGTTTCGCACCTCGCCCGCGACCCAGGACAACCGGCGCCATGGCCTGACCCAGTTCCTGGTCGACCTCACCCTGCCCGGCATCACCATGCGCCCGGTGCTGCACCCGAACGGCAACCACGACTTCAACGAGGTCACCTTCGACGACGTGCTGATCCCGGCCGACCATGTGCTGGGCGAGGTCGACATGGCCTGGAAGCAGGCGACGAGCGAACTCGCCTACGAGCGCAGCGGGCCCGAACGCTTCCTCGAGACCTATTCGATCCTCCACCAGCTGGTCGACGTGCTGGGCGAGGCGCCGAACGACCGGGCGGCGGAAGGGCTTGGCCGGCTTGTAGCCCAGCTCTTCGTCATGCGGCGCATGTCGACCTCCGTCGCCGGCATGCTGCACGCCGGCAAGGAGCCGGTGCTCGAGTCCTCCATCGTCAAGGATCTCGGCACGGTGTGGGAGCAGAAGCTGCCCGACGTCTGCCGCGACCTCGCCGCCTTCACCGAAGCAGACCCCGCCACCTGGCTGCGCTTCCAGGAGGTGTTGATCACCAACCAGACGATCGCGCCGAAGCTCACCATCCAGGGCGGCACGACCGAGATCCTGCGCGGCATCGTCGCCCGCGGCCTGGGCCTGCGCTGACCCCGCCCCGAGGAGTTTCAACGATGACCACATCTGCGGCGACGCCCGACCTGCGCCCGCTGTTCTGGCCGAAGCGCGTCGCCGTCATCGGCGCCAGCGAGAAGGCCGAAGGCCTGCGCAGCCAGATCATGCGGGTGATGCTGCTGCATGATTTCGACGGCGAGATCCTGCCGATCAGCCGCAGCGAAGACACCGTCTTCGGCCTCGCCGCCTACCCGACGATCACCGCGGCGCCCGGGCCGGTCGACCTGGCGATCATCATCATCCCCGCGCCGCACGTGCCCAAGGTTCTGGCCGAGTGTGGGGCGGCCGGGGTGCGCGCGGCGCAGATCATCACCTCCGGCTTCGCCGAGGAGGTCGCCGGCGCGGGCGAGGCGCTGCAGGACGAGATCCGCGCCGTCGCCGAGAAATACGCCATGGCCGTGGTCGGGCCGAACTCGGAAGGCTTCGCCAATACGCGCTCGCGACTGTGCCCGACTTTCTCGCCGGCGGTCGAGGTGGAGGACGGCGAATCCCTGCTGCCGCCCGAAAGCGACGGCCGGCTGATCGGCGTGGTCGCGCAGAGCGGCGGCATCGGCTTCTCGTTCCTCGACCGGGCCCGACCGAAGCGGCTGCCGGTCGGCTATGTGCTGTCGACCGGCAACGAGGCCTGCCTGGAGACCTTCGACGTCGTCGAGTGGATGCTGGAGGAGGGCGAGGTCCAGGCCTTCATCCTGTTCTGCGAGAACGTGAAGGACCCCGCGAAGTTCCGCCGCGCCGCGGCACGGGCGCTCGCCGAGGGCAAGCCGCTGATCGTGGTGAAGATCGGCCGCTCGGAAGCCGGCGTGCGCGCGGCGATGTCACACACGGCGGCGCTGGCCGGTGCCTATGCCGGCTACAGCGCGATGTTCGCCCAATACGGCGTGATCGAGGTGGAGAACATCGAGGAAGCGGTCGACATCGCCGGTGCCTTCGTCGCCTGGCGTGACCGCGAGGCGGCGGGGATGCGGGTCGGCATTTTTACCGGCTCCGGCGGTGCGGGCGGCTGGATGGCGGACGGCGCCAGCCTCGCCGGGCTGGAGGTACCGGAACTGGACGCGGAGACCCGGGCGCGGATCGACACCCACCTGCCGAGCTATGGCTCCTCGCGCAATCCGGTCGACGCGACGGCGCAGGCGGTCGGCCGCCTCGGCTATGCCGGCCTGCTCGACTTGCTGTTGGATTCCCCCAGCCTCGACGCGGTCGTCGCCATCGCCTCGGCCCGCCTGCCCCGCCGGCTGGAGAACGACCGGGAGAACCTGGTGGCGCTGCGCGCGCGTTCGCGCAAGCCGGTCGCCTTCTGGTCCTACACGTTGCCCCATCCCCGCTCGATCGAAATCCTCAGCCGGGCGGGCTATCCCCTGTTCACCAACTCGACGCACCTGGCGCGCGCCCTGGCGGCGTTCGTGCGCTACCGCCAGCATCGCGCGCGCTATCTGGCGGAACGGGACGAGACGGTGGCAATTCCGTCCGACGCGGCCCCGGCCGTCGCCGCCGCGCTGGCCACCGCCGGGCCCGTCCTGGCCGAACACCAGGCCAAGCCGCTGTTGGCGCACTACGGTATCGCCGCACCGTTTGAACGGCTGGTCCATTCCGGCGCGGAAGCGGCCGAGGCGCAGGCGGCGGCCGGCGGCCCGGTCGCCCTCAAGCTGCAATCCGCCGATCTGCCGCACAAGAGCGACCTGGGCTTGCTGCTACTCGACGTCGCCGATGACGCGGCGGCCCGGGCCGGCTACGAGCGCCTGTGCACCCGCGCGGGCGAGGCCGCACCGCAAGCCCGCGTCGACGGCGTGCTGGTCCAGGCGATGGCGGCCGACGGCGTCGAGATGATCGTCGGCATCAGCCGCGACGAAACCTTCGGCCCGCTGGTGACCGTCGGCCTCGGCGGTATCTTCGCCGAGATTTTGCAGGACGCCGCGACCCTGCCGGCACCGGTATCACCGAGTGCCGCCCGGCGCATGATCGAGGGCCTGACGGGCGCTGCGATCCTGCACGGCGCGCGCGGCCGCCCGCCGGCAGATGTCGCGGCGCTCGCCGAGATCGTCGCCCGGCTCTCCCGCCTGGCGGCCGAGCACGCGGGCGAGATCGCCGAGATCGACCTCAATCCCGTCATCGTGCACGAACGGGGCGCGAGCGTGGTCGACGCGCTGATCGTGAAACGCTCGGCCTGAGGCTATACTCCGCCCAAGCAAACCGGAGAGCGGCCATGAGCGAGCGGATCGTCGTCATCAACCCCAACAGCACCACCCGCGTGACCGAGGGCATCGACCAGGCGGTCCGCCCCCTGCGCTTCGCCGACGGCCCGGCGATCGATTGCCTGACGCTCGCCGAGGGCCCGCCGGGGATCGAGACCCAGCGCCATGTCGACGGCGTCGTCGCCCCGCTCTGTGAATTGATCCGCCGCGAGGACAACACGGCCGACGCCTTCGTTGTCGCCTGCTTCTCCGATCCGGGCCTGCATTCCGCACGCGAGAGCACGGCAAAACCGGTGCTCGGCATTTCCGAATGCGCGATCACCCAGGCGCTCGGCCTGGGCGACCGCTTTGCGATCATCGCCATCCTGCCGGCCTCCGTCGCGCGGCACCGGCGCTATATCCGCCAGCTCGGCCTGGCCGAGCGCTTCGCCGGCGAACGGCCGATCGGCGTCGGCGTCACCGGCCTGGCGGGCGACGAGGTCGGCGACCGGATGAGCGACGTCGCCCGCGCCCTGGTCCAGGAAGACGGCGCCGACGTGCTGATCATGGGCTGCGCCGGCATGGCGAACTACCGCGCGCGCCTGGAAGACGAGACCGGCGTCCCCGTCATCGACCCGAGCCAGGCCGCCGTCACCCAGGCGCTCGGCGCCGTCCGCCTCGGCTGGACCACCCCCAGCGCCGGGCGGGGGTAGTATCACTAAAATCGACCTGTCTTCCCCGGCGCCTGGTACCAGCGAGCCTTTGAATTGACGCTCAGTCTCGTGCTCTTGTCATCGCGAGCGGAGCGTGGCGATCCAGGGCAACGTGACGGCTATCGAAGAATCGAGCTTGATCTCGAAGAGTCCTGGATCGCCACGGCGCTCCGCGCCTCGCGATGACAGCGAGCGGATGACACCGACTGCGAGTCGTTTCGATCGCTCGATGGTATAAGCCCGTTGCGAAGACTCACCCCGCCGGGTGCCCACCCGCCTCGTCCTGATAGACCGCGAGCGCTGGTGGGAGGGATCGCGCCGCGCCGGTATCCCGGTCGAAAGCATGCAGTTTGGCGAAGCGTAGCTGCACGTCGTCGCCGGGCGCGATGGGATCGTCCGTGAAAATCGCCGCCGAGATTTCGTTGCCCTGCGCCCCTCGCCCGTCCGCCGACGCCGGGTCGGTGGAGCGGCCCGGCGTCCCGGTATCGGAATTCGCCCCGACGCCCAGTTCGACGGTGACGACGCGGTGCCGGCCGAGCGCATCGTGGCCCACGTCGCGAACGCGGCCGAGGATCGCCGGGCCCTCCGACGGTGCGGCGAGGCGCGCATGCTCGGGCCGAACCCCGACGACGATCCCCGCCAACGCGGGGTCGAACAGTCTGGCGTCGACGAAGGCGATTGCCGGGAGATGGGGGTGGGGATTGAGAAACTCGGCCGCGAACGCGCTTCCGGGGCGCTCGTAAAGTTCCCACAGGGTCCCGACCTGCTCGATCTGACCGTACATGACGCCGTCGTGGCGCGTCTTGTTCATGATTGCGATTCTGTGCCCCAGCAGGGTCGCCTCCTGCTGGTCGTGGGTGACATAGACGGTGGTGATCGACAGCTCGCGCAGCAGGGTCTTCAGATGCTCGCGGTAGCGGGTGCGCAGCTGGGCGTCCAGGTTCGAGAACGGCTCATCCAGAAGAAACAGCTCCGGCTCGCGGGTGATGCAACGGCCGAGCGCCACGCGCTGCTTTTCGCCGCCCGACAGGCCGCGGGGCGAACGGTCGAGCAGGTAGGAGATGTCGACGTCCAGCAGCTCGCTGGTTCGCCGCAACGCCGCCTCGCGCCGCTCGCCCAGTTCCGGGGTTTGCTTGCGGAAGCGGAAATAGGCGGTGATGTTTTCGCGGACGTTGAAGTGGGGATAGAGCGCGTAGTTCTGGAACAGGAAGCCGATGTTGCGATTGCGCGGCGGCACGCCCTCGACATCCTCGCCGCCAACGAGGATCTGTCCGCCGCTCGCCGGCATCAGCCCGGCGATCACCCGCAGCAACGTCGACTTGCCGCAACCGCTCGGCCCCAGCACCACCGTGGTCTGCGCGTGGGGAACATCGAGGTTCAAGCCCTCGATGACGAAGCCCCGCCCGTCCGAGCCACCGCTCAGCCAGTCCCCCAGCCGACCCTGCCGACGCGGAACGATCCGCAGATCGCGCAAACTAACGTTCGCCATCGTGCACCTCTCGCGCCAGCCTAGTACAGGCCGGCGGGCGACGTCGAACATGGCGAAAAGGGGTCAGGTCTTGCTTTTTGCATATATGATCACCGTCCCATGTATGCAAAATGCAAGACTTGACCCCATTGACCGACCCCGTCGACCTCGTGCCGCGTCTGGCCCTATTGGCCTCGCGCTGCGTCGCGTGCGTGCGCTGGGCCGACGGTTACCTCGTCGCCGCAGCCCTCAACGCGGCGGCCACGTCCCTTCGAAGGGTTGCTCGATGGCGCGTTCGACGAGTTCGAGGTGGTCCTGGCCGTAGAACATGTCGCCGTCGACGAAGTAGGTCGGCGACCCGAAGACGGAGCGGCGGATCGCTTCCTCCGTATTGGCGAGGAGAATGGCGGCGATCTCCGGCGACCCGGCCGCATCGAGCAGGGGTGCGGGCGCGAGGCCGACCTCGTCCGCCAGCCCGGCCAGGGTCGCAGGGTCGGCCAGATCGGCGTTGTCCCGCCAATAGGCTTCGAGCATCCGGTGCGCCAACCGGTCGACGTCGTGGCCTTGCTCGATCCCGGCGATCAGCATGCCGTTGCACAGGGCCGTGTCGTTCCAGTGGTGGGTAGGCATGCCGGTGACGACGGGGGCGTTGCGCCATTCGGACCAACGCTGGATCTCGCGGCCGAAATAATAGGCGCGGTGCCGGTCGCTGCGCTCGCGGGACGAGCCGGCACCGGACTCGACCATGACCCGGCGGAGGTCGACCGGCTTGTGCACGATTCCGCACCCGGCGGCGGCCGCGATTTCCATCAAGCGGGCGGAGCCGAGATAGGCGAAGGCCGAATGTGCCGAGTAGAAATATTCGATTTTCAACATGTCATGTCCCAGTTCATCTTCCCGCGAGGCCAGCCCCTCTCATACAACGCCCGGGTCCCGGTTGAAAATCACGCCCAGGTGTGATCGAGGCCCGATCGGGCCGGCGGACTCGCGCTTCGACGCCATCACCCGCTAATATCCAAGCCGACGTTCGCTGCAACGACGCCAACCGGAGGAGAGCGGTTATGAAATTCATGGTGACCTGGGCGATCCCACCGCAGAACTGGCTGCCCGTGCTCGAGGTGTTCAGCTCAATGACGCCGGCCGAGCGGGCCGACTATGGCGAGGGGGTGACGGCGCTCGGCCGCTGGCACGATGTGGTCGGGCGCAAGGGCGTCGCGGTCGTCGAGGCGGACGACCTCGCCGCCGTTCAACGCTACATGGGCAAATGGAACCCGCACATGGAACTGCAGATCACCCCCGTCGTCGACGACGAGGAGGCGGCCGTCATCGGCGGGCAGATCGTCGCGGACAACAGCGCCTGAGCGCCCACGGCGACCCGGCGCGGCCGGCCCTCGGCGTTGCGCGGCCCGTGCCCCGCGGCGATACTTTCACATGGCTTTTGCTGTGGGGGAGGACGCGATGACCGAGATGCGGTGGGAGATCCGGGGCGAGTACATGGAGAGCTGCAACTGCGACTATGTCTGCCCCTGCGTCTATACCAACCCCCAGGGGCCGGCGACGAACGATCATTGCTACTCCATGATGCTCTACCATATCGAGGCGGGCCGGGCCGATGGGGTCGTGCTCGACGGGCTGGCATTCGGCCTCGCCATCCGCTCGGGCCGGGTGATGGCGGACGGCGAGTGGGTCTTCGCCGCCGTGGTCGACGAGCGGGCGGACGAGGCGCAAAGAGACGCCCTCGCCCGGATTGCCGGTGGCGAGGCGGGCGGCGTTCCCGGCATGATCCGCGATGGCCTGGTGAGCGACTTTCGCGGCGTCCAGGTGACCGCGCTCGACTTTACCATCGACGGGCTGCGCCGCGTCGCCACGGCGGGCGGCGTCTTCCACTTCGAGATCGAAGGTGTCGAGCCGCGTGCCGGCGGCGGGGGTGAGCCGATGTATCTCGACAACACATCGCATCCGGCCAACCGTCGCCTGGCGCTCGCCCGCACCTCGGCTCTTCGGGTCGAGGGCTTCGACCTCGACCTCGACCTGGTCGGGCGCGGCAACAACGGCCACTTCGCGCCCTTCGCCTGGCACAATTAGGGCGAGCGGCCAAAGATAGTCCAGCCCAGTCCGATGCCCCTGGCCGAACGCAAAGGGGTCAAGTCTTGCTTTTTGCATTCATGATCGTCAACAGATGTATGCAAAAAGCAAGACTTGACCCCTTGCAAACCAGCGGGCGTGCCGGGGCGATGAGGGTTTGAGCACGAGGACTGTGAATCGGCATGCAAAACTGACCCACTTTGGTGGGTTATGAGCGGTAAGAATTGACCCACCTGGAACGCTAGCATCCGCACGGAACAGTGCGGAGGAAAGAGCAGGTGGTATTGATGGAAAGCGTATTGAAGATCCGACGTTGGATATTACGGGAGGGTCGGAGTATCCGATCTGTATCTCGTCAGACTGGTTTGTCGCGGAACACGATTAAGAAGTATCTGAAGGACGGCGATCCACCGAGCTATCAGCGGCGCGTTTCACCCGTCCGGCGTAAGCTTAGCGATGGCTTCGCCAGCCGGCTTCGGGCGCTCTTTGAGCAGGACCTGGGGCGCCCGCGCCGTGAGCGCCGGACGGCCAAGAAGCTTTATGAGCAGCTTGTGTCGGAAGGCTATAGCGGATCCTACTCGACGGTTCAGAGGTTTGTCCGCGACCTGAAGCGTTCTGGCGCCGGATCGGGGGATGCGTTCATTCCGTTGCACTTTACGGCAGGTGACGCGCTCCAGTTTGACTGGAGCACGGAATACGCTGTCCTGGGCGGTGTCGAGCAGAAGGTAAAGGTTGCCCACTTCCGCCTATGTCATAGCCGCAAGCCCTTTGTTGTTGCCTATCCCAGCGAATCTCAGGAGATGGTGCTGGACGCCTTTGCACGGGCGATGTCTTTCTATGGCGGCGTACCGCGCCGGGTGATCATCGACAACCCCAAGACGATGGTAACCTATGTTTCGCGCTCTAAGGACCGTGTGTTCCATCCGCGCTTTCTGGCGTTGATGAACCACTATGTGATGGAACCGGTTGCTTGCACACCCGCGGCGGGGTGGGAGAAGGGTCAGATTGAGAACCAGGTTGGGTTCCTGCGGGGACAGCTGTTTGCGCCCAAGCCCGCCTTTGACGATCTGGATGCGCTGAACGGCTGGTTGCGTCTGCGCTGCGAGGAATTGGCGAATCGCGCCCACCCCGAACAATCGGATCGCAAGATCTCGGACGTGTTCGCAGACGAGTGCGCCGAACTGCGTCCCCTGGGCCGGGCTTTTGACGGCTATGTTGAGAAGGCCGCTCGTGTCCGCTCTACCTGTCTGGTCCAATATGCCACCAATCGCTATAGCGTCCCCTCCCGGTTCGCCGGGGAGCTTGTCTCTCTGCGCGCCTATGCGGACCGGATCGTGGTTGTGTCAGGGCAGAATGTGATTGCCGAGCACAAGCGCCGCTTTACCCGCAACGCCAGCTATTTCGAGCCCTGGCATTACCTGCCCCTACTCGACCGCAAGCCCGGCGCGCTGAGAGATGGCGCGCCCTTTGTGGGTTGGCAATTGCCTGAGGCGATGCACCGGGTCAGGGCGCATTACATGGCCGGCAAAGGCGGGGACCGGGAGTTTGTCGATCTGCTCCTGCTGGCCCAGGATCACGGGATCGAGGTGGTCGAGATAGCCTGTGAACTGGCCGTGGAGCAGAACACGCTGCGCCTTCCGGCCATCATCAATCTGATCAACCAACTGGTGGAGCCGGTCATCGCGCCATGGGGCGAGAGCCACGCCTATCCGCAACTGACCTTGCGGCCCGAAGCGGACTGCAAGCGCTATGAGACGCTGTGCGTTGCCGGGGAGGCCGTCGCATGAAAGCTTTGATAGACCAACTGATCGCCCTGAGGCTGTATGGAATGGCGGCTTGCGCCGAAGCTTTGCTGGCCGCGCGCAAGCCGCCAAGTCTGACCACTGCGATAAAGCAACTGATCGACGCCGAGACTGTAGAGCGCCGGGTGCGCTCTATCCAGCACCAAATGCGGGCCTCGAAGTTCCCCCACCATAAGGACTTCGCCACTTTCGATTACGGCCTAGCCGCCGTCACCCAAGCGCAAATCGACCCCTTCTGCTCAGGGCAGTTCACCCAGGAGGCCCACAACCTCATTCTGGTGGGCGGAACCGGTACGGGCAAAACCCACATCGCCATTGCTCTGGGGACGCTGTTGATCAATCAGGGAAAGAAGGTCCGTTTCTTCAACGCCGTCGATCTGATCAATGCGATGATCAAGGAACAGGCCGAAGGCAACGCCGGCAAGATCATCCGGCAACTGACGGCCATGGATTGCGTCATCATCGACGAACTGGGCTATATCCCATTCCCCAAATCCGGCGGTGCGCTCTTGTTCCACCTGATCAGCAAACTCTATGAGAAGACCAGCGTCATCATCACCACCAATCTGGAGTTCGGGGAATGGGTCTCCGTCTTCGGAGATGCAAAAATGACAACCGCGTTGCTGGATCGTGTAACGCATCACTGCGCAATCATCGAAACAGGCAACATGTCTTACCGCTTCGCACAAAGCAAACAGCGACGACAAAAGTAGCCGCCCTGTAAGCAAAGCCCCAGGCTGATCCGCTATATGGAGCCAATCAGCCTGGGGGCTTTCATCGCAAAGGCGGGCAAATCAAAACGGGTCCTGTACAGATTGTTCTGCAAAAGGGGTTTCGTAGCTGGGGCACAAGTCCGGGCCGATGGGGTGGATGAGCTGCCTCCGGCTGGTCCGGGCTCTCGCGATCGAAATCCATGAGGACTGGCTGGATGCCAACCGCTAGCTCAACATGATCCATCTCAAGGAGAGCAAAAGCGAACGCATCCAGAAAGCCGCCTGACGGCGGCTCGGCATGCCTGGCGCTCCGAGCAATCGAAATCTCCGCGCCAGGCATGCCGGTGGCCCTCATCGGCAGCCATGACAAACTTGCAGAACAGTCTGGACACTACTTCAAAAGCTCATTGCCACTTCAAGAACCCCACCTGATCCCCACGTTCCGCCGCCGGCCCGGTTGTCCCGGTGGGCCCACAGGCCCCTCCCACGCGGCTTCGCTCCGCGTAACGCAAAGCGCTACACGAAGCCGCGCGGGGCCCTCCCGTGGACTACCGGGACAACCTCCGTCGAAGCAAGGGGGGGGGGGTCAATTTTGCACGCCGATAGGGGGTCAGAATTAAATGCTGATTGACACTCCTGGGTCGAGGGCGGCGCCCGGGAGGTCACGCTGTCCGTCTCCGAGCGTCACCCCGCGGTCCGCCAGAACGCCCTGCGCCACCACGGCAAGACCTGTATGGCGTGCGCCTTCACACCGCTGGCCGACCGGCAGCTGGAGGTGCATCACCTCGACCCGCTCTCCGATCGCGGGCCGCGATACACGAAGGTCACCGATGTCGCCGTCCTCTGCCGGAACTGCCATGCGCTCGCCCATACCGAACGGCCGCCGATCCCCCTGTCGCGGCTGACGGCGCTCCTGCATGCCGGCGAACAGGCCACGGCGAGCAGGGCCGACGGCGACTGAGCGCCACCTTTCCCCGCCCCGTTACCCCCGTCAGGCGACCGGTTCGGGGTGGTTGCGTTGGAAGTCGTTCTGGCCGCAGCGGTCGACGCCGCGCAGCAGCAGCAGCGGGCGGGTGTCGTGGCCGTAGCCCTTGAAGCCGCGGTGCACGGCGCGGTCGTGGTCGTAGTGCGAGGTCGAAGGCATGAAGCGGAGCGTGTAGCCGGCCCGCACCCGCCCGCTGCTGTTGGGCGCCGCGCTATGGGCGGCGTAGAGATCGAACAGCACCACCTGGCCCGGTGCCAGCTCGATGTCGACCGCGGTGCTTTCGTCGACCTCGTCGTCGACCAGCCGCGTGTAGAGAAAGAGCTCGGGACTGTCGACGACGTCGTGCGTGCCGCTCTCCCGGGCGGCGTGCGAGCCGGGCAGGAAACGCAGGCAGCCGTTCTCGACCGTGCTCTCGAAGACCGAGATCCAGATCGAGGTGCCGGCGGCGGGAACCATCGGCGTGTGTTCGCTGTCGCGGTGCCAGGGCGTCGCCTTGCCGGTGACGGCGCGCTTGTGGAAGACGCCGCTGCCCCACAGGATGATGTCGGGGCCCATCAGCTGGGCGATCATGTCGACCATGTCCCGGTGCGTCGCGATCTCCCGCCAGCCGGGCCGGGCCCTCAGCCCCTCCGCCCCGCTGCCGGGAATGTGCGGCCCGACCATGTGGCGGTCGCAGAGCGTCGGGTTGTCCGCCACCAGATGCCGGGTCAGGCGTTGCAACGCGGCCAGGCGGTCCGCCGGCAGCCGGTATTGCGGAACGACGAAGCCGTCGCGATGATAGGCGGCGACCTCCGCGGCACTCAGGATCTCGACCCGGCTATCGCTCATGGCATTTCTCCGTCGCTCGCCGCCACTTGGGCGCTCGCCCGGAAGGCGGCCAGTGATCCTAGCATGTCGAGAGCCGGTTGTTCGCAGGCCTTCTCGGCCGGGCAAAGACAGGGAACAAGCGAAAGGGGCAAGGCCATGGATTCGTTGGTGGTGAGCTACGAGCCGGGCCCGGCCGGGCGGGCGGTCGTGGCGGAGGGGATCGGTGGGGCGGCGGATGTCGTCTATCTGGCGGACCTCGACGCGGCCGGGCGGCGCCGCGCGCTCGAAAGTGCCGGCGCGGTCCTGGCGCGCAATACCGCGACGGAGCTGGCGGCGGACGAGTGGCCGTTGCTCGTGGACCTCGGGCTGTTGCAGTTCGTTACCGCCGGCGTCGATTTCATCCCGCTCGGCCAGGTGCCGGCCGGTGTGCCGGTCGCGGTGAATGGCGGCGGTTATGCCGAGCCGATGGCCGAGCATGCGCTTGCCATGGCGCTGGCGGCGGCGAAGCGGTTGTTCGTCGAGCACGACAATCTCAGGCGGGCCGAGTTCAACCAGTTCACCCCCAACCGGATGCTCGCCCGCATGACACTCGGCATTCTCGGCTTCGGCGGCATCGGGGTGGCGGCGGCGCGGTTGATGCGGCCGCTGGTGGGGGCGGTGCATGCCGTCAATCGTCGCGGCGCGAGCGATGAGCCGGTCGACTGGATCGCCGGGCCCGGGGAGCTCGACACCATGCTGGCCGCCGCCGACCTGTTGCTGATCACCACCTCCCTCACCCGGGCGACGCGCGGGATGATCGGCGCGCGGGAGCTCGGCCTGATGAAGCCGGACGCCGTCCTGCTTAATCTGGCGCGCGGCGAGATCGTCGACGAGGCGGCGCTCTATCGCCATCTCCGCGACACCCCCGCGTTCACCGCCTGCATCGACGCCTGGTGGGTGGAGCCGGTCCGCCATGGCGAATTCCGCATGGACCAGCCGTTCACGCGCGCGGGCACGAGGTGCGGGCTCGCATGGCGGTCGACGCCGCGGGCCGTGGTCGCCGGCTGGCGGGAGGTGGCGCTCGCCCGCGCCGTCGCCAACTGCCGGCGCGCCCTCGACGGCGAAGCATCGTGGCACCTGATCGGCGAGGACGAGCGTATCGCCTGACGCCCCCTCGACTTCCCGCGACGCCGGGGCGATGGTGCGCGCGAGGACAGCGGGTGGGGAGAAACGCGTCATGCAGGCGGACTATGTCATCGTCGGGGCCGGTTCGGCCGGCTGTGTGCTGGCCAATCGGCTGAGCGAGGATCCCGGCACCCGGGTGATCCTGCTGGAGGCGGGCGGCAAGGACCGCAACCCCTATATCCATATCCCGGCCGGCTACATGAAGCTGATGGACCATCCGACCATCACCTGGGGCTATACGGCGGACAAGGATTCGGGCCTCAACGGGCGCGAAATCCCCTATCCCCGCGGCCGGGTGCTGGGCGGCTCCAGCTCGATCAACGGGCTGATCTACATCCGCTCCCAGCCGGAGGATTACGACCACTGGGCGCAGCTCGGCAACCGCGGCTGGGGCGCCGACGACGTCTTCCCCTATTTCCGCAAGGCGGAGAACTGGGAAGGGCCGGCCGATGCGGTGCATGCCCGCGGCGGGCCGCTGTCGACCTCGCGCACCCGGGACGAACCGGCGCTGTGCCAGGCGGCGATCGATGCCGCGGGCGACCTCGGCTGGGACTACCGGGAGGATCTGAACGACCTGCCGCGCGGCCTCGGCAACCACATCGGCTGGGTGCAGCAGACCCGCGGCGGCCGCTTCCGCGCCAGCGCGGCGCGCGCCTACCTGCGCCCGGTGATGGGCCGGGCCAACCTGCAGGTCGTCACCGACGCGCTGGCCCACCGGGTGATCCTGGAGGGCACGCGCGCCGTCGGCGTCGAGTTCTCGCGCGGCGGCACGCTTCAGCGGGCGACGGCCCGGGCGGAAGTGATCTTGAGCGGCGGCGCCATCGGCTCCCCTCACCTTTTGCAGCTCTCGGGCGTCGGCGATCCCGAACACCTGACCGGCGTCGGCATCGAGGTGCGCCATCCGCTGCCCGGCGTCGGGCGCAACTTCCAGGACCACTTCATCGTCCGGGTGCAGGCCCATGTGAAGGATATTCCCACGCTCAACGAGCGCTCGCGCGGCCTGCGCTTCGCGGGCGAACTGATGAAATACGCCGTGCAGGGCCGCGGCATGCTGACCTATGCCTCATCGTTGGTCGCCGCCTCCGTGCAGGCGCTGCCCGAGTCCGCGACACCGGATGTCCAGGCGCTGTTCTCGTCGGGAAGCTTCGCGCCGGGGCCGAAGCGCCGGCTTGACACGGTGCCGGGCATGACCGCCGGGCTGTGGCAGATGCGGCCCGAAAGCCGCGGGCATGTCCTGGCCCGCTCGCCCGATCCGCGGGCCCAACCCTCGATCAACCCGAACTACCTGGCGGAGGAGCGCGACCGCCGCACCGTCGTCGCCGCCGTCCGTTTGGCCCGCGACTGGTTCGCCGTCCCGGCGCTGCGGCGCCATGTGGTGGCCGAGACCCTGCCCGGCCCGGACGTGCAAAGCGACGACGAGCTGTTGCACTACGCCCGCCAGTTCGGCACGACGGTGTTCCATGCGACCTGCTCGTGCCGCATGGGGCCGGATGCGATGAGCGTGGTGGACGAGCGGTTGCGCGTGCACGGCCTCGCCGGGCTGCGCGTCATCGACGCCGCGGTCATGCCGGCGGTGACCTCGACCAACACCAACGCGCCGACCATCATGATCGCCGAGAAGGGCGCGGAGATGGTGAAGGCGGATGCGGCCTCGCGGCCCGCCGCCGTCGCCTGACGCCGCCGTGGTGCGGTTGCCCGGCTGCGGGCCGTCTGCGACACTGGCCGCGCACAAGGGAAAAAGGGGTGAGGAATGGCCGAGCCGACGCTTGCCTACCAGGCGCGAAGCTACAGCACCGGCATCGTCGGCCGGTCGATCTGCAATTCGCGGAACCATCACTGGGTCGCCGAGAACACCGGCGGCGAGGCGGTCGGCGCGGGCGAGCTGTTCTGCGCCTCCATCGCCGCCTGCGCGGTCAACATGGTCTCCACCATCGCCGATAGCGAGGGCCGGGCCCTCGACGGCATGGAGGTCACCGTCGGCGCCTACCGGGACATGGACCAGCCGGCGGGCGAGGTCTCGCTCTATGACGCGGTGCGGGTCGAGTTCGAGATGTGGGGGGTGAGCGACGACGACGCCCGCTTCCTCGTCAAGACCTGGAAGCAGCGCTGACCCATCTATGGTTCGGTCGCCGTGGCGACCGCCGACACGATCGTGGACTACAGCCTGCGCACCGGGGATGACCGCCGATAGCGAGCGCGGCCAGCCCTCGCGCGCCGACCTGATCGAAAAGGTGACGGGCCGCGCCCGCTATGTCACCGACGTCGCCGTCGCGGGCATGGCGCATGGCCGGATCCACCGCAGTACGCATCCCCACGCCCGCATCCGCGCCATCGACCTCGCCGCCGCCGAGGCCCTGGAGGGCGTGGTGGCGATCCTGACCGGCGCCGACCTGCCGGACCTGGTGCAGCAAGTGGCCTGGGGCCTCTATTTCAACGACCGCCCGGTGATCGCGCGGGACAAAGTGCGCTATGTCGGCGAGCCGGTCGCCCTCGTCGTCGCCGAAACGGCGGAGATCGCGGAAGAGGCGGTGCATCTCGTCGAGATCGACTACGATCCCCTGCCCGTCGTCGACACGGCGGCCGCCGCCCTGCTGCCCGACGCGCCCCTGATCAACGAGGGGGCCGAGGCGATCGCCGATTTCTACTTCACCGGCCGCGCCAACCCGGTCGACGGCACCAACATCTTCCAACGATATCTGCTGAGCGAGGGCGACGGCGAAGGCGCGGAGCGCGAGGCCGCGCGGGTCTTCGAACATACCTATACCTTTCCCGGCATCGCGCATTTCGCGCTGGAGCCTCATTGCGTCGTCGCCCACTTCGACGGCGACGGTTTGACCGTCTGGTCCGGCGCGCAATCGCCGAGCGCGGCGCAGAAGGTCCTCGCCCGGGTCTTCGGGCTGTCGCTCGGCGATATCCGGGTGATCGTGCCTTATGTCGGCGGCGGCTTCGGCGGCAAGGCCTCCGTCAAGATGGAACCGCTGGTCGCCGCCGCGGCGCTGAAGGCCGGTCGGCCGGTCCGCGTCGCCCTGAGCCTCGATGACTCGATGCTGACCTGTCGGCGGCTGGGCGCGAGCATCACGCTTCGCACCGGCGTCGACGAGAATGGGATCATCGTCTCCAAACGGGGCCGGATCCTGCTCGACGGCGGCGCCTATGCCGACACCGGTCCCGCGGTGACGGTGAAGGCGGCGCACCGCGCCATCGGGCCCTACGCGATTCCCAACCTGGAGATCGAGGCACAGGCGGCCTACACCAACACGGTGCCGGGGGCGGCCTTCCGCTCCATCGGCGGGCCGCAGGCGATCTGGGCGACGGAATCGCAGATGGACGAGATCGCGCTGGAACTCGGGCTCGACCCGCTCGAATTCCGGCGCCGGAACCTGCTGCCGCGGGGCGGTGCGATCATCTCGAAGCTGCGCCCGCTCGACGTCGATTTCGCCGCGATGATCGATGCCGCCGAAGCGGCACTCGCCGACCTCGCCCCGGACGAGGCCGCGGCCGGCCTGGCGCTCGCCGCCAGCGATCCCGGGATCCTGCCGCTCGGCGGCGCGCAGCTCCGCGTTCTCGCCGACGGCACGATCCAGATCGCCTCGATGAGCGTGGAGATCGGCCAGGGCGTTCGCGGCGTCCTGCGCGAGGTGGCGGCCCGCATCCTGGCGCAGGACCCGGCGCAAATCCGCGTAACCGATCCCGACACGGCGCGGGCGCCCTTCGACTGGGGCACCGGGGCCAGCCGCTCGACCGTCGTCATGGGCCTCGCGGTGGAGGATGCGGCGCGGGATGCCCGGGCGCAGCTTCTGGAACTTGCGGCCGGCGTCTTCGACGGTCAGCCGAACGACGTCGCGCTGGTGCCGGGCGGCGTGGCGCACGGTGGGGAGACGCTGAGCTTCCGCGAGCTCTACCACCGCGCCTTCGGCATCGATTCCGGCGAGGTCGTCGCCATGGGCGCGGTGCGGCCGACGCGCGAGGGGGTCGATTTCAAGCTCTCGCCCCTGTTCTGGGAAACCGCGGTCGGCATCTGCGGCGTCACGCTCGACGAGGAGACCGGCGAAGTCGGCCTGACGTCCTATGTCGGGGTCGCGGACATCGGCAGGACGCTCAACCCCATCGGCGCCGAGGGCCAGGAGGAAGGCGCCTCGGTCCAGGGCCTCGGCCATGCCCTCTACGAAGGGCTTCGCTTCGAGGATGGCCAGCCGGTCAACGCCACGGCGGTCGCCTACCGGGTGCCGCTGGCGGGCGACGTGGCCGCGGCGGCGCACACGGTCCTGATCGAAAACGGCGACGGCCCCGGCCCCTTCGGTGCCAAGGGCATGGGCGAGGGCGGCATCCTTCCCGTCGCACCCGCCATCGCCAATGCGCTGGCGCGCCGGCACGGCATCCGGCTGCGCGATCTGCCGATGACGCCGGAGGCGATCTGGCGGGCGCTCGAGGCGAGGCGCGACGATGCTTCCTAGGCCGTTCGAATATCTCCGCCCCCGCACGCTGGAGGCGGCACTCGACGCGCTTGCCGCAGGCGGCGAGCGGGCGACCGCCTATGCCGGCGGCACCGAGCTGCTACTCGTCCTGAAGCTGCGGCTCGCGGACTATGACTGTCTCGTCGACCTCAAGCGCATTCCCGAGCTTCGGGCCATTACCACCGGCGACGACACCCTCAGGATCGGCGCGCTGGCGACGCACCGGGAGATCTCGCGCCACCCGGAGGTTTGCGCCCGGGCGCCGGCGTTGGCTGCGCTTTGCGGTGAGATCGCCAACCCCCGGGTTCGCGCCAGCGGCACGATCGGCGGCAACCTGTGTTTCGCCGAGCCGTCGGCCGATCCGCCAACCGTGCTGGCCGCGCTCGACGCGACCCTCCATCTCGCCTCCCGGCGCGGCCGGCGCGCCCTTGCCGCGGACGACTTCATCCAGGGCCCGCTGGAAACCCGGCGCGCCGATGACGAGATCCTGCTGCGGATCGATATCCCGGCGGGGCGGGAGGCGACGCGCTACGTCCGCCAGCTCGACGGCCAGCGCGCCCTGGTCGGCGCCGCCGCCTCGCTGCCGCCGGGACGCCCGCCACGGGTCCGGCTCGGCTGCCTCGCCGCGCGACCGGTGGCCCTGCGGGCGTGCGAGGCCTATCTCGGCGATGTGCGCCAAGAGCTCGACCTCGAAGCGCTGCGCCGGGTGATCAGGGAGGATATCGACCGCCTCGAGGTTACCGGCGACGGTGCCGACTATCGCCGCCACATCGCCGGCGTGATGACCCGACGCGCGATCACAGCGGCCTGGCGGGCCGCCGGCCGCGAGGCGACGTCATGACCGGATCCCGCCACGCCATCGCCTTCACCCTGAACGACGAGGCCGTCAATGCCGAGGTCGCGGCGAACCTGCTGTTGATCGACCTGTTGCGCACGCAATTCGGTCTGCACGGCGTCAAGCGATCTTGCGAGATGGAAGTCTGCGGCGCCTGCACCGTCCTGGTCGACGAGCTGCCGGCCAGCAGCTGCACGATGCTCGCAGTCGACGTCGACGGCCGGGCGGTGCTGACCATCGAGGGCCTGGGCGGGCCGGATCGCCTCGACCCGATCCAGGAGGCCTTCGTGCGCCATGGCGCGGTGCAGTGCGGGTTCTGCACCCCCGGCTTCATCCTGACGACCCGGGCGCTCCTAGCAGCCTGTCGGACTCGGGCATGCAAGGATTGGTAAGATTGGCTTGGCGGGCGTCGATGTCATGGATTTACCCCCATGAAGTTGCGAACGCGGGTTGGCCCGCCCGTTCAGGCGTGGCTGAGGACGAACATCCGCTTGATGTTCCAGGAGAGCGTGGCCAAGGTCCATTCCCCCTTCGCCTTGTCGAGGCCGCGCAGGCTGAACTGACGCAAGCCCATCACCGATTTGATGATGCCGAACACCGGCTCCGGCGTCTGCTTGCGAAGCGCGTAGAGCGCCCGGCCCTCGGGTGTGGCCAGGCGATGGCACATCGCCTCGAGCGGCGTCGGATCCTCGGGCGCTGGCGGCGCCTCGGCGAAGCGGTCCCGCCAGGAAAGATGGTGGTGCTCCCGGCCGAGCGCGATCAGCGGCGCGATCTCCGCTTCCCCGCAGGCCTCGACGTTGGCCTGGCTGAAGTAGCCGCTGTCCGCCAACAGGGTCTCGACCTCGCCAAGCCCGTCCGGCAGGCCGGCGAGTGCTTCGAGCGTCGGTTCGATCTGCTGCTTGTCGTTCGCCGCCTGCACCACGTCGGCGCTGACCACCAGCAGGCTGCCGGCGGCCACCGCAGCCTGGGCGTTGTAGCACTGCTCGAAGCCGCCGCCGGCCACCGGCATGATGCGCGAGTCCGGGTCCGTCAGGTTGACCTGGTCCTTCGCCCGTGGCCCCGGCTCCGGCGGCTTCGGTGGCCGCCCGCCCGGCTTGCGGCCGGTCCGCGTTTCCTTCGCCTCGCGGGCTGCCAGCTTCTCTTCGTACTCCGCCTGCTCCCGCGCATGACGCTCGGCCGCCCGCGCCTCGATCTCCGCCTTCGCCGCGGCGATCGCCGCCAGCCGGTCCTCGCGCCGTGCCAGCTCCTCCGGCACGCTCATGCCGTCGGGAACCTCGGACCGGTCCGCCGCTTCCGCCAACGCCATCAACTCCGCCACCTCGGCCCGCAGCCGGGCTTCGATCTCGCCCGCACGCTGCCACGACAGGGCGCTGTGCCGGCTCGCGTCGGCATGGATCTTCGTCCCGTCCAGCGCCACCGTGCCCAGTTGCAGCATGCCGGCCTGCCGCGCCAGCAGCAGAACCTGCACGAACAGCCCCTCGATCAGCGGCAGGAAGCGACGGCGGAACGTGGCGATCGTGTCGTGGTCGGGGTGGTCGTTTGCCGCGATGAAGCGGAAGGCCACCGAATCATAGCTCGCCCGCTCCAGCTTCCGGCTGGAATGCACCCCCGTCGCGTAGCCGTAGATCAGCAGGCCCAGCAGGACGCTCGGGTGATGCGCCGCCGAGCCCGAACCACGATAGGCCTTCACGAACGCAGAGAGATCCAGCTGCTCCAGCACATCGACCACGAAGCGCGCCAGATGACGATCAGGCAGCCATTCGTCCACCGAAGGCGGCAGAAGATAGCTGGTCTCCCGGTCAACCTGTCGAAAGTTGCTCATCACAAAATCACCGCGCAGGAGAGAATCAGACCGTGACAGTGAATCTCATCTCGAAACTCGGCTCAAGTCCGACAGGCTGCTAGCGGAAATTCCGAACCCGAGCCGGGCCGAGATCCAGCGCTATCTCGAAGGCAACATCTGCCGGTGCACCGGCTACGCCAAGATCATCGAGGCCATCGAAAGCCTGACGGAGCCGAGCCCATGAAGTTTTCGATTTGCCTGGCGACCTGTTTCGAGGGCGTCATGTACCCGGTCCCGTTCGCCGCGCCCGAGGACTTCGTCGAGCAGGCGCGGCTTTGCGAGCGGCTCGGCTACCATTCCATCTGGGGCAACGACCACATCACCACGCAGGACTACGTGCGCGAGAAGTTCGCCGGCCGCGTCCCCGCCTTCTACGAGCCGTTGATCACGCTCGCCATGTGCGGCCAGGCGACGGCGCGGATCCGCCTCGGCACCGCGCTCCTGGTCATGCCGATGCGCGAGCCGGTCTATCTCGCCAAGCAGGTCGCGACGCTCGACCGGCTGACCGGCGGCCGCTTCATCCTCGGCGTCGGCCTCGGCGCCTACCGGGAGGAGTTCACCGCCCTCGATCCGCGCCGCGCCGAGGCTCGACGCGGCGACATGTTGGACGAGGGGATCGCCGCCTTCCAGCGCTTGATCGGCGAGGCGAAAGCCAGTTTCGAGGGCACCCACTACGCCTTTCGCGACATCGAAATGCAGCCGAAACCACAGCAGGACCCCTTCCCGCTGTTTGTCGGCGGGCACAATATGGCCATGGTCGAACGGGCCGCCCGGCACGGACAGGGCTGGTTGCCGGGCTGGCGACCGTTCGCCGAACTGGGGGAGCGGATCGACCGGTTGAAGGATCTGAGCGAGGCGGCCGGCCGGCCACGGAACGCGGTCGAAGTGGCCCCCCAGTTTTCCATGCTGCTCGCCGGAAGCGATGCGGAGGCCGAAGCGCGCTATATGGCGAGCGACCTGGTCGCGCACCGTATCTCCCTCAACTATACCGGCCGGGACCTCGGCCACCAGGTCACGGCCAATCTGATCGGCACGCCCGACACGGTTGCCGACAAGATCACGCAGCTGGCGGCCATGGGGGTCGACCACTGCGCCGCCCTCATGATCCCCGTGCAAACCGTCGCCGAGATGAACGAACAGATCGAATGGTTCGCCCGCGACGTGATGCCCCGCTTTGCGGATCGCTAGGGTAAGTCGAGCCTGATCACGTGGCCGCCATGCAGACGAACATGGACACACGCGAGAGCACGGCCTTCGGCCGGGCCATGATCCTGGCGACGATGGCGCTGGCGACGATGCTCTATGCGATGTCGCTCACCATCGTGAACGTGGCGCTGCCGCAATTGCAGGGCGCGCTGTCGGCGACGCAGGATCAGATCTCCTGGGTCGTGACCTTGAACGTGGTGGCGACCGGCGTCGCAACGCCGATGACCGGCTGGGCTGTCGCCCGCCTCGGCCGCCGACCGTTGCTGCTGGGCGCGGTGATCGGCTTTACCATCTCCACCTTGCTGTGCGCGACGGCGACGACCTTGGAGACCTTGCTGATCTACCGGATGGCGCAGGGCGCGTTCGGCGCGCCGTTGATGCCGCTCGCCCAGGCGATCATCCTGGACACCTATCCCAAGCACCAGCACGCGATGGCCAACAGCGTTTTCGGCATGTCCGTCGTCGTCGGGCCGGCGATCGCCCCCTCGATCGGCGGCTACCTGACCGAGGTCTACGACTGGCGCTGGACCTTTATCCTGATCGTGCCGTTGTGCCTCGTCGCCCTGCTCGGCGTCTGGGCCTTCATCAAGGATGCCGGCAAGCAGCAAGGTATCCGCCTCGACTGGACGGGCTTCCTCGCCCTCTCGATCTCCGTCGCCTGCCTGCAGATCATGCTCGACAGGGGGGAGCGGCTCGACTGGTTCGAGACGCCGGAGATCGTCGTCATCGCCGCGCTCATGGCGCTGACCTTCTACATTTTCGTCGTGCATACCGTCACCACCGACAGGCCCTTCATCAATCCCCGGCTGTTCACCAACCGCAATTTCACCATCGGTCTGGTCCTGGTCTTCGTCTACGGCATGCTGAACCTGACACCGACGGTGCTGCTGCCTTCCATGCTGCAGGGGCTGAAGGGCTATCCGGACTCGCTGATCGGCACCCTGCTGGCCACCCGCGGCCTCGGCATGGTGCTCGGCTTCGTCTGCGCCGCGCGGATGGGCAAGCTGGATCCGCGCATCGGCATGACCGTCGGCATCGTCTGCATCGGCATCAGCGGCTGGAGCATGGCGACCTTCGATCTGAGCGTTCCCGCCGCGACGGTCGGCTGGATCGGCGCGCTTCAGGGGTTCGGCTGCGGCATGCTCTGGGTGCCGCTCTCGGTGGTGACCTTCGCGACCCTGCCGGCGAAGCTATTGCCCGAAGGGGCCGGCGTCTTCCACCTGATCCGCAATTTCGGCAGTTCCATCTCGATCGCGTTGAGCGTGATGGCGGTGGTCCGCACGACCAAGGTCAACTACGCGGAACTGACCGAGGTCGTCTCGCCCTATAACGAAGCCCTGAACTTCGACACCGTTACCGGCCTGTGGCAACTCGACAGCGTCGGCGGCCTGGCGGCCATCGCCGGCGAGATCGCCCGCCAGGCCACGATGATCGGCTACAACAACGCCTTCCTGCTTTACACCGTCGCCTGTTTCAGCTCGCTCGCCTTCGTCATGATCGTGAAGATCAAGCGCTGAGGGATCGCGACTATTCCCAGGGCAACAGGACCACGGAGCCGGTGGTTTTCGAGCCCTCGATGGCCGCATGCGCCGCGCCCGCCTCGCGGAGCGGCCAGGTGTGGTTGACGTTGATCTTGACGCCGGCGTTCAGCACGGCATCGAACAGGTCCTCGGCGCCGGCGACGATATGCGCGCGCTCCGCCATGTAATGCATGATGGCGGGCCGCGTGAGGAAGAGGGAGCCGCGGCGCCCGAGGTCGACGACGTTCACGTCCGGCGGCTCGCCCGAGGCATGGCCGTAGCTCGCCATGACGCCGAGCGGGCGCAGGCAGTCGAGCGAGTCCATGAAGGTGTCCTTGCCGATCGATTCGTAGACCACCGGCACGCCCACCCCATCCGTCACCTCGCGGACGACATCGAGAAAGCTTTCCTCCGAGCGGACGACGGGGTGGTGGCAACCGTGTGCGGCGGCCAGCTCCGCCTTCTCCCGCGTGCTGACCGTCCCGACGACCCGGGCCCCGATGGCGTTGCACCACTGACAGAGGATCAATCCCATGCCGCCCGACGCGGCATGCACCAGCACCGTGTCGCCGGGCTGAACGGCATAGGTGCGGCGGATGAGATATTGCGCGGTCAGGCCTTTCAGCATCATGCCGGCGGCCTGGACGTCGTCGATCTCGTCCGGCAGCTTCACGCAGCGGTCCGCCGGGTAGCAACGCACCTGGCTGTAGGAGCCATGTGGCGGATAGGCATAGCCGACCCGGTCGCCGACGGCGAGATCCACCACCTCGTCGCCGACCGCCTCGACCACGCCCGCGCCTTCGAAACCGAGCACGAGCGGCAGCTCCGGCACGGCCCAGGGGTGCGGCATGCCGCGGCGATGGTAGGTGTCGACATAGTTCACGCCGACGGCGCCGTGGCGGATGCGCACCTCTCCCTCCGCCGGGTCGCCGAGGGGCCAGTCCTCCCACCGGAATACGTCGGGCGAGCCCTTTTCGTGGATGACCGCCGCCTTGTTGCTCATCGTATCGCCTGCCTCGATCGCCGAACGGAATGATGCCCTCAGACTCGGCGGTTTTCCGGCGAAGGGCAATAGGCCTCCCTATGCCCTCGCCAGGGCGGCATAGACCAGGCGGCGAACCTCGCGGCGGGTGGGCAGGGCGGCCGGCGGCATCAGCTGGGTCATGAAGACCACGACCATGTCCTCGGCCGGATCGACCCAGAAATAGGTGCTCGCCGCCCCGCCCCAGCAATAGTCGCCCGGGGATCCGGCGAAGACCGAGCGGGCGGGGTCGAGCATGACGGCACCGATCAGGCCGAAGCCGATGCCGGCCAGCGCGTCGCCGCTGTCCGTGTCGGCGCCGCGCGACGGCAGGTCGCCTGCGAGGTCGTTGCGGGTCATCCGCGCCACCGTCTCGGCGCGCAGAACACGCGTACCGTCCAGCACGCCCCCATTCAGCAGCATGCGGGCGAAGCGCAGATAGTCGGCCGAGGTCGAGACCAGGCCGCCGCCGCCTGAGAGCAGCGTGCCGCCCCGTAGGAAGCGCGCCGCCGAATAGTCGCTGATGTCCCGCAAGGCGCCCTGCTTGTCATAGCCGTAGATCGCCGGCAGCCGGTGATGCTTCGCCGGCGGAATGCGGAAGCCGGTGTCTACCATCCCCAGCGGGCGGAAAACCCGCGCCGCCAGGAACGCGTCGAACCGCTGTCCCGAGATCACCTCGATCAGGCGGCCAAGCACGTCGTGCGAAATGCTGTAGTGCCAGCGCGCGCCCGGATCGAAGACCAGCGGCAGGCCGGCGACCGTGTCGACCAGGGCGGCGAAATCGTCGCGCGCGGCGGAGAAGTCCACCTTGTTCTCGCGGTAGAGCGTCGCGACCGGCTCGACCCGCTGGTTGGCATAGGTCAGGCCGCCGGTGTGGGTGAGCAGATGGCGGATCGTCAGCGCCGTGTCGGGAGGCGCCAACGTCATATCGTCGATGGCGCCGCGGCGATAAACGCGGGTGGCGGCGAAGGCCGGTATGAACTTGGCCAACGGGTCGTCGAGCGCGCAGAGCCCCGCCTCGACCAGGCTCATCATGGCGACGGCGGTGACCGGTTTGGTCATGGAATAGATGCGGAAGATCGCGTCGTCGCACAGCGGAACGTCGCCGGCGATGTCCATGACGCCCTGCCGGTTGGTGTGGAGGAGCGTGCCGGACTTGAAGACGGTCGTCTGCGCACGGGCCAGCTTGCCCGCCCTGATCATGCCTTCGATCCAGTCGTCGAGCGCCGCGAACCGGGGATCCTCTGCCGCAGTCATCGCCCTCAGCCCCGCAAGGCCCGCATCTGCTCGAGGTAGCCGTCGGGATCGACGACGACGTCGATCAGCCCAGGTCCGTCGTTTTGCGCGGCCTCGGCCAGGGCGGCTTGCAGCTCTTCCGCCGTAGCGACACGCCAGGCCGAACAATCGAGGCCGCGGGCGACGGCGGCGAAGTCGGGCCGCGGCCAGGTGAAGCCGAGATCCGGCATCTGCATTTCCTGCCGCTTGATATCGATCAGCGAGAGCGAGCCGTCGTTGAAGACGATGGTCGTCAATCGGGCATTCTGCTGCGCCGCCGTCGCCAGCTCGCCCAGGCACATCATCAACCCGCCGTCGCCGGTCATCGCGACCGCGCCGCGCTGCGGATCGTGCAGGGCGGCGGCCAGGCCGGCGGGCAGGGCGAAGGCCATGGTCGCCAGGCCGTTCGAAATCAGCACGTCCAGCGGCGCAGCGGCGGGCCAGAAGGCGACCGCGGAAAACATGTGCGCCCCGGCATCGACCGCCAGCCGCGGCCGTCCCGCAAAGGCCGTCGCCGCCATCTGGACGATGTCCACCGGCGAGATCCCGGCCCGTTCCTTGAAGGCCAGGGCCTGGTGAAAACCGTCCCGGTACACCGCGATCTCCGCCGCCTCCCACCGGGAGCGTCGGGCGGCGTCGCCGAGGTGCTCCAGGCTCGCCGCGATCGGACCGTAAAGGCCGTAAGCCGGCGTCATATAGTGCTTCTCGTGACGTATCTCCGCGATATCCAGCACCGGCGCCCCGTAGGCCCAGGGCTTGCGGATCAACTCGACCGGATCGAGGCCGAGCAGGATGATCAGGTCCGCGCTCGAGACGCAGGCGAACTCGGCCTGGCCGCCGGTGAAGACGCCGGCGAACGCCGGGTCGCCGTCGGGCACGACGCCCTTGGCCATGTAGGTCACCAGTGCCGGCGCGTTCAGGGCCGCCGCCAGCTCGCGGATCGCTGCGGCGTTCTCGCCCGTCGCGGCCTCCAGCCCGGCGATCAGCACCGGCCGCTCGCTCGCCGCCAGCAAGGCCCGCGCCGCGGCCAGGTCACTCTCGGCGAGGGTCGCCGCCGGGCGGGGCGCCGCCACCGCCGGAGATGCGTCGACCTCGCGCCGTGCCGCCGCCCCCGTCAGCTCGACGAAGCACGGCCCCTTCGGCGCCCGGGCCATCGTCGCGAGCAGCGCGTCGACCTCGGCCGCGGGATCCTCCCCGTTCAACAGGGCGACGTCCTTGGTGATCGGCGCGAGCACGGCGCCCTGATCGAAATACTGGTGCGAGACATAGCTGACCTCGTCGCCATCGAAACCGTCCGAAACATAGAGCGCCGGCGCGCGATCGAGATAGGCCGAGGCGACGCCGTTGGCACTCGAGGTGACGCCGGGCCCCTTGGTTCCGAGCGCGAGGCCGGGCGCATCCGTCAGCAGGGCCGTGACGGCGGCCATGACCATGCCTGAATCCTCCCGCCGCGAGAGCACGAACTCGAGGCCCGCCCGGCGTGCCGCATCGATCAGGTCCATGCTGCTGCCACCGCCCGGAACGCCGAACAGGCGTCGCAACCCGGCCGCCCGCAGGCGCTCGACCAAAAGCTCGGCGACGGTGGTCTTCGACATTTTTCAGGCTCCCGGACTATGCGTTGCGCGAAACGATGAGGTTCAGACCGTCGTCCGCGACGGCGGAGAAATCGGGCGGCAGGATCAACGTCGACTCGTCCTCTTCCAGGACCGCGGGGCCCCGAATGGCCGCGCCGGGGCCGATGGCCCGGCGGGCGAAGACCGGCGTGTCGACGAATTGCGCCGACATGGCGAACCAGACCGGGCGCACGGTCCGGGGCGCGGGGGTCGCGCCGGCGGCGGCGGAAGCTCCGTTTCGAAGCGTGGCGGGCAGCGGCGGGCGCGGCCCACTGACGACGACCCGCCAGGTCGTGATCTCCGGCGCCATCGCCTCGCTCCGCCCGAAGCGCTTGCGGTAGGCCGCGGTGAAGGCCTCGGCGACGGCGTCCTCGCGCGCGCCTTCTATCGCCGACAGCGCGACCGGCACGTCGACCTCGTAGCCCTGCCCGACATAGCGCATCATCGCGGCGGTCGACACGGTGATCTCGCCATCGGGGACGCCGGCATGGGCGACCAGCTCGCGGCCGCGCGCAATCAGCTCGTGGATCATTTCCGCGACCCGCGGCCAGGCGACGCTGTCCAGTCGGGCCATGTCGGCCCGCGCCAACGCGAAGGAGATCGGTGAGCCGAGCATCCCGATCGCCGAGGCAACCCCGGCGCCGAGCGGGCAGACGAGCCGATCGATGCCCATCTTGCGCGCCATGGCGCAGGCATGGACCGGCCCGGCGCCACCGATCGGCACCAGGCGGAACTTGTCGGCGTTCAGGCCCTTCTCGATGGCATGCACGGTGGCGGCCTGCGCCATGTTGGCGGTGACGGTCTCGTGGATGCCCCAGGCCGCCTGCGCCACGTCGATGCCGAGGGGCTCGGCCAGGGACGCGCGAATGGCGGCCCGCGCGGCGGCCAGGTCGAGCGGCATCTTGCCGCCGAGGAAATTGTCCGGATCGAGGTAGCCGAGGACGAGGTCCGCGTCCGTCACCGTCGGCTGGTCGCCGCCGAGCCCGTAGCAGGCCGGGCCCGGGTCGGAGCCGGAGCTGTCCGGGCCGACCTGGATCAGGCCCCGGCGATCGATCCGCGCGATGGAGCCGCCACCGGCGCCGATCTCGATCATGTCGATGGCCGGGATCTGCAGGGGCAGGCCGCTGCCCTCGGCGAAGCGGAAGACGCGGGCGACCTCGAAGTTCGCGGTCCGCTCCGGCTCGCCCCCCTCGATCAGGCAGGCCTTCGCCGTGGTCCCGCCCATGTCGAAGCACAGCAGGTCCGCCTCGTTCGAAATCGCGCCGTAGATGCTGGCGGCCTGCGCGCCGGCGGCCGGGCCGGACTGCACCAGGCGGATCGGGAACAGCGTCGCCGTGTCCTGCCGGACCGTGCGCCCGTCGGACAGGATCAACAGCAGATCGTTGCGAAACCCCGTCTCGGCCAGGCCCGCGACCAGCTGATCGACATAGGTCTTGAAGGTCGGATGCACATAGGCGTTGGCGACGGTGGTCGAGCTGCGCTCGTATTCCCCGATCTCCGGGCTGACCTCGGAGGACAGCGAGACCGAAAGGTCCGGGGCGATCTCACCCAACCGCGCGCGGACGGCGATCTCGTGCGCGGGGTTGCGGTAGGCGTGCAGCAGGCAGACGGCGACGGAGCGGATGCCGTCGGCCCGCAGCCGTTCCGCGATAGCGTCGAGTTCATGAATTTCGATTTCCGTCAGGATCGCGCCGTCCGGGCCGGTCCGTTCGGTGATTTCGTACCGGTGCGGCCGCGCGGCGATCGGCGTCGGCATTTCGATTTCGAGATTGAACAGGTCGTAGCGCCACTCGCGGCCGATCTCCAGCACGTCGCGAAAGCCGCGCGTCGTGATCAGGCCGGTCGGCACGCCCTTGCGCTCGATGAGGGCGTTGGCCACCAGGGTGGTGCCGTGAATGACCGCGCCGACATCGCCCGGCCGGATAGCGTTGGCCTCGAGGATGCGGCGAATGCCGTCCATGACCGCGCGCGAAGGATCGTCGGGCGTGGTCAGCAGCTTGGTCGTCGCAATCCGCGCATCGGCCAGATCCCACAGCACGACGTCGGTGAAGGTGCCGCCGATATCGACGCCCACGCGATATCCGGTCGGTTCAGCCACCCACGTCTCCATAGACCCGCCTTGCCTTCTCCGCCGTCAGCAGGCCCCGGTCGAGATCACGCAGAACCGCCTCGCGCGCGCGGCCCTCGGGCGGCGACAGCCCGCCGCCGCCGGGCGTCTGGAAGGTCGCGACGTCGCCGGTCTCCAGCAGCGTGCGCGACTTCGCGGGGATCGGCTCGCCGTTGACCAGGTCGCGGCCCGGCGCGCCGTTCTGGCCGCCGAGCAGGCCGCGCGGCGGATAGGTGATGCGCTCGTGGCGAATGGTCATGGTGACCGGCGCGCTGGCGAGCGAGCGGAAGGAAATCCGCTGCGCGTCGCCACCGCGAAAGCGGCCCTCGCCGGCGCTGTCGGGAACGAAGCACTTTTCGGTGACCAGCAGCGGCGCCTGGTTCTCGAACATCTCGATCGGCTGGTTGGAGACGTTGCTCGGGAAGCTGAGGCAGCCCGGGCCGTCGCCGCCTGGCCGGGCGCCGTGGCCGCCGTTCATGAAGAACATCTTGACGAAGCCGCTGCCGTCCGTTTCCTGCACGCCCTTGAAATAGACGTTCCACAGCGGTGAACCGGATTCGGCGATGACCCGCTCGGGCAGGACTGCGCTCAACGCGCCGAAGATGGCCGGCGGCGCATAGTGGCCCGAGAGATGGCGCCCCCAGACCGGCGCCGGCCGGGCGGCGTTCAGCAGGGAGCCTTCGGGTGCGCGCACCGTGATCGTCTCGAACGAGCCGCTGTTATTTGGCGCTTCGGGGTCCAGCAGGCATTTCAGAGCGAAACAGGAATAGGCCTGGGTGTAGTTCAGCACGCTGTTGATCGGCCGGGCGATCTGCGCCGAGGTGCCGGCGAAGTCGACGTCGATGGCCTCCCCCGCGATGGTCACCGTGCAGCGGATCGTCAGCGGCGTCTCGAAGCCGTCGACCTGGAATTCATCGCTGTAGCGCCCATCCGGCAGGCCGGCGATCACGGCCCGCATGCTCTTGGCCGAACGGGCGATGATCTCCGCCACGATATCCTCGAGGTCGGCGAGGCCCTCTTCGCGCAGGACCGCGCCGAGCTTGTGCCGGCAGTCGTGGAACGCCGCGAACTGGGCGCGAATATCGCCGAGCGTTTCGGCCGGCGCGCGCAGGTTCTCGGTCAGGAAGTCGATCACCAGCTGGTTCTCGACGCCCCGCTCGACGATTTTGCAGATCGGGATACACAGGCCTTCCTCGTAACAGTCCTGCGCGGTGGGCGAGGGCGCGCCGCCGATGTCGACGGTATGCGCCGTGCTGCCGGCGAAGGCGACCAGCCGATCGTCGTGAAAGATCGGGCAGATCATCGAGATATCGTTCAAATGCCCGGTGCCGATCCAGGCATCGTTGGTGATGATGACGTCGCCCGGATGCAGGCTTTCGGCGGGGATCTTCTCCAGCACCGCGGCCAGCGTGCGGGGCAGCGTCCCGATGAAACTGGGGATGGAGCGTTTCGACTGCACGAACTGGCGGCCCTGCACGTCGAGGAGGCTGAAGGCCATGTCGTAGTTTTCCCGCACCACGGTGGAAAACGCGGCGCGGATGAAGGTTTCGGACACCTGGTCGACGATGCCGTTCAGGCGTTGCCAGATCAGGCCGAGGCGGATCGGATCGAGGGCCGCGGCGCTCATCCCTCACGCGTCCCCGTAGACCGGGGTGCACCAGGCCGCGGGCGCGTCGTCCGCGCCGCGGACGACCGCGTCGTAGCGCGCCTGCAGCCGCCGGGTGAGCGGGCCCGGCGTGCCGTCGCCGACCTGGCGGCCGTCGAAGGCGACGATCGGCATGATCTCCTGGCCGGTGCCGCAATAGAAGGCTTCCTCGGCGAGATAGAGCTCCGTCCGTCCGACCGGGCGTTCCTCGGTCTCGATGCCGAGCGGGCCGGCGATATCCAGAACCGTGCGCCGGGTGACGCTTTCGAGGATGCCGCTGGTGCCGTCGGGGGTGACGAAGACGCCGTCGCGCAGGAAGAAGAGGCAGCCGCCCTGCCCCTCGCTGACCGTGCCGTCGTCGTTCAACAGGACCGCACCGCCGGCGCCCAGGCGCTTGGCTTCCAGCCCGGCCAGCCGGCTGTTCAGGTAGTTGGCCGAGGCTTTAACGCGGGGCGGGCTGGCGTTTTCGCCGTTACGCCGCCAGCTGGAGACGATGAAAGGCTTGCCGGCCTCGAAGTCGGCGACGCGCGGGCGGGGCCGGCAGATCACGGAACTGCCGGTCGGCGCCGTCGCCGTCATCGAGCCCCAGTCGTCGACATAGACCTGCAGGCGAATGTAGGTGTCCTCGCGGAAATCGTTGGCCTTCAGGGTGGCCAGGATGTCCGCGACGAGGGCCTCGGTCGACGGCGGCTCGTCCAGTTCCAGCAGGGACATGGAAAAGGCCAGGCGCCGCATATGCTCGTCCAGGCGGAAGATCAGGAGATCGTCCCGCGCCTGGCTCCAATAGGCCCGGCAGCCCTCGAAGACCAGGGCGGCGAAGGTCAATCCCGGCGCCATGACGGAGATCTTGGCATCCTCGTAGCGCACCAGCCGGTGGTTCTGCGTGACCCAGGGAATGTCCGAGCGGCTGTCGGCAGTCGTCGTCATCTCCGTCCGATCCCGCGCGGCCTCAGTCTTCGCCGGCCATGGCGAGTTCCCGGCCCTCGGCGGCGGTGAAGGTGAAGCCTTCATAGCCCTTCGCCGCGACCTCCTCGCACTTGGCCTTGTAGCGGTTCACGCCGCCGACATAGGGCATGAAGACCCGGGGCTTGCCGGGGATGTTGGCGCCCATGTACCAGCTCGCCGCCTTGGGATAGAGGGTCGTATCCGCGACGTCCTTCACATGCATGGTCCAGTCGTGCTGCGAGGCTTCCGTCGGCTCGATCGCGGCCTGACCGCTCTCGCGCATGTGGGCGAGGCAGTCGACGATCCAGTCGACATGCTGCTCGCAGGACAGGATCATCTGGCTCTTCACGCCGGGCGAGCCCGGGCCGGTGATCATGAACATGTTCGGGAAGCCCGCGCACATGATGCCGAGCATGGTGTAGGGCCCCGCCGCCCAGTCCTCGGTCAGCGAACGGCCCTCGGTTGTCCGCACGTCGATTTCCTTCAGCGCCCCGGTCATCGCGTCGAAGCCGGTGGCGAAGACGATGGCGTCGAACGAATACTCGGCCTCGGTCGTGCGAAGGCCGGTCTTCGTCAACGCCTCGATCGGCGCCTTGCGGGCGTTTACCAGATGGACGTGCTGCTTGTTGAAGGTCTCGAAATAGCCGGTGTCGAGAACCAGCCGCTTGGTGCCGATCGGATGGTCGTTCGGGCACAGCAGCTCGGCGACGTGTCCGTCCTTGACGATCCCCCGGATCTTCTCGTGCACGAAGTCGCGCACCGTCTTGTTCGACTCGTCGTTGGTCAGGATGTCCGTATAGGCGAAGAGGAAGCCGATCTGGCCGCCCGCCGCCCAGGTCTCCTCATAGAGGGCCTCGCGCTCCTCCGGCGTCGCCTCCAGGGCGGATTTCGTCGGATAGGGATAGCCGGAAATGCCGAAAGGCGTGTCGTAGGCCGCCTTGCGCCGCTCGCGGTAGGTCGCCTTGTGGCGGGCCTCGACCTCGGGGTCCTGCGGGCCGTTCTCGGCGGGGAGGATATAGTTGGCGGTGCGCTGGAAGACGGTCAGGGTCTCCGCTTGCGCGGCGATGATCGGGATCGACTGCACGCCGCTGGAGCCGGTGCCGATGACGGCGACATGCTTGCCGGTGAAGTCGACGCCTTCATGCGGCCAGAGACCCGTGTGATAGGTCTCGCCCTCGAAATCGTCGAGCCCGGGGAAGTCCGGCACCCGCGGCACCGAGAGGTTGCCGGTCGCCATGATGCAGATCGGCGCGATGAAGACCTCCCCCGCCTCGGTCGTCAGGCTCCAGAGATTGCTTTTGCGATCGAAGGTCGCACCGGCAACCCGCGTCTCGAACTGGATGTCCCGGCGCAGGTCGAAGCGGTCGGCGACATGGTTCACATATTGCAGGATTTCCGGCTGGTTGCCGTAACGCTCCGGCCAGGACCATTCCTGCTCGAGCTCGGGATCGAAGCTGAAGGAATATTCCAGGCTCTCCACGTCGCAGCGGCAGCCCGGATAGCGGTTCCAGTACCAGGTCCCGCCGACGCCGTCGCCGGCCTCCAAAACTTGCACGTTCAGGCCCAGCTTCTCGCGCAAACGATAGAGCGCATAGAGCCCCCCGACGCCGGCGCCGACGACCAGGGCATCGAACCGTTTCACCGCATCCATCGCTATTCTCCCTCTTGGCTTCGGCGAGAGTATAGGCGGCGCTTCCGCTATTGAAAGCCGTCCGGGACGGTGCCGTTGTCCAGGCTCCTCGCGTCCCCGATAATGGCCGAGGCGGTGTAGACACAGGGTGGGAATTGGCGAGATGACGCAATCGAACGAGGCGGGCGGGACCGAACGCCTGAACGACCTGGCGCTATCGTTCAAGAAGAGCCAGGCGCTGGCCGCGGCGTTGGAGTTCGACCTGTTCACCGCGCTGTCCGAAGGTATCGCGACACCGGCCGGGCTTGCGCGGCGCTGCGGCATCGATGCCGAGACGGTCGATCGCCTGTTGGTCATCTGCAAGGCGATGGACCTGGTTCGCGTCGAGGCGGGCCGCCACGTCAACTGCGACGACGTCGAGCGCTATCTGGTGCGCGACAAGCCGACCTTCTTCGGCGACTATCTGAAGTTCACCATCTCGGCCGAATACGACGAGTGGCGCAATTTTCCCGACAACCTGCGCGACGTCACCAGCGAGCCGCTGCCCTCCAAGCTGTACGACGGCGACCTCAACGATCCCGAACGCGCCCGCGCCTTCACCCAGGCGGGCTACAACTCGTCGATCGCGCTGGCGCACCGCCTGGCCAAACGCTTCGATTTCTCGCGCTACCGCCATTGGCTCGACTTTGCCGGCGGCTCTGGCAGCTATGCGATTGCCGCCTGCAAGCGCTACCCGGAGCTTCGGGCGACGGTGATGGACCATCCCAACGTCGTGCCGGTCACCGCCGAATACGTGGCCGAGCACGGGCTGGAGGACCGGATCGCCGCCCGGCCGGGCAACTTCCTGAACGCCGAGGACTATCCGGGCGACTGCGACCTGATCTCCTACATCACGCCGCTGCACTGGTACCTGAAAGACGACGTGGTGCAGACCTTGCGCCGTGCCTATGACGCGCTACCGGCGGGCGGCGGCATCCTGATCGTCGGCTACATGTTGAACGAGGACCGTTCCGGACCGCTCGATCCGGCCTACTATCACCTGCAAGCGATCCGGGACGGCCATTACAGTGGCCACGTGCCGAGCGGGCCGGAGTATTGCGCCTACCTGGAAGAGGCCGGCTTCACCGACGCGCACCATGACTGGCTGCTGGCAAACCGCTTGGGTCAGATCGCCGCGCGCAAGCCCGGCTGAGGCCGGCAGAAGGAGGGGAACCATGTCGAACGCCCAGGCGAGCCCGCCCGCTGCGCCCACCGTCGAGGTCCTGAAGGATGGTTTCGCGGCGCTCGTCTCCGACATCGACCTCCGGGCGGTGGCGAATACAGACCTGGAAAAGGATATCCGGGCGTTGCACCGCGACTATCCGGTCCTGGCCTTTGCGGACCAGCGCCTCGATGCCGCGGACTTCATGGCCTTCGCCCGCGTGTTCGGCGAAATCGAGATCGACGCCCACCTCACGCAGTTCGCCGACGCCGAGGTCGCCGGCATTATCCACCTCGCCAGTCACGATTTGGAAGGCAAGCCGGATCCGGCCTCGGCCGACCGGGGCTCGGCCTGGCATGCCGACAGCACCTACAAGGCCGACCCTTGCGCCCACACCCTGCTCTATGCGCTGGAGGTGCCGGGCGATGGCGGCGGAACGCTGTTCGCCGACATGGGCCGGGCCTGGGACCGGCTGCCCGACGACATCAAGCAGCGGGTCGAAGGCCGCACGGCGCGCCATCTCTTCGGCGCCGGCCCTGCGACCGGCGGCGTCATTCCGCTGCGCGACGACCAGCAGGGCCTGCTGCCGGCGGTCGAACACCCGGTGGTCCGCACCGATCCCGCCAGCGGGCGAAAATCGCTCTACGTCAACCCACTGCACACGGTGGAGATCGTTGGCATGGCGCGCAGCGAGTCAGACGCGCTGCTGGCGCGCATCTTCGACCACGCGGTCGGCGAGGACTTCGTCTACCACCACCACTGGCAGGTCGGGCAACTGGTGGTCTGGGACCAGCGCCGCACCATCCACCGGGGCGAAGCGCGTTATTCCCTCGGCGAACGGCGCCACCTGTTGCGCACCAAGATCCGGGGAGCGGGCTGAGACCCGCGTCGTCTATGCCTTGGTCACCGGCCCGGGCGAGGCCGGCGGCACGGGGAGGACGGCGGACATGACCGAACGGACACTGGACACCCTGGATTGGCAGGCCGTCGAAGCGGACCTCGCCCGCCTCGGCCATGCCCGCCTCGGGCCGCTGCTGACGGGGCCGGCGTGCGACGCGCTCGCCGGCATGTTCGACGACGAGGCGCGCTTTCGCACCACCGTCGAGATGGCGCGCCACGGCTATGGCGAGGGACGCTATCGCTATTTCGCCGATCCCCTGCCGGCGCCGGTGGGCGACCTGCGCCGCGACTTTTATGCCCGCCTGGCGCCGATCGCCAACCGGATGACGGCGGAGATGGGGCGCGAGCTCGACTATCCCGACACCCTGGACGCCTTTCGCGCCCGCTGCCGGGCGGCCGGGCAGGCACGACCGACGCCGCTGCTGCTGCGCTACGAGACCGGCGGCCACAACCGGCCACACCGTGACCTCTACGGTGAACTGCACTTCCCGCTGCAGGTGGCGATCTGCCTCTCCCGGCCCGGTGTCGACTTCACCGGCGGCGCCTTCCTGCTGGTCGAACAAAGCCCGCGGCGACAAAGCCGAGGCGAGGCCATCGACCTCGCCCAGGGGGAAGCGGTAGTCTTCCCGACTTTCGAACGGCCCGTCGCGGGGCGGCGCGGCACCTACCGCGCGGCCATGCGGCACGGGGCGAGCCGGATCCTGTCGGGCCGGCGCCACGTGCTGGGGCTGATCTTCCACGACGCCGCCTGAGCGAGCCCGAGGAGACCCCATGCGCGCCGCCGTCTGCCGCCACCTCGGCGGCCCCGAACAACTCCGCCTGGAAGAGCTGCCCCCGCCCGACATCGGACCCGGCCGGGTCCGCGTCGCCATGCGCGCGGCAGGCGCCAACTTCCCCGACCTGCTGATGGTCGCCGGCGGCTATCAGCTGCGCCCGGACCTGCCCTTCATCCCGGGGATGGAAGGGGCGGGTGTCGTCACGGAGCTGGGACCGGGCGTCGACGGCGTCGAGCTCGGCCAGCGGGTCATCGTCCGCATGCGCCCCGGCACCTATGCGGAGGAGGTCGTGGTCCCGCCCGGGTCCCTGATCCCCCTCCCCGACGCCATCGATTTCGCGGCCGGCGCCAGCCTTACCGTGGCGCACCGCACCGCCTATCACGCGCTCCGCGACCGCGCGCGACTCCAACCCGGCGAAACCCTGCTGGTGCACGGCGCCGGCGGCGGCGTCGGACTGGCGGCGGTGGAGTTGGGCGCGGTGTTCGGTGCGCGGGTAATCGCGGTCGCCGGCGGGCCCGAAAAGCTCGCCGTCGCCCGGGCCAAAGGCGCGACGGAGACCATCGACCACCGCGAGACCGATTTCCGCGAGGCGGTGCTGGCCATGACCGACGGCGCCGGCGCCGACGTCGTCTACGACCCGGTCGGCGGCGACGTCTTCGACCAGTCCCTGCGTTGCATCGCCTGGGGCGGCCGCCTGCTCGTCGTCGGCTTCGCCGACGGGCGCATCCCGACCATCCCGATGAACTATCCGCTGTTGAAGGGCGCCAGCATCCTCGGCCTGCGCGCCGGCGAGCACGGCCGCCGCAATCCCGAGAGCGACGCCCGCAACGTCGAGGCAATCATGACGCTGGCCGCCGAGGGCCGCATCGCCCCCCACATCTCCCACCGCGTGCCGCTTGCCCGCGCTGCGGACGCGCTGCGCCTGCTGGACGAGCGCCGGGTGATCGGGCGGGTGGTGGTGGAGATATCGGACGGCGCGGCGTGATGCCGCCCGCCCTGTTCGCCGTAACACCCCTCGGCTAAACTCGCGGCCATGCGTCGGCTTTATCAGTATTGGCTCTCCCCCTTCTCCCGCAAGGTGCGCATCGCCTTGAACGAGAAGGGACTCGACTACGAGATGGAGGTCGAACGGTTCTGGGAGCGCCGCGACGAGTTCCTGGCGCTGAACCCGGCCGGTATGGTGCCCGTGCTGATCGAGGACGAGGGCCCGACGCTGGCCGACAGCCAGGCGATCTGCGAATACCTGGAAGAGGCCTATCCCGACCGCCCGCTGCTCGGCGCCAGCCCGGCCGGGCGGGCGGAGACGCGGCGGCTCGTCGCCTGGTTCGACCAGAAGTTCCACCGCGAGGTCACCGAGCTGTTGCTGCGGGAGAAGCTGATGAAGCGCTTCATGGCGCTCGGCCAGCCCGACAGCGAGGCGATCCGCGCGGCGGCGCAGAACATCACCTATCACCTGCGCTACATCGGCTGGCTGGTGGAGCGGCGCAACTGGCTGGCCGGGCCGGACTTCGGCCTCGCCGACATCGCCGCGGCGGCGCAGCTCAGCTGTCTCGACTATCTCGACAACGTCCCCTGGACGGCGGACGAGGGCGCACGCACCTGGTATGCCCGGGTCAAGTCGCGCCCCGCCATGCGGGCGATTTTGGCCGACCATATCCCCGGCATGCCGCCGCCCCGCCATTACGCCGACCTGGATTTCTGAATGCCATGACGACGGTGACGGGCGACTGCGCGCTCGATGACCAGGCGGCGACGGCGGCGCTGGCCCGGCGCCTGGCCGTGGTGCTGCGGCCGGGCGACGTCGTGGCGCTCACCGGGCCGCTCGGCGCCGGCAAGACCACCTTCGCCCGCTTTCTCATTCAGGCCCTCGGCGTCGCGGAGGAGGTGCCGAGCCCGACCTTCAACCTGGTGCTCGACTACGACACGGCCCAGGGCGAGGTTCGCCACTTCGACCTCTTTCGCCTGGCCGACGCGGACGAGGCCTGGGAACTCGGCATCGAGGACGCCTTCGCCGAGGCCATCGTCCTGATCGAATGGCCGGAGCGCATCGCCGGCCTGCTGCCGGGGGAGCGGTTGGACCTGACGCTCACCCCCGGCGCGGACGAAACGGCGCGCCGGGCCGCGTGGTGCGGCTACGGTGCGCGGGGCGAACGCCTCGCCGCCGCGCTGGCCGGGCCGTGAGCGCGGCGTTCCTCGAGGCCGCCGGCTGGGGCGGCGTGGCGCAGGCGCCGCTCGCCGGCGATGCCTCGGCCCGGCGCTACTGGCGTCTCCAGCGCGGCGACGGCGCGTGCGCGTTGCTGATGGACGCGTCCGCGACCGGCGACCTCGAACGGTTTCGACGTATCGCCGACCTGCTGCGGGACCACGGCATCCGCGTGCCGGCGATCCACCATGGCGATACACCGCAAGGCCTCGCGTTGCTGGAGGACCTGGGCGACGAAGTCTTCGCCGGCCTGCTGGCGGCGGGCGCGGCGCCCGAACCGCTGTTCGACCTGGCGGTCGACGTGCTGATCCACCTGCATCGCCGGTTCACGCCGCCGGCCGAGCCGCTACCGGTCTACGGTGCCCGGCTGTTCGTCGATCAGCTTGGTCTCTTCCTCGACGAGGTGGCGCCGGCGGGCGACCGTGATCGGTTCGTGGAGATCTGGCATGACCTGCTCGGCCCGGCGCTGGCGGTCCCGACGTCGTTGCTGCATCGCGACTATCACGCCGGGAACTTGATCCGGTGCCCGGGTGCGGACGGCATCGAGGCCTGCGCCGTCATCGACTTTCAGGACGCCGGCCTCGGCCCCGTCACCTACGATCTCGCCAGCCTGGTGGAGGACGCCCGGCGCGACGTGCCGGACCCGCTCCGTCGGCGGGCCGTCGCACGCTATCTCGCCGCCTTCCCGGATCTCGACGGCGAGGGGATCGAAGCCTCCCTCGCCGTGCTGGCGTTGATGCGGCATCTGCGCGTCATTGCGATCTTCCGCCGCCTGGCGCGCCGCGACGGCAAGCGGGACTACCTCGTCCACCTGCCCCGCCTCGAAGCCCTGGTGCGGCGCCACCTGGCCCGCCCCGAATGCGCGGCGCTGGCCGCCTGGTTCGAGGCCTATTCGCCGATCTGAAGCAGCAGCGCCCGATTGCGGGCCGCCTCGAAGCAGCGCAGGAAGACGAGCGCGCCGAGGACGAAATAGACCAGGTTCAGGGCGAGCGCGCGGAGCATGAGAGCCCCGTCGAAGACGCCGTCAATCAGCAGGGCCCGCATGCCCTCGAAGACATAGGCACTCGGCAGGCACCAGGCGACGACTTGCAGCCACTCGGGCAGGGTGGCGATCGGATAGTAGATGCCGCTGATCGGCGCCAGCGCGAAGACCGCGGCCCAGGCCAGGCTTTCCGCGCCGAGACCGAGGCGGAGCACCATGCCGGAAATCGCCAGGCCCATCGCCCAGCCGAGAAAGATCAGGTTGAAGAAGAAGGCGACCAGCGCCAAACCCATCGAATAGACGGAGAAGTCGAAGAACACCATGGCGAACAGGCTGGTCGGCACCGCGCCGATCAACGTGCGCAGCAGGCTGATGGTGACGAGGGAGCCGATCATCTCCACCGGGCGCAGCGGGCTCACGAAAAGATGGCCGAGGTTGCGCGACCACATCTCCTCGAGGAAGGAGATCGAGAGACCGATCTGGCCGCGGAACAGCACGTCCCAGAGCAGCACGCCGGCCAGTAGGATGCCGAAGGCCTGGGCGATGAAGCTCGAGTGGCTGGCCAGGAACTGGGTGAGGAAGCCCCACATCAACATCTGTACCGTCGGCCAGTAGGCGAGTTCGACGATGCGCGGCCAGGACCCGCGCAACAGATAGAGATAGCGCCGCACCAGGGCGAACACCCGGCGGAGCGAAAAGGCCGGCGTGTGACGCTCGAGGACCGGGACGCTCATTACTCCGCCGCTCCCAGGCCGCGCTCACGGCCGCGCGCGATGTCGAGGAAGACCTCCTCCAGGTTGCGGCGGCCGAAGCGCTGTACCAGCTCCGCCGGCGCGCCGCGGTCGACGATACGGCCCTGCCCCAGCATGATGACATCGTCGGCCAGCACTTCGACCTCGGCCATGTTGTGCGAGGCAAGCAGGATCGTCGCCCCGCTGTCGCGCTGATAGGCGGTCAGCACGTCGCGGATCCAGCCGGCGCTGTCGGGGTCGAGGGAGGCCGTCGGCTCGTCCAGCAACAACAGCTCCGGCAGGTTGATGAGAGCCTTGGCGAGTGCCACCCGCGTCTTCTGCCCGGCGGAGAGCGAGCCGGTGCGCCGCTTCAACAGTTCGGCAATGCGCAGTCGGTCCGCGACCAGCGCCACTGCGGCCTTCGCATCCCGCATGCCGTACAACTCGGCATAGACCCTGAGGTTTTGCCCGACGGTCAGGCGCAGCGGCAGATCGACATAGGGGGAGGAGAAGTTCAGCCGCCCCAGCACCCGGTGGCGGTGGCGCAGCATGTCCGTGCCCAGCACCTCGATCCGCCCGGCGCTGGGCGTCACCAGGCCCAGCAGCATGCCGATGGTCGTCGTCTTGCCGGCACCGTTGCCGCCGAGCAGCGCGGTGACACCGCCCCGGGCCACGGCGAAATCGATCCCGTCCACCGCGACGACATCATCGAAGCGCTTGGCCAGACCTTCGGCAATGATCGCGGGCTCGGACATGGCCGCCACTATCGCCAACCGCACGGCGATGTCCAGCCCGTGCCACGTATGGGCGAGCCGGGACTTGCCATATCGATGATTTGATGGAAAGTGGTGCCATGTCGGCACGAAAGTTACGCGTAATCCTGAACGGCGGCCGGGCGTCGCCGGCGCGGATCGCCGACGCCTTGGCGCGGGTTCGCCGCCATGGGCACATCGTCGACGTCAGCGTGACGAGCCGGGCGACCGGCGCCGAAGCGCTGGCGCGGGACGCCCTCGACGAGAAGGCCGATATCATCGTGGCCGCGGGGGGTGACGGCACCCTCAACGAAGTCGTCAACGGCCTGTTCGCCGCCAGCGGCGAGCCCGACGTGGCGATGGCGGTCCTGCCGCTCGGCTCCGCCAACGACTTCGCGCGCAGCGGCGCCATCCCGAGCGGCGACCCCGGCGCGGCGCTGATGCTGGCCGCCGAAGCAGAGCCGACACCGATCGACGTCGGCCGGGTCAACGGGCGCTATTTCCTGAACACGCTGGTCGCCGGCCTCGGCGCCGAGGCGAGCTTTCGCGCATCGGAGGCCATGAAACGGCGGTTTCGCGGTGCGGCCTACACGCTCGCGGGAATCGCGACCGCCGCGCGCCGGGCGACCTATCCGGTACGGCTGCGCACCCGCGACGGCGCGGCGGAGCACCCGTTGGCCATGCTGGCGATCGCCAACGGCAAATGGGCGGGCGGCACCCGGATCGCGCCCCGGGCCAGCCTCGACGACGGCCTGCTCGACCTTTTGCTGGTGCCGGAGATTTCGTTGCTGAAGCTTCCCGCATTGCTTTCGGACTTCCGCGCCCTGGACAGGTCGCGCGGGGACCCGAAATTCGTCCGTTACGAACAGCACGAGTGGCTAGAGATCGAGGCGCTCGGCCGGCTGCCGACGAGCCCCGACGGCGAGCGGATTTGCGGCACCGATCTCAGGATCAGCGTGCTGCCGCGACGCCTCCCGTTCATCCTGGCGGGCTCCGCGGCGACGCGCCGGTAACCGGCTGGATGGCTTATGTCTATGTCGCGCTGACCTTGGGCCTGACGCTCGCCGTCGGCCTGATCGCCTGGCAGGGCCTGGACACGGTCCTGCTCGTCCTGGCGGTCGGCGGATGGAGCCTCCTCCTCCTCGGCGTCTATCAGATACTGCCGATCATCCTCGCCGCGCTCGGCTGGCGTGAACTCCTGGGCACCGTCCGGCAGCGCGGTCTCGTCGGACTGACCGTCATCAACTGGATCGGCCTCTCCGTGAACTGGCTGTTGCCCGCGGCGCAGATCGGTGGCGACCTGCTTCGCGCGCGCCTCCTCACGCAGCGCGGTGCCGACGGCGCGGCGGCGACGGCGAGCGTCGTCGTCGACAAAACCATTCAGGCCGGCGCGCAGGCCGCATTCAGCCTGCTCGGCCTCGTGCTGCTGCTCGCCGTGGTCGGGACGCACGAGCTCGTCGGCTGGATCGGTGGCTTCGTCGTCCTGCTGACCGGCGGGCTCTGGATCTTCTATCGGCTGCAACGAAAGTCGCCGCTGGGCGCGGTGCTGCGGGGATTGCGGCGGATCCCGGGTGGCTCCAGGCTGCGCGCGGCGACAACGGACGGGCACGCCTTCGATGCGGCGCTCGACGGACTCTACCGCCAGCGCACACGCTTGGTCGCCGCCGTGGCGTGGCGGATGGCGGAGAGGCTGGCGAAAGCGGGCGAGGTCTGGCTGGCGCTATGGCTCATGGGCATGCCCGTCAGCGTCGGCGAAGCCTTGATCCTGGAGAGCCTGACGCAAGCGGTGCGGGCGGCCGCCTTTCTGGTCCCGGCCGGCATCGGCGTGCAGGAAGGCGGCATCGTCGTCATCGGCGCCGCGCTCGGCCTCAGCCCGGATCTCTCTTTGGCTTTGTCGCTGGCCAAGCGCTTTCGCGAACTCGTCGTCGGCCTGCCCGGCCTGCTGGGCTGGCAGATCCACGAGTGGCGCGCTCGAAAGAGGGGGACCGGGACCAGTCCTACGGCGTGAGGGCCGATGCCCGCGCGGCTGCCAGGCTTGGCTTCGCTCGAACCTTTCGGTTGCGCTCGTTACGCAAGGCAGGCGCGTATTGAACGTCGTCTCGCCGCCATGCAGGCTCCCTACCCACTCGGCGAATGGCCCACCGAGACAGGGATGACCATATGGCGGCCTGGGGGTGTTCGGTCTCAGGCTTTCGTGGCCACCAGGATCTGGTAGAAGAGGCCACCCATCTTCGCCTTGTATCGCGACAACACCCGTATGCTGTCACCAGCGGCGGCAATGGCATGGTCCAAGCCACCCTTGAACGAACTGGTCAGGACGACACGCCCATCCGCCGCCAGGAAACGAGCGGAGTTGTTCATGATGGCGGCGTAAAGCGCCTCGAGTTCCGGCCTTGGGACACGGAGTCGGATTCCGAACGGCAGGTTCGCGAGAACCGTCTGGCACGGTTGCCAAAGCTCACGATCCGCCCCGTCTCCCAACCGGAAGCGAAACTGCCCGGACCCGACGCCCTGTTGCAGATTGGCCTGGAACGCCTCGCCCGCCTCGGCGCTCAGGTCGATACCGAGGGCGGTATCCTCGTCGGAATAAGCCAATCGCTCGGCCAACAACGTCCCGCTGCCGCAAGTTGGATCGAGCGCGAGGCCCGACCTGACGGGAGGCGCCAACCGCACCATCGCCGCGGCGAGCACCGGATTGATCGAAGCGCCGACATCCCGTCGCCGATAGGCGAAGCGCCGCTTGATCGAAATCGATGGCCCGATCAAGACATGGACCTTCGCGCCGTCGGTGGCCAGTCGAATGGTCAGGCTGTAGTTCGAAGGGTTGTTGATTATCGCCAGATCGCGTCTTTGCAGTAGCATCCCGCGCAGCTTACGAGCGACGTCGGACTCGGTCGCCGGGCAGTTCAGCCAGTATGATCGGCCCTGCAACTGGAACTGATCGATAACCGAGTTCAGATCGCTCGTTATCTTGTCGATTGCCTCGCTCGACAACCGATCGCCTGGCGGGAGCGTGCTTGCCAGGACGAAACTGCCAAATGACCACGTCGGTGCGTTTCTCATCGCCTCGGTCAGTCGCTCGGAACTGGTCTTGGAAGCGACGAGGAACCCGGGGCAAAGCGCCTTGAGCCTCAGGCGCCCCTCGCGTCGGGCAATCCCCGCACAGGCTCCCTCCAGCCCGTCGGGTACGTTTATGACGACCGGCCAGAACTGAAAGCCATCCTCCCAGCACCCGATCGCATCCGGCTCTGCTTTGTGCAACGCCAGCGTCATTAATCGGCCGCGTCCCGGATGACCCGCCACAAGCGTTCCGGCGTCAGCGGCATGGGCAGATCTTCGATGCCGAGCGGTGAGAGGGCATCCAGGACCGCCGCCGTGAGACAGGCGACCGCGCCGACGGTTCCCGCCTCGCCCGCGCCCTTGACGCCGAGCGGGTTTCGCGCCGTCGGCACGCCGTTGATCGCGATCTCGAAGACGGGCATTTCGTCCGCCCGCGGCATCACATAGTCCATGAACGAACCCGTGAGCACCTGGCCGTCCGCGTCCCAGCGCATCTCCTCGCCAAAGACATGGCCCGCCCCCTGCACGATCCCGCCGTGCAGCTGCCCGTCCAGCAGCATCGGGTTGAGCACGGTGCCGACATCCTCCACCGCCAGATAGCGCTCGATGCGTACCGATCCCGTCTCGGGGTCGATCTCGACTTCGGCCGCGTGGCAGGCGTTCGGAAAGGTCGGTGCAATCACCCGGAAGGTCGAAAAGCCGGAAAGGCCGCTGTCGGTTTCGGGCGGCAGGGCGGCGGGGTTGAAGGCGATGCCGGCCACCTCGCGGATATCGAGTGAGCGGTCCGTACCGGCGACGACGAAGCGCCCGTCGGTGAACTCGATGTCGGCCTCGGACGTCTCCAACGCGTGGGCGGCGATGTGGCGGCCCTTCTCGATGACCTTTTCGGCGGCGCCCAGCAGGGCGGACCCGCCGAGGCCCGAGACGCGGGAGCCGCCGGTACCGTGACCATAGGCGACGACGTCGGTATCGCCCTGGACATAGCGGATCGCCTCGAACTCCAGGCCGAGACGATCCGACACCAGCTGCTTGAACACGGTTTCGTGGCCCTGGCCGTGCGAATGGGTGCCCATCAGGACCGTGGCGTTGCCCTGGCGATCGAAGCGGATCTCGCCGCCTTCGTCGCCACCGCCGGCGGCCTGTTCGATGGTGTTGATGAGGCCGAGACCGCGCAGCCGCCCGGCCGCCGCCGCCCGCTCGCGGCGCGCCTCGAAGCCTTCCGCGTCGATCATCTCCAACGCCTGGTCCATGTTGCGTTCGAACTCGCCACAGTCGTAGTGGTAGGTGAGCGGCGTCTGATAGGGCATGGCGGTGGGCGGAATGATGTTGCGCCGGCGGAGTTCTATCCGGTCGAGCCCCATCTCCCGCGCCGCCCTGTCGATCGCCTGCTCGATCAGCGACGTCGCCTCGGGGCGCCCGGCGCCGCGGACCGGGCCCGTCGGACTGGTGTTGGTGAACACCCCGGTCACCCGGGCATGCATCGCCGGCGTCGTATAGACCCCGGCCACGCCGCCGATATTGCCGAACGAGGGATGCGGGCCGTAGTTGGAAAAGACGGCGCCCATCGCCGCGGTGACGTCGACCCGGAGGCCGAGGAACGTGCCCTCCGCGTCGAGCGCCAGCTCCCCCGTCATGACGAAGTCGCGGCCCTGTTCGTCGAGGATGCCGTCGGAACGATCGTTCACCCACTTGACCGGCCGTCCGATCCGGCGCGCCGCCAGCAGGACCAGCGGCATCTCCGGAAAGACCGTCGAGCGCAGCCCGAAGGAACCGCCCATGTCGGGGCTGACGATCCGCAGCCGGCTTTCCGGTATGCCGAGCACGGCGTCGGCCAGCCAGTTGCGCGTGTCGTGCGGAAACTGGTTGCCGGAATAAAGCGTGTAGCGGTCCTCGAAGGCGTTGTAGTCGCCGAGCGCCGCGCGCGGTTCCATCGGATTGACGGCGACCCGCGGCATCGGCAGTTCGACCCGCGTGACATGGTGCGCGGTCTCGAAGGCCCGTTCGGTCGCAGCCCGGTCGCCCACCTCGAAGCGGAACGCGATGTTGTCGGGGCAGTCGTCCCAGATCGCCGGCGTCTCCGGCGCCGCGGCGGTCCGCGTCTCGGCGACGACCGGCAACGCCTCGTAGTCGATCTCGATGAGCTCGGCCGCATCGCGGGCCTCGGCCCGGGTCTCGGCGACGACGAAGGCGACGGCATCGCCGACGAAGGTGGCCTTGTCGCGAACCAGGGCCGGGCGTGGCGGGACGAAGATCGGGCGACCGTCGGGGCGTTTCAGGGGAACCAGTTTGGCGACATTGCACGGCAAGTCGCCGAGGCCGGCCTCGGCGATGTCCGCGCCGGTGAAGATCGCCAGCACGCCGGGCGCGGCCCGCGCGGCGGCGGTGTCGATTGCGGCGATCCGGGCGTGCGCGTGGGGCGAGCGCAGCAGATACGACCAGGCCTGGCCGGGCAGGTCGATATCGTCGCTGTATCGCCCGCCGCCCCTGAGAAACCGCTTGTCTTCCTCGCGCGGCGCCGACTGTCCAAGTCCGTACTTCATCGAATACTCCCGTTTACGACTACAGTGACAAACACTTCACCCCGCCCAGACCGGCGGGCGGCGATCGATCCAGGGCCGGGCCTCTTCCAGCCGCGCCGCCAGGGCGATCAGCAGCGCCTCGCCGCCGAAGCGGGCGGCGAACTGGACGCCGATCGGCAGACCGTCCGCGCTCATGTTCAAAGGCAGGGTGATCGCCGGCTGACCGGAGAGATTTTGTACCGGCGTGAAGGGGATATAGCGGAACAGGCGATCATAATAGTCCTCATAATCCTCCGTCGTCATCACCAGCTGCCCGAGCGGTATGGGCGGTGCCGCCAGCGTCGGCGTCAACAGAACGTCCCAGTCCTCGTGAAAGAGGGCCATCTGGCGGCCGAAGGCATGGATTTCCTGGATGAGGGCGAAGAATTCCGTGGCCGACATCGCGGCGCCTTCCTCGGCGGTCAGGCGGGTGATCGGCTCCAGCTCGTCGTTGCGGGCCGGGCGGCCGAGGGCGGCGGCACGGCGGGCGAGGTTGAGGTTGCAGTTGACCGCGGAGAAGCGGCGCCAGGCGGGCCCCATCCACTCGTAGTCGATCGGCGGATCCGCGGCCTCGACCGTATGTCCCATCTCGGCCAGCAGGGCGGCGGTCGCTTCGATGGCGCTCGCGCAGGCGGGATCGAGGTTGCGGCCGGCGGGCACCCGGGTGGTGACGGCGATCCGCAAGGCGCCCGGATCGCGCGCCAGCGCGTCGGCGAAGCGGCCCTCGCTCGCCGGGCCCGCATGCGGCGCGCCCAGTTCCGGCCCTGCCGTCGCATCGAGGAAGTGCGCGGTGTCGCGGACCGTGCGGCAGACCACGTGGCCGACGCTGATCAGGCTCTCGCCGATGTCGGGGCCGACGGGGTTGCGCCCGCGGGTGGTCTTCAGGCCGACCAGGCCGCAACAGGCGGCCGGAATGCGGATCGAGCCGCCGCCGTCCGTCGCATGCGCCGCCGGTACCACGCCGGCCGCCACCGCCGAGGCGGAGCCGCCGGAGGAGCCGCCGCAGCTGTGCGCCAGGTTCCACGGATTGGGCGCGGCCCCATGCGCCACCGGCTCGGTCGTCGCGCAGAGACCGAATTCCGGCGTGTTGGTCTTCGCCATGACGACGAGGCCCGCGGCTTTCTGACGCACCACAAGCTCGGAATCACGGTCCGGCACGAACCCCTCGTAGAAGCGCGAGCCCTGCCCCGTCGGCTGACCCGCATAGTTGAGGTTCAGATCCTTCAGCATGAAGGGCACGCCGGCGAAGGGTCCGTCCGGCACGCCGGCGGCGAGCGTACGGCATGCCTCCGCCTCCATGTCGTGCACGACGGCGTTGAGCTTCGGCTGCACCTCGGCCATGCCGGCAAGAGCGGATTCCAACGCCTCTTCCGCCGTCACGTCGCCCTTGGCGATCAACGCGGCGAGACCGACGGCATCATGGCTCGCATACTCCTTGAATCCGGACATCGCTTCACCCTCCCCTGCCGCATGTCGCGGCGATGAAACGAGGTTGCCACGACCAGCCACTTGGGCCAAGGTGTCCGCCAAGGCGGAGGCTCGGGAGGCCCCGTCCCAATTGGGGGAACGACGACAGGGAGAGTTCACCATGACGTTTGGGATCAAGCGAAGCGGCGCGCTGTTCGCCGCCGCGGCACTGCTGGCGGGCACTGGCCTGGCGCAGGCCCAGGACAAGGTCAAAATGGCCGTGCCGACCTTCCTCACCGGCGCCGGCGCGCCGGCCTTCGGCATACCGGCCAAAAAGGGCTCGGAGCTGATCGTGCGCGGCATCAACGAGGGTACGTTGCCGGCACCCTACAACACGCCCGGTTTCGCCGGCCGCATGGTCGACGCGATCATCTACGACGAGGCCGGCGGCGGCACCAAGCAGGTGACGGAGCTGCGCAACAAGGTGCAGAAGGAAAAGGTCGACCTGGTGGTCGGCTACATCTCGTCAGGCACCTGCTCGGCGGTGACCAACGTCGCCGAAGAATTGAAGATCCTGACCATCGAGACGGTCTGCGGCACGCCGCGCGTGTTCGAGGAGCTGGACAAGAATCCGAAGTACGTCTTCCGCACGATGAACCATGCGACCGGCAACAACGTCTCGGCGGCGCATTACATCGCCAAGACGCGCAAGGGGCAGGTCAAGGGCTTCGTCGGGCTGAACCAGAACTACGCCTGGGGCCAGGATTCCTGGCGCGACTTCGAGCTGGCGATGCGTCACCTCGCGCCGGAGGCGAAGCCGTCGAGCAAGCAGCAGTTCCCAAAGATCTTCGCCGGCCAGTACGGCGCCGAGATCTCGGCCCTGTTGCGCGGCAAGGAAAAGCTGGTGCACTCCAGCTTCTGGGGCGGCGACCTCGAGGCGCTGATCGGCCAGGGCTCGGCCCGCGGCCTGTTCCACAAGAAGGACTTCGTCCTGACCGTCGGCGAGACCGTGGCCTACCGTCTCGGCAAGAAGTTTCCGCAGGGTCTCATGATCGGCGCGCGCGGTCCCTACGGCATGTATGCCGTCGACGACCCGAACCCGCTGAACCAGTGGTTCCAGAAGGAATACCGCAAGGCCTATGGCGAGCCGCCGGCGCAGCCCGCCTACCAGTACGCCCAGGGCATCCTCGCCGCGAAGTACGCCTATGACACGGCGGCGAAGAAGGCCGGCAAGTTCCCGACCACCGACCAGGTGATCGAGGCGCTGGAAGGCGCCACCTTCCCGACCTTCGTCGGCGAGGTGAAGATGGCGCTCTCGAAGGGCCATCAGGCGGTCACCGACGATCTCTGGGGCGTCACGGTGTGGGACGAGAAGCGCGGCGAGACGGTCCTCAAAGACGTCATCGTCTTCCCGGCGAGCTGCATCATGCCGCCCGAGGGTGTCGCTTCCATTCCCTGGCTCGAAGGCGGCATGAAGGGCGCCAAGTGCTAGGCTGACACGACCACGGCGGGGCGGCGGCACCCAACGAGGCCGCCGCCCCGCGCCTTTCCCCTTATCCGACCACACGCTCGCGAGGGCCTCCGCGTGGACCTTCAGCTGCTGATCGTCATCATCGTCGATGGCCTGATCTACTCGTCCTACCTGTTCATGGTGGCGGTCGGGTTGACGGTCATTTTCGGCGTGCAAAAAGTGTTGAACGTGACCCATGGTTCGTTCTTCGCCTTCGGCGCCTACCTCGCCGCCACGCTCATCGGCGTGTGGTACAACGCGGAACTGCCGGCCTTCGGCGGTTTTCTGATGATCTTCCTCGCCGCCGCCTTCCTGGGCGTGGTGTTCGGCCTGGTCATCGAGCGCGGCCTGCTGCGCTACCTCTATCACCGGGACGAGCACATCGTGGTGCTGGCGACCTTCGCCGCCTTCCTGGCGCTGGAGGACGTGATCATCCTGATCTGGGCGACGGACCCCTATTTCGCCTACCAGCCGATGGAGCTGCTCGGCTGGACCGACATCGCCGGCCTGACCTTCGACAACTACAACCTCTCGATGGTGGGCGTCTCCATGACGATCGCCCTCATCATGTGGTTCACGCTGACGCGGACCCGCTTCGGAAAGATCCTGCTGGCGGTCATCTTCGACCGGGAGATGAGCCAGAGCATGGGCATCAACGTCAACAAGGTCTTCCTGGTGACCTTCATGATCGGCGCCTTCCTCGGCGCGCTCGGCGGAGCCTATGTCGCGCCGACCATTTCGGTGCAACCCGGCATCGGCGTCGAGGTCGTGGTGCTGGCTTTCGCCGTGGTGGTGATCGGCGGCATGGGCTCGATCCCCGGCGCGCTCATCGGCGCGCTCGTCGTCGGCATATCGCGCGCCGCCTCCGTCCATCTGCTGCCGGAGGTCGAACTCTTCGTCATCTACGCGATCATGGCCGTGGTGCTGGTGCTCCGCCCCGAGGGCCTGTTCGCGCCGCCGCAAGCGAGGAAGATATGACGCGCTTCATGGACAAGACCTTCTGGGGCCTGACCATCGGCCTCGTCGTCATCCTGGTGGCGAACTTCCTGCTGGAGGACTGGCTGCGCTTCATCGGCCTGCAGTCGATGGCGCGCGGTGCGGTAGCGCTCGGCCTGCTGATCCTGTGGCGGGCGGGCCTGGTTTCCTTCGGGCACGCCCTGTTCTTCGGTTGGGGCGCCTATGCGGTGGCGCTCAGCCAGAAGATCGGCATCACCGATGCCCTGCTGGGCATCATCATCGGCACCATCGCCTCGGGTCTGCTGGCCTTCGCGCTCGGCTTCCTGCTGCGCCGCTACCGGGCGATCTTCTTCGCCCTGCTCAACCTCGCCTTTTCCATGATCCTCTATGGCGTGCTGGCAAAGTTGGAAGTGCTCGGCTCGACTGACGGCATCGGCGTCAAGCAACCGAGCTATTTCGGCATCACGCCGGAAGGCGCCAACGCTCACATCACGCTGTTCTGCTTCACGGCGATCATCGTCTATATCGTGGCGCTGGCCGTACATCGCTATCTGTCCTCGACACTCGGCGCGATGACCATCGCCGTTCGCGAGAACGAGATCCGGCTCGAATACCTCGGCTATTCGGCGGAGAAGGCGATCCACGTGAAATACGTCTTCTCCGGCCTGCTCGCCGGCTTCGGCGGCGCGGTGATGGCGCTGGCGGTCGGTCATGTCGACCCGGATTCCATGGTCTACTGGCCGAATTCCGGCGACTTCGTCTTCATCACGATTTTGAGCGGTACGGGCAACGTCGCCGCGACCTTCATCGGCGCGCTGGCCTTCGAACTGATCCGCACCTTCGCCTTCGACTATGCGCCGCAGATCTGGCAGCTGCTGATGGGCGGGACGCTGCTGGTGATCGTCATGTTCCTGCCCAACGGGCTCTGGTCACTGACCGAGCATCTGGGCAAGCGGCGCAAGAGCGCCCCGAGCCCGGCGGAGTAGCCCAACGTATGGCAAGGGTTCTCGAAGTCCACGATCTGGAGAAGTCGTTCGGTGGCGTCGTCGCCGCGCGCGACATCAACGTCACCATCGACGAGGGCGAAACCATCGGCATCATCGGTGCCAACGGTGCCGGCAAGACGACCTTCGTCAACATGGTGACGGGCTATCTGCGGCCGAGCGCCGGCCGGATCGAGTTCATGGGCCGGTCCATTCTCGGCATGGCGCCACGGCGGATTACCACGCTCGGCCTCTGCCGTTCGTTCCAGGTGCCGCAGGTCTTCGGCTCGGAGACGGTGTTCGAGAACGTGATGATCGCCATGGGCATCGCGGAAAGCCGGGGGCCCGCCCTGCTCGCACCGCTGTTCGCGCCTGCGCGGGCCGCCCGGGCCGAAACCCACATGGCGCGCTACCAGATCGCCGATTACCGGGACGTGGCCGCCGACGCGCTGCCCCAGGGTGTGCGCAAGCTGCTCGACATCGCCATGGCGACGGTGCGCAAGCCGAAGCTGGTGATGCTGGACGAGCCGACGAGCGGCATCAGCGTCGAGGAGAAGTTCGGCCTGATGGACATCATCATGGCGGCACTGCGCGAGGAAGAGACCACGGTGCTGTTCATCGAGCACGACATGGAAATCGTCGAACGCTACGTCAGCCGGGTCCTGGCCTTCTATCAGGGCGAGATCATCTGCGACGCGCCGCCGGCCGAAGCGCTGGAGGACCCCCGGGTCAAGGAGTTCGTCGTCGGCCAGGAGTTGCATCGCAGCACCCACGGCGCGGAGGAGACGGGCAATGCTTGAAGTCTCCGGCCTCGACGTCAACATCGGCCCGATCCCCACTCTGCGCGGTGTCGGGCTGGAGGTTCCGCCCGGCAGCATGCGCGGCCTGATCGGTCGCAACGGCGCCGGCAAGACGACGCTGATGCGCTCGATCATGGGGGTCCTGAAGCCGGGCGCGGGCCGCGTCGCCTTCGAAGCCGCCGACCTGCTGGCCCTTCCCGGCAGCCAGCGGGCCCATCTCGGCATCGGCTATATGCCGGAGGACCGCCGCCTGGTGCCGAGCCTGACGGCGGAAGAGAACATCCTGCTGCCGGTCTGGGCCACCGGCGTCAAGGACTACCAGGCGCGGCTGGATTGGATCTACGGCCTGATCCACGAGGCGGCGGAGTTCCGCGCGCGGCCGGCGACCTCACTCTCGGGCGGCCAGCAAAAGATGGTCGCGCTGGCCCGCGCCTTGCTGGTCGGCACCAAGCTGCTGCTGCTGGACGAGCCGACGGAAGGCATCGCCCCGGTCCTGGTCCGCCGCATCGCCGACATTTTGGCCGAGCTGAAGCGCGAAGGCGAAAGCGTGCTGATCGCCGAATCCAACGATACCCACATCGCCGACCTGCTGGACGGCACTTACGTGATCGAACGGGGCAGCGTGGTCAAACGCGACTGACGCGGCCCGTGACGCGACTGGTCCTGATCCTCTCTCTCGTTTTCGCGGCAAGCAGCGGAAACGGCCTCGCAAGCCCCTTCGACGAGCCTGGCTACCATATCAAGATGACCGACCGTCTCGGCCTGAAATGGGACCCGGAGGACGAGAGCGTCGGCGCACTGGAGGCCAACGCCGTCACGCGGCTGGACGAGAACGGCATACCGCGCCAACTGTGGTTCCTCGACTACCAGCATGAGCGGACGCTGTTGGAGTTCAGGCAGAAGAGCCACGATCATGGCTTGAACGTCCAGGTCAAGTGGAACGCAGCGTGCATCGCGCTCCGCGGAACGCCAACGGCCAACCGGGCCGGCGACTACATCGTGCACGACGACACCGGCGAGGTGAGCGGCCCCCTCGACGCAGATCAGCTGGCCGAAGGGCTGGACCTCTGCGGCATCGACCCCGTTGTACCCTGGTTGCGCTTCGGCGACGCCTACGCCTTTTCCATCGCGACTTACCGGAACCAGCCCGAATGGACCTTCCACGAGGAGAATGTACGCGAACTGGCGATCGTCGCCGCCATTCTCCTCCTCGGCCTCTTCGCCATCGTCGGAATTTTCACTTGCGGGATGCTCGTCCTGCACGGCAAACCGCACCGCCTCGCACGTCGCATCGGCCTCGCCCTGTGCCTGCTGCCGCCGACGATCGGAGGTCTTTGCATTTACTTCGCCCTTCTCTGAACACATGCTTGACGCGATGGCTTCGGACGGGGCCAACGCGACGTGGGACACAAGGGGGACGCAGCACCATGCCCGGCACAGCAATCGGCACGCCCGAACAACTGAGAGATCCGAACTACATGCCGCCGCTGGCCACGGCGATCCCGCTCGGCATCCAGCATGTATTGGCGATGTTCGTCTCCAACGTCACGCCCGCCATCATCATTGCCGGCGCGGCCGGTTTCGGTTTCGGGTCGGAGGCCGGCAAGCAGGGCTTCCCCGACATGACCTACATGATCCAAATGTCGATGCTGTTCGCCGGCGTGGCGACGCTGCTGCAGACGGTGGGATTGGGTCCGGTCGGCGCCCGCCTGCCGATCGTGCAGGGCACCAGCTTCGCCTTCCTGCCGATCATGATCCCGCTCGTCGCGGGCAAGGGCGTCGAGGCGCTGCCGGTGCTCTTCGGCGGCGTGCTGGTCGGCGGGCTCTTCCATGCCGCGCTCGGCACGGTGATCGGCCGGATCCGGTTCGCTCTCCCGCCCCTGGTCACCGGGCTCGTCGTCACCATGATCGGACTGGCCCTCGTCAAGGTCGGCATTCAGTATGCCGCCGGCGGCGTTCCCGCGGTCGACAAGCCCGAGTACGGCAGCCTGTTGAACTGGTCGGCGGCGCTCATCGTCATCGTCACGACGCTCGGCCTCAAGTTCTTTGCCCGCGGCATGCTGTCGGTCTCGGCCGTGGTGATCGGGATCGCCGTCGGCTATCTCTACGCCCTGCTGGTCGGCATGGTGACGATCGACGCCATCGCGACGAGCTGGGGCCGTGCCGCGACCGTCGCCCTGCCGCTTCCCTTCAGCTACGGCATCGATTTTACCGTCGCCGCCATCGCCGGGTTCTGTCTGATGGCCTTCGTCTCGGCGGTGGAAACCGTCGGCGACGTCTCCGGCATCACCAAGGGCGGCGCCGGCCGCGAGGCGAGCGAAAAGGAGATCCGGGGTGCGACCTTCGCCGACGGTTTCGGCTCGGCCGTCGCGGGCATTTTCGGCGGCCTGCCGAATACCTCCTTCAGCCAGAATGTCGGCCTCATCGCGATGACCGGCGTCATGAGCCGCCATGTCGTCACCATCGGCGCGGTGTTCCTGATTCTATGCGGCTTCGTCCCCAAGGTCGGCGCGGTGATCCGAACCATTCCGATCGAAGTGCTGGGCGGGGGCGTCATCGTCATGTTCGGCATGGTCGTGGCCGCCGGCGTATCGATGCTGTCGGACGTCAAGTGGAACCGCCGCAACATGGTCATCTTCGCGATCGCCCTCTCGATCGGCCTCGGCCTGCAGCTCGAGTCGAAGGCAGTGCAATATCTGCCCGATACGCTCCGCGTTCTGATGACGTCGGGCCTGCTGCCGGCGGCCTTCATCGCCATCGCCTTGAACCTGATCCTGCCGGACACGTTGTCGAGCGAAGCCACCGAGGAGATTTCGGGCGGCATGGCCGGTCACGACGACCGTGACTGAGGTTCGCGGCCCCTGACCGGAACCGAAGGATCGATCCCTCAGCTTTCGTCCACCAAGCGGGCGAGGTTTTCCATCGCCCTGTTTCGCCAGGTGACACTTCCCTGTCCATCCGCGATTTGGACGGCGCGCCTGTAGGCCGCCATGGCTTCCTCCCGCCGGCCGGCCGCCTCCAGCACCGTCCCGCGGCGGCGGTGCGTTTCCGGCTCGTAGAAGCGTTGTTCCGTACGCTCGATCACGGCCTGGCTTTCCGCCAGCACCTCCAAGGCCCGGGTCAGGTCGCCAAGCCGGTAGTGCGCCTCGGCGAGGCAGGTCATCTGGAAGGGAATGTGCTGCAAGGCCCCCGTCGCGAGCAGCCCCTCGACCCCGGCGGCGATCGGTGCCAAGCCGTCGGCGGCGTTTCCGCCGATGACTTCGGCCACTCCGAGGGCACAATGGCCCCATTGTTCCCAGAACATGCCGCCGGTTTCCCCGGCGAGCGCAATCATCCGCGTCGCGGAGGCATGCAGACGTTCGCCGTCGCGCTCGCAGGCGGAGATCAACATATCCCAGGTGAGCGCAAAGGCGAGCGAGTTGGCGTCGCCGCGAATGTCGGCCATCCGCAGAATGGCCGCGTCGGATCGCGCATAGGCGGCTTCCCGCTCGCCGAGGGCCCATTCGACATGGGCGAGAAGCGGCAACGCGGTATCCACCGGACTGTGCGCGAAGCCGGGCGGGATCTGCCGCAACACCGCCTCGTCGGCAGCGACGAACCCGTACAGCACGTCCCGGGCGGTGGTGAGGTCGCCCATCAAATACCGGGCGCCGCCGATCAGCCGGCCACCGACGAGTTCCATCCAGGCGTGGCCGCTCTCCCTCGCGGCGGTGCGGACCTGCGCGCCGACCTCGTCGGCCAGGCGCAGCTGCCCGGAAATCATCTGGCCGACATACTGACCATATTGGGCGATCACCCGGGCAACCGGGTCGTCCCGGCGCGCCGCAAGCGCGCTCGCCCGCTCGAAAGTTTCAATCGCCTCGGGTGCGCCGCCGCCGACGGCACCGAATTGCGCCTGACCGAGGCGAAACAGCAATGCCAGCTCCCGATCGCCGTCGTCGCCCGGGTCGCCGATAGTACCGAGAATCCGCAAGGCACCGGTGCAATGCGCCACGGCCTCGGGCTGTGCCGAGCGCTGCGCCGCTGCCAGCCCGGCCCGGTCGAGCCAGAGCAGTGCGCTGCGCAGATCGTTTCCCTGTTCGTAGTGCCGGGCCAGCACCTCGGGCGCCGCCTGGGCATCGTCGCCGGACGACAGGGCCTCGGCGATTGCGAGATGGAGGGCTTGGCGACGTTGGCGCAGCAGGCTCTCGTAGGCGACGTCCTGAACCAGCGCGTGCTTGAAGGAATAGACCTCGCCCTCGTCATGGCGGGAGCGGAAAATCAGCTGCGCCTCGACCAACCGGTCGAGCGCCGCCGACAGATCGTCGCCGGGCCCCTCGGCCACCCGTGCCAGCAGCTCGCGGGCGAACTCCCGCCCGATGACCGCGCCGATCTGGGCGACCTCCTTGGCCGGCCCCAGCCGGTCGAGCCGGGCCATGAGCGAGGCCTGCAACGTCACCGGCACGTCCTCGTCGGCGAGATCGAAATCCGCCTCGGCCATCGCCTTGGTCAGCTCCTCGATAAACAGCGGCACGCCGTCGGTACGCTCCACGATACGGGCGACGATGTCGTCCGAAAGCGCCCGGCCGGCGACATCGCGGACGATCTCGGCGATCTGCGCCCGGGACAGCCGGGTCATGTTGAGGGTCGTGACATGCCCCTGCCCCTGGAAGGGATCCGACCATTCGGGACGATGGGTGATCAGCAGCAGGATCCGCCGCTCGGCCAGGCGGGGCACGACATCGACGATCAGCTCCCGTGTCGTCGGGTCGATCCAGTGGGCATCTTCCAGTACGACCAGCACCGGCTCGTCGCGGGCCAAGGCGAGAAGCAGGTCCTGTAAGGCCCGCAGCGTCGCCACGCGCTGCTGCTGCGGCGTCATGTCGAGATCGCCGAAGCAGCCCACGAAGGGGACGGACAGCAGGGCAGCGATCAACGGCGCGGCCTCACCGGCATCCAGGCCGGCCTCGCCCACCATCGCCTCGATACCCGCCAGTTTCGCCTCGACGCCGTCGTCGGCCGCATAGCCGGCGGCCAGATCGAGGTGGCGGATCACCGGATAGAGCGCCGAGTTCACGTGATGCGGCGAACATTGGAAGACGATGCGACGATACGGCTCGCCATCGATGCGGCCCCGGAAAGTCTCGACGATGCGCGACTTGCCAATACCCGGTTCACCCATGATCTGGACGACCTGACCCTCACCGTCGCGCGCCCGTTGCCAGCGATCGAGCAGCAATCCGACCTCGTGGGTTCGCCCGGTGAACGTCGTCAGACGGACGCCCGGCACCGCGAACCGATCCTCGTCCACATGTTGCCCGCGCACGCTCCAGGCCTCGACCGGCGCGTCAAACCCTTTCAGATCCAGCCGCCCCAGGGATTCGAGGTCGAAGGCGGCCTGGACCAGCGCCCGGGTCGTCCGGCCGATCACCACGCCGCCCGGCACCGCCTCGCCCTGCAGTCGTGCCGCCAGATTGGGCGTCTCGCCGGTCACCATGCCCTGCTGGCCGCCGCTATCGCCCGCGAGGTCGCCGACGACGACGGGCCCGGTAGCGATCCCCACGCGGGCCGCCAGCATCTTCGTATCGACGCCGGGAAGCGGAATGCCGCCCACCGCCGCGACGGCATCCAGGCCGGCCCGGACCGCGCGGATAGCCTGGTCCTCGCCCGCGCTCGGCCAGCCGAAGTAGGCGATCACCCCGTCGCCCAACCAGTTCGCCAGGTAGCCGGCGTTCCGTTCGATGACCGCGGCGACCACCGTCTGGTAACGCCGCATGAGGGCCCTGAGGTCCTCGGGATCGAGCCGGCCGGAGAGTTCCGTCGAGCCGACCAGATCGACGAACATGACCGTCAGCTGCCGGCGCTCCGCCTCCATCGAGCGTGCCGGTGCGACCTCGACGATATCCTCGTCGGCGTCCAGATCGCCGAGGGCTTGCGCGGCCTTCATCAACCGCCGGCGCGGCCCGACAGGGAGGCCGATCTCCTTCAGATCGTCCTCCGTCAGGTCCGGCAGGTCGGAGAATTCGACCTCATTCTCACGAAAGGCCTCGCCGTATTTTTCGAGGCCCAGGTGCGCAAGCCATGCGGCAAGGTCATTCATCCGTCAACACCGCTCGCGCCGGCCTCACACCGTGCCGATCGGGTTGGCCGGCGAGCCGACGGCGCCCGGCAGGTAGAGCGGCGGCGCCGTCATGAAGAAGCGGTAGCGGCCCTGGGCCTCCAGCCACTCGGCGATCTCGGTGAAGTACCACATCTCGCCCAGGTGAATGCCGAGCTTGAACAGGCAATGCTCGTGCAGCGGCAGCACCGCGCCCTCTTCGGCGCCCGGCGGGATCTCCTGGTACTCGTACTCGACGGCCCGGTTGTCGGAGACCAGGATCGACATGCCGCAATCGTCGATCCATTGCAGCAGCCTGGCATCGCGCCCGTCGAAGGCCGGACAATGGGTGCGCGGCAGATCGGCCGGCACGTCGTGGCCCAGGCGCAGCAGCTCGTCCGCATAGCCGGTATAGCAGCAGACGATGTCGCCGCGTTCGATCTCGATGCCGTCGGCCTCCAGCAGGCCCATCACCTCGTCGTAGCCGATGGCGCGGTTCTCCTTGCCGAAGTGACGCTTCAGGTTCAGCAGGACGCCGCGGCCCTGCACGCAATGGCGCGCCATGTGCTCGAGCCCGAGGTTCCAGGCGCCGACGTCGCCCCAACGCGCCTCGCCCGCCGCATCGAAAATGGAATGGCCGTTGTACTGGATCCGCTCCACCACGCCGTCGCCGTCGGCATCGAACAGTCCGCCGATGTGGGCCAGGCTGTCCCACTGGCTGGAATGCTGGTTGTAGAGCAGCACGGCATCGTCCGAGACGACCTGGGTGCTGCCCGGCTGGAATTCGCCGAGCGCGAGGTTGAAGACCGGCTTGTCGTCGCGCACCACGGCCTTCCATTCGGGCGGCAGGCGGCGCGGATTGGTGGCGTTCGTCGCCGGCACGTTCAGCGGCAGGCTGAGGCAGAATCGCTTTCCCGTTCGGATCTCCGCCGCGCCCTTCAGGGTCGCCGCCTCGTCCAGCCAGTTCAGCCGGCCGAGCTGGTCATCCGGCCCGAAATCGCCCCAGTTCGAACCCTCCGGCCGGTTCTTCCATTTCTGCGCCATCGTCTCGTCTCCCTCCCAATGCCCGGCCGTATCGTGTGGGCGTTGCCGCGCCGCTTCAAGTGCGCGGTTCCGGCGCTTCGAAGTCCGTCGGCTCGAGCAGCCGACTGGCGAGCCAGCCGAAGATCAAACCCCAGAAGGCGCCGCCGATGTTCAACAGGGTGACGTCGCTCATCGTCGTGATGAAGGCGATCAGGGCACCCATGCGGAAGTGCCCGCCGAAGGCGAGCGTGAAGCTGTCGCGCAAGACGTTCAGCAGCGCAAGTCCGCCCAGCAGCAGCACGAAGACGGTCGGCAGCGCGAGGCCGAGCTGCGTGGTCAGCGGCGAGAAGATGCCGAACGCGACCATCAGCACACCGAACGTCACCCCGGCCCAATAGCGCCGCTCCGGCGCGCCGGAGACGTTCAGCAGGGCATTCGCCGGACCGGTCACGCAGGCCGAGACCGCGCCGACGAGGGCGTTGGCGAGCGAGCCGACGCCGCACGCCACGGTCAGCCGATCGACCGCCGGCACATAGCCCGCCTGGCGGAGCACGAGAAAGCCCTGCGCGTTCTGGATGGCGACGACGGTGACGGTGAGTGGGATAACCAGCTCCACCATCGCCTGGGCGGAAAAGGCGGGGAGATAGAACTTGGGCGCCGCCGGTTCCCAGGCCAACGTAGCGGGCCAGACGACCTCATCGCCGAATGCCAGCACCAGGGCGCCCGCGGCCAGCGCCGCCAGGACCGGCGGCACGGCGCGGGCCAGGCGCGGCAGGGCGGCGACGACGACGAAGCTGCCCACCATGGCGAGCGCCAGCCAGACCGACTGGCCGAAGGCTTCGGGGATGGCCAGGCCGAAAGGCAAGAAGACGCCGGCCACCATGCCCATGACGATCGGCGTCGGCACCAGGGCCATGACCCGGCCGACCCAGCCGGTCAGGCCGAGGACGCAGATCAGCACGCCGGTCGCCAGATAGGCGCCGACGACCTCCTCCAGGCTCAGATGGTCGAGGGAGCCGGCCAGCAGCACCATACCGGGAATCGTCCAGGCGATGGCGATGGGCTGGCGTTGCAGGAGCGAGAACAGGATCGACAGCGCCCCGCCAAAGGCATAGGTGCCGAAGATCCACGAGCGCAGGTCCGCTTCCCCGATGCCGCCGCCGTCGGCGACGGCCAGCATGATGGCAAGTGGTCCCGTCGTCGCGAACAGGGTCGCGACGAAACCGTTGATGAGAGCGTGACGGCTGTAACCCACGGGCGTGTTCGACTTGCGGCTGAAACGGGGGAAGGACGAGGCGACAACCTAACAGCCCGAGGGGTCGGCACAAATCGTGTTCTTGCCGCCTGGGGCGGACGGCCGACCGGATTGGATGCCCGGTTCTCTAGCCGACGAGCCGCACCGGCAAATGCCGAATGCCGCGGATGAAATTGCTCATGAGGCGTTCCGGTGGGCCCAGCACTTCGATCTTCAGGTCCCGCTTCAGGATCTCTTCCCACAAGATCGCGAGCTGCAAGTCGGCCAGACGGTCGCCGACGCAGCGGTGGATACCGGCGCCGTAGGAAAGATGTTTACGTGGCTTGTCGCGGTCGATGATGAACTCGTCGGCCCGCTCGATCACTTCGCCGTCCCGGTTGCCGGAGATGTACCACATGATCACCTTTTCGCCCTCGGCGATGCGCTTGCCGCCGAGCTCGGCCTCGCATGTCGTCTGCCGGCGCATGTGAATGATGGGCGACTGGAAGCGGATGGTTTCGGCCACCAGGCTCGGCACCAGGTCCGGCTTGGCACGCAGTTTCGCCCATTCCCGGGGGTTCTGGCTCAAGTACCAGAGACCGCCACTCATGGAATTGCGCGTGGTGTCGTTGCCGCCGACGATCAGCAGGGTAAGCTGGCCCATGAACTTGTGGGTATCCATGTCGCGGGTCGCGGGCGAGTGGGCCATCATTGAAATCAGGTCGAACTTGGGCGGCTGATCGATCCGCTCGTCCCACAGATTCTTGAAGTAGGCCACCATCTCCTTCAGCTTTTCGAACTTCTCGAATTCGTCCCGCACCATCGGGTTCGCCCCATCGTAATCGGTGAAGGTGGCAAGGTCGGACCAATAGGTCAGCTTGTGCCGATCCTCCCAGGGGAAGTCGAAGAGGGTGGCGAGCATCATCGTCGTGAGCTCGATCGAAACCCGGTCGACCCAATCGAACTCTTCGTTCATGGGCAAGCCGTCCAGGGCGTAGGCGGTCCGCTCCCGGATCGTGTCCGTCATGTTCTTCAGGTTTCCCGGCGCCACGATGGGCGCCACGGTCTTGCGTTCCGCCGTGTGGCGGGGCGGATCCATCCGAATGAAGCTGTCGCGACGAACCTCATCGGGGATATCGCGGATGGTGATACCGCCGCGTTCCGAGGAATAAGTTTGCGGATCAAGTTCGACGGCCATGATGTCGTCGTATTTGGTGACCGCCCAATAGGGTCCGAACTCGCTGTCCGGCACGAAATGGACCGGATCCTCCCCCCGCAGCCGTGCGAAGAGAGCCGGCCATGCATCGCTCCGATAAAGCTCGGGATCGCTGACGTCGAGCGGTGGAAAAGGGCTTTCGTTCATGGGCACATTCACGGGGGACCCTCTCGCCATAGCAGATAGGGAAGCCCGATTATTCTCGACGACAGAAGCGGGTGAGGCAAATCTTTTGCCGGCTCTAAGTGGATCATTCAGGCGACGGTGTCTCGTCGAGACATTTCTCGATCGCGCGCTGCGTCAGGTTGACGAGCAATTCGGCCTTATAGGCGTTTCCGGAAAGCGGCAGCGCGCCGCGGACCGTCAGTTCCGCGGCCGAACGAAGGGCCGCCGCCGAGGAATCGCCGTGCAGCAATGCCGCCTCGGTCTGCTTCGCCCTTATGGGTAATGGCGCCACCGCGCCCAGCGAGATGCGGGCAGACGTCACGCGACCGTTCCGCAGTATCAATCGTGCCGCCACGGACGCATTGGCGAAATCGCCGTCCCAATCGGCCGCTTTTTCATAGGTTTGCCTGGTCTCGCCGAGGCTGTTTGGAATCTCGATTCCAACGATGATTTCCGTTGGCTTTACGACGGTCTCGCCGGACCATGCATAAAAGTCCTCGAGTCCGATCCTTCGCAAGCGATCCGTGCCCGCGACAACGACCGTCGCGTCCAAGGCGGTCAGAATGGGCGCGGCATCCGCGACACATGGCGCCGCGCATCGACCGGCGCCCATAATCGCATGGTGGCGGTTGTCCCCGAGCACCGCATAACACGGGCACGTCACCCCGCCCGCCTTGTAGCACTGGGCGCCGCTGCGAAAGAACCAGCACCGCTTTTCCTGCGAGAGATCACCGGCAATGGTGGCGACGTTGCGGATCTGTCGCGTCGCGATCTTCGCCAGTCCCTCGGACAACATTGGATGCCGCGCCCGGATATCATCGCGCTCGACGATTTCCGAGAGGGTGACGGCGCCGCCGATCCGGACGACGTCCTCGCCGATCGATATGCCGTGCAGTTCGGAGAGATCCGCGATGTCGACCACCACGTCGGGTTCATAGACGCCTTGCCTGATGCCGACTTGAAGATCGGTCCCGCCGGCGATGGGTTTCGCATGCCGGCCGGGGATTGCGAGTTCGCGGAGCGCATCGGCGAGATCGCTCGGCCGGACATACGCGCATGTCGGTTTCGGTGTTCGTGTGCGCCCTAGCCTTGCCCCCAACCGGCGCAAGCCCGGAAACAGGACCTTCGGATAGAGCGCGCGTGCCGTCGCCACCTCCAGATTGTAGGGCCGTTTCCACGGCTCGAGGGCGAGCGGTTTCCGGCGCGGACGCACCTGCAGGATATCGCCGGCGGTGATCGGCAACCTGTTGAACCGCGTCCCCGTCGCGTGTGCGACGGCGTTGGCGACGGCGGCCGGCGTCGGGTTTATCGAATGCTCGCCACCAACCTTGGCACCATAGGGGCCGGTCGGGTCGTTCGTTTCGATGAAGACCGTTTCGATTTCCGGCGTCTCCTGGATCCGCGGCGCCTTGTAGGTGATGAGCGACGCGTTGACCGGCGCGCCATGGTCAAAGACTAACTCCTCCCGCAAGGCCATGCCGATGCCCTGCACGATGCCGCCGTGCATCTGTCCTTCCAGCGCCAGCGGATTGATGACGCGGCCGACGTCCTGAACCACCACGACCTTCAGCACTTGCACATGGCCGGTCGTCGGATCGACCTCCACCTCGACCGCCTGGGCGCCGAAACCGTATGTCGCCGCATAGTGGCCATACCCGGTCGCCGGGTCGGGCCGGGGAAGGTCGATGTCGTGGCGGTCTTCGACCCGGAAAGGGCCTTCGAGGTCGGCGATCTCGACGAGCGACAGGCGTCTTTCGTTGTCGTCCCTGTAACCCGCGACGCCATCGGCAAAAGAGATGTCTTCGGCCGGCACATCCCAATGGCGCGCGAGCCGCGCCTCGAGCTCGACGCGGAAGGATTGCGCCGTCTTGATCGCGGCCGCCCCGCTGACGAAGGTCACGCGCGAGGCCGCGCTGCCGAGATCGGGCGGCGTCTCGTCGGTGTCCATATGGATGACGTCGATCAGCTCCGGTGCGACGCCCAGCTCTTCGGCGACGAGTTGTCCCATCACCGTGTTCTGGGACGTGCCGCAATCGGCGGACTGGGTGCCGACGCGAAGCCGCCCGTCCGACTGAAGGTCGATCGACACGCAGGCGAAGTTGCCTTCGGCATAAAGGACGCCGACGCTCGGATTGATCATGGCCGCGAAGCCGATCCCACGACCCGGCGGCATCGCGTGTTTTTTCTCGTCCCAACCGATCCGCCGGCCGGCTTCCTCGAGACACTCGGCCAGCGCGCAGGTGCCGATCTTCCAGCCCATTGGCGTCTCATCGCCGGGTCGATTGGCGATGGCGATCCGATACTCGAGCCTATCGCGCCCCAACCGCTCGGCGATTTCATCGATCTGGCTCTCGATCGCCCAGATGATCTGCGGCGCGCCCATACCGCGGTAGGACCCGCCGGAGACCTTGTTGGTGTGGACCAGCTTGCCGTCGAACCCGGCCGCCCGGACCCGGTAAAGATTGCAGGTGCGTTGTCGGACGGCCGAGATATAGGCCGGTCCCATATGGGTATAGGCGCCGTTATCGACCCAGAATTCCGTATGCCGCGCCAGGATCGTGCCGTCGGCGGCGACGGCGGTGCGGACGCGCATCTTCTTACCGTGATCGGACTTGCCGCTCAGAAACTCCTCCTGGCGGTTCAGCAGCAGCCTTACCGGACGTCCCGCCTTCATGGCGAGAAGCGCGGCTATCGCAATAGGCTCCGGCGCTTGCGACTTGCCCCCGAAGCCGCCGCCGATGACGACGGAGCGGACATGCACATTCTCCAACGCCAGCTCCAGGACGTGGGCGATTTCCTTCCTGACGAAGAACGGCGCCTGCGACGGTGCCCAAAGCGTCAGATCGCCGCTCGCGGCGTCGAAATCGGCCAGCACACCGTTCGTCTCCAGGCAGACCGGGGCGACGGCGCCATGTTCGAACGTGTCGTCCAGGATATGCGCCGCGGCGGCGAACCCTTCGTCCACCGGTCCGAACGTCGCAACCGAGGTTTGCGCGACGTTCCTCGGCAAGTCCGGCTTCTGATGGATCTCCGGGGCGTCGGCGGCGAGCGCGGCGGGCACGTCCAACGCCGCGGGCAGAACGTCGTACGCGACGTCGATGGCGGCCAGCGCGGCCAGCGCCTCGGCCAGCGAATCCGCGGCGAGGGCCGCCACTTCCTCGCCGACGAATCGAACCCGCTCGCGGGCCATCGCATAGCGGTCGGCGAATGCAGGGCCGGCATTCACATACTTGAGGTCCGGAAACTCCCGCCCCGATACGGCGGCGACGACGCCGGGCATGGCGCGCGCCCGGGTGAGGTCGACCGAGCGGATCCGGGCATGGGCGTGCGGACTTCGCAAGACGGCCGCGAAGGCCATGCCGGGCAAGGTCATGTCGTGGGTATATTCGGCCCGGCCGCTGACCTTGGCCGAGCCTTCGATCTGCGGGCGCGGTTTCCAGACGACCTTGAACTCAGCGTTCATGCGATCCCTCTCGCGCGATCTCCCGGACGGCCTCGAGCAGCTTCACATAGCCGGAACAGCGACAGAGATTGCCTTGCAGCGCGCAGCGAACCTCTTCGTCGCTGGGATCGGGCCGCTCTCTCAGCAGCGCGATGAGCGACATGACGACCCCCGGCGTGCAAAAGCCGCATTGAAAGGCGCCGCGTTCGACGAGTTTGCGTTGCAGGGGGTGCAGGTCGTCGGGCCCACCCAGACTTTCGACGGTCTCGATGCTGCGCCCGGGCATGCGGCCGAGAGGCGCTAAACACGAGCAGATGGCCCGGCCATCCACGATGACCGTGCAGGCGCCGCACTCGCCATTGCCGCAGCCGATCTTGGTCCCGCGCAGGCCGAGGCTGTCGCGCAGGATGGTCGCGAGCGGGGTCATGGGATCGCGCTCGACCTCGACGGCTTCACCGTTCACATGAAACTTGACGGCGGCCAAGGGTCTTCAGCTACCGACCAGAGGCGTTACGTCTCGCGCAAGCCGGTGGAGGTTCGTTTCGAAATCGTACCGGCCCGTCAACGCCACCGGCATGCGGAAGCCCATCATATCGACGCCGACCTTGGCCAGCGCCTCGATCCGCGCCGCGCAATAGTCCGGCGGGCCGGCGATGGCGAAGCGGTCGACCATGTCGTCGGGGATCGATCCGGCCGGCAGCTCGGCGGAGGGATCGAATTTAGCGGCCCGAATGCCGTTGAAATGAGCCTGGTCCACCCCCATCAGATCGCGGGTGGCGCGGTGCATGCCGTTGATCGCCGAGCCGATGACGGGCCGGCGCAGATGCTCGACGACGGCCGCCCTGTCGTCCGCGACGATGGTCGCGCACCAGGCCACGATGGTGATATCGGCGATATCGCGGCCCTGGCTCCGGGCGCCTTCGGCAATCCATTCGACGATCCGGGCCATCGTCTCCGGCGCGGCGACGTCACCGACGATGACGCCGTCTGCAAAAGCGCCGGCGGCCTTGAAAACATCGCGGTGGGTGGTCGCGAGATAGATCGGAATGTCTTGCGGATCGTCGAGCTCCAGGCCCACATCGTCGAGCGCGAAGACGCTGTTGGCGACGGTGACCCGCTCGCCGGCGAAGAGGGCGCGCAGCGTCCGCATCGTGTCGGTGATCGTATCGACGAAAGGTCCGCTGGGCGCGCCGACCCTGTCGCGGATGCGCCGCTTCTCCCCCGCCCCAAGGCCGAGGATGAACCGGCCGTTGCTGAGATCCGCCAAAGCGGCGGCCGCGCGGGCAATCTGGATCGGATGGCGCTGAAACGGATTGGTGATGCCGACGCCGAGCGACATGTCGCGGGTCCGCGTCGCCAGATAAGAGAGGGCGACGAACGGGTCGTACATGAAGCCCTGGTCCGGCGACCAGGCGAGGTCGTAACCCCAATCCTCGGCGCGGGCGATCGTATCGCCGAAGGCGGCAAGCGGCGCCGAGGGGACGAGGGAGAAACTATAGCGCATCCTCGGATCAGTCGTTCTTAGCGATGCGCTGCCAACCGCGCACGGCGCCGAAGGCTTCGACCATGCCTTCGAAGTCGCCGGGATAGTGGAAGTGGTAATCGCCATTTCCGAAGCCGGTGGCGACTTCCAGGCAGAAGCGCGCCGCCGACTCGAGCACCATCGGCTGCTGTGTGCCCGTCGCGGAGGGATGGGTTTGGATTTCCGTCACCAACGGCACGCCGATGACCGGCGCGGTGGAAAAAATGCTGGGCAGGACCATGCCGCAAATGTGGTGGACACCGAGCTCGTACGGCGTGACGTCCTGCATCGTAATCGGGAACACCGCGGCGGGCTTTCCGGTCACCATCTCCATGGCGTGCAGGATCGTCTCATGCAGCCTGAGAATGAAACCTTCACGGACCGGTGGCGTGACGGCGAAGCCCAGGTGGGAGGCCATCTTGTTGCCCTTGCAGGTCTCCGGCGTCAGGATCGCGTCCATCCGTTCGTCGACCAGGCGGGGATGTTTCTCGCTGCTCGGCAACGGCGACATGACGAAGGGGAAGGGATCGTGCGGCACCGGATGCGCCTGCTGGCAAATATGGGTCGAGATCAACACGTCGCCGGCCAGTTGTTGATCACGGTGGTGTTTCCGCGCCAAGGCAAGCGCGCAGGAGAGACCGACGACACAACCGTCCGCGTCCGACGCGAGGCCCGGATAGGGGCCCGGCAGTCGCAGGCCGCCGTTCGAGCCGATGATGCCGGTGGTCCGTGCATCGCCGCCGCCGCTTTTGCCATTCTTGCCCGGAAACAAGATCTTGATGAAGTCGGTCTTGCCGATATCGCTCTCGAACGGCGTGATTTCGACCACGTGCGGGCCATCCGGTAGCAGCGCGGCAAACGCCGCCGCGCCGTTGCGCGCGTCGTCGAGGAAATCCAGAACGTCCATGAACTCGCGTAGCATTTCACTCGCCCTTCGCTCGCACTTCTCATACCTGGAGGAGCACCGGCCCCTCGGGTGCTGTACAACTATTTCGCAACGAATACCCGACAGCTTCCGGGGTGACGACCGATGCCGCCATAGTGTATCTCCGATGCCCTCGGCTTTGAAGCCTGCATGGTGGCCAGAAGACGTCACCGATCACTAGACCCCCAATGCAAAGAATCGGGGAAAATGCAGCGGCCATTCCGGTCCTGTACTTTGAACGGGAAGGAAGACGGGCATGGCCGCGTACATCAGCTACGAAACGACGATCACCGATGTCTCTTGGCGCGAAGAGTATGGCGTCAAGGTGAAACCGCTGCTCGAACGGCATGGCGGCAAGGTTTTGATCCGCGATAACGCCCCGCAACGCGTCGAGGGGGAGCGGGGCTTGCCGACGGTCGTCATCGTGATCGAGTTTCCCGACCGCGCAGCGGCAGACGCCTGGCGCAACGATCCCGAATATCAGCCGCTGTTGAAGCTACGGCAGTCCGGCTCGACGGCGGAAGCCGTCCTGGTCGAAGGGCTCTGAGCGGCGAAGGAGACTATCCATGAGCAATCCGAGATCCTGGCTCCCGGAGAGCGCTCAGCAAATGGGCATCGGTGAAGCACCCGGTCGCGCGACGCGGGAGGTTCGCCCCATCACGGCGCCGCGGTGGGAAGGCATCGCCGCTGGCCTCGACCGGTCCACGCGCGACTGGCTCGCCGTGCAGAACTTCGACGGTACGCCGGGCGCCTCGGCCTATGCGCCGGATGGCGACGGTCGACCGGGCGCGATTTGGCTCGGCGTCGACGAGAATGATGTCGGCTCGGCCTTCGCCGGCCTGGCCGCACGCGCGCCCGAGGGGGGCTACAGGATCGCCGACGACGCGGGAGGGTCGATAGACGACGGCGACGCGGCACTTGGCTGGGCGCTCGGAACCTATCGGTTCAATTCGGGTAGCGAGACGGCCCCGGCCGCGGCTGTCCTGCATCTGGGTCCCTCGCCCGATGTCGAAGCCTCCGTCCGCCGGGCCGCCGCAATCCGCCTGTCGCGGAACCTGGTCAACTGCCCGGCGAACGAGATGGGGCCGGACCGCTTGGCCGGGACCGCGCGGGCCGTCGCGGCCCATTTCGACGCAGCGACGACGGAGGTCGTCGGGGACGCGCTCCTCGCCGAAGGGTTTCCAGCGATCCACGCCGTCGGTCGCGCCGCCGGCGAAGCGCCGCGCCTGATCGATATCCGATGGGGCACGCCGGGCCGGCCTGCCGTCACGCTCGTCGGCAAGGGCGTGTGTTTCGACACCGGCGGCCTGAACGTGAAATCCATGGCCGGCATGCGGCACATGAAGCGGGATATGGGCGGCGCTGCCGTCGTCCTGGGCCTCGGCGCGCTTGTGATGAGCGAAGACCTGCCGGTCAGCCTCCGCATCCTGCTGCCGATCGTCGAAAACGCGATTGCCGGCGATGCCATGCGGCCGGGCGATTTGATCGCCACGCGCGACGGCGCGACGATCGAGATCGAGAACACGGATTGCGAGGGCCGGATCATCCTTGCCGACGCGCTGACCTATGCGATGGAGGACAATCCGGACATCGTCATCGACTGCGCGACGCTCACGGGCTCCGCCAGAACGGCATTCGGCGGCGAGATCCAGGCGCTTTTCGCCTCCAACGACACGCTCGGCCGCGCCTTGCAGGAGGCCGGCGCAAGGACGGGAGACGCCGTCTGGCAGATGCCGATCTGGCAAGGCTACCGCGCCAAAGTGTCCGCACCCACCGGCGACCTTCTGAACATGGCGCCCGGCGGCTATGCCGGCGCGATTACGGCCGCGCTTTTTCTGCAGCATTTCGCCGCCGCCGCGTCCGACTGGGCCCATCTCGATATCTCGGCCTGGAACGATTCCGCGCGCCCCGGACGCCCCGTCGGCGGCGAGGCGACGGGCCTGAGCGCGATCTTCGAATACCTGAAGGGTCGTTTCGGGCAGAGCTGAGCTTCACGACGCCGGCGCGTCGGCGCCGTTTGCCGCACAGGCGGCGGAGCGTTAGGTTGCCCGACGATGACGCAACCGCACCCGAGACAGATGCCCGAGCCGAATACCCCCGACTGGTTTGCCCGCGCCATCGCGCAGCCGACGACCTCGCGCCATGTGTCGGTCGAGGCGTGCCGGATCCATTATCTCGTCTGGTACGACGCGGCGGACGGGGACGACGACCGCCCGGGCCTGCTGTTCGTGCACGGCGGCGGGGCGCATGCCAACTGGTGGCGCTTCATCGCGCCCTTCTTCACCGAGACGCACCGGGTGGCGGCGATCGACCTCGCCGGCATGGGCGACAGCGGCGCGCGGGCGCTCTATCACCCGGACGGCTGGGCGCGGGAAATCGGCGCCGTGCTGGCCGACGGCGGGCTCGGCCCCCTCCCCGTCATCGTCGGGCACAGCTTCGGCGGCTTCATGACGACGAAGTACGGCGCCGAGCACGGGGACAACCTGTCGGGCGCGGTGATCGTCGATTCACCCGTCCAGGACCCCGACGACACGCCCTTGCCGCAGCCCGATCCGCCGACGCGCAGCGGCCCGCGGATCTATCCGGACCGCGAAACCGCGCTTCGCCGCTTTCGCTTGATGCCGGAACAGCCCTGCGACAACGCCTTCATCACCGACTTCATCGCCAGCACGTCGATCCGCGAGGTGGACGGCGGCGGCTGGACCTGGAAGTTCGACTTCAACGTCATGGGCTCGCGCCGTTTCGGCCAGCCCTATAACGCGGAACTCCAGGCGCTGAAATGTCGGGCCGCGCTGATCTACGGCGCCAACAGCGCCATCGTCTCCAAACGCACCGTCGCCTACATGTCCAAGGTCATGGGCCCCAAGGCGCCGGTCGTCGAAATCCCCGAGGCCTATCACCACGTCATGCTGGACCAGCCGCTCGCCTTCGTCGCCGCGCTCCGCGCCGTGCTCGACGGCTGGGCCCGCGATCCCCTGCCCGGAGCTCGATCATGACCCTGTCGATGGCGGGGCTGGCGCCAGCCCCACACACGCCGCTGCCGGCGAAACTCTGCAATACCGACCGCCTGCTGCACGCGATGCGGGCCCGCGGCCTCGACGCCATCGTGGCGACGACGGACCTCAACGTTTTCTACCTCTCCAGCTTCTCCTCCATCGCCCACAAATCCGACGAGCCGCGGCCCTATGCGGTGATCCTCTCCGCCGCCGCGCCCGAGCGGCCGATCCTCGTCGTCGCGGACTATTACGTCTCGACCTTCCTCGACCAGCCGAGCTGGATCGAGGACATCCGACCCTTCCGCGCGGTGATGATGGGCCTCGACATGGCCCCGCGCGAGGACGACATAGACCGCTTCATCCCGGAGGCCGGCCGCGACGTCGCCTGGGTCGAACGGGCCCGCGCTGCCTATCGCCCGGCCATGGCCGACCAGGTGAAGGGCGCCCTGCGCGATCTCGCCGTCGCCGGCGGCCGGGTCGGCTTCGACGACGTCGGCTACGGCCACCGTCTCGCGCTGGAGGGGATAGAGGTCGCCGATGGCTACGACGCGCTAATGTTCGCCCGCGCGGTGAAGAGCGCCGACGAGCTCCGCCTGATCGAACGGGCCCAGCAGATCAACCGGCGGGCGATCGAGCACATCACGACGCACGGCCAGGCCGGCATGAGCTGGCGCGAGCTGAACCACGCCTATCACATGGCGACGACGGCGCTCGGCGGTTTCGTACGCGATCCGGGCGGCATGGTCTGGGGCCACCCGCGCGGCACCGACCCGGCCCACGTCCTGCAGTCGGGGCTGGATGACTTCGAGCTCGAGGACGGCCTGCACATCATGTTCGATTGCCACGGCACCATCGACCGCTATTGTTGGGACGGCGGCAAGACCTGGGTCGTCGGCGACGAGCCGCAAGGCCCGGGCAAACTCTACGCCCGCGCGACCGCCGAGGTGGCGGAAGCCGTGATGGCGGCGATGCGCCCGGGCGCGCGGATCTCGCAACTCCAGGCGCTCGGCCGCGAGGTCTACGCCAAGGCCGGCGTGCCGGACGCGAGCCGGGCGCTGGTCTTCTTCCACGGCCTCGGCCTCTCCCACATGGACTTCGAGATCCAGCAGGCGGACGGCACGCCCTATCACGACTGGATCCTGGAGGACGGCATGGTGGTACCGATGCACCTGCTCTATCCGGGCGGCGCGACGGAGCGCCTGTGGCTGGAGGAAGTCTGCGCCATCACCCCCGACGGCGGCCGGCCGCTTTTCGGCTGGGGTTTCGCGCCGATTTGCGGCTGACCGGCCGAGCTGCACCGCCGCGGCCATGGATAGTTCGAGACGCGCGGGGTAATCTGGCCTGCAATAGAACAGACGACGCGTGGGAGTAAGAAAATGTTTTCCAAGGACAAGTTTCTCGAGGATTGCCGGGGCGCCGTGGCGGAGGGGCAGCAGGCGGTTCGCGAGCTGGTGCGCGAGGCGGTGGCCGACCCGGACGGCATCTGCCGCGAACTCGGCACGCCGAGCGAAGCGGGGGTCTTTCCGCTCTACAACGCGCCCGACCTCACCGTGATCAACTTCATCTGGGCGCCCTACATGACCTTGATGCCGCACAATCACAACATGTACGCGGTGATCGGCATCTATGGCGGACGGGAGGACAACACCTTCTGGCGCCGCCGGGCCGACGCCGGCGCGGACGAAGCGGCGCTCGAGGCCGCCGGCGCCGACAGCCTGGGCCTCGGCCAGGTGGCGACGCTGGGGCGCGACATCATCCACTCCGTCGCCAATCCGATCGCCAAGCTGACGGCGGCGATCCACGTCTATGGCGGCGACTTTTTCGAGCCGCCGGTACCGCGCAGCCAGTGGGATCACGAAAGCCTGGTGGAGCAGCCCTGGGACATGAACGCGACGCGCGCGACGTTCCGCGATGCGGCCGCCCGTTTCGAGGCCGGCCAGGCGGCCGGCGCGGGCTGAGAAGTTGAAAATCATTCTATGAGGGCAAGCAAGCCAAAGCCGTCATTGCGAGCGAGCGGAGCGAGCGTGGCAATCCAGACAGTGTCGATGCCATGCAGGGACGTCGACGTCCGTCACGTGGCCCTGGATCGCCACGGGGCTTCGCCCCTCGCGATGACGAATAGAGGCCAACGATCCAAGCGCATCGTCACCGGCCAAATGATTTACAGGCTCTGAGCGAAGCGTCTCGCGTCTAGCGCCGACGCCCCGACATGGTTTCGACGGCGGGGCGGAGGTCTTCCTCCAGGATCGAGACGTTGAGGGTGTAGGACACTTCGCCCTCCTCGTCGTCCCGGTAGAGCGTACCGATGAACTCCTCGGCGATGCGCACCTCGACCGGCGCGCCGGGCCGTGAGGGCTGGTCGATGATGATGCGTTCGTTGGAGAAGCTGCGGCGGAGGTATTCCTGCACGCGGGCGATTTCATTCGGTGTCATGGCGAGCTCCCATCAGGCGGTTCGTCGTCTATCGCGTATCGCGGCGAAGATCAAATCGGGCCGCCCTTGACCCGAAACCGGCTCACTCCCTAGTATGCGCCGCAATTGGTCCCAGGGGAGCCTCGTTAGGAGGCTGAGATGTTCGCCGGGGGCGGGATGATCCGCACCGACGCGACGACCCTTAGAACCTGATCCGGGTCATGCCGGCGTAGGGAACGGGCGTTTCGTGTTCAGCCAAAACCCAACCGTCATGGCCGCCCGCGTCAGCGGAACTGCGCGAGGACGTGCTCGATGGCGGACAGCCAGGACGACATTATCCAGGCGGTGATGGCCTTCATCGCCGCCGAGGACGGGAGTGAGGCGGGCTTCGACGCGCTGGCACTGCGCCTCTTCGCCTACCAGTTCGCCGGGAACGAGCCGTTCCAGCGCTTCTGCCGCCTACGTGGCCGCACCCCCGCCACCGTCGCCGGCTGGCGCGATATCCCCCCGGTGCCGATCGACGCCTTCAAGGACCTCACCCTCAGTTGCGTGCCGCCCGGGGCGGTGATGCGGACCTTCATGACCAGCGGCACGACCCAGGGCGTGCGCGGCTGCAGCCATCATTCGACGCTCGACGTCTATGACGCCTCCATGACGCGGAACTTCCAGGACCGCTTCATGGGCGAGGACACCCGCCTGCCGATGGCCGTGCTGTTCCCGACCGAGGCGATGATGGCGAATTCGTCGCTCGCGCACTATCTCGCCCTGGCGCTTCAGTGTTTCGGCACGCAGGACAGCGGCTATTTCGTCTCCGAGGCAGGCGTCGAATTCGAGGCCCTGTTCGACCGCCTGGCCCGGGCCGAAGCCGGGGACACGCCCTTCGCCCTGCTGGGCGCCAGCTTTTCGCTGGTGCACGTGCTGGACGAGATGGCCGCCCGCGATCTGCGCTTCGCCCTGCCCGAGGGCAGCCGGATCCTCGATACCGGCGGCTTCAAGGGCCAATCGCGGGAGCTGGAGGCGGACGCCTTCTACGACACGCTCACCGCCCGCTTCGGCGTGCCGCGACGGCGCTGCATCAACATGTACGGGATGACCGAACTCTCGACCCAGTTCTACGACGACGGCAACGAGGTCGCCCCGTCCGTGAAGTCAGGGCCACCCTGGATCCGCACCCGCGTCGTCGATCCGTTGAGTGGGCGGGACGTCCCGGCGGGCGCCATCGGCGTGCTGGCCCACACCGACCTCGCCCATTTCAACATCTGCACGACGATCCTGACCGAGGACGCGGGCCGCATCGTGCCGGGCGGCTTCGAGCTGCTGGGCCGGGCCGGCGGGGCGGAAGCGCAAGGCTGCTCGCTCGCCGTCGACGAATTCCTGCGGGCGGCCCAGGGCTAGGGGCGGGCATCATGGGCGAGGTCATCCGCGCCGGCTGGCTGCCGGGCTTCGACGAGGCGGAGGTCGGCTGGGAAACCCTGACCTTCACCCGCGCCGGGCCACCGGTCGCCGTCGAGGTCCCGGTGCTGGACGCCGCGCAGATCGCCCGTCTCGCCGCGACCGTACGCAAGGGCGCCCGCGAGGGGCTGAAATCGCGCGGCACCGCCGAAATCGTCGACATCGTCGATGCGGCGATCCACCGCCTGCTGGACCGCGACGATCCCCATCGCCGTGCCCTCGATTCCCTGCTGCCCGCGATCACCGGCTATGACGCGGAAATGGTCCGTGTCGGTCTGACCGACTATCTGAAGACCTTCCGCAAGCCGCAGCTGACCCGCTTCCTGGCCGAGGACTTCGCCAATCCCGGCCTGCTGGACGGCTTCCAGCCGACGCCCAAGGGCGGCTACGCCCGCGCCCATGGGCCCGAGCTGCTGGCCCATGTCTGGGCCGGCAACGTGCCGGGCCTGCCGCTCTGGAGCCTGGTGAGCGGACTGCTGGTCAAGGCGGGTTCCATCGGCAAGGTCGCCAGCGCCGAGCCGCTGTTCGCCGGCCACTTCGCCCGCCTGCTGGCGGAGGTCGAGCCGACGCTCGGCGCCGCGCTGGGCGTTGTCTGGTGGCGCGGCGGCGAGGGCGAGAGCGAGGCCGCCCTCCTCGCCGAGGCCGACGTGGTGATGGCCTACGGCGGCAACGAGGCACTCGCGGATCTCGCCCGGCGCGTCCCCATCACCACCCGCTTCCTGCCCCATGGCCACAAGATCAGCTTCCAGGTGATCGCCCGCGAGGCACTGGACACGGCGAAGGCCTGGAACAGCGCGCACGAGGCGGCCCGCGACATCGTCGCCTTCGACCAGCAGGGTTGCTATTCGCCGCAATGCGTCTTCGTCGAGGCGGGCGGTGCGCTCAGCCCGCGCGAATTCGCCCGCGCGCTCGCCCATGAGCTTTCCGCCTTCGAGAGCCGGTTTCCCCGCCGCCCCCTCGACGTCGGCGAGGCGAACGCCCTCGCCGGCTGGCGCCATGGCCAGGAGATGCGCGGCCTCGCCGGCGCTGAGGTCGAGGTCGTCGGCGGCGGCGAGGCGGCCTGGAGCGTCGCCTTCACCGGCACGGCCGACGCCCTGGATCCGAGCGTCCTCAACCGCACGATCCGGGTCGCGGCGGTGACCGATCTCGCCGACGTCGTCGCCTGCGTCGCGCCGCGCCGCGCCTATCTGCAATCCGCGGCAATCGCCGCCGCGCCCGAACGCCTCTTCCCGCTGGCCGAGGCGCTGGGCTCGGCCGGCGTCACGCGGATTACCGCGCTCGGCCGGATGAGCGTGCTGGAGGCCGGCTGGCATCACGACGGCCGCTTCAACCTGCTGGACCTGGTCACCATCACCGAGATCGAGGCCGCGGCCGAACTGGCGGCCGAGGATCTCGCGGACTATCTGGCGTGAGGACGGCGGCATGAATTTTCTCGACATCGCCGGCATCTCCTATGCCTACGGGGACGAGGCCAGCGTGGTCGACGCGGTCGACTGGGACATTCCAACCGGCGCCTTTCATTGCCTGGTCGGGCGCAGCGGCTGCGGCAAGACGACGTTGCTGAAGCTCGCTGCCGGGCTGCTGGTCCCGAGCGCCGGCAGGGTCCGCATCGACGGCCGGCCGGTCGATGGCCCGCGACCCGACGTCGGCTTCGTCTTCCAGGCCCCGACCTTGCTGGAATGGCGACCGGTGCTGGAGAACGTGTTGCTGCCGATCTCGCTGCGCGGCGCCGTCTCGGCCGAGGACCGGGCGCGGGCCGGCGAGCTGTTGCATCTGCTTGGCATCGGCGACCTCGAGGCGCGTTATCCGCTGGAGCTTTCCGGCGGACAGCAGAGCCGGGTGGCGATCGCCCGGGCGCTGATCGGCGGCCCGGACCTGCTATTGATGGACGAGCCGTTCGCCGCCCTCGACGCCATGACGCGGGAGGAACTACAGGCCGACCTGCTGGACCTGGTGGCGGCACGGACGACCACCGTGCTCTTCGTCACGCACGACATCGCCGAGGCGGTCTTCCTCGCCGACCGCGTCGCGGTGATGGAGGCCGGCGCCATCCGCGCCCGGCTCGAAGTGCCGATTGCCCGCCCGCGCGCCGCCGAGCTGCGCCACGATGCCCGCTTCAACGCCCTCTGCCTGGATGCCCGCCAGGCGATGCGCGCGCCGTTGGCGGCGTGAGGGGCCGGCCATGACGTCGACCCGGCTCTATTCCCTCGCCCTGCTGGTCGTCCTGCTGGTAGCCTGGGACCTGTTCTGCCGATGGACCGGCATTTCGGCCCTGGTGATCCCGGCCCCCCTCGCCGTCGCCGAGGTGCTGTGGAGCGGCCTCGCAAGCGGCTATCTCTGGCCGCATATCTGGGTTACCAGCGCCGAAATGCTGCTCGGCCTCGGCCTCGGCTGCGCCATTGGTTTCAGCTGCGGCGTCGTGCTGGGCGAGGTCGATTTCCTGCGCCGCCTGCTCTGGCCCTATGTCATCGCCAGCCAGGTGGTCCCGAAGCTGGCGCTGGGCCCGCTGTTCATCGTCTGGTTCGGCTTCGGCATGACCTCGACCGTGGTGATCACGGCGCTCATCTGCTTTTTTCCCCTGTTGGAGAACACGCTCACCGGGCTGCAGCTGATCGATCCGCGCAAGCGCGACCTCTTCCGCATGCTGGGTGCCTCACGCTGGCAGACGCTGGCCCGGTTGAAACTGCCCTCGGGCCTGCCGGTGATCCTGGCCGGCGTGCGCGTCGCCGTCGTGCTGGCCCTGGTCGGCGCCGTCGTCGGCGAGTTCATCGGCGGGCGCGAAGGCCTCGGCGCCACCATCATCGCCGCCCAGGGGATGATGGACTCGACCCTCATGTTCGCCCTCTTCTTCGTCATCACCTTCCTCGGCATCGCCGTCTACCAATTCACCATCGCGGTGGAGCGGCGGCTGCTGCGCCATCACCAGAAAGGACTTGCCCTATGAACCTCCTGCGAATTCTCAGCCTCGGACTCCTCGCCCTGGCCTCTGCCGGCACCGCCGCCCAGGCCCTCGACAAGCTCTCCGTCGCCGGCTGGAGCAAGCCGATCAGCGAAATCACCAACCTGCTGGCGGAACCCGACAAGGGCTTCTTCCAGGCGGAGGGGATCGAGCTCGGCTATGTGCCCGGCACCGGTGGCGGCTCCGCCATCCGCAACATGCTGTCGGGGGCGGCCGACATCGCCTTCACCGATCCGGCCTCGTTCTACCAGGCCCTCGACAAGGGGGAGAAGCTGGTGGCGATCTACAACATCTATCCCCAGAACGTCTTCAACGTGGTGGCGCCGAAGGACCGTGGCATCACCCGGCCGGAGCATCTGAAGGGCAAGAAGATCGGCGTCTACAGCCTGTCCAGCGGCACACGGCAGAACCTGCAGGTCCTGCTGCACCAGGTCGGGCTCACGGAAAAGGACGTGGAGATCGTCGTCACCGGCCTGCTGAACTTCGGCCCCGTCATCCAGGGCCAGGTCGACGCGACGGCGGCGACGGACACCGGCCTGTTCGTCGGCAAGCTGAAGGGCCTGGGTGACGTCGACGTCATCGAGGTGCGCGACCATCTGAACGTGCCGAGCGACATGTTCGTCGTGCCGAGTGCGATGTACGAGAGCCAAAAACCCCTGCTGAAGCGCTTCCTGAAGGCCTACCGGGCGAGTGCGGCCTGGATGATCGAGAACCCGGAGGAGGCCGCCAAAATCGCCAAGACCCGCGCGATCAACGGCCGCGACGAAATGATCAACTTGGAGATCATCAAGATCCGCAACATCTCCACCGTATCCGAGACCACGGCGAAGAAAGGACTCGGCCACTTCGATTTGGAGCTGTTGCAGCAGGGCGCCGACACCTTCCACGCCCTCGGCCTGCTCGAGACCAGGCAGGACATGTCGGCGGTGATCAAGTCCGACCTGATCCCGAACTGAAACCCGGAGGCGGCGCCGATGGACCTCAGCACCAAGAACGTCCTGGTCACCGGCGCCAGCCGGGGCATCGGGGCCGCCATCGCCACCGCCTTCGCCGCGGAAGGCGCGGCGGTGGCGATCAACTATCTGAGCAACGAAGACGCGGCGGCGGCGACCGTCGCCCGCTGTCGCGAAGCCGGCGGCCGGGCCCAGGCCTACGCCGCCGACGTCACGGACGGGGACGCGGTCCGCACCCTGGCCGAAACGGTGCTGGCGGACTTCGGCCATGTCGACGTGCTGGTCAACAACGCCTTCCGCGCCTACCGCTTCGACGCGGAACGCCGGGCGCTGTTCTGGGAGTTGGAATGGGAAGACTACCAGGCGCAGTTCGAGGGCGCGGTGAAGGGCGCGCACGGCCTGATCCGCGCCCTGCTGCCCTCGATGCGGGCGCGGGCGGCGGGCGGAATCGTCAACGTGGCGAGCGACCTCGTCGCCCGGCCGAGCATCCCCTATCACGACTACACCACAGGCAAATCCGCCCTCGTCGGCTTCTCGCGCAACCTGGCGGCGGAGCTCGGCCCCTTCGGCATCCGCGTGAACTGCGTCGCCCCCGGGCTGGTCTATCCGACCGAAGCCTCGGCCCAGACCAAGGAAACCCTGAAGGAACAACTGATCGCCCAGACCCCGCTCCGCCGTCTCGCCCGCCCCGAGGACGTCGCCGGCCCGGTCCTGTTCCTGAGCTGCGATTGGAGCGGCTTCATGACCGGCCAGACCCTCTATGTCGACGGCGGCCTGGTGATGGGGTGAGCCGGCCCGCCGGGCGAGTGGCTTTATGCGAATTGCGGAATTGGCCCTGCCGGTAGAACCGGCCGGTGCTTATGTTGCCCCGGTGTTCGAGGCAGGAGGGCCCACGATGCTTGAAGAACAGGAACGGATCTATCCCCGCCCGCTGAAGGGCGACACGGTGACGACGCCGCCACCGGCCCTCGTCCCGGCCCGCGCGCCGCTTGAGGGCCGCTATGTCCGGCTGGAGCCGCTGGACGCCGCACGGCACGGGCCGGCCCTCTTCACCGCCGCGCACGAGCCGGAAGCGGCCTTGCGGATCTGGGACTTCCTCTATGACGGGCCCTGGCCGACGCTGGAAGCCTACCAGGCGGACCTCCGCAGCCAGGCGGCGATGCTGGACCGCATCTACCACGCCATCCTGCCCGAAGGCGCCGACGGCGCGCGCGGCCAGGCGAGCTTCATGGACATGTCGGCCCGCGACGGCGTGATCGAGATCGGCCACATCTGGTTCGGCGTCGAATTGCAGCGAACGCGGGCAGCGACGGAAGCGCTCTATTTGATGCTCGATTACGCGATGAGCGACCTCGGCTACCGCCGCATGCAATGGCGTTGCAACGCCCTCAACGCCAAGTCGCGCGGTGCCGCGGCCCGGCTCGGCTTTCGCTTCGAGGGGATCTTCTACAACCACCAGATCTTCAAGGGCATGAACCGCGACACCGCCTGGTTCTCCATCCTCGACGACGAATGGCCCGAAGTCCGCGACATCCTGCAAACCTGGCTCGACCCCGCCAACTTCGACACCGCCGGTGTTGCCAAGTCTTCGCTCGCCGCGGCGATGGCGGCGCGGGCACCGAGCGAGCGGCGTATCGGTTGAGGCGCGGCCATGTCGTTTGAGTGGCTATGGCTGACGCTGCCCGTGGCGCTTGGCGCCCTCGTCGTCCTGGCCGTGGCCACCCGACGACTTGTGCGAACCATGCGGGGCGGCGATGTCGCCTCGGTTCCGCTGGCCGGCGAGGCGGAAGTCGTCTTGGACCGGGCGGGGTCGTTCCTGCTGCACGCCGAAGGCGCGCGGGGAAGCCGGGCCTTTCGCGGATTGGACTACCGGCTGGAAGGCATCGAGGATGGCGTGAACGTGTCGCTGTCGCACGGCCTCGTGCCGACCAGCTCGTCCGGCTGGTCGCGGGCTCGGCACAGCTTGCGGGCCTTTGAGATCGATCGGCCCGGGCGCTACCGCCTCCTGGTCGACGGTCTGGCCGCGGGGGTCGAGGGGGACGAGCGGCTCGTGATCACGCACGACCGACGGGGCAGGATGGTCGTCCAGATCCTACTCGTCGTCGTCTCTGGCATTTCCCTCATCGCCGGCTCGGTGCTGAGTGCGATTGTGCTCGCGATGAACGCCTGAAGCCTCAGGCGAAACGCTAGCCCCCCGCACCCTCGCTCCAGGCGATTGGGATTTCGGGGGCCTCGCGGCCCGGCAGGGCGATCACCGCTTCTTCAGCCAACGCCAGCCAGGGCTTGTTCACGTCCTTGTCGCGGGCGCGGCGGCGGCGAGGGCGGGCGGCCTCGGTCCGGGTGAGGCGGGCGCGCAGGATCAGCACCGCGTCCGGGCCATCGGGCGGGTTCACCAGATAGTCCGCGGGCTCGAATCCCGTCGGAACCGAGGCTTCGAAGCGCTGGCGGGCGCGGCCGGAGAGGCGGATTAGCAAATACTGCGTGACCGTGTCGTCGCGGGTCAGCACGGTCAGCCGATTGTCCGCCTGGCTCGCGACATAGACGGCGAAATCGGGCTCGCCCGTCGCCAGCAGCTGCGCCGCCATGGCGCCCGCGCTCTTGCGGCCGGAGGCGTTGGCGGAGAAGCCGTAGTATTCGTAGAACTTGGCCTCCAGCGCCTCGACATAGTCCTCGCCCCGCTCGAACAGGCGGCGCTCGATATAGCCGAGGCCGCGGCCGAGGTCCTTGATCGCGTTGTCGGTCAGGCGCTCCAGCTTCACGTGAAAATGGGTCAGGGCGAAGACCTGGTCGCCGTCGCCTTCCGCCACCCGCTCCACCATCAGCGCATAGTCGAGCGGCAGCAGCCGGCGCACGAGCGTATCCAGGCCCGGCGAATCGAAGCGCCCGTCGGCGGATTTGTAATCGCTCAGATCCAGCTCCGGCGCATAGGCCGAGAGGTTGCGCCAGCTCACCCGGTTGGAGGCGCGCAGACGGAAATGCTTGTTGAGGCCGATCGGCACCCGGCCGTCGACGGCGAACACGAGGGCGGTGTTCTGATAGGGCTGCTCGACCCGGCCCGTGCCGTGCTCCGGCAACAGGGCTTCGGGATCGGGAAAGCCGTAGGGCTGGCCCGCGCGCCGGCAGCGCCGCCAGCTTTGCACCAGGGTATGGTCGATCAGCAATCGGCCGAGCCGTCGCCGCGTCTCGGCGAAATCGGCGCCCGCGGGCACCGGCGTCTCGCCCAACGCCCCCTCCGAGGCTTCGTTCAGCGCAATGACCTGTCCTCTCTCGGCCATCTTTCCGCCCGGCTCCGATCATGGCTTGTATTCGTCAACCAACGGAAATATAAGCGTTTTTTCGAACCTGGACAAGCCCGACCATGGACCCCGACACTCCCCCGCCCCGCCTGATCCTGGCCTCGGAGAGTCCGTGGCGCCGCGCCATGCTGCGGGATGCCGGCCTCGCCTTCGAGGCCGTCGCCCCCGATTTCGACGAAGCGGCGGCCAAACTCCGGCTGCGGGGCGAGGGGCGGACACCCCGGGACATCGTCGAGGCGCTGGCCGACGGCAAGGCGTTCGGCCCGTCGCGGGCCCGGCCGGGCGCGATGGTCATCGGCGGCGACCAGATCCTGTTGTTCGAGGGCCGGGTCTTCGACAAGCCGGCATCGCGCGAAGAGGCCCGCTCGACGCTTCGCCGGCTGTCGGGCAAGACCCATCGCCTGATGAGCGCGGTGTCGGTGACGTACGACGGCGAGGTCGCCTGGCGGCATCTGCAGGAGGCGGAGCTGGAGATGCGCGACTTGAGCGACCCCTTCATCGATCGTTATCTTGGGGAGATCGGGGAGACGGCGACCCGGACCGTCGGCGCCTATGCGCTGGAGGGCCGGGGCGCGCAGCTCTTCACCCGGGTCGAGGGCGACTATTTCACTATTCTGGGGCTGCCGCTGCTGGCACTCCTCGGGTTTCTCCGCGAGCAGGGAGTTATGATGACATGAGGCTTTCCGGCAAGGCGCGCGTCGCCGGCGTCATGGGCTGGCCGGTCGGCCATTCCCGCTCGCCCCGCCTGCACGGCTATTGGTTGCGCGAGTACGGCATCGACGGCGCCTATGTGCCCTTCCCCGTCGCACCCGGCACGGTGGAGCCGGCGCTGCGCGGGCTGGCCGCCCTCGGCATTCGCGGCACCAACGTCACCTTGCCGCACAAGCAGGCGGTCATGGCCGCGGTCGACGAGGTCGAGCCGATGGCGCGGCGCATCGGCGCCGTCAATACCGTCGTCGTGCGCGAGGACGGCAGCCTGCACGGCTCCAACACCGACGCCTTCGGCTTTCTGGCGGCGCTAGAACAGGACGCGCCCGGCTGGCGGGCCGACGCGGGGCCGGCGGTGGTGCTGGGCGCCGGCGGTGCGGCACGCGCCGTCGTCGCCGCCCTGCTGGATGCGGGCGCGCCGGCGGTACGCCTGCTCAACCGCACCGGCGACCGGGCCATGGCGCTGGCCGCCGACATGGACGATGCCCGCCTCGAGGTCGGCGACTGGGCCGCACGTTCCGCCACGCTCGGCGGCGCCGGGCTGCTGGTCAACACCACCTCCCTCGGCATGGACGGACAGCCGCCGCTCGACATCGCCCTCGACGACCTGCCGCGCGAGGCCGTGGTCAACGACATCGTCTATGTCCCGCTGGAGACGCCGCTGCTGGCCGCCGCCCGGGCGCGCGGCAACCGGGGCGTCGACGGCCTCTCCATGCTGCTGCACCAGGCCCGGCCCGGCTTCGAGGCCTGGTTCGGCACGGCGCCGACCGTCACGGAAGCGCAGCGTGCCGACGTGCTATCGGACAAGCGGGATTGAGGGGGCGGGCGCGTGTTCATTCTCGGTCTCACGGGCTCCATCGGCATGGGAAAGTCGGAAACGGCGAAGATGTTTCGCCGCCTGGGCGTGCCGGTCTATGACGCGGACGCCGCCGTGCATCGCCTGATGGCGCCCGGCGGCGCGGCGGTCGCCCCGGTCGAGGCGGCCTTCCCCGGCGTCGTCGTCGATGGCGCGATAAACCGGCCGGAACTCGGCCGCCGTGTCTTCGGCGACCGCGCCGCACTCCGCCGGCTGGAGGGGATCGTGCACCCGCTGGTCGGCCGCGCGCAGCGCGATTTCCTCGCCCGCGAGGCGCGCCGGCGGACCCCGCTCGTCGTGCTCGACGTGCCGCTGCTGTTCGAGAACCGGGGGGAGGAGCGCACCGACGCCATCGCCGTCGTCAGCGCCCCCTACCGCATCCAGCGTCACCGGGTGCTGGCCCGCCCCGCCATGGACGAGACCAAGTTCCACGACATCCTGGACAAGCAGGTACCGGACCGGATCAAGCGTCTGGCCGCGGACGTCGTCCTGGAAACTGGGCTCGGCAAGGCCTGGACCTTGCGCCGGGTGCGGGAACTCGTGACAATGTTGCGCGACAGACCGGGTTACTGCTGGCCGCCGCGGGCGCGGCCCCGGCCCCGGCCGGCACACCATCCCTCGAGGCGGGCGGCCCTTGCGCGAAATCGTTCTTGATACGGAGACCACGGGGCTCGATCCCTTCGCCGGCCACCGGGTCGTGGAGATCGGCTGTGTCGAGCTGTTGAACCACGTGCCGACGGGGCGCAGCTATCAGGCCTACATCAATCCCGAACGCGAGATGCCGGAGGAGGCCTTCCAGATCCACGGCCTCTCCGACGCCTTCCTGGCCGACAAGCCGACGTTCCGCGAGGTGGTGGGCGCCTTCCTCGACTTCCTCGGCGAGGGCAAGCTGGTCATCCACAACGCGAGCTTCGACCTCAAGTTCCTGAACGCGGAACTGGCCGCCCTCGACCGCGAGGCGATCGGCTCCGAGCGCGCGGTCGACACGGTGCAGCTCGCCCGGCGCAAGTTTCCGGGCTCGCCCGCCAACCTCGACGCGCTCTGCCGCCGCTTCGGCGTCGACGCCTCGGCCCGGGAGAAGCACGGCGCGCTGCTGGACGCGGAGCTGCTGGCCGAGGTCTATCTCGAGCTGATGGGCGGCCGCCAGGCCGGGCTGGAATTGGCGAGCGCCGGGCGAAGCGAGGCCGAGATCAAGGCCGCGAAAAGCGTCGCCCGCCCGCCCCGCGCCCATGCGCCGACGGCCGACGAGCTGGCCGCGCACGAGGCCTTCCTCGCCGAGGCGGTCACCGACCCGATCTGGAAGCGGGACTGAACGAGCAAGGGAGCCTGGCCATGGGCGCGCACGACATTGAAAACATGGAAGCCTTGGAGGCGATCTACGGCGAGCCGCCCGCACCCTCGCTCGACAAGGAAATCGACTACATCCACCCCCATTACGCCGCCTATATCGAGGCCGCGCCCTTCGCCGTGCTGGCGACGGTCGGGCCGGAGGGCACGGACTGCACACCGCGCGGCGATCCCGCGGGCGACTTCGTCCGCGTCGCCGACGAGAAAACCGTGCTGCTGCCCGACCGGCGCGGCAACAACCGGGCCGATTCCCTGCGCAACATCGTGCGCGACCCCCGCGTTTCGCTGCTCTTCCTCATCCCCGGCATCGACGTCACCATGCGGATCAACGGTCGCGCGGTGATTTCCATCGATCCCGAATTGCTGGCGTCCTTCGAGCTCCACGGCAAGCAGCCCCGCACGATCGTCGTGGTGACGGCGGACCGGGTCTATTTCCAATGCCCGAAGGCCCTCGTCCGCTCCAAACTCTGGAGCGAGGCCGCCCGCGTCCCCCGCGAGACCCTGCCGTCGACCGGCACCATGCTGAAGGCGCTGGCCCAGGAGGATTTCGATGGCGAGGCCTACGACGCGAACTATCCGGCGCATATGGCGCGGACGATTTACTAGCACGAAGACGTCTTCGATCCCTTATTGCGGCTTTTGATATTTCGAGCTACGCTACATTATTTCTATATGAAATAAGCTTCCGGGATCCGAAGATGAAACTTTTGCTCGCTGTATTGGCCAGCCTGTCAATCAGCATTTAATTCTGACCCCCTATCGGCGTGCAAAATTGACCCCCCCCCTTGCTTCGACGGAGGTTGTCCCGGTAGTCCACGGGAGGGCCCCGCGCGGCTTCGTGTAGCGCTTTGCGTTACGCGGAGCGAAGCCGCGTGGGAGGGGCCTGTGGGCCCACCGGGACAACCGGGCCGGCGGCGGAACGTGGGGATCAGGTGGGGTTCTTGAAGTGGCAATGAGCTTTTGAAGTAGTGTCCAGACTGTTCTGCAAGTTTGTCATGGCTGCCGATGAGGGCCACCGGCATGCCTGGCGCGGAGATTTCGATTGCTCGGAGCGCCAGGCATGCCGAGCCGCCGTCAGGCGGCTTTCTGGATGCGTTCGCTTTTGCTCTCCTTGAGATGGATCATGTTGAGCTAGCGGTTGGCATCCAGCCAGTCCTCATGGATTTCGATCGCGAGAGCCCGGACCAGCCGGAGGCAGCTCATCCACCCCATCGGCCCGGACTTGTGCCCCAGCTACGAAACCCCTTTTGCAGAACAATCTGTACAGGACCCGTTTTGATTTGCCCGCCTTTGCGATGAAAGCCCCCAGGCTGATTGGCTCCATATAGCGGATCAGCCTGGGGCTTTGCTTACAGGGCGGCTACTTTTGTCGTCGCTGTTTGCTTTGTGCGAAGCGGTAAGACATGTTGCCTGTTTCGATGATTGCGCAGTGATGCGTTACACGATCCAGCAACGCGGTTGTCATTTTTGCATCTCCGAAGACGGAGACCCATTCCCCGAACTCCAGATTGGTGGTGATGATGACGCTGGTCTTCTCATAGAGTTTGCTGATCAGGTGGAACAAGAGCGCACCGCCGGATTTGGGGAATGGGATATAGCCCAGTTCGTCGATGATGACGCAATCCATGGCCGTCAGTTGCCGGATGATCTTGCCGGCGTTGCCTTCGGCCTGTTCCTTGATCAGCGCATTGATCAGATCGACGGCGTTGAAGAAACGGACCTTCTTTCCCTGATTGATCAACAGCGTCCCCAGAGCAATGGCGATGTGGGTTTTGCCCGTACCGGTTCCGCCCACCAGAATGAGGTTGTGGGCCTCCTGGGTGAACTGCCCTGAGCAGAAGGGGTCGATTTGCGCTTGGGTGACGGCGGCTAGGCCGTAATCGAAAGTGGCGAAGTCCTTATGGTGGGGGAACTTCGAGGCCCGCATTTGGTGCTGGATAGAGCGCACCCGGCGCTCTACAGTCTCGGCGTCGATCAGTTGCTTTATCGCAGTGGTCAGACTTGGCGGCTTGCGCGCGGCCAGCAAAGCTTCGGCGCAAGCCGCCATTCCATACAGCCTCAGGGCGATCAGTTGGTCTATCAAAGCTTTCATGCGACGGCCTCCCCGGCAACGCACAGCGTCTCATAGCGCTTGCAGTCCGCTTCGGGCCGCAAGGTCAGTTGCGGATAGGCGTGGCTCTCGCCCCATGGCGCGATGACCGGCTCCACCAGTTGGTTGATCAGATTGATGATGGCCGGAAGGCGCAGCGTGTTCTGCTCCACGGCCAGTTCACAGGCTATCTCGACCACCTCGATCCCGTGATCCTGGGCCAGCAGGAGCAGATCGACAAACTCCCGGTCCCCGCCTTTGCCGGCCATGTAATGCGCCCTGACCCGGTGCATCGCCTCAGGCAATTGCCAACCCACAAAGGGCGCGCCATCTCTCAGCGCGCCGGGCTTGCGGTCGAGTAGGGGCAGGTAATGCCAGGGCTCGAAATAGCTGGCGTTGCGGGTAAAGCGGCGCTTGTGCTCGGCAATCACATTCTGCCCTGACACAACCACGATCCGGTCCGCATAGGCGCGCAGAGAGACAAGCTCCCCGGCGAACCGGGAGGGGACGCTATAGCGATTGGTGGCATATTGGACCAGACAGGTAGAGCGGACACGAGCGGCCTTCTCAACATAGCCGTCAAAAGCCCGGCCCAGGGGACGCAGTTCGGCGCACTCGTCTGCGAACACGTCCGAGATCTTGCGATCCGATTGTTCGGGGTGGGCGCGATTCGCCAATTCCTCGCAGCGCAGACGCAACCAGCCGTTCAGCGCATCCAGATCGTCAAAGGCGGGCTTGGGCGCAAACAGCTGTCCCCGCAGGAACCCAACCTGGTTCTCAATCTGACCCTTCTCCCACCCCGCCGCGGGTGTGCAAGCAACCGGTTCCATCACATAGTGGTTCATCAACGCCAGAAAGCGCGGATGGAACACACGGTCCTTAGAGCGCGAAACATAGGTTACCATCCAGGGCAATCGCATTTCAGAATTTGCCGAGGAGTGACAGGAGATAGTCGTTGTTCCAAGCGGCGATTTTGAACTTGGCGCGCAGCGAGTCTTTTCGTGGATCCTTTCGCATGACATTGAGCGCCATGTGGCGCAGGACGGCGAGATTGTGCGGTCCATTGTCCTTGCGGGTTCTGTCTTGGTCTTCGTTCATTTGGACATCGAGGCACCAGTGCAGGCGGTTTTCGACCCCCCAGTGCGCCCGGGCAACGGGATTGAAGCGCTCGGCGTCGAGCGGCTGGCTGAGCAGGTAGTAGGCGGTTTCGCTCGACGTCTTCTCCGCGCACTCGCGGGTCCGGGTGACTTTGGCGACCGCCTTCAGGCCCGGCCAATGATGGCGCTCTTGCAGCCACTCGACGTGGCTGGAGACGAGAGCGGCACGGGTCTCGATGCGGCCATGATCGCCATCGACCGTGGTGTCGGTGGTGGTCGCTTCGGCTTTCGGATCGTCGAGGAAGGTTCTCACGTCGTCATGCAGCGTGCCTTGATTGCCCTTCAACGCCAGGGCGTAGTCACCCCCCTGCTCGATAATCTGGCTGGCGATGGCGCGCTGGCAATTGAGGGCGTCCACGGTCACGATCGTCCCCTCGAGGCTCAATAGTTTCAACAGCTTCGGCACGGCGGTGATCTCGTTGGACTTGGCGTCGGTGGCGACTTGCCCCAACACCAGCCGCTGATCACAGCCCCAGGCCGAGACCATATGCAGCGCCGACGTGCCGCTCGCCTTGTCGTAGGATCGCCGCACCACCTTGCCGTCGATCGCAATGACCCCTTGGCAGGTCTCGGAAAAGCGCGCCATGAAGCGCTGGAAGCAGGCGCCGAACGCCTCCGGATCCAGCAACCGGAACACCCGGCTGAAGGTGTCGTGGCTCGGCACGCCATGTTCGAGTACGAGAAATTCCCGCAGGAACGCCTCCTTTTCACGCGCGAAGATCGCCATGTCGACCGCCGTCTGACCGCCCGAGAGGACCGTGCACAGGGCGATCGTCAAGATCTCCAGCAGATCGTGACGCCCGGCATTGCCAGTCCGCGGATCCTCGAGAC